>NZ_LNUV01000010.1 GCF_001512285.1 Arthrobacter sp. EpRS71 | reverse complement strand
ACATCGACCCCCAACAAACACCCCGACAAAACCACCACCACACACCCCACAGAACATAGAAAACGCAGAGAACCAGGAACACAGAGGAGGTAGAGACCATCGCCGCGTCGCTGCGCACGGGAACCTGGCAGCGCCCAGTTGAGGCCCGTGGACAGGTAGCGCCCCTCGCAAACCGGCAACCCGTGTGCGCAACGCAAACCGGCAACCCGTGCGCCCTGCGTCGGTCCAGTATTCCTAGGACTCACAGGGCCTGTTTCAGGGGCTGTGCCGCTCGAGCGCGCCGCCTAGGCTTGGACGTGTCCGGGTTGCATGTGACCCGGTTGGACGTCACATTCGACGATCCGGAGAAGCCACTACGAAGGATCAGACCATGAGAATTGCTGTCACGGGCGGAAGCGGAAAACTGGGTAGGAGTGTGGTCCGCCGGCTCACGCAGGATGGCCACCAGGTGCTCAACATGGACCGCGCCGGAACCCGCGGCAAGGGCTACGTTAACGTTGACCTCCGCAACTACGGACAGGTCTTGGATGTCATTCTGGGTCTGGACGATCAGCACAGCGGCTTGGACGCCATCGTTCACTTGGCCGCCATCCCCGCGCCGGGTCTGGCCCCGGACGCCGCGATCTTCGAGAACAACATGGTCTCTACGTACAACGTCTTCCAAGCAGCGCGGAGGGCCGGCATCAAAAAGGTGGTCTATGCCTCCAGCGAGACTGTCTTAGGTCTGCCTTTCGAGATCGACCCTCCGTACATTCCGGTAGATGAGGAGTACGCAGCCCGCCCCGAAAGCACGTACTCGCTGGTCAAGCACCTCGAGGAGCAAATGGCCATCCAACTCACCCGGTGGGATCCGGACCTGAGCATCACTGCCCTGCGCTTCTCCAACGTGATGGACCCTGAGGATTACGATGCCTTTCCCTCCTTCGATTCCGATGCCACCCTGCGCAAATGGAACCTATGGGGCTACATCGATGCCCGGGACGGTGCGCTTGCAGTTGTCAGGGCGTTGGAGCATGGCGAACCGGGTTTTGAAGCCTTCATCATCGCAGCCGCCGATACCGTGATGAGCCGGAGCAGTGCCGAGCTGGCAGCGGAAGTCTTCCCCGGCGTCGAGGTCCTCAAGGAACTGGGCGAGCACGAAACCATGCTGTCCATTGACAAGGCGCGCAGGCTGCTGGGTTATGAACCAGAGCACAGCTGGCGCACCGTCCACTCCAACCGCACCACACCAACCGAGGACTAAGACTGGCCGACGCTCCCTCGGGGCTGACGCGCGACGGCCCACCCCTTAGCTGCAGTTTCCTGCAAGCACTCGTAAAGGGATGGGCCGGCGCAGCTTCAGTTGCACCCTAAATCATGGTCATCACCATGGCGGGGTCGGACAGGATGGCACCCAGATCCGCAAGGAACCGGGATCCCTGCTCACCGTCCACCAAGCGGTGGTCGAAGGACAGGCTGAGCGACATGACCTGCCGCACGGCCAACTCATCGTTGACCACCCACGGCGCCTTCCGCACAGCGCCCAGGGCCACGATGGCGGCCTCGCCCGGATTCAGGATGGGTGTCCCGGCGTCGATGCCAAACACGCCGATGTTGGTGATGGAGATAGTGCCACCTGACAACTCTGACGGCGACGTCTTACCTGCTCGTGCGGTGTCCGTGAGTTCGGTCAGCGCCGCGGAAAGCTCACGCAGCGTCAGCCTGTCCGCGTCCTTGATGTTCGGAACGGTCAGGCCTCGGGGTGTGGCGGCCGCGATGCCCAAATTCACGTAGTTGAACTGGACAATCTCTTGGCTGGCCTCATCCCACCGTGAGTTCAGCGATGGGTTGTTTCGGAGCGCCACCAGCACAGCTTTGGACGCAATGGTCAGCGGCGTCAGCTTGTATCCGTCGAACGCCTTGTTGCCCTTGAGCCTTGCCAGCAATTCCATGGTTGCTGTGACATCCACTGTGAGGAATTCCGTGACATGCGGCGCAGTGAAAGCACTGTGCACCATGGCAGCGGCCGTGAACTTACGGACGCCTTTGATGGGCGTGCGGGTCTCGCGTTCGTCGTGCCCGGCAACAGCAGGAACCCCGGCCGGGACCTCAACTGCGCCGGTGAAGTTCTGGACATCCTCGCGGGTAATGAGCCCGCCGGGTCCCGTACCCGGGACGAGTTCCAGTTCAATACCAAGATCGCGCGCAAGTTTACGCACGGGCGGGGTTGAGCGCGGACGCTCGGAGTTCTCAGCCTCTGCCTGACGAGCCACCGCAGGCTCGGTGACCGCCGGGGGTGCCGGGAGTGCAGCCTTCACCTCCTGGACTTGGCCGCGTGCCCGGCGGGTCGGTCGTCCGGAATGCTCGACGACGGCGCCGTACCCCACCAGGTTCGGCTCACGTTTCGCTGGGGCTCCCACCGCTTGAGCACCGGCATTTGCCGGCGCACCCTTGGCGGATGCGTCGACGGCGGCCCTGTCGCCGGCGGACTGGTTTCCGGCGGACCGGTTCCCGGCGGACCCAGCACCAGCAGACCGTTCACCGTTACCCGGTGCACCGCCACCCAAGGAGGACCCGGCGTCGTCAACCTCAAACGAGACGATCGGCTTGCCAACTTCCACCACAGTGCCAGGCTGCTCATGAAGTTCAGCCACCACTCCGGCGAAGGGCGAAGGTAACTCAACAACGGCCTTGGCAGTTTCAACCTCAGCGATGACCTGATTCAGTGTGACGGTGTCCCCCACCGCTACCTTCCAACTCAGGATTTCCGATTCGGTCAGGCCCTCGCCAAGGTCCGGCAGCCTGAATTCCTTGATCATGGTGGCGGTCATCCTTCCAGTCCACTCAGGGAGTTGTGCCGGCCAAGGGCGCGGTCCACGCCGTCGAGAATCCTGTCCAGGTCCGGCAGGTGGTGCATTTCGAGCTTCGAGTACGGATACGGAACGTCGAAGCCGGTGATGCGGACGGGGGCGGACTCCAGGTAATGGAAACAGCGTTCGGTAATGCTGGCGGCGATTTCAGCACCAAGGCCTCCGGATTGGCCGGCCTCGTGGGTGATGACCAGGCGTCCGGTCTTACGGACAGAAGCTTCCACGACGGGGTAGTCCACGGGCGCCAGCGAGCGCAGATCGATGACTTCCACCGAAATGCCTTCGTCGGCCGCGGCCAGGGCAGCGTCCTTGGCCGTCTTGACCAGAGGGCCGTAGGCAACCAACGTGACATCAGAACCGGTGCTGACAACGGCAGCTTTATCCAGGGGAAGGGCAGTGGAGAGGTCCAGGGTTTCGTCCACGTCGCCCTTGTCGTGATAACGACGCTTGGGCTCAAAGTAGAGGACGGGGTCATCGGAAGCGATGGCCTGCTGGATCATGGTGTACGCATCCTGCGGGTTGGACACAGCTACCACGCGGAGGCCGGAGGTGTGCGTGAAATATGCCTCGGGCGATTCGGAGTGATGCTCCGGGGATCCGATGCCGCCACCGAAAGGAACGCGAATGGTGATGGGCATCTTGACCCGCCCCTGGGTCCGGTAATGCATCTTGGCTACCTGGCTGACGATCTGGTCGAACGCCGGGTAGATGAATCCGTCGAACTGGATCTCGCAGACCGGCCGGTAACCGCGGTAGGCCAAGCCAACAGCGGTGCCGATGATGCCGGACTCAGCCAGTGGCGAATCGATCACCCGGTGCTTTCCGAAGTCTTTCTGAAGCCCATCCGTGACGCGGAAGACACCACCGAGCGAGCCGATGTCTTCTCCCATGAGGACCACCTTGGGGTCGTTTTCGAGGGACTTCCGCAGACCGGCGTTGATGGCCCGGGCAAAAGTGAGCTTGGACATCAGAGTGCACCTTCCTCGGCGGGCTGGTTGAAGCTGTTCAAATAGCGCGAATAGTGGTGCTTCTGGCGCTCAATCCAGGAATTGGGAGTGCTGTACACATGGTTGAAGACATCCAGTGGCTGCGGGTCCGGCATATCAATACAGCTGGATCGCAGTTCCGCGGCCACAGCATCGGCCTTGGATTTCACCCGGGCTTCCACGTCGTCAGTCAGCAGGCCCTTGGCTTCGAGCAGTTTGCGCAGCCTCAGAATGGGGTCCTTGGCCGCCCAGTCTTCCAATTCGATGGGGTCACGGTACCGCGTGGGATCATCGGCGGTAGTGTGCGGACCCATGCGGTATGTAACAGCCTCAATAAAGGTAGGTCCGCCACCCTTGCGGGCCCGGTCCAACGCCACACGGGTTGCAGCCATAACAGCCAGGACATCATTGCCGTCAACGCGCATACTGGGGATGCCGAAGCCGGTGGGCCTGTCAGCCAACTGGACGTGGGACTGCACGCGGACGGGCTCGGAAATTGCCCAATGGTTGTTCTGGCAGAAGAACACCACGGGAGCCTGGTAGCTCGCTGCAAAGACCATGGCCTCGTTGACGTCGCCTTCACTCGTGGCGCCATCGCCAAAGTAGGCAAGTACCGCGGTATTGGCACCATCCAGTTGCACACCCATGGCATAGCCGGTGGCGTGCAGGCTCTGGGACCCAATGATGATCTGGGGCGTCGCCAGGTTGATGCGCAGGGGATCCCACCCATAGGAGGCGTTGCCGCGCCACACCCGGGCGATCTCGGACAGGTGGGCGCCACGTACATAGGCCACTCCGCTTTCGCGGTAGCTGGGGAAGACGAAGTCATCGTCCCGGAGTGAGCGGCTTGAGCCGATCTGAGCCGCCTCCTGACCCAGCAACGGAGGCCACAATGCGAGCTCTCCCTGCCGCTGGAGAGCCGTAGCCTCCGCATCGATGCGGCGGATGACTGTCATGTCCTCATACAAGGAACACAGGTGCTCATCACCGATGTCCTTGACCCAGATATCGAACTCGGGATGGCTGATGCGTTCGCCGTCCGGCGACACCAACTGGAGCAGATCTCCGCCAGTCCTCAAGGGAATTTGTGCACTTTTTCCTGGGCCCGGAGCGTGGTGGTCCACTCCCTTGCCCGCCTGATCCGTCAACACAGGTGATCGCAACCTTCCGGCTCGTTTTGTCGGCGCTGGCGGGACTTGTGATCCTGCCGCAGACCGGCCCTCCGGCACCTTCGCCGAAGTTAACTGTGACCCTACTCACAAGTGTCATGGGGTACAACTACCGTTCCAAAGATTGATCATTTTGCCCTGTTTCAGGCTGCCCGACCGTGCTAATCTTGCGCATTATGCAACCCTTGGATGGCACTGACACCCGACTGCTTTCGGCCATGGCCAAGGATCCCCGAGGGACCGTGGTGGCCCTGGCTCAGAAGCTCGGCCTGTCCAGGAATACCGTCCAAGCCCGCATGGCTCAGCTTGAAAAGAAACACGCGTTCCTCTCCTTCGAGCGGCGCATCAATCCCGCAGCGCTGGGGTACCCGCTCACAGCGTTCATTACGGTTCACGTGCAGCAACAAAAACTGGCCTCACTCTCCGAAGACCTCGCCGACATCCCGGAAATCCTTGAAGGATTCGGCCTGACCGGCTCCGCGGACCTGCTCTTGCGCGTGGTGGCTTTGGACGCAGAGGACCTGTACCGCATCAACGGAAAGATCCTCGGCTGCGACGGGGTGGAGCGGACAGATACGGCGCTTGCCATGCGCGAGATGATCCCGTACCGGGTGCAACCGCTGCTGGGCCGGCGCTCCGGCGAGTGAGAATCGTCCTTCACCTGCAGTCCCTCCACCTGCAGTAATGGGCCGTGCGGTACTTGCCCACCGCACCCGCATAGGATTTGATGCAAGTGGACGCATCGGGGGCCGGCCAGAGGACCCCGGCCATGTGGTGGCGCTGCCGAAGGCTACCGAAAGGGGCACTACCGTGAGCAACCCGCAACAACCCAACCAGCCCGAGCAACCCCACCAGCCGGCACAACCCAACCGGCCCGCGCCGAACTATCCGGGCCAAAACCCGCCCCCGGTTC
>NZ_LNUV01000009.1 GCF_001512285.1 Arthrobacter sp. EpRS71 | reverse complement strand
CCGGCTCACGCAACTCAACACTGATAAAACGGAACGACTCCGCCGCCGCAGGACCGTCCTTCAACACAGCCACAACACGGGAAATCTCCTCCCGCGACAACGGATCCAACGGATGCGAAACACCCAAATGGGCGTGGGTTTCAATATTCAAAGTCACGATGAACTCCTTTGATTCGATGTGTTTGATATGTCGATTGATCGATGGTTATTGGCCGGACAGCAGCCAATTGGAGGCTGCCTGTCGGTATCGGATGATGCCTTTGTATTCCGCCATGTCGTCCGGAAGCTCGGCCAGGACCTTGCCGAACCTTTCGCGCCAGGCAGGTACCTGTGCGATGTCCCTCAGAGGCAGGAGGTAGCTGCGGATCAGAAACAGCAGCACTCCGGTGTGCGGGAGCCGGATGAGGTGCTGGACTTCCACCCGCAGGTGGAGCTTGTCCGGCATGTCCGGATCATTGGCAATGGTTGCGCGGTCGGGACCCCATTCGGGGTACGTCTCCGTGGAGGTGTCCAGCCGCCTGCCGATGGTCATGGTCCAGTTGGTGCGCCGGAATTGCTCACCGGGCTGCAAGCGCAGGAGGAACTGCTCGGCGCGGCTGATGATGCGCTCTTCCTTGACCCGCGGTACAGGGTGGTGGATCTCCTGGAAGCTCATGCCGACGTCGAAACCGAAGGACCAGTCTGCGGCAAAGCTGACCAGGCCGGCGTCAAGCCACATCGTGTTATCCCGGACATCGAGGAGGACGATGTCGTCTTGGATCTGGGTACCTAGAAAACGCAGGGGACCCATCGGGAGCGAGTCGTCCACGCCCACTGTGAATTCGATATCCAGATCTTGGAGCTTGTTCTGCCACCGGCAGTTGTTTCCTTCGCGCTGGAAGGACATGATCTCCGGGTTTTCCTCCGCCATGGTGGGCAGCAAGGTGGCCACCGTGTCCCACACTGCGGGGCGCATGTGAGGCAGGACCTGGATTCTTGAGGGGTCGCGCTTCAGGATCCGGTCGCGGTCGGCGATTTCCCCGAGGTAGAACTCATCGATGTCTATCACCCCGGCGCCCCAGGAACCCACCGCGGTGGCCGTGGCGTTGTTGGCTGGCTGGACGTTGGCGCTGTAGCGGTAGGTATCGCCGCTGAAAGGGAAGGGAAAGCCCCTGATGCGGTCCGGGAGGGATGTAATGTCCGTGTCGTTGTCTATGGTGGTGCTCAAAGGTCCAACTCCAGTTCTGGGTCTTCGCTGCGTGAAACACAGCACATCATTGTGGTGTTTTCGGCCTTTTCCTGGTCGGTGAGGTAAAGGTCCCTGTGCTGCGGGGTTCCCTTGAGGACCGGGAGGATGCACTCGCCGCAAATGCCTTTACGGCACATGTTGGGGATGCTCTTGCCTGCCTTCTCGAGGGTGTCCAAAAGTGAAGTGCCGGCTGGTACCTCTAGCCGCAGGCCGCTTCGGACAAGGTTCACCATGAACGGCTCGCCGTCATCGAGTTCAGCTGCTCCAAAGGCTTCAGAGTGCAATCTGGCCGATCCCCAGCCCAGATCACGCGCCAGATCCAGGACTGAATCCATGAACGCAATCGGTCCGCAGACGTAGAGGTGTGTTCCAACGCCCTGGGTTGTGAGCTGCTCATTGAGGACTTGCTGGAAGGTCTCGCGGTTACGGCACTCAGTCAGGGCAGGACCCAGGAGTTGCCGGGCCTCCTCCACATGCGCGCCTGCACCGGGCCTGTAAACATAGATCAGTGACGATGTGGTGCCACGGTCAGCGGCGGCACGTGCATGGGAAAGAATTGGCGTGATTCCAATGCCAGCAGCAACAAGGAGATGGTGCGTGGCGGTTGACGCAGGGGCGAAGGCACTGCGGGGGCGCGAAACGAAAACCCTGTCGCCCACCATGAGCCGGTGCATGGCCATGGAGCCGCCCGTGCCTTCTTCCACCCGGAGGACGGAGATGGTGTATTCGGAGGGGGCGTTGCCGGAACCCGTCAGCGAGTAGGCATTGACTCCTTCCTCGCCGTACTGGACCACCAGATGGCTGCCCGGAACGTAGGATGGCAAGTTTTTTCCCGACGGGTCTGTCAACGTGATGCTGACTATCGAATCCGTCTGGGGTTTGACGTTTGTCACCTCAAGCCGCAGGCCTCCGTCCACTGCCGGATGGGGACTGATGGGGAGAGCTGTCACCGTCATGATGCCTCCTCTACGTGGGCTTGGTACCCCAGATACGCGCCCATACGGCGGGAAAAGTGGTCAGTGGTGGTGAGGTTGGTGCAGCAATTTGTGCACTTCACTTCCGAGCCGGCCACCCGAAGAGTTGGGGTGGTGGCGTGGCAATGGGGGCAGTAGATTGCCCTGGGTGCGTTTTCCTCACTCAGGAGCGTCATCTCCTCCTGCTGGATTCCGCACTCTGCGGCGACTGCTGCTGCCGCCCGAATGTCCGATGTGGGGCCAGCGAGCATTAGCCGGACGCCCACCTTCGAACATCCCAGTGCCCTCCTCAGCTCCGAGAGGGCTTCAGGTGTTGCGGAGTCGAATCGAAGATCGTGCTTGGGTTGACCACCGCCAGGTAGTTCCGCGGTGTTATCTGCGCCAAAAGATGCGCAGATAACACCGCGAAAACCAGGTTCCGAGCCTGTGCCTGCTGCCGGTGGCATTGACGCGGAACGCACGGCGGGGTCCTACGGAGCGAACGAACGGTCGCCGGCGAAGAACCCGAGGCCGTACTCGGGTGTCTCGAACTTGACGGTTGTTCCCTTGGGGAAGAACAGCACGTCACGCTCTTTCGCGTGGGTCACTTCGCCGGTGGTCTGGTCGGTGAGGATGAACTCACCCTGGATGACTACCTTCATTTCGTCGTACGTGTAGGTGTAGACCACGGGCTCTGACGCCTTTAGCTCGAAGAAGCCGGCGCTCATTACCGAGCCTTCGGGGTTGTGGAGGGCGTCACCGATGAAGGCTTCGCTTCCGGGGAGGTCCATCGACGGAATTCCTACATAACCGCCTTCCACCTTGTGAATGGATCCGGCCTTGCTGAGTGTTCCTACGAGCGTGTCCATGGGTCTCTCCTTTGAGTGAGTAACGGTGGGTTCGAAATGTCTCACTTCAAATGCATTTAGCAACTGAGTGAAAGGTGGGCCGACTGGCCCGAGTTGGCGGAATGAGGTTTCCGAAAGTCCCTTTTACTAGGGACAAAGTGAGGTTCTGGCGTCGCATTCGATCCTGTGACTAGGATCACTGCCTCATCCCACAAGTAAAGTTACTAGAGCTAATACTTATAGTCCAGACTTTTTTATAGAAATCTTCATGAGAAGTTCCCGGTGGCTCCTTCTGCGGGCCTAGAGGCGGGTGAAGCCCTTCAGGTCCTCTTCGCGGTGACTGGAAAGCTCGACGGCGGCAGCCGCCTTCTCCCGGGACCGCGACGCTTCACGCTGGGAGTAGAACCAGATGGGGAGGTAGAGCCCCAGGACGATGAAGCCCACCCACGTGGGCGTCCAGCCGATCTCCAGACTGTTCAGATAGACCACGCCGATCAGGCAAAGAGGCAGATTGAACAAGCCGAACAGCAGCGCTACATTTTTCCAGCCTCTGGGCGCCTTGAAGGGCCTTTCCAGCCCTGCGAAGGCCGGGTGCCTCTTGGCTTTCACGTAGGCGAAGAGGCTGATGCCGTTAGCGCAGGTGTATCCAATGGCCGATGCGGCGACGATTGCGGCGGGGTTGCCCATGAAGATCAGCACCAGATTGAAGAGGCCGATGACCAGCATGGCGACGAACGGCGTGCCGTTGCGGTTGGTTCTACCGAGGGATCGGGGAAGGTTGCCTTCCATTGCCATCGAGTGCATGGCCCGGGACGAGCCCAAATATGCGGTCTGCATGATGAGGACCATGGCGGCAATGAGCATGATGATGGTGACCAGGGATCCGATACTTCCGAAAACTGCGTTGGCAACCGGGATGAGGGGCGAGATTGGTTCGGCCCGGACCCCCTCCACACCCAGGACGCCGATGACGGCTGCCTGGACCAGCACGAAGGAAAAGAGGCAGATAACGCCGCAGGCAAAGAGGGCTTTGGAAACGTCCTTGCCGGGGTTCTTGTACTCCGGGCCGTAGATCGCGGCTGTTTCCCAAGCGCAGGCGCTCCACTGGGCAATCGCGAAGATGCCCAACAGAATCAGGATGTGGTGCATGTCCCAGGACCAGTCGGCCGGCAGCCAGTTCCCCGTGATGTTTGCCAGCTCAACGTGACCTGTGGCAAATGGCGCCACCGTGAGCACCACCAGTGGCAACAGTGAGAACGCTGCCAGGACGTAGCCTAGCTTCGCGCCATCTTTGAGCCCGAACCAATTCACCATAAACAGGCCGCCGATGATCACGGCCCCCGCCATCAGTGCGAGGTGGTTGACAGTGAAGACCTCCGCCAGGAGGGGAAAGAGTCCATGCAAGTAGCTCCCCACGAGTATGGAGAAGATTGCCAGTACCGGTGTCCACGCAAACCAATAGCTCCAGGCGCTGAAGCCGCCAAGCAGCTTGCTTTTGTCATACTTGCCTTGATAATTCTCAGTGCGGAAAACGTGCTGTGCAAAGCCTGGCAGGCCGGAGGCTTTGGGGAAGGTAGTGGCCAACTCCGCGTAGGCGGCGTTCTGGAAGAAGCCCTGCACCACCGATAACCCCCAGACGATAATGGCTCCAGCCGATAAGTACATGGGCAGATAGCCCAGGGATGGCAGGATCAGCAGGGGCACACCCAGTGCGATCGCCAGTCCTTGCTTCCAATCGATTGACCGTGCCAAGCCGTCTGTTTGGCTGGTGTTTGTCACTGAACGGTTCTCACTCATAACAATCTCCCTTGACTGAACTAAGGGCCCGTCTTCTTCAGTTGGATAAACTTGCCGCCCCCGATAGGCCCTCTGAACCCGTTAAAGGGGGCAGCGAACTGCACGGCAAGTTATGTCTTCACATTCAGAGTGCGCGTCGTTTTCCCCGCGCGTCGAGGCATGGACGAAGCTGTGGATCCGGATGACGAGCGCGCTGCTGCTGGTCGTCAGCGTGGTGCGCCGGAGGTGGAGTGGCGGCGGACCTGGCGAGGTGCCGTCAGCGGAAGAATGGTGATGAAGAGCCTGTGGCTGTGGGACAGGTCTTCCGCTTACCGTTCCGAGCTTCCTGTGAAATAGATCACTTCAGAGGTTACATCCATATACCTTCATTTCAACAGCTTTTGTTGAAATGAATTAGGGAAAGTCTCCAGTTGGCCTCGGAGCTAGCTGCCGTAAACCAAGGAGAGGCCCAGATGAGGAACGTCCAGGTCCATGCGCTGCTGGTCTTCGGGAGATCCGGGCTTGATGCGTTCGCCCACCAAGTACATCCCCGAGTTTCCCATGATGACGCGGTTGCTGGCGTTCACCAGCGCTGCATTGCCCGGGATGGCGCGCAGGTCCGGCATGATCAGTGGTTCCAGGTCCTTAACCAGGATGTCGCACCCCGCCACTCCGGCGAAGGTGCCGTGGAGAGAGAACGGCGCTGTAAGCGTGATGATGTATTCCTCGAAGCCGAGATAGTCGATGTAAGGACCCCAAAGAGTCTGTTCGCCCGTGGACGCTGCAGTGGAAAAGAACGGGAGCTTCTCGTAGTCGTAATAGCGGTTGCTCCCTGGAGTCACGTCCGCATCAAGTTTCGCAACGGAACCCGATTGCCCACGTGACCACCACTCGAAAACGTGCCCCTCCGCCTCGACGGACTGGGCAGCGAAGAACGTCCCCGCGCCCACGGCAAACGGGTTTTTGGCGAGGAACTCCCGGGAGAGCACCTCAAGGCCCACCAGTGATGACTCGTCCACTTTCGGACGTCCCGCAAGGTTCAATTCCACCAGTTCGGCAACGTTTCGGGCCAGGCGGTTGATCTCGGCGAGGACGCCGCTGGTCCAGACGGCCAAGGCATGTGCAGCGTGTACGACTTCGTTGTCGAGCTTCATTGGGCATCCTGATTTGAGAGGGCGTATCCGACTGTTAGCTTCGTATCAATCAAATGGAAAATGTTCCGCCTGATGTGTCCAAGCACCAACGCCTGGGCCTTCTCAGGCTGATCCTGGGCAACCGCCCGAACCAACTCCAAATGTTCAGCGGTTGCCGTTTCGGGGTCAAATGCTACAGCAAGGGGCGTCCACAACTGCTGGACCGTCTCCTGCTGCAGTCTGATCTCGGCATTGGCAAGTCTGGGTGATTGAGCTGCCACCGCCAGCTCAACGTGGAAACGGCTGTCGGCTGATGCGCGGTGCTCGGGGGAGTGGGCGAGAACCAAGGAACGCGCCAACTCCTGGAGGCGCTCGAAGTCGTGGGCCTCTGCGCGCTCGCACGCCAGCCGGATGGTTGCGGCCGCTATGGCTGCATGTTCGTCTCCGATGTCCCGGATCTCGGAGATCGACGTCGAAAGGAACCACGCCCGCATGGCTTCTGCTTGTGTTTGCGGCTGCTGGACGACGAAAGAACCGCCGCTCCGGCCCCTGCGTGTCTCCACGATGCCCCGGTCCCGCAACTCCGTCAGGGCTTCGCGAAGAGTAGCGCCGCCAACTCCAAACATTTCCGAGAGTGCCGCCTCAGCAGGCAGGCGTTCGCCCACTTTTAGCAGGCCGAGGGAGATCGCCGTTGAGATTCTGTCGACAATCGCCTCGGCGCGCTCAATTTCCGGCAAAGAGCGGTAAATCTGCGACTGAAAGGAGGACGGCGATGCCAAGAGTCTGCGCTCCGAAAGTTGGACTGCGGGTGGCTTCAATACTACAGACGAGAGGTACTTGAGAGTCTCACTGAGGTGGAGTCATCCATGGTGTTCTGACTCTGCTGAGAACGTCGAGTGCACTGAGGACCACTCCTTAAGTGTAGGAAGAACCGTCAGAAAACAGTGTTACCCCACCCCTTTTGATTCGGAAACATGGTTCTTAACCGAAAGAACTCCTCGACCGCAGCAGGACGAGGACTGAAACCGAAGGGGACAAATCGTGAATACGACAGCAAGCGCGACGACTGCCGCGTACACCAAAGCATCTGATATTGTCCGCAATCTGTCCCTCGTCAGGGACGAGATCACGGGCACCGCAGCGAAGCTTGATGAACAGCAGATGGCCCGCCTCGCGAGTCACATCAGCCACCCGGGCCGCATTTTTGTTGCCGGCGCAGGCCGAAGCGGTTTGGTCTTGCGCATGGCTGGCATGCGATTGATGCACTTGGGTCTCACAGTCCACATCGCTGGCGATACCACCACGCCTGCAATCGCTTCGGGGGATCTGCTTCTGGTGGCCTCGGGGTCCGGAACAACATCCGGCGTGGTCAAGTCAGCAGAGACAGCAGCGAAGGCCGGCGCCCGCATCGCGGTGTTCACAACCAACGCCGAGTCGCCGCTTGCAGGGCTCGCCGACGCTCTGGTCATCATTCCGGCCGCACAGAAGACCGACCATGGCTCGTCCGTTTCCCGGCAATATGCAGGATCGCTTTTCGAGCAGGCACTGTTCCTGGCCACCGAAGCTATCTTCCAGTCCCTGTGGGAAAACGACGCGCAGCCGGCGGAAAAGCTGTGGCTGCGCCACGCCAATCTTGAGTAAACAGTCCGCCCGTCAGGCACCACACCCCAGTTTTTACACCCCATTGAAGTAAATAACAGAAGGAAAACATCATGAAACTTCAGGTTGCTATTGATTTGCTCACTACCGAGGCTGCTCTTGAGTTGGCTGGTCAGGTTGCGGAGTACGTTGACATCATTGAGCTCGGTACCCCGTTGATCAAGGCTGAGGGTCTT
>NZ_LNUV01000008.1 GCF_001512285.1 Arthrobacter sp. EpRS71 | reverse complement strand
GTGCACGCACATTGCCCAACTTCCGGCAGGAGGCCATGCGTCCGTGTCCGGAAACCCCACGAAATGGTAGGAACAACAGTGATAGGTGTCATCGCCGATGATGTGACCGGTGGTACTGACGTTGCCGTCGCCTTCCGACGTGCCGGACTGGCAACAGTCATTCTGTTCGGCTCGCCCGATTCGGAGACGATCCTGCCGTACCATGACGCTGTGGTCATTGCATTGAAAACAAGGACCCTCCCGGTAGACGACGCCGTCGCCGAATCCCTGCGCGCCGCAGAATGGCTCAAGAACCATGGCGCCTCACAGATCTATTTCAAATACTGCTCCACCTTTGATTCCAAACCAGAAGGCAACATCGGCCAAGTAGCCGACGCACTGGCTGATCTCCAAGGTTCCCGCCTGACGGTGGTTGCTCCCGCCTCGCCTGAGCACCGCCGCACTCAGTACATGGGCAACCTGTTTGTCGCTGAACAGCCACTGGCCGAGTCTCCGATGAGCCACCACCCCCTGACGCCGATGACAGATTCCAACATCGTCCGTCTGCTCAGTGCCCAGACGGAACGCCCCGTAGAACTCGTCACCCAAAAAACGGTTCGTGCAGGCGCCCGGGCTATTCGGGATCACCTGGATGAGATGGCCGGCCGCGGAGTCCGCTATGCCGTCACAGATGCCATTACCGCTACAGACCTGCAAGCCATCGGTGATGCCTGCCGCGACGATGTATTGGTCACAGGCGCCGCCGGACTGGCAGGGGGACTTGGCCGATCTCTGGCGGGGAACCGGGGACACAGCCAAAGCCACGAACAGGACCCGGTCGGAACCGGGCGGGCGGTCGCTTTGGCGGGAAGCTGTTCGGCCCGAACCCGGGAACAGGTCTCTTACATGCGCGAGCACGAACCTTCGTTCTTCCTCGACGCTGTCGCAAAGCCGGACCCTGTACAGCTGGCAGAGTCGGCCCTTGCTTGGTTCGGGACACTGCCTCATGACGCCAGGCCGCTGATCTACTCAACACTCGAACCCGCAGAGCTGCGCCGGACCCAGGAGATTCTGGGCACCGAAAGATCCTCCGCCATCCTCGAACAGGCCACCGGTCTGATTGCTCGTGGGCTCGTTGAAAGGGGCGTGCGCCGAATCGTCACCGCCGGAGGTGAAACCTCCGGTGCGGTTGTCCAAGCATTGGGCGTCCAGGGTGGGACCATCGGAACGGAAATGGCACCCGGCGTGCCATGGATCTACACCACAGGGGAGATTCCTATCGCTTTGCTCTTGAAATCCGGCAACTTTGGGGACCCCAGGATGCTGGCGCAAGCTGTCCACTCGGATGCTAACGCGGGGGAGGCCAGCCTTGCGGGTCACTGAACTTGCCTATGTTGGTTCACGAACCAGCGTGCTGCGCGAGGGGCGCGGCAGCGGGCTGGAGGTCTTTGAAATCCTCGACGACGGACGCTGGCTCCCACGGCAAACGGTGGGCATGGACAACCCTAGTTTCATGATCCTCAGTCCAAGAAGCACACAGCTTTATGTCGCCCATGGCGACGGGAACCAGATCAGCGCCCTGGAGTTGGACCCTGCGAGCGGACGCATCGATTACCGCGACACGGTTGACGCCGGGGGAGTGAACCCGGTCCATTTGGCACTCAGCCCGGACCAGCAGTTTCTTGTGGTGGCCAATCACAACAGCGGTACGGTAGCCAGCATCCGGATACTCGCGGATGACAGCCTCGGTCCGGTATCAGGTTTGCTGTCCTTCAAGGGCGAAACCGGGCCGCACCGGCGTGATCAAAACAGTTCCAAACCCCATCAGGTGGTCTTCGACGCCACCGGTTCGTACGCATTAGTCCCGGACAAAGGTTTGGATTCAATCTTCACGATCTCGATCGACAGCACCGGATCCCTGACGTGGCACCAGGACCGGACCATACGGTTGCGGGAAATGTCTGGACCACGGCACGTGGCGTTTTCACCAGCCAACAACTTTGTGTACTCGATTGAGGAATTTCTTTCAACGGTGACCACCTACAGTTGGGACGCCGCCACCGGAACACTTCGCCCAATCCAGTCCACGTCCGCACTGCCCGACTCTGTGACCGGCGACAGCCGCGGGGCCGAAATCGCGGTCAGCGCCGACGGGAAGCATGTTTATGTCTCCAACCGCAGCGGTCCTGGAGACCATTCACCCGGTGGTGAGTTCCCGGACACTATCGGTACGTACGATGCCGATCCAAAAACAGGCCGTCTTGGCCCCGGACGCTGGACCGAGACCCACGGTATCAGGCCCCGTTTCTTCTGCTTGGACTCCGACGCGGGGGCATTGCTCGTGGCCCACGAACGGGGACATTCCATCGCAGCCCACCCTTTGGATCCAACCACGGGAACTCCCGGTCCGCCGGAGTTCCGCGCTGCCACAGGCAGTCCCGTCGCGATCTTGAGGCACCGCCTCACCGTGTCCGCAGAAAACGGCAAGCCGTCACCAGAGCACTGCGTCGACGCAGACCGTTCGTCCACTCTCTAGAAAGGAGATGACGTGGGAATCGCCGTCTGGGCGCTGATCGTCTATCTCATCACCATCCTTGTTTGGGCCACCGTCGTCAAACGGGGCATCGGCGAGGCCATGATCGTCGGCTTCCTCGTACTGTGCCTGTTTGGCGGAGCCGACTTCTTCGCACTTCTGGGCACAGGCCTCGGGGAAGCCTTCAAGCAGCCTGTGGTTTTCGCGGCGATGTCCTTCACCTTTATCGGATTCGTGCTGACGCAGACCGGCATCATCCACCATCAGGTCCATATCCTGAACTCCATGCTTGGCCGACTCCGCGGCGGCGCAGGATACGTCTCCACCCTCGCCTCTGCAGGTTTCGGGGCGCTGACCCACTCAGCGTCTGCGAATGCAGCCACCATCGGATCAGTCACGATTCCCTGGATGGAACGCTCAAACTGGCCCAAACACATCGCCTCCTCAGTCGTTGCAGGAAACTCAGGCAACGGCACGGTGATCCCGCCCAGCGCCTCTTATCTCATCCTCGTGGGGCTCGCCACCGTAGGGCCGAACATCGACAAGAACGCCACCCTGGTAGCAATGTTCGTGGTCGCCGGTTACTGCGTGCTGTGGAGATTGCTGTGCATCTTTTATTTTGTGCGGCGCTACAAAATTGCCAAGGTCTCCGGCGAGGAACTCATGCCGCTGCGTCGGTCCCTGAAGCAGGGGTGGCGATCATTGATCGTCTACCTAGGCATAGCCGTGCCGATTCTTCTTACCGTTGGCGTTGGCGCTGAGCTCATCGCCAGTCTGCTGGGCGACAAGGGATCCGATGCCGTCAAAGCGATCGACATCCTGCTGTGGATCCCTGTCCTGCTGGGCATCCTCAGCCTCATCATTGGTCGTAAGCAACTGCCGTCCACACCGCGTGCTTGGTACACCTTCATCGCCAGTACAGCTCCACGGTTCAAGGACATTGGCGCAACCTTGGTCTTCTCCTTTGCCGGTAGTGCAGTCCTTCTAGCCCTTGGACTGGACAAGCAGCTGCGTGATGCCCTCACCGGCCTGAACGCGCCAGCCATCGTCACAGTGCTGATCATTGTGGTGATCATCGCCCTGGTGGGTGGTCCGCTGAGTGCCACGGCCACGGCCGCGACCCTTGGCGGCGGTGCGTTTGCAGTCCTTGTGGCAGCAGGAGTTCATCCGGCCTTGGCTGTTTGCGCCATCATGGTGGCCATCTCCACAGAAGGTGCGTCCCCGCCTGGAGGTCCGTCCATTTTCATCTCTGCGAGCATCGCGGAAGTGAATCCTGCCAAAACGTTCGTGCCGCTGGTGGTGTTCTATGTGGTGCCGTTCCTGATCATTCCCGTGGTGGTGGCGTTCAACTTGCTACCTATTCCCCACTAGCCGGACCAGAAAGGCTGTTATATGTCTTCCCAAAAAAACATCGACGCCGGCCCCGGCTTTGGGCCGCGCCGCAACGCAATGATCCGTGTCCTGACCATGGTCTTCGTTGCACTCCTGGTAGCAATGCTGCTCTTGGGGACGGTGCTTGTCCTGCTCCAGCTCGCGGGGTTGCTGATCGGTAGCAGTGACTTCATCATCGGGGTGTCCAAGACCTTGGGGCCGCTCACGTACTGGGTCGCTGCTGCCTTTGGAACTTTTACCCTCATCCTTGCCATGGCACATGGCTGGAAATCCGCCGACTAGGAGACGCACCGTGACCCATCATCAATCCAACCCGCTGATCTCGCTGATCAGTGCGACCCCGGTGGCGATCCCGCCCGCGACCGGGGCTTTTCATGAGGTTTTTCCTGAAGCCAGGTTATGGAACCTACTCGATGACCGCCTTCTCGACGACGCCACCGCCCAAGGGGGCGTTACGGAGGGGCTGGCCGAACGCATGACCCGCTTGATTCGCCACGCCGAAACAGAGGGTGCGGACGGAATCCTTTTGACGTGCTCCATGTACGGGCCCATCGCCGAACGGCTGGCAGCTGAGCTCTCCATTCCGATCTATGCCCCCGACGCGTCAGCGTTCAAGGCCGCTCTATCCGGCGGATACAAACGCATCGTGCTGCTGGCATCCGCCAGGGGCCCGCTGGAAGACGCGCTGGAGCGGTTCTCGGCTGCAGCCGCCTCAGCCGGTCAGGACATCGCCGTCACCGGCATCGTTGCCGAGGGGGCAGCGGCAGTCGCAGCGGCCGCAGACGCGGAACGCTTGTGTCGCGCGCTCGAGGCGGCCTGCACAAGTCAGGCGGATTCTGATGCCGTCCTGCTGGCCCAGTACTCGCTTTCCCCGGCGGCCGAGCCCTTGGCCGCGGCCCTCGGCAAACCGGTTCTGGCGGGCCCGAAACTTGCAGCAGCCACCCTACGGTCTCAACTGCTGGGGAATTCAACCCCTGCAACGACCCCCAAGAAAGAGAATGCATGAGCACCGAACGCCGCCTCCGCGAAAGCGTCGTGGACGCAGCCCGATCCATCTTCAACCGTGGCCTGACTCACGGCCGAACAGGCAACATCAGCGTCCGCTGGGGTGACGCCATTCTGGTCACCCCGACAGGCAGCAGCCTGGGAACTGTCCGGCCGGACGAGCTCTCAGTCATTGACGCCGCTGGACTGCATGTCAGTGGCAATAAGCCCTCCAAGGAGGCCTTCCTGCACGCGGCTGTCCTCCGGGCCCGTCCGCAGGACTCTGCAGTGGTTCATACCCACTCGACATACTCGGCCGCCGTCTCCTGCCTGGAGCACACCGCGACCGGCAGCGCCATCCCGCCGCTGACGGCCTACTTCGCCATGCGGGTAGGCACCCTTCCATTGCTGCCCTATCACGCACCAGGAGATCCGGCGCTGGAGGGCCTGGCCGAGGCTACAGCTGCCGAACACCTTGCCATGCTGCTGAGCAACCACGGCCCCGTCGTGGCAGGCAAAGATGTGGACAGTGCCATGGATGCACTTGAAGAGCTTGAGGAGACGGCCAAGGTCTACCTGCTCCTGCACGGACGCACTACGCGACCACTCACGCCCGAGCAGGCTGCCGCTGCCGCACGAATCTGATCTGTGGCTCCTGTTAAGGTGTCCTGCACGGACGGGGGCTGAATGGGCGGGGTTTTCGCAGGATTCGCGCTCGTCGGCAGCATTATCCTGGTTGGCTACGTGGCTGGACGGGCTGGCATCGCCGGCCCGTCAGCTGGGCCGGTCTTGTCCAGGATCGCCTTCTTCATCACTAACCCGGCGCTCCTCTTCACCATTTTGGCAGGCTCGGAACTCGGTGACATCTTCTCTGCCCTGGTGCCCTTGGCCCTTGCTGCGGCTGTACTGACGTGCCTTCTTTACTGGGGCCTGAGTGCCCTGTGGTTTCAGCGCAAGGGCGCAGAAGTCGTTGTGGGCGCCATGGCAAGCTCCTACGTCAACGCCAATCACATCGGGATTCCCGTCGCGGTCTACGCGATTGGCAACGCCACTCCGGTTGCCCCGGTATTGCTCGTGCAGTTGCTGGTGCTCTCGCCACTGTTTCTCCTGCTCCTTGACCTCACCACAGGACAGAGGCCCACGCTCAGATCGTTGCTCGCCCAACCGGTGCGGAATCCGATGATTATCGCCTCATTTCTCGGGGCCGTTGTGGCCTGGAGCGGGCTGGAGCTGCCCCCATTGCTCTGGGATCCGCTCAAGGTCCTGGGCGGGGCGGCCGTGCCGCTGGTCCTGATGGCTTTTGGTATGAGCTTGCCCGGAAGCAGGCCGTTGCGGCCCGGTGGCGCTCGGACCGACGTATTGGTCGCCAGTGGACTCAAAGCCGCCATCATGCCGGCGCTGACGTTTGTCCTCGCCCGCTATGTCTTCGCTGTGGATGATACGCAAGCGTTCGCTGCCGTGATTATGAGCGCCCTGCCGACAGCCCAGAACGTGTTCCTGTTTTCCAGCCGCTACGACAGAGGCGCCGCTATCGCCCGCGACTCAATCCTGCTCACCTCAGTTGCTGCCATACCTGCCGTGGTTGCCGCGGCGTTGCTGATGGGCCGGTAGCCCGGGCACGGCAGCGGCTCCGCGCCCGGGTTGTCCCAGTCAGAACCCGTACAGCTTTTCCGGGTTGTCCACAAGAATTCTTTTACGGTCCTGTTGTCGCGGAACCCATGACGCAAACAGATCCACCATGGCGGCATCATCAGGCATGGGCACCTCACCCCGGGATGCCGTAGGGTGGGGCCAGTCGCTGCCCCACAACATGCGCTCAGGGGCTGCCCGGGCAAAAGCCGAACCAATTGCGGCGCGGTCGCTGTAAGACGGGGGTCCGACCGGTGATTCGTGGTAAACGCCGGAGAGCTTAACCCAGGTGGTTCCCTCATCGATGAGTCGAAGAATGGCAGCGTACGCAGGATGCGCGGTCCCTGCGGCTCCAGGTATCCTGCCCATGTGGTCGATGACCAGCTCGGTGGGCAGGCCGGTGATACGAGCAAGGTTTTCCTGGATTCCCTCTGCCGTCATATGGATCTGCACATGCCAGCCAAGGTCTACAACACGTTCGGCCAACGGCCGGATCAGTTCCGCCCCGGCGCCACCCGGGCGGGTGAGGTTGAAGCGGATTCCGCGGATTCCGCCGTCGTTCATTTCCCGTAGTTGCCCGTCCGTGAAGGTGTTGTCGATCACCGCTACTCCACGGGCATCCCGGAGCCCTAGCTGTGCGATGGCGTCGAGCGTGCAGCGGTTGTCTGTGCTGTAGTTCGACGGTGTGACGACCACCGTGCGCTTGGTGCCTGTGCGGCGTTGAAGGAGACGGTAGTCGGCAACTGTTGCCTTGGGCGGCGGAGTCGCGGTCGGCAAGGGATACGGGAATCTGTCGGGATCGAAGACGTGCATATGGCAATCCGTGGCCTGCCCGGGGACCCGATAGGAAGCCCTTTCCGTTCCGGCAGAAAAGGGCGCCGGCCTCTCGGACGTGGCGTGCGCTGCGGCCCCGCCGCCGGCCGCCAGGGCCACGCCCGCCAGGGCCCCTTGGACCAGTGTGCGGCGGTTGAACGAACCGGCGGCGAACATGGGTGAATCCGGCCGTTGACGATTTATCATTGAGTCTCTCCTTTGAGGAATGCTGCCCTGTCTCGAAGCTAGTGAGGTGGGCCACATCAATCATCGGATAAAGTGGTCGGCCAGTCAACCACTTTGCGCACAGGTGGTGACATCACTCTGGACGCCGGGCCGTTTTTCTAGAAGGACGCGATCATGGGGCCGCCGGTTTCCCGCTGACTTCCAGGGACGACGACGCGTGTGGAGATGTCCTTGTAGGCCAGAAAATGCGGGGCTTTAAGGTGCTCTTCCTCAAAGGCGGCACGATCGGTGTAGAGCTCGTAGAGGGCGAAGGTGTTCGTTCCGGCGCCCAGCTCGATGACATCGAAGCGAAGGCACCCATCTTCATCTCTGACAGATAGCTCGGCGTTGCGCGTGATGGCCTCCAGAAACTCTTTCCGCCCTTCGGGCTGTACCTCCAGAGTGACCCACAGACTGTACATCGATGTTCCCCATTCCCTTCGTGGTCAGTTGATGGGAAACAGGCTATACGGCCACAGTCGTTCGGGGGCTCACCGCTTGGACGAGGAAGTCGACGTCACCGAAGTTTCCTGATTTCAGGAGTAAGGCCAGTGGACCGTTGTGTGAGGTGTGAATCCAAGGGACACCAGGGGCAGCCTCGGAACCGATCAGTCCGCCGTTGACGTGGAGTGCCGTCACCACGGAGCCTGAAGTTTCGCCACCTGCGACAACCACCCGCTGCACCCCTCGCCGCACCAGTCCACGGGCGATGAGGCCCATGGCTGTCTCCAGAATTTCAGCCGAAGCGGTGACCCCGAGCCTGCGCTGGGATTCACGGAGCTTCTCCGGCGGCAACGAAGAGTAGATCAGCGGGGCAGTGCCGGGCTGTTGCTCGTCGTACCAGGCCAGGGCGGCTTCAGAGAGCAGGGAAGGGTCCGGTACGGCTACGGCATCGAGCTGAAATGACGGATGTCCACCGGCCTGCATTGCTTCAATTTGCTGGAGTGTGCGGGCGGAACAGGATCCTGCCAACGCGACGGCCGGGCCGTCGTGGTCGGACCCGTCATCGACGAGGGTCGGCTTGCGTGTGGAGGGCTTGCGTTCGGCGATTGCCGTTGCCAGCCCGCCGGCGAGACCAGCCGCTCCGGAAACGAAGGGATGATCAATGACCACCCTGCCTATGGTGGCAAGGTCGCTGGACTCAACTGCATCTACCACGGCATAGGGGATTCCTGAGTGTTGCAGACCGTCGATCGCAGCGGTCAGTGCCTCGGTTCCAGTATGGACTTGCTGCAGGGTTACCAAGGAGACGGCGCGTGCTGTTTGGGAGCGAAGAAGTTCCGGCACGCGCGCATCCGTCATGGGCGTCAAAGGGTGATGACGCATGGGTGAGTCCGACAGGAGCTGATGGTGGACGAATAGATGACCGTTGTACTGGGTGCGTCCGTGCGAGGGTGAGCTGGGCACCACGACGGTAACACTGCTGCCGGTCAGGTCCGCCAGGGCATCATTGACCGGACCGATGTTCCCGGCCGGGGTGGAATCGAACGTTGAACAGAACTTGAAGAAGAGTTGCTTCGCCCCGGCGTCCAGGAGCTGCCGGCCCGCATGCAACGACTGTGCCACAGCTTGATCAGCAGGGAGGGTTCGGGTTTTGAGCGCAATGACCACGACGTCGGCACCGTCGTTGCCCGAGACGACATCCGGGACGCCGAATTGGATCAGGACGCGGAGTCCTGCGCGGCGGAATGCGACAGCAACATCTGTGCCGCCCGTGAAGTCGTCGGCAATGACACCGATCATCGTGTACCTCCAAGAATGGTGCGGCGAAGTGCCGCGGCTGAGCTGATGGGCCCGGAGAAAACCGGTATGCCTGTGGTGGATTGAAGTTCCTCGGCCGCGGATGCCAAGGAATATTGGGCGAGCAATACGGCGTCGGGAGGCGACGGCTGTTCCTTGACCACTGCGGCCAGGGCGGTGACGAGCTCCTCTGTGCTGCCGTGCAGGGCAGCGGGCTTTGCTCCCGGAACAACGGCACCGCGCGTCTCCACCGGAATGCCCCGCCCGGCAGACTCGTTGATAAAGCGGTTTATCGCGACGGTCAGCGGCTGATGGTCGCTGGCGAGCACCAGGACTGATCCCGGGACCTGTACGAAGAGGCCATCCAGTGCCATCGCATCAGGGTCGAGCAGCGGGACCGGGCATTTGACGGTGTAGGAATGAACAGCCGTTGCATATACGGGGCACGTGAGGAGGACAGCATCCGCGCCTTCAAGCACCGCATGGTTGATCAAGCGGTGCATTCGCTCGGCCAAGGACCCTGTCACACCTCGAACGTCCGCATCTTCCTGCAACTGGTCATCGAGAATGTTCCACAGCCGCGCTTCGGGGAACCCTGATTCAAACGCCTCATTGGCTGGCCCAATGGCGGCCGGGTTGGCGCTGATGAGCGCAACCAGCGGACGCGTCTCTCCGGAGGACATGGTGTCTTCTTCTTCTGCTTTGTGGGCCCAGTT
>NZ_LNUV01000007.1 GCF_001512285.1 Arthrobacter sp. EpRS71 | reverse complement strand
AACTGGCATGCACGGTTATTCGTGAGGCGGGAGTAAGCCGTTTTCGTCGCACGTGACGTTCACTTGGGGGTTAGGGTCCTATGGTGTTGCTATGGAACGGCACCAACGAGTGGAATGGCACCACAACTTCGATGAAGAGCCGCTGATCATCTATAGCGAGATAGACGCCAACGGCTTTGAGATACGCAAAGTCGAACAGTTTCGGGACGGCACCTCCACTTTCGCGGACGAGTCAACGACTACCGGGACCACCTGGCTCTCGGAAGTTGCCGTTCCATCTTTGAACGAGATCGCCGAACAGTCTGAGTTCAAAGCAGAGCCGATCGAAGCATCGACTTTCGAAGCCGTCTGGCGATCCGCTCACGAGGAGCGTAGGTAGGTAATTTGCCCGCTATTTGCGTGCGGCAATGTATTGGGCATAAGCAGCGGCTGAGTCTGCGGCGTGGCGTTCGATGGTTGTGGGGGAGTAGCCGAGGGTTTCGGCGATGATGGCCACGGGTGCGAGTTTGGTGAGTTCGTGGAGGGTTCCGAGCCTCGCGGCGCGGGTGCTGAATAGCTTGCTGAGGCGTGTAGTGAGGTGTCCGGGGTGGATGTGCCGCCCGGGAGAGGCTCCGCGGAACACCCACCTGGTGTTGGGGTGTGAGGCGGTTAGATCGTGGCCTGGGTTTGCGGCGAGTTCGCGCCATGGTTGGGCCAGTGGATCCGGCAGCGCGATCTTAATTGTTCCGAGCTGGATGGTGACCAGTTCGTCGGTGATGGTCACGTCGTCCCATGTCAGTCGTGCGATGTTTTCGGCCTGTTGTCCGAAAACGAGGATGAGGATCGCGGCGGCCCGGTCGCGTGTCTCTAGTTCGTCTTCGTGGATGACTCGTTTGAGTGCTTCGTCCTGTCCGGGCTTGGCGAGTCTTGGGCTGGTGCCGCGGCGATGCGGAACGATGGTGAGACCGGCTGGGGCGGCTTTGGTCTTGATGGCCCATTTAAGGAATCGCTCGGCAATGCGCCGGGTTGTGGGCCCCTCGGCTTGCCATACGTCGAGGTGGGATTGCTGCAGCTCGGGCAGTTTGATGTCATGGCCGGTGAGCCAGTTGAGGAGGTCGATGGCCACGGTGACTTCCTGTTTGGCGCGAAGGAAGGCGCCGCGGGTGACTTCGTCCCTGTGGTTCATCCGTCGTTGGTGGTGCCAGCGGATGTAGCGGCGGACCACTTCCCGGTGCTGCGGGTCACTCACACGTTCGATGGCTTCTGCCGCCCAGCTGTCGTAGCGGAAACGGAGTTCGTCGCGTTGGGGGAGCACCCCGTGTTCTGTGAGAAGTCCGCGGACGTATTCGCGGGTGCGTGAGTCGGGCAGTTCGTCGAAAATTTCGTGGGTGATCTTTGGTGCGACTGCGAGGTTGCGAAGGAACGCGGTGACGTGCTTTTGGCGGATCCAGGTCATGCCGCTGTTGGCCCGTTTCATGGACTTCAGCGCTGCCCCCAGCGGGATCAGATCGTTGGCGATGGCTCCCGTGGCCGGGTCGGTGAGCAGGTCATCTACGACATTGCCAAGGACGCAGGTCCAGCAGCGCCCGCCGCTGTGAAGTTCGTCCTCGGCTCCGCAGCTGACGCAATCGACGTTGAGCCGAATGCCTGAGCACCGGCGGCATGTCGGCTGCTCATCAATAATTCCGGGCAGGACGCCTTCGTGTCCGCAGGCGCAGATGCCACGGGTGCGTTTGGCTTGCTGGTAGCAGTAGCCGCAGACTCCGCCGTCGGGCCACCGTGCGACGGTTTGGTGGTGCTGGCCGCAGCGGTTGCAGGGGACCGGCCAGCGGATCGGGTCCTCTGCTTTGCGTGGCCTACTCACCGTCCTCAGGCATGACGAGGCGGATGCGCTTGGCGATCGGGTTACCTGGTTGGATTCCGAGGTCTTCGCTGCGCCGCGGGGCATTTGCCGTCGCCGCGGCCCGCATCTCAACGAATGGTTCGAAGAGGTCGTTCGGGGTGCAGTCCAGGATGTCGCAGAGCGCTGCGAATGTTCTGGCCGGGATGCGTTCGGGTGTGGCCGTGACCAGCCGGTAGACCTGGCTCTCGGAGAGGTTGATTCCGCGGGATCTCAGAAGCGGCATCAATTCGGTGGTCTTCCAGAGGTTGCGCTTGGCCATGAGGGCACGCAAGTTCCAGCGGTAGCCGATCCGGCGCTGTTCAGGCATCGGGGTCCTCCAGGGTCGTGATGCGGCGTGCGATCATCTGCTGCACGGTTTTCTGCTTGAAGTCCGACGATACCGATGTGTAGAGGCCGGTGGTCGAGGCGTACGAGTGGCCGACCTGTGTCTGCACGAATGCCGGGTCGTAGCCGGCTTCGATCAAATGGGTGACATAGGAATGCCTGAGGCAGTGCAGTCCCAGTTCCTTGGGCAATCCAACGGCGTCCCGTGCAGCTGCGAAGGAATCCCCGAAGGAACCAAGCGACATGCGGGCGCCCCGCTCGCTGGGCCACATCGCCGATGACCGGTCCGCCGTTGCGAAATTCGCCCGCATCCCTCCGGATGTCCACGTCCTCAGCTGATCCACGACCCAGTCGAACTCCGGCACGGTCAAAACGGTGCGCCGCCTGGGCCCTGAACCTGCAGTGCCTTTGGCGAACCGCACCTGGATGGCACCGAAGCGGCCATAGTCGGTGACGTGGGGATTGGGGCCGAAGTCCTCCAGATCCAGCATCGTCATCTCCCGCCGGCGAAGCCCGTAGGCATAGCAGACTTTGAACGCCACAGAGTCGCGGAACAGGGGCAGCCACCGCTTGGTTCCCGCAGCATATTCACGGTCGACGAGATCGTCGATATGGTCGAAAATCCGTTGCAGTTCCGCCTTGGTGAACGCCCGCCGCGCTGCCGGGACGGCGTCGTCGGTCGTGTGCCTGGGCGTGTTCCATTCAAAGCAGATCTGGCTTGGAATGTCGCCGAAAGTACGTTCGCAGAACTCACCCCAACCGTAACCAGGATGCGTCAGGTAGGAGCAGAACATCGCCACGGCGTTGCTGTAAGAGCGCAGCGTCTTCAGGCTGATCGGCTTCTCACCGGAACGCAGTCCGGCCAGGAAATCATCGACGTCTGCCGGACGCCATTGCCACGGAAATTCACCTGTGAATTTCTGGAACCGTTCCAGCAGCTGGCAGCGTTGCTTGATGGTCTGCGTCGTGAGCCCACGGGCCAGCATCTGCGCCCGCCAGCCATCCAGCATGGCCGTGAAAACACGCTCGTCGGCCCTGAACAGCCCAACGTCCGGATCCACCAGCATCCGCGGGACGAAACCCGGAACGGCACCACTCACTGCAACCCCTAAACCATGGAAACATGCATTAGATGCAGGAAACCTATAGCTCTCAGCCGTAGTGGATCAAATCCAGATGACGCGCGCTTGATCATGAAGGTATGCAAAACTGCTTCTGACCTGCGGAAACGCCAAAATCTTCAGCAGACGGGAGTTCTCGCAGCTACTTCTACTCCCGTGCCTT
>NZ_LNUV01000006.1:1968808-2584341 GCF_001512285.1 Arthrobacter sp. EpRS71 | reverse complement strand
CGTAGTGGATCAAATCCAGATGACGCGCGCTTGATCATGAAGGTATGCAAAACTGCTTCTGACCTGCGGAAACGCCAAAATCTTCAGCAGACGGGAGTTCTCGCAGCTACTTCTACTCCCGTGCCTTAAAGGCCGATAACCGATGTTATGTAAAGTAGCACTCTGCGTATCTCATCAGATGAATCAATCCGTCCCCTTCCTTGATCCTGCCGGGATCTGCTGAATCGCCCGTAGTCGCGCGGATTTGAGCGGACTGATGGTCTCGTCGGCGATCCCGCTGGCAGCCTGGGGCGACGCTTCGCACGAGAATGCCGGCGGAAGAGTCATTGATTCAACGTTTGGGCGTGGTTTTCGGGTGTTTTGGGTGCTGAATATGGCGCTAGATGGTTCCGGTCGTGTGCTACAACTGAGCGCTGTTCACGTGTTGCGCCCCGAGGAACAGACCCTTGAGGACATGTTCACCGCATGGGTCCGGCCCGCCGGGCGCCGCAAATGGGCAACAGCCAGACACTATTCCCTATCACCTAGATCAAGGGGATGTCTTTCTTTCTTGGTTTCACTCTGGCATAAGACGCGGAAACCAACATTAGACAGCAACTAGCTGCGGGCGCTACCCACCAGTCCCCGGGATTTGGGCCACCTTTAGATGTAAAAGTGATCACGGCGTAGAGCGAGCCTACTCCATAGCCGATAAAGAGGCAGTAAAAGACAACCACGCCATCATAGTCAGTTGGCAACAACAGCAGCGTGCCAAAGACTGTCAACAAGCCGAAAAGTACACTCCAAGTGAGGAGCTCCGCCAAGCCCCCGCCACGCCCCTTCGAGAACTCAGACCCGGCGAAAAGCTGCGTGACAAAAGAGGCAACACCGTAAAACAAAGCCCAGTAGCCTGCAATCTGCAGGACTGCCTTGACCTTGCCCGTTTGCAACCCATACCTGTCGCTTGTGAAGGAGAAGAGCCGTTTGACAATGTCTTTCGCCTGCACAGCTTGTCGACCGAGAGAGATCCACGCGACGGCGGTGGTGGCCAAGACCCACATGAAGACCACTAGACTGGCTCGTCCAAAGAACTGTTCGAAAACCATTTTCACCAAATCGTCCGGCGCTACAATGATGTCCATGATTGGCCTTCCCGTGAGGAATGCGGTCAAGTCTGCTGGGTATATCTTGACGGTTTCCAACACACATTGACTAGATTGATGCAGGCGCGACTAGGCTGCCTTTAGCGTTCGGAACGGCAGTTCCAGGACTAGCAGGACGGCCAACAGTGTCTGCGAACTTGTCGCGGTGCTCAGAGGTCTCGTTCGCGACCGGTTCGGCCTTCAAACCCTGCCAGCCTATCCCCCTTGAGAATTGGCAAGATTGTATAATTCATTAGATTTCAATACATCGAGCCCGGGGCTCGCAACCGGGTAGGAGACCATGGAAGAGTTTGACGAAGGTCTGCGCTGTCAAGACGTCCATTCGGGTCTAAGAAATCTAGATCCGAACTCTCCCATACTCGGGCCGCTAAACGATACGCGTCTGGTGGGCATGGCAGCAACTCTGAGCGGCCTTATTCGTGGTCATGATGTCATTCAAGATGCACAGGCGCTCATGCAAGTGGCTGCGCACCAACTTGACGTGAACCTCCTTTCGTTCGGTGACGTGATACGGGTTCTGGAGGATGCCGGCTTCGTTCAAGGTGTGCAAAGACGTGGCGGAAAAATCACCACATTCACTGAGACCGTCCCCTACTACGATGACCTTTATGCAACTCTGGGTGAAGCGTGGCGGGATCGAGCACCAACTGAAGTAGAGCAGCAACTTCTCATCGTTATAGATGGCCTGTCGAAGAGTCCAGTTCCGTTGGAAGACCTCGAAACTTCCTTTAGCTTGGACGGCCAGGCGCTCCCCGACCTACTTGAAGTCGCAACAAATGCGGGCCTTATTCAAACCCTCAAGACCATTGACGGCGACGTCCTTTACTCGCCCTTTTTTGGGTTCGAGAACCCGGCTCTACTTGAGTCACTCGTTATTGACCACGGTACCGACCAGCTAATCGGCGAGTTCGCCGCTGTCCGCGCACGCCAGGGACTCGAAATCGACCCGGCAAAATACCCCCTTCTAACCGGAGCGGTCGCCGGAGGCCTTGTGATGGCCGCCTCCGTACGTCTACCAGACGGCACAATGCAACCCTTTGCAGCGATGCCGTATGTTTCTGATCCGCAGCTCCTGACAGCGAGGAAGCCAGTTCTTGATAAGGCCTTGGCTGTTCTCGCATGCTTGCGATGCGCCGAAAATTACGGTGAGTACAACACCCTCTCTTCTGCAGGTCTCATCAACGTCATCGACAAGCTCTTGGATCCCTACCGAGGATTCTTGGCACCGAACAGTGCTCATCGCAGGCAATATGAGCTGATGCGCAATGCTGGCCTTCTTGTTTTCGGTCCTGACTCGAAACCCGGAGGCACGTGGGTCACCCCAAAGTTCGTTGACACCAAAGATAATCGCGAAGCCCTAATGTTGGCGCGTGATCTTATATTGCATGGTGAACTTATCGAACGCCGAGTGGATGATGCTGTTGCCCGCCAAGCCCTAGCGTCTGGCAAAGACTACCGTGCACCTATGCAGACAAGCCACAGAATCAGACAGTATGCGGAGCCGTCGCCGGAACACTTCGGGAAGATCTTCGAGAAGGCGATGGGAATGAGCGCACTATGAGCGAACTGGATCTGGGATTAAAGGTGGGTGTCCGGAAGCTGCTCTGGAGTATGGGGCAGAGCACTCGCCTGGACGTTGAATTGCGGGGTGATCCCCCGCCATCCTCCACTAGCATCAAGCGAAGCGCTAACGGCGCCGAGACTTTCACTGATTTGGACGTCCTAGGTATTCAACTTACCGGAGGTTACCGGTTGACGACCACGATCGCCGACTGCAAGTCCGGGCGTAGGGACAAACCGACCGCTCGAATGTTTTGGACACGTGGTGTGGCCGACCTGTTCGGAGCCGAACAGGCGATGCTAGTCCGCGAGCATGAGGTCAACGATGCGACTCGACAACTGTCTAGCCGGTTGGGAATTACTGTGCTCACATCATCAGATCTAGCGAAAATGCAGACGCTACATGCGAGCGAGTACGACCTGTCTGGCCCCCTAAGCATCCTCTTTGACAAGTCCTACGTTTCCAATGCACTGTCAGCCTTCAATGGGCTGGACAAGAAACTAAGCCCGCTGTTGGAGTATCGCGATTTTGATTACTGGATCTATCAGCACCATCGAAACCCCATCCAACTTGTTGCGCATCTAAAGGAGGCAGCTAAGGTTCTAGATCATCGTAATCCGATTCACCTTGCACTCTTTCTTGATATGAGTTGGCTCTACATAGTCAGCCTTATCCGAGTGACGGAATACCTACGCGGAGCCTTCTTGGGTGACCCTGATCGTGGCCTACGTGAGTACCTTTTTGGGGGCGCGATAGGGCTCAGGGAGAAAGAGGAGACCGCGGCCTTATTGCAGACCGTTGCTCCTTCGGGCACGCCGACGTTGAACCACCTCCCCCCGTATTTTGGGAACCTCCGAGAGCTTGTCACCCGTTTACTTCGTCGTCCCGGTGAACTACAAACTGCCCTGCAGTATGCCGAGGCCTCGTCCTCACTAATGGCTGCCAGGCAGCGCGTAACTTTACGAGATGCCTTCGGCGACAGCTTCAAACCCGTCGCAGCGAAGCTAGTCGCGGATGTTTGCGGTTTCCTCGTGGCATCCAGTGATCTGAATCCAGGCTTCCGATCCGAAGCGCGCGCGTACTTGCTTGCTGAACCGATTGGAGCATCCACAGAGACTACGGATGCACCTATCCGAGCGCGTGGCACCGACCAAATTCCAACCGTTCCGGGTCAGATAGAACTAGATCTTGAGGTCTAAGCTGATCGCTGTTTGATGCCCACGGTTCCCGAAAGGGTCCTAAACGTATTCCCGGCACTCGAGACCGCCCCCGCTCGCATCCCTAACGTCCTCGCGGCCACGTTCGGAACTGTACTAGGACGAGCCGGCGAGGCAGCGCCTTCTGCAAACTGCATCTTGCACTATGGGGCGGATACTTGCCCGCATACCGAAGGCCCATTACTGAAGTCCGAAGCAGCCGATAACAACCGAGGCGGTGAGCAGATCGATGAGGTTGCAGCGTTCGTCCTCGACTGTCCGCGAGTGGGTGGAGATCGCCCGTTCCCAGACGGTGGAGTTGGTGAACGTCACGGCGATGCCGTCGCCGAGATCGCGTTTGGCGATGCTTGGCCATCCGCAACTCGTTGACTTTGGGGGTGGAGGCCCCGGTGCTACCCAACATGGACGTCAATTCAGCTGCTTCCGTGCTCTTAGAGGGTATAGTCCGATTGTGGTAGACGGATCGCCGAAGCAGAAAGAACGGTTCAGTCGCGCGTGGGTGGTGGCGGCAGCGGCAGCAGCCAATTTCACTTACGAGATCGTCGCAGATGATGAACGCGGAGTGGACATGACGGTTCATAGTCACGAACACACGCTCGACTTCCAGCTCAAGGCTACGAGCAATCCTGACATCCAGGATGACTGTCTTGTGCACGATCTGGACATCCGGACGTACGACCTCCTGCGTTCTCAGCAGAGGTCTGGCTATGGCGTACTGGCTGTGATCGTCGTCGCCGACGACACAGCTGCGTGGCATGTGATGGATCAGCGTGGGACTAGCCTTACCCGTTCTGCCTACTATCTGCCGCTATTCGGTATGCCATCGACCAGTAACACTGCGACCATCCGCCTTAGGGTACCCATGAGTAATCTTCTTACAGCTAACGCCATGAAGCTCATGATGGATGCCCAGGCTGCTAGGTGGGCCTCATGACCGACACTGCAAACCTTGGCGCTCAAACTTTAATGCCCGTTGACGTCACAGAGTGGCTTCGGTTCCACGGTTGGAAGCAAACGGCTTCGCTTGGCGAAGTTGCCCAACGTTGGCAAAACCATGCGACTGGCGTCGTTGTCCCCCTGGTTACTCGGGCTCCCGACTTTTCACTGCGCTGGTCGGAAATGCTGAACCGACTTGCAGAAAGCTTTAGGACAGACACAGCCGGAGTTCTCCTCGCCGTCGCGAAGGCCGGGTCGGACATCGCAGAGTTCCGTGCTTCAGGACAGATAGACGACTCGTTGCCTTTAGGCGATGCGTCCACGCTCATCGATTCTGTCCGTCGATCGATACAAGCCTCCGCAAACTCTGCGTTACAGCCGCGGAGCTACTACGGACACAGCCTTCCGGATGCGGCTCGAGACCATGCCAATGGCGTACGAATGGGACAGACACGACACGGAAGCTACGTCATCCCGGTAATCAGTCGATTGCCGATCCTTCAGCCAGAAAATGCCGACGACGCGGTCCTGTTCACGGATGTGGCATATCAGCCGTTTGCCCGAAGTGCGATGCTAAAGCTCTCGGAAGGGCTGTCTGCGCTACGCGATCTGACCCACGGAGCGACCGCGCCGAAGGCAAGTCAGATCACCGAGGCAGTGGGAGCCGGCGTTTCATCAGAACTATGCGAAGCCATTGCTAACACGCTCGAAGCAGAAAGCATTTCGTCCCTGAACGTCTCGATTACCTGGGCGGAGCGGCTCCCCACCCCGCCGACATCCAGTACTGTCGGTCTCGACAGCGAGGCAGCAACTCTGCTCCGACACATTGGCAGCGTGCTAAGGGGCGAACCAATCATCGGACGCCAAACTGTTGTGGGCTATGTAAAAAGGCTCGATCGAGGTGAAGACGAAGAGTTGGGACGAATCACGCTCCGAACGCTCGACCTCGACAAGGCCAGAAACATCACGATCGATCTCAATGACGCTGACTACCACATCGCCGGCGAGGCCAATACCGAACGACGCATGGTTGCTGCCACTGGCATGCTGCATCGCGAACCGGGTAGGGCCCTTCGCTTCACGGAAGTGGACGACTTTCACCTAGTCTCAGAGATACCAGGACTCTTCAGTCACGATCTACTCCCCTATCGGCCAAACACATAACCAGCCCAATCCTTCCGTCCGCGGCTAGTTGCATGATCGTCGTCGTCCAGAGGGAGGTCCAGCTTCCCGCCCACGCGCTGGATATTCCTGGTCGCTCGCTGCCGCCGACCGACCCGGGGACGCCCGCGCATGACGCGCCGCCCTCACGGCTGACACCGGACCCACCGGGACGCGCACTAGGTGTGTTCGTGCTTCACAGAAGCCCTCGCGGATACAGTGCGCCCGGGCAGCGGAACCTGACGAGAAAACACAATCGATCCTGCGATTCTCACCTCAAGGCAGCGTTTCTCGGCAGCGGTTGGCCGGGGATGCGTTTGCATCGTGCACTCTCAGAGTTGAACGGTGACTACATAAATCAACGTGTTCATATCCTTAGTCTTTCGTGACAAGAGAGCAAAGAACGCGTCTTCGACGTTTCCAGCCCGTTCTTGGTTTGCCTGTATGACGCAACTACAGTTATCGTCATACGTAAATAATCGAGTAGAGAGACAAGGGCCTGATGGCAGTTCTTAACATCCGCATCGAAGACCGCATACGAGATCAGCTGAAGGAGATGGCGGACGACGAAGGTGTGACTTTAAGCGAGTACGTTCGCAATCTGGTCATGGAGGCCGTAGTCCCCGTTTTCGAGCGAGAAGCCAAGCACGGCGACGAACCCGCACAAGACAGCCTAAGGATCATTGACCGTCAGGTTCTATCCCTGCTTCACCGAATCCTGGGCCGAGTGCTGCCGGAAGACGCAAACGATGACGACGGGAACCGCGAATACCAACTCATGCGGGCAAAGATCCTGGAGGCCGGATACACGGGTGAGTATTGGTTCGAGACAGCGGGCTTTCAGACCGAACTCTCGAAGCGAGACTGCACTCGGGTAGCCGATATCCTCGACATGTTCCGCATCATCACCTACAGCCTTGAGCGCCTCGATAAAGAGGGCACGGCGGTGGCCGACAAGTTGAGGTTCAGACTCGAATTCATAGGGTTCGACCACAACGATGCACTCGAAGGCCATATGGCCAGTTACGTAGACTTCCTGATGAACGACGACCGCTGGACGGAGCTGAAGCCTCAGCTTGAGAGGAACGACAACGGTAACTCGCACCACCGAATGCTCGATGTCTATTTGCGGATGCTGGCCGAATACCGCCGAATCATGGACAGCCGGGGACGCGGATCCAACAGGATGGAATACTTCCTATCCCCCGACGAGCTGCAGCAGATCGCCGAGGCGAGCGTCCACCCGTCAAACCGGAAGCACAATTAATGGGGCCAAGAGCAGCACGTGCGGATCACCGGAATTGCTTGCACGCACCTTGTTGAGTCGACGATGATCAGCGCCAAGGGCAGCCCCCCGATTGCTCTGCCAAGGCATAATATTCCCAGTACTTGCGTTAGACTGTAACGAGATCGGTGACATCCGCTTGGAAGTAAGGTTCGAAGACAAGAAGCTCGAAAAGCTATGTATGGACGAACGTGAGATGCAAAAGAAGCGCTCTGACATCGCCAAACGGCTCCGCTTGCGCATCAACGCACTAAGGACAGCGGAGACAGTCGGCGAGCTTGCCCACCACGACCCCCTCGGGGCTTGGCATCCACTGAGCGCCAACCTAGACGGCCTCTGGTCCGGAAAGCTCAGCGCAAACTACCGACTACTGGTCCAGCCTGACGGATCCACCCAGGCACGCGAAGCTGTGACCGTCACCGTGATTGAGATCTCTAACCACTACGATCACTGAAAGAGGGGAAGCCATGACCGGGACCAACTATGCTGTCGCTCCAGGCGAATACCTCGAGGAATGGATCGACGAGCATGGCTTGTCTCAGCAGCACGTAGCCGAGCTTGTGGGATGCAGCCGCAAACAGATCAATGAAATCGTCAACGGGCGCGCACCCATCACCCCCGACACTGCCCGGCGGCTCGAACGCGTCACCGGCGTCCCAACCGGCTCGTGGCTCAGGTACGAGGCTGCATACCGAGCAGACCAGGCACGGATTGCCGATGAGGAAAACCTTGCAGTATACGTCGACGAGATCGACCCGAGCGCAGTGGCCTACCTCCGCAGCGTCGGTGCGACACAGGCGACCAAGCGCTCCCCTGGCAGGCTGGTATCGGATTTCCTGTCCTTCCATCGTTGCGGGACTTGGGAGGCATATGTGCACCTACACGAGGTCGCTTCAACAGGCGACTACGCTTTGGCGGCGCTAAAGGACTCAGGAGCGTCTATCGATCGGACGCTACTAACGACTTGGCTGCGCGCTGGGGAACTCGAAGAGCCATTTGAACGTGGCCGGAGCTACGATTATCAGCCGGAGAACCTCCGGGCCGCCCTTCCCGAGCTGCGCGCGCGAGCCGCGGCCCCTGACTCGACGATGCTCCAGGACATGGCGACCATTCTTGCCAGTGTGGGAGTGGTCTTCATGGTTGTCGAACCGCCCAAGAAGTTCCCCCTCCTCGGAATGACCCGCTGGATCGACAAGCGAGTGCCCGTGATTCAGCAGACCGGACGTTGGGGCAAGGATGGCTTCGTCATTTGGGCGCTCTTTCATGAACTCGGCCACGTCCTAAACGACCCTCGAGGCGAAATGCACCTCGAGTACAGCACTGAAAAAAAGCGCACTGGAGCTGCAGAGAAGGCTGCAAATAAGTTCGCTCTGGAGACCTTGCTCGGCGAAGAAGGCCTGGCGGAGCTATCTGGCCTAACTCGCGACGGAGAAATCGCGGCCGCCGCCAATCGTATCGGCGTTTCCCCTGGTGTCGCAGTTCATCAAATGCACCGTCGGAGAATGCTCAGCTATCAGTACGGCAATCGACTCTGCGTGGATCTCGCAGGTACTTTCAGCAAGTGAGGACGCGCACCCTTAAAAGACGAGACTGAACGGATATTCCTGCTCGACACGAATGTCCCCTCGCCCGAGAAAATGTCGAACACGACGTACTGCACGGTGCAACAGTCCACCCACTCTCAGAACAGGATCATCGTTGGACCCCGTCACCCTCATCCAGCCTGTCATCGGACCGCTGATTGGCGGGGCCTTGACGCTATTCGGCGGATACGTCGCCAGTAAACGCACCGACAAAGCCACGCGTGTGACCGAACGGCGCAAGCTATCGCATGACTCCGCCCGCGAAATCACATCACAGTTGGCAGTTGCCCTCGTCATCGGCCGGCGGCGCCGCATCCACGATTCATTCGATCTGACGCAAGAAGGCCAGGACGAGCTTGCTGAGGTTTTAGCCAAGATCGAACATCACGCCAGATACATCGACGACGCCCCTCTGCGGGACGCCGTTGCCGAGGCGGTCAGTTTCCTGCGACCTCCACCAGATTTCGAGATACTTTTGGGCAAGTCCGTTACGGGCATCATTGAGGACGTAAACCGCTGGATCGGTCCGCTGGTTCGAGCGCATGTTCTTTGCGACAAGCTCCCTACCCAATGTGAGAAACCTCCCAATGCCGAACCGGACTTTTTGAACACGTACCGAAGCAAACACCAGGAAGCGCAAGTCGACTGGGAAGAGACCATTGCAGGATGGGAAGCCCTAATGGCTCTAGAGGCTGAGAACTCTAAAAAGGCCGCCGTCGCACAAGAGGCATCGGATTCCCGTCCGGACGCAGGCCAGGTTTGATTTAGGTGGACAGGTTGATCGAGAGTCAGCTCAATGGCGCTGTTGCCGCGACGCGGGCAGGCCGTGTCTCAAAGGAAAAATCGGGTGGCGTCATAGATTGTTTTTCAGACACGCTCGTCAGTGTGGAGCACACCCTAGGCTGACGTCAGGCGACATTGGGAATTCCGTCAGATTAGAGCCTAAGAGCCACTACGTAAACACGCTGTTGCGGGATTCGTAGAGTTCAACCTGACATTTCAGGCTGGAGCCACATGTGCTGGTCAGAGACCGCAAACGGCGATACCGGCAGTGGATTCAGCACGAACGTCGACGCCTCAAATGAAATCAAACGTCACTTAGCCCGCCCCCCTGGCGCGGATACTGACGGAGAACTGGGCGCGCCCTTGTGACTTTCCATAGAGCTGCCCGGATGTAATAATCCGGGCGCAAATCTCAATGTTGTAATTCAGATACTAAGATCCCGATGGGTGCCTTTGCGGCATCATGCACGGGCCTCGACTGACGTTGCCCGGTTTCGAAATGGGGATCACTCTTTGTCTAACCGCACACCGTCCGGGACGGGTTCCTTCCGGGTACATAAGTCCACGATCATCGTCGGTATCCTCGCCCTGCTGTTTGTCGTCAGTGGCGCGTTTTCGTCGGGCTTCGGTGGAGCCCTGATCATGGTCGCGCTCACGGCTCTTCTTACGGGCCTTTACGTCCTGGCAACAGGACGGCGTTCCTGGGCCATTATCAGAGGCGGCCGAAGGGCGGGCGCAGCGGTTCTGGCCGGCGCGCTGGTGCTCTTCATCATCGGCGGGGCAGTTTTACCCACCAAATCAAAAGAGCCCCTGGTAGCCTCCGCCCCAGCAGCAGAGGCCCAGAAGCTAACAGCTATCGATGCGAGTCCGAGCCCGTCACCCACTCCCATCCCCTCGGACACAGGGGCTCCGCTCGATCCTGAGACGACGACTGCACTGGCTAAGGCAGCTACGTTTAAGGCGCCCCACACGCAGCCCGCTTATTCAACCAAGGCAACAGAGCTTTTGGAGGCTCTCCCCGTCAAGGGAAGGGCGCCGAAGACCGGGTATGACCGTGATCAGTTTGGGCAGGCGTGGGCGGATGTTGACCGGAACGGATGCGATACCCGTAACGACACGCTAAAGCGCGACCTCACCCAGGTCATCTTCACGAATTCCGTGCAGTGCAAGATCCAAGCCGGGACCTTGGTCGACCCTTACACCGCGAAGACCATCAGCTTCGTGAGGGGCTCGAACACGAGCGCGGCCGTACAGATTGACCATGTCGTAGCCCTCAGCGACGCCTGGCAAAAAGGTGCCCAGCAGCTCAGCGCCGAACAGCGAACCGCTTTCGCGAACGATCCGTTGAATTTGCAGTCCACGGACGGCCCAACAAATGTGCAAAAGAGCGATGGGGACGCCGCGACATGGCTTCCTCCGAACAAGACTTTCCGCTGTGACTATGTAGCCCGTCAGATCTCGGTCAAAGCCACTTACAACTTGTGGGTTACTCAGGCAGAACACGACGCCATGGCTAAGGTACTGGGCGACTGCAAGGACCAGACCGTACCCACCAACGAAAAAGCCCCGGCTCCCGCGCCCGCTAGCGCAGCGCCGCCAGTAGTCACGGAACCGGCGCCCGCCCAGGCAGCGGTTCCAGCTCCCGCTGCGCCGGCGCCTGCTCCGGCGACCGTACCCGCTCCGGCTGTACAGGCTCCCCCAGCTCCGGCACCTGTGCCGGCAGCGCCGGCCCCCGCCGCTCCGGCTCCCGCCCCAGCACCTGGAGCAGGCGCAACAGCCCTATGCAACGACGGAACACTTTCGTACTCCGCAAACCGTCGAGGGACTTGTTCGCGCCACGGTGGCGTAGCCGTCTGGTACTAATGGGCGACGCACCATCGAATGAATGATCCACGCGCTTCATAGCGGTATCAGAGGTCATTCACGATGATCTGTCCCCTGGCCTGCCGGGGGACAGATGCCTGACGGACGTCTGGAACAGCTTAGACCCCAGCCGAACACTCCGTCAGGTACTGCACCGAAGACACCGCCAAAGCCGGGTCTGCCCGCCGGGTGCTTTGGCTTTTCGGCGCAGAGGTGCAGGAACTAGGCACCCTCAGCGGACCATCAAATGCGGCTGCTTCCATGGCCAAAGTCTCCCCGGCCAGACTGCCCCCGCCGTCAGAATTCGCCCAACTCAGAGGGAACCTGCTCGCATCTCGGTGCCACAACACGACCTGCTCACGCAAGCAGGAAAAATGCCCATCACTCACTGCTCCCTGGGGATCTTATGAAACTCCGTCACACCATATTCATTACTGCAGCGCTGACCCTCGGCCTCTCCGCCTGCGCTAGCCCAGCATCAGTCCAGTCAGTCGAGACACCCACTGCTTCCGCGAGCTCGTCGCCAGCGCAGAAACCTGTGCCCAATGTCGTCGGCAAGACCTACTTGGCCGCCCGGACCACGCTCAACAACGACGAATATTTCGCGCGCGTCGTTGGTAGCGATGGCAAGGAATGGACGACCAACATCATTCCCGACGATTCAGTCATGGCAGTCGCGATGAAACCCATCGCCGGCGAGACACCTGACACCGACACTATCTACATCACGGTGAACATGACGGAGGCAGAATTTAAAGTCGCCCGCGAGGCTAAACGCAAAGCTGCCGACATTGCTGAACAGGAGGCCGCAATCGCCAAGCGATATACCTATACCTGTGGGATGTACAGCAGCAAACAGCCTATCTACAAGTCTTACAAAGAAATCTGGACCAGTGGCGACTACAGCAGCGGTGGAGACTGCTATGTAAAGATCGATGGCAAGGACTCTTACAGCAAGGTCCCCTTGCTGCCATCGGAACAGAAGATCGTTGACTTCGTTGCATCCAAAGGAGGCGATGTGAGTGTCCCCTCCGCCACCGTCGGCAACGTCATGCTGCTCTGCGCAAAGGTGAAGCCCGACTATGCGGACCAGGTTGTTGCCCGGCCTGAGTGGCGAAAGTCAGAAGCAGCTGCAGCCTTGACAGTATGCCCCGACGCGCCGCACGCAGCAATTCTGCAGCATGAGATCACTGCGGTGAAAGTGAGCGACGGTACAAAGATCGTCGGTCAGACCATGGAACCCGGGACGTGGAAGACCAAAGCGGGCGTCAAAGACTGCTACTGGTCGCGCAACACTGGAGGCGGGGACATCATAGACAACAACTTTGTGAGCTTTGCTCCCGATGGAGTGACCGTAACAGTCTTTGCCGGTGAAGGTTTTGAGTCATCCCGCTGCGGCACCTGGACCAAGATCGGCTAAGACCTCACAGCGAACCTGAGGCTGGCGGCAAAGAGCCCGACCTCTCGTTGCTCTCTCCGCCTAGTAGTCGTTCATATTGTGCTGCGAACTCACTGCGAGTAAGAGCACCGCTCCAAAATCGAAATGGTTCAGAACATCCAATCATGATCTCCACGTCTGCCGATCCTCAGCTCGGGCTGAGGAGAAGGCAGCCGCCGCGGCTCCCGTGTGCTGCGCTAACGGCTCGACGCGTTCTTACTCCTCTCGCTCCGACGGCTTTCCCATCAGGAGAATTCCGGGCTTTGGGCGCTTTGCAGGTTGTGACGGCTGCGCTGGGTGTGCGCCCTCGCTACGGGCGGCAGCGAGGCGCCACTGATCTTGTCAATCATCACGACTGTCGTTCTACATCTGGGCACTGTCCCACCGCGACTACCTTACTCAAGGAAAAACTGAAGAGAAGGGTCTGAGAACTCATGTCCTCAGACCCTACTAACGGGACAGCCCGCTCTTACCACGCTCAGCGCCCACAGCTGCCCCCGTACGAGATTTTCTGGCCTTGGTTGCCTTCCCTGCTGTCACGGCGGCGCTGGGGTGGGTTCCCTCGCTCCGGGCGGCTGCGAGGCGGCCGCGTATCTGCGTTTCGTTGGCACCGGTCTTGGCGAGTGACTCCGCGAAATTCTCGTGATGTTCGGCTGAGCCGTAGCTGGCCTGCGCAGCGGTTTCGGACGTCAAGCCTTGGTCTCTGAGTCGGCTGCTGTCGTTGCCGGTGACTCGGTTCTCGATCTCGCGGCCGACGCCTTCCATGCGGGCGAAGAGTTCCTTCTCGGCCCTCTCGTACCGCTGCTCCAGAGGTGAGAATTCGGAGCCTTTGAATCCACCCTCGGCGAGAAGTCTCGCTTCGTGCAGGTTCCTGGCCGCGTCCACGAAGGCAGGGTCTTTGAAGTGCTCCTCGCTCGCGCCGTTGACGTTCGCTGCGGTTTCCTTGCGGAGCTGGTCGATGTCGGGTCCGTTAACGCCGTCCTTGCCGATCAGGAACATACGCTCCTTGATTTCGGCGTCGGCGGCGACCACAGCTTTCGGGGTTTTAGCGTTCTGGGCCAGCTGCAGCGCCTCTGCCATGGCGGGGTCGGCAAGGTACTCAACAGGTACCTGGTGGCGTTCCATTTCGGGTGCGAACTTCGCGGCTTGGGCACGGAGTTCTTCGGTGCGGGCCGCTGCGAGCAGCTGCATGGCCTTTTCGTGTTCGGCTGCCGCTTTCTGTACTTCGTGTTGGCTGGCAGCAAGGGCTTCTTGCTGATTTTTCCCGTCCGTCATTGCCTGGACGACGGACTCCAGATAAGCGGTGTCCGCCCCGACGTCATGGGTGTCGATACCGTAGCGTGCCACGACTTCCTGGCGGATCTTCTCCGACGCCGCTAAGGCGGCCGGATCGTGTCCCTTCCACCCTTCCGCGACGGTGTAGGCGGTGGCGATGTCGGACGGCTGGGCCTTATCCCACCACTTGTCCTTTTCCAGAGGGGCCAAGGCTGCATGGGCGGCGCTGCGTTCGGCTGCCAGGCGTGCGCCGGCTTCGTGCGCTGCTTGTGTTTCCATGTGTTCTTGTTGGCGCTGGGCTTCCTGACGCTTGCGCGCCAGGGTCTCGGCGATGCGGGAGGCGATCATCAGGGACTGTCGCAGTCCGCCGTCCAGCACATCGTCCATTCCGTCTGATTCACTCATTGGTGTTCCCCTTGCACTAGTGGTGTGATTCTTATCGGTCGAACCCCTGGCCGGCGTCCCGCCGGCCGGGCTGATGGGTTTTCGCTGGCGTCGCCGCCGTCGGCGTTGTAGGAACCGCGGATCCAGGACGGATGGGAACCATTCCCCGGCGTGCGATATCAATTGCGCGTAGCGGCACTGTTGACTCCGTTGTTGGCTGTTGTTCGGCCCCTACCAGTACGGCCTTTGGCATGGTGGCTGTGAATGGTGCCATCTGGTTTTCCACGACTGCTCGGATGCGCTGGGCCTCACGCGTCCGGCCGGACTGGGCGTGCATTTCGTACACCGCGAAGGCCGTGTTGATCAGCTGCACCATGAGCGCGGTCTGCGCGGCCGTCTTGTTCTTACTCGATGCCGCCATGAACAACATGGCTGTCCCGGCAATGGACGGCAGTGCAATCGGTTTGCTGTGGGTCTTGGGTGCGCGGAGCTGGGCGGTGCGGGACAGCTCAGCTGCGGTGGCGGCCAGCGGCCCTGGTGTTGTTTCCAATCGGTAAGACCAGGCAGCAAAGGCGCCGGAAACATCCCTCGCTGCCTTAGCCCAAGTCGCGTGATCATCACGAGGAATGGACCGTAGTTGTTCTGCCAGGGCGGTGGCGTTGCGGGTGTACTCCACCCATACCTGGGCAGAGGGTACGGAGTTCTCTGGTCCGGTCTTGGAGACGGTGCGTTTGTTGCGTGCTGCGGCGTTCCATTCGGCTGCAGCTTCGGTGGCGAGCTGCGGAGAGTCCATCCACTCTTCACGCAGAGCACCAAGCTTCAAGTCCGATGCGAGCGTGCCGCCGCCGAACCAGATAGGCCGCTCCCCCGGCTTGGGTCGTTCGGCCACGGAGTACCCAACGATGACGTCGGTGGTGTTCTTCGCGTAGCGCGGACGAAGCAACATCCCCGTGTTACGGGCGCGGCGAACGAACTCACCTTCAGTTGCCGAAGCGCTGGCACTGGCGCGGACTTTCCGTGCCAGGGAAGCTCTGTGCATTTCCCGTTCGTCCCGGACGGCCGTGGCCTTCTCGGCGCGGTCGTATCCTCGGGTGGCGTGCAGGGTGGAGAGTTGTTCAAGCCCGTACTTAACTTCCAGTTCCCGGCAGGTCTGCTGCGCCTTCTTGTAGTCCCCGTGGGTGGAGGCCTTCGTGCCGTCCTCACGGACCAGGGACACGGCCAGGTGGATGTGGTGGTTGCCGTTTTCACTGGTGCCGTGGTTGACCGCAGCCCACCGGCACTGGGCCTTGCCACTGGCTGAGGTGAAGCCCATCGCGTCGACAAAGTCATTGGCAATATCGCCCCACTGCTGGTCAGTCAGCGCACCCTCTTCGGCGCGCAGACTCAACGAACAGTGCCAAACGCTGGCGTCCTTGTAACCAACGTGGACGCGTTCCTTCTTGGCCGCGTCCCACTGCATGTCTTTGATCTGAACCGACACACCATAAGCCTTGCGCGGCTGGTCCAGGTGCTTCGCAATTGCCAGGGCATCATCACGATCCAGTACACCGTCGTCGTACCACGCCATGATGGCTGCATCGCCGGCCACCAGGTGCGGATCGGTGTGCGCATTCTTCGTTTTGTCGGAGTCGGTCGAGGCGAGATAAACCATGAGCCCGCCCATGCGCGAACCGCGGGTGATGTTCGGAATCATCCCTACATCAACCCATCAATTGCGTCGTCGATCCGCATGGCCACTGAACGGAGATGTTTCAGGGCTTCCCGGGCCTCGACAGGGAACTCGCTCGTGGCGTTGGCCTGCCGTGCGAGCTGGTTGATGTTGTTCGACGAACGCGCCAACAGGTTGTGCAACTGCATCAGTTCTGCGATGACGGCACGGCGCTCGGTCGGTGAGTCAGTGCGCTCTGCCAGGGCCGAGGAAACCAGCAGGTTCGGAATGGTCACTTTCTCCCGTTCGGCCCGCGCAACGAGAGCCGCTTCCTCTTCCGCGGTGACCCACACGTCACGGCGCTTTTTTGTTCCTGCCGGAGTGTTCGCACGACGACGGCGGGACAGATTGGGACGGTGAGTGCTCTCCTCGTCCGACATCCCAATCCCTCCCTTCAAAGGCCCAGCGCAGCGACCCCGAACTGGGGACCACACTGACAAGTGTGCCGTACTCGACCGCCAGTGTCGAGGACGACAAGCCACTTACACCCGTGTAAATGTATAGCTTGCTCCGTCGGCTGCTTTCGGCGGGCCTGTTCCGCCTGTTTGCTGACAAGTCTCTCCGCAGTCGCTAGGCTGGTGGCACAGTCGGCGAATCCAGGGGGAGATAATGCGTCCACACAACATCGACCAGGCACTCGAACTGCCATCAGACAGCGTCACCTACCAGCCCACTCCGGGAACTGACCGCGGAACCCTGATGATCAACCTCAGGGCCGTTCCCCAGGAACCACGCGGCGCGCTTTGGTACGACGTAACAGAACGCCTCAACGGCGACGCTTACGCCGTCATGCTCATGATCGACAAGGTCACCACCGGTCACCTTAAAGAACACACAGGCTCCACCGTCCTGCTGGCCAACGACGCACAGGAAGTCCACCTGTACCTTCCGCTCCCCTCAGCTGGCTACGGTCCAGCACCTACGGCAGTCACTCTTGCTCCGCACCAAGAGGCTTTGCTGCCGGCACTTCACGCAGCAATCCGTGAAACGACTCCCTCTCAAGTGCACATCCACGCCGACGCCATCGCAGCCTTCGCCGCCAGCCAAATCCCCAGCCAGGACGACGTCACGACCGCCTACCAACGCACCACGGCCAACGAAGTCATGCAGGAATTCCAGAACAACCACGAACCCCTCCAGCTACGTTCCGCGCCGGTTGAAATGACGCCACCAGCGTCACTGTCAAACACGTACCTCCGCTCGTTCCCAGCGCATCCGGCAACGGCACTGACAGAGAACCCCGACACTCCAACAGCTGCGCCAAGCAGCGCCCTGAACACCCCGGACCTTCGCTCCGGGCATAAACGCTAAAACCACCACCTCAGAAAGGCGCCACAGAACATGCCCATCGATATCGAACAGACCAAAAACCAAGCCAGAGCCCTGCTGAACTCACGCATCACATCAGTCGAAGAACTCGTCAAGGCACGCCAAAAGGTCACCGACCTCAAGGAACAACTCGCAGACGCAGAGCGCGAAGATAAACGCGCCTACGTCAAAGCCACCAAAGACGGCTGGAGCCAAGACGAACTCAAGAAACTCGGCTTGGAACCAGCTGCGGTAACCCGCCGGCGCAAGACCCAAACCAAAGCATCAGAAACCCCGACCGGCACGCCGCAGACCGGGCCCGAAAACTCCCACAGCAACTAAGCCCCTCGTCCACATGGGCACGGCAAAAGCTCAACCCTTCGGGCTTTTCCCGCACCCATGTGGACGACGGGACCCACCTGACCGCCCGCACACAACCACACCTCACCGCCGGGACAACACTCACTAAAGTGACCGGTGGCCGTGCACAACCTCCTCACGTGCCCGGTCGCCAAACGGACCGGATTCCCATGGTCCACACCGACCGCTGCCGGGGCATCCCCCAAGGGGTTGGCTTCTTTCAGCCGGGACGATACACACCGGTCGCGCCGGGCCAGGGCCTGCAGCCACGAGTGCCGGAAGTGCCGGGAGCCCTCTCAAACGGCCGGGGGATTCACGTCGAGGTACTGGACGCTTTCATCCAAGACGTACCGTCCGCCGCGCACGCAGAAACGACAGGACACCCCATGGACGACCCCAGACTTGAGTCCCGCTTTCTGAGCACAATGACGGACGTGGCACACCAGGTGCTGCAGGCCGACACCGGGCAAATCTACGACCTCGTCATGGACCAAGCCCAGCAGTTCATCGGCGAGCTCAGGGGCGGCTCCCACGCTGGCGGCGCATATAACCTCTGGATGGAAGTCAGCGACTTCTACGATGACCCACGGGGCCCAATGTCCGAAGAAGCCTGCGAGAAGATCGGGCGCAAGGCAGCCACGGAATGGTTGGCCGTTGACCAAACATCAACAGAGGAAGTCGACAAATTCTTCGCCCGCTGGCAAACCCCGGAGCCGTGGCAGATTCAATAACAACTACGGCTGCTGTACCAGCTGCGGGAAGCTACTTTCCCATAGAACCCGGACACGAACCGGCAGCATCAATTCCGCCCAGACCCGAACCAACAGGCCCGCATTGAGCAACCGCTCCTGATCGGCCTTGGTGCCTTCGCGAAGGATCGCCTGGTACGCCTTGATAACTCCTTCGGGCTCGCTCAGATCGCATTCCGGTACTGGTCCCCAATACACATGCTGAGGAAGAGTCAGAACGCCCTCCCCCGGGCCTCGCAGAGCATCAAGGTTTTCGACCACCTCGTACGGGATCACGTCCTGAATCAAGACCCGCCGCCCGTGGGAGCGGTGTCCGTCGTTTCGCGATTTGCGGCTGGGCATGAGCCTCTTCCTGGCGCAGCGGTTCTACCGTGAACTTCTACCGACAGTCTCAGGTTACTAAGAACCGTCGGCGGCTTTGCTGGCGCTCTGTCGTTCCCTGAGTAGGGTTGGGGCATGAATGAACCGGCGCGGTTCAGACCCGGCGACACCGGCCGCCCCGATCAAAGGTGGCTGCGTCTTCTGGCAGTCGTGTTCACTGTTACCGCCAGTGCCTCTCTCGTGCTGGTGGCCGTGGATCTGCTGATCGGACGGCCAGCTGCCGGCGACCTGTTCATCACGTTCCTCAACGCCCTGGTCGCCGGGCTGCTTTGGCGGTGGACATACAAACCGCGCTAGCCCACGCACAGAATCAGCGGTCCTCGTAACGGGCGGTTTCTTCCCGGGTGCGTCGACCGGGGCGCAGTTGTCCGGCTTCAATGCCCGGCCATTTCCGTCCGTTGTTGTACTTGCGCTGCAGCCGTCGCAGTTCCCGCCGTGCAGCTGCTTCAACGAAGTCCGTAATGGACGCATACCCTTCCAGCTTCCCGACCGCTTGAACGGCTGCCCGGATCTGTTCCAGGTCCTCTTCGGTGAAGTAAGGGCCCTTCTTCTCGGTCGACTTCATCGTGACTACGGCTCTCCTGAATCCTGATGCGTGAACGTGCGTGGCCGGGGCCGCCCTGGTCACCGACCCCGACGGGACACGGGGTTTAGAACGGGGGTTCGGAGTCGGGGCCGTTGCCCCAGGAACCGGCGTTCGCCGATGAGTTCGCAGCCCATGGGTCCTCCTGCCGGGCCGGCTGCCCGGTGTTGGGCTGGTTCCCGAAACCGCCCGTGCTTCCGCCGCCCTGGTTGCTGCTGCGTTGGGTCCGGTTGACCTTCGCGTTGGCGTACCGGAGGGAGGGACCGATCTCGTCTACCTCAAGTTCAATCACGGTACGCTTTTCGCCTTCCTTGGTCTCGTAGGACCGGGACTTGAGCCGGCCCGAGACGATGACACGGGTGCCCTTGGTCAGGGACTCTGCGACGTTCTCAGCTGCTTCCCGCCACACACTGGCGCGCAGGAAGAGTGTCTCCCCGTCCTTCCATTCGTTGGCCTGGCGGTCGAAGGTCCTGGGCGTTGATGCGATGGTGAAGTTCGCTACCGCGGATCCCGACGGGGTGAACCGGAGTTCGGGGTCGTTGGTGAGGTTTCCGATGACAGTAATGGTGGTTTCGCCGGCCATGATGGTTCCTTTTCCTCGTGTACTGGTGGTGTTCTCGGTGTCTGTGCTGGTTTCGTTCTGAGGTTCGGTCCCCCCCGGTTTGTCGTGGGTGAGGTCGTTGGGTTGGTGCTGGTCTGCGGTGTGTTCGTCCCAGAGCCCGCCGGCCCCGATGGGGGCGCGGCTGATCGCTGCCAGGTACCGGTCGTCCTCGACGCCGGAGGGGATGCCGTAGTAGCCGGCGAAGGGTTCTTCCTTCGCGTCGGGGTAGACCCTGCCGCTGGGGGTGGTCTGCCGGAACAGGTCAACCTCCAACGGGACCCGGGGGCTGATCTTGAACCCGTCCACAGGGTGCGGAGTGGTCATGGTTCTCACGCTGCCTTGTGGCTCATGGCCGCTTGGACGAGCTTGTCACGGCGCAGACCGGACCAGTGGTCCTGGTCATCGGAGTTGTTCACCACAACGGGGGCCTGGGAGTAGCCGAGCTCTACGGTGATGTACTCCAGCGCGGCCGGCACTTCGGTGATGTCCACGGCCTCGTAGCTGATGCCCTTGGAGTCGAAGTATTCCTTCGTCCGGTCGCAGTTCGGGCAAGCGGGCTTGGTGTAGACCGTATATGCGGCGGTGGAAGCAGTCATTTTCAGTCCTCGGTTTCGTATCAGTTTTAGTTAGGTTCGTCTGGCTGACTTGCTACCTCAATTCTACCGTTATCCACTCGAATAAAAAGGGTTCTTGCCCTGCATTCTAGGGCTTTTTGGGGTCAATTGTGAGTGTTTCGAGTGGCGGGTTTGGTGTTGCGGACAGTAGGTGTCACTTTCAGAAGCTAACGGCACAAATGTCACAAGTCCTGTGCATTGCCCCCATCCCGGCTTCCCTAGCAGCTGTCTACAGCCAAGGTCTCCGTTGCCACGTTGGACATCGAAGCGTTCCCCTGGTCCTCACGGCCAACCGTTGTCCGGGGCCGTTGCCGGTCGGAAGAAGACGGTGTTCGTGCCTCTGCCGGTGAGGGCGTCGCTCTCAAGAAGTTGAATTGCTGTCGCCGTTGCCTCCAGTGTCCGGAGCTGGCTGTCGATTGAGTAGCCTTCGTGGGGTTGCCATTTAAGGGGTCCTACCCGTCCGGAATGGCCGGCCTGTTTCCAAATCCCCATGATCATGCGGTTAGCTGTCCGGCATTCGGTCAGGGGTGCGCCCAGCTCGTCGATGATAGTGCGCATTAATCGAAACCAGATCCCGGCAGGGACCTGCTGGCTGAGCAGCTGGACTCTCCCCGTCGCCATGGCCTGCCAGGTTCTGGTGTCCATCGCCAACAGCGTGGCAGGAACAGGCCTTGGGGTTGGCGGCCTGCGTTCCCAGCCCCCGAAGTAGCTGGCCGACTTAGTCCACTTTTCCAAAAGACATCCATGAATCGGGCAGCTAAGCGTCAGCGGCAGCAGCCACAATAATTCGTAAGGGTGGGGAGGCGCCGTCGTCGCGATGCAATGCGGGCACGCCCTCATTGCCGGGCGAGTTGGACACCAAGGCATCCACGGGTAGATCTCACGCGGCCACCGTATTTCCGCTGGCAGCAGCACGGAGAACTGTCGCGTGTACTTGGCAAACGTCCCGGGATCCGGTTCGGTCCGGTCAAGTAGCCAGGGTGACCAGCCACTGAGGCTCATTCTCCGGATCCGGTGCGCATCGACGCCGGTTCTTGTGGAGAGCTCCTGGGCGAAACGTTCGGGTGGGCAGGTGTCCAGGTCCGCGGCCCGGCCGGGCCAGAAGCCCAGATCGACGACGAGGTCTTCGATGTGGACTTCATAGCGGACGGCGATCCGTCGAAGCCAGGACGAAAGCGCCTCACCGGGCGTAGGCGCCGGGTGCACGGGCCAGCGCCGCACCACCGTCACTGGAGCTGCTTTTCGAATAGCCTGCGCCGCTCCGATGGTCCTATGTAGTCTGCCCGGGTCAGGGTCCGGTGGTTGATCCTCTCCTCGCCGGTCTCGACGGCGGCGACCGCGGCAGCCGTCAGAAGGTGGGCAAGTTCACCGATGGTGCCTTCGCTGCGGGCAAGCAAATACCTGGCCATGTCCTCGGTTTCGATGACCGACGGTAAGCGCAACGGGAATGCCGCGGCGAAACTGGCCAACAGCGACCTGGCCTCCAGGCCCACTTCCCAGAGCGGCAGAATGAACGGTTCGAACCTGTTCTCAAGCTGGTCATCGGACCGGACGGCCAAGTAGGCCTCACGTGTGCCGACGCCGACAAGCGGGATGCGCAATTCGTTGCCCAGATACCGGAGCAGGTTCAGGAACTCGCGTCGTTTCTCACCGTGGCCAGCCAGAACGTTGTGGAACTCATCGATCACGAGCATCCGGGCTTCGACTTCACGAAGGAGTGAGAGGGCCAGACGTTCGGCTTCAGGTAGACGCAGGTTTGACCGGAAGGGCGCTCCCATCGCGTTAAGGAGGGCAGTGTAGAACCGAAGCTCCGAGGGTTCCGAGGGCATTTGCATGCACACGACCGGGATGTTTTCGCCGTCCGGGCCAGTTACAGGTGGATGCATTCGATGGAAACGCTCGACGATCATGGTCTTGCCATTGTTCGTTGGGCCGACCAGCAGGAGGTTTGGCATGCGTTGCTTCTTCGGCCAGCTAAAGAGTATTTCCAAACGTGCGACGGCGTCCAAGGCCTTGGGGTAGCCGATCCACCGGTCTGCTCGGATGCGCCGCACCCTCTCCTCGGTGGGCAGCTTTGCCAGTTCCCGCGATACGGGGTGCAGATGCGACAAATCCCCGGTCTCGTTATCTTCCACGGTCACCATTCCTCGATCTGTTCGAAGGGTTGAACGGAATCCTCTTCCGGGTCCTTGCTGCGTGGTGTGTCCGGTGGTGGGACTTTTGAAGGTACGGGGTCTGGTCGGCCCGGGTTCTTGGCATGTTTGCGACGTTCGGTTTCCCTGCGGATGCGCTTGGTCGTTTTCACGGCAGTCTCGCTGACTCGGCGCATTTGGTCGATCATCCGGAACAGTGCTGCTTCGTCCACTTGGGTGGCGCCGAGATCATGTAACCGGGCCAGAGCCTGCCGGTGCTCCCATGTGCTGATGGGAGGGTTAGCCATCGACCGGTACGGGACGTCCACGTAGTGGTGTCCGTCCGGTTCCAACACCCAAATCCGGCTGATATCGCGTGGATCTCGTCGGATGACGAACGGCTCCAGCTTGTCGCGGCGGCTGATCCACGGTTTCAGAGCGTTCGCAAAGTAGTGGACATGGTCGACGACGAAGCCTGTTCGGGTCAGCGTGCGGCGGATGACAGGGAGGAAGTCCACAAGGAAGGAAGTCTGGTTTGCGGTAACGGCGGGCAGCCCGGTCGCGGCTATCCCGGCAGCCCACTTGGCTTCCGGGGTTTGTCCCAAGGTCTTATGCACGCTGCCGTGGTAACTGGCAGCCGCAAGTACCAGCCACTTCTCAAGCTCCGGCAGCGTCAAGGCAGCCAACCTCTCCGAGTCATAGCGGCCCCGCTCCCCCGGGTTGGAAAAGGTTGTTCCCGGAAGTTCGTGGATCCTGCGCATGGCCGTGCCGATAACGCGTTCGACAATGCCGCCGTAGTGGGGTTGCCCCGGTGGCCGATAGGACAACCTGATGCCATGCTGCTCGCAGCCACGCCGCAGCGCCTCGCTCTTGAACTCTGCCGCATTATCCAGAAACAACGATTTCGGTTTGCCGCTCATCGGCCAATCCACCTCCACGCCAAGCCGCTCAAGCCAAGGACGCTTGTCCCCAACGGTGTGGGCCAGGCACAATCCCACCGAAACAGCCGATGGAGGTTCCAGCGTCACCACCATGCCCACGAGGGCCCTGCTGAAGACGTCGACGGCCACGGTCAGGTACGGGCGGCCAATCGACTGACGTTCCCGTTCGTCAACGATGACCACATCAATGACCGTGTGGTCGATCTGTACCTGCTCCAGGATCGAACTGATCAGCGGCACTTCACCGCCCGCGGCCTGCAAGGTCCTCACGGCATCCGGCCCTTCCCTGCGTCGTCCCACTTCAACGGGGTTGAGCATGGATATACGCCGAGTCACCGTGTTCCGCGTCGGGGGCTTCAAACCTTTGAGTGCACAAGCCCTGCCAATCTCCCGGTGAAGTGCCGCAACACTCAGCTTTTGTCGCGTAAGGAACCGCCGGCGGATAAGGTCGCGCATGATTTCTTCAACCGGTTCCGGCAGTCGGTTTCGACCCTTACCTCCTGTGGAACGACGGACCGCAAGGTCCGTTACGAGACCCGAACCCTGGCGATACCGGGCAAGCAACACGTAGATCCGGCGTCGGGAAACACCAAGTTCCATGGCCGCTTGGTCAACAGCAGCGGCACTTGGGGTGCGGCGCTGCGCCAACGCCCCGATCACCGCGGCACGATTCTTGGCCTGTTCCCATGCGGCATCCGACATCGTCAACTGCCCATCGGCAGCAAGACGACTCTGATCAGCATCCATGCCTGCCTCCTTTTAGGAACAGGAGTACCGAACAAAAGCACCATAATGCACAGGACTATCGAGCAACCAGTGTTCAAGAGTCCTGTGCACAACTCCCGGGGTTACAGGGGCCTTTGTGCCGTCAGCTTCTGAAGATGACAGGAAGATCGCGGTTAGTAGCCCATCGGACCTCTCCCCCGGCCTCTTTGACAGCTGCCCTGGGCGTTGGGTTCTTGTGCCTGTGTCAGGTTCGCCCGGATCCCCCAGTGTGTGGTCCCGGCTGAAAGGAACTGTTCCCCAGTGGATGGTGGGTCGGCGGCGGATGTCCTGGCCCATGGGGGACGTTACCGGTTGTTCTGCACTGGTCTCGTGCGGGTTCATTCATCAGCTGATGTTTTCGGGTTAAAGGGTGAAGGGCCGGCACTGTAAGTGCCGGCCCTTCAATTTTTCCCTCTGCAAAAGGAAATCTGTGGTTCAGTCTACAAGACTGAAGTCTTGCCCGTCAGCGCGTGGTTCGTGGGTGTGTTGCGCGGTGTCGGCGTAGGAGAAGGTATGTGCCCAGGGCGAGGAGGGCTCCGATCGCTGCTCCGAGGATTAGGCCGGTAATGCTGCGCATGTTGTTCATCAGGATCAGGGGCAGGGAGATGGCGGTGACGAAGCCGATGTGGAACGGCGTGGTGTCGTTGTCGTCATCAAGGTCTTCCATTCTGGAGTGGGCAATCATCCATCCGATGCCCAGATAAATTGTGGCAACGGCCGAGAAGATCAACGCCCCCATCACCACTTGGTCAAGGATTGGAGGCAGTCCAGGGAAGAGCTCGACGAGAGTGACCTCTGGGGGTGTCTGCGTGTTCATGGTGATTCCTGTCTGTGCTGCCATGCCATGGGATGAGCCTAAAGGGGGTCTCTGACAAAGATTTCTTAACTGATAGTGAAGGTGTCCTAGTGGACGTGACGGCGCGGCACTTTGTTTGCGTGTGCCTGGTGGCGTTGAACGGCGGTCCGTCGCTGGTGATTGGCTGCTGTGGTTCGCCCTGGGCGGCGGACCGCCCGACGTTTGGGAGGTTCCCGGCCCCGCCGTGGTGAGTGGCCGGGGGCCTTGCCGGGCGGTGGGGGTTCCGCCCGGCAGGGGGTCTAGGCGGCTTCGGGTTCGTCCGCGCTTTCCGTGGTTTCCTCGGTTTCTGTCTCGGGGTCGGTGAGGATGATCTTTTCGACGTCGCTGGGTTCGTATCCCCATGCCGTGAGCTGGGTGAGGTAGTAGCGTGTGTCGCTGTAGCGAGTCCGCCAGCTCGTGCGATCGATGTTTGCCTCGTAGGCGGTGATCATGGTGGCGAGGGTGACCGTTTCGGGTTTGGTGGTGGGTTTGTCCACGTAGGCCGTGAACTCGCCGTACCCGGTGCCGGTGCCCAGCAGTTCCGCCGTGAGTTCGGTCTTGTTCAAGGCCTTGGTCAGGATGTAGCTGGCGTGGGCGATGAACTTCTGGGCGTTCTTTGGCAGGGCCTTGCGTGCCAGCAGGGTTTTGACGAACTCCCTGCGTACCACCTCGGCCGAATCCATGGCTTTGTTGTTTTCAATGACCTCCCGTCGTGCGGCCTTTTCCTCGTCGGTCATCCCTCCTGCCGGGGCTTTGCCGTCCTTCCGCAGCCCGCGGGCCTTCCAGTCCGCGACGGCGAACCTCGTCATCAAACCGCTGTATCCGATGCCGATGTAGACCGCGTCCGCGTCCGTCTCGCTGAGGCGTTCGCCCTCGGGGGTGGTCAGTGTGGAGATCAGGGCGGCGGGTCCCTTGTAGTCGTAGTAGCTGGGGTCTTGTTCCAGCACTGTGAGGCCTTTAGCGGCAGCCTCGGCGCAGGCTTCGGCGAGCAGGGCGTTGTTCTTGCGCTCGTCGCGGAGCCGCTGCGCCCGGTGGGCGAAGTTGCCGGGGTTCTCGGTGGCGAGGCGTTCGAGCGTTGCCACTGCGTCGGCGTCGTCTGCGAATTCCTCGATCACGGCGGACTGTTCCAGTGTCAGGCCTTGGTCCAGTGCCTGGGCTGCGGTGGCGTTCGCTTTGACCTTCAGCGCGGTTTCCACCACTGCTTTCTTGGCTCCCATCTTCCGGGCGATGACGTTGGCGCTCACTCCCAGCAGTGCCATTTGGTGGAAGGCTTCGGCGCGGTCGCTGTCGGTGAGTGCGCTGCGGTGGTCGTTCTCCACTACCTGCGTGGCGAGGCGTTCCGCTTCCTCGGGGCTGGCGCCGACGAGCACGGGAATGGTCGCCGCTCCTGCCTCAACGGCTCCAAGGGTGCGGCGCTGTCCCATCAGGACGTGCACGGTTCCGTCCTCGGTCCGGTGGGCGACGACGGGCACGAGCACGCCGTGTTCTTTGATGCTGGCGACGAACTCTTTGGTGAGTCCGGCTTCCTTGCGGACGTTGGTGTCCACCGTGAGGGTGGTGGGGTCAAGCAGTTCGAGCGTGGGTGTTGCGTTCATGGTTCTGTGTCCTTTGCAGAGGAATGGTTGGTGAGGGAGCGGTGTGACCCGGGCCAGCTGCTTTCTTTCCTCCCCCGTTGTTTTTTGGCTGCTGGCGAAGCTTGCGGAGCTGTGGCCGACGGAGGCCTGTCTACCCTTGGGCAAGGGCAGAAAAATCTTGCGGGATCCGAGCTAGCGAGGATCCCTGGCTAAAGAATTTTCGGACCGCAGGCCCCGGAGCCTGCGGAGGGGCTAGACGGGGTGGAGCGGACACATAGAATCCGAAGGACAGCAGCCAAAAAACGTCGTAGACACACAGGACCGGGCACGGCGGAGCTCTGCGACGTCGGGACCGGGCCCAACAGCCGGCCACGGAGCGAAGCGGAGTGGACGCCCAAAGGGGTGCGAGCCCCGCGAGCATGCTCTCCCTGGTCCGCGGGGGATCCGCCCAGGCCGATCCCGGCCCGGGCTTGCCGCACGCACCAGGTGAGTGGTGCCGGCCCTTGGGCGGGAACGGCGGTCCGTCGCCGGCAACCACCCACAAGAGCCGGCCACCTGCGGCGGACCGCCCGCCCACGAAAGGCGAACGGCCCGACCGGCTTACGTGGCGCTGTCGATCTTGGTGAGGATCGCGTTGGTGGCTTCCTCGGTCTGGCGCTGTAGATCCTTGATTTCCTCGTCGGCCGGGGCAGCTTCTATTTTCTCGAGCTGGACCTGCCACGTATCCAACGCCGTGAGCAGTTCGGGCGTGAAGGTTGCATCCGGTTTGCCCTGCAGCCCGAAGTAGTAGAAAGCATCCGCCATTCCCGGGTAGCCGATCCTTGCGGCCGTATCGGCTGCTTGGTCGCGTTGGCCTGCCTCGTGGTGGGCTTCGTAGTCGAAATCGCCGTCTTCATCCCAGAAGTTCGTCATGGTTCTGTTTCCTCAAAACTTGGGAGGGTGGCCGGGAGCTGGTCCCGGCCACCCTCTTGGTTTGGGCCGCTGGCTGGGTCAGCCGGGTGTCCAAGAGTGCTTCGGCACGGCGGATCAAGTACTCCGGAACGTCGACGTCATGACTGAGACCTTCCCGGCCCAGGAACACGGCGTTCCCGGTGACGGGCAGATCAAGCCCGGTTTCGTGGAGCAGCTGCGCGGCGCGGACGTTCGATGGTCCGGTAGTTTGCGTCTCGGCGTTCAGGTAGACCTGCCAGTCGCCTCTGGCGATGCACTCCAGGCCGCCGCCGACGAGGATTTGAAGGCTGCTGTGCCGGGCATCGAGGCTGGCCACGGTGACGTTCTCGCTGAGTCGCGACGGGATGTAAAGAGCTATGCGGTGGGTAAGCATGGCGTCTCCTTGCCCTTCTAGAGAGGTCCGTCAGTGAGCGGATCATGCCCGCCGTTGGCGAGGCGGCGATCCTCGGCGTTGTCCATGTCCAAGGCATAGAACCAATCCGCGTCCGTCTTGTGCTGAAACGCCGGTTCCTGGGGTTCTGTGGTGTTCATTGTTTTGTGTCCTTTGCAGAGGATTGGTGAGGGAGCGGTGTGACCCGGCCAGCTGCTTTCTTTCCTCCCCCGTTGTTTTTTGGTTGCTGGCAAGCTTGCTTGCTTGGCGGCCAGCGGAGCCCTGTCTACCCGCAGGGCAAGGTGCTGGAAATCTTCGAAAGGAAATAAGCGAAGCGCCGTCGAAGAATTCCAGTGCCGCTGGCCCCGACTGCTTTTGGAGGGGCTAGACGGGGTGGAGTGGACGCCTACAATCCGGAGGACAGCAACCAGAAAACGTCGTAGACACACAGGACCGGGCACGGCGGAGCTCTGCGACGTCGGGACCGGGCCCAACAGCCGGCCACGAAGTGGACGCCCAAAGGGGTGCGAGCCCTGCGAGCATGCTCTCCCTGGTCCCCCGCCGATCCGCCCAGGCCGATCCCGGCCCGGGCTTGCCGCACGCACCAGGTGAGCACTGCCGGCCCTTGGGCGGGAACGGCGGTCCGCCGCCGGCAACCACCCACCAAAGCCGGCCACCTGCGGCGGACCGCCCGCCCACACAAGGCGAACGGCCCACCCTGCCTATGTGGCGCTGTCGGTCGGGCGGGTGTTGAATCGGCGGAAGTTTACGGCGATTTCGTGGGCGATATCAGCCATCGGTGTTCCCGGCGTAACGGTCTTCTCTTCATCGGCGGAGAACTCCACCGGTTCGCCGTCGTCGTCGTAGTGCTCCGGGCCGTAGTAGAGCTCAGCGGTGGTGAACCTGGATTCCAGGGGGTTCTTCCAGCTGAATGATCCGGGGCCAACCGTGAAGGTTTGGCTGCCTTCGCTCTGAAGGAAAAAGGTGGCGGTGCCTCCGCCGGTTTGTTCGACGTGAAGCTCCAGGCCTTCGGCTTTCATCGCATCCACCAGCTCACGCGCGGGAAACCATTCAATCTCTTCTGTGGCCTGTTGGGTTTCGGGGCTTTCAGTCATGGTTCTGTCTCCTTTACGAATGGGGTGGTTTTACGAATGGGGTGGTGGCCGGGACGGGTATCCCGGCCACCGGTGGGTCTAGCTGGCGAGTAGTTCGGCCAGTTCTGCGGCGTCGGAAACCAGTGCTGCCGTGCCTTCTTTCAGGAGCCTGTGGCAGCCTGCCGAGTTCGCGCTGTGCACGCTTCCGGGTACTGCCGCGACGTGCCGGGCAATGGTTTCGGCGTGGTGCGCGGCGTTCAGCGCGCCGGAACGCCACCGGGCTTCGACAACACAGGTGACCCCGGCGAGGGCGGCAATGATGCGGTTCCGCTGCAAAAAGCGGTAACGCGTAGGCGCGCTTCCGGGGGGCTGCTCTGAGACGACCAAACCGTCGGCCCTGATCGCGGCCGCGAGGTCCGCGTTACCTGACGGGTAAACCCGGTCAAGGCCTCCGGCTGCAACCGCGATCGTCGCCGGTCCGGTGCCGGTAAAGCCAGCAAGCGCGCCACGGTGGGCGTGCGCGTCGATGCCGTAGGCCAGGCCGGAGACAATGCAGATTCCACGCTGGGCCAGTCCATGGGCCATCTCACCGGTAACAGCTGCGCCGTAACTGGTGGAATCGCGGGAACCAGTCAACGCGGCCGCGCGCTGTACCGCGGGGATCCCCTGGGTGATGTTCCCGACGTACCAAAGCCCATACGGGGCATCAGGCAGATCATCGAGGCCGATGGGCCAGTGTTCGTCACCGGGGATAAGGAAACCTCCGCCCAGTCGTTCAATGGTGGCAAGATCCCTTTCTGCGTCCACGTCAGGGATCCGCTGCGCCCAGCGGCGCAGCCCTTCGTTCAACTCCACTTCCGTGATGTGGCGGAAGGTGTGGGGCGGTTGCGCCCCGGTTGCTACCCTCAGGGCCGCGTAGGCGCCCAAGGCGTGGACAAGCGCCCGGCCGGTGGAGTCCTGGGAATCGAAAAGGCGAGTCAGGGCGGCGCGTGCAATGCGGTCATTCATGGTTTTGTGTCCTTTGCAGAGGATTGGTGAGGGAGCGGTGTGACCCGGCCAGCTGCTTTCTTTCCTCCCCCGTTGTTTTTTGGCTGCTGGCGAAGCTTGCGGAGCTGTGGCCGACGGAGGCCTGTCTACCCTTGGGCAAGGTGTGGGAAATTCCCGGAGGAAATAAGCGACGCAGGAGCGCCGGAGGGACATTTCCTGCACCGCAGGCCCCGGAGCCTGCGGAGGGGCTAGACGGGGTGGAGCGGACACATAGAATCCGAAGGACAGCAGCCAAAAAACGTCGTAGACACACAGGACCGGGCACGGCGGAGCTCTGCGACGTCGGGACCGGGCCCAACAGCCGGCCACGGAGCGAAGCGGAGTGGACGCCCAAAGGGGTGCGAGCCCCGCGAGCATGCTCTCCCTGGTCCGCGGGGGATCCGCCCAGGCCGATCCCGGCCCGGGCTTGCCGCACGCACCAGGTGAGTGGTGCCGGCCCTTGGGCGGGAACGGCGGTCCGTCGCCGGCAACCACCCACAAGAGCCGGCCACCTGCGGCGGACCGCCCGCCCACGAAAGGCGAACGGCCCACCCTCCGGTCTACTCGCGGCGGTCGTGGAGCGGGATGGCTCCGTATTGTCCGGCTGCGCGTCGGAATCGTGAGTCGCTGCTGAAGATGAACGTGCCGCCGAACATGTACCACGGGGCGGGTTCGTCATCCGGGGCGACTGGCTCGGCGTGGGTCACGGTTTCGCGGTGGAAGCTCTCGTTTTTGACGAGTCGGACGGCGGGCCGTTCCTCGGTGGCTTCGAAAACGGGGTCGATGCCCTCGCCGATGACGGTTACCTCCATGACGCGGGCGGAAATGCCCTGATTGGAGAAGTCCGTGCCCAGGGCGTCGCGGTAGATCAGTGCGGTGATGCCTTTGGGGGCTGTGGTGGCGTTGCTCATGTGCTGGCTCCTTTGACGTGGTGGGGGATGTACTGCCCGGCTCTGGCCGGGCAGTACAGCGGTTCTCAGTTCCTGCTAGTGGAAGGTGGGGCGGTGTTCTGCGGAGAACAGGACTGCTATGGCTTCGTTGTGCCAGTCCAGTGCCGCGTATTGCCGGGTGGTGTCCAGTTCGGCGGGGTTCACATGGGCCTCGGTGTTGACGGCTGCGGCCATGCCTCGGATGTGCGCGGCGAGGTCTCCGGCTGCGCTGGCGCTGTAGGCCACGGGGGACTTCTCCACGATTGCGGCGAGGGTTTCGAGGAAGACCCCGGCTTGGGCCGGGCTGTTGGCGATGCTGCGGTTTTCTGGCATTGTCCTTGGTCCTTTGCTGGTGGCGGGTTTGGTGCCTTGCCGGGCGGCGGGGGTCCGCCCGGCAAGGAGTCGAGGGCTGTTAGGCGGCGGCTGCTGTTTGGAACGTGGGCGGGATGCGGTAGCGGCTGGGAAGCTCTGCGGCGGCTTCGGGCAGGTCTTCCGGGTCGTGGGCTTGCCCGTTCTTCCAATGGGAAAAAGCCTCTTCGGTGATCGCGTCCCAGTACCGGGCCTTCGTCCGGTAGAACGTCGTTTTCACGTCTCCCTCGCAGTAGGTGGCCATGCCGAACAGGTTGCCGATTGCGTCGGCGGTGCGGGTTCCGGCGACCATGACAAGGGGCCACTGGCCTAGGTCCCAGCCGTCAGATCCCCAACTGGGGATCACTACCCAGCCGTGTTCTCCGATGAGTTCCATCCAGTCGTAACCGCCATTCATGTGGTAATCACCCAACACGGTGACGCCGTGGATGGTTTCGCCGGTGTCCTCGGTCGTGATCGTCTCAACGCTGATTGCGTTCATGGTTTTGTGTCCTTTGCAGAGGATTGGTGAGGGAGCGGTGTGACCCGGCCATCTGCTTTCTTCCTCCCCCGTTGTTTTTTGGCTGCTGGCGAAGCTTGCGGAGCTGTGGCCGACGGAGGCCTGTCTACCCTTGGGCAAGGTGTGGGAAATTCCCGGAGGAAATAAGCGACGCAGGAGCGCCGGAGGGACATTTCCTGCACCGCAGGCCCCGGAGCCTGCGGAGGGGCTAGACGGGGTGGAGCGGACACATAGAATCCGAAGGACAGCAGCCAAAAAACGTCGTAGACACACAGGACCGGGCACGGCGGAGCTCTGCGACGTCGGGACCGGGCCCAACAGCCGGCCACGGAGCGAAGCGGAGTGGACGCCCAAAGGGGTGCGAGCCCTGCGAGCATGCTCTCTCCTGACTCTTGTCAGGCTGGGTTGGTTGGTACGGTGAAGATGTCAGAAGGTGAGACTGACTGTGGGTCCTAAACCGGACGGCTCGAAGCGCTCTTACTGGGCAGCTGGAGGATGAATGAGCGATTTGCCGAAGTACCGGCACGGTGGCAGAGACAGGAATAACTACGGTCCTGATCTAAACCTCCGTCGGAAACGTCGCGGGCTTGTCTTCGCCGTGGTCTTTGGCGGCTTATCGCTCCTGGGGCTGCTGGTGTGGTTCGTGTGGGCAGGTCTGGGCGCCCTGGCCCAGTAAGGGGCGGGCCCGCCGTCTGGCAGACCCGCCCCGATCCGGTCTAGCCCTTGGGGACTTTGGAGTTGGCGCGGTACGCCAGCATCGCCGCTCCCAGTGCTGTGAGTGAGAGAACGAAGTTCACGATGTCCAGTGGTTCCATGAGGTTTCCTTATCGGTGAGTAGGACTTAGTCTGAGAAGGAGCCGGTGGCCGCAACCGAAGCGGTCACGACCACCGTGTTTCGTAGCTACACCTACTTCCTTGCTTTACGCTTACGCTTCCGAGTTGCAGCTCGGGAGCGTTTTCTTGTTAAGCGCGCTTTCCGCATGGAGAGTAGAGCGATGACAGCTGTCATCAGGCTCACGACCGAAGTCGCGAGCTTGATCGCTTCGTCGATGCTCATGTAGCCACCTCCTTCCTGCCCCGCCGTGCGAGGCCCCCACGTCGCAGCCGGTCGAGGGTGGGCCGTCAACCCCGAAGAGTGACCGGGGAATTCCGCGAAATAAGGGAGTGCAGCGACCGCGCGGGATTGCCCGGTTGCGTGGGTTGACGGGTCGGGCCCCCGGACGGCTACGATCAGTGGCCTTGTACGGAGAACAACCCAGCCGCATGTAAGGCAAAGAAGTGCTTTTGCAGGCCGCAGCGCAGCGAAGGTCCGTTCTGGTCCTTTAGGCTGAGGCCATGGACAAGAAGAAAGCAGCGCTGACCTGGGCGCTTTTGGGGACTGGCTTCCTTGTGTACGGCCTCTACTGCGCCCTGACGACCGGCGGCACTTGGTATCTCATTGCCTCTGCCGTGATCCTGATGGTTTCCGGCGTGGTCTGCGTAGGAAACGCGGCTCAGATTATGCGACGCCCGGACCCGCAGCGCTACTAGACACAGCAACACTCAAAGGAGCAGCATGCTTGGTTTCAAAGTGAACGTCCAGAAAGAAGACAAGAGCGCCGAGCTGGAGATCCAGGGCTTCCCGGATCAGGAGACTGCCGAAGGTTTCGCGAACGAAGTTCACGAAACTTTGCTGGTGTGCAAGGACGAGAACGAAGAGATCACCGGATTCGAAGTTGGCCGGCCCGGCCCCATGGAGCCCCGTGAAGGCGCTCCCGAAGCGGACATCGAAGACTTCATCGATCAGATCACCATGTCCGTCATGAGCCCTGAACCAGCGAACCTGGTCAACAGCGAATCCCCCGTGCGTTTCGCTGTTGAGCAACCGGTGACCTGGTAGCTCAGCGGCAGGGCTTTAAGCTGGGCGCATGGACGAGTCCATTCCGCTGGCACTGCAACCACCGGTTGCGGTTGCCCTGGCGAAGCTCGTCAAGACCTTCCCCGGCCCTGCTGCCCTTCCGGGCGGGATTTGGGCAGAGCCCAAATGGGACGGGTACATTCACTGGACTTCGTCAAGTCATTCCGGACCGTGACGCCATGAGTGAGCCTGTCCCTTGGGGCATGCCACCGAAGGCCGTGAAGGGCATCCTTGCGACGTCTGCCTCGCCCGGTGTGACGCTTTTTGAACCGAAGTTCGCTGGTACCGGATCATGATCTCCGAGCAGAAGGACGGTGGAGCCTATGGTCACGCCAGGGCAAGGCGCTGACGAGATATTCTGTTCGGCTTCAGCACGACCCGGGGTGACTTTTCCCATGTCAAAGGTCAGTTAATTGTGCGCGACAGGTGTCGTCACTTATCGCCCAGCTAGTCCATTAGTGAGGGCACTACTCGGCCGTCATCCAACCTCGAAGTCCTGTATTGCCACGATCATCTCGGATCCCGAGTGTTTTGAGACGAAAAGGTTTCGAGACATTGAGCTGAAAGTTTCCTCCAGGCCTGGAATAGGACTTCAGGTGCCTGGCTTGGAGTCATGTCCGGGGCGCAGGGCGATCCACAGCGCGCATCGCCGGCAAATATAGGCGGGTTCATGGCCGAGCGCGTGAAGTTTGTGGCGCTTCATTTGCCGTCCGCAACAGGAGCACCGGTTCGGGCTGTCAGAGTCCACGGTTTCTCAGCGCTTCCAGTACCCGATCGACGGTCGGAACGCCGGCCATGCCGCTTGGCACGGGGTAGATCCGGCATACGAGTTCAGTCTCTGGGGCAGTCAACGAATGCAGCAGTTTTGTTTTCATAGCGCCTCACGTCATGTAACCGGAGGTCCCGGTGGCTTGTCAGAGTCTGGCTTTTGATGGCTTATCTGGGGAGGCTGGCTTAGGGACAGTTGCCGGGCGTGGAAGTCGAAGTGGAGTGTCGGGTACGCGTAGACGTCGGTGAGTGTCATTGTCGGCATGAAGAAAGGATCCCACCGATCCGGGAATGGCATCGTTCTTGCCAAGGACTTGAAACTCTCGCGTTCGAGTCTGCGGGAAATTGCGCTTATGGTCTTGTCTAGTTTGCGGCGCATTCGCTGTTTGTTGTAGACGAGGGCAGCAGCGCGGGAGCCCCAGTAGTTCACGACATCGAAGGGCTGTGTCCCGGCATTCAGGACCGCGGCAAAAGCTTTGCCGGCTGGTTCGGGGAGCCTGCTGATGACATGGACCAGCGGAAGCAGGGCGCGGACGACCATGTAGCCGAAAACCATGTGGAAGAGCAGTTCCTCGTTGGTCCAACGGGTTCCGTTGCTGCGTCTCCGAAGATCCGCGTCCCCGGCGTTCTTCAGCCAGGCATCGAGGTCATGGCTGGCACGGATGTAGCCGGCCAGGATTTCCGTCTTTGTTGGTTCCATGCCGTGCCTTGCGCTCCTGACGCCTGGATTTTGCTGATCTTAGATGTAGCGGCAGACCTCGTCAGCGGAGCACGTGTCCGGTTCTGGTTCAGCGGCCTGGGCGTGGAGTTGGGAGATGGTTTCCCTGAGGGCAAGGAGCTCGGCGATCTGGGCATCGAGTTCCCGCAGCCGCTCGCCTAGCAGGTCCCGGACGTGCGAGCACGGCGTCTGGCCGTGCTCGCGGATCCTCAGGATCTGGCCGATCTGGGCGAGGGTGAGCCCGGCGGCCTGGCCGCGGTGGATGAACCCGACCCGTCCCACAGCATCGTCGGTGTAGTCCCGGTACCCGGAGGCCATGCGCTCCGCGGGCGGGAGCAGACCCGATTCCTCGTAGAACCGCAGGGTCTTGGTCGTGGTCCCGGTTGCTTCCGCAAGCTGTCCGATTCTCATGTGCGCTGATTCTTTCAGTGGCCGCCCGACTTGACCTTCCACTGTACTGGAAGGTTCATGATGGTGCCATAGGAACTTTCAAGTCACGGGGAAGGAAGACGGGATGGGCAACGAGGGGTTCGATCTTGCGATCATTGGGTCCGGTGGAGCGGCGTTTGCGGCCGCGATCCGTGCCACGGGGCTGGGCAAGCGGGTAGTGATGGTGGAGCGCGGGACGGTGGGCGGGACGTGCGTGAACACCGGGTGTGTGCCGTCGAAGGCGCTTCTGGCTGCCGCGGATGCCCGTCACGTGGCGTTGGACTCGGCCCGTTTCCCCGGCATCATGGCCGCGACAGGCCCCGTGGACATTCCGGCCCTCATCGGGGGCAAGGCCGCGCTTGTTGAAAGCATGCGGACGGAGAAGTACATCGATCTGGCCGCGGACTATGGCTGGGCCATGGTCGAAGGGGACGCCGCGTTCACTGGAAGCCAGGAAGCGCCGCTGCTCCAGGTCACCTCACCGAGCGGTGCCGTGACAACGATCGAGGCCGGACACTACCTCGTGGCCACCGGCTCCGCACCATGGGCACCGCCCGTTCCGGGACTGGCCGAGACCGGCTACCTGACCTCGACGACGGCGATGGAACTGGGCCAGGTCCCGGAATCAATGCTCATCCTGGGCGGGGGCTATGTTGCCTTGGAGCAGGCACAGCTCTTCTCCCGGCTCGGCACCCGGGTCACCATGCTGGTCCGCTCCCGGTTGACCTCGCAGGAGGAACCGGAAGTATCCAAGGCGTTGGCCGGAGTCTTCGCGGACGAGGGGATCCGGGTGGTCCGGCGGGCCATTGTGGATTCCGTGACCATGGACGAGTCAACGGGCGAGGCCGTCGCCACCGCATCCGTGGCCGGAGGCCACGAAGTCTTCCGGGCCGCCCGGCTGCTCGTGGCCATGGGCCGCCGGCCCGTCACCGACGGCCTGAACCTTGGGTCCGTCGGTGTAAAGACCGGCACGTCCGGCGAGATTGTGGTCGATGCGCGTTTGGCCAGTTCCAACCCGCGGATCTGGGCCGCCGGGGACGTGACCGGACATAGGGAGTTCGTGTACGTCGCCGCGGCTCACGGCACATTGGCCGTGGAGAACGCCTTCACCGACGCCGTGGCCGAGGTCGACTACCGGCACCTGCCCCGGGTGACGTTCACCAGCCCGGCTGTGGGCGCCGTCGGAATGACTGAGAAGGACGCGGTCGATGCCGGGATCCGCTGTGACTGCAGGATCCTGCCCCTGCAAAATGTCCCGAGGGCGCTGGTCAACCGCGACACCCGCGGCTTCATCAAGGTCGTCACCGACCGTGATACCGGCAGGATCCTGGGCCTCACCGCCGTGGCCAAGGACGCCGGGGAACTCGCTGCCGCCGGCGTTTACGTCCTCGAGGCGGGCATGACCACCGCCCAGGTCGCCGCCATGTGGAGCCCGTACCTGACCATGGCCGAGGGCATCAAACTCGCCTGCAAAGCCTTCACCGCCGACGTCTCCAAGCTCTCCTGCTGCGCCTGAAAGAGCGGCCTCGAACATCAACAAAGCCAATCCCATGAAAACCACCGACTACCCGGCCCTCGGTGACCTGATGTCCCCTTCACGGTCCGTGATCGAACCTGAATTCTCCGTGCCGTTGCTGCGGCTCCTGGCCGAGGCGAGCCCGTCACGGCCTCTTGCAAACTATACCCCCTGGGGGTATATTGTTAGTGTTGTCAGTGAGAGGCGTGTCGCGGAGGGCCCAGGGCTCCTCTTTACAGCCGTTCAACCACAGCACCCATCGCATCTTCTGCAATGAATGGAACTGACATGCAAACACCATCACGCACCGAACTGCCCTTGACTTCTTCCTCGTCGGGCTGCGGTTGCTGCTCCGCTGAAACCCTCTCTGCTCCTTTCGCCGGAGAGGGCGTTGAGTACAGCGTTGAAGGACTGACCTGCGGAGGCTGCGTGGCCAGCGTTCAGCGTTCGGTCTCCGCCGTGGACGGCGTAGAGTCCGCCACCGTTGACCTTGCTCCGGGCGGAGTCTCCCGCCTCACCATTACCGGATCCGCCGAACCGTCCGCGGTCAAGGACGCCGTTACCGCGGCTGGCTACAGCCTGACCAAGAGCTAATCCCAAAACCACGGCCCTGCGCGCCCTTAATGATGGCTGCGCGGCCGTCACTGGAGGAGCACACCATGACAGAGCACTCCCATCACCCCGCAGGGCACCATGCCCCTGTCGGCGAAGCCGAAGCGGACTTCACCGAACACCACGCCACCAGCGCGGCACCACAACATCAAAAACACGGCCATCAGGGACACGACGGGGCCGACGATCATGCCGTGCACAGCCACGGACAGCATGCCGGGCACAGCACGGCAATGTTCAAGGACAGGTTCTGGCTGACGCTGGCACTCTCGGTCCCGGTCGTGTATTTCAGCCCGATGTTCGGGCACCTGCTGGGGTACATGCCCCTGGAGTTCCCGGGCTCGGCCTGGATCCCACCGGTCCTGGGTACGGTGATCTTCCTCTACGGAGGACAGCCGTTCCTCAAGGGCGGGATCAATGAATTGAAGAACCGGCAGCCCGGGATGATGCTGCTGATTTCCATGGCCATCACTGTCGCGTTCGTCGCGTCCTGGGCCACCACCCTGCGGATCGGGAACTTCGATCTGGACTTCTGGTGGGAACTGGCATTGCTGGTTGCCATCATGCTGCTTGGCCACTGGATCGAAATGAGAGCTCTCGGGTCCGCACAAGGCGCATTGGACGCCCTCGCGGCCCTCCTTCCGGACGAAGCCGAACGGGTCACCGATGCCGGCGTGGAAACCGTCCCGGTGTCCGAACTGAGGGAAGGGGACGTCGTCCTGGTCCGGTCCGGGGCCCGGATGCCCGCCGACGGCACCATCGTTGACGGACGCGCCGAGTTCGATGAATCAATGATCACCGGTGAATCCAAAACAGTGCTGCGCGCTGAAGGTGACCCGGTCGTGGCCGGGACCGTTGCCACCGACAACACAGTCCGGGTCACCGTGACAGCCGTCGGTGATGGCACGGCGCTGGCCGGCATCCAACGGCTCGTAGCCGAAGCCCAGGCCTCTTCTTCCAAGGCCCAGGCCCTCGCGGACCGGGCAGCAGCGTTCCTGTTCTACTTCGCAACCCTCGCCGGGGTGATCACGTTCATTGCGTGGATCCTGCTGGGAAGCCTGCCCGAAGCGGTGACACGGACCGTGACTGTGCTGGTGATCGCCTGCCCGCACGCGCTCGGCCTGGCCATTCCACTGGTGATTGCGATTTCCACTGAACAGGCCGCCAAGGCCGGGGTGCTGATCAAGAACCGGATCGCCCTGGAGCGGATGCGCACCATCGACGTCGTCCTGTTCGACAAAACCGGCACCCTGACCAAGGGAGAACCCGAGGTAAGGAACGTGGCAACCATCGACGGCGGTGCCGCTGATGATCTCTTGGCCCTGGCAGCGGCAGTGGAGTCCGACAGCGAACACCCCGTGGCGCGGGCCATCGTCCGGGCTGCCCAGAGCAAAAACCTGGACCTCCCGCCCGCTGCGGGCTTCTCTTCCATGACCGGCCGGGGTGTACGGGCCACGGTTGACGGGCGCACCGTCCAGGTCGGTGGCCCGGCGCTCTTGCGCGAACTGGGGCTGAGCGAGCCGGAATCCCTGGCCGCTTCGACCCGGGAGTGGATGGGCCGGGGAGCTGCCGTGCTGCACGTCATCGACGGGGACCGCATATTGGGCGCGGTCAGTCTTGAGGACGCGATCCGGCCCGAGTCCCGGCAGGCCGTGGCAGCGCTGCAAAGCAGGGGCATCAAGGTAGCCATGATCACCGGCGACGCGCAGCAGGTCGCGACGGCAGTGGGCGCGGAACTGAACATTGATGAGGTTTTCGCGGAGGTGCTTCCGGCCGACAAGGACAAGAAGGTAGCCCAGCTGCAGGCGCGGGGCCTGAAAGTGGCCATGGTCGGGGACGGGGTCAACGACTCCCCGGCACTTGCCCGGGCAGAGGTGGGCATCGCGATTGGCGCCGGCACGGACGTTGCCATGGAGTCGGCCGGGGTCATCCTGGCCGGCAACGACCCCCGGGCAGTGCTGTCCATGGTGGATCTGTCCAGGGCGAGCTACACCAAAATGTGGCAGAACCTTGTCTGGGCCACCGGGTACAACGTCATAGCCGTCCCGCTGGCCGCTGGCGTCCTGGCTTTCGCCGGGGTTGTCCTGTCCCCGGCGGCCGGGGCGGTGCTGATGTCCGTTTCCACGATTGTGGTCGCCCTCAACGCCCAACTACTCCGGCGAGTGAAACTGAACCCCTCGCAGGTTCGTTGACCACTTAGTGCCACCGGCACCGACGCACCCGTCCCCCGCGGACCCCGGCGTTGGTGCCGGTAGCCTTGAAGAACCAGTACGCAGGGAGGGAGACCAGCATGGCCGCACAACGCACCATCGCGGGATCCGCCCTGCTCACGGCGACACTGCTGGCCGCGGTCCTGGCCATCATCACCGGAATCCTGGGCATGCACGTCATGACCGGGACCCACTCAGCGCACTCGAGCGCGACGATTCCCGGAGACCTGTCTGTCCGGGCCGCGTCGGCTCCTGTCACGTCAGGGCACGTCGGACACCAGTCCTCATCATCCGGGCCCGGTTCCCTGCAGGAGTTGCCTGTCGCTAACGGCGCAGCCTCCCCGGCTCAATGCTCTTGCTCAGGGGGCTGCTCCAGCGAGCATTTTATGAGCGCGGCCTGTATCCCCTCCGCGGCAGCCGGTGTCCTTGCTGCGCCGGTACCCGCCGAGACGCCCTCGTTGGCGGCCCAGGCGCACGCCTCCACCACCCTGGTCTGGAACCAGTGGCCCTACCGTCCCGGCAGTCCTTCACCGGGTGAGCTTTCCATCAGCAGAACATAGACGGTCGGAGTCGCCCGGCCTGAAACCGGGACATTCCTTGCGACCCGGAAGGGAACCTGTCCTTCCGGCGCATCTTTGATGGCTTCCCCCCTTTTTATGGACGCCTTTGCGTCCCCGAAAACAACTTTGAAGGACCTGATAGTGATGAACACGAAGAAGTTTTTACCTCTCGCAACTACTGCCGTCGCCGCGGTGATCGCCCTCGCGGGCTGCGGTTCCTCCGGCAGTTCCGGCTCCTCAGCGACCTCCATGCCTGGTATGGACCACGGCAGCGGCTCGTCCAGCCCGTCAACCCCGGCCTCAGCCGGGGCTCATAACTCCGCTGACGTGATGTTTGCCCAGATGATGATTCCGCATCACACCCAGGCCGTGGAGATGAGCGACATGATCCTCAAGAAGCAGGATATCCCCGTCGAGGTCACCGCCCTGGCCACCCGCATCAAGGACGCGCAAGGACCGGAGATCGAGAAGATGACCGGCTGGTTGCAGAGTTGGGGTGAAGCCACGCAGATGCCCACCGGGCACAGCATGGACGGCATGATGGGCGCCGAGGACATGACCAAGCTGGAAGCTGCCCAAGGTGTGGAAGCTGCGAAGCTGTTCCTGACCCAGATGATCGCTCACCACGAGGGCGCAGTGACCATGGCCAAGACCGAGACCACGGACGGCAAAGACACCGCAGCTGTCCAGCTGAGCAAGGACATCGTCATTGCCCAGGAAACCGAGATCAAGGAAATGCAGACACTGCTGGCCAGCCTCTAGCCACTCCCTGACGGGGCCGGTCCTGCACCAATCACGCGGGGCCGGCCCTCCCTTCCGCGTTCCCTTGCCCCCCCCTTGGAGCTCTCTCATGCATTCCTTCACTCCTGCGGCGTGGCGACGCCGCGTCCTGCTGTCCGGCGCAGCGCTGATCCTTGCCCTGACAGCCTGCACCCCGACCAGCCCACCCACGACCACAGCGCCCACGATCGAACCAAGCGACAAGGCCCTGCCCAGCAGCCACGTCCACGGCTTGACCGTGAACCCCGACACCAGTCAGGTACTCCTGGCCACCCATGACGGGCTCTTCGACGTGACCAAGCAGCCTGCCACAAAGATCGGTGGCACGAACGACCTGATGGGCTTCACCGCTGGAAAGGACGGGATTTTTTACGCCTCCGGGCACCCCGGTCCCGGATCTGACCTGCCCAATCCACTCGGGCTCCTCAAGTCCTCCGACGGAGGACAGAGCTGGGAGAAACTCTCACGGCAAGGCCAGTCCGACTTCCACGCCATGACCGCCACCAAAACCGGGATCCTCGCGTACGACGGTGAATTACGCCAAAGCGCAGACGGTCAAACCTGGAACACCGTGGCCGCCGGGTTCGCACCGGCAGTCCTGGCCGGCCACCCGGACAGCGACACAGTACTGGGCACCACCACCGAGGGAATCCAGCGCTCCACCGACGGCGGAGCCACCTGGTCGCTCGACAAGGCTGGACCGGTGATCCAATACGCCGCCTTCGCCAACCCCGACGAAGCAGCCGGGGTCGCCCCTGACGGGACCACGTACTATTCGGCAGACGCCGGTGCGAGCTGGACAAAGCAGGGCCGGGTCGATGGTGAGGTGATGGCCATAGCAGCACTCAAGGGCAAAGATGGGAAACCTTGGATCTGGGCCGCCACTTCCGACGGGATCGTTGTGTCCACGGACGGCGGCACAAGTTTCCGCCCCATGGACGCAGTCTGAACCGATGACCACCTCCGACCAGGCTGAGGAATGGCATCTGGCGGGCTGCATGGACCAGGTCTAGGGTGGGCGTGATGGCCGGGTCCACCGGCCTTCACGCCCATCCCGGACAGGAGCTGGCAATGACCCACCACATCAGCGCGATGATCAATTCCCACCCAGGAGCCGCGGGCGGCATGGACAAGGAGAAACTTGCCGAATGTATCGCGGCCTGCTTTGAATGCGCCCAAGTGTGCAGTTCCTGCGCCGACGCCTGTCTTGGTGAAGACATGGTCGCCGAACTGACCACCTGTATCCGCACCGACCTGGACTGTGCCGATATCTGTGGGGCCACAGGCACCATCCTCAGTCGCCAAACCGACACCAACACAAACATTGTCCGCGCAATGCTCGAAGCCTGCCGGACCGCCTGCACCGTTTGCGCCGAAGAATGCGAGCAGCACGCCGACATGCACGAACACTGCAAAATCTGTGCTGAGGCCTGCCGGCGCTGCGAGACCGCCTGCGCGAACCTGCTTTCCACTCTCACCTGAATCACATGGTGGACTGCTGAACCTCAGGCCGTAGCCCGGTCATGGTGATCCCGACGAGCCGTCGCACGTCAGCAGGGGCCCTCCCCGATGCCGCCCCCAAGGCGTGCAGGCAGTAAGCCGCCAACGCCTCAGGGGCAGTATCAGTCCGGACCACGCCCTCTTTCACGCCCTCGACCAGCAAATCTGTCAGGAAACCGGTGAGGTGTTGTTCGGCGTGGCCGACGTGTGGACGGGTATGCAGCCGCATCGCCTGTTCGCCGCCATGTCCGGTGTGAGCAATCAGCGCGTAGGCGCCCAGGACCTCTTCGAGCGTCCGCCATGGACCCCCGGCAGTGCTGTCTCTGATCCGGGCGAGCTGCTGCAGGTGGGAACTGATGTGGCGCTCATGCCACGCGTCCAGGACCGCCTCCACATCGGGAAAATACTTATACAGCGTCGCCCGTCCGATGCCGGCGTCCTGGGCTAGTTGCGACATCGTCACCCCGGATAGACCATGATCAGCAACAACGCCGGCGACGGCATTCAAGATGGCGTCCCTTACGGCTCCTCGATGCTCTTCGATGGTTTCATTCCACAGCTTCGGCATGCATAGATCATACGCTTTGTCATCTACGTAGACAGATTGACGCTTCCGAGACATACTGTCTCGTAAAGAAGAATTGCATGTCGCAACGGGCGAGGGCAGGAGAGCGCGATGAGCGAAGGTTCGGGAGTTCCGACGGGAAACAGGGGCGAGAAGACGGACACGTTCACGGGGCCGCCCCGGTGGGTTAAGGTCTCAGCCATCGTCGCTGGCATCCTGCTTTTGGTGGCTGTAGCCGTAATGGTCCTTAGCGGTGGAGAGCACGGGCCGGGCAGGCACGGATTCGGGCTCGGCACCCAGGAGAGTACAACAAGCGCGACATCAGGTGGCCGTCCCACGGAGCCTGGGCTTCTTGTCAGTGCAGCGTAGCCTCTGATGGTCCTCAGCGTCGCCATCAGGAAGTTTCTGCTGACGTTGCACGTCATTTGTTCGTTGGGTTGGGCCGGCTCAGTTGCCGTGTTCGTGGTCCTCGACATCGCAGCGCTCAGCGGAAAACAGCCAGAACTGGGACGACTACTATGGCTGGGTCTGGACGCTACAGTGTGGTCGCTGCTTATTCCGCTGGCCCTGGGTTCCCTACTGACCGGAACAGCCCTGACCCTTGGAACAAAATGGGGACTCTTTCAGCATTACTGGGTCCTGTTGAAGCTTATCCTCACCTCCGTCGCCACCCTTGTACTCGTCCTCTACACCCACACCATCGATCCCTTGGCGAAGATCGCAGCGGACCCGGTCATGTCCGGAGTGCAGATGCCCTCCGCACTGCTGCACACTTGCGGGGCTCTCGTCGTGTTGGTGCTGGCCACCATCCTCGCTGTTTACAAGCCCCGCGGGATGACCCGCTACGGGCAGAAGAAGCGGCAGCAGGCCGGCACCCAATCCACGCTCTGACTCGATGGTCGTGGCAGTTAAGCCGAGCGGGCTCCACCCCGGGCGAGTGGGCGGACCATTCGTGTCTTTGAATCACGGGCACTCCCAGGGGGCAAGGCTCAATATGCACCCTGCCGGGGTTGCAGGCTCTGGGGGGGCGGCCTACTCAGCGCTTCGTGCAGCTACCGGACGAAGCGGGCGATGGCATCGGAGGCTTCTTGCAGCTTGGCCTCGGCTGCGTCTCCGCCGAGTTGGGCGGCATCGAGAACGCAGTGCTTCATGTGGTCATCGAGCAGCCCCAGGGCCACGCCGCGCAGGGCCGAGGTCAGCGCTGAAACTTGGGTAAGGATATCAATGCAGTATTGTTCCTCGTCGACCATCCGCGCGATCCCCCGCGCCTGGCCCTCTATCCGCTTGAGGCGCGCCAAGTACCGCTCTTTGTCGGTGATATAGCCGTGGTTTGCGTGGCTCTCGGCCCCTGCTTCGGGGCTTGGAGGCAGCTGTTTGGTGGTCATTCTATTCCTTTGGGGTAGCCGTAGATGGTAGTGGGTGCGAGGATCCCGTGCCGTCGCGGGGTGATCCGTTTTCCAGAGATTTCACTGTCAGTTCGACCATGCACCGGAAAAGACAGGCCGACGCCCAGCGAATCGCCCTATTCATGGTACTTGCGAGGTTTTCGCTTCCGGGCTCGTGCAGGGTGCCGGGGCAAGGGGTGGACGATTCAGCTGCCCCGCCCTTAAATGGCGTGAATACGGAGATCATGCCGCACCAGAGCCGGTACTTGGGATTGGCCAGCGCGGCGACCATCGCGCAGGGCTTGGCCCTGGAGAGTCCAAGATGACGCTTACAGTCACGCTGTTGGGCCAGTTCATTCGCTTTCCCTCTTCACTACAGGTACCCCCTAAGGGTATAACTCCGCGCGGGGAAACTCAAGATTGCTCCTTTTTCATGAGCCCGTGGATGCTCGACCCAGCGCATTCCAGTCTTGCCAATTATACCCCCATGGGGTATGGTCACTTTATTCAATACCCCCTGGGGGTATAGATGGTGAGCGGCGGATCAGCAGTAGCGAGGGCGCGGACGAATGGCAGTGGATTTACTGGCAAATGTTGTGGCCGAGTTTCCGACAGTTGGGACGAGCATCCGCGTCCTGCGCCGGCTGGTTCGAAGTACCGTTGCCAGCCCCTCGTGGATACGTCCAAAACCACATTCCCAAGCAAGCGTCAAATGCAGAAAAGAGGAGACGAAATGACTGACATCAGCCACAGCAGCCACAGTGTTGAAGGAGCCGGCGGCCTGATGCTCTCGGAGCATGGATACACACTGGATTTCGATTCCCGCCCACTCGGCAGCGGAACAAAGACGATAACTTTCCGCATTGTTGGCCCTGACGGACAGCCGGTGAACGAGTTCACACCCACGCATGAGAAAGAACTGCACCTGATCGCCATCCGCCGTGACATGACTGGCTTCCAGCATGTCCACCCGATCAGGGACCAGTCGGGGACGTGGACCATCGATCTGGAATTCACTCCTGGACCCTGGCGGATTTTCACGGACTTCAACCCGTCCGGGCACGACGGGCCCATGACTTTGAGTATCGAAGCCTCCGTCTCCGGCGAGTACATCCCACAACCGATTCCCGGTATTGGACAGAGCCTGGAAGTCGGCGGCTACACCGTCACGCTTGAGGGCAGGCTCCTTCCCGGAGAGGCGAGCGAACTTACCTTCAGTGTCACCAGGAACGGACAACCGGTGACGGATCTGCAGCCATATCTTGGCGCCTTTGGGCATTTGGTGGCACTTCGCGCTGAAGACCTGGCCTATCTTCATGTCCATCCCGAGGGAGAACCTGGTGACGGAACAACCCCGCCGGGCCCGGAAGTCTCATTCATGGCCGTCGCACCTTCAGCTGGTTTGTACCGTCTGCATCTGGATTTCCAGCACGAGGGCGCCGTTATCACCGCGCCGTTCACGGCCCGGGCCACAGCTACCGTCGCCGAGGGTTTGGCCGCAGAGGCCGGAACACGTCCGGGCAAGCCCGGCGAGGAATCCCATGGCAACCACGGGTCGCATCACCACGTCTGACCTCCACCGGTGGCGTGGTGAAGCCAACCATCGAAGGCATCAACTAATCCAATCGCCGCACACCTCCTGAAGGATTCTCATGTCTCGACTTACCCAACTAACCCCCGCTACGGCGGTGGGCACGTCCCGCGATCTGCTCTCGGACCTGGTCTCCCGCCATGGCCGAGTTGGGGACATGGTCTCCACGATGGCGCATTCACCAGCTGTATTGGGCGGCTATCTTCAGCTCAGCCGATCGATGAAACGCGCAAAACTGAACCGCAAGATCAGCGAGCGTATTTCCATTGCTGTCCAGGTCCAGCAAGGCTGCGGCCTTTGCCTCGACTCACATGTTGACGCAGCCCGCGCAGCTGGAATCGAGGAGGACGAAATCGGCCTCGCCCGCGCGGGCACCTCGGCCGACCCGGCGATTGCAGCGATCATCGCCCTGGGCCTCCGTATCTACCGCGACCCACAGGGAATCACCGATGAGCAGATCCTCGGGTTGCGGGACCACGGTTACAGCGACCGTGAAATCGTCGATGTCGTCGGCATCGTGGCTCTGAACATCCTCACAGGCGCCTTCAACCTGGTCGCCGGCTTGAGACCCGAACCCAATCCAGCCTCGTAGGAGTCTGAAGCCTCACTTTCGCGGGCGGCCTCTTGAGGGCCTGTCCCCTGCATGGATGAAAGGAAAACCATGCGTTTGTTCGCAATCCGCGACTACCGCCATCTTTTCAGCGCCCAAGTCATCGCCCTGTTCGGCACCGGCCTGGCGACGGTCGCCCTTGGCCTGCTCGCTTACGAGTTCGCTGGCCCGCGCGCGGGCGAGGTTCTCGGAACCGCACTGACAATCAAGATGGTCCTGTACGTGATCATCGCACCGCTGGCTGCCGCATATGTTGACCGGTTGCCCCGCCGGGCGTTCCTCATCACTCTCGATGTGGTTCGAGCTGCAGTGGTCCTTGCGCTGCCCTTTGTCACCGAGGTTTGGCATATTTACCTCCTGATCGGCCTCCTGCAGTCAGCGTCAGCGGCGTTCACGCCGACGTTCCAAGCGGTGATTCCCGATATCGTGACCGACAAAGCCGCCTACACGCGTGCCCTGTCCGCTTCCCAGGTCGCCTACACCATGGAGAGCCTGCTCAGTCCCGTGCTTGCCGCAGTCGCGCTGAGCTTCATGAGCTTCAATTGGCTTTTCCTGGGCACCTCAGTTGGATTCGTCGTCTCCGCGTTTCTCGTGATGTCCGCACGCATCCCCAACGCCCAACCCAGCGCCCACACCAGCGCTTGGGACAGGGCTGCGGCAGGAATCAGAACGTTCGTCAGGACACCTCGGTTGCGCGGCATCATGGCGCTTAACCTTGTTGTCGCAGCGGCCGGATCGATCGTGATCGTCAACACCGTCAACTACGTCCGCGATGAACTAGGCGGCTCCCAGTCCGACGTGGCCTGGATGATGGCAGCCTCTGGTGGTGGAACTCTGATGGCCGCGCTGGCACTCCCCCGTGTACTGGACCGGGTCGCCGATCGCACTGTCATGCTGAGCGGCGCCGCCGTTCTCGTGGCCGGTACCGCAGGGGCGCTCACATTCAGTGCGGCAGGGGTCCCTACTTGGGCTGGCACAGCGATCATCTGGGTGGTCATCGGAGCCGGAATGGCGATGATCATCACCCCGACGGGAAGAGTTCTCCGTGCTGCGGGTGAACCGAACCGGATACCGGAGGTCTTCGCAGCCCAATTCTCGCTCTCTCACCTTGCTTGGCTGATTACCTATCCCATTGCCGGCTGGCTCGGAACAAACGCCGGCCTAACCCTCACGTGGTCTGCGCTGGCAATCCTCACCGTCATAGGAGCAGCAGCTGCCCTCTACCTGTGGCCGCGCCATGATGGACACCACGACGACGTGATTCCGGCCCCGGTCCACCCCCAGACTGCGACAAGTCACGTAAAGACGGTCGCAGAAACCGGGGTGGCAGAGGGCACGCTGGCCGCGGGACAGTGCTCTTGTGTACGTATTTCCTGAACGAAGAAAACGTCGGTTTCCGACGTAACTAGAGCCGGGTACCGGGACCCTTGCGGGTTCCGGTGCCCGGCATCGTCACAATGACGGTTCGTCTATCGAAGGTGCTGAGGGTTCTGTACCACCGTCCACAGAGCCTTCAGAGCCCTTGCTGACGGCATGGAATTCGTTGCCGGTCGGCTACATTGGCAGCAGCACTGTTCTGCTGCTGAGGCAGAAGAGGTACCGGGCATGGGGCGCGTGCTCCAATGGGGTTCAGGAAGTTTGTGGTCCCGTAGATGGGGGCTTCTTGCCATGAGACGCCTCGCCACTGCCTGGACCTGAAGTGCGGTTCCCGTTGCGTCCTGCGGTTGGAGGTTCCGCCGTCCTGCATTCACTGCTGAGATTCTCAACGGTTAGCTACCAGTGCCGGAGCCGTTTCGGGGCGGCAGATGAGTTCCCCGCTGCGGGGAGGGGTCGGGCGCCGGGGCGAAGATTCGCGCCGTTCGGTCTAGCCGCAACGTAAGCGGGCAATGGCTTCGGACACTTCTCGAAGGAGGGTCTCGACAGTTCTGGGGTCTTGGCGCACGGCGCCTAGGACGCAGTATTTCATGTGGTCATCGACCAGTCCGAGACCGAGACTGCGCAATGCTGCGCTCAGGGCGGAGACCTGGGTAAGGATGTCGAGGCAATACTGCTCTCTGTTGAACATCCGGGCGATTCCTTGAGCCTGGCCCTCCATTCGTCTGAGGCGGGCAACGTAGCGGGCCTTGTTGCCGGTGTCCTGCGGGCTGCCGCCGCACAGATGACCCGCCGGTCTGGCCGTGGATGCGTTCGGGTACATAGCTGTCTCCTGATGCCCGGTGGTAGACCTTGGGCGCGGTGACTCAAGGTCACCGCGCCCAGAATGCGTTTTGCTGTGGGAGCGTCAGCCGGCGTGAGTGTATTTGGCCGGGTCGGCGTCGAAGGCCGGTCCGCAGCCTGCGCAGCAGAACCAGTAGCGCGTTCCTTCGAAGTCACGGTAGAGGCCGCTGGCCTCGGCTGCGGCCTTGACTACGGGCGTGCCGGCCATGACCGGGCAGTGGGCGATTGCGTCATTGTCTTGTGGGGGACGTTGGGTGAGAGTCAGGTCCTCTGTCGAAGTGTCCTTGGCGGAGGGGCTGCAGCAGCTTCCCATGGTGGTTTTCCTTTCGGGGTGGGTTAGGCGTCGACCGGCTGCGGCGCGCGGGAGCGGGCTGCGGTCGGTGACTGGTTTACCGCGTGGCTTTTGAAGGAGCGCAAGCGGAGGCTGTTGGTGACCACGAAGATGCTGCTGAATGCCATGGCGGCTCCGGCCAGCATGGGGTTGAGCAGCCCGAGGGCGGCCAGTGGTATCGCGGCTACGTTGTAGGCGAAGGCCCAGAACAGGTTGGTTTTAATCGTGCCCAGGGTTTTACGGGCAAGCCGGATCGCGTCGGCGGCAGCACGTAGATCTCCTCGGACCAAGGTGAGGTCCGCCGCTTCGATGGCCACGTCCGTCCCGGTTCCCATGGCCAGGCCCAGATCCGCCTGGGCAAGTGCCGCGGCGTCGTTGACGCCGTCGCCGACCATGGCCACGACCTTGCCCTGCTTCTGCAGGTCCGTGACAACACGGACTTTGTCTTGGGGCAGGACTTCTGCGATGACCTGTTCGATCCCCACCTGGGCGGCGACCTGTTCGGCGACGACACGATTGTCGCCTGTGAGCAGCACCGGCGTCAGACCAAGGGCGCGGAATTGCGCGATGGCTTCGGCGCTGGTGTCCTTGATCGCGTCGGCAACGGTGATCACACCGCGGACCTGCCCGTCCCAAGCTACGACTACTGCCGTCTCGCGGGCTGCTTCGGCCTCAGCCTTGGCCCTGGCAAGATCGGCCGGCATCGTCAGCGACCAGTCAGCGAGCATGGATTCACGTCCCACGATCACCAGGTGCCCATCGACCACGCCTTGAACGCCGCGTCCTTCGACATTCGCGAAGTTTTCCGGGGTTGGCAGGTCCCCGACACGTTCGGTGGCACCGCGTGCTATCGCTTGGGCGATGGGGTGTTCGGAGGAATCTTCCAAGGCTCCGGCGATGCGGAGCAGTTCGTCAGGGTTGGTGCCGGGTGCGGTGTGCACGCCCCGCAAGGTCATCTTGCCGGTGGTGACAGTACCGGTCTTATCGAGCAGGATGGTGTCGACCTTGCGGGTTGATTCGAGCACTTCGGGGCCCTTGATCAGGATGCCCAGCTGGGCTCCCCGGCCGGTGCCGACCAACAGTGCCGTTGGCGTGGCCAATCCCAAGGCGCACGGGCAGGCGATGATGAGAACGGCCACGGCTGCTGTGAATGCCGCCGTTACCGGGAAGCCTGCGCCGAGCCAGGCGGCCAGTGTGCCAACAGCGACTGCGATCACAATGGGCACGAACACACCCGAGATCCGATCAGCCAAACGCTGGACCTCGGCCTTGCCGGACTGGGCGTTCTCCACCAGTTGCGCCATTTGCGCCAGCTGGGTGTCCGAACCTACGCGTGTGGCGCGGATGACCAGCCGGCCACCGGAATTGACGGTGGCGCCGGTCACTGTGTCGCCGGCGCCGACTTCCACAGGCACCGATTCGCCGGTGAGCATCGACTCATCGACCGCGCTGCGGCCGCTGACGACCACGCCGTCCGTCGCGATCTTCTCGCCGGGACGGACTATGAACTCTTCGCCGACGGACAGCTGATCGGTGGGGATGCGAATCTCGTCACCGTCGCGCAGCACGGCCACGTCCTTGGCGCCCAACTCCAGTAAGGCGCGCAGCGCTGCCCCGGCCTGGCGCTTGGAACGCTTCTCAAAGTAGCGGCCTGCCAGGATGAACAGGATCACCCCGGCGCCGACTTCCAGGTAGATGTTGCCCGCACCATCAGTGGGAGCAACGGTCAGTTCAAAGGGATGCGTCATCCCCGGCGTCCCGGCGGTGCCGAAGAACAGGGCGTAAAGGGACCACAGGAACGCAGCTGTGGTGCCCATGGAGATCAAGGTGTCCATGGTCGCGGCACCGTGGCGCAGGTTGGTGTAGGCGGCTTTGTGGAAGGGCCAGCCCGCCCAGAGGATCACCGGGGCGGCCATCGCCAAGGAAAGCCATTGCCAGTAATTGAACTGCAGGGCAGGGAGCATTGCCATGGCGATGACGGGGATCGCGAGCACGGCACTGCCGATAAGCCGGTGTTTCAGCGACCTAAGTTCAGCGTCGGGACGGTTGTCGTCTTCCTCGTTTTGCTGTTCCCGCCGGGCGCTGGGCAGGGCCGCGGAGTATCCGGTCTTTTCGACCTCGGCGACCAAGGCCTGAGGATCGTATCCGGCAGGAGCGGTGATACGGGCTTTTTCGGTGGCGTAGTTTACGGAAGCGATGACGCCATCGAGCTTGTTGAGTTTGCGTTCGATCCGGTTGGCGCACGAGGCGCAGGTCATCCCGCCGATCTCGAGCTCGATGTCGAGTTCTGGCGCAGGTTGCCTGGCTGCTGATGCAGACATGGGGTACTACTTTCTCCCGGTGCGGGCCTGACCTGTCAGGGTCAGGCTCCTTGGGGGCTAGTGGGATGGGTCAGTGCCCGCCGTGTCCGTCGTCGGCTGTGCCGGCGTCGGTGGGTGCCTGATCGGGGGTAGGTGCGGTCGCAGCTCGGGGTGATCCGGTGGTGTCGACGGTGAACTGGGCGGTGTGAACCTTTCCGTCTACCTGGAAATCGAAGTAGAGGTAATAGCGGCCCGGCGTCGGGGGCGTGGTCGCAAATTTCACCTCTGGCCCGGAGACCCCGCCCTGACCCGGCCCGGCACCTTCAGGGTGGGTATGCAAGTAGGCCATGTCGCCTGCCCGCAGAGCCACCAGGTGCCCATAAGCCCCCAGGTAAGGCTGCAGGTTTGTTACCGGCTGCCCGCTGCGGTTAACGCTGACCGTCAGATCCGACGGTGATCCTGCCTGCAGATCGCCCTGAAGAGAGACCTGGAACCCTTGGACCTCAGCGGTGGCGGAGACCTCCGGTGCCGCCGGCTCGAGTGAACCGGCTACATCCACAGTCCGGGTCAGCGTCACATTCCCGTCCGAGCCGGTCGGGACGACGTCGGCGTAAATCCGGTACGTACCAGCGGCCTCCCACCGCCACGGCAGGGACCACCGCCCGGCGTCGTCCATGACAGGGTGCACGTGACGGTAATGCGTCCCGTCCGAACGCACCACGATCAGGTGAGCCCGCTTTTCATGCGAAGCCTCGAACCCGGTGACCGGGGAGGCGTCCTTGCCGGTAATGGTAAACGCCAGTTCCCCGTCTGCGCCCACGGCTGTGGGTGCGGTAATGTCCCCCAGCAGGTAACCGCCTCGTTCCGAGGTTACGCCCTGGACCGGAGAGCCGGCCGTGGAGGAGGCATCAGGCGTGGGTTGTTCTGCGTGCCCGGCCCCGGCGTGCCCGTCCATGGAACCTTCCGAGTGAGTCCAGGCCGCTACGGCTTGTTCCGGCACAAGGGCCGCCGCGCCCGCGAAGGCACCGGTGAAAATCACGGCAAGCCCCGCCGCGTAAGCACCCAGTCGTCCGGCTGCGTTCACGCCGACCGCACCCCCTGGTAGCCGGCAGTCTGCACGGCGGCCAGGACAGCCGCGTCCTCGACCGGCCCGGTGCCGGTGACCACGAGCCTGCCGCTCTGATGGCTGACGTCCACGGACTCGACGCCGGGCACTTCCAGGACCTCTTCGCGGATGGACATCTCGCAGTGTCCGCAGGTCATTCCGGTGACTTGGAATTCAGTGGTGTTCATGGTCTGCCTTACCCTTTCGCTGTACCCCTAGGGGGTATGTGTATAGTTGCTAAGGTACCCATGGGGGGTATCAATGTCAAACGCGCTAAACGGGTAGGAGACCGGAATGGATCGGCAGCAGGGAATCGTCATTGTTGGTGCGGGGGCTGCGGGTTTGAGCGCAGCAGCTACGGTACGGGCCGAAGGCTTCGAAGGGCCGCTGACCTTGATCAATGGGGAGCCCCATCAGCCCTACAACCGGACCCTGGTCAACAAAGGAGTCCTACCCGGTCTGCTCACTGCAGAGCAGATCACCCAACCTGGAGCCCGCGCACTTGAGGGCGATCTCCTCCAGGCCCGCGCTGCCGCTGTGGACACGGAGCGTTCAGTCCTCACCTTGGCGGACGGCCGCACTGTGCCATACGCCGCGCTGATCGCCGCCGCCGGGAGCTCCCCACGCCCGAACGACCGAATATCAGCTGCCCCCGACCGGGTCTTCCACCTCCACACAGCAGACGACGCCGCGCGGCTGCGCGCCCGACTGGGGCAGAACGCGGCAAGCAAGACTGTCGCGGTTCTCGGTGCGGGGTTCATCGGCGCTGAAACCGCCAGCTTCCTCGCCGATGCCGGTGCCCGGGTTCACCTCCTTTCCCGATCTGCCACACCACTGGCCTCTGCCTTGGGCAGTCGAATCGCGGAGCACATCGCCGAACTTCACCGACACAACGTCCACGCCTACTTCGGCCAGGACGTCACCACTCTCACCGCCGGTCCCGCCTCTGTCACCATCACGTTGAGCGATGGTCAGATCCTGGAGTCAGATCTTGTGGTCATCGCCCACGGCACCATGCCAAGCTCTGCCTGGCTCACCGGTGCCGATCAGGGCATTGCCGTCGATACCCGTATGCGCGCCCGGGATTACCAGGCTGTCTATGCAGCGGGCAGCCTTGCACTTCACCCAACCAGGGACGGTCAGCTTTACCGCATCGACCATTGGGATGCAGCCGTTGCCCAAGGCGCCCACGCGGCCCGTGCCGCTCTGCATGATCTGACCGGGGCACCCGATCCGGGTCCGTACACCCCGGACACCGGATTCACTCTTACCGTCTACCGGCACTCCGCAGCCGCGTACGGCGCAGTGGTACCCGGCAGCCACCAACGTCACCTGGGAACGGAGGATCCCAAAGCAATACTGACCAGCTTCCACCATCCCGGGGGCGGTATCACCGCGGTGGCAGGGCTGAATGCCTTCACCGAATTGCTCGCTGCACGCAGCAAAATCACCTTCCCTTAGGCCTCCAAAAACGTGCCGGCCATCAAACCACCAAGAAGGAGAACTCCATGTCCACCGTCAACCTCACAGAACAAGATTTCAGCCGCACCATCGAGGACAACAACATCGTCTTCGTTGACTTCTGGGCCAGCTGGTGCGGGCCCTGCCGGATGTTCGCCCCTACTTACGAAGCAGCCTCCGCAAGGCACGCCGATATCGTCTTCGCCAAGGTCGACACTGAGGCCGAACAAGCACTGGCCATGTCGGCTAAGATCACGTCCATCCCCACACTTATGGCCTTCCGGGAAGGGGTTGTGGTTTTCTCCCAGCCTGGAGCCCTGCCCGCCGGGGACTTGGAAAAAGTCGTCGCGGGCGTCAGGAATCTCGACATGTCGAAGGTACATGCAGATCAGGGTGGCCACTAAACACCCTCCCGATCGGGCCGGCCGCGTAGGAGCCGGCCCGAGTCAGTCCTACTATCCACTCGATTCGCGGGCGACCAAAGGATGGCCAGTGCCAGGGGATCAGCCAGAAAGGTCATGTAATGACACAAGCCCGTCTCAAGACAATGATGATGGTAGTCAAAGACTTACCCGTCACCTTTCACGCGAACCCCACCCGAAGGTGACCATGTCCGCCGACACTTTTCCCGAGACCGATCGCTCCCGCACCGTGCAGCGAAAAGTTGTCCGCGTGCTGGCATTGGCCCAGATTCTGGGAGGAATCGGCACCGGTGCCACCATGAGCCTCGGGGCGATGTTGGTCACTGACGTATCCGGCTCCGCAGCTTGGTCGGGTATGGCCATGACGATGGGGGCTCTGGGCGCTGCGTTGCTGGCAGTGCCCCTCGCCCGCCTGGCTCAGACCAGGGGCCGGCGGATTTCGCTCAGTACAGGAGCCTGGATCGCTGTGCTCGGTGGCGTGGTCGTGATCATCGCGGCGGGCGTGAGAAGTTTGCCGCTGCTTTTGCTTGGCATGGTGCTCATGGGCTCGGGTTCGGCTCTGAACCTGCAGGCCCGCTTCGCTGCAACTGACCTGGCGGCCGAGGCATCCCGGGGTCGGGATCTATCTCGTGTTGTTTGGTCGACAACCATCGGGGCAGTCGTCGGGCCGAATCTCTTTGGGCCTGGAGAAAGCCTGGGCGAGATCATGGGGATGCCGCCGTTTACCGGAGGGTTCATTATTGGCGGCATCGCGCAGCTGCTTGGAGCCGCCGTCTATCTCGTTGGCCTGCGGCCGGATCCGTTGCTCATCGCAACTCAAGCCCGAGATGCAGTGGGAGGCATCCAGTCCCGGACCGACGGAACTTCAGTAGGCGGTTTCCGCTTGCTGCGCTCTTCACCGGGCGCGAAACGTGCGGTGCTCACCCTGGCTTCAAGCCACGCCGTCATGGTGGCACTTATGGCCATGACCCCCGTGCATTTAACCGGATATGGCGCCTCGCTCACCATGGTTGGGCTGACGATCAGCCTGCATGTGGTTGGCATGTTCGCGTTCTCCCCGGCCCTTGGTTACCTTACGGACCGCTTTGGTGCACGGTTAGTTGTCTTGGCAGGGCAGGCCATACTTCTTGGTGCCTTGGTGTTGGCCATGCTGGGGTCCAACAATGACGTCCTGGTCGCCGTGAGCTTGGGCTTGCTGGGCTTGGGCTGGTCGGCCTCCACTCTCGCCGGCTCCGCTATGGTCAGCCAAGCGGTTGGGTCCGTTCATCGACCACGGCTGCAGGGCGTTTCTGATTCACTCATGAACTTGGCAGGAGCGGCAGGCGGCGCAGCCGCGGGACCCGTCCTCGCATACATCGGATTCAACGGGCTAAGTGCCGCCCTTATCGCACTGGTGGCTGTCACGGTGATAGCCCAGATCGGGCGCAGGTAAAGAAGAGGCCGCCCTGCAGGGTGCAGGGCGGCCACTTCAGGTTCGGCCTAGTTTGTGCCCGCCATCATTCCGCTGCTCCGGCGAGCCGATGCCACCTCCTCCGAGGGAATCACGAGGGTTGGCCGGGTAGCGTGGTGAAGGACGTTTGCCGATGTGCTCCCTAACAGGGTCGCTTTGAAGCCACGCAACCCGCGCGACCCAAGAACGATCAGATCGACATCCAGCTCCTCGGCGGTGTTCACAATGATTTCGGACGCCGTGGCCATCGTGGAAGCGATCAACGGCTCGGCGATCAAGCCGAGGCTGCGGGCCAATTCTGCACCTTCAGCGGCAATCCGTTCTGAAACATCGAGCGCTGCAGCATCAAGTTCCTGTAATTCCTCCAGAGCCGGATGGCCTTCCAGATGCGCTGCGAAGCCCTCCATCGGCTGGCGGGCATAGAGCAGCACCGCTGTAGCGCCTGGAAATAGGTTTGCGACTGTCTGCATTGCGCTCTGCGCGTTAGGGGACCCGTCGTAGGCGATGAGCAGTTTTGGAGTAAGCATGTGCGTTTCCTCTCTAGTAATTGGTGTCTGAGCCCAATTGCGCCCAGACACCTCTGTTGTGGAGCCGTGCCTGCAGCTTGTCGAGCGCAGGTTGCTGAACTTTCCTGCGTGTTACACCGAGATCGATTCGTCCGCTGCCGGCGTGGATGACCGAGGCTTTTTCATTGCAAAGCCTGTGATGACGGCTCCGACCAGGGCGAGGATTCCTGCGCCGATGAAGGCTGCGGAATACCCTTGGGTCAGCTCTACCCGGGAGGGGTCGGTGCCGGAGATGCCGTAAACGATTGCCGTGAGAACTGCGAGTCCAAGTGCGGACCCGATCTGGTAACTGGTGCTCACCAGCCCCGAAGCAACGCCGGTTTCAGCAGGCGGGGCCGCGTTAATGGCAGTGCCCAGGGAGGGGACGAACGCCAGTGACATTCCAAGGGCAGCCAGGAGCGATGCGGGAAGAACGTCGACAGCATAGTTACCGTCCGGGCGGACGAAGGAAAGCCACACGAGCCCTGCAGCCAACAAGAGCAAGCCGCTAACAATCAGCGATTTCGCACCGAACCTGCCCTGGAGCCGTGGAGCCCACGCGATCATGACGAGAACCACAAGACCGGTCATCGGCAGGAGCGCGGCGCCGGCCGCGAACGCAGTCGCGCCCAGGACCTGCTGCAGGTAGAGGTTCAGGAAGAACCACATGGACACCCATGCAGCACCCAGCAGCAGTTGTGCACCGTTGGCAGCCCCCAGCAGGGGTGCTCGGAGCAAGCCCAGACGCATCAAAGGATTACGGCTTCGCGCCTGGATGATGAAGAAAATCACCAGCAGGACAAGACCGCCAGCCAGGATGCTGAGGGTGGGGACAGTGAGCCAACCAACTTCAGGTGCATTAACAACGGGGTAGACAACCGCGGCCAGCCCGCCAGTAACGGTGAGCGCCCCGGCGACGTCGATGGATCCGGACGCCTTTTTCACGGTCCGGGGAAGCGACGTTGCCGTGAATGCGAGAACGAAGACAGCGATCGGGATGGTTACGTAGAACACCCAAGGCCAGCTGGCGTACTCCGTCAACACTCCACCGAGGAAAACCCCCGCAGTGCCACCGATGGGCGCCGCTGCGCCGTAGACAGCAAATGCTTTCGGAAGGTCGGACGTACCGCCGAACAGCATCATCAACAGAGTAAGAGCCGCAGGCGCAATCAACGCAGACCCGGCACCTTGGATAGCACGGCCTGCGATCTCCACGCCGACACTGTTGGCCGCCCCGGCCAGCAACGAGCCCGCGATGAGGATGATCCAACCCAACGCAAAGATCTTCCGGGCGCCGAAGACATCCGAGAGACGACCTCCCAACAAGAGCAGCCCACCGAAGGCCACAACGTACGCGTTGAAGACCCATGACAGCGATTCCGGCGTGAATCCAAGGTCCTTTTGAATATCGGGCAGAGCGACACCAATGATCGAGGTGTCCATAATGACGACGAACTGCGCCGTAGCGATCAACACCAGGCCCAGCCAGCGCTTCGCCGGCGATAGGGGTGGATGGGTAGACATTTAACTTCCTCCTGAGAACTGCCGGAGATACCGACTAGATGCAGGGTATACCCATAGGGGGTATGGGTGTCAATAATTCATCAACTCGCATGCTTGGTACCCCGGGTGGGTATTAGGATGCGTGTTTCGCGGCAGACGCCCTCACAAAAGATCCGGCGCTCAGCGCCGCCTGAAGTGCCGGAGGTTGCTGAAGTAGGCACAGGCACCCCCTTGGGTGTCCCGCCTTCGAGGATCCACGGGTTTTTGGGACATGGCTTTTGCCCGCATCACGGCCTGGTTGTTCCGGAAAGCGAGCCCCTGTACGTTAATTAGTAAGCAGACTGATGATTTAGTCAGTGCGCAGGAGGCCCGTAAAGAGCGCTGGGAATTCAGGAATGAGCGACCCGAGGCAGACAGCACGCAACCTGCTTGAGCAGGACGGCTTCACGCTGGAGCAGCTATGGATCAAATACTGGGCGGAGGGAGGAAACGCCAACGCCTTGGAACTGGACGCCTATGTGCACGAAGCCCTCAGACCGCATCCTTTCGAGCTCACCCTCCTAACCTGGGCCGTCGAAGACCTGCAGGACGACTAGCACGCAACTGCAGTCAGGCTCAGACGAAGAGCAGTGTCCCACTTCCTTGGAAATGGGACACTCGGTGGCATAGCCCCAGGCCGGCTTGATTGGCTTGTGCGAAAGTGGATCTAAATCTTTATTCGGCGGCGTTAGGCAGCACCATTACTACAATGCATCTTCTCCACGGCGGCGCCCCAGGTCTCAAAGTCGGAGACAAGGTCCTGTCTCGGATGGAGACCGGGGTGAAGTCACTGACATTGGCAGCTAGTTTAGAGCTAGGTTTGGGATGTTCCCATGTGGAGGTCCGGCTTGAGGGTTGGCACGTCATGTTGTGCGACCTGAAGGCAACCAACGGCACCGTGCTCATCCGGGAAGGCCAGGCACCCCGCCGGCTTGCCCAAAACGAAATGGCCATCCTGCTGGACGGCGACATCGCCGAGCTGGGCGACAACATTTCATTGCGTTTCGAGGAGATTCTTTGAGTTCCAAGAGGCCCCCCGCGCCGCCTCCACCCATCCCGGGTTTTAAGTACATCAGCCTGCTCGGCTCCGGTGGCTTCTCGGATGTCTACCTTTATGAGCAGGATCGACCGCGCCGAAAAGTAGCGGTCAAGGTGCTGTTGTCCGATTTGAAGACCGAAGGGGCCCGCCGCCGTTTCGAGTCCGAAGCGAACCTCATGGCGCAGTTGTCCTCGCACCCTTACATCGTGACGATCTTCGAAGCCGAGATCACCGAGAACGGACACTCGTACCTCGCCATGGAGTACTGCTCCAGGCCGAGCCTCGACGTCCGCTATCGTCGCCAGCGCTTCAGCGTGGATGAGGTCCTGGCCGTCGGCATCCAGGTGGCTTCCGCCGTCGAGACCGCTCACCGGGCAGGAATTGTGCACCGGGACATCAAGCCTGCCAACATCCTCGTCACCGATTACAACCGGCCTGCCCTGACTGACTTTGGTATCTCCGGCACCATCGGCGCTGACACCGAGGACGACGCCGGCATGTCCATCCCGTGGTCTCCGCCGGAGCAGTTCCGCGGAGGTGCCGTTGATGGTGTTCCTGTGGACATTTGGGCCCTGGGTGCAACGCTGTACACGCTGCTGGCGGGTCGTTCGCCCTTTGTCCTCCCGGGACAGGACAACTCGCAGCGGGAACTGATCTCCCGCATCACCAACTCACCACTGCCCAGGCTGGGCCGTGCCGACGTTCCGGAGTCCCTGGAACTCGTTCTTGCCACGTCCATGGCCAAGTCACCGGAATCCCGTTATTCCTCGGCGCACGCTTTCGCGCTTGCACTGCAGCGGATCCAGGCTGAACTGAACCTGTCTGTGACGCCATTCGAGGTTCTGGAAGAACCCGGGCACGGGGACGACCAGCACCCGGACGACAACTTCGAGGAAACCCGGGTCCGGAGCATCGCTTCGATCGATCCCGACGCCTCAGGAACCGCCACCACAGGCTCAGCGCCCACTTTCCCGGCGCGAACCTTCCCGTCCACGGTTCCCGGCGCCACCCAGCAGCCTGCTCAACCAGCTCAGCCGCCCGCTCAATCCAGCCACCCTCCGCAAACTGTCCAGTCGCGGGGAGGTGCCACCGCCGCGGAGTCGTTCACGGCGCTGTCGTCGTACGCGGCCCCCGGCAGCCAAAACGCTCCCGCCGAGCCTGACACGGCAGAGTCCACAGTGCTGCGTGGCTGGCAGCCCTCACGTCCGCAGGACGATCTTGGCGCAACCGTCAGCCGCTCCAACGCCCCCTCCGGGGCCTCCCCGGTCACGCAGGAGGATGCTCCGTCGGCAGATCACAGCAAGCGCAACCTGTGGTTTGCCGCCACTGGCGCGGCAGTGCTGGTAGTGGCCATTGTGGTGGGAGTGGTGTTGGGCGCCCAGGCGCAGTCAAAGGTGGCACCCACAGAAACGACAAGCAAGGAGCCGGCTGACCCTCTGGGCGATGGCGGCGTTCCGGAAGTGGAGGGGTTATTCGCTGAGCGCCATCCCGGGGATCCGGACCTTGTTGACTTCCATTGGAAGAATCCGCAGCCACAACGGGGTGACACCTACAAATATCGGGATAAGTCCGCCAAATTCGAAGGCGAATACAAAACCACTCTTGACGGCGAACCCACCACAACTGTGTGGGGCTTGGAATTGCCTGTTTGCCTCCAGGTCATCATCGTCCGCGCAGATGGCTCCGCATCGCCAGGCGGTCCTGAGTCCATTGCCTGCCTGGAGAGGTAACAGGACTGTGAGAGAAGCATATTGTCCATGAAGGAGGCACAGATCAGGGGGATCTAGCAGTGGATTTCTGGGGAGTGGCACGAACCATTCGATGTGGATGTTTTCGATATTGGGCGCGAAGAGCGACTCGGACTCTCTCCGCGGTTCTTCGCCAAATCTTGCGGCGCGCCCCAGGCGCAGGGAGTCGCCGACGGATTGTTCACATTGGAACGCGATGGCATCCTTTTATTGTGAAACTGGCCGAACACAACAGTTGAGGTAGGCGGCCGATGGAACGGGTGTCCGGTGAAGGATCCTCCTACGGCACACAATCGTCAGTGCAGTCGACTTCTGACATTCAGTGCAGTCATCTTCTGAAAACGACACCGGCGGACGGCCTCCGCGTAATATTTCCGTCCCAGATGTTGTCCCAAATCATCTGCCGTGAACAGCAGTCACAAAGACAACTTCCGGGACAGTTACCCCTGTGGCTCAGGAGTCCATGCCTAGGTATCGGTAGACGGTGGCACGGCTGGTTCCGATGATCTTTCCGATGTCCGTCGGCTTGAGACCGCGAGCTTTCAGTTCATGTGCCCTCTTGACCTTCTCGTGGTCTGTCGTGATTTCCCGGCGGCCTGCTTTGCGTCCGTTAGAAGCTGCAGCCGCCATGCCGGCCTTGGTGCGCTCGGAAAGCTGGTCTCGTTCAAGCTGGGCGAAAGCGGAAATGATGGTGACCATCGCCTGGGCCATTGCTCCCCCGACCTCGCTGGCTGGGTCAGTGGCGATGCCATCCCTTAGGGAACGGAACTTGATGCCTCGCACCTTGAAATCATCCAAGAGCTCGAGCAGGTGGCGCGTGTTTCGTCCCAACCGGTCCAGCTTCCACACCACGACCTCATCCCCTGGGCCGAGACGGTCAAGCATCCGGTCCAGCTCCGGACGACTTACCCGCGTCCCGCTGATCCCTTGGTCTTTATAGATTCGCTCGCACCCGGCTGCTTCCAGTTCCCGGATCTGCAAATCGGTGTTTTGGTCAGCCAGGCTGACGCGGGCGTATCCAAGGCGTGCCATCACTTCTCCGGGTCTTATCAAAGGACAAATAGGAGTGATGCTGAGAATACCTTAGTGAGACACATTGTTGGGACAATCGACATGCAGGAAATCCGCGAGCCGGAATCCTCAACCAGGCCCAGCCCTGCGGTTCTTATCAAAGGATCCATTGATGAGATGGACGCAGAGAGCAGGCAGGTTGCTGTTATCCGCCCCGTCATCGTGCATTTCACCGTGCGGGTCTTAGGTACATGCCGGGGTCGTGATTCGACGGCGTCCCGGATCCGACTTCATGGATGCACGCTGAGGGACCGACTTAAGGGCATCTTGCATTAGCCTGCTGATTCCCCGTCTGATCTCTCCCGTACGATCGGAGCATGACTCAGATTGCCGAGATTGCTATCCCGCTAGCTCAATGGGAGCTACCAGTTACATCGGGAGAATTTCTGAGTGTGGAAGTTCGCGCTGGCCAGGTCTTGACGATTCTTGGGGCCAATGGCTCGGGAAAGTCTGCGTTAGCGTCTTGGATGTCCATCAATGCGCCACTTGCACCTCTTAAGCGGGTTTTGGCTCAGAGGAAACTTTGGTTCCAGCATGCTGGGCCGGCGATTAGCTCCGCGGATCGTGAGTCGTACGTTTCAACGATGGGTCACTGGGATCGGGCCACAGATTCGCGCTATATCGATCACGCGGATTCACGACGATCGAGCATTGCCTTGTTCGACCTGCTCGGCCGTATTAACTCTGAAAGCCGGAGAGTAGCTGCCCTATACGACGGCGGTGCAAGTCGGGCGGACGTCGATTCCGCCGTTGGGAGTCGATTGTTCGACACGCTCAACACGTTGCTAGAACGCGCAGGGCTGCATATCGAACTCAGTGTGACCGAATCGGATAATTTTGTCGCTCAGCACAAAAGCCTGGGCTCAAGTTATCCGATCTACCTCATGTCCGACGGTGAGAAAAGTGCTCTGTTCCTTGCCGCTGACGTCCTTACCGCCGCACCTGGCACAACCATCATCATTGACGAACCAGAGCGTCATCTTCACCGTTCAATTTCAGCGGGTCTTATCGAAGCGATAATTGCAGCGCGAGCAGACTGTGCTTTCGTCGTACTCACACACGACCTTGATCTCGCCTCAAACCTCTCGATTAAACAAGGTGAGACTTTCAGTGTCCTTGGTGTGAAGTGGGAGGGAGAGAAGCCCGTCCACTGGGACATCCATAAGATTCCTGCAGCAGACGGACTATCGGAAACTGCGCGGCGAGCAATTCTTGGCGGTCGTCGGCAGGTGCTCTTCATCGAGGGCGATAGCGCGAGCTTGGACCTGGCACTTTACCGGGTGCTTTTTCCTGACTGGTTCCTCGTCCCGAGTGGAGGTTGCGACATGGTCATCCGCTCGGTGACCGGTCTCCGCGAGAGCCAAGACCATCATTGGGTAAACGCGGTAGGGCTGGTCGACGGTGATGGACGGACCATTGAGGAGCGCGAGTCCTTGGTAAACCGTGGCATTCATGTTCTCCCAGTAAGTGAGATCGAGAATCTCTATTTCGAATCACAAGTACTACGGGACGTCGCCACCAAGCAGGCCCAGACCCTCGGCCGCGATAGGGATGAGCTCCTGGCCGACGCTGAGGGGAGGGCAATGAATACGCTTGGTAGTCCTGGCACACTGGAAAGGCTGGCTGCGAAGCTTGCCAAAGATGCGCTGGCGCGAAAGTTGGTTGCTCACATGCCTGAAACAGTCGGGAGTGCCGACATCACGATCACCATCTCGTCTCCATACACAGAGATTCTGAGCGAGTTGCGAGAATATCTCGAAAACAGGAAATACGACGAGCTGGTGAGGCTCCTTCCGATCAGAAATACCAGCGTGAGGAACGAGATCGCTGGGGCGCTCGGATTTCGATCGGTAAGCGACTACCAACGAGCTGCCCTCGTCTCCATTGCATCAAATTCGGTGCTGCGAGCTGCCCTTGACGTCCCGGTCGGCAATCCCACCGGATCTTGATCCCTCGTTCATTTTTGGTGGACTCCCGTTCCCGAGGAGATTGCGTGCATGCGTACGCTGAGGGATCCTCTAATGGAAATGGTCTGTCGGAACGTTTCCACATGCTCGTTGAGATCAGCTGAAGGGTGGCCGCCGGTCATTGATTGCTGTCAGTAGGTCGTTCAGCTTGACGATAGCTTCGTCGAACCACTCATCGTCGATCCAGAAGCGCGCGCCGGTGGTCCGTCTGTTCGTTGTCTCTGCACGCATCAAGCGTTGAGAGTTACTTGGGTGTGTAGCTGGGCGGGCATGAAGCACGTCGTTTCTAATTGCAGCAGCCGCGTAGAGCGCGAGGTAGACAGCAACCAGGTACTCCTTCGTTGGTCCGTCTGTCATATCGGTAGTAGCCGCCTTGATCTTGGTCGCAATCCCTGACGTCATTTCAGGCTCTAGTCGATCGAGCGTGAAAGCGTCGGGCAGAGCGGCCACGAGTCGATGGAGGTCACCGAGGATCGTCCACTCCATCGAGGAAATCGTGTATGCGATCTCACCGATACGGGCGAGATAGCTCGGCTCAGGGAGGGCGACCCGCGAATGTTTCATGACGGCAGCTTAGCCGGAGCCCCGCATTGAAACTTCCGACGGCCAGAGCCTCAAGTGAGGGCTCGGAGAAGGGTGGCCGGTGAGGGATCTGATGCGCACCGCCCTGTACCGGCACCCACCAATTGGGATTGCGCGACCTGGAGTTCATCCCCCACCTACTTCGAGTTCCTTGAAAAGCTTGCGAAATGAGTTCAAATAAGAAATCCCGCAAGTTGACCCGGAGGTCATCCAGCCATTCTGATAAGGATCCTGGCTACGCGATCTACCGGAGTCTTGTCCGCATGATTAATCAGGCACCAAAGCCACAGCCGCTGCGGCTTGATAGTGAATCCGAGGAAGAGCAGCGCAGGGCGGCCGCACCAGTTCTTGCTTGGGGCTGGCTCCAACGCACGCTTCGCAGCGGCGAAGCTGCCATCAAGCTCGAAAAAAGCGGATTCGGAAGCGAGTCCGCTCCGCTTCTGCGATCCGCCCTTGAGCACTCAATACGCCTTGTTTGGGCAGATGCCGGCGAGGGGAAGTTAGTCGAGGTAGCCATGCTGTCTAAAAAAGACACGAGCAAGAGGCTGCTCGCGGCTCAGCACGAGGGTTGGACGTTCAACGACGCGCTGGCTGACCAACTCCAGCAATACATTGACGCACCAACGGATGATTTCAAGAACCTCTGGGACCTCACTCGGCTGAAGCATGCGATCGATAAGAGCCCGAGAGAGATCAAGGACCGGCTCAAGAGCATGTACCTCGCGTGGATCATCTATACCGCCGCAAGCCACCCCTCGATCGACTCCGCGGAGCCGTATGTTAATAAGAACCCGGGCAGCAGCTACTTGGATCTACTCTCTGCAGCCCGGCCACGACCGGCGGAAGACTGTGCTGCGACGTCTATCCTGGCGCTTATTGGGGCTTCCTACGGGTACTCCCGCCTGACCGGCCTGGAGGGCTATTTCACTCCCGCGTTGCAGATCATTCTTGACCGATACCGTAATTACTTCACCGACTCCGTTTGAGTGACGCCTGGTTGGGGTGACGCCTTGCTAGAACGCCCGGGCGGGCATACTCGCCCGGGCGTCTCACAGTCATCTGTCCAGTGTGAGCTGGGTGTTACGATCCAACCAACCGGCTGGAACTACCCGCATACGGGGGCGGCCATCGGTTTTCCGGCCAGCTCGAGAAGAATTCTGCAAGACCTAAAGTGGGGATCCATATGTCTGAAAAGTTTGACGCCGGCCTTGAGGCACTTGGTTCACTCATTGAAGCTGAGAACGAGCGTCAAGCCGAGAATAGAAACGAAGCAACCACGCGATACCAAGTCATCGACGCAATTGTGAGAGATGTTCTGACTTGGGACGATCATGCGGTCGCCTGCGAAGAGAAAGCTGGGACCGGCCGTATCGACTACGCGCTGGGATTTCCCGCCCGACAGTTTCTCATAGAAGCCAAGCGTGAGAACATCACTTTTAGCCTTCCTGCTGGGACAAAACACGGCGTACATAGCCTGAAATCCTTGACACACGGTGCAGAAGCCAAAGCAGTGGCTGATGCCGTTCAGCAGGCGATGGAGTACGCCAGCGCTAACGGCATTCAAATCGCCGGCGTATCCAACGGCCACCAACTCATACTGTTCGTCGGGGCCAGGGTTGATGGCGTCCCGCAATCCGACGGCAAGGCGTTGGTGTTCACAAGCCTTGAGGACATGCGGACAAACTTTCGTGCGCTATGGGATGCCGCTAGTCCAGAGGGCATAGACAATCGAACGCTCCTTCAACGCCTCGTAACGACGGTCAGCCAGCCCCCGTTGCCCCTGTCCGCTCGTCTTCCCGTTTATCCAGGAATGAAGCGGAGGAACGAGCTGCAGGCTGACCTCGAGATACTCGGCGACCTTTTCCTTGAGGACTTGGCAAAGATCGGGGACATGCGAGACCAGTTCCTTCGGGACTGCTATGCCAGCAGTGGCGCCCTGTCGCAGCATGCGTCAATCAGTAAGAACATCCTCGAAAGCAGGTATGCAGCACTCGATTATGAAGGAACCACTGAAGCCGTTGCTGCCCAAGGAAAAAGAGGACTGGCTCCACAGCTGACACGAGACATGCTGGCTACAGCAACCAACCGTCGACCCATCGTTCTTCTCGGCGATGTCGGCGTTGGTAAGAGCACTTTCATTCAAAGGCTTGTACACGTCGATGCAGTGGAGCTCTTCTCCCAAGCGTTCACGGTCTACATCGACTTTGGCTCCAGCACTACCCTTGCAGATCTTCGAGAACATGTCCTGACTGAGACCATCAAACAGCTGTCGGATCTTCTCGGCACTTCGCTGAATGACAATTCGTTCGCCCAGTCGGTTCACCGGCAAGCCCTCAAGGACTTCGATTCATCCCCGTCCGGCCAACTCCGGGAAATTGATGAAAAGGCCTACAAGATAGCCAGACTGCAGTTCTTGCAGAAGCTGGTAGACGACCGACCTGGGCACATCGCAGCGAGCATCAAAAACATCCAAACGTCAAGACGAAAGCAGGTTGTCGTTTTTCTGGACAACGTTGACCAGAGAAGCACGGACGACCAGGATCAGGTCTTCCTGATCTCAAACGAGCTTGCAAGCACTTGGAATGCAACGGTTTTCGTAACGCTAAGACCAGAGACCTTTTACCAGTCAAAGCGAACCGGAGCACTATCGGGCTATCAATCACGCGTGTTCACAATCGCCCCACCCCGTGCAGACGTAGTCCTCACGAAGCGCATCCAGTTTGCCCTGAGGAACATGCACGGAATAAGTCAGGGTGGCCTCCTACCGGCCAACGTTTCGGTAACCAGTGAGAAGCTTGAAACCTTCCTCCGAATGTTCGAGGAGAACCTGCGGACGAACAAGGGGCTGATGTCGCTCATAGACAACATGGCCTCGGGCAACATGCGTCTCGCCCTCCAATTCGTTTCCGACTTCATTGGGTCTAGTCATGTAGCTACCGGAAAAATGTTGGAGATCATCGACCGTTTCGGACGTTACGACGTCCCCGTGCACGAGTTTCTTCGCGCACTCCTCTACAAGGATCATGAGCACTTTGATCCGTCAGCTTCCGACATCGCCAACGTGTTGCGGCTGCGCGACTCTGACGGTCGGGCACATTTTTTGATCCCCCTTATAGTCTCTTTCTCACAATCACGCGGGGACCAAGTTTCTGGTGAAGGGTTTGTTGAGGCCGCCGAAATTTTCAACTTCAGCCAACTTCTAGGTTTCACGGATCTTCAAACCAAAGAAGCCTTGGAGCAGTGCGTTAGGGAACGGCTGCTGGAAAGCACTCCCAGATCCATAGAAAACCGGGACCGGATCTTCTATAGAGTCACCAGCGCCGGGGTCTATACGGTGAGGACCCTCCTTGGTTTCTTCACCTACGTAGATGCCATCATTGTCGACACGCCGATAACAGACCGTTCCGTCCGAGAGGAGATACATGACGCTTTTACCATCAAGGAACGCTTGGCGCGGGCAAAGATTTTCAAGGCTTACCTCGATTCCCAATGGGATCGTATCGACGACGGCGATCTTCCATGGAACTGGGCGGACATCTCTAAGGTTCTGCAGCAGGACATCGATCGCGTAGAGAGCAAAGCGGTTACTCCTTATGAACGTGGTTAACGACTTCTAGAAGAGAAGCAGCCGCCGTAGCTAGCAGCTCCGAGTACCTGGGAAAACTCACGGGCACTCTGCGTACAGAAGGAACTCGCCAGCGTCGTCCGAGCCGACCGACCCGACCAGATCCGGCAAGGTTCACCGCAAAGGACAGGACCCCCTCAGGGCTCCCATTGCTGCAGGGACACCCAAACACGTCCTGTCCTTCGCTGCGTTCCTAAGCGGCCGTGGCGACCCAACGCGAGCAACCGTAAATGCCGGTGCCGGCGCTTCTTGTTGAGGCAGGCGGACGTATACAGTGCCGCTGAGTCCGCTGCCTTGAGTTTGTCCAACAGAGCCATACCCGTTGCTATTGGTCAGCGTCGCAATGTAGGTAGTTCCATTCGACACGTACCTGAGCTGGGCTACTGATGAGACACCGTCTGATTTCGTGTCCTGGCTCGTTAGGACATTGCTGGACGAGTTGTAGTGGGCGTAAGAGCCCGTCACTGACACCCCCGCACTGGCGGAAGCCATGGGTGCTGTAACTCGGCAACCAGCCGAAGGGCTCCTGAATGGTTTTCGTCACAATGCATATTTATCTGTGTGTTGACTGGACATTTGTTGGATTTTCCCTCAACTCCGGGATAGTCTGCTCTCGCTAGTCGAAATTGGGGGTTCGAGACTGCGTCTGCTGCATCCCTTTGTCGAGTGTTCTTACTCCAAGGAGTCATGCAGTGCTATTCCCTTCTGCCCTATTCCGTCGTGCCTGCGTACCGGTGCTGAGCCTGGGCCTGTTGTCCATTGGCCTTGCCGTACCGGCCGCTAATGCGGAGGCCGAGCCTTCTCCCCCTTCTGCTGAGGCACCTCAATCGGAGGCATCGGCTGTTGCTGAAGCAACTGCGACTGCCCAGGACGTTGTGGTTGATGCTGCGACGAGTCCGACGTCAAAGACTACGGCGCACCCGGATGGCACGTTAACCACGACGATCAGTAACGAGCCGGTGCGGATGCAGACCGGCGAGGGCTGGACTGATATCTCCACGGATTTGGTGCATGCGACGATTGACGGCGTTTCGGTCCTGAAGCCCGAAAACGTCCCGGTTGATATCACTGTCGGCAAGGGCGGTACCAGTGAGATCGCGAGCCTTGATGACAAGAAGGGCCACTCGATCACACAATCGTGGCCTTTCGGCACCCTTCCCGTACCGGTGGTGGAGGGTAACTCCGCCACGTACCGTCAGGTACTGCCGGGTGTGGACTTGATCCAGCTCGTACACAAGGCGGGTATCTCCCAGGTCCTGAAGATTGAAACGGCTGAAGCGGCCAGGGATCCCCGAGTGGCTGAGATGCGGATCTTCCTGGACTCGGAGAACCTTGTCGTGGCCCAGGGGGCCGACGGGGAACTGACCGGCAAGGACACCGATTCCGGTGATGTGGAGCTGCATAACACCGGCGGGCTGTGGTGGGATTCTTCAGCGCAGGGTGCCACAGCCACCGATCCTGGCGGACAAGGTGTCTCCCGTCCCTTTGAACTGAGTCTCCGTTCAGAGGCGGGCAAGCAGGCCCAGGTCTTTGGGATGGACGAGATCCTGGACACGGCCGGGTTGACGTTTCCGGTGTATGTGGACCCCGACTGGACTTTCAAGCAGCCTTCCTACGTCTTCGTGGATACGGCCTACCCGGGGACGTCGTATTGGAACGGGAACCTCACCGACGGCCGGATGCATGTGGGTTACCTGCCGACCTATTGGGCCCCGGACGGCCGGACGCACTTGGCCCGGTCCTATTTCCAGTTCGACACCTCTTACATTGTGGGTAAAGACATCCTGAATGCGCGGTTGAACACCGTGGAGACCTGGTCTTCGTCGTGCACCCCGGCGAACGTCGCTTCATGGGTGACGGGCGACATCGGGCCTGGGACAACGTGGAACGTTCAGCCTGGCCTGATCATGCAGACCGATATGGGCGCCGTTGCCAAGGGCTACAGCACCGCATGCCCTGCCGGTTCGGTCGGCTTCGACCTGATGGCCGCCAAGTCCATTTTGCTGAACAAAACGAAGTGGAACGTCATGCTGGCGGCCGGGAACGAATCCGACCCGCTGGGATGGAAGAAGTTCCAAAACTCCGCGGAAATCATCGTCACCCACAACGTGGCACCAAACATGCCGGTGTTCCAGTCCATCTCCGACGGCCGCTGGTTCGGAACCCCGTGGACCCCTGGGTCGCGGATCTACACACGGGATAGCACCCCGAGCTTCACCGTCCAGGTCAGTGACCCCGACAGCTACGACGGCGGCACCTTGTTCGTGCAGATGTCCGTCTGGAAGAACGGCGTATGGCAAGGTACCAACGGTAACTTCAACGACATCAGTCCCGGAGGCGCGAACGTCACTTGGCAGGACTCACCTGCCCTAGCCGACGGTACATACACACTCCGCGCCCTTGCGCGAGATAAGTGGACCCTGACCTCTCAGGTGATGGCCGTCGATTTCACGGTCGACACCACGGCCCCTTCGACGCCCAAAATTACGCCGATCACCGCACCCCAACCGACCGGCGTCAGCTACCCGAACGGTGTGATCGGAGAAACGCCCTACAGCTTCAGACTCTCCAGCACCGACACGGCCAACAAAGCGGACGGGTACATCTTCGCGATCCAGGAAGGGTCAGCCGCGGCCATCTACCCGGCCGATCTGCTGAACTGTTCCCACACCCGAGTACGTGAGTTTGTCGTAGTGTGCCCTGGCTACGGGCAAGACACCACGATCACCATTACGGCCCTGGATGAGTACACCTCGTTGACAGTGTGGGCTTTCGATGATGCCGGCAACATTGCCATGCCTATCAAGGGCGCCCCGGCGCATGTTAAATTCTCCGTCCCGGCCCTGCAGACATTGCCGAATACTCAGACTGATTTCCTGGAACTGGAACTCAATGGGGCGGAATGGATCCCGGCGAAGGACATTACAACCAGTCAGTGCGCTGACGGTAAGCCGCTGACCGCGGGTACGACCGCCGATGTCCTGAACTTCCCCACCACCGGCACTTACGCGGATACCAAGGCCAAGGCGGGATCCACCGTGCGGCGGGCAATCGACCCCAGCGATGGCTTCAGTGTCGCAGCATGGGTTTGCCCGAAAACAACGACCGGACTTCAACCGCTGGTCAGCCAGTTGGCGAACTCATCCACGATCGCGGCCGCGTTGCGGTTCGACGGGGGAACCTATCACCTGGGATCACGGCTGAGCACCGGGACCGAGGACAGGGTGAGCACCGCACAGCTTGCCGCCGGTCAGTGGACGTACGTCACTGCCGTTTATGACAACATCAACGCCCAACTGCGGATCACCACAGCCAACGCGAACCAGGTCGGCGACTGGACCATCGCCGCGTCCCCGAATGCGACCCACGTCAGCACGGACGCCACCCAGCCCGTCCGGTTGGGCCAAGGGTTCGCCGGGCAGATCTATCGGCCTGTCATGACCCAACGCGTGCTCAGCGAAGCCTCCTTCGGGACCATCCAGACCCAGTACGGGACCACGAGAGGACTGCTCAAATGAGCCGCCACAAAAAGATGACCCGGAAGTCCAAAGCCGGGCTGACCGGGCTGCTCGCTGCAGCTGTCATCGCCTCCGGTGCCGGATTCATTTATATCGCCGCGCCCTGGAGCTCGTCCGACAGTGCCCAGGAAATCAAGCCCGTGCCCGCCGCTGACTTCCAGCCCACGACCGAGCCTGGCACCAGCGAACCTGCGTCCGTCGTGGTCGGAGAGTCCGCCGATGGGGTCAAGACCATGCGTTTCGGTAGCGGAGCCCCGGCCTCGGTTCCCACGGAACCAAGCACTACCAACACCACCAGCAGCACCCCCGAAGGAACATTCAGCGACACGGGATCCTCCCCTGTGCGTCTGGGGCCTGCACCGATGGCACCCGCTCCGGCGAACGACAAAGGCGCCGGAGACTTCGCGAAAATCCCCGGCACGGCCTCAGGTTCCTGGGGCGTAAAGGGCCAGACCGGCGGGTTCACCTACAGCTACCCGTTCTCGCTGCGGCAGGCACCGGCCGGACCGACACCGGAACTGGGAATCTCCTACGACTCCTCCCGGGTCGATGGCCTCACCAGCGCCACCAACAACCAGGCCTCGGTAGTAGGCGACGGCTGGGCACTCTCCGGGACCGGGACCATCCGGCAAAAATTTGGTTCCTGCAACGACCAAGGCGTCACGACTTCCTACGACCTCTGCGGAAACAAAGAGGGACAGTCCTTCTCGATTTCCTTCGGCGGCCGGTCCGGGGAAATCATCATGGACCCCACCCAGCCCGCGGAGAAACGCTTCAAGCTCCAAAACGATGACAACACCAAACTCGAGTACCTCACCGGAGCGGCCAATGGCACCTTCGATGGCGGCTACTGGAAAATCACCGACACCAGCGGCACCCAGTACTGGTTCGGCGTGAACCGCATTCCGGGCTGGTCGCCCGGCAAGGAGAACAACTCCGCCGACATTGTCCCGGTCTATGGGCGCCCGGGCCAGCCTTGCTACAGCAGTGCCGGGTTTGGCAGTTCATCCTGTATGCAGGCCTATGCCTGGAACCTTGACTACGTCGTGGACCCGAACGGCAACTCCCAGGGCTACTTCTATAAGCAGGACACGAACTTCTACAAGTCTCAGGGCGGGTCTGGCACGCTGAAGGCCTACCACCGTGCCAGCCGTCTGGAACGGGTGGATTACGGCATGCGTGCCGGCACCGAACTCTCCACCCAAGCCCCCTTGCACGTGACCTTCGGCTATACCGGCCGCTGCACCAGCGTGGACTGCACTTACGGCACCGACGTCCCTGACCTGAGCAAGTACGCATGTACCTCGACGTCAACGGCCTGCGCCATGCAGTCACCGACGTTCTTCACCGACCAGCGGCTGGTCACGGTCATCAGCCAGGCCCTGTCCGTGAACCCTGCAGGATACGGCGATCTGGACTACTGGACCTTCTTCCAGTCCATGCCCGACCCCGGGGACGGCACCAAACCGGCCCTGTGGCTCCAGCAAATCATCCACCAAGGAACGAACAGGACCAGCACAGCCCCCGGCACCTCGTGGATCACGGATCCACCCATCATGTTTGTCGGCGACACCCTGCAAAACCGGGTCTGGACCGTCGACGGACTTGCCCCGTTGAACCGTGGCCGCCTTATGTTCATCAAAGCCTCCACCGGTGCCACCACGACGGTGACCTACGAGGACCAGCAGTGCACCATTGAAGACGCCGACAAGGATGGCGTCGGCGACATCGTCCCGGAAAACAACACCAAGCGCTGCTTCCCGCAGTGGTGGACACCCACCACCCCGATCGTCCAAGATCCCCGACAGGACTTCTTCCATATCTACCCCGTGAAGACAGTCGTCACCAACGCCGGCCCCGGGACCAATGGCACCTCCGACACCGTCACCAACTACATCTACGAAGGCAACCCGGCATGGAAGTACGCCGGCCCCAAATACGTCGCCGGCACCGGAGCATCCCAGCTGACCTGGTCCGTGCTGGCGGGTTGGTCCAAGGTGAAGGTCAGTGTCGGTAACGCCGCGCCCAAACCCACCACCGTCACCACCTACCTACGCGGGTTGAACGGAACACCGTCCAACACCACCGGCGGGGTCCACGCGGTCTCCGTGACAGCCTCGGACGGAACCGTCTACACGGACTCACAGTGGTTTGCCGGACAGGAAATCGAGAAGGAGACCTTCGTCGGTGACGGCGGCACGCGGCTGGGTACCACCATCACTGCGCCGTGGGCTTCCGATCCAACCGCGACCTCTACCGCAGCCCTGGGCAGTATCCAAGCAAGGCACATCGGCACCGCATGGGTGAAAACCCTTCAGGCCACCAGCACGTCGGCGACCCCGCGTAAAAACCTTGTGACCACCACGAACGACGCTCTGGGGCGGCCGATTTCGGTCAGCGACCAAGGCGAGGACCTGGTCGCGGGTGATGAAACCTGCGTCACGACCACCTATGCCGATAACACGGCAGCGAACATGCTCTCCCTGACCGCAACGGTGAAAACCTTCGCCGGCAGCTGCTCCACCACCGGGAACCTGCTGACCGCCACCCGTGCCCTCTATGACGGTTCCACCTCCGCTGACCCCGGAACCACCGGGTACGTAGCCCCGACCAAGGGCAACATCGCCCGCAATGACGCTGCTACGACTACCAGCGGCACGGCTGTCAGCGTGTGGAAACTGGGCCCGACCATCGGATACGACGCCCACGGCCGACCCACCACGTCCACCGACAACTCCACCGGGACACCCCGGACCACGACCACCGCCTACACACCGGCGGTCGGCCTGCCGACCACGGTGACCGTCACCAACACCACCAGGAACTGGGTCAAGACAACCACCCTGGATTCGATGCGCGGCCAGGTTCTGGTTGAGAGCGACATCAATCAGAATTTGACCAGCTACCGCTACGACGCCTCGGGACGAGTCACCGGGGAATGGAGTCCGCTGCGCCCCCAAGCCAGCAACCCCACCCCCGGCATTGAAACCAGCTACTCCATCTCCCAAAACGCGCCGTCGTGGGTGAAAGTCACCAAACTCTCCAGCGACGAAGCACCCACCTCCACCTACACCCTCTACGACGGGCTTGGACGCGTCCGCCAAACCCAAAAGATGTCCCCCGGCGGCGGTACCATCGCCACCGACACCTGGTACAACTCCCGCGGAGACAAATCCAAGACCAACAATGATTACTATCTCTCCCCGAACCCCGACGGTGTTCTGAAAATTCCGTCCCAGGCCGTGCCCTCCAGCACCACGTACTTCTACGACGGGGCCAAGCGTCCTACAGCAGTCAAGGCCATGGCCAACGACAATGTGTTGCTGTGGTCCACGCAGATGAGCTACGCCGGCGCGGACACGACCACCGTCACCGGACCCGGCAGCGAAGCTGCCACCACCACCGTGAACAACATGAGCGGCAAGGTGCTCACACGGAAGCTCTTCCACGGTCCCACCGCGACCGGAACAGCAGACACCTCGACCTACAGCTACGACGCGCTCGACCGCCTGACCGGCATGACGGACACGGTCGGCAATGACTGGTCCTGGACCTTCGACGCCGCCGGACGGGAAATCTCTGCTGTCGATCCGGACTCCGGAGCCCGCAGCACGACGTACGACGCGGCAGGCCGTCAATCCAGCACCACGGACGCCGCCAACACGGTCATCGGCTATGTCTACGACGATCTGGACCGGGTTCTGAAGAAGACCCTCGGAACCGGAACCGCTGCCCAGACGCTTGAGGCCTACACCTATGACGGGAACAAGAAGGGCCAGCTCAGCACCAGCAAACGCTACAACGGTGCAGCCCTGAACCAGGTCGTCACCACGACAGTGACCGGCTACAACGCCGCCTACCAGCCCGCCACGGTATCGGTACAACTGCCAGCCGCGTTGGATGCCGCAGCACCGACGTACACCACGACCCGCAGCTACACCTCAACGGGCCAGATCGAACAGGAAAGCCGACCTGCCAACGGGCAGATGCCGGCCGAAAACCTGACCTACGTCTACAACACCTTTGATATCCAGACCTCGGTGTTCAACGACAACTGGGACACGTTCGTGGGCGACACCCAGTTCAACCACCTGGGCCAAATGTCCCAGTATGCCCAATACGACAACAACAACACAGTCGGCGGCACCACCAACACCACCGGACGGAACCAGGTCAATTTCACATGGGATGCCACCACCGGACGGCTCACTGACCAGTGGTCCACGAACAACACCCGCAACGTCGCTTCCGACTTGGGGAAAGTGGAGTACACCTACACCCCCTCCGGGAAAATAGCGTCCAGGGAACTGGCCTTCAGCAGCCGCCCGACCAACCCGTCGGACTACCAGTGCTACAGCTACGACCACGCATCTCGCCTTGCCGCAGTCTGGACACCCGCCCCCACAGCAACCACCAACTGCTCAACCGTCCCAGCCGTTGATGCCCCCAGTGTCACCGGCCTCGGCGGACCGGCCGCCTACGCGCAAACCTTCAAATACACACCCACCGGTGACCGCGCCGAAGTCAGACGCTTCAACAACACCGGCGCCCTGGCCGCCAAGGAAACCTACACCTACCCCGCTGCCGGTGCAGTCGGAGCGCACAGGGTCCAGAAAATCGACTCGGCGCCCACGGGAGGGACCGCTTCAACCCAGAACTTCACCTGGGACACGACCGGAAAAATGACCGACAGGTCAGCCCAAACCTTGACCTACACACCGGACGGGCGCCTTGCTACCAGCGCAGGGGCAAGCACCATCCCCGCGAACCCCAACCCCAACGCCGGCACCGGGACACCCCCTTCGGTCACTCCCGCCGTCGCCGCTGTCACAGGGGAAAGGTTCTACGACGCCGCCGGCACCCTCGTCGGGGTCAAGGACGGGACCGGAACTACCATAGTCATCGGTTCGGTCACCGCACACACCAGCACCACCAACGTGAAGACAGCGACCTGCACTTACACCTTCGCAGGCAAAACAGTCGCCCAACGGACAGCCACAACATCCGGGACGAAACTGATCTTCGTCATCGGGGACACGGTCAACACCGCGCAAACCATGACCCTGCCCACAGCAGGTGCAGGACCCATCACCACCCTCACCCGCTACACCGACCCCCTTGGGCTAACCCGACGTGCCAACGCAACAGCCACCGCCAACAACACCTACTCCCCGGCCACTGCCGGCACATCCGGTGTCGGGTCCAACGCGGCCAACCCCGCAGGGTTCGGTGCCACCAACGGCTACATCTCTGGACTCGACGACACAGCCAGCACCCTCACACACCTCGGTGCAAGGGAAATGGATCCCGTCACAGGCATCTTCATCACACCGGATCCGATCCTTAACACCGAAGATCAACGCGGGTTCACGCCCTACACCTACTCCTTCGGCAACGTCATCAACACCTCGGACCCCAGCGGCCTCAAACCAACCTGCGACTGCGATGACGACCGCAAGGGCACCTATTCTTACAAAGGCAACGGCCAATACAACGACGGAACTCAGGTCGTCCAAGAACCCTGGTACATGCGGCAACAGCCCCAACGCCCCTGGTGGGAACAGTGGTTGTCAACGCTCGCACCCAAGGTCACGCATAAATCTGGTGGGTCCGTTCAGAACCTAGGCGGCGGCTTGAACGGCACTTCGATGTTTATTTATGTTCCCTCCGCTGGGGATGATTATGAAGGCCAGCTACAGGAGGCCCTCAGGTTCGAAAGAGACATGAAGTACCTGGACGACTTCCTCACCTCCCAACCGCTTGGACCGGTCTGGAAGCTAGGTTCGGTACCCGCGAAAGCCGCTGCGAAGGAGGCCGTCAAAGAGGCGACCGAAGCAGCAGCCATCGCCGCAGCGAAAGCAAGCCAACGTATGCCCGGCGTACTCCGAGTAGGCGATGTCAAACTGCCAGGAGTGCCCAAGGGCGCAACTGCTACCCCAGTCGAAGGAAATGGGCTTCAATACGCCATTCCTCGAGGTACCCCTGAGATCGATCCGCGAGTGACGAGTATTCGGATCATGGACCCCGTGACGTCGGGAAAATACCAGCATCCAAATGGCTACGCTGTCTACATGAACAAGACCGGCCAAACCGTCAACCCTCTCACGGGCGACACCATCTCAAACGCACACCCGTACGCCCACATCGAACTGCCAAAGTGACGGTCATATAGTCATGATGAAAATCCACGAACTCTTGCTACTCAACCCCGCTCTGCATACGGAGGCTTCTCGTCCGGAAATGGACCCCCTAACCGAAAATGGAGCACTCCAAGAAGCTCAACTCCTGGACATTCGGTTTGACGCTCTGACACGAACCGTAGGTCTGCTCTTCGAGCTTCGTGTAGCCCTGCAACTACGCGATACCAACACGGGTGTCCTCGTAGCCAACGGAGTGAGTGAGCTATCATGGACCGCCCGTAGCAGCACGGGACTAACAGCATGGACTGTAGGTAGATCCCGACCACATCTAGATCGAGGGCTCTTTCGCCTAGACCTTAATCTGTGGCCTGCACCCGGGGCTGAACTCAAGCTCGAAGCTGAGAGCGCAGCATTCTTCGCGGTGGATGTCCCAGGTCTTCCCGAAGCACCGCCCGACTACTCCGACCCGGATCGAATGAAGATCAAAGCAGAAATTGCTGCATGGGAATCTCCATTCGAACCCGTTCACGCAGTCTTCTATGACGCGACAACCCAATCGTGAGGGAAATCAACGCTTTGGCCCTAGTGTCGTCTCACTGAGCTGAACCTAGGACCTCCGAAAGCAGTAGGGCCGCCGAGTATCCTCGGTGGCCCTCCGCTGTACTTAGCTGCACCATTGCAACCGTCACGTTCCATCTGGACGGCAAGAGCTACGAAATGACCAGACCACCCACGCCGCCGCTCTGCGCAATAGCCTGCCCGGCCACGTGGACGCCGCGGGCAGGAACCCACCACGTTCCGGAAGCAGTCCCAAAGTAGCTCCGCTGAGGCCTAGTCCACAGGCTTCTTTTATCCCAGGTCGCTCAACGGCAGCCCTGCACCCCGAAGTCACGTCAGAGAAAATATCCCGCCGCTGCACCCGTCGGACAACAACAAATCCAGCTGCAGCGGGATCCTTACCGTTCAGTAGTCCCTTGGTACTCTGACGCCATGACTCAAATGTTGCTCGAGCTCGAGCGAGCATTCCGTCTATCTTGGAGCGCAGATACGACCTGTCTCGACGCAAAGAGCCTCGCGAGGTGGCACCCCGACAACGCGGCGCCCGGCCAGCGCGGACCCACAGCTCTCATCGTTGAATACCTCCTCGGCGGTGACCTGGTCATTGCGAGCGTCAGTGGCGCCAACGAGGAAGACGAAGTCCACTACTGGAACCGGTTCCCCGGGGTTGGAGATCGACCTAACTCGAGAGCAATTTAAAATCACCGCATCATAGGAGAGCCCCGTGTCGTCGTCCGACCGCAAGAGGGGCCCCAGGCATACGTCAGCGACTACCAATTGCTTCGCGCGAGGGTGCTTTCCGCACTCAACCTCTGATCACAACCGGTCTAGAACGTCCGGTTAAGGATTCCTTACCGGAGATTAAGGCCGAGCAGGGGAACGAAGACACCGCTCTACGAGTACTAGAGCTGGGACTCGCGAGCCGGGGCTTGGTCGCCGGAGGAGCCACACTGTCGCATGTATCCGGTGGATGCTGGCATCCACATCAGCACGGAACCGGCAATCGTCAAGATCAGCACCGTTACTGTGAGAGGCGTCAGGACGATACTGAAGACTCCTCCTATAGCCAAAACAGCCAAGATGGAAAGAACTACCCTCGCCCAGAGTTGACCTCTAAGGAGTCCCAATGCTGCCCGGATCTGAACAACCGTAAATAGAAGCAGGAACAGACCGCCAACGAGCACTACAAGGACGCTTGCCTCCCGCGTGACAAGAAAGATGACTGGCTGAATGCAGGCTAGGATCGCGCTTGCCAGCCAGAGGTAACTCGCTGTTCGAAGGACTTTGGGAACGTTGCTCGCTGTCCTAGGTGCGACAGGATGGGCCATCTTCGAATCCTCAATCTTCAGTAACGTGTTAAGACGGATAGACCGCAAGGTTTCCAGACTACAGGCGAGCGAATATTTGTCCGTTATTCATTAGTCGGGATAGTTGCGCCACGCAGCGAACCGTGCTTCCTCCCCAGTCTGTAGCGGAGACGTCGTCGGTTCTGTCCACATGACGGCGCCTCACCCACAGATTCGGAGGCCCTCGTACAGTCGTAGTTCGTCGCCTATCCGTATGGTAGACCGGGCAGGTGCTTCCTCGGGACTGATGTTCTGCATGGAAAATCCGAGCATCGGCGCAGCCATCTGCTCCCCGTCCGCCACCCAAGAAGACCCCAATCCGGCCCCTCTATGTGGCAGCCAGACGGGTCCGTCAGCGGGAAAACAAAAGAGACCAAAGAATAACTTCAAAACGATAGGCCGTCTCTTCCCTTCTATGGAACTGGAACCCCACTGGCAGGCACCCACCCATCGCGGCTTCGCGGTTAGCCGGCGTGTCCGCGCGTTGCATTACCTCCCGTACTATGAGGGAATGCCTGGCACCCCTTCCACTGTGATTCCCGAGTGGCTGCATCGTGGCCGCTTCGGCTCCGCTGGCGACCTTGTTCGCAGCGCTAATCGATGGGGGTATAGCAGCTGCAGCCTTGATTCAACGTCATCGGGCTGACAAGCGAGACCAGTGGTGGAAGCGAGCAGAATGGGCTCTTGATCTGGCGATTGAGGGCGATCTGTCGGCAAAGTTCATCGGAGTGTCAGCCCTGACTCAACTCGGAGACAGCAAACTACTCGGCCGGGAAGAAGAGCGATTCCTCTACGAGGTAGTGGGCTCAGTACAGGATTTGGTCATAGAAAGCGCAGCGCAGAAGTCCCAGACTAAGAGAAAGAGGCGTTTGTTTAGGAGAACCGATGCCAGTTAGTAGGCGCAGCAAAGTTAAGAACTACGTGCTGACGAAGAGTGCCAAAAAGTATCCTTCCCGCACCGTCACTGAACGTAGCTCCACAGGAACCCTCGTCAATGTTGTTTTGAAAACGAGGGACGGTAAAACGGTGTCCGTATCCCCTGCCGCTGCAAAGGTTCTGGAACAGACCGAAGTGCTCCGCCAAAAGGTTAGCCGAGACTGGTAGCCGAGCCTCAGTGGGGTTCGGGCTGGCGCATCGACTCCTGTTGGAGCCTATACAGGGTCGGACGACTCCACCCCACCAGCTGGGCAGCTTCCGCGGCCGTCTTCCCTTTGGCCCTGGCATCCCTTGCAACTTCAAGCTTGTCAGCCACTACAGCTGGGTTGAGAACTGGACGGCCGAACCTGGTGCCACCCGCCTTTGCTGCCGCGATGCCGGCATTAACCCGCTCGGTGATCAGTTCCCGCTCGTACTCAGCCAACGCAGCCAGCATGTTCAGCATCAGCCGGCCCGACGTGGTCGCTGGGTCGATCCCATCAGAGATCGATCGGAGCTTCACTCCCCTGCCCCGGAGCAAGTTCACCGTGTTCAAAACATCGATCAGAGACCGACCGAGACGGTCCACCCTCCACACCACCACGGTGTCCCCTGATTCTGCATGGTCCAGGAGCTTCTTCATCCCTGGCCGCTCCGCAGCTGACCTGCTGCCGGATGTCACGTCAGTAAAACATCCCGCTACTGTACCCCCGCTGACAGCAGTGCATCCAGCTGCAGTTGCGCGTCCTGCGCCGCCGTGCTGGCCCTCGTGTAACCAAGTAACGTCATGTCCTCATTCTGTCTTGAAAACTCACTCAACCAGAGCAACCGAGACGTTTCATGGTGAGACGCGTTAATAGGACACAGGGAGATCCCCGATTCCGGAATCCCTGTGACTCAATTCCTGGAGATTACATGTGTCTCAAAAGCTTTAGCTTTTAAAGACACCTCTTCGTTCCGACGAACCTTTGCCCTGTCAGTCGTCGCCGGACCGGTCGTCATCGATACGCCACTCTACTACGTACGAGGTCCCCCGGGGGCTTTAGACTTCGCTGGGAGGAAGCGTCCAGTCGAAGTCTCGCGGCCTGAGTGCGTCATCGTCCGGATCGAAAGCAAGGAGCCTAAATGTCCCCGCCTCGGGATCCACTACTCCGTCGACCAACCTCATGCCCGACCAAACTCCCATGATGCAAAGGCCCGGATGTTGGCGGGCATTCGCGACTTCGTTGCGAGTAACTATGACGGTCTCGCCTTTGCTCTGTGTGCCTTTTGCTTCCAGGAAAAGCATCTCCGAGCCCTTTACGGCAACCGCATCATAAGGGCGATTGTGCCGGGTGTCGGCCACATGCCAACCGTCCTCTCGGTAGTGACGCATCAACCGGTCCTGTGCAGCATTCTCAATTGCTTTCCTCAGGTCTGGGTCCATCTGCACCCCCTGACCTCCGGCGCCCGGCACATCCAATGAACTTTCATCCGCGGCGCCGTCGAGGGTCTCAGCGATGGCAGGATCCGGATCATATGAAACCGGATTCCTACGGTAGATGACCTCTTCACCGATAAGGACGTCATGAATCGGATTCCCTGCGAGCAGCACACGGCCCTTAAGTGCCTTCTTGGATGTTCCTGTGCGATTATCAACCACGATCTCGTGATCCGGCCCGTGGAGTTCTGCAACTAGGATGATTCGTCCTTGATAGTTCAAAGCCGCCCAACGTTCATCTGCGATGCGCTTGTCGTTGAGAATCCAAACCCCTCGGTTGTGTTCCCAGAGCTCTTCGGGAGTTGCCTGGGCGTCGTAGCCCCACCATCCACGTGGGAGAGGATCATCGCTGTCAGCGGTCTGTCGGTCAATAAGCCTGATGTTTAGAACCATGAGTCGAGTATCACCGACTAACAGCGTGGGGACGCTTCTCGGCACAGTTGGTTTCAACCCTTAAGCCAGGCATATACGGCTGGCTTAGGTCACAAACGCTACGCGAAGCCTTTTGACCAACTTTGATTGCGGTCTTGAGTTCCGATGCACCCGATGGCCCTACCCCGCCAGGGTTGTGGCTGTTGGCGATAAATGGCGGTGTTTTTGCGCCGCTCCGTGTCGCCCCGCGGACGTTCATACTCCTAGCCGGGTCGGAAGCGCTCGTGTCATGTCGTCCGTCAGCTAGGAAGGTCAGCCGCGACAGCGGACGCCCGCTCCTGAAGAATGGAGAAAATCTCTGGCTGGTAGCGTTGCTGGACCCGGTGATTGATCCCCTTCTTCATCTCCGCGATCAACTTGCTGATTGACTCGGCGTGCCGGAATTTGCCTCCAGCAGCGAAGAAGGCGCGCAACCAAGGTTCCTTCTCCAGGGCATAGCCCCGGTCAGTGAAAGCAAGGATGAGTTGAACAACGGCCGCTTTTCCGTTCCCGGTCGAAAGCCCGTTGTACTGTTCGTTAACCATGCACTTGGCCGCCTCAAGCTGGAAAGCATCGACTGCTCCGACCGTTCCGGTATCCACATTGCGTGCCCCAACACCGTCAAGCCACGTCCGGACCATCTCCGAGGGAGACCAGACAACGACAAAGAGACGTTCAATCCTGTTGGTGGCCACCACTTCCCTGAGTAACTCAAAATCGTCCTTCCCGTGAGGGTGTAGGACCGTGAGCGTTCCGGCGAAGCGATTGTTGTCCTGTGCAAAGTTTCGCAGCTCCGAAATCCCCACGATCCGTTGGGAACCCTTCTCAACGGCGACATAGCTGATGAACTCCGTGTCCGCGCTGTTTGGCTCCCGAAGCCTCTTCAAATCGGATACTGCGAACAGGTATGGGGGCTCACCAAGCCACTCTCGGATAACAGCACTTTGGGGCACCATCGACGTACCACCCTGTGCCCAATCTTCGCGGATCATGTATGCAAGTTCGGTCATGTCCGGATCCTTTCACGCCCCTCCGACATCTAGTCTGTGGAGCAGGCCGGGCGGTTAACTGCCCGAAACAGCCTGGCGCATATTCTCTATCGGCGGACACCCTCCCTGGGGCGGGCTCGTGACACTGTCCCGAAGACTGTAGCCACGTCCCGGAACCCCTCAGTTTTCCCCGTTCTGGCAAGCACCACCAGGCACAGAACGAAGGGCGGTAATAGCCTTGAACACCCAATGATGAACAGGCCAAGGGAGATGGGCAGAAGATCGGTGATCACAGGGAACTCCTATTTGCAGCGTGGGAATAGGTTTTTGCCTAGTGCCGCCGTGAAGAAAGGAATTTGCTGAAGGGTGGCCTTAGGCTCCGATCTCGCTTCGGAAGGGCCCCTTCAGTAGTCACCTTGAGCAATTCAGGTCGCGGGCCTACCACGCTGCTCAGCCCCCTAGGAAGGCCACCGATAAGTAAAGCCGCTCCGGGCCCTAGGTCGGTCTGCCCTAACAGTGCTTTGATCCTGCCATATCTCAGCCGGTTCTGTCAGTACCAGGCCTGGGGTACCGGGCGCCGGGCGCCCGGACGATAGTGACCGCAAACGTGGCACTGCGCCAGTGCAAACGCTTTAGGGCGAATCTCATTAAACGATCCTCGTACGGGCAATCGAACCTGCCGAATCCCTGTGTCTCGAAACCAAAACGCCTCGAATCCCGAGCAGGGGATGGCTGCCTTCTAGTGTGCCCCTCGTTCGAGATCAGCTAGTTCTGCTTCCAGTTGCTGGGTCAGGTTCCGCAAGCGCCGGATGTGCTCTTGCGAGACGCGCCCGGGTTGGTTTGTGACTTGTGCGTCGACATCGAAGACCGTGTTGGGGCTGTGCCAGACGTTGAACCATTCGAGACCATGGCCGAGAGCGTCACGGGTCACGCCCTGGAGCAGGAGCAGTGGTTCGCGGGTGTTGATGTTCAGTTTCCGGGCCAGATCATGATCGGCGGACACTGCCTGTACTTGTCGGGGGCCGCCGGCGGGGTGGTATCCGTGGTCCCTCATCAGGTTCAGGAGTGATGCATTTTCCAGCAGTTCCGCGGAGAAGTGTGGGAAAAAGTCACGGGGAACCCAGGTCCGCATGAAGGCAACGGGCACTTCATCCAGGTAGCGAACCCGTTCGATTCTCCATGTGTTGGTGGTGCCCAGGGCCTCAATGCCCGCCTCTGGTGGGGCGGAGGGCTCCACGGTGAGGACGTGGGTGCGCAGGCGCTGGCCGTGGGCTGCAGCCTGCTCATCCAGCCCGCCGGCGCGCTGCACGTGCCGACGAAGGACTGGCGTTGAGGCTACGACGCTTCCGCGGCCACGCTGGCGGCGAATCAGGCCGAGATCGGACAGGCCGGACAAAGCCTGCCGTACGACGCTGCGGGAGACGCCGAACTGCCGTTGCAGTTCCTCTTCGGTGGGCAGGGAGGAGCCTGGGGTCAGCCCCATGTCGACGATTTGCCGGTGCAGGATGTCCCGGATTTGGGCGTGGAGAGGACCTCCGTCGTCCCGGTTCAGGGGGCTGGTGCGTCCCGCCTGCTCTGCCGCTGTTTCTGCTGATTCCACACTCACGTTGACTCCTCTGCCCTGTGCAAATCTTAGCCCCCACCTTCCTGCCTCCCCGCTGAGCGGTGAGAACAAGCGGCCTTGACGTGACCTACACCACCCATTATTGTACGTATCAAAGGTACGTACAACTTCGGTTCGCGGATCACAGCAGATTCCGTGGAGACGAAGTTCCGAGTCACCTGCTTGAGCCCGCATCGGCGCGTGAGCGAAGTGAAAGTACCTGCAGGTGACAGTCAGATACGTAAGTTTCAAACCCCCACATTGGAGAGTTCCATGCGCGACCCGCGCTCGGTGCGTTGCACCTACTACCTAGAATCCGAAATTGATCCGGCGAAGGCCGCCGCCATCATGGCTGGCGAACAGTCCAGCGGCACCTTCCTGCCGGTGCCGGGCGAATCCGCCCGGATCCGGGAGCGGCACGCGGCCCTGATCTCGGATGTTCAGGAACTCGGCTTTTGCCGCCCCTCCCTGCCATCACGGGCGAACCCGGAAAAGGTCCGCGCCGCGTTGGTAACCGTTGATTTCCCGATGGAGAACGTCGGCACCGACCTGGCAACCCTGCAGACAGCCATCGCGGGCAATCTCTTCGAACTGGGCGACCTGTACGCCTGCCGGCTTCAAGACATCCAGCTGCCTGAGGACTTCATCGCCGCCCATCCAGGTCCGGCCTTCGGTATCGAGGGAACCCGCAAGCTCATCAGCGATGTCCAGGGCGTCATGGTCGGCACCATCGTCAAGCCCAATGTCGGGCTTTCCGAAGATGAATTCCGACTGGTGGTCCGCGACCTGGCGATGGCGTCCATTGACCTGATCAAGGACGATGAGCTCATGACCGACCCGGCGTATCTGCCGTTGGAACGCCGGGTTGCGGTCGCCACCGAGGAGATCCGCGCCGCCGAGCAGGTCACCGGCCACTCGACCATGTATGCCTTCAACATCACCGGCGACCTTGCCGGACTGCGCCGGCGCCACGACCTGGTCGTTGAAGCCGGTGGCCGCTGCGTGATGCTGAACATTCCCGTGATGGGAATGCCCGCCCTGGCCTTACTGCGCAGCTTCGCCGAGGTACCGATCCACGGCCACCGCGCCGGCCTCGCGGCCTCGATGCGGTCCAAGGCCCTGGGCATGGACTACCGGGTCTGGCAGCAGATGGCCCGCCTGGCCGGCGCCGATCACCTGCACGCCAGCGGGCTCGGCAGCAAGTTCTACGAACTCGACGAAGAAGTCGCCTCTAACATTCGCAGCCTGCTCGCGCCTCTCGGACAGACCATTGCACCGCTTCCTGTGTTGTCGTCGGGGCAGAACGTCACCACCCCGGGCCCCACCTTCGACGCGGTGGGTTCCACCGACCTGATGATGCTGGCCGGGGGCGGCGTCGCCGCCCACCCGGACGGACCCGGCGCCGGAGTGCGCAGCCTGCGCCAGGCCTGGGAAGCAGCCGTGGACGGAGTGCCACTGCACAGCGCAGCGGACAAGCTCGCCCAAAGCGGGGACAATGCTCTCCTGCACGCAGTCCAGACATTCGGGAAGGGCGCCTGACATGCCAGCTTTCGGTTTCGTCGCAGACGACCTCACGGGAGCCGCTGACGTCCTCGCCCAAGCCCACCGCTACGGGCTGGAAGCCGCCCTGGTCATCGGCGACGCCCCACTGCCCACGGACACCGACGTCGTCGGGTTCGCCGGCCCGGCCCGCTCCCTGTCCGGAACAGCCTTCGACAACCTGGTCATCAGGGACCTCGCTGGCATCGCCTCACTGAACCTGGAGGTACTGCTCTACAAGGTCTGCTCCACCTTCGATAGCTCCACTACCATCGGGAGCATCGGCCGCGGGATCCAGCTGCTTCACGAGCAGTTCCCGCTGCACGGACCCATCCCGGTAGTCCCGGCCCAACCTGCTTTTGGCCGGTACACCGCGTTCAGCAACCACTACGCAACTTATGCGGGCCAGATCTACCGGCTGGACCGTCACCCGGTCATGTCCCGCCACCCGTCCACCCCTATGGCCGAGGCGGACCTGCGCCAGGTGCTGGCCGAACAGCTCGACGACGCCCAGGTGCCCGGGGCGATCCACCTGCCCGCCTACCAGGACGGCACCTTTAAGGACGGCTGGGCGGAACGGCGCCGGGAACCCGGGGCGAAGGCCTTCGTTGTCGACGCCGTGGACGAACACCACATGGACGCCATCGCAGAAGCCCTCACCCGGGAAGAACACGGTCACGGTCCATCGATCGTCGTCGGATCCGGCGGCATCATGGCAGCATTGGCACGTTCCATCTCGGATCAGGCCCCACGCATACCCGGCACGCAGAAGCCTTCCGGACCGGTGCTGGCCGTCAGCGCCTCGGCCTCCAGCACCACAGCGGAGCAGATCAACGACGCAACCTCCCATGGCTGGGAAGACGTCCCGGTCCCTGCCGAGCTGCTGCAGCGCGATGACCCCGCACTGGTCGCCGCCCTCGATGAGCGCGTCGCGGCCGCCCTCCGGGCAGGGCGCAACGTGGTCGTTCACACCACCCGCGGCGCGTCGGACCCGCGCTACGGCGCGAGCACACCCGTGGACGCCGGCTACGTAGGCACCCTGATTGGCGGCATTGCCGCCCGTATGGCAGATGCCGGGCTAACCCGGGACATCGCCGTCTGTGGTGGGGATACCTCCAGCCACGCACTCATCGCCATGGGCGTGCGCCAACTCCGGGTATCCGACCAGTTCGTCACCGCCGGCCCCATCCTGCGCGCCGACGGAGCCTCCGCCGTCGGCGGATCCCGGCTGCTGCTCAAAGGCGGACAGGTAGGACCCACCGACATCCTGCGCCGTTTCGCCGGCCAGCTCCCCAGCTAACACTCCAGACAATTCCTCCACGCATCACCAGAACCCATGAAAGGCGGCCCCCATGCGGGCAGTAGTTAAGAACGCAGCCGAGCGAGGCGTCACGTACGTCACCGACGCCGGTGACCCCAAGGCAACAGAAGGCTCCGTCGTCATCGAAGTCGGCGCTGCCTCCCTGTGCGGCACCGACCGCGAACTCTACGAATGGACCCCGTCGGCCCAGGCGTTCAACCTCAACCTCCCGGTCACCCTGGGGCATGAAGGCGCAGGAACCATCGTCGAGGTCGGCCCTGGTGTTACCGGGCTGCAGGTCGGCGACCAGGTCGCCCTGGAAAGCCACCTCACCTGCGGACAGTGCTTCCCCTGCCGTACCGGCGACGCCCACACCTGTGAACGCACCGGCATCCTGGGCATGCACATTGATGGCGTTTTCGCCGAATACGCCGCCGTTCCCCAGGACATCTGCGTCAAGCTGCCCACCGGCCTCTCCCTCGAATCGGGCGCCCTGCTCGAAGCAGCGGGCGTCGCCGTCCACGCCATCCAGCGTGCCAACTACTCCGTCGCGGGCCGGGCAGTGCTCGTCAGCGGCGCAGGGCCGGTCGGGCTCGTCGTCGTGAACCTGGCCCTGCTCATGGGCGCCTCCCACGTCATCGCCGTCGACCCCAACCCCTACCGCCGGGCCCAGGCCGAAAGGCTTGGCGCGATCGCCCTGCACCCCAATGACGGCATCGTTGAGCGCTGCCGCGAGCTCACCGGGCGCCGTGGTGGCTTCGACGTCGCCTTCGAGTGCTCCGGAGCACCCGGAACTTTGGCCACTCTCTTCGAAGCGGTCCGCCGGGAAGCGACCGTCATCACCGTCGGGCACCCCAGCCGCCCCGCTGAGGTCGACATCGCCGCCTACATCAACAAAAAGGGCATCACCCTGCGCGGGATCTTTGGTCGCCGGCTCTGGGAAACCTGGGAACAGAGCCTTCTGCTCCTCGATTCCGGCAAGCTCGAGCTCGACTGGCTCATCACCCACCGCAAGAAGCTCAGCGAGATTGACGAAGCCGTCGAACTTCTCACCGGCGACGCCTGCAAAGTCTTGCTCATCCCTGGCCTCGGCTAACCCCACAAACAAGGGAACTGACGGTCCGAACCGCAGTCCCAAACCACTCAGCTATTCAACAGGAGAAATCAATGTCGATTCCCATCAAGAAAGCCCTTGAAAAAGTCCCCGGCGGCATGATGCTGGTGCCCCTTGGCATCGGTGCCGTCATCCACACCTTGGCCCCGGACGCCGGTAAGTTCTTTGGATCCTTCACGGGGGCCTTCTTCACAGGCCTGGCGCCGCTGCTGGCCGTGTTCTTTGTCTGCCTCGGCGCGACGCTCGAAGTGAAATCCACGCCCTACATCCTCAAAAAGGGCGGCGTCCTCCTCGGTTCCAAAATCCTCTTCGCCGTCCTCATCGGCGTCATCGCCGGACGCTTCCTCGGTGAAGCGCCCATCGAACACGGAATCCTCGCCGGCCTTTCAACCCTCGCGCTCGTCGCAGCCCTGAACGACACCAATGGCGGGCTCTACATCTCACTTATGGGCCAGTTCGGCCGCAAGCGCGACGCCGGGGCCTACTCCATCCTGTCTCTGGAATCCGGCCCCTTCCTGACCATGGTCACCCTCGGCATCGCCGGCCTCGCAGCATTCCCCTGGCAGGCACTCGTCGGCGCCATCCTCCCACTGGCACTGGGCATGCTCCTCGGAAACCTCGATAAGAACATGCGGCACCTCCTGGCTCCACTGGTCCCCGCAATGGTGCCGTTCCTGGGCCTGTCCCTCGGCCTGACCATCAACCTCAACGCCGTCGTCGAAGCCGGACTGCTCGGCATCGCCCTCGGACTGTTCGTGGTCTTCGTCGGCGGCGCCGTGCTGCTCCTCGCCGACAAACTCACCGGCGGTGACGGCGTAGCAGGCCTTGCCGCAGCAACCACAGCCGGCAACGCCGCGCTGGTTCCCGCCATCATCGCCACAGCCAACCCTGTCTACGCCCCCGCAGCAGAACACGCCACCGTCCTCGTGGCAGCCTCGGTCGTCGTCTCCGCCGTGCTCTGCCCCATCGTCACCTCAGCATGGGCCAAAAGGGTCCAGAAAAAGGCCGGCCCTCAGGACAGCGAAGACAACGCCGTCGAGGAGGCGCCGGCCCCCAAACATGCAGACAGCACCCCGGAACTGACCTAGCAGTAAACAAAAAGAAGGAGCGGGGCGTGCACAATGTACGCCCCGCTCCTTACTATCCGCAGCCGGCTAAGAGATACCTCCAGTCAAGGCGGAAGTCCGTCGCGAAAGGCCCCGCTGAAGTTCAGCATCAGGCGGAAAGCCAGTCATGAAAGGAACAACAATGAGTGCGCAACCACAAATGGCGGATTTCCCCACGCTTCCAGCCGGAGCCCGCCCACTGAGCTATTACAACTGGATCCACCTCAACCCCGGCGACAGAATCATCGTCAAACGAAGCGGATTCGCACCCGAACAAGGCACCGTGGACGAAGTCAGCGAAGATGCCAGCTACTTCTGGGTCTGGATCGACGGCCAAAGCCGAATCCTGATCTTTCACGGCGACGGATCTGCCATTCACAAGGTCCTTCCCTAGCCTTCGGCCCGGCAGACGGTCATCCCTGCGACGCACCCAAGAAAGCGAACCAGTATTCCACTGGCCGACTACGCCGCCCCACTCCGGAGGAAGATGACTTCTTCGGAAACGTCTGGCGGCGGTTCCGCCAAAACGGCAACGTGTGCTAGGAGAACGGTTCGCCAGGCATCCAGACTCCGGTGTTCCGTCTTGAAAAACAACAGCTTTTCAAGACACTGTTCGGGGTGTCGGGCGGAGCCAGCGGTGGACTGAGAAACCGGGGCTGGCTGATGTCGCGGAAACACGTCTCACCGTAAATCGTCTCAGTGCACGCCCGTGATGGGCTTTTTGAGTCAGAATGGCCTGATGAGGCAATTGGGCTACACACGGGTTAGTACTTCGAACCAGGATGCCCAGCTGCAGCTCGACGCTCTGCTCTCCGTCGGCGTGCAAAAGCGCGACGTTTTCGCCGACGTAACCTCGGGAAGTAAGACGGCGATCGAACGGCCCGGGATGAAGAGGCTCCTCGAGTACGCCGAGGACGGCGACACCGTCGTTGTGTGGCGGGTCGATCGGCTGGGCCGGTCATTGATCGACGTGCTGAACACCGTGAACCTGCTCCGCGAACGCGGCGTCCAGGTCCGATCCATCTCAGACGGTATCGACCCGGCGACCTCGACGGGCCGGCTGATGCTGAACATGCTCGCCACTTTGGCCGAGTATGAGCGCGAGCTGATCGTCGAGCGGGTCAATGCCGGCATCGCCGCCGCCAGACAGAACGGAACGCGCTTTGGCCGCCCACTGACGGATCCGGTTGTCATTGCGGACAAGCTGGCGATCGCGCAGGACGCCCGGGCGAAGGGACGCACCGCGGAAGACGCGGCCCGTCTCGTTGGATGGAGCCGTGCCACTCTCTACCGCCACCAGCAAGCCCTCGCCGCCCGCGAGAGCACCAGAACGTAGGCAATCCTGAACGGCGATGAGCGCTGGAAAGTCCTTCGACTCTACGTCGAGGACCAGATCCCGCTTGCCGCCCTCGCCCGCGAAACCGGGATCAGCACCCGCACTCTTCAACGCTGGCTCCGGCTCTACCGAACTGGTGGCGGGAGCGCTCTTGACCTGCATCCGCGCGCCGATGCCGGCACGCGGCGCATAGACCCAGGAATGGTTAGGTTTATCGAAGGACTCGCGCTGACCAGACCGCGCCCGAGTATCGCAACGTTGCACCGACTTACGGCGGCCGAAGCGGGCAGACGAGGCGCCCAGGCGCCGAGTTACTCCGTCGTCCGCAAGATCGTCCAGGCACTGGACCCCGCCCTGGTGACCCTGGCTCTCGAAGGTCCCGCATCTTACCGGGACCGGCATGAACTTGTCCTTCGCCGCCGCGCCGACCGCCCAAACCAAATCTGGCAAGCGGACCACACCCAACTCGACATCCTCATCAACGGCGCCACCGGCAAACCCGACCGGCCTTGGCTGACGACAGTGATGGACGATTACTCCCGGGCGCTCTGCGGCTACACCGTCTTCACCGGTGCGCCCTCAGCGCTCAACACAGCCCTCGCCCTCCGGCAGGCCATCTGGCGCAAGAGTGATCCCAGCTGGGCAATGTGCGGACTGCCCGACATCCTGCACGTGGACCACGGCTCCGACTTCACGAGCCACCACCTTGAACACACTGCCATCGAGCTGCACATCCGCATCATCCATTCGACCATCGCCCGGCCGCAAGGCCGGGGAAAAATCGAGCGGTTCTTCGGGACCATCAACACCGAAGTTCTTCCCACCCTCCCCGGACATCTGGGGCCGGGGAACAGAAAACCACAGCCGGCACTCGATCTCCCCGGACTGGATCGCGCCATCGGAGGCTTCGTCGCCGTCTACAACGACCGGCCCCACAGTGAGATCGGTATCTCACCACGGGATGCTTGGGTCGCCGACGGCTGGCTTCCCCGGATGCCCGAAAGTCTGGAGGACCTCGACGGACTCCTGCTGACAGTTCCAAAGAACCGAACTGTGCAACGCGACGGCATCCACTTTCAAGGCCAGCGCTACCTCTCACCCACGCTGGCGCCCTTCGTGGGGCAAACCGTCACCATCCGCTACGACCCCCGGGACGTCTCCGAAATCCGCGTCTACGACCACGACACCTTCGTTTGCGTCGCGGTTGATGAAGACCACCCCAACCTTCGTCTGAGTCTGCGGGACATCGAGGCTGCACGCAGAGCGCGCCGGAAAGAACTGCGCCGCACCATCAACGACCGCATTCCCACAATCACCAGCCGTGAAGAACCGCACATCACTGAACCAGTACGGCGCCGGCGCCGACTTCGCACCTACGAAGAGGACGAATGATGAACACCACCTTCATCGTCACGAAAGAACACCGACGCTTCACCGAGTTCGCCAATGCAGTCCGAAAAGAACGAACAATAGGGATCTGCCACGGAGATGCCGGAGTGGGTAAAACACTCTCCGCGCGTCGCTATGCCAATTGGGATGACCTGGAGCCTTACATCACCGAATGGGGACCACGCGGCGACCAGGACGAAAAGCACTACACCCTTGCCAACCGCTCCCGCACCGTTTTCTACACCCCAGACGTACTCTGCCGTCCTAAAAACCTCATGGATGACATCCACCGATACCAGGTGAGAATCGGCTCGTGCATCGACGAACACCTGCACAAACTCGATGCCGCACCACGCTCGATGAACAGAGTCACCGAGCTAGTGGATCTGCTCATCATCGACGAAGCCGAACGCCTCAACGCCACAGCCCTTGAGCTTCTCCGTGACAACCACGACCGAACCCACCTACCGATGATCCTCATCGGTATGCCTGGCATCGACCAACGATTCCGGCACTATCCCCAGCTTTACAGCCGTCTTGGCTTCTCCCACCGATACCGCGCCCTAGGCAGAGACGAGCTCCTCTTTGTTCTGGATCGACATTGGAAACGGCTCGGCCGGACCCTCGACCCGGATGACTTCACCGATGCCCAGGCAATTGCAGCCGTAGAGCGCATCACCCGAGGCAACTTCCGTCTCCTCGAACGGCTATTCCCCCAGATCACCCGCGTCCTCAAGATCAACCAGCTCGAAACCATCACCGACGACGTCGTGGAAGCAGCGGCCAGCATCCTCGTTATCGGGAACTAGCGACACAGAGCGAAAACAGAACGCCGCCACCTATCGGACAAGTCCACAGCCAGGGTTCGGTTAAGTGCAGCTGCGGTTCAATATCGGTCGTTTTTGACAAGGCCTGACCGTTCCGTTGCTGCAGTTGCTCGCCAGGCCACGAGCAAGCAGAACGATCTGGGAACCCCGGCAAGTACAACCGCAACGCCGCTATTACAGTGTCCGAGCAGTGGCTGGCCATTAGGGCCAAGTAAGACAGTGGCGTCTGGAATAATTATGTCCAGACAGATTTAATTCCGGCGGAGCCTCTCCCGCAGGGCTTCGTCCAGTAAGTCTGTAATGGTGATGCCGTATCTCATCGAGTAGGCATCCAATTCATCGCGAAGGCCAATCTCAATCTTTGATGAGAAGGGTTCCATGCGGCGCTTACTCCTCGGTCTTCCTGGACCCGGACGCCTCGGTTCGAGGCCAGTTGTGGGTGCCGGTTCCTCTTGGACTTGTGCGTTCGCAGCGGTGGCCTGGGTAGCCTCCCCCGGTTCCACAGTTACAGTTCGCTTCTCCGCGGATGTCAGAACGTCCACAACGTCGGCGGCTGGTGCTTTGCGGATTGATGATTTGCGATCCAAAGCCATGATTAATTCACCCCGTCCAGGTAGCGTGCATGCGCAACAAATTTTTCGGTCATGATCGCCGCTCCCCGGCCGGCTAGCTTCGTGAGTGGCGAGCGTGTACTGACGGAGTCCTGCATCGCCGTTCGGAGAGGAAGATGAGGCTCTCTTACGTCTGTGCCGTAGGTATCCTCAAGCTCTCCTATTTGGAAGGAGTGTTCGGAAGTGAGGGGTGAACTCGTCTTATTGATGATGATGCCCAGGAATTCCAGCTGAGGATTCAAGTGCGGAAGTGACCTGACCTTCTTCACTGTGTCGAGGAACTCCGTCACGCCCTTCACAGAGAACGCTGCTGGTTCAGTGACGGCAAGTACACGATCCGCCCAAATGAGTCCGTTCAACGTCAGTCGCCCGAGGGCCGGTGGAAGATCTATGAGGATATGGTCGTATTGTTGAAGCTCGTCCGCCCCATATGCTGCAGTCTTGAGCCGCATCTCGGGCGTCAAGAGAGCTTCCGACTCAAGTCGTGCCAGGGACTCAGAACTTGGGATCAGATCAATACCCGGCCATGTAGTTTGGGTGATGGCTTGCCCGAGTGTCCCAGCTTCTCCCCCGTACAGCACATCGAACACGTCAAACTCTCCAGCCCCTTCAAGTGCTTCCGTGACGTTCGATTGAGGGTCGAGGTCGATTACCAGCACGCGCTTTCCAATTAGACGCAGGCCTGTAGCAAGCCCCAGTGTCACTGACGTCTTGCCCACGCCGCCCTTGCGGTTCCCTATAGCCGTAACTCTCATACTGGCCCTCCAAAGCCTGCCGGGTATTGATGAAGATCAGTCAATACATCCTTCATTCAATCATTCGATCCAGACATCAATCTATCAAGCAATCAATACATCTCGCAATCCATCAATACATCGATCAATCTTTCTGTCATGACATAATTATTTACTAACAGATTATCGCTTCGCCCAGCGGTACATGGCGTGAGAGTCGTTGGGTAGTTAGCCATCCGACTTCAGGGCAAGCGACCAGTTCGCCCCATTGCGGCACAGCTTCCCGGGTGGAGGCAGAGGTGCACATGGCTTGAGTGGCATCTATCAATCTTTCTGTCATGACATAATTATTTATTAACAGATTATCGCTTCGCCCAACGGGACATGGCGTGAAAGTCGTTGGGTAGTTAGCCATCCGGCTCCTGGGCAAGCGACCAGTTCGCCCCAATTGCGGCACAGCTTCCCGGACTGAGGCAGAGGTGCACATGGCTTGAGTGGCATCTATCAATCTTTCTGTCATGACATAATTATTTAATGGTAGTTGCATCAACTACTCCTGAGTTTCTAAGGGGCTCTAGGCCGAGGCGTTAGTTGCGGCGCTTGCGGGCGAACAAGTAACAGCACGGAGTAATCCGCGGCAAGCTGTAGCTCCTGGGCCCGTAGAATGGGGGATCGTCAACAAAACCTGACAGATAGGACGCCGCATGGAATGGGATCTAGGAGACGGATTCCACTGCGGACGACTTGGAGTCCTTTTAAACGATGGTCGGTTGGGGTCCAGCCACCAACATGACGGGACGATCAGCGTCCAAGGAATCACTGGCCGACATAAACGAGACCCGCGCAGGCCGGGCTATGAATTGGTGGTGGAAAGCGCAGCTGCAGGTTGGCAAGGTAGCTGCGAATGCGGCTGGACTGGTAGACAGTGGCAACGTGTCCTTGGCGCGGGCAGTACCGACATGGCGAGATACCGAGCAAAAGCACTGATCGGATCACCAGCTATACCGCCCTTATCGGTAGAAGAATCCATCATGAGCGAATGGCAGAAACACGTACAGACCTGGGCACTGCAGATGGCGGCTCGCAGTTATGACCGGGCAGCTGCCCGTCTTGACGAGGCTGTTGACGCTGCACGAGACTCTGGTCTGACATGGGCCGATATAGGCGCAGAAACTGGAATGTCACGCCAAGCAGCACATCAACGATGGAACCGATCGAGGTAATCCTCCTCAGAGGGAGCTACACGACCTTTACAAACAAACGGCGTTGTCTCACATTTGCTAACCGTCTCGTCGTCCCGCACCTGTGATCCTCCCGCTCAGGGTCACATCGCTCTGGTGAACGCCATATCAGCGAGGGTCCATTCGTCAGGTGGTCCTTCATAGGCTTCCCAAGGGTAATCCTCAGTGGGGGATAGCAGTTCCGCTACCGTATTCACATTTTTCGAAAGCCACTCCCGCCAGATGACCCGCTCAATGCGGTACCTCTGTAGCTGGCCGGCAACAGACTCGAGAACTCCAAAGTATTCAGCAAGTTCGTGGAGGGACGTCGAAGCGATGACTGTCCAGGATCTTCCACCATTCCTTGACACCATGTTCCAGGCTGCCAGGGTCTCCAGACTTTCGCTCACGGCCGTTCTGGACATTTTTGTCTGACGCACCAACTCCGTGGTGGTCAAACCGGGAGTGCGCTCCAGTGCTTCGTAAACAAATGCTGCAGGCAGGCCCAGTTCCCTGAAGACGGGTCTGAGCGCATGCATCTTCCCCTTTCGCCAGGACAAATCTTCGGCACCTGGCCGAAGGCCTTCAGGAATTGTCAACATGTATAAGTCGCCCTTGGTCCCTCGGCCGCGCTCCACCAAGGTCACTAGAGGATCCTTTTCAGAACGCAGAGCCCGCAGGTGGGAGCCCACGGTTGTGTGGTCAAGACCTGTCGCAACTGCAATTGAACGATCACCGAACTCAACAAAACGAGAAGCGGTCATGTGAGCGGCTGCTCCGAGAGCTCTTAGGACCATCCGCCGAGCCAGACCGGTGCGGGAGCTAGCGTAGGCGGGCTCCCTTAGTCGCAGCGCGTTTTCCCAAGTCCGCAGGTAGCGGTGCTCGCTGGCGGCATCTAGGTTAGACGCGGTTCCTAGTCGGGGCTGTGTATTTGGCTGGCTTGTGGGGGATCTACGTGCATTGTTATTCCGTTCACTGTTGGTCTGGTTTTTTCGTAGGTAGGTGATCGCGTTTTTCCAGTCCCGCTTAAGAGAGGGAAGTCTGTGGCTGGAGGGGTAGCGGGCATAGAAAGACGCGAGCCCGGGCCAAACACCCTGAAGGACCCGCCGTTCTACATCGATGAGTTTCATGCCAGCAGCGGCCGCAGCGGTCAGGACAGCCTGGCGTGCCTCTGAATCTGATGCGTACCGGTTTGCGTCGTATAGGCCCGATAGCGCCATCTGCTGCATGGGCCTGGACATTCGCCCGGCCGCTTGCGGTACTTCATAGGCTTCGTCGTCTGCCGACAGTGGGTCCTCCAGTCTCAGCCCTCGTACGCCAGCGATTTCGTCCTTTAGGTCTGCGCGAATTCTTGCCCATATTTGTTCCTTGTTTGGGCGTTTTGCAACGTCGTAGGCCATGCTGAGGCTCATGGAGAGTTCCTGGTAGCCGCCACGCTTGTGGGGTGACCCAGGGGTCCGCATACAACCGTGAAGCATGTTCTGGTGCGGCGTCTTGTCCAATGTGCGGTAACGGGTGCCTAATGCCTCGACAACATCTCGTGCTTCAGAAAAGGCAATCCGTTTTTCCAGTGGTATGTATACGTGTCGTCCGCCATTGGGCGACTGATCTTCAATCCACCGAGCCCCACAGTTGTGCAGCCATGTTTGAAGAGACTTCACGTCGGCTTCCACCCAGTCGATGCCCGCAATCGACGAGTCGAAGTCAAGGAAAATGGCGGAGCAGCTGCCGTCTTTGCCGAAGATCCGGACGGCCGCAGGAAAAGTGGGGAGGGTCTCAGTCAGGGCACGTTCGTGCTTCTGGGGATAGGTCTTACCACCGTCCCGGGAGAGGCGGATGCGGGGTTGACCTGCGAGAAGAGGCGTCAGCGCAGCCCACGCCTGAGCGGCGTTGGAGGTCTGGGATGGCTCCTGAGACACGCCAGTAGCGTCGGCTGCTGGCAGCAAGAGAGCGTGCTGTTGTACGATGATTTTGTTCCTGTTCAGGGAATGACGAAGGGCCGATCCTGCCAGATCGGTTTTGTTGCACAAATGAAGGCCTGTCAAGGACTTCCATACGATTTACGATCTGTCTGCCGGCAAGCTATCCGGATCGTGAATCTTCAGCTTCGAAGGCCCGCTTATGGCGGGCCTTCCTTGTATCTATGAGGCCATACGGATCGGGAGTTCATCCTGCTGAGTGAACTGACCAAGCAAGGCCAAATCTTCGCGCAAGGATCGGTCGACTGCAGAGGCAACATAGTCGGTGACAGTCATGCCTTTTGCGGCGGCGATCATGTGAACGTCCTCCGCGGTCTTGGCCGGCGTGCGGAAGCCAATGTATTTGCGGAGGCCCTTGCTGGGGCGACCGCCTCCACGATTGATTACTGCGCTCATTTGTCAGGTCCTTTGAATCTCGCACAACCAGGGGTTGTAGCTGGTTCATCGTTGGTGCCACGTACAGTCGATCGGATTTCTGTTTACAGCTATCGACTGAATCGAACCTAGCACCGCGCAGAGTCCCATCTAGGGATTTGTTTACAGAAAACGGCTCCGCGTGTCGCCCTCTAGGATCCTGCCGATTCTGGGCGCAGATGCTCCCTGCGTACCCGCTGGTCGCTACAGATGGTCTGGCAGCAGCATTGGCGGAGTCGGTAAGTGCGGGTCCGGCGCCCACCATATCTCCCAGATCACCCTTCTGCATGACAAGCGCCGCCTCCGTATTGCTGGTATATGTGGACAGGGCCTGAGGGCCCGCCGTGACATGATCTTGCGTACGGTAAGTAGTCTACTCACACATGCGTGAAACATGTGTGAGCTTGTTGTAGTGGAGTACTTAATGCGAAGAAGTTGGGACCGAGACAGCAACTCGGAGTGCCCACATCGAACGCCCAGCACCGCCGTTCATCATCTTCAGTTGCCAGAGATGATTTCCTTTGATGACCTCCTGGCCGCCGTGGAACGCGCGCACGGCAAGCCCATCAAGATCAGCCTGGTTCCTAGCGACACCTTGCCGGGGTTATCCGGCCTGTGGCTGGAGACAGATATGAAGTCCCACATTCTTGTTCCAGAGAGTCATCCAAAGCTGCTTCGCATGCACGTCATCTGCCACGAGTTCGGACACATTCTCTTGAGGCATCAAGGCTGTGAAGGGCTCGTATCGCCAATGCCCTCGGTCTTCAAACATCTCGGGGGGCAAAGGGGTATAAAGCGCATGCTGGCCCGTTCCCCGCGATGGAACGAACTTGAGAAGGCCGCGGAAGAAGTGGCGTACTTGCTTTCAAGCTTTGTCATGCAGGGGACCCCGACTCCCGCCAGCAATTTCGAGAAAGTCTTTGGATGAGCCTTCTACAACTGCTCCCCGCCCTTGTCTTGTGGGCTGTAGTGCTGACTCGGATCGTAGGGCTGCGTTTCGGATGGAAGCCTGGAATCCTCACGGCCATGATCTTGGTCGCGACTGGCACCACTCTCAACATCGACGCTGTCTACACCAGCGTGGATTACTGGCTGGGCAACAGGAACGTTTTGAACCTCGTCGTGCATGTCGTTCTGGGGCTCGGCATGACGGAACTAAGCCGTCTGGTTGTTGCAGCCACAGGGGCATCTCGCGCACGATGGCGCCTCTTGGTGCTGGCTGGGCTGGTATTGGCCGGCGCCCAGGCTGTCCTGCTCCTGGCCGCTCAAACGCCCGGCTCCGCTACAAACTTCACAGATGTTTTTGCTGCGGATCCGTCCATCGCCTGGTACCAGGGCCTGTTTTTCGCTTGGATCGGATTGATCACCGCTTACACAGGAATCGAGTGTCTGCGTCGTACTCGTGCCGGGGAATCAGAATCGTTCCGGATCGGCTTCGACATAATTGCGGCGTCGTGTTTCGTCGGAGTCATGGCCGTGGCCATCAAACTACTTCTAGTTGCCCAAGAAGCGACACAGTCGGTCGCTCATCAGCCGGAGGTGCTCTACGTCGGTTATAGATCTCTGATCGCCCTCACTCTCGTGGGCTTCTCTATCGGCTTTGCGCTTCCGGCCTATCAGCGTGCCCGGCAGCAGACAACCGCCCGTGTAAGACGGCGTGACGCCATTGAAAGGCTCCAACCAATTGTCACTAGGCTCCTAGAGACTGACGCGGGACAGCGAGCAAGGGAAGCCGCAGCACTGAGTCTGCACCCGCGTTCCACCAAGGAACAGTTGTACCGGTGGATCATCTTCGTTGACGACATAAGGGTTGAAAATCCCGACATTCTATCCGCTGATGAAAGCAAGTTTCTAGACGATATTGAGGCATCAATTGCAGAACCAGGTCCGATCAACGTACCGACCCCTGTGGGCAACTAGCTTCTCAAAAATTTTCACTCCTGCCCCGGTCCTGTTGGTGGTCGTCATACTGGCAGGCATAAAGGGCGGCATTGGCATCCTCGGGGTTCTGATTCTTGCAGTGGGAATCGTCGCGATCCCGGGGCTCGCGTACAAAAGGTTCGCTTCCCTGGCACAGATATTGGGCTGGCCGACGAATCTGCGGACGAAGATCGTAGCTCTACTGACCATTGCCGGAGCTGTTGCGTGCATCCTGCTCGACGCTCCCCAGCCCATTCCGGCCACAGTCATCGGCCTAGTAGCGGGCAACGCGTGCCTCGATCTCGCGCGACGACGGCTGAACGCATCAGCGCATGTCTCAGTTCTGACCTTCAGCGTCCTGTGGGCAACGGACGTTTTCGGTCCACCATTTGCGTGGCTCTTGGTACTATCACCGATGATGCTGTTCAGTCGAACCGCCCTTCGTGAGCATACGTGGGGCGAGGCTCTGGTCGGTGCGCTTATAGGACTCGTCACCTTCGGATGTTTTGCCGGAGCAAACAATTGGAGCTGGATCAGTTGAGCGATTTTGATCTCTCGCCGCATCGGGCGGCCGGCATCCAGCGTGCGGAAACGCTAGCTCGGAAGATCAATCTCCTCCTGGACGTTATCGTTTCCGATACAGGGAAACCTTTCGATTACCCCGCCATTCGCGACGGGGCCCAGAAGGCTGGATATTACCTCTCGCGTACTCGATGGTCTCTCCTGAAATCGGGAAAGGAACAGGTAGTCCCCGAGGAAGCACTCCGCGCCATAGCTGCGGTTTTCGACGTGGACCCGGAGTACCTTCTCCAGGAGGGCGGCAAGCTCCCTGAGCGAGTGGAAGCAGAGCTGGAGCTCATTCGCAGTATGAGGCGAGCCGAGGTTAGGAACTTCGCAGCCAGAGCGCTCGGCCCAGTCGATCCAGAAGCCTTGAAGGCCATCGCGAAAATCCTGGACGAAGGCGTTTAGGCGCCACGCCCCAACAGCAGTTGGTCTGTCCTCATTGCGCTGCTATCGTCTTAGCAGTACTCACACATGTGTGACACACGCGTGAAGATAGGGCAAGGGTGGATATGAACCTGCATCTACGAACCATGCGGTTCGGACCTAAACGTCATGCCAGACAAGAGTGCTGTCCGCCTGACATTGGGGGCAGGCGGGCGTCATGGCTCCTGGGCACGGACATACCCCGCCATCAAGTTCAAGAGATGGTCCGCGCGGGACTGGTCGAGAGTATAGGTCAGCGCCCGGGTAGATCGCTCTTCACGTGGGAGGTTCACAAGAACGACTCCCGTCGCTTCGAGCTTATTGAGGCTCTGGACCAGGAGTGGCTGCTTGATGCCCGTAGCTTGCTCCAGTTGATAACGCATTAGAGGCCCCGAGACGCGAAGGTGTCTCATGATCTGCATGCGCACTGGGGTCCCATATGCGATCGCAGCTGCATCAAGATCGTCGGACCAGGCTGGATCCGCTGGGCGCACGGTCTTAGGCATGGAACCCATTGTGCCGAACCTTTCTCCAAGTGGACAATTTCCTAACGTGATTTACTATTTTAAGTATTTAATCATATATTTTAAGTGTGTAACTTAGTGAGAGGTCATGTGCGAAGCCGGCCTGACTGATTCGCTGGGTGATATTCACCTGGCGGGCCATAGAGAGGAAAAGAATTGCAGAAGCTGTCGCTGCTCTACACGCGGGAGTCGCAGGATGATGAGCGCCGACAGCCGGCCAGCCGACGTCCAGTTGTCCGTCGCCTGGACGTGAAGCATCCTGATGCTTCTTTGAAGTACGACCTCAGGAAGCAATCGATCAGGTCCGATTCCACTACAGAGTCGGCTCTTGTGGCCGGCGGTCACTCATGAGCGAGGGGAAACCGCTTGCATCGGTATCGTTCCTAGCTGTTCCCGTCCTGCTTCTAAGTCTCTTGATGGCTTCACTACTGCTGCTAACCCCCACTAAGCCGGCTGCAGCTGACTGCGGCCCGGTGTCCGTTGTCGCGGACGGCAACACGAAAGTCGATGGGTATTCCGCGGAGCAGTTGAAGAACGCCGCCGCTGTCGTGGGGGCCGGTAAAGCGCTGAATCTTTCTGTGAAGGGCCAGACCATCAGCATCATGGTGGCCCTAGGGGAGTCAGGTCTGCGTGTGCTGGATTACGGCGACGGTCCCGGCCCGGACTCCCGTGGGTTGTTCCAGCAGCGGGACAACGGCGCGTGGGGCTCCTACACGGACCGCATGGACCCGACCATCAGTGCCACGAACTTCATCAAGGCGCTGCAGGCTGTCCCGGGCTGGGAGCTGCTGGAACCGACCATTGCCGGGAACAAGGTCCAGCGCAACGCGGACCCTTACCACTACCAGAAGTACTGGCCCGAGGCCGTGAAAATCGTCCAGGCGCTCTCGGACGGCAAGTTCTCCGTCGAAGGCAGCGACTGCGGGATCCCGGGCAAGTCCGGGGCAGGGGATGACTACCCCTGGAAGGACTCTCCCACCTGGATGCAGGTCGGGACAGGCTCAGCCGCATCACCTTTGGGCATGTTCTACCGCGAGTGCGTGGACTTCGCTCTGTGGCGGGTCAACCAGCAGATGGGTTCAACCAGCGCACCGTTCAAGTTCCTCAACGGCAACTTCCGCCCGGACGGTCAGGGCCTCGGCTCGGCCCTGACATGGAAGGCCGGCTGGGACGCCAAGGGCTGGCCCTCCGGCAAGACGCCCCGCGTCGGAGCAGTGGTCTGGTACTCACCGGGCACCGGGGGAGCGGACCCACAATACGGTCACGTGGCCGTGGTCAAGGAAGTCAAAGACGACGGGACCTACGTCGAAGAGGGCTACAACGGCAACCCGCCCCCGGATGACCACAACTACTACACCCGGACCGTCAAAAGCAGTGTCCCGTCCGCGTTCCTGTACCTGCCCAACCAAGAGGAGAACAAGTGAAAAAGCCCCTGGCCCTCATTGCAGCGGTAGCTCTGCTGTGCGCCGGATGCGCACCCGCGTCGAACACCACACCGGCACCGACGGAGACAACGGCCACGCCCTCAGCTCCGGTCTCATTGAGCGTCGACAGCGGCCCACAAGCACCGGGCGGGACCGTCCCTCCCACCATTGGGATCTCCTGGGATCAAGCCAGCAAGGATCAGGCCGTGGACGTCGCGCAGAAGGCCATGGCCGACTTCGCCCGTCCCAAGGCCGAGGAACAACAGTGGGCCAATGATCTTGCCCGCTGGCTCACCCCGCAGGCCACCGCCGACTACTCCGCCGTGGACCCGGCGAACATCCCAGCCAGCCGCGTCACCGGCCCGGCCAAGCTGACCGTCGATGAAGCCAACGGCTACGGCGTCATCGCCACCGTCCCGACCAACGCCGGGACCTACACGTTGCAGCTGCTCCGCACGGGGAAGGACGCCCCGTGGAAGGTCAACCGACTGACACCACCAACGTCCTAAGCGCCGCACCTCTCCACCTCTTACACGTAAGGAAGAAAGTTCATGGGTACTACACCAACCGAGGTCCTGGCCTTCCCACGCATCAAGGCCATCGTCCGCGACAACGGAACCGCTGAGGTCGTCGTTGCCGGTAACTCCCGCGTCGTCCCCGACGGGGATTCCCTGCAGGACCTCCGCAACAACGCCCTGGCACTCGTCGTGGGCGAAGCACAGACGCTGAAACGGCCAGTGAGGGTCCAGATCGAAGATCCCGAAGGGCACGGCGAGCTGATCGTGCACCCGGACAACAAGATCGAATCCGTCTCCTACGAACCCCGCCCGGCCCGTCGCCGCGCACAGGCTCCGGCGACCACGCCCGAGACCGTAGCCCCCGCCGTCATTGAGACAGTCCCGATGGCCGCTCCTGAACCCGTAGCCGTTCCCGCGCAGCCTGCCCCGGTCGAAGAGACTGCCGCAGCAGTGGAACGCCAGCCATGGCCGCCCGCCCCCATGGATCCCGACACGGCGGCGGACGCTACCTCCACGCCTGCGGCTGAGGACACCAGCACGAACGGACAGCGGATCACCGAGGCAGAAGTGCCGCAGGCAGCTGCAGCCGCCTCGCAGGCTCCACTGACTCGTCGGAGCTTGAAGGAAACCTCCTTCCTGGTCAGCGCACCAGTGCTGGAACCGGCAACCAAGGGTTGGCGGGGAAGCCTTACCCGCCTTGGATTCCGCATGGATCCTTCCCCCGAGGAACTTGCAGAGCGCGAGGATATCCGTACCGTGTCCCAGCACTGGCCCGGCCCCCGGACCATTGCCGTGGTCAACCGCAAGGGCGGGGCCAACAAGACGCCCACAGTCGTCATGCTCTCGGCCATTCTTGCCCGCTACAGCGGAGCAGCCACAGTCGCCTGGGACAACAACGAATCCCAGGGCACCCTGGGCTGGCGCACGGAAAAGGGAGCACATAACCGCAGCGTCCTGGACCTGATCGATTCCTCCACGGAACTGCTCTCCCCGTCCACGAACGCGGCAGAGATCGCCAAGTTTGTTCACCACCAAACGGCAGACAAGTTCGACGTGCTGCGCTCGGACGAGAACGAAGAGGGCGACCATGAAGTCACCGCTGAGGAAGTTGACATCGCCCACCAGGTCCTGACCCGCTACTACCGGCTGGTAGTCATGGACTCCGGTAACACCGCCCGGGCTGCGAACTGGCGTCGGATGATCGACCACACCAACCAGCTCGTCGTTCCCGTCACTGCCATAGAGGACCGTGCTGAAGCTGCACGGTTGACGTTGCAGACGCTGGAATCGCGTGGTGGCCACGACGCTGATCTGGCACGCAACGCCGTGGTGATCGTCTCTGAATCCACCGATGCCAAACGCAGCATGACCGGGGACGCCCTGAAACGTGCGAAAGCCGAAGCCCAGCGGATTGCCGATGGCTTTGAGCCGTTCGTCCGGGCCGTCGTACGGATCCCTTATGACCCCGCCATGGTCAACGGACCCATCCGCTACGAAGCTCTCCAGCCCGCAACCCAGCGGGCATGGCTGGCCGCAGCGGCCGCCGTCGCCAAAGGCTTCTAACCCATCCACACGGAACTGAAGAAAGGAGGAACCATGCAACTGTCACTGAACCCCTGGATCACCAGCCCGGACGAGGGCATCGAGGAAGAAACACCTGACGTGCACGTCCCGCCGGCTGCCGTGATCAGCACACCGCTCAAGGGCATGGTCGAACCCGACACCGCAGATCGTCTGGCAAGCCGCACCATGTCCGGTACCGCAGCGCTGTGGGTTGTCGGCAGCCACGGCGGGGCCGGTGAAAGCCGAACCGCTGACCTGCTCAACGGGGCACGCCCCACCGGGCACTGCTGGCCTGTCCTGCAGAACGGGAGCAAGCCCCGCGTGCTGCTGGTCTGCCGTGCCGACATGCGCGGCCTCACCACAGCTCAAAGCGCCCTGACCCAATGGGCATCAGGCGCCGCCCCCGCTGTGGAGCTGCTCGGCCTCGCCGTCCTCGCGGACGCACCGGGCAAATCACCCAAAGCGCTCCGCGACTTCACAGCCATCGTCGGCGGGGGAGCGCCCCGCCTCTGGACCCTTCCCTGGGTCGAGGCATGGCGGCACGGAGACTCCACCACCACACCAACAGCCCGCGAATACCAACGCTTCATCACCGACGTAACCGCCCTGGTTACCGAAACCAGCCCAAGCACCAACCACTGAAAGGTCACTCATCATGAACTCGATCACCGCAATCACCACCAGCACCATCCCCAACCCCACGCCGGTCGTCCCTGCCGAAGCCGGCGGCCTGCTCACCGTCCTGAACTGGGCCTCCGGTATCGGCCTGGTCCTAGGCGTTCTCGGCGTCATCATCGTCGGCATCACCATGGTCATCCAGCTCCAGCGCGGCGAAGGCGGCCAGTCCCTGGCCAAGCTCGGCTGGGTCCTGCTCGGCTGCATCATCATCACCGGTGCCGCAGGCATCGTCCGCGCCTTCGTCTAAGCCAGCACCAACAACGGGAGGTTCACCCTTGAGCCAGTCAACAGAGAGCACCACCGAAAGCAATCCGTTCACCAAACCCGGTTTCATCATTGCTGCCGCGCTGGTGGTCGCGCTGATCGCAGCAGCCGTCGTTATCTTCCTGACCCCCAAAGGACAAGGAAACGCCCAACCAGCCCCAACAGAATCCAGCAACTCCGCCACAACGAAACCCAGCGCATCCACAGCAGCCGGGAAGAGCGTTTGCGGGCTTCCTGCCGGAACTGAGAAGTCCTTGGGTTCTGCCCCTACTTCCAAGTGGGAGTTGGTGGGACGCATGGCGACACCCACAGATCCGAAAACCTTCGGACCAGGCATAACAGATGAGAGTGGATTCCGGTCCTGCTTTGCGCAGTCCCCTACGGGGGCTCTTTATGCTGCGATGAACGTGGCTGCCCTCGGGTCGACGGGATCCTCCGAGATTGTTGCGAAGCTTGCCGACAAGTTACTGGTGCCGGGGACCGGACGGGACAATGCCATGCGTGAGGCCACCGTCAAGGCCGCTTCTCCTAGCGCCACTTCCATCCAGGTGCGTGGCTTCTTGATCAAGGCCTACTCACCTTCTGAGTCGACCGTTGACCTCGCATTCGAAACCAACTCCGGGGCCTTGGCGCACCTGACTCTGTCGATGCGGTGGATGGACGGAGATTGGAAAGTAATGCCGGCCGACGACGGCAAGACTTACAACGGCCCCACACAGATCCGCGACCTGAGTGGCTTTATCCTCTGGTCTGGGGTCTGATATGGCTGAATGCAGTTTTGGAGACATAGGATGCGGCATTGGCAATGCCGTCTCCGATCTGACTGACGACGCGATCGGGAATCTTGCGAAGTCCATCATGGAGGGCATGAGTCAGATGGTGACGACTCTGTCTACTTTCTGGGTTTCCATGCCGACCGTGAACCTGACTAGCGGCGACGGCTCAGCAGCTAGTCCTATTGTTTCTGCGGTAAATAGTGAGTTGATGCCGTGGACGTTGGCCTTGGCCGTCCTGGCTGTCATCCTCGGCGGTATTCGGTTGATCTGGGAGCAGCGCGGGGCACCCCTAAAAGACCTGCTCCGGTCGCTGCTGACGCTCACCTTGGTATCGGGCTTGGGCTTAGGCGTGATTTCGATCCTGGTAATCGCAGCCGATGCCTTTTCGGCCGAGATCATCAAACGCTCCACCGACGGCAAGGGCTTTGCCGAGTCGATGCAGCTGTTGACCATGGCGAACCAGACCGGTGTTGGGGTATTCATCCTCATCGTTCTGGGTCTTATCGGCCTGCTTGCATCCCTAGTCCAGATAGTCCTCATGGTCGTTCGCAGCGGCATGTTGGTGATTCTGGCGGGCATCCTGCCCACTACAGCCGCGTTCACGAACACCGAGATGGGACGGCAGTGGTTCCAGAAAGCAGTGGGCTGGACCATCGCCTTTATTCTCTACAAACCAGCCGCCGCAATCGTCTACTCAGTGGCGTTCCTGCTGATGGGAAACAGTGGAGGGAAGGACGCGTTGATCGGCTCCATCACCGGTTTCACCTTGATGGTGGTGGCGCTGTTCGCCTTGCCTGCTCTGATGCGTTTTGTAACGCCGATGGTCGGCGCCGTTGCCTCCGGCAGCGGTGCCGCAGCGGGGGCAGCTGTTGGGGCCATTGCCACGGGTGCGGTTTCGCTTGGCCGTGGCGGTAGCGGCAGGGGCAACGCTTCACCGACCCCACCATCGTCAACGAGCACGTCGAACACCCAGAACACGCAAACCAGCAGTCCGCCAAAGGGCAGCGATGGAACGTCCGGCCCGCGAGGCGGAGGCGGACGGCCTATCCCGGGTGCTACGGGTCCGGGTGGAGCTGCTGGCACGGCTGCTGCTGCCAAGACAGGGATGGCAGGCACCGGCTCTGCCGGAGCGACAGCTGGTGCCGGTGCAGGGACAGCAGCATCCAGTGGGGGAGCAGCAGCTGGTCCCGTGGGTGTGGCTGTAGCTACAGGAGCAAAGGTGGCGTCCAAGACGTCGCAGGCAATTGAAAAGACCGCGCAGGATTCAACCGGGGAGGGCCCCAGTGGCAGCAATTAGCACCAAATACAAAGAACCGTCCTACGGCAACTGGCGTGTGCCGCGCTCAGCAGGGCTGGCCAACCTCGGCGCGATCGGCACCGCGATCGTCTTTGCCGGGCTGTTGCTGGGCATTGTGAGCTTCGCTATTTGGGGCCTGTTCGTCGGCCTGGGGGTTCTTGCCTTTGCCGGTGTCAGCGCTTTGCTGCTGACAGTCAAGGACAAGCATGGCCAGTCCGTTGTTGATCGCTTTGGCACCCGGATGGCGTTCAAGGTCTCCAAGTCCTCCGGGACGAACCTTTACCGGTCCGGGCCCCTCGGGGTGACCGAATGGGGCATGTACCAGCTCCCCGGGTTGGCCGCGAAGTCGACTTTGTACGAATTCACCGATTCCTACAAGCGTCCCTTCGCCCTGCTGCACGTGCCCACCACAAGCCACTTCACCGTGATCTTCTCGACCGAACCCGACGGGGCATCGCTGGTGGACCCGGAGCAGGTCGATGCGTGGGTCGCTAACTGGGGCGGCTGGCTCGCCGGCCTTGCCGATGAGGCCGGGCTGGACGCCGCAGCCGTGACGGTCGAGACCGCCCCCGATTCGGGGTACCGGCTGCGGAACGAAGTGTTGATGAACATCGACCCGGAGGCACCCGAGTTCGCCCGGGAAATGCTCAACGAGGTCGTGGACACATACCCGGAAGGATCGGCCACGGTCCGCGCGTGGGTGTCGTTGACGTTCAACTCCGCGATCCGGGCCGGTGCCAAGAAGCGGACACCGGAAGATGTTGCCCGCGACCTGGCATCCCGGATCCCCGGCCTGTCGGCACGGTTGCAGTCCACCGGCGCCGGGATCGCCCGGCCCATGTCCGCGCAGGAGCTATGCGAGGTTGTGCGGATCGCCTACGATCCGCCGGCTGCGCTGATCATTGATGAAGCCCACGCGGCCGGCTCCCCGGTGTCGTTGAGCTGGGGCGAGGTTGGCCCCACAGCGACACAGGCAAGCTGGGATGACTACCGGCACGATTCCGCGTTCTCCGCGTCCTGGACCATGACCGGCGCCCCGCGTGGATCTGTGAACTCCTCGGTCCTATCCCGGTTGCTCGCCCCGCATGGGGACATTGACCGCAAACGCGTCTCGCTGCTGTACCGTCCAATGGATTCGGCCCGGGCCGCTGCGGTGGTCGAGCGGGACCAGAACAACGCCAATGTCCGCATCACCTCCGGAACCCGCCCTTCCGCACGTGCCTTGGTGGATGCCCGGTCAGCGGCGCAGACCGCCCAGGAAGAAGCCCAAGGTGCCGGGCTGGTGAACTTCGGCATGGTCGTCACAGCCACCGTGACCGACGCCGAACGCCTCGCAGACGCTGCAGCGGCCGTGGAGCAGACCTCCGGCACCGCCCGGGTATTGCTGCGCCGCGCCTACGGTTCGCAGGACACCGCGTTCGCCGCGTCCCTGCCCCTGGGTCTGGTGCTGCCCAAGCACAGCATGGTCCCGTCCGAGATTAAGGATGCTCTCTAATGGCCTTCCCCAAACTCTTCGCCCGTTCCTCGAAGCACAGCACCAGCCCGGTAAAGGCTGCGCCGAAGAAGGCTGAGAAGCAGCCGCGTGAGGCCGGGCCTGGTGCCCGTGGCTGGCCCGGTCGCGGCGGTGGCATGGCCCAGCTCGTCCCGTCCGTGAAGGAGTACCGGGGAACGACGGTTCAGGTCTGTGGCCTGTGGCCGTTCTCCTCCGGTGCGTCCTCGCCCATGATCGGCGTCCCGCTGGGACGTCACGAGGAAACCCAGGCCACGGTCTGCTGTGACCCGATCAGCTGGTTCCAGCGCGCACGCCTGATTTCCAACCCCTCGGCCTTCATCCTGGGAAAGCCCGGGCTGGGAAAGTCCACGGTCGTACGGCGGATGTTCATCGGACTCTCCGCACAAGGAGTTCACCCCCTGATCCTGGGTGACCTCAAGGGCGAGCACGTCAAAGCAGTCGGGGCCCTCGGCGGGCAGGTCATCCGGCTCGGCCGTGGCGTCGGCTACTTGAACATCCTTGACCCGGGTCAGGCTGTTGAAGCCGCCCAGCTCCTTGAAGACAACGGCCACCACGAAGACGCAGCGCGCGTCCGGGCCGACGCGCACGGACGCCGCCTGACCATGGTGGTCTCACTGATCACGATCAGCCGGAACAACCCGCCCACCGACCAGGAACAAACCATTCTGGACCGCGCCTTGCGGGTCCTCGATGACCGTTTCGACGGTGTGCCGGTGTTGAAGGACCTGCTGGACGTCATCGTCTCCGCACCTGACGAGCTGCGGCAGGTCGCCCTGGACCGTGGCGACATGAACATCTACCTGCAGGAAACCCGGGCGTTGGAGGCAACCCTGCTCGGTTTGACCGGTGGCGGGAAGCTGGGCGAGATATTCTCCCGCCAAACCAGCCAGCCCATGGTCCGTGACCGGGCCGTGGTCTTCGACGTCTCCAGCATTGACGAGACCGAAACGGACCTGCAGGCCGCCATTCTGCTCGCGTGCTGGTCCTACGGCTTCGGTACGGTCAACGTCGCCAATGCCCTCGCTGACGCCGGTTTGGAACCGCGTAGGAACTACTTCGTGGTCCTGGACGAGCTGTGGCGGGCGCTGCGCGCAGGTAAGGGCATGGTGGACCGTGTGGACGCCCTGACCCGGCTGAACCGCTCCGTGGGTGTCGGACAGATCATGATCTCCCACACCATGTCCGACCTGCTGGCCCTGCCGGCAGAAGAGGACCGGATGAAAGCCCGCGGATTCGTCGAACGCTCCGGCATGGTCATCTGCGGCGGCCTTCCGGCCTCCGAGATGCCGCTGCTGACCTCCGCTATTCCGTTGTCCCGGCAAGAGCAGCAGAAACTCATCGGCTGGCAGGACCCGCCCGCGTGGGACTCTCGCGGCGTCGACGTCGAACCTCCAGGCCGGGGAAAGTTCCTCATCAAGGTCGGTGGCCGTCCAGGGATCCCCGTCCAGGTCGGACTCACCTCCTTGGAAAAGGGCCCGGAAGGCGTCAACGACACCGACGGCAAATGGCATGCAGCACCGGAACCCCTGCTGGAGACGGCAGCCCCGGTCCTGCCCAGTGAAGGAGGCACCCTGTGAGCGCACCAAACCGCAAGGGAATGGGCATGGGCGAAGCCCTGCTGGTCTGGTTGGCCGTCGGCTTCATCGTCGTCTTCGGCGGCGGAACCTACGCCGCCCTGCACCTCGGCTCGTGGATGGCGGGCACCGCCGCCCCACCAGCCCACCCCATCGATCTGATCGCCGGACTGGCCAAGGGCCGTGTACCGTGGCCGACCGAGGCCACGGTCGTCGCCTGCCTCATGGCCGCCGTGATTCTGGCCCTGACCATCGTTGTCCTCGTGGCCTGGAGAAAGGGTGCCTCAAAGCGCGCCCGCGTCGACAAAGCCGCCCGCTACCTCGGACGCGGTAAAGCGTTGGCCGCATTCTCCGAGAAAGGAGCGAAAGCGACCGCCGATCGCCTGGGCGTCACTGACACCCCCGGCATCGTCGTGGGCAAGGTCGTCTCCACCGGCCAGAAGTTCATCCAATCCTGGGAAGACCTGTCCCTCGACATCTGGGGACCCCGTACCGGTAAATCAACCTCACGGGTCATGCCCGCCATTCTGGACGCCCCCGGCGCCGTGGTTTCCACATCGAACAAGCGCGACGTCGTGGACGGCACCCGTGGCGTCCGCGAGGCCACGGCCCCGGTGTGGGTGTTCGATCCGCAGAAGATCGCCCAGGAAGAACCGGACTGGTGGTGGAACCCGCTCTCCTACGTCACCGACGAAGAGAAAGCCTACAAACTCACCCAACACTTCTCCGTCGGCTCCCGCGTCCCCGGCTCCAAACCCGACGCCTACTTCGATCCCAAGGCAGAGGACGTTCTGTCCTCGTACTTCCTCGCGGCCGCGCTCGGGGAGCTGCCCATCACACAGGTCTACATTTGGGTTACCGAACAGGTCAGCCAAGAGCCTATTGAGATTCTCCGGGAGCATGACTACGAGCTGCAGTACAAGGGCCTTGAATCCACGCTGAAGCTGGCCGATAAGCAACGCGACGGCATCTTCGGCACGGCCGAAAAGATGATCCAATGCCTCAAGAGCCGCAATACGCTGCGCTGGGTCGCTCCAACCGGTGGGGCAACGGTGGCCACGGATGCCCGCCGGCAGTTCAATCCTGCAGCTTTCGCCGCGTCCCAGGAAACGATCTACATTCTCTCCAAGGAAGGTGCCGGCTCCGCCGCACCGCTCACCACCGCCCTGACCGTGGCCATCGCAGAAGCAATGGAAGAACGCGCCGAGCGCAGCGGCGGCCGCCTCCCCAAACCCGCCCTGTTCGCTCTCGATGAGCTGGCCAACGTCGTCCGCTGGGCAGGACTCCCGGACCAGTTCAGCCACTACGGCTCCAAGGGCCTGATCGTCATGGGCATCCTGCAGTCCTGGTCCCAAGGCGTGGAACTGTGGGGAGAAGCGAACATGCGGAAAATCTGGTCAGCGGCGAACGTCAAGGTCTACGGCGGCGGCGTAGCCGAAGAAGGCTTCCTCCGGGCACTCTCTGACCTGATCGGTGACTACAGCTACATCAACGTCTCCACCTCCTCCGGCAAATCCGGCTCCAGCCGCTCACGCCAAGAGAGCAAGGAACGCATCTTCGACGTCTCCAACCTCGCCGAACTGGACCGTGGCCGCGCCGTCGTCCTCGCCTCCGGCGCACCCGCCACACTCGTCCGCACCATGCCCTGGTACACCGGACCCCACAAGGAAACGGTCGAAGCCTCCATCAAAAAGTACAGCCCACGCCCCGAAGAACCGGCTGTCCCCGTGCCAGCTGCGCCGGTGCCCAATCCCTGGGTCACGAAGTAGGAGCCTGCGATGACAGCCGAAGTTGGACTATTCGCCGCAGCTCCAGTGGCCAGCGATTCAGGAGTCTCTGGGCAGACAACTACGGAAGAAGCGAAAGCACCGGAGCTGGTATACGGCTCGGCCGAAGAGTTCCTGCACGAACAACTGCTCCCCACTTACGTGCGGGACGTTGACGGCCGGGCCGCGAAGTGGTGCATCGAGTGGTACTTCCACCCCGAAGCCGTCTCCCGCATAGAAGCTCTGTGGCGGGCCTGGGAACACCTCAGGCTCGACGGGGCCACCGGAATGAGCGTCTGGTGGCGAGACCATGCAGACCATCACATGCGCGTCCTCCTGGACCCGCGGGGACCGTTTCACAAATGCGACATGCAAAAGCACCGCGACCCCGAACATCTGGAACCAAAGAAGGCTCCAGATGGCTGGTTCCCTGATGTGAGAGGAGTGCGGTCGTAGGCTCCCGGCAGCGAACGTGCGCAGTAGGAGCGCGAATCGATCACGCACTGGTTCATTGCCCAAAACAGCTCCCAATTGCGCCACAGGCTGTGGCGCAATTGTCCGGACGCCATCTGGACAATTGAATCCCTGGCTAAGTGGCGGCCATTAGGGTTGAGCATATGACTGACTCGCGATCCTTGGCCCTGCCGTCAGGGTATTCCGATTTCTTGGCTTCACTCAAGGAACGGGTCCGGACCGCCCGTTCGAGCGCCCTACGAACTGTCAACACGCAGCTGATCGAGTTGTATTGGTCGATTGGCAAGGCTGTCCTGGCCCGTCAGGAAGTCGAGGAATGGGGGAGCGGGGTTATGGGGCGCCTGGCCGAAGACCTTCGGGCCGAGTTTCCCGAAATGAAGGGACTGTCCCGATCCAATCTTTTTTACATGCGGGGATTCGCCGCGGCCTGGCCGGACCCAATTGTCCAACAGGCTGTTGGACAATTGCCGTGGGGCCACATCACCGTGCTGTTGGACAAGTTGAACCACCGGCGTGAGCGGGACTGGTACGCGGATGCGGCCGTTGAACATGGATGGTCTCGCAACGTCCTGCTGAACATGATCATGAACCGGACCCTGGAGAGGACCGGCGCGGCGCCGTCGAACTTTGTCCAACGGCTTGTTGGACAGGATTCCGAGCTGGCACAGCAAGTCGCCAAGGACCCCTACAACTTCGAATTTCTAGGCCTGTCGGGAGAAGTTGCCGAACGGGAACTTGAACTGGCGCTGACCAGCAGGATCACCGAAACCCTGCGGGAGCTGGGCCCCGGGTTTTCGTTCGTTGGCCGGCAGGTGCACTTCGATGTCGACGGCGACGACTACTACGTCGACATGCTGTTCTTTCACATGGACCAGAACCGGTATGTGGTCATCGAGCTCAAAACAGGAAAGTTCCAGCCTGAGTATGCCGGCAAGCTGAACTTCTATGTCGCTCTTGTCGATGACACGCTCCGCCGTGAGCACCACAACGAAACCATCGGCATCCTTATCTGTGGCACCAAGAACGACCGCAGCGTCCGGTACAGCCTCGGCCGCTCAACATCACCCATGGCCGTCGCCGCCTATACCTACGACAAACTGCCCGCAGACGAAAAAGTCGCCCTGCCAAACGAAGGGCACGTTGTCGCCGCACTCGAATGGGCAGAAGCAAGCACAGAATCCGAAGACTGAACGACGCCGCGTGCGCTAGTCATCGACTAGAACTCACTGGCAGGAAACTTGGGTTCTTGTTAGTCCTGGAAGTCCTCCCGAATTCCTCGCTAACCGCAGCTCGCCACAGTTGAAAGGCTTCCGAACGGCTGAACGCCGATAAGCACCCATATGTCACTTTGAAAGTCGTCGGCGCAACTCTCAGGTTGAGCTTTAGGACTTCCAAGCACTCTGTCAGAAAGAGCCACCGGAATTTTATTCCAACGCTATCTGCGCTTCACCCTGACGTCAGTTAGGGGTGTAGCTACCAAAGTCAAGGATCAATTCGACCGGTGATGAAGCAGGCCTGAGGCGAAGGTCACCAGAGGCGATGGAAGGCAGGTGGGCGTTTTTGGGCTTCATTGCCGTGGCGCCTCAAAGCACCATCGTATACATCTGGTCGTGGCAGGCGGGCGAGTGGTCCCTGACTTGTTGATTGACCTTCCTTGGTCAGCCTGTCCACGAACTTCTACGGATCCGGCGGCTACGGTCTGTCTCACGCCAATACTAGTTGGGGAAGCGTTGGCACAGTTCGAGTGACTTTGACGAACCTGTTCAATTCGTGGGGAAAACGTAGGAATTTGGTCCCTTGCTTGATAAGGCTTGCTCCGAATGTACAGACGATACTCAGCACACTGACTCAGCTAGGAAAAAGCCTTCGAGAAACTCCCCTTCAGCGGCGTCGTATTGAGTCCGTCAATGAGACTTTCTTGGCTCCGGGGTCAAGCAGTTCAGCCAGATGTAGACTCTGACGTTCAGGTTCAAGTTGTTTGACCTGCATGGCGCAGCTGAATCCGTCAGCGAGAACGGGGGTTTCTTTCGAGGTACGAGAGAGAGCCGGCACCAGGGCTTGCTCTGCTACTTTCATGGAGACGTCGTAGTGGTTGGCTTCGAATCCAAAGTTTCCTGCGACGCCGCAGCAGCCTGTAGCTTCAGTGACGTCCGCGATGCCGACGGCAGCCAGGGCTCTGCGTTGGACGGTTGCACCGAAGGTTGAGTACTCGTGACAGTGGGTCTGCACGGTAACTGCCTCGGGGACCACAGGTGGCTGCCAGCCTCCGTCGACCCATTCCTTGACAGCTTCAGCGAAGCTGCGGATGCGATGCGAGACGCGTTCGGCAGCTTCCGTGCCCAATAACTCCGGTGCATCCTTTTTCAGGGCAGCAGCGCAGCTGGGCTCTATCACGACAATCGGTGTGTCGCGGCCGTCATCCAACTTTTCAATGGCTTTGCTCATGAGCTTTTTTGCCGTAGCGAGTTGGCCTGTGGAAATCCAGGTGAGGCCACAACAGGCTTCGGCTTCGCATCCGACTTGTTTTCCGGTGCTTTCAATAACACGTGCTGCGGCGCCGGCGACATCGGGACGGAAGCCTTTGGTGAAGGAATCAACGAACAGCACCACATCTGCCGGCCCTGCTTGGTTAATATGCGGGGCAAGTGCGTCTTTTAGCATTTTTCGGGAAGCGAAGCTGGGCATCTTCCGTTTGGTGGTCAGGCCGCCGGCTGCGGCGACAACCTTTCCCAGAGGGGAGGCCAGGACCACATTTACCAGAGGACTAATCAGGGTGGTAAGCCTGAGCCATCGCGGGAGCCAGCCAAGGGAGAAGTGCGACATGGGGCGGATCCTACCTTCGTAGTAGTGCGAGAAGAACTCGGACTTGTACGTGGCCATGTCGACTCCGGCTGGGCAGTCGTTGGAGCATGCCTTACAGGCAAGGCAGAGGTCGAGTGCTTCTCGAACGTCTTCGGATTTCCATCCCTCGTCGATACTGCGGGCACCTCGGACCATGTCTTGGAGTACCCTGGATCGGCCGCGCGTTGAATCCTTCTCATCACCGGTTGCGCGGAAGCTTGGGCACATAACCCCGCCGGCGTCGGAGCGGCAGCGTCCGACGCCGATGCAGGCCTGGACGGCATGCACCCACGGGTCGGCGCCGGCGGCTGAGGCTTCGATTGGTCGGAGCTCGAAGTGGGTCCGCCATTCGCGGGACGGTACGCCTTCAAGGGCCAGGTTACTGTCGAAGGCGTCGGCCTCGGTTATGGAGCCGGGGTTCAAGATTCCGGTTCTGTCCCACATTCGTCGGTATGTCTCGAATGCTGACATCATGGTTGGGGAGTACATGACGGGGAGCAGAGCGGAGCGGGCCCGGCCGTCTCCGTGTTCGCCGGAGAGCGAACCGCCGTGGCGTACGACGAGTTCGGCTGCGGCCCGTGTGAATTTTCGGAATACGCTGCGGCCTTCTTCGCTGCGCAGGTCATAGGTGATGCGGATATGCATGCAGCCGGCGCCGAAGTGTCCGTACATGATGCCGGTCAGTCCATATTCGTTCAAGAGGGCGCGGAAGTCGGCGAGGTAGGTGGCGAGGTTTTCGGGCGCGACTGCTGAATCTTCCCAGCCTGCTTGGGATTCTCCGCCACTGGCGGGTCGGGAAGACAGTCCAGCGCCGTCTTCCCGGACACGCCACAAAGTGGCGCGCTGTGCCGCATCCGGAACGGCCCGCCCATCTGTCAGCCGGCCGTTTGCGGCAAGTCGCTTCAGGAGGCGATCAGCCTCCCGGGCGACAGCTTCGGGGTTGTCACCGTCCAGGTCTACGTAAAGGAAGGCTTTTCCTTCAGGAAGACCCTGCACTGAATCTGCGCCGCGCCGCAGTCGCATTGTGTCCACAATGGCTTCGTCGATGCCCTCCACTGCGGCGGGGGAGAATTCCAGGATGGTTTCGATGTCTTTCGCGGCGTCAACAACGTCGGCGTACCCAAGGCAAACCAGTAATGCGCTTGGGGCCTTTGGTACCAGCTTCATCCGTGCGCTGACAACAACCCCGCAGGTGCCCTCGGTTCCCACCAGGGCACGTGCAACGTTGAGGCCATTTTCTGGGAGAAGATTGGCCAGATGGTAGCCGGAGACCTGTCGTGGGATGCGGCCAAGCTCCATCCGGAACGCCGCAAGGTTGCTTTGGCCGAGCTCTTTGAGATCCTCTAAGAGTTCGAACGCGCGGGCCACCGAATGAGCGTCAGAGGGATCTGTTGCCCGTAGTCCGTTGGCAGTGGCGGTGAGCCGTGCACCGTCGGTGGTGATGACGTCGATCTCCACCACGTGATCCGACGTTCGCCCGTAACGGACCGAGTGGTTGCCGCAGGCGTCATTGCCGATCGCCCCACCAATGGTGGCGCGATTCTTGGACGAAGGATCCGGCGCGAACGTCAAGGTCCCGCCTGTAGCCTTCTCACTCTCCTTTGTCAGCGTCGCCAGAACCACGCCGGCCTCTACGTTGGCTGTTCCGCCGACAGCGTCGATCTCCAGAATCCGATTCATATGGCGGGAGAAGTCCAGTACGACCCCCGGACCGATCGCATTGCCGGCCATGGAGGTTCCTCCGCCGCGGCTGATCAGGGGTGTGCCTGTTTCTCGGCAGGCGTCCACCACTGCCACGACGTCGTCAACATGGCGCGGGAAGACAACGGCCAGGGGCGGTACACGGTAGTTGGACGCATCGTATGAGTATGCGGCCAGACGGTGACCGGATGTTTCAAGCAGCACACCCGCTTCGTCGAGACGTGACAGGATCGATGCGGGTTCGGCAGTGGCGTGGACTTTTTGATTCATTGAGTCTGGACTCCGGCATAGAGCGGTCTGACGTGAAGGCTACGTCGTGTTCATTGATGGATAGGAGCAGGCGGCTTTGACTCCTGTACTGCATGGTCTAGCAGAAAGGGTTCTGGAGGGGACCGTTCGCCAGAGGGGCAGGCGAACGGTCCCACGGCCGTGCAGGTGTTTTTCAGGCGTTTACCTGCATCGCTCGTTTTAGGGCGATGCAGGCAGCCTTCATTACTTAGGCCGGGAGTTGGGACGTGAACCAGACTTTCCGAAGGGTTTCGCGAACGGTCCAGCTGGCTTCCCAGCCGGAAGGAGTTACGAAGAGTGTTCCAGGGCGCAATTCGAAACTTGTGCCATCAGGCTCCGTGATGGTGCCCTCACCGCTGAGGATGTAGCAGACCTCGTCGAAACCCGGGCGAGTGCTTTTGAAAGTGCCAGGGGTGACTTCCCAGATTCCGGTCGCCTCTCCGTCCCGGCCCCATAGTCGCACTGAGGCTTCTGTTTGTCCGGCCGTTACTGAAGTCTCTTTGATTTTAGGTTCGCCGATGTCATGGGAGCGGGCGTCTGTCATTACCGTTGCTTTGATCATGTCTGGTCTTTCTGGTGTGGTCATCGGTGTCTGTGTGGTGGCGCGCAGGGCGCCGCCCATCCGGTTTTGCTGAGCCGGGTGGGGGCGGCGTTGGTGCGGCTAGTTCTTGTAAGGGTCGGAGATGCCGATGTATTGGACGGTGGTGTATTCGGCGATGCCTTCCGCGCCGCCTTCCCGTCCCAGCCCTGACTGCTTGACACCGCCGAATGGTGCAGCTGCGTTGGAAATGACTCCCGCGTTGAATCCGACCAGACCGAACTCGATCTGCTCTGCTACGCGCAGGAGCCGGGAGTGGTCACGGGTGTAGATGTACGAGGCGAGCCCGTACTCGGTGGCATTTGCCAAGGCGATAGCTTCCGCTTCTGAGCTGAACGTAGTGATCGGTGCCACGGGCCCGAAGATTTCCTGACCTAAAATCCTGGCATCGTGGGGCACGCCCGTCAGGACAGTTGGCTCATAGAAGTAGCCCGCGCCCTCACCGAACCGTCCGCCCAAGGCAATCGTGGCCCCATCTTCCACAGCCCCGAGAACCAAAGCGTGCACGTCGTCACGGGCTCGCCCGTCAATTAACGGTCCGACCGTTGAACCAGGCTCCGTGCCTCGGCCCAGCTTCAGCTCCTGCATGGCCGTGGTGAAAGCTGCCGTGAACTCCTCCACTACATCCTCGTGAACCAGGAAGCGGTTGGCTGCCGTGCATGCTTCGCCCATGTTGCGCATCTTCGCAGCCAAGGCACCTTCCACTGCCTTCGCGAGGTCCGCATCCTCAAAGACGATGAAGGGCGCGTTTCCGCCGAGTTCCATCGAACTACGTAATACGTTCTCGGACGCCTCAGCCATCAGTTGTTTACCCACAGGGGTGGACCCGGTGAAGGAGACCTTGCGCAGGCGGGGGTCGCGCAGGAGCGGACCGGAAACCTCGCCGGCACGGGAGGATGAAACCACATTCAGGACGCCGCTGGGTAGACCTGCCTCAATCATGACGTCAGCGAACAACTGTGCCGTAAGGGGTGTCAACTTCGCCGGTTTGAGCACCATCGTGCAGCCGGCTGCCACCGCCGGACCGACCTTGCGGGTTGCCATGGCCAACGGGAAGTTCCATGGGGTGATCAGCAGGCACGGCCCGACCGGCTTCTGCTGAACAAGGATCTTGTTGTTCCCCTCAGGGGTGGTCACGTAGCGGCCGTAATCACGTACCGCTTCCTCCGCGAACCAGCGAAGGAACTCTGCGCCGTAAACGACCTCTGCACGTGCCTGGTCGAGGGGCTTACCCATCTCCAAGGTCATCAGCAGCGCGAAGTCATCGGCACGTTCAGTAACAATTTCATAGGCTCGGCGCAGGATCTCGGAACGTTGGCGAGAGGGGGTTCGCGCCCAGTCAGCCTGGACCTTGTCAGCAGCGTCCAGGGCTGCTTCAGCGTCGGCGCGGCCGGCGTCCGCCACATGGGCCAGCACTTCGCCGGTGGCGGGGTCCGCCACAGGGAAGGTCTTCCCCGAGGAAGCCTCCTGCCATTGCCCCGCGATCAGCAGACCCTTGGGGACGGAGGCCAGCAGTTCCTGTTCACGTTCTGTGAGATTAGTCATCCGATCGCTTTCTTTGTTGCCTCAGGGCGGGCAGCTGGGTGTGGTGAGCGGTCTGTCGTAGTCGCCCGAACCGTCTGCTCTGACTATGGCTCGGAACGCGCACTAGACTTTTCGGCCATCGGCCCAGTTCAAAGGGCGTTCGGGAAGAGTCTTCCAGCGCCCCATCCGCCCACTCGTGGATAGTGATCTTGATCCCCGACGAGTTTCCTCAACTCCACGCATGCGCAGGAATGAGCCGAACTTCGCCGATCATCTTGATTTGTTGTAGACAGACTACTGTCGACAACGAGGCAATTGCAAGAACTTTCTCTTGAACTTGCGGAAAGGTTGTACATTGTCGACCGCGCTAGATTACAATTGTGTGTATGACTACTCACGGCCTGACCAGGCCACCGCGGATGCGGCTCGCGGATGCCGCCCACCAGTCGCTTCGACTTGCCATTATCGAAGGCAAGCTGGGTCTGGGGGAGCGGCTGACTGAAGCCCATATCGCCGAGGAACTGGGAATGAGCCGGGCCCCGGTAAGAGAGGCCATCCAACGGCTGGCGGCAGAGGGATTGGTCCTCGTCGAGCCCCACCTGGGTGCGCAGGTTCTGGATTTGTCCCTAGAGGACATCGTTGACCTTCATAATCTGCGCCTTGGCCTTGAAACAACAGCGTTGCGGTTGTTTCTGGCCCGGGGGAGCTCAACCAAGCCCCTGCGCACCCATTTGAACGAAATGAAGGCAGCGGCTACGAAGAAGGACGCCAGCAGACTGATCAACGCTGAACTTGATTGGCACCGTAGCATCAACGTCGGCTCCGGAAACCACCTGATTGGCCGCATGTTTGGTGAGCTCGAAGGCCGCATTCTTCTTGCCACGTCCCTCGAAGACCGTGTTTTGCGAGTGATGTCCTCCGCCGGTTCAGGGCACTCCCACCTCAACTATGTGGTGGAAGAGCATGAGCAGATCATTGCGGCCATTGAGGAGGGCAGGAAGGCCGAAGCTTTGCGTCTCTTCGAGAAGCACTTCCTTTCAACTGTGGCCCTGCTCCTGCAGCGATTGGGCGGAGACTCATCCCTGCTGTTGGAACCACTCTCGGAGACCGCTCCCGCCCCTACCAACTGATTCAGCGATCCGAGGATCATAACCAAGGACGCCTGACCGCGTTCGCGTGGACCTTACATTTGGCGGCTCCTCAGCCATGGTTACCCAGGACATTCTCCGGCCACCGGATTTGCACCTTGACATCCTTCCAGCGACGGCAGCAACCGACGTGATGGATGCGGTGGCGGAAAGCCACGCCCCCGAACAATCGCGACGCATCGTTGGCGCGATACAGCCCTACTGTCTCGCTTGAGGATGTTTCCTACTTAGGAGCCGTTCTCTGCTTCCGGGCAGATCCCTGCGTCTTGCCATACGCATACGCCGACGAGGCCCCATCCCGTTCCTGCTGGACCGCGCAGATGGAGCCTCGCCGGCGGCGCTGTCTGTCGATCAGAATGCTACGACCTGGCGTAGCCCGTGCCCGGCCTTCATCTGATCGAAGGCATGAGATACATCGCCGAGGGAGATTCGCTCACCCAACAGCTTGTCGAGCGGAAGCCGACCGGACAGGTACAGATCCGCTAAGGTAGCAAAGGTGATCGACGGGTTCGAACTCCCATAACTGCATCCAATGACAGTTTTGCCATTGAGCGTCAGGTCAAGAACATCAAGAGCAACCTTGGCGCCCCGAGACGGCATTCCAACCAATACTGTAGTCCCGGCAGTTTCCGTCATGGCCAGACACTGAGTTGCAGTGTCCGTACGGCCAGCTGCCTCAAAGACAAACTCCGCGCCGCCGCCCAAGAGGTCATGACACTGTTCCACAACATTTCCTTGCTGAGCGTTGAGGACATGCGTCGCGCCGACACTTTTGGCTGCATCCAGTTTTTCGTCGGACATATCAACAGCAATGATGGGATTGGCACCAGCAAGCGACAGTCCCATCACCACGGACAAGCCCACGCCACCGCAACCAACCACGACCGCTGAACTGCCGGCACGAACTTTTGCGGTGTTCAGAGCCGCCCCGATGCCCGTCGTGGCCGCGCAGCCAATGAGGGCAGCAATTTCAAATGGAAGACCATCGGGGACGGTGATGGCGCCGGATTCCGGCACCACTGCGTACTCCGCGAAACTGCCGACATTCAGGAACGGATAAACGCTGGATCCCTGCTGGGACAGCCGCGTCTTACCGTCGGCCATCACGCAATCGTTGGCTGTGGTGTTTTGGCAGGCCCACTGCCGCCCGCTGACGCAGAACTTGCAGCGCAGACATGGCGCGAACCAGGACAGGGCAACACGCTCGCCGATCCTGGATTCGGAAACACCGGGCCCAACGGCCTCGATGATTCCGGATCCCTCGTGGCCGAGGATCATGGGCGAGGGCATGGTCCAGTCACCGGCGGCAACATGGAGGTCCGAGTGGCATACCCCGCTGGCGTGCACCTTTACCCTGACCTCGCCGGGTCCCGGGGCGGCGACGTCGATGGTGGTAAGCTCCAGCTCCGAATTGTCTGTAAAAATTAGCGCTTGGGCCGAAATTGCCGTCATTTCGCTGTCTTCCAACGGGGCAGGTCCTCGGTTGCTGTCGAGATTGAGTTATAGAGATCCGGACGTCGGTCGCGGTAGATCGGGCGCGACAGCCTAGTCTCGATGACGGCACGACGATTGATGACCGCAGAGATAACCTCGTCCTCAGTGTTGGAAGCCACTGCCAGAAGTCCTCCCTCAGGATCAGCGATAAGGCTGGTTCCGCAGAATTCGAGCCCATCCTCACGCCCAACTTTGTTGGCGGCAAGGAAGAACAGCTGATTGTCGCAGGCTCGTGCAGACATCACGGTTTTGAACGGGAACTGTTCGGGGGTCGCAAACGGCGCAACTATCAGGTCCGCTCCGTTCAGAGCGGTGGCTCGCGCTGACTCGGGGAACTCATTGTCATAGCAGATGTTGATTCCCATGGCGAAGTCACCGACCTGAGTGACATTGAAATAGCTGCCGTTGCGGAAGAATACTTTCTCCAGCGTCACGGTTGCTGCAGGGTGCGTCTTACGGTATTTGCTGACGATGGTGCCGTCGGGACCAATCACCATGGCGGTATCGTAACTGATCCCGGGACCGTCTTCCTCCAGGAGAGTCGCAACAATAGTAACCCCGTGCTTGCGTGCAGCTTCCCTGACAGCACTGATCGACGGGCCCTCGTCGTTCTCTGCCAGACGAACCAGGGACGGGTCATGACGCGCGAAAACATACTCGGTATTGAAAAATTCTGGCAGCACGATCAACTGTGCCCCGTGCTCAGTCGCGGCGACGTCAATCAAAGCGATGGCCTTCGCGATGTTCGCGTCCCGGTCCGGGCCGCTGTTCATCTGTACGGCGGCCACAGTTAGGTCCCCAGGCTCTGGGGTTCTTGGCGTTGCAACCTCGTAGTTGGTCAAAGTTGTCATTTTAGGATCGAGTCCCTTCAAAATTTTTGGGATTTAGGGATGGAAAACGCCGTCGGAGCGGAGACGGCACTGATTCGACGGCGAAAGCGCAGGCCGTTCCGGATTCTCTTCAAGTTCATACTTCGAAAGCGTTGTCGACTGTCTACTACGCTAGTAGAGTAGCGCATATGCAGCCGATGGGCGAGCGATCGTGGCATCAGGGTAAAACCATCATGAATCGCAGCCAATCGGCGGCTTGGAGCGAGAAATGAACCGCATCAGCAGAAGAAGTTGGCCAGTGTGCTGAACGGCGTCATCTCTTGACAAGACGCAAGGTCAATGTCGACAATCGACCAAACGAACCCCGCCAAAGTAGCCGGGGTCACACCCCAAGGAGAGCTTGATGTCATTCACATCCCGAGCAATACGTTGTATCCCAGCAGTAGCCATTTCAGCAGTGGCTGCGCTCGTGCTGGCCGGTTGCGGTTCCGACGGCGGCCAGTCCCCGGCCGGTTCGGACGCGCAGCTCACGATCGCCGACTTCGGCGGAAAGCTCAGCAAGGCAATGAACACCGCCTTCCTCGAGCCCTACAGTGCCGAGTCGGGTGCTAAGTTCACCCAGGACGGCAACATGGAATACAACAAGATCGCCCTTCAGATCCAAAGCGGAAACATCGAATGGGATTTGGCTGAGGTCGACACCTGGCTCGCCAACCAGCAGTGCGGAAAGCAATTCGAGGAAATTGACGCCGACACGCTCGACCCTTCAAAGTTCGCTGAGGGTCGCGTGACCAACAAGTGCGGTCTGCCCGTCCTGGAGTGGGGCGCGGTACTGGCCTACGACAAGACGAAATTCGGCGATAACCCTCCCACCAGTTGGGCTGACTTCTTCGACACGCAGAAATTCCCCGGCAAGCGCTGTGCCCCCACCTCCTCCCAGTACAACCTGGAGGCAGCGAGCCTGGCCTCCGGTGTGCAGCCGGAGAACCTTTACCCGCTGGATGTCACTAAGGCGATCGCCAAGTACGAGACGATCAAGCAGGACACGACTTTCCTCACTTCCAGTACCCAGCAGGTTGACACGATGCTCTCCGGCGGAGCTGTCATGTGCATGGTTTACTCACCGCGCGCCTTTGATGCCGTGAATCAAGGCGCCAAGTGGGACGTAGTCTGGCCTACGGCACTCAAGGTCTGGGACAACCTGGTGATCCTGAAGGGCTCCAAGAACGCCGACGCAGCAAAGAAGTTCCTTAACTGGCTCTCGAACAACCCCGACGCGCAGACCAAGTTTGAAGAGATCGCCCCTTACGGATCGACCTCTTCAAAGGGCAGTGACCCCCAGACCTCCGATCTGCAGAAGCAGTATCTCGTCTCCAACCACCGGACCGACGGTGTGGCACTTGACAACGAATGGTACGCGCAGTACAAGGATGCCGCCGAGTCGCAGTGGCGCGCAGCCCTGGTTGGCTAGTAGGGAAGTCTAAATGTCAACCACACTTTCGCCCTCCATCCGGCCGCCAAGCCGGGTACGCAAAACTCCGTTTGTGTTCCGTCCGGTATCGCTGTTGGTAGTACCGGGATTTGCGGTCATCCTTCTGTTCTTTGTCTATCCCGCCATTTCCATCCTTACGCGTGCTTGGACGCATTTCCAGGCACCTCAGGAGGGCGGTTGGGACAACTTCGCTTGGTTCTTCACCGAGGACGTAAACATCACGCTGTTGCTGCGCACATTTGGCGTGACTCTGCTGGTTACCGTGATCACGCTGATCCTGGCGTTCCCGTTCGCGTACCTGATGACGTTGGTTTCACGGCGCTGGTTGGTCGTTTTGACGACGGCGGTCATGCTACCGTTCTTCACTAACTACCTGGTGAGGATCTTCGCTTGGGTTGTCCTTCTTCAGGACAACGGGGTCGTCAACGGTGCGCTGTCAGCCTTCGGAATCGAGCCGTTCCATATGCTGGGAACCACGTTCGCCGTAACGATCGCGATGGCACAGACTCTTCTTCCGCTGATGATCCTTCCGCTGTACTCCGTGCTGCAAGGCATTGACCGAAGCCTCCTGAGGGCGTCCGAAAGCCTCGGCGCTTCGCCTGCGAAGTCGTTCTTCCGGATATACCTGCCACTGGCCACACCGGGAATGCTTGCCGGCAGTGTCCTGGTCTTCGTCTTCGGACTGGGTTTCTACCTGACCCCGGCGATCCTGGGATCTCCACAGAATGCATTGCTGGCCCAACAGGTCGTCACTCAGGTGCAAGACCTCCTGGCATGGGGCCGAGGCTCCGTTCTGGCGTTGGTGCTCCTACTGGTGACCTTCGCCCTGCTGGCTGTAGCCATGCGATTTTCCCGCAACACTGTCAGCTCGGCATACGGAATCAGGTGATGAAGTCCATGGAAAAGTCCCTTCGACGTTCGTCGCCCAGCGTAGGCCGAATTCTGCTGGCCGTAGCTGCTTTCCTGATTGCCGCATGGATGATTGTTCCGACACTGGTGATCATTCCGCTCAGCTTCTCGTCTTCGGAAGCCAGCTTCGTGTTCCCCCCACCCGGCTGGTCCCTTGCCCTGTATGAGAACCTCTCGGGCGGAGCATGGCGTGATGCGGCATTGAACTCGATCAAGATTGCTGCCGTTGTCACCGTGCTGACAACGATCCTTGGCACGGCGGCTGCCCTTGGCCTGGACCGCTCAAAGTTTCCCGGAAAGGGCCTCGTTACGGGTTCCTTGTTCGCACCATTGATCGTTCCGACCTCGATTCTGGCCATCGGTATCTATGCCGTGTTCCTGAATTGGAAGCTTAACGGCACCTTCATCGGGTTCGTACTGGCGCACTCAGTCGTGGCACTGCCCATGGTTCTGGTTTCTGTTTCCTCCAGCTTGCGGGTTTTTGACCGCAACCAGGAGAACGCCGCCGCGAGCCTGGGTGCCAGCCCCTTAACCACCTTCATGAGCGTGACCCTTCCTCAGATCCGGTCAGGTGTTGTCACAGGTGCGGTCCTCGCGTTCCTGGCGTCCTTTGATGAAGTGGTTATCTCTTTGTTCCTAGCCAGCCCGCGACTGCAGACCTTGCCGGTTCTGATGTTTTCAAGCATGCGCCGTGAGCTTGACCCGACGGTGGCCGCGGCAGCTGTCGTCGTGTTCGCCCTGGCTGCCATTGCCATTCCCATCGTCGCGCTGATACAGACAAGGAATCATCATGTCCGCTGACCGAAAAACCCGAGGCGCCGGGCTCTCCCTGCGTCGCCTCGCTAAAAGCTATGGCCCTGTCCATGCCCTGAAAGAGGTTTCGCTCGACATCGCCCCGGGCGAGTTCGTCACCTTTCTGGGTCCCAGTGGCTCCGGCAAATCTACGACGCTGAATTTGATTTCCGGCTTTCAGGACGTCACCTCAGGTGAAATCCTCCTTGATGGAACAGTCCTTCAGGACGTCAAGCCGCACAAGCGAGAGCTTGGCATTGTCTTCCAGAACTACGCGCTCTTCCCCCACATGACTGCTGGTCAGAACGTGGAATACTCGCTCAAGCAACGGAAGATTCCCGCCTCGGAACGAAAGACGCGTGTCCGGAAGGCGCTCGAATCCGTCGGCCTTGGTGGCTACGGCGACCGATACCCTCGCGAGCTCTCGGGCGGCCAGCAGCAGCGCGTGGCCGTTGCCCGAGCACTGGTGTTCGAACCGCGCGTCCTCCTGATGGACGAACCCCTGGGCGCCTTGGACAGGAAACTGCGGCAGGTGCTGCAGCTGGAAATCAAGCGGCTTCACCGCGAACTGGGCATCACGTTCATTTTCGTAACTCACGATCAGGAAGAAGCCCTGGTCATGTCGGACCGCATCGCGGTCTTCAACGAAGGCCTGATAGAGCAGGTCGGAACCGCATCGGAACTGTATGAAAACCCCGCCACCCCATTCGTGGCCGAGTTCCTCGGAGAGACAAATGCCTTGAAAGGTTCCGTCCAAAGTATTGGATCCAACCTGCTGGTCCACGGCGCAACTGTCTTCCGCACAGACGGTGCGGACGAAAACCTCCCCGCAGGACCGGCAATTCTTTTCGTCCGCCCCGAGAAGGTAAGGCTTCTCACCGAAGCCAAGCCGGTCAAGGAGCATGAGGATGCGGTCTATGGTGTCGTCCGCGAAACGGTCTACATGGGCTCGCTCCAAAAGATCCTTGTTACCAACGAAGAGGGCGCGACCGTGACGGTGCTGGAAGCAACTGGCGCGCCCTTGCCCGCCATCGGATCACGTGTCGGGGTTGCCTGGAATATCAACGAGGCGCGAATCATCAGCACGGAACAACGCAGCAATTCAGCCAAGAACGACGAAGTGGTGAGCATCTAAATGTCATTGGCACAAACCATCCTGCCCTTTATCGGCGGACGGTCACACAGGCCCCAAGCCGACGAGGTAGATGAGATCTTTGACCCGGCCGACAAATCCACCCTTGCAGTAGTTCCGCGCTGCAGCCCTGAAGATGTAGATGCAGCCGTACGAAGCGCCGATCATGCTTTCCGAACCTCCTGGAGGAGCACCACCCCGTCCCAGAGGTCAGCTGCCCTTCTCCGAATCGCTCAAACCATCGAGGATCGTACTGAGCAGTTTGCGTTGCTGGAGTCCCAAGATGCTGGCAAACCCATTGCGGCGGCACGTAAGGAAATCGCAATTGCCGTCGATCACCTGCGTTTCTTCGCCGGGGCGGCCCGCACCCTTCAAGGAGCGGTCGCCGGCGAGTACCTGCCCGGTACGACATCGATGCTCCGCAGGGACCCCATCGGCGTGGTCGGGCAGATTGCACCGTGGAATTACCCACTTCTAATGGCCATCTGGAAGTGCGGCCCGGCCCTTGCCGTAGGAAACACCGTTGTCCTAAAGCCAGCTGAGACCACGCCCTTGTCGACGCTGCTCCTGGCAGAGGTCGCCGCGGAATTTCTCCCTGATGGCGCCCTAAACGTCGTCACAGGCGCCGCCCAAACCGGTGAAGCCGTCGTCGCACACCCGACCGTGCGCATGGTGTCAATCACTGGGTCCACCCGGGCAGGCAGGCGGGTAGCGGAAATCTCAGCCAGCCAGCTCAAACATGCGCACCTGGAACTGGGCGGTAAAGCCCCCTCAGTAATCTTTGACGACATCGACCCTGAAGTGGTCGCACGTGAGGTGGCCGGCGCTGCCTTTTACAACGCCGGACAAGACTGCACCGCGGCCACACGCATGATAGTTCACGAGGCGATCTACGATGACTTCATTAAGGCGCTGTCCTCGGCAGCCTCGGGCTACAAAATGGGTAGCACGGCCGCCGAATCCACAACACTCGGCCCGGTCTCGAACGCCCTCCAGTACGAGCGCATCAGCGGTGTCCTGGACCGCTGCCCGGCACGCATCGAAAAAATCAACGGTAGGTCCTCCGAAGCCCTCAACGGCTACTTCATCGACCCCACTATCTTGGTCGGCGTGGAACAACAGGACGAAGTTGTGCAGAACGAAATCTTCGGCCCAGTCGTCACGGCCCAGTCGTTCAAAACCCCCGAAGAAGCCCTGGCTCTGGCCAACGGCACCAATTACGCTCTGGCTTCCTCGGTGTGGACTTCCAACCTCGACAGGGCTTTGCGATTCTCCCGCGATCTGGAGTTCGGCTGCGTCTGGGTTAACAACCACCTGAGCGTCACCGCGGAGTTCCCCCACGGTGGCGGAAAAGATACCGGCGGCGGAAAGGACCTCTCCATCGGGGTGCTGCACGAGTACACCGAAGCCCGCCACATCATGTTTGGAAGTCTGGGATCCCAATGAGTGCCCCCGAATCTCGACATGAGATCCTCTTCACCCCTATCCAGCTGGGTCCCAAGACCGCCCCCAACAGGTTCTATCAGACACCGCATGCCTCCGGCCTCGGCGATTCCGCCGGTGCCGGGGCGGCACTGCGGGCCACCAAAGCTGAAGGCGGCTGGGGTGTTGTCAACACTGAAGCGGTGAAGATCAGCGTCGAATCAGACATGAGCGGTTTCCGAACCATGTCGTGGATGCTCGACCAGTCGGATGTCCGAAACTGGAAACGCACCTGCGATGAAGCGCACAGCCACGGTGCACTCATCGGCATCGAGCTTCTCGTTACCGCGTCCAAATCCTCCGGCTTGGGAACACGGGAACCGGCCGGCCGGGTAAGCGCTATTCAAAACCCTGGCGACTTCAACGCCGGATACTACGAGCTCGATTCTGACGATATCAAGCGTGTTCAGCAACAGTACGTCGACGCGGCCATCATGTCCCGGGATGCAGGTTTCGACATCGTCAACATCTACGGTTGCGAAGGTGCGGGACTGCCGTTGGAGTTCCTCTCGCCCTGGTACAACAAGCGCACTGACAGCTACGGAGGATCCTTCGAGAACAGGGCCAGGTTCTGGCTGGAAGTGCTGGAGAAAGTACGGAACGCCGTCGGCAACGACGTAGCCATCACGGCCCGGTTCAATCCGTCGGAAACCAACGGACGCGGCAGCGCAACCAACCTCGACCCGGAGGGCCTGCGCTTCATCGAGATAGCTGATGATCTGGTGGACTTCTGGGACATCCAGTTGGGCCGGCCCGGTCAGTTGGCCTCGTCCAGCTCACCAGCTGCACGCTTCGGCGTAGAAAACTATGCCGGGGAGTGGACACGGGAAATTAAGGCACTAACAACCAAACCGGTTGTGGCCCCAGGCTGGTTCACATCCGCCGACGAGATGGCCCGGGTCCTCAAGTCCGGCCAGCAAGACCTCATTGGAGCGGCCCGGCCCTCCATCGCCGACCCCTTCCTGCCCAACAAGATCCGCTCCGGTGACTTTGACAGTATCCGGGAGTGCATCGGATGCAATGTGTGTGTATCCCGGTACGACCACGGCAGCAGGATCGTATGCACGCAGAACGCGACGCTCGGGGAAGAATACCGGCGGGGCTGGCACCCCGAAAGATTCGCTCCGTCGACCAAGGCCGAGGCCCCAGTTCTCATTGTCGGAGCCGGACCCGCCGGGCTGGAACTCGCATCAGTTCTGGCCCGCCGCGGCCACGAGACTGTCCACCTGCTGGATGCAGCATCCGCCATCGGCGGCCACTACCGCTGGGTTCCGAAACTTCCCAACCTGTCCGCCTGGTCCAGGATCATCGACTACCGTGAAGGGGTTCTCCGCCAGCACCCGGGTGTTGAGATCATCACCAATACCAGGCTCACGGCCGCCGACATTCTGGACTACGGGGCAACCACTGTGGTCATAGCCACCGGTTCATCCTGGTCGACCGAAGGCATAAACGGCTGGTCCAGGGAAGGCATACCTGGCGCCGATACGACAACCTCCTGGCAATTCACGCCGGAACAACTCGTTGCCGAAGAACAGCAGCTCGACGGTGACAATGTCCTCGTGTTTGACTGCGACGGCTACTACATGGCTCCAAGCATTGCCGAGCGGTTGATGCTTGAAGGCAAAAAGGTGACCTTGGTCAGCCCCTACCCTGAGGTGGGACGATGGCTGGCGCACACCGGCGAACGGGATCTTATCCGCCGGCTGGCTCAGGCAGGAGTGTCCATCGTTCCTTCGACGCTGGTCAAATCCGTCAGCGCCGGAGAAGTACAGCTGGCATCCGCCGGTGTGGATTCCCGAGAATGGACGATGAACGTCGACGCAGTCGTCTGGGTCACCCAGCGGGTCTCCAACGATGCCCTCTACCGGGAACTGCTGGCCGAACCGGAGCACCTCGCGGCCAACGAAATCGATACGTTGCTCAAGGTAGGCGACTGCAGGGCACCTCGAATGCACCTTGCCGATACGATTTTCGACGCCCACCGCCTTGGCAGGGAATTCGATTCGGACAACCCCGCCGTGCCGCTGCCGTTTATCCGGGAGCACCGGGTTCTCGGATGGAGCGACGATGACTACGACGCTCCGCTGCGGGAGAGCCGTAAGCTGCTGCCCATCGAACCACGACGATGACCACTGCAGCCGCCACAGGTCGTGGCACCGAATACTCCCAAACCGGGTGAACTCCAGCCTTCCGCGGCTGACATCAAGAGTCTTTGGCTCACAGGCCTTGGACTCTTGGCGTAGACCGTCAGGAGAGGTTCCTCTATCCAGCCCGCACAACGCCCCATCAGGAGAAGTCTTGAAAATCGCAGTTCTCATGAAGCAAGTCCCCGATACGTGGTCCGACCGGAAGCTTGACCTCACCACCGGACAGATTGATCGCACGACAGCCGAGCAAGTCGCCGACGAGATCAACGAACGTGCCCTCGAAAGCGCACTTCGCCATAAGGACCAGGACGCATCGACTGAAATCGTCGCTGTGACAATGGGCCCCACAGGGGCCCAAGCCGCCCTGCGGCGGGCACTGTCCATGGGAGCCGATTCGGCCATTCTCGTTAACGATCCGTCCTTGGCAGGCTCGGACATGGTTCGAACCGCGTTGGCGTTGGCTTCAGCTCTCAGGGACATCGGACCGGATCTGGTTCTCGCTGGAAATGAATCAACAGATGGCCGCGGGGGACTTGTTCCGGCCATGATTGCCGAAGTTTTGCAGTTTCCCCATTTACCTGCGGTTGACCGGGTCGAAATCTCCGACTCCCAGGTAACCGGACAACTGCAGGTGGAGGGCGCCGTCGTGTCCGTCCAGTCCGAGTACCCGGCCCTTGTTTCCGTCACGGAGCAAAGTGCAGAGGCGCGAATCCCCAATTTCAAGGGCATCATGAAAGCCAAAAAGAAGCCCTTAGACGTAAAAACACTTGCGGATCTCGGAATCGACGTCGGACCGGGTGCAGCGACCGCTAAGTCAGTGATGGTAGGGGCAACGGAGCGGCCTCCGAGGAACGCTGGCACCAAAATCACCGACGACGGCACCGCCGCCCAGCAACTTGCAGAGTTCCTGTCCTCGCGCCGGCTCCTGCAGAACCACCAATAGACGAAGGAATGCAGTCATGGGCAATGTCCTAGTTTTCATTGAAACAACCACCACGGGCGAAACCAAGTCGTCCGCGGCAGCTTTGCTGGGCGCCGCTGCCGGTCTGGGAACGCCGGTGGCCGTGGCAGCTGTGCCCGCTGAGGCGGCTGAGAGCCTGGGCCGGACCCTGGCAACGGCCGGCGCCGAGCACATCTACCTTGTGACCGTGCCCGAGGCCAGTTCCGAGCTTGGAACTGCTGCGGTCGGAGCGCTTGCGCAGGCGTCCGAAGAGTACGCGGCTATTGCTGCCCTCTTGCCGCACACCAACGACAGTAAGAACATCGCCGGACGTCTGGCAATCGTCCGAGGCGGAGCCGTCACCGCCGACGTGGTCGCGCTTCGCATGGAAGAAGACGAAGTCATCGCGGAGCACTCTGTCTTCGGGGGTGACTACACGACTGAGTCAACCGTCGAGGAGGGTCTGATGGTCGTCACGGTTCGTCAGGGCGCGATCGAGGCCCGGGCTGCGGCCGTGACCAATCCCTCGGTCCGTTTAGAAGAACTCCGGATAAAAACGGCCCCCGGAGCGAAAATTATCTCGATTGAACCCGTCACCGAAGAGTCCGAACGTCCATCCCTCCTGGCAGCGCGGACGGTCGTCTCCGGCGGCAAAGGCATCGGGTCGAGGGAGAGCTTCAGCCTGGTTGAGGACCTAGCCGATGTTCTAGGGGCGGCAGTGGGAGCATCGCGGGCAGCCGTTGACGCAAACTATGTTCCGCAGGCGCTGCAGGTTGGCCAGACCGGTGTAACCGTCTCACCCCAGCTCTACGTTGCTCTCGGCATCTCCGGAGCCATCCAGCATCGAGCAGGCATGCAAACAGCAAAAACGATCGTAGCCATTAACAACGACGCCGACGCACCAATCTTCGACATCGCAGATTTCGGTGTAGTCGGAGACGTTTTCAAAGTCGTTCCCGAGTTGATCGAAGCGGTCAAAGCGCAAGAGAGCTAAGGACTAAACGCCTCTCGTAGTTCAGGACTTCTTCTAGCCTCCGAAAGGACAGGAACACTCCCATGCACGGCACAGATAACGGTGCGCAGCCATCACCAGCGCCCAAACGCCGCCGCTTGGCCGGGATACAGGACGAGACGCCAAACCTCAGTCCATCAACGGCCCCAGAGCCTCTCCCCGCCACCGCTCCGGCACGTCGGCGCATGGGCGACCCACGGGCAACGACTAAACCGTCCGAAGCACCAACTGCCGCCCCGACGCGCCGGCGCATGGGCGAAGCGGTGCCCGAAGCGTCAAGCCTCAGCCACGATCAGGAGCAGCACCCCGGGGTACCGCAAGAGCAGGTTACTCAAACCGGCGGCAAATCTGTTCTGGAAAACGGTGTCGCAAACAAAGCAGTGAGGCAAGAAGGTGTCCCCGGGTCAATGTCCCGGCGATGGAAGGGGGTAGTGCTCAAGGTTCTTGGTGTCGCGGTCGTTACGGCCGCCATCGTTCTGCTCGCGCGCTGGGCAAGGACCACCCAACCCGTCATGGATTTTCTCAGCGAGTATCCCGGCCACACGGAACCGGGCTCAGATGCGCCAACCGGTATCCCGGCCTGGGTGAACTGGCAGCATTTCTTGAATATCTTCTTCTTGGTTTTGATCGTACGCACCGGGTTGCAGGTCCGATTGGAGAAACGACCTGCAGGGTACTGGACCCCGGCGCCAGGGTCGTTCTTCGCCCCCAAAGGCAACGCACGGAAGAAGGTGAGCCTGGCCCAGTGGCTGCATCAGTGCCTTGATGTGCTGTGGATCCTCAACGGTCTGATCTTCATCATCCTGCTCTTCACCACAGGACGATGGACTCGTATCGTTCCAACGTCCTGGGACATACTGCCCAATGCGGCTTCGGCCGCGGTCCAATACGCATCCCTCAACTGGCCGGCCGAAAATGGCTGGGTCTACTACAACGCTCTGCAAGTCCTGGCCTATTTCCTCACCGTATTTGTCGCCGCCCCGCTGGCAATCATCAGTGGGATTCGGATGTCCACGTGGTGGCCCGACAACACCAAGGCGAGCAGATTCCTCACCATCGACTTCGCCCGCGCCCTTCACTTCCCGGTCATGCTGTACTTTGCCGGGTTCACCGTGATCCACGTGCTGTTGGTGTTTCTGACCGGCGCACTCGAAAACCTGAACCATATGTTCACCGCCCGCAGCGCCGCCGACTGGCTTGGACTTTTGGTGTTCCTGGCTTCGGTTTTGGTGATTGCTGCGGCCTGGTTCCTGACGAAACCGGTCTTTACGACGCCGCTGGCATCCAAAATGGGCAAGGTTTCACGCTAGGGCAACAGTTTTTCCTCCGTATGGAAGCCTTCAAGAGAAAGAGAAGATCCCAATGACCGTCATATCAGCCCTCGCAGACAGCCAACAGGTTGGACCCGCCGGCCCGCATTCTGATTTCGATTCCGCCGAATACAGCCGACGGCGGACTGCGCTGCGCCAGGTGATGCAGCAGGAAGGGCTCGACGCGGTTCTTATCAATAACCGCTATACCCACCGCTATTTCTCGGGGCACATCACCAACCTCTGGACAAACAGGTCGCGGCCCATTTTCTCCGTGTACACCGCCAGCGGTGACGTCTTCGCTGTGGCTGTCGGATGGGAAGGCCGCCGCGTCGTCAATACCGCCTCTGACCTTGTCCTGGTTCCTTATGGTGGCTCGGGCCTGGATGCTGAACCGAGCCTGGAAGCCGTGCGGGATATTGTTCTCAGCACGGTCGGGGAGAGTGCCAGGATCGGTTATGAAGGCAGTCTGTGGACCAACTACGAAATCACTGAAGCGGAAATGCAAAGCCTCAAAGGCAAGCTGCCCAAGGCGACGTTCCACGAAGTTTCGACTCAGTTGGCTCTAGTCAGGATGCGCAAGTCAGAGGCAGAGATCCAGGCACTGCGCCAGGCGGCCTCAATCAACTCCGCAGCGTTTGATGCAATTTACACGTCCGAAGCCCGTGGCCTGACAGAGGGTGAAATCTACCGCAAGATGTCGTCGGCGCTCTTTGAAGCCGGCAGCGAGGAAATCTACTTCATGATCCTCAACAAGGGTGATTCCGCCCGTGAATTCAATGAAGACAATCCTGTGATCTTCCTAGATTCCGGTGCCGTCCACCGGGGCTACGCATCGGACTTCAACAGGTACATGACGTGGGGAAAGGCACCCACAAAACTGACAGACCCTCTATCCAGGTTGAAAGAGGTCGCCGAGATCATTTATGAGGAGGTTCGACCGGGCCGGACCTGGAAAGAAGCCAACCAGACCGTGCATAGCCGGAGCCTCAAAGTCCTTCCCGAACTGGGAACCAGCGGCACCAACATTGGCAAGTTTGGCCATGGCATCGGGCTGCAAATGCCTGAGTTGCCCTACCTCTCCGATGATGACAACACGGAAATCCTCGAGGGAACGGTGATGTGCATCGAACCCTCCCTCAAGCACGACGACATGGGCTACCTCACCTCCGTTACGTGCGAAGAAATGGTCGTCGTTCGCTCACACGGATGCGAGTTGCTCTCCGACGGCAAAGGCGCCGACGTCAGAGAGGTCTAAATCCTGGGATTCCGTCTTCGGCAGAAACCCGCAGGAATTGCCCCGGTGCTTGAAAGACCACAAGTCCTTGTCAAAGAAGTGCCGTGCGGTTAGGACCACATCGCTCGTAGCTTGATGGGTACTCCCTGAACGAAACAGGGGCCGCTCACCGCGCGGCAGGTGGGTTGGCATGCCGATGCCAACCCAAGGAGGAAAGATTGTCCTTGGACTGGTGGGGAACCAGTCCAAGGACAATATTCTGGGCCAAAGACATCACACCTCGCCAGACCTTGCAGGGCAAAGAGAGCACAGCCCCTTACAGGGGCTGTGCTCTTTGGACACTGCTTCCAAGCGCGGCGGCTGGCAGCTTGTTCGACACCGGCGTTGCGCTGATTGGGAGATCAGATTTATTCGTCCGCGTCGTATGTGTGTGCGATATAGACGTCACAGGGGGCGTTGTGAGCGACACTGTTCGCGACACTGCCCAGTACCCTGCCGATGCCCTGCATCCTCCGGTTGCCCACTACGATCATCCGGGCCCGTGTTCGCTCCGCTTCCCGGACCAAGGCCTCCGCAGGTTTACCGCGGGCTGCGGAGTAGGTCACCTCAATGCCACCGCCCAAGGACTCCGCGGCGGTCCGGGCAATATTTTCGGCTGTTCCAGCCTCAGAAACGACATAGCGATCACTGCCGCTTCCGAAAACTTCGGTCTTGCTGCTGTCGAAGGCAGTCACCACGTGAAGTGGTGCGCTCAGGGCCTCGGCCAAGCCACGAGCTTTTTCTGCTGCCTTTTTCGCGGTGTCGCTTCCGTCAACACCACGACAATGGTTCCAGTCATCATGTACTTTTCCTCAATAGTTCTCCATTGGCACTTTGCGCGTCCGTTTTAGCGGTCGCTGCCAGAGCGCTCCGCGATGTTTGCGTATCCTGGTCGCACGTGTGGCGCTTGCCTCATGCGCAATCGAGACTCAGCGAGAACCTACTTACCAGCCGCGCTCTGCGAGGCGGTGGGGCTGCGGGATGTCGTCAACGTTGATGCCCACCATGGCTTCGCCCAGGCCGCGGGAGACCTTGGCGATCACATCGGGATCGTCGTGGAACGTGGTGGCCTTGACGACGGCGGCGGCGCGCTCTGCCGGGTTGCCGGACTTGAAGATACCGGAACCGACGAACACGCCGTCCGCGCCGAGCTGCATCATCATCGCAGCATCAGCCGGGGTAGCAATACCACCAGCGGTGAACAGGACAACGGGGAGCTTACCGGTGGCGGCAACTTCCTTGACCAGCTCGTACGGGGCCTGCAGCTCCTTGGCTGCAACATACAGCTCGTCCTCGGGAAGGGCGGCGAGCTTGGCGATCTCCGAACGGATCTTGCGCATGTGGCCGGTGGCGTTGGAAACATCCCCGGTGCCGGCCTCGCCCTTGGAACGGATCATCGCCGCGCCCTCGTTGATGCGGCGCAGCGCTTCACCAAGGTTGGTGGCACCACACACGAACGGGACGGTGAAGTTCCACTTATCGATGTGGTTGATGTAGTCGGCCGGGGTCAGGACCTCGGACTCGTCGATGTAGTCAACACCGAGGGACTGCAGGACCTGGGCTTCGACGAAGTGGCCGATGCGGGCCTTGGCCATCACCGGGATGGAGACCGCTGCGATGATCGCATCGATCATGTCCGGATCCGACATGCGGGACACGCCGCCCTGGGCGCGGATATCGGCCGGGACACGCTCGAGCGCCATGACGGCAACAGCACCGGCATCCTCAGCGATGCGGGCCTGCTCGACGTTAACGACGTCCATGATGACGCCGCCCTTGAGCATCTCCGCCATGCCCCGCTTAACGCGGCTGCTGCCCGTGGCGGGTTGGTTCTGTGTCATGCGGACTCCTGTGAGTGATGTCGCTGGCCTTGGTGCAGTCGGGCTGGATCACCAGTCAACAGCGATGTACTTCGTTTCAAGGAACTCGTGGAGACCGTGATGTCCGCCTTCCCGTCCTATCCCGCTTTGGCGTGTGCCCCCAAAGGGTGCCGCCGGGTCGGAGAAGACGCCGGTATTAATGCCGACCATGCCGGCGTCAATACGCTCCGCCACCCGCAAGGCACGCTTGAGGTTGGAGCTGTAGACGTAGGAGCCCAGGCCCATTTCCGTGGCGTTGGCCAATCCAACTACTTCATCTTCGGATTCGAACCCTACGATGGGGGCGACGGGGGCGAACCATTCGTGGTTGAGGATGGCCGCATCGGCGCTCACGCCTGATAGGACAGTGGGGTTGAAGTAGTAGCCGGGACCGCTGGGATTGTTGCCGCCAACGATGCGTGTTGCTCCGTCGGCCAATGCCGCTTCGACGGCGAGATTCACACCGGTCAGGGCTGCCGAGCTGGCAAGGGGACCAACATCGACACCGGACTGGCGCCCTGGGCCCACCTTGAGGCGTGACATGGCCGCTGAGAAGGCTCTGGTGAATTCGTCGCGGACGGATTCATGGACGTAGAAACGGTTGGCGGCGATGCATGCCTCTGCGTTATGGCGCATTTTGGCTGTGAGGGCACCTTCGACTGCTGCGTCGATGTCGGCGTCCTCGAAAACGAGGAAGGGGGCGTTGCCGCCCAGTTCCATGCCAACGTTGAGGACCCGTTCGCTTGCCTGGGCGATGAGCTGCCGGCCAACTGCCGTAGAGCCGGTAAAGGAGACCATCCGTACCGGACCACGGGACATGAGTTCCCCGACGACTTCTTTGTCCTGGATTGTGGGAATGACGTTGACGGCGCCGGAGGGAAGGCCTGCCTCCTCCAGGAGCTCAGCAATGCGCAGGGCTGTCAAAGGAGTCTGGTTGGAGGGTTTGACGACGACGGTACAGCCAGCGGCCAGGGCAGGCGCAACCTTGCGGGTGACCATCGCCGCGGGAAGGTTCCACGGCGTGATAGCCAGGACGACGCCGACCGGTTGGGAGACCTCCAGAATCCTCCGTGCGCCCGAGGGGGATTCCCTGAGGGATCCGGGGAGTCTGACGGCTTCTTCGCTGAACCAGCGGAAGAATTCGGCGGCGTAGTCCGCTTCGCTCAGCGCGTCGGCGTAGACCTTGCCGTTCTCACTGACGATAATTTCAGCCAGCTCGGCCCGATGGGCCCGGATGTTCTCAAATCCGGCGCGCAGGATCTCGGCTCGTTCACGGGGGGCCTTGGCACCCCACTCCGGGAGGACGGACTCGGCCGTTTCCGCAGCGCGGACACCGTCGGCTACCGAGGCGCTGTGGACTTCGGCGATGACGGCACCGGTGGCCGGGTCGTGGACCGGAAAAGTGTCGCCGTTGGAAGAGTCGGAGGGCTGTCCGCCGATGCGCAGCCTTTGCACCTCGGTGCTCAGTGTCATGGTATTTGTCCTGTCTGGGGGCTGAGGGGGGTCCCTGACCGTGTGCGGCAGCACGTTCGTGCTGGTGCTGAAGGTCAGGTAGTTCAGCACCGTGTTTCGGTCGCAGTCTCGGCTAGGAGAGCTTGCGGTTTTTGTTGGTGAGAAGCAGTTCAGGGTCCCCGCCAAGTCGCGTAACGACGCCGGACACGGTTGAAAGAATGCACCGTTGCACAGCGTCCATGGCGGCTTCTTCGTCTCTGGAATCAATGGCGGCGATAAGGGTGTCGTACTCATCCGCAACATCGGAAAGGTTCTCAAACCCCTCATCATCGAGCGTCAGTGCCATGAGAATACGGGCTTCGAGTCCGTGAAAGAGCTGGGTCAGCACGGGGTTGTTGCTCTGCTCGAACACCTCGGTATGGAACGCCCACTCATGCCGGGCCACAGCTAAAGTGTCAGCTTGCTGGGCAGCTGCCCTAATGAGTCCAGCGAGACGCTTCAACTCCGATGTGTCCATGCCTTGCTTTGCTGCGATCCCGAAAGCGACACGCTCAAGACCGACGCGGACATTATAGAGGTCGACGATTGTCGGCCCATCAATCTCCCGGACGATGGCACCCTGATGTGGCCGTTCGTCCACCAAGCCTTCTTCAACCAGCCGCTGGATGGCGAGCTTGACGGGACCGCGGCTGACCTGCAGTTCTGCAGCCAAATGGGTTTCCTTAAGCCGAGAACCCATCGCCAAATTGCCCTCGATAATTCCGGCTCGTAGACGCTCATAGGCGATATCGACGAGTCGGTTCCGGGGCGCCGGAGCCAGCCGGGTTGCTGTGTCGGACAAAATCCGGACCTCCTCGGTGTAACGGTGTGTAACCACTATAGCGCGCAAACTGACGATTGCTAGCAGTTTACAATTTCCCTGAAAATCCTTGACACTGACTGCTCCCGCCGCCACGATTAGAGCTAGCAGAAAACTGTTAGCAATCTTGGTGTGTGATTGCTTCTCCTGCGTCAGCATGAGAGTCGAACAAGACGGCTCAGGCCGAGCCGTGTAGCGAACGAATAGGAATCAAAAGTGAGCAGACTCCTTCAGACCGGCATTAACGCTGGCAGCAAGCCATTGGTAAAGGTCGTCGGAGGTGAAGGTTCCCGCTTCATTCTCGATGACGGACGACGGGTCATCGATGGCAGCAACACGGGCGGCCCCCTGGGCCACGCCCACCCGGAAATGGTCGAGGCAGTCCGCAAGGCCGCTACCGCGCCTGTCATTAACGAAGGCTGGTTCTACGCAGAGCGTGAACAGGCCGCCCAGGAACTCATTGACGTAGCGTTCGCCGGAGAGCATGACTGGGTAGGAGCCGTTCGGTTCTTCATTAGCGGTAGTGAGGCCAATGACCTCGCCCTTTCGCTTAGTCAGGCTTTCACAGGTCGGAGCGCCCTCGCCACCCGCGAGCGGGCCTATCACGGCATGACAGGACTGTCTCGGGACATGACGGTCCAGCCCCACTGGCACGGTGGACTCTCCCTTCAGCACGGCGGCACACAGCCCGTTCCCCGCACAGCACCGGTCAAAATTCTTCCGGGCCCGGTTCGCGCTGCATATGGCGCACCCCAGCACGACGAAAACCTGTCCGAGCGACTTGGCGGAGCAGAGGAAGTTCTGTCCGACGTGGCCGCAACCATCATCGACTACACCCAGGGTGGCACGTACTATGACGCCGCGTATCAGGACCGCGTCGCCGAGGCTGCCCGGAACGCGGGCTCGCTGTGGATCGCCGACGAAGTGGTTACCGGGTTGGGACGCCATGGCGGGAACTGGTTCGCCTTCCAAGGCGGAACTAGCCGCCCCGACATTGTCACCCTCGGCAAGCCCCTCGGCGGCGGCGCAGCTCCTGCCGGTGCCGTAGTCCTGTCCAAGGAACTGGTCGAAAACATGAAGGACAAGACCTGGCAGACATACAGCACCTTCCGTGGCCACCCGATGTTGATGGCTGCAGTCAGGGCACACCTGCGCATCGTCCAGAATGAAGGGCTTGTTGAGCGCGCTGCCCGCATGGGTGAGCTCACCCGCAGGCGGCTCGTAGAAATCGCCGAAAAGCACCCGAGCGTTGCACGTGTTGACGGCGATGGACAGCACTGGACCGTTGAACTGCGTGGCACGGACTGGCGCAACTGGTACGGGGACACCCTCGAAGCTCCCATCGCCTCGAAGGTCGCCGCAAGGGCCCTTGAGGCAGGGGCCATGATTGGAACCAGTGGGGAACGTGATTCCCTGTTCCTTTCGCCGGCGTTGAACATGCCCGAAGAGGATCTTGAAGGCCTGTTCCAGGCACTGGATCACGGTCTCGACGTAGCTGACCAGGCTCTTGACCGCGGACTTCTTCAGGCTTCCACGACCACCGCGTCCTAAGGATGAGACCGAAGTCCCGGCCCCGGATGGGGCCGGGACTTCGGCTACTGACCGCTGGATTCAGGTCCGCCCGGTGCACAGGCTTCAGAACGACGTCTGATAATTCCTGCGAAAACACCGAAGTCGCCCGCGACGACCGCGGAGCCGAAGGGGTCTCTCTCGCTGACCGCTGCCCCGGCGGACCTTGGCCTACCCAGTGCAATAGCCAGCACCTCAACGAACCCTTCTCAGAAAGTAATGTGATGTCTACAGAAATCGCCGGAGTCCTCAACGCGGTTCACACCTACCTCGACGCGCTCTACGAGGGAGACACTCAGCTGTTCCAGACCGTACTACATCCCAAGGTCTTGCTCTCGTCGGGCACGGAATCATCACTGGTAACCATGACCCGGGACCAGTACATGGAAATAGTCAGCAGCCGGCCCTCACCGGCGAGCCGGGGCGATCAGCGCCGCGACGTCATCGAAAGCGTGACCCGCTCGAGCCCCACCAGCGGCCACGCACGCGTGCGAAACGCCTATGCCCCGAAGCAGTTTGTTGATGATCTCATCCTTATTTTGACTGATGGCCAATGGTGGGTCATCTCCAAGACCTGGCATTACACCATCGAAAACGATGCGGCGATCGGAGCCGTGGAAACTGCTCGGTAACCTCCGCTTCCTAGCAGGGAGCGGCCAGAGCTAACCCTACGGAGCCCGGCTGCGAAATAGAAGCCGTCGCTGGTCAACACCATCGCGTCATGACGCACCAACTGCTTTCCCCGGCTTAGGGATGGACCCATTGAAATGGTTTGCGCCTTCGATGCGGAGGCGCAAACCCTGCTTAGCGCCAGAGACCAGTATCACCAAACGTGTAGTCCGATCGAGCATCAGCGCAAGCAATCTCGGGTCAGCTGTGGAAGGTCCAAACCTTGGTACCATCGGCCCGCAGGAACAGCTGGCGGGGTAGGGCGCCGTCTTGGCCAATCCATATCATGCTGGAGTCGGCGGTGACCGCGTCGACAGTACCTGTCCTAATCAGAGCGCCCGCTTGTCGGATTTCGACTAAGGAGCCTTCGAGCTGGGTCCAGTCGTCCTCTTCTCCTTTCAGGCGGGGAGCAAGGGGCACCCTGTAGGCCCTGAAACTGGTGTCCACGCCTAAGAGAGTGGCCTGCATGGTCCTCGGCGCATACGTGCTCATATTGCTGTTCCTCGGCTGGCTATGCGTTCGGCGCGGAGCAAAACCGGCCGGTCAACCATGGCCCCTTCTAATTGGACGGCACCGCCGTCGGCTGCGGCGGAAGCTGCGATGACTCTGGAGGCCCATTCAAGTTCGGCAGATGTAGGAGCGAAGGATTCCACTGTTGGCTGGATCTGTGCTGGATGGATTAGCAGCTTACCCCCGAATCCGAAGGCACGTTGGCGGCGGGCATCGCCTGCCGCGACGTGTGGGTCCCGGAAATTGGGAGTTACCCCTGCTATGGGGGCTGTCTTACCAGCAAGGCGGCTGGCCAAAACGAGATGGGAGAAGGCGTAGAACAGTTCTTCCTCTTCCGCCCCTGGCGTGATTCCGAGGTCAGCGGCGAAATCCAGGTTGCCGAACGCGAGACGCACCACGGCCGGGTGTTCGGCGATCTCCCGGGCAGAAGCAAGACCCCGGGCAGACTCAATCAGGGCGACCACTGGCACGCCAGGGAAGAAAGCAGCGGCGGCCTCCACGTCGTCCAGACATTCAGCCTTCGGCAGCATGATGCCGATCAATCCCTCAGAATCGGCCAGGACGGCTGCGTCATCGTTTATGTGCGGCGTGCCCACTGCGTTGATCCGCACAAGGGCACGTGACTCTGCCAGGAAGCTTGCAGCTCCCAGCCGTGCTTCCTGTTTCTGGTTCTGCGGCACTGCATCTTCGAGGTCGATGATGACCACATCGGCGCCGGATACGGCGGCCTTCCTATAGCGCTCAGGCTGCGCACCAGAAACGAACAAGAAGGTCTCAGCTCCTGTGAGGTTCTCCGTCAGGCTCAACGCAGCGCCCTAAGAGACAGCTCGTCCCATTCAGGGGTCACGCCAGTAAAGTCCGGCCCATGACCCTTCTTGTATATCAACATCGTCCGTTCAAACACGATGACAATTTGGCGGCGCTGGTTGAAACCAATGGTGCGGACCTTCACGATGCCCACGTTCGGACGCGACTTGGATTCCCGCTTGGTCAGAACCTCGGACTGCGAATAGATGGTGTCGCCCTCGAACACCGGGTGCGGGAGCCTGACGTTGTCCCAACCAAGGTTTGCCAGCACGTGCTGCGAGAGGTCCACAACCGATTGTCCGGTCACCAACGCCAGAGTGAACGTCGAATCAACCAAAGGCTGACCGAACTCGGTTTGGGCTGAATAATGCGCGTCAAAGTGAATGGGGGAGGAGTTTTGGGTCAGCAGCGTTGTCCAGATGTTGTCCGTCCGCGTGATTGTCCTGCCCAGCGGGTGTCTGTACGTGTCCCCGACGTTGAAGTCTTCGTAGTATCGGCCCGTCCAGCCCTCCACGTAGGAAGGCGCGGCCGGGGCCTGCTCGGCGGGGGAACCGGTCGTAGTCGAATCAATAGTCATGGACCCAGTTTGCCGGTGCTGGCGGAATGGCCGCCAATGAAAATTTGGAGCAAAATCAATGCAGGGCGCGCATGATCTATTTCTCGGGCGTTGGATGCCGGTCATGCATGAAGTCAAGGAACCTCGCAACCGGCGCTGGTTGCCGCCGCCCCATCAGCCATGCAAGGCCGACAGTGCGATGGGCTGTCGGGTCTGCGATATCAATCTGGCGGGTTCCTTGAGCGAGAGGACCTTCTAGGCGCGGCAGGATTGCCATGCCAAGGCCGGCGCTGACGAGGCCCCACAATGTCGTGATTTCGGTCGCCTCGACGACCATGCGTGGCTTGAAACCCGCCGCTGCGCACAGGCGGTCACCTATTTGCCGCAGCCCAAACTCCGGGCGAAGACCAACGAAGGACTCATCCATGACCTCCTGCAACTGCAGGCGCCCGGCTTCCGCCACATGATGGTTCTCCGGAACCACCAAGGCCAGCGGCTCATCAACGATATCAACCCAGTCGAAAGTCGTGTCGGCCGGCCGGGGAGCGAGCAGTGCGGCATCGACAACCTGGTTCCTCACCAGATCCAGGACCTGATCGGCTGCTCCGCCTTCCAGCTGGAAGGTCGTTTGCGGCTCAATGGAGTTGAAGCTCCCAATGATCTCGGGCACGAGCCAAGATCCCAACGATGAAACAAAGGCAAGTGAGATCACACCGCGGCCCGGGTCGCGCATGGCACTAATGCGCTGTTCAGCGGCCTCCAATTCGCCAAGTGCGCGAAGCACGTGCGTCCGTGCCACCTCACCGAAGCCGTTCAACGCCAATTTTCTGGCAGAACGGTCGAACAGCTGGGCACCAAACTGCTGCTCCACACGCTGAATACCACGCGACAGCGTCGATTGGGAGACATGAAGACGAGCAGCCGTTTCAGTCACGTGCTCCGCCTCTGCCAAAGCCGCAAACCACCGCAATTCTTCAATGTCCATACCCAATGATGCGCTGAGCGCATGATTATCGCCAACATATTTCATTGGACTCTTGGGGCGTGAGCCTCGAAAGTGAAGGCATGCAGCTACGCAACAGTTCCTCGCTTTCTGACCCCTCTTCCACATCTCGCCCTGGTCCATTGCACGGGGTCGTAGTCGTTTCGTTGGAACAGGCCGTCGCGGCCCCTTTTGCGACAAGACAACTGGCAGATCTCGGTGCCCGGGTCATCAAGGTCGAACGACCAGGCGCCGGTGATCTGGCCCGCGGCTACGACACAACCGTCAAGGGCCTGGCAAGTCACTTTGTCTGGCTCAACCGAGGCAAAGAGAGCGTAGCCATCGACGTGAAGACGGCCGAGGGCGCTGAAATCCTTCGGCAGCTCGTGGACAGGGCCGATGTCCTGGTCCAAAATTTGGCGCCCGGGGCTGCAGCCCGCTTGGGCATCGGTGCCGATGAGCTGGCCAAAACCCGGCCGGACCTGATCACTTGTGACATTTCGGGATATGGATCGGGCGGGCCTTATTCGGCCAAGAAGGCCTACGACCTGTTAATTCAGTGCGAGACGGGGCTGGTTTCAATCACGGGTACAGATGAAACTCCTTCGAAGGTTGGCCTGTCCATTGCCGACGTCGCCACGGGCATGTACGCGTACTCCGGAATGCTCACCGCGCTCTTACGCAAAGAACAAACGGGCCAGGGAGCCAACCTGGAAATTTCGATGCTCGAGGCGCTGGGGGAGTGGATGGGCTATCCCCTGCTCTACACCATGTACGGCGGTACGGCGCCGGCCCGCACCGGAGCAAGCCATGCCACTATTGCCCCCTACGGACCTTTCACCGTAGCGGACGGCACCGTGATCAACCTTGGCCTGCAGAACGAACGCGAATGGGAAAACTTCTGCACCGTGGTCCTGGAACAGCCCGAACTGCGCGAAGACCCGCGCTTCTCCAGCAACTACCGAAGGGTGGAGAACCGGGATCAGCTAGACCGGATCATCAGTTCCGTTTTTTCGGAACTGTCCGTCGAGGAGGCCGTGGCGCGGCTTGAAAGGGCCCCGATTGCGTATGCCGAGCAGCGCACAATGTCGTCCTTCGCCACCCACCCACAACTGGAGGCACGCAAACGATGGGCTCCTGTGTCAACTCCTGCAGGCGAAATACAGGCCCTCATCCCGCCGGTCACCTTCGACGGAGAAACTCCCTCGCTCTTGCCGGTTCCAGACCTGGGCGAACACACAGAAGCGGTACTGCAGTGGCTAAACACGACGCGAATCTGATTCACGCCGTGCCGCATTTCGCTGGAAGCCGCTTTCCCTCCTCTCGGAAATCCTTGAAAAGCTATTCATTTGGACGCACCGCGCAGCACCGTGGGCGGGTACGTCAGGTCATGGCGATTTGCTCTGCCTTGGGCAGAATGGCATCTGTGCTCGAGGAACTCGGGGACGGGCTCGCCAACCGGAAACCTGCGATGCCGAATGCGAACAGCCCGCATGCCATCGTCACCCACAGCCTCGGAGTCATTGAGCTCTGGATCGGCCATGTCCTTCTCGGCCGGCCCCTTATCCGGGACATAGCCGAAGAGTCCACTGCCTCGGGCCCGATGGAGCCACTCCTGGCAAGGTTGAGGGCCTCGAAGGGATCCGTATTTACGGACTTCGGCCGGCCATTCCCTGCCAAGGTCCCTCACTCCGAAAGGGGGGAAAGGGATATCACGAAAGACCTCCTCGTCACGAACGATATGCAGCCCCGGCCCGATCAACGGCAGCGCTTATCTCGAATAGCTGTTCTCCCACACGGCGCCGATCCTTCTGAGCCTGCGATCCCTTCTCAGGAGGAAACATCCGTGGAAGCCGCACGCAGCTTGTTGGAGGGGGATCTGCTCAGACTTGATGAATTGTGGCTGCATTTTTGGGCGGAAGGCGGCGACGCCGACATTTTGGAACTGGACGCCTATCTTCATCGTGAGATACGACTGTCGGAAGTAGACACCCGGTGCTTTCACGCCGTGATTCAGAAGGTCATCCTCGATGATCCGGAATCAAGGGCGTTTCCGTAGGACAGGGTTGAAAAATTTAGGCACAAATCTACCGACGAGGCAATCCAGCAATGGCCATACGGGGCCCTTCGCCAGATGGCGAGGGGCATGTTCGCAAACGAGGAGCGAATGACGCATCTGTATCACCCGAATGTTCCTTTGGTGACACGCGATGGTGTGACACTCGTGGCTGATGTGTGGCGTCCTTTGGAAGGCCGGACACCGACACTGCTACTCCGTACCCCGTATGACAGGCGAGCGACGCACCAATTCGGCGGTCACAACAGCCCCACTCCTTCACTGATGCCGCTGATCAATGCGGGATATGCGGTGGTCATCCAGGACGCTCGAGGGACGGGAATGTCCGACGGAATATTTGAGCCGAAACTCAACGAGATCGTGGATGGGCAGGATACGGTCGCTTGGGTGCGCGAGCAGAGCTGGTCAGATGGCACAGTGGCCATGTACGGGCAATCGTACATGGGCATGGTTCAGTGGGCTTTGGCAATCAGCGGCACTCCGGGACTTCGCGCAATAATTCCCACAACTGCGGCACTGGATTGGTACAGGGATGCTTGGTATTCACAGGGCGGAGCGATGTCCCTCAGCCTGAACACTTGGTGGAATGCTTTGATGTATTCCGGGCAAGAGCGCCGCAATTCGATATCGGACCCGGGCCATAATCCGGCATCCCAAGAACGTCTCGACGGCGCACTCCTCGATCCGCTGGAGCTCAACAGCTTTACGCCCCTCGCAGATCTTCCTGTTCACGGTACGGGACGCTGGTTTGACGATTTCATCGCCCACCCTGGATTCGACGAGTATTGGAAGAGACAAGACTGGTCCGGACCCGAGATCATGTCGAAAGTTTCTGTGCCAGTCTTCTCGATAGGCGGCTGGTACGACCTGAAAGTCAGCGGAACCGTCGGAGGATTCATTGGTGTTCGGAGGCACGGCGGATCCGAAGAGGCCCGCGAGAAATCACGGCTTCTCATCGGGCCCTGGGATCACACAAGCTTTACCGGCCGGTTCGCCGATCGGTCTTATGGGATCCGTGCCGAAGCCGACATTTCTGCAGAGCACATTGCCTTTTTCGATGAGAACCTGCGCGGTGTTCCGTTGACCGCGCCCGCACCCCGGGTACGGATATTCGTGATGGGCATCGACCGATGGCGTAACGAGGTCGACTGGCCCCTTCCCGACACTAGGTACGTCGGTTACTACCTGGACAGCGGTGGTGCGGCAGCAACTCGTCATGGTGACGGAGTACTGCAGGTCACCTTGCCCGAACGCGATACTTTTGATGAGTTCATCTACAATCCCCACGACCCGGTCCCCACGGCCGGCGGAGCGCTCCTACCGGCGCAACCAGGGCTGATTGGTCCCGTCGATCAGTCTAAAGTCGATGGGCGCGAGGACGTCCTATGTTATGTGACTCCGGTCCTCGAGAAGTCACTCGAGGTGACCGGCCATGTCGAGTTGAAGGTGTTCATGTCTTCCAGTGCCGTGGACACTGATATCACAGCGAAGCTGATCGACGTGTTCCCCGATGGCCGAGCCTTTAACCTCTGTGATGGAATGCTGCGCCTGCGCTACCGTGGCGGCCTTTCCACTCCTAGCCCTCTCGTTCCGGAGGAGGTCTACGAGGTCACAGTCAACATGGGGCTTACATCGAATGTTTTCCTCCCGGGGCACCGTCTACGTCTCGACATTTCCAGCAGCAACTTTCCGCGCTTCGACCGCAACACGAATACCGGTGGCATCATTGCGCACGAGTCCGTTGACGCCGCAGTAGCGGCCAGTAATCGAGTTCACCACGGCCCCTTGAACAGCAGCAGGTTGATTCTGCCGATCATCGCACGGTAGCCCTGACATGCATCCGCCGTGACCGCGGCCAAGACGGTCAGCACGTGAGGGTCGCCGGACGACAGGCTTACTGCGCCAATTCATCAGAGGTTGTCACGACCGGCCCATTCAAGGGACCGAAGCCGCCCTGTTCGACCGGGGCAGCTCGATCTGGCAAGACGGCGGTCCGGCGGTTGGTCACGAAACAACGAAGACGAGGGCGCACGGCCGTACGTCGGGCTGGCTTCCTAATCGCGGACTGTGATGCCGAAGCGGAAGGTGTTCGCGGGCAGGGCACCCTTCTCAGGCACTGCTTCCGAAAGTCGGGATCCACAACTCGAATCCGCTTGCCTTGTCAAAATACTCTCTTGGCCGGGTGGGGGTGCTCCTGAGCCATAGCCCCTCTGAGTTGGGCATGACGTCCTCGACAACACCTTGGCGGACAAAAGTTTCTTGTGTGCGCAGCACCACCGTTTTGCCTCTTGTCGTCTGCCAGTCTCCTGTCTTCCGGAAGTGCGGTGGGGCGGGGTTCCGGTTTTCCGTCATTTCTACGTTTGCATTTCTCTGGGAAACAAGGGGCTGTTTCCAGTCCGACAGACCGCCGGGGACTGGTCGGCTGGAGTGTTTGAGGGGTGCGGGTCATTGCCCGCCGGTTGGCCGAACACTGAGTACCGGGCAGGGAGCACCCGTTAGAATCTCCAGCGCCGTGCTGCCCATCAATAGTTTTCCGACGGCGCTTCGGCGGCGTATGCCGATGACCAGCAGGTCCGCACTGTGGGTGGCAGCGATTTCTATAAGTGCCTCGCTGGTGTGCGTGGCGGGTGCGGAGATTGTTTCGACTTCCGTTCCAGATGCAACGAGTTGCTTATGAAGCTCGGCTAGAGACTGCTCAGAGGCCGAACGAGCGTCTGACAGAGACTCGTTTTGCTGAAGATTGACCAGAATTAGGCGTGTGTTGCGTAGTCTCGCCTCAAGAACAGCCCGCTTCAGGGCTGCTTCGCCTTCAACTGTGGGGATATACCCGACAACAACTGCCATGAGCTTCTCTCTGCTTTCCGTGATAATAATTGCTACTTTTGTGCATTTCGGGGCCTCCGAAGCACCAGCTCTGAATACTGCGGCCCCGTAAACGTCCCTTCCGTTAGCACTGGTCGACGAGGCAGGGCCCTACGCCTGTGGGGCCCTGGCGGCTGTGTTGGGCTACTTGGCCGCTAACTGAGTTTCAAAGGTTGCTTGTTGGTCCGACCACTTCTGAGAGATCTCGCTTCCAGGCACGAACAACGGCTCCTGGAAGCCAGCATTGACGAGATCTCGGAACTTGCTGTCTGTGGTGGCTTTTTCAATTGCATCTTCGATGCGCTCGAGGACAGGTTCCGGCGTCCCTGCAGGTGCTGATACAACGAGGTAGCCGTTGATATCAATGTCAATGCCCTGGTCTTTGAACGTGGGGATATCCGGAAGGAATGGATCCTTGCTCCCGCCGAAGAGACCTAGCGCCCGGAAGTCTCCGTTTTTGACTCCGGGGATGATGGTGGTGCCGCCTCCGACGATCGCTTCTACCTGCTTTCCAAGTAAGGCGGTGGTCTTCTCACTGCCCCCATCGAAGGGGACGATATTAAAGGTCACGCCAGCCGACTTGGCGGCTGCCTCCACCCCCAGCTGTTCGTCGTCGCCAGCGACCCCCACTGTAATTTTTCCAGGCGCTGCCTTCGCGGCTGCGAGAAGGTCGTTCAGGGATCCATATGAACTGGATGCACTGACAGCCAAGTAGTTGGTAGTGCGCGCGAGGGCCCCGATGGGAGCAAAGCTGTCCTTTGTGTACGTAGCTCCCCTGTCTTTGACCAGGTAGGTGGGGATACTGGACGGGAGATTGGTGAACCCGATCGTGTAGCCGTCAGCCGCCGCGGAGGCAAGAGAGGTAAGGCCGACTTGGCCGCCGGCTCCAGGGGTGTTGATGACCTCCACATTCGCCCCCAGTGCATCCGACAGAACCGGAGCGAATGCACGGGCAGTGATATCGGTAGTTCCTCCCGCAGAGAAAGGGACGACGAGTTTGACGGTCGATCCTGCCTTTGGGTAGTCTGCCTCGGCCGATGGGGCGGCGTCCGGGGCACATGCCGTCAGCGATAACGCTGCGGTCGCTGCAAGGGCCATGACGAGCTTCTTCATTGAATCTCCTGGTGGTTATTTGCGCCTGTCCCGCAAGACGCAGGGGGCTAGTGCTAATTTTTCCTGCACCTTGCAGATATAATGCAAGAAATATGCAGAGGGTGTCAAGGGTTATTTTTTGATGGTATGGAGCGCGGTGAGCAATGGGTGTTCACCGTTTGGAGAAGGAGACATAAGTGGGATTTCGAGAAGCGCTAAGCAATGCACCCGGTAACCTCACCTCTTCCGAGCTCAGGATTAGCGAGGTGCTCCTCGGGGACCGGCGTGGCGCTCCCTTGTTTACGGCAGCACAATTGGCGGAGCGGGCTAACGTGCATGAGTCCACAGTCGTGCGCTTCGCCCAGAAGCTGGGGTACGCGGGGTACCTTGCACTTCGCCTAGAACTTGCCTCTGACAGCTTGGGCCCCACTCTGAAGATTGAAAAGCAGCCTGGTAGCGAAGAATCGTCCTTGAACAGGGTATTGCGCGGTCAGATCGAGGTGCTTGAAAAGGTTTCAGAGCACGTTCCTCAGTCAACCATCGATGGTGCCATGAAGGCGCTGCTGGGGGCCGACCGAGTGTTCCTCGCAGCAAATGGGCTCGCCGGCCCCCTGGCAGACTTCTTTGCAAGGAAAATTGCGCTTCTAGGGATACCTTCCACAGTGATCCATCAGACTGGTACTGAGCTCGGCCATCAGTTGGCCACCGTGGGTACTCGGGACATCGTCTTGTTTTTCCTGCTTTCCACTGAGTACGAGTCCATAAGTGCGTTTGAAGGTGTTCTGTTGGAGCAGGGAACCACCGTGGTTTTCGTGACGGACCAGCCGATTCTTGCCCTGCAACCGAAGGCGCAGTACGTCCTGGCAGTTCCGCGGTCCGAGCTGAAGCATGGGGTATTTGTTGTACTTGCGACCATTTGCTATGCCATGGACTACTCGCTCATGCAGCAGCTTGCAGCAGCGGACCCGGAAGTCGAGGACTAGTTCAAAGGGCCGCTCCGGACAGTTCCTTCTTTCGGGTGGCCCTGCTACTGAGCATGCGGCCGATCAGCGCGCCGACGATGGCCAAGGCGGCAAGAATCAGCAATGTCAGGGAGATGCCGCTGTGCACGAAGATGGAGGGGTCGCCACCTGAGATCGCCAGTGCGCGTCGTAGGTTGCTTTCCATCAGCTCTCCAAGGACGATCGTCAATGCCATCGGTGCCAGCGGAATATCAACTTTGCGCATGAGGTAGCCTATGAGTCCAAAAACGAGCAGTACGCCAATGTTGAATACGCTTCCATCCAGCGTGTAGGCGCCAAGTATCATGAAACCGAACACTATGGCGTACAGCACCGGGAAGGGTGTTTTCAGGAAGGAAACCCACACCCGAACCAAGGGGACGTTCAGGATCAGCAGGATCACGTTACCAACGAGCATGCTCGCAATGATGGTCCACGCCACGTCGGGGGAGTTCTGAAATAGGAGCGGACCGGGTACGAGCCCGTTGACAATGAAAGCCCCCATTAGGATTGCCGTGGTCGCCGACGTCGGAACGCCGAGAGTGAAGAGGGGGATCATGCCGGCGATGGCCAGCGAGTTGTTCGCCGTTTCAGGTCCGGCGACGCCCTCTATCGCTCCTTTCCCGAATTCGGATTTGCGCTTGGAGATGGCTTTTTCAAGGGCGTAGGAAGCAAATGAAGTTGCCGCGCCGGGAGAACCGGGGAGCAATCCGAAGAGGAACCCCAAGGGGGCGCCGCGGAGAATGGGGCCTACTGATCGCCGCAGATCTGTGCGCGTCGGCCAGATCTTCCCTACGGGCAGGGCTCGGCCAAACTTGGCAGAGTGGTCGACCGTAGCCAGAAGTTCGGATACTCCAAAAAGTCCCATCACAACCGCAATAAAATTGATCCCGTCCAGGAGCGGAGCCTGACCGAAGGTAAATCTCGGGACGCCGGCCAGCGGGTCAATACCCACCATGCCGATGGAAAGCCCGAATACCGCACTGATCAAGGCCTTCACCAGGGACTTGCCCGCAAGCCCAATCACTAAACTCAAGCCCAGGATCGTCAGCGCGAAGAACTCTGGTGCCCCGAAGGACAGGGCAAACCGTGATAGGGGGGTCGCGACCACGAAGCCCAGCAATCCGACGACGCAGCCTACGAAAGAACCCAGCGCCGCGATGGTCAAAGCAGCCCCCGCACGACCCTTGAGCGCCATCTGATAGCCATCGATAGTGGTGGCCACGGACGAAGTTTCGCCAGGGACGTTGAGCAGGACAGCGGTTATGGTGCCGCCGTAACTCGCGCCGTAGAGGATCGCGGCGAGCATGATGAGTGCAGGTGCAGGACCCAGGACGAAGGTCACCGGGAGGAGGATTGCTACAGCAGCCGCAGGCCCAAAACCCGGAAGAATTCCCACTAGCATGCCGAGTACGCAGCCGATCAAGGCCAGGAGCAGGTTTTCCCATGTGAGGACCGCAAGCAGCCCGTTCAGGAGCTGTTCAAAAATTTCCATGGTCAGAGCCCCATTTCCCGAAGGAATGGCAGCGCAGCTGTTGGCAGCGGCAAGCCAAGTCCGTACTTGAAAGCTGCGAAGGAGCCAACACCAAAGATGACGGCGATTAACGCACTGTTAATTCGGCGTCGGCCGCCTACCACTGACAGGAGCGCGAAAACGTAAAGTGTCATCGCAATCAGGTATCCGGCCCACAGGACCGCCCAGACGAATATGGCACTGGCCAGAATCGTGACGAGAATCCGCCGGACACCCACGCGGTCCGGAACGGACGTGTCCTCACTCCGGTCGAGCTTTCCCAATACCGCGACGAAGAATAGAAGCACCCCGAGAAAGATCAGGAGGCTGCCGATGATCGTCGGGAAAAGACCAGGCCCGGGCACACTGCGAACCGTCAATCCCAGTGATAGCCCACCAAAGGTCAAACCCGCCCCAAGCATGGCAAACAGGATTCCTGCCACTTGGTTTGCCCGCCGGTATGCAGTTGTAACGGGCAGAGGATCGGTCTGCTCCAGAACGTCCACCAGCGCCTCGTTGGGTTCATCGGGTGGCGGCTCATTATGCGTTGCCATGGTGGTCACAGACATCAGGCTTCGAAGAAGGCGCCAAGCTTTTCAGCCCTGGCCCTGATGGGGTTGCGGTCGCTCGTGCCTGCTTGGAACTCGACTGCGGCTTCCAATTCTTTTGCGTTCTTCGCGATTGCTGCCTCCAGTACCATCTCAGCTTCCTCCAGCGGTACAGCCAGAACGCCGTCATCGTCACCAATGATGAGGTCACCGGGCCTGACGGTCATACCGTTCAGCGAAATTGGCACATTGATTTCGCCGGGCCCGTCCTTGTATGGTCCGCGGTGGGTAATCCCTACCGCGTAGACAGGAAGGTCCTGTTCCTTAATCGCGGCGCTGTCCCTGATGGCGCCATTGATGACGATGCCGGCAATCCCTTGCTTCAGGGCGTGCATGACCATGAGTTCACCCATGATGGCGTTAGTCGTATCCCCGCCAGCATCAACAACGACGACGTCTCCTGGCTCCGCAAGATCAAGGGCGAGGTGTACCATCAGATTGTCACCCGGCCGGGTGCGCACCGTTAATGCCGGCCCGGCCAGCGGCCCGCCACGGTGCATCGGGCGCAGATTCGAACCAGCCGCCGTGAGCCGGTTCATCGAATCACTGACAGTTGAGACTGGCACCTCCTTGAAGCGCTGGGCAAGCTCAAGGGTTACCGACTGTTTGCGGTTGAGGACCTGAAATCCAATGTTCATGAAACTGCTCCTTTGCCTGCCATCGTCTTAAGTGCGCTGTCATCGTCAAAGTTTGCGCGCGTGTAGAGCTTCCGGGCATTGCCGGCGAAGATCTTTTCCTTATCGGTATCTGTAAGCCATTCGATGTCTTCTATGAAGCCTGCGGTGTCGTCGAATCGTTTCCCCGTCTGCGGGTCGGTCACCTTGGCGGTGCCAACGATCTCGGCGGCAAAAAGGACGTTGTCAACGCCCATCTTGCGAATGAGCATCTCCATGGAGTCGCGGTCATAGATTGCGGTGTCGAAGTAGACGTTCTTGACCGCCTCCTCAAAGGGCTTCTTGCCGGCCAGTTCGTGGAGGGAACGGTGGCGGTTGTATTGGAAGGGGGCCGCGCCTCCGCCGTGCGGGACGATGATCTTCAGGGTAGGAAACCTGTCGAAAAGGTCGGACCATGCAAGGTCAAATACAACTGCGGAATCGCAGTTTGTGTAGTGGGAGCCATTAAGATGCAGGGCAGGATTAACCGTGGACGTGGCGTGCAGCAAGACGGGTACATCGAGTTCGACGACGCGTTCCCACAGGGGATACCACCAGGAAGAGCTGATGGCCGGGGTAAAGGGCTGTCCTCCTCCTGCCACGTCAGGGTTGACATTAACGCCTACGAAGCCCATGTCGTTTACCACGCGATCCAGCTCTTCGATGCAATTGGCAGGGCTAACGCCTGGTGACTGCGGAAGTTGGGCGGCGGGGATCAGCCTGTCGGGGTACAACGCGCAGGCACGGTAAATCAGGTCATTGCAGTGCTCAGTCCAGTAGCGGCTGATGCGTTCATCACCGAATTCGTGTCCCATGCCGGAGGCGCGCGGCGAGAAGATGAGCTTGTCAGTTCCGGTCTGCTCCATCTCCGCCAACTGACGCTGAAGCGCCTCGCGGATTTCGTCATCGCTGATGGAAATCTTGCCCTTGCTTGGCCTGTTTGCCTGGGCGATCTGCCTCCCGCGCCAAGCCTCAAGCTGAGGGGGAGCGGTCGTGAAGTGTGCGTGGGTGTCGATGCGCATGCTACTGAATTTCCCTTTCTGGATGCGTCGTTAGTTTGTGAGCTGCCAGGTAACGCCGCTTGGATCGGCGATGTTTGAAATGGTCCGTCCTGAGTGCTGAATGAGAGCGTGTTCCTTCGTCACAGCAAGGCCCATCAACTTGAACGCGTTGACATCTGTAACGGCGTCGCTGGTGGCAAAGGCCACATGGTTCAGGGTCGTGGACGCCACGGATCGGTCTTCACGAAGTTCGAAGACGATCTGCCCTTGGCCAGGAAGGGCAAGTTCAACAGAACCTCTCTCCGGGTCTGTAACGCGAACAACTTCAAGCCCAAGAGACTTCAGGAAATCAACCGCGCTGGCAAGGTCGGGGACCTTCAGGTCTATGTGATCGATCCGGGTAAGCATCCTTGCTCTTCCTCCTCATTGAGTCACTGACCCGCTTCGAATCGAGGTCAGCTTAGTGAACTCCACCACTATATGCATGATTTCATGCATGTTCAATATCTAATGCAATTTTCTTGCAGGTCTTGATGTGAAGGGGTTTAGGCTCGACTGTCGAAGGGTTTGAGGGTGATGGGCATGGCCATGAGAGCTCACGCAGATAGGAGCCACCAGGGGTCTTGGATGTGGGAATGCTTGAGCTAAATTCTGGTCTCCGCAGCGCCGGCACGGGTCGCCCGGCTAGGTGGCGTCGCCCTCCGGCCCGACATCTGGCACTGCTTTTCCGGACGGACCAGTGACGTCGGCACCGGCGGCAACTGCGATGGCGCCCGCAAGGAGACCCGCATTGGACCAAAAGATACCCGAAACGCCCAACGGCGCCGCCAGCGCGCCGACCGCGAGAGGCAACGTTAATTGGGCGAATCGGTTAACTGTAAGCCGAAGCCCCAAAGCAGCTCCATGCCGGGTCGGATCGGTTAGGGCAATGACCCAGGCCATAGTTAGTGGCTGCGGGATTCCGAGGCCGATGCCCAATCCGATCATGACGGCTATTGCACCATAAAGGTCGGATAACGGAAGAGCGATGAGCGCCACGGTCGCTGCCGCAATGGAAGCTATCAAAGTGGCCTTGCGGCCCAACAAGCCAATAAGCCAGCCGAGTCCAACCCTGCTCACGACCGAAACGGCAGCGCGCAGGGCAAGTAGGATCCCGACGGTGGCGGCTGATACGCCGGCATCAGTCGCCCAGACCGGGACGAACGCGTACATCAGATCCATCGTGACCAGGACAGCACCGCTGACGAGCATTGAACGCCACAGGCCTGGGCTCGTGGGCTTATTGCCGGTCATTGCCCATTTCTTAGTCTGCAGCTGCCGCCCCCTCCGCAACCCGGCATCAATGCGTCGAAGAAAAAAGAACGCTGGCATAGCCATGAGCGTCAACCCCAGACACACCAAAAGGCCCAAAGTCGTATCCGGCGTCGGGCTATCGGCCGCTATAACAAGGGAGGCCGCGAAAGTCACGGCGGGAGGGCCAATGAGCTGCCCAACCGAACTGGCGGCAGTCAGTGTTCCGAAAGCGCTATCGGCTGAGCCCCCAGCGCTAGCATGTGCCACGAAGGTCTGTTGCCCTACCATGATCAACAGCTGGCCCAACCCGATCACTACACTGCTAATCAGGAGCGGCACTAGCCCCGGGAATACAACCAAGGCGCCTATTCCGCCTCCCGCGATAACCAGCCCCGCAAAGGCCATGAGCGTACCGCCGGCCTTATCGGCCACCCGTCCCGCCGGAATGGCCGCCAACAGTGCCGGCAAAGCGAAGCTTGAGGCCAGAGCCCCGAGATATAAAGGGTCGGCGCCTTCAGCAAGAGCCCGGTAGCCAACCATGAGCCGGACTCCGACCCATGCAGCTTGGGCCAATACAGCTTCGGCACTGAGCGCTGCCCGCCACCGGGCTGCACTCACTCCCAACCGCTAAAGGCCATGGCTTTGATACTCACTCAGGATCTCCTCCAAAATCACGTTCGACGATTGGGACTCTTTCACAAGTATGCAGAACAAGGCAAGGTTGCAAGAAAAGATGCAAAGTCGGCGACACCTTCGGACGCGTTGCGTCAAGGTCTTCGGTCGGTCCCTGAGCTCTTTATGGCTTAGCTGATTGGGCTACTCGCGTTAAGTCGAAGATCCGGCCCACGGTCACCGTTTAAATTGCGGAATCACATGGCTGTGCTGCTGCTTCCAAACGCCGGCCAGGGATCCAGTTAAGCACTCCCCGTCAAGCCCTCCGTTTGTTTGGCGGCAAATCGCATGACTGCCAGGAACCCTTCCTTGTTATCGGCTAGGAGCCTGCTTCACTGTCCAGGGTCATGAGCGGAGGGAGATTTCGTCCGTCCCTCCGAACAGCCGGATTAGGTCCTCGATATCATCCCTTGCTGCGCCGTATTTTTCGGGGTCCAAGTGGAAGATTGCCAGCTGAATGGCGTAGGTGAGTGCCATTGGTACGAGTTGGGTGCGGTATTCGAGGTCGTCTCCCCGCCGGGCCGCCAGGAGATGATGCGGGGCGGGGCGGAACTGATGACCGGGGGTGTCCGAGATCAGGACAGTCCGGCCGCCGCGCCTTTGGGCTTCTGCCATGATGGCTGGCAGCTGACGTGGAGCCTCTTTCATTGCCATGGCGATAAGAGTGCTGGTGTGATCAAAGGGGACGAATGATTCAGCGAGGTCCTTGGCCGTAGGGCCGAGAATTACAGTGGTCATCCCCAAGCGCCGAAGACGCCGTGCAAGGACGTTCAAGGGCGGGTGTTCATCGACGTTGGAAAACAGGTAGATGATGCCTGATGAGTGGAGAGTGCGGGCCACGGAGTCCAAGTCTTCCTGAGAGACGAATTGGCTCAACCTTGTGATCGATTTTGCCTCGTCAGCGAGGAATTCTGCGAGGGTGTGCCCGGTGCTTCCCCTCATGATCGTAGCGCTTTGCACGACTCCTTCTTCGTCCTTGCGCAGGTCCTCACGGAGCTCGGGGTACCCCTTGTAGCCCAGCTTCTGTGCCAGCCGTATCACCGTGGAAACGTGGGTATTAGCTCTTTTGGCAACTTCAGCGGCCGGTGCGGAGGCAACGGACTCACCCATCAGCACGTTCATCACGCGCTCCTCGGACGTGCTGAGCGAAAGCGTGCTGCCAGACGCCACGGTTCTGAAACTCACTTGACTCTCCTTTGAGGTCCCACGCGATATGTGATGATTGACACTCTCTCACGGTTGTGCAATTCTGTGCAAGGTTGCAACATCGGCTTCTGACCGACCTTGCATTCAACTTTTCTTACTTTCCGCAGAGAGGCGGACAATCAAGATGCAAAATCTCAACGCGCCTGTTGCGCTTGAATGGGCCGTGGCCGCAGCGGCCACCGCCGGGGGGACCTCGATGGCAATAGTCGGCGCCGGCTACGGCCTGACCAACACCTCCGGGGTAGGGGCCGGGTTCTTTCCCACAGCCGCTGGCATGCTGATGGCATTGGCCGGCGTGCTCTGGGCCCTCCAACTGGCCGCGTCACACCGGACGTCCGCAGCAGCACCCGTCACCGGCGACACCGTCGAATCGCTGCCGCCGCACCACGAGTCCGAGTCTGCCTTGGTGGCCTTGCTCGACGATGACAACAGCGAAGAACCTGAAGCCGACTTTCCTGACCGCCAAGGCTGGGCGAGGGTGGGAATCATCGCTGCCGCGATCCTGCTGGCTGCCCTCCTGTTGCCACTGCTGGGCTACACCCTTGTGATGACGCTGATGCTTGGAACCATCCTGTTCTTTGTCAGCAAACGGAAGCTCTGGATATCCGCTCTGGTTGCAGTTGGGTCGGCTCTCGCATCACGGCTGGTTTTCGAAGTGTGGTTGGGGACCGCGCTGCCCACCGCGTCCATTGACTTCCTTGCCGGATTGGGGCTGTAGTCATGATCAACATTGGCTTCGACCAGCTCCTCGGTGGCCTAGCCACAGTCTTCACCCCAGAACATCTCCTGTTCGCGCTGCTCGGCTGTGTCCTCGGAATGCTGGTGGGCGTGCTGCCTGGTTTCGGTCCGGCGGCCGCCGTCTCACTACTGATCCCGGTGACCTTCGGGCTTGATGCAACCTCTGCGATCATCATGCTGGCAGCAATCCTCTATGGCGCGGCCTACGGCGGGACGACCACCGCGGTCCTGCTGCGGATCCCGGGCGAGGCCTCCTCCATCGCAACCACACTGGACGGCTACCAGATGGCCAAAAAGGGACGCGGCGGACCCGCCTTGGTGATCGCCGCCCTTGCCTCATTTGTGGGTGGCCTGATCGGCGTCGTCGGTTTCGTGGTGGTAGCACCGTTCAGCAGGCTCGCCCTCGAATTCGGGGCCCCGGAACTGTTCCTTGTCTCCCTACTCGGATTCGCCCTTATCACCAGCTTCGCGGGCAACAACCCGGCCAAGGCCCTCCTCAGCGCCGCGGCCGGTCTTGCCATCGCCACGGTAGGGGTAGACTCCGGCGTCGGCATCGCCCGCTTCACTTTCGACATGCCCGAATTGTTCGACGGCTTGGGACTGGTAGCGGTCGTCATGGGCATCTTCGGCCTCAGCGAAGTCCTCGGCCAAGCCCAAAAAGGGCCGCTGGGCGTCCCCAGTCCACTGAAGGTCGCCCGGCTCATGCCCACCCGCACCGACCTGCGCCGCTCGGCGTTCCCCTCCCTGCGCGGCTCCCTGATCGGCTTCTTCATGGGCCTGCTGCCCGGTTCTCCCGGCGCCGCAACTTCGCTGGCCTCCTACGCCGCGGAGAAGAAGTTGTCCAAGCACCGGCACGAGTTCGGCAAGGGCGCTGTGGAAGGCATCGCCGGCCCTGAATCAGCCAACAACGCACTGGCGGTCTCTTCCATGATCCCGCTGTTCACCCTAGGAATCCCCACCTCCGCCACCGTGGCCATCATGGCTGGCGCGTTCACCATGAACGGCCTCATCCCCGGACCCCTGCTGTTCCGCGACAACCCGGACGTGGCTTGGGCCATCATCGCCAGCCTGATCGTAGGCAACCTGATCCTCCTGCTCCTCAACGTCCCGCTGGCCCGGGTCTGGATCACCGTACTGAAAGTCCCGTTCCACTACCTCATGGCCGCCATCCTGGCGTTCATGTTCCTAGGCACCTACTCCATCAACGGCAGCCCGTTCGACATCCTCATCATGCTCGGCGCCGGTGTCCTTGGCTACATCTTCCAACTGGTTAAGGTCCCCCTCACCCCGCTAGTCCTGGGCCTCATCTTGGGCCCGCTGCTGGAGGAGAACTTCCAGCGGTCCCTGGCCCTGTCACGCGGCGACTACGGCGTCTTCCTGCAAGGACCCATCAGCCTCACTCTCCTTGCCGTCATCACCGCCGCCGTCCTGTTCGGCGCGGTTCGTCCTCTGATCGCTTCAATGCTGAAGAAGAAATCCCGCACCGCCATCGCACCAAAGGAGCTTGCGAAATGAAGAAACTGACCGCACTGACCACCACGGCCCTCGCCGCATCCATCGCCTTGGCCCTTACCGGCTGCGGTGGCCAAGGCGGCAGCACCTCCACCACAGCAGCGGCCGACTTCCCCAAAGCGGGCTCCACCCTTGAGTGGATCGTACCCGGGGCACCAGGTGCCGCCAACGACACGCTGGCCCGCATTATGGCGCCAGCTGTGCAAGCAGATCTCGGCGCCACTGTGAACGTGGTCAACAAGGAAGGCGGCAGCCAAGTAATCGGCCTCAACTACCTCGCCCAGTCAAAGCCCAACGGCCTCACCTTCGGTTACACCAATGTCCCGTCCATTCTGGGCCGCTACCTGGACCCCAGCAAGAAGGCAGCGTTCGACCGGAGCAGCTTCACGCCCGTCGGCTCCTTCGCTTCCAATGACGTCATCATAGGCGTCAACAAGGACAGCAAGTACAAAACCATCAAAGAACTGTTCGACGCCGTCAAGGCCGAGCCCGGCAAGATCACAGCAGGTACCGACTCACGGGCGGGCGATGACCACATCTTCCTGCGCATCCTGGAGAAGGAACTCGACCTGGACTTCAACATCGTCCATTACGGCAGCGGAGGCGACAAAGTCGCGGCCCTTGTCTCCGGCGAAATCGACTTCGCGATCGGCGGCGTATCCAGCTTCTTCGGCCAGTACAAATCCGGTGACATCAAGATTCTTACCGTTATCGATGACGAGGCCAGCTCTTTCTTGCCGGAGGTTCCCACTCTGGAGAGCGCCGGCTACGACGTCGAACCCATGACAAACAACTTCGCAGTATCCGTCCCGTCCAAGACCCCTAAGGAAGTTGTGGCAAGGCTCGAGTCTGCACTGAAGAAGGCCTCAGAGGATCCCACCGTTCAAGAAAAGCTCAAGGGCGCTGCCACCCAATCGGACTGGGTGTCCGGGAGTGACATCAGCGCCCTTTGGGAAAAGCGTGAACAGCAAATGAAGCCAGTCATCGATGAACTCCTCCAACAGCAGTAATCACACCAGCAGAAAGACCGACGAAACGATGCAGGCAGAAAACACATCCCACCCCTCCACCGCTGAACTAGTGCGGCGGTTCGCGGTCATCCCGGCCGCCAATATTGGTGATGCACAGGAGCGAATCGGCGTAGCTTCCTCACTCTCACCGACATGGACCGGAGCGAAACTCGCCGGACCTGCTTTCACCGTATGGACCCGGCCGGGCGACAACCTCAACATCCACAAAGCCCTGGACGAAGCAAAACCTGGCGATGTGATAGTGGTCAACGGCGGCGGTGACCAGTCCCGCGCTCTTATCGGTGACCTGATCGGTATTCGGGCTAAAAGCCTGGGCCTGGCCGGCTTCGTCATCGACGGCGCCGTCCGCGACGCCGACGCACTGGCAGAATGCGGACTGCCCGTCTTCGCCCGCTCCGTCACCCCGGCAGGACCCTACAAGTTCGGCCCCGGCCGCCTGCAACTCCCCGTAGCAATCGACGGAGTCGTCGTCTCACCCGGAGACATCGTCGTAGCTGATGCCGACGGCGTCGTGGTAGTCCGGCGCGAGGAAGCGGAACAGGTGCTGGCCGAGGCGGAAAAGATCGAAGCAGGAGAAGCAGCCAAACGCGTCGCCTTCGCGAGCGTTGTCTAAAGTCCCTCGCAGTATCTTATCGGCTGGGCTCGGTGCCGGGCGGATTCGAAGAAAGTCCGCCCGGCACTTCCATCGCCTCGTAGTCGCCTGCGTCGCAGTATTCGCTGGAAGGCGCCTATAACTCTTCACCTTCCGCCGTGTATCGAGTACTCGAATGTCTGGTGCGTCAGAAATCTTGGGCAAGGGCAAGTCCTCCGCCGCAAAATCAAAGATGCGACCTTCGCCACCCGACCCCAAATACAACGTAGTCACTGTGCACGGGTTGCACCTGAGCTGCACGAAGGGCCACAAATCAACCGGGCGGCAGGGCAACGCGGGAACGGCGCGCGACCCCACCTCAGCTGGGCATTTTTAGATGCCATTCAGCACTTTACGGCCACCCAGCGGGGGCTCACTAGCGAGATGAAATCGGTTTTCTGCCCATCCAAACCTAGGAGAACACATGACCATAGTGGTCGGTTATATCCCCACGCCTGAAGGCAACGCGGCGCTGGAACACGCAATCGATATGGCTAGAAGGGACCAAAAGCTGCTCCTAGTGATTAACTCGTCACGAGGGGACGCGTACGTCGACGACCGCCAAGCTGATGACCTACACATCAAGGCCATCCAAGAGCGGTTAGCTCGTGACGGTGTCGATCACCTGATTAGGCATCCAATTCGTGGCAGAGATGCCGTGACCGAAGTCTTGGAAGCCGCGCAGGAGTATGGCGCGGAACTGATTGTAATCGGACTACGTCGGCGCACACCAGTAGGCAAGCTGATAATGGGCAGCACCGCCCAGGGCATCCTATTGGAAGCCTCATGCCCGGTGCTGGCCGTGAAGGCGCACACCGACCGCAAGCCAAGGGACAAAAGGATGGACTAGAAAGTGGCCATTATGCGCCTGCCCCTAGCAGGATACAGCCCCTAAGAGTTTAGAAGTCATCACCCCTGGCAGTCATTCAATTTCGATCAGAATCAAGGTACAAACTTGAGGGTCGGCTGGCCCCGTGTGCGTTAGGGACGGGCAATTACCTGTCGCAGGCCAATTCAGAACACCGCCCTCCGATTGAGGATCCCAGTGAGAACCTGGGAAACAGTAATACGTCAATTCAAAGGAGATCGCATCATGAAATTCGCTGTGCTTAAAACTACGGTGCTGGCTGGCTCCATGGCGTTGATCCTCAGCGCTTGCGCTGGCCAGGCCGGTTCCCCTCCGGCAGCAGCAGAGGCTGACTTTCCGAAGCCCGGGGCGACAGTGGAGTGGGTGGTGCCCTCCGCAGCGGGCGGCGGTAACGACGTGGTTGCTCGCATCGTGGCACCTGCCATGCAGGAACACTTAGGCGCGACGATCAAAGTTCTAAACAAGGAAGGCGGAGGCCAGATACTGGGCTTGAACTACCTTGCAAACGCTAAACCGGACGGGCTAACACTGGGCGCTACTAACCTTCCCTCCATTTTGGGCCGGTACCTGGACCCGAGCAAAAAGGCTGGCTTTGACCGCAGCAGCTTCACACCAATCGGCTCCTTCGGATCCAATGCTTTAGTGATCAGTGTCAACACGAACAGCTCCCACAAAGACATCAAGTCGCTATTCGACGCGGTGAAAGCTGCACCGGGACAGTCAAAGTAGGCACCGATTCCAGAGGAGGTGATGACCACATAAACCTGGCAATCCTGGAGCAGAAACTGGGGCTGGACTTCAACGTAGTGCACTACAACAGCGGCGCGGACAAGGTATCTGCTCTTATTAGTGGGGAGATAGATTTTGCACTGGGAGGTGTCGCCAGCTTTTTTGCCCAATACAAGGCAGGAGACGTCCGGGTTCTTTCTGTCGTTGACGACCAGGTCAGCTCATTCACCCCGGATGTACCCACCCTGCGAAGCGCTGGGTATGACGTGGAACCGATGAGCAGCAACTTCACGATTTCCGTCCCTGCGACGACACCACCGGCCGTAGTGGCCGCGCTGGAATCAGCCTTGGAAAAAGCAGCCCAGAATCACGACGTGCAGGAAAAAATTCGCGCCTCGGGAACGCAGCCCACTTGGATCTCTGGAAAGGATGTCAGCATCCTGTGGGAGAAACGGGAAACGATGGTCAAACCGATCATCCAGGAGGTTTTAGCACAGAAATAGGCAACGCCGGGGACAAAGCAATCCCTTGACGCTGCTCCAGCTTCGTTTTGGTGCCCTATAAAGACCGATGGGTGAGGACCCCGCGGCCGGGTCCCAAAAGGGCAGAATGATCAGTGCCGAACTCGGTTGTGGCAGGAAGTCTCGGGTATTCCAGCTGGTCCTAAAGTTCCCTTTGGGGCCCTTCCGCGACAACGCTTTGCTGACGATGTGCTCGTCGCGTTGGTGCCAGCTCGTGAACCAAGGTCCACAAGGTCCGTTCACCGCCGAGGGAGGGCATGACGTCCCCCTCCTGCACGTAACGGAACGGTTGTGGGTCTTCGTTCGGCCGCCACCACCCGCTAACCGGCGCGTGATCGCCGGTAGCCGCCAGAGCTGTTGCCTGTGGGGTGGGAGAGGTGGTTGGCGTCACGGCGTGTTCTTTCCTTTGATATTGGAAGGATTGGGTCTTCAGGTATTTCCAACCCTCTTTACAGCGTCAGGGATCGCTACGGCGAAGCGCGGGGTAGAGGGCAGATGTCGTCATGCGATAGGTGAAAGTGCCTTCCATTTCCTGGGGTTCCACCCAAACCTCGTGACCTTCCGCAGATTCAAAAATGGCCCTGCCGTGCTCCTTATCAGCGGCCAGCCACAAGGCGGACGAGTTAGGCATCGCGTGTTCGACGTAGCCCTTGCGGAGGGTTACACGGTTTAGCCGGATTTCCACGAAAGCACCAACGAGCTGGTTCCAGTCCTTATGGCGGTAGGCGGTCATAGCCTTTACTTCCTTGTTGAGTGATGGCGGGAGAGCACACGATTTTTGGTTGCGGTCTCACGATGTTGGTCTTCCTCCGCAGCTGAACTCGCTGCGGAGGGAGACCTTTCCATGTGCCTGCAATTAGATCTGGGGGATAGCTACTTCTTCAGGTTTGACAACGGCTTTGCGGCCTTTTCGGAGCCTGTTTTCGGCCGTGACGGCTAGCTGGGATAGGGCGAAGTTGATGGCTATCATTACTGCCGCCACAACCAGCAGAGCCGGGATGTAGTTGGAGTATGCAGACCCTGCCTGAACACCCTGCCGGACCGCCTCGACATAGGTGATCTGGTAGCCCAGCGCGGTGTCCTTGAGCGCGACGACCAGCTGGGACACGATCGGGGGGAGCATGGCGGTGATGGCCTGAGGGAGTAGGATCATCCGCATCATCTGTCCGCTGCCGAGGCCAAGCGCCATGGATGCTTCGCTCTGACCCCGCGGAAGCGAGTGGACGCCCGCGCGGACAATCTCTGCGATAACTGCCCCGTTGCATAAGGTCAGGCCGGTAACGACCGCTGCCATGGCCATCTGGGTTGATGGGAACAGGTTGTAGTTGGCAAAGAGTTGGAAGCAGAAGATCATAAGGATCAGCAGAGGCATGGCCCGGAAGAACTCAACGACGGCGCCGCAGCCGTAGCGGAGGATTTTGATCTGGGACATGCGTCCCACGCCGAGCACGATCCCCAGTGCGGTTGCCAGGACAACGGCGAGGCCGGCTGCCTGCAGGGTCCCGGCGATTCCGGGCAGCAGGTAGGTGCGCCACATGTCAGCGGTAAGGAAGGGCTGCCACTTTTCCGGGGCCAGCTGGCCTTTGGCGTTCAGCGCCGATATGACCCAGAACATGCCGCCGACGAGGCCGGCCAGGCAAAGGGCGCTGATGATGATGTTCAGCGTCTTACCGCGGGGTCCGGGTGCGTCGTAGAGAGTCTTGAGTGCAGGCTGATTGCTCATGTTCGTACCGCCAGTTTCTTGCTGAGGAATCCGAATACGGCGCCGGTGGGGATCGTCAGGCACATGAACCCGAGGGCGAAGATGAGGCCGACGACGATCAGGGCCGATGTGTTTTCGATGACTTCTTTCATCAGCAGTGACGCTTCAGCGACGCCGATGACCGATGCGATCGTGGTGTTTTTGATCAGTGCGATCATGATGCTGCCCAAGGGGGCGACGACGGCACGGAACGCCTGGGGCAAAACGATGTAGCGCAACCCTTGGGTGAAGCCCAGACCCAAGGAACGTGCGGCTTCGGACTGCCCGATCGGGACGGTGTTCACACCTGCCCGGAGTGCTTCGCAGACGAACGTGGCCGTGTAGGTGCTGAAGGCCAGAACCGCGAGGCGGAAGGAACTGTCAGTGATTGAGGTGGGGGAGTTGGGATCCACCAGGGTGACGCCGAGCTGCTGGGCAAGGCCGAAGGAGGCGAACAACACCACCAGGGTCAGGGGGGTGTTCCGGACAATGTTGACGTAGCCTGTGGCCACGGTGCGCAGCGCCCAAACAGGGGAGACGCGCATTGCGGCGAGGATGGTGCCGAGTACGAGCGCCCCCACGGCAGAGAGCCCGGCGAGCTGTATCGTGCGAATGAACGCGGTGATCAGTTGGTCACCATATTCTGTGAGTATTTCCATGGGATGACTTCCGGATCCGTAGGGGCGGCGCGGCGGTGCTTAGTACCGGTCGACAGACGGAGGCGTCGGCATTTCATAGCCGGAGGCGCCCAGGTTCTTTTCGAAGGCCTTGGCCCAGGAACCATCCTTGATCATTTCCTCGATGGCATCGTTGACCTTGTTGCGGCCTTCGGCGTCGTCCTTCTTCACACCGATGCCGTAGGAGTCCTTGGTGAACGGCTTGCCGACGACCTTGAGCTTGCCCTGATTGACAGCTGCGTAGCCGGCCAGGACGACATCATCGGTGGTCATCGCGTCGATTGCGCCGGCCTTGAGTGCTTCGACGCAGGCGGAGTTGGTGTCGTACTCCTGGAGCTGGACGTCCTGGGCGTATTTTTTCTTGATGTTCTGGGCCGGGGTGGAGCCTGTCACGGAGCAGAGTTTCTTGCCGCCGGTGAGTGATTCCGGGCCGGTGATGGCCGTTTCATCTTGGCGGACGAGCAGCGACTGGCCGACCGTCAGGTAGGGGCCGGCGAATCCGACCTTTTCCTTGCGCGCATCGTTGATGGTGTAGGCGGCGACTACGTAGTCAACTTGGCCGTTCTGGATCAGGTTTTCGCGCTGCGGGGTCGGTGCTTCCAGCCAGGTGATTTTGGATTCTTCAACGCCGAGCTTGGTGGCGACGTACTTTGCGACGTCGACGTCGAAGCCGCTGAAGGAGCCGTCAGGGTTCTTCTGGCTGATGCCGGGGCGGTCGAAGGCGATACCGATTGTCAGGCCGTCCGAAGCGCTGGCGGTCAGGCCTTTGGCGTCGCTGCTGCCTGCCTGGCCACCGCAGCCGGTGGCGGCGAGGATGACGGCGAGGGCAGGGACTGCAATAAGTGCTTTGAGTTTCATGGGGATCGCTCTTCTTTTGGGGAGATTTGGGGAGTTAGTGGCTGAGGATCTTGCTAAGGAAGTCCCGCGCACGCGAAGTTGCGGGATTGGAGAAGAACTCGTTGGGCGTGGTGTCTTCAAGAATCTGACCGTCAGCCATGAAGACCACTCTGTCCGCGGCCCGGCGGGCGAAGCCCATTTCATGGGTGACTACGAGCATCGTCATGCCGCCTTTGGCCAGAGACGACATGACTTCCAGGACCTCGGTGACCATTTCGGGGTCCAGCGCCGAAGTTGGTTCATCGAAGAGCATGACCTTTGGCTCCATGGCGAGGGCCCGGGCGATGGCGACGCGCTGTTGCTGGCCGCCGGAGAGTTGGGCCGGCAGCTTGTCTGCCTGGTTGGCGATGCCAACCCGCTCCAACAGGGCCATCGCACGGTCCCGGGCTGCAGTCTTGGAGAGTCTGCGCACTTTCTGGGGTGCAAGCATGACGTTTTCGAGGATTGTCTTGTGGGCGAAGAGGTTGAATGACTGGAATACCATGCCGACGTCAGCCCGGTATCGGGTGAGTGCTTTGCCCTCTGCGGGCAGCGCCTGGCCATCGATGGCGATGAATCCGGTGTCGGTCGTTTCCAGCCTGTTGATTGTCCGGCACAGAGTGGACTTGCCGGAGCCGGAGGGGCCCAGGACGACGACGACCTGGCCGCGGGTGACTTCAAGGTTGATGTCACGAAGGACGTGGAGGGGACCGAAGTGCTTGTTCACGCCCCTCATGGAGATCATCGTGGGCACGATGGAAGTATCACCGTCGGGGATCAGCGCAGCTGCTGGGGTGTGGGAGGAAGCCATGGTTACCATCCGTAGCGTTGGAGAGTTGGGAGCAGCCCCAGAAGTTCTGCCGTGGAGGCGCCTTCGTCCAGGATTCGGCGACGGAACTCCTCTTCTTTGGCCTCGCGGGCTTCTGCCTTCTCCAGCGAGTCGAGGACGTCCGCAGCCTTGACCACAACGAGTCCGTCACGGTCGCCGATGATGATGTCCCCGCGCTCGACCAACGTGCCTGCCAGGTTGATGGTCCCGCCCACTTCTCCGGGGTCAACTTTCGTAGTTCCGCGGATTGAGATGCCACGGGAGAACACCGGGAAACCAGCTTCGATAATGGCTTCGGAGTCCCGGACGGAACCGTCGATGACCAACCCGGCGATACCCGCCTGCTGTGCAGCGAGGGTGAGGACGTCGCCCCACGGGCCGGCGTCGGTGAAACCTTTGGCGTCCACGACCAGGACATCGCCCGGGCGTGCCATCAGCACCGCTTGGTGAAACATCAGATTGTCCCCGGGAGTGGTGTTGACGGTGAGCGCCGTTCCCACCAGTTTCATGGCCGGATCCAGGGGTCGGATTTCCGAAGCAATGGACCCTCGCTGGCCCTGCGCCTCGTAGACGGTGGCCGTGCCGAGCTGCTTCAAGCGCTGCAGCTGCTCGTGGGTGTATTCCGAAACCTCGGCGTTGGTCTGGTTGTATTCCTGTGTCTTGGTCATTGCGATCGGCGTGACGCCTGGTCTCCTTCGGGATTGCGGTATTGGCCAGAGGTTTGAGGGCGACGGGAAGGGGCGCCGGGAGTCCCGGCGCGGGAAGCACTCCCGGGCGACGACGTCGAACGCCGGACCGTCTCGTGGCGGGTATCTTTCCTGAGCTCGACGAGCGATCTGCGCTTCATCTTGGCCTTCTCCTTCTACGTGGGTTCGGCTTGGCGAACCCCACACCTCGCTGTGCCTTGAATCACACTAAAGCACATTGAGAGTGAAGTCGCAACTACGAGTTTGCTCGCATTGATTTGATGGGTCAATAGGTGAAGCGAGTGTTTACAAGGCTGAAACAAAGTTTCTGACTTCGTCCGTACGCCGAAAATACGCGAAGAATGGCAATTATTTGCGATGACCTTGTGACTTTGCGAGTGATGTCTTACTTTGGATGGGAGACCCTACTATTACGGAGCCATCGTGAACTTATATCGGCCCTCAGCAGCCATTGCCCGCGTTACCGCCGCTTCCCTGCGCCCTACCGGTGCGGCCGCCCCGGCAGGCGCAGTGTCGTTGTCGATGGGCGAGCCTGACTTTGAAACGCCCTCTGAGATCATCGACGCCGCTGTCGAAGCGCTCCATGAAGGATGGACGCATTACGGAAATCTGAACGGAGATCCGGAACTTCGCCAGTGCATCGCGGACCTGGTTTCGACCGAGTCCGGACGAAGTGTCGGACCTGAGGAAGTTCTGGTCTCCCACGGCGGCGCGGCGGCGATCACGGCGACCATCCTGGCCACTGTGAACCCTGGTGAGAAGGTCGTCATCCCCGAACCCACGTACTCTCTCTACCCGGACGCTGTACGACTTGCCGGTGGCGAGCCCGTCTTTGTCCCCACCCGGTCGGACAACCAACTGGATGTCCCTGCGCTCGTGGCTGCGGCCAGGGGCGCCAGGCTGATTGCGCTCTGCAACCCTGTGAACCCCACAGGGGCTGTCTTCACACCGGAATCGCTGGAACAGCTGGCTGAAGGGCTTCAAGGAACCGACACGTTGGTCTTGGCCGATGAGGCGTACTCCCACATGGTCTACGACGAAGGGTTTATCTCCTCTCTAGCCATCCCGGCTCTGCAGGAACGCCTCGTGTACTGCCAGACTCTGTCCAAGACCTTTGCCATGACCGGTTGGCGGATCGGCTACGTGGTGGCCCCCGATGGGATCATCGAATCGATCCGGGCGGTGCACCGAACCATGAACAGTGCAGTCAATGCAACGGTGCAGCGGGCATCACTGAAAGCCCTGCAACTGGGACCCGGTATCTCCTCGGCCATGCTTGCGGCCTATCGTGAACGCCGCGACTACGTGGTCGAACGCTTGAAAAACATTCCAGGTGTCGAATTCACCGAACCGACCGGAGCCTTCTACGCGTTCTTCAGCTACCCACAGGCACTCCCGGCGACAGTCATGCTCGACAGGTTCAAGGACCACGGGGTCATCCTGCGGGCGGGAAGCGAGTACGGACCGTCCGGCGAAGGGCACCTGAGGCTGTCGTTTGCCGCGGACCTCGATACTCTAGAGACGGCCCTTGATCGCATCGAACAAGGCATTCTGGAGATACAGGGGTGACCATCGTGGCTACCGAACAGCTCAGCGGGGCATCCGTACGCGGACGCCGCGATACCGTGCGAAACAAACGCCGGCTACTTAACGCTGCGGGGGAGCTGCTCCGGGAAGACCCTAAAAATGCGTCAATGCCGGCAATCGCTGAAAAGGCTCAGCTATCGGTGGCCACGGCGTACCGTTACTTCCCCACCCTGGAAGAACTGCACAGCGCTTACCTGCACAGCGTACTGGTGAACCTGCGCGACTACACCCTGGCTTCGCCTTTGCACGGCACTTCCTTGTTTGAGGATGTCATCGCCCGCTGGGTGAAGCTGCTGGAAACGTACGGCCCGGCGATGATCCAGGTCCGGTCCAAGGAGGGTTTCCTCACCCGTCTCCACGCCAATGACGAGGTCATTGGCACAGTGCATGACGCGTGGGAGCGGCCCATCCGGGAGGTTCTGCGGGAGCTCGGCGTGCCCGAAGAACGCTTTGATTTTGCGTTGATGTTCTACAACGCCATGTTCGACCCCCGCGAGATCAACGACATGATCCACAACCGTGGCAGGCTGTCCAAGGACGAGACCATCCAGACCCTGATCCAGGCCTACTACGGGGCGCTTCGAGGCATGACAGCGCGCTGACCCGACTTGGTGCCGCCCTAGCAGTACCTCAGCGCCGATCGGAAGCGGCCACACCGGTCACCGTCGGCAGACGCGCTGGCAGCGCCGGACCTCCCCGTACCGTGCCACACCAATCACCTTATTGCTCCCAGTTAGTGACGGCGTACGGGGATCTACTCCCACCCCTTGAAGGAGCATCGCTGTGCTCCCGGTTGGATTACGGGAGCGAGCAACGAGCCAACCAACCTATCTGGGCTTATGCCCACGTAACAGTTGAGGAGAGAAAATTGACAGGAATCATAGTCGTCGGCGTAGATGGCAGCGAAACCGCCCAAATGGCCGCCGAAGCGGCGAGCGACATAGCCCTAGCTCTGGGAACCAGCCTCCATGTGGTTACCGCCTTCGATAACGATCGGACCGAAGTTTTTGGCACGGGCAGCGACCGGAAGATCGTCAGCGGCGCCGATGACGCCGAGGAAATAGCCCGCAACTCGGCGGCCAGCCTGAACGCACAAAACCTCAGGATCGAATATTTCGCAGTCAAAGGAAGCCCAGCCCAAGCACTGGTCAAACAGGCTGAAACCTACCGGGCTCGGATGATCGTCGTCGGAAACAAGCGCATGCAAGGCCTTGGCCGCGTCCTCGGCAACGTGGCCAGCCACGTTGCGCACCACGCCCCCTGCGATGTGCTCATCGCCAAAACAGACGACATCCCCTCCTCTAAAAGGGAGGGACGTCAATGAACAACATGGTCCTCTTCCACGATCCTCTTAAAGGAAAACAAATCCACCTGACACGAAGCGTCGTGCAACGACCTGCCGCCACCCCCATAGACACCAACCAGAACCGGCCGTCGAGCACGCAGGTGGGCCGAGCGATAGCACTGGGTAAGGTCATTGACGACCTTGCGAAACTCTCTACCCAGCACACCCGTTCGAAGGCCACTATTGGGGAACGAGACGGACACGAGACAAGTCAAAGGACGAACCGATGAGCAGCTCACCCTCCAACAACTCCGTGACCGCCCCCGCTTCCGCCGGCCAGAAGGACACGCAGCTGAAGCGGGCCATTGGCCCAGGCCTCCTTCTCCTGTTCATCGTCGGTGACATGCTAGGCACCGGCATCTACGCACTCACCGGCCAAGTCGCCAAGGAAGTCGGCGGGGCTGCCTGGCTGCCGTTCATTATTGCCTTCACCGTCGCATATGTGACCGCCCGTTCATATCTGGAACTTGTCACTAAGTATCCGCAGGCGGCCGGAGCCGCTCTGTACGTGCACAAGGCTTTCGGTATACACTTCCTGACATTTATCGTCTGCTTCACGGTCATGGCCTCCGGCATCACCTCCGCATCCGCCGCTGCACGCTCCTTCGCCGCGAACTTCGTTAAAGGATTCCACCTCGACTTCGGTCCCACCGGCGTCATGCTCGTAGCCCTCTGCTTCATGATCGTGCTGATGATCGTAAACCTGCGGGGCGTCAGCGAAAGCGTCAAAGTCAACGTCGTACTGACCATCGTCGAGCTCAGCGGCCTTCTCATGGTCATTGGCGCGAGCATCTATTTCATCAGCGGTGGCGAAGCTGACTTCAGTCGGGCCGTTGCCTTCGAAACACCCGAAGACAAGAACACCTTCCTAGCGCTCAGCACGGCAACTTCACTGGCATTTTTTGCCATGGTCGGGTTCGAAGACTCCGTCAACATGGCCGAAGAAACGAAGAACCCGTCAAAGATCTTCCCCAAAATCATGCTCACCGGCCTCGGAATCGGTGTGATCACCTACACAATCGTTTCGATTTGCGCCGTCGCCGTTGTACCCGTTGCCGAGCTGGCCGCCACCGAGACGCCCCTGACAACCGTGGTGAAGACCGCACTTCCGGACTTCCCGATCGACCAAGTTTTCCCCTTCATCTCCATGGTCGCTGTCGCCAACGGAGCTCTGCTCAACATGCTGATGGCAAGCAGGCTGCTTTACGGAATGAGCAAACAGGCCGTCCTGCCGCCCTTCCTCGGAAGAGTACTGCCGAAGCGACAGACACCCTGGGCCGGAATTCTAGTCACCACAGGAATCGCACTGGTCCTTATCACGGTGCTCTCGCTCGACGACCGCGGGACGGTGATCTCCCTGCTTGGCGGGACAACATCTCTGCTCCTCACTGGCGTGTTCACCATCGTGAACATCGCCGTCCTCGTCCTCCGCAAGGACCGCACAGCCCGGCCCCACTACTCCGCAGGAAAGATAACCCCCGTCATCGGCATCGTGGCCTGCACTTACCTGACACTGCCCTGGTCATCTGGACGGCCACTTGCCCAATACGAGATAGCCGGCGGACTCCTGCTGCTAGGCGTCATCCTCTGGGTAGTCACCTACATCGTGAACCGCGTGGTCTGGGCAAAACGAACTGAACTTCGTGACCCAGGTCAACTCGGCTAAACAACCAATCAGACCATCCCACTTACAGGGAGGCCCTTTACTTTCTCGATCAAGGGGTTGATGCATTGAATCGCGGCGAAGCAACCTAAATGGATCTGCGCGCAGGATTCCGGGAAAGGGCCACTGAATGTGTGCGCGACTGTCCAATGTGTCGGCCGAGTAAACGTCCACAACGCGGATTCAGCCGAAGGGGTAAATACCCCGGAATTTGCAAACGAGACAAGCTAAAGTCGCCCTGATCACGGGCGGGCGACCGGCATTGGACTCGCGACCGCCCCTGTTGGCGGTGGGTCGTGCTGCGTTGCTCACAAACCCAGAGCCGCGAATCACCGCAATTCTTCAACACGCAATGATGCGCTGGACGCATGATTTTTGCCAACAGTTTTCATTGGACTCTTCGGACGTCAGCCTCGAAAGTTAAGGCATGCAGCTACGCAACAATTCCTCGCCTTCGGCCCCTTCTTCCACACCCCGTTCTGACCCTGGGGCGGGGTCGTAGTCGTACCGTTGAACAGACCGCGCACCTTTGCGACAAGACAACTGGCAGATCTTGGTGCCCGGGTCATCAAGGTCGAGCGACCAGGCGCCGGGGATCTGGCCCGCGGCTACGACACAACCGTCAAGGGCCTGGGAAGTCTCTTGTCTGGCTCAACCGAGGCAAGGAGATATGACAGGTGCCCCCCAAACCTGCGAAATAACGTAGGGGAAGTCAGGAGAGTTAAAAATGACTACTACATCGTTCCGCCACGTAGATCTGCTTCCAGTCGGTGCCACGGATGCTCCCATGAGACTGGTCACCCGCGAAGGAATTAAACTCCGGGGCGTGGGTGACGATGCCGTCCTCGACATTGACTCGACGGTCCTGCAGCGGATGGCGCGTGAGGCGTTCAGAGACGTATCCCATTACCTGCGTCCGGCACACCTTGCCCAACTGCGCCGGATCCTGGAGGATCCAGAATCATCGCCGAACGACAGGTATGTTGCCCTGGAGTTGCTCAAAAACGCCAATGTCGCTTCAGGTGGTGTCCTACCCATGTGCCAGGACACGGGAACTGCCATGGTCTTTGCAAAGCGAGGCCACCGTGTCATGACCGACGGGGACGATGCGATGCACCTCTCGCGCGGGATCTATGACGTTTTTCAAGACTTGAACCTTCGATATTCTCAATTGTCGCCCGTGACGATGTGGAAAGAGGCCAATACGGGAACCAACCTTCCCGCACAGATAGAAATCTCGCTGGGGAAGGGCCTGCACTATGAGTTCCTGTTCATGGCCAAGGGGGGCGGCAGCGCAAACAAGTCCTTTCTTTTCCAAGAGACGAAGTCGATTCTGGATGAAGATCGGATGTTGGAGTTCCTGAGGGGAAAAATAGCAGGCCTAGGCACAGCGGCGTGTCCGCCTTACCATTTGGCCATCGTGGTTGGCGGTACGTCCGCGGAATTTGCGTTGAAGACTGCGAAGCTGGCATCTGCCCACTACCTCGATACGCTGCCGTTTGAGGGCAGCGACGCAGGACACGGCTACCGTGACCTCGAATTTGAGCAAAAAGTGTTCGCCCTGACCACACAGATCGGCTTTGGGGCGCAGTTCGGCGGAAAGTACTTTTGCCACGATGTCCGTGTGATTCGTTTGCCGCGGCATGGTGGGTCACTTCCTATCGCTTTGGCGGTTTCGTGCTCCGCCGACCGTCAGGTTCTTGGGAGAATCACGCCCCAGGGTGCCTTCCTGGAGGAGCTTGAAAAAGACCCCGCAACCTATATCCCCAGCACCGGGCTAGAGGACATCACAGAATCGGATGCGGCCGTCGCCATCGACCTGAACGTACCGATGGACCAGATCCGGCAGCAACTCACTAAGTGCCAAGTCGGCACGAGAGTCTCGCTTACCGGGACGCTGATTGTTGCTCGGGATATTGCACACGCGGAGTTCCGCCGCCGCGTGGAGCGCGGGGAAGGTTTGCCGCAATATCTGATTGACCACCCCGTCTATTATGCCGGGCCGGCTAAAGCCCCGGAGGGGATGCCCTCGGGATCTTTCGGACCAACGACCGCCGGACGGATGGACAGTTACGTAGCCGAATTTCAAACGCTCGGGGGGTCCCTGGTGATGCTGGCCAAAGGAAACCGGTCCCGTGTTGTGGCTGAGTCCTGCAGGGCCAATGGCGGGTTCTATCTTGGTTCTGTTGGGGGTCCGGCAGCCCGACTTGCACAGGACTGCATCAAGTCCCTTGAAGTGGTTGATTACCGTGAGCTAGGCATGGAGGCCGTGTTCAAAATTGAGGTTGAGGACTTTCCCGCTTTCGTAGTCATTGACGACAAAGGTACTGATTTCTTCAACAAGGACGATAAGAAGCTTGTGGGGCTCGGAACCACCCGCCGCATTGTAGACAATCCCGACGGCCAGCAGGTGCGGCCGCAAGCCAAAAGGAGTCAATCATGAACGACGCATTGCACACGTTTGTGCGCGAGATGGAAGCGCAGCAGAGATACCTGAACTTTGTACAAGTATCTCACCTGGGAAATGTTATTGAAGAATACAGCCGCCTGTCGCGCCATGCCCGACTTCATGTTTATTCAATCGCGAAGAGCATTACGTCAGTAGCGGTGGGAATCGCGGTCGATGATGGCCTGTTTGAACTCGACGACTTGGTTTGCGATTTCTTCAAAGAAGAAATCCCGGACAGCGCATCGGGCAATTTGCTCAAGGTGCGGGTCAGGCATCTCCTTACAATGACCTCAGGCATTTCGGATTCTGATATGGCGTGGGACGGAGACTCCAGAAAGGAAACGTCCGATTGGCTCGGATTCTTCTTCTCAAGGCAATTCAACACTGAGCCGGGTAGTCAATTTCACTACGCCAGCATCTGTACTTACGTCCTTGGGCGCATCATCGAGCAGCGCACCGGAAAGACCCTTCACGACTTCTGCAATTCAAGAATCTTCATCCCCCTTGGTATTGAGAATCCAGACTGGCTCAACTGCCCTCATGGGCACACCATGGGTGGCTACGGATTATCATTGAGCATTGATGAGCTTACACGATTTGGTGAGCTCCTGATTAATGAGGGCAGCTATCGAGGCCACCGAATTGTATCAGCCAAATACCTGCGCTCGGCTACCACGCGCCAAGTCATAAGCCACACCCCTCAATCTGAAAGCGATGGCAGGTTCTTCACTGCCGGCTACGGATTCGGTTTCTGGATAAATCCGGACGGGTCATACCGCGCCGAAGGAATGTTCAGCCAAATATTAGCAATCCTGCCTGAGATCAAGGCAACTATTGCCATCCAGGCCCTCGATGAAAATGCTCCTGAGATCCTCGAAGCTGCCTGGTCTACGATAGTTGATTCTCTCAAATCGGTTCCTACAACCATCAGCCAGCACTCCCTCTAAAGCGACTGGTCCCCAAGGAAAGCGGGCCTGGAGCGACTTCTTCGGCGCACTCATTTACCTCACGGACCCGGACCATGTTCACCGTTCCGGTAGACCTTCGCGCCTTCGTTGACTCGCAGTCCGCCACCAGCTGGGACATTCTTCGCGATGTCCGTCGTGTCCCTGCTCCCGGTGTTCCTGTTCGGCCAGTGATTCCTCATCAAGGGCATCGCCACCACCGGCATCAATTAGGGCATGCCTCACTGTGCACTAGCACCTGATTGTCCAGCTTGTTTCGACTGCAAATCGCCGACGAAGGCGCTACGCATCGTGTGGACAGCGGGTCGGAGATGGCACTGGACTTGTCGTTCTCGTGGGTTTGGAAGGTGCCTTCCAGCCTCCGCTCGTCCTAACCAACTGGCATGCACGGTTATTCGTGAGGCGGGAGTAAGCCGTTTTCGTCGCACGTGACGTTCACTTGGGGGTTAGGGTCCTATGGTGTTGCTATGGAACGGCACCAACGAGTGGAATGGCACCACAACGGCAGCTGGTGGTTCAACCTCCGCCCATCCAACACGGAGCCTTTCCTGCGCCTGAACGCAGAAGCCAAGGATCGCCCCACGATGGAAAAGATCCGCGATCGCGTCCTGGCGCTGGTCCGGGCCTAGGGGCTTTGTTCAGCTCTGTTTAGGCGCGGGGCCGTTCTGTAGGATACCGTAGCGCGCTATATGGCGGGTGGCTCGTTGAGAGTTTGTTGTAAAATCGACTTCGTTTGCAGGTTCAAACTCCATGCAACGTCCGTTGTTGCCAGTGTCAGGCCACTGCCCTGTAGGCTGAGGCTCACCGCCGCGGAGGCCGCCGTCTCAACTGGGTCGGACAACCCATCTATCGTTGCTTGGAAGTTCCGACTTACTGATGCCGATTGGTCAGGTGGGCGCAAATGGGTCGCCTGTATATTTTCGCCAATCGCAATCAGCGCGGTCGGGACTGCTGCACGGATAGGTGACGTCTGTTGAGCCTAGTCAATGGGACTGGGCTGAGAGGATGTCTACTGTTACCAAGCCGTACCCAAAGGAACTCCGGGAGGATGTTGTCCGGGTCGCGTTGAATCGTGAGTCCTGGGTTGAGCTGGCCCAGATCGCGAAGTATTTCGGAGTCCACTTCACCACGTTGTATGGGTGGATGAAAGAGGCCGGGTCCGGTCCGGGACCACTGGTGAGCAGGCGGAACTCGCGGCCGCGAAGCTGCGGATCAGGACCTTGGAGCAGGAAGTTGAAGCTTTCGTCAGGCTGCTGCGTATTTCTCTCAAGCTCATCTGCCGGGAAAATGAGCTACCCGCTCGTCCAACACTTAGCCGCTGACGGTGTTGCCGTCACGGTTACGTGCCGGGTGCTGAAGATCGCCCGTCAGCCCCACTACCGCTGGCTGGCCACCCCGGTCACCGATGCTGAGTACGAGCAGGCCGACCGGGCCAACGTCTTGTTTGATGCCCACCGTGAGGACCCCGAGTTCGGGTACCGGTTCCTGGTCGATGAAGCCCGTGAGGGCGGGTGAGCCGATGTCTGAGCGGACCACGTGGCGGATCTGCGCGGACAACGGCTGGTGGTCAGTCTTCGGAAAGAAGGCAAGACCAAGAAAGCCGGCCCGCCAGTCCACGATGACCTGTGCGCCGTGACCGACAGCAAGGGCAGGGCCAGCCACGAGTTCAACGCCGATGCACCGAACCGGTTTTGGTTCTCCGGCATCACCGAGCACGCCACCGGCGAAGGCAAGCTCTACCTGCGCGCGGTCAAGGACGTTTACTCCAACAGGATTATCGGCTACTCCATTTACTCACGGATGAAAACCGCCGGGCCGTGGCAGCATTGAACAGTGCGGTCGCCCGACGCGGTGACGTGGCCGGCTGCATTCTCCATACCGATCCCGGGTCTCAATTTCGGAGCCGGAAACTCGCCCATGTCCTGAATCGTCATGGTATGACCGGGTCGAGGGGCCGGGTCGGGGCGTGCGGGGACAATGCAGCAATGAATCGTTCTTTGCCCGGTTTCGAGAGAACGTCCTGGACCGGCGTTTCTGGGTTATTACGGAGTTCTAGAGGATCGCGATCATGACCTGGATCGAACGCACCTACCACCTGCGCAGACGCCAACCACACTCGGCCGTATACCTCCATCGAATACGAGTCCATCATGAACGCGCAGGTCACACAAGCCGCGTGACTAATCACTCTCACCTATCCGACCAGCAACCTCCTGAGGGGTCGCCAGCCAAGTTGTGTGAGCCTTTGGGTTGCCGTGCCGCAGGACGCGGCTAGCGCGGTCTGACAGCCCGGCGAAAATATCTAGCAGAATGTTAACCTCGACTTGGATTCGTTGGCTGTTGTGGTTGTCCCTGGGTGTTCCGGACCGAGGTCCGGCTTCGCCTAAGCTATTCATATGAGTTCTGCAGCACCTTTCACGCCTTCCCGCCGAGATATTCAGCGTTATCAGCGCACGGTAAACACCTACAAGAGCGTAAACGAATTCCTCGCGGCTTCTCCTGTGCCCGGGATTGTCGAGATTGACGGTCCGCAACCAATTGAGCTGCTGTACCTTCCCGCTGGCGGGGAAACAACTGTGGTGACATTCCACGCTGCGCTGTCCCGCGAGCTGACACCCCTACCGATGTTCGCCGGTGCCAAAGTGACTGGAGACCATGGAGTGAACCGTATCTTCGTTTCGGACCCAGGGCTTTACAGCGGTGACGATGTCAGAATCGCGTGGTTCTCAGGGACGGCGGAGTTGCCCCTCCAACAGATTTTGCCGGGTGTGCTTGGCCATCTCATTGACTCCGCAGGTGGAAGACGTACTTTATTTTGGGGACCTTCCGCTGGCGGCTTTGCCGCCCTTTTCTACTCAAAATTCTTTCCCGGGTCGACGGCTGTTCCGATAAATCCTCAAACCGACTTGAGTAAGTTTGGGTACCAAAACCAGCGGAACTATACTCGCGCCGCATTCGCAGCTGAAACTCCAGAAGAGCATGACTCGGTGTTCGCTCACGTGATTTGCTCTGACCTTCGCAAACATTACAGTGGCCGCGTAGACAACTTCATTTTGTATGTCCAAAACAGTACGGATACACACGTTGAACACCATATGCGCCCGTTCTTGGACTCGCTTGATTCTCTAGCGAGGGTCCGGACCATCACTAGTCATGATTGGGGCGTCGGTCACGTGGCGCCCCCACCTGACGAAATACGGGGGTTCCTGGCTGCGCTAACGGATCCGGCGTGCGACTGGGAGAAGTATTTTTCCCTAGGGTCCGCGGTGCTGCTGTAACATAGCGGCCATGAGTGAGGAACCATTGCCGACATTTGAAAATGATGAGTATTACGACTTCACGGGCGAAGCACTAAAGGTGGACGAACCGAGTGGAGACTTCGAGGTGGATCCCGGTTCGGAGAATTCAATGGACGCTGGTTCCCCCGAGATGCAGATCGAGGACAACGATGATCCGTCCCCCGATGAAGACGGTACCGGTCTGCACACCTCAGAGGAGTTGATGGCGGAAGACTGGGATAACGACTTGCAATAGCTCCTGAGCCCGGCGGCGTACGTGAATAATCCAATTTTTCACATAATCGGATAAGCGCTGGACTCCAAAACTGGAGGATCATCTTCTGATGAAAGCGCGGAAGCAAGACCTGTGGCCCCTCTCGAACGGAGAGGGGCCACGGTTATTTGGCACGAGTCCAGCCAGGTTGAGCGTGACTGTCTTTACGGAATCAGCTCTTTTGAAAGCGCCTCAAGCAGAGAATGGCTAAGGTAGACCTCGATGTTTGTCAGGCCGTAGTTGCAGTGACCGATTGAGACTCCCCATTCAACCCACGCCACAGTGATCCTTACTTGAAACTGGCAATACGTTTGCCAATCCCCAACAGCTCCGCAACTGCTGCGACGGTACGCGCTGCAGCTTTACCGTCGCCGTAGGGGTTGACGGCGTTTGCCATGGCGTCGAAGGCGTCCTGCTGGTTCAGGAGACGGTCGACTTCTTTAACTATGGTTTCCTCGTCGGTGCCAATAAGGGCGACTGTTCCTGCGTCGACTGCCTCTGGGCGTTCAGTGTTGTCGCGCATCACAAGGACAGGCTTCCCGAGGCTAGGTGCTTCTTCCTGAACTCCGCCTGAGTCGGTAAGAACGATGTGCGCCAGGGAAAGGAGCCTTGTGAACTCACCGTAGGCCAGCGGCTCGGTGACAACCACGTTGTCTTTTCCTTCGAGTGCGGGAAGGACCGCTTCCCGCACCACGGGGTTCTTGTGCGCGGGGAGGACTATCACCAGATCAGGTTCGGCCTCCGCTATCCGGGCAAGCGCCCGCCCGACTCCGCGCATTGCGTCGCCTTGGTTTTCCCTGCGGTGGGTAGTCACCAAGAGAATTTTGCGTCCAGTCGCCGCGAGCTCTTCCAGCTGGGGGTCGGAGAACGGGATGTGCTTGTCCACGGTGGTGAGGAGTGCATCAATGACTGAGTTGCCAGTGACAACGATGTCTTTCTCAGCGATTCCTTCAGCCAGCAAATTGGCTTTACTGACGCTTGTCGGCGCCAAGTGAAGGCTCGAAATCTGACTTGTAATCTTACGATTCGCCTCTTCGGGGAACGGCGAGAAAAGATCTCCGCTGCGGAGGCCGGCTTCAACGTGAACCACGGGGATGCCGTGATAGAAGGCGGCGATGGCTCCGGCGGTAGACGTGGTGGTATCGCCCTGGACGATGACTACGTCCGGCTTCTTCTCCGCGAACAGCTTGTCCAACCCGTCAATGGTGCGGGTCATGATGGAGGAAAGTGATTGACGCTGCTGAAGGATGTTCAGATCGTGGTCCGGCTTGATTCCGAACAGTTCGTTAACCTGGTCGAGCATCTCGCGGTGCTGGCCGGTTACGGTCACAATGCAGTCAAAATCAGGAGACGCTTGGAAGGCGCTGACAATCGGAGCCATCTTGATGGCTTCGGGACGGGTGCCAAAAATTGGCATGACGCTGGGCATGGATTTCCCCCGGGGTGGCGTGGAGTGACCTCCCGATGTTATCCCACGCCGCACCGCAGCCTTTAATTGCTACACCCTCCGTAGGCTTGGCTACTGGCCGAAAATCAGAGCCAACGTTAGAGCAGGAACAGTTATCGCGACGAGGATCACAATGACCAGAGCTATTCTTCGCTTGCGTCGGCGGTCACCATCAACGTCCGCTGGACTCGGGCTTGAAACTGCAGTCCGAAGTGGTTCCTGCGTCTCATGGACCCCACCAGGCCCGGGGAATCCGCCCATAAGGCTCACTGGAATTTCCCGGCGGAATGCCTGTTTGCGCAGGTGTCGAGGTGCAGGCGACAAGGGTGTCGCCGGGCGGACGTGGTCCGTCACTTCTACTCCTCAGGGTTGGGCTGGCCGTTGCTAGGGCACCTCCAATTCTTGCATTTCACCGGCGAGCTGCAACATCCGGCTCACCCGCGGTCGGAGTACAAGGCGTCGTTTTTGACTCCGGAACCGTTCACCACGTCTATGAAATAGTTCTTCCCGGAGGCGAGCGAAGCGCTCCCGATGTTCGCTGTCACAGACTCCATCCGGGGGTTGATTCCCTGTTGTTTGCCGTAGTTGGGGTTGTAGTTGGTTGCAGTGACAGTCTTGTCGAAGACCCGCCCGTTGGGGTCGGACCACCTTATTCGGACTGTCCCCCCGCTAAGGTTGAAACCTGTCACCAGGACATTGCCGTTGTTGAATATTGAATCGGTGATCACCGGAGTCATGTTTCCGGCCTTGAACCGGTCAAGCATGGGAGTCCACGTACCCGAGCACGTGAAGTAGGGGTCCCACATGAAGGAGATGATTTTCGTGTTGGTGTTACCCATCTGTTGGAGCTGCTTGTCTATCCGGGCCTTAGTGGTCTGACCTCTCAGGCTTCCATCACACGGATTCTGGCTGGTTGCGGGGGCCATGCCTTCCAAGTTTGCCCATAGTTCTGCGCCTGTCCCGTCAATTCCTTCGGCCAGTGCCCAGAAGTAGTCTCTGGTGGGTGCGAGGTACTTGCTGCCCCATGACCCGCTGCCAACAATGGAGGCCGCATACTGATCCACGTTGTTGCTGCTCTCACTTCCAAAGAATGAGCCGCCCTTTCCGGTCCCCATGCCATCCTGAACAGCTATGGCAAGGTGGACACTGCCGGCTGTGTCAGCGATATTGGCCACGGCGTTCCGTGCCTGATCCACGGTCACTCGCCCGCCGAATGAAGTTCGGGAGTCGATGTAGGGGGAAACCACTGCGTCCCGTCCCGGTTGGTACTGGGCGATCCTGGCATTCTGCATCCTGTAGAGCGACAGGACAGAGTCCCATACTGAGCCGTCGCTCAGCGGCATCTCGGTGTGGTGGTAGAAGCCTGCAAGACCGGCCACGTTGTTAACTTTGCCTTGGTAGATGAGGAACCTGGAGGTGAAGACGGACAGGGTTGCCTGATAGGAGAGATCCGGAAGGTAGGTGACATCGGTTCGCATCACCGGTGCCGGCAGACCTGCGTAGTACTTCATTCCCAGACTGGTGGCTGCCTTTCCCAGAGACACTGACATGGAGTTGGTTCCTCCAGTAACCAAAACAACGTCGTAGGTGCCGCTGGGCGAGTTGCACCCGCTTCCCTCGGTGGGGAGCACAAATATGGTGTAAATCGTGGAGCCACTGGTGACGGTTCTGTCCCTTGCGCAGAGGAATGCAGGTGTGCCCCATGAGTTGCCGTCTGAATAGGTGAAGTACCGTTTTACTTTGACCCCGGAGGCAGCTGCCGTGGCGCAATTGACCCCGGATATAGTGCAGGCAGCGGGGATGGCGGAGAGCGTTGTGGGCTTCAGGCGGGAGCCGAACGTGATGACCGTATCGCCCCCGACGGATTTGATATCACTTAGCTTCGTCATATTTACTGCGTCGCTGGTGCTGCCGTAGATGAAGAACCCGCTGATGGGATACACAGGGGCCGGTGCTGCTTTTGCTGCCGGGGCGTGCAGGAAGCTTGCTATGAGGATGAAGGCGGCCAGTAGGGCGAATGCGAAACGCCGGGCGTGGTGGCTGATGGGGTGGAACGATTGAGAATCGATTCTTTCCACGGGTGATCCTTGGGGCTCGTAGGGTGAGACCTTGGACCTATGGCAAAAGAATGGCGTGAATGGACGCCGAACTCAATGACTTGACAGGATTCTTCAACCGCCAAAGTGGTAATACGTTCCGCTGTAATTTAGTGACATCCCAAGTGCGCAAGCCTGACCGGACATTTACCGTCTCTGTCATGCATGTGGAACGTCTGTTGGTGGATCAGGACGTGCACTCCGGCTGCACCCAGACGTCCAGCAGCCCGCCAGTTTCCACCACAAACCGGTCCAGCCAAGAGCCCGCTGAGAGGTCCGGCTGGGACCCAACCATCTGGACCTCGACGGATGTGCACTGGCCAATCAGTGTGCCTGCCCGAATCACGTGATATTCCGAGGTCACCACGGTCACGGACTTCCAGCCATGGTCGGCAATCAACCCGCGCAAAGCGTCAGCCTCACCCCTCGTATTCAGCGGCGAAGGACGGAAACACACCAAGTCGGAATCACCTTGGTTCTCATCGCAGAGTTTGTCGCCCTCAACATTGCCGGACAAGCCGGTCGTTGAGACCACAAGCACGGGGATATCCAGCTCGTGCTGCAGCTCTTGGGCCACGGGCAACCGTTCTTTACTCATGCCGCCCAAAACAACGATCGCGTCGGTTTTGTGTGGTTTGGCTTGCGGGGGATTGTAGAAGAACTGGAAAGCGGCAATGAGCCACAGCAAAAAAACCAAAAGGCAAGTTCCGGCAGCGATGCCCAAGGCGCGGGTGGCGGAGACTTTTTGGAGGGCACGGGGAAAGTCTAAAGTCCGGAAATGGCCGTTCCCCCTCAGGAAATCCGGGAACGGACTCCTACCGGGTATCAACGTCCTCGAAAACAAGGAAAGTCTGCGTATCCAGCACACCGTCCATGGACTGCAATTGGTCGAAGATCACACGGCGCAGATGGATGTTGTCTGTTGCGCGGACCAGGAGGATGACGTCAAAGTCGCCGCCCACCAACGCGATGTGATGGATCTCCGGGATGGCCCGCAGCTGTTCCTTCAACTCACGCCACGAGTGCTGCTGAACCTTCAACGTCACGTACGCCGAGGATCGCAGCCCGGCCTTGATGGGATCCACCAGCGCCGTGAACTTGGTCAGCACGCCCTCACCCGTGAGCCGGGCTATCCGGGAGTAGGCATGGGCGCGGCTGATGTGGACGTTCTCCGCCACTTGGGTGATGGACATGCGCCCATCGGTGGTCAGCTCGCGGATGATGTCCCGGTCAACACTGTCCAGCGGTATGGCGGTCTGCTCCGCCTCGGCCTCGCTCACTGGCGCTCCAATTCGTCCAAAGCTCGGGCACGTTACCCAGCTCACAATTGCAATTCGTCTTTCAGAATACCCATTACGGGCAATGCTTTCCATGATTTCGCCGAAAGCTGGATACGAAACAAGCTGGAAGAACATACTGGAAGCACATAGTGGCTAGAGAAGGATGGACCAATGACGATCCACGCAGATCAATCTGCGCCGGAAACGGCTGTAGAGGACCAAGCTGCTGACGTTCGGACCAAATTCGGCATCAGCGTTGAGGACTACATGCTCCCAGCCCGGCACCAGATTCAAATGGTGAACCCGGACGGCACCCTCCGCTCCCATGACGAGCAAGGCACCGAACCCGGACACGAATACCCCACCCCCGATGATGCTGAACTGATGGCCGCGTACGAGCAACTCGTCGTCGGGCGTCGCGTCAACGATCAGAACTCCGCGCTGGTCCGGCAGGGCCGCATGGCCGTCTACCCCTCAAGCCACGGCCAGGAAGCCTGCCAAGTTGCAGCCGCCATGTGCCTCAGCGAAGGTGACTGGCTGTTCCCCACCTACCGTGACGCCGTCGCCATCATGACCCGCGGGGTGGACCCCGTTGAGGTGATGACCATTTTCCGCGGTGACTGGCACGGCGGATACGACCCCACCGAGCACAATGTGGGCATCCAATGCACCCCGCTCACCACCCAGCTGCTGCACGCTGTGGGCGTTGCCCACGCAGCCAAACTGCGCGGCGAAAACACCGTTGTGATGGCCATGTGCGGCGACGGCGCCACCAGCGAAGGCGACTTCCACGAGGCCCTGAACTTCGCCGCAGTCTTCCACCTGCCCGTCATCTTCTTCGTGCAGAACAACAAATACGCCATCTCCGTACCGCTCAGCCACCAGTCTGTGGCACCCTCGCTGGCCCACAAGGCTGTTGGCTACGGCATGGCCGGTGAGCGCGTTGACGGTAACGACCTCGTGGCGCTGCTCGCCGTGATGGATAGGGCCGTGAAGCTGGCCCGCGAAGGCTCCGGACCGCTCCTGATCGAAGCGCACACCTACCGCATGCAGGCCCACACCAACGCCGACGACGCCACCCGCTACCGCCCGGACAGCGAAGTTGCCGAATGGCAGGCCAAGGATCCGCTGGCGCGCATGAAGTCGTATCTCACGGACAAGGGTCTCCTCGACGAGGAGGCCAGCACCAGGATCGCTGAGCACGCCGAAACCGTCGCTACCCAGCTCCGCGAAGGCCTGGGCGAGGACGTCCCCGTCCAGCCACTGGACCTCTTCAAATACGTCTTCGCCAAGCAAACCCCGCAGTTGAAAGAACAGTCCGAGCTGCTCGCCAGCGAACTCGCCCGGGAGGAGAGCGCAAAATGACCGTCACTACAACGCTCAATGGGAACGTCAGCGCAGCCACCGCCAGCGCCGCCGCTTCCGCTGCGGCCACTGCCGAAGCCACCGGCCCGCAAAGCCTCACCATGGCCAAAGCGCTGAACACCGCCATGGCCGACGCCATGCGCGCAGACTCCTCCGTCCTGGTATTCGGCGAAGACGTCGGAATGCTGGGCGGCGTCTTCCGCATTACCGACGGCCTCATGGCCGAATTCGGCGAACAGCGCTGCTTCGACACCCCGCTGGCCGAATCCGGAATCGTCGGCATGGCTGTGGGCATGGCCATCAACGGCATGCGCCCCGTCATCGAAATGCAGTTCGACGCCTTCGCCTACCCCGCCTTCGAACAGATCGTCAGCCACGTAGCCAAAATGCACAACCGCACCAAGGGCAAGCTCAAAATGCCCATGGTCATCCGTGTTCCCTACGCCGGCGGCATCGGGGGAGTGGAGCACCACTGCGACTCCTCCGAGTCCTACTACGCCCACACCGCCGGCCTCAAGGTCTACACCCCCGCCACCGTGGCCGACGGCTACCGCATGCTCCGCGAAGCAATCGACTCCGACGACCCCGTCATGTTCATGGAACCCAAAAAGCTCTACTGGTCCAAGGACCAGGTTGACTTGGGTGCCTTGCGCGCAGAGCACGACGCCGGAACCTCCACCGAGGGCCGCGCAGCTGTTGCCCGTCCCGGCACAGACGCAACGCTCATCGCCTACGGACCGTCCGTCCCCACCGCGCTGGCCGCTGCAGCTGCCGCCGCCGAAGAGGGCCGCTCACTCGAAGTCATCGACGTCCGCACCCTCGTCCCCTTCGACGACGAAACCGTCTGCGCGTCCGTACGCAAGACGGGACGCGCCGTCGTGATCGCCGAAGCCCACGGATTCGCCTCCGTGTCCTCCGAGATTGTGGCCCGCGTCCAGGAACGCGCGTTCCACTACCTCGCCGCGCCTGTATTGAGGGTGACCGGCTTCGACGTCCCCTTCCCGTCTCCCAAGCTGGAGCACTACTACTTGCCAAGCGTCGACCGCATCCTCGACGCCGTCGACGACCTTCAATGGGAGGACTGACCATGAGCTCAGATATGCAGGTCTTCAAACTGCCCGACCTGGGAGAGGGCCTCACCGAGGCCGAACTGGTGAACTGGCTCGTTGCCGTGGGCGACGAGATTGTGGTTGACCAGCCCATCGCCGAGGTTGAGACCGCCAAGTCCATGGTTGAGGTGCCCTCGCCTTACGCCGGCACCGTTGCCGAGCTGCACGGTGAAGCCGGTCAAACGCTCGACGTCGGCAAGCCGCTGATCTCGATCGCTCGCGTGGGTTCTTCGGCGGGTTCGCCCGCTGCCGCGGCTCCTGTTCCGGCTGGGTCTGTTGATCCTTCGCCGGTGTCCTCAGGTCTCGACGTTTCGTCTGCGGTGGAAGCCGCCGCCGAGACGTACCGGACCGAGGAGAAGGCTGGCTCGGGCAACGTGCTGATTGGGTACGGTACGCCCGGGGGAGCCACCGGTGGCCGGACCCGACCGCGGAAGGCGAGTGCTGCTGTAGCTTCTTCTGTTGTTGAGCCTGCTGCTGTGCCGGTGATGGAGCCGGCTGTGGCGGGGACCCGCATTCCCGGCAAGCTCAGTGCAGTCATCTCGCCGCTGGTCCGCAAGATGGCACGCGACCACGGGGTCTCCCTCGAAACGATTGAAGGTTCGGGTGCCAGCGGACTGATCATGCGCAGGGATGTGGAAGCTGTGATTGCTTCGCCTGCTGTTGCTGCACCCTCTGTTGAAGCTCCTGCCGTTTCTGCTCCTGTTGCCGCTTCCGCTGATGCGGGGGCCGTTGATAGCCGGACTGGCTTGGGCGTCTCGGCGCGGACGCCCGTCCGTGGGGTACGAAAGGCCGTAGCTGCGAACATGACCCGCAGCCGCTCGGAGATCCCCGAAGCCACCGTGTGGGTGGATGTGGACGCGACCGCGCTGTTGGACATGCGGGCCGAGCTCAAGAAGCGTGCACCGCACGACACCCCTGGCCTGCTGGCCTTCATCGCCCGTTTTGTCACGGCTGGGTTAAAAAAATACCCGGCCTTGAACACGCGCTTCGAAACTGCCTCGGACGGCTCGCAGGAGATCGTCGGATTCGAAGGGATCAACCTCGGCTTCGCGGCCCAGACAGACCGCGGACTCGTGGTCCCGTCCGTACGCAACGCCCACGAGTTGAGTGCCCGCGAACTGGACGCAGAGATCCGCCGGCTCACCGCCGTCGCACGTGACGGTAAGGCGACCCCCGCGGAACTGGGCTCGGGCACCTTCACGCTGAACAACTACGGTGTGTTCGGTGTGGACGGCTCCGCTGCAATCATCAACTACCCTGAGGTGGCGATGCTGGGAGTGGGCCGCATCATCGACAAGCCCTGGGTGGTCAACGGTGAGCTGGCCGTCCGCAAGGTTACCGAACTGACCCTCGCTTTCGACCACCGCGTTTGCGACGGAGAAACCGCGGCCGGCTTCCTCCGGTACGTGGCCGACGCAATCGAGAACCCCGGCGGCGCGCTCGCGGACATGTAACCGTCTCTCACATCCCTCGGGCTTGAGCCGGACGGTCTCTCACATCCCTCGGGCTTGAGTCGGACGGTCTCTCATCTGCCCACAGGCGGGCTTCCCAGTTCGGGTTGCCCGCCAGTTGGGCGGGGCGACCTAAGGCTTTTTGCTATAGCTCACAGTGATTCCACCCGTGTAATAGACCACCTTCACTTTCACGGCAGAGGCAGAAGTGTGCTTTTTGCCGTCCTTCCATTCGATGCCGCCCTCGGTCTTCATCGTGATGATCTGTTTGTAGGCGAGATCCACTCCGCCGCCCAACTTCTTGGCCACTTCCTCGGACACCTCGTCGCTCTTGGTCGTCTCGACGTCGAACTCGCCATACTCTGCCGTGGCCACAAGATAGAAGTAGTCGTACAGGTCGAAGTCTTCGCGGGGGATCTGGACTACGCCCCGACCTCGGAGCTCGGCGTTGATGCCTACGCCGCCTAGAACTTCGCCGTTGATCTCAAGAGAGTAACGCGGGTCGTCGTATTCATTGGTGACTCCAACTTCCAGCTGGCCCTGCCTCGAGTAATCCGTGGCTGTCAGAAAACCTACCGAGGCTCCACGTTGTCTGACATCAATGCCGAACCGGCCGATCAGGAGATTGTTGCCATAGCCCTTGAGATCGACGTTGAGTTTGATGGTGCTCTTGGACTTGCGGACTGGTTTGGCGCCTTGGACATTTTGCTGGACCTGTTTGCTGTAGTCCTGGTGCTCTTCTGGTGACTTATTGCCCTTGCGCGTCTCGGACTCAGACAGTTTGATGGCGTCCTGCGCCTGGCTGGGCGAGACTTGTTGTGCTTCATCCCGCCGTTGCCTGATCAATTCTTTGGCAACCTCAGCCCCGGCTTGCGTTGTACCCAATTCGGCGTCTTTCTCCTGCTTATCCAGCCCCATCCCGTATTTGGCCTGGATGTCCCGGGCCTTATTGGCAGCCTCTGCGATCGCAATGGTGTTGTCGGAAAGCTTCTTCAACAGGTCCGCTACTTCTTGGCGCCCTGACATGTCACGGAAGATGTTCGGCGTCCCCAGGAGAGATAGCGCCGCCGCGAGTCCGCCGGGATCAGGAGCCGGGCTGGGACTGACGATGTTCACTACTGCAGGTGGGAATGGTGTGGGCGCCACGCCGGGTTGCTCCGGTTGAGGTTGAATAGGCGTGACCGGGTTGATGCCCGGCGCATCGATAGGTATGGGGTGCTCGTCCCACTTCCAGAAGCGTGTGTTATCGATCTCTTCTGAGACGTTGCAGTGGCCGAGCTTGCCTTCAGCGAAGACTCCCCGGGTTGGCATGGATATCAGCCGCTCGGACTTCGCCGAGGCCAGCGGCAACCGCTCAAGTACAGTCTGCCGGTCCTGCTCACTCAACGCTGCAAGAACGGAGGTGGCCCATTGGCGTCGGGTAGGGTCGGTGCCGTTCAGTGCCGCGGCGATGTCCACCACCGTGGCGTCGTCCACTGCGGAGGTTTGCTTGGCCAGCCCATAGGCCACGTAGCTTCCGAACACTTCCAAGGGTGTGGGGTCGACGTGGTCGGACATGACCTGCCCTGGCGACCATTGCTTCTTCTCGAAATCCTTGGCGATCGTGTTTGCATCCGTTCCGAGCATAAGGACGCTGTTGTAGTAGCCACGGTTCGTATCCAAGTGGGCGACTAGATTCTGCAAAGCCACATCGTCTTCGGCCGAAACGAAGTCATTACGGTTTGGTTTGAGTCCCACAGTGGTTGTGGTCGCTGAAGGAGATTGTTTCGAAGGGAGCAACCCGGTGCTCCCACCGGCATCATCCAAAGTCCGGGTGCCGGAATCAGCGAGTATATTGATTCGCTCGTTCTCGACCGTCAGCATCGTCACCAGGATGTTCGACTCTTGCCAGTCACCGCCCGAGTTGATGTCCTTAAGTTTTACTTCGATGCCTCTGATGTCTTTCCAAGGGATAGCGACAGGTAGGGTTTTCTCGAATTCGGGGGAGGTTCCCTCCTCGCCAGCACCATCGCATTGGAACTCGAAAATCCGTCCGTCGAGTAGATGGAGTACCACGAAGACCGGTTCCGACGTATCGTCGGAGGTGGTGGTGAACTGGGCAATGAGCTTGACGAAGAGCTTTGCACCCGGGTCGGTCGTCTGGGTGTTCGCACCCCACTTCTCCACTTCGCGCTTCAGTTTTTCCTCACCCAATACCACTCGAGCGACAGCGTCGAAAGCTGCCGACAGCTTTTGATCGAGAAGGAAGGGTTCGAGTTGGAATCTTCTGAGGAGAAGTGCTTTCGGCGTCAGAACCTGAGGGAGGCTTAGCGACATCTGGACCAGCACGGAGGGGCGACGGCGGACCCACTCAACAGTCACCCGGTAGTGCCGCAGCACCTCGTAGTAGAGGATCGTCAAGGTGTGGCTGTGGTTATAGTTCGAGAAGGTGCGGGTCTGGATACTTTCCTTTTCCTCCTGGCGGGCCTGGATGACAACTGTTGAGTTGATTTCACGCTGAGATGAGCTGGCCTGCGAAAAGCTGTCGTTCAGCCGTTGGACGTTCTCCGCCGCTAGATCCCTGCTTCCGTCGCTGGTAGCCGTGGATCCTCCCAAGCTCCAGGTGTTTCCCACGGCGGCACCCAGCCCCACGACCCCCAGATTGGCGCCTCCTGTGGCACCCGATGATCCAGCGGCGCCCGCCATAAACGAGCTCCCGTGTTGAAGTTCTTTGAGCCCGGCCTTGACCGTCTCGGAAATGGTGCGGTCTCGGTGGGTCTGATGCAGCAACTCTTCGGTCATTCTAGTTTTCTCGTCACGCTTTGCGAGGCTGTCCCAGGACCAGTCGATCACGGCCAGCTTCACGCTCTCCCCAGGTGCCAGCGGCAAGCTGTAGAGAATCTCGCCGAGGGAATGACCGAGGGAGAACCAAGTGACTTTGTAGTCGTCTACGTAGGCGGCCTTAAACTCCTGCGGAACGCCGAAATTTGGGGGTACTTCCACCAGTCGCACCACTTGGCGGAGGACGAATTCCTGCAGCGCCAGGTTCGAGGGAACCATCTCCTCGCAACCGTCTGCTCCGAGGAGCGTGGTGGGAGTTGCTGCAAACGAGGCGGGTGAGAGCCTCCAGTCTGTGAGGCTGGGATTTTGGAGTGCGCGCGGGCCCATGTTGATCAGCGAGGGCGGCAGGGTATGCCACGATACTTTCAGCCGGGCGAGTATGGCGTCGGAGGAAAAGCGGGCCTGATCCAGCGCATCGAACCTGCCCGAATGGCCGCTGGGATAGATCCAAATGGCTAAGTTGGATGATGGTCCTTTGCCCAGCTGGCGGGCTTCAATGGCCTCCGAGAGCATCAACTGGACGTCAGTTCCCAGTCTCCGAAGATCGAACGACACGTACCCCATGTGGTCGGTGGCCAGTACACCTAGCGGCTCCGCCCACAACGCGCCTTGGTCCGGAACCTCAGACTCAGTTTCAAGACCTCGTCGAGAAGCCGATGTCCGTACCGCGTCCGCCATGAGGCGTTCCAAGTCAGCCACGGGAATCTCTGAAAGGCGCTCACGGCCCGCCGCCTCCAACACACTCTTGAGAGCTTCTTGGAACAGGTCTTTCACGACCGGACCTTGAGTTATCAGTCGCTCGCGGCTTTCCTTACTTATGGTGGAAGCCAGAGCCCGTAGGGCCGCATTCTCCACCCTGTCGCGACTGGGACCGGTGGCGGAGGAGTCCACGCTTATTATGGCTGCGCGCAGGGGCTCCCGATACCGTTCGTTGATCGGCGGTGGTGGAATTATCCGCGGAACCGCAACTTCCGCATAGAGCGGCAGGCGCTGGACCGGGCGTCCCGTGTCCGGATCCGTGACGAAAATGCCCAGATGCGCCGGCACTGAAGAGCTGAATGATGCCATGATGCCGCCTCGCTCGAGCTCCACCGGCTACAAACGGACCTTGCACGCGAACGCCTGATGGTGGGGTGGCCCACCTTACTCTTCGGATGGCCGCCCGGGAATATGGGGCTGCCAAAGTAAAGTGCCAAACCCTTGACGCCTTACTTGCATTTTGCAAGTATGAGCCACATGAGCCTCTTTATCACCTGCCCTGTTGAAAGCGTCGAACGTTCCACCTCCTTCTATACCGCCCTCGGCTGGACCCTCAACACCGAGATGTCCGATCACAACGTGTCATGCTTCGCTATCGCGCCTGAGCAGTACGTCATGCTCGGCAGCCGCGAGATGTACGCAAGCGTCGGCGGCGCCGAGGAGCTGATCGGCGGACCCGACACCCCCTCGAAAGTCACGGTGTCGTTCGACCTCGGCAGCCGCGAGGCGGTCGACGAACTCACCGAACGTGCGGGCGCAGCCGGCGGGCGGATCGGTGATACCGACGACTACCCCTTCATGTACCAGCGCCAATTCGACGACCCCGACGGCTACCACTACTCACCGTTTTGGATGAAGCCGGACGCCGATCCGACCGCGTGAGCAACCTCGCCGCGGCCCTCGACATCGTCGGATCGCGGTGGGCCCTGCTCATCGTTGAGCGGTTGCTCGACGGGCCACAGCGCTACGGTGATCTGCAGCGCGACCTCGGAGTACCTACCAACATGCTCGCGACCCGTCTCCGCGAGCTCGAGACCGCCGGTGTACTGATCCGCCTGCCCCTCCGGCACAACACCCGGGCCTACGCGCTGACCGACAGGGGGTTCGCCTTGCGCGAGGCGATCGGTGCGCTGGCATCCTGGGGCGGCGAGTTGCGGCCCTGATTCCTAAGACTTTTTGGACGCCCAAACGGGCTGGGCGATGTTTGGCGAGACTTAACGCTAGCCCGGGCGGTGACGTCTCGGGCGATACGTGCGGCCGAAGCTGCGTTCGGCGCCCTCGTAGGTTTCTGCGAGTTCCCAGTCGTACCGGTAGCCGCCGGATACCTCGAAGATCCGGGTGCCATCACCGAGGAACACTGGTGCGACGAAGACCTGCAGCTCATCGATGAGGTTGTGTTCGAGGGCTTGGCGGGCGATGTCCGCGCTGATGATTTGTATGTTCCGGTCACCGGCGATCTGCTGAGCGCGATCAATCGCCTCGACTATTCCGCAGTTCATCGCGATGATCGAAGGATCGTGGGCTATCTCGTGGGGTCGGTGGGTAAGGATGATCTCGGTTCCCGACCATGCGCCGCCGTACGCCTCGGACGTCATTTCGTCCCGCTCGTTGCGTTGGGCTTGTGCGGCGTCGTAGCCGTTTCTGCCGGCGATGATCACTTCGACTTCCCCGGCCAAGCGTTCAGTGACACCCTCGGCCAGGGGCTCCGCAGCGGCCAACCAGCTCATGTCATGATCAGGTCCCGCGATGAAGCCGTCGAGTGAACACGTGAAACCCCAAGCTACTTTGCCCATGTTCGTCCTCATCGATGTTGGCAACAAACGAGCCTCCAGTCATCCGATGCTACCTAACCCTACGGCGACCTCATATACGGCTACTGCAGGATATACGGCTACTGCAGGCGCTTTTCACGGCGTGCTGGTTCCTGTTGGAGCGGCTGGTCCTGGGCCGACAAGTTGCGGCCTGAGCCGGACAGGAATGCCATAAGTGGCAAACTGGGCGTCCATACCCTCTTGCACGGTGGCGTATTTGCCGTTCTGGACGTCATAGGCGAGGAATTCCCAGTTGTAGATGCTGGAGTAAATTTGTTGGTTGTCATCGAGGTATCGTCCGTTGCTTTGGAGTGTGGCGACTCCGTACCAGGCGTTGCCGCCGTCGAGGCCGATGGCCCTGATGCCCTCGTCTGAGATGGCGTATGCGAGCCAGCCTTCTGCGCATCCTAGGACGGTGTAGTACTGCTGCTCATTGGCCGGGATGGGTTTGATGGCCCGGACTTGGTCGTTCCGCCGGATGTCGATATTCGCCGGGGTGCATGCGCCTGCGGCGGGGCCGGCAGGAACTGTTGCTGGCGGGGCTGCTGGTGCAGTGTCCGCCGGCGGGGGCGGGGTGATGACCGCTGTCGGGGTTGGTTCAGCGCTCCATACCGGGGTTTCCGTCGGGGTGGTAGTGGGGGTGGTGCTGGGCGTCGCTGAAGGGGATACCGTTGGTGACGCGGTCGGCGTTGGGGTGGGTGTGGCCGTGATGCTGGGGGCATCGGTGGTGGCTGGTGCCGGTGCCGATTGGGGGACCAGGTTGTCTGCGACGACGATTGCTCCGACGACTGCTGCGGCGGCAAGCACGACCCCCGTTGTTGCTGCCCAACCGGTCCGCTTGGATTTGCGCTCAGCCAGGGAAATGATGTTGGGATCTTCGGAGAAGACGTGGGACTGGCCCGGCAGAACACCGGGGGTGGTGCCGGGCTCGGGGACGTTTGGTTTGGCGTTTTTCATGAGTTGTTCGATGCGGTCCATGGTTAGACTTCCCGTCCTGTCATGAGGTGTTGTGGTGAGGCTTTCGCGAAGGCTTTACGGGCCCGGTGGAGCCTGACCCCGGCGGCGGAGGCTGTGCATCCAAGGCTTTCGGCCAGTTCCGCGGTGGTGAGGTCGTCCCAGTAGGTGAGCATCAGGATTTCCCGATCACGGTCCTTGAGCTTGGAGAGAATCTCCGCAACGCTGGCCTGCTGTTCATCATCGTTGCTGGTGACGGCTTGGATTCGGGCTTCTTCAGCCAGGCGCTGCATGAGTTGATCGCGACGGCTCCGGCCTTTGTACTCGTTGCCCAGAACATTCCTGGCTGTAGCAATCAGCCATCCGATGCCGGGCGGCTCGGGCGGTTGTTTTTCCCACACGATCCGGAACACGTCATTGGCCAGTTCCTCGGCCCGTTCGCGGTCGTTGATCCGGTACGCGATGTACTGGTAGATGCGGCTGAAGTGTTCAGCGTGAAGAGCAATCAGTTCCTGCTCTCTGGTAGCCAACATCCTTGTTCTGTTCCCCCGGGCTAGTGCGATGTGATGTTCCAACCACTTAGTGTCCCGGGAATCGGTGTTTCTTACATAACTGGAGAAAAAGTTTAACGACTTGTAAAGGTATGCCCCGGGAAGACAGCGATACCCGGCAAACTCCTCCAATGAGCGTGCCGGGTATGTCGCGGGAACACTGTCTATCTGACGACGCGCTGCCAGTTCGGATTTCCGGATGGCATCACAAACTCGGACGGGTGACGGGCTGCTGCAGCTCCGTCACCCAGTCGGATTGGTCCTCTGAAATTGCTCTGACGTAGAGTTCCCGGCACGGCCCTGAATGGAGGAGCCCTCGAGCGAAGATCTCTGAGTGGAGTGCTTGCCAACTTTCCGCAATGTGCTCCATGGAACCGAGATGGACGCCGCAGGCGGCAGTTTCGACAGCTGGCAGCTCGATGACTTCGAAGCCGTCGCGGGGCGGGCCGGTGTAGGCGTAGCCGGCGATGATTTGCAGGCCGTCTTCAACCGTCTCGTACAGTGCGACTGGAGTATCCAGGGTTCCGCGCTCATCACCGATGATCCGGGAAACAGCGTCAAAGGCGGGACCCACTGCGCCCGCGACCTCAGGTTGGTCTGCTACGACCATGCGGCGGGCTGCGAGGCGGATAGAGGGCAGGGGCTTCTCGATGATCTCGATCTGGGACATGTGGTTCTCTTTCTCGATGAGATGGAGCCTGCGTTGCACGTCTGCGAGGCGGCCAGCAGCGATCCGGTGTTCCTGCTCAACCTCTGCGCGGCGAATCCGCAACAGAGCTGCGATGCGATCGGCCTCGACGCCCTGGTCAAGAATCGACGAAATATCGTCAAGGCCGAAGCCCAACTGGCGCAGTGCAACAATTCGATGCAGGCGCTCTAGTTGAGATGGATCATAGGATCGGTAGCCACTGAACTCGTCAACATGGGCTGGCACGAGCAGACCTGCAGTGTCCCAATGCCGCAGCATCCGATGGGTCACCTGCCCGATCTGCGCGAAAGCTCCGATGGATAACATGTCTCAGTTCTCCCGCCTTCCACAGTGTCAGAGTCAAGTATTGCCTGAACTGCTGCGGCCCGGCCGTTCCTCACCCTTCGGATTCGAGACCTCTCATTGTCGAGCAAAACGTCAGAGGCCGCAGAGGAGGCCGGCAGCTCAGCCAATTCGTTAAAGCCAAACTGTGCGTAAAGTCCGTGGACAACGCAGGTCCCATAAACGCATAGCTAACGCCTGCCGCTAATGAGGATCGTCGTGGAAGCGATGTGCCACATGATGGTCCGGAATGATTGGTGTCATACGTGTGCGGCATAACGGTTCCGCGGGCGTGCCGAGCTTGTTAGCCACCGCTTTCGGGACGAAGTGAGCTGCCTGATTCAGAACCGCGTGGGCGGTGGTCTGGTAGCGTCGGGCAACGAACACTTGGGGGAATACTGGACACCGAATTTGCCAGGGTAAGGCCTGATCGACCACATCTAGCCGTGGTCCTGGCTACGATCTTCTGCTCACTGGCAGTTCTGCCCGCGATTCTTTCCGCTTTTATCGCTGGGGCCACCATGATGTCCGTACTCACCGGGGCGGGGGCTACGTCGAACCAGGCGCTGCAAGTAAGCGCCGTTCTGGCAACCTTTTTGGCCGGCGTAGTGGCATTCGTGATGATGCGTCGGAGCGTCACCGCCCGTAAAACGTGGGTATGGGCGGGCTTGGCCATCATCCTCGTTGTAGCAGCATCCGCCCCCATTGTTTGGGTTGCCATACAAGCCTCCGCCGAGGAGTGGTGCGAATATCAACCCGGGGGCAGAGGCGGCTCCGAAATTCGCTCGATCGATGATGTTCCGGCCTTGTGCCGTTAGGCCGTGCGCCGAAAGTGCTGTAATAACGCCGCCGTTCATGGCTGAAAGGCATACGGCCAATCTCCGGGCTCACGATTCCCGTAATACCCGCCCGCAAAACTGCCCTCAACGCTTTACACCCAGTCCGGGAGGAGCCCTCATTACCGATGCTGCCCTACCCGGCGCTCGGGGTGCCCTGAACCAGTTCCTGCCCAACCGTCGGCACCGACCCAGGCCACTCGCCGTATCGGGCCACAAGATCAGCCCCTATCACGCTGACCGCCGAGCCGGCGTACTTCATGGAGCTGAGTCCAAGGCTGGTCAGGGCCGCCGAGGTTGTCTCTGCGGTGCGACCCGCACCGCTTACCCCCAGCGTGACGTATTTCTTCGGCGCATACTCGTCCTGGGACCACACCTGCGCCAAGACGGAGTCCAGAAGTGCAGCCTCATCACCAGTGAAGGCCTCGGTGAGCTCCACATTCACGGATAAGTACGGGGTTAGGCCGTCGTATGCCCTGCCGATACGCGCCGTGACGCCGGGGGTTTTGGCGATGTCAGCTTCGGCTGCGGCAGTGCTGCGATGCGGTTCCGAATTGTCGTCGGGCACCGTGCATCCGGCGAGCAACGCAGAGCAGAGCAACAGGACGGTGATGCCCGCACGTGGGCGTCTCGCCATCACTTGCCCACAGGATCGAGGTCGGTGCGCTCGGCAATCACAATGTCTTTGACGTCCGTAACGTCCGACGGTTCCGGCGCCGGCACAAACAAGGCTATGGGAAGGGTGGCGTCCGAGCATTCCAAAGCTGGAATCCCGACCGTGGACTCCACCCGCATGGTTCCGTCGGGCAGCCGCTCCATCCGGTACTCCACGCTGTAGCCCTTCAACTCGGCCGGCACTTTTCCTTCCTCCGAGGACCACTCCGTTGCCTTGCAGCCCCTCACGGCTGCCCGGTCAGGGTCACCCCGGAAAGTGGGCGTCACGCTGAGCGGCAGGAACGGTGTTGGCCCGGGAAGAATGTCCGGGCGCCGTCCCTGTTTGACGTCATCGATTGCCGGCCTCGCAGCACGGCTCCGCGCGTCCCTACTGGCGGTTTTGGCCAGCTCAGGTATGGAGAAATCGTTGATGTTGCGCGCCACGGCCTCTGCCTCAAGAAACTTCCGGGTGGCCTGCACCCAAGGGTCGGCCTCAAGCGGTCCGCTGGGTTCGGCCCCTTGCCACTCGACGGTCGGGTACGGCGGCGCTGGCCGCTTTACAACCCGGCATCCCGAAAGCCCACCGGCCGTAACTGCGGCGAGCACCATCACCGCTGTAGCCGAAAGCAATCGGTGGTGCCGCCGTCGTAATTCTGTGCCGCGCATTAAATCCCCCAAAGTAGCCCGAACTTTTCCCGGGCACCTTCAACCCTAGGGGTGAAGTGGGGAGGCTGCGATGGGCACCGCAACCCATCCGGTATTCAGCCGTTGGTAATGAGCGACGCCGGGGGCTCGGGAACCGCTGCTGGCCACGGACCGTATCGGTCATCCAGGTCCTGATTGGCGAGTTCCAAGGAGGACCCGCCGGCATACCGGGCAGAGTCGATGCCCAACGATGCCAGGAGCGCCTTGGTGGTATCTGCGTTCTGTCCTGGGCCTTCGAAGCTGAAGCGCACCAAGCGTCCCCGATCCACCTCATTCTGGGAACCGAGCTGCGCCAACGAGTAGTCAATCAGAGCTGCCGGGTCACCGGAGAAGGCATCTGTCACGGAGAGGGTCGCGATGACGTATGCGGTGGTGCCGTCCCACGCGCGGGCCGCCTTAAACTCCGCTCCCGGGATTCGGGCCACTGCTGCCTCCGCTGCCTCCATTGATCGCGGGGCGGCGGTGCTTGATGAGGCCGCCAGGGGAGTGGTGTGGTTCTCAGTGACGCAGCCGTTCAGCAACGTAGCGATTGCTACAGCGGCGACGCCGAGCCGGATGGTTTTAGTGATGGTCATTGGTTGCCTCGTGTGTGTCGTCGCGTAGGGAGACGATCATGCTTCGCAGCGCCTTAAAAGCCGTGACCTGTTCGTCTTGGGTCATGCCGCCGAGCATCTTGACCTCGACGTCGCGGACGGCAGCGCTCGCTGTGGCCAGGCTGCTTCGACCCAGGGGAGTCAGCTGCGTGGGAAGGACTTTCCCCACGCGGGCCTCCTCCGGGCGGGTCACATAGCCGTCGCGTTCCAGGGCCTGGAGCAGCACGTTCATGGATTGGCGGGTGACGAACGCTCCACGGGCCAGCTCGGAGTTGGATAAGCCCGGGCGCTGGGCCAGGAGTTCCAAGCAGGAGTAATGGGTGATGGTCATTCCGAGCGGCCGAAGCGCTGATTCCATGGCGGCGCGTAGGGCACTGGAGGCTTCTTTGAGCAGATACCCCAGCGACGTGGTGAGGTCGATCCCGCGTTGACTCATGTCAGTATTCTGACATAGGTTATTCGTGTCAGATAACTGACAAAGATTCGAAGGAGCATCACATGCCCGTCACCGGCCCCGACTTCATCTCCCTCCAAACGCGCGACCTCGACGCATCCCAAGCGTTCTACGAGCAGTACCTAGGCCTGGTCCGCTCGCAAGCGGGTCCTCCCCACGCCGTCGTGTTCGACACGAAGCCGATCGCCTTCGCACTCCGCACCATCGCTCCCGGGACGGACCTGACGTCCGTTGAACAGCCGGGAATCGGCGCCGCGATCTGGCTCCACGCCACGGATGTCCAAGCCATCCATGACGCGTTGGTCGGCGACGGCCACGCCATCATCACAGGCCCCATCGACGGCCCGTTCGGCCGGACGTTCACGTTCGCCGATCCTGACGGGTATCACGTGACGCTTCACGACCGCGCCTAGGCGCTTCGCCCGCGAAAAATTCCCCGCCGGCGTCGAGTAGCCTTGCACGCAACCGCCCAACAGACGTGCGGCCGGCCAACAATGGATGGAAGTGGTGCAACTGCCAGCGGCAGGAGTATGGGAGTGATCGGCGGCGGTGACCGTATCCGGGCCCATGGTGTTCGAGCGCGTTAGCTGAGTGGTTCAACAATGAGGATTTCGGACCACTGTCATAAACGGCGATGTGTAGCTTTTACAGCCGATAGTCAGCTTACAATTTCCTGGGGGTCAGCTGGTGGTCTCCAGTTGCCCGCGATCAGCCCCGTTGAGGCTGCCCGCGCTTTCCCTAGGATGCCTGCATATGGTGAAAAACTTCCGACTGCGCCCGCTAAGTTCCATAGGCATAGCAGTAACCACACTTCTTGTCAGCGGGGGACTGGCCGTTCAGCCAGCGGCCGCGGCCGATCTCAATGACATCGTTCCGAGCACCCCGCAAGCCCTCCAGCCGACACCCGAAACGGCTACGGACCAGTTCATTGTTGGCCTTCGGGACAACGCTGCTCAAACAGCTGCGGTGAAAGCCGAGAAGGCGGCCGACCAAGCAGCTGCCAAGCTGGGTGTCTCGAGGGAAAGCTCGCGCCAAAACGCCGCGGGCGGGCACATCATCAAGCTCGACGAAGCCCTCACACCGTCGGAAGCTGCAGTCTTCGTGGAGATGCTCCGCGCTGACCCGGCCGTCGCTTACGCGGAGCCGGACGTCATCATGCACCCCACGGTCCATTCCAAGGATTACGGCTACACGGAGCAATGGAACCTGTGGGATAACTTCGCCGGCGTCCGCACTCCCAGCGCCTGGAACTACAACCAGGGCGAGGGCGTGGTGGTGGCAATCGTTGACACCGGCATCACCAGCCACCCGGAGCTCAACGCGAACGTGCTGCCCGGCTACGACATGATCTCCAGCGCAGCTGACGCGCGGGACGGAAACGGCCGCGATCCGGACCCCACCGACCAAGGCGACTGGGTTCCAGCAGGGGAATGTGAGGACAAAAGCCCCGCTGAAAATTCTTCATGGCACGGAACGCACGTGGCAGGAATTGTGGCCGCCGTTGGAAACAACAGCATTGGCATCAGTGGCGTAGCGCCCAAGGCAAAGATCCTTCCGGTGCGGGCGTTGGGCGTCTGTGGAGGGTACAGCTCCGACATCGCTGACTCCATCATCTGGGCAGCTGGCGGGGTGGTGACTGACCTTCCCGTCAACCCCCATCCGGCAAAGGTCATCAACATCAGCCTCGGTGGCGTGGCAACATGCTCCGCCACCTACCAGAACGCCATCAACTTTGCGTACAACGCAGGTGCCGCTGTGGTGGTCTCTGCAGGAAACTCCGACCGACCTGCCGCTGACGTCAGCCCGGGTAACTGCCAAAACGTCATCACCGTGGCGGCGAGCACCAAGGCCGGCGCGCGCGCAGCGTATTCCAACTACGGAAGTGCCATTGACGTGACGGCGCCTGGCGGCGACATGACAACAGATGTCGCCGGTGGCATTTTGTCCACGTTGAACTACGGCACCACCACGCCGAATGAACCCGCTTTTGCGTTCATGCAGGGCACGTCCATGGCGTCTCCTCACGTTGCAGGCATCGCGGCTCTGCTCTTCTCGGCTGAAGGCAGCACGCTCACGCCCCAGCTGCTCGAACAGCAGCTCAAGGAATCAGCTCGGCCCCTTCCGGCCGGTTGCTCCGCTGGCTGTGGTGCGGGTTTGGTAGACGCCACGAAGGCGTTGAAAAAGTTCGGTGGCGCCGCTCCTCTCCCTGCACCGCACCAAAAGCTCACCGATTTCAATGGCGACGGCACCAGCGACGTTGTTGCTCGTGACGCCAACGGCGCCTTGTGGCTCTACAAGGGAACCGGCTACGGCAACTGGAGGGGCGGCCGCACCCAAATCGGCGTCGGCTGGAACGTTATGACCGCCGTCGAAGCGCCGGGCGACTTCAACGGCGACGGTTATGCCGACGTCATTGCCCGTGACGGCAACGGTGTTCTGTGGCTGTACCCGGGCAACGGATGGGGTGGCTTGCTCGGCCGCACCCAGATCGGTGCCGGCTGGAACGTGATGACGTCCATCAAATCAACGGGTGATTTCAACGGCGATGCGACTGCCGATGTTATTGCCCGCGATGGCAATGGTGTTCTGTGGCTGTACGCGGGCAATGGAACCGGTGGCTGGCTCCAGCCGCGCCAGATTGGTGCCGGCTGGAACGTGATGACCGCCATCGACGGCGTAGGCGACTTCAATGGCGACGGCAAAGCTGACGTCATTGCCCGCAACGGATCAGGAGCCTTGCTGCTCTACCCGGGCAACGGCTCCGGTGGGTGGCTTGCAGCCAGCCAGGTGGGAACCGGTTGGAACATCTTCAACGCCATTGAAGCGCCGGGCGACTTCGACGGCGACGGAAAGGTGGACGTTCTTGGACGCAACAGCGGCGGAGAACTGGTCCTGTACGCCGGCAACGGCTACAGCTGGTGGTTGTACTCCGAGCAGGTCGGCGTCGGCTGGAATACCATGAACGCCTTCCTGTAACACTGGATGCGGCGGCCCGGAAGCATTGTTTGCTTCCGGGCCGCTTTCGTTTCCTTCCAGCGTCCGCACGGGTTCCGTGGGTAGAGTGGAGGCCTGAAGATCGCCGGATTGCAGTGGATACGGAGCACGAATTGTCAGCTTGGCTAGAACTCGGACAGGACAACTACGTCTTGGAAACCGAGGGATCGTTACTCAATACCGGCCTGGTGGTGGGCTCTGAGCTCGCCATGGTCATCGACACCGGCTGCGGCCCGCGCCAAGGCCGCGAGATCCTCGCAGCAGTCCGCGAAAAGACCCAGCTTCCGCTGGTTGTGGTGAACACCCACGCCCACTACGACCACTTCTTTGGCAACGCAGTATTTGCCGACGACGGCGTCACAGAGTTCTGGGCGCACGCCAACTGTGCGGCCGCTATTGAACGCGACGCCGACAATCAGCGACGCTTCGTAGCCACCAACGAACCCGAGATGGCAGCGGGAGAGGGTGACGCGGTGGACATCGTTGTCCCCAACGCCTTGGTGCACGATCAGCCTGTCCTCGTTGATCTGGGCGGCATCACCGCTACGCTCTTCTACCTGGGCCGCGCACACACGGACGGCGACCTCCTTGTTGGAACCAGCTCCACCCTGTTCGTGGGTGACCTGGTGGAGCAGGGTGCGCATCCGTCGTTTGAAGACTCGTATCCGGAGGAATGGGCCGATGCCCTGCGGCACATCTCGGCCCTGCGCCACCGCTACGAATTCCTGGTCCCCGGTCACGGTGAACCTGCCAGCGATGAGTTCGTCAAAACCATGGCTGACACCATGGGCACGGCGGTCCGGCAAGCGACGCAGTCCATTCGGGACATGCCGTCCGACGCCACCAAGGCCATCCCGGTGCTGCCTTACGGACCGGAACAGTCACGTTGGTTCATTAAGAGGCTTCAGGAAACCAATGCTCAAGGGCGTCCTTCTGTGGCCACTCCGGACTTTGGACCGGAAAAGACAGGCTTTTACCCTTCGTAAAACAAGGTTCCTTACAAATTTGTCATTTTGTTTACTCCCAACCATGGACTAACCGCGTGATGCCGTCCTAGGATGAAGGCGACCAATGGTTCGCGACTACCTGGGGGTGTCGAGATGAAGGGTTCACGCGTATTCCCGCGTGCTACCAGCATTCTCCGCTCCGTCATGGTCGCGGGCGCCGGAACCGCAATCTGGATGGCTCTCTCCGCCTCGGCGGCAAGCGCAGACACCGGAACCCCTGAAAACAACCTCTTGGGCAGTGTCACGTCCTCAACATCCATCAGTGTTCCGGTGCCGAACGTACCGCTGCCAAACGTGGTCAAAGGTGTAATAACCACCAATCAGATCAACGTCAATGTGCCTGCCGTAACACCCCTTGTGGAACATCTTGGCGGTACGGTTGATCAGGTGGTTGCAGCGGTGCCCGTGGTCAACCAGGTGGTTCCGCCGGACACCACGGGGACTGTGGTGAACACGGTGGTGGCTCCTGTCACCAACGTCGTGGATCACACCGTCAACGTGGTTGTGCCGCCGGTGAATCAAGTTTTGGAACCGGCTCGGCTTGAACCCATCACCAACGTGGTGAACCCGGTTGTGGATCCCATTGTTGGCGTGGTGGACACCGTGCTGGCTCCCGTTGAAACCGTCATTCCGCCGGTGGTAGCTCCGCCGGTTCCGCCAGTCGTTGCACCGCCGGCCGTTGCACCGCCAGTCACAACACCCCCGGTCACAGCACCCGCGGTTGAGGTTCCCAGCGAGCCGGGAACTGACGCTGCTGGTGGTCAGGCCGCGGTGAACGCTGGCGCTCCGGCGACTACCGGCGTCGTACATTCCACAAACTCAACGGTTCCCGAGCCCGGCACACTGAACTCCAGCGGGGCTTCGTCAGGCGTGAACGCCGGCGCATCAGCGCTCCTGAATCCCGCTCGAAATTTTGGTCCCACGGGGATCACCGCTGTGCTGAGAGCCTCCTCTGCACCCGTCGATCCCACGTCACCTGCGGAACTCCCTTCCGACCCCGCCGCAGTGCCCGGCAGCCTGACTGGTGCTGGCTCCGGCAGCTCCCAAAACGGCCCACCCAGCCCCGCAGCAGCGTTCCTGCAGGGCGCCCTGATCATTCCCGTTGACGCACTGCCCGGTGTGGCGTCGGCCGCGACTGAGCAACATCCAAAGCCGGTGTGCTTCGACCCCGGTTCCTCTCCTGACTAGTTCCCCAGCCAGCCGCGCAGCTCTTCGCGGTAGATGGTCATTCGGGCGATCCGTCACTCGGACGCCTTTGGGAACAACCTCTTCAGGAGAGAATCACAATGAACACGACCATACGCAAGTGCCTCATCGGCACATGCTTTGCCGGGGGCATGATCGTCCTCAGCGCCACTGCGGCAAACGCCGCGGACACCACCAGCGGCAAGGACGGACTCCTGTCCGGTACGCAAGTGGTGGCGCCAGTAACAGCGCCGATCAGCATCGGCGGAACATCACTTGGACTGTTGGGGGATTCAGCAGCTACGACGTCCGCGCCGGCACCTGCTGCAGGTTCGAGTGCGGCTGGTTCGGGCGCAACTCCGGCTGCGAGCACCAGCGGTTCCAACAGCATCGGCTCCGGAACGCAAATAGTTGCTCCGGTAACGGTGCCCATCAACCTGGGCTCGTCGTCAGTGGGTCTGCTGGGGGGCTCCACTGCGGCGAGCTCAGCCACACCTGCCGCACCCGCGGCTCCTTCGCCGGCAGCCAGCACCAGCGGTTCCAATGGGATCGCCTCGGGAACCCAAGTAGTGGCTCCGGTGACGGTGCCCATCACACTGGGAGCCACATCCGCCGGTGTCCTTGGCGACTCGGCTGCTACATCTTCAACTCCTGCACCGGCCCAGGCTCCTGTTGCGGCTCCGGCGCAGGCAACGACGTCGGGGGGAGAGGGTATCGCGTCCGGCGCTCAGGTAGTGGCTCCGATTTCGGTCCCTGTTAACATCGGAGCCACTGCCGTGGGTGTTGGCGGAGATTCCGCCGCTACCTCGGGCTCGGCTGCTTCCTCGGGTACATCGGCTCCTGCCGCTTCCGGTGCTTCCACATCGGGTTCGGATGGCATTGGTTCGGGAACGCAGGTTGTTGCTCCGATTACGGCTCCGATCAACCTGGGTTCGACCTCAGCTGGTCTGTTGGGTGACTCATCCGCCACGAACACCGGCGCCGGTACTTCAGGCTCGACCGGCGGAAATGCCCCGACGGGCACGAACAACGGCAGCACTACCTCGGGTTCGGATGGCATTGGTTCGGGGACGCAGGTTGTTGCTCCGGTAACGGCTCCGATCAACCTGGGTGCCACCTCTGCTGGCCTGCTGGGTGACTCATCCGCCACGAACACGGGTACCGGTACTTCGGGCTCGACCGGCGGAGGTGCCCCGACGGGCACGAACACCGGCAGCACCACCTCCGGCAGCGACGGAATCCTTTCCGGCACCCAGCTGATCGTCCCGATCACGGCGCCTGTCACTCTTGGTTCCACCTCGGTGGGAATTGGTGGAGGTTCTACAGCCACGGTCAACCCGCCTGTGGTGAATCCTCCGGTTGTGAATCCGCCGGTTGTGAATCCTCCGGTGGTGAATCCGCCGGTTGTGAATCCTCCGGTGGTGAATCCGCCGGTTGTGAATCCTCCGGTTGTGAACCCGCCGGTTGTGAATCCTCCGGTTGTGAACCCGCCGGTTGTGAATCCTCCCGCCAGTATCGGAGTTAGCACCGGCGTCGGCACCCAAGCCAGCAATGTGATGGCCCAAAGTGCCGCGCAAGGTGCATGGACCGCGGCAGCTCCCACCGCCGTCGGAAGTGCCAACACGTTGGCCAACACCGGCCTGAACGGTCAGTGGATTCTCTTGGCAGGAGGCCTTCTCCTGATGGGGCTCGTGCTCGCACTAGTCGGTCGCCGCAAGGCAGCAGCCAACAGCCGTTAAGCCGAGGAATTAATCTCACTTCGCATGTAGTTGTTGCGGCTCCGACGTTCCGGAGCCGCAACAACTGCGAGCATCTCGGCGCTTTCCCACTTCGTCGCTACCGTACCCGCCGTTCGCCCCTGTTACCTCTGGTGCGCTTGGCGCGTAGTGGTGCGGTCCGGACCACGAAAGGGGGCGCTGGGCGGAACGGGTAGCGCAGCCGGGCCCTGCGTACCAGCACGCAACGTCATGCCGCCCGAACCCAGGGACGGCGGTCATAGGATGAAAGGGATGACCACCACCCAAGCAGACAAAAACTTCAGCCTTCGCAGCGTAGCGGTTCCGGCATTCGGGCCAGCTGTGCTCTTCTGTGTCGGCGAGGGGGCTGTCCTTCCGGTCATTGCCCTCTCAGCACGCGACCTCGGCGCGTCGGTGGCAGTATCGGCATTGATCGTGACGTTGATCGGTTTGGGCTCGTGGTTGTTCAACATCCCGGCGTCGATCATCACGGAAAAATTCGGTGAGCGTTGGTCGATTGTGGGGGCCGGAGCTGTGGGTGCCATTGCCCTTGGCGCGGCAGCTTTCGCCCCGCAAATGGACCATGGCCTGTGGTTGCTGGCCGCCTCCATGACGTTGGTGGGTATGTCGGCCAGCGTCTTCAACCTTGCACGGCAGAAATTCCTCACCGAGGCCGTGCCCGTCATGTTTCGCGCCCGAGCCCTATCAACGCTGGGCGGCGTTACCAGGATCGGCTTGTTCATAGGGCCCTTCGTGGGGGCAGGCGTGATGCAGTTCGCCGGTATCAGCGGTGCTTACTGGGTGGGCTTTGGGGGCATGCTGGCTGCGGCTGTTTTGTCGCTCACCATTCCGGACCTGGTGGCCCCCGGAACGTCCGACGGCGGTCCCCGGCCTCCTGCGTCCACCTTGCGGAGCGTCGCGGTTTCCCATGCCGGCGTGTTCCTGACAGTGGGCTTCGGCATTCTCTTGCTGAGTGCCTTGCGAGCATCGCGGCAGGTGGTCATCCCGTTGTGGGCCGATCATCTGGGGCTCGACGCCACCCATGCTTCCTTGATCTTCGGATTGTCCGGAGCGATCGACATGCTGGTGTTTTACCCTGCGGGGAAACTCATGGACAGGAAGGGGCGTCAATGGGTGGCCATCCCGTCAACGTTGATCATGGGAACCGCGCTGATCTTGATTCCCTTCACTGCCGGATTCGTCCCGCTCCTCTTGGTTGCTTTGCTGATCGGGTTCGGCAACGGCATCAGTTCCGGGCTCATTATGACGCTCGGCGCTGACTTTTCACCGGACAACGGGCGGAGCCACTTTTTGGGAATCTGGCGATTCATGGCCGATTCGGGTGGCACGGGAGGACCAGTGCTGCTCTCCGGCTTGACGGCTGCATTCTCGTTGTCGGCGGGAGTCTGGGCCACAGGCGTGCTGGGCTTCGCAGCGGCAGTGGTGTTCGCCGTCGCCATTCCGCGGTTGAAGCACCGGCGGAACTATTAGGGTCCTTCCGCAGGGGTAGCATTCCGGGCAGTGCTGCTTCCGCAGCTAGACTACCGGGGTGCCAGATAAATCAGCAGCTGACGTGCCCGTGCCCTCAAAGTACCCGGACCTCGCTTCATTCCTTGGGTCCATGGAGGTACCTGAGGGCCGGATTGATATCCAGCACAACGGTTTGCCTCTGGAGATCCTCAACGTCCCCGCAGGCTCGGACACCACCTTGGTGTGTTTCCACGGGGCGGCAGAAAACGATGTCCGGCTGCCATGGTTCCTGGGTCAGGGTGTCACGGCTGGCTTGCCGGTCAATCGGATCTTCATCTCTGACCCGAGCCTGCGTAAGTCAAAGAACTTCAATATCGGTTGGTACGCAGGCTCCAGGGAGCAACCGGATTTGCAGGAGATCCTGGCGGATGTGATTCGCAGGATCGTCCGGGAGACCGGGGGATATAACGTGGTGTTCTTTGGCAGTTCCGCCGGGGGCTACGCCAGCCTGGCGCTTTCGCGGTTCTTCCCGACGTCGTTGGCCTTGGCGGTGAATCCTCAGACGTCCATCTCCAAGTTCTATCCTGGGGCTGTGGAGCGATACCTCACCCACGCGTGGGACATCGCGGGCAACGACATGTCCGGGTTGCCTTCATCCGTTGCCCACGATCTGATTCCGGCTTATTCGGCGGGTTTCGACCATACGGTCGCCATTATTCAGAACGCCAAGGACTGGTTCCACATCCAGAACCACCAACTGCCGTTCGTGGATGCAATCGGCGATTCCCCGGACCTGTACATGTTGATGGATCGCTGGGGACCGGACACCGGTGATGGGCACATCCCACCCCCCAAAGAACTTCTCCGGGAGTGCTTCGAAGCGCTGGGGGCGTGCAGTGGAGACTGGGCTGCCGGGCTTGCAGCCGCAGGCTTTCAGCCGGAAACCACGCGACAGGACGTCCGGCGTCGGGTGATGGACACCGCTCCCGCCGCGGCGGGCTAAGCCACCGTCCGCGGCGTCTTCCACGTCCGCCCAGCCACTTTCCCGGTCACCAACGCCACAGCCACCACCAAGAGAACCAGGCCCCACGTGGCGTTGGCGGTATCCAGACCGCTCCGCATCACCACGAACGGCGGAATGATCGCCAGCACTGTTCCGGCAGCGATGCGCCACATGGCCGGCCTGGCCGAACCCGGTGCCAGCGCAGTGCTGGCGAGTTCCAACCGGACCAGCGGGGTGGAAACCAACAGCACCAGTGCCCACGCTGCTCCATAGAACAGTGGACGACTCAGCCACCACTCAGTGCTGGCGGGTTCGGGGAACGGCAGGCGAAGAACCAGCGCAATGCCAAACATGGCGATGATCAACGGCAGGTGCCACAGGTAAATGGTCATGGCCCGGCTGCCCACCACAAACATCACCTTCTGCACCCAAGCAACGTGGACGCATCGCTGTAGTGCTGGATACACGGCTTTCACCAACAGAATGTGTGCCAGCCCTACCAGGATCAACGGGAGCATGGGTGGGTTCTGGCTGGTCAGCATGTCCACGGGGTATGGCCCGGCATGCGTGAGCGGAACCATCACGGCGTAGCAGCCGGCAGCAGCAAGAACCAGCTTCCACTTGGCGAAACGGTCAAAGAACCCGTCGGCGTAAAAGAATCCCAGCTGTTGCAGAAGCCCCCACACGAACACCAGGTTCAGCAGGCCGATGGGGTTCGAATCGAAGCCCCACGGGTTGCGCTCCAAGCCCATGCGAAGGACATCAACGACGACGGCGCCCGCGGCCAGCGCTGCGATGGTCCGGTACGGCGCTGCCTCGTGGAATTTGGCCATGGTGGGAACCATGGCCTGGCAGATCAGGTAGGCAGCCAGGAACCAGAGCTGAACTCCGGCGCCCACAGCGATCACTGATAGAAGATCGCCAGGGACTCCGGCCGCCGTCGCACTCCACAAAGCAAGGGCGAGAAAGATGTACAAGGCAACCGTAGGCCGGACCAGCCGCAGCACCCGGTTCCTGAGGTAGTCGCCGCCATCGCCGCCCTTGCGTTTAAGGCTGCGCCACGACGTGAGTGAAGCGAAACCGCCGACGATGAAGAACAGCGGCATGACTTGGCCGAACCACGTACCCTGCGCGAACCAGCTCAGGGACGTGAGGGGATTGCCTACGCCGATGCCGGAATCAGTCACGCTGATCCCCATCATGAGCAAATGAACCGCAACCACGGCAAACATGCAGGCCACACGGATGAAGTCCACCACCAGATCGCGGGAAGCGGGTACGGCGACAGTCGGGGTAGTGCTCCGCCGCGAAGCGGACTTGCGGGTGTCAGACCTAAGGGTGGATGACATGGGAACTCCTCGGATTAGCCACTGTTTATCCATCGATTGGACTAACTGTAACGCATGAAGAGCGGGCAGTCGACGTCATTCCCAGAAAGGTTGCTGAATCCGGGTCAGGAATGGTTGGGCAGGCGTAACCTGAGAAGAGCGGGCAAGTCTCAAAACCCCGCGTGTTTGCCGCAAAGCGCATTCAAGTTCCGTGCAGTCCACCCCACCAATGAACGGCAGCGATAAACACTATGCACATCAAAGAATTTTGGCACCAGCTATCTCCGGACACACAGCAATGGCTCATCGATAATCCGGGAACCATGATTGTGCCGAGGACCGTCACCGCGATCATCAACGGGGAGACGGGGGAGGGTGACACCGTGGACGCGCATGGTGGCACGGTGCTCACGCATGAAGATCAGCATTTCATCCAGGAGCGGGCCCGGGGACGTGGAACTGCTTCTGGCGAAGAGCCCCAGTTCTTCGACTCGGTCGGTCCGAAGGACTAAGCCTCTGCAGCGGCGCACCCCTTAGCGCTGATCGCTCCAGTAACCACTGGTGCGTGGGGCGCGTGCGGGTGCGCTACCGACGCGGGACTGGTGCGTGGGGCGCGTGCGGGTGCGCCGCCGTCGTCGTCCCAAGTAAGAGCGTCAGCCCTTACGCGCCGCCAAGCCAAACAGCCACGTGCCGCCAAGCGCAGACAGGTACCCGGCTATCACAATGAACGCGGTGCCGGCCCAGAAGTAGTCAATGGTGCTGTCGGTGCTGAGGCCGGGCATGACTTGGAGCAGTGAATATGCTGCCACGAAGCCGGCGATCACCAGTCCCGTTACAGTGAGCCAGACCCATAGGCGCGAGGCTGCCCAATGTTCGCCGTACCCCTTCCACGCATTCCAGCTGTTGCCGTTGCGAAGGACGAGCCAGCCTGCCGGGAGCATCACGGCGGACACCACCAGGAACGCAGCCACGACGTCGGCGGGGCGGTGCCATTGATTGATGAGCGTTGAGACGCCCGTAGCTACGGCAAAGGTGCTCCCGAGGAAGCCCGCCAGGGGGCGCCAGCGGGGCGAAACCATGAGGAACACCGCTGCCGCGGCCGATGCTGCCAATGTGGTGTGTCCGGAGGGGAGTGAGTTCAGTACGAGTGTTTGTACGCCGCGGTCGGGCCGGTCCGGGATGAGGAGCTTGAGGATTTGGGTGGCCGCGTTGGCGGCTATGCACGCTGCCACGGCGATTCCGGCGGCAGTCCAACGCCGGCGGGCCACGGTCACAAAGAGCACCGTGATGGTGGCGATGGCCAGCGAGAGCATGGGGAGCATGTCCAGGAATTCGGTGGATGCCCTGCCGGCTGTTCCTGCCAGCACCGTAGCTTCGACCAGTGCCGACTCGTCGATGAACTGGCCTGCAGTGGTGCGCACAAAGAAGTAGTAGGTGGCCGCCAAGCCGACGGCGCTGCCGATGGTGGCAAGGCAGAACAGGAATCCTGTGCCTGCGCCGGCGTCGCGTCCTTGAAGCGGCCGTTTGCTCGACCTCCCGCTGGTGCGGAATTGCTGGGAACTCATTCTGACTAGACTGCCACAGTTCTCTGGGCGGCTCGTGTGTGTTTGCTCGAGCGCTGCGGTCCGGAGTGAGTACTCGGCAACATCCCTGTGACGCTTGACACGTGTTAGGTGGCGGGAATAGGCTTCCTAACACGTGTTAGGGAAGGAAATCTACATGTCGGGAACCAATGGAGCTTTGCGTGAATTCACACGTAGGAGTGCCCTCACAGCCCTCGGCGCAGGAATTGTCGGAGTCACCGCGGCGTCGTGGCCGCGCCTGACCGGGGCCGACATTCCAGGCCGCGGAGACAACAGCCTCAGCATCGCCATCATGGGCACCGCCGCAGACGCAGCAGCCCGCCAGAAGGTCATTGACGCTTTCGCCAAGGTCCACCCCGAAATTAAGGTCAAGGTCCAGGCAATCCAAGCTGTGGACTGGAAGGACTTCTTCACCAAGATCCTCACCATGGTTGCAGCGGGCACCCCGCCGGACGTGGTGTACGTGGCCACGGAAGGCGCCCAACTCTTCGCAGAGAAACTGGCCCACCCGCTGGATGAGTACCTGCGCCGCGACGCCGACCATATGCGTGAGTACTTCGAGGACGTCCACCCCAGCCTGGTCGAGGCGTTCATGTACAAGGGCAGCCTGTTCCAGCTCCCCATCGACTGGAACGCCGCCAACATGTACTACAACACCACTGCACTGACCAAAGCAGGCCTGGAACGGCCGTCCGACAACTGGACGCACACGGATTTCCGCAGCACCCTCGCTGCCATGAAGAAGGCCAGCCCCAAAGACTTCACCCCGTACTACTGGACCAACCGCCTCTTCGGTGGAGTGGTTCCGTGGCTCTACGCCAACGACACCAGCTTCCTCAAGGAAACCAAGTCCCCGGGCGGCGAGTGGCTATGGGACGGCTTCTACGCCAACGACCCCTCGCGCAGCCTCCGGTCCGGCGGCTACCAGTGGCTTGAACCCAACGCCGATGATCCCCGGGTCTTCGAATCCTTCGACTACCTCCGCGGTCTCGTCAAGGACGGGCTGGGTGTCCGGCCCGAGGAAGGCGGCGGCAGCGCACTGATCGGCCTCTTCGCTTCAGACAGAATAGGTACGACGCCGGCGGGCGGCTATTGGGTCCAAGGCCTCCACGAGGCGGGGATGACCGAGAACGACTTCGACGTCCAGTTCTTCCCCAAGTGGCGGACACAGCGCCACCAGTTCGGCACGGCCGGCTACGCGATCATGAAGACCGCCAAGGATAAGGACGCCGCCTGGGAATGGGTGAAGTTCAGCTCCAGCCGTGAAGCCATGCAAATTGTATTCCCCACCCCGAATACCACGCCGGCACGCCGCTCCATGGTCAACGAGCAGCTCTACGCCGGAAAGGGCCCGCGGAACTGGAAGGTCTTCTACGACACCTTGGACAGGTTCCCCACCACGGGTCCCATTCCAGCGCCACCCCAGCAGGCCGCCGTCGAAACCGCCCTCATGAAAAACGTCAGCCTGGCTGTCAGTGGAGACGAGCGTCAACTCAAGGACGCCCTTACATCCATGCAGCGCGATCTTGAATTGGCCCTGAGGAGGCAGCCATGAGCACCGCAACCAGTACGCCAACGGGGACAGGGAGCGAGCCAGGCCGTCGCCAGGCTGTTCACAAAAACGTGCAAGGATCCAAGCGCGACCGCGTGCAGCAGCGCTGGCTACCTTGGGCTTTCCTGGCGCCGACCATCGTGGGCATGGGCATCTTCACCTTGCTGCCGATCGTCGCTTCGATCGCCCTCGCATTCTTCCGCTGGGACATCATCACGGCGCCAACATTCGTTGGCTTCGACAACTTCGCCGAGGTAGTCCAGGACCCCACCGTCCGGGTGTCCTTCCTGAACACCATCGTGTTCGTGGTGGTGGCCGTGGCCCTCCAGCTCGGACTCGCTCTCGGCCTGGCCATCATGGTGCAGGAGAAGCTCCCGGCCTGGCTCAGGGTGTTCTTCCGCTCCGCGTTCTTCTTCCCGCTGATCCTCTCCGCAGCCTCGGTATCGATCTTCATGCGGTACCTCTTCAACGAGCAATTCGGCGTGGTGAACTGGCTGCTGTCCATCGTTGGCATCCCAGCGGTCCCGTGGCTGACAACGCCAACCGGGTCTGCCGCCGTCGTAATTCTTGTTTATGTGTGGCAGAACTTCGGGTTCTCGTTCCTGCTGTTCATCGGTGGCCTTGCCTCCATTCCCGTGGAGACCTACGAGGCCGCGTCGATTGATGGTGCCACGGGTTGGCGCAAGCACTGGTTCGTCACCCTGCCACTGCTGAGCCCCACAACGTTGGTGGCCTCGGTCATGGCAATCATCAACGCGCTGCAAGTGTTCGACCAGCCCTACGTGCTAACCCGCGGTGGGCCGGGAGATTCGACGAGAACAGCCGTGATGGTGATTTTCGAGTCCGCGTTCCAGCGCCTTGAATTCGGCCAAGCCTCGGCGATCGGAGTGATCCTGACGCTGATCATCATGGCCATCACCGCCGCGCAGTTCCGGCTCAGCAAACGATTCGTCTTCTACCAGTAAGGCCCGCCATGACTACCATTCAAGAACGTGTCACCACCACGGCGCCTGTGGTGAAGCGGAAGAAGCGCGACTGGTCCGTGGCCATCCGCGTCGTTGTCTTGCTGATCGCGTCCGTGTTTATCCTCGGCCCGGTGTTGTGGACGCTGTCCACCTCGCTGCGACCGCCGTCGGAATCCTTCCAGCTGCCGCCCGCCTTCCTGCCGCTGAACCCGGACCTGACCTCCTACGAGCAAGTGTTCAAGCAGCTCAACATCGTGGCGCTGGTGGTGAACAGTGCGTTAGTGACCGGTTTGATCGCGGTGGGCCAAATGATCACCGCCGCGTTGGCCGGCTACGCGTTTGCGCACCTTCGCTTCAAGGGCAAGGGAGCGCTGTTCTCGATCGTGCTGGCCACCATGATGGTCCCGGCGCAGGTCACCATAGTTCCCGTGTTCATGCTGATCCGCGGCGTTGGGCTCTCCGACACACTGCTGGCGCTGATCATTCCGGCCATCCCGACGGCGTTCGGCACCTTCCTGATGCGCCAGTACTTCATGGGGTTGCCGGGTGAGCTCGCTGAAGCGGCGGCGATCGACGGCGCCTCGCCGTGGCGGACGTTCCGTTCCGTGTACGCACCGCTGGCCATGCCCGGCCTGGCAATTGTGGGCATCCTGGCGTTCAACTTCCACTGGAACGAATTCTTCCGGCCACTGATCATGACCATCTCCGAGCAGAACTTCACCCTGCCCCTGGGCCTGGTCTCGCTCCAAGGCAACCTCGGCACCGGAAGCATCTCCGTAGTCCTGGCCGGCGTTGTCCTCTCCATGATTCCCGCGCTGGTGGTGTTCATGTTCGGCCAGCGTGCGCTGCAGGACGGACTCACCGCGGGCACAGGCAAATAGTTTCTGCTTCATCATTTTGAAAGGGGCTCCGTTGACGGACCTTGCACTCTCTTCCTCTCTTGTCTCCGCCTCGTTGCACGCGGACCCGGCGTTTCCGCGCTTCCACCCGCGGCCCGCGCAGGGCTGGATCAACGATCCCAACGGCATCAGCTACATCAACGGCCGCTACCACGTGTTCTTCCAGTACAACCCCTCGTCCGCGCGGCACTCGCACATCAACTGGGGACATGTCAGCTCCCCGGACTTAGTGCGTTGGGAAGAACACCCCGTAGCGCTCTCGCCCCAGGCAGGCGGGCCGGACTCCGCCGGATGCTGGACCGGTGTGGTGACGTTGGATGATGGCGTGCCAACCGCATGTTATTCGGGTATCCAGGACCACGGCGGGCACTCGCAGGTGGTGATCGCGCGCGGCTCCGCCGATCTTGTTTCCTGGGAGCAGGACGGGCACGTTGCTGCGTCCATGCCCGAAGATCCGCTGGTTACCGCCGTGCGGGACCCTTTTATTTTCTGGTTTGGCGGTGCACGTTACGCCATGCAGGGGGCGGGTCTTGCCGACGGCCGCGCCGCCTTGCTGCTGTACTCCGTTTCGGATCTGAATTCCTGGGAATACAAGGGGATCTGGCTCACCAGCGACCACCCCGTGGCCGCAGCCCATACTCCGGCCGAAATCTGGGAATGCCCGCAGCTGGTGGAAGTGCCTTCTTCTTCCGGTGGGTCCAGCTGGGTCATGATGTTCTCCCTGTGGCTCTCGGGCGACGACCACGAGCACGCCAACGGGGTAGGGCACCTGATCGGTTCCCTGACCATAGATCCCGAGACCGGGTTGCCGGTATTTACGCCTACCTCGGGTGGGAAGTCCGATCTTGGCCGCGATTTCTACGCACCTCAGATTGTGCAGCTCGCGTATGGTTCGGCTGAGTCTTCTGCTGCTGTTGCTGAGCCTGCGGCGCTGCTGTGGGGTTGGGCCAACGAAGGTCCCGGACGTGATGGCCGCCGGGGGCGTGCACAAGAGGAAATCGACGACGCCGGGTGGTCGGGTGTGCTGACTCATCCCCGCGTTGTGTCGGTGGTTGATGGTTCCCTGGTTGTCACTCCTGCGCCCGAGGTTGGGGCATACCGGGGTGCTTCTGTGGCTACGGGTGCTGCCGGTTCCGTTGAGCTTCCGGGGTTTGCCGAGGTGCTGGTGCGGGGTGGTGATGGTGCTGGTTCCGGTTCCGTGGAGTTGGTGCTTGGTTTGGGAGCCGACGCTCAGGTGGTTTACTCGGGCTCCCTGGCCCCCGGCGAAGAGCTGCGAATCTTCATCGATGCATCCCTTGTGGAGGTGTACCGTTCAGGCTCAGTCGCCACCACCCTCCGGTCCTACCCGGCTCCGGGGGAGGAATGGCAGCTCACGTTGCCCGACGGCGCGACTGCCGACGTCTGGGAGTTGACGCTGCCCGAGTAGGCGGCAGGCCGGCGTCGTACTTGCGTTGTGGGGCCCGCTTTGCGTGTTTGTGGGTTGTTTTGGGGCGCAGAGTGGGCCTCGCAACGAGGGTGGGGTGCGTTGTGGGGCCTGCTTTGCGTGTTTGCGGGTTGATTTGGGGCGCAGAGTGGGCCTCGCAACGTGGGTGGGGTGCGTTGTGGGGCCTGCTTTGCGTGTTTGTGGGTTGTTTTGGGGCGCAGAGTGGGCCTCGCAACGGAGGCGTGTGTCAGCGGGTGGGCGCGGGGCCGGTCGACTCGCGAACCACCAATCGGCAGGGAACCATCGTTTCGACCGGAGCCCCGCTCCCCGTTTCGCCGGTGCCCTCGATCGCGTCCAGCAGCGTGGTCATTGCGGCGCGGCCGATTTCCCGTAGGGGCAACGCCATGGTGGTGAGGGAGGGAACCATGGTGTCGGCGATCCGGGTTTCGTCGTCGTAGCCCATGATGGACAGGTCCTCAGGGACTCTCAGTCCCAAACGCGCGGCGGCGAGGGTTACGCCCACCGCCAGGCGATCGTTCGCGCACATGATGGCTGTGGGCCGCTCGCTGGGGGACACGCCGTCGAGCACTTTCATGGCGCCGTGGAAGCCGGCGTCGATGTCCCAGCCGGCCATGAAGATCCGGTCCTCATGGACCGGTAGCCGGGCCGCGGCGTGTGCATCCCGGTAGCCCTGAACGCGCAGAGGGGCCGCAGGCGAATCCTCCGACCCGGCAAGAAGTGCGATGTCCCGGTGGCCAAGCTCCAACATGTGCTCAGTGGCCTCCCGGCCGCCGGTGACCTCGTCCGGAATCACGTGATGCAATTGCGGCTGGGGGTGCTCGTCGTAGCAATTGGCCAGGACTGAGGGAACACGGAGCATCCCGTGTGGAACCTCGATCGGTTTCAGGCCCACGGTCACGTACATGAGCCCATCAACCTGCCGGTCCAAAAGGGTTTCAATGGCGCTCGCATCCCTGGCGGTATCGCGTTCAGTGTCCATCACCACCGTGACGAATCCGCGGGCGCGGGCAACGTCGTCGGCGCCACCGATGATGTTGCCGTCGAATGGGCTGACCACCACCTCGTCGGACAAGATGCCGATCACGCGTGACCGCTGATTTCGGAGGCTCAAGGCGATGGCATTGGGGGAGTAATTGAGCTCCTCAGCCGCCTGCCGGATCCGGTCTTGGCTCTCCTTGGCCACGTTCCCGTCGCCACGACCGTTCAAAACCAGCGAAACCGCGCTTCTGGACACACCCGCCTTCTTGGCGACGTCCAGCGCGGTGGCCTTGCGGTTCATGGTGCTTCCTCTCCTGCCGATAAGTCAGCATTCTACCTAACGCGTGTGAGGGAATCGGGCTTTCAGTACCCCAGTTCGTAGAACACCGACTGCATGAAGGGCAGCGTTTTGGCGATCCCAGCCACAAAGTAGAGACCCCACCCGGCAACGATGGCAGCGATCGGCCACAGACCTTTTCGTGGTGCCACCTTGTGAATCACCACGGCTCGCCCAATGACATAGGGCACACCGCCAAGGAACGACCAGGCCCAATGGAACGGCCGGACAACGCCCGATCTCGCCAGGCGTCGGGTATCAAACAGCGCCAGCACCACTGTGGTGCAGTAGGTGGAGACCAACCCGCACCAGATCAAGAAGTAGCCAGTGCTGAAGATTGTCGCGGGGTCCAAGGTGAGGGTGCCGTTCCTGGTGTAGGTACGAACCTCGATATGCCACGTCAGCATCAGCAGGCCCGGCAGGAAAGGCAGCACGGCAATAAGCCAGATATACGGATTCACCACGTTCTGGTCTCTTCGAAGCATTGGGCGCTGAATTTCTGGAGGCAGGATCACCGGAGGCACGACGTGGTCTACCCACTCGGTGCCATTCCACCAACGGAGGCTGTGGGGGTCTCGAGCGTCTGGATACCAGCCGGGCGCTGCTGTCATGCGTTGACCGAGTACCCAAACTGCGAGTACATCGACTGCATGAAGTTGGACATCCAAATACCGGTAACCACCAGGCTGATAACAATCACGGCGATGCTGGCCCACACCGGCCAAAGCCCCCGCTTTGGCGCCACTTTGTTGACGATCACAGAGCGGCCGATCACGTACACCAGTGAGCTGAGGAACGCCCAAGCCCAGTGGAAGGGACGGACGACGCCGGACTTGAGCAGGCGTTGACGGTCCAGGAAAGCGAAGAATACCGACAGCCCGTAGGACAGGAAACCGGCGCCCATCAGCACGAAATAGCCGGGGGTGTACATGGAGAAGGGATCCATGGTTGTAACGCCCTGCCGCGTGGTGATCATCCTGAATTCCGGCTGCCACGTGAGAAGGAGCAGGACGGAGAGCAACGGCAACAAGGTGATTGCCCAGATGAACGGGTTGTACACCGGCGTGTCCGGGCTGAGCTCGGGACGTGGCTGCTGGATGGGCGCCTGGAACTGGGCGGGCGCCTGGAACTGGGCGGGTGCTTGGTTGGGTGTCCACGCGCGTCCGTCCCACCACCGGACGAAACGTGAGTCCGAAGGGTCCGGGTACCAGCCGGGAGGTGTTGTGGAGCCAGGCATGGATTGAGTCATTATTCCCCCGCATTGAGTCGTGGTTCTGAGAATATCGCGATTGCGGCCTCTCGCTTGCAAAGAGCCCCTCCCCAGACGCCACATGGCGGTGTATGGATGGAACATGAGCTTTTTCGATGACCGTCCTCAACAGCCATCGCGTCCGCGTGAACCGCAGCCTGCCCAGCCCGGATGGTTCGGCCCGCCGTCGGACGAGATGCCTGGCATCGCGCGAGTTGGTGGGTTTGTTTTCAAGAGCCAGCGGATGGTCCTGGTGCTGAAACTGGTGGAGGTGCACTCCACTGGTTGCCTGTTGGACCTGGTCTGGTCCGTGCGGCGGGGCAGCGAATCGGACCAGGAATGGCGGGAGATCGTGGAGGAGAGCTATAACCATCCGCGGTCCAGCATGGACGCCAGGACCGGTCTGGAATTAGGTGTTGCTTTGGCGGACGGACGCAAAGCTGTGGCAGCTATCCACGGGCCGTTGGCCTTCGAAGACGCCGCCGACGTCACCGGCCCTGTGCTGACAACTCTGGGCGGGGGTGGAGGAAGCAACAACTCCGAGTTTGCCCAGTTCACCGGCCGGTACTGGTTGTGGCCGTTGCCGGTTGAGGGGGATACGGCGTTGGTGGCCAAATGGGATGCGCTGGGCATGCCGGAAAGTTTGCTCGTCCTCTCCGCACAGCAGCTGGCTGACGCACTGGGCGGGGTGCAAAAGTACTGGAGTGAGTAGCTTTTCCACATTGCCGAAACGGGCTGCTTGTTGGGTGGGAGGCCGCCGGTACAGTGGCAATATGCCTGCACTTCCCTCCCTCGAAGAACTCCTCGATTCCGCCCACGTAGTCTCGCTGCCCATGCGCGTGAAATTCCGCGGCATCATGGAGCGCGAGACCCTCCTTTTACGGGGACCACTCGGCTGGGGCGAGTTCTGTCCCTTCCCCGAATACGACGACGACGAATCCTCCCGGTGGCTGGCCGCAGCACTGGAAGCGGGCTGGCTCGGTTTCCCCTCGCCGTTGCGGGACAGGATCCCGGTCAACGCCACCGTTCCCGCCGTCACTGCAGAGCGCGTGCCTGAGGTGCTGGCTCGCTTCGGGCGGGTGGACGCCGTCAAGATCAAAGTTGCAGAGCGGGGACAAGAACTGGCGGACGACCTCGCCAGAGTGAATGCGGTACGCGAGGCCCTGCCTGACGCTGCCGTCCGGGTGGATGCCAACGGTGGGTGGGACGTCGACCAGGCCGTGGAAGCGTTGAGTAAACTCTCCGCGGTTGGCCTCGAGTATGCCGAACAACCCGTTCCCACCATCGAGGGCCTCGCTGAGGTCCGGCGTCGGCTGAGTGCTGCAGGTACGCCAGTCCTGATCGCCGCGGACGAGAGCGTCCGCAAGGAAGAGGACCCCCTTCGTGTTGCCCGGGCAGGTGCGGCTGACCTGATCGTAGTTAAGGTCGCCCCGCTCGGGGGAGTTGCGCGTGCACTGGACATTGTGGAGCAGGCCGGGCTGCCCGCCGTCGTAAGTTCCGCCTTGGACACCTCCGTGGGCATCCGTGCCGGCCTGGCGCTCGCAGCCGCGCTGCCGTCACTCCCTTATGCCTGCGGCCTTGGCACCGTTTCGCTGTTCGCTTCGGACATCACGCTGGACCCGCTGGTGGCCGACGACGGTGCCATCCAGTTGCGCGATACCGTTGCCGATCCTGGCCTGCTTGAGCAGTATGCGGCACCGGGGGACCGCCGGGACTGGTGGCTGGACCGGCTCCGCCGCGTGCACTCAGTGTTGGCGCAAAACCAGCATAGTTTGTTCACCGGAGATTAACCAGAGAGACCTCTCGACTTTGGATTCCGCTGAAAGGCTCAGCGGGAACCTCGTACATTTTCTGGAAGGTCTACCCCCATGTCTGAAACCACCGGACGCACGTTTCCGTTGCTCCCCATGCTTGGCCACACCAAGGGCAAGCGCAGCCCCGTGACGTGCGCACTGAAATGCGACAACGCCTGCTCGGGCGATGTCTGCAATACCAGCGCCAACGGTTACTTCCGCGACATCGCTTCAACGGCCATGTCCCGTCGCGCTGCCCTGGGGCTCGGCGCAGCAGGAGCACTCGCGATCGTGCTTGGTGGTGCTGTTACTGGTGGAGACGCCGCCGTGGCTGATTCGGGCAACGGGCTCTCCGATGCCGCTAAGAAGGGCTTCGACAAGTCCAAGCTGAAGTTCACCGCCATCAAGCCCGTTGACGCAGCGGTGGATGCCTTCACCGTGCCTGAAGGGTTTGACTGGAAGCCGGTGATCCGCTGGGGCGACCCCCTCTTCGCCGATTCACCGGCATTTGACCTCAACGCCCAGACCGCTGCGGCGCAGGCACGCCAGTTCGGTTACAACAACGACTACACGGACATTCTGCCGATTCCCGGTTCCAAAGATCGCCGTGCCGTCCTGTTCAGCAACCACGAGTACACCAACGAGAACATCATGCTCCCGGAAGGCTTCGACCCCGCCGAGGCTCGCGCGATCGGTCGCGCAGGGCATGGGTTGGCCGTGGTGGAACTGGAACGCAAGAACAAGAACAAGCCGTGGAACTACGTTCAGGGCGCACCGTTGAACCGACGCTTCCTCACGGACACTACTTATGAGCTGACCGGAGCCGCGGCCGGCACCAACCTGGTCAAGACCATCGACGACCCCGCTGGCCGCTGGATCAAGGGCACCCTCGGTAACTGCGCAGGCGGCACCACCCCGTGGGGAACCATCCTTTCCGGCGAAGAGAACTTCAACGGCTACTTCGCTGCCCCAGGCACCAGCGAAGGCGACAAGCGCTACGGCATTTCCGCCAAAGCCACCACACGCCAGTGGGAGCTCGACGAGCCGCGCTTCGATACCCGCAACGCCGGCTATGCCAACGAGACCAACCGCTTCGGCTGGATTGTGGAAGTGGACCCGTTTGATCCCACCTCCACTCCCAAGAAGCACTCCGCCATGGGCCGCTTCAAGCACGAGGGCGCCAACGTCATCGTCGCTCCTTCCGGCCGCGTAGTGGCTTACATGGGCGATGACGAGCGCTTTGACTACCTGTACAAGTTCGTCTCCAAGGGCAAGTACCAGGCTGGTGACTCAAAAGAAGCCCGCAAGAACAACATGAACCTGCTTTCCGAAGGCGACCTCTACGTAGCTCGCTTCACGGGTGACTCTCCCGCAGACATCGACGGCACGGGCAAGCTCCCCGCCGACGGCTCATTCGATGGCACCGGTGAATGGCTTCCGCTGGTGGTCAACGGAACCTCGGCTGTGCCGGGCATGACCGTGCCGGAAGTTCTGGTCTACACCCGCCTCGCCGCTGACAAGGTTGGCCCCACCAAGATGGACCGTTGCGAGGACGTGGAGCCCAATCCGCGGACGGGCAAGGTTTACGTCGCCTGCACCAACAACACGGACCGCGGCAAGCCGGGCAAAGAAGGCGCCACCGAGGTTAACCCGCGCAACCTGAACCGTGACGGCCACGTCGTGGAAATCACCGAAGGACGCGAGCAAACGGGCACCAAGTTCAACTGGAACCTCCTTTTGGTTGCCGGAGACCCCGCCAAGAACACGTCCACCTACTTCTCCGGATTCCCGGCCGATAAGGTTTCGCCTATCTCCTGCCCGGACAATGTTGCCTTCGACTCCGTGGGCAACCTCTGGATCTCAACCGACGGTGCCCCCGGCACCATCGGCTACGCGGACGGGCTGTTCAAAGTCACTTTGGAGGGCCCTGAGCGCGGGAAGGTGGAGCAGTTCCTCGCTGTCCCGCGCGACGCCGAAACCTGTGGGCCCATCATTCACGACGAAGAACGGACCGTTTTCGTCGCCGTCCAGCACCCTGGTGAGGATGGCACGTTTGCAGCCCAGAACTCCTTCTTCCCGGACTACGTTCCGGCCGGAGCCACACCCGCCGCCGGTGCAGTGCGGGCACCCCGTCCCTCCGTAGTGCAGGTATTCCGCAAGTAACACCTTTTCCCAGAAGTTGACGAAAATGCTCCCCCTACCGGCATCCCGGGAGGGGGAGCATTTTCGTTTCCACGCTCTCTCACATCCCGCGTGCTTGGGCCGGTCCCTCTCTCACATCCCGCGTGCTTGGAACCGAACGCTCTATCATTTGCGGCTCTCTGACGGCTTGTGGCACGGCGGCGTAGGGTCGTTTGAACCATGACAGAACAGCAGCCGTACGATCTGGTCCAGCAGTATCCACACTTCGAGCTGCGTCGTTATCCCGCGCATGTACTCGCAGAGGTGCACGTCCACGCCGCGTTTGATCGCGCCGGAAACGAGGCATTCCGTTCTCTCTTCAACTACATCAGCGGCAGCAACACCACCAAGCAGAAGCTGTCCATGACTGCGCCGGTCATTCAAGAGAGCGGAACGTCAGGGGAGCTGGTCATGACGGCACCTGTCCTGCAGAGCGGGCCCATCCCGGGAGATGCCGATGAAGCCTACGTTGTTGCCTTCGTCTTGCCAGTCGGAGTGACAGCGGAGACTGCCCCTGTGCCCGACGACCCCAGGGTCAAGATCCGTGACGTACCAGGGGCGCTATCCGCAGTAGCACGGTTCACGGGCAACGGATCGGCCGCGGCCTTTCAGCGCCATACAGTAGCGCTGACGGAGGCACTTCAGCTGGCTGATTTAACACCGGTCGGTTCGCCCAGGTTCGCGCGCTTCGACCCTCCCTTCAAGCCCTGGTTCCTCCGACATAACGAGGTAGTCCTGGACGTCAAGGAAGCCTAACGGCAGCTGGGTGAGAGACGGTTGGCCGGAAGGGCTAGTGATGTGAGAGACGGTTGGCCGGAAGGGCTAGTGATGTGAGCGAGCGTTTGGGTCCGGATGCGCCAATAGACTGGAACGGTGACTTCCCAGGACTCTCTGACATCCATCGGTGCCGCACGGATCGCCGTTACGGCACTGCTCGACGGCGGTGTGCGGCACGTGGTGGTAGCGCCCGGTTCACGTTCCGCCCCCATGGCCTACGCGCTCGCGGAAGCTGAAACCGCAGGCCGCGTCCGGCTCCACGTCCGCATCGACGAGCGGGATGCTGGATTCACCGCGCTGGGACTCGCACTTTCCACCCAAGCTCCCGTGGCAGTGGTGACCACTTCCGGTACGGCGGTAGGCAATCTCCTGCCCTCGGTCATGGAAGCCAACCATTCAGCCGTCCCCGTGGTGGTGATCTCGGCTGACCGTCCCGAAGAACTCCACGGCACCGGGGCAAACCAGACCACCATCCAACTGGACCTTTTCGGCGACCACGTGAGATTCGCCGTCGACGTCCCCGCAGGCGACCATCCCCAAAAGGCCCTTGCTACTGCGCTCTACGCGGCCACCGGCGCCCTCGAGAATACCCCTCCCGGCCCTGTCCAAGTGAACCTCGCCTTCCGCGATCCCTTGGTACCGGCCGACGGCGACTCCCTTCCCGCAGAAGCGGGTCGGGGCGTGTTCCATTACGACGCCGGACCCCAGGCGCTTGAACTTCCGGCGGCATCAAGCGAACTTGCCGAGCGACGTACTGTGGTCCTCGCCGGCCACGACGCCGGGCCCGTGGCCGAAGCCTTTGCCCGCGCCCACGGACTGCCCCTGCTGGCAGAACCTTCATCCAACGCCCGCTTCGGGCCAAACGCTGTTGGGCCGTACCGGGTCCTGCTGGCGCATTTCGGTCCTGGGTCGCCTGCGCCAATCGAGCGGGTTGTCCTGTTCGGGCGGGCGACCCTGTCCCGCCCCGTGGCTGCCCTGCTGGCGCGTGAATCTGTTGAATCCGCCATTTACCAGCCCGTCCCTGTTGCTTGGTATGCAGAAGGTCGGCGCCGCGAAACCCCCATCGAAACCCTGCCGGAGCTCGCCGATTTCGCTGGCCGTGGCTCTGCCGACTGGCTCGATTCCTGGCTCCTCGCCGGTGCGGCCGCCCAGCACGGACTTGATGGGGTGCTGGTGGGGGAGAGCCTCGCGAACGGTCCGTCAGTGGGCGCCACGGTCTGGGAGCACTCCCGCGGACAGCTGGTGCTCGGTTCCTCCAACGGCATCCGCGACGTAGACCTCGCTGGCCAACCTCACACCCAACCCATCGCCACGGTTTACGCCAACCGCGGCCTCGCAGGCATCGACGGAACCATCGCCACAGCCACCGGAATCGCCCTGGGTAGCGGCCGCGAAACCACGGTCCTACTCGGCGACGTCACCTTCCTTCACGACGCCGGGGGACTCCTTATCGGTCACGGAGAACCCGTGCCGGACCTCCGGATCGTGGTGCTCAACGACTCCGGCGGTGCCATTTTCAGCCTTCTCGAACATGGTGTGGTGGAGGACTCCGGGGCCTACGGCGCCGCCGTCGAGCGCCTCTTCGCTACCCCGCACTCAGTGGACATTGCGGCACTCGCGGCGGCTTACGGCGTCGGACACCAAGCAGTAACCACGACGGCGGAACTCGCCGCGGCTCTCAAGTCACCACTGAAGGGGCGCACCATTGTGGAAGTGCGCGTGGACCGGGCGGGTTTGAGGGCACTCCATGCGCGGATCAAGGAAGCCATCTCGGCCGCGGTGGGCCAAGTCCTGACGGCGGGCTAACCCCGGTCCGCCCCACCTCGCTACCGTTGCCGCCGATCGCACCCGTGGCCGCTGGTGCGAATGGCGCGAAAGGGTGCGCCGCGGGGGGAAGGAGTGGTGCGCCGGGCGCGAAGGGGAGCGCCGCCGCCGTCGTACTTCACTAGGACAGCCAAATCTAGGGGCACCCACATTCCTAGGTGACGCAGAAACGGGAGGGTGACACCCGAAGATGGGTGTCACCCTCCCGTTTGGGTGGCGCTAAAGACTATGCGCGGCGTCAGTCCAGTAAGGGTTAGTCCTCCACCACGTCAATGTGCGTGGGGTCGAGGACGCGGCGCAGGAACTCCTTGGTGCGCGGCTGGGTGGGGGCGCTGATCACGTTTTCCGCGGGCCCTTCTTCCACCACAACACCGGCGTCCATGAACACCACACGGTCAGCAACTTCGCGTGCGAAGCCCATCTCGTGCGTCACCACCAACATGGTCATGCCTTCATGGGCCAGCTTGCGCATGACAGCCAGGACGTCGCCCACGGTCTCGGGGTCGAGCGCGGATGTGGGCTCATCGAAAAGCATCAGCTGCGGGTCCATGGACAGAGCGCGCGCGATGGCCACACGCTGCTGCTGGCCACCGGAGAGCTGGTCCGGGAAACGGTCGGCGAGGTGTCCCAGGCCAACGCGTTCCAGGTTGTGTCGCGCCACCTCTGCGGCCTCGGACTTGGAGCGCTTGAGGACCTTTATTTGCGAGATGGTGCAGTTGTCCAGGACGCTCAGGTGCGGGAACAGGTTGAAGTGCTGGAACACCATTCCAACGTTCCGGCGCATCCGGTTGAGGTCCACGTCCGGGTCGGTTGCCTCGAACTCGCCCACGTTGATGGTGCCGCCGTTAGGCTGCTCAAGCAGATTGACGCAGCGGAGGAGGGTGGATTTGCCCGAACCCGAAGGCCCGATCAGGCAAACAACCTGACCCGGTTCAACGGTCAGCGAGATGCCTTTGAGGACCTCGTTGCTGCCGTAGGACTTGCGCAGATCCTTGATGTTTACACCGGCGGCTTGAACGGTGGACGTGCTCCCAGTGGAGTTATTCATGACTGTCCTGCCTATCGCTTAGTCCGCGCGGAGCGGCTTTCGAACTTCCGTGCCAGGAGGCTCAACGGGATGGTGATGACCAGGTAGAAGGCACCGGCAACGAGCAGCGGCGTGAGGCCGGCACCGAGGCTGGAGATGCCGTCGCGGCCGAACTTGGTGAGCTCGTACTGGGAAGCGGTGAGGCCAAGGACGTAGATCAGCGAGGAGTCCTTGGTGAGCAGGATGATCTCGTTGGTCAGTGGCGGCAGGACAATCTTGAATGCCTGCGGGATGACGATTGAGATCATGGCCCGCCAGTGCGGCATGCCCAGCGAACGGGCTGCTTCCATCTGTCCTTTGGGCACAGCCTGCAGGCCGGCGCGCAAGGTTTCGGCGATGTAGGCCGAAGCCACCATGCCCAGCGAAACCATGACCACGATGTTGACGTCCCACTGGACACCGAACGCCAGAGGAACGCCGTAGCCGAAAGCGATGAAGACCAGCAGCGCAGGAACGCCTCGGAAGAACTCGATGTATCCGGTGGCGAGCCAGCGGTACAGCGGGAACGAGGAGAGCTTCATCAGGGCCAGCAGGAGGCCGCCTGACAAACCCACCACGAAGGCCAGGGCTGTGTAGATGAGGGTGTTTTTGAGTCCCACCAGGAAGATGTCCGGGAACATCGGCCCGATCTTGGAGAAGTTGAAGACGCTGGTGCCAATCGTCTTCCAGTCCACCGCAAGGATCACTGCGGCCACGGCCACGACGAATATTCCGGCCTGGACGTACAAACTGACTTTGGCTCGTTGACGTGCAGTCATTGCCATGGGGTTCTCACATTCATGTTGCGCAGGTGGGGCCCCGAAAGGACCTGAACAGATCGTCTCGGGGCCCGCCTACGTGATCTTGGGAGCCGGGGCTCGAACTACTTGGTGGCTTCGCCGAACCAGGTGGTCTCGAACTTCTTCAGGGTGCCGTCATCGGTGATGCGCTTCAGGGTGGCGTTCACGGCATCCGCCATGGCGGTGTTGCCCTTCTTGATGGAGATGCCCAGCTTCTCACCCGTTGCGTAGTCTTCAACGCGCTTGAGGTTGGAGTCGTCCTTGATGGCGTAGCCAAGGACGGACTGGTTACCGACGGCAGCATCGATGGTGCCGGCCTTGAGGGCCTGGACCAGGAGGCCGGAGTCTTCGAACTGCTGTGCGTCGATTCCCTTGTCCTTGGCGTACTGGGCGCCGGTGGTGGCCTGCTGGACGCCCACCTTCTTGCCCTTGGCGCCGTCGATGTTGGAGATGCCGGAGGACGAGGTGGCCACGAGGGTCAGGTCGTCGTCCAGGTACGGGGTGGAGAAGTCCATGACGCTCTTGCGGACGTCCGTGATGGAGATCGAGGAGATGGAAACGTCGCAACCGGTCAGTGCGGTGCCGGTCTCGATTGCTTCGAAGGAGCTGTCCACCACGTTGAGTTCGGTCTTGGTGTCCTTGGCGATTTCGGCCGCGATGTCCATGTCGAAGCCGACGATCTTGCCGTCCTTCTGGAATTCGAAGGGCTCGTAGGGGACGTCCGAGCACACCGTGAGTTTGCCGGCATTGATGAGCTTGAGACCTGACTCCGAGGACGCGGCCGGGGTGGAGGAACCACCACAGGCGGTCAGGGCCAGGGCGCCGGCTGCGAGCACGGCGGCAATCTTGGTGCCGGACAGAACCGAACGGGAGATCTGCATGTTGTTTACCTTTTGTTGCGGTGGATGCTGAACTGAGTCGGTTTTAGTGTAGCGCCGAACGTGAGATGTGCATCACAGGAAACTAAGTTTCACTATTGGATAACAAGTTTACGCGCTAATCAACCATCGCAGGAGACCCAGTGTCTGGAATCCCAGAATTAACGCTGGATGCCCAGCGCCTCCAGCATCGGCCGGAATTTAGCCCACGTTTCCGCCAATTCGGCCTCCGGCACGGAACCTTCCACAATCCCGCAGCCCGCGTACAAGCGCACCGTGTTGGCATCCTCAATGACAGCGCCACGGAGTGCGATGCCCCACTCGCCATTGCCGGCAGCGTCCAGCCAACCCACCGGCCCGGCGTATGGGCCGCGGTCCAAATGTTCCAGTTTGCGGATCAGTGCCCCGGCTACCAACGTGGGCGTCCCACACACGGCGGCTGTGGGATGCAGGGCGTTGATCAGCGCCAAGCAAGTAGGAACGTGTCCCTCGATGTCAGCCAGCTCCGCCTTCACGTCCGAGGCCAGATGCCACACATTGGGCAGCTCCAGAATGAAGGGCTCGCTGTGGGAATTCATCGCCTCGGAGAAAGGGGCGAGCTGCCGGGTCAGTGAATCAATGGCGATCTCGTGCTCGTGGCGCTGTTTTTCGGAACCAGCAAGGACCCGTTCCGCATATTCCATGGGGGAGCCGTCCATGCCGTCCGCGTCGCGGCGATCCAAGGTTCCAGCCAGCACGCGCGCCTGCGCAGTGCGGCCCTCCACCTGAATCAGCATCTCCGGCGTCGCACCCACCAGTCCGTCGACGCCGTAGGTCCAGCATTCGCGGTACCTCGCAGCAAGCTGGCGAAGAACCTCCGCAGCGTTGACGCCCTCCGGAAGGTTAGCGACGACGTCGCGCGCTAACACCAGCTTCTCCAGCTTTCCTGCGCGGATTTCCTGCACGCCGTTGGAAACGGCCTGCATCCACGCCGTCTCGCTTAAGGAACCGTGGCTGAGGTGACCGGCCGAACCGTCCGCCGCAACAGCGTCCGGTGAGAGTCCGACGTCGGGCCCTCCGCTGGCTGAACCGTTGCCGTTGGGCTCGGGCTCAGTGAGCCAGCGGTCAACTGAGGCGAGGACGCCCGCCTCGGTGAGGGGGCCGTCGTCGAACGTCAGCTGTGTGGCCCAGGCGCGGCCGTCGCGGATGCCGATCACGAGTTCGGGGAGGATCAAGCGCGACACGTGCGGGGAGGTTTTTGAGAAGGCAAACGAGCCGAAGGCCACCGGACCGGTGCCCGGGACCTCCACGAAATCCGTGATTTCCGCCTCAATAATGAGGTGCCGCCACCAGATGTCGGCCTCCAGGAATCGCTCGGGGCCCGTGGCGTTGAAGCGGGTCAGCTCGCCGTAACCCACCAGGCCGGCCTCGCGGCGGGACCAGCACAGGACGTCGTCCCGCACCAGAAACGACGGCAGCCCCCCGGAGGATGTTTCAACATCGAGGGGGACTGTCAAGGTGCGGAGCGTGCTCGTCATGATGGAACAACAGTACTCCCGAGTTCAGCCAGAATCTGAGCCGACTTCTACAGCGCAGCAAAGTCGCGTGAATGTCTGAGACAATTACAGGGTGAACCGAGCATCCTTGGAAAAGCGTCCGGACGAAGTTGCGACGATGTTTGATGATGTCGCCCCAAAATACGATGTCGTCAATGATGTCCTGTCCATGGGGCAGACACGGCGTTGGCGCCGGATCGTGGTTGACGCCATGGACGTCAAGGTGGGTCAGAAGGTCCTGGACCTCGCCGCCGGAACGGGAACATCCAGCGAACCTTACGCCGACGCCGGCGTGGACGTGGTGGCATGCGACTTCTCCCTGGGCATGCTCAAAGTAGGCAAACGCCGCCGCCCGGACATCGACTTCATTGCCGGGGACGCCACCAACCTGCCGTTCGCTGACAACAGCTTCGACGCTTCCACCATCTCCTTCGGCCTTCGCAACGTGGTTGAACCCAAGAAAGCCCTCGAGGAAATGCTGCGCGTCACCAAGCCTGGCGGCCGCCTGGTCATCGCCGAGTTCTCCCACCCCGTGGTTCCCCTGTGGCGCAACCTCTATACCGAGTACCTGATGCGCGCGCTCCCGGCCATCGCCACCAAGGTCTCCTCCAACCCGGACGCCTACGTTTACCTCGCCGAGTCCATCCGCGCCTGGCCGGACCAGGACCACCTGGCCCAGTGGCTCAGCGACGCCGGCTGGACGGACGTTACCTACCGGAACCTCAGTGGCGGCATCGTTGCAGTGCACCGTGCGCAAAAGCCCGCCGAGCACCGCGAAAGTGTTCCCGTGGCCAAGCTCCGCCGCCAGATTAAGCCGCGCCACCAAGCCGGCTAACAAGCACAGCCTGTTGATGAGGACGTCGTGAAAGTACTGATTGTTGGCGCGGGCCCGGCCGGGTCCACCGCTGCGTATTACCTCGCCCAGCAGGGCATCGATGTCACGGTGCTGGAAAAGACCTCCTTCCCCCGTGAAAAAGTCTGCGGTGACGGCCTCACTCCCAGGGCCGTCCGCGAAATCCAGAAGCTCGGACTGCCGCATGCTGTTTCGGAGGGTTGGCGGCGCAACAAGGGCCTTCGCCTTATTGCCGGCGGCCGCACCATCGAACTGCCATGGCCCGAAGTGGCCGACTTTCCCACCTACGGCCTCATCCGGACCCGACTCGGTTTTGACGAGGACCTGGCCCGCCACGCTGAGTCCGCGGGCGCCGTCGTGCTTGAACGCCACAGCGTCACCTCCGCACTGACTGCAGAGGATGGCCGCGTCATTGGCGCCCAGGCTGCCATCCTGGACGAGTCCGGACGCAAGACGGGCGAAACGCGCGACTTCCACGCCGACGTCGTCCTCGCCGCAGACGGCAACTCAACGCGAACTGCGGTGTCGCTGGGGATGCACAAACGCGACGACCGTCCGCTGGGCGTCGCTGTGCGCACCTACTTCACTTCGCCCCGGCACGACGACGACTGGATGGAAGGCTGGCTGGAACTCCCCGGCAAATCCGGTAAGCCGCTGCCCGGCTACGGCTGGGTGTTCGGCGTTGGCGACGGCACCTCCAACGTGGGCCTGGGCATCCTGAACTCTTCCAAGGAATTCGGCAAGCTCGACTACAAACAGGTCCTGCGTGAATGGACCGCCGGCATGCCGTCCGAGTGGGGCTTCACGCCGGAAAACCAGGTGGGGGAGATCCGCGGCGCAGCACTGCCCATGGGCTTCAACCGCACACCGCACTACTCGCCCGGCCTGCTCCTGCTGGGCGATGCCGGTGGCATGGTGTCCCCGTTCAACGGCGAAGGCATTTCCTACGCGATGGAATCGGCCCGGTTTGCCGCTGAGTTCCTGATTGACGCTTCGTCGCGCTCGGCTTCTGCCGGATGGTCCACGCACGACGCCGATGCTCACCTTTCGCGGTACGCGGACTATGTGCGGGACCAGTGGGGTTCACACTTCACCTTGGGCCGTATGTTTGCCTCGCTGATTGGGAAGCCCGCCGTGATGAAGCTGGCACTGCGCACGGGCATGCCCATCCCCGTGCTCATGCGCTTTGTGGTTCGCATGCTGGCCAACCTCACGGATCCGTCCGCGAAAGGCTTCGAAGACCGCGTTATCCGCGTCCTCGAGATGCTGGTTCCGGCCACCTCCAACACTTCCTCTGCCCGCGCCCTTACGCCGGCAGGCACCAACACCGCGGTTTCCGCAACAACTAGTTAGGGTTAACCCGTGACGAACTCTGCCGAACACAGCTGGACGCATGCCGGGCACGGCTTGCCGCAGGCTGTTGAGCCTGCTCCCAACACCACAGCGATCGCAACGGGACTCCAGCTGCCCGCCGGATTCGCTGCCATTGCCGGCGATGCCGAGCTGGGCCCGGCCATCACCACCAACCTCGCCAGGGTGGAGAAGAAGCTCCGCGAAGCGATCTCCAACTCGGACCCTCTGGCCGACGCCACGTCCCGTCACCTGGTGGAAGCCGGTGGAAAGCGCATTCGTCCGCTGCTGACTCTGCTGTGCGCCCACCTTGGTGATGCCTCACGCCCCGAGGTTGTTCAGGCCGCTGTTGTAGTGGAACTGACACACCTTGCCACTCTGTACCACGACGATGTGATGGACTCCGCTCCCTTCCGCCGCGGCGCTCCCACTGCCCACGAAGTATGGGGCAACTCGGTGGCCATCCTTACCGGCGACCTCATCTTTGCCCGCGCCTCCATCCTGGTGTCCGAGCTCGGTTCCCGCGCTCTGGGTATTCAGGCGCGTACCTTCGAGCGGCTGTGCCTTGGCCAACTCCACGAAACTGTTGGACCGCGGGAAGACGAAGATCCCGTAGAGCACTACCTGTCCGTCATCGCAGACAAGACCGGCTCGCTGGTAGCAGCATCCGGTCAGCTGGGTGCGATCTTCGCCGGTGCCGACGAGTCCTACGAGGACCTGCTGGTGGAATACGGCGAGAAAGTTGGCGTGGCCTTCCAGCTTGCCGACGACGTCATTGATGTCACCGGTGTAAAGGTCAAGTCCGGCAAGTCCCCGGGCACCGATCTCCGCGAAGGGGTACCCACCCTGCCTGTCCTGTTGCTTCGCCGGGATGCTGCTGCGGGGGATGCCTCGGCTGCCGCCCTCCTCGAATTGATCGACGGCGACTTGTCCTCGGATGCTGCCCTTGCCGAGGCAGTGGCCGGACTGCGCGAGCACCCTGTCACCAACGAGTCCTGGAAGATCGCCCGCCAGTGGTCCTCCGAAGCCGTTGCGGCCCTGGACCCGCTGCCGGAGGGCGTCGTGAAGGCGTCGCTGACCAACTTCGCGCATGCTGTGGTGGACCGCAGCAGCTAGGTTCTTCTTACCTTTCGCAGGCGTCCGGACTCTCGTAGTCCGGGCGCCTGCTTTTTGTTGCGGCGACTTGGGCGCAGGCGGTCTTGTGCCTGGTACCGTCATCACCTACTTTGCGGCTCCAGGTGTGGCGACACACTGATGGATGCGGCGTGTTGGGCGGTTTGTGGAATCAAAGTGGGTGGTGGGCGTTCTCGGCTCGACGCACAACCTCCGTGAAAAACGGAATGGCCCCGGCTCGCTGCAACGTTACGAGTCATACGCTGCACCGAACCGGGACCACAATCTCCGTTCGCATCAGACCCACCGGAGGCATTTAGTGGATCCGTGAAAAGTTTATGACAATCCTGTCACATATGCAACTCTCTAGGTCAACGGTTTTCGTGATGGTGCAGCACGATTTACAGCCAATCGCCGGTCCTTCGCCACCAACTTCGAATTTCGGAAGCGACGGACACGCCGATTTAAAGGTGTGGTGCAGCCTTCAAAGTGTTCAAAGAGGGTGGTGGAGGTACACGGAGTTGTCCACATACGGGACTTCTCAGCAACCGCAGGCTCCCCGCCGAAGCCAGCATGGCTGGATGAACATCGAGGATTTCCTCCGAAGCCGGAGCGGAGCAGCGACCACTCGGAGCCTGTTGATTGCCGGCTTTAGTCGCCGCATGCTCGCAAATGCTGTGAGGGACGGCCGCGTGACCCGCCTTCATCGTGGCGTCTATATGTCCAAGGACTCAGATCCCGACGTCGTGGCCGCCTTTCGATCCGACGGACTACTTACCTGCATCTCGGCAGCGCGCTTCTATCGCCTGTGGACCCTAGGGGCAGCTGAGCCGCTTCATCTCAGTTGCAGTACTGGACTAGCGAGACGGGGCGTAGTCCACCACGGAGTCTGCCTGCACCCGGCCCACCCATATCTGCCAGTTGCAGGGGTAGCCGATGTGGTGATCCACGCCCTCAGATGCCTACCGGAACTTGAAGCACTAGTCATGGTGCAGAGCGCAGTTAGCCAGGCGCTCCTGTCAGCGGAATTCCTGAGATCGAAGCTTCCGGGCAACCGGAACGGTAAGGTCCGGGAGACACTGCTTTTGGTTCTACCTCGTGCCGATTCCCTCTTGGAGGTGCTGGCCCATACACACTTCACGCGGGCAGGTCTGCGAGTCCGTATGCACGTGGACGTGCCCGGTGTGGGAGAGGTGGACTGTCTGGTCAATGAATGCCTGATCGTAGAACTCGACGGCGGGACTCACCTTGAGGGAAAGCAGGTCAAGAAGGACCAGTACAGGAACAACGCGGGCATGCGGGGAGGCCTTTTGACTCTCCGCTATTACTACGTGGACGTCGTACATCATCCGGAGAGAATGGTCGAAGAAGTCCTGACAGTACTGCTCAACAGGGAAGTCGGCCGATACGCTCCGGCACGGTACGCTCCCGGGTGGGTTCCGCCGTCGTGAGCCGCCTAACTGTGGTATCGCCACCACCAACTTTGACCGAAAAACTCAGGCGACACGCCCCGCGAAGGGCGTGTCAGGGTTGTTCCGGAATCAATGTGGGTGGTGGCCGCACACAGGCCACAAAAAACAGCCCCTCCCTGACCACGAAGGCCAAGAAGGGGCTGCGGAAAAGTGACACTTAGTCTTCGTCGTCGTTGAATGCCCACTCGAACATGTCGAACACGAACTCGGAGAACGTACCTTCTTCGCTCTTCCACTGGCCGCGGGCGTTATTGCGGCGCCAGACGATGGGGTCCGGGATGCTGAGATCGGCGGTGCGGAAACCCCACGTGAATTGCTCGTCCTCGTCCTCAAGGAACATGAGGAAGCCTTCGTCATCAACTTCGAGTTCCTCAGGGTCCCAGAAGTAGTGGTAAGCCTCCATGAGGTCCTCGCAGCCGCCGATTGCAAGGTAGAACTCGCGTAGAACCAGCGGGATGGTGAAGGAGTGATCGGCCAGGGCGTCGTCCAGCTCGGCCGGCGTGAGGCCGTCTTCTTCCTGCCATTCATCCTCGAGATACTTTGGGACCAGCGCGCGGAACTTCTCGAGGAACATGTCAGTCATGCTCTTATCCTAGCTAATCCCGGGGACCTGAAATTGCGCCCCCACCGGTGGCTGCTCGATGCCATCCGCGCACAGCCAACGGCACGTACCAACTGCGCCGCCACGCGGTCACACGGAAAGCGAAGACCACGCCCGCAATGACGCAAGCGGTAACTCCGTTGAACAGGCCAAAGCTCCACAACAACGTGGTCAGGCCGGCACCCGCGAAGGCCGGCAGCGCATAGATGTCGCGGTTGTTGAACAAGGTAGGTATTTCATTTGCGGTGATGTCACGGAGCAGGCCACCGCCCACGGCAGTGGTGACCCCCAGCAGGATCGCGGCCACCGGATTCATGCCCGCGCCGATTGCCTTCAGCGTGCCCGTGATGCAGAACAAGGCCAGCCCGCCGGCGTCGAACAGGGTCAGCAGAGAGGTGAAGCGCTGCACGGAGGAGAACAAGTAGTAAACCAGTAGCGCAGCCAGCAACGGCGGGGCCAGGTACGCGGGATTGGTGAAAGCGATAGGGGGACCGGCGTTGATCACGATGTCACGGATGACGCCACCGCCCAGTGCCGCGATGGACGCGAGAAGTATGGAACCCACGAAGTCGAACTGCTTCCGGGCCGCCAACAACGAGCCTGACACAGCAAAAAAGAACACGCCGATGAGGTCAAGCCAAAGAAGAACAATGTCAAAGGAAATCAAGTGGACGGGTTCTTTCTTAACGCGCTTAACAACAGGTGCTGGCTCAACGTTACGCTAGCTCCCATGAACAGCCCCGTTTTGATCGCTTGCGCCCACGGAACCCGGAACGCCGAAGGCCAGGCGGCCATTCGCCAGGTCATGGCCGAAATCGAAGCACTCCGCCCCGGGTTGCGCGTGGTTGAGGCCTACGTGGACGTCCAGGAACCCGAGCTGGGCGGTGTGGTGGAGGGCCTGCCTGAGGGGACTCCCGCCGTCGTCGTACCGCTTTTGCTCTCTACCGGCTTCCACATCAAAGTGGACGTTCCAAAAGCCATCAAGCCCCGGCCCGAAGTAGTGGCCGCCAGGCCGTTGGGCCCGGACCCGCGGCTGGCTGAGCTGCTAGCCACCCACCTTCGTGCGGCTGGGTTGCAGGAGAACGACGGCGTGCTGCTGGCTGCCGCGGGATCGTCCCTGCCGGACGGTTCGGTGGACTCGGAAGAGCAGGCGCGGCTCCTCGCCGAGCTGCTGCCGAATAAGGTGCGCGTCGCCTATGGCGCCAGTGCTCAGCCAACAGTGCCCGACGGCGTCGCCTCCTTGCGTGCCGAACTCGCCGAAGACGGTGGGACAGGCCGGGTCTTCATTGCCTCGTACCTGCTGGCAACCGGCTATTTCCACGACCAGTTGGTCAAAGCGGGCGCGGACATTGTGGCGGCTCCATTACTGCCGTCGAAGGTGCTCGCCGAGATCGCTCTCGAAAGATACGACGCTGTGCTGGAAAGGCTCTCCTAACCTTTATTCACGCGGAAATGGGACAAAACGGACCTGCATAAAACAGGGCCTTCAGACAAGGCCGCTGGCGTGTTCGTGACGAAATGTTTCCCTAGGTGACTTCGCGTTTCCGGACCTTTGCTGGCGAAAACTGGCCAGACCTACAGTCGATGTATGACAGATACAGCTGTAGCCGGTGCGTCGGCTGAGACCACCAAGCGTCCGGCACGCACCCGCCCTGCCGCCAAGCCCCACGGCCAGTGGAAGGTTGACGGCACCGAGCCCCTCAATGCCAACGAAACCTGGAAGCAGGAAGACAACGGGCTGAACGTCCGTGAGCGCATTGAGTCTGTCTATTCCAAAGAAGGCTTTGATTCGATCGACGGCACGGACCTTCACGGCCGGTTCCGTTGGTGGGGTCTCTACACCCAGCGCAAGCCCGGGATCGACGGCGGCAAGACCGCAACGCTTGAACCGCACGAGCTCGAAGACAAGTACTTCATGCTGCGCGTGCGCATCGACGGCGGCGCACTCACCACTGAGCAACTCCGGGTCATCGGCCAGATCTCCGTGGACTTCGCCCGCGGCTCGGCTGACCTGACGGACCGTCAGAACATCCAGCTGCACTGGATCCGTGTTGAGGACGTGCCGGAGATCTGGCGCCGCCTTGAAGGTATTGGACTGTCCACCACAGAAGCTTGCGGTGACGTTCCCCGCGTTATCCTCGGCTCCCCGGTTGCGGGCATCGCCAAGGACGAGATCATTGATCCCACTCCGCTGATCCACGAGCTCGCCGAGCGTTTCATTGGCGATCCCGAGCTGGCCAACCTGCCGCGCAAGTACAAGACCGCCATCACAGGCCACCCGTCCCAGGACGTGGTGCACGAGATCAACGACTTCGCCCTGGTGGGCGTGGTTCACCCTGAGCTCGGCGCCGGCTACGACCTCTGGGTTGGCGGCGGCTTGTCCACCAACCCGCGCCTGGCCGAACGCCTCGGCGTGTTCGTCTCCGCGGACGTTGCCGCTGAAGTATGGCTGGGCGTTACCAGCATCTTCCGCGACTACGGCTACCGCCGCATGCGCACCAAAGCCCGCCTGAAGTTCCTCATGAACGACTGGGGCCCGGCCAAGTTCCGCCAGATCCTTGAGGACGAATACCTCGGCTTCAAGCTCCCGGACGGACCCGCCGCTCCCAAGCCCACGTCTCCCGGCGACCACATCGGTGTTCACGAGCAGAAGGACGGCAAGTTCTTCATCGGCGTCACACCCACTGTTGGCCGCACGTCCGGCGAAGCACTCGTGACGCTGGCTGACACCCTGGAGAAGCACGGCAGCTACCGCCTCCGTACTACTCCTCACCAGAAGCTGGTCATCCTGGACGTGGCCAAGGAGCAGGTGGAGCCGCTCATCGCCGAATTGGACACTTTGGGCCTTTCCGCCCGTCCGTCCGTGTTCCGCCGCGGCACCATCGCTTGCACGGGCATCGAGTTCTGCAAGTTGGCCATCGTGGAAACCAAGGTCACGGCAGCTACGGCCATCGCTGAGCTGGAGCGCCGCTTGGCCGACCTCGTGGAATCCAAGCAGCTGCCGTCGGCACTGTCCCTCCACATCAACGGTTGCCCGAACTCCTGCGCACGTATCCAGACGGCCGATATTGGCCTGAAGGGCATGATGCTGCCAACGCCCGACGGCGACCCCACCCCGGGTTTCCAGGTCCACCTCGGTGGCGGGCTGGCGAACAACGAGCGCGAGGAAGCCGGTTTGGGACGTACCGTCCGCGGCCTCAAAGTCACTGTGGAAGACCTGCCCGATTATGTGGAGCGCGTGGTCCGCAAGTTCGTCGCCGTAGGCGCCGAAGGCCAGACGTTCGCAGAGTGGGCACACTCGGCAGATGAAGGAGATCTCCAATGACAGATCCCGTCACTATCACCAACCTCGCCAGCGCGGCAGCGCGGCCGGCGTTGCGGTCCAAGGAAGAACTCAAGGCCCTGGCTGAACAAGGTGCTGCGGAGCTTGGCTGGAACGCCCCTGCCCGGGACATCATCGCCTGGGTGGCCCGTAACTTCGAGCTGCCCACCGTAACCGTGGCCTGCTCCATGGCCGACGCCGTCCTGCCCGCCTTGGTGGCGGACCAGCTTCCCGGCGTCGACGTCTTGTTCCTGGAAACCGGCTACCACTTCAAGGAAACGTACGAGACGCGCGACGAAGTCGCAGCGAACCTCCGCGTCAACGTGGTGGACGTCCTTCCCGAAACCACTGTGGAACAACAGGATCGTTTGCTGGGCAAGGACTTGTTCGCCCGCGACCCCGCCCAGTGCTGTGCACTGCGTAAGGTGCAGCCGCTGCGCCGTTCGCTGACCGGATACGAAGTCTGGTTCACCGGGGTGCGACGCGACGAGGGCCCCACCCGCACCAACACGCCGGTGGTCACCTGGGATGACGGCTTTGGCCTGGTCAAGGTGAACCCGATGGTGGACTGGACCTTCGATCAGCTGATCGAGTATTCCGAGGACAACATCCTTCCCGTCAACCCCCTCCTGAGCCAGGGCTACCCGTCCATCGGCTGCCAGCCCTGCACGCGCAAAGTGGCCCCGGGTGAAGACCCCCGCGCAGGCCGCTGGGCAGGATCCGACAAGACAGAATGCGGACTACACACATGAGCACCCAAACAACCAGCGAGGACCTCGAGTTGAACCAGTTGCAGAGCGAGGCCGAGGAATCCGCCGCGGCGTGGCGGGCATCGCGAAGCGGGCACGGCGGATCCTCTGCCGAGCGTCTCTCCAGCTTGGACACCCTCGAGTCCGAAGCCATTCACATCATCCGCGAGGTTGTTGCTGAGTTCGAGAAGCCTGCGCTGCTGTTTTCCGGCGGCAAGGATTCCGTGGTCATGCTGCACCTGGCCACCAAGGCGTTCTGGCCGGGCAAGGTTCCGTTTCCGGTTCTGCACGTGGACACGGGCCACAACTTCCCGGAGGTCATCGACTTCCGTGACCGCACTGTTGAGCGCCTTGGCCTGAAGCTGGTTGTTGGCTCGGTCCAGGAGTTCATCGACCGCGGCGAGTTGGCTGAGCGTGCCGATGGCACCCGCAACCCGTTGCAGACCGTCCCGCTGTTGGACGCGATCCAGCACAACAAGTTCGACGCCGTGTTCGGCGGCGGCCGTCGCGACGAAGACAAGGCCCGCGCCAAAGAACGCATCCTGAGCCTCCGTGACGAGTTCGGCCAGTGGGACCCGCGAAACCAGCGCCCCGAACTGTGGAACCTGTACAACGGCCGCCACACCGTGGGCCAGCACGTCCGTGCATTCCCCATCAGCAACTGGACCGAGTTGGACATCTGGCGCTACATCGAGCGCGAGAACATCGAGCTTCCCAGCCTGTACTACGCCCACGAGCGTGAGGTCTTCGCCCGCGACGGCATGTGGCGCGCAGTGGGCGAGGTTTCCCAGCCGCTGCCCAACGAGGACGTCATCACCAAGCTGGTCCGGTACCGCACGGTGGGAGACATGTCCTGCACAGGTGCCGTCGAGTCCGACGCACGCACCGTGGCCGACGTCGTTGTTGAAGTCGCTGCCTCCACCCTGACCGAACGTGGCGCTACCCGAGCAGATGACCGCATCTCCGAGGCAGCCATGGAAGACCGCAAGAAGGACGGCTACTTCTAAATGAGCACCGAAACTTTGGCTGCCGGACTGGAAACAGCCCTGCCCACCACACTCTTCCGCTTCGCGACTGCCGGCTCGGTGGACGACGGTAAGTCCACTTTGGTGGGCCGTCTCCTTCACGACTCCAAGGCGATTCTGGCTGACACGCTCGACGCCGTTGCCCGCACCTCTGCGGACCGCGGCTTCGGTGGCGAAAAGGGCGGCATCGACCTCGCCCTCCTGACCGACGGCCTGCGTGCCGAGCGTGAGCAGGGCATCACCATCGATGTTGCCTACCGCTACTTCGCCACGGACCGCCGCAGCTTCATCCTGGCGGACTGCCCCGGCCACGTTCAGTACACCAAGAACACGGTGACCGGCGCGTCCACTGCGGATGCCGTCGTCGTACTGATTGACGCCCGCAAGGGTGTGCTGGAGCAGACCCGCCGGCACCTGTCCGTGCTGCAGCTGCTGCGCGTCGCCCACGTGATTGTGGCCGTGAACAAGATCGACTTGGTGGACTTCAGCGAGCAGGTGTTCCGCGACATCGAAGCGGACGTGCAGAAGGTAGCCCGCGAGCTTGGCCTGGGATCCGACGGAGTGGCTGACCTGCTGGTGGTGCCGGTGTCGGCCCTTGATGGCGACAACGTGGTGGACCGCTCTGAGCGCACCCCTTGGTACACCGGTCCGGCGCTGCTGGAGGTCCTCGAAACCCTCCCTGCTGCTGACGAGCTTGAGGCCGAACTGGAGAGCTTCCGCTTCCCGGTCCAGCTGGTGATCCGCCCGCAGGGCGCCCTGGCTCCCGACGCTGTGGCTGCCGGGCTCGATGTGGAGGCGTACCGCGATTACCGCGCATACGCAGGCCAGATCACTGAGGGCTCAGTGAAGGTTGGCGACGAAGTCTCCGTCATCAGCCCGGGCCATGAGCCGCGTACCACAACGGTGATCGGCATCGACTTCGCCGGCCAATCGCTGGACGAGGCAGCCGCTCCGCAGTCTGTGGCTGTTCGACTGGCTGATGAGATCGACATCGCCCGCGGAGACACCATCGCCGCCGCCGGAACGGTCCGCGAAAGCACTGCTGACCTGTACGCGTCGCTCGCATGGCTTTCACCGAAACCGCTCCGTGAGGGCCAAAAGGTCCTGGTGAAGCACGGCACGCGCACGGTCCAGGCACTGGTCCGCAACGTCACCGGCAAACTGGACCTCGCCACGTTCAACGTGGAGCCTGCGTCCAACCTGGAGCTCAACGACATCGGACACGCACAATTGCGCCTGTCCGCTCCGTTGCCGCTGGAGAACTACCTGCACCACCGCCGCACCGGTGCTTTCCTGGTGATCGACCCCAACGACGGCAATACGCTCGCCGCCGGACTTGTGAAGGACCACCCGGGCGACCACGAAGACGAACGTTACGTCATCTAGGGTCACACATAGTCACAAAACCGCAGCTTGTTCGCGACTCCTCACGTTGTACGGCGGGAAGATCGAACAGGCTGCGGTTTTCTTTTTGGGGAAGGACCCATGCCACAGAACACCTCGCTCAGCACACTCCTCAACGCCGGCAAGGACCTGGTCCTGGACGGTGCGTTGGCCACGGAATTGGAAGCCCACGGCTGCGATCTTGAGGACTCCCTATGGTCGGCCAAGGTTCTCTTGGAGCAGCCGCACCTGATCAAACAGGTCCACCGGGACTATTTCGACGCCGGTGCCTCCGTTGCCATCACGGCCAGCTACCAGGCGACGCCACAGGGTTTCGCCCGGCGTGGCTTGTCCGTTGATGAGTCGTTGGAGCTGGTGGCTTTGAGCGTCCGGTTGGCGGACGAAGCCCGGCAGGAATACCTCGCGGCCAACCCCGGATCCCGTCCGCTGCTGGTGGCCGGATCTGTGGGTCCCTACGGTGCCTATCTCGCTGACGGCTCCGAATACCGGGGTGATTACACGCTTTCAGCCCCGGAATTCCGGGATTTCCATCGGCCACGCATTGCCGCGCTGGTGGAGGCCGGTGCGGATTTCCTGGCGTGCGAGACCCTGCCGTCGTACGCCGAAGCGGAGGTGCTGTTGGCGCTCGTGGCGGAGTTCGACGTCGAATCCTGGTTTACGTTCACGCTGCGGGACAGCGGCCACATCAGTGACGGAACCCCCATTGCGGACGTGGCTGCGCTGCTCAGCGCGGAACCGCGGGTGGCCGCCGTCGGGGTCAATTGTGTGCCGCTGGAGCTCGTGTCGGATGCGCTCGGCACGTTTCGGATGTCCTCGAACAAGCCGCTGGTGGCGTATCCGAATTCGGGGGAGACCTACGATGCTGTGACCAAGACCTGGGGTCCCTCGGAGGGCGTTCAAGGTGACGGAACCTTGGCGGGCAACGCAGCTGTTTGGCTTGACCGGGGCGCCCATCTCATAGGTGGCTGCTGCCGCACAACTCCACGCGATATTGAAGGCCTGGCGGCGAATGTGACGCCACGTGAACCTTCATGAACCTTGGTTTCTGCGGGATTGAAGCGGAAATATGACAGTCCCTACTGTGAAGGCATGACCTCTCCGGAATGGTCCTTGCTTGCCCTCGACGGGCGATGTCACGGGGCCTGATCTTCGCCCCGCTCGCATCCCACATCTCCTAAGGACCCACCCCATGTCTAACACCCCCGAGTCACCCAACCCCGGCACCACCCGCATCGTCGCCGGTGAGACCGCCTCCAAGCCCAAGCGCCGCCGCACCCTGGAGATCGCCCTCGCCGTAGGCCTCGTGCTGCTGATCGGTGCAGGCGCTGCAGTTGCTTCCGCTGTTTCGCAGAACAACCAAGCCGCGCCGGCGCCCACCACGACGCCCGCGGCCGAGCTCAAGCTTGGATACTTCAGCAACGTGACCCACGCTCCCGCACTGGTGGGCACCAGCAAGGGCCTGATCGCCAAGGAACTCGGCGAGACCAAGCTGAGCACCCAGATCTTCAACGCAGGCCCCGCCGCGATCGAAGCTTTGAACGCCGGCGCCATCGACGCCACGTACATCGGCCCGAACCCGGCCATCAACTCTTACGTCAAGAGCAACGGCGAGTCCATCAGCATCATCGCCGGAGCAGCATCCGGCGGCGCCCAGCTGGTGGTCAAGCCGGAGATCACCTCCGCAGCCGACCTCAAGGGCAAGGTGCTCAGCACCCCGCAGCTCGGTGGTACCCAGGACGTTGCGCTCCGCGCGTGGCTGACGGACCAGGGATTCAAAACCAATGTTGACGGCAGCGGGGATGTCAACATCAACCCCACAGAAAATGCCCAGTCGCTGAAGCTCTTCCAAGACGGAAAGCTCGACGGCGCGTGGTTGCCCGAGCCATGGGCGTCCCGACTGGTCCTCGAAGCCGGGGCCAAGGTCCTCGTTGACGAGAAAGACCTGTGGGAGAACGGTGACTTCACCACCACCATCCTGATCGTGAACAAGAAGTTCGCCGCAGAACACCCGGAAACCGTCAAGGCCCTCCTGAAGGGCCACATTGAATCCGTCAACTGGCTCAACTCCGCTTCCGCCGAGGAGAAGGCCACCACCATCAACTCCGTCCTCAAGGACACTGCGGGCAAGCCGCTTCCGGCCAACGTGATTGAACGCGCACTTCAGAACATCAAGTTCACCACCGACCCGCTCGCTGGGACGTACAAGAAGTTGCTGGACGACGGTGTGAAAGCCGGCACCACCAAGCAGGCCGACATCAACGGCATCTTCGATCTCCGGACCTTGAACGAGGTAGAGGGTAAGAAGACATCAGCCGCGGGTCTTGGCCAGGACTAAGCATTAGCAGGCCGGTCCGGTTCCCTCTCCTTGAGCGGGAAGCGGGCCGGTCTTCAGCCACATCAGCTCTACCAATCAACACGAAGGACGGGACCATGCCAGTCGTACTCGAGAACCTGGGCAAGCGCTTCGGCAGTGGCGCCCCGGTGCTGGACGACGTCAACGCCACCATCAAGCAGGGCGAGTTCGTCGCCCTCCTCGGTGCGTCCGGCTGCGGCAAGTCCACCTTGCTGAACATCATGGCGGGACTTGAGAGGCCGACGTCGGGCGCCCTTGAAGTCCCCAGCGACGGCGCCGCCTTCATGTTCCAGGACGCGTCCCTCTTTCCGTGGCTGACCGCGCGCGGCAACATCGAGCTCGCACTTCAACTGGCCGACAAGTCCAGCACCAAGGCAAGCCGGCGTGAACGCGCCAGCGAGTTGTTGGAGTTGGTGCACTTGGGCGGCGCGGGGGATAAGCGTCCCCACGAACTGTCCGGCGGCATGAGGCAGCGCGTTGCCTTGGCCCGTTCGCTGGCCCAGAACCGCCAGTTGCTGCTGATGGACGAGCCCTTCGCTGCCCTGGACGCGATCACCCGCGACCTCCTGCACGATGAGCTTGAGCGGATTTGGAAGGAAACGGGACGGACCATCGTCTTCGTCACGCACAACGTGCGCGAAGCCGTCCGGCTCGGCCAGCGGGTGCTTCTGTTGTCCTCTCGTCCTGGCCGTGTGGTGGCTGAATGGGATGTCACCGAGGAGCATCGAACCGACGCCGGCCGCGCCGGGGAGCTGACCGGTGTCATCACCCGCCGTCTTCGCGAGGAGATCCGCCGCCATGCCAAGTAACCCCATCACCACCGAAGAGCGGACCCTCCCCGTGACCGAATCCAAAGAGCACATCACCTCCCCGTCGCTGAAGGGTAACGCCTCTGAACTTCGGGACCTTGAAGCCGGCCTGGACAACCTCCAGTCGGACAGCGGACGGAAAGTCGGCATCGAATGGAAGCGCGTCTTGCTTCCTGTTGCCGCGCTGGTGGTCCTGATCCTCGCGTGGCAGTTCTACGTTTCACTGGAGTTCAAGCGCCGTGACCTCGTTCCCGGGCCGTTGGACGTTCTCACCCAGTTCGTGACGATGTGGGGTGAAGGAAAAGTCCAGGAAGCCGTGTGGACCTCGTTGCAGCGTGGTGTGATCGGATTCCTGATTTCCGTGGTTATCGCTACGCCTGTGGGCTTGATTTTGGCTCAGGTAGCACCCTTGCGCCGTGCATTTGGTCCGCTCATCTCGGGGTTGCAGGTGCTCCCTTCCGTGGCATGGGTTCCTGCCGCCATCATCTGGTTCGGCCTGACCGACGCCACCGTCTACTTTGTGGTGTTCATGGGCGCCATCCCGTCCATCATCAACGGACTCATTTCCGGTGTGGACCAGATCCCGCCGCAGTACCGCAGCGTTGGCACAGTCCTTGGTGCCAACCGTCTCCAGATGGCGCTGCAAATTGTCCTGCCCGCCGCGCTTCCCGGCTACATCGGTGGGCTGAAGCAGGGCTGGGCCTTCTCCTGGCGCTCGCTCATGGCCGCGGAAATCATCGCAGTGGGCGGAACGATTGGTTTCGGCTTGGGCTCGTTGCTGGATCAGGGCCGTCTCCTGTCCGATATGACGATCGTGATGTCCGCGATCCTGCTGATCCTGTTTGTGGGAATCCTGATCGAGCTCTTGGTCTTCGGGCCGATCGAGAAGCGCTTGCTGCAGCGCCGGGGTTTGCTGGCGGGCAGCAGCCGCTAGACTCGCCCTTCCTCCGCTCTCCGCGCGCACCTACAATCGTCGAATGGGCCTTCTAACGTTCAGCATCAACGTCACTCTTGATGGTTGCGTCGACCACCAGGAGGGCATCGCCGACGACGAGACTCATGCCCTCTTCACCCACCTCTTGGACCAGAGCGGGGCAATGCTCTGGGGCCGCACTACCTACGAAATGATGGAGAGCTATTGGCCCTTGGTGGCCAACGGCGAAGTGGAAGCCCCGCCAGCGTTGCGGGAGTGGGCACTGACGCTGGAGACAATGCCCAAATACGTCGTATCGTCCACGCGTTCAAACTTCCCCTGGACCAATAGCCACCACCTTGTTGGCGATCTGCGCACGGCGGTGCAGGAGCTCAAGGACAGGACCCCCGACGGGGTGCTGATAGGCAGCGGCAAATTAGCCACAGAACTGGACCGACTGGATCTGATCGACGAGTACAAATTTCTCGTCCACCCCATGATCGCTGGCCACGGTCCCACCCTGTACCAGGGCGGGCTGCCCGCCACCCGGCGCCTTGAGCTGGTCTCGGCGGACCCGCTCAGTAACGGCGTTGTATCTATGCACTATCGACGCGTTGACTGAGGGCTGAGCCCGCATTTCTGCCTCATGCACCCGTTGCCGCCGGAGGCACCCTTTCGGCGCCTGGTTCGCTCCCTTTCGCGCCTTTCGCACCAGTGGTTATGGGCGCGATTGGCGTAAATGGGTGCGGTGCGCTGGGGAAAGCTGAGCGAACGCACGACGGCGAACTGCCGACGTCGTGCGTTCGCTGTTCTGAACCCGAGTGCTAGAGGGTGGCCAGGAGATCCCGCATTTCCTGGATCTCCGCTTCCTGGGAAGTGACGATGTCCTTGCTGAGTTGGACGGCTTCGGGGTTACTGCCCTGGGTGATCTCAGTCTTTGCCATGGTGACCGCGCCTTCGTGATGCGCGATCATCTGGGTCAGGAAGAGCTTGGCAGCTTCGGTGCCCTGGGCTGCGCTGAGTTTCTTGAGATCGGCGTCAGTCAGCATGCCGTCCATGCTGTGACCGCTGTGCCCGGAGGACCCCATTACTGGCATGTTCCAGCTCTTGAGCCAGCCCGTCATCTTCTCGATTTCGGGTGCTTGAGCTGCTTTGATCTTTACGGCCAGCTGGGTCACCGCGGTGGGGATGTCAGCCTTGGCGAGCATGGCGTCGGACATCTCCACGGCTTGGGCGTGATGGGGAATCATCATCTGGGCGAACATGACGTCAGCAGCGTTGTGCTCTGCAGACGTGATGTTGGCGGGCGCGCTGGTGCCGGAGTTTCCGTGGTCCATTCCCGGCATGGAGCCAGGGTTTGCCGGAGAGGCACAGCCGGCCACGGCAAGGAGCCCCGCAAAAGCGGCGGCGCTAAGGGTGAGCTGAGTTTTGTTCATCAGGGTTGTGGTCTTTCGATAGTGGGGAGGCCCGGGGCGCGAGCCATCCTGGTGGTAGGCATGATGGTGGCCTCGAGAGCCCGTGTGGAGGGATGCGAGGCACTGCATAGGCGGCAAAACTTGGGGCCGCCAAGGCAAAAATGCTTACGTTCTACTGATCGAAAGTTGACTCAAGGAAGGCCTGGGCGGGGCATAGGTCCACGTTCGCGGTGCTTCACCTGTGGCCGGCAGACCATCGGCCAGGCCCCCAACTCCGCTGCCCGGAAGCGGGGCAATCAGGGAACCTGTCTTCAATGACGGGATGCAGTGTTCAGCGGTTGATTGTGAACACGAGCAGCTACCCGTGGAGCAGGACTCTGCGTCGAGGCTGGAGGCCAACGGGTGGTGGAGTGTGCTGGCGGCCTGGGATCCGGCTGTCGAATGCGCGTGGTGATCACTGTGCAGCGTTGACGCCTGAGTAGCGGGAGCCGAATGGGCGGTATGGGAACCCATCACTACGTGCATGCCGAGAATTCCAGCAATGACGCCCAACACCAGCAGAAACAGGGAAGCCCTACGAAGGGGCAGTGGAAATGCTGATCTGCTCACTTTGGGCGTCCTTCCGCGGACTATATGCTGGGGTACATTTACTTACACCATACCCCTGGAGGGTATGGAGTCCAATGAGGAATCCGCGTATGTGGAATTCCTGTACCTCTCGCGGGGTTGTTCTCAGCATGCACAACAAACGGATCGGCTTCCTGTCCTTCGGCCACTGGGCCCGCGTACCAGGATCGCTGGTTCCCACGGCCGGAGAGGCCCTGAAACAGGGAATTGAACTCGCCGTTGCGGCGGAGGAACTGGGCATAGACGGCGCCTTCTTCAGAGTCCATCACTTCGCCCGGCAGCAGGCCTCCCCCTTCCCGCTCCTCAGCGCGATCGCGGCCAGGACCAGCCGGATCGAGATGGGGACAGGCGTGATCGACATGCGCTACGAGAACCCCCTTTACATGGCCGAGGAGGCCGCTGCCACGGACCTCATCAGTGACGGGCGGCTGCAGCTCGGTGTGAGCCGTGGTTCACCCGAACCTGCACGGAACGGTGCTGCAACCTTCGGCTACGTCCCCGCAGACGGCGAGGACGGCGGCGACATGGCACGCCGTCACACCGCACTGTTCCGGAAGGCTATCGCCGGGCACGGTGTGGCTGAGGCAGATCCGCACTACGCGGGTGGGGCCACGGGGCTGTTGCCCATCCAGCCCCAGTCACCGGGCCTCCCGCAAAGAATCTGGTGGGGAGCCGGAACCCGGAAAACCGCCGTGTGGGCTGCGGAACAAGGCATGAACCTCATGAGCTCCACCCTCCTCACCGAGGACACAGGCGTGCCGTTCGATGAGCTGCAGGCCGAACAGATCCACATGTTCCGCGAAGCGTGGGCCGCGGCCGGGCACGACTTTGAGCCGAGGATTTCAGTCAGCCGCAGCGTGATCCCGATTGTGGACGACGTAGACAACCACTACTTCGGCCTCCGCGCCCAAGCGGACAGCCAGGACCAGGTGGGAATTCTCGACGGCGCGTTGTCCCGTTTCGGGAAGAGCTACATCGGCGAGCCGGACACCTTGGCTGAGGAACTGGCCAAGGACGCTGCGGTCCAAGCGGCTGACACCGTCCTGCTCACGGTGCCCAACCAACTAGGAGTGGACTACAACGCCAAGCTGCTGGGCAACGTAGCAAAGCACGTGGCTCCAGCCTTCGGGTGGAGGGCAAACCAAGGGGTGTAGGCCCGGTAGTGTTGCTGGCTGTGCATTACTGCGCCAACAACACAGGAGCACGTGTCAGTCCCTTCAACGACGAGGGGACTACACAGAAAGCAAAGGTTGCCCCATGGACATTCAGAACCTCCTCGACGACATCGTGGGAGCAGTTCAACCGCACGTCGGCCAAGGAAAAGTCGCCGATTACATCCCCCAACTCGGGGCCGTGGACCCGCATCAGTTCGGGATGTCGGTGGTGACCCGGGAGGGTGAGGTGTTCTCAGCCGGGGATGCGCATGTGGAGTTCTCCATTCAAAGCATCTCCAAGGTCTTCGCCCTTGCTTTGGTTCTCGCTGCGGACGGCGACCACATCTGGAAGCGCGTCTTCCGCGAACCCTCAGGCAACCCCTTCAACTCCTTGGTTCAGTTGGAGAGCGAGGAGGGCATTCCCCGGAACCCGTTCATCAATGCCGGCGCGATCGTGGTGACGGATCGGCTACTCAGCCTCACAGGCGACGCAGCCAAGGCCGTGCGGGAACTGATGCGCCAGGAGACCAGCAAAGAGAGCATCGACACCGATCACGCGGTGGCCTCATCCGAACTGGCCAACGGACACCGCAACGCCTCGCTGGCCCACTTCCTGGCAAGCTGCGGCAACCTGGAGAACCCTGTGGACGAGGTCCTGGACTCCTACGCGAAGCAATGCGCGCTGGCCATGACGTGCGAAGATCTGGCGCTCGCAACGCGTTTCCTGGCCTCCAACGGCTTGGGCGCAGACGGGACTTTGTTGCTGTCCCCGGCCCAAACCAAGAGAATCAACGCCGTCATGCTCACCTGCGGTACGTACGATGCCGCGGGCGAATTCGCTTATCGCGTGGGTCTTCCGGGTAAGAGCGGCGTGGGCGGGGGGATCGTGGCCGTGGTGCCGAACAAGTGCTCTATCAGTGTCTGGAGCCCTGGCCTGGGACGGTCCGGGAATTCCGTGGCAGGTGTGGCCGCGCTGGATGAATTCACCACGCGTACTGGCTGGTCGGTCTTTTAGGCGCATGATGGAGTCATGACCCCCAAAGACGGAAAGGCCCCCAAGAACCGCAAGCCTGCGGCCCCGGCGCCGGGAACCCAACCCACCGCCGTCGCGTTTTTGGAGCGCCTGGAAATCCGGCAGTCCGCGGTGGAGCAGGCAAAGTACCAGCGGTATTTCAAGACCGGCAAGGGTGATTACGCCGAGGGGGACTTCTTCCTTGGCGTCCGGATGGGCGAGGTTTTCACGCTGGCCAAGGAATTCGCGGCCATGACTTTGGAAGATTTAGAGACGCTGCTGGAGAAGGACATCCACGAGGCCCGGGCGGGTGCCGTGAAGATCATGTCCTTGCAGGCTCAGAAGAAGAAGACCACGGACGAGCGGCGCCGGGAGCTTTACGAGCTGTACGTGAAAAGGCACGATCGCATCAACAACTGGGATCTGGTGGACTTGGGAGCCGGGCGTGTGGTGGGCGGTTGGCTCATGGACAAGCCGCGCGACCCCCTGTACGAACTGGCCCGCTCGGAGAGCATGTGGGAGCGCCGGACCGCCATTGTTGCCACGTCGGCATTCATCCGCGAAGGCCAATTGGATGACACTTTCGCCATCGCCGAGATCCTCCTTCATGACAAAGAGGACCTCATCCAGAAAGCCGTAGGTGGTTGGGTCCGTGACGCTGGCCGTAGCAGTCGCGAACGGCTTCTGGCCTTTCTGGACGAACACGCCGCCACCATGCCGCGGACGGCGCTTCGTTACGCGATTGAGCACCTGGGCAAGGAACAGCGGGCCTATTACCTGACGCTCAAAGACAGGGTTTCGCCCAACTGATCCGCGCAAAATCAGGCCCAACGTCGGCAAAGAGCAGCCACCGTATATGACGTTGGATTACCCAGCGTTACCGGGTGTTTCCGAGCCTTTGAAGCATGTTACGGGGCCGCCCTACAGTTTTTTCATGGCAATACAGGACATTTACCCCACCGCGCTGCGGCTGCTCGGCCGCCCGGTGCTGGTGGTGGGCGGCGGCCCCGTCGCGGAGCGCCGTGCCAAGGGACTGCTCGACGCCGGTGCAAAAGTCACCGTTGTAGCGCCCGTTGCCACCGAAACACTTCGCGGCATCGCAGACTCCGGCCTCCTCACCTGGGAGCAGCGGGAGTACCGAACATCAGACCTCGACGGCGTCTGGTTCGTTCAGACGGCCACTGGCGCTGCCGCCGTAGACACCCAGGTGGCCTCCGACGCGGAAGCGCAGCGCATCTGGTGCGTCAATGCCTCAGACCATGAAGCGTCAGCAGCCTGGACGCCCGCCGTGGCCGTGGTGGACGACGTGAAGATCGCCATCAACGCCGGGGGAGACCCGCGCCGTGCCATGGCCCTCCGCAATGCTGTGGCCACTGCGCTCGAAACCGGCGACCTGCCGTTGCGCCGCCACCGCAAGCCGGAAGCTGACGGCACAACACCTGCTGGCTCCGTTGCCTTGGTAGGCGGCGGTCCTGGCGACTCGGGACTCATCACCGTCCGCGGCCGGCGTCTGCTGGGCCAGGCCGACGTCGTGGTTGCCGACCGCCTCGGCCCCCGTGAGCTGCTCAACGAACTTGCCCCGGACGTCCGCGTGATCGAGGTGGGCAAGACGCCCGGCCACCACCCGGTTCCTCAGCTGGAGATCAACCGCATCCTGGTGGACGAAGCCTTGAAGGGCAACCGTGTGGTCCGCCTCAAAGGCGGCGACCCCTACGTCCTGGGGCGCGGAGGCGAGGAAGCAGAATTCTGCCGGCAGAACGGCGTCGAGGTTGAAGTGGTGTCCGGCGTGACGTCGGCGATCTCGGTTCCGGCCGCTGCCGGTATTCCCGTGACACACCGCGGCCTGGCCAAGGGCTTCAGCGTAGTGACCGGCCATGAAGAGCTGTCCGAGGTCCCCGCCCGCCCCGATCACACTGTGGTGTTGCTCATGGGAGTAGCGCAATTGCGTGATTCCGCGGCTGCGCTGGCAGGCTCGGGTCTGCCTTTGGACACGCCAGTAGGTATCGTAGAGAACGGGTATTTGCCGGATCAGCGCGTCACCATCGGCACTCTGGGTACCATCGCGGACCAGGCGGAAGCCGTCGGCGTGGCCAACCCGGCGGTCATCGTGATCGGGGATGTGGTCCGCGTCAGCCCCTTTGCACCGCAGCATTTCAAGACCGCTGATTACAGCACTATTACCCCCAACCGTCCCCGCGTCCGCAGTAACTGAGAAGAAGAAGGAACACAGCCGTGTCAATTAGCACCCCCGTAGGTTCTGCGGACCGTCCGCTTCGCGTCGCCGTCATCGGCTCCGGCCCGGCCGGCGTGTACGCAGCGGACATCCTGACCAAGAGCGAAGCCGTCAAGAGCGGCGAACTCACCGTCAGCATCGACCTCTTTGACCGCTACCCGGCACCGTATGGCCTCATCCGTTACGGCGTAGCCCCGGACCACCCCCGCATCAAGGGCATCGTCAACGCCCTGCACAAGGTCCTGGACCGCGGCGATATCCGCTTCTTCGGCAACGTGGACTACGGCACGGACATCTCCATCGAGGACCTCCGCAAGCACTACGACGCCATCATCTTTGCCACTGGCGCCATCAAGGACGCGGACCTGAACATCCCGGGCATCGAGCTTGAGGGTTCGTTCGGCGGCGCCGACTTCGTTTCCTGGTTCGACGGTCACCCGGACGTTCCCCGCGAATGGCCGCTGGAAGCCACCGAAATCGCTGTTCTCGGCAACGGCAACGTGGCCTTGGACGTAGCGCGTGTCCTGTCCAAGCACGCCGATGACCTGCTGGTCACCGAAATCCCGGACAACGTGTACGCCGGTCTGAAGGCCTCACCCGTCACGGACGTGCACGTCTTCGGACGCCGCGGTCCCGCCCAGGTGAAGTTCACCCCGCTGGAACTCCGCGAACTCTCGCACTCCAAGGACGTGGACATCATCCTCTACGCCGAGGACTTCGAGTTCGACGAAGAGTCCGATCGCCAGGTCCAGACGAACAACCAGATCAAGACCATGGTTGGCACGCTCACCAACTGGATCGCCGAACAGCCCGAGGACCTCTCCGAGCTGAAGGCTTCCCGTCGCCTGCACCTGCACTTCCTGCACAGCCCGGTTGAAATTGTTGATTCCGCAGAGACACCCGGCAAGGTTGCCGGCATCAAGTTCGAGCGCACCGAACTGGACGGCACGGGCAACGCCCGCGGCACCGGCGAGTTCATCGACTACCCGGTCCAGGCCGTGTACCGCGCAATCGGCTACTTCGGTTCGGCCCTGCCGGACGTCGAGTTCGACCACAAGAAGGGCGTTGTGACCAACGACGGCGGACGCGTGCTCGACGCCGACGGCCAGCACGTGCCGGGCCTCTACGCAACGGGCTGGATCAAGCGTGGTCCGGTTGGCCTCATCGGCCACACCAAGGGTGACGCCCTGGAAACCGTCACGTACCTCTTGGAAGACCGCGAAAACCTGCCGCTCGCCGAGGTTCCCGCAGCCGACGCCGTGGTGGAACTCCTGGATGCCCGCGGCGTGAAGTTCACCAGCTGGGAAGGCTGGCTGGCACTGGACGCCCACGAGCTCGCACTCGGTGCGGCAGCAACCGAGGCCGGCACCTCCCACGGTGTTGAGGTCAAGCGTGAGCGCATCAAGGTTGTTCCCCGCGAGGACATGGTCAACATCTCCCGTGACGGTGTAGCCGCACAGGTCTAACAGCAACGCGGGGTCACTTATGCACCTTCCGGGTGGCCTGAAGGGTGCATAAGTGACCCCGCGTTGTTTTAGTCTGTGGGTATGGACGTCGTTGTCATCGAAACGCCCCAGTTGGGGGACCGGAGCTACCTTGTGCACGACGGCAATGTGGCGCTGGTGATTGATCCTCAACGCGACATTGACCGGGTTGAAACTGCCACCCGCGAAGCCGGCGTCCGTATTACGCACGTTGCCGAAACCCACCTCCATAACGACTACGTCACCGGCGGGTTGGTGCTGGCCGAAAAACACGGGGCCGCCTATCTGGTGAACGCCGAGGACCACGTCACGTTCACCCGTGTCCCCGTTTCCGATGGTCAGGTCCTCCGCGTCGGCCGCCTCCTGGTCAGGGTGGTTGCCACGCCAGGACACACCCACACGCACCTTTCGTATGTGGTCCGGGATGACACGCACGACGACGGCCCGGAGGCTGTGTTTTCCGGCGGCAGCTTGCTCTACGGTTCGGTGGGCCGGACGGACCTGGTCTCTCCCCGGGACACCGCGACGTTGGCCCATGACCAGTACTCCTCGGTCCGGCGCCTGGTGTCCCTGGCTCATCCAGACGCTGCGCTCTACCCGACCCACGGCTTCGGATCGTTCTGCTCGATCGGGCCTGCGAGCCACCAGGAATCGTCAACCATTGGCGAGCAAGCCGTCTCCAATCACGCCCTGACGGACCCTGACGTGGACCACTTCGTTGCAGAGTTGCTGGAGAACCTCACGGCGTACCCCGCCTATTACGCCCACATGAGCCCACTCAACGCCGCCGGTCCGGGCGCGGCGGACTTGGCCGTGCCGGATTCCGTGGATGCCGGTGAGCTGGGCCGACGCCTGAGGTCAGGGGAGTGGGTAGTGGACTTGCGGCATCGCGTAGCCTTCGCGGACAGCCATCTCAAGGGCAGCGTGAGTTTTGAGTACGGTCGCGGGGACAATTTCACCAGCTACCTCGGCTGGGTGATCCCTTGGAGCCAGCCACTCACGCTGCTTGGGCCCAGGGGAGAGGTGGAAAAGGCGATCCGCGACCTGGCGAGAATCGGCATCGATAGTCCGGATGCCGCCGTCGGGCCTCAACCTGGTGAGTGGTCGCCGGAGTCTCCACCGGCGAGCTACCCGCACGCGGAGTGGTCCGCGCTCCTCAAAGGCCGTGCACAGGGGGACGTGGTGCTGGACGGTCGGCGACCAGAGGAGTTCGAGGCATCGCATGTGGTTGGTGCGGTGAACATGCCGGTGTACGAACTCCTCGGGAGGATCACTGAGCTGCCATCCGCCAGAATCTGGGTGCACTGTGCCACGGGATACAGGGCGAGTGTTGCAGCGAGCCTGCTGGACCGGGCAGGGTGTGACGTGGTGCTGATCAACGCCAGATTCAGGGATGCGGCCCGGGCCGGGATCGAGACGGTGCCTTAAGACGTTGTTGGCCCGCTAAACCGTGGTGTTGCAGCGACGGAATAGCGGTCTGGCAACGTATTAGCCGCGCAGACGTTACCGCGGCGCCTGATCCGAGCAGTAATCCAGATTCCGGTACACGCTCTGCACGGCGGCATCGGGATCGTGGGCTTCCAAGGCATCAACCAGTTCGTCATGGCCTTCGCGGGGGATGCCGTTGAAGCCGCCCTTCCGCTGCTGCCGCAGGAGGTCGTTATGAAACACTCCTCCAAACGACACGTACAGCTGGTGCAGCAGGGGATTACCGGACGCCAAGGCAACGCGCTCGTGGAATTCCCAGTCGGCACTTGCCCAAGTGGGGTAGTCCTCGGCCTGCCAGGCGTCATGCCGGAGTGCGAGGAGGCGGCGCATCTCAGCCAAATCCTCAACAGTGGCGTGCTTGGTGGCCAATCGGGCAGCCTGGGTGTCCAAACCGAGGCGAACCTCCACAATGTGTTCTTGCGTGTGCTCCAAGTACATGCGCTGGGCTGCACCGGACATCTCGCTGTTCGCCCGCACATACGTGCCATCTCCCCGGCGGACCTCCAACATGCCCGAGTGTGCCAGCGCCTTAATGGCCTCGCGCAGGGTCCCCCGCGAAACACCAAGGGTGGACATCAGCTCGGGCTCGGCAGGAATCCGCTCCTGTAGCGGCCATTCACCGGACTTGATCATGTCCCGCAGCTTGGCGGTGATCTCCTCGGCAAGGGCCGGGCGATGCGAAGGGGTCAGTGTCATGCTGTCCTCGGTCCGGTCTTGGTGGCAGTGCGCTTGCTCGTCAGCAGGTGGCAGGTAACCATGAGCGCCACCGCCACGATGGACAGCAGGCTCAGCGGCAATACCCAACCGCCGGTGGCGCTGTGGAGCAAGCCCATGCCAAAGGGGCCAATTGCCGCAATCAAGTATCCCAGCGATTGGGCGATGGTGGAGAGCGCGGTGGTTTCCGCCGTCGAGCGTCCACTACGGCTGATAATCACCAGCACCAGCGGGAAGATGCCCAAGCCGAAGCCGAACAGCACGGCGGGAACAACGGCCAATGACGTCGGCAGCCAGACCATGGCGGCGATGGCCAACAAGGTTGAGCTGCTGGCCAGGTACAGGGCCGGGCGGAGCATGCCGGGCCTTGAGCCGAAAGCGAGCAGGATCATGCCGGCAGCGACGGATACCAGTTGCATCACACCGAACTGCAGGCCGCTCTCGGAGGGGCTGAGACCTTGAGACGTCAAGATGTAGGCGAACCAGCTCATCACGGCGTAGGCGAGGAAAGCCTGGAAGGTGAAGATCGCGGTGATCAGAAGGCCCAAACGGGTGCGCAGCAGGGGCCACATGGAGACCCGCGGACGATCGGTTTTGGTGGCCTTCCGGTGCGTGTGCAGGACCACCGGCAGGAAACCCACCAGAGCCGCGACGCCCAGCAGGCCCCAAGCAGCCAGGCCAATGGACGGCGAGCCGAGCTCCTGGGCCAACGGAACGCTGACCACTGCGGCGAAGGTGGCTCCGCCTGACATGGTGAAAGTGTAGAGGCCGGTCATCATGGAGGTGCGCTCGGAGTAGTGCTCACGGATGAAAGACGGCATGGCCACGTTGCACACGGCAAGGCCGGACATTGCCAGGACTGTGCCTCCAAGGAGGGCGCCCGTCACTGGAATGCCACGCACCAGCAAGCCGCCGGCCAGCAGTGCCAAAGCGATGGCGATCGCCTTCTCCACGCCCACCCGGCGGGTCAGCCAGGACGTTCCCATGCCTGCAACCGCAAAGCACAGCAGCGGGATGGACGGCAGGATGGACGCCACCAGAGCGCCATAACCCAGCACCTGCTGAAGGTCATGGAACAGGGCTGCGGCGCTGGTGATGCCTGCGCGCAGATTCAGGCCGATGAGCACCACGGCAATAATGCCGACGACGGCGACCACCCGGGTCTTGGGGACCGCAGGGTTCTCCCGGACTGCAGGAGTCTGGGAGGTGCTCACAGTAGGGATGTTTCCGGTGCTGGGGGTAAGAGGAGTCGTCGCGGCCATATCTAAAGGTTAGACGTTTGACGTCTAATGTCTAGAGTTTTGTGGTGAACCTCTCCGCGCTGGTTATTTTCGGGCGTTACCGCGGGTTGCGGGAACCCAGGCGCTGGACGGCCAAAGCCAACCACAACTGCACACGGTCCTGCGTCTGGGAGGGGTCGTAGCCAGTCAGCTCCGTGATTTGGGCCAGACGGTAGCGCACCGTGTTGCGGTGCAGCGTCAGGGCCTCGGCCACGGCAGCCACCGATCCGTTGTGGTTCAGGTAGCTTTCCAGCGTGGCCACCAGTTCGGCACCGTGGGCGGCGTCGAATTTCCTCAGCGGGGTGAGGGACTCGCTGGCCATGTCAGCCAGCGGAACATCCTCGCTGGCAAGCAACAGGGACGTCAGGCTCAGCCGCTCGGGCTCGTTGACCGGCAAGCCGTGCGCCACGGCGTCGCGCGCTTCAAAGTAGCTCCACCGCAGCCCGTTCGGTTTCGTGTAGGCGCCGCCGATGCCAATCACGGCGTGGATGCCGGCCTCCTGCAAATGATCACTCAGGCTCTTGGCCAGAGCCGTGGCCGAGCTTCCGTCGTCGCTGATGACCGTGACCAGGTCCTTCCCGACGACGGCGCTGACGCCGGCTTCCAGCGCCTGGGGCAGCGAAATGCTGATCAGTTGTTTGTGATGGGCCGCGGATTCCGCAACGAGCACCACGTTCTTTCGGGTGCTGTTGATGCCAACGCCGGCCAAACGCCTGGCTGCCTCGATGCTCTCCAGCGTGCCGTGAATGACGTCGTCCAGCACCTGACCTGCCATGGCCCGCTGGGACTGCCGCTGCTTGACCATGTTGTTGAGCTCCACGCTGATGAGGTTCTGCGCGTAGCTGACAATCCCGGAGTCAACAAAAGGCTGCCGCAACCACAGCGTGCAGGCGTCCCTGCGGCCGGTGGGAATCGGGTACGAAGCCCAGTCATCCGCCGTCGGGGACGGCTTTCCAGCCACGCTGTTGTAAAGCTGCGCGCTGAACTGGGTGAGCACCACATCAGTCCGGAGCATGCTGCCCAGTTGTTTGAGGAGCTCGTTCAGGCCGCCGCCGGTGAGGAGTGAGCGGGCCAGGATCTGGTGTCCGGCGAGGAGGCGCTCCAAATTTGAGTAGTGGTCCGCGGAATGCGATTCCGCCACCAGCTTGCCGATTGCGATGAAGGGGATCTCGTAAGGGACTTCCACCAGTGGCAAACCCCAGCGGTTGGCTTCGGCGATGAGTGCTTCGGGAACGGACTCGTGGGTGAGGCCGATGCCGAAGCCGATCCCCACAGCGCCGGCGCGCTGGGCCTGGCGGACGAAGCGCCGCTGGTCCGCGGCGCTCTTGAGGCGCAGCCCCGTGGTCAGGACCAACTCTCCGCCGCTAAGGAAGCGCTGTGGATCCTCCAGTTCCGTCACGGCAACCCAGCTGATGTCCTGGTTCCACGTTGTTTCGGCAAGGCCGGCTTGGCGGAGTTTCAGGGAGGGGACAGCGACGAGCGAAGCGAGGGACATGGCCATGCTTTAAGCGTAACCCGGCACTGGTCAAGCGCACTAAGCGGGTGGTGGTTGTGTGTGCAGCTGGCTATTCCTTGGACCCCCTCCCTGGCATAGGCTCTGATCAGCTAAACCCATGCCCAGACTCCGAAAGAGGGTTGCACACCGTGGTTCAAACCTTGCAGAACTTCATCAACGGCGAATTCGTTACGCCGGCAGGTACGGGTCTTTTGGACATCGTGAACCCCGCCACCGGGGAAATCGTTGCCAAGTCGCCCATTTCGGTGCAGGCCGACGTAGACGCTGCCATGACTGCGGCCAACCAGGCCTTCAAGTCCTGGAAGAAAGCCACCCCGGGCCAGCGCCAGCTCATGCTCCTCAAGCTCGCCGACGCCGTAGAGGCCAACAGCGACGAACTCGTCGAAGCCCAGCACCGCAACACCGGACAGGTCCGCTCCCTGATTGCTTCCGAGGAAGTTGCCGCAGGCGCCGACCAGCTCCGCTTCTTCGCCGGCGCGGCCCGCATCATGGAAGGCAAGTCCGCGGGCGAGTACTTCGAAGGCCACACTTCCTACGTGCGCCGCGAACCCATCGGCGTTGTAGCCCAGGTTGCTCCGTGGAACTACCCGTTCCTCATGGCCATCTGGAAGATCGGCCCCGCCCTGGCAGCAGGCAACACCATCGTTCTGAAGCCCTCGGACACCACCCCCGAGTCCACGCTGGTCCTGGCACGCCTCGCCGGCGAGATCTTCCCGGCCGGCGTCCTCAACGTTGTCCTCGGCACCGGCGAAACCGGCGCCATGATGGTTGACCACAAGGTCCCCGGACTCGTTTCCATCACCGGTTCCGTCCGCGCCGGCATCGCCGTTGCCAGCGGTGCAGCCAAGGGTCTCAAGCGTGCCCACCTGGAGCTTGGCGGCAAGGCACCGGCAATCGTCTTCAAGGATGCCGACATCAAGAAGAGCGCCGCGGCAATCGCCGAGTTCGCCTTCTTCAACGCCGGCCAGGACTGCACGGCCATCACGCGCGTGCTGGTGGAAGACTCCGTTCACGACGACGTCGTGGCGGCAATGGTGGAGCACACCAAGACCCTGCACACCGGTTCGCAGAACGACGAAGACAACTACTTCGGCCCGTTGAACAACGTGAACCACTTCAACGCCGTGACCTCTGTCGTGGAGAACCTGCCGGAGAACTGCAAGATCGAAACCGGTGGCCACCGCGCAGGGGAGAAGGGCTTCTTCTTCGAGCCCACCATCATCTCCGGCGCCAAGCAGACCGATGACATCGTGCAGAAGGAAACCTTCGGCCCGGTCATCACCGTCCAGAAGTTCAGCACGGAAGACGAAGCACTGGAACTGGCCAACGACGTCGAATACGCCTTGGCATCCAGCGTCTGGACCACCGACCACGGCACGGCCATGCGCATGAGCCGCGACCTGGACTTCGGTGCGGTCTGGATCAACACTCACATCCTCCTGACGGCAGAGATGCCCCACGGCGGCTTCAAGCAGTCCGGCTACGGCAAGGACCTCTCCATGTACGGCGTGGAGGACTACACGCGCATCAAGCACGTCATGAGTGCACTCGACGCGTAGCTCGTTCGCCCCACCCGTACGAATTTCCCAGAAAGGCAACCACCCCATGACTACTACCGCGAACGAACTCTCGTACCGCATCGAGCAGAAGCGCAACATCAACGGCGCCTTCCCCGGCCCCAAGTCGCAGGCACTGGCCGAGCGCCGCTCCGCCGTCGTCGCCGCCGGCGTCGCCTCGGGCGTCCCCGTTTACGTTGAAGACGCCGACGGCGGCATCATCCGCGACGTCGACGGCAACTCCTTCATCGACCTCGGCTCCGGCATCGCCGTGACCAGCGTCGGCGCGTCCGATCCCGCCGTCGTCGCCGCTGTCCAGGAAGCTGCCGCGCACTTTACGCACACCTGCTTCATGGTCACCCCCTACGAGGGCTACGTTGCAGTTGCCGAGCAGCTCAACCGCCTTACCCCGGGCGATCACGCCAAGCGCACCGTGCTGTTCAACTCCGGCGCTGAAGCCGTGGAGAACGCCGTCAAGGTTGCACGCCTGGCCACCGGCCGCGACGCCGTTGTTGCTTTCGACCACGCCTACCACGGCCGTACCAACCTGACCATGGCGCTCACCGCCAAGGCCATGCCTTACAAGACCAACTTCGGCCCGTTCGCGCCCGAGGTCTACCGCATGCCCATGAGCTACCCGTTCCGTGAAGAGAACCCGGAAATCACGGGTGCCGAGGCCGCCAAGCGCGCCATCACCATGATTGAGAAGCAGATCGGTGGCGACCAGGTTGCCGCGATCATCATCGAGCCCATCCAGGGTGAAGGTGGCTTCATCGTACCGGCTGAGGGCTTCCTCCCGGCACTGTCCGCTTGGGCCAAGGAAAAGGGCATCGTCTTCATCGCTGACGAGGTCCAGTCCGGCTTCTGCCGCACCGGCGAATGGTTCGCCGTTGACCACGAAGGTGTTGTCCCGGACATCATCACCATGGCCAAGGGCATCGCCGGCGGCCTTCCGCTCTCGGCCATCACCGGCCGCGCGGACCTGCTCGACGCCGTTCACCCCGGCGGCCTGGGCGGCACCTACGGAGGCAACCCGGTAGCTTGTGCAGCAGCACTGGCAGCAATCGACACCATGGAGCAGCACGACCTCAACGGCCGCGCCCGCCACATCGAAGAGCTCGCCCTGGGCAAGCTTCGCGAACTCGCCGCTGAAGTTTCCGTTGTTGGCGACATCCGCGGCCGCGGCGCCATGCTGGCTATCGAGCTGGTCCAGTCCGGTTCCAAGGAACCCAACGCCGAGCTCACCAAGGCCGTTGCAGCTGCTTGCCTCAAGGAAGGCGTCATCATCCTGACCTGTGGCACCTACGGTAACGTCATCCGCTTGCTCCCGCCGCTGGTCATCAGCGACGAACTGCTGATCGACGGCCTTGAGGTCCTCGCAGCAGCCATCAAGGCTCACGCGTAAGTCTCTACGTTTCACCAAGGAGGGCCGGGTTCACTTGTGGACCCGGCCCTCCTTTTGTTTTGCCGCCCAGTTCGCGGGAACCCGCCGAGTTCGCTGGAGTTTTCCGGGGGTTTTGGCAGCTTTCCCGCGACTTCGACGGCGGCTCCGGGCTACGCTGCGGCCGTTGACTCGCGCCGGGCCTGCTTCTTCAGCACCGAGTTTTTCCTGGTGGTGCGAAGCATGTCGATGGTGAGCAGTATCAGCGCCAACCACACTACGCAGAAGCCGATCCAGCGGGCAGTGGTCATGGTCTCGTTGAACACGGCCAGCGCCACGATGAACTGCAGCACCGGCGCGAAGTATTGCAGCAAGCCGATGGTGGTCATGGGCAGGCGGCGGGCTGAGGCGCCGAAGAACAGCAGCGGAACAGCCGTGATGACGCCGGAGGCCACCAGCAGCCAGAAGTGGCCCGCACCCAGGGTGGTGAGAGTTTCGACGCCGGTCACGGCCAGGACCACCATGGTGATGGCGGCAAAGGGAGCCAACACCACCGTTTCGACGCTGAGGCTGGTGAGGGCGTCAACCTTGGGGCCCACCCGCTTTTTCACGAAGCCGTAGAGGCCAAAGCTGAACGCGAGGATCAGTGCGATCCAGGGGAGTTGCCCGTAGGAGAACGTCAGAACGCCCACCGCAACGAACCCAATGCCTACAGCAGCCCACTGCAGGGGACGCAGTTTTTCCTTGAGGACAAATACTCCGAGCAAAACAGAGACCAGCGGGTTGATGAAGTACCCCAAGGACGTCTCAACGGCATGGCCCGTGGTAACGCCGAACGTGTAGGTGAGCCAGTTGATGGCAATCAGCACAGCGGCCAGGGCCAAGGGGCCGAACACCGTGCGGTCCTTGACCGCAGCGCCAAAGACCCGCCAAGCCCGCGTGATGGTGATCAGCAATGCACAGAAGAGCAGGGACCAGACGATCCGGTTGGCTACGATTTCGATTGCACTGGCGGGCATGAGCACGAAGAAGTACAGGGGAAGCAGCCCCCACAGGCCATAAGCGCCGATCCCAAACAGAATTCCCGCCGTCGACTCGCTCCGTACGGGCTTGCCGCCCGGTTTGCCGGAGCCGCCCGAAGCGCCGGTACCGCCGCCGCCCGCCGTCGTCGTGGGTTGGTTTGAAGAGGGGGAGTTGGCAGCTAGCTGTTCCGGAGTCGACACATTGTCGCCAACACCATCCGAAGCCGCAATATTCCGCAATCTTTATCATTTTCTGTGACTCCTGCCATATAAGCAGCCGGGTGTGGGGCTGACATCTAGAATTGGAATCTGCGCGCCCCAACAATGGCGTGGCTCACTGCTTCGGAAGGGCTAACGGTGTCCAACTCAGCCGCAACAACCCCCAATCGTCCGCTTCGTGTCGCCATTGTTGGCGCGGGACCCGCAGGCGTGTACGCCGCGGACATTCTGACTAAATCCAATGAGGTCAAGGACGGGCATGTGGAGGTCAGCATTGATCTCTTCGAGGCATATCCGGCACCGTACGGCCTGATCCGCTACGGGGTGGCCCCCGATCACCCGCGCATCAAGGGAATCGTCAATGCCCTGCACAAGGTTTTGGACCGCGGTGATATCAGGTTCCTTGGCAACGTGACCTACGGCCGGGATCTGACGCTCCATGATTTCCGTGCGTTCTACGACGCCGTGATCTTCTCCACCGGTGCCATCAAGGACGCAGACCTGAACATTCCGGGCGTCGAGTTGGAGGGCTCCTTCGGGGGCGCTGACTTCGTGTCCTGGTACGACGGACACCCGGACGTTCCCCGCGACTGGCCGCTTGATGCCAAGGAAATCGCCGTGATCGGCAACGGCAACGTAGCCCTGGATGTGGCCCGGATGCTGGTCAAGCACCCTGAGGAACTCCTGGTTACGGAGATCCCGGACAACGTGTATGCCGGGCTCAAGAAGTCACCGGTCACAGACGTCCATGTTTTCGGCCGCCGTGGCCCGGCACAGGTGAAGTTCACTCCGTTGGAGTTGCGCGAGCTGTCCCACTGTAAAGACGTGGACATTGTCCTGTACCCGGAGGACTTCGAGTTCGACGAAGCGTCCGATGAAGCCATCAAGACCAACAACCAGATCAAGACCATGGTCAACACCATGACCAACTGGCTGGTGGAGGAGCACGCAGAATCGGAACAGCCGTCATCGCGCCGCCTGCACTTGCACTTCCTGCACAGCCCGGTGGAGATTCTTGACTCAGCTGAGACGCCCGGAAAGGTCTCCGGCATCAAATTCGAACGAATGCAGCTGGACGGAACAGGCAACGTCAAAGGCACTGGAGAGTTCATCGAGTACCCGGTCCAATCGGTTTACCGGGCAATCGGCTATCACGGTTCACCGCTGGAGGAGCTGGAGTACGACGCCCGCCGTGGCGTCATACCGAACGACGGCGGCCGCGTCCTGGGTGCCGACGGCGAGCCGGTGCCCGGAATTTACGCCACGGGTTGGATCAAGCGCGGGCCGGTGGGGCTGATCGGGCACACCAAGGGCGATGCTCTGGAGACCATCGGTTTCCTGCTCGAGGACAGGCTCAATCTTCCTCCCGCGGAGAACCCGGACCCGCAGGCCATCATTGACCTGCTGGAAGAACGCGGCATTGAATACACCACGTGGGAGGGCTGGAACAGGCTCGATGCCCACGAGGCCGCCCTCGGTGCCGCGTGGACTTCCGCCCAAACGCTTGGTGACGGGTCCGACGTCGAGGGTGATGGTGTGGTCCGCGAGCGCATCAAGGTTGTTCCACGTGAGGAAATGATCCGGATCTCCCGCGGCTGACATTCGCCTTCTTCCGAACTAGACTGCTGGGTACTGTCCCGCCCACCACACGTGCAGCGCACTGTTGTTGCGGACTATCAGGGAGTTCGATGAGGAATCCAGTCCATCCACCCGTTCCTGGCAGCGATGCCGCGGCGTTATTGCAGAAGCGTGCCTTGGTTGGGCATGAACGCCTGGATTCTTTGCGTCCCGGGGTGCCTGAGGACATCATCGGGTTGCGCCGCTTGGTCCGTGAGTCCTGGCAGCGATCGGCGAGCTTTCAAGCCAATCCTGATGTTGCCGAAGCGCCTCTTGCCATGGACCGCGATGAGCTGGAGGAGTACCGCCGGCAGCATCCCTTGGCCACGATTATGCCTGTCATTAAGAAGCTCCTGGTTCAACCCAGCCATGACAGTGGTTTGTTGGTGGCTGTGGGTGACGACGTTGGGCGGCTCCTGTGGGTTGACGGCGATCCGGTGATGCAGCGCCGCGCGGAGGGCATGATGTTCGTGGCCGGCGCTGACTGGTCTGAAGCCTCGGTGGGCACCAGCGCGCCTGGCACCGCGCTTGCGTTGGACCGCAGTATCCAGATCTCCGGGGCGGAGCATTTCAAGCGCTCCGTGCACCCATGGAGTTGTACGGCTGTTCCGTTCCATGACCCCGATTCCGGCGCAGTGTTGGGTGTTGTGGATATCACCGGCACGGAGACCGCTGTTGCCGCGCACACCCTTTCCTTGGTGGAGGCAACTGTTGCTGCCGCTCAAGCCCAATTGCGCATTGAACGCCTGACGCTCGCCGCTGCCGTCAAAGACAAACCTCGACGCCGGAACGCGGCCGCCGCCTCGGGTCACGTCTTGTACCGGAACAGCCTGCAGCTGTTGGGCCGCGACCAAGCGTTGCTCAGCATCGATGGGCGGACGGTTTCCCTCTCTGCCCGGCACAGCGAAATCCTGGCCATCCTCAGCAGTCACCCCGCCGGTCTCAGTGCTGAAGACCTCTGCACGCAGCTGTATCCGGGGGACGGCTCTGCGGTGACCCTCCGGGCCGAAATGGTGCGGCTCCGGAAAGTCATCCAGGAACTCAGCCCGGACGCGGTCCCGGAGTCCCGTCCGTATCGTTTGCCCGTGGAGCTGTTGCCGGACTCCGGCCAGGTCCTGAGTTGCCTGCAGCGCGGCGCCCACCGCATTGCCTTGGAAATCTACAAAGGTGGGCTGTTGCCACGCTCGGAGGCGCCCGGCGTCGTGCAGTTGCGTGACCGGGTCTCGCACCTGCTGCGTGAGGCGCTGCTTAGCGACGGCAGCGTTGATTCGCTTCTCAAGTACGCTGAGCTGCCCGAGGCGAAGTACGACGTCGACCTCCGCCTTGCGGTGTTGAAGCTGCTGCCGCCTCGGTCACCTAAGCGGGCCGCCGTCGTCGCTGACCTTGAGCGGATCGACGCGGAGCTCAAAGCGTGAGCTGACTCACATGGTTGCAACGTAGCTGCAACCTCTACGCTCCTAGGCTCGAGTCAATGGCGATAGCCACCGTGATTCGCAGCAAAGGAGCTAGCAATGACTGTTTATGCACAGCCGGGTGCCGAGGGTTCGAAGGTCACGTTCAAGGACCGTTACGAGAATTGGATCGGCGGCGAGTGGGTTGCCCCGGTCAAGGGCGGCTACTTCGAGAACATCACCCCCGTCACGGGCAAAGCCTTCTGCGAAGTTGCCCGTGGTACCTCCGAGGACATTGAGCTGGCGTTGGACGCCGCGCACAAAATTGCACCGTCGTGGGGCAAGACGTCCGCCACGGAACGCGCAGCTATTCTGAACAAGATCGCGGACCGTATTGACGAGAATGTGGAGCTCCTCGCGGTCGCAGAGACGTGGGACAACGGCAAGCCCGTCCGGGAAACCCTCAACGCCGACATCCCGTTGGCTGCCGATCACTTCCGTTACTTCGCCTCCGTAGTGCGCGCGCAGGAAGGCCACCTCTCCCAGCTGGATGAGGACACCACCGCCTACCACTTCAAGGAACCGCTGGGCGTTGTTGGCCAGATCATCCCGTGGAACTTCCCCATTCTCATGGCCGTCTGGAAGCTGGCGCCGGCGCTGGCAGCAGGCAACGCCGTGGTGCTCAAGCCCGCCGAGCAGACGCCCACCTCCATCCTGGTCCTCATGGAGCTGATCGGTGACCTTCTCCCGGCCGGCGTAGTGAACGTGGTCAACGGCTTCGGCGTTGAGGCCGGAAAGCCGCTCGCTTCCAGTTCCCGGATCCGCAAGATCGCTTTCACGGGCGAAACCACCACGGGGCGCCTCATCAGCCAGTACGCTTCCAGCAACCTCATTCCTGTCACCCTGGAACTTGGTGGCAAGAGCCCCAACATCTTCTTCGATGACGTAGCCGCCCACAATGACGCCTTCTACGACAAAGCCCAGGAAGGCTTCACGCTCTTCGCCTTCAACCAGGGCGAAGTCTGCACCTGCCCGTCCCGTGCGCTGGTTCAGGAAGGCATCTACGACTCCTTCATGACGGACGCGGTGGCCCGGACCAACAAGATCATCCAGGGCAACCCGCTGGACACCGATACCCAAGTGGGTGCCCAGGCTTCCAACGATCAGCTGGAGAAGATCCTGTCCTACATCGATATCGGAAAGCAGGAGGGCGCCAAGGTCCTCACCGGCGGTGCCCGTGCCGAGCTGGACGGTGACTTCGCAGGCGGCTACTACGTCCAGCCCACCATTTTCGAAGGCCACAACCGGATGCGCATCTTCCAGGAGGAGATCTTCGGCCCGGTAGTGTCCGTCACCAAGTTCAGCGACTACAACGACGCAATCGGCATCGCCAACGACACCCTCTACGGTTTGGGTGCCGGCGTATGGTCGCGCAACGGAAATGTGGCCTACCGCGCCGGCCGGGAAATCCAGGCAGGCCGCGTGTGGGTCAACAACTACCACGCCTACCCGGCAGGTGCCGCCTTCGGTGGCTACAAGTCATCAGGTATCGGCCGTGAGAACCACGCCATGATGCTGGACCACTACCAGCAGACCAAGAACCTCCTGGTCAGCTACAACGAGAACAAGCTCGGCTTCTTCTAGGAGCTTTGTACAGCAGATGCCCTGATGGAGCCGTTTTAAGGGCATCAGCTGTACACAAACTCCCATCATTCGTTCAGATCAAAGGAGATCCTCACATGACCACCATGCAAGCAGCAGTAGTCACGAAGTTCGGTACCGACCTCGAGATCAAGGAAGTGGAAAGGCCGACGCCGGGTCCCGGCCAGGCGCTGGTCCGCCTCATCACCTCGGGCGTTTGTCATACCGACCTCCACGCCGCCGAAGGCGACTGGCCGGTCAAGCCCACACCGCCGTTCATACCCGGCCATGAGGGAGTGGGCGAAGTAGTGGCCCTGGGGGAGGGCGTCACGGATGTTGCAGTGGGCGACCTCGTGGGAAACGCCTGGCTGTGGTCCGCTTGCGGAGACTGCCAGTACTGCCGGACCGGGTGGGAAACCCTGTGCGAGTCCCAGCAGAACGGCGGCTACAGCGTTGACGGCTCGTTCGGGGAGTACATGCTGGTGGACACCCGTTTTGCTGCGCGGATTCCGGAAGGTTCGGATCCGGTGGAAGTTGCGCCCGTGCTGTGCGCAGGCGTCACGGTCTACAAGGGCTTGAAGATGACCGAGGCCAGGCCGGGGCAGTGGGTCACCATCTCCGGCATCGGCGGTCTGGGACACATTGCAGTCCAGTACGCGGTGGCCATGGGACTCCGGGTGGCAGCAGTGGACATTGCCGATGACAAACTGGCCCTGGCCCGCGAACACGGTGCCGAGCTGACCGTGAACGCACTGCACGAGGATCCGGCGGAAGTCATCCAGCGCAAAACGGGCGGATGCCACGGTGTCCTGGTCACGGCGGTGCACCCCTCTGCGTTCGGCCAGGCGATCGGCATGGCACGGCGCGGTGGAACCATCGTCTTCAACGGGTTGCCGCCGGGAGACTTCCCGGCGCCGATCTTCGAGATCGTCCTCAAGGGACTCACGGTCCGCGGCTCGATCGTGGGCACGCGTCAGGACCTTGAAGAAGCATTGGAGTTCTATGCGCAGGGCAAGATCAAGCCCACAGTCTCAACCAGGGAACTCTCCGAGGTCAACGCAGTGTTTGACGAGATGAAGCACGCCAAGATCGACGGCCGTGTGGTGCTGAAGTTCTGATGAACACCAACAGCGTGGAGGCCGCGGTGACGCTGCCCGGGGAAGATTTCTCCCGGGTGGCGCTCACCGCGGTATCCGTGGAACTGCTCCGCAAGCTCTGGAAGCAGCACGGGCCGCTCATGTTCCATCAGTCCGGCGGCTGCTGCGACGGCTCCGCACCCATGTGCTACCCGGCAGGGGAGTTCCTGACCGGTGACTCCGATGTCCTGCTGGGACGCTTCGATATTGGCGATGCAGATCAATCCCAGCCCTTGGAGTTCTGGATGTCCAAGGAGCAATTCAACTATTGGTCGCACACGCACCTCACAGTTGATGTGGTTCCGGGGCGCGGCAGCGGGTTCTCGGTGGAGTCACCTGAGGGCAAGCGGTTCCTGATCCGCTCTACCCTTATGGACTGGGACGTGCCAAGCATCTAGGAAAAGCTGACTGGTGTGACGGGGGCTACGTGCGCCCGTCCCACCAGTCACACCTGTCACAGCATTTCGTGGTTCGTCTCACTATCTGGGATAAATATGGTCGTCCAAGGGCCGGACACTATTCTTGATGAGTCCTATACCACTCCCATCCAGAATGTGGCATTTTTATGAACATCTTCAGGACCAAGTCGATCGAGCAGTCGATCGCCGATGCCGACGAGCCCGGGCGGAAGCTGAAGCGCAGCCTCAGTACCTGGGACTTGATGATCATGGGCGTCGCCGTTGCTGTCGGCGCCGGGATCTTCTCAGTCGGTGCCAAGGCTGCAGCAAACTTTGCCGGCCCCGCCGTCACCATCTCCTTTGCCATCGCCGCTGTCACGTGTGCTCTGGCCATCATGTGCTACGCCGAATTCGCCACCGCGATTCCCGTTGCAGGGTCCGCCTACGTCTTTACGTACGCCACCATGGGCGAGGTCCTGGCCTGGATCATCGGCTGGAACCTCATCCTTGAGCTCTTCACCGCCGCAGCAGTGATAGCAAAGTACTGGGGCATCTACCTCAGTACGGTCTTTGGCCTGATGGGCGTGGACATGCCGCCGTCAGTCAGCGTCTTCGGCATCGATCTCTACTGGGGCGCTTTCCTCATTGTCGCGGTCTTCACCGTGCTGCTGGTGCTGGGGACAAAGTTGTCCGCCCGCGTCGGCAACGTCTTCACCCTGATCAAAATTGCCGTAGTGCTCTTCGTGATCGTGGTTGGTTTCAGCTACGTGAAGTTCTCCAACTACACCCCCTTCATTCCTGCCTCCGAGCCCACCGACTCCGGTGCTGCGGACGTCATGAAGCAGTCGTTCTTCGGCTTCCTCACCGGCGCTGCTCCGGCGCAGTACGGAACCCTGGGTGTCTTCGCCGGTGCAGCCCTGGTGTTCTTCGCCTTCATCGGCTTTGACGTGGTGGCAACGTCCGCCGAAGAAGTCAAGAACCCGCAGAAGACCCTTCCCCGCGGTATCTTCGGTGGCCTGGCAGTGGTCACGCTGCTCTACATCCTGGTTTCCCTCGCACTGACCGGCATGGTCTCTTACACGCAGTTGGCCGAGGTCAAGAACCCCACCCTGACCACGGCATTCGAAGCCGTGGGCAATACGGATGCTGCCAAGGTCATCGCGTTCGGCTCCCTGGTGGGCCTGACCACCGTAATCATGGTGCTGCTCATGGGCCTGTCCCGTGTGGTCCTGGCCATGAGCCGCGATGGACTCCTGCCACGCTCGCTGTCCAAGACCAGCGACAAACGCTCGACGCCGGCCCGCCTGCAGATCATCTGTGGAGCGGCGGTGGCCATAGTGGCAGGTGTCACCAAGGTGGACCTGCTCGAGGAAATGATCAACATCGGAACGCTCTCCGCGTTTGTGATGGTCAGCCTGGGCATCCTGGTGCTGCGGAAGAAGCGACCGGACTTGAAGCCCGCTTTCCGTGTCCCGTTCGGCAAGGTCCTGCCGTGGGTCTCCGCGGTGCTCTGCTTCTACCTCATGACCAACCTCGCCGTTGAAACCTGGATCTTCTTCGCAATCTGGCTGGTCATTGGCATGGGCATCTACTTCGCCTACGGCCAGCGCCACTCACGGCTGAACGAGAAGTTCGCCGCGGCCAAGGCCTCGGTAAACGGCGCTTCCGAGCACCGCCAACCCAAGGGCGATGAGGACGAAGACACCTTCACCAAGGTATAGACCAGTGTGAGCAGCTTGTCAGACAGCTTCCTCATAATGCTGTAGAAGGCGCCCGGGAGCCATAGGTTTCCGGGCGCTTTTGCGTGTCCCCACCGGCGCAGCGCACCTACGGCGCCGCTCCAGCACCGGCGCAGCGCACCTACGGCGCCGCTCCAGCACCGGCGCAGCGCACCTACGGCGCCGCTCCAGCTACGGCGCTGCATGCTGGCCGACCCACTCCACCAGCGGCCTCAGCGCTTCCCACCGGGCGGCGATCTGCTCCTGGGCTGCTGGCGTGGACAGCCACTCCGGCTGACCCACCTCAACGCTCGCTGACAACGACTTGTGCTTGAGCAGCTCCGCGCGTGGATGGTCCTTATCGAAGCCCCGTGGAACGGTCTTGAGCTTCTCACCTTCGACGGCAAATCCTGCCACCGCTGCCGCATCAACGATTCCCTGTAGCTCCAAACCACTGTCTGGAGCATCCACGGCGGCCCGGAATCGCCCCAGCTGCGCCGGAGTGTGCGAGTGGTATCCGCCGCCGATCAGCAGGCCGTCGGCACTGATCTGGAGGTAGAAGCCAACACCCTCCTGCCCGGCAGCGAAGGCGCCTTGGGCTGTCTTGTACGGAGACTTGTCCTGGGAAAACCTGACGTCCCTGTTGGGTCGAAAGAGCTTTGCCGGGCCAAACTGCGGCTCCAGCTCCGCAAGGAGGTCCACCAGCGGCTTCTTCACCTCGGCGTCGTAGATGGCTTTGTGTTCCAGCCACCACTCACGGTTGTTGTTCTCTTCAAGCTCGGCGTAGAAACGGAATGCGGCGGTTGGGATGCCCTCGAATGTACTCATGGAAAAATCCTAGGGATGCCCCTGCCTGCCCAGCCATAGCGGGGATGGGCTATGTGGAAAAAGAAAAAAGAACACCCCGCCGCGGAGATCCGCAACGGGGTGTTCCTGGAAATGCAGTGGAGCAATGACGCTTAGAGCTTGTTGGCTGCTTCGGCGTCGGACTCGGTCTGGCCGGCGCCGAGGTTGGCGCGGAGCTTGGCGCCGAGGTCGGCATCAACGTTCGTCCAGTACTGGATGGCGCGTTCCTTGATGTCGGCGTGCTTCACGCCGCCAACGGCACCGGTGATGGTGTCCAGGAGGCGGGCCTTTGCGGCGTCATCGTAGACCTCGCGGTACAACGTGCCGGCCTGGCCGAAGTCGTCGTCCTCAGCGTGCAGGGTGTGGGCGGAGAGGGTGAGCTCGCCGTCGTTCTCCCAGCCGCCGGCCGGTGAGGTGGGCTCAACAGCAGCCGGGCCACCTACCGAGTTCGGTGCGTACACCGGGGTGGAGGGGGAGTTGAACAGGAAACGACCCTGACCATCCTGGCTGTAGTTGTTGACCTGGTTCTTGGGCTGGTTCACCGGGATCTGTGCGTGGTTGGTGCCCACGCGGTAACGGTGTGCATCTGCGTAGGAGAAGATGCGGGCCTGCAGCATCTTGTCCGGGGAAGCGGCGATGCCCGGTACGAAGTTCGACGGCGCGAAGGTGGCCTGCTCGATCTGCGCGAAGTAGTTCTCCGGGTTCTTGTTCAGCTCCATGGTGCCCACGTGGATCAGCGGGTAGTCAGAGTGCGGCCAGACCTTGGTGAGGTCGAACGGGTTGAAGCGGTACGTCTTGGCATCCTCGTACGGCATGACCTGGACGTGCAGTTCCCAGGAGGGGAAGTTTCCGTCAGCGATGTTTTCCTGCAGGTCGCGGATGTAGAAGTCCGCGTCCGAGCCGGCCAGTTCGGCAGCTTCGTCGCCGGTGATGGTCTTGACGCCCTGGTTGGACTTGAAGTGGTACTTGACCCAGAAACGCTCGCCGGCGGCGTTGATCCACTGGTAGGTGTGCGAGCCGTAGCCCTGCATTTCACGCCAGGAAGCCGGGAGGCCGCGGTCGCCCATGAGCCAGGTGACCTGGTGTGCGGACTCGGGGGAGAGGGTCCAGAAGTCCCACTGCATGTCAGCGTCACGCAGGTGGGTGCCCGGGAGGCGCTTCTGCGAGTGGATGAAGTCCGGGAACTTGATGCCGTCGCGGATGAAGAAGACGGGGGTGTTGTTGCCAACGAGGTCGTAGTTGCCCTCGGAGGTGTAGAACTTCACGGCGAAACCGCGGGGGTCGCGCCAGGTGTCCGGGGAGCCGTTCTCGCCAGCGACGGAGGAGAAACGGATCAGCATGTCCGTCTCGACGCCGGGCTGAAGGAAGGCTGCCTTGGTGTAGGCCGATACGTCCGAGGTGGTCTTGAACGTACCGAAAGCGCCGCCACCCTTGGCGTGCACTACACGCTCCGGGACCCGCTCGCGGTTGAACTGCGCAAGCTTTTCCACCAGGTAGTGGTCGGTGAGGATGATGGCACCGTCAGCGCCGACGGACTTCGAGTGCGCGTCGGAGGTTACGGGGGCACCTGACTGAGTTGTTGAAATGGCAGTCATTGTTCTCCTTTTTCTTATTTCTGGTTTACGGAAGTTACGGGAAGCTGTTGTTTGGACTGGCAGTCCTGGCAGATGCCTTGGTAAAGGACATCGGCGATCTGGATGGTCATGGGCTTGGAGTTCTCATCCCAGTGCGGGGTGAGGCACGGTGCGTGGCCCACGGCGCAATCCACGTCCTCCACCTTGCCGCAGCTGATGCAGACGGCGTGATGGTGGTTATCGCCCACCCGGGTCTCATAGAGTGCCGGCGAGTGCGGAGGTTCAAAGCGCCGCAGCATCTGCAGGTCCGTGAGGTCGCTAAGCACCACATAAACGGACTGCGCCGTCAGTTCAGGAAGTTCTTTGCGGGCCGCGGCAAGGATGCCTTCTGCCGGGGAATGCGGATGGTGCTGGACTGCGGCGAGTACTGCCAGCCGCTGTTTGGTCACACGCCGGCCATGGGCATGCAGGGCGGCTGCCCATTCTGCTTGCTCGGCGGTGTGATCTGTCATGCATTCATTGAAACACTTATTTTGAGGAGTTCACAATAAGGCGAGGCTAACTTCCGGTGAACGGAGCAAGTCTTCCAACGGATTGACTTCTTCAGCGGCTGATCGGCCCAGCGCATGGACACGCAGCGGAGTACCCGCCGACTCCGATTCCACGGCCACGCAACTGAATCCACTCAGGCCTCCACTCAGGGGAAGCTCAGCCAGGGCAGCCGCCATTGCCAGCAGTTCCGCTGGCAGGATCCCGCGAACAGACGCCACAGCCCGGACAGGCTCAATGACCGTATGACCGGGCCCCGTTTGCACGGCCCGAGCCAGCGGACCTGAATCAGAAGCGGCCGAACCTAAGCCAGAAGCGGGCACGACGGCGTCGCCCGCCTGAGGCCCGGAACTCACGGCGGCCTCGGATCGCCTCCGTCGAAGCGCCTCGCGGACCGCGGCGTCGGTAGCTTCCAGGGGGTGGTCAGGCTCCCCGAGGCGACGGTGGGCCGGCAGCGAAAGCTGAGCCCCCGGCGTCGTGGTCTCTCCGTCCCAGCGGCCAAATACATGGAACGTGGGAGTCGAAGACTCAGCAACGGGCTCGCCGATGGCGGAGCCCAACGGGTGCCAACGGTGGGCGAACATCACCGCGAAGCGGGTTGCCCCGAGGACGTCATGAAGGGCAGCGCGTACAAGGTTGTGGCAGAAGAGCCAGTCAGAGGCCGAGGCCTGCGCAAACTCGGTGGATGGATCTGACAGTCGGATCAGAATGTGCCCGGCCGTGAGGGGATGGCGTGGCCGGGCAATCTCCCAAAACCCCGAACGGTACAGCAAACGTCGCTCCAAGCCCATGTCAACTCCTTCCCCGGGGTGAGCCTACCAAGCGTTCCCGCACGGAGGGAGAGTTGCGGGAGGTTGCTGCAATGATCGTTAAGGTAGGACGGTGGCGAAACTATTGGCAGACATCACCCCCTTGAAGGAGAGCCCCGCTTTTCGGCGGCTCTGGCTGGGGGCATCGGTGGCTGCCATCGGAACCCAGCTGACCTTGGTGGCTGTCAGTCTGGAGGTTTACCGGCTCACACAGGAGAGCTTCTACGTGGGTCTCCTGGGCATCTTTGCCCTGGTACCCCTGGTTATTGCCGGGCTTTACGGGGGCTCCGTTTCGGACGCCTACGATCGCCGCAAAGTTGCCCTCGTTGCTTCGCTTGTCCTATGGGCCACCACGGCCGCATTGGCCTTGCAGGCGTGGCTGGAAATCGGCAACATCTGGCTCCTCTACGCGCTGGTAGCCGTACAAAGCGGCGCCCAAGGCATCAACGGCCCGGCCCGCAGCGCCATCATCCCGCTGCTGGTCCGCAAGGATCTGCTTCCCGCGGCCAACGCCCTGAGCATGCTGACGTTCGGTCTGTCCATGACCGCAGGGCCACTCTTGGCCGGTGTCCTTGTAGCCACCATCGGATTCGGCTGGACGTACACCATCGATGTGATCAGCTTTACGTTCGCACTGTGGGGGCTCTTCAAACTCCCGCCCCTGCCACCCTCCAAGGATGCAGCGCGGCCGGGCCTGAAATCCGTGGTGGAGGGGTTTCGGTTCCTGGGCACGCGCCCCAACGTCCGCATGACGTTCATCATTGACCTCATCGCCATGATCTGCGCACAACCGCGGGCTTTGATGCCGGCCATCGGGGCGGTGATGATCGGTGGCGGCGAAACAACCGTGGGTGTGCTGCTCGCCTCCACAGCCGTGGGTGCATTCCTGGCCGGGCTGTTTTCCGGGCCCCTGGGGAGGGTTCGCAAGCAGGGCAGCGCCGTGGTGTGGTCGGTGATTGGCTGGGGTGCTTCCATTGCCGGCTTCGGCCTGGTGGTGCTGCTCGCCGGGGATTCAGGCCACGACGGCGTCACTGCGTGGCTGATCCCGGCTGCCCTGTGCTGCGCCCTCGCCGGGATATCGGACTCCATCAGTGCCGTCTTCCGCACCACCATCCTCCAGTCAGCCACGCCGGACCATATGCGGGGCCGGCTTCAGGGTGTGTTCATTGTGGTGGTGGCCGGAGGTCCCAGGGTGGGGGACCTGCTTGCCGGTGGAGTCACCCAGTTCCTGAGCGAAGGCGGGGTGTTGCTCCTTGGCGGACTGCTTTGCATTCTCCTGGCATGGGTGGCCTCCCGAATGCAGCCCGGATTCGTCGCCTACGACGCCAAGCATCCTGTGCCCTGACCCCGGCTAAACCGTGTCAGCCACAGCGCCAACGTAGGCTGACAACGGAACACGGCGGGCGGCGTCGGCGTTAATGCGTACAGAACCCCTGCCAAAGACGAGGAAAGCGACGATAACAACCGTGCATAAACACAACAATGGACTCAAGACCGCGGCGCTCTTCGGTGTGCTGTGGGCGGTGTTGTTGGGTTTGGGCGCCATCATCGCGGCCGGGACGCGCAGCACCACGCCCATCTGGATCATGGCGCTGATCGGTGTTGGGACCACTGCCTACGGATACTGGAACAGCGACAAGATCGCCATCCGATCCATGGCCGCCTACCCCGTCACCGAGGCGCAGGCGCCGCAGCTCTATCAGATAGTTCGAGAGCTGTCCGTGCGTGCCAACAAACCCATGCCGCGGATCTACCTTTCGCCCACCATGACACCCAACGCCTTCGCCACAGGACGCAATCCAAAGAACGCTGCCGTGTGCTGCACCGAGGGCATCCTCCACCTGCTGGACGCCCGTGAACTCAGGGGCGTCCTGGGCCACGAACTGATGCACGTATACAACCGCGACATCCTGACGTCGTCCGTTGCAGCTGCCGTGGCCGGTGTCATCACCTCCGTGGGGCAGATGCTGCTGATCTTCGGCAGCGGCGACCGGCGCAACGCCAACCCGCTGGCCACCATCGCCATGGCCCTGCTGGCGCCGTTCGCGGCCTCGCTGATTCAGATGGCGATCTCCCGCACCCGGGAATTCGACGCCGATGAGGACGGCGCGGAGCTCACCGGCGACCCCCTGGCGCTCGCCTCAGCCCTGCGCAAGATCGAATCCGGGGTCAGCCAATTGCCGCTCCCGCAGGACCAGCGGCTGGTCAATGCTTCGCACCTGATGATCGCCAACCCGTTCCGCGGCGGCGGGATGAGGCGTATGTTCTCCACACACCCGCCCATGAAGGAACGGATCAGCCGACTGGAACGGATGGCCGGACGCCCGCTTTCGTAATTGGCATAAACGTCGCTGGCCCGCTTTTCCGTGGTTGAACAACCACGGAAAAGCGGGCCAGCGACGTTTAAGAGGGGACTAGCTGCGGAAGTTCACGAACTGCAGATCGGCCTCTTCGAACTTCTTGAGGATGTTCATGGTCTCCTGCAGATCATCGCGGGACTTGGAGGTCACGCGGAGTTCGTCACCCTGGATCTGGGACTTGACCGACTTGGGGGCCTCATCGCGGATGATCTTGTTGATCTTCTTGGCAATGTCCTGGGCAATGCCCTCCTTGATGGTGCACTCAAGGCGGAACTCCTTGCCGGACGGGAAAGGCTCGCCCTGGTCCAGGGATTTCAGCGAGATGCCGCGCTTGATGAGCTTGGACTGGAAGACATCCAAGACGGCCAGGACGCGGTCCTCGGAGTTGGCCTTCATGAGGATCTTCTCGCCGCTGAAGTCGATCTCAGCGCCGACGCCTTTGAAGTCGTATCGCTGGGCAATTTCCTTCTGCGACTGGTTGAGCGCGTTGGCAACCTCTTGCTTGTCTACTTTGCTTACGACGTCGAATGTGGATTCGCCTGCCATGACTCTCCTTAGGTTGGGGGCCCTGTGAGGGCGGGTTGGTCTGGCATCCAGCCTAGTACGGAAGGCGCGGCTTGGGGTCGGGGAGTTCTTTCACAGTTCGCTCACAGCGCATGCAGGGTTGGAACTGAGGCAGCCGGTTGAGAGTTGTACCAGTTGGAAGAACGCATCCACGGAGGATCAGCATGAGCAGCAAGGCCGCCCAGTCCATCAGCAAATCCGCTTCTGCAGCAGCAGGTTCCATCGGTGCAGCAGCAGGTTCCCTCGGGACTGCCGCGGTTGCCGCAGCAAGTGCCGTAGCTGCCGCGGCTGTCGCCGCATCGATCGTCCTCAGCCCGGTCCCTGATGCTGCCGCCCGGATGGATGGGGTCCACGCGGACTTGCTGCGCGCTGTGCAGCTCAACCAGATCACTGCCGAGCAAGCCGAAAAGTTTGAGGCCAAACTGGCGGGCAGGATCCTCGGAGAAGCCTGAAATCCGGCTAAATCCCGGGCGTCCGGCGCCGATTAGATTCTTCGCAGAAAGTTCTGTAAGGTTATCTCTGCCTTCGGTTACCGGATCTAAAAGAAACGGTCTCCGGAAGTGATCTTCTTTTGAAGTTCGGCAGATTACCCGAGCGGCCAAAGGGGGCTGACTGTAAATCAGCTGGCAACGCCTACGGGGGTTCGAATCCCTCATCTGCCACCCAAAGAAAATCCCCGGAACCACTGGTTCCGGGGATTTTTTGTGTGCCTGGGGACATCCATTGTCGTCCTGGCCGGGCAAGCGCATCAGCGAGGCTCCGGGTCGCGCGAGTGTGGCTACCACCAACTTTGATTTGATTGGCCGGACGGCACGCCGCAAACTACGGCATGTCACGCGAGATTCGTGCTCAAAGAAGGTGGTGACGGCACGGGAGAGAGTCCGATGCCTGGACTACGTCTCCCTCTCCTGCCCGATCTGCGAGCCTTCCCTGATCTCGGTGGCTTGCCGGAGTTCGGCAATCTCCATCCGAAGGGCCGCGATTTCGGTCACGAGGTCCGCCATCTCGGCGCGAACCGGTTCCTCGGCGGCGACGGCCTTCTTTTCGGCTGCAGCAGCCACGTCCTCGGCGTTCTCCTCGATCCGTTGCACGAGCCAGGAGGCTATGGAGGCCGTGACTATACCCAGGACCGCGATCCCGCTCATCATCAGGGCTGCCGCGACGATCCTGCCGATGGGGGTGACGGGGTAAAGGTCTCCGTAGCCCACCGTGGTGATGGTGGTGACAGCCCACCAAGCGGCATCGCCGAAAGTGGTGATTTTGGCGTCCGGGGCGTTTTGTTCCACATCCAACACAGCCAATGCGCCGACGAGGATGAGCATGGCCGCTGCTCCCGCCACGTAGGTAGCCACGCGTCCGCGCAGGGTTTCGCCGACGGTCCGCTGCAGCACGGACAGCAAGGTAACCAGCCGCAGCAGGCGAAGGGGGCGGAAGAAGGGGAGCACCACTATCAGGAGTTCGTGGAGATTCCAGAGGAACCACCGCATGCGGTCCTCGGCTAGCCAAAGATTGACGAAGTAGTCCAAAGCGAAAATTCCCCACGTGATCCAGAGAATCACTTCGAAGGGGATTGCGTCGGCCCCGCTGACGCGACCTATGACTTGCCACGCGTATGCCGTGAGAAAGATCAATGCTGTGGCCATGAGGGGCCATTCAACCAGGTCCCTGTATCGCGCTTGAGTCATACGGGAATACTAGCCACAGGTAAAGGCCTGCCTTTACTACAAGGGATCAGGAAGCCGGCTTCTCCAGCCAGTAGCCGTCCAGGTGGTGAATCAGTTGACGCCCCAGGCCGCCTTTGAGCTGGATCCACAACGTACTGCGATCGTTGGTCATGCCATCGATGGTTCCCTCGATCCGGTTGCCGCGGGCATCCTGGAGGACCACGTGCTGGTGGCGGGAGAGTTCAGGCCAAACATCACCTTGCGGCCTGGCGGTTTGCAGCGTGCTCAAAGGGGTCCCCCTTGTGTGTTCCATCAATATGAGTTTCAGATATTGTGCACGTCTTTCATGAACCAGCGGTAAACGTTAGTGCAAACGTTGGACATAAAGCCGCTTTGTCCACGGACCGGGTCCACTATGCGGTCCCCACATTCCCCGCGAAGTTACTGATGGGTAACATTGAGTCATGCATCTGCTTCTTCGCACCCTCATGTTGCTGTTCACGTCCTCCAAGCGCTCGCGATTGGGCGTCTGGGAAGAGTCCTCGCTGCCCCTGCGGGTTCTGCCCACTGACATCGACATCGCAATGCACGTCAATAACGGCATGTATTTTTCGTTGATGGACCTCGGCCGGTTCGACCTCATGGTTCGCAGCGGCATCTGGGCTCGGATGCGCAAGCGTGGCTGGAGCCCGGTGGCAGCGGGTGAAACCATTGCCTTCCGCAAGTCCCTGCAACTTTGGCAGCGCTACACCATCGAGACGCGCATCATCGGGCTGGACACCAAGGCCATCTACTTTGAACAGCGCATGGTGGTGGACGGTGAGATTTACGCCCGGGCGCACATCGCCACCCGCTTGGTCAGCAAAGGCAAGCCCGTCACGCAGGAAGAAATCATTGCTGAGTTCGGAGCGCCACCGGCTGACCTCGAGTTGCCCGAGTGGATCCACGAGTGGCGCGAAAACAACGCCCTTCCCGGAGCCAGGCGTCCGGCACCGCACGCCTGGCGCTAAGACATCTGGAGTCAGAGCCCTACGTCCCGGCGTTGCAGCGCCACGGCTCCGAGCACGATCAGCGCTGCCGAGATTCCGTAGAGACCCGCGGTAGCTCCCCAGTCCGCGCCGTTGGCTACCGGGGAATTGCCGTATGCCCAGTGGTACGGCGACAGGTTCAGCAACCACTCGACGTCGGGACTTTGCCGTCCTACTGCGTTGAACACATACCCGAGCACAGCCACTGCGGCACCAACTGCGATCCCGTACATCTTCCGGCCGTTCAACGCACCGGCGAAGAGTGCAGCAGTCCCGCTGAGCAAGGCCAGCGCGGCAAACAGCAGCACCGCCCCGGCGAGATGCCCGACGTCGATGCCCAGTTGCGAGGGCCCGTTCAGTCCCAGCACCACCAGGAAAACGAGGAGCGAAAGCAACGCAATACGAACCACCATTGCCAGGGCGCGTTCCAGGACTACCTGCACGCGGGTCACGCTGTGGGCGAGCGTCAGTTCGAGCAAACCGGATTCCTCGTCGCCACCCACGGCCGCGGCACCCCAGCTGATCGAGGCCATGGACATCAGCAGGAATCCGATCAGCCCGAACATGGTGGCCTGGGTGTAGCCGGGGCCCGACGCGATTTGATCGTAGTTCAGGGCCTTTGTCATTTCGGGAGGAAGCGCATTGATCAGGTCCTGCATCTGCGCGCTGCCTCCGATCGAGGGATAGAGCGGCAGGTACAGCATGCAGGCCGCCGACAAGCCCACTGCCCACGCCAGCGTTGAACGCCACGAGTCGGTCAGAGCCTTGGTGAACAAGGGGAGGATCCTAGGCACGATATGCTCCTTCCGCGTCCCGGCCATGTAGGTGACCGTTTCCCAAAGGTTGGCCCGGCCCTGTGGGCTGGCTGGACCCCGGAGGCTGGCCCGGCAGATCCGATGGGACGGTGTAGAGCTTCAGTACGGCTTCCTCCAGGTCCGGCTCTTCGAGGACCAGATCCGTCAGGTTCAACCTGGCCAGTTCCTGGACCAAAGGCTGAACCTGGCCGGAGAGCGTCGCTGTGGCCTCAACTGTTGGGGCAGCGTGGCCGTCGGCCTTAAGTTCCCGGACAGCCACGTTGGCGACGCCGGGTACGCGGGCCAGCAGCGCGCCGACGTCGTGCGCTTCCGTCCCGGTACTGTTGAAGCGCAGCTGCCGGACCGCTGCCGTCCTGAGCGCCTCCACGGTGGAAACGGTGACGATTTCGCCGTCACGGAGGATGGCCACGGCGTCGGCGGCCTGCTGTACTTCACTGAGGACGTGTGAACTGAGGAACACCGTTGCGCCATCATCGACTGCCTCGCGAACCATCGCGTGGAACACCTGCTGAACCAGCGGATCCAGGCCGCTGGTTGGTTCGTCCAGCACCAGGAGTTCGGGCTGATGCATGAAAGCCTGCAGCAGCCCGAGCTTCTGCTTATTGCCTTTGGAGAGTTTCCGGGTCTGGCGATCGAGATCCAGGTTCAGCCGTTCGGCGAGGTGGCTGACATGCTTGGGGTCCACCGGCCCGCTGATCGCCGCGAAGTGCTCCAGCATGCGGCGCCCCGTGGTTCTGTTCTCCAGGTGGAGCTCGCCGGGAAGGTAGCCGATCCTGCGGCGCAGCGCGGTGCCGGCCGACCGGGGATCCTGTCCCAGCACGGAAATGGACCCCGCGCTGGGCCGAATAATGTCCAGCAGGCAGCGCATCGTGGTGGTCTTGCCCGCTCCGTTTGGTCCGATGACGCCGAACACTGTTCCTGGTTCCACCGCGAAGTCGAGTCCGTGCAGGACCTCCCGTGACCCGAACTTCTTTCGCAAACCCTCCACCACAATCGCGTGGGTCACGGGGCATGCTCCCTTCCTGTGCTGGTGTTGCTATTGATGGCCTCGCGGGCCGCGTCCAGGAACCGCGCATCGGTGTAGAAGCCATGCGTGTAAATCTCCAGGGCGGGCAGGGTTAGTTGCCGGAGCAGTTCGGGGCCGATGCCGTGGGACTCCGGGCCCGCGGCCCCCAGCGTCCGTGAGAGGTGCCGGCCCAGCATGAGGATGCAGAGGCTGTTGGAGGCGATAACGACGGCAGTGGACCGGACGTCGTTGAATTTCCGGATGGTTCCGGCCTCCATCCCGGCGTGGATGATGTCCTGGGTTTGCTTGACGACGGCGTCGAAGAAGGCGTCGCCGGCCTCGGACTCATCGCTGAGGGTGCGTCGGATGTACGTGATTTCGTCGGCGTACTGGTCCGGGTGGTTCATGTAGTCCTGGATGAGCTGCCGTGTGGATACCGGATCGGCTTTTTCGCGACCCTGTGTTGCTGTTTGCGCGAGGACATGGTGATCGCAGGCATCGCGCAGCCCTGCTTTGCTTCCAAAGTGATGGATGACCAGGCCTGGACTGACCCCGGCGGCAGAGGCAACGTCCCTGACGGTGGCGCGGGCGAATCCATCGCGTCCGAAGAGCCTGATGGCGGCGTCGCGGATGCGGGCCCGGGTGGTCAGATCCTCTGCGCTTGAACGCATGTTTCATAGACTAAACACATGTTCAATCCGGAACAAGGGGTTTTAGGTGAACCGCGAAAAACTCCGGCATAAGCATTTATTCCCGGTGACGCAGACAGCGAACAGGTAGCCCCTCCGCGGGACTTCGCGGGCGGGGTCGCGTACCGTGGAAGCATGGCTACAGTTGACATCACTGGAGAACAGTTCGCATCGACCATCGAGGACAATGACATTGTCCTGGTGGATTTCTGGGCATCCTGGTGTGCCCCGTGCCGTCAGTTTGCCCCCACATACGGGGCAGCGTCAGAGAAGCACGCTGACGTGGTGTTCGCGAAGGTAGACACCGAGGCTGAGCAGCAGCTCGCCGCCGAGGCCGGGATCACGTCCATCCCCACGCTCATGGCCTTCCGTGAAAAGGTCCTCGTTTTCTCACAGCCGGGCGCCCTCAACGGTCCGCAGCTTGAGCAGGTTATTGAGGCCGTGAAGGGCCTGGATATGGAAGAAGTCCACGCGCACGTCGCCAAAGCACGTGCCGAGGCTCAGGAAAGCTAAGTCCAATGGGCGGCTTCGACCATCGAAGCCGCCGAAAAGCAGCGAGGTCGCCGGAAAATTCCGGCGACCTCGATGTGTTTAAGGCGTCCTCGCAGTCTTCCCGCGGTTCCGCTGAATAATGGTGGCTAGAGCCGCTCGAGCTTGACGGGCTCGGCCAGCAGGGCGCTGAGGGACTCGTTCAAGTCCTGGACGGCGATGCCCTTGGAGTGCTTCTCCAAGAGCTCCTCGGATTCCCACCGCTCGGTCAGGACAAGCTTTTCCTCGGTAGCTTCGGTCAGTTCGTAACGGATGCAGCCGGGCTCGTTGACCACCTCGTCGATCGCGATTTCCAGGGCGAGTTTCACACGGAAAAATTCGCCGTCGTTGGGGATGAACGTGGCCTGCAGGTCAATGGGTGCACTCATGGTTCCAACACTACCGGCAGGACACGACCCCGCTGGAGGTGGTTACGGTTCTGTTGCGGGCAGTCCCTTGGTAGCGTTCCGTCATGTTGTCCTACACCGCCGGAGACACTGACGTCCCGCTGCTTGAAGAGACCATTGGTGCCAATTTTGAGCGCATCGCTGCGCAGTTCCCCTTGCGGGATGCGCTGATCGAGGCCGCTGCCGCACCAGGTGGTGACGCCCGCCGGTGGAGCTACCAAAAGCTGAACGACGACGTCGATCACCTCGCCCGCGCGCTGCTCGCCATGGGCGTGAGCAAAGGCGAAAGAATAGGCATTTGGAGCCCCAATTGCGCTGAGTGGACCATCCTTCAGTACGCCACGGCCAAGATCGGTGCGGTGCTGGTGAACGTGAACCCGGCCTACCGGAGCCACGAGCTGGAGTTCGTGGTGAAACAGAATGGTATGCGGATGCTGGTAACCGCGCCTTCGGATAAGAACAGCGATTACGTTGGCATGGCCAGGGATGCCGCCAGTAACTGTTCCGATCTCCGGGAGATCGTCTTCCTTCCGGGGGCGCCGGAATCGGGACTCACCGTGGGCGTCCCGGAAGCCAACCACGAACTCACGTACGGCGAACTCCTGACCCGGGCGGACGGCGTCGGGCCTTCAGCGTTACGGGACCGCATGGCGGAACTGGACCCGCACGATCCCATCAACCTGCAGTACACCTCAGGGACCACAGGTTTCCCAAAGGGTGCCACCCTGACGCATCACAACATCCTCAATAACGGGCACTCGATCGGCCGGCTCCTGAACTACACCGAGCGCGACCGGGTGGTGATTCCCGTGCCGTTCTATCACTGCTTCGGCATGGTGATCGGAAACCTGAATGCGCTGAGTTTCGGTGCGGCCACCATCATTCCGGGCCGTGGGTTCAGTGCCTCGGCGGCGTTGGAAGCGGTGCAGGATTTTGGTGGGACGTCCCTGTACGGGGTGCCCACCATGTTCATTGCCGAGCTCGCGCTGGAGGACTTCACCTCCTATGACCTCTCCACACTCAGGACAGGGGTGATGGCGGGCTCTTTGTGTCCCATAGAGGTGATGCGCCGGGTGATCGATGAGATGCACATGGTTGACGTGGCCATTTGCTACGGCATGACAGAAACTTCGCCTGTGTCCACCATGACCCGGGCTGGCGACACCTTGGAGCAGCGGACCGGCACGGTGGGCAGGACAATGCCGCACTTGGAGAGCCGCATCATTGATCCGGGTTCGGGGGAAGTAGTGGAGCGTGGTGTGATCGGCGAGCTCTGCACGCGGGGTTACTCGGTGATGCAGGGCTACTGGGGCCAGCCGGACAAAACCGCTGAGGCAGTGGACGCTGAGGGCTGGATGCACACCGGTGACCTTGCCCGCATGGAGGCGGACGGGTACCTGGTGATCGAGGGCCGGATCAAAGACATGGTGATCCGCGGCGGCGAGAATATCTACCCGCGGGAGATCGAGGAATTCCTGTACCTTCACCCATCCATCCAGGACGTGCAGGTCATTGGGGTTCCGGACGAAAAGTACGGCGAAGAGCTGATGGCCTGCATCATCCTCAAGGCGGGCGCACCTTCCCTGACCGCCGAGGATCTGGCTGACTACTGCAGGGGCAAGCTGGCCCACTACAAGATTCCGCGCTACGTCGATATCCGCGAGCAGTTCCCCATGACGGTCTCGGGCAAAGTGCGGAAGGTGGATATGCGGCAAGACGCAGTGACCCGGCTGCACCTCTAAAGCAACGCGGGGTCACTTATGGCCCCCTAAACGCGGCTGAGGGGGCCATAAGTGACCCCGCGTTGCTCAGACTGCCGGCTGACCTGTGGATAACTCCGGGCAGCACACGTTTTACCTGCACACTTGAGTGCATGGTTCGTTACACATCGTTGCCGGAAGGGCTCGAGAACAGGCCATTCACCATCTACGAATCCCGCGCTGAGGGCGTGCCGCGAAAGCGTCTGAGGGCTAATGACCTGGAAACCGGTGGCCGGCTGATCTATGTGCCAAGAGCACGCGACCTGGAACTGGGTGAACGGGCACGAATACTTACAGCAGCCACACCCTCCGCCTGGGTATCACACCAAACGGCCGCTCTCCTGACGGGGTTGGGCCTCCCACCGTGGATGGCGGACCAGCAAACTGTTCATCTGAGCAAGCCACGCCATCTGCCGTGTGTCCGCAGGGAAGGCGTCACGGGGCACAGGGTTCACGTCATTCCAGGGGAAGTCATGGACTTCGACGGCATCCCGATTTCTGTGCGTCCACGCACCTGGCTGGATTTGGCGAAGTCACTGCCACTTCCGTACGTGATCGCCATGGGCGACCAACTGATCCGCAAGCCCAGGCCAGCTTTGGAGTTACGTGTTGAGCCATACGCCTACCCGTCCGGTCTTAGGCTATTGATCCGTCAGCACCCCAACCTTCAGGGCGTGGAGAAAGCCCGCCTTGCTTTAGATGAGATGCGCGTTGGGGCTGACTCGTACCCTGAAACCTTCTTACGGTTGGCAATGTGCGATGCCGGGCTCCCCGAACCGGAATTACAAGTGCAGTTGAATCCCGAAGACCCTTGGTCTCCGACAGCGGATCTTGGATACCGGCGCTACCGTATAGCTATCCAGTACGACGGCGCCCATCACCTGACGAGACAGCAACAGTCGCGGGACAATCGGCGGGATGAGGCGTTTCTCAGCGCCGGTTGGAGCTATTTCAAGTTCAACGCAGACGACCTGGCTGATGGATTTGCCCGAGCGATCGGGAGAATCAAGAAAGCGAAACTGCGCGCCGCATAAGCAAACGCGGGGTCACTTATGGCCCTTTCAGCGCCTTAAAGGGGGCCATAAGTGACCCCGCGTTGCTTTAAAGAGTCAGTGGCGGCGGTGATCCTGGACCGTCATTCGAGGACCGAAAGTGGGCTTGCGGAAGCCACTGAGATAAAGCATCCGCACCAGCCGCTGCCTCTGGCCACGCCACGGCTCCAGCAGCTCGATCATGCCCGCGTCGTCGGTCTTTTGACCCGTCAAGGCGTACCCCACGTAAGCGGCCAAATGGTAATCGCCCACGGAGATTGAGTCCGGGCAGCCGTGGGTGCGTTGGACCACTTCGGCAGCAGTCCAGATTCCGATGCCCGGTATGGTTTGCAGTTTGGCGCCGGCCTGGGCCGAGTCCAAGTCCGCCAGCCGTTCAAGGGCGACGGCGGACTGCAGCGCCCGCATCACAGTGGCTGAACGCTGTGGTCCAACCCCTGCCTTGTGCCACTCCCAGGACGGGACGGCCAGCCACTGCCTGGCGGTGGGAGGGACCAGAAGCCCGGCAGGAGCTTTACCAGGGGCAGGCGTTCCGTAGCGGTACATCAAGTACCGGTAACCGCGCCGTGCCTCCAAAGACGTGACTTTTTGTTCCAGGACGGCCGGCACCAGTGCGTCCACCATCCGCCCTGTGGAGGGCAGCCGCAGAGCTAGGTTCCGGCGTCGTGATTCTGTGACAAGCCGCGGGAGGGTGGCATGGAATCCGGGCTCATCGAAAGCCGACCAGTCGTCCTGGGCGCCCAGAAGCCTGGGCACAGCAGCCACCGCGTCTTCTGCTCCTGGTCCCCAAGCCTGGGCATCCACGAAGCACCCGGCCCCCAGGCCACCTCCTGAAAGGCGGAGCGACGCCGGACCGGAAGGGGTAGTGAAGGCCATCCAAAAACCGCTGGAGTGTGCTGCAAAGGAAGGATCCGCAGCGCCTCGCATGAGCGGAAACATGGTTTGGTCCAAGCGGAACGAAGCCCCGGGATGCCACCGGATGGCTGCATCAGCCGCGGCCGCAACAAGGGGCGGGGCTTCTGCGATGGTCATGTTTTCATGGTCCCACGAGCGGCTGACAATCTGCAGCCTGAGCACCTTACGCCAGCAACCACCCGCCGCTAGACTCCCTGATGTGGCGTGGGTGGGCCGCGCCGCATCCAAGGAACAATGCCACAAACAAGGAGCGCAAACCATGGCTGCCATAGTGCATTTCGAAATTCCCACGGACAACAAGGACAGAGCCAACACTTTCTACCAGAGTGCCTTCGGCTGGACCCTGATCCCCATGGAAGGCATGGAGTACACGGCGGCCATCACGGCGCCCTCCAATGAGGAGACCGGTGCCCCCAACGAGCCAGGTGCCATCAACGGGGCGCTGTTTCCGCGCACGAACGAACTGAAGACGCCCATCCTCACCATCGATGTTGAGGATCTCGACGCCGCATTGGCACAGATCGAATCAGCAGGCGGCAGCGTGGTCCAAGCCAAGGATGCAGTGCCGGCCATGGGGTGGTTCGCCTACTTCAAGGACACCGAGGGCAACATCTTGGGTGTCTGGCAAAACGACACCTCGGCCGGTACCTAGCCCCTCGCTGCCTCGCGTCAGGTTCAACAGCGACCAGACGGTAACTTTGTATCTATGAAGTATGCCCAGTCCGTGTTGGACCTCATCGGCAATACGCCGCTCATCAAGCTCAACCACGTCACGGAGGGCATCAAAGCCACCGTCCTCGTGAAGCTCGAATACCTCAATCCCGGGGGGTCCATCAAGGATCGGATCGCCGTGAAGATGATCGAAGACGCGGAAAAGGATGGTCGGCTCAAGCCGGGCGGAACCATTGTTGAGCCGACGTCGGGCAACACCGGAGTTGGGCTGGCGCTTGTAGCCCAGCAAAAGGGCTATAAGTGCATTTTCGTGGTGCCGGACAAGGTGGGCGAGGATAAGCGCGCCGTGCTTAAGGCATACGGCGCCGACGTTGTGGTGACGCCCACCTCCGTGGCTCCCGACAGCCCGCAAAGCTACTACGGCGTATCCGACCGCCTGGTCAAGGAGATCCCGGGCGCCTTCAAACCGGACCAGTTCTCCAATCCCGCCGCCCCCGGCAGCCACTTCGAGTCCACAGGCCCGGAAATCTGGCAGGACACCGACGGCCGGGTCACCCATGTGGTCATCGGTGCGGGCACCGGTGGCACCATCACCGGTACGGGACGGTACCTCAAGCAGGTCTCGGCGGACCGCGCAGAGTCCGACGGCGGCCAGGTCAAGGTCATCGGCGCGGACCCGGAAGGTTCGGTCTACTCAGGCGGAACCGGTCGACCCTATTTCGTGGAGGGCGTGGGCGAGGACATGTGGCCCGGCAACTACGATCCCACCGTTCCCGATGACGTGATCGCCGTGTCTGATGCCGACTCTTTCTCCATGACCCGCCGTCTCGCCCGAGAGGAAGGCCTCCTGGTGGGCGGTTCCTCCGGCATGGCCGTGGTTGCGGCGCTGCACGCTGCCAAGGACCTGGACGAATCGGCCGTTGTGGTGGTGATCCTCCCGGACTCCGGCCGTGGCTACCTCGCCAAGATCTTCAACGACCAATGGATGCGTTCCTACGGCTTCCTCTCCGGCGGAGAAGAAGCTTCCGTGGGCGAGGTGCTCAAATCCAAGACGGGCGAGATGCCGGATTTGGTCCACATCCACCCGAACGAAACAGTCCGCGATGTCATCAACATCATGAACGAGTTTGGCGTCTCCCACATCCCGGTGCTCTCCCAGGAGCCGCCCGTGGTCATGGGTGAGGTGATGGGTGCTGTGGACGAGCGCAGCCTCACCAGCAAACTCTTCCGCGGTGAAGCGAAGCTGGCGGACAAGGTCTCCGAACACATGGGTGATCGGCTTCCGGTGATCGGATCCCTGGAAACCATTTCCGCCGCCCGTGCGCTGCTGTCCGACGTCGATACCGTCATGGTGACCTTCGCCGGAGCGCCCGTGGGCATCCTGACGCGCCACGACCTCCTGGCCTACCTGAGCAATTAAGCGCCGCGAGCTGACCCCTGCAATTTCTGAACGAACCTATCCGATGAACGAACCTAGAGGAGCTTCCATGTCTGCCACCAACAACGCCGGGTTCAACACGCGCGCCGTCCACGCAGGACAGGCTTTCGAACCAGTGACCGGCGCTGTGGTGCCCCCGCTGCACTTCAGCACCACGTACGCCCAGGACGGTATCGGCAACCTCCGCTCAGGATACGAGTACGGCCGGGGCGGCAACCCCACCCGTGACGCCCTGCAGGAGCAGCTCGCTGCACTTGAAGGTGGCACGGCTGCGTTCTCCTTCGGCTCGGGCCTGGCAGCTGAGGATTCACTGATCCGGGCGCTTGCCCGGCCGGGAGACCACATTGTGCTGGGCAACGACGCCTACGGTGGTACCTATCGCCTGATCAACCGGGTGCTGGGGGACTGGGGCATCGGCAACACCCCGGTGGACATGTCTGATCTCGACGCCGTGACCGCTGCGGTTGCTGCCAACAAGACGCGCCTGGTGTGGGTGGAGACGCCCTCCAACCCGATGATGAAAATCACGGACATCGAGGCTCTCGCCGCCGTGGCGCACGACGCCGGTGCCCTCCTGGTGGTGGACAACACCTTCGCGTCCCCCTACTTGCAGACTCCGCTGGCCTTGGGCGCCGATGTTGTGGTCCACTCCACCACCAAGTACATCGGCGGCCACTCCGATGTGGTGGGCGGTGCCATTGTGGTTAAGGACGCCGAACTTGCCGAGAAGATCGGTTTCATCCAGTTCGCGGTGGGCGCGGTGTCCGGCCCGATGGATGCCTTCCTGACTACCCGCGGTTTGAAGACGCTGGGTGTTCGCATGGACCGTCACAGTGAGAACGGTCAGGCTGTGGCTGAATGGTTGCTGCAGCGCCCCGAGGTGGAAGCCGTGCTCTACCCGGGCCTCCCGGACCACCCTGGGCACCAGCTCGCTGCCAAGCAGATGAAGAAGTTCGGCGGCATGGTTTCTGTGCAGTTCAAGGGCGGCGAGGCGGCTGCCCGCACGGTTGCTGAGTCCACCTCCGTGTTCACGTTGGCCGAATCTCTAGGTGGCATCGAGTCCCTGATGAACTATCCGTCAGAGATGACCCACGCCTCCGTGAAGGGTACTGAGCTGGCCGTCCCGGTCAACCTCCTTCGCCTCTCCTGCGGCATTGAAGAAGCTGAGGACCTCATCGCAGACCTTGAACAGGCCTTCGCCAAGATCAGCTAGTCCTTCGAATCCGGCTCTTGTTCGCATTCCTCACCGTTCTGCGGCGGGGTGACGAACAAGAGCCGGATTTCTTGGTAGTGGTTAGCCGGAGATTCCGTCGCTGCCGTCTTCCTCACGGCCGGTCAGGCGACGGCGGAACGTGGTGTCTTCGGCAGACGTCACTTCCAGGTCGTACCAGCCGTTCAAGGTCTCCCAACCGATCTTCCTGGTGTGCCCCGCCTTCAGTTTCACGGTCTCGATGCCCTCCGTGTACTGCAGTGACTTCAGTGCCAGGGTCACGGTTGCTGCGCCGTTGTTGCGCAGCTCCACTTCAATATCCCTCTTCCCTCGGCGCCCGTTGACGGTGACGTCGACGCCGGACGCAGCGCCCGCCGTCGTGCCCTTCAGTTCGTAGTGGTACCGGTTGGGGCCTGTGACGACGACGTCTACGGTGCTGGTAGGGGCGGGCAGGTCCACATTCTGCTGGCCGAGGACGTCCACGTGGCGGGGTTCAGTGACTTCGCCCGCGTAGCCATACACCGTGAAGTGGGCCGAGCGTGTCCCGGTATTGGCGAGCGTCAGCGCGACCTTGCCGGCTAGCACCGAAGCGGAAACCCGAGGCCTGTACGGGAGCGGGCGGGCGGGCCTGCTTCCCGTTTCCTGAAGGGGGGCCACCTGGACCGCGGGGGGATTCGGGCGCCAGCGGCTGATCTTGGTCGGAACAGCGTCGGGGTGCTCAAGGGTTGGAGGCGTGCCGGGGGAATGGAAGTTGAAGACACCGGTCAGGTCCCCGCAGATCTCACGGCGCCACGGAGAGATGTTCGGTTCCTCAACACCCGTCCAGCGTTCAAGGAAGCGGAGCACCGAGGTGTGATCGAAGACTTCGGAGCTCACGTAGCCGCCCACGGTCCAAGGGGAAACAACGGTCATGGGCACCCGCGGTCCCAGGCCGATGGGCCGGGCTGTGGTCCAGTCCGTGGACTCACCTGAGGTTGGTCGGGGCTGGACGGGCGGAGGGACGTGGTCGAAGTAGCCATCGTTCTCGTCAAAGTTCAGGAAGATGGCGGTGCTGTCCCAGGTGTCAGGGTTGCTGGCCACAGTGTCCAGGAGCCGGTAGACGAAGTTGGCGCTGCCCACCGGTGTGGATGCACCGGGGTGTTCGGAATCGGCTGCGGACGGTACCAACCAGCTAACCTTCGGCAGTGTGCCGCCTGCGATGTCTGCCCCGAGACGTTCCAGGAGAGTATCCGGACGTCCCCGCCACATGGCTTTGTCGAACAGGGACCTCTCGGCTTCCGTGAGGGTGGCGCGTCCCTGCTCCAGTTGGGCAAGGAGGCGGTCCTGCTCGGCTGCGGGCTTCCCTGCCAAGTGATCGTAGAACTCTTCGGTGGTCCGGAGGTTTCCATCCACGGATGCGAGAATTTTGCGTCCGATCTCCTTGAACGTTTGGAAGTACTCCACGGCGTTGTCGGTGAAGTTGTCCCAGTCCTGGTAGATCTTCCATGAAATTCCCGACTGTTCCAGGCGCTCGGGGTAGGTGGTCCAGCTGTAGCCGCCGTGATCGTAGCTATAAGCCGCATTGGTGACGGCGCGCTGGGTGGTTCCGGGCTCATTGCCCGTGGTACCGCTCCAGAGATAGTTGCGGTTGGGATTCGTGGAGCCGTTGACCGAGCAGTGGTAGGCATCGCAGATGGTGAAGGTGTCCGCGAGTTCGTACTGCAGCGGGATGTCCTGGCGTTCGTAGAAAGTCATGGTCGAGGCGCTCTTCGCAGGAATCCACCTGTCACACCAGCCGTTGTTCCACGCCGTGGTGGTCCCGTTGAAGGAGTGGTCCAGGTCGCCCAAGTACTGGATGTCGGAACCGGGCCTGCCAGCGAGTTCGGCGGCCTTGCGGAGGGAGAACGGCAACACGGTTTCACCGGTAGCCCGGGGCTGCTCAAACATGGACTTGCCATTGGGCAGGCGGGTCAGGGACTTGTCGCCGTACCCGCGGACACCGCGCAGCGAGCCGAAATAGTGGTCGAAGGATCGATTCTCCTGCATCAGGACAATCACATGCTTGATGGACTTCAAGCTTCCCGCCGGGACTGGCTTAGCCATGGCGGCCTGCACCGATGGAGGCAGCAGGGAACCAGCAGCCGCGAGCGCCGTCGCTGCAGCTGCCGTGCCGAGGAAGGTGCGACGGGAGGGGGCGGCGCTTTCTGCGGTTGAACGATTCATCATTTCCGGGGTATTCGTGGACATTCAGGGGTGCCTTTCGTGGTCTGAGTCGACTGGGCCAGCGTAGGCATGGAGAGTGAACCTCTGATGAAACTGAGGCAAACCGGCGGGGGTGTCGTTGTGCCGCTCGTATCCGGCGCCTGTTCGCTGCGCCCGCCGTAGTCCGCGGACGAAGGGGATCCTCCGCAACACCTAGCTTTCTTTAGAGAAGTCAGCTACTTTTGTGCGCATGCCTCTTCGTTCCGACTGGTCTGCCCGCACGTGCAGCCTTGCCCGCGGCCTGGATGTCCTTGGCGACCCTTGGGGGAGCCTGGTCCTTCGAGAGATCTTCTTCGGCAACGGCCGATTCGACGCCATTAAACAACGCCTCGAAGTAGCCGATGCCGTCCTCAGCAAACGCCTCGGATGGCTTCTCGACGCCGGGCTACTCGCTCACCGTCCCTACCAGGACGGTGCCCGCACGCGCCAGGAATACGTCCTCACCCCCAAAGGAGAGGATGCGCTGCCCGTGCTCAACGCCATCATCATCTGGGCCGAGAAACACTTGGACGCCCCCAATGAGGTGTCCCATATGAAGGTCATCCACACCGACTGCGGGCAAGCCACCATGTCCGCGGATACCTGCACCAACTGCGGCGCCCGGCTCACCGCAGCCAACACCAGCTGGCACAGTTTCAAACGCAGCGAGCACCCAGTCCCACTGGCTATCGCACCGCGTGAAGCCGCACCGACTGAGACGGAGATCCCCGCATGACCGCCGAAGTCACAAGCACACCGCCCGACGACACCAAGGCCCCCAGCGGCAAAACCCGCAAGAACCGGCGCCTCCACCCTGCCTGGATCGTGGCAGCAGTTGCCTTCCTGGCCCTGGTGGGAGCGGCAGGGTTCCGTGCGGCACCGGGCGTGCTGATGGTGCCGCTGCAGGAGGAGTTTGGCTGGTCCACTACGGTGCTGTCCCTGGCCGTGAGTATCAACCTGGTCCTGTTCGGGCTGACGGCCCCGTTCGCGGCGGCGCTGATGGAGCGCTTCGGCATCCGCAAGGTCACCTCCTTGGCTCTCTGCCTGATCGGGCTCGGCTCGGCACTGACAGTCTTCGTCAACCAGTCGTGGCAGATCCTGCTCACCTGGGGGCTGCTGATCGGCCTGGGCACAGGTTCCATGGCTTTGGTTTTCGCCGCGACCATCGCCAACACGTGGTTCGCCAAGAGCCGTGGCCTGGTGATCGGCATCCTCACCGCCGGCAGCGCAGCCGGCCAACTGGTCTTCCTGCCCTTCATCGCAGCGCTCGCCCAGAACCCGGGCTGGCGCGGAGCATCCTTGCTCATTGCAGCGGGCGCGCTCGCAGTGGTTCCGCTGGTGCTGCGCTGGCTACGGAACTCACCCGCCGACGTCGGGGTGTTGCCGTATGGTGCCGACGTACCCAACCCCCGCGCGGCCGACGCCGGAACAACGGCGAGGCCGCCAGTCAAGCCCGCCGCTGTGGTTCCTTTGCCAGGGGCCGGGGATTCCCCCAACGCAGCGGTTCGTGCCCTGCAGGTGCTCAAACGCGCGAGTAAAGTCCGCACATTCTGGGCCTTGGCAGCGGGTTTCGCGATTTGTGGGGCCACCACCAACGGACTGATCGGTACGCACTTCATTCCGTCTGCCCACGATCACGGCATGCCTGAAACCACAGCGGCGGGTTTGCTGGCCGTCGTCGGGATCTTCGACATCGTGGGGACCATCGCGTCGGGGTGGTTGACGGACCGGTTCAACCCCAAGGTGTTGCTGGCTGTGTATTACCAGTTCAGGGGGATCGGTCTGTTGGTGCTGCCGCTGTTGCTGGGCTCGTCGGTGGAGCCGAGCATGATCATTTTCGTGGTGGTCTACGGGCTCGATTGGGTGGCCACTGTGCCTCCCACTGCAGCAATTTGCCGCTCGGTCTTCGGTGCCGACGGGTCTGTAGTATTCGGCTGGGTCTTCGCGGCCCACCAACTGGGTGCTGCCGTGGCCGCACTCCTTGCCGGGTTCATCCGCGATGCCACCGGGCACTACAACTACGCCTGGCTGGGTGCGGCCGCCATGTGCACGGTGGCCGCGGTCATCAGTGCCACCATCCGCAAGGACGCCGTAAAGAAGGAACCCGTGGCGGCTGCCTAATACGGGTTCCTCGGGCCCTGTTGCGGGGCCCGCTCTGCGTGGTATTCCCGGGTTGAATCGCGCAAAACGGGCCCCACAACGCAGTGGGGTGGTGTTGTGGGGCCCGCTCTGCGCCCTTCGGGAGCCCGAGAGCGCGCAGAGCAGGCCCCGCAACGGGGGAATCTAGCCCGCTTCAGTGATCCGGAACGTCATGGTCCGGGCATCAGGACGCAAGGCGTACTGCGGCCAGACGTCCGGACCGCAGGCCCTGGACCCCAAACCATGCTGGGCAGCGTCCAGGTACAAATAGCTGCCCCGGCTTGCTGGCAACTCATGCGGATGCGCCGCTCCGGAGACCTCCTGTGCAGTGTGCCGCGTGAGGGTGAACCCCGGCAGCCTGTCCCGGGAGTCCGGAATGGCCGTGATCTCCAGCCAAGGATTCCCAGAGTTACCCAGTTCCAGCGAGCGGACGTTGCTGCGGTGCCCGGTTTCCTGCGGCTTCGCGTACGTCACCGCGAGGTCATCGATTCCCGCTGAGAAGCGTCCCATCTGTGTGGCATGCATGCTGTCCGGGTAGGACTCACGCGGACCGGCTCCAAACCAGGAAGCACCGTCCACGGATGCCGGCAGGTCAAAGCGGACACCGACGCGGGGCCAGATGATGTCCCATCCGGCGCTGGGCACAATGTCCACGCGCAGGAAGAGCTCGCCGTCCAGCAGTTGCCAGTCCTCCTCCACAGTGACCCAGTGGGCGACGTCGGCCGCAGCATAGCGTGTTCGTACGGCCACACCCGATCCGCTGGCCGTGACCTTCTCCACCCTGGCCGTCAACCTGTCCAACCCGGCATCGCGCCACACTTTTTCCAGGGAAGGTGCAGCAACGCCGTCGCCGTTGTTCAGCCACGGATCGGCAAGGTCGTAACTGCCGCGGCCCGCACCGCGATCGTTGTCCGTGGGTGCGCGCCACAGTTCCAGCCGCGGGCCGGACACCGGGAGGCCCGCCAGGGAAACTAAGCGGCCCTCCTCAAACCGTGCCTGGCCCAATGCCACGTCACCTTCCAGGTTCTCGCCTGCCCGCATCGCGGAGGACAACGGGCGGGGTGCGGCCACAGATTGACGGGTGTGGGTCAGGTCCAACTGGGCGAATGAGATGACATGGCCCCTCTCAGCCCAGGCTGTGTCCTTGCGCAGGACCGCTTCCACAGTGAGCCAGTGCTCTCCCGCTGCAACCCCCGCATCAAGGTCCGTCAGTTCGATCGTTGTGGAGGCACCAGCCGCCAGCGGCACCCCGGAGGGAGCGACGACGTCGAGCTCACCGGACGCGGTCACCTCGCCGTCCACTTCGGTGCGCCAGCGCAGGACGACGTCGGACGCATCAGCCGTGTGCCGCAGGTTGGATACGGAGACGGAACGGCGCGTCCCGGCGTCGTGCGTTTCCGTGCTGAAGCCCAAGCGCAGGGGAGCGACGATCTGCTTGTACTCGAAGAGTCCGGGGCTGGGGGTGGAATCGGAAAGGACCATGCCGTCCATCACGAAGTTGCCGTCGTGGACCACCTCGCCGAAGTCCCCGCCGTAGGCAAAGAACTCCTCGCCGTTGGTGTCCGTGGTGCGGATGCCGTGGTCCCGCCACTCCCACACAAAGCCGCCATGCAGCCTCGGGTAGCGGTCCACCAGGTCCTCGTACTGGTCGATCGCACCTGGTCCGTTGCCCATGGCATGGACGTATTCGCAGAGGATGAACGGTTTGGTCCGCTGGCGCGCGGACTCCGCTGCGGAACACCCCAAAAGCAACGAACCGGAGTCGTCCCGGCCGATCGCTTCGGTTTCCGGCACGGAGGAGTACATCCGGGAATAGACGTCGGTGTAAGCGCCGGTGTAGTCGCCTTCGTAGTGGACGGGGCGGCCAGTGTCCCGGGCATGCGTCCATGCGGACATCGCAGCCAGGTTGGAGCCGCTGCCCGACTCGTTGCCCAGGGACCACATGACGATCGAGGGGTGGTTCTTGTCCCGCTCCACGGTCCGTTCCATGCGGTCCACGTACGCTTCTCGCCACGCGGGATCATCGCTGGGGTTGCCCACCCAGCCGTGCCGTTCAAAGCCATGGGTCTCAAGATCGCATTCGAGGATCACCCAGAAGCCCATCTCGTCAGCGATGTCCAGCAGGCGGGGATGGGGCGGGTAGTGGCTGGTGCGGATGGCGTTGACGTTGAACTTCTTCATCAAGGCAAGGTCCTGGCGGGCGAAGTCCTCGTCAAACACGCGGCCGCGGTCAGGGTGGGTCTCATGCCTGTTGACGCCATGGAACACCACCCGCTTGCCGTTCACCAGGAACCGGTCGCCCCTGATCTCCACGGTCCGGAATCCCAGGCGCAGCGAAATGCTCTCCCCATCGCTGGACACGGTGGCGTTGTACAGGCGCGGAACCTCTGCGGACCAGGGCTCGACGGCGGCGATCGCCACCGGGGCGACGTCGGCAGGGGAGTTCCAGACGACGTCGACGTCCAGTTCGGGTACGGACAGCCGCACCGGGTAGGAGGCGTTGTCAGCCGTGATTTGGGGATCGATGACGCCCGCGTTGTTGGCGAAGGACGTCCGCAACCAGACGTCGTCGATGCCCTGGGCGGGGCGGGCCTGGAGCGTGACGTCGCGGAAGATGCCCGGCATCCACCACTGGTCCTGGTCCTCCACGTAGCTTGAAGCCGACCACTGATGGACCCGCACAGCCAGGACGTTGTGTCCGGGGCGTGCTGCCTCGGTGACGTCGAATTCCTGGGCCAGCCGGCTGCCGGTACCCACACCGATTTCACGGCCGTTAAGCCAGACCTTGTACCGGGATTCGACGCCGTCGAACCTCAGGACCAGGCGTTCGGCGTCCTTCCAGTCAGCGGGCAGCTCGAAGCTTCGGCGGTAATCCCCGGTGGGATTCTCATCCGGAACATGGGGTGCATCGGTGGGGAAGGGAAACTGCACGTTGGTGTAGATGGGCCGGCCGTAGTGGCCATCGCCTTCCAGGACCCAGTGGGCGGGAACCGGGATCTGGTCCCACCCTGAATCATCCAGATCTTCCTTGGCCACGCCTTCAGTGGGCTCGCCCGCGGGGAGGACACCCCGGCCTCCGGGTGTGCCTGGAGCGCCCGGCAGCAGGCGGAAACGCCACGTCCCGTTCAGGGACAGGGTAGGCGCATCGGTGTGCAGCCAGGATCGGGCAGGAAGTCTTGCGCCCGATCCCGGGCCGGTATCCGTGATGTAGCTGGAGGTCATTACTTAACGGCTCCTTCTGTCAGCCCACCGCGCCAGAAGCGCTGCAGGACAACCATGGCGATGCTGAGCGGAATGATGGACAGCAACACACCGCCCGTGGTCAATTCGTAGAATTCGGGCAAACGGTCAACCTGGCTGAGCCAGTTGTTCAACCCCAGCGTGATGGGGTACAGCTCGGAATCGGACAACATGACCAAGGGCAGGAAGTAGTTGTTCCAGATACCAACCAGTTGGAACAAGAACACGGTCACCAGCGCCGGAGTGAGCACCTTGAGCCCAATGGTGTGGAAGATGCGCAGCTCGCCCGCGCCGTCGATCCGTGCGGCTTCAATCAGCGAGGTATCCACGGTGGCCTGCGCGTAGATACGGCAAAGGAACAGCCCGAACGGGGACACCAAGGACGGCAGCAGGACGCTCCAGTAGGTGTTGGCGAGGCCCATCTGGCTGAACAGCAGGAACAACGGGAGGGCAGTGGCTGTACCCGGAACCAGGACGCCGCCCAGGATGGTGCCGAACACCAGGTTGCGTCCCTTGAACTGGTACTTTGCCAAGGCATAGCCGCCCGCCGCCGCGAAGTAGGTGGCCAGGAGCGCGCCGACTCCGGCGTAGATCGCGGAGTTCAGGAACCAACGGCCAAAGATGCCGTTGTCGTAGCTCAGGACGCGGCTGATGTTCTCCCACAAGGAGAACGTGGGGGCGAACCAGAAGCCATTCGTGGAGAAAAGATCCGACGTGGACTTGGTGGAGGCCACGAGGACCCAATACACGGGAATCAGGAAGTAGAGGGCAACCACCACCAGAAGTGCGGTGACGATGATGGTGGAGGACCGGCGTCGTCCTGCTGAGCGGTCCGGCCCTGCGGACGCCTTGCTGCGGACAGGTGCGGTGGGCTGCTTGGTGGCTGTAGTGGTCATGATGACTTCCTGTTCGTAAGCGCCAGGAAGGCGAAGGAAAGGACGAAGGCGGCCACTGCGATGATGACTGACTGGGCTGCGGCGACGTTGTAGTCGTTATAGGCGAATGCTGTGGTGTAAGCGCTGAGGTTGGGCGTGTACTGGCTGTCGATGGCTGGAGCAACGGTCTTCAGGACCTGCGCTTCAGCGAACAGTTGCAGCGTTCCGATGATCGAGAACACCGTGGTGAGCATCAGTGCGGGGCGGATCAAGGGGAGTTGGATGCTCCGGGCAACGCGCCATGTGGAGGCACCATCCACTTTGGCTGCCTCGTAGAGTTCCACCGGAATGGCTTTGAGCTGCGCCACGATGATGAGCATGTTGTAGCCGGTGTAGCTCCACGTGACGATGTTGGCGATGGACCACAGGACACTGTTGGCGCCCAGGAAATCGGGGGTCAGGCCCACGAGCTTGGCTGCGTCAAAGAGCGGGCTGAGCCCGGGCACGTACAGGAAGGACCACAGGATGGTGGCGATCACGCCGGGAACGCCGTAGGGCAGAAAGTAAGCGGCGCGGAAGAAGCCGGGCCACTTGGCGGATGCCGATTCCAGCATCAAGGCCAGGACCGTGCACAGGACAATCATCACCGGGACCTGGACGATGCCAAAGAGCAGCATCCGGCCGATGGACGCCACAAAGCTGCCGTCTGCCAAGGCTTGGGCGTAGTTGCTGAAACCGGCAAACTCACTGGTCACACCGGCCTCGCCAAAGAGCCCGCTCCGGGTCACCTTGGTGAAGCTGGAAACGATGGCCACAACGATGGGCAGTAGGAACGTGAGGACAAAGAGAGCCAGGAACGGCGCCAGCAGGAGCCACGGTGCGCGTGCGGCAGCACCCGTCCGCTTACTGCTGCGGGAGGTTGCGGCCGTTCGCTTCCCAACCGGTGCTGTTGATGTGGTGGTCATGCCGTTTCCTTCCGGATGGTGAGGCCCTTGTTCTTGAAAACGGTGATGATCTGCTGTTCCGAGGCAGCAATCGAGTCCACCAGGGATGTCCCGAAAGCCTTCTTGCGGAAACCGTCGCTGAGGATGTTGAAGGACTGCTGTGTCACCGGCCACCAGGACCATTCAGTGTTCTGCTGCTTCGTGGCCTTCACAAAGACTTCCTCGTTGTAACGTTGGCCGCCGAAGAAAGCGGAGGGCTGTTGCCGGTCCGTTCCAATGAACTCGGGGTTGGGTGACCAACCGATGCCGCTGTTCTTGATTTCGGCGTCGATTCCCTCTTTTGACGTGGTCAGCCAGACGGCAAACTCCAAGGCTTCCTTGGGATGTTTGCTGTTGGCGAGCACTGCGGCCGTTGAACCGCCGAGGTAGCTGGAACCGAATCCGGTGTTCCCCCATGTGGGCATGGGAGCTACGCGCCACTTGCCTTCGGAGCCGCTGACTCCCTCAATGAGGGCATCACCCCAACTGCCGGTGACGGTGGACGCGATGCCACCCTTGCCCGCGGCAGCGAACCATGCCGGAGTGAAAGCACCATAGGCGGTGGTGACGAGGTCGTCGTCGATCGCTTTGTCGAAGAAGCGTGCAGTGTTGAGCGTGGCGTCGTCGGTCATGTTGATGACCCAGCCGTCCTCTTCCGGTCGAAGCCAGGTTGCGCCGGCCTGTCCTGCGAAGGACGCGAAGGGGGAGGCGTCGCTGATGGGGAAGCAATCCAGATAGGTGTCCACGGAGCGGAGCTCCTTGGCCAGGACGGCCCAGTCATCCCACGTGCGCGGGGTGGTGCCGCCCACCTTCTTCAGGATTTCCGGCTGGTAGAACATGGCCATGGGGCCGGAGTCCTGGGGCAGTCCGTAGACGCCGCCGGTGTAACTGACCTGCTTCCACAGCGTGGGGTCGTACAAGTGGGCGTGGTCGTTGGCGCCGTAGCGGGACACGTCCACCAGGCCGTTCACCAGCAGGAACTCAGGGAGGGACCGCAGTTCCACCTGAGCCAGGTCGGGCCCGCCACCAGCGGCAAGAGCCGAGTAGAGCTTCTGGTAGCCACCGGCATTACCGCCGGGGATCCACACAACATCCACTTGGATATTGGGGTTCTTCGCGTTCCAGATATCGGCAACGTTCTGGAAATCCTTCAACCACGCCCAGTAGGTCAGCCGCACGGGCTCGCCGGCGGTGGCAATGGTGGGGGCGCTGTTGACGGACTGCATCCCGGGAGTCGCGCAACCGGCCAGCAGCCCCATGGCTGCCGTACCCAGTCCTGCGCCCAGGAGTTGTCTTCGCGTGAATGGGGTCATGAACCTTCACCTCTTCGTGTCAGATGCCGGCGCGCATGGATTCTGGGTCCATTCCACCGGGGTGTGACTACGGTAACAGAAAATTCGAGTGGCTACTCGAATTTGAGATATTGCCTCCGGCCCGCATGTACACTGACTAGCCATGACCACAAAGGACGTGGGCCGATCAGTGCGGCGTGGCCCCTACGCAAAATCCGAGGAACGGCGCCGGACCATCATGGACGCCGCCCACGCAGTGTTCGCGGCGCGCGGTTACCGGGGCGGATCACTGCAGGACGTGGCCGACCGTGCAGGGATGAGCCAGACAAGCCTGCTGCACTACTTTCCCTCCAAGCGCGATCTGCTGATGGCGGTCCTGGAGCGCCGCGACGAGATCACCAGCGGGGCTTTTCCCGACGACATGGAGGAGGGCCTGGCGGACTCGGTGATCCGCACAGCCCTGTACAACGAAGACATCCCGGGAGTGATTGAGCTCTACACGGTGCTGTGCGCGGAATCTGTCACGGACTCGCATCCCGGGAGGGACTATTTCACCGAGCGTTTTGAACGCCTGCGCACAAGCTACGCTCGTCGTTTTGCCGAATTGGCTGCCGAGGGCAGGCTGAAGCCTGGCGTCGAGCCTGATGAAGCCGCCATGTCCTTGGTAGCCCTGTGGGACGGGCTGCAGACGCAATGGCTGCTGGCCCCCGACGACGTTGACGTGGTCAAGGGCCTGCGTGGCTACTTCAATCTGGTGATCCTCCCCGACCCCGGCCCCACCCCCCCACCCGACCCAACTGAGTAGCAGATCAGGCCGTTCCCAGCGCTCAGAACGGCCTGATCTGCTACTCAGACGGGCTAGCCGCGGAAGGCGCCCAGGCCCGTGATGTGCTGCCCCAGAATCAGGGTGTGGACCTCGTCCGTGCCCTCATAGGTCCGCACGGATTCAAGATTGTTGGCATGGCGCAAGGGTGAATAGTCCAAGGTGACGCCGTTGCCTCCCAGGATGGTTCGGGCCTCGCGGGCGATCTTGATGGCTTCGCGGACATTGTTCAGCTTGCCCAGGGAGATCTGCTGTGGCTGCAGCTGCCCGGCATCCTTCAACCGCCCCAGGTGAAGAGCCAGCATGGTGCCCTTCTGGATTTCCACCAGCATGTTCACTAGCTTCTCCTGCGTCAGTTGATAGCCCGCGAGGGGGCGCCCGAACTGGAGCCGGTTCCCGGCGTACTCCAAAGCTGCTTCGTAGGAGTCCCGGGCAGCTCCCATGGCACCCCATGCGATCCCATAGCGCGCCTCGTTCAGACAGGAGAACGGTCCCCGAAGCCCCGAGGCACCCGGGAGGATGGCCCCGGGACCCAGCCTCACGCCGTCGAACGTTACATCGCACTGAATGGAAGCCCGCATGCTGAGCTTCGGTTCGATGGGCGTCGCGGTCACCCCTGACGTACCGGCGGGTACCAGGAACCCGCGGATGCCTTCTTCAGTGTTCGCCCAGACCACCATGACGTCCGCAATGGATGCGAGGCCGATCCAGCGTTTGGCGCCGTCCAGCACCCAGCCGTCGGCCGTTTGGCGGGCAAAAGTCGTCATGGACGACGGATCGGACCCCGCCGTAGGCTCCGTCAAGGCGAAACAGCCGATCAGCTCGCCCGCCGCCATCCGGGGGAGCCACTGTTCTTTCTGCGCCTCCGAACCCCACTTGTGGATAGCCGTCATGGCGAGGGAGCCTTGGACCGAGACGAACGTGCGGATCCCGGAGTCGCCGGCCTCCAGTTCCATCGCTGCAAGGCCATATTCGACGGCGGTCCGGCCGGGGCAGCCGTAACCCTCCAAATGCATGCCCAGGACCCCGAGCTCCCCGAGCTCCGTGGCGATCCCGCGGGGAAACACAGCGTCCTCATACCACCGGGCTATGTTGGGCCTGAACCTCTGGGAGGTGTAGTCCCGCACCCTGTCGCGGAGGTCGAGCTCCTGCGCCGTCAGCAGGGAATCCAGGGCCAGGACGTCGGAGGTGTTCGTCGTTGAATCGCTCATTCCAGCATCCTAGGCGCCCAACGCGGCGTTCCTCCCCGGTTAGTTCCGGCGCACCCACGCGAAAGGGCCGGAAACACCAGTGTCGCAGGGTGTTTCCGGCCCTTTCGGGACACTAACCGGGAAGGACGGCGGCCTACTCGCCGCGAACCACCCCAACCTCGGCCCGCTCACCGGTGAAGTAACCCCGGGTGGAGGGTGCGAAGCGGCAAACGATCGCCAAAACGACGCCCAAAGCCAGCAGCAGCACGCCGCTGACGAACGCCCCGCCAATGCCGAAGATCTGCGTGTCCCCGTAAGCCGGGTCCCACATCTGGACTGCGGAAATGAAGAACGCCGCAGTGAGGGACAGTGCGCCCAGGAGCGGCAGGATGCCTCGGAACCACAGGTTCCTGGCGGAATCCCGGAGCGTGGAGCGGAAGAACCATACGCAGGAGAATCCGGTCAGTGCGTAGTAGAACGCAATGAACAGGCTGATGGCACTGATGGAGTCCGAGAGCAGGTTTTCGCTCAGGAAGCTCATGGCAACGTAGTAGACCACGGCCACTGCACCCATCACCTGCGTGGAGAACCCGGGCGTCATGAAACGCTCATGGACCTTGCCGAACCGGGGAGGCAGGGCACCGTGGACACCCATGGACAGGGTTCCGCGGGCAGTGGGCAGGATGGTGGTTTGTGTGGAGGACAAGACGGACGCCAGCACTGCCACAATGATCAGCCAGCCCCAAGGGCCCAGCACAACGTCTTTCATGGCCAGGAAGACGTCGTCCTGGTTCGCCTCGTTGCCCAGTCCGATGCCGTCGGTACCGATCGTGGCGTACATCATCACCAGGAGGGCCACGGAAACGTAAATCGCCAACAGGACAGTGGCCGAAATAACGGCGCCACGGCCGGGGGTCTTGGCCGGGTTTTCCGTCTCCTCGTTCAGCGCCAGGCAGGTGTCCCAGCCCCAATAGATGAACAGTGCCAGCAGGACACCGTGAACCACAGCGCCGGGATCGGCAAAGGCGCCGGCAGGGTTGAACCACTCAAAATCGAAGGCTTGTCCCTCAGGGGCTCCGCCGGCGATTCGGAAAACAATGGCCACTGCGAAGATGCCCAGCGAGATGTACTGAATGTAGGTCAGGGTGCGCTGGACATGCTCGCCCAGCCGGATCCCTCTGTGGTTCACGTAGGTCATGAACACAATGAAGAGCACGCCGGTGGCCGTCACCAGCCACGTGTTGTCAGCCAAGGAACCGTCGCCAATCAACAGCCACAGATACTTGCCGGCGATTTGCGCAAGGTTGGCCAGCACCACCACACCGGCCAGGGCCACACCCCAGCCGCCGAGCCAACCAGCCCAAGGACCTAACGCCTTGCGGGCCCAGAAAAACGTAGTACCGCAGTCCGGCATGGCGCTGTTGAGCTCGCGGAACGCATACGCAATAAACAGCACGGGGATGAAGCCGAGGATCAGGATCAGGGGAGTGTAGTTGCCGTTGACGGCAACGATGAGCCCCAGCGTTGCTGCCAGCGAGTAGACAGGCGCGGTGGAGGCGAGGCCCAGCATGACGGAGTCGCCCAGGTCCAGGATTCCGGCGTGGAGGCCTTTGGGAGGTACGACGGCGGTACGGTTGCCGCCCGCTGAGCCGCCACCCGGCGTCGAGGTTTCAGTGCTCATAGTGCAGCTCCGTAGGAAGTAGCAGGGGGCGCGATGGGCGCCGGGGCGTCAATGGTGTTGGGAACAAAGCGGCAGAAGTAGTCCGTGATGGGTCCGTCGGATTCGCGGATGCCACAGCCCACGGATTCACCGTCCACTACCCACAGACCCAGGACAGGATGGTTCCCGTCAAAGTCCGGGAGGGAGTGGTATTGCTGGAAGCACCAGCCTTCACGCCCGTAACCACCAGGTTGCTGGATGTCGATGCCGGGGGCATGAATGCGGATGTTGTCGCCTTCACGTCCGTGCAGCGGCTTGGCCACCCACTCCTTGAGTGGACCCGGATCGCCAAGGTAGGCGGGTAACAGGTTCGGGTGGTCAGGGTAAAGGTGCCATAGTGCAGCGAGCAGGGCTTTGTTGGACAGCAGCATCTTCCACGCAGGTTCAACCCAGCGCGGGTTGTGGGCGCGCTGGAGGAGACGGTGCCCAAAAGGCTCCTTCATCATCAGTTCCCACGGGTACAGCTTGAACATGGTGCTGATCATGAAGTTGTCCAGGTCCACGAACCGGTTCAGGTTGGGGTCCCAGCCGATATCGGACATGTTGATGCCGATGGTGGTCCAACCACCCTGGCTCGCCACGTCCCGCATATAGGCGGCCGTCATCCAGTCCTCGCCGGATTCCTCCGCCTCCGAGTGGGCAACATGCAGGGTGCTCATGCCCGTGCGGAACTGCAGCTTCTTCCACTGACGAATCAGTGCCTCATGAATTCCGTTCCACTGGTCCTTTTCCGGGAAGACGTCCTGCAGCCAGAACCACTGGGCAACGGAAGCCTCGATCAGCCCGGTAGGGGTATCGGCGTTGTACTCCAGCATCTTGGCTGGCCCACCCTTGCCGTCATAGATGAAGTCGAAGCGACCGTAGATATCCATGTCCGCGGCCTGCAGCGACTCTCCGGCGAGTTCCAATGCCTGCTGCCCAATGCCGATATCGCCCATGGCACCGGTGGCGAGGTACTTTGCGGCCTCCAGGGACATGATGTGCATGTCCTCGGCGGTCTTCTCGAGGGTTTCCACCTCGTCTTCGGTGAATTCGTAGTAGGCCGATTCGTTCCAGTATTCGATTTTCCGGCCGTTGGGCATGGTGGTAGTGGAAAATACCAGGCCCTGTTCTTCGATCTTTTGCTTCCAGTCCGGCCTGGGCTCGGAGGACAGTCGCCGCACGCCTAGCCTCCCGAGCTTCCGCCGCTTTTGGAACTGCTGCCGAAGCCGCCGCGGCTGACCGTGCCGCCCTTGGTGCTGTATCCCTTGGAGGACTTGGCGTCCGTGGGGACATTCTTGGTATAGCTCGGGTAGGAGCTGCGGTTCTGGCCCAGGGCGGGCACGCTGGCTCCGCGGGAATAGAAGTACCAGGCGTAAGCTCCGGAGCTGCGGCCCCCCGAGCTGCTGTTGTCACACTGGTTGTCGTCTACGCGCTCGCCGGTTTCCTCGTTGAAGCAGACTTGCGCGTAGTCAGCTTCCTCCTTGTTGCTGGCCACAATTGCGGTGATGGTTCCGGCCAGGAGGGCAGTCACGCCCAAACCCACCACCAGGGTGCGGCGGTGCGAGCGCTTCTTCTTCTTGGCCGCCTCGGCCTCACCGCGTTCGCGTTCTTTGGCGAACGGGTCAACCACGGGGAGGGGTTGGCCGGGTTTGGGTGCAGCAGCCCCCGCCTGGGGTGCTCCGGCGGGCGCTTTCCTGCGCTTCCCGGAGCTGCCTTGCGCAGGCTCTTTTTCGACGGGTGTGAACAGTTCAGGGTGGAGCTCGGGCTTGGGTACCTGCCACGGAGGAGGCTTCGGCGGGTTGTTGCCCGCGGCAAAGTCGGCGTTGTTGTCCCTGCTGCCGCCGTTATTGCCGGCTGCGTCAGGGCTGTCTTTCGGGCCCATGTATATCCCCCTGGATAGACCGTTGAAGTGTCCAGCGCCACGCCGGACCAGAATACTCAGAGCAAGCCTAGTCGCTGTGTGCCCCTCAGGCACGGGTAACTGCCGTAAATGGGGATAAGTCCCCATGCTTGGAAGCATGTAAGGATGTAGCCATGGCGGGACCTGAAGCAAACAGCAACGGCGACGACGGCGTGCTGTTGAGACTCCCGCCGGTCCGCGGCATTGGCGCCGGGCGCGTCATCACTGGCCTGGTGCTGGCTGTTCTCTTACCACCGGGCATCGAAATCATGGTCACGGTCCTCGGATTCCGCAACTTTGCCATGATCATGCTGTTACAACTGGCCGTAGCGGTTGCAGTGGCGGCCATCGGAGGTTTGTGGCCGGCGGTGGTGGCCGCAGTGCTGGGCAGCTTCCTCCTTAATTACTTCTCCGCGGACCCGGTGGGGTCCCTCTCCATTGCCGATCCCACCACGTTGTTCACGTTGGTGGTTTTCCTTGCCGTGGCGTACGGGGTTGCGCTCGCCGTGGGCCTTGCCAGCCGCCGGGCGCAGGAAGCAGCCCGCTCAGGCGCCGAAGCCACAGCCCTCAGTGAGCTCGCCCTGCGGATCCTGAGCTCGGACGGAAGCCTGGAATCTTTCCTTGAGAAAGTGCGCGGCAATCTGGGCATGGAAGCGTTGACGCTGCTGGGTGCACCTCTACACGGTGCGGCCGGTGCGGCCGGGGCGCCACCGGAATGGCGTGTCTTGGCCGGTGCGGGCCCGAATCCGCCGGTGACCCATGCCGCCGCAGACCATACCGCCGTCGTCGATCCCCACTACACCTTGCTGCTGCGCGGCGGTCCGTTGTCAGCGCACCAGCAACGGATGCTGGCTGCGTTCGGGGCTTTCGTCGTGGCTGTCCGGGACAGGCAGCAGTTGGTGGAAAGCCGGCGAGACAATGTGCGCTTGGCTGAGGGCAATAAGATGCGGACCTCCATCCTGCGCGCTGTCTCACATGACCTCCGGACGCCGTTGGCCGGAATCAAGCTCGCTGTCAGCAGCCTGCGCCAAGAGGACGTGAACTTCCCGCCGGACGTGGAACGCGAGTTATTGGAGACCATTGAGGAGTATGCGGACCGCTTGGACCATTTGGTGGACAACTTGCTGGACATGTCGCGGATCACGGCCGACGCGGTCAACCCGCTGCTGACAGGGATTGTGTGGGCTCAGGTGTTGCCGCAGGCGTTGCGGGGAGTTTCCAGGGAGCGGCTGCGTAACGAGCTGCCGCCCAATCTTCCGCCGGTGCAGGCGGACGCCGGAATGCTGGAGCGGGTGGTGGCCAACATTGTGGAGAATGCTGTGAAGTATGCGCCGGACTCCGATGTTGTCCTCACGGCCCGCGCGGGTGAGGGGATCACTTTGGGGGACCGGCCCGCGAGCGAACTGCGAATCATTGATCACGGCAGGGGAGTAGGGCACAGGGAAGTGGTGGATATTTTCCAGCCGTTCCAACGCTTCGGTGATTCCCCGTCCCCTTCGTCGGGCCCGGGAGGGGGTGTCAGTGCCGGCGGGGGGATCGGATTGGGCCTGGCCGTTGCGAAAGGATTCAGCGAGGCCATGGGTGGCAGGCTCGCGGCGGAGCCGACGCCGGGTGGCGGCTTGACCATGGTGGTCACGTTGCCGCTGTGGACAGGAGATGCACAATGACGTTGGTGCTGATAGTCGAGGATGAAGCCCGCATTGCCCGCGCCATGCAGGTGACCCTGCAAGCCCACGGATACCAGGTGCTGACTGTGGGAAACGGTGCCGACGCCTTGCAAGCTGCCGCCAAGCAACCCGTGGAGATTGTGGTGCTGGACCTCGGTTTGCCGGATATGGACGGGGTGGAGGTCATCCGCCGCATTCGTGGCTGGAGCAGTATGCCCATCATTGTGCTGTCCGCACGGCACGCCTCGGAGGACAAGGTGGAAGCGCTCGACGCCGGTGCGGACGACTACGTGACCAAGCCCTTCGGTTTGGATGAGCTGCTTGCGCGTCTTCGGGTCGCCTCGCGCCGGGTTGTTACCGAACATGAGGAGCCGACGCTGGCCACCATGGATTTCATGGTGGACCTGGCGGGCAAGAAGATCATCAAAGATGGCTCGGAAGTGCGCCTGACACCCACGGAATGGAACATCCTGGAGCTGCTGGTCCGCAATAAGGGGAAGCTGGTGAGTCAGCAGCAGATCCTCACCCAGGTTTGGGGGCAGGCGTACGCGAAGGAAACGCAGTACTTGCGCGTATACATAGCCCAGCTGCGGCGGAAGCTGGAGCGGGATCCCGCCGAGCCGCGGCACCTGCATACGGAAGCGGGCATGGGCTACCGCTTCGATCCCTGATCCTGGTCCACCCCGGCCCTGATCCCGGCCCTTCTGGCCCGGGACGTCCGTACACTGGTGTCCATGAACACCGCATCCCTTCTTGCCGTCTGCCGTGTGCACCAGTTGCTGCCCGACCCCGCGGGGAGTGTGGGCGTCACCGGTATGGACAAGCGTCCTGTGGTGGAGCCGGTGAAGGTCCATAAGCTGGGGCTCCATGGGGATGTCCAAGCCAACCGGGTGGATCACGGCGGGGAAGACCAGGCCCTCTACGCGTATTCGCAGGCAGATGCGGATTATTGGTCCGGTGAACTGCAGCGGGAGATGCCAGCCGGGATTTTTGGCGAGAACCTGCGAGTCGCCGGAATCGAAACCACAGGAGCGGTCATTGGCGAGCGCTGGAAGATCGGCTTGGACGTAGAGCTTGAAGTGACGTCCCCCCGTGTTCCGTGCGCTACCTTCCAACGGGTGATCGGCGAGCCGCAATGGGTGAAGCGCTTCACGCATGCCGGCCGGGTTGGAACCTACCTCCGGGTGATCAAGACAGGCACCATTTCCGCGGGAGACCACATCCACCGCACCTTCGTCCCCAAGCACGGCATAACCGTAGGCCAATGGTTCAGCGAACCCACCCCGGAACTGGTGCAGATTCTGCTGGACGCCGATGCTGACGGAGAGATCCGACTGCAGGAGGACTATCACCCGGCCTTCGAGAAAGTGTTGCGCAGAAGCGGCCTCTAAGTCTGCGTAGGAGCGGCTTTGAGGACGGTACCGGAGCGCCACCAGATACTGGTGTGAACAAGCTCACCCGGATTTTGTCATCCCTCAAGTCGCGGTGACGGGCCTCTGTGCCCTACACTTGAAATATCCCCCACTCCGGAAATCCCTTTATCCTGCCCAATTCTTGAGGCAGGACTGGTAAGTGTTGGGGCCCGCAAATGTGTGTGGGCATTTTCATAGGGAGAGCCGGCTAAAGAAAACGCTGTACAGACTGCTGGGATAGCAGCCAAGAGATGCAGCGGGAAGTCCTGCCATGGGATTGCGATAGCGCCGGACTTCTTGCGAAAGCAGGGCACCTTTCCTGTTTCTCGCGACGAGTAATGCGGCCAAGCCCAACCGGGCCGCGCCGACTGCCCTATGGATGAGGAATTTCCCCCTATGACCGAAAATCTCAACGAAAACTTCGACGCCGAGTCCGCTGATGTAGCGACCCCCGTTTCTGCTGATGTTGCAGAAACCTCCGCTCCCGCCGAAGCTGAAGCACCGGCCGTTGCCGCTGCCCCCGTCGAGAACGCTGTAGCTGAGACTGCAGCCCCCACCTTCACCGAAGCTCCCGCTCCCAAGGCGGACGCTGAGGACGAAGAAGGCGTCAAGTTCGTCGATCTTGGCATCGACGGCCGTGTTCTGGCCGCCCTGCAGGATGTCGGCTACGAGAAGCCGTCCCCCATTCAGGCAGCCACCATCCCGTTGCTGCTCGAAGGCCGCGACGTTGTGGGCCTCGCCCAGACCGGTACCGGCAAGACCGCGGCTTTCGCCGTTCCTGCGCTGTCCCGCCTGGCTGAACTTCACGACCTCAACGGCCCGTCCCGCAAGACCCAGGCCCTGGTCCTGGCTCCGACGCGTGAACTTGCCCTCCAGGTTGCAGAAGCCTTCACCTCCTACGCCAAGCACATTGACGATTTCACCGTCCTCCCTGTGTACGGCGGCTCCGCCTACGGCCCGCAGCTGGCCGGCTTGCGCCGCGGTGCTCAGGTTGTTGTGGGTACCCCCGGCCGTGTGATCGACCACATCGCTAAGGGTTCCCTGGACCTGTCCGAGCTCCAGTACCTGGTACTGGACGAAGCTGACGAGATGCTGCGCATGGGCTTTGCCGATGACGTTGAGCAGATCTTCCAGCAGACCCCGGAAACCCGCCAGGTTGCCCTGTTCTCTGCCACCATGCCGGGCCAGATCCGCCGCATGTCCAAGCAGTACCTGAACAACCCTGCTGAAATCTCGGTGAAGTCCAAGACCACCACCGGCGCCAACACCAAGCAGCGTTACCTCCAGGTCATGGGCCCGCACAAGCTGGACGCCCTGACCCGCATCCTCGAGGTTGAAGAGTTCGACGGCGTCATCGCCTTCGTGCGGACCAAGATGGCTACCGAGGACCTCGCCGACAAGCTGAAGTCGCGCGGTTTCCAGGCTGCCGCCATCAACGGCGACATCCCGCAGCAGCAGCGCGAGCGCACTGTTGACGCGCTGAAGGAAGGCCGCATCGATATCCTCGTGGCCACCGACGTCGCTGCCCGTGGTCTTGACGTTGAGCGCATCAGCCACGTCATCAACTACGACATCCCCCACGACACCGAGTCCTACGTGCACCGCATTGGCCGCACGGGCCGTGCAGGCCGTTCCGGTGACGCCATCCTCTTCATGACGCCGCGCGAGAAGTACTTGCTGCGTTCCATCGAGAAGGCAACCCGTCAGCCGGTGGAGCAGATGCACCTGCCCACCGCTGAGACCGTGAACACACTGCGCCTGGGCAAGTTCGCCGAGCGCATCACCGAGACCCTCGCTTCCGAGGATGTCGCAGCGTTCCGTGACCTCATCTCCTCCTACGAGGAAGAGCACAACGTTCCGGCTTCGGAAATCGCTGCAGCCTTGGCCGTCATGGCACAGGGTGGACAGCCGCTTTTGGTCAAGGAACTGCCTGCCGCTCCTGAGTACCAGAAGCGTGAGCGCTCCAAGGACGGCTTCGGCTCCCGTGGCCCCACCCGTGCACTCACCGAGGGCAACGCCACCTACCGGATCTCCGTGGGACGCCGTCAGCGCGTCATGCCGGGTTCGATCGTTGGCGCCATTGCCAACGAAGGCGGCATCTCCTCCGCACAGATCGGCGGCATCGACATCCGCTCGGACCACTCCTTGGTGGAGCTCCCGGCAGACCTGAGCGCTGATCAGTTGCGTGCATTGTCCCGCACCCGCATCGGTGGTGAGTTGATCAACCTTGAGTTGGACAACGGCCGCAGGCCCAGTGGCGATCGTGGCAGCTACCAGGGTGGTGGACGTGGTGGCTATGGCGACCGCGAAAACCGCGGTGGTGGAAACTTCAAGGGTGCCGGTGGTTTCAAGAAGGACTTCCGCAAGTCCGAAGGCGGCGAGCGTACCTCCGCTGACCGTGGTGGCCGCTCCTACAGCGACCGCTCCGAGCGCACCGCAGGCAGCTTCGGCGACCGCGATCGCGGCCAGGCCAGCGGATCCCGCTTCGGCGGTCACGGTGATGGCGCACGCAAGCCCCGCAGTGGTGGCGAAGGCGGACACCGCGATTTCAACCGCAAGGGCAAGTGGTAAACACTTCCTTGGTGGTAAACACTAAGTAGTTCCCGTCAGGGGGTCGGCTTTAGAGCCGGCCCCCTGACGTGTTTAACGGGGTTACATGCACCCCCGCCCCGCCCCGCCGTACGATCGAGGCACGGCTGAACGCAAGCAGAACGCAGGAGGGTGCTCCATGGGATTGCTGGACAACGTGAAGAAGGGCCTGGGTTTCGGTGGCAAGGGCGCGGAGGAAACAAGCGAGGCAGCTCCTGTGGACCGCACGGCGGCGGCCCAAGCGGCCGAGGATGTTGCCGCCGTCGAGGTAGCAGCGAAGGATCAGGCTGCGGCGGAAGCCGCCGCAGCACAGGCGGCGCGGCAGCAGGCGGCCGCGGACGCTGCAGCAGCCCAGGAAGCCGCGAATGAGGGCTTGGAGCCCGAGGCCCCTGAAGTCCGTCCACAAGCGGAGGAAGCCGCCGCTGAGGCCGCGGCAAGGGCCGGGCAGCCAGGACCGGTGGCGCCAAGGGTCACGGAGGTTGTGGTGGAGCAGGGCGACACCATGGGCGGGATCGCTGCGCAGTACGGCGTGGACCTGGGTGCCCTCATCGCCACCAACGCGGACACTGTGCCGAATCCTGACCGGATCCATCCCGGACAAGTGCTCCGGCTACCGTGACAGCGAGCCGCGAATGGGCGGACACCAGAGGCCGAAGAAGCCCCAGATGAATCAGAAAAATCACATCTTCGCAAATTGTGTCGGCGCGGTTTTTCCGCGTTTTTTCGCCGATTTGTAGCTTCTGAAATCGTCCGGTAGAGTATTTACTCGTTGCCCCCCTAGCTCAGTGGTAGAGCGCGTTCTTGGTAAGAACGAGGTCACCGGATCGATTCCGGTGGGGGGCTCTGGATGAGGGCCTGTGTCAAGGCGGTTTTTGACCGGCTTGACGCAGGTTTTTCTCATTCGTGGCGGTGTAGCTCAGTTGGTTAGAGCGCACGACTCATAATCGTGAGGTCGGGAGATCGAGCCTCCCCACCGCTACAGATCGAAAAGCCCCCGAAACCTTCAGGTTTCGGGGGCTTTCTTTTTGCCGCCAGCTCCACGTGATAAAGGTCACCCTTGTGCAGTTGCGGGTAATTCCTAGGCGGTGGAACGTTCCGGCCGCCAAGAACCCCGGAGCAAACCAAGGTCCGGAGTGAAGCCCCTCCATTGATGGGGTGTGGCTGAAGAGCCGGCTGAGACAAGATCGTCAATGGGCTTCAACTCCTTGATGAGGAAGGTCAGAACCTGAAAGTCCTTAGGGGGTCCGCCTGCCGCGGGGGAGAGGTCCTTCTCCAGGGCCAGGCGGCGGGCTGCGGCCAACCGGTGGTTACCGTCCAGCACCAATCTCTGTGACCGGCCATTAGCTGGGTCGATGAATTCGTACGCCAGGACACAAATCTTTGGTGATGGCTGCCTTTCCACCACATGGCAAAGGTTGTCGATACCCGCTGTGCGAAGACCTTGGGGGAGGCGCCCATGGGCCAGTGAGCGTGGCCATTCCGGTACCGTATCGCCGCCTTCCACCCTGTCGTACCGAGCACGCTCCGCCAGGTCCCCGCCCATGACGTTGACCGGCGACAGCCTGCCGTCCGGCTGACGCGTTACATACCAGGGCGCCAGCCAGTCCGAGGTGTTCGCGACATTGGTGAGCTCAGCTTCGCAGTGCAGATCGGCGGCACGCCTGCGCAGCAGGGCCCAATCGTGCATGACGGTGAGTTCCGTTTGATACAGCATCTCGAAGCGCTGCAAACGGTAAATCGTCTGCCCCGCATCGTTATGGGATGCGTCCGGGGTTCGGGATCGCTTCAGCTGTGTAGTGTCCCAGAGGTCAAGGAACTCGCGTTCCAGCTCCTGTCCGGATGTTCTGCGCACGGCCTCACCGAGCTGCTCCACGAACCTGACGTGCCCCGCCACTGCAGACAGACGATCCCTCTCGGGGCCTTCGGCGAGTTGGTCGGTCTCGTTGACCACTTGGGATGCACCTTCCCGCAGACGATCCCACACCGACCTGGCCAGCCTGTCTGAATGCAGGAATGTTGAGAAGGCGAGGTCGTTGTAAGCACCCACCACCGATTTTTCCAGGCCCTCCTGCTTCTTCGTGTCAGCTAGTGGATAGTGCTGCAGCGCGGCTCGGGCATCTGCGGCCACTCGAAGGGCTGCTGATTCCGATCCAGCCAGGCTACGGGCGCTGCTCATCGCCAGGAGCCCTGTGGAGGTGATCAGCGCGGCGTTTGCTACAGCCTCGGCGCGGGTATCAGCCCTGCGGTTCACGTGCTGTGCAAGGAAAAAGAAATAGATGCCAAGGAGAAGTGAAACAGCGAGATTCCCCCAGTCAGTGAGTGTCCAGTTGGCGGAGTCGATCACAGAGACCGTGAACGCCACGGTGATTGACATGAGCAGGAGAAGCAAAAGTACCCACAGCAGGCCGCGTGTTGTCCTGGCTTTGCTTTTCACAAGTGGTCCTCCGTTGAATGGCCCATCAGGAGCGCGTCGTTGTGACTCAGATCCTAGTGGAGCAGACGGTGACGCCTTCAAACGGCGCTGACTCATCGAAGTAACAGTGCTTTGCCCGGATTTCTTTACTGTTCATGGGACAGAATGGATCCATGAGTCGAATCGCAATCATTGGCGGCCACGGCAAAGTGGCCCTGCACCTTTCCCGGATCCTCAGTGACGAAGGCCATGACGTCACGTCCTTCATCCGAAATCCGGACCACGGATCGGATGTCACGGCCACCGGCGCATCCGCGGAGGTGCTGGACGTGGAGAACTCGACGACGGCACAACTCGCCCGGGCGCTCAAAGGCCACGACGCCGTGGTTTGGTCAGCCGGAGCCGGCGGGGGCAACCCGGAGAGGACCTACGCCGTGGACCGTGACGCTGCCATACGTTCCATGGATGCTGCAGATGAGGCGGGTGTCAGGCGCTACGTCATGGTGTCCTATTTGGGTGCAGCCAAGGACCATGGCGTGCCCGCGGATAACCCGTTTTTTGCCTACGCCGAGGCCAAAGCAGCGGCGGACCACTATCTGCGGGGTACCGGTCTGGAGTGGACAGTGCTGGGCCCTGGTGCGCTCACCGATGAACCTGCGTCCGGGATGATTGAGACGGATCCGTCAGACTCCGGACAAACTGAAACGTCAAGGGGCAACGTGGCACTGGTGACCGCGGCTGTTTTGGAACTGCCCGGGACCATCAGACGGACCATTGCGTTCAGGGACGGAAGCCAAGACGTTGTGGGTGCACTGACGGGCGACTGACCGCCTCTCCGGGATATGTTGTTAGGGATCTTTTTCGGGTAGGCCCCGGGATACGTCTGACAACATTTGGGGAAAGCAGGAATATGGATCAGTTGGCGCTCATCGTTGGGCTGTTGCTTGCGACAGTGGTGGCTGTGGGTCTGGGGGACCGGCTCCGGCTTCCATACCCGGTGCTGATGCTCCTCCTGGCCGTGGCTTTGACCTTCATACCCGGGTTCCCCGAGTTTGAGATCTCGCCTGAGCTTATCCTGCCGATCTTCCTTCCGCCGCTGCTGTTCGCAACGGCGCAGAAAAGTTCTTGGGCCGTTTTCAGGGTGCGCTGGCGGACCCTGCTGCTGATGGCCGTGGCTTTGGTGGTTGTATCCACCGCCGTGGTGGCAGGCGCTGCGTGGCTAATGATCCCTGGGATCGGTATCCCGGCGGCAATCGCCCTGGGCGCCATGGTGGCGCCCCCGGACCCGGTGGCCGTAGAGTCCGTGGCGGGTCGCGTCCACATGCCCCGCAGGCTCATCACCGTCCTCCAAAGCGAGGGGCTCTTTAATGATGCGGCGGCGATTGTGATCTTCCAGGCGGCGGTCGCTGCCACCGTTGCCGGCAAGGAAGTGGGCCCGGGGGTCATCCCACAGTTCATTATTGGCGCCGCTTTGGCGATCCTGATCGGGATTGCGATGGGCTGGCTGACCAGGTTTATCACCAAGCTCGTGACCTCAATGGTGGCACGCAGTGCAGTGACCTTGGTGGTGCCTTTTGCGGCCTACATCCTTGCGGAAGAACTGCACGCTTCCGGTGTGGTGGCCGTCGTCGTGACTGCTTTGGAACTCCAGCGCCACACGCGTCCGCAGGACGCCGCTGAACGCATCACACAGACTGCTTTTTGGGACGTGGTGGAGCTGCTGGTGACAGGGCTGGCCTTTGGTTTGGTAGGCCTGGAGATCCGCCATGTCATCCGGGATGAAGGCACCGCAATATTCGGGATGATCGGCATGGCGGTGATGATTTGTGTCTTGGTTTTCGCCGTTCGGTTCCTGTGGCTGGGTTTGCTTTCCCTCACCGCACGCAGGCGCAGAAACCTTCTGCCCACGTCCCCCAAAGAAGTGCTGATCCTGACGTGGTGCGGCATGAGGGGCTTGGCAACGTTGGCATTGGCGTTGGCGCTGCCTGTAACCCTTCCGGATGGCAGTGATTTCCCGGCCCGACACGAGATTTTGGTGATTGCCTGCGCAGTTCTCCTGGCCACACTGGTGCTCCCAGGCCTGACGCTTCCGTGGCTCATGCGGGTCCTGAAAGCCACCGAGGACGGCTCACATGAGCAAGAGGCTGCCCGCGTCCTGGCCAGGCGTGCGCAGTCCGCGGCCGTGGCCGCACTGAAGGACCATGACCTGATGAAGGAACTGCCTGCCGAGAAGGTGGCGTTGGTCAAGGACAAGATGCGCCGCCTCCACGCGGAGTTGCTGGATGGCACGTTGCAGAATGAGTCTGCCGCCGAGAAGCGCAAACGGGGCCGTGAACTGTCCATCGCCGTGCAGACCATCGCCCTTGACGCCGCCCGACAGGAAGTCGTTTCTGCCCGCAACGAGCCCGGAACGGACCCCGAGGTGGCGGACCGTGTGCTGCGTCAGTTGGACTTGCGCACCATGTCCATGCCGGACTAACTGGACTTGTCGGGCACATGCCCGGTTCCTGCCCGGCACCAGATGATGCTTTAGTAGTTTTATTGAGAATCTCAAGAACTCCGGACGAAAAGGAACCACGTTGTTCTCCACAAAGGCACACCGCACCGGCGCCGACCGCATGTCCGATCCGAATTGGTGGCGCCAAGCGGCCGTCTACCAGATCTACCCGCGCAGCTTCTACGACGCGAACGGCGACGGACTCGGAGACATCAAGGGCGTCACAGCCAAGGTCCCGTATCTGAAAGAGTTGGGGATCGACGCCGTTTGGCTGAGTCCGTTCTACCCTTCGGCGCTCGCGGATGGCGGCTACGACGTTGATGATTACCGCAATGTGGACCCCAAGCTGGGAACTCTAGAGGATTTCGATGAGATGGCCGCGGCCCTGCATGCCGCAGGGATCAGAATCGTGGTGGACATTGTCCCGAATCACTCCTCGGACCGCCACGAGTGGTTCAAGGAAGCGCTGGCATCGCCCAAGGGCTCTGCCGCACGTGAACGCTATATCTTCCGGGACGGGCGGGGAGAGAATGGCGAGTTGCCGCCGTCGGACTGGGACTCAGTGTTTGGCGGGCCCATCTGGGACCGCATCACCGAACCGGACGGCACTCCCGGCCAGTGGTACATGCACATCTTCGCCAAGGAGCAGCCGGACTTTAACTGGGAGAATCCGGAGATCCGCGAGGACTTCCTGAAGACCCTTCGTTTCTGGTCGGACCGCGGCGTGGACGGTTTCCGCATCGATGTTGCCCATGGCATGGCGAAGGATCTTTCCGAGCCGCTGCCCATGAAGGCGGACCTCGAGGCCAAAGCCCACGGCACCGATGGATTTGCCGATGGGTCCCACCCGTTCTGGGACCGTGACGAGGTCCATGAGGTCTACGCAGAGTGGCGCAAGCTCTTCAACGAGTACAACCCGCCCCGAACCGCTGTGGCAGAGGCGTGGGTCCACGAGACCCGTCGCGCCCGTTACGCCAGCCCGGAAGGACTGGGCCAGGCGTTCAACTTCGATCTTCTGCAGTCCGATTTCGACGCCGCGTCCTTCAAGAAAATCATCGCGGACAACCTGGTCGCTGCCAAGGAGTCCGGCGCGTCGTCCACGTGGGTCTTCTCCAACCACGACGTCGTCCGCCACGCCACCCGCTACGGCCTGCCCAAGGGTGGCTCGGTAGCGCAGGGAACCAACGCTGCCCAGGATGTCACCGGCGGCACCAAGGGCCAGGACGGCAAGGGTTGGCTGCTGGCCGGCGCGCCGGCTGAAGAGCTCGACGTCGAACTCGGCTTGCGTCGTGCCCGCGCCGCAACGCTCCTGCTGCTCGCGCTGCCCGGCTCGGCTTACCTCTATCAAGGTGAAGAGCTGGGTTTGCGGGAAGTGTCGGAAATTCCCGACGCCGAGCGTCAGGACCCGTCCTTCTTCCGCAACCCTGGCGTCGAGATCGGCCGCGACGGTTGCCGCGTGCCGCTGCCGTGGACCGCAGATGGCTCTTCCTTCGGCTTTGGTGCTGGTGGGGCCCACCTGCCACAGCCGGAGTGGTTCAAGGACTATGCGGTGTCCAAGCAAGAGGGCGTGGAAGGTTCCACCCTGGAGCTTTACCGGACAGCCCTCCGTCTGCGTAGCGAACTCCAAACCGATGAGGAACTCGAATGGGTTGAGACCGGCAACCAGGACGTGCTGCACTTCAGCCGTCCCGGTGGCTGGCACACGGTCACCAACTTCGGCAGCGATCCCGTTGAGCTTCCTGACGGCGATGTCGTAGTGTCCAGCGGTCCGCTGGACAACGGCAAGCTCCCGGCCGACACCACTGCATGGGTTGTCCGCGACGCCTAAAGGCAGCGGGTAAAACTACATGATGAATATTACGAACGGGCGGGGACGCCTCGTCTACGGATGTATGGGCCTCGGCGGGCCGTGGGACGGCACGTCCTACGGTGCTGCAGAGATCGATCAGGCAGCCGCGGTGATTGATGCCGCACAAAACGTCGGCATTGAGCTGTTCGACCATGCGGACATTTACCGCAGTGGAAAGTCGGAGGCAGTGTTTGGCGAAGTCCTCGCCCGTTCGCAAGGCCTGCGCGAAAAGATACAGCTGCAAAGCAAATGCGGTATCAGGCTGGGCGAGCGCGGACTGGACACTCATTACGACCTCAGCCGCGAAGCCATCCTTGAACGGGTCAACCAAAGCCTGAAACGACTCCAAACGGACTACCTGGACGTGTTGCTCCTGCACCGGCCCGATCCGTTGATGGACCCGCGCGAGGTGGCGGACGCCGTCGGGCAGTTGATGTCTGAAGGCAAAGTACGGCAGCTGGGTGTATCCAACATGTCTGCTGCGCAGATCGAATACCTTCAGCACCAGCTGGAGGCACCCATCGTGGCGAACCAGTTGGAAATGAGCCTCCTGCGGCGGGACTGGCTGGAAAGTACTGTGCTGGTCAACCATGCAGAGGGGCTGGAGTACAGCTTCCCGCACGGGACCCTGGAGCATTGCATGGCCAAGGGAATTGAACTGCAGGCGTACGGTTCCCTGGCCCAGGGACGCTATACGGGGGCGAGGTCTGCAGACTTGTCGCCGGCCGAGTCGGCAACGGCGGGCATGCTTGAAAAATTGGCGGGGGAGAAGGGCACCACGCCGGAATCAGTACTGCTGGGGTGGCTCATGAAGCATCCGGCCAAGATCTCCCCGGTGATTGGAACCACTAACGGCAAGCGCATCAAGGCCTGCGCCGATGCCGCCTCCGTGGCTGCCGCGATGTCCCGTGCCGAATGGTACGGATTGTGGGTGGCAGCGCGGGGAAGCAACATCCCCTGACCCCGGTTTTAACCCCAACTGAGTCGCAGTTGAGGTCGTTTTGAACGCTCAGAACGACCTGAACTGCGACTCAGTTGGGTGCGGACAGCAACACATGGGGTGCGCCTACGACGCGTTACTGATGGGGGCTACCACCGAATACGTAGTGGAATCACCCTGGATCGCTTGACTGGCCTTGCCGTCAACGCCCACGGGGATGTCACCGGCAATGGTCACGCGGTTGAGCTTGCGCGGCTGGCCGTCGTAGTTGTCCGGGGCATAGTGCTGGGTGATGCGGTTATCGAACAGGACCACCTGGTTAGGTTCCCAGTTCACGCGGACCACATTCTCCGGACGCGTCACGTACGCCTGCAGCAGGCGGATGATGTCCTTCGATTCGGTGTTGGACAAGCCCACAATCCGAAGCCGCTGCGCGAAGCCCCCAATGAACAATCCGCGCTCGCCGGTCAAGGGGTGGACCCGCACCACAGGGTGGGCGGTTTCGAACTTCAGGCGGGTGAACTCCTTGCGGCGTTCCTCGGCATTGCTGTGCTCCAGGTTCTTGGGCACCGAGTAGTCGTAGTCGTTGGTGTGGATGGCCCACAGGGTATCCGCGAAGTTGCGAAGCTCCTCCGGGAGGTCCTTGTACGCACCGGCCGAGGAAGCAATCAGCGTCTCGCCGCCGTAGGCAGGAAGGTCGATGCTGCGCAGTGTGGATGCCTGCGGCGGGTTGACCACAAACGTGACGTCCGTGTGCCAGTTGTTGGCCGAGCCGTTTTCGCTGTCCACGGGCAACACGTTCTCCTCACCCTCCACCGAGGCAACGGTCGGGTGTGCCTTTGTCAACGGGCCGAAATGCGAGGCGAACTTCACCTGCGCTTCGTCGCTGAGGATGTTGGCCTCACGGAACACCAGTGCTTTGTGTTCGTTCAGTGCCGCCCTGATCTGGGCCACAGTGTCCTCGCTGAGGTCGCCGCTGATGTCCAGTCCACGGATTTCGGCGCCGATGCGGGAGCCGAGCTTGGCGAACTCGAGTTTGGTTTCGGTAATGACGGTCATGATTCGGTTTCCTTACTTGTTGTGATGGTTGCGGCGGATGCCGCGGAGGTGGGTCAGGAAGCAGCGGCGCCAACGGCGGTCCGCCAGCGGGAGAAGTGCCGTTCAAGGGCTACCAGCAGGAAGTTCACGCCGAGCCCCAGCAAGGACACTGTGAGGATGCCCGCGTACATGTCCGGGATGAGGAAGCTGCTTTGCGCGTTCACGATCAGGTAGCCCAGACCTGCCTTGGCACCGACCATTTCGGCGGCAATCAGCACCAGGATGGACGCAGTTCCGGCCATGCGAATGCCCGTAAAGATGGTGGGAACGGCCGAGGGCAGGATGACCTTCTGGAACAGCCGGAAGCTGTTGAGACCCAACGAACGCGCAGCCCTGATCAGCAGGGGGTCCACGGTCTTCACGCCGGCGATGGTGTTCAGCAGCACCGGGAAGAACGCGGCGTAGGCCACAATGCTGATCTTGGATTCCTCTCCGATGCCCAGCAGCAGGGTGAACACCGGCAGCAAGGCAAGGGCAGCCGTATTGCGGAACAGTTCCAGCAACGGATTCAGGACCGAGTTCAACCGCCCATACCAGGCGATGAGCAAGCCCAGCGAGACACCTGCCACCAGCGCCGCACCGAAGCCGGCCACCGAGCGGGTGAGGCTGGCTGTGATGTGGCCCTGGATGGTGCCTGCTTCGAAAAGCTTCCCCCATGCCAGGAGCACTTCGTGCAGCGGCGGCAGGAAGACGCGGGTGGAGGGGCTGGCCAAGTACGTCGGCCCAAGCTCCCACAGCGCCAGAAACGCCAGGATGGCTGCGGACTTCCACACCACTGAACCCGCGGCTGAGGCAACCCGCCGCACTTTCCCCGGTGCCGGCGTCGTGCTCTCCGCACTAAGCGCCGGTGGGCTTTCCGCACTGAGCGCCGGCTCGACGGCGGCACCCGGGTCAGCCGGGCTGCCCGCCTTGGGTGCGGCTTCGGTTTGGGTAAGCGTGGTGGTCATCAGGCCGCGCTCCTTTCAGTGATGGTGGTTGCAGGCTCGTCGGGTGCGCTGCCGTCCGGGAGGATCTTGCGGTGCCCGGCGTCCTGGGCGCGACGGACTTCATCGTGCAGGAGCGTCCACACCTGGTGGCGGTGCTCCACGAAGGCAGCGTTGGAACGGATATCTTCGTCGCCCTCGCGGTCAGGGATACTAATGTCCACGATTTCCTTGAGCCGGCCAGGGCGCGCGCTCAGCACTGCGACGCGCTCGCCGAGGTACACGGCCTCGTCAATCCCGTGGGTGATGAAGACGATTGTTTTGCCCGTGGCTTTCCAGATCCGGAGGAGTTCGTCCTGCAACTGCTCGCGGGTCTGGGCGTCCAACGCAGCGAACGGTTCATCCATCAGCAACACATCGGGCTCGTACGCCAGGCTCCGGGCGATGGCCACGCGCTGCTTCATTCCGCCGGAGAGTTCATGCGGGTAGCGGTCCTCGAAACCGGCAAGCCCCACCAGGGCCAGGTATTCCTTTGCTTTGGCTGCCCGTTCGCGGCGGTTCAATTTCCTGCCGTCGGGGCCCACTCCTTCAAGCCCGATCGATACGTTGGCAGAGGCCGTCCGCCATGGGAACAGCGCGTACTGCTGGAACACCACTGCGCGGTCCTTGCCCGGACCGGTGACGGGTTTGCCGTCCACCAATACCTCGCCGGAGGTGGGCGTGGAGAGTCCGGCCAGGAGGTCCAGGAGCGTGGTCTTTCCGGAACCGCTGGGACCCACCAGGGTGAGGAACTCGCCGTCACGGACATCAAGGCTCAGCGAATCGATGGCCGTCAGCCGGGTAGCGGCCGTGTCCTTGGTGGCCCGTACCGTGAATTCTTTGGTGACGTTCCGGAGACTGATTTTGGCTGTCATGGCTATCCCTTCTTTGCTGCAGCGAGCTCGTTGTGGTCGTTGGTGTAGTACTTGGACGGCGTGAGCTTGTCCTTGACGATGCCGGCGGAGCTGAGCCATGCCTCCCAGCGGGTGAAGTCTTCGTCCTTGATCACGCCTGCCTCCGGGACTCCCGGGCTCTTCCAGAACTTCAGGTTTGCGGTGCTCTCATTGCGTCCGCGGCTTTCGATGATCTTGGTGAAGCGGGCAATGACTTCGTCGCGGGGAGTTTCCGCTGCCCATTCGATGGCTTTGGCAACGCCCGTGGTGAAAGTGCGGGTGGTGGTGGGGTTCTTTTCAATGAACTCGTTGCGGAGCACAATTTGGCCGCCCGCAAACGTTCCGAACAACTCCACATCGCTGAACAGGGAACGCAGTCCGCCTGCTTCGATGGCCCTGTCCTGCAGGACACCGCCGAGCGTTCCCGCGTCCACCTGTCCGCGTCGGATGGCTTCTTCGGTATCGTTCGGTGCGAGCGGGACCAGCTGAACCTGTTTGATCTGGTCCTGGCTGAGTCCGTTCTTGGTCAGCCAGGTGTTGATGACGGCTTCGTGGTGTGCGCCCAGCGTGTTGACGGCGATTTTCTTGCCGATCAGGTCTCGCGGTTCCTTGATGGTGCTGTCCGCTTTGACGTAGTACCCGCTGAAGGTTTTCTCGTCGGAGCCGTAGTAGTTGGTCACTGCCTTGACGGGTGCGCCGGCTTCAATGAGCTTGACCACCGCTCCGGAGAACGCGCCGCCAAAGTCGGTCTGGTTGGTCGCTGCCGACTGAATGTCCTGAGGGCCGCTGGTGGTGTTGCCCACCCAGTTCAGCTTCAGGTCGCCCAGGTAACCCAGGTCCGCCGCAAGCTCGGGAAAGGTCACGTTGTTTGCTGAGCCTTGGTACCGGAGTTCCTTGACCTCGTTTCCGGCCTGGTTGGCTTGTCCAGCTTCGGCTGCACCGCCGCAGCCGGACACCGTCAGCGCTAGTACGACGGCGGCCGCGACGCTCAGGAGGGGCAGATGCAGTTTCATGGGAGCTACTTTCAATGGATTGTGATGTGTTGGGTGGCCGGGCTGCATCAGTACGTGTGCAACGGCTTGGGAACGATGAAAGCGCATGTGGACGGCGGGTGGGAAGCGACCGGGTAACCCCTGGAAACGTTGCGAAACAGCCCGACACGGGACGAAATCCTGGGCAATTCCCGGCAATCGGGGGACACAAGACGCATCGTTGAGCCTTGTGAACAACGGCGTCAGGCGGGCTGGATGTGACTGGCGGGTACCGCCGTCGGACGTTCATACTGTTGGACCCCACAGTCATATGGCGTTTAGTTCGTATTGATCCTCACAAGCGGGCGGATTTCTTCGCCCTGCGGCCCGCGGGGCGGATACGGTAGATACATGACGTCTAGCATCGCCGCCGAGTCCATTCGGCCTACCCGCACCATTCCCGCCGACATCGCCCGTTCCTGGCTCCTTGTGAACGCCATGAAAACGGAGCTTTTTGATGAATCTGCGGGTTCGCGCGCTGACGCCATCATCTTGGACATCGAAGACGCCGTGGACCCTTCGCAGAAGGACGCAGCGCGCGAGAACGTGGTGAACTGGCTGACCGCAGGCGGCAAGGCCTGGGTCCGTATCAATGACGCCACCAGCAAGTTCTGGGCCGATGACCTCGCTGGCCTGCGCGGGACGCCCGGCCTGCTCGGCGTGATGCTGGCTAAGACCGAATCCGCTGACCAGGTCACTGAGTCCTACCACCGCATGGACGGCAAGACCCCCGTGGTTGCCTTGGTGGAGTCTGCCCTCGGCATCGAGGAAGCCAACCACATCGCACGCGCCCAGGGTGCCTTCCGCCTGGCCTTTGGTTCGGGCGACTTCCGCCGCGATACGGGCATGGCTGCAACCCCGGAGGCCATGGCCTACCCGCGTGCCAAGCTCGTTGTCGCCAGCCGTGTTGGTAACCTGCCGGGTCCCATCGACGGCCCCACCGTCGGCACCAACCACCCCATCCTGCGCGAGCAGACGGGCATCACCGTGACCATGGGCATGACCGGCAAGCTCTGCCTGGCCATCGATCAGACCACCGTGATCAACGAGGTCATCAGCCCCACGCCGTCGGACGTTGCCTGGGCTACGGACTTCATGAACGATTTCGAAGCCAACGGCCGCGTGATCCGCGATGGTTCCGACCTCCCGCGTTTGGGCCGCGCTGAGAAGATCATGAAGCTCGCCGTCGCTTTCGGAGTCCAGCCTTCCCTGTAAGCATGCTGGTCCACGGAGTTGTCTGGGACTCTTCGTCCCCGGCTTTGAGGGTGTTCTCGCCGGACACGGAGTTCACTGATGTTGCGTTGGCCCAGGGCTCAGCCCTGGGCCTGCGCGTTATCCCCGGTGTGTGGTGCCTTGGCCACACGAAGGTCCACGGGCCCGGGGATCGCACGCATGTTCCGTGTCCCGGCAGTTCCCCGGCCGAGCGGGGCAAGCAATGCGGGGCCTGCTTTGCGCGGGACGACTCCCGGCTCATGCACGATTTTCACCGCGGCGGTTCGGTACCAACCGGGCTCCGGGCCTACCTCATGCAGCCGCACTGGCTCTACGTGGCTACCTTCGCCAACGGCGCCACGAAAATTGGCACGGCCTCCGCGCAGCGCAAGTGGAACCGGCTTGCCGAGCAAGGTGCCGTACATGCTTCCTATGTGGCGCACGCCGAGGACGGGCGCGTTGTCCGCCTGCTGGAAGATCTGGTGACCCGCGAACTCGGTCTCGTCCAGCAAGTCCGGTCCGCCGCCAAGGTGGCCGGTCTCGTGGAGCCGCGGGCCGCCGTCGAGCTTTCATCCTTGAACCGCCAGCACGCCAGCAGTGTGCGCGAGCTGTTGGGCGGCCTTGCCATGACTGGCTACTCGGTGGTGGAGGAAGAGTGGGAGCGTCCGGCCTTGGCCGACACCCTGTGCACCGTCCGCACCCAGGGCGGCCTGCGCCACCCTTATCCGGCAACGTTCGACGCCGGCGGGCATGGCCTGCGGATCCACTCACTCTCAGGGGCGGTCGCCTTGGCCGGGCTCCCCGACGCTTCGGGCAACGACATTGAGGGCAGCTTCGTGGCGGATCTGGGTGCGTTGAAGGGCCGCAAAATCGAGTTCGGCCCCCACACCACGCACATCCCCGCGCTGCAGGACTCGCTCTTCTAACCTTCCGGGGCCCGATCGAGGGGCGGCTTCCCGGCAAGCCCTGCAATCACGCGCCGGTAGACTTGAACGGTGCTAGAACAATTTTGGGCCACGGCCTCCACGTCCTACAAAGTGCTGGTTTTCAGCGCCATGGGGTTGATCGCCGTCGGGCTCGTCCTGTCCATCGTGGGGAACACGTCCGGGAACCAAGGTTTGGCCCTTGCTTCCCTGCCCGTCATTGGCGTTGGGCTGCTGCTCCATGTTGCAGGCCTGGTGGTTCGGGGCCAGAAGATCCGCAAGAGCTACAAGAAGTAACGTCTTCACCTCGGCAACGCGCTGCGTATGGACTCCCGGGGCCGATAGGGTTGGAGCATGAGTATCAATCCGGACCTGCAGGGCCGCAGCTACCCTGCCGCAGAGGTATACGACGTCGGCCGTGAGAAGATCCGCGAGTTCGCCAAGGCTGTGAAAGCCAGCAACCCCGCGCATTTTGATGTTGAGGCAGCGAAGGCCCTGGGCCACAGCGACCTCGTTGCACCGCCAACGTTTGCCATCATCGTCGCCCAGCGTGCTGACGCCCAACTGGTCCAGGACCCGGAGTCGGGCATCGACTTCTCCCGGGTGGTCCACGCCGACCAGCGGTTCACGCACCACCGTGCCATCGTTGCCGGCGACCGCCTCGTGGCCGAGTTGCACGTCGACGGTGTTCGCGCCATGGGCGGGGGAGCCATGATCACTACCCGTTCAGAGATTTCCACTGAAGCCGGCGAAAAGGTGGCCACCACCACCTCGTCCATCCTGGTCCGCGGAGAGGGACAGTAACCATGAGCCCTACATTCGAAGAACTGACGGTCGGCCAGGAAATCGGCACGCGCAGGATTGAGGTCACCCGCCAGGACCTGGTCAAATACGCAGGGGCCTCGGGCGACTTCAACCCGATCCACTGGAACGAAGCATTCGCAACCTCCGTGGAACTGCCGGGCGTCATTGCGCACGGCATGTTCACCATGGGTGCGGCAGTGCAACTGGTGAGCGACTGGGCCGGCGACCCTGCCGCCGTCGTCGACTACCAGACCCGCTTTACCAAGCCCGTCCTCGTCACTGACACCACAGGCACCGATCAAGCCGGCGCTGTTATTGACGTCACCGGAGTGGTGGGAGCGCTCGACGCCGATGCCCGCACTGCGCGCGTCGACCTCACCGTCGTGGCGGGTGGACAGAAGGTCCTCATGAAGTCGCAGGCGGTTGTGAAGGTCTCTTGAACCGACCGAACACCACTGAACATCGCAGCAAACGGCGCGCCACTCCGACTGAATTGTCGCGGTGGCGTGCCGCTGTTCTTGCCTCATACGCTGCCAGTGGCATCGCCTTCGCCACGTGGGTTTCCCGACTCCCCGCCATTCGCGATGGACTGAATCTCACGCCGGGTGGCATCGGCCTCTTGCTCATGTGCATGACCGTGGCGTCGTTCATTTCAATTTCGGCCTCCGGACTGATTGTGCTGCGGCTCGGCCCCAAGCTGACCACGAGGATCGGCAGCAGCATGGTGGGTGCAGGTCTTATCACCGTGGGTATTGGCACCTCTATCGCCGCCAGTCCACTGGTGGTGGCAACGGGCCTGGTGATTCTGGGTTTGGGTACGGCCAGTTGGAATACAGCATCCAACGTGGAAGGGGCCTCCCTGGAACGTGAGTTGCAGCGGCACATCATGCCGCACCTGCACGGAGCCTTCAGCCTCGGAACCGTGGCGGCTGCGGGTTTTGGCGCCTGGGCAGCTGCCATCCACATGCCGGTGTTCTGGCATTTCCTGGCCTCGGGTCTGGTGGTGACGTCCTCGGTGGTCGCTGCGACTTTCTGGTTCCGTGCGGAAAGGACCGCTGCAGCCACGCAGACGTACCACCCTGAAGAAACCGACACTTTCCAGGATCCCTCCACCGGCCCGCTGCCCATCATCTCCGGCGAGCCGATCGGTGCTCAGCCGCTTGGTGGCGAGCCGGTCGGCGCTCAGCCCGACGCCCGCAAGACTGCCGCTCCGCTGGACAACAAGCGGCTCGTAGCTCTTGCCTGGCGTGACCGCCGAACTCTGCTGATCGGCGTCCTGGTCCTCGGCCTGGCCTTGGCCGAAGGAGCCGCGGGGGACTGGGTGGCTCTGGCACTGGCCGATGGCTACGGGCAGTCCGATGCCGCGGGCGCTGTGGGCTATGGGCTCTTCGTGACGTTCATGACCATTGGCCGTTTCGCAGGCACAGTCATCCTGGACCGTTTTGGACGTGTGGTGGTGATGCGCTGGTGCTCTGCCACCGCCGTCGTGGGTCTGTCACTTTTCGTATTTTCCCCGGTTCCGTGGCTCGCGTTCGTGGCGCTGGCGGTCTGGGGCCTTGGCGCCTCTCTCGGGTTCCCTGTGGGAATGTCAGCAGCTGCCGATGACCCGGTTCACGCAGCAGCCCGTGTGTCGGTGGTCTCCACTATCGGCTATGGAGCTTTCCTCTGCGGTCCTCCGCTGCTGGGTCTCCTGGCTGAACACTTCGGCATCCTGCATTCCCTGCTGGCGCCCTTGGTATTGCTGGTGGTCAGCTTCTTCCTGGCACCCTTGGCTGGCCAAAAGGCGGCGAAGTCCGTGCACCCCCAGGAAGCCCGTTAGGCTTGATTGGTGACCCAAACGCTGCTTTCTGAACTGACCACTGCTGCCGTCGGCGGCCCCGCGGGCAACTATGTTGAGGCCCGCACCGAGGCCGGGATTATCGATGCCGTCAGGTCTGCCGACGCTGCAGGCGAAAAAATCCTGATCATCGGCGGTGGCTCCAACCTCCTGGTTTCAGACGAAGGCTACCCCGGAACCGTCCTGAAGATCGCTTCCGAGGGATTCACGGTGAACTCCGAGGACAGCTGTGGGGGAGTGTCTGTGGTGGTTCAGGCGGGCCATAACTGGGACGCGCTGGTGGAACACTCTGTGCTGCACGCGTGGTCCGGCCTGGAGGCGCTGTCCGGGATTCCAGGTGCCACGGGTGCCACTCCTGTGCAGAATGTTGGAGCCTACGGCGCAGACGTTTCACAGACCATTGCGGCTGTGCGGACGTGGGACCGGGAGCGCAACGCAGTGCAGACCTTCACCAACTCCGAGCTCAAGTTCGGCTATCGCGATTCGATCCTGAAGCAGACCACCGTTGAGGGCTCGCCCAGATACGTGGTCCTGACGGTCGAGTTTCAGTTGCCGCTGGGCCGGATGAGTGCGCCTATCCGTTACGCCGAGCTGGCCCGTGTCCTGGGCGTGGAGGCTGGAAAGCGGGCCTACTCCAATGATGTCCGCCGGGAAGTCCTCCGGCTCCGGGCGTCAAAGGGAATGGTCCTGGACGCGGCAGATCGAGACACCTACTCCACCGGGTCCTTCTTTACCAACCCGCTGGTGCCCGCGGAGCTCGCAGCGGACCTGCCGGAAAATGCACCCCGGTACCCTGCCGGCACGGACGGACTGGTGAAGCTTTCCGCTGCCTGGCTCATTGACCAAGCTGGGTTCGCTAAAGGTTTCGGCTTGGAAGAGACCAGCGTTTCCGGCGGCCGGGCATCCCTCTCCACCAAGCACACGCTCGCCATCACCAACCGGGGATCAGCCTCGGCCGCGGACATGGCGGCCATCGCGCGTGAGGTGCGTGCCGGCGTCGTCGAGCGTTTTGGCATTGAACTGCACCCGGAACCCTTGCTGATCGGCGTAAACCTCTAGCCAAACGCAGCGCGTGCGTCTCTACCGCTTCTCATGCCTGGCGAGGGGTTAGCTCTCGGGGCTTTGGGTGTGTGATTCGGCCGAGATGTCGCCCCTCGGCGAACGTGCCTGACGCGAACTTAGCGCGTGCGCCGCTCCGCGATCGGCAGGACCTTGTTGAGGAGCAGGAACGTGAGCCCGCAGCTGACTGCGCCCAGCAGGAAGATTTGGCTGAACGCGATGCTCTGCGGGGACGGCCCGCTGGGCATGAACAGCCCGGCTGTGGCGAAACCGACCAAGCCCAGGAGCAGGACGATCGCTCCGAGAAGGAAACTGCGGACCTGCGCCGCGGCTGCCGGGTAGAACCAGGGCTCGGGGGCGTCGTCGTCGCGGTCGGCGACGGGCTGGGTGGCGGCAGCGGTTCCGATGAGAACCGCGGCAGCCGCAGTCGCCACGAGGCTGACTGTCTGGATTGCCTGCATTGCAGGGGAGAGACTCACACCTGTTCCCACCGCCACTATCAACCCGGCGGCAAGCCCGGCGAGCGTGCAGAACCAACCGGCGGTAGCCAACCACCGGCTCATCGGCCGCACGAACGGAGCAAGATCACCAAAAAGCATGAACCCATCCTAGGATCTGCTGCTGGGTGACGGCTGGGAGGCGCTGCAAGGTTCCCTGTGCTGGGCGGTCCTTTTAGGATGAAGCATGCCTGCCGAGAGAACCACTCCCACTCCCCGCATCATGGGCCGTTTGCGGCTTGTCAGCCAAGGTCTGGTGGGCGGAGGTTTTCCCACGGTTCCGGACGCGGTCCGGTGGATGACGTGCATGCAGGCGCAGGACTTGGGTTCAGCCTTGTGGGCCGTTGGGCAGCGGGTACCTGGAAAGGCTGCCTCGGACGTTCGCGCAGCCCTCGACGCCGGGACAGTAGTCCGTTCATGGCCCATGCGCGGGACGCTCCACTTAGTGGCCCCCGAAGATCTCCAGTGGATTTTGGGCATCACCAGTGGCCGACTGATGAAGTCCTTGGCTGGGCGCCACCGTGAACTCGGCATCACGTCCGAGGACATCAGCCATTGCAGGGACATCGCCTTCAAAACCGCGGAGGCCCTCAAAGCAGGGGGTGCGCCAGGAGCCAGCCGTGAGCAGCTTTTCCAAGCTTTCGAGGACGCTGGGCAAATCACTAAAGCCCAGCGGGGCATCCACTTGTTGGGGAGCCTGTGCCAGCGTGCGTGGCTGGTACAAGGGCCCATGGCAGGGACTAACGGCAAAGTGGGTGTGCAGCAGCTGTTCGTGCCGTTCGACGAGTGGATTCCGGACTCGAGGGAGCTGGATCGCCAGGAGGGGATTGCCGAGCTGCTGTTCCGATACGTCCGGAGCCACGGCCCAGCCACCATCAAGGACTTTGCCTGGTGGAGCCAGGTTCCCCTCACCGAGGCCCGGGCTGCCCTCAACGAGGTGCAGGACGGCTTGGTTGAGCTGCAGTTCGGCGGCAGTAGCTATTGGCTCTCACCGGAAACGGCGGCAATGCTCGACGACGGCGTCCCCGGCTCACGCTCGTTGCTGGCGCTCCCGGGGTTCGACGAATACCTGCTCGGCTACCAGGACCGGAGCCTGGTGTTGGCTCCCGAGTTTGCGGAGTTGGTGGTGCCGGGCAGGAACGGGGTGTTCAAACGAATCATGGTGTCCGGCGGCGAAGTGGTGGGAACGTGGGCCAGGACAGTCGGCGGCAAGGCCACGGGGGCTACGTCGGAGCCGTTCGCGGGGGAACTGGGTCCGGCCGCTGAGCGTACGTTCCAGGCCCAGGGCCGCGCCTACCTGAAGTTCATGGCGGGCTGAGCCGGCGGTTGAGCCCCTAAGACGTCGAAAACCCGCTCTTCCGTTGCCGGGCAGCAACGGAAGAGCGGGTTGAAGACGAACTCAGCCTGGTGAACTCAGCCTGGGGGAGGACTAGAGCTTGCCGGTCACAATGTTGAGCATGCGGCGGAGCGGCTCGGCTGCACCCCAGAGGAGCTGGTCTCCCACGGTGAAGGCGCTGATGTATTCCGGGCCCATTTCGAGCTTGCGGATGCGGCCCACCGGGATGTCCAGTGTGCCGGAGGCGGCCACGGGGGTCAGGTCAGCCATGGAGGCTTCCTTGGTGTTGGGAACAACCTTGGCCCATTCGTTGTCCTTGGCCAGGAGGTTCTCGATTTCCGTCACGGACAGGTCTTCGCGGAGTTTGAGCGTGAGGGCTTGGGAGTGTGAGCGCATGGCACCGATGCGGATGCACAGGCCGTCCATGGCGATGTGGTCCTTCCCTGCGGTGCCGTTGCCGGTGCCGAGGATTTTGTTGGTTTCCACTCCGGCTTTCCACTCTTCCTTGGACTGGCCATTGCCGAGGTCGGCATCGATCCACGGAATGAGGGAGCCGGCCAGAGGCACGCCGAACTGGGTGGCGTCAACACCGGTGCGCTGTGCGGCGAGAACCTTATGGTCGATTTCGAGGATGGCCGACGCGGGGTCGTCCAGCTCACTGCTGACCTCGTTGTTGAGGGTGCCGAACTGGTTGAGGAGTTCACGCATGTGCCGTGCGCCGCCACCGGAGGCAGCCTGGTAGGTCATGGACGTGCCCCACTCCACCAGGTTGTTCTTGAACAGGCCGCCGAGGCCCATCAGCATGCAGGAAACCGTGCAGTTGCCGCCGATGAAGTCCTTCACGCCACCGGACAGGCCGGCGTCGATGACGTCGCGGTTGATGGGGTCCAGCACGATGATCGAATCGTCGTTCATGCGCAGGGTGGACGCAGCGTCAATCCACAGGCCGTCCCAGCCGCGGTTGCGGAGCTCGCCGTGGACCTGCTTGGTGTAGTCGCCGCCTTGGGCGGTGACAATAATCGGCAGCTTGGCCAGCGTCTCAATGTCGAACGCATCCTCGAGCTTGCCTGCCCCCTCAGCGAAGGACGGGGCGGCACCTCCTGCGTTCGAGGTGGAGAAAAATACCGGGTTGATGTTGGCGAAGTCGTTCTCGTCCTGCATGCGCTGCATCAGGACGGATCCGACCATGCCACGCCAACCGACCAGTCCAACGGACGGATTAGCTGCTGTAGTCATTTCCCAAGTCTAAACTTTCGGGGCTCAGTGCCGCTGTTGGTTACGTCACGCACGCACTGCACGACGACGGCACCCGCCACAGCGGCCCGCAAGCCGACCGCCCGGGCTAGAGGCCGGCGTCGTGTTCCTGCAGCAGGACAGCCTTACGCTTGCGCAGGGCAAAGAACGCACCAAACGTAAACACCTGCGTGACAACGATCAGCACGATGATCCCGGCAATTTTGTTGCCGCCCAGGATCATGGTGAGTCCCACAATGGCGGAGATCAGGGCAAAAAGCGGCAGGAGCATGTAGCCCAGCACGAACAGTGTTTCGGGTTTCTTCAGCATGCTTAGTCTTCCTGGCTTTTCTGGCTTGCGTTCCGGCGCCATGTGGTGAACCGGTAATTGGTGCCGTTCTTGGCGGTGAGCCAGCCTTCGGACGGGGCTATGGCGTCGAAGGTCCAGTCGTCACTGAGCTCGGGGGCATAGGTGTCGCCTTCCAAGTCGGCGTCGATGATGGTGATGACGGCCAGGTTGGCGATGCCCATGGATTGTTCAAAGATTTCGCCGCCGCCAATGATCCACACTTTTTGGCCACCCGGTGCGAATTGAGATTCCAACAGGGCCGCATCAAGGGAGGAAACCACGACGGCACCCTCGGCCTCGGGCGTGGAAGCCCACTCAGCGTTGCGGGTCACCACAATGTTGGTGCGGCCGGGGAGGGGGCGGTACTTTTCGGGGAACGACAGCCAGGTCTTGCGGCCCATGATGACGGGGTGTCCCGTGGTGAGCTGGCTGAAGTGTTTGAGGTCCTCGGGCAGGTGCCACGGCATGGACCCGTCTTTGCCAATTACGCCGGCCGTGGTTTGAGCCCAGACCAGTCCGATGCCGGTCATGCGGGCCGCGGTCTCTTGGGTGAAGATGACACCGGGGACTTGGGCCGGAACGTCTGAAGATGGCGTGCTCATACCGCGATCGGCGCCTTGATGGTGGGGTGGTGGCGGTAGTCCACAACCTCGAAGTCGTCCAGCGTGTAATCGAAGATCGAGTCCGGTGTGCGGAGGATCTTCAGCTGCGGGTACTCGTACGGCTCGCGGCTGAGCTGCTCGGAAACCTGATCCACGTGGTTGTCGTAGACGTGGACATCTCCGCCGGTCCAGACGAATTCGCCCGGCTCAAGCCCAAGCTGCTGCGCCACCATGCGGGTCAGCAGGGCGTAGGAGGCAATGTTGAAGGGGACGCCCAGGAACGTGTCCGCCGAACGCTGGTACAGCTGGCAGGACAACTTGCCGTCAGCCACATAGAACTGGAAGAACGCGTGGCACGGGGGCAGCGCCATGTCCTTGAGCTCGGAAACATTCCACGCGGACACAATGTGGCGCCGGGAATCCGGGTTGGCGGCCAGGTTGGTCATGAGCTCGGAGATCTGATCGATGTGCCCGCCGTCGGGAGTGGGCCAGCTGCGCCACTGCACTCCATAAACGGGGCCCAGCTCGCCGTCGGCGTCCGCCCATTCGTCCCAGATGGAGACGCCTTGGTCCTGCATCCACTTCACGTTCGAATCGCCGCGCAGGAACCACAGGAGCTCCACAGCCACGGATTTGAAGTGAACCCGCTTGGTGGTGATCAGCGGGAAGCTCTCGGCAAGATCGAACCTCAATTGGCGGCCAAAAACGCTGCGTGTTCCGGTTCCGGTGCGGTCCGACTTGTGCGTGCCGTTAGCCATGACATCGCGCAGGAGGTCTTCATAAGGGGTGGGGATGCTCACGAGTCCAGCTTACTTGCCAGCCGGCCGCGAAGAAGATCAATGAGCGTTTCATCACCCACGCCCGCGTCACGAGCCGTCCGGATCAAACCGTCGACGGCGGCCATCACCGCCGCATCTCCCCCCGCCGTGCCGTGCTGCACCCGGGGCGGCCCGACGACGATGGTCCCGTTCCGTCGTCGTGATTCGATCAGCCCGGACTGCTCGAGTTCCTTGTAGGCACGTGCCACAGTGCCCGCAGCGATGCCCAGGTCGGCGGCCAGGCTGCGGACTGTGGGCAGGCGGCTTCCGGGTTCCAGGATGCCGACTGCTATCAGTGAGCTGAGTTGCCTGCGGATCTGCTCGTAGGGCGGGACGGGATCCGCGAGATCCACGGTGATTCCGGCTGTCATTGGGCTCGCTCTCCATGGCTGGCGGGCTCACCGCGGGGGATAGTGCCGAGTAGGCTGCGCACTGGTACCACTGCAACGATCACGGCGATGGCAGCCAGGACCATGCCAACGGTAATAGCCGGGCTGGGTGCCAAGGGATATTCACCGCTGCCGGGTGAAAACACGCTGTACCAAGCGTCGCCGGTGATCATCAGCAGCGCTGCCGCCTGCCCCAGGCAGTAAGCGGCCAGAGTCCTCACGATGCGGTACATGCTGATGGCCCTCAAGGCCGCGTCCAGTCCAGCCTCGCCCTCACTTTCCGGAATACCACGACGGCGGCGCACGGCAATGATGGCCGCCGCACCTGTCGCGGCGACTACAGCGGTGAGCAGAAGGGCAGCCGGCCAGGTCTTGGGGTCGAAGGACTGTGCCTCCGCAGCCACGGCGAACGCCACGGCGACGGCAAGAATCACGGCGCTTCCGATCGCGAAGGAGAGCAGTCCTCGCGAAACAGGCTGCCGCGGCCAATGGACCTTGGCTTCGGGTTGGCCATAATTTCGAGCCATCAGCACCTCGCCGGCCGTAATAGCTATCAAGAGGGCGGCAGCGGCCAGGGCGGTCACGATGGGAAAAGCGTGCGTATCAAGGGGGCGTGTGGCCACGAGGATCGCGGCAACGCCTGCCACAAGTGCAAGGCCGCCCACTACGCCCAACACTGCACCAAGGGAGATACTGAGCCGGGCGGCTCCGTGGATGAGGGGATCGGAACGAAGTGTTTTTGCGCTCGTGGCTTGAGGGGCTCTGGGGATCGAGGGAAGTTCAGGCACCCGCCACCACCACATTGCCGCGAGGACTCCCATGTTGATCAGCCCCAGCACGTTGAACCAGGACGACTGCCACAAAGCTCCGGGGCTTGGCTGTGCTGCGAAGTTTCCGGCGATGGTGGCCAGTCCGGCAGCGATGGTGGCCACAGTCCTTAGCAACCTGTTGGTGGCGATGGTCCGAAGCGTTCGGTTGTCATCGCCGTCGAGCGTTTCCAATTGGCGACGGCGGGCGATCAGGAGGAGAACCAACAACGTTCCTGCGGCCAGGACAACCAGGGCCCCGCCGAGCCAAAGCGCCAGTTCCGAGCCCGGAATCCGACCGTCCTGACCTTGGCCCGAGTAACCGTTGTCCATGGGAGGCACTAAGCCCGGTGGGGTGGACAGCACCGGCTGGTGGGCCGTGAGCGTGGCTATCCAAGCAATGGCCAAAGCTGCGTAGCCGAAGATGGCTGCCGTGGTCCAAGCTAGTTTGCGGGGAAGGAAGTCCCTGATTCTCCGGACCTTCAGTTCGGCGTACCGGCGTGGTGCCTTGGGCGCGGGGTAACTCAGCTGACCGAGTGCGTGGACGGTAAGGCAGGCAAGAATGGGCCATGCAAGCGCGCTGGCTATCTGCTCCGGAGTTACGGGAGCGCTTGATCCCAGGGGACTCGCGCGAATGATTCCGGCGCTCATGGCACCCTGTAAGGAACTGGCCATCCACCCAATGATTCCCACCCAGAGTCCGTGGGAGGCCACGGATTGGGCATCCGGTTTGGACCAAACCTGCATCCTCAGGAACAGGTACACGACGATGGCACCGACTACCGGTCCCAGGAAAAACAGCGGTGGCAGGCTGAAAAGCACGTCAAAGACCCCCAAGTCTTGGTATCAAATGCTTCATTCAATGTATCAAGCATTTGATACAAAAGTCCCGGGGGTCAAAGACGCTTAGCGGCTAGTCGTCGAACGGCTTGACCTGTTCCACGGACACGATCTTCCGCTCGGAGCCCCGGGCCACCTGGCACACAATCACCTCGCCGGGAGAAAGAAAAGGATCCGTCGTGGGAAGGAGTGCACGCAGGGCCTGAGACATGTGCTGGCCCAGCTGCTTCAACGCCGTGGGCAAGGCCGGACGGTGGGTGCACACGGCAATGGGCACTTGTTTGTCGAACAAAGCTTCAACGGCCGCAGCAGTCTTCTTGGGGGAGCGTTGGTGGTGGTGCTCCGTCAAGGCCTCCACCAGTTTCACCTTGGCCCCGCTCGCCTTGGCGTAGGGGGCAATGGTGGCCACGCAGCGGGCCCATGGGCTGGTCACAACACGTTGAGGTTTCCACACCTCCAAGAGGCGCTGGACGGCCACTGCCTGGCGCTGGCCCGTGGCAGCCAGAGGACGGTCACCCTCCGCCTTGGTCCACGAAGACCGGGGCTTTGCCTTGGCGTGACGGATCAACACCAGCGGCCACGTGTCCAGTTCGCCGCGGACATGGGCTTTCTCCAGGAATTCGAGGGGCATCACGTCCGTGGGGTTGCTCAAGAAGCCCGCTGCCCGGTCCGGGCTGCACCACATGACGCTGTCCACTTCTTTGCCGTCGGGCCGAAGCTGGGCGCCGTTGACCTTCACCGCCCAGTACCTGACCACCTTCAAACCTGCGCTGACATGGTAGTGAATAGCCGGAAGAGGTATGCCCAGCGGGGCTTGAAGCCCTATCTCCTCCCACACTTCACGGGCAGCGCACTCGGGAACTGTTTCCCCGGCGTCGAGCTTTCCTTTGGGCCAAGACCAATCGTCGTAACGGGGACGATGGATCAGGAGAACCTCCAGGCCACCCTTGGTCATGCGCCAAGGGATGGCGCCGGCGGCCACAACGGCCACCGGCTCGCCGGGGTGGTCTGATTGATCCTCCACGGGTGTATCGCTGTTCAACTGTGTCCTTACCGCCGGGCCGCAGCACGCTGGCGTGAGCGGGAGGCGAGGAGCCAGGACTGCATGTCCAGCAACGGCTTGCCATCCTCATCCACGTGATGCCTGGTCCAGTGTCCGCTGTTGTCCAGGTGCCAACTGGCGGTACCGTCGTCGACGTAGCGGCGCATCAGGTCCATGACAGTCGCTGTGTCTTCCTTGCTGGCCAGCTGGACCAGCGCCTCCACGCGGCGGTCCAGGTTGCGGTGCATCATGTCCGCGGAGCCGATGAAGACCACAGGCTCGCCACCGTTGCCAAAGGCAAAGACGCGTGAGTGTTCAAGGAAGCGGCCCAGGACGGAACGGACCCTGATGTTTTCGCTGAGTCCCGGGACACCGGGGCGCAGGGAACAAATGCCGCGCACCACGACGTCAACCTTCACGCCGGCCTGCGAAGCCCGGTAGAGGGCATCGATGATGGCTTCGTCCACCATGGAGTTGACCTTGATCTGCACCAGCCCGGGAGCGCCGGCCTGGGCATGGCGGATTTCGTTTTCAATCCTGTCCATCAAGCCAGCCCGCACCGATCTCGGAGCAACAAGCAACCTCTTGAACGTGGACTTCGGGGCGTACCCGGAGAGCTGGTTGAACAACTTGGACAGGTCTTCGCCCACTTGCTCGTTGGCGGTCAGCAAACCGAGGTCTTCGTAATAGCGTGCTGTGCGCGGGTGGTAGTTGCCGGTTCCGATGTGGCAGTAGCGGCGGAGGCCGTCCACTTCCTGCCGGACCACCAGGGATAACTTGCAGTGAGTCTTCAGGCCCACGATGCCATACACCACGTGAACGCCCGCTTGCTCGAGCTTTCGCGCCCAAGAGATGTTGGCCTGCTCATCAAAGCGGGCTTTGATTTCAACAAGGGCCAGAACCTGCTTGCCTGCCTCGGCGGCATCAATGAGGGCGTCAACAATGGGGGAGTCGCCCGAGGTCCGGTACAGGGTCTGCTTGATGGCCTGCACCTTGGGATCCGCGGCCGCCTGCTCCAGGAAAGCCTGGACGGAGGTGGAGAACGAGTCATACGGGTGGTGGAGCAGGATATCCCTGCGCCGCATCGCGGCAAAGACGTTTGCGGCCTTGGAAGTCTCTGACTCGTTGAGGTATCGAGAGGTGTGCGGGACATGCTTGGGGTAATGCAGATCAGCGCGATCAATGGCACTGATGGCTGACAGTCCGCGGAGATCCAAGGGCGCGGGAACGGAATACACCTCAGACTCTTCAACACCAAGTTCGCGGATCAGCAGGGCCTTGATGTTCGGGTTGATGTCAGTAGTGACCTCGAGGCGGACCGGAGGACCAAAACGCCGGCGCAGGAGTTCCTTCTCCAGCGCCTGCAGGAGGTTCTCGGCGTCGTCCTCTTCGACTTCCAGGTCCTCGTTACGCGTGACCCGGAAGGTGTGGTGCTCCAGGACTTCCATGCCGGGGAACAGCTTGTCCAGGTGGACGGCAATGACTTCTTCCAGCGCGATGAACCTGGCCACACGGCCGGGGATGGCGCCTGCACGCGGTCCGTCCACGGAAATGAGGCGGGGCAGCTGGTCCGGCACCTTGACGCGGGCAAAGAGTTCCTTGTCGCTGATCGGATTGCTGACGATGACGGCAAGGTTGAGGGAGAGGCCCGAGATATACGGGAAGGGGTGCGCCGGGTCAACGGCAAGCGGAGTCAGGATGGGGAAGACCTTCTCCTGGAACATGATGCTGATCCGGTGGCGGGCATCCTCATCCAGTTCATGCCAGTGCATGATGTGGATGTGCTCATAGGCCAGTGCCGGGCGAATTTGCTCGGCGAAGACCTTGGCGTGGCGTTCCTGCAGCCTGTGGGCCTCTTCGCTGATCTGCTCCAGTACTTCGATGGGGCTCAGCCCGGCAGGGGAGGGCACAGCCAAGCCCGTGGCGATGCGCCGCTTAAGGCCGGCCACTCGGACCATGAAAAATTCGTCCAGGTTGGAGGCAAAAATGGACAGGAAGCTGACACGTTCCAGGAGGAAAAGCTCCGGATCCTCAGCGAGCTCCAAAACACGGGAGTTGAAGGCCAGCCAGCTCAGCTCGCGGTCCAGGAACCGGTCCGGGGAGATGTCGCCTTCGGGTTCCAGGCTCGGTGCGAATTCCGGGATATCGATGCGGTCCTGGGTGGCTCGCGAAGCCGGCACTTCCGAAGATCCGAAGCGCGGGGGCAATGTTGCTCCCTTCGAGGTGGATCCGGCGGTGCCGACGGGGTCCGGCTGCATGGGTTTCTCCTAAGCTCAGGACGGGGTTTCCTCCCACATTACAAGCAATTCCGGTGCTCGAATCCAAGATGTCACCTGCTTTCCGGCAAGTGATCCCGTCAGGTTAATTTTTGGTTAAAGGCCCATACATCACATCGGTGTCCCAACGAACAAAGCCGAGTTTCTGATATAGAGCTACTGCTGGCTCATTGTCGGCGTCCACATAAAGCATCACAGCGTGCAGGCCTTGTTCCTGGAGGTGCTTGATGCCGGCGACTGTAAGTGCTTTACCCAGGCCCAAACCCTGCGCCGCGGGAGTCACACCCACCACGTAGACCTCGCCAATTGCCGGGTGCGGACCTTGCCGGGGGTGGACCTTGGTCCAGTGGAATCCCAACAGTTCGCCCTCGGTGTTGACGGCCAGGAGGAAACCTTCGGGATCGAACCAGTCTTCAGCCTTGCGAGCCTCAAGATCCGCCAAGGTCATGGAACCCTGTTCAGGGTGGTGGGAGAAGGCCGCCTTGTTGGCTGCCAGCCACGCCTGCTCATCCTGGCCCGGCACGAAGGCGCGGAGCGAAACACCGTCCGGGAGCCCGGCGTCGGGCAGTGCGGCGGTGGACGACATCAGCCTCATCTTCCACAGTTCCCGCGCAGGACCGTAACCGAAGCGCGTGGCGAGCTCGGCAGCGGCCTCGTGGTTGCCATGCGACCACGCGCTCAATCCATTGAGGCCCCGCTTGCCCTGCAAGGCGCCCAGGAGCTTCCCGGCCACTCCCTGGTTGCGATAGCTGGGGTGGACGGCCAACTCCAGCACGCCGGTTCCGTCACCACTTCCGACGACGACGGCGACGCCCGCCAGGTCTTCGGCTGTGGCCGGATCTGAGTCCTCGTCCGGGGCATACAGGACGAAGGAGAGCGCTGAGTGCTCTCCGGAGTCTGCGCCGCGCAGCATGACCAACGTCTGCTCGGAGAACGGAGGATTCCCGTCGGACTCCGCTGCGGCAGCGGCGAGGGCGGTGACGTCCTTGAGGACCTCACTGTCCAGGGCGCCGGCAATGATCAGTACGGGCCAGTTTTCCGGGTGCGCGTGACTCATGATGCAAGGCTATACGCCCGCTGCAAGGCCTGTGATTTGATGTCCCTCCAAATGGGAGGTAGTCTCGTTATCTCGTTCGGCTTTGCGGTTTGTCCGTCAGTCAACGCAGGGGGGGATCCACCAGTGGGGTGGCCTCGATACGTTCGACCCGTATGTCCTCCACCAAGAAATACAGAAAGGCCAGGATCCGCGTGGATCCTGGCCTTTTCCTTTGATCGTTCCCTTTGACCTTCAGCGCCCGTTCAGGCCTCGGACAACTCTTCGTCCGTGAGGCGAACAAGGGTGAGCCGGTAGCCAACGTTGCGGACCGTGCTGATCAGGTTCTCGTGGTCCACGCCCAGCTTGGCGCGAAGCCGCCGGATGTGGACGTCCACTGTCCGGGTGCCTCCGTAGTAGTCGTAGCCCCAGACTTCGGTCAGCAACTGCTGGCGGGTGAAGACCCGGCCGGGGTGCTGCGCCAAGTACTTCAGGAGTTCAAATTCTTTGAACGTCAGGTTCAGAGGCTGGCCGTTGACGCGTGCGGTGTAACTGGCCTCGTCAATCACGACGCCGGCGGCCCGGATCTCGGTCTGGGTCTCTTCTTCGCCGGTGACGGCCCGCGCCATGGCGAGGCGGATGCGTGCTTCCACCTCGGCCGGGCCCGCAGAGTCCAGAACAATGTCATCCACTGCCCATGCGGAGGAGACGGCTGCCATGCCGCCTTCGGTAAGAATCAGCATGAGCGGCGCGCTGAGGCCGGTGGCCTTCAGTAACTGGGTGAGTGAACGGGCGCCCACAAGATCCTTGCGGGCGTCCAGGAAGACGATGTCCGTGGGGTCGGTTTCCAGTAATGCGGTGGGTTCTGCCGGGAGGATGTGCACACGGTGGTTCAACAACTCCAAGGCAGGCAAAATGTCCACCGAAGAGCCGGTGCTGTTCGTTAGGAGCAGGATGTGCGACATAGTTCCTCCAATGGGCTGTACGCGCATCATCGGGCGTCGAAACCGGAGTCTCACCGGTCGGTCACAACACATGGTCCGCCTCCACCGTTGTAACGGGATCGCGGCGAACACAGTGCGCTGTTGAAGTCTGAGTATACCCATCAGTGCCTTGCGACACATGGATTCGTGACAGGCAAGCACCGGAATTACGACATATTGGGCCGGCTTAAGGCAGGATTGTCGAAAGGTCGTAAGGCACATCGGATTGAGGTCGGCACACAGTGAAGTCTTGGAGCATCGGGGTATTCGGACTCGTGGCGCTCGCAGCCATCGTGTCCAGCACCTTCGTTTCCCGGGAAGCCATGGTGGGTGCTGGAATCGCGGCGTCCGCGGCTGTGGGGATCGGTTGGCCGCATTTCCTGGCTGTTCCCGCCAAGAAAACGTTGGCCGCCGTTATTGGGCTTGCCGGTGCAGGAGCGGCTATCGCTGCTGCCTATGTGCCAGCGCCCGGTTTCCTGGACGGTACCCCGGCGTTCGTGGCTTTGGGCGTGATGGCGGTGTTCGTGGTCCAACTGATCAGGGGTACGGGGCAGGCCCAACGCCTGGAATCAACTCTTGGCTGCTCCGCCGGCGTTCTGCTGAATTGCCTGGGCGCGGGGTGGATCGCCAGTGCGCGGTTCAATGGCGTCAAGGAGATGGTCCTCGTGGCTGGCCTGAGTGCGGCAGTTGCCCTGATGGTGGGAATCATTCGCTGGCCGGACCGCATTGTGGCTCCGCTGGGCGTGGTCATGGCCGGCCTCATGGGACCGCTGGCAGGTCTGGTTTTCTCGGATATCGCCGTGCTTCCTGCAGCTTTGGTGGGCGTGGTGGTGGGATCGGTCCTGGTGTGTTTCCGTCGGATGACCACCCTTCGGCGGGGGCGGCTCAATATCCCGGCAGCGGTAGGAATGGGCGTGGCGCCCGTTTGGGCTGTGGGGGCCTTGGCTTACTTCATAGACAAACTACTCATCTACTAACGGTTAGGATTGCATCATGTCTGTACTCGCATTTGAAATCTTCTTCCTCGTTCTCCTTGGCCTGGCCAGCGTCGCCATGGCGTGGTTTGCGGGTTTTGTCGTCTACCGCCTTTTCAAGGGCCAGAAGTAACCCTTCTGATCCTGCAGCCCACCAGAGGTAATCGTTGTGCCTATTGAGATCCCTACAGATCTGACGCCTGAACTCGTCCCGCTTTCCTGGCTCATTGGTGAGTGGGAAGGCCGCGGCCGGCTCGGCAGCGGAGACGAGGATTCCGAGCATTTCGTCCAGCATGTGTCGTTCACCCATAACGGGCTCCCTTACTTGCAGTACAGGGCCGAGACCTGGATCAGCGATGACGCTGGCGAGAAGTTGCGGCCGTTGACCGTTGAGACGGGGTTCTGGGCCTTGGAGCGGAAGCTCGAAGAGGGCGACGGAGGCCCGGGGCTGATTCCGGCGGACATCGTCCCCGTCCTCAAGACTGCTGACGACGTCGAAGAGCGGCGCAACAAGGACGGCGGTTTCGACATTTCGGTGTCCATCTCGCATCCGGGCGGAATCACTGAGCTCTACTACGGCCAAATCAAGGGACCCCAGATCCAGCTAAGCACCGACATGGTGATGCGCGGCAGCCACTCCAAGGAGTACACGGCGGCAACACGGATCTTTGGTTTGGTCGACGGAAATCTCCTGTGGCGGTGGGACGTCGCTGCCAGCGGCAAAGCTCTTGAAGCGCACGCCTCAGCGTTCCTCCACAAGGTCTCCTGACCCGAGGCCTCACCGTACGTTCCAGCAAGCAGCCAGCAGAAGGAGCAGAAAGTGAACGCCCACCTCAAACCTGAAGGCTATGAGGGCCTCAAGGCTGTTTTCTTCAATGGCACGTTGAAACCCTCTCCGCAGCTGAGCAACACAGATGGCCTCATTAGGATCAGCCGGGACATCATGGAGAAGCAGGGCGTCACTACCCGCCTCATCCGGACGGTGGACCACGACATTGCCAGTGGCGTCTATCCGGACATGCGCGAGCATGGCTGGAAGACTGATGAATGGCCGGAGATTTATCCCGAGGTCCGCGACGCCGACATCGTGGTGATCGCCGGACCCATCTGGTTGGGGGACAACTCGTCCCAAACAAAGAAGCTCATCGAACGCTTGTATGCGCACTCGGGCGAGCTGACCAGCAAGGGCCAATGGGCGTTTTACCCCAAGGTGGGCGGTTGCCTCATCACGGGCAACGAGGACGGCATCAAGCACTGTTCCATGAACGTGCTGTACAGCCTCCAACACATCGGCTTCACCATTCCTCCTCAGGCCGACGCCGGGTGGATAGGCCCGGTTGGGCCAGGGCCCAGCTATCTTGATGAAGGTTCGGGTGGGCCGGAGAGTGATTTTACTAACAGGAACACCACCTTCATGACGTGGAACCTGCTCCACATGGCCAAACTCCTGCGGGATGCAGGGGGAATTCCTGCCTACGGCAACCTGCCGGAGGAATGGAGGGCAGGCACACGATTCGACTTCGAAAACCCGGAATACCGCTGATGCCGGAATACCGCTGATGCCGGAATACTGCTGAGCAGCAAGGACTTCTACTACATATGACTTACAAGAGCCCCCTGTTGTCGCGCCCTGGCGCCGTTGAAGATACCGGCCTCGACGCCGGCGTAGCGGCCCATTACGGTGAACCGCTGCGTGAGCAGCGCGCCCTGGCGACCGGTACCGCCGTCGTGGACCTTTCACACCGTGGCGTGGTGACCGTGGCCGGCCCGGATCGACTCAGCTGGCTCAACACGCTGTCCTCCCAGCAGCTCACCAACCTTCAGCCCGGCGTTGCCAGTGAACTGCTGCTGCTCAGTGTCCAGGGGCGCATTGAATTCGATGCCCGCGTCATTGACGACGGCAGCACTACGTGGTTGATCGTGGAGACCGCTGAGGCGGGTCCTTTGGCCGAGTGGTTGAACAGGATGAAGTTCATGCTCCGAGTCGAGATCGCAGACGTCTCTGAACAGTGGGCAGTGGTGGGCGCCACCAAGGCCGTGGAACAGCTTTCCACTCGCTTGGTGTGGGAGGATCCGTGGCCGCACGTCAGCCCTGGCGGCTATGCCTACAGCATCGTCCCTGAGGAATCGCATCCCGGCCTTGAGCGACCGTGGTTCGAATACCTTGTCCCGGCCGCCGAACTCGAACAATCCGTGGAAGGCCTGCCTTTGGCAGGCGCCATGGCGGCGGATGCCTTGCGGGTTGCCGCGTGGCGGCCCCGCTTGGGGGCTGAGACTGACGAGAAGACGATTCCTCACGAACTTGATCTCCTGAGGACTTCGGTCCACCTGAACAAGGGCTGCTACAAGGGCCAGGAGACCATAGCGCGCGTCCATAACCTCGGCCACCCGCCACGGCGGCTGGTGTTCTTGCAGCTTGACGGCTCTCAACACACCTTGCCGGCTGTTGGCAGTGTTGTATTTGCCGGGGAGCGCAAGGTGGGTACGCTGACATCGGTGGCGCAGCACTTTGAGATGGGACCTGTTGCTTTGGCCGTGATAAAGCGGTCCATTTCGGCGGAGGAAACCCTGACGGTGATGGACGGTGAAGAGCCTTACGTCGCAGCCCAGGAAGTGATCGTCGCCCCCGACGCCGGCCAGGTTGTCGGGCGCCAGACCGGATTCCTGAAGGGACCCCACCGATGAGCCAAGCCACAGGACCCGACGACGAAACGTTGGCCCTGGCCCACGCCCTGTTTGATGCTGCCCGCGAAGGTGACGTTGAACTGTTGCGTGGTTACTTGAATGCCGGCGCGCCTGCCACGCTGACCAACGCCGCCGGCGACTCCCTCCTGATGTTGGCTGCCTATCACGGGCACGAGGAAGCTGTGCAGCTCATCCTCCATCACGGTGCCGACGTCAATGCCGCCAACGACCGCGGTCAGACGCCGCTCGCCGGGGCGGTTTTCAAGGGGTACACCGGGGTCGCCCGGGTATTGATTGACGCCGGGGCGGATCCCGACGCCGGTACGCCCTCTGCGCGCGACGCCGCCACGATGTTCGCCAGGTCAGAGATTCAAGCCCTGCTGGGCTAACCCAGCCAAAGACAGGGACAGCCCGGTCGCCTGGCGGCCGGGCTTTCTTGCGCCCCAATACTCCACGTGGAATAGTTGTTGTGGAATATTTGATCCGGAAGGGGGTTGGTGTGCCCAAGGTCGCTGAATTGACCCCGCTCGGTGTCGCCTCACTGGCGCTCCTCGCAGAAGAGCCCATGCATCCTTACGAGATGTACCAGTTGCTGATGGCCCGTCATGAAGACCGGCTGGTGAAAGTGCGCCCGGGCACCCTCTATCACGCCATGGGCCGGCTCGAGGAAAACGGGCTGGTGGAGGCTATGGGAACAAAGCGCGAAGGCAACCGTCCTGAACGGACCACTTACCGGATTACCCCCGCCGGACACGAAGCCCTCGACGCGCGGCTCCAGGCCATGCTCTCCACGCCAGTCAACGAATACCCCGTCTTTCCCCACGCGATCGCCGAGGCGCACCACCTTCCCGTGGCTGTGGTGACGGAGCTGTTGGAGGAGCGGCTTGTAGCCCTGAACGCCGACCTCGATTTCCTCGTCCACGCCGAAGCCACCGTGACGGCCAAGGGCCTGGACCGAAAGTACTGGATAGACATCACGTATCAACAAGCAATGCGCCGAACGGAGATCGCGTGGATCCGCGGTCTCCTTGAGGAGCTGGACAACGGGCATCTGCCCTGGGATGAACCCCGGCCAGGTCCAACCGAACTTTCATACAAGCCGAAGGAATCCCTTGGAAAACGTAGCTAAGCCGTGGCCTGCGCTGTGGTCACTCGTGGTGGGCTTCTTCATGATCCTCATCGACACCACCATCGTGTCGGTCGCGAACCCGCGGATCATGGAGGGCCTCAACACGGACATCAACGCCGTCATCTGGGTCACCAGCGCCTACCTGCTGGCATATGCCGTGCCCCTGCTCATCACCGGCAGGCTGGGTGACCGCTTTGGGCCCAAGAACCTGTACTTGATCGGCCTTGTGGTCTTCACCCTCGCATCGCTGTGGTGCGGCCTGTCCGGCGACGTCACCATGCTCATCGCCGCCCGTGCTGTCCAAGGCCTCGGCGCAGCCATGATGACGCCACAAACCATGGCTGTCATTACCCGCATCTTTCCGCCTGACCGCCGCGGTGCCGCCATGGGGCTGTGGGGAGCCACTGCAGGCATGGCAGTGCTCGTGGGCCCCATCCTGGGCGGCGTCCTGGTGGACAGCCTCGGCTGGGAGTGGATCTTCTTCGTCAACGTGCCCATCGGCATCGTGGCGTTCATCCTGGTGACCCGTTTCGTTCCCAAACTCACCACGCACAGCCACACGTTCGACGTCGTTGGCGTGGTGTTGTCCGCCGTCGGTATGTTCCTCCTGGTCTTTGGCATCCAAGAAGGGCAGACCTACAAATGGGGAACGGTCACCGGCTTCGTTTCCGTCTGGGGCCTGATCATCACCGGGCTTGTGGTCCTGGTTCTCTTCGTCGTGTGGCAGTGGCTCCTTGAACGCCGCGGCGGGGAGCCTTTGCTGCCCCTTGGCCTGTTCAAGGACCGGAACTTCTCCCTGGGCAACTCCACCATCATGGCTGTCGGCTTCACGGTGACCGCGTTCCCGCTGCCCACCATCTTCTACTACCAGACCGTCCGCGGTTTGACCCCAACCCAGTCGGCGCTGCTCATGATTCCCATGGCCGTCATTTCGGGTGCACTTGCCCCGTTCGTGGGCAAGCTCATTGATCGCGCCAACCCGCGGTACTTCGCGTCCTTTGGCTTGGTCTGCATGGCTGGTGCGCTGTTCTGGACCGCGGCCTTGCTGGGGCCGGACACCCCCATCTGGATGTTCCTGCTCCCCAGCGCCCTGCAGGGCGTCGCCAATGCTTTCATCTGGGGGCCGGTGTCCAACGCGACCACCCGCAACCTGGAACCGCGCCAAGCCGGTGCGGGTTCGGGCGTCTTCAACACCACGCGCCAAATCGGTGCGGTCCTTGGTTCGGCTGCCATCGCTGCCCTGATCCAGTCGCGTCTCGCCGCGGAGTTGCCCGCCGCTCCGGCCGGGGTACCCGTGGGCGAAGCCTCCATGAGCGGCGTGTTGCCGGAGGCACTCCACGCGGGATTCTCGACGGCGATGAGCCAGTCCATCCTGTTGCCTGCCTGTGCGATTCTGGTGGGCGCCGTGGTGGCATTGTTCTTTGGCAAGCCGAAGCCAGTCAGCGGTTGGGGCGGCACGTCCGAGTCTGCACCAACCACCGAAAAGGCGGACCTCAACACCTAGAGTTTTTGTACGGCCGACGCCTTCAAGAAGGCTCCTAAGGGGCGTTGGCTGTACAAGAACTCCGTCGGGCTTCAGCCGAGGTTGACGCTCGCGTGGAGCCCGCCCGTGGCGAAGCCCAGGCTGCGGGCCATGGCGAGAGCACCGGTGTTACTGACGTCGGCCTTCCACTGGAGGGTCAGGCCGGATGCCAGGGCTTCGTGTGCAGCGATGGAAGCGGCCAAAGTGCCCAAGCCCCGCCGGCGCCAGGGAGGCGCGACGAGAACGCCTACATTGGCCAGGATGCCTTCCCACTCGGCGTAGGCGCCGCAGGCCACCGGCGTGGGCTGATCTTCCTCGGGATGCATGATAGTGAAACGATGCTCGAGCCCTCGAAGGCCAACCTCATTGACGTCGTCCGGTGGGCAGAGTCCTTCAAGGCTGATCGCTTCCGGGTTCCCCTGCGAAACCGTGAGGTCCTCCGACGGTTGCTGAAGCGGAAGATCGTCTGCAAAGAACAACGCTGAGGATCCAAGCCCATGCCCGCCGTGTGATCGCGTGATGGTCAGCAGTGTCACATGTTGTGCGAGCTCGGTATCGGGGATGGTTGCCGCTGCATCAAGTGCCCACTGCGGTCCCACCAGCGCCGAAACGCCAAAGAGGCGAAGAAAAATCAAGCTTCGCGCCGAGTCATCCACCCGGGTAATACGGTTGCCGAGGTCACCTGGGTCCGAAGTGGTGAGCCGGTCAGCTACGGTGGCGAAAGCGTCGTCGTCGAGCCCTAAACGACGAGCCCACGCCAGCTGGATAATGGCAGCGGACGTGGGCTCAAGAGTCATGGATTCAGCCTAGCCGAAGAGCACAGACGCTTCGTCGTAGCGGTGTTGCGGCACGGTCTTGAGCTTGCCCAACGCTTCCTCGAATCCCACGTGGGAGATGTCCGTTCCCTTCAAGGCGACCATGGTGCCCCAACGGCCGTCCACCACGGAGTCGATGGCGGCCATGCCCAGGCGCGTCGCCAGAACACGGTCGTAGGCCGTGGGAACGCCGCCACGCTGGATGTGGCCCAGGATGGTGGCGCGGGTTTCAATGCCCGTACGTGCCTCGATCTCGGGGGCCAGTTGGTCAGCAATGCCGCCAAGGCGGGGCCGGCCGAACGTGTCCAGGCCGCGCTCAGAGTGCGGGGATTCCATGTGATCCGGAACGAAGCCCTCGGCTACCACCACCAGCGGCGCACGGCCACGGTCGTGGGCTTCCTGGACCCATTCGGTGATCTGCTCGATGCTGGCCTTCTGCTCGGGGATCAGGATGGCGTGGGCACCCGCAGCCATGCCGGCGTGCAGTGCGATCCAACCGACGTGGCGTCCCATCACTTCGGCGATCATGCAACGGTGGTGGGATTCGCCGGTGGTGCGAAGGCGGTCGATTGCCTCAGTGGCAATCTGGACGGCGGTATCGAATCCGAAGGTGTAGTCGGTGGCATCGAGGTCGTTGTCTACGGTCTTGGGGACGCCGACGATTTTCAGGCCTGCATCGGTGAGGCGCTTAGCGGCCGCAAGGGTGCCTTCGCCGCCGATTGCGATGATGGCGTCAATGCCCAGGCGTTCCATGTGGGCTTTGATGACATCGGGGCCGCCGCCGTTCTCGAACGGGTTGGTGCGGGAGGTGCCCAGAATGGTGCCACCCTGCTTGGCAATACCGCGGACCATGGTGCGGGGAATGTCAATGACATCACCTTCAACCACCCCACGCCAGCCGTCACGGAAGCCCACAAATTCCTGGCCGTGGATGGCGATGCCCTTGAGGACTGCTCCGCGGATCACTGCGTTGAGGCCGGGGCAGTCGCCACCGCTGGTAAGAATGCCAATTTTCATGTTTGCTCACTCATGGCTTGGAGGAATACGTGCAGAGCGCCACGCTGAGCTCCCCATGATTGTAGACGGGCATGTGGGGAGGGACACAAATGGTTACTTTTCAACCCGGCTGTGCGGTATTGGAAACCTGGTGAAAACACAGCTGAAGCGCCCTGCCAGCCGGCGGGGCGCTTCTGCTGTGTTGCCGGTAATTACCGGGAACGCTGGCTGATGAAGGATTCGAGTGCGATCTTGTTGTTCTGGTCCGGCAGGATCAGCCAGCCCAGGATGTAGACCACGAAGGCGGGGCCAGGCAGCAGGCAGAAGAGCAGGAACGCCACCCGAACGTACGCTACGTCTACCTTGAGCCTTGCTGCGATCCCTCCGCAGATGCCGCCGATCCATCGTTGCGGGCCACGCTTCAGGCCGAAGCCCCTGACGATGCTGAAGAACTTGTCCATGGCTACAGACTTCCCTGTTGTGGTTGCTTTGTCACTTCGTGGTGGCTGCTTTTTTGGAACCCTTGCGGGCTGACAGGAGTCCACCTACCACCAGTGCCGCTCCAGCTCCGATCATCAGGCCGATCAGGACGTACGTCCCGTCCAGCCTCACCCAGCCCAGGGTGGAGATGACTATCAGTGCGGCCAAGGCGATCACGATCAGCCCCCACACCACGGTTCCGATCCTTGCCTGCCGTGGTCCGTCGTCGTCAGTGCGTTCTGCAGTGAAGCTGGGTTCCAACGTCGGGGTGAGCGGGATTGGCTGGAGGCTCGGCTTGGGCAGGGCCTCCGTGGGGCGGGTCTCCTTGGGCAGCGCCTCAGTGGGATGTGTCTGCCTGGAAAGAGGCTGCGTCGGCTGGGCCTCGCGGGCTTTGCCTGGCTCGTTCATGCTCATGTCAGTTTCCTTCCTGGATGGTCACGTTGCTGAACGTGCCGTCGATTTCCACCACGAGGTTGGCTCCGGGCTTTTCGGTGTTGTACAGCGTCCGGTCGTCCTGGAGGCGGCCGCCGCGGTCCGAACCGCGTTCGTTGAGGTTGCCGAAGGTCATGTCGGCCCGCACCTCCACGGGGACGTCGTCCGGGATGATGACAGTGACGTTGCTGGCGGTCGCGTCAACGGGAATGGTGACCTCGGAGACCAAGGGGGCTGTCAGGGCCATGTCACTCAAGTCCAGCTGGCCTTGCGCGCCGGTGACGTTGATGCCGAGACGTGCCTGCTCCAGGCTGGTTGGTGCCCAGTTCACGTCATGGAACGTGAAGCGGTCTCCGTTCCTGGGAACCACGTTGAAGATTCCACCGATGATCAGGGCAACCACTGCGAGGAAGCCGAGGAACCCTGACGTCCGGCCGCGCAGTCCAGCGATGAGAATGCCCAAACCGAGCACGGCTGCCCCGGTAGCCCACACCACGGCGTTACCTGAGTTGCCCAACTCAATGACGTTGCCGGCGTCGAGCGCTTTCAGCGTGCCACCTGCAAGAAGTGCTGCGCCGGCGGAGACGGCCACGATCGCAGCTCCCGGGCCCTTATGCTTCGGCGCGGAAGGCTTGGGCTGCCACCCTTGCGGGGGAGTGGGGCCGTATGGCGGACGGGGACCGGAAGGCGCCGACGGACCGGAAGGGTTGAAGGGGCCCGACGGCGGAACCGGGCCGGAGCTGTAGCCGCCGGAGGGGTTGGGCCGCCCCTGCTGCTTGACGCCTGGTGCGGCCGCACCATAAACGGGCACGCCAGTGTTGGTGGCAGTGGATGCGTAGGACGGGGGAGTGCCGTAAGCAGTGTTGCTGCCGGGGGTGGCCGCATAACTTTGCTGCCCCATGGAAGGTGTTCCCTTCGAAGCCTTATTGCGCTGGACCAGGAAGTAGATCAGGTAGAAGACGCCGCCCATCCAGAAGAGTGTCCAGAACAGGCCTGGAAGTCCATCCCAGCCCCAGCCCCAGAATCCGCGGCCCAGTCCCGGCAGGCCGATGATGGTGGTTATCAGCGCTCCGGTCATGCCCCCTGACCATCGCCCCGCGGCGGCTTCTTGGACGTGGATGCGGCCGTCCGGCTCGGGCAGGAGGGCCCAGGCGACGCCGTAGAGAAGTACGCCAACACCGGCAAAGAGCGCCAGGACAATGAAGATGCCCCGGACGATCAGCGGGTCGATCCCGAATCGGTGGGCAACTCCGCTTGCGACGCCGCCAATCCAACGGTCCGGTCCGCGGCGGACGCCCTGGTTGCGGATCCAGTCGAAGAAATTCGTCGGGGATGCGGCAGGGGTGTCGCCGGCCGGTGCGTAGCTGCCGCTCGCAGGACCAGCCCCTGCAGAAGCCCCGGCAGCGGGCTCTCCCTGTGCCCCGGAAGCAGATCCGGCGGCGCCGGTGGAAGCGCCAGGATTGGCGCTCGAGCCGGATGCGCCGGCAGTGCCAGGCGTTCCGGGTTCCTCTGGATTCATGCTGTTCGCGTTCATACTTCGATCCTGCCGCCTTGGCTATGCTGCCCTCTACTGGGGGATACCCTGAATGATCCCTGAGAGACCCCCGAACAACGCTGGTTCCCGGTCCGGGGCCCCCTGATCCGTGTTTGGATTGGTACATGACAACCGCTGTACAACGCCCCGCGCTGGTCCGCAGCAGCGACCGCATGATCGCAGGCGTCTGCAGCGGCTTGGCCGACCATCTGGGCTGGCCCGTCAAATTCGTCCGGCTCGGCATGGTCCTGGCCTGTTTCGCCGGCGGGGCCGGTGTGGCCTTCTATGCGTGGCTGTGGACCATGGTTCCCACCGCGGATGAGAGCGCCAAACGCAATGCCCGCCGGCCGGCGTCGCCCATTGCTCCCGCGGTGAGCCTGCCGCCCACTGCGGCGGCGCCTGCCCAAGCGTCAACAGCGTACGACGCCGGACCGTCGCCGGCGGTGCATGGAGGACCGCCTGCGGCTGGTGCTTCAGGCGGGCAGGAGTCCGGCTCCTCCAGTAGGGCTGGATCCGCTTCCGGCTTCGACGCCACCTCCGCGGACGACTCGTGGGGCGGTAGTGCCTTGTCTCCCTGGTTCTCGTTCCGCAAGATCCAATACGGCAAGGAAATACTGCTCGGCGCGGCCCTGCTCCTGGTGGCCGCCCTCCTGATTGCACGCCAGTTCGGCGTGGACGTTCCCCTGGGGACGCTCATCCCTGCCGCGGCCATTCTGGGTGGTGCTGCGATCGCGTGGATGCAGCTCGATGAAACCCGCAGGGCAGGCCTGGTGGACAAGACCAAGGCCGACCAGGCAGGGGGATGGGTGCGCCTGGCAGCCGGCCTGGCCCTGGTGGTGGCTGGCGTCCTGGTGATGGTCTCCGGATCTGGCTCGTGGGAGCAGACCTGGTTGGCGTTGCTGGCATCCGTGGCAGTGCTTGGCGGTGTTGCCTTGGTATTGCTGCCGTGGGGCCTGAAATTTTGGAAGGACCTGGAAACCGAGCGGGCGGGCCGCGTGCGTGAGACCGAGCGTGCCGAGATCGCTGCCCACTTGCACGACTCCGTCCTCCAGACACTGGCCCTCATCCAGCGCCGGGCCGGTTCTGAACAGGATGTGGTCCGGCTTGCGAGGGCCCAGGAGCGCGAACTCCGGGCCTGGCTCTTCAGCGATGCCGCCAGGGAATCCGGCCTCCTCGCTGACCGGATCAAGTCCGTGGCCGCGGAAGTGGAAGACTCCCACGGCCACGCGGTTGAGGTGGTGACCGTGGGCGATACCGAGATGACGGACCGGCACGAAGCCCTGGTCCAGGCCGCAAGGGAAGCCATGGTCAACGCCGCCAGGCATGGTGGCGGGACCGTATCCGTGTATTTGGAGAGCACCGCGGGAAGCACGGAGATCTTCATCAAGGACCGCGGCCCGGGCTTTGACCTCGACGCTGTTCCGGACGACAGGCTGGGCGTGAAGGAATCGATCATTGGCCGGATGAAGCGGCACGGTGGTACTGCAGCGATCACCAGCAGCAGTGACGGAACGGAAGTCCGCCTGACCCTTCCGTCCGCAAGCGTGGACGCCGGGGACCAGCGGAACAATGATGTACGGAATGGAGAAGCGAAGCAATGAATACCAACCCGGACAGTGGCACAGGACGCAGGGTACCTGTGGTGATCGTCGATGACCACACCATCTTCCGTTCCGGCCTCAAAGCCGACCTCGACGAACGCATGGATGTGGTGGGAGAGGCCGGAACGGTGGAACAGGCCATTGCGGTGATCGCGGAGTCACGTCCCGAGGTGGTCCTGCTGGACGTACACCTGCCCGGAGGTCTGGGTGGTGGCGGGCGTGAGGTCATCGCCGGATCGTCGGCCTTGTTGGGCACCACCAGCTTCCTGGCGCTCAGTGTCTCCGATGCCGCCGAGGACGTGGTCTCCGTGATCCGTGCAGGCGCCCGGGGCTACGTCACCAAGACCATCTCCGGCAAGGAGATTTCCGACGCCGTGATCCGGGTGGCCGATGGCGATGCCGTGTTCTCGCCAAGGCTTGCAGGCTTCGTGCTCGACGCCTTCGGGACTGCTCCAGCGGACATCGCGGACGACGAACTGGACAAGCTTTCCGCCCGCGAACTCGAAGTCATGCGGCTCATCGCGCGAGGGTACAGCTACAAGGAGGTCGCCAAGGAACTCTTCATTTCCATCAAGACCGTGGAAACGCATGTGTCGGCGGTCCTGAGGAAGTTGCAGCTCTCCAGCCGCCACGAACTCACCAAATGGGCTGCCGAACGCCGCCTCCTCTAGCGCTCTCTCACATCCCGCGCCTTAAACGCAAACGCTCTTCCACCTGTCACGGTGGAAGAGCGTCTGCTGTGGCTGGTTGCTACTTGGCCTTGCCCAGGAATTCCTGGATCCGGCGGACGCCTTCTGCCAGATCCTCGTCACCGAGTGCGTAGCTGAGGCGGACGTAACCGGAGGGACCGAATGCCTCGCCCGGAACCACGGCAACTTCAACCTCGTCGAGGATGAGGGTGGCGAGTTCAGCCGAGGTTTGGGGCCGGACGGGACCGTTGGAGGTCTCAAATTCCTTACCCAGCAGGCCGCGGACGTCCGCGTAGACGTAGAAGGCGCCGGTCGGCGTCGGGCATTCAACGCCTTCGATCGCGTTCAGTCCGGCGACGATTGCCTTACGGCGGCGGTCGAAGGCCACCTTCATCTCGTCGACGGCGGTCAGCGGGCCCGTGAGGGCAGCGGCAGCGGCGATCTGCATGATGTTGGAGACGTTCGACGTCGCGTGCGACTGAAGGTTGGTGGCCGCCTTGATGACGTCGGCAGGGCCGATCATCCATCCCACGCGCCAACCGGTCATGGCGTAGGTCTTGGCCACACCGTTGAGGATGACAACTTTGTCGCCCAGTTCCGGGGCGGCAGTGGCGATGGAGGTGAACTCGACGCCGTCGTAGGTCAGGTGCTCGTAGATCTCGTCGGTAACAACCCAGAGTCCCTTGGACGCGGCCCACTTGCCGATCTCCGCAACCTGCTCGGGGCTGTAAACCGCGCCGGTGGGGTTGGACGGGGAAACGAAGAGCAGGATCTTGGTCCTGTCCGTCACCGCGGCCTCAAGCTGCTCGATGGTCACGAGGTAGCCCTGTTCGGGACCGGCGAAGACCTCAACAGGCACGCCGCCGGCAAGGCGGATGGCTTCCGGGTAGGTGGTCCAGAAAGGGGTGGGGATGATGACTTCGTCGCCCGGGTCCACCAAGGTTGCGAACGTGTTGTAGACGGCCTGCTTACCGCCATTGGTCACCAGGACCTGGGACGGGTCAACCTTGTAGCCGGAGTCCCGCAGGGTCTTCTCCGCGATGGCCTTCTTAAGCTCGGGCAGGCCGCCCGCGGGGGAGTAACGGTGGTACTTCGGCTGGCTGGCCGCTTCAATGGCTGCCTGGACGATGTAGTCGGGGGTGGGGAAATCGGGTTCGCCGGCACCGAAACCGATCACGGGACGTCCCGCGGCCTTCAGTGCCTTGGCCTTGGCGTCAACGGCAAGGGTGGCGGACTCTGCAATGGCGGAGATTCGCTGTGAAATGCGGGCGGTAGTTGTTCCGGCAGACATCTATGTACCGTTCTTCGCAGGCAGCTCGTGGGCTGGATGATGGGATTCGACGTAAACTACCTTATGCTGTTCTGCGGAGCTCCCGGGTGCCTGCAGAACTTTGTGACTGATAATGCTGGTCACAGGCTTTCCGGGCTGGGAGGTCCTGAATCGGGCCGGTTCGACTATCGCGAAATTCTTGCGTAGACTGGTTCACCGGTGTTGAAAAGCACCACAGGCTGAAGTGCGGCCTGAAACATGGATTCATTCCATAGGGTAGTGGCGCAATTGGTAGCGCAGCGGTCTCCAAAACCGCAGGTTGCAGGTTCGAGTCCTGTCTGCCCTGCGCAAGCTGTTCCGGCGGAAACGCCGGGGCACGCGCAGCAACCATGGCTCTGATCAGAGTCGGGTCAACGACTTTGCAAGGTGAGTGAGGACCAGGTGACCGAAACAGCTGCCAGCAGCTCGAAGGGCCGTCCCGCCAAGAAAACCGATCGCGGTTTCTTCGCCCGAATTGCACTCTTCGTCCGCCAGGTCATTGGTGAACTGAAGAAGGTCGTTGCTCCAACCCGCAAGGAACTGATCAATTACACGCTCGTGGTGCTGGTGTTCGTGGCCATCATGATGCTCATCGTCACTCTGCTGGATCTGGCTTTCGGCACGGGAGTCAGCTGGGTCTTCGGTGGGTCAGGCGCTACGGACCGCTAAGCGGATCTGTCCGCAAACTGTGTGAAATTCCTTGGTAGTTCAGGGATTTTGCGGGGTTTGCGGAATTGAGCCATTTAAATAGGCATGTTAGGCAATGAGGAAGCAGGAGACCAAGTGTCTGAGCAGGAGCTCGAGGTAAACGAGACTGAGCTGGGCGAATCCGCCGAGGACTCAGCCGACGCCACGGCAATTGTCGTGGAAGAGTCCGAGGTCGATTCTGCTGCGCCCGAATCTGCCGACGCCGACGATTCCGAAGAGGATTTCGAAGCTGATGTAGACGCCGAGTCTGATGACGCATCCGGTGATGTTGCCGATGAAGACGACGCTTCGGAAGAGTCCGACGGCGACGAACTGGCAGCCGCTGCTGCAGCCGCCCCGGTCGATCCGGCTGAAGAGTTCAAGGGCAAGCTGCGCCGCCAGGAAGGTGACTGGTACGTCATCCACTCCTACGCCGGTTACGAGAACCGCGTGAAGGCCAACCTTGAGACCCGCATCCAGACCCTGGACATGGAAGATTACATCTTCGAGATCCAGGTCCCCATGGAAGAGGTCGTTGAGATCAAGAACGCGCAGCGCAAGGTCATCAACCGCGTGCGCATTCCCGGCTACGTCCTGGTCCGTATGGATCTGACCGACGCTTCCTGGGGCGCCGTTCGACACACGCCGGGTGTCACCGGCTTCGTGGGCAACGCCCACAACCCTGTCCCGCTGCGGCTCGATGAGGTCTTCTCCATGCTCGCCCCGGTCTTCGAAGAAGAGCAGGCAGAGCAGGGCAAGCCCGTCAACAAGCAGAACCAGGCTCCCGTGGCCGTCGACTTCGAGGTCGGCGAGTCGGTTATCGTCAAGGAAGGTCCGTTCGAGACCCTCCCGGCTACGATCTCCGAGATCAAGCCCGAGTCCCAGACCCTGGTGGTTCTGGTCTCGATCTTCGAGCGCGAAACCCCGGTAACGCTCGCCTTCAACCAGGTCACCAAGATCTAGCTGATTCCAAAATTTCGCTCCAGTCCTGCCTGCTTAGCAGTTCGGGAGTGGCCGGCCGCCTCGCCATGGCGGCCACCAACCTGGGACGCGCTCCTGTGTCCCAGGAAGCTATTGAGAGAAGGACCCTACATTGGCTCCCAAGAAGAAGGTCACCGGCCTCATCAAGCTGCAGATCCAGGCAGGTGCCGCTAACCCGGCTCCGCCGATCGGTCCTGCGCTTGGCCAGCACGGTGTCAACATCATGGAATTCTGCAAGGCGTACAACGCTGCAACGGAATCCCAGCGCGGAAACGTTATCCCGGTTGAAATCACGGTTTACGAAGACCGTTCCTTCACCTTCATCACCAAGACCCCGCCGGCTGCAGAGCTCATCAAGAAGGCTGCAGGCGTCGCCAAGGGTTCGGCCACCCCGCACACCGTCAAGGTTGCCAAGCTGACCCAGGCACAGGTTGAGGAAATTGCTTCCACCAAGATGGAAGACCTCAACGCCAACGACATCAAGGCTGCCGCCCTGATCATCGCAGGCACCGCCCGCTCCATGGGCATCACCGTAGAAGGCTAGTAACCTTCGAAGGCCCTTGTGGCCTTCACCCGCCGGGCAACCGGCATCTGAAACATTGAAATGTCGCAGGATCCTTGCCGGATCCTCGGCTTGTGGCAGGGCCCAGCGCGGTCCGCAGACCACAACTGCACAAGGAGAAATAGCAGCATGGCAAAGCGCAGCAAAGCATATGAGGCAGCCGTAGCCAAGATCGAGGCAGGCAAGGTTTACGCCCCGGTCGAGGCCATCACCCTCGCGAAGGACACCAACCCTTCCAAGTTCGACGCAACCGTTGAGGTAGCTTTCCGTTTGGGCGTTGACCCGCGTAAGGCCGACCAGATGGTTCGTGGCACCGTCAACCTGCCCCACGGCACCGGTAAGACCGCCCGCGTCCTCGTTTTCGCAACGGGCGACAAAGCTGAAGCAGCAATCGCTGCCGGCGCTGACTTCGTTGGTTCCGATGACCTGATCGAAAAGATCGCAGCCGGCTGGACCGACTTCGATGCCGCAGTGGCAACCCCTGACCTCATGGGCAAGGTTGGCCGTCTGGGCAAGGTCCTCGGTCCGCGTAACCTGATGCCGAACCCGAAGACCGGTACGGTTACCCCGGATGTCACCAAGGCTGTCAACGACATCAAGGGTGGCAAGATCGACTTCCGCGTCGACAAGCACTCCAACCTGCACTTCATCATCGGCAAGGTGTCTTTCGACGTCAACAAGCTGGCTGAGAACTACGCAGCTGCACTGGAAGAGGTTCTTCGTTTGAAGCCGTCCGCTTCCAAGGGCCGCTACATCCAGAAGGCTACCGTTGCCACCACGTTCGGTCCGGGCATCACCGTTGACCCGAACGTCACCAAGGTCCTCGTCGACGCGTAAGCTTCGCGGGCACTTGCTCTGATAAAAGGACCGTCCGGCTCTGCCGGGCGGTCCTTTTTCTTGCCCTTTCCCTGTTCACCTGCAGTGGTGCGCCGTAGGATGTGGTGCGTGGCGTCGTCGTACTCTTCCGCCCCCGCCGGGTTGTCCGTAGAACGGATTCCGGTCCCCGCAAGCCCCGACGCGACGGGGTCGCCCGATTTTCGCGCCTTCCATGATCTTGACGTTGCCCATCACCTGGATCTCTGGGGCGATCTGGACCGTTGTTCCACGCTGGCCGAAGCTGTCCTCTTCTGGCAGGGCAATGCCTACGAAGAGCGGCACGTCTTCCTGGCGCGCCTGGATGAGGTAGTGGTGGGCCGCGGCACGCTGACACTGCCGCTGAGCGAAAACACCACGACGGCGGGTGTGGACGTCGTGGTGGACGCCGGCTATCGGCGCCGCGGCATTGGCACAAGGATCCTCGAGGTGCTGGAAGGACTGGCCCAGGAACGGGACCGTGTGTCCTTTGACGCGTTTTGCTCGGAGCCAATGCGGCTCATCGTCCCAAAAGCCGAGCTGCTGGAGGCAAAATCCGGTACGGGCGGCGTCCCGCTGGATACCGCCTCCACTGGCTTTGCCCTTCATCACGGCTATTCCCTGGAGCAGGTGGAAACCAACAGCACGCTGCCCCTTCCGGTGGGGGAAGAGCTCCTGCGGGAGCTCGAAGAGCAGGCAACCAAACTGGCGGCCGGGTACAGCGTGATCGGATGGCAGGACCGCTGCCCTGATGAGCTCGTGGACGTGTTCGCCAGGCTCAAAAGCCTCATGAGTACGGAGGTACCTATTGCAGGCCTGGGCTGGGAGGGCGAGGAGTGGGATGCCAACCGTGTCCGTGTGGAGGAGAACGCCTGGCTGGCAGGTGGAGTGGCCTTCACGGCGGCTGTTGCCCGACACGATGCCACGGGTGAGTTGGCGGCGTACACCATCCTCACCCACCGTGAAGCCACGCCGGGCATGGTCTACCAAGAGGACACCTTGGTTGCTCCCGGACACCGCGGTTACCGCCTCGGCATGCTGGTCAAAATAGCCAATCTTCGCCGTGTACAAACGTTGTGGCCGGCCGCCACGTCGGTGATGACATGGAACGCCAATGAAAACCGGCATATGCTGGCCATAAATATCGCCTTGGGGTTCAAGCCTTCCGGCTTTGACGGCGAATGGCAGAAACGGCTGGAATGACTGTAGACGAGGCGAAGACCGTTCAAGTCGAGCAGCTCTGGGTGCCTGACACCCTGGACAGCCCCGACGCGACTGATTTCCTGGACGCCGTGGAAGTAGGGCGACGGGTACGCATGGAGACCTGGGGGAGTGACGACCTCGCCTACACCCCCTTGGAAAAGCTGTTGGAGCTTTCTGATCCCTATGAGCGCCAGATTCTTCTGGTGGCAAAAGTAGAGGGCGTCATTGTGGGCACAGTGGACATCGCCCTCCCCTTGGCGGACAACCTTGACCTGGCGGAGTTCACTTTGGACATCCTTCCCGAGTTCCAAGGGCAGGGCGTCGGCCGTCAATTGCTGGAAGCCGCGGAGCAGCTCGCCCGGGCAGAAGGACGCACCATGGCTTTGGTGGATACCAACCATCCGGCAACGTCCCTCACCGAGATACCCGAGGACCAGTTGATCCCGGGCAGCGGTGCTGGTTTCGTACCGGTGAGCAGCAGGGAGGTGGACTTCGCCAAACGGGCTGGATACACCCTTCAGCACATTGAACAGTTCAGCTCCTGCGTGCTGCCTCTGGATTCCAAGCTGGTGGGGGATCTGCAGCTCGAAGCAGAAGAGGCCAACGGAGGCCGGTACGCTTTGCATCATTGGACGGACCGTTGCCCCGAACCTTGGCTGGAAGCCGTTGCCGCATTGGAGAACGCGGCCGGGGAAGTGGTGCGGGACGAGGGGGACGAGGACGCACCTGAAGTCGAAGCGAGCGGAATGGTTTTCGACGAAGCGGTTCTGCGCGAAACCGAGAACGCCGCTTTGGCGCAGGGCCGGCGCACCGTGGTGACCGCCGTCGAGCATGTAGAGAGCGGACGCCTGGTGGGCCTGACCACCATCAGCGTTCTTGCGCACCGCCAAGACGTGGTCTTCCAAGACGATACTTTGGTCCTGCAGGAGCAGCGGGGCAACAAGCTTGGCTTGCTGATCAAGGTTGCCAACATGGAACGGCTGAGCGAGCAGTTCCCGGACGCCCGTGTCATCTATACATGGAACGCGCCGGAGAACAGGTACCTCCTGACTGTGAACAAACAGTTGGGATTCACCACGGCAGGCGTCACTGGACTGTGGCAGAAGGAACTTCCGGGCAGGTTGTCGGGAGCAACGTCGTCAGACTAGGCCGGGCCGATTTGGTTTGCCGAACACTCTCCCGTAACCTTGAATTACCAAAGACCGTCGGTTGATGGGAATCCACTCTTTCGAGCATGGCTCAATTCTGTAGCTGCGCCCCTGAGGCAAAAGTGAATTCCTTGACGAAGGACCCTGAACATAGGGCGGCCGGCGCAGGTGAACGAAGCAAGTCTCCACGGATAAAACTGTGTTGAGCCAAGCCCCGTGCATCTGCGCGGGGCGTTTTTAGTTTTAGCTCTCGTGAGCGGGGACCCGGAAGACCGGCTTTATTCCCCGGAAGGAGGGTTATGACAACGCCTAGCAAGGTTTCCGCTGTTGCGGAGATCACCAACGATTTCAAGGAATCGAACGCGGCTGTCCTGACCGAATACCGCGGGCTCACTGTTGCACAGCTCAAGGAACTGCGTGTTGCGCTCGGCCAGGACACCAAGTTCTCGGTCGTCAAGAACACCCTGAGTGCCATTGCAGCCAAGGAAGCTGGAGTTGAAGCATTCAACGATCAGCTCGCCGGCCCCACTGCAATCGCCTTCATCAAGGGTGACGCTGTTGCTGCTGCCAAGAGCCTGACGGACTTTGCCAAGGCCAACAAGCAGCTGGTTATCAAGACCGGCGTCTTCGAAGGCAAGGCATTGGACGCAGCAGGAGTTGCCGCACTGGCAGCCCTCGAGTCCCGCGAGCTGCAGCTTGCACGTGTTGCTGGTGTCCTCAAGGCTCCCGCATCCGCTGCTGCACGCATCATCGACGCCCTGCGCCTCAAGCTTGAAGAAGAGGGCGGCGCATCTGCACCGGCCGCTGAAGAAGCTCCGGCCGCTGAAGAGGCTGCTGCTGAAGAGGTTGCGGCTCCGGCCGAAGCCGCTGAAGCTGCAACCGAAGAGAACTAAGTTCTCCCCTCAATCAAACTCTGGTGCATGGACCGGTTTAGCCCGGATCTGCGCCAACTAATGGAAGGACGCCACCATGGCGAAGCTCAGCAACGAAGAGCTCATTGAAGCTTTCAAGGAACTGACCATCATCGAGCTCTCCGAGTTCGTCAAGCTCTTCGAAGAGACCTTCGAAGTTACGGCTGCTGCTGTTGCAGTTGCTGGCCCCGCTGCCGGCGGTGCTGCTGAAGCTGCTGAAGAGAAGACCGAATTCGACGTCGTTCTCGAAGCTGCTGGCGACAAGAAGATCGCAGTGATCAAGGAAGTTCGCGCCATCACCTCCCTCGGCCTCAAGGAAGCCAAGGACCTGGTTGACAGCGCACCGAAGGCTGTTCTCGAAGGCGCCACGAAGGAAGCTGCCGAGAAGGCAAAGGCTCAGCTCGAAGAAGCTGGCGCTACGGTTACCCTCAAGTAACTCGTCTTGCTTGTGGAAGCCCCGCCCGTTCCGTCAGAGGAACCGGGCGGGGCTTCCTGCGTTTAACTCACCAACGTTTCGTGCACCCAAGTAGGTCGCAGTTCAGGTCGTTCTGACAGCTCAGAACGACCTGAACTGCTACTTAGTTGGGTTCGCTGATGTCCGCGACTACCGCGCCGAGGGCTGCGGTGAGTGCATCCGCGTCCACGAACGCGCTCCGACCGTGTGCCCCGGCACCCATGGAAATGCGACGCCCGGTAATGGTGGCATCGGCATACACAGGCCAGGCGGTGGTGCTGCCCAGCGGAGTGATGGTGCCGCGTTCATAACCGGTGGCGGCCAAGGCAACGTCGGCGTGGGGGAGCGAGAGCTTATTGACGCCCACCAACGCACGCAGCTTGGGCCACGAGATCTGGCGATCCCCGGGAATGAGCGCGAATAGGAAGCTGCCGTCGCGGTGCTTGACCACCAATGACTTCACGATGTCTGCCGGGCTGATGCCCAGGATGCCGGCCGCTTCTTCCAGGCTCCGTGCCGCAGGACGCTCGACGACGTCAACGTCCAGTCCGCGCGCGGCGGCGTCAGACAGGAATCGCTCGGCTCCGTCGGTCATAGCTTCAGTCATGCCGACTCCTTTCAGTCGTGTTCCTTCTAGTCGCGGTACAGGAGGAGGGCTTCACCCTGACCTCCGCCTCCGCAAAGGGAGACAGCCGCTTTTCCGGTTCCCCTGCGCTTGAGTTCGTGCGCGGCGTGCAACGCGAGCCGTGCTCCGGACGCCCCAATGGGATGGCCCAACGCGATGGCGCCGCCATGGATGTTGCACTTCTCCAAGGGGTAGTGGAGATCCTTGAGGGACTGTACGGCCACTGAGCCGAAGGCCTCGTTGATTTCGATGAAATCCAAGTCCTCCGCCGTCCAGCCCGCACGTTTCAAGGCCTGCGCAATGGCGTTCGACGGTTGGGAATGAAGCGAGTTGTCAGGTCCGGCAACCTGTCCGGGCTTTCCAACAACAGCGAGGTAGTCCAGCCCGTTGTCCTTGGCGAACCGGCGGCTGGTCAGCACCAGTGCGGAGGCGCCGTCGGACAGGGGAGAGGAGTTGCCGGCCGTGATGGTGCCGTCGGTGGCGAACGCCGCCTTGAGCGGTGCCAGTGTCTCCACCGAGGTGTTGGGCCTGACGCCTTCATCGGTGGTGAGCACCAGGGGGTCACCCTTGCGCTGCTTGACGCGTACCGGAGCGATTTCGACGTCGAAGGTTCCGTCCGCGATGGCGGCAGCGGCGCGCTGGTGGGAAGCCGCGGCAACTTCGTCCTGGGCCTTGCGGTCAATGCCGAGGGTGACGTTCTTCGTTTCGGTGGATAAGCCCATGGACTGTCCGTCGAAGGCGTCGGTGAGGCCATCATGGGCGGCGACATCCAGTGCTTGGATGGCTCCGTACGTCCAGCCTTGGCGGGACCCGGGGAGGAGGTGCGGGGCCCTGGTCATGGATTCCTGTCCGCCGGCAACAACCACCGTGGCGTCACCGCTGCGGATCATGCGGGCGGCATCTATTACTGCGGTGAGCCCGGAGAGACAGACCTTGTTGATGGTAACGGCAGGGATGTTCCAACCAACACCGGCGGCGATGGCGCTTTGCCGGGCCGGATTTTGACCCGTGCCGGCCTGAAGCACCTGGCCCATGATGACGGCGTCCACCTGTTCGGCTTTTAGCCCGCTGGCCGCCAAAGCGGCGGTTATGGCATGAGCGCCAAGGTCGACGGCGGTGAATCCCGCCAATTGTCCGTTGAGCCGACCCTGTGGGGTGCGGGAAGCAGCAAGGATGACAACGTCATTGTCGTCAGCGGAGTTGGTCATGGTCTCTCTTCCGATCCGGGAGTGGTGTAGCAAGGCTATCGCGGAGCGCGGCACGGCCCACCACGTCAACAATTGTGCCGTGGGTCCCATTCCTGGCGGGTCTTCCCCTCTTCTCGGAAGACTTCCATAGGTATTGGTGCCTGCAGCAACCGTGCTTGCAATCACGGACGATCTGGGGTAGACAGGAAGGCTGCTTTGCCGTATTGTAGATATTTGCGTCTTCCCTGTTAACCTTCAGCCTTCATATAGCGGTGGGCTTTACCTCTCAGCTGCGTCCTTGACGTGCCGTTCCTACAACGTGCATTGTCATAAAGCGGTCTGGGTCCGGGTCATATAGCGGAACCGGAACAAGTATTCTGCGGAGCACTCTGCAGAATGCAAACGGGGGAGATCTGAAAACGCCTGAAGGTCTGTGGAAGGATCCCTCTTGGTCGCCTCGAGCACCTCTAATAACGAAACCGCTAACACGGCAAGCACCGATGGTGCCACCCGCCGCCTCTCATTCGCAAAGATTCACGAACCCCTTGATGTTCCGAATCTTCTCGCCCTGCAAACCGACAGCTTTGACTGGCTGGTCGGAAACGAACGCTGGCAGGCGCGGGTAGCGAAGGCTGTCGAGGAGGGCGACCTCAGCGTCGCCACCAGCTCCGGACTTGCCGACATCTTCGAAGAGATCTCCCCTATCGAGGACTTCCAGGGCACCATGTCCCTGAGCTTCTCGGAGCCGGAGTTCGCTGACCCGAAGTACACCATGGCCGAATGCAAAGACCGTGACGCCACTTACTCGGCACCGCTGTATGTCAAGGCCGAGTTCATGAACAACAACACGGGCGAAATCAAGCAGCAGACCGTGTTCATGGGCGACTTTCCCCTCATGACTGAAAAGGGAACGTTCGTCGTCAACGGCACCGAGCGCGTCGTTGTCTCCCAGTTGGTCCGTTCACCGGGCGCCTACTTCGAGCGCACCGCTGACAAGACCAGTGACAAGGACATCTTCACTGCGAAGATCATCCCGTCCCGTGGTGCATGGTTTGAACTCGAAATCGACAAGCGCGATCAGGTCGGCGTTCGCCTCGACCGTAAGCGTAAGCAGTCGGTGACGGTTCTCCTGAAGGCCCTCGGCTGGACCGAAGGCCAGATCCTGGAAGAGTTCGGCCAGTACGACTCCATGCGTGCAACGCTGGAGAAGGACGCCACCGAAACCCGCGAAGACGCGCTTCTGGACATCTACCGCAAGCTGCGTCCGGGCGAGCCGCCCACAGTTGAGGCTGCCCAGTCCCTGCTGGACAACCTGTACTTCAACGCCAAGCGCTACGATCTTGCCAAGGTTGGCCGTTACAAGATCAACCGCAAGCTCGGCATCGACCGCTCCCTTGGTGACAAGGAAGCCTCGGTCCTGCACGTTGAAGACATCGTTGCCATGATCAAGTTCCTCGTTGCGCTTCACGCCGGCGAGAAGACTCTCATGGGCAAGCGCGACGGCGAAGACCACGAGCTCCGCGTTGACGTCGACGACATCGACCACTTCGGCAACCGTCGCATCCGCGCCGTGGGCGAACTGATCGAGAACCAGGTCCGCACCGGTCTTTCCCGCATGGAACGCGTCGTTCGCGAACGCATGACCACGCAGGACGTCGAGGCCATTACGCCGCAGACACTGATCAACATCCGTCCCGTTGTGGCAGCAATCAAGGAGTTCTTCGGAACATCCCAGCTGTCGCAGTTCATGGACCAGAACAACCCGCTCTCGGGTCTGACCCACAAGCGCCGCCTGTCGGCACTTGGCCCGGGTGGTCTGTCCCGTGACCGTGCAGGCATGGAAGTTCGAGACGTTCACCCGTCCCACTACGGACGTATGTGCCCCATCGAAACTCCTGAAGGCCCGAACATTGGTTTGATCGGCTCGCTGGCTTCCTACGGCCGCATCAACCCGTTCGGTTTCATCGAGACGCCGTACCGTCTGGTTGCCGAAGGCGTCGTTTCCGACGAGGTCCAGTACCTCACGGCTGACGACGAAGCAGAGGTCCTGATTGCACAGGCCAACGCTCCGCTGGATGCTGACAAGAAGTTCTCGGAAGAGACCGTCCTGGTCCGTGCCCGTGGTGGTGGAGGCGAGCCCGTTCTGGTTCCCGCTGCAGACGTTCAGTTCATGGACGTTTCCCCGCGCCAGATGGTTTCCGTGGCAACAGCCCTGATTCCGTTCCTTGAGCATGACGACGCCAACCGCGCACTTATGGGTGCCAACATGCAGCGTCAGGCCGTGCCGCTGGTCCGTTCCGAGGCTCCTTTCGTGGGCACCGGCATGGAGCGCGCAGCAGCTGTCGACGCCGGTGACGTTGTCATCGCGAAGAAGGCAGGTGTGGTCACCGAGGTTTCCGCCGAGCTCGTTGTGATGATCAACGACGACGGTACCGAGACCAACTACCGCATCAACAAGTTCGCCCGTTCCAACCAGGGCAACTGCTACAACCACCGCGTGCTGGTCAACGAAGGCCAGCGTCTGGAAGTTGGCGGCATCATCGCCGACGGTCCCGCAACGGACCAGGGTGAGCTTGCCCTCGGTAAGAACCTGCTCGTGGCATTCATGTCATGGGAAGGCCACAACTTCGAGGACGCCATCATCCTGTCCCAGCGCATCGTTGCTGAGGATGTTCTTTCCTCCATCCACATCGAGGAGCACGAAATTGATGCCCGCGACACCAAGCTTGGTGCCGAGGAAATCACGCGTGACATCCCCAACGTGTCCGAGGAAGTCCTTGCAGGCCTGGACGAGCGCGGCATCATCCACATCGGTGCCGAGGTTGAAGCCGGCGACATCCTGGTTGGAAAGGTCACCCCTAAGGGTGAAACCGAACTGACCCCGGAAGAGCGCCTCCTCCGCGCCATCTTCGGTGAGAAGTCCCGCGAAGTCCGCGACACCTCCCTGAAGGTGCCCCACGGCGAGTCCGGTACGGTCATCGGCGTGCGCGTCTTCGACCGCGACAACGACGACGAACTGCCCCCGGGCGTGAACCAGCTGGTCCGCGTCTACGTTGCAGCCAAGCGTAAGATCACCGACGGCGACAAGCTCGCCGGCCGTCACGGCAACAAGGGTGTTATCTCCAAGATCCTTCCGATCGAGGACATGCCCTTCCTTGCAGACGGTACCCCGGTGGACATCGTCCTGAACCCGCTTGGTGTTCCGGGTCGAATGAACGTTGGCCAGGTCCTGGAAACCCACCTCGGTTGGGTTGCCAAGACCGGTTGGAAGATCGAAGGCGAGCCGGAGTGGGTCAAGAACCTGCCCAACCTGCCCCGTGAAACCGGCCAGACCACCGTTGCCACCCCGGTGTTCGATGGCGCCCGCGAAGAAGAGATCACGGGCCTGCTTGACTCCACCAACGTGACCCGCGACGGCGACCGCCTGATCGACTCCTCCGGCAAGACCCGTCTGTTTGACGGCCGCTCCGGCGAGCCGTTCCCGGATCCGATCTCCGTCGGTTACATGTACATCCTGAAGCTCCACCACTTGGTGGACGACAAGATCCACGCGCGCTCCACCGGCCCGTACTCCATGATCACGCAGCAGCCGCTGGGTGGTAAGGCTCAGTTCGGTGGCCAGCGCTTCGGTGAAATGGAAGTGTGGGCGCTCGAAGCTTACGGTGCCGCTTACACCCTTCAGGAACTCCTCACGATCAAGTCGGATGACATCCATGGTCGTGTGAAGGTCTACGAAGCCATCGTCAAGGGCGAGAACATCCCTGAGCCTGGCGTTCCCGAGTCCTTCAAGGTCTTGATCAAGGAAATGCAGTCGTTGTGCCTGAACGTGGAAGTTCTTTCCACCGACGGAACCACGATCGAAATGCGTGACTCTGATGACGCAGTCTTCACGGCTGCGGAAGAACTGGGCATCGATCTGTCTCGTGCAGAGCCCAGTTCCGTAGAAGAGGTCTAGCAGCTGTTCCGGCGGACAGCCTCAACGTCTGTCCGTCGGAACGGCTCCCTCTTCCCGTAACCAAGACTTCAGAATTTAGAGAACAAGAGAGAACAGGGACCATATGTCCAGCGAATCCTCCTTCGGCCTCATGCAGATCGGCCTCGCCACCGCGGAAGACATCCGCGGATGGTCTTACGGTGAGGTCAAGAAGCCGGAAACCATCAACTACCGCACGCTCAAGCCCGAGAAGGACGGCCTCTTCTGCGAGAAGATCTTCGGCCCGTCCCGCGACTGGGAATGCTACTGCGGCAAGTACAAGCGCGTCCGCTTCAAGGGCATCATCTGCGAGCGTTGTGGCGTTGAAGTCACCCGCGCCAAGGTGCGCCGTGAGCGCATGGGCCACATTGAGCTGGCCGCGCCTGTGACCCACATCTGGTACTTCAAGGGCGTTCCTTCGCGCTTGGGCTACCTTTTGGACCTGGCACCGAAGGACCTTGAAAAGGTCATCTACTTCGCTGCCTACATGATCACCAGCGTTGACACGGAAAGCCGTCACGCCGAATTGCCGAACCTCCAGGTTGAGCACGACCTCGAGAAGAAGCAGATGGTTGACAACCGCGACAGCGACATCGCCACGATCGCCCGCGACCTTGAAGACGAGCTTGCCCGTCTTGAAGGCGAAGGCGCCAAGGCTGCCGACAAGAAGAAGGCCCGCGACTCTGCTGACCGCCAGATGGCGAACGTCCGCAAGCGTGCCGACGCCGACATCGAGCGCCTTGAGCAGGTTTGGGACCGCTTCAAGAACCTCAAGGTTGCTGACCTTGAAGGTGACGAAGGCCTGTACCGCGAACTCCGCGACCGTTACGGCCTGTACTTCGAAGGCTCCATGGGTGCCGAAGCGATCAAGAAGCGCCTCGAAACTTTCGACATGCAGGCTGAGGCTGAGTCCCTTCGCGATACCATCCAGAACGGCAAGGGCCAGCGTAAGACGCGTGCCCTGAAGCGCCTGAAGGTTGTCAACGCGTTCCTGACCACCAACAACAGCCCGCTCGGCATGGTTCTCGACGCCGTCCCGGTGATCCCGCCGGAACTGCGCCCGATGGTTCAGTTGGACGGTGGCCGCTTTGCGACCTCCGACCTCAACGACCTCTACCGTCGTGTGATCAACCGCAACAACCGTCTCAAGCGCCTGCTTGACCTGGGTGCTCCGGAGATCATCGTCAACAACGAGAAGCGCATGCTTCAGGAAGCTGTTGACAGCCTCTTCGACAACGGTCGTCGCGGCCGTCCCGTCACGGGTCCGGGCAACCGTCCGCTGAAGTCCCTGAGCGACATGCTCAAGGGCAAGCAGGGTCGTTTCCGTCAGAACCTCCTCGGCAAGCGCGTCGACTACTCCGGCCGTTCGGTCATCGTCGTCGGCCCGCAGTTGAAGCTGCACCAGTGTGGTCTGCCTAAGCAGATGGCCCTGGAGCTCTTCAAGCCGTTCGTGATGAAGCGCCTGGTTGACCTCAACCACGCACAGAACATCAAGTCGGCAAAGCGCATGGTTGAGCGTTACCGTCCGCAGGTTTGGGACGTGCTGGAAGAGATCATCACCGAACACCCGGTGCTGCTCAACCGTGCACCTACCCTGCACCGTCTCGGCATCCAGGCCTTCGAACCCCAGCTTGTGGAAGGCAAGGCAATTCAGCTTCACCCGCTGGTTTGTGGCGCCTTCAACGCTGACTTCGACGGCGACCAGATGGCAGTCCACCTGCCGCTGAGCCCGGAAGCCCAGGCCGAAGCCCGCATCCTGATGCTGTCCTCGAACAACATCCTGAAGCCGTCCGATGGCCGTCCGGTGACCCTGCCTTCGCAGGATATGATCATCGGCCTGTACCACCTGACCACCAAGCGCGTCGGTTCTGCCGGTGAAGGCCGTATCTTCTCCTCGGTTTCGGAAGCAATCATGGCGTACGACGCCCGTGACCTGCACCTGAACTCCCAGGTCAAGATCCGCCTGGACGACTTCGTTCCTTACGCGGGCTGGGAAGCTCCGGAAGGTTGGGAGCCCGGTCAGACTGCTCTCGTTGAAACCTCCCTGGGTCAGGTCATCTTCAACCAGACGCTGCCCGAGGATTACCCGTGGGTTGAGGCTGTTGCCGACAAGGGCGAACTGTCCCGGATCGTCAACGACCTCGCAGAGCGCTACCCGAAGGTTGTTACGGCGGCAACGCTGGATAACTTGAAGGATGCAGGTTTCTACTGGGCCACCCGTTCGGGTGTCACGGTTGCCATCTCCGACATCGAGGTGCCTACGTCCAAGCCCGCCATTCTGGCTGGTTACGAGAACATGGCCGCCAAGATCCAGGGCCAGTACGACAAGGGCCTGATCGACGACGACGAGCGTCGCCAGGAACTGATCGAAATCTGGAACAAGGCAACCAACGAAATCGCCCAGGCGATGCGCGACAGCCTGTCCCCGATGAACACCATCAACCGCATGGTGTCCTCCGGTGCACGTGGTAACTGGATGCAGGTCCGCCAGATCGCGGGTATCCGTGGTCTTGTGGCCAACCCGAAGGGTGAGATCATTCCTCGCCCCATCAAGTCCTCCTACCGCGAGGGCCTGTCGGTGCTGGAATACTTCATCGCCACGCACGGTGCCCGTAAGGGTCTGGCCGATACCGCTCTCCGTACCGCCAACTCGGGTTACTTGACCCGTCGTCTGGTGGACGTTTCGCAGGACGTCATCGTCCGCGAAGAGGACTGTGGTACCGAACGCGGTCTGGTCACCCCGATCGCAGTGCCGGATTCCAATGGTGAGCTCGTCCTGGACGAGAACGTCGAGAACAGCGCCTACGCACGTACGCTGGCTGTCGACGTCGTCGATGCCCAGGGCAACGTCCTGGCTGCCGGCGGCACCGACTGCGGCGACGTCGTTATCGACCAGCTGTTGGCTGCAGGCATCACTGAGGTCAAGGTCCGCTCTGTGCTCACGTGTGAGTCCAAGGTCGGCACCTGTGCACTCTGCTACGGCCGTTCGCTGGCCACTGGCAAGACCGTTGACATCGGCGAGGCCGTGGGCATCATTGCCGCACAGTCCATCGGTGAGCCCGGTACCCAGCTGACCATGCGTACGTTCCACACCGGTGGTGCAGTTTCCGCCGGTGGTGGCGACGACATTACCCAGGGTCTGCCCCGTATCCAGGAGCTCTTCGAAGCACGTACTCCGAAGGGTGTGGCACCGATTGCTGAAGCAGCCGGTCGCATCACCATCGAAGAGTCCGAGCGCCAGATGCGCCTGGTCATCACTCCGGACGATGGTTCCGAAGAGATTGCCTACCCGGTGCTGCGCCGTTCACGTCTCCTCATCGAGGATGGCGATCACGTCAGCGTCGGCCAGAAGCTGATCAACGGTCCGGTGGACCCGAAGCAGGTTCTGCGCATCATGGGCCCCCGTGCCGCACAGAAGTTCCTTGTGGACGAGGTTCAGGGCGTTTACCGCAGCCAGGGTATTGGTATCCACGACAAGCACGTCGAGGTTATCGTCCGCCAGATGCTGCGCCGCGTGACCGTCATCGAATCCGGCGACTCCGACCTGCTCCCCGGTGAGCTTGCAGAGCGCGCCCGCTTCGAGGACGAGAACCGCCGCGTCGTATCCGAGGGCAAGTCCCCGGCTTCGGGTCGTCCGGAACTCATGGGTATCACCAAGGCTTCCTTGGCTACCGAGTCCTGGCTGTCGGCAGCTTCCTTCCAGGAAACCACCCGCGTCCTGACGCAGGCGGCCATGGAAGGCAAGAGCGATCCTCTGCTCGGCCTCAAGGAAAACGTCATCATCGGTAAGCTCATCCCGGCTGGTACGGGTCTGCCCCGCTACACAGAGGTCACTGTGGAGCCGACGGAAGAAGCAAAGGCAAGCCTGTTCACGGGCCCCAGCGCTTTCACCGACTTCTCCTATGACGCCCTGGGTGGCGACGGCGCTCCCGAGTTCCACGCCATCCCGCTGGATGACTACGATCTCGGCAACGACTTCCGCTGACGCGTAAGGTGAAGCTGTAAGGTCCGGCCCCGCACTTTCGAGTGCGGGGCCTGACCCGTTAACACCCTCTTGCGGGACAACCCGGGGAGGGGAGGCCGACGGCGGCAGCCGGCTTCCGCCGTCGGCCTCCATACACCCGATTAAGGCCCTAGATCAAGCCGTGCTAGACTTTTGGTAATTGTTCTGTGTGGCAGTGGATGAAGGCCGCCGCAGCATCATTTTGGTTTTGTTCTCATGGTGCTGGGTGGAGCCTGTTTCCGGGTTGCGGGCAACATGCGCAACGAATGCCGCACTTTTGCACGCCTACCGGAGTTTCGGCCGGCTGCACGAGCAACGCCAAAGTTCCCACGTTTACGCAGGCTGGCGCCTGTGTGTGGGGGCAGAGATCAAACAACGGAGAACACGAAAGTGCCTACGATTAACCAGCTGGTCCGCAAGGGCCGCACGCCGAAGGTCTCCAAGACCAAGGCTCCCGCGCTGAAGGGCAGCCCGATGCGCCGCGGTGTTTGCACCCGCGTTTACACCACCACCCCCAAGAAGCCGAACTCGGCTCTCCGTAAGGTGGCACGTGTGCGCCTCAACGGTGGCGTGGAAGTTACCGCCTACATCCCCGGTGTTGGCCACAACCTCCAGGAGCACTCCATCGTGCTCGTCCGTGGTGGTCGTGTTAAGGACCTTCCGGGTGTCCGCTACAAGATCGTCCGCGGCGCACTTGACACCCAGGGTGTAAAGAACCGCAAGCAGGCTCGCAGCCGTTACGGCGCAAAGATGGAGAAGAAGTAATATGCCTCGCAAGGGTCCGGCCCCGAAGCGGCCGCTAGTTTCCGATCCCGTTTACGGCTCCCCGTTGGTCACGCAGCTGATCAACAAGGTTCTTGTTGACGGCAAGAAGTCCACCGCAGAGCGCATCGTTTACGGCGCACTCGAAGGTGCACGTGCCAAGTCCGGCGGCGACCCCGTTGCCGCTCTCAAGAAGGCCATGGACAACGTCAAGCCTTCACTCGAGGTGCGTTCACGCCGTGTTGGTGGCGCTACCTACCAGGTTCCGGTTGAGGTCAAGCCGGGTCGCTCCACCGCCCTCGCTCTGCGTTGGCTCGTGGGCTACTCCAAGGCCCGCCGGGAGAAGACCATGACCGAGCGCCTCCAGAACGAAATCCTGGATGCCTCCAATGGTCTTGGTGCCGCTGTGAAGCGTCGCGAAGACACCCACAAGATGGCCGAGTCCAACAAGGCCTTCGCACACTACCGCTGGTAAAAACTTTCCGGACGCCGCCGGCTCACTGAGCCGGCGGCGAACGTGTAGTCCATCCGAAAGGGAGACCCCGTGGCACAGGACGTGCTTACCGACCTTAATAAGGTCCGCAACATCGGCATCATGGCCCACATCGATGCCGGCAAGACCACCACTACCGAGCGCATCCTGTTCTACACGGGTGTGAACCACAAGATCGGCGAGACGCACGACGGCGCTTCGACGACTGACTGGATGGAACAGGAAAAGGAACGCGGCATCACCATCACGTCTGCCGCCGTGACTTGCTTCTGGGACAAGAACCAGATCAACATCATTGACACCCCGGGCCACGTTGACTTCACGGTTGAGGTTGAGCGCTCCTTGCGCGTCCTCGACGGTGCCGTTGCAGTGTTCGACGGCAAGGAAGGCGTGGAGCCGCAGTCCGAGACTGTTTGGCGCCAGGCTGACAAGTACAACGTTCCGCGTATCTGCTTCGTCAACAAGATGGACAAGCTGGGTGCTGACTTCTACTTCACCGTAGACACCATCATCTCCCGCCTTGGTGCCAAGCCGTTGGTTATGCAGCTCCCCATCGGCGCTGAGAACGACTTCATCGGTGTTGTTGACCTCCTCGAAATGCGCGCCCTGGTTTGGCCTGGCGACGCAAAGGGTGACGTCACCATGGGCGCTTCCTACGAAGTGCAGGAAATCCCGGCGGACCTCCAGGCCAAGGCCGAAGAGTACCGTGCACAGCTCGTTGAGACTGTGGCCGAGGCTTCCGAAGAGCTCATGGAGAAGTACCTCGAAGGTGAAGAACTCACCCTCGAAGAGATCAAAGCCGGCATCCGCAAGATGACCATCAACTCTGAGCTCTACCCGGTCTTCTGTGGTTCTGCCTTCAAGAACCGCGGTGTCCAGCCGATGCTTGACGCTGTTGTTGACTACCTGCCGAACCCGCTCGACGTCCCGCCGATGATCGGTCACGATCCCCGCGACGAAGAGAAGGAACTCACCCGCAAGCCGTCTGCAGACGAGCCGTTCTCGGCCCTCGCCTTCAAGATTGCTGCGCACCCGTTCTTCGGTCAGCTGACCTTCGTCCGCGTGTACTCCGGTCACGTTGAGGCAGGCGCCCAGGTGGTCAACTCCACCAAGGGCAAGAAGGAACGCATCGGCAAGCTGTTCCAGATGCACGCCAACAAGGAAATGCCTGTCGAGGGCGCTACCGCCGGCCACATCTACGCAGCCATCGGTCTGAAGGACACCACCACGGGCGACACCCTGTGTGATGCCAACAACCAGATCGTCCTCGAGTCCATGAGCTTCCCGGAGCCCGTGATCTCTGTTGCGATCGAGCCCAACACCAAGGGTGACCAGGAGAAGCTCTCCACGGCCATCCAGAAGCTCTCCGCTGAGGACCCGACCTTCCAGGTCTCCCTCAACGAAGACACGGGCCAGACCATCATCGCCGGCATGGGCGAGCTCCACCTGGACATCCTGGTGGACCGCATGCGCCGCGAATTCAAGGTCGAGGCAAACGTTGGCAAGCCGCAGGTTGCTTACCGCGAAACCATCAAGCGCGCCGTCGAGCGCCTTGACTACACGCACAAGAAGCAGACCGGTGGTTCGGGTCAGTTCGCAAAGATCCAGATTGCGATCGAGCCCATGGACACCGCTTCCGGCGAGCTGTACGCGTTCGAAAACAAGGTCACTGGTGGCCGTGTTCCGCGCGAATACATCCCGTCCGTTGACGCTGGTATCCAGGATGCACTGAACGACGGCGTCCTGGCCGGTTACCCGGTTGTCGGCATCAAGGCCACGCTGATCGATGGCGCGTCCCACGATGTTGACTCCTCGGAAATGGCGTTCAAGATCGCCGGACGTATGGCTTTCAAGGAAGCTGCACGCAAGGCGAGCCCTGTTCTGCTTGAACCGCTGATGGATGTTGAGGTCCGCACACCTGAGGAATACATGGGTGATGTTATCGGTGACCTGAACGCCCGTCGTGGCCAGATGCAGTCCATGGAAGACGCAGCAGGTGTGAAGGTTATCCGTGCACACGTTCCGCTGTCCGGCATGTTCGGCTACATCGGTGACCTCCGGTCCAAGACCCAGGGTCGCGCTGTGTACTCCATGACGTTCAACAGCTACGCGGAGGTCCCCAAGGCAGTAGCCGACGAGATCATCCAGAAAACCCGCGGCGAGTAATCTCCCGGTAACGGATGCAATTCCGGTATCGGGAAGGCATCTGAGCGCTTGAGGCGGGGCTGCGGCGAGAGCTGCAGCCCGGCCCCTGCGCAAACAGGCTCGAGGAACTACCATTGGTTCCTGAATCTGCAATTTCACCAAAACCAAGCCCCCAAGTAGACTTGCTAAAGTTTCTGCCGCGAAAAGCGCGGCCGAGGAGCACTTCACTTGAAATCGTTCTAGGAGGAACCTGTGGCAAAGGCAAAGTTCGAGCGGACTAAGCCGCACGTCAACATCGGCACCATTGGTCACGTTGACCACGGTAAGACGACGCTGACTGCCGCCATTTCCAAGGTGCTGTACGACCAGTACCCGGATCTCAACGAGCAGCGCGACTTCGCGTCGATCGACTCTGCTCCGGAAGAGCGCCAGCGCGGTATTACCATCAACATCTCCCACGTGGAGTACCAGACCGAGAAGCGCCACTACGCACACGTAGACGCCCCGGGTCACGCTGACTACATCAAGAACATGATCACCGGTGCTGCCCAGATGGACGGCGCAATCCTCGTGGTTGCCGCAACCGATGGTCCGATGGCTCAGACCCGTGAGCACGTTCTGCTCGCCCGCCAGGTTGGTGTTCCCTACCTGCTGGTCGCACTGAACAAGTCCGACATGGTTGATGACGAAGAACTCCTCGACCTCGTCGAAATGGAAGTTCGTGAGCTCCTGAGCTCGCAGGGCTTCGATGGCGATGAGGCTCCGGTTGTTCGCGTTTCCGGTCTCAAGGCTCTGGAAGGCGACCCGGTTTGGGTCAAGTCCGTCCAGGACCTGATGGCAGCAGTCGACGAGTCCGTTCCGGACCCCGTACGTGACCGCGACAAGCCGTTCCTGATGCCGATCGAAGACGTCTTCACGATCACCGGTCGTGGCACCGTTGTTACGGGCCGCGCCGAGCGTGGAACCCTCGCCATCAACTCCGAGGTCGAGATCGTTGGCATCCGCCCGATCCAGAAGACCACGGTCACCGGTATCGAGATGTTCCACAAGCAGCTCGACGAAGCATGGGCCGGCGAGAACTGTGGCCTCCTGCTCCGCGGTCTGAAGCGCGACGATGTCGAGCGTGGCCAGGTTGTCGTCAAGCCGGGTTCCATCACCCCGCACACCGACTTCGAGGCTAACGTCTACATCCTTTCCAAGGACGAAGGCGGACGTCACAACCCGTTCTACTCCAACTACCGCCCGCAGTTCTACTTCCGTACCACGGACGTAACCGGCGTTATCACCCTGCCGGAAGGCACGGAAATGGTTATGCCTGGCGACAACACTGAGATGACCGTTGCGCTCATCCAGCCGATCGCTATGGAAGAGGGCCTCGGCTTCGCTATCCGCGAAGGCGGCCGCACCGTTGGTTCGGGACGTGTGACCAGCATCATCAAGTAGTCTCTACTTGTAGATCGGTGACACTCCGGCCCAGCCGGTAGTTAGCTATAAAGAACCCCACCGCTACGGCGGTGGGGTTCTTTTTGCTACGATTATTCTATCGAATGGATAAAGGCCGTGCACTTACTGCGTCCGGCGAAACCAAGGAGCTTCCATGACTGCCTTCCTCATACTGCTGCTCCTCGTCATCGCTGGCGGGGTTGGCTTTGCAGTCGGGTTAGCGAAGGGGCGACGCAGGACTGCCCACCACCCTTCTTCTGTGCAGGAGCAAGCTGCCTCCTACCAAGCGGGTTTTCTCGCCGGCCACCTGGCTGGGTGGCGGGACGCTGAGGCCAAGGGGCACAACAGTGACCAGGCAGCTGCCCGGACGGTCACTCCTGCTCCTGTGAGTCCACCGCCGAACCAGTCGTACATTCAGTCGCCCGTGCAGCCTCCGGCGCCGCCCATGACGCCGCCGCCGACTGTTTACAACCCGGTGCAGCCCCGGACGCAGGCTTTCCAGCCGCCTGCGCAACCCGTGGCCCGGCCAGCCGCGCAGCAGCCTGCGGCGCAGCAGCCGGCTGCCTTCCGGGTGCCACAGCCGCCGGTGGTGCGCGAAACCCCTGAGGCTGCCGCTGCGCGCAAGGAGAAGCGCGACCAGCAGAACATCAACGTCACCCTCTACGTTGCCAGTCTCCTGTTGGTTGCCGCCGGTGCGTTGTTCGTGGGCACGAGCCTTCCGGCTCTCTTCCGTTTTGTGGGCATCTGGTTCATTACTGCACTGTTCTACGTCGCGGGCATGGTGATCCACTCGCGCGTTCCCCGCCTCCGACCGGCTGCCATTGCCTTCGTCGGAACCGGGCTGGCGCTCGTTCCGGTCACAGGGCTGGCCATGTACAACTTTGTGCTCCACAACGGCCCCGCGGCGTGGTTGGTCACCTCGTTGCTGGGTACAGCCGTTTACGCTTACACCGCTGTGCGGTTGGATAACAAAGTCCTGGCCTTCCTGTCCCTCAGTTTCGTCGTCTCAACTGCGTGGTCCGGAGTGTCCGTTCTGGGGGGCGCCCTGGTCTGGTACTTCACGGCCCTCATCGGGGTGGCGGTTCTTTTGACGGTCATCTCCTTGCTGCGGCCCAAGTGGCTTCCTCCGCTGTACGTCCGTCCCCTCATGGTGCTGCATCCCGCCTTGGTACCCGTTGTGGCCGTTGCCGTAACCTTCACGCCGCACCTTTTGTCCAAAGGAGAGTACGCCTTGGTCATGCTGATGTGCGGCGTCTATTTCGCCGTGATGTTCTTTGTGCCGCAGGCCCGGTACAGGGTGCAGCATCTCTATGCAGCGCGGGCTGCGCTGACGCTCGCTTTGCTGGGAGTGGTGTGGGACGTCACGGCGAATGTGAGTACGGTGTTGTTGGCCGCAGTAATCTGCCTTGGAGTCCAATCCCTGGGGGTTGCCTTCGGTGGCAGGAAGCTTCTGCCGCGCTTCTGGTGGAATGACGCCGTGTCCTGTTTGGCGTTGCAGCTGATCATCTCCACTATCCTCACGGTGGTACTTGAGTTCAGGCCGTTCGATCTTCCCAACTATGTTCCACTCGCCTTGACCATGCTGACTGCCATGGTGATCGGGTGGAAACTGGGCCGCGGAACGGAGTTTGCGCCGGCCGCTGTGCTGGGGGTGGCTGGTGCGCTGGGTGGACTGTTGAGTGCATGGCCCGTCTCGGTACTTCTGGCAGCAGCCGCGCTCTACTGGTTCCTGCGAGCTTTCCTTACGCCCAACGCGTTCCGCCAGTATTTGATTCTGGCTGGCCGGGTGGCCCTCACCCTGGCCGTGCCCATGGGTGTGGCTGGCGCGTTGACAGGGAATCCGGACAAGACTTCTTACGCTCTGGCGGGTTTCGTGGCCGCAACAGCTGCGCAGCAACTTCTAAGCGCCGGCTTGGCTCGTGGGGGAGTCCGGCTTTTGGCCCCGCAGGCTACGGTGGCTGGCTTCGGTGCCGCCGCAGTGGCAGGCCTTCTTGTTCTGCCGGTATTTGACGTCACTGCAGGGCACCCGGTTGTTGCCGCAGCTGTACTCCTTGTCCTGACGGCAAGCTTGGCCTCGGGCTTTCTCATGTTTCCGCCCGCTCGTCCGGACGCAGGTACCGGGAGTGCGTGGCGCCTCACGGTGGCTGAAGCCATCGTGCCCACCACTGCAGTCATCACTGGCGGCGTGGCGGCAGCTTTCGTGTCCTGGTCGTTGGGAAACGGCGTCCTCCTGGCATTGCTTGCGTACCTGGTGGTCACCGCCCTGAGGATCTCCCCGTCGTTCCACAGGCAGTGCTATTGGTGGATGGCCAGGGCAGCCGGCACGGTGTTGGTGGCATCCGCCTACGGCGACGCGACACGGGATGGCTGGGGCATCCGCCTCGCCGGTGAAATGCCCGCTACTGGACTGGTAGTGGTTGTGGCTGCTGCGTTCCAGTTGGTCCTGCCACTCCTTGCCGCTAGTCGACGCCGTTTCCCCCGGGCTTCTGTACTTGATGCCGGCACTGTTCTTATCGTCATGGCCGCCGCCAGCACATCCCTTACTGTCGCCACGGCGTTGTCCGGGTTGAGCGATCGGGACAGCTGGCAGCCTGGGTTTGCCGCCGCAGTTACTGCCCTTGCCGCCGTCTTGGCCAGCGCGATTCTCCGACGCCACCCCGTTGGCTGGATCTTTGCTCCCGCTGTATTTGTCGTTCTCCTGGCACTTCGCGCGGGGAACATCCGGGATGTCGAAATTTTGCTGGGCATCTTTGCTGCCTATAGCGGCTTCATGGTGGGCGCAATTCGCCAGCCCTTGATCCGCGGTTGCTACCTACTGGCGGTCCGGGTGCTTACGGGCGCCTTCGTAGCGGTGTTAGTGGCCGATGTCACGGATTCCGCGGCAGCGGTATCCATCAGCGTGGCAGTGATGCTCGCGTTGCAGCACGTGCTGACTTTGCTTATGCAAAGGCGGGGCGTAGACGTAGCCTTCCAGCAGGCCACAGTCCACGCCACGTTGGCTGCCCAACTCTTGCTGCCGTTCGCCTACTTGTTTGCGCGGGATTACGACGGCGGAGGCCGCTGGGTGGTGTTGCTTGAGATGGTTCTGGTCACGGTGTCAGCAGCTGTTGCCTGGCGGAACCTTGGGGCACGAGCATCCCGGTACTTCGGTACCGTTGCCATCGGGGCGGGTGTCATCGCCGCCGGGCCGGCACTCGTGTTCCCTGTATCAACCTGGCTGTATCAACCGCTGCTGGACAAATCCCAAGTCCCTGTTGTCCTGCTCGTCCTGGCAGTTGCCGTGACGGCTGCCCGGGCCGTTTTCCGGCCGAAGCCGGTGGAAGAGACGTCGGTTGCCAACGTCACGGAGCGGCTCTTCTGGTTCATCTCAGCCTTGGCGTTCACCCTGGTGGGTGGCGGTTTCACCTTGGGTACTTCCTCGTCCCTGACCGGGCTCTCCATGGTGGTCCTGGCCGGCGTCCTCTTCGCTGCCTCGCACTTTGAGCGGCTTCCGGGTCTCTACGCGGCGGCTGCCCCGGCAGTGCTGGTAGGAGCGGTTCCCGCCGTCGACGGTTTGCTGGAGGGGCTGCCCGCGGGCGTCTGGAGCAACTACGCTCCTTGGCTCATTGGCGGAGTCGGGACCGCGCTGCTCCTCTATTCCCTGAAGATGTTCGGCGGAGCTGCCATCAAGGGGAACCACTGGAGACGGAATTCCCTGGCCGCCACTGCGGTCCTGGCGGTTGCAACAGCTGCAGCCGTGGGATTGGGGCGAGACCAAACATCCATGCTGGGATTCGTCCTGGTGCTGGCCACCGGGGTCATGGTGGTGGTTGAGGTACCGCGCGGCAAATGGCTGGCTGCTGAGCTTGCCGGGATTGTCTCTGTTGCAGCTCTTCAACGGGCGGTGCTGTTCGTGGACGGGGCCAGTCCTGATCTCTTCTGGACCGCGCAGTGGTACGTGGCGGCCGGGGCCGTTATAGCAGGGCTGCGCTACGGTGACGGGCAGCGTGCGGCGGGCCTCCTACGCCTGTGTGTTACAGGCGGGTTGCTTTCCCTGATGTCTCTGGGGACCATCTTCAGCGGAACGTCCTCGCAGCAGTTCTACGTACTCGTGGCCCATGTTTTGCTTCTGGCCGCAGGCCTGCTTCTTGCTGAGCGGGTATTGGTATGGTGGGGTGCCATTGCCGTCGCGCTGAGCATTATGTGGGCCCTGCGTTCTTACGCCTTTGCCATGCTTGCCCTCGTTGCCTTGGGGCTGATCGTGCTGGCGGTATGGCGTTTGAACCGGAAGCCGCCCAGCAATACCGGCGGTCCGGGCCAGGGTGGTGATCCGAGCGGTGTCCCTCCAGTGCGGACCCGTGACGGAATCCGATAATGTTGCAGTCTACAAAGAGGAGCGCACCATGGAATTCCTGATTTTCCTGGCAGTCATTGCTGTTGTCGGCGGCGGCGTGCTGTGGGGTCGAAAGAACTTCAAGGGCGAGATCGAACGCGCCAAGCGGATTCGTCGCGCCAACAGAAGCAAGTAGGCTCCGCACCCAGCCAGCGCGATTTAACTCACGCGGGCTATGAGTGATGGTGGCGTGCCCGGACGAGGGACCGATACCAGTGGAACGAATCCTTGGGAGTGCGTTCCAAGGTCTCGAAATCCACGTGGATCAGCCCGAATCGTTGCGAGTAGCCTGCCGCCCACTCGAAATTGTCCAATAAGGTCCAGACGTAATACCCGCGAAGGTCCACGCCCTCGGCGATGCCTCCGGGCCCCGTTGCGGTCAGGGCGTGGCCCAGGTGTTCAGCCAGATAGGTGATGCGGTTGGTGTCTTGGACAGGTCCATCAACATGGGCAGGCTCGGGAAAGCTGGCGCCGCCTTCCGTGATGTAGACGGGAGGAAGTGCCTTGCCGTAGCGGTCCTTCATCTCGCGCAGCAGCAACGCCAGATATTCCGGCGCAACGGGCCAGCCGAATCCAGTGGTCTCATACCCCTGGTAGGCGGCCAGATGGAAGGGAACCTTGGTCATCTCAGGCGAGGTTCCGGTGGGGATCTCTGCCGGTCCGGGGCCGGCTGCCACCATTGCCGGGTAGTAGTAGTTGAGCCCATAAAAGTCCAACGGTTGGCTGATGAGTTCCAGATCGCCGTCGTGGATGGTACCCAGTGAGCGGAACCACGGCTTCATGGGCAAGGGTGGCTTGGGGTATTGGCCGAGCAGTATAGCGTCCGCATAAATGCGATTAAGGATCAGGTCCAGCGCCTGGGTCATCAAACGGTCGCCCAGACCGTTGCTGGCGGGCTCGACGGGGCAGTGCATGTTGGAAATCCCGATCTGCCCTTTCACGCCTGCGTCCCGGAGGACCCGTACGGCCATTCCGTGTCCCAGCAATTGATGATGTGCCGCTGGCAGAGAGTCGAAGAGCAGTTGCCGGCCGGGGGCGTGCACTCCCAACGCATATCCTTGCACGGTAACTGATACGGGTTCGTTCATGGTGACCCAGTGCTCCACCCGGTCACCGAAGCGCCCCGCGGCGGCTTCGCAGTAGACGGCAAAACGTTCGGCAGTGTCCCGGTTCATCCACCCCCCGGCATGCTCCAACTCCAGCGGAGTATCCCAGTGGTACAGCGTGGCCATGGGGGAGATGCCGGCGGCCAGCAGCTTGTCGATCAGGCGATCATAAAAGTCGAGCCCCCGCTGGTTGACTGCGCCCTTGCCTCCGGGTTGGATGCGCGGCCACGAGAGCGAGAAGCGATAGGAATCAACGCCGAGCTCCTGCATCAGGGCGATGTCTTCATCGGAGCGGTTGTAGTGATCGCACGCCACGGTGGGGGAGCCGCCGTCGACTATTGCTCCGGGCTTTTCGGCGAACGCGTCCCATCCCGACGGCCCGCGTCCATCAGCGGTCAACGAGCCCTCAATCTGGAAAGCGGCAGCCGCAACACCCAGCGTGAACCCCGGGCGCAGGCGGGCGGCGAGATCTTCCACGGAGCCTGCATCCTGGGCGTTCATGCCCCCATCATCCTCACCGGATGAGGGGCGGGCAATGGCTCCTCGGGGCCGATTGGCCTTTACACCATATTTCCGCCATACTGGATGAGTTGTTCAAGCGCTTCTTCGTGTCCCGATCCGGATAATGCCGGGTGTCAGGGTCCAGGCTGAAGCCCAAACATAACCCTGAACCCCATGATTGCGGTCGAGTTTGCGTGGAAATCGCGACACGCCCGACCGCGGGGGTCGGTGCGCCGGCAAGGTGAGGAACCCGGATTCTTCCGGATTCAGCTTGTGCGGCGTGTGGTGGTAGATCCTCAAACGCTTCGGCGGCCACATCAACAGGTAAGTAAACAGAGCAGCCCTAACTAGAGCAGCACTAGCTGAAAGAGAGTCAGGCGACATGGCGGGACAAAAAATCCGCATCCGGCTGAAGTCATATGACCACGAGGTCATTGATGTTTCAGCGCGGAAGATCGTTGAGACGGTCACGCGCGCAGGCGCAACGGTAGTCGGCCCGGTGCCCCTGCCGACGGAGAAGAACGTTTACTGCGTTATTCGCTCTCCTCACAAGTACAAGGACAGCCGTGAGCACTTCGAAATGCGTACTCACAAGCGTCTGATCGACATCATCGACCCCACGCCGAAGGCTGTTGACTCGCTTATGCGTCTCGACCTGCCCGCCGACGTGAACATCGAAATCAAGCTCTAGGGAGGTGCTGAGAGACTATGACCGCAACCCGTAACGTAAAGGGCCTGCTGGGCACGAAGCTCGGCATGACCCAGGTCTGGGACGAGAACAACAAGCTCATCCCGGTAACTGTTGTCCAGGCTGACTCCAACGTCATCACCCAGCTGCGCAACGCAGAGGTAGATGGCTACGTCGCCGTTCAGATCGGCTACGGCCAGATCGACCCCCGCAAGGTCACCAAGCCGCTGGCTGGTCACTTTGAAAAGGCTGGCGTAACTCCTCGCCGCCACGTCGTCGAACTGCGTACCGCAGACGCCGCATCCTACGAGCTGGGCCAGGAGCTCTCTGTTGAGATCTTCGAAGCCGGCCAGAAGATCGACGTCGTCGGCACCTCCAAGGGTAAGGGCTTTGCCGGTGTTATGAAGCGTCACGGCTTCCACGGCGTTGGCGCTTCCCACGGTGCCCACAAGAACCACCGTAAGCCTGGCTCCATCGGTGGCGCATCCACCCCGAGTCGCGTCTTCAAGGGCCTGAAAATGGCCGGCCGCATGGGCGCCGAGCGTCACACCACGCTGAACCTCACGGTTCACGCCATTGACGCTGAGAAGTCGCTGCTCCTTATCAAGGGTGCCGTCCCCGGTGCCCGCGGCCAGGTCGTACTCGTACGCACCGCCGTGAAGGGAGCCTAGTTAAATGACTAGCACTGTCAAGGTAGACCTGCCCGCAGAGATCTTCGACGTTCAGACCAACGTGCCGCTGCTGCACCAGGTCGTCGTCGCACAGCTCGCTGCTGCACGCCAGGGTACCCACAAGACGAAGACCCGCGCCGAGGTTTCCGGTGCAGGTCGCAAGCCGTTCAAGCAGAAGGGCACCGGCCGCGCCCGTCAGGGTTCAATCCGTGCTCCTCACATGACCGGCGGTGGCGTTGTCCACGGTCCGACCCCTCGTGACTACAGCCAGCGCACCCCCAAGAAGATGAAGGCTGCTGCACTCCGTGGCGCCCTGTCTGACCGCGCCCGTAACGGCCGCATCCACGTCATCGCTGAACTGGTAGCCGGCACCAAGCCGTCCGCCAAGGAAGCACTGGCGTCGCTGCGCGCAGTCTCCGAGCGCAAGAACCTGCTCGTCGTAATCGAGCGCGCCAACGATGTTGCTGCACTCTCCGTGCGCAACCTCGAAGGTTTTCACGTTCTGTACGCAGACCAGTTGAACACCTACGACGTACTCATCTCCGACGACGTGGTCTTCACCAAGGCTGCTTTCGAGGCGTTCGTCGCTGACAAGGCCAAGAACGAGGAGGCCTCCAAGTGAGCGTAACCACCATCAAGGACCCGCGCGACGTCGTGCTTGCACCCGTCGTATCGGAAAAGAGCTACGGTCTGATCGACGAAGGCAAGTACACCTTCCTGGTGGACCCTCGCTCGAACAAGACCGAGATCAAATTGGCCGTTGAGAAGATCTTCTCGGTCAAGGTTGACTCGATCAACACCATCAACCGTGCCGGTAAGCGCAAGCGCACCAAATTCGGCTGGGGAACGCGCAAGAGCACCAAGCGTGCAATTGTCACCCTCAAAGAAGGCACAATCGACATCTTCGGCGGTCCGCTCGCGTAGCGGAGACCACTTTAACGAGGAAATAAATTATGGGAATCCGTAAATACAAGCCGACTACCCCGGGCCGTCGTGGCTCGAGCGTAGCCGACTTCGCTGAAATCACGCGATCGACTCCGGAAAAGTCGTTGCTGCGTCCGCTGCACAAAACAGGCGGCCGTAACAACTCCGGTAAGATCACCACCCGTCACAAGGGTGGTGGGCACAAGCGCCAGTACCGTCTGATCGACTTCCGTCGTCACGACAAAGATGGCATCAACGCCCGCGTTGCCGAAATTGAGTACGACCCGAACCGCACGGCTCGCATCGCACTCCTGCACTACGTTGATGGCACCAAGCGTTACATCATCGCTCCCAACAAGCTGTCCCAGGGTGACTTCGTCGAGGCTGGTCCTGACGCTGACATCAAGCCGGGCAACAACCTGCCGCTGCGCAACATCCCGGTTGGTACCGTAATCCACGCAGTTGAACTGCGTCCGGGTGGCGGCGCCAAGATGGCACGTTCCGCAGGTGCTTCGGTACAGCTCGTTGCCAAGGAAGGCCGCTTCGCTCAGCTGCGTCTGCCCTCCGGCGAAATCCGCAACGTTGACGTGCGCTGCCGCGCAACCGTCGGCGAGGTGGGCAACGCCGAGCAGTCGAACATCAACTGGGGCAAGGCCGGCCGCATGCGCTGGAAGGGCGTTCGCCCGACCGTCCGTGGTGTAGCCATGAACCCGGTTGACCACCCGCACGGTGGTGGTGAAGGTAAGACTTCCGGTGGACGTCACCCGGTTAACCCGAACGGCAAGCCCGAGGGCCGTACCCGCCGTCCGAACAAAGAGAGCGACAAGCTTATTGTTCGTCGCCGCCGTACTGGCAAGAACAAGCGATAGGAGCCTGGACACATGCCACGCAGCCTGAAAAAAGGTCCTTTCGTTGACCAGCACCTCTTTGTGAAGGTCGCACGGGAAAACGATAAGGGCACCAAGAACGTCATCAAGACCTGGTCCCGCCGTTCGATGATCATCCCCGACATGCTCGGGCACACGATCGCCGTACACGACGGACGCAAGCACATCCCGGTGTTTGTCACTGAGTCGATGGTCGGGCACAAGCTCGGCGAATTCGCTCCCACGCGGACATTCCGCGGCCATGTTAAGGACGACCGTAAGGGCAAGCGCCGCTAGGCGCCTGACTTTACGTCTTAGACGAGAGAAGGAAAGCAATGGAAGCCAAGGCTATTGCGCGTCACATCCGCGTAACGCCTATGAAGGCCCGGCGCGTCGTCAACCTTGTTCGTGGTAAGCAAGCGAATGAGGCTCTGGCAATTCTGAAGTTTGCCCCCCAGGCAGCTTCGGAGCCGGTATTCAAGGTACTTCAGTCGGCAATGGCCAACGCACGTGTCCTCGCGGACCGTGACGGCGTTGCATTCGACGACAGCGACCTCTTCATCACCGAAGCATTTGTTGATGAAGGCCCGACCATGAAGCGGTTCCAGCCGCGTGCCCAGGGCCGCGCCTACCGCATTAGGAAGCGGACCAGCCACATCACGCTGGTTGTCGCAACCCCGGAGAAAGAGGAGGCTCGCTAAGTGGGACAGAAAGTTAACCCGCACGGGTTCCGACTCGGCATCACCACCGACCACGTTTCGCACTGGTTCGCTGACAGCACCAAGCCCGGACAGCGCTACAAGGATTTCGTCCGCGAGGACATCAAGATCCGTCAGCTCATGTCCACCGGCATGGAGCGCGCCGGCATCGCCAAGGTCGAGATCGAGCGCACCCGTGACCGTGTCCGCGTGGATATCCACACGGCACGCCCGGGTATCGTTATCGGCCGCCGCGGCGCTGAAGCAGACCGCATCCGCGGCGAGCTCGAAAAGCTCACCGGCAAGCAGGTTCAGCTGAACATCCTCGAGGTCAAGAATCCCGAGATGGAAGCACAGCTTGTTGCCCAGGGCATCGCTGAGCAGCTGACTTCCCGCGTGGCTTTCCGCCGTGCGATGAAGAAGGCCATGCAGTCCGCACAGCGTGCGGGTGCCAAGGGTATCCGTGTTGCTTGCTCGGGTCGTCTGGGTGGCGCAGAAATGTCCCGCTCGGAGTTCTACCGCGAAGGCCGTGTGCCCCTGCACACCCTCCGCGCGAACATCGACTACGGCTTCTACGAAGCCAAGACCACCTTCGGCCGTATCGGTGTGAAGGTTTGGATCTACAAGGGTGACGTAACTGCCAAGGAACTGGCTCAGCAGGCAGCTGCTGCTCCGTCCCGTGGCCGTGCAGGAGACCGTCCGGGCCGCCCGGGTGGCGACCGCCGTCGTCGTAACGACCGTCCGGCAGCTGAGGCAGCACCCGCTGCCGTTGAAGCACCGGCCGCTGAAGCTGCTGCTCCGGCAGCAGAAGGAGGACAGGCTTAAATGCTTATCCCACGTCGAGTCAAGCACCGTAAGCAGCACCACCCGGGTCGTTCCGGCGCTGCAACGGGCGGCACCAAGGTCAGCTTCGGTGAGTACGGTATCCAGGCTCTCAGCCCGGCATACGTAACCAACCGTCAGATCGAGTCTGCTCGTATCGCGATGACCCGCCACATCAAGCGTGGCGGTAAGGTCTGGATCAACATCTACCCGGACCGTCCGCTCACGAAGAAGCCTGCCGAAACCCGCATGGGTTCCGGTAAGGGTTCTCCTGAATGGTGGGTCGCAAACGTCAAGCCGGGCCGGGTTCTCTTCGAACTCTCCGGTGTCAATGAAGAGGTAGCTCGCGAGGCCCTGCGCCTGGCAATCCACAAGCTCCCGTTGAAGGCACGCATTGTGCGTCGCGAAGGTGGTGAATAGAAATGGCAGTAGGGTCGAAGGATCTCGCACCCGCACAGCTGGACGGTTTCGACAACGAGCGTCTCGTTGAAGAACTCCGCAAGTCCAAGGAAGAGCTGTTCAACCTGCGTTTCCAGTCCGCCACCGGACAGCTGGAGAACCACGGTCGCCTGCGCGCGGTAAAGAAAGACATCGCACGCATCTACACCGTTCTCCGTGAGCGCGAGCTGGGCATTCGTGCCGAGGTTGCCGCACCGGTTGTGGAAGCCAAGGAAGAAAAGAAGTCCAAGAAGGCTGCCAAGGCTGAAAAGGCCGAGGTTGAAGCTGGAGAGGACGCCAAGTGAGCGAGAAGGAAACTGTGACGGAAGCAGCAGCCAGCGCTGAACAGCGCGGTTACCGTAAGACGCGTCGCGGCTACGTTGTCTCTGACAAGATGGAAAAAACCATCGTTGTTCAGGTTGAAGACCGCGTGAAGCACGCTCTGTACGGCAAGGTTATTCGCCGCACCTCGAAGATCAAGGCTCATGACGAAGAGAACACCGCCGGCATCGGCGACCTCGTTCTCATCTCAGAGACCCGCCCGCTCTCCGCTACCAAGCGGTGGCGTCTGGTGGAGATCCTCGAAAAGGCCAAGTAAATCCGACGCCAGGCATGCCTGGCAGTGATTCACTGGAGAAGCCCGTATTCCCTTGGGAATGCGGGCTTCTCCGCTTCTCCAGCCGTTTCGGTTTCAGGCTCTTAACGTGCTAGGATATTGAGTTTGTATGGCGCCACTTGTGCGTCGTCCACTACCTCGTAAACAATCGTGCCGCTGCATACTGCCCCGCGCAGAGTTTTCTGCAAGGGAAGCTGATGCTTGTGGCACGGGCGTTTAGGCCTGTACTGGCAAAATCCAGGCAGGTCAAGAGACACCCCGATCAACCGTTCCGCAAGGCTCATTCCGTATGCATGATTTCGGTCTGAGAACCGGCGCGACGCAAGGAGTAAAAATTGATTCAGCAGGAGTCGCGACTCAAGGTCGCCGACAACACGGGTGCTAAGGAAATCCTTACCATTCGCGTTCTCGGTGGATCCGGTCGTCGCTACGCAGGCATCGGCGACGTCATCGTCGCCACCGTCAAGGACGCTATCCCTGGCGGCAACGTAAAGAAGGGTGACGTCGTCAAGGCTGTCATCGTTCGTACCAAGAAGGAACGCCGCCGTGCGGATGGTTCCTACATCAAGTTTGACGAAAACGCAGCTGTGATCCTGAAGAACGACGGTGACCCCCGCGGTACCCGTATCTTCGGCCCGGTTGGTCGTGAACTTCGCGACAAGAAGTTCATGAAGATCGTTTCGCTGGCCCCGGAGGTGCTTTAGTCCATGGCTAAGATCAAGAAGGGTGACCTCGTTCAGGTCATCACCGGCGCCAAGCAGGAACGTGGCGGCGACCGCGGCAAGCAGGGCAAGGTCCTGCGCGTATTCCCGGACACCAACCGCGTGCTGGTAGAGGGAATCAACCGCGTCACCAAGCACACCAAGGTCGGTCAGTCGCAGCGCGGCACCAAGACCGGTGGCATCGAGGTTGTTGAAGCCCCGATCCACGTTTCCAACGTTGCTTTGGTTGACCCGTCGACCAAGAAGCCGACCCGTGTTGGTTTCCGTCTCGACACCGTTGAGAAGGATGGCGCTACCAAGACCGTCCGTATCCGCGTGTCCAAGGCCACCGGGAAGGACATCTAATGACTGAGACTCTCGAGACTCCAGTAAAGATCGTTCCGCGTCTGAAGACGAAGTACGCAGAGACCATCAAAAAGTCCCTGCAGGACGAATTCAGCTACGCGAACGTCAACCAGGTTCCCCGCCTGGTCAAGGTTGTAGTGAACATGGGTGTTGGAGATGCCGCCAAGGACTCCAAGCTGATCGACGGCGCCGTCCGCGACCTCACCCTGATCACCGGCCAGAAGCCGCAGGTAACCAAGGCCCGCAAGTCGATCGCACAGTTCAAACTGCGCGAAGGCATGCCCATCGGTGCACACGCAACTCTGTGTGGAGACCGCATGTGGGAATTCGTGGACCGTCTGGTTTCGCTGGCACTGCCGCGTATCCGCGACTTCCGCGGCCTCAACGGCAAGCAGTTCGACGGCAACGGTAACTACACCTTCGGTCTGACCGAGCAGGTTATGTTCCACGAAATCGATCAGGATTCCATCGACCGCGTTCGCGGTATGGACATCACGGTCGTCACCACCGCCAAGACCGATGACGAAGGCCGCGCGCTGCTCAAGGCGCTTGGTTTCCCGTTCAAGACCGAAAACTAACTACGTGACAGGTCCGACCGCGCACGCTCCTAGGAGCGGGCGCAGCGGAAACCGGTACGAGGAAGGGCTATAGCCCAAATGACTATGACAGATCCTGTCGCAGACATGCTCACGCGTCTGCGCAATGCAAACTCGGCATACCACGACACCGTGTCCATGCCGTACAGCAAACTGAAGGCACGCGTTGCTGACATCCTGAAGGCAGAAGGCTACATTGCCGGCTGGAAGGAAGAAGACGCCGAGGTTGGCAAGAAGCTGACCATCGACCTGAAGTTCGGTCCGAACCGCGAGCGTTCCATCGCTGGCGTCCGCCGCATCTCCAAGCCGGGCCTCCGCGTTTACGCGAAGTCCACCAACCTGCCGCACGTGCTGGGTGGCCTGGGTATCGCAATCCTGTCCACCTCTTCCGGCCTCCTGACTGACAAGCAGGCCGGCAAGAAGGGCGTGGGCGGCGAAGTCCTCGCGTACGTCTGGTAACGGGAAAGGAAGAGAATAATGTCACGTATTGGACGTCTCCCCATCACCGTTCCTGCCGGAGTTGAGGTCAAGCTCGATGGCTCCGTCATCAGCGTCAAAGGTGCCAAAGGCGAGCTGAGCCACACTGTGGCCAGCCCGATCGAGGTTACCCAGGAAGAGAACACTCTCACGGTCACCCGCCCGAACGACGAGCGCAACTCGCGTTCGCTGCACGGCCTGACCCGCACCCTGATCGCCAACATGATCCAGGGCGTTACCGAGGGCTACGAGAAGAAGCTTGAAATCGTTGGTACTGGTTACCGCGTTCAGGCCAAGGGTTCTGACCTGGAGTTCGCTCTGGGCTACAGCCACCCTGTCAGCGTCTCTGCACCCGAAGGCATCACCTTCGTAGTAGAGGGTCCGACCAAGCTCTCTGTTGCGGGTATCAACAAGCAGCAGGTCGGCGAGGTTGCTGCCAACATTCGCAAGCTGCGCAAGCCTGACCCCTACAAGGGCAAGGGTGTCCGTTACGCCGGCGAAGTCATCCGCCGCAAGGTCGGAAAGGCTGGTAAGTAAACCATGGCCATCGCAATTAACAAGAAGCGTTCGAACAAGAGCAAGTCTGCTGCACGCAGCCGTCGCCAGCTTCGTATCCGCAAGCGCATCACCGGTACGGCTGTACGTCCTCGTCTGGTCGTCAACCGTTCGGCACGTCACGTATTCGTCCAGGTTGTCGATGACAGCAAGGGTGTAACCGTGGCTTACGCTTCCACCCTGGAAGCTGACCTCCGCGCATTTGACGGAGACAAGACTGCCAAGGCCAAGCGCGTCGGCGAGCTCGTTGCCAAGCGTGCCCAGGCTGCAGGCGTCGAAGCTGTTGTCTTCGACCGTGGCGGTAACAAGTACCACGGCCGCATCGCCGCCGTCGCTGACGGTGCTCGCGAAGGTGGGCTGGCACTGTGACCGTTGAAAATAACGAAAAGGACATTCAGGTGACTGAAGCTGTAGCTGCTGAAGCAACTGAGACCGCACCCGCTACCGATGACCGCCGCGGCGGACGTCGTGGCGAGCGCGGCGACCGTGGCCAGGGCCGCGGCGACCGTGGTGGCCGCGGTGGCCGCGACGGCGGTCGTGAGGCTGAGAAGAGCCAGTTCGTAGAGCGCGTTGTCACCATCAACCGCGTTGCCAAGGTCGTCAAGGGTGGTCGTCGCTTCAGCTTCACCGCTCTCGTCGTCGTCGGTGACGGCAACGGTATGGTCGGCGTTGGCTACGGCAAGGCCAAGGAAGTTCCCGCGGCTATCGCAAAGGGCGTTGAAGAGGCCAAGAAGTCCTTCTTCCGCGTTCCCCGCGTTGGCAGCACCATCCCGCACCGTGTGCAGGGTGAGGCCGCTGCAGGTGTAGTCCTGCTGCGTCCGGCTTCCGCCGGTACCGGTGTTATCGCCGGTGGTCCGGTCCGCGCGGTATTGGAGTGCGTGGGTATCCACGACATCCTCTCCAAGTCGCTCGGTTCCTCAAACGCGATCAACATCGTTCACGCGACTGTTGCCGCTCTGAAGCAGCTCGAAGAGCCCGCTTCCGTGGCTGCCCGCCGTGGCCTGCCGCTGGACGAGGTTGCTCCTGCTGCTCTGGTGCGCGCGCTCCAGAACCAGAAGGCAGGTGTTTAGTCATGGCTAAGAACCTGACTCCCTCCGACGCCAAGTTGGAGATCACCCAGATCAAGGGCGTCATTGGCGCCAAGCAGAACCAGAAGGCTACCCTTCGGTCCCTCGGCCTCAAGCGCATCGGACACACTGTTGTCCGCAACGCTGACGCCGTGACCGTTGGCATGCTGAACACGGTTCCGCACCTCGTGAATGTAGAGGAGGCGAAGTAATGGCAGAGAACAAGACCGCCGAAGAGACTGTTGAGAAGCAGCACGCTCTGAAGGTCCACCACCTGCGCCCCGCCCCGGGTGCCAAGACCGCCAAGACCCGTGTTGGTCGTGGTGAAGGCTCCAAGGGTAAGACCGCTGGTCGCGGTACCAAGGGTACGAAGGCCCGCTACCAGGTAAAGGCTGGCTTTGCCGGCGGCCAGCTGCCGCTGCACATGCGCCTGCCGAAGCTGCGCGGCTTCAAGAACCCGTTCCGGGTTGAGTTCCAGGTTGTTAACCTGGAGAAGCTCAACGAGCTGTTCCCGGAAGGTGGCGTTGTCACCGTGGAGTCCTTGGTTGAGAAGGGTGCCGTTCGCAAGAACCAGCCCGTGAAGGTGCTGGGCACCGGCGACATCACCGTCAAGGTTGACGTCACGGTCCACGCATTCTCTTCCAGCGCTGCGGAAAAGATTGCTGCAGCTGGCGGAAGCACCACTGCTCTCTAAGAGCAAGTGGGGCAAAAGCCCGTTGTAAAAAGATCCCGGTATGCGGGGCTTCGGCCTCGTATACCGGGATTTTTTGCGTGATTGTGGGCTCTCGATTATTCCGACGGCGTCACAAGCGGTTAGACTCGGTTGTTGGGTTTCATTGATCCATCCACATCCTTGTACTTTCTACTCAGGAGGACGCTTGCTAAGCGCATTCGGCCGGGCGTTTCGGACGCCTGATTTGCGACGCAAGTTGTTGTTCACGCTGGGAATCATCACAATCTTCCGCTTGGGAGCTTTCATCCCCTCGCCTGGTGTGAACTACCAGAATGTCCAGCAATGCTTGAACACCGGTGACACCTCGCAGGGCATCTACCAGCTGGTGAACTTGTTCAGCGGCGGCGCGTTGCTGCAGGTTTCAGTGTTTGCGTTGGGCATCATGCCCTACATCACTGCGAGCATCATCGTGCAGCTGCTCCGGGTGGTCATTCCCCGGTTCCAGCAGCTCTACGAAGAGGGCTCCTCCGGTCAGTCAAAGTTGACGCAGTACACCAGGTACCTCACTATCGCCCTCGGTCTGTTGAACGCCACCACTCTGGTGTCTCTTGCCCGATCCGGTCAGCTGCTCCCTGGTTGCAACCTGCCCATCATTCCTGATGAGAGCATCATGACCACCATCCTCATCATCATCACGTTGACGGCCGGCACCGGCCTCATCATGTGGATGGGCGAACTGGTCACCGAAAAGGGTGTTGGCAACGGTATGTCGTTGCTGATCTTCACCTCCATCGCCGCAAGCTTCCCCGGCTCGCTGGGCTCCATTTGGGAGTCCAAGGGTCCTGGCACCTTCTTCACAGTCCTGGCCGTCGGCCTGCTCACAGTAGCCCTGGTGGTGTTTGTGGAGCAGTCACAGCGTCGTGTTCCCGTTCAGTACGCCAAGCGGATGATCGGACGCCGCACTGTGGGCGGCACCAGCACGTACATCCCCATCAAGGTGAACATGGCCGGCGTCGTGCCTGTCATCTTCGCTTCCTCCATGCTGTACCTGCCCGGGCTGATTTCGCAGTTCAACCAGCCGGCGCCAGGGGAGCAGATGGCCCCGTGGGTTGAGTGGATCAACAACAACCTCACCCGTGGCGACCACCCCATCTACATGGCTCTGTACTTTGCCATGATTGTGTTCTTCACCTACTTCTACGTTGCCATCACCTTCAACCCTGAAGAAGTGTCGGACAACATGAAGAAGTACGGCGGGTTTATTCCGGGCATCCGGGCGGGTAAACCGACCGCGGACTACCTGCAGTACGTGCTTTCCAGGATCACTTTGCCTGGAGCCCTCTACTTGGGCTTCGTGGCGTTGATTCCTTTGGTTGCACTTGTCCTGATCAACGCCAACCAGAACTTCCCGTTCGGTGGCACGTCTATTTTGATCATGGTGGGTGTTGGCCTGGAAACCGTCAAGCAGATTGATGCGCAGCTACAACAACGTCACTACGAAGGGCTTTTGCGATGACGAGAATGCTGATCATTGGACCTCCCGGTTCGGGCAAGGGTACGCAGGCTGAGCGGATTTCCGAGCGCCTCGGCGTAGTCGCCATCTCCACCGGCGACATCTTCCGTGCCAACGTCAAGGGCGAAACCCCTTTGGGCATCGAAGCCAAGAAGTACATGGACGCCGGGGACTTTGTTCCGGACAGCGTCACGAACGATATGGTTCGTGACCGCTTGAGCCAGAGCGATGTCGAAAACGGCTTCCTCCTGGATGGCTACCCGCGCACCACCGCGCAGGTTGACTACCTTGACCAGATCCTCGCTGAGGGCGAGCAGGAGCTCGACGTCGTGCTCCAGCTCACCGCTGACGACGAAGAACTGGTCACCCGTCTCCTGGGCCGTGCCAAGGAAACGGGCCGCTCGGATGACAACGAAACCGTCATCCGCCACCGCCTGGATCTCTACCACGAGCAGACCGAGGCAGTTGTGGCCAAGTACGCCGAGCGTGGCATCCTCACGCAGGTTGATGGCATCGGTGGTATCGATGAAGTTACCGACCGCGTGCTGACGGCGATCGAGTCGGCCAAGGCCGTGTAGTTTGTTCTCCACGTAGCCGGCAGCCCGGCGCTGGAGTGAGGGGTGTGTCCCGTACCGTGAGTGCGGGACACACCCTTTTCCTATTCCACCTGCAGTTCAATTTCGGCCACGCTCCCCGGTACGGGAAAATGGTTGAAGCAAGAGGCCTGATCGGCCTCTACAGCAAACCTTCCAGAGGAGATCATGGCGTTCGGTCAGCCCCGCATTGAATACAAAACCAACGAGCAGATGCGCATCATGCACCAGGCCGGACTCGTCCTGAGCCGTGCACTCGACGCTGCCGTTGCCGCGGCCAAACCGGGCGTCACCACCAAGGACCTGGACGACGTCTTCGCCGCGGTCCTCAATGATGCCGGGGCGAAGTCGAACTTCCTTGGATATCACGGCTTCCCGGCCACCATCTGCACCTCGGTCAATGAGGAAGTGGTTCACGGTATCCCGGGCGGCAAGGTCCTCCAGGATGGCGACATCATCTCCATTGACGGCGGCTGCATCGTTGACGGTTGGCATTCCGACTCCGCCAGGACCGTGATCGTGGGCAACGCAGATCCGGAAGACCAGCGTCTCTCCGATGTCACCGAAGCAGCTATGTGGCGCGGCATCGCTGCCCTGGCCAACGGCAAGTATGTAGGAGACATCGGAAACGCCATTGACGACTACGTATCTTCCGTCCAGGGAAAACCCCTGGGCATCCTGGAGGACTACGTGGGACACGGCATTGGCTCCGAGATGCACATGGCACCGGACGTTTTGAACTACCGGACCAGTCACCGCGGCCCCAAGATCCGGCCCGGCCTGTGCCTGGCCATTGAACCCATGCTGGTTCGTGGTGACATCGAGACCGCAACCCTCGACGACGACTGGACTGTGGTGACCACCGACGGCAAGCGTTCCTGCCAGTGGGAGCACTCGGTGGCTGTGCATGACAAGGGCATCTGGGTCCTGTCCGCCGCTGATGGCGGCGCCGCGCAGTTGGTGCCGCTCGGCGTCGTGCCCGTCCCCATCCCGTAACACCCGCAGAAGAAGAGCCGGGCTGCAAACGCAGCCCGGCTCTTCCTTGTTCTGAAGCGGTTATGCCTTGAGCTTGGGCTTGACGTCCTTGGTGTAAATACCCTCGAGCGTCTTCTTGAGATCGGTCATGGTTGCCTGGACATCGCCCTGTTGCGTGAGGATCTTCGCCGCTGCCTTGGCCATCTCCTGATCCGCGCCAGGCAGGAACACCCGGGCATTGTCCTGGACCCTGGTCGCGGCGAGCTGGTCCATGGCGGTCTTGATCTGTGGTGTTGCCGCAAGGACCGCCGACATGTCCGCCGAGAGCCTGGTGGGCATGTAGCCGGTGGCGGCCGAGAAAGCTGCAGTGTTCTCCGGTTCCGTCATGAACTTGAGGAACGTTGCCGCAGCCAACTGCTCTTCCTTGGTGATGCCGCTGGGGATGCCCAGGCCTGCGCCGCCAGTGGGGCAGACGCCGCTGGGTGCCTCCGGGCCGCCAGGCAGGAACCCTACGCCCACGTTGAACTTGGCTGCTTTCAGAACGCCGAGCAATGAGCCTGTGGAGGAAATGGTGGACGAGGTGATCCCGGCGGCGAAGTCATCCGCTGCTTCCTTGGATGAGACACCCGCCCAACCGTCCTTATAGATGGAGTCCTGGGCCCACTGCAGCGCAGCTACGGACTGGGCTGAATCGCAGGTGATGTCCCAGTCCTTGGACCAGCTGCCGCCCCAACCCCACAAGTTGTTCTGGAGGGTCCAGCCCGCGTAGCCGGCAAGGGCAGGGTAGATGTAGGCGTACTGGGCGCCGGAGGTGGCCTTGAGCTTCGGAGCCCACTCCGCGAATTCCTGCCAGGTTGCCGGTGCACGATCCGGGAGGCCTGCTGCCTTGAAGTGATCTTTGTTGTAGTAGAACAGCGGCGTGGACCGGCCGTAAGGGAGAGCCCACTGCTTGTCTTCGTATTTGTAGTCATCAACCAGGGATTTCTGGAAGTCGTCAATCTTGATATCGAGCTGCTTCACCAAACCATCGATGGGGATGATGCTGCCGTTGGAGTAGTAGCGGAACCACCAAACGTCGGAGAGCACAACCAAGCCCGGCAGCCCCGTCTTTGCCGCCTGGGAGGTCTGGAACTTCTGGGCGATCTCTTCATAGTTTGCCCCGGCCGTTACCAGGTTGACCTTGATGTCAGGGAACTTGGCATGGAACTTCTCAATGATCGCCTTCTCCACGTCCTGCGACTTACCGGGGTGGTTGGTCCAGAAATCGATGGACGCGGCGGGCTTTACACCGGTGAAATCGATGGTTGCGGTGTCGACGGCGTCTGCCGTGCCCGCCGTCGACGGCCCGCCGCATGCGGCGAGGGCCGCGGCTCCGGCTCCGAGGCCTGCCAGCCCCAGGAAATGGCGGCGGTCAAGGTTGCTGCGCATGGTGTTTCCTCTCAGTACGGTACTTCGATGCGAATGGTGCAGTTGGAGAAATTCAGCCGGTAACACTGCCCTGTGTCAGCCCGGCAACGATGTAGCGCTGGAGCGCGGCGAAGACCAGCAGGATGGGAACGATCACCAAGACCGCTCCGGCCATGAGGATTCCCCAGCCTGCGCCGTTGCCCTCGGAGTTCTGCAGCAGGGTCAGGCCCACGGGGAGCGTCATGGTTTCGGGGCGGTCAGTGATGATGAGCGGCCAAATGTAGTCATTCCATTCGCTGACCACGGTCACGAGCGCCACCGTGGCGATGGACGGCACCGAGACCGGCACGATGATCTGCCACAGCCGCCGCCAGTGGCCCGCACCGTCGATTTCGGCTGCTTCCAGAATCGAGGGCGGCAGCGTCAGGAAGTGTTGCCTCAGCAGGAAGGTGCCAAACGCCGTACCGAGGCCTGGAAGGATGATGCCCCACAAGGTGTTCTTCCCACCCATACCCGCGATCAGGATGTAGCTGGGCAGAATGGATACCTGTGCGGGGACCATGAGTGCCACCAGGATCAGTACAAAGATCACGTTCTTGAACGGGAAGCGGACAAACACCAGCGCGTACGCCGTCAGGATCGCGAGAATCACCTTGATGGTGGAACCCACCGCCGTAACGATCAGGCTGTTGGCGAAGAACTGGGCGAACGGAACCGTGGTCATGGCTGTGGCGTAGTTCGCCAGGTTCAAGGACTCGGGCAGGATCTTCAGATCCATGGTGACGATCTCGCCGGGTTGCTTGAACGAACTCAGCAACATCCACAGCAACGGCAGGAAGACCACCAGCGTTGCCAGGATCAACGGCAGGTAGCCGGTGGCCACCGTCCGGATGAGATTGGTTGTGGAGAAAGGCCGCGGCCGCTCTTGCCGCGCAGCTGACTGCGCGTTCTCTTGTGGGGAATCAACGACGACGGCGGGTGTGGGCGCGCTCATGAGTAGTGGACCTTTCGCTCAACGAACCGCAGTTGAAGAACAGTAATGATGAGCAGGATCGCGAAGAGAACCACCGAAATCGCGGCTGAGTAGCCTGCCCGGTTGTACGCGCCGAACGCCTGCAGGTACGCCTCATAGATCAAGGTGCTGGTGCCGTTCCCCAAGGGGGTCATGATGCGGATGAGGTCAAATGCCTGCAATGAACTCAGCATGGTGGTGATCAGCAGGAAGAACGTGGTGGGGGATAGCAGCGGTAGTGAGATGCTGAAAAACCTCCGTGCACCATTGGCCCCATCCAGCGCCGCAGCTTCCATGACGTCGCGGGGGAGTGACTGGAGGCCAGCGAGGTAGACCACGGCGCAGTAACCCAGGTTCTTCCAGACGTACACGATGATCACCATCACCAACGAGAGCTGGGGATCGTTGATCCACTGAGGGCTCTGCTGGCCAAAGCCGCGCAGGATCCACGCCAGCACCCCGTAGCCGGGATCGAAAATGAAGAGCCACACCAAACCAACGCCTACACCGGACAGTACATACGGCGCGAAGACAGCTGACCGGGCAAACGTGGTGCCCCGGACCTTTGAATTCAGGGCAAGGGCAACCAACAGGCCCAGGACCATGGAACCGCCCACTGTCACCAGCGTGAAGATTGCTGTGGTCCCAAGGACCGTGGACGCTTCTTCACTGGTAAAGAACGTGACGTAGTTCTGCAGTCCCACCACTGTGGCCGAAGCCGAACCGAGGGTCCAATCCAAGGTGGAGTAGTAGATGTTGTTGATCAGCGGCCAATAGGTGAACGTGCCGATCAGTGCGAGGTTAGGCAGGGCCATAGCCAGGAACACAAAGAATTCCCGGCGGCTGCGGGTGGACCAGCGCTTTCCAGCCTGACCGGGTTTGGCTGCTCTGACCGGCGGAACCGGGGGCTCGGCCGGCATGTCTGCAGGCGCAGCACTGGTGCTGTGAATCTGTCGGGTAGTCATGAGTCACTAACGGTTTCGGGCGAATGTGGGGCGCCAGCTCCCTGACCGGGGCGGCGAAGACAGGCCTAGCTCACCACACCGAAAGCCCGCGTTTTGGCCAAAATGGGGGGCCGTATCGATAGTTGGCTTACCCTTCCAAGCCCGTTTACTCGGCGTTACTCGGGTGTTCGTATTTGAGGCCGGCCTCCCACTTCTCGGGTGAACCGCGCCTGTCGGCGCGCTGCGCCCCTCTGCGCGCTCGGTCGTGCCGCCCCAACGGCGCCCTAACCTCGCAAGCTCGGCCAGGGAACCCTGCCGTCGTGGGCCCACCTTAGACGCGCGCTGCCGGGGCCCAGCGCACCGTCAGTTCGTTTTTCGGCCGGAGGTGGAGAATGGAGCCATGAATTCGATCACCGATGTTGCTGGCATACGGGTTGGGCATGTGCAGAGAGTCGGGGAGGGGTGGTTGTCCGGGGTTACTGTCGTGCTTCCTCCGCCGGGGACCGTGGGGTCTGTCGATGTGCGCGGGGGTGGGCCCGGGACGCATGAAACTGATGCCCTGGATCCGACCACGTTGGTGTCCACCGTGGATGCCGTGGTGTTGACCGGGGGCAGTGCTTTTGGGTTGGCCTCGGCTACCGGAGCCCAATTGTGGTGCGAGGAGCAGGGCAGGGGTTTTGCTGTTCCGGGGACGGTGGTGCCCATTGTGCCGGCGGCGGCCATCTTCGACCTCGGGCGGGGTGGCGACGTCAAAGCCCGACCCAACGCCGACATGGGTTACCAGGCTGCTGCAGCAGCCTTCGCCTCAGGCGACCATGCCGCCGTCGAACGTGGAAATGTTGGTGCCGGGACCGGTGCGGTAGTTGCACGTGGACACTACAAGGGCGGGGTAGGTACTTCTTCCATCACTCTTGATGGCGGGGTGATGGTGGGGGCCCTTGCTGTGGTGAACGCACTCGGAATGCCAGTGGTCAGCGGGTCGGGGCCACAGGCTGCGGCGGGCATGGCTGTTCCGCCGCAGGGGCTGAACACAACGCTCGTGGTGATCGCCACAAACGCTGTCTTGGATGTCGCCGAGTGCAAGCGGACGGCATCTGGCGGGCATGCGGGGTTGGCCCGGGCCTTGGATCCGTCCCATACCCTTGCGGACGGCGATACCGTGTTCGCCTTGGCGACCGGCGCCGTCGAGCTTGACCGCAGTACCGAACAGGCACGCCAAGTCTCACTGATAACGCTCCAAAGCGCTGCGGCGGAAGCCGTCCGGCTGGCCATTCTGGATGGCGTCATGGCGGCGGAAAGCGTCTCGACGGCGGCGGGAGACTTCCCGGCTTATCGGCCAGCGGGGGAGTGACGGCTGGAGACGGGTGCGCTACCATAGACGGATTTAACTTTCCGGCCTCATTGGCGTAGAGTTATTTGTTGGTTGTCTCTGCAGCCACGCCCTTTTCAGTGTCGTGGTTCCAAGAGAACCAAGCAAACAAAAAACGTCCGCTGGATCTTCGGTGCCTAACTGAAGGACGGTGGCAAACAACAGTTAGCGGAGGATATGGCCAAGAAGGACGGGGTCATTGAGATCGAGGGCGTTGTGACTGAGGCGCTGCCCAATGCGATGTTTCGCGTTGAGCTCACCAATAAGCACGTCGTTCTCGCACACATCTCTGGGAAGATGCGACAGCACTACATTCGAATCCTCCCCGAGGACCGGGTAGTGGTTGAGCTGAGCCCATACGACCTCACACGTGGTCGTATCGTCTACCGCTACAAGTAAATTGCTGGGCGGCAAGGCAAAAGTGCCTAAGCCGCTCCAGCAGATCAACTGCAAAACACGCAAAGGAACGCCATGAAGGTCAAGCCGAGCGTCAAGCAGATCTGCGACAAGTGCAAAGTGATCCGCCGTAACGGCCGGGTCATGGTGATCTGCGAGAACCCGCGCCACAAGCAGCGCCAGGGCTAATTCCCCCTTCGGGAATCAGTGTCCGCAAGGACAAACCTGGGCTGCTAGCCCACGCAAGTAAATAAAGGCAGCACAAGCTGTGCCAGGACTGCAGTACAGAGCCTGGTCAGCGAACCCCCGGTCGGAGGCTGGGGCCACACTGAACGTGTGGGTGTACTGCCTACGACCTCCGGTTTATTCAAGGAGTACTGCCACTATGGCTCGTCTCGCTGGCGTAGACATTCCCCGCGAAAAGCGGTTGGAAATTGCGCTTACTTACATCTACGGCGTGGGCAAGACCCGTGCACACGAAACCCTGGCTGCCACCGGCATCAGCGCTGACGTTCGCGTCAAGGACCTGACTGACGCCGAGCTGGTCCAGCTGCGTGACTACATTGAAGGCAACTACAAGGTTGAGGGTGACCTTCGCCGCGAGGTAGCCGCTGACATCCGCCGCAAGGTAGAGATCGGCAGCTACGAAGGCCTGCGCCACCGCAAGGGCCTGCCCGTACGCGGACAGCGTACGAAGACCAACGCTCGTACCCGTAAGGGCCCGAAGCGCACCGTCGCCGGCAAGAAGAAGGCCGGACGTTAATCCCTCGGGATTAATCCGGTTTTCCCCCGATAACTTTCTGTAGGAGAAACAATGCCCCCGAAGACTCGTGGAGCGGTTCGTAAGCCGCGTCGCAAGGATAAGAAGAATATTGCGCTTGGCCAGGCGCACATCAAGAGCACCTTTAACAACACCATCGTGTCCATCACGGACCCGAACGGTGCTGTCATCTCATGGGCTTCCGCCGGTGAGGTTGGCTTCAAGGGCTCCCGTAAGTCCACCCCGTTCGCTGCCCAGATGGCTGCCGAAGCTGCTGCAAAGCGCGCTCAGGAGCACGGTCTGCGCAAGGTTGACGTATTCGTCAAGGGCCCGGGATCCGGACGCGAAACCGCAATCCGTTCGCTTCAGGCCGCTGGCCTCGAGGTTGGCTCCATCCAGGACGTCACCCCCAGCGCCCACAACGGTTGCCGCCCGCCGAAGCGCCGCCGCGTCTAATTAGGTCTTCCCCGCCTGACCGGCCGGGCCTGCTATGGATGGTTTCGATCATCCATCAGCATGGTCCGGCTGGTCAGGCTGGAAACCGAAGCCGATTTCCACCACCTGTGTTGCGTCATATAGCGGATGCTCGCCGAAAGGAAACCTAAGTGCTCATTGCACAGCGCCCCACCCTGTCTGAAGAAGTTGTATCCGAGAACCGCTCCCGTTTCATCATTGAACCGCTGGAGCCGGGCTTCGGCTACACCCTCGGAAACTCCCTCCGCCGTACCCTGCTCTCCTCCATCCCCGGTGCCGCTGTAACCAGCATCCGGATCGATGGCGTGCTGCACGAGTTCACCACGGTTCCGGGTGTCAAGGAAGATGTCACCGAGATCATCCTGAACATCAAGAACCTTTCGGTTTCCTCCGAGCACGATGAGCCGGTTGTTGCTTACCTGCGCAAGCAGGGCCCCGGAGTCGTCACCGCCGCGGACATCGCTCCGCCGGCCGGCGTCGAATTCCACAACCCGGATCTGCACATTGCCACCCTGAACTCGAAGGGCAAGTTCGAACTCGAACTGACCATCGAGCGCGGCCGTGGCTACGTTTCGGCAGCTCAGAACAAGTCCGGCGACTCCGAGATCGGCCGTATTCCGGTTGACTCGATCTACTCGCCGGTCATGAAGGTAACTTTCCGCGTGGAAGCTACCCGTGTTGAGCAGCGCACCGACTTCGACAAGCTCATTGTCGACGTCGAGACCAAGCAGGCCATCGCCCCGCGCGATGCCGTTGCTTCCGCAGGCACCACCTTGGTGGAACTGTTCGGTCTGGCTCGTGAGCTGAACACCGCAGCTGAAGGTATCGAGATTGGCCCGTCGCCGACGGACGCTGCCCTGGCAGCGGACATGGCTCTGCCGATCGAGGATCTGGACCTCACCGTCCGTTCCTACAACTGCCTCAAGCGTGAGGGCATCCACACCGTGGGTGAACTCGTTGCCCGCTCCGAGGCTGACCTGATGGACATTCGTAACTTCGGTGCGAAGTCCATTGACGAGGTCAAGGCAAAGCTCGTGGAACTGGGTCTGTCCCTTAAGGACTCCCCTCCCGGTTTCGATCTCGCAGCCCGCGCCGCAGCCATCGAAGAGGACGACGCCGCGTTCAGCGACGACGAGCTCTAAACAGCAGATCTTGGCCGCCGGGTCCAGCAATGGACCTGATCGGCTTACATAACAGGAGAAATAACTATGCCTACCCCCACTAAGGGTCCGCGCCTCGGAGGCGGCCCGGCTCACGAGCGCCTGATGCTCGCGAACCTGGCAGCTGCTCTCTTTGAGCACAAGCGCATCACCACCACGGTCACCAAGGCCAAGCGCCTCAAGCCGTACGCAGAGCGTCTGGTCACCTTCGCCAAGCGTGGCGACCTCGCTTCGCGCCGCCGCGTTCTCGGCCTGATCAGCGACAAGGGCGTTGTCCACGAGCTGTTCACCGACATCGCCGGCGCTGTTGCTAACCGCGATGGTGGCTACACCCGCATCACCAAGATCGGCAACCGCAAGGGCGACAACGCTCCCATGGCTGTCATCGAGCTCGTTCTCGAGCCGGTTTCCCCGAAGCAGGCCGTTGTTGCTGAAGCAACCGCTGCCGCTGCCAAGGCTGCTCCGGCTGCCGAGGAAGAGGTCGTTGAGACCGAAGCCGCTGAAACCGAAGAGGCTCCTGCCGCTGAGGCAGAAGCTGCTGAAGCTGAAGCTGCTGAGACCGAAGAGGCTCCGGCCGCTGAGGACAAGAAGTAATTCACTGAATTCTTCACAGTAGACTTAAGTCTATGAACGAACGAAAACCCGCTGCCCCCGTTATGGGGGGCGGCGGGTTTTTGCGTGTCCGGCTTGATCTTTCGTACGACGGCGGACCCTTCAACGGTTGGGCATTGCAGCCCGGTCTTAGGACGGTGCAAGGATCCCTTGAAGAGGCTTTGGCGCTCCTTTTGCAGCGGCCCGTTCGTGTCACGGTGGCTGGCCGGACTGACGCGGGTGTCCACGCCCGGGGCCAGGTGGTCCATATGGACCTGACTGAAACCGAGTGGCTGTCACTGCCGCGCGGGCACGAACTTGATCCCGCCGTCGCGCTTCTGCGTCGGTTGCGGGGAGCCTTGAGCCGTATCCTCGGCGACCTCACCGGTGCTGTGGAAGTGCACGACGCCGGTCTGGCACCGGATGGTTTCGACGCCCGGTTTTCAGCGTTGTGGCGTAGGTACAGTTACCGGATTGCCGACGGCCCGGAACGCTGGGACCCGGTGCTGCGCGGCATCACCTTATGGCACAAGTCGCCCCTGGACGTGTCTCATATGAATGAGGGTGCTTCGGCGTTGCTGGGGCTCCAGGATTTTCGCTCTTACTGCAAGCCGCGTGAAGGCGCCACCACCATACGCGAGCTGCAGAAGTTTGCCTTTGAGCGTGCAAGCGACGGCGTCATAGTTGTCACCGTTCAGGCCGATGCGTTCTGCCACAACATGGTGCGGTCCTTGGTTGGTTCCGCAGCGCGCGTGGGGGAGGGCCTGGAAACCCCGGCATGGCTGCACTCGCGTCTGCTGGAACGTCGAAGGGACGCGAAATCTGTGCTCGCAGCACCGCACCCCTTGGTGCTGGAGGAAGTTGCTTATCCGTCCGATGCCGAGATGCTGGTCCGGGCTGAGCTGACGCGGGCCCGGCGGGAGTAGCCCCTGTTCTTCGTCCGGACGTGGGAGGACCCCCTCCCGGCTCTGGGTACCGGAAGGGGGCCGTTGTGGCACTCCGTGGTCTGGGATCCGCGAAGTGCCGGTCTATTTCCCGCGGAGCAAGATCAGCCGAATGCCTGCATGATCTTGATGGCTGCGGGACCCAGAAGGACTATGAAGAGGACCGGGAAAATGCAGAACAAGAGCGGAAAAAGCACCTTGACTGGCAACTTCATCGCACGCTCCTCTGCGCTTTGCCGCCGTTTGACGCGTGCTTGCTTGGCCTGGGCGCGGAGGACGTTCGCGATCCCGATGCCATATTTGTCGGCTTGTATTACGGCAAGGACGAAACTGCGGACGTCAGGTACGGCGCATCGATCGGCCAATGCCTCGTAGGACTCCTGCCGGGGACGACCCACTTGGATGTCCTGCAACGTGCGCATGAGTTCCTGAGGCAGAGGACCGGCCCCCTGCGAGGAAGCCCGTTCCATCGCCGATTCGAAGCCGAGGCCTGCTTCGACCGAAATCAGCATTTGATCCAGGGTGTTGGGAAACTCGAGTTTGATTGCCTCCTGCCGTTTGATCCCGGAGTTATAGATCAGGAGGTCTGGAAGGAAATACAGAAACACTGTCAGGAAGAGGCCCAGTCCGACCATTCCGGGACCAGGACTGAGAAGAAACAGGGATACTCCGCCGAGTGCTCCGGCCAGCCCAAGTGCGGGCTTTAGGGCTAGGAGCTTGGGCAACGGCATCGACATTGGCCGCCCGGCGAGGGCGAGCCAATGATCCATTTTGGCTTCGTAGCTGCCAGGGGTCAGTTTCCTGGCGACGCCCAGCAGGAGAGGGGGACGTTGAAGGTTTACCCCGCCGCCTTGCGCGAAGCCCGAACCGAGATTGCTCTGAATGGCAACTATGCCCTTACGGTCGATGCTGAGCAGCGACCAAGCGAAGTAGCCTACCGGCAGAACGATGGTGGCTATGATCAGCCATGCAATGGGAGTCATGAGCGTTGTCTCCTAGAATTTGATCTTCACAGTGCGGCTCATCCAGAAGCCGCCAACAGCGAACAGGACCGCGCTGACCACAACGAGGGCGATCCCTATGGGGTGTTCTGCGAAGAGCCTCATGTAACCGGGGTTCAACGCGGACATGAAGAGTCCCACAGCAACAGGAAGAATCATCAAGACCACCGCTGACATCTTGCCTTCAGCGCTTAAGGCGCGTACGTGGCCCTTGATCTCGCTGCGCTCCCGGATGGTTCCTGCCACCTGCTCCAATACCTCGGCCAAGTCGCCACCCACCTCGCGGTTGATCTGGATTGCTTGCCCAATCCACTGGAAATCTTCGCTGTCCATACGGCTGGCGCAATCCTCCAGTGCCTGCCGAGGGTCCTTGCCGATTCGTACTTCGTTGACAATCCGGGCAAGTTCTTCTGACGTTGGGGCCTGTGATTCCTGTGCCGCGGCCTCCAATGACCTCATGATGCTGTGCCCGACGCGAAGGCCACCAATCAACATCTGAATGGTGTCCGTTAACTGCATCTCAAACTTGCCGCGGCGTTTTCCTGTTTTCACGGCGAGGATCAGCTTCGCCCCAAAAGGTGCGGCAATAGCGAGCACAATGCCAATGAAGGGATTAATCAAAAGCCAGCCGAAGCCTCCCAGAAGTACAGCGGCGATCACAACCACCACCGTCACGTCTGCAGGAGCCTGTTTGACGCCGGCGTTGTATAGGACCTCTCGATTGAAGGGGCCCCCAGACGTGCCAATGGCGGTATCAACCAGGCGCACCGCAGACTCGGAAACGCGCCCCACTGCGGAGTTATCCTGTGGCAGGTCCACCCGACGACGCTCAACCGGGATAGGGCCATTCCGCGGTTTCAGGACCACGGCTACCAGGACGATGAGGGCGGACACACAGAGTGCGATCGCGAGGACGAAGAACGCTGGAGATTCCATCGCTAACGCCTCCCCACCGCTACTGGAGCGACACCAAAGGTCGCAGGGGATACCTGAATCCCGAGCTCCGTAAACCGATCGAGGAAACGGGGCCGAATGCCTGTAGGGATAGCTTTGCCCAGGAAGTGCCCCTGGGCGTCCAAACCTGCCGAGTAGTCGAAGAGAAAAGCGTCCTGGAGTGTGACGACATCCCCTTCCATCCCTTGCACCTCGGTGACATGGGTTACCCGTCGGCTACCATCACGGAGGCGGGTGACCTGAACGATGAGATCAACAGCTGAGGAAACCTGCTCCCGAATTGCGCGAAGCGGAAGATCCATTCCGGCCATCAACACCAGCGTCTCCAATCGTGCAATCGCGTCCCTGGGAGAGTTGGCGTGCACAGTGGACAGGGAGCCATCGTGGCCGGTGTTCATCGCCTGCAGCATGTCCAAGGATTCACCGCCACGGACCTCACCGACGATGATCCGATCCGGGCGCATACGAAGCGAGTTACGGACCAGATCACGGATAGTGATAGCACCCTTTCCCTCAATATTGGGTGGGCGGCTTTCCAGCCTGACGACATGACGCTGTTGAAGTTGTAGCTCCACGGCGTCTTCAATGGTGACGATTCGATCGGACTCCGGGATGAAGGACGACAAAACGTTCAGCAATGTCGTCTTTCCTGTGCCTGTACCGCCCGAAACGATGACATTCAAGCGTGCCCTTACGCAGGCGCTCAGTAATTCAGCCATCTCCTGGCTCATGGAGCCCCACTCAATGAGATTCCTGACCGTGAGCGGAACGTGGCTGAATTTCCTGATGGTCAACGATGGTCCGTTGACAGCCAGCGGGGGGATGATCGCATTCACACGCGAGCCGTCCTCCAACCGGGCATCGACCAATGGAGACGATTCATCGATGCGGCGTCCGACTCTTGAAACGATCCGTTCAATCACCTTCCGCAGGTGGTCATCCGAACTGAACTGCAGCTCGGTCAAGGCCAGGTGTCCATGCCGCTCCACGTAGATCTGGTCAAAGCGGTTCACCATGACCTCCGTGACGGAGGGGTCCTCCAGCAGACGCTGCAGCGGGCCGTAGCCCATCACCTCGTCGGAAATCTCGCGGATGAGCCGACGCCGCTCCTCGGGGGAGAGCGGTACTTGCTCCTCATCGATGACTGCTGAGAGTTCGTCCACTGCAAAAGACCGAAGATCCTCCTCGGATGACGACGTGTCACCCATGCGGTTTCCGATGCGTTCAAACAGTGAAGAAGCCGCACGCTGTTTGAGTCCGGCCAGCGCATCCACCGCAGGCGTAGTGGGTGCACCGCCCAAAATTGGGGTGGGCGCTGAAGCTGTTGCTATCCAGTCACCGCCGGGAGCCGTGTCCGGAGCTTGCATGTCACCCGGGGCAGCGGCACCAAGGGAGTTATTCTTCGAAAGTCTCTCTGACAGCTTCATGACACCACCACCCTTCGGTGCAGTTTGTTCTGAGGTGCGGATTCGAGCCGAGGATCGAACCGCTGAACGAGCTTCCGCAGTCCCTTGATCGCTGAATCCCGAACTGTGCCTTGCAGGACCGGGATGCCACGGTTCGTGGAGTAGGGAAGAGTGCGGGACCTCGGAATGACCGTGTCAACGGGCACTCCGATGGTGGCTTCAACGTCCTGGACGGAAAGACCACTCTTCCTGTCCGCGAAGTTCAAGACCGTATGCCGGCCCTGTGGCAACAGCTGAAGTTCCTTCAGAACGCTGAAGCACTTCCTCAGACCCCTGATGCTGGGCACATCCATCCCGCACACCCAGACTCCATCGGTGGCCAACTCCAGCGTGGCGAGACAGTGTTCGCCAAGGCCTGGTGCAGTGTCCACCACGACGTACTTGAACTCTGTTGCCAGCTGATTGAGGAGGCGGGTGACGTGTTCGGCAGTGATGTAGTCCGAATCAGAGGGCTTCTGTGGTGCGCAGAGTGCGTAGATTCCGGCTGGGTGGACGGTCAGAAACGCCTTGAGGACCATGGAGTCCTGGGCAGCAGCTCCGTGAACAGCTTCGGTGATGGAGTGCTCCGGTTCGAGCAACAGGCCGGAAGCGACGTCGCCGAATTGCAGGTCCAGGTCCACAATCACCACACTCATCGGCGCAAGCGACCCCAAGCCAATGGCGAGGTTCGTGGCAACAGTCGTCTTTCCCACGCCGCCTTTCGGTGACATGACGGCAATGACCCGTCCCCGCTCTTGTCCGGATTCGGCAGCTGGTTGCATTCCGCGTCGCCGGCTGGCGGCGGCCAAGCATGCACGTTCCAGGAGGACTCGGAGTTCGTTGACGTCCGCTTCGGGGGCGACCACATCCCTGACTCCAGCGTGCATGGCTTTCAGCACAATGTCAGCGCTGGGCTCGGCCACCATCAGGAGGCTGATTTCGGGGTACTGGAGGTCGATCACCGTGGCCAGTTTGAAAGCGTCGTCAGGATTGACGCCTGGGCCGAGGATCATCACCTCTGGAGGTGCTCCTGTCAGTTGCTTGAAGATTTCGTCGGTGCCGGCTTGGAGGACGGCCGGGGACAGCGTTTGAAGGTCGCCGTGCAGTGCGCCACTGATGGCTTGCCGAATGCGTCCTTCAAAGTCTCGGACGGCAGTGATGGCTACGAAGCGGCTCATTGGACCAGCCCTCCAAAGGTCGTCGTCGGAGGATCGCTCTTGACGGTCTTGTCGGTCTGCTTGGAGAGCCACAGAGTGCCAAACTCTGCGCCAAAGACCATCTTTGTAGCGTTGGCGTCGCTGAGCGCCACCGTGACGTAGGCGGATCCGTTGGGAAGTGCCACCCCCTTGTCAGTTCCTGCTGATTTTTCCGCGTCAGGGGCTGCTTGCTGGACTGCGGTGACCAGAACGTCGTGATACAGCAGTTCTGTGAAGTCTTTCCAGCCGGTCAAGCCAGCCGGAAGGTTCGCACCTGCCGGAACCGCTTCGTCCAATTTGAAGGAAGCAAAGACTGTGACGGTGTCTCCGGCCTCAATCCGGCCTCCCAGGATTCGCTCGGGCGCAAGTACGAACGTTGCTTCTTGCAATCCCTCGGGTACAGGAACAGTGCCTGGTGCGAGATCTTTGGGGCTGACCAGTTTTACTCCCAGAAGCTGTTCCCCTGGTTGGAGGTCTGATGAGGTGACCTTGCCCTTTTGATCGCTAAGGGCATTGATGGTGCCGGGTGCCACCGCCGACTGCGGCAGGGTTTCGGTCTTGACCTTGGACTGAATTTCTTCAGCCTTGGTGCCGGCCGGTATGCGTTCCTTAACCACAAGGACGTTTACGGGATCAAGCCCTTGCTGCGCACGCTTGTCGGCTCCTTGAACGTAGCTGACCAACAAGACGGTGCCGATGACTGCTAACAGCAGTGCCGCAATGCCTCCCAGTAGGCGTGTTTTCACTTTCTACTCCTTTGATTCTTTCGGATTCCAGAACAGCGGCATCTCAGCCCGCTACCCAGTGAGCGTGACGACGGAGGCCCCGTAGTTGGGAGTTCCCTCCGTTGTCTGCATGCCCTCTTCGAGTGAAACGAAGCGGGAGAAGTACCCCTGGAGTCCGCGGCAGTTGCCAGTGCAACTCGGGGCGAGGGGATCAAGAACGGCCCCAGAGCCGCTGAATTTGTAACCGGTGACCTGAAATGCTGCGAAGCCAATCAGTGTGTATTCGGCGTTTGAACCATTCCCCGTCGCAGCACTGAAAAGCGGAATAAGAGCTGGCTCGTCCATGATGGTGGCCAAAGCTGCATTACATCCAGCTGCATTCGGGAAGTGGTTGCCGGTCTGACCGTCGACTGTCATGTCGAGGTCGATATCCGTAGAACATCCAGAATCTGTCAACAGCCAACCAAAGCCGCCGGGCTGGTAGCCATTCTGTGCGGCGCACCCCGGGACTGTCGGCGCATTCTCGTCGTACCGAAGAAGAAGATGGGTCGGGGTGGGATCTCCTGAGAAATTGCCGGTGGAGTTTAGCGAGGACAGCTGCGTCGGCGAGAGGTATTTCTTGAACACACACTCGCTGACCGTCCACGGCAACGTGGTCGCAGCTGACGGAGCGCCCCACGAGGCCTCAGCCGACGCGTCAACTGTGGTCGTGTCGTAGCCCATTGCCCGCGCAAAGAAAAGTGAGAAGCTGTTCTGGCCCGCAGTGTCCCTGGCGTTGGTGACCACCCGTACCGTAGTGGCAGAGGGGAACGTTACGACGGCGCCGCTGGTGTTGTCATTGGCATTGTCATTGGCGAACTGGTTTCCGGTAGACGCGCTGCTCCCGCAGTTACCCCCTGCGCAGTCGGTGGCGATAGCCAGCGCTGCTGCATCAGCGCCATTCTGCAGTTGGGCTTTCTCGGCATAGATTGCCCCGACATCCACGGCCAAGGCGGCAAACCCGAAGAGGACGACCATGAGGCCTGCGACGATGACGGTGCTTGCGCCACGTTCGGAGTCGACGGCATCCTTATGCGTCCAAATATCCCGACGTGCCCTGTCTAACCACCGCATCTCATGACCCCCACTCCTGACAAATTAAGCGGGAAGATGCCTGTTCCGCCGAAGAAGCCGGCGTCCAGGAATCCAGTCATCGAAGACAGGGAAACACTGGTGGTGACTTCCACGTTTGATCCTGGCGCGCAGCTGGAAGCATTGTCTGCGACGGTGACTCCTAATCCGTCCAAGGCCGGCGCCGCTGCCAAAGCGGCGCCGGAGACGTCGAGGGTGCCGTCTTGGTAGTGCACTGCGGCATGGCGGGCTCCTTCACGTGCGGCCTGAGTCAGGGAAACCTGGACATTGTAGGCGCGCCCAAACTCCATGATTCCGAACAGGATTAGCAGCAAAAGTGGCAGGAGGATGGCCAGTTCCACGGCCGCGGCGCCACGCTCATTCGTTTTGGATTTCACATCCGTCTCCCGGTCCCAGATCCAACAGAACGTGCTTTAAAAGCGACGGGTTGGTCGTGGTTGCCAATCGGCAGCCGCGACCAACCGAGTCACGTGGCTGAGCTAGAGGATGCCGCCGAAGAGAGTAGTAACACGCCCTCCGAGTGCGAAGGCTGCAACTCCCACCACGACGGCGATAGCGGCGACCATGATGCCGTATTCAACCATCGTCGCGCCCTTCTCATCGGAGGTGAAGCGATCCTTGACGCCGGCAATGTACGAGGTAATGGTGAACATGAAAGCAGACATTGGAATTTCCTTCCCAGAAAAATATTCGTGAATGTGGATATAGGTCCAGCAAATTATCGGAATTTGCATTTATACGTTTCCCGAACTACCCCCATGTTTCCTTTAGCGGTTCGGAATTCGATGAGATAAGAATTCACCCTGGGAAGTGGCTGCGACAATGCGTAGCCGTACTCGACTTGGGGGAGTGGCCGCTACTCGCCGGCACGCACTGAGGGGAGGAAGTACTCAGTTTTGGATGAAAAAGGGCTCGAAACTACTTGGTTTCGACAGGAGCCTTAGTGATTTGGGGGCCCGGGATGGGAAAGGTAAGTGCGTACTACGTTGTGTCAGCTCATGACCAGGGCGACGCTGAGGGCGCCGATGACCATCGCTGGACCATGTGCCGTTTCTGTGGGTTTTTCCGTGCGTCGCAGGCGCAACATCAGTACCGTGAGCACCCCACCTACCACGAATCCCAACAGTCCGCCGAAGAGTACTTGCTGCCAACCCAAGTACCCCAAGTACAGTCCGAGTGGTGCTGCGAGCTTCACATCGCCCATTCCGAGGTTTTTTGGCGAAATAAGTTTAAGAATGACGTAGCTCGCGAACAGGACAGCCCCTCCGGCGAGTGCCCGCGCGAGCTCCGGCCATCCCGGGGCAAGGGCTGCGGATGCCGCCAGGAGGAGTAGTCCACCCCCAAGAAGGAACACTATGAGTGCATTCGGCAGCAAATGGAGGGCGAAATCGATCCGTGAAAGCTGCACGCCCAGCAATGCCAATAAGAGAAATGCCGGCAACTCGGAAGAGAAACCAAAACGCCATGCGAGCAAACCAAACAGCAGCGAGGTGACAGCCGCCGTCGTGATCCGGACTTGAGGTGCAGGGGTGCTGCCAAGCCGCGGTAGCGTGCGTGCGATCACGAGCTCGGCCGCAGGGCTGAGGAGCAAACCTGGCAGCGCCATAAGGAACGGAAAGACGGGCCCGTCGGTCATGTGCTCTCCCTCAATCGGCGCCCAACCCCCTGGGGCGGTAACTCCATTTTGACCCGGGCGCCCCGTTGAAGGTATTGTTTAGAGTCGTTGTGCGTGTCCTATCTCGATGACACATGCCTTATGGGGGATCCAGTTGCAGGATCGCTAACTCCTGAGGCATTTCGAGATCCTGGGATAACTGGTACATAGAGCCCTCACCTCTGCTCCGGTAGCGCATACATAGTAGGTACACGCCTTATTGCGTGCCGCCTAAAACATGAACGCCAGAACAAGAACGAGGCAAAACCGTGCGTACGTACACCCCGAAGCCCGGCGATATCAACCGCCAGTGGCACGTCATTGACGCCACCGACGTTGTCCTTGGTCGTCTTGCCAGCCAGACCGCAACACTGCTGCGCGGAAAGCACAAGCCGACCTTTGCGTCCCACATGGACATGGGCGACTTCGTCATCATCATCAACGCTGAAAAGGTTGCCCTCACCGGCGCCAAGCTGGAGCAGAAGCGCGCATACCGCCACTCCGGTTACCCGGGCGGCCTGACCTCCGTCAACTACGCCGAGCTGTTGGAATCCAACCCGGTTCGCGCTGTTGAGAAGGCCATCAAGGGCATGCTCCCCAAGAACTCCCTCGCCGCTCAGCAGCTGGGCAAGCTCAAGGTCTACGCAGGCCCGGAGCACCCCCACGCTGCACAGCAGCCGAAGACTTTCGAAATCACCCAGGTCGCCCAGTAGTCCTGGCCACCAACTAAACTTTTTATTACAAGGAGAACCGTGGCTCAGAACGAAGAACTGACCGCCGAAGCCGTCGAGGCTGAGGAAACCCTCACCAGCTACACCTCTGAAAGCACATCTGCTGAAGATGCGCCGAAGAAGGAGCGCCCGGCACTGACCGTTGCCGGCGCAGCTGTTGGCCGCCGCAAGGAAGCCGTTGCACGCGTTCGCGTTGTGCCGGGCTCCGGCAAGTGGACCATCAACGGCCGCACGCTGGACAACTACTTCCCGAACAAGCTGCACCAGCAGGACGTCAACGAGCCCTTCAAGATCCTTGATCTTGAAGGCGCCTACGACGTCATCGCCCGTATCCACGGCGGTGGCATCTCCGGCCAGGCCGGTGCCCTGCGCCTCGGTGTTGCTCGCTCGCTGAACGAGATCGACGTCGACAACAACCGCGCCACCCTCAAGAAGGCCGGTTACTTGAGCCGTGACGCCCGCGTCATCGAGCGCAAGAAGGCTGGTCTCAAGAAGGCACGTAAGGCTCAGCAGTACTCCAAGCGTTAATTCGCTTCGCCCCTTCGCCGGGGCATCGAAAGCCCGTTCCGCCACCTCGGCGGGGCGGGCTTTCGCCGTTATGCAGGGGCGGTGCGCGGCCCGCATGTGACGTTCCGACACGCTCCTGAACTGATGGTGTCCCGGCGTCGTCTAAACTTGAGCCGATGTCTAGATTATTTGGAACAGATGGCGTGCGCGGTCTCGCGAACGGATTGCTCACCGCCGAGCTGGCTATGCAGCTCGCCCAGGCCGCCGCCGTCGTACTCGGCCATGACCGCACAACCGACGGCAAGCGGCCACGCGCCGTCGTTGCCAGGGACCCCAGAGCGAGTGGCGAGTTCCTCGCCGCCGCCGTGGAAGCCGGGCTTTCCAGCTCCGGAATCGACGTCTACGACGCCGGCGTTCTTCCCACCCCTGCAGCCGCTTACCTGGTGGCAGATCTCGACGCCGATTTCGGCGTCATGCTGTCGGCCTCCCACAACCCCGCGCCGGACAACGGCATCAAGTTCTTTGCCCGCGGCGGCCAGAAGCTCCCGGACCACGTCGAAGACGCCATCGAGGCACAGCTCGGCAAAGAGCCGCAGCGCCCGGTGGGAGCCGACGTCGGACGCATCCAGCGCTTCTCCGACGCTGAGGACCGTTATATCGTGCACCTGCTGGGCACGCTTCCCAAGCGCCTCGACGGCCTGAAGGTGGTCCTGGACTGTGCCCATGGTGCGGCGAGCGGTTGTTCACCCCAGGTGTTCAAGGACGCCGGTGCGGACGTCGTAGTGATCGGCGCTGAGCCGGACGGCCTGAACATCAACGAGGGCGTAGGATCCACCCACCTGGGACCGTTGAAGGAAGCAGTCCTTCAGCATGGCGCCGACCTTGGCGTAGCCCACGACGGCGACGCCGACCGTTGCCTCGCCGTGGACCACGAAGGCAACGAAGTGGATGGCGACCAGATCATGGCTATCCTTGCACTGGCCCTCAATGAGGCCGGAAAGCTCAAGGACAGCATCCTGGTGGCCACCGTCATGAGCAACCTCGGCCTCAAGATCGCCCTCAAGAGCGCCGGTATCACCATTCGCGAAACCGGAGTCGGCGACCGCTATGTCCTCGAAGAAATGCGCAACGGCGGTTACAACCTGGGCGGCGAACAGTCCGGCCATGTGATCTTCTCCGATTACGCCACCACAGGTGACGGTGTCCTGACCGGCCTTCAGCTTGCGGCGCAGGTTGCACTGACAGGCCGCAGCCTTAAGGAACTCTCCACCGCGATGACCAAGCTCCCGCAGCTGATGATCAACGTCAAGGGCGTGGACAAGGCCCGCGCCGCTACCGACGAAGGCGTGGCGGCTGCTGTTGCTGCAGCCGAACTCGAACTGGGGGAGACCGGCCGAGTGTTGCTCCGCCCTTCAGGCACCGAGGCGCTGGTGCGCGTCATGGTGGAAGCTGCTGACATGGAAACGGCGGAGCGCGTGTGCACAGGTCTTGCTGCCGTGGTCAAAGAGCGTTTAGGCGCTCCCAGCCACATGGCAGTCTAGGGAATCGCGTTTTGGGCCGCCCGCACTCCTGCTCGATAAGTGAGCAGGGGAGCGGGCTTTGGCTTTTAAGGTTCTAGAGGTAGTCCGGCGCTGCTTCGAGACCGAAGTACTCTTCCAGGGTCGCGATGCCGCGCGTTGACATGTCAGTGGCAGCCTCCACACCGAGGTAGCGCAGGTGCCAGGACTCGTAAAAGTAGCCGGTGGTGTCGTGGAACATCCATGGATAGCGGATCACGAACCCGAACTTGTGGGCATTGGCTTTGGCCCATACAGCGGCGGGTTGCTCGGCAAAGCAAGGCTGGAAACTGCAGGCACCCGCACCGTCGCCAATGTCAAAGGCCCAGCCCGTTTGATGCTCAGAGTGTCCTGGCCGGGCGGATGCCCGGTCAGCGGCGGCCTGACCGGTGCTGGCGACATATCCGCCGTAGGTAGCTACCTGGGTGGAATAGGAACGGTAGCCAGAGGCTAACGTCATGATGACCCCTTCAGCGGCCGCGGCCCCGAACATCTTTTCGGCAGCAGCCGCCGTCGTGCTGTTCAGCAATGCCGCTTCGCCGCTGACGGCCAACCGCACGCCCGGCTGAACCAAATCTGCTGGCACGAAGTCCTGGGGAGCTAGTGGCCGGTGTTTGTTGACCACAACCCAGGGACTTGTGGGATCCGTGAGGGAGTGCTGAGGGGCAACGGCTTGCGAGGGGGCCGTGCTGGAGGGTGTCGCGCTGGCCGTTTCAACGGGTGCAGTTTCGGTGGCCGCAGCGCTTGGGGTGGCTGTGGAGCTCGTTACGGGAGCTGAGGGGGCTTCGCTGGTGGCGGTGGCGGCAACGGGGGAAGGTGTGGCGTTCTCAGGAGTGCAGGCGGCGAGGGCTGCCATTCCAGCGCCAGCGGTCAGCAGGCTTGCGAATACCCTCCGGGTAGGCAGCGGTGGAGGATTGTTGGGCACGCTAGACCTTCCTCAGCAGCATTCGGCGGATGGAGTGGTCTGCGTCCTTCGTGAGTACCAACTGCGCGCGTCCGCGGGTAGGCAGGACATTCTCCTCGAGGTTTGGCTCGTTGATCCGTTTCCAGATGCCTCTTGCCGTGGATTCGGCGTCGTCGTCAGAGAGTGTTGCGTAGCGGTGGAAGTAGGACTCGGGCTGGGCAAAGGCGGTGGTCCGCAATTTACGGAAACGGTCCACATACCACTCCTCGATGTAGCTGGTTTTCGCATCGACGTAGATGGAGAAATCGAAGAAGTCGCTGACGGCCAGTCCTTGTTTTCCGTCCATGCGGGGACGGGCGGGGGCAAGGACGTTGAGTCCTTCCACAATGAGGACATCCGGACGCCGCACCACAACTTCTTTGCCCGGAACGATGTCGTAGGTGACGTGGGAGTACCACGGTGCCCGCACTTCCTCGGCGCCGCCTTTGACTTCTGAAACGAAGCGAAGAAGTCCGCGGCGGTCGTAGGACTCGGGGAATCCTTTTCGCTCCAGGAGGTGCCGGCGCTTCAGTTCGGCCAGGGGATAGAGGAAGCCATCTGTGGTGATGAGTTCCACGTTGGGGGTACCAGGCCACCGCCTGAGCATTTCCCGGAGTACACGGGCGATCGTGGATTTACCAACAGCTACGGATCCGGCCACGCCGATCACGAACGGCGTGCGTTGGGTTTGCTCGCCCAGGAAGGTGGTGGTGGCCGCGTGGAGCTGGTGCGAGGCTTGGACGTACAAGTGGAGGAGGCGTGAGAGCGGGAGATAGACCTCCCGGACTTCCTTCATGTCCAAGGGGTCTCCGAGGCCGCGGAGGCGGAAGACGTCCTCTTCGTTGAGGGGCTGCTCCATCTGCGCTGCAAGTCTGGACCACGTTTGACGGTCCAGTTCTACAAACGGGGAAGCGCCGTCGCCATTAGCTTCGGTGCGTTGCAAAGTCACGCTCATGATTCTGCCCTCCGCGGGACGGATCAGGAAATGCACGACGACGGGCAGGTGAATTGTGAGTGGTGGCTGTCCACGTGAGGCTATGAGCTAGGACGTCCCACATCAGTTGTTTGGAGTAGACGCTAAGCTTGTGCCCATGTGTGGAATCGTAGGCTATGTTGGCAATTCGTCTCGCAAGGCAGCTGGTCACAGCGCCCTGGACGTCGTCGTGGAAGGGCTGCGTCGTCTTGAATACCGCGGCTATGACTCCGCTGGCGTCGCAGTGGTGGCTGACGGGACGATCTCGTCCCGCAAAAAGTCCGGCAAGCTGAGCAACCTGATCGCAGAACTGGAAGCAAACCCAGTTCCTGAATCCCTGACCGGCATCGGCCATACCCGCTGGGCCACGCACGGCGGACCCACCGACCGTAACGCGCACCCGCACCTCTCCGACGGCGGCAAGCTGGCGGTCATTCACAACGGCATTATTGAAAACTTCGCTGAGCTCAAGCAGGAACTGCTCGGCAAGGGCGTCACGTTCGAATCCGAGACGGACACCGAAGTTGCGGCCGCCCTCATCGGTGACATCTTCCGCACCCAGCTCAACGGCGACGGCGGTAACCTCACCGAGGCGATGCGCCTTGCATGCCAGCGACTCGAAGGCGCTTTCACCCTTCTCGCTGTCCACGCGGACCAGCCTGACGTCGTCGTGGCCGCCCGCCGCAACTCCCCGCTGGTTGTAGGCCTGGGCGACGGCGAGAACTTCCTCGGCTCCGATGTCTCCGGCTTCATCGACTACACCCGCCGTGCCGTGGAACTGGGCCAGGACCAGATCGTCACCATCACCGCGGACTCCGTGGAGATCACCGACTTCTTCGGTGCTCCCGCCGAGGGCAAGGAATACCACGTTGACTGGGATCCCGCTTCTGCCGAAAAGGGCGGTTTCAGCTCCTTCATGGAGAAGGAAATCCACGACCAGCCCGACGCCGTGGCGCAGACCCTCCTGGGCCGCTCGGACCTTGACGGAAAGCTGACCCTGGACGAGCTCCGCATCGATCCCGAGCTCCTCAAGCAGGTGGACAAGATCATCGTGCTGGCTTGCGGTACCGCGGCCTACGCCGGTCTGGTGGCCAAGTACGCCATTGAAAACTGGTGCCGTATTCCCACCGAGGTGGAGTTGGCCCATGAGTTCCGCTACCGCGATCCGATCGTTGACTCCAACACCCTGGTGGTGTCCATCAGCCAGTCCGGCGAGACCATGGACACCCTGATGGCCGTCCGTTACGCCCGCGAGCAGGGCGCAAAGACGATCTCCATCTGCAACACCAACGGGTCCACGATCCCGCGTGAATCCGATGCCGTGCTGTACACCCACGCCGGCCCGGAAATCGCTGTTGCTTCCACCAAGGCCTTCCTGGCGCAGATCACTGCTGCTTACTTGCTGGGCCTTTACCTCGCCCAGCTGCGCGGGAACATCTTCTCCGGACAGATCAAGGACGTCCTGGCGGACCTCAACAAGATCCCGGCCAAGATCCAGCACATCCTGGACAACGCCGGACCCCTGCGTGAATTGGCCCGCAGCATGAAGGACGAGAAGTCCGTGCTGTTCCTCGGCCGCCACGTTGGCTACCCGGTGGCCCTTGAAGGCGCTTTGAAGCTCAAGGAAATTGCCTACATCCACGCTGAAGGGTTCGCTGCAGGCGAGCTGAAGCACGGTCCGATCGCCCTGATCGACGATGGCCAGCCGGTCTTCGTTGTTGTGCCGTCCCCGCGTGGCCGCGACTCCCTGCACTCCAAGGTGGTCAGCAACATTCAGGAAGTCCGCGCACGTGGTGCCCGTACCCTGGTCATCGCTGAAGAGGGCGACGAATCAGTCAAGGATTATGCAGAGCAGGTCTTCTACGTTCCTGAAACCCCCACCCTGCTGATGCCGCTGCTCACCACCGTTCCGCTGCAGATCTTTGCTGCTGAACTGGCCGGCGCCAAGGGTTACGACGTCGATCAGCCGCGTAACCTCGCCAAGAGCGTCACCGTAGAATAACGCCATGATTGTTGGCATTGGCGTAGACGTTGTAGACATCGAGCGGTTTGGTCGTCAATTGGAACGAACACCGGGCCTTCGGGACCGCCTGTTTGTTCCTGCCGAGCGGGAACTCAACACCAGGTCCTTGGCCGCGCGTTTCGCGGCCAAGGAGGCTGTGGCCAAGGTGCTGGGCGCTCCGGCGGGCATGAACTGGCAGGACTGCTGGATCGGCCTCGACGAGAATGGACCAACCGTTCAGGTCAAGGGAACAGTGCTTGCCGTGGCCGAGGCCAAGGGTGTCAAGCGCTGGCACTTGTCCATGAGCCACGACGGCGGCATAGCAACGGCTACTGTCCTCGCCGAGGGCTAAACGGACCTTCAACAGTAATGATCAGCGCCTTCACCGGACAACAGATCAGGGATGCGGAACAGCCGCTCCTTGTCTCCGGTGAGGGCGCTGTTCTGATGCAACGGGCTGCTTACGGGCTGGCACAAGTGGTGGCCCGCGAGGTCAAAAGCAGGCGGAAGCTTGCCGGCGCCAGCGTCACTGTGCTGGTTGGAAAGGGCAACAACGGCGGGGACGGTCTCTTCGCTGCGGCTTTCTTGGCCCGCCGTGGAATGCGGACGACGGCGGTGCTCGCCGCCCCGGAAGTCCATCCTGAAGCGCTGGATGCCTTTGTTGCGGCCGGTGGCACCTTTGTGACGTTGGAGGCCGCCAACGCCGAAGAGCTCGCTGTCCTGTGCGCGGGCGACGACGTGCTTATTGATGCGTTGCTCGGAACTGGGGCACGAGGCGGCCTGCGCGGCGCTTCAGCGGAACTGGTTGCCTCGCTCCAGGAGTTGCGGCCACGCCTTGTGGTGGCCTGCGACCTCCCTAGTGGACTGGACGCCAACAGTGGTGAAGTGCATTGGCCGGTGTTGGATGCGGATGTCACCGTCACCTTTGGCGGCGTCAAAGCCGGGCTGATGGCGGATCCGGGTGAAGGGTGTGCCGGGCGCGTTGAGCTGATACCGATCGGGATAGAGAAATCCTTGGAACACCACCGCTCCGAGCTTCGCCGGCTCTCTGCCACGGACCTGGGGGCGTTGCTGCCCCATCCTGACCGGCGTGCCCACAAGTACTCACGCGGAGTTTTGGGCGTAGTGGCGGGTTCGGCGCGCTTTGCCGGAGCTGCTGCCGTGAGTGTTCACGCTGCTGCCGTCGCCGGAGCGGGCATGGTGCGCTACATGGGGCCTCCGGAAGCGGCGCAGCTGGTGCTGGCCCGTACCCCGGAAGCCCTCTGGGAAGAAGACCACCCCGGCCGGGTCCAAGCGTGGCTGTTGGGGTCCGGGGTGGATGGTGAAGAACAATTACAGCGTGCAAGGGATGCCGGCATGGGGGCCCTTGCCGACGACCTGCCGGTCGTGGTGGACGCCGGAGCTTTAGGTGTCTTGCCGGAACGCTGCCCCGCCCACTGGATACTGACACCGCATGCCGGGGAACTCGCCACCTTGCTGAACTCGCTGCCTTCAACGGGAGAAGTGAAAGTAACCCGCGACGACGTCGAATCCCGGACCCTGCACTATGTGCGGCAGGCCGCCGAACAAACCGGCGCCACAGTGCTCCTGAAGGGTGCCACCACACTCGTGTCCTCGCCGTCGGGCGTGGTTTTTAGCCAGTCCGAAGGCACCGCGTGGATGGCCACTGCAGGGAGCGGCGATGTCCTGGCGGGCGTACTGGGGGCCTTGCTGGCGCAGTCTATGGAGTTGATCCGCCACGACGACGGCGCTTACGCTGCCTTGGACTTGGATCCCGCCGACCGCTGGGCTGCCGTGGCTGCGGTTGCGGCGAGCGTCCACGGACGAGCCGGAGCCCTGGCATCCGAAGATTTGGGTGGAGGCCCCCTTACAGCCTCGGCCATCATGACGGCGGTTCCACGCGTCATTGGTTCGCTCAACGCGGAATACGACCGAACAAGACCCTAAGGTTGCTGTCGGTGTCTGGGGGCTTGAGTAGGCTTGCAACAGTTGTTCGCATCATCTAGAGGAGAACGCATGGAAGTCTGGCCTGGATCGGCTTATCCGCTGGGTGCCACCTTTGACGGCACCGGCACTAACTTCGCGCTGTTTAGCGAGAAGGCCGAAAAAGTGGAATTGTGTCTCTTCGACGACGACGACGGGGAAGTCCGCGTAGACGTTACCGAAGTAGATGGTTACGTATGGCACTGTTATCTGCCGCAAGTCCAACCGGGACAGAAGTACGGCTACAGGGTGCACGGTCCCTACGACCCCGACGCCGGCCAACGCTTCAACCCCAACAAGCTGCTGCTGGATCCTTACGCCAAGGCTGTCCACCGGCAGATTGACTGGGACCCGTCCTTGTTCTCGTACACCATGGGTGACCCGGATTCCCGGAATGACGAGGACTCTGCACCGCACATGATGCTGGGCGTGGTCATCAACCCGTTCTTTGACTGGGACGGCGACAAGCTCCTGCGGATCCCGTACCACAAGTCCGTGATCTACGAGGCACATGTCAAGGGCCTCACTCAGATGCATCCCGAAGTGCCCGAGGAGCAACGCGGCACGTACGCCGGCGTGGCACACCCGGCGGTTATTTCCCATCTGCAGAAGCTGGGCATCACGGCGATCGAACTCATGCCGGTGCACCAGTTCGTCAACGACGGCATTCTGCAGGACAAGGGCCTGAACAACTACTGGGGCTACAACACCATCGGCTTCTTCGCGCCCCACAACAGCTACAGCTCCAAGGGCGATACGGGGCAGCAGGTCCAGGATTTCAAAGCCATGGTTCGGGCGCTGCACACGGCTGGCATCGAGGTCATCCTTGACGTCGTGTACAACCACACCGCTGAGGGGAACCATCTGGGACCCACTCTGTCCTTCAAGGGCATCGACAACTCCGCGTACTACCGCCTGGTGGAAGACGACCAGAAGTACTACATGGACTACACCGGCACGGGCAACTCCTTGAATGTCCGCAGCCCGCACTCCCTCCAACTGCTCATGGACTCCCTGCGATACTGGGTCACCGAGATGCACGTTGACGGATTCCGGTTCGATCTCGCCTCCACGTTGGCTCGCGAGTTCTATGATGTGGACAAATTGTCCACCTTCTTCGAACTCATCCAGCAGGACCCCGTGGTTTCCCAGGTGAAACTCATTGCCGAGCCTTGGGACGTTGGCCCCGGTGGATACCAGGTGGGCAACTTCCCTCCGCAATGGACGGAGTGGAACGGCCAATACCGCGATACCGTGCGCGACTTCTGGCGTGGCGAACCTTCCACCCTTGGCGAGTTCGCTTCACGGCTGACCGGCTCGGCGGACCTCTACGAACACTCGGGGCGCCGACCCGTGGCGTCCATCAACTTTGTCACCGCCCATGATGGCTTCACGCTGGCAGACCTCGTGTCCTACAACGAGAAACACAATGATGCCAACGGCGAGGACAACAACGACGGCGAATCCCACAACCGTTCCTGGAACTGCGGTGCGGAGGGGCCCACGGACGATCCCACCGTCCTTGGCCTGAGGGCACGTCAGCAGCGAAACTTCATTGCCTCGCTGTTCCTGTCCCAGGGTGTTCCCATGCTCCTGCACGGCGACGAACTGGGCCGGACTCAGAACGGCAACAACAACGGCTACTGCCAGGATTCCGAACTGACCTGGATCAACTGGGAAACCGTGGACCAGCCGCTGATTGAGTTCACAGCAGCCGTCAGCGCGCTCCGCGCCAAACACCCCAGCCTGCGCCGCAGCCGCTTCTTCGACGGCCGACCTGTCCTGCGTGGAGAGGGCGAGCGACTCCCGGACATCGTATGGCTGGATGCCGACGCCAGCACCATGACTCCGTCCGATTGGGACGAAGCTCTGGGCCGGTCTGTGGGCGTGTTCCTCAACGGCGATGGCATCCATGGACGGGATACACAGGGCCGACGCATCACAGACGTCAACTTCCTGCTGTACTTCAACGCCGACCAGGACGAGGTGGGCTTCCGGATTCCTTCGGATGAATACGCGCCGGCTTGGGACGTCATGATTGATACCGCCGGAGAAGGTGCTGAAGCAGGTGTGGTCAAGCCAGACCAGATCCTGATGGTGGGCGGCAAGTCGCTGGTGGTACTCCGTGCCCACAGCACCCCGGAAATTGAACCCGATCACTCGGTGGCAGCGTCTCTTGCGGCCTTGACGCAGACGAGTACTCCGGAAACCGCATCCATTACCGCTCCGGCAGTAACGTCCTTGCCTTTCGACTACAAGAGTTCAGCGCCCGAGGGCAATGACGGTGAAGGTGAAACAAAGGAAACGGAAGCATGAGGACGCCTGTCTCAACGTATCGTCTCCAGATTCGCCCGGGTTTCACGCTGCAGGACGCGGCTGAACTCACCGGATACTTGCATACCCTGGGAATCGATTGGGTGTACGTCTCACCGATCCTGACAGCGGAAAAGGGTTCGGATCACGGCTATGACGTGACCGATCCCTCCACTGTTGATCCCTCTCGGGGAGGTCCGGAGGGGCTTGCGGCGCTGTCGCGGGCTGCGAAGGACAAGGGCTTGGGCATTCTGGCTGACATCGTGCCCAATCACATGGGGGTTGCTTCGCCCAAGCAGAACCCCTGGTGGTGGCAGCTCCTGAAAGAAGGCCGCGGTTCAAAGTATGCCGAGGCTTTCGACGTCGACTGGGACTTTGGCGGGGGAAAAATCCGCATCCCTGTCTTGGGAAGTGACGACGACCTTGATGAACTGAAGATCGTGGACGACGAACTGCGGTACTACGATCACAGTTTTCCGCTGGCCGAGGGCACATACACCTCAGGGGAGAGCCCGCGCGAGGTCCATGCACGGCAGCACTATGAGCTGGTTGGCTGGCGCCGGGCGGACGCCGACCTGAACTACCGTCGGTTCTTCGCAGTGAACACCTTGGCCGGAGTTCGCGTCGAAATTCCCTGGGTCTTTGATGAGTCCCATGGAGAGATCGTCCGTTGGTTCCGTGAAGGCCTGGTGGACGGGCTGAGAATCGACCACCCGGATGGGCTCGCCGACCCCGAGGGCTACCTCGCAAGGCTGCGCGAAGCGACCGGTGGTGCCTACCTGCTGGTGGAGAAGATCCTGGAACCGGGGGAGCAGCTGCCGGAGAACTTCGAGTGTGAAGGGACCACCGGATACGACGCCTTGGCTGACGTCGACCGTCTTTTGGTGGACCCGACGGCGGAGGAGTACTTAAACTCCCTCGATGCCCGTCTCCGGAATGCAGACGGTCCCGCGGATTACCACGACATGATTCATGCCACCAAGCGCCGGATCGCCGATGGGATCCTGCGCTCGGAAGTCCTGCGTCTGGCCCGCCTTGTGCCTGACTCCTTGGAGCTGCCGTTCGCCAAGGTAGCCGATGCCTTGGCTGAGGTCATATGCTGCTTCCCCATCTACAGGACGTATCTGCCCTATGGCGGGAAAACACTGACCGAGTCGGTGGAGAACGCCGCTAAGGAGCGCCCTGACCTGGCCAAGGTCCTCAGCCACCTTCAGCCGCTCTTGATGGATGAATCCAGTCTGCTTGCCCGGCGTTTCCAACAGACGTCCGGCATGGTGATGGCCAAGGGCGTGGAGGACACCGCCTTCTTCCGGTACACCCGTCTTGGGTCACTGACGGAAGTGGGCGCCGATCCCACGGAATTCTCCATCCCCGGCAATGTGTTCCATGAGCGCATGGCGCGGCGGCAACAGCTTTTGCCGCTGTCCATGACGACGCTGAGCACCCACGACACCAAACGGAGCGAGGATGCCAGGGCAAGAATCTCCGTGATCTCCGAGGCCGTACCGGAATGGGAGCTTTTCCTCGGCATCGTCCATGAGCTCGCGCCCATCCCGGATGGCCCCTTGTCCGCCTTGGTCTGGCAATCCATCGCAGGCGCATGGCCGGCAGATCGCCAACGGTTGCAGTCCTACGCCTTGAAAGCGGCACGGGAGGCAGGGAACTCCACCAACTGGACCGATCCCAACCAGGATTTCGAACGCCAGCTGGCAGCCGCCGTTGACGCCGTTTTCGATGTACCCGAGGTAGGAGCCGCCCTGACGAACTTCGTCAACGAGCTCGAACCTTTTGGTACCTCCAACTCGCTGTCCGCCAAGTTGATCCAGCTGACCATGCCGGGAGTTCCTGACGTGTATCAGGGGACGGAATTCAGGGACGGTTCACTGACCGACCCCGACAACCGGCGGCCCGTGGATTTCAAGGCCCGGATTGCCGCTCTGGAAGAGTTGGATCGCGGTGGCAAGCCAGCATTCACCGATGAGGCCGCCAAGCTTCTGGTGGTTTCCCGGGCACTGAGGCTTCGCCGTGACCGGCCGGAGCTGTTCGCCGGTTACCTTCCGGTGGCGGCCCAAGGCGCAGCAGCGGGACACGTGGTGGCCTTTGATCGCGGAGCCGAACGTCGGGGAGCTCTCACGGTCGCCACCCGCTTGCCCAAGCGGCTGGCCGCGGAAGGCGGCTGGCGGGACACGTCCATTGACGTGACCGTGAACTGCCGGGACGAACTCACCGGTGCCAGCTATGAGGCAGGTACCGTCCCTCTGGCCATCTTGCTGGAGCACTATCCGGTGGCCTTGCTGGTTCCAACGGACTGATTTCCGGACGGTGCGATCACCGTTTGGCGCTGATCGCACCGTCAACACCGTCATTGCAAAGCACGCTTGAAACACGTACAGGGGAGCATGATGCTGGAGCACGCTGCTGGAAAAAATCTTTACGACGTCTGGGCTCCAAAGGCAGATTCGGTGCGGTTGCTCGCCGGGGGCCACGAGTACGCCATGGAAAAGCACCACGACGGCGCCGCGGCCGGATGGTGGCGGGCGCCGGCTGACGTGCTGGCGCAGGAGGCCGACGGGGTGCGGTACGGCTACATCGTGGACGGCGAGGGACCGTTTCCCGATCCGCGCTCGCGGAGGCAGCCGGACGGCGTCCACGCACTGTCCGCCACCTTTGATCCTTCCGCCCATAAGTGGACGGACAACGAATGGAAGGGGCGGAGCCTCAAGGGTTCGGTCATCTACGAACTGCATGTGGGCACCTTCACCCCGGAGGGCACACTGGATGCCGCCGCAGGGAAACTGGATTACCTGGTGGACCTCGGCGTCGATTTCATCGAGTTGCTCCCGGTCAACGGTTTCAACGGTGTTCACAACTGGGGCTACGACGGCGTGCTTTGGTATGCCGTGCACGAGCCCTATGGTGGTCCCGCTGCCTACCAACGCTTTGTGGATGCGGCGCACGCTGCGGGCTTGGGCGTCATCCAGGACGTTGTCTATAACCACCTCGGGCCAAGCGGTAACTACCTGCCCAAGTTCGGCCCCTACCTGAAATCGGGGGAAGGCAACACCTGGGGTGATTCTGTCAACCTTGACGGCCCCGGCTCGGACGATGTCCGCCGCTACATCCTGGAGAACGCAGCGATGTGGCTCCGGGATTACCACGTGGACGGGCTCCGTCTGGATGCTGTGCACGCTTTGCGTGACGAGCGTGCCGTGCACATCCTTGAGGAGTTCGGGGCACTCGGAGATGAGGTAGAGGCCGGGACGGGGATTCCCCGGACCATGATTGCTGAATCTGATCTGAACAACCCGCGGCTCATCTACCCCCGCAAAGACAACGGCTACGGCTTGGAGGGCCAGTGGAGCGACGATTTCCACCATGCCGTGCATGTCAACCTCAGCGGGGAGACCACGGGTTACTACTCAGACTTTGACTCGCTCGCAGTCCTGGCGAAGGTCCTGGAGCATGGTTTCCTTCACGATGGCAGCTACTCCAGTTTCAGGGAACGGCACCACGGCCGGCCTATCAGGCACGACCTCGCTCACCCGTCCGCTCTTGTGGTCTGCCTGCAGAACCACGACCAGATCGGCAACAGGGCGATTGGCGACAGGCTCACAGCGTCGTTGTCGTACGGGAAGCTGGCCATCGGCGCTGTGCTGACCATGACGTCTCCCTTTACGCCCATGTTGTTCATGGGCGAAGAGTTCGGGGCTTCCACTCCATGGCAGTTCTTCACCTCCCACCCGGAACCTGAGCTTGGGAAGGCTACGGCGGAGGGGCGGATCAAAGAATTCGAACGCATGGGATGGGACCCTGCGGTTGTACCCGATCCGCAGGACCCCGAGACCTTCCAACGCTCCAAGCTCCAGTGGGACGAAGCCGGAGAAGGGGAGCATGCACGTTTGCTGCAGCTATACCGCGATTTGGCACAGCTGCGCCGTAACACTCCGGAACTGGTGGACGGAGGCTTCGGTGAGACGTCGGTTGAGTTCGACGACGACGAACACTGGCTGCAGTTCTCCCGCGGCACTGTCCGGGTGGTCTGCAACTTCGGGGACGAAACATGTGGCACGCCGTTGAATGGCTCCGTCATGCTGGCTACCGACGACGAAGTAGCCCTGAACGACGGGACGCTGACTCTTCCCGGCGGTAGCGCCGCCGTCGTGCGCGTCCACTAAATCCACTACAGAAACAGCGGTGACGGCGCCCACATAGCGGACGGCGCCGTCACCTCTGTTTCGTCAGTGGCAGGATGGTACGTATGACTTATTCGGCTGCGGAAAACCGCTACGAAACCATGCCCTACCGCCGCGTCGGACGCAGTGGACTCAAGCTCCCGGCCATCTCCCTGGGCCTCTGGCACAACTTCGGCGATGACAAACGGTTCGACGAACAACGCGCCATCCTGCGCCGTGCGTTCGATCTTGGTGTCAACCACTTTGACCTCGCCAACAACTATGGACCGCCGGATGGCTCGGCGGAGACCAACTTCGGCCGTCACCTCAAGGATGACTTCAAGCCGTACCGTGACGAACTGGTCATCTCCACCAAAGCCGGCTACTACATGTGGCCGGGCCCTTACGGCGAGTGGGGATCCCGCAAATACCTGATCTCCAGCCTGGACCAGTCGCTGGAGCGCATGGGTCTGGATTACGTGGACATCTTCTACAGTCACCGGCCTGACCCCGAGACGCCCCTGGAAGAGACCATGGGCGCGTTGGACTACGCAGTCCGGTCAGGCAAGGCCCTGTACGCGGGCATCTCGTCGTATACGCCGGAGCAGACGCTCGAAGCCGCCCGGATCCTGAAGGAACTCGGAACCCCGCTGCTCATCCACCAGCCCAGCTACTCCATGCTGAACCGGTGGACGGAGAACGGCTCACCCAATCTTTACGAAGCTCTGGATCAGGTGGGCGCAGGATCCATTGCCTTCTCGCCGCTGGCGCAGGGCATGCTTACCAACCGCTACCTCAACGGTGTGCCGGCAGACTCCCGTGCAGCCAAGGAACGGTTCCTGTCCGAATCGCAGCTGACCGAGGAGAAGCTGGACCGGGTGCGCGGCTTGAACGCCATCGCCGAAGGGCGTGGGCAGACACTCGCGCAGATGGCCATCGCGTGGATCCTGCGTGATCAGCCCAAGGGATCACCGGTGACCTCTGCACTGATTGGTGCCTCCAGCGTGGCCCAGCTTGAGGACACACTCAGCGCCATTAACAACTTGAAGTTCACCGCGGAAGAACTGACGGAGATCGACGAGTTCGCTGTCGAATCCGACATCAACAGGTGGGCGCAAAAGTAGCCGTCCAGCACTGACATAAACAGTGGGGGCCGGTAGGGAACAAAACCGGCCCCCGCTGTGTTGGCTACAATGCAAGTGTGCGCCGAATGGCGCCGTGCCTTTTAGCCGTGCCCTGGACTCAGTCAGGGATGCGCCTGGCACCTGAGGTTATTTCTCAAAAGGAGTTCCGTGTCTTCACATCCGATTCGTGTTGCCATTGTCGGCGTAGGTAACTGCGCCGCATCGCTGGTCCAAGGAGTTCAGTACTATCGCGACGCTGACCCCAAGGCCACGATCCCGGGTCTGATGCACGTCGAGTTCGGCCAGTATCATGTCAACGACGTTCAGTTCGTTGCTGCCTTCGACGTCGATGGCAAAAAGGTTGGGCTTGACCTCGCAGACGCCATCGGTGCCAGCGAAAACAACACCATCAAGATTGCCGACGTTCCCGCCACCGGTGTGACTGTCCAGCGTGGCCACACCCTGGACGGTTTGGGCAAGTACTACCGCGAGACGATCGTGGAGGCTCCGGAAGAAGCTGTGGACATCGTTGCCGCGCTCCGCGAAGCCAAGGCCGACGTCATGGTTTGCTACCTGCCCGTTGGTTCGGACCAGGCCGCCAAGTTCTACGCCCAGTGCGCCATCGACGCTGGCGTGGCCTTCGTCAACGCCCTGCCCGTCTTCATCGCCGGCACCAAAGAGTGGGCCGACAAGTTCACTGAAGCCGGTGTCCCGATTGTGGGCGACGACATCAAGAGCCAGATCGGTGCCACCATTACGCACCGCGTCATGGCCAAACTGTTCGAAGACCGCGGCGTCACGCTGGACCGCACGTACCAGCTGAACGTTGGCGGCAACATGGACTTCAAGAACATGCTGGAACGCGACCGCCTCGAGTCGAAGAAGATCTCCAAGACCCAGGCTGTTACCTCCAACGTTGAGGCTGAACTTCACGCTGACGACGTCCACATTGGACCGTCCGACTACGTGGCGTGGCTCGATGACCGCAAGTGGGCCTTCGTCCGCCTTGAGGGCCGCAACTTTGGTGACGCCCCTGTTTCGCTTGAGTACAAGCTCGAAGTGTGGGACTCCCCGAACTCTGCCGGCGTGATCATTGACGCCATCCGTGCGGCGAAGATCGGCTTGGACCGCGGAATCGGCGGCCCGCTGCTCTCCGCTTCCAGCTACTTCATGAAGTCCCCTCCGGAGCAGTTCAACGACGATCTCGCCCGCGACAAGGTTGAGGCCTTCATCCGCGGCGACATCGAACGCTAAACACCGCGACACACCAAACGCCCCCGTGTTCCGATACGGGGGCGTTTGCTGTCTCCCGAACCCTCTATCGGTTCCCTCGGGCTTGAGCGCAACCCTCTCCCACTTTCTTCAAGAAAGTGAGAGAGGGACGGGTTGAAGGGCTAGGGATGTGAGAGAGCGTCAGAAGAGACCTGTCGGTTGGCCGTGAGCGTCCACGTCCATGCGCATGGCGGCCGGTTCCTTGGGGAGGCCGGGCATGGTCATCACCGCACCGGTCAGCGCAACAATGAATCCAGCACCGGTCTTGGGAATCAGATCGCGGACGTGCACCCGGAATCCCTTGGGCGCACCAAGCCTGGACGCATCATCGGTGAAGGAGTACTGGGTCTTGGCCATGCAGACAGGGAACTCTGACCAACCGTTCTTCTCTATTTCGGCGAGACGCTTGAGGGCCGGGACTGAGAACTCCACGCCGTCGGCCCCGTAGATCTCCTGCACAATAGTCCGGATCTTGTCCTCAACACTGAGCTCCAGCGGGTACAGGTGATGGAAGTCGGACGGCGCATCCAGCGCAGCTGCCACCTTGGCGGCGAGCTCATCACCGCCGTCGCCACCACCCCCGCGCCCCCAAACATCGGAAACCGCCGCCTGCACGCCTTCTGCAGCACACCAGGCAAGGAGCCACTGAAGTTCCTCAGGACTGTCCGTAGCAAATTTGTTGATGGACACAACAGGGGAGAGTCCGAACTTCGCCACGTTGCCCACGTGCCTTTTCAAGTTCTCCACACCGGCTGCCACGGCGTCGACATTTGGCTCGCCAAGATTCTCCTTGGCAACGCCGCCCTGCATCTTGAGCGCGCGGATGGTTGCCACCACCACGACGGCGGATGGCGCCACGTCGGCGATGCGCGCCTTGATGTCCATGTACTTCTCCGCACCAAGGTCCGCGCCGAAGCCGGCTTCGGTGACCACGACGTCGGCGAGTTGCATGGCGGTGCGGGTGGCGATCAACGAATTGCAGCCGTGGGCGATGTTCGCGAAGGGGCCGCCGTGGACCAAAGCGGGGGTCCCTGCGATGGTTTGGACGAGGTTGGGCTTGATGGCATCCTTCAAGAGCATGGTGAGAGCGCCCTCCACGCCGAGGTCCGACACCGTGGCTGGTGTTCGATCGTAGGTGTATCCGAAGGTGATGCGTCCCAGCCGGTCCCGAAGATCGTCAAGGTCTGAGGCGAGACAGAAGACCGCCATGATTTCCGAGGCCACGGTGATGTCGAAGCCGTCTTGCCTGGGCACTCCCTGCATGGGGCCGCCGAGCCCGATGATGACTTCGCGTAAGGCGCGGTCGTTCATATCCAGCACGCGTTTGAACGTCATGCGGCGTGGATCGATGCCGAGCTGGTTGCCTTGAAAAATGTGGTTGTCCACCAAGGCCATGAGGGCGTTATTTGCCGAGGTAATGGCATGGAAGTCGCCCGTGAAGTGCAGGTTGATGTCGTCCATGGGCAACACCTGGGAGTAGCCGCCGCCCGTGGCTCCACCTTTCATGCCGAGGATGGGACCCAAGGATGGCTCGCGAAGGGCGATCATCACGTTGTGTCCGGCGCGGGCCAGGGAGTCTGCGAGTCCCACAGTGGTGGTTGATTTGCCTTCGCCGGCCGGGGTGGGGGACATGGCAGATACGAGCACTACCTTGCCGGGTGCCTTGCCCTGAGGCAGCACCAGTTTGGCGGTATTGATCTTGGCTTTGTAAGGCCCGTAGAGCTCGAGGGCGTCCAGAGTGATACCGGCGCGCTCGGCGATTGCTTCGATGGGAAGCATGGTGGCGTGGTGGGCAATCTCAAGATCACTCAGGACCTTGTTTTCAGACATCGTTGTCCTTCGGCTCTGCCCGCAGCGGGGATGCTGCTGCTGGGGTTCTTAGGCTGTGCGCGACAATCTACCAGCCCGGGAGCGTCTGCGAGCTGAACTCAGCGCCGTGGGACCAACAGTCCACCAACAGCCTCACGGTAGCTTTCCAAGGTGATGGCGGCGGTGCGTTGCCATCCGAAGGACTCGGCATGGGTGGCCGCGAGCCGGCCCATGTCCTCTCGCGTTTGGACGTCGTCGTAAAGATCCTCCAGGGCGTCTGCCCAATCGGAGGGATCGTGTCCGTCCACCAGGATCCCTGTTCGCCCGTCCGAGATGGCGCGGGAAAGGCCACCAACGTTGGTGGCCACCACGGGGGTGCCGCACGCCTGTGCTTCCAAGGCCACCAAACCGAAGGACTCGCTGAACGAGGGCATCACCACCACATCTGCTGAACGGAACCAGCTGGCCAGCTCCGGTGCCACTACAGGCGGCCGGTGAGTGACGACGTCGGACAGTCCGGCGTCTTCAATGATGTGTTGGAGGTTGAAGTCCTTGGCCCCGCTGAGGGACCCCAGTACGGTCATTTCCAAATCTATGTCCGGCCGGCGTTTGCGGAGGATCCCGGCGGCCTTGACGAACACTTGAGGTCCTTTAAGCCGCTGGATCCTGCCGGCAAAAAGAATATGGAAACTGTCCGGCCTGACGCCCCGCAAGGAACGGGACTTCCGCCGGAATGAGGGCGTGAACACCTTCAGGTCCACTCCGGGCGGCGCGACATCGATCCGGTCCAGGTCCGCCCCGTAGTGCGACACCAATTCCCCGGCCTCGGCAGGAGTGTTGGCGACCAGCCTGGAGGCGCCGTCCACAATCCGCTGTTCGCCGTCTTCCCTGCGCCGCGGCTCAGGCCGTTCGCCAGACTCCAGAACCAGGTTTTTGACCTTGGCCATGGTGTGCATGGTGTGGATCAGGGGGACACCCCAGAGTTCTGACAATTCGAGCCCCGCCACGCCTGAAACCCAGTAGTGGGAATGGATGGCGTCATAGCGGCCGTGGAGCTGTTGCTGGCGGATCTTGTCGATCTCTTCGACCATGTGGTGCAGAAGTGCAGGGAGTTCTTCCTTGGGCAGTTTGCGGCGTGGCCCTGCCATGACGTTGTGAACGCAGACCCCGGGCCCCGGGTGCTCGACGGCGGGCTGGCTTGCTTTGGTGGACCGCGTGAAGATCTCCACCTCCACCCCGGACTCAGCAAGTGCCATGGCCAAGGCGCGGACGTAGACGTTCATTCCGCCGGCATCTCCCGCGCCGGGCTGCTCCATGGGGGAGGTGTGGAGCGACAGAAAGGCCACACGACGGATCAACGGCATCCGGGTCCTCCTCACGATCACAGCAAAATCAACGTTGCACTGCAGAAAACATTACTCCTGCCGTTGAATCCCAAGCCGGGCAAGCTCCGTTATGTGGTCAAGACTGCTAGCGTGGCCGCTGTGAGCCAAGAACAATCCTTTGACATCCGTCCGGCAAAGCCCGAGGACTGGCCCGGAATGTGGTCGATCCTGCAACCGGTGATCCGCGAGGGCGAGACCTTCACGTGGGACCGTGACACCAGCGAACAAGCAGCCAGGACCAAATGGATGAAGGAAGCCCCTGGCCAGACCTTCGTTGCGGTGCGCCATGACACTGGCGAGATCCTGGGAACGGGGGAGTTCCACGCCAACCAAGCCGGCGGTGGAGGCCACGTTGCCAACGCTGGATACATGGTGGGTGCCAACAACTCGGGTCAAGGCATTGCCCGGGCCCTCTGCGCCTACTCACTGAGCGAGGCGAAGGCGGCAGGTTTCCGTTCCATGCAGTACAACGCCGTGGTGGAGAGCAACGTGCGTGCCGTGTGGTTGTGGCAGTCCATGGGTTTCAAGATTCTGGCCACGGTTCCTGAGGCCTTCAACCATCCGGAGATCGGCTACGTGGGCCTGCACGTCATGTACCGAAAGCTTTAACCCCACAACCGGGTTAACTCAGGAAAAGCGGCCTCGTAACCCTCCAGCAATTGCCGGCCCAAGGGGAGCGAACCCACTAACGGGTGCGCGGCAAAGGCTTGCACGGCTGCCTCACGTTCCCCGTAAACCACAGCGCGGATTGTCAGCCGCTCCACTTCCTTGATGTGCTTCATGAGGGTCAGGAAATGCCCGTCCGGCCGGTCCTGCGCGAGCGGCAACGCGCCGTCGGGAGTTATCTCGCAAGGAACTTCGACGACGGCGTCCGCAGGCAGGCCGGGCACCGCAACCTCGGCGGACCCGGCAGGCAGCGCGGGCGAGTTGGGCACATTGAGGACCAATTGGGCCGTGCCGCCACCGGACAGCGCACGCATGACCGAAAGCGCCACACGTTCGTAGCCGCCACCTGCGAGATCGGTCTCGTCCCGCTGCTCCCCGTGGGTCCTCGCCTCAGCCAGATACCCTTCTTCGCGGGAGCGCCGGGCGGCATCCCAGAGCCCGTACGGATGTGGAGCCTGCAGAAGCGAGGGATACAGCGACTGTTGCTGGCTGTGGATGGTGGCCCCACGCGTTTGGTGTTGCTGCACAATGGCCTCGGTGGCCTGTGACGTCTTGTAGTAGTAATAGAGATACTCGTTGGGCAGGCAGCCAAGGTGAAGCAGGGTGTGCTGCCCGAACAAGCGGCCTTCCTCCATGGTCTCAAGAGCAGTGTGATCGGACAGCAGAGCCGGCAGGAGATCCCGCCCGTCAGGGGCCAAACGGTATAGCCAGCCGAGGTGGTTCAGCCCGTAGTAGCCCACGCCGTCGAGCACCCCTTCGGCAAGCGGCGCCCCGGCAGCGCGCGCAGCACGCTGCACCAGGCCCCCGGCGGAATCGCAGATGCCGATCACCCGGTTCCCCAAGACCGGCACCAAAGCCTCGGTCACCATGCCGGCCGGATTGGTGAAGTTGACGAGCCAGGCCTCGGGGCAATGCTCCCGCATGGCCTCAGCGAGTTCCAGCATCCGGGGGATGGAACGGAACGCGTAGGAGATGCCGCCTGCTCCGGTGGTCTCCTGGCCCAGCAAGCCCAAGCTCAAGGGAACGTGTTCATCAGCGATCCTCCCCGCGGTACCGCCCGGACGGATCGCCGCGAACACCATGTCCGTCCCGGTGAGTGCCTGCCCAAGATCTGTGGAAACCATGACGGCGGGCGCGGCGCCGGCGGGCATGTCGCGGAGCACCGCCTCAATGGCTGCGAGCCGTGATTCATCCACGTCAAAGAGAACAAGTTCATCCACCAAACCCGCGAAAGGACCCTCGCACAAAGCCCGGTACACGAGGGGAACCCGGAATCCGCCGCCACCGGCGATCATGAGCCGCATGCTCCGAGTCTATGCAGGCCCGCAAGTCTATGCAGCCCACAACGGGCGGCGTAGTCTGCCGTGCATGGACGCTATGCCCCAGCGACGATTCGACCCCTTGGCTGCCGTGCGGTCTGACGGGGACCACCACTGCGACCTCCTCCTGACCGGCACGGTTTTCCAGGACATCATCTTCACCGGACTTCCGCACGCACCCGAACCTGGCACGGAGGTGTGGAGCGATGGCATGGGCAGCTGCCCCGGAGGCGTGGCCAACCAAGCCATTGCTGCCGCACGGCTCGGCTTGCGAACCAACCTCGCGGCAACCTTCGGGGACGACGGCTACGGAGACTACAACTGGCAGATCCTGGAAAGCCAGGAACACGTTGACCTCTCACTCTCGCAGCGGGTTTCCGGCTGGCACTCACCAGTGACGGTATCCATGTGCGTGAACCAGGACCGGTCCATGGTCACGCACGGCCACCCCGCCCCGATCAGCTCCTCGGAACTGATCGGGAAACCACCCAAGGCGCTCGCCGCCGTCGCTGATTTAGGCGAGGAGATGGAACCGTGGATGCTTGCAGCGAAGGATGCAGGCACCAAACTCTTTGGCGTGGTGGGCTGGGACCCCACAGGGGAGTGGTCCGAGCGCCGGCTGGACCAACTGGCCAACTTCCATGCTTTCTTGCCCAATGCTCCCGAAGCGATGGCGTTCACCGGCAAGGCGGACCCGTGGGCGGCGTTGTATGCGCTGGCTGACCGCGTCCCAGTGGCAGTGGTGACTCTTGGCCCCCAAGGCGCGGTGGCAGTGGACTCGGAAACCGGGGAAGAAGAATGGGTGCCGTCCCTGCCCGTATCAGCTTCTGATCCCACAGGTGCCGGGGACTGTTTCGGGGCAGCCTTCATTGTGGGATGCCTGGCAGGGTGGAGGCTGGGGGACCGGCTCCGGTTCGCGAACCTCTGCGCCTCCTTGGCGGTCCAGGAAGTGGGCGGTTCGCTGGCCGCGCCGGGGTGGGGCGACATCGCCGATTGGTGGCAACGGGCAAACGCCCGGAAAGAGCGTCAGTCGAGTCAATGGTTGCGGCGCTTCGCCTTCCTGGAACCGATCGTGAAGGACATCCCGGCGGAAGCGCAGCGACGAGCCCGGGCCACCATCGCCCATTTGTCCGACGCTCAGTAGCCTTGACAGGCCCCGCAGTTAACCCGAGTTCACTGACAGCACTAGAATCTCTAGGGTGACTTACGAAGCAGCTGCAGATATCGGGATCGGGACGAAAGCCTCCATAGCAAAGTCAGCGGTGCTGGAGCGCTCCGCCGTGATCGACCTCGACGCCGTGCGGCACAACGTTCGTCAGTTCGTCGGCATCGCCTCCCCGGCCGCTGTCATGGCCGTGGTGAAAGCGGACGCTTACGGGCACGGTGCCGTGCAGGTGGCCCGGGCAGCCCTCGACGCCGGAGCGGCCTGGCTGGGCGTCGCCCACATATCCGAGGCACTCGCCTTACGCGCCGCCGGAGTCGATGCTCCCCTGCTTGCCTGGCTGCACACCCGCGAAAGTAACTTCCAAGCCGCAGTCGCCGCCGGCATCGACGTCGGCATCTCGGGCTGGGAGCTGGAAGCGGTAGTCGCCGCGGCACGGGAACAGGAACGGCCCGCGCGGGTGCATCTCAAAGTGGACACGGGACTGGGCCGGAACGGCTGCACTATCGCCGACTGGGACCAACTGTTGGGCCAAGCCATGGAATACCAGGACCAGGGCCTCCTCAGGGTAGTGGGTATCTTCTCGCACCTCGCCGTCGCCGACGAGCCGCACCGCCCCGAAACAGACGAGCAACTGGCCGTCTTCCGCGAAGCCATCGCCATGGCCGAGGACGCCGGCGTGGACACCGAGGTCCGGCACATAGCCAACACACCGGCAGCATTGTCCCGCCCGGACGCCCACTTCGACCTCGTCCGCGTGGGCCTCGGGATCTACGGACTCTCGCCCTTCGAAGGGGCTACCTCTGCCGAACTTGGCCTGCACCCCGCCATGACGGTCCGGACCCTCCTGTCCAACTGCAAGAAGGTACCCGAAGGCCAAGGCGTCTCCTACGGACTCAATTACCGGACCAGCGGGGAAAGCACGCTGGGCCTGGTGCCGCTGGGTTACGCAGACGGCGTCCCAAGGATCGCCACCGGCGGTCCCGTGCAGGTGAACGGCCACAACTACCCGGTAGTGGGCAGGATTGCCATGGACCAGATGGTCATTGATCTGGGCCCACTGTCTCCGGAAGAGGCGTCCCGCCTCAAAGGCTCCGAGGCTGTCATGTTCGGCAACGGTGCCGATGACGGCCCCACTGCCGATGATTGGGCGGCCGCAGCCGGAACCAACAACTACGAAATCGTGACGCGCATCAGCCCCCGGGTCCCGCGCAGCTACGTTAACGAGCTACCTGAGGCCCCTGCGGCTGTTGCCGGCCACGCTGAAGCGGCAACGCTGTGAGCGAAGCCCAGTGGGAGCGCACGCTCACGGTCACGACGGCGGAGCAGACCCATGCGCTCGCAGCAGCTGTGGGCGGGGTGCTTGAGGCCGGGGATCTCCTGGTCCTGACCGGCGAGCTGGGCGCGGGCAAGACGACGTTCACCCAAGGCCTTGGTGAGGGCCTGGGGGTGCGTGCGGGCATCATCTCGCCAACGTTTGTCCTGGTGCGGATCCACCCCAATCTCCCCGATGGCCCCAGGCCAGGGGGTCCGGACCTGGTCCATGTTGACGCCTACCGACTGGATTCGGCAGCGGAGATCGATGACATCGATCTGGAAAACACCATGGACACAGCGGTAACCGTGGTGGAGTGGGGCCGGGACCGGGTGGAGCACCTCTCGGACAGCCGTCTGGAGGTTGATCTGCACAGGTCTGTTGGTGGGGAAAGCCCTGCGAGCTCCCCGGACGGGGAGTTCTTGGACTTCGATACCGAGGACGACGACGAACCCCGCACCATCGTGTTCCGTGGGTTCGGCCCCCGCTGGGCCGAAGCACCGCAAGTCCTTGAAATTACGTCACAGCTGGAAGGTCGTTGATGCTGATCCTGGCCATTGATACGTCGGCGGTTGCCAGTGCGGCCCTGATTTCGGATGATGCCATGGAGGGCGTTGTTGATTCTTTCGCCACCGAGGACACCCGCAGCCACGCCGAAGTCCTCGCCCCCGGGATCGAGAAGCTCCTGGCTGGTGCGGGGGTCACCGGTGCTGACATCGACGCGATCGTCACAGGTGTGGGACCTGGCCCGTTCACCGGTCTCCGCTCCGGCATTGCGACGGCCCGCACCCTCGCTTTCGTGTGGAACAAGCCGTTGTATGGGCTCATGAGCCTGGACGCCATCGCTTTGGAAGTCGCGGAGTCAACGGCCGCCACCCGTGAATTCCTTGTGGCGACGGATGCCCGCCGCAAAGAGGTCTACTGGGCCCGTTACACGCTGGCTGAGGGCCAGCTTCCGGAGCTTGCAGACGGACCGCACGTGGGTTTCGCTTCCGAGCTTCCGGACTTGCCGGTCTTCGGGGCTGGTGCTGGTTTGTATGCTGACGTCCTGACAGCGGATGAGGACTTTGCCCGGACACAACCGGATGCGGCCTCGCTGGGCCAGTTCGCATTGGCCCGGCTTACGGCCGGGCAGTCGTTGCTTGACTCCACTCCGCTCTACCTTCGCGAATCTGATGCCCAGGTGCCCGGGCCACGGAAGCGTGCTCTTTGATGGGAAGGACACTGTGAAACTGTCACCCAAGCTGGAACTCGCCGGTGTTTCACTGCGCGACATGACTGAGGCCGATATCCCGGCAGTTGAGGTGTTGGAGCGCCGCTTGTTCCCCGTGGACGCCTGGCCCTTACAGATGTTCTTCGACGAGTTGGCCCAGCCCGAGACCCGGCGATACGTGGTGGCGGAGGTTGCCGGGGAGATCGTGGCTTACGCCGGATTGATGTGCATCGAACCGATCGCGGACGTCCAGACGATCGCCGTCGTGCCTGAATTCGAAGGCAAAGGAATTGGTTCCGCTGTCCTCACTGAGCTGATTGAGGAAGCCCGGCGCCGCCGTGCGGACGACGTCCTGCTTGAGGTCAGGGCGGACAACCCCCGCGCCCAGCAGCTGTACGTTCGGTTCGGCTTCGAACAGATCCACGTCCGCCCCCGCTATTACCGGGACGGCACCGATGCCCTGATCATGCGGCTTCCGTTGAACAAACCCCAGTCTTCCGAAGGAGCTTCCGCATGAGCGGCCCTGATCACAAGCAGCCGTTGGTGCTGGGCATCGAGTCCTCCTGCGACGAGACCGGCGTTGGAATCGTGCGGGGGACCACGCTGTTGACCAATACCGTGTCCTCGTCCATGGATGAGCACGTCCGGTTCGGCGGTGTCATCCCGGAGATCGCTTCACGCGCCCACTTGGACGCTTTTGTTCCGACGCTTCAGGAGTCCCTGCACGAGGCCGGCGTGACCTTGGACGACATTGATGCCATTGCCGTCACATCAGGTCCAGGTCTGGCCGGAGCCTTGATGGTGGGTGTCTGTGCTGCCAAGGCGTTGGCTCTGGCCACGGGCAAGCCGCTCTACGCCATCAACCACTTGGTGGCGCACGTGGGCGTGGGACTGCTTGACGGACGTCAAGGAACTGTCGGAAAGCACGACGCCGGTGCTGCCGCCGGCTTGGGTGCCGGAAAGCTGCCGGAGAACCTCGGGGCTCTGCTGGTATCGGGAGGGCACACTGAAATCCTGCGGATCAGGAGCATCACGGACGACGTTGAACTGCTTGGTTCAACCATCGATGACGCCGCCGGTGAAGCGTACGACAAAGTTGCCCGGATCCTTGGCCTCGGGTACCCGGGTGGGCCCGCCATCGACAAACTGGCGCGCCAGGGCAATCCCAAATCCATCCGGTTCCCGCGCGGACTTAGCCAGCCCAAGTACATGGGGACCGCCGAAGACAAGGGCCCGCACCGCTATGACTGGTCGTTCAGCGGCCTGAAGACAGCGGTGGCCCGGTGCGTGGAACAGTTCGAGGCCCGCGGCGAGGAAGTACCGGTGGCGGACATCGCAGCGGCTTTCCAGGAAGCCGTGGTTGATGTCATCAGTTCAAAGGCTGTCCTGGCCTGCAAGGAAAACGGCATCACCGATGTCCTGCTGGGTGGTGGTGTCGCAGCGAATTCGCGGCTCCGGGAGTTGACCGGGCAGCGCTGTACCTCGGCCGGAATCAAGCTCCATGTCCCGCCGCTGGACCTTTGCACGGATAACGGCGCCATGGTGGCAGCGCTGGGAGCCCAACTGATCATGGCAGGCGTCGCTCCCAGCGGAATGACGTTCGCGCCGGATTCCTCCATGCCCGTCACTACAGTGTCCGTGCCTGCAAAATATCCGGAATGACAAGCAACGCGGGGTCACTTATGGCCCCTTAGGAAGGGATTTAGGGGCCATAAGTGACCCCGCGTTGCTCTGAAGTCAGGCGTCCGGGCCTTTGCGCATCTGCTGAACGAGGTCCATGACCACTGCCTGCAGATCGCCGTTGTGTTCGGCGGCGACGCGGCGTTGCCGCTGGTAACTGGCGCCTCGTTCAACGATCTTGAGGACGTCCGCCAACTCTTCGGAACACCCCAGCTTGGCGGCCACAGGCTGCAACCGTGCAACCGTTTCCGCGAGGTGTTCGGTGACCAGCTGCTCGTTGCCCTCGGCGTCGAGGATGATGATGGCTTCCATGCCGTAGCGGGCGGCGCGCCACTTGTTCTCCTGCACATGCCATGGCGGCATGGTGGGGATGGTGCCGCCTGCGTCCAGGATGGTGGAGAACTCGTCCACCAAGCACTGGGTCAGCGCAGCGATGGCGCCTACTTCTTCAAGGGTGGCCAGACCGTCGCAGATCCGCATCTCGATGGTGCCCAGGTTGGACACGGGCCGGATATCCCAACGGATCTCAGACGTGGCATCGATGACACCGGTGGTGAACATGTCCTGGACGTAGGATTCGTAGGCTTCCCACGAATCAAACTGGAAGGGAAGTCCCGCGGTGGGCAATTGCTGGAACATGAGCGCACGCTGGGACGCGTAGCCGGTTTCCTCGCCTGCCCAGTAGGGGCTGGAGGCGGACAATGCCTGGAAGTGCGGGAAGTAGTTGACCAGACCGTCCAGGACGGGGAGGACCTTTTCCTTGCGGTCGATGCCCACGTGGACGTGAACGCCGTAGATGACCATCTGGCGTCCCCACCATTGGGTCCGCTCGATCAGCTTGGCGTAGCGCTCTTTGTCGGTGACGGGCTGGAGCAGGGGAGGGCTGAAGGGGTGGCTGCCTGCGCAGAACACCTCAACGCCCATGGGGTCGGTGACTTCGCGGACTGCTGCCAGCGAGCGGCTGAGATCGTCTTTTGCGTCTTTGACAGTCTCACAAATACCGGTGACGAGCTCCACGGTGTTGAGGAGCAACTCGCGCTTGATATGGGGGTGTTCGTCGTCCTCGTTGAGGTCTGGGTGGTTCGCAGCGACGCCCTTGAGGACATCGTTGGCCACTGATACCAATTCCCCGGTGCGTGCATTGACGAGCGCCAACTCCCATTCCACACCCAGTGTCGATTGCCTGGATGGCGCAAAATCAATCTGCACGTAGTCCCCTCATTGTGTTGTCTCAGCCGGACGCGGTTCCCCGCTGCGGGGCCGCCAGCGGTCGGATCAAGTCTAATGCAGCCAGAACGCCGGTGATATCGACGCTTTACGTGGGCAATGAGCCGTCATTTGCTAATAAGAATGATTCTCAATAGAATCAAGGCATGCACCTCTCAGTCGTCAGTTCCCTGGACAGCCAATGCCGTGAGGCAGCCACCAGCAGGCTGGGCCGAACGCACTCCAACCCGGTGGTGGTCCTTCATGACCTCTTGGACGGTTCGCTGGTCCTTCGCCGTGTTTACCGTGGTGGCCGTTTGCTCGAACGTGAAACAACAGTCCTGGAACATGGTTGCCTCAGCTGCACGGTTCGGTTGGATGTGGTCCCGACGGCGGAACGCCTCGCCGCGTGCGGTTTCGACCACGTTGTCCTTGGCCTTCCACCAGGAGTGGCCGCCGGGATGGCAGTTGCGGAGCTTCGCGGTGGCCTCAGTCGCCCGGCGGTGATCGACAACGCGGTGTTGGCACTGGACCCGGCAGATCTGGAGGACCATATTTGGGACCGGCACACGCTGTTCGAATCCGGATTCACCTCAATGCCGCAGGATGACCGCACCAGCGGCGAGTTTCTCATCGGTGAGTTCGGTCAGGTGGACACCGTCATGGTGCATCCGGGCCTCGGAGCCGTGTTGACCGGGGAGCACCGTGAAGGATCTGCACCGTGGGGGACCGGAATGGAGTTGCTGGGCGAGTTGGCGCCCCACGCAGCAAGGGTCGGGGAAGCCGACGAGTTCCGGCCAGGGTGCTTTGATGATGCCGAAGCGGCGGCACGCAACCGGCCCGGCGTCGTGCGTGTGCCTGTCAGCGAGACGCCAGGTTCTTTCCGGACGGTGCTCCACAAAGCGGGTCGGCCGTTACACCCGGGGCGTTTCCGTGATGCGCTGCCGCAACTGGCCCTGGGCACGCACTGGCTGCGTGGCCGCCTCTGGATCGCCTCGGCACCGAAAACGCGGATCGCCGTCCAAGGAATCGGGCCGCGGGTGTGGCTTGAAAGCACGGGAAAGTGGTTGGCTGACTCCGCTGAACCAGCGCCCGGCCATGCGCGCCCTGAAACTACGGGCGCCGATGTCGACTCCCTTCTTGACTGGCACCCAAGCCATGGCGACCGCGGAACTGTCCTGGCCATCACTGGGCGGTCCGAGGATATTGACCCGCAGGAAATCAGTGATCTGTTGGAAGGTTGCCAACTGACGGAAGCAGAGATGGAACAGGATTTCGGCGTCTGGGACGACCCCCTGGAACTTAGCGACGCCCTCTAAGGCAGCAACAACCAGACCAGCAACAACAATCAGGCCTAACACCCAACCACAAGGAGAAACACCATGAAGGTCAGGAATTCGCTGCGTGCGCTCAAGAAGATCCCCGGCGCCCAGATTGTGCGCCGGCGCGGACGCACGTTCGTCATTAACAAGAACAACCCGCGAATGAAGGCGCGGCAAGGCTGAGCACGGGCCGTTGTTTAATGGGTGAATGCCAATCCTGAACAAAGACATGTCCTTGTGCATTTCGCTCGCGGCCCGGCCCAGCAACATCGGTACCCGGTTCCACAACTACCTGTACGATCTGCTCGGCTTGAACTTTGTCTACAAGGCATTCGCCCCTGCTGACATCACCCTAGCGGTGGCGGGCATCCGCGGCCTCCCGATCCGGGGCGCCGCGGTGTCCATGCCGTACAAGGAAGCAGTCATCCCGCTGGTTGACGTGATGGACCCGTCGGCCAAGGCCATTGATTCGGTCAACACCATCGTCAACAACAATGGCGTCCTCACCGCCTACAACACCGACTACATCGCCATTGCCCGGCTCCTGAAGGACCACCAGGTTCCCAGCGGCCACACCGTGCTGCTCCGTGGTGCCGGCGGCATGGCCAAGGCTGTCGCCGCAGCGTTGCGGGATGCCGGGTTCACCGCTGTCACCATCGTGGCCCGCAACGAGGACGCCGGCCGTGCCCTCGCGGACCTGTACGGCTTCGCATGGCAGAACGACGTCAATGGTTCCACCGCGGACCTCATCATCAATGTCACTCCGCTGGGAATGGCAGGCGCGGATGAGACGGCCCAGTCCTTCGACGACGCCACGATTGCCGCCGCGCAGGTGGTGTTCGACGTCGTGGCCTTGCCGTCTGAGACGCCGCTCATCAGCGCTGCCCGGAAGGCTGACAAAAAGGTGATCACAGGCGCTGAGGTCATTGCCATCCAGGCGGAAGAGCAGTTTGTGCTTTACACGGGTGTGCGCCCAACAGCCGGGCAGGTCCGCGAAGCGTCGGAATTCTCGCGTCGCTGACGGCAGGAGCGCGTTAGGACATCACAGGTTCCACAACAACAGTCACTCTCTCTTCGCCAATCCGGGTGAGGACAAGGGTGGCTGTTTTGGCGTCCTTGCCCTTCGCGGGCTTGGCGGGGAGCAACTGCTTCCGCAACTCTTCCGGAGTGACCGCCGTACCGCGCTTCTTGATGTCCAGGACCGTGATGCCGTTCGTTTTCACCCAGGCTTTGAGCGCCTTGACGTTGTACGGCATGACGTCAAGGACCTTGTAGGCGCGGGCAAAGGGTGTGTCGTGTAATTCCGGAGCGCAGATGTAGGCAATGTGCTCGTCCACCAAGTGCCCGCCCAGCCGTTCGGCGACGTCGGCCACCAGCCCGGCGCGGATCACCGCACCGTCCGGTTCGTAGAGGAAACCCTCAACAGGCCCGACGGCGGCAACCGGGCCGGCGTCGAAATCCGCACTGCTGGTGATTTCAGCGGCGCCCTGGCTGCCGATCACCAGTGCCGCGCGACGCACGCCGGGGCGGGACACGGCGTTGAACCACAGGGTCACTTCGGTGACGTCACCGCCGACCGAAACCCACTGGGCTTCGCAGCCTGAGGGCACGGAATCATGGGGAATGCCCGGACCCATTTTGACGCCGATGGCTCGGCCGGTAGCCGCCAGGCGCTCCACGAAGGACAACGGGGGAGAGAAGGCTTCAGGGTCCCAGATCCGTGTGGTTCCGGAGGTGGACGTGGTCCGCCGGGCGGGATCCAGCCACACGCCGTCCATCCCCTCCAGATCCACGGAGGTTGCGTCGGCGTGCACCACGGTTGCGTGGGGGAAGGGCATGAGGTTGATGGTGGCGCAGGCGGCAGTGGTTTCGTCCATCTCTACGGCGGTCACCGAAATGTCCATGGATGCCATGGCCATGGAATCGGCACCCAGGCCGCAGCCGAGGTCTGCCACATGGGCGATGCCGGCCTTCGCGAAACGCTCGGCGTGCCGGGCAGCGACGTTCAAGCGCGTGGCCTGTTCCAAGCCGGCTTGGGTGAACAGCATCTGCCGGGCAAACTCACCGAACTTTGCCTCTGCGCGTGTGCGAAGCCGGGACTGCGTGAGGACCGCTGCTACAAGTTCGGGGGAGTGCCCCGCCTTCCGGAGGTCGGCGTTGACGCTGAATGAGTCGGCCTCCCGGTAGGGTCCCAAAGAGGCAAGAAGTTCCCATCCTTCAGTAGTCAGCAAGGGTGCGATCTGTTCCTGCGGTGCGTGAGACATGGGATCAAGCCTAACGGCGCGGCGCTTGACGGTGTGACTGGCGAATCAGCCGGATAGGGTTGATTTCATGGAAGACAACGCTGCCCCGCACACCTCCGCCCTGACAAAGTTCGCGCGCCCCGCCCTGATAGCGGGTGTTGTGATCGCGGTGGTCTGCATCGGCCTGCTGATCATCATCTTCGCCTTGGATTCCTTTAACGCAGCTACCTATTCGGTGGCCGGCAAGAGCGTCAATGACGCCACCGATGAAGCGCGGGACATCCGCGAACTTTACAGCGGCGCCCGGACCGGTGGAATCATCACGCTGGTGATCTCCGGCGTCGTGGCTGTTGCCTCTGCCGTGGTGCTCTACCTGAACCGCGGCAATGCTCCCCTGGACGAGGATGACGACGGCGAAGACTACGATCTGGACGACCTCACGGGCAGGTGAAGGGCGTTCACCCATGACGAAATGCTGGCACTCACCTTGACCGAGTGCTAACGCTTACATAGAGTCGTATTAGCACTCTCCCCTGGAGGGTGCTAACCACGCCAAGCGTCTTCCGGCACCGCGACGACGGTTGAACGCCCAGGCACCCTAGTTCTTAGTCCATGAATCAGCTCATGAAAAGGAGAGTCCGAGTGTCGGTCTCGATTAAGCCTCTTGAGGATCGTATTGTTGTTCGCCCGCTCGAAGCAGAGCAGACCACGGCTTCCGGCCTGGTCATTCCGGACTCCGCGCAGGAGAAGCCGCAGGAAGGCGAAGTTGTTGCAATCGGCCCCGGCCGCTTCGATGACAACGGCAACCGCGTACCGGTTGACGTAGCTGTTGGCGACGTCGTCATCTACTCCAAGTACGGTGGAACCGAAGTCAAGACCGGCGGCAACGAGTACCTCGTTCTGTCCGCCCGCGACGTCCTTGCGATCGTCGTAAAGTAACTTCCCGGAGCCCCGCACCGCCGTCGCGTTGGAATCTTTCCAGCCGTCAGCGGTGCGGGTTTTCTGTCTTGAAAGGACACAACCATGGCAAAGCAGCTTGCTTTTAACGATGCTGCCCGCCGGTCTCTTGAGGCCGGTATCGACAAGCTCGCCAACACTGTCAAGGTGACGCTTGGCCCGCGCGGCCGCAACGTCGTGCTGGACAAGAAGTGGGGCGCTCCCACGATCACCAACGACGGCGTGACCATCGCCCGCGAAGTTGAGCTTGATGACCCCTACGAAAACCTTGGCGCACAGCTGGCCAAGGAAGTAGCCACCAAGACCAACGACGTTGCCGGCGACGGCACCACCACGGCTACCGTGCTGGCACAGGCCCTGGTCAAGGAAGGCCTGCGCAACGTTGCTGCCGGCGCCGCTCCTGGCGAGATCAAGCGCGGCATCGAGGTTTCCGTTGAAGCCGTCGCAGCCCGCCTCCTGGAGAATGCCCGCGAAGTCGAAGGCACCCAGGTTGCCAGCGTCGCAGCCATCTCCGCGCAGAGCGACGAGGTTGGCGAACTGCTGGCCGAAGCGTTCGGCAAGGTTGGCAAGGATGGTGTCATCACCATCGAAGAATCCTCCACCACCCAGACCGAACTGGTCCTCACCGAGGGCATGCAGTTCGACAAGGGCTACCTTTCCCCGTACTTCGTCACCGACGCTGAGCGCCAGGAAGCCGTCCTCGAGGACGCCCTCATCCTGATCAACCAGGGCAAGATCTCCTCGCTGCAGGACTTCCTGCCGCTGCTGGAGAAGGCCCTGCAGGCCAACAAGCCGCTCTTCATCATTGCTGAAGACATTGAAGGCGAAGCCCTGTCCACGCTGATCGTCAACCGCATCCGCGGCACGCTCAACGTTGTTGCCGTCAAGGCTCCGGGCTTCGGCGACCGCCGCAAGGCCATGCTCCAGGACATCGCAACGCTCACGGGCGCCCAGGTTGTTTCCCCGGATCTTGGCCTGAGCCTGGACACTGTTGGCCTGGAGGTACTTGGTACCGCTCGCCGTATCACGGTGACCAAGGACAACACCACCATTGTTGACGGTGCCGGCACGGCTGAGGACGTTGCGGACCGCGTTGCACAGCTGCGCGCTGAGCTCACCCGGACGGACTCCGACTGGGATAAGGAAAAGCTGCAGGAACGCCTGGCCAAGCTGGCCGGCGGCATCGGCGTGATCAAGGTTGGCGCAGCCACCGAGGTTGAGCTGAAGGAAAAGAAGCACCGCATCGAGGACGCCGTTTCCTCCACGCGTGCAGCCCTCGAAGAAGGCATCGTTTCCGGTGGCGGTTCCGCTCTCATCCACGCGCTCAAGGCACTGGACGAGTCCCCGGCCGTCAAGGCGCTGGAAGGTGACGCAGCAGCTGCTGTGGGCATCGTCCGCCGCGCCCTGGTCCAGCCGTTGCGCTGGATCGCCCAGAACGCCGGTTTCGACGGCTTCGTAGTTGTTGCCAAGGTTTCCGAGCTGGAAGCCAACCACGGCTTCAACGCAAAGTCCGGCGAGTACGAGGACCTGATCGCCGCTGGCGTGATCGACCCCGTCAAGGTCACCCGCTCGGCTCTCCGCAACGCCGCTTCCATCGCTGCCCTGGTTCTCACCACCGAGACCCTGGTTGCCGAGAAGCCGGCTGAGGAAGAAGACGCACACGCAGGCCACCAGCACTAAGCTGACCGCCTGAAAAGAACCCCGGCCACGTTGCTTCGTGGCCGGGGTTCTTTGTTGTCTGAGGCCGCTTCCGGGCGGCTCTTGTGAGCGTACGACGGCGGCGGTAACCTGACGCTACTAGGACGGCTTGGGTGCGCCAACGGGCTGTTCCCGGTCGCAAGGTGAACCATGACAGTTCCGGACACAGACTTGGATTTGGGGCGCTCGGCGTACCACGAGCGCCGTTGGCGCGAGGCGCTTGAGTGCCTCTCCCGCGCCGACTCAGAGGGCGGGCTCCCTCCACAGGACATTGAATTGGCGGCGTCCGTGGCGATGCTGCTTGGCTTGAATAGTCAGAGCATCGAGTACCTGGCCAGGGCTCATGACGAATTTCTGACGGTGGGAGACACGGACAGCGCCGCGAGGTGTGCGGCCTGGCTGGTCATGTTCCTGATGGACATGGGGGAGGCAGCCCGCGGCAATGGGTGGTTGTCCCGCGCCAAGCACTTGCTGGAGGGGATGCCTGGCCCTGGTGCGGCCGAGGGGTACCTCCTGATCCCGGTCGCCCTGGGGTTGTTGCGCAGCGGAGCCACGGAGGCCGGACAGGGCCTGTTCGCAAAAGCATTGGAGCTGGGTACCTCCTTCCACGATAAAGACCTCCAAGCCTTGGGCCGGCTTGGCATCGGAACGTCGCGCGTTTCCCTTGGACGCGTGGAAGAGGGGTTGCAGCTCCTGGATGAAGTGATGGTTTCGGTCACCGCAGGGGAAGTCTCACCCATCCCGGCGGGCATCATCTACTGCGCCGTCCTGGGCAGTTGCCGTCTTTCCAACGACGTCCGCCGCGCCCACGAGTGGACTGCGGCATTGGAACGCTGGTGCGGGGACCGTCCGGACATGGTGATGTTCAGCGGACAATGCCAGGCCTACCGCGCCGAACTCCTGATACTCCATGGAGCGTGGGACGATGCACTGGCTGTTGCCCGGGCAGCCGAAGGAAGGGTGCGGAAGGGCGATCCGGATGCAACGTTCGGATCCTGGTACCAGCAGGGTGAAGCCCTCCGCCTGCAGGGGTTCGTGGAGGAAGCGGCCGAGGCCTACGCCACAGCCGCCGGAACCGGTTTTGAGCCCGTTCCCGGCATCGCGCTCCTTCAGCTCGTCCAACGTAAAACGGCCCGGGCCCAAGCCACCATACGGCGCGCGATGGCGGGCGCCGACTCAGCCAACCGTCGTCGCTTGCTGCCCACCGTCGTCGAGATTGAACTTGCCGCTGGAGACGTGGCTGCGGCCAGGCTTGCACTGGACGAGTTGTCTGGGCCTCTTCAAGACAATGGCCGGCCTCTGGAGCTGGCCCTGGCCGCCCACGCCGCAGCGCAGGTTCTGCTGGCTGAAGGCCAACCCCAGGATGCCCTTCGTGAGTCCAGGCGTGCGTGGAGGACCTGGTACAGCCTCGAGGCTCCCTATCAGGCCGCCCGGTGCAGGGTACTCGCCGGGCGTGCGTGTGCCTTGTTGGGCGACCCCGACTCTGCCGCCATGGAGTTCGAAGCTGCCAGGGCCGAGTTTTCCGATCTTGGGGCGACCCCGGCAGTAGCCGACGTCCTGGAACTCACGGGCGAGAAGGGCAAGGGCAGCTCCCCTTTGACAAGCCGGGAAGTGGAGGTGCTCCGCCTCGTGGCTGGAGGGCACGCGAACCGGACCATCGCCCGGGAGCTGTATCTCAGTGAAAAGACGGTGGCCAGGCACGTGAGCAACATCCTTTCCAAGCTGGCCGTGCAGTCCCGGGCGGCGGCCACCGGTTACGCCTTCGAACACGGACTGATGCGCTGACGCCCTGCCGCACCCTGCGCAGAAATACCCATGCCTCTCTGGGCACGCGTGGCTCATTTGGCCGATGCGTCGCCACGGTCCGGGCACCTAGCGTGGCTCCTATCAGATCACTGCGAACTCAGTGATTCACGGCAAGCGAGATAGGAGTCGATGATGTCCACAAATCGGAATCCAGAGATTGACACCGTCATTGTGGGAGGTGGCCAGGCCGGGCTCGCCCTCGGATACTGGTTGGCCAAACAAGGCAGGAAGTTCCTCATCCTGGATCAGCATCAAAGGCCGGGGGATGCTTGGCGTCAGCGCTGGGATTCCTTGCGGCTGTTCACGCCGGCCAAATATGACGGCCTTCCAGGATCGCCTTTCCCCGGCGACCCCTTGGCCTTTCCCACCAAAGATCAACTGGCCGACTACCTGGAGGACTATGTACGCAGCTTCGACCTTCCCTTCGTTTCCGGCGTCAGAGTGGAGGACATCAGCCGTGACGGTGAGGCCTTCCTGCTCAAGGCGGGGAACCGTGAGTGGAGCAGCAGGAATGTGGTGATTGCCACCGGCGGGCATCGCATCCCCAAGGTGCCGGCGTTTGCAGGGGAGCTGGAGAGCGGCATCGTGCAACTGCACTCACAAGATTACAAAAACCCCGATCAGCTGAAGGATGGCCCTGTGCTGGTGGTGGGGCTGGGAAATTCCGGGGCAGAGATCGCCCTTGAAGTTGCCCGCTTCCGTCCCACGCTTCTTGCGGGCAAGCCAAGCGCCGAGATGCCCATGCGGCACGGCCGGGCCGCTGCACGTTTCGCCTTGCCAGTGGTCCGGTTCCTGGGCCTTTACGTCCTCAACCTCAACACCCCCATGGGACGAAAAGCCGCCCCCAAGTTCGTATCCATGGCTGCGCCGCTGATCCGTACCAAAACCAAGGACCTGGCTGCCGCTGGCGTCCGCCTCAACCCCAGGCTGGCTGGTGTTCAGGATGGACTCCCGGTGCTGGAAGACGGGACACGGGTGGAGGCCGCAAACGTCATCTGGTGCACGGGCTATCACGAGGATTACTCGTGGGTGAACCTGCCGGCCTTTGACGCCCACGGTGAACCGGAACAGACCAGGGGAGTGGCCAACAGCGTCCCGGGCCTGTACTTCATTGGCCAGGAGTTCCTGTTTGCGGCGGCCTCGGCAACGCTTCCGGGGGTGTGCCGGGACGCCCGCTACCTTGCCGGGCGGGTCACGGCGCCGCGTTCCAGCGGACTCGTCAACGTGTGATAGCTCACGATGTGGAGGGCAACGCCAAACCCCACGATTGACGGGCTTGGGAGTATCAGCACAGGTCACGCTCAGGTTTGGGTGGCAGAATGTATGGCTGGACCTGTGCTGATGGGGCATCGAATGGCGGCCAGGAACACTCTCCCACATGGGTTGCGCGACTGAAAACGCGTACTATTGATGCTTTGTGCCACAGCTTTGAGGAACTGCCTACCGTGACGACGCCAACGATTCCAGCCCCTGCCCACCGCGGTAGGCGAGCTTCCGGACCCGTTGCGAAGTCTAAGTTCCGCCCCGAAATCCAAGGGCTTCGATCCTTGGCCGTCCTCATGGTGGTGAGCTACCACGTCTGGATCGGCAGGGTCTCCGGAGGCGTTGACGTCTTCCTCCTGATCTCAGCCTTCCTCATGACACTCCAGTTCACGGGACGGTACAAACAGGGCCGCCCCATGGACCTGGTGCGTCACTGGCTGCACCTCTTCAGGCGGCTGCTGCCCGCCGTCGTTGTGGTTCTCGTGGCAACACTCGCAGCAACCTTCATTTTCCTGCCGGCCACACGCTGGTTTGAGATCGTCCAGCAAACCTGGGCCTCGCTGTTCTACTTTGAAAACCGGTTGTTGCAGGACCTGGCGGTTGATTATTACGCCACTGACCACAGCATGGCCAGCCCGGTGCAGCACTTCTGGTCGCTGTCCATCCAAGGCCAGGTGTTCATTCTGTGGCCCGTCATCTTTGCCACTGCAGCGCTGGTGTGCCGCCGTTTTGCCCTCCGCTACCGCGCCACGCTGGTGTACGTGTTCGCGATCATCTTCCTGGTCTCGTTCGTTTACTCCATCATCTTCACTGCCAACAACCAGGCAGTGGCGTACTTCGATACCTTTGCCCGTTTGTGGGAGTTCGCCCTGGGCACCCTGGTGGCCTTGATCCTGCCCGCCCTGAACTTCTCCAAACCTGTCCGTATTGTGATGGGCTGGCTGGGGGTTGCCGCGATGCTGACTTGCGGCATTCTGCTGCAGGTACAGACGGCGTTCCCCGGATTCGTTGCCTTGTGGCCGACGCTGGCTGCGGTGGCAGTGATCGCTGCCGGGCAGACCGGGAGCCGTTTCGGTGTGGACCGGATCCTGAGTTCCAGATTCCTGGTCCGGCTTGGTGACAATTCCTACGCCCTCTACCTCTGGCACTGGCCCATTCTGGTGATTGCCCTGGCATGGAGCGGCAAGGACCACGCAGGCTGGCTCTCTGGTGCGGCCATCATTGCGCTGTCACTCATCCTTGCTTTCCTGACCACCAAATACGTGGAGAAGCCGTTCCGGGAATGGAAGTGGCCCGAGGTGAAGCGGCGCCGCTCGATCATCGCGATTGTGGCGTGCCTGGCCGTTGTTTCTGCACCGCTCATGGCTTTCCAGTACCGCTTGGACCTGGACCAGCAGGCGGCCGAGGCGCGGATGGTGTTCGATAACCCCGGCGCCAAGGCCCTGCTGCCCACCTATGTCAATGAAGCGGCTCCGAATGCGCTCACTCAACCCACCGCGGAAAGAATTGGCCGTGACTGGGCCAATCTGCCCGACGGGTGCTCCGGTGACACGAAACCTGAATCGCAGCTGCTGCAGGACAACTGCAAACAGAACGGCGTCGGATCCGATGCCACCAAAACAGTCCTGGTAGTAGGTAACTCCCATTCCCAACAGTGGCTTGGCGCCCTGGAAGTGCTGGCGGAGCAACACCATTGGCGCCTCTACTCCTTGCTGTACGGGGCGTGCCCGTTCATGACCGAAGACCCCGAGTCCGAGCCGGCCTGTAACGAGTTCAACAGTGAAGTGCGAAACCACATCCGGGAACACACTCCGGACGCCATTTTCATGGTGGGGACAGCGGCTGTCTCTTCCCTGCCTGATGAAAGACTGACGCATGGTTTTGAGGACCTCATTCCCGAGGTCACAGGGCTGGGCATCCAGGTGGTGGCAGTGCGGGACAACCCAAGGTTTACGTACAGCCTGACGGACTGCACCCTCTCCAAGGGTGTGGACAGCCCGGATTGTCGCCCGCTGAAGGCCGATGTCCTGGCTGAACCCAGCCCCTTTGAGGCGGTGGAGGGTAAATACCAAAACCTGTCCCTCTTGGATATGACAGACCTGATCTGCCTGGGAGTCTATTGCCCGCCGATCATCGGTAACACGTTCGTCTACCTGGATGACAACCACTTGACCAAAACCTACGTCAAGAGCATGGCAGGCATGCTGGATGAAAGGTGGTTTGCCGCGACAGGGTGGCAGCAATGATGGAGACACGCACCGCCGCAGCGGCCGCTTCTGAAGAAAAGCCCGCGACCCGGGCAAAACCCGGCTTCCGCCCTGAAGTCCAAGGCCTGCGTGCACTTGCTGTGCTCATGGTTGCTGCCTACCACATCTGGCTCGGCAAGGTCTCTGGCGGCGTGGACGTTTTCCTGCTGATCTCGGCCTTCCTGCTGACATTGTCCTTCACGCGAAAGCTCGAAAACGGCAAGCCACTTCGGCTTTTGCGGCACTGGCTCCACGTGTTCAAGCGTCTGTTGCCCGCTGTCGTCGTTGTCCTGCTGGCGATCCTCGCCGGGACCTGGGCGCTCATCCCGCAGAGCCGGTGGCCCGATGTCCTGACCGAAGCGTGGGCATCGCTGATGTACCGGCAAAACTGGCAGCTTGCCGCTTTCGCGGTGGACTACTACGCCCAGCAGCACGTGGACGCCAGCCCCCTCCAACACTTCTGGTCCCTGTCAGTACAAGGCCAGGTGTTCATTCTGTGGCCGTTGATCTTCGCCGGAGTCGCCCTGATCCAGCCGCTGTCGGCCAGGCTGTTTCCGCAGCGTAAAGCCATGGGTCACCGGCAACTACTGTTCATCGCCTTCGGTGCGGTGTTCCTGGCATCGCTCGTGTTTTCCATTGAGCAAACAGCCACAAACCAGGCCTACGCCTACTTTGATACCCGTGCCCGCCTGTGGGAGTTCGCCCTGGGATCCCTCCTCGCCTTGGCCATCCCGTACCTGAAACCCGGGCGCAGGCTCCGTGTTTTCCTGGGCTGGGCCGGCATTGCAGCAATGCTTGCCTGCGGACTGGTGCTCCCCGTTGACCGATCCTTCCCTGGGTTCGTGGCTCTTTGGCCTACCCTTGCTGCGGCTGCCGTGATCATCGCCGGGCACAGCGGAAGCCGCTTCGGCGCCGACCGTCTCCTGAGTTCGCGCCCGCTGGTCATGCTGGGAGATAACTCCTACGCCTTGTACTTGTGGCACTGGCCGGTCTTGGTGTTCTTCCTCCTGGCATCTGGCACCACTGCGCCCAGCCTTGTTCAAGGCCTGGGAATCATGGCGGTTTCCCTGCTGCTGGCTGTCGCCACCACGAGGTATGTGGAAGTGCCGCTGCGCAGCTGGAAGTGGCCGGACGTGCGGTCCTGGCGGGCCGCCGTCGTGATTGTCTCCTGCGGTGCGCTTCTGGCGTTACCAGTCACGGCGTGGCAAAGCGCCATCACGGCGGAAGCGGCAGCCATTGCGGATCAGCCCCACGAGCTGACGCCTGGCGCTGCTGCGCTGTCCCCGGAATACGCCGGCAAGCCCAGCGAAGAAGCCCTCATTATCCCGGCGCCGGCGGCCATGAAAGACGAGTGGGCCAACGTGGACGGGGCCTGCACCGGGGACAACGTGCCCACCGACCCGGTGCTGGAGGGATGCCTGCAGAACGAGGAACCCGAGGTGGTTACCAAGAGGATTGTTGTGTTGGGTGACTCCCACTCCCAGCAGTACATGGCTGCCCTCGGCCCGATTGCCAAGCAGCACGGCTGGGAAGTGGTGACCCTGCTCAAGGGTGGGTGCCGCTTCGGCGCTCAATCCGAGGAGCGGGCAGATTTCTGCAACGAGTTCAACAAGGCAAGTTCTGCTTACGTTCTGGAGCACAAGCCCGACGCCGTGTTCACCGTTGCGTCGCTGACGCACGTGGACGCACCCTTTGAAACTGAAGTGCCCGGGTACCTTGAAGGCATCAAACCTTTCACTGACCTGGGGATCGAAGTGGTGGGTGTCCGGGACAACCCGCGTTTCAGTTTCAACATGCCGGAATGCGTCCAGAAGAAGGGCAAAGATTCTCCGGACTGCAATGTGCCGCTTGAAGAATCCCTGGCGGAGTCCTCACCACTGGACGATTACATCGGAAAGGTGGAGGGGCTTTACCTGATGGACATGAGCGACTTCATCTGCGAGCAGGGGACGTGTCCGGCCGTGGTGGGGAATGTCTATGTCTATAAGGACGACAACCACCTGTCCAAGACCTATGTGCAGACCATGATCCCGATGTTTGAAGAGCGGCTGCTGGCCGCCACCGGATGGTCCGCCAACTAGTTTCCTGGCGTGCTGTTACTCACACTCAGGCCTCCCGGAATATGGCGATCGCCGCGAAGGTTCTAGTATTTATCCAATACCTTCTGCGCAGGTAATTCCTGCACAGGTACCTTAATGCACAGGCCAGTCCCGTAATGACGGGCTGGTCATCAGTTGCAACCCCTACCAGTTAAGCCCCCGGAAACCCAGGTAAGAGGCGCACACTCATGACCCAGCCCGAACACGACCCCTTTGGCTTTGTTGGCCTGACCTACGACGACGTCCTGTTGCTTCCCGGCCACACGGACGTCATCCCGTCCGACGCTGACACATCGTCCCGTATCTCCAAGCGCATCTCCGTTCAGACTCCGTTGCTTTCAGCAGCCATGGACACCGTCACGGAGTCCCGGATGGCCATCGCCATGGCACGCCAAGGTGGTCTGGGCGTGGTTCACCGCAACCTGTCCATCGATGACCAGGCCGAGCATGTTGATCGCGTTAAGCGCAGCGAATCCGGCATGATCACCAACCCGTTGACCATTGGCCCGCAGGCAACGTTGCAGGAACTGGACGAGTTGTGTTCCCGCTACCGTGTCTCCGGCCTTCCCGTGGTGGACACCGACGGACGTCTGTTGGGTATTGTCACCAACCGCGACACCCGCTTCATTCCGGAATCGGAATTCCCGTTGCGCAGCGTCAGCGACGCCATGACCAAAATGCCGCTCATCACCGGTCATGTGGGCATCAGCCGTGAGGAAGCCTCACACAAGCTGGCCACCAACAAGATCGAGAAGCTTCCCCTCGTTGACGAACAGGGCCGCTTGATGGGCCTCATCACCACCAAAGACTTCACCAAGGCCGAGCAGTACCCGTTGGCCACAAAGGATGACGAGGGCCGCCTTCGCGTGGGTGCCGCAATCGGCTTCTTCGGTGACGGCTGGGAACGCGCCATGAAGCTCATCGACGCCGGTGTGGACGCATTGTTCGTTGATACGGCCAATGGTCACTCCCAGGGCGTGCTGGACATGATCCGCCGCCTCAAGTCCGATCCCATTGCCGCGCACGTGGACATCATCGGCGGCCAGGCTGCCACCCGTGAAGGTGCCCAGGCTTTGATCGACGCCGGAGCTGACGGCATCAAGGTGGGTGTGGGTCCGGGATCCATCTGCACCACCCGAGTGGTTGCCGGTGTTGGCGTTCCGCAGATCACCGCCATCTACGAATCTGCCAAGGCGGCAATCCCTGCCGGCGTTCCGCTGATTGCCGACGGCGGCCTCCAGTACTCGGGCGACATCGGCAAGGCACTAGTCGCCGGCGCTGACACCGTGATGCTGGGCTCCCTCCTTGCCGGCTGCGAGGAGTCTCCGGGCGAGCTCATCTTCGTCAATGGCAAGCAGTTCAAGAGCTACCGCGGCATGGGCTCCCTGGGCGCAATGCAGTCCCGCGGCAAGAACACGTCCTACTCCAAGGACCGCTACTTCCAAGCTGACGTCTCCGGAGATGACAAGCTCATCCCCGAAGGCATTGAGGGCCGGGTTGCGTTCCGGGGCCCGCTGGCTTCTGTGGCTTACCAGCTGGTCGGCGGCCTCCGCCAGACCATGTTCTACACCGGCGCCCCCACCATTCCGGAGCTGAAAGCACGCGGCAAGTTCGTCCGCATCACCCCGGCCGGGCTCAAGGAATCGCACCCGCATGACATCCAGATGACAGTGGAAGCGCCCAACTACGGTTCCCGCTGATCCGCCACCTTTTCTACAGTTGTTCCCCGTGGAAGTTTCCACGGGGAACGCCTGTTTAACAGGACGCGGCAGAATTGTCGGTCCCTAAGAATAGGCTGAGCACATGTCAGAAATGCCCGCGCAACCGCGGCACCCGGAGTCTGTCCGGCTGAACTCCGGCAAGCCACCGCCCCGCAAGCTGGCCTTGCGGCCGTACGCACGCGCCGTCGGGCAGGTCCTGAAGGTGAGCTTCAAAGCCTCACCCGGCGCGGTCATCATGAAGGTGGCAGGCTCGTTGATCTCGGCCACCCTTCCGCTGGTGACCACCTACTTCGCCGCTTTGACCACCACGGCGTTGGCGGCCGGATACGCGGGGGACCCCGACGCCGGCCCACGGGCCATTCTGTACGTCATCATCACTGCCGCACTGGGATTGCTTTGGGGAGCCTTCAACAGTGTTGACCGGTACATCCAGCAGCTGATGAGCTTCAAGGTAGGTGCCATCGTGGGGGACATGATGTACCAGCGGTTCCTGGCGCTGGAGTTCTGGCGCTATGACGACAAGGAAACGGTGGATCTTTACGACCGCGCCAAGCGGTTCTCCGATTCCTACGCCCGCGTGCTGGACCGGATAGCTGCCATATTTACGCAGTTCGTTTCCGTGGTCCTGGCCATCGGAGCTTTGCTTCTGGTGAGCTGGTGGATCGCGGTCATTGTGTTGGTGGCCATCGTGCCCAGTGTGTACCTGCAGTTCAAACTGTCCCGTGAACAGATTGCCCACTGGAATACGCAAGTGGATTCGCGGCGCCAACGCCGGATGATCGAACAAAATCTGCTCCGTCCCCAGCACATCGCGGAAATGCGACTTTATGGGATTGTTGGGTACCTCATGGACCTGCGGTCGAGGTTGCGCGACGCCGACGAGCGCAGACGTTTGGACTTCCAAAAGCGTTATATCCCCAAGCAGCTTGCCGCTGATTCCCTACAGTACGGAGCCGAGGTGGTGTCCTTGGTGTGGGTGGTTGGACAAATCATCGCAAGGGCGCAGCCGGTGGGACAGTTCCTCTACGTCCAGCAGATTGTGAGCCGTGCGCTTTCCACCGCCAACAGCCTGGTCTCCTCGCTGAGTTCCATAGATGAGGACCTGGCCAACCTCAAGGACTATGAGCTTTTCATGGCCCTGCCCGTCCCCAGCGGAAAAGAGGAGCCCCTCCCAACATCGCCAACCACCGTGGAAATGCGGGACATCCGTTTCAGTTACACGGGGAGCGACATCGAGGTCATCAAGGGCATCTCCATGACCATTAGAGCCGGTCAGCACATCGCGATTGTAGGGGAGAACGGCGCCGGCAAGTCCACGCTGATCCGAATCCTGGCCGGGCTGTACCGGCCGGATTCCGGCCAAGTTCTGCTGGACGGTGTGGACCTCGCCGGGGTTGAGGTGACCAGCTGGCACCGGCACCTTGCTGTTCTGAGCCAGGAGTTCCTGAAGTACGAGTTCGCCACGGCCGCGGAGAACATCTATCTGGGAGATGTGGACCAGCCCCGGGACGATGACCGCATCCGGCGGGCGGCCGCTGACGCCGAAGCCATGGAATTCATCAACAAGTTGCCTAACGGCCTGGAGAACCACGTCAGCAACTGGATGGAAGACCCTCGGGGGCGCAAGGGAAGCGGGCTATCAGGTGGCCAATGGCAGCGGCTGGCCATGGCGCGGAACTTCTATCGCGACGCCTCGTTCATGGTCATGGATGAGCCCACATCCGCCATTGATGCTTTGGCCGAGCACCGGATCTTCACCAGGCTGTTCGCGGACCGGAGCAGCACCATCATTGCCATCAGTCATCGCCTGGCCACCATAGAGAAGGCTGACATTGTGTACATGCTGGAGGATGGGCGCATTGCGGAGCAAGGCACACACAAAGAACTCGTGGCGTTGAGGGGACGGTACTTCCGGATGTTCGAATCCCAGCTCTCCGTGGATGAGAGCAGTCAGAACACACCCTGAGGCTTAGAGCGGGCCGTATCCTGCGTTGCCGTAGGGATCACGCCACGTGGCGAGGTCCTGCTCCAGCAGCGCCCGGAAACGGGGATCAGTTGCAGCCTTGCGGCGAAGCGACTCCCTCGAACGGCCTGCGATGGTGGCCGGGATGATGATGCCAACCACGAGGAGGCAAACGATGAACCCAAGAATTGTGGCCAGTGTCAGCAGCGCCGCAGGATCCTGCCAGGTGGACGGTTTGGCAGTGAACGCGAACAGTCCCGTGAAGACGAGCAGGACGAACGCCACGAAAGAAAGCGCCCCCCGCAAACTCCCGGGCCCACGATTGACCAGCGCCCGGCCCGTTCGCGGCAACCGGTCCCGTGCCCGCACATAGAAGACGGAGCAGAGCACGGCGATGGTCGCACCGGGAAGGCCGAGGGCAGGAATCAGTGCGAACGTGCCGACTCGAACAGCCAGTACTACACCCAGGAGGACGAGGCTTGCGCCGATCCCGATTCCGGCAGCCCAGGCTCCCATGTAGGAGCCGCGCGCGCTGGCGATTTCGCGCAGGCGGGAGCGCGCATTCGCCGGAGTAACGGCGGAAAGCTCTGTCGAAAGCCAATATTCCAGGGGGCGGGCAGGATAGGACAGCGGAGTGGGGCCTGACTGGTAGCTCACCCGGGATACTGCTCCAACCCTGCGCGGATGCGGTCGTTGAAGTGCTCAGGGGACAAGGGTGACGCCTTCAGGTTCTCGCCTTCACCTGCTGCAATCGACAGGGAGCCGCCAGCCTCCGCCTTAACGTGAACTGCACGGGAGGTTCCGTCAATGAAGTGCTGGCGGGTTGTGGCGGCGGCAGGGAATCCGTCCGGCGCTTGGTTGAGATAATAATCGGCCATCTGCACTGCCGTGGCGATCATGCCTTCGGAGCCCGTCAGGGGATGCAGTTCGTGAACGCCGTACTTGTTCAGGTTGAGCAGCAGCGCACCCTGTTCTGCGCCGAACATAAAGGACACGTGCTCGGAGGAGGGGGTCACAAGAGCTGTTTCCAGCCACGAGGTGGCGTCCGCCAGGACAGCCGTCACCGTTGCGGCCGGACCGACCGGCTGGAGTGAGTCGTTGTCAATCTTCATCAACCCACGCTCCAGCAGCGTGGAGACACCGGCCTGTTCCAGTGGGGCGCCGGCGGCATGGTCGAGGCGGAACAAGGTCTGGCATCTCAAGGCGGCATCCGTGCCAGCTAGAGCAATGAGAGCGATGAGCTCATGCTCGGTGATGAGCAAAGCCGGGATTTCTTCGGTCTGGGTGGTCATTTCTGCCTTCTGTTCAGCGGTTCTGTATCCAGTCTAGGAAGTGGCGCCATTATGTGAGCCATCCCCAGACCTTCTTTGCACCGTCGGCTACAGCCTCGCCAACATCCTGGGCGCCTTCCCACACGTGCTTGGCGCCGTCAGCCACCATGGAAGAAGCGGAGTCATAGCCCATGTTGGTGGCCAAAAGGCCCAGCCCGCCCCAAGCGATGCCGGCGATGGCGCAGGCGGGGCCAATAACCGGCACAAAGCTGCCTACGGCCAAGGCAGCGGAGATGCCGCCGTCCACCGCGACCCCGGGATGTCCTGTCTGGATGCCCTGATAGACCTGCAACCCACCAGTGACAAGACCCAGGGCTCCGGAGAGACGCCCAAGCATCGCGCTGCCGTTGAGTACTTGGGTGCCCTTGACGTAACCGGCACCGGCGCTTTGACCGTATTGGGCGCTCAGCCACGGCCATTTAGTCAGCTCCGTGACCAATCCGCCCCTGGCCATCTGTGCCAGGAGCGAATCTGCCAGCACGCCGTTCGCGGTCACGAGGGCGTTTCCGGCCCACCATTCCGTGCTGCCGGTGACGTTGAAGAGTCCTTCAAGTCCGGTGGCAGGAGTGTCCTGGCTTCCATTGCTGCCAGGAACCTGTGAACTATTCGGTCCGCCAGGGCCTCCTTGGGCGCTGGCCTTGTGCTGTTCGTCGGCTTGGGTGCGGAGCGTCTTGGATACGTCATCCAGGGAACGTGACGCCTTGTGCAGCATGGGCCGCAGTGTGCCGCTCCATTCGCGGCGGAAACGCTCGCCGTCTGTTCCTTTCCATGCAACGCTGGAGATCAGCCCATTAATTTGGAGCTCCTGGTTGTGGAGCTGGCTTCCGGCCTGTCCCATTTGTTTGGATAACGACCGGAGCTGTTCAATATCGGCTCCGAATAATCCAGGCGCCATGGGTCCCCCTTGCATGGTTTGTGTGTCGTGGCAGGCTATCGGATACGTCCGGGGATCTGCCATGGGCACCCCTGCCCATGGGGAAAGCTGCGCGGCACACGCGCGGATGCCTCCCTCGCCGGGGACATACTTCAGCTGTCGAATCGGGGTTACGGGAGGGGTCCAGTAAAGTAAGAGCCGTGACTTATGAGATTGAGATTGGCCGTGGCAAGCGTGGGCGTCGTGCCTACTCCCTGGATGACATCGCGATCGTTCCGAACCGCCGGACCCGTGACCCGAAGGACGTCTCTGTCTCCTGGCAGATTGACGCCTACAAATTCGACATGCCTGTCATCGCTGCGCCGATGGATTCGGTGATGTCCCCGGAGTCCGCCATCGCCTTGGGGCGCCTGGGTGGCCTCGGCGTCCTTGACCTCGAAGGGCTGTGGACCCGGTACGAGGATCCGCAGAAGGTCCTTGACGAGATCGCCGCCCTCGCGGACGAGACCAGCAGCCCTGCCGTGACGCGGCGCATGCAGGACCTGTACCAGGCTCCCGTGCAGCCCGAACTCATCAGCTCCCGCTTGGCCGAGATCCGCGCCGCGGGCGTGACCGTCGCTGGGTCCCTCACGCCGCAGCGCACCCAAGAGCACTACAAGACCGTGGTGGCAGCCGGCGTCGATATCTTTGTTATCCGCGGAACCACTGTTTCGGCAGAGCACGTGTCCAAGAACCACGAACCGCTGAACCTCAAGCAGTTCATCTATGAACTCGATGTTCCCGTGATCGTTGGCGGCGCAGCCGGTTACACCCCTGCCCTCCACTTGATGCGAACGGGCGCCGCCGGCGTCCTGGTCGGATTCGGTGGTGGCGCCACGTCCACCACACGCCGTGCCCTGGGCATCCACTCGCCCATGGCTTCGGCCATCTCGGACGTCGCTGCCGCGCGCCGCGACTACATGGATGAGTCCGGCGGACGTTACGTCCACGTCATTGCCGACGGCGGCATGGGCAGCTCCGGCGACATCGTCAAGGCTATCGCCATGGGTGCCGACGCCGTCATGCTGGGCAGCGCCCTTGCCCGCGCCGAAGAAGCCCCTGGCCGTGGCTGGCACTGGGGTCCCGAAGCCCACCACCTGGAGTCCCCGCGTGGTGACCGCGTCAACGTAGGTACCGTTGGTCCGCTGGAAGAGGTCCTCTTCGGACCAGGCCACCACACCGACGGAACGTCGAACCTGATCGGTGCCCTGCGCCGCTCGATGGCAACCACCGGCTACTCGGACCTGAAGGAATTCCAACGGGTAGACGTGGTCGTCTCGCCGTACCTCGGCTAAACCTCAACCAGGTCCGGCCCGGGAGGAGACCACTCCACCTTCCGGGCACCCTGAGAGTCTGTGCTCACGATCCAGCAGTTCGAGCCCTGCCCAACGAGGCAAGCAGCAAGTAGGGTAGGGGACTACCAGCTGTTGCGTTTGAGGAGGGGTCCGATGAGCAATGTCGCAGGCGGTCCGCAGGTAAATTCACCGGGAGCACTCAGCCCGGAATCCCGCGCCGCATCAATCGAAGTCCTGAAGGCTACTGCTCAGGCGGGTAAAGAGCTCGACATCCTGATAGTCGGAGGCGGCGTCGTCGGTGCCGGCGCGGCCCTGGATGCCGTCACCCGTGGCCTCACTGTGGGCATTGTTGAGGCCCGGGATTGGTCCTCCGGAACGTCATCCCGGTCGTCAAAGCTCATCCACGGTGGACTCCGGTACTTGGAGATGCTGGATTTTGGCCTGGTCCAGGAAGCCCTCCAAGAGCGGGGCCTGCTGATCCAACGCATCGCCCCACACCTGGTGCGTCCGGTCCCTTTCCTCTACCCGCTGACACGCCGTATCTGGGAGCGCCCCTATGTGGGCGCGGGAATCATGCTCTATGACACGTTGGGTCTGACGTCCGGCAACAGCCGTGGCGTCCCCATGCATAAGCACCTGTTCCGGCGCGGAACCCTCCGCGCAGCTCCAAGCCTCAAAGAAGATGCCTTCGTGGGCTCCATCCGCTACTACGACGCCCAGGTGGATGATGCCCGTCTGGTGGTCAACCTTGTCAGGACCGCCGCTCACTACGGAGCCCATGCGGCCAATCGGGTCCGTGTGGTGGATTTCCTGCGTGAAGGGGAACGCGTTGTCGGGGCCAAAGTGGAGAACCAAGAGGACGGCAGCGTCTTCGAAGTAAGGGCGAAGCAGGTGGTCAACGCCACCGGCGTGTGGACCGATGAAACGCAGGCCATGGTGACGGACCGCGGCCAGCTCAAGGTCCGTGCCTCCAAAGGAATCCACCTGGTAGTTCCACGGGACAGGTTCCAGTCCACCGTCGGTCTGATTCTTCGCACCGAAAAGTCGGTGCTCTTTGTGATCCCCTGGGGCCGGCATTGGATTATCGGCACTACTGATACCGACTGGACCTTGGACAAGGCTCACCCGGCGGCTTCCAGCAAGGACATCGACTATGTTCTGGAGCATGTGAACAAGGTCCTCAAACGCCCGCTGACCCGCGAGGACGTAGAAGGCGTGTATGCAGGGCTTCGGCCTCTGCTGGCCGGGGACAACGACTCCACTGCCAAGTTGTCCAGGGAACATGTGGTGGCACATCCGGTGCCGGGACTCGTTGTGGTGGCCGGCGGGAAGTACACCACCTACCGCGTTATGGCCAAAGACGCCGTTGACGAAGCAACCAGGGCCATGGACGAACGCGTGCCATCCAGCTGTACGGAAACCATTCCGCTGCTCGGAGCAGAGGGATTCAAAGCTGCTTGGAACCGACGGGGCAGATCAGCAGAACAGTCCGGGGTTCACGTGGCCCGGGTGGAACACCTGCTCAACCGCTTCGGGTCCATGACCCCGGAAGTCCTGGAGATCATCGCTGCCCGGCCGGAATTAGGAGAACCCCTTCCCGGAGCAGACGACTATTTGGCCGCCGAAGTTGTTTATGCAACAACCCACGAGGGCGCCAGGCACGTTGACGACGTCCTGACCCGCCGCACCCGGATCTCCATCGAAGCCTGGGACCGGGGTGTGTCTGCGGCGCCCGTAGTAGCTAAGCTGATGGGAGAAATCCTTGGCTGGAGCGAGACTCAGCGCGAAAGCGAAATCAAGCACTACCTGGCGCGTGTGGAAGCTGAACGGCTTAGTCAGCAGCAACCCGATGACGAATCGGCAGATGCTGCGCGTATGGGAGTGGATGACATCGTTCCCCTTCGCTGACCAGTTCAAGGGACTGAGGCCGGCAGGCCACACGAAGGGAACACAACTTGGCTGAACCACTCGACCGGTACGACGCGGAACTGACAACCCCGGATACGGTCATCCTTGAACTTGTCGCCCGGGACAAGATCGATGCCGCAGCTCAACTGGCGCACAGGCTCTCCGCAGCCGGCAGGATTTCCAACCTTGAGGGCTTCCTGGGACAAGTGCATTCGAGGGAGCACCAACTTGCCACCGGTCTGCCCGGCGGGATCGGTCTTCCGCATGCCCGCAGTGAGTTCGTGGACAGGATCTCCATAGCGGTAGGCGTGACCAAGTTTGGCCACGCCCTGGACTTCGGCGCCACCGACGGTCCGGCAACCTTGATCCTGCTCATTGCCACGCCCGCCAGTTCCTTCTCCGACCACCTGGAGGTTCTGGCCACGTTGGCCCGTTCCCTGTCCAAGGAGTCGTTCCGGGAGTCCCTGCGCCGGGCCCACGATACCGAGGTTATTTCCGAACTCATCAACTCCAGCCTGGTGTTCTTCGACCACTAAGAGTGGGGGAGGCCTCGTTTCGTTGTTCTACAGCCGGACGAAGTACGGTTAAGGGGTGTTGAAAACCGCGTTGAAACCCCGCTGGATCGCAGGACTGGTCTTTGCGCTTCTGTTGTCCGGGGTGTTTGTGCTGCTCAGCCAGTGGCAGCTCAGCCGGTCTGCCCAACATGAGCCCCCGGCGCCGTCCAGCATCGAAGAAGTAAAACCACTGGTGGATGTCCTCCAGCCGGGCCAGTTCTTCCCCGGTTCGGTCTCGGACCAGATGGTCACGGCCACAGGAAGCTACGATCCCCGGAAGCAGGTTCTTGTTGAGGGGCGTCTCTACGACGACCAAAAAGGCTTCTGGATCGTCTCCGCTTTCGCGGTCACCAACGCCCCGGCCCTGAAAGGTGTCGGCGCCTCGCCGCAGACCTGGATCCCTGTGGCCCGCGGCTGGGTGGCTGAGGCCGACCAAGCCGGCCCGCCGCCGTCGGGAACCATCACGCTGACCGGTCGCCTCATCCCCTCTGAAGCTCCGGTTCCAAACGTCGACGCCGGTCCAGGCCGGGCGTCTGCAGTCTCCGCGGCGGAACTCATCAACACGTGGGAAGTGTCCAGTTATCAAGGCTTCATCGCCGCGACGTCTGAAGTTTCGGGCGGCGTCGCGATTCCCCTCGGAGACGACGTCAAGGCACTGAACATCCCGCCGCAGCCCCCTGCGGAGCAGGTCAACTGGCTGAACCTCTTCTATGCAGTGGAATGGGTTGTTTTCGCTGGGTTCTCGATCTTCATCTGGTGGCGGCTGGTGAAGGACGACTACCGGCGCGACCTTGAAGAAGACGAGGACGAGGATGACGAGTTCGACGACGACGGCCATCCCGGGGCAACCACAGAACCCACCAGCCCAGAGCCAGAACAAAAGGTGCAGCAATGATTGAGCCAAAACCGGCCATCCAGCCCGAACAATCCGGACCCAAGCCCAAGAAGCGGCGCTTCGGTGGGACAGAAGCGCAAATCCGTTCGGCGTTGAAGTTCTACAAAGTCATGGCGTACCTTACCGGTGCCATGCTTCTCCTGCTGTGCGCCGAACTGATCGCCCGCTACGGCTTCGGCGTCTCGCTCTTCGCTGGCGGCACGAATGCAGTTACGGGCCAGCCGTTCGGCTTTGGCTTTGCCGAATCCGAACCCAAGGGAGTCATTGGCGGCTTCAACATCTCAACCTCGGTGCTGATTGTGCACGGTTGGATGTACGTGGTCTACCTGGTGTCCAACTTCCGCTTGTGGTCGCTCATGCGCTGGCCTTTCTCCAAGATGGTCCTTTTGGCGCTTGGTGGAGTCATCCCGCTGCTGTCCTTCATCGTGGAGAAGAAATTCCATGCGCAGGTGGAAGCGGAACTCGCAGCCAATCCGCAGGCGTCCAAGCGCTACTAGCACCTGCGGCATCCACATGTGAGATGCCTAACGGCGGGGCCTTTTTGGGCCCTGGACGCCTTCGTCAACGTGCGTCCGGGCAGCCCGGCAAAGTAGTCTTGTCTGGTGACTACTCCCACCGCACCCCAAACTTCCCAGAAGCCGGTGCTGGTTGTTGACTACGGTGCCCAGTACGCGCAGCTGATTGCCCGCCGCGTCCGCGAAGCGAATGTGTATTCGGAAATTGTTCCGCATACCTTCACCACCGAGCAGCTTCTGGCCAAGAACCCGGCAGCCATCATTCTCTCCGGAGGGCCCTCAAGCGTTTACGCAGAGGGCGCCCCGAGCGTTGGCGCTGACCTCTTCGAAGCCGGGGTGCCCGTTTTTGGCATCTGCTACGGCTTCCAGGCCATGGCCAACGCCTTGGGTGGCAAGGTGGCGCAGACCGGTCTCCGGGAGTACGGCGCAACCGAAGCGCTGGTTGTAGGCGACGCGCGCTCCATCCTGGACGGCGTTCCTTCTTCCCAGAACACCTGGATGAGCCACGGTGACTCCGTTCACGAAGCCCCTGAGGGCTTCGAAGTGCTTGCCTCCACGGCCGGTGCGCCGGTAGCGGCTTTTGCCAATGAAGAGAAGCGCCTTTACGGTGTCCAGTGGCACCCTGAGGTCAAGCACTCCGTGCACGGCCAGCACGTCCTGGAGAACTTCCTGTTCAAGGGTGCGGGCCTGAGCCCCAACTGGACTACGGGCAATATCCTCGAAGAACAGGTGGACCGGATCCGCCAGCAAATCGGCGATTCCAAGGTTATCTGTGGCCTGTCGGGTGGCGTTGACTCCGCTGTAGCTGCAGCTCTTGTGCAGCGCGCCGTCGGTGACCAGCTGACCTGTGTCTTCGTCGATCACGGTCTCCTGCGTGAAGGTGAAGCCGAGCAGGTTGAACGCGACTTCGTGGCAGCCACCGGTGTCAACCTGTACGTTGCCAACGAGCAGGAACGCTTCCAGTCAGCATTGGCCGGCGTCAGCGATCCCGAGACCAAACGCAAGATCATCGGCCGGGAGTTCATTCGCGCCTTCGAGGAAGCGGAGAGGGCCATCATCGCCCAGGCCGCTGCCGAGGGTGAAAAGATCAAGTTCCTCGTCCAAGGAACCCTGTACCCGGACGTCGTTGAATCAGGCGGCGGCGAAGGTGCAGCAAACATCAAGAGCCACCACAATGTGGGTGGCCTTCCCGAGGATCTGCAGTTCGAGCTCGTCGAGCCACTGCGCGCCCTGTTCAAGGACGAAGTCCGCGCCGTGGGGGCCCAGCTCGGCCTGCCTCAGGAAATCGTCGGCCGCCAACCGTTCCCTGGCCCCGGCCTCGGAATCCGCATCGTGGGCGAAGTGACCAAGGAGCGCCTGGACCTGCTGCGCAAGGCTGACGCTATTGCCCGTGCAGAGCTCACGGCCGCAGGTTTGGACAACGACGTCTGGCAGATGCCGGTGGTCCTCTTGGCCGATGTCCGCAGTGTTGGTGTTCAGGGAGACGGCCGTACCTACGGTCACCCGATCGTGCTGCGTCCGGTGTCTTCCGAAGACGCCATGACAGCGGACTGGTCGCGGTTGCCGTATGACCTGCTTGCCCGGATCTCCAACAGGATCACCAATGAGGTGGACGGAGTTAACCGCGTGGTGCTGGATGTCACCAGCAAGCCACCGGGAACCATCGAGTGGGAATAGCATTCTGAGTGGCCGGCCTCCTCCGGGAGGCTGGCCACTTTCTTTGAACCCGGTGGCGTCGTCATCCCGGTTATGGCCCGCACGTGCGAAATGGCCGCTAATTTCGCAATGGAACAGCGTTGCGGAGCGAGCTGTCCGAGGATTCCCGCTACCCTCGAAAGTATGCCGGTATGGTCCAAGGCGTCTAAAGCTAGTACAGAAAAGAAGGCAGAAGTCGTGTCAGTAGGTCAAGGCCAGGAAGAGGGCTCCGAAGAGCTCCGCAAATGGCTGTCTGGTCTCAAACCCGTTACCGGGGCAGACACAATGCTGCGCTTCGTCAAGACGCCTGAAGGCGCCATCGATCTCAGCAACGCTCATCCCTCCGGGCTGGCGCAGTTGCTCGCAGGCCGGCGAACACGGCTGTCTACGCTCATCAGGGATCGCCAGCAGTATTTGGTGGCGGCCAGGGCTGCCCGCAACATCCGATCCAAAATCTTCGAGCTCAGCAACGACCGCGGCATCGAGGCAGGTTACCTGTCCGCCGGGACCGTGGTGTGGACCTCTGCCGTTGGCGGCAAGCCCCAGCGCGTTTCTGCACCAGTGATGCTGACCTCCATCGTCCTTACCGTCAGGCCGGGCGAAGACGACTTCGAACTTCAGCTCACCGAGCAGGCACGAATGAACCCGGCCCTGGTGCGCCATCTGAAGTCAGTTCATGGCATCGTCTTTGACGTTAATGCTGTGGCACGCATGGCCTACAACACTGCCCGGTTTGATCCTCAGCCGGTATTGGATCGTTTGTCCACGCTGATTCAGCCGATTCATGGTGCAGAGGTTGAGTTCAACCTGCTGGTCACCACCTTGGCTGACCTCTCGGGCAACCTTGATGATCCATGGATCAATATGAACAACCCCACGGTGGCGGCGCTCTCTACTGCAGCCAACGGTGGCGACATCGAGCCGGAGCCGATCAAGGCGGGCCGGTTCCCCAGCCTGGACCTGCGGGATCCAGCTGATGAGCTTCTTTTGCTCGATGCCGATACGGATCAGCAGTATGTGGTGGATGCCGTCCGTGCCGGCGACTCTCTTGTTGTCAGCACCCCGCCTGGAAGTGGCCAGACGCAGACCGCAATCAACGCGATCGGTGCGTTGGTCAGCGAAGGCAAGTCCGTGCTGGTGGTGGGGGACAGGCAATCCAGTCTTGGAGGACTTTCCGGGCACCTTGAATCGCTGGGCCTCGAGTCAATGCTTTTCCGGCCCGGCAACGGCACCACCCCCCAGCAGCTCAAGGGCCAGCTGGTGAGGGCCATCATGCGCAATGAGAAGGCGCTTGAGCCACAGCTTGGCAATCTGCACCAGACACTGACCGGCCACCGTCATGCCCTGATGGACCATGTTGCCTCTCTGCATAATGTCCGTGAACGTTGGGGTTGCTCGCCCTACCAGGCGATGCAGTCACTTGCTGAGCTGACGTCCATACACCCGGCACCCTCCACCACGGTGCGCCTGAAGCGAAGCGTCCTGGACAACATTAAGGACCGTGAAGAGCTCGCCGGCCGGCTGCGTCGTGCTGCCGAGCTTGGCAGCTTCAGCCGGTCGTCCACCTCCAGCCCTTGGTATGGCGCCCGCTTGGTGACCCGCAAGGAGACCGAAGAAGCACAGCAGCTTGCCCGCTTGGCCGAAGAGAAACTTCCTGCCCTTCGGGAGCGCATGAAGAAGGTCTCCGATCACGCGGAGATTCGTCTGGGCGAGACTTTTACAGAGTGGGGTGCCCAGCTTGAACTGCTGATCGCCGTGCGGGAAAGCCTGGATAAGTTCACTCCGGACATCTTTGATCGGCCGGTTCATGATCTCATCTCCGCCACCGCCAGCTCTGCTTGGCGCCGTGAACGCAATCTTGAGATGCCCTCAATGCAGCGTTCGCGCCTGCGCCGGGTGGCCAAGGAGTATGTGCGGCCCGGCGTCCACATCGCGGATCTTCACAGCTCCCTGGTTCTGGTCCAGGAGCAGCGGGCATTGTGGGCTGGCTATGCAACAACCCAGAGGCACCCGGCGGTTCCCTCCGGCCTTGCCGATCTCGGGTCCCTCTACCGGGAACTCGACGGCGAGTTGCGTCGCCTTGGTGATGCGCTCAAGCACACATCCGATGGCGGCTCCCTCCACGGGACGCCGTATCTGCAGCTCATGGAACGCCTGGAGCGGCTTGTCGCAGACACGGCCACGTTGGAGACACTTCCCGAGCGGACGCTCCTCATTGAGGAAATGCGCGAGCACGGCCTCGGTGAGCTGTTGGCGGACCTTGCTGCCCGCGAAGTCCCAGCGGAGTCCGTAGCCGCTGAGCTGGATCTGGCTTGGTGGCAGTCCGCTTTGGAAGCCATGATCAGCGGTGACGATTACCTTGCCATGTCTGACGGTGACTCGTTGCGCCGCCTCGAAGCCGAATACCGGCTGGCAGACCAAGCTCATATTGCCAGTGGTGCAGCCCGCCTCAGGTGGCAGTTGGCCCAGAAATGGCGTCAGGGGCTTCTTGAACATCCACGGCAGGCGGAGTTGCTCCGTGCCCTGTTGAAGGACGGCCGGGTGACGTTGCCGGCCCTGAGCGCCCAAGCACCGGATCTGGTGCCCCTGCTGGTCCCGGTGTGGTCCGTCAGTCCTTACTTGCTCACCGGTGTGCTGCCTGCGGAGCAGAAGTTCGACGCCGTGGTGATCATCGACGCCGAATCCACTTCTCTGCAGGCCGTTCTCCCGGCCATCGCGAGGGCGGGGCAGGTAGTTGCCTTCGGTGATGCCAAGATTGCGCACGCACGTACGTTCAGTGTCGCCGTGGAGCCGCCGGTTGCCGGGGTGGCCAGCCATGAGAACGTGGACAGCGCCTTCAAGGCACTGGCCAGAGTCCTTCCGACGTGGCAACTGAACTGGGTCTACCGCGCGGTAGACGAGGACCTGATCCTTCAGCTGAGCAAGAACTACTACGACGGCGGTCTGCGTCGTTTGCCCGACGGCAATTCGGTCACCGGCCTGGACCGATCCATCCACGTGGAGTACATCCCCGACGGCACCGGGCTGCCCGGCGCGGACCACGAGGGCGTCGAGTCTGTCACTGCCGAGGTCAACCGTGTGGTGGATCTCGTCTTCGAACATGCCAGGCTCCGGCCCCGCACCTCCCTGGCGGTGGTGACCGCAAGTTTGCGCCATGCGGCCAGGATTGGCGAGGCCATTAGGCTCCAATTGCCTAATCACGCTCTGTTGTCCAGCTTCTTCGGCGCAGGCTCTGAGTCCTTCCGAGTGGTGGACCTTGAGCGCGCGCAGGGCTTGGTGCGCGACCACGTCATCTTCTCGCTGGGCTATGGGCGCACACCGCATGGCCGTGCGCTCCATTCCTTCGGTCCGCTGTCCACCGAGGGTGGTCGGAACCGTTTCGCCTTGGCAATGACCCGGGCCCGCCGTTCCATGCATGTTCTGTCGTGCTTCCGGCCCGAGGACCTTGACTTGGACCGCCTCGCCCATGGTGCAGTGGACTTCTATGAACTGCTGGACCGTGAGCTCTCCGGAAACAGTAACCTCGGAACACCTGCCTCGCGCGCTGTAGCCAGTGAGCAGGCATTGGGCGAAGATCCGCTGGTGGCCGACCTTGGCGAACGCCTGCGCGCCCGTGGAGCCCGGGTATGGCATCTTTACGATGGCGTGCTGGATATCGCTGCAGCTGCCGACCCCGTCCACACCATTGGCCGGGAGGGTGCCGAAATCCCCACCCCTGTTGCCATCGAATCCGATGGCACCGAACGGTACCGACGGATGAGCGTCCGTGAACGGAGCCGGTTGCGGCCGCAACTGTTGGAGCGCATGGGATGGCGTTACATGTCGCTCTGGACCATCGAGGTCTTCACTGATCCCTCGTCGTGCGCGGACCGGATCGGCTCGTACCTGGGGCTTGAGAACCACATCGCCCAGTCGGCGTTGGCCCACCAGGGTTTCCTGCACGCCGATGGGGAACACCTGAATCCGGGGAATGACCAGCCATTGCTGGCTGCCGGTGCTGATGAGGATGCTGGCAGGGAACCTCAACACGACGTTCATGAGGCAGAGAATGCGAAAGAAGCACCATTGATGGATCAGGAAACAGGCACTGAGGATACCGCTGCTGAGGAATCCGGCGAGACGGTCACCAGCAGTTCTGCTGAGGATGGCGCGGATCCGAAGTCCGCCGCAACCAAGACTGGGTCCACCGGGATCCTTCCCACCAAGGCCGCTGAGGATGATCCCCGGCGGTGGGGCGATGATTCCGGCTATGACCATGAACAGTGGCTGAAGGAACAGAGGCCCCCACACTGGGGTTGAGCAGCCAGAGATAGTTGTGCATCCACTATGGGCTGACCAAAACAAAGAAAAGCTTGCCTTGCGTTGATGCGCCGGCAAGCTTTTCTACTTGTTGAGGATTGGCCGCCACCACCACCAGACCATCAGTGTCGCCTGTGCCCAACCATTCGCCTGGCTTGCCGCCCAGGGCTGACGTCCAGAGGACTGGTACCGGACCTGCAAGGACCTGGCTTGGCCTTGCCTCGTCATAGGACCCCGCTGATGTAAGGACCACAGTTACCAGTTGGCCGGGGGAGAGTAGCTGGATGGACGAGGCATCGGCCATCCTGAGGGGGACCGCTGCCGATCCCGGTGGTGATCCCGTCAGAAGGCCCGGGCCCAGCAGGCTCGACTCCGAAGGAATCTGCCCCTTGGCAAGTGGCGATGCGAGCTGACGGCCAACCAAAGTGCTGATGCTGTTCGAAGATCCACTGATGGCGAGGTCGGGCGGCACTTCCATAGTGGTGAAATCAGATGCAGCAAGGCCGGTACCCGGTGGAAGGTCGCGTGCTGCCACAAGGACGCTGACGCGCTTCTCCGGCGCAGGGGTGAGTTGCTGGACTGCGATGCCCGTAGCCACACACAAGAGGAGCGCTACGGCCAAGCGCCGGTTGCGTGCAACCCAAGAGCCTATTTTTGTCCGCTGCCCCCGTTGACCAGAGCGACCTCTTGGACGATTCCCGCTCAACCGCGAACTGGTACGGGCGCCGGAAGAACGTGGCGTGGACGGCGGATGGTTCAGCGGTGGCCAATTACTGGCGGGTCCTGATGAGCGTTCGGCGCGGGCGAGGAGGGCGCTGCGTGACATGTGTGGCATGTCGCCACGTTAGCCAGCTTCAAGGGCCGCAAACAGCGCCCTGATGTCCTATGTGGAAAACCGCTTAGCTGCTTGCAGCTGCGGTTGCCGGTGCCGCAGCGGGGGCCGGCGAAGGCGCTGCAGGAGCCGCTGAAACGGTGCTGCCCTTAGCATCCCGGGAATCAGTCCGGTAGAATCCGGAGCCCTTGAACACGACGCCCACGCTATTGAACTTCTTCCGCAGCGCGCCCTTGCACTCGGGGCATTCCGTCAGGGAGCTGTCAGAAAAGGACTGGACGATGTCAAAGGCATGGTCACAGTCTTTGCAGGCGTATGCGTAAGTGGGCACTGAGTTCCTCCTTTAGGACAAAATTCAGGTCCTGTGCGCCATCGGTGGAAAATCCGCCTTAGCAGTCGCAGGGCCTGAGTGCCAATTCTATCATCGGTCCAGGCCGGGTGTACCAGTGGTTGTGCCGGACCTCACCCGATAAGCCAGCCTGGGTCAGGCGTGCTCGACAGCGTCGTGGAGCTGCACTACGCCGGAAGGGGTAAGGACCTGACGCACGGGGCGATCAAATGCCTCGGCGGGTATGGAGCCTGAAGGCAACAAATCGTCGTCGAACACCACTGCAATGGTGGGCGGCTGACTGCTGGCAGCATCGAGGCCCTGAAGCAGCCGATCGTAGTAGCCGCCGCCTTGGCCGATCCGGTTGCCATCCCGGTCCACCGCAGTGGCGGGCATGAAGATACCGGCGGCTCCGGCTACCACCGAGCTTTCAAGGCGTTCCCCTTCCGGTTCGTCTATGGGCGCATACGAGGATCGTACAAAGGCCGTTTCAGGTGTCCAATACACCCAGCTCAAGAGGTGCCCCGGTTCGCAAACGGGCAGAAGAATTCGGTGCCCGGCCTCGTACAGTGACCTGATCAAGGGGCTGGTGGGTGGTTCGAAGGCTACGCCCAGGTACACGGCAAAGGTAGCGGAGGCGCCGGAGGAAACCTTGGCTGCCCACGCTGTCCCGTGCTGTGCAAGTGACTCGCCTGCGCGTGCCAAGTATTCGGGAGTGAGGGTCCGCCTGTGCAGCCGCCGGCTGCTGCGGATGTTTTCCTTGGATGCCATGAGTGTCCGATCGTATGGTTTTCGGGTGCGTGGAAAGCAACAGGGTTATCCACTCCGGAACCCAAATGTGCTAATGACGCGGCGAGGGGTTTAGCCGTTGATGTGTTCTGTCCGTTACATTAGTCCGGTGACTCTAGAAAACAACGCAGTCCGTAAGGCCGTCATTCCCGCAGCAGGCCTTGGCACCCGGTTCCTTCCCGCAACGAAGGCGATGCCTAAGGAAATGCTGCCCGTGGTGGACAAGCCTGCCATCCAGTATGTTGTCGAAGAGGCAGTCAAGGTGGGCCTGCATGACGTCCTGATGATCACGGGGCGCAGCAAGCGGGCTCTGGAAGACCACTTCGACCGTGTGCCGGCTCTTGAAGCCACTTTGGCCGAGAAGGGCGACACCGCCAAGCTTGAAGCCATTCAGTCCGCCACCAACCTCGGTGATATTCACTATGTTCGCCAAGGCGACCCGAACGGCCTCGGTCACGCCGTCCTCCGTGCAAAGCAGCACGTTGGCTACGAGCCCTTCGCCGTGCTGCTTGGCGATGACCTCATCGATGCTCGTGAGGACCTTTTGAGCGAAATGATCGCCGTTCAGCAGAAGACCGGCGGTTCCGTGGTTGCCCTCATCGAAGTGGAGCCTTCCAAGATCAGCGCTTATGGCTGCGCCGATGTTGAAGATATTGGCGAGGATGGCTACGTGCGCATCAAGCAGCTCGTTGAAAAGCCCTCCCCGGAAGAGGCGCCGTCAAACCTTGCCGTGATTGGACGTTACGTCCTTCACCCGGCCGTGTTCGACGTCCTGGAGAAGACAGCCCCCGGGCGGGGTGGAGAAATCCAGCTGACGGACGCCCTGGAGGTGCTGGCCGCCGGTGAAGGCGAAGGCTACGGGGTTTACGGCGTTGTCTTCCGCGGCCGCCGCTACGACACCGGTGACAAGCTCAGCTACCTCAAGGCGTGCATCGAGCTTGCTTGCGAACGCGAAGACCTTGGTCCTGAGCTTCGTGAGTGGTTGCCCAACTTCACAGCCACACTGCCCAAATAGACAAATTCATGATGTACGGCTCTGCGATCTGGCCGGTAACGCTGGAGAGCGGAGACCTGCTGCTTCGGCCCATCCGTTACCGTGACAAACGGGAATGGTCCGAAGTCCGTTCGCGGAACAGCGAATGGCTGGCGCCGTGGGAGGCGTCCAACCCTGCGCCGGGTGGTCGCCTGCCCAGCTACCGCCAAATGGTGGGTTCCCTGAATGACCAAGCCCGTCAGTCAACAGCTTTGCCGTTTCTCATTGTTGAGCGAACCTCAGGCTTCCGCGAGCCGCAGATTGTTGGCCAACTGACGGTCTCGTCCATCGTGTGGGGATCGGCCATGATGGCTACCCTCGGCTATTGGGTGGATAAGGACCGCGCCGGGCGGGGTATTGCGCCCACAGCGGTTGCGATGGCAACCGACCACTGCTTCCGGGTGCTGGGTTTGCACCGTATGGAAATCAACATCCGGCCGGAGAACTCTCCGAGTTTGAGGGTTGTGGAGAAGCTCGGATTCCGCGATGAGGGGTATCGGGAGCGCTACCTGCACATCAATGGCGAATGGGCCGATCACCGGTCCTTTGCGTTGACGGCTGATGAAGTGCCGGAGGGACTCCTGCGCCGATGGCTCAGGGGATAAACGAGCAGGTCATCGGCCTTTTCGTCCATATCTCCAGTCATTTGTGGACTCGGCCACGACACACCGGCCGCAATGCCGCCGCACCCGGCGATTTGCTTCTACGGTTTTGAATGTGGACTTCCCTCTCAGCAGCTCAGTGATACTCGTGGTCACTGTTGCGCTGTGGATGGTCTGGGTGGCGCCGTACGTTCTGCGGAACAGGCGGCAACAAGTCCAAACAGCCGCTGGTCCAGCAGAGGCATTTGATGACGAACCAGACGAAACGCAGGCAGGGGTGGTACTGACTTTGGCACCTCAGCAGGAGAAACCGATGGAGACCATGCACAGCAAAGCACCGGCGTCGCCCCAGGAATCCCCAGCGGCTGAACCCGTCCTCCGGAAGGCTCCCACTACGCCCTTCACTATCCGTTATGCCCGGCTCACGCTGGCCTTGGCGGGCCTTACCCTGCTGGTAACGGCAGCGGTTTCCGGGGTTCTAAGAATTCTTGGTATCGGTTCTGTGTGGTTGCCGCTCGTGTCGCTTATTGGCGCGGTGCTCGCCGTCGTGACCTTGCGGAAGCTCGCTCTTCGGGACCTTCGTGAACGGAGGGCGCGCCGTGCGGCGCAGGCCTCGCCCATTCCAACACCGGCGCGGTACCTGCCCAAGGAACCGGTTGCCGACACGAAGGAAACCAAGGTTTTCGACGCCGAAGCCACTAGCCGTGAAGCTGCCCGGTTGTCCGCGGTGGAACTGCGGCAGGCAGCGCTTGCTGTTGCTGTTGCAGCCGGTGATGAATCCGCTCAGGTTGCCACAGACTCCAAGGGTGCCAGCTGGCAGCCTGTGGAGGTACCGAAGCCCACATACGTTGCTGCCGCCAAAGCGCCGCGTCCGGCTCCTGAGCCCTTGGATCTACCCGAGGCGCCAAAGCCGGTTGGCAAGCCTGTGCTGAAGCAGAACGTTGAACAGGCTGAGGCCTCAGCTGCTGTAGCTGCAAGTGCCAAGGGCCACAGTGCCCTGAGCAACTTGGACGACGTTCTGCAGCGTCGCCGCGCCTAAGACGAACCCATGGCAACCATGTGCGTTGCGGGCGGAACCGGTCACGTGGGTCGTGAGGTTGTCCGGCTCGCACTGGCAACCGGCCACAAAGTTTCGGTCTTAAGCCGCCACGTCCCGCCTGTTGGCTCGCCTCAGTACCACGACGGCGCCACGTACGTCGCGGGCGACGTCACCACGGGGAACGGATTATCGGACGCCATGGCGGGTGCCGACGTCGTTATTGATTGCCTTGAGGGGCAGTTCGGTAAAGCCCAAAAGCAGTTCGCCGACGGCGGCGGCCGGCTACTTGCCGCCGCTCACCTGGCCGGTGTTCGCAAAGCGGTGGCACTGTCCATCATCAACTGTGATCTCAGCTCTTACGCCTACTACGCCTCAAAGGCTGCCAAAGAACGGAAGTACGCCGGTTCTCCTCTGCAGACCGAGGTGGTCCGGGCCACCCAATTCCATGGTTTAGTTGCGACGATCTTCGCCGCTGGTGCCAAAGTGCGGCTGATCCCGACATTCAAAGGGGTCAGCTTTCAGTCCATTTCTCCCGTGGACGTTGCATCTGCAGTGATTCAAGCAGCTCTGGATGATTCGCAGCGGGAGAGGCACCGTGTGGTGACAATAGCGGGGCCGCAGGCTCTGACCATGCGGGAGATGGCAGAGTCTTGGAAGTCAGCTACGGGCGCGCGGGGCAGAATTGTTCAGCTGCCACTACCCGGACCGATGGGTGACTTTCTTCGTGCCGGACACAACCTGACTCCGGAGCAGCCGTACGGCCAGGAGACGTTCGTGTCGTGGTTGGAAAAGCGTCGGGAAAGTTTGTAGCCTAAGGACACTGGCCGGGCAGTTGAGGCTCGGTCCAGGGGCTATAGCTCAGTTGGTAGAGCGCTTCGTTCGCATCGAAGAGGTCAGGAGTTCGAATCTCCTTAGCTCCACAACGAAAAGGCCCGCCTGACCCGCGTTTGCGCTGGTCAGGCGGGCTTTACTTAAGTTGCTTGCTTCACCGCATACTGCAAACATACCGCAACGATTCTCGTTGCCAGTTAGAACACTTGAATCCTGGTAGCCTTGACTTCCGCCTTTCCGTACAAGCCCTGCCGCTTGGCGGCTTCCCGGAGATGGCGAGTGCCATTGACTTCCTTCCAGACGGAAGTCGAGTACTCGCGCAGAATTGTCCAGTTCAGGTCTTCCTAGGCGCGCAATAGAGTGAGTACGACGAAGGTTTGGACCCTGTCTGAATAGAACCATTTACAGTCTTCGTACTCAGTCTCCTCGCTAGCAGCATTAACAATCCTGACCGGCATATGGCCCCCTTCTAAATGCGTGCCATACCCTGCAGCGCTGCCATTGGTCAGAGTACCTAAGCATGGAGATAAAGGGAAAAGAGTTCAGTGAGCGCCAACTCATCCCGGATGGCTTCCGCGCGGTTGTTACCCGCACGGCGAACTGAAAATCCTTGGGAGGATAAACCGTCCCATAGAATGTGGCTAGTTTGTTCAAATAATGGGGGAATCATGGGGCAACCGACGCTGACTACAACCAGGGCGTCACGGTCCAGCGCTACCGACCATTCAGGTAAGCGATTGGACATTCAAGGACTAAGGGCAATTGCCGTTCTGGCCGTTGTCGCCGACCATCTTGCATCATGGCCTCGAGGTGGGTTCGTCGGCGTCGACATATTCTTCGTCATCTCAGGGTTCCTCATCACCGGGCAGCTAATCAGGGCGCGGGAAAGGAACCCGCTCGAATTGGCGAGTTCCTTCTTTAGGAGTTTCTACGTAAATCGCATCCGGAGAATTCTTCCGGCGTCTCTGGCCGCCCTGCTTGTCACAATCGGCGTCGGATGGGTTCTGTTCCGCAACGAGCGGGCTTGGTCCACGACGGTGGACGGCGCCTGGTCCGCACTGTTCTCAGGGAACTGGCGCTTCGCCCTGAACGGCACAGATTACTGGGCGCAGGACCAGGCCACTTCACCTCTCCAACATTTCTGGTCCCTTGGCGTTGAAGAGCAGTTCTACTTCGTGTGGCCGTTTGTTATCTTCGCCGGGATTGCCGTTTTCAAGAGCAGGCGGGCCCTTGGATGGATCATGGGTGCAATTGTTGTCGCCTCGTTGGCGTGGGCGCTGATGGAGACAGTGTCGAATGCGAGCATTGCTTACTTTTCAACTTTCACGCGTGCGTGGGAGCTTGGAATTGGAGCGTTGCTGGCCATCGTCGCTCCTGTTTTCCAACACATCACTAGGCTTGTCCGTACTATTCTTGCCTGGGTCGGCCTTACGGGCATTGCCGCGTCTATAGCCCTGATCAACCCGGACATGCCGTTCCCTGGGCCTTGGGCAATCTCGCCGGTCCTCGCAACAGCCCTGGTCATTGCGGCCGGCACAGGGGGTAGCGGACGTTTCCTCGCACCCCTGACCAACCCTGCAATGTCCTACATCGGAGACCTATCCTTCTCGCTATATCTGTGGCATTTCCCTGTGATCATCTTCCTCGAAGAGTTCATATCGGAGTGGCACTGGACCTACTACCCAATTGTTTTCGGGCTGATGCTGCTACTCTCTGTGGCCAGCTATCATCTGATTGAAGAGCCCATTCGTCATTCACGACTGCTACTCAATGACAAGGGGCGCGAACGTAAGAAGCTCATTGTCTTCACCGAAAGGACCCAGCTCACGGCTGTGGCCGCGCTGGTGGTCACATTTGCGGGGGCGCTGTTGACAACCTTTACCGGGCCGCCACTGAAGTACGAGGCATCCGCGCCCTCCGTAGTTCGCCCCTCCATGGGCTCATCCGGCACGAATCCTGTGCCCGCGTCCGCAGACCGTCCAGCCCTCGGCGCACTACAGGCCCAGATCCTCACAGCCTCACAAGCAGCTGCATGGCCTGTGCTTTCGCCCTCACTCGATGAAGTGGCCTCCAAGGGATCCCCTGATGAGCGCCGATCCGGCTGTGCTGAACCTCGGATTGGACCTGATGTTTGTAACTTTGACTCTGGCAAAGACAAAACTGCTGTGGTGTTCTCCGACTCCACGGGCGTTGCGCTCATATCGACCATTCGCGCAGCTATCGGGGATCAATACAACGTCCGAGGATTCTCCATGGCTGGTTGCGTCAGCATTGACCTCACCACGAAAGATGACCGCGAGCAGCTGCAGCGTGACTGCGCAAACTACAAGGCGAGCGCCGTGGAAGAGATAAACCGGATGCAGCCGGACTTGGTCTTCATTACCAACACCACGGCCGTCCTAGGGGACGTCATACCGGCCGCTGATGGGCTGACCGGAGAGCCTGCCTGGAAGGCGGCGACACAGCGCACCGTTGATAAGCTCCAACCCTCAGGATCGCGCATTGTGCTTGTTACAAGCGCCCCTGTTGGCAAAACCATCACAGCATGCGCCACGCGAGTGAGCGTGCCCTCGAACTGCGCCTCCAAGATCGACCCCAACTACAACACTCTGGCCGTCCTGGGCTCTCAGATCGCCGGTGCTGAGGCTATAGACACGCGCCTCATGTTCTGCACTGAGTCAGGTTATTGTCCGGCGTTTATCGATGGTGCACCCATCAAAATGGACACGGTTCACGTGACCGAGGAATTCAGTAGGAAAATGGCTCCCGCTTTCAGGGAGTCCGTGACCGCGCTTCTGGGTTAACCCACCGCGAAAAAGCGCCCCACATCCTTAAGAGATGTGCGGGCGCTTTTGTCTGCAACTGCTGCCTTAGACAACCGTTCCGGACACGTGCCGTTGGACCATAGTGGCTTCTTGAGGCCCTGCATTGCGCGTTCCGTCCCCGTTGTGTGGTTGTTCCGTGATCCAGTGTGCCCAACCGGCTTCAGGAAGAACCTTGGTGAACACTCAAGGTCCGCTCAAGAACGGAAGAAGCCACCACGGCGGGTCAGGCAGGTGTGGGCTGCGTGGACGAGCTCGGACCGTGAAGCTACGCAACGGTCCGTGGACCGCCGCAGGGCAGGGAGGGCGTGGGTGGCGTCCTCGAAGAGGTTTGCCCGGATCATTGATTCGATGGCCCGGCACTGATGCTCTGTCTCCACAGCGCCCACCATGGCGGAGCTGATCTTCAGGCTAAGGAGGGCTGTGGTGGTCTCTTTGGCGTCGTGGTCATCCAAGGCATGGACGATCCGTTCGACCCGGGTGGGGAGCATGGCGAGGTACTTGGTGAGGAACCGCAGTGCCGGTTCCGGGCTTCCGAGTTCCTCGGCGAGGGATTGGAGCCGGCTCAGGTCCAGTTCGCCTCCGGGGTTACGCTGAGGCTTCATCGCGAGTCTCCACGGCAGCTCCCGGCGTGGTCCTGGCAGGGTTTTTGTTCCAGATGGGGGCGAGCATTCCAATGACCTGGATGGCGGGCGCGCCATCCATGAGGGTGTTCATGACGATGGGTTCGCGGAGGGCGCGGATTGCGTTGCTGATGCCGCCTGCTTCGACGTCGAAGAGAGCGGGGACGGTGACGACGGCGGTACTAGCTGCCCGGGCGGAACGCCGGCCGTGGACTGCGGGGGTGGTGATCAGTGAGCTCATGCCGGGCGTTCCTTTCAACTCTTGCTCAGGAATTGGGCCGGGGACCGGCCTGAAGGGCAAACAGGGCCGGCCCCCGGGGCCTTGGGGAGAGCCTTGAGCTCCCTCTGTTCAGCCTGTGTGGCTGACGAGAACTACTGTGCCGGGCCTGGATCAAGAACGAATCCTGTGTACCGTCAACACTTCCTCAGGAAAACCTCAAGACTCCCGCATCGCAGGAATAAGGGCCCTGATTCTCCCCGACAAGTAGGCTGTATCCGTGAGTCAACCGCTGGTCAGCCCGTTGCCGGACGAGGGCCCCTTTTATCACGGCACCAAAGCCACTCTTCGCGTGGGTGATCTCCTGACCCCGGGCTTCAGGTCGAACTACCGTCCTGAAGTGGTGATGAACCACATCTACTTCACGGCTCTTCGGGACGGTGCGGGTCTGGCCGCGGAACTGGCGGCCGGTGATAGCGAACCGCGTGTCTACGCTGTTGAGCCCACAGGCGCATTCGAGAACGACCCCAACGTGACCGACAAGAAGTTTCCTGGCAACCCCACCCGGTCGTTTCGCAGCAGCTCCCCGCTCAAGGTTATTAGCGAAGTGAAGGAGTGGGCGCGCCTGACTCCCGAGGCGTTGCAGGAGTGGCGGGCACGTTTGGCGGCAATGGTTGCGGACGAACGCGGAGAAATCATCAATTAGGGACGCGATGTCCTGGGTGGCGTGCTGTGGAAGCGGCTCTTTGACATCCTCGCGATCATCGGGAAGTGGTGATCCGCCAGGATCGTGCACCCAGAAGAAACGCGACGGCGCTTATGACGGCGGGGACTGCCAGCCAAGCCCAACTGCTTGTCCACCCCAAACCTATGGAGTCGGCCGAAGAGAATGCGGTGACCTTGACGAACAGGAATGTGGCGTGGGCCTCCATGGGGGTGTTTGAGTCGACGGCGGCAACCATGCCGAAGCTGAAGGTCAGGAAGAGTGCCCAGTAGAGGAGCAGTGCCAACCCTGCGGTGATGACGCCGATGGACCATGGCGGCCGGAGGTCGTCGTCGCTGCCGTACTGCCGGGCGAGCGTTCTGGGCGACCCTAGGTCTCGTAGACTCGACGTTGTATCCCGGGGGTCGCTGGCTAGTGCTTGCCGCAATTCCTTGACCGTTGCCCGACGTTCCTTGCCGGTTAGTACGGCTTCAAGGTGCCATTGGAGCCTGGTGAGGTACAAGTCGGTGAGTAGCCGGTCCTTAAGTGACCTGCGGGGCGATGCTGCCGGTTCTACGATGTTCATGGCTTGGGGGAGTCCTTTTCTGTGGCGTTCCGGACGGCAGAGGCTACGAGTCGCCACTGTTCCATGGCAGTTGCTTTCGCTGTTTCTCCGGCCGTTGTCAGGGCGAAGTATTTTCGTGGCGGACCGTTGGGTGATGAAACCATCCGCGTGCTGACCAGACCGTCGCGTTCAAGCCTGCTGAGGACGGGATAGACCAGGCCTGTTGTGACATCAAGGCCCATGGCGGCAAGACGCTCCACCAGGTGGTATCCGTAGGATTCCTCCTCCGCGATCAAGGTGAGTGTCAGCAACGGCAGCACTGAACGAATCATCTGTGCATCCTGCTGCGCCTGAATTCTGGACATAGTATTAATGAAACATTAATAGTGGTGCTTCGCAAGCAACGAGTCCTGCCTCAACGCCGGTAGTGCACGCTTCGCGGGCAGCAGGACGTCGAGTGACGGTTACTCGTGCGACCGTTCGTCCGCCCATCTCCGGACTCGGCGCACGCGAGCCATTGTCTCCGCGCCCAAGCGTGTATATCGTTAACTATCGTTCAGTATCGTTCGCGACCTACCGAGGTGAGCTTGATGCACAATTCATTCCCTGCAAATGGTTTTATGGGAAACAACTTGGACGGCATGTGGCAGGCCGTGGAGGAGTTTCGATCCCGGTTCGAAAAGCGCTCGGGTACCCGGGCAGGCCGCGGAGAGTTGAGGACGGCCATTCTGGCTCTCCTCGCTGAGCGCCCCATGCACGGCTATCAGATCATCCGTGAAATCGAAGAGCGCAGCGGTGGAAGTTGGAAGCCAAGCGCCGGTTCGGTGTACCCAACCCTTCAGCTGCTGGCCGATGAGGGGTTTGTGAGTACTGAAGAATCCAATGGCCGAAAAATATATTCGCTCACCGAAGCGGGGCGCGAAGACGTTGCCAGCGCTGAAACGTCGGCGCCGTGGGAATCAACTGGTAGCTCCTCAGGTTTCGCCGCCCTGCCCAAAGCCGGGGTGGAGCTGGCCCAGGCCGCGGCGCAAGTGGGGCGGACCGGAACTCCAAAGCAGGTGCAAGAGGCTGTGACGGTGCTGGAAGAAGCTCGTCGTCGGCTGTATTCGATCCTCGCCCAGGACTGAAGGGAGTGACGTCGCCTCGACGCGACCAGATGGATCCCATGGCCGGGGAAGCCCGTGCCCGCTATCGTCGAATCCTCAGGTTTGCCGCATGGCACTTGGTGGTGACCTGGTGGTTCGAGTTGTTCCTGCCTCGTGTAGGCCTCCGGAGACTGACAGAGCGTAACCGCTCACAAAGGATGCGGCGATTTGCCCGCCGGTTCCACGGACTTGCTGTTGAGCTCGGTGGCTTAATGATCAAGGTGGGCCAGTTCATGTCCTCCAGGCTGGACGTGCTCCCGCCTGAGATTACGGCTGAGCTGGAGGGTCTCCAGGACGAAGTGCCGCCGGTTCCGTTCCCTGCAATCAGGGCCCTTGCCGAGGCGGAGCTGGGCGCGCCCTTGGAATCCGTGTTCGCTTCGATCGAGGAGGTGCCCATAGCCGCGGCTTCCCTCGGGCAGGCGCACCGGGCGAAACTCCTCGCCGGCAATGCGGAGGACACTGGCCTCAGCAGCGTGGTTTTCAAAGTGCAAAGGCCGGGCATCGACACGATCGTGGATGTCGATCTGGCCGCACTGCGTCGCGTAGGAGGCTGGCTCAGCCGTATCCGCATCGTCTCAAACCGTGCTGATGTTCCGGCGCTGATCAAGGAGTTTGCCCAGACCAGCCTTGAGGAGATCGACTACCTGAACGAGGCCGCAAACTCAGAGCGTTTCGCAGCCGACTTCGATGATGACAACCGGGTGACGGTGCCGGGGGTTGTCTGGGAACGGACCACGCGCCGGGTGCTCACCCTCGAAGACGTCACTGCCATCAAGATCACCGATGCCGAGTCGCTTCGAATGGCTGGGATTAACCCGGCATCGGTTGCCCCCGTCTTCGCTTCGGTGATGTTTGACCAGTTGTTCACCAAGGGTTTCTTCCACGCCGATCCACACCCGGGCAATATCTTTGTCACTCCCGATTCCGCCTCGGCGGAACGGCCATGGAAGCTGACGTTCATCGATTTCGGCATGATGGGGGAGGTGCCGGCGAAGACCAGAAGCGGATTGCGCAAGCTCCTGATTGCGGCTGCCTCGCGGGATGGAAAGGGTCTTGTTGCCGCTATCAGCGATGTGGGTGTTCTCATGCCGTCGGCTGACACGGCCGAGCTGGAGCGGGCCATGACGCAGCTCTTCGCACGCTTTGGCGGCATGGGCTTTGCAGAGCTTCGCGAAGTGGACCCGCGGGAGTTCCGTGATTTTGGTGCGGAGTTCGGCAACGTCATCAGATCGCTTCCGTTTCAGTTGCCGGAGAATTTCCTGCTCATCATCCGTGCCATGTCACTGACGTCGGGAGTTTGTAGTTCCTTGGATGCCAGATTCAACTTGTGGGACTCTGTGGAACCGTACGCAGCACAGTTGCTTCGGGATGAACGCGGCAACCTCGTCAATGACGTCGCGGGGCAGGCCTTCGACGTAGTTTCGGTCGCCTTGCGTTTACCGAAACGGCTGGACGGGCTGATCACCAGATTCGAAGACGGAACGCTCCAAGTATCCAACCGGCGGCTCGAACGCCAAATGAGCAGGCTCATCGTCTTGGCCCGGCGGGCTGTGGCTGCGGTGATCTTCGCAGCATTGTTAGTGGCTGGCTCGGTGATCCGATCCGAGGACCTCGTGTTCGGCAACCTGGTGATGATCGCGTCGGCAGTTCCGCTTCTCTACGGTCTATGGCCCGGCCGCGGCAATCTGTGAGCGCACCCCGTCGTCGTAGAATGGCGCTGTGACTGAGACCCCCGCATTACATCCCGAGGCCTCCGGCAAGACGTCCGGGCCCATCCTGGTAGGCGTAATGCCCGGGCAGCAGCCCGCGGTCCTGGAGCAGGCAGCGCAGGTTGCTGTACGTGCGGGACTCCCACTTGTTTGCGCGTATGCCGATGCCACGGTGTATCCGGTCGATGGAACCACCGGTGGGCCGGCTGCGCCGATCGACCCGGATGGTATTGCAGGAGCCCAGGGGATCCCGGAATTACTGTCGTCAACCATTGCCGAACAATTGGCTGGTTGGGACGTTGAATGGTCCCTCGTGCCGCTTGCCGGTGAACCGGCGCACGCTTTGGCCCGCGAAGCCGCGAGCATCGGCGCTTTCATGATTGTGGTGGGAACACGTGAGCATAAGGTGACGGCCGCGCTCAAAGAGCTGACGGCGGGTTCCGTGGCCCGGCGCCTTTTCCATCGCCAAGACGTGCCGGTCCTCGTGGTTCCCGTGAACCCCCGTGTCCCGGACGACGATGACGACGACTGAGGCGAACAGGCCACTTCACCGTCATTGGGGCTTCATCGGCATAGTGGCGGCTGGCGGCGTGTTCGGAGCGCTCGCCCGGTACGGCCTCGGATTGGTGATCCCAGCCCCGGAGGCTTGGCCGCTACCTACCTTGGTCATCAATCTGTCAGGCGCGTTGGCGCTGGGGGCACTGTTGGAGGGGCTCTCCCGCAGGGGGCCCGACGTCGGCAGTCGCCGGGTTGTGAGGCTCGCCCTGGGTACGGGGTTCTTGGGCGCTTACACGACGTACAGCACTCTGGCTTTGGACGCAGTCCACCTGTTCATGGCGGAGGCTGCACCCGGAGCTGCCGGGTACCTCGCAGCGAGCTTGTTTGGCGGGGCTGTGGCCACTACGGCAGGCATCTGGTTGGGTGCGTGGCATCACCGTCGCGTTACCGGGCGTGTGCAGTGACGGTGATATTTCTTGCCCTTGCTGGTGGAGTCGGTGCAGCGGTCAGGTTCATGGTGGATGGTTTGATCCGGCAGCGCATCAAGACGGCCTTTCCCTGGGGAACCGCGCTGATCAACGTCACGGGTTCGTTTGCTCTGGGGTTCCTTGCCGGATTGGTGATGCGGGGCCATGCGCCTGAGTCACTGTTCCTGATCCTGGGGACAGGTTTCTTGGGCGGGTACACCACCTTCAGTACGGCGAGCCTGGAGACCATCCGGCTGATCCAGAGTGGAAGGACGGGCCTGGCGCTCGTCAATGGATTGGGTTCCATGGCAGCGAGCGTTCTTTCTGCTGCGGCCGGCGTGGGTATCAGCCTGGTGCTGCCCTGACCTCGTGGCCCTTCAGTAGTGGCCAATCTCACCAACAAGAGTGTCTTGGCCCGCCTGTAGGATCGTGCCATGGCTAAGAAGACTTTCAATGAGCTGTTGTCCGCCCAGGTCGCCAATGAGTTTGCGGCCTCCCAGCAATACATCGCAGTAGCTGTGTACTTTGATGGCGAAGACTTGCCGCAGCTGGCCCGTCACTTCTATCGCCAGTCCCTCGAGGAGCGCAATCACGCCATGATGATGGTCCAGTACATGCTGGACCGTAACGTGCACGTGGAGATTCCGGGTATCGCCCCGGTTCGTAACAACTTCAACAACGCCAAGGAACCCATCGCGCTCGCCTTGGAGCAGGAGAAGGAAGTTACCCGCAACATCGAGGAGATGTTCCGTGTTGCCCGTGCAGAGGGGGATGCCTTGGGTGAGCAGTTCATGCTGTGGTTCCTGAAGGAGCAGGTTGAGGAAGTTGCCTCGATGACCACGCTGCTGAACATCACCGAACGTGCCGAGAACCTTTTCGACATCGAGAATTACGTGGCCCGCGAGACTGTAGGCGACGGCGGAAACGACGCCAGTGCTCCCTCCGCTGCCGGCGGCGTCATCTAGCACACTGCCACGGGTACGTGCTTCAGGAGGCCGTTGGAAGCTTAGCTTCCAGCGGCCTCTTCGCGTTTCAGGTCTTCGTCCGGATGGGAACGGCTGAGCAGGGATAAACGGCTGGCGATGCGTGCGAGATCCACGGGCAACACGTTCCCGCTCCCCTCAACGTCGAAGTCGAGGGGCACGCTGCCGATCAGGAACAAGGTGATGTCCTGGTCGTAGAGCACATCCACCACGTTGCTGAACCGTTGCCAGGCAGGTGCGGAGGCAGCATCAGCGTCTGTTGGCGATGGAACGTCGTCAATGACCCACGTCCTGAACATTCCGCCCAGGACCAGAAAGTCCGACGTCGAGGACAACCCGCCGCACAGTTCCTCAAATCCAACCCACAGAAGGTCCGGGTCGGAGTTCTTGACGACTATCGGCTGGGTTGTCGGCTGCAAGACGCGGCCTTGGGATGGCGTTGGCCGGAAGAGACCGAGGCGCCCCAACTGTCCGGGTGCGCCGGGGGAGATGATGCGTCCTGATCGGAAGGCCCCGGCCCCGGTGGAGGGGTGTGTTCCCGCCGCCGGATAGCGGCGAAAATCCGAGCCGCCGTTGATTTCCACCACGTCCATCATGTCCTTGATGGCCTCGATGGTGGGCAGGAAATGCTCATGCCACAGGGGATTGGGCAGAAGGTCATCCGGCGCGTAATTGGAGGTGACCACCAGAGCAACCCGGCGCTGCGCGGCTGTCCGGAGCAGGCGGGAAATGAACATGCCGTCGCCGATGTCGTGGACGTGGAACTCGTCAAAGAACAACACGTCAACATCGTTCAGGACGGCGTCCACCGACTGCTGGATCGCCGTGCCGTTGCCTGAGTCCAACCCATGGGTGCCGCCATGAAGCCTGCGGAAAAAATCGTGGAAGTGGACACGCCGTTTCCGTGCTTCAAGCCGTCCGTAGAAGCTGTCCATCAGCCACGTTTTGCCGCGGCCCACCGGTCCGTGAAGGTAGAGGCTTCGTGTCGGCTTTCGTGGAAGCGCCCGACGGCGGCCGGTCAGCTGGGCACCAAAGGTGGCCAACCGCTGGGCTGCTTGCCACTGACTGGGTTCAAGCTCAAAACCGGACCGAACGGCGTCGTGCGCCATGGCCTCAAGCAGGGTCCTTGCGGTGTCCCGCTGTTTACGGGGAGGTCCCAAGGACGGCGTCACAGCCATCCTTTGCGTTTGAAGATGAGGTACATGAGCAAGGCAGCGCCAAACATCAGACCCACGGCAAGGGGATAACCGAAGTCCCAGTGCAGTTCAGGCATATGGTCGAAGTTCATGCCGTAGACGCCCGCTACGAAGGACGGGGCGAAAAGGATGGCAGCCCAGGATGAGATCTTCTTGACCTGCTCGTTCTGGGCAGCGCTGGCCTCGTTCTGCCGGTTGGCTGTCAGCGTGCCATCAAGGGTGAGGGCATTTTGCAACAGATCCCGGAAGGAGTTCACACGGGAGATGACGCGCTGCACGTGGTCCTCGACGTCGCGGAGGGAGCGCTGCAATTCAATATCCACGCCATACTTCTCAAAGCCCCTCTCCAGAAGTGCCATCATGTCCGGGAGGGGCTGGATGGCCCGCTGAAACTGGATCACCTCACGGGCGAGCTCGTAAATGCGGCGCGACACAGTGCTGTCGCCGCTGAAGAGCTGGTCTTCGATTTCATCAATGTCGTTCTCAAGCCCGGCCACAACGGGAGCGTAATCATCCACCACTTGGTCCAGGAGAGCGTAGAGCACGGCTTCAGGCCCGTGGCAGAGGAGGTCAGGACGTGTTTCCAGCCGGTGGCGGACCCTGGCAACCCCACCGGTTTCAGCGTGCCGGATGGTCACCACAAAGTTTGGTCCGGTGAAGACGTGGAGTTCGCCGAATTCCACCGTCTCGGTCTCATCGAGGTATCGGGCCGGCCGGAGGACCGTGAAGAGGTTGTGGTCGTAGCGTTCCAGTTTGGGCCGCTGGTGCGCGGAGACGGCGTCCTCCACGGCGAGATCGTGAAGCCCGAATTCCTGGGCAACGGCGGCCATCTCGTCCTTGGTGGGACGATACAGCCCGATCCACGCCATGCCGCCGTGTTCTGACAACGTCTCAAACGTCTGTTCGAGGTTTTGAGGGGTGGCAGTGCGGACGCCGTCCACGTATACGGCGTTATCGATGATAGTCACTGGTTGAACGCTACTGCATGGCTCCGATGATGGCGCCCGCAATGACCATGGCCACGAGGTCGTGGCCGGAGTCGATGAGGGTCACTGCGAATGGCCGCCCGGCGAAACCATTGTGAATGACATGGCCGCCGGCACGGAATACCAGGGCAACAATGAGTGCGAAGAAGCCACCGGCAAGGAAGGTATTGAGTTCCAGAGCGCTGATGAGGACAGCCAGGAGGATGCTGGTCACGGCCGCTGCAACCATCATGGGGACCCAGATACCTGCTCCGCCTTCTATGTTCTTGAGGTCGTCTTCGGTTTTGCCGATCGCCTGCATCCATCTGCGGCCCAGGACGGCCGGCATGTACCAGACGAAGCCGATCACCATGCTTGAAACGAAAGCCAGAAGTACGGCGAGCCAGTTGATCTGGGAGATGTGTGAGAGCCAATCCATGCATGAAATCCTAGTGCGTTCAGGCCCCGGGACCGGCGCTCCGGACCTCCTGCCTGGACCGTGTTGGTGTGGCCGCCATCCTGCCGATGAGCGGCTCAGTGCGGTAGGGGATATGGGTGTGCAGTGCCAGCACGGTTTCGGTCCTGATGACTCCCTTGGTGCGTAGCACTGCGCGCAAGGCTGACTGCAGGTTGTGGGTATCCGTTGCCACCACCCGGCACCACAGGTCGCCGCGACCGGAAATTTCATGGACCTCCAGCACTTGGGGGATCAGGCGCAAGGCGCCGATGACGCCGTCGAGTTCCCGGTGGGTGACTTCAATCGTGACGAAGGCTACGACGTCGTAACCCACCTTTTCGAGGTCCACTTCCCGTCCCGCAGCGTGAAGCACCCCGGACCGGAGAAGGCGCTTGACCCTGCTTTGGGCCGTGTTGCGCGCGATGCCCAGTTCGTCGCTCAACTCGGCGATCTGGATGCGGGGATCCTTGATGAGTTCCAGGAGGATCTTCAGGTCCATGGGGTCAAGGGTGTTCAAATGGTCACTCCAGCTCACTTGGCTCGCAATACTTTGAGTATTTTGCTCAATTCTTGCATCTCTATGGCCCTTTGAGATCAGCTCCATTGCATTCTGTTGCCATCAATAATGAGCGGGGTTGCGTTTCCCACAAGGAAATCTGCAGCCCGGCCACCTAGCCCGAAGGCAATGAAATGACTGTCTTGAGCGAACTCCGCATGCGTCCGGCTACCGCCGATCGCTGGGGATGGGATGCCTCCACCACCGCCCGGCTGGTCCTGGCCGGAATGGTGATCTTCACACTGTTGGTCGGCGCCAATCTCGCCACACCGCTGTATCCCTTGCTCCAGTCCCGCCTTGGCATGTCCTCGCTGGGCGTCACTGTTGCCTTCTCGAGCTACGTCCTTGCTTTGATAGCGGTCCTCATGGTGGCAGGTCATTGGTCGGACCACATCGGGCGGAGGGCAGCGCTGGTCCTTGCTGTGTTGGTCGGCCTGGCAGGTGGGGTGATCTTCGCGAACGCGGATTCTCTGGTCTCGTTGTCCCTGGGCCGGGCGCTGCAGGGCGTGGCCGTTGGGCTGGCCACGGGAGCCAGCTCCGCGGCACTTCGCGAACTGCTTCCCCAACGGCCCGACTGGGCTTCCCGTTTTACGCTGCTTTCTTCAGCCGGAGGCGTAGCGGCCGGACCCGCTATCGGTGGCGTCTTGTCGCTTTTGCCGGACCCCACGCGTACCCCTTACTACGTCCATTCGGCGGTGTTGGTAGCGGCCCTTATTCCCCTGTGGCTCCTCAAGGCCAGGCCTGCCATCGCTCCGGCGGAAGGCCCGAAACCCCTCAAGGTCCTTGCTCCCAGAAGGCCGTCCATCTCACGGGACGCCCGCGGAGCATTCTGGATGGCTGCCGCCACCGGATTCCTCAGCTTTTCGGTGTTCGGCTTCTGCCTTTCCTTGGCGCCGGGCTATTTCGCCGGCGTGGTCCACGCAGATTCCAGGCCTCTCATTGGCCTCCTTGCCGGCCTCACGTTGGGGGCCTCAGCCTTGAGCCAGCTACTGGGTGCCCGCGGGCGCTTCGTTGTCCCTGTGTCCCTGGGCGTGCTGGGCGTCTCCGTAATTCTGGTGGGAGCCGCGGCAGCGTGGTCCAGCCCTTGGCTGCTGGTGACGGCCAGCATCACGGCAGGGGCAGGTCAGGGGATTGCCTTCCGGCAGGTCTTCAACGAGGTTGCCGGCAAAGTGGAAGCGGCACGGCACGCCCAAGTCATCAGCACCGTCTACGTCATCACCTATTTGGGCAGTGCTGTTCCGGTGATTGGGCTGGGACTGGCTGTGACGGCACTCGGCCTGCAGACCGCCGTCGTGGTTTTCACCGCTTTGTGCGGTGGGGGAGCCCTGGCGCTCGCGGCAGTGTCTCTTCGGAAGTCCGTGCGGGACTGAAAGCCGCTTACTCGGGCAACGGTCCCCGGTTGCCGGGGATGTGCTGGAAGACCATTGTGGTTTCGGTGTGACCCACCACGGGGTCGGTGGCGAGGTTGTCCAGAAGCCAGTTACGGAGGTCGTCCGTGTTGGCCACTGCAATATGGAGAAGGTAATCCACGGAGCCGGTGGTGTGGAACGTGGAAATGACCGCCGGAAGCTTGGGGACGCGCGCCGTGAAACGGTCAATCTGGTCCCGGTCATGGGCGCGCAGGCGTACAGCGATGAGGGCCTGAACAGAGCGGCCGATGGCCGGCAGACTCAACACGGCCTCGAAGCCTTCAATGATTCCGCGTTCGGAGAGCGCCCTGGTGCGCATCAGGGCCGTGGAGGGGGCGATCCCCACGAGTTCAGCCAGTTGCTTGTTGGATATGCGGGCGTCGTCCACCAACGCTGCGAGAATGCGTTCATCGATCGCGTCCAGGGGCTCTGCGTTGCCCGTGGTTGACCGAACATTCTTCGTGGGGTTGCTCACGGATCCTCCTGAAATTGCCTTCCCACCATCTTATGCGGTCAATTCTTCAGGTGACTATCGCTTCGCGGGCGAGCGGCTACCTCGTCGCCGGTCCAACCGTTGAAGCGGTTCGCTGAGGAGCATCAACAACAGGGGCCAGTTTCCTGCACCGGGAATGACAACGGCCAGAACGAGTGCAGCAAGGAAGAGGCCGGAAACGATCCAACTCGCTCGAATACCCAGCACGGCGTCATTGTCAGCCATGTCGTGGAGGTCAGCGTGGGACCGGAGATAGATGCGGGCCAGCAGAAGCATCAGGCTGGTGGCGAACAAGGTGCCTATATAGACGAGGGGCTGTGCCCAGTCGGACGTCATCTGGGTGGAGAGTGATGTGGCCACGGGCATCACCACAATGGTGAACATCCATGCCACCGTCAACCACAGCAGGCCCGCATCAACACGCTTGACGCTGCGAAACAGCTTGTGGTGGTGCACCCAAAACACTGCGATGAGGATGAAGCTGAGGACGAAGCCGAGCAAGGCGTACTGTTCCTCAGCCAACCACTCAGCCGTTGTGCCGTCATGGTCGGCAAGTTCTCCCACGCTTTCCATGAGCGGCAGGATCAACAACGTCAAAGCAATCGCCACCACGGCATCCGTAAACGCTTGCAAACGCTCCGGCGACGACAGCTCCCGGTTTTTCGTGACCTGTGTCATGCCTCCGATTGTAGGGGCAGTCAGGGTGAAATCAGCGGGGGTGACGCGGTGATCGGTGAACTATCAAGGTAACTGCCGCCGTCGTGCATGACAGCGCGATCACGCTCAACGCCAATGCCGGCCAGCCATAAGCCTGAAAGGCGAGACCGCCCGCCCAGCCAATGACGCTGGAACCCAGGTAGTAGGACAGGTTGTACAAGGACGCTGCTTGCGCCCGGCCTGTTGTGGCGATGGCTCCGGTCCACCCTGAGCCAACGCTATGGGCAGCGAAGAAACCGCCGGTGAAGATCACCAGCCCCACTAAGGTGGCTGCCAGATTTTCCACCAACGTCATTGCCAAACCAGCCGACATAATGGCGATCCCTGCCACCAGGACGTTCCGGCGGCCAAATCTGGTGGTCAGCCCCGCTGCCCAGCGCGAACTGACCGTTCCGGACAAGTACGCCAGGAAAATCAGGCTGACAACGGTCGCAGGAAGCCCAAAGGGTTCTGCGTGCAAACGGAAGCCGAGGTAGTTATAGACGGCCACGAAGCCACCCATGAGCAGGAACGCCTGCAAGTAGAGGGACAGCAGCTTGGGATTGCTGGAGTGCCCACCCAGGGTCCGGAGAGCTCCCCGAAATCCCAAAGCAGGGGCAGGGCTGAACCTGCGTTGCTTCGGAACAAGCACCAGGAACAAGACAGCTGAGACCGTGGCCAGCAGGGATACCGCCAGGGCTGCGGCGCGCCATCCCCATAGTTCTCCAACAGGCCCGGCCACAAGGCGCCCGGCCAATCCGCCCAGGGTGGTTCCGGCAACGTAGGTGCCCGCTGCGAGGGCTGTGTGGACTTTGGTGACTTCCTCGTTGAGGTAGGCGATGGCGATCGCGGGGATACCGCCCAAGGCCATGCCTTCCAAGGTCCGCAGACCCAACAGCACGGGCACGGTGGGCGCAAGGGGCACCAGTAATCCCAACAATGTGGCGATGGCGATGCCAAGGGCCATGGCGCGGACCCGGCCAATCCTGTCCGCCAGGAAGGACCATGGAAGTACGGTGGCAGCCAGGCCCACAGTGGCAAGGGAAATGCTCAGCGCGGCTTCGGCTGCCGTGATCTGCAGGTCAGTTGCCATGAGTGGAAGCACGGCTTGGGTGGAGTACAACTGCGCGAAAGTCGCAACGCCGGCAAGGGCCAGCGCTGCCAGGACGCGGCTGTAGCCTCTGGAGCCTTTGGCATGTCCATCCCAGGATTCGGTGCTGGCTACGGAAATTGCTTTGCTCACCGAGTCAGATTAGGACGGAGCAAACTCCTGATTCCAATGCATAGGTCATCTAGGATTGATGCAGGAATGCATGAATCACCAGCGAAGGAATGCAGTGGAGCCGGATCATCACCAACTCGTTCAACTCCTCCCGTTGCTGCCCGTCCTCGCCGAACTTGGCCGCACGGAACACATGACAGAAACCGCGGAAATCCTCGGCGTTCCACAGTCAACAGTGAGCCGTGCCGTGGCAAGGGCAAGCGCCATAGTGGGTATGGACCTGCTCATCCGGGACGGCCGGGGCATCCGGCTGACCCCTGCAGCCAGGACCCTGCTGCCCTACATCGAGGCAGCACTGCAGGATTTCCAGGCCGGGTTGGACCGGGTGCGGCACGAATCGGACGTGGTCCGGGGGCGCATCGGGGTCTCCTTCCAACACACCTTCGGTGAAGCGACACTGCCCCTGCTCATCAGCGCCTTCCGCGGCCGCCACCCACACACTGTATTCGAACTCTGGCAGGGTCCTCGCGACGATTGCCTGACGCAACTGGCCAACGGGGACATGGACTTCGCTTTGACAGCACCCATCGCCCCGGAAGGGCGTGGCATTCACGCCATGCCGCTCTACCGGGAACCCCTGCGAGCCGTGCTGCACTACAGGCATCCCTTGGCGGAACGGAACAGCGTGCGCCTCTCCGAGCTCCGGCACGAGCCCTACATCACCCTTCCCGAGGGAGTGGGGCTCCGGGCGCTGGGTGAGGCGCTGCTGCGGGAAGCCGGCTTTCGTCCGCGGATTGCCTTTGAAGTCCAGGAGTCAACCTCGGCCCGTGGCCTGGTCTCGGCCGGACTGGGGTTCAGCATCCTGCCCCCGGCAGGACCCGGGTCCGGGACAGGGCAGTTCCTTCCGAAGGCCGAACTCGGGCTCGTGGAAGTCGCCATCGAATCGGACCTGGCGTTCCGGCAGATCGGTCTTGCCTGGCGGGAGCGAAGCTTTGAGCCGGACGCCGTCAGGCTGTTCCGCGAACTCGTGGTCAATGAGGGCGGGGAACTGCTCGCCGAACTCGTCAGAGCCCGGTCAGGAACTCCCTGACCACGTCCGCAGCGGATCCTCCTCTGGCCTGCTGCCAGCCCGTCCCGGCCCATAAGTTGAGGCGGTGGGGATCTCCGGCAGCAGATGCTGCGCCCCGGACAGGGCTGGTGAGATGGTGGATCGCGGGATATCCTTCCGGCGCGTCCCGGTGGTCCCGGACGAAGTCGTTAACCAAGGAACGGGCCCATCGTCCCGTGAAAGCCCGGGTCATTGCCGTCTCCGTAAATGCAGGATCACCCAACGCGTCCTTAAGTGGCTTCCGCGCACCGCTCTCTTCAGTGCGCACCAAAGCGGTGCCCACCTGCGCGGCCTCCGCACCCGCTGCCAGTACTTCACGCAGGCCGGAATTGTCCATGATGGCGCCTGCCGCAATGAGCGGAAGTCCGACGGCGCCACGCACCTGGGCCACCAGCTCCGCCGTCGTGCGGGCTACTGATCCGGGCCGGCCAAGGAGGAAAGCTGCCGTGTGCCCGCCCGCGGAACTGTGCTGCACCACCAGGGCGTCAGGCCCCTCCTCCGCAGCAGCCAAAGCTTCTTCAACACTGGTGACGCTGGCAATAACCCGGCTGCCCGCCTTCTGTAGTGCATGGACCACCGGCTTTCCCGGGAGGCCAAAGGCGAAGCTCACAAACTCCACGGGGTCGGCCAGCAGGGCGTCGATCTTGTCCTGCCACGCGTCGTCATCATCAAGCCGCAGGGGAGGAAGGGACACGCCGTAGCGGGCCGCCTCAGGTTCCAATTCGGCCCGGTAGGCCTCAATCTGCGCCCGGGCCTCAGGACGTGGCGGGAGCTGACGTGCATCCGGTACAAACACATTCATGCCAAAGGGGACCTTGAGTTCCCGCGTGGCAGCTATTTCGGCAATCATGGCGTCGGGGCTCTTGTAGCCGGCGGCTATGAATCCCAGCCCGCCACCCTCATGAACTGCCTTCACCAACGCCGGCGTGGACGTTCCTCCGGCCATGGGAGCTGCAATAAACGGTGTACCAAAAAAGGATTCGGGCATGTGCGGTTTCTCCTCCGGACGCTCCAAGCTAGTCTTTCACGGTGAACAATCCTGACTCTGTCCAGCATTCCCACGCCCCTCTGAAAGTCGTGAGCGGCACCGTCATAGGGCTCGACATCGGCGGCACCAAAACCCGCGGCGTGCGGTTCGAAGACGGGTCTCCGGTGAGTGACCAGAGCGCTGGCAGCTCCAATGTCCAGAACGTGAGCCGTGAGGTGGCCGCAGCCAACCTTGCTGAGTTGTTCGGGAAAATCGGTGGCGGCCACATTGACCAGGTGTACGCCGGTGCCGGTGGGATCGATACCGACGAGGACGCCCAGGCGCTCGCAGACCTCATAGCACCCCATGCGCCCGGCGCGCGCATCACCGTGGTCCACGATTCACGCCTTCTGTTGGCAGCCGGGGGAGCGAGCACGGGCGTCGCAGTCATCGCCGGCACCGGCTCAGCCGCGTGGGGCAGGAACGACGCCGGCGAGGAAGCCCGCGCGGGCGGCTGGGGCTACCTCCTGGGCGACGAAGGAAGCGGTTACTGGTTGGGGCGCGAAGCGGTGCGCCACAGCCTGCGCCGGATGAACCAAGGGTTGGAGGCTGATCAGCTCAGCCGTGCACTGTTGGACTCCGTGGGTGTGGACGAACCCGGCAAGCTGATAGCGCTGTTCCATTCACCGGACACGGGGCGCCGTTATTGGGCGCAGCAGGCCCGGTTGGTGGTGGAAGCAGCCGACGCTGGCGACGAAGTCAGCATGGCCCTCGTGGAGCAAGCGGGCTGCGACCTGGCTGACCTCGCCGAACAGGCAGTCCGCCAACTGGGCATCGACGGCCCGGTGATCCTCGGAAGCGGACTGGGCATGAACGTCCCGCGGCTTCAGGAAGCGTTTAAAGCCAAGCTGGCCGAAAATGGGATCACTGATGTGCGTATTCTTCAGCAGGATCCGGTGTTCGGTGTCCCTCGTTTGGTGGCCGAGCAGCGCCCCTAGCCGCGCGTACGTGGGCGGAGCTTCACTCCCGGCAGGGGCGGGGCAGGAATGCGTCCGGCCTCCGGCCCTGCGTCAGGACCGTGGCCCGGGACGAATCCAAAGCGTGAGGCGGCGGCAGCGTCGTCGTCGAGCAGTCCCTCGGCTTCCCATTCCTCGCGGGCCTTTTCCACTTCTTCGTGCGTCCTGCCCACGAAGTTCCACCACATGAGCAGGTCTTCGCCGAAGGGCTCGCCACCGAGGAGCATGAAACGGGTTTCCGGCTGCGCTTGGACGGCGAGGCTGGACCGGCCGGCGCCCAGGTAGGCCAGCGGTCCGGCCTCGATGTCCTGGCCGTCTATGACGAGGTGGCCGTCAAGGACCAGGACGGCGTGCTCAAAGTCAGGCCGCAACGGTAGTTCAAGGGTTCCTGTGCCTGTGATGTCCGCTCCAACAATGGGGCTGAACATGGTGGCGGGGGAGCGCTGGCCCGCAAATTCTCCCACCATGACGGTTGCCCTGAAGTCTTCGCCCACGGCCACCGGCAGGTCCTTCACTTGTTCGAAAGACGGCGCACGGTGCCTGTGCTCCTCCGGTAGCGCAACCCACAGTTGGAGCCCGCGGGACACGGGAATTTCTTCCACCAGAGCACCAGACCCTCCGTCGGCGCCGGCCGCGAGGACTGAAAATTCAGAGTGTGAGATGCCATGGCCTGCGGTCATGATGTTCAGCTCACCCGGCTGGACCACAACATCGCTGCCCACACTGTCGCGGTGACGCACGGACCCTTCCATGGGCCACGTGACGGTTTGCAGCCCGCAATGTGGGTGGGGGAGCACGCTCATGGCCACCCTGTCCGGCCCAAAGCTGTCCAGAAAGCACCAAGCGCCCACCGTCGGCAGTCCCCGCTGGGGCAGTGTCCTCATGACGTTCATGGCCCGCACGCCACCCAAAGGGACCTCGCGCTCGGGCCACAGCTGAACGCAGGGACCTTGACCTTCCGGCGCCGCGGGGCAGACTTCCTGTGCGGGAGAAGTATCAAGATTGGTCATGTCATCATCGCCTGTGCATAAATGTTGGAAATTGAGCTAATCTGTTGCACGTGAACAACGCCCTCCTGAGCTACCGTGACGCTGTCCTTTACCGTTCGGGTGAACCGTATCGCATCCTCGCCGGAGCCATCCACTACTTCCGTGTTCACCCGGCCCTGTGGCAGGACCGGCTGCGTCGACTCAAAGCGATGGGCGCCAACACAGTGGACACCTACGTTGCCTGGAACTTCCACCAGCCTAAGCGCGATGAGGCACCGGACTTCAGCGACTGGCGCGACCTAGGTAGGTTCATCGACCTCGCCGCCGAGGAAGGGCTGGATGTCATCGTCCGCCCCGGCCCCTACATCTGCGCCGAATGGGACAACGGCGGCTTCCCCGCCTGGCTGACCGGCATTCCCGGCATCGGCCTGCGCTGCATGGACCCGGTGTTCACCGCCGCGATCGAGGAATGGTTCGATCAGCTCCTTCCCATCGTGGCTTCACGGCAGGCGTCCGAGGGTGGTCCGGTGGTGGCCGTGCAAATTGAAAACGAATACGGCAGCTACGGCGACGATCACGAGTACATCCGCTGGAACCGGCGTGCCCTGGAAGACCGTGGCATCACTGAGCTCCTTTTCACTGCCGACGGCGGCACGGACTACTTCCTCGACGGCGGTTCCATAGAAGGAACCTGGGCGACGGCAACGCTGGGAAGCCGTGGCGACGAAGCGGTAGCCACATGGCAACGACGCCGGCCCGGCGAGCCGTTCTTCAACGTGGAATTCTGGGGTGGATGGTTCGATCACTGGGGCGAACACCATCACCGCCGGGACGCCGAAGACGCCGCAGCGGAGGCCCGCAAGATGCTCGATCTCGGTGGCTCGATCTGCGTCTACATGGCCCATGGTGGGACCAATTTTGGTCTCGGGTCCGGGAGCAACCATGATGGCGCCATGCTCCAGCCGACAGTCACCAGCTACGATTCCGATGCGCCCATTGCAGAGAACGGCGCCCTGACTCCCAAGTTTCATGCCTTCCGCAAGGAGTTCTTCCATGCCCAGGGAATCGAAGAGCTGCCCGAACTGCCCGCTGAATTGCTGGCTGACACTCCCGTACTGCCTGCCCAGTCCTTGCCCCTGACCAATGGCCCGGAGCTGTTGGAGTTGGTGCGCTCCGCCGGAACGCCGATCACCAGTGTCAAGCCACTTGGCTTCGAGCAGCTGGGACTCGACGCCGGCATGGTCCTCTATGCCTCTGAAGCCATCCTTCCCGGTCGCGCCGACGCTCCCACCCAGAGCCGGTTGAAGATCGCCGGGCTCAACGACCGTGCCTACGTCTGGATAGACGGCACCTTCGCCGGGGTCCTGGACGACGTCACCGGAGCGGAGGGCCTTGCCGTTACCGGCACAGGCGTCGCCGCCAAGCTGGAAATCCTGGTGGAAAACCTCGGTCGCATCAATTACGGGCCCCTGACGGGTCATGGCAAGGGAATTCTGGGCGGCGTCCTGGTCAACCAGCGCTACACCTTCCACTGGACGCAGACCCCTGTGGCGCTCGCCGACTGGAAGCTTGAGGACCTGGAAGGCTTGGCAGGAGCCGACTTCGAGGTGGACGAGCCGGCCGACACCTACATTGCCTTGTCTGATTCCGGGAAGGGCTTCGTTTGGCTCAACGGTTTCCTCCTGGGCCGTTACTGGGAGAAGGGCCCGCAGGTGACACTTTATGCGCCGGCTCCGTTGCTAAAAGAAGGCCGCAACAGCATCAAGGTGCTCGAACTCGGGAAGCCTGGGACCGTCGTCGAACTTCGCGAGGCGCCTGACCTTGGTCCCGAAGAAGCAGGCCCGATCGAGGCCGCCGACCTTCCGTAGCGCTCAACGCAAGGAATTATGCTGACTCCATGACCCTGCAGTTCGATACCCGCCCAGCCGCTTACGCCGTGATTGTCCGTGAAGATAAGATCTTGCTGGCGTATTGGAAGCAGGACGGCAAAGAAGGCTGGACGTTGCCAGGTGGAGGCTTGGACCTGGCAGAACATCCTGTGGATGGTTGCCGGCGTGAGGTGTTTGAAGAAACCGGATACGAAGCCCGGATTGAACGAATGCTGGGTATCGACGTCGGACACTGGCCGGGCGAGATCCGTCCCGACGGTTCGGTGAAGGATTTTCAAGCCCTCAGGCTGGTCTACGAGGCCACCGTCATAGGCGGCGAACTGACGCACGAAGTGGATGGCAGTACCACCCACGCGGCATGGATCCCGCTGGAGGACGTGCAGAAGCTCAACCGCGTCTCCTTGGTGGACACGGCACTGCGCTTGCACCGGGAACGCCCTGAGGACGGAAAGCTGACTTAAAGCCCTAGCCAAGGGCACCTCGTCTTGGCTACGCTGAACATCGTTGCCGGCACACCCGTTGCCGGCCCGGATGCCGAGGAGGTGGATTTGATGATTGCCGAGACCTTGCGCGCCCCGCACTCAGTTGCAGCGCGCCGTCATCAGCCCACCATTCCTGCCCCGGCATCAGCCTGCCAAAACTAGGCGGCCGGGCCTCATCAGAGGCATTTCATTGAACACTTACGCTTCATCAAGCGACCCCTCTCTCAGTTCCACCAAGCAACATTTCACCCACGACCGTCCCACGCAGGAATTGAAGGGACCTGTGGAGTACGGCTTCACTGACAAAACCGCGGAGCTTTTCGCCGCCCACACAGCGCCGGACACCCAGCCTGACGCCATCCCCGGACGCGTCATTCGCCTGGACCGGAATCGGGTGCTCGTAGCATCGGCCGAGGGGCAACTGCATCTGCCCTACCCAACCCATGGCCTGGTACCTGCAACGGGGGACTGGGTGTGGCTCGGACACAACAGCGCCGGTGAGCCAGCCGTCGTCGAGGTCCTGCCCCGGCATTCGGCGCTGAGCCGTAAACGCGCGTTTGAAGCCTCTTCGGAGGAGCAGATCCTGGGCAGCAACATCGACATTGTGGCTGTTGTGGTCCCCGTGGATCGTCCGTTGACGCACAACCGGCTCGAACGGACGCTGGTGGCTGCCTGGGATTCGGGTGCTATGCCACTGGTGGTTATCACTAAAGCCGACCTTTCGCACCTCGCGGACGACGTTGTGGGGGAGGTCATCCTGCAAGCTGCAGGCGTGCATGTTGTCACCACCTCCGCAGAGCAGGGCGACGGCCTCGAGGAACTGATGCAGCACATTCCCCACGGCGCAACGCTGGTGTTGCTGGGTCCTTCCGGCGCCGGGAAATCAACGCTCATTAATGCCCTCACGGGGCGGGACGTCCAACAGACGGGCGCAGTGCGGTCCGGAGACGGCAAGGGCAAACACACCACCACCTCAAGGGAGCTGGTGCCTTTGACCGGAGGCGCCGTGCTCATGGACACGCCGGGAGTCCGCGGCTTCGGGCTCTTCGACGCGGACGAGGGAATGGAGGAAATGTTCGGCGATCTGGAGGAACTCTTCTCCCACTGTCGTTTCACGGACTGCGCGCATCAAGCAGAGCCGGGGTGCGCAGTGCAGGAGGCGCTCGCGCAGGAGTCCTTGGATCACCGGCGATGGGCCAGCTATCTGAAGCTGCAACGCGAACTGGCAGCCTTGGCCAGGAAACATGATGCGGCGGCCCGTCGGGCGTATCAGCGCGAATGGCACCAAAAGGTCATGTCGGCGGACCGGGGGCAGCGCGCGGCCGAGCGATACAGGCATGATCAAGCCGAGGAGAGGGCGGCGAAGGGCGGCAAGAGACGCAAACGCTGAACATTGCCGATTCATTACGGAACTCGTGGCGGCGCTGACATCGTCGGGGGTGCTGGCTACGCTGGGTGAAGATTGCTTTGCAGCCAAGTAATAAGAGTGCATATGATCATCTGGCTCTACCGATGTTCTCCACCACAGATAGGTAAGCCCTGGTATGGCCGAAGCCATGATTGAGTTCAAGAGCGTTACCAAGCAGTACCAAGGCGGGCAACCGGCGGTGGATGCCCTCACCATGTCCATAGACAAAGGCACCATCACCGTGTTTGTCGGCCCCTCGGGCTGCGGCAAGACAACGTCCCTGCGCATGATCAACCGTATGGTGGAGCCCACCAGTGGAACCATCACTGTTGCGGGAGAGGACGTCTCCCAGGTTCCCGCGGCTCAGTTGCGCCGTTCCATGGGTTACGTCATGCAGTCGTCGGGCCTGCTGCCGCACCGGTCCGTCCTGGACAACATCGCCACCGTGCCACGGCTCAACGGTGTTCCCAAAGCGGAGGCGCGGAAACGCGCTGCGGAACTGCTCGACGTCGTCGGGTTGGCTTCCATCCTGGGCAAAAGGTACCCATCCCAACTCTCAGGTGGTCAGCAGCAACGTGTCGGGGTTGCCCGGGCGCTCGCTGCTGATCCGCCGGTGCTGTTGATGGACGAACCTTTCAGCGCCGTGGATCCCGTGGTTCGTGACGAACTGCAGCAGGAACTCTTGCGCCTGCAGCGGGAGCTGGCCAAAACCATCGTTTTTGTCACGCACGACATCGACGAAGCCACTGTTCTTGGCGACAAAGTGGCTGTCTTCGCTGTCGGGGGGAAACTCGCGCAGTACTCGGCTCCGGAAGAGATCCTTCGCGCACCTGCCAACGACTTCGTGGCCTCCTTTGTGGGTCGCGATCGCGGCTTCCGGCACCTTGCCTTCAACCCAGCGGACGCCGTGACCTTGCACCCGGTGACCATGGTGAGTCCCTCTGATGGTCAGCACGCCGGCCGCCAATCGGGGGAGTGGGCGCTGGTGGTCGATGAGGATTCGCGTCCGCTGGGTTGGTCCTCGCCGCGCGAGGGCGCCGGTCTGATCCCCGGGGGTTCACTCTTCCGTAAGGGCGACACCCTGCGGCGCGCGCTGGACGCGGCGTTGTCGTCGCCGTCGGGCCTTGGCGTTGCGGTGGACGACGACGGCCGGGTGGCCGGCGTCCTGAAGGCGCCCGAAGTCCTGGCATTGATCGAAGAAGTCCGCCACCACAGGGAGGACCCCACCTGATGGAGTGGTTCCTCGCCAACAGTGGCATGGTCCTGGGCCTGGCAGGTCAGCACATGGTGCTGGCCATCATTCCCATGATCCTGGGCCTCCTGATTTCGGTTCCGTTGGCCCAACTGGCCAGACGCAACAGCGCGCTGAGATCGGTGGTGGCTACGGCCACGTCACTGCTCTACACCATTCCATCGCTGGCTCTGTTCATCATTCTTCCCACCATCCTTGGCACGCGGATCCTTGACCCCCTGAACGTGGTGGTGGCGCTGACCATCTATGCCGTGGCCCTGCTGGTCCGTGCCGCGATGGACGCTTTCGACTCCGTGGACGACGACCTTCGGAATGCTGCGGTGGCCATGGGCTTCAAACCCTTGGCGCGCTTCTTCCAGGTGGACCTTCCGTTGTCCTTGCCGGTCATGTTCGCGGGTCTACGGGTGGTTTCCGTCAGCAATATTTCCCTGGTGAGTGTCGCGGCGCTTTTGGGCGTTGGCAACCTGGGAGTTCTGTTCACGGACGGTCTCCAGCGCACGTTCATTACCGAAGTGGTGGTGGGTATCATCGCCATCCTGGTGCTGGCGCTGTTGATGGACGCATTCCTGGTGGTCTTGGAGCGGCTGCTGACTCCGTGGACCCGGGCCGTTGGTGGAAAGTCGCCGCGTCCTGACGCCAACGCCCTGGCTACTGAGCCCAAGGCTGGATCTGCGGCATCCGCAGCAGGACCACGCCCGGACCAGGGAGCATCCGCATGAACATTTTTGCTGAAACCATCGCCTGGCTGACCAACCCCAAGAACTGGACCGGGACCGGGGGAATCCCCACACGCTTGCTGGAGCACCTGCAGTACAGTGCCCTGGTCCTGCTGATCGCCGCAGTGATTGCCGTGCCCATCGGCCTCTACATCGGGCACACCGGCCGTGGCCGCGTGGTTGCGGTTGCCGTGGCCGGCGCTTTACGTGCCCTCCCGACCCTCGGGTTGCTGGTCCTCTTTGCCTTGCTGGCCGGCAGTGGCCTGATGCCTCCCGTATGGGCGCTTGTCATCCTCACTGTGCCGCCGCTCCTGGCGGGGACCTATGCCGGCATTTCCAGCGTGGAAGCCACCGTGGTTGACGCGGCCCGGGCCATGGGCATGACCGAACTTCAGATTCTCTTCCGTGTTGAACTGCCCAACGGACTGCAAGTCATGTTCGGCGGTATTCGCACGGCTGTTCTGCAGGTCATCGCAACAGTCTCTGTGGTTGCCTACCTTCCGTTGGGCGGGCTGGGGCGGTACTTGTTCGACGGCCTCGTCCTGCAGGATTTCCCCAGGATGCTCGGCGGTTCCCTGCTCATCGCGGGGCTGGCCATCGCCGTGGACCTTATCCTTGCCGGCGTCCAGAGACTCGTTATTTCGCCCGGCCTGACCCTCGATTCACGCGGACGCCAGAAGGCGTCCGACGATCTCACAGCCACGGTTCCCGCCGGGGCTGCCGTTCAAGGAGGTACACCATGAAAAACACCGTCCCCATGACCCTTACGCGCCGTGGTCTCGGCGGCTTGGCCGCCGGAGTGGGTGTGGCCCTCGCCTTGAGCGCGTGCGGCGGCAGTCCCTTGGCGACGCCTTCCACTTCGGCACCCAGCGGTTCCTCCGACGGTGGCTCGTTGGTGGTTGGTTCCGCAGATTTTCCGGAGAGCCAGGTCATCGCCGAGATCTATGTTGGCGCCCTCAACGCCGCAGGTCTTACGGCAACGTCCAAGCCGAACATCGGCTCGCGCGAGATCTACTTCAAGGCTGTCCAGGACGGCTCCGTAGACCTCGTTCCGGACTACTCCGGCAACCTCCTGTCCTACGTGGACACCGAAGCTGCCGAGGTGTCCGCCGAGGACGTCTACAAGGCACTTCCGGGCAAGCTTCCGGACGGACTTGCAGTCCTGGAGCCGGCCAAGGCCGAGTCCAAGGACGCCATGGTGGTCACCAAGGCCACAGCCGAGAAGTACCAGCTGAAGTCCATTGAGGACCTGGCGAAGGTCTGCAAGGACTTCACCATGGCGGCACCGGCCACTTTTGAGACCCGCGCTTACGGCTTCCCGGGGCTGAAGGCCAATTATGGTTGCGAGCTCAAGGGCCTTCAGCCCTTCAACGACGGCGGCGGCAACCTGACGCTCCAGGCCCTCCTCGAGGACAAGGTTCAGGTGGCGGACATTTACACCACCACGCCGTCCATCGCCGACAACGACCTTGTTGTCCTCGAAGACCCGAAGAACAACTTCAAGGCCCAGCAGGTCCTGCCGTTGGTCAAGGAGGCCAAGATGACGGATAAGGCCAAGGAAGCGCTCAACAACGTCTCCAAGATCCTCACCACTGATGACCTCATCAACCTGAACCGCGCCGTCAGTGGCGACCAGAAGCAGGCACCCAAGGACGCTGCTGCTGCATGGCTGAAGGACAAGGGCATCGTCAAGTAACACCTGAACAAAACCGCGTACGACGGCGGTGACGGACCCATGCGGGACTGTCACCGCCGTCGTCGTATCTGTGAGTTAAGTCTCAGCTGAACTGCATCACCCGTGTGGCATATTTGAGGGATGGCGAATTTCAAGCAGTCCACCAAGCTTCATAATGTCCTCTACGACATCCGTGGACCGATTCTTCAGGCCGCCCAGCAAATGGAAGCGGAGGGTCACCGGATCCTCAAACTGAACATCGGAAACCCGGCACCTTTTGGTTTTGAAGCCCCCGACGCCATTTTGGTGGACATGATCCGCCACCTGCCGAACGCACAGGGTTACAGCGATTCCCGCGGCATTTTCTCTGCCAGGACCGCCGTCTCGCAGTACTACCAGACACGTGGCATCCAGAACATCCATGTTGACGACATCTACCTTGGCAACGGGGTTAGCGAGCTCATCACCATGTCCCTGATGGCGCTCTTGGACGACGGCGACGAAGTACTGATTCCTACGCCGGATTATCCGCTGTGGACCGCGTCGGTAGCCCTTGCCGGGGGCCGTCCTGTGCACTACCTCTGCGACGAAGAGTCCGGATGGCAGCCCGATCTTGAGGACATGGAATCCAAGATCACGCCGCGGACCAAGGGCATTGTGGTGATTAACCCCAACAACCCCACCGGCGCCGTGTACCCGGAGGAGACACTCAAGAAGATTGTGGCCTTGGCGGAAAAGCACGGGCTGGTTCTTTTCGCTGATGAGATCTACGAAAAGATCTTGTACGAAGACGCCGTCCACGTGAACCTTGCCGGGCTCACCGGGGATGACGTGCTGTGCCTGACGTTCAGTGGACTGTCCAAGGCCTACCGTGTGTGCGGTTACCGTGCTGGCTGGATGGCCATTTCCGGTCCCAAGAAGGACGCCGCGGATTACCTCGAGGGCATCAACCTGCTGGCCAACATGCGGTTGTGCGCCAACGTCCCTGCGCAACATGCCATCCAAACCGCTCTGGGCGGCTATCAGAGCATCAACGATCTCATCCTTCCCGGCGGCAGGCTTCTGGAGCAACGCAACAAGGCCTACGACCTCTTGAACGCGATCCCAGGAGTCAGCACCCAGCAGGCCAGGGGCGCCCTGTACCTGTTCCCGAAGTTGGACCCGGAGGTCTTCCATATCCGGGATGACGAGAAGTTCGTCCTCGATCTGCTGAAGGAACAGAAAATTCTGGTGTCCCATGGTCGTGCCTTCAACTGGGTTCGGCCGGACCACTTCCGAATGGTGACATTGCCCAACGTCAAGGACATCGAAGAAGCCATTGGGCGCATGGCGGACTTCCTGTCGAGGTACCCGGGCAACTAGCCTGAGGTCCAAGGCCGCGCCACAGGGGCATGGCCTGGCAGAAAGGCACGCGAATGGCTGTAGCAGTTGAGTTCGCCACAAGTCCGGCCGAGGTTCTGAGGGTGGGGTCTGGGTTTTCCCTGGCAGGCGTGGATCCTGACTCCACTCCCGGTTACACGGGCGGGAAAACGGATGGCAAAGCACTGCTGGAGGCACAGGATGCGCGGCTGTCGGAGCTTCAGGAAAAGCTCTTTGCCGAGGGCAGGGCAGGCAGCGGGAAACGGCTCCTGTTGATCCTCCAAGCCATGGACACTGCCGGGAAAGGTGGCATTGTCAGCCACGTGGTGGGCGCCATGGATGTCCAAGGCGTTCAAGTATCCGCGTTCAAGGCCCCAACTGAAGAGGAAAAGTCGCACGACTTCCTGTGGAGGATCGAGAAGCAAGTCCCTGCCGCAGGGATGGTGGGAGTCTTTGACCGTTCACAGTACGAGGATGTCCTGATCCACCGCGTCCACGGATGGGCCGACGCTTCGGAGTTGGAGCGCCGGTATGCCGCGATTAATGACTTCGAGGCGCGTCTTGCCGAGCAGGGCACCACCGTGGTCAAGGTCATGCTCAACATCAGCAAGGACGAGCAAAAGAAGCGACTCATTGCCAGGCTTGACGATCCCACCAAACACTGGAAATACAGTCGGACGGACCTCACGGAGCGGGCCTTCTGGGATGACTATATGGACGCCTACAGCGTGGCCTTCGAGAAGACCTCCACGGAAAATGCTCCTTGGCATGTGGTGCCGGCCAACAAGAAGTGGTACGCACGCATCGCGGTGCAGCAACTGCTGTTGGATGCACTCGGGGGGCTGCAGCTGGACTGGCCCAAAGCAACCTTCGACGTTGCCGAGGAGCGCGCCCTCGTGGTGGAGTCCTAAACTTCCCGGTTGCTGCCGGGCCTCGCAAGCGGCCGTTTGCTGCGTGGAACTGGCTGCTCTGCGTCCTTACTTGCTGCCTGCCGACGCTCCGCCGTCCTCGCTTGCCTCGCGGGCGGTCGCCAGGCGTTTGCGGGCGCCTTCAAGCCAATCCTCGCAGCGCTTGGCCAGGGCTTCGCCGCGCTCCCAGAGCGCCAGCGATTCTTCCAAGCTGGCTCCGCCTGCCTCCAAGCGTCCCACTACCGCCACAAGTTGTTCCCGGGCTTCCTCATAGCTCATTCCGTCAAGGGATTCCGGCGCCAGTGCGCCTTGAGGAGTCGGTGCTGCCTGGCTGTTTTCGGTCATGATGGTCCTTCGTGGTTGTGGCGGTGTTACCGGCAAATCAAGGGGCGGATGTGCGGTGGATTCTGGACGAGCCGTCAGCGTTCCATGATGTGACCTGCCCCGTTGGAGACAGCACTGAAACGGCCCTCAGCAACGCGGATGCTCAAGGATGTTCCGTCCGGAGCTTCATCGGGGCTGCTGACCACGTGATGGCCCGCTTGGTCCTCACCGATGAGCTGAACAACGGCATAGCCGCGGTCCAGCGTCTTTTGTGGTGACAAGGCACGGACCTGCGCACGCAAATGGTGGACTTGGTCCAAGGCCCGGAGAACCGCGGTGCTGACCGCGGAATGAGTCCTCCGCTGGAGGCGGTGGATGTCTTCGGCGCGGGCATCCACCATGGAGGCAGGAGTGGCCAGTACGGGCCGGGACCTCAACGCGTGGAGTCGATCCGTCTCCCGGTCCACCATGCGGCTGATACTTCTCCGGAGATGCTCCCTGGCCTTACGGACCATGGCCAGTTCCTCGGCCACGTCCGGAACAATGCGCTTGGCGGCATCCGTCGGCGTCGACGCCCGGAGGTCCGCCACGTCGTCCAGGATGGGGCGGTCGGCTTCATGGCCGATCGCGCTGACAACCGGTGTAGTGGCCGCTGCCACGGCGCGAATGAGGTCCTCATTACTGAACGGCAGGAGATCTTCCAGGGCGCCGCCGCCGCGGGCGAGGACAATGACATCCACGTGTGGGTCAGCGTCCAGTTTCTTCAGCGCTGCGATGATCTGTGAAACTGCGGTGTTGCCTTGGACGGCTACCTCGCGGACATCAAACTCAACGGCCGGCCAACGTAAGGCCGCGTTGCGCATGACGTCCTTCTTGGCGTCTGAGTCCCTGCCGGTGATAAGGCCGATGCGATGAGGGAGCAGGGGAAGCTTCCGTTTCCGGGAGTCCGCGAACAGGCCCTCGGCTGCCAACGCTTGGCGAAGCCGTTCAATCCTCGCCAGCAGATCGCCGAGGCCCACAGGACGGATGTCCTTCACGGACATGTTCAGGCGTCCGGTCTTCACCCAGAAGTCCGCCTTCACCAAGGCAACCACCCGGGAGCCGCGTTCCAGGGGTACCTTTTGGCGGTCAAGCACCGTTGACCAGACTGATGCGGGCAAGGATATTTCAGCGTCAACATCACGCAGTGTCAGGAATGCGTTGCCACCCCTGCGGTTAAGTTCAATGACCTGACCCTCAATCCATGCGGCCGGCGCCCGCTCAATATGTGCTTTGAGCTTGCGGGACAGCAGTTGCAGGGGCCAGGGGTTGTCCGGGCTGGTCTCTGCCGCGGTCCCGGGCAAGGTGGATTCCGGCGTTGCTTCAGCGGACATGGGTGGCCGTTGCCTGGTTCAGTCGCCATGGTTGTACCTGCATTGTCATAGTCCTCGCTCAGGGGTGCGGCTGTGAGTGCCAACCGGCCTTCCAACTCTATCCATAGCTTGGGCGGGGCCTCCGACATTTTTCCTGTCATGTGGACAGACCTAGGATGGTGGCATAACCCCCGAGCCCCGAGGATGACCTTGCGTACTTTTGTTTCAGCAGTGGGAGTGATCCTCGCTTTACTACTCACAGCGGTTGCAGTTCCGATCGCGTGGGTTGACCAAAACATCGTCAAAGAAGAGGGTTTTGTCCATTTGGCAGGTGGGCTGGGCAAGGATCCGGAATTCCAAAGCCGGCTGGCCGCCGCCGCCGTGGGGACCTTCGAGGCCTCCGTGGAACTTCCAGAACCTATTCAGTCCTTGGCAGCCGACGCGCTCCGCAGTGCAGCGTCGGGCATGCAATCGTGGAGCGACTACCCCCAAGCGTGGGAAGAGACAGTGCGCAACAGCCACAGATTGAACTTCGGCGCGGTGAACCAAAGCGAGGAGACCGCTGCCACCACTGCTTTGGTCCTTGATATCAGCCCGTTGGTCAGGCTCATCCGCGATCATTTCGCCGAGGCAACCCGGATCAGGATTGATGTTCCAGCCGAAAGCCTTGTGTCCTTGGGGGAACCCTCGCATCGCCAACTGGTAGAGCGGGTGGCTGCTTTTGCGCCCCTATGGTGGGTGGCCGCCCTCGGTGCATTGATATCCCTGTTGCTGGCCCTTGTTGCCGCGCGACGTCGCTCCCTGGTGCTGGTCTTCGTGGGGCTTGGCGGATTGGCTCTGGCGGCACTCTGGACGGCGGGTGCGGATCTTGCCGGGGGAGTGGTTGGCAACCTGTCCAGCGCTAACGGTGTGGCCGAGTTGTTTAAGCAGGAGTTCCTCACCGCAGCGAAGACCGGCTTCGGAGAATGGATCCTGATCGCAGCGGTGGCATCCGGTGCGCTCTTTGTGGCTGGCGTCATAGGCTCTGTCGTGTCAGGGCGACGAGGGTCACGTTCGGCCAGCAGCTAAAGTCCTGCCCTAAAGCCGGGAGGCAAAGTCCGGCCCGGTAGCATGGAGGAATGACCAGCACAGCAGTTTCCATTCCTATGCCCACGGTGCCCCGCAGACGCCGTTCCCCGGAAGAGGTTCAGGCTGCCGCGCCCGTAACGGGTCCCAAGAAGGTCCTGTTGGCAGCTCCTCGAGGTTATTGCGCCGGTGTGGACCGGGCTGTCATTGCTGTGGAAAAGGCCCTAGAGCATTACGGGCCTCCCGTCTATGTGCGCAAGCAGATCGTCCACAACGTGCACGTGGTCAGCTCCCTGGAGGAACAAGGGGCCATCTTCGTCGAGGAGACCGACGAAGTTCCCGAAGGCGCTCTGGTGATCTTCTCCGCCCACGGTGTCTCCCCGGCAGTGGTGCAATCAGCCGAGGATCGCGGCCTGCGCACCATCGACGCAACGTGTCCCTTGGTCACCAAAGTGCACAAGGAAGCCGTGCGCTTCGCCAAGGAAGATTACGACATCCTGCTCATTGGTCACGAAGGCCATGAGGAAGTCGAAGGAACGGCCGGTGAAGCACCGGATCACATCCAGATCATCAACGGACCTCATGAAGTAGACAAAGTCACCGTCCGTAATCCTGAGAAAACCATCTGGCTTTCTCAGACCACCCTCAGCGTGGACGAAACCATGGAAACCGTTCGCCTCCTCAAAGACCGGTTCCCCACGTTGCAGGATCCGCCCAGCGATGACATTTGCTACGCCACCACCAACCGTCAGGTGGCCATCAAGAAGATCGCACCCCAGGCTGACCTGGTGATCGTTGTGGGTTCGGCCAACTCCTCCAATTCCGTGCGGTTGGTTGAAGTAGCCCTCGAATACGGTGCCAAGAGCTCATACCGCGTGGATTTCGCCAATGAGGTGGACGAGTCCTGGTTCGAGGGAGTTGCCACCGTCGGTGTGACTTCGGGTGCGTCTGTTCCTGAAGTCCTCGTCAAGGATGTCCTGCGGCTCTTGGCTGACTACGGTTACGGTGAGGTTCAGGAAGTGGTGACAGCAGAGGAAGACCTTCTCTTCTCGCTTCCGAAGGAACTGCGGGCCACTTTGAAGAAGGCCGGCGACGTGACGCGTGCCCTTGGCGGCCGTGGAAACCGACAGACGTCCTAGCAAATACGCGTGACATAACTGGCCCGCGGTGGTTGCCTTCCCTCGGGAAAGGCTCCACTGCGGGCCAGTTCAGTTAAGCGCCATATCTCTTAGGCTGCCGACTCCCGGTCCTCGCTGTCATCTTGCTCGCGGGCCGTGTCCTGATGACCGCGGGTGTCAACGGCAAGAAGCTCCGGAGCTGCCAATGCACGGGGGACAACCTCAACAGACATCGGCGCGGCGAGGCCGGCATCGTCCATGGTGTTGAGCTTGCGGGCCGTCGGGAGTACCCGCGCCTCCAGCGTGCCCACCATGGCGTTGTAGCGATCCACGGAGGTTTTCAAGGAGCTGCCGAGCTTGCTGACATTCTCACCGAGCGTGCCCATGCGTTCGTAGAGCTGCTTGGCGAGCTCAAAGAGTTCGTGAGCGCTATCGGTAAGGACATCCTGTCGCCAGGTGAATGCCACAGACTTGAGGACTGCCAGCAAGGTGCCCGGCGACGCGAGAACCACGTTCTTGGACAAGGCATGTTCCAGCAGAGCGGGATCGGCCTCTAAAGCTGACGCCAGGATGGACTCTGCCGGAAGGAAGCAGATCACCAGCTCGGGGGAGTTCCCCGGAATGTCCCAGTATTTCTTGGCCGCCAGAGCATCGATGTGGGCCTTCAGAGCCTTCGAATGCTGTGCCAGCAGGGTCTTGGAGTCATGGTTGACGGCGGGGCCCACAGATTCGCCGAATGAACCGTCTCCGTGGAGTTGTTCCTGGGCAGCGAGATAGGAAGCCAACGGCACCTTGGCATCTACTACCAGCTGCTTACCACCAGGAAGCTGGACCACCAGGTCCGGGCGCAGCGTGTTGTCGTTCCGTCCCGAATGAACCTGCTCATGGAAATCCACGTGCCTGAGCATTCCGGAGGCCTCCACCACCCTGCGGAGCTGAACCTCGCCCCATTGGCCGCGTGCACTGTTGGAACGCAGTGCTGAGGCCAAGGCGTGTGTTGACCGCAGGAGCTGTTCATCAGACGACCGCGCATCTTGCAGCTGCTGGGCCAGCTGGCCGTACTGCTCCACTCTGTCTCGCTCAAGAAGCGAAACCTGCTGCTGGACCGCTGTGAGCTTTTCGGCCACGGGAGCAAGCGCGCGCAGAACGCTTCCGTCAGAATTCCTTGCTGCGCTCAACTCGCGGTTCTGTGTAAACAAAAGCCGGCGTTCGGCGTCGGCCGCTGCGAGCTGTGCCGTCACTTCCGAGAGCCGCGAGGACACGGCGTCGAAGTCTTCTTCCAAACCGGCGCCCCGGCGTCGGAAGACAACATAGCCGGCCGCGAGACCAACCGCTGCACCAATCAGCAGCATGAGCAGGGCCAATACCAATCCAAATCCATCCATGTGGCAACCCTGTCACAGGGGTACGACAGTTTAAGCGAGGCGGCAGGCGTGGGCCGGGTTTGCGGGTGGTGACAACCCCGGACGTGGTTCCAACGGGTAGAATCAATGCTCGTGGCTCTTACTATTGGCATCGTCGGACTGCCCAACGTCGGCAAATCAACTCTTTTCAACGCACTGACCCGTAACCAGGTGCTCGCTGCGAACTATCCGTTCGCAACGATTGAACCAAACGTCGGCGTGGTCAACCTGCCGGATCCGCGTCTGGCTAAGCTGGCGGAGATCTTCGGTTCGCAGAAGTTGCTGCCGGCTCCCGTGTCCTTCGTGGACATCGCCGGCATCGTCAAGGGTGCCTCCGAGGGCGAAGGCCTGGGCAACAAGTTCCTGGCCAACATTCGTGAAGCAGAGGCCATCGCGCAGGTCGTCCGCGTCTTTGACGATCCCGACGTCATCCACGTGGATGGCAAGGTTGATCCGCGCTCCGACATGGAGACCATCAACACCGAGCTGATCCTGGCAGACCTTCAGACCATCGAAAACGCCATCCCGCGTATCGAAAAAGAAGTCAAGATCAAGAAGCGTGAAACAGCCGAACTGGCCGCCATCAAAGCAGCCCAGGCGGTTCTGGAACGCGGCGACACCATTTTCTCCTCGATCAAGAGCGACAAGCTGGAGATGGGGCACCTCAAAGAGCTCGGTCTCCTGACCGCGAAGCCGTTCATCTACGTCTTCAACGCCGACGAAGGCATTCTGGGCGATGCAGCCAAGCAGGAGGAACTGCGTGCCTTGGTGGCCCCTGCCGATGCCGTATTCCTGGATGCCAAGTTGGAATCCGATCTGGTGGAGCTTGACGAAGAAGAAGCCCGCGAAATGCTGGAAATGAACGGCCAGAGCGAATCCGGACTGGACCAGTTGGCGCGCGTTGGTTTCCACACTCTTGGCCTGCAGACCTACCTCACCGCTGGCCCCAAGGAAACCCGTGCCTGGACCATCCGCCAAGGCGACACCGCACCCCAGGCGGCCGGCGTGATCCACTCCGATTTCCAGCGCGGCTTCATCAAGGCCGAAGTTGTCTCGTTCGATGACCTGATCGACGCCGGTTCCATGGCAGAGGCCAAGTCCCGCGGCAAGGTTCGTATTGAAGGCAAAGAGTACGTGATGGTTGACGGCGACGTGGTGGAGTTCCGCTTCAACGTGTGATTACAGCCGTTTTCCCGCTTGATTGCTGGGGTCAGGCTTGTTCAGTCCGCAGGGAGTCCGCAGAAATGCTGAGCGCGTCATCCATCATGGCGCTAGCTGCGGTCCTGGTTCGGTCCTCAGCGGTAGGCCAAAGATGGGCGTAAGTGTTCAACGTAGTGGTTGCTTTCGAGTGGCCTAGAGCCCGCTGAACCGTTACGACATCGCAACCAGCAGCAATCAACCCCGACGCATAAAAGTGCCGCAGGTCATGGAGTCTCACAGCTTCAAGACCTGCGGCCTTTACTGTTTTACGCCACCAGTAGCCGGAAGTGTTTTGATGCGGCGGCAGGCCTTGATCCCCGATAAATAGCCATTGCTGTTCGCCATGCACTCCAACGTGCTGCACGTGCACGGCAAGTATCTGCACTAGACCGTCAGGGATATGTACTAGGCGTTCGGATCCGTACTTGGGCAACGTAATGGCTACCTGGCCCCTGCCGGCTCTCTGTACTTGCCGCTGCACAGCTAGAGTACGTCGCAAGAAATCTATGTCCCCGAGCTGTACTGCCGCAGCTTCACCCAAGCGCAACCCTGCGAAAGCGCACATGGCAACGAATGGTTTGAACCAAGGCTCCGAGGCCATCAGGAGGGCGCCAACGTCCGCAGGGGATGGGATGCTCATTGCATGTTCGGCCTTGCGCGTGCGGGGCAGGGAAACGCCATCAGCGGGATCGGTGGCTAGCATTCGATCGTTTCGTGCGCCGCGAAGAACTGACCTGACTTAGATGGTGATGTTGGAGCTACCGCAACAAAATGATCTAGACCGGAAGGAACCGAATGGCGCTCGTAGGTGTAACCACGTTGCTGACCCCGCCGGAAGCCGCTGATCGTCTTCGGAAGTCTCCCGCGCAACTTCGCTGGATGCTTCACAACGGAACGGCGCCACGTTTGGCCAAAATCGGCGGGCGCAGGATGTTCCGGGAATTCTACATCAACGACTACATCAACCAGGCGTTCGAGCAGAGCGCCGCCTAATCGAAACACCTTCACTATTAAGCTCACCAGGCTGAGGCAAGACCCTGAACTGTTCTCTGGGGAGGGAACACCAAGGGATGCACCACCGAACCACCACCACACCACACGAACTAGACAAAGGCCTCAAATGAACAGCACCGCATTTACCGTGCCCTCTGTCCGCCGTATGACGCAGGAGCAGGCAATAAAGCTAGCCGCGTTTGTCTGCACGATCCGCCCCGAATGGTCAGCAGGCCCCATCCGCGGACTTCTCCACGCACACACCTACGGATCCCGTGGGTTGGAAGTAATCGAAGTGGAGGAACTAACGCTCCGCACTGTCGCCGCAGCGTTCACCTCGACACAGAAACAACTCACCGAGCTGCCCGCCATGCCGGCCTAGCAGCATCCCCCACCGTGACCTTGAGCAAGTCGCGGTGGGGGGACCATCGACAGTGATCCGACCGAACATAGGACAGCAATAGTCTGAACAAGAAGCCACGTCGCTCAAAAGGCCAGCAGCGCGGGCCACCGCAAGCTGGAAGCCAATCGACCTTACGGCTTACCTCAATGGCACTTACAAGCCACTCAGACCGTCCCTCATGAGCCGCACCGACGGACGGCACACGCTCTACAGGGGCTTGGTTCATGCTTTCAACGGTGAATCTGAGTCTTGCAAGAGCATGATGGCTCAGTTCGAAACAACGAGGCAGATAAGTGCCGGTCACAGGTGCCGCTACATAGATTTCGAATCTGATGCGGCCTCCGTGATCAGCAGGCTGTTAATGATGGGTGCCAGCGCTGCCGAAATCAGTGAGAACTTGGACTACATTCGCCCTGACGTTGACCCGGTGACTTTCACCGATGAAAACGCCGAGTGGGGGCAGATCCTACAAAACGAATACGCCATGGCCGTGATCGACGGAGTAACCGAAGCGTTCGCGGTCTACGGCGTGAAGTCCATCGACAACGATGAGGTCAGTGCCTGGGGGCGGCGCGTGCCACGGAAACTCGCATCACGACCAGGTGCGGCGGTCGTGGTCGTTGACCACGTTACGAAGTCCGCCGAGGGTCGCGGGCGGTTTGCCATAGGCGCTCAGGCGAAGTTGTCGTACCTTACGGGCGCCGCCTACATGGTGGAAATTCTTGTACCAGTGGGCGTCGGCATGGTCGGCCAGATCGCCCTACGCGTCGGCAAGGATCGACCGGGACAGGTTCGGCCCGTCTCTGGCGAGTGTCGCAAGAGTGACCGCACTCAATAGACTGCCATTGTCACGGTGGATTCGACCGAACCAAACCGCATTCTCTTCACAGTTTGAACCTCCTCGAAAACCGAACGAGAACGGTTCCCAGTTATGAGACCTCATGGAACGTAATTCACGATGCGTTGAAGACTCCCCGAACCCACCTAGTTTCCGCAAGATCAAACAGCTGGTATCCGGCAAAGAGGAAAACCTACGGGCGGCAATCTTTGTCCTTGAAGCTGACGGCTTTCTAAGCATCAAGGCCGGGGCTCGGAACGCTAATGAACACCATTTGATAGAGCCCTACAGGGTAAATCCAAGTACTGAGCCGGGAGCGGCGTGAGCGTCAGTGTCAGTGTCTCCCGTTCTAAAGAAACGGGACGGACACCAAACACCTGCCACCGTCTCGGGAGACAGTCGGGAGACGGTGGGAGACAGTCAACTACTCAAAACGGGGAATTCTCTTCGCATCATGCGTCACCCACCTTGAGACGCCCGGAAGTGACGGGAATGACCGAAGCCGACATGCTGCAACATCTAGCGGCTCTCCATACAGAACTTGTCCACCTTTGGGACGCCATCGACGCCGACCGGTCTGCACGGGAAGAAACGGATGATGCGAAATGAATAGGTCCCCAGCCTCATACGAATCCGAAATCCGCTACTGGTGCGACATGGCCCTCCCACTAAATCAAAGGCTTCAAAGCCTCAGCAACAACACCGCTGTCCGCGAACCCTCCCACGGGCGCGGACTGCACGCCGACCCGACAGCCCGCACTGCTGTCAAAAACGTAACCCGCGACCGCGGAAGGAACTGACATATGGCCTACGACTACCAGCCCCGCCAGATAGAGCTTTACGACCTCCCCGCCCAGGTGAGCACCTGGCCAGCCCCAATGGTCTCAGCAAGGGCATCCCAAGCTGTCGAATAATCATTGCTCATGTGTGCTCCCAATAATTTGGTTGCGTCGGAAGTACCGACACCCAAACGCTTTAGGTAAGGCACATTGCACTTAAATAGCGGCACCCCTACTGCTGGTAGTGCTGGTTGCCCATCGGCGGGTAGCCCGGCGGATGCGGTACCTGGTTAGATACGTTCTGCGGCGCGGGAACGTACACCCCGTCCATCTTCACCGGCACGTAAAGGGCATCAATCTTGAACAACGCCCGGTATGCTGCCACGGCCAAACATATGAAACCAGCCAGCCCAGCAGCGCCACCAAGCAGCATCGCAAACACGGAACCAGCAGCCGGGCCACTACTGAAATAAGAGTTAGATGACGAGATACCAGTCATCACACCAAACCAACTGAGGACTGTGCCGCCAATAGAAAGCCAAACACCTGTTACAAACAAGCCAGCAGAACGCTTGAACTGCACACTTCCCCCTTATCAAGACAAAGCAACTCAGCAAAGGCTACAGGCCTGTTGTGTGAATGGTTGCTTCGGAATCCTTTACAACCTTGCCGTGTCCACAAAGGGAAAGCGGACAGCTACTTCTCTTGCTGAGCTTTGTCTTCCTTAGCCATCTCCGCAAGCCTGGCGTGCGCATCTTTAGCCTCAGCATTAATGACTGCTTGTTCATCTTTGGGTAAGTCACCGCGATGACGAGCAGGCGCTTGCTTGTCGAACTCCCGCCCAACCTGAGTGAGGCGTTCGCGTTCTACTTCTCTATCTTCTTTAGTCATGTAACAGATCATGCCAAAGAGCATCCTCGACAAGGACTTCAACACCCCAGGGGGGAGGGGCCTAGAGGTGCCACTGAGCCAGACCGCCGGTGAGGTCTTTAGGGTGCGCGGCAAGCGGATAGACCCAACTGAAAGGAGGCCAGGATGCCTGGCCCGAAAGCTAATCCAACTAAACCTAACTCCCGGCATCGCAGTCCTGGCGTGCGTTCTGGGCTCATCGAGCTTCCCGCTGACGGTTGCAGGTTGTCCGTTCCGCCCTTGCCCAAATCGGGCATTTGGTCTCCAGAAGACAAGAAATTGTGGCGAAATCTATGGAAATCACCCCAGGCGAACGAGTGGGATGACAGTTTTTGTCCCTGCTGTGGCTGCCTATGTGTGCCATGCACGGGCCATCTATGAGGGTTCGGCTAGTGCTTGGCAGGCGCAGGAGATGCGTCACCTGGGCGGGCAGCTTGGTCATACTCCTGCTGGCATGTTGGCTTTGGGTTGGGTGATTCGTCATGAGTCGTAGGCGGCTTGAAAGGAGCGGATCGAGGGCTCCGGGCGGCAAGGTCCCGCAAGTGTTCTTGGAGTATGCCGAAACGGGCGGCTTTTGGGACACGAAGGCGGACGTGGAGAGGTGGTGCGAGAAGGAAGGACTGGGCTGCCCGCCGGATTCCTATTTTCGGTATCCTCCGGGTCTGCGTCAGTGGTGCATAGACACGTGGGCGCAACGGGAGGGGTTCGTGAACCAGTGGGGAAATGTGAACCACCAGAAGCTTAAGGACCTTGGGATATGGCGTGGCTACGGATGCGGCAACATATTAGCCCGTCATTCGGAGTTCTTCTCCTACGAGAAGCTGAAAGATTGGCGCCCTGTCAGCGCAGCCTAAGCGGACTCTAGTCTCGGTCCTCCGTAGGGCTGATACCCCGTTCCATGGCGTCATGCGCATGGTATCCCCGTTGGGACCGTCAGCGACCCTTTGGACGGGCACGAACCCAATCTCTCAGATGACAGCTTGAACGACTTCGTAAAGTGGTCAACCGATGACGTCGGCTCAGCTTCATAATCCGCCGCTGTTTGGCGTGCTCGTGGCCCCTGGGGCGATCTGCGGGGCATGACTGCGCGGCGTAAGCACTACCGCCCCTGCTTCGCGCATAATTAGCGTGACTGTTAGTTTCTCCCTTGGGGGTTTACGATTGGGTAAAGTGGTGCGAAGGAAGATCGTTCAGGGCGCAGAGCACGTCATCGAGTGTGGTCTGCGAAGTGACGGCGTAACGTCACCTTCTTCGACAGCTTGGGACGAGCTCAAGGAGGGCAAATTTGAGAATAGACACTCTAAGACCCTTCCCGATCTTGACCAGATTGATTTGATAGATGAGATTTTCGTAATTTGCGAATATTTTGCTCAAAACGGTGAGCCTGCTGTCCTGCACGAGTTGAATCAACTCGAGCAAGGGGTCTGGGAGTTTCGTGCTAGCTGGCTTCGGGCAGCTTTCTACGACACTGACGGCAAGGGCCACTACGTAGCTAAGACGAGCCGATTCAGCCTGTCAAAGAACCCGGACTGGGATGAAATACCGATATTTGATGAACACATTCGTCTCGCATGCTTTTGGGGCAAAGATGGAAATCAAACCCGCGAGCCGGACAAGAAGTTCACAAGAATAGTTAGGCAGGAGGATCTGCTTCATGACAAATAGCCAGAGTTCGCAAACGCTCATCCAGGAGCGAGAGTCGACGCCTGTAGGGCAGCAAGGGCTCGCCGCTGCTCGATTGGCGATGCAAGTTAGGGCCGTTCTTCACCGCGCGCTGGAAGCAAGCTCAATTTCCCAAAAGGATTTAGCAGAACGACTTAATGTGGGTGAAAGTCGAGTATCCCAAATCCTCAGTGGGAATGGAAATGTCCAAATTTCCACCTTCGCGAAGATGCTGCGCGCTATCGGCTACAGTGTTGAACTTCTCGTCGTTCCCGCTGATGACTCCGTGCCTCCACTGCGGGACCCCAAAACTCGTAGGAATCGTAGGCGGGGCAAAAAGATGCACACCGACACGGTAACGGTAACGCGTGGAGGGCGTAGCGGAGTAAGCACGGCCACGATCAATTTCCTGGTGCCGGTCGAAGACAACGAAGCTTTCTATGAAACCACCGGACTCCATGCCGTTACCCGTCGGCCAGCTTTAGATACATGGGAAATCGATTGGGATGAGGTCAATTGGGATGCTCCTTTGAATCCCTCTGCTCCCGGTTCCCGAAAGGACGAAACGCATGTCAAGTGAAGAGCTGTCCGTAGCCCTGAACCCCGATAACCTGAAATACCGAGTTACTAACGTCTTACTCGATGAAATGTCTGTTGAGACAAATACGTTCGATCTCCCACGCACCAAACGCGTGCGGTTCCAATTTTCTGGCTCGAACGCAGAAGGCTATCCACTGCTTCGTTTAACCAGTACAACTGTGGAGCTTCTCGATTCCGATGATGAAGCAGCAGTAACTCTTAAATGCACATATAAGGTAAATTTCTCTGTCTCGGAGTCGGACGATTTACAAGATATTGATGACGAGCTACGCGTGGCCGCCGCGCGGATATCTTATCCATATCACCGGCAGTTCATCTCGGAGATGACAGGGAGGCTGGGTCTACGCCCGACGTTCTTGCCGGCCGTTCCTGACGACCTATGGCTGAGAGACTCTGAGAGCCAGAGCGCCGATTAGAGTCGTTCGCTGAGACCTCCGCAGCAAACCACCGACTAGTCCGATCAAATAGACTTACTCGGATAGAACCCAGAAGGGTCCGTTCCCACAGCGGAACGGACCCTCTAATTTTTGGCGGCAACCCTATTTGCGGAGGGCTGTTATAGGCAGACGTATTCACATATGACGCGTCACGTGGCCTGGGCAACGTTTCTTGCAGGACATGCCGAAGGCTCGGAGCTTCCCGTCAACCAGCGAACTCGCCCGACCTGTTCAGCCACAGGCTAGGAGCTTGGCGCGGGGCAACCCCGTACGTCTGGGGACACATCAAAGCAGATGACAGAGCGAACCCGCGTAAGTTCCTCTCGGAAACGCTCTGCATCGACCGGGCCCACCTGAACATACCCAGTCAGACCTGTAAGTGAAGTCGGCATCGTATTTCTAACCCGTTCGACGGCTTCCCTCATGCTTTGGCTACCATATATGTGAATTTCATTAATGGCCCTCTGCAATTCATATCGAGCCGACTGGACATTTTCAAGCGAGTACCTGCACGTCGGGGCCTTATTTGACTCGCATTCATATCGCGTCTGCATTTGAGTCGCGAATGTGTTGACCGCAGCGTCGTAGGCCGCGTAGTAGGGGGCCCGCTTCTCGCGAAGAAGACGCGACTGCTCCTGCTGAAATTGGGTCTGCTGCATGTCTCGTTGACTGTCCGCTGCGATATTGGCCGAACAAGCTGTAAAGCCGCCGCCTATCAGTGCACCTATGAGCGCCGCTGCTGTGGGAATGAGGATGCTGCCCTTGGTTTCAGTCACCAGAAGAGAATATCCACATGCAGGGGGACTGAATGTCAGTGGGTGCCGATACCCTCACCGTCATGACGAAGTTTGATCGTGATGGCTTCCAGGAGATGATGGCCGAGGTGAACGCGCGGGACCGCGCCGGCGTGGTTGTGCGTAGCCCCTATGAGGACATGGAGCCGGATCCGGAGTGTCTGCCACGGAAGACACGATGCATATTTTTGCAGATCACCGGTTCATGAACTTGCACTAGTCTGCATTTCTGTTACTTTAAAAACAGTTCAAACGTGGTGGTTTGAAGAAAAGCTTTGAGGGGTCCGTGATGTGGTGTCGCGGACCCCTCCTATTTAACGGCTAGCGGGGAATTCTGCTTTGTCGGGCCTGGCCGATTTTCCGGCGCGGCTCTGCTGGCATGGGTGTTGGCGCGTTGAGCAACTCTGCGACTTCCCTAAGTTGGGTGGATGTGAAGCGCAGGCGGTTGCCGACCTTCATGTGCGGCCAGCCGTTCCGCTTCGCAAGCAGGGTGACCTGGTTGTTGCTGATTTGGAGCCATTCAGCCACCTCTGTGACCGTATAGACCTGATCGGGCTGAAGTATGTCGTCTGTTTCTGTATTCATGGCTACAGCCTAGTAACGGGGGAGCAAGCGCTGAGTCCGCAAGAGGTCCGTAAACGGACGACGGAACACAACTTCGCCCAATGACACATACCGCTAGAATCCGGGGAATTCAACACCATTCAACCTTGTACGGGTATATAAGGTACGTTCCGTTTCAACGTGTGATTTAGCCAGGCGACCCAAAGAAGCTGTAGCGCTTTAGTAGGCCGCAGGCAATGAAGTTCAAGACCTCATTGCCTGCGGCCTGCTTTTTTCAGGGTCCATCTGCTTGTCCGCGCGAAGTCCGTCAGGAATCATCGGGTTCGTTGTCAGCCTGTTCTTGTTCGGCGCCGGGCTTGTCGTGCGTTTTTCTGGGGATCTTTCCCTCAACATCAGCAGGGACAGGCGGGTCCTTCTCTTCATCGGTAGACATTCGCCCAGCATAATGGGTCAGGATGTAGCAGCCTCGCGTACCGGCAACTTCAAGGAGAACCATGAATCGTGATCTAGACCTCGTGATCGAGCGGGTCATACGGGCCTCCCGGGCCACCGTTTGGAACGCCTGGACTACGCCTGAGCTCTTCGAGCAGTGGTGGATTCCCGAGCCTTACACATGCAGCGTGGAATCGTTCGCACCGCATGCCGGTGGCGGCTTCATAACGTCCATGAGCGAGGACGGTTCTGCGTTCGTTCCTCATATGGACGCCGCTTTCCTCGTTGTTGATCAGGGAGAGCGCCTGGTGTTTACCAATGCAGTTGACAGCAGTCTTCGGCCCGCCCGCCCGATGCCCGTCGCGGTGACTGGGGAGGTCACTTTCACCGACCACACAGAAGGAACCTTGTACCGCATTGTGGCGCGGCACGGGGATGCGGAGTCGCTCGCACAGCATGAACAGCTTGGCTTACAGGAGGGCTGGAGCCTGGTCACCGCACAATTGGCCGCGGTAGCCGAGAGTCAATAGCCTCCACTACTTCTGTTCTTCAAACTCAAGGACTGAGCCTCGGACCCGTGGGACCGGGGCTCTTTCTCTGCCCAAAAATAGCCCTGTCCTGCTGTCAGACAGCGAATGCTACCACCGGGTAACGTTTGACTTGAAATCCGCGCCAATTTAGGCATGTGTAGGTTGCGGAACGGTTACAGTTTGGCCAGCATGTCCCATCATCTGGACACAATGTGGGTAGGCTTACACTCACATGTAGGCAACGTCACAGTAGGAAACTGTGCCTCTGCCTGGGGGATATCACGAATTTCCCCTGCTCAACTCCACGACTCATAGGAGGCGGAATGCGTTTCTCGCGCACTTCCAAAGCTCTAGGCGTAGCGGCGATTATCGCCCTCGCAGCGACCGGTTGCGGTGGCGGCGGCAGCAACGACTCCGGTACATCCGCGGGCGACCCCAATAAGGTCATCATTGCCGACGGCTCTGAGCCGCAGCGTCCGCTCATGCCGGCAGATATCAACGAAGTCGGCGGCGGCAAGATTGCCACGCTGATCTTCTCTGGCCTTGTCAGCTATGACCCTTCGGGCAAGCCGGTAAACGAGCTGGCGGAGTCCATCGAGGCGCCTGACGCACAAAACTTCACCATCAAGATCAAGAAGGACCAGAAGTTCACCAATGGTGACGCCATTACGGCTAAGACCTTTGTTGACTCCTGGAACTACGGTGCAGCGGCAAAGAACGCGCAACTGAGCGCCACGTTCTTTGAGAGCATCAAGGGTTACGACGAAGCCAGTGCAGAGGGTTCCACAGTGGACACGCTGTCCGGCTTGAAGGTTGTAGATGACACCACCTTCACCGTCGAACTCAAGCAGCCCGAGTCTGACTGGCCGCTCCGTCTCGGCTACACGGCGTTCATGCCGGTTCCGGCGGCAGCACTGGCCGACCCCAAGACCTATGGCGAGAAGCCGGTAGGCAACGGCCCGTACAAGATGGCTGAAAACGGTTGGCAGCACAACGTGCAGATCCAGCTGGTCCCGAACCCCGATTACAACGGTCCCCGTAAGGCAAAGAACGGTGGCGTGACGTTCAAGATCTTCCAGAACGACGACGCCGCCTACCAGGATCTGCTGTCCAACAACCTGGATATTCTGCAGGTCATCCCCACGAGCGCCCTCAAGAACTTCAAGTCAGATCTTGGCGATCGTTTCATTGAGAAGCCGTACGCAGGCAACCAGACCATTGCTATCCCGGAGTACCTTCCGGAATGGAGTGGCGAGGCCGGCAAGCTCCGTCGTCAGGCAATCTCCCTGGCCATCAACAGGGAAGAGATCACTAAGGTGATCTTCAGCGGTGGCCGCCAGCCGGCTAAGGACTTCACCGCCCCCGTCTTGGACGGTTACAGCGACAGCATCCCCGGTTCGGACAACCTGAACTTCGACGCAACCAAGGCCAAGGACCTCTGGGCCAAGGCAGATGCCATCCAGAAGTGGGACCCGAACACGGCTTTCACCATTGCGTACAACGCTGACAAGGGTGGCCACAAGGCTTGGGTTGAGGCTCTTACCAACCAGCTGAAGAACAACCTCGGCATCAAGGCTGAGGGCCTTCCGTTCGCAACCTTCAAGGAAGCCCGCGATCTTGCAACCACTGGCAAGCTGACCGGTGCAATCCGCGCTGGCTGGCAGGCAGACTACCCTTCGCTTTATAACTTCCTCGGCCCGATCTACAAGACCGGCGCTGGCTCGAACGACGCCCGCTACGAGAACCCCACCTTTGACAAGGCGATCTCTGACGGACTCTCCGCGCCTTCCGTTGCCGAAGGCAACAAGGCAATGAACAAGGCCCAGGAAATCCTGTTGCAGGACCTTCCCGCCATCCCGCTGTGGTACCAGGTATCGCAGGGTGGCTGGAGCACTGGCGTCACCAATGTTGACTACGGTTGGGACGGCGTTCCGCTGTACTACAACATCACTGGCAAGTAACCGTGAAACGGCGGCGCGGGTGCTCAGCTGAGCGCGTCCGCCGCCGTATCACGTTGCAAATCAATGACGCCCAACTCCGGTTGGGCGTCCTTGTGCAGGCCTACTTTGCCTTGGCAGGGAACGTTTGCACATCAGACGAAAAGGTTCTTCGATGAACAACTCCGCTGCACCCCTGGACAGGGTGCCTGCTGATCGGGGTGTGATGCGCTGATGGCCACCTACATCCTCAAGCGATTCCTCCAGCTGATTCCAGTTTTCCTGGGAGCCACACTGCTGGTCTACTTCCTGGTTTTCAGCCTTCCCGGCGACCCCATTGCCGCACTGTTCGGCGATAAGCCCGTTAACGAAGCTGTTGCCGCGAAACTACGGGCCCAGTACAACCTGGACCAGCCCTTTATCGTTCAATACTTGCTCTATCTAAAGAGCATCTTCACGTTCGACCTCGGCCAGGACTTCTCCGGCCGGCCCATTGCCGCCGTCCTCGGCGAGGTTTTCCCTGTGACAGCCCGGCTTGCAGTGATGGCTCTCATCTTCGAAGCAGTCTTCGGCATCGCCTTCGGCCTCATCGCAGGTCTCCGCAAGGGCAAGTTCTTCGACGGCACCGTTCTGATTGCCTCGCTGATCGTCATCGGTATTCCGATCTTCGTGCTCGGATTCATTCTTCAGTTCTTCATCGGTGTGCAGCTGGGGTGGGCTAAACCAACTGTCAGTGCGGCCGCGCCAGTGCAGGACTTGATCCTGCCTGCAATCGTTCTTGGCCTGGCATCGTTTGCCTACGTTCTGCGCTTGACCCGGACCAGCGTCATCGAGAACATGAACGCCGACTATGTCCGGACAGCCACCGCTAAAGGGTTGTCCCGTTTCAGGGTTGTCAACGTCCACATTCTGCGGAACTCGCTTATTCCAGTGGTGACGTTCCTCGGCGCAGACCTTGGCACCCTGATGGGCGGAGCAATTGTCACAGAAGGTATCTTCAACGTCCCCGGCGTTGGCAACAGGCTGTATCGAGCCGTCTTGTCAGGTGAGGGACCCACGGTGGTCTCCATTGTCACGGTGTTGGTGTTGATCTATTGCCTCTCCAACCTGCTTGTTGACCTCCTTTACGCCTGGCTTGACCCGAGGATCCGTTATGACTCCTGAAAGTAACCTGACCGGGCAGGACACCACCCGGCGACACATCGAGCACTTTGTTGCCGACCTTGACGAAACGCCGCTCCAGGCTACCGACAAGGTCAAGGAAGATAGCGCTCCCTCAAGCCTGTGGGGTGAGGCATGGAAAAACCTGCGCAAGCAGCCCCTGTTCATCATCTCGGCAATCATGATTCTGGCCGTTGTTGTTGTATCGCTCTTCCCCGGCCTGTTCTCACAAATTGATCCCTCCAACGAGGCCTGCCAGCTGTCCAACTCCGATGGGGGACCGGCATCGGGCCATCCCCTTGGTTTCACACAGCAGGGGTGTGACGTTTATGCCCGCGTCATTTTCGGTACCCGATCCTCGGTGACCGTTGGCCTGTTCACTACCATCGGCGTCGTTCTTTTCGGTGGCATTGTTGGTGCCCTCGCCGGATACTACGGCGGTTGGGCAGATGCGCTTCTGGCCCGTCTGACGGACATCTTCTTCGCATTGCCGCTGATCCTTGGCGCAATCGTCATGATGCAGCTCCCCGTTTTCCGCGCGAACCGTACAGTGTGGACGCTGGTGCTGATTCTTATCGTCTTCGGATGGCCACAAATTGCACGCATCACCCGAGGCGCAGTGATTGAGGTCAGGAATGCTGACTTTGTTGTGGCAGCACGGTCCCTAGGCGTTTCCCGCTTCCGTTCACTGTTGCGTCACGTGCTGCCAAACTCGCTGGCTCCGATCATCGTCGTCGCCACCATTTCTCTCGGCACCTTTATCGTTGCCGAGTCGACCCTTTCCTTCCTTGGAATCGGGCTGCCTCCGAGCGTCATGTCATGGGGCAACGACATTCAGGCTGCACAGGCATCTTTGCGATCCAACCCGATGCCCCTGCTCTACCCGGCTATAGCTCTTTCCATCACAGTTTTGAGCTTCATCATGTTGGGCGATGCCCTGCGTGATGCCCTGGATCCCAAGGCCCGCAAACGATGAAAGGCGAAGCCATGAACTCTTCAGTTCACATCAAGGAAGAAGTCGCCGGCTCCGAGCGTCCGTTGCTGGAGATCAAGAACCTTGCCATCAACTTCACCACCAGCAATGGTGAGGTCAACGCAGTGAGAAATGCCCATCTGACGGTCATGCCAGGTGAGACGGTTGCAATTGTGGGGGAGTCGGGTTCCGGAAAATCGACGTCGGCGCTTGCCGCCATCGGTTTGCTCCCGGGCAATGGCAGGGTTGCAGCTGGCGAGATTCTCTTTGACGGCGAGGACATTGCCCATGCCAGCGAGAAGCGGATGATCGAGCTCCGCGGAAATTCCATTGGCATGGTTCCACAGGACCCCATGTCCAACCTGAACCCCGTTTGGAAGATCGGCTTCCAGGTCAAAGAGACCTTGAAAGCGAACGGGCTCCCTTCAGGGCCTGAGGACGTCGCCAAGGTTCTCTCCGAGGCCGGGCTGCCTGATGCGTCGCGCAGGGCAAAACAGTACCCGCACGAGTTCTCCGGCGGTATGCGCCAGCGTGCGCTTATTGCGATCGGGCTTTCATGCCAGCCGCGTCTCCTTATTGCGGATGAGCCGACGTCTGCCCTTGACGTTACGGTGCAGCGTCAGATTCTGGATCACTTGGACAAGATGACGTCCGAGTTGGGAACAGCCGTGCTCCTCATCACCCACGACCTCGGCCTCGCAGCTGAGCGCGCGGACAAGGTGGTTGTCATGTACAAGGGCCAGGTTGTTGAATCCGGCCCTTCACTCGAGCTGCTCCGCAACCCGCGTCACCCCTACACGAAGCGACTGGTTGCTTCGGCGCCTTCGCTGGCATCACGTCGTATCCAGGTGGCGAAGGAACAGGGAATCGAATCGGAAGAGCTGCTGGCTCCTACGGAACCGGTCATCGTCGAGACAGCACTGCCGGAGGAGGTCCTGAAGGTTGAAGACCTGACCAAGGTCTTCAAGCTTCGCGGCGGCATTGGGAAGTCCACGGACTTCACAGCAGTTGATTCCGTTTCCTTTGCCGTCAAGCGCGGAACCACTACGGCAATTGTTGGCGAGTCTGGATCCGGCAAGTCCACCGTGGCGCAAATGGTTCTCAACCTGTTGGAACCGACCTCAGGGAAGATCATCTTTGATGGGGTGGACACCTCGACGCTCAACAGCAAGGACCTGTTCAAGTTCCGTCGCCGGGTGCAGCCCATCTTCCAGGATCCCTACGGTTCTCTCGATCCCATGTACAACATCTTCCGCACCATTGAAGAACCGTTGAGGACGCACAAGATCGGAACGAAGGCCAGCCGCGAGAAGAAGGTCCGTGAGCTATTGGATCAAGTGGCCCTGCCACAGTCCACCATGCGGCGGTACCCTAACGAACTCTCCGGTGGCCAGCGGCAACGTATTGCCATTGCCCGTGCGCTGGCCTTGGACCCGGAAGTCATCATTTGTGATGAAGCCGTGTCTGCGCTTGACGTTCTGGTGCAGGCCCAGGTGTTGAACCTGTTGGCGGATCTTCAGGACAACCTTGGCTTGACCTACCTGTTCATTACCCACGACCTCGCGGTTGTCCGTCAGATTGCGGACCACGTCTGTGTGATGCAGAAGGGCAAGCTTGTGGAAACGGGCAGCACGGATGACGTCTTCGACAACCCGCGCGAGGCGTACACCCAGGCACTTCTGGACGCGATTCCGGGCGGCTCGTTGCTGCTGCCTCCCGAGGTAGCCTAACGAACGGTCTGGTAGACCTATGAGGTTAGACGAGCCGGTGATTCCTAGGAATCACCGGCTTTTCTTATGACTTGATTTACTTCTATTTTTGTGAAATAGATGAAGGAATTCAATAAAGATCATAATAGATTCCCGCCTTCCATGGCACTCTTGACATGAAATACGCTAATCGATACGGTATTTGGGTATCAATTTCGAATATTCAAGGGGGATATTGTGAGAAATAGAACACAAAATAAATTCGCCAGGATTGCATCGCTATCTGCGGCGTGTGCCCTGGTGGCATCCATTGCGGCTTCGCCAGCGCAAGCAGCAACGGTAACCACAGTTAGTGTGGGGTCGAGTCCGTCCGTGCTGGCGATGACTTCCTACGTCGATTCCATGAACGGCAATACTGTGGCAATTAGTTTCAGCCCGGAGTTCTCTCAGCATGCGGAGAATTCGGTTCATGTAAGCAGCTTTAGCCTCTGCTACAGCCAGACGGGTGGCAACAATATGTTGATCCGTCCGGAAGTCAGGACAGCCGACACCGTTGTTGTTGACTATGACTTTGTATCGATGGGTTCCGGTACATGCAACACATACAATATCAACCAAACATTTGTTGCCTCCCCGGGATCTGAGCTATTCCGCATCACGGCGCGTACTGCCGGCGCGGGCGGGCCGGACGGGGCAACCATCGGCGGATTCCTGCGGTAGATACCCCTGACCCTCTGCTATTGCCGCCTGCCGTGGCCTAACCGGCGTCGAGCGTTTAGCGGCTGTCTAGCAACAGAGCCGGTGGTTCCCTTCCGAAGGGAACCACCGGCTCCAGCCGTTTAACACACTCGTTGTGGGGCCCGCTTTGCGCGCCAAAGAGCGCAGTAGGCGCGCAGAGCGGGCCCCACAATGGCCGTTACGACGACGCCGCGGGCTACTTGGCCGGTTCGGAAGTGTCCGGGCGTGCCGTGAGGCCAAGGGCGGTGAATTCGCGAGCCAGTGCGGCGCCCAGCTTGGCATGCCCGGCAGGCTTCAAGTGCACGCCGTCCTGGAGATCTCCGATCGCGTTGTAGCGGGTGAGCCAGTCTCCCGCGCTGACGAAGGGGATGGCGTGCTTGGCAGCGATCCTTCCAAGGAGTGCGTCGATTTCCGTACGACGTCCGCCGCCATTGCTCACGCCCCTGGCAAGGGTTCCAATCATGGCCAAGGTGGTTCCCGGGTAGCGTTTCTTCAGGGCAGCGAGAAGTCGCTCGGCGTTGCTGCTGATTTGCGCGTCGGTGGCTCGTTGGGTGGCATCATTGCCGCCACCTTGGATCACAATCAAGGGCGGGTCGCCGAAGGGAAGCACCCAGTCACCGCGTTGCAACGCATCGATGTAGTTGCCGGTCTTCCCATTGGTTGCCACATAGCCGGTGCCGCCCATGCCCACTACATGGAGTTTGTAGCCCATGGCTGCAATACCCTGCTGGGGCCAGGAGTCCTTCGGCATTGACTGGGAATCGCCAATAAGTACCGCGGTGTGCCGGACGTCGGCGAGAACCAGCTCGCTGCGGTTGTTGGCCGGGTTTTTGTACAGCGAGCCCACGGGAAGGTTGAGGGAACTGGGTGCCGGGGCAATCCGCAGAGGCTTATCCGCGGCTGCTGTCTGCGCGGGCCCGGGCACGGTTGATCCAGAGGGGGCCGTAATTGGCACTGGGCTTGGTCCGCAGCCCACCAAGAGAACGCCTGCGGCGATCAATGGTGCGAGCACGCGGAACGCGGCCGGAGCTTGTCGCATCGTTATTCTCCACGTGGCACTGGTTCTGCTGCCAATCATGGTGCACGCGACAGGGAAAATCCAGCATTTGGACTTGCGTTTACGTAACATCACAGCCGTGTGAGCGGGGCCACAATGCAGCGTTCAATAGCTTGCTTTTTAGGCTCAGAAATGCAACTGCGTTTAGACTGGATGCAGGTGCCCTGTGTCCCGGGGTCTTTTCGCTGTGTGTTCCGATCAAGTGATCAGGTATGCGCGCGGATACAAACAGCTGACTTCACCACTGAAACGAGTCATTAACGCATGTCTGAAACCATCACCAACACTGCGTCGCGGAGCGATCTGCGCAACGTCGCGATCGTCGCACACGTTGACCACGGTAAGACCACCCTGGTTGACGCCATGCTCAAGCAGACCAACTCCTTCGCTTCCCATGGTGAGGTTGAGGACCGTGTCATGGACTCCGGTGACCTGGAACGCGAAAAGGGCATCACCATCCTCGCGAAGAACACCACGGTTGCCTACAACGGCCCGTCGTCCAACGGCGAGACCATCACCATCAACGTCATCGACACCCCCGGCCACGCCGACTTCGGTGGCGAGGTAGAGCGCGGTCTGTCCATGGTTGACGGCGTCGTCCTGCTGGTCGACTCCTCTGAGGGCCCGCTGCCCCAGACCCGGTTCGTGCTCCGTAAGGCTCTCGCCGCGCACCTCCCGGTGATCCTCCTGGTCAACAAGACCGACCGTCCCGACGCCCGCATCGACGAAGTAGTCCACGAGTCCATGGACCTGCTCCTCGGCCTCGCCTCGGACCTCGCCGACGAAGTTCCGGACCTGGACTTGGATAAGGTCCTCGAAGTTCCCGTCGTCTACGCCGCTGCCAAGGTTGGCCGCGCGTCCCTGGACCAGCCGGCCAACGGCTCAGCCCCGGAGAACGAGGACCTTGAGCCCCTCTTCAAGACCATCATCGAGCACATCCCCGCTCCGACGTACAACCCGGACGGCGTGCTGCAGGCACACGTGACCAACTTGGACGCATCGCCGTTCCTTGGCCGCCTTGCCCTGCTTCGCATCTACAACGGCACCCTCCGCAAGGGCCAGACTGTGGCCTGGGCGCGTGCAAACGGTGAGCTGAAGAACGTCAAGATCACCGAACTGCTTGCCACCAAGGCCCTGACCCGCGTTCCCGCTGAGTCTGCCGGTCCGGGTGAAATTGTTGCTGTTGCCGGCATCGAGGAAATCACCATCGGCGAAACGCTGACGGATGCCGAGAACCCGCAGCCGTTGCCGCTGATCACGGTGGACGACCCCGCGATCTCCATGACCATTGGTATCAACACCTCGCCGCTGGCCGGCAAGGTCAAGGGTGCCAAGGTCACGGCCCGCCAGGTGAAGGATCGCCTGGACAAGGAACTGATCGGTAACGTCTCCATCAAGGTTCTCCCCACCGAGCGCCCCGACGCTTGGGAAGTTCAGGGCCGTGGTGAGCTCGCGCTGGCCATCCTGGTTGAGCAGATGCGCCGTGAAGGCTTCGAGCTGACCGTGGGCAAGCCGCAGGTTGTCACCAAGACCATCGACGGCAAGCTCCACGAGCCGATGGAACACATGACCATTGACGTGCCGGAAGAGTACCTCGGTGCTGTCACGCAGCTCATGGCTGCCCGCAAGGGCCGTATGACCAACATGGCCAACCACGGTACCGGCTGGTGCCGCATGGAGTTCATCGTTCCTGCGCGTGGCCTGATCGGCTTCCGCACCCGGTTCCTCACGGACACCCGCGGCGCCGGTATTGCTGCTTCCATCTCCGAAGGCTACGAGCCGTGGGCCGGCCCGATCGAATACCGTACCAACGGTTCCATGATCGCCGACCGCGCCGGTGTTGTGACGCCGTTCGCCATGATCAACCTGCAGGAGCGCGGTTCCTTCTTCGTGAAGCCCACCTCCGAGGTTTACGAAGGCATGATCGTGGGCGAGAACTCGCGCGCTGACGACATGGACGTGAACATCACCAAGGAAAAGAAGCTCACCAACATGCGTGCAGCTTCCTCTGACACCTTCGAGAACCTGACGCCGCCGCGCGACCTTACCCTCGAAGAGTCCTTGGAATTCGCACGTGAAGACGAGTGCGTTGAAGTCACCCCGGAATCGATCCGTATCCGCAAGGTCATCCTGGACTCCAACGAGCGCGCCAAGGCTAACCGCGCCCGCGCCAAGTCCTAGCCTGAACTGACTGACACGGTCAGGCATAGCTGAATGAAGAGAGGGGTCGCCGGTACGGTCCGTGGAATTTTCACGGCTGTACCGGCGGCTCTTTTCGTTGCCCTGGGAGGGACTGGGCTGCACCGGCAGACCATACTGTGGGCCGGCGTCGAACTCCCTTGGGGCGTGACCGCAGCGCTGCTGCTGCTGGCGTCGTTACAGTTATGGCTCGCCGCCTGGTCCCGCTCGGTGGTACCGGCGGCGGTGGCAGGCGTGGTGAGCTACGCCGTCGTCGGAATCCTCTCCTCAGCCGGTCCGGCCAAGCAGTTGATTCCGGGCGACGCCGTGGGGAACGTGTGGGTCTTCGGCATCGGCGGAGTGACCTTAATCATGCTTGTGGTCATCAGCCGGCTTCCCGTCAGTCGGACGCGGCGCGCACGGATTGCCGGCGCGGCGGCGGAGGCGGAACCTCTTTCGCCGCAATAACCATTGCCAGCGGAATGTCGACGTCGGACGTGCGGGTCCGGACTGTACAGGAGCCTTCGGTGGCTCTTACGAGATAGCCGAGTGCGTCCGTCAAGCCGTCCTCGATCCTGTACCGGACCACCACCCGGATTCCTGGTTCTGCGTTGATGAGGAACTGTTGCGGCGGCACTTTCGGGGGAGTCACCGTTTCATACTAAGACGCGGGCTAGGTTGGCGTTAGCGCCCTGTTGGATAATAGGCTCGGAAGTTGAGTGCCCGGCATGATGCCGGCAGTGTTACCCCGGCCATCGCCGGGACAAACCGTGGAGAGGTCTGGGACGTGACGTACGTAATCGCGCAGCCGTGTGTGGATGTCAAGGACAAGGCATGTATTGAAGAGTGCCCTGTCGACTGCATTTACGAAGGTGAGCGTTCCCTCTATATCCACCCCGATGAATGTGTCGACTGTGGTGCCTGTGAACCCGTGTGCCCTGTTGAGGCCATTTACTACGAGGATGACACCCCGGAAGAATGGGCCGACTACTACAAGGCCAATGTTGAGTTCTTCGACGACCTCGGTTCCCCGGGTGGAGCGGCCAAGATCGGTAATACGGGCAAGGACCACCCGTTCATCTCCGCACTGCCCCCGCAGAACCAAGACCACTAAGGGCGGTTATTTCGGTGATTTCCGCGGCGCCGGCTTTCGGCCTGAACCTGCCTGACTACCCGTGGGAGGCTATGGCGCCGTATGTTGCCACAGCCGCCAAACATCCTGGTGGCGCAGTGAATCTTTCCATCGGCACGCCGGTGGACCCCACTCCCGGACTCATCCGGGAGGCCCTGGCCGCAGCTTCGGATGCCCATGGCTACCCCACGGTGCACGGTACCGAGGCTCTGCGGCGAGCGGTGGTGGACTGGTTCGCCAGCCGCCGCGGTGTGCCGGGGTTGGACCCCAGGGACGTCATGCCGACCGTCGGCTCCAAGGAGCTCGTGGCCTGGTTGCCGTTCCTGCTCGGTTTGAACGCCGGCGATGTGGTTGTCAGGCCTACCGTGGCCTACCCGACGTACGATATCGGCGCCTCATTGGCGGGTGCCACGGCGGTTGCTGCTGATGACCTCGACGAACTTGATGCAGCCACCCGTGCGAAGGTTCGGTTGATCTGGATCAACTCGCCCGGCAATCCCACGGGCAGCGTCCGCGATGTGGAGTCTCTCCGCAGGATCGTTGGCCAAGCCCGTGAGATCGGCGCGGTGGTGGCTTCGGATGAGTGCTACGCCGAGCTGGGTTGGGGCGAATGGGATGCCCAACTCGGGGGAGAAGCCGTGCCCAGCATCCTGGATCCCCGCGTCACCGGCGGCTCCACGGACGGCCTGCTGTGCGTGTACTCGCTGAGCAAGCAGTCCAACCTTGCCGGGTACAGGGCAGCCTTCGTTGCCGGGGATTCGGCCATCATGGCCAACCTGGTCAACAGCCGCAAGCATGCGGGCATGATTGTTCCCTACCCCGTGCAGGAAGCCATGCGCGTTGCACTGGGCGATGCCGGGCATGTGCTGGCCCAGAAAGATCTGTACCGCGGACGCCGCGAGAGGATGGTGCCTGCGCTGGAGAAGTTCGGGCTGACCATCCACGAATCCAAGGCCGGGCTCTACCTCTGGTCCACGGCCGGAGAAGCAACGTGGGACACCGTGGCGCGATTCGCGGACCTCGGCATCGTGGTGGGCCCGGGCGTTTTCTATGGAGACGCCGGTAACGGATTCATCCGTGTGGCGCTCACCGGCAGCGATGAACGAATTGATGCCGCCGTGGAACGGCTTGCCACAGGGTCATAACAATGCTGTGACTTGCACCACTTATAGCGTCATTCCGCCAGTAACCGGACGGTACGGATTAGTTCCGTAGGGTTACTGGCGGTAGCTTTTTAACTGACTATCAATGGTGGCCTTCTCTAAGAATGCACTTCGGCCGTTGGAGCCCTGCAACAGTAGGGCCGAAGGCGGCGGCACCAGAAGGTGGTTGGACAAGCGTTCGATAGAGGCCCTGAGGCCTCATGAAGGGGACTCCATGACTGAGACCACCAGCGCGACACTGCGCCATGCCGGCGGCGAACTCGAACTGCCGCGCATCAAGGTTGTAGAAGGAAACGAAGGCTACGACGTTTCCAAGCTGCTGAAGCAGACGGGCGCCGTTGCCTATGACCCCGGCTTCATGAACACAGCGGCCACTACCTCGGCCATCACCTACATCGACGGCGACGCAGGCATCCTGCGCTACCGCGGTTACCCCATTGAGCAGCTCGCGCAGCACTCGAGCTTCCTCGAAGTTTCCTACCTGCTGATCTACGGCAACCTTCCCACTCCTACGGAGTTGGAAGAGTTCGATCAGAAGATCCGCCGCCACACACTCCTGCACGAAGAGCTCAAGGGCTTCTTCGGCGGGTTCCCGCGTGACGCCCACCCCATGCCGGTGCTTTCCTCGGCTGTTTCTGCGCTGTCCACGTTCTACCAGGACTCGCTGGATCCGTTCAATGCGGAGCACGTGGAAGTTTCCACCATCCGCCTGATGGCCAAGCTGCCGGTCATCGCCGCCTACGCGCACAAGAAGTCCATCGGCCAGCCGATGCTCTACCCGGATAACTCCATGAACCTTGTGGAGAACTTCCTGCGCCTGAGCTTCGGTCTTCCGGCCGAGCAGTACGAGATGGATCCGGTAGTAGTCAAGGCACTGGACCTCCTGCTCATCCTGCACGCCGACCACGAGCAGAACTGTTCCACGTCCACCGTGCGTCTTGTGGGCTCCTCCAACGCCAACCTCTTCGCGTCGGTTTCCGCCGGCATCAACGCCCTCTTCGGCCCCGCCCACGGTGGCGCCAACGAGGCCGTGCTGAAGATGCTCCGCCAGATCCAGGCCGACGGCATCAAGCCCGAGGACTACATGGAGAAGGTCAAGAACAAGGAAGACGGCGTCCGCCTCATGGGCTTCGGACACCGTGTCTACAAGAACTACGATCCCCGCGCCAAGATCATCAAGGCAACGGCGCACGAAGTTCTGGGCAAGCTCGGCGGCAACGACGAACTGCTGGACATCGCCATGCGCCTGGAAGAGAAGGCCCTGGCTGACGACTACTTCATCCAGCGCAAGCTGTACCCGAACGTCGACTTCTACACCGGCCTCATCTACAAGGCCATGGGCTTCCCGGAGAAGATGTTCACGGTCCTCTTCGCCATTGGACGCCTGCCGGGCTGGATTGCCCAGTGGCGCGAAATGATCAACGATCCCCAGACGAAGATCGGCCGTCCGCGGCAGCTCTACACAGGGGAGCCGGAGCGCAACTACCCGGCCAACTGACACGGTAACAGCGTCAATAACGACGGCGGCCGCTCACCTCGCGCGAGGTGAGCGGCCGTTGTTTTGCCCGTGGAAACTGCAACGCGGGGTCACTTAGGGCCCCATCAAGGGCCTGGAACGGGCCATAAGTGACCCCGCGTTCGGGTTAGGAAGCGTTGTACCCGTAAGGGTTGTTCTTCTGCCAGCGCCAGTGGTCCTCGCACATCTGGTCCACGGTCTTGGTGGTGGACCAGCCAAGGTCCGCGAGGGCGGAGGAAGCGTCCGCCCAGAAAGCGGGGAGGTCGCCGGCCCGGCGTCCGGTGATCTCGTAGGGAATGGGCTGGCCCACGGCCTTCTCGAAGGACCGCAGGACCTCCAGGACGGAGGAACCGCGGCCGGAGCCAAGGTTCCAGCGGCGGACGCCGGCGCGCTCAGCGATGTAGTTCAGGGCTGCTACGTGCCCATCGGCCAGGTCGACCACGTGAATGTAGTCGCGCTGGGCTGTGCCATCGGGGGTGTCGTAGTCTCCGCCGAAGACCATGAGCTTCTCTCGGCGTCCCACGGCTACCTGTGCGATGAAGGGGACGAGGTTGTTCGGGATGCCCTGGGGGTCCTCGCCAATGCGGCCGGACGGGTGTGCGCCCACGGGGTTGAAGTAGCGCAGCAGTGCGATATGCCAGCGGTCGTCCGCGTTGCCAAGGTCAGAGAGGATGTCCTCGATCTGCTCTTTGGTGCGGCCGTACGGGTTGTTGGCGCCGATTTCCATCTTCTCGATGTACGGGATGGGGTTGTGCTCACCGTAGACCGTAGCGGAGGAACTGAAGACGATGGAACGCACGTTGTGCTTGTCCATGGCGCGGAGCAGGTTCAGGGTGCCCACGATGTTGTTGTAGTAGTAGGCCAGGGGTTCCTGAACGGACTCGCCGACGGCCTTCAGGCCCGCGAAGTGGATCACGGCGTCGATCTGGTGCTGGTCGAAGACTGCCTCAACTGCGGGCTCATCCACCAGGTCGACCTTGTGGAAGGCTGCGGTCTTGCCGGTGAGCTCGGAAACGCGGCGGAGGGATTCCTCGCTGGAGTTCACGAGGTTGTCGAGTACAACGACGTCGTGGCCGGCTTCCTGGAGGGACAAAACGGTGTGGGAACCGATGTAGCCGGTGCCACCGGTGACAAGAATTTTCATGGTCCCTACGCTATCGGAAAGTGGAGGCACGCCGCTCTGTGTTGAGCGGTGTTGAAGCACGTTCGTGCTAAAAACGATGAGTGCCCAAAATTGTTGATGCCGAAGCCCGGCGCCATGACGTTGTCCAAGCCGTCTTCCGGATCATTGCAAGCGACGGCCTGGAACGGGCATCGCTGAGGGAAGTGGCAGACGAAGCAGATTTGGCTGTGGGTTCGGTGCGGCACTATTTCGCCAGCAGCGATGAGCTTCTGGTCTTTTCCTTTGGGGCAGTGATCGATCGCCTGGCGGGGCGTCTTGAGACGGCCCTTGCTTCAGTGGAGGGTGCGGCGCCCGAGAGCCCCGAGCAACACAATGCCGTACTGAACCTCCTCGGCCAGTTCCTGCCGCTGGACGAAGAGCTCGCGGTGGACGCATGCGTATGGATGGCGTTCCGGCACGCTGCCCGGATCAAGCCCGTCCTGGCCGCCGAAGCCGAACGCAGCCACCGCACCGTGGCCGCCGTCGTTGGCCGCCTCATCATGATCCTGAATCCCGGGGAAGCCGACGCGCAGCAAAACCTCGTGACGGAAGCGGAACGGCTCCTGGCCACCATGGACGGCTTGTGCATGCACGCATTGCTGCAGCCCGAGTGGATGACCGCAGAGATGTGCAGCGACGTCCTCACGGCTCATCTGCGGTCTCTCAGGACCGCCGCTGCCAGCCGCTAAGGGTGAAGGGGCCGCCGAAGCCCACAAGAGCCTGATAACTCCATTACCGTCTGGAGCCATCGGGAATAGACTGGGACGTGTCGGGGACCTGCCAAAGGGAGGAATTCGCATGCACGAGTCAGGCGGCCCAGGATGGCGCATCACCATGGATACGTCCGGGCCGATGCTCATAGCCCTCTACCTCCGTGATGTTGCAGGCCTGGATGGTGCAGGAAAACCGGCGCTGTCGCATGCAGATCCCAAAGTCCGGCACGCTGACCATAAGCACCTCACCTCTGACGTCGGGGGTTTGCCGGCGCTGAAAACAGAGTGGGAGGCGTGGTGGGATAGCCTCCTCAAGTCCTACCCGAACCCCTCATCGGAGCTTGCGCCCCCGAGCTTCAAGGCATTTGGCAACTCACCGGCACTCCAGCGCGTCCTGCAGGCACATTTTGGCTCTGCGTTGGGATGGGCCACCGACAGGATCGACGAGTATGCCAACCTCGAGGCCGCCCGTGAAGCCAACGGGGTCACGCAGGTTCTGAACGAAATGGTGGAGGATAGGCTCCTGGAGGTCGGACGCAGTTCCCGGGACTTCGAACTCACCATCATTGAGCTGCCACTCAATGAGCCCCGGGCCTGGTACCTGGAACCAAGCACCATGATCATGAGCCACCAGCTGCTTTCCGAGCCCGACGTGTTCCGCAGTTACGTCCAACCCGTGGTGGAGATTCTCGCCTGACTCAGGTGGCCGGCGCCGAAACGGTGATGGTTACCGTCTCAGCAGGCGCGGCGGAGGGCTGCCAGCCGTCGCGCTTCTCCCTGTTCCACGTCTGGCCGGCAACGTCCACCTGCGTAATGGACAAGGTCTTGGCGTTAGTCACTGCCCAATGAGCCACTGCCCAGGCCTGTGTTCCACCCGCCTCCAGCTGAACCGAGCGGCCCTGTACGGTGGCCGCTTGGGTGCCGAACGCCGTCGTGAGTTCATCGACGACGGCGGCAGGGTCGCCAGCCGCTTCGGGCATGCGCAGTTCGCAGTTCAGCGCGGCCTCGGAGTGCCCGGTGAGGGCAGACGCGAAGGCCCGGCCCATGCCTTCATGCTGGGCATAAGCACGGGGGAAGGCTGAACGTTGGACCGCTTGGGCGGCCTGGGTGATCTCCATGGATTCGTAGCCTGGAACCTTGACCAAGCCATCAAAGAACGCATTCGCGGCGTAGACGGGGTCCATGACCTGTTCCTCGGTTCCCCAGCCTTGCGAGGGCCTCTGTTGGAACAGTCCACGGGAATCGGGGCCGGCGTCGTCGCCGTAATTGATGTTGCGCAGCCTGGACTCCTGCATGGCCGTAGCCAGGGCAATAGTTGCCGCTCGTGGTGGAAGTCCTCGCTGCACGGAGATTGCAGAGATGAGCGAAGCGTTCGCTGCCTGGTCTGTTGCGAGCTCATGGCTTTCCGGGCCGATTACGGCGAAGCAGCGCTCCGTGACCAGTGTCTCGGAGCGCTGCAGCACTGCAACTATTGCGTAGATGGCGCCTGCTACGAGGGCCAAAGCCAGCACCGCAACCATGGCGCGGCGGAACCGGCGCACTGAGTGTCTCCTGCTAGTTGGCGTGGAGAGCCTCGTTGAGCTCCACGGTCTGGCCCTTGCGCGGAAGGACTTCCACGCCGCCTGTGGTGGAGTTGCGGCGGAACAGGAGGTTGGGAACGCCGGAGAGTTCCACTGCCTTGATGATTTGGCTGGTGTCCTCGCCGTTCTCGTCCTTGGGGCCCGGAACCCGTACACGGGTACCGGCGGTGACGTACAGGCCGGCCTCCACCACGGAGTCGTCGCCGATGCTGATGCCCACGCCGGAGTTGGCGCCGAGCAGGACGCGCTCGCCCAGGGAGATCTTTTCCTTGCCGCCACCGGAGAGCGTGCCCATGATGGACGCTCCGCCGCCAACGTCAGTGCCGTCACCGGCAACAACGCCAGCAGAGATGCGGCCCTCCACCATGGAGGTGCCCAGGGTGCCGGCGTTGAAGTTCACGAAGCCTTCGTGCATCACAGTGGTGCCTTCGGCGAGGTGGGCGCCCAAGCGGACGCGGTCGGCGTCGGCAATGCGCACACCGGCGGGCACCACGTAGTCAACCATGCGCGGGAACTTGTCCACGCCGTAGACCACCACGTTGCCGCGCTTGCGCAGGCGTGCGCGGGTCAGTTCGAAGCCGTCAACGGCGGCGGGACCGAAGTTGGTCCACACAACGTTGGGCAGCTTGCCGAAGACGCCATCCAGGTTGATGCTGTTTGGCTTGACCAGACGGTGGGAGAGGAGGTGCAAACGCAGGTATGCGTCGGCAGTGTCTGCGGGGGCGGCGTCGAGGTCGATCTGCGCGAAGACCACTTTCTGCTCCGTCCCACGATCGGCATCCTTGCCGTCGTTGGCCAGTGCAGTGAGTGCGGGGTCGGCATTCTCAACGTCACGGAGGGTTTCGGCCGCAACACCAAGTGCGGGTGCCGGGTACCAGACGTCCAGCACGGTTGCTTCCCCGGAAGCCGAGGTGGCGATGGTGGCGAGTCCGAAGCCATAAGCCGATCGGGGGTTGGCGGGCGCGGTTGCGGGCACAGCAGAGGAAGCAGTTTCAGTCATGGGGCAAGTCTATCCAGCAGGCAGAGGTCGGTTAAAACCCGTCTCATGCCGTAGAAGTCGCAATTGTGGTTGTTTCCGGGGATTAGGCTGGACGGGTGACCCTGAACCCTGCACCCGCCATCCTTGACCTTCGCCAGGACGTAGCACTCCTGACCGCCGCGATCATTGACTTCAACAGTGTCTCCGGCAACGAGACCGAACTCGCCGACGCCGTCGAGTCCGCCCTGCGCACCATGCCCGCCTACACCGTCATCCGGGACGGCGACGCCATCATTGCGCGCACCGAACTTGGCCGCCCTGAGCGCGTCATCCTGGCCGGCCACCTTGATACCGTGCCCCTGCCTACGGTTGAGGGTTCACTGGGCACCGTTCCAGCCACCTGGGAATCCGGTGTTCCCGGTGAAGGCGTGCTGTACGGCCGCGGCACCACGGATATGAAGGGCGGCGTGGCGGTGCAGCTTGCGCTGGCGGCGACACTCTTCGACGACGGTGGGCAGCCGGACAAAGACGTCACCTTCGTTTTTTACGACCATGAAGAGGTGGAAGCGGTCAAGAGTGGCCTGGGCAGGTTGGTTCGGAACCACGGAGATCTGCTGAAGGGAGATTTCGCGATCCTCTTGGAGCCCACGCATGGCACGGTGGAAGGCGGTTGCAACGGAACCAGCCGTTTCGAAGCCACCACCATCGGCGAAACAGCCCACTCTGCGCGTGCTTGGATGGGCGTCAACGCGATCCACGCCGCAGCACCCATCCTGGCGCGGCTCGCCGCTTACGAGCCGCAGACCATCAACGTGGACGGCCTGGATTACCGCGAAAGCCTCAACGCCGTGAAAATCAACGGGGGCACGGCAGGGAACGTCATCCCGGACCGCTGCGTGGTGGAGATCAACTACCGTTTCGCTCCGGACAAGAATCCGGACCAGGCAGAGGCCATCGTCAGGGACCTTTTGGAAGGATTCGACGTCGTCCGTACGGACGCTGCTGCCGGCGCGAGGCCCGGACTAAATCACCCCGCCGCCGCCTCCTTCGTCGCCGCAGTGGGTGCCGAGCCCAAACCCAAATACGGATGGACCGACGTCGCGCGTTTCAGCGAACTGGGCATCCCTGCGGTGAACTTCGGCCCCGGCGATCCTCTGCTGGCGCACAAGGACAACGAGCACGTCGACGCCGATGCCATCCGTGAGTGCCTCCGTGCACTGAGGACGTGGCTGGCGCCGTAGTCCCGAAATGCCCCCAGCAACGAAGAAGGTCCGCAGCTTGGTAGCTGCGGACCTTCGTCCTTGGTACTGGTTATGCCTTGTTCGGACCCTCGACTGAGTCCTTCGCAATGGGATCGTTACCGCCAGCCACGAGCCCTGTCCGGACGCTGGGGGGAGCCATTCCGCCAGCGGCCTTCTTGGAACCGCGGCGTTCAATCATGATGGCAATCCTTGACACCGTCAGGTTGATCAGGATGTAGATCGCAGCGCCCACGAAGAACGCCGGGAACAGGAAATCAGGGCCGAGGAAGTCGGCCATGATCTGGATTTTCCGCAGCAGTTCCTCGTAGCCCACGATGTAGCCGAGCGAGGTGTCCTTGAGCAGAACCACCAACTGGGCAACCAAAGACGGAAGCATCCGGCGCACAGCCTGAGGGAACTCGATGGACATCCGTGACTGGAAGCTTCGGAGGCCGATCGCCAAACCAGCTTCGCGTTGTCCCTTGGGAAGGGACTGGATGCCGGCACGAAGGATTTCAGCGAAGATGGCCGCGTTGTAAAGAACCAGGCCAACAACCACGGCTTGGAACTGGCCCGTGGCGAAAACCAACAGGACGAACAACATCATGAGGACCACGGGCATGCCGCGGAGGAACTCCAGCACCACCTGGGTGGGAATCCGGATCCACGGAATCAGGGAGATACGCAGCAGGCAGAGCGCGATGCCCAACGGGAAGGCAATCACGGCCGCCACGGCAGCCGCGGTCAAGGTGGAGACAATGCCTTGGCCAATCAGGTTCCAGACGTCCGGAGCCATGGGACCGTAGAAAATCTCCCAACGGTCTGCATCGAAAATGCCCTGCTGCGCGAGGGTGATAACAGCGATGGCCAGAATGCCGAGAATTATCAGAACGCCGGCAGCTGAGCCGATGAGCGAATAGAGGCGGGCCTTGGGCCCGGGGACGTCGTAAAGGACCGATGTCATCGGGCAATCGCCACCTTTCGTTCAACAAAGTGCGCCAGAAGTCCCAAGGGAACTGTGATCAAGAGGTAGAAGAACGCCACCCCAAGGAGGATCCAAAGGACCTGGTTGCCGTAGTCGTTGGAGAGTTGACGGCCGTAGCCGAAAAGCTCCAGGACGAAGAAGGCGCCGGCCACCGAAGAGTTCTTAACCAGTGCGATCAAAATGTTGATCAACGGCGGCACCACCGTTCGCACCGCCTGGGGGAGGACGATGAAGCCCAGAACCTGCGTGAAGGTCATACCGACGCTGCGGGCAGCTTCTGCCTGCCCCACAGGGACGCTGTTGACGCCGGAACGGACGGCCTCGGCAATGAAGGCGGCCGTGTAGCTGCTCAACGCGATGATGGCGGCAACTTCGAATTGTTCAAACTTGACGCCCAAACGGGGCAGAACAATAGCCGCGAAAAAGAAAATGATGGTCAACGGGGTGTTACGTGCCACTTCAACATAGAACATGCTGAAACCGCGAAGTGCTGCCACGGGGGAAACCCTCATGGCCGCCAGGAGTGTGCCGACAATGAGGGCAATGATTCCTGAAATGACGGAAAGATAAAGGGTTCGGAGAAATCCGTCCCAATATTCGGGGAGGCTTGCTATGACGGCGTCCATGGCTTCCTTTGGCTGCAGCTAATCAGGGAACAGGGTCCTGGATTCGTCAACTGCCGCCGCCCGGAGGGGCAGCGGCAGTTGACGGGTCCCGACTAGTAGCGGTTGATCGTAGGAAGTTCAGGAGCGGTCTTGATGACCTTGCCTGCAGTGGCTTCCCAAGCCTTCTTGTAGGTGTCGTCCTTGGCGAATCCCTCAAGCTGGTCGTTGATCCAGTTGCGGAACACGGTGTCGTCCTTCTTCAGGCCGATGCCATAGGGCTCCTTCGTGAAGGTCTCATCCGAGGCGAGCTTGAAGGCATCCGGTTCCTTGTCCACGTAGCCGGCAAGGATCACGTTGTCGGTGGTAACGGCGACAACCTGCTTGTTACGCAGCGGTTCCAGGCAAGCGGTGTACGTGGCCGCGGGGACTACCTCGGCGTTGTACTTCTCGGCGATGGTCTTGGCCGGGGTTGAACCCGTGACGGAGCAGACCTTCTTGCCGGCGACGTCTTCCGGCTTGGTGATGGAGGTATCGTCCTTGTTCACCAAGAGGGCTTGGCCAGCTTCGTAGTACGGCCCGGCGAAGGCGACCTTTTCCTTACGGGCATCGTTGATGGTGTAGGTGGCGATGACGAGGTCAACGCGGCCCTGCTCGATGAACGACTCACGGTTCTGGGAGACAGTCTCTACCCACTCGATCTTGTCAGCGGCGATGCCCAGTTTCGCGGCGATTGCCTTGCCCATTTCAACGTCGAAACCGACAGGCTTGCCATCAAGGCCCTTTTGGCCGAACAACGGCTGATCGAACTTGGTTCCGATCTTGATGGTCCCGGCCTTGTTGAGCTTCTCCATGGTGGTGCCGGCTTCGAAGCTTGCCGAAGCAACCGGGGGAGTAGTTGTGGTGCCGCCGCCGCCGCAAGCGCTCAGCGAGAGAGCAAGCGCAGCCGATGCGGCCACCAGGAGTGACTTCCTCCGGGTAATAAGAGACTTCATGGTGTTCCTTTCATATGGGTGGCCGCCTTACGGCCGGGGGTGCTGGCGGTAAGGAGCTAGTGGGTCAAGAGCTTGGACAAGAAGTCCTTGGCACGGGTGCTCTTCGGGTTGGTGAAGAATTCCTCGGGGGTGGCGTCTTCCACGATCTGACCATCGGCCATGAACACCACGCGGTCGGCAGCCTTGCGGGCGAAGCCCATTTCGTGGGTGACCACGATCATGGTCATGCCTTCTTTGGCCAGCTGGATCATGACGTCCAGCACTTCGTTGATCATCTCGGGGTCCAACGCGGACGTGGGCTCGTCGAACAGCATGACCTTAGGCTTCATGGCAAGAGCGCGGGCAATGGCCACACGCTGCTGCTGGCCGCCGGAGAGCTGGGCAGGAAGCTTCGGAGCCTGGTGTCCAACGCCTACGCGTTCCAGGAGGGCCATGGCTTCCTTGTCGGCCGTGCCTTTGGCCACTTTCTTCACCTTGATGGGGCCCAGCGTGACGTTCTCAAGAATCGTCTTGTGGGCGAACAGGTTGAAGGATTGGAAGACCATGCCGACGTCGGCACGCAGGTGCGCGAGATCCTTGCCTTCTTCGGGAAGCTTCTTCCCGTCGATGGCGATGTCGCCGTCGTCGATGGTTTCCAAGCGGTTGATCGCACGGCAGAGAGTGGATTTACCGGACCCGGAAGGTCCGATGACCACCACGACTTCACCCTTCTTAACCTGAAGGTTGATGTCTTTGAGGACATGCAATTGACCGTAGTGCTTATTGACGCCATTCAGGGAGACGAGGGCATCGCCGGACGCTTGAGTAGTCATACGACGAATCTAGCGAACAAAGGAGCAAATATGACCACGGTCACGGCAACTTCCTGAAGATCGTGACTGAACAGAAACCTGCCCCACAGCGATATACCAGACTGCAATGCAAGAAGCGGGTCGCTGCCACGGAGCACGCCTTCATCCGCGCTAGCCTTGGGCAATGAGCATCAGCCAGCACCCCGTTCCCCACCCGGATGCCAACGGTCGCGTCTCGGGCACCCGCGCTCCGCTTCCTTCGGACATCGCACCCGCCAAGCACAAAGGGTCCCTCGAGCTGCGGCGCAAACAGGCGGACACGGGAATGTCGGACCAGCATTTGCTGGACACCAGCGGAGCCGGGCAGTTCATCCACACCGATCCGTGGCGTGTCCTGAGGATCCAGAGTGAATTCGTGGAGGGCTTCGGTGCCCTTGCTGATTTGGGGCCCGCCGTCAGCGTCTTCGGTTCAGCCCGGACCAAACCCGGAACCGAGTACTACGAGATGGCCGTGGATGTGGGCCGCAAGCTCGCTGAAGCCGGAGTTGCCGTGATCACCGGTGGTGGTCCCGGATCCATGGAAGCCGCCAACAAGGGCGCAGTGGAAGGCAACGGAGTCTCCGTGGGACTGGGTATTGAACTGCCCTTTGAGCAGGGACTCAACCAATGGGTGGATTTGGGCATCAACTTCCGGTACTTCTTCGCCCGCAAGACCATGTTCGTCAAATACGCCCAGGGTTTCGTGGTTCTTCCCGGCGGACTTGGCACCCTCGATGAGTTGTTCGAGGCCATGGTCCTGGTCCAAACCCGCAAGGTGACCTCATTCCCCATCGTCCTGCTCGGTGTCCGCTTTTGGGGACCCATGATCGAGTGGATCCGGGAGACCCTGGTTGCCGAAGGCATGGTCTCGGAGAAGGACCTTGACCTGATCCAGCTGGTGGATGACCCCGCCGATGCCGTGCACCGTGTCCTGCACGGTGCACCTCTTCCACCTACCACTAATGGAAACCAGCGCCCGGAATAGCCGGCTGTTTCTGGCACGATGGACACTGTGAGTTTTTTCCTGGTGTTTCTCGCGATCGTCCTCGTTGGTGCGGCGCTATATCTTGGTGCCGGAATGGTCAAGGGGCGCTCCATCGGAGCGGGGCTTGAGCAGCCCGTGCCCAACCTGCCGGCTGTCCTGCTGCCGGAGGATGCCAAACCTTCCGACGTGGATTCCCTGCGTTTTGCCCTGGGCCTTCGCGGCTACCGGATGGATCAGGTTGACCAGGTCCTGGACGAGCTGAGGGATCAGCTGAAAGCCAAGGATCGCGAGATCGAACGTCTCGGGGCCCTGGTTGAGCCGCGTCTTGAGGACGGCGAAACCGGCCGGGCCCGGCAGTGAGCTCGCAGACCCCGGCCCCGCAGGGCCACGCGTCACAGACGCAGGGGCCGCGGGGGCCCGCGGACCGGCTGTCCGTGGGGTTATCAAGCGCTGCCGCACGAGTGGGCGGCTGGCCTTGGTGGCTGCAGGTAACCTTGATTTTTGTCGCAGCCCGGCTGGTCAGCGCCTGTATCTTCATGGCGGCAGCCATTCACCAAGGAACCAACCCGTGGTTCCCGCCGGCTCCGGATTATTGGAACTTCATCACTATCTGGGATGGACGCTGGTATCAGGAGGCTGCCGACAACGGCTATCCCTCGGTCCTGCCCGTGGACGCGAATGGCGTTGTCCAGCAAAATGCCTGGGCGTTCTATGCGCTCTTCCCCTTCCTGGCCCGGGGTCTCTCTGCAGCCACCGGGATGGGAACCCTGCCTGCCCTCACCCTCATCGCGATGCTGGCAGGTGTGGGTGCGGCCCTGGTGATATACAAACTGTTCCGTGAGTTCGCAGGCAAACGCGCGGCGCTATGGGGCGTCGTCTTCGTCTCCACTTTTCCGGTGTCCCCGATCCTTCAGGTCCCGTACGCCGAGTCCTTGAATCTCTTGCTGTTGTCCGGTGCGTTGTTGCTGGTGGTGCGGCGCCGGTATCTGTCCGCCATTCCGGTAGTGCTTCTCATGTGTCTTTCCAGGCCCACGGGAGTCCCCTTTGCGGCCATGGTGGGATTGCTGTTGCTCTGGCGTCTGTGGCAGCGGTTCAGGCCGTCAGGGACACCGTTACCCCCCGCTTCAGGGAGTGGTGACGACGCGACGTCGGGGCGCAGCTTACTCTCGCTGGGGGCGTTGGTGCTCGCGGCTGGCCTTGGAGCTCTGGCGTGGCCAGCCATTGCCTGGGCAACCACGGGTGAAATGACGGCCTACACGCGCACCGAAACAGCGTGGCGCGGACACGATCTTGTGCCTTTCAAGCCGTGGTTCGACACGGGCAGGATGTTGTTCGGTCCTGTGTTGGGCGTGCTTGCTCCGTTCATCTTCACGGCACTTTTTGTGCTGGTCATGATGTCCAGGCCGGTCCGGGAACTCGGAACTGAGGTGAGGCTTTGGTGCGCTTGCTACATGGGCTACCTGCTGGTCTTCCTTCATCCCCAGACCAGCACCTTCAGAATGCTGCTGCCACTTTTCCCGCTGGCCTTGGCGGTGGCGCTGCTCTCCAAATCCAAAGCGTACCGGGGGACCGTGGTGGTGATGTTCGTCCTCCTCCAGATCGTCTGGGTGGTGTGGCTGTGGGCGTGGGCTCCGCTCCCTGGCGGCGGGGACTATCCGCCCTGACGTGGACGTTTGCCGCGCAAGCCGAGTATGTACAAAGTCCGGACAAATGCGCGTTTGATTCGCTACGGACAGGTAATTACGGGATAATGGACCAAGAGCAAGGACAAAGCACCGAAAAGTGCCCGGCCAAGGCGGCCTCCCAAGCGGTGCCGCCGGCTGCAATTGCGACGCGGAACCAGCCCGGCCGGGTTGGCGTGACTTGGGACAAATGGAGGGGATTTTCCTAATGGCGGCTATGAAACCACGTACCGGCGATGGCCCTATGGAAGTTACCAAAGAGGGACGCAGCTTGATCATGCGTGTGCCGCTCGAAGGCGGAGGACGACTCGTTGTCGAACTCAACGCTGCGGAAGCGGCCAACCTCAAGGAATGCCTCGTAGGCGTTACTGAATAGGCGTTTGGATAGATTTACAAAGCAGGGCCCGGCAAGCCGGGGCCCTGCTTTTGTTTAAGCTGCGTGCTTGCTGCCAGCAGGCACCTTACTTCTTGACGGCCACCAAAAGACCGTCGCCCGTCGGCAGCATCGCCGACGCCAACCGTTCGTCGTCGCGGATGGCCTTCACAATCTGACGCAAAACCACTGTGGTTGCCTCGCGGGCCGCCGGGTTGGCGACGCGGTCCTTGTCCAAGGCATCGTTGATCACCAGGGTGCCGCCCGATTTCAGGAGACGGATTGCCTGCTCCACGTACTTGGGGAAGTTCGGTTTGTCGGCGTCGATGAACACCAGATCGTAGGCGGAGTCGGTCAGCCGTGGCAGAACATCCGCCGCACGGCCCGAAATAGTGCGGGTACGGTTTGCCGGGCTGCCGGACTCCAGGAATGCTTCCCTGGCTGCCTTCAAATGTTCGACGTCCACGTCAATGGTGGTCAGCACAGCATGGGGGCTGAGGCCACGCAGCAGGCAAACCCCGGACACGCCTGCGCCGGAGCCCACTTCCACCACTGTCTGCGCTTTGGAAGCGGCGGCGAGTACCGTCAGGACGGCGCCTACGCCGGGGCTGATGGGGGTGACACCCAGTTCAAAGGAGCGCTCACGGGCGCGCAACAACACGTCATCCTCAGCCGGCAGATCTTCTGCATAGGACCAGCTGCTTGACTTGTCGGCACTCATGAAGGGGTTCGCTTTCCGCGGGGAGGGGTGTTTGTACCAAGACTACTGTGTCCGCACCCGCAAACCCGCTGCGGACAGCTCTCCGGGGGTGTGTCCACCACCGTTTTCAGCCTTGCGGAGAAAACGCTGGCCAGTCAGGAAATTCCCAGACAAGCTTGGGATGATAATGCTCCGGTCATCCATGAGGTGGGCGGCACCGAATATTCGGTGAACCACAGTTTGAGGGGAGTGGACGATGCCGGCATCGCATGCTGCGCCAGTCCAAACATCGGAAAGCCTTGAGGCCGTTACTGATTGGGTCATGCCCAGCTGGGAGGAAGTGGTATCAAACCACTCCGCCAAGGTATATCGCCTCGCCTATCGCCTGACCGGCAACAAGTACGACGCCGAAGACCTCACCCAGGAGGTTTTCGTCAGAGTTTTCCGGTCCCTTGAAAACTTCAAACCGGGAACCCTGGATGGCTGGTTGCACCGTATCACCACCAACCTGTTCCTGGACGGGGCACGGCGCAGGAGCAGGATCCGCTTCGACGCGCTCGCAGAAGATGCCGAATCCCGCTTGCCTGGCCGCGAGCCCGGACCTGAGCAGAGCTTCGAGCACAACAACCTTGACCTCGACGTCCAGCGGGCGTTGGAAGAACTCCCGCCGGACTTCCGTGCCGCCGTCGTGCTGTGTGATCTTGAAGGTCTTTCCTACGACGAAGTCGCCGAGGCGCTCGGGGTGAAACTGGGGACCGTCAGGTCCCGTATCCACCGCGGGCGGACCATGCTCCGCGAAAAACTTGCCCACCGCGATCCCCGCCCTGCGGAGGCGCGTAAGCCGCGTTTGAAGATGCCCCGCATCGCCAGCATCCTTTAGGGTGTCGATGCCTCGACATCCCCTTCGGCCGGGAGCCTTCTCCCGGCGCCGATTGGCTGCCCTGCGCCATACACGCAACCCGGAACATCTACAGCACTGCGCCGAATGCCGGATCGCGCTACGCCGCGAACGGCAGTACCTTGAGCGACTCCGGGGCTCGGCCGTGCCTGAAGCCAGCCAGGATCTTGCCGCGCGCTTGATCCAGCACACAGAACGTCTGGCCAAAGAGCCGGGGCAACCTGGCTCAACGCCTCACTACTCAGCACTGCAATATCCCTACCGACGGTTCCGTGGTCTCCGAGTCGCGGGCATTGCTGCGGGCACCCTGATGGTCAGTGCAGGGGCACTGGCTGTGTCCGCCTACGTGATCGCCGGCGATGCCGAGCCACAAGTCCTCGCGGGAACAAGCCACGCCAGCGCACTTGCCGGAGCCTGGGCGGGCAACCCCGCCGAGGCCCTGGTGGGACCTGCGTTCCGAGCCGGGAGTGCGGTCAGTTTGACCCCTGACCAGTTGGAGTCGCTGCGGGCAGAAGGGTGGGCATGCCCCGAGTTGTCTGGAATGGGTTTCCACGTAGTATCGGCCCAAGCCACCCGACACAACGGCAATCCGGCCGTGGAGATCAGGCTCGAAAGCAACGGCCACTATGCCACCATCGTGGAGGAACACCTGCCCGCCGACGGTTCCACACAGGGCCGATCTTCTTCCGCGCGGCTCTCTGTCACGCAGGGAAGCCCCTGGAAGGCTGTCTACACCATGCCGGCAGCAGTTATTAGTTATGCATCCGACCTCCCGGCGGACAGCGCGGACGATGCTGTCCCGGAAATCGTCCGTGCGGGGGAGTCCATGTCCAGGGCTCCGGCCCATGGGGACCAGGAGGCGTGGTACAAGAGGGTGCTGCGCGGCCTGCAGACCATCCTCCGTCCTGCCGGTTTAGGAGCGGCACCAGAGACAAGGTAATCTTCGTAACGTGCTTGGAATCAATGGCCCGGAGTTCATACTCCTTCTGATCATCGGCGTACTCGTCATCGGTCCCAGCCGCTTGCCCGAATACACTCAAAAGCTCGCCAATCTGGTCAAAGAAGTGCGTCGGATGGCCTCTGGCGCCCGCGAGCAGATTAAAGAAGAAGTCGGCATCGACATCGATGAGGTCGACTGGAAGAAGTACGATCCTCGTCAGTACGATCCCCGGCGCATCATCAAGGACGCGCTTCTTGACGACGAGAAACCTGTCAGCGCTGGAGCCCCCGCTGCTGCAGCTGCCGTAGACGTCAAACCCAAGACCCCGGTGCGGGTCATTGAGCGGCTTCCCAAGGGCGAAGCCGCCCCCTTCGATTCCGAAGCGACCTGAGCCGAACTCGAAGCAAACCCGGCCAAGGCGTCGGTACAGGCCTCGTGGCTCAGCGGGGCTGGATTCCCAGGGGCATGCCGGACAGCCCGCGGGGCCGCGTGGCCAAGGAAGCAGCAATACCCTCCAGCGCTTTCGCGGCGGCCGTCTCAGGTGCTGCCAGGACCACAGGCTTCCCCGCGTCGCCACCCTCCCGCAACCGGATGTCCAACGGAATCTGGCCGAGGAGCGGAACGCTGGTGCCCACGGCAGAGCTCAACCGCTCAGCCAGGATGGCGCCGCCGCCGCTTCCAAACAATTCCATGCGTTCGCCGTCGGGCATTTCCAGGTAGGACATGTTCTCAATGATGCCGGCCACCTTCTGTCCGGTCTGGGTGGCGATGGTGCCGGCCCGTTCGGCCACATCAGCGGCAGCTGCCTGGGGTGTGGTGACCACCAGGATTTCTGCAGTGGGCAAAAGCTGTGCCACGGAGATGGCGATATCCCCGGTGCCTGGAGGAAGGTCCAGGAAGAGGGCATCGAGATCGCCGAAGTAAACGTCGGTAAGAAACTGTTCAAGTGCACGGTGCAGCATGGGACCTCGCCATGCCACCGGCTGGTTGCCGTCAACGAACATGCCGATGGAGATGACCTTCACGCCGTAGGCGACGGGTGGAAGGATCATATCGTCCACTTGGGTGGGCTTCTGGCTGATCCCCATCAGCGCCGGCACGGAAAAGCCGTGCACGTCGGCGTCCACAATGCCCACACGGAGGCCTTGAGCGGCCAGTGCGCAGGCCAGATTGACGGTGACCGAGGACTTGCCCACACCGCCCTTTCCGCTGGCCACTGCATATACCTTGGTCAGCGAACCAGGTTTGGTGAAAGGTATGCCACGTTGTCCGCCGGGTCCGCGGAGCTGCTCCTTCAGAGCTTCCCGCTGGGCCTGGGTCATGACTTTTAGTTCCACGTCCACGCCGGTGACGCCTTCCACGCCGAGGAGGGCGTCGGTGGCGTCCTTGGTAATTGTTTCGCGCAGGGGACACCCGGCGATGGTCAGCAGAACAGCCACCTGCACGGTGCCGTCATCACTGGCAGAGACCGACTCCACCATCCCGAGTTCCGTAATGGGGCGGCGGAGCTCAGGGTCAATGACGGTTGCCAAGGCAGCATGCAGCGCCTCGGCCGATGCGGTGCTCATAAGGTCAGGCTCAGCTTTCGGGGGTTTCGGGTGAGGTTTTGGCCGTTGAATGCTGCGGACCTGCGGCTCGCGGCGGGCGGACCTTCGGAATCTGCTGGGTGCGGGGTCCACGCGATTTGTCGCGCTTTTCCTTCAGTTTCTCCTTGACCTTCTCGCCCGGTGATTCCGTACCATCAGGGGCGGCTTCGTTCTCACGGAGTTCCTCTTGGGCATCAATGATGTCTTCGAGCAGGCTTCGGAGTTCGGTCCGTACATAGTCACGAGTGGCTACTTCACGCAGGGCAATGCGGAGCGAGGCCAGTTCACGCGTGAGGTACTCGGTGTCGGAGAGATTCCGTTCGGCACGCTGACGGTCCTGCTGAAGCGAGACACGGTCGCGGTCATCCTGCCTGTTTTGGGCCAGCAGCAGGAGGGGAGCCGCATAGGAGGCCTGCAGCGACAACATCAGTGTCAGCAGGGTGAAGCCCAGCTCCATGCGGTCGAACTGCCAGTCCGTGGGAGCGAATGAGTTCCAGGCAAGCCAGAACACACAGAACACCGTCATGTAAACCAGGAACGTGGGCGTGCCCATGAACCGGGCGAAGCCCTCCGTAGCGTTCCCGAAAGCGTCCGGGTTCGGTGAGAACTTGGGCAGGATGCGTTGGCGCCCGCTCAGGGGCGTGTCGAGGCTGCTGCCGGTGCGTCCCGTGGACTTGGCGGATCGGGTGGCGTTGTTATCAGCCAATGCGGCCTCCAAGTTTCCTTATAGGGGCGTCGTCCTCGTGGGCGCGCCAGTCATCCGGCAACAGGTGATCCAGCACGTCATCAACAGTCACCGCCCCCACAAGGCGGCCGTCGTCGTCCACGACTGGAAGTGAATTCAGGTTGTACGTCGCCAAGGTCCGGGCCACTTCGGAAATATGGGCTTGGTCCGAGAGCGGCTCAAGGTTCTTATCGACAAGGTTGCCCAGCGGTTCCGGCGGAGGGAAACGCAGGAGCTGCTGTATATGCACCACGCCCAGGAAACGTCCGGTGGGAGTCTCCAGGGGTGGACGGGCGATGAAGATGGATGACGCCAGCGCGGGCGAGAGTTCTTCACGCCGGACGTGGGCAAGGGCTTCGGCCACCGTGGCTTCCGGCGGCAGGATGACCGGGACAGGAGTCATGAGGCCACCGGCGGTGTCTTCGTCGTACTCGAGGAGGCGGCGGACGTCCTCGGCTTCCTGGGGTTCCATGAGTTGAAGCAGCTCTTCCGCCTGGGCGGACGGAAGCTCGGCCAGGAGGTCGGCGGCGTCGTCAGGATCCATCTCTTCGAGGACGTCGGCGGCACGTTCCACATCAAGTGCGGAGAGGATCTCCACCTGGTCATCTTCCGGGAGTTCCTGCAGGACATCGGCGAGTCGCTCATCCTGAAGCTCACTGGCCACTTCGAAACGCCGTTTGTCGCTCATTTCCTGCAGGGCTTCAGCAAAGTCGGCAGGTTTAAGGTCTTCGTGAGTGGCAACGAACTGGGTGGCGGCCTGGGGCTCGTTGTGGGCGCCGGTCTGGGCATCGGCCCAGTCGATGATCAGCGTCTCGTTGCGGCGGAGCCTGCCAAAGGGCGACAGGGAATGGCCCCGGCGGACGAACAGCTTGCTGACAAACCAGTCCTTGGACCTGTGCTGGTCCATGGCGATGTCCTCGATCGTGGCGTCTCCACTGCCATCGGCCAGCGTCACACGGCGGTCGAACATTTCAGCGACCACCAGAGTTTCGGCACCGCGCTGCTCAAAGCGCCGCAAGTTCACCAGGCCGGTACAAATGATCTGGGTCTGGTCGATGGATGTAATACGCGTCATGGGAACAAAGACCCGCTTCTTGCCCGGAACTTCAACCACGATGCCCACCACATGGGGAGCGCCGCGGGTGCCGCGGGAGAGCACCACGACGTCGCGCAATCGGCCAAGACGATCGCCCAGGGGGTCGAAGACGTCCAAGCCGAGCAAGCGCGCGACGAAGACGCGTGAAGGATGTGTGCTCATATTTACAGGCTACCGAGTCTGCTCTCTTTTAGCTGAATTCCAGCCTCTACACATGTCCATGAGACACAATGGGGCTATGTCAAACATTTTTGGTGGTCCCAAAGCCGTTGAGGAGTCCCGCAGTGTTCCCCAAGGGGACACCGTAGGTTCGTACACCTCGTATTTGGATGCCCAGAAGGCGGTGGACTACCTCGCAGATCAGCAGTTCCCTGTTCAGCTGGTATCGATCGTGGGCAACGACCTCAAAATGGTGGAGCGGGTGACCGGCCGCCTGAGCTACCCCAGGGTGGCATTGTCCGGTGCCCTGAGTGGTATGTGGTTCGGCCTCTTCGTCGGCGTCATGCTCTCTTTCTTCACTCCCGCCGGGGGTCCGTTCTCCATCATCACCTCGGTGCTGATGGGTGCGGCGTTCTTCATGCTGTTCGGCATCGTCACCTATGCCACTCAACGCGGAAAGCGTGACTTCACGTCCACCAGCCAGGTGGTGGCCACCAATTACGATGTGATCGTTGCAGTGGAGGCAGCCCAGGAGGCCCGCCGCCTGCTGCACCAACTGCCCATGAATCCTTCGCAGGCAGCCACACCGCAGGCCAGCAACTACAACCAGCCGAATGCGCCGTTCCAGCAGCCTGGCCAAGGACCCGAGCGGCCTTCCACGTGGAACGATCCCTATGGCCAGCGCGGTCCCGAGTCCACTGGTCCAGGCACTCCGGAGGGACAGGGCTCAGCACCTGCGAACCAGCCCGCACAAGCCCCCACGCCGGCAGCTGTCCGGTACCCCGACCTCCCCGACGGTCGTCCGCAGTACGGTGTCCGGGTGACTGACGGACAGAACCCGGCACAGAACGCACCGCAGGAAGATGGACAGCGGTCCAGCTCCGAGGAGTCCTCCAAGCAGTAGACGCTTCCACACAGCAGAAAGGGAAGGCCACACGGGTGGCCTTCCCTTTCTGCTGTCTAAAACTTCTGCGTTACTCCAACGGCGAGGGCTTAGCCCTGGGCTTCCTGGTAGATGCCGGCCATCCATGATTCGACGTCATCAGCCTTGCGCGGCAACGCGGCGCTGAGGTTGACGGGGCCGTCTGCGGTCATAAGGATGTCGTCCTCGATGCGGACGCCGATCCCGCGGTACTCCTCCGGAATGGCAAGGTCTTCGTTCTTGAAGTACAGGCCGGGTTCGATCGTGAAGACCATGCCCTCGGTCAGAACTCCATCGAGGTAGAGTTCACGCTTCGCTTGGGCACAGTCGTGGACGTCGAGGCCCAAGTGGTGGCTGGTGCCGTGCGGCATCCAACGGCGGTGCTGCTGGCCCTCCGGGCTGATGGCTTCCTCGACGGACACAGGCAGCAGGCCCCATTCGGCGAGGCGTTCGGCCAGCACGGTGGTTGCTGCAGTGTGGATGTCCCGGAACTTCACGCCCGGCTGCGCGGCTGCGAAACCGGCATCGGCGGCGTCGAGCACGGCCTCATACACCTTCCGCTGCACTTCGGTGAAGGTACCCGTGGCGGGAAGCGTACGGGTGATATCCGCCGTGTAGAGGGAGTCGGCCTCCACTCCGGCGTCCAGCAGAAGGAGCTCTCCGGCGTTGACGGTTCCGGAGTTGCGGTTCCAGTGCAGGACCGTGGCGTTGTTACCCGATGCGGCAATGGTGTCGTAACCGAGTTCGTTGCCTTCCTCACGGGCGCGGGCAAAGAAAGCGCCTTCAACCACACGTTCACCACGCTGGTGGGTCAGCGCACGGGGGAGGGCCCGGACCACGTCAGCGAAGCCTTCCACGGTTGCAGCGACGGCGATCTTCATCTGCTCGATTTCCCACTCGTCCTTGATAAGGCGCGCTTCGGACAGAGCCTCGCTGAGCTTCTCATCCAAGGCGTCGAGTTCGCCGAGGTCCAGGTTCTCGGGGTCCTTGGCCGTGTTGTAGCGGGCAGTGTCTACCAGCGCGTCAATGTTCTCGTCCGTCTTGCGGACCAATCGAATGGAGATGCCGCCGATTTCCGGGGCGCCAACATTCTTGGTGATAGCCATTTCAAGCTCGGAGATGTGCGCGGTGGGGAGGCCGAGGCGGGCTTCGAATTCGGCCAGCGTGGGCCGTGCACCAATCCAGAACTCGCCGGCGCGCGAGTCGGCGTAGAACTGTTCGGTGTCCCTGCCGGCCAGAGGACGGAAGTAGAGGCTGGCAGTGTGGTGACCGCCGTCGTCGCCCTTTCCTTCAGCCACGGGCTCAAGGATGAGTACGGCGTCGGGCTCGTGGTCCAGACCCAGCCCCGTGAGGTGGGCGAACCCGGAATGGGGGCGGAACCGGTAGTCGCAGTCGTTGGACCGGACCTTCAGCGGACCGGCCGGGATGACAAGACGTTCGCCTTTGAACTGTTCGGAAATAGTACGACGCCGGCGTGCGGCGTGGTCTGCAACGGCGTCACGCGCAGGGGTCACCTGCGGGGCGGGCGCCCAATTGCTGGCCATGAATGCCTTGAAGGCATCTGATGTGGGCCTCTGCGAGCGGTTGTTGACACGCTCCTGCAGCGGCTGGGAGGACGAGTTTTGGGTGTTTTCGGCATCGTTCACCGTTACATCGTCCCACCAGTTACGTGAGGAGGCCAACGCCGCAGCACTCCAAGCGGGCCCGCATCCCATAGGCTGGGAAAGTGAGGATAGACCTGCATGCGCACTCGAATGTTTCCGACGGAACCGAGACACCGGCCGGCGTGATCATTTCCGCCGTCTCGGCCGGTCTTGACGCCGTGGCTTTGACTGATCACGATTCCACGGATGGCTGGGAGCCTGCCGCTGCCGCTGCCCGGGAGCATGGCATTGCGTTCATCCCCGGAATGGAGATCTCCTGCCGGACAGAGCAGGGAATCAGCGTCCACTTGCTGAGCTACCTCCATGACCCCTCCCATGCGGGCCTGCTGGAGGAAATCACCAAATCCAAAGATGCACGGCTGACCCGTGCCGAGCATATGGTCACTTTACTGTCCGAGGATTATCCGTTGACCTGGGACGACGTGATCCACCATGTTGCCCCCGGCGCCACGGTGGGCCGCCCGCACATTGCCGATGCTTTGGTGGCCGCTGGCGTGGTGGCAGATCGAACGGAGGCGTTCACCTCCATCCTCACGTCCCACTCGCGGTACTTCGTGCAGCACTATGCACCCAACCCGGCGGTCGCCGTCGAGCTTGTCCGCGCGGCCGGCGGCGTTCCCGTCTTCGCCCATCCGGTGGCTTCTTCGAGGGGACGGATCGTGGGGGAGCGTACCTACCGGGACATGATTGATGCCGGCCTGTTGGGACTTGAGGTTGAACACCGGGACAACCCGGAGGAGGGCCGCGCTTTCCTCCGTGACCTGGCGGCCGAACACGGGTTGCTCATGACAGGATCTTCCGACTACCACGGGGCAGGCAAACCCAATCTTTTGGGTGAGAACACCACTTCGCCCGAGGTGTTGTCCAGGATCGAGGAGCTGGCAACGGGCAGCACGGTCATTCGGTGATGCACGGGCATTCGGTGAAAGGAGTGCGCTGATGGATCTGCAGCTGCTGGCTTCGGTGATTGTCACGCTGTTCGTCATCATGGATCCACCGGGAACTGTGCCGATTTTCATGTCCTTGACGGCGCAAATGTCGGCCAAGGACCGGAACCGCTCAGCGTTCCAAGCCCTTCTGGTGGCCACCGGTGTGATCGTGGTGTTCGCGATCTTCGGGCAGTCCATCTTGAACTACATGCACATCTCCTTGGCGGCCTTGCAGGGCGCCGGAGGGCTGCTCTTGGTGCTCATCGCCTTGCAGTTGCTGACGGGCTCCACCAGCGGCGAAGAGAGCGCGGCCAAGTACAAGAATGTGGCGTTCGTGCCGCTGGGCACCCCGCTCATGGCGGGGCCGGGCGCGATCGTGGCAGTGATGGTGTTCGTGCAGCAGTCCAGCCAGCTCGCGGAATACCTGGCGGTGGGCCTCGGCATCGCCGTGGTGCTGGGCTCGCTGTACTTGGCGATGCGTTTCGCTGGAGTGGTGCAGCGCGTCCTCGGTGAGAACGGAGTGGAGCTGGTGACGCGGATCGCCGGCCTGCTGCTGTCAGCGATCGCCGTTCAGATGATCGCGGACGCCGTTCAGGCGTTCGTGAAAGGTGCTGCCTGATCCAGGCCCGTGTCCGGCCGGGACCCAAGGTGGCGGAAGTCCGCCTTGTTGCCCAGCCGTTTCCGCATGACTTCGATGGCTTGTTCGTTCTGGTCGACGCACACAAAGTTGCGGCCCAACTTGGCTGCCACGGCTCCGAGGGTCCCTGAACCAGCGAAGAAATCGAGGCACCAGTCACCCTCACGGCTTGATGCGGAGACAATCCTGCGTACCAGGCCCTCGGGCTTTTGGGTGGGGTAACCGGTCTTCTCGCGGCCGGTAGGCGAGACGATGGTGTGCCACCAGACGTCCGTGGGCAGCTTGCCGAGTTCACGCTTGGCGGGCGTCACCAGGCCAGGAGCCATGTAGGGTTCCCGGTCCACTTCGGCGTTGTCGAAGTGGTACTTGGTGGGGTTTTTGACGTACACCAGAATGTTGTCGTGCTTGGTGGGCCAACGGTTCTTGGCGCGGGCGCCGTAGTCGTAGGCCCAGATGATCTCGTTGAGGAAGCATTCCCGGCCGAAGATCGAGTCCAGCATCACCTTGGCGTAGTGGACTTCCCGGTAGTCCAGGTGCAGGTACAGGGTGCCGTCGTCGGCCAGGAGGCGCCAGGCCTCCACGAGCTTGGGCTCCAGGAAGGACCAGTAATCGCTGAAGGCGTCATCGTAGCTGTGCAGGGCGCCCTTGATGGTGTCGTAAGAGCGGCCCTTGAAGCCGACGCGGTCGCCGTCGCCGTCCGCATTGCGGACCATGCGGGTTTCCTGGCGGCGTTGGACCCGGCCCGTGTTGAAGGGCGGGTCCACGTAGATGAGTGTGAAGGCGCCGTCCGGCAGCGTAGGGAGGAACTCCGCGTTGTCCGCGTGCACCACCAAGTTGCCGCCGTCCGGCGCCCAAACAGATTCAGTCATTGAGGTTTTTAGGCCTCGGTGCTGCCGGACTGGGCAGCTGCGGTCTCACCGGAAACCACTTCGCCGTTGCGGCGACGCGTGCGGGTCCGGCGCGTGCGGGCCGGCTTCTCAGCGTTGTCTGCGGTGGCAGTGCGGGTTTCCGAGGCACCGGCAGCGGGGGCTGCCTCGCCATCAGACGGACGACGGCGGCGCGTACGGTTGCGGCCACCCTCGCCCTTGGATTCGCTGGACCCGGCGTCGCCGGACCTGCCGGAGCGGCCACGGCCACCGTCACGGCCGCCGTCGCGCTTGCTGTCACGGCCGCCGTCGCGGCTGGAACCGCCGGAGCGTGCGTTCTTCTTTCCGGTCTCGCCCAGATCCTCAAGGACCTCGGCGTCGACGCCTGCCAGCACGCGCTTGTTGCGCGGCAGGCGGCCCTTGGTGCCCTCAGGGATGTCGAGATCGGAGTACAGGTGCGGTGAGGAGGAGTAGGTTTCCACGGGCTCGGGAACGCTGAGTCCCAGGGCCTTGTTGATCAGGCCCCAGCGTGGCATGTCATCCCAGTCAACAAAGGTGACTGCAGTGCCCTTGTTGCCTGCGCGGCCGGTACGGCCAACACGGTGCAGGTAGATTTTTTCGTCTTCCACACACTGGTAGTTGATGACGTGGGTGACGTCGTCGACGTCGATGCCGCGGGCTGCGACGTCTGTAGCCACCAGGACGTCAACCTTGTTGTTGCGGAACGCACGGAGCGCTTGCTCGCGGGCACCCTGGCCGAGGTCGCCGTGAATCGCTGCGGCTGCGAAGCCGCGGTCAACGAGTTCCTCGGCAACCTTGGCCGCGGTGCGCTTGGTCTTGGTGAAGATGATGGTCCGGCCACGTCCGCGTGACTGCAGGATGCGGGCCACAACCTCGGTCTTATCCATGCTGTGCGCGCGGTAAATGAGCTGGCGGATGTCGCGCTTGGTGAGGCCTTCATCATTCGGATCAGCTGCCCGGATGTGGGTGGGCTGCGTCATGTAGCGACGCGCCATGGCGATGACCGGGCCGGGCATCGTTGCCGAGAAGAGCAGCGTCTGCCGCACTGCGGGGGTGCCCGCGATCAGCGTCTCGACGTCAGGGAGGAAGCCGAGATCCAGCATTTCGTCGGCCTCGTCAAGGATGACCATCTTGACGTTCTTGAGGCTCAGGTGCTTCTGCTTGTAGAGATCGATCAGCCGGCCGGGCGTTCCCACCACGATTTCAACACCCTTTTGCAGGGCATCGATCTGCGGCTCGTAGGCGCGGCCGCCGTAGATGGTGGCGATGCGGGCGTTGCGCTTGCGTGACGCGGTCTGGAGATCATTGGCAACCTGCACGGCGAGCTCACGCGTGGGCACGATGACCAAGGCCTGCGGTGCACCCGGGACGGCAAGCTTTGCGTAGCCTGCGTCATCCCGGCCGGCAACCCGCTGAAGGGCAGGAATGCCGAAGCCCAGCGTCTTGCCCGTGCCCGTTTTCGCCTGGCCAATGATGTCGTGGCCACTCAAGGCAACCGGCAGCGTCATGGCCTGGATGGGGAAGGGGTGCGTGATTCCGGCGTCGGCCAATGACTCAACGATGTCGGCACGGACATTGAAGTCAGCGAACGACTTCTCTTCGATCTCGTGGGGCGTCTCATCCGAGATGATCGTTTCCTCGGGTTCGATGGATTCTGTTCCGGTGGAGTCCGTCAGGACTTCGTGGGTATGCAATTCACTCACAGGGAGTTTCCTTATTCATTTGGGCATTGGCGCTGCATGCTCAACGGCGGCGGCGGAGCCGTACCGGAGCACGAACGGGCGCGCAAGCAAGTCCAGTGGAAGCCGATCGCGGGCTATCTAAGTACTGGCACTGGTGACCAGTTGGTACATCTCAAGATCGCGTAGGGGCGGGCTTGTTGAGTTCAAAAATTAACTGAATCAACGACCGGGCATCCATTACTACAAGCTCAGTCTATCCTCTGGGGGCCGGAAAGCCCGGATCGCCGCATGAATAGCGTCAGGGCAGCAGCTCGAACCGGATCTCCCGGCTGGCGATGTCGGCCTTCAGCAGCCGTACCCGGACTGTGGTTCCGGACTCCATTTCTCCGTCGCACCGGGCTGTTACAGCCGGGTCTGATATTTGTATGACGCCAAAGGGCCCGTTGCCGTTGCTGCCGCCATTGTTACCGCCGTTGCCGTTGGCAGCTTTGGAGCCGGCCCCGTTGGAGGGTTTGGACCCCGAAATGACCACAGCGTCGAATTCCTGGCCCACGTGGTTGGCTACGAGGGCTGCTTCCACAGTGTCCAGCGCCGCACGTTCGAGGCGTCCGGCCAACTGGTCGGAGGCAGCCATGATCTCCGGCAATGAGGGAAGTGCCTCCCGGGCCCACTGCGGGATGTCGTGGTTGTTGCTGAGCGCCTCGCAGATCACCAGGACAAAGCGATCGATGAGCCGGCGCAGGGGTGCTGTGGCATGTGCATACGGAGCCCCGATGGCTGCCTGGGTCACGATTGCCGGCAGCTCCCCGTCAAAGGGGGTGTAACCGGCGCCCCGGAACAACATACCGGCAGAGTGCAGGATGGCCAGCTGTTGGGGATCGGATGCGTCCAAGGTCCGCAAATATTCGCCATAGGATACTTGGCCGTCCCAGGGCTTTCCGAGTGCAGAAGTCTGGCGCTTGAAATGGAGCAGGGACCGATCATCAGGTGCTGGCATGGTGCGCAGGATGCCCACCTTTCCGTCGAGCATCATCTGCGCGGCGGCCATGCCGGTCATGAGGGACATCTGCGCGTTCCAGTCCTCAACCGGCAGCGACGGGGCAGCGACGATCCTGTACCCGCCGCCGTCGGTGGCTTGAACTATTTCCTGTTCCGGCATGTTCAGGCTTGCGCCCCCGCGTTGCCGCTCCAGCTCAACGCGTTTGAGCCCTACTTCTTTGAGGAGCTGAAGAACGGGTGGGGCCGTACCGTCGTCGAGTTGCTGTTGAGCGCCCTTGTAGCTCAGTTTGGCCCTGCTGCGCACGGCGGCGCGGGCAACGGTGACAGCCAACACTTCAGCGTCGGCGTCCAAGTCGAAGTCCCACACGAACGCACTGCAGTCCTGATCGGCCAAGAGGCTGCCGGCGTTCTCGCTGATGACCTCCGGATGCAGCGGGATCCGCCCGTCAGGAGCGTAGAAAGTCTGCCCGCGGTGACGGGTTTCGTTGTCCAGTGCCCCGCCCGGTTCCACGAAGGACGGGACATCGGCGATTGCGTAGAGGACCTTATAGCCGTCGCCGGCACGGTCAATGAACAGGGCCTGGTCCAAGTCCGTGGAGGTCGCCGGATCAATGGTCACAAATGGTACGTGCCGCAGGTCCTGACCCGGCAACTCAAGATCCGCGACGGCTTGCCGTGCTTCTTCCACAGCTTCTGCCGGGTATTCGCCAGGGAGTTCCAGCTCTGTCCTGAGAGCGGCAAGCGCCGCGGCGAGCTGGTCCGAGGAGTCGTCGACGTTGGGCGCTATCCGATGATGTGACACGAAAATCAGGGTAGCCCGAAACCGGCGGATAGTCTTGGATGTCCCACGCAAAAAGCCCGCTGCCCCAAGGGGGCAACGGGCTTTCACGCAGCGGTATGTACCGGACCGGCTGTTTAGTTTGCCGGGGTCAGGGTAAATGTAGCTGCCTCGTCGCCGAAGTCATCGCTGATGACCACCGTGGTGGGGCCGTTCTTGATGTCGAAGGCAATGAATCCCCGCTGCATCTGTCCGGCGGCAACATCACCGGAAGGCAGTCCTCCCAGGCCATCCTCCAGGTAAATCTCCTCGCCCTTGGTGCCGTCCGCGTCAAAGGCCTCGAAGTTCGAGGGTGAAGCGTAGCTGGTTCCAGCTGTGGCCTCCCAGGAAACTTCCAAAAGGAGGAAGCCTCCCTTGGTGGGTTTCATGTACGACATTTCGGGAATTTCGGTGCTGTAACCGGATTTAAGGATGCTGACCTTCACGGTGTTTCCCTCGGACATGGTGACGGTTAAGGAACCGTCATCAGAGGCAGTGCCCGACGACGGTGCCGGTGCCTCCTGGGACACCGATGGCGGGACCGGGGCAGCGGTGCTTGCACCTTGGACTGCAGCAGCAACAAGGGTCAACGACAACACCGTGGAGACGATTCCGACAATCAGGCCTGCGAACCAGACGACGATGGTGATGATCCATGCCTTCTTCTTGTTCTCCGGGTAACCCGCAAGAGGACGGCCCTGCTTGTCCCGGGCGTTTCCTGTCAGCGTGATGATGAGGTCAACGATGGACCAGATACCGAAGCCGCCGGCTGTGAGCAGCTTCGCAATTCCGGTACCGATCTTGCCCAGGTAAAAGCGGTCCACACCGAAGCTACCCAGGAGCAGGGCCAGGATCCACGTGGTCATGAAGGACTTCGCCGGTGCTCCCGCCGGGGTTCCGTAGGGGCCGGAATCCGGTCCGGGCTGGTAACCCGGCTGCGCCCCACCCTGGAACTGGCCTCCGTAGGCGTAGGGTGCGGCGGGGACCTGCGGAATTCCTGACCCGGCGTCGTTGTGAGGCGCGGGCGGGTAACTGGGGTGACTCATTGAAAATCCTTCAGTGAAGTGGGGGCGAGAAGGAGGACATGCATTACGCAGGGCAAGAGGGCAGTCAACTCACTTCGAATCAGCCTATAAGGAATGCCGCTGGAAGCAGGAACGCAATCCCCGGGAGCCGGATGGCCAGCCAGGGATAGGCTGGGTCCATGGGCATTTCCGCGGACGCCGCAGCTTCTGCCGGGCGACTCTCCACCGGGCAACTCGCCGGGGAGTTGCTGGGCGCCATGGCGTATGGGGAGTTGTCCGCTTTTGGGCGGCTCTCACTGGATTCACGCTATGCACCCACACTCCATGACAGGGCGGTGCTGGCGAAGATTGCGGTGGGCGCCTACGGCAATTTCGCCCTGCTCAGCGACCGGCTGAAGGAGATGGGCGTCGACCCCGAAGATGCGATGCTGCCGTTCCAGCGTTCCTTCGATCATTTCCATCAGCGCACCAAGCCGGGGGACTGGTTCGAATCGCTCATGAAGGCCTATGTGATCGACACCGTGTCATCTGACTTCTACAAGGCTGTCTCGACGTTCCTCGACCCAACAACGCAACATTTTGTTGAGCGCGTAGCTTCCCCGGACCAAGCCACTGAGGTCCTTCGCGTCCTGCTCAGGAGGGCCTTGGCCGATGACCCGCGGCTGGCCTCGCGCCTTGCATTATGGGGCCGCCGCTTGGTGGGGGAGGCTCTGACGCAGGCGCAGCGCGTAGGCATGGACCACTCCCTGCTGGGCCCAGCGCTGAAAAGTGGCGGGGACGCGCGGGCTGCGGTGAAAACGTTGACGACCGAACTCGCCGGAAAGCACGCACGCCGGATGACCGGCCTTGGCCTGACGGCGTAGACGCCACCGCCTCAACGCCCACTAGCGCTGGACGGTGTCCAACGCCTGCAGCAGCGACTTCGCCGCCGCCGTCGGATCCGTTGCCTCGGTAATGGCGCGGACAACGACGATCCGGCTGGCCCCCGCGGCTACCACCTGTTCAACGTTGCTGTGGTCGATGCCGCCGATGGCGAACCACGGAAGTCTCACACCGTCGCCTGCACGTTTCTGCGCTTCTGCGGCATATGTGACCAAGCCCAGCCCAACAGCAGCACGGCCGGGTTTGGTGGGTGTAGCCCAGACTGGACCCACGCAGAAGTAATCCAGTCCCAAGGGGCCTTCGGAAGTGGCCACAGCTGCGTCAATCTGTTCCGGTGTGTGGGTGGACAGGCCGATGCCGGTGACGTTCGGCAAGAGGGTTCGGGCAGCTGTCAGTGGCAGGTCCTTTTGCCCGATGTGGAACACGGGAGCCCCGGAAATACTGGCAACATCCGCCCGGTCGTTGACGGCCCACAGCCGTCCGTGCCGTTGCGCGACGCTCCGCAGCACGGCCAACATCTCAAGTTCCTCCGCAGCCTCCAGCGTCTTGTCCCGGAGTTGGATGATGTCCACGCCGCCCTCGAAAGCGGCGTCCACAAAGTCTTCAAAATCGCCCTGCCGTTTGCGGGCATCGGTGCACAGGTAGAGACGGGCAGAGGCGAGGGTGTCAGGCTGGGTCATGGAAACCAGAGTAGTTCCTCTAAACTGGGCACGTACTGCGGGAGCCGCGGGGGTCGTTATATGACTGTCCGGCTGAGAGGGCTTCAGAGCCGACCGCTTGACCTGATCCGGCTAGTACCGGCGTAGGGAAGGAAACGAATGGCTGATCCCCGCCACACCCACCTCCAGGCAGATGTGGCCGTCATCGGCGCGGGCATCATAGGCCTCGGCATCGCCCACGAAGCCAGGCGACTGGGCCGTTCAGTGGTGCTGATCGATCCGCACCCGGCCTCGGGCGCAACGTTCGCCGCAGCCGGAATGCTTGCACCTGTCAGCGAACTGCACTACCAGGAGGAGGACCTCCTGGAATTGATGCTCGAGTCTTCCCAACAATGGCCCTCCTTCGTGAAGTCCCTTCACCAAAGGGGAAGGGAAAGTGGATACCGTACGACGCCGACCCTCGCCATAGGCGCCGATGCCGCCGATCGCAGGGCGCTCGCAGACTTGAGGTCTGTGCAGCTTGCCGCCGGTTTAGGTGTTGAACCGCTGGCCTTGCGGGACGCAAGGCAACGCGAGCCACTTCTCAGCCCACAGATTTCCTGCGCCTTCGACATTCCTGCCGACCACCAGGTGGATCCGAGGAAACTGGCGGCATGCCTCGTGGCAGGATTGTCATCCCATGAGCCGGACCACCCATCCCGGGTGCATGGGGCAGATGAGGGATACGCAGTGTCGACGCCGGCCCGCGGCCTGCTGTGGGACGACGGACGGGTGGCTGGTGTTCAGCTCGAGTCCGGCGGCATCATCCACGCCCGGGAGACAGTGGTGGCCAACGGACTGGGAGCGCCTCACTTGTCCGGGCTTCCTGAGGGCCTGAACCTTCCCGTGAGGCCGGTCTACGGCGACATCCTCCGGCTCCGCGTCCCCGAACACCTGCGGCCCCTGGTCTCGTCCACGGTTCGCGGGATGGTTCGTGGTGTGCCGGTGTACATCGTCCCCCGGGATGATGGCACCGTGGTGATTGGAGCGACACAACGAGAGGACGGATTGTCAACGGCGTACAACGCCGTTTCCGCGGGCGGGGTGTACCAGTTGCTGCGGGACGCCCAAGTACTGGTGCCCGCAGTCGCGGAGCTGGAACTGCTGGAGGCAACGGCCCGCGCCCGCCCCGGAACTCCGGACAATGCGCCCTTGCTTGGACGGGTCAACGGTTCCAACGGCGACATTGAGGGCCTGGTGATCGCCACAGGTTTCTTCCGCCACGGGGTCCTCTTGACTCCCGTGGCCGCCAAGATTGTGGGAGAACTCATCAACGGCTGCAAAGACCCCCGGTGGACTCCCTTCCTGCCCCATCGCTTCAGTGCGACGCGGGGTCACTTATGGCCCCTTGAAGCCCCTTTAGGGGGCCATAAGTGACCCCGCGTTGCCCTCATCTCCACAGCAAGGAAACCGCATGAATATCAAACTCAACGGAAACGATCACGCAGTGGCCGACGACGCATCCGTCAGCACCCTCGTCACTGCCGTGACCGGCCGGGTCCTGGACCGCCGCGGACAGGCGGCCGACGGCGGAAAGCTGGGTGTCGCCGTCGCACGTAATTCCGAGGTGGTGCCGCGCAGCCAATGGGCCGTGACGGCGCTCGCCGACGGAGACGAACTCGAACTCGTAACAGCAGTCCAGGGAGGCTGAAGCATGACAACATCAAACGTTGACGTACGCACCACTGGCGCCCCCACCGATGCCCTGGTGATCGATGGCGTGGAATTCGGTTCCCGACTCATCATGGGTACCGGCGGAGCGCCGAGCCTCGATGGCCTGGGGGCTGCGCTGCTGAGTTCGGGGACGGAGCTCACTACAGTGGCGATGCGCCGCTATTCGCCGGCTGAAACGGGATCGCTGTTCCAGCTTTTGGTTGACCACAACATCCGCGTCCTGCCCAACACTGCCGGTTGTTTTACGGCCAAGGATGCCGTGATGACCGCTGAGCTGGCGCGGGAAGCCTTGGAGACGGATTGGGTGAAGCTGGAAGTCATCGCCGACGAACACACGCTCCTTCCTGACGCCGTGGAATTGGTGGACGCGACGGAACAACTGGTTAACCGCGGCTTCAAGGTGTTCGCCTACACGAATGATGATCCCGTTCTAGCGCTCAGGCTCGAGAACCTGGGCGCCACCGCCGTCATGCCGCTGGGATCGCCCATCGGGACCGGCCTTGGCATTCTGAACCCGCACAACATTGAGCTGATCGTGTCCCGGGCTTCCGTGCCTGTGGTGCTCGACGCGGGAATCGGGACCGCGTCCGATGCCGCCCTTGCCATGGAGCTGGGCTGCGACGCCGTCCTGCTTGCAACCGCTGTGACCCGGGCTCAGAACCCGGTCCAGATGGGTGAAGCCTTCAAACACGCCGTCATCGCCGGTCGGCTGGCGAAACAGGCTGGCCGGATTCCGCGACGGGAACATGCACTGGCGTCCTCTGCGATGGAAGGCCGGGCGGAGTTCCTCTGATCCGGCTCTTGAAGCCTTAAAGCAGGAGTGACTGCCACCGGGTGGTGACAGTCACTCCTGCTGTGCCGTGTTGTAACTTTGGTCCCTAGAGACGAAGCGCCTTGGTCAGGGCCGCAGTATCGTGCCGGGTGCGCGTCCGGCCCAGGAAGACCACGGTGCCCGCGGCAGCAGCGGTTCCCAAGACAATCGGCAAAACCCATGGAATCCACGTCGCGCCAGGCTGGTAACCCAAACCGGCACTTATGAACGCGATCCAGCTCAGGGTGCCCACAGCTGCTGAGACACCGGCCGGCAACGCGATCCCGTATTTGCCGTGCCGCTTGTCGTTGGCCCACACAATGAAACCGGTGGCAACGGTGGCCAGAACCACCACGACGAGAGAAAGCATGAAAACTCCTTAGCGGACGGACGAGAGGTAGGAAAGCCCTAGAGGGCGCCGAATCCTACGCGCCGGGTTTCCTCGGCTCCGATTTCCACATAGCCCAGCACGTTGCCGGGAACGATGATCTGGCGGCCCTTGTCATCAGTGAGGCGAAGCTCGGAGCCTTTGGTGACGGCCTCGGCCACAATCTTGGCGACGGCGTCGGCATCCAAGGAGGATTCGAGCACGATCTCACGGCCAACGTTCTGAATGCCGATCTTTACTTCCACAGCAAGGCCTCCAAGCCAATCAAGTTGTAAGTCAGTCCTCTATTTGTAGCCTAGGACTCTTTGGGGAATCGACTGATTCCGCGCCAAGCTAAACGATAGATCAGATCACTGGCCACATCGAGGTCCAGGTTTCCATCCGTTTCAAGCCAATACCTGGCGCTGACCTGCGCCATCCCAGCCAGGCCACGCCCCAGAAGCTGCGCTTCAAGAGGGGGGAGCTTGGTGTCCTCGGCGATGACGTGGGCCACGGCATCCGCGAACGTTTTGTTGAACGTCTCCAAACGGGAGCTGACATCGGGATCGTTGATCAGGTCCGACTCGAAGACCAGGCGATGGGCTTGGTCGTCATCGGCAATGAACCTGTAATAGGCGCGCATGACGGCCTTGACGCGTTCCTTGTTGTCCGTGGTGGAGTTCAAGGCGTTGAGCATCAGCTGCGTCAGGGTGGCCAGGTGGCTGTCCAGGAGCGCCATATAGAGCTCGCGCTTGGACGGGAAGTGCTGGTAAAGCACTGGTTTGCTCACATGGGCGGCTTCTGCGATTTCATCCATGGCCGCCCCGTGGAAGCCGTTGGAGACGAATACTTCCAAGGCCGCGGTCAGCAACTGTGCGCGGCGCTCGTCCCTCGGCAATCTCGGTGAACGCGTTGCACCTGCCCGTTCCTGCTTGGCCGGTGCCCCATCGTTTGCCCGTGTGCCGTCAGCCACAGTCTGCCGCCTTTCCATTGCAGTTATGACTACTCTACCGGGGGGTAATATGACCCGGCGGTATCTGCGGGCATACATTGGGGTATGGCCTCAATTGTTGCTGCCCACACCGCTGCGCCCGCTGTCCTGCCGCCCCTTGTTGAACCGGCAGCCGAACTCACGCCCACCGAGGTGGAACGGTATTCCCGGCACCTCATCATTCCTGAAATCGGCGCCCTGGGCCAACGCAGGCTTAAGAATGCCAAAGTCCTCGTCATAGGCGCGGGTGGACTGGGGTCCCCGGCACTGCTGTACCTGGCCGCCGCCGGGGTGGGCACGCTGGGCATCGTGGACGATGACCACGTGGACCTCAGCAACCTGCAGCGCCAGGTCATCCATGGTGTGAAGGACGTGGGTACGCCCAAGATCGAATCGGCGCGGAACGCCATCGCCGAACTCAACCCCTTGGTCAATGTTGTCCTGCATGACGTCCGGCTCGACTCTTCCAACGCGTTGGAGTTGTTTGAACAGTACGACCTCATCCTGGACGGCGCGGACAACTTCGCCACCCGGTATCTGGTGAACGACGCCGCTGCCATCCTCGGCAAGCCCTACGTCTGGGGATCCATCTTCCGCTTTGACGGCCAAGTGAGCGTCTTCTGGGCCGAGCACGGGCCAACATACAGGGATCTGTACCCCGAAGCGCCTCCTGCCGGCTCTGTGCCGTCCTGTGGCGAGGGCGGCGTGTTTGGCATGCTCTGCGCAGCGGTCGGATCGCTCATGGTCACTGAGGCCGTGAAGCTGATTACCGGCGTCGGACGTTCATTGCTTGGCCGGGTGGCGCTCTTTGATGCTTTAGGCGGAAGCTGGCGCGAGATCAAGGTCTCCAAGGATCCGGAAGCCGAGCCCATCACGGAACTGACCGACTATGAGGCCTTCTGCGGCGTGACGCCCTTGGTGGCCACGGACCAGGACCACACCGTTTCCGCCAAGGACCTCGCTGCTATGCTCGCCGAACGGGAGCTGGGGGAGAGGGACTTCGAACTGGTGGACGTCCGAGAGTCCGGCGAATACAGCATCGTGAGCATCGACGGCTCTGTCCTCATTCCGCAGGGCCGCATCCTCTCCGGCGAGGCGTGGGTGGAGCTGCCGCAGAACAAGGACATTGTGTTCCACTGCAAGGCCGGCACCCGCTCGGCTGCTGTCCTTGAGGCGGCGCAAAAGGCCGGCTACACCCGGGTCAGCCATCTCGACGGCGGTATTCTCGCCTGGGTGCGCGACGTCGAACCAGAGAAGCCCGTCTACTAGTCGTTGCCTGGCCCCGGCCTTGTCTGGGAAGCCCAGTTCGCCACCAACAATCCGGGTCATTACCCCTTGGTGGTCATGACCGAACTCGCCTCACTGCTGTGAGCGTGGTCGGATCGAGCCAGGCTCAGGCGCTTTCGGAGCGGAGTTGCTGGTGATCCACGGGGCACTCGGCAGCCGGGGCAGCGGCTGAGGGCTGTTCCACCTGGATTCCGTAGAGGGCCTCAAGGGCTGCTACATAGTCATCCTGCTGACCGTTGGCTGCCAGTTCGCGGGCCCGGACAGTGGGAATATGGAGGAGCTGCTTGACCATCCGGCGCAGGGCAAACTCCACCTCTTCGGCAGCGGCTGTACAACCGTGACGGGCGCGGACCTTTTCCATTTCCGCGTCAAGGACGTTCATGGTGTGGCGGCGGAGTGCCACGATGGCCGTGTCCACGGAGCGTGCTTCACGTTCGGACTCGAAGGAAGTGGCGGCGCCGTTGACGATTGCGCTGGCCTGCGAGAGGGACTCTGCCTGCTCCTGCGGCGCAGCGAGCCGTACGGACTCAAGCGTGAGGAGTTCAACGCCGTCGAGTTCGCCCACTGCGGGGTCAAAATCATGGGTGAGGGCGAGGTCGATCGCGATCAGGGGTTTGCCCGAGTGGGCACGGACGCGGGCAAGATCCGCGGCTTCCACCCGGTTGTCCGAGCCGCTGCAGCCAATCATGACGTCAGCCGCGGCAACAGCAGCGGGAAGAGTGTCGGCGTCGAGGGCGGTTCCGCCACGGGTTGCTACAAAGCCCTCGGCGCGGCCGGAAGAGGAATAAACGGAAACATCTGTGCAGCCGCGCTCACGCAGGAGCGACATGGTGGCGCCGGCATAGGCCCCGGTTCCGAAGACCACCACCTTCTTGGTGGACCAATCGTCGTTCTCGGCGAGGTCGGTGGCGAGGTCCAAGGCGACGGAAACGATCGACAGCCCACGGGAGCCGAGGGCTGTCTGTGCGCCAACGTCCTTTGCTGTTTTGGAGGCCGCCTGGAAGAGCCGCACGAGGCCGGAGCTGGCGGTGCCTTCCTGCTGGGCTGTGATCAGTGCCCGGCGGACCTGGCCTGCGATCTCCCGCTCACCCACCACGGCTGAATCCAGTCCGGCGCTCACAGCGAAGAGGTGCCGCGTGACATCCGGTCCGGTATTTGTGGCAAAGGAGCGTGAGACGAGTTGCTCGTTGAGGCCGCTGAATTCGCTGATCTGCGAAACCAGGGCGGAGCGTGCTGCCTCAAGGTCAGCCCCGTTGGCCGTTTCTCCGTAAATTTCGTAGCGGTTGCACGTGGCCAGAACCACGGCGCCGGAAACAACGGAGGAGTCTGCAAGGGCTGCCGAGGCAAGCTCAGAGGAACCGTTGCTCAACTGAGCGACAGTTTCGAGGTCGATGTCGGCGTGTGTAGCCACCAATGAGAAAAGAACCACAGCACCCCAATCATAGCTTTTTCGTAGCCCGGTAGAACAATATGGCGCCGTGGCGATCCCCACGCGGATGAGTGATCCCCGCCACAACGACCCGGGCGGGGCGCGACGTGACAGCTTGTCGTTATCTTTTGCCCCGGATTTTCGGCACAATCGAAGGCATGACTTCTAGCGCGGCAGCATCCAACAGTACGGCTTCGAACGCCCCGGCGGGAACCCTCGGCGCCGACCACCCGCTGAAAGACGGCCGTACCTCGGACTCGCCGTTGATCACTGCATACCGTGGTGGCACACCGTCCCGCAGGCCAGTCTGGTTCATGCGCCAGGCCGGCCGTTCCCTGCCCGAGTACCTGAAGGTGCGCGAAGGCGTTGCCATGCTGGACTCTTGCCTCCAGCCTGAACTTGCCTCCGAGATCACTCTCCAACCTGTCCGCCGCCACGACGTGGACGCCGCAATCTTCTTCTCGGACATCGTTATTCCTTTGAAGCTCGCCGGCGTTGGCGTGGACATCGTCCCGGGCGTAGGGCCCGTTTTGGATAAGCCGGTCCGGACAGCAGCTGATGTTGCCGCCCTGCCCACCCTGACATGGGAGGCCCTCGAGCCGATCCGCGAAGCTGTCCGCCTGACGGTTGCCGAACTCGGAAAGACGCCGCTGATCGGTTTCGCCGGTGCGCCTTTCACCCTTGCCGCGTACATGGTTGAAGGGAAGCCCTCACGGGACCACCTCGGGCCGCGGACCATGATGCACGCCGATCCCGAGACTTGGGCCGCGCTGGCCAACTGGGCTGCCGATACCTCCGGGATGTTCCTTCAGGCGCAACTTGAGGCAGGCGCTTCGGCTGCGCAGCTCTTTGACTCCTGGGCAGGATCCCTGGGCTTGGCGGACTACACCAAGTACGTGGCGCCGGCATCCACCCGGGCGCTGGATCATGTCCGTGGGCTCGGGGCGCCGTTGATCCACTTCGGAACCGGCACCTCCGAGCTGTTGGTTGCCATGCGGGACGTCGGTGTGGACGTAGTGGGCGTCGATTACCGGCTGCCCTTGGACGAGGCAAACCGACGCCTGGGTGGCACCGTGCCGCTGCAGGGCAACATTGACCCCGCTCTTCTGTCCGCGCCGTGGGAGGTCCTCGAGGCACATGTCCGCGAGGTCATCGCTGCCGGGTCCAACGCACCTGGCCACGTCCTCAACCTTGGCCATGGAGTCCCGCCCGAAACGGATCCCACCGTCCTGACGCGCGTGGTGCAGCTCATCCACTCCATCTCAGCGGAGTAGGCGTCATGCGCGGGGGGCACGCGTCGCCCACGTCAGAGCCCAAAGCAACAGATGCACGGCCTACTGCCCTGGTAGTGGGAGGCGGCATTTCGGGCCTGATCGCCGCGCGGGAACTGGCGGCGGCCGGTTCGGCGGTGACTGTCCTCGAGGCGGGGACTGCCTGGGGAGGCTGCGTGGGAAGGCACGTTGTTGCCGGGTTGCAATTGGACAGTGGGGCCGAGTCGTTTGCCACGCGCTCCACGGCCGTAGCCGATCTCGCGCGTGAGCTGGGACTGGCCGACAACATCGTCACTCCTCATCCCGGAGGTGCCTGGGTCCAGCTTCCGGACGGTCCGCAGGAGCTCCCTAAAACGGGAGTGCTCGGGATTCCCGCGAATCCCTGGGACCCCGAGGTCCGGCGTTCACTGGGTCTCGTTGGAGCCATCAGGGCGTCCTTTGACCGCTGGCTCCCGGCCTCTGCCGGAACAACCTCAGAGGTCACCAGCGTTTCCGCCTTGGTGCGCACCCGTATGGGCCGAAGGGTCCTGGAGCGGCTTGTTTCGCCGGTGGTGGGCGGTGTCCATTCGGCTGACCCTGCCCTGTTGGACGTGGATATGGTGGCCCCAGGCCTGCGCGCCGGAATCCGTACTCATGGCTCACTCGCCACTGCTGTAGCGGCTCAACGCATAGCCGCAAGGGGTGCCTCATCCTCCTTATCCGGAGCTTCTTCCGGTCCAGCAAAAGCGGGTTCCGCCGTCGCAGGGCTAAAAGGCGGAATGAACACCCTGGTGGACGCACTCGTCGCTGACTTGAAAGCGCGCGGTGTTCAGCTGCTCTCCGGTCAACACGCCGACGACGTCGCGAAGACGCGGGAGGGTTGGCGGGTCACCGCTGGAGATTCCACGTTCGACGCCGGGCAGCTGGTGGTCGCGCTTGACGGCCCGGCCGCCGTCGGGTTGTTGGAGAAGTCCGTGCCCGGGCTGGCGGGCCTGCGTCCGGCTCCCGGGCCGCTGGTGAGCCTGGTGACCCTGGTGGTGGACTTGCCGCAGCTCGATGGCAGGCCACGGGGGACCGGTATCCTGGTGGCGCCTGAAACCCCGGGGATCAAGGCCAAAGCCCTGACGCACGCAACGGCGAAATGGGATTGGTTGGCTGACGAGGCTGGTCCTGGCACGCACGTCTTGCGCCTGTCCTATGGTCGGCGTGAAGAGGCGGCCGGCGGCGCGGATGTCGTTATGGATGATGAATCGCTCCTTGCTGCCGCCGTGGAAGATGCTTCCGCACTGCTGACGGTGCCGGTGACCCGGGCGGACATTGTGGACTGGGATGTGGTGCGGTGGGCAGGAGCCTTGCCGTTCGCCGCCGTCGGTCATAAACAGCGTGTGGCACAAGTCCGTGAGGTGTGCGCCGCTGCCGATCGTCTTGCCGTGGTGGGTGGCTGGTTGGCCGGAAATGGCCTGGCCGCGGTGGTGGCCGATACGCGTGCACAACTGGCCGGGGCAGCCGCAGGCAGATCCTCTGATTTGTGATTTGCATCACTTCTACGCCTTGTAGAACTGATCCGTTTCGACTTAGCGGCTGGCACGGGGCAAACTTGAACCATGAGCCACACTTCTGCCGAATCTGTCACTAAAACTGCTGAGACCGAAGAGCAGTTCTTCACGCTTTGGACTGTCTTCAAGCGCTCGGCCGACGTCCTGCGCAGCGGCGATGCAGCCCAGGAATTCGAAGCCCTCACAGAAAAACTCGCGGAGGGCGGCGTGATCCTCCGGGGGAGCTACGACGTCTCCGCCATGCGCTCGGACGCGGACATCATGGTGTGGCTCCACGGCGCCAAGCCCGAGGACCTGCAGGCAGCCGTCCGCTCCATTCGGCGCAGCAAGCTCTTCGCCGGAACCGAGATCGTCTGGTCCGCCATGGGCGTGCACCGCGAAGCAGAGTTCTCCAAGAGCCACGTTCCGGCCTACGCGCGTGGCGTGGAGCCCAGCACTTGGCTGTGCGTGTACCCCTTCGTCCGCTCCTACGAGTGGTACATCCTTCCGGCCGAGGAACGCGGCGCCATGCTCCGCGAACACGGCTTGCTGGGCAGGGAATTCCCGCAGGTCATCTCCAACACCGTTTCCTCCTTCGCACTGGGGGACTGGGAATGGATCCTTGGACTCGAAGCGCCGGAACTGGTGGACCTTGTGGACCTGATGCGCCACCTGCGGGACAGCGAGGCCCGCAACCACGTCCGTGAAGAAATCCCGTTCTACACCGGCCGCCGCGTGTCCGCCGCCGAGATTGCCGAGGTCCTTGCATGAGCACTCCAGTCGTTTCCACGGCCGTCAATGAAGTCACCGAGCGTGGCCGCCAGGAACCCAAAAACTACGACGCCGTGCTGCTTGCGTCCTTCGGCGGGCCGGAAGGCCAGGACGACGTCATTCCCTTCCTTCGCAATGTGACCCGCGGCCGTGGAATCCCGGACGAGCGCCTGGAAGAGGTTTCGCACCACTACCGCGCCTTCGGCGGTATCAGCCCCATCAACCAGCAGAACCGTGAGCTGAAGGCAGCCATCGAGGCTGAACTGGCCAAGCGCGGTATTGACCTTCCCGTGCTGTGGGGCAACCGCAACTGGGATCCGTACATTGCCCCCGTTCTGCAGGACGCTTACGACGCCGGACACCGCCGGATCCTGATGCTCACCACCAGCATCTACTCCTGTTACTCCAGCTGCCGGCAGTACCGCGAGGACATTGGCGTCGCGCTGACGGAAACAGGCCTGGACGGCAAGCTTGCCGTGGACAAAATCCGCCAGTACTTCGACCACCCCGGTGTGGTCCAGCCGTTCCTGGAGGGCACGGCCGCGGGCCTGGAAGAGATCCGGGGCAAGCTGGCAGCAGCCGGCGAGGCTGATCCGGACTCCAAGATCCGGGTGCTGTTCGCCACGCACTCCATCCCCACCCGCGATGCCCACGCTGCCGGCAACTCGCCGGAGGAGCCCCGAGAGTTCGCTGAAGGTTCGGCCTACGCGGCCCAGCACCTGGCCAACGCCAAGGCCATCATGGATACCGTGGCACCCAATATTGCATGGGACCTGGTGTACCAGTCCCGGTCCGGCGCTCCGCACATCCCGTGGCTGGAACCGGACATCAACGATCACTTGGAGGAAATCGCCCCCACCGGCGTCCGGGGAGTGGTGATTGTTCCGTTGGGCTTCGTCAGCGACCACATGGAAGTTGCCTGGGATCTGGACACGGAAGCACTGGAGACCTGTCAGAACCTGAACATCGAAGCCACTCGCGTACCCACTCCGGGCACGCATGCGGCCTTTGTGTCCGGCCTGGTGGACCTTATTTCCGAGCGCACGCTGGACAACACCATCACGGAACGTCCGCACGTCACGGACTTGGGCCCCTGGTATGACGTCTGCCGGCCCAACTGCTGCGAGAACTTCCGTGGCGCCAAGCCGGTGATTTCGGAAGCCGGTGTCACGACCGGCACCGGTCATGACCCTTACGCCGCTGCAGAGGCGGCCAAGTGACTGTCCGCATCGGCACCAGGGCCAGCAAGCTGGCACTGACGCAGACGCAGCAAACAGCGGACCGCTTGGCTGCCGTTGGCGGCTTCCCGGTGGAGCTCGTGCACATCAAGACCGAGGGCGACGTCAAGACCGGGTCACTGTCCCAGATGGGCGGTACAGGTGTGTTCGTCGCGGCGCTTCGGGACGCCCTCCTCGCTGAGACCTGTGATGTTGCCGTGCACTCCCTCAAGGACCTGCCCACGGGGGCGGCACTTGGCCTGAGCATCGCCGCAACGCCCAAGCGTGTGGATGTCCGCGACGTTCTCTGTGCGCGCGACGGTATGACTCTCGCTGAACTGCCGGGGGGTGCCAAAGTTGGTACAGGCTCACCACGTCGTGCTGCTCAGCTGCGGGCTGCACGTCCGGACATTGAGGTACTCGATATCCGCGGGAACGTGGACACGCGCCTGGGCCGTGTCCCGGGTCTGCCGGGAAACGTGACTGATGATGTTGTCCCGGGGAAATCCTGCGATCTTGACGCCGTGGTGTTGGCCGCAGCTGGATTGGAGCGCATGGACCGGCTGGACACCGTCAGTGAGTTCTTCGAATCCGACGTGATGCTGCCCGCTCCCGGCCAGGGAGCATTGGCCATAGAATGCCGGACTGATGAGGCTCCGCTGCTGGCGGGTTCCACCGAGGGCTCCAATGGGGTGCTGGCTCAGGCTCTTGCCGCTTTGAACGACGACGATACCCGCCTCGCCGTCACGGCCGAACGTGCCGTCTTGGCCCGGCTTGAAGCCGGTTGCGCGGCCCCCGTGGGTGCTTACGCCTTCCGGAAGGGCAGCATGCTGTACCTCGAAGCAGTGGTCTGTGCTGTGGATGGCACCAAGACCGTCCGCGAAAAGAAAGCCACAGACGGCCTCACGGAGGTCGGGGCCACGTTGCTCGGCATCGAAGTGGCAGAACTCCTGCTCGCTGCCGGCGCCGCGGAGATCGCGGACCTTGCCGCGTCCTGAGCCGCATGGCGTGAACGGGTTGACCGGTCGGCGCGTCCTGATCACCAGGAACGCCGACCGTGCGCGCCCCTTGGCGTCGCTCCTGAGCGAGTTGGGGGCAGAACCGTTGCTGCTTCCGCTCATCGATTTTGAGAAGGCAGGGGACCAAGCTCCCCTTGACGCTGCCTTGGACCAGCTGGCGGCCGGCGGCTTCGACTGGCTGGTGATCAGCAGCATCACCACCGTCCGGGTTCTGTTGGAGAAAGCTGCCCAGCGCGGAATGGTCCTCGGGGATCTTGTTGCGTCGGGAACGAAAGTGGCCACGATTGGCCCCTCCTCCCGGAAGGTTCTTGAGTCCGTAGGCCTCACCGTTGATTTGGCACCTGTCGATGTCCAGTCAGCGGAAGGCCTCCTTGAAGTGTGGGACGCGTCCCGTGAACGCGTTTTCCTGCCTCAAGCCGATATCGCGGCGGCCGGCCTGCGCGATGGCCTGGCGGCCAGCGGTGCGGACGTGACGTCCGTGGTGGCCTACCGCACGGTCGATTACCCTGCCCCTGCGGAACTCCGCCTGACAGCGGAACTTCCGTCCGGCGTCGTGGTGTCCTCCACCGACGCGCCGGTGACGCTTAGTCCCGAAGAAGCGCAGGCAGCACTCACGGCCGGGACGATAGACGCCGTGGTGGCGGCTTCTCCCAGCGCTGCGCGCCGGATTGCTGCAACGTTGTTGCCCTTGGGCACTTGCCGGCTGATCGCCATTGGACGGCCGACGGCGGCAGAGGCTTCCCGGATTGGCCTTACCGTGGCAGGCACCGCCAAAGTACCTACCCCGGACGGCATTGTGGCCGCCCTGGAATCTGTTTTCGCCAACGAAGGGAATTCGCAATGAGCTTTCCAAACCATCGTCCCCGCCGCCTGCGCACAACTCCGGCCATGCGCAGGCTCACCGCCGAGAACCGTTTGGCGCCCGCGGACCTGATCCTCCCGGCGTTCATCCGGGAAGGCCTCACCGAGCCGAGTCCCATCAGTTCCATGCCCGGGGTGGTCCAACACACCACCGAGTCCCTGAAACGTGCCGCAGCCGAAGCCGTGGAGCTGGGCGTGGGCGGCATCATGTTGTTCGGCGTGCCTGCAGTACGTGACGCGCAAGGCACCGCTTCGCTGGACCCGGACGGTGTCCTGAACAAGGCCATCCGTGACGTCAAGGCCGAGGTGGGCGATGACCTGGTGATCATGGGCGACGTCTGCCTTGATGAATTCACCGACCACGGCCACTGCGGTGTCCTCGATTCGCAGGGCTACGTGGACAACGATGCCACGCTGGAGATCTATGGCCGGATGGCAGTTGCCCAGGCCGACGCCGGAGCCCATGTGCTGGGGCCTTCGGGCATGATGGACGGCCAGATCGCGGTCATCCGTCAGGCACTGGAGGAATCCGGACACAAGAACACCGCGGTTCTTGCCTATGCAGCGAAGTACGCCTCAGCGTTCTACGGCCCCTTCCGTGAGGCCGTGGACTCGCAGCTCAAGGGCGATCGCCGCACCTACCAAATGGATGCGGCCAACCGCAGGGAAGCCATCCTCGAAGTCGAACTGGACCTCGAAGAAGGCGCAGACATGGTGATGGTCAAGCCCGCCATGAGCTACCTCGACATCCTGGCCGACGTCGCCGCCATGAGCCCCGTCCCGGTCTCGGCCTACCAAATTTCAGGGGAGTACGCCATGATCGAAGCGGCAGCCGCCAACGGCTGGATCGACAGGCGGGGTGCCATCACTGAATCCGTCCTCGGCATCAAGCGTGCCGGCGCCGATACCGTCCTGACCTACTGGGCCTCCGAACTGGCTGGCTGGCTGAAGGAGTCCTGATGTCTTCTCTCCCCTCTGAATCAGAACCCACCGTCCCGTCAGACCCCGCCGCGCGGACCGATCCCGCCGCGCCAGTGGCGGCGAACGAGATCCTGCTCGGCTTGAACACCTTCGGCGACGCCGGAGTGGACGCCGACGGAAGCCCCAAGGCGCATGCGCGCGTCCTGCGCGAGCTGCTGGAGGAAGCGAAGCTGGCTGACGCCGTCGGAATCCATGCCTTCGGTGTGGGGGAGCACCACCGCCGCGATTTCGCGGTGTCCGCGCCTGAGGTTTTCCTTGCAGCGGCCGCCGCGGTGACCTCGCGGATTCGTTTAGGGTCGGCCGTTACCGTCCTCAGCTCCGATGATCCGATCAGGGTTTTCCAGCGCTTCGCCACGGTGGATGCCCTGTCCAATGGCAGGGCTGAGGTCATGCTCGGCAGGGGCTCGTTCGTTGAGTCATTTCCGCTGTTTGGCTTGGACTTGGCGGACTACGAAGTTCTGTTCGAAGAAAAACTGGAGCTGTTCGACAAAGTTCGTGCCCAGAAACCCGTTCATTGGGAAGGCCGCACCCGGCCCAACGTCAACGGGCTGCAGGTGTATCCACAACTGCAGCACCACCTGCTGCCCACCTGGATTGGTGTTGGCGGCACGCCGGAATCCGTGCTGCGATGCGCCGAATACGGCTACCCCATTATTTTCGCCATTATTGGCGGAGAACCGCGCCGCTTTGGACCGCTGGTTAACCTGTACCGTGAGGCGATGGCCAAGTACGGGCATCCCATGCGACAGATCGCAACGCACTCACCCGGTTTCATCGCTGACACTGACGAGGCTGCCCGGGAAGAGCTTTTCCCGCACTGGCTGGACCAGCGCAACAGGATCGGCGCCGAGCGTGGATGGGGTCCAGGAAACCGGGGCGAGTTCGACGCCATGTGCGGCCCTGAAGGTGCCCTCTATGTTGGCTCCCCGAAAACCGTGGCGCAGAAAATCGCTCTCCTCAAGAGGAACCTCGGTGTGGACCGATTCGACCTCAAATACAGCAATGGAACGTTGCCGCATCAGTCCATGATGCGCTGCATCGAGCTCTACGGCACCGAGGTGGCCCCGCGGGTTACCGAGCTGCTGGCTGCAGCCTAGACTGCGGCCACACCGCGCCTGAATCACTGAAAGAATAGGAACCATGACGTCAAACACCCCCGTGTCCGATCAACTGTTCGACCGTGCCCGGTCTCTGATGCCCGGCGGAGTGAACTCGCCGGTGCGGGCCTTCGGGTCAGTGGGCGGCACACCGAAATTCATGGTTTCGGCCAAGGGCGCTTACCTGACGGATGCGGACGGTAAAGAATACGTGGACCTCGTCTGCTCCTGGGGGCCGGCGCTTTTGGGTCACGCGCACCCCGCCGTGCTTGATGCCGTTCACGCAGCTGTGGATCGTGGTCTTTCCTTCGGAGCTTCCACACCGGACGAAGCCAATCTGGCCGCGATCGTCAAGGACCGGGTGTCCGCCGTTGAACGCTTGCGGATGGTATCCACTGGAACCGAAGCCACCATGACGGCCGTTCGGCTGGCCCGTGGTTTCACCGGCCGCAACCTGATCATCAAATTTGCCGGGTGCTACCACGGCCACCTGGACGGATTGCTGGCTGCGGCAGGATCCGGCGTAGCAACCCTGGCACTGCCCGGCTCTGCCGGCGTTACTGAGGCAACCGCCGCTGAAACCCTGGTCCTGCCCTACAACGATCTCGCCGCCGTCGAGGCCGCATTCGCAGCGCACGGCAAGAACATAGCTGCCGTCATCACCGAAGCGGCTCCGGCCAACATGGGCGTCGTCACGCCGGGTGAGGGCTTCAATGCAGGGCTGTCCCGCATCACCAAGGAACACGGCGCGCTCCTCATCCTGGACGAAGTCCTCACCGGCTTCCGTACCGGCTACGCCGGTTACTGGGGGCTGACCGGCCGCCAGGAAGGCTGGGCTCCTGACTTGCTCACCTTCGGCAAGGTCATCGGCGGCGGAATGCCGACGGCGGCCCTGGGCGGCCGTGCCGACGTCATGGACTACCTCGCCCCCGTCGGGCCCGTGTACCAGGCCGGTACGCTGTCCGGAAACCCCGTGGCCATGGCCGCAGGCGTGGCAACGCTGACGAACGCAACCCCTGAGGTTTACGCCTACGTGGATGCGCGTTCGCTTGAGCTCTCCGCAGCGCTTTCCTCAGCCCTTGATGACGCAGGCGTGGATCACTCCATCCAGAGGGCGGGCAATCTGTTCTCCGTCGCCTTTGGTACTTCTGCCCACGGAGTCCACAACTACGACGACGCACAGCGGCAGGAAAGCTTCCGCTACGCACCGTTCTTCCACTCCATGCTGGACTCCGGCGTCTACCTTCCGCCCTCAGTCTTCGAAGCCTGGTTCCTCTCGGCCGCCCACGACGACGCAGCCATGAACCGGATTATCGAGGCCCTTCCGGCAGCAGCGAAGGCCGCAGCGGGCGCTACAGCCTAATTTCGTGGAGATGCCCCGGCCAGCTGCTCGAAGCATGTGGCCGGGGCATCGTTGCGTCTCCCGGGGTAGGCTCGTAGGTGGAAACCCACCCCCAACGAATTCACGGTTTACCATGCGCAATTCCCCGTCCATTGCATCGATAAGTGTCAGCATCGCCACCGCCGGTGTACTTCTGGTGACGGCCTCGGGATGTTCCAGTCGCCCATCCAACTCCGGCCAAGCCTCGGCGGAAGGGACGCCGTCTGTTTCTTCTTCGCCGACAACCACACCTTCACCGTCATCCCCGCCGGCGACAACCACGCCGTCTGCTGTTCCCTCCCGGCCTCCCTCCGCCGCACCGGCCCCGGCGCCGAACCCGCCGTCAGCTGTAGAGAAGCAACTCGCCGCGCTCAGCCTTGAGCAGCGCGTGGGACAACTGTTCATGGTGGCCGCCAAGGCCACCGGCGCCGAGCCCGGAACCATGGAAGCACTGACCAAGTACCACGCCGGAAACGTTTATCTCAGCGGGCGCAGCAAGGCAGGAACGGCTCCGACTGCCGCCGTGGTGTCTTCCTTGACGGGCACTGTCTCTGCGGCCACAACGGGCGGGCTGCCTCTTTTTGTTGCTACCGACCAAGAAGGCGGATACGTCCAGGTGCTCTCCGGCCCGGGCTTCTCCACGATTCCCACTGCCTTGGTCCAAGCATCGTCCGGGGCGGCCAAGCTCCGGACGGATGCCGCCACGTGGGGGAAGGAACTTCGCAGCGTAGGCGTCAATGTGAACCTCGCACCGGTCCTGGATACAGTGACCAGCCCGGAGTTTGCACCCTCCAATGCCCCCATCGGTCATTTTCAGCGGGAGTACGGCTATGACCCAGCCAACGTTTCGCTGCTGGGCAACGCTTTTGCGAACGGTATGAAAGACGCCGGGGTGGCTCCGGTGGTCAAACACTTCCCGGGCCTGGGCAGGGTGGTTCCCAATACGGATGTCAGCAGTAGTGTCCGCGACACGGCCACCACTCGGGAGGATCCCGCGCTGGAGCCGTTCCGTGCCGCCATCAAGGCGGGCACTCAGTGGGTCATGGTCTCGAACGCCTACTACGACAAGATCGACCCCGCAAACATCGCCCCGTTCTCACCCACAATCATGGACACCATGCTGCGGGACGATGCCGGGTTCAAGGGGATTGTCCTGTCCGATGACCTCTGCAGTGCAGCGCAACTGACGGCCTGGTCCGATGCCGATCGTGCCCTGAACTTCTTTGGTGCAGGCGGAACCATGCTGGTGTGCGCCGATCCCACGAGCATTCCGGCCATGCACCAAGCCGTGGTGCAGAAGGCCACGGCAGATCCTGCCTTCCGGGCCAAGGTGGATGCCGCCGCCCTCACCGTGTTGCGGGTTAAAGCAGGTCAGTAGCGGCTGCACATCAACGAGAACAACAAAGAACCCCGCTTTCGTTGCGAAGGCGGGGTTCTTGAAGACGGTGCACATCCTGCTGTGGGGAGGTCCTTAGAGAACGTCCGAAAGGAATCCTTGAAGGCGTTCCGTTTGCGGGTTGGTGAACAGCTGATCCGGAGGACCGGATTCAACCACCACGCCGGCATCCATGAAGGTCACGATGTCGGAGACATTGCGGGAGAAGCCCATTTCGTGGGTCACCACCACCATGGTCATGCCACCCTGGGCCAGATCAGTCATGAGGGCCAAAACACCCTTGACCAGTTCCGGGTCCAGTGCGGAGGTGGCCTCGTCAAAGAACATGACCTCAGGCTTCATGGCAAGCGCACGGGCAATTGCCACACGCTGCTGCTGTCCGCCTGAGAGGTTGGCTGGACGCGAGTCCGCCTTGTGCTTCAAGCCCACCAGGTCCAACTGAGCCAGGGCTTCCTCGCGTGCCTGCTCCTTGGACATGCCACGGAGCTTACGCAGGGCCAGGGAGATGTTCTCGGCCACGGTCTTATGGGGAAACAGGTTGAACTGCTGGAAGACCATGCCAATACGGCGGCGTAATTCGTCCGGGTTGTCCTTCAGCACCGAACGCCCATCCAGCAGGATGTCGCCCTGGTCCGGCTCGATGAGCCGGTTCATGACACGGAGCAGCGTGGACTTGCCCGAGCCTGACGGGCCGATCACGGAGGCCGTGGTGCCCTTCTCGACGTGCAGGTCGATGCCCCGCAACACGTGGTTGCTGCCGAAGGACAAATGGATGTTCTTGGCCGTCAGTGTGCCTGATGCAAATTCGCTCATGCCTGGGCTCCCTTTCCTACGACGGCTGCTGCCTCGTCCGGTTCCTTCTTCTCCGGCCGGCCGGAGCGCATGCGGGCATCAATCCAGTTCACAAAGTGCGTGAGCGGGATGGTCAGCGCCAGATAGAAGATGGCAGCGGCCACGTACGGGGACAGGTTGCCGCTGTTGGCGGCAGCGTCCTTGCCGATCTGGAAGATTTCACGCTCGGTTGCCAGCAAACCAAGCATGAACACCAGCGAGGATTCCTTGATCAGTGCAATGAACTGGTTCACCAGGGCGGGCAGAACGCGGCGGATGCCCTGAGGCACCACCACCAGGCGCATGGACGAGCCGTAGCTGAACCCGAGGGCCCGGGTTGCTTCCAGTTGGCCCTTATCCACACTCTGGATACCGGAACGGAAGATCTCGCCGATGTACGCGCCGGACATCAAGGACAGAGCTGCGATGGCCATGGGGTACGGGCTGGTGGAGCCCGTCAGTTCGCGAATAACAGGCCCGAAACCGAACCCGATCACCAGAATGGTCAGCACCGGTGGTAGCCCGCGGAGAATGTCCGTGTAAATGCGGGCTATCCACCGTGCCGCTGCGTTCCGGGAAATCCCCATCAGGGCGAGCAGCATCCCAAGTGCAGTCCCGATGATGCCCGAGACGACAGCCAGAACGATGGTGTTGGGCAGCCCGACGGCGAACATCTTGGGGAGAACTTCGCCTATTGCCTCCCAGTCAAAGAAGGACTCGGCTAGTTGATTGAGGATATCCATGGAACGCCCTGGTTACTTGGCGGGGAGCTGGACGGCCTTGCTGCCCGGCTTCCAGCCCTGGGGGGTCTGCTCGGCAGCAGTCGGACGGTCCTTGTACCACTCGGCTGTGAGCTTGGCCCAGGTGCCGTCAGCAATGACAGCATCCAAGCCGGAGTTCAAGGCGTCGATCAGCGGCTGGTTGTCCTTGTTCACGGCGTATGCAGTGAAGTTCTGGGTGTTGACAACCTTCTCGGCGATCTTGGTGTTGTCGCCTTCCTTGACCTGGCCTTCGGCCTGCTGGGAAGGAGCAACCCAAGCGTCGATCTGGCCGTTCTTCACGTTGCCGTAGACCGTGTTGTAGTCAGGGAAACGGACCGGCTCAATCTTGAGCGTGTTCGTCATGTAGTCATCCTGAACGGTGCCCTGGACGACGCCGATGCGCAGGCCTTCCTTGACGTCGGCGAAGCCGGTGATCTTGGAGTCGTTCTTGGTGACGATCGCCATGTAGCCAAAGTCGTAGCCGTTGGTGAAACCGACCGTCTTGCGGCGCGCGTCGGTGGTGGAGATGGAGGAGGATCCGACGTCGAACTGCTTGTTGCCCACCTGGGAAAGGAGCGCCGAGAAGTCGGTGGATGCGAACTCCACCTTGAGGCCCAGCTTGTCGCCGATGGCGCGCAGGAGCTCATTGTCGTAGCCGGTGAATTTACCGGAGGGATCGATGAAGATGTTCGGCGGGGCATCGGAGAGAGTGCCAACGCGCAGGGTGCCGTCGGTGATCAGGCCCAGCTTGGTCTTGTCGATCTTGTCCAGCGGCGTCACCTCGGCGGTGGTGAACGTATCGAGCGATTTCTGGTCGCTGCCTGCCAGTGCATCGGTGGGCGAGCCGCTGGGCTCGGAGGTTCCTCCGCCGCATGCTGCCAGGGAAATCACCAGGGCTGCGGCCACGGGGGCAACAGACAGCCACTTAGGGGCTTTGAATTTCATAAAGAAATCACTTTCATCGGGTCACGGAGACGCTTCACGGTGGGCGGGGAATGTGGCAGCCGAAAGGAGGTTGGCTGCCCTAGCAGACTTCAACCCGCCAAACTTAATTATGTCACCAGCCCACTAGGCCGCGGTGAATCGAAGAAGTGACTGCCAGCAGTCGAATGAGCCGAACAAAGTTCCCATCAAGCACTCAACGGGCTCTGGACTATTTCGGCGGCGAGGCTTCGCTTGGAATCTCCGCGCGAACAGTCCCACGTTTTGGGTTCCCGAATTCGCTGTGACTTGCGTCGCAAAAAGTAACGCCGGCGTTCTCCTTGTTCTAGAAACCGCCCCGGCTGGCATCCTCAGGCGGCAGCACCGGCCACTCACCCTCGATGACAGCGGTGGGCTTGCTTCGCCGCAAGTACTGCTGGAAATCAGCGGCCTGGGACGCAGCCCAGTCTACTTGCAGCTGATGCAGTGTGGACGCCGGCATCTGTAGCTTGGGAAACTTGCCTGCCATGGCATCCAGAACCCGGAGAGTAGCGAGCGCATCCGCCGCGGAGGTATGGGCGTTTGTCAGGTCCACGCCGTATTCTTCGCACAAAGCGGTGAGGGTGCGCTTTCCCTTGCGGTAGCGGTCCACCTGCTTGTTCATGACATAAGGATCCAGCACGGGGAAGCGGCTCAGTTGGGGAACGCCGTAGCGGGCAGACTCTGCCGCCAACACGGTGAAATCGTAACTGGCGTTGAAAGCAATGACGGGAGTGCCGTCGTCGAACAGTCCTTGGAGTACCCCGGCGACTTCGCGGGTGACTTCTTCTGCCGGGCGGCCTTCGGCGCGGGCCTTCTCCGTGGATATTCCGTGCACCTCACTTGCTTCAAGCGGGATCTCCACACCTGGATCCGCCAACCACTCGTGCTCTGCGATGAGCTCCCCGTGAGCATCCACAACGGTGATGGAAGCGGTGACGATCCGCGCTGACCGCGAGTTCTTCCCGGTGGTTTCGAGGTCGAATGCGGCGCGGGAGAGGGTATTCCAGGAACTCATATCTTCAAGCTACCGGCTGGGTCCGACACTCTTTGGGCACGACACTCCTGCCGCTACGCTGAACACATGCGGATGGAGTATGTGACGGCGGTTCTGGCCGTTGTAGACCTTGTTCCGTCAGGCTCGGTGGTCTCCTATGGTGACGTTGCGGAGCTCCTGGGTGCTGGTGGGCCGCGGCAGATCGGCGCAGTCATGAGCCATTACGGAAGCTCTGTGGCCTGGTGGCGCGTGCTCAGGGCCAGCGGGGAGGCGCCGCCCGGTCACGAAGCAGACGCCTTGCGGCACTACCTGGAAGAATCCACCCCGTTGCACGGCGCCTACAATGCCTTCCTGAGGACGGGTGAAGGGCGATGGCGCGTTGATCTGACGGCCGCCCGATGGGCGCCCACCGACCCTGACTTCGACCAACTTGATGTGATCTCCGACCAGTTGGAGCGTCAACTCCATAAATTGTCGGTGCCCGATGATGAAATGACTGTGTGACCGCCACTCCTGCCAAAACCCGCCAAGCACCGGCAGCGCTCCGCCTGCTCCCGCCGCGTGAGACCCACTACGCGGCACCCGTTTTGTCCCCGGACCAACGTGAGGTCGTTTCCCTACGGCAGGGGAGCGGCCCCGTCCTCGTGCCCGGGGGACCCGGCACGGGCAAGTCAACGGTGCTCGTCGAATCCGCCGTGCGCCGCGTCCGTGAAGATGGACTGACTCCAGAACAGATCCTCATTCTCGCTCCGGGCCGCCACGCCGCCGCGGCGTTGCGCGATACGTTCACAGGACGGCTGGACCGCAGTCTCAGTACGACGCCGGCACGCACCTGGGCGTCGTACGCCTTCGACGTTATCCGGCGGGCAAAGGCTGAAGGCATCCTGCCGCTGACGCGGCCACCGAAGCTTCTGTCGGGCCCCGAACAGGACCTCATCATCAAGGAATTGTTGGAAGGCCACTCCCGTCCGGAGTTCCAGTTGCCTTGGCCGGAGGACCTCGCAGCAGCACTTCCTACCCGAGGCTTCCGTCACGAGATTCGGCAGTTGTTCGATCGCATCATCGAATCGGGGCGCACCGCAGAGGACTTGGTAGGGCTTGCCTACGAGTGCGGACGTCCTGATTGGATGGCGGCAGCCCAGCTTTACAGCGAGTACCGTGATGTCTTGGACCTCCGTATGCCGGAGGCTTTTGACCCTGCCGGAATCATCACTACGGCGCGTCAGATTTTTCAGGATTCGCCGGAGTTCCTCGCCGCTGAGAGAGAACGTCTCCAACTCGTCCTCGTGGACGACGCCCAGGAATCGAATCCGGCAGTGTTCGAGCTTCTTGCCGATATCGGGGAAGGCAAGGACGTCGTGGTGACCTATTCGCCGGACACGGTGGTACAAGGTTTTCGCGGCGCACGCCCGGACCTGGTCTCAGAGCTGCCAACGCTGCTGGGCGGCCCGCAGCACGCTGTTCTCGAACGTCCGTTGACGGTAACCCACAGGCACACGCCGGAAGTAGCTGAGGCCTGGACCCGGGTCGCGGCCCGTATCTCGCTGCGTTCCGGTGGTCAGTTGGCCAGGCAGTTGGAGCAACCTGACCGTCCTCAAGGCCCACATCCGGCCGCCGGGGAAGGTCGCGTCGAGGGGCACGTACTGCCATCCGCCGTCCACGAGCTCCGGTACGTCGCGCAGCGGATCCTCGAAGCACAGCTGCGGGAATCCCGGGAATTCAGTGACATCGCGGTGATCGTTCGGAACGGCGGGCAGATTTCCCAGCTGCAGCGGTATCTGAGCGGACAGGGGATTCCGGTGCGTGTTCCCGTAGCGGACTCAGCTGTCCGTGACGAAGTCGCCGTCCGTCCACTGTTGGAGGCCTTTGCCATTGTTCTGGACCCGTCAAAGCTCACACCGGAAAACGCAGTATCCCTCCTGACGTCGCGTATCGGAGGTGCCACTGCCATCGAGTTGCGAAGGCTGCGGCAATCCTTGCGCCGCGAGGAAATTTTGGGAGGTGGCGGCCGCTCCAGCGACGCCTTGTTGGTGGAGGCCTTGCTCCAGCCGGGGGCCCTGGCATCGTTGGGAATTGAGGGCAGTTCTGCCCGCAGACTCGCCCGCATGATCGCTGCCGGTACCGCCGCCGCTGCCGAGCCAGGCGCCAACGCGGAGTCTGTTCTGTGGGCTTTGTGGCACGCAACCGGGCTGTCTTCGCGGTGGGCAGAGATTGCACTCGAAGGCGGCAACGCCGGGGCACGCGCTGATCGGGACCTCGACGCCATGATGGCGCTCTTCCATACGGCCGAGCGCTTCGTTGACCAGCTGCCCGGTTCCGGTCCCGAACAGTTCCTGGACTACCTGTTGAACCAGGAACTGCCCATGGATACCCTTGCCGCACGGGCGCAGCTGGAGGCCTGCGTTGAGATCATGACTCCGGCCAGTGCTGCAGGCCGGGAATGGCCGGTGGTGATCGTCGCGGGTCTGCAGGAAGGCGTGTGGCCCAATACCCGCCTTCGTGGAGAGCTGTTGGGCAGCACGGTCTACGCTGACGCCGTGGAGCACGGAGTGGACTACGCCCTCCGCCGTGGACCGCTGAGCAGGCTCCGGGACATTCGTTACGACGAACTCAGGAGCTTCTCAACAGCTGTATCGCGGGCCCGCGAGGTGTTGATTTGCACGGCAGTCTCCTCTGAGGATGAACAACCCTCGGCTTTCCTGGACTACGTGGCCCCGCTTGGTTCGGGTGAGTATAAAAGGGGGTACACCCCTGTTGACCGTCCCATGACCTTGAGGGCTCTTGTTGCGGAGCTGAGGCAGCATGCCCAGGTGGAAGAACACCGCTTCGGAGACACCAGCACAGCGCATGAGGCCGCTCGGATATTGGCCAGGCTCGCCAGCACCGAGCCGCCGGTTCCCGGGGCGCACCCGGACACCTGGTGGGGCTTGGCCGCCCTGAGTTCCACGGAGGCCGTTGTGCCGCCCGGAGGTACAGTTTCCGTTTCGCCTTCCAAGGTGGAAGCCGTTCACAAATCGCCCCTGGACTGGTTCGTCCAAGCAGCCGGAGGGGAAGCTGCCACCGACTTCGCGCGCAGCCTGGGCACCTTGGTCCACAGCATTGCGCAGGAGCTTCCCGAAGCCTCAGGAGCCGAGTACGTCGCTGAACTGGTACGCCGCTGGCCCACCTTGGGAATGAAGGATAACTGGGAGGGGAAGCTTGATTTCCAGCGGGCGGAACTCATGGTCCGGAAGTTGGCCCAGTATGTGCTCATCATGCGTAGCGACTCACGAAGTTTGCTCGCTGTGGAGCATGACTTTGAAGTTCAGCTTCCTGATGTCACTGTGGATTCCGTTGGCGTTAGTGGTCCTGAAGCCCTTGAAGAGGCGGCCGTACGTCACGCGGTACTTCGCGGCCAGGTGGATCGCCTTGAAATAGATCCGGAGGGAAGGCTTGTGATCGTGGACCTCAAGACCGGCAAACGGCAACCCGGCAAGGCTGAGGTTGCCCGGCACCCGCAACTGGGTGCCTATCAGGCCGCGGTCCTCAAAGGTGCTTTTCAGGACGCTGGAACGGGACAGGGACTCACCGGCGCCGCGTCAGCAACCGGATTCGTTCCAGGCGGCGCAGTGTTGGCCCAGCTTGGGACCAAGACAAAGAGCCCAGGCGTACAGCAGCAGGATCCCTTGGACCCGGCAGAGAATTGGGCAGAGGGCCTGGTCAATGAGGCAGCCGCACTGATGGCAGGGGCAACGTTCGAAGCACGGCACGACCCCGGCAAGGGAGGGCACGGCGGTCATGGATGCCGCCTGCCGGACATCTGCCCGTTGTGCGCCAGAGGAAAGCAGGTCACCGAATGACAACCGAGCTCCTGGAAGGCCTTGCCTCCGGTGCCCCGGACCGGGAGGGAGTCCCCGAGCCCAGATTTTCTCCTTCAGAGCTGGCCCGTATCCTCGGCGAAAAGAACCACCCCACGCCCGAGCAGGCGGCCATTATTTCCTCGTCGCTCTCACCTCGCTTGGTGATTGCCGGAGCAGGTTCGGGTAAGACAGCCACCATGGCGGACCGTGTGGTGTGGCTGGTGGCCAACGGATGGGTGCGTCCGGAGGAGGTTCTGGGCGTGACATTCACCCGGAAGGCAGCTGGCGAGCTGGCGAGCCGGATACGGTCCAAACTGGCCACACTCCAGCGAATCGCGGCGGAGGACGATGGCACCATTGGTTTTCCTGAGGGGCTCCTTGGAGCAGACGAACTCGAACCAAAGGTGTCCACTTACCATTCCTACGCAAGTGGCATCGTGTCGGACTACGGCCTGCGGTTGGGCATTGAACGGGACGTCGTCTTGCTGGGTGGTGCACAGTCCTGGCAATTGGCCAGCGAAGTGGTGGAGGCTTACGACGGCGTCTACGAACATTTCACAGCCGCGAAATCCACACTCGTTAACGCGGTCATCCAGCTCGCAGGGGAGTGCGCGGAGCACCTTCAGGATCCCGGGGAGGTCCGGGAGTGGGTTCTGGAACGCGTTGAGACCTTCGAGCAGCTTCCCTACGTCAGCGGGGCCAAGAAGAATCCCAGCCAGGCTGCCGGAGATCTCGCGGCCATGCTCCGGACCCGTGCCAGCGTTGCCGACATGGTGGTTCGCTATCAGGAAGCGAAACGTCAACGCGGTGTCCTGGATTTCGGCGACCTCGTTGCGCTGGCGGCACGCATCGCCAGTGACATCCCGCTTGCTGCCACCACTGAACGCGCTCGCTACAAGGTGGTCCTCCTGGATGAATTCCAAGACACCTCCCACGCACAGCTCGTCCTGTTCTCACGTCTTTTCGGCCAAGGCCACGCAGTTACTGCCGTGGGGGATCCCAACCAATCCATTTATGGGTTCCGTGGCGCTTCAGCAGGCCAACTCTTCCACTTTGTGCAGGAGTTTCCCGTGCAGCACGCGGACCCTTCCTGCGGCGAGGTGTCCTACTCCGTAGCCCCTACCTCTTACTTGACCACAGCCTGGCGTAATGGCAGGAACATTCTCCAAGCCGCCAACACCATTGCGGCGCCTTTGAACCGGGCGGCGGCATTGGACGGGCCTGCAGGGGAGAGGGAGACAGCCAGCAGTGTCTCGGTCCCCGCATTGGTTCCCAGCCCTGCCGCTGTGGATGGACGCGTGGTGATTGCTCGCTTCGGGACGGATGAAGACGAAGCCGCCGTCATAGCCCGCGATGTCCGCCGGTACCAGAAGACTGTTTTCGAGGAAGAGAAGGACGGCACCGCTGTCCAACCCACCATGGCTGTCCTGTGCCGTCGCCGGGCGCAGATGGAGTGCCTCCGCCGTGAGTTCGAACTCCAAGGTATTCCCTACGAGATCGTTGGACTGGGCGGGTTGCTGGATACACCCGAGATCGTGGATCTGGTGGCAACTTTGCGGGTTCTTTCTGATCCAGGACGTTCTGATGCGCTGATGAGGTTGTTGGCCGGTGCGCGGTGGCGGATTGGTCCGGCGGACTTGATGGCCTTCAGCGACTGGTCCCGCTTCCTGGCCCGTCGCCGCTCGGCTCCGAATGCCTCCCATGAGTCCTTCGAGGACAATGAGGAACCCGCCAACACCGTGGTTGAAAGTGACATCACGGATGCCGCCAGCCTCGTGGAGGCCCTGGACTTCCTTCCCCGGCCCGGCTGGACTTCCGGACATGGGAGGAGCCTGAGTGCTGCTGCCCTGCAACGGCTGACCAGCCTTGCCTCGGAGCTTCGCTCACTCAGGAGCTACATCGGAGACGACCTCACCACACTTCTTGGCGAGGTGGAACGTGCCATGCTCCTGGACATCGAGGTGGCCGCCAAGCCGGGAATCAGCATTCACCAAGCGCGCCGCAATCTGGATGCTTTCCAGGATGCCGCGGCCGGGTTCCTTCAGACGTCACAGCGCATTGATCTGCTGGCGTTTTTGTCGTGGCTGGAAGCTGCGGCCTCTGAGGAAGGCGGCTTGGATGTGGCCCCCGTTGAGACCAACCGGGAGGCGGTGCAACTGCTGACTGTCCACGCCTCCAAAGGTTTGGAGTGGGACGTCGTCTTTGTCCCCGGACTCAACGCTGGTTCGTTCCCCAGCAGCAGGGATTCGCGGTGGAGCACAGGCGCCGCAGCGTTGCCGTGGCCTCTGCGGGGAGACCGTGCCGACCTTCCCCAGTGGGACCTCGATCAGCCAGACCAAAAGGGTTGGCTGGATGCCGAGAAGCTTTTCAAATCCGAGGTCCAGCATCACGGCGAGGCTGAGGAAAGAAGGCTCGCCTATGTTGCCTATACCCGGGCGAAGTTCGTTCTCTGGGCCTCCAGCGCTGCGTGGAATGGCTCCCGATCAGGAATGGCCGGCATGTCTTCCTTCCTCTCCGAGCTCGCACCGCTTGCCGGTGCTGCTCCAACGGCAGAAGACGGCCGGACGCAGCCGGTCGGCAGTGCGCCGTCAGTCGGAGCGGCGGAGGTGCATGCCGAATCGGTGGCGGAGGAGGCCTTGCCCCAGGAAAGTCCCTTGACCGCAGTACTTGAGGTCGCGCAATTTCCTTACGACCCTCTCGAGGGTCCTTCAGATCCAAGAACCGGCGCACGCCTGAGGCTGACTCCCGGCAGAAGGCTGGCCATGGACCAGGCTGCAGCCATGGTCCGTGGATTTATCGAGGAACCTGACGCGGAACCCGCCGCAGAACCTTCACATGTCCTGACAGGTCCGGCCGCCAAATGGTCCCAGGAGGCAGAACTGCTGTTGGATCGCCAGCGCCAGCTAAAGACCGTTCAGGATGTCCACCTGCCCAGCCATATCTCCGCATCACTATTCGTTGACCTGGGTGCTGACCCTGGGGCCGTACTGTCCCAGCTGCGCAGGCCCGTTCCCCGTGAACCGGGCATTTCGGCCCGAAAAGGTACGGCCTTCCACGCATGGGTGGAGGAGTACTTTGGGACAACAGGCATGTTGGACCTTGATGAAGCGCCGGGATCGGACTCCCACATTGACGAGGCGTACGGCCTGGATGACATGGTGGCCGCGTTCAAGGAGTCCGAGTGGGCCCAGCGGGCACCCGCCTTTGTCGAGGTGCCCGTGGAAACCCGGATTGGCGACGTCGTAGTCCGCGGGCGCATTGATGCCGTGTTCCAGGATGCCGATGGGCGCTGGCAACTCATTGACTGGAAGACCGGACGACGCCCTGCAGGTCGGCAACTGGCAACCCGTGCGGTTCAGCTGGCCGTTTACCGGCTCGCATGGGCTCGACTCAGGGACGTTCCCCTCGAGGACGTCAGCGCAGCGTTTTACTATGTGGCCGATGACGCGTTTGTGAGCCCGCACGATCTTGGCAGCGCCGAGGAGTTGGAACTGATTATTGCGAGGGCGTTGAAGACCAGCAGCTGAGTACGGAAAGGCCCGTAAACTCAGGAACGCTCGGCCGGGCGAAGCGGGGTCACACTGACTACACTTATTGCGGCCGTGGAGGTGTCGTCGGCGTCAGCTTCCTCGGATTTCTCCGACTCATCCTCAGTGGGAATCGCAGCTACACTGACGGCGGGAATGCCGGCCGGTGAAGCGGAAACCGTCAGCAAGGCGGCCTCTTGCTCAGCCGTTCTCGTAGCTTCTTCATCGCGGCGTACCTGCTCGTCGATGTCGTCGGCGAGTGTCTGGAGCATGGCTTCCGCTTCTGCGGTCATGCTCTGGTGCCCTGCCGCCATGGCCTTAACGAGATATTGCGCGAGGGCAAACTCAGCAAGCAGCGCCGCCCGGCGGAGAAGGTGGGCGTCGGGGACATCGCGGCGCGTGTGGGTGTAGTGGCTTAACACGCTCTCAACGAATGATGCTTCGTTGGACGCCACCAGCCAGGCGAAGTCGTCTGCAGGATCGCCGATCCGCAGATCCGTCCAGCCCGTCAGGGCCGTCACAGTGTCGTCCTGCACCATGAGGTTGTCTTCATGAAGGTCCCCGTGGACCACTGAGGGGTTGAAGCGCCACAGAGCGACGTCTTCCAGGGCGTGCTCCCAGCGACGTAGCAGGGTGGCCGGAATCTTGCCGGTGGTTGCTGCTTGGTCCAGCTCGTTGAGTTTGCGTTGCCGGAACTCATTGGCCGAGTAGCTGGGAAGATCCGCATTAATGACCAAAGGCAGCGGCAAGTCATGAATGGCCGCCAAAGCTGTGCCCACTTCCCGCGCGAGAGCGGAACTTCCGGCGGACAGTTCTTCGATGGAGAGCGTGGAGCCCTGCAGGTGCGCGTAGACGAACGTCGTCAGGGAACCTTGCCGTACTGTGCCGGCGATGGTGGGCACATGGAAAGGCAGCTCGGCACGGATGGCCGGCGCAAAGGCCCGCAACACCATGAACTCGGTTTCCAGGCGGGTGCTGGCTTCCGGATGGCGCGGTGAACGTACCCGCCAGCGTTTGCCCTCCGCATCAAGCAGCAACGCTGAGTCGAAGTCGGCGTCGTCGTCGGGGGAATAGGCTGCGGCCGTCGGCGCCAGGCCGGGCACCGCCGCGGTTGCTATGGCGGCCAGTTCGAGCGGTGTTCTTCTCACCCTCTCCACGGTAGATTGAGTGCGGCCTGTGGCCATGATGCAGTGCGGCGAGTCTTCAGATCCGCAGGAAATATGGGGCAAAACCCTGCAATGATGCCCAAACTGGGAACACCCCAGGAAGGTGTCCACAGCAGGGGACCTTTCCAAATGTTTTTTGTCGGTACGAGTCAGTACGGTAGATACATGAGTTATACGGAGTCGCCGGCGCTTGCCAACCACCTGATGGAGACCGTTCTTCCCGTTCGCCCTGCCATGGTGGACCGCGGCTCGGGCATTCGCATGAAGCCCGGAATGGTTGAGGAGCTTGTGGCCTCCGGCTCGGCCAAGGCCATCGTCATCTCGCAGCGCAAAGCATTGGTGACCGCTGACGGTCTGTGGTTCGGAGACGCCGCTCCGTTGTGGAACGCTCTTGAAGGGTCCGGTGCCGGCGCTGTTGCCGCCATCTACCTGGGCACCACCTTGACATCGTCTTCGTTGCCGGAGGGCACTCCCATCGTGTTGTTCACGGTTCCGGAGCAGCCGGCTCCCGGCACCGCCACGGTGCCCATGAACGCTGAATGGGCAGGCTTTCGCGACGTCGCGGCGCGTCTTGATGCCAAGGACACCGCTTTGTTTATCGAGGCCAGTGCAATCTCCAACTGGCACGCCACCCACACGCATTGCCCGCAATGCGGCACGCCCACGGATATCGAGGCTGGGGGCTGGGTTCGTCGTTGTCCAAAGGACAACTCAGAACATTATCCGCGGACGGATCCGGCCATCATTGTCACGGTAGTGGGCCCCGATGGCCGGCTCTTGCTCGGCGGCGGCGGGCCTGTCGACGCCAAAAATTACTCTACGCTCGCAGGATTCGTTGAGCCCGGTGAGTCTCTGGAGCAGGCCGTGGTGAGGGAAATTGGGGAGGAAGTAGGCGTTCGTGTCACTGCCTGCCAGTACCTCGGTTCACAGTCCTGGCCCTTCCCCGCTTCCCTCATGTTGGGATTCACTGCTAAGACGGACGACGCCGTGGCGCGGCCCGACGGCGTAGAGGTCACCCGCGCACGGTGGTTCAGCCGCGAGGAGTTACAGGATGCCGTATTGAGCGGTGAGATCACCATTTCAACGCGCTTGTCCATTGCGCGTTCACTGATTGAGCATTGGTACGGCGGCGTCATCGAAGACCTCCAGCCGTGACCGAAGAGATTTTCGACGCCGGCACCTCACTTGAGGAGCGCATCCTCGGCGGCCTGGACGAAGAACAGCGCGAAGTAGCCAGTACGTTGACGGGACCCCTGTGTGTCCTGGCAGGGGCAGGCACGGGAAAGACCCGTGCCATTACCCACCGCATCGCCTACGGAGTTCATTCCGGCGTATACAGTCCCCAGAGGCTATTGGCCGTGACATTTACGTCCCGGGCCGCCGCCGAGATGCGAAGCCGGCTCCGCGATCTTGGCGTTGCCAATGTTCAAGCCCGCACCTTCCACGCCGCGGCCTTGAGGCAGTTGCAGTTCTTTTGGCCGCAGGCAATCGGGGGAACTTTGCCCAGCCTGCTGGATCACAAAGCCAATATGATCGCCGAAGCTTCCCGCAGGCTCCGCCTCAGTACTGATCGTGCGTCCATCAGGGACCTGGCAGCGGAGATCGAGTGGGCCAAGGTGTCCATGCTGACCCCGGCGAATTACCTGGAAAATGCCCAAGGCCGTGGAACTCCCGGAGGGTTCGATCTCACCGCGGTTTCCAGGGTGTTCCAGGCCTACGAAGACATCAAAACGGACCGCAACGTCATTGATTTTGAAGACGTCCTTCTCATCACCGTGGGGATACTGCAAGAGGATCCTAAGGTTGCGGCAACCGTCAGGGAACAATACCGGCACTTCGTGGTGGACGAGTACCAGGACGTTTCGCCGCTGCAACAACGGCTGTTGGATTTGTGGCTTGGGGGCCGGAACGAGTTATGCGTGGTGGGCGATGCCAGCCAGACCATCTACTCCTTTACTGGAGCTTCACCCAAGCATCTTCTGGGGTTCAAAGCGCAGTTCCCCGAGGCGACAGTCGTTAAGCTCATTCGCGATTACCGGTCTACCCCGCAAGTGGTGAAGTTGGCCAACGACCTCCTTGGCTCCCGCCGAAGCGGCGGGCCGGTCGCGGATGCAGCGTGGGCATCACCGCTCAAGCTCGTGGCCCAACGGCCTTCGGGTCCGGAGCCACGCTTCATGGAGTGCCCGGATGACGAGGCGGAAGCCGCCGTCGTGGCCGGCAGAATTCAGGAACTGCTCAACGCCGGCGTCAAGGCCAGCGAGATCGCCATCCTGTTCAGAACCAACGGCCAATCTGAAGCGTACGAGCAATCACTGGCGTCGGCCGGCATTGGCTACCAGCTCCGGGGAGGCGAGAGGTTCTTTGCGCGCAAGGAAGTCCGCGATGCCATCCTCCAATTGCGGGCGGCAACCCGCGCAGTGGCTGAGGGACCCCAGGAATCTTTAGGGCAGATCGTCCGGGACATCGTTGCCTCACTCGGTTATACGGATGCCGCCCCGCACAATGGGGGAGCACTGCGTGAACGGTGGGAATCCTTGGCAGCTTTGGTTGCCTTGGCTGATGAGCTTGCAGTCAGCCGTGGGGAGTCGTTCACTTTGGCTGAGTTCGTCAACGAACTTCAGGAGCGCTCAGTCGCGCAACACGCCCCCACCGTTCAAGGTGTCACTCTTGCCTCATTCCACGCAGCGAAGGGCCTGGAATGGGATGCAGTGTTCCTGGTGGGCCTCAGCGAAGGCCTCATGCCCATTTCCTTTGCCGACACCCCCGAGGACGTGGACGAAGAACGCAGGCTGCTGTACGTCGGCATCACCCGTGCTCGCGAGCACCTGAATCTGTCATGGTCCACGGCCCGGACACCGGGCGGCCGGGCCAACCGGAAGCCTTCACGTTTCCTGGACGGCCTTCGCCCGAATTCCGTGGCATCGGCCAATGCGCGCAGCAAGACAGGTCCCGCGCGACGGAAAGCCGCGGCGCCGGCGTCGTGCAAGGTCTGCGGAAGCATGCTTGCCAGTGGAGCCGAACGCAAGGTGGGTCGCTGCAACCAGTGCCCGCCCACGTATGAGGAGCAAACGTTCGATGCCCTGAGGCAGTGGAGACTGGACCAGGCCCAGTCTGCCGACGTGCCAGCCTACGTTGTGTTCACAGACGCTACACTGACGGCCATTGCCGAGGCCAAGCCGTCATCGCTGGAGGAACTGGCTGGTTTGGCCGGGATCGGCCCATCCAAGCTCGAACGCTACGGCGAAGCCGTCCTGGCTGTACTCGCTGAAAGCAGCGAACTCTGATGACCCGCCCATCCGCCTCCACTGCGGACGTTCCGCACATCACGGACGACGGCGCACCCGTCGTCGTGCGCCGGTCAGCGAGGCGGCGCCGAACCGTTGCCGCTTTCTGGGAAGACGGCAATGCCGTGATCGCCATCCCTGCCAGCTTCAGCAAGTCTCAGGAACGTGAATGGGTGCGGCGGATGCTGGCGAAGCTGCATAAGCAGGGGGAGCGGCAGGCAGGTTCCGGCAGGCGCCGTCCGGCCACGGACCAAGCACTCGCCAAGCATGCCGAGCATCTCTCGCAAACGTATCTTGGTGGGCGGGCAGTCCCCACATCTGTTCGCTGGGTGTCCAACCAGAATTCCCGGTGGGGCTCGGCGACTCCTGCGGACGGCACCATCCGATTGTCGAACAAGCTACAGCACATGCCGCAATGGGTTATTGACTACGTCCTGGTGCACGAGCTGACCCACTTGCTCGTGGCGGGGCACAATGCCGAATTCTGGACGTTGGTTGAGGCCTACCCCGAGACTCAGCGGGCAAAAGCCTTCCTTGAAGGCGTTGCCTTCGCTACCTCCCGGGGCCTACCTGCGGTACCCGATGCGGAGGATCACGCTGAACCCGCTTGGAACGCGGCTGACTGATCGCCGAAGCTTGTGGCGAGCCAGAGCGTTGTGAGTGACGGCCCTCTTTACATCGCCCCTGTCTTTAACGGCTCTTAAACGGACAACGGCCGCCATGGAGATGGCGGCCGTTGCTGATGCAGCACAGCATTTCATCCGAGGGCGTCACACCCGAGGGCTCTGCTGACGTGGTGGTGCCTCGTTATTTTGCGTTACTTTGTCGGCGTCCCGGGGTCGCTGTCATCTGCTTCCCCTTCTTTGCCGGATTCGTTCTCCGCGGAATCTTTGTGGGGAGTCGAATCTTCGCTCGCGGTGGCGTCGGGGGTTTCGTAACCGCCACTCAGAAGCTTCTGCAGGGCGTCATCAACTTCGCTGTCGCTTGCCTCGGCAAGGCGCCGTCGTTCGGAGAAGCCCTTGGGGTCGTCCAGGTCCTCACCTGTGGGCAGGAGGTCCGGGTGGTGCCAGATCGCGTCACGTCCGGCGATGCCCCGTTCTTCTTTGAGCGTGGCCCACAGCGTTGCCGCTTCCCGGAGCCTGCGGGGGCGTAGTTCCAGGCCCACCAAGGACGAGAACGCGTGCTCGGCGGGTCCGCCCGTGGCGCGGCGACGCCGTACGGTTTCGCGCAGTGCAGTCGCGGACGGCAGCACCTTGTCGGTGGCTTCGGCTGTGAGTTCGTCCACCCAGCCTTCCACCAGGGCAAGCGCTGTTTCGAGCTTCTCCAGCGCGGCCGTCTGGACCGGCGTGCGTTCGGGTGTGAAGACGCCTTGGGACAGTGCTTCCTGGATTCCTTCGGGGTTGCTCGGGTCGAGGTCCCGGGCGAGGTCTTCAATGCGGGACATGTCGATGTGAATCCCGCGGGCGTAGGCCTCAATGGCTCCAAGCAGGTGACCACGCAACCAAGGAACCTGGACGAACAAGCGCGCGTGGGCGGCTTCACGGACGGCCAGGAAGAGTCGAACATCGTTCTCGGGGAGGCTGAGGCCTTCCCCGAATTTGGCGACGTTGGCCGGCAGCAGCGCCATCTCCAGGTCCGCCAGGGGGACACCGATGTCAGTGGAGCTGACCACCTCGGCGGAGAGCGCGCCGATGGCCTGTCCCAGTTGCATGCCGAAAATTGCCCCGCCCATGTTTTGAAGCATTGACGAGGCGCCGCCCATCATGGACTTCATTTCTTCAGGCATTTGCTGGGTGAGAGCGTTGGACAGGGCATTGGCGATGCTGTTGGCCACCGGTTCGGTCAGGCGCTTCCAGGTGCCCAGTGTGGCTTCAACCCATTCGGCCCGCGACCACGCCCGGCCGATCAGGCCGGTTGCCGAGAGATCGGTCACCGGGTCCAACCAAAGTTCTGCAAGCCTCAGCGCTTCGTCGATTTCCTTAGCCTGGTGGGCGTTGACCGAAGGGTCGCTGCCGGCGGCGGCCACGCGACGTGCGTTCTCATGGGCGAGCTGCCAGTTCACGGGGCCATCAGAGGTTGAACTCATCATTGCCTGCACTTGGGCGAACATCTGCTGAAGGAGCTGGGGATCGTTGGGCAGTCCCGCGGCCTTGGCCAGCTCGGCGGGATCGATGTTGCCCATGCCCTGGCCGCCCATCAGGTTCTGGAGCATTTCTGCCAGCGGATCCTTGGGGGTCTCGTCGTCGTTGGACGGATTGTTGGGGTTGGAAGTCATGGTGCCGCCGATCGTCGAACTGGCTGGTGATCTCTTTCACCGTACCGCGCGGCCGGAAGGCTGTCTGCCCGGAGGAGCTCCCGTTCGCTGTAGGCAAAGCAGTGCTGCATCGTCAGACCGCGTAGTGTTGATGTTTGGTATGTGCCGCCGCCGCTCTCGGCGGCAGGAGCCATGGATCCGGTCACGCAATGCCGGCATAGAGAGGCCTCAATGCTTACTTCGCCCAGCCCCGAGGGCTCATTGGACCCGCGTCAGACGCCCGACGCCGATTCCGCCTCAGTGCCCCCGCCGCCCCGTGACGCCCGGTACATGATCATGGTGATCTCCGGGCTCCTCGCACTGGGCCTGGGCATTGGGGCGGCAGCGTTGCCGGTTCCGTATGTCATTGAGTCGGCGGGCCCCACCTTCAATACTTTGGGCAAGGACGGCGATAAACCCGTCATCAGTATTACTGGTCGCGAGTCTTTTCCAGCGAACGGCAACCTTGACCTGACCACTGTGGTCATGACGGGAGGTCCTAAGACCCCGGCAACCATTTTTGACGTGTTCCGGGCGTGGCTGGATCCCTCCAAAGCCATTTATCCGGAGGAACTTATCTATCCCAAGGGCACCACGGCTGAGCAGACTGTGCAGCAAGGCGAAATCGCGATGGAAACATCGCAGGAGAACGCCGTGGCCGCAGCATTGCGTGAGCTTGAGATTCCGTTTGAGCAGCGGCTCAACGTCGCGGGTCTGTCGGACCCTTCGCCATCCGCCGGGAAGATCCAGGAAGGCGACCGTCTGATCTCGATCAATGGCAGGGCGATCACTTCCATGAGCGTGGTCCAGGCAGAACTGGCCGCGGGTGCCGGATCGCCGGTCGTCGTGGGGTTGGACAGGAAAGGCACGGCGGTGTCTGTGACCATAACCCCCACCAAGAACCAGGCTGACAGGTACGTTCTGGGGGTGTTGCTGGCCAGTGACTTTACGTTCCCGTTTGACGTCAGCATCTCTTTGAACAACGTTGGCGGGCCCAGCGCAGGCATGATGTTTGCCTTGGGGATCGTGGACAACCTCACTCCGGGGGATCTCACCGGCGGCAAACACGTCGCGGGCACGGGAACAATCACGGCCGACGGCGCCGTGGGACCTATCGGTGGTATCGCCCAAAAGATGATCGGCGCCCGCCAAAAGGGCGCCACCATGTTTCTCGCTCCGGCCTCCAATTGCGCCGATGTCGTAGGCCACGTACCGGACGGGCTTCAGGTCGTGAAAGTTGAAACCCTCGCAGACGCCACCTCCGCCGTGGAACGCCTCGGAGCCGGCCAGGACACGGGGAGCCTTCCCACCTGCACAAACAACTAGACTGACGGTGGAACTTAGATTCACTGCCACTCGTGGCATACATGACGGCCTCTGCCAGCTCCCAGCGGTAGAGATTGTCAACACGCGCACACCGACTGTTCACTGACACCAATGAGGTACAGAGTTTGTCCCGTCCCGCCAGCTCCAACCCGCCCGGAAGATCACCGCTGAGACGAGGTGCCCTGACGCCGACGCTCATTGTCGTGGCAGTGGCCGTCGTCGGGTTCATTTTCTTCGCCAATGTGTGGACTGACGTCCTGTGGTACCAGCAGCTTGGCTTCTTCGAAGTTTATATCCGCGAAAACCTCGCCAGGATCATCACGTTCCTCATCGGTTTCGCCATGATGTTTGCCGCTGTTTTCTTCGCCATCAGGATCGCCTACCGCTCCAGGCCCGTCTATGCTCCGGATGCTGAGGCCCGGGACAACCTCAACCGTTACCAAGCGCAGCTTGAACCTGTTCGCCGGGTGGTCATGATCGGTCTGCCTATCCTGTTCGGGCTTTTTGCCGGCAGTGCGGCTGCCAGCCAGTGGCAGAAGGCGCTGTTGTTCTTCAACCAGGAGCCCTTCGGTCAGACCGACCCGTTGTTCAACATGGACATCAGCTTCTACCTGATGACGCTGCCGTTCCTCGGTTTCGTCACGGGATTCCTGATCAGCATCGCGGTTGTCGCGGGTATTGCAGGCATCCTCACGCACTACCTCTACGGCAGCATCCGCCTCATGGAACGCGGCATCTTTACGAGCCGCGCAGCGCAGATCCATATCGCCGTCACCGGTGCCCTGTTCCTGGTACTCCTGGGCATCAATTTTTGGCTTGACAGGTATACGACGGTCCAGAACAACTCGGGCCGCTGGGCCGGTGCCCTCTACACGGATGTCAACGCGGTTGTCCCCACCAAGGCGATTCTTGCCGTCGCTGCGGGCCTCGTCGCCATCTTGTTCATCATTGCCGCGGTTATTGGTCGCTGGCGCCTTCCCGTCATCGGTACCGCGATGCTGGTTATCACCGCCATTCTGGCCGGTGGCGTTTATCCCTGGGTCATTCAGCAGTTCCAGGTACGCCCGTCGGAGAACACCTTGGAAAAGGAGTTCATTGATCGAAATATCAAGATGACGCGCGCTGCGTACGGTCTGGACAAGATCGACGTCTCGGCTTACAACGCCACTACCACCGCCACTACCGGGGCCTTGGCCGCGGACGCGCAGACCACGGCCAACATTCGTCTCCTTGACCCGAACCTTATTTCCTCCGCGTTCGCCCAGTTGGAGCAGTACCGTCCGTACTACCAGTTCCCGCAGACCTTGAACGTTGACCGTTACATGGTTGATGGCAAAGTCCAGGACACTGTTATTGCTGTTCGCGAATTGAACCCGGATGGCCTGAGCGCCAACCAGCAGACCTGGGTCAACAGGCACATCGTGTACACCCACGGTTACGGCGTTGTCGCAGCCAAGGGCAACAAGTTCACGGCCGACGGCAAACCCGAGTTCCTGCAGTCGGGCATCCCGTCCAACGGTGTCCTCGGTAACGACTCTTCCTATGAACCCCGCATCTACTTCGGCGAGAATTCGCCTGAATACTCCATCGTGGGTGCTCCGGACGGTGCCCCGAACCGCGAGCAGGACCGCCCTGCGGGCCGTGAAGGTGGGGGCGAAACGCAGTACACCTTCAGCGGCAATGGTGGACCAAACGTTGGCAACTGGCTCAACAGAATTCTCTACTCCATCAAGTTCCAGTCTTCTGATCTCTTGCTCTCAGACGGCGTCAACGCGGAATCCCAGATTCTTTACGAACGCAATCCGCGCGAACGCGTTGAGAAGCTCGCCCCGTACCTGACAGTCGACGGTAATGCGTATCCGGCAGTGGTGGACGGCCGCGTCAAGTGGATTGTTGACGGCTACACCACCAGCCAGTACTTCCCGTACTCCCAGCCGCAACAGCTGCAGAACGCCACTGTTGACTCGCAGACCAGTGCCGGACGCACCGTGGCCCTGCCGAACAGCTCGGTGAATTACATCCGCAACTCGGTCAAGGCCACAGTGGACGCCTATGACGGGTCCGTCAATCTTTACGCCTGGGATGACCAAGACCCCATTCTGAAGGCATGGCAGAAGGTCTTCCCCACCGTCATCAAGCCGTATTCGGAGATGTCCGGCGATCTCATGAGCCACGTTCGCTACCCCGAAGACCTGTTCAAGGTCCAGCGGGAACTGCTGGGCCGCTACCACGTGACGGATCCGGACAGCTTCTACCAGAACAACGATGCTTGGAGCGTTCCGAACGATCCCACGGTTTCGGAAGCCGTCAAGCAACCGCCGTTCTACATGTCCCTGCAGATGCCCGACCAGGAGAAGCCGGCCTTCCAGCTGACCTCATCCTTCATTCCGCAAACGGTCAATGGAAGTGCCAGGAACATCCTGTATGGGTTCCTCGCTGCTGACTCTGACGCCGGAAACGTCAAGGGCGTCAAGGGGGACAGCTATGGAAAGCTGCGGCTCCTGGAGCTCCCCACCGACACCCAAGTCCCCGGTCCCGGCCAGGCGCAAAACAAGTTCAACTCCGATCCCACCGTGTCCCAGGCCTTGAACCTCCTGCGGCAGGGAGCCTCGGACGTGCTGAACGGCAACCTGCTGACGCTGCCTGTGGGTGGCGGTCTGCTGTACGTACAGCCCGTCTACCTGAAGTCCACCGGTGAGACGTCCTACCCGACGTTGCAGCGCGTGCTGGTGGCCTTTGGTGACAAGATCGGCTTTGCACCCACGTTGGACGAGGCCCTCGACCAACTGTTCGGTGGCAACTCCGGTGCTACAGCCGGAGATGCCGACAACAACGGCCAAACGCCTACTGCGCCGCCGGGCACCACTACACCGCCCGCTGGCCCCACCGATGCCAAGGCCGACCTCAAGGCAGCGCTGGACGAGGCCAATAAGGCGATTCAGGATGGCCAGGCTGCGTTGGCCAAGGGCGACTTTGCCGCTTACGGTGCCCAGCAGACCAAGCTGTCCGAAGCCTTGAAGAAGGCTGTGGATGCGGAAACGCGTCTGGGCGCCACGGCGACGCCTTCGGCAACACCGGAGGCCACTCCCAGCGCGACACCCTCGCCTACGCCAAGCGGCTAGTTCCCTGGTTGTCTGAAAGGCCGGCACCTGCTTCCCTTCGGGGGCGGGCTGCCGGCCTTTCGCGTACGGGGGAGACGCACATCACGTCGCCAGGATTTGGTCTGCCATTCACCGGGCGGTAATGTTGTTCTTGCGACGCGGGGTGGAGCAGTTCGGTAGCTCGCTGGGCTCATAACCCAGAGGTCACAGGTTCAAATCCTGTCCCCGCAACTGGAAAAAAGGTCCGGATCAGTAATTACTGATCCGGACCTTTTGTTTTGCCCCAATAGCTAGGGAGCGGCATCCCGGGCTCCGCCCACGCAGGCGGCGGCCACATCGGGGTTTCGAATCGGAAGCACGTCCTGGGATAGTGAATCGGTTACCGCGAGGCGTGCGAATGAGGGAGAGTGATCTGCGGCACCTTAGCTGCCATATGGTCAGAAGCACCGGGCGGGTGCGGTAGAGTTGTTCTTGCGACGCGGGGTGGAGCAGTTCGGTAGCTCGCTGGGCTCATAACCCAGAGGTCACAGGTTCAAATCCTGTCCCCGCAACTGGAAAAAGATCCGGATCAGTTTTTACTGGTCCGGATCTTTTGTTTAAATCCTCACGGTCATCGCGGTGCTAGCATCAAACCCGGATTCGCTGAGGCAAGAATGGATGGGAAGCTCAATGGTCAACGAAGACTATGGATTTGGCCTCAAGCGTGAAGCCCTCCAGAGGGACGGTCCGGTAGCCGTATATCAACAAGTGGCCGACGTCCTGACGGATCACATCAGCCGGTTGGAGCCGGGGTCCCGGATACCCACAGAAGAGACCCTGATGGATGCTTACGGCATCAGCCGCACCACAGTCCGGAAGGCGATCGAAAGGCTCGTAGTTAAGGGCCTCTTGGTACGGCGACAGGGCAAGGGTACTTTCGTGATGGCACAGCGTCCGGTGAAGATGTTGAACCGCCTGGCGCCCTTCATGGAGACCTTCACCGCTGCAGGGATGAAGACCGTCAAGGGCCTCATTGAATACAAGTGGATGGAAAAGGATGACTCGGTGCCGGCAAAGCTGGTTTCCGACGACAACCTTGTTCTGGTGATACGCCGCTCGTATTCAAGCGCCGGCTGGCCCTATGCGATTGCGGAGATCTTCATTCCCTCCCACATTGGCCGCCACATCAGTTTGGCTGATGCGGAACGCAACTCCATTTACCAAGTCATCCAGGACCGTACGCTGAAGCCGCTGCAGAGGGCCGAAATTACGGTCACCATGCACTCCCCACCCGAACACCTGGCAGACGCCCTGAACGTCCGTGGGTTCGCCATGGTGCCGCGTTTGGAGCGCACCACGCTCGGTGACCATGGAGAGGTGCTGGAGTGCACCGTCACGTACTTCCATCCCAAGGGATTTGAGATTCGTGCCGAAGTGGCCACGGACGCCAGCCCAGGGCAGGAATCTGCAAGCCCTGCCGCGGTATAGCGGTACCGACGACTAATAGGCGATCAAAAAAGAAGAGGGCCGGATCCTTTTCAGGATCCGGCCCTTCTCGTGGTTCAGCAGTAGGTCAGGACAGTCTGTCCAAGCGACTCTTAGAGCTTGTCGAAGTCGGCTTCTTCGATGGTTGCGCCGGTCGAGGCAGGAGCGCCAGCGCCAATGGCAGGCTTGGAGCCACCTGACTTGAGGGCTGCAAGGCGAGCCTCGATCTCTGTCTGCTCTCCGAGGTCTTCAAGCTGGTTGAACTGGGCATCAAGGCTGGAGCTGGCGAGCTCCTGCTGGCCGAGGACCTTGGCCTCTTCCCGGCGGATCTTCTCTTCGAAGCGGCCAACCTCGCTGGTGGGATCCATAATGTCGATGCTCTTGAGGGCGTCGTGTACCTGGGACTGCGCCGCAGCGGTCTTGGAGCGAGCCACCAGTTCGTTGCGCTTTGCGGTGAGCTGATTGAGCTTGTTCTTCATCTGGTCAAGCCCGGTCTTGAGCTTGTCCACGACCTCGGTCTGTGAGGCGATGCTCGGTTCTGCGGCCTTCGCCTCGGACTCAGCGGTCATTTGACGCTGGATGGCTACCTTTGCAAGGTTGTCGAACTTCTGGGCATCAACAGAGTCGCCGGCATTGCGGTACTCATCGGCCTTGCGGGAAGCTGCCAGGGCCTTATTGCCCCAGTCCTGCGCGTTCTTGACGTCTTCGTTGTAGTCCGCCTGCAGCATCCGGAGATTACCGATGGTCTGAGCCACGGCAGATTCGGCCTCGGCAATGTTGTTCGTGTAGTCGCGGACCATCTGGTCCAGCATCTTCTGCGGATCCTCAGCCTGGTCCAGCAAGGCGTTAATGTTCGCCTTGGCGAGCTGCGAGATCCGACCGAAAATGGACTGCTTAACCATGGTGATGCCTTTCGTCCTGCTCAGTGGTGCCCACTGAAATCAGTGATCAGTTGTTGTACCGCTTCTATGCGGGGCATGGACCCCACTTAGTCTGTTTGGCTAGAAGTCGCCTCCGCCGCCACCGTCGCCGCCCCAGCCGCCGCCGTCGAAACCGCCACCGGAATCGCCGCCGCCGCCGAAGAAGCCACCGTCGCCTCCACCGTCATTACCCCCGCCGCCCCAGCCGCCTCCGCCGCCATTAAGG
>NZ_LNUV01000006.1:1476360-1968708 GCF_001512285.1 Arthrobacter sp. EpRS71 | reverse complement strand
AGGTTACTCACGTGTTACTCACCCGTTCGCCACTAATCCCCCAGCAAGCTGGGATCATCGTTCGACTTGCATGTGTTAAGCACGCCGCCAGCGTTCATCCTGAGCCAGGATCAAACTCTCCGTTGAAGTAAAACAAATCAAACAGACACAACCACACCCACCGGAAATAACGGTAGAACGCGGCTGCACAAAATTCGAAACCAGCTGAAAACCAGACCACCACACACGGGGGTGCGCAATGATCCAGCCATAATTTCAACCAATCAAAAAAACAATCGGCATCAACAAACTTGGCACACTATTGAGTTCTCAAACAACAGGTCATCCGGCACCAACCAGAACCCTCACAGGTCCCGGAATCGCTCCGGAGCAACTTTTCAAACTTACCCGACCCATCAGATCTTCGCAAATCAGCGTTTCCGCGATTTTTGATCCAATCTCCGGCCCCACCCGTCGAAAGCACGCTCAAAAGCGAGCCATTTTCCAGGCTGTTATCAAGGGGGTCGGCCTCCGCGGTTCTCAGCTCCAGGCTGTCTCACTCGCGGCGACTCAGAAGACATTACACGTCCGCCGCCCCGGGCACAAATCCACGTCTCCGCCACCCAAAACCCCGCAAACACAGGCCAACCGGCCCCACAGCACCGTCGATTCACCGTGAATCGACGGAAATCAAACCAAGTGAAGCCCATCACGCCCTGATTGCGAGCGGAAAACCGGCCGGGATCCGAGGTGGCGACCGCCCAAACGCGTACTGGCGACTGCCGCCGTCGAGGGACGTGAGAGAGCGACGGCCCCAAACCCGAGGGACGTGAGAGAGCGTCGGAAGGGGGCCGGTAAGCACGCTTAAACGCAAAAAGGGCCGGCAACCATAACGGTTGCCGGCCCTTTCAGAGCTTCGTGATTACCAGGAAGACTTGGTGATGCCCGGGAGCTCACCACGGTGTGCCATGTCGCGGAAGCGAACACGGGAGATACCGAACTTCTGGAGCGTGCCACGGGGACGGCCGTCGATCTGGTCGCGGTTACGCAGACGGATCGGGGAGGCGTTGCGGGGCAGCTTCTGCAGGCCGAGGCGTGCAGCTTCGCGTGCTTCGTCAGTCGCGTTGGGGTCAACCAGGGTCTTCTTCAGTTCGAGACGCTTGGCAGCGTAACGCTCAACAATGACCTTGCGCTGCTCGTTGCGAGCAATCTTTGACTTCTTTGCCATGTGTTTAGCGCTCCTCTCGGAATTCGACGTGCTGGCGGATCTTGGGGTCGTACTTCTTCAGGACCAGACGATCCGGATCGTTACGACGGTTCTTGCGGGTTACGTAGGTGTAACCGGTGCCCGCAGTGGACTTCAGCTTGATGATCGGACGTACGTCCTTGTCCTTTGCCATTAGAGCTTTACTCCTCGTGCCAGGATGTCAGCAACGACTGAGTCGATGCCGCGTACGTCGATGGTCTTGATGCCACGGGCTGACAGGGTCAGCGTGACATTACGGCGCAGGGACGGAACCCAGTAGCGCTTCTTCTGAATGTTCGGGTCGAACCGACGCTTGTTGCGACGGTGCGAGTGCGAAATGCTGTGTCCAAAGCCCGGCTCGGCTCCGGTCACTTGGCAGTGTGCTGCCATGACTCTCCTCCAAAGATTGAATGTAACGGCGTGCAGATGTTCCTGCGTTACCGTGCGACAGGCAGCGTCCGCATCCGGGTCCACACCATTTCGGTAGTTTCCGCAGCAAGTACGGCGAAGAAGGTTGGCCTCAGGACCGGGCAGTGAAAATCACTGGAACAGATCCTGGGATTCCGGGCGAATACAGGAATGCACGCAACTTGAGCCCCTAACTACCGGCCACCGGGACGTCAGTAAACCGACAGTCACCACCAACCGGAGCAATTGCACACGATCCGCACTACCTAGCGCCTAATTATTCTACGGGCCAAGGCAAATTAAGACCAATCAGGCATCATACGCCCAGTAAAGCTCTTTCACAGCAGAACCAAAGGATGCGTGGCGAGTCTTAGGTCATGACCTCGTTACTGACCCCTGATACTCCGGTGGAGAGCGGCCCGGCACCGGCGCGGCAAACGCCGCCAACCGCCGTCGAACGTTTCCGTCCGCAAGCCCGACGGCGGCTGGCCCGGGCCGATTTTCTCGGTGCACTGGGGTGGTTGTCCGGTGTAGCGGCGGTGGCATTGTGGCTGGCCGACGGCGGCGGCAGCGGCTTTGCTTCTTTTGCCGGGGCCATGACTGCGCTGGGCATTGTGGCTGGGCTCATCGGCATGGACCTGGTGCTGCTGATGCTCTTGCTGGCAGCCAGAATTCCGTTCATAGACAACACCATCGGGCACGACCGCGCGCTCGAAATACACAAGACATTGGGCAAGCCGGCGCTCTACTTACTCTTGGCCCACGGCCTCTTCATAGCCATTGGATACGGGGCAGCGGAGGGACTGGACCCCATCAGCGAGTCGGTCTCCCTGTGGGTCAATGTGTCTGACATGTGGCTCGCTTTCGTGTCCATGGCACTGTTCATCGCTGTGGTGGTCACCTCGCTGGTGGCTGTTCGCCGCCGCTTTGCCTATGAGTTCTGGTACGCAGTCCACCTGCTCACCTATGCCGCGGTGGCCACCGCGATCCCCCATCAGTTCAGCGTGGGCGGCCTGTTCGCCGAGGGTACCTGGCAACGTTGGTATTGGCTCGCGCTCTGCGTCGCGACGGGCGCAGCCCTCCTGTTCTACCGCGTGTATCAGCCGCTGGCCGCAAGCTCCCGGCATCAGCTCACCGTGAGCCGTGTGGTCCGGGTGGCACCGGACGTTTTCAGTATGGAAATGACGGGCCGGCACCTTGAGCGGCTGACCGGGTCCGGCGGACGCTTCTTCTTCTGGAGGTTCCTCGCTGCCGGGCACTGGTGGCAGGCCCACCCATTCAGCTTGTCCGCGGAACCAGCCGTGTCAACAGGTCCACCGTCAGCAGGTCATGGATCGGCGAGCCACGGCAAACTTCGCATCACCGTCCGGAACCTCGGCGACGGCTCAGCCCGCCTTGCCAGGATCAAGCGCGGCACCAAAGTGGCCATTGAAGGACCCTATGGAATGTTCAGCACCGCGGCCAGAACCCGCAACAAGGTGGTGATGATCGGCGCCGGCATCGGCATTACTCCGCTGCGGTCGCTCCTTGAATCCACACCGTTCGAACCCGGTCAGGCCACGGTTCTGCTCCGCGGTCACGACGAGTCCGAGCTCTTCCTGGCGCAGGAAATCATGGCCTTGTGCCAGGCACGGGGCGCCACGCTCTTCCACCTGACCGGTCCTCGATCCAGCGGCACCCGCTCCTGGCTCCCCCAGTCGGCGGCGGCGGCCGGGTTCACGCTCAGCTCCTACGCACCAAACATTGCCGACGCCGATGTTTACATCTGCGGCCCAACTCCGTGGGCTGCCTCCGTCATCCGGGATGTGCAGTCCGCGGGCGTCCCGGCCGAACAACTCCACTACGAAAGGTTTGACTGGTGAGGATCAGAGCAGCAATGGCAACGGCCCTGGCATCTGCGGGCATCCTGCTGGCCGGCTGGCAATCCGGGACCCACATCGCCGAGACGGGCCCATCAACCACCACCAGCCTGAGCAGCAGCGCCACAACCGGCGGATCAGCTGCCGACGGCAGCACAGGTTCAGGCAGCACAGGTTCAGGCACCACCGGCTCCGGCGGCACCGGTTCCAGCAGCACAGGTTCAGGCACCACCGGTTCCGGCGGCAGCTCGGCGTCGGAAAGCACGACGGCGGCAACGTACGACGGCGCGTCAGTCCAGACCCGCTTCGGTACAGTCCAGGTGCAAGTGACCATCCAGGACGGCAAGATCACGGAGGTCACGCCGCTCCAGCTCACAGATGCCGAGCGGAAGTCCGCGCAGATCAGCAGCCGCGCAGCTCCGGTGTTGAGGACCGAAGTGCTTCAGGCCCAGTCAGCCAAGGTCCAGACCATCGGTGGGGCAACAGTTACCAGCGACGCCTACCTCACCTCACTCCAGGCAGCCCTCGATGCAGCCAATTTCTAGCGGCCAACAGCTCCGTGCCCGAACATTCCGCAGCATGGGCACTGTGGTGAGCCTGACGGTGGCGAGCAGTATCTATGCTCAAACAGCCGTGGATGAACTCGAATCCGCCGTCGAGGTTGTTGAAGGTATTTTCGCGCATCTTGACCTGACGTTCAGCCTGTACCGGACAGGCTCGGAAGCGAGCCGGCTGGCGCGCGGGGAGATCACGCTGGCGTACACATCGGAGACCATGCAGGAACTCTACGCAGAGGCATCCGAGTGGCGGCTGGCAACGGAAGGCGCCTTCACGGCAGAGCGTTCGGACGGCATCTTGGACCTTTCCGGGATCGTCAAGGCCCATGCGATGCGTGAGGCTGCGTTGTCGCTCCGCGCGCTTGGGCTGGGGAACTGGTGCCTGAACGCGGGAGGGGATGTGTTGGCGAGCGGGTCACCTGGGCCCACCGCTCATGAACCGTGGCTGGCCGGCGTCGTTGACCCCCTGGATCGCCGGTCGTTGCTGGGCGCGTTCCCGTTGGCATCCATGAATGCGCTGGCCACATCGGGCTCAGCCGAGCGGGGAGAACACATCTGGGCAATCGGCGGCGCACCACCGGAGTTTGCTCAGGTCTCGGTGGCGGCCAGCGACATCGTCACTGCCGATGTCCTTGCCACAGCCATCGTCGCTGGTGGCACCCGGACCTTGGACCAGGCCGTTGAAAAGTGGGGCGCGGACGTTCTGGCGGTACGCCGGGACGGCACCCTGCTGGCTACGCCGGAGTTCAGGAACGCAGCCTAGAGCGGCCGGATCAGCTCGGGGTACTTGGGGCTCAAACCGTCGCCGGAGGACACTCCCCGCACGCGGCGGGCAACCCACGGAGCCGCAGATTCCCGGAACCAGCGTGCGTTGGCTTTCAATGCCTCTACACGATTCATCAGGCGAACCGGCGCCAGCTCGGGAACTTCGATCACATGCTGGTGCTCAAGGACGTCCAGGACGCGCTTTGCCATGTTGACGTGACCGGCGGTGGACATGTGCATCCGATCCTCACCCCAGAGCCGCCAGTCGTCGTATTCATCGAACCGCCAGTAGTCCACCAGCAGGGCACCATGGTTTTCCGCGATTTCGCGCACCAGCTCGTTGTAGATCGCCGTGCGTCCGCGCATCGCGCTGAAAACCTTGGAGCCTTTCGCGTCAAAGCCCGTGAAAAGGACCACGGTGGCGCCCGACGCGCTCAACTTGGCAATGCCGGCGTCGTACTCCTCCAACAGCGAGTCAATGTCGATCTTGGGCCGCAGGATGTCGTTCGCGCCCGCATACAACGTCACCAACGTGGGCTTCATCGCTACGGCGGCATCAACCTGTTCAGCCATGATCTGCCGGAGCTTCTTGCCGCGAATGGCCAGGTTGGCGTAGCCAAAGTCCTCGTTGCTGTGGGCCAGCTGCCCGGCGACGACGTCGGCCCAGCCGCGAACACCGTTGGGGCGTGCGGGATCGTCATCTCCAACTCCCTCAGTGAAGGAGTCCCCCAGGGCAACATAACGGGCAGAAAAATCCATGCCGTCAGTCTGCCACTTCAGCGCTCGAGGCCACAAAGCACCCGATGAGAGGGTTAAGAGTCACGGAGGATCCAGTGGTTGTTGTCCAAGCGGGCCACGATTTTCTCGCCGATCCGGGCAAGATCCGCGACGTCGTCCGGGCTGAGCGAATCGAGCATCAGCGTCCGCACGGATTCCACATGTCCCGGGGCGAGGGACACGATGGTGGCCATGCCGGCGTCGGTCAGGTGCGCTACGGTCACACGGGCGTCGCCGGGGTGCGCCTGCCGTTCCACCCAGCCGCGTTTCTGCAGTTTGGTGACCACGTGGGAAAGGCGCGACAAGGAAGCACTGGTGCGTGCGGCGAGCTCACTCATGGGGAGGTACCGGCCCTCTGTTTCGGAGAGCATCGCGAGGACGTTGTAGTCGAACAGGGACAGTTTTCCGGCGGATTGGAGCTGGGTGTCCAAGGCCGAGGGGAGCAAGGTGTTGATGCTCAGGAGGGCCAGCCAGGCACGGCGTTCGTCGGCGTTCAGCCAGCGGGGTTGAGTCATGAAACCATCTTAGGAGAATTAGCTACTTTCTTAGGTCCGGTCCCCCGCTCAGGCGATAGGCTGACGGCATGTTTGTCGTCTCACTGACCTACAAGGTTCCCGATGAAATTGTCGACTTCCACCGCCCGGGCCATATGGCCTGGCTTAAGGAAGCGTTCGACGCCGGGACTTTCCTTGCGTCCGGACGCCGGGTCCCAGCCACCGGCGGTGTTCTGCTCTCCAAGGTGGACAGGGCCACGCTCGATGCCTCGTTGGCCGAGGACCCGTTCTACAGCAATGGCGTGGCCGAGTTCGAGATCATCGAATTCACCGCCACCAGCGTGGCTGAGGGTTACGAGAACCTGCTCGACAGCTGAGGCGCCTTGGTTGTTGTTGTGGCGAGTGCCCTCGCGGTGCCCAGCCGTTCCGGCAACACCACCGGCATGAGCTCCGGCCAGCGCGGACCCAGGCGGTCCCCGCTCGAGACGCCGCGGAGCCGCCGCGCAAACCAAGGCCCGACGTCGCGCCTCAGCCAGGCGACGTCGTCGGCGATGTTTTCGGTGAGGGTCCGCGGACGGGGAGCTGCGAGCGTTGGCGATTGGAGCGTGTGCGGGGCCCCGAGGACCTCAAGGACTTTCTTGGCCATGTAACTGTGGCCCGGAGCGGCCATGTGGAGGCGGTCGGGAGCCCACATGCGCGGATCCTGGAACTTCTCGAAACACCAATAATCCACCAGCAGCGTCTGGTACTGCGCCGCAATCCGCCGAATGGCGCGGTTGTAGATGGCGGTGCGCAACGTGAGCGGTTCGAGCAACGGCGACAGGGGAACGTTGTAGCCGGTGAACAACAGGACTGTGGCGCCACTGGCCTTGAGCCGCCTCACCGCGTCTTCGTAGTCGCGCATGAGCTTGGCCATGTTGAGCCGTGCCATGAGGAGGTCGTTGCCGCCGGCGTAGAAGCTGACCAGCGTGGGCTTCATGGCAAGGGCCGGCTCAATCTGTTCGTCGATGATGCGTTGGAGGCGCCGGCCCCGGATGGCCAAGTTGGCGTATTGGACGGTTTGATCGTGCCGTGCCAGTTCTTCGGCCACGCGGTCTGCCCAGCCCCGGCAGTTGTTGGGCAGCCGCAAATCGATGTCGCCTACGCCCTCGGTGAAGGAATCACCGAGGGCCACAAACCTGGTCTGTTCCGTCACTTCAATGCCTCTTCCATGAGCTTCTTCAAACCGCCTTTGCGTGGCACCTTCACGGGCTCCGGCCAGCGGGGGCTCAACGTGTCGCCGAGAGTGACACCCCGCAGTTTGCGTCTGAACAGCGGCACCACCCAGTCATTGACCCATCGCCGCTGCCGGCGTTCCCATTCGCGCACGGACATGCGGGTGGGCGGGCCCCATTCCTTCGGCGAGATCTTGTGGGGGACGTTGAGGTGGTCGAGGACTTGAGCGGCCAAGTACTTGTGGCCGGCTTTGGACATATGCAGTCTGTCCGGCGCCCACATCCGCGAGTCCTTATATGCGTCGAAGCACCAGTAGTCCACCAGGACGGCCTCATATTTTCGGGCAATGTGGCGGACTCTTTGGTTGTACAAGGTGTTGCGCTTCTTGAACGGCTCCAAGACGGCCGAAACTTTCACGTCGAAGCCGGTGAACAGGACCAGGGTGGCCCCGGTTTCGCTCAGGCGCGCAACCAGCAACTCGTAATCTTTGAGGAGCGCATCCATATCGGTGCCGAAGTCGAGGATGTCGTTACCGCCGGCATACAGCGTGATGAGCGTCGGCTCCATGGCGAGGGCCGGCTCGAGTTGTTCATCAATGATGTGCCGGAGCCTTTTGCTGCGAACGGCCAGGTTGGCGTACTCCCAGCCCGGCTCGGCCTTGGCCAACTTCTCAGCGACCCTGTCCGCCCATCCGCGGACCCCGTTCGGCAGGACCTTGCTGGGGTCCCCCACGCCTTCGGTGAAGGAATCCCCGATGGCGACAAACCGCCGTCGAACGTCACTTCGGTCCCCGAGTTCCTCCCGCACCCCAGCGACCCTACCCGCCCCCGGTTAAGCCCGAACCAACCCCACGTGAACTCCCCAAACACGAGGAAAGTGAGAGAGCGACCGCCCCAAACACGAGGGAAGTGAGAGAGCGTCGGAAGGTGACGCGCGCACGGACGGTTGGCGGGTATCCGGCAGCGTGCGTCAAAGCGACGAAGGAGCAGCACGCCGAGGATGGCCGCCAAGCGGTCGCACGGCGCTACGGCGGACTAATGCAGGGGCTCAGCCCTCCGCCTTGCCTCGCCGCCAGTAACCCATGAACGCCACTTGCTTGCGATCGATGCCAACATCACGCACCAGGTACCGCCGCATTTCCTTGATGACGAACGCTTCACCGGCGATCCAGGCGTAGAACGGCAGGGCACCGGCCGGCAGCGTGGGGTTCTTGCTGGCTTCGATGGCTGCAGTGTCCATGCGCTGCGGGGTTTCCCAGAGGATTTCCTGGTCCACGTTGACGTCTTCCGGTTCGGGACCAGCGGCGGTCTCGGTGCCTTTTATACCCACCCAGCCGGGCACGGGAACGGCTTTGGCGACGGCTTCCTTGAGGAGTTCGCCGTGGGGACGGGAGCGTCCGATCGCGGCACCGCGTGCAAGCCAGGTGATTTCGATATCGGCCGGGGTGACGATGTCCTGGAAGTCGCCGGCTTCGGGTACTTCGAGGAAGGCGTGGCCGGTCATGTCGGCGGGCATGCTTTCGAGGATGGCGCTGATGGCGGGGACTGCGGTTTCGTCGCCGGCCAGGAGCACGCGTTGGGCCAGGCCCGGGCGCCATTCGATGCCGCCGTAGGCTCCGGCAGTGGTGCACTGCGCTGCCCTGTTGTTGGGGCCGATGATGGTGAGGGCGTCTCCAGGTTTCGCGGCAAGAGCCCAGTTGGCTGCGGGTCCGCCGTGTCCGGCGTCGTCGAAGTGCATGACGAAGTCGATGTCGATCTCGGGATACACGGCGTCGAGGCGCTCGGAGCGGACGGTGTACGTGCGCATGTCACCCCGGACGGACGGGTCCATGGCCAACCATTCCTGGTACCACCCGGATTCTTCCATCTTGAAAACAGGCAGCGGAATGACGTTGCCGGATGCGTCGCGGGACGGGATCATCAGCTTCACCCGGAGGTCCAGGGTGTCTCCGGCAACGCCAAAGTCACGCAGGGAGTAGCCACCAAAGGTGATGCGGCGGAAGCTGGGGCTGAGCTCCTGCACGGCCGTCACGGTGACGTCGAAGGCGAGGGTCATGGGCTCCACGGCGGCGCTTGCTTTTGCCTGGGTCGGTTGTGCACTCATGAGGCGATCTCCAGTTCGTTGGTTGAAGCGGGCTGTGCGTGGTGGCGTCCGATGGGGACGATCAGCGGGGTGCCTGAGATGGGGTCCGGAACCACACGGGATTCCAGGCCGAACACGTTGAAGACGAGTTCTTCAGTGACCACTCTGGGTGCTGGCCCTTCGGCCACGATGCACCCGCCTTTCATGGCAATGACGTGGTCCGCGTAGCGGGCTGCGAGGTTGAGGTCGTGGAGCACGATTGCCACGGTGGTGCCGCGGCTTCGGTTGAGGTCCGTGATCAGGTCCAGGACTTCCACCTGGTGTGCCAGGTCAAGGTAGGTGGTGGGTTCGTCGAGCAGCAGGACGTCGGTTTCCTGGGCGAGGGCCATGGCGATCCAGACCCGCTGGCGCTGCCCGCCGGACAGTTCGTCGATGCTGCGGTCAGCGAGTTCCAGCGTGGAGGTGGCGTCGAGCGCGCGCTGCACCGCGGCGTCGTCGGCGGCTGACCAGCTGCGGAAGAAGCCTTGGTGCGGGTAGCGGCCGCGGCCCACGAGGTCGCGCACGGTGATGCCGTCAGGGGCGGTGGGGTGCTGCGGGAGCAGGCCGAGAGTGCGCGCAAGTTCGCGGGCGGGCCGGGTGTGGATGTCCTTGCCGTCGAGGGTCACTGAACCGCCGGCGGGTTTGAGCAGCCGGGACAAACCGCGCAGGAGCGTGGACTTGCCGCAGGCGTTGGCGCCCACGATCATGGTCACTTTACCTTCGGGGATCTCAGTGGTGAGTCCCTCCACTACCTTGCGTGCCTCGTACTGGAGCGTGAGGTCCTTGGCATTAAGGATGGCCATGTCAGGCCTCCTTTCGGTTCGACGTGACCAGCAGCCACAGGAGGAAGGGTGCGCCGAGGGCGCCGGTGATGACGCCCACCGGGAGGACGGTTCCGTCCAGGATGACGGGAGCGATGTTGGAAGCGAAGAAGTCGGCGAGCAGCACGATCAGGGCACCGGTGAGGGCCGACGCCGGGAGGCTGGGTTTGCGGACGATACGGCGGGCGATGGGTCCGGCGAGGAAGGCGACGAACGCTACCGGGCCGGCGGCGGCAGTTGCGACGGCGGCAAGCCCGACGGCGCTCAGCACCAGTCCCAGCCGGGCGGCGTTGACCTTGATGCCGAGGCCGGCGGCTGCGTCGTCTCCGAGTTCGAGGATGCGCAACGGACCGGCGAGGGCAATGACGGCGGGGATCAGGACCAGCAAGGACACTGCGAGGACGCCAGCGCGGTCCCAGGTGGCGGAGTTCAGGGAGCCGTTGAGCCAGATCAGGGCATCCGCGGCGGTGCGGATATCCGCGCGGGTCATGAGGAAGTTGACCACTGCGTGCAGTGCAGCGGCGATGCCAACGCCGGCAAGGATGAGGCGGTTGCCTGCAGCGTTGCCGCGGCTGCCTCCGCCCGCGCCGGAACCACCGCGGGAGATTGCGTAGATGATGGCCGCAACGCCGAGCGCTCCACCGAGGGCAGCCCCGGAAACCACGGCTCCGGAAGCACCGAAGATCACGATTGCCGTCACGGCAGCAGCGCTGGCGCCATAACTGATGCCGATGATGTCCGGGCTGGCCAGCGGGTTGCGCAGCATGGTCTGGAACAGTGCGCCGGCCAGGCCGAACGCGATGCCGATCATGGTTCCCACAACTGCCCTGGGCAGCTTGTGCTCCATCACGATGAAGCTCGCACCGGGGATTTTCTCGCCGCCGGTCAGGTGGTTGATGACAATGGTGAAGAAGTCCGGAATGGTCACCGTGTAGCTGCCCAGGAGCACGTACACGGCGAACATGACCAGGAGCGCCAGCCCGAGGAAGAACGTGGGGCTCAACACTCGCCGAAGGGACGTTTGGTGATGGTGCTTCGGGGCACCATTGGCGCTGACTGCCAACTCGGTGGGGAGTTTGTGGACGGTGGTCACAGTCCGGCCCCCTTACCGCGTCGGATCAGCCAGACGAAGACGGGGGCACCGATGATTGCGGTCATGATGCCTGCGGGGACTTCACCGGGAAGCAAGATGACGCGGCCAACGATGTCGGCGATGATCAGCAGGATGGGGGCCGCCACCGCGGAGAACGGCAGGATCCAGCGGTAGTCCGGCCCGGTCAGCGAACGGACAGCGTGCGGAATGACCAAGCCCAGGAAGGCGATCGGTCCGGCCACGGCAGTTGCGGAGCCACAGAGCAACACGATACCGAGACCGGTGATGCTGCGGGCCAGAGTGACGTTCTGGCCGAGGCCTCGGGCAATATCGTCGCCCAGGGCAAGGCTGTTCAGGATGCGGCCGCCGGCCAGGACAATCACGGCCCCGACGGCCAGGAACGGCAGCGCCGGCACCAGGACGGACCAGTCACGCCCACCGATGGTGCCCACCTGCCAGAAGCGGAAACGGTCAAAAGTGTCTTGGCTTGAAACCAGGATGACGTTCATCAGGGAAAACAGGCCTGCGCTCAGGGCTGCACCTGCGAGGGCGAGCTTGACCGGCGTCGCGCCGTCCCGTCCCAGGGAAGCGACGGCATAAACCACGACGGCGGCCGCCGCAGCACCAAAGAAGGCGAACCAGATGTAGCCGGACAGCGAGCCGATTCCGAAAACGTAGATCCCGACGACCACTGCGAGAGCGGCACCGGCGTTGAGGCCCAGGATGCCCGGATCCGCAAGCGGGTTGCGGGCGACGCCTTGCATGGCTGCACCGGCCAGGCCAAGTGCGGCGCCGGCAAGCAAGCCCAGCACGGTGCGGGGAATCCGGGCGATGACCACAGCGTGGTTACCGTCTTCCGGATTGAAGTTGGTGAGGGCTTCCCACACGGTGTTGTGGGGAAGTCCGCGTGCGCCGATCGCCAAGGATGCGGCGCAGACTGCGGCGAGTACGACGACGGCCGCCAGCAGCCAAGCGGTGCGCTTGCCTGCCATGCTGCGGGAGACGGTTCCCCCTCCGGTTCCAGCAGCTTCAGGGGCGATGCCTCCCGGGCCAGCCGACGCCAAAGTGCCGCTGCCCCGTCCCTGGACTGCCGTCGTCGTACTCAGTTTCATTGCAGTTACTTGCCCGCTGCGTCCGCGGCCTTACCCAGCTGCGGCAGGAACGTGTCCAGCGCCCACGGCAGGCTCAGCGGCGAAGAGGCGGAGATGGAGAGCGTCAGCGTCTGGTCCGAATCAGCAACCAGGGCGCCCTTCTTGATGGCCGGGATCTGGCCAAGCAGCGGGTCAGCCTTGATGGCGTCAGCGGTGGTGGCGTCCGGAACCCAGGTGACGAAAACGTCGGATTCGAGCTCGTTGGCCTTTTCAGCAGACCACGGGATGAAGAATTCCGTGTTGCTCTTGGTGTTCTCAGTAACCACGGGGGCCAGCTTCATGCCGATTTCGGAAAGGAAGCGGGGGCGGTTGTCGATGGCCGTGTAAACGTTGGCGCCATCGCCCTTGGCGGGCTCAAGGTTGCCGTAGATGAAGGTCTTGTCCTTGATCTGCGGGAACTTGGAAACCTTGTCCTTGACAGTGGTTTCGGTGTCCTCGATCAGCTTCTTGGCTTCGGCTTCCTTGCCCAGTGCCTTGCCGATCAGGGTGGTGCTTTCCTGCCACGGGGTGCCGTAGGCGAGCTCCGGCTGCGCTACAACGGGGGCGATTTCGCTGAGCTTCTTGTAGTCAGCCTCTTCAAGGCCCGAGTAGGCGGCCAGGATAACGTCCGGGTTGAGCTTGGCGATCTCGGTGAAGTTGATGCCATCTGCCTCGGAGAACTGGACCGGAGCCTTATCGGTGCCAAAGCCGGCGCCGAGCTTCTCCAGCGCTGCATCCTTCCAGGGGGTGGAGCCCTTGTCGTTGTTGCCCCACTCGTTCTTCGGGACACCCACGGGAACAACGCCCAGTGCGATCGCGACGTCGTCATTGACCCACGAGACGGTGACTACGCGCTTGGGCTGTTCCTTGATGGTGGTCTCACCAAAGACGTTCTTGATGGTCACCGGGAAAGCTGATGATGCTGCCTGCTCAGAGGCCGGTGCGGACGTTGCCGGACCAGTGGAGCAGCCGGTGAGGGAAAGAGCGACGGCGGCCAGAGCGGCCGTCGCGGTTCCTGCTGTCTTCAGCAGGGCGCGGCGTGGGAGAAGGGAAGCCACGGGACTCCTTAAGTAAGTGATGCGAACCTAAGTAAGGCTAGCCTAGCCTGCCGATAATTAAGAAACGTTTGCGTCACCTAATCCACTTCATGCGCAAAATGGGATGTAGATCACACCCCCTCTCACATCCCAAGCCCTTCAACCCGACCATCTCTCACATCCCAAGCCCTTCAGGCCGACCCTCTCTCAGTGGACATCTGCCCGGAGTCTTGAAAGTATTGGCGGCAGCGGACTACCGCTTCTTACGGAATCGAACGAGGGGATGAGCGTGCGCACTGTTTCAGCTGCTGCCGCCATGGTTGGCGAGGTGGCCGCATTGGCCTGCTTGGCACTCCCCCTCACGTCGGCATCTTCTTAGGCTCTTAGCCGCGCACCCCTTTTCCGGGTCTCTTTGCTGCGCCCGCTTTCTCAGATGACCGACGACTTCTGCCATTTCGCGCGCACCCACATTCTGCGCACGGACGTCGACCATTTCCGAAAGAAGCTTTGCCATGCAGAAAATCACTGCCCAACAAATCCGTTCGTCTTTTATCAACGCCAGCAGGTCCGAGGCCGCCAAGGTCAACCTGCCCCGCGACTTCGAAACCCTCGACTGGGACAACCTGGAGTTCCTCGGTTGGCGTGACGAGAAAATGCCCCAGCGCGGATACCTTGTGGTTTCGCACCGGGGCAAGCTCACCGGGATCCTGCTTCGCGCTCCTGAAGGCGGCTCCGGTAAGCGGCGCGTGGTCCTCTGCGAACTCTGCCGCGATGTTTTCTCGAAGGACGATGTTTACCTGTGGGTCGCCAAGAAAGCCGGACAATCGGGCAAAGACGGGAACACCGTGGGGACTTTGATCTGCGCCGAGTTCGGCTGCAGCACCAACGTCCGCAAGGAGCCACCCGTCAACGAGATCAACCCGGACCCGGCCGCCGTCGTCGTTCGACAAATCGCGGGACTGGAGTCAAGGACCGAACAGTTCCTGGACCGGGTCCGCGCCAAGTAGATGCTGGAGCAACGCGGGGTCACTTATGGCCCTTTTGAGCCCCCATAGGGGGCCACAAGTGACCCCGCGTTGCTCTGTTAGCGCAGGACGATGTCCACCGGGTTGGCTTCGGAACGCCACGCTCCGGGCTCTCCGGGTCCGGCAATCACCGGAGCCGTGAGCACTCCCGAGCGGTTGGTTCGCTTGTCGCGGAGGATTTCCGTGACGGATCCAAGGTGCCTCGAAAGGTCGATCACGTTTTCCGGAGCCGCGAGGAGCAATTGGAATCCGAATTCGTGAAGCGCCTTGATGCCGGCGCCCGCGAATTCCTCCGAAGCCAACACGAACGCCTCGTCCATCATCACAGTGCCGTAGGTGGTGAACCCTTGCTCGGCGATGCCCAACTGGTAACTCAACGCCGCAGCCATGATGAACGCTGTGAATCGCTGGCGTTCACCGCCGGACATGGAGCCGGTATCGGCATGCATGAAGACTTCGGTCTTCCGCTTGGCGGCTTTGCCGGTACCGGTTTTATTCGACTTCGAAGCCACCTCGCGGTGTTCCTTGCACTGAATAAACAGGTGCCCGCGGACGTCCAGCACTTCAGCCCGCCAGCGCCGGTCCTCCGGCGTCTGCGATCCGAGCCGCTTCACCAGGGTTTCGAGCGACTTGTAGCGCGAGGTGAGTTCGGCGTCGTCGTCGATTTCTGCTGGCGAACCAGCAGCAGCTCCGCGTGACGGCCGGGTGTGCTTCGCCTTGAGCGCGTTCTGGATCGCGTCCTTGAACTGTTTGGCCGTGGCCGGAAGCGTCTGCTTGATATCCAGTTCCAGGAAGCTGCCCTCATGGAAGTTGACCTGGGACAGGATGCCGTTGAGGGGCAGGATGCGGCTGGTGATGCTGCGGCGTTCCTCGTCCAGCAAGTGCAGGAGCGTGCTGAACGATTCGTGCGTCCTCTGGTTGAAGAACAGCCGGAACTCGGCTTCTTGGGCAGGCAGGCCATCGCTGACGATCGCGTGGTACCGGGATTCGAAGTCCCCGGCGGCGCCGATCGACGTCCCGTGATCGGCGCTGATGGCACTGCCCCAGTCGCGCACGAACGCTTCGAACATGCGGGTTAACCGCTCGGCGGTCGCCTGCCCGCGCGATTCCGCAGCATGCAGTTCGTCGAGCAACTTGTTGCGGACGCTGTTGGCCAGGTTGTCGAGCTCGTACAGTTCGGAGACGTCGGCGACGCCGTCGAAGTACGGCTCCAGCGCGGTAATAGTAGTAGCCGACGGCGGTGCTTGCTCCAGCTTCAGCCTCGCGGCATCGAGCAGGCCGTCCGCCGTGGTCATCTTGTGGTCCAGCGCCTTGTATTCGCTCTGGAGAACGGCGGCCGTACCTGTGGAGGACTGGTGCTTTTCCCGCACGGTTTCGATGCTGGCACGCAACGGCTCCAGGTCTGCCTGAGCCGCCAAAGCATCCGTCAGGCGCTGCTCGATCCTGGCAAGCTCATCCGCGGCGACGGCTGCGGACACTTGCTCCCAAGGCCGCTCATCTTCGGCAACCCGGCGCAGTGCCTCGAGCTGACGGGCCATTCCCTGGTGCGAATCCTCGCGGCTTTGGGCTAGTTCCGCGGCCTTCACGAGCTCGTTTTCCAGCTCGCCCACCCGCGCTGCAACCAGCTCGAGCTTGGAGGCGTTATCGAAACCGAGGACGTAATCCTGGCGGCTCGTGAAACGGTCGTCCTTCTCCACGGTATGGCGGTTGCGCTTGACCACACCGCCCAGGCTCAGGCCCTTGTCCATCGAAGCCAGCTCGTCCGGGTCCTCGACGCACGGGTACGCGAAGTCCAAGGCGATCCGCTCGCGGATCCATTCACCGGCGTCGGCGTTGGCGCCCGAGGTGAGGATGCTCAACTTCGTCAAGAGGTCGCCGTCGGACACGTCCTCCACAGCCAGGGCGCCCCCGGCGAGCGGCTTGGAGACATCAACGGCGCGGAGGGCGCCGCGGACGGTGTTGTCATTCAAATAACGGGTCACCGCCGCGAAGTGCTCGCCAGGTACCAGCAACGTGGTGGCGAGGTTACGCAGCGCGCGCTCGGCGGCCGGGCGCCACTGATCCTGCCCCTCGGCGAGATCAATCAGTTCGCCACCAAACGGCATCCGCTCTTCCGGAATGCCCGTGGACGCCGCGATGGCGGCACGGTTTTCAATGCTCGACGGCGGCAGCAGGGACTTGCGGGACCGCAGGGACAGCAGCTCCTGCTGAGCCGCGGCAAGCTCGCGTTTCTTGGTGGCGTGGCCGTCGAAAGCCTCGAAACGAAGCTCCTTCAAAGCCTCCGAATCGTCCTTTAGTTCTGCTGAACGGGCTGCTGCCTGCTCGTGGGCCTGATCCCAGCCCTCGGCGGACCACTCAAGGTTCAGTCCAGCGTCGGCCAAAGCCTTCCTGGCCGAATCCTCCACCTGCTGACGCAGCTTCAGGCCAACCTTCGCGTTCTCCAACGACTGCTCAATCGCCGAAATCGCGTTACCGCCGCGGTTGTTGTAATCCAGTTCAAGGTCGCGGAGCTCCTTGGACAAGCCGTCCCGCACCGTGCGCTCGGCGGCCAGCTCCTGGGCTTTGGACTGAGCCAATTCCTTGAACCGGGCCAGCGTCTTGGCGTGGACCGTGACCGCAAGCTGCTGCTTGTAGGCCTCAAATTCTTCGCCAGCCAGCTCCCGGAGACGGTTCGCGTCCAGCAATGCCTGCGCGTACTCCTTGTTCAGCTCCGGAACGGGAGCCAACTGGTCGCGCTGTTGCCGCACATCCTCCAACCGCTGCCGGATGGACATCAGGTTGCTGAATTCCTCCACCACATCATCGGCTGCAGCCAACGTGGCGGGAGCATCAAGCACCTGGTCGCGGAAGAACGTGTTCACGCTGCCGCCCAAGCCCTTGCCGGCCTGGATCACGCGAAGCAGCGGAAGCGCCTGGTCCGAGTTGATGCCCAGCAGCCGCCGGAAGCGTTCGGCGAACGCCTTGTGCACGTCGAAGACCTGGCCCTCAGGGAAGATCGACTCCAGCGCACCCTTGGTAAAGCGCTTCTGGGCAATGCCCTCGATCGCTTCAAGGTCCAAAGGTTTGCTGTCGATCACATAAAAACGCCCGACACTGGACTCCGTGCCGTTCTTCGGCAGGTCGAACAGCGCCGACACCGTCACCTTCGTGCCAGCCGCGTTATCAAACGTCAGCGCGACGGCGGACCATGTGGCACCAGGGCGTTGGAAGGCACTGGCCGAACTATCGCCCACCGCCTTATCACCCACCTTGCCGCGCATGTAGGTGAACGTGGTCCTCTTGTCCTCCACAGCACCGCCGGAACGCTGGGCAGCGGCCTCGTTCGAGCGCGGCCGGGCATCAAAAACGCGGAGCATCGCATCAAAAAGCGTCGACTTGCCCACGCCCGAGTTACCCGTGAGGAGGGTGCCCTTGCGGTCCACATGCATGGTGTGGGCGCCATGGAACGTGCCCCAGTTGACCACCTGCACCAACGCGAGGCGCATCTGGCCTGGGTTCGTAAGCTCGCCTAGCGGGAGCATGCTTGCGATGGTCACTTGGCTGCCTCCTCTGTTGTTGGGTCGCCGTCCGCGGCGGGGGCGGCATCGGCGTCGTCATCGCCATCTTCACGACTGGAGTCAGAGTCCAGGTCCAGGAGGGGTTCTGTTCCTGATTCGTCGGCGGCTACTGCTATCAGGGCCTCTATTTGGGCCGGGATGTCTCCGATGTTGTCAAACGGGAGGGCCAGGGGGAGGGCGTTGCTGATGGTGTACGTGTCATCCAACGGTGTGGGGAGGATGAGTTGGCGGGCCAGGAGTTTGGTGATGGTGCGCGTGACGACGTCGGAATCGCGCAGGGCATCTTGTTGGCCGGCGGGTGTGTAGTTGGCCACGAGGTCCGAGATCTCTTCGCGGGTGATGGTGGGGTCCGTTTGGGCTGTGACATGGCGGTCCAGAAGGAGGCGCAGGCGCAGCAGCACGATGGTTTCCACTCGGCTCAGGGCACGCTGCTGACGCAGGATGCTGGAGCGGGAGCTCGCGCCGATGACTTCCGGATCGACGGGCCGGAGGACCGCGATTTTGCGGTCGTGATCGAGTTGCAGGCTGAGGAACAGCTCGGAGAGGCGGCTGCGGAGGATCAGCTGGTTGTCCAGCAGCGTGGTCCACAGTTTCTCGTCGCGGCCACCGTCGATGTACGGGCCTTTCAGCAGCTTCACCAGCGCATGGCGGACCTTCATGGGAATCACTCCGGTGTCGCCCGGGAACAACGCAGCGCCGTCCACGAAGGTGTCCCGCGGAGTCACCCGGAACGGGTCAGCGTGGCTGACGTCAGCAGCCGGCTCAGCCTCAGCGGGCCCGGGTTCAGGTTCGGGGGCTTCCACCTGCACGCCGTCGTCGGCGACGCCGTCCGTGTCGGCGACGCCGTCCGCCTCGGCGAGGCCGTCCGTATCAGTGACGTCGTCCGCGTCGGTGACGTCCGTCGTCGTGATTTCTTCAGTCATCAGAATCCTCATTCAGCGTGACGACAGGCAGGTACGCCGTGCGGATGCTGCCGTCGATTTGTTCGAAGTCGATGTGTTCCCAGGCAGCCCTGTCGAAGGCAGCGCCCGTCTGAAGCGCCATGGACAACAGGGTGCGCACGGTGTTGATGTGACGTTCTTCAGCGGGCAGGTTTTCCCACGCGTCGCCCAGAGTGGATGCACCGGCCATGGCTGTCCGGATGACAGCGGGCTTGGCCTTTCCGGTGCGTGCCGACCGTACGCGGTCCGAGTCGCTGAAGGCGATGGGATCGGCCAGGCGCGGGGGTGTTGCAAATTCGTCGGGATCGAAAAGTTTGACCATGGCCAACGACTCAAACCCGGCGTTGAACAGGACCGGCCCGCGCACCAGGCCTGGGCGGTCGCGTTCGTACGGCATGGACCGGATGGCTTGCTCCGCCTCGGCCAGCACCTTACGCAGGCTGACGGACTGCCGGACGTCGTCGCTCTGGATGTAGGTGTTCAGGCTTTCGGAGAGCTTGCCGTAGATCCGCTGGATGTGGCTGTGCTGTGTGCGCAGTTCGGCCACCAGGTTTTTCAGCGTCTCCCGGTCCTCGTGGGAGAGGTCGTCAGCGAATTGTCGGCTCAGCACCTCGCCGATCGCCGAACGGAACCGCAGCTGCTGCTGCGGATCCTCAAGGAAGGCCGTGAAGGAGCGGAAGGTGCGGCCTTCCGGGCTTTGCCGCAGGCGTTTGTCGGCCTCCAAAACCTGGGCCATGGTGGCGCCCTTGCTCAGGGATTCCTCGATGATCTGGTTGCGGAGCTCGCCCACCAGTTCTTCGATCCGGTCACGCATCTTTTTGTAGTCGGCTGGCAGGCTGGCCGCGAGGTCCAGGATGTTGCCGGCCGCTTCAACTGCTTCCTCATCGTCCAAAAGCCCATCGAACTCCCCGGAGCTGATGTCTTCCACCAGCTGCTGGCGCTCGTGGATTTCCTCTTCAAGGGCTTCCAAGCGCGCGCTCTGGTCAGGGTTGGTCTCGTTGGCGAGTTTCTCAACATCGCCCAACAGTGTGCCGAGCCGCGAACCGTTCAGCGTGGAACGCTCACTGGAAAGACTGTCCAGGAACGCGAGCACGCGGGCTGCGGGCTCGGTGACTTCGTAGACGATCTGGCCCGACTGGTTACGACGCGTCAGGAACTGCTTGCGGGTCCACTCATCGCCGAAGAGTTTGCCGTTTTGCTGGCCGCCAAGGGCCGGATCCTGGCGGCGGAGCTGCTCCAGGAAAGCGTCGACGTCGGCATGGAACTCTTCGAGCGGAAGCTGCGGCCGGGTGCGGGTAAAGGAGGCCTGCAGCACGGCGATCACCCACGGAGCCGACCGTGTCAGAGCCCACGCGGGGCCTTTGGTCAGCTGTTCGAGATCACGGAGCCGGGCGCTGATGGCGTCGGCGGAGGACATGGCTGAACGGGACAACTACTCTCCTTCAGCTGCTGCGAAACCTGGCTGGCAGCGAAAACTGCCCCGTACAAGGTTAACGCAGAGCGTCGCTTGGGCGACCGACGGGAGGAAGCACCGCCGTCGAGCCTGACGGAAGCACCGCCGTCGGGCCCTTCAGAGCGTGTCCGCCGCAACCATTCCGTAACCTACCGCCCGGTATGATTTCGATCCCATATCAACGCTGTTCCCACGCGTTTCTGCACTGGCCGGAAACCACAGCCGCCCCTAGTGTCAGAGCATCGACGCAGCCACGCCGCGTCAACCCACGCACCGTCGCCCCGGGGGGAACCATGAATTTCGACTTCTCTGCGCTCGATACAGCCACGTACGTATTCATTGGAACACTGGTCTTCGCTGCAATTCTGGTGGCATTTATTGCCGCCGCAGCACTGGCAACCATCATTCTTATTGGCGCCATGGGCTTGGTCTGGTACACCGCCAAAGGTGTTCTGGGCGGCCTTGTCCACGGCATTAACTTCGCGTGGGACCGCCTGGTCCACCACGCAGGACAAGTGGAAATCCCGGCCGAATTCCAGCCTCAGATTTCCCCTAGCACGGGTAGCTACTCGCGGGTAGCATTGAGGGACAGCTGAAGGGTTCCCACCCAAGGCGGACCCTGGCTCCATCCGGCACAACCGGCTAGAGGAGTTCTCCCATGACGTCCGCCACTGACAACAGTCTCGCTGCCGCAAGCGTCAATGCCACCGCAGAAGAAGCCCGCGCCGTGGCCGAGGCCGCCCGCGAAACTGAATGGAACCGGCCAAGCTTCGCCAAAGGCCTTTACTTGGGCAGTTTCGACCTCAGCCTGATCCACCCGTGGCCGCAAGCCAAAACCGAGGATGTTGAGCGCGGCGAAGAGTTCATGGCCCGCTTGCTGGTGTTCGCCAAAACCATGTCCGGCCGCGTGATTGAACGCGACGCCAGGATTCCCGACGAATACCTTAAGGGGCTCGCTGACCTCGGTGTTTTCGGCATGAAAATCCCTCGCGAATACGGCGGCCTGGGCCTGTCCCTTGTTTATTACGGCCGCGCGCTTGCCCTGCTGGGATCGGTCCACCCGAGCCTCGGTGCCCTGATTTCCGCCCACCAGTCCATCGGCGTTCCCGAGCCCGTTAAGGAATTCGGCACACCAGAGCAGAAACAGGAATACTTGCCGCGTTGCGCCGCCGGCGCGATTACCGCCTTCCTGCTGACAGAACCCGACGTCGGCAGCGACCCTGCGCGCATGGGCGCAACTGCCGTACTGTCCGACGACGGCGACTCCTACCTTTTGGACGGCGTGAAACTGTGGACCACCAACGGTGTGATCGCCGAACTGGTAGTGGTCATGGCAAGGGTTCCTTCCCATACCGACGCTGACGGGACCGAACACAAGGGTGGCATCTCCGCTTTTGTGGTTGAGATGAACTCCCCCGGCATCACGGTGGAGAACCGCAACGCCTTCATGGGCCTGCGCGGGATTGAGAACGGCGTGACCCGTTTCCACCAAGTACGGGTGCCCGTGGCCAACCGGCTGGGCCGCGAGGGCCAAGGACTCAAAATAGCCCTCACCACCCTCAACACGGGGCGGCTCTCCATCCCTGGCCTGTGCGTGGCCGCCGGCAAGTGGAGCCTGAAGATCTCCCGCGAATGGTCCAACGCGAGGACGCAGTGGGGCCGTCCGGTGGGCAAGCACGAAGCCGTGGGCAAGAAGATCGCGTTCATCGTTGCCACCACGTTTGCGCTGGAGGCCGTCTTTGAACTGTCCGCCGAGATGGCCGACGCCGGGCTGAAGGACATCCGCATCGAAGCCGCGCTTGCCAAGCTGTGGTCCACGGAACTGAGCTGCCGGATCGCGGACGAACTTGTCCAAATCCGTGGAGGCCGGGGCTTCGAGACAGCAGACTCCCTGGAAGCCCGGGGCGAACGGGCAGTACCGGCCGAGCAACTCCTCCGGGACCTCCGCATCAACCGGATCTTCGAGGGCTCCAGCGAGATCATGAAACTCCTGATTGCCAGGGAGGCCGTGGATGCCCACCTTGCCGCCGCGGGCGACCTCGCCTCAGCGGACGCGAGCCTGCAGGATAAGGCGAGGGCCGCCGTCGGGGCCTCCGGCTTCTACGCCCGCTGGTTGCCCAAACTGGTGGCCGGCGCTGGCATGGATCCGCGTTCCTACGCGGAGTTCGGCCGTTTGGCGAAGCAGTTGCGGTTCGTTGAACGTTCGTCGCGGCGGCTGGCCCGGCAGACGTTCTACGGCATGGGGCGGTGGCAGGCGAAGCTGGAGCACAAGCAGGCCTTCCTCGGCAGGATCGTGGACATTGGGGCGGAGCTGTTCGCCATGGCAGCGTGCTGTTCCCGAGCCGAAATGCTGCTCCGCACCCATCCCGAGCAAGGCGCGGCCGCCTTCGAGCTCGCCGAAGCGTTCTGTGAGCAGGCACGCGTGCGGGTGGACGAATATTTCGACCAACTGTGGAGGAATACCGACGACGGCGATCACCACCTTTCGCGCAAGGTCCTCGCCGGTGACTACGCCTGGCTGGAGGCCGGAGTGCTGGATCAGTCCGAAGGCACCGGCCCATGGATCGGCGATGCCTCCCCCGGCGCTTCAACCAAGGAGAACCTGCACCGCAGCTACCGGTGAGGCTTCCCGCTGCGTTCCCTCCCAGTTAGTGCGCAGAACAACGTGAGGCCCACATGCGAGGCCGCGGAATTTCCTCAATCGCCGCCGGGAATGTGGAGGCAACTGGGAAGGAGCGCGCTCAGCGAACGTCCCCGTCCACGTAGAACCAGCGCTTATTTTCCCGGACGAAGCGGCTGACTTCGCGCTGGACCCCGCGTTCGCCGTCGAGCCTGTAGTGCGCAGCGAACTCCACGGTTCCCGTCGTGTCCAAGGGGCCGCCGTTCACTGTGGAAATGATGTCCAGCCTGCGCCACTGCATGTCCGAATCCAGGTCCATGGACGTGGGACGGGTAGAGCTGTGCCAGGTGCGCAGCAGGTACTCCGGGTCCAGGACCGCGAAGGCAGAGTATCGGGAGCGCATCAGCTGCGCGGCCGTTGGCGCATGGGCGTCGCCGCGGTGGAAGCGTCCGCAGCAATCGTGGTACTGCTCACCGGAGAGACAGGGGCAGGCGCCGTTGCGGAGTCGGGCTAAGTCAGGGGTCACGGGGTCCCAATCTGAGGCTGAAAATGAGAGCTGGGCAACATATTTTCCCACGTCATATAACAGCTTCGAAACAACCCCGCCAGAGGGTGGGGCGGGGCGTGATTCCGTCGGTGCTGGACCTTAGGCTATATATGCAAGCTGGGTGGGCAATGGGCGCATCACAAAACGACGGCCAGGGGAGGCTAACGTGGAGGATCCGACAACACTCGCCATCAATTTGACGTATTTGGGGACGTTGGGACTCGCGGTCATCATGTTCCTGGGTCTGGTGTTGATCGTCATCATCACTCTGGTGATCGCCGGAGTTGGACGGCTACTCTCCATCATCCTCTTGGCCATGGTGGGAATTTTGCCCAAGAAGGCCACCACCCCCATAGTTCGCCTCCCTCAGCGCCCTGCACGGGTGCCTGATCCCGCTGCTGAAGAAGAATTCGTGCCGTCCGCACTGCCGGAACTTGGCTTCGCGCCCGCTGCTGCTGATGTTTCCGATGACGCACCTTCCGAGCCCTCTGCGCCCAAGCGGGACTTCTTGGGAGATGCCCGACGACGGCTCTCGGGTGCAACTTCAGCATTGAAGGAAGGCACGTGGAAGGCCAAGGTAGACCCCCGCAATCTGCCGAAACCTGCTGAGGTCAAGTCAGTGGTGGAACATCAGGCGGCGCACCACCCGATCGTTGTTGCTGCTGCCAAAGAACCGCCCGTCCTCGCGAAAGACTGGGCAGACGCTGTGGCTGAGGCAGACGAACGTGCGGCCGAACGCGCCAAAGCGCAGCAGCCGCCGGCCATCAAGGTCACGGTCCGCGACCTCGACGAGCCGACGCCATCCTCCAACGGCCAAGCTACGTCCCCCAAGCGTCCGGATCTCCCGCCCAAGAGGCCGGATCACGGACCCTCACAGACCGGTGATGCCACGAGCCCTGCCTCGGGCAATGGGGCCAAGAAGTCAGGCCCGGAGAAGTCCAAGAATGGAAAATCTCCGAGCCCGATTCGAAAAGGCACCCTCAGCGGAGCCAGCCGCAACTCGTAGGTCCCGGCTAGGCAGCCAACTGCCGGAACGCGGCACCGTGGTAGATCAACGGCTTGGATTCAAGGTTGATGGTGGTCGCCTTAACCTCCAGGACCACGATCGCGTGATCCCCGGCAGGCGTCTCCGACACAACCTCGCATTCGAAGCCCAGCACGGCGCCGTCAATCAGTACCGCACCTGAATCGCTCACGCTGGTGTCCAGGCCAGCAAAACGGTCACGTGTCTTGGAGGCCAGCTGGAGTGCTGCCCCTTCCTGTCCCTCGGCCAGCACCGAAACACCCAAGCGCTGGGCTTGGCGGAGCTTCGGCCAGGTGGTGGAGGAGTTCTGCACCGCGAACATCACCAACGGTGGCTCCAGCGATACGCCCACCGTGAAGGAAGATGCCACCAACGCTTCCGGTGTGAAATCCACCATCGCGCTGAAGGCAGCAACTCCGGATGGGAACTGCGCAAATGCTGCCTTGATGGCCGCCGTTTCTTCCACTGTGGTCTGTGTCATTCCGCTGTCCCCTTCGTGCGTTGCTTGAGTTCCCTCCCCATAATTCACCTGCTTCCGGGAACGGCAATATTTGTTGATTCACAAGACATTTGTGTTGCAGCGTGTCAAGAAATATCGCGAAGTAAGGCCTGTTCCATTACCTCGCAAGACGAAAAACGAAGAAGTTCTACCGCTTGCGTTTATGCCTCTGGCGGGCGTGTGTAGCCTCGATTGAACATCCACGGCCACCCGACTCAGGCCTGGACACCAGCACTGTCCCACCACAGGAAGCCGACATGAGCCTCAACGAGCTACGAACGCTTGGACGCACTGGCGCCCTGATCAGCCCCCTCACGCTGGGCACCCTGAATTTCGGCACCGGCGCCGCACCCACGGGTCCGGCCGAGAGTATCCGCATCATTAAGACCGCCCTCGACGCCGGTATCACCAGCGTGGACACAGCAGACATCTACTCGCAGGGCGAGGCCGAAACGGTGGTGGGCCAGGCCATCCACAGCCGGCGCGACGACGTTTTCCTTGCCACGAAGTTCCACGGCCAGATGGGCTCCAACCCGGCACACGCCGGCAACTCACGCCGGTGGATCGTCCGGGCTGTTGAGGACAGCTTGCGGCGGCTGAACACGGACAGGATCGACCTCTACCAAGCGCACCGTCCGGACTACAACACCGATCTCCTTGAGACCATCACCGCACTGAACGACCTCATCCGGCAGGGCAAGATTCTCTATTACGGCACGTCCGTGTTCAGCCCGGCCCAGCTTGTTGAGGCCCAGTGGATCGCCAACACCAACCACCTGACCCCGCCCGTGGTGGATCAGGTTCCCTATTCGCTGTTGGTGCGTGCCAACGAACGCGACGTTTTTCCCATCACCCAGCAGTACGGCGTCGGGGTTTTGAGTTACGGACCGCTCGACGGCGGCTGGCTGGCCGGCGGTTATCGCGTCGGCGGGGGCCAGCCGGAGAGTTCGCGATCGGCAGCGGTTCCGGGCCGGTTCGATGTGAACGCACCCTTTAACCAAGGCAAGCTGCACGCCGCCGATGCCCTCGCGCAGCTTGCGGCACGCCATGGCTTGACCCTGATACAGCTGGCCGTCGCCTTCGCCCTGAACCACCCGGCGGTGACCAGCGTGGTCATCGGGCCGCGGACCGAGGATCACCTCACCGATTACTTGAAGGCCGCAGATGTGGTGCTCAGCGAGTCCGTTTTGGATGAGATTGATGACATCGTGGCGCCTGCCGTGAACTTCCTGGAGCGCGACGCCGGCACGGTTGCACCCCACCTTGAATACCCGGAACTACGACGCCGGTAGCCCCCTTCCGTTGTGAGGCCTCCTTTGCGTCCCTCCCGCCTGGTTTAGCGCGCAGAGCGGGCCCCACAACAAGGTATTGACGCGGGTTCGGCCGCGGCGTGATCCTTGACCTAAGTGCTGCGGCACTCCGCAGCGTTTAGCTTCCAGTAGAACGCCGCCGTCCCATGTCCAAGCACCACGTCAAACAAAGAGCAACGAAAGCTGCCAACCCAGGTCAGCCCACCCAAGGTCCGCTGACCCACGAAGAACTACAACTCTCCGGGCGGAACCACTCCATGCCGCTTGAAGCCCTGCACGACGACATCACGCCGGCCGGGCTGCATTACCTGCTGATCCACTTCGACATCCCCCATGTTTCCGCTGAGACGTGGCGGCTTCGGCTGGGCGGCGCCGTTGACCGGAGCCTCGAGCTGAGTCTCGAGGACATCAAGGCCCGGCCCTCCGTCACCATGCCCGTCACCCTTGAATGCGCAGGAAACGGACGATCGCTTCTGCAGCCACGTCCCGTCAGCCAACCCTGGGTTCTCGGTGCGGTGGGCACGGCAGAGTGGACCGGAACCCCGTTGGCACCCTTGCTGGAGGAAGCAGGCCTGGTGAGTGACGCCGTCGAACTTGTCTTTACCGGTGCCGACAACGGCATCCAAGGGGGCGTCGAAGAACCGTACGCGCGCAGCCTTTCGGTGGCGGAAGCCATGCATCCCGAAGTCATGCTGGTCTACGCCATGAACGGCAGTCCGCTGCCTATCCAGCATGGCTTTCCGCTCAGGTTGCTGGTGCCGGGCTGGTATGGCATGGCGAGTGTGAAGTGGTTGACCTCGGTCGAAGCTGTGACGTCGCGTTTCATGGGATTCCAGCAGGCGGTCGCGTACCACTATCTCCAAGGACCCGATGGGCCGGGCCTGCCTGTGTCCCTCATTCGCGTCCGCTCCCTGATGATTCCGCCCGGAATTCCAGACTTCTACACTCGGCGACGTGTGGTGGATGCAGGTCCCGTGATGCTGCACGGGCGCGCCTGGTCCGGGCATGGCGAGGTGGATCGCGTGGAGGTGGGGATCGACGGCGAGTGGATGCCGGCGCATGTGGATTCGCCGCTGGGTGATTTCGCGTGGAGGTCGTGGTCCATGGTGTGGGTGGCGAGCCCCGGCGAGCATGTGTTGCGGTGCCGGGCCATGGATTCGTCGGGCGCGCTCCAGCCCACTGAACAGGTGTGGAACTACCAGGGCATCGGGAACAACATGGCGCAGGTGGTTGAGGTGACGGTGCGGTAGTTTTTTGGGGGGGGCGGGCAGGCCCCTCAGATCCTCCCCAGTATCCGATAGCCGAGCTGCCTCGTCCGCATGCTGTACCGCAGGGCAAGAAGAAGCGACGCCACGGCTGCGGACGCAACGGCGACCATCGCCGATTCCCACACCAGGATCCCGACGATGGCAATCGGAATGGTTATCAGATACGTGACCACGGTTGATGGCAGGGAGAGCCACGACGCCCGCTGCTCCACGGTTAAAATCTCCCCGCACAAATTCTCCACAACGTAGGCGGGCACTGCGATGAGATAGGCAGCAGTCAGTATCCACACCAGTCCGACGTCAACCTCATCGCCACCAAAGACCTTGGCAAAAATGGGAACGGCCGCTGCCGTAGCAGCAGCTGCGATGAAACTGGGCCACACAACATACCCACGCGAACGTTGCACTACGGCCTGGGCGTCCTGCTGGCTTCGGCCCCGGGAGTACCCAACAAAAACGCCAACAGCGCTGAGAGTCGCCTGGGGAACCCGGCAGTAGAGAGTCCAGATCCTCGTGGCTACGGCTGCCGCGGCAACAGTGGCCACATCCAAACGGCTGATGAGCATGAAGGGCACCACGGCAGCGGCGTAGTTGTTCATTTGCCTCAACCCGACTCCAAGGCTTGTCACGAACATCTCCCGGGTTAGGGGAATGATTCGGGGTTGATCATTCTCGGCAGCTTTTACCCCGCGACCGCGGGAGAAATGCCGCGCGAGAACAATAACCCCGCAGGCAGCAGTGAGAACCTGAGCGATCACCGTGGCAATGGCCACCGCCATCACCGGGTTGGCTGCCAGCACTTTCAGCGGGCCGTAAACCAGCGCGGCATTGAAGGCCGCATTCAACACAAACACGGTGACGATAAGGACAATCGAAGCGCGTTGTCTCCCCACGATGCGGAGGGTTACCGAGACGGCAGCCAGGGCCAACGTGAAGGGAATGCCCATCATGCGTACGGTTAAGTAGTCGGCGGCTATAGCAGCCACAGCAGGCTCGGACCCCACAGCGTCAAAGATCAGGGGAACAACCCGGGTGACCGCCATACCGGCCGCAGTCCAGACGGCAGCAACGATCAGCAGCGCGGCAAACAATTTGGGCAATAGCCTGCTGGCCTCATTCCGCCCTTCAGCACGAGCCAATTTCACAGCAAAAACGTCGATGATTCCCGCGAAGAAAGCCATAAAGAGCGCGGTCACGAGATCGCCCAAACCTATGCCGGCCACCATGAGGGCGCCGAAAGGGGCCACGAAGGCCAGGTCAATAGCGCCATTTCCGGCGTTCAGGAGATCGACAGCGAACATGGTTCCGGCCAGTGAGACAAACGTCTTAGGAGAGAGCACGGTGTGAGCAGCGGCGCTAGACACCGCCGCCTTTTCCGTTGAATTCGCTTGTTGTGACATCACACTGGCTTTCTGCCGGCTACCGCCGCATGGCCACCGGCACTGCGTCGGTGACTTTGTCATAAGCGCGGCGTACTGACCGGCACGAGTCACACGCTAACACACGTTATTCGCATCTGAGGAGCTTCTCAATTTCGTAGAATAAGTAATTCCAGACACGTAGATAAATAATCCTAAATACGGCTTGCAAGATACCGGACGCCATATAGCTAGTGCTGAATTTCAGCAAGTCACATTGCTGGTCCACTCCGCCAGCGCTCCAGCCACCCTGGCGCCTTGATAGTGCGTCCGTGCACAGAGCCTTGTTATCGGCGACAATTCAATGATGAGCATCCCGTCGTCGTCCCCGGCCAACGTCCGCGTCGACGCTTGGCTGTGGGCAATCCGCGCGTACAAGACCCGTTCCGCTGCCACCGCCGCCTGCCGGGCCGGGCATATTCGCATCAACGGCAACCCCGTCAAGGCTTCGCAGAGCGTGATCATTGGAGACACCATCCGGGTCCGCGAGTCCGGGTGGGAGCGGATCTTGGAGGTGCGGCGACTCATCGCGAAGCGTGTAGGTGCCGAAGCCGCCTCCCACTGCTTCACCGACCACACTCCCCCGCGCCCCGTAGCCCCGAAGCTCGGACTCCCCCAGCGCGACCGCGGCGCCGGCCGGCCAACCAAGAAGGACCGCCGGGAAATGGAGAAGCTGCGGGGCTAGGCCGGTCCCAACTAGCGGTTATCCACAGGCCGCGTTTTCTGACATGAAGAGTTGCCCGACCCCGGCCTAGACTGACCGGCACACCGCCAAACAGCTGCTGGGGAGCCCGTCATGTCACGCCTTTCGTTTGCCACTTTTCCTTTGGTTCACGCCCGAACAGCAGCATTTTGTTTGACCGCTGTCGTCCTCCTCAGCGGCTGCCAGGGTGGCTCCGCACCGAGCAGCCCACCGTCAGAGACCAGCTCGACGACGGCGTCACCCACCGTGAGCGAATCGTCTCCGGCGGCTTCGGCTACTCCGACTGCCTCCCCTGCGTACAAACCCGCCGACGCAACGGGGAAGGCACAGAACGTCCCCGTTCCCGTGATGCCCGAACTGGCGAAGGAGAACTCAAAGGCCGGGCTGGAGGCGTTTATCGGGTACTGGTACGCGACCTATTCCTATGCGACGGAAACCGGTGACCTGGGGCCATGGAGTGAGTCGACGGATGTCATGACGGTTTCCGGTGCCGCATACAAGAAAGCTGTGGAGCTGAATTACACAAACGGCCGCTGGGTAGTTGGCGGCCGCATAACTACGCCAGTCATAGAAGTCCTCTGGCAAGAGGGTTTAGTCGAGCAACCTGCGAAGGTGCAGGTTCTTCAAGAACAAATACAGTATTACGACGCCGACGGGAGCTCCGGCCAGCAAATGACTCCTGAGTACAACACGGCCGAAGCTGTGATGGCCACCTATCGGAACGGCAGTTGGCAGGTCATCGACAACGGATTGATCGTGGGTTAGTCGTGCGCGTGTCTCGTCACAGTCTGTTCTTGCTCATCGCCATCGCAGCATGCGCGTTTTCCGGTGCCGCCCCCTCAGTTGCCGATGACGAGCCGCGTGTCAGCATTGGAAAACACGACACTGCCATCGATATACGCGCCGAGTTCACCATCGATCCAGTCACCGGCGTCCCCTCCACGAATCTTGGACCAGACGCAGCTGAGGACCCGAATCAGTACATGGCCGACATTCATTGCCGGGCAGGCGGAACAGACACGCCCGACAGAGGGTGCCTCACCATGGAATGCCCGGCCAAAACACCTGACGGGGAAGAAGGCACCCCCGTGATCTGGCGGCAGGCTCCGAAATCCATCACGAATCCCACCTGGACCGACTACCCGGCAGTCAGCGGCCCCACCTGCCTCTACGACCCCCAACCCGAAAACGTCCTGGCCAACATCGCCGCCCGGATCCTCAACGACTTCCGACAACTACCCGTCAACCCCGGAACCCTCGAAGCCCAGCCCTTCCCCCACACCCTCAAAGGCGGACCCACCAACTTCTACACCACCGCCGGCGAACAGGCCTTCGACCTCACCATCCTCGGCCAAACAGTCCACCTCACCACCAAACCCACCAACTACAGCTACAGCTTCGGAGACGGCACCACCCTCGGCCCAACACCCGCCGCCGGCTACCCCATCCCCGAAACCGAATGGCTCACCACCGAAACCCGCACCAGCCACATTTACACCAACACCGGCAACTACCCAGCAACCATCACAACCAGCTTCACCGGCACCTACTCCGTCAACAACGGCCCACCACTACCCATCAATGGCACCCTCGACATCACCACACCCACCAAAACCATCCACGTCTGGAAAACAGAAAAAGCACTCGTCGCCGACACCTGCCAAGAAAACCCCAACTCCTGGGGCTGCCCCGAGGCAGTGTCCAGGTAGACGTACCGCCACCACCCACTTTGATCGACTAATCCTGTCGACACACCACAAAGTCGGCGCGTCGAGACCATCCACGATTCAAAGTGGGTAGTGACGGAGCATGAAGGCAGGGATCCTTCTCCTTAAGTGAAAAAAGAACCGGTTCCGAAGAACCGATTCTTTCGCCGGCCGACCTCTAGGAAAACCAGGTACCTGGAGGGCCCATGAACAACAGGAAGCTGAAGACGGCTCCGACTGCAACGAGGGTGACAACTACGGCAAGAATCGGGTTCCGCAGAACCCAAGCCTGGGCTTTCTCGAAGCCTCCTTGAGGTTTCTCGCCTCCGGCAGCCAAACGCCATCCGCCGTCAAGGAGACCGCGGCGGTCGAGCGACTTCTCGGTGGGGATGGTGGCGTACGGGATAACTGCTGAACCAATGGCGAGCAGGCCCGTCCGGGTGGACCATTTCTGGTTGATCCAGGTGAAGGCGGCCGTCGCGGCGTAGCAAAGGAAAACGAAGCCGTGGATGCCTCCGGCAATACTCACACCAACGTCGGTGGTGCGTGTGACGTACTTGAGGAACAGTCCGATCAACAGCAGCGTCCATGTCACGGCCTCGGCGAATGCAACGGTACGGAACAAGGTGCGGGGCTGCATGGAAGTCCTCAGGTAGAAAACGGGAGACACATACTATTTTACCGGCCGTAGAACTTAAACGGCATCGCCGCCAAGAACCGAGTCATTCCGGCTCTGGGAGCGCCTCCCGGTTGCGGATTCGTGAGTCTCCGAATTCGATGGCCACGGGAGCGATCTCCATCTCCGGCTCGTGGCGGGTGCGGGCCTTACCGACGGCGATGTGGGGCAACCACCGGGGTGACCTGTAGCCGAGCGCGGGTGAGCTGAGAATGAAGTCGTCAATGTTGTCCAGGCCAAGATCATCAAGGAGCACGTGGAGACCTTGAACCAATAGCGCCTGGTAATCGTGAACCTCCTGCGGCACGTCCACCTCGAGTCCCAACAGACGTCCACCGCCCAGAGGGATCAGTTTGTCCGATTTCCCCAAAAAGCCCTGCAACACCGGTAACTCCGTCAACCAACTGGCGATCTCCGGAAGTGTCTTCTCCGGAGGAGACAACCCTTTGGTCCAGGCATCGATGTCCCTGCCCAGCTCTTCGAATATGCCGACATGCAGAAGGGTCAAGTGCAAGCCCTGAGGCTTCCGCAGGGCGTCGACGAACCGGTTCAGTCCCTCGTACTCCGAAGGACCTGCACCCACGCGCAGGACGGGCACCTCAACAGTGATTCGAGTTCCATGCGGTTTGCCTGCAGTGGCATTGCTGCCCGTCATGGTTGCCATTATGCGCCGAACGCCCTGCGAGCGGGAGGCCGACGGCGGAACCCGGCCGCCGCCGTCGTACTGCTTTTCGCGTTGTGCCGGGTTTTACTTCTTGGATCGCGCCTGGACCAAGTTGGCAAAAGGCAGGCGCCCATGGGCGTCAACAAAGCCTGCGTGGTAGGCGGCCTCGGCCGAATTTACCTCGGAAGCCGGGAGTTCCTTCCACGCGATGATCAGGTCCAGCGCGTCGCGGAGTTGCCAGATGAGCCGTGCGTCCCACACGACGGTAGGCCGCCCGCGGCCGTAGTCCAGGAACTCTTGGATCTGTTTGCGGAGCCCGCGGTTGCCTTGGCTTCCGGCGCTGGCCTTGCCGATGTACAGCACAGAAGCGTCGGGAACCCATTCGGATTCCAGGGCTTCGCGCTTGAGCGAGGGGTCCTTTTTCTTGAACGTGCCTGCAGTGCTCTTACTGAGGAACGCGGGCTCGAAATCGGCGGCACGAAGGATCGCGAAGATGCCGGGGCCTTGGGGAATCCTCATGGGGTCGAGTTCGTCGATCGGCCGGAATCCAGTAAACCCGTCCGCCGTGAGGGACTTTTTGGTGAAGAGCATGGTCCATTGTGCGGGACCGCGCAGCGCCCGGCCCAAAGACCGACGCATCGGGCTGCCCACAGACTGGCCAGAGACCGGCAAGTGACGCCAAAGCGTGAAGCGACTCTTTCAGCGTTGACAGCCCCTTGTGACCCGTGCCATATTCAAAGCGTGAACCTGTCAGACAGCCGGACAGCCGGACAGCATGATCCCAAGGGTGGGCATACGCCCATCTCTCGCATTTCCGCAGCGGAAGCGGTCTTTGCGGCCCTCCGGCGTGCCATTGAGGGCGGCCAGTTCGATATCGGCACCAAGCTGAGTTCCGAGGCAACGCTTGCAGGCCAGTACGGTGTAAGCCGCTCCGTCATCAGGGAAGCGCTGAGGTCCTGCAACACCTTGGGCCTCACCGTGACCAAGACCGGCAAGGGCACGTTCATTGTGGCCAACAAGGTTGCTAATGACCTTACCTTGGGTCAGTACAGTGCACGCGATCTTAACGAAGCACGTCCTCACATCGAGATCCCGGCAGCGGGACTGGCGGCTCAGAGAAGGACTGACGAAGAGCTCGAGCACCTTAAGGACATCGTCCAGGAGATGCTCACGGAGAACGATCCCGAAGCGTGGGTGAACCTTGACGCCAGCTTCCATTCGGCCGTTGCCCGCGCCAGCGGGAACCGGGTGTTTGCCAGCGTCGTCTCGGATATCCGTGAGGCGTTGGCCCACCAGTCCGAAACCTTGAACCTCGTTGCAGACCGGCAACACCGCTCGGATGAGGAACACGTTGCCGTACTCAACGCCATCGAGGCGGGCGACTCCGAAGCCGCAAGCAAAGCCATGGCCGCTCACCTGCAGGCCGTCAGCGTTGCACTGGACACGATCCTCAGCAAATGACACATCTAAAGGACACTATGCCCGCCCCTGCAGCACCGGCCCACAAGGCCGCGGCACAGAACATAAAGCCACCCCACCACGTCCCGCTCGTAGAGGTAACCCGCGACGGCTTGGTGGAGAGCATCCACTACGGATCGCTGATCGCCCTCCACAAGGACGGCAGCACTGCCGTCGAGGCCGGCGAACCGGACGCGCCGATGTACCCGCGCTCAAGCCTGAAGCCATTGCAGGCTGTAGCCCTGCTCAAGGCGGGCCTGGATCTCCCCCAAAACCTCCTTGCACTCACCGCTGCCAGTCACTCCGGCGCACCGATGCACCGCGACGGTGCCAGCGAAATCCTGAAGCTGCACGGCCTCACCGAGGCCGCCTTGGACAACAGCACGGACCTCCCCTATGGAGTGAAGGAGCGCGAGGATTGGCTGCGCGCCGGCAACGGCCCCACCCAAGTCGCGCAGAATTGCTCCGGCAAGCACGCGTCCATGGCCGCCGTCTGCGTCATCAACGGCTGGCCTGTGGAGGGGTACTTGCACCCCGAGCACCCGTTACAGGTCCTGGTCCGCGACACCATCACTGATCTCACCGGCGAGGAAGCCGCTGCTGTCAGCACGGACGGCTGCGGAACGCCCCTCTTCGCTCACTCCCTGCATGGCATGGCACGCGCTTATGGCCGTCTCGCCGCTGCCGACGAAAGCACCGACGAAGGCAAGGTTGCCCACGCCATGCGCCGGTTCCCGGAGATGGTGGCGGGTGAAGGCCGCGACGTCACCGCCCTCATGCGCGCCGTTCCCGGCCTGCTCGCGAAGGACGGCTTTGAAGGCCTCCAACTGGTTGGCCTCCCGGACGGCACCGGCGTCGCGGTGAAGATTTCCGACGGCGGCGATCGCGCCCGCATGCCCATCACCGTTGAGGTTCTTCGCCGGTTGGGCGTCGACGGCGGCAGCCTGGACACACTTCAGAGCCCACCTGTGCTGGGCGGCGGCCTTCCGGTCGGCGAGCTCCGCGCAGCCCAAATTTTCAGCAACTAAACCAAGGACAGCTATGACCACCGTCGATCAGGCGATCCCCCTCCGTTCCGAACACGACCTTTTGGGCGACCGCAATGTACCTGCGGATGCTTACTGGGGCGTCCATACCCTCCGCGCCATCGAGAACTTCCCGATCACCGGGCAGCCCCTCTCCACCAACAAGCACTTGGTCAGGGGTTTGGCCGCCGTGAAGCAGGCAGCCGCACGCACCAACCACGAGCTTGGCTTGCTGGACGCCGAAAAGGCAGGTGCCATTGAACAGGCATGCCAGGACATCATGGACGGCATGCTTCACGAGCAGTTCATGGTGGACGTGATCCAGGGCGGCGCCGGTACCAGTTCCAACATGAACGCCAACGAGGTGATCGCCAACCGTGCCCTGGAGATCCTGGGTCACCCCAAGGGCGATTACTCCAAGCTTCACCCGAATGACCACGTCAACCTCAGCCAGTCCACCAACGACGTCTACCCGACGGCGGTGAACCTGGCCACGATCTTTTCCGTGAAGGAACTCCTTGAAGCCCTCGAAGAACTCGAGGTGGCTTTCGCTGAGAAGGGCCGGGAGTTCCGGACCGTTGTGAAGATGGGGCGCACGCAGTTGCAGGACGCGGTTCCCATGACTCTCGGCCAGGAGTTCGGCGGGTACGCCGTGACCATCGGTGAGGACCGCGCGCGCCTGGACGAATCCCACATGCTGATCCACGAGATCAACCTTGGTGCAACGGCAATCGGTACGGGTTTGAATGCCCCGGCCGGATACGCGGAAGCCGCGTGCCGCCACCTGGCCGAGATCACGGGCCTGCCCCTCCTCACTGCTGCTGACCTCATTGAGGCCACACAGGATGTGGGCGCGTTCGTCCACCTGTCCGGTGTGCTGAAGCGTGTGGCAGTGAAACTCTCCAAGATTTGTAACGACCTCCGCTTGCTGTCCTCCGGACCGCGTGCGGGTTTGGGTGAGATCAACCTTCCGGCTGTTCAGTCCGGTTCGTCGATCATGCCCGGCAAGATCAATCCGGTGATCCCGGAAGTGGTCAGCCAGGTGGCGTACGAAGTCATCGGCAACGATGTCACCGTCACCATGGCCGCGGAGGCAGGCCAGCTTCAGCTGAATGCCTTCGAACCGATCATTGTGCACAGCCTGCACAAGAGCATCTCCCACCTGGAAGCAGCGTGCCGCACCCTTACGGCACGCTGCGTCCGGGGCATCACAGCAAACACCGAACGGCTACGGCTTACCGTGGAGCAGTCGATCGGTCTCGTCACGGCATTGAACCCGCATATCGGCTACGCCTCCGCCACCGCTATCGCCCAGGAAGCGCTGGCAACAGGCAAGGGCGTTGCAGAACTCGTGTTGGAGCATGGTCTCTTGACCGCCGCCCAGCTTGAAGAACTGCTGAGCCCCGAACGTCTGGCAAATCTCAGCAAATAGGCCGAATCAGGCCTGTAAGCTCAACGACCAGCCGTCCCGCCCCATGAGGCATACCCCCACGAGGCTTAGTTCTGCGTGCCCGAGTCCTTCCCCGGACGCACACAGGACACCCCCAACAGGACACCCTTAAGGATTCCAATGACCAACCCCATCACGGACCACACGGTCCCGGCCCAAGCGCACGCCAGCGAGAAAGCCCTCCACAAGGAGGACTCCGGCTACCACAAGGACCTCAAGCCCCGCCAGATCCAGATGATTGCGATCGGCGGCGCGATCGGTACCGGGCTGTTCCTTGGCGCCGGTGGCCGACTCAACGCAGCTGGTCCTTCCCTTGTGATCGCCTACGCAGTCTGTGGCTTCTTCGCGTTCCTGATCCTCCGCGCCCTCGGTGAACTGGTTCTGCACCGCCCGTCGTCGGGATCCTTCGTTTCCTATGCCCGCGAGTTCTACGGCGAGAAGGCCGCGTTCGTCTCGGGCTGGTTCTACTGGATCAACTGGGCCACTACCACCATCGTGGATATCACAGCGGTGGCCCTGTACATGAACTTCTTCGGCAAATACATCGCCTGGATGGGTGCCGTTCCGCAGTGGGCCTGGGCGCTCATTGCTCTGGTGGTTGTCCTCTGCCTCAACCTGGTTTCCGTGAAGGTTTTCGGCGAGATGGAGTTCTGGTTCGCGTTGATCAAGGTGGCCGCCCTGGTGGCCTTCCTCCTGGTTGGCACGTACTTCGTCATCTTCGGCACCCCGGTGGATGGACAGGAAGTGGGCTTCAGCCTCATCTCGGACAACGGCGGCATCTTCCCCAACGGCATTCTGCCCATGATCATCCTGATGCAGGGTGTGCTGTTCGCCTACGCTTCGATCGAACTGGTGGGAACCGCTGCTGGTGAAACTGCCAACCCGGAGAAGATCATGCCCAAGGCCATCAACTCCGTGGTCTTCCGCATCGCCGTCTTCTACGTTGGTTCTGTCATCCTGCTGGCGCTCCTCCTCCCGTACACCGCCTACGAAAAGGGCGTCAGCCCGTTCGTAACGTTCTTCGGTTCCATTGGTGTTGAGGGCGTGGACGTCATCATGAACCTCGTGGTGCTCACCGCAGCGCTGTCCTCGTTGAACGCAGGGCTCTACTCCACCGGCCGTATCCTCCGCTCCATGTCCGTGGCCGGTTCGGCCCCGAAGTTCGCCCAGCGTATGAACAAGGCCGGCGTTCCGTACGGCGGCATCGCCATCACGGCCGGTGTTTCCCTGCTCGGCGTCCCGTTGAACTACCTGGTCCCGTCCGACGCCTTCGAGATCGTCCTGAACGTCGCATCGGTGGGCATCATCGTCACGTGGGCCACTATCGTCCTGTGCCAGATGCAGCTCAAACGCTGGTCCGACAAGGGCTGGGTGAAGCGCCCCTCCTTCCGGATGTTCGGCGCCCCGTACACGGGCTGGCTGTCCTTGGTCTTCCTGCTGGCCGTCCTGGTCATGGTGTTCATCGAATCGCCGCTCACCATGTTGGTCACCGCGGTTGCCTGCGGGCTCATGGTGTGGGGCTGGTTCCTGTGCCGCAAGCAGATTCATGAGATTGCCGCCACCCGCGACGGTTATACGGGCAGCGCGCCCGTCATTGCCAACCGTCCGATGCCCGGCGGCGACAAGTAACAGCGGCAAGAAGCCAAGCCTCCAATAGCGAACGACGGCGGCACCCGGGTTCCGTACCAATCGGAACCCAGGTGCCGCCGTCGTGCGTTAACGCCCCCAACTGGGTAGCAGATCAGGTCGTTCCCAGCGCTGAGAACGACCTCAACTGCGACTTAGTTGGGTGCGGAGGCGTCGGAAACAGACATCCGATCATTCGTGGCTACTATTGGTCCATGGCTGTCACAGACGAGGCGATCAGCAAGATCAAAGACATGCTGATCCGCGGCGAACTCAAGGCCGGCGATCGACTTCCGCCGGAAAAGGAACTGAGCGAACGGCTCGGTCTTTCAAGGAGTTCGTTGCGCGAAGCCGTGAAAGCCCTTGAGCTGATCCGAGTGTTGGATGTTCGCCGCGGCGACGGCACCTACGTGACCAGCCTTGACGCGAAGCTGCTCAACGAAGCCGTGGCCTTTGTGGTGGACCTGCACCAGGACCGTTCCATCTTGGAGCTCTTTGAGGTCCGGCGAATCCTGGAACCCGCCACCGCGCACTTGGCGGCCGGCAAAATCACGCCGGACGAGCTCCTGGCGCTCAGAAGCACCATGGACGGCATCGACGAGAACACGGACGTCGAGGAACTCGTGGCCCATGACCTGCAATTTCACAGCATCATCACCGAGGCCGCGGGAAACGACTACCTCGGGAGCCTCTTGGAAGCCCTGTCCAGCAGCACGGTGCGGGCCCGGATTTGGCGTGGGCTGACGCAGGAAAAAGCGGTGGCGCACACTTTGGCCGAGCACCACGCGATCGCGGACGCCCTGGAACGGGGCGACGCCGAACTGGTGCGGGCCTTGGTGACCGTGCACATCAGCGGCGTGGAGAACTGGCTGCGGCAGGCACTCTAGACTGCGGCAGGCAGTCACTCTAACCCTGGGCCGAAGGGGTGGCTCCCAAGCCGTAGACCCGGATGGCCGTCTCCTCCAGAATCAGTTCCTGCTCCGAGGGAGTCAACGAGGACACCAGTTCCAGCAGCACATCCAGCGTCCGGCCATAGGGTGCACCCAACGTACTCACTGGCCAGTCACAGCCAATCATCAAGCGTTCGGGACCGAAAGCCTCCAACGCTGATTCGAACAGGGAACGCAACGCATCCGGGGTGTACTCAACCCCGGGCAGGTGCAGTCCGGACAGTTTGGCCACCGAGTTCGTTTCCCGCCCTAGCGCCATGAAGTCCGCCCGCCACGAGACCATGAGCTCAGGATCAGCCAGCGGCGGCTTACCCAGGTGGTCCAGCACAACGGTCAGTTCCGGCATGTCGCGGGCGAGCCGAACCGCAGAACCAAGATGCCTGGGGAACGCATCCGGGATGTCCAGGGTGAGCCCGCGCTGAGCCATCAACGCCAGGGACTCCCGAACAGTGGGTAGATCCAGAAAGTCGCTTCGCGGATCAGCGTGCAGCAGGTGCCGCACTCCCTTGAACACCGGGTGGGCAGAGAACCGGTGCAGCTGCTCCGCAGCTTCGGCCGGCGCATCCAACCTGATCCAGCCAACCACTCCAAACACCCAGGGATTCCGCGCGGCAATGGCCATCATGCTCTCGGTGTCGGCAACGGCGTCGTCGGCCTGCACCAGAACGGCTCCCCTGACCCCGGCAGCGTCCAACGCCTCGCGCGCCTCATCTTCGCCGAAACTGCGGAAGAGAGCACCATGCTGCGGACCAAGCCACGAATAGGGCCGCGCACCGCCGGTGACGAAAGAGTCCAGGGTCCACAAGTGGAGGTGCGAATCAATCACCGCCCAACACGCCCCAAAGCCTCCCACAGCCCTTCCGGTACGGGCGCCTCCATACGGGCCGAGTTCGTGGCCACCTGTTCAGGGGAAGTCGCCCCGGCTGTCACATTCACCACTGCCGGATGCCGCAACGGGAACTGAAGTGCCGCCGTCGGGAGTTCCACGCCGAAATCGCGGCAGACGGCCGCGAGCGCACGCGCCCGTTCCAGCACCTCCGGCGGGGCCTGATCGTAGTTGTAATGGGCGTCTTCGGGGACGTCGGGCCGGGCCAGGAGGCCGGAGTTGTAGGCGCCAACGCTGACGACGCCGATGCGGCGCTCCAGACAGCGTTCAAGCAGCGGGACGTCGGGCTGCTCAAGCAGCGTGTACCGTCCGGCGAGCATCACGAGGTCCAAGTCGGCGGCTTCGACGCATTCCAACGCTGCCTCGGCGGAGTTGATGCCGACACCAATGGCCCGGACCAATCCCTCGGAGCGCAGCTTCTCCAGAGCAGGAAGGCCTTGGGAGATTCCGGCCTGCAGATCGTGGACGTCGGGGTCGTGGAGGTAGGCGATGTCCACCTGGTTCAAACCGAGCCGTTCCAGGGAGTCCTCGATGCTGCGCCGGATGCCCGCTTCGGAAAAGTCCCATACACGCCGGGTGGCGGCGGGGACGTCGAAACCCTCGGGGTCCTGTCCACCGCTGGCGTTGGGTTCCAGAAGCCTGCCCACCTTCGTGGAGATGACGAACTCCTCGCGGGGCTTGTCCCGGAGAACAGCGCCCAATCTTTGCTCCGACAGGCCCAGGCCGTAGTGGGGTGCGGTATCGAAGTAGCGGATTCCGGCGTCCCAGGCTGCCAGCACTGTTGCGAGCGCTTCTCCGTCGGGGATGGCCCGGTAGAGGTTTCCTATGCCCGCCCCGCCGAAGCCGAGCTTGCCGAAGCCGAGCTTGCCGAAGCCGAGCTCGCCGAGCTCATGTGCGTTCATGGCAGTTCCCATACTTTCTGGATACCCGCATCCTCCCCTGAGTAATCGTCCTGGACCTCCAAAAGTTCGGCCATTCGCGCTTGCCACGGCACGTTGGCCGGATGGTGGGCGAGTGCATGCCGCATCGCTTGGTAGTCGTCCACGTCCACCACGTGGAAGAGGTCGAGTCCGCTGCGCCAGATCCGCCAGTTCCGTACGCCGGCCTCTTTGAGCGCTGCTACCAGCTCAGGGGGAATGTTGGCGTGGGCGTCGGCGTACTCTGCTTCCGTTCCGGCCTTGAGGCGGGTGTGGAGGGCGATGCTTTCAGTCACGAGCCGCGTCCTTGAGGTAGAGCTCCAGGACGGGAACCGCCACATCAGGCCGTTGAACGGGGAGTTTCACGGTGAGGGTGCCCGGCGGTTGGCCCCCGGGAATAGTGTTGAAGGCTTCCTGGTCCGGGTCCACTTCCTGGAGGAATACCTCGGATGCGTCGTTGAGGAGTTGGGCGTACTCCACCTTCCCTGCGAGCCCGGGGAGGTGAATGTACTCGAAGGGCCAGGCGAACAGGTGGACGTAGAGCCGGTTTCCCCGCTGGGTGTACCGGGCATCCGGCGGAGCGATGAACTGTGCGGGACCGGCTCCGTAGATGGAGCGGGAGTGCAGTTTCATCCACTCTCCGATGCCCTTCAATGAGGACAGCGCACGCGGATCGATGCTCCCGCGTCCCGTGGGGCCGATGTTGAGCAGCAGGTTCCCGTTGTTGGATACCCCGTCAACCAGCATGCGGATGAGCAGGTCCACGGTCTTGTAGTTGAGGTTGTCGCGGTGGTACCCCCAACTCCCGTTCAGCGTTTGGCAGGCCTCCCAGGTGACCGCTTCGCCGTCGAGCATCATGGGTTCGGTGGGCTGGTACTGCTCAGGTGTGACCACATCCCCGGGGATACCCAGGCGATCGTTGACCACGATCCCGGGTTGAAGTTCCCGTACCATCGCCAGCAGTTTCCCGGAGTCCCAGTCATCGCTGCCCTTGCCGCCCCAAAATTCGGCGATCTTGGTGTCGGCGTAGGAGAAGTCGAAGAACAGGTAGTCGATGGTTCCGTAGTTGCTCAGGAGTTCCCGCACCTGGCCGTGCAGATACTCGCGGTAGCGGCCCATATCGCGTCCGGCGTTCAGGCTCTCGACGTCGGCGCTGTTGCGTTGCGGATGTACCCCGTCAATGGTGAAGTCCGGGTGGTGCCAGTCGATCAGCGAGTGATAGAAGCCCACCCTGAGCCCTTCGGCGCGGAGTGCCTCCACATAGGGCGCGATCAGGTCACGGCCGGCGGGCGTGTTGGTGGCTTTGTAGTCCGTGAGCGCGGAATCCCAGAGGCAGAAGCCGTCGTGGTGCTTGGTGGTGAGGACTACGTACTTCATGCCGGCGTCCCGGGCAGCACGAGCCCACTCGCGGGGATCATAGAGGTCCGGATCAAAGCGTTGGAAGTACTTGGAGTACTCCTCCACAGTGATTTCTTCCTGGTTCATCACCCACTCGTGCCGTGCCGGGAGCGCGTAGAGGCCCCAATGCACGAACATGCCAAGGCGTGCTTCTTCAAACCAAGGTGCGTGCCGGATCAACGGGATTCCTTCCAGACGGGGCCGTGGGGAAAGCTGTACGCGGCCAGTGTTTCACGGAGCATTTCGTTTCCAGCGCCAGGGTTCGACGGCGGCCAGTACGCGCCGCTGTGGACCACCACGGGTGTGATGAAGTGTTCGTGGAGGTGGTCCACGAATTCAATCGTGCGATCCTCTTTGGTTCCGGACACGGCAACAAAATCAAACATGGACAAATGCTGCACGGCTTCACAGAGCCCAACGCCGCCAGCATGCGGACATACGCGCACGCCGAACTTGGCAGCGAGCAGGAGAATGGCTATGTTCTCGTTCACTCCGGCCACGCGGGCGGCATCGATCTGCAGGACCTGGAGCGAGCCTGCCTGGAGCATTTGCTTGAACACCACACGGTTCTGGACGTGCTCGCCGGTGGCCACGGGGATTGGCGCCACTCCCCGGGCGATGGCGGCATGGCCCAGGATGTCGTCCGGGCTGGTGGGTTCCTCGATCCAGGCGATGTCATAGGGGGCAAGGTGGGCCATCCAGTCAATGGCTTCCTGGACGTCCCAGCGCTGGTTGGCGTCCACCGCGATCTTGATGTCAGGCCCCACGGCTTCACGGGCTGCCCGGACGCGGCGGATGTCGTCCTCCAAGGAGGCGCCCACTTTCAGCTTGATCTGGGCGAATCCGTCAGCCACGGCTTCCTTGGCCAGCCGCGTCAGTTTCTCGTCGCTGTAACCCAGCCATCCCGGCGTCGTGGTGTATGCGGGGTAGCCCTCAGCGCGAAGTGCCGCTGTGCGCGCTTCCCTGCCGGGCTCGGCGGCGCGAAGGATGGCCAGCGCTTCGTCCGGAGTCAGCGCGTCCGTGAGGTAGCGGAAGTCCACCAGTGCTACGAGTTCTTCGGGTGTCATTCCGGCCAGCAACTCCCACAAGGGCAGTCCTGCACGCTTGGCTTTCAAATCCCACAGCGCATTCACCACGGCGCCGATTGCCATGTGCATGACGCCTTTCTCGGGCCCCAGCCACCTCAGTTGGGAGTCGTGTGCCAGCAGCTTCCACGTGGCGCCCATGTCATTGAGCAGCTCCTCAACTGACCGGCCGAGGATGTGACCGCGCAAAGCATCAAGCGCTGCGGTTTCCACCTCGTTGCCGCGTCCAATGGTGAAAACGAAGCCATGGCCTTCGAGATGATCGCCGGCGTCGGTGCGGATGATCAGGTACGCGGCGGAGTAGTCCGGGTCCGGATTCATGGCATCCGAGCCGTCCAGTTCCAGGGATGTGGGGAAGCGGATATCGAACGTATCCACGGCGGTGATGGTGCTCATGCGGCTCCTGAAGTGCGTCACGATTCTTCACCGAGCCTAAACATCCGATGTCTACCTTGTCAATGGGTCACATTTCCGTATTATGGGTGAAAACACCACACTAGAGCTCGGATGTTAGTCCCGAACGCACGGAGGAAGCCATGACCTTGAAATTCGCCAGGCTGGGTACAGCCGGAAACGAACAACCGGCCGTCATTGCCCAGGACGCCGACGGCACCGAGAAATACTTCAGCCTTACGGCCCTGACTACCGACATCGACGGCGGTTTCCTCGCCTCCGACGGCATCGGACGGACCCGCGAAGCCCTGAACAAAGGGGAACTTCCGGAAATCTCACCGGAGGGCCTGCGCATCGGCGCACCCGTGGCACGTCCCGGCGCCGTAGTGGCCATCGGTCTCAACTACACGGCCCACGCCGCCGAATCCGGCGCCACCCCGCCCGAAGTTCCCGTGGTGTTCCTGAAGCCGAGCAACACCATCGCCGGGCCGTTCGACGCCGCCCCCATCCCGCCGTCGTCGGAAAAGTACGACTGGGAAGTGGAACTAGCCATCGTGATCGGCCGGGAAGCGTCATACCTTTCCTCCGTCTCCGACGCCGAAGACTGCATCGCGGGCTACGCCGTGGCCAACGACCTCTCGGAGCGCGACTACCAGATTCCTGGCGCTGCCGGACAGTGGACCAAAGGCAAGTCCCTCCCCGGTTCCACTCCCCTGGGCCCGTGGCTGGTTCCCGCTGCCGACCTCGACCCCCGCAGCCTGCGCCTCCAGACACTGGTCAACGGCGAACCACGCCAGGATTCCAATACCTCGGACATGATCTTCGACCCCGCCACGATCGTCCACCACCTCAGCCAGTACATGGTCCTGGAACCGGGCGACATCATCATCACCGGCACCCCCGAGGGCGTGGCACTGTCCGGCCGTTTCCCCTTCATCCAGCCCGGCGATGTGGTGGAGCTGGAAATCGAAGGGCTGGGACGCCAGCGGCAGGAGTACTTCCGCGCACAGGCCGGCTCCCGGTCCGGGGCAACCGCCCCCGTCAGCATCAACGCCTGAGCCCGCCATGACACCCTCGGTGAGCAACGAGTTCCACGGACTGACAGCACTTGTGACCGGCGGCGCCTCCGGAATCGGGGCAGCCATCGCGGACCGCCTCGTCGCCGGGGGTGCACAGGTTGCGGTCCTGGACCTCGCACCCGAAAGCAGCCCGCACTTCGGGGTGCAGTGCAACGTAGCCGACGACGCGTCGGTGCGTACCGCCGTCGAGCACGTAGTGCAGCACTTCGGTGGGCTGGACATCGTGATCAACAATGCGGGCATCGGCGCGCAAGGAGACATCTCGGCCAACGATGACGACGAATGGCTGCGTGTCCTGAACGTCAACGTGGTGGGCATAGCGCGCGTCAGCCGCGCCGCCCTGCCGTATCTGCGCACATCCCCGGCGGCCGCGATCGTGAACACCTGCTCCATCGCGGCCACGGCCGGCCTCCCGCAGCGTGCCCTGTATTCGGCATCGAAAGGTGCAGTGTTGTCGCTGACGCTCGCCATGGCCGCGGACCACATCCGTGAGGGCATCCGCGTCAATTGCGTGAACCCCGGCACCGTGGACACCCCGTGGGTCGGCCGGTTGCTCGACTCCGCAGCCGACCCCGCAGGCGAGCGCGCTGCCCTTAACGCCCGCCAACCACACGGCCGGATGGTGGACCCTGCCGAGGTGGCCGGCGCCGTCGCTTACCTGGCGAGCCCGCTGTCCGGTTCGACGTCGGGAACCTCACTGGCGGTCGACGGCGGCATGCAAGGTCTGCGGCTGCGGCCGGTTCAGTAAGGGCTGGTTCAGTCCGGCTTTCGTAACGCAACCCCGTTTCGTAACGCAACGGGCCCGCAACCTCCTGCAGCGATGCTTCGCCTATGCTCAACTCCAAGAGATCAACGGCGACTCACTTAACAGACTCAGGAGATACAGCCATGAGCAACTGGCGCATCAGGGACTTTCACTCGTCCGATTTGGACGGCATCCTGCACCTCTGGGAGTCACTCAAGGCGGACGGCGTGGAGCCTGTGTACGCGTTGTCGGAGGTCCTGGCGTCCTGCGAAAAGGACCATGCGGTGGTAGCGGTGCAGGGAGAGCAGGTGGTGGGTGCCGCCGTCGGACGCGCCGCGCACGACCAAGGCTGGATCGTCTTCCTGGCCACGCTCACTGAGTTCCGCGGCCGTGGGATCGGCACCTCGCTGCTGTCCGCCGTCGAGAACCGTATGGCGCCGCACGGCCTCAACAAACTCTCCGCGCTCATGCCGGAAACGGAAACGCGGGTGGAAGCGTTCCTGGGCCGCGGCTTCGTGGTGAAGAAGAACCTGCGCTACTTTGAGCGGACCATTCCCGTTCAGCGGCAGGAACTCGGAGCGTTGGGGCTGCTGGGTGGCCGCATCCTTGCCCGCGATCTCTGGGAGAACGTGGCGGGCATGCGCCGCGAGAAGGAACTCCTGGAACGTCGCCTGGTACTCCCCCTGGCCGAGGCCGACCTCGCCGACGAATACGGTGTGGTTCCACCCCGGGCCGTGGTGCTTTTCGGCCCTCCCGGCACCGGTAAAACCACCTTCGCCAAGGCCATCGCTTCCCGCTTGGAGTGGCCGTTCGTTGAGGTCTTTCCCTCCCGCCTGGCCGCCGATCCCAAGGGCCTGGCGGGTGCGCTGCGCGAGACCTTTCTGGAAATCGCCGAGCTGGAACACGCCGTAGTGTTCATCGACGAAGTGGAGGAGATCGCGTCCCAACGTGCCGGTGATCCGCCGTCGCCGTTGCAGGGCGTCACCAACGAGCTCCTCAAAATCATCCCGGCCTTCCGCGAACAGCCCGGCCGTTTGCTGGTGTGCGCCACCAACTTCATCCGCGCACTGGACACCGCGTTCCTGCGCCACGGCCGGTTCGATTACGTCATCCCCATCGGACTCCCGGACGTCCATGCCCGCGAAGCCATGTGGCAGCGATTCATCCCTGCCTCCGTGGTGGACTCGGTTGATATTGCCCAGCTGGTGGAACGGACCGAGGGCTTCTCACCCGCGGACATCGAGTTCGCCGCCCGCAGCGCCTCCCAGCGGGCTTTGGAAAAAGCCGTGTACGACGACGACCCTGCTTCGGGCGGTTCGGCTGGCGTTGCGTCCAACGGGCGGAAGGGGCCGGTCACCCAGGACTACCTCGACGCGATCGGCGACACCCGGACCACCGTCAGTCCCGAGGTGCACCAGGACTTCCTCGAAGACATCGACGTTCTGGGGCGCGTATAGCCTTCTCTCTTCCCGAGTTCGCCGGAACCGTGTCAGATCGCCGGAACTCTCCAGCGGTCTCGACGCATTCCGGCGATCTCGGCGAGGAGACATGGGCAGCGGTAATCTTTGAGCCATGTCCTTGAATCCCCTTCGCCATGCGCTTTCCCGCATGGGCGGCCGTGATCCCCATGAAAAGCACCGCACCGCGACTCCGCTGGAGCTCTTCTTCGACCTGACCTTCGTTATCGCCTTCGGTGTTGCCGGTAACCAGTTCGCCCACGCTGTGGCGGAAGCGCATTTCTGGCCCGGTCTCCTCGCCTTCTCCTTCGCCATGTTCGCGGTCATTTGGGCCTGGATTAACTTCACGTGGTTCGCCAGCGCCTACGACACCGACGACTGGGTGTTCCGCGTCGTCACCATGGTGCAGATGGTCGGTGTCCTCATTCTTGCCATGGGCATTGAACCCGTTTTTCACTCCATCATCGAGGGCAGGCACGTAGATAACTTCACCATGGTGCTGGGCTACATCGTCATGCGGGTGGCCTTGATCTTCCAATGGCTGCGTGCAGCGCGGCAGGATCCCGAACGCCGAGAAACCTGTTTGCGCTATGCCAAGTACGTGGCGATCGTCCAGGTGGGCTGGGTTGTTGTGCTGCTGGTGGACGCGAGTGTCCTGAACACCTTCCTCATGGCCGCCCCGTTGTTCGTCATGGAAATGGCGGCACCCTACTTCGCCGAACGCAAAATCCGAACCCCGTGGCATGCCCACCACATCGCGGAACGGTACGGGCTCCTGGCGATCATTGCCTTGGGCGAATGTTTGATTGGTGCCATTGAAACCCTGCGAGCCATTGTGGCCACCCACCAGTGGTCCATGGATGCAGCGCTCGTTGGATTGAGCGGCACCGGCCTGGCCTTCGCCATGTGGTGGATCTACTTCATCCTGCCCTCAGGCCCGGCTCTGCACGTTCAACGGCACCGTTCATGGGTGTTCGGCTACGGGCACATGCCGATCTTCGCAGCGATTGCCGCTACCGGCGCGGGATTGCACGTTGCTGCCTACTACATTGACCACGAAGCCCACATTCCCGCGGCCGCCGCCGTGGCTTCCATCGCCATCCCCATCATTGTGTTCAAGGTATCGCTCAGTACCCTGTACGGCATCCTGCTCGGCGTGGATCGGGAACACTTCTGGAGCACCACGCTGGTGGTACTGGGACTGGCTTCAAGCATCGCCATAGCCGCTGCGGGCGCTTCCGTGCCCATCTGCATGCTAGCCATGATGCTGGTCATGGGCCTGTCCATCGCCTACGACGAGCGCCGCGGGCACAAGGGCCGGGCAGCCGCCCTCCGTCGGCTGGAAACCGCCGCGGGCTAAGCCCTCCCACTCGCGTTGCGAGGCCCGCTCTACGCCCCAAATCCCCCGCCAAGCACGCAAAGCAGGCCCCACAACTCAGACCACTCGCGTTGCGAGGCCCACTCTGCACCCCAAATCCCCCATCAAACACGCAAAACAGGCCCCACAACGGGCGGCTAAGTGCAACCGGGGCTACTCGGGAACGATCTCGTCCAGCTCCGGGATCAGGTACGGGTTGATCCGCTCCAGGATCATCCGGACCTCTTCGCGCGGAACGGCCGTGTACAGCACAGGGCGGGCATCGGCGTAGCGGGTTACCGGAGGCTTGTCCGGCCACTTCTCGGCAAGCGCTTTGACCCTCTCGGGCAGGGAGTTGTGGGCGTTGTCGGCGATCTTCACCAACGTTGCGTCGTGGTCCTCCGCGACGAAGCGGATACCGGCGTCGTAATCATCCGGATCATCATGGAAGCGGCGGGTGACGCGCTCAATGATGTCAACCGCACGCTCGGACACCCCCATTTCCAGCAGGGCTTGCCGGGTGATGGGGGTGTCTTCGGCGATGTCGTGAAGGTAGCCGGCGATCTGGATGTCTTCATCAAAGTCGGCGAGCGCATCACCCACGGCCAGGACGTGATCCCGATACGGCCGTTTGAGCTTGTCCTTCTGCCGATTGTGAGCCACCTCGGCCAAAACCTGGGCTGTCTCTACGGTAAAGCGTGGTTCGGTCATGCTGGCCTCCGGCTTGAAGAGGGACCGGCGGGGATCGGTCCTCCCCTTCAGGCTATCCGCTGTTCCGAAACCCGAAACACCGGCCCGCCACTGAAGACCGGCCCGCCAGTCCTACCAGTCCTGAACGGCGCGAGCAGCAATGGCGACGGTGACGGCCCTGGGCAGGCGCTGCGCGAAACCTGCAGCGACGCGGTTGACCCAACCGGAGACCACGCTGCCGGGAGTGTCCTTGCGATCCAAAGCCTTGAGCGCTGTTCCCACAACCTGCGCGGAGGTCTGCATCTTGCCGACGGCTGCTGAGTCGCCGCCAAGGACGTCGAAGAACTCAGTGCGCGTCGCACCCGGGCAAAGGGCCAGGACGTTGAGCCCGGAGTTTTTAGTTTCGTGGGCCACTGCTTCGGTGAAGCTCAGGACGAAGGCCTTGGTGGCGCCGTACACGGCCATGCCGGGAATGGGCTGGAAAGCGGCAGTGCTGGCGACGTTCACCAGCGCACCCTTTCCGGAGGCGAGCAGAGCTGGCAGGAAGGCGCGGGTTATATCCACGAGGGCGGCCACATTCAGCGAGATCTCAGAGGCAATGGTGTCCGGGTCTTCCTCCACCAACGGACCATGGGTTCCGAATCCCGCGTTGTTGATCAAGGTGTCCACGGTGATTCCCCGCCCGGACAGTTCGCTGAAGAGCTCGCGTCCGGCACCGGGCCGGCCCAGGTCCAGGGGAACGACAGTAATGGTGACACCGTGCCGGGAGCGCAAATCCTGTGCCAACTCTTCAAGACGGTCTGCACGCCTGGCTACCAGGACAAGGTTAGAGCCCCGGGCAGCAAACTGTCCGGCGAACTCGGCGCCGAGGCCGGAGCTGGCACCGGTGATGAGTGCAGTGGTTCCTGCGTAGGTCATGGTCATTGGTGGGTCCCATCGGTTGAGGCGTACCTAATGTAGTCGCTGTCTACATGGTAGGCAGTGTCTACTTTGTTGTCAATGACTACATTGGCCTAGACTTAAGCCATGACTGACCAGCCCTACCACCACGGCAAACTCCGGGAAGCCCTCCTGGAACGCGCCATGGAAACCATCGAAGAAGCTGGCGTGGATGGACTCTCCCTGCGGCAGTTGGCCCGCGACGTGAACGTCAGCCACGGCGCCCCGGCCAAGCACTTCCGCGACAAGCAGGCCCTGATCGACGCCGTGGCACTGGCTGGCTTCGAGTCAATGAACCGCCTCATCCAGGACGCCGCCCAGTCCGGTGAAGACCTCCGCGACCGTTTCGTCAACGTTGGGAAGGCCTACGTCCACTTCGCCGTGGAACACCCCGCCCTACTGACGGTGATGTACTCCACCAAGCACCACCCAGACTCCAGCGATGAGCTGCGGAACACCGGAGTACAAGGAATACACCTCGCCCAAGCCATGATCGCCGAGGCACAAGAGGCCGGCGCCCTGGCTGCCGGCAACCCCGAAACACTGGCCATGGTGTGCTTCGTGAGTCTCCATGGCACAGCCCTTCTGGCAGCTGGCGGGCAGGTGGACGGAAATTCAGTGGAGGACGTCATCACCGCTACCACCGACACTTTGTGGGCAGGAATGGCGTCCGGAGTCCCGGCCGCACAGCTCCAGCTTCCCTAAGCCGCGAAGCCAGCAATCACTTCCCTGACCGCCGAGCTCAACAGGAAGTTGCGGCACCCCACGCCCCCGGGCTCGGCAGTCTGCGGCACGTACCCAAAGCCGAGTTCATACACGGGGTCCGCGAAGCCCAAAGACGCGCTGGCGCCGTCGTGCCCGAACGCGCGGTAACTGCCGAACGGCATCCGCGTGTGGGACTTCATGAAAACGGTGCCGAAGCAGCCCGTCTCGCCAAACACGCGGTCGATCCCGAAGACCTGCTCAGCGGACACAGTTCTGATGGTCTCCTCCGTCAGAAGTGGCGGCATGGCAGCTTCGCCTTCCAACCCGGTCAATGCGGCCGCATAGATCCTGGCCATGCCTTCGGCGCTGGCAACACCGGCCACCGAACTCATGCCGGCAGCCCGGACATCCCTGATGTTGGGAAGATCAAGGATGTCTCCCACGGCCGCGTTGGCGGCCAAGCCGAAGTGGCTGGCCGGGTCCACCCATGGCCACGAGGGATCGGCCGCCCAGCGGAACGGCTCAAAGCGGGCCTCCTCGGAATCGGGCAGGCCAAGGTAGAAGTGGGCGCCGGTCACGGCACGGATCCGCTGCTCGAAGACCTCCTGCAGCGTGGAACCAGTGATGCGGCGGCACAGCTCTTCCATGAAAATGCCAATGGTCAGCGCGTGATATCCGAACGCGGCTCCGGGCTTCCACAGCGGCGGCAGTGGGGCGAGCTTGGCGGCTGCGAGCTCGGAGTTGTTGACCTCGTGGAGGGTCAGGCCGCCTTCCACGCCAAGGAGCCCGGCCTGATGCGAAAGAAGCTGGGCAACGGTCACGGACGACTTGCCCTCAGCACCGAATTCGGGCCAGTACTTAACCACGTCCGCTTCAAGGTCCAACTGGCCGTCTTGGACGAGCAACGCCATGACCAGGCCGGCCATGCCTTTGGAACACGAGAAGACGCCTGTGACCGAATCGGGGCGGAGGTGCGGACCGCCGCTGAGGTCCAGTACTTTGACGCCGCGGTGGTAGGCCGCAACTTGCGCGGAGTAGTCAGGGTCCTGCTCGAGAAAACTGCCGAAGAGCTCGGCGACGGGTTCGAAACCTGGGGCGATCAGCTGTGACTGCATCCAGACAGCCTACGCGGCAACGGGTTCAGGCCCGGGGAGTTTTCCACACCCAAGGCTCTCCGGGGAGCTCCTGTGGGCGGAATCGCGGCAAGGCCTCTTCCAGTGTTCCGGCAGGCAAGCGGAGGGACGCAAGGACCAGGTCACGCACGCGTTCGGCGGGAATTCCGACGGCGGCGAGGTCGCTCAGCGTGACGGCACCGTCGCGCTTTGCCAGCCTGACGCCGTCGTGGTTTACCACCAGCGGAACGTGGGCGTATTCAGGGGCCGGCAGCCCCAACAGCGTCGCTAAGTAGGCCTGCCGAGGGGTGGACGGGAGGAGGTCATCGCCCCGCACCACCTGGTCAATTCCTTGGGCTGCGTCGTCAACAACTACAGCGAGGTTGTAGGCTGTGACGCCGTCATTTCTCCGCAGGACAAGGTCGTCCACAACACCCACATAGTGGCCGTGCAACTGGTCCTCAACAGCCCACTCTGAAACGTCGGACCGCAGGCGGATGGATGCCGGGCGCGTCGCTCGCCGGATCTCGCGTTCGGCGTGAGAGAGTCGCCGGCACGTCCCGGGGTAGGCGCCTTGCGGCGCATGCGGCGCGGACGGCGCTTCCTGGATCTCGCGCCGCGTGCAGAAACACTCGTAGGTCCGGCCTTCGGCGGTAAGACGCTCAATCGCCGCGGCGTACAGCGTGCCTCGCTCAGTTTGGCGTACGACGGCGGCGTCCCACCTGACGCCCACAGCCTGCAGGTCGCGGAGCTGCTCCGCTTCAGCGCCGGACCGGGCACGGTCCAGGTCCTCGACGCGCAGCAGGAAGTCCCGGCCACTGGACTTCGCGAACAGCCAGGCGAGAATTGCTGTGCGAAGGTTGCCGACGTGCAATTCGCCGGAGGGGCTCGGGGCGAAGCGGCCAGCTGGAGTCATGATCCAAGCCAACCACAAGAGCCCCTCAGCTACCGCAACGATCCGGTAGCTCAGGGGCTCTTGCTGTGACGCCCGGGTGAAGGGGCGGGTGCAGAATGACAATGCTGTGAACAAGAGTCAATCAGCGGCTGCTTCCTTGCGGGAAACCTGTGCAGGGCTCCGGGTGGTGTTCCGGGGTCCTGGTGCCTGCGGGTTTCGGCGGTAGCCTCGACCTGCTTCGTTGTCACCATTTGAGCAGGAGACATACAGTTGGTGCAACGGACATCACAATCATTGGTCGATCTGACCAGTCTGGTGCGAAAACTTAGTCAGGGAGTGGTCACATTGCAGGAACTCGACGCCACGGACCGCCGGATCCTCGCTGCTTTGGACGAGGATCCACGCGTGCCCATCATGGTGCTGGCCCAGAAGCTGCACCTCGCTCGTGGAACAGTTCAGTCGCGCCTGGAACGAATGACGGCGTCCGGAGCCCTTCGCCCCAACAGCAGCCGGGTCCTGCCCTCGGCTTTGGGGCGTGGTGTGGCTGCGGCTGTCAGCGCCGAATTGGACCAAAGCCACTTGAACGAGGCCATCGCGGCCCTGCGGGACATCCCCGAAGTCCTTGAATGCCACGCCCCCGCTGGAGATACCGACCTCATCATCAGAGTGGTGGCCAAGAGTCCGGACGATCTTTACCGGGTATCCGAAGAGATTCGCCTGTGCCCCGGGATAGTGCGCACATCCACCAGCATGTTCCTCCGGGAAGTGATCCCGTACCGGACCACTGGCTTGCTCAAGGAGTAGGGCCCTAGACCGGCGGTCCGACGTTGGTTTTCAGGTTCTTCATCACCAGCGTCGACGTAAGCCGCTCCACCGCGGGAAGAGCCGCCAGTTCGTCGTCGTAGAACCGCTGATAGGCGGGGAGGTCCGCAGCAATGACCTTGAGCAGGTAATCCGGGGACCCGAAAAGCCGCTGGGCCTCCACGATGTTGGGACTGGCTGCCACACGCTCCTCAAACTCCGCCATGATGGTGCGTTCCACCTGTTTGAGCGTGACAAAAACAATCGCTTCAAAACCCAACCCCACAGCCGCAGGATCGATGTCTGCACGGTAGCCGCGAATCACCCCCGAGGACTCCAGATCACGGAGACGCCGATGGCAGGGAGCCACCGTCAAGCCCACCTTCGAGGCAAGAGCCGTGGCAGTCATCCGGCCGTCTTCTCTGAGGTGGCGCAAAATACTTCTGTCGATTCCGTCGATCACGCAATAATCTTACCCAGAACAGGGAATAGCGGGCTAAAAATGGGAACACTTATGGGCTGATTTTCCCTAGAGTTTTCCTACCACCTAGCCCTGGAGAGAAAACGTGAACCCCCAGCTGTTCCTGGCCTTCATGATCGTCGCCGTGAGTTTGGCGTGCACGCCCGGCGTCGACTGGGCCTACTCGATCTCGGCCGGGCTCAAGCAACGCAGTTTCGTCCCCGCCGTCGCCGGGCTGTGCAGTGGATATGTGATCCACACCTTGCTGATGGCGGCCGGGTTGGCGGCCCTGCTTGCTCGAGTTCCCGGGCTTCTCGGGTGGCTGACCATCGCGGGAGCCGCCTACCTCCTGTGGCTCGGCGTGGCTACCATCCGCTCCTGGCGAGGCGCGAGCTACAGTGCGGAAGGCGGCGTCGTGCAGTCCGATAACCAGCTCCGCACGTTCCTTCAGGGCATGGGCACCAGCGGTATCAATCCCAAGGGCCTGCTTTTCTTCGTGGCGCTGGTGCCTCAGTTCGTGAGCCCCGAGGCAGCACTGCCCGTTCCGGTCCAGTCGGGCCTCTTGGGCCTGACCTTCGTCATCCTTGCCGGGATGGTCTACACGGCCGTCGCCTTGACCTCCAGGAAGCTGCTGGCATCCCGGCCCGGCGCTGCCCGCGTGGTGACCCTTGTCAGCGGGATCATCATGATCGGGTTGGGGACAGTGCTGCTGTCGGAGCAACTCCTACCGCTTCTACAGCCGGCGGGAGCTTAGGCGGCAAGCAGTTCATCCAACCGCTCGTATCCTTCGATCACGCCGTAGTCCATTCCCGTGGCCAATGCCATGTCCCGGGCTTCAACGGAGGGGTAAACCTCGTGGGCTGACATCCGCGTTCTGCCATCGATTTCCTCGAACGTGGTGGTGCTGATGACCACCTGGTTGGGTGCGCCCTCGAACTCGATGGTCTGGATGATCAGGGCGTCGGATTCAACGGTGTGGAAAACGCCGCGGAAGCCGTACATCCCACTATCGTCACCGCTTTCGTAGCGCCAACTGCCGCCTGTGGTGGCGTTGTACTCGGTAATTTTGGTCGTCGTGCTGCGCGGACCCAACCATTTGGCCAGGAGGTCCGGGTCAACATGGGCTTTGAAAACTGCACTGACGGGAGCGTCGAATTCGCGGACCGTGTCAACGAACGGCACGCCACTATCAGCGGTGATGGTTGTTGGATTGCTCATTTCGGTTCCTCTTTCCTTGTTTGTTCCTCGTGCGGAATGCCTGCACCCAGCAGCTGGTCCAGCTGCCGGAAGCGGGACTCGGCAATGAGCCGGTACTGGTCAATCCAGGCGGTCAACCGCTCCAAGGCGGCTGCATCCAAATGGACAGGCCTGCGCTGGGCGTCCCGCGATCGGGTGACCAATCCTGCGTGTTCCAGGACCTGTATGTGTTTGGAAACCGCCTGCTTGGTGATGGCGAATGGTTCAGCGAGCTCGTTGACCGTGGCGTCCCCCCGGGACAGCCGGGCCACCATGGCCCGCCTCACCGGATCCGCCAAAGCCATGAACGCCCTGTCCAGGGTGTCCGGGCCCTGAGTATCTGATTCCATTGCCGCGTGCGCCTTTCGTAGCAATCAATCTATAATCAACTAAATCGTTGATCAACTGATTGGTTGATTAAGAGAGTACGCCTCTCCCACGGAAGGCACAATGGCTTTTCTACCCGCCGCCCAGATTCCGGAAGTCGTTCTCCCAAAGACGCCGCATTTCAGCGTCCTTACGGATCACTTCCAAGGTCTCCAACTCAGCAGGCGGGGCCTGCCGTTTGGACCGCGGAGTCAGCGTACGGCGGCCCTGGTCAAGGGCTAACAACGCCCGGTCCGTCAACGCGTCATTCTTCAACGCCAGATTAGTCTTCCTGCGCCGAAGCACTTCCTTCAAGGCCACCTGGGCCGACTCGAAGTCACCCCTCGCCCGCTGTGACCGCGCACGTATTAACAGAAGCGCCGCCGAGAGATCGTCCGTGTTCAGCAAACCCTCCGTCCACAGCACCACGTCGCGGTGGCGCTCCACAGCGAACGCCGCCGTGCAACGCGCCAACGCAGAAGGCAACGACGGCGGCAACGTCACCACCGCTTCCAACGCCGCCTCGGTCATGCCCATTTCGCGGAGGCAATGGGACAACGCCAGGAACACGGATTCCTCGCTGAAGAGGACCGGAACCTCAATGCGCTCGGCCACCTCAACCCGGGTGACCACCTGCCCAAGGTACATTGCCGAGAACTGGCTGGCGTCGTCGTCGATCCTTGTTGTTAAACCGCGCTGCAGCAGCTCGGAAGCGCGCAGGAACCCGCCGTGCTTGTAGGCGAGCAGGCCCGCCATGACGTGGCACAGCCCCGCCCATCCGGGATTCATGCGGCCGAAAGCCAACAGAGGATCGGGGTCGGTGGACGTAAACACGGCCTCGTGCATGGCCTTCGCCGTCTTGGAGGACAGCATCTTCAACCGCGGGACATTTCCGGTAACGGACAAACGCGCCTGGTCACGACCACCGAGCACCCCGGAAAGCACGTCGTTCATGCCGTCAGCCAGTCCTCGCACAGGCGTACGAACATAGCCCTCGCGGAAAGGCGTCAAATCCCGGGTGTCATGGAAGATCGTGTGCACACGTCCGTTGGGAGCTTGGCTCATAAATCCATGCTAACCGCCGCTGAACTGGGCACATCCCCTGCTATCGGAGGCATTTCAGGAGTATTATGGCGGCGTCGGCAAGGTTTTGCCACACCCCTTGCCGCAGGTCGGCTCTCCATGAGAAGAGCCGGGTAACAGCGTGAAAGGGAGGACTTGATGACCACCGCTTCGCACCCCGCCGAACACCACCACATGATGGGGTTGACACTTCACAACACCGCCATGGGCGTTGGCATTGTATTTCTGCTGGTAGGCGTCCTGGGCTTCATCCCGGGGATCACCACCAATTTCGGCGCCATGACCTTTGCGGGACATGAATCCGGCGCCATGCTGCTTGGAGTCTTCCAAGTGTCCGTACTCCACAACATCGTTCATCTGCTGTTTGGCGTGGCCGGCTTGGCCATGGCAAGGAACGCTCGCATGGCCCGCCTGTTCCTGTTGGGCGGCGGCGCCGTATACATCGTTCTTTGGATCTATGGCCTGGTCATCAACCAGGAAACAGGTGCCAATTTTGTCCCGTTCAACACGGCTGACAACTGGCTGCACCTCATCCTTGGTGTTGCCATGATCGGTCTGGGCGCCTGGTTAGGCAGGGATGCCATGGACGAAACCCCGGCGCGACGGAAGATTTAAGCCCCTTCCGCACGTCTTATAGAACAACGACGGCGGCTGTCCCCTTTGAGGGATGGCCGCCGTTTTGTTTCGGCGCCCCCCCTTCGCCGAGATGCCACTTAATGACAATGTTCGCGCCCGGGATTGTCATCACATGCCAACTCGACGGCGGTTTACGGCTTAGCGCGGCGCGCGGCCACCCAGCCGTGTGGTGACCTTGGCCGCGGCTGCGGCGCAGGCTTCACCGAGGCTGTTCAGGGTGTCCTGCGAAACACGGAATTTCGGCGCCGGAATGAGGACGGACGCAACGATGTCGCCGCGATGATCGTAAACGGGCGAGGCCACGCCCACTTCCTCAATGGACGTCTCCCCGAAGTTCACGGCCCAGCCGCGCTTCATTGACTCCCCCACCCGGGCCAGATAGGTCTCAATAGCGTCCTCGTCCAGACCGGGAAGGGTGATGGAACCGCTGCGCAACAGCTGACGCACACGGTCCTCGTTCTCCGAGCCAAGGAACACCTGCACTGAGGAGCTCAGTGCTTCGTTGTACCTGGCACCCAAGGGGGTGAGGTGCTTGACTTGGTGACGGCTGGGAATCTGTTCCACGCACATGGACTCGTTGCCGTTCCACACCATGAGCGCGCTGGTCTCCCCCGTCCGCTCAGTCAGTTCGCGCAGCACCGGGTAGGCCACGCGGCGCTCTTCGAGTTCCGCCAGGAGGGGGCCCGCCATGGCGATCATCCCCAGGCCCAAGCGGAACCTGCGCGAATCGACGTCGCGCTCTACAAGGTTTTCCTGTTCCAGCGTCGCCAGGATGCGGCTGACGGTGCTCTTGTGCAGGCCGATCCGCCCAGCGATTTCGGTGACTCCCAGAAGCGGTTCATCAGCTGTGAAGCTCCTCAACACGGCAATGGCGTTGACGATGACGGAGGTGTTTTTGCTGTCGCCGTTGCCGTTGCCGGTATCAGGAGCTTCGCTGGAATCAGTGGGAGTCATGGGTTCACTATATTTCGCCGGGGCACGGGGTTTAGTTGGGAAGGGAGGTGCGGCCGGTGGACACCACGCTGTATCCACCGGCCGGACCACTAGGCTCCGATGATGTTGTACTCGGGACCGAACGGGAACTTGGTGATGTTCTCCGCACCGTCCTCGCCCACCACCAGGATGTCGTGCTCGCGGTAACCGCCGGCTCCCGGCTGCCCGTCCAGCACGGTGATCATCGGCTCCATGGAAACCACCATGCCCGGCTCCAGCACGGTGTCGATGTCCTCGCGCAGTTCCAGTCCGGCTTCGCGTCCGTAGTAGTGGCTCAGCACACCGAAGGAGTGGCCGTATCCGAACGTGCGGTTGGCCAGCAAGCCGTGGCTGACGTAGATCTCGTTGAGCTCGGCAGCGATGTCCTTGCAGACGGCGCCGGGTTTGATGAGTTCAAGGCCGCGCTTGTGGACCTCCACGTTGATGTTCCACAGTTCCAGGGATCGGGCATCCGGTTCGCCGTAGAACAGGGTCCGCTCCAGCGCCGTGTAGTAGCCGCTGGTCATGGGGAAACAGTTCAGGGACAGGATGTCGTGTTCCTGGATCTTCCGGGTGGTGGCCCAGTTGTGGGCGCCGTCGGTGTTGATGCCCGACTGGAACCAGACCCATGTGTCGCGGATTTCGGAGTCCGGGAACGTGCGGGCGATCTCGTGAACCATGGCTTCGGTGCCGATCAACGCAACCTCGTACTCGGTAATGCCTGCCGTGATGGCGTTGCGGATGGCTTCACCGCCCAAGTCGCCGATGCGGGCGCCGTGCTTGATAACCGCGATCTCCTCATCCGACTTGATCATGCGCTGACGCATCGCCGCCTGCGCGACGTCGACCAGCGTCGCTCCGGAGAAGGCTGCCTGGATCTTGTTGCGGTTGTCCAATGGCAGGGAGTCATCTTCGACGCCGATGCGGCGCGGGTTGATCCCGCGGGTCCGCAGGACTTCCTGGATGGCGTGGATGTAGTTGTCCCGGCGCCAATCCGTGTACACCAGGTTGTCGCCGTAGCTGCGGCGCCAAGGCATACCGGCGTCGATGTTTGCCGTAATGGTCACCGTGTCATCTTTGGTGACCACCATGCCGTAGGAGCGGCCGAAGTAGGTGAAGAGGAAATCGGAGTAGTACTTGATGGAGTGGTAGCTGGTGAGGACCACGGCGTCGAGGTCCTTCCCGGCCATGATCCGGCGGAGGCCTGCGAGGCGGCGCTGGAACTCCGCATCGGAGAAGGTCAGCGAAACTTTGTCGCCATTGTTGAGGACCTTGGTGCGCTCGAGCTTGGCCACGTCGTTGACGGCCTCGTTCTGGGTGATGGTCATGGTGGTTCCTTTCAATGGGTGGGTTGTCCTAGTCCTGCAGCAGAGGCTTCTTGGAAGTCTCGGCGGCGAACAGGACTGCGATGAGGGAAACTACGGCGGCGGCCACAAGGTACCAACCGGGTGCCAGCTTGCTGGCGGTCATACCGATCAGGAGGGTGGCCATGAACGGCGCGGTGCCGCCGAACAAGGCGTTCGAGAGGTTGAAGCTGACGGCGAAGCCCGTGTACCGGACCTTCGTTGGGAAGAGTTCGGCGAGGAAACTGGGCAGGGTGCCATCGTTGAGGGTGAGCATTCCGCCCAGAAGGATCTGAACCAGGACGATCACCAGGAAGTTGCGGGTGTCCAGGAGCATGAACGCCGGCACCGTCAGCAGTATGAAGAGGACCGACGCGGTGATCAGCATGCGTTTGCGGCCTAACTTGTCCGAGGCAATGCCCGTCAGGAAGATGAATCCGATGTAGCTTGCCAGGGCAATGGTGGTGGCCAGGAACGACTCCGTTGCACCGAAGCCCAACTCCTCCGACAAGTACGTGGGCATGTAACTGAGGATCACGTAGAAGCCCACCGCATTGAGCAGCACCGCACCCGTGGCAATGATGAGCTGCTTCCGGTACGTCCTGAACATTGCCAGCGCGGGTGCCTTGACGCCGTCGTCCTTCTCGGCCAGTTCCCGGAACGCCGGGGTGTCCTCCAGCTTTGTTCGGATGTACCGGCCAATCAGGCCCATGGGCGCCGCCAGCAGGAAGGGCAGCCGCCAGCCCCACTCGTTGAGCTGCTCCGCGGTCAGGACTGAACTCAGCAGGGCGGCCAGGAGGGATCCCAGCAGCAGTCCCGCTGCGGTACTGGCAGGCACGACGGCGGCATAGAGTCCGCGCCGGTTCGCCGGCGCATATTCCACCAGGAAGGCGGACGCCCCTGCGTACTCGCCGGCCGCGGAGAAGCCTTGGACGACCCTTACGAGGAGGAGCAGAATCGGCGCCATCACGCCGATGGTGGCGTAGCCCGGTATCAGTGCGATGCAGAACGTGGCCACTGACATCAGCACGATCGAAAGGGAGAGCGCCTGCTTTCGTCCGAGGCGATCACCGATATGGCCCCAGATGAACCCACCAAGCGGCCTCACGAAGAAGCTGATGGCGAAGACACCGAAGGTTGCCAGGAGAGCTGTCTGCCGGTCCGACTCCGGAAAGAAAACTGTAGAAATGATGCCGGCCAGGTAGCCGTAAACGGCGTAGTCGAACCACTCAACAAAGTTGCCGATGAAGCTGGCAGTGACCACTCGCCGTCGAGTGTCCTTGCTGACCGTGTGGTTGGGGCTGGGGGTTTGGCTGTTGTTGTGGCTGGCGCCGGAAGCAGGTGCTGTGCCTTGCTCGGCTGCCACAGAGGATTCATTGCTCATGTGTCCACCAAAATCATTGGGGTTGCATTCAACGCAACGCTGTTGCACCAGCGTATGTGTGAGCGACGCCACGGTCAAGGGTTGTTTTGAGAGATTAAGTAAGTCACTTGCGATAGAGCGGCACATCGTGTGCGAAGGAGTTTTGTTGTAATGAGCGCATCGACGTTGCGCAGAACGCATTATTCGCCCATTCGATGCTCTCTCACATCCCTAGCCCTTCAACCAATCGCTCTCTCACTTCCTTGAAGAAAGTTCGCCGTAGTTAGGCACCGGCAGCATCGAGGCCTGAGCCCTAGTGCGCACCCGGGCGATGGAATAAGCACCCCAAAGGAGAAGAGGGGCGGGCCCACGCACTGGGACGTGAGAGAGGGGCGGGCCCAAACCCGAGGGACGTGAGAGAGCGACCCGCTCAAACACGAGGGACGTGAGAGAGGATCGGGAGGGGGTGGGGTTGTCCCGGCAGCGCGCGTCTAAGGGAGGAACGACCGAGCGCGCAGAGGATGAGCCCGCCGCCGGAAGGCGGGAGTGCGGCAGGACAGGAAGCCTAGAGGACCTTGCGGATGGTCTCTTCGAAGCTGACCACGTGGTGCAGGGCAAGCTCGGCGGCGCGGTCTTCGTCGCCGTCGGCAATGGCGGTGAGGAGGTCTGCGTGTTCGGAGATGTGCCCGGACACGGAGGGCATCTTCTCGAGCATGTGGCACCAGATGCGGGTGGCGAGGTTGTCGTAGCGGATGAGGACGTCTTCAAGATGCGCGTTGGCGGAGGCCTTGTAGATGAGCCTGTGCACTTGGATGTCGTAGCGCATGAGTTCCTGGGAGGAGTTGTCCTGCCCTTCAAGATCCCGGATCGCGGCGGCGACGGCGCGGAGCTCGGTACGCATGGCGGGGCTGGCCATGCGGGCAGCTTTCCTGGAAGCGAGCGGTTCAAGCAGTTCGCGGATTTCGGAGACTTCGGCGAGCTGGGTGATGTCCACGCCGGTGGCGAACGTGCCGCGCCGGGGGTAGGACACCACGAGGTGGTCGCTTTCGAGGCGTTTGATGGCTTCGCGGACGGGAGTGCGCCCAATGCCGAGCTCCAGGGCAATTTGCCCGTCGTTGATGGGGTCGCCGGGTTTGACGTCCAGCATGATGAGCCTGTCGCGCAGCAGCAGGTAGGCGTTCTCCGCGAGGGACGTACCCTGCGGAGCTGATTCCAGTGCTTCCAGTGCGGCGCTCATTGCTCTCTCCCGTTGTCACAACCACGGTCCCATGGATGAGTTTCCCGGACCTGTTGACGACTATGTGATCTCCAACATACTATGGCAATAGTTCTAATATATCAGTTGCCTAACAGTCGGCCACTAGACAAGCTTTTGAAGGAGAACACCATGGTTGAACCGCTGATCCGCCCGCTCGCACAGGCGGACCCGGAGGTCGATCAGGCGATCGCTCAAGAACTCATCCGCCAGCAGTCCACGCTGGAAATGATCGCCTCTGAGAACTTCGCACCCACGGCCGTCATGGAGGCTCAGGGATCGGTTCTGACCAATAAGTACGCCGAGGGCTACCCGGGCAAGCGCTACTACGGCGGCTGCGAACACGTTGATGTGATCGAACAGCTCGCCATTGACCGCCTGAAGGCCCTGTTCGGCTCAGAGTTCGCCAACGTGCAGCCCCACTCCGGCGCCCAGGCCAACGCCTCGGCCATGCACGCACTGATCACTCCGGGCGACACCATCATGGGTCTGAACCTCGCACACGGCGGGCACCTGACCCACGGCATGCGGATCAACTTCTCCGGCAAGCTGTACAAGGTTGTTCCCTACGGAGTTCGCGAGGACACCCACACCGTGGACATGGCCGAAGTTGAGCGCCTGGCACTGGAAAACAAGCCACAGCTGATCGTCGCCGGCTGGTCCGCATACTCCCGCCAGCTGGACTTCGCTGAATTCCGCCGCATCGCGGACCTGGTGGGCGCCTACCTCATGGTGGATATGGCCCACTTCGCGGGTCTGGTGGCTGCAGGGCTCCACCCGAGCCCGGTCCCGCACGCGCACATTGTCACCAGCACCACCCACAAAACCCTCGGCGGTCCCCGAGGTGGCGTGATCCTCACCAACGACCCAGACATCGCCAAGAAGGTGAACTCCGCGGTGTTCCCCGGTCAGCAGGGTGGTCCGCTGGAACACGTCATCGCCGCAAAGGCCGTGGCCTTCAAGATGGCTGCCGAGCCCGAGTTCCAGGAACGCCAGGTCCGCGTCCTTGAAGGCTCCAAGATCCTCGCCCAGCGCCTCCTCCAGGACGACGTTGCTGCAGCCGGCATCTCCGTTGTCAGCGGAGGAACTGATGTCCACCTGGTGCTCGCCGACCTCCGCCACTCAGTCCTTAACGGTCAGCAGGCTGAAGACACCCTGCACCGCATCGGCATCACCGTCAACCGCAACGCCGTCCCCTTCGACCCCCGCCCGCCGATGGTCTCCTCGGGCCTGCGCATTGGCACCCCCGCCCTCGCCGCACGCGGTTTCAAGGCTGAGGACTTCACTGAAGTCTCGGACATCATTGCGACGGCGTTGATCGCCGCAGCGAAGAGCGGCACCACCGCAGACGGCACCGAAGGCGACGTGACCTTGGACGACGCCACCGCCGTCGAACTCCGCCGCCGCGTCACCGCACTGGCAGAGAAGTTCCCGCTGTACCCGCACCTTTCCAAGAACGGCAATGGCGCCGCAACCGCAACCGCAGCAGAACTGATTGGAGCAGCCAAGTGAGTGCAGACCACCTCCCCGAACACCCGGACTTCCTCTGGCGCAACCCGGACCCGAAGAAAAGCTACGACGCCGTGATTGTGGGCGGCGGCGGGCACGGCCTGGCCACCGCGTACTTCCTGGCGAAGAACCATGGCATGACGAATATCGCCATCCTGGAAAAGGGCTGGCTGGCCGGTGGAAACATGGCCCGCAACACCACCATCATCCGTTCCAACTACCTGTGGGACGAGAGCGCAGCCATCTACGAGCACGCGCTGAAGCTCTGGGAGATCCTTCCCGAGGAACTTGAGTACGACTTCCTCTTCAGCCAGCGCGGCGTCATGAACCTCGCCCACACCTTGGGCGATGTCCGCGAAAGCGTTCGCCGTGTGGGTGCCAACAGGCTCAACGGCGTGGATGCTGAATGGCTTGACCCGCAGCAGGTCAAGGAACTCTGCCCCATCCTGAACATCAGCGACAACATCCGCTACCCCGTCATGGGCGCCACGTACCAGCCGCGGGCAGGCATCGCCAAGCACGACCACGTGGCGTGGGCCTTCGCCCGCAAGTGCGATGAACTGGGCGTGGACATCATCCAGAACTGCGAAGTTACCGGCTTCATCAAGGACGGCAACCGGGTGACCGGAGTCCAGACCACCCGCGGCACCATCAACACCGAAAAAGTTGGTCTTTGCGCCGCCGGCCACAGCTCGGTCCTGGCAGAAATGGCCGGCTTCCGCCTGCCGATCCAGAGCCACCCGCTCCAGGCACTGGTGTCTGAACTGCACGAACCCGTCCACCCCACGGTGGTCATGTCCAACCACGTCCACGTGTACGTCTCCCAGGCCCACAAGGGCGAACTGGTGATGGGTGCCGGCGTCGACTCCTACAACGGCTACGGCCAGCGCGGCTCGTTCCACGTGATCGAGGAGCAGATGGCAGCAGCAGTGGAACTCTTCCCGATTTTCGCCAGGGCCCACGTGCTCCGGACCTGGGGCGGCATTGTGGACACCACTTTGGATGCCTCCCCGATTGTTGGACTCTCCCCGGTGGAGAACATGTTCGTCAACTGTGGTTGGGGAACGGGCGGCTTCAAGGGCACTCCGGCGGCAGGCCTGACGTTCGCGCACACCATCGCCACGGGCGCTCCGCACCAGCTGAACAAGCCGTTCGCACTGGAACGCTTCGAGACCGGCGCCTTGATCGACGAACACGGCGCCGCAGCCGTAGCCCACTAGCCAGGACAGGACAAGACATGCTCCTCATTTCATGCCCCAACTGCGGGCCACGCGACGAAACCGAATTCCACTACGGCGGCCAGGCACACGTCGCCTACCCGGAGAGCCCCAACGACCTCACGGACCGCGAATGGGCTGAATACCTGTTCTACCGCGAGAACACCAAGGGAACCTTCGCCGAACGGTGGGTCCACAGCACCGGATGCCGCCAGTGGTTCAACATGCTCCGCGACACCGTGAGCTACGAGATCCACTCCATCTACGGGATGGGTCAGCCCCGGCCGGACATCAAATCCACCGGCCAAAGCAGCGAACCGACTCAGCCAGGCGAGTTCACCCAGGCCGGCGAGTTCGGTCAAGCCGGCGAACCAGGCCTCGCCCCCGGCGCCGCTTCACCTACGGCCACCACCCCCATCTCCTCGGAAGGAGTCTAGAAGTGACCAGCAAGAACGCACGCCTCGCCACCGGCGGACGCATCGATCGCAGCATCTCTTGGCGCTTCACCGTGGACGGCCAGGAATTCACCGGCCACCCGGGCGACACCATCGCCTCGGCACTGCTGGCCAATGGCCACATCAACGCCGGCAACTCCCTCTACGAGGACCGACCCCGCGGCATCATGGCCGCCGGCGTGGAAGAGTCCAACGCCCTGGTGAAGATCGCCCCCCGCTTCCGCGGTCACGTCGCCGAGTCCATGCTTCCCGCCACGGCAGTTTCGCTGGTGGATGGCATGAACATTGAACTCCTGTCCGGCCTGGGCAAGCTCGACCCCAACGAGGATAAGGCCGAGTACGACAAGAAGTATGTCCACACGGACGTCCTGGTGGTCGGCGGCGGTATCGCAGGCCTTGCACCGGCCCGCGAAGCTGTCCGCACGGGTGCCCGCGTCATCCTCATCGATGACCAGCCCGAGCTCGGCGGCTCGCTGCTGTCCGGTTCCACGGCTTCGGATCTGGCAGAAGAAATCGAAGGCAAGCCGGCCCTGGAATGGGTTGCTGACGTGGAGGCCGAGCTGGTTTCCGCTGCAGAATGCACGGTGCTGAACCGCACCACCGCTTTCGGCTCCTACGACTCCAACTACTTCATCGCAGCCCAGAACCGCACCGACCACTTGAGCGTGCCTGCGGCATCGGGTGTCTCCCGCCAGCGTATTTGGCACATCCGTGCCAAGCAGGTTGTCCTGGCTCCGGGCGCCCACGAGCGTCCGCTGGTCTTCGAGAACAACGACCGCCCGGGCATCATGCTCGCCTCGGCAGCCCGCACCTACCTGAACCGTTATGCCGTGGCAGCAGGATCCCGCGTGGTCATCAGCACCACCAACGATTCCGCGTACGCTCTTGCCGCGGATCTGAAGGCAGCAGGCGTGGCGGTTGCCGCCGTCGTCGATGCCCGTCCGCAGATCAGCGCGAAGGCCGCTGCCGCCGTCGAGTCCGGTATCCGGGTGCTCGTCGGCAGCGCCGTGGCGGATACCTCCGCAGATGAGAATGGCCGTCTGAGCGGTGTCACCGTCCGCAGCATTAACGACGACGGCGAACTCACCTCGGGCGTCGAACAGCTGGCTGCCGATCTCCTTGCAGTTTCCGGTGGCTGGAGCCCGGTGGTTCACCTCCACAGCCAGCGCCAGGGCAAGCTGCGTTGGGATGACGAGCTCGCTGCCTTCATCCCCACCAAGCCGGTCCGCGACCAGCAGGTTGTTGGCGCAGGCCGTGGCAGCTACGAACTCCAGGACTGCCTGGCAGAGGGCATCTCCGCGGGAGCGGCCGCATCCATTGCTGCCGGCTTCGAGTCCGCCACCACCCCGGTGGAGTTGCAGGAACCCGTGGCCAGCGCGCCGAGCCGCCAGCTCTGGCTGGTCCCCGGCCAGAGCGGTGAGCCGGGCGAGTGGCACCACCACTTTGTGGACTTCCAGCGCGACCAGTCCGTGGCCGACGTCCTCCGCTCCACCGGGGCAGGCATGCGGTCCGTGGAGCACGTCAAGCGGTACACCTCCATCAGCACAGCCAACGATCAGGGCAAGACGTCCGGCGTCAACGCAATCGGCGTCATTGCCGCAGCGCTGAAGTTCGGCGGCGCAGAGAGCATCCCGGGCGTCGGCGAGATCGGAACCACGGCGTACCGTGCACCGTTCACCCCCGTCGCCTTCGCAGCCTTGGCCGGTCGCCAGCGCGGCGAACTGTTCGACCCCGCCCGGGTCACTTCCATCCACCCGTGGCACGTGGCCCAAGGCGCACTGTTCGAAGACGTTGGACAGTGGAAGCGCCCCTGGTACTACCCGCAGGGCAGTGAAGACATGGACACGGCAGTCCTGCGTGAATGCGCCGCCGTCCGCGATTCCGTGGGCTTCATGGACGCCACCACGCTGGGCAAGATCGAGATCCGCGGCAAGGACGCAGGCGAATTCCTGAACCGCGTGTACACCAACGCGTTCAAGAAGCTCGCCCCGGGATCCGCCCGCTACGGTGTGATGTGCACCTTGGACGGCATGATCTTCGACGACGGCGTGACCCTCCGCTTGGATGATGACCGCTACTTCATGACCACCACCACCGGCGGCGCAGCCAAGGTGCTGGACTGGCTGGAAGAGTGGCACCAGACAGAGTGGCCGGAACTCGACGTGGTCTGCACATCAGTGACGGAGCAGTGGAGCACCATCGCCGTAGTTGGCCCGAAGTCCCGTGCAGTGATCGCCAAGGTTGCACCCCAGCTCGCCGAAAACGGTGGCCTGGAGGCAGAGAACTTCCCGTTCATGACCTTCCGCGAAACCACGCTGGCGTCCGGAGTTCAGGCCCGCGTTTGCCGCATCTCCTTCTCCGGCGAACTCGCCTACGAAATCAACATCCCGTCCTGGTACGGACTCAACACCTGGGAAGCAGTTGCTGCCGCGGGTGCCGAGTTCAACATCACCCCGTACGGCACGGAAACCATGCACGTGCTCCGCGCCGAAAAGGGCTACCCCATCGTGGGGCAGGATACCGACGGCACGGTCACCCCGCAGGACGCCGGCATGGACTGGATTGTCTCCAAGGCCAAGGACTTCATCGGCAAGCGTTCCTACCTCCGCCAGGATGCAAGCCGCGAGGACCGCAAGCACCTGGTAAGCGTCCTCCCCGTGGACCACTCGCTCCGTTTGCCCGAAGGCACACAGCTGGTGGAAAAGGGCATCCCGGTCAACCCGGCCAACGGACCCGTCCCCATGGAGGGCTTCGTGACCTCCAGCTACCACAGCGCCGCGCTGGGCCGTTCCTTCGCCCTGGCTCTTATTCAAAACGGCCGCAACCGCATCGGCGAGACCCTGGTGGCCTCGCTGGGAGACCAATTGGTGGACGTGGTTGTTGGCGAAACCGTACTTTTCGATGCTGAAGGGACCCGCAAAGATGGCTGAAACAGCAACACCAGCAGAAACCGTGAACAGTGTTCGTGGGGCACGCCGTAGCCCGGCCGAGCACCTGGCTGACGCTTTCACCTCCGGATCCGTGCCGGGCACGGTGACTATCACCGAGATTCCGTACCAGGCCATGGTGGGCGTCCGGGTGGACCGAGCGTCCGACGCCGGTGCCCGCGTAGCGTCCGTAACCGGCGGCTTGCCAGCCGCTTGCGGTGAAGTGACGGGGACCGGATCCGTTCACACCCTGTGGCTTGGTCCCACCGAATTCATGGTGGTGGCACCGGAAGAAGCCCACGACTCCCTGGGTGGCTCCTTGGTCAGCGATCTGACCACGGCGCTGGGCAACGACGCGGGCCAGGTGGTGGACCTTTCCGCCAACCGCACCACGTTCGAGCTTTCCGGCAGCCATGCCCGCGCAGTGCTGGAGAAGACCTGCGCTTTGGACCTGCACCCGCGCGTTTTCAAGGCCGGCACGGCTGTCTCCACTGAGCTCGCCCACATCCCGGTGATGCTCTGGAAGACCTCGGCGGAGTCCTACCGGATCTTTCCCCGGGCCTCGTTTGCCGATTTCCTGGGACGTTGGATCCTGGACGCCATGCGGGAGTACGCCTCACCTGAGGTCCCCTGATGGCACTGAGTGTGCTTGATCTGTTTTCTGTTGGCATCGGGCCGTCGTCTTCACACACGGTTGGCCCCATGCGCGCGGCAAAGCAGTTCACGGACGGTCTTGAATCGTCCGGCCAGCTTCCGGCCACGGTGCGCGTCCAGGCTGAGCTCTTCGGCTCGCTGGGCGCCACCGGCCGGGGCCACGGCTCAGACAAAGCCGTGGTGCTGGGGCTGCAAGGCCACTCCCCCGAAACTGTTAACACACATACCGCAGACGACCAGGTTGCAGCTGCAGCCCTCGACGCCGAACTGCGCTTGGGCGGCAACCACCGGGTGGACTTCAACTGGGACGAGGACGTGGTCCTGCACCGTCGCAAGTCGCTGCCTGCACACCCCAACGGCATGACGTTCCGCGCGTTGGACCACACGGGCGCCGTGCTCCGGGAACGCAGCTACTACTCCATCGGTGGCGGCTTTGTGGTGGACGGTGACGTCTCCGGCGCAGACAAAGTGGTGGCCGACGACACCGTCCTCCCCTACCCCTTCACCACGGCAGACGAACTCCTTGCCATCTGCCTCCGCGAAGGCAAGTCCATCTCGGACATCATGCTGGCCAACGAGCTCGTGTGGCGTTCCGAGGAGGAACTGCGTGAGAAGTTGCTGGGCATCTGGGCTGTCATGCAGGAATGCGTGGACAACGGCTGCTCTGCCGAGGGAATCCTGCCCGGAGGCCTGAAGGTCAGGCGACGGGCGCCGTCGTTGTTCAAAAAGCTTTCCGAAACCGACGCCGACCTGAACGGTAGTGCCTCAGCGGACCCGCTCCTCGCCATGGAATGGGTCAACCTCTTCGCCTTGGCAGTGAACGAGGAAAACGCTGCGGGCGGCAGGATCGTCACCGCGCCCACCAATGGCGCCGCCGGAATTGTCCCGGCAGTGCTGCACTATTACACCAAGTTTGTTCCAGGAGCCAACGACGACGGCGTCGTGCGGTTCCTGCTGGCGGCGGCCGCCGTCGGAATCCTGTTCAAAATCAACGCGTCCATTTCCGGTGCCGAGGTGGGCTGCCAGGGTGAAGTGGGTTCCGCCTGCTCCATGGCGGCGGCCGGCCTCTGCGAAGTCCTGGGTGGAACGCCCGAGCAAGTGGAAAATGCCGCCGAAGTTGGCATTGAACACAACCTGGGCCTCACCTGCGATCCCGTGGGCGGGCTGGTGCAGATTCCCTGCATCGAACGCAATGCGATCGCCAGCGTCAAAGCCATCAACGCCGCCCGTCTTGCCCTGCACGGCGATGGCAGCCACAAAGTTTCCCTCGACAAAGCCATCAAAACCATGCGCGAGACAGGCGCAGACATGAAATCCAAGTACAAAGAGACCTCCCGTGGGGGCCTCGCCGTCAACGTAGTGGAGTGCTAGCCATGACTGCCATCCAAACCGAAACCACTACCGGCTCCACCGCGGAGACCACTGTGGAACACGTCCTCACCCTCGACTGCCCCGAAGGTCCCGGAATTGTGCACGCTGTGTCCGGCTTCCTGTTGGACCACGGCTGCGACATCATCGACAACAAGCAGTTCGGTGATCGTGCCGAAGGCCATTTCTTCATGCGGGTGCATTTCGCCTCCTCCGGCGACGAATCCACCGTGGAAACGCTGCGTTCTGCTTTCTCCCCCGTTGGCGAAAAGTACGGCATGAACTGGCAACTGGAACGCCAGGGATACAAGCGGCGCGTGCTGATCATGGTCTCCAAGTTTGGGCACTGCCTGAACGACCTCCTGTTCCGCGCACGGATCGGCGAGCTGCCCATCGATGTAGTGGGCGTAGTGTCCAACCACACCGATCATCAAGGTTTGGCGGAGTGGCACGGGATCCCGTTCTTCCACATCCCTGTCACTGCCGCCACCAAGCCGGCCGCCGAGGGGCGCTTGCTGGAGATCATTGACGAGCTGGACGTGGAACTCATTGTGCTGGCCCGCTACATGCAGGTGCTCAGCGACGACCTGGCCCGTAAACTCGACGGCCGCGCCATCAACATCCACCACTCGTTCCTGCCGAGCTTCAAGGGCGCCAAGCCCTACCACCAGGCATACGCACGTGGTGTGAAAACTGTGGGCGCCACAGCCCACTACGTGAACGGCGAGTTGGACGAAGGTCCCATCATCGCCCAGCAGGTAGTGGAAGTGGACCACACGTTCGGGCCGGACGATCTCGTAGCCGCCGGCCGGGACACCGAATGCAAGGCCCTCAGCAACGCCGTTCGCTGGCACTGCGAGGGGCGGATCATCCTGAATGGGAACAGGACGATCGTGTTGAAGTAGGGCTTACTTGCTGCCGAGATCGCGGGTCGGCTGCGAATTCGCTGTCCTTAGCGGGCGAATTCGCAGTTGACCCGCGATTTCGCGCTATACAGGAGTTGCATGGTTACGGGCCTCCGTACGCCACTTCCACCCACACGCCGATGATCCACGTGCTCGCGGCGGCGCAGGCCAAGGCAAACTCCACCAGCATCCCTATGCCGGTCGCTTTCAGCGCAGCACCGCTGGACCGCAGCGCGGCCTGGAAGTTGCGCGTGCGTTGGACTTCGCTGAGGAGGAGCCCCAGCGCGAACCCCACAAAGAGACCCACCACCGGGATCACGAACATTCCCACGACGCCCAGGACCACGCCAATCAGCACCGACCTGTTGGGGATTCCATGCTGCTTCATTTTGCGGCCGGTCAACACGGCACTGGCTGCCATTCCGGACACCACAAACAGCATGCCCACAGCAAAGATCACCCATCCCATGCCACCGGCGCCGCCCCAGATGGCCCACGCCAAGAGGCTTGCGCCGATCAGGATGCTGCCCGGAAGTACAGGGATGATGGTCCCGGCGACACCCACTGCTATGGCCAGGCCGCACAGGATGGTCACGATAAGTTCGGCGTTCATGGTCCTCAGTCTAGGCACAGCAACGCGGGGTCACTTACGCCCCCTTCAACGCAGCATAAGGGGGCATAAGTGACCCCGCGTTGCTTCAAAACCACAAACGACGGCGACGCTCCCCAGCACGGGAGGCGTCGCCGTCGTCGGACTTGCGTAAGTAGCCGCTACTCGGTGACGGCTGCGGCAACTGCCGCGGTGACGGCCGGTGCAACTCGAGCGTCCAGCGGGCTCGGCACGATGTAATCCGCGGAGAGGTCTTCTGCAGCCAGTTCAGCGATGGCGTTGGCCGCGGCGATCTTCATGGCGGGCGTGATGCGGCGGGCCTTGGCATCGAGCGCGCCGCGGAAGATCCCGGGGAAAGCCAGCACGTTGTTGATCTGGTTGGGGAAGTCGCTGCGACCGGTGGCAACAACGGCTGCGTACTTCTGGGCAACCTCGGGCAGAACTTCCGGGTCCGGGTTGGACAGGGCAAACACGATCGACTGATCGCTCATGAGCTTCAGGTGTTCTTCATCCAGCTTGGAGGAGGAGACCCCCACAAAGACGTCGGCGCCGGTCAGTCCCTCACCGGGACCGCCGCTGATGCCGCGGGGGTTGGTGCGCTGAGCCATGCGGGCTTTGACGCTGCCCGGATCTGCCACGAGATCGGCACGATCGGCGTTGACCACGCCCTTGGAGTCGAGCAGGATGACGTCCTTGATGCCCACGGCGAGAAGAATCTCGGCAATGGCGATGCCAGCGGCACCTGCGCCGGAAACAACAACCTTGAGGCCGGCGAGTTCGCGTTGGGTCACCTTGGCCGCGTTGGTCAGGGCGGCGAGGACCACCACGGCGGTGCCGTGCTGGTCGTCGTGCATGACCGGGCAATCAAGGGCTTCAATGAGGCGCTCTTCGAGTTCGAAGCACCGCGGAGCCGAAATGTCCTCGAGGTTTACGGCGCCGAAGCTCGGGCGGAGGCGGACCAGGGTCTCGATGATCTCGTCCACGTTGGTGGTGTTGAGGACCAGCGGGATGGAGTCCAGGTCGCCGAAGGACTTGAACAGGGCGGACTTGCCTTCCATGACCGGCAAGGAAGCGCTCGGACCAATGTTGCCGAGCCCCAGCACGGCGGTGCCATCGCTGACCACAACAACCAGGCGTTCGGCCCAGGTGTGGGTGCGGGCAAGCTCGGGGTTGGCGTGGATCGCCCGGCTGACCTGGGCGACGCCCGGGGTGTAGGCGATGGAAAGGTCGCGCTTGTTGTTGAGCGGAACGGTGCTGGAAATGGTCAGCTTGCCGCCTTCGTGGGCTGCGAAGATCTCTTCTTCGCTCAGTACCAACGCTTCGTTATCAGGTGCAATTGTCTCGATGGACACGTCTTTGTCTCCTCAGGCTAGCCGTGGACCCACGGCACGATGTCGGGCAGGAACAGAACTGCTGGTGCGGGCCAAGGGTGACTGGTCCGGCATTGCTTCTGCAGATAGGGGGCTGCTAGCCGCTTCGGTGTTTCCAGCTTAGGTAAGCGTCGGGGGTACAAGATTCAATACCAACAGAGACGATTCGAGAGTAAAACGTTCAACCAAGCTAAAGTGTGATCCGCGTCATGCCAAAATCGGTGTTCTGCGGTCCTAGTGGTCTAGACCAGTACGTGCTTTGTTACTCCCCGGTGAGCAGCGTGCACGCTTTTTTCAAATCCTTCTCCGCCTCAAACAGAGACAACCTGCGGCAGCGGACCGCCTGTACCAACCCGCTCACCAAATGCAACAGGATACGGGCCCTGACGGTGTCCTTGCCGGTGTCCTTACTCAACGAGCCCACTATTTCCTCGGACAGAGCGTCAATCTCACGCAGCAGCTGAGCCGTGTCATCATCCTTGCCGGCAGGACGGATAAGGCAGTGTTCCACACCTGGCTGCATGACCCGCAGGTGGAAAATCTCCATCATCAAACCAGCGAGGGCGTGGCCTTTGCCCTCCCGCAGACGGACGCCGTCGCGGAGTTCGCGCAACTGCTGCCTGTAGACCGCCAGCATGAGATGCGCTGTGGAGGGAAAATAGCGGTAGAGCGTACCGAGCGGAATGTCAGCCCGCGCCGCGACGTCGGAAAGACTCAGGGTATCGAATTGCCGCTGGGCAAAACCGGCCGCCGTCTTCAAGATGCGGGCATAGCGCAACTGCTGCCGCGGTGTGGTGGGCGCGGCAGCCATACGGGGCAGCCCCGTCGACAGGTCAAGGGAGTAAGGTTCCAGTGAGTTTGTTGCGGGCATTTCCGGCGATCTCTTGGCAGGCTGACAAGGAAACGGCCGGCGGGGTCAGTGACCGCGGCTGGCCGATCGCATCAATGATACGGGAGCAAAATGACCGTTTCCTGAGAGCCCACTTTGTGCCCACAAGCCATGCCTTTCCCGTCTATCCGGGCCTGCAGACATACACTTCATGCAGGTTTGGAAGCCACTCGGGAGGAACACGCATGGGGACATTACGACGCCGGATTGCAGCTGCGCTGCTGGCCGCCACCGTGGCGGCCATGGCACTTAGCCCCCTGCCGGCGTCGGCCGCGCCAAGCAACGGGCCGGACCCCATAGTCAACGGTGAAGCGTTTGTGGGGAAGACGCTGACCGCGGACATCGGCCCCTACACGTTTTATGGCTGCGGGGGCGGCAAAGGCCCTGACTTCACGGTCTACTGGACCCGGGACGGCTTCCTCGTAGCCGGTGAAACAACACGCAATTACACGCTGGAGCGGGATGACACCGGCGCCCGCATGGCCGCGCACGTTACCGCCAGCACAGCAGCCTGCGGGGGAGAGTCGCTGCACAGCAACGAAACCAAGCCCGTTGGTGCCGCGAACCGGGCGGCAGGTTTCACTGGACGCAGCTTTGAACTCTTGACACGCGCCAATGACGGTTCGCTGGTGCTCTACGGGCGAAGCGGGGGCGCTTGGGCCCCCGCCCGGACAGTGGGATACGGCTTCAACATCTTCAATACTGCGTTCTCCCCCGGCGACTTCGATGGTGACGGCAAAAGCGACATGCTGGTGCGTGACTCCGCCGGCGGGCTCTACCTCTTCGGCGGAGACGGCGCCGGTGGCTGGAAGCCCGCCAAGTCCATCGGCAACGGCTGGAACGTGTTCGACTCCATCGTCAGCCCGGGCGACTTCAACGGAGACGGCCACAACGACGTCCTCGCCAGAGAACCCGGCGGAGCCCTCTATCTCTACCCTGGCAATGGTGCCGGAGGCTGGCTGGCTCGGTCCGCCGTCGGGACCGGATGGAACGTCATGGACACCATAGTGACCCCCGGCGATTTCAATGGCGACGGCAATGTGGACATCCTGGCGCGCGACCGCAGCGGCTATCTGTATTTCTACGGCGGCAATGGCTCAGGAGGCTGGTCGCGGTCCTGGATGATCGGCGTCGGATGGAACGCGCTCAAGTTCGTAGGCGGCGCCGGTGACTACAACAGCGACGGCTTCCCCGATGTTCACGGGGTGGACCAGCAGGGCCGCCTGCTGACCTACTACAGCGACGGCAGGACGGGCTGGAAGGGTTCCGAAGCTGTAGGAGCCGGTTTCGGATGGTTCACAGCAATCTTCTAGGAAGATCCCAGTCGCGGTACCATTAACCGCATAAAGTCTGGGGAGGACACAATGTTTGCTTCATCACGCCCTACGTCCGGCGTGCGCCGGATAATGGCCGGAATCGGGGCTGCGGTCTTAGCGGCAGTAGTGCTGGCCCCAGCGCCCGCCATGGCCACCATGGACCCCGAACCGCCCGTCATCACCGGAGCCCCCTATGTAGGTGCGACGCTCACCGTCACTTGGGATCCCATGGCCTACAAGGGCTGCGGCGCTGCGGCGGGCCCCGACACGCGCATCTACTGGACGCGCGACGGCGAAGTGGCAACGGACCACCCCACCTGGCCTCATTACCTGCTCGGCGAGGAAGACCGCGGCAAAACCATCGCCGCGCACCTCGTAGCCAGCTACCCCTGCGAGGATTTGGAAGTCGCCAGCGAGGAAACCGCGCCGATTTCCGCTTCCAACCGGCCCAATGGATTCACTGGCCGCGGCGCTTTTGAGCTATTGGCCCGCCGTTCCGACGGTGCACTGATGATGTACCCGCGGGTGTACAACAGCTGGGAACCCGCGCGGACCGTGGGTGCCGGGTGGAACATCTTCCCCACAGTGCTGTCCCCCGGCGACTTTGACGGCGACGGCATCAACGACGTCATCGGCAAGGACTCGGCCGGTGGTCTCTACCTGTACAGCGGTAACGGCTCCGGCGGCTGGAACGGCCCCCGAAAAGTCGGGACGGGGTGGAACATCTTCACTTCGCTGGTCTCTCCCGGGGATTTCAACAGCGATGGCACCAATGACGTCCTGGCCCGCGACGCCAACGGGATTCTATACCTTTACCCGGGGGACGGAAACGGCGGATGGCTGCCCCGGTCCGTGGCGGGACAGGGCTGGAACGCACTGAACGCGATCATCACCCCCGGCGACTTCGACGGCGACACCAACGTTGACATTCTTGCCCGCGATTCCGCCGGGTATTTGAGGCTCTACAGCGGCAACGGTTCCGGCGGCTGGAACGGCATGACCGTAGTTGGCCAAGGCTGGAACGGTATGAGCAAGATCGGCAGCGCAGGCGACATCAACGCCGACGGAAACCTCGACGTCTTTGCCGTGGACGGGTCCGGCCAGCTGCGCGCCTACTACGGCAACGGCACCGCGGGTTGGGCTGGCGCTGAGGTGGTCGGCTGGGGTTGGGGCGGGTTCACGGACCTGTTCTAGCGTCAAGCCGCCATTTCGCGGGTTCCCTGCGCATACGCTGTTGCGAACGGCATTGTGAGCAGGGAACCATCGAATTGGCGTGTGTTCGCCAACTCTGTGCCGCCCCGCCGACTGCTTGCACTCATCACCGCTCCGGCCTTGGCCGCTGGCCTCGTGGCCTCGGCCCTCCCTGCTTCCGCCGCTGAAAAAGCAGTGGATACCACGGCCTCCCACACACAAGATGCGGTGCCCAGCAAAGAAACCGCCCAGGGGCTTCCCCCCGAAGATCGAAAGGTTTCGACGGCGACGGAACCTTCGATCTGTTCGCCCGGGGACAACGCGGGCCGCTTGCTCCTCTACCCCACCGATGGACGGGGTAATTGGCGGGCGCCGCAAGTGATCGGCAACGGCTGGCACATCTACAACCTCTTGGTTTCACCGGGCGACTTCGACGGCGACGGAACAGTGGACGTCATGGGCCGAGACGGCTACGGACGCCTCTTCCTCTACCAAGGAAATGGCGCCGGAGCGTGGAAACAGGCGTTCCAGATCGGTCAGGGATGGCAGGGTTTCGTCAACCTGATCGCACCCGGTGACTTCAACGGTGACGGCACCAACGACATCCTTGCCCAGGATGCTGCAGGGGCGGGGCATTTCTATGGCACACCCGAAGCCGTGGTCCTCGCGCGCACCCGCTTTGGCGATTTGCAGGCCCGTTCATCTCAGCGCAACGGCTTCTTCTTCGATTACGGTAGCCCCGATTCCTTTGACGGAACCATTGGCAGGGGTTGGGAGGCGCTTAGCCGCTTCGGGATTGCCGGTGACTTCAACGGAGATGGCTACAACGACGTTTACGGCATCAGCCCGAACGGCCTGCTGACGATGTACCTCGCCGATCCTTCAGGCTTCAGCAGCTGGGGCATCTACGGTTTCACATGGAAAGGGCAGCCGGTAGTAGGAAGCGGCTGGAACGTCATGAACTACGTCTTCTAGGCCTAGTCCACGCTCTTGATCTTCACCACGAAGACGGCGCCCAAGAGCCCGATGATTGCGGCGGCTACGTACAACGAGACGTAGCCGCCCCAGAAAAGGACAAACGGAGAGGCGATCAAGGGGGCGATCACCTGCGGCAAGGAGTTGGCGATGTTGATAACGCCCAAATCCCGGCCGCGGTCCATCCCAGTGGGAAGGACCTGCGTGATGAGTGCGAAGTCAACGGCGAGATACGCTCCGAATCCGATCCCCAACACCACCGCACCGGCAAGCCCGCCGATCCACGTCGGCGCGAAGGCCAGGATCAGTGACGCCAGCGCAATGATCACCGACGAAGCGATCACCAAAGGCTTCCGCTTGCCCATCCTGTCGCTCAGCCTTCCCCCGAGCACGCTGGTGACAATGACCGAGACTGCGTAAAGCCCGGTAAGAATGAGGACACCAAACGACGGGTCGATTCCCTCGGTTTCCTTGAGACGCACAGCATCACTCAGGAAGAACAACAGATACAACGTGACCATGTGGTTGCCGGTGCTTACCAGAAGGCGAGTCAGCCAAGCCCACGCGAAATCCGGGTAGCGCTTGGGAGAGACCCAAAAGCCTTTGAGGAATTTCGCCATCTTGAACGGTGGTCGCTCGGTTGGCGGAAGCTGCTGGTCATCATTCTTAAAGAGATAAACCACGACGCCGGCGAGCAGCGCTGCAGCGCACAGCCAGTAACCTGCGGCAAAGTTTCCAACAACGACCGCAGCGATCACGGCTCCGATCAGAATGCCTACAGTCTGTCCCATGGCGGCCAGTCCACCCACAGTCCCCCGCTGTGGAACCGGGACACGATCAGGTATGGCGGCCGTAATAGCGGCGTACATGGCGTTGGCTCCAGCCTGCACAAGGCACCACAGCAAAGTCATTGCCGCAACGTTGGGAGCACCGGCCAAAGCGACGAGCGCAACGGCTCCCAGGATGGCGCCCATCAGGACCCAGGGAACACGGCGACCAAACCTGGAGGTAGTGCGATCGCTGAATGCCCCGAAGAGCGGGTTTGCCACCATGGAGACGGCCGCACCGCAGCCCGTGACCAGAGCAAGGATCGCTTCCTTCTGGCCTTCGTCAAAGTGAGCTGCCTGCAGGCCCAAGAGCACTTGGAGGGGGCCAAAGAACGCTGCGTTGATGCCCAGGTTGACCAGCACCACGCCAGTGACCCAGATCGGCCGGACACGGGTGACAGGCTCGGCCAGGGCCGTGGCGGTCCCGCCCCGGACTACGGCTGGATCCGGCACCGGGCCCGGTAGATCGGACAAGCTCATAGCAGGTTCCCCCTCATTCAATGTTTGGATTCAGCCTAGCGCGACGGAGCGACGCTGAACCGCCGTCGGGATTTTTATCCACATAGGCCGAAACATGTCCTGCCCTGGCCCTGAGGCAAGGGTTAGTGTGGCCTCAAACCGATAGAGGAGCAGCATTGTGAGCGAGCAAGTAAATACCGCCGATCTTTACGACGAGCGCGGAGAGGAACTCGAATCCATCGCCATCCAGTTTCAAAGCCTGGGCGGACGCACGCATTTCAGCGGGCCTGTCCGCACTATTCGGTGTTTCGAGGACAACGCCTTGGTCAAGACCGTCCTCAATACACCTGGCGAAGGTGCCGTCCTGGTCATCGATGGGCAGGGGTCGCTGAGGACCGCACTCATGGGAGACATGATTGCGGAAAGCGCTGTGGCCAACGGCTGGGCAGGCGTAGTGATCAACGGCGCCATTCGAGACCGCGAGGCGATTTCCCGCTTGCCTCTGGGCGTCAAGGCACTCGGCAGCAACCCGAAGAAGAGCGCCAAAACAGGTGTGGGCGAGGTGGATGTTCAGCTGGTCATCGACCGCGTCCGCATCCAGCCAGGGGTGATGATCTTCTGCGATCCGGACGGCATTCTGATCGAGCACTGATCCTTAGGGGGCTGCCGACTTAGAGGGAAAGTGGAAGAAATATTCTCCCTTCGGGAATCAACCGGGCTGTAAGATAGTTACTGAAAGCAACTATCCTGCTTAATCCACTTTTCTGCCACCTCTGGAGAAGATATGTCCAAAACTGCGCCTGTACGGGCTGCCGGAGAGGTCCTGACCCATCGTCAGACACTCACGGTCATGGTGGGGCTCATGCTCGGCATGTTCCTGTCCTCGCTGGACCAAACCATCGTGTCCACCTCTATCTACACCATCGCCAACGACCTCGACGGCCTGTCCCTTCAGGCGTGGGCCACCACGGCGTACCTCATCACCTCCACGGTCAGCACTCCGCTCTACGGCAAGCTCAGCGACATCTTCGGCCGCCGCCCGCTATACCTCGTGGCAATCGTGATCTTCCTTGCCGGCTCCCTCTACGCGGGATCTGTCCACTCGATGACCGAGCTCGCCATCGCCCGCGGCATCCAGGGCCTCGGCGCCGGCGGTTTGCTGGCTTTGGCGTTGACCATCATCGGTGACATCGTGGCGCTGAAGGACCGAGCGAAGTACCAGGGCTACTTCATGTCCGTCTTCGGCATTTCCTCCGTTCTCGGTCCGGTGATTGGCGGCGCCTTCGCAGGCTCGGCAAACATTCTGGGCTTTGACGGCTGGCGTTGGGTCTTCTTCATCAACCTCCCCATTGGGCTTGCCGCCCTTGTGGTGGTGTTCATGTACCTCCACCTCCCGGCACGGCATGTGAAGCAAAAGATCGACTACTGGGGCGCCGCTGCGATCACCCTTGCCATTGTTCCGCTGCTGCTGGTCGCAGAACAGGGCCGCACCTGGGGTTGGGCTTCCGGCGCAGCCTGGCTCTGCTACGGCCTTGGTGTCATCGGCATCGTGGCCTTCCTCCTGGCCGAGAAGCGCGCCGGGGACTACGCGCTGATTCCGCTGCGCCTCTTCAAGAACATGACATTCGGGCTGTCATCGCTGCTGAACTTCATCATCGGCATCGGAATGTTCGGCGCCATTGCCATGCTGCCCATGTATCTGCAGCTCGTGAAGGGGCTCACCCCTACCGAGGCCGGCCTGATGATGATCACGTTCACTGTGGGCATCCTCTTCGGCTCCATCTCTGCCGGCCGGACCATTTCCTCATCCGGGGTATACCGGATCTTCCCCATCATGGGCACGGCAGTGCTGGCTGCCGCCGCCACTGTGATGGGCCTGGTCCTCGGCGTCGATACCGGTTTGTGGGTTCCCGGCTTGATCGCTGTGTTCTTCGGCGTCGGTTTGGGCTTCTGCATGCAGCCGCTGACACTTGCCATGCAGGTTTCCGTCCCGCCGAAGGATATGGGAGTGGGCACCTCAACAGCCGCGTTCTTCCGTTCCATGGGCGGCGCAGTAGGCACGGCTGTTTTCATCTCCATGCTCTTCAGCACAGCCGCTGACAAGATCGCCGACGGCATGAAGACTGCCGCAGCCAACCCGGACTACCAGGCTGTCATGAAGGACCCGGCTGTGGCTTCCGATCCGGCCAACGCCAAGCTCTTCGATTTCTTCAAGAACGGCGCCAACAACGACTCCCTGAACGACACCAGTTGGCTTCACACGGCCAACAGCACGCTCACGAGGCCCATTACCGAAGGCTTTGCCCAAGCAATCGACATCGTGATGCTGACGGCGGCCGGACTCATGATCATTGCCTTCCTGATCAGCTTCGCCTTGCCCAACAAGAAGCTCACGGATCCCAAGGCCGCAGCCAAGGAATCCGTTCCCGCGCACTAAGCCTGGTCGCTAAAGAGTTGGTCACGAGCCAGCTGATTAAACGAGCTAGTTGAACTCAAAGAACGGCAGGCAGTCCCCGGGCTGCCTGCCGTTCCTTGCGTTCAAGTAGTTCCGCCAACGACGCCTTTTCACCCTCTCGAAGGGACACGGGGGCGCCACTCAGCGAGCTCCCAGCCAACAAACAGGCGTACATACGTTAACAGCATGAATGCATGTCACGTCGGTCACTTGACTGGAATTGGAGCGATATGACGTGCCACACTGTGTAGCGCGAGTGCACCGGCGTCCCCGTCGGACAGCCGACGACGTCCCGCACATCGCTTCCAAACCCACATTCCCTAAGGGAGACCCATGTCCAGTTCCAGCACCGAAGGCGCGCCCCCAGTTTCACGGAAGGTGATCGGCCTGGCCGTCGCCGGCGCGGTGGGAGGATTCCTCTTCGGCTTCGATTCGTCCGTGGTCAATGGTGCCGTGGATGCGATGGCTGACGAGTTCGTCATGAGCGAGGCCGTCACAGGCTTCGCCGTTGCCGTCGCCCTGCTGGGCTGCGCGGCCGGCGCCTACTTCGCCGGCAAGATCGCCGACCGCTATGGACGCATCCCCGCCATGAAGATCGGCGCGCTGCTGTTCTTGGTGAGCGCTGTGGGAACGGGCCTCGCCTTTGGTGTGTGGGACCTCATCTTCTGGCGCTTGGTGGGTGGCTTGGGGATCGGACTTGCCTCCGTTATTGCCCCGGCATACATCTCCGAAATCTCACCCCGGCACGTCCGTGGCCGTTTGGCTTCGCTCCAGCAGCTCGCCATCACCACGGGTATCTTCGCAGCGCTTCTCTCCGACGCGGTGCTGGCCAACTCGGCTGGCGGCGCCGGCGGCACGTTGTGGCTGGGCATTGAAGCCTGGCGCTGGATGTTCATCGCCTGCGCCGTGCCCGCCACGGTGTATGGCTGGATCGCTTTCCGCTTGCCGGAGTCCCCGCACTTCCTGGTCCTCAACGGCAAGGAAGACCAGGCCCGCAGTATCTTCAACAAGATCATCCCGGGGGACGACATCGAGCGGCACATCCGCGAGATCCGCGAATCCATCCAGGAAGAAAAGCTCTCCACCAAGAAGGGCTCCCTCCGCGGCAACAGGTTCGGTCTTCTTCCAGTGGTGTGGATCGGCATCATCCTCTCCGTCCTGCAGCAGTTCGTCGGCATCAACGTGATCTTCTACTACTCCACCACCCTGTGGAAGGCCGTGGGGTTCCAGGAGAAGGACTCGTTGACCATCTCCGTGGCCACCTCCGTCACGAACATCCTGGTGACTCTTGTTGCCATCGCCCTGGTGGACCGAATTGGCCGCCGTCCCATCCTGCTCACCGGTTCCATCGGCATGGCTGCTTCCCTCGGCGTCATGGCCATGGCCTTCTCCTCCGCAGTCGGTACGGGCTCCGAGATCAGCCTCCCGGGCGCGTGGGGGCCGGTGGCACTGGTGGCAGCCAACGTCTTCGTGATCAGCTTCGGCGCCTCGTGGGGTCCGCTTGTTTGGGTGCTGTTGGGCGAAATCTTCCCGTCCCGGATCCGCGCCCGGGCCCTCGGCTTGGCCGCAGCGGCACAGTGGATCGCGAACTTTGCCATCACGCTCAGCTTCCCCATCATGGCGGCAGGTTCGCTGCCACTGACGTACGCCATGTACGCGGCGTTCGCGGCGGCGTCGTTCTTCTTTGTCATGTTCAAGGTTCCGGAGACCAACGGCATGTCCTTGGAACAGGCCGAAACCCTGTTCGTTCCCAAGGGAGCCCCGGTGGCACCCCTGCCAGTCACCAGGGACGAAGCGAAGTAGCGCACAAAGAAGCCCGGCGGATTCCGCCGGGCTTTTTGTGTTTGCGGGAGATTTACACCAGGTGAGGCTCGTGGGATTTCAGGTAGCCGCGTCCTCCAAAAGCAACGAGGATGGCGACCACCATGGCCACTGCGCCGGCGAAGAACGGCACCTGCGGGCCGAAGTGCTCGCCGAGCTGGGCCGCCGCGAACGGTGCCAGCGCGCCGCCCATCCACCGCACAAAGTTGTAACCGGCAGAAGCAACGGGTCGGGGCGAATCAGAAACACCCATGGCCAGTTCCGTATAGACCGTGTTGTTGATGCCGAGCAGGGCACCGGCCACGATGACCAGCACGACGACGGCCGTCACCGAGTGCCCGGCAGCCAGTCCCAGCCCGATCAGGTCGAGCATGAGCGCGGCCAAGGTGCCGGTCAGGACTTTTACGGCGCCAAACCGGTTCTGGAGGACGGGAGCGACGAAGACGGAGAACACAGCGACGGCGACGCCCCAGCCGAAGAACACTCCCCCGATGCCGTAGGCGTCCATGCCCAGGATGAAGGGGGTGAAGGCAAGGATAGTGAAGAAGCCATAGTTATAGAACAAGGCGCTGGCTGCAGTAGTGCGGAGGCCCTTGTGTCCCAGTGCCAGCAGCGGATCCCTCAGACGGGACTTCGTCGCCGGGGCGGGTGTTTTGGGAAGCAAAGCCAGCAGCGCGATGAAAGCGGCGGCCATGAGGACTGCGGTGCCGAAGAATGGGGCACGCCACTGCCAGCCACCCAAGAGGGCACCCAGCAGCGGGCCGAGGGAGATACCCAGGCCGAGCGCTGCTTCGTAAAGGATGATGGCCGTGCCGGTTCCACCACTGGCGACGCCGACGATCACGGCAAGTGCCGTTGCCACGAACAACGCGTTACCAAGACCCCAACCGGCCCGGAATCCCACCAGCTGTTCAACGCTGCCGGAGAGGCCGGACAAGGATGCGAACACCACGATGATGGCCAACCCGATCAGGAGCGTCTTCTTTCCGCCAATCCTTGAAGACACGAATCCGCTGATCAGCATGGCGATTGCGGTGACCAGGAAATAGCTGGTGAACAGCAACGAGACTTCACTGGTGGATGCCTCAAGATTCTTGGCAATCGCGGGAAGGATCGGGTCTACGAGTCCGATGCCCATAAACGCGAAAACGGCCGCGAGCGCAGTGGCCCACACCGCCTTGGGCTGCTTGAGGAGGGAAGCCTTCTCGGCTTCCAAGGTGGTTTCGATGGTTGTTTCGGCGCTTGCTGAAGCGTCAGCCAACTGGCGTGACATTCAATTGCTCCTTGTCGGTGCTTTTTCTGTTTAGTTCTGGAACGAGCTGTTGAGCTTGGCGATCACAGGCAGCGCGGACGCGAGATGCTCGATTTCTTCGCTGCTGAGGTCTTGGAGCAGTTCGGCCACCATGGCGTTTCGCCGCTGGTTGGCGGATTCGACGGCGGCCGTTCCGGCTTGGGTGATTGCTACCTGGACGGCCCGTGAGTCGTCGGGGTCAGGTTGCCGGGTGACCAAGCCTGCCCGCTCAAGTTTGATGATCTGCTCCGTGGCGCTGGGGACTTTGATGCCCAGGTTCTTGGCGATATCGCCCACGCGGAGGCCGCCGTCGGAAATCATGGACAGCAGGCTGAGCTGCGCTGCGGTGAGCTCACCTTCGGGATCCAGGCGGCGGAACATGTACACGCCGAGCCGAAGTGACTCGCGGAATTCCTGGGCGAGGTCCAGCAGCCGGGGATCAAAGGTGTTCATATTTAGGTAGCCTAATAGTTAGGGTGCCTAAATGTCAACGACCCACGCACCCAACTAGGTCGCAGATCAGGTCGTTCTCAGCGCTGGGAACGACCTGATCTGCTACTCAGTTGGGTAGGAAGGTGAGCTTCATGCCCTCGTGGCTCGCGACGAATCCCAGGCGCTCATAGAAGCGATGGGCTGCAACCCGGGACTTGTCCGTGGTGAGCTGCATCAGCGAACAGCCACGCTCCCGGGCCTGGTCAATCGCCCACTGAATCATCAGCGCACCAACGCCCTGTCCCCGCAGCGAACCGGCCACCCGAACAGCCTCAATCTGCGCACGCCAGGATCCCCTGCGCGACAAGCCCGGAATATAGCTGAGATGGAACGTCGCAACCACCTCACCGCCCAGTTCGCCCACCACCAAAAGGTGCGCGGGGTCGGCATCGATCGCGTCAAAAGCCAGCTCATAAGGCGCTAAATCGTCGGCATTCTCACGAGTGGCACCCAGTTGGTCATCTACGAGCAACGCGAGGATGCGCGGCAGATCGCCCTTGCGGGCGCGCCGGAGGGTAAAGATTCCATGCTCGACGGCGGCAGTCAGCAGGGCCGGTTCGGCGCTGGATGGAGTAGTCACCACCCCAGCATGCCACTTCGGCCCGAACACCTCGGAACTCAGTATTGCTAAGTACCGGTACTTAGTTCTACTATGTACCGGTAGCTAGTGATACTGAGTAGCGAGGGAGGTGTCCGATGGGCAAGCAAATGACGGAGATGCTCAAAGGCACATTGGAGGGCATCGTTTTGGCCCTCCTCACCGGGAAGGCAGCGTACGGATACGAAATCACCACGCAGCTCCGGGAGCAGGGATTTACTGAGATCGCTGAAGGCACCGTGTACGCACTGCTGGTCAGGATCGAGCAAAAGGGGCTGGTTGACGTTGAGAAGCGCCCTTCCGAGAAAGGGCCGCCCCGCAAGGTCTACACGCTCAACACTCAGGGCGAAAAGGAACTGAACGAATTCTGGAACACCTGGAGCTTCTTGTCCGGACGGATTGAAGAGCTCCGCAAGGAAGGAAAATAACATGGCCGCAAAATGGATCGAACTGGTCACCGGACCGCTCGAGCAGAAGAAACAGTACAAGCAGGCAAAGGCCCGGCTCGATGCCCTGCCTGAGCCGTACCTCACCGCAGCAACCGCCTTCAACCGGTACCTGATGTACTACGGCGGCGTCACCGACGGCGACACCATGGTCCAGATGCTCACGGACTTCGCAGACCTTTGGGAACGCGCCGCAGTAGACGGCACTCCCGTCAGCGAAATCGTGGGCGAAGATCCGGTGGAGTTCGCCGAATCCTTCGCCCAGGCCTACGGCGGAAATCGCTGGATCGACAAAGAACGCGAGCGCCTCAACAAGGCAATCAATAAAGCGAGGGAGGCGGAATCATGACCGCTGCAGCAATCCGCGTAGAGGGAATTGAGAAGTCGTACAAGGACCTCCACGTACTCCGGGGTGTGGACTTCGAGGTAGCGTCCGGCAGAATTTTCGCGCTGCTTGGTTCCAACGGGGCGGGCAAGACCACCATGGTGAAGATCCTGTCCACCCTGCTTAAAGCGGATGCCGGCTCGGCCGCCGTCGGAGGCTTTGATGTGGCCACCGAGTCGCTCAAGGTGAGGCAGGCCATCAGCCTCACCGGGCAGTTCGCGGCAGTGGACGAGGTTCTCTCCGGCAAAGAAAATCTGGTGCTGGTGGCTAAGCTGCGTCATTTGAAGAATCCCGGTGACATCGCCGACGATTTGCTGGCGCAGTTCAGCCTCACCGAGGCAGGGTCCCGCAAGGTGGCGAGCTATTCAGGCGGCATGCGTCGTCGCCTGGACATTGCGATGAGCCTGATCGGCAACCCGCAGGCGATTTTCCTGGACGAGCCCACCACAGGCCTCGATCCCGAAGCCCGCCTTGAGGTGTGGCAGATCGTCAAGAACCTTGCCAGGCAAGGGACCACGGTCCTGCTCACCACGCAGTACCTCGACGAGGCTGAACAACTGGCGGACCGGATCGCCATCCTGCATGAGGGCCGGATCATCGCCAACGGCACCCTGGCTGAACTCAAGCAGTTGCTCCCGCCAGCCAAGATCGAGTACGTCGAAAAGCAGCCGAGCCTGGAGGACATCTTCCTGGCCCTGGTGGGCGGCGGCAGCACTGCTGCCGGGAACAACGAGTCAGTAAAGGACAGGTCATGAACACCCATTTCTTCGCAGACACCTCGGTCCTGCTGGGCCGGTCCATGCGGCACATCTTCCGGAGCGTTGACACCATCATCACCACCGCGATCACCCCGATCGCCCTGATGCTGCTGTTCGTCTACGTCTTCGGAGGGGCCATCAGGACCGACACCGAGAACTACGTCAATTACCTGCTTCCGGGGATCATGCTCATCGCCATTGCATCCGGCATTGCCTACACCGCAGTCCGGCTGTTCACCGACATGCAGAGCGGCATCTTTGAACGGTTCCACTCCATGCCGATCGCACGCTCGTCGGTTCTCTGGGCACACGTCTTGACCTCATTGGTGGCCAACGGACTTTCGCTGGTGATCATCGTGGTGGTGGCACTACTCATGGGATTCCGCAGTTCCGCCAACGTCCTGGACTGGCTGGCCGTGGCTGGCATCCTGGCACTCTTCACGCTGGCACTGACCTGGATCGCGATCATCGCAGGCCTCTCGGCGAAGTCCGTTGACGGCGCGGGCGGGTTCTCCTACCCGCTGATCTTCCTTCCGTTTATCAGCTCGGCCTTTGTCCCGACGGAAACCATGCCGGGCCCGGTCCGGTGGTTTGCCGAAAACCAACCAGTCACCTCCATCGTGAACACCATCCAGGATCTGCTCGCGCAGCGTCCCGTGGGTGGCGACATCTGGGTGGCCCTGGCGTGGTGCTTGGGGATCCTTGTCGTCTCCTACGCCTTCGCCACCGCAGCCTACAAGCGCCAGATCGCTTAGGTCCCACCCGGCCACAACAACGGCTAAAGCTCCTCTTTTCCACAGAGGAGCTTTCGCCATGCAGACCGATTCGCCATTGGTCAGACATTAGCTATAGCTTTATCGAACAGATTTGTAACGGCCGTCACCATTGTGGCTGATCCTTCGAAGGGTTCTTGAACTAATGTCCGACCAGACAACACCGGAGTTGCTCCACGCCTCCAGCAGGGACAGCGAACCTCACCTGTCACGTTCGCTCAGCAACCGCCACATCCAGCTCCTGGCCATCGGCGGCGCCATTGGAACCGGTCTCTTCATGGGCTCCGGCAAGACCATCTCGGTAGCCGGCCCCTCCGTGATCTTCGTGTACATGATCATCGGCTTCATGCTGTTCTTCGTCATGCGCGCCATGGGCCAGTTGCTCCTTTCCAACCTGAACTACAAGTCCTTCAGCGACTTCGCGGGCGACCTCCTTGGACCCTGGGCAGGCTTCTTCACCGGTTGGACCTACTGGTTCTGCTGGGTAGTCACCGGCGTGGCAGACGTCATCGCCATCGCAGGCTACGCCGACGAACTCTGGCCGGGAATCCAGCTCTGGATCCCGGGCCTGGCCACCATCATCATCCTGCTCCTCCTGAACCTGCCCACGGTGAAGGCCTTCGGAGAGACAGAGTTCTGGTTCGCGCTTATCAAGATCATTGCCATTGTGGCGCTGATCGTCGTGGGCCTGGTGATGATCTTCACCGGCTTCCAGTCCAACGCAGGAACCGCGAGCTTCACCAACCTCTGGAGCCACGGCGGCTTCTTCCCCAAAGAGTTCATGGGCTTCGTAGCCGGCTTCCAAATCGCCGTCTTCGCATTCGTGGGCATCGAGCTGGTGGGTACGGCCGCCGCCGAAACCAAGAACCCTGAGCACAACCTCCCCCGCGCCATCAACGCAATCCCCCTGCGCGTCATGCTCTTCTACGTAGGCGCCCTGATCATCCTCATGTCCGTTACCCCGTGGACCGAGTTCAGAGCCGGCCAGAGCCCGTTCATTGCCATGTTCTCCCTGGCTGGCCTGGGAATGGCAGCTACCGTGGTGAACCTCGTGGTCCTCACCTCGGCCATGTCCTCCGCCAACTCGGGCATCTACTCGACCTCGCGCATGGTCTACGGCCTGGCCAACGACGGCGACGCACCCAAGCTCTTCGGCCGTCTCTCCAGCCGCAAAGTACCCCAAAACGCACTGTTCCTGTCCTGCGTCCTGCTGCTGGCCGGCGTCGCACTTCTCTACGCAGGCAAGGATGTGGGCGTGGCGTTCGACATGGTGACCACCGTGTCCGCCGTCTGCTTCATGTTCGTATGGTCCATCATCCTGGCCAGCTACCTGGTGTACCGCAAGCGCCGCCCCGAACAGCACGCGGCCTCACCGTTCAAGATGCCGGGCGGCATCCCCATGGTGTGGGTGGTGTTCGCGTTCTTCGCATTCCTCGTCTGGGCGCTGACCACCCAGCCGGACACGCTCACCGCCTTGCTGGTCACGCCCATCTGGTTCGCCATCCTTGGCGTGGCCTACGCGGTTGTCCGCAGATCACCCCTGCACCAGGCCCGTGTGGCTGAGTGGAAGGCGATGGCTGAAGCCGAAACCACGGCAGCACACTAAGTCTTAGACCGGAAAGCACGACGTCGGCACCCTGGCTTGGGTGCCGACGTCGCTGTTTCTACTTCACTTCATTCCCTGCGGCTAGGCGGCCCTACGCCGACGGCTGGCCAGCAGGGCCAAGCCTCCAGCGATCAAGAGCACTACGGCGCCCCCAAGTCCAAGCATGACGCCGGAGGCACCGGTGTCAGGCAGGTTCCCGGTGGCTGCAGCGGGAGCCGTGGGACTCGGCGCAACGGGAGCGGCGGAAGGGGCAGGAGCCGTGGGACTCGTCGTCGCGGGAGGATCAGTGACTGTCGCGACCGGAGGAACAACCACCACCGGCTTTACTATGACCTCACTTGAGTCAGTCCCCGTAACCTCGTCTCCACCGGGCGCCGTTGCAGACGCTGACACTACGTTGATGTAGGACTGCGTGACATTGCTTTGGGCTACGACCCGACTGGCCGTCTGTCCCGGAGCGAGAGTGGCAACCGGCTCGATGGACCCCAGAGCGGGGTCTTCGAATCGGACATCCGTTAGTACGGTATTGCCGGTGTTGGTCACGCTGAGTTGCCAGTAGACAGTCTCAGCCGGATTGATGGTGACAGATTCGCTCCATGGTCCCTCCTGATGCGTGGAGACGAGCTTGTCCACCTTCAACCCGGGGATGGCCCCGAAGTAATACGAATCATCAGTGGCGCTTAGCTCAGGACCGCCATGCGGGCTTGCAGCCGAAGCTGTCACCGTGTTCTTGTACTGACCTTCAACAGCCTTGCCCTGCGCCGACAACTCGACAGAGGCACCCGGTGCCAATGAAGGAATCGTCCCGGAAAATACCTCCTTGCCAGCACTGTCCTTATCAACCACCAGGACATCAGTCAGGGCAAGGTCGCCACTGTTCTTCACTGTGTACGTCCATTCCACATCACTTCCAGGAACCACCTGCGGCCCCGGAGCAGCTTCAACATCCTCACCATTTGTTGTCTTCACAACAGTCAAGCCGGCGTTGCCGCTGAGATACCAGGACTCGTCAGTGACCGGTGCAGGCTGCTGGGCCAGAGGCATCCCTTCTGCGTCCGTAGCCGTAGCCGAAGCCGTGGCCGTGTTGTGGTACTGACCTGCCACGGCGGCACCATGGGCGGTGAAGACACGGGTGTCGCCGGGAGCCAGCGCTCCTGTGTCACTCGACGTGGGAACAAGAGTGCCCGTGCTGCCATCCCCTGCCGCGAAGGCATCTGAAACTGCCACGTTTGCGAGCGGGGTGTTGCCCGTGTTGGTTACTTCGTAGCTCCAGCTCACGTCCGATCCGTTGGCCACGATGGCACCGGGAGATGACGAGTAGGAGGTTCCGTTGGTCTTCTTCACGATTCCCAGGGAAGGCGTACCGGCCACCTTCACGGCTGCCTCGTTGGTGGCGAACTGTACCGTTTCCCCGTTGTAGGTTCCCGTGGCGACGAGTACGTTGGTTGCCTTCTGCCCGAACCCGGGGTGACCCGGGACTTTGGTGGGAACCACCAAAGTGAAATCTTCCCCGGTTGCCAGGACGTCAACGAACATCCGGAAGGCTGTGGCGTTCACCGGATTGGTGGTCCAGCTGCCCGAGGTGGCATCCGTGGCGTCGGTGGAGTATTCGATCTTGGCCCCCGCCGGCGCGCCGGTGACTGCCCCAGACAGGATGACGTCGAAATCGTCGCCTGTCGCCACCGCCGGCAACCGGTCAAAGAGCGTGGCGCCGGTGACCGGGTTTGGCAGGACGTTGCTGACGTAGACCTGCCAGAACGCGGCGTCGTCAACGGTGGTGGCCAAGGACCACGGACCTGTTGCCGAGGAACTGGACAGTTTATCGAGCAGCAAACCACCAGCGATGTTGATCGACACACGGCCAACGTCTTTGGCAACACTTGCCCGTGCAGCGTCGAAATTGTAGATGTCGTCGCTGAAGAACGGCGCGTAGCCAATCATCGGCACTGTCTGCTCGGCGGTGCCGCCGTCAGCAACTCCTATGAAACGCGGGTCTCCTGTGGAGACATACGATTCGACCTGAACGGAAGAGGTACCGGGGTCATAGGCCTTGGCCAGGACAGTGACCGGAATGTCGTACTGCCATCCGGTGTTCTCAACCTGCCGGTCAGAAGGTTCCTTCGGATCCCGCATGGGGCTGATGTGGTCGTACGTGAAGGTGATGACCTGCAGTTCACAACCATCTGCATCAGTGACCCGTGATGTGGAATCCACCGTCACACCGTTGCCGATGGTTGGGATGGGCTCCACGCCCACTGAGAGGTCCGTGATGGGCGTGATGGTCTTCGTGGGATCGTACTGAACGCCGCAGGGAAGCACCACGGACATCGAGGCGTCCGTGTAGGTTTCCGAGGGGTTTTGGTTGACGATACCGGCCCTGACGGTTCCGGTGTCACCCACACTCAGGACCGACGGAACGGAGACGTTGGTGGTCAGGTACACCGAATCCACAGGGGTAAAGACGTCGGACGCCTCGCCTGTCAGGTCGCCTGCCTTAAGAGTGGCCGTGTTGTTCACGGGTCCTGGTGCAATACCTGCAGGGCTGTTGGCGGCAAGCACACCCTCGGTGATATCGCGGAAAACCGGCACGCTTCCCACAGTGACCCGCATTTCAGAGCCGACGGGCACTGTTTCATGACCCGGCGCAACGGAGATGCGCCATCCTGTCAGAATGGAGCCCGCCGGGAGGTCGAGCGTATTGTTCCCGTTGAACGTCTCCCAGCCGCTTGAACCCGTGTTCTGGACGGTCAGCGCCAAATTGTTGGCGGTGGACGGGTCGGCGGGCGTGAAGGTCTGCCACTCAGCGGAGAAGTCGGTCTGGTACTCAAAGCTGTAGGGCAGGTTTTCCGTAGCCAACACCGGGCTGAAGGCCACGTTGATAGCCGTGACATCGTTGTGGTGGAACCACTCCTCCGACGGGCTGCCGGCTGCACCGCTATCGGTGATGACGAGGTCCTCGGCCTCAGGACTGTTCCGGGGCCCCAGGTAGGAGGCATTGACGTAAGTGCTTCGGGCTATCATTCCGGCTGAGGTCTGCCCTCCTGAAGATTTCTCAATGGCCGTTGTTACACCGCCGGGAGAAGTGAAAGCAGGACCCTGTGCTTCGGCGGGTGTACCTGCTCTGACCACACCGTTGGCGTCTGTGGTCTCCAGCGTCACAGTGTTGACCGGCGGCCGCTGGCCGTCTTCCCAACCAGCAACGTGGTCCGGGTACCGGACGGTCAGCCAAATGGCAGAGTTGCTTCGGTCCAGGCAGTATCCGGTGTGGTCGTAACGTTCGTCGTTGGTCCACGTGGCTGTGGGCCAGGCGCTCGTGTCCCAAGTGCCCAGGCCAGTCGAGGCGGAGGCGAACTCCGCACCGGCGGGGAAGACATCAGTGAGTTTCTGCGCGTAGGCGGAGAAACTCAGGTAGCTTTCCTCCGAGCACACGTTGAACCGGTATGTCACCTCACGATGGATGGAGCCAGTGATGGTGGTGGCCGTCTTCTGCGCCCGGTAGTCATGGGAACCGGTGACTTTTGACGTGACAGGCCCGGAGGTTACTTGGCCACCGGGTCCGCCCGTGCCGGTCATCACGGTGTTCAGCGGAAAGCCCTCATATTTTCGCTCGTTGTCCACCTGCGAGACCGTGTACACAACGCTGACGAGGTCCTCAGTGGTTTCGTCCAGGATCATCGTCAGCACGCGGGTAGCGGGATCGTACTTATGGCTCAAAACTGGCGAGGAGCTGCCGGTAGGGAGCCCAGCGAAGGTAGTACCCTCCGGAAGTGTTGTGGTCATTTCCACACCGATTGCCGGATGGGAAGAATCGACGCCGCTGAAATCAACGGTAGCCGTGTAGTTGTAGTTCTGGCTCAGTGGGACCGTTTCCGGGGCGGAGAGCGAGATGGTGAAATCCCCGGCGGCTGCCATGGCCGGGGTACCACCCAGCATCAGCGACCCTGCACTGACCGCTACGGCCAGGGCTGCTGCCGGGATCTGCAGGATGGAACGCCTCCGCGATGGGGGTATCCGGGGCCTGGCACTGGAATCCCTCCTCACTCCCGGCATCTTTTCACTCCGGCCGAAACGGCCCCATGACGGTAATACAGACATTCATAGCTCCCTTGCTAGTCCTGTGCTACGCCGCCCGGGGTACACACACCACGGTGTGCGGGCGGTTCACTCAGGGTTTGGAAAGTGAGCGTTCGCTCTCTTTCTCTCATCTAGTGAGGGTGGTGCCGTAAACGTGTCGCGAAGTTTTCCATCCGGAACCATATGTTGATAACCGGGGCAACGAGTGTCAGGCGAAGTAGACACCGATGCGATGACCGTCGATTTCCTCAATGCGGATATCGATGTCGTAGACGTCGTACAGCATTCCCGCACGCATGATGTCCGAGGGCGTGCCCTGATGGATGAGGCGGCCGTCTTTCATGGCCAGGATGGTGTCCGAATAGCAGGATGCGAAGTTGATGTCGTGGACCACCAGGACAATGGTCTTCCCGAGCTCGTCAGCCAAGCGCCGTAACAGTCGCATCATTTCCACGGAGTGCTTCATGTCCAGGTTGTTCAGGGGCTCGTCGAGTAACAGGTACTCGGTGTCCTGCGCCAGGACCATGGCAATGTAGGCGCGCTGGCGCTGGCCACCGGAGAGTTCATCCACGAACTTGTCCGCCATGGAGGTGAGGTCCAGCTGCCGGATGGCTTCGTCCACGTGCTCAAGATCCTGAATTGTTGGCCGGCCACCACTGTGCGGGAAGCGCCCAAACGCCACGAGGTCGCGGACGGTCAACCGCATGGTCAGGTGGTTTTCCTGCCGCAGGATGGCCATGGTCTTGGCCAGTTCCCTGCTGGGCGTCGCGGTGACATCCAGGCCAGCCACGGATACTCCCCCTGCGTCCATGGGCTGCAGGCGGCTGATCAGGGAGAGCAGCGTGGATTTGCCGGCGCCGTTGGGGCCGATGATGGACGTGATGCCGCCGCGGGGGATCTCGCAGCTGACGTCGTCCAGCACGGTGGTGCCGCCGTAGCGCTTGGTCACGTTCCGGACGGTAATCATTTCAACGAGCCTTTCAGCAACAGGTAAAGGAAGAGGATGCCGCCGGTGAATTCGATAATCACGCTCAAGGCGGTGGCGAAACCGAACACGCGCTCCAGGAGCAGCTGACCGCCCACCAGCGCAATCGCACCGATGAGCACCACCATCGGCAGCAGCCAGGCATGCCGGAACCCGCGGCAGAGCTGGTATCCGAGGCTCACAACCAAGAGCCCGAAGAACGTCACCGGACCCACCAGCGCTGTGGAAATTGCCACCAGCAGCGAGCACGCAAGCAAAACCCGCATCACCACGCGCTTGTGGTCGACGCCTACGTTGATGGCCACTTCGCGGCCCAGCGCCAGGACGTCCAGGGTGTGCCTCGTGCGCCACACACCGACGCATACCAGGGCCACCAGCACGGCGGAAACACCCAGCAGGCCCGGATCCACATTGTTGAAGCTGGCGAAGAACAAGTCCTGCAGAATGATGAATTCGCTGGGTTCCATCAGCCGCTGCAGGAGCGAGGAAAAGCCGCGGAACAGGGTTCCCAGGACGATCCCCACGAGCAACAGCAGGTGCAGCGAGCGTGTGGCTCCGGTGAACATCCAGCGGTACAGGAACGCGCTGAAGCCAACCATCAGCAGGATCTCCAGCCCGAACTTCAGCGTTGACGGCGCCGTGGCCAGCGTGGCGGCACCGGCCACGAACGCCAGGGCCGTCTGCACCAGGATGTACAGCGAGTCGAAGCCCATGATGGACGGTGTCAGGATCCGGTTGGCCGTCACGGTCTGGAACAGCAGCGTGGACACTCCCACCGCCACGGCCACCAACAGCATGGCGGACACCTTGATGGCCCGGCGCGGCAGGATGTAGGCGATGTTTCCCTTGAGGTCGATCGTCAGGAAAACAGCAACAAGCACGACGGCGGCAATCGCCAGGATACCGATCACCAGTCCCGGTGGGGTGCTGCGGATGGCATCGCGCCACCTACCTGGCGAGGACCAGCGCTTGCCGGGGGAAACGGGAGCGGCGGCGGGCGCCGTGGACACAGGAGTTTCAGGCATTGCGTTTCCTCAAAAGCAGGAAGAGGAACAGGATGGCGCCCACAACGGACATGACCATGCCGACGGGCACTTCGTAGGGGAACCGGATGGTCCGGCCAATGATGTCGCAAACCAGCACGAAGGCCGCCCCAAAAAGCGCGGTCCACGGCACAGCCCGGCGCAGGTTGTCGCCGAACAATAGGGAAACGATGTTGGGAACCACCAGGCCAAGGAACGGCACAGCACCCACGGTGGTCACAACAACGGCCGAGATCAAGGAAACGATCATGAGTCCCAGCCGCATGGTGCGTGCATAGTTGAGGCCCAGGTTGGTGGTGAAGTCCTGTCCCATGCCGGCCACGGTGAAGCGGTCGGCGGCAAAGAGGCCCACGAGGACCAGTACGGCCACGATCCACAGGAGCTCGTATCGGCCGCGCAGCACTCCGGAGAAGTCGCCGATCATCCAGTTACTGAGCGTCTGGAGGAGGTCGAAGCGGTAGGCAAAGAATGTGGTGACGGCAGCAATCACGCCGCCCAGCATGATGCCCACCAGCGGGATGAGCAGGGTGTTGCGGGCAGGAAGGCGGCGCAGGATCGCCAGGAAGAGCGCGGTTCCCAGCACGGCGAACACGGAAGCCACCAGCATCTTGGTGAGGATCGGAGACTCCGGGGCCAGCACTGTCACTACCAGGATTCCGAGGGTCGCCGATTCCACTGTTCCCACGGTGGAGGGCTCCACGAAGCGGTTGCGGGCCATGAGTTGCATGATCAGACCGGCAACGGCAACGGCCATCCCGGCCAGCACCACAGCCAAGGTGCGCGGCACCCGGGAGACCCAAAAGATTTCCCAGGCCCCGGCGTCGTTCGCCAGCAGAGCCGGCAGCGAAACATCGCTGACGCCTACGAAAATGCTGCCCACGGCGATCACCAGCACAACGGCAGCAGCCGCAACCAGGCGGGCGGTTTCGCCAGTCCGGTTGCGGCTTGCTGGTGCCGTGGGACGCACGGCTGTGGTTGTCACGTCAGGATTTCAGGTGATGCGGGCTGTCAGGCGACGGAGTCGGCCACTGCGGTGACCATGGCCTGGACGTTGTTCAGACCGTAGCCCACGATGTACCAGCCTGCGGGATCGAGGTTGACGATCTTGTTGTTCTTGGCCGCGTTGGTGGACTTCACGAGCTCGTTGTCCAGGATGGGGTTTGCCGTGGAGCCGGCAGTGCCGATTGCGGTGTCGCGGTTGATGACGTAAAGGATGTCCGGGTTGGTTTCCTTGATGTATTCAAAGGAAACGGCCTCGCCGTGGGAGCCCTCGCTCTTGACGTCGGCGGCAGTGGGGACGCCCAGGACGTCATGGATGATGCCAAAGCGTGAGCCTGCGCCGTAAGCGGTGACTTCGCCGCCCGAGGTGAGGACGATCAAGCCCTTGCCGGCCGTAGCTGCCTTGGCCTTGGTGTCGGCAACCGTCTTGTCCACCTCTGCGAGCTTGGAGGCGACTTCGTCTTCCTTCTTGAAGATCTTGCCGAGCTTCTCCGTCTGGGCCTTGAAGCTTTCCATGGGCTTTGCAGCGTCCACGGAGAGGTCGATGGTGGGAGCGATCTTGCTCAGCTCTTCGTAGGCCCCGGAGGTGCGGCCGGAGATGATGATGAGGTCCGGAGCCGCGGAGCTGACAGCTTCGAAGTCGGGTTCCTTGAGCGAGCCAACCTTGGCGTACTTGGCTTCGGAGAACTTCTTCAGGGCCTCCGGGTAGCTGGCTTCGGGAACACCGGTGGGCTCGACGCCAAGCGCGTTCATGGTGTCCAGGACGCCGAGATCGAACGTGACAACCTTGGCCGGGTTCACGGGCACATTGGAGGTGGAGCCCTGTGCGTGCTCGATGGTGATGGTGCTTGCCTCTTCCGGCTGCGAGGACGCGGTAGCGCCGCCTCCACACGCCGTAACGGTCAGCAAGGCAGCGCCCGCAGCCAGTGCCCCAATGTAGCTCGACAGCCTCTTTTTCACGCCGGTACTCCACTCACTAATAAGTCATAGATGTGTTGCCTAATTGCCTTTTGACTCTATTAGTAAGGTGAGGCTAACTTCAAAACCGAAAGGCCCTCCAGCGGGTAAAAGTGAGCTAACTCACTGGTTTTTCTCCCGCTGGAGAGCCTTTATGACGATCGGTTGTGGAACTTATGCCTCGGCCTGGCGGTCCTCCACGAGCTTCTGCAGCGCCGCGAACAGCGGATGTTCAGGGGCAAGTCCCGTGATGCGTTCGACGGCGGCAGCCGCGTCCAGCTCGGACAACATCCGTGCGAGCTCTACGGCTTCGTCGTCGGCACCGTCGTCAAAGCGAAGGGCGGCGGACACAGCTTCAAGGAGCGCCACGGGAGTGACGCCACGCTCGGCAAGCTCGGCCGCGGGACCAACGAAGCGCTCGTGCCGGCCAAGTTTCCGCAAGGGCGCCCGGCCCACACGGTTCACGGTGTCCGGCAGGTGCGGGTTGGTGAAGCGGGACAGGATCTTCTGCACGTACGCTTCCTGCTCGGCCTCCACGAATCCGTGCTTGGCCACCAACAGCTCCTTGGTCTCCTCCAGCACAGCCCGGACCTTCGCCGCCACGGAGGGATCAGCCATGGCATCGGAGATCTTCTCCAGGCCGGCCTGGTAACCGAAGTACGCCGCCGAAGCGTGGCCGGTGTTCACCGTGAACAGCTTGCGCTCGATGTACGGGCCCAGCTCATCCACGAAGGTAGCCCCGGGAATCACCGGCGCATTGCCGCCGAATGGAGTCCGGTCAATGACCCACTCGAAGAACGTCTCCACCGTGACATCCAGGCCCTGACCCGGCGCCTGGTTGGGGACAATGCGGTCCACAGCAGTGTTGGCAAAAACCGCGACGGCGTCCAAGTCACCAGCTGAGTCGTCCCAGGCCGCCCGAATCTCCGTGTGCAGGAGGTCCGTGGCGTTGATGGCATTCTCGCAAGCCATCACCTGGAGGGGCGGCAAGTCCGCGGGGCGCGCTGCCAACCCGCGTGCGATCACCGGGGCCACGAACTTCAGGATGTGCGGCCCAACAGCCGTGGTGACCACATCCGCCGTCGAAATTTCCTCAACAACCTCGGCTTCCTGCGACGCGGAGTTCAGGGCACGGAAGGCGGAGACGGTCTTGACTGCCGGGTTTTCGCCTACCTCGTGCACGTCGTAGCTGCTTGCCGAAGCGAGCTGGCTGATCAGCGCGTCCGCTACGTCCGCGAACACCACCTCATAGCCGGCCTCGTGGAGCAGCAGCCCCACGAAGCCACGCCCGATGTTGCCTGCCCCAAAATGGACTGCCTTCACTATGAGTTGACCTTTCCGAACAGCTCCAACACTTCATCAACCGTGGTTGCTTCCTCCAACTGGGCAACCTGTGCCTTGTTGGTGAAGATCTTCGCAATGGAAGACAGGATGTGGAGGTGCTCATTGTTGATACCGGCAACGCCCACCACGAACTTCACTTGCTTGCCGCCCCAGTCAATGCCTTCGGGGTAGCGGATGATGGACACGGCCGAGTGGTTGATGTGTTCCTTGGCGTCGTTGGTGCCGTGCGGGATCGCCAGGAAGCTGCCCATGTAGGTGGACACGGATTCCTCGCGCTCGTGCATGGCATGGACGTAACTGACGTCAACGGCACCGCGGTCCAGCAGGAGCTTTCCGGCTTCGTCGATCGCTGCGTCACGGTCACGGGATGTGCCGTTCAGGATCACGCTTTCGCGGAGCAGGACACCCTTGCCTTCAAGCGGTTGACCGGCGGCTGCTTGACCGTCGACGGCGGCTGCCGGCTCGGCGGCATGCGCGCCATGGGTGGGGGCTGCTGTTGCGGCTGCTGCGGCGGGCTGTGTACCGGCGGCGGGGGTCGCCGTCGTGCCGGCCTCCGAAGCCGCACCTTCAGTGTTGCTGCTCCGGACCAACTCGACGATTTCCTCGTACCGCGGGCTGTTCATGAAGTTGTCCACCGAGTAGTGAACGGCGCTGGCCGTCCTCGGCTGGGCGCGTTCGGTCAGGTCCTGGTGCGTGACCACAACGTCATAGCTGTCGCTGAGGTTGGCGATGGCCGAGTTGGTGACCTTGACGTCCGGGAAGCCGGCCGCCTTGATCTTGTTACGCAGGACCGAGGCACCCATGGCACTCGAACCCATGCCGGCGTCGCAAGCGAACACGATGTTCTGGACCGGGCGGGTCAGGACGGTGCCCGCCGCGGCGCCGTTTGTGTTGCCGCCGGTCTCGCCGGTCAAGGCAGAAGATACCGAGCTCTTCTTGCCCTTCATGGCTTCCATGCGGGAGGTAGCTGCGGAGAGGTCGTCATCGCCCTTGTTCTTGGACGTACGCAGGATGACCGCTGCGATCAGGAAGGACACGGCGGTAGCCAGGATGACTGCCAGGATCACGCCTACGTAGCTGTCGCGTGACGTCTGCGCCAGCACGGCGATGATGGAACCCGGCGCCGCCGGAGCAACCAGCCCGGAGTTGGTGATGGCCAAGGTAGCGATGCCGGTCATGCCGCCGCCGATTGCGGCAAGGATGAGGATGGGCTTCATCAGGACGTACGGGAAGTAGATCTCGTGGATGCCGCCGAGGAAGTGGATGATGGCTGCGCCCGGTGCCGAAGCCCTGGCGGCACCGCGGCCGAAGAACATGTAAGCCAGCAGGATGCCGAGGCCCGGGCCGGGGTTGGCTTCCAGCAGGAACAGGATGGACTTGCCCTGTTCCAGCGACTGCTGAATACCCAGCGGGGTGAGCACACCGTGGTTGATGGCGTTGTTGAGGAAGAGGACCTTGGCGGGTTCAATGAAAATGCTGGTCAGCGGCAGCAGGCCATTGTCCACAAGGAACTGGACCACCGAGCCCGCACCGGCCGTGAAGGCCTTGACCACGGGGGTCAGGCCGTAGAACCCCAGCAGGGTCAAAATTCCGCCCCAAATACCGGCGGAGAAGTTGTTGACCAGCATTTCGAAGCCCGGGCGAATCTTGCCGTCCCAGATGCTGTCGATCTTCTTCATGGTCCAGGCGCCCAGCGGGCCCATGATCATGGCGCCGATAAACATGGGAATGCCTGTACCCACAATGACGCCCATGGTGGCGATGGCGCCCACCACACCGCCGCGGACGTCATAGACCATCCGGCCACCGGTATAGGCAATGAGAAGCGGAAGCAGGTAGTTGACCATGGGACCCACGAGGCCCACGTTGGGATCGCCGTCGGCGTTGGTGCCGAAGCCGCCCAATTCGGCTACTGGGATCCACCCCTTCTCGATGAACAGGGCAGTGATGAGCCCCCAGGCGATGAAGGCGCCAATGTTGGGCATGATCATGCCGGACAGGAATGTTCCGAACTTTTGGACACCTACGCGTGCGCTGGTGCGGGGCTTCGCAACGGTCTCTGTTGCCATGTGAATTCCTAACGTGTGTCCCGCTGCGGCGCGGGGTCAGTCGATATAGATCGAGAGAGGACAGCCTTAGGAGCTGCTGGAAATGCGGTGAAGCCACTCAAGGAAAAGCTTCAATTCAGAGCTGGAAAGTTGGTCTGAATGTGAGGCCTGCAGTGCCGCATTCAGGGCGATTGCCGCAACAACCACGGACGACTTACCGGAGTCGTCCGCTGCGGCGCCACGGGCGGTGTCCGTGGAGACAGCAAAAATCATGGAATCCCGGGTCATCGTTGAGAGCTCGAGGTTCCTTTCTTCCACCGGTTCTGCGATCAGCATGAGCGTGACGCCCACGTTGGCCGCCAGAATGCTGCGTGCCGCTTCGCGGGGCGGCACATTGATCTGACCGGAGATAGCGGCCTTGTTCAGCATCTCTTCCAGAAGCGCTTCAGCATCGGCCACGATTGCCGGGCGGCTTTCAGGTCTGATGTTGCCGAACATCACCAGATACAGATGGGGTTGGCTGAGCCCAAACTGGACGTGGTTATCCCACATCCGCCGGACGTCTTCCAAGGGCTCCCCGGACGGTGCAAAATCCCGCTCCCCTGCCACGTACTCTTCAAATCCGGCTGATACGACGGCGTCGAACAGACCTTCTTTGTCGCCAAAGTGGTGGTAGAGCGTGGGCGCCGTGACCCCGGCAAGCTTGGTGATCTGGCGCGTTGAGACCGCTGACCCCTCCGAATTCGCCAGCAATTCGGCAGCTGCGCGAAGCAACCGAATTTTGGGCGGAAGCTGGTCATCGAAACTCATAACCGCTACCCTAGCACCTATAGCGTTGCTATATGAAGTGGCTCACAAAGGAATTTTGTAGGCTAGTTTTCGAGGCTCCCGGTGCCGTCGCCGGCGGGTCTGAACCAACAAGCAGGAACAGAGGATTCAGTGCAGAATTTCCAAGGAGTAGGGGTAAGCCCTGGCCGCATCATTGGTTCCGTCCGCCAGATGCCCAAGCCGGTGAGTGAGCCGCCGTCGGGAGAGCGTTTGGGCGCGGACGTGAGTCCGGAAGACGCCGTCGCGGGCTTGAAAGCGGCCGCGCAGGCGGTCCATGACGAACTCAAGGGACGCGCGGACACGGCGTCGGGCGACGGCAAGGCCGTCCTCGAGGCCACTGCGCTCATGGCCAAGGACACCATGCTCCTGAAATCGGCGGCCAAGCTGATCAACGCAGGCTCCTCTGCTGAGCGGGCCATCTGGGAAGCCGGCGCGTCCGTCTCCGAAATGCTGCACAACCTGGGCGGCTACATGGCCGAGCGCGCCACCGATGTCCTGGATGTCCGCGCCCGCATTGTTGCCGAGCTCCGTGGCGTCCCTGCTCCCGGAATTCCTGCCTCGGACACGCCCTTCATCCTGGTGGCCGAAGACCTCGCCCCGGCCGATACTGCCACGCTGAATCCCGCCGTAGTCCTGGCACTGGTGACGTCCGGCGGAGGCCCGCAGTCCCACACGGCCATCATTGCCCGCTCGCTCGGTTTGCCCGCTGTTGTTGCCGCGCACGGCGTCGACTCCGTGGCCGACGGCTCCGAGGTCTACGTGGACGGCGCGGCTGGTTTCGTCGCCGTTTCACCCTCTGAGGAGCAGCGCGCCGCAGCGAGGGCGTGGGCGGAAACTTCCGCCACGCTCGCCGAATTCGACGGAAACGGCACGACGGCGGACGGCCACCTGGTGCCGCTCCTCGCCAACGTCGGCGGAGCCAAGGACGCCGTGGCAGCTGCCGCTTTGGGAGCCCAGGGTGTTGGCCTGTTCCGCACCGAATTCTGCTTCCTGGAGCGGGACACCGAACCCTCCGTGGACGAGCAGGCCGCAGCCTACAAAGCGGTGTTCGATGCGTTCCCGGGCAAGAAGGTTGTCCTGCGCACCCTTGATGCCGGCGCCGATAAACCCCTGCCGTTCCTCACCGATGCCACCGAACCCAACCCTGCACTGGGTGTTCGCGGCTACCGCACCGACTTCACCACGCCCGGCGTGTTGGAGCGCCAGCTCGAAGCCATTGCGCGGGCAGCCTCGGAATCCGACGCCGACGTGTGGGTCATGGCTCCCATGATCTCCACCGCCGCCGAAGCCGGCCGCTTCGCCTCCCTCTGCGCTGCCGCCGGAATCCAGACGCCGGGCGTCATGGTGGAAGTTCCCTCGGCTGCGTTGACTGCCGCCACCGTCCTGCGCGAGGTCGGGTTCGCCTCCCTGGGCACCAACGACCTCACCCAGTACGCCATGGCCGCCGACCGCCAACTCGGACCCCTCGCCGAACTCAACACACCGTGGCAGCCCGCCGTTCTCCGGCTCGTCCAGCTCACGGTGGAAGGCGCGGCACAGGAAGGCTCCGGCCGCGAAGGCGACCCCAAGCCCGTGGGCGTCTGTGGTGAGGCAGCCGCTGACCCGGCCCTCGCCGTCGTACTCACCGGGCTGGGCGTCACCACACTGTCCATGACCGCGCGCTCCCTGGCAGCCGTCGGGACTGTCCTGAAAACGGTGACGCTGGAGCAAGCGCAGGAACTGGCCCGGCTCGCTTTGTCTGCTCCGAGCGCTCTTGAGGCCCGCGACTGGGTCCGCGCCAAACTCCCCGTGCTCGAAGAACTCGGCCTCTAACTCTTCGCTTCCAACCTTTAGGAGAAATCCATGCCCGAACGCACAGCCACCATCGCCAGCCGCTCCGGCCTGCATGCCCGCCCCGCCGCCTTGTTCGCCGAGGCAGCCGGCGAGCAGCCCGTGGAGGTCACCATTGCCATGCACGGCGAACCCGCCGATGACGCGCTCGACGCCGCCAGCATCCTTTCGCTCATGACGCTCGGCGCCGCTAAGGGCGACGTTGTTGTGCTGCGGGCCGAGGGCGACGGCGCCGACGCTGCACTGGACGCCCTGGTGAAGCTGCTGGAGACGGACCTGGACGCGGAGTAGTTTCTCGTGGCCACTACGGGGGTTTCCTGCCATCTGTGCCGTGCGCACGGCATGTTCAGCAGGGAACCCCCGAATCCGCCGCGGTAGCTCAGGAACGCGGGGCACACCGGACACGGGCGGGCATCAGGCTAGGCTTCTGCCATGGCATTGATAGCTCCCCGCGTCACCGCAGGCCTGCCCGCCGACGACGCCCGGAATCTGGCACGCTCCCTCCAGGACAGCAACGACATCACCGTGTTCGTGGACGGCACGGTCCACCGCCTGCCGAACGATGCGAGGGACGCCGTCGTCGACCTCTTGGCCAGACTGAGCCGAGGCGAAACCGTGACGGTCAGCAGCGTTGAGGAAATGCTCACCACCTCGCAGGCCGCGGAGCTCGCGGGCATCTCCCACACCTATCTGCGCAACATGACAGATCGCGGCGAAATCCCGGTGGAGTACCGCGGAACCCATCGAAGGATCCGGCAGGCTGCCATCATGGCCTGGTTGGAAACGCAGAAGAAGAAGCAGGCCGATGCCGAGGAAGCCGACAGCCCCGCGGAAGAGAACGACGCAACACCCTAAGCTCCCCCAAATCCAAGCATGCTGTTGAATAGCGGTATGCCTTCACGTTCTCCGTCGATTGTCTGGCCCGTGGTGCACCACGAACGCCGTGCCCTGTTGCAGGATCTGGAGCCACTGCCGGCCACGCAATGGCACACCCCGTCGCTGTGTGCCGGGTGGGATATTCATGACGTCCTGGCCCATGTGATTGATAGTGCCAAGACCACGCGACTGACCTTCATTCGCCGGATGATCGCTTCCCGCATGGACTTTGACCGGGATAATGCCGTAGGGGTCGGGCTCGAAAAAACCGCAGACCCTTCGCAGACGTTGAACGGGTTGCGCGCCGTACTTTCGCGGACCTCCACCCCGCCGGCGAGCCTGGCCACCCGACTGGTGGAGGCGTTCGTTCATGGCGAGGACATCAGGCGGCCGCTGGGCATCCGCCGCGACTACCCCGCAGAGCATGTGGCCACCGCGCTCAACTACCAGGTCCGGACCAGCACCAAAATGGGTGGCGGCAAGGAGATCGCGGAGGGCTGGAGCCTGGTGGCCACTGACACCCCGTTCCACCACGGCACTGGCCCGGCAGTTGAGGGGACCGCCATCGCGCTGCTGCTGGCGGTTTCCGGGCGGCCGATCGGTCGAGATGAAGTGAGCGGACCTGGCGCACCGGTGTTCCTGCAGCGTTTGGTCAACCCGTGAGCGCGCCAGGCAAGACTCCCGGTTTGCGCTCTGCCGACGTCCATGCTGCGGGACTGACCGGACGGATCCTCTGGGCAGAGGGCACGCCTTCGCCTGAACCCGGCGCGGAAACCCGGAACGAGCCCGCGTACATCTTGATCCATGGGATTGGCGTATCGCACCGCTACATGGCGCGGCTGCACGCAGTCCTGGCTGCGAGCGCGCCGACGTATTCGCTGGACCTGCCCGGATTCGGCGGGACGCCCAAGCCCGGCCATCAGCTCTCCGTGGAGGAGTACGGCGCGTTCATAGCCGAAGCCCTCACGTCCTGCGGCATCGATTCGTATGTGTTGGTGGGCCATTCCATGGGAGCGCAGTTCGCCATTGAGGCAGCTTTGCATGCTCCGGAGCAGATCAGGCAGTTGGTCCTGATGGGGCCGGTGGTGGACTCGCGGCACAAGAACGTCGGCCGGCAGTCCCTGGCGCTGCTCCTGGACGGGCTGCTCCGCGAGAGCCCGTCGTCCAACTGGATCGTCACCTCGGACTACTTTCGGTGTGGGCCGCGCTGGTATCTCGCCGAGCTTCGCGCCATGATGGCGTACCGGACGGAAGAGCGGCTGGCGGGCATCGGCGTGCCGGTGCTGGTGCTGCGCGGTAGCCGCGATCAGGTGGCGGGCCCGGAGTGGTCGCTGCGGTTGTCCAGGACGGTGGCGCAGGGGCGTTTGGTGGAGATTCCGGGCGTCGGGCACGTGGCGCAACACATGAGGCCGAAGGCTGTGGCGGATGCCATCCGGAGCTTCGTCACTGCCACGACTCCCCACCGCTAAGCACTGAAGCACGACGCCGGTGCCTGGTTTGGGTGCCGCTTGTCGGGTGGGCTGGTCCCGGCTAGGCTGACGAAGCACGCGTATTAGTAAGTTTGCTTACGAAAGGGCTGATCGTGACTGACAAAGACTCGAATGAAGAGACCCAGGGCTTCGGTGCCACGGGCGCCACAGGACCCTACGACACGACCTCTGATGCCGATAGCATCCACGACGATCCCGATATGCGCCAGGACGAAGACGAGGACCCCGCAGCCTCCTCTAACCCGGACCCGCTGGACGGCAACGTCACGGGGTTGGAGCCCGGCGGCGGAGTGCCTCCGGGCGAAACCCCGCCCGCGGAAGGCAGCATGAGCAGCGACCAGGGGCACGAGGAGTAACTACGTTGCAGACCCGCTGTTACGTTGCTGGCCAGCGACGTAACAGCGGGCTTGCCACGTTCTAGGCGTTGGGCAGCTTCAGGATTTCCCCGAGATCGTACGCGGCAGGCTCTTCCAACTGAGAGTACGTGCAGCTCTCAGGGGTCCTGTCCGTCCGCCACCTGCGGAACTGCGTGGTGTGCCGGAACCTGTCCCCTTCCATGTAGTCGTACGCCACTTCGATCACGAGTTCGGGGCGAAGGGGTACGAAGGAGAAATCCTTGCCCCCGCTCCACCGGCTTTGCGCGCCGGGCATGCGCGAACCTCCGGCAGCTTCGTCCTGCTTGGCCCACTCGCCCCACGGGTGCTCGCCGAGGTCAATCTGGTACGGCTCAAGCTCTGCCACCAAGGCCTCCCGCTTGGCCATGGGGAACGATGCCACCACTCCCACATGATGCAGGCGGCCGGTGTCATCGTGGAGGCCAAGCAGCATCGAGCCCACAACTTTCGCGGTCTTATGCCAGCGGAATCCCGCCACGACGCAATCCGCTGTGCGCTCGTGCTTCGTCTTGAACATCACGCGCTTGTTGGGCTGGTAGGCGCCATCGAGCGGCTTGGACAGCACGCCGTCCAGTCCCGCCCCTTCCAACTGCACGAACCACTCCTGCGCCCGTTCAAGATCGTTCACCGCAGGAGTCACATAGACAGGGGGCTCGGCTGTGGCGAGCGCGCGTTCCAGGATGGCACGGCGCTCGGAGAACGGTTTGGACATCAGGTTCTCCTCGCCCAGGGCAAGGATGTCGAACGCAACCATGGACGCCGGAGTCTTCTCAGCCAGCATCCTCACCCGACTGTCGGCGGGATGAATCCGCTGCTGAAGCACCTCGAATTCGAGCCGGTTGCCCTCGATCAGGACGATCTCGCCGTCGAGCACGCATTTGTCCGGAAGGTTCTTTCGCAGCGCCTCAACCACCTCGGGGAAATAGCGCGTCATTGGCTTCTCGTTGCGGCTTCCCAGAATGATCTCATCACCGTCCTTGAAGACGATGGTCCGGAATCCGTCCCACTTCGGCTCATAGTGCCCGACATCGGGGATGGTCGGAACAGATTTGGCGAGCATGGGCGAGACGGGTGGCATCACAGGCAGGTCCATAGACAATGTCTACCTGCCGGTGCGGCGCGAAGCTAGTGTTAGGCCGTGCAGGTCCAGAAGATTCTGCATGAGTTGCCTACCCTTGCGCCGGCCCCGAACCCTAAGTCATGGAACCCTGCCGCTTGGGCAGACCTACCGCCCGTTACATTAATGTGACTTTACTTTCCGGCTCATGTACCGTCGTAGGGCGACCCATATCTCCGCTGGGCCGCTTCCGGATTGACGCCGAGCTCTGCCGCAATCCGGGATCCGCCAGACCCGCGGCAGAGGCGGGGGACCCAGAGTTCCCGGGCTTGGTATCCAAGTCCTTGGGGTGAAGCCGCTCAGGCGGCCGGACGGCCTCGTCCGAACCCGACAGCTAACCTCGAAGGCGTTGAGAGGCAACCACCATGTCCCCAACCATGGATCAGCCGCGCCGCCCCCACACTGAGGACGGGCGCACCAAGCCAACCGGACGCCGTCGGGCCCAACCCAGCGGATTCCTTGACAACACACCGGCAAATTCCGCCGATTCGCCGCAGAACCCGGCACGCCCCGAAAACTTGGAAGGCACAAGCACGACGCCGGAACCCGCCACTGCGGTCACGCCCACCATCGCGGCCCCAGCCACGCGTGCGGAACGTCGCGCGGCCGAACGTGAGCGCGCTGCTCAGGCTGTGATTGCACCTGTGCCATCGGCGGCTCCGAAGTCCACCACGCCGGGACCCCCTACCGCTGCCATTCCCATCGTGCCGCCGGCCGGGATGGAACCGGATTCGTCGGAGTACAGCTCCCGGGAACCCGCAACGGCAGCTATTCCCTTGGTGCAGCCCGCACCTCAGGAACCCGTAACTGCGGCCATCCCCGTGGTCTCGGTCCTCGATGAAACCGCCAGCACGCCGGAACCCGCCGAATCCCCGCGCGGCAAGTCCCCGGCGCAAGTTGCCGCTGCCGCAACAGCCTCGGCAGCGCTGGCAAGCCGCAAGGATGCCCGGAAGCAGGCAGCTGCACCCACCAAGTCCGGATTCGGCTCCACGTCCTCCTTTAGTCGTGAACCACAAACCGTCCTGCGAAAAGCAGCGTCGGTCAAGCACATGAGCCAGCGCATGGCCGTGGTTGCGGGCGCCTTTGGCCTGGTACTGACAGCCGGTGCATTGGGGCCGGCCCTTGATCTTCCGTTCTTCGGCCAGGAAACCCCTGCGCAGGAAGCCAGCGGGGGCCATGATCGCAGCTCAGGTTCGGCGTCGCCCGGACCCAAAGCCTCCTACACCACGGCGTCGTCTCCATCAGCCTCGACGCCATCAACCTCATCAGGGGCGAGTCCGACCTCGGAAGCCGGCCAGCCCGCGACGGTCGCACAGGCACCCGGGACCGAGTCGGCGTCGTCGGCTCCTACTCCTCAGGTTTCGCTCGCCGACCCGGTATGGGTTCCGTCAGCCGCGCCGTCCGCAGTCCCGTCTGTTCCCGGTGCGGCCGCCCCGGCCCCCAGCCAGCCGGCGCCCGCGCCGAGCGAGGTGCCCTCGGACACCATCACCACGCCGCCTGCACCCACACCAACCGTCACTCCCACGCCCACGCCGACCCCCACCGGAACTCCCACTCCGACACCGACACCCACGGAAACCGCAACGCCGACGTCCAAGCCGAAGCCGGGCAAGCCGACCGCCGCATCGGCACCGCAAACCAGTGAATCGGCACTTCAGGACATCCTGGATGAGGCGCAGAAGGTCCTCGGTTGAGCACGCGCCTGCCCCGAACCTCCACCCACGTGGGGTGGCATAGCCGGTACTGCAGCAGCAGCCGGACTGCCACGTTCCGTCGGCGGATGGGACGCTGGAGTTGCCAGCGTTTGCGGCGCTCCTAAAGCAACGCCACATACTTTCAGAGCACTTTCAAGAGGAGGCGGGCACCCGGCCGGGTGCCCGCCTCCTGGTGTTCAAGTCGGTGGCAATGTGGGCGAGCTTGTGGCTTTAGATCCGCGGCCGCCCGGCCCATCGCCGCGCTTTCAGGGCCGCATGAAGTTCGAGCCGGATCGCGCCACTTAATGGATCAGCACCGATGAGCTGGCGGATCCGCCCGAGCCGATTGTAAATGCTGCTCCTGTGGAGGTGAAGTTTGGCGGCGACATCCTGAACTGAGCCATCGTTGTCATAGAGCAGTTCCAGGACAGGCAGGAGCTCGCCGTTCTTGTCGTGGTCCTCAAGTGCCCGGAAATGCACCGATCCCGTATCGTCCCACCCGCCGGGTGCCACCAGACGATCAAAAAGTTGATACACACCAACATCGCGGCTATCCACGAGTTCCCCCAGGGGCTGGTCCACCGAGGCAGCTTGCGCAGCAACCTTGGATTGCCGGTAGGCGCCCGATAACTGCCGGATGACCTGGAAGGGTTCACTGATTCCCAGGATCACCCTGTCCACCGTGCGGCCGGCGCGTTTTGCGAGCTCCAGTTGGTAGTGCACCAGCACCTGGGCGTGGTCCGCCCGGCCGCCCGACTCGCGGAACAGGACCACCGAATGCGTCTCCGTTCCCGCGCTGAACAGGGCAGCGTTGACGCCGATGGTGGACTGCAGCGCCGCAGATCGATGCGTCAGTGTTGCGGCAATGGGGTCGACGTCGGACCTCGCGCCGTCGGGGTCGAGGATGGTCACCAGTTGCCACGGACCACGGCCCTGGATTTCCTTCCAACCTGCCACAGCGGCCACGGCATTCGATTCACCGCCGCAGGCCGACAGGAACTCCTGCTCACGCCGTCTACGGAACTCCGATTCGGCAGTGTTGGAGTCCAAGAGCAAGCCCGCCAACAGGTCCAGCTCATCCCGGACGCCGGGCAGCTCGGCGAGTATCGCCGTCGCACTCTGTTCTTCAAGGTCCAGCTGCACCCACAAGTACCCCACACGGAAGCCCCGGACCAGGAGTGGCACGCAGACACGGCCCAACATTCCGAGTTCGTCGTTGGCCGGAACCACCACGGGACGCACGGCAGTGGAGATGCCGTGAGCAAGCTGCCAGGCGCTGACGTCGCTGGGAACCCGCTTGCTCAGGAGGAAGTTCACTCGGACCCGGTCGGCGTGGGATTGATTGGAACTGTAGGCGAGCAGAACGCCGTCGAGATCTTCAAGGGACAGCCCGCGGCCCAGCTTCAAGGCCACGCGTTCAACGATCTGTTCCACGTCCTGTTGCATCCTTCAAAGCGTACCAACAGCAGGCGACACTTGACGCTTCAGTGCTCGACAAATGTCGAGCTCACCCGGGCAAGATCCCTGTATTCACAGGGTTTTTGTCAGTGGGCGGTTCCGGGTCCATGTCGCCTGCCTCACAGCCGGATTTATTCTGGAATCACAGCCCGCAACACATTTTTCGGCCGAAGAGGCCGCTAACGATGGAGCCCACAGATGATCATCGGTGTCCCCAAAGAAATCAAGAACAACGAGTTCCGCGTAGCCATCACGGCCGCCGGTGTCCACGAGTTCCGCACCCACGGACACACCGTTCTGGTTGAGCGCGGCGCAGGCCTCGGCTCGGGCATCACCGACGAGGAATACTCGATCGCCGGCGCGGAAATCGTCAACGAAGCTGACGACGTGTGGGGCCGTGCGGACATGGTCATGAAGGTCAAGGAACCCATCGCGGCCGAGTACCACCGCTTCCGCAAGGGCCTGATCCTCTTCACGTACCTGCACCTCGCCGCAGAGCCCGAGCTCACCGCAGAGCTCATCAACTCCGGCGTCACGGCCATCGCGTACGAAACCGTGCAGGAAGGCCGCACCCTTCCCCTGCTCGCCCCGATGTCCGAGGTCGCGGGCCGCCTCTCCGTGGTAGTCGGCGCTTCCTCGCTGATGGCTCCGGCCGGCGGCAAGGGCGTCCTCCTGGGCGGCGTACCGGGCGTACGCCCGGCCAAAGTTGTTGTCCTCGGCGCCGGCGTTGCGGGAACCAACGCCGCTGCCATGGCGCTGGGCCTCGGTGCTGATGTCACCATCATGGACATCAACATCAACCGGCTGCGCGAACTCGACGCCCTCTACCAGGGCCGCCTGAAGACCGTTGCCTCCAACGCCTACGAGATCGAGAAGTCAGTTATCGACGCAGATCTCGTGATCGGCTCCGTCCTGATCCCGGGCGCCAAGGCTCCCAAGCTGGTCACCAACGACCTCGTATCCCGCATGAAGCCGGGCTCGGTCCTGGTGGACATCGCAGTGGACCAGGGCGGCTGCTTCGAGGACACGCACCCCACCACCCACCAGGAACCGACGTACAAGGTCCACAACTCGATCTTCTACTGCGTTGCCAACATGCCTGGCGCCGTTCCGAACACCTCCACGTACGCACTGACCAACGTCACCCTGCGCTACGCCGTGGCCCTGGCCAACCTGGGCGTCAAGGCCGCCTTCGACCGCGACCCCGCACTGGCTTCAGGCCTCAACATCGCCGCAGGCCACGTGGCACACCACTCCGTTTCCGAGGCGCACAACCTGCCCTTGGTTACGGACTGGCACACGCTGGTTTCCGCGTAGCGCGGAGCTTTCGCGGCGGCAGTAACACGTCGTTGGCCCGCTGTTCTGTTGCTCCCCAGCAACGGAACAGCGGGCTTCCCACTGTCTTAGCCTTTTCGTCGTTTGTCCAAGGCCACCTTGAGCATCTGCTGAACCTCCCAAGGCCTGCTGAGGTGTCCCCATTCAATTCGAACGACTTCCCAGCCCAAGGCCTTCAGTGCCTTCTCGCGGCGTCGTTCTAAGAAAATGACCTCATCGGTTGGCGCGTAGTCGAAGTATTTGGCACGACCATCGAACTCAAGGATCACCTTCTTTTCAGCCCAGCCGAAGTCGCCCCGGAAAATGCCAAGAGGTGTCGCCACCTCAAGCTGAAGCGTGGGCTCCTGGAACCCCAATGTGTCCAATAGGAGGCGCGTGCGCGTCTCCCCCGCTGACTCGGACCGCCTGTCCATTGCGACGAGAACCCTGTGCAGGCGTCGGCTACCGCGGATGATTCTGCCGCTATCCAGGAAATCCTGCATCAGCCCGGCATCGGCCCCTCGCCTGAGAGCCTGGTCCGCTATGACCACTGCTTTTTCAAACTCCAAGGTTCGTGCGCAGTCCACCACAGTGCGTTCCAGGCTGGTAACTCGGGCAGGCCGTCCCCACGGTGTTGTCACTTCCGTAATTTCCTGCGGCCTCAGAGGCCCACCGTGCGCAATCACATCCACCCCCGAACTTGCTTGAGCAGGAGAAAACTGCGTGGTGACGTGCACTTGTGGGCCACCTTCCCAATCCGGGCACTTATGGAGGCGGGCGGCACTGCGGTGGCTGTATGTCGCCTGGCCAGAGACGCTGCAATGATGAGCCTGGATGCGAAGCAGGTCCTGCTCCCACGGTTTTCGTCCACGCCAGTCGACGGTCCTTATATAGGATCCACGCCTCAGCCTCAGTAGCTTCCCGGTCCGGACACCTGCGGTGAGGGCCCGGTCTCCGAGGCCCCTCTCAGCAAGCTCAGCGGTGGAGGCAACCGGGGTGTCCGGCCAGTGTGCAGCGATGAGGGTATCGAGTTTTAGTGATTGCATCTACCCAGAGTCGATGCATCGGTGGCCGCCAGCCATCGCTATTGAGCCCTATGTGGACAACTCCGTGCCCAATCCGCTTTACCGTTGGTGCCCAACAACGGATTAGCGGTCGAGCAACGGATCAGGCGGTTAGGGCTTAGCGGGGACCTCGGGAATCAGCTGCGACGGAACCGGCACAGGGATGCCCGAGGGACCAAGCTGTGAAGGATCGACCTTCGCGGGATCGATCGTGGAGGGATCGATCCCCGGCGGGGTCACGGGCACCACGGGAGGCGTGGGGACGACGCCGCGTCCGGGCTCTTGGTGCGACGGCGCCTTGGGTGTGCGCGGCGCCGGTTCGACACCGGGCTGCGGCCGAGGATCGGCATCGGCGGGACTGCCGGGTGCGGCCGGTGCGGGCTCGGGGTGAACACGGGTAGGACCTTGCTGCGGCGCTTCGGGGACAGGTACCGGCTCGGGGGTGGTTCCAGCAGGGGCATCGGGTTGGGGAGCGCCGCCGGTGCCGGGGGTCAGCTGCGAGACCACCGAACCGATTGCTGCTCCCAAGTGCTGGAAAGCTCCGGGCAATCCGCCCTCCGATGCGGCGGCAGCAGTAGCTCCGCCAGCCAAGGACACGGCAACAGCAAAGCCTGCGATGGCCGTACGGCGCTTCCGACGACGCCGGGCGGCAAGTTCGTCCGCGGCAAGTTCGTCTACGCCAGGTTCGTTCACGGGAGCGGACTCGGGGGCAACAGTGGCGAGTACCGCCGTCGGTGCACCCGACGACGCGGACGGTCCCTCCGTCGTCGTGAGCTGCTGGGTGGCGGCGAGCTCTGGGGTGGCGGCGAGCTGCTGGGTGGCAGGGGCCGGGGCACCAGCCATGAGCGCGCGGACTGCGTCGGACGGCAAAGGGGCAGTGCTGGCCAGTGATCGGAGCTCGAGAAGTTCCGTGCGGAGGGCGTCGTCGCCGGAGAGGCCGGAGTCGGCCAGCAGGTGGTCGATGGCCTGCTGATCGCGGCGTCCGCGAGGCGCAAATTGTTCGCTCATGATGTGCCGTTCCTTAGTAGTGCACGCTTCTTCAATGCACCCAATGCCCTGCGCTGTAGTTGTTTGATGGCGCCCTGGGACTTGCCCATGATCGCCGCCGCGTCTTCCACCGAAACATCGGCGACGACCCGGAGTGCCAGGACCTCCCGATAATCCTCGGGGAGGTCCTCCAAAATTTCGGTGACGCCCAAACCGGCGGCACGTCCGAAGGCTTGGTCTTCGGCCGATGGTGACCGCCGTGCGTCCAGGTCCGCTTCATATGGCGTGGAATCGGGCGTTCGTTCGCGTTTGCGATAGTGGTCCACCATCCGGGCATGCGCTATGGAGAACAGCAAAGTCTTCGCCCCTTGAAGGCCGCCGTCGAGCGTTTCCAGCTTTGGATAAAGGGCCAGAAAAACGTCCTGCGTCACGGCTTCGGGGTCGTCTACGCCGCGGGCCCGGAGATAGCCGAAGACCGGTCCGGCGAACTTATTGTAGGCAGCCGTGAAGAGCAGGCCGGGATAGTCCTGATCCGCCTGCACGTCTTCATCAGCCAAAGGGTTAAGCACCCGTGGATGCCTCCGTCCCACACTGCATTACGTAGCGGGGCTCCTTGTCCTAAGCCAAGGAGCCCCGCCCTTAAACCGTAACCGCTGCTTGCTTAGCGGACAGAATCGAGGGGTGCGCCGGGAACAGCCGGGACCTCGGTGGGAACCTGGGTGGGCAGCTCAGGAGTGCCAGGAACGGCAGGCACTGCGGGAACAGCCGGCGTGGCGGGAACAGCGGGGTCGCCCGGCACTGCGGGAACAGCCGGTACTGCAGGGGTAGCAGGCAGTTCGGACGTCACTGCGGCATCGACGTCGGCCTCAGCCTTTGCCGAACCGTCAGCCTTCAGACCGGCAGCCTTGCCAGCCTCAACCACGGACTCGCAGTGCGCCTCAACCTTGGCTTCGCCACCGGCAGCGATGGTCAAGGACTCGAAGCCCGGGACCTTCGCTTCAGACGTCAGGCCGCCCTTGAGGAAAGCGGTGCAGAGGCCAAAAGCCTCCGGGGAGGTGGCATTCTCTGCCGCAGCCTTGGCATCGGATACTGCGTCGGCAGCCTTGGCCTGGCCAGCCTCGGCGGCTTCGGTTGCCGTTGCCTTCGCGGTCTCGACGGCGTCAGTCGCGTTGGTCTTGGCGCCTTCGGTGGCGTCGGTGGCATCGGCGGCTGCGGAATCGGCGGCTTCAGCGGCCTTCTCAGCTACCGGGGCAGGCGCACCGACGAGGTTGTGGGCGGTCTGCTGGAATTCGGTGGGAAGTGCGCCATTGAAGGCAGCGACGCCGGTTCCACCGGCAGCTACGGCTCCGGCAGCCAGGACGCCCGCGGCGACTTTGCTGGTGGCGAGGACAGTGAACAAGGACATGAAACCCTCCGACAAACGATGTTGGGATTGCCCCGGCCGCGGTTGGGTCGCGACCGGATGATCAGTGTGCGGACGTGGCCCGCACACCCCTTACATCGTTCGTGGCGGCGGTGAGGTTACGCGCTGTCCGGAATTCTTTTTGAAAGCTGAGTCCTGCTTCTCCTCCGTACTGCCGTTATCCACATACCGCTCCTTGTCCACACTGGCTAGATGTCCCCATGGCCGGTTGGGCAGCAGCCAACTATGCTCAGGAAACCGCCGGGAATGGTAAATGCCCGGGGATCGACATGTCACTACGTTCAGGGGATACGTGATGGGGCTGAGCATCTGATGGGGCAGGGACTGGTAGGCGCGGACGTCGGGGATCTCCGGCGTTTGTCCGCTGTCATGGACGCTGAGGCTGAGAAGATCACCAGTCTTCAACAGCAACTTACGGCGATGATCCAGGCGGGTTCGTACTGGCAGGGAAATGACGCTGACCAGTTCCGGAGCAGGTGGCAAAGCGATCTTCACGGACGCTTGGGAGCAGCAGCTGTTTGCCTGCGGACCAACGCCCGAGCCCTGAAACTCAACGCAGACCAGCAGGAACAAGCCTCTTTGGGTGGTTCGGCCGGAGGATCCAACGGAGGACTTTCCAATGGGTCTGGCAGGGCAACCCCGGGGTCGCTGGAGTTCACCTTTGATCCCACCACCTATGGGCCCTTCACGGTTGAAGGCAACGGTTCCTTCGACAGTAAAGCATCGGGCGAAACGCACGGATCCCTGGGTCCGGCAGGCATTGACGTTGGTGGCTCCGGCGAGGCCTCCACCGGAGGGGACATGACCTGGAAGGCGGGCTCAGAGTTCGGTCCCGTCAAGACGACCGTTACCAACGAAACCTTTGTGGGTGCCCGCGCCAACGGCGAGTACGGGGCCACCGTGCCCTTCGGGCTGGGACTTCCCACCGCTCACGCCAACGGCGAAGCGTTTGCCGGTGCAGAGAACGTGACCACCGTACGATCCGACTTCTTCGACGGCTGGGTCACCAACACCTCCACCACGCGGATGATGACCGGAGTGGAGGCCAGCGCTCACGCCAATGCCAGCAGCCCGTTCCTCTTTTCGGCCGGCGGCGAGGGCTTCGCAGGCCAGAAAGTCACCATGGATAACAAGACCGAGTTCGCTGGTGGCTTGTTCTCCCTCGGGCAGGGCGGGGAGTTGCGCGCCGGGGCTTGGGCAAGCGCCGGCGAAGGAGAAGTCAGCGTCAAGGGCCGCGAGACCACCGGTACAGCGTTCAGTGCAGGTGCCGGAGCGGAACTGACCGGGAGCCGGTATGTAGAAGTTTTGGGCCAGACCGTGACTCTCAACGCAACGGTCGCCGCCGGAGCTGGAGAGGGCCACTTCTTCACGGCTTCCATGGATGAAGACGGTCTCACCCTCGGCGCCGGCGCCAAGCTCACCGCGGAACTGGGGCTGGGCGCGGGTGGCCAGATCACCCTCAGTCCGTCCGGACTTGTGGATTCCGTGACCGGATTCGTCGACTTCCTCAATAAATAGCTTCCTGCACAGACACTGCTCCGAAGGACTCCCATGACATCGCAACAGGTTTTCCCGTCCGAAGCTTTTCCCGCCTACCCCTCCATCAAGCTCACGCCGCCGGAGGGTTGGACCCAGCAGGTGGTTCCCGATGCCGTAGGCGCCTTCATGGCCCCCACCTCCGAGGGCAAGTACACCGCCAACGTGGTCATCTCGGTGTCGCGTCGCTTGCCGGGATACCAACTCCAGGACATCGCCGCATCCGTAGACTCATTCCTGGATGCCTTGCCGGATGCGGTCCTGCTCGCCACAGAGCCCGTGATGATCAATGGCCGGGATTGGCACGTGCGCGAGGCACGTTACACCCACCCGCAGGCGGGCTCGCTGACACAGTTCACCGCGGTCACCGTGGTCCATCAGGACGCCGCCGCTGATGTTGTCCAGCTGACCGGGAGCTGCCAGCCGGTGGACGGCAATAACGACCTCAAGGCCATCTATTCGCTGGTTGCCAGCGCGGACGTCACGCCAGCGCCCTAGCCTGTTCAATCAGCTTCAGCACCGCAACTGAATCAGCCGGATCCACTGGCGCCGGAAGCGCGGAGGCCGTGCCGCCGTCGTCGAGCTTTTCGGCGAGGATCCTGTAGAACTCGGGGTACGCACCGCGCTCTGTGGGGATGGTGATGCGCTGCCCGTTTGCCTCAAGCGTGCCGTGGTTTTGGGGAGGTTCGACGCCGTACTCAGCGTCTGTCGGAAGGCCGCCACCCAGCACATAGGGCTCCTGCGGGTCGGTGCCGAATTTCACGAAGCCGCCCTCTGTGCCGAGGATGCGGAAGCGTGGGCCAGGGAGGTGGCTGTTGAGGTTGATGGTCACATGGCTGACCACACCCGACTCGTGCCGGAGCACAAGAAAGACGTCGTCGTCGGCGCTTTCCTGAGGACGACGAGCCTGTATTTCCGCGAAGGTGACGGTGGCCGGCCCAAAGAACCGGAGAGTGAGATCGAGGACGTGGGTGCCGAGGTCGAACAGGACACCGCCGCCGTCGTCGGCCGTGGCACTGGCTTTCCAGGCCTTGGAAATCTCCGGCGCCCAGCGTTCCATGCCCACCTCAAACCGGGTCACGGTTCCCAGCGTCCCGGCGTCGAGCAGTTTCTTCACCGTCAGCGAGTCACCATCCCACCGCCGGTTTTGGTAGACAGTGAGGATACGCCCCAGTTTTGCCGCCAACTGGATCAGTTCCTCGCCCTCGGCGCTGCGCACCGTGAACGGTTTATCCACGACGACGTCGAGCCCGGCTTCCAGCGCAGCTTTCGCAAGGGGGAAATGGGTGGCGGGCGGCGTGCCCAGAACGATCAGGTCCAGTGTGTCAGCGAGGGCCAGGATGTCCTCCGGGGTGTTGACGATGGTGGCTTCCGGGTAGCGATCTTTCGCTGTCGCCTGCCTCCCGGCGTCCGACGTTGAAATCACTGCGAGCTCGTAGGCAGGGTTGCTGGCGATGAAGGGTGCGTGGAAGACGCTGCCCGACAGGCCAAAACCTGCGACGGCGGTACGGATCGGATCGGAAGTCATGTGCCTAGGCTACCGACCCTCTCGCAGGTAATGGCCCTTTCCCGCCGACCCTCTATCACCGGGTGAGAGAGGGATTGGCTGAAGCACGAGGGATGTGAGAGAGGGTGGGGACGGCGAAGGCCGGGAGCCTCCCCGCACTGACGAATCAGCTTGAGGGGTTCCCGGCCTTCAGGAAACTACGCTTGGGAAACTACTGCATGGGGGCTACTTCTTGGCGCCCTTTTCCCAGCCGATGGTGGTCCAGTCCGGAACGTTGGAGAGGCTCTGGAACAGGGACGGGCCGTAGTTGGCAAGACCTGTCCGCACGAACTGGATCTCCGGGCCGTTCATGACGACGCCCATGGAGAAGTATTTTTCCATGTGCTTCTTCTCGACGTCCATGGCTGCCTTGTTGCGCTCGGCGTCATCGGCGATGGTGGAAAGACGCTTGATTTCGGCGTCAAGCTCAGCGTCGCCGAGGCCGTTTTCGTTGGTCTCGGAATCGTAGTACTGCTTCACGGCGTCGGTAGCGTCCGGGCCCACGGTGTAACCGGAGATGGTCACATCGAACTCACGGGAGCCAACAACCTTGCCGAAGTCAGCGTCACCGCGCTGGTCGATGGAAACGTCCATGCCGGCAGCCTGGAGCTGCTTCTGCAGGGTCTGCGACGTTGCAGCGGTGGTGGGATCGTCACCGAAGTTGGTGATCTTGAAGGAGACGGGGACGCCATCCTTCGCCATGATGCCCTTGTCGTTGGCCGTGTAGCCGGCGTCCGTCAGGACCTTCTTGGCAGCCTCGGCGCCGGTGTCCTTTACGGGGTAGTTGTCCTGGTAGTACTCAGAGAACGGCATGAGCATCATGGAGCCGGAGCTCTCTTCGGACCAGTTCAGGCCGTTGAAACGGACGTCGCGGATGGCCTTGCGGTCGACGGCGGTGAAGATCGCCTTGCGCACGGCGACATCGGTGAGGGCAGGGCGCTTGGCGTTGAGGTTCAAGCCGCCTGCGAACAGACGCTGGCCACGGCGGATCTCGGAGTTGGTGGTTCCTTCGAGCTGCTTGTAGCGGCCAAGCGTACGGCCGTTAGCGGCGTCGATCTCACCGTTCTTGAACGCGGCGATGGTTGCACTCGGCTCCATCTGGCGCCAGATGACCTTTTCGAGGACCGGCTTCTGGCCCCACCATTTCTCGTTGGGAACCATGGTGACCGTCTTGGCGGTGGTGTCGTAGTTCTCCACCTTGAACGGCCCTGCCATCCACTCAGGATGCATGTTGCCCGTGAAGCCCGTGTTGAAGGTCTCGGCAGAGTTGTTGGCCGGGTGGATCAATCCAAAGAAGAGCGAGTCCAACGGGTAGACCGGTTGGGTGGTGGTGACTATGACTTCCTTGTCATTGGCGCCTGCCTCCACGGAATCCACATAGGCATAGTTGCCGGCCGTGACAATGTCGATGGCCTTGTCTTCACCCTTCAACATGTTCCAGGTGTTTTGGAACGTCTTCACGTCGATGGGCGTGCCATCATTCCAGGTGGCTTTGTCGTTGACTTTGATAGTGATGGTCTGCTTGCCATCCTTGACTTCACTCTTGACCTCTTCGCAGAAGTCCTTGTTGGGCTCGGCCTTGCCGCTAAAGTCCAACTTCCAGCAGCCTCCGATGCCGCCGCTGCTGATGGCGGCCGTGTTGACCGGTGTCAGCAGGGCGGAGGTATCAGCACTGTTACCCACATTGGAGAACCCATTGAAATCCGGACCAATGCTACCCACACCCAGCGTGAGCGTGCCGCCCTGCTCCAGGTCCTTTGCTTCCTTGGCGTTGACGCTGATCAGCTTGCTGATATCGCCGCCGCTCTCTTCGGCCTTCTGAGAGGCCGGACCCGACGGCGTCCCCCCGCCGCAAGCGGTCAGCATGAGCGTTGCTACGAGCGCTACGCCACCGATCGTCGTGTACTTTTTCATGGTTTGCCCTTCATGTTTACGACTGGAAATTCATTTGCGAGTTGAGACCAGAGATTCATTTCAAAAGCGTCATATGTCGTCAGGCATGCACCACCAGCATGTCGGAATCTATTTCTCCGTCGGGGAAGAAGCAGGCGAAGTCCTGTGTGCCTTCCTTCTCCGAAGCCAATGGCGGCTCCAGAGTAAGGCACTTCTCCTGCTTCGCGGCAGGTAGTGCGGCAAACACGGGACAACGGGTGGCAAAGTTGCATCCCTTGGGGGCATCAAGCGGGCTGGGCAGGTCGCCCTGCAGGATGATGCGTTCGCGGGTGCGTTCCAGGGCGGGGTCCGGCACCGGGATCGCGGACAGCAGGGCCCGCGTGTAGGGGTGGCGGGGGTGGTCGAAGACGTCGTCCACGTCTCCGGTTTCCACGATCTTGCCGAGGTACATTACGGCCACACGGTCAGAGATGTGCCGCACGACGGAGAGGTCATGGGCCACCATGAGGTAGCTCAGGCCCAGTTCGGCACGGAGCTTGTCCAGCAGGTTGATGACGCCGGCCTGCACGGATACGTCCAGCGCAGAGACCGGTTCGTCCAGCACCACGAGCTTCGGGTTGACCGCGAGCGCCCGGGCGATGCCGATGCGCTGGCGCTGGCCTCCGGAGAACTGGTTGGGGAAGCGGTTGACGTGGTCAGGTTGCAGGCCTACCAGCTTCATGAGTTCCATGATGCGTTTCTTGATGGCAGCTTTGGGCATGCCCAGGTTTTCCAGCGGTTCGGCCAGGACTTCGTACACGGTGAAACGCGGGTCCAGGGCGCCCGTGGGGTCCTGGAAGACCATCTGCATTTCCTTGCGCATGGCCATCTTGGTCTTGTGATCGGTGGCCACCTTGTTGCTGACGCCGCCGATGACCACTTCGCCCACCTGGTCCGGGTGAAATTCCATGATTTCCAGGAGTGTGGTGGTCTTGCCGCAGCCTGACTCGCCCACAATGGAAACGCACTCGCCTTCGCGGATGTCGAAGCTCAGTCCATCCACGGCCTTGACGGTGCCGATCCTTCGCTTGATCAAGGCACCCTTGAGCAGCGGGAAGTGCTTCTTCACGTCCTTGAGTTCCAGGACCTTTGCGCGCTCGGCGCGGGCGACGCCGTCGAACTTTGACACCGGCTTGGGCGGTGCTTGGAAAATCTTGTGGGCGTCAGCGTCGCCGCTGAGCTGGTCTGCCTTAATGCAGGCCGCCTTGTGACCCAACGTCTGACCCTCAACACCGGGCACCGGGAACAGCTCTGGTTCACCGTGCAAGCAGGCATCGCTCACCATCGGGCAACGTGCGGCGAAGGAACATCCAGTGACGGGCAACGCCAGGTTGGGCGGGGTCCCTTCGATGGGCACCAGCGACTGCTTGCCCGAGGTATCCACACGCGGTACGGCCCCGAGGAGGCCCAAGGTGTATGGCATCCGCGGGTTGTAGTAGATGTCCTCCACCGTGCCGGTTTCCACGGGCTTGCCCGCGTACATGACCATGATGTCGTCAGCCATGCCTGCCACGACGCCGAGGTCGTGCGTGATCATGACGACGGCGGCGCCGGTCTCCTCTTGCGCGGTGTGCAGGACTTCCAGCACCTGCGCCTGGATGGTGACGTCCAACGCCGTCGTGGGTTCATCAGCGATGAGTACGCGCGGATCGTTGGCGATGGCAATGGCAATCATGACGCGCTGGCGCATGCCGCCGGAAAATTCGTGCGGGAAGGCTTTCAGCCGGTCCTTGGGGCTCGGGATGCCCACCATCCGCAAGAGGTCGACGGCGCGGGCTTCTTTGGCCTGTTTGCTCATGGTGGGGTTGTGAACCGTGAGCGCCTCGATGATCTGGTGGCCCACCGTGTAGACGGGGGTCAGCGAGGAGAGCGGATCTTGGAACACCATGGCGATGTCGCTGCCGCGGTGCTTGCACATGGCTTTGTCGCTGAGGCCCAGGAGTTCCTTGCCCTTGAAGCGCACGGAACCGGTGATGTCCGCGGTTTCGGGCAGGAGCCCCATGACGGCCATGGACGTGACGGACTTACCGGAACCGGATTCGCCCACGATGCCCAGGGTTTTGCCGGGCATGAGGTCGAAATCCACTCCGCGTACGGCATGGACCACGCCGTTCTCGGAATTGAAGCGGACGTTGAGGTCGCGGACGCTCAGGACGGCGTCGCCGGGGGCGTAGAGCCCGGCGTCGCGGAGACGCTCTGCGGGTGTCTGGGAAGTGTTGGTGCTCATTTGGCAGCCTTTGCGGTCTTGGTCTTGGCCCGTCCGATGGAGCTGGAGCTGGGGTCGAAGGCGTCACGGAGGCCGTCATTCATCATGGCCAGTGACCCCGTCAGCAGGAACATGACAGTCAGCGGCACCCAGAACATCCAAGGGAAGGACGACACCTGGCCGGTGGCCTGGCCGATCAGCACACCAAGGCTGACGTCAGGAAGCTTGATGCCGATCCCAATGAAGGAGAACGCGACCTCGGCGAGGATTGCGCCGGTGATGCCACGCGTGAAGTCGAGCACCAGCAGCGAGCCGATATTCGGCACCAAGTGGCGCCACACGATGCGACGGGAAGGAACGCCCATGTACTTGGCGGCTTTGACGTAATCGCGCTGCATGAGGGACATGGACAGCGAGCGCACCAGACGGGCAGTTCCCATCCAGCTGAAGAACAGCAGGACCACTACAAGCAGGAGCCAGCTGGGGAGGTCCTTCAGACCACCGCTGCCGCTGGTTGCCACGGCCACCACCAGAATGGCGGGCATCATGATGAGCGCTTCAAGGATGAACAGCATGGTGGCGTCCACCTTGCCCCCGAAGAATGCCATGGTGCAGCCATACACCGCGGAGATCAGCACCGAAACGCCGCCCACAATGAGGCCGATGAGAATGGAGGTCCGGGTGCCGTCCACAATGAGCGCCATGAGGTCGATGCCGGCCTGCGTGGTCCCCAGCAGGTGGTCCGGCGAGGGTGGCATGCCGATGTTCAACGGATCAAGGGTGTCTTTGTCCCACGACGTCAGGAACCCGCCAAAGATCGAAAAGAGGAACAAGGCGAGGAAAATAAACAGGCCGGCGACGGCGGTCCGGTTACGCATGAAGCGACGGAAGATGATGCGGGATTTGCCGATGACGACGTCCTGGTCGCCCACCCGGGCTTCGTCGATTTCCGCAATGGGATCAATGATGTTGGTCATTACTGGACCCTCACTCGTGGATCGACCAGCGTGGTGGCGAAGTCGGCAAGGATGGCGCCGATCGCGAAGATCACTGAACCATAAGCCAGCGTGGCAGTGGCGACGTTGACGTCCTGCAGGCTGATGGCCTGGATGCTCCAGAGACCAATGCCCGGCCAGGCGAAGATCGCCTCGGCGAAGAACCCGCCCGTGAAGATCGCCGGGATGGTGAACGCAATGCTCTGGGCCACCGGGATGAAGGACACCCGCAGGGCGTGCTTCCTGATGGCCTGGTTCCGGGTAAGCCCCTTGGCCCGGGCGGTGCGGACGAAGTCAGCATTCACGTTGTCCAGGAGGTACTGCCGCTGGGCGATCTGGTAACCGGCCCAACCGAAGATGGTCATCGCGAAGGTGGGCACGGCGTAGTGGGCCACAAGGTCGACGAAAGCCGGCCAGCCTGGCTCAATTCCCGGCGTCGAAATTCCCGTCACGAAGAAGATTCGCTGCCCGACGGCCTCGTTGATGCCGATGGCCCCGAGCTGCACCAGGAAGTAGGCGATGGGGGCGGGCAGGATGTGGACCAGGTAGCTGTAGGACGTGATGACGCGGTCCTGGACTTTGTACTGGCGGGCTGCGGAGTAGACGCCGAGGGCCACGCCGATGACCAGGGTGAGGATGATCGAGGCGATGAACAGCCGGGTGGAAACCATCACACGGTCAGCGAATTCGGCGTTGACGAAGGCGCCGTTCGGGCTGCGGCCCCAGTCCCAGCGGGTGACGATGCCGCCGAGCCATTGAACGTAACGTTCCCAGGGGTTCAACTCCGGGTCAAGGCCCAGTCCTCGGAAAGACGCGGCTACCTGTTCGGGGGTGGGCCGTGGGATTTTTTCCTGCTCGAGAACTGCGGGTTTCAGCGACGAGACTGCCAGGAAGTAGCCTGCGCTGGTGGTCAGGAAGATCATGATCAGGTAAATGCCTGACCGCTTCATCAGATATTTCAGCATGTCGGGCGGCTGCCCCGGATCGTGGCAAAACTCAAAGCTCGTCCTTCCGCGGTTCCCGGCTGTGGCCGGCGTCAGCTACGAATTGGCGCAGCGGGTTGTTGGCTCCCCCGGCACCCCTTCAGTGATCACCAGCCCTGTATGGCATGCGTCACATTCAAGAGGAAACTACCACAATAACTGCTTCACGTTTTGCTTCACGGCGTCCAGTTTCGCTCCTGCAGCCAGATTGTTATGTGCAGGTTGCGTCATGTTTACGACGACGGCGGTACTAACGCGCTCACAGCGCAGCGCGCGGGTGGGCAACCACAGGCCGGGTCGGCGGGCGGGACGCGGGCTAAGCCGGATCCACAAGCCGCGTGATCAGCTCGCGCCAGGAATCCGCGAGCCGGGTAGGAGAAATACCGCGGACACGCACGTCGTCAACTATTCGCTCAGGGTCCAGTGCGTACGTCAGGGACATCGCCATCACCCAAGGATCCGCGATTCCCGCCTCCCGCAGCAGGACCTCCATATGTCGATGCGACAGTTTGGTTGCGGGAACATCGAACCTGTTGCGCGTAGCGGCCCCGGCAGCTTTCAACAGTTCGCCATTTTCCAGGACGAAGTAGATGCGCCCCTCACCGAAGGCCACCAAGCGATCCCTTGGTGCGGCGCCCGGACCAAGGGGCGGGCGCCCGAACATGAAACCGGCCTGGAATTCGGACTCCGAGTCGCTCAGCAGCGTCATCATCAGCCCGGCTCGGCTCCCGAACCGCCGGAACACCGTCCCCTTGCCAACCTTGGCCTTGCAGGCGAGCGCATCCATGGTCAGTGCTTCCGCACCGAACTCGGCCACCAGATCCCGGGCAGCGTTGAGGAGGCGCTCACGATTTCTCGCTGCGTCGCTGCGCTCATGGGGCGCACCCAGGGGCACGTCCGGTCGAAGGGGGATCGAGCTCACAGAAATATTCTAGACCCCGGGAATAGAAAGCGGACCATAGTCCGTTTAGTATCGATGAAGGCCACAAAGCCCACACAACGCAGGCCGGATCCGCAAGGCACCCGGCCAGACACAAGGAGACAGCATGTCCAAGAGCACAGTTCTTACCCTCGTCGGCAGCCTGCGCGCCGATTCCCACAACAGGAAGCTCGCCGAAGCCATCCAGCTGAACGCACCGGAGAACGTTGACGTGCAGATCCACGGCTCGCTGGGCACCATCCCCTTCTACAACGAAGACATCGACGTCGAAGGCCAGGTCCCCGCCGAAGCCGCCGCCCTCCGCGCTGCAGCAGCCGACGCCGACACCATCCTGCTCGTCACCCCCGAGCACAACGGCACCATGCCCGCATCCTTGAAGAACGCCATTGACTGGCTGTCCCGCCCGTTCGGCGCCGGCGCCCTCTCCGGCAAGCCGACCGCCGTCGTCGGAACCGCTTTTGGCCAGTTCGGTGGCGTGTGGGCCCAGGATGAGGCCCGTAAGGCCGCCGGTATTGCCGGCGCCAAGGTCCTCGAAGACGTCAAGCTGGCCGTCCCGGGTTCCATGATCCGCTTCGCTGAACTGCACCCGAAAGACGACGCCGAGGTTGTTGAGCAGATCAAGGGCATCTTCGAGCCGCTGACTGCCGTTCAGGATGACGAAGAAGCCGCAGCCTAAGCTTTCCCGCTTTTGATGCCCCCGTTCCGCGTTCCGCGGGGCGGGGGCATTCGCGTGCCCGATGTCTTTCTTGGCAGGCGCGGCTCTATTGGTGGCGTGGCCGGGCGTGATCAACTCTTGTCCGAACCGTCACCGTAACGGCATGTTGTGTTCGGCCGTCCCGTCCTACCGTTGGAAGTACAGGTGGACGGACAGGAGCGCGGGGCTGTCATGCATGCCGGACCGGGACCAAAAAGTACGACGACGATCGCCGCTGCCTGCCTCGTCTTCGGTCTGTGGGTGGCAGGCTGCACAACCGCCCCTTCCGGAACAGCAGGTCCGGACAGCGCGACTCCCCTGCCGACGGTTTCCGTGGACACCGGGGCACCATCACCCAGCGCCGCGCCCACGACTACCGCGACCCCTGCTCCTTCGACTCCTCCCGCTTCAAACATTGGCCTTCCCTCCGTTGCCGTGCCCGCCGCGCCGCCCTCGCCCTCGCCCTCGCCCTCGCCCTCAGCACCAAGTAACGCGCCTTCGAACGCTCCGTCTCAGGCGTCACCGACCCAGCCGGCCACCGCCGTCGAGCCTTCACCCCGCCCGGGCACCAGCGCCCCTGAACCAACAGCCACCCCCACCCTCATCCCCGTGGATGTGGCGAACACCGGACCAGCGGTCTACTACGTGGCAATCGACGACGGCGGCGCGCGCGGCGTGCGCTTCGGCTGCAACGACAGCCTGGTACCGGTCAGGGGAGTTGCCGTCCCCGGCGATCCGTTGTCCGTGGCGCTCGGCCGGCTGCTGGGCGCCGGGATGCCGGTGGACAGCGATGCAGCCCTCTATGACGCACTGGCCGATTCGTCGCTGCGCTATCTCTCCGGCTACATGAGCGGGGCAACAGTGGTGGTGAACCTCAGCGGATCACTGCGGCCCGGGGGCGTGTGCGACATCCCGCGGATCCAGGCGCAACTGACGCAGACCATCGTGCAGGCCAGTGGCGCGTCGCGTGCCGAGATCTACGTAAACGGCCAGACATTGACCGAGGCTCTGAGCTTGCGTTGATGGCGGGCGGTGGCCCCGCAAACCCGTCGTAAAGCCGCTGTTCCGTGGTCGCCCGGCAACGGAACAGCGAGCTGGCAACGGAATAGCAGACTGGCGGGGCTTGGAGCCTCACGCCGTGGCGATCGCCAACACCCTTCGGAGAGCCCACGCCACCCGCAACAAGGCCAAAACGGAAGCGAAGGCCAGCACGAAGACCAACACTTGAGGGATCCACAGGCCCGAGCCGGAGTCTCCTTCCAGAACCACCGTCACCAAGGCAGCGACCACCAACAAGCCCAGCCCCGGGATGGCAAACAGGAACACCTCGCCGATCTGGCGCCTGTGTGCCGCGGACAGCTTCTCCAAAGGAAGTTCCCGCTGACCGGGTGCGGCTTTCTTACCCAGCACATTGATCAGCATGGACACACTGGTGAGGGTCAGCCCTGCGGTGGCCCCGGCAAGGGTGGCCAGCGTCTGGAACAAGGTTCGCCGAGCCCCCGGATCCACGGCCTCCAGCATCAGCGGTTGACGTGCCAGCAGCGCGACTCCCAGCCAGATCAGCACGGCAAGCGCAGCCCACCCGAAGTCGGCGCTGGGATGCAACAGAAACCATCGCCACAGGGTCCTGCGGCGGCCGGTCCGCTGGATGTCAACCTCGTACAAGCTCATGACCTGCACCGCCTTGGTTCTCCCCGGCTGATTGATTGGCTTTATCGGCTGCTTTGCCTGCCTTTCTCACCTGATCGGCCGCTTCAGGTCCCTCCGGGGCCGCGAGAGCCGCCCGAACAGCGGCCATTCCCCCGGCAACCATGTCCGGAACCAGGGCCGAATCCGCCGAGCCCTTGACGTCCGGCAGGGTCCTGGCGAAAAAGGCCTCGTTGTCCCGGGCCTGCTTGTTGAGGATGGACACTGCTTCAGCAGTGGATTTTTGGGGGTCGTTGAAGACGTCCGGGTCCACGTCAATGTGCGAGATGAACCGCTCCTTGAGAAGGTCCACCACTTCACGGTCGCCCGTCAGGGAGTCCTTACCTTCAGCCACCACGTAGTCGAAATGTTCCACGGATCCGGCTCTGCGGAAAAGATCGATCAACTGTTGAATACGGTCCCGAATCCGCTGTTTGTCCTCGGCTTTGCCGGATCTGCCCACGCTCAAGGAGATCCGGAACGTACCCTCACTCATGAGGCGTGAGGCGCTGTCCAGGACGTCAGCCCATTCGCCCTCCATGAGCTTCCCGGACAGTCGTTCGGCAGGAAGGGCGAACTCGAACCGGCTCACCTCCAGGCGTGTCAGGATTTCCTCGACATCCTCGCGGACAACCGGCACCAAGACTGGCTCGAGCCCCAACATTCCCTCAAGGTACTCGCCCATCCTGGACGCCCGGGGTCCGTTGCCACTGGTCAGCACCGCGATGACATTGCGCTTCAGAAAGGCAAAGTAGCTTGTCTCCAACAGGTGGTCACCGGGCGCCAACGGAAGGGGCTTGCGCCGGCCAAGGGCGTCTCCGACGCTTGGCAGGTTGGTATCCCGCACCCGGTCCAAAAGCAGCACGGGATGCGGCGATGACGCCACGGCCTGAGCGAGCAATACCGTACCGTCAGCACTGGTGAAGTGCCTGTCCGTCCCGGCGTCCTGGGCCTTCTTCAGCACCTCGGCCACACGGCGCGCTGGAAATGGGCGGTTGAGCCCGTCACCATTCAACTGCTCGATCCGCCAGAACTGCACACTGCGCCGTGCCATGGATTCTCCCCTCGTCTTCCGTGACCCACGCTATGGGCGAGGTCCGACATTAAAGCCGGGCGCCGCCGTCGTGCGTCAACCCGCTCGCGGACAGCGCCAGGTCACAGGCTGTATTTAGGTCCCGGCGCGAACAACGAATCCATCTCATCGTGGCTGCGAGTGCCTGCGAGCCCGGCCCAATTGCCGTCACCGAGGATTTCCTTCGCCACGCGGGCCACCTTTGCATAGGCTGCTTTGGCCGTATTGCCGCCGATGCTGACGCGTCGCACACCGGCGTCGTGCAGTTCCAGGGGCGAGGGCGCGCCGACCCCCGCCAAGGCGTTGAGCGGGGCGGGAATCCTCTTGGACAGCTCGTGCAGGACATGCAGGTCCACAACGCCGGGCACAAAGACTCCGTCCGCGCCTGCCGTGAGGTAAGCCTCGGCGCGCCGCAAGGTCTCATCAAACGAGGTCTCCGGAAACTGACCGGACAAGTAGGTGTCAGTGCGGGCGTTGATGAACAGCGGTATGCCGCGCTCATCGGCAGCGGCGCGGATCAAGGCGATTCGTCGCGACTGTTCCCTCAGCTCCGTGAGCGGCTCCGTTCCGGAGTCCTCAATGTTGATTCCCACAGCTCCCTCGTCCAGGACCGCATGGACCGTCGCACGCAGTTCCTCGTCAGTGCGCCCGTAACCGGTCTCGATGTCAGCCGTCACCGGCAGCCGGGTGGCCCCTGCGATGCGACCCAGTGCAGCCATCGCCAAGCCCCATGGCACGTGGTCGCCATCCCTGAATCCCAAGCTCCAGGAAACGGCCGAGCTTGAGGTGGCGATGGCCGTGGCACCTGCCTCCTCCACAACCCGGGCGGAGGCTGCGTCCCACACGTTCACCAGAACCAAGGGGGTGGGCCCGGCGTCGTGGAGTTGATGGAAGTGTTCGGCCTTGGTCACGGATCCCCGGTGCGCTGTCATAGCTACATTCCAGCCCTTCCCGATCCCGGCGTAAAGGATAGACCCGGAAATGAACCGATTCGAAAACAACTGTTGCCTCTTTAGCAACATCGAGGAGTATCCTGTCACTGTGACCCACGAAACATTGGATGCCGGCGCAACGCTGCCCGCTGAAGCCATCGACGCCATTGAGCGGGCCGCCACGGCCGCTCACCCGCACGAGGAACTGCTCTCCGCGCGGGCCGCCAACATCAAACAGTCCGCTGTCCGGGATGTCTTCGACATCTCCATGCAGCCAGGCCTTGTCTCCCTCGCCGGCGGCAACCCCTACCTGCAGTCACTGCCACTGGAAAAACTCGGACAGACCGCCGCCCGCATCATCGCAGAGGAGGGCATGACCGCCCTGCAATACGGCGGCGGGCAGGGCACGGAGGAACTCCGGACCCAGATCTGCGCGATCATGGCCGCCGAAGGAATCCATGATGCCCTCCCCGAAAATGTTGTTATTACCGCGGGATCACAGTCGGCTCAGGATGTTGCCACCAAGGTCTTCTGCAACCCAGGTGACGTTGTCCTGGTGGAGAACCCCACCTACGTGGGCGCCCTGAACACGTTCGAGGCCTACCAGGTCCAAGTGGAACCGATTGACATGGACGACGACGGCCTGGTACCGGAGCTGCTCGAGTCCAGGATTGCGGCACTCCAGTCCGAGGGCAAGAACATCAAGTTCCTCTACACCATCCCCAACTTCAACAACCCGTCCGGCATCACCCTTGCCGAAGAACGCAGGCAGCGCATCGTCGATATATGCCGCACTGCGAATATCATTGTCCTCGAGGACAACCCCTACGGACTACTCCGCTTCGACGGCCACCCGATCACGCCCATGCGGGCCGCCAACCCGGATGATGTCATTTACTTGGGATCGTTTTCCAAGATCTTCGCTCCCGGACTCCGGATCGGCTGGGCCCTGGTTCCCGCACATTTGCAGCGTCGCTTCTACCTGGCCTCTGAGGCTGTGACCCTCTGCCCGCCGCCGCTGAATCAAATGCTCGTCTCTGCATATCTCCGTGACTATGACTGGCAAGGTCAGATCGACACCTACCGGGCCCTGTATGCGGAACGCTGCCAAGCACTGCTTTCCGCGCTGGACAAATTCATGCCTGCCGGACTCACTTGGACACGCCCGGATGGCGGCTTCTTCGTATGGGTCACCCTTCCCGAGGGCGTGGACACGTATCCACTGCTCGGGAAGGCGATCGACGCAGGGGTGGTCTTCATCCCCGGCGCAGCCTTCTCGCCGGCCGACGGACCTTCCAACAAGCTCCGCCTCGCATTCAGCGCCGTGCCGCCGGATACGATAGCCGAAGGCGTCCGCCGATTGGCCCCTGTTCTGGCGGAAGCCATCGAAGCCACCAATGAAGGAGCACCACAATGACCGGAGTTGTGATCGTCGGAGTAGACGGCAGCGAGACGGCGATGAGGGCAGCGAAGGCCGCCCAGCAGTTGGCGATCGGACTTGGCGCCAACCTCCGCGTGGTGAGCGCCTTCGACAGCAACCGGACAGAGGTTGTAGAGATCGGCACCGACAAGTGGATCGTCTCCGATGCCGCTGAAGCTGAAGCGGTGGCCCGCGCCGTGGCAGAGAAGCTCACGGACGACCGCCTTGAGGTGACCTACTCGGCCGCCCGCGGCAAGCCGGGTGAAGCTCTGGTCAAGGAAGCTGAAGTCCAGGACGCCCGCCTCATTGTGGTGGGCAACCGGCGCATGCAGGGCTTGGGCCGCGTGCTGGGCAGTGTGGCCAACACAGTTGCCCATACTGCGCCTTGCGACGTCTACATTGCCAAGACCGACCAGCCGTAAAGCGAGCTGAATCACGCCGCCGGGTGGGGAGTCTCACCCGGCATGTGGCGTCTTTTGGGCAGGATCCCCGAAGTCATCGTTATAAAATCGAGATGCCCCCAATGGCGCGTGCCACCTCCACTAACTGACTTCAGGGGATCATTTTCTTGCTTACTTTGCAGCCGCGCCAGCGCGTGGGTCACGACATTTTGCTTGCCCGCCACGGCAATCACATCAGCACCATGCGCTATGACCGGAGCAACGATCGCATCATCGCCATGCTCGACGACGGCTCCTGGGACAGCGCCCCGAACATGATCTCCCCCAGCCTTGAGATGCCCGAAACAATCGGCAGCGTCTTCCGTAAGGACTGGCGCTTCCTGTCCGTTGCGTGCGTGGCAATGCTTACCGTGGCCGCCGTCGCCATGGGCATCAGCGTTGAGATGGCAAACCACATGTCGACGACGGAGCTTCAGGCGCTGCTGGTCAATTACCCGGCGTTCTAGCGCCTGGCAGGTACGTGGACCAGGCCAACGAAGTCCACCGGGCTATGCAGGCATAACCCAGCCCCGGCACGAGCAAACCGCGTAGGGTCCCCGTTCAGCCCCGCTGCCGAGGCGGCTGAGCCGTGGCCCTCCAGGCCTGATCGGAGGGCAGTTAGAGCATCCACTCCCGCAACAGCCACCACAGTCCGGCAATCACAACGCCTCCGAACAACGAGCCTGCAATGACCTGGGCAAGGGTGTGGGCCCGCAGAACCAGCCTGGACCAGCCAACAGCCGGCACAAGAAGCAGCAGCGGGAGCCATGCCGGCCCGAACATGAGAATGGCAATCACCACTGCAGCCGAAAGCGCCGAGGCATGCCCACTCATTTTCCAGAAGGCGCTGACAACCGCCAGTACCCCGATCCCGCCTATGAGGGCGATGATCATCACCGTGACACCCACAGGACCACTGAGCGAGTGCAGCACCAGCAAACCAACCAGCACTGACGCCAGCGTCATTAAAAGCAGCGCAGGGCGCTGACGGCGGTCACTGACATGGTGGTCAGTGATCCTGCCCAGCTTCACCATCACCAGGACATACGCCAGCGGGAGTACGCAGACGAACATCGCCGCGAGCAGCCCGAACCACAGGGTTCCCGGGAACCCGGGTTCCGTCGCAGGGCTGATCAGCAGAAGGACCAGCACAACAACGGGTGGCTGGAACACTTCCGTCAGCACGCGGGCAAGTTTGCGCCACGGCCCTGTCAGCAGCTGAGGGGGCAGGTGGCCTGTCTCCCCTGCAGCCGTCCCGCCGATCGTTGACGTCCCGCTGCCGGTTGGCCCGCTGTCTGAGCCGGACAGGGCTTTCTCGTCAGTCAAGCAGGAGCGCCGGTTCTTCGAGAATGGAGGCCACGTCCGCCATGAAGCGCGCGGACAGATCACCGTCCACGACGCGGTGGTCGAAGGAACCGCCAAGGGTGGTGATCCAGCGCGGGATGACCTCGCCGTCCAAGACCCAAGGCTTCTGCTTGATGGTTCCGAACGCAATGATGGCTACTTCGCCCGGGTTGATAATGGGCGTTCCCGTATCAATACCGAGAGCGCCGATGTTGGTGACAGTCAGGCTTCCACCCTGCATCTCAGCCGGCTGCGTCTTCCCTGCCCTGGCCTTGGTTGCCAGCTCATTGAGGGCCAAAGCCAATTCCTTGAGGGACAAATCCTGGGCATCTTTGATGTTGGGCACCATCAAACCGCGCGGAGTTGCGGCGGCAATGCCCAAGTTCATGTAGTGCTTCACCTGGATCTCCGCGCCACCCTTGCCGTCCGCGTTTTCCACCCAGCTCGCGTTGACGCTGGGGTTGCGTGCCGCAGCCCAAATCACTGCTTTGGCAAGGATGAGCAGCGGCGAAACCTTAATGCCTTCGAAGTCGCGTGAGACCTTCAGCCGCTTGACGAACTCCATGGTCCTGCTGGCATCCACATCCACGAAAATGCTGACGTGGGGAGCCGAGAAAGCTGAATCCACCATGGCCTTGGCGGTGGCCTTGCGCACTCCCTTGACCGGCAGCCGCTCCACGCGCTGATCCTGCGGCTTCTTGGACGCACCCCAGAAGCTGTCCGCCTGGTCATGCTCGGCATCCCGCTGAGCCTGGTAGCTCACCAGGTCCTCGCGGGTCACTTCACCGCGTTGGCCGGTAGCCACCACGTCAGCGAGGTCGATTCCCAGATCGCGGGCGAATTTGCGCACAGGAGGCTTTGCCAGGACCTTGTTGACCAAGCCACTGATGGTTCCGCTGATAGCGGCCCCGCGGGAGGCAGCGGCCTGTGGTGCATCGGCCGTGATGGGTTGCGGTTGAGCGGCAGGAGCTCGGGTGAGGGGCGCCTGGGTGACGGTCGCGACGCCGGCCGGGGCCGCCGTCGTGCGGTGTGCGGCACGAGTTTCGGCTGCCTTGGCTTCCAGTACTGCTTGGTGGTCCTGGACCGTACCTTCAGCATTCTCGGCGATCGTAACTGCCTCAACCACCGACCCGGCCGGACGTTTCCGTGCACGGCGCTTGACGGCGTCGGCTTTGGGTCCGGAACCGACCAACGGTCCGCCGGCCGGACGGTTGTCGTCGCCATCGTCGTCGGCCGGCAGCTTTCCGTAGAGAGGCATCTCGACGGCGGGTGCCTCCGGGGCAACCGGCGCCGCAACCCCATCCTGTCCTTCCGAAACAGCGATGATCGCCGTGCCGACCTCCACCGTAATGCCTTCCTCGACCAGCAGCTCAGTGACAGTGCCTGCGAAAGGCGAAGGGAGCTCAACGAGGGACTTGGCGGTCTCGATCTCGCACAGGACATCGTTGATGGCAACGACATCTCCCGGCTTGACTTTCCAAGCCACTACCTCGGCCTCGGTCAGGCCTTCGCCAACGTCCGGCAAGTTGAATTTCTTTACAGTCACAGTGGTCCTCGATTTCCGGTTACCCGGCAGCGAAGCCGGGCTGGATCAGGGGCGGTTAGTAGGACGGCGGCGAACAAGCGGTCCTGGTGGAACCGGCAGTTCTAGTAGGACAAGGAACGGTCGAGCGCCTCAAGGATCTTGTCGATGTCCGGCAAGTAGTCCTCTTCCACCTTGGCCACGGGGTAGGGCATGTGGAAGCCGCCAACTCGAATGACAGGAGCCTCCAAATGCAGGAAGGCCCGTTCGCTGATGCGGGCAGCGATCTCGCCGCCGATGCCACCGAAAGTAGGGGCCTCGTGGGCCACGATCAAGCGGCCTGTCTTCTTGACCGATGCTTCCACGGTGTCGAAGTCCAATGGTGAGATGGAACGGAGATCGATGACTTCAATGCTCCGTCCGTCCTCCGTGGCAGCGTTTGCGGCCGCCAGTGCCACCGGCACCAGCGGGCCATAGGCCACGATGGTTGCATCCGTGCCTTCGCGGACTACGTGCGCTTTGAAGGGATCCTCGGAAAGACCGGCGTTCTCTACGTCCACCTCCCCCTTGAGCCAGTAACGGCGCTTGGGTTCGAAGAAGATGACAGGGTCCTGGCACTCGATGGCTTTCTGGATCATCCAGTAGGCGTCATGGGCGTTGGACGGCGAAATGATGCGCAGACCCGCAGTGTGGGCGAACAGCGCTTCCGGTGACTCGGAGTGATGCTCGATCGAGCCGATGCCGCCGCCGTACGGAATGCGGATGACCACTGGAACGGTCAACTTGCCCAGGCTGCGGGAGTGGATCTTGGCCAGTTGGGTGGTGATCTGGTTGAAGGCCGGGTAAACGAAGCCGTCGAATTGGATCTCGCACACTGGCGAGTAGCCGCGCAGCGCCAAGCCAATGGCGGTGCCGACGATGCCCGATTCAGCCAACGGGGTGTCCACCACGCGTTCGTCGCCGAACTCTTTGATCAAGCCATCGGTGACACGGTAGACACCGCCCAGGTGACCGATGTCCTCGCCCATCAGCAAGGACTTGGGGTTGTTCGTCAGCGATGCCCGGAGACCTTCATTGATGGCCTTCGCAATGGTCATTGTTGCCATCAGTTAGCTGCCTCCTGGTCGCTCTCAAAGCCGGCCGAGTATTCCTCGAACCACGCAAGTTCTTCCGCAATCAGCGGGTGTTGTTCGGCGTACACGCTGGCGAATGCATCGCGGATGTCCGGGACCTCGAGGCCATGTGTTGTGCTGCGCACGTACTTGGCGAGTTCATCGCCGTCGGCCTTTACCTGGTCGAAGAACGCTTCGTCCGCCAGGCCTTCGGTGCGCAGGTACTTCTCCAAGCGGTCCAGCGGATCCTTCTCGCGCCAGGCAGCTTCTTCCGCCGATTCCCGGTACTTCGTGGGGTCATCGGCAGTGGTGTGTGCACCTACCCGGTAGGTGTAGGCCTCAATGAGCACAGGGCCCCGGCCCTCGCGGGCGTGTTCGAGTGCCCACTCTGTCACGGCATGGACAGCGATTGCATCGTTGCCGTCCACCCGGATACCCGGGAAGCCGTAGCCCTTGGCGCGGTTGGCCAGCGGAACCTTGGTCTGGACCTCGGTGGGCACCGAAATGGCCCAGTGATTGTTCTGGCAGAAGAACACCACAGGAGCGTTGTACGACGCAGCGAAGACCATGGACTCATGGACGTCACCTTCGGAGCTTGCGCCATCACCGAAGTACGCAATAACCGCGGCCTTGGGGTCTGTGGAGTCCGCGGCGGCGGCGAGTTTCTGGTCCCTCTGGATACCCATGGCATAGCCAACAGCGTGGAGAGTCTGGGCTGCGAGCACCAAGGTGTAAAGGTGGAAGTTGTTCTCCCGTGGGTCCCAGCCACCGTTGGAGACACCTCGGAACTGCTTGAGCAGTTCGGCAAGGTCAACGTTGCGGACCAGTGCGACGCCATGTTCGCGGTAGGTAGGAAAAATGTAGTCCTGCGGCTGGCTGGCGTGCGCCGAACCGATCTGCGCGGCCTCTTGCCCGGTCAGCGGCACCCACAAAGCGAGCTCACCTTGACGTTGGAGTGCCGTGGCTTCCTGGTCAAAGCGCCGGATCCTCGCCATGTCTGTGTAAAAGACACGGAGCTTCTCGGGATCAATCCGCTTGGCGTAGTCCGAGAAGACAGGATCGGAACCCAACGTCCCGTCAGGTCCGAGCAACTGCACCATTTCCACTGGTTCGCCTGGCGCGGCTGCTGCCGCGGTTGTTGCCGCGAGAGTTTCTTCCGTCCCGGGGGGCAGTTGTGTCGAGCCCATTCCGTCTCCTTGCTTGCCGTGGCGGGGGGCCGGGCAATGTCTGTCGCTGGGATATATGCCCATTCCGGAATGCATTCCGGAATGGGCATATATTTTGGCTTTCGTCCCTTACTTTATCGGCAGTAAGTAGCGTTGGCGCATTTGTTAACCGCTAGGAACCTTGCGGAGCCTTTGTATAACCTGCACAGAGATCCAGGAAACGGGTGTTGGCTTCCACCTCACCAATGCTGACGCGTACACCCTCGTTGCCGAAGGCACGGACAGACAGGGCCTGCTCGGCCGCCAAGGCAGCAAACTCCGCGCTATGCTCCCCAAGATTCAACCAAACGAAGTTGCCCTGAGCCTCAGGAACGAACCAACCGAGTTCCCGCAGGCCGGCCGTCACGCGATCCCGTTCATCCACCAGGCTTTGTACCCTTTCCACAACCTGATCGAAATTCTCGATGGATGTAATGGCAGCTCGCTCCGCAATTTGGGAAACGGCGAAGGGAGTGGCCGTCACCCGGAGGTGCTGGGTAAGTAAAGGGCCGGAGACACTGTAGCCAACACGCAGGCCAGCCAGGCCGTGCGCTTTGGAGAAGGTCCTCAGGACCACCACATTGGGGTAATTGCGGTAGAGCTTGATGCCGTCCACAGCATCCGTATCCCGCACGAATTCCTGGTACGCCTCATCGATGACCACCACCACGTTGGGCGGCACCGCTTGGATGAAGCGTTCCGTTTCCTCGGCCGAGAGGATCGGTCCGGTGGGGTTGTTCGGTGTGCACAAGAGGATCACTTTGGTACGAACGGTCACCGCAGCAGCCATGGTTTCGAGGTCGTGGCGCCCGTCCGGCAACAGGGGGATTTGCACACTGGCTGCCCCTGCGAGGCCTACGCAGATGGGGTACGCCTCGAAGGAGCGCCAGGCGTAAATCACCTCGTCCTGCTTACCGTCGTCATTCTGCCCGGCGAAGGTGGCCAGGATCTGGTTCAGCGCCCCCAGGCTGCCAGCACCGGTGACAACATCGTCAGCCGGAACATCCAGGAAGCCAGCCAAAGCGTTACGCAGCTTGGTGGCCAGTGGATCCGGGTAGCGGTTGATGTCGGACTGGTCCGCAATTGCCTGCAACACTGCAGGAATAGGAGGCAGGGGGTTTTCGTTGGACGACAATTTGTAGCTGGTGAGGCCCTCAATCGCAGCGGGGGGTTTACCGGCCGCATATTTGGGGAGCCTGTCCACGACCGGACGAGGGAGTACGCCCTCCGGTACGTTGTCAGTAGTAGTCATGACTTCAAGCCTACTTGCCCATCCATGGCTGACACCGAGCCCATTAACAGGCGTGTATGAAAGCATGGGCCCATGGGTTCCTTCATCATTCGCGTCCTGATCAACGGGCTTGCCCTGTGGGTTGCAACCTGGCTCCTGCAAGGCATGGATATCTCAACCAGCGCCACCGAGTCTGCCGCCGCCAACGCCGGACTCACCCAGGGCGCAGACACCGCCGGCATTATTCTGGCGTATCTGTTCATCGGCCTGATCTTCGGAGTGGTCAATGCCTTCGTCCGTCCTCTGGTGAGGCTGTTGTCCCTTCCGGTGACCATCCTGACGCTTGGCCTCTTCACCATAGTGATCAACGCAGCCATGCTGTACCTGACGGCGTGGCTGAGCACCTTCACACCGGTGCACCTCACTATTGACTCCTTCTTCTGGACAGCGATCCTGGCGTCCATCATCATCAGCATCATTTCCATGGTGGCGGGCCTCCTTCCGGGCGCCAAGAAGCGGTAGCAGTCACCTTGCTCCGGCCGACGACCTGGACTCCGGAAGGTTTGGAAGCCGGAGCGATCCCCTTTGGTCCGGCATGGGATCACGCTTCAGTTTGAACCTGGTTACTTTGGCCGCGCCACCAGCACCTACTATTCCCGCAAATACCGTTGTGGATGCAGCCAGGGAGGGATCGTGGCTCCCAACCACCAGCTCGGCTCCTCTGGCATAGTTCTCCTGACCGTGTCCTGGCCCGATACCGGGGTCTTCCCCTTCTGGAGACTTGACGTCATCGGTCAGCGTGACTGTCACCCTGTCTTTTGTATCCGGGTTCATCCGGCCGTCCGTTCCCGGGACCCAGTCCTGTACGTGTTCCAGATGGAGCGAGCTGATGCCAGGCTCAGGAGCGATGTCCCCAACAGGGGCTCCCGCTGTGAGCACATACTTGAGGTTGAATTCACTGAGAAACGCTTTGTTCCGGCTCAGATTCATGGCGTGAATGCCACCTTGGCTGTGTCCGACAGCCACCACTTGGTCACCCGCTTCGGCGCCCGCCTCACGAAGTGCTTGGCCAACGGCCGGCACAACTTCTTCGGAGTCGTAGCCCACAGCCTCGCCAATTCCTTGGATGTTGAATGGATTGGTACTGGTTGAGTCGGGCTGAGTTCCGGGAATGAGCACCATCCATGAAGCGGAGCCGTTGCTTTCAAAGCCAATGACCTCAATCTCACCGTCGTTGAGGGCGTGAAGTCTCTCAAGACGACGGAGACTTTCCGCCATGGTCGGCTGTAAATCCTCGGCGCTTTCACCCAGCTTTTCGATGCTCACCGGCCGCGGCTGGTAGGCGGCCAGTAGTGGCGAATCAAGAAGGTGGTGCACCACGTCTCCCACTTCAAAGCCGTCAGGGAACCTGCGGTTGTAGTTCTCCTCCGTAAGGTCCCGCCCCAGCGCGAAAATGCCGCCTGCGCCGGAGAGCTTATATTGATCGAGGTCCAACTCGTGCGGCTTGGCATTCCTGGCCTCCGCTTCCACATAGTCCCGGTGGCTGGCTCGCACGGCCCCGGCGATCTCTACCAAATCCTGCCTGACTTTTCCCACTTCTTTGGCGCTCTCGGCCACAGCGTTGAGGGCGTCGCAGCCAGTTTTGTAGGAGTCGTAGAGAAAGGGTTCCAGGCGGTCTTGAACCTGACGGGCTTCGTTTTCAATGGCCACGAGTTGCTGAACCAATTCATCCAGTGTTCCCGCTCCCCTGAGGAGTTCCTCAAGCTGAAACGACATTCCTCCCACTCCTCCCCTGATACTGAGGATTCCGTCACTGGCGGGTTGGGATGGCTGTGGTGCTGCGCCGGCCCCAACGGGAGCTGAATCTGCCATCAGGGACCCCGTTCGCTGGAGACTGAGACGCTTTGGGAGTGACGAAGGACCAGGGCCACGGCGGCCTCCACCGACTCGCGTGCCCGCATCAGCGCTGATGCTTGCAGGGCAACGGTGGTCCTGTAAGCCCTCCCCGCGGGAGAAAGCCAATCTTCCACTTGCACTCTCCGAAGGGACGAAAGAACCGTGTCCACGTGGTCCACGCACGATTGCATTCGCCATGCCAGCCTCTGGACTTCGTGGCTTCGGGAAGCACACTCCAGAGGATCAAAAGTGGGCGGGTTGGGTGCAGGCATCAAGCCGACGCTCATTGTCTGTGTACTCCATTGATTGTTCTGCTGATGAATAGGCTCGACACTACGGAGCCAGCCGAACCCGACGGAAGTGGCGCCGTCGGCTATGTGGATAACCCGATCGTCCGTCCACATAGCCTTGTCATCGACTCCATGACCCCGCACGGAACATGAAAGAATAGGCCTCATGGCTGAATCCCTCCGCGTGTCCCTCGCTTCCGAACCCCTCGCCCTTGGCGCCCTTGACGGCCGCTACCGTGCCGCCGTCGCGCCCCTCGTGGACTACCTGTCCGAGGCGGCGCTTAACCGCGATCGCGTTCACGTGGAAGTTGAGTGGCTCATCCACCTGACCAGCCAGTCAGTTTTGCCGGGTGCGGGCCCGCTGTCCGACGAACAGGTGGCCAGGCTGCGCGCCATCGTTACCGAGTTCGATGCTGCGTCCGTTAATGAACTCGCCGAAATCGAAGCCGTCACCGTCCACGACGTTAAAGCTGTTGAGTACTACATCGGACGCCGACTGCCTGCCATCGGCATTGAGAACCTCACGGCTCTGGTCCACTTCGGTTGCACGTCCGAGGACATCAACAACCTCTCCTACGCTGTGGGTATCAAGGGCGCTGTGGAAGATGTGTGGCTGCCCAACGCCACCGCCCTCGTGAAGCAGATCGAAGCCATGGCCGAAGCAAACCGCTCCGTGCCCATGCTGTCCCGTACGCACGGCCAGCCCGCCACGCCCACCACGCTGGGTAAGGAATTGGCTGTCATTGCCCACCGCTTGAACCGTCAGTTGGCGCGCATCGCCAAAACTGAATACCTCGGCAAGATCAACGGCGCCACCGGAACGTACGCAGCCCACGTGGCTTCAGTCCCGAGTGCTGACTGGGAAGCCGTTGCCAAGACCTTCGTGGAAGGCCTGGGTCTCACGTGGAACCCGCTCACCACGCAGATCGAGAGCCACGACTGGCAGGCTGAGCTGTACGCGGATATTGCACGCTTCAACCGCATCCTGCACAACGTCTGCACGGACATCTGGAGCTACATCTCCATCGGCTACTTCCGCCAGATTCCGGTTGCGGGGGCCACGGGTTCCTCCACCATGCCGCACAAGGTCAACCCGATCCGCTTCGAGAACGCCGAAGCCAACCTGGAGATCTCCAACGGCCTCCTGGACACCCTGGGCGCCACGCTGGTCACCTCCCGTTGGCAGCGCGACCTCACGGACTCCTCCTCCCAGCGAAACATCGGCGTTGCCTTCGGCCACTCGCTGCTCGCCATCTCCAACGTAGCCAAGGGTTTGAAGGCCCTCGACGTCGCAGAGGAAGTCCTCGCGGGCGACCTCAACACCAACTGGGAAGTCCTTGGTGAAGCCATCCAGATGGTCATGCGTGCCGAGGCAATTGCCGGCGTCGAGGGCATGGAAAACCCCTACGAGCGCCTCAAGGACCTCACCCGCGGCCAGCGCGTTGACGGCGCCCGTATGCAGGAATTCGTCCAGGGTCTGGGCCTCTCCGCAGACGCCGAAGCCCGCCTGCTCGCCCTGACCCCGGGCAAGTACACGGGCATCGCGGACAAACTGGTGGACCACCTGCAGTAAGGAATACGTCTTGTAGTACAGATCGCTCGACGACGGCGGACCAGGGCTGGGTGCCCCGGTCCGCCGTCGGCGTTTAATGCGGCGTGAACGTTGAGTCGGTTGGGGCAAGAGCGCTCCTTCCCAGTTGCATTGCTTGGCATCCCGTCCGAGGACCCGAAACACGGCGTGTCGGGCTGTCCCTGGACTGCGACGACTGATTGGCTGGAACAAACCGGGCAGGAGCGCTGGAAATCTGGGGTACGAGCGTGGCCTGCCCAGCCCCCGGATCATTCACGACGTAAGGAGAGGAGCATCCATGAAGCTCCTTTTGATCAGGCATGGACAAACACCAGGCAACGTCGCTGGTCAGTTGGACACCGCGTTTCCGGGCCCGGGGCTAACTGGGCTCGGGGAGCGCCAAGCGTCCGCCCTGCCCAGGGCTTTGGCCACTGAAGGGATTCAAAGCCTCTACACCTCAACCTTGCTGCGTACCCAACGGACTGTTGCACCTTTGGCACGGGCCACAGGATTGGAACCGACAATCCTGGACGGCGTCCATGAGATCGAGGCCGGGGCCTTGGAGAAGAAAACTGACCACGAATCGCATCGTCGATACATGGGCACGGTCTTCGCCTGGACGGATGGCGACTTGGATCTTCGCATGCCGGGAGCATTCAGTGGGCACGAATTCTTCGAGAGGTTCGATGCCTCCGTCCAGCAAGTGGCGGCGGCGGGGCATGAAACAGCTGCAATCGTCAGCCACGGTGCTGCCATCCGTTGCTGGGCGGGGCGGAGGGCAACGGACATCGACGCCGTGTTCGCAGAAACGCATGCACTCCCCAATACAGGCATTGTTGCGTTGGAAGGGGACCCCGAGTCCGGTTGGCGGGTTCTGCATTGGGATCAAATCCCGAGTGGGGGCATGGCGCTGGACGACCAAACAGCGGAAGACCCCACGGGCGAGTCCCTTTAGGCCCTCGCATCGCCAGTTCCGTCCCTTCATCTGCCTCCGTGTTTGGCGCACCACCTGCCCGCGTGTAGGAGGCTTTGCAGGGCCCGCTTTGCGCCCCAAACCCGCCCACAACAACGCAAAGCAGGCCCCACAACGTGGAAAAGCCCTGCAATTCTCCCGACGCTTACGCGCAGGAAACACCGCGGTAACCGCAGCTCCCTAGGCTTAGTAGGCATAGACACCTCCCCGAAACCCGGCGAAAAGAGGCAATGATGCAGACCAACCCACGGCTCAACATCCGGCAGGTAACTTGGGCGAACCCCGTGGGCGCAGACCTCCGCGCCGCACAACAGGCAGAGCTTGATGCGAGGTTCGGAACCACGGACCACGAACCTGGACCCCCGCCAACGGAAGCGGACACGGCAGTTTTTGTGGTGGCCTACGAGAAGTGCTCCGGCCAACCCTTGGGATGCGGCGGATTGCGGATGCTGGATGAAAACACCGCGGAGATCAAGAGGCTCTACGTGGTCCCTTATGCCAGGGGCTCCGGAGTGGCAAGCTCCATTCTCGCCGCGCTCGAGGCGCAGGCTCACTCCCACGGGTTCACGGTGATCGCAGCTGAGGCAGGATCAGCCCAATCGGACGGCAGAAGTTTCTACGAGAGCGCAGGCTTTGCCGCCGTGCCGAACTTCGGCCCTTACGTCGGTGCCAGCGGATCGTATTGCTATTCGAAGCGGATCGACTCCCACAGCGCCTCCCACACGGCGATGGCCTAGCGGAGCTTAGGGTTCAGACGCAACATCAAGCGAAGGTTGCGCCAGTTCGATAATCTCGGATTATGGAAAAAGCAGACATCACCTTCCGCACCCGCAAATGGGTGCGGCCCGAGGACCTCAACGCCAACGGCACACTCTTTGGTGGCAGCCTGCTGAAGTGGATCGATGAAGAGGCCGCGATCTACGCCATCCTCCAATTGGGCAATGGCCGTGCCGTTACCAAGTACATCTCCGAGATCAACTTTGTCAGTTCCGCGGTCCAGGGTGACCTGGTGGAGATGGGCCTGACCGCGAAGCGCTTCGGCCGCACGTCTTTGACCATGCGCGCTGAGGTCCGCAATATGATCACCCGCGAAGCAATCCTGACCATCGAGGAAATCGTCTTCGTGAATCTTGGGCCCGATGGCCGCCCGCAACCGCACGGCTACACGGAGATCACGTATGACCGCGACCGCATCCCCACGCACCACCTGACGGAAACGCTCGACGAAGACTGAACCACGCGCCGTCGGGCGCTTTATTACTGCAGGTACCGGAACACAGTCCATGTGCGGGAGTTCAGGCAGCAGTCGGCGGCATGCCGTGCACTGAAGGTCGCCTTCCGGCCAACCCCTGCTGAGCGGAACATTGCCTTGCCCCCGCATGCCAGGCAGACCAACTGCTGCCTACGTGGCTCCTGCCAGTGTTCGTCGAGGTTATCGAAGTCCTCGGCATCCCAGTCTTTCCGGTCAGCGAGGCACAGTGCCCTTCTCATCGGCTGTGGCTTTCGAGTAGTAAACAGCGCTTATACGGGTGCTGGCGGCCGCGATTAACGCGGCCGCCAGCCTATATATCCGGTGACGGGAGTGTGTGTCACCGGAACTTGTGGGGCGTCTGAACCGAAAGGGTCAGCGCCGGTGGAACGTCAGCGCCGGTCGAACGTCAGGCCACCGGGCACCTGGAACGTCGGCATGAGTTCGAGCATGCCCACGTTCACGTGTCGCGGCGTTTCGATGGCGTAATCCAAGGCATTGACGATGTCGTCCGTGGTCAGCGACTCGTAACCCTCGTAGTAGGTCTGCCAGGCCTCTTCCATGGCCTCCGGCGTGCCGCCCATGTTGCGTCCGAAGATCTCGGTCTCCACGCGGCCCGGGCAGATTTCGGTGACACGGATGCGCTTGCCGACGGTGTCGTTCCGGAGCTGGCGGGAGATCTGGTGCACTGCGGCCTTGGTGGCGTGATAGACCGTGTGACCGTAGAAGTTGTAGACGCCGGCGATCGAGCTGATGTTGATGACGTGGCCGAGGTCGCGCTCCACCATGCCCGGCAGGACCAGTCGGGTGAGCTGCAGGAGGCCGCGGAGATTCACGTCCACCAGTTCGTCAATGTCCTCTTCGGACGAGTCCAGGATGTTGCCCGGCCGGGAAACCCCGGCGCAGTTCACCAGGACGTCCACCTTGAGGTCGCTCACGACGGCGGCCAGCGCGGCTGTGTCGGTCAGGTCCACGACGTGCGGGATGGCTCCGGTGCGGTCGGCCAACTCGGCAAGGCGCTCCTCGTTGCGGGCCACGGCGTGAACGGTCAGTCCGCGCTTGGCGAGGCGCTCGGCAATGGCTGCACCCATACCGGTTGACGCTCCGGTGACGAGGGCGGTGGTGTAGTCAGAAAATGACATGGTGTTCTCCAAAAGGTGGGGAATCGGTGGGCAGAGTGCGCCGGGTTGTGAAACCGGCGCACTTGCCGGAGGTTGATGGAGGCTAGGCGTCGCGCAGTGGCTCGTGGGCGCGGTCCTTGACCGTGCTGACCGCGATGAGCGTGCCGAGCGCCGTGATGACTGCATAGAAGGCCGGCATGTAGATGTTGCCGGTGCTGCCGATCAGCCAGGTCATGAGCAGCGGGGCGGTGCCGCCGAACAGGGCCGAGGAAATGTTGTAGCCGAGGCCGTATGCGGAGTAGCGAACGCGGGTGGGGAACAGTTCAACGATCAGGATGTGGATCACTGCGGTGTGGCCGGCGAAGACGATGGCCATGATGCAGGCGCCCAGGATGGCCAAGCCCATGTGACCGGTGGCAATGAGGGCGTAGGACGGGATGCCGAGGACTGCCATGGCGATCGCGGAACCGGCAATGACCTTCTTGCGGCCAACGCGGTCGGACAGGGCTCCCATGAACGGGATGGCGATGCAGATGACCACCAGGCTGCACGCGGTGACCAGGAGGGCTTCGCCGATGGTGAAGTTCAGCTGCTTGCCCTTGAGGAACGTGGGCATGTAGGAGAACAGGACGTAGTAGCCGGAGCCGTTCATCAGCGGGATGAAGAGGGCCAGGAGCATGGCACGGCGGTGTTCCTTGGACTGGAAAGCTTCCTTGAGCGGGTTCTTGGAGAGGCCGCCCTCTTCCTTCAGCTTCTCGAAGTTGGGGGTATCGCTGATGGCCTTGCGGATGTACCAGCCGATAATGCCCATAGGGATGGCCACCAGGAACGGGATGCGCCATGCGAACGAGCCGAAGCCGCCGCCGTCGATCGCTGCCTGGGTGAGCCACGGCGACATGGAGTAGGCCACCAAAGTACCGGTGAGCAGTGCTGCGAAAGAGGCGATCTGGGCGTAGGAGGTGATGATGCCGCGCTTGCCTTCAGGGGCGTGCTCGGCGAGGAACGTCATGGCGCCGGCAGCTTCGCCGCCCACGGAGAAGCCCTGGAGGAGCCGCATGAGGACCAGGAGGATCGGGGCCGCGATGCCGATAGCGGCATAAGGGGGAAGCAGGCCGATACCGGCGGTGGCAACACTGATCAGGAGGATGACGAAGACCAGTAGCTTTTGCCTGCCGATCCGGTCTCCGAGGTAGCCACACACCACGGCGCCGAGCGGACGAACGAAGAACGAGACCGCGTAGCCGGCGAACACGAAGAGCAGGGCGTTGTCCGGATTGCCCGGGGCCAGGAAGACGAGCGCCAGCGTTCCTGCCATGAAGGCGAAAATGCCGTTGTCGTACAGTTCCACGAAGATGCCAACACAACCTGCGGTGACAACCTTGCGGGTTTGGCGGCTGGTGAGCCGCTCATGCTGCACTGGCGCAGCGTTGGTGCTTGCGGTCATGACTTTTCCTTACTGAGATGAGCGTAGCAACGCCTACTGGTCTGACGACAGGGTTATTAGCTGCATGCCGCAACTGGTAGGTCCTGCCACTGGGGACGGCATCCGATGCCGAGGAGTCCGAAGACGGTGTTGACGGATTCGCGGAGGGTTTCAAGGTGGGCCCGCGAGCGCCTGTGGGCGGCAGTTGCTTCTGCCACTGTGGTTTTCCGAAAACGGACTTTGTCCCCTGGCCTTGCTTGGGCCAGGACATCCAGTCCGGTGCTGGTGACTACTGCGAGTACGGGATACCCGGCGGTGACGCCGCGTCCCCGGTGTAGTACCAGCAGCTCTTCCCTTGAAGGAACCTCGACGGCGCCCACTGGCACTCCGCGGGAAAGGACTTCGCCGCTTGAGGTTCTTTCCGGAAGTTCCCCGCCGAGCCGCAACCCGATGTGGTTGCTGCGGCCGCTGACGGCGTATTCCGAGGTAAAGAGCAGTTCACCGGATGCGCCGAACTCGGCGACGTCCGGCCCGTCGGTCACATCGACCAACAGGTCTGAGTCCATGCGGGGCCGGTCAAGGCCCAGCCGGAAGAGCGGAAGATCAAAGTACGGTTGACGAACGGGGCCAACGCTCTTGCGGGTCAGGAGGCGGGTGCCTTCCTTGAGTTGCAGTCCGAAGCCCACCACGGTGTCCGGAGCTACACTGCCCAGCAGTGTTTCTGCCTCGATGGAGCCGTGGATCGCCAGGTACGCGCGGAGGCCGCGGTGGATTCCGCGGATGGACACTGTTTCACCTGCACGGACCGAGACGGGTTCCCACTGGCTGGACGGGCGGCCACCAACAGTGAGCGTGAGCGGAGCGCCGGTGACGGCGATCAGGATGTCCGTGGTGGATTTCATCCGGAAGTCCAGTGCCGTGATCTCCACCAGGGGGTGGTTGTCCAGGTTGCCTGCCAGGATGTTGGCGGCACGGGCCGAGTACTGGTCCAGTGCGCCGTTGACGGGAAGGCCGAAGCGGGGGCCGCGGGTCCTGCCGAGGTCTGTGACCACGGAGTTGCCGGGCTGTTGGATCAGGATTTCGCCGCTCATGGCTGAGCCCCTGATTTCTCAAGGTCCACGTCCGCCGAAGCCATTGCCTGCGGCTCCAATTCCACACCGTGGTACTGGCCGAAGTCTTCGGCTCGGATCTGCCGGAACCGCAGGATGTCACCAGGTTTGTAAGGCACCAACGGTTCGCGGCGGATGTTCAGGACCGACAATGGAGTCTGTCCAATAACGCACCAGCCTCCGGGAGCCGACGCGGGAGCGATGACTGCCTGTCGCCCTGCAACTGCCACGGCTCCGGCGGGGACGCTGAGCCGGGGGTCCTTGAGCCGCGGCACGGGCTTGGGGAATGCCGGGCCGTCCATCATGGGCGAGCCTGCGGGCGCACCCAGGCAGCGAACGGTGTAGGTCTTTTCGGTGTGGAGGCGGATGACCTCGTCCACGGAGATTCCCTGGTGCTGGGCAACTCGTTCCAGGTCCGGGCCGAATTCCCCACCGTAAACCACGGGAACGTCGAACTCCTGCGGGGCCGTCGCGGACCCGGCGGAACGTCCGAGTTCCAGGAGGCCCAGCTTGACGAAGGCCCGCACCTGGCGGGCGGAAACGAGGATGGGATCAAACTCAACAAGCACGGAGTCATAGGTGGGAACTGCGCCATGCAGCCCTTCGGCGCCGCAGTTTTCCAGCCAATCGGCCAGCCCGTGGACGGTCAGCCAGTTGTGTTCGCCGGCTTCGGAGATCGCGACAACACGGAGTGCGGAGTCACCGGATTCGTAGATCTCTGTAGGGGCCGCTGCAAGAACGGACATGTCAGGCCGCCTTCTTCTTGGCATCCATGACCTCGGCCAGCGGTGCGATGCTGACATCGGCGGCGACGAGTTCGGAGCGGATCCGGCGCGCCAGCTCAACAGCGCCGTGGTTGTCTCCGTGAAGGAGGACGGTGTCGACGTCGATGTCCATGTCCACGCCGTTGGCACAGCGGATCTTGCCGTCAATCACCATACGAAGCGTGCGGTCCACGATCTCTGCGGGATCATGCAGCACAGCACCGGGCTGGCTGCGGGGAACCAACGTGCCGTCCTCCTGGTAGGCCCGGTCCACGATGCCAACGATCGCAACGTCCAGACCGGCATTGCGTGCAGCAACGGCCAGTTCGCCTTCCTGGGCCACCACGATCAGCTCGTTGTCCACACGGGCCGCGGCGTCAGCCACAACCTGGGCGTAGTCGGCGCGGACAGCGACGAGGTTGCCGAGCCGGCCGTGCGGAGCGAGGTGCGTGACCTTGGTGCCGTGGAAAGACGCGAAGCCGTTCAGGGCACCCAGTTGGTACAAGACATCGTGTTGAACTTCGGTGGCAGTGAGGCCCATGTCGCGCCGACCGAAGCCACGCAGGTCCGGGAAGCTCGGATGAGCTCCGATGCCTACTCCGCGGCGAACGCATTCGGCAACAGTGGCAGCCATGATGTCCGGGTCACCGGCATGGAACCCGCATGCGATATTGGCGCTTGTTACGATGTCCAGGAGGTCGGAATCGTCGCCAATGGTGTAGGCGCCAAATCCCTCTCCAAGATCCGCTACAAGATCAATTGTCGGGTTCACGTGGTTCTCTTTCCATGGCTTGTCTTGGGATTCCGGGAATTCACAAATAATCCTCAGGCGGATGAGTTGAATTTCCGGTAAATGCCAAACGCTGATGGAATCCCAAAGCGTCGGCTGAAGTTCTTTCCAAAAGTCTCGCATCGGTCAACCACGTTGCACAAAGACCTAATAGCTATCCCGTGATAGCTCTCCGTTATGACCTGCACCACCCTGTACTGTGGCTTGGGTCCCACAGGCACCCGGATAGAATTTCCCTAACGCATGCCACCCGGGGACGTGGCCCTCCAGGAAGGCAGAACGATGGATACGCGCAAGCTCTCATACTTCGTGCAGATCGTTGACTCAGGCAGCATCACCAAAGCGGCGGCCGCGCTCCACGTGGCCCAGCCGGCCTTGAGCCAGCAGGTATCGGCACTGGAGAACGACCTCAAGCAACGTCTGCTGATCCGTAGCAAACAAGGCGTGGAACCCACCGCGGCCGGGCACACGCTCTACCGCCACGCGCAGTCGATCCTGCGGCTTGTGGAGCAGGCCAGGCAAGACGTCGCCTCCTCCGGGGCAGCACCCTCAGGCCGCGTCTCCATTGCGATCGCCCCGTACAGCATGGCCTCCAGCCTGACGCCCCAGATCATCAGCGAAGTGGGGCGGCGCTACCCGGACATCGTGGTCCATCTGACGGAGATCTTTGGCGGCGTATTGAGCGAGGCCATCAAGAACGGCCGCTTGGACATGGCACTCATCTACGAGCCAGGGAAGATCCGGGGGGTTCAATTCACCACCATGATTGTGGAAGACCTTCACCTGGTGGTCCACCCTGATGTGGACATCAACCACGGCAAGGACACCGTCACCCTCGCCGAAGCCAGCACCGTGGGACTGTTCCTCCCGGAAAAGAACCACACCCTGCGCCAACTCATCGAGAAGGGCCTGGCAGAGCAGGATCTGCCCTTGAAACTGGTGGGCGAAGTGGAATCCGTCCCCTCCCTCACCCGGCTCATCCGCGCCAACCTCGGCGGCACGGTGTTGCCCAAATCTGCTGCGGATGCGCTCTTCCCGGACCAGGACTTCAAGGTGCTGCGGATCGTGGAACCCGGCCTGCAGAGCAAGATCGCCCTCTGCACCCCGGACCACGAGCCCCTGTCCGAAGCCGCCTCTGCCGTGTTGCTGGTGGTTAAAGAGATGCTGCATCAACAACTGATCAACAAGTACGGGACAGACCCCGTGCAACTGCCGGCCCATCCATAACAAAGCCTTATCCGGACAGACGGCTTTGGTCTTATTCAAGACCGTTTCAATTTCCTAATATCGAATTAGCGCATAATTCGAAACCAGCTCACGGATTCCGCGGGCACGCTCAAAGGAAACAACGGTGAAAAAGATCAGCACAGCCGGATGGGTATCAAATCCAACCCGCGGAACAGTCAGCGCACGGACCGGATTCCATTGCCCTCGGAACGGTTTTTGGCGTCCGGTCGGAGGGATCGGCGAGCCGCTGTTCGTCTTTGAAGGAAGCCTGATGCCCACGCACGCAGGAAACAGCATCGAATGGCACTTGGTGGACACCCGGCCCGGACACTCCGGACTGGACTGAGCCGCAACCGCCGCCGGCCACCGCCGCCGTCAACCAGCTCCCGCCAGCCATTCACCCGGCGGGCGTAGCCACACAACCCGGCCACCCGTCGTCGTACATCACGCAAGCTGCAACACCTAAGGCGCCATGCCCCGTAGACCTAAGAGTCCGGGCACGGCGCCTTTTATTGTGCTCGGAAGGGCACGCCAATGGCCGGCCACCTCGCTTTTCAACGGTGAGTGACCGGCCCTGGCAGATGTGCCTAGTCCTCCACCAGGAGGCCCTTTTCCTTGAGCTTCTCCGTGAGGCCACAGAGCTCGATGGTGTTGCCGCCGTCGTGGTACAGCTTGATGAGTTCGCGCTCGTGGTCGTCGCGCGCCTGGGACAGGGCGATGACTTCCTCGGCTTCTTCGCGGCGGACCACCACCACGCCGTCAGCGTCGCCGCGGAGGATGTCGCCGGGGTAAATGATCTCGTCACCGAAGACGATGGGGTGGTTGATGGGCCCGAGTGTTTCCTTGACCGTGCCCTTGATGCTGACGCTGCCTGAGAAGACGGGCAGGCCGAGTTCGATCAGGTCCTGGGTGTCGCGGACGCCGGAATCGGTGACCATCGCGGCGATGCCTTTGGCTTTCATGGCGTTGCCCAGGACGTCACCGAACGTGCCGGCCTCTGCCATTTCCTGCGCACCAACCAGGACCACGTCGCCCGCCTGCGCGTAGTGGATGGCCACTTGGAGCATGAGGTTGTCCTGCGGAGCGCAAGCTACAGTCACGGCCGGGCCGCAGAAGGACATGGAGCGGTCGATCGGCTTGATCTTGGAGCTCAACGCGCCGCGGCGGCCCTGGGCTTCGTGGATTGTGGCGGAGGAAAAGGCGGCGAGGCGGCTGACGACGTCTGCGTCGGGGCGCTCGAACTTTGTCTTGACGTGGATCATTGTCGGGTTCCTTCAGTTTTGGGGAGGCTAGTTGAGGGCGTTGACTGCGTCGCGGATGGAGTCCACGCCCGCATTGATGGTCTCCAGCGAAGTGGCGAAGGAGATCCGGAAGTAGGGGCCGAGTCCGTAGGCCGAGCCCTGGATGACGGCCACGCGGGCGGTGTCCAACAGGTACAGGGTGAAGTCCTGGTCGTTCTCGATGACGGACCCCGACTGGGTAGTCCTGCCGATCACACCGCTGCAGTTCACGTAGGCGTAAAACGCCCCTTCCGCCGGCGCGACGGACAGTCCGTTGATGGCGTTGAGGCCCTCGACGGCGGCGTCCCGGCGCTTGCGGTATACCTCCACGCTGTCGCGGACGAAGGACTGGTCGCCGTTCAGCGCCGCCACCGCGGCAGCTTGGCTGATGGACGACGGGCACGACGACGTCTGGGACTGCAGCTTGTTCATGGCCGCGATCAGGGGCGCCGGGCCCACACCGTAGCCGAGTCGCCAGCCGGTCATTGCGTACGCCTTGGAAACTCCGTTGACCAGAAGGACGCGGTCCTTCAGCGCAGGGGCGGCCGTGACCAGGCTGGTGACGCGGCCGTCGCCAAAGTGGATTTCGTCGTAAATCTCATCAGTGAGGATGAAGACGTGCGGGTTTTCCTCGAGGACCGCGCCGAGTGCCTGCAGTTCCTCGCGGGTGTACACGGCGCCCGTTGGGTTGGACGGGGCGTTGAGGATGAGCCACTTGGTCTTGGGGGTGATGGCCTTTGCCAAGGCGGCCGGAGTGAGCTTGAAGCCGGTGTCCTCACCGCAGGCGACGATCACCGGGGTGCCGTCGTTGGCGAGCACCATGTCCGGGTAGGAAACCCAGTACGGCGCGGGAACAATCACTTCGTCGCCTTCATTGAGCGACGCCATGAGTGCTACATACAGGACCTGCTTGGCCCCGCCGCCAATGGTCAGCTGATTCCGCTCATAGTGGTGACCGGTGTGGCCCTCGATCTTTCGCAGGATGGCGGTCTGCAGCTCGGGAGTACCTGTCACGGAGGTGTACTTGGTCTCTCCGCTGTTGATCGCCTCGATGGCGGCTGCCTTGATGTGGTCCGGGGTATCGAAGTCCGGCTCGCCGACCGTCAGGTCGATGATCGGGATGCCTTCGGCTTTGAGTTCGCGGACACGGGCGGCCGCGGCGACGCTCGCTGAGGACTTGATGCGGGTGACCCTCGACGCCGGCAGGTAGTGCGACATGTCTCCTCCAGGAATGTGGGACTCAGGACGCGCGGATTCGCGCATCCCCTTTTTCGAGACTAGGGATTCGCGAGGCCTGTGGATAAGACCTAATGTGCGTGGATCTATAAGGGGCTCTTATGACGCGGGTCTCGTTATGGGGTTTCAGCACTCATTCGCCGCGCAGAATGCGCATGAGGAGATCCCGAGGCACCTCTTCCATGCACTTTGCTTATGGGTTCACGCGGTATTGGTATTTCCTTGGACCGGTGAACACTGCCTAGATTCGAAGGGTCAGAAGTGCTGTTCCGAAACTGAAAGGGACCCAATGACAACCCACCAAGGGTCAGGGCCCGCGGTTTCGCACCAAGCCAGGTCAACCACCGGACGGTACACCTACCGGGCCAAGGCCCCGCGTCCGCAGACCGCTGATCACACGGATCACGCCACGCTGGCGCATGCCCTCGGAGCGCATCGGCAGCTGCTGTCCCACGCAACAAGCGCCATCCGTACTTTGACCGCTGCTAGAAACGAGCTGATTGCGCAGGCCATTGAGGATGGGCTCACCATCGCCACCGTTTCGGCGGCTACAGGGGAGAACATGAAGGCGGTCCGAACCATCGCCCTGGCTTATGACGATCTCCACCCGAGCGGACTCCCCCGCACCGTCCATTTGCCCGCCTTGAAGCAGAAGAGTGACGAGCTCAGGGCTGCCGAACGTCATCGGGCCCGGATCACCGAACGACGCGAAGCCCTCATTGTGATGGCCCTCCGCAACCAGGTCTGCGACGACCTGGAGCTCGCCTCACTGACCGGCCTCACCGCGGACCACATCCGCCGGTCAACGCGGGGAATCGCCCGCCCGGCCTAGGAGCGCCCGGTGTAACCAACACACCGTTGATCCCACCGGCCCCGGAGGGTAGAACGGGTAGATGACCAACGACGTGAACTCCTGGATGGACAAGTACGAACGCGCGTGGACCTCGAATGAGCCCGAGGACGTCCGGGCACTCTTCACCGAGGACGCCGTCTACTACGACAAACCCAACACGGATAAACCATGGAAGGGCCACGAAGAGATCGTCAAAGCGTGGGCCGACGCCGGCGACAAGCCCGAGGACTGGACATTCGAGTGGAACCTTCTGGGCCAGGACGGCGACACGGCTTTCGTCCAAGGCCTGACCACGTACCTGAACGGGGATCCCACCTATGACAATCTCTGGGTGATCCGCTTCGCCGACGACGGACGCGCCCGGGAATTCACCGAGTGGTACATGGCGCGGAAGAACACCCCAACTGAGTAGCAGTTCAGGTCGTTCTGAGCGCTGAGAACGACCTGATCTGCTACTTAGTTGGGTCCGCTAGTAGCTGTCGCGCTCCGCGGTCTCGGACACAGGGATGAACGTTGAGGCGAACCCCTCAGACGCGCGGGCCAGCACCGCAACATCGGCGCCGACCAGCACAAAGGAGGCACCGGCGTCGAGATAGGCCCGGGCGGTTGATTCGTTGAAGGCGTTCACGCCGGCGGGCTTACCTGCCGCTTTCGCGGCTTCAAGGCAATGCTCGACGACGGCCCTCACCAAGGGATTTTCCTGCTGTCCCAGCAGGCCCATGGAGGCTGCGAGGTCCGAGGGGCCCAGGAAAATGCCGTCCACGCCGTCGACGGTCAGGATCTCCTCCGCCGCCGACGCCGCAGCCTCGGATTCGATCTGGACCGTGAGGCTGATGGTCTCCGAGGCGGTACCAAGGTAGTCCGGGACGCGGTTCCAGCGAGCGGACCGGGCCAGCGCGGATCCGACGCCGCGGACCCCGTGCGGCGGGTACCTCACGGCAGCGACGGCGGACGCGGCGTCGGCTGCAGAGTTCACCATGGGGATCATGAGGTTCTGTACCCCGAGGTCCAGGTACTGCTTGATGACCACGGTGTCGTTGACCGGTGGTCGGACCATGGCCTGCACGGGGTAACCGCTGACGGCATGGAGTTGGGCGAGGATGGATTCGAGGCCGTTGGGACTGTGTTCGGCGTCGATCAGCACCCAGTCCAGACCGGAACCGGCGCAGATCTCGGCCACCAGTGGGCTGCCGGAGCAGACCCACATTCCAGCCAGCGGACGGCCGGCAGAGGAGAGTGCCGAATAGAAGGTGGGGCTTAGTCGAATTGGCATGTCACCACTCCCAACGGTCCGTAATCCGCGTGCACGGTATCCCCTTTGTACACCCACATCGGACGGGTAAACGAGCCCGCCAGGATGATGTCGCCAGCCTTCATCGAATCCCCGTGCGCGGCAATCTTGTTGGCCAGCCAGTGGACACCGTTGGCCGGGTGGTCCAGCACTCCGGCGGCTACGCCGGTCTCTTCCACGGTCTGGTTTTTATACAGGATGGCGGAGACCCAACGGAGGTCGACGGCGTCCGGCCGCACCGGGCGGCCGCCCACCACCATGGCGCCCATCGCGGCGTTGTCCGAGATGGTGTCCACGATGGTCCGGCCCTCCATCTCAATTCTCGAGTCCAGGATTTCGAGGGCCGGAACCACGTAGTCGGTGGCGTTGAGGACGTCGAAAATGGTGCAGCCCGGGCCCTTGAGCCCTGACTTGAGCACGAACGCCAGTTCCACCTCCACCCGTGGGTGCGTGTACTTGTCCCACTGAACGGAGCACCCGGTATCCAGGACCATGTCATCAAAAATGGCACCGTAGTCCGGTTCCGTGATGCCCGTGGCAGCCTGCATGGCCTTGGACGTGAGGCCGATCTTCCGCCCCACCAACGTGCGCCCGGCTTCCTCGTTCCGTCGCCGCCACAACTGCTGCACGGCATAGGAATCCTCCACCGTCATGTCGGGGTAGCGGGCAGTTAACCGAGGAACCGGCGTACGGGAACGGCCGGCTTCGAGGAGCTCGTCGGCAATGGCTTCGATCGTCTTCGCGTCCAACATGACCTAGACCTGCGCCCCCAGCTTGAAGCCCTCGGCCGCCTCGCCGGACGCACCTTCCGGGCGGGTGTAGGAGAAGCCGTCGGCGCCCACGGTGACTGCCATTTCGGACTTGTCTTCGCGTTCGATGATGGGTTGCGGGTTGCCGTCAAGGTCCAGTACCAGGGAGGCCTCGGTGTACCAGGACGGGACCACGGGGTTGCCCCACCAGTCGCGGCGCTGGTTGTCGTGGACGTCCCAGGTGACGGTGGGGTTGTCCGGATCGCCGGTGTAGTAGTCCTGGGTGTAGATCTCCACGCGGTGGCCGTCCGGGTCCAGGATGTAGAGGTAGAAAGCGTTGGATACACCGTGGCGGCCGGGGCCGCGTTCGATCCTGTCCGAGATGCGCAGGGCGCCCATCTTGTCGCAGATCTGGATGATGTTGTGCTTCTCATGGGTGGAGAACGCGATGTGGTGCAGGCGGGGTCCGTTGCCACCGGTCAGGGCGGTGTCGTGAACAGTCTGCTTGCGGTGCATCCACGCGGCGTACGTGACGCCGTCGGAATCCTTGATGTCCTCGGAGACGCGGAAGCCGAGGTCTTCCAGGTACTTGCGTCCGCGGGGGACGTCCGGGGTGACCTGGTTGAAGTGGTCCAGGCGGACCAGCTCCCCGGCGGAGTAGAGGTCGTAGCGCTGGGTGAGGCGTTCCACGTGCTCCACGTCGTAGAAGAACTCGTACGGGAAGCCCAGCGGGTCCTCCACGCGCACGGAGTCGCCCACGCCCTTGGTGAAGCCTTCCTTGCGGCGCTCCACACGGCAACCGAGCTCGCGGTAGTAGGCCTCGGCGGCGTCCACCTCGGCCGGGGACTTCACCCGGTAAGCGAAGGCAGCAGCTGCTGCGACCGGACCCTTGCGCAGGACCAGGTTGTGGTGGATGAACTCCTCAAAGGAGCGCAGGTAGATGGTGTTCTCGTCTTCCTCGGTGACGTGCAGGCCCAGGAGGTCCACGTAGAACGCGCGGGACTTGGCCAGGTCGGTGACCACCAGCTCGAGGTAGGCGCAGCGAACAATGTCCGGTGCCGGAACCGTGGGCGTGGGGATGGGGCCGGTGAAGTTGCTCATGGGATTCTCTCTTCGTTGAAAGGGTAGGCGGGGAGCTTTAGGCGCCGAACTTGGGCGTGTGAACTGAGCCGAGCGTGATGTGCACGGCCTGCTGGTCCGTGTAGAAGTCTATGGAACGGTAGCCGCCCTCGTGGCCCAGGCCGGAAGCCTTGACGCCGCCGAACGGGGTACGGAGGTCGCGGACGTTGTGGCTGTTGAGCCACACCATGCCGGCCTCCACGTTCTGGGAGAAGTTGTGGGCCCGGGTCAGGTTCTGGGTCCAGATGTAGGCCGCCAGGCCGTACTTGGTGTTGTTGGCCAAGGCGAGGGCTTCGTCGTCGTTCTCAAACGGGGTGATCGCCACCACGGGACCGAAGATTTCCTCCTGGAAGATGCGCGCGTCAGGCGCGACGTCGGCAAACACCGTGGGTGCGATGTAGTTGCCCTCGGGCAGGTGGTCGGGCCTGCCGCCGCCGGCCAGGAGCCTGCCCTCGGACTTGCCGATCTCCACGTAGGACGCCACCTTGTTGTAGTGCTCCGGGTGAACGAGCGCACCCACCTGGGTCTTGGGATCGTGGGGGTCGCCCACCACGATGTTCTTGGCCCGGGCGGCGTACTTTTCGCAGAATTCGTCGTAGATGGCGCGTTCCACGAGGATGCGGGAGCCGGCGGTGCAGCGTTCGCCGTTGAGGGAGAACACCCCGAACAGGGCCGAGTCGATCGCGGCGTCCAGGTCCGCATCGGCGAACACGACGCACGGGGACTTGCCGCCGAGCTCCATGGACAGGCCTTTGAGGTTGGCGGCAGCGTTGCGGAAGATGGTCTGGCCCGTGGTGGTCTCGCCGGTGAAGGAGATCAGCGGCACGTCGGGGTGCTTCACCAGGGCGTCGCCGGCTTCTTCACCGAGCCCGTTGACGAGGTTGAACACACCGTCAGGGAGGCCTGCGTCCTTGAAGATTTGTGCCCACAGGGAGGCGGAGAGCGGTGTGAACTCGGCAGGTTTGAGGACCACGGTGTTGCCGGTGGCCAGTGCCGGGGCAAGCTTCCAGGACTCCAGCATGAACGGGGTGTTCCACGGCGTGATGAGGCCGGCGACGCCGATCGGCTTGCGGTTCACGTAGTTGATCTGCGAACCGGGGACCTTCATGGCGTCGTCGAACTGGGCCACGATCAGGTCCGCGAAGAAGCGGAAGTTCTCGGCAGCGCGCAGTGCCTGGCCCTTGGCCTGGGTGATCGGCAGGCCGGTATCGAACGTTTCGAGCTCGGCGAGGCGGGCTTCCTGCGCCTCCACGGCGTCGGCGATCTTGTTCAGCACCCGGGCACGTTCGCGGGGCTTCATCTTCGGCCACGGGCCGTTGACGAAGGCTTCACGGGCGGCGGCAACGGCGAGGTCGATGTCTTCCTTCTGGCCCGCGGCAGCGGTGGCGTAGTTGCCGTTGGAGACCGGGTCCAGGACGTCGAACGTCTTACCGGAAACGGAGTCAACGAACTCGCCGTTGATGAAGTGCTGGATGTGGCTCGGGAGGTTCTCGGGAATGTAGTGCTTGGTGGTCTCTACGGAGGTCGTCATCGTTGTCTTCCTTTTCTTCCAACGCGGGGTCACTTATGGCCCCTTCGAGGGCGTTTTGGGGGCCATAAGTGACCCCGCGTTGCTTTAGTTGGTAGTGGAGAGGTATGCGTCCAGGGTGGCGGCGCGGTGTTGGCGGGCTGCTTTTTCGATGGTGTCGGCGTCCGCTCCGCCCTCTATGAGCTGGAGCAGGGCCTCGTGTTCGCGTACTGATTCCTGGGCGCGGCCGGGGACAAAACGGAACGTGGAGGACCTCAGCGAGGCCAGCCTGTTCCAGCCCCGGTGGACCAGGTCCAGGATGTGCGGATTGGGGCAGTGTTCAAACAGGACGCTGTGGAAGTCCTGGTTCAGCGCCGTAAATCTGACAGGGTCAAAGTGCTCCAGGCACTCACGCATCTCCTGGTTCACCGCCCGCGCCCGGGCGATGGCTATCGAGTCGATCAAGGGAGCGGACAGCGCAGTGGCCGCACCTTCCACGATGCTCAGCGTCTGCATCGTATAGAGGTACTCGGTGGGGTCGATCCCGGACACCGTGGCGCCCACGTTCCGCTCGAACTTCACCAGCCCTTCAGCTTCCAGTCGGCGGATTGCTTCCCGCACGGGAACCACGCTAAAGCCCAGGTCCTCGGCGATCTTGGCGAGCACCAGCCGATAACCCGGCGTGTAGGTCCCTTCCACGATCCGTGCTTTCACGGCCGCATAGGCCTGCTGGGACTTGCTCTCAGGATGAGCCTTCAGAGCGGCGGCGCTCTCGACGGCGGAACTTCCGACGGCGGTTTCAGTCACCGTGGGCTCCTTCCGGGCTTTGCTGGGCGGACCACTCCGCGTACCGCGCTTGCCATTCCTTGTTCATGGGGTACAGCCCATCCACGCTGTTGCCTTCCTGGACCATCTGGAAAATGAACGTCTCTTCCTTTTCCTGGGCGATGCAGTCGTCCACCAGTTCTTCGGCGATAGCCGGCGGGACCACCAGGATGCCGTCCGAATCGGCCACGATGATGTCCCCCGGCTGGACGGTGGCTCCACCGCAGGCGATGGTGATGTCCGTGTCCCACGGAATATGGCGCCGGCCCAGCACTGCGGGGTGCGGGTTGGCGAAGTACGTGGGCATCTCCAGGTCAGCCACGGCCGAGTAGTCGCGGACGCCGCCGTCGGTAATGATGGCAGCTGCGCCACGGACCTGGGCACGCAAAGCGAGGATGTCCCCCACAGTGCCGGTGCCCTTCTCGCCGCGGGCTTCCATCACCAGGATTTCGCCCTCATTTACGGAGTCGATGGCGCGCTTCTGGGCATTGAAACCGCCGCCATGGGTTGTGAAGAGATCCTCGCGGTTGGGCACATAGCGCAGGGTCCGTGCCAGGCCCACCACTTTGCGGTCCGGCCGGGTGGCCTGAAGTCCGTCGATGCTCACGTTGTTCAGCCCGCGCTTACGCAGCTGGGAAGACAGGGTGGCTGTAGCTACGGATTCGAGCTTCGCCTTCAGCGCCGGAGTCAGCACGGAAACGGCAGGAGCCAAACCGGCGGCTTCGCGCGATCCGTACGCCTCTTCCCGCTGGGTGTCATCTGTCTTGGGCCGGGCACCAAAGTCCGCGAACGGCGTCGTGCCTTCCGTTACTTTGGTGGCCAAACGGCCGCTGCTGAAGTCGCCGCCGGTGACCTCAATTTCGACGACGTCACCCGGCTTGGCCACGGAGGCGCCGGCCGGGGTGCCGGTGAGGATGATGTCGCCCTCTTCGAGCGTCAGGAGCTGGGAAAGGTCCGCCACGAGCTGCGCGAACGGGAAGAGCAGGTCCTCGGTGGTGTCGTCCTGCACGAGGTCGCCGTTGTGCCAGGTGCGGATCCGTAGTTGGGTGGGGTCCACGGCGTCGGCCGGAATGAGTGCGGGTCCAACGGGGGTGAAACCGTCGCCGCCCTTGGACCGGACGTTGGAGCCCTTGTCTGCGTAGCGGAGGTCGTAAACGCCGAGGTCGTTGGACGCGGTGATCCCTTCGACGTGGCTCCACGCATCCTCAAGGCCAACCCGGCGAGCTGTCTTGCCGATCACCAGGGCGATCTCGCCTTCATAACCGAGCAGCTCGCAACCGGCCGGGCGCTCAACTGTTCCGGGAGCGTCCGCGGAGCCGAGCGCCAGAGACGAGGACGGCTTCAGGAAGTACGACGGCTGCTCGGGAGTACGCCCGCGCTGGGCAGCACGGCTGGGGTAGTTGATGTGGACCGCAATGACCTTGCGCGTCCGGGCCAGCATGTCCTGGCTGACTTCCTGGGTCCGAAACTCCAGTGTCACGGCGCCTCCTCTTCATCGAGCTGCATCAAGTACGAAATCGTATACGATAACTATGAACCGGACTCGTGATCCGCGTCAACCCCTCTTCAAACCCAAGTAGGTAGCAGATCAGGTCGTTCTGAGCGCTGAGAACGACCTGAAGTGCTACTTAGTTGGGGGATGGGAGGACGGTGGCGAAGGGAAGCCAGCCACTCTTACAAACTGTCGGTGGGCTCCCGTAGGGTACCGGCATGGACATCATCCTTGTACCCGGTTTCTGGTTGGACGCGTCGTCGTGGGAGGAGGTGACGCCCCCTCTGGTGGCCGCCGGACACACAGTCCACCCACTGACACTGCCCGGACTGGAGTCGGTGGATGCTTCACGCGCCGGCATCGGTCTCCGCACCCATATCGACGCAGTGGCCGCGAAAGTGGACTCCCTGGACGGCAAAGTGGTCTTGGTGGGCCATTCAGGTGGCGGCGCCATCATTCACGGCGTGGCCGACTCCCGCCCGGACCGCGTGGCCCGCGCCATCTACGTGGACAGCGGACCACTCGGCGAGGGAGGAGTTATCAATGACGAACTGCCCGACGACGGCGACGACATCCCGCTGCCGCCGTGGGAACTGTTCGAGGAAGAAGACCTCGTTGACCTGACAGACCACCTCAAAGAAGCCTTCCGCGCCCGGGCCGTCCCGCAACCCAAGGGCGTGGCCGTTGACCAGCAACGCCTGAACGACGTCCGCCGTTACGGCGTACCGGCCACCATCATCGCCTGCCAATTCCCGTCGTCGCTCCTCAAGGAATGGATGGATGCCGGTCACCCCTTCACGGCCGAACTCGCCAGGATCCGGGACGTCCAGTACATCGACCTTCCCACCGGTCACTGGCCCCAGTTCACCAAGCCCAAGGAACTGGGCGAGGCGATCCTTGCCGCAGTGGGACGCGCCGGGTAACACTCAGACGGACAAGTAAACCCCCGACGGCGGGGCTCGCCGGACACGGCGGCCTCACCGCGCGGGGGCTGCTTGAAGCGCGTTAGTGCTTGGGCGGCGTATTGGTTGCCGGCCCTTCCGGTGCCGCGCCACCCTCGCCGGTCCAGTCGCTTCCCGTGGTGTCGTCCAGGGCAGGATCGGACACAACATCTGACGTGATGATGGGCGTAGTGGGCTTGCTGCTGGACGAAGAGTCGGAGTACTGCCCCGTTTTCGGCGTAGAGATACCTGGGAACATCGTTTCCGCCTTCTCCATCAACTTCTTGCCGGCCTCATACAGGTTGTCCAGGATGTCCGGTACGGACTCTTGAACGGCCTCCGTAGCCTGATGTACGTTCTCTTGAACCTCAGGGTTCTTCCACAGCTTCTCAGTGCCTCCGCGGATCCGCCGATACACCTCCGACCAGGACTTCGAACCCCAAACGTAGCCGACAGCCACGCCCACGGCGAACAATGCCTTTCCTTTCACAGCAATCACTCCTTTCGAGGTGTTATTCCTCGACATTAGCCCCGCAAGCCATGCCATGTCACCTGAACTTTGATGGCGGGGTGGGTTAACACTCATTTGCCGAATAAACCGGCTGGCTAAAGCGTTATGCCTGGTACCGGATATCCGCAGGTGGCTACCGCATCCGGCGAAAGCACCAGGGCCTGGCGGCAAGGGGCGTTGGCGTGGAATCGAGAGCGGGACTTGAGCAGTCGGCCGGGAAAATGCAGGATGGCTTCAAGGGAGTCGCGAACCACCTCTCATCGCGTCAGGCCGCGGATCCGCGGCATTCCGGGCCCGCAAGCAAGGGCGAACTAATAGTCAGGTTACTTGCTACCAGCCGCAGGAGCCGCTAGCGTTACTGATGTAGTACCGAGTCTGACCCAATCGGCAGGAGTGCTTAATTGGCTGCATCTCACAAATTCATCGGGGTTTCACACTAGTTCCAATTCCCCACATTCCATAGGGCCTTCAGGGGCCCCATTACGGTGCCTACATCTTGGAACAGGCACCCGGTGAAATTACTCGCTTCATCACGTTCATGGAATTTCCATCAACAAGAAAGTAGGAGCAAAAATGGGTTTCTTTGGTTTTCTTCTGCTCGGTCTTTTGGCCGGCGCTATCGCAAAGCTTATTCTTCCGGGCCGCCAGGGTGGCGGCTGGCTGATCACTCTCCTGTTGGGCGTCGTCGGCGCACTCCTGGGTGGCTGGATCGGCGGTCTGATCTTCGGAACGGGCCTGCAGGAATTCTTCTCCCTCACCACGTGGCTCCTGGCCATCGGCGGCTCCATCATCGTGCTGCTGATCTACGGCCTGGTCACCGGCCGCAAGGCACACCATGGCTAATAACCAGAACCACGATGCCAACGGTGAAGAACTCGAAGGCCAGTACTCCGAAGGCGATTACGGCGACGCTGGAGTGTCTCCGGAAACCCTGAAGGATGACGCCGGAGGCGACTACACCGAGGGTGACTATGCCGAGAAGACGGTACCTTCGGCGGACGCCGAGTTGGACGAAAAGAACACGGAAGACGTCCCTGGGGACCGACCCTTCTCCTCCGAACCGGACGAAGAGGCATCAGGCTCCAGTCGCCCGTAACATCTGAATACAGCCAAGAACCCGGAGAACTGCAGCTGCAGCCTCCGGGTTCTTGCGTTGCCGGGGCCTGATAATTTCGGGCATGGATTGTTGGGGCATCCACCGTGACGCCCGCGTAGCGTCGATGGAGAGGATGAAGGCAAATGCACCAGGGAGACCCAAGGCAAGCGGGAGACCCAGTGCGGGACGGGGACATGATGCAGGGCTGGAACCGGGCAATAGAGCTGATCGAGCAGGACCTCACCACGGACGTCGAGGTTCAGGTCCTGGCCAAAGCTGCTCTGACGTCCGAGTACCACTTCCGGCGGATGTTCTCCTCCTTGGCTGGAATTCCCATCTCTGAGTACATCCGCAGGCGGCGCCTGACGGCAGCCACGGCGGAGATCTTGGAAGGCCGGACCGTGCTGGACGTGGCCGTGCGTTACGGGTACGGGTCAGCAGAAGCATTTACCCGCGCCTTCAAAGCCATGCACGGGCTGAGTCCCTCCGAGGCGCGGCTTCCTGGCGCTGTCCTCCATTCCCAACCTCAGCTGAGGTTCCATCTACGAGTCGAAGGAAACAGCGACATGAAGCACCGCATAGAAGACAAGCCGGCCTTCCGCCTTATTGGCCTGAAAGCCCGCGTCCCGTTGGTTCACGAAGGGCCCAACAACGCCATCATCGAGTTCCAGCGCGGAGTGGATCCCGCTGTCACCACGCGGCTGCTGGAGCTTGCTGACATGGAGCCGGCCGGCCCCGTGTCCATCACAGACAACATCGAAGAGCAGCGCACCGAGGGTAGCGAGCTGGACTACTGGCACGGTGTGGCCTCAACCAAACCAGTGCCGGAAGGTTTTGAATCCCTCGAGGTTCCACCAGGTTTGTGGGTGGTCTTTGAAGCAGAGGGCAAATTTCCGGAAGTCCTGCAGGGCATGTGGGCCGACGCCGCCACCGAGTGGTTTCCCGCCAACCCTTACCGGTGGGCGCCGGGACCGGAGATGCTCAGCGTCAAGGTGGAACCGGGCGGCACGCACGGCCGCGGCCAGTTGTGGATTCCCGTCGAAAGGGAAGAGCTGCGCTGACAAAGCGGTTCCAAGAAGTGACTGGCGCCAATGAGCCGAGCCACCGCGGATCAGAGCCCCTTGCCACCCGTGACGGGAAGGACTGCCCCTGAAATGTAGGATCCTTCGTCGGACGCCAGCAGGACGTAAGCGGGCGCCAGCTCAGCAGGCTGGCCAGCCCGGCCCAGCGGCGTGTCCTGCCCGAAGGCGGGAAGCTTATCCGGCCATTCGGTGGCGGGGATCAGCGGAGTCCAGATGGGACCTGGCGCCACAGCGTTGACGCGGATTCCCTGGGGGCCGAGTTCCTCCGCCATGGCCTTGGTAAAGGCCACCTGGGCTGCTTTGGTCATGGCGTAGTCGATCAATTGGGCAGAGGGATTGAAAGCCTGAATGGAGGCCGTGACAATGATGGACGCGCCCGGGCGGAGATGCGGAATGGCTGCCTGTGCCGTCCAGATAAGGGAGTACAGATTGGTCTTGAAGACTCGGTCAAACTCCTCAGTGGGGATGGTCTCCAGTCCTTCGCGGTTCTTCTGGTACGCCGCGTTCAGCACCACCACGTTGAGCCCGCCAAGCTCCTGCACTGTACGTTCCACGATCTGGGCCGCGAAGCTTTCATCCCGTCCGTCACCGGGCAGCAACAGGACTTTCGATCCGCACTCACGGATCCATTCCGCCGTCGACCTCGCGTCCTCTTCTTCCTCCGGAAGATAGCTGATGGCTACGTTGGCGCCTTCACGCGCGTAGGCGATGGCTACTGCAGCGCCGATGCCGGAGTCGCCGCCGGTGATGAGGGCGGTCTTACCCTGGAGGCGTCCGTGCCCCACATAGCTTTTCTCACCGTGGTCCGGTTGTGGATCCAGCGGCTTGGTGAGGCCGGGCTGCTCCTGCTCCTGCCGCGGAAATTCGCCGGAGTGGTACCCGCTGCGGGGATCCGATGGTGCGGAGCTGAGGCGGTTCCCGTCGGTTTGCGGCCTGTCGCCCGGGTTCGGATCACCTTGAGTCATGGTTCTGCCCCTTTCGGATAGCAATGAACGGTACTTTTGCCCTGTACCCAGCCTCCCCGGCTCCTAAACCCAGCAGCTCAGGTTCGGAGCGTCCTCGCTTTGACCATCAGGAACAGCCCGTACGCGATGAGACCGAGCGCCACTGCAGCCAACAGATAGGGTCCGTACGGCTGCTCCTTCAGGGCCTTGAGACCTCCGTCAAGCCCTGTTGATTGTTCGGGCTGGGCCCTGACCGCGGCGATAACCACCAGCAGGCCCACCAGGAACAGTGCGATCCCCTTGGCGATGTAGCCCACCACACCCACCCAGAGCTGGAACTTATGCACGGACTGATGGGAGGACAACGAGAGGTCCTTGGTGAATTTCTTCCGGAAGCCGCGAACAGCAAACACGATGCCCGTAATGGCGATGCCCGCGCCGATGGCAATGAGCAGGAATACTCCGAACGGCGCCTTCATGAGAGTCACGGTGAAGTCGCTGCTGGACTCCCGGCTGTTCTTCCCCTGCCCCAGGACAAAGGACATGATGGTGGCAGCCAGGGCAGCGAACACCAGGGCCTGCCCCAGAGCAGAGAGCCTCTTGGTCAGTTTGTTGTCCGAGACGTTCCGGTATCCAAGGATGGCATTTCCCAGTTGCCACAGGGCCAGCGCCGCGCAGGCCGCAAAACAGGCCCAGAGCAGGAGCGGTCCGGCTGGCTTGCCGGCCAACTCGGTCACCGCGCCGCTGACGTCAGCTTCACCGCTACGACCCACCGCGAGTTGGATTGCGATGACGCCAATGAGTATGTGCAGCAGGCCGCTCACGGCATAGCCCGCCCGGGCAACAGCTGCGAAAGTTTGCGAATTGGCGGCATCCTCGGCCACATCAGCGGCCCTTCGCATCTCGTCCTTGATGACAAGCCTCCTTATTTGTTGCATGAGACTCCATCGTCCCTTAAACGACGTCGGGCAGGTACCTTCCCGACGAGAAAGGTCCCTGCCCGAGTCAGAAGCTATAGCGTCCTAGAATCCGACGACCGACTGCGGCCAGATGCTCCGGAGACCCGCACCAAGGGGGTTGAACTGCGCACGGATAGCCGCCACCGCGCGGGCCTGTCCAGCAGCGTCTCCGGCATGGCCCGCGGCATCCGCAGAGCCGGCGAGAGCATCGGACTTTGGGTGGGCGGCGCCGGCAGTCACGGACTTGGCGGAGATCTGGTCAGTCATTTCGGTGGTCCTTCCTGGAAGTTCCCGTCAGCTGATTGGCTGATGTTTCAACCATCGGACGGTCTCCTCAAGAAGGACGCCGGGTCATCTCAAGATTTCCTCAAGATTTCCACCAAGCGCTGTGGGCCGGACCCCCGGCCAGGCGCAGCCGATCCGGGCGCGCTATTCCAGAAGTCGCTCAATCCGGGCAAAACTCAATCCCGATGCGATCGCAAGGTCCGGAAGGCCCGCCCCGCCCGCAGTAGCTTTTCGCATGGCCGCAGCTAAGCAGCCCTCGGCTTCGTCCATCTCCCACTGAAGGCCCTCGACACGCGCGGAGGCCGTCCACACCTCGTCCAACAAACCGGTCCTCTGCGAAGCACCGGACGCGCTGGCAGCCAACTCTGGTGCCACGCGTGCTTCCGGCGCCGCGTTTGCCCCTGGCCCCACACCGGGGACAGCCTCGTTTCGCGCTGCCCTGACAACTACTGCAGTCATGTGGTGCCCTCCCGTGTAAGAATATGTCTCGGAAAACTAGTTATATGACAATCTAACTAAATCCGCTACCCATGTCCGCAGAAGGTGTGATGCACGTCACAGAATATTGAGCGTGAGGAATGCCGACGCCAGTACGTCTTATCTATGACGGCGCACAACAAACGCCGCAACCAACTGAGAGGAGTGATCGTCATGACGATCCAAACGCACACCCCCGCAGACGTTCCGGCCAAGAACGCGCAGAACACTTCCGCACCCCTGCTGGACACCCCGAACAAGGGTAAGGACGGCCGCGGCGCCACCACAGTGGCCGACGGCGTAGTAGCAAAGATTGCAGGCATCGCCATCCAGGAAATTCCCGGCGTCCATGCCCTCGGCGGCGGGGCAGCCAGGGCAATCGGCAACCTCCGCGAAAAGGTGGGTCAGAAGGACCTCACTCAAGGCGTCAACGTGGAAGTCGGACAGACACAGGTGGCTGTGGACGTAACTCTGGTTGTCGAATACCCGCACCCGCTTCAGGAGGTCGCAGACAACGCACGTGACGCCGTCTACACCGCGATCGAGGACTTGGTGGGCATGGAAGTCACAGAGGTCAACGTCACCATCACTGACATCCACGTACCCTCCGAAGACGCCGACGTCGAAGAGTCCGAGCGTGAGCCGAGGGTAGCGTGAGCCCCACCATCGCGGGCCTGGCCATAGGCGCAGTGCTGGCCCTCGCGGGTCTTGCCTTCGGTTTCTGGGGCCTCCTGCTCACAGCACTGTTCATGGGAATCGGAGCGGTGCTGGGCCGCTCGGCCGAGGGAAAGCTTGACCTTCGCGGGGTGCTGGATGCCTTGCGGGGCAAGCGCTCATCCTCATGAGCGGGACAACCGCCACCATGGACCGCGTCGCAGACAGGGAGACCCTGGGGCACAACCGGATAACCCATCACGCGATTCGGCACACCGTTGAAGCCGTCACCGCCCGCGCCTTCCGCGTCAGCAGAGACAACGTGACGGCCGCCCTGGAGGACGACGACGGCAAGCTCGGGGTCAGCGTCTCCGTCAAGTTGACGCTTCCCCCACTTTTGGGGCCGCGAAACGGTACAGGCACCGTCTTCGAACTGGCGCAGCACGCCCGCACCGAGATCGCTTCCCGCGGAGCGGAACTGACCGGGCTGGAAATCGGCCGGGTGGATATCCGCCTCACGGGCGGCAAGCAGGATCAGCCCAAGGAAAGGAGAGTGACATGAGCCAGGATCCACAGATCCGACGCTTGATCCGGCGGGAAACGCACTCTTCACGCGCTGTCGCCTCCCTACTGACCGCATCAGTCCTGCTGGCTGTCTTCCTGTGGCTGACGCTCGAGTCCGTGTTGTGGTTGCTCAAGGATCAGCCCGTGCTGGCCAGCCCGGCCATGATGCTGCGGTGGCTGCAGGATCTTCCAGCAAACACCATCCCGGCGGGCATGACCGCGGCCGGAATCGGCGTGGCCGCGCTGGGCTTGCTGTTTCTCGGACTTGCGGTGGGGAGGGGACGGCGGCACCGCCGTGCTCTCGACAGTGAGCGCGCAGCAATAGTGGTGGACGACGACGTCATTGCAGCAGCCGTTTCCGGCAGGGTTCGGCTTGCTGCCGGCCTTGCACCGGGTCAGGCGACCACCACCGTGGGTGGACGCTCGGTACGCGTACAAGTGCGGCCGACGTCGGGCCAACCGCTTGCGGTGGAAAACGTCCGGGAAGTGGTGGACGGCGAACTGGCCACCTACGGGCTCCACCGCCGGGTGACGTCCGGCGTCCAGGTTCTGAAAGAAGGAGCGGTAGGGCAATGAGAAACACCAATCGGGCGCTCAACCGCGTTCTGCTGACCCTGGTGGGAATCCTCCTGCTGGGTACCGGTGCCGCACTCATCGCGGCCGGAACCCTCCCATGGTTCGCGGACCTTTGGACCACCACGGCATCCTCCGTGCGGGAGCAAGCCCGCAGCCTTGCCGGAACGGCGCCCCTGCCCGATCCCGTTCGGAGTTGGTGGCTGGTGCTGGGAGTTGCCGTGCCCCTGGTGGGCGCTGCCCTCAGCGTTGCCTGGCTGGCAAGCCAGGGCGGCGGTAAAAACCCCCGCCTGGCCGAGCAATCAGAAGGCACGGCCGGACGAACGGTCATAGACGCCGGACTGATTTCCACCGCCATCCGTGAAGCCCTCAGCGGGAACACCGACGTGCTCTCAACATCCGTCTCGGCCTGGGAATCCCGCCGCGGCACCGCGCTTCAGGTTCGTGTGGAGGCCCGGAGAGGGGCATCCCCCAAGGACCTCGCGGACACAGTGGACCAGCTTCTCCGGACAACAGATGCATGGCTGGGACATCCACTGCCCGCCCTGGTCCGAATTACCAGCGGCACCCGCACACAGCTTGCCGGATCCCGGCGTGCGCGGTGACCGGCTTTCAGATTTTCCACTGAAAACACGCGCGGTTCCATAGGACCCGCGCACAACAAGAAAAGGGAACACCATGGGAATCAACGACAAGATCAACAATGCCGCCACCGAACACCTCGGTGCCGCAAAGGAAGGCGCCGGAAAGCTCACTGGCGACCAATCCCTGGAGCGCGAGGGCCAGAACGATCAAGCACAGGCCAAGATCCAGCAGGCCGGCGAAAAGGTCAAAGACGCCGCCGCAGATATCACCGAGAACATCAAGGATGCGGCTCAGAAGCTCAAAGAAGGCTTCACCAAGAAGTAGCGTCCTTTCGGGACGGTTCCGCGGGCAGGCGGGACCGTCCCGGCACGTTCGCATCTGTGCATGACGATGACCACTAAGACCCTCGACCACGGCGGATTGGGAAGGCAGAAAACGTGACTGGTTCACCATCAGCGCAGCACCAACTGGACCTCGTGCCCGATGCTCTGCTGGCTGGCCGGGCGGCAGACGGTGACACCGCAGCCTTCGAAGCACTCGCCCGGCGCCACGGCCCCTTGATGCGCGCCACGGCCCGCCGATTGACCGGTTCGCTGGCCGACGCGGACGACGTCGTGCAGGAAACCCTTGTCCAGGCTTGGAAGCAACTGGAAAACCTTCGGGACCCTGCAGCTGTCAAGGGATGGTTGCTCAGGATAGTGGGCAGCCGCAGCATCGACCACCTCCGGAAACGCCGGCATCACCTGGGCTTGGATGATCTGGAAAACCGTGCGGAGAACCACGTGGAAGAGCACAGCAAACCGCAGTCGACGGACCCCGAGCACAACGCAGTTAACACCTCACGCGTGGAGGCCCTGAAAGCGGCGCTCGCCCTGCTCCCTGAGGAACAACGCCGATGTTGGGTGCTTAAGGAGTTCAATGACCAGAGCTACGAGGAGATCGCACTGACGTTGAATATCAGCCCGGCAAGTGTTCGCGGCCGCTTGGCCCGGGCACGGATCACTCTTGCGCGCACGATGGAGGAATGGCGATGAACACTCCCGGCGATGCCTTGGAATGCGGGCACAGCCTTGCTGAGCTGAGCACCTATCTGGACACCGGAGAGATCGCGGATCCCGCCCATCTCCGGTCCTGCCCTGAATGCCAGGCCGGCCTTGCCTCGTTGCGCCGCCTCTCCGAACTTGGCAGTGAGCTGCTCAGCTCGGATCTGGCGGACGCAGGCTCGGGCCACGACGACTGGATGCAGTCCATACTGGATAACCTTCGGCTGGAATTGCGACCCGGCAGGAACATACCCCTGCGGACCGAGAACCCGCATGACACCCTCTGGGAAACCGAAGGAGCCATCACGGCACTCATCCGTTCCGTTGCCGATGCTCTTCCGGGCACCGCTGCAGGCAAGTGCCGGTTGCACGGCGATCTCGCCGGAGGTGAGAGCAACACAGCAGATGAGAACAGCACATCAGGAGCCGGGATCATTGTGGATGTGGAGATAGCCGTGGTCTACGGTCACCCCATGGAGGAACGTGCTGCCGAGTTGCGCCGCGAACTGGCCAAGACGCTGGCCTTCCAGACGGAGCTGACCATTGAGGCGATCAACATCACCGTGACAGACGTCCTGGAACTGCCCGCCACGCCCACACCAACCACCCCCACGGCTGCGGCTACGCTCCCGCCTCCTGAGCCCATTCCCTCTGAGAGGGAGGACCTGCCATGACCGAGCATCTGGAACCCGCGAGCTTCTCCCCCTCGGAAACCTCGCCCGTAGCTGAACCCCATGCCACTGCTCCGTCCGCAGTGGCAGAGGAACTGCTCCGGGTCATCCAAGCCGTGGAGGGAGTCACAGCCGTGTATCCGGCCCAACCCTTGTGGCAGTCGATAGCAGGAGCGGCGATAGCTGCCGTGACGGGCGAAAGCCTTCCGCTGGTGGCCGTCTCCGGCGATGCAGATCCACTGGCTGTGAAAGTCAGGATCGGCGTGGGCACCGTCCTCCCCGCACCCAAAGTGGCGCGGAAAGTAGCCGAAGCTGTCCGGAATCACCTGCTCCCCCGGCCTGCCGCCGTCGAGGTTTATGTAGTGAAGGTACAGCCCGTGAGTTGACAGTTAAATGCAGTGGTTGGCATCTCATTGGCAACTCCACGCAGGTGGGTTTAGCGGGAATCCTTCTTGGCTTGGCGTTGGGCGCCTTGTGAGCGGCTGGAGGCGTCGCGCTTTACCGCACCGGTGGTCTTTTGGTGGGATCGCGCCCTGCCCGAATTGCCGGTGGAGGAGGTGCCGGAGCCACTGGTCTCCGGTCCGGTGGACTTGCCGGCGGCGGCGCGTTCCAGCCGCTCGTCCTTGAGCTCTTCCGCGGCCTCATGGGCCACCCTGGCGAGTTCGGTACTCACCATGGACAATGCTTCCTCGAACACCAGGGCGCGGGCACGGGCTTTGTCAGATTTGTTGGCTGCCGCTCCGCGACCACCAGCCTCCAGTACCTCGTCTGCTGCTTTGCGCCGGTAGTTGGTGGTGTATTTGTTCCGGGCTTTCCGCACCCGTTTGTGGAGCTGGAGCAGCCCTTCCTCATCGAGGAGCTCAAGCCTGGCGGGCTCCAATTCGCGAATCAAATCACGTTGACCTTGCTTCAACACCCACAGATATTGGTCCATTTGCCGATACTTCCACACCTCCTGTCCGAGGTATAGAGCGTCACGCAGTTCTCACTCGAAGAGGGTGGCAGGTGCTTCTACTCGAAGAGTTCGGGGTCCGCTGTGAGCGACACATAAGCCCAGACATCCAAGCCCAAGGGCTCCAGCGCCGCCACCACCGCCCGGCGGACGGAATCCTCCTCGCCAACGTTCCAATCGGTTCCTGCCACCACAAAATCGACCTCCACGTAGAGCTTGCGCCCCACCTTGCCGGACCGGACCAGTGGCTCCTGCAGGCCGTAGTGTTCCCTGACGGATCGCACCGCGTCGGTGATGGCGGCGTCGATCTCTTTGGAGGGTGCACCCTCGAGTAACTCGTTCAAACCCGTCCGGATCAAGCCGATGGGGATATACGCGAGGATCAGGCAGGCAATGAGCACCAGCACGGGGTCGACGTAGAGTGCAACGTCCTCCAACCCCCTGGCCTGCAGGACCAAGGCCACCCCGGCGCCGAGGACCATCATGACGCTCAGGATGGCTCCTGCCCGCCACTGCGCAACCTCCGCTCCCGCCAAGTCCGAGTCCGGTGCGGCGCGCCGCATCCACCAGGCCACCAGGAATCCGATAGCGGCGGTGATTGCCCCGTACATTGCGATGATGAAGGGACTGACCGGGGCACCGCCGTCGCGAAGGACAAGCACCGCGTCTCCCGCAGCCACCAGCAGAGTGGCTGCCACAGCGATCCCCTGGATCAACACCACCAAAGGCGTTAGTGCGTCCCGTCCGAAAGGAAAGCGTCGGGTTGGCCCGGAAGCTGACGCGGAGGACGCCGTCAAGGAAACGGCCGATAGGATCAGGCCAATGCCCATGTAGGCACCGTCGAAGACGATGATCCTGGTCCCGCTGACCAGGCCCACGATCAGTGCCCCGGCGGCAGAAAAGGCAGAGACCCACAAGGACACCCGCAGGGCACGTCCCTCAGATCTGAGCGGCCCGGAGGGTGCTCCGGACGGCGCTGCGGATTTCTGTTCAGAAGTCATCGCCGGCTGTCAGATCGGCTTCTAAAAGCCAAGCTGTCGCCTCCGCTTTGGACGTAAAGAACCGCGTGGGGCAGGGCGCCGGTTGAGCGGCCAACTGGTAGTCGACGAGGATTCTGTCAACTGCATTTTCACCCAGCAACGCGATCCTGGAGGCTGCGCAGGGTTCGACGAAAACGTCCCTCGCGGCGCGGCTCAAGTGGCTCGCATTGGCCATTCTGACCAATAAGGGATAGCGATTGCCGCCGGCGAATCTGTTGACCGCGTCCACGGCTGCCCGGGCGTTGTGGGCCTCAATACGGACACCGGGGTGCCATGCGAGTAAAAGGACATTGTCCGGCTCAAGCTGGAGGGTGTAATCGATGTGGTCGGCCTGAGCCATGGAACCGTCTCCATCTCTGCAGAAACGCAGGATTGCCCGTGCGCCACGGGCTGACTCCACCCTGCACCACGGGTCAATCATCCCGTCTCATCCGAAAAGAGTGATTTTTGGCATGGGGCCCTGGGCCGACGGGCACCGCCGAGAGTGGCCTCCCACGATCACCCTGCACGCAGCATCCTGACACCTTAGTGTGAGGACGGCGAGTCCGCGCTCTCACTCTCTTGTTCTTCCGCCGCTGTCTGCGCATAAGAGGCAGACACGCGGCGGTAGACCGGTGTCAGGAACGCGATCAACGCCACCACGATCATGATGGTGCCGGCGGCCAGGAACACCAGGGCGATGCCGCGGGAGATCCCCTCGCCCAGCAACGGTTCAAGGCTGGCCGCTCCCTCTGTGGAACGGGCGTAGGGGATGATCCAAAATTGGGCGATGGGGGCAATAAGGAAGGCGGTGATGGGCGCTGCTGCGGATTCGAAGGCCATGGCGAAGCCGAACACACGGCCTTGCCTGGGCAGCGGAACCACCTTCTGGATGACGGTTTGCTCAGCCGCCTCCACCACGGGGACCAGCGCCATGTAGAGCCAGATTCCGGCGATGTATAGCCAGGCCCACTCGCGGAGAGTGAACACTGCACCGATGAGTCCCATGACCGCAACTGCAATGAGCATGGTCCGCAGGGGGTTGGAGCCGAGGCCGAACTTTCCTATCAGCGCACCGCCCACGATGAAGCCTGTGGCACCGACGGCAAAGACGACTCCCCACATTTCCACGGAGAACATCTCCAGACCGTAAGGGTCCATCAGCGCCATGTAGACGCCACCGATGAAGTTGTTGAACGTGGAGAACAGAATCAGCGCGAACAACCCGGATATGGCCATGACGGCAGCCCACGAGCCCCGCAGGTCGAAGCCGCCCTGAGCATCGGAGGCTGCTGCCTTTACTTCCTCCGGCAGGCGCAGGGTGAGCAAGTGCGCAAAGGCCAAAGCGGTCAACACCAGGGCTACCACTACGGTCCATCCCATACCCAACAACCCCACCGACAGGCCGGAGAGGACCGAGGTGACAATGAACATGAGCCCTTGAACCATGCCCACCAGCCCGTTGGCGTTGGCCCGCCGATCGGGTTCGATCAGGATGGTGACAGTGGTGGACAGGGCAATATTCCGCATGTTCTCCACCACTGCACCAATCAGGATGATCATGGTGAAAATCCAGAACCACGGTTGATTCAGGTCAAGCAGTGCCGGCTCCGGGGTCAGCAGAAACATGACGCCTGAGAGGACGAACATCACCATGGTGAAGGCTGCCGCGAAACGCATCACAGCCAATTTCCGGTAGCGGTCCACAAAGGTTCCGAAACTGATACTGGAGAGGGCGATCAGCAGCATGTACGCACCGCCGATCACTCCTGTGGCAATGACGTTGCGTGTCTCCAAGTACACCCAGAACGTCAGGGCGAACCACAGGTAGCTGGTAGTAATGTTCGCCAAGGCGGTGTTGACCAGGATCCCGTAGAAGGTCCGGGACCTTTGCGCGGGCGTCCGTACGGAAAGATCGATACTGTCAGTAGACACGGCCGAGGCCGGTTCCTGCTCGGTCATGCGTCCCAGTAAACCACCGCCGCCAGCGTCCCGGTAGTATCGGCAGGGAATCCTAATGACGCATGGGGGAGTTACAACATGACGGAAGTTCACGGGCAGCTGTCCTTCACTGATGACATCAGCCGGGACTTGGAATTGCAGGAATATGGTCTGGACCCTGCCGTGGATTCCACCCTTCTTCCCAATGCCGCCGTGATGAGTGCCCTGCAGAACCTGGTGCGGCTCGCCACCGAGCTGTGCGATGCTCCCTTTGGCGTGGTCAACATCATCAGCGCGGAGTACCAGCACCAGATCGGCGCGTGGGGCGTGGACCCCGGCATCTGCTCACGTGAGGATTCCATGTGCGCCAAGGTGTTCCTCTCCCGTGAAAGGACCGTGGTGGCGGACGCGTCGCAGGATCCGCGGTTCGCCGACAATCCCTTCGTGACCGGTGAAATCGGGAGGGTCCGCTTTTACGCCTCGGTCCCGTTGCAGACAGAATCCGGCTTCGTCCCTGGAACTTTGTGCGTCTTCTCGGACAAAACCAAGAATCTTCGCCCCGAACAGGTGAGCATGCTGGAGGTCTTGGCGAAGCAGGTGGTGGAGTTGTTGGAGCTGCAGCACCGCACCGTACAGCTGGATCGTACCTACGCCGAGCTGAGGGACAGCAACGCCAAGCTCGCAGGGTTTGCCGGACGCGTCAGCCACGATCTCCGCATTCCCCTCACCACCATCCTGGGCTATGTGGAACTGGTGGAAGACGATCCCGACGTCGAACCGAACAGCACCGCCGCGCGCTACCTGGACCGGATCGGCTCCAGCGGACGGCGGATGCTGGGCATGCTGGAGGACGTCCTGAGCTACTCACGGGTGGGCGGCACTGTACAACCCAGCCACGTTTCCCTTCGTCAGGTCACGGAGGAGGTTGCTCGTGACCTGGGCATTGAGAACCATCGGATCGTGGAAGTTGAAGATCTGAGTCTCCATGCGGACCGTGGTCAACTCCGCACACTGTTGCAGAACCTGCTCTCCAACGCCATGAACTACCGCAGTCCTGATCGCGATCTCCGCGTCCGGATCAGCGGGGTTTCCAACTATCACGGCGCCACGATCTTCGTGGCGGACAACGGCAAGGGCATTAAGCCCGAGGATCGCGCCAAAGCCTTGGAGCCGTTGGTGCGTCTGCGGAGGGAAGGCGACGGCCCGGGTTCCGGACTCGGCCTGGCCACGTGCAACAGCATTGCCCAGGCACATGGGGGCGACCTCACTTTGGCCGAAACTCCCGGCGGTGGAACCACGGTGGCAGTTAGTTTTCCGGCAGGCTTGTAGCTACTCCGGGGTGTCGCCCGGTCCCTAGCCTCTCAAACTGTCATCATTCGAGGCATGGCCACCTCGTACGCCCGGTAGGAAATCCTTGCAGCGGCCCGCCCCAGTCCGCTCACCGTTCACGATCCCCCTCGTCGTCATCGTGCTCTTCATGGCCGCCTGCGTTCCCCTGCCAGCTCAGCCAAAAGCCGCCGCACCCCTCGCGGTGATCGGCGAGGCACCGGCCAGGATTTCCCTGCAAGGAACAACCATTGACATGACCACGCGTACGGCAGGAGCAGCGCCTACCGTGGCGACGTGGCAGTACATCAACGGGGCCTGGAGCTTAAACAACAAGCTCGATGCCCGGCTGCTCCGTATTTTCGATGCCCGGGCCGGCGGACGCCACGAACCCGCGGCGCTGCCGGCCACCCCCGGCGCGCTCCTTGCCGACGGCGTCTCGGTGACCCACGAAATCGTCCTGGCCACCGGAAGCATTGTTGGGTCCAGATTTGTGCAAACAACAATGAACGACGGCGTCCCCACCGGTCTCGTCGACGAGATCACCTATGAGGATCTCGGCACGGGCGTTGTCACTGGCAGTGCCGCCTTGATTAAACCGGGGATGACCGGCACTGTGCGGACAATACTCGCCGAAGCCATCAGCCCGCGCCGCACCACAGCCCCGAGTACAGCGACCCCCGCGCCCGCCCCGGCACCACTTTCCGCTGATGACGCCGGGTTGCTCACCGCCGTCGCCTTCACCACCCAGGGGCTCCTCAGCGTCACCCTCCACCGGGACCCCGGAACAGGCGCAATGCTCCCCCACCCCGTCACCGTGACTCTGAACGCCGACGCAACAGCCGACGTCATTTCGCCGGCAGGCGAGGCTTTTCGCACCGCAGTGATCACCGGCGCACCCTTCAATGCTCCCCAGCCCGACCGCGGCGGCGCCGCTCACATCAACTGCGATCTCGTGGCCTGCGCGGCACTCACCTACGACGACGGACCCAACGCCCAAACCACCCGTCTTCTGGCAATTCTCGAAAAACACCATGTCTTTGCCACGTTCTTCCAGCAGGGCGGATACGTCAGGGCCAATCCGACGGTGGCGAAGGCCGTGGCGGCTGCGGGTCACACCATCGCAAACCACACCATGAGCCACCCGTACCTCACCAAACTGCCGCCCGCGGGCATCGCGAATGAAGTCCAGGGGGCCCGGTACGCCATTGAGAAAGCGACGGGAGTGGTGCCGGCCTATGTGCGGCCACCCTACGGAGCCACCAATACGTCAGTTGCTGCCTCGGTCGGATTGCCCCAGATCCTCTGGGATGTGGACTCCATGGATTGGCAATCGAAGAGCAAGGCAGCTTTCCTCCCCCGGATCATGGGCCTGGTCAAACCCGGCTCCATCATCCTCCTCCACGACGTCCACGCTTCCACCGTGGACGGCCAGAGCGAACTCATCACCCAGCTCAAAGGCAAGGGCTTCTATCTGGTCACACTCCCGCAGCTTTTCGGGGGGATCGACCTGAAGCCGGGGGCATCGTACAAATGCCGCGGCACCGCCCCGGGGTGCGTCGCCGGACGCTGACCTTCGCGGCAGGCCGAACATCGCGGGCCACAGGGTACGACGGCGGCAGGTCGCCGTCGTGCGTTAATTCGCTCGGTTGGGGCTACTTGCCCTCGCCGGGTCCCTTAGCCTTCTCGGGCTTTTTCTCGCTCCTGCCGCCGCTCTTGTCCTTGGCTGTGTTTGCTACGTCTTCGCCCGGCACCACAGCGGAGGCTGGTGCCGGTGCTTGCACTGGCGTGGTCGCCGGGTCCTGCACCGCGTCCTGCACAGTGACTACCTCGGCAGGCTGGACGCCGGAAGTGCCAGCATCCGGTTTACCGGCGTCGGCGGGCTCAGCGTCGGCGGGCGCCGGGGCAACCGGGACATCGGGGACAACCGGCGCAGTCGGCTGCGGATCCGCTTGCGAGACACCAGTGTCCGCGGGTTGGGAGGGATCCATCGTGTTGCCCGTGGGTGCGAGTCCCTGAGAGAGGATCAGCAGGGCGATCGGAATGGTCACCGCCGCCGCGGCCACGCCACGAACGGTCTTGGGTCGGCGTTTGCTGAAGTCCCTGAGGTTGGTAACGGTGGCCTGCCGCCTGGTTGGGCTTGAGCGTGTTTGGGCCGTGTGCAGTGGCGGCCGCGACGGGGCGGCAGGCAGCAGCGCGGTCCTTCGCCCGGACTGGATCCCTTCCTCGGCAAGCGCCTGCTCCACGTCGTGTGCCGTGGGGCGCTTGTGGGGGTCCATATCTGTCATGGCTTCGAGCAGCCCGCGCAGCGGACCGGGCAATTCCACGGGGATCTGCGGGGCGCGGTGAAGTCGGGCTGATGCGGTCTCTATGGGAGTTCCCGGGTATTCAGCTTTTCCGGTGAGGCATTCGAGGAGTACCAGGCCCAGCGAGTAAATGTCGCTGGCGGGGGTCAGCGCCAGTCCCTGGGCCTGCTCGGGGCTGAGGTACTGGGCGGTCCCCACGGTGAAGCCTGTTGCGGTGAGGCGGTGGTCGTTCATGACCAGTGCGACGCCGAAGTCCGCCAGTTTCACTGACTGCTGTCCCAGGCCGTCGTCGTCGGATACCAGGATGTTGGCTGGTTTGATGTCGCGGTGGATCACGCCCTGTTCATGAACCTGGGACAGTGCCCCGGAGAGCCGGATTCCGATCCGCGCGGTTTCCGGAACGGTGAGCGGTCCATCGGTGAGCACGGCGCGCAAATCCCGGCCTTCGGCCAGTTCCATGACCAGATAAGCGCGTTCTTCGTGGTTGCGTGTATCCACCCCGGCATCGAAGGCGGCCACCAGTCCTGGGTGGTCAAAAGCGGCCAGGAGCCGCATCTCGTTCTCCTGGCGGGCTTGGAACGATTCGTCGCCTGAACCGGGCAGGAAAATTTTGATGGCTACCTCGCGGCCAAGCAGCAGGTCCGTCGCCTGGTACACGGCGGACATGGCGCCCCTGCCCAGCAGGGATCCCAGCTGGTAGCGGCCGCCGAGTGTTTCAGTGGCGCCTGTTTCTGTTTCCGCAGTTGTGCCGGAGGTGGGGAGATGGGGGTCTACGGCCTCGTAGTTGTTGCCCACGAATGTCACGTCCTTCAGACATACCCGGAGCCACGGACCCAACTACTGTCCTTGCGCCACCCAGGCAATGCCGTCAATCAAACTTTCACGATGGCCGCGCGGCCGACTGCTTCAGCCACGTGCGGCCCAGGCAAACAGCCCAAACAGCATCATCCGGTTTACCAGATAAGTAATCAGGATACTGATTAAGCGGCCGTAAGGGTAATGCGACAGCTCAACAACACGGGTGTCAGGCGGCCTGAAGCCTGTCCACGGCCGCCCGTAGCCCGCCTGCCGGAACGCCCAGCGACCATTCGGCCACGTCGGTGACGAACCGCGTAAATGCCTCGTCATCGAAGACCTCGGCATTGTTGACGTAGGAGCCTACGCCGTCAATGGCCACCCAGATGCGGATGCACGCCGCAAAGGGGTCCTCCACCACAAAGTCGCCGGAGGCGACGCCATCCTCAATGAGGGCGGTCAGCCGGTTGCGATCCAGGTATTCCTGACCCAGCAGCGCCTCGGTCAACGCCGGAATAAACCGGCAAAGGTGCCGGGCATTGAGCCATAGCCGGCTGAGCTCCAAGGCTTCGGGACCTTCGCTGCGCGAGACCAGGTGGGCCATGCGCTCGAGTGGGGTTCCGGCGTCGGGAAACAACTCTTCCCGCTCTTCCGACACAGCGCGCACAAAGGCGGCGATCACCAAGTCCTCAGCGGCCGGATAGTAGTGGCTGATCAGGCCGGGCCGCACACCCAGACGGTCGGCGACGGCGCGGAGGGTAATCCGTTCCAACCCCTCACCCAAGGCGATGGAAGCGGCTTCGGAAAGGATCTCGGCGCGGCGCTCGTCAGGTAATTTTCGGACGCGCTGCGATGTGGGGCTTGACACCATGCCGTTCAGTCTATTGGATTAGTGACCAATAGCTCGTTGGTCACGCGATCAATAGCGTCCATGGATCGGCATCCCAGCGTTGCGAACCGGTCCTTGCCCGAGAGGAACAGCGTTGTCCCACCCCCACATGACCGATGCGGTCAGCTATCCCGAACCCCTTGCCCACCCCGAAAAACGCGGCATTGAAATCATCGATTCGTCCGAACGCCATGGCCGCGCCCGGGACCTCTTCCCGGTGTGGGCCGCCCCAAACGTCAGCGTCCTCAACTTCACGGTGGGCGCCACGCTCATCCTGCTGGGCATGGAACTCTGGCAGGCTTTCCTGGTCATCATCGCGGGCAACCTCCTGTGGATCCTCACCGGCATCGTGGCCACCAGCGGCCCGGCGGCAGGCACCTCCGGCTCCGTCGTCACAAGGGCCATCTACGGAATCCGCGGGAACAGGGTGGTTGTCGCCTTCTTTGGCTGGTTCATTTCCGCCGTTTTCCTGGCACTCAACTGGCTCGCGTCCTCGTTCATGGGCGCCGAGCTCCTGGCGCAGATTGGCTTCACCGATCCCGTCCTCGTGCCGGTGCTCGTCACCATTATTGTTGCCGCCATCACCGTGCTGGTGGCTGTGTTCGGGCACAGCCTGATCCTGCGCAGCTACCCCGTGGTTGCCTCCGTGCTGCTGGTCATCTTCCTGCTGGTGACGGCCTTCGTCCTGCCCCATGTGCAGTGGGGCTACACGGCTCCTGCACCGCTGGAGGGTGTACCGCTATGGTCTGCGATGACCATCGGATGCGCCATCCTCGCTTCCTCTCCCCTGTCCTACTCAAATAGCCCGGACCTGGCGCGCTACCTCCCCAAATCCACCAAGCCTTCGCACATCATCGCCGCCACAGCGCTCGGCGGCGCCCTGCCAGCCATCTTCTTCACCTCAGTGGGCGCATTGCTCGCAACAGGGATTGACGCCGCAACGATGGATCGTGGCATCGAATCGGCGCTTCTGGCCCTGCTCCCGGCCTGGCTCGGGCCCATCTTCGTGGTGGGCGTCATCATCAACACCATCGCACTCAACGGCATGACCACCTACACGGCGAGCATGGCGTTCCAGTCCATCGGCGTCCCCATCCGCCGCATCCCTTCGGCGGTGGTAGTTGGAGCGATCGGCACAGCGCTGACCATCTATCTCGTCATGTCCACCAGCCTGCTGGACGCCGTGAACCTCATGCTGCAGCTCCTGGTCCTCATCTCCGGGCCCACCATGACCGTCTTCGCCACGGACGTCATCCTCCGACGCAACCACTACAGCGGCGATGACCTCTTTGACGAGCAGCCCGGCAGCCGATTCTGGTACTCCGGCGGCTGGCACGTCCCCGGTTTGCTCGCCATCGGCCTTGGCGCAGCCGTGGCCTCCCTGTTCCTCACCAGCTCCGTGTGGACCGGTCCTATCGCCGCGGCGATGGGCCTCCTGGACCTCTCGGTGCCGGTGTCCATGGTGGTGACAGCCGGGATCTACACCGCCCTGACGCGCCTTACCGCGAAACGCCGCCCCACCGCAATCCCCTCCATCGAAGGAGCCCCCGCATGACCACCACCGGAACCCATACCCCTCTCGCATCACAAGAGATACCGACAGAAGAACCAGCCCAGGAAAGCAAGGAAACCGCAGCGTGAGAACCCAGCTCTACACCAACGCCCGCATCTTCACCTCCGATACCCGCCGCTGGGCTGAGGCCATGCTCGTCCAAGGTGAGCGCATCCTCTACGTGGGAGACGCCCACACAGCCGAACGCCTGCGCCCGGACGCAGAGCGGATTGACCTTGAGGGCTGTTTGCTGGTTCCCGGATTCGTCGACGGCCACGCGCACGTCGTCGGCACTGGAGAAGCCCTCAGCCACGTGAGCCTCTGGGGAGCCAAGTCCGTGGAAGAGATCCAACAGCGCATCAAAGCCAGGGCCACAGAACGCCCGGATGCCCACCGGGTCCTGGCTACGGGCTGGCTGCACGGCGCAATTCCGGGCGGTGTACCGGACGCGGGGATGCTCGATGCCGCAGTCCAGGACAAGCCTGTGTATGCCTTCGCCTACGACTTCCACTCAGCATGGGTGAACACTGCGGCGCTGGCTGAACTCGGGATCGATGACCAGACGCAGAATCCGCACGGCGGCACCATCAAGCGCGATTCCCACGGGCACGCTACGGGTTACATCGACGAAAACGCGTTCTACGACATCGTGCTCCCCTTCCTGGATGCCCACGTGAGCGAGGATGAGCACGAGGCCAGCATCGCCGCCGTCCAACAGGCTTACCGCGAGACCGGCGTGACCACTGCCTGCGATATGGGATTCAACGAGACCGACCTCGAAGCCTTCAACCGTGCAGACAAAGACGGCACACTGACCAGCCGGCTCATCGCCTATTGGCGCGTCAACAACGCTGGATCGGCGGCGGAAAACATCGCCCAGGTCCAGCGGGCGGCCGCGCTCGCCGTCGACCATGTTTCGCCGTTCCTGCGCGTGGTGGGCATCAAAGTCATCATTGACGGCACCATCGACGGGTGCACGGCCACCCTCGGAATGCCGTACGCCGATGGTTCGAATGCGGAACCGATCTGGAGCCTTGAGGAACTCGCGCCCGTGGTTGCCGCCGCGGATGCCGCCGGTTTGAAGGTTGCCATGCACGCCATTGGCGACGAATCGGTGCGGATCGCGATCGGCGCCGTGGAACACGCCGTTGCGGAGAACGGCCCCCGCGAACGCCGTCACCGCATTGAGCATCTTGAGCTGGTGGACAGGGCCGACGTCGATCGCCTCGCCGCGTTGGGCATCACCGCCAGCATGCAGCCGGTCCACGCCGATCCCGCCATCAGCGAGAACTGGGCCGCCAAATTGGGTGACCACCGCGTGGAGCACGGATTCGCGTGGCCTTGGATCACGGATGCCGGCGCCCGCCTCGCTTTCGGCACGGACTCCCCCACCTCCCCGCACGCACCACTGCCCAACATGTATGTAGCCACCACGCGCGCTTCGGCCTTGGACGCGTCCGCCGGAACCAACGTGCCGGAGTTCGCGCTGCCGCTGGCCGATTCCATCGAGCATGCGACGCGCGATTCCGCCTGGACGTGCGGGGCCGAGCATGAGATAGGACGGCTTGCCGCGGGCTTGTACGCGGACTTCGTGGTCCTGGACACCGACGTTTTCGCCGCAGGGGACCCGGGAGCCCTCCTGAAAGCAAAGGTCCTGCGGACCGTGGTGGGCGGGCGCACCGTCTACACAACGGATCTGCACTAACCGCAGCCGAACGCCCGACGGCGACCTCCCGCCGTCGGGCGCTTCCCCCGTTCGGTGGCGGTGTTACGTGACGTAGGAAACTGCGGCGCTGGGCGCCTGCAAGGCACAATGGATGGCATGACCCTCACAACTTTTGCCCTCGTCCGCCACGGCCAAACCGATTGGAACGCGGAGCGCAGGTTGCAAGGGGCTACTGACATTCCGCTTAACGACGTCGGCCGCGGCCAGGCGCGCGACGCCGCCACCTTCCTGTCGGACCAGCAGTGGGACGCCGTGGTGTCCTCGCCCCTGAGCCGCGCCGCCGAAACTGCGGAGATCATCGCTGAAGGGCTTGGCCTCAAGGTTGCCCGGCTGGTACCTGAACTCACGGAGCGCAGCTTCGGCCCTGCCGAAGGACTCCAGGCGGGACCCGAATTGGAGGCACTGCGCATCCCGGGTGGATTCCGTGGCGCCGAAACAGACAAGGCCGCTGCTGACCGCGGCATTGCGGCCCTGGAATCGCTGGCTGAAGAGTTTGCCGGCAAGCGCGTCCTGGTGGTTGCCCACGGCACGTTGATCCGGCTGACACTGAGCCAGGCGATCGGACGCACCTTGGACAGCGTGCAGAACGCAGTGCTCAACCTGGCCCATCACCACGTGGCTGACGGCTGGCAGCTGGAGTACTTCAACGGCGAGCGCGTCACGGCTGACGTCGAGGCCTGAGCTTCCGTTCCAGCCCCTCTCCAGGGGCCGTCAGCAGAGACGGGACTACCGTGCTCCGAGGCGGGCCTTGAGTTGCTCCGCGTAGTCCGTGTAAGCGGCAGCGATCTCTTCCAGGTCAACGGTCTGGGGGAAGTCGATCACGGGCTGGTGTTCGGCCAGGTACGTGGTGGTTTCTTCAACTACCTGCTGCTCATCGAAGCCATCCAGGCCCACCTCCGTCAGGAAATCCGGGTTGGTGTGGACCAAGGACTCTCCGGTTTGGCCTTCCGAGGCCCATCGCACCAGGTACTCGTTCTGATTGACCAGTTCAATGTCGAATGACTTCTCCATGGCAGCAGCCTACGCCGTTACCGGGCAGGTGCTGACACGCCCCGGGCCACTATGAGCTCGAGCAGGTTCTCAGCTTGGAGGCCTAGAAGGGCGGCCGCGAGGTTCCCCATCAGGTCAAGCACGTACTCGCTGCTGGCACTTCCTGCCAGCACGTCCATCACCAGTCCATCTTCCTGGGCAACCAGGGTCCGGGCAATCTTGGCCGGGTCCAGTAGGGGAGAGAATTCGCCGGCGCGGGTTCCGGCGTCGATGATGTCCCGGTAGACGCGTTCCTGGGCGTGGGTGAGCTCTTCCTGGATCCGGCGCTGCTCGGCATCGCGGAGCATGTGGGGCCAGTATTCGTAGAGAATCCGGGAGACGTCATCGTCCAGTCCGGCAGTGGTGCCCGCGCTGATCACCGCGGCGAGCCGCGCCGTCGGACTCATGCCGGGGTCTACGGATTCGGCGAGCTTTTCAAGGAACCTGCCGGAGGAAGCTTGAACGGCGGCGGCGATGATTTCTGCGTGGCTGCCGAAGTAGTACAGCACGGCGTTGGCGGCCATGCCCGCCTCTGCTGCAATGGCGCGCAGGGTGGCGCCCTCCGCACCGTCACGGGCAGCCACAGCCTGGGCTGCAGCCACGATTTCCTGGCGCCGGATTTCCTTCTTGTCTACCTTTGCCATGGCCGCTCCCCCGTGGACTCTTGAAAGTTTCTGTTGACATTGACTCTAGACCGGTATTGAATGGCATTCAAATTTGAATGCCATTCAAATATTGACGTGAGGTACCAATAACAGATTCAACGAGGAGTCTCCGTGTCACATCCCCCTTCCCCCACCCCGCTCGTGAACGGCACAGCACCACGCAAACCAACCCCAAAGGACCCAACGCCACAACATCCCGCAGGACCGCGGGAGCCAACGTCCAAAGGCCTGAAAGCCGGATCCATCGGCATCGGCCCCACCGTCGCGCTCGGCCTGGCAGCCGTTGCACCGGCCTACAGCCTGGCCGTGACGCTCGGCTTCGTGGTCCTCGCTGTTGGAGCGAGCACCCCTGCAGCATTCCTCCTGGGCTTCGCTCCCATCCTGTTCACCGCCCTGGCATTCAGGGACCTCAATAAAGAGATGCCCGATTGCGGCGGCGTCTTCGTCTGGATCACCCGCGTCTTCGGGCCGGTTGCCGGGTGGTTCCTTGGCGGCTGGGTGCCACAGATGGCCACCTTCATTGCGGGCGCCGCCGTGGCTCAAGTCGCCACCACGTATCTGCTGACCTTCTTTGGCTTGGCATCGATCGCCGCCCAACCCCTTGCCGTAGCTGCCATCGCGTGTGGGCTGATCGTCCTCAGCGCCTGGATCGCGGCGAGGGGAATCGAACTCTCCGCCTGGGTACAGTACGCCCTGATTGGCCTCCAGCTGGTGGCACTGGGCGGATTCTGCATTGCGGCCTTCACCGCCATGGCCACGGGTAACGCCACAGAAGGCGCAGAAAAGCCGGGCCTGGACTGGTTCAACCCCTTTGCCTCCGGCGACGTGTCCGGGCTCGTGTCCGGCGTCATCCTCTGCCTGTTCATCTACTGGGGATGGGATGCCCTGATCGCGGTGAATGAGGAAACCACGGACCGTCAAGGCACACCCGGCAAGGCTGTTGTGATCACCACCGTCATCCTGCTGTTCTTCTACGTGGTGACGGCTACGGCCGCCGTCGGATTTGCCGGAACTGCCAGCATCACCGATCCCGAGACCGTTTCGGACGTCCTCTCGGTCCTCGGTCCGCAAGCCACAGGTGGCGTGTTTGGCCAGATCATCGTCCTTGCCGTGGGCTTGTCCGCGTTGGCGGCGTTGTTGACAGTAGCTGTCAGCACGCCCAGGACCTGGCTCAGCATGGGCACTTACGGGGCCCTCCCCACAGCGACCACCAGGATGCACCCCAAACGCGGAACTCCCACCACGTCCATTGCCTGGTGGGCGATGATCACCATGGCCATAACCCTGGGGCTGACAGCAATCAGCGCGGACTTCATCGGCCTGGCCATCCTCTCGGTGGGCCTGATGATCGCTGCATACTATGCGGCCACAGCCCTGGCCTCCGTGGTGTACTTCGCCCCGCAAATGCGCACTTCTGTATCGGCGCTCATCCTGAAGGGCATCCTCCCTGGCCTCGGCGCACTCCTGATGATCGGAGCATTCGCGTACAGCGCCGTGGACATGCTGTCCCCTGAATACGCGGGACTTTCCTGGCTGGGAATCGGTTCGGTGTTCTGGATCGGGATCGGTGCGCTGTGCTTGGGCTTGCTGGTCACCGCCATCCTGAGGACCAAACTGCGCCGCTTCTTCTCCGGTGAAACCATCCCCCGCGGAAACGTCACCACCCGCCACCACCTTCCAACAATTCTCAGCAACGAAACCGAGGCATAAATGCGCATCCTGTCCATCGCAGCAATCCAGACCAACCCCGTCCCCCATGACCTCGAAGCCACGTGGGCCCGATTCGAAGCACAGGCCGAGTCGGCCAAGAAGCTCGGGCCTGACGTTGACGTCATCGTGGTTCCGGAACTGCTGCTTTCCGCGCCAGGCGAGTTCCTGCTTCCGGACCCGGAAGGCGAAACCCGTTCCGCCGCACCCATCCCCAGCCCACTGACGGACCGCATCTCGGCGCTCGCCCGCAGGCTGAACGTGTGGCTTGTGCCCGGCTCACTGCTGGAAACAGACAACGGAAACACCTACAACACGGCCATCGCCGTCTCACCGCAAGGCGAGATTGTGGCCCGCTACCGGAAGCTCTTCCCGTGGCGTCCGTTCGAAACCACCACACCCGGGGACTCCTTTGTCACGTTCGACATCCCTGGCTGCGGACGCATCGGCCTGGCCATCTGCTTCGACGGCAGCTTCCCCGAGGTCGCCAGGCAACTGGCATGGCTCGGAGCCGAAGTCATCATCCAACCCACGCTCACCACCACCCGCGACAGGGCCATGGAGATCGTCATGTCCCAGGCCAACGCCTTCGCCAACCAGGTCTTTGTGGTGAACGTCAATGGTGCCGACCCTGCCGGCGTAGGCGAAAGCGTCATAGTCGACCCCGAGGGCACCATCATGCAACAGGCCCGGGGCGGTGAAGAGATCCTGTTCGCCGTTCTCGATCTTGACCGCGTCACCCAGCTCCGCCGCTACGGGACCCACGGCATCAACCGCCCCTGGGCTCAGCTCCGGGACCAAGAGGGCCTGCTGTCCTTCCCCATGTTCGGCGGTGCGCACTTCCAGTCACCGGAGTGGAGCGCTTCGAGCACAGCGGGCCACCACAGCGGAGTCGCGTCCGCTTAAGCGGTCCAACCCTTAACGGAAGAAGCGCACGACGGCGATGGTCGCCGTCGTGCGCTTCTTGCGTTTATAGCGGCTGCTAGACCTCCCGGCGCCGCTCAACAACCGTTTCAGGCGCGGTACGCCGTTCAACCACCGTGCGGCGGGTCCGGTTGGACATGGCGATGGAGATGATGAGTCCGATCACGCCGACCACCATCAGGATGTAGCCCACCAGGACCTGGTCGAGGAAGGGGATAAGTCCGGGGGCGAGCGCGAAGGCCAGAATAGCTCCAACGGCAATCAGGGCAATGGAAGAACCGATTCTCATAACGTGCTCCTCGTGTCTTTTCGGCGCAGTCAGGGCTGACGACCGAATCTGTGTCATCAGGATACTTATGATCTTGGTCTTCGGCCAGTCGTTAAGCGTGTCATTCAGGGCTGGTTTAGTGTCCGTAGCGTTCAGCCACCCGGACAATAGCGTCCTCGGGAGTGGGCGCGGGACCGAACACCTGCTCCTGGCGGGTGACGTCAGCGACGTATTTTCCGGTCTCGAACCACGCCACCATGCTGGCCATATCACCCACCAACGGCAGGACCTTCGCGGTCACCTTGCCGAGCCCCGCGATGGCGCCGGCGGGTATGGACATCACCTTGATCTGCCTGCCGGCCCGGCGGCCAGCCACTTCCGCCGCTTCATGGATGCTCACGGGCCTGCTCCACCCAATATCGATGCGCTCACCATCAACAACGTCGGCGTCCACCGCTTCCGCAAGGTACGCAGCGACGTCGCTGGCCAGGACGAACGTAAGCCGGGCATCCTTGGAGCCGAGCCACACAAAGCGGCCCTTCGCAAAAGGATCCCCTCCCATCCCCACCGCCTGGTCAAAGAAGGCGCCGGGCCTGAGCGCCACAAACGGAACGCCGAGCTCCTCAAAGGTGTCCTCGGCCAGCTTTTTGTTCCAGAAATGGGGAATCTGGGGTGTCTGGTCGCAGGTGACGATGCTGATCAGCACAAAGCGCGGCACTCCAGCGTGCTTGGCCGCGACAGCCAGGTTCCTGTTGCCAAACGTGTCTATTGCCTTGGCGTTCTTGTCATTGCGCGTGTAGCCGGCCGCCGTGGAGATGGCCGCGGAAACGCCGGTCATCGCGGCGATCAAGGAGGCGGCATCCAGCATGTCGCCGCGGGCGATCTCAACGCCCTTGGCCTCAAGTCTGGCGGCGTTGGACTTGGGCCTCACCAAGGCACGGACTTTCTTGCCGCGCTTGAGAAGCTCGTCCACCACTTGGCCGCCCAGAAAACCCGTGGCACCAATAACAAGGACAGGAAGGTCTTCGGCCACGGTTTCTCCTCAGGGGTTTGCTCCTAGGGTCAGTGGTAGCACGCGATGGGAGCTCCGGGCTAGGGCATGATGATGACCACCTTCCCGCGGGCGTTACCGGCGTCGAAGTAGCGCATGGCCTCGGGGACCTGCGCCAGCGGATACGTGCGGTCGATGGCGGGGCTGATGGTTCCCTCTTCCAAGAGCCCTGCAAGGTATTCCAGGTCTCCAGCCGTCTGGACGCCCACGATCATGGTGAGCCGCTGCTTGATGAAGGGGGAGAGTGCCACCGCCCGCAGCTGGCGGTCCAGGCTTCCCGTCCACGAGCCGCCTTCCTCGCCGCCGGTGATCACAGCAGTGCCGGCGGGGGTGAGGGACCGCCGAAGACGGGCAACGGACGGATTGCCGGCGATGTCGATGATGACGTCGTAGCGCTCAGTGCCATCAGCAAAATCCTGTGTGGTGTAGTCAATGACATGGTCTGCGTCCAGCGCTCGAACCAAGTCCACCTTGGCGGTACTGGCAACACCCGTAACCTGGGCACCTGCCGCCTTGGCGAGCTGCACCGCATAGCTGCCCACACCTCCGGAGGCGCCGGTGATCAGGACCCTGAGGTCTTTCGACACTAGGCCCTTCATCGGATCCATACCGCCGGCACGCAGCGCGATCAGAGCGGTGCAGGCGGAAACCGGCACCGCCGCGGCCTGCTCGAAGCTGATGCTCGCGGGCTTGAGGGCAAGGTGGTTTTCGTGGGCAGCGGCGTACTCTGCGAACGATCCCTTCCCCGACCCAAAGACGTGGTCGCCCGCAACGAACCGCGTCACTTTGGAACCGACAGCTTCAACGGTCCCGGCGAGGTCCAGCCCGGGAACGGGTTGCCTTGGAGCGCGAAAACCGTAGACCAGGCGCAACGCATATGGTAAGCCGCTGGTGATGTGCCATGTCCCGCGGTCCAACCCGGCGGCCCTAACCTTCACCAGCACGTCATTTTCCCCGATGGCCGGGCGCGGTAGCTGTGCCTCGTGCAGGACGTCCGCGGAACCATAGGCCTCCTGGACGATGGCCCTCATGAACGGACCCGGTATGGACCGCCGCTTGTGATGACGTGATTCTTTGGCTTGCTGACCAGTGGTCATGGCCGGACCTTTCAGGGTGTGTTTTCGGGGCGTGCTTTCGGGGTTGCAGGGTAGTTTCAGCGATTTTCGTACGGTGTACTAATGACGTTACCGTACACTGTACTAAAGGTCTAGAGGTACTAGAATCCGTTCCGAGCCGAGGGAGATCCCGTGACCGCAGCAACACCCCAGCGCCTCCCCCTGAGCCGGGAACGCGTCCTGGAGTGCGCCGTTGCCCTCGCGGACGAATCCGGAATCGCCGCTTTGACCATCCGTACGCTTGCCCACAGCATGGGGACCAAACCCATGTCGCTCTACTACTACGTAGCCAACAAGGACGACATCCTGGACGGAATCGTGGACATCGTCTTCAGCGAAATCGACCCTCCGATGCCCGACGGCGATTGGCGCGAAGAGATGCAGAGGCGGGCAACGGGAGTCCGGGCGGCACTCAAAAGGCACCCTTGGGCCGTGGGGCTGGTGGAAAGCCGCTCCGCCCCGGGGCCTGCCACACTCCGCCACCACGAAGCGACCCTCGCCACCTTGCGGGCTGCGGGCTTCTCCGTGCAACTGACCGCCCACGCCTACGCCCTGCTGGACAGCTACATCTACGGATTCGCCGTCCAGGAAGCTGCCCTGCCGTTCGAGGGCCGGGACACCGCGGCGGAAATCACCAAACCCATCCTGGAGCGCTTCTCCACAGGTGAGTATCCGCGCATGGTGGAGATCGCCGTCGAGCATGTCCTCAAACCCGGCTACGACTTTGGCGACGAGTTCATATTCGGCCTGGACCTCATCCTGGACGGCCTCCAGCGCTTGAAAACCGGCACCGAATAAATGCCTTCCAGCAGGGCGCGCGAGTCTCATTGGAGGCACTCAGGCCCGCGGGGTACGGTTCGGGCATAGCTGACGACGCCGACTGAGGGAGTTTTGTTCATGGCGAGGATCGAGGACTATGCCATCATCGGGGACCTGAACACGGCCGCCCTGGTGGGGCGCAGCGGTTCCATTGACTGGATGTGCCTGCCGCGCTTCGATTCCCCGGCCTGCTTCGCCTCACTGCTGCACAACCCCGACGCCGGCCGCTGGCTGCTCGCGCCCGCCGGGACACCAGACGGCGGCAACTGCACGCGCCGCCACTACCGCGAGGACACGCTGATCCTGGAAACAGAATGGGAAGTTGACGGAGGCTCAGTCCGGGTCATCGATTTCATGCCCGTCCGTGACGACGCCGTGGATCTGGTGCGGATCGTCGAGGGGCTGTCCGGCGAGGTCACCATGCAGATGGAATTGGTTCTGCGCTTCGACTACGGCCGCGTGGTGCCGTGGGTGCGGCATAACGAGCACGGCATCAGCGCGGTGGCCGGCCCCGACTCGGCCTACCTCACCACCCCTGTCACATTGGAGGGCAGGGACAAGCGCACCTACAGCGAATTCACGGTGAGAGCCGGCGAGCGCGTGCCTTTCGTGCTGCGATGGGCGCCAAGCCACGAACGGGAGCCGCGACGGATCGACCCTTCCCGGGCATTGTCCGGAACGGAGAAGTTCTGGCTGGAATGGATTGGCCGCAGCGAGATGACCGGCAAGTACAAGGAGCCTGTGGAGCGGTCCTTGATCACTCTCAAAGCCCTGACGTATGCGCCTACCGGTGGCATCGTGGCCGCCGCAACCACGTCCCTGCCCGAGCAACTGGGCGGACCACGCAACTGGGATTACCGGTATTGCTGGCTGCGCGACGCCACCCTGACCTTGCAGTCACTGCTCGCCGCGGGCTACACCGAGGAAGCGGCCGCGTGGCGGGATTGGCTGCTGCGCGCTGTCGCCGGCGACCCGTCGGAACTTCAGATTGTGTACGGGCTCGACGGCGCCAGGAGACTCCCGGAGGCAGACATTCCCTGGCTCTCCGGTTACGAAGGTTCACAACCAGTGCGTACCGGAAATGCCGCTGCCCCGCAGCTCCAGTTGGACGTGTGGGGCGAGGTACTGGATGGCCTCTCACTCACCCGGGCGGCTTCCCCCGACAGCACGGTGGACGCATCCTGGGACATTCAGGTGGCCTTGATGGAGTACCTGGAGGGGGCGTGGGACCAGCCCGATAACGGTCTGTGGGAAATGCGCGGACCGAGGCGACACTTCACCCATTCCAAGGTCATGGCGTGGGTGGCTGCGGACCGCATGGTCAAAGCCGTCCGAACATCCGGGTTGCCGGGCCCTGCCGACAGGTGGGCGGCGCTTCGCAGCGAGATCCACGCAGATGTGATGACCAAGGGCTTCGACGAGAAACTCAACACCTTTGTGCAGTCTTACGGCAGTACGGAATTGGACGCGAGCCTGCTCCTGATTCCACGGGTTGGTTTCCTGCCGCATCGGCATCCGCGGGTTGCCGGGACGGTGGACGCCATCCAGAAAGGACTCAGTGACGATGGCTTGGTCCTCCGGTACCGCACCCAGTCCGGCCATGACGGACTTCCGGGCGATGAAGGGGTTTTCCTGGCCTGTTCGTTCTGGCTGGTGGATGCGCTGCTGGGAATCGGCCGCGCCGGCGAAGCGACCCAGCTCTTCGAACGACTGCTCAGCCTGCGCAATGACGTGGGGCTGCTCAGCGAGGAGTGGGATCCACGGACGCAACGCCACCTAGGCAACACTCCGCAAGCTTTCAGCCATTTCCCGCTGATTCACAGCGCCCTGCAGCTTCACCAGGGTGAAGCCCACAGCAGTGACACGCCGCTCCATAGGCCCAAACATCCAGGCCGGGCCAGCGGTTCTACGCTTCGGAATGATCCTCGTCTTCGGTAGCGGCCGCTTCGCCCTTGTGGCTCGCTTCCTCCATGTGAAGGTCCAGTTTGCGTTCGGCTTCGCGTCGTCGCTGGCCAACGGTCCGCATCTGCTGCGTGGTGGGGTCTCCCCGATCTTCTGATATTGCGCTGCCTGATGATGCTGCGCCCTCGACGGGCTGCACATTCTCTTGTTCGCCCATACGTCAATGGTCCCATCACCAGTTCATCAGCGATAGCCTCGCCAGCTACAGCCTCGTGACCCATACTTTCGTCAGCGACGCCTAAAACTGCCGCTGCGCGGCCCGCTCTGCACACTCATACGAGTTTTTGGGGCGCAAATCGGGCCTCACAACAATGCAGGTGGCCTTCTGCGCCCGGATCCAGATGCGCGGCTTGTCTCTTCTACTTTTCAGAAATCGCTTTCTAACCCAGTGAAGATGGGCTACATTTATCTCCAGCGGTTTTCGGGATGCCATCCCGATAATCGGAATCTATGAAAACCATATCCCCCACCAAACGGCTACTACCTCTAGCCATCACTCGCTTGGAGACAAGATTGACTGAGAACAGCGTTGTTCAGAATGCCGGCCGGCCAGGTACCGGCACCCCGTCCGAGGTGAAGAACGTCCGCCGTGCAGCATGGGCAGGACTCATCGGAACCGCCCTGGAGCAGTACGACTTTGTGATCTACGGAACGGCCTCCGCGATCATCTTCAACACGATCTTCTTCCCCAACGTCGATCCTGCGATCGGCATCCTCGCAGCCTTCGGCGCCTATGCCGTTGGCTTCGGCGCCCGGCCCCTGGGAGGACTCTTCTTCTCCAAGTACGGCGATCGCTTGGGCCGCAAGTGGGTGCTGGTGGCCACCCTCTTCCTCATGGGCATCGCGACGTTCGCCATCGGACTGCTGCCCACTTACGAGCAAGCCGGGCTCTGGGCCCCGGCACTCCTGGTGGCTTGCAGGTTCCTCCAGGGCTTCGGCGCCGGCGCTGAGCAGGCCGGCGGTGTGGTCCTCATCGCGGAAACCGCCCCCAAGGGCCAGCGCGGCAAGTACGCCTCGCTGGTCTTCGTCGGGGCAGCGGCCGGAACCGCTCTCGGCGCAGTTGTATGGATCCTCGTCCAGATGATGCCCAAGGAAGCGCTGGAGTCCTACGGATGGCGACTGGTCTTTTTCTCGTCGATCTTCGTGACGATCGCCGCCTACGTCATTCGCCGCAAGCTCAAGGAATCCCCTGTTTTCCAAGAACTTCAGCAGGAAGGAGCGATCGGCAAGAAAGACACTCCCGTAGCGGATGTAGTTAAGAACGGCCGCAAGAACCTCGCCCGTGTGTTTTTCATGAACGTGGGCGCCAACGCCCACTCCTACCTGTTCCAGGTCTTCCTTGGCTCCTACCTCATCAGCCAACTCAAGATCGACGCCACATTCATCCCCAAGGTACTGCTGGTTGGTGCGCTGTTCGCCTGCGTGTCCGCCTACGTGTTTGGCAACCTCTCGGACAGGTTCGGTCGCCGCTCCATGTACCTCGTGGTGACCACTTTCCTGTTCATCTTCCCCATCCCGGCCTTCCTGCTGATCAATACCGGCAATCTGTTCCTGATTTCGCTGGTCATCGTCTTGGGCTTCATCTTTGCCGCGCAGGGATCCGTAGGCGTCCAGGCCGCGTACTTCCCTGAGCTCTTCGGTGCACGCTACCGCTATGCCGGCGTTGCCCTTGGCCGCGAGTTCTCCTCCGTGTTTGGCGGCGGCGTCGCCCCGCTGATCTGTTCCGCTTTAGTCACGGCCTTCAGCGGATCCTGGATCCCCGTTGCCATCTACATGATGGCAATGATGGGCATCAGCTTGTTCACCACCATCAAATCCCCGGAGACGGTCGGCCGTGACCTTCTCCTTGAAGAGGACGCCAAGTAATGCAACAACCCACCACCCCCGTTACGCCCATCCATCCGAGCAAAATAGTCATCACCGATTGCGATCATCATTCGATCGACATCGAGCGGGCAGTCGCCAGGGAGGCAGGCGTCGAACTGGTTCTGGCGCAATGTCGTACCGAGGACGAGGTGATCGCTGCCGCCGCCGACGCAGACGCGATCGTGGTCCAGTACGCGCCCATCACCGCCAAGGTTCTGGACGCTTTGCAAGGCCTGAAAGCGATCGGTCGCTACGGCGTCGGGGTTGACACGCTCGACGTCGGAGCCGCCACCGCGCGCGGCGTGGCCGTCTGCAACGTCCCCGACTACGGCACGGAAGACGTCAGCGACCATGCGATTGCCCTGGCCGTCAGCCTGGCGCGCGGGATCGCGCAGTTGGACCGCGGTGTACGCCGCGGCGATTACTCCCTCCAGCCGGTTCAACCGTTGCACCGGATCAGCGAGCGCGTGTTCGGGGTGGTGGGGTTGGGCTTGATTGGCGCAGCCACGGGCCGGAAGGCGAAGGGACTGGGGTACCAGGTTATTGGGTCCGATCCGTTGCTGGCACCCGGGGTTGTCACGGAGGACGGGATCACCGTGGTCAGTTTCGAGGAGCTCATTGCCCGTGCCGACGTGATCTCCCTCCATGTGCCGCTCAACCACTACACGCACCATCTGATCAACGGTGATGTCCTGGACAGGGTGAAACCGGGCGCTGTGCTGGTAAATACGTGCCGCGGCGGAGTGGTGGATACGGATGCCGTGGCGGCGGCCCTCAAGGACGGACGGCTGCATGCTGCAGGCCTGGACGTCTTCGAAGTTGAGCCCCTGCCCAGGACCAGTCCGTTGCTCGAACTGGACAATGTGGTCCTCACACCGCACGCTGCCTGGTACAGCGAGGAGTCCTATGCGGAACTCAAGCGACGCACGGTGGAAAACGTAGTGGAGGTATGTGCTGGCCGCACGCCGCGAAACATCCTCAACCATGAAGTGCTGATGGGAAGCGTGGCTTCATGAGCATCGAAACTGAGGTCAAGACCATGAGCGCGGCCGTCTGGACCGGCCCGGACACCATCAAATACCGGACCGTGCCGCTCCCCGAGGTGCCGGAGGGCTGGGCCTTGGTCCGGTCGGAGCTAACCGGTATTTGCGGCACGGACTTCTCCATCCTCCACGGCAGCCACCCCCGTGCCGAAGCACCCGTGGTAATGGGCCACGAGATCACGGGCATCGTGGACATCGCCGCCCCGGAAGGTCCGGCAGCGGGCACCAGGGTCATCGTTGAGCCCTTGATCCACTGCGGGAACTGCCACCCCTGCAGGCAGGGGGACACCCATGTGTGCCGCAGCCTGAAGCTCTACGGGATCGACATCGCGGGATCCCTGGCGGAATACGTTGCCCTGCCAGCCGAAACGTTGATCCCCATCAGCTCAGCAGTTCCACTCCTGGAGGCCGCTCTGGCGGAGCCACTGGCCGTCGCCGTGCATGCCGTTTCCCGCTCGGGCCTGCGGGGCGGCGAGCGCGTGGTGGTGTTCGGCGCCGGTCCCATTGGCATCCTCACGGCACTTGTTGCGCGTCACGAAGGGGCCGGCAGCGTGCTGATCTCCGAACCGTCCGAAGATCGCCGCAAGGTGGCAGAAGAGCTTGGCTTCGAAACCGTCGCTTCCGGAGCAGACCCCATCGAGGCCATCCTGGAGGCAACTGGCGGGGACGGTGCTGACATCGTTTTTGATTCCGCTGCTCACCCTTCCGTGGCCGCGGTCCTGCCGAAGGCTGTCCGCGTTTTGGGCACCATCGTCCTGGTGGGTGTCTATAAGAAGCCCGTCGAGGTGGACCTGCAGGCACTCACCTTCTCCGAAAACACTGTGGTGGGCGTCCGCGTCTACACACGGGCCGACGTCGAACGTGCCGTCCGCCTGATCGAGGGCGGCGACCTTGGGCTGGGCCGTATCCCGGTGGAGGTCTTCCCGCTCGAAGAGACCCTGGCCGCGTTCACCAAGGCCATGACCGCCGGCGCGGTCCTCAAAGTATTCGTGGGCCCCGCTACCGCAGCGGAGCTCGGCAAGGAAGAAGCATGACTGACATCGCACTGGCGCTGCGTGCGCCTTTTGACCTGACAGGCTCGACGGCGGCCGTCACCGGAGCGTCCAGGGGTATCGGCTTGGGCATTGCCTTGGGCCTGATCCGGGCTGGCGCCAATGTGGTTGCGCTACAGCGTGGACCGCTCGCACCGGAATTGACCCGTGCCGCGGCAGAGGCAGGCCTCACCGCCGAGGCTGTCGCAATCGACCTGTCGAACCAGGAATCGGTGGCCGCAGCCGTCGAAACAACGCTGGCAAAGCACCGGATCGACATCCTGGTGAACAATGCCGGAACCCAGATCCGCCACGACTCCGTCGAGTTCCCACTGGAGGACTTCGACGCCGTCATGAACATCAATACCCGGGCAGTGTTCCAGCTCTGCCAAGGCTTCGGAAAGGCCATGGTTGGGCGCGGACAGGGCAAAATCATCAACCTGGCGTCCCTCCTGACCTTCCAGGGCGGGTTACGGGTTCCCGCCTACGCAGCTTCCAAGGGTGCGGTGGCCCAGCTGACCAAGGCCCTCTGCAACGAATGGGCCCCGCAAGGCGTGAACGTCAATGCCGTGGCCCCTGGCTACATCGCCACGGACATGAATGAAGCCCTGTTGGCCGACTCCGTTCGGAATGAGCAGATATCCAGTCGGATCCCCGCCGCCCGCTGGGGAACAGGTAACGACCTGGCCGGGGCAGTGGTATTCCTTGCCTCGGCCGCCGCGGATTATGTCCATGGTGTTGTTCTTCCGGTGGACGGCGGGTGGCTGGCCCGATGAGCGACAGTCAACCAAGCAACATCCAACGCCCGGCCCCTTCGGCGATCCTGCAGGCCAACCCCGTGGTGGCGGTCATGCGAGCTCACCACGCCCGCGAGTACGCCCCGGTGATTGATGCACTGGTGCGCGGTGGCGTCCGGTCCATTGAGCTGACCCTCAGCACACAGGGAGTCTTCGAGGAACTGCCACGGCTCAAGGCTGAATTCGGAACGGAGGCCGAGATCGGCGTCGGTACCATCACCACCGTGGGCCAAGCACGGCAAGCCCTCGACGACGGTGCGGACTATCTCGTCACGCCGGCGATGGTCACCACAGTGGTGAGCGCCGCCGTCGAGCGTGGCATCCCGGTGTTCCCGGGCGGACTGACGCCCACTGAACTGCTGGCGGGCTGGGGCGCCGGTGCCACAGCGGTGAAACTTTTTCCGGCCTCGGCCGTGGGCGCCGGGTACATCGGCCAGCTCCGGGGACCATTTCCGGACATGCGCATCGTCCCGTCCGGAGGCATCGGGATCGACGACGCTCCGGCGTGGATCGCGGCTGGCGCCTTGGCCGTCAGCCTCGGCGGGCCGCTGCTGCGCGATGCGTTCTCAGGCGGAAGCTTGACGGAGCTGACGGCGCGGGCAGAGAAACTCAGCCGACTGGTGGCGGACGCCATGGAAACGAGGGCAGCCAAGTGACTACCTCCACGGACGTGGTGACCATGGGCGAAACCATGGCGCTGATGAAGGCCGAAACGCCTGGCCCCTTGGCCCATGCACGTTCGCTGGGACTGGGCATGGGCGGAGCCGAGACCAACTTCGCCATCGCCTTGAAACGGCTGGGTACCAGCGTGACCTGGCTCGGACGGGTAGGCCAAGACAGCCTCGGTGACCTCGTGCTCCGCGAAGTAGCCGCGGAGGGCATCACCACGCTGGGAATCCGCGACGCAGAAGCGCCCACGGGACTCATGATCAAGGAACGCCGCACCTTGGAGCACCTCAAGGTCTGGTACTACCGATCCGCCAGTGCAGGCTCACGCTTGGCTCCGGAAGATGTCCCCGTGGATGCCATCCGGAACGCGAAGCTCCTGCACCTGACAGGAATCACTCCCGGCCTGTCTGAGTCAGCCTACGAAGCGGCGATGTTCGCTATGTCCGTGGCGCGCGAAGCCGGGGTGACGGTCTCGTTCGACCTCAACTACCGCGCTGCACTGTGGACGGAGGACAAGGCCGGGCCGGTCTTTCGCAAGTTTATTGAACGGGCGGACATCATTTTTGCCGGCGACGACGAAGCCGCAATCGCTGTGGGCCACGGGGCGGATTCCCTCGATCTCGCACACAAGATCGCCGCCTTGGGGCCGGAGCAAGTAATCATCAAGAACGGTCCGCTGGGTTGTGTCGGCGTCATCGACGGCTCCGCGTATCGCCAGGAGGCAGTCCGGATCAACGCTGTAGACACCGTAGGCGCAGGTGACGCGTTCGTGGCCGGATATATCTCTGACCTCCTCGCCGGAGCTTCCGTGGAAGACAGGCTGCTCACCGCAGTGCGAACCGGCGCCTTCGCCTGTTTGGTACCCGGCGATTGGGAAGGCATGCCGCGGCGGAACGAGTTGGGTCTGCTCGATGCTTCGGAGCCCGTGGCCCGGTAGCCTGGGCTGGATCCTCTGCCTAGATCCAAGCCCTTTCAAATCCCGGCGGCAGGCAGCTGGTGAGCTCTGGCTGGAACTTCTGCAGCAAAGCAACAAGGGACTGGATGCGCTCGGGAGTCATGTGGACGCTGGGTGCCGAGACTGAGACGGCGGCAGCCATGGCGCCGCTCAAGTCCGGTATCCCGATGGCCAGGCACGTGATTCCGAGTTCATTCTCCTGGTCGTCCATCGCGTAACCGTTTTGTTTGGCCTGATGAAGTGCGGCCAGGAAATCTTCGGCAGTCCTGATGGAGAGAGGCGTTGGAGTGATGGTGTGGTTAAAAGCCTTGATGGCCTCTGCGTCATCCTTCTCCGCAAGCAGCACCTTGCCCAGCGCGGTGGTTTGGGCCATCCGCCGGACACCCGGATAGGAAGTCATCTCGAACCCCCGGTGGCCACGGGCCTTGGCCAGATAGACCACTTCATCCCCGGAGAGTATTCCCAAGTGGGTCGCGTCCAAGGTGATGCGGGCAATGTCGGACAGGATCTGCTGCACGGCACCGGGAAGATCGATGCTGGTTTGGGCTTGTGTGCCCAATTCCAAGAGCTTCACGCCCAGGTGGTAGCTGCGGTCCTCCGCTTGGCTCAGGTACCTGGCTCCCACCAAGGAGGTCAGCATTCTGTGGGTGGCGGATCTGCTGAGTCCTGCGGCTTTGGTGATGTCCTCGAGCCGATGGTTGCCGGCCGCTACGTGGTCAATCAGGCTGAGTCCGCGTTCAAGCGTCCGGGCTCCGGCGGTAGTGGCTTCCATGTCTCCGATTCTCCCACGGAACCGGAATGACTCCCTATATATGGGAAGCCTTGGGTGGGCGGCCAGTGCCCGGTAGCGTGAGCCGGAGACAGGTTGCGCCCCCGCGCAAGCGGACAATCCCAAGGAGTTGCCCCATGAGCAGGTCCCACCGAGCGTCACAGCATGAACCGGACACCGCCGTCGAACTCAATCCTTTGTTCAGCAGGCCCGGAGAATCCACCATATTTCCCCGTTTCACCCTGCCTGACGGCGAGTCCCTGCCCGCCACGGCCTACCAGGTTGTCCACGATGAAGCGATGCTGGACGGCAATTCCCGGCTGAACCTGGCCACGTTTGTGGGGACGTGGATGGAACCGGAAGCCTCAAAGCTGTACGCCGAGACGTTCGACAAGAACATGATCGACAAGGACGAGTACCCCCAAACAGCGCTCATTGAAACCCGGTGCTGGCGGATGCTCGCGGACTTGTGGAATGCGCCGGATCCCGCAAAGAGCGTCGGCACCTCCACTATCGGTTCGTCCGAGGCCTGCATGCTGGGTGGTTTGGCGTTGAAGCGGCGCTGGCAGCATGCACGGCGCGCCGCCGGGAAGTCCACGGAGAAACCCAACCTCATCCTCAGCTCTGCGGTCCAAGTGTGCTGGGAGAAGTTCTGCAACTACTGGGATGTGGAGCCCCGTTTTGTCCCAGTCTCGGCCGAACACCCCACCTTGGACGGCCACGACCTTGACCAGTACGTGGACGAAAACACCATTGGCGTCGTGGCCATCCTGGGCGTCACCTACACCGGCAAGTACGAACCCGTGGAACTCATCTCCGAAGCCTTGGACGAGATCCAGGCACGCCGCGGACTGGACGTCCCCATCCATGTGGACGGCGCTTCCGGGGCCATGGTGGCGCCGTTCCTGCAACCGGAAACGGTATGGGATTTCCGGCTCCCCCGCGTCGCGTCGATCAACACCTCCGGCCATAAATACGGGCTGGTGTATCCCGGCCTCGGATGGGTGGTGTGGCGGGATGCGGCGGCACTCCCCGAGGACCTGATCTTCCATGTCAGCTACTTGGGCGGGGACATGCCCACGTTTGCCCTGAACTTCTCCCGCCCCGGCGCCCAGGTATTGCTGCAGTATTACCTGTTCCTCCGCCTTGGTTTTGCCGGCTACAGGTCGGTCCAGGCGACGTCCCGGGATGTGGCGCTGTACCTCTCCAGCGAGATCGGGGCCATGGACGCGTTCACGTTGTGGAGTGACGGGTCCGACATCCCAGTGTTCGCTTGGCAGCTCAGCGAGGGTCACACCGAACACTGGAACCTGCACCACCTCTCGGAGCGGCTCAGGATGAACGGCTGGCTGGTTCCGGCTTACCCCCTGCCCGATGGTTTGAGCGAGGTCACCGTCCAGAGGATCGTGGTCCGCAACGGTTTCACCCGCGACCTCGCCTCCAGTTTCCTGGCTGACCTCAAGAAGGAAGTGGACTACCTGGACAGCCTCACTGCACCGATGCCCACCGTCAAGCAATCAGAAGGCTTCCACCACTAGCCGTTGGAAGGGAGTTCGCCATGTGCCGTCTCTTTGGGCTCCACGCCGGTCCACGGCCGGTGCGTGCCACGTTCTGGTTGTTGGACGCACCGGACAGCCTCTCCGTTCAGAGCCGGCGGGAGCCCGACGGCGCCGGCATTGGCACTTTTGACCCGGCCGGTAAAGCTCACGTGGCCAAACAGCCTTTGGCAGCATGGGAAGATCACGCGTTCGCCCGTGAAGCGAGGGACCTGGTAAGCACCACGTTTCTGGCCCATGTGAGGTACGCCAGCACCGGCGCGCTCACCATGGTCAACACCCACCCGTTTGAACAGGACGGGCGGCTGTTTGCGCACAACGGCGTTCTTCACGGCCTGGAACACCTCGATCAGCGCCTCAACGAGCTCGGCGTGATGGACCTGGTGCTGGGACAGTCCGACAGTGAGCGCCTCTTCGCACTGATCACAGCGGAAACGCGAAGAGCCGGAGGAGATGTGGGGACCGGCATAGTGGAGGCCATCAACTGGGTGGCCAGGGAACTACCCGTGTTCAGCCTCAACTTCATCCTGTCCACCGCAACAGACATGTGGGCGCTGAGGTACCCGGCTACCCACGAGTTGTACGTGCTCGAAAGGCAACCGGCCACTGGGTCCGCCCCGCTGGACGTTCGAAGCCGACGAATCCGCTCAAGGAGCACCGGGCTTTCCCATGCGCCGCACGTTCTCTTCGCCACTGAACCCATGGACCCTAACCCGGGCTGGCGCCCCATGGAATCCGGCGAGCTGATCCATGTTGGGCCCGGCCTGGGCGTTACCTCCACGGTGCACTTCCCGAACGCTCCCACCCGTCTACTTACCCTGGCCGACCTCGAACCGGCCGCGGCAGCGTCACAACGGCCCTGACCGGCCGCTGGTCCTGCCGCTGGTCAGTCCGCACCCAAGATGTGTCAGGCCGCACCCAGCAGAACAAACGCACGACGGCGACCTCCCGCCGTCGTGCGTTTCTCGCCTTTCAGGGGCGTCAGGCCGCACCCGGCTTTCAGGGGCGTCAGGCCGCGCCCGGCTTCTTGAGGAAGACCGCAACCGCTGCAGCAGCCGCGAGGCAAAGCGCCGCGTTTACGGCAATAGCAACCGTGAGGCCGCTCAGCACCGCGGGTGCGTCGATCGCGCCGACGGCAAGCAACTGAGCAGTGAAGACCGCGCTCATCACGGGGATGCCCATGGTGATGCCGATCTGTTGGCTCATGGTGGCCAGCCCGGTTGCCATGCCCTGATCCGCGTCGGGGAGATCCGATGTGGCGGTCACCATGAAACCCACGATGACTACCAAGTTGGCCACACCACCCATGAATGTCGCTACGAGGAGGAGCCCAATGGATGCCGGATCTGAGTCGAGCCACACCAACGCTCCAGTAGCCAGCGCCTGAACCACAAACCCGTAGACCATGGCGTTCTTGCTCCCCACCCTCGCGATCACCTTCGGTCCCACCATGCCCCCAAGGACCGTGCCCAAGCCCAGGACGGCGAAGGAGAGGCCCGCGCCGAGCGGCGTGTAGCCCAGAACCTGCTGCAGGTACAAGGTCAGCAGGAACACCAAGGATGTCTCGGTAACAAACGCCAGAACTCCGGCGACGTTGCCCCACGCCACATTTGAACGCTTGAGGATGGCCAGGGGCACAAGCGGGTGCGGTGCGCGGCTTTCCACCACGGCAAAGACGGCAAAGAGGACGACGGCGGCCGCAAGCGCACCGAGCGTCAGGGGGTTGGTCCACGAATGCGCTGCAGCATGAGTGAAGCCGAAGACCAAGGCGAACAGACCCAAGGTGACGGTGATGGCCCCGGGAACGTCGAGCCTGACCTTGGACGTGGGCCTGCTCTCGGCGAGGACAACGGGCGCGATGAGGAGGACGGCCGCCGCAACGGGAACATTGATGAAGAAAGCCCACCGCCAGCTCAGGAGGTCAGTCAATAACCCACCCAGAATTGCCCCGGTGGTAAATCCGGCAGCCATCAGGGAGCCATTAAGGCCAAGTGCTTTGTCCCGAAGAGGGCCTTCCGGAAACGAAACCAACAACAAGGACAGGGCGGCCGGCACCACCATGGCCGTGGCAATGCCCTGGCCCACCCTGGCCAGCAGCAGCACCGCAGGTTCGGTGGCCAGCCCACCCGCCAATGACGCTGCCGCCAGCAGCGCCATGCCGATCAAGAACATCTTCCGCCGCCCCGCCAGATCCGCCACGCGACCGAACAGCAAAGTCAACCCGGCGGCGCAGAGGGCGAACGCTGTTGCGACCCATTGCAGGTTATCCAGTGAGAAGCCAACGTCCGAGCCGATGGCAGGCAGAGCGACGTTGAGGATGGAGAAATCTACAGCCAGCGTGAAGCTCGCTGTCAGGAGAACAATGAGCGCCAGCCGCTGCTTGGGAGCCATGCTGTCTGTTGCTTGGCTGTGTGTCGCTTGGCTTTGTGGGGTGTTGCTTGGCGTTGGCCCGGCGTGGGAATGGCTGGTTCTTTTGGTTGTTGGCATGCCTACAGCGTGGTCACTTCCGTGATGGGCAACCACACCCCGCTGTGGGTACCACTGACAGTGACAGGACAATCCAGGCCGATGGCTGAACAATGGGGTCATGGGTACACACAGTGAACTTGGGGAGTTCCTCCGCGTCCGCAGGGCAGCCTTGCAGCCTGAGGACGTTGGCGTTCTGAATTACGGCATCCGCCGCGTCCCCGGTCTGCGGCGGGAGGAGCTCGCCATGCTGGCCGGGGTCAGCACCACCTATTACACCCGGCTGGAACAGGGACTGAGCACAAATGCCTCAGATGCTGTCATCGACGCAATTGCCCGCGCTTTGAACCTCAGCATGGACGAGCGCGCGCACCTCTTCAATCTGGCGCGCCCGGGAAAGACGAAGCGGCGCTCGCCTGCCAAGCCGGACAAAGTTCGGCCCGGGACTTTGAAGTTGATCCAGTCCATGTCCGGTACGCCCGCGGTGGTCCTGGGCCGTCGAAGCGAAGTTCTGGCGTGGAATGCCTTGGGACACCGGCTCGTTGCCGGACACGTAGACTTCGCAGCTCCGGAGAGCCCCTCCAGCCGTCCCAACATGACCCGATTGCTGTTCCTCGACGATCACACACGGGAGCTTTACACCCGGTGGCCCGAGGAGGCGAGCCGGGCGGTGGCATCATTGCGCCTCGTGGCGGGAAAATCCGCCGACGACCACGAACTGGCATCCCTCGTTGGTGAGCTCACGTTGAAGAGCCAGGAATTCGCGAGGCTCTGGGCCAAGCATCCGGTGGAGAACTGCATGTCCGGTGTGAAATACCTGCACCACCCTGAGGTTGGATACCTGGAGTTGAACTTCGAGGTCCTGACGCCCCCGGACGAATCCGGGCACCGGGTGCTCCTGTACGCCGCAGAACCGGGCTCGCTGGCGGCGACGGCGCTGCAGCTTCTCCAAAGTTCGGGCGGCGTCGAGGCAATCCCGCGCGGTCTGGCGGAAATCGACGCCGGTAATCCAGCCGGTCTCGACCATCAATCCGGGCTCCTCAGTTAGGCCCCGACTGAACATCAGCCCGCGTCGTGGGGGTCACTTGCAACGACAACTCGAGCTTTCGGAGGGAGTTTTCCACATAGCGTCGATGGGGGCTGATAGCTGCCGAGCCCTCGTGACAGGGTTGACTCATGGAAGGCATAGGGAAGATCTTGGCGCGGCGGGCAGGTTCGCCCGGCGCCAGTGAGGTGTCCCGGAATGCCTCGGCAGTCCCCCTCAACGTTCCTTCCCGGGTCTCACCACGCAAGTGCCCGACGCCGTTGGGCACCAACGCCGAGACCTCCTGGACCGCTGGGCTGCTGCTCGGACTCGAGTCATTGCCAAAACCCGGGCAGTCTGGGCAGCTTGGGCCGGAAGGCGTACCCGCGGCTTTGCTCGAGTCCGAGGAATCCGAGTCGAGAGTGGTGCCCGCGGCGTTGCTCCAGCCGCTGGCAGAACCAGAGAAAGCTGCAGCGCACGGCGTACCCGCGTCCTTCCCCGCACTTCCAGAGTCCGCGCTCGAGTGGTTGCCCACCGAGTCGGCGCTGTCTGGTGTTCCTGCATTGGACGCGGCGCTTCTTGAGGTTGCTGCCGCAACTGATGCGTTGAGGTCAATAGCGGCCGATGAGGTGCGGTTGTTGGGGTTTGTTGAGGCTGCTGATTTCGCGGGCAGGGTCGAGGAGATGTCCCGTTCGGTGGAGTATTTGCAGGTGGTCGCGGCCCAGGCTGTGGAACGGACCCGCACAGAAAAACAATCGGCATCAACAAACTTGGCACACTATTGAGTTCTCAAACAACAGGTCATCCGGCACCAACCAGAACCCTCACAGGTCCCGGAATCGCTCCGGAGCAACTTTTCAAACTTACCCGACCCAGCCGCACAAAGCAAACCAAAACCCGGGCCTCCCACACCAACCAGAAGCACACAAAAGCACTACCGGAACCGGCGAATTGAAAGGGAGTCGGTCGCTATCTTTCCGCATCAGCGGCGGCGACTCGAATAACTTTACACGCGCCCAACCCCCACGCCAAATCCACACCAACACCACCCAAAACCCCCGCCAACACAAGGAAAACAACCCCACCACACCCCAAAACCACCCCAAAACAACAACGACAAATTTCCGTGAAGCCCATCACACAACCCAACACACCGCCGTCGAACCCCCAAAACACCAACACACCCCACCAAAAATGAGAGAACGTCGGCCCCAAACCCGAGGGATGTGAGAGAGCATCCACAAGGGGGGTGCGACTATCAGACAGCGCGGCTGCACAGGAGGCACCACCGAGCGCGCAAGCGATCATTGCCGTCACCCACCTGCCACCACCACGCAAAAGCCAACCGCCGCCGTCGAACCCCACAACCAGACGGCCAGACCCCCGCCGTTAAACAACAACGCTCCCCCACCAAAGTGAGAGAGCGATGTGTTCAAACCCGAGGGATGTGAGAGAGCGTCGGGAAGGGGGTGGGACAAGAGGCTCAGTGACCCCCGTGCCCTCCGGCCCCTTCGGTCTTGCGCATCATGGCACCGAGCACCACTGCAGCAACGGCAATTACGGTGGCGGCCAGGAATGCTGTCTGCATGCCGGCTACCTCGCCCGAAGACGCCGAGACCACGGCATAGATGGACACGAGCAATGCCGTACCAGCTGCACCGGAAACCTGTTGCGCCGTGCTGATGATTGCGGAGCCGTGGGAGTAGAGGTGCGGCGGCAGTGGGTTCAGGCCAGTGGTGAAGGCCGGAGTAAAGAGCAGTGCCAGGCCAAGGCTCAGGGTGACGTGCAGGGCAATGACCCAGCCAAGCGAACTTCCCTCATCCAGACGCGAGAACTGCCAGAGGGTCAGGACCATCAGCACCGAACCTGTGACGGTCAACGGCAACGGACCTACCTTGTCGAAGATCCGTCCGATGACCGGACCCAGCAAGCCCATGGCCAAACCACCCGGCAGCAGAGCCAGTCCGGTCTCCAAGGGCTGAAGGTGCAGGGTGTTCTGGAGGTACAGCGGCAACAGAATCACTCCGCCGAACAAGGCCATCATTGCCACGACCATCAGCAGGGTGGACACCGTGAACATGCGGAACTTGAAGGCGCGAAGGTCCAACAGCGGAGAGTCGGACTTCTGAAGCTTGAGCTGCCGGAAGACGAACAGTGCCAGGCAAAGGACGCCAACCACCAGTGCAATGACAGGAACAACGCCGGCCTCGGCGCCGCCGATCTGGCTCAGGCCGTACACCAGGCCACCAAACGCGGGCACGGTGAGTATCACCGAAGGAACGTCCAGAGTGGTCTTCCCGCGTTCCCCCACGTTGGTGAGGTACTTGGCCCCGATCGCGAAAGCAGCCAGGGCAACGGGCAACACGAAGACAAACATGAAGCGCCATGAGAAGTTGTCCAGGATGATGCCGGAAACGGTGGGGCCCATGGCCGGAGCGACCGAGATGGCGATGCTGACGTTGCCCATAACGGCACCACGTTTGGACATCGGCACCAGTGTAAGGATGGTGGTCATCAGCAACGGCAGCATGATGGCGGTACCACCGGCCTGGACGATGCGTGCCAGCAGCAACACCAGGAATCCCGGTGCCAGTGCGGCCATGAGGGTTCCGCCGCTGAAGAGTCCCATGGCCAGCATGAAGGCACCGCGGGTGCTCATCCGCTGCAGGATGAACCCGGTGGTGGGGATGACCACGGCCATGGTCAGCATGAAGCCGGTAGCCAGCCACTGCACGGTGGAGGCGCTCACCTGAAGGTCGATCATGAGTCGCTGGAGGGCGACGTTCATGATGGTCTCGTTGAGGATCACCACGAACGTGGCAACAAGCAACGTGACAATAACCGTGACGGATTCACGGGACATCTTCCCGGACACCGGGGCGTTCGAGGCCGGCGCCTGCGACGCCGGGGCCTGCGGTGGTGCCGCCTCTGCGGAGGTGACGGTACCGGAAGCGCCGGATTCAGGATTGCCGTAGGCGTCGGACGTGACGTCGGTAGACATGAGGATTCCCCAAGGTTTGGATTTGGTGTCCGGCGATCTGTGCCGGTGAAGACTAAAACAGTCTAAACGCCCATCCAATTCCCGTCAGTAGAAAAATTCCTAACGCTAGGAGAACAAAGGGGCGTTGTCGATGAGCCGCACCGGCCCCACCTTGGCGGCAATGATCGCCAAACCCTCACCGCGGAACGGGGTCTCCTTGCAGTTCTCTGCGAGCGGTTCCAGCGTGACGGGATCAACGACGTCGAAGTAGTCCAGTTCCACCAGCGGCTGGGATTCAACAAGCGCGACGGCGGAATCGAGGTCAAGCGGTTGGTGCGCCTTCGCGCGGGACTCAATGAGGCGTAAAGCCCGCGACAACACCAAGGCAGCGTCGCGCTCCTCATCCGAGAGGAAGCGATTGCGGCTAGACAACGCCAAACCGTCCTCGCTCCGAACGATGGGTACAGGAACGATCTCCACAGGGAAGTTCAGGTCCGCAACCATACGCTTCACCAACGCCAACTGTTGTGCGTCCTTCTGGCCGAAGTACGCCCGGTAGGCCGCCGTGGTGCCGTCCGCAGCAACTCCTCCCGGGAGTCCGTAATGCAGCAACTTGGCCACGACGGTGAGCGCGCCGTCGAAGTGCCCGGGGCGGGAGGCGCCTTCCCACTTATCGCCCAGTGGGCCGGACGTTACCCGCACCAAGGGCTGGCCGCCGGGATACACCTCGTCCACGGACGGCGCGAAAACCAAGTCCACGCCTTCAGCATCAAGCAGGGCCATGTCGGCGTCGAGCGTGCGGGGGTAGCGGTCCAGGTCCACAGCATCACCAAACTGCAGGGGGTTCACGAAAATGGTGGCCACCACCACGTCATTCTCCGCCACGGCAGTCCGGGCCAGGGTGGCGTGGCCCGAGTGCAGTGCGCCCATGGTGGGCACCAAACCTTGGGAATGTCCGCCTTTAAGAGCCAGGAGCCGGGCACTGTCGGCGCGCAGTTCCGCCGCAGTGGTCACGAGTTTGATGGCCATGCTGTTCAGTTTCCTTCCGGCGCCTTGGGGTCGGTGCCCAAAGCTTCGTCAATCTCATTCAGTTGCTCCGGGCGCAGCAGTCCGCGGCTTACCGCCCGGCGGGCAGTGGCCTGCGCCATGGCCTGGTAGGCCGCGAGGACATCGCCGCCGGCACCGCCGTCGTACTCTTTCAGAGCTTGGGCATGCGCCGAAACGGTGCCGACATCCCCACGCGCCACGGGACCGGTCAGCGCGGATTCACCGGAGGCAAGCGCGTTCTCCAGCGTCGCGCGCAACAGCGGGCCAAGCATGGACTCAGGATTTTCGACGCCGATCTCCCGCAGCATCTGCGACGCCTGCGCCACCAGCGTGACCATATGGTTCGAGCTGTGCGCCAGTGATGCGTGATAAAGCGTGCGATCGGCCTCAGCAATGGCCACAGGTTCCGCACCCATCTCCACCACAAGGGCCTGGGCGATCGGAAGCATGGCAGCGTCGGCCGTGACACCGAACGTGCAGTCCAAGAGCCGGGTCAGGTCCAAGCTCATGCCGGTAAAGGTCATGGCCGGGTGCAGAGCCAGCGGAATCGCACCCGCCGCCCGGACCGGGTTGAGGATCCCGACGCCGAACCGGCCTGACGTATGCGCCACCAGCTGCCCGGGCTGCCAGGCAGCGAGCTTGGCCAGTCCCGCGACCAGCTCACCCAAGGCGTCGTCAGGGACGGCCAGCAGCACCAGCTCGGAGCGTTCCACGATGTCCTGGATTTCCAGGACCGGGACGCCGGGCAACAGGGTCTCCGCCCGCTCGCGGCTCGCCTCGGACACAGCAGAAACCCCGACGACAGCGTGCTCGGCCGCGCGCAAAGCGGCACCTAGGACGGCACCCACCTTGCCGGCGCCGATGATCCCGACACCGAGTCGTCCTGGCCTAGCCATCGTGGCGTTCCTCCTGTTGTGGTGAAGTACGGGGATGCATGTCTGATTCCGGCTGGGTGGCTTGGCCGGGGTGGGTGGCTTGGCCGGGGTGGGTGGCTTGGGCAGGCTGCGCGGGTTCTACTGCCAGAGTGGCGGCGACCTCCGGGGCTTGCGGGGCCACCTGAGCCAGCCATTGTTCGCTGGTTTGCCGCTTCCGTGCTTCCCGGGCCCGGGCAGCCTGCTGATCGAACAGCTCCACTGCCTGCTCTACGCCCGCTTGGAACACCCGTGGAGAAACGGGACCGGCAGTGGTGTGGAGGACAAGATCGGCCACGCCGAAGCGGCGCGCCAACGGTCCTTGGTGCAGGGCCATGGACTGCGTCCGCTGATGCGGAACCATCACCAGCGTGTGCCACCAGCGACCGGAACGGATCAGCAACGCCGTTTTGGTGGCAAGGAATCCGTTGCGTCGCCAGCCCAGCGGGGCCAGCAAGCGTGCGCGGCGGGGTGTGGTGGTGAAGCCATCGCTCGTCGATGAGCCGGTTTCCACTGGCCCCAGTCCGTCAAGCCCTGCAGTGAATACCCGTTCCGGATCCTCAACTCCAGGATCAGGCAACACCAAGGACATCATCCGCAAAACGTCCGGCTTCAGGCCAACGGGCAGCAGCAAGGTGCGGGCAGCACCTTCGGTACTCCCTGACACTCCATACCCCGCCACGTTCACGTGGATCCGGTACCAACCGAATACCCTCCACAGCGGCGGCTGGGTCACCATGAGCGCCTGAATACGTCCGGGTGGCACAGTCTGCGCCTGGGTATCCAAGAGACCGTAGCGGAGCCGGATACCGTCCGGCGAAATGGCCGCTGTGAAGTTGTAACCCTTGTTGAAGGAGCTCCAGTACGCTGCGCCGATTCCCAGGACGCCGGGGATAAGCGCCAGAAAAAGCGTCTGGTTCTGCGTGAAAACGGAGACTGCAACCACCACGGCCGCGCCCGCCAGAATTCCAACGGTCTGCTCGCTGAGAAGCAAGGACCCGACGAGCCGGGACGGCGGCACGGACAACACAACATGCTCGGGAGCTTCCGGGATTTCCTCCGTCGTCTCGGGTCCGCTGACCACACCGGCCGCCCGCGCAAGGATCGTGGCACGCAGCTGTTTGGCCTTGTCCAGCGGAAGGTAAGCCAGGCGCACGGCCGATTCACCGGCGTCGGCCACTTCAAACTTGAGTTCAGCGAGCCCGAAGATGCGCGCCAAAAGCGGCTGCACTATGTCAATTGCCTGAACGCGGTCCAGCCTGGCCTGCCGTTGCTGCTTGAACAGGAAGCCGGTGTTGACGCGGACATACCCCTCAGCCACTTGATAGCGGGTGAAGTACCAGCTGAGAATGAAACCGCCTACCGTCAACAGCAACACCACAGCGCCGCCGGCCAGGAGCCACGGCACCCGGCCGCTGAGGTTCGGATCCATGAAATCCCGGCCCTGCAGCATCCGCTCAAAAGCATCACGGCCAAAGAAGAACCCGACGGCGGCAAGCGCCACCCAGCCCCGAACGAACGGTGACGCAGGGTGGACGCGGTTCCAGTCGCCGTCGACCGTTGGTTCCGGCTTGCCCGGGAGGCTCTCAGCGGCGTCGTTCTCCAGGCTCACAGCCCGGCCAACCTGGCTTCTCCGCGAGCCGAAAGTTGCTCGCGCAAGCGTGCCCCTTCTGCTGAGGGAAGCCCCGGTAAGTGCGCATTGGTTCCCGCCGAGGCCGTGTGGAGTTTAAGGGTGCACAGCCCCAGGCTGCGTTCAACGGGACCAACCGCGACGTCCACGTATTGCATCCTGCCGTAAGGGACCACCATGGTTCGCTGGAAGAAGATGCCACGGCGGATGAGGAGGTCGTCGTCGCGCTCGGCATAGCCGATTGCACGTACTTGTCGGGGAATCAGCACCAGCCGCCACAGCGCCAACACCAGCATCACTGCGGGGACCGTGATGGCCAGCCACAACGGCGGCCACCTCCACCAGCCAAGCAGCACAAAAACAAGAGGCAAACTGAGGACCGCCAGCAAGATGACATTGCCAATTGCCCACTCCACCAAGCGAACCGTGACGTACTTCGGGGACACCCGCAGCCACTGAACGCCGGGAGGGTCAATCGCCTCGGTATGCATATTCGCCTTCACCTTTAGTTTCGCCGCGACGGGTTTCCGGTCCGGCGGTACCACCTTCGAGATCCTCGGGTGGGATCCGGCAGAACCGCTCCACCACCACTCCGACCACAACCATTACCACGCCACCGCCACCCATCAGCAGGGCGTTCCACAGAACGCCCTCGCCTCCGCGCAAACCGCCAATACGGAGAAGATCCGCCGCGATCCCCACATGCCAGCCAAGAAGCAGGGTCCCGGCGTAAGCGCAGGCCTGGGCAAGAATCAACGTCCTTGCCGCCAGGATCGGGTTGAGCAGATTCTTCTTCTTGCCGTTGCGCCAACGCAGCACCCGGACGCCCATGATCAGCGTCAGCCCGGCGATGACCGCCATGGTGACGAGCGCCGAGACCGGCAACACAGGTGTTGGCATGCTGAAACGGTTGGTAGTGAGAGTAGCCAACCAACCAATCACGGCGGCGATGACGGCGATGAGCAAAAGAACTACCGGGCGCATTGCCTTCATGGCTGCTCCACTGCCCCGTTTGCAGGTACACCGGCCACGTCACCGAAACCGTCGAAGCGCCGGATGTCAGGCATGTCAGCGGCGACGGCGGCGAGTTCAGCCACGCTCCGGCCGTTCAGTGTGGCGTGCGGCTCCAGCAGGGACCACGGGTAGAGCACGAAAGCCCGTTCAGCTGCCCGCGGGTGGGGGATGGCCAGAATAGGGTCTTCGCTGACAAGGTCGCCGAACAGGATGATGTCCACATCCAATGTCCTGGGACCCCAGCGAACCTCACGGGTGCGGTGATGCTTCTGCTCCACAGCATGGCAGTGCTCCAGGAGCTCCATTGGAGTCAGCGTGGTCTCCACAGCCATGACCATGTTCAGGAAATCAGGTTGGCCCTCGGGACCGCCCACAGCCTTGGTCTGCACCACCGGCGAGACACCCAAGAGGCGAACCTCCGGCGGGTCCACCAGATCCGCCACGGCTGTGGAAAGTGTGTCGTTGCGTTCCCCCAGGTTGCTGCCAAGGGCCACGATGGCCTTGGTATAGCCGGCACTCATGATCTCTCCCGGTGGACGCTGACAGTTACGTCGCCAAACGGGGCCTCGATGGGCGCCTTGGGTTTGTGAACGGTGATATCCACGGCCGCTACGTTGTAGTTCTCAAGGATGCCCTCGGCAATCCGGACCGCCAACCCCTCAATGAGGTTCAACGGCTCGCCCTCGATGTGCTTCGTAATCAGTTCAGCCACTTCACCGTAATGGGCCGTGTACTGCAGATCATCCGTCTCAGCAGCTTTGGTGAAGTCCGTGTACAGCACGGCATCCACAACAAAAGGCTGGCCGTCACGGCGTTCGAAATCGAACACCCCGTGATAACCGACGGCGGTGACGCCGGTCAGCGTGATCCTGTCCACAGCGGTATCCAATCAGCGGGAAATACGGGCGGCGACCTTGACGGCGTCAAGGCTGGGGCCGACGTCGTGAACGCGGACAGCCCAAGCGCCCTTGGTAGCGCTCAAAGCGGTGATGGCAGCCGTCGCGGCGTCGCGCTCCAAAGGTGCAGCCGACTTTCCAGCCACGGTGAGAAGCGAACCGAGGAAGCGCTTACGGGAAGCAGCAACCATCACCTTGTGGCCCAGCGAGAAAAGCTGATCCAGGTTCCGGAGGACTTCCCAGTTCTGCTCTTCATTCTTGGAGAAACCAACGCCGGGATCGATGATGATCTGCTCCGGCGCAACACCTGCCGCGTACAGCTTGTCGCGGACGCCGCTGAGCTCCGCCACCACGTCCTCGGTCACGTTGTTGTAGTCCGTGAGGCTGTCCATGGTCCGGGCATCGCCACGGCGGTGCGTCAGGATGTACGGAACCTTGGTCCGGGCAACAAGCTCGGGCATGTCCGGTTCAATCGTCAGGCCGGAGACATCGTTAATGATGGCCGCACCCGCCTCAATGGCAGCGGCCGCGGTGGACGTGTGCATAGTGTCGATGCTGACCAACGCGCCGGCCTTCACCAGCGCCTGAATCACGGGGATGACGCGACTCTGTTCTTCCTCAGGAGAAACCGGTTCAGCGCCCGAGCGGGTGGATTCACCCCCGACGTCGATGATGTCCGCGCCTGCGTAAAACATCCGCAGGCCGAGCGCGATGGCAGTGTCCGGTGTCCGGTGAGTACCGCCGTCGCTGAAAGAATCCGGGGTGACATTGAGGATTCCCATAACCAGCGTGCGATCCTTCGGCAGGTCCTCGAACCTGGCCGCGGGGCGCGGTTTACGAAGAACCGGCAACGGGCTTGTGGCCGGGCCGGTTCCGGGTGCTGCAGCGAGGGAGTCCATAGTGCTTTACCTTCCGAGTATGAGGCTCATGGCCTCGGCGCGGGTGGCCGGGTCATGGAGTTGACCGCGCACCGCGCTGGTGACGGTCTTCGCGCCGGGCTTGCGAATGCCGCGCATGGACATGCACATGTGTTCACATTCGACGACGACAATCGCGCCGCGCGGGTTCAGGTGCTTCACGAGCGCCTCAACGATCTGCGTAGTGAGGCGTTCCTGCACCTGAGGCCGCCGCGCATAGATATCCACGAGTCGTGCCAACTTGCTCAGGCCGGTCACTTTGCCGTCATGTGACGGAATATAACCAACATGCGCCACTCCGTGGAACGGCACCAAGTGATGCTCGCACGTGGAGTAGAAGGGGATGTCCTTCACCAGGACAAGCTCTTCATGGTCCAGGTCAAACGTGGTGGAGAGGACATCCGCAGGGTGTTGGTGCAGGCCTGCGAAGACCTCGGCGTAAGCCTTGGCCACACGCTTGGGCGTGTCCAGCAGGCCTCCACGCTCAGGATCTTCACCTATTGCCAGGAGGATCTCGCGGACGGCCGCTTCAATGCGCGGCCGATCCACTTTGTGGCCATGAGTGGAGCCCACGGCGGAACCGTGGGCGGCGGCGAGGTCGTCGTCGTCGTCGAAATGAGTCACAGCAGAAAGCTTAGCCGTGATGCGGGTGGTCGTTGCCGCCGTCGGGCTGCGGGGCTTGGAATGACTCCTGGCTGCTGACTCCCTGGGCGTGCGGGGCTACGACGTCCAGAGGCTCGTCCAAGCGGGCCTGCTTGGCCTCTTCCTGGGCTTCGCGTTCAGCCTTCTCGGCGCGGCTCTCCACCGGAGGAATCGACTGCACCGGACGGGATTCCTTGGACAGCCAGATCTCGCGGAAATCGCGCTTCCGGATGTCGTGGAAGATGTCAGCGATTTCCTGCTGGTTCAGGGTTTCGCGCTCCAGCAGCTCCAAGGCCAACCGGTCCAGGACGTCGCGGTTCTCCGTGAGGATCGCGTAAGCCTCGTCATGTGCCTGGTCGATCAAGCGACGAACTTCCTCATCCACAACGTAGGCGATCTGGTCGGAGAAGTTACGCTCCTGTGCGGCGTCGCGGCCGAGGAACGGCTCACCGCCACCCTGGCCCAACTTCACGGCACCAACACGCTCGCTCATGCCGTACTGAGTGACCATTTTCCGGGCCGTGGCGGTGGCCTTTTCGATGTCGTTGGATGCACCTGTGGAGGGGTCGTGGAACACGATTTCCTCAGCAACACGGCCGCCCATGGCGTAGGCCATCTGGTCCAGCAGCTCGTTGCGGGTGACCGAGTACTTGTCATCCTCAGGGATCACCATGGTGTACCCGAGAGCACGGCCACGGGGAAGGATGGTGATCTTGGTGACCGGGGCGGAATTACGCAATGCGGCAGCAACAAGAGCGTGGCCGCCTTCGTGGTACGCGGTGATCTTGCGCTCGAGTTCCTTCATGACCCGGCTGCGCTTCTGCGGGCCCGCCATGACGCGGTCGATTGCCTCGTCCAGCGCGCGGTCGTCAATCAGGTTGGCATTGGAACGGGCAGTGAGGAGTGCGGCCTCGTTCAGGACGTTGGCCAGGTCCGCACCGGTGTAGCCCGGAGTCTTTTTGGCCACGGCCTTAAGGTCGATGCCCTGTGCCATCGGCTTGCCCTTGGCGTGGACGTTGAGGATCTGTTCACGGCCAATCATGTCCGGTGCTTCCACGGTGATCTGGCGATCGAAACGGCCCGGGCGCAGCAGCGCAGGATCCAGCACGTCAGGCCGGTTGGTGGCCGCGATGAGAATGACATTGGTCTTGACGTCGAAGCCGTCCATCTCAACGAGGAGCTGGTTCAGGGTCTGCTCGCGCTCATCGTTGCCGCCGCCGATGCCGGCACCACGGTGACGTCCAACGGCGTCGATTTCATCAACAAAGATGATGGCCGGAGAGCTTGCTTTGGCCTGCTCGAAGAGGTCGCGGACACGCGAAGCACCAACGCCGACGAACATTTCCACGAAGTCCGAGCCGGAGATGGAGAAGAACGGAACGCCGGCCTCGCCGGCAACAGCGCGTGCAAGCAGCGTCTTACCGGTACCTGGAGGGCCATAAAGCAGCACACCCTTGGGGATCTTGGCACCAACGGCCTGGAACTTGGCCGGCTCCTGGAGGAACTCCTTGATTTCCTGGAGCTCTTCCACTGCCTCGTCAGCGCCGGCGACGTCAGAGAAGGTCACTTGGGGCATGTCCTTGTTGACCAGCTTGGCCTTGGACTTGCCGAACTGCATCACCTTGGAGCCGCCGCCCTGCATGCGGGAAAGCAGGAACCAGAACAGGACACCGAGGAGCAGCACAGGGATGAGCAGGGAGAACAGACCGGAGAACCAGTTATTCTCCACCGGCTGGTCCGTGAAACCCTTGTCCGGGTTGGCGTTGGTGACAGCCTTGACCACGTCCGGACCACGATCCGTGACGTAGAAGAACTGAACGTTCTTGCCCTTGTCCTGGCCGTCCAGGTTCAGGTTGTCCTTGAGCACCAGGTCAACGCGGTTCTCGGCGTCGAAAATCTTGGCCTGCTCAACCTTCCCGCTTTGGGAAAGGAGTTCGAGGCCTTCTTTGGTGTCAATGCGCGTGGAACCGCCCGGAGCCAGTGTTGCGAATGCCACCAGGAGCAAGCCAACGACGACAACAATCCAGATGCCCGGGCCCTTGAAGAAACTCTTAGCTTTCATCTGATCGGGGTTTTGCCCCGTCCCTCCTGGTAGTGCTGCAAGGCGCAACTTCTGCGCGCGAGTGGTGCTGCTTCAGTTTCAAGCTATACACCGTTCCCAGTAATTCACGCATTGGAAAGTGCAAAAGTTCCCTCTGGGCGTACACAGGATACTCGCGTTGCGTGTGCTGGAACAGGGCTTTTGCGTTGCTCAGGTGGTGCGGAGCAGTGTTGCCTGGCTGCCGGCGCACCCACTCCCGCCAACCGCACCCGCTGACCCATCACCCCCTGCGCCGGCGCACCCACTCCCGCCAACCGCACCCGCTGACCCATCACCCCCTGCGCCGCCGCACCCACTGACCCATCACCCCCTGCGCCGACGCACCCACTCCTGCCAACCGCACCCGTAACCACTGGCGCGAATGGCGGGAACAGGTGCGGGCATGTTGAGGAAAGGGAGCGCTCAGCGGAAAAGGGTGCGGGCCTGGGATGAGCCCTCGCATTACCAGCGCAATGTGGTGTGCACTCCTTTGGTGCTTCCACGTGGTCTTGAGGCTCTTTTTCCACATAGCTTGGACGGGCGCTTTCGACTTCGCACAGAACCGGCAAACGTGGAAGCTATGGCCATTTCGGAACTCATACTTGCTTCAGATGCGACACGCATCGGACAGGACGCGCGCCACCTTGCCAAGCAGGCAAAACGTGGCGAGCTTGTTCGGATTCGACGGGGCGCCTATGTTCGCGCTGCTTCTTGGGCGGAATTGAACGAGCGCCAGCGGCACGGACTTCAAGCTGCTGCGCTGGTCAATGCGGCCAAGACACCTCCCCTCTTCAACTTGCAGACGGCCGCACTCCTGTGGGGCCTGGGCATCGTGAGCGCGCCGAAGCGTTTGTGCACCGTCACTGATGACCCCAGAGGCGGCAGGTCAAAGCACGGAATCCGGAGAAGCTTGGGCTCCCTTGATAGCGGGGTGGCCCAACTGGGCGACTTCCAGGTAACGGACAAGGCGCGCACCACAGTAGAGCTGGCGGCTGCGCTCAACTTTGCTGAGGCCTTGGCCGTCGTGGACTCCAGCCGACGAAATCAAAGGTGGGGCGATGCTCTCGAGGCCGGCAATTGGAGCAAGGACAAGGCCTGGGGTCCGCCGGCCCGCATGGACGAACTGACTGAAGCAATCTCCGCTCTCAGCAGCGCCTCGAGGAAACGACGTGCCCAATCGGTCCTGGATCTCTCTTCAGAAGAGTCCGAGTCAGTGGGGGAATCCATGAGTCGAGCCCAAATGATCTTGCTCAACTTCCCCATGCCCAGCCTCCAAGGCTCTTTTACGCTGAGAAACGGACGAACAGCCCGAACTGATTTCTGGTGGCGCGAACTCGATCTGGTGGGGGAATTCGATGGTCACGGAAAGTACTTGAGACAAGAGTGGCGAGGAAACCAGACCCTCCAACAGGCAGTCATGGCGGAGAAGGACCGTGAAAACGGACTGCGGGCTCTAGGCCTCACTGTTGTTCGCTGGGACTGGTCCGACATGATGAACCCACGTGTGTTCGCGCGCATTCTGAACGACGGCGGTCTTCGTTCCCTGCGCGCGGCGTAGGGAACCCAACTGGGTCAGGCTGCGACTGGAAGCACCAGCAGGTAACCAGTGGGCAGGTCGGTGCTCCAGCGCCGGGGTTCACGGACCACGAATTGTGTGGCCAGCTGCTCCGGAGTAAGCAAACTGTTGGGCTCCGGTGAGGCTCCCCACTGCCCGCTGCCGTGAGGATAGAGCGGATCCAAGACACGAACCCCCGTCACCTGGAACTCCGCGAACTGCGCGGGATCACCCATGGACTCAAAGCCGCTCATCACCCAAGCGTGCCGACCACTCCACATAACCAATCCCACCGGCCGGCCAGTTTCGGCTATTGCTCGCGCCGCCGTCTGCAGCGTGTCCTCGTAAGTTGCGACGCTGACCACCGCGTACGGGCCCATTCCAACTTCAGTCAACACCTGTGCCCAGCCCTTCGGGTTGGCACCGTTGAATGAATTCGAGGACCGTGCACGGGCCATCTCCCACAACTCGCTTTGCTGTGCGGAGGACGCCCATGTTCCACCGCCGGTGTCATCGATGAGGTTGTGTGCCATTTGGATGCTCGCGGCAACACACCAGTCAAAGGTGTACTGCGGGACGAAGTCCCCCTCCTGGTAAAGGTTGAGGGCAAAGGCCTGAGGCACAGCGGGTGGAAGTGCGGGCGGCGCAGGCGGAGGCGGCGGGGCGGGCTGCGGTGGCACAGGAGTTTGGGTGGCGCTCGTTGACGGAGCGGAAGAGAACGCAGTTGGCTGCCCGGAATCGGTCTCAGTGAGATCGACCGCAGGAGTGCAGGCCGTGAGGAGAGTCGCCATGACGGCGAGCCACGTCAAGAGACGGGCGGGAGCACCGGTCATGGTCCAGTTTAGCGCGAGGGCTTGCCGCAGCGGCAGGGTTCACGAACCGGATACCGGCGCCCGCTACCGCCAATCGCACCCCTTAGGCACCAACACCGCACCCAGTCCCGCCACACGCACCAGAGGTTCGGTATTTATCAAGCTGCTTATGACAGCTGTTGGTTGGGTTGGTTGATCCAGACATTGCTGGGTGGGGATTTGATGTGGGGCCGGCGGCCGTATCGTTCGGGGTTGTGGGCGTAGTGGGTATCGAGTATTTCTTGCCGGAGGGTCTGGATCGTGGCCCAGTACCCTTTGTGCACAGAGTCCGGGGTATAGCCATTCAGGCCGGAATGACGGTGGTTTTCGTTGTAGTCGGAGAAGAACTCCCTGGCGTAGCTCCTGGCATGTTCGAGTGAAACGAACCGGGCAGGAAATGCCAGGGAATACTTCACGGTCTTGAAGAGTGATTCGATGAACGGATTGTCATTTGAGGTCCGGGGCCGTGAATGCGAAGGGCTGATCCCCAGCATTCGCAGGACATCGTAGGTCGGCCGTGCCCGCATGGCGGCACCGTTGTCCGAATGCAGGATCTCCGGCGCGCCCCAGTTATCGATCACGGATTGCTCCATCAGCTCCCCAGCCCGGAACGATGTTTCCTGTTGTTCGACCCGGTGGCCGACGACTCGTCGGGAGAAGACATCCATGACGGTGTAGAGCTTCAAGTGCTGTTTCCCGGGACCGTAGAGGTCGGTGATGTCCCAGCACCACAGCTGGTTCGGTCCGGTTGCTTCCAGGACCGGTTTGGACCTCCCGGTGCCGGTGCCAGCGGAGCGCTGCGGAGCGCTGCGGACGTCTGTCACCATTCTGGCCAGCCCGCTTCACGATCCTGTGAGTGGAGGACATCGAGGCATAATATTCACCGTTATCCAGCAGCCGATACCAGGCCTGGGTGATGGACAGGTCTTCGTAGTCCTTGGAGTTCAGCCTGTTCAACAGCTGCTCGCAGACTTCGGGTTCGATCCGGTTGGGGTAGGCCCTGTCGGCGTGCGGGATCCGCACACCGGTGGACAGACCCGGCTTCAGTGACCGGTACCAGAGCATGTGGGAGACACCGGCAACGCTGCAGGCAGCCCGGACAGACCATTTCGCGGCGATCAGCATGGCTACTATCCTGAGGATGATTTCTCGTCGCGGTTGTCCTCCAACCACTCCGGCCGTCCCGGCTCCTTCTCCTCCAAGTGGGGATCGGTCGCCGTCGCGCTCCTGGCCAATGCCTCCAGAAGCGCGGACGCTTTTCCCAGGATGTCAACGGCCGCCTCGGACTTCTCCAGTTTGGCTTTGAGCTTCTCGTTCTCCTTGCGCAACCGATTCAACTCATGACGCTCTCGATCGTTCATCCAGCGGCTCCCCTCCTTAACCGCCGGACCACCTGCATCTGGAGGAGGCGCCATCCGACCCTGTTCGCGGTCAGCAGCCCAGTCCCGCATGGTTCTCGGCTGAACACCGACCGCCCTGCAAAACGCCGCCTTCGCACCTCTATCAAGGCACTTGTCGTACTCAGAGAGCAACTCCCATTTCTGGGCTCGCGAGAATCTGTGGTTACGGGATGGGCGTTGAGGAACTTCAAACACGGGCAATCCATTCCCCGCTCCGCGCATCAGGCACAACTGCAAACACTATGTAACAGCCGAGCCTGACACATGGGGGGTTACGGGTGCAAACGGCGGAAAAGGGCGCGACGCCAAGAAACGCACACCACAGCAAAACAGAACACCACCAGCCGCACCGCAGCTACACGCGCCCGCTACCGCCAATCGCACCCCTTAGGCACCAACACCGCACCCAGTCCCGCCACACGCGCCAGAGGTTACGGGTGCAAACGGCGGAAAAGGGCGCGGCGGCGGTGCGAAGCGGTGAAGCTGAGAGGCCTACTCGTAGACGTGCGGAGCCAAGGTGCCCACGAAGTCCAGGTTGCGGTACTTCTCGGCATAATCCAGGCCGTAGCCCACCACGAATTCGTTAGGGATGTCGTATCCGACGTACTTGACGTCGATTTCCACCTTGGCGGCGGTCGGCTTGCGGAAAGCCGTGCAGATTTCGACGCTTGCCGTGCCACGGGATTCAAGGTTGGACTTGAGCCAGGACAGAGTCAGGCCGGAGTCAATGATGTCCTCGACAATCAGGACGTCCTTGCCCATGAGGTCGGTGTCGAGGTCCTTCAGGATCCGGACAACACCCGAGGACTGAGTACCCGAGCCGTAGGATGAGACCGCCATCCAGTCCATGCTCACGTGGCTGTGCAGCGCACGCGCCAGGTCAGCCATGACCATGACCGCACCCTTAAGGACACCGACAACGAGGATGTCACGGCCTTCGTAGTCTTTGTCGATCTGCGCCGCAAGTTCCGCGATACGCGTCTGGATTTGCTCTTTGGTGTAAAGAACGTGCTTGAGATCTGCCTGGACGTCGTTTGAATCCACCAATGGCTCCTGTTTTGATGCTCGGTGCGGCTACTGTTGGGACGGTTTCTGATGCCGGAATACTAGCTTCCCACAGGGGGAGGCCAGTCGGGGAACGCCGTCACCCGCAGCACCCGCCGAAACAGCCGACGAAGCACCCGCGGAAACAACGCGTTCCTGCTCCAAATCATGGAGGGATAAGCGGTACACACTGACGTGGCCGGGAAGCTCCACGGGCCCCGCCGACCCTTGCCGGCGAAGCAGCGCTTCCGCAGCGTGAAGGCGCCCGTAGCCGGGTTGTTGACCGCCGACGTCGGCCGCCGCCTTCGCGATGACGCGGAACCGGAGCGCTGCAGGCAGCTCACGGACGGCGTCTTCGGGAAGCCACGCATCCCTGCCTTCCCGCTGGACAAGTGAGAGATAAGTCTCGTTGGCAAGGTCTTCAAGGAAGTCTGCGTCTTGCTGCAGGATTGCAGCGGTCCTCGCCAGCGACTCAGCGACCCCCGGGCCGAGCTTTTCCTCCAACACCGGCATCACTTCCACCCGGGTCCTGGAACGGGCATAGGCAGGATCGGCGTTACTCGGATCATGCCAGGGGTTCAGTTCTTCAACCTCGCAGATTTCCAAGGTCTCTTCGCGTCGCAGTCCAAGGAAGGGCCGGAGCAGACGGCCACGGGCGGGCCGCATTCCGGCCAGCGAGCGCGTTCCGGACCCACGGGCCAAGCCCAAGAGCACTTGCTCTGCTTGGTCGTCCAAGGTGTGGCCGAGCAGGATCGCGTCACAGCCAAAGTCATCAGCAGCGGATTCCAACGCAGCGTGACGGGCATCCCTGGCCGCAGCCTCGGGCCCAAAGCCTGTTGCCGCAACTTCCACGGTGCGAACTTCAACTGGAGACAGACCCAGTTCACGCAACACGGCGGCGGTGCGGGAGGCGACGTCCGCGGAGCCCTCCTGCAGCTGATGATCCACCACCACACCGGCAACGTTCGCCGGGTGTCCGTCCACGTGACCGCGCCTGGCGAAGTACGCGGCGATGGCGGCCAGAGCCAAGGAATCCGGGCCGCCACTACAGGCAACCAGCACATGTGAGGGGTAGCCCGCAGAGGCCAGGGCGTTCTGCAACTGCTTTCGCGCTTTGCCGACGACCGGCGCCAAACGCCCCGGCCGTCGTCGACCCTTAGCTACGGACCCGACAGCGGAACCGTCGCCGGAACCAGAACCGGACGGAACGCTCAAAGCCCCATCCGCTCAAGCCACAGCTTGGAGTTGTGGATCTCTTCTTCGGTGGGCAGGTACTCTGCGGATTCCCACACGTGGTTGAAGCCCTCCATGCCGGCCACGGCAACCACTTCGCGGACGAACTTGGCGCCGTCGGTGTACTGGCGCATCTTGGCGTCAAGGCCCAGGAGGTTGCGGATGAACTTCTCCACCACGCCGCGGTCCTTGCCGCGCTCATTGAAACGCTGGCGGATGGTCTTCACGGAGGGGACGATGCTCGAATCCACGGCATCCATCACCACGTTGGCGTGGCCTTCCAGAAGGCTCATGACGGCAGTGATGTGGGACAGGGACGCTTTTTCCTCCGGGTTCTGGAGGAGGTCCAGGATGGCGCCACGGCCCGGCGTCTTCTCGGTGGGGTTTCGGTCCCGCAAGGACTTGGCCACAGCGCCGGCGCGTTCAACCAAAGTATCCATGTTGCCCAGAAGATTGCCGCTGAGCTTTTCGATCTCGTCCAGCATGTGGTGCCGAAGCCATGGTGCAGCCGCGAACTGGACCCGGTGAGTCTGTTCGTGCAGGCAAACCCACAGACGGAAGTCGTCCGGGTGGACGTTCAGTTCGCGTTCCACGGAGATGATGTTCGGCGCCACCAACAGGAGCCGGCCACCCGGGGGCACGTTGGAATCCGGGGCCAGGGCGGCAAAAGGATCGTACTGGCCGAGGACTTTACTGGAGAGGAACGCAAGGACTGCGCCGAGCTGGGCGCCTGTGATGGCACCGCTGGCAGCAGCTGCGGCCGGAGTCATGGCTGCTGGACTGCGGCTTTCCAGCATTTTCTTCAGCGCGGGTTGGAGCATCACCGCGAAACTCTGCGTATTGGCCTTGGACCACGAGGCCCGGTCCACCACAAGAACGTGCGAATCACGCAGGTCCCTCGCGGCGTCCAAGCCGGTGATGTCGTGCACGTGCGGGACGGAGATATCCGCGTTGAAGCGCAGATTATCCACCGCCTTGCTGATCTCCCCGGCGCTCAGCTCCGGGCCGGGAGGGGCAAGCCGGGCAGCCGTAGAGGCGGCCAGGTCCCAGTTGATCAGGGACGGGGCCCCTGCTGACGAATCTCGGGCAGATGACACCATACGGTCCATCAGACCACATGCGACTGACAGTGAGCCTTAAGTTCGCTCCGCGCGGAGGACTCAGCCCCGGCACCCGCAGGCGGCCAGCACCGACGCCGAACGGTCCATCGCCACTTTGTTGCCCGCGGCACCGGGGTCCAGCCCATTGCCGATGAACGAGAACACCAGCAGCCTGCCATCAGCATCCACCACGTAACCGCTCAACGCGATCACGGTATTCAGGGTCCCGGTCTTGGCGCGTACCAGCCCGGCGCCCTCGGATGTTCCGGCGTCGAGGTACCTGTCGTCCAAAGTCCCGGTGAGTCCGGCAACCGGGAAACCGTCGAGCGCGGTCCGCAGGGCAAGGTCCGGCCCGCTGGTGATGGCGCGAACAACCTCGGCAAACTGGTGGGCGGTGACCTGGTTCTCCAAGGCAAGGCCCGAAACGTCGGCCAACTGCATCGAATCCGTGGCGATCCCCAACTCCCCCAACTTTTGCCGCACGGCCGCAGTGGCGCCGTCGTACGTTCCAGCCTGACCGGACGCCAAGGCGGTCATGCGCCCCAGCGCTTCTGCGAGGAAGTTATCCGAGGACTCAAGCATGAGGTCCACTTGCTCGCTGACAGTGGCTGACTCGGCAGCAGCCAACACTTTGGCGGGGAGGCCTTTACCGCGTTCGACGCCGGGAGTCACCGCAACACCGGCAGCCGCCAACTGCCCGGCGAACGCCTGGGCGGTGGTGATGGCGGAATCCTGGGGCCTGGGTCCGGTAAGAACGTCGGGGCTGTAGCGGCCGGAGTTCAACGCCAAGGAGAACAGCGGCGCGGTCTCTCCGGCGGCGACGTCGTCCAGGCTCCATGCCGGGTTCAGGGGTGCGCCGGTAAAGAGGGAGTCGTCAACGCGCAGGGTGACCGGTCCCGTCACCCCGGCCGCGGCCAAAGCGGCAGCCGTGTCCGCAGCCAATGACGCGAGTCCTGCCCGCCCAAGAACGGCGGTGGATTCGGAGGCGCCGGAACCCAGCAGAACATCCCCTCCCCCGGTCAGCACCACGGTGGAGGGATCGTCGGATGCGAGCACACGGGTGGTGAACCGGGATTCCGGACCGAGCGCTTTCAAGGCGGCGACGGCGGTCAGCAGCTTCATGTTCGAGGCCGGAATGCGGTTGGCGTTGGCATCCCGGTCGAACAGAACCTGACCGGTGGATGCGTCCAACACCACACCGCTGATACTGCCCGCACCATCTGGTGTGAGCGTGGCGTCAAGGAGTTTAGCCACCTGGGCAGGCACAGGCAGGGGCGCCCGGGCATCCAACGGAAGCACACTGTTGACCTCGGAAAGGCGGTCCGGCACCTTCTGCCAGGCGGGGACTGGAACGGGGGGCTTAGGGACGCTCAGCAGGCCCGGGAACATTCCCGTTGCCACCACGGCGCCAAGGCACAACAGAACAGTGGTCAGCAGCACCGGCCATGTAAAACGCCCCCACGCCGGGGAATCCCCTTTGCGGGCACCCCCGTTTTTAACGCCCATCATGGAAGTCGCTTGGTCCTGTCAGTCCTGAAATGTCCCCGCCGGTTCAAGAAACCCGGGCCTCTCGCTATATCCTCAATAGTAGTCGGCGGCGCCGGCTGAGCTTTTGCCTGCCGCGCCCCACCCACCCCCGTCAAGGAGCATTCCATGAAGCACGACGTGACCATCGAGATCCCCAAGGGATCGCGCGTCAAGTACGAAGTTGACCACGAAACCGGCCGTGTCCGCCTGGACCGCGTCCTGTTCACCTCCATGCAGTACCCCACGCACTACGGTTTCTTCGAGAACACCCTGGGCGAAGACGGCGACCCGCTGGACGCACTGGTGCTCCTGCAGGACTTCGACCTCCACCCCGGCGTCATCGTTGAATCCCGCCCCATCGGCGTCTTCAACATGACCGACGACGGCGGCGGAGACGCCAAGGTCCTCTGCGTCCCCGTTGACGCACGTTTCGACCACATCCAGGAAGTCAGCGACGTCAGCGAATTCCTCATCAAGGAAATCGAGCACTTCTTCACCCGCTACAAGGACCTGGAGCCCGGCAAGTGGGTCAAGGCTGAGGGCTGGGGCGACCGCGCCGCTGCCGAAGCCGAGCTGGAAGCTTCCATCAAGCGTTACGTTCCGGCAGCCCACTAGGCTCGCCCCCGGTTCACGCCCGACGGCGGCCGGCACGGTTCCCTGCGAACCGAGCCGGCCGCCGTCGTACTTTTTAAAGCAACGCGGGGTCACTTATGGCCCCTTATGGGGACATAGGGGCCATAAGTGACCCCGCGTTGTGTATGGGCATGTCTCCCCATCGCGGCCGCTTGCAGCTCCGCCTAGGCTGGGACGAGACTTTTCGATGCTTGTTTACAGGGGGTTCCTCATGGCTGGGTTCTATGGCGCGGACATCGCGCAGCTTCGCAGTCTGGCTGGCGTGATGGGCAAAGCCGCCGACGCCATCAGCCTGCAAGGCACGCAGTTGTCCAACGCGATCAACTCCACCACGGCGTGGCAGGGCCGCGACGCCACCGTGTTCAAGGGCGACTGGAATTCCCAGCATCGGCAGAGCCTGGTCAAGGCCGCAAACATGCTGCGCGAGAATGCGAGCCAGCTGAAAAAGCACGCCAACCAGCAGGAATTCGCCAGCCACAACGACGGCTCGGGCACGTCAGTGGGCGTCCTCAAGGACGTCTACGACACCGCGATGGGCGTCAAGGGCCTGGCCGCGCCGCTGTGGACAGCGTACAAATACCTCAAGCTTGGCAACGCCGAATGGGTGAAGACCCGCGAAGTCCTGACCAACTGGCGGGCCGGCGGAACTGTGGTCCGCGACGCCATGACCGCGCTGCGCAATGGTGAGAAAGTCACGGACGTCCTCACTGACCTCAAAGCCAACATCCCCTACAGCCAGGCGTTCCAGGATGCCAGCAAGTTCTCCAAAGGCCTCCGCGTGGCCGGAGCGTTGGCGGCGCCGCTGAACATCGTGGGTGGCATCAGCGACATGATCAACCCCCAGCACGATGGCTGGCGCGGCACCGGCGACCGCATTGCCGGCGGCCTGTCCGTGGTTGGCGGTGTTGGAAGCATCATGCTCATGACGGCCGGCGGTGCGGCCTTGCTGGGGCCGATCGGTGCGCCGATCGTCATTGGCGCCGGCATAGTTGCCGGTGCCTGGGCACTGGGCAACCTCGTGGCCGACAACTGGGACTCCATCAGCAACTTCGCCCGCAACCCGGGCAGCTACATCGCCGACGGCGCCAAGGAGGTGGCAGGCTTCGCGAAGGACGTAGGCAGTAAGGTGGCAGACGGGGTCAGTGACGCCGCCAAGTCAGTCGGAAACTTTGTCGGAGGGATATTCGGATGACCACCAGCACCATGAAATGGACCCAGCGGGACGTTGAGGCCGCAGCGAAGGTCCTGGCTACGGCCAGCGCCACCGGTGCGCCCTTGCCCACGCTGACCGATGAAGAAGTTGTGGCACTGGACGGCGTTCAGCACGAACAGCTGGTTGCCCTGCCGTGGCTCTCAGCCCAGGACGCCAGCAAGGAGCTCATGTGCGCTATTGCCCTGCGCGGCCTGCTGGCCAAGGAACTCGTGTACCCGGTGGTCTTCGAGGGCGAAACTGAACCCTCGCGGCTGCACGCCACCGAGGAAATCACCGGCGCACTTACCCTCCGCCGCAGCGGCAGCAGCGTTGTCTCAGTGGAACGCACCGTTTCCACTGGCAAGCGCTGGCTCTACGGCTACCTTCACGATGACGGCGTGCTGCTGGAAGAAGTGGACGAGAGCGGCCTGCACGGCTTCACCGTAGTCACCCGCGATCAGCTGGTTCCACGCCTGGCCGAATTTGTGGACCCCCAGCAAGCCGCAGTGCGCGACACCGAGCCTGCCCTGTACACAGAGGCCCAGTTCGAGGCCCACGCCGCCACAGCCTTGGCCGACACTCAAGCCGCGAGCAACGTGGTGGCGTTCAACTCCGACACCAACGAATTCCCCACCGTCACTGTTTACACCGGCCCGTCCGGCGTCCACGTGCTGACTCCGCGCGTGGAGGGATCACCGGAATCCGATCTGCCGGAGCAGGGCGGAGCCGTGACCTTCGAGTTGCAGGAAACTTCCGCTCCTTCCTTGGCCCGCGTCCTGGGCGGGTTGGCCGGCCTGGCCTGACACTCCGCTCCACAACGTGCCGCCCAAAGCCGCATCCCGCCGTCGAGCTGAAAGCCCCTCATGAGCACTCCTAAACCCACAACCTCCACCGGCTTGGTGGATCCGCTGACCGGACGCGCTGTCCGCCGCCACACCGATACCGGCGCGTACTTCGTCAAAGCCTCCGGAACAGCGCACTTCTGGGGCCGCGTGCTGGATGCCGTGGTGTTCCTCATGGGCTACATGGTCCTGGCCGTGATCGCCGTAATGGTCCGGGAGGCCATGATGAACAGCGGCTCGGCCTTGGGATACAACGACGGTTTGTGGCTGACGCTCTACGTGGTCCTGTGGTTTGTTGGGCTGTTTATTTACGGCATGATCTGGGGATCCGTGGGAAGCGTGGGCGACGCCGCGGCGGGCATGCGCTCTGTGCGGATCAAGAACGGCACGACGGCGGGAGCCTGGTTGGGCGGTTGGCGTGCCATCTGCTGGTCTTTCTTCCCCTTCTTCGTGGTGATGCTCATTGCCTCCGCCATCAGCGGCGGCGGAGATGACACCTGGGACCCGAAGTTTGCAGCCCTGGACCGGCGCTCGGGAATCGCGCAAGGCCAGCAGCCCATCCCGGACCCCAAGGCAGCGGCGGCAGAGCAGGCGGCCGCGGCAGAGCGACAGAACCTGCCCAACCTCTACGGCCAGCGCCCGGATGCACGGCCGTAATTGGCTGGTTCGCCGGGTTGAACGCAGGCTCGGTCCTGAGCTGGGGCAGCTCCGCTACATAGCCTCCTCACGCAAGATCTTCTGGAAGGCCCTGCTCCCCTGCCTTGTTGTGGGTTTCGCCTTTGGGACCATCGCCGAGTTCGTGAGCCCCATCCGCTCCACGCGGGAAGCCGGACACTTCAATGACCCCGCATTCTTTGCTTTGACGAGCATCCTTACCGGCCTTCTGCTGTGGTTCATGACCCTCTTGGGGAGCTTCCGGAAACTGCTGGTCTTCGACGGCGGGCTTGTGGCCAAATATTCCCAGTCGAGTACCCGTCTGATATTTGCTTGGGGTGACATCGTCCCCGGGACCATCAAAGCCGTGACAACGGTGGACGGCACGGATCCCGATCGTCGCCTGACTGCCCGCCGGAAGATTTCCTTGGGTGCAGGTGGGCGGAATGCCCTGGTTTTCAAGGCCCGTGACACGTTCTGGGTTTTTGCCTCCAACAGCGACCCCGCTCCCCTGGTTCTTGCCATCCAAGGGGCCATGCAGGACGCCGGAATACCCGACGCCCCGCGTGCAGCGGCAGGTGCGCTGCCCGCCGTCGTACTGACGGGGCGCACGGCGCTCGACTGAGCCGTTTTGCCCTTGACGTGGCAAATGTGGCTCTTGCAGACCGACTACCAGCCGGTAGCATGTGATCCACTATGTTCACTCTCACCATCAACCAACGCGACAGCCGCCACGACGGCGATCTTGTGCCGCAATTGCTCAAGGACCTGCGGCACATTCCTGCGCGGCTCGACTTTGACCGATCGGTTGAGGATGAGGTTCAGGGCATCGTGGAGGGCAGTCACCAAGCCGTGGAGACGGCCCTGATCGCGCTCCGGTCCGGCCAGTGGTACGTGGGCATCGGAGTGGGACCCATCAACGAACCCCTGCCCAACCTGGTCAAGGACGCATCGGGCCATGGCCTCGTGTACGCCCGAAGGGCAGTGGATCGTCTTCGCAACGGCAAAGAACGTGTCCCCGTGGCAGTTGACGGGCCCCTCGCCGCCTTGGCTTCAGAGGCTGAGGCAGTGCTGCGCCTCCTCGGACACATTGTGCAGCACCGGAGTGCAGCGGAATGGCGGGTACTGGATCTGCTCACGCCGGGTGTCCGAGGTCAGCAGAAAACGGTCGCCCAGGAACTCGGCATCACCACACAGGCAGTGAGCAAGGCGCTGGCCCGCGCACAGTGGGCAGAGGAACACGCCGCCCGCCCGGCCGCCGCCCGTTTGCTGCAGATGATTCTCGACGTTCGCTGACGAGAGTACTGCTGAACAGGAGGTCCCATGCCATACACCGTTGATTTCAAGACTGTCTCTACAGTCGGCCTGGAATCCTCACCGGTAGCCGAGGCCGCCGCTGGGTTGCGTGCCAATGAGGCCCGCTATTTCCAGAACAAGTACCACCACGTTTTTGTGGTGAGCCCGGCACGTGAGGTTCCGGAGGTGGTGGACCGGGTCAGCCGGATCCTTCGCGAAGAGCGCGACATTGCTATTGAGTCCCGCCCCTTGGAGGCCACTGCCTTCCACGTTGAAGACCTGCATATGGCCTACGTCTTCTACGAATCAGGCCTGGCCATCAACGTGATGTACAGCCTCGAGGACGGGAAAAGGGCGGTTGGTTTCAAGCTGGCCGATGGGATGGAGATCCCCGTCGAGTTGGAAGCAAAGTTCAAGTTTGCCCGGCAAAAGTCGAAGCTCGCCGGTACTATCCGGGGCTCTTACTTCGTCATCAAAGGCGAGTACCCACCCGCACCCGCCCAGACGCAGGCCCACCCAACTAAGTAGCAGATCAGGCCGTTCTCAGCCCTCAGAACGACGCCAACTGCTACTTAGTTGGGTTGGCGGGGCGCGTTACTGACTGCTGATGTTGTCCTTCGCAGTCCCGGCGCGGTCCTGGACGTCCGCGGCGGCTGCCTGGCCCTCGTCCTTCACGTTGGCCGCAGCTTCCGTGGCGCTGTCCTTGACGTTCTGCACGGCATCCTGAGCCGGTTCGCGCAGGTGCTCAGCAACTTCCTGGGCGGCGTGGCTCAGCTCATCGGTCAAGGGCTGCGCTGCTTCCTTAACAGCTTGGGCAGCTTCCCGTTCCCGCTCAGACGCCGGGAAAAGGGAGGCCACCAGCAACCCTGCGCCGAAGGCGATGAGGCCTGCGGCAACCGGACTGCCCTGAGCCTTACGGGTCAACACCTGAGGAGCATCGCCAAGATCCGAAACGGCGCTTGAAACATTGCCGGCGACGTCGGACACGGCCTCGCCGGCCCGGTGCGCGGCGTTGCCTGCAGCAACGCTGGCGTCATCGCGAGCGCCGAAGACCGCAGTCTTGATCTTGTCTACCCGGCGGTTGACGATGTGCGACGGCGTGACCTTGTCAGCCACCGCATCAACGTTGGTACTGAGCCGCCGGCGAGTTTCTTCGATATCGGCGCGCAGGGCGTCGGGGTTCTGCGTCATCGTGTCTCCTCAGTGTTCGGTTTCAAAGCGGGCGGTATTTCCTTGACCGTCTCAGCGGTCTGGGGCATGCCCTTGATGGTGTTCAGTTCCTTGCGGCCCAGCGTGGCCAGCACCGCAGCGACGATTCCCCAGATGACCGCGACAATGACGGCGGACCACCCGAGGCCAACAAGCTGGCCCAAGGCCCACCACAGGGCAATGGACAAGAACAGCACGGTGATGTGGCCGGCATACGCGGCTCCACCCAGCATCCCCGCACCCTTGCCTGCCTTGGTGGCGGACTCCTTCAATTCCGCCTTGGCCAGCTCCACTTCCTGCCGCATCAGCGTAGAAACATCACGCGTCAGGTCGCTCAGGAGCTCACCAAGGGGAAGCGTCTCCGCCTTCATGTGGGCTTCTGTGGGGGGCAGATCGGCGGGACTGCTCATCGGTGACCTCCATACCGGGGGTCATCGGGCTGGGGGTCATCGGGGTGGAGCGGTCCTGCCAGCGGATCTCCCTGAGCCTTAACGCCACCGGCCTCGGTTTCCGGGTACGGGAGCGTGGATCCTTCGTAGCCGCCGGTGGTACCGGCGTCGTATCCGGTGGTACCGGCGTCGTATCCGGTGGTTCCGGCGTCGTATCCCGTGGTGGCGGCAGTGCCGTATCCGGTGGTGGTGGCCGCACCGTATCCGGCGGTGGTGACCGTCGGCCCGGGGAGGTCCACTGCCGGAGGAGTTACCGCGCCGCCGGCGCTGGGGTTGTAGGCGGTGTGAGGTGTCCGGGCAGCATCAGCTGAACCTGTAGATCCGGCATCGGAAGCGTTGCCTGCCATGCCCCGACCCAGGCGGCCCGCAAGGACACCGGCGCCGGCAGCAAGCAGCAGGAAGGTTCCTGGCTTGCGGCGGGCGAAGCCCTTGACTTCGTCCAGCAGCGAGCCGGGATCCCGGCCCTCCAGCCACTGGGCGATCGAGGAAGATCGCTGGGCTGCTTGCTGGACCAGGTCCGTGGCAACGCCACCGTTTTCCGTGGAATTGGCCATAGTGGACAGCTCATCGGAGATGGATCGCAGGCCCTCGGCAACCCTTTGCTGCTGGGCTTGGGCTTGATCGGACAGCTCACCCTTGGTTTGAGTGAGCAGCTGGCGGGCGTTCACTTTGACCTCGTGGGCCACGTGACCAGCCTCGGACTTGGCAGTGTCCACGACACCGCTGGCGGCGTCGCCAACGGCACCGGCAACTCCTGCGGCTTCTTGCTTGGCGGTGTGGACGGTTCCGGAATCAGCAGAACCGGCGGCTGCACCGGTGGTGGTGGTTCCCGAAGTTTCTGTTTCAACGTCCGGTGAGTCCAGGTAGCTTCCGGTGAAAGGTTGGGTCCCGGACTGGGTCCCTACCCTCGGCGTTGCGAAGCTTCCGTCCTGCGGAGATTGGCTCTCAGTCATTGTCGCTCTCTTTCCACAGTTGGCAGGCTGCGGACAGCAGCCGGGATAGTAAGTATCGTTACTATCAATGGGTGTGTACCCGCTTGCGGCGCTTCCAATCACCATCGCAGAGGAAATTGATGCATAGCTCACGTTCACCACTTTCCGCTCGACAGGTGACGCCATACCTGCGAACGTTGGCTTGATGAGCCAACTGCCAAGCAGGCGGCGGCTGATCCCCGCGCTTCGAAAGACCGTTACCCGCCACCGCATCCTCTTCGCGGCCAAAACAGCCGTTGCCGCCGGGCTCGCCTGGTACCTCGCGCCCTTCATGCCAGGATCCGCAGCCGCCTATCCGTACTACGCACCCTTGGGCGCCCTGGTCAGCATGCACCCCACCGTGGCGGACTCCGCCAAACATGGGCTGCAAAGCCTGGCGGGACTGGTCCTGGGCATTGGCATGGCCTTCGCCATCACCACTGTGGCAGCGCCCACGGCCTTGGCCGTTGCTTTGGTGGTGGGCCTGGGCGTGCTGATCGGCGGCCTTCCCCGGCTGGGCACCGCGTCCGAATGGATTCCCATGGCAGCTCTGTTCGTGCTGGTGTTGGGAGATTCAAACGCCGAAGGGTTCTCCTTTGCGTACGTCCTCCAGATGGCGCTGGGCGTCACGGTCGGTTTCGCCGTGAACTGGCTGGTTTTCCCGCCCCTGCACCTCGACGACATTGATCCCGCAATCGCCGGCCACCAAGGCGCTTTGTCCCGCCAGCTCAAGGACATGGCCAAGGCAATGCAGGAGTCGTGGCCACCCAACCACGAGGCATGGGCAAGCCGCAGCGATGAACTCTCCCTGACCGCGGCGGCGGTGCGGACTGCGGTGCACCAAGCTGAGCTGAGCGCCAAAGCGAACCCCAGGTCCCGCCGTCGGGCCACCCGCCTTCCGGGTGATTTGGCGGAATTGCGGACGCTCGAGCGGCTCACGTTCCACGTTCAGGACATTACCGACGTCCTGGCGAGCGCCATCTGGGAGGAAGGCGCCGGGACAGTCATCCCAGATGCCGTAGTGGGCAATCTGGCCGAGTCCCTGAATGCCGTTGCGGCCGTGATAGATCACTGGCGGGATGCGGAATCCGGCGAATTGGCCAGTCGCCTGGCGGAGGCGAAGGACAGCATCACAGCCCTCGGTGATGCTGTGGCCGACGCCGCTGCCAACCAGTCCCCTGTCAATGCGCCGGCATCGGTGGCCATGAGTCTGCGCCGGATCCTGACCGTGGTGTTGTCAGAAGGCTAGTGGGCTAGCGCGGTCTCAGCGGAGGCGAGCCCTTCCGGCCTTTACCTGCACCGATCCCGTCCAGCATCTCCGCCAGTGCCTCCAGCGAAGAATGCTTGGGTGACCAGCCCAACAGGGCGTGAGCACGAGCCGTGTCCATGATGGGCGCGTTGGCCGCTATGTCCACCCATCCGCCGTCGGTCACCTGCAGCCTGAGCCGCCAACTGCCCTCGACGACGGCGCGCAGCACCGCCAGCGGGAACGGCATCACCCGCCGGGCGTTCAGTATCCACGCCAAGGCGTTGGGGTCGATGACCGGCTCGGCAGCGATGTTGAACGCGCCTTCCGCTTTGCGCTCCACCACACGCCAGTAGGCATCTGCGACGTCGGCCGTGTGGACTGCCTGGAACACCATCTCCCGGGGGATGGCGAGCAGCGGCAGCCACGGCTTCCGCGGAACCAGCCGAGGCAGAACCCGTCCCAGGAAGTATCTGCCAACCTCGCTCCCGCCACCGGCACTGAACATCAGCGCAGGGCGGAGCCGTGCCACCACAACGTCGGGGGTTTCCTTGGCAAAAGCGTCCAAGAGCCTTTCCTGCGCTGCCTTGTCCACGCTGTAGTGGGAGCTACGGATGCCGCCGGCGGGCCAGCCTTCCTTGGTCCGCTGGTCTTTGGGTGCCGGCGAGTACGCTCCCACGGATGACGCGCACACCACGTGCCCCACTCCCGCTTTCCGCGCGGCGGCGAGCACGTGGGATGTTCCGGCCACATTGGTCCGGCGGAGCATCTCCCGGTTGTGGTTCGGTTGAATCAGCCACGCCAAGTGAACCACGGCATCGGCTTCTGCCAAGGCTGCTTCCAAGGCAGGCTGATCCTCGGTGGCGCTGATGTCCAGGGTGTGCCACTCCACGCCGTGATACGGGGCGGCGTCCTGGTCAGGTTGACGCCGGACCACGCCCACCAGTTCCAGGTCCGCGCCCTCTTCAGACCGTGCCCTCTGGAGCCGCGTCAGCAGTTCCGTGCCGCCATGTCCTGTTGCACCGATGATCGCAATGCGCATGATTGGCTCCTCAGGCCTGCGGGGTTTCGCCCGTGGAACGGATGCGTTCCAGGACCGCTGTAGTGGAGTGCTCAGGCACATAATCCAGGATGGTCACCGTGCCGCCGTAGCGTTCCACCGCTTCGGTTTCCTGGAGCATTTCCGGCGTGTAGTCGCCGCCTTTGGCGTAAACATCCGGCCGGAGGAGCTCTATGAGCGGAATGGGCGTGGGGGTTTCAAACACGGTGACGTGGTCCACGCAGCTCAAGGCGGCGATGACTGCCGCGCGGTCGGCCTCGTGGTTGACCGGCCTGTCCGGGCCTTTGAGCTTCCGCACGGAAGAATCGCTGTTCAGCGCCACCACCAGCACGTCTCCCAGTTGCTTGGCTTGGTTGAGATAGCGGGTGTGGCCACGGTGGAGGACATCGAAGCACCCGTTGGTGAGCACAATCCGCTTGCCCTCCCGGCGATGCTCCTCCACCTCCCGGGCCAACTCGCGGTCCGTCAGCGCTGTATCGGCGAACCCTCGGAGGTGGTTTGCCAGTTCTTCAGTGGTGCACACGGAGGTGCCCGGCCTGTGCACAACGACGTCTGCGGCGGCTTGGGCCAAGTCCACACTGGTGGTCAACGGCAATCCCGCGGCGCGGGCAATGGTCAACGCCGCCACGAACGTATCACCGGCGCCCGAGGCCTGCTTCTCCGCCTGAGGCCGGGCCCACGTCCGGTGCGTTGACGGATTGTGGGTGGCGCTGTTGGGCCGGATGGTCAAGGTCCCCTCCCGGTCTAAAGTCACGACGACGGCGGCCGCCCCCGATGCGCGCAGGAGCTGGTCCGAGTGGGCTTCCACGAAGGGGCACCTGGCAGCTCCCCCGGGGAATTCGGTGCCGAGCAGCCTGGCCGCTTCCTGCGCATTCGGCGTAGCGAGGTCCGGATTGAGGTGGGCCCAGCGTCCCGGATGGTGGGCGTCCACTACTACCAGCGTGTTCTGCCGGACCGCTGGGAAGCCGGCCCCTGCGCCCTCGGGCTGCGATCCCTCGGGCTGCGGCCCATCAGTCTGGGGCCCCTCAGTCTGCGGCCCCAGATTGTCGAGAATCGCCTCTCTCATGCAACCCTCCAAAGCACCCGCACCGTAGTCGCAGACGACCACGGCAGATGAGCCGGGGAGGGCGTCGGGAAGAGCAGCGGCCATATGGCGGAGGCCATCAACAGGGACCTCACTGGCGGCGTCATCCAAGCGCAGCATCACCTGGCCGCCGCTGCTCACACGGAATTTGGTGGTGGTGGTCATGTCCGCATGGGACACAACATGCGAGACGTCCACCCCCGCGGACTTGAGCTGCTCAACGAGCGTGCGACCCCCGAAATCCTCTCCTACCAAGGAAACAAAACGCACCTCAGCCCCCATTGCGGCGAGGTTCATCGCCGTATTCGCCGCACCTCCCGGGGCGAAGTCCCGGCGCTGGACTTGAACCACAGGGGCCGGGGCTTCCCGGCAGAACCGCTCAATGGTTCCATCCCACCAACCGTCCAGGATGGAGTCGCCGATGACCGTCACAACGGGACGTGCCTCGGCCAGGCGGCCTGGCAACCAGTTAGCCAGGCCCTCTTGACTCGCCAGGCCTTCTTGATCGGCCGGTCCCTCGCGATTCGGTAGGCCCTCTTGATTGGATAGGCGTGCCATGGGGTACCTTCCGATTGGGCTTGGAGTTTCCTGTTCCCCTCAGGTACCCCGAGGGGCGGGCTTCACACGCCGGACCCGGGAGTTTCCGCACGGAATCACACGAGCCCGAAGCTCCGGAAGAACCCGCCCGCCGCTTTGCCAGCGAAAGGAATCAGCCATGGAAAAGCCACTGATGACTCCAAACGTCGGCGTGGGTCCAGTGCTGGAAAGGTTCAGCGACGTCAAGCGGATAGCGGTCCTTAGGGGCGGTGGGATGGGAGACCTGATCTATACCTACCCGGCCCTCCACGCAATGAAGAACGCCTACCCCAACGCCACCATCACGGTTTTGGGCACGCCTATCCACGCAGCGGTCGCGGCCGCAACGGAAGGTCCCGTTGACGTCGTCGAGATGTTGCCCGTGGCGCGCGGTATCCACGACGGTCCGCGCAACGGCGAGCGCTTTCAGGACGATGCGGAGGACGCGGCGGCACAGGACGCCTTCATCGAGGCGATGCGGGCCAAGGAGTTCGATGTTGCCTTCCAAATGCACGGCGGCGGACGGTTTTCCAACCCATTCCTGCTCCGCCTTGGCGCGCGGCATACCGTGGGCACGCGCACCAGGGACGCGGAGCCGTTGGAGCGGAACCTTGACTACGTCTATTACCAGAACGAACCGGCCCGCTGGCTGGAAGTGGCAGGACTCTCCGGAGCTCCGAGCATCGGCTCCCCTCCCCTGCGTCCCAGGCCTGAGCATCAGCAGAACATCGAGGGAATGCGGGATCCCCAGCGGACGTCGCTGGTAGTGGTCCACCCTGGTGCCACCGATCCGCGAAGGCGATGGCCGGCGTCGTACTTTGCGGAAGCCGTTGCGGCATTAGTGCGGGAAGGAGCCCAGGTGCTGATCGTGGGTGACCCATCAGAGAAGGCCTTGGCACAGGAAGTAGCGGAGTCGGCGGCCCGGCAGCTGCCGGAGGTGAGCAGGAGCTCTCCAGGTCCGTGGCCGGCGAGCAGGACATTGGGGACCTGGCAGCTCTGCTGGCGGATGCAACAGTCATGCTCGCCAGCGACAGTGGTCCACGGCACCTGGCCCAGGCATTGGGCACGCCCACGGTGGGGATCTTCTGGGTGGGAAACGCCATCAACGCCGGCCCCCGCGGGCGCGCCTTGCACCGCATTCAGATGTCGTGGGTTACGCAGTGCCCGCGCTGCGGAGCGGACGTCACCCAGGTGGGGTGGACGGCACCGCATTGCGGCCACGACGACACTCTGATCAAGGGCATCGCCGTGGCCGACGTTGTTCAGGACGTGCTGGACCTTACGGCCACGAGCCTTCTTCTGCGGGGCAGATGAGGAGCTCACGGACCTCGCTGCCGAACGGCTGGGAAAGGGCGAACACCACGGCCTGCGCCACGTTGGCGGGGTCGTTCAGCTTGGAATCGTCCTGCGGCTTGTACTGCTCGTCGCGATCGTCAAAGAAGTGGGTCTTCATGCCACCGGGGATGATGGTGGTGACGCCGATGACGCCGCCGGTTTCGGCCGCCAAGGCCCTGCTGAAGCCGATCACGCCGAACTTCGAGGCACAATACGCCGTGGCGTCCGGGAGTGCCCGGAGACCCAGCGTGGAGGCGATGGTGATGGCCCGGCCGCGGGATCCCTTCAAATAGGGCAGCGCCGCCCGGACTACGGACACCGTGCCCAGGAGATTCACTCCGATGACCTTTTCCCATTCCTCCGCCGGGACGTCGCCCAACTTGCCGCAGCGATCAATGCCAGCGGCTGTGACCACCCCGTCCAAGCCGCCCAGGGTTTCCGCGGCCTCTTTGACGGCAGCTTCCACGGCTTCACGGTTGGAGACATCCACTTCCAAGGCTTTGGCACCGGAGACACTGCTGACATCGCGGTCAAAGACAAAGGGTGTGCCGCCGGCGTCGCGGATGGCTTCCACGATCGCAGCGCCAAGGCCGGAGCCGCCTCCAGTAACGATGACGCGGCCAGGATTTTGCGTGTTCATGCGATTCCTTTCGGTTACGGGTGCGTTGTGTCAGCTGACTTTGGCCAGTGCTGCAGCCAGGCCGCTGGTGGAGCGTGCCGGGTGGAAGGGCACTGTGACGCAACGCCCTCCCCATCCCGCCACCAGGCGGGCTTCCGGTAATTCTTCGGGGGTGTAATCACCGCCCTTGACCCAGATGTCGGGCCTGATCTCACTGAGGCAGGCCTCGGGAGTGTCCTCGCCGAAGACCACCACGGCGTCAACGGAACCCAATGCCAGCAGCAACTCCGCGCGGTCTTCCACGCTGACGATCGGCCGGTGCGCGCCCTTAAGCCGGCTCACCGATTCATCGGAATTCAGGCACACGATGAGGCAATCGCCCATGCTGCGCGCGGCAGCCAGCGTCCGGGCGTGGCCGGCGTGGAGGAGGTCGAAGCAGCCACCGGTGGCTACCACCGTCCCGCCTCTGGCCCGCACGGCATGAGCCAGGTGGACGCCGTGCGGGTGCAGGTCACCAGGGTCAAGGAGTCCCAAGCCTTTAAGTTCGACGACGGGACTGGGCTCGTTCTCGGGACTGGCCTCGGTTGCGGGGCGCGGCTCGGTTGCCGGGCGCAGCTCCTGTGTTCCATCCGGCGCCGGCGCGTCTGCCACCACCGCCAGCGATGCTGCTCCGCCCGCAGCGAGAAATGCTGATGCGTCCTCCACGGCCTTGGTCGCCGCCTGATCGAGGTCGAGCCCCATCCCCAAATGGACGGCCAGGCTTCCGGCCAGCCTGTCGCCGGCTCCGCACGGATCGCTGACGTTGGTCCTTGGCGCAGGGATGCCTTGTGCCGCGTCAGCCGCGGGGAGAAGGAGTGCCCCCTCTTCACCTTTGGTCACCAGAACGGCGCCGCTTCCCCATCTTTTGAGCAGGTACCGGCCTGCCTGTTCGGCGCCAGTGCACGACGATTCCAAGCCACCCGCTCTCGCGGAGGCCAGAGCCTCGGCAAGGTTGGGCGTCACCACGGCCACTCCCGCCACGGGCGCGGAACCGGCAGGATGCGGGTCCCACACCACCGGGACACGCCTGGCAGCGTCGGCGACGGCTGAACGGATGTCAGTGTTGGCGGTGATTCCCCGGCCGTAGTCGGCCACCACGATGGCGTCCGCCGAGGCAATGGCAGCGAGCATTTGGGCTGTACAGGACGGGACAGGAGCGGGGGCGCATCCTTCATCGAACCGGACCATCGAATGTGTCCCGATCCTCACGCGGGTCTTGGTGGGCGTCGAGGCGAGCGGGGCTCCCGTAAGCACCAACACGCCGGACAGTGCCCGCATTAGGTGGCTGGCGCCGTCGTCGTCCGAGAGGGCGGTGACCAGCGCGACGTCATGGCCGTCGTGCGCGAGCACTGTAGCCACCAGCCCGGCGCCACCTGCACGACGCCGGATATTGGCGACGTCCACCACGGGCACCGGCGCGTCGGGGCTGAGCCGGGTGGCGGTTCCGTTGATGTCGACGTCCAGGAGGACGTCCCCCACCACGGTGATCCTCATGGCCTCCGCGCTCCGAAAGATGGTGAGCCGGATCCGGCCCGCCGGGCTACCTCGGCATCAACAGCCCGGCACATGGCGTGGATGGCGATGAGGTGGCCTTCTTGGGCATTCGCGGAGATCGCATCAACGGTGATGGCTTGATCGCAGGAGTCGGCCAGCGGGTTGGGGCCGGCGCCGGTGAGTGCCCACGTGACCATGCCACGTTCCTTGGCGGCACGCACAGCCTTGATCAGATTGGGGCTGCGGCCGCTGGTGGAAAGGAGGATGAGGACGTCACCGGCCCGGCCGTGGGCCCTGACTTGGCGGGCGAAGACTTCCTCAAAACCATAGTCGTTGGAGAGTGCGGTGACGGCGGAGGACTCTGCGTGGAGTGAGATCGCGGAAAAGGGGGCGCGTTCCTCATCGAACCTGCCCACCAGTTCGGCAGTGAGATGCTGCGCCTCAGCCGCTGAGCCACCGTTGCCGGCCGCCAACAAGCGTTGCCCGGACAAGAGACGTTTGGCCAGCACCGTTCCCCACTCGGACAAACGGCCCGACTGCGAGCGCAGGGAGTCCAGCGCTGGCAGGACGTTGTCCAGGTGCTGGGTCACCGCGGCGATGTGGGTGTCAGCGGGATCGGCCGCCCATCGCGCCGACACAGTGTTCGGAACAGCGGAAGGGGCCGTGCCTTGAGTCGTCACAGGGCCCTGGATAGTCACGGCGCCTTTGATAGTCACAGCTTTGATAGTCACATCTTTGATAGTCACAGTGCCGTTCCTTCCAATGGTTCCAAGCTTTCGCCGGCTTGCCGGGATAGGCCTGCCGCCAGAACAGATCCGTAGGCTTTCTCGGTGACCGCGGCGATCCGTTCCCAGGAGTAGCGTGAGCGTGCCCGGCGTGCCCCGGCTCGGCCCATGTCGGCGCGAAGATCCGGATCAGCCAACAGCTTTCCGAGCGCCACGGCCAAGGCTTCGGGATCACGTGGCGGGACATGCAGCCCGGTTTTCTGATCCACCACCGTTTCCCGGAGGCCGCCCACGGCTGCCGCCACCACAGGGATGCCGCACGCCATGGCTTCAAGGGGCACAATGCCGAACGGCTCATACCAAGGGGCACAGACCACGGCGTCCGCGCTGCGGAAAATGCCCGGCATCGCATCCCGCGGGACCTGCCCACGCATGGTTACTTTGTCCTCCACGCCGAGTTCCTTTGCCAGAGTATGGAGCCTTTGGGCCTCCGGGTCTTCTTCAAGCGTCAGGGCGTCGCCGGAACCCCCAACAATCAAGAGCTCAACGTCGTTGAAGCCAGCCTCGGCCAGCAGTGGAAGGGCCTGGATGATCAGATCCACGCCCTTGCGTTGCACGAGGCGTCCCACGCTCAGGATCCGGTGCGTGCGGGTCTTGGGTTCGGCGTCGGACGTTCCGGGAAACAAGGTGAGGTCCACGCCGCAGGGTGCGATGGAAATCCTGGACCGGTTGATGCCAAAGGCCATAAGTTCGAACACCTCGTCCGGGCAGGTGGCAATGACCCAGCTGGCGGTGCGTCCTACCCACGGTTCCAGCCATTCACGGGCAGGAGGGCTGGTGTCAGCAGCGCCTTGGTGCCTCCGTTTCACCGACCCCAAAGCGTGGAAGGTCTGCACCACGGGGACCGGAAAGTCAGCGCCAGCCCGGCGGGACGCCTGGAGGGCAGCGAGCCCGGACATCCAGAAATGAGAGTGCAGCACGTCCGGCACGTCGCCTGCCCAGTCTGCACAGATCCCGTCCGCCAGCTCTCCCATGTACGGCAAGAGATGGTCCTTGGGAATGCGTCGTGCGGGACCGGCGTCCACATGAACCACGCTGAGCCCCGGCCCTACCTGCACCTTTGCAGGAAGGTCCGGGTCATCCCGCCGCGTGTACACCGTGACCTGATGGCCGCGATCTGCCAGGGCCGACGAAAGCGCTGCCACGTGGACATTTTGCCCCCCGGCGTCGACGCCTCCCAACGCGGCCAGCGGACTGGCGTGTTCGGAGACCATGGAGATTTTCATGGGTGCGTCCTCTCAGTATCTTGGCGGGCATCGGCAACTTGGCGGGCGTTTGCTGTTCCGGTCTGCGGGCTGCTTCCGCTGCGCGAGCCTTTGGGGAGTTCGGCCAGGAGTTCGTCCCAGGCCCCAAGAAACTTGTCCAGTCCATATCGTTGCAGCGCGGCCTCTCGGGCAACCATGCCCATGGCGTAGGCGTCGTCGGGATCATTCAGCAGACGTCGGGCGAACCTCTGGAGATCGCCGACGTCGTTGGAGACCAAGCCTGCACCGCGCGGAATGGCGCGGCTCGCCTCGGTGGTGGCCAGCGCCAGGACGGGCATGCCAAGGTGCATGGCTTCCAGCAGCGCCAACCCGAGGGAGGTCCAGCGGAGCGGGTGGAGGTACAGCCGGCAGCGGGCCAGTTCCTGGTGGAGTGTAGGAGCCGCGACATCCCCGGCAATGCGGAGCCTTTTCTCGCTGAGGCCGAATTCTTTGAGGTTCAGTGCTTCCGGTAAGGCCTCCGTCCCCATGCCGAAGACCCGCAGCGGCGCCACGCCCGCGAATCCGGGCAAGAGATCGGTTCCGGTGACTCGACCGCGCCGGACAGGCTCGTTAACCACCACGCCCATTTCTTCCCGCTCACCGGTGTACAGATGCCCGGGATCCGGAATCCCATGCTCGATCACCGTGGTGGTCGCCGTGCCCGTGTCCCAGAAGAGTTGGTTGAAATGGGTCACGTGGACCACGGGAATGGTGCTCTGGTCCGCCAATGGGTGCAGCGTGAACGGGACGTCGCCTTTGGGGGTGTTGTGTTCCAGGTACACGGCCGGAAGGTCAATTCCCGGGCGGCGGCCGAGGCTTCGGGCAACGGCTGCGATTTCTTCCGGCCGCTGAAGGACCACAGCGTCAACGCTGGCAGGGTCCAGGGTTTCCACGTTCACGTCCTGCGCGGCGACAGGCCACTCACGTCCGCCTCGCCCCAAACCCCACGCGCCGCCGTCGGACGATTTCGGCAGGAGGTACTCATGCCGGCCGCGGACGAATGCCTCCATCCACCCGCCGTGGACATGCCACACCAGGATCCTCATGGCTTCCAAACCTTTCGTCGGGTGGACAGGGATGACACGCCGCCCAGGAGCCGTTCAACAGCTTCCACAACCTGCTGCGGCGTGACCGAGCTCAAACAGGGATGCCCGGCCACCGGGCAAACACGGGCCCGGGTGTTCTTGCAGAGCGCCTCCTGGTCGCCCAGGAGTTCCAGCGGGACGCCGTAGGGCGCCCAGCGGATAGCCGGAACCACCGGGGCAAACAGGCATACCACCGGCGTTCCCACCGCTGCCGCCAGATGGGCGGGGCCGGTATTGCCGGTGACCACGACGGCGGCTCCCGCCAGTACCGCTGCGAGCGTCCGAAGGTTGGTTCCGCCACCGAGGTTCAGAGCGGAGGGGCCGGCCACCGTTGCCGTGAGTGAGGTTTCGCCCGGGCCGCCTGTTACCACCACCCGGTGCCCGTACGCTTCCAGAAGTTCCACGGCTGCTGCGTGGTGAAGGGCGGGCCACGCCCTTGCCGAAGCAGCGGATCCTGGGTGGACAACAATGTACTGGCCCCCGTCAGCCAGGTCTTCGGCTACGCCGTCAGGGTCCGGGCCGGAGGTGATGTGCAGCTTCCCGTCGTCGCCGTTGGGCAGCACATACCCGCCGGCCTCTGCGATGGTGAGCGCCCGGAACGCTTCCGGTTGTTCCTCCGGGAAGTCCTCGCCCGGTTTGAGCCGAACGTCCAGGAGTGAGCCCGCATAGTCGGTTGATGCGCCCGTGATCTTGGTGACGCCGGCCAAGCGCAGGAGCATCGCCAACGGAAGCGGGGACTGATGGAAGGAGGTGAGAATGACCGCTTCCTGTATCCGTGAACTGCGGACGAAGTCGATTAAGCCCCGGGTCATCTGCTCCGTGACAGGGGGCGCGGGATTCACAATCCACGGGCACGCCCACGTGTGCACTTGTGTCACCCCGGGCAGCATCTCCGCCGCGCTGGAACCTTCGGGACCGCAGAGCAGAACCACATCATTGGGTCGGCTGCCATCGGGGCGGCTTCCGTTCGCCACGGCACGCAAGGCAGGTCCTGAAAGGAGGACGTCGCCCATGCTGTCCAACCGGGCTACCAGGACCCGGCTCATAAGCGGGCATCCTGTTCGGCCAAAGCCCCGTCCGTTTCCCCGTCCAGGGCCCCGCCTGCATCCCCGTCCGAAGCCCCGGAAAGCAGGAGGTCCACAGCCTGGACCAAGTCCTCGGCAACACTGGCGGCGGCCTCGATCTCCTCACGTCGAGTGAGCCTTGTTGGTACCAACACAGCTCTGGCCCCCGCCGCGGCGGCTGCTTCCATGTCGGCACCGATGTCACCCACGAACGCGGCCTCGGCAGGTTCGATACCCAGGGTGTGGCAGGCTTCCACGATCATTCCCGGCTCAGGTTTGCGGCAGGAGCAGCCGTCCTCCGGTCCGTGTGGACAGAATCCCCACACGTCGAACGGGCCCAGCAGCTGATCCACCCGCCGGTTGACGGAATGCATTTGCTCCATCGTCAACAGCCCCCGTGCCACGCCTGACTGGTTGGTCACCACTCCCGTGGCCATCCCGGCCCGACGAACCATTTGCAATGCTTCACGGGCACCGTCCATGGGTCGCACCAGCTGCGGATCGCCGTTGTATGGCACGTCAACAACCAGTGTTCCGTCGCGGTCAAACAGGACCGCCTTCAACGTTACGGTTCCTCCCATACCCGCAACGTTCCCCGCTTCTCCCGGCGCTAAACAGTGCGGCCCCCAGAAGTTTCCTCCCGCTAGACTCCTAGCGGGAGGCCACCTTGGACACAGCCTTGGACAGTCATGAGAGCAACGATCAGCCCTTGCTTCTTGCCCTGCGCGCCCTGAAATTAGGGGATTTACTGGTTGCCGTCCCGGCACTCCGTGGCCTGAGTCGGGCGTTCCCTGAGCACCGGATTTTGTACGCCGCGCCGGCATGGATTGCCGAGGCTTTGGAGTTGGTGGGGGGCATCTTCCACCTGCCAACCCCTGGGCTCGATGACCCCCTCAGAGTCCCCCGGGGTGCCGTGGATATCGCCGTCAACCTGCACGGGAACGGCGCTGAAAGCCGTCTGCGGATTGAGGAACTCCAAGCCAACCGGGTGGTGGCGCATGCTTCCAACGGGATGGACGGCCCGGAGTGGATCACCGGCATTCCGGAACGCGAGCGCTGGACCAGGCTGCTCAACTGGCACGGGATCGATGCCGATCCCTCGGATTATCGGTTGAACCGCCCCGCCGTCGCGTCGCCGCGGCCCGGCGCCACCGTGGTGCATGTGGGCGCGGCTTATGGCAGCAGGCTGTGGCCGGTGGAGCGGTTCGCTGACGTCGCGGTGGAGCTTACCGCGGCCGGGCACGAGGTGGTTCTCACAGGCGGCGCATCTGAGCGCGGGCGCGCTGAGGAGACGGCTGCCTTGGCGAAGCTCAAAGGAGCGAACCTCGACGACGGGTTGCTGGCCGGGCGCCAAGGGCTCGCCGAGTTTGCGGCCACCATTGCCGATGCCCGCCTTGTGGTCTCGGCCGACACCGGTGCGGCGCATCTTGCGTCCGCGTATGAGCGCCCCTCGGTAGTGCTGTTCGGCCCAGCGCCCGTGGAAGAGTGGGGACCACCGCCCGGACCGCACGTGGTGCTGACCGCCGTCGAACTCCGCCGTGGTGACGTGTTTTCCGCCGATCCTGATCCGGCGCTGTTGGCCGTCAGCGTCCTCGACGTTTTGGACGCGGTGGAGCGCATGGGCTGCTAGTTGCCTGCGCTGGTGCGTGGTTAGGGGGCCGTCCCGTCGCGCAGTTGTGCTTCTTCGTCCAACAGTTGCGTTTGGAGGGACACCAGGATCTTGGCGAGCTTCCGCGAGACCTGCATTTGCGACATTCCCAACGCCTCCGCGATGGTGGACTGCGTTTCCTCGCGGTAATAGCGGCGGTACAGCAAATGCCGGTCCGAGGCGCACAGGCCGCGGATGGCGTTCCGCAGAGCCAGCACGTCCTCGAGCCGGTCTGTGGGGCAACCGAGGGCCGAAAGAGTGCCCTGAAGGCCATCACGCCCTTCGGATGCCGGGACATCGAGGGAATCCGGGCGTTTGCTGGTGCCCGCCATCAATGCCTCGCGGACCTGGCACGGCTCCAGCTGCAGATCCTCCGCCACCTCTTCCGGCGAAGGCGTGCGTTGCAGTGTTTGCGTCAATTCCTCCGTCCGGGCCAGCACTTGCCGGCGGACATCCTGGATGGTCCGTGGCGGGCGCACCACCCAGCAATGGTCGCGGAGGTAGCGTTTGACCTCCCCGGCGATGGTGGGGGCTGCGTAGGCAGGGAAGCTCACGCCTTTGGCTTCGTCGTAGCCGCGCGAGGCCTTGATGAGGCCCATGTACGCAACCTGTCTGACGTCGTCGAGGTCGTGGGTGTGGGCGGAGTATCTGGCGGCAATGGACTTCGCCAGATTGAGGTGGTCCAGGACCAAACTGTCCTGGAAGCTCTCCCGAATGCTGCCTTCGGGTTTGCCTGCGGCCGGCCGGGTGCGGACGCCAAGGGGAGGGACTTGTCGCATGGGACTTCAATCCTCGAACAAGCTGGAAAGGGTGAGCCCACGGCAAGACTCCTTAAAAAGAGAAGCACACTTACTATTAGCTTTCAACGGGTCCCCGGGGTTAGTCTCAAAAGGTAGCCTCATCCACGGATCGGAGATCCACATGGAAGACCCCCAACTCGCAGAGACGAGCACGGTACTGTCCGATATTCAGGACTTACTGCTCAACACGCCTGACGTTGAAGCGTTCCTCGAAGAGTTGGCCCGGCACTCGGCCACCATGTTCAGCAGCCCTGAGGCGGAGGTTTACTGCGGAATAACGCTGATGCGTCACCGGACAGCCGGCACGGTGGCCAGCAGCAGCGAACGGGCAAGGCAACTGGACGAGGTTCAGTACGCTTACGCAGATGGACCCTGTCTCCACGCTTGCCGCGAAGGCGCCCAAGTCCATATCCCGGACTTCGAAAAAGACACCACGTGGCCCGACTACAACCAGGCCATCACCGGCCACGGTGTTCGTTCCGTGCTCGCGGTTCCCTTCCCACTTCCGGACCGCACCTCAATGGCCGGCCTCAACCTCTATTCCGATCGCCCCAATGCCTTTGACCAGCCTGCTGTACAACGCGCAAACGACTACGTGGGGCAGGCATCCAAAGGGCTGCAGCTGGCCGTGCTGATCGCACAGCACAGCCAAACGGCCGCCAATCTGCGGGCAGCGATGGAGTCACGGACAGTGATCGACGTCGCCACAGGCATCATCATCGCGCAGAACCGCTGCACCCAGGAGGAGGCGATGGAGCTCATCAAGAAAGCCTCCAGCAACCGGAACGTCAAGCTTCGGGTAGTGGCTCAGGCCATCGTTGAATCGGCCGGCGGCGGGCCCATCCAGACCGTCTTCAAGTAGCGTCTCAGGCCTGCTTCGCGTTAGGCCTGCATCGCGCCGATGATGGCGCCCATGACAGTGAAAGTGACCACGTTGTAGCTGCCGTTAATGGCAAACAACGCCAAGCTACGACGTTCGAACAGATAGTTGACGCCCAGCGCTGTTGCTACCCAGCCCAATCCAGCGGCCAAGCCGGCAAAGGTTCCGAACCCGAACCCACCGCCACCAATGAACGCCGCCAGGAAAACGGCCATCACCACGGCAAGGAGGAATGACCCCACAAAGACCCGCGCCGTTCCGGACTTCAGTTGCTCATCACTGACACCCGCCGCTTTTTGCCACGGCTTGGCAAACAGCAGTGAGTACCACAGGCCACCCACCACGAAAGTGGCGAGCGCAGCCAGGAGGACGGCAAGCCAATTTATCTGAAGGTCCATCAGTGTCCTCCCAAATGGAAACAGGTCTTGAGTGGACTGTACGTGGGTTATCGGGCGCAGTCTTGTAAAAAACCCGCAGGTTATCCGATGACTTCGTCCACCGGTACGAACGTGGCGTACTCCGCGCCATAGCTCTGAACCACGCGCAGGTACTCCGTCGGGGTGAAACCGCTGAAGCGCTTGAACGACCTGATCAGATGTGGCTGGTCGTAGTAGTCGGCCAGCTGAAGAAGTTCGCGGCCCGGGACGGAGCCCTTCGGCAGGGCCGCCGCTTGGTTCACCATCCTGTTGAAGCGGCAGACATCCGAATACGCCTTGGCCGTGGCTCCACAGTCCCGCATCATGATCCGCTCCAGTGTGGACGTACTGATTCCCAGATCTGCGGCCAGTACGCTGATTTCCACATCATCCCGGGCCAGGATTTCTGTCGCTTTTTCCGTCCGGGGGTCTGTCTGGTAACCCGGCCTGAGCCTTTGCTGCAGGAAGGTGCTCAGGGCCGTGAAAGCCTGTTCAGGTTGTGCGTTCGCCAGGCTCTGGCGCAAGTCTTGAAAGCCTGGGAACACACTTTCGGCGTCCACCACACGGTTCTGAAACAACGACGGCGGTTGGCTGGTGAACGCCGCCAAGCCAAAGGGAGTCAGGCGGGCACCAACGTTGAAGAGCTGGTCCGGGTTTTCGCTGATCAGGTAACTGCGCTGAAGGCCCGCATAGAAACCCGTGGACACTTCGGTTGAGTTGGCTTCCGACGAGGCCGCAGCTGCACCGGCATCAGGAGGGTTGATCAACCGATAAGGGTCAGACAGATTGAGGATCAGATGCGCCGAAGGTCCGGGGAGGATCTTCTCGTACCTTGCGCGCGGCTCAGCGCGGACAAACCACAACTGAGTGACGAACGGCTGCAGCCCTGGCGGTGGCGGGCTCTCTTGGTAGAACACAGGCCCAGTCTAGGCAGCCCGCTCAGATGAGTGGCTGTTACAGCAGGCTGCGCAAGACGTGCGCCGCGCCGTCGTCGAGCACTGAGGCGGTGACCTCATCCGCAACGGCGATGACTTCATCGGGAGCCTGGCCCATGGCAACGCCCCGGCCAGCCCAGGTGAGCATCTCGATGTCGTTGCGGCCATCGCCAACGGCAACCGTGTTGGCTTGCTCCGTACCGAGCTTGTGGCGCAGGACCTCCAATGCGCTTGCCTTGGTGACGCCCTCAGCTGCGATGTCCAGCCAGGCCGTCCACCCCACCGAGTACGTCACGCCGGAAAGTCCGATGTGCCTGATGGCCTCGTTGAACTCGTCCGAAGTATTCTCGCTGCTGAAGACCACTACGCGGACTGCCGTGGCATCCAGCATGGTCTGGAAGTCGACGCCAATGGACTCCACCCCAAAACTGGCGTCCTGAAAACGCTCCGTGGAGAGGAAATTACCGTCCTCATCTTCCAGCGCGTACTTTGCGTTGGGCAGCCGTTCGCGCAGGGCCTTCAGAGCAGGCGCGGGATCAAAAGTTGCCTTGTGGATGATCTCGAAGCCCTTATCCAACGAGGGATCCAGGCGGAGGGTCACGCCGCCGTTGCAGCACACCGCGTAGCCTCGCTCCAGACCGATCTGCTGGATGATGGGAAGGGTCGCGTTGAGCGAGCGGCCCGTGGCAATCATGACGTCGTGGCCCTCGGTTACCACCGCCTGCGCAGCGGAGCGAACAGCCGGGGACATGTGGCCATCGTGGTCCACAAGGGTGCCGTCCACGTCCAAGGCGATCATGAGCTTGTTGTTGTTATTTGGCTGGTCATCGATGCCAGCAACTGGAGTATCAGTCAAAATAGTCATACTTACAGTAGAGCAGACACCTCGGACACTGAACTAGGACCGGCGCCACAGCTGCGGATTAACGGACGGTGAAATCTCACCCCGTCCCGGACATTTCACCCCCGCATCCGCCGGTGAATTGTCCACATAGCGGTGAACAACCGAACCCATTTCCACATAGCCCTACTGATCAGCAGTCACGTGAATCCCTATGCAGCAACAGTGGTTCATGGACTACCAGAACGAATTCATAGTGGCTGCCCGGCACCGGCTGGAAACCGGGGCATCACGGCAGCTCAGCAGACGGTACAAGACAGGCGAACTTGTCCGGGTACGCCAGGGTGTATACGTGGACAAGGAGCATTGGCTGGGGCTCAAACCCTGGGATCGATACGCCGCAACAGCACGGGCCGTGGCAGCGGAGAACCCCGCCGCGGAGTTTTGCTTCGAAACAGCCGCGTTGCTCTGGGGACTGCAGATGGTCGGCGTGCCCTCGCACATCCACCTCGCCACCGCCTCGCGCGGGCATGCCGGCGCTCGAAAGCCGAGCACCAAGGCAGCGAACGTTGGACCAACTGGCCCCACCGGGCTTGAACGGATTCGGGCTTATGGTGTCTATCGGCACTACTATTCAACCGACACCGTGTACCTGCGCGGGTTGCGGTTGACGGGATTGGCGCGAACGGCCGTGGACGTCCTCGCCAGGGGTCCGTTCACCAAGGGCGTCACCTTAGCCGATCACGCGATCAGTGCAGCAAGGTATCCATCGCTTTTCATGAGCAAAGCGGTCCTTAGCGAGGCAGCCGAGGGCCTGCCTTCCGAGGCCAAGAGACAACGCGTAGAGCATATTCTGAGCTTCGCGGACGAGAACTCCGGCTCTGCGGGGGAGTCGCTGAGCCGTGCCCAGATGCACCTTCTGAGCTTCCCTGCTCCGGAGTTGCAGTGCGAGTTCCGCGATGCCATGGGGTTTGTTGCCCGTACGGACTTCTTTTGGCGGGACCAAGGAGTCATCGGAGAGTTCGACGGCGATGCAAAGTACTTGAGGGATGAATATCTGGGTGGACAGAGCGCCCGGGAAGCGGTCCTCGCCGAGAAGAAACGTGAGGACCGGTTGCGTGCTCTTGGGTTCACGGTGGTGCGCTGGGACTGGGCTACAGCCAACAATCCAGCCCAGCTCACGGCAAAACTCCTCGCGGCCGGGCTTACTCCGGTAAAGGTCACCCCCAAACGGACAATTCACCGGCGCACGCGGGGGTGAATTGTCCGTCTAGGGGTGACAAGTGAAAACTAGAGAACCGGTAGAACCTCAAGTCCACCAAGGTACTTCTGCAGCGCCTTGGGAACGTTGACGGAGCCATCCGGGTTCTGGTGGTGCTCAAGGATGGCAACAATCCAGCGAGTGGTGGCCAGGGTACCGTTCAGCGTGGCAACGGCACGGGTTCCCTTGGCAACACCTTCGTCATTGACCGCGCGTTCGCGGATATTGAGGCGGCGTGCCTGGAACGTGGTGCAGTTGGACGTCGAGGTGAGCTCGCGGTAGGCGTTCTGGGTGGGAACCCAGGCTTCGCAGTCGAACTTGCGGGCCGCGGACATGCCGAGGTCGCCGGCAGCAGTGTCGATCACGCGGTAGGGAAGCTCGCACTTGGCCAGCATTTCCTCTTCCCAAGCCAGCAGGCGCTCATGCTCGGCAGCTGCTTCCTCAACGGTGGTGTAGATGAACATCTCCACCTTGTTGAACTGGTGCACGCGGATGATGCCGCGGGTGTCCTTGCCGTGGGATCCGGCCTCGCGGCGGTAACAGGAGCTCTGGCCCGCGTAGCGAATGGGGCCGGCAGAGAGGTCCAGGATCTCATCTGCGTGGTAGCCGGCGAGGGCCACCTCCGAGGTTCCCACCAAGTAAAGGTCGTCTTCGGCGAGACGGTAGATCTCGGCGTCGTGCTTTACATCAAAACCGGTGCCCTGCATGGTCTCGGGGCGCACCAAAGTGGGGGTGATCATGGGGATGAAACCAGCATCGATGGCCTGTTCCATGGCCATCTGCAGCAACGCCATTTCCAACCGGGCACCAACACCGCGGAGGAAGTAGAAACGTGAACCGGACACCTTGGCGCCGCGTTCCATGTCAATCGCGCCGATCAGTTCACCGATTTCAAGGTGATCCTTGGGCTCAAAGTCGGTGAATTCGCGCGGAGTACCCACGGTTTTGACCACAACGTAGTCATCTTCGCCGCCCTCGGGAACACCATCCACCACCAGGTTGGGGATGACGCGGAGCAGTTCCTCCTGCTTGGCCTGGGCAGCTGCGGCTTCAGCAGACGCAGCCTTGACCGAGTTGGCCAGTTCCTTGACCTCTGCCAGCAGGGCCTGCTTTTCCTCGCCCTTGGCCTGCGCCACCTTCTTGCCGAAAGCGTTCTGCTCGGCGCGGAGGGTTTCGTGACGGATCAGCGCGGCACGACGGGAAGAGTCAGCGGAGATGATCGCGTCCACAACGGACTCGTCGGCGCCACGGGCGCGCTGGCTGGCACGGAACTTGTCCGGATTTTCGCTGAGGTCTTTTACGTCGATCACCAGACAAGAGTATTCGAATCTGGCGCGGATTTCCGGCCCATAGCGGGCAACGTCCGTCCGCCCCGGGCGCGCGGCAAAGAGGGGACTGCCCGGGAGGATAGTGTTGGAGCACCATGAGCGACTGGATCCTGTACCTGATTCTCGCTGGGGGCGTGGCGTTTGCCGTCTCCAGTTGGTGGGGTGTGCGCCGATTGAAAGCCCGCCACATCAGGAGCGCAGTCCGGGAGGACTCACACAAGCCCGGCCCCGGGGACCAGCGCGTGGCGGTCATTCTCAACCCGGTGAAAAACAACGCCGAAGAGGCCCGCCAAGCCATCATCGACGCCTGCGATCTCGCCGGATGGGACGCGCCGAAATTCTTTGAAACCACCGTGGATGACCCCGGCTACGGGCAGTCGCGCCAAGCGCTGGCGTACGGCGCCGACGTCGTACTGGCGTGCGGCGGCGACGGTACAGTGCGCGTTGTGGCTGAGTGCCTGGCGCACAAGAACGTGGCCATGGGCCTCGTCCCGCTGGGCACCGGGAACCTGCTGGCGCGCAACGTGGATCTGGACGTTACCGACCTTGCGGAGTGCATCCAGGTGGCGCTGTTCGGCCACCAGCGTTTTATCGACACCGCAACCATGGGGATCGACAACGAGATCACGGGCGAGTCCGCCAAACACACCTTCCTGGTGATTGCCGGCATGGGCTTGGACGCCGAAGTTGTGGGCGATACCAAGGAAGATCTCAAGAAAAGCGTTGGCTGGCTCGCCTACACGGAGGCCGGCGTCCGGCACCTTCCTGGCCGCCGCAAACGCGTCACCATCACCATGGATGACCAGCCCGAGCAGGCACGGAAAATCCGCAGCGTACTGTTCGCCAACTGTGGCCTGATTCCCGGCGGGATCGACTTCATCCCACAGGCCATGATCGACGACGGAATGCTGGACATTGTGGTGATGAGCCCGCGCAGCGCTTTCGGCTGGCTCGCCATGTACACAAAGGTTCTGTTCAAGCACAATGCGAACCTGCCGATGATGAGCTTCTACCGTTCCGGGAAAGTCACCATCCGCAGCCAGGAACCCATGGCTACCCAGCTCGACGGCGACCCCTCAGGCGAGGCGACCACTGTCACTGTTCAGGTGGAGCCAGGGTCCTTGCTGGTGCGCGTGCCGAAAGCAAAGACCCTCTAGACAGCGCCCTTATTCGGGTGGGGCCGCGTTCTTCCCGGCTTCTTCCGCCGCGGCTTTGGCAGCAGCCCGGGCCTCGGATTGCTCCTTGATCATGGCTTGTTCTTCTTCAAAACGCAGGCGATCCGCACGATCAGCTTCATCGCCGTCCCAGTCAGCTTCATTGTCACTTGAAGGCTTGGGATTGACGATCATGCCCTGGCCGTCTTTGTCATCGCTGTGGACAGTCATGACCGCTCCCTTCATTTGGCATTCATCCATCGTTTATGGATCAGGCAAGCATACGCACAGAAGCATCCTTGCGAAAGGGCAACGATTGCGCCCTGTGGATAGCGGCTATGAGCCCTTCACGATCGAGTCAACCCACGCATGCGCCGAAGCAAAAGCCGCATCCGAGGTGTGAGGTGCCACCACTGCCGGCTGCTTGTCCGCGCGGGCGTAGGAGCCCAGGAACCGGGTTGCCGGACTGATCCGGTGCAAGCCTGCAAGCGCGTCAGCCACCCGCGAATCAGTGGCGTGGCCGTCGGCGTCAATGCTGAAGAAGTAGTGGCCCAAATATTGTCCGGTGGGCCGTGATTCGATGCGGCTCAGGTTCACGCCGCGGGACGCGAATTGGTCCAGGATTTCCATGAGCGCTCCCGGGTGGTCCTCAGGGAGCGGGACCACCACGGTGGTCTTGTCCGCACCCGTTCGTTCCGGAAGGAGGCCGGGCTTGCTCACCAGGATGAACCGGGTGACCGCGTCAGGGTTGTCGCCGATGTCTTCGGCGAGGACGTTGAGGCCGGGTTGTCCCGCAGCAACCAAGGGGGCACAAATGGCCGCATCATAGGGAGCGTCGTCTTCCAGCAGGCCCATGGCGGACGCCGCCGTCGAGGAGCCCGGAACGTAGTCGGCGTCCGGGAGGTGCTCGTCCACCCACAGGCGGCATTGCGCCCACGCATGGCCGTGCGTCGAGATCCGCTTGATCCCGGAAAGCTCGACGCCGGGCCTCGCCACGAGCACGAAGGTGATGGGAACAAGGGCCTCACGAATAATCCGGAGTTCCTGTCCTGTGGCTATGGCGTCCAGGGTGGCAGTAACCCCGCCCTCCACCGAGTTCTCTATGGGCACCATGGCCGCGTCAGCTTGGCCGGCCCGGACCCGGTCCAGCGCGGTGTTGACGTTGGTGCACGGAATGCGAGTGGCGTCACCAGCCCCCGGGACCTGCAGGAGGGCGGCCTCTGTGAAGGTGCCTTCGGGGCCGAGGAAGGTGTAGGTGACTGCCGGCATTCAATATTCCTTGCTGGTTATATACGCGGGTTAGAGAACAACCGGCTTGAGCCCGTTGTCCGACACCATGGGCTTCCCGGTCTCGAACCACATATCCATGCCACCGGCAACGTTCACGGCGGAGTAGCCCTGCCCCACCAGCCACTGGACGGCACGGAATGACCGGCCTCCGGTGCGGCAGATGACAAAGAGGTCATCATCCGGATCGAGCTCGTCCAGGCGAGCCGGCAGCTGGTCCATGGGGATGTGGCGCGCACCTTCGGCGTGACCGGCCACCCACTCGTAGTCTTCGCGGACATCCAGGATGCTGGCGTCTGCCGGAATGTCGCCCACGGGTACAGTTTCGAAGTCGCTCATGGCGTTCCCTTCCATCGAATAAGTCCAGCATCCAGCCTAGTCCCCGAGGCGCGACACCGTAACTTCACGGGCCACCGGAACGTCGAGGCAACCCCCGCCCTTGCTTCCCGGCGCGCGGACGTTAAGACTGGGACGGAAACGCATCCCCATCAACGGCCCGTTAGGAGTGCCCGCATGACCACTGGGCAAGCAACAATTCTGGCGACATCCGGCGGCTACAAGCCGGGCGAGCGGACCAGGATTGAGTTCAATCACCTGATGCATTACGCAGTGGAACTGTCCGGCGCTTCCGGCCGCGCACCCCGGGTGACACACATCGGCACCGCATCCGGTGATCAGCGTTGGTGGGCTGCGGAAATGGACCAGGCAGCGCGCATTGCAGGGTTCGATTTCAGTCATCTGAATCTCTTCACCATGCCTAACGTCGAGGACCCGGAGGCGCATCTCCTGGCGCAGGACGTTATCTGGGTGAACGGCGGTTCTGTGGTGAATTTGCTGGCCGTGTGGCGGGCACACGGACTGGACGGAGTCCTGCGGAAGGCGTGGGAACGCGGAGTGGTGCTGGCCGGCGTCTCAGCGGGCTCCATTTGTTGGTACCAGGGTGGTGTGACCGATTCCTTTGGTCCGGAACTCAAGCCTGTCACCAATGCACTCGGTTTCCTCCCCTACGCCAACGGTGTGCACTACGACTCCGAACTGCGGCGCGCGCCGGCCATCCACAAGCTGGTGGCCAACGGCACGCTCGGCGAGACCCACTGCACGGACGACGGCGTCGGGCTGGTTTACCGGGGAACGGAACTGGTGGAGGTGGTGTCCGAGGTGAAGAACAAGGCCGCCTTCCGGGTGACCGCCGGCGCTGGTGAGAGCGTGGACGCTGTTGCTGTGGAGGAACGGTTGGAGCCACGTTTCCTTGGCTGATCCTTACCTGCATGACGTGTCACGATTGACCGCTGTTGAGCTCCGCGACGCCTTGGCTGCGGGGGAACTCTCTGCCCGCGAGTCCGCGGAGCATTTCCTGCGGGAGATCGAATCGCGGAACAAGCAATTGGGCGCTTTCGTCACCGTCACAGCCGAACAGGCACTCAAAGACGCCGAGGCTGCAGACGCGCTGCACGCAAGGCTGGCCCGGGAGGGACGCCGCGAAGACATCCCCGCCCTCCACGGCATGCCCCTCGCGTTCAAGGACCTCACCGATGTGGCCGGAGTTCCCACCACGCACGGCAGCGCAGCGCTCGAGCACAAACCGGCGCCGGAAGACGGTGCCCTCGCGGCAACCCTGAAGGGTCAGGGTGTTATCTCACTGGGCAAGACCCAGGTTCCGGAATTTGGACTCACCGCCTACAGCGAAAACCGCGTGGCACCGCCGTCGCGCAATCCGCACGCTTTGGGACGCAGCTCCGGCGGGTCCTCGGGCGGTAGCGCCGCTGCCGTGGCTGCGGGACTGGTTCCGTTCGCGCCGGGAACCGACGGCGGCGGTTCCATCCGCATTCCGGCAGGCGCTTGCGGGCTGGTGGGGTTGAAGCCGGGACGGGGCCTGGTGGCATCGGGCGCGAGCGCTGGCGATACCGCCAAGTTGGTGGTCGCCGGGCCGCTCGCCCGGACCGCGGCAGACGCGGCACTGCTGATGGACGCGCTGGTCCCCCGGGATCAAGCGCCCGACGGCGGATACCTCGCCAACGTGGGGTTGGCGCCGGAACCCCTGAGAATCGGCGTGAGTTTGGACAGCCCCTGGGCTGGCGTGTATCCGTTTGAGATCGAGCCGGAAGCGATGGATGCCCTCATGCTGGGCACGAAGTTGCTTGAGAAGGCTGGCCATAACATCAGCGAAGCCGACATCCGGTATGACAACCGCTATCCCGACTCCTTCACGACAGCCTGGACTGCCGGCGTCGGGAGTGCCCGGATAGCACCCCAGCGCGAGGCCTTGCTGACACCGTTGACCCGTACCTTCCGGCGTCGGGCGCAACAGCGGAGCGCCCGGAAGGTTGACGAGGCTCTGAGATTCCTGCGGCAGTTCGAGCACGATACCGTGGCGCAGTACGCGGAGTGGGACCTGATCCTCATGCCTACCCTGGCTCAGACACCGCGCCCGGTCGGGTGGTTCACGGGTGGCGGGCACAGCGGCGAGCCGTGGCCGAGCGAGTGGGCCGGCGATGCTGACGAGGACTACAAAAGGCAGTGCGAGTATGCGCCATGGTCCTCCATGGTGAACGTGTGCGGGCTCCCGGCCATCAGCGTTCCGGTGCACACCACTGCTGCGGGGTTGCCCATGGGGATTCAGCTGATTGGCAGGCCCGGATCGGAACTGCTGCTTCTGCAGCTCGCTGCAGTCCTCGAGACCCACTAGGACCCGCGTCTAACATATGGAAAGTGGTTGCCCCGGGCATTCATCGATGTGACAATGCCCGCAGTCAGTGCCAGCATTGAGAAAATGAGCACACCTCAAACCACGGCTGAGTCCGCACAGCCAGCGGGCGATACGTCATTCTTCGGCCACCCAAAGATGTTGGCCAGCCTCTTCTCCGTGGAAATGTGGGAGCGATTCTCCTTCTACGGCATGCAGGGAATCCTGCTCTACTACATGTACTTCACCGCCGAGCAGGGCGGGCTTTCCATCGACCAGGGGCTCGCTGCTGGTTTGGTGGGCGCGTACGGTGGTGGCGTTTACCTGTCGACGATCCTCGGCGCCTGGCTCGCCGACCGTCTCTTCGGCTCCGAAAAGGTTCTGTTCGGTTCGGCCATCATGATCATGGCCGGCCACATCGCGCTGGCCCTCCTTCCGGGTATTCCAGGCCTGATCGCAGGCCTGGTGTTGGTGGGAATTGGCTCCGGCGGCCTGAAAGCCAACGCCACGGCGTTGGTGGGCAGCCTGTATGGCGAGAAGGACGAGCGCCGCGACGCCGGCTTCTCCATTTTCTACATGGGCATCAACCTGGGCGGCCTCATCGGCCCTCTGGTTACCGGTTGGCTGCAGACGAGTTACGGCTTCCACATCGGCTTCGGCGCTGCAGCGGTGGGTATGGCGATCGGCCTGGTCATCTACTCCTTGGGCCGCAAACGCCTCCCGGATGAAGCACACCGCGTTCCCAACCCGCTCCCGGCCAAGGACCGCACCAAGTACGGCCTGATCTTCCTGGCCATCCTGATTGTGGTGGCCGTCCTGCTCGGCACTGGACTGGTCAACGCCAACAACCTGGCCAGCAGCATGGCCTACGCCGCGATCGGCGCCGCAGTGATCTACCTGTTCCTGATCTTCCGTAGCCCCTTGGTCACCGCCGTGGAACGCAAACGAGTAGTGGCCTTCATCCCCTTGTTCATAGCATCTGCCGGGTTCTGGGCTCTGTTCCAGCAGCAGTTCACGTTCATCGCCGTGTACTCGCAGGAGAAACTGGACCGTAACCTGTTCGGCTGGGAAATGCCGGCAGCCTGGGTCCAGTCCATCAACCCTGTGTTCATCATCATCTTCGCCGGTGTCATGGCTGCCCTCTGGACCAAACTGGGCTCCAAGCAGCCGAGCTCACCGTTGAAATTCTCCGCAGGCCTGTTGATCATGGGCCTGGCTTTCCTGGCGTTCATCCCGCTGGCTGGCGAGGGCAAGACCCCGTTGCTGGCGCTCGTGGGCATCCTGTTCATGTTCACCTTGGCGGAACTGTTCCTCTCCCCCATCGGCCTTTCCGTGAGCACCAAGCTCGCACCCAAGGCATTCCACACCCAGATGGTGGCGTTGTTCTTCCTGTCCGTCTCGCTCGGCACCACCCTGGCCGGCATCCTCGCCGGGCTCTACAACCCCGACGACGAACTCCCGTACTTCCTGGGGATCGGCGGCGTTGCAGTGGTCCTGGCCGTTGGCCTGGCTGCAGCAACCCCGGCCATCAAGAAACTCATGGGCGGCGTTCGCTAGGGTTCCTGGCTGAAGGACCTCCTTCTAACGACTTAACGACGGCGACCCTTGCGTCCGGTGGGATTCCCACCTGACGCAAGGGTCGCCGTCGTACGTGCCCTAGTAGTTGTAGCGGCTGCCGCTTGACGCGCCAATGGCGGCGAAGAAGATGATGCCCAAAACGAGCGTCAGCGCCACGCCGAGGTAGCCCATCACCAAGCCGGCGATCGCCATTCCCTTGCCGGCGGGCTCCCGCTTCAAGGCGAGGTGGCCCAGGACCACGGCTGCGATCTGAGGGAGGATGAAGAACCCGAAGCCAACGTAGACGGCGATGCCACAGCACATGCTGGCGATGCTCAGGCCCTTGGGCTCGGCCTGCATGGCGTAGTAGGCGGGCTGGCCGTAGGGTGACTGCGGCTGGCCGTACGGCTGCTGGCCATAGGGCTGCTGGTTGAACGCCTGCTGCTGGTACGGGCTGGGCGGCTGGCCGTAGGGCGAAGGGGGTTGCTGGCTGTAATCGCCAGGCGTGTACGCGCCGGCCGGGTCCTGCGGCTGGGTGTACGGGCTCTGCCCCGGCGTGCCCTGCCCCGGCGTGCTCTGCTCGTAGGGCGGGAGCGGCTGGGTGGCGTTCGCACCGTATTCCGGAGCGCCGTATTGGGGTGCGCCCTGTTCAGGTGCACTTTCGCCGGATGGGCTGGACGTGCCTGGCTCGGGCGCGCTGAACTGTGCGGGCGGGACGTACTGCGGCGGTTCGTAGCCCGCGGGCTTGTCCTCGTTGCCCTTGGATGGCTGGTCTGACATAGGTATCCCCCTGGATGTGGTCTTTGGTCCCAACACTACCGCCGCCGGGGGCGCCACATAAGGTAGCGCGCGTCCCGCGTGTGTGCCACCGTTGCGAGGACGGTCACATTCATGCATATGCATGGAATATTTTCGAGCCGGACTTGGTTTTCGATAATAGCGACCTAAACAGCGCTCACCAACGAAATCTGCGGGACCTGTCCCGCAAAGGAGGAATCATGGGTAACTTCGAAGGCAAAACTGCGCTCGTCACCGGCGGGGGCTCCGGCCTCGGCGAAGCAATCAGCAAGGACCTCGCGAAGAACGGCGTCAACGTAGTTGTTGTAGACGTCAACCTCGACGCCGCCACGCGTGTGGCCGGGCAGATCACGGCCGACGGCGGCAAGGCAGTACCGTTCCAAGGCAACACAGCCGTGGCCGAGGACAGCAAGAAGGCAGTCGACTTTGCAGTAGAGACCTACGGCGCGCTCAACTACGCCGTCAACAACGCCGGCATCGGCGGCGCCAGCGCTCCCGTTGGGGAAATCGACATCGAAGACTGGGACCGCGTCATCGCCATTAACCTGAGCGGCGTCCTCTACGGAATGCGCTACCAAGTCCCGGCCATCCTTGCCGCAGGCGCATCCGAGGGTGCCATTGTGAACATGGCGTCCATTCACGGCGCCGTGGCCGCCCCGGGCAACGCCGCGTACACCGCCGCCAAGCACGGCGTAGTGGGCATGACCAAGAATGCTGCAGCTGAATACGGCGCCCAGGGGCTTCGCGTCAATGCGATTGGGCCTGGCTACATTGATACTCCCCTGTTGGCCGCTGCGCCGAAGGAGCTCATCGGGGGCCTCGAAGCAAAGCACCCGCTTGGCCGACTGGGCACTGCAGAGGAGATCGCCAACGTCACAACATTCCTCCTGTCCGACAAGGCCAGCTTCATGACCGGCTCTTACGTACTGGTCGATGGCGGCTACACCGCTGTCTAGTGTTCGCTCCCGCTGGGTTGTTCGCTACCCCTACCCCCGCCCGCGCCCGTAACCTCTGGAGCGAATAGTGCGAAAGGGCGCGCCACCGGTGAACACGTGGTGCGCCCAGGGGGAACGGGTGCGCCTGCTGTGGTCTGAACAGGGAATGAATCTTTGCTGACTTTGCCGTTTTTGTCCTGACGAAACAACGCCATTCGGCGTCACAGGGGCCGGATCGGCGGACATTTCGTGTCAGCAGGCCCCGTGGTCTGGCATGCTGGACCCCATGGCTAGCCGAGCGGGCACAGTTGCCCTTCCCCAGGACCTTGTTGACATCACAGCCTTGCTGGATGCGTATTTCGACGTAACTCCGGATGTGGGCGACCCTGCGCAGCGCGTGGCGTTTGGCACGTCCGGGCACCGCGGATCCAGCTTGAAGGCGTCCTTCAACGAGCCGCACATCTTGGCCATCACGCAGGCAATTGTGGAATACCGTGGCCGCCAGGGCATCACAGGGCCGCTGTTCATCGGACGCGACACCCACGCCCTCAGCGAACCGGCGCAGAACTCTGCTCTGGAAGTACTAGCCGCCAATGGCGTCACCGTTCTGGTGGACGCCCGGCACGGCTACACCCCCACGCCGGCACTAAGCCACGCCATCCTCAAATACAACCGCGAAGCTGCGCCGGGCACGCCCCAGGCTGACGGCATCGTGGTCACGCCCAGCCACAACCCGCCAGCCGATGGTGGCTTCAAATACAACCCTCCCCACGGCGGCCCGGCAGACACCGACGCCACCCGATGGATCGCCGACCGCGCCAACCAGCTGCTCGAGAACGGCCTCCGCGGCGTCAAGCGCATGCCCCTGAATGATGCCCTTGCCGCTGACACCACCGGCAAGTTCGATTTCCTCAGCAGCTACGTGGACGATCTCCCCTCCGTGCTGAACCTTGATGCGATCCGCAACGCCGGGGTCCGCATCGGCGCTGACCCCATGGGTGGTGCCTCTGTGGACTACTGGGGTGAAATCGGCGAGCGCCATCAGCTCAATCTCACTGTTGTGAACCCCACGGTTGATCCGCAGTGGGCTTTCATGACGCTCGACTGGGACGAAAAGATCCGCATGGATTGCTCGTCGCCGTCGGCCATGGCGTCGCTGATCCAGCGCATGGCCGCTGGCGCCGACGGCACCGCCGCCTATGACGTCGCTACCGGTAACGACGCCGACGCCGACCGCCACGGCATCGTGACACCTGACGGTGGCCTCATGAACCCGAACCATTACCTCGCCGTCGCCATCGACTACCTGTACCGGAACCGAAGTGGCTGGAACCCTGAGTCCGTGGTGGGCAAGACGCTGGTTTCGTCCTCGATCATCGACCGCGTCGCCTCCGGGCTGGGCCGCAAGCTGGTTGAGGTTCCGGTTGGCTTCAAGTGGTTCGTGCCCGGACTTTTGTCCGGTGAGGGCGCATTCGGTGGCGAAGAGTCTGCCGGCGCATCTTTCAACAAGCTCGACGGCAGTGTGTGGACCACGGACAAGGACGGCATCCTGCTGGCCCTGCTGGCTTCCGAGATCACGGCCGTTACTGGCAAGTCCCCTTCGCAGCTCTACAAGGGCCTGACTGACCAGTTCGGTGCACCCGTGTACGCCCGCATTGACGCCGCTGCTACCCGCGAGCAGAAGTCCAAGCTGGGCAAGCTGTCCGCTGCCGACGTCACCGCTACTTCGCTTGCCGGGGAAGAGATCACGGCCAAACTCACCGAGGCTCCCGGCAACGGCGCTTCGATCGGCGGCCTGAAGGTGGTCACCGAGAACGCCTGGTTCGCGGCCCGCCCTTCCGGCACCGAGGACGTCTACAAGATCTACGCCGAGTCCTTCAAGGGCGCGGACCACTTGGCTCAGGTGCAGGAAGAAGCGAAGGCGCTGGTAGACGGCGTTATTGCGTAGCCTCAGTGGCGATCTGCGACTACGGTGGCAGTCATAGCCAAGTGAATGTCCCACTCATTTTCACGGATCGTCAAGGAGCCTGCTCGAATCTTCCACATCACGGGCATCGGCGTTGAGGTTGAAGGCTCACCACGGGAAGCGGTCAGGTCCCTGGCACCAGCCGAGGGAGCAGGCAGGGACGGAACCGCCAGGGTGAATCCAATGCCGGTCATCATGGGGAAGAGGGCGGCCCGCATTGCCGATTGGACATCATCCAGGTCCAGCAGCACGGCAGTGCACGTGGGGCATCCGTCCAGGTGCGCCCGGACCTTTTGCTCCCATCGTGTGCTGAGACCTTTACGGGCGTAAGCACCGAGCCGGGAAGAGTAATCTTCACATCCCTTGCCAACGGATGCTGAGATGTGGGTCTGCAGATATGCCTGACGAAGGCCTTCCCTGGCGCGAAGTACCAGTGACGAAACCGCGTTGGGGCTCAGTCCGAGCATGGGCGATGCCGCTTTTGGCTTCATCTCTTCAACGTCTATGTACCAAAGAGCGGCCTGCCAGCGCTCGGGCAGGGACGTGAAAGCCTGGGCTATTGCTGTGGATTCGAACTCCGCCAGGATTGAGTCATGATGGTGTTCCGCACCGTCCAGGTGATATGTCTCGGTGGGCCGCGTCCGGGAGCCCGCATGGTTTGCCTTGTAGGCGATTCTCCGCACCGCGGTCAGCAAATATGCCCGGAAGAACGTTTCAGGACCCTTCCCTGCGACTAAGTACTGAAGCACAGCGGTAAATGCATCGGACACGATGTCCTCGACGTCGGCCTCGTTATCGGCTTGCTTGGAAGCTACGTACAGGGCCATCGAATGATGACGTTGAAACAGCTCCTCAAAGGCGTCTATATCCCCCGCCCGGACGCGTGCCACCAGCACGTCGTCGCCATCGTTGGTGATGGTCTCGTCGCGAGAAGTGCCGTCCAGTGGAGCTTCGTTGCCCATACCAGTCCCCGATTCGGACACGACCCAGGAAGTGGATCACATAGACCATCGGGCAAGGCCTACGGAGCCACTCTTCTGCAGCTCCTACGCGGCGGCCATGTCCAGACCCGCGCTCCAAGGCAAGCCTACGACTAATGCGGGCACGCAAAGACCACTCGTCGACCCATGGTTTGGGAGCAGGGGTCGACCCTCGGGGAGGGAATCAGTTCCGGGTGTCCAGGAGGACCCTGAGGACGCTCTCCAGGGGTTCCGTGAGCTGTTCCGCGGAGGCCGAAGCCAGGGGCTGCACCTCCGTGGCGGTCCTCAGCATCACCAACCCCAGCATCAGGGCTATGGCCATCTGGGCGCGAAGGAGTAGCGGCTGCGAGGCGGGGACATCCGCACTCCACCCTGCTGCTGCAGCGAGTTGTTCGGTGAACCGTTCCAAGGTCCTGCGGCGGATCGCATCTGCGTTCTCATCGCCGGATGAGCGGAGCAGGAGCAGGAGCTGGAGGGGGTCGTCCGCGTTGGGGGCTTCGACAACGTGCGTGAGGAGCCTGGCTATCACCTCGTCAACGCTGGATGCGCGAGCCCGGGTTTGAGGATCAAGCTCATCCACGGTGCGGTTCATGCAGGCCTCGAAGAGACCTTCTTTAGAGCCGAAATACCGGTTGATGAGCGCTACGTTGACGCCCGCGTCCGCGGCGATGTGGCGGACCGTGGTGGCCCTGTAACCTTCCGTGGCGAAACGTCGTCGGGCAGCCCGGACGAGCGCCCGCCTGGTGACGTCCGCATCCCGACCCGATCGGACCAGTTCGTCGTCCGCAAACGTTGCTCCGCCGTCGAGAGCCTTTGATTCCTGCACTTCTTTACCCACTCCCCCACTCTAGCCCGGCAACCGAGCATGTAAACGATTGTTGACATGGGTAACTTTTGTGATTTATTGTCGAAGTAATCAACCGTTTACATCCCGAGGAGAATCATGTCCAGCACCATCGAGCGCCCTCACAGTGCGCCGGCATCGGGTCAGGAGGCTCACGGTAAACGGGGCACCGCGATCATTGCCTACCTCTCCCTGGGTGGCCTGTCCTTCGCCGTCCTGCAGTCGCTCGTGGCGCCGGCCCTAGGCACCATCGGCAAAGATCTGGGCGTCGCAACGAGCGATGCGAGCTGGGTCCTCACGGCCTACCTTCTCTCCGCCTCGGTACTCACGCCGATCCTCGGACGACTGGGCGACATGGTGGGCAAGCGAAAAGTCCTCATCGTTGTACTCTCCCTACTCTTGGTGGGCACCGTACTCGCGGCCCTGGCCCCGAACCTGACCGTGTTGATCATTGGCCGGGTACTCCAAGGTGCGGCGGGTGCGGTGATGCCACTATCCATCGGCATCGTCCGTGATGAGCTCCCCAAGGAGCGTGTCAGCGTCACTATTGGTTTGCTGTCCGCCATCTTCGGCATCGGCGCCGGTGTGGGAATCGTTGCAGCAGGGCCGATCGTCGAGGCTCTGTCCTGGCACTGGCTGTTCTGGCTGCCTGCCGGACTCGTCCTCATCGCCCTCCTCGGCGCCATCTTCGGAATGCCCGAGTCCCCGGTCAAAACTCCCGGCAAGCTCGACATCTTGGGCACCGGGATCCTTTCGGTGGGCCTGGTTGCCGTACTGCTCGCTATCAGCGAGGGCCAGACGTGGGGGTGGGGCGACGGCAAGACCGTCAGCCTGCTCATCGGTGGCGGCATCGCCTTGATCGCGTTTGTATTGGTCGAATTGCGAGTGGCAGAACCATTGATCGACGTGCGGCTGTTCCGCAACCGCGGCGTGTGGACCGCCCACATCGTTGCGTTGGCCTTCGGTTTCGCAATGTTCGGCACGTTTGTCCTGGTGCCCACTATCCTTCAGCTGCCCACGGCCCTTGGCTACGGCTTTGGAAAGACTGTCAGTGAAGCCGGCATCTACCTGCTGCCGACCGTCGTGGCCATGGTGATTTCCGGCGTCGTGGCCGGCGCGCTGATCCGCAAGGTGGGGCCTAAGGTCCCCATGATTCTTGGCGCCGTGGCTGTCACGGTCGCTTTCATCATTCCCGCGCTGGGACACGGCGAAGAATGGCAGATCGTGGTCTCGGGCATTCTCACCGGCATCGGCATCGGGATGGCCCTCGCCGCGACCTCCAACGCCATCGTCGAGAGCGTGCCTGCAACGCAGACCGGTGAGGCCATCAGCGCCAACACCGTGCTGCGGACCATCGGCAGCAGCATCGGCACGGCCGTCATCGCGGCGCTGATCTCCTCCAACGTCACGCCACAGGGCGCACCGACAGATGACGCCTTCACCATCGGCTTCTGGGTTTCTGCGGGGGTTGGCGTACTGGCCCTGCTGGCAGCACTGGTGGTCCCGTCCCGCGTGAAGCGCCGCCAGAACGCGGAAGCCGCGGGCATCGACGACTTCGACGAAGCTTCCTAGCCTCCTTTTAAGGCAGAACGCCCGCTCACTGGAAAGTGAGCGCGCGTTGCTACTGTGAGAACTTAGACGGTGCGAACAACGTCGTCGTAAGCGAACTTCGGCTTGGCTTCGCCCCAGGCGTCCGGGCCGGGCTGGCCGATGTTGACCACCAGGAAGCTCTTCTGGTCGCCGGCCGGGAAGAACCCGGCGTCGATTGCGGAGAAGTCGGCACCGGTCATCGGGCCAGCAGCGAAACCAAGCGAGCGCACAGCCAGGATGAAGTAGCCTGCCTGCAAGTGAGCGTTGTTGTTGCCCGTGGCAGCGGCGAAAGCGGGGTCGGCGTCGTACATGGCCTTGGGCGCGCCGTAGGCGGGCAGGAACTTGTCCCACTGACCCTGCCAGTCGGTGTCGTAGGAGAGGATGGCTACCAGCGGAGCGGAGGCGGTCTTGGCCTGGTTGCCGCGCGAAAGAGTGTCCACCAGCTTGGCGCGGGCCTCGTCCGAGCGGACGTAGGTCACGCGGAGCGGCTGGGAGTTGAAGGCGGTGGGGCCGAACTTGGTGAGCTCGTAGATGGCACGGGCCTGTTCGTCGGTGACCTCACCGGCGAAGCTGTTGGCGGTGCGGGCTTCGGCAAAAATGGCGTCGACTGCTGCGGCGTCAATGACTGCTTCTTGGTGGGCGATCGTCATTCGTAAACCTTTCGCTGGGCCCAGGCCCTGAGCGGGCGGGGCACTTCTGCTTTCCATGGTTGCAACTTCAAGTTCCCTTGTCCTCTTCCCATGACGGCCCGTGACGTTGGGCACAGTCACCTTGTGGGCTCTGCGTTGTGAGGCCCGTTTTGCGCGCTCCCGAGCGCGCGAGGCGCGTAGAGCAGGCCCCGCAATGGCGGTAATGTTGCACCGAATCCCAATACTCTTCTGAGGAAGGCCCCGCCATGAGCATGCTCGGCATGAAATGGAAGCTCCACGGCAACGGCAAGTCCATCCGTCCCGGCCACGTGGTGGCTCCCGACGAGCGGCTGGCTTGGCCCTTGACCATCGGCATCGGCATGCAGCACGTGGTTGCCATGTTCGGCGCCACCTTCCTGGTACCCATCATCACGGGCATGCCGCCGGCAACCACCCTCCTCTTCTCGGGCATCGGCACGCTGCTCTTCCTGGTGATCACCAAGGGCCGGGTGCCCAGCTACCTGGGGTCGAGCTTCGCTTTCATCGCCCCCATCATGGCGTCCCAGCAGCAGTACGGCGTGAGTGGCGCCTTGGGCGGCGTGGTGCTTGCCGGCGTCGTACTGGCGCTTATTGGTGCGGTGGTCCAGAAGTTCGGTGCCGAATGGATCAACCGGCTCATGCCGCCGATCGTTACCGGCGCCATTGTGGCGCTGATCGGCTTGAACCTCGCACCCGCCGCCAAGACCAACTTCGACCTCGCACCCGTCACCGCGCTGATCACTTTGGTGACGATCATCCTGGTGTCAGTGCTGTTCCGCGGAATTCTGGGGCGCCTGAGCATCCTGGTGGGTGTTGTGGTGGGGTACATCGTGGCGATGATGCGCGGTGAGGTGTCCTACGAAAAGATGGACGCCGCCGCATGGATTGGCCTGCCGCTGTTCCAGACACCCGAATTCCACATCGGCGTGGTGGGGCTGTTCGTGCCGGTGGTGCTGGTGCTCGTGGCTGAGAACGTGGGGCACGTGAAGTCGGTGGCCGCGATGACCGGCCAAAACCTCGACGGCGTCTCCGGCCGCGCGCTGATGGCCGACGGCGCCGCGACGGTACTTGCCGGGTTCGGCGGCGGTTCCGGTACCACGACCTACGCGGAGAACATCGGCGTCATGGCCGCCACCAAGGTCTACTCGACGGCGGCCTACTGGGTGGCCGGTATCTTCGCCATCCTGCTGAGCTTCTCCCCGAAATTCGGCGAACTGATCGCCACCGTTCCGGCGGGCGTCCTGGGCGGCGCCGCGACCATGCTGTACGGCATGATCGGCGTGCTCGGCGTGAAGATCTGGGTGCAGAACAAGGTCAACTTCTCCAACCCGATCAACCTGACCACAGCCGCCGTGGCTTTGATCATCGGCATTGCTGACTACACGTGGACCATTGGCGAGCTGAAGTTCACGGGCATTGCACTGGGTTCCGCCGCTGCCCTGGTGATCTACCACGGCATGAAGGGGCTGGCCCACTGGCGCGGGACCGTCGCCGAGCCGGAAACCGAGACGGCGGGGCTGCCGCCTGCGGTGAAGTCAGCGATGAATGCTGCGGCGAAGCGGGGCGGGAAGAAGGGGAAGTAGGGGCAATCCGAACCTCTAGACTGAGCCGATGATTTTTGGTCGCGAAGCAAGGCGGGTCCGCGAGGATTAGTTGCCCCCGAGTGCCCGAGGTGCCTCCCGTGGCTACGCCTTGGAACTTCCGCACCAGCTAAAGCCGGGTCTATCGGTCTCCGCCCCCGAGCAATCCGGACAGTCCACGTTCCCGGACTCCGGACAGGAATCCGGCAACCTCAGACCCGCACCTCTTCTATGAACGCCGCCCGCCGCTTCAGCACGTCGTTCGGATCCCACCCCGGTCCCGGCATCGACGAGATCAGCAGCTTCGTGTAGCTGCGCTCCGGCGCATTCAGCACTCGTCCCGTTGGCCCCTGATCCATGATCGAGCCTCGGTACATGACCAGAACGTCGTCGGTGACCTCGGAAACCACGGCGAGGTCGTGGCTTACGAACAACAGCGCAATGCCCGAAGCATGCAGCAGCGCATCGACCATATGGGTGCCCGCATCGAAGACATCTGGCAGAACGTGTGGTCCGAGGCCAAGGACAGACTGGAACTCGCTTCCAGCGCCGACCCCGCAGAGGCGATCGCTCCCGCCGTCGAACTTCTCATGAGAGGTTCCACGATTGTCAGTTACGGCGTGGGCGCGTCCGGAATCGCCGCCCTCAACCTGGCACTGCGCTGTAACCGAATCGGCAGGCGCGCTCGGTGCATTTCCAGTGACGGATTCCGGCTCGCGGATGATCTGCTCCAACTTGGGAGCCAGGATGTTGTGGTCGTCTTCGCCCCGGGACGAGTAACGGTGGACGTCGAAGTGCTGCTTAAGCGCGCCCGCTCGATTGGAGCGTCCATCGTCTTGCTAACGGATGAACCTGAGTCGGCGTTGCATGACCTGGCTGACGCTGTGATTCTCGCTCCGCACACCCCGACAGGCATGACTACGGAGGCGCTGCCGTCGATCGTGCTGAGCGACGTCCTGGTCCAGGCGCTGGTCTCCGTGGATCACGAGCAGGCCGTGGAATCGTCGCACCAGCTCACGGCATTGCGGGAGCAGCTGGGGTACTGACGTCATTCACGATAGGGAAAATTTCGATTCAGCGGCAATAACCAATTTAGAAGCCCACTCAATGCACTTGCTGGACTTGGCCCGGGTGAGACTCGAAACGTTATAGCCCGCCTTTGTCTTCTCGCCCAAGTGGCGAGCAAGAATGGCATTTTCGCCCCCCGCTTCCTTCAGCACCTCTATTGCATCAGCATGGTTGTCTGACTTAGAGTGACGACCGAGCGCCAGCAAGCAAAATGCGTCGGCTGCCGCTATGCCTACATGGATTGCCAAAGTAGCAATGACGTCCGCGTAGGTTTCTCCGGAATTTAGCGTGTTGATGGTATCGGCCGCCTCGAGGAAGGCTTGCGAATCCTCAAGTCGTGCACTCGCATCTGACCTCGCCGACACTAGGCAGCCGCCGCATCAGGCAGGCGGCGCGACAACCAACGACGGTCACCGTGAACGTGGACGCCTTCCCCCAAAATCGAGTCGAATATCGGTGCCGCCCGTACTTCTGCCGCTTCGTAAATCATCGGACGAACGTCATTACCGGTGAGGCGGTAAACGTCCACGGCCAGATTTCCAATTTGCTCATATAGCTCATCGCCAGCTCCGTCATCAATGATGAACAGCAAGTCGATATCAGAGTCATTGCGCATGTCTCCGCGTGCCGCTGAACCAAAAAGGATTACCTGCAACGGCTCCTCGGGCCATTTGGCTATTGCGCGGGAAATAAAGCGCGTGAATCGTTCCCTGCCCTGGGACGCCTCAGCAATGACGCCTGCGAGCATGTGGGACAAATTCAGGGCGTACTCGTTCCGATTTCCTACCCTGATACCCATAACAATGCCGCTCTCTTCGAGGCGTTCCAAGCATCGTCTGGTGCCAGACACCGAGGCCTTGATGCCACGCTCCCGAACAAGATGCCCGGGCGTGCTCGGGCGACCGTTCGCCAACGCCATGAGGACGTCGGCTTCAAGCGTCGGACAAATCGCTCTCAGCGGGTTCTGTAATTGCATCAGGGCCTCCTAATCGCTTCTAATTGTACGCGATTAGCGGAACGTCAGCTTGGTTTCTGCTTCCACTCCAGCACCCGATCCAACCACTCACCAAGGAGGACCGCCGTTAGCTGCGGTTGATCCAAGTGCGCGTTATGGCCGGCGTGGTCCAGGACTGCAACCGTGGCCCGCGGATAACTGCCAGCTAGATCCATCTGCTCCTGATAACCCACCACATGGTCCTGACGCCCGGCCACGATGAGGGTGGGCCCCTGATAAGTCTCAAAGCGAGCTTCCGGCTCAGTAGTGAGCGCGTAGTTGTTGGAGATCCGAGCTGTGGCAACCTGATCAAACGCCCTCAAGCCCGGCAAGGCGGCTTCGCGGAACCGCAGCCAATTCTGGCTGGATTGGACCACGGCCTTCTCCTCGTAGTCGGATCTGCCCTCCGGGCTCAGGGTCGCCATCAGCTCAGGATCTGAACGCAGGACAGTCTTGGCGGGCAGAGTTCGCGCCTCGTGATCCGCAACGACCACCGGGCAAAGGAGCGCCAGGCCCAGTACCCGCTCCCCGAATTCGGCCACCAGGTGGCGGGCGATCATGCCTCCGAAGGAGTTGCCGAGGACCGCGAACCTCTCGTCGCCGAAGGTCCTCCGGGCAAAGGAAACGACCGCGTCGGCGACGGCGTCAGCACCGTCGATTTCCGGTCCTGCCGATGACTTCCCCATCCCCGGCAAGTCAAGGTAGATCCGCCGCCACTCACCATTCGCGGCGAGCACTGGGTCGAGCCCAAGCAGCAGATGATGATCGACGCAAAAGCCATGGATGATCAGTATCGGGGTCCCCGCCCCGCGCTCAACAAAATGCACTTTCGAACGCTAGCACCCGGGGAACACGTACGGTCACCAATCCGCACTGACCGAGAGCCCGTTCATGAATCCTGAGTCGTCGGTTGAGACGAGGGAACTGTTGGACGAAGCTCGCCGGCAGAAGGGTGTCCGCTATCCCAGTGATCTTCAGATTCCCATCGCAGCAGATCCCCCGGCTGGCACTCCAGCACCTCACACAGCGCTTCGAGCGTAGTAAAACGCACAGCCTTCGCGCGCCCGTTCTTCAAAACAGCCAAGTTGGCCGGCGTTATCCCCACCCGCTCGGCAAGCACTCCCACAGGCATTTTGCGCTTGGCCAGCATGACGTCGATGTCCACGATGATCGGCATCAGATCACCTCGTCCAGCTCGGCCCGCAGGTCAGAGGCCTCGACGTCCCGCGCTACGGCCTGGGCGAGCAGAGTTCGCATCACACGGACAACCAGCGCCACTCCCCCGATCATCAAGGCCGCCCCACAGATCAGCAGCACGACTCCTGGGGCAACCTCGCCCGGCGCCAGGATCACCGCCATGCCAAACATGAGTACCGCCGCGAAGGCGATGGCTCCGAAGATGATGTCCACAAATCGGAAGGCCCGGTGGGAGAACACCGTCCCGCAGCGCACCATGGTCAGCAAACGCCACACGCAGACGGCAACCACCTGCACACACACAATTCCGAGGACCACGATGGCCAGCAGCGCTACTCGAGGAGCGTCCGGGGCTCCTGCCTCTACGAGGTCGGCTGAGAGCAGCGGGACCATCCGCGCCTGAACGAACAATGAACCCGCCAGCACCAGCGCGATTACTACCCGCAAGGCAAGGATGGACAGCTTTCCCATGGAAACTCCTTTATCGAACAACAACCAGATTCTATCGTTATTCGATACATCAGCAAGCTCTAGACCATCCTCATGCGATTAGTCAGCTTGCTTACTAAAGCCGCTTTCCCTAGGCTGGAGCAGGTCAGACAAACAACTCTCACAGCGGCGGCCACGCCCATAAGGCACCCCGCTGCGCAACGAGGAGGAACAATGTCAGAACACAACATCGCAGGCAAGAAGGTCGCATTCCTGTTGACGGACGGCGTGGAGCAGGTGGAGCTCACCAGCCCATGGCAGGCGGTCAAGGATGCGGGCGGTGAGCCAACGCTCGTGGCCCCCTCCAAGGGAAAGCTGCAAGGTTTCAATGGCGTGGAGAAGGGTGACACCTTCGACGTTGATCTTGCCGTGGCCGACGCCAACGCCTCCGATTTCGACGCGCTGGTCCTCCCAGGCGGCGTCGTCAATGCGGACAACCTTCGCGTGGACAAGGATGCCCAGAACTTCACGCGCGCGTTCTTCGAACAGCACAAGCCGGTGGCTTCGATCTGCCACGGTCCGTGGATTTTCATCGACGCCGGCGTCATCAAGGGCCGCAACGTCACCTCGTTCCACACGCTCCAGGCGGACCTGAAGAATGCGGGCGCCAATTGGACCGACGAGGAAGTGGTGTGCGACCAAGGCTTGGTCACCAGCCGCAACCCGGACGATCTCCCGGCCTTCAACAGCAAGCTCGTGGAGGAAATCTCCGAGGGTCAGCACGCAGGCCAGACCGCCTAACTGTCACCCACCCGGATACGGCAAGTGCCGCCGTCGTACTTTCACATGAAGTACGACGGCGGCACTTGGCGTTTCGTGACTTGAAGACTTGGTAGCGAGACTATCCACGCACGGTGACGGAGAACTTCCACACGACTTTCCCGGTGTCAGTCATGATGAAGCACTGGCTTGCACGGGTCCAGGAGGAGTTCATGGTGAGGCGCTTCGTGTTGCACGAGGACTGTGAGCTGAAGTCAGTCGGGTACAGGTAGGTGTAGCCCGCGGCCTGTGCGGGCGTCGCGATCGCGAGGCCTCCGGCGGCAAGTGCGATCGCTGCTGCAAACGTGGCAATGGTCTTTTGACGCTTCACAGTCTCTCCCCAAATAGGCCTGAACGAATATGGCCAAACTATCAGCGCAGCCAAAGGGCCAAAATGGGCAGGAGTGCCCATCAATGGCAATGCGCCAATGAATTCATTGAGGTCCGCAAGCGGAGCAAGTCGCATCCACTCAAGGCCTGGGGTCGGACGGTCGGTTAGTAGACCTTGAAGTGGTCAATCACTTTGCCGGTAAGGGCCTTGATGAACTCGCCGTCTTCACCTCTGTCCCACCGCTTCTCGACGGCATCCAGGGGATACACAAGGAAATTGGTTCGGTCAGAATGAACAGCCAGTTCGCGTCCCTGCGAATCCTCGGCGACGACCCATCGAAGAGGAGAGGTCCGGACGAGGAGTTCGCCGAAAGCAACACCAGCGGCATTTCGGTACAGCTCAGCGTCTGTCTGCCCACCCGATGCCTGCCATGTTTTCAATGCCGTCCGGTAAAAACCGGCGACACTGTCAGGATCCGCGAGATCCACACCAGATCCTTCTGCGATCTGCACGTATGTGGAGAGGAACTCTTGATGCTCCGGTGGCAGCTCCGAAAAAACCGGCTGCTCATATTCGTCGGCACTAACCGCTTTCTTTTTCCAATCAAACAAACCCATGCCAATAGGAAATCATCATCCGATCTCCATCGGTAACACAGCCCTGCGCGCGGTCTCTTTCTGAACCACACTCAGACAGGAGACGGATTGGATGCATCTATGTTCGTCAAGTGGCAGACGTAGGATCTTGAGATGGCCTTCCCGTCCCGTAGCAGCGATCACCGAGGCTATCGCTCGGGTGGGGCTGGTCCTTCGGCCACGGCTGAAACAACTGAAGGTCTCCGGAGATACAACAGAAGTAGGCAATCTGATCGGTTCCATTCCGCGGGAGGATGGGTCGGTTTTGGAAATCGATCCCAAGGCGAAAACCCCTGAACGGGACTGTCGACTAGTTTGCGTACTTTGCCGGTATGACTGCTGCGCGCTGGATGGGTTCGCCCTGTTGTTGGGATAGCTCCGCTGGGATCCAAGGTAAGTCCGGGTTGGTCAGTAACTCGCGGAGCTGATCGCGGTCCGCCGACTCTTCTTGCCACGAATGGAATAGTGAACCGTCTGGATTTTGTCTAGCACCCGGGAGGTATTGATGGACTAACTCTGCATAGGGTTTCGAGTACCATGAACACCAAACCGGGTAGGGCGGGAGTCCGTACCACTGTCCTCGGTAATCGGCAGGATAATAGCCCTCTTCATGCATTTGGGAGAACATCGCACCATGCGAGCTCCGTCCAGGCCTTAGAACTTCCACGGAGGCGAAAAAGCACCCGAGTTCAACGGCCATGCGATCGAAATACTTCATGAGCGCTTCCCGCCACAAAGGATCCCTGAAAGTAGCCCTGTCGACGCTTAGAGAGATGAATCGGGTGTTCCCGGCAAATTTCTTTCTGCCGACCAAACTGCCACTGGTGACGGGATACTTTCCCACTGTATAAGTTGTAGTGGCCGCTTCCACGTCAAGAGTCCTAATGAAGTGGGCGTCCCCGTCACGTTCAAGGTTTCCTTGAAACGGTTCGGAGCTTCCATAACGTCGCGGCAACGCCTCGGGAAAGTACTGTCGCGCGAGCCGTAGATATCGGGCGGCGAGGTCGTGCGGGGCATCTTCGACTTGATAGCACCACTTCAGCTTTATCTCATCGACTAGATCCGCGGCTTTGGGACGCGGTGGTTGCCGTTGGTTGCTTTTCGGCCACACTTGACCGGTCTGCTCATCAACCAGGATGCCCGATGCTGCCTTGGTCAGCTTCCTTGAAATCCTGTTAGCGTCGCCCATGGTCTTGTCCGAGACATCTTCAACGCTGATACGGTACAACCACTTCACGCCCAGGATCCGGGCGGTCACCTCCAAAGGAATGTCCTCATCTTCCACCGCGAATGGCCCGTCTATTGTGAAACCGGGCCCCTGTGGTGCACCTCGGCTGACACGCACCATGCCCGCCCCGGATTCGTCATCGCCAGAATAGATCGCGGTCAGAATCGGAATCGACTGGACCAGGTCCACAACGCTTAATGGGCCAATTCGTGTAGTGCCATAGATCGAGAGGTCATACGACATTTCGTGGGTATCCTTTGCGACGAGTAGTTACTGGATCGTCGTGCCTACGGGACCAGCATCAACGACTTCAGCGCAATGCTAACGTTCACAGGCAACGTCCACGCACAACACCCCTCCCCACTGGTCCCGCTCCTCTTCTGGTGGAACGGAAACGCTATAGAGCCCATCTCGGGTACCGACGGCAACGACGTAAACCTCTACCTTCCCGATGAGCTCCTCAACGTACTGCAAAGCTAATGATGACTACCGAAACTGGACAACCAGCAGCCGTCAACGCAAGGAAGATCCCGCGAGTGCTTTAACTTCGGAGCAATATCACTCGACGGGACACCCAAAGTTTCGAACCGGGGTAATGACAGTGCGGAAGCGTCCTAACAGTTCGCCCCACAGCGTGCACAAAAACGAACGATTCCGTGCAACTCCATTCCAGGTCTCCAACGCTATTTGAAACCTCAAGAAGATGGTCCATTGACCACATCTGTGAGCTTCGCGTTGTCGATAACGGCGTCAGTGATGTCGGCGGCGCTCATAGCCAAAAAGGATTACCAGTTCAGCCTTTAGGCAGCTAATTCGATGTGGAGTTTTGATGCACACCTACGTGTCCTCTCGACGTGATAAACGGGCACGCTCTTACAGTGCCGCCGTCGCAATGTTGCGCAGGTCACACTCGGCTAATACGCTGGGGGACGCTGCAGCGTGGCAGCAAGGATGAAAGGCAGTACATTGGCCAGCGACAAGCTCTCCGTAGTTGTTCGCGTCGACGTTGACGGCGAACAGATCCAGATCGCAGCGACAGGTCGCGTGACCATCTCGAGCCTCCAAGGGCTCTACCCGGTGGTCCAACGCACCAAGAGTTTGGGCGGCGGACTCGGCGTTGAAATGGACCTTTCCCAAGCGACCATTGACCTGGACGCACTGGATCAGCTGCAGGGCTACGCCGCACTTCACGCCGTTCCGGTTCGCCTTGCCGCGGAACCCAGCAACGTGACCGCCCTTCCGGCCCGCAGCCTCCAAACCACCGGCCGCGCCGCCTAAAACCAACAAGTCAACCACCCGCCGTCCAACAGGAGATCCACATGCGCAAAGTTACCGCTGGCCTTTTCCACTCAGTGGACGGCGTAGTTCAGGACCCCTTCAAGTTCCAGTTCGATAGCTTCGACGACGAACTCGGGAAGGGGCTCACCAAGATGATCAACACTGTGGACACCGTGGTGTTGGGCCGTGTCAGCTATCAGGAATGGGCCGGATATTGGCCGAACGCGCAGCAGGACGACGACTTTGCAGCTTTCATCAACCCGATCGAGAAGTTCGTTGCATCCCGCACCCTCACCGAGCCTCTTGAATGGGAGAACTCGCACCTGATCGAGGGTGATGTTGAGCAGTTCGTCACCGAGCTGAAGTCGCGGGACGGCGGCGAAATCGCGGTCTGCGGCAGCATCTCCCTGGTCCGCCAGCTGCTGTTCGCAGGCATCCTGGACGAACTCACCCTGATGACACATCCGGTGGTGGCCGGCAGCGGGCGACGACTTTTCGAAGACGGCGATCCCCTGCACCGGCTCGTCCTGGAGAACCAGTACGCCACCAGCAAGGGCAACGTGGTCAGCACGTACAGTCTGAGAAAAGACTGAACGCACGACGACGCCGCCCGCCTGCCGCCGTCGGCCCGCCTCAGCAGTCACCCCAGCAGCAACGACGCGCCCAATTCGCTCCTGAAGTAGAGCACGCTGCGGCCGTAACGGGTTGAGGTCACGAGTCCGGCGTCCCGGAGCACCCTGAGATGCTGATTCACGGCGGACGTTGTGACGCCAAAGCGAAGGCCCAACTCGGTGGACGAGGCCGGGGCAGCCAGGGCCGTGAGCAGGCTGGTCCGGACCTCTCCCAACACGGCTACTATCGCGGCCGGATTCGTGACCCGTTCCGCCTCCCACATGGCACCTTGGCCCCGGGCCGGGTACATCAGCAGTGGCGGGTCGCCGTGGTTCACGGGAGCAGAAGCCCTGCGGGTGAACATGGTGGGAACCAGGGTCAACCCCAGGCCGTCCGTTTTCTCGGTCCGCGACGCCGGGTTCTTCAACCTCACGGAAATCACGTGGCCATCGAATTCCACGGCGCCGGACAAGTCGTTCAGCATCGTAAACAACCCACCCTGCGCGATCTGCCGGCCGCGGTAGACGATGTCCGCTTCCAGGATGGTGCGCATGCGCAGCCAATGGGGTGCGAAGCAGGTGTCCCAAAACTCCTGGAGGATCCGGACCATGCGTCGGATGGCTGGAGCAACAGGGCCGGAAAAGAAGGACGGAACAACGCCGTGCACACGGATCAGGTCCCCATGAAATTGGGTGGCGGAAATCCGCTCCAACGCCGCGAACTCGTCATCGATCCGCGTAAGTGGGGACTCAGGCCGCGGGTTCAGGAAGTCCGGTGTCCACAATCGGTCATCCACCAACGCCAGCAATCCATCCAGGTCCAAGCGGGAGCGGGCCTCTTCCGTCCGGCGCAGCCAAGGCAGCTGAAGAGGATAGTGGCTGGGGTCTCGAATAGCCCTGAGGGACAGTCCAAGCTCACAGAGAGGCGAGATCCCAAAACGCACGCCGCCCAGATCTGCGTCCGACAACTCGTACTTCAACATGAAGCACTACGCTACATCAATACAAACTGCCGGTAGGGGGTGGCAGAACTACAGGTGTGACTAAATCCCCCGCAGACACCGCACCGGACCAAAAGCACAGCCTCCGCGTCGCGCTCTCAGATCCCCCCCTCAAGATCCTTGCTTCTGCCATCCTCGTAGCCACAGTGGGCCGCGGTATTTTTCTCACGTTGACGGTGCTGTACTTCAGCCGCTTCGTAGGATTGAGCGCCGTGGAAATCGCCATGATTCTCACGGTGTCCAGCGGGGTGGGCGTTGCCACGTCCTATATTGGCGGCCGGCTCGCCGACCACTTTTCAGCACGTCGACTCCTGGTGGGCATGGTCGCCATCGAAGGTCTCGCGATCGCAAGCTATACCTTCGCCGGGAACTTCAATACCGCCGTCGTGATCGCCTGCATCGCAGTAGGAGTAAACCGTGGCGCGAACGCCACGCGTTCGGCGATCATCGCCCGGGCATTCGAGGGCCCCCACCGCGTGAATGCGCGCGCAGTCCTCCGCACCATCACCAACCTCGGCATTGCCGTCGGAGGCATGATTGCCGGACTCGCGTTGTTGGCCGGAACCGCCGACGCATTCCGGGGAATGATGCTGTGCGCCGGCGTTGTCTACATCCTGAGCGCACTGTACCTGCGCCGCCTCCCCCAGCGTGTGGACGCACCGCGCCGCGATCCCGCCAGCCCGGCACCGAAGCGCGGAATCTCCCCCTTCAGGGACCGTCGTTACGCACTATTGACCGTGCTGTCCGGTATTTTTGGCATGCAATTCGGGCTCGCCGAGGTGGGCGTTCCGTTGTGGATTTCACAGGACACAAGTGCCCCGGACGTCCTGATATCCATCATCCTTGTCATCAACACCCTGTGCGTCGTCCTGCTGCAAGTGCCTCTCTCCCGGGGCACCGACCACCCTCGCCGTGCAGGAAAGATCGTGCTGACTGGTGGGGTGCTCATGGCCGTAGCCTGCGTGCTCTACGCATCGGCGGGCGGGGCGCCGGTCATCGCCGCCATCGCCCTGCTGTGCGGCGCAGCCCTCCTTCATGCGTTCGCGGAAATCCTCTCGCAAGCCGGAGCGTGGGGACTCAGCTTCGAGCTCGCCAACCCACTCCAAGCAGGCGCTTACCAAGGGATGTTCGGTATGGGATCGGCGCTGGGCGCAATGCTCGCACCGCTCGTGGTGACTGCCACCGTCGTCGAACATGGTGCGCTGGGCTGGGGCATCCTGGGTGCCGTCTTCCTAGCGGCGGCGGCGGGAACCTGGCTGATAGCGCGGAAGGCATCGACGACGGCGGTAGTCGCCTCAGTGGCCACAGGCCCAGATGGCTGCCTCCCGCCGGGATGATCCCTGAAGAAACAGCCATATTCCTGGCCAAACGTCAGTGGCTACCCGTCACCTCCTGCCACGGAAGCCGGTGGCCGTTGCAGAGCAGGCTAGGCGATTCACCCTGCTCAGCCAGCTCGTCCTTAAGCCCCTGCCTCACGGCTTGGCCATAGGACTGAACCCGCCCGCCTTCCGGATACGCAGCATCGGGTTCATCATTCAGGCCAGAGTATGAGCAGATGGAGTTGGAGTTCTCCGGTCCCTTTTCCACTTGGCCGGCAGCAAAAGCCGGCGTCGCAGACAACGCGGTCAGGGCGCCAACACAGAGTGCAGCGGAGAGAATTTTGATGCGCATTGCATTACCTCACTTCGATTGACGTGGCGTGCGCTCCCCAGCCAGCCCGACGCAGGTTGGCTTAAGATAGCGCAGGTCCGCAGCAAAGTTAAGACCCTTACGGTGCTATCCCCAGCGGGAAGGTCCAGAGCCAGGACGGGGAAACCGCCGCAGAAAAATCTGGAGCCACGATGCATTGGGCTGCTCAAGCGACGGGCCCTGATGCGAGGGTTCATCCACAGCCGAGCAGTCCGGGCAAGGTCCGTCGGGAAACTCACCCACCTGTTTCCAAATCCACCCCTCCAGGCAGTGATTGTTCCGGCAGTTCCCGTGCTCCATGAAGCGTCCCCTATGCGCCAATTACTGTCTCGGGGGTTGTGTGGCAACACTGGATGGTTCCCTACGCAAAACAGTGCCGAATCTCAGCTGAACCAGCCCTAAGTACTACGGGGTGGCGACCGGTGGCTTGTTCGGCGGCGCAGGCGGACTAACCCGGCGGGCTACTCCGTCGAAGAGTCGATTAGACCCTGAAGGGCAGCGCGGGTGCTGACAAGATCCGCGATGCGGTTGTCGTAGTCCTCAACGTGCGCCATCAACGTGGGAACCGCGCAAGGCTCCAACCTCCCCGGCTGGTATATGCAGTCAATCAGTTCACGGATAACGCTGGTGGGAAGCCCTGCAGCCAGCAGAGAACGAATATGCTGAACCCGTTCCACCGCGGAAGGCCCGAACAGTCGCTGTCCGGTGGGGGACCGATCGGCGAGCAGAAGACCACGGCCCTCGTAGTAGCGCAGCAAGCGTGGCGCCACACCGGTGAGGGCGGACAAGTCGCCCACCCGGAGCATTGACCCGCTTGCCTTTGACACTGGTGTCACCTCCTAAGTTCGATCCATGACGATTTCGACGACGTATCTCAACGGTAGTGCCCCAACAGCTGAGGAACTCGCCCCCTTGGCCTTCGCAGGCTTTGCCCATTTCACAGCAATGCAAGTACGGGGCGGGCGTGTTCGTGGCTTGGATTTACACCTTAACCGCCTCAGGGAGGGAAGTGATCTGCTCTTCGGGCATCACCTCCCCGACTCGTCCATCCTGGAAAACATGAGTGCTGCTCTCACTGCCGCCGATTCCGCGGATTCTTCACTGATGGTCTACATCAGCACCAGGCCAGGCGAATTCAGGTTCGCCGCGGATCCTGACCTCAATGTACTAGTGAAATTTGCGGATCCTGTGACACCGCCGGCAACTCCCCTGGCGCTGGATCTTGTGCAGCACGAACGCCATGTGGCACTAGTGAAACATGTGGGAGAAGTATCTAAGACGCTCCTTCTTCGCCATGCAAAGGAACGCGGTTTCGACGACGCAGCGTTCATGGATCGCAGCGGACGGATCAGCGAAGCAACTATTTGGAATCTCGCGTTCTGGGACGGCACAGGAGTGACGTGGCCCAAGGCGGACATCCTCTACGGCGTCACCATGCAGATTCTCCAGAGACAGCTCCGTGCCGAGGGCGTTGTGCAGGAGACTCGGCAAATTACCGCTGCCTCAATTGCTGAAGCAACGTCTGCCGCTGTGCTTAATTCCTGGAGCCCCGGAATCGGGGTGCATAGCATCGGTGGCCAGCGGCTGGCTGCGAGCCTCGAGTTTGTACATCTCCTGCACGACGCGTATCAGCTTGAACCTCTGGAACGCATCTGACGTGCCAGCCCCGAGGGGCCCACCAAACCGGGGGGTGTGTGGCCGGCCCCGGGGGTCTAAGTCAGAACCGGCCACACTGTCCGCTAGAGCGAGCGGACATACGCACGGCCGGCCGGCCAAAGATGGGGCCCTGCACGTGCGCCGTGACCGGCCGACGAAAGGGTCTCGAGTTCTCGTCAACCGTGGCTGAGGTCCCGCATCCAAATGCGCCCTGCAGCCTGTCACTACTAGGTAGTGACGCCGCCGGGCCAAACGTGACATGGTTCAGAGCATTTATCTTCCGCTCAGCCAAAAGGGCTACTTCTTACCGGCTTTCAGATCAGTAACCACCTTGGCGATGCGCCGCGCGCGGGTTTCCGGCGTCTTCGCATCACCGATCGGTTCAACATACCGCCGCTGAGCGCTGTAATTGAGCGTTCCGTAGAAGGCCTTCGCCTCCGGCTCGGCGTCCAGTGCAGCAGCAAGGTCATCCGGCACGTCCACAACGCGCGGCTGGGTGTCCACGTCAAGGCCCACTTCCACAGTGTGCCCCGCTGCGGCGCCGGTCAGCTCGCGGTTGGCCGAGCTGACGCCCACCATGTACTTCCCGCCCATCACCGCGATGCTGCTGCGGTAGCTTTGGCCGTTAATGGTCACCACCACCGGCGGCCGCTTGCCTGCGCCGAGCCCCTCAACTACCTCGTCCGGAACTTCGATGCCCGCCTTGTTGCCTTCGCCCACAATGGTGGTTGTAAATTTCATGACCCCAGTATGCCGCCGGTCACGGTTAGACGCACCCCATCAGCCAGGTCTAACGGCAGTAATCAGGCTCCTTCAAGCACCTGACTGGTGGCCCATGCCAGATACTTGGCGGCGTTGGCCACGGCGTCGGCCACGTCCGGGACGCCATCCTTGCGCTGCGCCACGTCCAGCAACTGGGCTGCAGCAACAATGCCGTGCTTCGCCAGGTCTTCCGGCGTTACCGTGATGCGTCCGGCCACCGCGATCACCGGGATGCCGTGTACGCTCGCGGCGTCAGCCAGCGCGATGGGCGCCTTGCCGGTGAGCGACTGCTCGTCCATGGAACCTTCACCGGTGATCACCAGATCGGCCTCACCCAAGTGCTTCGCGAGGCCCGTCAGCCCGGCCACCAGCGCGAAGCCGCCTTCCAACGCGGAGTCAGTGAAAGCCAGGAACGACGCCGGGAACCCGCCCGCCGCTCCGGCTCCCGGAACGTTAACATCGCGGCCGGTGGCCTCCCGAAGGAGCGACGCCCAGTTGCGAAGACCGGCGTCGAGTTTCTCAACGGCGTCCTCACCCGCACCCTTCTGGGGGCCGAAAACATGCGCGGCACCTTCCGGTCCGTACAGCGGGTTTTGAACGTCGACGGCGATCCGGAACTTCACGGCGGACAGCCGGGGATCCAGCTCGGAGACATCCAAGGCAACGACGTCGGCAAGGGAACCGCCGCCGAGGGGCACCACATTGCCGGCCGCATCAAGGGGTTTGAGCCCCAAAGCACGCAAGGCGCCACTGCCGGCGTCGGACATCGCCGAGCCGCCCAAGCCCAGCACGATCTCGGTGGCACCGGCGTCGAGGGCCGCCGCCACGAGCTGGCCGCAGCCGTAGCTGTGGGCGCGCAGCGAATTCTCAGGTGTGGGCTCCATGTGGGCAAGGCCGGAGGCCATCGCGGTCTCAATGACTGCGCTGGCCCCGCCGAAAGCGTCCTTGCGGATGGCCCACGACGCTCCAACAGGCTTGAGGATAGGGCCCACCACCGCGTTGTTTCGTTCCTCGTACCCCCCCGCTATGGCTGCATCCAGGGTCCCTTCCCCACCATCTGCGACGGGGAATTGCGTGGTCACGGCATCCGGGTACACGCGCAGCGCGCCTTCGGCCATGGCTGACGCGGCTTCGGCGGCGGTGAGGGATCCCTTGAACTTGTCCGGGGCGATGAGGATACGCATGGGTCCTATCTTGCCAGCTTCGCCAGGAAAGCGCTTGCCGAACGCGTAATGTTAGCGCCGGAACGTGGGCCGCTCTGAGCGTGGTCTTCTGCTTGCGCACCCATGTCAGCCGCACGCTCCCGTAACCTCTGGTGCGCCCGGCGCTAACGGGCGCGCAACCCACGCGGAACGGACGCAGAGGGCGCTAACGGGCGCGGTCCTGCGGCAGCAAAACACCGAACTAGCCGTTGAGCACCCTCACAGGAGCTCCGTTGAGCCAACCCCTGACGTCCTCGAAAGCCCCGCCATAGAACTGCCGGTAGCTCTCGTGGGTCACGTAGCCGACATGCGGCGAGAGCACTGTCCTCGAAGAATGAAGCAGTGCGTGCCCTGAGGGAAGGGGCTCTTCGTCGAACACATCCAGCGCAGCGCCGCGGATCCACCCTTCCTCAAGGGCCTGGATGAGGGCTGCTTCGTCCACTAGAGGACCGCGTGCGGTGTTGACCAGGACGCCCTCGGGGCCGAGCAGACGCAACTCTTTCGCGCCGACAGTCCCCTCCGTCCGTTCAGACAACCGCAAGTGCAGCGTCACGACGTCGGACTCGCGGAACAGCTCCTCTTTGCTCACTTTGCGAGCGCCCGCAGCCTTAGCGGTTTCAGCGGTCAAGTTCTGGCTCCACGCCAGGACGTCCATCCCGAAGGCCTTCGCGTACCCTGCCATGCGCTTGCCGATCTTGCCCAGGCCAACGATTCCCAGCGTCTTGCCTTCGAGTTCAAACCCGACGCCGGTCTGCCAGTCGCCTGCGCGCAGCGAGTTCTCCTCCACAGTGAGATTCCGGGCAAACGCCATGAGGAGCGCCCACGTCAGTTCAGGTGCCGCGGCAGGTGAGCCACTGGTCCCGCACACCACGATCCCCCGCTCCGCAACTGCCTCCAGGTCAATCGCGGCGTTGGCCATTCCAGTGGTCACCAGCAGCTTCAGGTTCGGCAGGGCCTCAAGGACGTCCTGTGGAAAACGGGTCCTTTCACGCATGGCCACAATGATGTCGAAAGGCGCCAAGGCGGCCACGGCTTGCTCTTCGGAGACGAAAGGTGCGCTGAAGACGCTGACCTTCACGCCGTCGTCGAGCAGCGAATCCCACGGGGCGTAATCGCCGGAGACCTGCTGGTAATCATCAAGGATGGCTAAACGGAATCGGGTCACGCTACTCATCCTTGCGCGGCGACGCGTGGGACTCAAGGCCGACGGTGATGTTGTGGCTTGTCAGTAATGTCGTCGACAACCCGCTCTTGCGTCGTTGCCCAACAACGTAAGAGCGGGTTGGCCGCGTCGCAATGCCATCTCAAAGGCCTATGGCATCCAAGGGCAAATGATTCTAACGTTGTAAAGGACGTAAGCATCCCTTTCGAAGGAGATCCCTTGACTGATCCACGCAACCGAGCGTTTCCCAAGCCCGAGCATCCCCGCCCGCAACTGGTCCGCGAGAAGTGGATGAACCTCAACGGAACCTGGGGTTTTGAGATCGACGCCGGCGACTCCGGTGTGGAGCGCGGGCTCGCCACGCGTGAACTCGCCAACGAGATTCTGGTTCCTTTTGCGCCGGAATCGGTGCTGTCCGGGATCGAACACGTGGATTTCATGGAGGCCGTTTGGTACCGGCGCACGGTGACCATCCCGCAGGAGTGGGAAGGCCAGAGCGTCCTGCTTCATTTCGGCGCTGTTGACCACGACGCCACCGTGTGGGTCAACGGAATTGAGGTTGCCCGGCATCGAGGCGGCTTCACCCCCTTCACAGCGGACCTGGGAGGAGTTGCTGAACCCGGAACGGAAGCAGTGATCGTGGTTCGGGCCAGGGATTCGCGCCATGAGATGCAAGCCCGCGGCAAACAAGCCACCTGGTACAACAACACCCACTGCCAATACACCCGGACCACAGGAATCTGGCAAACGGTGTGGATGGAGGCCGTGCCCGAGGTTCACATCAAGCGCCTGCGGATGACTCCCAACGTGGCGGACTCCAGTATCACCGTGGAGGTACCCATCAGCCAGAACAGAAGGGGGCACACGGTGACTGCGGTCCTGACTGACGGTTCAGGCGGCCGCATTGAGGCGACTGCCCGTGCCGACCTGGACCTCACCCCCACGCTCCGCCTCAGCATTCCCGCCGAATCACTGCGCCCCTGGTCCATCGAGGATCCGTTCCTCTACGACCTCGAGCTCAGCATCCGGGACTCCTCCGGCACTGTTGTTGACCAGGTCAGCAGCTACGCAGCCATCCGCTCCATAGCGCTGGACGGCAAAGTGGTCCGGCTCAACGGCAAGCCAGTCTTCCAACGCTTGGTTCTGGATCAGGGTTATTGGCCGGAGTCACTCATGACGTCCCCGGACGAGGCGGCTCTGGTCAAGGACATCGAGTTGTCCATGGCCGCCGGCTTCAATGGGGCCCGCCTCCACCAGAAGGTCTTCGAGGAGCGCTTCCTCTACCACGCTGACCGGCTCGGGTACTTGGTGTGGGGAGAGTTCGGCGACTGGGGTGTCTCCGGCGGAGGAACGGTGGGGCACAACCAGCAACCCACGGCGAGCTTCGTGGCCCAGTGGCTCGAAGTTCTCAAACGGGATTTCAACCACCCGTCCATCATCGGCTGGTGCCCGCTTAATGAGACCCATCAAGTCCTGCACGACCGCCTGACAGTTCTCGACGACGTCACCGAAGCCATGTTCCTGGCCACCAAACTCGCTGACCCCACCCGGCCGGTCATCGACGCTTCCGGATACGCACACCGGATCCGGGACACTGACATCTACGACTCCCACTCTTACGAGCAGGACCCCGACCGCTTCCGCATGGAACAGCAAGGCCTTGCTGAAGGGAAGCCCTACATCAACCGCAAAGCCGACGGCGAGGAATACTCTGTGCCGTACGCCGGCCAGCCCTACTTCGTCTCCGAGTTCGGCGGGATCTGGTGGAACGAAATCGAGGCCCGCCAGGCTGCGGAAGGAACAGACATCGCCACATCGTGGGGCTACGGACAGCGGGTCAGCAGCGAGGAAGAGTTCTACACCCGCTTCGACGGTCTCTGCTCAGTACTGCTGGAAAACCCGGACATGTTTGGCTATTGCTACACTCAGCTCACGGACGTGTTCCAGGAGAAGAACGGCATCTTCACCTTCCACCGCAGCAACAAGTTCGATCTGGAAAGAATCCGTGCCAGCCAAGTTCGGCCTGCCGCGATCGAAACCCGAGGGATGTGAGAGAGCGTCACCACCAAACCCCGGCGCTCTGTTAGACCCACTCGCCCCGGCGCACCAGAACTTCCTTGAGCAGATCGAGCCGGTCGGACACGATCCCGTCCACGCCGAGATCCAGCAGCCGTTCCATCTCCACAGGATCATTGACGGTCCACACATGAACCTGCCTGCCCAGTCGGTGTGCGCGCCGGATAAACCCCGGTGTGACCACGGGCAAGCGTCCGTAGCGGACAGGAACCTGGAAAACGTCGACGCCGGAGAGCAGCTTGCGTGCCAAAGGAACCGGAAGCACGGGCCCGAGAATAACGAAGAGCGCGATGAGTGAACTGCCGGCCGAGGACGCCACACGGCGCGACAGTTTGGCCAGAACTGCTCTGCGGCGTCTATCGGAAAAGCTGGTGACCAAAACCCTGTCATGGAGGCCATGCTTCTCGATCGCCGCTGCCATGGGGCCTACGGAGTTCCAGTCTTTGACGTCCAGGTTCAACCGGGCATGGGGCAACGAAGTGACCAGCTCGTCGAAAGTTGGCACCGGCTCTACGCCGCCAATGCGTGCCTCGGAAACCTCGGACGCGGTCAGCTCGGCAATGCGGCCCACGGAATCGGTCACGCGGTCCAAGGAGGAGTCGTGGAACACCAGCAGTACGCCGTCGGACGTGGTGTGGACATCCGTTTCAAGATGCACGGTCCCCAGCTCCACGGCAGCCCGGAAGGCGGCCATGGAATTCTCCAAGCCATCCAGGGAGAAACCCCGGTGAGCGAAGGCCAAAGGGCCCTCTGAACCGTCCTTGCGGAGGAAGTAGGGCAACGTCACTCCCGTAGCGTAGCCCATCACCAAGGTGCGCTTAGCTCTCCGGCGAGAGGGCCGCCGTCGTTGTTTGCGGAACGATCGCCACGCCGTCGCTGATATGCACCAGCGTCCGGCCGCGACCGTCGTCGAGCTCCACCCACACCGCGGTGGCATCGCCGGTCACGGCGTCCACAACTCCGGAGGACTCGAAACCCGGAGTCAGGGTGACGTTGACGCGGTCGCCCTGACGAAGCGAACGCCAGTGATGATCCGGTTCGATGCGCCGCAAAGGCGCGGTGTTGACGATATTGATCCTGCGCTTGGCCATGGTTCCCCCTGCAAAATCCGACTGGTAGACACGATGCGAACGGGTCCTTGGCTGGAAGCCTACGGAGCCAACATGAACGCCGGTTGTATGGAGGCTGGGAACTGGATGACACTGCGGTACTGACAAACTAGGGGCATGACTGTGTTGATTGCCGGCTGCGGCGACCTTGGAACCGAAGTTGGACTGCGCTTCGCAGCTGCGGGCCATGACGTGGTGGGCTTGCGTCGGTCCCCTGAAAAGCTGCCCGCCCACATCAGGGGCGCGTTCGCGGACCTCTCCGTCGCAGTGCCGGAACTGCCCTCCGACGTGGACATTGTTGTGGTGGCCATCGCCGCCGATGCATCCACCGAAGAGGCTTACCGGGCGGCCTACTTGGACGGCGTAAAGAACGTGCTGGACGCCCTGGAACGGCAATCGATCGAGCCGCGACGAATCCTGTTCGTCTCCTCCACTGCCGTGTACAAGGATTCCGGCGGAGCTGTTGTGGACGAGTCCACCCCCACGGAGCCCACCCGGTTCAGCGGCAAGGTCCTGGTGGAAACCGAAGAGCTCCTGTTCACCCGGACGCGCGGCACCAACACGCAGCCCATCTCCCTGCGGCTGGGCGGAATCTACGGGCCGGGACGCACACGGTTGATCGACCAAGTCCGCAGCGGCAAGGCTGTCATCCCCGCCCTGCCCCGGCACACCAATCGCGTGCACCGGGACGACGCCGCGGCCATGATCGTCCACCTCACCACCATGGAAGACGCCCCGGATTCGGTCTACGTAGGGGTGGATGATCACGCCGCGGAAATGGGGGACGTCATGCGGTTCCTCGCCTCAGAGATGGGATGCCCGGAACCCACGACGGCGGCACCGGACTCCGCGTCTGACGCCGACCCCGGGGATAAGCGCTGTTCCAACGCACGTTTACGGGCCACCGGATTTGAGCTCACCTTCCCCACGTACAAAGAGGGCTACCGCGCTTTGCTCGCCGGTGAGGGCGTGCGGCACCCGTGAAACGGGAGGGTCCTGCCGCTGCGCGGGCGCAAGGGTGGGGCCGGGCCTACTTCGCTGTACAAGCCTTGGCCGGGCTGGCGTGGTGGGTAGGAGTTTTCCTGTCACCGGCCATCCGCACTGCCACTCTCGGCAGCCTGGACCCGGTCCTTGTGGCGGCCTTCGACATTCCCTTGTTCGTCATCGGTTCAGGTGTCGCGGCGCTCGGCGTCAGGGCAGCAGCAGTGGTAGCCACTGGTTGGACTGTCCTTGTTGCAGCCGCTTTGGCCGCCTACGCCACCATCACTACCGAAGCGGGGTGGGGCGTCCTGATCATGGCGGCCGCCGCTGCTTGTTCAATGGCAGCGCTGTTCCTCTTGGTGCGGGGACGTGTTCCCACTGAGTTGATCGTGCGGGGACCGTTCGCGTTCCGTCCCGCACCGCCGCGCCGCCACACGGCAGCCAATGTGGCGGCCACCATGGGTCAGTTGATCCTCTTCTGGGGATTCTTCCTGGTGGTCCTTCCGTCAGTCATATGGTGGTTGGAGCAGCGGTGGGGCGTGTCCCTGCTGTTCCCCTCGGCGGCAGCACCCACCGGTCTCGTAGTGCTCATATTGGCCAGTTCCCTGGGTATCGCTTCGGCAGTGACCATGTCCTCCACCGGAAGCGGAACCCCATTGCCCTCCGCCATGCCAAACCGACTGGTGATCGCCGGACCGTACAGGTGGGTTCGGAACCCCATGGCTGTGGCAGGAATTTCCCAAGGGGCAGCTGTGGGCCTGATGCTGGGTTCGTGGCTGGTAATCGCCTATGCGGTGGTGGGCTCGCTGGTGTGGAATTACGCCGTCCGGCCGCACGAAGAGGCAGACCTGGAGAAGCGGTTCGGTGCCGAGTTCCAGCGATACCGCGATTCAGTGCGCTGCTGGATACCCCGCTGGAGAAAGGACCTCCCTCAGCTGCCTCCGTGATCACGGCGCTGGCCACATCCCAGGCATTGCTCAGCGCCGGCGGCTTTGGGCTGGTGTGGAGAGATCGGAAATGAGCAGCAGTCTGGTGGTGTTCGAGGTACATGACGTCATTCCACCAGCCGGCGCGAACTCCGGCTGGCAGGAATGGGACATCACCGGTGCGGGACCGACTAAACCCGCTGCTCGGTGAGCTTTGCCTCGAGAATCTGGGCCACGCCGTCGTCGTCGAAGTGCGGCGCCTGCTGCCCGGCGGCGAGGATGGCGTCCGGGTGTCCGCTGGCCATCGCATAACCGTGACCGGCCCAACGGAGCATCTCAATGTCATTGGGCATGTCCCCGAACGCCACGACGTCGGCCGCTTCGATTCCCAGCGACTCGGCGTACTGAGCCAAAGTGACGGCCTTGTTGATGCCGGGAACGGACATTTCCAGCATCGCGGTTCGTGGCGCTGAGTGGGTGGTGCTCACCAGGTGCGCCACGGCAGGCTGCACTTCGGCGAGGAACTCATCCGGCGTTTTCTTGCGGGTGATCGCCAGGAATTTTACGACGGCGTCATCCGCCGTGAGCGTCTCGGCCAGCGGTTTGGGGGTGAACTCGGCGAGGAGCTCGCTGGTTTCGTTTTCTATGAAGCCCGGCTCGAGCTGGAATCCCGTGAGGGTCTCCACAGCGAACAGGGCGTCCGGCCGGAGGGATTTGATGATCCGGCGTGCCTCAAAGACAGACTCCGCATCGAGGGCACAGGAAGAAAGTGCCTTCTCGGTTTCGAGGTCCCACACCACGGCACCGTTGGAACAGATCACGATCCCGCTGTGACCCAGTTTGTCCTGGAGCGGTGACAACCAGCGCGGCGGACGACCCGTGACGAAGACGAGTTCCACCCCTGCGTCGCGGCACGCCTGGAATGCCTTGATGGTCCGGTCACTGATTTTGCCGTCGTGACCGAGGATGGTGCCGTCAATATCGCTTGCTACGAGCCGCATGAGGCCAGTCTACGTGGGCGCACCGGCCCACAAGGCCGCGCCAAGGTCGCGCCAAGGTCGCGCGGTCCGGGGAGCGCGGCATAGTGTGAAGTCATGAGTGAGAAGACCAGCGAAGTCGAAGAACACAGCACCCTGGGGGCATATGTCACCGGAGGCGAGTTCACCCGGGACACCAATTACATCGAGGACAGGATCACCCGCGATGGCGCCGCCGGACCCAACGGTGAGCCGGGCTGGCCCGTGGAGCCGGGCCGTTACCGCTTGATCGCAGCTCGGGCTTGCCCTTGGGCGAACCGTACGGTGATCGTCCGCCGGCTTCTTGGCTTGGAGGATGTCATCAGCCTCGGCCAACCTGGCCCCACCCACGACGCCAGATCCTGGACCTTCGACCTCGACCCGGATGGCAAGGACCCGGTACTTGGCATCGAGCGCCTGCAGGAAGCATTCTTCCGCCGCTTCCCGGACTACCCCCGCGGCATCACGGTCCCAGCAATGGTGGACGTCCCCAGCGGCGCAGTAGTCACCAACAACTTCCCCCGCATCACGCTGGACTTCTCCACTGAGTGGACTGAATTCCACCGTCCCGGAGCGCCGCAACTGTACCCGGAACACCTGCGCGAGGAAATCGACCAAGTTAACAAGCGCGTCTTCACGGAGGTCAACAACGGCGTCTACCGGTGCGGCTTCGCCGGATCCCAGGAAGCGTACGAGGCCGCGTACCACCGGCTGTGGACTGCCTTGGACTGGCTGGAGGAACGACTCACCGGCCAGCGCTACCTTGTAGGTGACTCCATCACCGAGGCTGACGTGCGGCTCTTCACCACCTTGGCCCGTTTCGATGCCGTCTACCACGGCCACTTCAAGTGCAACCGCAACAAGCTCAGCGAAATGCCGGCGCTGTGGGCGTACGCAAGGGACCTGTTCCAGACACCGGGTTTCGGGGACACCATTGATTTCGTGCAGATCAAGCAGCACTACTACATGGTGCACGAGGATATTAACCCCACCAAGATCGTTCCCGTGGGCCCGGACCTATCTGGCTGGCTCACCGATCACGGACGGGAATCCTTGGGTGGAAGCCCGTTCGGTGACGGCACTCCCCCGGGACCGGTCAAAGCCGGCGAAGAAGTGGCTGAAGGGCACGGGGCCAGCTAGGACCTAGCCCAGGCCGTGGTTGAGCTCGGCCCGCGTGGGGGGATTCGCGCCCGCACGTGACACCGTCACAGCTGCCGCGCGAGTGGCGTGATCCATGATGGCTGCCAAAGTTTCCACTGACATGGCTCGGAGATCAGACCGGTTTTGAGCGCCGTCCAAGCCATGGTCCACAATGGCGGACAACAACCCTGCCATGAAGGAATCGCCTGCGCCCACGGTGTCCACCACATTCACTTTTGGCGCGGCAATCTGGGTTTCGCCGGCCCGGGAGACGCCCCACGGACCACGCGAACCACGCGTCACCACCACCAAAGCCGGCCCTTCTTCACCGCCCAAGGACAGCCAGCGGCGTGCGGATTCCACCGGATCAACGCCTGGATACAGCCATTCGAGGTCTTCGTCCGAGGCCTTCACCACGTCGGACAGCACCACGAAGCGCTCGGCTTGCGTACGTGCATACTCAACATCCGTGATGATGCTGGGCCGGCAATTGGGATCGAAGCTGATAGTGCTGCCCGGGTGGGCGTGCTCGACGGCGGCAATCACCTCTGCGGCGCCGGGCTCCAGGAAAGTTGCAATGGAACCGGTGTGCAGCAGAGTGGACCCCTGCAGCATGAGCGGCAACCGTCCGGCGAGTCCGGGAAGCTCCCAGTCGAGGTCGAAGACGTAGGTGGCGGCGCCGTCGTCGTCGATCTGCGCGGTGGCCACGCTGGTTGGTTTCTCGTCAGGCGGAACCGGAACCATCACCGAGCTGGAACGGAGGTGCGCAGCAATGGAATCGCCGTACGCGTCCCGGCCGTAGCGCCCAATGAACTGCACCGGGTGATCCAGCCGTGCCAGACCGACGGCAACGTTCAGCGGACTCCCTCCCACGTGCGCCTCAATTCCCGAGGAGCGTTGAACGACGTCCACCAAGGCTTCACCAATGACTGTCAGCATGGGGACCACTCTGCCAGAGGCGGGCCCTCATCAACCACAGATTACGAGAGCAGCCGTTGCACCAATTCGCGGCATTTCTTGTAGGCCACGGCCTTGGGATCGATGAGGTCGAAGTGGTCGCCGGGGACGCGCAGCAGCTGGGCCGCACTTCCGGCCGCCGTTGCCGCAGCAACATACGCTTCGGATTGGCTCGCGGGAACGTCCTCATCATCCGTGGCGTGCACGGCATAAACGGGGACGTTGATGGGCAGTGAACTCATAGGGTCCGCGTATTTATGCCGTTTAGGGAATCTATGGGAATCGCCGCCCATGAGGTTGCAGACAGCGCCGTTACTGAGGTTCAGCTTCTCCGCCGCCGCCAGGTTCAGGAGACCCGACTGACTCACTACGCCGGTCAGGTGCACAGCGTTGTCCTCCGATCCTCGCTGCAGTTGCCGGTCGGCGTCGGGCGTTCCAATGGAGGACAGCTTCTGCCGTCCGGCAGCCCAGACGGCCAAGTGGCCCCCGGCTGAGTGGCCAAGTGCCACCACTTTGCCGAGTTGGAGATCGTGCTCACCGGCGATTTCGGACAAGTGATCGATGCCCGCCAGGATGTCCTCGAAAGTATGGGGCCAGCCACCGCCATTCCCGGCCCGCCGGTACTCGAGGTTCCACGCGGTGATTCCATGCGCTGCAAGGTCCCGGGCAAGGGGCTCCCCGAGCTCAGCGCCATACTGTGAGCGCCAGTAGCCGCCATGGATCACAACGGCGATTCCACCGGCCACGCTGGACGCGCCGCGATGGTTTCCGTTGGACGGTTCAGGTATGAAGAGTTCGCCCCATTGGCTGGGGTGTTCGCCGTAGCTGTACTTGTGCCGCAACATTGCGCCCTCCTTTGTACTGAGCCTATCGTGACGATTCGGTAGTTTGGCTAGAGGCACCCCGACGGCGGGTGGCTCGGTTCAGTGTCGGACCCGCCCCGTAAGCTGGGGGCATGGCAAGCAATTGGGACAGCCTGGACCAGGCTCAGCGTGACTCTGTGGATGCGAACGTGGCGCTCTATGAGCGTGTTCGCCCTGCATTGAAGCGGGTCACGCGGGATGTCCTGCTCACTTTGCGGGACATGTTGAACGACGCCGAGGTCACTCCCTTGTTCGTCACGGGACGGACCAAAACCGTGGAGTCTTTCCGCGAAAAGATTTCCCGCACGGATGATCCCCTGGAGCCGGGCGGTCCGCGGGTTTTGAAGTTTCCGGACCCTTTCCGCACCTTGAATGACATGGTGGGCATCCGTGTCATCACCAAACTGCCGGCGGAAAACGCGGCGGTAGCCAACATCATCAAGCGGCAGCGCCAGCTTTTTGATTGCCGTGGAGATCGCGAGAAGGATATCGGCTCCATTGAGTCCGGAACCTATGGTTACTCCAGCCGCCACCTCATTCTGCGGACTCTTCAGAACGAGGCCGTGAAGGAGTACCAGCACGTCTTCAACCCGGACATGCCCGCTAACGGCAGCTACTTCTTCGAATGCCAGATCCGTACCGTGTTTGCGCATGCCTGGAGCGAGATCGAGCACGACATCCGCTTCAAGGCCGAAGACCCGCGCGCCTGGACGCCGCATTTCGATCGCCAGTTCACGGCCACAGCGGCCATGCTGGAGACGGTGGAGAGCGCCTTCGCGGATCTTCACGAGCGCTACGAGGAAGTCCGTAGCTACTGGGACCTCGAAGGTGAGGGTGGCTCGCCGCTGACGCCAAACCGGGTTCGTGACGTCTGGCGTACCCTCCTGCCGCACGTTGACCGTAAAGTTGATGACGACTGGGGATGGGCTGCAGAACTGCTCGCCGCCCACGGACTCACCAAAACCGTTGAACTTGCCGGGCTGCTCAGTGCCAACCGGATCACCGAGGTCCGCAAGGCGCTGGACCACCGCTACTCCCCCGGCCCGGACCGCCTCCTGGACGATCTCCTGCTGTGGCAGTACGGAACCGAACACATTGATCTCACCGCTGAGGCGCCCGACGTCGTCCCGCACCCGCGGCGCGACAGCCTCCTGCGGCGTCTTAAGCAGATTGAGCGCTACCGCCAGACTGCCCTGTAAAAGACCGCACTTCTAAGGATCCATGACACCCGAGCAACTCATGTCACTGCGGGCGACCTTCCGCTCACCCCGCCGCCTGCTGACGGAATCCCTTGCGGGGCTTGTGGTGGCCTTGGCGCTGATCCCCGAGGCCATCGCATTTTCGGTGATTGCCGGAGTGGATCCCCGGATCGGGCTGTTCGCTTCCTTCACCATGGGCGTGGTCACCGCCATCGTGGGCGGGCGTCCCGCCATGATCTCCGCGGCCACCGGCGCCGTTGCCTTGGTGATCGCACCGGTGATGAAGGAACACGGGCTCGACTACCTCATTGCCACGATCATCCTGGCGGGCGTCTTCCAGATCATCCTGGCCATTCTGGGCGTCACCAAGCTGATGCGTTTCATCCCGCGGTCCGTGATGATCGGCTTCGTGAATGCCTTGGCAATCCTGGTGTTCATGTCCCAGATGCCGGAGCTCTTCAACGTGCCGTGGATGGTCTATCCCATTGTCATTGTGGGCTTGGTGATCGTGTTCGGGCTGCCGCGCATCACCACAGCCATACCCGCGCCGTTGGTAGCGATTGTTGTCATCACGTTGGCGACTGCTCTGGGGAACATCGACGTTCCCACCGTCAGCGACAAGGGCGAACTCCCGGACAGCCTCCCCGGGTTCTTCCTGCCCAACGTTCCGTTGAACCTGGAGACGTTCCAGATCATTGCACCCTTCGCTTTGTCCATGGCGATGGTGGGCCTGCTGGAATCCCTGATGACCGCCAAACTGGTGGATGACATCACTGACACCCGTTCCAACAAGACCCGTGTCTCTTGGGGCCAGGGTGCCGCCAACATCATCACTGGTTTCCTGGGTGGCCTGGGCGGTTGCGCGGTGATCGGTCAGACCATGATCAACGTCAAGGGCTCGGGGGCTCGAAGCCGGCTTTCCACGTTCCTGGCCGGCGTTTTCCTGCTGGTACTGGTGGTGGTCCTGGGCGATGTTGTGGGCATGATCCCCATGGCGGCGTTGGTGGCGGTGATGATCTTCGTTTCATTGATCACCTTCGACTGGCACTCCATCCGGATCTCCACCCTGAAACGGCTACCAAAGTCTGAAACCGCCGTCATGCTCGTTACTGTTGCCGCTGTAGTGGCGACGCACAACCTCGCGGTGGGTGTCGGCGTCGGCGTCTTGACTGCCATGGTGCTTTTTGCACGGCGGGTGGCCCATTTCGCGACCGTTGAGCGGACGGAACTGGAACTCAACGGTGAAAACGTTGCGACGTATACGGTTGACGGCGAATTGTTCTTCGCTTCCTCCAATGATCTGTACACCCAGTTCGACTATGCGAAAGATTCCTCGGAGGGCATAGATCGGGTGATCATCGATTTGCATGGCTCGCACATCTGGGATGCCTCCACGGTTGCGGTGCTGGACTCGGTCACCGAGAAGTACCGGAATCATGGGCGTGAGGTGGAGTTCATCGGGCTCAACGAGGCGAGCGTTCGCATGCGTGAGCGGCTGGCCGGGAAGCTCAACTCCTAACCTCCCCCTCCTCACCCAACTAGGTCGCAGATCAGGTCGTTCTGAGCCCTCAAAACGACGCGAACTGCTACCCAGTTGGGGGACAGACAGCGGTCATCTGACATATACACCCCCGCGAATGTAACGAATTCGCTCCTCGTCGGCGCCGAGTGTGAGCATGGATGAATGCTCGAGGCAACCAATTCCCCCTCCAAAACCGAAGAACCTGCTGCACCCGTCAATGCCGCATTGGCCGCTGAAGCCAAGATTGCGCGCGTTGCCGTCACGGTCTTCCCGCTTCTAGTGGTGGTTGCCGGCGTTCTCGGCTTCCTGGTTCCGGATCTGTTCAAACCGATGGGTGTTGCCGTCCCTTACCTGCTGGGCGTCATCATGTTCTGCATGGGCCTCACGCTGACCCCGCCAGACTTCGCCTCGGTGGCCCGCCGGCCGTGGGCTGTGGCGTTGGGAATTGTGGCGCACTACGTGATCATGCCCGGTGCTGGCTGGCTTATTGCGGTCCTCCTGCAACTTCCGCCGGAGCTGGCCGTCGGCTTGATCCTCGTTGGTTGCGCCCCCTCCGGCACTGCATCCAACGTCATGGCGTTCCTTGCCAAGGGCGATGTTGCCCTGTCCGTGGCTGTCGCCTCGGTTTCCACGCTCATCGCACCCCTCGTGACCCCCGCGCTGACGCTCTTCCTGGCCGGGTCCTTCCTGCATATCGATGCCGGTGCCATGGTGATGGACATCGTGAAGACCGTGCTGCTGCCGGTCATCGCAGGCCTCCTCGCCCGCCTCTTCCTTTCCAAAGTTGTGGCGAAGGTTCTCCCGGCACTTCCCTGGGCTTCCGCCGTCGTGATTTCCCTGATTGTCGCGATCGTCGTAGCAGGCAGTGCCAGCAAGATCGTGGCCGCCGGAGGAATCGTGTTCCTGGCGGTAGTCCTCCACAACGGTTTCGGCCTGGGGCTTGGATACTTGGCGGGCAAGCTCGGCCGCCTGGACGACAAGGCACGCCGCGCCCTGGCATTCGAAGTGGGAATGCAGAACTCCGGTCTGGCTGCGACCCTGGCCACCGCACACTTCGGTGCGCTGGCCGCACTGCCGTCCGCCGTGTTCTCCCTGTGGCACAACATCTCGGGTGCGGTCGTGGCTGCTTGGCTGGCTCGCCGCCCGCTGAAGGACTAAGCCCACTGAAGGACTAGGCCCGCTGAAGGACGAGCTAGCCGTTTGTAGTGCCGCGCCGGTGCAACTTCCACGGTGACGCAATCCGGACTCCCTCAACGGGCGTGGCTCCCGCCAAGCGATCCAGCAACATGCGGACAACCTGCTCGAAGATCGGGTCCGGGCCAACGGTAGTCAAAGCGGGATCGTAGTCCTGCCCCTCAGTGGAATTCCCAACCCCCACAATCTGGACATCTTCAGGCACACGGAGGCCAAGACGGTAGGCGGCACGGATCGCTTGCAGCGCCTCCATATCGTCGGTGCAGAGGATGGCCGTGGGCCTGTCCGCCAGCTGGAGCAGCTCAAGAGCAGACTGATACGCAGAGGCCGGGCGGTGATGCGAGGTCCTGACCAAGGCCTCATCCAAGTGAATCCCTGCTTTTTCCAGCCCGGCTGCGTAGGCAGCAAAGCGGCTCTTCGGCCGGCCGGTAGGGTCAGCCCTCCGGATGCAGCCGATTCTGCGGTGCGACGCAGTGAGGAACTCCATGCACTCTTCGAGTCCGGCGTCGGATTCAGGAGCCAGGACATCGAATCCAGCAGGCTCCATGGTCCCTGAGATGACCACTTGGGCAACGCCGCGCCGAGCCAGCTCCGTGACGGTTTTATCCTCTGATTTCGCCTCAGGGAAGTAGCCGATGATGACGCCATCGGCGCCGCCGGACATCATGAACTTCCGCCAGTCGTCGCCGAGGAGGATCACCGGTTGGTAGCCGTGCTGCGGGAGGATCGTTGCTGCAGCCGTGGCGAGTGCCCGGTCCCACGGCCACTCAAGGTTTCCGATGGCCACAGCCACTACGTCCGTCCTGCCCCGGCGCATCCCCCGCGCGGCCTGATTAGGCACATATCCGAGTTCCTTGACTGCTGCCAAAACACGGTCCTGCGTGGGCTGACTGATACGGGTGGTGCCACCATGGCGACCCGAGAGCACATAGGACACCGTGGTCAGCGAGACGTCCGCCGCCTTGGCCACATCCCGAATGGTGGGCTTGGATCCCTTGCTCACGTTGCGACTCCTGGTAGACAGCGGATTCCTTGAACTCTATCCGCTACGGAGTTGGACTCCTCTTGACGCAATTAGTTGTGAACGTTAACAATTGCGGGAGTCTACAAATACAAGCGGGAGATCATTCGATGAAGAACTGGGCAGGAAATCTTGAGTACTCGTCAGCGGACGTTCAGCGGCCCACCACCGTGGATCAGCTGCGCGAGCTCGTAACTCATGCAACCCGTATCAAAGCCCTTGGTTCCCGGCACTCCTTCAACACCGTTGCAGACACCGACGGAACTCACATCCTGCTCGATGCCCTCCCCCAGGAAGTGGTGTTGGACACCGCGAAAAGCACGGTCAAGGTCAGTGGTGGCATCAGCTACGGGGCTCTGGGCCGGGCACTTGAGGAACAGGGCTACGCGATCCACAACCTCGCTTCCCTCCCGCACATCTCCGTTGCGGGCGCTATCCAAACCGGCACGCACGGCAGTGGGGTCAACAATCCCTCCTTGGCTGCCGCCGTCGTCAGCGTTGACTTGGTGCGCGCCTCCGGCGAGCTGGTGACCCTTACAGCGGACGACGACGAATTCCTCGCCAGCGTGGTGGGAATGGGCGCACTTGGCATCGTCACAGGGCTGGAACTGGCGGTCCGGCCGAGCTACGAGGTCCGGCAGCGCGTGCTGACCAACCTGTCATGGGAACATGCTTTAGGAAACTTCCAGGCCATCGCATCCAGTGCCTACAGCGTCAGCTTCTTCACCAACTACACGGGCGACACCATTCCCCAGGTCTGGCTCAAAGCACTGGACACCGAGGCCCCGCTACCGGACCTGTTCGGAGCAACACCGGCGACGGCGGCCATGCATCCCCTGCCGGACATGTCTGCAGAGAATTGCACCGAGCAGCTGGACGTCGCAGGGAAGTGGCTGGACCGCTTGCCGCACTTCCGTCACGAGTTCACGCCGAGCAACGGCGAGGAACTCCAAAGCGAGTTCCTCCTGCCCCTGGATCAGGCGCCGGCCGCGCTGCAGGCTGTCCGGGAACTCGCCCAGAAGCTCGCGCCGCTCCTGTTCGTTTCTGAAATCCGCACCGTGGCAGCAGATGAGTTCTGGCTCAGCCCGTTCTACCAGCAGCAAAGCGTGGCGCTGCACTTCACGTGGAAACCGCTGCAGACCGAGGTGGAAGCAGTGCTGCCCGAGCTTGAGGAAGCGCTGCGGCCGTTCGGTGCACGCCCGCACTGGGGCAAGCTCTTTACCCCCGGCCAGTACGACTTCGCTTCTTTGTATCCTCGGTTCGAGGACTTCCGGGCCCTGGTTCAGGCCAATGACCCTTCGGGCAAGTTCCGGAACGGCTTGCTGGACAGCGTGCTGGGCGTAGCCGTTAGGTCCTAGCCACTAACCACGTCGCCAACCCGCTTTTCCGTTGCTGCCCAGCGACGGAAAAGCGGGTTGGCAACGGAAGAACGCGATCTACGAGATGTGAGCCAGGACTGCGCCAGCCGTGACCACACCGCCGGGTGCGGAAAGGACTTCGGAGAGCGTACCTGAGCGGTGTGCGGGGACCTGGGTTTCCATTTTCATGGCTTCCAGAACCACCAAAGGGTCACCCGCAGCTACGTCAGCACCAGGTTCAACGAGCCATTTCACAACAGTGCCGGCCATGCTGGAGACGAGGGCCGATTCGGCGGGAGAGTCTCCACGAGTGACAGAACCCGGCAGCCCCGTCACGTCCGAGGCAGCTGGCAGTCCCTGACCGGATCGAGCCCAGCCCTCCAAAAGGTCCGCCGGAAGTCCAACAGCCAGGCGTTTGCCGTCCACATCAACGGTGATGGTCCGCCGCCGCCCTTCCGGGGCAACCACGCTGTATTCGGGATCCACGGGAATCTGGTCTGCGAAGTCGGTCTCTATCCAGCGGGTGTGGATGTTCAAGCCGGCAACCGATGTGAAGTCATCGGATTCCAGAACGGCCCGGTGGAACGGCAGGACAGTGGCCAGCCCCGTGATGTTGATTTCGGCGAGTGCACGGCGCGCACGGCGCAGGGCCTGCTGCCTGTCAGCTCCGGTGACGATCAGTTTGGCCAACAGGGAGTCGAACTGCGGCGCCACGAATGAGCCGGACCGCACCCCTGTGTCCAAGCGGATGCCCGGGCCTGTCGGCGCCTCAAAGGAGGCCACTGTGCCCGGGGACGGCAAGAACCCGCGGCCCACATCTTCGGCGTTGATGCGGAACTCGAACGAGTGGCCCCGCGCAACAGGATCCTCCGTGATGCTCAACGGCAAACCTGCGGCAATGCGGAATTGCTCCTGCACGAGGTCAATCCCAGCAGTTTCCTCTGTGATGGGATGCTCAACCTGGAGCCGCGTGTTCACCTCGAGGAAGGCCACGGCGCCATCGGCGGACACCAGGAACTCCACCGTTCCGGCCCCGTAATAGCCGGCTTCGCGAACAATGGCTTTTGAGCCCTCATAGATTCGCTGCCGCTGTTCATCGCTCAAGAACGGAGCCGGGGCCTCTTCCACCAGCTTTTGGTGACGGCGCTGGAGGGAGCAGTCGCGGGTGCCCACTACAACCACGTTGCCTGGTTTGTCCGCAATGATCTGGGCTTCCACGTGCCGCGGCCGGTCAAGGTACTGCTCCACGAAGCACTCGCCACGACCAAACGCAGCAACGGCTTCGCGGACCGCGGAATCGAACGCTTCCTCAACCTCGGCGAGCTCCCGAACCACTTTCAGCCCGCGGCCGCCACCACCGAACGCCGCTTTGATGGCGAGCGGGAGCCCGTGTTCCTCCGCGAAGGAACGGGCTTCAGCGGCCGACGAAACCGGTCCGTCGCTGCCTGCAACCAACGGAGCTCCGGCGCGGACGGCGATTTCGCGGGCCGTGATCTTGTTGCCCAACTGACGAATCGACTCCGGTGAGGGACCGATCCACTCAAGGCCGGCGTCGAGCACTGCCTGGGCAAAGTCCGCATTCTCGGACAGGAAACCGTACCCGGGGTGGACGGCGTCCGCGCCGGACTTCTTCGCAACGGCAAGCAGCTTTCCCATGTTCAAGTACGTGTCAGCCGGCGAGTTTCCGTCCAGGCTGTAGGCTTCGTCGGCAGCGCCAACGTGCATGGCATCGGCATCGATGTCTGCGTAAACGGCCACCGACAGGATGCCGGCGTCGTCACAGGCTCGGGCGACGCGGACTGCGATTTCGCCTCGGTTCGCGATCAGGACCTTGCGCATCAAATACTCACTTCTCTGGGGTCTTCGTAAAAGTCGTGGAGGCGTCCGGCGAATCCGGAACGAACCGGAACCGGATCTTTCCGCCAAGGGGGACCTGCGCGGCGAGATCAAGGTGTTCATCGCGCACCACACCGATCACCGGGTAACCGCCGGTGATGGGGTGGTCGGCCAGGAACAGGACGGGCAGTCCGGCAGGCGGAATTTGGAGGGCGCCGGCCATGGTGCCCTCGCTGGGAAGTTCGCCCTCCCGCGTGCGCTTCAGCGGTGTGCCATCCAGGCGCATGCCCACCCGGTTGGACTGCGGGGTGACCAGCCATTCCTGGCTGCAGAGGGAATCCAGGGCTTCTTGGTTGAACCAGTCAGCACGCGGCCCGGGGACAACGTCCAGTACCGTGACGCCTGTGCCGGGGAAGTCGGGCTGCAGCTCGGGCGCACCAACCGCCGTGGACGCCGTGTGGTCCCCGGCATTGAGGACCTGCCTGATGACCAATGGTGCCGGCCCGATTCCACTCATGGTGTCCGCCGAGCGGCTACCCAAAACCTGCGGCACATCAACGCCGCCGCGGATCGCCACGTAGTTCCGGAACCCCGACTCGGGAGCACCCAAGGTGAGCACTTCGCCGTCGAGCAACGCGAACGGTGCGGCCATGGGGACGGTCCGGGACGCGCCCGGCTGGACGTCGCCGTCGTCGGACCCAACCCACGACGGCGACTCGATAGTCAGCGCGACCGGCGCGCCTGTCACAGCAACTACTTGGTCGCCAACGGCTTCCACGGTGAGCCCACCATTGACGGATTCGATGGCCGCAGCTGAAGCAGCGTTCCCCACCAACCGGTTGGCCCTGCGCAGTGAGGCCCTGTCCAAGGCCCCGGCAGCAGAGACGCCCAGTGCACCGTAACCCCTGCGGCCGAGGTCCTGGATCAGGCTCTGTGCACCCGGATTGAGAATCCTTAGTCCGGACTCAGTGTGGTGCTCCTTGTCAGGTTCGCCCACTGGAGAATCACTAGCCGTCACCACCTCACGGACGGCCCGGTACTGCACCCGATCGCCGGGCCGGACAAGGGCCGGCTGGGCCCGGTCCAGATCCCACATCCGTGCGCCGGTCCGGCCGATCAACTGCCAACCGCCCGGCGAACGGCGGGGGTAGACCGCGGAATACTGTCCACCGAGAGCCACCGATCCAGCAGGAACGGCTGTCCGCGGGGAAGAGCGCCGTGGAACCGTGAGGGCCTCGTTTTCGCTCACCATGTATCCAAACCCGGGCGCGAAGCCAGCGAAGGCTACGGTCCAGACCTGGCCCGTGTGCGCCGCGACGACGCCCTCCAGGCTCAGTCCGGTGAGCTCCGCGACGTCGGCGAGGTCCTCGCCGTCGTACACGGTATCGATGACCACCAGCCCGGAGTCAGTAACCTCCGGAGCAAACAGTTCCAATTCCAGGAGCCGTGCGCCGATGGCGCGGGTGGCGGCCGCGGACTCCCCCACCACCATCACCGTCTCCGCGGCGGCAAGAACGTCCACCTGGCCGGGAAGCGGGGACTTGTTGAGCATGTCCTGCAGCGCAAGGACATCCTGCAGGCCATCCAGTTCGGCCAGCACGGCGCGGGTGCCGACGGGCCTGACGGAGCGAACCCTCTTGGCTGTGGCTGTGTGCATCACGGTTTCCATTGTTCGTTACGCCGCCGGCTGAGCGTGCGTCCCCTGCATCAGCCGGACATCTTCTTCCGGCTTGGGGTCGCGGCCGAGGAGCATGCCCACAATCGTGACAACAGCGGCCACCAGGATGTAAACGGCGATCAGGTACCAGCCGCCGCCCGCAGCGCCGTACAGTGCGGTGAAGATGATGGGAGCAACGGCTCCACCAATGACGCCAGCCAGGGTGTAGGCCAGCGAGCTGCCGGCGTAGCGGAGCCTGGCCGGGAACTGCTCGGTGATGAAGGCCGCCTGGGGGCCGTACATGAAGGCGTGGAGTGCCAGGCCGATCACGGTGCCGACTGTCAGCATGGCGACGGACTTGCCCTGGATCATGAGGAAGAACAGGGGAATGTAAGCAGCTGTGGCAGCTGCGGCGATTCCGTAAACCCAGCGACGGTTGAAACGGTCCGTCAGTGCTCCGGCCGCGGGGATCAGGAAGAGCTGGAATGCGGAGCCGATCAAGATGGCAGACAGAACGTTGCCGGTGGTCATGCCCAGTTCCTTGGTGGCATAGACCGCCACGAACACGGTGAACAGCGCGTAAAGGATGTCAGGGCACACACGGGAAAGCGCTGCTGCCACCAAGGCCTTGGGCTGGGTGGTGAACACTTCCTTGATGGGAGCCTTGGGGCGATCCCCGTGGGCCTGGATGGCCTTGAAGACAGGGGTTTCTTCGAGCTTGAGCCGGATGATCAGGCCGAAGACCACCAGGAGTGCGGAAGCCAGGAAGGCTACGCGCCAGCCCCAGGAGAGGAAGGCCTCTTCACTCAGGGAAGCGGCGAGAATGGCGAGAACACCGTTGGCCATGAGGTTGCCGGCGGGCGGGCCTATCTGGGCCGCGGAAGACCAGAAGCCGCGCTTGTTGGGGTCGCCGAATTCGCTGGACAGCAGCACTGCACCGCCCCACTCGCCGCCAACGCCAATGCCCTGCGCCAAACGCAGCAACACAAGAATGGTGGGGGCCGCGACGCCGATCACCGAGTAGTCCGGCAGCGCACCGATGAGGACCGTGGCCACGCCGATGAGGACCGTGGCCACGCCGATCAGGACGAGCGTGAACACCAGGACGTACTTACGGCCAATCTTGTCTCCCAGGCGTCCGAAGATCACGCCACCAATCGGCCGGGCCAGGTAGCCAACTGCAAAGGCTGAGAAGGAGAGGAGCAACGCCACGAATTCGTCGTTGCCGGGGAAGAAGATCTTGGGGAACACGAGGGCCGAGGCCACGGAGTAGATTGCGAAGTCGTAGTACTCAAGCGAGGTTCCGGTGAGACTTGCGACGTACGCCTTGATGGCACCGGGCGGTGGCTTCCTTGTCACTGCCTTGGATGCGTTGTTGGTGCTGGTCATGATGTCCTCCGGGGGGATGAGGGATGGTGCGGAGCGCCCGGGATGGGCTAGAGGAACGAGCCGACAGTGACGCCGGCATCGCCCAGAGCGGACTTCACTGCGGTAGCCATTGCCACGGCTCCGGGTGAGTCACCATGCACGCAGATGCTCTCTGCGCGGATTTTCAGGATGGAACCGTCAATGGTCCTGACGGACTGTTCGGTAGCCATGCGCAGGACGTGCTGGGCCACTTCCGAGGGGTCATGGAGAACGGCGCCGGGTTGTGAGCGGGAAACCAGCGTGCCGTCCGGGTTGTAGGCACGGTCCGCGAACGCCTCGGAAACGCCCCGAAGGCCGGCTTCCTCAGCGAGGCGCAGGACCTCCGAGCCAGGGAGGCCAAGGATCGGAAGGTTGGGGTCAACCGACTTCACAGCATCGACGACGGCGCGCGCCTGGGCGGTGTGCTTCACGATCGCGTTGTAGAGGCCGCCGTGCGGTTTGACGTACTGGACGCGGGCTCCCGTGGTGGCCGCCAGGGCCTGGAGAGCGCCGATCTGGTACACGACGTCATCGGCCAGTTCACCAGGATCGATGTCCATGAACCGCCGGCCAAATCCCGCGAGGTCGCGGTAGCCAACATGGGCGCCAATAACGACGCCGGCCTCAACCGCCTTTTCGCAGGTGCTGCGGATGACGCTGGGGTCGCCAGCGTGGAATCCACACGCAACGTTGGCACTGGATACGGACTCGAAGATGGCCGCGTCATCACCGAGCGTCCAGCGCCCGAAGGACTCTCCGACGTCGCTGTTCAGATCGATGATTGCCATGATGTGATCCCTGCCTCGTGATGTGCGTTACATCCAGAATGCACCAATCTGCTGGATTGTTCAACAATCCAGCGATCCTGGTTTTCGGCAATCGTGTAATTTTGGTGTCATGGCCGGTGCAGATCAAGGAAAAAGCGAACACGTTGGCCTTGATGGTGCACGGGCTCGGGTCCGCATGAAAGTTCCGTCCGTTGCCGAGAGGGTGGCCGAGGAACTGCGCTACCAACTGGCCGAAGGCTTCCTGGTCCCGGGTGCCAAACTCACCGAAGCCACCATCGCCGAGGATCTGGGCGTTTCCCGTAATACCGTCCGCGAAGCCTTCGCCGAGCTGGCCGGTGAGCGGCTGCTCCTCCGCCAGCCGAATAAGGGTGTCTTTGTGGCCACCCTTGAAGCCGGCGACATCCACGACGTCTACACGGTTCGCCGGGCAATAGAGGTCAGCTCAATCCGCGCCGGTGGTTCGCCGGATCGCATAGCTGCCGTCAGGGCCGCCGTCGAGGAAGGCAAACGTGCGGCAGAGGCCAACGACAACGAGGGCCTGGGCAGCGCAAACCAGCACTTCCACGGCGCAATCGTGGCCCTGGCCGAGAGCAACCGGCTGAACACGATCATGGCGCAGATCCTGGCCGAGATGCGGCTCTACTTCCACAAAGCCACCATGAACGCGCATTTCTACAGCGACTGGCTCACGGAAAACGAACAGATCTGCTCAGCACTCGAATCCGGGCAACTGGAAGAGGCCGGGGATCTGCTCCTGGCCTACCTCAACCGTTCAGAGCAGCAACAAAGCGCAATCCACGGCGGATAGTCAGCGCTTGCCCTTTTTGCGTGAACCCTTGCCGCGGCCCTTGTCCGGATTGGGGGCGTAGCGCTGCGCGACCGCGGGCTTCTTGGGGCCGCCGCCGCGACGATCCGGCTTGGGCACCTTCTTGGGCTTTTCCTGCTGGGCTGAGGGCTGGCGTGAACTCTGAGCTGTCCGCCCACGCACGATCCCAATGAACTCCTCGATCACGGGGCTATCGGTTCCAACAAGCCACGCCAAGCCGATCTGCGTGGTGGGAGCCCCGGTCAGTCGCCGCATAACCGTGTCTTTGGCATTCAGGTGTCGCGCCACGGACATGGGCAGGATCGCCAGCCCGGCACCGGATGCCACCACTTGGAGGGCCATGTCCGGCCCACCCATGTCGTCGATGTCGAGGAAGTTCTCCTCGGCGAGGTCGTCCAGCGCGACCTCCTCGAACACCGAAATCTCGTGCCCCTTGGGAGCAACCACAACGGGCTGCTCTTCATACAGGGGGATGACGTTCAGGCCTTCGCGGTCCACGGGCAACCGAACAAAGCTGAGGTCCGCCAAACCGTCACGCAACACCGAAACTTGAGCGGCGTCGTCGGACATGAACGAGTGCAACGGGAAGTTGGGCATCCGCTCTTCCCAACGCCGGATCCATTTTCCAGGCGTCACACCCGCAACATAGGCGAAGCGGAGACCGGCTAGGGGTTCGGTTGTTTCGGCGGATTCTTCAGCGTCTGGCACACACTCACAGTACCGGCCAGATACCCTTGAAGCATGACGTCCTCGAACTCCCAGTCCATGAAGCCGGCAACAGTTGCCAAGAAACTCGGCATCTACCTGCCCGCGACACCCCAGGAGTTCCAGGATTCGTCCATCTCCCGCGAGGAATTCGCCGAACTTCAGGCCAACCCGCCGGAGTGGCTCGCCGAACTGCGCCGCAACGGCCCGCACCCGCGCCCGGTAGTCGCGCACAAGCTCAACATCTCCATCAGCGGCCTCGCCCGCGGCGGCGTTGAGGATGCACTCACGACGGCGGAAATCACCGAGCTGCTGCAGGCTCCGCCGCAGTGGCTGGTCACCGAGCGCGCCACGCACGCGGCTGTCCGCTCCGAAGCGCAGCGCGTCAAGGATGAAGCCGCAAAGAAGGCCGCCACCAAGGAAGCCCGGGACAACGCAGCCGCAAAGCGCGACGCTCCGAAGACCTCCAAGCGCGATCACGCGTAGGTTTTACGTGCTGTGGCCGGAATCAACGGATCCCGGCCACAACTGTTTAAGGCTCAGTTGTTCGGAGCTCAGTCCTGGTGCAGTTGGATGAAGTTGCCGCAGCCGTCGTCGAACACTGCGCTGACCCCTGAGGGATCCTCGGAGGGTTCGCCCTGGAACTTCACACCGGCGGCGAGCAGACGCTCATACTCGGCCTGGACATCGGGCACCCCGAAGGTAATGGCAGCCAGGCCGGACTCATGCAGGGCATTCATGTAGTTGGACGCGATGGGGTTGTCGCTGGGCTCCAGCAGAAGCCCTGGCGACGTGCTGTTCTCCGCGCCGGGATCCTTGATGATGAACAAGTTGTACTCGGGCATGGCCATCAAGGTCTCGAAGCCCAGCGTCTCAGTGTAGAAAACATGGGCTGCTGCGGGGTCCTTGACGTGGATGCTGCACATTTTCAGTCTCATGGTGCCTAGGCTACGCCCAGGGTCGGACAGAGTCCCGGGCAGCATTCACCCTCATCCGGACAATTCACCGGCGCGTGCGGTGGTGAATTGTCCCGCGGAAGGTGTCGCCCACGCAGTCACTGGCGCATACTGGGTTCAAAGCAGCGAATTCGCCTGGAGGTGGTCCGATGCCCGCCATGATGCTCCTGTGGGGTGTAGCTCTGGTTCTCGCAACCGCAGCAACTACCTATGTCCTGCACAAGAAACTCACCCACGGCCGCGGCCCGGAGCCTGACGGCCTCTTCTGGGACGTTTTTGGGGGTCTCGTGGTCATTGCACCCGCCATCCTCGTCCCTGCCGTGCAATGGTCTCCGGCCGGGCTCATCATGGTTTTCGTTGGCATGGCCACGGCAGCAGGCACCTTGGTGACCATCCGCAAAGTGGAACGGATCCACGCAGCTGAGCCCCGCCGTCGTGCTGGTTTCCCGGATGACGCCGCACGCCACACCAGCATTCTGGAGCAGTGGCGCCAGTACGAGCTCGATCCTGCGCGGACCATCGATTTTCCGGCCATGACGGACGTCAGGACTGCTGAGACGGCGGCGCTAACGCGGGCCATGCGGGAGGCCGAGTATTGCAAGGTGACAGCCGGGACCGACTACCGTGCCGCCGTCGAGCGTCTTGCCGAAGCCCTCGCCGCGGCCGAGCAGGCGGCGGGAGTCCCCGCCCCCGCGCCGAGATGAATCTACAGAACCTTGCCCCTGAAGAACTCGGGACGCAGGCGGTACATCAACAGCATCACCACCACACCGAGCAAGATCACGCCCATGCCCAGCACGAACACCAGGCCCACACCGCCCACGGATGAGCCCGAGCCGTATTCAGGATCCATGGAGTCCATGGCCGTCTTGACGAACATCACCAACAGGATCACGCCACCCAGCAACGGGGCGAGGAACTTGAAGAAGAACGCCCGGACACTGCTGAACGCCGATGCCCGGAAGAACCAGACGCAAGCCAGGGCAGTGATTCCGTAATAGAAGCAGATCATCATGCCCAACGCGGTGATGGTGTCCCACAGCGCGTTCTCGGACACCGTCCGGGTAATCACGTAAAAGCCAGCAGCCGCGATCGCAGCGGCGATGGTCGCGAAGCTGGGCGACTTGTAGGTGGGGCTGATCTTGCCGAACTTGGGCGAGATGGCGCGGTAGTGGCCCATGGCCAGCATGGTGCGGGCCGGTGAAACGAACGTGGACTGCAGGGACGCCGCGGAGCTGCTCAGGATGGCCAGTGACATGAGGATCGCGAACGGACCCATCACCGGGCCGGCAAGGACTGCGAAGATACTGGACTGGTTCTCGGGGTTACCGGCACCCAAACCGGTCTCACCAACGCCCGCGAAGGACAAGGTAGCCAGGGCAACGGTCATGTAGATGATCACGATGACCAGCACGGTGATGGTGGCGGCACGGCCCGGGGTCTTCTCCGGGTTCTTGGTTTCCTCGTTCATGGTCAGCGTGACGTCCCAGCCCCAGTAAATGAAGATTGAGAGCGATACGCCGGCAGCAAACGAGGAGAAGGAATCCACGGCGAAAGGGTTGAACCAGTCGGGCGAAATGGCGGTGGCGTCGAAGGCCGTGCCATTGGCAACATGCGCGAATGCGGAGACCGCGAACCAGCCCAACACCAGCAACTGGAAGGCCACCAGCACGTACTGCACGCCCTTGGTGGTCTCCATGCCGCGGTAGGAAATCCAGCACGCCAACGCGATGAACACCAGCGTGGTGGCGATGTTCAAGGGCAGGATCTTGCTGAGCTCCCCCAGGGCCGGGTTACTGAAAATCTGCGCCAGCATAAGGTAGAAGAAGTCCACGGCCACCGCGGCAAGGTTGGATAGCACAATGATGGTGGCCGCGATCAGCCCCCAGCCACCCATCCAACCGATCCACGGACCGAAGGCGCGAGTGGCCCACGTGAAGGAGGTTCCGGCGTCGGGCATTGCGTTGTTCAGTTCGCGGTAGCCGAGCGCAACCAGCAGCATGGGAATGAAGCCCACCAGGAAGATGGCGGGGAGGTGCACGCCCACCTCGGACACGGTGGGGCCCAGGGCCGCGGTGAGCGTGTAGGCGGGAGCGATGCAGGAAACGCCGATCACGACGGCGCCGATCAGGCCCACCGATCCGGCTTTCAGTCCCTTTTCACTCAGGGACGTCTCTTTCGACTGGACCGTCTTTGGTGCAGTTGACATGGGTTTTGCCTTTCAGGCGGTTGCTAGGCGCTGTGGCGCGTGTAATCGCGGGGGACCACGATCATGGGAACGGGGAGGGCGCGCAGGATCCGGTTAGCGGTGCTGCCCAGGAAAGTGGCCCGGTGCTGGGCCAGGCGGCTGGAGCCGATCAGCAGGATTTCGCCGTCTTCCCAGTCGAGTCGGTCAACGGCTTCCTCGATGGTGCGGCCTTGGGCGACCACGATCTCCGGCTCGGGCAGCTGCGAACCTGCCGGGGAACCGTCGACGGCGGCAATCCGGTCAGCGGCATGCATCCAGGCCGCGTCGAGCAGCTGAGGCGAGTCACCGCCGTCGAGCGCCAACAGGGAGACGAGCCGCAGCGGAAGGCCTCGATCCCGCGCGGACTCAACAGCGACGTCGAGGAGTTCATCAGCGCCCGGGCGCGTCCCGAATCCGCAGCTCAATCGCGTGATCGGCTCCATCCGGTGGTAGCCGTGCGGCGCCAAAGCGACCGGAACGGGCGAGGAGTGGAGCAGTGAACTCGCCACGGACCCGATGGTGAACCGCTTGAACAGACCGCTGTTGGTGGCCCCGATGACCAGTGCCGCGGCGTCGAATTCCACGGCGGCATCGATCAGGGTTTGAGCCTCTGAGTCGCCGCGGCGGATGTGCGCGCGGGCGGGGACGTCCTCCGGAACCAGGTCGAGGCCTTCATCCAACCAACGCTGGGCTTGCTGGTTAAGGATGTCGTTGTAGCCGGCCTCCGGCGGATAGACGGCGTTGAAGGGGGAATCCTCCGGGATCACCAGGACCAGGTCCAGGCTGACATCGTGGTTCCGGGCCAGCGCGACGGCGAGGTGAACGGCGTCGTGCCCCCTCGCGTTGGCGGTGTACCCCACTACGTAGCGCATGGTGGTCCTTTCAGTGCTTAAACAGTGGAGCCGGCAGGCCGGGGAATGGCGCTCCCCGGGCCTGCCGGTTTGGTTGTGACAGCGGTTAGACGGCTACCGTGGCCAGCTTGTTGGCTTCAACAATGCGGGCGGCGGTTGCCTGGCCCATGCGGACCGCGCCATCCACGTGCTGGTAGCCTTCGGCTGCGAGGTCGGACGAGGACCAGTAGATCGGGCCCACGTTGGCGTGCTGGTCCTTGCCGTAGCGGTGCAGGCCGCCGAGGTCGTAGCTGGAGGCGTACGCGCCGCGGGTCCATTCTTCGGAGCCCCAGTCGGACTCGTAGTAGACCTCGGGCGTGAGTGCCTTATCGCCCAGGAAGCTGGCGATGGACTCGAGGATGGCCTTCTTGCGGTCTTCGGCGCTGAGTTCGAACACGGCGTCAGCCTTTTCGTCGGACACGAAGCCCACCAAGGTGCCGCGGGTGTCGCCGTGGTTGGTGTTGTCGTAGACCTCCTGGACCAGTGCACCGGCGCTGAAGCCCGTGCCGGAGAGTCCTTCTTCGCGCCAGAACGGGGTGTCGTACACGGCGTGCACCTTGATGACCAGGCCCAGCGACTGGTGCTGGTGCATCTGGTGCTGGCGGCGCGGGAGCGGGGGCTCGAACGAGACGCGGGAGTACAGGTTGGGCGGCACGGCCATGATCACGAAGCGGGCGTTGACCGTTGCCTGCTCGGACACGACAGTCACGTTGCCCTCGTCCCACTTGATGGTGCGGACCGGGCTGTTAAGTACGACGTCGTCACCCAGCTCTGCTGCCTGCAGCAGCGAAACCTGCTGCATACCGCCGATGACCCGCTTGTCCAGGATGAAGTCCTCATCCGTGAGGTGGCTGAAGGAACCTGCCGAGGCGGCCATGAGGACTGCCTGCAGTGCGGAGAACGCGTGGGCGGGCTTGGTCAGCATGCCACCGGCGATGAAGAGGCCGATGTTGTTGCAGGCTTCCTCGTCGCTGGAGTTCTGGCGGAGCCAGTGGTGGAAGGAGATGGTGTCCAGCTCGCGTGCTTTGGGGTGGGCCCAAGGCTCGGTGGGGCCAATTTCGGCAGCAAGGCCGTCCAGGATGGCTACGAGCTTGTCCATCTCGGCCTTGGTGGTTTCGTTCACCGGGAACGTGTCACCGGTGTACTGGGTGCGGGTGCCGTCGGCACCGATGTAGACGGACTCGCCGTCGCGGTAGCGCGAGTACATTTTCAGCCCGAGCTCGTCCAGCAGCTCCATGAGGACCGTCTGGTCCGGGGAAACCCACTGGCCGCCGATCTCCAGCATGGCGCCGTCGATGGTGTCGGTCCAGGTGCGGCCACCCACGCGGTCGCGTGCTTCGAGCACGGCAACGCTGAGTCCGGCCTTCTTCAGTTCGCGTGCCGCCGTCAGCCCTGACGGCCCGGCACCGACGATCACAACGTCGCGATCAAGATTCTGCATGATGTCCTCTCCGTGGCCGTCCTCGATGGCTGACCAGTAAATGAATGGCGTTCATTTATAACCATAGTAGCGTCGGAGTCGGCGGCTGTGAAGGCCCGATGGAATAATGCTGGGGACACAGGCAGCAGAAAGGCCTCCGATGCCCGCACCAACGCCCGCTCCTTCCGCGGTCCCCGCACGCCGCCGCGCCGGCCGGCCGACTGCGGCGATCCTGGACCAGGACGGCATCACGACGGCGGCGCTTGAGTTGATCAGCAGCAAGGGTTATGAGGGACTCACCATGGCCGCCCTGGCCCGCTCCTTGGGCGTGGCGCCTTCCGCCCTGTACAACCACGTCGCCTCGAAAGATGACGTGCTCATTCTGCTCATGGACCACCTGGCCGCGATGGTGGACGTTTCCGCATTCGGCACCGAGCCATGGGACGAAGCTGTCCGACGCTGGGCGTGGTCCTACCGGGATGTCTTCTCCGAGCACACCCCCCTGATACCCATCATTGCCGTGCTGCCGGTGGCCAACGCCCCCAAGACACTCGCCATGTACGAATCCGTGACCGCTGGCTTTCGCGATGCCGGATTCCCGGAGGACCGCATCATTTCTGCGATCGTGGCCCTGGAAGCGTTTGTGTTCGGCGCCGCTTACGACGTCACCGCGCCTGAGGACATCTTCGACGCCGGCAGCCTCGCCGAGCAGGTCCCCAACTTCACGGCTGCTGTGGAGCGGCTGGCTCTGGAACGGCATAAGCGGCCGACGGACGTTGCGTTCAGGCTGGGACTTGAGGCGCTGATTACGGGATTCGGAGCGCTGCGGGGATAGTTTCGCTGCTTGTAGCTCCATCAGAGGCTGAGATAGCGAATTTCTGTCGTGTCGTCGGTGTAGGTCACTTCAACAGGCACGGCCTCGTCTGAGGAGTTTGTCAGTTCCCCTCCCGGAAGCCAAAAGGCGAACTGTCCTTTCGAGACCGTGGCCGTGATCTTTTCGCCGGCCACACTGGTGTAGGTCATCGCGACGACTTCGGGGCCAACCTGACCCGATGCCATGGAGAGCGGATTGTCTGCGATGACGCCGGTACCCAGCTGGGTGGTCCTCATCTCCCGGGCTCCGGGCTTCCGCCCATTGCCGGGCTTGCCGACTGAACCGAAGGATCCTCTTTTGAACCAAGGCGCTGTTGAATCCGTGGTGCACGTGGCTTCAAATCCATCCGCTCCGGCAAGGACGACGGTGGTCCACGCACCGCGCTTCTCAGCAATGGCTACTTCCGCTGCAGCCACATCACTGGCGAACATGCCATCACCAACACCTTTGCTGGACCGGACGCAGCCGGACACAGCGTTGTCGCGCTCCGAACCTGTCAGCGCGCCCGGCTCGGCGGTCCACGTGGCGAAGGCCGGGTCGCCTCCTGAGAGGACCGGCCCAACGAGGAGACCCAGGGTTGCAGCCAAGGCGAGGGCACCCAAAGCGAGCGTTCGACGCCTTCGGCCCGGACGCGACGTCGGCGTCTTCTTTTCCACGAGCACCTCAGCAATTGGGTGGGATCTGAGGATCTTTTCCAGGTCTGCCTGTACACGGTGCCGGTCGGGATCCGCACCCTGATCGGCAGCGTCCATGGACCGCAAAAGTGTGTCGATATTCTGGCTGTTTTTCATGGTGTCGAGGCCTTCTCGGAAGATGTCGCTGGCGCGGCAGACTCATTCGCGGGGACGTGGTGGAGCAGTATTCGGAGAGCCCGCCTCGCTCTTGTGAGGCGCAGCCGAAACGCGACGGGGGAAATACCCACAACCTGTGCTGCCTGAGGCGCGGGAAGATTCTCAAAGATCGCGAGTCCCAGAGTTTCCTGGTGGACTTCTGAGAGGAGCGCCCAAGCCCGGCCTAGGTCGATGCGGCTGCTGACCAGATCGGCGTGAGAACCGTCGCCGCCATATGTCACCATCGTCTCGGCCAGGCGAACGCCGACCGCCTGACGTCTGTGTTCACCGCGGCGGGCATTCAGCATGAGGTTTCGTGTAATGCCAAAAACCCAGGCTCGGGCGTCAGTTTCGAGTTCCGGCACTTCCGAAAACCGTCGCCAAGCTACGAGGAACGCCTCCGCGACGACGTCCTCGGCATTCGGCAAGTCAGTGCGACGTTGAACGAACCTAAGAAGGTCGGGATAGGCGGATTCGAACAATGCCCGAAAGGCCTCTTCCCGGTCAGGTGCTCTCGAAAGGTAGCTCATACCCTGTACCTGTCCGCCACATACCCAAGTGTGTTGCAGAGGCTCCAAATATCCTCGCCACTCGAAGGACACGGGGTGTCCCACTTCGTTGGAACCGGAACGCCCGTCACTGGCACATGGGTAATAGTTTATACATAAATAGTTATTAGGAGTAAACTATTACCCATGGGACGTCGAGAGCTAGGTCTAACCGGTGCCGCCGAGGATGCGCTTGTCGTGCTCGGGCAGCAAATTCGGATGGCGCGCGCCGCGCGAGGGATGACCGCCGATCACCTCGCCGGCACAGCCGGCATTACGCGAAAAACCTTGGCGGCCATCGAGCGCGGAAGCGCCGCGAGCAGTATCGGTAACGTGTTCAACGTTGCGTCGATCGTTGGCGTCCCCCTATTCGGAGTCGAGGACCCCAGTGAACTTATCGCCCTCCGCCGACGAGGCGAGGAACGACTAGCACTGCTTCCCAAACGTGTCGACAAGAAGCGAAAGGACAATGACGATGGCCTCGACTTCTGACATCTATGTATGGGTGTGGCTACCCGAAGCGACCGCACCGGTGCCCGCCGGCCGCCTTCGGGAGGGTGCGCCCGGCCAGTTCTCCTTCGACTACGGTCGGCGGTACCTGGAGCGCCCCAACGCCATCTCCCTGGCTCCAACCCTCCCGCTATCCGAGCAAACGTTCGGGCCCACTGGGTCAATGGGGCTACCTGGCGCTTTGCGCGACGCTTCGCCAGATGCATGGGGGCGGCGGGTCGTTCAGTACCAAGTCACCGGTGATCGAGGTAACGACGCCGACACGGGTGACCTTGATGAACGCACCTATCTCATAAACTCCGGCTCCAACCGCTTCGGCGCTATCGATTTCCAGATGTCGGTCACCGACTACGTCCCGCGTGCTACGGCACCCGCCCCGCTGGAAACTCTCCTGAACGCCGCAGACATCGTTGAAGCGGGAGGCGATCTGCCGTTCGAACTCGAGCGAGCTCTCCTGAGCGGTACGGCGATGGGCGGGGCGCGCCCGAAGTCCGTCATCCGCGACTCTGGTCGCGAATACATCGCGAAGTTCACCGCGTCCAATGACCACTTCCCTGTGGTCGGGGCAGAGGCAGCGAGCATGTTTCTCGCCGAGAAGGCGGGGCTCAACGTCGCTCGAACTCGAGTCGAGAGCGTCCTCGGTCGGAGTGTCTTACTGGTTGAGCGATTCGACCGAACGAACGACGGCGGGCGTATTCTTGCGATGAGCGCTCTGACCCTGACCGGCCTAGACGAGCTGCAGGCGCGCAGCGGCAGCTATGTCGAGTTTCTGGACACCCTTCGCAACAACGGCGCACCCGAGGGTACGGCCTCCGAACTCTTCGCACGCATCGCGTTCAGCATGTCAATCTCCAACTCCGACGACCACCTTCGGAACCACGCCGCACTCTGGGACGGATCTATAGCGATGCTCAGCCCCGCCTATGACCTTTCGCCCATGCAGCGTAGCGGGGAGACGGCTTCGCAGGCCATCGCATATGACAGGAACGGGACAAAGCGGAACAACTTATCCGACCTCATCGCCGCACGTAGTCTCTATGACCTGACCAAAAGCGAAGCCAACAACATCGTTGCCCGGATCGAAGACGCTATACGTGAGCACTGGGCGGAGGCCGCGGATTTTGGAATGCTTACTAACGCCGACAAGCGCCTCCTGTGGGGCCGGCAATTTCTCAATCCCGGCACCCTCTACGGTTTCCGCGATCGGTGACGTTCGAACGGCCCCCGGAAACAGGTGGGTATGCGAGGCCTCGGCAGTCGCCATAATGACCGCCAACTCTTGTAGTACAAGTTCAAAACTTGTATCCTAAGTGGTAGGCAAGGATGCCGCACCCACTAGGAGAACCATGAGCACCGTAGATCTGATTCGCCACGTCAAGCTGTCCACGGCACGTTTGCCCCTCACCGTACCCATCAGTGATGCCAAAGTCTTCACCGGCAGGCAGAAGCCCATGACCGAAGTGGTGTTCCTGTTCGCCGAGATCACCACAGAGCAAGGCCACAGCGGCATCGGCTTCAGCTACTCCAAGCGCGCCGGCGGCCCCGCACAGTACGCCCACGCCAAGGAAGTCGCAGAGGGCATCATCGGCGAGGATCCCAACGACATCGGCAAGATCTACACCAAACTCCTCTGGGCTGGCGCCTCTGTGGGCCGTTCGGGCGTGGCCACGCAGGCCCTGGCAGCCATCGACATCGCGCTCTACGACCTCAAAGCCAAGCGCGCCGCACTCCCCTTGGCCAAGTTGCTGGGCTCCTACCGGGACTCGGTCCAGACCTACAACACCTCCGGCGGCTTCCTCAACGCCAGCCTGGATGAGGTCAAAGAGCGCGCCACGCGCTCCATTGATGAGGGTATCGGCGGCATCAAGATCAAGGTTGGCCTGCCCGACTCCAAGGAGGACTTGCGCCGTGTGGCCGGAGTCCGCGAGCACATCGGCTGGGACGTCCCGCTCATGGTGGATGCCAACCAGCAGTGGGACCGGGCCACCGCGCTTCGGATGGGCCGCCAGCTGGAGGAATTCAACCTCATCTGGATCGAAGAACCGCTGGATGCCTACGACTTCGAAGGCCACGCGCACCTGGCCCAGGTTCTGGACACCCCCATCGCCACCGGTGAAATGCTCGCGTCCGTCGCAGAACACAAGGGCCTCATCAACGCCAATAGCTGCGACATCATCCAGCCCGATGCCCCCCGCGTTGGCGGCATCACCCAATTCCTGAGGCTCGCAGCGTTGGCGGATGAACGCGGGCTCGGCCTGGCACCCCACTTCGCCATGGAAATCCACCTCCACCTGGCCGCCGCGTACCCGCGCGAGCCGTGGGTGGAGCACTTCGACTGGCTGGACCCGCTGTTCGAGGAGCGCCTGGAGACCAAGAACGGCCGCATGATCGTTCCGGACCGCCCCGGACTGGGCGTCACCCTCAGTGAGCAGGCCCGCGCGTGGACCACCGAATCGGTAGAGTTCGGCGCGTAATCTTGAACCCATGAGCCGAAACCTGACCGCGGATCTCGCCGCCGACCTTCGCAACCGCATCGTCGACGGCGTCATCCAGCCAGGTGAGAAGCTCCCCAGCGAAAACACCCTCATCAGCGAGTTCGGCGTGAGTCGGACCGTGGTCCGGTCTGCCCTGACGCACTTGCAGGCCGAGGGACTGGTGGAAACCGAACGCGGGCGGGGCAGCTTCGCGCTGACTCCGCCCGCGGAGGGCCCGTCACCCGCGCCCGGATCGCGGGCTGTTTCCAGCATGGAAGACCGTCTGCAGATGCTCGACTTCCGCATCGGCGTCGAGACCGAAGCTGCAGCGCTGGCTGCGCGGAACCATACAGAACGCCAGCTCAAAGCCGCGCAGGGTGCCCTAGAGCAATTCAAAGCAAGCTCAGGGCACCCGGCACACTCCATGAAGGCCGATTTCGAATTCCACCGGGCCATAGCCGCCGCAACTGGCAACCCCTTTTATACGGACTGCATTTCCGCCCTGGGCCAAACCATGATCACCATGCCCCGCCCGCGCCTCGTCGCCGATGATGAGCAGGACTCCCGCGAACGTTTCGAACAAGTGGTCCACGAGCATTCCTCTATATACGACGCAATCGCCGACGGCGACCAAGCGGCTGCCGCGGCAGCGATGCGCCTGCACCTGAGCAACTCACGACGCCGGTTCACCGGTTCCGCACGTAGCTGACCTCGCGCGCGCCCCACCCAAGTAGGTAGCAGTTCAGGTCGTTCTCAGCGCTGGGAACGACCTGAACTGCTACTGAGTTGGCCGGCCGAGCGGGTAGCGACATGTGACGTCGCGGCGCTTTTTACTGGGACATAATTCGTCTTTCAGCGACCCCATTTAACGAAATGGGAATCCCCGCGACGCCCCATTGAGAACTATTGATCGACATTTCAAGAAACTGGCGAGTAAATTCCGAGTCCCGCTAACTTTTGAAGAACCCGTCATTTTATGACCGGGAAATCCATCAAAAGCCTTTGGGTGCTTCACGCAGGAATGCCTTGTCATGCACCCGGACAGAGAGACGCCGGCATGACAACACAGCAACTCACCGAAGACCACACCTCAATCCAGACATACGTCCAGGAACTCCGGCGTCAGGTTGATGGCATCGAGGTTCTTGAACCCGGCACCGGGACCACCCGCTGCAGCCACGGCCAAAACCGCAGCCGCAAGCGGAAACCCGGGCCCCGCCGTCGTGCTTCCCACCTCAGCCGCGGAAGTTCAGACGGCGGTAAGAATCGCCGCGGAACTCGGCCTTACCGTGGTCCCACGCGGGGCCGGAACGGGTTTGTCTGGCGGCGCCACAGCACGCCAAGACCAAGTGGTCATCTCCACTGAGAAGCTGACTGCCATCATCGAGGTGTCGCCCCTGGATGAGGTGGCGGTTGTAGAGCCAGGTGTCATCAATGCCGATTTGAATAAGCACCTTGAACCATTTGGACTTTTCTATGCGCCCGACCCTGCAAGCTACGACATTTCATCAATTGGTGGAAATATCGCGACCAATGCGGGCGGGCTCCGCTGCGCCAAGTATGGGGTGACCCGGGAGTCCATCCTGTCTCTGGACGTCGTTCTCCCGGACGGCAGCCTCATCAGTGTTGGTCACCGCGCCATCAAGGGCGTCACGGGACTGGATCTGACCTCGTTGTTTGTGGGTTCAGAAGGCATCCTGGGCATCGTCACCAAGGCAACGCTCCGTCTCCGCCCCATCCCCGTGGCCCGCAAGACGGTCAGCGCGTTCTTCAACAGCACCGCTGAGGGCACGGACGGGCTGGCAGCCATCACCTTGTCGCCCGTGCGCCCGGCCGCGATCGAATTCTTCGACACCCCCAGCCTGACCAACATCGACGCCCACTCGGGGACCAGCCTGCGAGAACGGGGTGCCGCGCTGATTCTCATCGAGATCGATGGTTACGGCATCGGCGACCAAGCGGCGGACCTCGCCACCGCGCTCAGTGCGGTTGGCGGCCGCGTCACCGTGGAGTCCGACGACGACGGCGTGCGGCTGTGGGAACTGCGCCGCAGCGGCCGCGGCCTCCCGCAGGACAAGTGGTACATCGGCGAGGACATCGCCGTTCCCAAGTCCCAGCTGCCCAAGGTTTACGCCGCTTTCCCGGCCTTGGAAGCTCGCTTCGGCGTGGACATCTCGGCGGTATCGCACGCCGGCGACGGGAACCTTCACCCGCTCATCACCAAAGACAAAACGCCCGACGACGGCGCGAACCCGCCTGCCTCCCTCCTGGAAGCTGCCACTGAACTGGTGAAGGTGGCACTTTCGCTCGGCGGAACTGTGACCGGCGAGCACGGTGTGGGCACCATCAAGCGCGAATGGGCGGCTCTGGAACTCTCGGAGCGCAGCCGCGAGGTGCAGCATGCCATCAAGGCGGCAATCGACCCCCAACTGACACTCAATCCCGGCAAAGCCATCTAAGCGCCTGCCCGCAGCACCCCCAACGCAATCCCCCAACGCATCAGGAGCACACCCAATGAATACCTTTAACACCCCCGAATTCCGCAGGCGGGCCTTCCTTGCAGGCCTCGGCGCACTATCCACCTCGGCCCTTGTCACCGCGTGCGGCGGCACCACGGGCAGCACCGGTGCAGGTTCCACAACTCCCGTGGACGGCGGCAACATCACCTTCCTCATCCAGGGCTACGACACCGGCTGGGTCTCCAGCAAGACGTCCATCTCCAGCTATGAGGGCAACCTCTGGGGCCAGATCACGGACAAGCTGGTGTACGTCAATGAAAAGGGCGAGTTGAGCCCGTGGGTTGCTGAGAGCTGGGAAGAACTCAACGGCGCCAAGGACTTCGTGATCTACCTGAAAAAGGGCGTGACCTTCTCAGACGGGACACCACTGGATGCAGCGGCCGTGGTCGCCAACCTGACTGCCTGGGCCAAGGGCGATTCCTCGCGTGGTGTCAGCAAGGTGGGCCTCTTCCCGTCCAGTAACTTCGTGTCGGCAGAGGCCTCGGATGCGGAAACGGTGAAGGTGTCCTTCTCCTCTCCCGCACTGGGCTTCATCGCCACGCTGGCGTACCACGGCTGCATCCTGCTCTCCCCGAAGACCTTGGCTCTGCCGGTTGAAGCCCAGGCGGACCTCAGCCAGGAGATCGGCAGCGGCCCGTTTGTGGTCAAGTCCTGGAAGCAGGGTGACAGCTACGTCCTGGAGAAGCGGAAGGACTACAACTGGGGTCCGGCAGCGCTCGGCCACACCGGTCCGGCACGCCTGGACACCATCACGTACAAGGTCATTAAGGACACATCAGTCCGGACCTCCACGGTGGTTTCCGGCCAGGCCGATGTTGCTTTCAACGTTGAGCCGCAGGAAATCGAGTCGCTCAAAGCACAGGGCTTCACGGTGGGTACGCCGCGCTACCTGGGGTTTGTGGACGGATTCCAGGTAAACACGCAGGCCTTCCCCACCAACGATCCCGCCGTCCGCAGGGCTATCCAGCACGGCATTGACCGCGAAGAGATCCTCAAGACCGTCTACACCAGCGATTGGAATGCAGCCACCACGTTCATCCAGGGCAACGTCCCGGAAGCAGGCGAGTTCAGCGACTCCTTCACGTTCGACGCCGACAAAGCCAACAAGCTCCTGGACGACGCCGGCTGGGCTTCCGGATCGGATGGCTACCGCACCAAGGACGGCAAGACCCTCGAATTCACCCTGACGCCGAACCCCTATGTACCGTCCACCAAGGCCGAGGACGAGCTCATCGCCCAGCAGCTCAAGAAAGTGGGTATCAAGGTCAACCTCAAGGTTGTGGACGTTGCCGGCTACGCGGCTGTGCAGGCCAGCAAGCCGCCTCTTTTCCAGACTTCACGCAGCTTCGTCGACGTCGGTACGGTGGCCGGAGTCTTGACCAGCCAGAACAAGGGCGAGGACTGGTTCGGACTTGGAACCAGCGATCAGAAGCTCAATGACCTCTCCACTGCGATCGCCACGGCTTCGGACCGGGCATCCCGCGAGAAGGTCGCCGACGAGCTCCAGCAGTACGTCCTGGAGCAGGGCTACTTTATCCCTCTTAACCAGCTCGTCCAGCGCCTCTACCTGATCAGCCCGAAGATCAAGGATGTCCAGTACAACGGCCTTGCCTACGCTAACTTCTACACTGCTTGGATCTCGCAGTGACCAGCGATTACAAGCGCTTTGCGTTGACCCGCGCGGGTCAGGCGGTCGTCGTCGTTCTTCTGGCCTATGTCCTCACGTTCCTGGTGATCAGCGTCCTCCCCGGTGACGCCATCACCAACACGCTCCGGGACCCGCAGCACGGACTGAGCGAGGAAGACATCCAGCGGATCGTGGCGTTCTACGGCTTGGACCAGCCCGTGATCGTGCAGCTGCTGCTCTCCCTGGGACGGTTCCTCACGGGAGAGCTGGGATTCTCGCTTCAGTCCAACCTTCCGGTCTCCCAGATCGTGGGAGACGCGTTGCCCTCCACGCTCACTCTTGCCACCAGCGCGCTCCTCATCGCCATTGTTTTCGCAGTGGCTATCGCGTACGGCGCCCAGTATTTGCCGGGCAAGTGGGCAGCTATCGTCCGTTCCATTCCTTCGTTCTTCCTGTCGGTTCCCAACTTCGTGATCGGCCTGGTGCTGATCGAGTTCTTTGCCTTCCGGCTGCATTCCTTCACCACCACAGATCCCAACAGCCCGGTGGCAACGCTGTTCGCAGCCGTCACTTTGGCCATTCCGGTCTCCGCACCGCTGGCCGAGGTCTTGATTGCGAGCTTGGACCACGAATCCCGGCAGGAGTACGCCCTGGTGGCCAGGTCCCGGGGTATTACAGAGGCCAAGCTCTTCGCCAAGCACCTGGTGAAACCGTCGGCTCTGCCCTCCGTGGCCATGGTGGCGCTCATCGTGGGTGAGCTTCTGGGCGGCTCCGTCATTACCGAGACGATCTTCGGCCGTGACGGCATCGGCACCGTCGTCCAGAAAGCGGTGACGGGAGAAGACCAACCAGTGCTTCAAGCCGTGGTCTCCCTCTCGGCCGTGGTCTTCGTGGCCGTCAATCTCGTGGCCGACCTCGCGTCGCCGTTGCTCGATCCGCGCGTCAAACTCCGGGAGAAGGTGGGCGCATGACTGCCACGCTTGGCTACACCCAATTGCGCAATGTTGGAACAGCATCCAAGAAGCTCACCGCGGGACTGCCTCCAGTCACCGTGATCCTGTCCTTTGCGGTGGTCCTGCTGGTCATCCTGTGGTCACTTTTCCCGGGTTTCTTCACATCGTTCAGCCCGGTCACGGGCGATACCGCGAGCAAGTTGGCGGCACCGAGTGCCGCACACTGGTTCGGCACGGACTACCTCGGGCGCGACCAGTACGCCCGCGTCGTCTACGGCACGGCGTCCTCCGTCACCAGCGCTTTGGTTGCGGTGCTCATCGGATTGATAGTGGGCAGCATCATTGGGCTCGCCAGCGGATTCCGCGGCGGCTGGCTGGACTCCGTCCTGGGCCGATTCGTTGACGTTCTTCTCGCCATCCCCGGATTCCTGCTGGCCGTGGTCATCGTTAGTTCGCTGGGCTTCCAAACCATCAACGCCGCAATCGCCACCGGAGTGTCCGCCGTCGCGGTCTTTGCCCGGTTGATGCGCGCGGAGGTGATGCGCGTCCGCAGCGCCACGTACGTGGAGGCGTCCTATCTGGAAGGCGGGAACCGGCTGCACGCGCTGCTCGGCCACATCCTTCCCAACGCCTACAGGTCCGTTCTGGTACTGGCTGTGCTCCAGTTCGGCACGTCCATCCTGATCATCGCCTCGCTGGCCTTCCTGGGCTACGGAGATCCGCCCCCGGCCTCCGACTGGGGTCTCCTGGTGGCCTCGGGCAAAACCTACGTAACCGCTCCATGGCTCGTGTACGCGCCGGCGCTGGTCATCGTGGTCACCGTACTGTCCGTCAACCGCATCAGCCGCTGGCTGCGAAAGGCGAAATGACATGACCCTGAACACCAAGGACCGCAACGTGTCCGCAGACCTATTAACAGTGCACGGTTTGTCCATCGCCTACGGTCCCACCGCGGTGGTCCATGACGTCTCCTTTTCGGTAGCCAAAGGCGAGAGCTTGGCGCTCATCGGAGAGTCGGGATCGGGCAAGTCCACCATCGCCAAGGCCATCCTCCGGTTGCTTCCCCACGGAGAAGCGACGGCCACGGGGCGTGTCGCGCTCAACGGACAGGATGTCCTGGCGTTGCCCGAGAAGCATTTCCGTCCCCTCCGAGGCCGGGAACTGGGCTTCATCCCCCAAGACCCTGCATCGGCCTTGAACCCCGTGCGAACCATCGGCGCACAGGCTCACGAGGCCGCCGCCTTGCTCGGCGAAACAGATCCAACGGTCCGCCGCGCCAAAATCCTGGACGTGCTGGAGCAAGTGGGCCTCCCGGACCCTGCCCGGGTTTACGATTCCTACCCGCACCAGCTCTCCGGCGGCATGCTCCAGCGCGTACTGATCGCGCTCACGGTGTTGCCTCGTCCGGCGCTGATCGTGGCTGACGAACCAACTTCCGCCTTGGACGTGACGGTCCAGAAGCTCATCCTGGACATGCTGACCGAGCTCCGCCGCGAGCTGGACATCAGCCTGCTCCTCATCACGCACGACCTCGCGATTGCCGCCGAGCGCGCCGATTCCCTGGTGGTGCTGAAGGACGGCTCGGTGCAGGAAAGCGGACCGTCCCTGGAAGTGTTCGCTTCGCCCGCCACCGAATACGCGCGGAGCCTTCAGGCCGACGTCCCGGCGCTCCACCCGGACCGGTACAGGAACCAGCGCATCACCTTAGCACCAGCGCACGACGGCGGCTCCCGCACCCCGGCGTCCAGCGCACCGGACGCCGGGCTCCAGATCGATGTCCGTGGTGTCACCAAGCGCTTCTCGGCCGGCGGAAAGGACGTCCTCGCCTGCGACGGGGTGTCCTTCTCCGTGGAACGCGGGCGGACGCACGCGCTCGTCGGCGAGTCCGGGTCCGGCAAAACCACCGCGGTCCGGCTGCTGCTGGGTCTTGAACAGCCGGACGGTGGGGACATTACGGTCGCCGGCCAATCGACGTCGGGCCGTTCCAGGGCCGACGTCCGCGAGATCCGCCGCCACCTCCAACTGGTCTACCAGAACCCCTTCACGTCCCTTGACCCAACGTGGCGGGTGGGCAGGATTGTCCGCGAACCACTGGATCAGTTTGGTGTAGGCACCAAGGCAGAGCGTGCCCAGCGGGTTCGCGAGGCTCTGGAAGCCGTGGGCCTACCGTCCGAGGTGGCTTCAAGGCGGCCCGCACACCTGTCCGGCGGCCAGCGGCAGCGGGTGGCGATCGCCCGGGCGCTGGTGGTGAGGCCCGACGTCGTGGTTTTGGATGAACCCACTTCCGCGCTGGACGTCAGCGTTCAAGCGGGAATCCTTGAGCTACTGTCCAAGCTTCAACGCGATTTGGGCCTGACATATCTGTTCGTTTCGCACGACCTCGCACTGGTGAGGCAGGTGGCCGACACCGTCTCCGTCCTGCGTCGCGGGCAAGTGGTGGAGGACGGGCCTGTGGAGGAGATCTTCCACAGACCACAACACCCCTACACGCGGGCCCTCCTCGAGGCGATCCCGCTGGCGACTGCGCCAACCGAGGAACAGACCAGCAAACAACTAGCGAAGGCAACAGCATGACCGTGAACCTGATATCCACCCGTCGGCCCGCACTCATCGAGGCCTTTACCGCCCCCAAGGGCTTTGGGGACCAGACGCTGCGTGATCGTCGGGCAGATGCCATCGAGCTTCTTGGTGGCATTCCGGATCCCAGCGTCCTCCCCACGGAGGAATTGGCCGCCGCCACAGCACGTGTGCTGGCCAAGCCCGGCGTCCCTGCGCTCCAATACTCACGGACAGAGGGTATTTCGCCGCTGCGGGAGTGGATCGCAGAACGCGAAGGCGTCTCTGTTGACCGGATCCTCATCACCAACGGCGGTTTCCATGGACTTTCCTTGGCCATCCAGTCCGTGGTGGAACGCGGCGACCTGGTGGCCGTGGACAACCCGGTTTTCCCACTGTTCCTCCGCGGGCTCCAGCTCTCTGATGCAAGGACCCTGCCGGTATTCGTAGGTCCGCAGGGCCTGGACGTCGATCATCTCTCGGACCAGCTCAGGGGCGGCGCCCGACCATCCGCCCTATATACAGTGCCGGACTTCCATAACCCATCCCAAGGCACGCTGTCCGGGGAGGCCCGGAAAGAACTCGTACGGCTGGCGGAACACTACGGATTCGTGGTCCTGGCGGACAACCCGTACCGTGAGCTTCGCTTTGCCGGCGAGCAGGAAAGTGTGGAGGAGTTCAATAACTCTGACCACGTCCTCCACATCAACACCTTCACCAAGACACTGGGGCCCGGGTTGCGCCTTGGTTGGACAGTGGCACCGGAGCGCCTGGCACGTGATCTGGTGGCTCTGCGGAGTCGCCAGGATTCCCACAGCTCCACTCTGGTCCAGGCCATCATCGGAGAACTGGTCACATCCGACCCCGCAATCTTCGACGCAACCCTGGACCGGGCCCGCGCCCTGTACCGGAACCGCGCCGAAACGCTGGTCGCCGCGCTGCACCGGGAAGCTCCGGGAGCTTTTGAGACTGTTCTCCCGGACGGCGGACTGTTCCTCTGGCCCAAACTGGCAGACGACTCCGTGGACCCTGATCAACTCGCCGCTGATGCCAGCGCAGAAGGGGTGGAGTACCAGCGGGGTTCGTTCTTCCCCTCGGGGCCCGGAACGGACGCTGACCGGCACCTGCGCCTGGCGTACGGCGACGTTGCGGAGTCAAAGCTGGAGGAAGCGGCTGCGCGACTGGGACGTGCGCTGAAGCGGCTAGTTCCGTAGCCCCACCCAAGTAGGTAGCAGTTCAGGTCGTTCCCAGCGCTGGGAACGACCTCAACTGCTACCTACTTGGGCGCGGAAAAACAAAAAGAGCCCCGGTCCTAAGACCGGGGCTCTTTTAGTTGCGTGCGCGAGGGGGGATTTGAACCCCCACACCCTTTCGGATACTGGCACCTGAAGCCAGCGCGTCTGCCGTTCCGCCACTCGCGCGCAACTTCTTTTTCCGGACTTCCGCTGGTCTCCCAGCTTCGTTTCCTTCAAAAGCAGCGAGATCAAGCATAACGGACACTCTTGGGAAAACACCAATCGGGGCTCATGCAGGAGAATTTTCACCCGTCGCCTCCCGCGCCAGGATGGGCCGGAAACGAACTTTTCCGGGTCGCAAGGCGTTGTGGATTAAGGCCATTCCCAGTCAGTCCCAGTAGTATCGGGAAGTGGAAGGGCCGTCAGGCGCGTACTTCGCTGTGTGCGCGGACGGAGCAATGGACGGACTATCGGACCAGGCACAACGGGTGCCGCGGCAAGGAAGGGAGAAGGACCATGGGTTTGCTGGACAAAGTCGAGCGCGGCATTGAAAAGGCCGTCCGCAACGTCTTCTCCACAGGGTCGCGGGCACGTGTTGAGCCAGTGGAGATTGCAAGCAAGCTAAGGCGCGAGTTGGACAATAAGTCCATCACCATCGCTGCCGGACGGACGCTGGCTCCGAATGTTTTTGATGTCCTGCTCAGTGACGAGGACTTTGCCCGGGCCCAGGAATGGGGCACCCCGCTGGCAGAGGAACTCTGTGACGTTGTTATCCAGCATGTCCGGAGCCAGGGCTATACGCTCCAAGGCGCCGTCCGCATTTCGTTCCGTCGCAATGACGAAGAACGTGCCGGACATTTTGAGATCACTTCCCGGACAGAGAAATCATCCGATGACGCCGCTCCTGCCCCACAGCCTCCCCGATCCAACGTTCCGGCCGCGCCGGCACGCCAACCCACCCGCCTCCAGCCTGTCCTGGACATCGGTGGCCAACGGTATTCCCTCAACGCCCGGTCCGTGGTGCTGGGCCGCTCCTCGGAAGCGGACATTCTTGTGGACGACACCGGGGTTTCACGGAAGCACCTTGAGGTCCGCACCGAGAATGGCAGCACGTGGGCCGTTGATCTTGGCTCCACCAACGGCAGTTACGTCAACGGACATAAAGTGAACGGCAGCGTGGAGCTCACAGACGGCTCAACCATCACGATGGGACGTACCAAGATCATTTTCCGCCTCCTCCCCCAAACCCCGGGTGGTCACGCGTGAACGACATCAGCGAACTGACAATCACAGCGCTCCGCTTCGGTTTCCTTCTTCTGTTGTGGGTCCTGATTTTCAGCATCGTGACCACCATGCGCCGCGACTTCCAGATTGGCCGCAAGGCCGTCACTGGAGTTCCCACGGCCCGCGAAGTCCGCAAGCATCCGGAACTCGCGGCCTCGCCTCCGCCGGCAATCCAGCATGCCCGCACTTTGGTGGTCACTGAGGGCCCCCTCAAGGGCACCACGGTTCCCCTCGCTGCCAGCCCCATCTTGCTCGGCCGGGCGCAGGAAGCCACGCTTGTCCTGGAGGACGACTACGCTTCCGGCCGGCACGCACGCCTGTTTCCGCAGGGCAGCCGCTGGTTCATCGAGGACCTGGGCTCCACCAACGGCACCTACCTGGCCGATCAACAGCTCACCCGCGCCTTGCCGGTTGAGCTTGGCGTCCCCGTGAGAATCGGCAAGACGGTCATTGAATTGAGGCCGTAGTCCATGGCCTCCCCCGAGACCCCCAAAGGCCAGGAAAAGCCTGCGGAGCGCCCGCTCATCATGCGCTACGCCGCTCGTTCCGACGTCGGACGGATCCGCTCCAAGAATGACGACTCCGCCTACGTGGGCCGTCATCTTGCAGTGGTGGCCGACGGTATGGGCGGTCACGCCGGCGGCGATGTCGCTTCCGCTTCAACGGTTCTGGACATGATCCACCTCGATCATGACGACTACCCTGAGGGTGCGGACACCGTCCTGGCGGACGAGATCCAGACCGCTAATTCCCTGCTTTCCGAGCTGGTGCACCAGAATCCCAAGCTTTCCGGCATGGGCACCACCGTGACAGCCCTGCTTTTGGAGGGCCGCAAGCTCCACTTCGCCCACATTGGCGATTCCCGTGCATACAGGCTGCGCAACAAAAAGTTTGAGCAGGTCAGCATTGACCACACGTTCGTGCAGCGGCTCATCGATGAAGGCCGCCTCCGCCCGGAGGAAGCTGAAACGCATCCGCACAAGAATGTCTTGATGAGAGTCCTCGGCGACGTCGACGCCAGCCCTGAGCTGGATCTGGACGTCCTGGATGTTGAGCCCGGCGAACGCTGGCTGCTCTGCTCGGACGGACTCAACTATGTAGCCGGCCACGTTGTGGAGCGCATGGTCCGTGAGACCAAGGACTTGCGCGAATGTGCTGAGATCCTTGTTGACCTGACGCTGGAAGCGGGCGCCCCGGACAACGTCACCGTGGTGATGTTGGAGATTGCGGAGGAGACCGACGACGACGTCAACACGGCCGCCGTCGACGTCGTTCCGGCTGCGGCGCTTGCCGCGCTGGACGAGCCCGGGACAGTCACGGCCACCAAGTCCCCCGACGGTCCTTCCGCGACCAAGGCAGCTGAGGACAGCAAGTCCGAATCCAGTACGCGGGCAGCTCTGGAAGCAGATGCCGGTTCCTCGTTCAGCGCGGGCGATCCGGACGACAACCAAGAAGATGCCGAGGGCACCTCCAAGGGCGATTCCACAGAGCCTCCCGCCACCACTGACCCGCACCTCGGTGAGCACCTCTCCGCGGAGGTTCTGCGCGAAGAGCTGGCCAGCCGTCCCCATGAGCTTGTAGGTGCTGCCGCGACTGCTGCCGCGACGGGCTCCATTCCTACTGTGGCCGGCCGCACTGTCGCCCGGCGGGCAGCTACTGTCCTGACGCATAAAGCTGAGCAGGACCGTGTTGAGGCCGAAGAGCCGCCGCGTCGTCGCGTGCGCTGGTTGATGCCTGCCGTCGCCGCCGTGGTTGTCCTCGGTGTGGTGGTGGGCCTGTGGCTTGGCTATGCCTGGACTCAGACGCGCTACTACGTGGGCGAATACGATCAGCGGGTGGCCATTTTCAACGGCATCTCGCAGAGACTCGGCCCTATTCAGCTTTCCCGGCTCGAAGCCGTAACCGACATCAGGGTGGAATCATTGCCGGAATACGGCCAACAGAGCGTACGCCAGACGGTACCGGCGGGCGATCTCGACAGCGCGCAAGGCATTGTGGAGAACCTTCGGAACACCGGCAGCGCGTCCGCGAACTGCCCGGGCACGCCCACACCCTCTGCAACAGGCTCGGCATCCCCTTCACCGGCGCCTACCGCCACTGTGCCCATTCCCAGCACGGCTGCCGTTGCCAGCCCTACTCCTTCTCCCGTCCCGACTCCCTGTGAGGCGGCCAAATGATGCAGACTGAGACAGCCCCCAAGCCCCGCCGGAACGTTGAGCTGGTGCTCATTGTCCTCGCACTTGCCGTGGGCATCGGTGCCAGCGCGTTGGTGAGCATCAACTCGGAAGTCGGATTGGACAATGATTTCTGGTTCCAGTCCAGCCTCTTGGCTGTTGCTGCTTTCGCCTTCCATGTTGTCCTTAGGCTTCGCGCAAAGTATGCAGACCCGGTAATACTTCCCATTGTCGTTGCACTTAATGGGCTCGGCTTGGCGTTGATTCACCGCATGGATGGTCCCGGGGACGATACCGGCAACAATCAGCTCCGGTGGACCCTCATTGCCATGGCGGTGTCCATTGCCGTGATCTGGTTCCTCAAGGATCACCGGATCCTTCGCCGCTTTACGTACATCTCCCTGGCAGTCAGTGCTTTCCTGCTGCTTCTCCCGTTGATTCCCGGCATCTCGGCCGGTGAAATCCTTGGTGCCCGCGTGTGGATCCGTGTGGGCCCCATGACGTTCCAGCCCGGTGAAATCGCCAAGATCACTCTTGCCATATTCTTTGCCGGGTATCTGTCATCCAACCGCGATCTCATTTTGTTGGCAGGCCGGAAGATCGGCCCCATGCAGTTCCCGCGGTTCAAGGACCTCGGCCCCATGATCACCGCCTGGCTGGTGAGCATTGGTGTGCTCGTCTTCCAGCGGGACTTGGGATCCTCCATCCTCTTCTTCGGCCTGTTCATCGTGATGATTTACGTGGCCACCAGCCGGATCTCGTGGGTGGTCATCGGCCTGCTGCTGATTCTGGGCGGCGGCTTCGTTGCAGCACAGATCTTCTCCCACGTCGCATTCCGCATCGATAGCTGGATCAATGCCTTCACGCCGGAGGTCTTCGGCAGATCTCCCGGAGGCAGCGGGCAAATCGTGGAGGGCTTGTTCGGCATGGCTGACGGCGGTCTGGTGGGTACTGGCCTTGGTCAGGGCCGGCCGGACCTGGTTCCGTTCGCCAACAGCGACATGATTGTGGCCCTTATCGGTGAGGAGCTCGGCCTGATTGGCCTCTTCGCTGTGGTGATGCTTTACCTGCTGCTCTTCACCCGCGGCTTCCGCGCCGCTTTGGGCACCCGCGATGCGTTCGGCAAGCTCCTTGCATGTGGCCTGTCCTTCGCCATTGCCCTGCAGTGCTTCGTGGTGATCGGCGGCGTTACCCGGCTCATCCCGTTGACCGGCCTCACCACGCCGTTCCTCGCGGCGGGCGGTTCCTCGCTTCTGGCCAACTGGATCATCGTCGGCCTGCTGCTCATGATTTCCAATACGGCCCGCGGCCCGGTGGACACCACTCCCATGGTCAATAAACCACCGGCCAGCAGCAGCACGCCCGGCACACGCAAACCGGCCACAGGACAGACACCCAGCGCACCAACAGAGGCGGTGAAGCAACAATGAACCAGGCTATTCGCAGTAGTTGGATGGCTGCCGTCGCCATGTTCGCGTTGATCTTCGGCGCCATCAGCTACGTCCAGGTGATTGGTGCTGATGACCTCAATGCCAACCCTTGGAACCAGCGCGCCGTTTTGGCGTCCTTCTGCAATGAGCGCGGTTCCATCATTGTGGGCGGCAAGCCGGTGGCGGAGTCGGTTCCCGGCACGGAGTCCTGCGCTTTCCAGCGCCAGTACAACCAGCCCGAGCTTTATGCCGGAATCACTGGATACTTCTCCAAGTTCTTTGGTTCCACCGGCCTGGAACAGTCCATGGGGGAAACCCTGGCAGGGAATTCCGATCAGCTGTTCCTGGATCGCATGAGCCAGATGTTCTTGGGCAAGGAGCCCAAGGGAGCGTCCGTGGAGTTGACCTTGGACCCTGCCCTCCAGCAGTTGGCCATGGATCTGATTCCTGAGGGGCAGCGCGGTTCCATTGTGGTGACCAACCCCAAGACGGGCGCCATCCTGGCAATGGCGTCCAAGCCGACGTACAACCCCAACTTGATTGCCACGCACGACCGAACCACTGCGGAAGCCAACTACGCAGAGCTTAACCAGATTCCCGGTATCAACCTGAACCAGAACGTCAGCGGCCCCACCGGCAATCTGTTGTCCCCTGGTTCGGTCTTCAAACTCATTGATACTGCTGCTGCCCTGAACTCCGGCAAGTACAACAAGGACAGCGAGTTGCCGAATCCCAGCAGCCTTCCCTTACCCGGAAGCAGTGCCAGCTTGCCCAACTACGCCGGCGGTAACTGCAACGTCCGCGAAACTGCGTCCTTCGCCTTTGCCCTTGAGCAGTCGTGTAACACCCCGTTTGCCAGCATCGCGCTTGACCTCGGCCAGGACGCCATCCGCGAACAGGCGCAGAAGTTCGGCTTCGGTCAGGACTTCGGTGACCAACTCAAGCTGCAGCAGGCCGTCAGCGTCTTCCCGGAGGACCTGGATCAGGCCCAGTTGGCCCAGTCATCGGTGGGTCAGCGCGACGTCAAGGCCACACCGCTGCAGATCAACATGATGACGGCGGCCATCGCCAACGGCGGGGTGCAGATGAAGCCGAACCTGATTGAGGCCGTTCGAGCGCCAGATCTGCGCGTCATCAATGAGCCCAAGCCTGAGACGCTCCGAACCAGCACCACGCAGCCCATCGCCAACCAGATCACTGAGTGGATGACCAGTGCTGTGGACAATGGCATTGCCAAGGGTGCAGCCGTTCCCGGGGTCAAGGTGGCCGGTAAGACGGGCACAGCCGAGCTCGGCGATTCAGGTTTGAACAATTCTTGGTTTACCGGGTTCGCCCCGGCAAACGACCCGCAAGTGGCCGTCACCATTGTCATGGAGAGTGTTGACGTGTCAACCGGGGCCCAGCTAACCAGTCCGAACGCAAAGAAGATTTTTGAGGCGGTGTTGAATAAGTGAGGCCTACTTCAGGAATCACACTCGGCGGCAGGTTCCAGCTGACCAGTCGCATTGCGATTGGCGGCATGGGCGAGGTCTGGAAGGCCAAGGACCAGATCCTCGGCCGGATCGTTGCCATCAAGGTGCTCAAGGAGGAGTACACGGGTGACCCCGGTTTTCTCCAGCGCTTCCGTGCTGAGGCGCGTCACACCGCCCTCCTCAACCACGTGGGCATCGCCAACGTCTTCGATTACGGCGAGGAAGCCGGTTCGGCCTACCTGGTGATGGAGCTTGTGCCCGGACACCCGCTGAGCGGCATCCTTGAGCGCGAGCAGGTGCTGTCCCCGGACATGACGCTTTCCATCATTTCGCAGACAGCACGCGCTTTGGCCGTGGCTCACGCCCAAGGCCTGGTCCACCGCGACATCAAGCCGGGAAACCTGCTGATTACGCCGGACAACCGCGTCAAGGTGACTGACTTCGGCATTGCCCGGTTGGCAGATCAGGTTCCCCTCACGCAGACCGGCCAGGTGATGGGTACCGCCCAGTACTTGGCCCCGGAGCAGGCCACGGGCCAGACGGCTACGGGGTCCTCGGATATCTATTCCTTGGGCGTCATTGGTTATGAGTGCCTTACCGGGCACCGTCCGTTCACCGGCGAATCGCAGATCGCCATTGCCCTCGCCCAGGTTAATGACGCACCGCCGCCCCTTCCGGAGACGCTGCCAACCCCTGTGCGCGCCCTGCTGATGTCCATGCTGGCGAAGGATCCCAAGAACCGTCCGGCCAATGCCATCAAACTGGCTGAAGCCGCTGAGGCCATCCGCAATGGTGACATCGCCACGGCGCACGCCGCCGTACCCGGCATGCTGTTGTTCGAATCCACTACCGGACCCATCACGGCACCGGTGGACACCGCAACGGCGCCCACCGGCGTCGTCACCTCGCCTTATGGCAAAGAGCAGTCGACGACGGCGACGTCCGCACTTCCGGTGCTGGGCGCCGGCGCCGCAGGAGCTGCTCTGGGAGCCGCTGCCGCGTCTTCTGAAAACCCCCTGACTCGGGCGAACGCGCTTGAGGCTGAACGGCAGCTCAATGACGACGATGTGGTCTACACCGAAGAAGAGAACTTCGATGACGTTGAGCCGGAACGCAAGAAGCGGAGCCCGTGGACTTGGCCTCTGGTTGCCCTGATCCTTCTGGTCCTGTTTGCCTTGGTTGGGTTCTTGATCTCCCAGTCGGGATTCTTCTCGCCGAGCCCTGCGCCCAGTGAGTCCACCACCACCAGTGCCAGCCGGAGCGCCAGCCCTACCTCTACCTCGGCCACTCCGACGCCCAGGCCTACGGAGACAAGCGAAGCGCCGCAGCCCACGCAGTCGGTTCCCCAGAAGATCAACGTCATCCCGGAGCAGTACCAAGGCCAACCCTTCGAGACGGTTAGCGCAGAGCTTCGCGCCTTGGGTCTTGGGGTGGACGGTCAGGAAGTCTTCGATGCCACGGCTCCCGCAGGAATCGTCATCAGCTTGAACCCCACCGGTCCTGTTGAGCGTGGCCAAACCATCACGGTGACCTACTCCAAGGGTCCGGAATTGGTGGCAGTACCCGCCATCGCGCCAGGAGTGGACGAGGCACGGGTTCGTCAAGCCATTGAAGGAGCAGGATTGCAGTGGGTGGCTGGAGAACCCGTCAATGGTGCAATCGGCCAGCAGCCCGGAACGTTCGTCCGGTCCTCACCTGCAGCAGGCAGCCAAGTCGCCGCAGGTTCAACGGTCACGTACTACCTGTCCAAGGCTCTGGTGCCCACCGAGCCTGAGACGCCCAGGCCCACGCCCAGCGGCTCCGGCAGCCCGAGAAACTAAGTAATCCGCCATGTCAACGTCACGTCCAGGTCCTGCGCATCGAGAGGAGAACACACCCGTGTCCTCTCAGCGCATCCTCAATTCCCGCTATGAACTTGGCGAGTTGATCGGTCGTGGCGGCATGGCGGACGTCTACCGGGGAACGGACACCCGGCTGGGGCGGACAATAGCCGTGAAGGTCCTACGCGCCGACCTCGCACGCGATCCCCAATTCCAGGCCCGTTTCAAACGTGAGGCCCAGGCCGTTGCGGCGTTGAACCACCCGTCCATCGTGGCCATCTTTGATACCGGGGAATACTCGGTTCCGGGTGGCCCCGGCGAAGACGTGCGCGTCCCGTACATCGTGATGGAGTACGTTGCGGGCCGCACCCTGCGCGACATGATCAAGGCCAACGAGCTCAGCGTTAAGGACTCCGTCGGCTTTACCTTGGGTGTCTTGGGTGCTCTCGAATACAGCCACCGTGCAGGCATCGTCCACCGCGACATCAAGCCGGCAAACGTGATGGTCTGTGCCGACACCGGGGATGTGAAGGTCATGGACTTCGGCATCGCGCGTGCCATGGCCGATTCTGCCGCCACCATGACCCAAACGCAGGCAGTGGTGGGCACCGCCCAGTACCTTTCGCCGGAGCAGGCACGTGGCGAAACGGTGGATGCGCGCAGTGACCTCTACTCTGCCGGTTGCTTGCTCTTCGAACTGCTGACCAGCAGGCCTCCGTTCATCGGCGATAGCCCCGTATCGGTGGCCTATCAGCATGTCCGTGAGACCCCGGACCTGCCCAGTTCCCACAACCCGGAGGTCTCCGAAGCACTGGATTCCGTCTTGGTTAAGGCACTGCAGAAGAGCCGCACGGATCGATTCCAGGACGCGGCAGCCTTCCGTCGCGCCCTGCGTGCAGCAGGCAATGGCATCCCCGTGCCAGCAGTGGCAGCCAGCGAGGCTCCCACGGACCCCAACGACCTCGTGGATCCTGAAGACCCGGCAACGGAGCTTTTGAGCACCACGGCCGTGGGTTTCCTCGATGCCGAGCAGTTTAAAGACGAACCTGTTGCTCCGCCCCAGGAAGAACCTCTTCCCTTGGGCCTCCCACCGGAACGTGAGCTGCCCGCGAGCCAGAAGTCCCGCCGTCGTGCGTGGGTTGCCACGTTGGTGATCTTCACCATCCTGATCCTGGCCGGTGGCGGTTTCTGGCTCTACAGCCTCATGAACATGCAACCGCCGCCCCCGGCGAAAATTGCCGTGCCGGTAGTGGCCAACATGTCTGAATCGCAGGCGATCCAGGCACTGTACTCAGCCAAACTGAAGCCCAAATCGGTTCGTGAGCCCAGTGACACCGTGGCCAAGGACATGACCATCGGGACATCCCCGATTGCCGGAGCCCTGGTGGAACAAGATGCTGAAGTCATCCTGAAGATCTCCGGCGGTCCCAGCTCGGTGACTATCCCGGCGGACATCGTGGGTCGCACTGAACCGGACGCCCGGGACGCCCTGCGCAGGCTGGGCATCACGGGCGACATCGTGACCGTCCTGACCCATAGCCCCACTGTCCCGGCGAACGTAGTGATCGCCACGGCACCGGCACCCGGCGGAGCGATCGCTGTGGAGTCCAAAGTGGAGCTGCAGGTGTCCACCGGCAAGGTCCTCATGCCTCAGCTGATCGCGCTGCCGGTGGCTGAAGCGGAAGCCGCACTAACAGCCAACGGCCTGAAGATCGCGATTGTGGAACAGGAAAACTCGCAGGTGGCGGCGGGGACAGTCACCGCGCAGAGCGATGCCTTCAACACTGAGGTGGCTCAGGGCAAGGTGGTCACTGTCACGGTGGCCAAGGCCCCGGCTCCGCCACCCACACCTACCCCGACGCCGACTCCCACGGAAACCGAGAAGCCGTCGCCGAAGCCCACCAAGAAGTAGGGGGGGCTTGGGCTGTCGCTGCGGGCACCTGGAAGCGGGCGTCTAAGCGAAGAACGAGCGAGCCCGCGGAGGGTGCCAGCGGCGACAGCCGCACCTCACCTACTGTTTGATCAGCGGGCTCAGCTTTGACGCGCGTTCCGCTGCGCCGGTCATGCCGAGGGACTCCAGCCAGTTGCCCAGCATCTGATATCCGCCTTCGGTGAGCACCGATTCCGGGTGGAATTGGACCCCACAAAGAGGTGCCGTCTTGTGCTGCAGGCCCATCACCACACCGTTGGTGGTTTCGGCGGTAATTTCCAGAACGTCCGGGATGGAATCCCGAACCGCGGCCAGGGAATGGTACCGCGTGGCCGTGACGGGCGACGGGAGGCCGGCAAAGACACTCTTGCCTTCGTGCATAACGGGCGACGTCTTGCCGTGCATGAGTTCCGGTGCGTGGGTTACCACCCCGCCATAGGCTTCGGCCAGGGCCTGATGTCCCAAGCAGACGCCGAACATGGGCTTGGCGGCCTCTCCACACCACTTGATGAGCTCTATGCAGACGCCGGCCTCGGCCGGCGTGCCCGGGCCGGGGGAGACCAGCACGCCGTCGCGGCTTGCTGCCAGCTCTATGGCCTCGGCAAGCGTCACGTCGTCGTTGCGTACAACCGTCGTTTCGGCGCCAAGTTCCTGGAGGTATCCCACCAGGGTGTAGACGAAGCTGTCGTAGTTATCCACTACAAGGATTTTTGTTGTGCTCATGGCTGCTGCACTGAACCAATCGTTGAGTCGGTCAAAGTGGTGAATTGGGAAAACCACGGGAAAAGGAACTCGACCATGAGTACCAGGGCTACGCCCACCAGTACCAGGGTGGTCAGGATCCGCACCCACAGGGGTCCCGGAAGATGACGGAAAATCCACGCGTACATTCGTTACCCCTTTCCGTGTGCCCGGGCTACTTGGGCGGCGATTTCCGACGGCGGCCCGGCTGAGGCAGGTTGCCAGCTATCCAGCATTGAGTACGCGATGATGCGTTCCTGTGCCCCGAAGCGCGGGTTGCAACTGGTCATGGTGAGGATGCTTTCGGTGGGCTGGACTCCCGCTTCGGTAGGAACGGGCATCAGGACGTCCGTGCGGTCCGGGAGCACAATCTGGTTGTTTCGGAAGACGTAGGTGTAGTAACCATCCGCAGTCTGGATATAGATCTTGTCCCCGGGGACCAAAGTGTGGATGTTGTCCAGTACGGCACCGTGGGTTTGGCGGTGGCCGGCCACCGCGAAGTTGCCCGGGGCGCCAGGCATGCTGGTGCTTCCATAGTGGCCCAGTCCCAGCGTGTCCAGAACGTCCGAGCCGGTGCCTTCGATGATGGGCCGTGTGTAGTCCGGGCCGAATCGGGGAATGTACATGATCCCGATCATTTCCGCGTAGGCGGGAGCCGGCGTCACCACGGGAGAACCATAGTCCACGGGGGCGGCAGGTGCCGCAGGGGTGACGGGGCCGTCGAATTCCTGCGCGAAGCTCTTGACCGCTTCAGTTTGCTTGGCATCTGCTTCCACGTTGGTCCACCACAGCTCCCAGCCAACAAAGAGGAGGAGGACGATCCCTGCTGTAATGAGCAGTTCGCCCAGGATCTGGCTGATTTTGCGGACGACGTCAGAGGCTCGAAGTCGCTTGCGCGGGCGCAGTTCCTGCCCCTGGCGGGCGGACGGCATGGCTGAAGCCGCCGTCTGCTGCTGATGCGCCACAGGGTCTCCTTGCATAGGGCGCGGGCGGCACAGGCGGACTCCCGGTTGCGGCTAGACTTGACAGCTAGAACCAACCCGGAACGCCGTGTGGCCGTTAACCGCTGGAAATTTCCTTCCTGCAGGATATCAAGGCTGGCGCGAACGGGTCTTAACCGATCAGCCAGGAGGATCCGTGCCCGAGTCCAAGCCCCGCAAGCGGCCTGCCCGTCAGGCCCAGCAGACTTCCGCAGCACAGCAGTACAAGCCCAACCCGGTGTGGTACAAGGCTGTGATGTTCGGCTTGATGATCCTCGGCCTGATCTGGATCATTACCTTCTACATCACTGAGGGCCAGTTCCCGGTCCGCGAGTGGGCCTCGTGGAACATCGTGGCAGGCTTTGGCATCGCGATTGTCGGCTTCCTCATGACCACCCGCTGGCGCTCCTAGGGAAACCCCACCTCACATTTCCGTGCCCGTGAACGTCTACAGGATATGAGCATCCGGCACACCACCATGGATTCCCCGTTGGGGCAGTTGACGCTGACTGCCCGCGGGGAATTTTTGACGGGCATCTTCTACGAAGGTCACTGGCATATGCCTCCAGCGGACTACTTCGGAGTTCCTGCAGGACTTCAGGACCCGGTTTTTGCTGTGACCCGGGGTGAACTCGATGAGTATTTGGCTGGCCATCGCACTGATTTCGATGTCCCGTTCGAGGCACTCGGGAATCCCTTCCAGGAGAAGGTCTGGTCTCGGCTCCAAACCATTCCTTTCGGGGAAACCATCAGCTACGGCGAGCTGGCCGCAGAGCTGGGCGATCCCCATCTTGCCCAAGCCGTAGGCTCAGCCGTTGGAAGGAACCCCATCAGCATCATCATCCCGTGCCACCGTGTAGTGGGTCGCAAGGGCCAGCTGACCGGGTACGCGGGCGGTCTCCACAACAAACGCTTCCTGTTGGAGCTGGAAGAACCGGCCACTGTGCGGGAAGGCAAGCTTTTCTGATGGACCCGGAGCAGGCGGCAAGAAAGAAGCCTTTCGAGGCTGTGGTCCAGGAGCAGGGCGCCACGGTGCTCCGGGTTTGCCGTGCTGTCCTCGGCGTACACGATGCCGACGACGCGTGGTCCGATACTTTTCTGGCGGCCCTCCAGGCGTATCCGGACCTCCCGCCGGAGGCAAACGTGCAGGCGTGGCTGGTCACCATTGCACACCACAAGTGCATCGACCATCTGCGGGCCGGGAGTCGTCGTGCCCTCCCGGTGGACTCTCCGCCCGAACGGCCTTCACGCCTTGGCATTCCCGGTGACGGCCACGCGGAACTGCTGGACGCCGTCATGAGCCTTTCACCCAAGCAACGCCAGGCCGTCGCTTATCACTACCTTGCGGGTCTCCCTTATAAGGATGTCGCCGTACTGCTGGGAGGCACGCCCGACGCCGCCCGACGCGCGGGTGCCGACGGCGTTAAATCACTCCGCAACGCCCTTGCTGATCTTCCTGCGCTGGCGCATTCACTTTCGAAAGGAGAACTCCGATGACACCTGAAGCAAGCACTGACCAGTCTGAGGTCACATCGCTCCTTGGGCCCCTCGATGATGGTCTCGAACCCGCTCTTGCCAGCCTCCATGCCCGGCTGGCCCTTGACGCACAACTTATCCACACCTTGGACATCGCGTACCGGATAGTGGACTCCCCGGTAGGAAAGCTTCTCCTCGCCGCCACGGACCGTGGGATCATCCGGGTAGCCTTCGAACTGGAGCACCATGGGGATGTCCTGCAGCTTCTGGCCAACACTGTCAGTCCACGGATCCTTCAGGCCCCGGCACGCCTGGATAATGCTGCACGGCAGCTCGAGGAATACTTCGCCGGCACCAGGAGAGAGTTTGATCTCACCCTTGATTTCCGCCTGTCCCGCGGGTTCCGCTTGAACGTCCTGCAGCACCTGCCCCGCATCGCTTACGGCCGCACGGAAAGCTACGCGGAGGTCGCCTTGGCGGCTGGCAGCCCCAACGCGGTACGTGCCGTGGGCACCGCTTGTGCCACCAACCCATTGCCCGTGATTGTGCCCTGCCACCGAGTAGTGAAGTCCGACGGCAGCTTCGGCGGCTACCTTGGCGGAAGTGATGCAAAACGGGCTCTGCTCACCCTTGAGGCAGCGGCATGAGCGAGGACGCCCTCTTTCCGCTGGAGCTGGTTCAGCCGGAGAATCACGACGCCGGCCCTCGCCTGATTGCCCCCGGCGCCGTTCATGTTCCTGGCTGGCTGACTTTGGAGCAGCAGCAGTGGATAGTGAACCGCTTCGGCGAGTGGACGCATGGACCTGTTCCCTTGCGGGCGGCCACGCTTCCCGGTGGCCGCCAAATGTCCGTTCGAACCGTGTGCCTCGGCTGGCACTGGCAGCCGTATCGTTACTCGCGGGAAGCCACTGACGTCAACGGCCAGCCTGTGCTGGACTTCCCCGACTGGATGGTCCGCTTGGGACGGAAGGCGGTTGCGGCCGCTTATTCGTCCAGTGTTGAGGTTGATGAGTCATTGAGCGCCTCGGCCCCTGATTACACGCCCGACGCCGCACTGGTGAACTTCTACGGCGATGGCGCGGCAATGGGCATGCATCAGGACAAGGATGAGCGCTCAAGTGCCCCCGTGGTGTCCCTCAGCATCGGCGAGACGTGCATCTTCCGTTTCGGCAACACCAAGACCCGCACCAAGCCGTACACGGACGTTGAACTTCGCTCCGGAGACCTCTTCGTTTTTGGTGGGCCGTCCCGGTTCGCCTATCACGGCATCCCCAAGGTCCTCCCTGGAACGGCGCCGGGGGATTGCGGCCTGTCACATGGACGGATCAACATCACCATGCGGGTCACTGGCCTAACGTGACGCGGATTCCCCGCCGCTGAACGGAGAAGGGGGCCAGAATGTCACAGGCACAGGGCAGAATATCCCCGGAAGCCAAAAAATTTGCCGAGGCTCTTGGGGTTTCGGCCGCAGAGGAGCGTTCATGAGCCCGGATAACGGCATCATTATCGGCGAAGATGGTCTTGCCCGGCCCCTGTGGGCCGCTTCGGACGCACTCATGCAGGCTTACTACGATCACGAGTGGGGCATGCCGGTCCGGGATGAGCAGGGCATGTACGAGCGCATCAGTCTTGAAGCATTCCAAGCCGGCCTGTCCTGGGCCACCATCCTGCGGAAGCGGGACTCGTTCCGGAAGGCTTTCCTGGATTTCCATCCGGAGAGCGTTGCCGCCTTCACAGAGGCCGACGTCGAACGGCTCATGCTGGACGCCGGGATCGTACGCAACCGTCTCAAGATCCGAGCGGCCATCACCAATGCCAAGGCCACCATCGCACTCCGTGATGAGGGCGGCTTGGTGGACTTCGTCTGGTCCTTCCAGCCTGAAAGCACCCCGGAGCCCCGTACGTTTGCCGACATCCCCACTACCTCGCCGGAGTCGGTCGCCCTGTCCAAGGCGCTCCGCAAGAAGGGTTTCGCTTTCGTCGGGCCCACCACCATGTACGCCTTGATGGAAGCAATCGGAATCATTGACACACATCTGGTGGACAGCCACCGCCGTGGAACATCGGGCGTGTGGATCTGAGGAGGGGTTTGGCTCCTGGAGTAGGTGGTCAGCCAAAGGACCGTCAGCTCTTCCGCAGATGCCACCGATCCTTGTCCACAGAAGTGGGGAACGTTATCCACAGGCGTGGATAAAGTCTGTGGACATCAACGTATTAAGGACCCGAATCGCCGTGTTGCTGCCGGTTTTGGAGCGAAAATACCCAGTGGTGACTTATACCCACTGTGTACAGCGCTGTGGATAGTGCCTCAAGCTTCACCGTATGTTCAACATCTTCGGATTGTCGGATTTGCCAAAGCTGTCTCCGGCGGACTTTTCAAGTGCACTCCGGCACGGCCCGCACACTTGCTGGCGTCGTCGGGGGTCCATTGAAAGTTACCCACTTAACAACAGCCCCCTACCCACAAGTTATCCACAAGTGGGGAAAACTTGTGGGTTTCAATTCCGGAATCGCCGCGATGCAGGGCTGTATGGGCCATAACAGTCGGTGAACTACACGGCTGTAAGTTATTAACATTGTTGATAAGCCTGTTGATAGACGGCACTTCGGGGCTGAATTAACAGACTTATCCACAGAAGAGCCTCAATACCCCCGGTTGTCCACATATTCGACCCCCACGGGGACAAAGTTATCCACAGTTGTGGAGAAATTCATGCCTTTCGGGGGATATCTACCGCTCTGACGGGTCCAACGGCGGGATGTGGGTCTAACTACACGGATGTAAGTTACGCACAGTGTGGATAACGCTTGTGGATAACCTGGTCAGTGCCTCCGTCGGACCACTATGCCTGGAGGGCGTACCGTGGTGCCATGAAGAGCGACTTCAAGAAGCAGATCCCGTCGTACAGTGCCAAGCGCGGCGTTTTTTCTGTGGTGACGGTACCCCGGCTCACATTCCTGATGATCGACGGTCACGGGGACCCCAACACCGCGCGGGCCTATAAGGACGCGTTGACCACTCTCTACCCCGTCGCCTACAAACTGAAGTTCTTCAGCAAAACGGAACTGGGACAGGATTATGGCGTCATGCCGTTGGAAGGGCTGTGGTGGTCCGACGACATGGAGTCCTTCACCCATGCCAGGGACAAGTCACGCTGGGACTGGACACTCATGAACATGGTTCCTGACTGGATCACCCAGGATCACTTTGACGCTGCGCGTCAGACCGTCGCCACAAAGGGCCAGGCACCGGCACTGGAAGCACTCCGTCTGGAGTCGCTGGAGGAGGGGCTGAGCGTGCAGACACTCCATGTAGGTCCGTATGACAACGAAGGACCCGTGCTTGAGGAGATGCACAACGCTTTCATTCCGTCGCAGGCATTGACCATGACCGGCAGGCACCACGAGATCTATCTTGGGGATCCCCGGCGCACCGCGCCGGAAAAGCTCAAGACCATCCTGCGGCAGCCGGTCACTCGGGACGCAGGCTAGAGAGGCGACGAGCCCAACGTCACGGGCACAAGGGCGCTGCGGAGCGCTGCAGCGTTGTGGCTAGGGATTTCACTCATCATCCAGCGGTGACGCGGAACCACGTGACCACTGCCAGCAGGCCTGCCACCAGAACGAGACCTCCGGTTTGGAGAAGAGCCTGGTTCTTGCCCTTGGGAGCGTAGGCAATCGCGGCAGCAGCGAGTCCACCCGTGATCAGGCCGCCCAGGTGGGCTTGCCAGGCAATGCTGGGCACAAAGAAGCCGATCGCACCATTGATGGCGATGAGAACCCAGAGTTGTTTTGTCTCGCCGCCCCTGTGCCTCTGCACCACCAGCATGGCGCCAAAGAGGCCAAAGATGGCCCCGGATGCGCCAACAACTCCCACTACCGGGAAGTTCGGTGTGAGCAGGAGGTAGCCCACGGAGCCACCAATTGCCGATATGAGATACACGGCCAGGAAACGGACCCGCCCGAGCAAAGGCTCAAGGGCCTGTCCAAAGATCCACAGCGTGTACATGTTCAGAACTATGTGGAGCAAAAAGCCTGGCGAATGCAGGAAGGCCGCAGTGAGCATGCGCCACGGCTCGCTGTCGGCAAAGATATTGGCGAAGGCGAAGTTTTGGAAGACAACCTCGTCCGGCAACAGCCACTGAAGGGCGTACACCACCACGCAAATACCGATGACGATGAACGTCACCAAAGGCCGGCCCACGGCCAAGGCACCGCCATACGGCGACTTGAAAGCCGGCGTCGTACGTTTTTGTTCGTTGACACAGTCAACGCACTGGAATCCGACGGCAGCCGTCCGCTGGCACTCGGGGCACGCAGGGCGCCCACAGCGCTGGCACCGCACATAGGAGGGCCTGTCCGGGTGCCTGGGGCACACCGGAACATCAGCGGACGGCTCGGCCGACGGAATTCCGTAACTCATGAGCTCTGGTTCAGCCTGTGGCTAGAGCTGTTCGATGTCGATGCTGTTGATGACAACGTCTTCAACCGGGCGGTCGCCCATGCCGGTGCGGACAGACTCAATAGCGTCCACAACCTTGCGGGATTCCTCATCCGTGACCTCGCCGAAGATGCTGTGCTTGCCGAACAGCCAATCGGTGTTCACGGTGGTGATGAAGAACTGTGACCCGTTGGTGCCCTTGCCCATCTGGATGCCGGCGTTGGCCATAGCAAGCTTGTACGGAGCGTTGAAGGTCAGTTCCGGGTGGATTTCGTCGTCGAACTGGTAGCCCGGGCCACCCACGCCGCGGCCCAAGGGATCGCCTGCCTGGATCATGAAGTCTTTGATGATCCGGTGGAAGATGGTGCCGTTGTAAAGGGGAGTGCCGGTCTTGTTCTCGCCGGTTTCCGGGTGGTTCCAGGACTTTTCGCCCGTAGCCAGGCCAACAAAGTTGGCGACCGTCTTGGGGGCGTGGTTGCCGAAGAGGTCAACCTTGATGTCGCCGAGGCTTGTGTGGATCGTTGCTTTTGCGGTTGCGATGGTCATGGCCCCATTCTTCCATGCAGGGTCAACGCCAGGACGGCTGTAAAGCCGGTTCCGCGCTCGGTGAAATCCGGCACCAACTCGGACGGATGAATAGCCGGTGTTCCACAAGCGACGTAGGCTAGCAACAAACCAGCATGTGTATCGGGAGGTAGTTGTGAAGAAATCAGACCGTATTGCCCGCGACATCGAACAATCCGTTGCGGACGGAGTGGAGAACGCCCGCGACTGGGCAGCACCCCGAGTGGAGGCTGCCGTGAATTGGGCTGTCCCGCGTATCCAGCACGGCATTGATACCGCTTCCCCCAAGATCCAAGAGGGGCTGAAGACTGCTGCCCACAAGGCCGCAGACGGCGTGGCAGTAGTAACACCCCGTCTTCAGGATGGCCTGGCGCACCTCGCGCCGAAGATCCATGACGCAGTGGAAGACGCCACACCCCGGATCCAGGAAGCCCTCAACAAGGCAACCCCCGTTCTGGGCCAGGCCAAGGACAAAGTGGTGGACGAATACCTCCCCAAGCTGTCCGAGCAGTTGGGACATGCATCTGTGGCAGTTCACCACGCTCTGGAAAAGGCCCCCGCGCAGGTGGACGCCGTAGCCCAGAAGCTGGTGGACTCGGGCGTTGTGCACAACGTGCAGGAACAGGCACAGACCACAACCAAGCAGATCAAGGCGGCCGCTGATGAAGCCACCAAGGCTGTCTCCGCCAAGTTGGGCAAGGAACCAAAGCCCAAGAAGCGCGGTTGGCTGATTGCCACTGTGATCGCTGCTGCCGTAGCTGCTGGTGTTGCAGCTTGGAAGGCCTCCAAGCCGGTGGAGGACCCGTGGAAGACCCCCGCGCCCGTCACTCCGAAGCCTGCATCCACTCCGGTTGAGTCCGTAACAGCGGCCGCTGCTTCCACTGTGGACGAGATCAAGGAAAACAGCACTCCACCTGAGGATGCTGCTGCCGAAGCCAAGCAGGCCACCAAGGATGCCGTGGAAAACGCTGAGGACACCGCTGCGAAGGTGGCAACCGACGCCAAGACTGCCGTCAAGAACATTGCGGCCAGCCTGCACAAGGACACCGACGGCAAAGGTGCACAGAACTAACCTCTGACCTGCAGCCTCGAACAGGGGCTTGCACAGTCAATCATCTGAAGGGATCCCGGCAAAGGCCGGGGTCCCTTCAGTGTTTGCCGGCTTGTAACCAAAGCCTCCATCGCATGCCCCGGCCCGGGTGTTAGATTTGAGGTGATGTCAGCCGATAGACCCCTCGCGGGTTCCCTTCAGGATGCTCCGGAACCCCCCGGCGTATCCATCGTCATCCCGGCGTATAACGAGGAAAGCGTCATTCGCCAGTGCCTCATCGCGGCCATCTACCAGTCGGTTCCCGCTGAAGAGATCATTGTGGTTGATAACCTGTCCACGGACCGCACGGCCAGGATCGTGCGGCAGATGCAGCAGGAATACCCTGAAAGCCCCATCATCCTCCTGCGGCAGGAAGGCGCACAGGGTCTCATCCCCACGCGCAACCACGGGCTGAATAACGCCACGGGAGATGTGGTGGGCCGCATCGACGCTGACTCAGTCCTTGAACCCGATTGGGTGGAACAAGTCCAAAAGGCCTTCATGGACCCGTCCGTGGCGGCTGCCACCGGTCCAGTGGTCTACTACGACATGCCTATGCGCCGGTTCGGGCTCAAGGCGGACGACAAGATGCGTCAGCTCATGCTCCGTCTGGCCAAGCATCAGTATCATTTCCTCTTCGGCTCCAACATGGCCCTCCGCCGCTCGGCATGGGAAACCATCCGTGATGAAGCGTGCCTGGACCCCAAGGACGAGATGCACGAGGACATCGATCTTTCGCTGCACCTGTTCGAGCACGATCTCAAAGTGCAGTACCTTCCCCAGATGGTGTCCGGCATGTCCGCACGGCGGCTTGAGGACTCACCCAGGGACTACCGCTACTACGTCCAGCGTTTCGATCGGACGTACAAGGCCCACAACGTCAAGAAGATGGCTTTGAAGGCGCCTATGGTGGTGTTCTTCTCCGTGTACTTCCCCGCGAAGTTGCTGCGTGCCATCCACACGGCCAACTCCACCCAAGGCGCCCGCCGCGGCGGTGTGTAAACGCCCGACGGCGGCACCTTAGTCTGTGCCCAGTTCGGCTTCGCGTCGGTCTGCTTCCGGCCGCCCGCGCCGCTGACCGCCGACAACCACGGCCAGCCCCGCAAGGATCAGCGCCAACCCCGCATAAGTACCAGCGGGCAAGGTTTCATTCAGGAAGATGGCCGCCAGAAGAGCAGCTCCCGGAATCTCCAGCAGGATGATCATGGAGACCAACAACGGGCTCATGGTGGCCAGTAGATGATTGAAGGCCGTATGCCCTACCAGCTGCGCACACACGGTGATGGCAATAATGCCAAGCCAACCGCCGGCGTCGAACCCTGAGAGCGGCTGGGCAGTGAATAACGCCATCCCGGCCACAATCACGGCGCACATGCCGTAGCAGAGCGTGGTGTACGTTCCCGTACCCATGGATTGCCTCGCTTTGCCACCGGCCAGTGTGTAGAGGCCGGCCAGGGCGCCGCCGGCGAGTGCCAGAAGGTCGCCCAGGAGCGCTTCCGGGGAAGAACCCATGTCGAACCCGGTGATGGCTACAACGCCGCCAAAAGCGATGCCCAGCCCCACGAGGACCGGCCACTTGTGCCGGGTACCCCGGAACATCTGGAACACCGCGATCCACCCCGACTGCAGGCACACCAACGCAGTGGCCGCAGCCACTGACGTCAGCTGAAGTGCAGTGATGAAGCAAGCGAAGTGGAAGGCCAACGCCGCGGCGGCCACAGCAGACCAGCCAAACTCACGCCGCGTGATCTGCCCGAACGCTTTGGGCTCCCGAATGATGACGGGGCCAGCCATCACCACGGCACCTATCGCATTGCGCCAGAACGCTATGGCCAGCGCAGTCACCGAAGTGGCACCGAGCGTTCCGGCAATAAGCGGGCCGGAAGAGGCCACTCCCAGGACACCGAGCGCAGCAATGAGAAGAGTCACGGATCCACCCTAATGCGGTGAAGGTTCCCCGCCTGTCAAACGTCAGCAGGCCTCAGAATATTCGGCGCAAATGAATTGCGGGTATAGGACAAAACGTGTGTATGGGAGGGGCTTGCTTCCCAGTGATCGCGCGGGAAATCCGGGGTAGCTAAGCTTTTGAAGCTTAGGGTGGCTGGGGTGCTTGCATATCTCTGGAGTGTTTGATTTGTGAGCAGAAGCCCGGCCCCGAGCTCTACAGCACCGGACTCAGCGCCGACGAAGGACTCTGGCATCGCAAAGGATGGGCAGGCCGCACATGACACACCCGAGATTTACACACGTTTTGTCCTATAACCCTGAATTGCCGTTGAGGTTCGAAAAGGTTCTTAAAAGCAAAAGTCCCGGTCATTTCTGACCGGGACTTTTCTTATGGTGGAGGCACGGGGACTCGAACCCCGAACCCCCTGCTTGCAAAGCAGGTGCGCTACCAATTGCGCCATGCCCCCATAAGAAGCAACCCATCAATCATACCCCATGTCAGGACTGGTATTTACCAATCCGCACCGGGCTCTTCGGCTAGTCCACCGTATCGGTTGACTTGCTCCAGACATCCTTCCGGGCTTCGGATTCCTGTGCCTTTTTATAGACCAGGACGCCTGCGATTGCAGCTGCCACAACTACCAGCAACTTCTTCACAAGCACCTCATTCCGGTTCAGTTTTACCTGAACCTCTTTGTGGTTCCGTGGGCGTACCAGGACTTGAACCTGGGACCTCTTCGTTATCAGCGAAGCGCTCTAACCGCCTGAGCTATACGCCCCGATGCCTCATCGGGCCGAGATATGACTGTACAGCACATCCCGGCCCGATCTCAAATCGAGGCATTTCCCCGGATCAATTCCGCCAATTTCGGCGTATTTCCGGGATTTTTTACTAGTCGTCAGTCAGGGTGACGCCGACGCCACCAACCAACGTTGCGGAAATGTTATACAGCACGGCCGAAAGCATGGACAGTGCCGTCAACAAAACCACGTTCACTACCGCAATGATGGTGGCGAGGGATGCCACCTGGCCGAGCGACGCAATCTTCTTGAGTTCAAACCCACTGCCCTCGGAGCCTGCCAAGGTGCCGAGAAGGCTGTCCACCTGATCAAAAATGCCTGTGAGATCCAACACGGTCCACAGAACGATTGCTGCAACCACGGTGACGATGCCCAGGGCAACAGACAACAGGAACGCCATCTTCAAGACCGACCACGGGTCCACCTTGCTGACAAGGAGGCGCGCGCGGCGGACCTTAGCCTTGGGAGCCGGCTTCACCAGGCCGGGTCCGCCCTGCGCGGGACGCTGGGCAGGGGTGCCGGCTGGACGTTGGCCGGGCTGTGCCGGCCGCTGTCCGGGAGCTCCAGCGGGACGCTGACCGGCCTGCGCCGGCCGCTGTCCGGGAGCACCGGCAGGACGCGGTGCGGAGCTGGTGCCGCCCGCTGGCCGTGCTCCGGCGGAGCCGGATCCCGCGGACCCGGTTCCAGGGCGCTGCTGGGGACGTGCAGGCGTTCCTGACTGTGTGTTGCCTGAGGGCGTGTTGCCTGAGGGCTGCCGGAGTCCGCCGGGGACACCTGTGCTCGGCTTGGGATATGAGTCGGAATTACTCACTCGTTACCTCCGGTGTTGTCTTCGTTCAGCTCCGCGCCCGTTTCAATTTCCGGGACTGCGTCGTTTTCCGTATCGGCCGTCACGGTCGCCTCGGAGGCGCCGTCGTTTGCAGCCAACGTTACGTCATCGTCGGGCGCGTCCTCGGACTCTTCGCCTTCCAAGCCGCGTTCGCTGTTGCGCGCAACCTCAATAATGCGGTCGTTTTTGTCCGGCTTCGCAAAGATGACACCCATGGTGTCGCGGCCCTTGGCGGGGACACCGGTCACGGCCGAGCGGACAACCTTGCCGCCCTCCATGACCACCAGGACTTCATCCTCTTCCTGCACGATCAAGGCTCCCACCAGGTCGCCACGGTCTTCAGCAAGCTTGGCTACCTTGATGCCCAGCCCACCGCGGCCCTGGAGGCGGTATTCGTCAACGGCGGTCCTCTTGGCGTAACCACCCTCGGTCACGATGAACACGAAGGAGCCGTCCTGGACCACGTCCGCGGCAAGAAGCTCGTCGTCTTCACGGAACTTCATACCCGTCACGCCGGATGTGGCGCGGCCCATGGGACGCAAAGCGTCGTCAGTGGCCGTGAAGCGGATGGACTGTCCCTTGCGGGACACCAGAAGCAGGTCATCGGTTTCGCTGACCAACTGGGCCGAGACCAGCTCGTCCTCATCGCGCAGGTTGATGGCGATGACGCCGGCTGTACGGTTGGTGTCGTAGTCCTCCAGCCGGGTCTTCTTGACCAGACCGTTCTTGGTGGCAAGCACCAAGTAAGGCGCCTGCTGGTAGTCACGCAGGTCAAGGACCTGGGCGATGTGCTCGTCCGGCTGGAACGCCAACAGGTTGGCAACATGCTGGCCCTTGGCATCGCGGCCGGCTTCGGCAAGCTCGTAGGCCTTTGCCCGGTACACGCGTCCAAGGTTGGTGAAGAACAGCAACCAGTGGTGGGTGGTGGTCACAAAGAAGTGCTCCACCACATCGTCACCGCGCAACTGTGCTCCCTTGATTCCCTTGCCGCCGCGCTGTTGCGAACGGTAGTTGTCACTCCGGGTTCGCTTCACGTAGCCGCCACGGGTAATGGTGACAACCATTTCCTCTTCGGGGATCAGGTCTTCCATGGACATATCGCCATCGAAGCCCATCAGGATGTGCGTCCGGCGGTCGTCGCCGTGCTTGGCCACGATCTCCGCGAGTTCTTCGCTGATGATCTGGCGCTGCCGCTCCTCCGAAGCCAGGATCGAGTTGTACTCCTGGATCATCGCTTCGAGTTCCGAGTGGCGGTCCTGGATCTTCTGGCGTTCCAAGGCGGCCAAACGGCGGAGTTGCATGTCCAAAATGGCGCGGGCCTGGAGTTCGTCGATCTCCAGGAGCTCCATGAGCCCTTCGCGGGCCGCTTCCGTGGTGTTGGAAGCGCGAATGAGGGCAATGACCTCGTCCAACATGTCCAATGCCTTCAGGAGTGCACGCAGAATGTGCGCTTCTTCCTCGGCCTTGCGCAAGCGGTACCGGGTCCTGCGGGCAATGACGTCCATCTGGTGCGCAACCCAGTGCCGGATGAAGGCATCAAGGCTCAAGGTGCGCGGAACGCCGTCGACAATTGCCAGCATGTTCGCCGAGAAGTTGTCCTGCAGCTGCGTGTGCTTGTAGAGGTTGTTCAGGACCACCTTGGCCACGGCGTCGCGCTTGAGCACGATCACCAAGCGCTGCCCGGTACGGCCGGAGGTTTCATCGCGGAGATCCGCAATGCCGGAGATCTTGCCGTCCTTGACCAACTCGGCAATCTTGATGGCCAGGTTGTCCGGGTTTGCCTGGTAGGGCAGCTCGGTCACCACAAGGCAGGTACGGCCCTGAAGTTCCTCCACATTGACCACAGCGCGCATGGTGATGGATCCGCGGCCGGTACGGTAGGCGTCTTCGATGCCCTTGTGGCCGAGGATTGTGGCACCTGTGGGGAAATCAGGTCCCTTGATACGCAGCAACAACGCCTCAAGAAGCTCTTCCCGCGTGGCGGTTGGGTTTTCAAGCGCCCACTGCACGCCATCGGCAACTTCGCGAAGGTTGTGCGGCGGAATGTTGGTGGCCATACCGACGGCGATGCCCGAGGATCCATTGACCAGCAGGTTGGGGAAACGCGCCGGCAGGATGGTGGGTTCCTGGTTCTTGCCGTCGTAGTTGTCCTGGAAGTCGACGGTTTCCTCGTCGATGTCACGGACCATTTCCATGGCGAGCTGGGCCATCTTGGTTTCGGTGTAACGCGGCGCAGCGGCGCCGTCGTTACCAGGGGAACCGAAGTTACCCTGGCCCAAGGCCAACGGGTAGCGCATGGTCCAGTCCTGGATCAGGCGGACCAGGGCATCGTAGATGGCCATGTCACCGTGCGGGTGGTAGGTACCCATGACGTCGCCAACCACGCGGGCGCACTTGTTGAAGGAGCGGTCGGGGCGGTATCCGCCGTCGAACATTGCGTACAGAACGCGGCGGTGTACCGGCTTCAGACCGTCGCGGACGTCCGGGAGGGCGCGGCCGACGATGACGGCCATGGCGTAGTCCAGGTAGGACCGCTGCATCTCAGTCTGCAGGTCCACCTGCTCCACGCGGTCGGTCAGCACATCGCCTTCGAGAACAACATCATCGGCGTCGTTCGGCTCCGGGACTTCGGGAGTTTCGTCACTCATAATCTAAGGTTTCCGTTTCAGGTATATGTCAGTTCTGGAATATTCCGGTGCCTTTGCGGGCCCTAGATATCGAGGAACCTGACGTCCTTGGCGTTCTGCTGAATGAAGTTACGGCGCGACTCGACGTCCTCGCCCATCAGGACGGAGAAGGTCTGATCAGCGGCCAACGCGTCATCCATGGTGACCTGCAACAACGTCCGACGATCCGGATCCATGGTGGTATCCCACAGTTCCGTATAGTCCATTTCGCCGAGACCCTTGTAACGCTGGATACCGTTGTCCTTGGGCAGGCGCTTGTTCATGGATGCACCCTTGCGGATGGTTTCATCGCGTTCGCGGTCGCTGTAAACGTAATCATGCGCGGCGTTGGACCATTTGATCCTGTACAGCGGCGGCTGGGCCAGGTAGACATAGCCGTTCTCGATCAGCGGGCGCATGTAGCGGAACAACAACGTCATCAGCAGGGTGGTGATGTGCTGGCCATCGACGTCAGCATCGGCCATCAGGACGATCTTGTGATAACGAAGCTTACTGATGTCAAAGTCCTCGCCGATGCCTGTACCGAAGGCGGTGATCATGGACTGGACTTCGGCGTTACCCAGGGCCTTGTCCAGGCGTGCGCGCTCCACGTTCAGGATCTTGCCACGCAGCGGCAAGATGGCCTGGGTCTCCGGGTTACGGCCACGTTTGGCCGAACCGCCAGCCGAGTCACCCTCCACAAGGTAAACCTCGCAGCGCGAAGGATCCTTGGACGAGCAGTCAGACAACTTGCCGGGCATGCCGAAGGACTCCAGCGGGCTCTTCCGTCGTGCATTGTCGCGGGCCTTGCGAGCGGCCATGCGTGCCTGGGCAGCCGAGATGGCTTTGCGGATCACGTCGCGTGCGGGGCCGGGGTTCCGTTCCAGCCAGTCACCCAACTGATCCGTGACAACGCGCTGGACGAAGCCCTTGACCTCGGAGTTACCCAGTTTGGTCTTCGTCTGGCCTTCGAACTGCGGCTCGGAAAGCTTCACGGAAATCACGGCGGTCAAACCTTCACGGATGTCATCACCGGTAAGGTTGTCTTCCTTTTCCTTGATGATGCTCTTCTCGCGCGCATAACGGTTGATCAGCGAGGTCATGGCGGCACGGAAGCCTTCTTCGTGCGTTCCGCCCTCATGGGTGTTGATGGTGTTTGCATACGTGTGGACGCTTTCCGAGTAAGCGGTGGTCCACTGCATGGCGACCTCGACGGCGATGTGCCGCTCGGTGTCTTCGGTTTCGAAAGCGATGACGTCCTCGTGGACGACTTCAACCTTCTTGTTAGAGTTCAGGTGCTTGACGTAATCCAGCAGGCCGTCAGGGTACTGGTACACCACGGTGCGGTGTTCAGCGGCTACTTCACCTTCGGTTGCCACGGCATCCAGATCGAGATCATCATCCCCGTCACGGTTGACCGGACGCTCATCAGTCAGGGTGATCCGCAGGCCCTTGTTGAGGAAGGCCATCTGCTGGAAACGCGCACGAAGCGTCTCGAAATCAAATTCGGTGGACTCGAAGATGGTGCCGTCCGGGTAGAACGTCTGGGACGTCCCCGTGACGTCAGTAGCCTCTCCCTTGACGAGTTCACCCTGGGGCTTGCCGCCGTCGGCAAAGGTCATGCGCCAAACGTGGCCTTGGCGGCGGACTTCCGTGTCAACCCTGCGCGACAGAGCGTTAACTACGGAAATACCCACACCATGAAGGCCACCGGAAACGGCGTAACCGCCGCCGCCGAACTTGCCGCCGGCATGCAGGATGGTCATGACCACTTCAACAGTGGGCTTGCCCTCGGTCGGGTGAATATCCACCGGGATGCCACGGCCATCGTCCACCACGCGCACTCCGCCATCAGCGCGGAGCGTGATTTCGATGTGGCTGCAGTAACCAGCCAACGCCTCATCAACAGAGTTGTCCACCACTTCGTAAACCAGGTGGTGCAGGCCGCGGGGACCGGTTGAACCGATGTACATGCCGGGGCGTTTACGCACGGCTTCGAGGCCCTCCAGCACGGTAATGTCGCTGGCACCGTACTCCCTGGGCGCCTCCGCGGGCGTGTCAGGCTTGGGTACAGTCTCCTCTTCGGGCTCTACTGCCAAGGTCTCTGCATTGTCGTTAGCCACAGGCGCTTTCGACTCCTCTGTACTCGATGTCGGCCGTTCCCGGAGCTGCCCGCGGCTAACCGCGGCCGCCAACGGGCACGTGACTGATTGCGCCGGTTACTCCGACGACCGGGTCCGCGATGCCACAGGAGTGGATTCAGGACCCGACGACGTTTCTCCGGCGCTCAGTGATCTACGCCAATTCTATCGTGGAAACCCATAAATCCTTGCAAATACGGGGGCAGCCGACAGCTGAATATGGCCATGGGAGACCACTGGCCCTATCTTCAATGGCCCTACGGTGGTCCCGACGGGGGCCTATACGACTCAGGGGCGTTGAAACGCCCTGCACGCCGTTTAGCCGTACGTGTCCCTCGGTCCTCGACCGTTAACGCTGCGTCCGCCTTTTCGCCAACTTGGAGCCGAAGGTCCCAGCACCTGAATGCTGGTGACCACCCCTTCGCCCAGTTCATTGCGGAACATCTCCAGAAGGCTGGTGCTCAGCAACCGCAGCTGGGTGGCCCAGGCCGTGGAGTCGCAACGAACGTGAAGGGTGGTGTCGGTAAAGCTCTCCGGCGTGCAGTGAGCGGAAATATCCGGGCCCACCAGCGTCTCCCACTCCGCCATGACGGAGCCAACGGCCACGGGCGACGTCCAACCGCGTTCGGCCACTAAGCGGCCTACGACTTTTCCCAAGCCCAAAGGATCCCGGCCACTGCCGTGGAATTGGGCAAAGCCCCTGGTATCCCGGAGCCCCTTACGTTTGGGAGCAGATCCCGGCCTCGGCGCACGCTGCCGTACTTCGCCGCGGGCAGCCGCGGCCTCCCGCATGCGGTTCAACGCCGCTTGGGCAGCATCAATTTCATCCGGTTCACGGCCGGGTTGAAGTCCCTCGCGGCTATCCTTCGCCATCGATGCCTCCCGGAACAACGGTTACGCGCCGTCCGGCCAGCTCCTCGGGGATATCGGCGTCGACGGCGGCGGTCACCAGTACTTGCTCCGCACCGGCGACTATTGCAGCCAGTTTACGCCGCCTCTGGACATCCAATTCAGCGAAAACATCGTCCAGGATGAGGATCGGAGCGGTGCCACCCGTACGGGCGTCGTCCAACATTACGTAGTAGGAAGCCAAGCGCAGCGAGAGGCACATGGACCACGTTTCACCGTGGGAGGCATAACCCTTTGCCGGTGCCTGTCCCAAAACGAGTTCCAGTTCATCCCGGTGCGGACCCACCAAAGAGATTCCCCGTTCGAGTTCCTTTTTCCTGGAAGCCGCGAACGCCTGGATGTAACGCTCCGTGAGTTCATCAACGGACAGCAGCCGGAGGTCATCAACCGACGCCGAAGGTTCCGTTCCGTGGTCGGCCGGACCGCCGTCGTCGTCAAGTACGCCTTGAATGGTTGAGCGGTACACGGCCCCGGCGTCCTTTGACCCGTCGGTGAGCTGCGCATATGCGTTGTTCAGGTGGGGACGTAATCGTTCCACAAGTTCAAGGCGGGCATGGAGTAGTTCTGCACCGGCACGGGCCATGTGCTGATCCCAGACATCCAAAGTTGCCTCATGCCCCGCCGTGAACTTGCCGGCCCGTGCGGATTTGAGCAAGGCATTGCGTTGCTTCAGAACCCGGTCGTAGTCGCTTCGGGTGGCAGCATGGCGCGGAACAAGACTCACCAGAAGCTCATCCAAAAAACGACGACGGTTCGAAGGATCTCCCTTGACCAAGGCCAAGTCCTCGGGTGCGAACAACACCGTTTGGCAGATTCCGAGAATATCCCTGGCGCGGACCGGGTTGCTCCGGTTGATGCGACCACGGTTGGCCCGGCCGGCATTGATCTCAAGCTCGATGACCGTCGACTGTTCTCCACGAACGAGTCTGGCCCGGATCATCGCGCGCTCGGTACCGAAACGGAGCAGGGGCGCATCTGTGCTCACACGGTGGGAGCTCAGCGTGGCCAAATACCCGATGGCTTCCATCAGGTTGGTCTTGCCGATTCCGTTGGAACCCACCAGGACCGTCACACCGGGGCCAAGCTTCAGGTCAACCTGTGCGTAGCTGCGGAAATCCGTCAGCGAAAGATGTTCGAGATACACGCCGTTTGCAGGACTCCTGCGGCCTAGTTGGCCGGACGGGTGGCGTGTCCACCGAACTGATGGCGCAGGGCCGAAACCATCTTCATGGCCGGTGAGTTGTCTTCACGCGATGCAAACCTGGCGAAAAGCGCAGCCGTGATCGCAGGCGCGGGCACTGCGTTGGCAATGGCTTCTTCCACGGTCCAACGGCCTTCGCCGGAATCTTCAACGTAATCGTCAATCGAGGCAAGACCCGGATCTTCGTCCAGTGCCTTGACCATGAGGTCCAGGAGCCAGGAACGAACAACCGTGCCCTTCTGCCAGGCACGGAATGTGCCGGGAAGGTCTTTCACGATGTCCTTGGCTGCGAGCAATTCGTAGCCTTCGGCATAAGCCTGCATCAGTCCGTACTCAATGCCGTTGTGGACCATCTTGGCGTAGTGGCCCGCGCCAACACCGCCAACATGGACAAAACTGTCAGCCCTTTCGCCTTCAGGACGGAGGGCATCGAAGATCGGCATTGCCAGCTCGATGTCTTCATCAGCACCGCCAGCCATCAGGCCGTAACCGTTCTGGAGTCCCCACACGCCGCCCGATACACCGCAATCGGCAAAGCGAATGCTCTTTTCAGTGAGGGCTGCTGCGTGCTTCTGGTCCTCGGTGAAACGGGAGTTGCCGCCATCGATCACCATGTCACCGGGGCTGAGCTTCTCACCAAGTTCGGTCACTACCGCATCTGTGATGGCGCCTGACGGTACCATGACCCACACAATTCGCGGAGTCGGCAAGGCGGCGATCAGCTCATCTACTGAAGCGACATCCGTGACGTCCGGGTTCCGGTCAAAACCTGTGACCTCGATGCCACCGTTCCGCATGCGTTCGCGCATGTTGAAACCCATTTTTCCAAGGCCGATCAGTCCGATGTGCACGGTGTGAACTCTTTTCTGCGAAGGTGGCGGGAGGCTGCCGGTTAGTTGGGGAGGCGGACCGGCATCACGAGGTAGCGGTAGTCGTCCTGGTCTTCGCCATCTGCTTCAGCCTGGGCAGTGATCATGGCCGGTTTCGGGGCGGTGGTGAAGGAGAAGCGGACGTACTTGGTTTCGATCACGCTCAAGCCCTCCACCAGGTAGTGCGGGTTGAAGGCCACGGTGATGTCCTCACCGGAAAGCTGGGCTTCCAACTCCTCGGAAGCCTGCGCATCCTCACCCGTACCGGCGTCGAGGTTCAACAGACCTTGGGTGAAGGCGAGCCGCACCGGAGTATTGCGTTCGGCAACAAGCGATACACGGCGAACCGCTTCAACCAGTTCCTGGGTCTGGACCGTTGCGTGGATCGGAGTTGAATCCGGGAAAAGCGAGCGGATCTTGGGGTAGTCGCCGTCCACCAGGAGCGATGTGGTGGTTCGTCCGCCACTTTCGAAACCAATGAGGCGGCTGTCGTCGTCGGCAAGGGCGAGGTTGATGTCGCCGCTGCCACCAAGCGTCTTGGCTACTTCGTTCAGGGTCTTGGACTTGACCAGGGCGCTGGTGGAAATCCCCGGTGTTACAGGCTTCCAAGGGACTTCGCGCATGGCCAAACGGTAGCGGTCCGTGGCCAGAAGCGTGATGAGGTCATCCTCAATCTCCATGCGGACGCCCGTAAGGATAGGCAAGGTGTCGTCCTTGCTCGCCGCGATGATCACCTGGGATACGGCCTGGGCAAAGGCGTCGCCAGGCAGGGTTCCACTGATGGCCGGCAGAGCAGGGAGGGCCGGGTACTCGGCCTCGGGCATGGTGGCCAGGTGGAAGCTGCTTCGGCGGCACGTGAGTGTCACTTTGCTTCCGTCGGTTTCAACTTCCACCGGAGCGGAGGGAAGGCTGCGGCAAATGTCTGCCAACAAACGCCCGGACACCAGGATGGTGCCTTCAACAGCGATATCTGCCGGGATTTCCAAGCGCGCCGATGTCTCGTAATCGAAGCTGGAGAGGCTGACGGTTCCTGCCTCGGCTTTGAGGAGAAGGCCGGAAAGCACTGGTACGGGCGGCCGCGGAGACAACGACCGCGCGGTCCACGTAACGGCTTCTGCCAGGACGTCGCGGTCGACTCTGAACTTCACGGAAGGGTGCCGCCTTTCATTGCTGCTGCCATGTAGTAGCTGCGGATTCCTGCTTGGAAGCCGCTAAATCTTCGCAGTCCGGCACCGGAACCTGCATGGTCCGCACTGAGCGAACTACAAACAGACCCAAGGATGGGAGCGCTGCTGACAGCTTAGCCGGAAGATCCGCGATTAACCCATCCCCGTCGGGCCGGCCCCCTCGTATGTGGATAGCCGCGGGCCGGCCTTGGCCGGGCTCGTGGCCTGCCATCTGCGGGTGGGGACGGGCGACGGGAAGAGATTGTTATTTGAGGGATTTCAATTTTTTGGGATTCGTAGTGTTAATAACTGCTGTGGAAACTGTGGATAACTCGATCTCGCCCCGCAGTTCCGCGGTTAAGCCCTGTTCACGGATTGTGTGTTAACTGGGTTTTAAACAGGGTGTGGATGGGGACAACTCCCAGGCCGGTTTTTAACGATCCACAGATGCCTTAAGGGTTTTAAGCCCATTAAGCGCGCTTGTCCCCTTAAGTATCCACAGGCTTATCCACATGTACCTGTTAATAAGGTATGTAGTGGCGGACGCGATGTGGATTTCAGGAGTCGCGCTGCTGTTGTTTGATCCGGTTTGTCAGCTCGGTCACCTGGTTGTAAATCACACGGCGCTCCGCCATCAGCTCGCGGATCTTGCGGTCCGCGTGGATGACCGTGGTGTGGTCGCGGCCCCCGAGCTCCTGGCCGATCTTCGGCAGGGACATATCCGTCAGCTCGCGGCACAGGTACATGGCGATCTGCCGGGCCGTTACCAAAGTGCGTGTGCGGGACTTGCTGCAGAGCTCTTCCATGCTGAGCTTGAAGTAGTCCGCCGTCTGATCCAGGATCTGCTTCGCCGTGATTTCCTGGGCACCGTCGTCGGTGATCAGGTCCTTCAGAACCATTTCCGCAAGAGCCACGTCCACCGGCTGCCGGTTGAGGCTCGCAAATGCCGTGACGCGGATCAGTGCGCCCTCGAGCTCCCGGATGTTGCTGGAGATCTTGGAAGCGATGTACTCCAGTGCGTCATCCGGCGCGGAAAGACCTTCGCTGAGGCCCTTTTTGCGGAGGATGGCGATGCGCGTCTCAAGTTCGGGCGGCTGGATGTCCGTCAGCAGGCCCCACTCGAAGCGGGACGTCATACGGTCCTCGAAGCCGGCCAACATCTTGGGCGGCTGATCGGAGGTGATGACCACCTGCTTGTTGGCGTTGTGCAGGGCGTTGAACGTGTGGAAGAACTCTTCCTGGGTCCGGTCCTTGCCCGCCAGGAACTGGATGTCATCGATCAGGAGCACGTCCACGTTGCGGTACGTGGTTTTGAAGCTGGTGCCTTCATCGTCGCGGATGGAGTTGATGAAGTCGTTGGTGAACTCTTCGGAGTTCACGTAGCGGACCCGGATCCCGCTGTAGAGCCGGCGGGCATAGTGACCAATCGCGTGGAGCAAGTGGGTCTTACCGAGACCCGAATCACCGTAGATGAACAGCGGGTTGTAGGCCTTCGCCGGCGCTTCCGCCACAGCCACTGCCGCAGCGTGTGCAAAGCGGTTGGAAGAACCGATCACGAAGGTATCGAAAATGTACTTCGGGTTCAGGCGCCCGAATTCATGCGAGGTACTCGGGGGTGTGGGCTGCGGCTTCGGCTCGGCGAAGTCGGAAACAGCAGAAAGCTCGACGACGGGTTCCGGCTCCGCGTGGACGGGAACCAGATCGGTGTCCACGTCGATCGCGCAGCGGATGTCGTCCGAGAAAACGTTGCGAAGGGCGTCATCCAAGGCATCTTTGACCTGCGTCTGGAGGACTTCGCGGGTGAGTTCATTCGGGACGGCCACCAGCAAGGTTGAACCGATAAGGCCCTGTGCTTGGGCGAGGATGACGAAACCGCGCTGACGGGGTGAGACCCGGTCGTCCTGTTCCATAAGGCTCAGCACCCTACGCCAGGAACTTCCGACAGTGTTGGCGTGGTTGGCTTCGTCTACTGTCATCAATCAGTTCCTAAATACTTGCTTGCCGGCGTTGCTGGCAGCCGAAGTCTCTCCGGCCGCGCTGTTCTGGGCAATAATCCACAGAGTTATACACAGCGGGTGGACATTGGGCTACTGAGCCACTCTAGGGGATGAAATCGCTAGAAGATAGCTGGGAAGTTGCCTGTGGATAATTACACCGTTGTGGTTCGTGAAAGCGGCCTGTGAGCCACTTCATCCACAGGCTGCCACCAGGAGTTTGGCACAGCTGTGGATAGCTTCGCGGCAGGCTCCCGGTTTGACTGTGGGTGCCTTTTTGCCCTAACGTTGTGAAGTCCTTTGTGTCCGCTTTTGAGATCAGTTGTAACTCCGTACGTTCACCGTGCGGGAGGCAACGGCGGCAGGCACATACAAAACTTAGCGTCGGCCAGTTCTTCCCCTTTTTTGATCGGGTGGGCGCACCTTTGATCCACTGGAGTAACTAACGTGAGCAAGCGGACTTTTCAGCCGAATAACCGCCGTCGGGCCAAGAAGCACGGCTTCCGCCTTCGTATGCGCACCCGTGCCGGCCGAGCCATCCTGGCTGCCCGTCGCGGCAAGGGCCGCGTCGAACTGTCGGCGTAAATAACTGACTTGTCGGTCAGGGTCTTTTTGCGGGTTCGACGGTGCTAGCCACCCCTAACCGTCTGCGGACGTCTACCGACTTTTCAACAACTGTACGTTCCGGCGTCCGCAATGGACGCCGGAACTTAGTGTTATATACGGCCCCTATAGGGGCTGGGGAGCCGAGTCGAATCGGCTTCATTGTCTCCAAAGCCGTCGGGAACGCCGTGACCAGGAACCTCGTTAAGAGGAGACTGAGAGAAGCAGGCGCCCTGTCCTTGCATACGCATGGAACGGGTCTGGCGGTAGTGGTCCGGGCGCTGCCCGCAGCTGCAACAGCCAGCTGGGAGCAGTTGCTCTCGGACTACAACGCCGCACTGGCAGTGACGACGAAGCGATTGAGTGGCTCAGGTCAACGCAACGCTTCGACTGAACACATCGGCACCACTACGGAAGGGACACCGCGTGCATGACATAAGCACCGCCGTCGTTCCTTCCTCAAGCGACCCCTCCGCGAAGGTTCCGCATCGGAGCCTTCCGGCGGCGGTAGGCATGTTCCTCTGGGAGCTGCCCCGCAACATCCTTATTCTTTTGCTGAAGACGTACCGCAAGGTCATCTCGCCCCTGTACGGCCAGGTTTGCCGTTTCTTTCCCTCCTGCTCCGCCTATGCGCTGGAAGCGGTAACGGTGCATGGCGCCGTGAAGGGTAGCTGGCTCGCAGCCAAAAGGCTCGCCAAATGCCACCCCTGGAATGCCGGTGGAGTGGACCATGTCCCCGCCGGCCATCGTCACTGGCCCGAAGGCCGGACGCCCACAATTGTTGTACTGAACAATCCGGACCAGTTCCTGGCTGTTCAGGCTGATGAAGAAGGCCGCTCTGCGGCCTAACGAATAGGGATATCGTATGGACTTCTTTGAAACAATCATGTTTCCGTTCAAGTGGCTGGTGTCAATCATCATGGTTGGCTTCCACGAGGGACTGAGCTTCATTGGCCTGCCCGCCGCTAACGGCTGGACGTGGACTCTTTCCATCATCGGCCTCGTGTTGGTGATCCGCGCTGCCCTGATTCCTGTCTTCGTCAAGCAGATCAAAGCCCAGCGCGGTATGCAGCTGCTGCAGCCTGACCTGAAGAAACTTCAGACCAAGTACAAGGGCAAAACCGACCAGCTGTCCCGCCAGGCCATGGCGCAGGAACAGATGGCGCTCTACAAGAAGCACGGCACCAACCCCTTCTCGGCATGTTTGCCGATGCTGATCCAGATGCCGTTCTTCTTCGCACTGTTCCAGGTGCTGTCCGGTATCACCGCGGCCCGCAACAGCGGCAAGGGCATCGGCGCAATGAGCGCCGACCAGGTTGTCCAGTTCGATGAATCCAGCATCTTTGGTGCCCCGCTGTCTGCTTCCCTGCTTCACGGTGGTGCCGGTGGCAACGAGGTTGCAGTCTGGATTCTCTCCATCGTGATGATCGTTGCCATGACGGCCTCGCAGTTCATCACGCAGAAGCAGATCATGGCCAAGAACATGTCCGAAGAGGCCATGGCCAGCCCGTTCATGCGCCAGCAGAAGATGATGCTTTACATCCTGCCGCTCGTGTTCGGCATCGGTGGCATCAACTTCCCCATCGGTGTCCTCATCTACTGGACCACCACCAACCTCTGGACCATGGGCCAGCAGTTCTTTGTCATCCGCCGTATGCCCACCCCGGGTTCCCCTGCCGCAAAGGCACTGGAGGAGCGCCGTGCCGCCAAGGGCCTCCCCCCGCTGCTGGGTGGCAAGAAGACTGCGGACGCAGCCGCTGAGGCCGAAGCCGCTGCTGCGGCAGCAGCCGAAATCCGGGCCCAGCGCGTCCAGCCACAACGTAAGAACAGGAAGAAGAAGTAATGTCTGCCGAGAGCACTGAAGAAGTTATCGCCCCTGTGACTGAAGACCAGGAAGAGACGCAGTCCAAGACGGCCAGCCGCTTGGAAGAAGAAGGCGACATCGCCGCCGACTACCTCGAAGAACTCCTTGATATTGCCGACATTGACGGTGACATCGACATTGAAGTCCGCAACGGACGCACGTACATCTCCATCGGTGCTGATGAAGAGTCTGCAGCGTTGGACAGCCTCGTAGGGCGCGATGGCGAAGTCCTCGAAGCATTGCAGGAACTGGCACGCCTCTCGGTTTTGTCCGCCACGGAGAGCCGTTCACGCCTCGTCCTGGACATCAACGGATACCGCAAGGAGCGTGCCGGCGTTCTTCAGAAGATCGCTGAGGATGCCGCGGCCAAGGTTAAGGCCGACGGCGGAACAGTGGCTTTGGAACCGATGAGCGCTTACGAGCGCAAGATCGTCCATGACGCTGTGGCTGACCTCGGATACGTCTCAGAGTCCGAAGGCGAAGGCGCAGGCCGCCACATCGTCGTTTCGGCCGACTAGCAGCTCATGGTTGACATCACCGCAGCTGAACTGGAAGCGGCAGAGAAGATTTTTGGGGAGCGCTTGGATCTTGCCAAGCGCTATGTGGAACATCTGGCTACCTCGGGTACCGAGCGCGGGCTCATAGGGCCGCGCGAGATTCCGCGTCTGTGGAGCCGCCACGTTTTGAACTGTGCAGTCATTGAGTCCGCCATCGCCATGGACAGCCACGTTGCCGACGTCGGATCCGGTGCCGGCCTCCCGGGCCTCTGCCTGGCTATTGCCCGACCCGACCTCGAGCTGACCTTGATTGAACCCTTGGAACGCCGTGTCATCTGGCTCCAAGAGGTTGTGGATGACCTTGGCTTGGATAATGTCACCATCATGAGGACGCGGGCTGAGCTCGCAGTGGGAATGGTGGACGCGGATGTTGTGACCGCCCGTGCCGTTTCTGCACTCTCGAATCTGGCTGGTCTCACCATCCCACTTCTGAATGGCCATGGCGAAGTAGTAGCCATCAAGGGACGCAGTGCCGCCGAAGAGATCGAGAAGGCAAAGAAGGTCATCCGCAAACTTGGTGGCGTGGACACATCAGTTGTGGTTTGCGGACAGGAGCTTTTGGAAGAACCCACCACCGTGGTGAGGATCATCGTCAACAAGCCCGGAAAGACGGCGTAGGTCCCGCTCGGTTTCCCGCGTGTCGGCGGCTGAGCGGTTAGGCTAGAGAACGGCAGCAAAGCGCCGAATGAGAGTGAGAGTGTGACCAGTGGGCAGTAGTGAAACCTCCACGCAGCGAATCCCCCCGTTTATGTCGTTGGGGTCGGCGCGGGCCATGGCTACACCCTCCGCATCTCTTCAGTCTGCGATCGTGCGCACTGATTCGGTTGATAATTCTGCCGTTTCACGTGAAACCGCCTCAGATGGAGTGCGCAACGTCATGGATTCCATCGATGATTCAAGCCCCATCGCCCGTCAACTGGCTAATGAGACCCGCAGGCGCGAACGGTTGATCGGCAGGGAACTGCCCAAGCCCGAAAAGACCCGCATCTTCACTGTCTCCAATCAAAAGGGCGGCGTTGGCAAGACCACCACTACGGTGAACATTGCTGCGGCCTTGGCGTCAGCCGGCCTCAACGTCTTGGTAATCGACATCGACCCCCAAGGCAACGCATCCACCGCCCTGGGTATCGAGCACCACGCAGACGTAGACAGTATTTACGACGTCCTCATTAACGATCTTCCGCTCAAGGACGTTGTGGCCCCGTGCCCTGACATTCCCAATCTCATCTGCGCACCGGCGACCATCCACTTGGCCGGCGCTGAGATTGAGCTCGTTTCGCTCGTCGCCCGCGAACAGCGACTCCGCCGCGCCATAGACGTTTACGCCAAGGAACGGGCAAACGACGGCGACGGTCGCCTGGACTATATCTTCATCGACTGCCCGCCCAGCCTTGGGTTGCTGACGGTCAACGCGTTCTGCGCCGCCAGTGAAGTCCTTATCCCCATCCAGTGCGAGTACTACGCACTGGAAGGGCTGAGCCAGCTCCTCAAGAACATTGAGATGATCCAAAAGCATCTCAATGCTGACTTGGTGGTCTCCACCATCCTTTTGACCATGTACGACGGCCGCACAAACTTGGCGGCACAGGTCGCCTCCGAGGTTCGCCAGCATTTCCCTGACCAGGTCCTGGGTGCTGTGGTACCCCGCTCGGTGCGTATCTCCGAGGCTCCCAGCTACCAGCAGACAGTCATGACGTACGATCCCTCTTCGAGCGGCGCGCTTTCCTACATGGAAGCCGCAGCCGAAATCGCGGAACGCTAGAATTCTTGAAACACTGCAACAGCTTGGGCCGATCCGTGCTCGGCTATTCCATCGGAGGGATGAATCAATGAGCGAAAAGCGAAGGGGCCTCGGCAGGGGTCTTGGGGCTCTCATTCCTAGCTCGGCTGCGGCCCAGGGGAATGGGGCTGCACCGTCTCGTCCCGTGGATCTGTTCTTTCCAGAGGCGAGGAAGACAGCGGAGACCACCGTCGAGACCTTGCTGGATGAGTCGAGTGCTGCCAATTCCAAACCGGCTACTGAAGAACCTTCAGCCGCAGCCTCAGCAGGTGGCGCCCGTGCTGCCAAGTCACCCTCGAAATCCGCGGCGACTAAGTCCTCCCCTGCTAAAACTGCTGCACCGCCGAAGACTGCGAGCAAAGTGGCCGGTTCCAAATCCGCTGCCGCGAAGACAGCCGCCAACGCGGCAGGTTCGACGACGTCTGCCGCCGCATCCGTCCCAGCGGCTCAGTCCGCTCCCGAGGTGGAGCTTGTAGAAGTTCCCGGGGCTCGGTTTGCCGAGATCCCGGTAGGCGACATCCATCCCAACCGCAAACAGCCACGTTCGGTCTTCGATGAAGACGACATGGCGGAGCTCGTGCACTCTGTGCGCGAAATCGGCGTCCTCCAGCCAATTGTTGTACGTACTTCAACCGAAAAGGGTGGAGAACCGTATGAGCTGGTGATGGGCGAACGTCGCTGGCGTGCAGTCCAGGCTGCTGGACTCGAGACAATCCCTGCGATTGTCCGCGACACTACGGACGACGACCTTCTCCGCGATGCCCTGCTGGAAAACCTCCACCGCAGCCAGCTGAATCCACTGGAAGAAGCAGCGGCCTACCAGCAACTTCTGGAAGACTTCGGAACCACACACGAGCAGCTGGCCGACCGGATTGGTCGCTCCCGTCCGCAGGTCTCCAACACGCTGCGTTTGCTCAAGCTTCCGCCGTTGGTTCAGCGCCGTGTAGCCGCCGGTGTCCTGTCCGCAGGGCATGCACGTGCTCTCCTCGCACTCCCGGACGCTGCCGCCATGGAGCGTATGGCGCAGAAGATCGTGGCTGAGGGAATGTCAGTCAGGGCCACAGAGGAGTCGGTTGCTCTCTACCAGGATCCCACCACGCCGGCTAAGAGCAGCATCCCCAAACCGAATGCAAGGCATGAACGCCTGGACTATCTGGCATCTTCGCTGTCGGACCGCTTGGACACCAACGTAAAGATCACTTTGGGTGCACGCAAGGGCCGAGTAAGTATCGAGTTTGCCAGCGTTGAGGATCTCAACCGAATTATGGATGTTCTCGGACCAGGCTCCGAGGACTAGATCCGCTTTTCAATTGAATGGGGTTCACACACAGTGTGGGCCCCATTTTTGTAGTTTCGCCTCTTCGAACGCAACTCGCCCTATTCTCCGGACCGCTGCAGTGGGCATGATGTTTCAAGTGAAACTGAGTTTGCGGCGATGTCGTGGGGCAGCGGGAGAACAACCTTGGTCAGGACATTGGGTGGACATTGGGACTAGGCGACGTACTTCCACTAATGGGACGCTTCTATTCTGATGCAGATGCCCATATGTTGCTCTTAGGAAGCTCGGGCAGGGATGCCAGTGAGCCCCACGCTTGTTAGACAACGGTGCACGGGCGTTCGCTCACATCCGCACTCCGGTGGGCCTATGCGACGGGGTACGTCTTCCAGGGCCGTGTCTTTGAGCTATGGGGAGGCTTGAGTCCCCCGTATGTGCGCCGTATGCCCAAGGAGAGGTGTGATGCCCACAGAACGTCCAAATGGCGACCTACTGGAGGCTGCGCTCTACTAAGGATGCACTGTCTCGGTACGTATGGCCGAGTTGAGCAGGAACCGCCGGTAAGTTCCGACAGTCGATAATCTGTGGCCCCTCTTCTGGTGAGACGCTATGACGAGTACGGCCAATGACGGAGCGCAGACGGACTTCGCTTTTTCGTCAGCTGGTTTCACGTGAAACATGCGGATCGCAGCTTCCTTAGGGCTCAGTGTGTAGCCCCGTGCTGTCGTGCCGTCGCGGCGTGGTGGAGTCTCAAGATGCCGATCTAAGGTTGATGAGGACCCTTTTCGAGGCCTTAGCGTGCAAATACACTGCTTTCGGGGTGTGCGTAAGCGACCTCCGCGCATCATCTTGGAGAATTCCCGTAGAGTGCGAGCTAGACTTCGCCCCGTTTGGTTCTAATAGGCGGTGGCCATTCAGGTGTGACGGTCATGGAAGCGAGTTCGGACCCACATCCGCAGGTTCCTATGGGAAGGCTTCTGTGAGGCTGCATCAACTACAAGAGACTAGAGGGTGCTCGTTGATCACTAAAGGTCCTGCAGATCGACACACCGCCGCGGCTGCCTTCGCCTTCGCGTGTGGTGACTCGGCCGATGGCTTAGGTAATGTTTCACGTGAAACAGGCCCTATGAATCTCTTCAGGATATTTCCGAGGAGGGGCGGGACCAAGCTCTAGCTGGTGTGGTGATTCGCAATGAATCGGTCCGGTGACTTCTGTTGCCGACAGACGTCGCAGTTGCCTTGGAAGGGAGCGCTGCCTGCGAGATGTGCTCACAGTTTCACGTGAAACACTCGCGCTCTCGTACGTCGCAAATCCTGGCCCGCGGCAGCATTCTCGCCCATTGAAGCCGCATATAGGCGTGGTTCGATGTGGCCTCCGTATGATTCTGACACGTCAGCGGCGACGGACTCGACCACACACTGCTCAATTGGCCTTGCACCTCACTGCTGGGAGCTGCGGCGAGTATGCACTTCGCAGGAATCTTGGCTTCTTGGATTCCACCTGCCCGGGCCGACAGCTCCCAGCAACCCATAGCTCCTTGCAGCCGTTAGCTCCCCCTGTGCACCTACACCGTGAGAATGCGTTGGCTGAAAGGCCTGGGTTCCATAACCGTGCTGAACGAAAGATACGGATCGGACGACGCTTTCCTACCCTGTAAGTTCCGGACATTCCTGATGAGGGACCCTCTGATGACAGGGCTGATGTTTGTGCGGCGGCGTCGTCGAGTGCATGGACGCTGGTCGTGAGGGAACTCGCCCGCTGTCGCTGGCCGCCAGTGCACCTTCGAGATCGACGCGCTTACCTGCGGCCTCCAGACGTTGTGGATGTACTTATGAGCACATGGCTCATGACTCATCGCCTGGCAGACCTCACCGGTCCCCCGGTGAACGTTTGAGGTGCCTTCCTTTAGCTCGCCTACAGAACGGCACATGTTGGAGTCCGACAGCGAGCACGATGCTGGGCCTGGGCCCTGAGAGGGATCGGGACTACTCGTTCATACGACCGATGGTTCGGACGTAGCCTTCCTTCTCCTGTCGGTGCACGGTCACTGATGGCAGGAGCGGTGCGCACAGGGCACCGTCGATAGTTGCCAGCCGCCGCTGCAGCGCACCGAAGTATCAGGAGCTGTGGCATAGGGCGGGCCTCAAGTGTTGGCGAAAAACATGCGCACTCTTGTCGGAGGCGGAGTGGAAGGTCTCGTCAAAGGATCCTGCGATGTCGTGAGAGGGCAGGCAAGAGGAGACACGTTGGACTGTAACCCTTACTTCGAACCCTGTGTCTACCAGGGCAAGGAGTCTCCCTGGAGATGCATGATGACTGAGGGTCAAGCCATTCCTTCTCGTGCGCTAGTCAATGGAGGGCTAGCGCAAGACCACCACGGGTCGGCATGGATCATGTTTGAAGGCCCGCTGATGGGTTGGATGCGCCCTGGGACATGAGGAGGAACTTCGTGGACCAACAGTGACGTCGCCCACGAATGCTCTGATGTTGGGGATCATGCTCTGAAGCTGAGCTCTCGGGATGGCCGGCGCCCACCTAAGACGAATTTAGGACTCGACGCTGAACCAACGCTGTGTGTACGCAGGCCGCCAATGGACCCTGCCTGAGGAAGCAAAGTTGGAGATTATGTTTCACGTGAAACAAGGCTCTCTCGGGCGTACCGCCGAGTGAGCGAGTGGTCAAAAGCCTTGTTATAGCCGGTGGATAAGACGGTGGATATCGCTGTGGATAACTATGGGGATAACTATGTGGATGCGCATTGCGTTCCCATCGTTCCTCTCCCCGGTCCGTAACCACTTCATCACCGTAGTCGAGTGCCGTCGACTACTACAGAGTCGAACACTGTCGCTCAGGTGGAGCCCAGGCGAACTTCACGCATGCGGATGCCCCTGATAGCCCAATTTGCATTGCTTTTGCACAACTTAGCCCCAATCACCAGCTCACCCTTAGGATCTGAGTCGATGCTCTTTCGAGGGCGTAGTTGGAGGCCCCAATCCAAGATCTCTGATCGCGCTGAAGCGTAGATGTGGGCAACGTCATGCGTAGTGGATAAGCCTGTGGATAACGCTGTGTATAAGTCAGTGGATAAGAGTGTGGATTATCCGTAGCTTCTGTGTGGTTCCCCAATGATTTTCGGGTCGGCCCGTTTGGATGGGAGACGTGTCGAGGCGTACGCACCGGACTCTGTGCCACTTGGTCTTCAGTCATGATGTGGAGAGTGGACCCTTCCGTGAAGAGGGAAAGCCCCAGCTGACTCACTCTTTCATTGATGCGGACGCATCCACAGTCATCGAACGATGAGCCTTCCGACGAGGCAATGCATTCATCCGATGTATCGACCGATCTTCGGGCGATGATGTCGCGGGGATTGGGCGTGCTTAAGCCAGTTCCAATTTCCCGCTGCAGCGGTCACGGGGACAGCCAGAGACTAGTCGATCGATGTCACTCCCCCGATGAATCTTGATATGCGTCCTAGCCGCCGGTTCTGAGGTCGTGGCGCATGGACCATAGTGACAGCCGATGAGAATGACTTTGGTGACCACACCAGCGCCCTGGGCTGGAAAGGGTACTGCGGCCCTCTAGGACCGGATCACCCATTGGACCCATTGGGAGGACGTCATGATTCCTGCGTCGCCGCATGGGTCAGTGGCTGCGGAGAGGGCCAGTATGTTTCACGTGAAACGGCCCCGACTATCCTGACAGTTGCACGTGAAAGGGGCCGGACTGTTTCACGTGAAACGGTCAATGTTCTAGTGGTTGCCAGAGTACCCGCGTGAGGCGCTGCCAAGACACAGCGGACACAGGTCGTGGAAGATCAGGCTCTACAAAGGAGCAGCAGTCTTTACGGACGGTGACGTCCCATGCCAACTGCGGCCTGGAAGCAGGAGCTGCTTCGGCGATGATCGCGACCCACCCTTCGTTGCCGAAAGGGCTGTCCTTCACTCTCGATTCTCCGCGTGGCTAGGTTCGCAATGCGCAGATCGCTAAGGGGCCCTTCTCTGCGTATGCCCCGGGTCCGAGTGAAGTGATATCAAGGTTAGGTTGGATGCGTTGGTGTCGATTCTGGAGCTGCACAGGTAGTCCCGCCACCGGGGCCCGGTTGTCGAGGGAAGGGGAGGATCACCGCAGCTGCGTAGTTCTATTGTTGTTAGCGATCCACTGGGCACCGATCACCTCGGCTGGTTCATTGTCCGTTGGCCCCGTTCGCGATCAGCCCGCGGGTTGGCAGGCCAGACGCTGTTCTATGGCGAGGATGCCACAGTAAGCGAAACGCTGAGGGCAGGGAACTTCAGATGCTCCATCCTGTTGGCCAGGCGGGGTATCAAGGTCTGTTGAGAATTCCGTTTTGAGGGTGATCCGGGGATATGGCGGTGTGGACATAGGTGACACCAAAGGCCCTTGGTGAGCCAGAGCCAGCTTCAACGAAGCTACGGAATAACTGGCGAGATGGCCATTTGCAGGTGCATGTTTCACGTGAAACACTCCCCTGGATTCCAAGCTATGGACCCAAACTTAAGGGTAGGTCCACACTGGGGTGATGCTGACGTTCGCCGTCGTATTGAAAAATTGGGTCCTAACTGGAGCGCCTCCCATTGGGCGGTGGCTCGTCGTTCATTGGGACGGTAAGAGCTTGGGAGTTGTACCTTTGTGCTGCGCGCGGGGTTGCAGTCCGTCCTAGTCCTACCGGTGCTGGCGCTCCGTTCCGGCGTGAAGGCCGCCTGAGTGCGGTATTGGCCGGCTGTTGCGGACGTGTTTGTTTGCGGTTGGGAGAGTGCGTGGGTTGAGGTGGAATACGACGCGGTGCGATTCTGGCCGGCCAATCCCGGATGACAGACGTTTGAACCTGGCTAGGCAGGGGCAGACACTGCCGCACGCTGGTTCTATGCTGCGCACGGTTCTTCCTGCGAGCTTGGTATCCGCTGTCTATATGCGGTTTGGTGGTGATGTGCGTTTAGTTGGATAGCCGGTGCTAGACAGTTGTAGATGTAGGCTTCGAAAGTTGATCAGTGCCCCGGGCGGGGTGCTCTTACCCCAGACTCTCCGGCTATGAGTGTCACTGAGGATGCTGGGCACCTAGAGTCGGAGGGGGTGCGTCCAAGCCTCTGGAAGCGCCCCAGACGTCCTCGGAGCAGAGTCACGGCTTACACCTCAGGGCGCACCAGAATGGACTGCGACACGAGCTACAGGAGCCCTCGGGTCCGTTCGACAGCGGATTTCATGCAGACGGGGAAGCCAAATTCGGGGGGATGAAGTCAGTTGCCGTCAGTGGCGCGGGCTCGTTCGGGTCAAATAGCCGAGATTGGGTGGCTGCTTGGGAACTGGATCGGATTGGCACAGCACCCTTCATTCCCATCTTCGTTGCCCTGATTCAGTCAGATTTGGACTAATTATCAGCAGTCCCAGACAGATGGGTTCTGTTCAAGGCTCCACGTGTAGCTCACAAGTGCGCGTCTGCAGATCAGTGACATGCAGCGCCTCCTGAGTCGACCACCCCCGGTGGGTGTTTGCGCCGCATACACGTTCGGTCTTCTTCTCATCCGCGCCACTCCGGGTACAGCCATTGAGGCGATATCTGTTGTGTTTCACGTGAAACAAGACTGCTCGACAGACAGGGCAGACCCCAAATTGGCCATAGGCGAAGATCGAGGTACTGGTACCTGGACGTGAAGCCAGGGGAAGGTCCTTGTAGGGTCGCGGGCCCACACATAATGCAGGAGCACCCCTTGGAGTTCCCTTCGGGAACGTTCGGCCGCGATGATTGCAGAAAGGTCCATTTCAGTGCATACGAAGCCACTCCCGTTGGGCACTCGCCGTCGGGCAGGCTTCATGGGACACAACACGGTGCGCACACGAGTGTCGGCTGGGCTGACATGTCACCAACCTCCTAAAGCGCGGCTCAGCTGACGTGTCACTGATCCTGCCAAAGAAGATGCGTGTCCGGACTGGGCACGCATCGACCCGTCTGTTGAGGAGAGGAATTTCGGGTCAGTGGGCCGGAGCTGCCAGCCGGAGGAACGGAGGGCAAGGGATGGCTAAAGACGCCAACGTCCCCCTACCCCAGGTAGGGAGAAGTCTTCTGGCACTCATCGACGAGAGTGGAGCCCGCTGAGGCCAAGATCATGCTATAAGTGACTGTTTTCGGTTCAATTCAGTTTTTGGCACAAAAAACCGGCGGCTCCCGCTCCCTGTGGAGCAGCAACCGCCGGCTTTGGGCAAACTCAACTAAGCACGGAGGCTTAGGAAAGGACGTCTGCGAATTCCTTCTCGAAGAACTGCTTCGGCTTGGCGCCGATGACAGTGCTCTTCACTTCTCCCCCGCTGAAGAGGTACACGGCGGGGATGGAGGTGATGCCGTACTCGGCTGCGATGGCGGGGTTGTCGTCGACGTTAAGTTTCACGACGTCAACCTTGTCGCCGTACTCGACGGAGATCTCGTCGAGGATGGGACCGAGCTTGCGGCAGGGGCCACACCACTCTGCCCAGAAGTCCACGATGACCGGCTTCTCGGAAGCCAGGACATCAGTGCTGAAGCTTGCGTCAGTGACGTCTTTAGCGTTGCTCATAACTTTTCCCTTCGTATGGTTGCGTGGATGCAGCTTTAGGAGTTCAGGTCTGCGAGGTAGTGCTCAACATCGAGGGCGGCCACGCAACCCGAACCCGAAGCCGTGATGGCCTGGCGGTAGGTGGGGTCGATGACATCGCCCGCGGCGAAGACACCCTTGATGTTGGTCCGGGAACTGCGGCCCTCCACGGCGATGGTTCCCTCGGGGGTCAGATCCACCGTGCCCTTGATCAGGTCCGTGCGGGGGTCGTTGCCGATGGCTACGAACACGCCGGTGACAGCGAGTTCGGACTCGGTACCGTCCACCAGGTTCTTCAGCTTCAGGCCAGTGACCTTGTCACCACCGAGAACATCTTCGACGGCGGTGTTCCAGACGAAGTTGATCTTCTCGTGAGCCTGCGCGCGGTCACCCATGATCTTGGAAGCCTTGAGGGTATCGCGGCGGTGGACCACTGTGACGGACTTCGCGAACTTGGTCAGGAACAGTGCTTCCTCCATTGCGGAGTCGCCACCACCGATAACGGCGATGTCCTGGTCCTTGAAGAAGAAACCATCGCAGGTTGCACACCAGCTCACACCGTGACCGGACAGGCGCTTTTCGTTGGCCAGACCAAGTTCGCGGTATGCCGAGCCGGTGGACAGGATGATGGCCTTTGCTTGGAAGGTCTCCCCCGTACCGATGGTCACGGTCTTGATGTCGCCGTCGAGGTCCAACTCGGTGACATCCTCGAAGAGGATCTCGGTACCGAAACGTGCGGCCTGCTTTTCGAAGTTCTCCATCAGGTCCGGGCCCATGATGCCCTCGGGGAAGCCCGGGTAGTTTTCCACGTCCGTGGTGTTCATCAGTTCGCCACCAGCGGTGACCGAACCGGCAATGAGCAGAGGCTTCATGTTGGCACGGGCGGTGTAAACAGCGGCTGTATAGCCAGCAGGGCCTGAACCTACGATGATGACGTCACGCACCTGCGATGCGCTGTTTTCTGCAATGCTCACGTGGCGTGAACCTCTTCCTTAGTCGATGCTGCGGCTCTCGGGGCAGCCATCTGACTCAACCCCTGTTGCGTTCCAAATATTCCGTTGGAGTTGGGGACCCTAAAAGCCACCATCATTCAGGGTACCGTCTGGAGGCGTGGCGAATCTAAAGCGGTGACGCCAAAGTGAGTAGCAGAAGAGGCCGTTCTGACGAATCAAAACGACCTCAACTGCGACTTAGTTGGGTGGGGTTACTGGACGGTGACCTCGGCGAGGCGAAGACCGAATCCGAATCGTGTCTTCGGGGCAGCCAGCTTAGGCAGGGCGCTGATGACCACGATGACGTACTGGGTCTGCGTCGGCGCGGCAAGCGGCATGGTCAGTTCAGGTGAGGTGAAGCTGTTGGTTCCCACCAGTTTTGCGCCATCCATGGCAGGACGATCGTTGGTGTAAACGCTAATGCTGCCACCGGATCCACCAAGCTGGTTGAGGACTACGGACTTGACCTCCGTAGCTTCCTTGAGCTTGATCACCAGCGGCATGTCCTGGAAAAGTCCACCCCAGTTCGCGGTAGCGAACTCCATGTCCGACCAGTAGCTTGCAGCGTTGCCGTCGAAGGCCCTCGCCAGGTCCTTGTCGTAGGTAGCCGCGAAGGGGAAATCACCGAGTCGGGTGATCTCTTCAATTTCCGGCGGTGTGGCAGGCGCCGGAGCCTCCGTGGGAGCAGGCTCTTCGGTTTCCGAGGCAGTGGTTTGCGGGGCGGAGGTGCTCTGTGCCGCCGGAGTGCCGCTGGGCAGCAGACTGCCGAGGTTGGTTACCGCAAGGACGAGTCCCACTACCAGAACAGCGGCGAGCAGGCCGCCTACAAGCCAGCGAAGGGAACGTGGTTCCTTCTCCGGAGCCTCGTCCTCATAGACTTCCTCGTCCGTGTAACCATCTGCGTAGTCGCCGGCGGCAACGGACGACGCCGGGAAGTTGGTAGCCGAGCGATCGTACCTGGAGTCGTTGCCGGAGTTTCCAACACCAGCCCCGGCCGCGCCGGCAGCCGTACCGGAACCTGCGTCGCGGTCCCTAAACCCGTAGTCTTCCTCGGACCACAGTGAAACCTTGGGCTTCTCAGCAGATTCAGGGCTGACAGACTCACGAGGGGCTGGCTCGCGGCTCACAGGCTGCGACGAGACGGCCTGGGTGGGAGGTTGGGAAGCAGCAGGCGCCGTGCTCCCGCCATCGCCGGCGGCAGCACCGGCGTCGTTGTTCTTGGAGCCGGAATTCCTCAGCGCTGCAGCGGCGGCAACGCCGGCTGCTCCGGCGCCGGCAGCGGCCGCGGCGAGCTTGCCCGCGATGCCGCTCTTAGGAGACGACGGGCTAGACGAGGGCATGGGCGGTACATGCGGCGCTGTGCGGGCGGGTGCGGCAGGGTCAGCCTCGGGCTGGTCGTCGTACTCCGACGCGATGGGGTAGCCGTTTTCGTCGTATTGAATGTATTCGGCGTCGTGCTCGTCATCCTCATACAGGCCGTCGTACGTCTCAGGCTCATAGGTCCGGGGCTGGCCGAAGATCTCGCTTCCGAGCGTCTCCGTAAAGAAAGGCTCGATGTACGGCGGGTTGGTGGCCACCACGAGGTCCAGCAGATCAGCGGCGGTGCTGTGGTTGGTGATCAGGTACGTGGTGTTCTCACTGATGCCAAGGTCCAGGATCTGAACGTGACCTGGCCGCTCCCCTGTGGCCACTTCGCGGGCACTCTGGGCTACTTGCTCAGCATTTCCAGGACCGGCAACAAGGATGCTCACGGGACGGTTGAGGACCTGGTCCACGCCGTCGAGCACCTGATCTTGGTCATGCGAGGTCAATACATTGGCCGTGACCTTGTAGCGGCCGCCAAGTACTGATCCGACGTCGATCGGGTGGGACACGTGTTCCTCCTAGGCTGTCCGGCAGCTGCGGTCCTGCTCGTAGCTCACCCGGCTGGCCGGTTGAACCTCTTTTGCAACTACCTATATTCGTTTCTAGCCTAACGGATTGACGCCCGCCGCCCGTGTTGGCGGCACCGGCTCACTTCCTCTGGTTTCCGCGGACGGGGAAGTATGGATTCTGTCCGACGTCGCCCTGGTAGGTGCGCCGACCCGGCAACGGGATCTGTGGTGTGAACTTGCCGCCCCGGGCAGTGCTGGGCGCGTCCTCCTCCGGGAGGTAGGCCTTGGGCGCCTGTGATGAGTCGTCAGCCGCAGGTTCGCTGGAGCGTTGGGGTGCAACCGCGGGTCCGGCCCTGAACGAGGCAGCATCGAACTCACCGGAGATGCGTGGAATCAAACCGGTATCGTCCGAGACTGTGGCGCGTGCCGGCGTCGTGGGTTCTGCGGGGGCGCCGGCAGGCGCGGGGACGCCCCGACCCAGTCGACCCATGAGGGGGCGCAGGAGGTCGCGTAGTTCCGTGACGTGGAAGACGCGGAGAAGGATGAGATACGCAATGAGCATGACGGGCCCGACGACCACCACCGTCACCAGGGCGGCCGGGCGGCTGCTCCACGCGAAGCCGTCGGCGCGGTAACTGCCGAGGAGCCACAACGCTCCCGCGCCGGCCAGTGCAGAACCCAGGCCTGCGTAGCCCATGCGGATGTACGAGTTGGCGATGCGGGGACCGTCGAGGTGACCCAGCAGACGGCGCAGGAACACCACGCTGATCACGACGGACAGGATGTTGCCCAGAGTGTAAAGGATGGCGATCGCGTAGATGATCTGGCCGACGGGGAGGAACTGGATGAAGAACGCACCCACCACGTAGATCACGGCCAGCCACAACTGGACATACAGGGGCGTGCGGGCGTCCTCGTTGGCGTAGAAGACGCGGGACATCATGAAGTTTGCGCTCAGGAAGGGTGTGCTGAGGGCCAGGATGGTGAGCGTCTGGGCCAGCATGACGCCGTCCTGGGGCTGGCCGCCGGAGAAGAACATGCCGAGCGGACCTGCCAGGGCGAAAAGCGCCAAAGCGCCGAAGACCGTGGCCACGGCCATGGTGCGGAGTCCGTGGGACAGGGCTTCGCGCAGTTCGGCTTTGTTGCCGTCCTGCGACGCACGCGTCATCCGGTTAAAGAGGACAGTTGCCAGGGACAGGGCAATGATGGAGTGCGGCAGCAAGTACAGCTGGCTCGCGACTTCCAGGACAGCGTTACCGGGCAGGACCGCGGCAGCCGCCTTGTCCCCGGCGTTGTCCAAACGCAGGCGCTCAGCACCGGGAATGGTGGCGATTCTCATGATGTACAGGAACGCCAGCTGCCCGACGGCGGCAGTTGCCAATGTCCAGACGCTCAGCTTCGCTGCCTGGCCCAGTCCAACTCCGCGCCAGCCAAAGCGGGGACGCAGGCCCAGGCGCAAACGGAAGACGGGAATGAGGAGGATGGCCGTCTGGGCGATCACACCAAAAGTTGAGAAACCGGCAATGAGGAGCGTCTGGGTAGGTCCCCAGTTGTCCAATGTATGCGGGTTGTAGATGTTCTCGCCCAGAATCCAGATGAACATCCCCAGGCCCGAGATAGCCACAAGGTTGTTGAGGATGGGCGCCCACATGGCGGGGCCAAACGCTCCGTGGGCGTTCAGCACCTGGGTGAGGAGGGCATAGAGCCCGTAGAAGAAGATTTGCGGCAGGCACCAGAAAGCGAAGGTGACCGCCAAAGCCTTTTGTTGCTCGGAGTAGCCCTGCGTGGTGAGGTCGATGACCAGCGGCGCTGCGAGCGTCACAATGGTGGTCAACGCCAGCAGCACCAGGACTGCGAGGGTCAGCAGGCGGCTGATGTAGTCCGCACCACGGTCAGGTGCCTTGCTGGCCTTGATGATCTGCGGGACCAGGACGGCGTTGAACACGCCGCCGGCCACCAGCAGGAAGATCAGGTTAGGCAGGTTGTTCGCATTAATGAACGTGTCATTGATGGTGGAGCCCAGGCCGAGGGCGGCGCCGAGCATCCAGGTTTTGGCGAAGCCAAGGAACCGGGAAACGAGCGTTCCTGCTGCCATGATGGCGCTGGAACGTGCTTCTCCGGACTGAACGGACTGGGTGGTTTTGGCTTCAGACATCGCCTTTATCGTCCCATGTAGCCGGGTCAGAGATGTTCGGGCAGTACTTCCCGAGCCAAATCGGCGATGCGGCGTTCATTCGGGAAGGACAATTTTCGGGCCAGTTCCTGGAGGGGAACCCACGCGGCGTCCACGGCCTCTTGGTCCGGATCATTCTCGATGGTCAGCTCTCCACCCGTTGCCCGGAGGAGGAAATGATGCACGGTCTTGTGAACGCGGTGGCCGCTCACTGTGAACCAGTAGTCGATGCTGCCAAGGGGCGCAAGGATGCTGCCTTCGATGCCGGTTTCCTCCGCGATCTCACGGACAGCAGCTTCCTCGTTGTTCTCGCGACCTTCCGGATGGCCCTTCGGGAGGCACCACTCAAGCCGGCCACCCCTATTAAGGCGGGCGATGATCGCAACCCGGAGTTCGCCGTCGGACGTGTCTACTACAACGCCGCCGGCCGAGACTTCCTCCACAGTGGGAAGTGAGGCCTGCACCGGGTGCTGCTGGGCAGGCGCGACGTGAGCACCGATTGCCGACGGCAATGGTGCGTTTGTCCTCCTGCCAGGAGCGCTCGGGATCGGGTTGGCCATGAGGTCCACTCTAACGACTCTTGCCCTCGAGTGATGACTGGGACATGGCCACAAGATGGACTGCGGGAGATGCTCTGCGGACACATGCCTGATTTCGCATGGAACAGTGGCCCAATGATGAGTAAAAATCTGCCAAGCTTAAGGGACTATGGCGCACGTATTGGACAGCTCTTCAGTTAACTTCACCATCGATCCGGTGGTGCTCGACCTCGGGCAGCGCTTCGTCGATGCCGGCTTCGAACTGTCCCTGGTGGGTGGGCCTGTGCGCGACCTCTTCCTGGGGAGGACCTCCCCGGACCTCGATTTCACCACCGATGCCACTCCTGACCAGACCATCGGCGTCATCAAGAAGTGGGCAGACAACTTCTGGGAAATCGGCCGTGCTTTCGGCACTATCGGGATGAAGAAGAGTGGTTTCCAAATCGAAATCACCACGTACCGTGCAGAAGCCTACGATCCCGATTCACGGAAGCCCGTGGTGGCGTTCGGCAACTCCCTGACAGATGACCTCCTTCGTCGCGACTTCACCATCAACGCCATGGCGTTGCGGCTGCCCAGCCTTGAACTCGTGGATCCGTTCGGAGGCGTCCGCGACCTTCACGCCTCGGAGCTGGCCACGCCCGGCGCACCTGAATCGTCCTTCTCGGACGATCCGCTGCGCATGATGCGTGCGGCACGCTTCGCGTCGCAGCTCGGCGTGTCGGTTCACGATGACGTCCGGCTCGCCATGTCCCACATGGCCGACCGCATCAAGATCATTTCCGCTGAGCGGGTCCGCGAAGAGCTGGTCAAGCTCATTAACGGGGCCCACCCCCGGGTGGGCATCGATCTCCTGGTGGATACCGGGCTGGCGGAATTCGTGCTGCCCGAAGTTTCCGCCCTGCGCCTCGAAGCCGATGAGCACCACCGCCACAAGGACGTGTACCAGCACTCGCTGCAGGTGCTGGAGCAAGCTGCTGCCCTGGAAACGGGTCCAGACGGTGCCGTGCCCGGCCCCGATTTTGTGTTGCGGTTCGCTGCGTTGATGCACGACGTCGGCAAGCCGGCTACGCGCCGCTTTGAACCGGGCGGCGCGGTCAGCTTCCGCCACCACGATGTTGTGGGTTCGAAGCTGACAGCCAAGCGGATGAAGGCGTTGCGTTTCGACAACGAGTCGATCAAAGCCGTTTCACGACTTGTTGAACTCCACATGCGTTTCTACGGATACGGCGATGCGGGCTGGAGCGACTCCGCGGTCCGCCGCTACGTGACCGACGCCGGCCCCCTGCTTGAGCGCCTGCACCGGCTCACCCGCTCCGACGTCACCACGCGTAACCAGCGCAAGGCCGACCGCTTGTCCTTCGCCTACGATGACCTTGAGCAACGCATCTCGAAGCTTCTGGAACAGGAATCACTGGCGGCTGTCCGGCCTGACTTGGATGGAGCGCAGATCATGGCGCTTCTGGGACTGAAGCCTGGCCCCGTGGTGGGGCGGGCCTACAAGTTCCTTCTGGAAGAGCGGATGGAACACGGACCACTGTCCCCCGAGGAAGCCGAGCAGAAACTCTTGGCATGGTGGGAAGCCCAACCCGAGTCCGCCGTCGTCGAGCCATTGACCGAAACTGAGGAGCCCTCATGAACGCTGCGACTTCACCGCGTCCGCAACTCTGGATCCTTCGCCACGGCGAGACCGAGTGGTCCAAGAGCGGCCAGTACACGGGCCTGACTGACCTCCCCCTCACTGTTGAGGGCGAGCAGCAGGCTGTGGAGGCGCGCAAGGTCCTGGAAGGCATCGACTTCGACCTCGTCCTCACCTCACCCCTGCGCCGCGCCCGCCGCACGGCTGAACTCGCAGGCTACCCGGAGGCTGTCCATGAGCCGCTTGCCGTGGAATGGAACTACGGCGATTACGAGGGCATCAGCTCGGACCTCATCCGCAAGGACAACCCGGACTACCTCATCTGGACCGATGGCGTGCCCAACGGGGAAACCCTGGACGAGGTTGCTGCCAGGGCCGACAAGATCATTGGCCGCGTCCTGGAATCAGGAATGGACAATGTGCTGATAGTGGCCCACGGTCATTTCTCCCGCATCCTGACCGCCCGCTGGCTCGAAATGGATGCACGCGAAGGCCGGCACTTCATTCTGGGAACAGCAAAAGTCTGCACCCTTGGTTGGGATAAGCGGACGCCTGCAATTGTTCGTTGGGGACTCTAAAACACGAATTTAGAAAAACTTTTGGCGAATTAGGTAATTTCGCTGGTCAAACTCCATGTTCATGGGGTAGCTTATATCTTGTTCCCAGAGCGACCCGCCGGGAACCAGGCGCGCATTCACCGGTTCAGTCAGCCGTGACAATGCCACAGCAGGCTGCTTATCAGCCAGAAAAGGAGGTTGGGAAAATGATTACTTTGACTAGCGGACGGAAGTTGACCGTCACTGCTACCCCGGCCTCTGCTGATGACGCGCGCCATTTTTGCTCTCTGACCCACTCCTGAACTACCGGACCGGCTTGTTGCCGGCGGTATTTCTTACGGCCCTCCTGTCTTTGGATGGCTGAGTAGTCAGTTGTAGGCGCGGACCCACGCAGCATGCCGCGGGTGCGCAGTTTCCCCATAGTTCGGAACCAGCTTCTTGTTGGGTCGACTGCCGGAAGCACGCGCTATTGCACGACGAACCCTTTTCAACAAGGTCCGCAATCCCCCTTTATTAGCCTCGGCTATTTATGCCCTTTTAGCCTTGATTTCTTTTGAATTCATAGGGCTCTAATTGTTGCGCCTAAATTCCGATTACTTATCTCCTGAAAGGAGGTGAACCATGCGAAAACGCCCAGAAGACATGCGCTTCTTCAAGAGCACCAACGCTCCTAAGGACCGCACTCTGTTCAACGGCCAACTGCTCGACCAACGCCGTGAAGACGTCTACGTTGTCCTGCACCAGATGGGACTCATCCGCTGATGCCCAACAGCTGAGCCCGAAGGAGTTCAGATGCCACACATTGATGCTGAACCTCAAGGAGCCCACGCGGCTACGCGTGGGCTCCTCCCCTTTTAACCGGGTGGGCCTCGTTGGCGTGGTGGACGCCGTTAGCCGGGTAGGCCTCGTTAGCCTGGGTAGCCTTCCTGGGCCTGGTGGACCTCGCAGGACTGTAAGCTCGATCCATGCAGGAGACGAAGCCTCACCGGCCGGAAAAACGTGCCCGCTTTGTGGTTCCAAGCCGCAGTGACGCCCTGCTTCGAAACTTCACCGAACTTGTGGGCGGTCCCCTGGGCAGGCACTCCTCCCCAGGGAAGATGACGTCCGGCCCGTTCACCGTGGAACGTGTCTTGATCATCCTCACCGTTGTCGCTGCACTCCTCGCCGTACTCGCGAAGGACTACTGCCGTGTCCGTGGCTGGGAGACTCCAAGGCAGTTCTACGCAACGTGCTATTCGGACTTCCCTGAGCTTTTCCGGAACCGCGGCCTGAGTGACGGCATCTTTCCGTTCTTCACCCAAGGCAGCCTGTTTGAGTACCCGGTGCTCATGGGCATCATCGCCGGTATCACGGCCTTGCTGGTTCCCGGCCAGGGCATGGGAAACGAACGCTTACTGGGCTACTTCGACGTCAACGCGACACTGATCGTTGCAGTATGGATCATCACCGTGCTCCTGACCGCAAGGATCAACAGGCGCCGCCCCTGGGACGCAGCCATGGTGGCCGTAGCTCCCGGAATCATTTTGGCTGGCTTCATCAACTGGGACATGTGGGCCGTGGGGCTCCTGGCCGCGGCGATGTACTTCATCTCCCGGGACAAGCTGATCCTGGCCGGAGTGTTCATCGGGCTGGGCTCAGCTACCAAGATGTATCCGCTCCTGATCCTCGGGGCCGTGCTGGTGTTGGCCCTGCGCACCGGCAAGCTCCGCGCATTCTTCATCACTGCCGGCACAGCCCTGGCAACCTGGCTGGTAGTGAATCTGCCCATCGCAGCGGTGAACCCATCGGGCTGGCGCTACTTCTTCGACTTCAGCCAAGACCGTCCGGCCGGGTACAGCTCGCCCTGGTTCGCTTACAACCTCGTGGCGGACAGAGTACGTTGGGCGCAGCTTGACGGCGCAACCGTCAACACGCTGGCCCTGTGCCTGTTCGCTCTGGCATGCGTGCTTATTGGCGCCTTGGCCTTGTGCGCTCCGCGGCGACCCCGCCTGGCTCAACTGATGTTCCTCATAGTTGCCGCGTTCATCCTCACCAACAAGGTCTACTCCCCGCAGTTCGTCATCTGGCTCATACCGCTCCTTGCCCTGGCCCGGCCCCGCTGGCGCGACTTCCTCATCTGGCAAGCGGCCGAGGGGCTGCACTGGGCGGCCGTCTGGATGTACCTGGGCCAAACGACCAGCGGCGGATCCGTCCAGCACAACATCGACATGTCCTACTACGTGCTGGCCGTGGGATTGCACATGGTCGTCACCGCCTACCTCATGGCGCGGGTGGTGATGGATATCTGGGATCCCGCCCAAGACCCACTCCGCGCTGATGGCGTGGATGATCCGCATGGCGGACCATTCGACGGCGCACGGGACTGGCTGCGGTTCGACGTGTTCCACCCCTCCCGGTCAGTGTTGCCGTGGCGTCCCCGGGCTACGGTGGAAACCACCGAAGCGAAAGAACCCCAGCGTATGGAGGTAAACAGCGATGGTTGATGTCGCCGTCGTCGGCGCCGGTCCCAACGGCCTGGCCGCCGCAGTGGTGATGGCCCGCGCCGGCCTGAGTGTCCACCTTTACGAAGCAGCTGATGCGATCGGGGGTGGATCGCGGACCAGCGAGTTGATTGAACCCGGCTACCTGTACGACATCTGCTCAGCGGTGCACCCCATGGCGGTGGCCTCCCCTTTCTTCCGCGATTTTGAATTGTCGCAGCGGGTGGATCTGCGTCTCCCTGAGGTCCAGCACGGAACACCGTTGGACGTCGGAGGAGCTGCTCTGGCCTACCAATCCCTGGATCGGACGGTGGAGGAGCTGGGTGTCGACGGACCGGCCTACCGTCGGCTGCTGCAGCCCTTGCTGGAGCGGGTGGACGGGGTGGTGGACTTTACCTCCAACCAGCTCCTGCGCATCCCGAAGGATCCTTTGGCGGCTATCAGGTTCGGACTGGCTACCTTGGATCAGGGGACCCCGCTCTGGATGCGGCGATTCAGGGAGGAAGCCGCGCCCGCGCTGTTGACGGGCGTGATGTCACACGCCCTCGGCTCGCAGCCATCCCTCAGTTCAACGGGTGCCGGGCTCTTGCTCAGCGTTCTTGCCCACGCGGGAGGTTGGGTGATTCCTGTTGGTGGTTCCATGTCCATCGCCAAAGCAATGGCTGATGACCTCACGGCGCACGGAGGCACCATCCACGTAGGTGAACGCGTGAACTCCCTGAATCAGGTTAGGCCTGCGAAAGCGATCTTGCTGGATGTTGCCCCGCCAACGTTGGCCCGCCTGGGTGGGGCGGAAGTTCCAGACCGCTACCGCCGCGCATTGGAAGAATTCCGATTTGGGAATGCGGCGTGCAAGGTGGACTTCATCCTGTCCGGGCCCGTTCCGTGGCGCGACCCCGGATTGGCGAAGGCCGGGACAGTCCATGTGGGCGGTTCCAGGCTGGCGATGGCCGAGTCGGAGAACCTTGTGGACATGGGCAAACACCCCACCGAGCCCTACGTCCTGGTGTCCCAGCCATCTCTGGTGGACTCCACACGGGCCCCGGAAGGCCGTCACGTTCTGTGGTCCTATTGCCACGTACCGGCCAACTCCACCGTGGACATGGCCGAAGCTGTCATGGCCCGCATCGAGCGCTACGCACCTGGCTTCCGTGATCTGGTGGTGGGATCAAAGACCACGACGGCGGCGGAACTGTCCGCTTACAACGAGAATTATGTGGGGGGAGACTTCAGCGCAGGCCTGCTGGACCTGCGAGGCCTGGTGCAGCGGCCGGTGGTGTCCAACGTGCCGTGGCGAACCCCGTTGCCCGGCGTGTACTTATGTTCCTCGTCTACCCCGCCGGGGCCTGGAGTGACGGGAATGCCCGGGTACCACGCGGCGAGACATGCCCTTAAGGACATATTCAAAATGCGCGTACCCGGGCTGGGTGTGGGACTGTAGATGTCCCCTAGTTGGCTTGCGCGGACGGGACCAAGGCGGGGCTGATGCGTCCGTCCCTCATCGTGGCGACGGCGTCGGTGAGGGGCAGGAACCCGGTGTCATGGGTGACCATGACGGTTGCGGTCCGGAACTCGTCAGTGACCTGCCGCAGCAGGCGGACGATGGACTCGCTGCGTTTCTGGTCGAGGGCGGCTGTAGGTTCATCAACCAGGAGAAGGGTGGGGTTTCCCATGAGGGCCCTCGCAATGTTCACCCTCTGACGTTGGCCGCCGGACAGCTGATGAGGTCTCTTATCTGCTGCACCGGAAAGCCCGACGACGTCCAGCAGCTCAACGGCCTTCTCCCGCCCTCTGCGTCCTTGCTTGCCCCGTAGATGCTCGCGGATCAGCAACTGCTCGACGGCGGTCAGTGCGGGCAGCAGATTGGGTTGCTGGAAGATGATGCCCACTTTGTCCCGGCGAAGGGTTGTGCGTTCGGCCTCCGAAATGGTGGAGATGTCCTGCCCGTCGATGATGACCAGCCCGGCCGTGGGCTTCAGGAGAGTTGCTGCGACGTCCAGGAGTGAGGACTTGCCGGATCCGGAGGGCCCCACAAGTGAAAGGAATTCACCCGTGCTAACGCTGAGGTTGACGGCGTCCAGTGCCTTGAGGGTTGAGGCGCCGTCCGGGTATTCGAGGGAGACGTTGATCAGGTTCAATGCTGCAGTCACGATGCATGCCTTTCTAGGAATGTATTAGTTGCCACCGAGGGCCAACAGCGGGTCCACCTTGGTGACGCTTCTGACAGCAAGGACCGCGCCCCCTAAACCGAGAAGGATGATCCCCGCGATGGGGAACAGGGTGGTCATGGGAGTAATGAGAAATGGTGCGGCCTGGGCAGCGAATGTTCCGCCGGCCAAGCCAAGAAGTCCGCCTCCAACAGCTCCGACCAGCAGCACCAGGGCCGCTTGGGTGAGGGCATCCCGCAAAACGTAGCCGGACGAAGCTCCCAAGGCTTTGAGGACGGCGATGTCACGCGTGCGCTGAACTGTCCACACCGTCAGGAACGCAACGATCACCAAAGCAGAAATGCCGTAGAGGAATGCTTGCATCAGCATGAGTGAGCCGTTTTCACTCTTGTAGGAGGCCAGTGCTTGGAAAGACCCCACAGGATCGGTACTGACCGTGCCGGCCGCCGCATTGGCAGCGTCGATGTTCACGGAAGCTCCGGCGTCGAAAGTTACGGCGACAACAGTGGCTGTGCCTGGTGCCGCGTGCGCTATGGACCGCCACGTGTCCAGCGTTGTCCACACCACGCCCGTGTGGGAGTACCACTGGTCCTCCACAACAGCTGAAACCGTCAGGTCTGTCCCACCTGCTCGAACCCGGCTGCCAACATCCAACCCCAGTTCCTTCGCCAGCGATTCACCCACCACCACCGTCCCGTCCTTCACACCGGACGGTGCCGCCGGGGACTGTGCCACTGCGGACGGTGCCAGGCCGCCGCCAAAAACTGCAACGTTGGCGGTTCCAGCCGGAGTCCCGCCATCACTCAGTGACTGGAAACGGGTTTGGCTGATCCCCAGCGCCTCAGCGGACGCCACGCCCGGCTGATTCCGCCATGCCGCGAGCTGACCAGCGGAAACTTCGGACTCGGTGTACGAAGCCTTTGGCTCGGCCCCAGCGGGTGCGCCGAAGGCGATCTGCTGCACAGGCAGGGCCCCAAGGGCCGACGTCGACTGGTTGCCCAAGCCCGCCGTCAGCCCGGACAGCATAACCAGCAGCAAGGTGATCAGGGCGACCACGCTGCCCATGAGCGCAAAGCGGCCCTTGGCGAAACGGATGTCGCGGATGGCAAGAAACATCGGATTCCTTCGATTCAATGCGGGCTTGATCCCGGCGATATCAACTCTTCCGGCGATAGGCCTGAGGGGCATCGGGAGCCGGATGGATTGGCTGGCATCGTGGGGTTGAGCCAGCGATCATCCGAATGGTTGATTCAGGCTGCACAGGGCCGAATTCGGGGCGGTTTAGGTCACGCCGGGGATACGCTGTGAAGCATGCAGTCTCCCGCTGGCGCAGCCACAATCCTCCGCGTGCTGCGCGTGAGCCTGCATGTAGGTTTCGCGGTTCTGTTGCTGGTGGCCGTGGTCCGGTTGATGACGGGAATGGGAACCAGCGGTACGCCGTCGGCTGTGGCCGTGTCCGCCGGTCTGGGGCTATCGGCCGTGCTGGCGATGGTCTACCTCGGCGGGACTCTCCTGGAGAAACGCCACGCGACTGTTCCCACGCGGTTCAATCCGACGCCTTACGCGCGCTGGTGGTTGGGAGCGGTGATGCTGCTGTGGCTGTTGCTCCTCCTGGTCAGCAGCGACTTCGCATGGGTGGCCTTTCCCTTGTTCTTCCTGCAACTTCATCTGCTCCCCCGCGGCCTGGCCTTGCCCGCGATCGCCGTAAGCACCGCCCTTCTGGTGGGTACTTTGTGGTTCCATAGCCGAGGATCGTCCGACGGTGGCCAGCAGCTTGCGATGGTCATCGGACCGGCGTTCGGGGCAATCTTCGCGGTGGTCACCGGCCTGGCCTACCGTGCCCTGTTTCTCGAGGCCCAGAACCAGCGCGCTGTTGCTGACGAGCTTCGCAGGACACGCGCCGAACTCGCGCAAACCCAGCACGACGCCGGAACGCTGGCTGAGCGCGAACGGCTCGCCAGGGAAATCCACGACACGCTTGCGCAGGGTTTCTCCAGCATCATCCTGATGGGCAGGTCCGCGGAGAAAGCCTTGGACCACGGCGATACAACCGCAGCAAAAGAACGGTTACGGACGGTTCAGGACACGGCGTCAGCCAATCTTGCCGAGGCCCGGAGCTTTGTTCGCGGCCTTCGCTCGCCGGATCTTGAGGAGTCCGGGCTCGTGGACACACTCCGCCGGCTCTGCGCGAAGACGGAGACGGAAGCTGCCGCGAGGGGGTCTGCGCTGCGCTGCCGCTTCGAGCTGGCGGGTACGCCCGTGGAGCTGCCGAACACCTGCCAAACCACCCTGCTCCGGGCCGCACAGGCTTCCCTCGCGAACGTCTGGGCGCATGCCCGCGCGAGCACCGCCGTCGTGACCCTGTCCTTCCTTGGAGGGGAAGTGACCCTGGACGTTTTTGACGATGGCATTGGATTCGAGCCGTCGACGGCGGCCGGTACAGCGCGTGGCGACGGAACCGGCGTCGGGCTTCAGAGTTTGCGTGAGCGGCTGTCCGCACTGAACGGCAGCCTGGAGATCGAGTCGGCGCCTGGTGAGGGGACAGTGGTTGCGATCCGGGTACCGTTGCGGGCGGATGAGGGTGCTGCGTGAGTGAGATTCGAGTGTTGCTGGTGGATGACCATCCGGTGGTTCGAGCGGGACTGCGGGCAATGCTCGCCGATTTCCCGGGGGTGACCGTGGTTGCCGAGGCTGCTGATGGTGATGACGCGCTCCTCAAGCTCAGTAAGCTGCACACCCTGGGTGAGCCGGTGGACCTGGTGCTCATGGACCTGCAGATGGGCAGCGGCATGGACGGCGTAACGGCCACGGAGAAGATCAAAGCGGGCGAGGCCGGGACTCCCCCGCCGCCCGTCCTGATCCTGACCACTTACGACACCGACGCCGACATCCTTGCCGCAGTGGAGGCCGGCGCGAGTGGCTACATGTTGAAGGACGCACCGCCGGAGCAGATCCGGCAGGCCGTGTTGTCCGCGGCGGCCGGGCAAACCGCGTTGGCACCCGAGGTTGCAGCGCGGCTCATGGGCCGCATCCGCAATCCTTCGCCTGCTTTGAGCGCCCGGGAAGTCCAACTTTTGGAGCTTCTGGCCACGGGCATGAGCAACCGTGCCATGGCCAAGCAGCTCTTCATTTCCGAGGCCACGGTGAAGACCCACTTGGTGCACATCTACTCCAAGCTCGGCGTGGACAACCGGACCGCTGCCATCGCTGTGGCGACGCAGCGCAGGATCCTCCGAGCCCGCTAACTCCACCCAACTGAGTCGCAGTTGAGGTCGTTTTGAGCGCTGAAAACGACGTGAACTGCTACTTAGTTGGGTAAGGGATTCTGGTTAAACGGTTGACCTTTTGCCTTTTTGCAGTGACGATTAGTGCACGTTTCGCTATGAGTTAGATCACAAAAAGTCACTCGTCGAAAGTTGGCCTCACATGTCCGCACCCACATTGGGCTTATCCGGCGCTGTCCCCAACAGCCACGGACGAGCCAAAAAGCTAGTCAGGAAGGCCGCCTCCCTCGGCTTGGCCTCGCTGCTCCTCGCAGGAACCATTCCCGCCCTCAGCTACTCGGCTGCCAATGCGGCTCCGGGCGATCCCGCCGCCATCAAAGCAGTCACCCCCGAAGTCCCCGTCGATGCCGCCGGAGTACCTCTCGGAGCGGTGACAGGGTTTACCCAGTCCGGCAACGTCGTCAACCTTTCAGCGGAGAAGGGCGCCATCCGCGTCACGTTCCTGGACGACGGCAACTTCCGCCTGGAAGCTGACCCCAGCGGAAACTTCACTGATCCCGCCAATACGGACCAAGGCGACCCTGCCAGGACCGCCAACATCGTGGTGGGCAAGGATAAGTTCCCCGGCGCCACCCCAACCGTGAACGACGGCGACTGGCTGGTCCTGAAGACCGCCAAAATCAGCGTCGAGATCAACAAGGCCACCACCCAGCTGCGCGTTCTCAGGGCTGACGGCTCGGTGGTTCTGGAGGAATCAGCGCCCATCACCTTCGGTGCCAACTCAGCTACGCAGCACCTCGCCCAGCAGGATGAGGAGCAGTTCATCGGCGGCGGCATGCAGAACGGCCGCTCCGTGCACACCGGCGCCCTGATCAACATCGCCAAGAACTTCGACTGGGACGATGACGGCTACCCCAACGCCGTGCCCTACTACATGTCCTCCAAGGGCTACGGCGTCCTTCGCGACACGTTTGCCCGCGGCTCCTACAACTTCGGCGGCCAGCCCACCACCACACATGAGGAAAAGCGCTTCGACGCCTACTACTTCGTGGGTGACTACAAGCAGTCGCTCGGCGCCTACACCACGTTGACCGGCAAGCCCATGATGCCCCCGGTGTACGCCCTGGAGTACGGCGATGCTGACTGCTACAACCGCTCCAACCCGGGCTACTCCTCCTCGGGCTACGGCGATCCCGACGGCGCCAAGCAGCGCACCCCGGACGCTATCAAGACCGCACGGAAATTCGTGGAGAACGACATGCCTGCCGGCTGGATGCTGGTCAACGACGGCTACGGCTGCGAATACCAGCAACTTCCGGAAACCGTGAGCAACATCGAGGAAGAAACCGACCTCAAAGTTGGCCTGTGGACGCAGCGTTCCCTGACCAACCAGGAGTATGAAGTGGGCGAGGCCGGCGTACGGCTCCGTAAGCTCGACGTCGCGTGGGTGGGTCAGGGCTACCGCCAAGCACTCACCGGTTGCGAAGCAGCGCACGGCGGCATCGAACAGTATTCCAACGCCCGCGGCACCTCGCTCATGGTGGAAGGCTGGGCCGGCTCCCAGCGCTGCGGCATGCAGTGGACGGGTGACCATTCAGGAAACCTCGACGCCGTCCGCTGGCAGGTCTCGGCCCTCACCGGCGCCGGCAACTCGGGCCTGGCGTTCACCACGGGCGACGTTGACGGCATCTTCGGTGGTTCTGCAGAGTCCTACGTCCGCGATCTCCAGTGGAAGGCCTTCGCCCCGGCGCTGTACTCCATGTCCGGCTGGGCAGCCACTGACAAGCGTCCGTGGCTCTACGGTGACGAAGCCACGGCCATCAACCGTCAGTACCTCCAGCTCCGCCAGCAGCTCATGCCCTTTATCTATACGCTGGCCCAGGAGTCGTCCACCAGCGGTGTTTCGATGATGCGCTCCATGGCCCTCGAGTTCCCCGAACAGGAATGGTCCTACGGTGCCGAGGCGAACAACCAGTTCATGTTGGGCTCCGATTTCCTGGTGGCACCGGTCTTTACCCAGACCGATGTCCGCAACGGCATCTTCCTTCCGGAAGGACAGCAGTGGGTGGATTACTGGACCGGCAAGCTTTACCAGGGCGGCCAGATCCTGAACGGCTACAACGCACCTCTGGACAAGCTGCCGGTGTTCGTCCGTGCCGGAGCGGTAATCCCGCAAGGCATCGTGGCGCGCAACGCGTCCTTGGTTCCCGAAGATTCCATGATCACCTTGGACGTTTACGCCCAGGGCCAGGACACCTTCACGCTGTACGAAGATGACAAGGTCACCCGCGAATTCAAGGACGGAAAATCGTCCAGCCAGGTGTTCGCAGTGGACGCCCCGGGCAAGGGCAACAGCAGCGTCAAGGTCTCCATCGGCGAACGGAACGGCGAGTACACCGGTAAGGCTGCAGCCCGTCCCTACGAGCTGAAAGTCCACGCCGGCGCAGCACCCAAGGACGTCAAGATCGGCGGCACCAAGCTCGCCCAGCACTCCACCCAGGCCGCCTACGCCGCAGCAGCAACTGGCTGGTACTTCGATGAGGCCAACAACGGAACCATCTGGGTGAAGACAGGGTCCATCGCTTCCAACCAGTCCGCTACAGTCCAGCTCCAGCAGGCCGGTCCGCTGGGCGGCAAGAGCCAGGAGGACTCCGCAGCCGAGGTTCGTGTGACCACCGGCCAGCAGGTCTTCCAGGACCAGGAAACCACCGTCACCGCGGCTTTCGTGAACACCGGAACCAAGGCGAAGAGCAACGTGGTGCTGACCCCGGTGCTCCCTGAGGGCTGGACTGTCATCTCTTCCTCCGGCGCAACCGCGGCCAAGGTGGAAGGCGGCGCTACTGCAACAGCCACGTTCGTTATCAAGCCGGGGACCAGCGCGAAGGCGGGCCAACAGACCGTGCGGGTATCGGCGTCGTACGCTTCATCCGGGTCCAGCCAGTCCGTAACCGGCGGCAACCAGATCTATGTCGCCTACGGTTCCCTGGCCGCCGCATACAACACCGTCTCAATCACCACCGTGGCGGGCAAGGCACTTGGAAACTTCGACGGCGGAGGGGCCACCTTCGCTGCCGAACAGCTGGCGGCCGCTACGGTACCGGCAGGCGGTGTCCGGCCGGGCAGCACGGTGACGGTCGACGCCGGAAAGCCCACGCAGGTTGACTACACGTGGCCTGCCGTTGGCCCGGACGTTCCCAACTCCGTGGCACTCTCCGCTCAGACCATCGCCGTCCAGGGCAAGGGCACGCACCTGGCAGTGCTCGGATCGGCCGCGGTGGGCAACGGAACCAGCCCGGTATTGACGCTCACGTACGCGGACGGGACCACCGAGCAGCAATCCATCTTTTTCCCGAACTGGTTGCAGCCCTCGGTCCTGAACGGCGCCGTGCTTGCGGTCTCGGAACAAGGCCGCAATAACGCCAACGGACCGTCGCCGGAGTACACGCAATACAAGTACCAGGCCTTCTCCAACACGGTCCGGCTCAACCCCACCAAGGAGTTGGCGTCCGTCACCCTGCCCACTGACACCCGCGTGAAGTTCTTCGACTGGAAAGTGACATCGCAGCCCTTGCCCAACGTCCCGGTTGGAACGGTGTACGCCTCCGAAACGCCGTGGGTCCAGGCTTTGAACGGCTACGGCGTGATCGGAAAGAACGTGGCCAACAAGGACTCGGCGTCGTCTCCGGACAAGCCGCTGGCCATCAACTACACGGATCCCGTGACGGGTCAGCAACCTGTATTCAGTAAGGGCCTGGGCGTTCATGCTGCCTCAAAGATCACCTATTACCTGGGAGGAAAGTGCACCTCCTTCACCTCGCAGGTGGGCCTCGAGAGTGGCTTTGGCGGCAACATCATCTTCAAGGTCAATGCCGACGGCGTGAACAAGTACCAATCGCGCACGTACACACCGGGATTTGCCCCTGAGTCCGTGTCCGTTGACCTCACTGGTGCGGCATATGTGGAATTGGTGGTGGACCCCTCCGGATCCATCAACGGCGCACATGGCGTTTGGGGTGATGCCAAGTTCACATGCGCTCCGTAGCCTGATGCGAAGACCGCCGCCGCCCGCAACTCCATCCGGGGTGGCGGGCGGCGGCCGTCCGTCTGCTGGCCTGGACAAGAAACTGTCAGGGGAACCGGGCATAATGTCGCAAATGGGGAAATTGCAGAAACATCGTCTTGTCCTTGGTCTCGTGACGCTCGTGATGGCCGGCTCACTCACCGCCTGTGATGACGGCCGCGCCGGTGCGGAAGGAGCAGCCAAGCAGCTCGCCTCCTCACTGGCGGCGCTCGACGTCGGCCAGCTCGCCGTTGAGGGTAAGGACGCCGCCGCGGCCAATGACCAACTCAAAGCCGTCTTCGAGGGACTCGGCGCCAAGCCGGCAGTAGAGTCAGGCGACGTCAAGCTCGACGGCGACACCGCAACGTTCCCCCTTAACTACAGTTGGAACATCGGCTCGGCCAAGTGGGAGTACAGCTCCGAAGCCACGCTGAAGAAGGCCGGCGACAAGTGGGCTGTCCAATGGACCCCTGCACTCCTTGCTCCGGAACTCTCCGAGGGTGAAAACTTGTCCGTCAAGACCGTTCCCGCCCAACGCGGCCAAATCCTGGGTGCCGGAGATGCTCCCATTGTTGAGGACCGTCCCGTTTTCCGGGTGGGCATCGACAAGACCAAGGTTCCGGCAGAGCAAGCCGACGCTTCGGCGCGTGCCATGGCGGCTCTGCTCGGGCTGGACCCTGAAGAGTACGCCAAGCAGGTTGCTGCCTCGGGTCCGCAGGCTTTTGTGGAGGGCCTTGTGCTGCGCGCCTACACGGCGGACATCACTGAGGCTAAAATCGAGGCCATTCCCGGCGGATCGAGCATCCTGGACTCCATGGCTTTGGCTCCAACCCGTACTTTCGCGCGGGCATTGCTCGGCAGCGTAGGCCAAGCCAGTGCTGAACAGATTGAAAACTCCAATGGTGCGCTGCGTGCCGGAGATACCACGGGCACTGGCGGTCTGCAGCAGAAGTACGACTCATTGCTGCGCGGCAAAGACGGTGTGGAAGTTCTTGCCACCCCCGAGGTGAAGTCCGAAGGCGAGACCCCCGGCACCAAAGTGTTCTTCTCTTCCCTCCCGTCCCCTGGCACGACGCTCAAAACCACGCTGGACCTGAAGCTTCAGCAGCTGGCGGAAGAGACCTTGGCCGGTGTTGGGCCGGCGTCAGCCATTGTTGCCCTCAAACCGTCCACCGGGGCCGTCCTTGCTGCAGCCTCCGGACCGGGCAGCAACGGTTACAACACCGCCTTGCTTGGTCAGTACGCTCCGGGTTCCACGTTCAAGATTGTTGATTCCCTGGCAATGTTCCGCAACGGCGCCACCCCCGATTCCAAGGTTGAGTGCCCCTCAACGCTGACGGTGGACGGCCGCACGTTCAAGAACGCCGAAGGGTATCCGGAAAGCTCCCTTGGCTCGGTGGCCCTCCGCGACGCTTTTGCGCACTCCTGCAACACGGCCTTCATCAACGCCCGGGATGCCGTCAGCCAGGATCAGCTCGAATCCGCAGCGCAGGCGCTGGGCGTAGCGGTTGAAGCTCCCAAACTGGGCGCAGACGCGTTCTTGGGTTCTGTTCCCGGAGCTGCCGAAGGTACCGAGCACGCTGCTTCCATGATCGGGCAAGGCAAGGTGCTCTTTTCCCCGCTCTCGGCCGCGGTCATGGCAGCTTCCGTCGCCAACGGCGCACCGGTTTCTCCGCAGCTCGTGCTGAACGCGGATGCTGCGCAGAGCTCCGAGGCCACTCAGAACCCCAGCGCCGGTGCCACGCCCACCGAAAGTGGCAGCGCATCGCCGTCGTCCGCTTCTGCGCTCCCCGCCTCACCGGCATCCACCAAGCCCATCACCAAAGAAGAGGCTGCATCCTTGGCTGACATGATGCGGGCCGTAGTGACGTCAGGCCACGCAGGCTTCCTCGCCGAAGTCCCGGGCACACCGGTTGGGGCCAAGACCGGCACCGCGGAATTCGGCAATGACAATCCGCCCAAGACCCACGCCTGGATCGTCGCAACGCATGGGGATCTGGCTGTTGCCGTATTCGTGGAAGAAGGCGGCCTGGGTGCGACTACCAGTGGGCCCCTGTTGAAGAAGTTCCTTACCGCGGCCGGCTGACACCGCCGTCGAGTGCCAATCTGCCGCCATGGGAGGATTGAAACGTGGCCCATATTGACGTTTCCGGCATCGACTACTTCCTCTCCGACGGCACCCAGCTGCTCAACGGGGTGACCTTCAAGGTCCCCGATGGCACTAAGACGGCGCTGATCGGGCCCAACGGAACGGGCAAGACCACCCTGTTCAAGATCATCTCCGGTGACCTCACGCCGGACGAGGGTGTTGTTGGCCGCTCGGGAAACATGGGCATCATGCGTCAGTTCGTGGGCCAGGTCCGCGATGAGTCCACGGTCCGCGATCTTTTGGTGTCCACGGCCCAGGCAGGCCTCGCAGCAGCTGCCAAGGCGGTGGAAGAAACCGAGCTGGCCATGATGGAGCACGACGACGAACCAACCCAGATGAAGTACGCGCAAGCGATCGTGGACTGGGGAGACGCGGGCGGCTATGACCTCGAGACCGTCTGGGATGAGGTGTGCATGGCAGCCTTGGGGATTTCGTTCGATAAAGCGCAGTTCCGCCGCGCCTCCACCCTGTCCGGTGGCGAGCAGAAGCGCCTGGTGTTGGAAGCCCTGTTCGCCGGCCCGGACGAGCTCCTTCTCCTCGACGAGCCGGACAACTACCTGGACGTTCCTGGCAAGCGCTGGCTGGAAAGCAAGCTCAACGAGTCCAAAAAGACCGTGCTGTTCATCAGCCACGACCGCGAGCTGCTCAACAACGCCGCCAGCCGTATCGTCACACTCGAGCCCGGTATCAATGGCGCTTCAGCATGGATCCATGGTGGTGGCTTTGGCACATATGTCGAGGCGCGTGCCGATCGTAATGCCCGTTTTGAGGAACTCCGGAAACGCTGGGACGAGGAGCACATCAAGCTCAAGGAACTCGTCAATATGTACAAGAACAAGGCCGCGTTCCGCTCCGACATGGCCAACAGGTACCAGGCAGCGCAGACCCGCCTTGCCAAGTTCCTGGAGGCTGGCCCGCCTGAGGCACTGCCGATCGAGCAGAACGTCAAGATGCGGCTCAAGGGTGGTCGTACCGCCAAGCGGGCTGTCGTGGCCCAGAAGCTTGAACTGACAGGGCTTATGAAGCCTTTCTCTACGGAGATCTGGTTCGGCGACCGTGTTGGTGTGCTGGGATCGAACGGTTCAGGGAAGAGCCACTTCCTGCGCCTGCTCGCTACCGGTGGCACCGATCCGGAGCGCGAGCACCTGCCGGTGTCCGACGTCGTGATTGCGGAAGTACCGCACGAAGGGACCGTCAAACTGGGCGCCCGCATCCGGCCCGGCTTCTTCGCGCAGACCCACGTCCGTCCCGACCTCCTGGGCCGCACCCTGCTGGAGATCCTGCATCGCGGCGACGAGCACCGGTCCGGGCTCGCCCGTGAGGCCGCAGCCGGTGCCCTTGATTCGTATGGCCTGGCCGGTCAGTCTGAGCAGAAGTACGAGTCGTTGTCCGGTGGCCAACAGGCACGTTTCCAAATCCTGCTCCTGCAGCTGTCCGGCGCGACCCTCTTGTTGCTGGACGAGCCAACCGACAACCTGGACCTGCACTCGGGCGAGGCGCTGGAGCGTGCCATCGACTCTTTCGAAGGCACCGTCCTGGCGGTCACGCACGACCGCTGGTTCGCCAAGTCCTTCGACCGTTTCCTCATCTTCGGTTCTGACGGCAAGGTCTACGAGTCTGAAGAACCTGTGTGGGACGAGAAGCGCGTGGAGCGGGCCCGCTAAGCCCAAACGCTCTCTCACATAATGAACTGCTCTGCGAGAGCGTTTCGCTTTAAGCCATGGGATGTGAGAGAGGGATGGTGCGCAAATGATCACACTATGTGATTAATTGAGCACACCTTGCTAGGGTTGAAGCATGGGAACTGCTGACCGCCACCGGCTCATAGGCGAGCTGCTGCGCACACGCGAAGAAGCCACCGTTGAAGAACTCGTCCACGCCACAGGAGCCTCTGGCGCAACCGTCAGACGCGACCTGGAGATCCTCGCCGCCAACGGTGTACTGAAACGCGTCCACGGCGGCGCCCGCAGTTTGCTGGCACGCGGAGATAACCCAGGCTACGGGCAGCGCGAATTGGAGGACCACGAGGTGAAGGTCCGGATCGCGGGTGCTGTAGAACAGCTGATCAGGGACCGGGAATACGTGTGGCTGGACAGCGGATCCACGGCAACGGAGGTTGCACGCCGCTTGAGCAACCGTGAAATCACTGTGATGCCCATGTCACTGCACGGCGTTGACTCACTGACTCATGCCAAGGACGGCCGCGCCCCGGAGCTCATCCTCCCCGGAGGCCGCCTCATCCCCGGGGAACAGTCGTTCAGGGGACCCTTGACCGAAGCCAACATTCGCTCGCTAAGGTTCGACACCGCCGTCGTAACTCCCTGCGCGCTCAACCTCAAGGACGGCCTGCTGGCCCACGATCTTGATGATGCGGCGGTGAAACGCGCCGGTCTGGAATCCGCGGCGCGGGTGATAGTGGCTTCCGCTGGCAGCAAATGGAATGCCAGCGCGGTGGCCCTGGTGGCAGCCATGGACTCAGTTGATGTGATCGTCACAGACCTTGAACCATCGCCCGAAGATCTTGCCCGGCTCAACAAACTCTCCGTGGAAGTTGTGATTGCATGACCACCAGCACCAAAAGCAGCCAGAGCGTCAACGCCGCAGCGGTGGCGACGTTCCTGATCTTCGGCATGAACGGTTTGGTCTTCGCCAGCTGGGCTGCGCGCATCCCGGCCGTCACTGAAGCTCTCAACCTGACGTCCGGCCAGATGGGCACACTGTTGCTCTGCACCGCCGTCGGGTCGTTGCTGGCGCTGCCGTCGGCAGGCTGGGTTGTGGGCAGGATCGGCACAGCCAACACGGTCCGCGTTGCCGGCATTGTGGCGGGTGCCGCGGGAGCAGCCATTGCCTTCTCGCTCATGGCTGCCTCGGTTCCGGCCACGGCCATTGCCCTGTTCTTCTTCGGCATCGGCATCGGCCTATGGGATGTCGCACAGAACATCGAGGGCGCGGATGTTGAGCACCGGCTCAAGCGCACCATCATGCCGCAGTTCCATGCCGCCTTCAGTGGCGGCGCGTTCCTGGGCGCGCTGATCGGCGCTGGCCTCTCCCAACTGGGTGTGGGGTTGCCGGAGCACTTGTTGGTCATCGCAGCCATTGCTGTCGCCTTGGCGCTGACGGTTCCCAAGTACTTCCTGCCGCACCAGACAGAAGAAATTCACGACGGCGGCGTGGCGGCTGAGAAGGGTCCCACAGCTTGGCGGGATGGCAGGACGCTGCTCATCGGCGTCGTGGTCCTGGGTGCAACCCTTACTGAAGGCGCTGGCAACGACTGGATCGCCAAGGCCGCCGTTGATGGCTTGGGCGCCTCGGAATCCACGGGTGCCTTGCTGTTCGCCCTCTTTGTCCTGGCCATGACCATCATGAGGTTCCTGGGCGGAAAAGCGATTGATAAGTTCGGCCGAGTCACAGTGCTGAGGGCCAGTATGGCAGCGGCCGCAGCCGGCCTGGCATTGTTCGTCTTTGCCGGCAACGTAGTACTTGCCGGGATCGGCGCGGCGCTGTGGGGCGTGGGCGCGGCCCTGGCATTCCCCATGGGCATGTCAGCCGCGGCGGACGACCCCAAGCATGCCGCGGCCCGCGTCTCCGTGGTTTCCACCATCGGCTACATCGCGTTCCTTGCTGGACCGCCGCTCCTGGGCTACCTCGGAGACCACACGGGAATCCACTTGGCCTTGCTGGCCATCGGGGCGCCTATTTTGCTTGCCCTGCTGCTTGCCGGCGTTGCGAAGCCTTTGCCGCCCAAATAGTCCGGCCGTCAGCTATCTCATTCTCTTTGATGCATATATCGCGGAAGCGCCACCACATGAGAAGGACGATGCCAGCGGCAAGACACGCGCCGCCCAAAACGTCACTGAACCAGTGGGCAGAGAGGTAAGTGCGGCTGATCATCATCGCGACCACGCCGATGACGGCCATGAGTGCCATCCACCAGCGCCCGATCAGCACCGCGAGCACCAGCAGGAATGCCGTGGTGGCAGATACATGCCCCGAGGGGTATGAGCCAGTATCGGTGAGTACCTTCGCTCCCTCCGGCCTGTCCCTCCCCACCACGGCTTTTGCCAGTTGCGTTAGTGCGAGCACTGTAATGCCACTCGCGGCCGCGAAGAGGGCTGCCTTGGGTCGCTGCCATATAAGGAGCGAAATCGCGAGCACCACGTGGAAGAAGAGCATTCCGGCATACCCGGCCCAGTTGAGGACAACGTTCACGCCATCCCAGAACGGGGAGTGCAGGCTAAAGACGTAGGACTGCCAGCCGGTGTCCACCCGGTTAAAGGCCGGCTCGCCTTGCCCCGCCATGATCAGCACCCCCGGAACCGCGAAGGCACAGAGCAGGAGTACTCCAGGTATGACCAGCTGCCAGCCAGGACGTGGACGTGGGTGGAGTACGCGAATCATCCATTCATCGTAGCCACGGCAGATGAGTGTCACCGGCAGGCGTTAGTGTGAGGGGATGCGAGGCTTCTTGGGCAAAGGCCCCAAACGGGTTGCAAGATTCGACCATTTCCTGGTGCGGGCAGTGTCCCGGCAACCCCAGGGCGATCACGATGTCTTTTTCCGAAGACTCTCCGCTGCGGCCACCAAGGGGAAATTGTGGTTCGGCATCGCCGGAGTCATGGCGGCCTTCCCCGGTAATCCCCGGAGGGCGGCGCTTCACGGAGTGCTCGCCTTGGGCGTTGCCTCGGGCGTCACCAATGTCATCTTCAAGAGGGCACTCCCCCGGAACCGCCCGCGTCCGGAACACCTCCCGCTGTTCCGCTTCGTGAATCCACAGCCCACCAGTTCCTCCATGCCATCCGGCCACTCCGCCTCGGCCGTTGCTTTCGCCGTGGGCGCCGGAATCGTATCCCCCGCGATTGGAATTGCCTTGGCCCCGATTGCCGTGGGAGTTGCCTATTCCCGCGTGCACACCGGAGCTCACTGGCCCTCTGACGTGGTGCTGGGTTCGGCTCTCGGTGCTGGCGCAGCCCTGGTGACACGCAAGTGGTGGCCAGCGCGGCCTCCCGAGCCCACTCCGCACCGTACGCCAGCGGAAGCGCCTGCGATCCGCGACGGCGAGGGGTTGAGTATCGCCGTCAACGTCATGGGTGGTTCCTACACTCCGGAAACCGGGGAGTTACTAACGAAGATATTCCCAAAGGCGTATATTCGGGAAATCGCCGAGGGCGAGGACATTGCCGCAGAGATTGAAGCCGCGGCAAGCAAGGCCGGCACCGTTGCCCTGGGGGTGTGGGGTGGGGACGGAACGGTTGGCACCGCGGCGGCTGCCGCCGTCGAACATTCACTGCCGCTTCTGGTCCTTCCAGGCGGAACCCTTAACCACTTTGCGAGAGACCTCGGCACCAGCTCGATCGACGACGCATTGGATGCCGTGACCCAAGGCCACGCAGCATCCGTTGATCTGGGGCACGTGGTGGTGCAGCGAGGTCTGCCGGACATGCCGGAGACAACTGAGCTGGCCATGCTGAACACCGCCAGTGTTGGCGTGTATCCCAACTTGGTCCGCAGGCGGGAGCGACTGCAACCGGCACTCGGCAAACCACTGGCCGGGCTGGTTGCCTCCCTGCGCACCTTCGGCGTGAACTCGCCCACCACACTCACAGTGGACGGCGTGAAACACAAACTCTGGATCCTCTACCTGGGACGCGGCCGCTACTACCCCGGTGACCACGCACCGCTTCGCAGGCCTGTGCTGGACGACGGCGTGCTGGACGTCCGCATGATCACAGCGGATGAGCCGTTCGCCCGTGCGCGCTTGCTGTGGGCTGTGGTCACCGGCACTGTGGCGGCCTCCAAGGTCACACACCTGACGGAGGCCACGGAGATCACGGTGGAAGCGATCGGGCAGCCCTTGGTTCTGGCGGTCGACGGGGAGCCGAAGCCAGGCGTCCGTAGCGCCACCTTCAGCATCAAAGCGCGCGAACTCATCGTGTACTCGCCGTTGCCGGTGGACTAAGGGGCCACGCCATCATCCGCGAGGACTACCCTGACTGAACCCTGAATCATCCCTGAGACAGGCGATTTACGTTCCCTCCGTGAGTAGCGTTGTAGGTACATTCAAAACTCACTTGCACGCACATGTGCTCCGAGGAGGGAACGCTTCCATGATCGAAGCAAAAGGCCTGACCAAGGTCTACGGCGAGAAGACCGCCGTAGGTGGCGTCAGTTTCACTGTCCAAGCCGGACGGGTGACGGGCTTCCTGGGCCCGAACGGTGCCGGTAAGTCCACCACGATGCGCATGATCATGGGGCTGGACGCTCCCACGTCAGGTTCTGTGACGGTCAACGGTCAACCGTTTGCCCAGCACAGGGCCCCCCTGCGCGAAATCGGAGCGCTCCTGGACGCCAAGGCAGTCCACACGAGCCGCACCGCTTACAACCACCTCCTTGCCATGGCTGCCACCCACAGCATCCCCAAGAGCCGTGTCCGGGAAGTCATCGAGATGACCGGCCTGGGAGACGTCGCGAAGAAGAAGGTCAAGGGCTTCTCACTCGGAATGGGCCAACGGCTCGGCATTGCCGCCGCGCTCCTGGGGGATCCGCAAACCATCATCTTGGATGAGCCGGTGAACGGCCTTGATCCCGAAGGGGTGGTGTGGGTTCGCAACCTCGTTAAGTACCTGGCTTCTGAAGGCCGCACGGTGTTCCTGTCCAGCCACCTCATGAGCGAGATGGCGCTGACGGCAGATCACCTGATCGTGATCGGCCGCGGCCGAATCATCGCAGACGCGCCCATAGCGGAAATCATCACCGGCAAGGGTCAGGCACGCACCCGCGTCCGGACCGATCAGCCGGAACGCCTCATGCAACTCCTTGCCGGAACCGGCGTTTCCGTGGAGGCCCACGAGCGCGAACTGCTGGAGGTTTCGGGGATCGATCCGCGCGGCATCGCCCGGACTGCCTTGGAGAACCAAGTCATGGTCTATGAGCTGACCCCGCTCCAAGCAAGCTTGGAAGAGGCTTACATGGAACTGACCAAGGACGAGGTCGAATACCACTCGCACATCACCACCGGGGCCTCGGTTCCCGCTCAGGCCGGAGGGAAATAGACATGAGCACCACCACTGTGGACCGTAAGTCCACCCGTAACTCCGTCGGTCCCGGACCGGCATTCCACCGCGTACTTAACTCTGAATTCATCAAGTTCCGCACGCTGATGTCCACCGTGATCCTCCTGGCCTGCACCGCTCTTGTGATGGTGGGCTTTGCGGCCCTCGGGGCGTGGGGCACAGGGTCATTCGCCGAGCAGGTTGCCTCCGATCCTGAAGCCGCGGCCGCCGTGGCAGCCCAGGGTGGTGACCTTGCGGTCTCCATTCCAACCTCAGGCATTGTCTTTGCCCAGCTCATCCTCGGCTCCTTGGGCGTCCTCCTGATGAGCTCGGAGTTCACTACGGGCATGGCACGTTCCACTTTTGCTGCTGTTCCCAAGCGAGTGATCCCGTTCCTGGCCAAGCTCATTGTGGTTATGGTCAGCGCATTCGTCCTCACTGCTTTGTCTACTTACATCGCAGGTTTGGTTGCATTGCCCATCCTTGGCAACTATGACCTCAAACTGGATCTAGGCAGCTCCCAATCAGTCAAGCTGCTACTGGTCAACAGCATCTATGTAGCAGCCGTGGCCGCCATCGGTATGGCCCTGGGAACCATTGTTCGCAATTCAGCGGGTGGAATCATGAGCCTCGTTGGGCTGTTCTTCGTGGCACCGATTGCTTTCCAGCTCATTCCGGGCGACTTCTTCAAGGAAGCCAGCAAGTACCTTCCCGGTAACACCATCAGCCCGCTGACCGCCGTCGAGCACGTCCCGGAGACTTTGGAAGCGTGGCAGGCAGGCCTGGTCCTGGGAGCCTGGGTGGTTGTCCCTGTTGCCCTCGCCATGATTCTGCTCAAGAAGCGGGACGTCTAGGACGGGTTGCCGTCTAGGCTCATTTCATGACTGAAGCTCCACAGATGAAGGACGCATCGGCCACCACGGCCGATGCGTCCTTTGCTGAAATTGCCCAGCGCCGCAGGGGCCGGATCCGGCGCTACTTCTATGAGCGTCCTCGCGCCATGGATGCTGTGGTGATCCTCTGCTACGTTCTGTTGGCGCTGCCCACCATTATTGCGTCGGCCGTCGACGGCAAATGGCTCGTGGTGGCCATACTGCTGTTGATTGCCACGGCGTTGTTCTTTAGGCGCCGATTCCCGCTGCAAGTGGTTCTCGCCGTCGCACTTTTTGAAATAGCGGCCACCATCCTGAACCCTTGGGGCTCGAACGTTTCCGCGGGCCTGTGGTTCGCCCTGTACGCGGTGGCAGCGCTCCGGAGGCGCGCACTCACGCTGGTGGTGTTCGCTGCAGCCAGCCTGCCGTTGAGCCTTTTGTACTTGTTCATGTGGACGAGTCCCAGCCAGATGGATAACTTGCAGGATGTCCCGGAGAACTTCCACCTCATCAACAACATCACCACTGCTGTAACCATCCTGCTCTCCAACCTTCTGGCAACGGGCATCGGCATCTCGGTGCGCCAGCGCCGGGAGCATGAAGCGGAAATCGCGGCATGGGCTGCGCGGACAACGCAGCTTGGCAAGGTCACTGAACGCAACAGGATCGCCCGCGAAATGCACGACGTCGTTGCGCACTCGCTGACAGTGATGATCAGTCTCTCGGACGGTGCCGCGGTGGTGGTCAAAAAGGACCCGCAACGGGCTGGCGACGTCCTCGGCGAACTGTCGCGCACGGGAAGGGCCGCACTGGCGGATATGCGCCGTGTACTCGGCGTTCTCCGGGACGATTCCGGGCGGCCGGCACCGCTGACGCCCCTTGAATCCGGGCAGAACCTGGCAAAACTCCTGGACGGTTTCCGGACTGCTGGATTGCCGCTGCACTACGCCCATACGGGCCCCGGCCTCCCGGCCGATCCGGCCTTTGAACTCACCGTTTACAGGATTGTGCAGGAGTCCCTCACCAATGTATTGAGGTATGGGCGTTCGCTCAGCCGTGTTGACGTTCACGTGGCTCGCGACGGCGATTTGGTCACCATTGACGTGCTCGACGACGGCCGTGGAACCCGCGAGGGCGGCAGCGAATTTGCGGGCAGCCTGGGGACCGGGCAAGGCATTGCTGGAATGAATGAACGTGCCGGAATCTATGCTGGAATCGTTACTGCCGGTCCGGGAAAAAGGGGAGGCTGGGCGGTTCACGCCGAGCTCCGCTGGAACGGCGACAAGGGGGAATCATGACCGAAAACATCATCAATGTGCTGCTGGTGGACGATCAGCCGCTGCTGCGCATGGGCTTCAGGCTCATTCTGGAAGGCGAAGAGGACTTTCACGTGGTGGGCGAGGCTTCGGACGGGATTGATGCCGTCCGCCAAGTAGAAGCCCTGCAGCCGGACGTTGTCCTGATGGACGTGCGCATGCCAGGCATGGACGGCATTGAGGCAACGCGACGCATCTCGGATTCAGGATCCGATGCGCGGGTCATCATCCTCACTACCTTCGATCTTGATGAGTACGCCTTCAGCGGCTTGCAAGCCGGGGCATCTGCGTTCCTGCTCAAGGACGTTGCACCATCTGAACTGGTTCAGGCGGTGCGCCTGGTGGCCAGCGGCGATGCGGTGGTGGCGCCGCGGGTCACTCAACGCCTGCTGGAAACGTATGTCCGCGGCGGCGTGGTCCCGGGGAATTCGCCTGCTCCGCACCGCGACCCGCTCCTGGACGAACTCACACCGCGTGAAACCGAAATACTCACCACCATTGCGGAGGGCCTTTCCAACGCTGAGATCGCCCACAAGTTCTTCCTTTCGGAGGCCACGGTGAAGACGCACGTGCGGCGGATCCTGAGCAAGCTCCAACTGAGGGACAGGGTGCAGGTAGTGGTCTATGCCTACGAAACCGGGCTGGTGGTGCCCAGCAACCCGGATTACTGACCGGAACCCTGTCGGCACCTGGCCGGCGGGGTCCCGGCGCCCAGTATCATTTCCTTCTGGGCCGACCGGCCATAACGATCCTTTGGAAGGGGACGCATGGAGCGAGCGGGCCTCGACGCCATAGACCAAAGGATCCTGTCGGAGCTGACCAAAAACGCCCGCATTCCGCATGCCGAACTGGCGGGCAAGGTCCTTCTTTCCCGCAATGCGGTGCGCCAGCGGATCGAGCGGATGGAGAGGCAGGGCTACATCCAGGGGTACACCGTGGTGGCAGGCCTCGATACCCAGGATTTGGTGTCCGCTTTCCTCATGGTTTACAGGAAAGACCGGATGCGGGGCGCCGACGTCCTGAGCGAACTCCGCGCCATCCCGGAAGTGGTCCTGTGCGATGTGCTCAGCGGCGATTTCGATCTGATTGTCCGGGTTGAAGCGCGTTCGCATGGGAGGATCCGGGAGATTTGGGAACAGATTTCAGCCCTTCCCGGGGTCTCGGACACGGTGACAGCAGTGACGCTGTCCAACGTGATCCGCAGGGCCTGACCCCGGGAACCTGGCCGGCGCTTGGGTGTTGAAGGCGTCCGTCAGGTGCTGACGGCGTCCAGAATCAACTGTGCGTCCTCTCTTTCCATGAAGCCTAGAGCCGCCACCGCATCAATCACCGCCATCTGCCCATCCTTGGCCTTGTGCGCGACTTCAGCTGCGGCGGCATAGCCAATCGCCGGAATAAACGCGGTGGCAAGTCCTGCAGACCGGGAGACCCGCCGCCCGAGCTCTGCCTCGTTGGCCGTAATGCCTTCGATGCAGTGCGTCCGGAGGATCCGCACGCCATTGGTAAGCCAGTCGAAGCCCTGGAACAGCGCGTTGGCAATCACCGGTTCAAAGGCGTTGAGCTGGAGTTGCCCGTTGTCCGCTGCCATGGTCACGGTGGTGTCCGCGCCCGCAATGGCGAACGCGATTTGGTTGAGGGTCTCGGGTATCACCGGATTGACCTTGCCCGGCATGATGGAGGAGCCGGCCTGCCGGGCCGGCAGCAGGATTTCAGCAAAGCCATTCTGGGGACCGCTGGAAAGCAGCCTCAGGTCGCTGCTGATCTTGGACATCTTGATGGCCGACCGTTTCAGCATTCCTGAGACGTGCATGAAGACTCCGACGTCGGAAGTCGCCTCGAGCAGGTCCGCGGCGGGCACCAACGGCAATCCGGAGATTTCCGAGAGAGCATCGACTGCCCGGGCGCGGTAGCCCGGTACGGCGGTAATTCCCGTGCCGATGGCCGTGGCCCCCAGGCTGCATTCGAGCATGAGATCCGCCGACTCCTGCAGCCTGCACCGGTCCTCTTCGATCGTGGCGGCAAACGCGTGGAACTCCCGGCCCAGGGTCATGGGAACCGCGTCCTGCAACTGGGTGCGCCCCATCTTCACCACATGTGCGAATTCGTCACCTTTGATCCGCATGGACTCCGCCAAAGCGGCCAGCTCATGATCCAGGCAATGGATCGCGGAGATCAGGGCCAGTTTGATGGCCGTGGGGTAGACGTCATTCGTTGATTGGCACCTGTTGACGTGGTCAATGGGGTGCACATACTCATAACGCCCCCTGGCGTGGCCCAGGTGCTCCAACGCTACGTTGGCGATCACCTCGTTGGCGTTCATGTTGGTACTGGTTCCGGCACCACCTTGAATCATGTCCACGCAGAAGTGCCCGTGGTGATTCCCGCCCTCGATTTCCCGGCATGCGTGATCAATGGCCGCGGCAACCACGGGGTCGATCGCCCCAAGATCCCTGTTGGCCCTTGCCGCGGCACGCTTCACCATGGCCAAGGCCACCACCAGTCCCGGGTACCGGGAGACGGGGACCCCGCTGATGGGGAAGTTATCCAGTGCCCGGGCAGTGTGGGCACCCCAATAGGCAGCTTCCGGAACCGGGATGGACCCCAGGGAATCCCGCTCACGTCGATGCGTCATGATCCATGTCCTCAGTTGTTGATGCAGACGACTTTGGGCTGGGTCATTTCTTCGTAAGCGAAGCGGACTCCCTCACGCCCCATGCTTCCGTACTTGGAACCTCCGAAGGGCATGCCGTCGAACCGGTAGTCGGAGGAGTCATTGATCATGACCCCGCCGGCCTGGATTCTGCGGGCTGCTTCCATGGCCTGGCCCAGCGAGGCTGTGAAGATCCCGGCGTGGAGACTGAAGTCAATCGAGTTGGCAACGTCTATGGCTTCATCGAGGCCGTCCACCGGACGCAGCATCACCACGGGGCCAAACACTTCCTCTGCCCACAATCGGCTGTCTTCCGGGACGTCTTCCAGGACTGTTGGGTGCAGGACGTTTCCCTGGACCTGGTTCCCGGCGAGAAGCACGGCTCCTGCGTTCACCGCGAGATCGATCTTGGTGCGCACTTCTTGCAGGGCGGAGACGCTGATCATGGGACCCACGTCAGTTGTTTCCTCCGAGGGGTCGCCGGCTACCAACGCGCTGGTTCCAGCGAGGAACAGTTCCTTGAACCGAGCGTAAACTGCCTTGTCCACCAGGATTCTTTGAACGCCGACGCAGTTCTGGCCGGCCGCCCAGAACGCTCCGGATACGCAGGACGATGCTGCTTCCTGAAGATCGGCGTCTCCCATGATGATCACGGGCGCGTTTCCGCCCAGATCCATGGAGAGCCTCTTGAGGCCCGCCGTCTTCGCGATACTTTCGCCGGTGGAAAAGCCGCCAGTGAAGGACACCATCCGGACATCCCGTGCAGCAATGATGTGCCCTGCGACCCCACGGCCGCCGTGGACCACGGTGAGTACGTTGTGGGGCAAACCGGCTTCTACCAAGACTTCAGTGAGCAGCTGGGCTGACAAGGGAGTCAGGGCGGAGGGTTTGAGGATGACGGCGTTTCCGCCCGCAATGGCGGGTCCGATCTTGTGGGCCACGAGGTTGAGGGGATCGTTGAAGGGCGTGATCGCCAGGATCATGCCCAGGGGCTCCCGGGTGAACCATCCTGTCCGGTTTTCAGAGCCCTGGTAGGCATCGAACGGGATGACCTCACCGGCGCTGCGACGTGCTTCGGCCGCGGACAGCCGAAGGGTGTTGACAGCGCGCAGGACCTCCTTGCGTGCCTGGCGGATGGTCTTGCCGGCTTCGGCAACGATTGTCCCGGCAAAAGTGTCCCGCCGTTCTTCCATCAACGCGGCGGCTTTGTCCAGAATCTCCGCCCGGGCATGCCGGGAAAGGTCCGCAGCCACCCGGGCTCCCGCACGGGCGGCTTCCAGGACGGCGTCAACATTCGCGTCGTCGGTCAGGGGGACAGCACCCACCACGCGGTGGTCGTAGGGGCTGGTGACATTCTGGAAGGCCGGAAGGGCCTGAGATTCCGTTGCGGTACCTGATGCCTTAAGCATGGGAGGCCACCTTTGATGCAGCGTGCATTTCAATGATGTCCGAAAGAAGTGCGTAGGCGGTCTCCACGCGTCCGGCACCCGGGCCGGACACGGTTACCGGTCCCAAGAGGTCCGTGGTGAAGCAGACTGCATTGGTGGCCCCGGATATTCCTGCCAGGCCATGGTCCAAGGGCAGGGCCATCGGTTTGACGCTTGCGATGACGGAGCCGCCGGGCGGGATGCGCGCGGAGCCCACCAGCTTCCAGCGCAGCCCTTGGCGGGCGGCATCCTCAATAGCCCCGCGGGTGACGGAGGAGATGCCTTCGCAGCTGACGTCCTGCAGGGAGATGCCCGCCCCCAGAAGCTGGTTGGCGAGAACCAGGACCTTGAGGCGAACGTCGTAGCCCTCAATGTCGGCGGCCGGGTTGGCCTCTGCGTATCCCAGATCCTGTGCTTCCTTAATGGCATCACCCAGATCCATTCCGGCTTCCATACGGCCCAGCACGTAGTTGCTGGTTCCGTTGAGGATGCCCTCGAAACCGCTGATCCTGAGTCCGGCGAACATCTTCCTGGCGAGTCGGATCACAGGGGTTCCGCTCATCACGGCGCCTTCGAATTCGAAGTGCACGCCATTCATTTCGGCCAATGCCGACAGCTCAGGCCCTTGCAGGGCCACCGGGCCCTTGTTGGTGGTGCATACGCTCTTGCCTGACTCCAGCGCCCAGCGGACGTGGGATACAGCCGGCTCCCCGTCTTCAGGGTTGGTGAACGTTGCTTCACACACGATGTCAGCCGTGCAGGTGCGGATTACTGACTCATTGTTGGTGTCCTCCGAACCGCCATGGTCAGCAAAGGTCTCGCCCTGCCCCAGTCCAAGCACCAGCGGAAGATCGATTCCGTCGGCCTTCACCAACGAGCCCAGGCGAAGATCGGTGATGGCTACAACGCGGAGGCCAAAGCCCAATTCGCTGGAAAGTTCCTTGCCTCGGGTGGCGATAAGTTCGGCCAGGGTGCGGTTGACGCCGCCGAAACCGATCAATGCGAGGTCATAGGTCTTCATGGTTCTCCTTCATGGGTGGGGTGGATGGTTCAATCTTGGGGCAGCTCCCTGTCCGTCCCACCATGTTGTTTTGCCCTATTCCGTGGGCAGATCGACCATTTGGCTGCCGTTATGTCCAGACCCGATTTAGGCAATGCGTGCATCATGTGCATTAACAAATGCATTTAATGACTACTGAACCTCTTTCTGTGTTACCTTCGTCACTACAGACGCCATTCCCGGCACCCTCACCCCCGGATGTCCCAAGGCGTAACCTTCGCATCTGCCACTTACCGGAGACACCACATGGAATCTTCAACACCTTTGCAACTGGACAATCCACCCACGGCCACGGCTACCGAAGCTGAGGCCGGGCTACGCCGCTCAATGGGCCCACGCCACCTCATCATGATCGCCATGGGTGGTGTGATCGGATCCGGCCTGTTCCTGAGTTCCGGATACACCATTTCCCAGGCCGGTCCCCTGGGTGCCGTGATCGCCTACCTGATTGGCGCCTTCGTGGTGTATCTCGTGATGGCCTGCTTGGGGGAGCTGGCAATCGCCTACCCCGTGTCAGGGGCATTCCACATCTACGCGTCCCGATCCATCGGCCCTGCCACCGGTTTCGCCACCGCCTGGCTCTACTGGCTCTGCTGGGCCGTGGCCATCGGGTCCGAGTTCACGGCATCGGGGCTCCTCATGCAGCGCTGGTTCCCCGACGTCGAGGTCTGGGTTTGGTGCCTGATCTTCGCCGCGGTTCTTTTTGGCTTGAACGCCTTCTCTTCCAAGTTCTTCGGCGAATCCGAGTTCTGGTTCTCCATCGTGAAGGTGGGTGCCATCATCGCGCTGATCGTGTTTGGCGGTGCCGCATTGCTGGGCTTCCATCCGCTGTCCGGGTCCACCAACCACCCGTTCCTCCTGGAGAACTTCAACACCTCCGGAGGACTCTTCCCCAATGGCTTCACAGGAGTACTCGTCACGGCCCTCGCAGTGTTCTATGCCTTCTCCGGGTCAGAACTGATCGGCGTTGCCGCCGGCGAGACCAAGGACCCTGCCAAGAACATTCCCAAGGCCATGCGCAGTACTGTGATCCGGCTCCTGATCTTCTTTGTGGGCGCCATTGCCGTCATTGCGGCCACGGTTCCTTATGACCAAGTAGGGCTGGACGAGAGCCCTTTCGTCACCGTTTTCTCCTCAGTGGGTATCCCCTTCGCGGCGGACATCATGAACTTCGTGATCATCACGGCCCTGCTTTCCGCCGGCAACAGTGGGCTGTTCTCCTGCGCACGCATGCTCTATTCACTGGCTGATGAAGGCCAAGGCCCCAGGGCCCTCAAGCGCCTGACCCGCCGGGGCATTCCCTTGGTGGCGCTGTCCGTGAGCATGGTGGGCGGATTGGCCTCCTTGGTCAGCAGTGTTGCGGCCCCTGAGACCGTCTACCTTGCCCTGGTTTCCATCGCCGGTTTCGCTGTGGTGGGTGTCTGGATGTCCATTACGGCCTCCCACTTCTTCCACCGCAGGGCGTTCATCCGCAACGGTGGCCGGCTGTCCGATCTCAGCTACAAAGCTCCGTTCTTCCCTGTGGTGCCGATCCTCGCCTTCGCCCTGTGCCTGGTGTCCCTGGTAGGCATTGCCTTTGACCCAACCCAGGTTGCTGCCCTGTACTTTGGTATTCCCTTCGTGGCGGCATGCTACCTCTTCTTCCACTTCCGTTACGGGGCGAAAGCCAAAGCGAAGCGTTCACGCTGACGTAAACCATTGAGCTGACGTAAACCAATGAGCAACACGGCCGGGCACCATGCCCGGCCGTGTTGCCTTATCCGAGGAACCGGAATGACCATGAGTGACACCAGGCCTGCGGTCACGGCCGGCCTTCCCAGCTGGCTGGAAATCGATGGTTCCGCGTTCGGCAGGAACGTGCAGGCTGTGCAGGGCATGCTGGACGGCCAGTCCATGTTGTGTGCGGTGATCAAATCAGATGCATACGGGCATGGAGCGGACATGCTGCTGCCGTCCCTGGTGGCTGCCGGTGTTCCCTATATAGGGGTTGGAACCAACGCTGAGGCCGGCATGGCCCGCAAGCACGGATTCGCGGGCCGGCTCCTGCGGGTCCGGGCAGCGGCACCGCAGGAGGTGCACGCAGGCCTCCCCCATATGATCGAGGAGCTGGTCGCCGATCCGCAGAGCGCCTGGGAAATGAGTCGGATAGCCTCGGGGGCGGGGCGAAGGCTGCGCGTCCACCTGGATATCAACTCGTCCGGAATCAGCCGGCACAGCCTGGATGTCTCGTCGTCCTTGGGCCGGGCCTGCGCGGCAGGAATCGTGGGCCATCCGGGTTTGGAACTCGCCGGCATCATGACTCATTTCCCCCTGGATGACCCGGAGCATATCCACAGTGGGCTCCGGCAGTTCAGGTCAGAGGCGACCGCAATTCTCCGCGCGGCCAACGTGGACCGCAGGAAGGTGTTGCTGCACGCCGCAAACTCTTTCGCAGCGCTCAACATCCAGGACTCGTGGCTGGACATGGTGCGCGCGGGTGCTGTGCTCTATGGCGACTCGGACCCGAAGCACACCGGATTCGAGCGGTGCCTGGCGTTCAAGGCCCGGATTGGATCCATTAACCGGTATCCGGCCGGGACCAAGGTGGGTTACGGCCACACCCATACGCTGGCGGTGGACTCCAGGCTGGCCACCGTGACCGTGGGTTACGGCGACGGGTACCGGCGGGCCTTGGGCAGGGGCGGAACTGTCCTGGTCCGGGGGCAGCGGGCTCCGGTGGTGGATGCCATTTCCATGAATTCCATGGTCGTCAACGTTTCCGGGATCAACGATGTGAACCCCGGAGATGAGGTGGTGCTCTTTGGGCGTCAGAATGATGCGGAAATCACCGCGGCCGAGCTCGAGTCCGCCAATGCAGGAATACTCGCGGACCTGTACACGGTGTGGGCCAGGGACTCCCGTGTCCTCAGGGCGGATGTGCACGTGTGAGAATGGCGTGAGTGCTTGGTGGAAGGAGCGGATCAGTGGAGGTGTCTCCGGAAGCTTCGTCTTTGGCGCAAGGCCTGCGCCTGGTCCGGCTGGTTACTGACCGCGAAAAACAGGGCCGCCAGCTGCTGGGAGTCTCCCAGCTGGCCGCCGAACTGGACATGGAGCAGAGCCGCGTCTCACGCTTGGCGCAGGAACTGTGTGACTTGGGATTGCTGGAAAGGGTGGACCGCGGCCCCTTCCGCGCAGGACCGGGTTTCTTCAGCCTGGCCGCCTCCCTCAACGTTGGCTGGGTCCAGGAATCCCGGGCAGAGCTCGAAGAGTTGGTGTCCAGCCTGGGCCTGAGGTCCCGGCTCTCCGTGCGGCAGGGTGTCCGGGTCCTTCTGCTGCGATCCTCAACCAATAACTCAGTACTGGGTGGCTTTGCCAAGCCCGGAATGGTCACGCCTGTGTGGTGCACGGGAGCCGGGCGTGCCTTGCTCTGGGACCACACTCCCGCGGACTTGGAATCCCTGCTCCAGGGCGTGAACTTCATTGGCACGGGAGGCCCCGCTGCGGCGCATTCCGCGGCGGAAGTCACGGACCTGATGGCGCGGGACAAGCCAGGCGGAGTTGTTGTGGCCGCGGAGGAGTTTGAGCACGACGTCTGGGAACTGGCTGTCCCCGTCCGCTCGGCAGACGGGAATATCCTGGGAGCCCTCAGCGTCCTGGGGAGCAGGTCACAGATGGAAAACGGCGCCCGGGAGATCGCCCCGGTTCTTCATTCGGCCGCGCAGCGATTGGGCGGGACGCCCCAGGACTAGCTGTTTCCGATGGACCCGGGCAGGGTATCCGCGGCCCTTATCCGCCCGCCTGCGGTTGATTCGAGCCACTCACTCCACGAGCGCAGGGCGATAGCAAGGCTTTCGCGCTGCGGTTCCAGCCGCGATTTGGGGCCAACGATCTGCAGGGCAGCCGCTACTTCGCCTTTGAAGTCCCGGATGGGTGCGGCCAGGGAGTAGAGGCCCGGCTCGGCTTCCTCGTCAACAATCGAATATCCGCGTTCACGTGCAGTGCGGAGCCGGTCCAGGAAGTCGTCCACGGACACCGGGGTGTTGGGTCCGTGCTGGGCGAAGTCCACCGATTCGAAAATCTTCCGCACTTCTTCATCCGAGGCGTCCCACAGTAGAGCCTGGCCTGCGTCACTGCAGTAGGCAGGGTAGGGGCGGCCCAGCCACGAGCCAACGAGATTGGCGCTGGCAGGCACCTGCTCGGCAATGGTGACTGTACTGTTTCCGCTCAGCACGCCAAGGAAGCAGGCTTCGCTGGTTTCGGCGGCCAGTCCCTCCAGGGCGGTCAGGCCGTTGGTCTTGAGGCGCTGTTCCGTCACCAGTTGCGCGTCGGCCAGGATGGACCAGTCCAGGCTGTACTCGCGTTGCTCGGACCGCGTCAGGAAACCAGCCTGCTGCGCACCTTTGAGGCTTCGCGAAACCTGGCTCCGGTCCTTGTCCAGGAGGCCTGCGACGTCGGCCACGGTCGCTCCGGCATGGCCGGAAGCATGACGGGCTCCGACGGCGAGGACGGCCATCATGCCGCGGCCCATGCTGGAGGTCTTAGACATGGATCGATTCTAGCCACCCCTTCAATCAGTGGATGGCAAAGACCCTGGCAGGGAATCCGCTGCCGCCCAGGGGTTTGGCCCACGTGGCGATCAGTACAGCGCCTGATTCCGGCAGGGAATCGAGGTTGGCCAGCAGCTCTATCTGCCACTTGTTGCGGGCCAGGACGTACGTTTCCAAGCTGAAGTCCTGGCGGGACGTGGCGAGGCCGGGGTCCGTATCCGTCTGCTCGTGGCCGACTGCGGCCGCGCCCCGCTGTTCGATCAGGTATTCAAGGACTTCCCGGGACCATCCGGGCGTGTGGCTCAGGCCGTCGTCGTCCTTGTTCGCCATGGCATCCGGGTTGGGCCAGCGGTTGCTCCATCCGGTCCGGAGGGCAACAAAGGATCCCTCGGGGACTTGACCGTACTGTGCTTCCCAGGCGAGGACGTCCGCCATGGTGGGGACGGCGTCGTCGTCGTTTTCAACGCGGCCGCTGATATCGAGCACCACCAGCGGGAGAACCATCTCTTCCACGGGTATCTGGTCCAGCGTCCGCCCGCCGCGGATGAAGTGCGACGGCGGATCGACGTGGGTGCCCCACTGGCCCACTATTGAGTAGCGGTGGGCAGTGAAGCCGTCGCCCTTCTCCATATCGAAGAGGGCCTCGCGGGATTCATCCGGGAAAGCGGCAAACCGCGGCTGGCCAGGATGGAAGGCGTGCGTGAGGTCCGTGAAGGTTCTGTTGCGGAGCAGGGGAGCGAGCTCCTGCCAAAGTCCCGTGGTCATGATGCCACGCGGCTTTGGGCAACCGGGGCCAGCACGCTGCTGGAGACGCTCAGGGGCCCTGATACTTCTATCACGGGGACCTCCCATGGGTGGATATCCACGATCCTTTGAACGAGCTGGTGGACGGCGTCGTCCTCCAAAGAGTCATCGAAATAGGAGGTGAAAACGAAGGTCGGCGAAATGGTCCGCTGCCCTACCCGGCCCAGTGTGGGGTTGGCGCCCTCGGCAACAGTGAAGCCCTCGTAGCCCGCGGAGGACTCGAAGACATGATGGTAGTTGCCGAAGCCGCCCAGCTCGGGGCTTTCGGTCAGTGCGTGCAGCAGGGATGAGATGCCGGCGTCCGCCTCCAGCGCGGAGAGGTCACCTCCGGCAAGCTGCGTCATGGTTTCTACCGGGATTGGCCAGTGGATGCGGAGCTTCCGCACTGGTTTCAGCTGGATTTTCATAGATGGAACCTTCCGTGGATATGCGTTCTGTGAGCCATCGTGACACAACGTGACGAGCATTACAAGCATATAAAATTGTCTATATTGCACACTTGCTCTCCAGGAGATGATGAATCTGCACAGTCCCTGCACAGTTTCCCCATGTACAACCCATAGGTGCGACGCGTTTCATGGATGCATGACTACTCCTCACCCCAACCACGATCGCGGCCTTGAGTTTGATCTCTCCACTCTCTTGAGCCGGCGTCGCAGCTTAGGGCTCCTCTTGGGGGCAGGCACCGCAGCAGCCTTGGCGGCTTGTACGCCAAGTACGGGAGGCAGCAGCGCCCCGCCGTCGAGCACTGCCAGCGCTACTGCCGCGCCCACGGCAAGCACGACGGCGGCCGCGTCACCTTCCGCGTCGGCCACGAGCACCGTGACCCGTGCCTTCGCCGAGTGCGGGGTGGAGATCCCGGAGGAGACGCTGGGACCCTACCCGGGCGATGGTTCCAACGGCCCGAACGTGCTTGAAGCCTCCGGAGTGGTTCGTCGCGATATCCGGTCCAGCTTCGGCACGTCCACCACCAAAGCCGAAGGCGTGCCGTTGACGGTTACCTTGACGCTTCTGGACAACTCCAATGGTTGCGCCCCTTTGGCTGGCGCGGCCGTGTACGCCTGGCATTGCGACCAGGACGGGAAATACTCGCTCTACGATTCGGGCCTCGAGGACGAGAACTACCTCCGCGGCGTGCAGGAAGCCGACTCCAACGGGCAACTCACCTTCACCACCATCTTCCCGGGTGCATACAGCGGCCGCTGGCCTCATATTCACTTTGAGGTATTTGAATCCATGAGCAACACGACGGCCGCCGGACAGGTCCTGGCCGTCTCGCAAATCGCCCTCACTGAGCCTGCATGCAAGGAGGTGTATGCCACCTCCGGGTACGAATCAAGTGCCCGGAACTTCCCGAATACCACTCTGACCTCGGACAACGTGTTTGGGGACGACGGCGGAATATACCAACTGGCGACTATGTCCGGCTCGGTTGCGGGCGGATACACGGCCGCGCTGAACGTCACCGTATAGGCGTGCCGGCAACCGGAGCGGGGCTAGACTCGGGGGCATGCCTTCGAATGCCTCCGCCACAAGTGACCACATCAAGGACCTCGGTGCATACGTGTCGGCGTCACCATCCAGCTTCCACGCGGTGCATGAGGCCGCGCGACGCCTGGACGCCGCCGGCTTCACCGGATTGGATGAGCTCCAGCCTTGGGATGGTGGAGCAGGTAAGTTCTATGTGATTCGTGACGGTGCACTTATTGCTTGGGTAACGCCCGAAAAAGCCGGGCCCACCACTGGTTTCAACATTCTTGGCGCACACACCGATTCACCGTCCTTCAAGCTGAAACCGAAGCCCACCACCGGTAAATTCGGCTGGCTGCAGGCGGGCGTCGAGGTCTACGGCGGACCGTTGCTCAACTCCTGGCTGGACCGCGAATTGCAGTTTGCCGGCCGATTGGTCCTGCGTGACGGCACCGAGCACCTGACCGCCACCGGTCCGCTTCTTCGCTTTCCACAACTTGCCATTCACTTGGACCGCGGCGTCAATGACAACGGACTCCACCTGTCCAAGCAGCAGCATATGAACCCCATCTTCGGCCAGGGCGATCCTGCCGGCGAGGACCTTTTGGGATTGCTTGCCGATCGTGTTGAAGGCGCCAGTGTTGATGCCGCGGACATCGGCGGTTACGACGTCGTTGTGGCGGACACGCAGGCACCTGCGGTGTTCGGGGCCAAGAGTGAGTTCTTCGCTTCCGGCCGACTGGACAATCTTTCCTCCACCCACGCGGGCCTGCTGGCTCTGATAGCGCACGCATCCACTGCTCCGGCGGCAGGCCCCATCGCTGTCCTCGCGGCGTTCGACCATGAGGAGATCGGTTCCAATTCGCGCTCCGGCGCCTGCGGACCCATCCTCGAGGACATCCTGGTGCGGATCTCCGACGGCCTGGGTGCTTCGGTGAGCCAAAGGCGGCAGGCCATAGCGGCGTCGTTCTGTGTCTCGGCGGACGCGGGCCACGCTGTCCATCCGAACTATGCGGAGAAGCACGATCCCGCCAACAGGCCGGTGTTGAACGGCGGTCCATTGCTCAAAATCAACGCCAACCAGCGCTACGCAACGGATGCCACGGGAGCCGCTTTGTGGGCCCGGCTCTGCGGTGAGTCCGGTGTCCCGTATCAGGAGTACGTTTCCAACAACGATCTTCCGTGTGGTTCCACCATCGGGCCTCTGACGGCTACCCGCCTGGGAATCAGGACAGTGGACGTGGGCATCCCGCTCCTGTCCATGCACTCCGCGAGGGAACTGTGTGGAGTGGAGGATCCGAAGAGTTTGGCGACCGTTTCGGAGTTGTTCTTCCGGACCACGGTCTAGGTAAAGCCTCAAGCAGTCATTTCAGGGGTATTTCAAATGTTTCCTATAGGAAACATTGATTGCTTCTTTGGTTACATTTTGTGCGTTATCCCTGTTTGTGCGTGGTCAAACTGTTCGGTTGCATAGGATCGACGCCCGTGCAGCAGGTTAGCGTGATGTAGTCATGTGGCCCGTGGCACACCACTGTGGCCACCCCCAAAATGAAGGACGGCGCAGAACCATGCACGCTGACCAACAGCTTTCCAAGTCACTGAAGCCACGTCACCTCTCCATGATCGCCATTGCCGGCGTCATCGGAGCAGGGCTGTTCGTCGGGTCCGGGGCAGCCATCCAGCAAGCAGGCCCGGGCATCCTGGTGGCCTACCTTGCCGCCGGCCTCGTGGTCATCCTCGTCATGCGCATGCTTGGTGAGATGGCTGCGGCCAATCCTGAGACAGGTTCCTTCTCCACCTATGCCGACAAGGCGCTCGGCCGTTGGGCCGGATTCAGCATCGGCTGGCTCTACGCCTGGTTCTGGATCATCGTCCTGGGCATCGAAGCCACGGCTGGTGCCGCCATTATGCATCGCTGGGTTCCCGGCGTGGATCAGTGGGTATGGGCGCTCATCCTCATGGTGCTCCTCACGCTGACCAACCTGGGATCCGTGAAGTCCTACGGTGAGTTCGAATTCTGGTTCGCTTCCATCAAAGTGGCGGCAATCGTCATCTTCCTGCTCGCGGGCATCGTGGCCATCCTCGGCTTCATGCCGGGTGTTTCCGCCCCCGGCGTGGTCAACCTCCTGGATCAGGGCGGCTTCATGCCCAACGGTCCAGGTGCAGTTCTCGCGGGCATCCTCGTGGTGGTCTTCTCCTTCTTCGGCGCCGAAATCGCCACCATCGCCGCCGGCGAGTCAGAGAACCCCGTGGACGCCGTCAAGAAGGCAGTGAAGTCCACCGTGTGGCGCATCCTGATCTTCTACATCGGCTCCATTGCCATCGTAGTGACCCTGCTGCCTTGGAACGATGCTTCCGTGGCCAAGAGCCCCTACGTCGCCGTCATCGAGCTCTACGGAATCCCGGGAGCCGGCACCATCATGGACATCGTTGTCCTCACCTCGGTGCTTTCCTGCCTGAACTCGGGCCTCTACACCGCCAGCCGCATGCTCTTCTCGCTCTCGCAGCGCGGCGACGCGCCCCGCGCCTGGATGAAGATCTCCAAGCGTGGCGTTCCGGCTGCGGCAGTACTTGCATCCACAGTGGTGGGCTTCCTCACCGTGGGAGCCAACTACATCGCCCCGGACACCGTGTTCCTGTTCCTGGTGAACACCTCAGGTGCCATCGCGCTGTTTGTGTGGTTGGTCATTGCCACCTCGCAGTTGATCCTCCGCAAGCGAATGGGGGCCGCCGCCAAGGATCTTGAGCTCAAAATGTGGCTCTTCCCTTACCTCACGTGGGTCACTATAGGCGCCATCGTGGCACTGATCATCGGCATGGTCATCATCGAGTCCACCCGCGAATCACTGTTCCTGTCGCTGGCGCTGGCCGCTATTGTGGTGGGAATCGGCGTGCTCCGCTACCGCCGAAAGAACGCCACACCTTCAACCCCGGAGCTTGGAGGGGAAGCCGAACGCGCCAAGACCGGTTCCTGATCGGCGTCGTTATTTCTTGAAGGGGACAGCCGCCGTCAATACTCGACGGCGGCTGTTCCGTCCCGGAGAGGGGCACCGGCGTGCGGCTACTGGGCCAGGCCGATGACCAAGTTGATGGTGACGGCCAGGATGACCGTTCCGAACAAGTAGGACAGCAGGCTGTGTTTCAGTGCCTCAAGCCGGATGGTGTGATTGCCGAGGTTGGTGTCCGATACCTGGTAGGTCATGCCCAAACTCGTGGCCAGATAGGCGAAGTCCGTGTACTGCGGAGGGCGGTCCTGATTGAAGCTGATACCGCCCACTTCACCCCCGGCACGGCCATCCTGGCTGTAGTACAGCTCGGCGTAGCGCAGCGTGAAGAGGGTTTGGACCAGCATCCAGGACAATCCCACGCACGCCAGTGCGAGTGCTGCAGAGGAAAGACGTGCGCCGGTTCCTTGCGTATGCGAATCGACGATTACTGCGGCCACAGCCGCAAGGCTGGCCAGGTTGGCAACGAGTATGAGGACGTCTGTGACGCCCCGCGAAGGGTCCTCCGAGGTTGCATGGTGCTGCGTCTCCACAGGATCAAGCCGCGCAATCACCACCCACACCCACGCAACGTAGACCAGGGCGGCCACGGCCCAGCCGACTGCCGGAGCGTCCACCCAGTTGCCTAAGGAGCCGGTAGCGGCGAACGCTGACGCGCCGGCCAGAACCATGACCACAAAGCGCAGCCGGCTCCGCTTCACCCTGACGTTGTGCATGTGCTCACCCTAGCCAGTGGAGGAGCTCAAAAGTCTGCACGGCGTGACGGGGCGGTGGCATCTTCCCCGCTGCGCTTTTTGTCAGCCTGCAGAATGCCGTCGCGCACGCCGGCGCGGATCACGAAGTACAGGAAATACAGGGCGATCGCTGAGAACACAACGGTCAGAACCAAGGCACTTATAGGTGTGGCATCCATGGCCCCAACCCTAGCGGCGAGTCACCCGTGGGGCTCTCATGCACCTGGAATCTACGGATTGGTCCCGTTCGTGTTATTGTCTTTGTCGCTGTCAAGGAGAAAAACGAACCATTATTTCTCCTGATCACCTTGCGCGGGTGGCGGAATGGCAGACGCGCTAGCTTGAGGTGCTAGTCCTCGAAAGGGGGTGGGGGTTCAAGTCCCCCTCCGCGCACAAAGAACAGGGTCTCTGTTCGGGAGTTTGAACTCCTGAACAGGGACCCTTTTCGTTAAATACTGCAGAACCTGAGTCGTGACCGGGGCGAGCGGTAGATAAGTGGCCGACGATAGTCGATGTGACGGTGGATCGACTTTCGACTAGATTATGAAATAAAGTCGTTTCGTATCTAAAGTCGAGAGCGGTGTCATGACTGGTGCAGGGAAGCTTGAGGGAAGGCGGCCTGGCCGCCCGACGGATGCTGGACTGAGCCCGGCGATCTTGAATGCGGTGCTCGCATTGTTGGCCGAGAACGGATATGGCCGGCTAACAACCGCGGCCGTCGCCGCCCGCGCGGGTGTCTCGACGGCGACGCTGTACCGGCGCTGGCCATCAAAGCGTGATCTACTGCTCGCTGCGGCCGAGAAGATTGCCGATGCCGAGACTGCACACATCGATACGGGTACCACCGAGGGAGACCTTCGGGAACTGTTCGCCCACAAACGGCGGGTACTCTCCGGCCAGACGGGAGCGGTTTTGGTGGCGCTCGTGGGCGAATCGACCCACGACTTGGAACTGGCGGGAATTGTTCGCAAGAGCCTTTTTGACCCGGTGATGGAGCACCTCGGCGGTATTCTGGAGCGCGCGCGGTCGCGCGGCGAACAAGTTGCCGCGGACGCCTCCTCCGCTGCTCGGCTGGTGATGGGTGCCGTCCTGGCCCGCATTGCATTCGATGCTTTCGGTGATGCACCAGCGTCTGGAGCATCTGAGCTTGACCTGTTGCCGGAAAGCGACGCGGACCTGCTGATTCGGGCGATCACCGCCGGCGCCGGGCGCAATGGCCCGCAACTGGCGGACTGATGGCTATGGAACAGACAATTGTGATGACCGGAGCCAGTCGCGGTATCGGGCGCATCGCCGCCGAGCGAATCATTGCCAAGGAACCAGGCACGCGCCTGGTAGTGCTGGCGCGCGGCCCCGTCGATGATCTGACCACGATGAGCGGGAAGGTCTCTGTGATCTGCACCGACCTCGCTTCTATGCGCAGTACCGCCGATGCCGCCGCCGAGGTCATGAGGCGCCTTGATGCGGGGGTGCTGCCGCCAATGAAAGCATTGGTCTGCAACGCGGGAGTCCAGTACACCAACAACCTCACTGAGACCGTCGACGGTATTGAGGCAACCTTTGCCGTCAATGTGCTGGCTAACCATATCCTCGTGCGGGCCCTGGGTGACCGCTTGGGGAGCCCGGGAAGAATTGTCATGACAGTCAGCGATACGCACTTTGGCGACTTTCGTCACAACCTCGGGATGGTGCCGGGGCCGCGGTGGTTCCCGGCCGATGCGCTCGCCCGTATCGGGGTGTTTCCGGCTCCTGAGAGAACCATGGCCGGGCGAACGGCCTACTCCACCAGCAAGCTCGCCGTGATCTACCTGGTGCACGAGTACGCGAGGCGCCTCCCGCCCGGCGTCGCAGTGATGGGCTACAACCCCGGCTTCGTGCCCGGCACTGACCTCGCCCGCGACGCCGACATGTTCTCCCGATTCGCCATGCGCCGGATCATGCCCTTCTTGACAGCGACACCGCTGGCGACCTCCCCGTCCGCAGCCGGGCGGTACCTCGCAGCCGCTGCGCTGGGCGCTATCGACGCTTCGAGCGGGGCGTACATCGATCGAAACCAGGTTGCGCAGTCCTCATCCGAGTCATACAACCTGGAGCGTGAGCGGGACACCTGGAATTCAGTTGAAGCCCTTACTGCCGCATGGTGATGCTTCGGAATGCCGGGTAGTCCAGAGGGATATTTAGGGCCTCGGCGCAAACATGATGACGCCCACGCCCACTATGCAGATCGCGGCACCGATCACATCCCAGCGGTCTGGGCGGAAGCCGTCAACCAGCATTCCCCAAGCCAGCGAACCGGCAATGAACACGCCGCCGTAGGCTGCCAGGACCCTGCCAAAGTGGGCCTCGGGCTGGAAGGCTGCGAAGAATCCGTAGATGCCCAGGGCAATGATGCCTAGTCCTGCCCACCACCATGCTTTGCCTTCACGGACGGCCTGCCAGATCAGCCAGGCTCCGCCGATCTCTGCGACGGCGGCGAAAACGAAGAGCACGATCGACTTCAGTACGGTCATGACCCCAGTATTGCGTGCTGCGGGCCCCGGTTATCCACATACGTAACGTGGCGGGTTCCAGCCGGAGATTTCGCCGAATAGCTTTGAGTGCAGGAGATGCACTAAGATATTGAAGTCTGTGTTACGCCCTCTTGCCGTGTTTTAGGCCGGGGAGCGCCAATGCAGCATCGCAAATGAACCTCCTGTTACGGAAATACCGTAACCGCTTAGCCCAAAGGAGGTGGGTTCACATATGCGTCCTTACGAATTGATGGTAATCATCGACCCCGAGGTCGAAGAGCGTACCGTAGAGTCGTCGCTTCAGAAGTTCCTCAATGTCATCACCACCGATGGTGGAACCATCGAAAAGGTTGACATCTGGGGCCGTCGCCGTCTGGCGTACGACATCAAGAAGAAGTCCGAAGGTATCTACGCAGTGGTGAACTTCACCGCAGCACCGGCTACCGCCAAGGAACTTGATCGCCAGCTGTCTCTCAACGAGACGATCATGCGCACCAAGATCATCCGCCCTGAAGACCAGAAGGTCGTTGCTGAGTAATCAGCCCCTTCCACGTCTTTACCCCGAAGGAACGAACAAGGAGGCAGTAGATGGCAGGCGAAACCACTATTACGGTCATCGGTAATCTCACCAATGACCCCGAGCTGCGGTTTACCCCGTCTGGCTCAGCAGTAGCGAACTTCACCATCGCTTCTACTCCCCGGACCTTTGACCGCCAGTCCAATGAGTGGAAGGACGGGGAAACCCTGTTCCTCCGCGCATCGGTATGGCGCGAAGCAGCCGAGAACGTGGCCGAGTCCCTCACCAAGGGCATGCGCGTCATAGTTTCCGGCCGTTTGAAGAGCCGTTCTTACGAAACAAAAGAAGGCGAGAAGCGCACCGTTATCGAGCTTGAGGTCGATGAAATCGGCCCGAGCCTGCGGTACGCAAACGCCAAGGTCAACCGTACCCAGCGCTCCGGCGGTGGCCAGGGTGGCTTCGGCGGCGGTAACGCCGGTAATTCCGGTGGCTTCGGAGGTGGCGCTCCTGGTGGAAACCAGGGCGGCGGCAACTCCGGTGGAACCTGGGGCGGCAACCAGCCCGCACAACAGCAGGATGACCCTTGGGCCACGCCCGGTGTCAGCAATGCTGGCGGCTGGGGCAACGGCCCGGATTCCGAACCTCCCTTCTAAACACCAAATAAACGTCCGACGCCGGACACTCACCGGAACTGCCGAAAGGCACTATGGTGACAACCGCCGTCGAACACCACCATCCCGTGGATCAATATCCACGGGCTCCATAGAAAAGGAGCTCCACGATGGCTAAGGCTGAACTCCGTAAGCCCAAACCAAAGTCCAACCCCTTGAAGGCCGCTGACATCACTGTCATCGACTACAAGGACGTAGCACTGCTGCGCAAGTTCATCTCCGACCGCGGAAAGATCCGCGCTCGTCGCGTCACTGGCGTTACCGTTCAGGAACAGCGCAAGATCGCCCAGGCAATCAAGAACGCCCGCGAAGTTGCTCTGCTGCCTTACTCCGGCGCTGGCCGCGGCTAAGGGAAGGGATTAACTAACATGGCAAAGCTCATTCTGACCCACGAAGTAACCGGTCTCGGTGCTGCTGGCGATGTTGTGGAGGTCAAGGACGGTTACGCACGTAACTTCCTGCTGCCCCGCGGCTTCGCTCTGACCTGGTCCAAGGGTGGCGAGAAGCAGGTTGAGTCCATCAAGGCTGCCCGCGCCGCTCGTGCGCACGCTTCTGTTGAAGCTGCCCAGGCCCAGGCCCAGGCTCTGTCCTCCAAGAAGGTCAAGCTCGAGGTGAAGGCCGGCGAGTCCGGTCGTCTCTTCGGCACCGTCAAGCCTGCTGACGTCGCTGCTGCTGTTGAGGCCGCTGGCCTCGGCGCCATCGACAAGCGCAACGTTGAACTGCCGAACCACATCAAGTCTGTCGGTTCGTACACGGCCAACGTTCGCCTGCACGAGGATGTTTCTGCTGTCATCGACCTCGAGGTCGTTGCAAGCAAGTAGTCTCTGACTGCAACGAAGGCCCCCGCTACCGGATTCCGGTGGTGGGGGCCTTTTGCTTTCCCGCACCCTCAAGCTCGGCGCGGGACTTACGGCGTGTTGAGCTCTTCCATGACGTGCTTGTACCCGGTGCGGATCATCTCTGCGAGCACACCCCGGTCCACGTCGTCGAGTTTGTTGACGTAGAGGCAAGCGGCCCCGGTCTTGTGTTTACCGAGTTCGGGAAGCAACCGGTCCGCATCCGGGCCGTACGTCAGCCCGTACAGGGCCAGGTTGGCCTTTCGCGGTGAGAATCCGACGGCGGCTGAGTCACCTTCACGGCCGGTCTCGTACTTGTAGTGATAGCTGCCGAAGCCAACGATTGACGGGCCCCACATGACGGCTTCCTGGCCGGTGATGTCGCGCATCATGTCCAGCAACTCGAAGCCGTCCGCCCGTCGCACGGGGTGCTCCACCCTGGTCAGGAATTCCTCCACGGAGATGTCCGTGGGTTGGGTCTTGTTCTCTGCCATAGGGGTAGTTTTGCAGACGCGGGACGGACGCGTCAGCCCTACGGGTCAACAAACGTGTCGGAGCCCGGTGATAGCCTTCAGCGGTGACTTCAGAAGCCCTGCGCATACGCCCGTTCCACCAAGTGGACGTCTTCTCCGAGGTGCCATATCTCGGCAACCCACTCGCCGTCGTGGTTGATGCCGAAGGCCTCAGCGCGGAGGCTATGCAACACTTCGCCAACTGGACCAACCTGTCGGAGACGACGTTCCTGCTACCGCCCACCCATCCCCAAGCGGACTACAAGGTGCGGATCTTCACGGGCAGCGAGGAGTTCCCTTTCGCCGGCCACCCCACGCTTGGTTCGGCCCATACCTGGCTGCAGGCCGGGGGAATGCCCAAGTCTGAAGGCGTCCTGGTCCAGGAATGCGGCGCGGGTTTGGTCAGGGTCAAGCACGACGCCGGTCGCTTGGCTTTCGCTGCACCACCGCTGACCCGCTTCGGTCCGGTGGAGGACGATATCCGATCCCAGCTCGCGGCTGCCCTGCAGCTTCCGGAGGATGCCCTGCTGGACGCGTCGTGGCTGGTCAACGGCCCCACGTGGATTGGCGTGCTGCTCGGCTCCGCGGAACAGGTGCTGGCCATCGAGCCGGACCTCGTGGCCATGGGTGACCTCAAGGTAGGGGTGATCGGCCCCCATGAGCCGGGTTCCGGCGTCGACTTTGAAGTCCGCACCTTCATCCCAGGGGACGCCATGGTGGAGGACCCCGTGACGGGAAGTTTCAATGCCGGTGCGGCCCAGTGGCTGATCGGAAGCGGTCGGGCACCCGATGAGTACGTAGCCGCCCAAGGTAGTGTCCTGGGCAGGAGCGGGCGTATTCATGTCAAAGCGGAGGATGGCGAAATATGGGTGGGCGGAGCCTCAGCCACGTGCATCGAGGGCACGGTGCTGCTCTAAACGCCGGTTAGGAGCGTTTGGGGCGAGTGAGGACAACCAGAAGGAAGATGCCTGCACTGAAGGCCGCCTGCACAGCGTTAACGGACATCGGCACGTAGCCAAGGTACTGGGCCACCAGCAGGGGAACCATAGCCAGGATAGTCACGTCCAGCCCGCGCATGAGGGAACCAAGTTGGGCCCGCGGGACCGGACCGAACGGGGTTTCAACCGGTGGCGCGGTCCAGTCCGGCGGGGTCCTGGTGGCTGCGCGGAGAGTCCCGGCACCCATGCCGACCCCGGCCAGGGCACCAACGCCTATCAAGGCAGGGTTTGCCGCCCCGAGCAACGCCAACAGACTGCAGAGCACGGCCATCCACACGGACATCGCCACGCACGGCATCAGGGTCCGGCTTGTCCGCACCAGCGCCTGATGTAGTGGAAGCATCGCGTCCAGCTCGGGGACCAAGGCCGTCCTGCGGGCCACGCCGCCGAGACCGGACGCCGTGGCGCACCCGGCGATCACAATGACCGCCAACTGGGCGAACTCGGGCAGGCCACCTTCCACGAACAATATGGCGATGCAGGCGGTGAGCCACAGAATCGGCGGTATCACCGGGGGATTGAGCCTCAGGAAGGCCACCACATCAGCACGGATCAGCGATCTCAGTGGCCCCTGCGCTGGGCGGGCGTAGTAGCTGGCTGCCCGGCCGCCGTCGACCCTTTTGCGGGTGCCGCCCAGCGCACGAAGCACCTCATTTGAGTCCATCATGAATAGGGAAGCCCCGGCGTGCCCGGCAACGGCGCCGCTGCGTACCAGTTCGTCGCCGCGCACTTGGCCGGCGCGTGGCACCACCAGTGCAAGGAGCACGACGGCGGCAACGGCCACCAGCGCTGTGGGCCAAGCCGAGGATGTCAGCGCCGGAAGGACAGAGCACGCCAGAAGTAAGGCCGCCGCAATCGTCGCGCCAAGCCGCGGACCCAGTAGGCGCACACCCAATGAACGCAGACCCACTGAACGCATACCCAGGGAACCCGGACCAATGAAAGCAAGCTGCTGCAGGGCCGCCAGAATCACGGCAATGGCACCTGCGAAGCCGAAGGTGAGCGAAGCAAGAAGGTGATGGAGCGGAGCACGGTCAACAGCGGTCACCATGCTGAAGGGCAGGTAGACAACGGCTGCGCCGGCTCCAGTGATCGCCACTGTGCGCAGGAAGGGCGGCAGGACCATGGGCCGGCGGTCAACGGGAAGCGTCAGCCACCAACTGCTCTCGGCTCCATTCACGGACATCGGTCCTAGCTTCCGTGCAAGGTTGTTGATGACCACGAGGGCAGCGAAGGTCACGGCGGTCCACAACACGGGTTCCGGCAGGACGAGCCATTGCTCGCCGATGATGCTGCCGGTGGTGGAGGCGCGGTTGGCGATTTCATTCCGCAAGGCCAACACGAACGAGGCCGCAATGGTCAGGGAAACGCCAATGCCGAGTCCCCAACTGTAAACGTCCACGAAGCGGGTTCCCCACGAGACCCGGCTGCGCTGATAGCGTCTGGCGGATCGGCGGGTGAACCGGACAATCTCAGAGGCCAGCTCCCGGTTCTGTGGGGAACGGTCAAGGGCAAGCGTGTCAGGCCCCGGCAATGATCAAAGCCCCCTGCTCCGGATCGAATTCGCGGACTTCCTCATCAATGACCAAGCATGTGGAGGCCGTGGAGAGCAGCAGTTGCGGATCGTGGGTCACCAGCACCACCGCCCCACCGTCCTTGGCATGTTCAGCAATGCGCCCACCGAGGGCAACGCGCATCTGTGGGTCCAGCCTCTGCTCCGGCTCATCGAGGATCAGGAGCGACGACGGGCGGATGAGTCCCGCGGCGAGCAACAGCCTGCGCCGCTGCCCGGAGGACAGGGCATCCGGGATTGCATGGGACCTGCCCATCAGGCCGAAGAATTCGAGTTCTTCTTCCACGCGCGCCTCTGGATCATTGAGGGAGTGCCCCCGGGCGATCAAGAGCAGATGCTCCCGGACTGTGAGCGATGGGAAGAAGAGGTCGTCGTCGAAAACGGCGGAGACCTGCCGACGGAACGGCACGGCGTCCGGATCGATGAGGAGGCCGTGGACCTTCACGTCTCCGGCCAGGGAGGCCTGCCGTCCTGCGATGGTCCGGGCTACCGTGGACTTTCCCGCGCCGTTGACGCCGACGATTCCCAAGACCTCACCCGCGTCTACCGTCGCAGATACTTCGCCGCATACCGGAGCCCCGGCATAGCCCACCACCAGGCCTTCGGCCTCCAAAACTGTCCCCATGGTGCAACCCTACCGGCGGGATTGGCGCCGCCCCGCTGCAGCGTTTAGCGTGAGTCCTATGTCAGCATCCGATGCTTCCGCGAAGGCCAACGGCAACCCCTTGCTTGTCCTGGGCAAGATCACGTCCATCCTGGATGCCTTTTCCTTGTCCGAGCCGGTGCTTCAGTTGGCCGATATCCGCGAGTTCACCGGCATGCCCACGTCCACGGTGCAGCGACTGGTTACCAATTTGACCTCCCAGGGCTTCCTGGACCGGGAAGGCGATGCTTACCGCATCGGCATGCGGATGGCTTATTGGGCGGCGCCTGCCACCCGGGGGATGGAGGTGGTGGACATTCTGAGCCCGCTGCTCAAGACCTTGCGGGACACCACTGGCGAGACTGCCTGCTTCTTCAAGGCTGAGCAGCACTACCGGGTGTGCGTGGCCATGGCTGATACGCATCACGCACTCCGCCGCGAGATGCACCTGGGCAAGATTGTCCCTCTTCATGCCGGATCAGCCGGCAGGGTCCTGCTCGCTTGGTCTCCTGAGCTGATGGAAGCTGTCCTGCGGGATCCTTTGGAGTCCATCACGGACTACACCATCACCAGCTCCGAGGAACTTGAGGCTGCCGTAAAGAAAACCCGCGCCGATGGGTTCGCGATCACTGTGGGTGAGAGGGAGGACGGGGCGTCCGGCCTTTCTGCCCCTGTTTTTGACTCTGCCGCCGGCTTGGTGGGAGCTGTGACCATCAGCGGACCAACACTTCGAATGCCTCTGGAGACGTGTGAGGCCTGGGTGGAACCCCTTCTCGCCACTGCAGAACACATGACCAGGCTCATCGGCGGCCGGTTTCCCGGCGAGAGCTGATCCTCAACCAAGAGGGAGAAAGTGACCATGCCTGAGACTCACCAAACAGTGGACGCGTACATCTCCGCCCAGCCTGAGGCCACTCAGCGGATCCTCCAGGAAATACGCCGGACCATACACGCTGCTGTTCCGGATGCGGGGGAGATGATCAGTTACGGCATCCCCACCATCACCATTGACGGGCGCTATGTGGTGTACTTCGCTGCCTGGGTGCACCACCTTTCGGTCTATCCGGTCCCTCGCGGTGATGAAGGACTGACTGCTGAGCTGGCGCCGTTCTTGTCGGGCAAGGGGACGCTGAAGTTTCCGCTGGCCAAGCCGGTTCCCTACAGCCTGATAGCCAAAGTTGCTGCCCAACTCGCAGCAGAGAAAAAGATGGAGCACTGATGAGGGACTTCGAAACCTTGGTGAACGAGGCTGCCGAAGCGGACGTGACAGGGTGGGGATTCGATTGGCTGGAGGGGAGAGCCACCGAGGAGCGTCCGCCGTGGGGATTCGCCACGTTGCTGGCCGGGCGCCTGGCTACCGTCCGGAGTGCCCTGGATCTTGATACGGGCGGGGGAGAGGTTCTTTCAGAGGCTGGCACGTTCCCTGAGCGCATGGTGGCTACCGAGGGTTGGCCACCCAATGCCCAGCGGGCTGCTGAAAGGCTCGGTCCCCGTGGGGTGGAAGTTGTTGAAGCCACCACCGATGGGCCGTTGCCGTTCCCGGATCAGTCCTTTGACCTGGTCACGGCCAGGCATCCCGTTCGGCCGGACTGGCACAATATTCACCGCGTCTTGGCCCCGGGCGGGCACTATTTTGCCCAACATGTTGGCCCGGCGTCGGCGTTTGAACTCGTTGAGCACTTCCTCGGACCTTTGCCGGAACAGAGGAAGGGCCGCGATCCGCACGCCGAGTCGGCCGCTGCGGAAGCTGCCGGCTTCACCGTCGTGGACCTTCGGACGGCCCGGTGCCGCATGGAGTTCTTCGACGTCGGCGCGGTGGTGTGGATTCTCCGTAAATGTGTGTGGTGGGTGCCCGACTTCTCCGTGGCGGCCTATCGTGACAAACTCAAGGAGCTGGACGAGCACATGAGAGCTGGACGCCCCTTCATCGCTCACTCCACCCGGCACCTGATTGACGCCCAGCGCAATGGGTAGAAGTTAAACGGGCGCACCTAGGAGGAGTACGTATGGATTCTGCACGGACCTTTGAGTCGATTGTCATCATCTTCAATCCCAACAGCACCGGGGATGCACCTGAGTTGGCGCAGCAGCTGCATGACAAGCTGAGGGAGCTGCTCACGTATCAGCCCAAAATCACGCTTCAGCCCACGGAGCACGCCGGGCATGCAGTTGACCTGGCGCGGGAAGCGGCCTCTGAGGGCGGCGACGTCCTGGTGGTTTCGGTCAGTGGAGATGGCGGCTACAACGAGGTGGTCAACGGTGTGATGCAGGCCGGAAACCCGAAGGCCGTCTGCGCAGTCCGGGCCGCGGGCAACGCCAACGACCACAGCCGGATCATTGGGACAAAGCCGTTGGAAGAGGCCATTGCTGACGGGCGGGTCCACAACATCGACCTCCTTCGCATTCACACGGGACAACAAGAGAACGAGCCTTTCGAATACGCGCATTCCTACATCGGGTTCGGACTCACTCCGGTGGTGGCCACCGAACTTGAAAAGGGCAGTAAGGGCGCCCTCAAGGAAATGGTCACCGTCATTCAGACTTTCTCCAAGTTCGAGCCTTTTGGTATCCGCTTGGCGGATGGGAAGCGCAGAAAGTTCGACAGCCTTGTCTTCGCCAATATCAACGAAATGGCCAAATATGCCACGTTGAGCGAGGCAGAGAATCACCCGTCGGATGGGAAGTTCGAGGTGATCGTCTTCCCGCACATGCCCAAATGGCGCACTGTCCTCACTGCGCTGAAGGCCGCTACGCAGGGACTGGGCGATCAGCCGAGTGTGAGCAGCTACGAATTCACCACCCTCAAGCCGCTTCCGTACCAAATTGATGGTGAGGTAAAGAGCGTGGAGGCTAACGTCAAGGTCAAGGTGGAGTGCGCTCCCGGGGCTTTGGCTACTCTGGGCTAGGTCCGTTAGCCTGCGCAGGCGGCGGTGACGAAGTGGTAGATCCGGCCGCGCAAGTCATTCGAGGCCGGAATCTTCAGCAGGCCCTTTCGGTCACCGATAGCTACCCTCAGCGGCAAGAGGGTTCCCACCTTGTCTTCAGCAACAGCATGGGGATCACAGCGGGCCGGGCGAATGGTCAGCGGGACTTCCTGTTGGGCTGCGCCCACGGTGACGTTCACGGGCCAGGGAGCTGCGGGGGATTGCGCCAGCAGCGTGGTCTCCTCGAATGATTCGATGGTGAAGCCCGGCATGTCACTTTCCGGCGTGGCTGGGGTAATGACAAGGCGCACGACGGCGGTGCGACCGTCCGCGGCCACCTCAAGTTGGGGGTCCAAGACCATGGTTGCGATGGTTGCTGCTTCCGCGGCGATGCACAGCTCGCCGGCGTTCCTGGGCAGGACGCCGAAGGGATCCGAGGCGCTGGTGGTCTCTTCCAGGGAGCCCGTGTCCGGTGCTGAGTAGTTGATCTTGGCGGTGAGTTCTGTTGACGCGTCTTTGGATGCTTCGCAGGTGGCCGCGGGCAAAGCAGCAGGAAGGCTTTTGGGCTGACGGGGTGGCAACTCAAGGCCGCCCTCTGATGAATCCCAGGAGATGCCACCTTCAAACAGCCTGGATTGCAGCCGGGCGCCGGTCACGGTCAATGGCGAATCCGTGGTGTTCGTGAGCTGTATTTGGATGGTTTGCTTACCGTATTGATCCCGGGATTGGTTGACCTCCACGGTGATGGGTCCAGGGCTTCGGCTGGCGGCCGGCGAGGAGCTGCCGGAGCTGCCGGGGCTGCCGGATCCGGTGGAGTCGCAGCCGGCCAGGAGCGGCAGTGTCACAGCGACGGCCATGCCCACCGCAAAAGAACGCCACCGCCGGCTCATCATGCGATCAGTGTAGGTCGCACGTCCTTCGTGGAGCACGAGATGGTGCAATCAGCCCGATAGGATGTCCGCACGTACCAAAGATTTCCGCCCGTTGAAGCAACGACGAAAGGCGACACAGATGTCGTTCCAGGCTTACCTTGATGCCATTGAAGACAAAACCGGGCTTACCCCACGGCAACTGGTTGACATTGCGGAAACCAAGGGCTTCAATGACCCTTCGGTGAAAGCCGGAACGATTCTCGAATGGCTCAAGGCTGATTACGATCTTGGCCGCGGCCACGGAATGGCGTTGGTGCACGTCATCAAGAAGGGCCCAAAAATCGACAGCAAGCATGTGGGATCGGACGGAACTCACCGCGATGAGTCGGACACGCTGTGGCTGGACGGCAAGGACAGCAAGCCAACTCCTTGATGCGATGCTGGCGGGCTAACACTCAGCATGCTTAGCTTAGGGTCAAGCCATTTCCTGTTGTGCACGCAGAGAGGAACGCCATGGCCACCGTGACGCAGATCTTCCCATCCCCTGCCGCTGACATTTGGAGGGTGATCGAGGATGGCTGGCTTTATTCCGGCTGGGTGGTGGGAGCCTCAAGAATCCGCGCCGTGGACGAGCACTGGCCACAGGTTGGTGCAAAGTTGCACCATTCCGTAGGCTCCTGGCCCTTCCTTATTGATGACAGCAGCCGTGTGACGAGCATGGAACCGCGCCGAAAGCTGGAACTCCTTGCGAGGGGCTGGCCGTTGGGCGAGGCCAGGGTGCTGATCACGCTGGAGGACCTCGGCGGCTCCCAATGCCGTGTCTCCATTTTGGAGGATGCCGTGCGTGGACCAGGAAAAATGGTGCCCAGGGCCCTGCGGGATCCCATCGTTTCCGTCCGAAACCGCGAGACCCTGAGGCGGCTGGAACTCATGGCCGCAGGCGGAGCCGGCAGAAAAAGCTAAATGGTGGACTGGCCGGACGCGATTCCCGGGCCAGCGGCCGGTCCGCCACTGGCCGGCATGACCCACTCAAAGGCCGCCGCCTTGGACCGCGCTCCCTGAGCCGCCTTGGAACGGTTCGGCTCACCCAGTTCTGACAGCAACTTCTCTGAAAGGACCACGAGTTCGCCAAAGACGTCCGGGGTCAGCCAGCCGGGGCGGGTTGCGAAGAGGATGTCTTCAGTGGAGGTGTTGCCGCTGGCGCCGGGTGCGAACGGGCAGCCGCCCAGGCCTCCGAGGGCGCCGTCCACCATCTCCGCGCCGGCCTGGATGGCTGCGAGCGTGTTGGCCACGCCCAGTCCCCAGGTGTCGTGACCGTGATACACGATCCGACGCTTGGGGGACTCATCCCGCACGCGGGTGATCAGGCGGGATACCTGCGCGGGAACGGCCTGCCCCAAGGTGTCGCAGATGACGATGTCCGTGGTGCCTTCGGCGCGGGGATCGTTGGCGATGGAGAGGATGCGCTCCTCGGGGACGTAACCCTCAAACGGGCAGGTGAAGGAGGTCGCAATACATAGCTGAATGCGACCATTCACTGCGTGGGTGTACTCGACGGCGTCGGGCAAAGCGGCCAGGCTCTGGTCAGTGGTGCGCCCGATATTTGCCGTGTTATGCGAATCCGAGGCGGACAGGCAGTACTGGAAATTCCGCGCGCCAGCGGCAGACGCTTTGGCTACGTGACCGGGTGTTGCCACCCAGATCCAGCATTTCTCCAGTTCCTCGGGCGTGAGGGCCTGGACCACTTCCAGTGTGTTGGCCATGGTGGGGACCAAATCTGCGCGGGCCATGGAGCCCAGCTCTATCGCCGGCACTCCCAAACGCAGCAGCTCCCGCACGGTCTCGATCTTCTGTTCGGCAGGCAGGAGTTTGCCGGTGAGCTGAAGTCCATCGCGCAGCGTGACGTCCCTGAGGATGACGTTGCCCAGCGTGGTGGCCAGGGGACTTTCGAAGCGGTTCATGGTTGGAGAGCCTCCTCGCGGCCGGAAGCCGCATTGATCTGTGCGGAGTCCATGTTCAGGAGTCCGCCAAGGATTTCCTGGGTGTTTTCGCCCAGATCCGGGCCCAGGTTCCTAATGGGCAGGGACTGGTTACCGATTACCGGAACGATGCCTGGGAAGCCCACGCCGGGAAGGATTTCCTCACCGGTGGAAACGTCGAACTTCTGGATCATGTTGCGGGCGGCGTACTGGCTGTCCGTGCTGATGTCCGCCGCGGTGTAAATGGGGCCGGCCGGAACACCGGCGGCTTCCAGGGCCGCGAGGGCTTCAGCACCGGAAAGCGTGGCTGCCCATTCGCCGATTGCCTGATCCAGTTCTTCGCGCTGCGCCCAACGCCCGGCGTTCGTCTGGAGTGCGGGGTCGTCGGCAAGGTCCGGGCGGCCTATGGTCTGCATGTATCGCTGGTAGATCGAGTCACCGTTTCCGGCCACCACAATGCTCGCGCCGTCCTTGCACACGTACGCGTTGGAAGGAGCGATGCCCTCCATCCGGCCGCCCACCCGCTGCCGGTCCACGCCGTAGGCCTGATAGTCCGGGATGAGCGATTCCATCATGGAGAACATGGCTTCGTTCAGTGCGACGTCAATGATGCGCTCGGTGAGCGGCGCAGCGCCAGCCGAGTCCCGTCGTCGTGCTTCACGTTGGTAGAGGCTCATCATGGAGCCGAAGGCGGCATAAAGGCCGGCGATTGAGTCTCCAATCGAGACACCAACACGGACGGGTGCGCGGTCCGGGTCGCCCACCAGGTTGCGGAACCCGCCGTAAGCTTCTGCGACGGCGGCGAAACCGGGTCGCTCTGACAGGGGGCCCGTCTGCCCGAAGGCGGAGATACGTGTGACGATCAGGTCAGGATTGGCCTCGTTGAGGACTTCCGGGCCCAAACCCCACTTTTCAAGGGTGCCCGGGCGAAAGTTCTCCAGCAGGATGTCGCACTTGGCAACGAGCTCCAGCACTGCCTGCTTGCCCGCGTCCGTGCGCAGATCCAGGACCACGGACTTCTTATTGCGGTTCAACGTGCGGTACAGCATGGATGTGGTGCCCTTGTGCAGGCGCCAGTTGCGCAGTTCGTCGCCGGTCCCGGGCCGTTCCACTTTGATGACTTCAGCTCCGAAGTCGGCCAGCAGCCTGCCTGCCGTGGGCGCGGCGATGTAGTTGCCGAGTTCCAGCACCCGGACGCCGTCCAGGGGGGCGATTGTTTGGTGTGTCATGGTCTTCTTTCGTGCGTGGCGGGCAGGTTGGCGGGGCCGGTCAGAACAGCAGGCTCATGGGCAGGATCAGCAGGATCGCAACCACAGAGGCTACGGACACTCCCACCGTGACCGATTTGAGTGCACCCCTCACACTCTGGCCCAAAAGTGACTGCAGGAGCCAGAACGTGGTGGTGGTGACGTGAATCATGCGCAGACTCGCCAATCCCATATTATGAGCTTGAACTCATAATGCAAATACTTTCGGAAACTAGACTGAAATCGTGACGTTCGTGATCAGGCCTGCCATCGAGGCTGACGTTCCCGGGATTGTGGCGTTGGACCTTGCGGCCAGCAGATTGTCCGCCGCCACCGCCGACGCCTTTGCGGCGAAGATAGGCGCTGCAATCTCCGACTCCGCGCGTTTCGTCCTGGTGGCCGAAATTCAGGCAAATGTGACCACGGAAGGCCGTTCCGGCGTCGTGGGGTGGGCGAAAACGCATCACTGGAATTGTCCCGACGGCCCTGCTCCCAGCGGTCACTACTTGGGAGGTGTCACCGTGCTGCCGGAGTTCAGGCGCCGCGGAGTAGCGACGAAACTGACCGAAGCGCGGCTGCGATGGATCTGGGAGCGGGCGGACAGGTCCTGGTATGTGGTCAACGCGCGAAACCAGGCGTCTCTGGCTCTCCACTCCAAGTGGGGTTTTCGGGAGGTGGCGAGAGGTCCGCGTTTTCACACCGTCAAGTTCGACGGCGGCGAGGGGGTTCTGCTCTCAGCGGCGCGCCCGTTGGCCTGACGTTCAGGACGCGCAGGCGGCTTCCCTTCGCTGTCCCGCCGTTGCGCCTTAGCATGGTCCACAGGGACACCGACTGGGGGAGTGTGTGATGGGGCCGTTGGAATCGATCCAAGCCAAGACGCAGAGTGTTGAGTCGGCGGCAACCCCCTCACCACCGAAGGCACCCCGAAGGCGATTGACCCGGCATTGGAAGCTTGAGTTGGCGATCCTGCTGGCGCTGCTCATCGCGCTGGCACTTTCGGCCACTCCGTGGCCCTCGGCACTTCTGATCCGTAGTGTTTTTGAGCGTGGGGCGCAGGCAACAATTGACGAAATGACGCCGTATGTTCCGGATGCACCGCTGCAAACCCGGGACGGCGTCGTGTACAAGCCCGGTTCCACTTTCGATGTCTTCAGTCCTGCAGGCACCACTGCCCCACTTCCCACGGTGGTGTGGATTCACGGCGGTGCCTGGATTTCGGGGGCCCAGCGCGACGTGAACCCTTACCTGAAGATCATCGCAGCCGAGGGCTACACCACTATCGGCATGAGTTACCCAATAGCCCCGGAAGCCACCTACCCTACGGCGGTACGGGACATCAACGAAGCCCTCGCCTATATCAAGGCGCACGCCGCCGAGCTGAACGTGGACACCAGCCGCATCGTTCTCGCCGGTGACTCCGCCGGCGCCCAGCTCGCCAGCCAGATGACCACGCTCACTGTGAACCCCGAGTACGCCAATCTGATGGGAATTGAGCCCGCCCTCCAGAAGTCGGATCTGGCGGCCACCATCCTGCACTGCGGCGTATACGACCTCCGGGCCATGGCTGATCTTAACGGAATCGTGGCCTGGGGCTTTAAGACGTCACTGTGGGCCTATACGGGCACCAAGGACTGGTCTGCTACGTACGCCGGGGCCACCATGTCCACCATCGACTTCGTGACCGACGACTTCCCTCCCACGTTCATTAGCGGTGGCAACGGTGACGGGCTCACCTGGCTTCAGTCGGTTCCTTACAGCAATCGGCTGAAAGGCGCCGGTGTTCCAGTGACAGAGCTCTTCTGGCCAGCCACGCATCAGCCCGAGCTCCCGCATGAGTATCAGTTCCATCTGAACTTTGCCGAGGCACGTGAGGCGCGGGACAAGACGTTCGACTTCTTGTCCGAGCATGCACCGAGGCGATAGACCCAGCAGGGGCCATCCGCGCCATTCAATGTATCTCCATGATGGAACTATTATTGAGTAATGACTCCAACAGATCAGGTGCCCGCCCGCGCTCCCCGCCCAGTGCTCTTCTGGGTATCGTGCCTGTGCGTAGTGGCCCTCACGCTTGTTCCCCTGTGGATGGTGTTGGGGAATCCGGCGGTCCTGCGCGGACATCCGCTCCTGCCGTCGCTGTTGGTGACATCCGCCGTCGTCGGAGTTCTTTGGGGCATCCTGCTGTGGCGTCGACGCGGCAGGTCACCCAGGCGTTCCGTAGCCAGAGCGGTTGGGGCGTGGGCTGCGCGTGTTGCCGTGCTGGCACTCGTGGCCATGCTGGTGTGGCTGAATCCCTTCGCCTATCAAGCCTCCGGAGCGGCTGAAGCGGGGTCCGCCGCCGGGGTTTCCTTGGTGGATTCGCCCACGGCCCTCACTCTGATTCCGGCGGGGGCTTCTGCCACGAAAGGACTGATTTTCTCCCCGGGCGCTCGCGTTGAAGCGCGGGCATATGCGGACATCCTCCGACCCGCAGCGGATGCCGGAGTCCTGGTGGTGATTCTCAAGACGCCACTGAATCTGAGCTTATTGGACGGGAACCAGGCGCGCGGGGCCATGGCTGATCATCCTGAAATCTCCACGTGGGCCGTGGGTGGCCACTCGCTGGGTGGCGTCAGCGCAAGCTCCTTTGCCCTCGAAAACCAGGACGTGGACGGCCTGTTGCTCTACGCCTCCTACCCGTTGGATTCCCTGCGCGACCGCCCGGGGCTGCAGGTTCTGTCCATCTCGGGCTCGGAAGACGGGCTCAGTACGCCCGCCAAGATTGACGCATCCCGTGAGTTGCTGCCCCTCGATGCGACCTTCGTCGAGGTGCAAGGCGGGAATCATGCGTTCTTCGGAAACTATGGTGCGCAGCCCGGCGACGGCGAACCTTCTGTGGACCGCGACGGTGCCCAGGAGCAGATTGCCGGGGCTACTGTGGCGTTTCTGACCCAGCTCACAGGGTAGTCAGGGCGTCCCGGGAATACTTCGGAGCGGCTCCCTGTTCATTGATTTAGATGCAAACGCATGTAAGCTGGATGAACGAGCAACAGGAGAATGCCATGGAAACCCGCCGCATCACCGTACTTTCCGCCGGACTCGGCGTCCCGTCGTCGAGCCGCTTGCTGGCCGACCAACTGGCCGCTTCCACCGAGCGGCAACTGCGCGCGGCCGGGTACGACGCGACGATTGACGTCGTCGAACTGCGCGACCTCGCAGTGGACATCGCAAATAACTTCGTCACCGGCTACGCCGCACCGCGCCTCGCCGACGTGATTGCCGGCGTCGAGAATTCCGACGCCATCATCGCGGTCAGCCCCGTCTTCAGCGCCTCCTACAGCGGCCTGTTCAAGTCGTTCATCGACGTCTTGGACCCGAAGTCGTTGGAAGGAAAGGCCGTGTTGCTGGGTGCCACAGGCGGTACAGACCGACACCAGATGGTCCTCGACTACGCCATGCGTCCCCTCTTCAGCTACCTGCGCACCAGGATCGCGGCTACGGGCATCTTCGCGGGACCGCAGGATTGGGGAAACACCGACGACGGCGCCTCGCCCCTCTCGGTCCGGGTGGACAGGGCCGCGGGTGAACTCGTGCAGCTCCTGAGCGGACCCCAGCCCGGGCGTAAGGCTCCGGTTCTGGAGTCGCTGCCTTTTGAACAGCTCCTGGCCGGAATTTCAGCAGCCAGGTAGCCCTGCCGTCTCCTCTCGCCTGAGCGATCCTCGCCATGTCCCCAGGGATAATGGGGGGCATGGACATTGCAACGCCGCACCACCTGGACGAGTTGCTGGCGGACGGCGAACTCCTCACCGTGGCCAGAGTATCGACATACCTCGCCGCACATCGCTTAGCGACCGCGAATTGGTTTGGTCGTACCGGCCGCCCTGAAAGGTCGGCGTGGATCGACCGCGACGGCACGGGCTGGAGAGTCTGGGATACCGATGAACGCGCCGGGATCATGGACTTCACCATCGTTCGCACCGAATCGGAAACAGAGGCGCTGCAAAGCTTTCTTCGCCGGGCGCAGCACCACCTCAAACAAGACGGCGAAGCGGTTCGGCGTAACCTTTGAGGCGGATCCGGGTCCTCATGAACATCGGGAGCATCCGTTTCCCCACTGGTTCATCGGCCGGCCCTTGGATGGCCCGAACTAATTGTCCGGGCCGATCGTTGGGGCAAACATGAAGTGTCCTGTGGATTCCATTGACCTGGTGATGAGCGAACGAAGCGGTGTTGAGATCGACTACTGCCCGCAGTGCAGGGGTGTGTGGCTGGATCGCGGGGAGCTGGACAAGATCATTGATCGCGTCGCCGCCGAAACCATCCCGGCCCCTGCCCGTCCCGCCGCCGCACCACCCCAGCCGCCGATCGCGCCGCCGCCCATCTACAACCCCTTTGAGTCACGGCCACAGCAGCCCCGGTACGATGACAGGGACAGGCGCGACTACGACCGCAGGGACAACGATCGCCGCGACGGCTATAACCGCGATCAGTACGGCCGCAAGCGTAAGAAGAAGGAAGGCTTCCTGGGAGACTTGTTCGACTTCTAGGCTCTAGTCGTCCAGGAGCTCAATGAACTCGCGGGCCTGCTTAATGTTGATGTCTGAGTGGCGCGTCAAAGCAAGTGCCGCGCCCTCGACGTCGCCGCTTTTGGCCAATGTACGGATACGACCATAAATCTCGTCGTTGAGCATGTTGCTGCTCACTTCCCGGGTGACATCGCCCTTGCTGACGATTGCCCTGTACCTGTAGGGGAAACGTTCAGGCCCATCGTCGTCGTCGGACATCAAGTCTTTTGGCGGGGTCTCCGGGGTGAACGGCTGGGGATGCGACGCCAGAGCGCCGACGGCGTTACGCGAGGCCCGCAGGCCCTCTCCGGTCGCCTGCAGGTACAGCTTGATGGCCGCCATGCCCTGTCCCTGCGCAATTAGCGAGTAAAGCTGCCTGTGCTGTTCTTGGTTGAGCTTGGCTGCAGACTCTTTGGCCAACTCCACCGGATCCTTGGGTGCATTCGCCACGGCGGCGTCGGCCTTGCTTTCAGCGGAACGCTTGGTGAAGGAACGAATAAGCAGGAGCACGCCCGCGATGACCGCAACGAGGATCAGGAGCGGGATGAGGATGGAATCCATGGCGTTGTCAGAGCCGATCTACGTAGTTCTTGGCAGTAAGCAAATCTGAGTGGGTGGCCTGGCGCAGGACTTTGATGGCCTCGATCTTCTTCCCGCTACGGACCAGGTTCTGTAACTCGAAGGCGAGTTGCGGGTTCAGTTGACCATTGGGAAGTACTGCGGGCTGGTGTCCTGTGTGGCCGGCAGCGTGAGACCGTGCAGCCTGGGCTTGAATGGCCGTCCTGGAGTTCTCTGCCTGTTCCCTCTGGCTGGCCTCGTTCTGGCTCGGCTTAGTGGTGGCATCGATCCGCGCGCGGAGGGCCAGCGCCTCCCGCACCTGGGACGCCTGGTGGGCAGCGGAACGTGCCGCCAGTTCGCGCTGATACCTCTCCGCGTCTGAGACGCCGGTATCTCGCGGTTTGAAGGCCGCCGTGAGTGCCCATAACAGGCCCACGAGGACAAGAAGCGGAAGGACAATCGTCAGCACGTCACCAAAGTTCATCCCCATGCTTAGAGCTTATGTCAGAACTTCGTTATCCACAGCACATTCCACTTTCGGCATAGGCTTCTGAGAGGACTCTGTCAAATCAAGGCATGGATTGTAAGATGCATCACATTTTAGGCATGTACGGCATGATTTTCCTCGGCTGAATGACCATTCGGGCACGGCGTCTGTGGATTAATCACTCGCAAAATTTTCTCTCCTCCACAGCTTGTGAAGAGCGTTTTCGCAGGTCAGAGCATTATTTCCCCGAAAAGAATTTCTCTATCCACAGGGTAACGCACAGTCTGTGCACAACGTGTGGTCGGTATTCCACAGGTTATCCACAAGGGGTGTTCGGCGCCTGCTGTAACGTGTCTGAAGTGTCCATTTTGGGCACGAATATCCCGCGACGTGGTTCTTCGGGTCCCGAAAAGTCACCGCTGGCAACGGGTCCACGGACCCGACTGTGGATAACTTGTGGATACGCCCATTTTGTCGGACCAGCCTGACATCCTGAGATGCATCAGGTGGACCCGTATCCACGCATGGCGCTTTACGGGCCGTCAGGGAATACATCTCTGCAGCGGCACACAAATGGAGGACGGCTTTGTCAGTTACGCACTTGGACTCAATCGAGGGCTCACGCGCTTCGGACTCGAGCCGGAAACCTCCCCAGGACATCCCCGCAGAACAGTCGGTGCTTGGTGGCATGATGCTCTCCAAGGATGCCATTGCCGACGTCGTGGAGATTGTTCGTGGACACGACTTCTACCGTCCAGCTCACGAGACCATCTATGAGTCCATCATCGACCTCTACGGCCGTGGCGAACCCGCCGATGCCGTCACCGTCTCGGATGAACTGACAAAGCGCGGGGAGATCAACAGGATCGGGGGGCCCGCATACCTCCACGAGCTCATCCAGACGGTGCCCACCGCGGCCAACGCCGGCTACTACGCCGAGATCGTTGCGGAGCGGGCAGTGCTGCGGCGCCTTGTTAACGCTGGCACCAAAATCGTCCAGATGGGCTACGGCCAGGACGGCGAAGTGGAAGACCTCGTCAACCAGGCACAGGCCGAGGTGTACGCAGTGGCCGAGAAGCGCACGGCCGAGGACTACGTGGCGTTGAAGGACGTCATGGAATCCACCGTGGACGAGATCGAGGCTTCAGGTCACCGCGGCGAAGGCATGACGGGCGTCCCCACGGGCTTCTACGAACTCGACGAACTGACGCACGGACTCCACCCCGGCCAGATGATTGTTATCGCTGCTCGTCCTGCCGTGGGTAAGTCCACATTCGCCCTGGACTTCGCCCGTTCCGCGGCCATCAAGAACAACCTGGCTACGGTCATGTTCTCCTTGGAAATGGGCCGGAACGAGATCGCCATGCGCCTTCTCTCCGCAGAAGCGACCATTGGACTGCAGGATCTTCGCAAGGGCACCATCAAGGACGAGCAATGGTCCAAGATCGCCACCACCATGGGCCGGATGAACGATGCTCCGCTGTTCATTGATGACAGCCCCAACATGTCCCTCATGGAAATCCGCGCCAAGTGCCGCCGCCTCAAGCAACAGCACGACCTCAAGCTCGTGATCCTCGACTACCTCCAGCTCATGAGCTCCGGTAAAAAAGTTGAGTCCCGCCAGCAGGAAGTCTCCGAGTTCTCCCGTGCCCTCAAGCTGCTTGCCAAGGAGCTGCAGGTTCCCGTCATCGCGCTGTCACAGCTGAACCGTGGTTCCGAGCAGCGCCAGGACAAGCGCCCCATGGTGTCCGACCTCCGTGAATCAGGTTCCATCGAGCAGGACGCCGATATGGTGATCCTGCTCCACCGTGAAGATGTGTACGACAAAGAGTCGCCCCGAGCCGGCGAGGCAGACATCCTCATTGCCAAGCACCGTAACGGTCCCACCAAGGACATTGTGGTTGCCTTCCAAGGCCACTACTCACGCTTTGCCAACATGGCCGGTGAAACCGGAGCGGGTGGCGGCGGCTTCTAGCCCGTTGCCTCTCTGAGCCGTGTCCCGAGCCGCCCTGTCAGGGCGGTAGTCTGGTTCGTGGCCGCGACTGCGGGAATTACTAAAGTCATTGGGGGAAATGAGTGAAGAAGAATTTGCTGCCCGGAATCGGTGCAACGGTTTTGGTGCTTATGACATTGACGGCTTGTGGTGGGGCTACGGCATCACCCGAGTCCGGGTCCACCCCGGCAGGCAAAACTGCCACAGCCACACCAACACCCGCTAAGCAGTACGCGAATGAAGAGCTAGTGGCGTTGGTGGAGCAGGTAAAGGAATCCGACGGCACTAACAGGGCGGTAGTTTCAGGACCGGAGCTGGTGGCCCAGTTTGAGCCTGTTCGGGTGCTGACGAAAGCAAGCATTGAGCCGGCAGGGTGCGCGGACTTGGGCACCCTCGGCGCATACCAGGCAATCGACGGTTCTACTTCTGCTGGCACCACGAGGTCGAAAACCGGTGACTTCATCACCAGCCTGGCAGTAACCTCCGGCGTCGACACCGGAGTGCTGCAGGCGAACTTGGACAAGAGCAAGTCGCAGATTGAGGCGTGTAAGAAAGTGACGCTCTCCGCGGAGGGCGACACCATGACGCTTACTACCGAAAAAATCGACGGCGTCGGCAACGTGCCCGGGACGGTAGGGCTGAAAACCATCATGGTGATGCCGGATGGGAAGGCTGGGGCCATCTACAGCGCTCACGCAATCAAAGGCGGAGTCCTGATTTCTGCCTCGGCCTCCAGTAATAATGCCGCATCCGGTGGCCCGGAAGCGGTAGGTGCGCTGATGGACCAAGCCGCCGAACTCATCAAATAGCTGCAACCTAAGGGTCGTAGGGCGAGGGGTTTGCCCGCCCTGCGGCCCTTTTGCTGTCTGCGGATCGGATGCTGTCGTCACCGGTCGGCCAACGCTAATGCTTCCACCAGGCCCTGGTGGGTCTCGTCGATTGCGCCACTGCGGCATGATCACTGAATGTCGGGCCGTTAGTCTATTTGTTCTTCCAGGGGCATCAGTGGTCAAAATCCCCGCTTCTACGTAGTCAGTAATGGATGACCCTAAATGGCTGCGGATATTTAGTGGTATTGATTGGATGCAATCAAAAATACCGGCGAGCTGTTTGGCAATCCCGGTCCCGGCGCTACGAATGTTTTCAGGGTTGAGAACTTCCGAAAAGGCCGTTTCAAGAAGAGGAACACAATCATGACCACTAGGTCGGCGGCGAGCACTCATCAATGGACCAAGGGGTCCAATTCAGCAGAAGAAGCAAAAATTCTTGCGGGAAAGGGTGAACTGAATCTCCGTGTCCTGGGGGCTGCTGTCTCAGTGGTCCTGCAGGCAGGAGTGACTCAGGAACTTCACGCGGAGCTGCGGCGGGCGTGGTCCCGCTGCCTCGATCAAACCGGCGAGTCGGTGCACGCCTTGAGCAGTTCTGTTGCAGACTCGGGCGCCCCGGACGAACGCCCCTTTCGTGCCACCGTCTCCTCTACGGTTGGCACTGCCATGGTCACCGGCAGGACGTTCAGAGAATTCGCATCGGATCTGACCAGCGCCGTCACCTTGGCTGGCATCACCGCGGGACGAGGCTCCCTGGTCATGTTGCACGCCGCGGCGTTGGCGGATGAAAAGACTGGCCGGACTGTGGCGCTTGTAGGCCGTTCGGGCATGGGGAAGACCACCGCAACGAGACATCTCGGGGCCGTACTGGGCTACGTCACGGATGAGACCGTCGCCGTCGATGGCTCGGGCATCATCGTTGCGTACCCGAAACCGCTATCGCTGATAGTTGAAGAGCCCACCGCTCCAAAGCATCAGATCAGCCCCGACGAACTAGGGCTGCTGGTGGCACCGCCCGCGCCCACTCTGGCGCTGGTGGTCCTGCTGGACCGAAAACCCGATGCCGACGTTCCCAAGGTCACTCCGCTTTCGCACGGCGAAGCTATCATCGAACTGGCACCCCACACATCGTCCCTGGGTGAGGTCCGCCGGCCAGTGAGCCGCCTTTGCGGGATCCTTGACGCGACCGGTGGCGCCGTCCGGGTGACGTACCGCGAGGCAGGAGACTTGGCCGGTGTCTTGCCGGCCCTCCTTGAGCGGCTAGCCATCGCCAAGACATGGTCGACAGTCCTGAGCGAGGGTACCCGGCAGTCCGAGGGTCGGCGGCGCCTCCATGCCCCTCACCTCACGGTTCTGAAGAGGGCAGATCTTCTCGACGCAGTTGAGATTCCGCTACCCAGCGGCCACGGCACGGAACTCATCGTCATGAACAGCCAAGGCGTAGTCCGACTGACCGGCATTGGGCCTGCAATCTGGCACGCACTGGCTACTCCCTGCGATCTGAACGGCATCGCCGAGCGGCTCGCTCCTCATATTGGACTTCCAGCCGGGTACGAATCCCATTTGCTGAGCAGCGTGGAGGAACTTAGGGCCCATGGAGTTCTGGTGGATGCCTCACCTGGTGAATCAGTAAAAAACCCATGAATCTTGCATAGTACATCCCAAGCAGTAAAAAATGTGGGAAAAGACAGCAATGATAAGTTCCGTTTGCACCGAAATTTCCACGAAAGATTTACTTCAGTCAGCTAGCGTGCTGACTGGCTTGAAGGAGCAAACGATGACCTTGGATAAAGGTAAAGAAAAAAGTTCGACTATTGACCGGCGCAAGGTAGTCATTGGCACTGCGTGGAGCATTCCCGCAATTGCCATTGCTGCTGCAACTCCGGCATTGGCTGCCTCAGTCCCGCCCGTCGTTGTGACGCCGGGAACCGGAACTGTCATCAGCAACTGGAAGGGCGACCACCACTACGGGAGCTTCGAAGAGGACCTGGATCAGAGGGCATACGATTTCCCCGTCACGGTAAACGAGGCCAACGGTAACCCTGTTGTCGGTGCCACCGTTACTGTCACCGTGTCAGGGCAGAACGAAGACGGCGACGTGCTGGGTATTTACGCATACCCGGCCCCTGATAATGATGGCCCTGAAGAAGATCAGAGCCGCAGTGCCACGGTGGTCACCGGGGCCGATGGTGTTGCTCGCTTTGCTGTGAGTACGCAAAACCTGAGTTCTGATGAAACGCCGTCAACCGCCACGATGACGGTGACCGTGACCTACAACGGCACCACCACGGTATCCGTCATCAGTGTTGTTCTGACCGAATCCGACTAGAAGCCCAAACGTCAGCTGCCTCCGCCTCGGATGGGGGCAGCTTTTGCTGTTTTCGGTCTTGCCGGGTGGTGGGTGTGTTCGCCCAGCCCGGTAAGAGCGCACCTACGGGTTCGGCTCTGGTCGTCGAGCCCGTAGGTTGCGTTCCGGGCCTACGGGTCGAGTCTCCGCATCAACGCCTCAGGCTCCCGACGGTCCGCGGCCCCCACGAAGATTGATGGGCCTTCTCGAACGCCCACACCAGGCCCTGTTCCCTTAGCGCCGGGCATTTAACCACTCACTGTTCGCCACGCCCCGCTGGCGCCGCTGCGGTCTGCCCTGCAGCTCTTACCTGGTAGTTGCTGGCTTATTACCGCTGTGATGATCTCAGTGGTGGAGCGCCGAACGCCTAAGTGGCGGGTGCCCTTATGCCCTCTTTACCATCGCCCGGCGGCATGCCATTGAGCATCCGTGTGACTGTAACCAATCTCCTGAAGTGCATTCGCCAGTTCCCCGCGGGTGGCACACTTGAGGCCTGCTGCAGTGAGCTTACGACGTCCGCGGAAGAGATGTCCGCGCACAGTGGTGGTACGGAGTCCCAGCCCGGAGGCCAGCGAGGAAGCTGTCAGCGCCCGGCGCTGCGCGAAGAGTTCCAGTACTTGTATCTCACGGTCAGTGAGATTGGTTCCGACGCTGGTCTGTGCTGGAAGCGTAGGGGCGGCCCCAACCACCACCGCTTCAATCTGGACGGGTATCTCCGCAGCTGTCGAGTCCTCATCCAGGATTGCCACGGCGCCCTCTGCGGCCAACGCGGACCGTTGTGCCTGGCTTACCTTCCCCAACACAATGCATCGTCGGCCGGTTGCCGCAATTGTGCGGACCTTCAGTGGAAGGGGTACTTCATCATCAAAAAAGGCGTCCAGTGCTATCCAGTGGGCTGCTCGTGGGTGATCGTGCGAAAAGGTAGCCCACGAGCTGTAGACCTTCCCGAGTGTTGTGGCTTTGGCACTGCTTTCCCACTCGAACATCACTGCGCTGTTGAGCACCGGATTTCTGTGGATGAAGTCGACATCAAAGGTGTATGCAACTGCTCCCAATTTCCCCTCCGATCGATGGACAGGCTCACGTCTGTTCCGCGCCGGCCATATGTGGATGGCGATCCGGCACATCAGTAAGGTAGCCCTCCGGTGACGCCCCGTCAGTGGGCTTTCCTGCGCCGGCTCAGTGGTGAAGGGCCGGGCTGTGCGAGCCACGTGACGCCCGCTGTACCGGTCCAAGGCCCCTAGTACTTTGTGAGTAGTCAGACCACCCCATGCCGTGGGCCCTTCCATAATCAGACAGGCGGGGTATCTCCGCCTTCCTCACTCCTTCCGGAACCAACAGTTAGCCACATGGGATTTTGGTGTTGACATTGATGAATAGACCCGCCCAAAGTGAGAGCAGTTCACGCCAGCGACATGACATGCTTGAGCATGACGGCCGGGTAAAGGTCTTGCTGGTTGATTTCCTGTGCATCACGTGGGCCGTTGCGATCGCCGAGCTACTTCGCTTCGGTCTTGAGCGCCCCTCACTGGGCATAGGGTCCGTTCAGACGCCATACCCTTTGGTGAGTGTGGTCCTCGACGTCCTCTGGTGGATAGCCTTGGGCGTCCTAGGGACCAGGGAACCTCGAATCCAGGGTTTCGGCACTGAAGAATACCGGCGGGTGACCACGGCGTCATTGTGGCTGTTCGGAGGAATAGCCATCTTCTCCTACGTGTTCCAGCTCGATACGGCCAGAGGCTACGTCGCAGTGGCCCTGCCGTTAGGCATGGTCAGCCTGCTCATTGGCCGATGGGCCTTGCGGAAGGACCTCATCCTCCGGCGGAAGTCCGGCCAGCATCTTCGTCGGGTCCTTGTCATTGGAGGGGCCCCGAGCACAGCCCACCTTGTTCGCCAACTCCGCGCTCATCCAGCGGCGGGTTACCAGCCCGTCGCGGCGTATCTGACCACGTCCGACGTTACCGAGCCTTGGCCGGAAGGCCTTGATCTGCCCGTCATGGGGAGGGGCAAAGACCTGGACGGAATATTGGCAGCGGTGGAAGCCACGGCCGCAGACTCCGTGGCCATATCCGGCGCAGACGTGGATCCTCCCACGCTGCGGCAATTGGGTTGGACCCTGACCGCGCGTGATATTGGCATGTTTATGGCACCGGCACTGACCGACGTAGCAGGCCCGCGCATTCACATGCAGCCCTTGGCCGGGTTGCCGCTGATCCACGTGACCACACCCAACCTGGAGGGACTGAAAGCGCTCGCAAAACGCGGATTCGATTTCTGTGCGTCGTTGGTCCTGCTCACTATCCTGGCCATCCCTATGTGCGTCGTTGCACTCTTGGTCAGGATGGACAGCCCTGGCCCCGCGATGTTCCGTCAGACCCGCATCGGCCGTTCCGGTGAAGTGTTCAGCATGCTGAAGTTTCGATCCATGGTGGTCGATGCCGAGAAGCAGTTGTCCCGGCTCGCCGACCTGAATGAGGGCAATGCAGTCCTCTTCAAGATGAAGGATGATCCTCGCGTCACCAAGATAGGCCGGTTCATCCGTCGGTATTCCATCGACGAGCTGCCACAGCTCTTCAATGTGCTCATGGGCGACATGAGCTTGGTGGGTCCCCGCCCGCCGCTTCCAGTGGAAGTGGAAACCTACGACGAGTTTGCCCACCGCCGGCTCTTGGTTAAACCTGGTCTCACGGGTCCATGGCAGGTCAGCGGGCGCAGCGATCTCTCCTGGGATGATTCAATTCGCCTGGACCTTTACTACGTGGAGAACTGGTCGATGTTTCAAGACATGATCTATCTCCTGCGAACCGTTAGAGCAGTCTTTGCCAAGGACGGCGCCTACTAAGCAGTCGGCTCTACGGGGCGCGGTATGACGCAGCGTTGGGAAACTGCGCTGCCGGAGTGGCGCATCCAGTACACCCGGGCCACTGATTCATGAACGAGGCTTCAGCTCTCGTCGACCAGTGATGCACGGCATTCAGAGTGTGGAGGCTACTGTTCGGCGCCGCACTCGCATCAGGCAGCATGTTCCGTCCGTCCGAACCGGTTGTGGCGGGCATGGTCGCTTTCGGCAAGATTCCGACGTCGGATGCGTAGTAAGCGCCTCTGGCGCTCGTCGTCACAGCGGTCGCCGTTGCCGATGACGACGTCTTGGCGAAAGCTGCCCCGCCCGCCACAGCAACCCTCCACTGGCGGTAGCGTGTGACGCGGTCGCCGCCTGGCTGTCCAGCGAATCAACATCAGATCCACCCCCAAACCTGAAGGCCTGGGTTCACGCCAGATAAGTCACCGGACTTGCCCTGGACGGCCTCAATCGACCCCTCGGGGCAGTAGAACTAGCTGGGAGGGGCCGAACGCCGGCCCCTGGAGCCGTCCTGGGGTGCACGCCATGTGCTGACAGAGCCCAGGAACGGTGAGGCCTCACGAATGTCGGGCACGGGATTCACTGCGTCAGCGTCCGGACTCCTGCGCGAAGCTGACGTCGTGGTGGTACTTGGCGCCGGGGGTTGGTGGTCCTTAAGGTCTTCGGCGCTCCCATATGCACCGTAATAGCCGTAGTTGAGATCTCCCGGTCCCTTGGTGGCAACGCAGTTGAGGATGACCCCCAGAACGCGCCCGCGAACACGCGTGAGGTTGCCGAGCGCCCGGTACAGGGTGTCCCGGGTTGTCTTGCGCGCCCTGGCGACCACAAGTGTGCCGTCCGCGACGCGGGAGAGTACTGCAGCGTCCGTAACAGGAAGCAGTGGCGGAGCGTCGATGAGAACCATAGCTCGCTGCGAAAGGTCCCTGAGCAGGTGTTCCATGGCCCGTGAACCAAGGAGCTCGGACGGATTTGGGGGTATGCGACCCGCGGTAAGGATCCGAAGGTGGGGATTCGGACCCCATTCCTGAAGTACGTCATCGATGGAAGCCCTGCCTGAGAGGACGTCCGTCACACCAACATCAGGCAAGACACCGAAAACCTGATGAACTGTGGGTCGGCGAAGGTCCGCATCCACAACAATGACGTCCCTGCCAGCGGCGGCGATGGTCGCAGCCAGATTACTGGTCACCGTGCTCTTGCCTTCGGAAGGGAGAGAGCTGGTGATCAGGAGGATTCGCGGAGGGTTGTCCACATCAATGAAGTCCAGATTGGTGCGCAGTTCCCTCAACGCTTCAGCCATGGCGTGGCCGCCGGGGACCCGGTGCATTCCCGTAGTACTTTCCAGGACGCTCGACTTTTCGCTGAGCCGTTTGTCCAGGGGCAGAGTACCAACGACCGCCAGGCCGAAGAGGCGTTCAATCTCGCTGGCACCGCGAATCCTGCGGTCCAAGTGGTTTCGTGCGAGGGCGTACCCAAGGCCAATGAGTAATCCGGCGGCCAGTCCAATGCCAAGGGTTGCCGTCAGAAGCGGGGAAACGGGAGCCGATGGCAGGCTCGCCTTGGCCAACGGCACAATCTTAGTGACAGGCTCGGTGCCAGGGCTCGCATTGCCCTTGTCCAATTCGTAGACCTGCGCAGCCAAGGCAGTCACCCACGCGTCCGCCACATTTTGGGCGGTTTGCGGATCGGATGACCGAGCACTGACCCGGATTTCCACCGAATCGAGGGGGACACTCACGCTGATCGATCGAGTGACATCCGGGGCCGATTCCTTCAAACCCAAAGACTTAATGACGCTTTCAGCTACCAGGATGGACTCGCCCACGGACTGATAGCCCTTGGCTTTGGATTTGGCGAGGCTGTCTCCCGCGAGAGACATGCCGAGGTTTTCGGCCCCCGCTGCCACCACTATGCCGCTCGACTCAGCGGAGTAGACCTTGGGCTGCAGGGCGTACCACCCGAGGGATCCTCCCACCATCAACACTGTGATGAACAGGATCCCGAGCCAATGTGAGCGGACTACGGAAAGGAGGTCATTGCCTGACATCCCTTGAGGTTTATCGTCCTGCAGCAATTGTGTGGTCCTCTCCATGCATGCCAGGTGCGTACTGTTCCAAGACTTGTAGTGTCAGTCTCGGTACTGTCATGGAGTACTGAGAGACTCGAAGGCCGCGTGGCTCAGTACCTAGATACCGCCCTTCATCACCGGCGCAGGACCGGTGGCGGGTTTGTCACTGCCCCGGGCAAGGCCATGGAAGGAAAGTGCAGCCAGGAAGTTCCTGACGTGCTCTGCCATGGAAGATTCGTCTGCTTCCGCAAAGGTGCTGGTCAACTCTTTGAGAATGTCGTCTTCAGTACGTGTTCCATCAACGAGTTCCCAGATGGCGGCCGCAGACCCGAGGAGGACGAGAGGGGAGCCACGTTCCAGATTCAAGACCACCAAGCGCTCTTCGCCGTCATCCAGGACTTCGGCCACAGCTTTCGCCCTGTGCCAGAACTGATTCACTTCATTGCACCTGTCTGCGAGGCCTGAGGGTGTGCCGGCAGCGAAGAAAGCCGACTCCGTGGTCCCGTCCAGTTGGCTCTCCGTAGCCGTCCCCGGCTTTATCAGTATCTATGGGGAGCCCCCAGGTTCCCCGGCCACATGCTCTTGGAGGAGTTCAGGCGCTTCACGGTGCAGCCGGACAGACTTTGGTAGACGTCCTCAAGCTGATGGGAAACCACCTCCATGGAGAACCGTTCCCTCGCCAGATGGAGTGCGGCCGCTGATGAGGAGTTTCTGAGAGCGGGTTCGGCGACAAATCGGCGCATGGCTGCGGAGAGAGCCTCGACACTTGAATCGGAGACGAGCCCCGCCCCTGACTCTGCAATGAACGGGGCCAGCCCGCAGCTGTCGGTCACGATGACAGGGACGCCCACGGACATGGCTTCAAGGACGCTCATGGGGAACGGCTCATTGATGGACGGCAACACGTACACGGATGCTTTTCGCATTCGGTCGAGAGTGCTGCCGGGCTCCAGCGGACCTTCAACCCGGATCCAGTCCGAGGTCCCCGTTGCCCGAATTTGCTGACGCACCTTGGACTCTTCGCCTTCGTCCGGCCCGACGAATGCCACCTCTATGGGCTCGTCGATGGTGTTGCCGAGCAGGGCCGCCGCTTCAACAAGCACAGTGGGGCGTTTTCTGCTGTGTAGCCGGGCGAGGTATAGGAATTCGAAGGATCTGCTGTTCTTATCCACGGCGATCCTTTTCCACTGAGACGTCGGCCAGAGGCACTCCGTTGACGAGCCTTTCGAGAGTGCCGTTATCAACGCCCAAAAGAACTTCAAGGGATGTCTTTTCCTCGGGCGTCAGCCAAAAACACCGTTGACTGGCGCGTAGCACTCGCAGGGTAAGCAGCGCGTCCAGGATCTTGGCCAGCTTCTTCCCGGACTCGTCGATCATCCCGTGCGTTTGGACCACGAAGGGTGTGCCTCGGATCAGGCAAAGGAGGGCGGCCGGGAGCATCACCAGATCGCGCGCAAGGTGCAGGTGGACAACATCTGCACCCTTAAGCACGCGCCATAGAGAAGGCAGCATAGCTGGAGCGAAGAGCCCGGCGAACCCGGTACCCGGAATGACGCGGAGGGTCCTGAAAAGCCGGGTACGCACACCGGGGCCAAAGTACGACGGGTCCACATCCCCACGTGCACCAGCGAATATTTGAACGTGGTGTCCACGCTTTGCAAGTTCTGTGGACTGATTTTGCGCAACCCGGACGGGCCCGCCGTAGGCCCCGTCCGGACTGACCAGGGTTACAACCTGCACGATCCTCAGTGGATGACTACCGATTCCTGCCACGACCGGCCTCCCTTAGCGTGCGCTCGATCGCCGCGTAGTAGCGGTCCACCATGACGTTCTCTTTGTGCTGATGGGCATGGGCCAAGGCTTCCCGTCGCCGCGCGGCAACGTCATCAGGACTGCTGAGCAGTGCACGAAGGCGGCCGTGCAACGACGTCGCATTGAGGGGTGTAAAGCCCACTGCCTGCGCGCCGGCCGCGTCAGGAAGCCCGCCATGACGCGCATAGACCACTACGCATCCCGCGGCGGCCGCCTCCAAGGCCACGGTTCCGAACGGCTCCGGCATCCGGCTCGGTATAACCACGATGGAATTCCGGTTCAGGATCAGGTTGGCCTCCTCAGGGCCTTGGGAGCCCACGAATGTCACAGCGTTGCTCAAACCGCTCTTCTCGGCGAGGTCCTCAAGGCGTTCACGGTGGGTGCCATCACCCACGATGGTCAGTGTGAAGCCGTCTATTTCTCCTACAAGATTCGCTGCTGCCTGGATCAGGAGGTCGACACCCTTGTCCTCGCTCAGACGGCCCAGATAGACGATGCCCAAGGGAGCACGTTCCTCGCCGTCGAGAACTGAGAAGAATTCATCCCGATAGCTGTTCGGAATGACTTCAACATCGCCGTCAACATGATCCGCCAGCGCCCGGCTGTTGGCCACGATGACATCCGCCCGCTGGATTATCCGGTACTTAGCGGCATATTTGATCCGCTGGAATCGGGAAAGTTGCTGCCCGGGCAGGGTCACCCACATTCTGAGGGTGACCATCCATGGCTTGCGGATCAGCGCAAGAGGCCACCAAAGTGAGATGGCCGGGTTGTTATGAAAAACGACGTCGGCCCTGTTCACCAGCGCCAACAGGCGAAGTGGGGAGGGTCGCCTGAAAACTTTGTACGGAAATGAGCGGGTCTTGTCGGTCTCAGGTGTCTTGGTGATGACTGTTACTTCAGCACCGTGCCTCATGAATCCACGCGCAAGAATGTCCGAAGTAATTTCCACTCCGCCGACGCTTGGGTAAAAGACGTGGGCGACCAAGACGATCCTCAACGGTCGTTCTTCGGATTGAGAACTATTGGCCACGTACACCACTTCCAATTTCTTGCAGGAACTGCGCAATTCCCTCACGGAATGGACCCCACCCCGATGCTCTGGCGATCTCCAACGCTTTGGCGCTCCGCTGTTCAACCAGCCCAGGGTCATCGAGGAAATGTTGGAGTTCGGCAACAATCTGTTCGGGCGCAAAGCGATCCACGATTGCACCGGCACCCTGGGCCACGAGGTCGTCGACGCCGCTTCCGAGCGTGACTATCGCGGGCAGGCCCTGGCTCAGTCCTTCCAGAGCTGCGAGGGACCGGCCTTCAACGAGGCTCGGTAGCAACAGCACGTGGTGCTTGCGCATTTCCAGGAGGATTTGGCTCCTCGGCATCGTGCCGCGGTAATCCACCGTCCCGAGCATGTCCTCAAGTGCGGGGAAAGTCTCGCCAGGCAGTTGGCCAATGGCAGTAACGTGCACGGCGGAAGAGAGTGCTTTGGCCGTGGACACCACATCAGCAATCCCCTTCATGCCCACGATGCGGCCCACGAACAACACCTTTAGCGGGCCTGCGCCGTCCCATGTCAGGGGTGCCTGCCCCGGCTGGACGTCGGGACAGCCGTAGGGAATCTCTGCTATTTGGCTATCCACGCCAGCCGCACGCAGACTCTCAGTAACTTGGGCCGACGGTGAGATCAGCCGCGTGGCCAACGCGAGCTCGAGGTCCTCCATGGCATGGACCTTGCTTCGGGTTAAGTCCTGGCGCGCCGTGATTGCCCATTCCGGGGCGAGACTTTCGAGCTGTTGGGCCCAGCGCCTGGTGGCGGCCCAGTGAACGTGTGGAACTTCCAGAACGGTTTCCATGCCGCGTTCTCTGGCCACCTTGAACACTCTTGAAGCGAAGGTTGAGTATCCGTAGATGGCGGTCGGCTGATTCAGCCGGCCGAGGGACTTGATCGCCTTATTCTCTACCTGCCAGGCGACCCAGTGCGCGGACAGCGGACCGGATGCTGAGCCAAGCCGCCTCAATGCTGCCGGGCGGGTTCGCAGGAGAAGATTGCGGACGAGTTCACTGGCCGGCGTGACATGCAGCTGACGGTCTTCGATCATGGGAAAAAGCCGGCGTTTGACCAGTGACCTCGCGGGCGGGAGCCAAGACAATGCCTCCGAATCTGTCCAGCCGATTGAGGTGACAAAGGCGGACAGTTGGCGGTGTTCGCTCAGCGAGGTCAGGGTCTGACGAACGTTCTCGTTCCCGAAGGGGTGCACCAGCATCGTTTGCATGGAGCCCGCGGATGTATGAGTAGTGGGTACCGTCATGGCGTGTTGGTGATGTCAGTGGTGACGGCGGTGATGTCATCAGGGCCAAAAACCGCAGCGATTTGGAAATCATTGCGGCCGCCTTCCACGTTTTCGCTGTGAAGGGCATCTCCTTGCGAGCGTGGATACATGGTGAGATGCTGTCCGCCGGAAGGCAGTACTCGGCGCCGGTATCCATTGCGGATTGCCAAGGCGTTGAGCCAGACGTCATCCGCACGTGGAGCCACCTCCCGAAACGAAGTCCCCGCCTCCCGTATCGCCGACTGTAGCCGGGGAGGCAGGAGAACCCCCGCTCCTCCCGTCAGGAAATTCGCGTGGCTGACTGACCCAGTGGGAGCCGGTGTCCATGAATTGTAGTTTTCCATGGTGCTCCGCGACGCATCGGGCCTCATGCGGTGCGCCCGGTAGGCAGGAATCTCGTGATCATACCCGGTCGCGCCAACGAGGAGCTCAAGCCAACGGCGTGGGTACATCAGATCATCGTCGGCTAGTGCGAGGCCCAAACCATCTTGGGCGAACTCGCGACAATAGGGAAAATACTTCTTGTGGGGTCCGAAATCCTCGCAGTGAAGAATTTCCAATCCTCGCCGCTGAAGGCGCTGCAGCATGGGATACGCGGCAACGTCGAAATCCGGTTCGTCTACCCAAAGGATCATCCGGCTCGGGAGCACTGAACCAGCGGCGATCGACTCCAAGGCATGGGCCACTATTCCCAACCGGCGGCCGTAGGAGGTCATACTCAACGCGACGTCCGCTGACCCCGTTACTTTCCGCTGGCTAAAGCGATTGCGTAGCCGGAGGCAGCTGATGAGCCCCACTTTGTACGCAAGCCGCGGAATCCTCGGCAGTGAAATGTCCAAGGCAAGCTGAGGCCCCGGATTACTTGGAGACGGCATTTACGTTCTTCTTTCCTGTGATTTTTTCAAGGGTGTTGCGGGCGAGCTGAACATCCTGACGCCTAAGCCCGTAGAAGCCCCGTATTGCCATCCCAAAATGCCTGCGCAGCCATACGATGTTCATCGTGCCGGCGACGATGCTTCCGGCCAGGGTGGCCAGGGCAGCTCCCATCGCTCCCAGGGTAGGTACTGTCACCAGAAGAATGGCGGTGTTGAGGAGGGCTCCAATGACCATTCCGAAACTCCGTAGCCCTGGCCGCCCCCGTGCGCTGAGACCGGCGCCGGCTACCGAGCCAGGGGTCCCCAGGGTGACCCCCGCGAGGATCACCCAGCACACTGGAACGGCGGCGCTGAACGTCTCACCGAAAAACAAGGGGATTGCCCATGGAAGAACCACACCGATCCCAATTCCCGCCGAGGCAGTTGCCGCCGAGGTCAAGCGCGCGGTCTGTTGGAGACGTTCCCGGTCCTCAGGCTGGTGGGAGCTTTGCGCGTCGGAGGAGAAGACGACATTTCGTACAGCCCCTGAGAGCACGGCAGGGATCTCACCCAGGCTGACAGCCACCGAGTACAGTCCGAGTTGTGCGGCGTTCCCGAAGGGAACCATCAGAAGCTGGTCGAGGCGTAAAAGCACAACCCCGGCCAAGGATCCCACCCACAAGCGACTTCCGTAGTTGAAGAGCCGCACTCTTGCAGCGGTGGAACTTCTCCATCCCTGCCGGTATGCGATGAGGAATGGTAAAGTCACAAGCCCCTTCAACAGGGGAAAGCCGAGCATTACCATCGTTGCTGCCAACGGGGTCAACGTATTCGACATGGCTAGAACGGACAGCACAAGAAGCCGCAGTACCGACAAGCCCAAATCAATCCTGGCTGATTGCTTCCACGCATGGTTTCCGGCTAAAACACTGTTCGGCACTGAAGCCCAGAAAGTGGGCAAGGTCAGGATCGCGGTAACGAAAATGAGCTGTTCGATCTCCGCATTGCCATCGGAGAGAAGAGAGGCGCTCAGTGCCACAAGGGCCGCTGCCGCTATCCCCAACAGTGTGAGAATCCAAAACGCCCGCCTAACTGCTCTTCGGGCGCCTCGCGCCTGCCTGGCAACGTAGAACGTGAGTGCTTCCGGGATGCCAAGTGCTCCGACTGCCACAGCGAAGAGCATGGGAGCCATTCCGGCGGCCAACTCTCCCCGACCTACGACGCCAAGGGATTGGGCCAGGATTGGAGCCGTAGCAAGGGACATCATTGGCGTGATTGCCGAGCCGGCTACGGCGTAGAAGAATCGGCTTCCATGGCTTTCCTCTTGAGACTCTTCCGTACTCGACCTGCGGCGTTTGCGAGCTCTCATCAAGCGAGTACCCGCCTCGCAGGAAAGGTCGATGAACCGCCTGGCGTCGGGAACTGACTCGACGAGACCCTTTGGGGGCTCTCCCTTACCTGAGGTGTGGGGTGGGAGCGGTAGCTAGCCATAGCGAGTACGAACCAGAAAAGGTGGATGTCGATCGAGTTGCCGCCGATGGAGCTGTAGCCATTTATCGAAACGATGATCAATGCTGCGGCTGCGACGCCCGGCCAACTCTCCCTTTCCTTGATGTCGATCTGGCCGAAAAGGACACAAATCATGAAGATGAAGAAGGCAACTACGGCAAGAATGCCGAACATGAGAGCCATCATGAAATAGCCGTTCTCAAGGCTGGATCCCAAGGTGCCCACGCCCTTGAGATCGCGACTTCCCGGATAGCCGCCGGAGAAGAACTCTGAAGTGTGCTCCCAAAACCAGTCGACAGCAGCCACTCTCAACGCGGCCGAGCCGTTGTCGTCCTCGAACTTTCGCAGGAGCTTCTCACCGGCTTCGCCTTGAATGCTGATCAAAAGTGCCCCGAGGACAACGGCGGCCAGAAGAATGCTTCGAAGGACTTTTTGTCCTCCGATGATCACGAGGAAGACGAACCCCACAACGGTGAGAACGAGGCCCATGCGGCCGTAGGCAAGAGGCACAGTCACGAGGAGGACGGCCGCCAGCGTGAAGCGCAGGAACATCGACTTGATCAGGGCAAGAAGCGGCATGGTTGCCGCAAAGAAGACTCCAACTTGGATGCCGTGTCCAAAGGTGCCAATTGCCGCGCCAAGCTCTGAAACTGTGCCAGTCAGCCAGATCCGCGAGAAATCACTTTCCCACACCAGGGGCCTACCTGTAGCCACCTGAATCTGCGATAACACTGCTTCCGTGAGTGCCAGGAGCATAAACGCCACCAGGAAGGCTTTTCCTGCCCCTGGCATGGAGCGGATGGAATATCGCATAAACACGAAGATGTAGTAAGGAGCCCACACGATGCCAAGGACAAACATCCCCGTATCCAGCAGTCCTGCACTGCCGGGGTTTCCGACGTCGGTCATCATGACTGCGGCGATGCCACCAATGATGGCCTGGGGCCAAACGCCTGCGGAACGGATCACCCGTCCGAAGATGGTGGGAGCGAATACCGCCTGGACAAGGACAAAGCACAGGAAAAGGTATGTGGACGGATGCAGCCCGGGCATGACTTCGTTCTGAACCACGCCTGGTACCAGGAGCCGGACCGCGATGACGACGGCCAAAACGATATGCATGCGACGAACAAATACGACGCTGAAGACCAGACCGAGTCCTATCCAGATGATCAGCGTGCTCAAAGTGGCGTTCCGTCCGCCTTGCGCATCCGTGCAGGCAATGTGGTACCTATCGGTGCCAGCAGCCGCGTGCCGTCCGGTAGATCCTTCACTACCAAAGTGCCGGCTCCCACCAGGCAGGAGGCGCCGACCTTCACGCCGCGCAGCACGATGGCCCGGGCACCTATCCAGCTACCGTCACCAACCGCAATTGGAGCGTTGTCGAACTCAAAAGTAGGGGAGTCGAAAGAGTGGCTGCCGGTGCAGATGAAGACGCCTTGTGAGATGCAGCAATCGGAACCTATGGTGACTGGCTCAAGATTGAGAATCCAAGCATCGACGCCGATCCAAACGTTGTCCCCGACGGTCAGCTTCCAGGGCCAATGGATGGTAACTCCGTGGCGGACTTTCACGCCTTGGCCGATGGAGGCGCCGAATGCCCTGAGTATGCGCACGCGCAATGACGACGGGCACCACCACGTGCTGAAGACCAGGTTCTGGATTGCGAACCAGGCCGCCTGACAGAGTAGTCCGCGGCCTTTGTCGTAGCCGGCGCCGGTGAACCCGGCGAGATCCAACCGGCTCATCCTGGGAGGAGTCCCAGCGCATGAGCGTGACATGCGGTTAATACTGAACATGACAGGGCCGTCGTCGTGGTGTCCATTTGTCCTCAGCATTCTGTCTTCCGGATACCACCCGATTCTGGTTGGAGTCTCGCACCCCTAGGCCCACCTAAACCCACTTTCTCAGTGGTGCTGTCAGCGACCAGGCAATCCCTATCAGACAACCAGCGGCGGAATCAGGTGCCTTCAGCTTCCGGGCACGCCACTGGTGATTTTCGGGTCCTCAGTGGAGGTCTGAGGCTATTACGTAGGGAGGCCAAGGCCACCTGCGTGTCAGGCAAAGCCGGCGACGGCGTTGCTACTTTCCGGCCTCTCCACGCAGACGTTTTCAGTTGCCATACGCAATACCGTGCGGACCTCCACGGAGGAAGCCGATAGGTGGGGGAGCTGGTTCAGCCCTGCAGGGCTCCACCACTGAGGAAGTGGGTCCTTTCGGCTCTAGGGGGTGTGCTCCTCCCGCCAACATCGACTGGTATCCGATTGACAGAATGCTGAGGCGAAATGGACACCACGACGACGGCGCTGACATGTTCCCCATCAATGACAGGTCGCACCCATGCCCTTGAACACCAGCCTGCGGCTCAAAGCCTGGCTGTTCCCCTTGGACGGGAAATCCCGGGTGACCCCTACCCCGGTGTTGCTGGACGAGGGCGACGAATCGCCTTGATTGCGGGCATCGTCCTGGGCCATGCCGTCACCCTTTTCGGGCCGTTGCTGCTTGGTCGCATTCCCCTGGCGCCTCTGTGACGTCCGAACATTCGCTGCTCCGGAGGCGGGCACGGGCCATGAGCTTCCGCCGGATCGGTAGGGGCTCATGAAAGCGCTGATCGTGGGACTGAACTATGCCCCGGAGCCCAGCGGAAATGCTCCCTACACCACCAAACTCTCGCAAGGACTGGCGCGACGCGGGGTCTCTGTCAAAGTTCTGACCGGATATCCCCACTATCCCGAATGGAAGATCGCCGACGGCTATACCGGCCTTTCCATGGAGGAGTTTTTTGGGGACGTCGCGGTCAAACGACTGCGGTCCACCGTCCCCCAAAGGCCCAACGGACTTGGCCGTCTCATCATGGAACTCACCTTTGGGCTCCGCACCGTGCTTGAACGCTGGGACCGCCCCGATGTGGTCCTCGTAGTCAGTCCCGCCCTTTTCTCGGCGGCGTTCGCGATTCTTCGAGCACGCCTTTTCCGCATCCCGGTGGGTATCTGGGTTCAGGACCTCTACAGCAAAGGCATAGAGGAGACGGGCGATGCCGGGTCTCCTCTGGCTTCAGTCATGAAGCGCCTTGAATCCACGATTCTCAACGCCGCGGACGGAGTAAGTGTTATTCACGACCGTTTTCGCGCGCATGTCATCAATGATCTGGGCGTCCCCGCACACCGTGTCCGCGTGATTAGAAATTGGACTCATGTTCGGCACCAGCATTCGTTTGACAGGTCCAAGGCCCGCGAACGCCTCGGCTGGGCCGCAACTGACTTTGTGGCGTTGCATGCGGGCAACATGGGCGTCAAACAAGGGCTGGAAAACCTGATTGATACTGCGCGGCTGGCAGGGCGCAGCGGAAGCGATGTTCGTTTTGTCCTACTGGGCAACGGCAATCAACGGCGCATCCTCGAATCCAAGGGTGCGGGCATTGACAGGCTGCAGTTCCTGGAGCCGCTTCCGGACCGGGACTACTCGGAGGCGCTCAGATCGGCGGATGTGTTGCTCGTCAACGAGCGTCCGGGCGTAAGAGAGATGTCCGTGCCCAGCAAGCTCACAAGTTACTTCGTGACGGGGCTTCCGATTATCGCGGCTACGGAGGCCGGCAGCGCAACAGCACACGAGCTTTCCGCAGCAGGCGCCGGCATCCGGGCTGAGTCGGGATCGCCAAGGGATCTGGTGGCCGCTATTGAGCGGCTTCGCGAGGACCCTGATTCTGCAAAGGACTTCGGTGCTGCTGGTCGGCAGTACAGCGACAGGGTGCTTACCGAGGAGGTGGCCGTGGACAGCTACGTCGAGTGGTTGAACGATCTGGCGTCGGGTCAGCGATCGCGCTGAGACAGCATTTGCCACATTTATCTGTACGAAGAGAAGGAAAAACCTTGGCCAAGAAAGCGCTAATCACAGGAATCACAGGGCAGGACGGCTCCTATCTTGCCGAACTCCTGCTGTCCAAAGGCTATGAGGTGCACGGCCTGATCCGCCGCTCTTCAACCTTTAATACGTCCCGTATCGACCACCTGTACGTGGACCCGCATAACAGCAAAGCACGCCTCTTCCTTCACTATGGCGACCTTTCCGACGGCGCCCGGCTGGTCACGCTGCTGGCTGATATCCGTCCCGACGAGGTCTATAACCTGGGGGCCCAGTCCCACGTCAGGGTTTCCTTCGACGAGCCGGAGCACACGGGCAATACGACGGGAATTGGCACAACCCGGCTTCTGGAAGCTGTGCGCATGGCTGGAATCGAAACCCGCTTTTACCAGGCATCCTCGTCTGAGATGTTCGGGGCTACTCCGCCGCCGCAGGATGAGGCTACTCCCTTCTATCCCCGTTCTCCCTACGGCGCGGCAAAGGTTTACAGCTACTGGATGACCAAGAACTATCGGGAGGCCTACGGCATGTTTGCCGTCAACGGCATCCTTTTCAATCACGAATCACCCCGCCGTGGCGAGACGTTCGTGACTCGCAAAATCACGCGTGCTGTCGCGGCCATCAAGGCTGGAAAACAGTCAGAGCTGTACATGGGTAACCTGCAGGCTGTCCGCGACTGGGGTTATGCCGCAGAGTACGTCGAAGGCATGTGGCGCATGCTTCAGGTGGATGAGCCTGATGACTATGTCCTTGCGACAAACGAGGGCTTCACCGTCAAGGACTTTCTTGAGAACGCGTTTGAACATGCCGGGTTGAACTGGGAAAACTACGTGCGCTTTGATGAGCGTTACCTTCGTCCTACAGAAGTTGAAGCACTCATTGGCGACTACTCGAAAGCCAAGGAAAAGCTGGGCTGGGAGCCGACCATCAGGACACCTGAGCTGGCTCGTCTCATGGTGGACGCCGATATGGAGGCGTTGCAGCATGGGGGAAACCCGTGGATCGATACTGTTGATCTGCAAACTTGGAAGGCTCTTGCTCGATGACGGCCTTTACTCCGGGGCGGCTTGACCGATCGTCCCCCTTCTACGTCGCAGGGCATGGAGGCCTGGTGGGATCCGCTCTGTGGCGGAAACTCGCGGCGGAGGGCTTCACGAACACGATAGGGCGAACGTCCAAGGACCTGGACCTCAAGGACCGCCAGGCTGTCTTCGCATTCTTTGAAAAGGAAAGGCCCCGGTATGTGGCACTGGCCGCAGCCAAGGTTGGCGGCATTCTGGCGAACAAGACCTACCCGGTGGATTTCCTCAGCGAAAATACCCGGATCCAAGTAAATGTGATGGATGCAGCGCAAGAATACGGGGTGGAACGGCTGCTGTTCTTGGGATCATCCTGCATTTACCCCAAGCTGGCGCCCCAGCCCCTCAAGGAGGAGTACCTCCTCACAGGACCGTTGGAGGAGACCAACGAGGCTTACGCAATCGCCAAAATTTCGGGAATCAAGCAGGTTCAGGCTGTCCGTCAGCAGTACGGTTTGCCGTGGATTTCAGCCATGCCTACCAACCTGTATGGGCCTGGTGACAACTTTTCGGCCAATGGATCCCACGTTTTGCCGGCCTTGATCCGCCGTCTGGATGAGGCCCGGGCCCGGGAAGATGAGTCTGTAACCAACTGGGGAACGGGTGCACCTCGACGCGAGTTTCTTCATGTGGACGATTTGGCTGACGCTTGCTTACATCTCCTGGAAAACTACGATGGTTCGCAACATGTGAATGTTGGTGTTGGGTCGGATCTGACGATCAAAGAGCTCGCCAGCCTTGTTGCAGCCACCGTTGGTTATCGGGGTGCACTTGCTTGGGATACGACGAAACCCGACGGCACACCTCGGAAGCTCATGGACGTGGAAAAGCTGGCGTCGCTGGGCTGGACCGCCCGCATTTCCTTGAAGGACGGAATCGAGTCCACGTACTCCTGGTACAGGGAGAACCGGAACGGCCTGAGGGACTAGCTTGTGGCTCCGGTCCATCTCCTGCTGGCGGCCATGAGGCCTCCGGCCCAGGCAGGTCCATCGGGAGAAGTCCTCAGGATCAACGAATCGATCCTGCTATCCGCTGCGCTGGTGTCCCATATCGCTGCAGAGTCCAACATTCGGGTGCTGCTCATCAAAGGTCCAGCGGCGACCTTAGTAGGCGCCCGCCCCGTCAGGCCATCGCTTGACCTGGACGTCCTCCTCCAGCGCTCGGAGTTGAAGGCCCTGCTGAATGCTCTTGGCCAGAGGGGGTGGGAGGCGAGAATCCATGAAGTCTCCGAAGCGTTCCCCGATCACTCCACCACTCTCATCAACCCGGGGTGGCCCACCGACATTGATGTTCATTGGCGGTTTCCTGGGTTCTACGAGGATGAGTCTGAGGTGTTTGATCGTCTCTGGAGTGCCAGGCAAAGCATAGAACTCGGTGGGCGTCCGGTGTGGACGCTGTCACGCAACGACGCTCTTCTTGTGACGCTCCTGCATGCATTGCGAAGTCCCGCCAAGGGTGTCCTCCATGATGACGTCTCATTCTGCCTGGGGGAGATCACGGCATCCCCGCAGGAGCACTATGACAGGGCCTTGGAACTGGGGGCGATAGGTCCCTTGGGACCTTTGTTTGCGATGTTGCCGGAGACCCGGGCATTCGATGTTGGTGAGCCGCCCTTTGATTGGGTTCTTCGGACGACGGCGCAAAGGTCTGCCACGCTCCGTCTCTTCCATCTCATGGAGATCCCCTGGTCCAGAAAATCGGCAGCGCTGTGGCAAGCCCTGGTTCCCTCACGGGAATCGATCAGCTGGCATGACCTGGAACTTCGCGACAGGAACCACTGGCAGCAAACGTCCTTCAGGCTCCGCCGACTCTGGCGGAGTGTGACCGAGGGTGTCCAAACCCTGAAGGAAGTGCGTGAAATCCGTGCCCGCATCCGCAAATAGATGCACACCTCCGCCGCCCGGCGGCCCTCACAGTTTTGATCATTTTTTGTCACTCCGAAAAGCGAGGACTCATGCGTATTACCGTCATAGGCACCGGTTACTTAGGTGCCACCCACGCAGCCTGTATGGCCGAACTCGGCTTTGAGGTTCTTGGACTCGATATAGACCCCGCGAGGGTCGCGTCGCTTTCAGAGGGGCTGTTGCCGTTCCACGAGCCCGGCCTGCCCGAACTTCTGAGGAAGCATGTGAAAAGCGGACGCCTTCGCTTCACCACGTCCTACCAGGAAGTGGGAGCTTGGGGGGATGTGCACTTCATTGGTGTGGGAACTCCCCAGCGGGCTGGTGAGGGTGCCGCTGACATGTCCTTTGTGGACGCAGCCACTATTTCGCTCGCCCGCAACATCACCAAAGATGCCCTCATTGTCGGCAAATCAACTGTTCCGGTGGGCACCACGAGGCGTCTCAAAACGCTTGTTCGTGACAACAAACGCCCCGGCGTCACAGTGAATCTTGCCTGGAACCCTGAGTTCCTTAGGGAAGGCTTCGCCGTTGTGGACACCTTGACGCCGGACCGCCTTGTCATTGGTGTGGAATCGCCCGAGGACGAGGTGGTCTTGCGGGAGGTGTATGCGACAGCCCTTGAGAGTGGCGTGCCTCTGATCAGCACCGATTTTGAGACCGCTGAACTGGTCAAGGTCGCTGCAAATGCTTTCCTCGCTACAAAGATCTCCTTCATCAATGCGTTCTCCGAGGTAACCGAGGTTATTGGAGGAGATATCCGCACGCTGGCGGATGCGATTGGCTTGGATGCGCGGATTGGGCGCCGCTTCTTGAACGCAGGCATCGGCTTCGGCGGTGGGTGCCTGCCCAAGGACATTCGCGCCCTTCAGGCACGTGCAGCTGAGCTTGGCGTGGATCAGAGTATGCGGTTCCTTGATGAGATGGACGGTATCAATCTGAGGCGCCGGGAGCGCGCGGTGGACTTGGCCCGCGTGATGCTTGGTTCGCTTTCGCAAAGCAGGATCGCCATTCTGGGCGTCGCGTTCAAGCCCAACAGCGACGATGTCCGAGATTCACCGGCCCTGGACATCGCCAATAGGCTGTTCGACGAAGGCGCGGAGGTATGGATCTATGATCCTGCAGGCAACGCCAATGCCTCCCGGAGGTCCCCGCAACATACTTACGCAGCATCTACCGAGGATGCCGTGAGGAATGCCGACCTCATCCTGATCCTCACCGAGTGGGACGAGTTCAAAGCCCTGACAGCGGAGGGTCTTTCTGCGAAAACGCGCTCGCGGAAAATTATTGATGGGCGGAACATTCTCGATGCCCGGGAGTGGGAAGGTGCAGGGTGGACCCTTGGTTCACTCGGCCGGCGCTACGTAGCGAATCCGGTGACTGGCGGCCTATCACGTGAGCACCTACAGCTGAGTTCTGGCCCCGCCCCTTCGCGATACTAGACCGATTGCCTCGACGGTACTGCCTGCCTCACGGTAGCGCGGTACCGTCGGCTCACTGCTGTGCGGCTGGCCTGCGGGGGGATACCAAGTTTTCGTCGGACTGATGCCAGCTGGTTTCGTAGTGTCGAGTCAGCAATACCCAGCCGTTTGGCTACTTCGATCCGGGGCATTTCCTCGTCCCTGAGGAAATAGGCATTGGCCGCAACTTCCTCGGCAGAGGTCAAGGGGACGAAGTTCCGGCCGGAAGCAGGATCAAAGGGTAAGTGGATGCCATCGGCGGCAATGCTCTTGACCGCTGCCAGCAGGACGGGGAGTGTGGCTGTTTCAGGCACGTAGCCTCGTACGCCGAGATCCATCAGACGCAAGACTCGGGAGCTATGGAGCACGCCGCCGTAGACGAGCACTCGATAGCTGTCATGGACCAAATCCAGCACATCGACATCTAGCTCCGGCAACGTCCCATCAACCACAGCCACTCTTCCCGAGGGTACGGATTGCAACGAATTCGTGGCCCAATGGATCAGAGCTGTGAATTGCCGGTGAGCGCTGACAACTAATAATTGGGGCAACTCTGTGACTCCTGTATTGGTGGATCAAACGTTCTTACGCCAGTGCTAGGGCTTGGATCGGGAAGCTTCAGTGGCGCCTGACGCCAAGGATTTAGGTGCATTTCGGATAAGATCGGCGAGCTGTTTTCGGGTGGTCGTATCGGTTTTTCGCAAAGCATTGGAAATGTGGCTCTCCACAGTCCGGATGCTGATACCAAACTGCTCGGCGATGTCCTGGTTGCTGTGCTGCCCGGCCACCAAGGCAACCTCAATTTCCCTCAAGGTCAAGGAAGAACCGGGAGGCTCTGACTTGAAGTCAAGCAACGTTCCCACCACACCGAAACGGGCGGCGAAGTCCTTGGCTGCCCTTCTGATCTCGCTCGCGACAGCAGGCTCGCCGCTGAGCTGGCACCGCTGCTCTGCCCCGCGAAGAACCATGGACACTTGGAACGTATCTCCGTCCAGCACGTAGGTGTCCAGCAAATGACGAAGGCGTGGAAGGTCCATCTCAATGGCGGCGCCCGCCACTGCCAAAAGCTGATCGTGGACTGTTATGGCGCGGTCCTCCAGGATCCTCTGAAGGAGCCCCCGGATGCGCGGGCCGGGGAGGAGACCCAGTGCGAAGAGCCCCGTATGCGTGGCTTCGAAGGCGAAACCCCGTGCAAGGGACTTTTCGATGATTCGGCTGGCTCGCTCGTCGAAGGCCTTGGCGCTGGAAGGGCGGCTGGCGGCGAGATCGTGCAAACCCGTTCCGAAACCTGGGAACGGCCCGTTCTCCCTTCCGCTGGAACCGGCCGTCACGCCCAAGGAAGTAGCTGGAACTGCGTCCCGAAGTGATGACAGGCGCAGCATGGCCACGTGCAAGGACTCCACCAAGAATCCTGGTTTTCCCAGGGAAAAGGCCCGCCCCATGAGATATTCGGCTTCGTCGAACAGGCCGTGGTGCAGGAGGGAGAGTGCAGCTACATAACTGTGACTGACGAACGCGAACTGATCGACATTCTGTAAAGCCTTCTCCCGGTGCTCCAGAGCCATGACCAGTGCCGCATCCTCCCGACCGTTGGAGAGCATCGCCATTCCGCGGATGAAAGACTTGAGCGGCGGGTAGCCAGGTGCATCCGCGGAGAAGTCCAATGCGTCTTGTGCCCTCTGGGGGTTGAGGCGGTACAGCTCCAGCAGTCCCTTGATGGCTGGGGCAATGCCGCCTTGCGATCCATGCTCGAGGGAATCAACAAAGGAGTGATCGTGGTTGCCGGGGATGCCGCCGTGAGATGTGCGAAGGAAAGCCGTGACCGCGTCGGCTTCATCCCGCAGATCAGGTTCCTTGGAGGCCAGAGCTTGCATTGTCGCAATCGCGCCGGCCAGGTTCTTCTCATGGGAGAACTGCCAACATGCCAACGACATAGTGAACAAGAAGAGATCTCCTGATTCACCGTGGTCAGCGTCGGTTTGACGCAGAACCTCCTGGACCCGATGGATGTTGGCAGGCGCTCCCCAGTAAACCCTCAGGGTCGCCACAGCATTGGACAGGCTTCGATCGTTTTGCCACGTTTGGTAGCACGACTCTTCAAGGGCGTCGCGGCGCTGCTGGAAGTATCGGGTGGCAGCCGCGTGGTTGCTGCCCATTTCCGTGCGAAGAGCGGAAAGTGAAGCCGACATCATGTCGTCAGTGGCTGGCGGTACTGGGAGACCGGCCGAATCTGCAGTGACCTGGTCTGTTACGGCGCTCTGGAGAATTCTCCGGGAGCTTAGCGTGTGGGCTCGAAGGTAGTCGTCCACTATGGGCGGAAAGACAGCAGCCAGAAGGGTTCCATGCGAACCCTGAATGACCGAAATCAACCCGTTGTATTCAAGGTTGTCGAGGATGTCCTCGCCAACAGTTGCAACCAAGCGGTCAACGGGGCTGGGACCTAGAAGTGACATCTTGTTAAGTGCCCGGACTTCCTCCGGCCGCAAACCTTGGAGCAAGGCTTCCACTGTCCCGTTGAGATGTTCGTTCATGAGCTTTGGGCCGTTCATGCACCACAAGCCGTCCCTGAGAACCACGCGCCCACTGAGTGCCGAGGTCTGGATGATTCGCACCGCCAGCCGCAAATTGCCGCCGGACTTGGTGAGAACATTCGCAACCACATTCACTTCCGCCGGATGACCAAGGGTTTCGGTGATGAGTTTGCCGATTTGTTCGTATTCCAGCGGAGCAAGGGAAACCGTTGCTTCGGGAATGCTGCCCAAATAGCCGGAGCTCCTGGCCTGGAACGGCCTGTCATTCATGGTGGTAATCAGCGGAACGTTGCGCCTTCTCCTGAGCACGTCCACTACCGCCAATGACTCTCGGTCCAGGTTTTCGAGATCGTCGATAGCTATGAGATGCGCCCCGTTCCTGGCCATCTGAACCGAGAGAACGTCCACGATGCCGAGAATGCCAATGGTCCTGGAACGAAGATCCAAGCCGAGCGAAAGAACGCCCGCAAAAGGCACAGCAGCAAGAGCTGGCGCAGCGAACATGGTGTAGACCGTGGCGCCATCCTCTTCCAGTTTTGCAACGACGCTCTTGAGGAGGCTGGTCCGGCCGCTGCCTGGTGCGCCAACGATTCTTACCCCCAGACCTTTGCCGACATAGTCCAGGACACTCTTCATCTTCCGCTTATACAACTGATGCCCCCCTTTGGAAGCGGCTGATGGACCACTTGACGCTGCCAAGAGCCTTGCTTCTGTTAGACCTACTGTTTGTCCGAGAGCCATCGAAGAAAGGAGAATGCCGGCTCGTCAACTAACGGAAGCGGGGTGCCGGCTCACCATTGCCTTATTCCGAGTCACTCAAGTCTCAAGTGCACCCATGACGTGATTCGTGTCGAGGAACGATAAAGCACCCTAGTACTTGTGAATGGCAGCTGGAGGCACGGCGAAGCAGCCCCGGCACTCAACGAGGCAGCTTAAAAAGTAAAAGCCAGGTTTAGCTTCCTGTGAGGTTCTGGAGATGATCCGGCAGCCGGTTGCCCGGGGCGCGCCCACGGATTTCCAGCAGCTCCCGGGCATGCGCATGGAGCTTCCTGTCCTCGTCAGACACCGGCTCCCAAACTGGGATGGGGACGGCTGTCCCTGTTTGGTCGCGCGCCACCATTACCGTGAGGCAGTACGTGGTCAGGTTCATGACCTTGGTTTTAGGGTCACCCGAGCGGACGTGAACCGCGATGTGCATGCCCTTGGCGCCGGTGTAGACCAGCCGCGCCTCCACTTCTACGACGTCGCCGATCAGCAGGGGCCGGTAGAAGCGGACACCGCCGGAAAACACTGCCACCGTGTCCTTGCCGCAGTAGCGGGAGGCGCAAACATAAGCGGCTTCGTCGATCCACTTCATCACAATGCCACCGTGAACCTTGCCGCCCCAGTTCACATCAGTGGGTGCCGCCATAAACCGCAGGACGACGCGCTCGGCGGTTCCGGCGTCGGTGTATTCCTGAGCGTTCATCGCATTGACGATCTGTTCGCGGACCTCGATCCGAGCCAAGGCGTGGTCCCGCCGCTCGATTTCCTCAGTCGTGGACGGCTTAAATTGCGGCACGGGAATCGGCTTACCGTCCGGCCCGACGGCAACGAAGATGACCATGCATTGACTGTGCATTGTCTCGGGACCGCCCTTGGGATCCCTGGAGCTGACCACGGTGTGGATGTGCATGGAGGAGCGCCCCGTATAAACGATGGTGGAAGTCACTTCCACCATGTCCCCGCTGTTGACTGGATCCGTAAAGTGGATGTTGCCCACGTACGCCGTAACGCAATAGGCCTTTGCCCAGCCCACGGCTGCTGCATACGCTGCTTTGTCCACCCACTCAAGGACGGTACCGGCGTCGACGGACCCGCTGTGTCCTACGTCCATGGGGGCCGCGAGGAAGCGGAGGGTCACTGAATTGGCAGCATCATCGCTCATGGTGGCAGTTTACTGTTGCCAAGTTTCTGTTACGTGACGAAGTCAGATCACCCGCGGTGGATGCCGAGGGTGGCGATGAGATCCTCGCGGAGTTCGAACCAGGTCCAGTGGAAGGAGTCGCGGTCCGTGGCTGTGAGCCACGCCGTGTCCTGGACAGCGTGCTTGAGCGCGCCCAGAAGGCGCTGCAGGCGGCCACTACGCCGGTGTTGATGTCTGTGAAATCGTCGTGGACGGCCATCACCGCGTTTCGCGCGTCGGCACCCGGTGCTGGCGCCGACACCGGTGAGGATGGTGGTCATCCGGCTATTTCCACCACCTGAAGCGCCGCCTCCGCACCAACAGGTGCAGAGGCGGCGCTTGCCGTGGCAGAGGGGCTACTTGCTTCCCGTATATGCAATATTCGGAATAGACGGTGCATCCATGCCCACACCGATATAGAAGCCCGCGTGTGGCGGCTGGTTATAGGCGATGTTCTCGCGTGCGACAGAGAGCCGGTACACGGGATCGTGCATCAGGGTGCGGAGCCGAACATCAGTACCGGACGTGGTGGTGTAGATCCGGAGCTCCGTGCTGTCCGCGGAACGCCAGGCAATTTCTTCCCGCCAGTCGCCCAACAGATCGGCTTGTATAGCCGGGTTCCCCTTGGTGCTGTTGTTGGTCAGGGCACCGTTGGCCGTCAGCAGGCGATCGCTGCTTTGGGTGTTCCAGTTCCACTTGCTGATGCTCGGTGTCCCACTGTTGCTGGCAACGTCCCAGTCGTGGTCCACGATTTCGCGGAGCAGGTCGCCGTCCCACCACGCCAGGAAGTTTGCTGCCGGGATGTTGGTGGAGAGCAGCTCACCCTTGGCCGAGCGAAGTTCGCCCACCGGGGAGTTCCACGCAGCGTCGCCGCCTACGGCCCACCCTTCAGCACCCAGATAGCGCGGGTCAATATCGCCCGAGGCCCCACGGCCGGTGTCCCTTGCCGCCGGGATGCTCCAGAGCACTTCCCCGGTGGCGGAGTCGCGGAAGGTTGCGCCGAGATTTCCACTCGATCCCATGTCCTCATGGACTGCGAAGGTTTCCAGGCCCGGACGGGAAGGATCCAGATCGCTGGTGTGAATGGCATCCCCATGACCGAGGCCGGTGGTGTAGAGCGGCTGGCCATTGTCATCGATGGTCATGGAGCCGAAGATGAACTCGTCCTTGCCGTCGGCATCCACATCAGCCACGGATAAGTTGTGGTTGCCCATGCTCCGGTACTGATCGCCGGAAACGTTGGAGTCGAACACCCAGCGCTTCACGATTTTGCCACCCACCAGGTCATAGGTGGCCAGGACTGCGCGGGTGTAGTAACCGCGGCTGAACATCATGGACGGGTGCTCGCCGTCGAGGTAGGCCACGGCTCCGAGGAAACGGTCCACGCGGTTGCCGTACGTGTCACCCCAGGCGCCAACGTCACCGCGCGGCGGGTCATACGCCACGGTGTCCATGATGGTTCCTGTCTGGCCATGGAAGACCGTCAGGAATTCCGGGCCGGTGAGGACATAGCCGCTGCTGTTGCGATGGTCGGCGTTGGCATTGCCGATCACGGTACCGGCGGCATCCCGGGTTCCATCGGCGGTCTTCATGGCCACTTCAGCCTTGCCGTCGCCGTCGAAATCGTAGGCCAGAACCTGGGTGTAGTGGGCCCCGGCGCGGATGTTCTGCCCGAGGTTGATGCGCCAGAGTTTGGTGCCTTCCAAGGTGTAGGCGTCCACGTAAACGGTGCCCGTGTACCCGGCCTGAGAGTTGTCCTTGGAGTTGGACGGTGACCACATCTGGATGATCTCGTACCGGCCGTCACCGTCGACGTCGGCAACCGTGGCGTCGCCGGCCGAGTAGCTGTACGGCTGCCCGTCCTTGGTGTAGTCGTCGGCAGGCTTGTCCAGTTTGATGGCCAGGTAGTCCTGAGCCAGCGGGCTGAACTCCGTGGTTTCCTTCTCGCCGCTGCTGCCGCCGCCGGCTACCTTGATGACGTACTTGGAGTTCGCGGTGCCGGCGGCGTCCAGGTAGCTGGTGCTGTTGGTGATGGGTGATGATGTGATCTTTTTGCCGTCGCGGAAGACGTTGAAGCCGATCTTGTCCTCATCGAGGCCAAGCATGCGCCAGCCGATGCGGATTCCCTCTGCTGTTGGAATCGCCACAGGTGCCCGGTCCAGCTTCTCCATCTGGCGGTTCAGGACCACCACGTCTTCGGTGCCCACGGTTTCAGACGGAGCCGATTCTCCCCCGGCGTTCAGGGCCGTGACCCGGTAGTAGTACTTGATGGTGGTCAGGACGGTGGTGTCGGTGAACTTCTTGTCGTCGGTTTTACCTACGTAGGTGAAGGCCCCGTCAGCTGCCGTGGAGCGGTAGATGAGGTACGCCGTCGAGCCCTTAACTTCGCCCCACTGTAGTGAGACGCTGGTCTTTTCCACCTTCTTGGTTTTCAGTTTTTCAGGTGCTGCGGGCGCTGCGGTGGCGGGGTTGATCAGGGGCACGTCCAAGGTGTTGGACGGGACGGACTCCAGGCCTGTGCGGTCTACGGCGGTGACGTAGTACTTGTAGGGCAGGCCTGCCGTGGCGGTAGCGTCCGAATATGCCGGTTCGGCAATGTTTTCCGCGATCAGCTGCGCGGACGTCTCGAAGGGTGCCTGACGGAAGACGCGGTAGCTGGCGGCGTCGCCAACAGCGTCCCAGGAAAGTCCGACGACGGGCGGCTGGGCGGCTGCGTCAACGGACGTTGTCTTGAGGTTGCTTGGGCCCACCAGGAGCGGGGTCACCTCGAGCCCGTTGAGGCGCTGGCCGGATCCACTGATGCTCAGGTTGAGTTGACCGTCCGTTACCAGGACCTCGTTGATGACCTTGGTGGCGGATGCGGCTTTGCCGGAGGTGACGGTGCCGAAGCCCTTGCCTTCTACAGCGATGTCAGTGCGCGTGGAGCCGATCCAGTCGCTGTGGTACGTCTTCAGGGCGTAGGTGCCGTTGGGGACGTCCAGCTGAAATTCGAAGCTGGCGCCGCTGAGGACGAAGTCCCGGAGCAGGTTGGTGGTGGTTGCGCCGCGGTCGCGGTCGCTGAGGACCGTGATGTCCTTGAAACCGTAACCGCGCTCGGCGGAGTAGGCCATGGTGCGGTTGACTTCGGTGTAGCCAGCTTCCACCGGGGCGCCGACAGGTCCGAAGTCGAACTTGTACGTGGCTTGCTTGGTGGTCACCGCCAACGTATCGCTGTACTCGGACAGGCCCTTGCCGTTCATCGCCGCCACGCGCACGTCATATGCGGTGCCTTCTGCGAGGCCATTGAGGTTGGTGGTGGGGATGGTGGACGTGGTGGCTAGCTTGTACGCGGTGTCCGGTTCAGCGGCCAGCTTGCGGTAGATCTTATAGATGTCCGCCCCCTCCACCTGCTGCCACTTGAGCAACGCTCCGGCGTTGGAGACACTGCCGGCCACCAGGCCTTGCGGCTTGGCAGGAACGCTCGACGGCGGCGTGACCTCCTGGACGCGCGATGCCAGCGGAACGTTGAGCTGCTTCATGCCGCCGGCGAGGAGGCGGGCGATCTGGATGGCGCCGTATTCCTGGAAGTGGGTGTCGTCAGCGGTGCCGCTCGGGCGTCCGGGGTACACGCCGGCGTCGACGTGGAGGAAGACCGATTTGGCTTCTTCGGGTCCGATTGCATCGTAGTAGCCGCGGCTGAGGGCGGACAGATCCACCAGGGCCACGTTCTCTTCGGCCGCGAGTTCCTTCATCTTGTCCACGTACTCCGGGAAGCTGACGCGGAATTTACCGGTGGCGGCGTCGAAGTCCCGGCGCCCCACCGGGGTCACCAGGATGGGGGTGGCGCCGCGTTGGCGGGCACCGTTGACGTAAGTGCGCAGGTATTCCTTGTAGTCGGCGGGCGATGCGTAGCGGTCGTCGACGCCGATGGTTGCGTCGTTGTGGCCGAACTGGACCATGAGGTAATCGCCGGGGTTGATGACGCGGAGGATCTCGTCCAGCCGGCCCTGGCTGATGAAGTTCTTGGAGCTGCGGCCGCCGATCGCGTGGTTGTAGACCGCAACCTTGTCGTCGAGGTAGCGGTCGATCATCTGGCCCCAACCCGCCTGTGGCGCGTAGCCGGGATCATACGTCTGCACGGTGGAGTCGCCGGCCAGGTAGACGCCGGGCTCCGTTGTCGCCGTGCGGGGCGCGCGGGCCGAGATGACCAGCGAGTTGATTTTAGCGGCGGTTCCGGTGATGTCCAGATTGAGCTGGCCGTCCACGAGTGAGATGGGGAATTCCATCTCCAGGAACTGACCGGCCGGCTTGTCGGTGGCTTGGACTTTGGCCATTTTCTCGGCCGTGATGGCGATGTTGGTGGCTTCCGTTGCGTCGCCGGCAATGAGCTTTACGGTGTAGTCGCCATTGGGTAGGTCCACCTGAAAGGAGCTGCCCTGAGCTTGGACGAAGTCGCTCCGCAGGGCATCCGGTGTGCCCCTGTCAGTCCCGGAGGTGACTGCTGTGTCCGTGAAACCGAACTTCGTGGCGGCGGTGTAGGCGCTGCCTGCGTTCACTTGCGTGTACCCGTCCGCCACGACGCCAGGGCCGAAGTCGAACGCGAAGCCGCTTCCGGCCGGGGGGAGTGACGTCTGGGCGTGAGCCGCAGGAAGGCCGGTGAAGGCCAGTGCCACTGAGGCGACGGTGGCAGTCAGGGCTGCGGTGCCCGTCCTGGCCGCGCGTTGAGGGGGGTGTTTCACGAACATCTCCTTTGATGACGCATGGGGGTGTGTACCAACCACGCTGTCGGACTTTGTATCGTTTCATTAACCGGCAAGGCGTCTTCCCTGGTGTTTGGCGCGAGGCCATCGACTGAGGATGCGGTGGAGGGGTTCGGAAAACGCTTGCCCGGTGGGGATATGTTTACCAGCCCACAAAAGAGTCAGTCAAGGAATTGACGGGAGAATTTGTTTCTTTGTGTTCTTAAACGTCAATTGTGACGGGGCGGCCCAATCCACAATTTGCGGACTAAATGAGAATCAATATCATTTAACCATGCCTCATCACTCAACCCCCATGACCCCTGCCCCGACCCCTCGCAGTCGCCAGTGGCGCCCGGTGCCGATTGCCGTCGTCGGGCTCTCAGCCCTGCTTTTAGCCGCCTGCGCAAGCCCCGTCGCCTCAGGCGGTAATGCAGTCACTGCAGCACCCTCGGGCAGTTCGGAGCCGAGTTCACAGGAGGCTGGCGCCCCGACTCCTCGTCTGGTTTACACCCACGACGCCGGCATTTCAGTTCTCGATGCAACCTCCCTTGAAGCCGTGGGAAGTGCGGAAATGTCCGGTTTCAACCGGCTGAATCCGGCCGGTGACGGCCGGCACGTTTTCGTATCCACCGGCGATGCCTTCCGGCTCTTCGACGCGGGCGCTTGGACCGAACCGCACGGCGATCACAGCCACCACTACATAGCTGAGCCCAAGCTGACTGAGTTGGCGTTCGCGGCTGACAAGGCTGGCCACGTGGTGCTGCACGGAGGCAAGACTGTGCTGTTCAACGACGGCTCCGGCAAGGTGGAGAGCTTTGAGACCTCTGCTCTGGCCGCTGCCGCGGAAGACGGAAAACTGCCTTCGACCGACGTCTACACCACGCCCGAGCCGCATCACGGCGTGGCCGTGGAGCTTGAAGACGGCAAGCTGCTGGTGACCCTGGGCAACGAGGAAAGCCGCCCCGGAATTGCGGTGCTCTCCGCCGGCAAAGGCCAGGAACGCACTGAAATTGTGCGTAACGAGGACTGCCCAGGTGTTCATGGTGAAGCTGTTGCCGCGGGTGAAGCCGTGGTGGTGGGATGCGAAAACGGGATGTTGATCTACAAGGATGGCGCCATTAAGAAGGTGGCAAGCCCGGATGCGTACGGTCGGCTCGGAAACCAGGCGGGCTCCGAAAAGTCCCCAGTGATCCTGGGCGACTACAAGGTAGACAAGTCAGCAAAGCCGGAGCGGCCTACCCGGATCTCGCTGGTCAACACCCAAACCGCCACGATGCAGTTGGTGGACATCGGTACCAGCTATTCCTTCCGTTCACTGGGCCGCGGACCGGCAGGTGAGGCGCTGGTACTCGGTACTGACGGTGGCCTGCGGGTGATCGATCCGATCTCCGGCGCCGTCACGTCCAGCATTCCCGTCGTCGCCCCGTGGGAGGAGTCGGCAACCTGGCAGGACCCGCGTCCCACGCTGTTCGTTCAAGGCTCTACGGCATTTGTCACCGAACCAGCCGCCAGTACCATCCACGCGGTGGACCTGAAGACCGGAAAGGTGAAGAAGTCTGCTCAGTTGGAGCACGTGCCGAACGAACTCACGGGCGTGACGGGCTAGGACCCCCGCTCACGCCCCTAGCCCTTGAGGCCGATCCTCTCTCACATCCCGATGCTTAAACGCCAACGGTCTCTCACTTTCCTGAAGGAAGTGAGAGACCGTCGGCGTTTAGGGGCTGGTATATGAGAGAGCGTCGGTGGGGCGGTGAGTCGGTGCCGCCTACGCCAAGACGCGAAGCTTGGAGCCGGAGCGACCAAACAGGGCGGCGTCGGCTGAGATCCTGCCCGCGCCGGCCAGTGCCAGGGCCAACGCGGCGCCGGCGAAGAGCAGGACAAGTTCGTACCCGCCGTTGCCGACGAAAATGCCGGCCGGGGCGTGCACCAAGAAAAGGGCGCCGAGCATGTTGACGGCCAGGAGGGCGGCGAAGACGCGGGTGAGGAAACCGATGATCAGCGCGATGCCGCCCACCAGCTCGAGTGTTGCAACAATCGGGGCTACTGCCGAGGCGCCGGGCACGCCCATTTGGGCGAACGATGCCTGCGTGCCGGCAATGGTGAATTCGTTGAACTTCTGCCAACCGTGCGCGGCGAAGAGAAATCCTGCGACGACGCGCAGGATGGTCAGGGCTGTGGTGGTCAAGCTGGACTTGTTCATAGCTTCAACCATTCCGGAAATAAGTTGAAGTGTCAACTAATTGAGGACTTTTATGACCAAATTCCCAGCTAAGAATCCCGGGTTCGCCGCTTGCTTCGCGGCTTCGCCTGAAGCCACGGCTGCAGCAGCCGGGTGGTGATGGGCAGGAAGATGTACGTCATCAACGGCGTAAGGATCACGATGTTCACCAGGACCGCGAACACCAGCGGCCAGTTCTGAGTCAACGGATGCAACAGGAAATTAGCCAACAGACTCAGCGGGAAAAACGGCAGGAAAATGCTGATGGCTTGTTTCCAGCGAGGCGGCACCACCGTTTCGGGGACCACCACCGAGACATCTCCGGGCCGCGAGAACCAGCCTTCAATCCCCGTGTGCCGCTCCACCCGCGTGGTCTCCATCATGCCCCTGGCGCTATCGATCCACCAGCGGCGCTCCTCGGAGTCTTCCCATTCCTGCAGCGAATCGGCGTCGGCGAAACGGTAAAGCATGTGCCATTCAGTGGAGTCCACCCCGTTGCGCACCCAGCCCGACCCCAGATATCCGGGCCATTCGCGGGCGAGCTCCTGGCCGGCATGGGCCCAGGCATTGGCTTGCCGGGTATAGCCGGGAAGGATAGTGCGGGCTACAGAAACGGTGACGGGATGCTCATGTGACACGGCCCAAATGTACCGGGCCACCAGCGGACTAGGCTTGTTTAGTGCCTCAAACCACAATCACACCCACCCGCTCCAACGCCCGCGAGATCCTCCGCCTGGCCGTCCCTGCCTTCGGTGCGCTCATTGCCGAGCCGCTGTTCCTGCTGGCCGACTCCGCCATCGTGGGGCACCTGGGCGTTAACCAACTGGCAGGTGTCGGCCTCGCATCCACCATTCTGCACACCGCGGTGGGGCTCATGGTTTTCCTGGCGTATTCGACGACGCCGGCGGTGGCCCGGGCGATCGGCGACGGCAAAGTGGGGAAAGCTTTGGCGGTAGGGCGCGACGGCGTGTGGCTGGCACTGCTGCTCGGATTGGCGCTCGCCGTGGTTGGTTTCGTGGCGGCCGAACCCTTGGTTGGCTTCATGGGGGCCACGGGAGACGTTCGGCAGTTCGCCGTCGATTACCTGAGATGGTCCATGCCGGGCTTGGCCGCGATGCTCCTCATTTTCGCCGGTACCGGCGTCCTCAGGGGGTTGCAGGACACCCGGACCCCGCTGGTGGTGGCAACTGCTGGATTTGCCGTCAACATCGTCCTCAACCTGTTTTTCGTCTACGGGTTGAACATGTCCGTAACCGGCTCCGCGATCGGCACGAGCATCGCACAATGGGCCATGGCGGCCGTCTACTTGGTGATGGTGAGCCGGAACGCACGGCATCACGGGGTCTCCCTCAAGCCCGACTGGCACGGTATCCGAGCCATGACCAAGGTGGGTTCGTGGCTCATGCTGCGGACGCTGAGCCTCCGCTTGGCCATCCTCGCAACTGTCCTGGTGGTGACTGCTCAGGGTGCCGTGAACCTGGCGGCACACCAGTTGGCCATGACCATCTTCTCCTTCCTCGCCTTTGCCCTGGACGCACTGGCGATCGCCGCGCAGGCCCTGATCGGGAAGGAACTGGGCGCCAGGAACGCCCAACGCGTCCGTGAACTGACCCGCACCATGATCCGTTGGGGGCTCGGGTTCGGCGTGATCACCGGCGTGCTCCTGGCCATTGCGGCACCGTGGGCCGGATACCTCTTCACCTCCGATTCCGGCGTCCGGTCCGCCCTCACCGTCGCCCTGTGGGTCCTCGCGGTGGGGCAACCGTTGGCAGGGTACGTCTTCGTCCTGGACGGAGTCCTCATAGGCGCCGGCGACGCGCGCTATTTGGCGATTGCCGGCGTCGTGAATCTCGCTGTCTATTTGCCGCTGCTGGTGGCGATCCATCAGCTCAGGCCCGACGGCGAGGCGGGGCTGCTTTGGTTGTGGGCTGCGTTTGCGCTCGGCTACATGCTGGCCCGCGGGGTGACTTTGGGACTGCGCGCACGGACGGATCGATGGATGGTGCTGGGTTCGCACTAAACTGGACGGGTGACTCTCCCAGCGACTCCTGCCCAGACTCCTTCTGCCACAGTGGCCGGTCTCTGGAAACCCGTGCTGATCCGCGCCACGGTTGCCCTGGTGTTCGGCGCGATCACCATCTTCTGGGCGGCTCCGTCCGTGCACGTTCTGGCGTGGGCCGTGGGCTTGTATCTGCTCGCGACCGCAGCGGCTGTATGGATGTCCCGCGCACTGCCAGTTGCTGTTTCGGCGGTTGTTGCGCTCGGAGGTATCGCCGCCTTGGTCACGCAATCTGATGAGGGCGTTGCGGTCTCGGCCATGTTCGCGCTGCTGGTGCTGGGCCTCCTTGAGTTGGTCCATGGCCTCCGCAAACGGGATGCATTGGCGCGCGACTGGCTCATTTCAGGTGTCATATCCGTGGGCACTGCCGTGCTGCTGCCGTTCTTCACGTCCCTGGGTGCGCATGCGCTGTTGGGTGTGGCCGGCGGTGGGGCCATCATTTCCGGCGTGCTGTGGATACTGTCCGGACTGACGCTGCGGCATGAGGCCAAGACCGCTGCCGGCGGGCCAGCCCAGGCTGCTGCTCCCGGCGCTTCGCCCGAGGCCGTAAACTAGTAACTGGACGTTCTACTCGCTGTAGAACTTTTGCTGACCGGCGGAGACCAACCGCCATCATTGGAGGAATGACCGTGGCAGACCAGACACCAGGAGAACCGCGCAAGATGCGGACCTCGGTCAAGGGACCCCTCATGTTCTCCGCGTTCTTTGCAGTGCTGGCCTTTGTTGCCGTGCTGATCTTCGCGTCCGGTGGCAGTGCAAAAGCCCCGCGGTTCGATCTCGCCTTCACAGGCGCGGGCATCGCGTTCATTGTGAGCCTCGTGGTAGCGGCCATGCTGTCCATGAGCCACAAGGAAAACGCCGACCACCTCGGCAAGGGTTCCGGCGTCAACCTCAGTTCCAAGCGTCCAAGCCACGGCGGCCCCGGTGCTCCGAACGAGGGGCCGGAAACGCCCGACGCCGGCCACTGACCTTTCGGGCGCTTCCTCACCTTGGGTGGGGGAGCGCTTTTTTGTGGGCCGGCTGAGTCCCGGCCTGTGCGATGCCCTGTCCAGGATTTCCAAGGCGGCACGGCAGTGGAAAACGTGAATCAGCCGGGAATGCGGTTCAGCGGAGGAGCGAGTCGGTCAGATCCTCTTCGCTGGCCGGGTCCGGCTCTGTTGGGTCGGGCCGGATTTTGCGGGGACGAGTGACCACTACCATCAGGACCGCGGTGCCAACGAGGGCAAGGGCCCACCAAGGAAATCCCGGGTCCAAAGCTTGGCTGGGCAGTATTTGGGAAGAACCTGCAGCTGGAGCGTCAACGCGCTCGCCACGCACCAAAAGCCTGTGGCTGTTGACCCCTGTGGGCGTGCAGGTCACCAGGGTGACATAGTCCTTGTCCTGGACCTTGCGGAGATCGTCCGTTTCCTCCGGAAGGACCGTTTTGATCTGGTTCACTTTGTAATAGAAAGTCTCACCGAGCACTGTTACCGAGAAGACGTCACCCTCGCGAACTTGGTCCAGGTCATCGAAGAGAGTGGCGTTGACGAAGCCGGAGTGGGCGGTCAGGACGCTGTGGGTTCCCGTTCCGCCAACTGGCAGGCCGGAGCCGAACAGGTGGCCGGCGCCTTTGGAGAGCGTTTCATCATCGGTGCCGTGGAAGATGGGCAAGTCCGAGTGGATGGAGGGGATGCTGATGCGTCCCATCATGCCGCCGGGGCCGACGTCGAGTATTTTCTTGTAGGCTTCCGAGCCGGCTCCGATCACGGTTTTCTCACCTTGCTCGTTCAAGGAGTACGGATCGCGAAGCGGGCCGGATGGCAGCTCCTTGTTGAACTGCCGGGCCTCATCCAAAAGTGTCTTTTGGGCGGATGGGGAGAGGTTTTCCACGCTGTCCACGTAGCCGCTGATCTCGGTGGCATGAACCCTGTCGGAGAACCATGCAGCGGCGGTGGGGTACAGCATCACTCCCACCCCCAGAATTGCGACGACAACGATGATGATGCGCTGAGCGCTCCATCCGGCGCGGAAACTTCGCTGGGACGGCAGCTTGGAGTCTTGGTGCTTTGACATGAGAGTCCTGGGGGATTTGTGCTCTGGGGTAGCAAAGCGGGGAAGAGCGCGTGTTTGGCGTTCTTCCCCGCTTTGGTATCTAGACTGCGAACCTTTGCAGGTGGGCAGGGACTAGCTGTTGGTGCTGCGGCGTGAACGGACCAGCAGGAGTCCGGCGCCGACTACCAGGAGCGCACCCGCTGCGTACAGCAGGCCGGTTCCCACGCCACCGGTGAGCGGCAGCTCGAAGCCACCGTTGGACGGGATGTTCTTGACCGTGAGGTCGACACCCACCGTGGTGCTGGTGGAGTTGATCAGGAAGGAGATCGGCTCTGCGAGCAACTCGTAGCCTTCCGGTGCGGTGGTTTCCACCAGGTAGTACGTGCGGAATTCGGGGGAGCCCGGTGCTACCGCAGCGCCGTTGGCCCAGTCGGAGTAACGCAGGCCAGAGATGGTGAGGGTTCCATCGGCAGCAACCGTAAAGGTGCTCTGACCGTTCAGGACAATGGCGTTGGTTCCGGCCAGAGCATCAGCCTGGTTGGCGTAGACGGAGAAGGAAGCGCCGGCAAGTGCAGCGCCGTTCTCGTTAGTCTTCAGGAGGGTCATTTCGCCCCACTTGGTCACAACCGGGGGAGTGACGATGGGACCGCCGGGCTGGCCGGGAACGGTGGTGAAGCTGCCCAGGTTCGGGTAAACCATGGCGTCGTTCTCGATCTCGCCGATGGTGTTGACGGCGGTGTTGACAACAACCTGTACTTTGGTGTCGTTGTTGGCAGCCAGCACTGCAAGGCCTGCAGGGGTGAAGATGATGGAGACCGTGTTGTTGGCGGCGTCGAATTCAACCGTGTAGTGCGTGCCTTCGGTGATGACCGTGCCGTCAACCAAGGTGGCGGAGGCGCCGAGGTAGGTCAGCTTCTCATCCAGCTGGTCCACGATCTTATAGCCGTCGATGACTGCTTCGTTCGGGATGTCACCGGTGATGGTGAAGTCAATCTGATCGCCGAGCTTGACGTCAGGTGCGTCCGTGACGATCTTCTCTGCACCCGTAATGGAGTTCTTGGGGTACACGTGGACGTCGTAGATCCAGTTGTCGTTGTTGTCCGGATCCGTCAAGGGCACAGAAACCAGGAATGGAGCTGACGGGGTGACGCCTGCCGGGTAGTTGGTTTCCGTGACCAAGTACAGGCCAACGGGGAGGTTGCCGAACGATGCGGTGCCCGCGGCGTCGGTGACCTGAGCGGTGCCGGTACCCAAGGTGAACCCTGCACCTGTGATGGATCCTGCGGGATCGGCGGGGGAGAAGACGCTGCTCAGGTTATGGGCTGCGTCCCAGCCGGCATTCGTGGCGAGGTCGATGGTGTTGACCTGCTGAATGGTGAACTCGATGCCAGCAAGGGCGGTCAGTCCTGTGGTGTCCACGGCCGTGCCGTTGTTGGGCAGGCCGGTGGGCGTGTCCGGGCGTTCGAACTTGTGAACGGTGATGGAACCGATCTGGTCTCCGTCGACCAACGGAGCGGCTGAAGCCGGTGCGGCGGAGAAGGACATTGCCAAAACCGCTCCGGCAATTGTGGTGGCGGCGGCCTTCCAAAGGCGCCGGGAGCTTTGATTACTCACTGTTTTCCTCTTTCATGGGTGATGATGCGATGCTCGGGAGTGAACATTTTCTGGGGTTGATGCCTGCCGCTTTTGCTGCAGGTCGGGGAACGACGTTTACGGGTGGTTTCGGGTGCGCCGGGCATTGCTCGCGGTGAGGACCATGGCGACCAAGAGCAGTGATGCTCCCGCTGCCGCGAACGGCCACCAGCCGATGCCTCCGGATTCGGGCATCTTCAGCGCAGGCACATCGCGGACGGTGACCAGGAAGATTCCATTGCCGTCCGTATCGCTAGCGGTCACCACTCCACCGCCGCTTCCCTGGCCAAGCGTGACGGCACCATTGGGAGCCACGGTGAACTGCACGGCTTCGGCCAGCAGGTTGAAGCCATCCGGAGCCGTGGTCTCTTCGAGCCAGTACACGCCCGGCTGAATGCCCTCCAGCTGGAATTGGCCGGTTTGGGACGGGATGGGAGCCACCGTGAAGCTGGTATTGACTGCCCCGGGAGCTCCGGCCGCGTCATTGTGGATGGCCCAGGTAGAGCCAGCCATCGGAACCCACTCTTCGCCGGAGGATTCTCCGAGCTTTTCGATGAGGATCTTGGCCGGTGTCATGTGCGTTGTGGTGCATTCCGGGGCCACAGGAGTGGTGCTGGTTGCGCAGCGGATGGGTGTGACGCTGCCGGCGCCCGTAGCGACGTTGACCAGTTGGGCGCTCCATGCGTCTGCCTTGACGGTGACCTTGTAGCTGAGCACTGCAGTTTGGCCCGCCGGAAGTGTGAACGGCTGGGTGGTCAGCGTGGTGGAGGGGGCTACGGGATTTGCGACGGCGACCGGCGCGGCGGTGCCGATGGTCAGCACTGCGGATCCGGAAACGAACGTGCCCTGATCCAAGACATCGGCGAGGTTGTCCGTGAGGACTACGTTATTGATCTGGCCACGGTTGCTGGTGGCGGTCACGGTGTACGTGATGGTGTCGCCGGGTTTCACCCATTGGGTGTTCGAGGATGCGCCGTCAACTGTTGCGGTCTTGGCGATGGTCCACTGGGGATCCACAGGCGTGGTTACCGAAGCGGAACATCCAACCCCGGGCAAAGGCGGGCAGGCCACATCCACAGTGGGAACCATGGTTGTTGATCCGGGAACCGGAATCGGTCCACCGCCTGGCATGTTGGGAACGGCCGTTTGGGCTGCGGGTGCAATGGTGGCCGTGTTGGTGATGTTTCCGGTGGTGCCCGTCGCTACCGTGCCCTTGACGGTGTACGTCAGGGTTCCGCCAACATTGATTCTTACGGTGCCGGAGATGCTCCCGGTGCCGCTGGGAGCGTTACAGGCGGTGGGTCCGGCTGGGGGAAGATTGGAGGTTCCCGCAACCGTGACGGCACAGGTCCATGTGGCTCCGGTGATGGATGCAGGCAGGGGATCGGTGAATACTGCATTGACGGCATCACTGGGCCCGTTGTTGTGGACTACAACCGTGTAAGTGATCGGCTGACCCGGGATGTATGCCGTGATGTTTGCGCTCTTGGTGATGGACAGGTCCACCACCGGCCGGACGGTCAATGTGGCCGTTCCGGGAGAGTAAAGCCCTGTGATGGTGGGGAAGTTGTTGGTGCAGTTCGGAATCGCCGTGCCGTCGTTGGCCACGCACCCGGAGTTGTTGTAAACGCCAGGGGTGTTGCTGGTAACGGTTACCGTAATAGTGCACGAGGCACTGCCCTGTGCGAGGTTTCCAGTGACGTCCACGGTCCGGCCTGAAACAGTGCCCGCGGTGCGGACACATGTGCCTCCGAGCGGGCCGACTGCAGTGAGGCCGGTGGGCAGGGTGTCAACGAAATGCCAGCCATTCTTGGCCATCAGGTCACTGGTATTGGTGACGGTGTAGGTCAAAGTGCTGCTCTGGCCCTGAAAAATGCTGGTGGGGCTGAAGGACTTATCCAGCTGCGGCGTAACATCCACCAGCTGCGGGAGGTCGAATCCGACGTCGTTTCCGGTGCCCGTGGCCTGCAGATTCCTCACCCGGACACCGAGCGTGGGGGTGGTGCCGGTCAGCGGGACCTGGATTGCTCCCGACTGGAGCTTTGCCACACTGTAGTTGGTGTTGCCGTAGTTGATGACCTGCCGGCTGGGATCTGCGCATGGGTCCAGGTTTGAACCGACCACGGTAGGCACCCCGTTGATGAGGATGGAGAATTCCTGGAGGGCGTGGTTGGAGAAGCAGTTCGTTTCACCGAAGATTCCCGATATCGCGTAGTAGTGGCCTGCGATGGTTGGGATGCTGTTCTTGGTGGTTTGGAGCTGCAAACCAGCAGGTTGGACGCCGCTGACGGTATTGGTGTATTCGCTGAGAATCTGGTTCTGAGCGGCCTGGGCGTCCGTCATACCCTGGTACTTCCCCATGACGAAAGCCATGTCACGGAGAAAGCTGATGGCGTTGTTCCGGTTGCATTGATCGTTGTTGACGATGTTGCCTCCGTCGGCCGGGAGGGGAGTGCTTTGCCGCAAGATCCAACCGTTGCAGGCGCCATAGCCTGGAAGCCAAGCGGGGTCAGCGGTGTATTGCTCGTTCTGCGCTGCTGCACCGCCGGTGTATGAAGTCAAAGGGATGGGTGCAGTGGCCGCGCTGATGTTGGAGAAGTCTTCGCTGTAGATCAACGTGCCAGGCTGGGTTACGCCAGGGGAGCCGGGCAGTGCAATTCCGGGGGTGGGAGCGTTGACCACTCCATAGGCCGTGATTCCCATGACGGCGAGAAGCACGCAGGCCAGAAGAGCCATAAAGGATCTGCCCTTGCCCTCACCCCGCCCTCTTTGATCGTGGGCACGATTGTGCTCAAACTTCTGCCGCATGGAGTCCCTTTTCCTAATGCTCTGGCGAAACAACCCACCTCGGGAGGGTTGCTCTTTTGTCCGTTACTGAGGGGTAAGTGCAGCCAGATAGGAAATCGTGATGCGATTCTAAATGTGACGCTGGTCACATTTAGAAAATGCCGTACGAAAGTACCATTGCGGTGGCAAAAAAGGACTAAGAGCCGGGCTCGCGCGTCCACCGCAGCGGCAGCGACGCGCTGACTGGCAGGCCACCATCATGGCCATCAGCGCAATGCATCAAAGGTGGCGCGGATGCCGCCGGCGCCGGTTGACCGATCGGCGTCATGCCTGCATTTTCATAGCGCTCGCGGGGAGGGCTGCCCCACGGTCGGCGGGTCCTCGGATCGACGATTATCCGGTTCCCCCATGCTGTCGCTATGCCGGTATTACTCGCCCTCGGCGGCCTTCCTTGCCCGATATGCCGCGACGTGGGCACGGTTGGCGCAGTTGCCGGTGTCGCAGTAAAGCTTGGAGCGGTTGCGGCTCAGATCCAGAACAGCCGCGTCGCAGTCCTCCGCCGCGCACACGCGCATGCGGTCCATTTCCCCGCTTCGGATGACATCAATAATGGCCATGGCGGCCTCGGTGCCCATCCGGTCTGCCAGAGGTGCTTCCGGGGTTGTGGCGTGCAGGTGCCAGTCCCAGTGGTCATGTTTGACGAGTTGCGGGAGTGCCTTCGCGTCGGCGAGCAACTTGTTGACGGACTTTGCCGCCGTGTCCTCATCGGCACTCCACAACGCTGCCAGCTCGCTGCGTAGACGCTTGATGCTGTTCAATTCCGCTGGCGTATTGACCCGTGAGCCTGTGAACTCTTCGGCGTCCAGGAATGAGTCGAGGTCGTGTATGGAGGCCAGCGTTTCCTCGCCATTGGCGGCAGTGTTGATGAGATTGACAACGCTTCGGAGGGCTACCTCGGTGTCAGGCGCAAAAAGCACTTTGACTCCTTACATGCTTCGGGAGTACTGTCATGACCATAAGCCAACTTTACTCCTGACAGGAGGCTGCTGTGTCAGCTCCAACGACGAAGGCTGATGCAAAGAGTTTCCTGGCATCAGGACTCGGCATCGCGCTCTTTTCCTCCGCTGTTTTTGGTACGTCCGGCTCCTTTGCCAAGTCGATGCTTGAGACCGGGTGGTCACCCGGGGCCGCTGTGGCCGTGCGCCTCACCGGTGCCGCGCTGATCTTGGTGATTCCCGCCGTCGTGGTTCTGCGCGGCCGCTGGCACCAACTCAAGGACAACTGGCTCACTATCCTCTTGTTCGGGCTTATTGGAGTAGCCGGTTGCCAGCTTTTCTACTTCAACGCCGTGGCCCGATTGTCCGTGGGCGTCGCCCTGCTTCTCGAGTATCTGGCGCCGGTGATGATTGTGCTGTGGCTCTGGATTGCCAGCAGGCGCCGACCCCGTGCTCTCACTGCGACCGGCGCACTGTTGTCTTTGGGCGGCCTGGTTCTGGTGCTTGATCTGACGGGCGCCGTGAAGGTGGACTTCGTTGGTGTTCTTTGGGGCATGGCCGCCGCCGTCTGCCTGGTGATCTACTTCTTTATCACCGCTAAGGAGAACGACACCCTTCCCCCGCTGGTGCTCGCTTCGGGGGGTCTGCTTGTGGGAGCGCTGGTCATGTGGCTGGTTGGCCTGTTGGGGCTGCTACCCATGACGTTCAGCACCGCAGACACAACACTCGGGCCGTGGACCACACCGTGGTGGGTCTCCGCCGTCGGGCTCATCATCCTGGCCACAGTGCTCGCCTACGTTACCGGCATCATGGCTGCCCGCAGTCTGGGGTCCAAGGTGGCGTCCTTCGTGTCCCTGACCGAAGTGCTTTTCGCCGTGATCTGGGCCTGGTTGCTCTTGGGTGAACTCCCGGGGCCCATTCAACTATTGGGCGGTCTCCTGATTGTGGGAGGCGTGGTTCTGGTTCGCGTCGATGAGTTGCGTGGGGATCGCAGGGCGACCCTGGCCACCCAGGAATCTGCCCGCGTATTGGATCACCCGAATGACGTTGAACCCGTCCCTACGGGGCGGGTCACCAAAGCGCGGCGCGGGTAACGCGTTTGTGAGGCCCACTCTGCGTCCTAAATGTGGGGAACAGGGCGCAGAGTGGGCCTCACAACAAGGGCGATTAACGGCGAAAACCCCGGACGCTGGTGCGTCCGGGGTTTTCCCAACTGTCTTAGTTGGAGGCCTGCTGCTGCTGCTCAGCGTTCTTCTGAGCGCGATCGCCGGCTTCGCGAAGAGCGTCGGCAACCTTCTTCAGGTTCGAAGCGTGCTGGCTGTCCCACTCGCCGCGGAACTTGTCAGCGTCCGGGCCCTTCCAGTCGGTGCCATCAAGTGCGCCCTTGAGCTGTGAACGCTGCTGCTCAATGTTCTCAGCACCGGCCTTCAGCTTGTTACCGAGCTGACGAAGCTGATCAACATCTGCACCCCAAATAGCCATGAGATTCTCCTTCATTTTTCGGACCCGAGCTCTTCGGCATCCCCAGCGGCCTCCGGCTCATCCGGAAGATCCAATAACTAAAACCTATCCCGGGAATCCAAAAAGCGTCGATGGGCACCCCTCCCCATGTAGCACTGCCCATAGTTAGCATGGGGTTATGTGCCGCAATATCAGGACCCTGCATAACTTCGAACCGCACGCCACGAGCGCCGAAGTGGAGGCCGCTGCCCTGCAATACGTAAGGAAAATCAGCGGATCCACCAAGCCCTCCAAGGCCAACGAGGAAGCCTTCGCGGAGGCCGTCCACGAGATCGCGCATATTACGCAGCATCTCCTTGACTCCTTGGTGAGCCATGCCCCGGCGAAGAATCGTGACGAGGAAGCCGCCAAAGCCAAGGCCCGGGCTGCGGTACGGTTCGGGGCTGCTTAGCCTCAGCCCTCACAGCAGACAGCAGTTGCAGGTGTTCCGCGGCCCGGAACACCTGCAACTACACCAGCCAGGTCTACTTCCCGAACGAGCGCAACCTCAGCGAGTTGGCAACCACCAGCACGGAGCTGGCCGCCATAGCTGCGCCGGCGATCATCGGATTCAGGAATCCAAGTGCTGCCACGGGGATGCCAATCGCGTTGTAGAAGAATGCCCAGAAGAGGTTGGTCTTGATGGTGGACAGGGTCTTGCGCGACAACTCAATCGCCTGCACCAGCTGGCCAAGATCACTGCCCATGACCGTCAGGTCCGAGGCCTCGATGGCAACGTCAGTTCCCGACCCCATTGCTATACCTAGGTCCGACTGGGCCAAGGCTGCGGCATCGTTCACGCCGTCACCAGCCATGGCGACCGTGGCACCGGAAGCCTGAAGCTTCCGAACCGCCTCAACTTTCCCCTCCGGCAGGACGCCGGCGAACACATCTTCGGGTGAAATTCCGACGGCGGCAGCCACTTGGGCGGCTACTGCGGCATTATCACCGGTCAGCAAGATGGGGCGGATTCCCAGGTCCTTCAGCTTCTGGATTGCTTCTGCTGAGCCGGGCTTGATGGTGTCGCGCAGGCTGACGATCCCTGCAGCCTCGCCGTCCACGGCAACCCAGATGGCTGTGGCGCCACCGTTTTCCTCTGCCGCCAGTGTTTCCCGTTGGGTCGCATCGAGCGGGATGCCGTTCTCCTCGAGCCAGCCGGAACGTCCGACAACTACGGTCTTGGAGCCTCCGTCAAGTGAAACGGTCCCCCTCACGCCGCCGCCCGGGGCGGAACTGAAGCCGTCAACACCCGGGAGGGTCCCGGCGTCGGGCATGGGGTCCTGAGCTGCGGCCGCTATGGCATGCGCGATGGGATGCTCGGAGGCTGATTCAACCGCCCCGGCCAGGGTCAGGATGGTTGCCGGTGCGTAGCCGTTCAAGCCCAGGGTGTGGTCCACGGCGAGCTTTCCACTGGTGACGGTGCCCGTCTTGTCCAGCAGGATGGTGTCCACGTGGCGGGTGTCCTCAAGAACCTGCGGTCCTTTGATGAGGATGCCCAGTTGAGCGCCTCGGCCCGTCCCCGTCAGCAGCCCCACCGGAGTGGCCAGGCCCAGGGCGCAGGGGCAGGCAATCACCAGGACGGCTACAGCTGCCGTGAAGGCGGCGTTGAGGTCGCCCGAGAAGAAGAGCCACAGAACGAACGTCACCACGGCGATGACCAGCACAATGGGTACGAAGACAGCGCTGATCCTGTCCGCGAGCCGTGCAATGGGCGCCTTGCCCGTCTGCGCCTGACTGACCATCCGGCCCATCTGAGCGAGGGTGGTATCCGAGCCCACGCGCGTGGCGCGGACCAGCAGCCGGCCGGAAGTGTTGATGGTAGCGCCCGTCACCAAGCTGCCCGGCCCAACCTCCACCGGCACCGATTCGCCCGTGACCAGTGAGGCGTCGACGGCGGATGAACCGTCAGCGACCACGCCGTCAGTGGCGATTTTCTCGCCAGGGCGGACAACAATGACGTCGTCCACAAGGAGTTGATCGGCAGGGATCTTCTGCTCAACGCCGTCCACCAGGATGGTTGCGTCCTTGGCGCCAAGATTCAGCAGTGCCTTGAGCGCATTGCCTGCTTTGGCCTTGGCATTCGCTTCAAGGTAGCGGCCAAGAAGCAGGAAGGTTGTGACGACGGCTGCGACCTCGAAGTAGAGGCCCCCGCCGGACATGTTTTCCATGCCGGGATGCTCGGTCATGCGGGGATCGGCGAACAATTGCCATGCCGAGTAGAGGTACGCAGCAATAACGCCGATGGAGACCAGAGTGTCCATGGTGGAGGCGAAGTGCCGGGCATTGATGGCCGCCGCCCGGTGGAAGGGCCAAGCCGCCCAGCTCACCACCGGCAAGGCGAGGGCGCCGGCGACCCATCCCCAGTTGGCGAACTGGAGGGCGGGAATCATGGAGATTGCGAACACGGGAATGGTGAGGAAGGCGGCGACGATCAGGCGCGGGCGGAGCGTCGACGCTGCTGGGCCGTGGGCCATGTGATCAGAGTGCGGGTGCTCGGCGTGTGTGGCACCGCCGGTGCCATGCTCGGCATGCTCGGTCGTTCCTCCCTTAGACGCATGCTGCCGCACGGCACCGGCGGTGCCGCTGCCTGGGGCGTCGTGGCCACTCAGCTCCGTTCCGTGCGCAGGGGCGGCATGGCCTGTGGGAGTGTGGCCGTGGACTTCGTGAGTGGTGGGGATGTGTTGGTGGGCCGTGTGGGTTTGGGGG
>NZ_LNUV01000006.1:1035272-1476260 GCF_001512285.1 Arthrobacter sp. EpRS71 | reverse complement strand
TCATGCCCGTGTTCAGGTACTCCTCGGCGAGGGCCTGGATTTCCTTCAAGCCGCTCTCGGAGGAGATGGGCTGGGCGCCGGCCTTGGACATCTTGATCCCGTTGTAGGCGGCGGGGTTGTGACTGGCGGTGAACGTTGCGCCGGCAGCGTTCAGGGCCCCGCAGGCGTAGTAGAGCTCATCGGTTGAGATAAGGTCCAGCAACTGAACGTTCGCGCCACGTGTGGCTGCGCCGTTGGCAAACGCCTGGCTGAACTCAGGCGAGGAGGGACGCATATCGCCGCCAACCAGTACCGTTTCGCCCTCCAAGCCAAGGACGTCAATGAAGGCAGCACCTACGGCCTCGACGATTTCGGCCGTAATGGTTTCGCCCACGATGCCCCGGACGTCGTACGCCTTGAAGGAAGCCGAGAGGTCGAATGTCTTGTTATGTTCGATAGTCACGGGCTCAATCCTATCGAACTGCGGTTCGTTCGTTTAAGGATTACGAGGCATAGCACAAGAGTGATCCTCCCCGCATTTTCTTCAACACCCCCAGCTTTCCTAGGGTGGAACACGGTCATGTCAAAAAGTCACCCCAGCCCTCTCCTCTAAGAGCTGTCGCTAAACAAACCGGGGCCGCCTTCACTAGAATGAAGACAGCCCCGTTAACTATCAGACTACACTCCCTGCAACTGGTGGTCCGCAGAATTTACTACAGGAAACTCAGCATTTATCTCGCTAACCACGTTATGCACTCCCTCAAAAGCCTCGAGCCGAAGCGCCTTCACCGCATCAGCTGATAGAGGCATCTTGGCCAGACGGATCTTATCCATAAGTGACTCGTCCGTGGCACTTGATAGCAATGGAGTACGACCTAGCCGCTTGTAGATATTCTTTGACTTAGAAGTGGAAGAGAGGACCACCGAAGAGACACCATAAGTTGTGGCTACTACAGTGCCGTGGAATTTATTTGAGATTAGGAGATCCAGTCCACCGATTGTTGAACTGATCGCATCGATGTCTTCACTTTCGAAGATGATTTGGTCTTTTAGGGGGAATGCCTCAGCAACTGCCAAGTCTGCAACACGCGTCTTTCCTGTACCCATAACGACGTTGAGAATATCGTAGCCTTGGTTTTGCAGCTGTTTGCAGGCATCGAGCAATATCGTAGGATCTGAGTCCGCACGGTGGGTTCTAAGTGAAATACCCACCGTTGGGTTCTCAAACTTACGAGCAGGAGGATAGAAGCTCCCGAATGCAAGATCTGCATGATGATAAACAGGTACGGTCGGTCGCAACTTGTGCCTGATCCATTCTGCGCTTTCTATATCCCTAGCCGAGATGTACTTCACATTCGGATGTTGAAAAAAGGACCTCATTCTATCCATGACGTCAGGTGCTTCGAGCTTGACCCAAGTAGGAACGCCGACACCCGATATGTAAACGGGAACATCAAGCCACGCACGATTCCAATATAATGGAGAGATTTTATTAGGAATAACCAAGTCACCACCACCTATTACGATGGCATCGACTTCCTTGACTAGTTCTGCCGCGGGTCTTGAAAAGTATGGCTGCTGGAGGAGATCATGCATCACCTGGGTCTCATGAAAACGACCTATCGACGTTTCCCAAATGCGATGAAAAAGCTCGTCACCATAATTTCCCCAGCCAAAAAAACCGACGAGGCCAACTCGCGCCATTGTTATACATCCTTAACTTTATTTATACTAATTTCGGACTCCGGTGTGCGCAATATAAAACTCAGCATCCGCTAGAGAAGTGCACGCTCAAGGTTTCATTCAGGCGGCCAGAAGTGTTGGCTTAAGCCAGAGTTATGTGTGGAGTTTTCATCGGGCGGCCCTCACTAAACTGCCCTCCTCCCCCAATCTCGAATCAGAAGCGCTTGACAGCCCTAGGCGATTCCTAATCTGCGACGCAAACCTGCTGCTTACAGGCCCAGGTCGTAGTTCTTCGGCAAACCGTACAGCGGCTTTCCTAGCCTCAGAAGACAGGAGCCTGTCTGCATTCCGAATGGCTTCCGCCACGTGTGCTACCTCAGTCCCATCTATAAATTCAGTGAAGCTATTGTCCAAGACCTCAGGAAGAGAGCCAGCTGTGCTTGAGATGACGGGAAGTCCGAACGACGGCCCGAGTAGCGCAGACCCACTGTTGAGTGCTCGGTGATAGGGCACAGCCAAAATGTCGGCTGATCGCATGTACAGTTGCACAAGGTTATAAGGTATCTTCCGCGCATCGATCAGTATGTTCGGGTGCAAGTTACTGCGAGATACTAGCGCAGATATAATATCTGAGCCATCTGGCTCGCCTGCGATTATTAGACGCCTACGAAGGGTAGAGCCAGCACATGCCGCGTCGAAGCCATCAATGAACTCGCCGATGCCTTTATAGGCTTTCAGGGCACCCAATATCACGTAGACGACTTCATCGGGATCCAGGCCAAGGGTAATTCTAGCCTCGTCCCGATTTGTGTAATCTTCGTATGCCCCCAAGTAGCTTGGATGAGGAGATACAAGTAGCTTGGACTCGTCCAGAGTCAGGACATCTTCCACGGCCTTTGAAGTGTGTTCAGACATGGTGTGGATAAGGTCCGAATTATCAGCAATGAACTGCTGGAGATCGATTTCTAGATCAAGGTACTTAGCATCATGCGGCAAAATATTGTGCACAGTCCACATGACCCTGCCCCCTTCGCGCTTAAACGAAAGCAGGCGTTTCTTAAACGAATTCAGGCGCTTCACGGCATCGGCGCGATCGACGGCAGCACTAAGGATGAAAGAATTCCAATGAAGGTGCAGTAGAACACCTTCAACCTGTGAATTGAGTTGAGTCAGCTGATCAAAAAAGAGTGGCTTGATCAACGGAACAGTAGTTATATTATTCGCAGCGAAAGACTTGTATATCAATGCTTGATAAGGGTTCATCCTGGCAACTGGCGTATATGCCATAAGCAATGGCTTTTCACCATTTTTAGCTTCGAGATATCGAACATATCCCAAAGCCTCCCGCAACGGCGAAGCATCCGTGTGGTTATAACCGCTTAGATTGATTTTCAATTACTTTTCACCTTCCAAGCCTGTTGAACGCTATCAAAAATTTCCCGATAGACGAGACCGTTATTTTCCCACTGGCGATCCTTCTCGATCCATTCACGCCCAGCCTTACCGAGGGCTTTCATGCGTTCCGGGTTCCTAGCAAGGACTTGAATTTTGTCTGCCAAGTCCTTTGCGTCTCCAGCGGCGAAGATCTCACCTCGGAGCGGAGGGGCAAGTATCTCACGCAGAGCAGGCAGGTCGCTGCCGATGATGGGTCTTTCTAACGCCATAGCTTCAAAGGGTTTTAGCGGGGTGACGTATTTAGATGCGCGCTCTGTAATTCGAGGAACAACGAATATGTCTATGAGAGAATAGTGGCCGGCGACACTGTTGTGGTCAACGGAGCCAGTGAATACCACGGCCTTTTCAGCGTCATATTTCTTGGCAAAAGCCTTCATCTCTTCGAATCTTAGGCCAGAACCGACCAGCACACAGGTAAAGTCCAAGCCGCGTCCCCTAAGAATGGCTGCAGCGCGAATCAAAGTTTCCTGTGATTCCCGATGATGATCCATATTGGACACATAACCGAAGGTAGGACCCTCGATCCCATATTTCGAAGCAAGCTCTGCTGAGCGTGATTGGGGCTGAAAGTTGCCCAGGTCTACGCCGTTTGGAACGATAGCAATCTTGGCCGCCGGAATTCCACGACCTATGATTTCGTCGCGCATTGCTTCGCCGATAGTCAAGACGAAATCCGCGCGCTCCATGCACATCTGCTCGACGGCCATACGCCGTGCGAAAATCTCGCTCTTATCTTCTTGAGCAGTCTCTCCGGTCCACGTTCCCTCAAAAAATGACCTAACTTCGTATACCAGCGGCAGGTCCGTTTTTTCCTTCAGAGCAAGGCCAACCAATGCTGTTTCATAACCGCGACGACCCGAGCTGACGTGGATGACCGCTGGACGAATCTCGCATAGCTTTTTGTAAGCGGCCCAAGCAAAATCGGTAAGCCATTCATCGAAGGCAGGTATCTTGTACCCCGGCCCTATGTCCAGACGGTGATGCTCGATGCCTTCTACTAGCTCGATCGCGTTGAAGTCGTCGCCAACCACGGAACGCGGGAATCCGAGCTCCGTTACGACAACCGGCTTGAGACCTGCAGCGAGTTCGGACTCGAAGTTCCGTTGACTACGTGAGGTGAATCCGTTCGAGTGAAATGGTCGGCTCTCCTTCACTAGGTGCATGATCGTTATCTGATCCCGAGGCTTTATCGGGGTCTTCGGTCCGGGAATCCTCGGCAGCCATCCGGAAGCTTCGCGAACTCGGCCTTCAACTTGGCGTAAGGCGCCGGGTGATTTTTGCTTTTTGAGTCCCTCAATTTTGTGAGTGAGCTCAAGGACCTCTGAAACATTACCGCGTTTCACGGCCAACTGCCTCGTCAATTCAAGAAAACCGGGGGATCCTCCATGCTTGATGCCAAGCGCCTTAGCCCACACCGAGGCCTTCAGATACTCACTCCCTTTCGTAGCATAACGAACGGGCTTATCCCCCAGATAATTTGAGGTAACTTTGGCCAGTGGAAGGGTCGCTCGTGCCGCCTCCAGGCGCGCCTCTTCTGCATCCAGACGCCCGCCCTTGAGATAGATCCAAGTAAGGACTCGGATAAGAGCCAGAGGCCCGATCTGCCGCTCCCGGAACCTGCGACGTACTTTATCGACTCTCGCTTTTCGAGCGGCTTTGACTTCCCCATCCGAGGGCCTGATGGATGCCAAAACTTCTGTAATCGAAGCAGTCAGGCCGTCGTGCAGTCTTGTGATCCTGGCCAACTCATCATGAACTTTTTGTAGTTCCCTACAGGCTGCGTCGGCCATCTCGGTTGCAGAATAGTCTTCCCAATCAAGTGGGAAAACAAAGCCATTGGCGCCGTACTCCTGTGGCGGGGGTGTGCTGTGGTTGCCCGTCATTAGAAATTTTCCTTAAATTGCAAGGCGGTTGTCCATAAGGGTTCCGCGTGTGGTTGCCAGTTAGTTCAGAGCACCGCGGGTGTCTATAACTGTTTTTCCCGCCAAGAATTCTGGGCCAATTTCCTTGACTGCGTCGTGGTCCACGAGCACTACCACGACGCCAGAACGCTCAATAGACTCCTCCACGCTCATGAGTTCGACGTTTCCGCGGCCGCGAAGCTGCTTGGGCAATTGGTCAACGTGAGGTTCGGCCACGTTGATACGGCGATCCTCCAATTCCTCCGCCAGGTGTGTTGCAATCTCAATAGCCGGGGATTCGCGGAGGTCATCGATGTTCGCTTTGAAAGCCAGGCCCAAAACGGAAATCTCGGTGTCTGCGGGAAGATCCTGGAGGGACGACACAACCTGTTGGAAGACCCACTCAGGCTTCGCGTCGTTGACTTCACGTGCCGTCCTGATCAGTCGGGCTTCCTCCGGCGCAGCGGCAACAATGAACCACGGGTCAACTGCAATGCAGTGCCCACCTACTCCGGGACCTGGCTGAAGGATGTTAACTCGCGGGTGGTGGTTGGCCAGCCGGATGAGTTCCCACACATCAATGCCAAGCCTTTCGCTAATGACGGACAGCTCATTGGCGAATGCGATGTTCACGTCGCGGTAGGAGTTTTCCACGAGCTTTGCCATCTCAGCAGTCACAGCATCTGTTGTGAGGATCTCACCTTGGCAGAACACCGAATAAAGATTCTTGGCGGCTTCAGCGGCCTCAGGCGTAATGCCCCCAACGATTCTGTCGTTAGTGACGAGCTCAATCATGACGCGCCCGGGAAGGACCCGCTCCGGGCAGTGTGCAACCATGATGGCAGGACGCGAATCTGACCCATCGAGGCTAAGGTCCGGCCGCAGGTTGAGAATGTAGTTTGCCATGTGGGCGGTGGCACCAGGGGGGGAGGTCGACTCGAGGATCAGAAGCTCACCGCCCTGCAATTGTGGGGCGATACCGCGGGCGGCTGCTTCAATGTAGCTGAGATCAGCAGAGCGATCTTCTTGGAAGGGCGTAGGCACAGCTACGATGTACGCCTCAGCCTGAGGTGTCGTTGTGCTTGCCTTCAGGTGACCCTGGCTGACTGCGCCTGACACGTGAACGCCCAAGTCCGGCTCCACAAACGGAACCTGCCCGGCGTTTACAGCATCAACGGTACGTTCGCTGACGTCGACGCCGATGACCTCTATGCCGTTGGTGGCAAGGATGGCAGCGGTCGGAAGGCCAATGTACCCGAGGCCGATGACGGCAACGCGATTAATGGTATTCAATGTATTTCCCCGTTTTGTTTGGTTGATCTAGACAGTGATGTGTTCAGTAGGATTGCCCCAGAGCTTAATGTCCCCGGACGCGAGCAATTGATCGTCAGTGGCGGTCCACGTATGCCCAGTGGCTGAACGTTGAACGTAGTAGTTGTATCGGTCGGATGCGTAAATCTTGCCCCCGGCATCGCTGACCGCACGCATGAACGCGGTATCTTCGCCACGTCGCAACTCCTCGAAGGGAAAGCGCTCGAACGTTGACTTCCTTGCCATGATCGTCGCACCGATTACCATGTGGCTGAAGCGATGTTCCATGTGATTGAACCTCAGCAATGTGGCGTTTCGGCTCTCGATATACATGTAATGAGCCAGCTTCCCAACAACGTCGGCCCCAGAGAACATCATGGCGTTCACCTGATCCCGAAGGTAATTGGGACCGTAATAGTCGTCGTCATCCATCTTCGTAAGAATGTCGTTGTTGGCGGCCGTGACACACAAATTCAGGCACGTACCAAGGCTGACGGTCCTGGGCTCATGAAGAAGAGTCACTTTGCGCACACCATATTTCCTCCGCAACCGCCAGATCTTCCACCAGTTGGCTTTGAACCCATGAGTCAGCAAAACCAACTCGACATCCACGCCTTGCTGGGAGCCGACAGTCCTGAAGACATGCTCCAGTTGATGGGGCCGAATAGTAGAGACCAAGGCACTCACCGATTCGGGTTGAACGGGGCGGACCTGCTGAGGAAGGGCCAGTCCTACGACCTTTTCGGCTCTGTGGGCGTAGGTGTGATCAGCCCATATCCGGCGTTGGGCGAGGTGTACTGAACGATCATTAAGTTCAGGACTCCTCATCAACGCCCTCATGATGAAGGCAGCGTCCTCCTTGGTTTCCACACTGTGGATCTCCCCATTGGGGAAAAACCTTGGCAGAGAAGGGCTGGGCGTGGTCACCACTGGTGTCCCGGAAGCAGTAATCTCAAAAATTCGTCGCGCACACATGCTGGGCGAATCGACCACGGAATTGACGTTCAGAAAAACTTTGTAAGCCTTATAAGCCGTGAGCATTTGATCGTACGTCAATGAGCCAACGACGTGGGAGGCGTAGGGTTCAGGGAACTGGTAGTCCGGATTGCCTCCGAGTTGCCGTGAGAAAATTTCCAGGCCATGTTTGACTCGATCCGAGCCAGCAATTGCTCCATCGAGCAGAAGACGCATCTGCTCACGGCGCTCGGGGTATTTGTGTGCGAAGTACATACCCGCAAAGGCCACGTCACGGGAATGCCGGCCTTCTCTGGGTCGGATCGGATTGTGGATAGCCGGCTGCGCTGCGAAAGGCAGTACATCTATGCGGTTGTGCCCTAACTCCTGCCTGTAGTCAGGCAGCTTGTTCTCGTCTGACGTAAACACGACGTCGAACTCGCGTGCCGCGGGCAAGAAATCAAGGAAGTGGGGCGGGTCCTCTTTATTCCAGAAGACCGTGGGCAAATTCTTCTCCCGGCACCAGCGCATCAGGTTCAGGAACTCTTGCTTCGGGCCGCTGGTCCCGGTCAGTTGGTATCTCCACGAGCCTCCGTTCCCTTCCCACGCCGACTCAACGAAAAGGAAGTCGATGCGCTGCTCTTGCAGCTGCTGCAACCAACCGTCCTTGGTCAGAAAAACGAGATTCCACTCAAAGGCAAAAGCTTTGGCGGAGAAATCGTCCAGGATGACAGCAACGGTCAGGTCGTCCCGGCGTGAAGGTACCGCCGGGTAGTCAAAGGCCGGAAAAGTGATATGACGTTTCTCGTTGCTCGCCTTCGGAGTTGTCAGGCGTGCCTGAACGTCTTTATTGGACGTCTTATTGACAGCCAGCGCCCGTTGGCGCTTGTGAAATGCTTGCAGCTGCGCAACCCCGCCAGCCCGAAAGTGCCATGCGGCCTTCCGCAGATTCTCTACGGTATAAATCATGCCCGGCTCCTACGCATCTTACTTCTGCCCAACACTTCTGTCATATGTAAATTGGCTCGTGCTTCATCAAGAATTCTGGCCGCAGTTATGCCATTGCCCTTGGCAAGGTTGCTGGTGAAGTCTTGGTAGGCCTTGACGGTCTCAGACGGTTCACCATCCATAATCATGTGGCCCTTATCCAGCCAAACCACTCGACTGCACATGCTGGTAATGGTGTCCAGCGAGTGACTGACGATGAATACACAACCAGCCTGCTCACGCAGTTGGTCCATGCGGCGCTTACTTCTCTCGTTGAACTGGGCGTCACCGGTATTTAGTGCTTCATCAACCAAAAGGATCTCAGGATCGATACTCGCCGCAATGGCAAAGCGGAGCCTTGAGGCCATACCTGAGGAATAGGACTTCATCGGTAGGTAGATGGAGTCCCTCAGCCCGGATAACTCCACAATGCCGGTGAACTTTGCGGCGACCTCACGACGGCTCATCCCCATGGCAAGACATCCCAGGACGACGTTCTGCTGTCCGGAGAGATCACCGACGAGTGCGGCATTCACTCCCAACATGATCGGTGTACTCGAGGCGAAAATGGCTCCGGAGGACGGTCTTACCTGCCCACAGATGAGTTTCATCAGAGTGCTCTTACCGGAACCGTTGCGTCCGATGATGCCAACAGATTCGCCGCGCTCAACAACCAGGGACAGCTCATGCAGCGCCTGAACGGTGACCGTATTGGGACGCCGAGTAAGGCGGCTCAGCAGGCTGATCTCCTTTCGCTCCTCAGCGACGGCTGTGGCGTCAGACGTCACCACTCGATATTCCATGGCGGCGCGGTCAACCACCACACAGGGGTGCCCCTCGACATCTAACACCTGTTCAGCCGCGACCATAGGACTCCTCCCCCTGCCAGAAAAAGACCATGCCCACTAGAAGTGCCCCAAGCGCCCATACGGCCAGCGTTGCCCACGACTGCCAGGTCGGCGGCTGCGCGTAGAGCACGCAGTTTCGGATGATATCGATGACGTTGAACAGAGGATTGAGCTTCATGGCAGCCACAATTTCTGGGTGAGAAACGAAGCGTTCATACGAGTAAAATATTGCGGAACCGTACATCCAAGCCCGCATTGCAAATGGCAAGAGATGTTTGGCATCGTGTACTCGGGCGATTATACGTGCCAAAATTAGTCCGAGACCCAAGTTGAAGATCCCTTGCAGAACCAAGGCTGGAACTATCAAAAGCCAAAGCCAAGTAATCTTCTCCACCGGTGGAACAATCGTGACTATTAGCAGCATCGCGAGGATCAATGGAACATTTGCAAGCATCTCCCGAATATTCACTCCTATTAGGAGTGTCGCACGAGGGAAATTGAAAGCCTGAACAACGGCCTTATTTCCTTCGATTGATTTTGCCCCGCTTGTGATCGCTCCAGCGGAAGCTTGAAATATGAAGATGCCAATGACCAGATAACCCACATAGTTCTCGATACCACGCCCGGTCTGCAGCAAGAGTCCGAACATGAAGTAGTATGTTAGGCCACTGAAGATGGGGTTAAGCAAGAGCCAAGCGCTACCCAAGCGGTCACGCCGGGTTCCGCTCTGCACTCGTGCGCGGGCATCGTAGAAAATGAACTCCCTGAAGTCCCACAACTGCACGAGGTATTCCAGAAATCCTGGCCTGGCGCCGACACGGGTCAGTCGTCGCATGTCCACAGCCAGCGGCTGCACCAGCGCCGGCTCTGGCAAGACTGCTTTCTCTGCCGGCATCAGCTGGCCTTCCTTACATTGTTGGAAATCAAAGTCTCATAAGCCCGTCCGTACGCGAGTGCGTTGGCTTCCCATGTCCTGGTTGCCAGTACTCCTTGTCTTCCGGCTGCACCGAGTCGCAGGCGCATGCCTTCGTCCTCCAGCAATTCGTGCAACACGTTAGCCAAGTCCTCAGGGTCTCCGGGCGAAGCCAGCCGGCCGTTGATACCGTCGTGCACTATCTCGCTCAAGGCATCCAATCTGCTGGCTACAACAGGCCGCGCGCAGGCCAGTGCTTCGACTGGTTTCAGCGGAGTGACCTGCTGGGTCACGGAGAGATCCTTACGCGGCACTACAAAGACATCCAAAGCTTGATGGTAGAGACGGGCTTTCTCGGCTGATACGCGCCCAGTGAAGATCACTTTATCGCTGACGCACAGCAGCTTCGCCTGGTGCCGAAGCGCCGGCGCGGCAGTGCCGTCGCCCACCACAACCAACCTTAACTTTGACAGTCGCGGGGCAAGCAGGGCAAATGATGTGACGAGGTCGTCAAGGCCCTCGTAATCAACCAAACTACTCACTGTGCCGATGTACAGTGCGTTCACGTCGAGCCCCAGAGCCCGCCGGGCATCGTGATGTTGGATGGGCTCGTCAAGATAGCTTCCACCCACTGCGTTAGGGCTAATAAGTATCCGGTCCTCCGGCACCCCCGCGGCCAGGATGCTCTGCTTCATCGATTCACCGAGCGTAACCACCAGGTCAGCACTGCACATGACCTCCGCTTCCCGTTCCTTGAAGAGGCGGTAGCGTTCGCTGTTCCGTGCGTCCTCCCCGCGAGTGGAAGCCCATGTGTCGGCGAGCTGTCCACGGACCTCGTAAACCCAAGGGACACCAAGGGCGTGAGCAACCTCATGTGCCACCACGCCATTAACAAAGTGTGTCGTCGTGTGAATCACACTGGGCCGAAACTGCTGGGAGACATCCAAGAGTGCCTCCGCCTGCTGTTGCAGACGTCCACCCATGGACTTCGCCATGCTTTTTGGCAGAAGCCGACGGTAAGGAATGCCGTCCACAACGTCTTCGTCCTTAGCGCTGAGAACCCCAATCTGGACTGGGTAACCTAAGCGAGTAACGGCGAGAGGGTCCCAACCCGCTGCCTTTTGGGCAGACAAGATTGAGTGCGATCTCCTGGCGTACCCGCTCCCGGTGTGGGGGACGGAATTGGTCAGAAGGTGCAAGACCCGGGCTTGCCGTACCTCTGCTTTGTTCTCGTTCAGTTCCGGGCGCCAACCCCGGAAAATTTGCAGTTCCGATCTCAGGCGCTCCCGCTGCTTGCGGACGTGGCCGTCCGGTCCCTCCAGAACATCCACGGCCCCGCTCATATCTCCGGAGAACCACTTGCGCCGGGCAATCGTCCCGAGCGCCTTCTTGTCGCTGGCCACACGATCCAGAAACTTGTCAGCCCAAGCGGGCTGCCCGGCAGCGAGCGCAACTTCAGCTGCCCGGATGGACCGAACAGGAGCAACGGGGTTTGTCAGCAGTTTTTCAAAACGCGCCAGAAGGCCGGACTCATCGCCAGCAGCATGGCTCGCCAGCATAAAAACGGGATGCGCTGATTTTGGAGCCACCGCGGCAAGGGATCGTGCCAAAGGCCGGACGATTGACGATGGCAGCCGTCTGAGGACTTGGAGAGCCAAGACGAACGGGGCTTCCGTCAGATGGTCTGCGACCGTATTTGCCGCCAAGTTTAGGTTTCTAGCGCTGGGTATCAACACGGGGCCCCTCCGCACTATCTGATGAGTCCCCGCCGACCAAGCGCGAAATACCAGCGACATACCGCCATCCCAACTGTGCATAATCGGCATGGTTTTTGACCCACTCACGGCCACTCCGCCCGGCGGCCAAACGCTCGCGGTTCCCTGCCAAGTCACGCCACAGCTGGGCCACCGCCTCCGGGGTGGCGGCAACCACGTCTCCGCCCTTGGCCTCCTTAATGATGCGTTCAGCCTCGCCGCGGACTATCGCCGTCACGTGCCGTCCGATGGCGAGCACCTCGTAGGTTTTGGATGGGACTGTCGCCTCAAAAGACTTCCAGTCATCGCGAAGCGACACAACGCAAGTATCGGCCTCGCGGTACTTGTTGAGCACTGCCTGTCCTTGCAGTGAAGGATAGAAGCTGACGGGTGCATCAAGGTCCCTGGCGAGCTTGACCAGCTGCGGGCGGCTGGTTCCGTGTCCCACCAGCGTCAGGTGAAATCCGTCGCCGAGCAGTGCAGCGGCTCTGATCAGGACGTCCAGTCGTTGGCTCTTGCCGTGGTTGCCCAAATAGAGGGCATGGAAGACGTCCCGCTGCAGTGTGGGCGGCTCCAAAAAAGGGACGGCTTTCAGGTCCAGACCGTTGCTGACTGTCATGACATTCTTCAGGCCGCGAGCCCTTAGGATCTCCGCAAAACCTTCAGTGACGGTCACAACCATGTCAGCGCGAAGCTGCAAGAACTCAACCGCGCGTTCCACCAGGCTCTTGACGCTTCCGCGCACCAGCCGCGCATCTCTGGCCAAATCCGGCCAAGCATCTCGCATCTCTACAACAAACGGAACCCGGCGGAACTTGGACAGTACATACCCCGCTGCAAGTGTGGGAAGGCTGGGCGCGGTGGCCACGATCGCATCCGGCCTCTGCACCATCAGCCCGGCCGGAACCGAGAGCACCGCAGAGTACAACTGGTCCACCAAGCGGGCTACAGGAGACTTTCCCAAATGCCGTAGGTAGGGCACCCGCCTGATCTTTTCGCCGTGCGGACCAGTCTGGCTCTTGAACGCATACCCTGCCTGGTGCCGCGGAAGGTCCCTCCTGCCATTCGGATAATGGGCCACGGGGGCAACCACGTCCACATCCCATCCGGCCTTCTGGAATTCGCGGGTCAACGAGGACCACCGCCGTTGTGGAGGACTGTGCTCCGGCCAATAGGAGTGGGTCAGGAGCATGAGACGCCTTGGCGATGCAGGATTTTTGGCAGTCTTACCCCTAAGAAGCGGGTGATTCATGGGCTACTTGCCGCTGAGCCGCGGCTTGGCGGCTCCCTTTGGACGCAGGACCCGGAAGTACGCCACACCCAACAGGACCAGAACCAGCACGGTGATGCCTTGGACCAGCGGACTGTTTTCGGCCACCGGCGCAATGGCTGTCTTCAATGGGCCGGCAATGTCTGCACTGGCAACCGGAGCTGCAGCTTTGCTTGGAATGGGCGTTGGCGTCGATTCCGGCGTGGGCACGGCCGCTGCGCTGGCCTCAGCCTCTGCAGGCACCTCGGCTTCCGGGACATAGACATCGGCTTCCGGCTGGAGGGGAATTGTTTCCACCGGCGCTTCGGGCGCAGGAGCTGCAGGCAACTCAGGCACTACAGCAGGCGGCGCCACTGGCTCCTGAACCACGGGCGGGGCGGGTGCAGGCGCTACGGGCTGTTCCGTGGAGGGCGGCGTCTCGGGTTGCGCTGGCGCTTCCGTGGGCACCGGAGATTGGGTGGGTACCACAACAACCGGAGGCCCAACTGGGATGATCGGCGTCTGGGTTTCACCAGGCTGGGGCGATTCCATGCCGGGACCAGGCTCGGTCTGGGTGGCAAAAGCGGGTTGAGTTCCAACGAATCCGAGTACAGCGAACGTCAAAACCACCAGCACGGTTTGAACACGTTTGATGACGGTGCCCAACTTTCCCCCCGTTGTGTAGATTGCAGAACCTGAGCGTCCTGTAAAGCGCAGCCGCCTGAGACGTGGCGGAGCAGGGCAGCCCACTCTCAGAGGACAACCTGGGTTAGTTTATCGCACGTATCAAACCAGGCTGGGAAGAACCTCGACGCTGCCAACTTGCCGGGCTTGGTAGAGTCGGTTCCGTTGCCCGATCCAGAGGAAGACATGTCACCCGCGAGGCTCTCCCGAACGTCAGGCTCGTCCCGCTCCCGCCGTCGCCCCCTGGTTCTCTGGATCGGCGCCCTTGTAGCAGCCGCTATCCTCGCCGCGACAGGCGTGTCATTGCTGCCTTCGTCCCAGCAGGCCCCGCCCCCTGTTGCGCCCGCTGCACTCCCCCAGTACCCGCTCTCCGGATACTTCATTTACGCCAGTACTTCGGCTACCGCCAACCGGGAGAAGTTGGCTGACATCCGAAGATTGGGCGGCGATACCCTGATCACCTTCGGAACACTGCTGCGGCCGGCCTCAAGGTCGAGCTTGCCCCAAGACTGCCTCATTGACGGAAATAACTGCGCCGACGTGGTGACCGGTTCCTTGAAGGTAAACCGCTACTTCACCTATTCAGACGGTGCACAATGGAGCGGCTCGGCCCTCGGGTGCCCCCGGGACCGCAGCCTTACTTCCAATGGCAAGACCTTTGCGGTGTTGGTGTTTCCCACAGACAGTCAAGGCTGCAACTCCCCCAGCGGCACTTACGACGTCGTGGTGACCGGTGGAACCAAATCAACGGACTCCGACCCGACGCAAACCTTGGCCGCAGCAGCCACGGAGTTGAAGATGGAGTTCTATGCCGGGCTTCCGGCACCGGTGAAGCGCACGGACCTGGAGTACCTGCCGGACCTCTCCTACACGCAGACCTTGAGTCTTTTCACGGAGCGTTTCCTGCGGTTTCAGGCCGAAAAGAATGATGTGCCCGGGTTGGCCGGTTTCTACCACCACGTGGAGATGCCGCTCAGTTCGAGCCCCATCTTCGATCCGATCCTGTCCCTCTATACGTTGCAGAACCAGTCCATTCACAAGCTCCTCCCCTCGCGATCAGCGGTCATCAGCCCGTACATCGAGTCGCGGAAGAGCACCTCGTTCGTTACCCCGGCCGATGCCAGGGTGGCAATCCGCAACATCGCGGAAACGTCCACGGGCCTGAAGTTGAACATCGCCATCCAGGACGGCATGGGCACCGGAAAGGGCGCCGCCTATGTGGACAGTGAAGCCAAGACTCCCGTGGACCCCTACGCGGCCACGATCGTAGGGAACGGGTCTTGGCAGGAGAAGTATGCCGCGCCCAATCAGGACTATTTCCGCGCAGCAGCAGCCGGGATCAAGGGAACCAACGCGGTGCTCTGGGCCAACCTGGAGGGTATGGCGCCGGCAACGGACAAAAACTTCTGCAGCAACAGCCTTCGTGGCCAAACCACCTTGGAACGCATCGAGCGTCAGCTGCAGCAGATGGAACCCGCCTCCAAGGTCATTTCATTCATGTGGGATCCCTACTTCACCTGCAAAGGCACGGGAACACCCCTCATGGAGCAAATGGCCTCCGGATTCAAGACCCCGGTGGTGACCAGTGCCGCCGTCGACCGCTCCTCTGACCGCCTGACAGTAACCGGATTCAACATTGCCGGCGGCCAAACAACGCTGAAATGGACCTCCAAGGATGGACGCCCCCGTGAGTGGACCACCCAGTCGCCGGGCGCTGCACGCAATGACGGTAAAGATCCCGGCGCCAATTCCCCGTTGGAGTCCTTGGAAGTGGATCTGAAGGAAGCAAATTTCGACGCCGGAACCCACCTTAAAGTGGACGTCACGAATCAATGGGGAGCCAGCCTAAAACAAGAGTTCGCCGAAGGGCTAATTGCGCCTTGATAGAATAGTCACTGCTGACGCCGACACCAAGGAACACATGACGCTCCCGACAGATACCGAAACTCCCTCTGCAGAGTCCCGTCCCCGACGTCAAAAAAGCGGAAAAAAAACCACAAGGAACGTACTTCTTGGCTTTGCCGCTGTAGTGCTGATTGCGGGCATCATCGGAGGCGCCTACATCTTCAACCTGGCCCAGACGTTCAACTCCGGCACCACTAAGATCGATGCCGCTTTCCCGGAAGAGTCCACGCGTCCCCAGAAGAGCGAGCCGGTCAACGGCACCGCCCCTATGAACATCCTGGTGATGGGCAGCGACACCCGAGGAACCGCTGAGCTGGACATCGACAACCAGGCCTCGACTGACCAGCGGGCAGACACCCTGATGCTGGTTCACATACCGGCCGACCGTAAGAACGTTTACGCGGTGTCCCTCATGCGCGACCTCTGGGTGGATATCCCGGGCAGGGGTGAATCGAAGATCAACGCGGCCCTGGCCTATGGCGGTGTTCCGTTGATGGTGCAGACCGTGGAGTCGTTGTTTCAGCAGCGAATTGACCATGTGGCCATGGTTGACTTCGAGGGCTTCAAGGGCCTGACCGACGCCCTGGGTGGCGTGGAGGTTGACGTGAAGATCCCGTTTGCCCCCAACTCCGGGCCCATGAAGGGTCACTACTACGCTGCAGGAAAACAAACCTTCAATGGCGATGAAGCGTTGGCGTTTGTGCGCGAACGCAAATCGTTCAGCGATGGTGACTACCAGCGTGTACGCAACCAACAGGCCTACCTGAAATCGATCATCAGCAAGACGATCGCCAAGGAAACCCTGACAAACCCGGTCACCGTGAGCAACATGGTTTCCGCGGTCTCCCCCTTCATCAGCGTGGACAAGGGTTTTGACGCTGGCGCAATCGGCAGCTTGGCCGTGGGAATGAAGGACCTCCGAGCCAACGATACCGTGATGTTCACCCTGCCTACCCTGGGCACAGGGACCTCCGCGGATGGGCAGTCCATTGTGGTCAAGGACCCCACCGCAATCAATGACATCGCCGCTGCACTGTCCAAAGACCAGTTGGGCGCGTACGTCACCGCCCACGCGTTGGAAAAGGGCAACTAGGAAAATCAGTTCTGCCTGGTGAACAGGTAGAAGCACAGAGGGCCCCCGACGCCACGGCTTACGCCGAGGACACCGGGGGCCTTTCTGATTCACCTGAGACCCGCGTACTTGCGCGGAAAGGTTCAATATTTGCACAAATTGGCGTAAATAAGAATACTTTCATTGCGCGGAAATTAGCATTTTCTGCACAAAATGATTCATGGAAGGCTCCTTTATTATTGGGTGCCGATTCCCTTCCCGCTGAGCATTCACCCGTAATTTGAGATGCAGCTCGATCGCACTTAGCATGGAAATTACCGACGTAAAGTCAAGTGCCCAGCGCTGACTTCTGCCGGTAATTTACGTTCGCCCTTTTGGGCGATTGGGGGCTATGGGGGCTGAAATCGTGAGTACACATATCTATGTGCTGGGGCATCCCAGCGAACCTGGGCACAGCGCCTTTTCTACGAGCATTTCGGGTTAGCATGAGCGCCGCTGTATCAGCCGCCCCCACTGCTGTCACGAGCACCGATTCAGCGTGGCTCCGTGCCCAAAGCATCAAGATGCGGTTCCTGGATCTGGCCTGCGTGGTTGTCGCCGTAGCTGGAGCTCATCTGCTGAGGTTCGGAACTGACGACGTCACTGTTGCCGGTGGAGACACGGAGTTGTCCTACACAACCCTCTCCGTGGTTTTGATCATTGCCTGGACGGGCATTCTGGAGTTCGGCGGCACGAGGGACCGGAAGGTCCTGGGAACCGGAACCGACGAGTACAAACGCGTAGCCGTTTCATCACTATGGCTGTTTGGTGGCCTGGCGGTGGTTTCATACGTTTTCCAATTGCAAACAGCCCGCGGATACGTGTCCGTGGCACTCCCGCTGGGTGTGGTCCTCCTTCTGGTAGTCCGCCTTCTCCAGAGAAGGTATCTCCACCTGAGCCGCCTCCAGGGCGAAAACCTTCACCGGGTGCTGTTGATCGGCGCCTCCAACAACGTAGACCATCTCTACGGGCGCCTCACACAGCACATCGTTTCCGGCTACAAGCCGGTGGCAGCCCTGCTGACCGACTCGAGCAAGACGCCCCGCGAGGATCTCCGCGTCCTGGGCACCACGCCAGACGTTGATATGGTTCTGGACTCAATCGCCGAATCGGGTGCCGACACCGTGGCAGTGTGTGGGGGCGCCCAGCTGGACCCTGCCTTCCTTCGAAGGCTCGGCTGGGAGCTGGCAGCGCGCGACGTCGGAATGATCGTAGCCCCCGCCCTCACCGATGTTTCCGGACCCAGAATCCACATGCAGCCGGTGGCGGGGCTGCCGCTGATTCACGTGACCACTCCCAAACTCAGCGGCGTAAAAGCCTTCGCGAAACGTGCCCTGGATATTGGCTTGTCTCTGATTCTGCTGGCGATGCTGGCCATCCCCATGGCGATCGTGGCCATCATGGTCAAGCTGGACAGTCCTGGCTCGGCGTTCTACTTTCAGGAGCGGATTGGTAAGGGCGGCAAGTCCTTCAAAATGATCAAGTTCCGCTCCATGAGAAATGATGCCGAAACGCTCCTGGAGGCCTTTCAGGCTCAAAGCCAGGACAGCGTCATCTTCTTCAAAATGAAGGACGACCCGCGCGTCACCCGCTTGGGCGCCTGGATCCGCCGTTACTCAATCGACGAACTCCCCCAGCTCCTCAATGTTCTCAACGGCACCATGAGCTTGGTTGGTCCCCGCCCCCAGGTTGCACGCGAAGTGGAGATGTATGACTTCGCATCCGTCCGTCGACTGCTGGTCAAGCCGGGCATGACGGGCTTGTGGCAAGTGAGTGGCCGGAATGACCTTTCGCTGGAAGAGTCCATCCGGCTGGACCTCTACTACGTGGAGAACTGGTCACTCGCCCAAGACATTGTCATCTTGTTCAGGACTGCCAAAGCCGTTGTTGCCAAAGACGGGGCCTACTAGCCAAGGGCGGGGGCCGCTGGAGAACCTGGTTCAGGTTCCTTCTCCCTGTCATCTGCGGCGAGCAGGCCAAACACCGACCAGATGGGCAGAAACGTCCATGACGATTGGGTGGCCACACCAAGAGCCACAAAAATGGCGACCATCACCAAGACGGGCGAGGTCCTCCGGTTGCGCCAGATCAAACAGAGAATCAGCAAGCAGAAGGCGATCAAGGCACAGTAGCCCAACTCGGCTGCAACATGCGCATAGGCATTCTCGGCAATCGGCCGGGTTTGATCCGTTGAGTAGATCCAGGGCAGTTGGCGACCATTAACGTACTGGTCGAAAAAGGCACCATACCGCCCTGGACCAACCCCAAAAAGAGGGTTGTCCCTACTCATGTCGAAAGATATTTCCGTCTTGACGCCGCGCTGGTTGAGGGACGATGTTGCAAACTGATAGTCGGGCGCGAATTCCGTGAAGCCTATCTTGGCCAGTTGCCTGCCGAGTGTATTTCTGAGTGAGTCGGAGAAAAGAAGCACCAGTACCCCGACCAATGCAGCAACAATCAGAGGTACAACCACCTTGGAGAACTTCAGAACCACAATGAGTGCAACACCTGCAGCAATACCGGCATAAGCAGTGGTTGACTGTGAAAAGAGGATGCAGAGGGCGGCTATCACAGCAGCGGGATAGCTCCGGTTGTACAAAGCAACAAGGATTGCCGCACCTGCAAAGAACCCCAAGTGCTGGCCTTCCAGAAAAGGACCGGAACGCAATGTCTCAACGGTCCCATCCACTCCCAAAGTGCGGAACCCCAAAAGGCCGATAATGAACGTATTTCCGGTGATGGAAGAGGCCCATTGAAGGAGAACAGCGACGCCGCAAAGCCATATGGAAAGCACAGTTGCGCGCACAATCTTGTGGCGTTCAACCCTACGCAAAACGGCCCAGAAAGACAGGGCGAGGAAGGCGTAACCGCTATACAGGAGCAGGTCAGTCTGGAAGCCGCGCTCATATCCAACCGCCCTCAGCCCGGATTCGGTTGGAGTGAGATTGACGATTGCCGACAGAACGGTAGCCACCGCCAGGAAGAGGGCGGCGCCCGCGGCAACATCCATTCGACGGGGTTTGGACCGCCGCCCAAGCACATAAGTTCCGATGCCCAGGACCGCCAATATCTCGCTGATCTTGAGAGGGAAACCCACTGAGAGGGTCAGCGCGTACTGGAAGGGCATGAACACGACGCTTAACAACATGAAGCGCTGAAACCAAGGACCCGTGAAAACCAGTTGCCGGACGGAGGCCTTGGCCGCCCGGCCGTCGATTGATGGCCAGGTTTCCTCAGCAACTTTTTCTGTGACGTCCGGTACTGAATCGAGCACTCCGGTGCTGCTGATCCCCATATTCAAGTTCCTCACTTGCGTGCCCCCATTACCAAGCTTCTTTTGTCCTGCGGCCGTGCATGATTCCAGGAATCCATTACCACCGCAGGAGTTTGCGCAATCTTCGCAGCCGCGCCCCGGCGAGCCCCACGGCGGATCTCCCGGCCCGGGCATCCGACGCTGCCAGAACTTCCCGCTGCGGCCAGATCGCCCGCTGCACAAAGAGCCGGCGATCGCTGGGCGTAAGTGAGGTAAAGATCATCCAGTAGGCACGCCACCACCCCTTGCTTTCGCGCCATTTCCAGTTCAAAGGAATCTTGTGATCAACCACGAACGAACGGTGCGGATAGGCCAGACGGAGGGAGGGTTCCAACACGGCCAATGCCTTGATCTCCCGGGCGAAGTTGAAAGAGTCCGGGCCACCAACCTTGAGCTTCTCAGCAACCTCCTCCGGCTGGGCGGGCGGCTTCCCATGCCGGGCTTCCGGCCGCAATTCGTGCAGTGCAAGCAGGACTGCATGGGCCGGTACGTCCGGTGTCAGTACGGTGACGCCCGCAAATGACGTGCTGGTAGTGCTCCGCATGAGTGAGGCGAACACAGCGTCGTCGCTCTCGGAGCAGCCAGGAATGTGGCGGTGGACGTCAATCTCGCAACCCCACTCTCCAGGTTCCAAAGCCGTGGAGTGGTTGAAGGAAAGCCCAGACCACTGATCAGCCTGGCCGTTCCAGCCCCACTGCTCAAGGGCCTTGCAGATAACCTCCACATGGTCCGGGTGCACCCAGATATCCACATCCCCGGAATGCTCCCTGTCCCGCAGGCCTTGGCGGTGGAGGGTTGGCCCTTTGATGGCCACCACCCCAACGTGGATGTCCCGGGCAACACTGGCCACCAGGGCATAGACCATTTCGTGCAGGGGCGAACTGAGCCAAGGCTTCTCCAGACGCCTGACCCGGGCCGGATGTCCTTCGTCATCTGAGGCAATCCCCGCCGATGCAAACTCCCGAACCAGCACCCGCTCTTCGGAAGTCAGCACAGTATCTGTCACCGGACCTGCCATCAATCGCCGCCAGAGAGAAGCCGGAGCACCGATCAGCCCTATTGGTTCCGAAGGCACTGCGCCCAACAGCATTACCTCAACGCCGGCGTGGTTTTCATGCCATCCCTGGAGGTCCAAAGCCCCGTAGGCAATGGCTACCCACCTCGTCATTCGCGGTCCTCCCCTTGGACGCCTGGGCAACGGGCGCGGATCAACTGATGATTCCCACGCACGCGGGCCGGCAATTACCAGTTAAATCTACCGCAATTCGAAACTCAGAATTGAACAGCAGGCTGACCGTAGGCTCTTCGCAGTAATCTGAAATATAGCGCGGATCCGGTACCCTTGAACCTGGACTTGAATCGCAACGCTCCCCCAACCAAAACTTCCGTGTATTCGCATGCAGCGGGGGCCGCAGTTGGCACGGGACTGCGTCTCACTTGCTAATTATTTGGGGGAGCACGATGGTCATTCGAGGTGCGTCTGGGAAGATACTTCACGTAGTTGACCGCATCGACGGCGGGGTGCCGAAAGCGGTTCGCGGCTATATCGAGAACAGCCCTCCGGAATTTCACCACGCTGTTCTCTCACCGTTCATAAATGGCAGTCCTGCACCGGTCTGGAACGGCTTGGGTATTACCCACCATGATCTTGGCCAAGGGCTGCTGGGGCGAATTGCTGCAGTGAAAACCACGGTGGGCATTGTTTCCCCCAGCGTGGTTCACGCCCATTCGAGTTTTTCGGGGGTCTACACGCGCGCCAAGCGCTTGGGTTCACCGGTTGTCTACGAGCCGCACTGCTTTAAGCATGACGATCCCCACACGCCTGCATTACAGCGGTTGTTGTACCAGCGGGTGGAAAAGTTCCTGGCCCGCCGGACGTGGAAGTTTGGAACGCTGACATCGCACGAGACGCGACTTGTCCGTGAACTCAAACCTGAGGCCACTTGCGTTCGAATTCCCAATCTGCCAAGCATTCCCCGGACGGACACCCCCGGAACAAGCACCGCGGACGTTGAATCCCCTGTCATCACCATGGTGGGACGCATCAGCCGGCAGAAGGACCCTGCGTTCTTCCAGCTTGTCTCCTCCGCCGTACGCCGTGAAATACCCGGAGCGCGCTTTCAATGGATTGGTGATGGAGACCCCACACTGCGCGGGCAATTGGAAAAAGGCGGCATAGAGGTCACCGGGTGGCTTCCGCCCGCCGAGGTGGCGACGGCGCTGGCTGCGTGTTCGGTTTACGTCCACAGCGCAGCCTATGAAGGTTTTCCCCTGAGCGTCCTGGACGCCGCAGCACAAGGCATCCCGGTGGCAGCAAGGGCCATTCCGGCTTTCGAAGGGTCCGGGTTGATGCAGGCCCCGGATCCCGACGGAGTGGCTGAACTTGTCCGCACGATTCTTCGCGACCCTCAAGCACATGCCCGGGCGCAGGCAGCCAATCAGGAACTCCTTGACCGGATGAACAGCCAAACCCTGCAGACCGCGCTTCGTGACCTCTATGCCCTGAAAGGCAGCGACCTGTGAACCAGCTTCAGCGAGTAGCATTCCCCTCCAGGATCCTTTCTCGGCACGTAGGCGGCAACACCACTTACGCGAGGGAAATTGCCAAAGGGCTTAAAGTGCGCGGTGTGGAAATCACTGAGCTCGCCTCCACGCGACGTGCCGCGCTGACGGCCTTGGGTGAAACGTGGCAGGGACTAACGTTGCCGCCATCGCCGGGTTTCGTGATTCACTACAGCGCGGACACAGGTCCGTTGTTACCCACCCGTGCACCCTCCGTGGTGACCGTCCATGGCGTGGCCAGCCGCTGGATCACCACCGCCCGCTCACCGCGTCAGGAGAAAATCTGGCGCACAAGGGTGCAACGCGCCATCCAGTCCACTGATGCGGTCATCACCGTTTCAGATTCCAGCGCTGACGATGTGTCTCACGTGTTTGGAGTGGACCCCGCACGCATCACCACCATTCCCCACGGTATTGATACTGAGCACTTCGCCAAGCAGCGTCCCCTGAGCAACCGGCTTCAGCACTTGCTGTCCACTCCCTTTGTGCTTTACCTGGGCAATATTGAGCCGAGGAAGAACATCATTGAACTGGTCCGTGCTTTCTCCATGCCTCCTCTGAAGGAACTCGGTGTCAAGCTGGTGATAGCCGGCAAGCCTGCTTGGAACGCCGACGAGTCAATGGCGGCAATCAACGCCTCGGATGTCCTGAACCTTGGGTTTGTGGATGACGACGAAAGGGTGGCCCTGATGCAGCACGCTGAACTTTTCGCCTTCCCCAGCCTGTATGAAGGATTTGGTTTCCCGGTCCTCGAGGCTCTGGCTGCCGGCACGCCGGTTATTTGTTCAGACAGGGGTTCCCTCAAGGAGGTTGCGGGACCCTCCTTGATTTTCGAAGGGACCGACGCCGGCTCACTGGCACAGGGCATTGCCGGCGCACTTACCGATCCGGTGGCATTGGAGAGCGTCCGGGCAGCGGGGCCGGCCTGGGCACAACGTTTTAGTTGGAACAGCAGCGTGGAGGCGCACACCGCTGTGTATGAAAGGGTTCTTCAGCGATGAGAGTACTAATCCTGCACGCGTACAGTGCCAACAATATTGGCGATGGCATGCTGGTGACTGAGGCGATCGAACTCATCACGGAGGCGTTTCCTGCAGAGGATGTCCAACTCACCGTCTTGGCCTCGGATCCCGACAGCTTCAACCTTCCGGGAGTAACGCTGCGCGGCAGCAAGCCCACGCTGCGTGGCTACAATCGCGAATACCTCCGCACCCTGAAGGACCTGAAAACCTTTGACTTGGTTGTTGGGGTTGGCGGAGGCTACCTGCGCGGAGGCAATTGCGTGGAGCTCGCCAAAGCATTGCTTGTCCACGGCGTTCAGCTGCGGGCCGCCAGCCGTCACGGGTCAAAGGTGGTCTACCTGCCGCAAAGCATTGGCCCTTTGCGGCTTCGAAGCGCCCCGTGGTTCCGGAAACATCTGGGCAAGCTGAGCAAGGTCTGGGCGAGGGATGACCGCACCGTTGATGAACTCGGGTTGCCCTCTGTTGTGGAGAGATCTCCGGACATGGCCGTACTGCGCGTGCAATCGCGTACCACCCACCCCGTAGAGGCCACACCGGTGTACTCCGTACGCAATCTCCGTGGTGGCCTGCCTGAACCCATCACTGAGCTGGCGTCACTGATTGGTTCCTTTGACGGCTACGTGCAAAGCCAGACGGGTGGAAACCAAGACCTGTCCCCCATGCAAAGCCTGCACCCTCAGAAAATCCTTAGGCGTCACGATTTCCTCAACAACGCCACGGCCAAACGCGTTGTGGTTGCCGTGCGGCTCCACGCAGCCCTCATGGCTCTCCAGGCAGGCCACTACGTGATTCATCTGTCCTACGAGCGCAAAGGCTTTGCGGCCTTTGAGGATCTGGGGCTACGGGAGTTCGTTCACAACGCATTTTCCTTCGACCCGCACGCCGTGAGCAGCCAGCTCACACGGCTTCTGCAGGATGAGAATGCCCGCGCTGACTACGACGCTGCGATCAACCGGGCCGTAGCAAACAGTCACGCTACCCTCGAGTCCCTGAGCGACAGCCTCAAGTCCGCAGCCCGGACTGTGAGCGTATGACCACTGATACCGCCACCGGCCGTGGTGCTTTTCAGTCACTCGTCATGGTTGCCTCTGGAGCTGTGACAGCCATTGTGCCGGCCGCCGTCCAGGGCGTTGCTGCCCGCCTCTTCGCTCTCGACGACCAAGCCCACATAGCACTGTTCCTCAGCATCGGTTCCTTCATTGCCGGAGTCCTGGCAGCTGGTCTGCTGGAACCACGCATGGCCGATACGTCGTTGATGGAGAAGACCTATATCCCCGTATGGGCAACGGCTTTGGGCGTGGCAGGCACTCTGGGGATGGTCATCTTCCCCGGCTCTGTCGCGGCCATGGCCGTGGGATTGCCCTGCGCAATGCTGGCGCTGCAAATAGGCCGGATGCACGCAGCCTTCACGGCTGGATGGAAGATGGAGGCGCTCACTGCTTCCGCGCTGGTACTGGGTGCAGGCGGTGCACTGGTGCTGGCTGGCCAGAAGTCACCCTGGGCGGTCTCTGTCCTGGGGCTGGCCATGATCGCGGCCATCCTGGTCCGTGCCGTCAAGGCTCCCTACAAGGCTTCCGGCCGTCCGCGACTGGCCCCTACTGCCTGGATCACCCTCGAGACAACCATGGTGGCGTTGGTCCCGCTGGGGATTGTGGCCACGGTTTACCTGCTTCAGCGCAATGACGAGGCTGTGGCCCTCAAGGCGACCATCACAGTCCTGGGAGCCCTCCAACCCATTCTTGGGTACATGCGGACCAGGCTCTTGGGTGCCCATTCCAAGAATCTGGTTCTGGGAATGTCCGGCCTGAGCGTCCTGGCCATCGCCGCGATTCTGCTCCTTCAAACCTTGGGCGTGTTCACCGCGCTCTTCGGACCTGCCTGGAACGTGGTCACCCTGGGCGCGCTGTCCCTGGCATGCCTCTGGAAACTCATCACCATCCCCAGCACGCTGCCCTTCACCTACCTGCGCCGGGCCGGGTTGGTTGGACAGGTCTTCTGGATCCGGGTTGCTTCATCCCTGCTGTACCTGGCCGTCAGCGTGGCGCTCCTGACCCTCAGCGACTCACTTGCTGTACTTTTCCTGGGCCTCGCTGTGGTGGAAACACTGACGGGGCTGCTGCTCTACGCAAAATACCGTTCCGTGTCCAAAGCCCAACAGGTCCTGGAACCAAACCCGGCCTAGGACACACCGGACAGGTTTGCGTTGCTCCCCCACTTGTTGAATGGATAGATAAACCAGTCAACCTTCCCCACTAAGTCCGACGCCGAAACCGTTCTAAGGCAATCCGCTGTGGCCGCAGGGACCCGGCACCCTGCCACGGAGTCCTCTGAATTGGATCTGTGATCACCCATGAACAGGTACTCGTCTGCGCCAAGGTGCATCGGGAGGAAGCAGCGAGGTGACTTGACCGCCGTCGTGCAATCAAGTGAGCCGGCCGTAAACGGCAGATCCTGAAAGATGTAAGGCTCGTCCAAGGCCGCACCGTTAACCGAAACCTTCCCGTTCATGCCACAACATTCCACGGTGTCTCCGGGCAGCCCGATGACCCGTTTGACCAGATATTCGGTATTGCCGGGTCCAATTCCGGTCACCTCGCCAAACCATCCGACGGCGGTCCTGAAAAAGCCGCGTTCCGGCGCCTTCCCCCACGTGGCTGGTTTGCGGAACACGACCACGTCCCCGTGTTGGGGTGTTCCCAGAGCGTATCCAACGCGATTGACCAGCACACGGTCCCCAACGTTCAGCGTCTGCTCCATGGAACCGGAGGGAACCTGATAGACCTTCACCAGAAAACCCTGGATCAAGGCAACAAGAACCAAGGCCATGAGTGCGTGGACCCATGGCGATCGCAGGAGGCGCCGGCGCCGTACGGACTCATTCGTTGCCATGGGCGTCAATGCTGGGCAGCGGGTACGCGGCGCGCCAGGCCGGCTTCCGCCAGCGCTTCCAGAACCTCCACGACGGCATGATCCAGTTCTTGGTGGGGTGGAGCGCCGAACCGGGCCTCCACTTGACTGGTTAGCGCTGAGAAGTCGAGGCCGTAACACAGACCCCGCCACACTAAGGGAGCCACCCCATCAATGACCGTTACCATCCGGCTGGCGTCAAGGATCGCTGTCTGGCCAGCGGCTTCCACGGCATCGAGAACGGGTGCCGGAACGTAGCGCGTACCTGACAAGGCGCACTCGGTGCCGGAACCGGATTCCAGAGGCAGGACAGGCTCCCAAGCTTCGGGTTCTTCCCGGCTGAACAAAGTCTCGACCAACGGCACAAGGTCTGAGGCCTCACCGTAAATGACTTCCTTGATGGCGCCGCAGCGATCGACATGCCTGGCCAGGGTCTGCAAGGGCTGGTCCATGTCAGGAAGATAACTGACCTCCGGGACCAAAGCGGCAAGGGCAGCACACAGGCCCACGGCAGTTATCCGGGGCTCCCCGGGATGGTTCTCTGTGCGGGATACCAGCACCAAGGCCCCCAAATGCAGTGGTCCCTCCGGGAGTTTCCTCAGTCCCAGCGCGGAGGGAGCAATTTGCTCCTTGTAGGCCTCCCCTGCACGAATAACGGAGAGGGGCTTCCGGTACGGGTGGATGGCGCCGTTGGCATCGATACCCACCGTTTCATCGGTGACATAGCCAAGCCCGGCGCCCAGGGTCTGCGCCAGCGTGGTTTTCCCGCGTCCGGACGGCCCAATCAGTACCAGTACCTGCCCGTCGTGATGAGAAACTCCGGCGGCGTGAAGCATCAGCAGCCGTCCACGCTGTGCCTCTATTGCAGCCAGCGTAGTGTGGGTGGACAGTTCAGCCACGGATCCGGGAAGGCCGCTGCTGTCCGGAAAGGGCCACAAGACGTCAATTGCGGATTCTTCAGCGGAAATTCCAACCCCGGCCCGTGGAACAACTGCATCGCTCCAAGGACTGGTCAGTCTTCTGAATACATCAGGGTCATATCCATGATCAGAATAGTCAAAACGGACGCGCACCAGCCCACCTAGTGCATTCACCAGGATGTCATTCGTCCGCATGTTCCTACCTTTGTTCAGATGGACGCCATGCCGAAAAGGGCACCCTGCTGCCAGTCCGTATCAAACACTAATTCAGGAATCCAGACATGCGAAAACGCGCCGACCACAAGGACCAACGCGCTTCCGCTGAATACTGAACAGTAAAAACTAAAGAATGCCTGCACCTACGGGTACCGAAATGCTGGTGTTAGCCGTCAGGGTGCGGCCTCCGATAACCACCGTAATAGTCACAGGGAAGCTGGACAATGCGCTGATTGTCACACCGGTGCTTGTACCGGCAAGACCGAAAACGATCGGCAGATTCAGGCTGCCGTTGCTTGCAACGGAGACAGGGACGTTGGTGCCGGTCCATGTCGTGGCCGGGAAGCCATACTGGCCGATGATCGGGGCGCTCTGGTAGATCGCCGTGCGCTCACCAGACGTTGTGGGTACTCCGTTGAAGGAGTACACACCGAAGCCGCGCGCACGCCCAACAGGAATATTGATACCAGCGGGACGGGCAACGGACACAGTCACCGTTGCGTTCTCGGAGACGGCGCCAGGACCGTTGGTGAGAGTCACCGTGGTGGGCACCGTGACCAGCGCCTGTGCAGTAAGGACGCCACCCCCGTCAAGGAGGTTCAGGGAAAGGAGCGCCGTCTGCGAAGCCGTGAAGGCGAGGCCCAAGGTGTTGACTGAGGCAACAGCTGCCGGTGCAGCTACAGCGGCCGCAATCACGGGCACGGACCATGCGGCACCCTTGACTACCGCGCGGCGGGAGTGCGGCCTGGAAACGTTAATTTCGTCGCTCATGTTCTTCTTTCGACTCGGGTTGAATGCCATCGGTTGGAATCCAGCACATGCCGAGTTCCCCCATCACGGATAGACACTACCCATGCATTTTGGGGCAAAAGTCCAGATCAGGCCCAGAACGCCGAGTTTGTCGCTGAATGATTCAAGGTCTGCACGATTTGACCGCTTACCAGCAGAACTGCGCAACATCCATTACTTGGCGCGTTGCTCACGGAGGTCCTTGGGACCACATCCATACAACTCATCCAAGGCCCTGCGGAGCGCCGCGGTTGTCCCAAATCCTGTCTGCTCCGCGATCTGTTGCACGCTCAGAACGTCGTAACGGGCATCCGTAAGGAGGTTTTTGGCGAGTCGCCCGCGCTGCCTGCGAATTTCAGCGGCGATGGAGTTTCCCACCTCAGCGAAGGCCGCCTGGACCCGTCGCAAGGAAGACTTCACGGCCCTGGCTACAGCCTCAGGATTCAGCTCCCTGTCAGCGCAACGCTGGGCAATCACTGCCATTGCCTCATCCCGCAAAACGGAGGTCAGGGTGTTGGAATTCCATGAGATCCCGCAGTGATCCAGCAGGAGGCTCCCGGTCAGCTCCAGAAGAATCTGCTCAGTGGCATAGGACTCGATCGCGGAACCTTCACGGGCAGGCTGACCCATGATGGCAGCCACAAAAGCAACCGCTGCAGAATCCAACCGGGAGGGAATCAGGCTCACCGTCAGGCTGTCCAGAGCATGGGGAACAAATGTCTCTGCTGTAGCCCTCTGGATGCGGATTCGGAGGGCAGTACCTTCTCCGACGAAAGGCATGGGCAGGCCTTGCCCGCCAGGGACCACCACCACAGATTCTGCGGCCGGAACCAGCGCACCGGACGGATCACGAAGAAACCCTGAGTTCACAAAATAAATGTCCACGCTCTCCTGTGGACCCACGGCGTCTAAAACCGCCAACTCACCGGCAAGCCTGCTCAATGAAACCGCACCAATTAGGCAGTCTGTTTGTTCCTCCACCAAGGCCGAAACGCTTGACGAATTCTCTTGGATCGACCTGAGATGGTCAGTGTCCTGCATTGTCATATTTCCCCCCATCCCACCTCACGGTGGGTAGCCCCTTTAGAACAGCACGTTACGATAATAAGGACGCAGTGCAACAGCTGCGTTCTTTTGTGTCGACGCAACACAGCAGCAGGGGGACAATTTCATGGAGCTTACGGACTATTGGAAAGTCCTCCGCGCACATTGGGTTTCGGTCATCGCCATAACCCTGGTGGGCGGCATAGCTGCCTTCGGCTGGACGCTGACGCAAACCAAGGTTTACAGCGCCGATGCCTCCGGCATCATCTCCGTGGGTGTCAACAAGGACCTGGGTACGGCCATGGCCGGCGAAAGCTACTCCAAGTCCCGGGCCAAGTCCTACCTTGATGTAGCGAAATCGCGTTCTGTGGCTGAGACCGTCATTGATGACCTTAAGCTCCAGGGCACCACCCCCGAGCAATTGATCTCTCGGATATCCGCGCAGAACCCGCAGGACACCGCCACCTTGAAATTCACCGCGCAGGCCAGCACCCCGGAGTCCGCGCGGGACCTGGCCGAAGCATGGGTGCGGGCAGTAGGCCAACAGGTGGACCAGCTCGAACGAGGGGGTGCCAAAGCAGGCGAGACGTCGATTGTCAGCTTCGTTTCCCTCGACGCGGCCCAGCTGCCGACGTCCCCGACGTCCCCCAACACCAGGCTTGCTCTGATGATCGGCGTCGTGGCCGGCTTGTTGGTTGCGATCGGCTACGCACTGCTCCGCAACATCTTCGACCGCCGCGTCCGCTCCGCAGCCCAGCTCGAGTCCGAGACCGGCGTGGCCGTGATCGGCACCGTGCCATTCCACACCAACTTCGACGGCGTCAATCGCCTGGTGCTTTCGCGTGGCGGTAATGATCTTGAGAACAAGAACCACCAGGACTACGCCGTAGCGGAAGCCATCCGTGAGCTCAGGACCAACCTCCAGTTCATGGACGTGGATGCCCCTCCCCGCATCATTGTGGTCACTTCCGCGCTCCCCGGCGAAGGCAAGACCACGGTGGTGGCCAACCTGGCCCAGACCATTGCGGCGTCCGGGCAAAGGGTTGTTGTGGTGGATGGGGATCTCCGCAGGCCCACCGTGGCCAAGACGTTCGGTTTGCTGACCAACGTGGGCCTCACAGACGTCCTTATTGGCAGGGCCACCCTCAACGATGTCCTCCAGCCGTGGGGTGAGAGTGGTGATTTGTTTGTCTTGGGTGCCGGCTCGGTACCTCCGAACCCCAGCGAGCTCTTGGGATCCAACGCCATGCATTCCATGCTGGAAGACATCGCCAAGCATGCAATCGTGCTGGTGGACGCGCCTCCGCTGCTTCCTGTGACGGATGCCGCCATTTTGACGGCACGCACAGACGGCGCGCTGGTGGTCAGCCGCGCCGGCAAAACCACGTACGACCAGCTGAAGCGGGCCTTGCAGAACCTGGAACGCGTCCGGGGCCGCCCGCTGGGCCTGATCATCAATGGGGTGTCCCGCAAGTCCACCAAGGGCGAGGATTACGGCTACCAGTACTACACGTACTACAACCGGAAAGACTCGGGCGAGGAAAGCGCACGCGCAACCCACGTTCCAGTCGACGAATCCAGGCCGGTGGAGGCCACGGCATTGGAGCCGCTGGGCGAGCAACGCCGCGGCCGCCGTCGCGAACGCACCCACGCGCTGTGACGTCGCAGAGCCACCGAGACGAGCAGCCGCCGTCGTCGTCTATTCTGACCGTGTGCACCGGCAACATTTGCCGGTCCCCGCTGGCGGAACAAATCATCCGGCACCGTTTGCAACAGTCCGAGGTGGCCGGTTTTACGGTTGCCAGCGCAGGCCTGCACGCTGCAGTCAACGCCCCCATGGAGCCACTGCCGGCAACGCTGTCCCGGGAACTGGGCGGCGACCCCACGGGTTCCCACGGCAAGCAGATAACCCAAGAAGCAGTGGACTCAGCCCAGCTGGTGTTGACCATGACGTTGAAGCAGCGGGACGAACTGGTCAAGAAGTTTCCCGGTGCCGCCCAACGGACCTTCACCATGGCCGAATTCGCCCGGGCGGGTCAGCGCCTCCCTGTGGTTGAGGCGGCAGCAGTGACCGCAGCAACCAGCTGGGCTGCCGTCACCGGAACAGCAACGGACAGTCCGGTGGCTGAGCTTGTACGGCGCACGGCCGCACTCCGCTCAACAGCTGAGTTGACGTCCACGGACGACATTCCGGACCCCATCAACGCCGACGAATCCGTTCACCGTGACGTGGCCCGGCGGATCGATGACTACTGCCGGGACGTCGTGTCCGTTTTGAGCCACCACCTCTAAGGGCTCGGCGGTTAGACCGCGGGGCCGGACAACTGTATTTGGGTACCTTGTCCGGCCCCGGCCCGCGGTTCGTACAACCGCCAACTATTGGGGGTTTATTGGTGGTGGTTCGTGAGCCGCTGTGATTAGTAAAGACCCTTGGGCGCTGCCTGGGCACGAGTAGTCGGTACTCGTCTTTCAGCCTGATCCGAGAGCTGGCTACTTGCTGCCTCGCCCCATTTCCCGCGTGTTTTCGCGGTTGGAAGCCCCGTGTGGCTCTGAAAAGACCACGGTGCCGTTAAGAGCGCGTCAAGATTCGCAGCGTCCGCATTAAGGATTCGTAAGGAACGCCTTTTCGCCACTTTTGCAGGAGTTGACTGGCATCAGCCCCGCAAAGGGGCTCTGATGAAAGGACGTTCCAGTGGCCGACGTGGCTGTTGTGGTGATTCTTGTGGTGAGCATGGGAATCGTGATGTGGGTGGCCCACCTTTTGGGCAAGATGGTTGACGGCGACGGCCCGGTGAGCGGGCAATGAACGTGGATGCCATCATGTGGGTGGGCTTGTTCGTCCTTGGCTTGGCTGTTGCGGGGTACCTGCTTGCAGTGCTGCTCAACCCGGAAAAGTGGTGACGGCAGGTGGTCTTCAGTACTGCATCCTTCATCACCCAGATAGCCGTGCTGGTGCTTGTCCTGGCCCTGCTGCACAAGCCTTTGGGTTTGTATATGGCGCGGGTCTTCTCAAGTACCAAACACGCCAAAGCCGAAAGGGCCCTCTACCGCCTGGCGGGGGTGGATTCCGGGACTGAACAGAGCTGGTCTGTATATCTGCGCAGCGTTCTGCTCTTCTCCCTGATATCCATCCTGGTGATCTTCGCTCTTCAGCGCCTGCAGGCCATATTGCCCGGCAGCAATTCCCTACCCGGCGTGGACCCGTGGGTAGCCATGAACACGGCCATCTCCTTTGTCACCAACACCAACTGGCAAACATATGCACCTGAGGCCACTGTGGGCATCTTCGTCCAGATGTGCCTGCTGGCCGTGCAGAACTTCCTGTCCGCCGCCGTCGGAATCGTGGTGGTGGTGGCCCTGATCAGGGGCATGGTGCGGACCACGACTGATCGTTTGGGCAACTTCTGGGTGGACCTCGCCCGTGCCTCGTTCCGTATCCTGTTGCCCATCGCCACGGTGGCGGCAATCGCCTTGGTGATTGGCGGCGTCGTGCAGAACTTCTGGTCCACAGAGGTGACCAACACGGCAACCGGTGCCAGTCAGGTGATTCCCGGCGGTCCGGTCGCCTCGCAGGAGGCGATCAAGGTCCTGGGGACCAATGGTGGCGGATACTTCAACGCCAACTCTGCCCACCCATTCGAAAACCCGAGCGTCTTCACCAGTTTGTTCCAAGTGTTCCTCATCCTCCTGATCCCCTCGGCCCTGCCCTACATGTACGGGCGGATGGTGGGTGACCAACGCCAGGGCTACACGGTGGCTGCAGTGATGGGAGCGCTGTGGCTGACGTCCACTGCGCTGATGGCTTGGGCAGTGTCTTCCGGACAGGGAAGCGCAACGGCAGCAGCCGGAGGCTTGGGAGAAGGGTTCGAACAACGGCTGGGGCCGGCAGCGAGCTCCATCTTCGCCGCTTCCACAACACTGACGTCCACCGGTGCCGTCAACGTCGCCCACGATTCCCTGCCTCCCTTGGCCGGCGGCATCGCGATGCTGAACATGATGCTCGGCGAAGTAGCTCCGGGCGGAACCGGATCCGGACTCTACGGAATGCTGGTCCTGGCCATCATTGCGGTGTTCATTGCCGGGCTGATGGTGGGGCGCACCCCGGAATTCCTGGGGAAGAAGATTGGCCCACGCGAAATGAAAATTGCGGCCCTCTACATCCTGGTCACCCCCACGTTGGTGCTGGTGCTCGCCGGAATCTCAGCCCTCCTCCCGGAGGTGATGGTAAACGCTCCGGCATCTGGACCGCATCAATTCAGCGAACTGCTCTACGCGTTCACCTCCGGTGCCAACAACAACGGCTCAGCCTTTGGTGGCATCACCAGCTCCGGCCCCTACCTCTCCACCATGTTGGGTTTGGCCATGCTGCTGGGCCGGTTCCTGCCCATCGCGTTGGTCCTTGGATTAGCCGGCTCGCTGGCGCGGCAAAGAAAAATCCCAGCCTCATCCGGAACGGTCCCAACCCATGGACCGCTCTTCGGCTCGTTGCTGCTGGGCGTGACCGTGATCCTGACCGCTCTGAGCTACTTCCCCGCCCTGGCACTGGGCCCCCTCGCAGAAGGACTTATCAAATGACCAGCTCCAGGACGGCCCCGGCCGCGGAGACCCCATCAGCCCTCACCACCAGCGGCACTCCCGCCACGGGTGAGCCCGGCCACCACAGCAAGGCGCCAGCCAAACTCAATGCCTCAACGCTTCTGGCAGCGCTTCCTGTGGCATTCAAAAAGTTGGATCCGCGGCAAATGATCCATTCCCCCGTGATGTTCGTGGTGCTGGTGGGTGCTGCGGCCTGCACGGCCATCTGCTTCCTGAAGCCGGACGTTTTTGGCATCGCGGTGACGGTATGGCTGTGGCTCACGGTGCTGTTCGGCACCCTTTCCGAGGCCATCGCCGAAGGACGAGGGAAGGCGCAGGCGGACAGCCTCCGCGCGAGCCGCCAAGGCGTCATGGCCCGGCTCCGGTTGGACGACGGAACCACTAAAGACGTTCCCGGCACAGATCTGAAACTGAACGACGTGGTTATCTGTGAGGCCGGGGATGTGATCCCTTCCGACGGAGAGATCATCGAGGGCCTGGCCAGTGTGGACGAGTCCACCATCACCGGCGAATCTGCGCCCGTGATCAGGGAATCCGGCGGAGACCGATCGTCCGTGACCGGCGGCACCAAGGTCCTCTCTGACAGGATCGTGGTGCGCATTACAGCTGAACCCGGGGCAACCTTCATCGACAGGATGATCAAACTGGTGGAGGGTGCCGTCCGGCAAAAGACCCCCAACGAGATCGCCCTGCACGTCCTCCTCGTTTCGCTGAGCATCGTGTTCCTGGTGGTCACCATGGCCCTGGCGCCTTTCGCGTCCCTGGCGGATGCGACGCCCTCGCCGATCGTCCTGGTGGCGCTGCTGGTCTGCCTGATTCCCACCACCATCGGCGCTTTGGTCCCGGCAATCGGCATAGCTGGCATGGATCGGCTGGTGCAGCACAACGTCCTGGCCACCTCGGGACGGGCGGTGGAAACAGCCGGCGACATCACCACCCTGTTATTGGATAAGACGGGAACCATCACGTACGGCAACCGCCGGGCCGTCAATTTCTTCCCGGCCAACGACGTCGAGCTGAACAAACTCATCAGCGCTGCCCGGCTGTCCAGCCTCGCGGACGAAACACCGGAAGGCCGTTCCATTGTGGAGCTCGCCGACGCCAAAGGCACAGACGGCCCCGACCTTGCCGGTCTCCGCAACGCCTACTCCGACATCGCCATAGTGGAGTTCACGGCCAGCACCCGCATGAGCGGTTTGGATCTGGACGGGCGCCTCATCCGCAAAGGTGCGGCGTCCGCCGTCGGGAACTTCGTCACCGACGCCGGCGGCCGTCTTCCAGCGGAAGTCCAGCGGCGCGTGCAGGAAATTTCCGCCCAAGGTGGCACGCCGCTGCTGGTTGCCGAAACCACGCACGACGGCGGCGCCCGGGTTTTGGGAACCGTGCACCTGGCTGATGTGGTCAAGCCCGGGATGAAGGACCGTTTCGCCGAGCTGCGCAAAATGGGTATCCGCACGGTGATGATCACCGGTGACAACCCGGTGACGGCCAAAGCGATAGCAGCCGAGGCCGGCGTCGACGACTTCGTGGCCGAAGCCACGCCCGAGGACAAACTGGACGTCATCCGCCGTGAACAAGGTGAAGGACGTTTGGTGGCCATGACAGGTGACGGCACCAATGATGCCCCGGCCTTGGCGGCAGCGGACGTGGGGGTGGCCATGAATTCAGGGACACCGGCCGCGAAGGAAGCCGCCAACATGGTGGACCTCGACTCGGACCCCACCAAGCTGATCAACATCGTGGGCATCGGTAAACAGTTGCTCATTACACGTGGGGCTCTGACCACGTTCTCCGTCGCCAACGATGTAGCCAAGTACTTCGCCATAGTTCCGGCACTGTTTACCGCCGCTTTTCCTGGCCTTGGGCTGCTGAACATCATGGGGTTGGCCAGTCCGGCGTCGGCCATTCTGTCTGCGGTGATCTTCAACGCCCTCATCATCATCGCCCTGGTTCCCTTGGCGCTGCGCGGCGTGAAGTACCGGGCAGTTTCCGCCAACCAGGCATTGGGCAGGAACCTGCTGCTCTACGGACTGGGCGGGCTGGTAGCCCCGTTCCTCGGCATCAAACTCATAGACCTGGTCATCTCCCTGATCCCAGGCATCGGCTAGGAGCTACTCATGAACATCATTTCCGGATACCTCCGCCAAGCGGGCACGGCCATCAGGTTCCTGCTGCTGGCAACAATCGTGTTGGGGTTGCTTTACCCCCTCGCAGTCTTCGGCGCAGGACAGCTTGCCGCACCGTTCCAAGCCAACGGGTCCATCGTGAAGGACTCCTCCGGGCAGGCTGCGGCGTCCGCGCTCATCGCTCAAGCCGCGGCGGATGACGCTGGAACGCAGGACCCGCAGTGGTTTCACCTCAGGCCCTCCGCAGTGGGTTGGGACCCGGCAACCTCCTCGGCCAGCAACCTTGGACCCAACGATGCCAAGCTCCTGGAGACCGTAACCACTAACCGCGCAGCAGTTGCGGCGTCCGAGGGCGTCAGCCCTGAGGAGGTCCCAGCCGATGCCGTGACCTCCAGCGGGTCCGGACTGGACCCGCACATCTCCAAGGACTACGCCACCATCCAAGTACCGAGGGTTGCCCGGGCCCACGGGTTGGAACCACAGGACGTCCAAGAGCTGATAAACAAGCAAACCACCAGCGGCTTTGAGGCTTTCCTCAGCCAGCCATCAGTCAACGTGACGTTGCTGAATCTGGAGATCGCCAACCTGGCCGCAAGCCGGAACTAGTTAGCTTTTCACAGTGGAAGAATGAGGACATGGCGCGGGCAACACTGAGGATTTTTCTGGGGGCCGCACCGGGTGTCGGCAAAACCTACGCCATGCTCGAAGAAGCCCACAGGTTGCTGGGCAGGGGCGAGGACGTGGTGGTGGCTTTCGCCATGCACCACGGCCGCGCCGACACCCTGGCTCTCACCCATGGACTGGAAACCCTGCCCCCGCAGGTCATCGAGTACCGGGGCAGCGCGTTTGAGGAAATGGACTTGGACGCGGTCCTGGCCCGGCGCCCCCACACAGCGATCGTGGATGAATACGCCCACACCAACATTCCCGGCAGCCGCAACGAAAAACGCTGGCAGGACATAGAGGAGCTGTTGGAGGCAGGCATCAACGTCCTGTCCACCGTGAACGTGCAGCACCTGGCTTCCTTGGGCGACGTTGTCAGCGCGATAACCGAAGTAAAGCAGGCCGAAACAGTACCCGACGAGGTGGTGCGCCTCGCGGACCAGATCCATCTGGTGGACATTTCACCGGAACTGCTCCGGCAAAGGCTCGGCGACGGCAAGATCTACGCATCCGACAAGATCGACGCCGCCCTGTCCAACTACTTCCGGGTGGGCAATCTGACGGCATTGCGCGAGCTGGCGTTGCTCTGGCTCGCAGACCGGGTGGATGAAGGACTGACGCGGTACCGGGCCGAGAACCACATCGAGGAGAGCTGGCCCGCCCGGGAACGCATCGTCATAGGCCTCACCGGCGGCGCTGAGGGCGAAGTGCTCATCAGACGGGCAGCCCGGATCCTCAAGAGGGTCAACGGCGGCGACCTTCTGGCCGTCCACGTCCGCGCTGCCGATGGCGTGGCTGCCGAATCCCCCCACGATCTGGAAGCCCAGCGAACCTTGATCAAGGACCTCGGCGGAAGCTACCACACAGTGTCCGGCGAGGACCCCGCCAAAGCGTTGCTTGACTTCGCCCGCAGTGTGAACGCCACCCAGATTGTGGTGGGAGTCTCACGCCACAAGCTCGTCTCCGGTTTTCTCAAGGGTGGCGTAGGAAGCCGGGTGGTCAAGGGCTCCGGTGATATTGATGTGCACATGGTTTCGCACCCGCTGGGAGGCCGCGGCATAGAACGCACCCGGAAACGCGACCTTGGCCGTGCGCGCGTAGTAGTGGGATTCGCCATGGCCCTCGTGGTGCCGGTGCTGCTGCAACTACTGCTGGCTGTGGCACCGTCCCACAACATAGCCACGGCGGTGCTCGTACAGCTCACAGGGTCCGTTGCCGTCGCCCTGATCGGTGGACTTTGGCCCGCCCTGTTGGGGGCACTCTGGAGCAGCTTCCTGGTGAACTACTTCTCCATCCCGCCGCTGGGCACGTTGACTATCAGCGACCCCCAAAACCTTCTGGCCCTCATGGTATTTGCCGGGGTCTCCTCCGCTGTGGCCCTGGTGGTGGACCTCTCCGCCCGGCGATCGAAAGAAGCCGCACGGGCCCGTTCCGAAGCGGCCACCCTCGGGGATCTCACCCGCGGAGCGTCCACCGCGGAAGACCCCGTCCAAGGTCTCTTGGAACAGGCATTGGACGTTTTCCAGGTCCGCACCGCAGCTTTGTACATTGCTGCGGCATCCGCCTCCGCATCCTCCTCTACATCCGGTTCTTCGTCCGCCTCGTGGCAGCTGGTGGCATCGGCGGGCAGCCCAGAGACTGACCCGGACGATACCGAGAACATCGAGCAGGTTGACGGCAACACCCGGCTTGTCCTCACCGGCAGAGTCCTGCCCGCCAGTGACCTCCGGCTCCTGGGTGCCTTCGGGGCACACCTGGCGGCGCTGCTTGAGCGCCGACAACTCGCAGCCACCCGACGTGAAATGATGCGCCTGGCCGAGAGCAACACCATGCGGACATCCATCCTGCGAGCCGTGTCCCATGATCTGCGAACTCCGCTGGCCGGCATCAAACTCGCAGTGGGAGGCCTCCGCCAACCAGGTGTGAAGTACACCGAACAGGAAGAAGAGGAACTGCTGGCCACCATCGATGAATGCTCGGACCGATTGGACGGGCTGGTCGGGAATCTGCTGGACATGTCCCGCATCACCTCAGACTCCGTGAACGCCCTCATCAAACCCCTCCGCTGGTACGACGTCATTCCCGCTGCCCTGCACGGCATCACGCCCGGCAGGGTCCGGGTGGACCTGCCACCGAACATGCCCGCGGTGGACGCCGACGCCGGCATGTTGGAACGAGTCATCGCCAACATCGTGGAAAACGCGGTGAAGTACGCCCCAGACTCCGACGTTGTGATAGTGGGTGCCGCCGGTGGTCTCAGCACCACCACCTTGGCCGGCAGGCCAGCCAGCGAACTCCGGATCATCGATCACGGCCAAGGAGTACCCGCGGCCAATGTGCTCAAAATGTTTCAGCCCTTCCAAAGGCTCGACGACGTTCCTGCAGCCACCGGCGTAGGTTTAGGACTCGCCGTGGCACAGGGCTTCACTGAAGCCATGGGCGGGACCCTCACCGCGGAAGAAACGCCTGGCGGCGGGCTGACTATGCTGATCAGGCTGCCCCTTTCAACCGGCCCAACCCCTGATGCGCCGCAACGCTTCACAGCCCCTGGAATTCCTGCCCTGCCTGCCCCGAAAGGCCTCGAGTGAACACCATCCTGGTAGTGGACGATGACCCCCACATTGTGCGGGCGCTCGCCATCACGTTGAAGGGCCAGGGGTACACGGTTGTTACGGCAACCGACGGGCAATCGGCACTCCATTCAGCCGCTCAACGGCCCGTCTCGGTGATGATCCTGGACCTGGGGCTCCCGGATATGGATGGCACAGCCGTCATTTCTGCCCTGCGGGAATGGAGCACCGTACCCATTCTGGTCTTGTCAGCCAGACATGGGTCCAGCGACAAAGTGGAGGCCTTGGACGCTGGAGCTGACGACTACATCACCAAACCCTTCGGGCTGGATGAACTCCTGGCCCGACTCCGGGCGTTGCTGCGCCGCAGAAACGACTCCAGCGAAGAAGTCACCATGGTGACAACCAGCTCGTTCACCGCAAATCTGGACAAGAGACAAGTCACCAAATCAGGCCAGGACGTTCGTATGACCCCCACGGAGTGGAACATTCTGGACATCCTGCTCAGGAATCCGGACAAACTCATTACCCAGCAGCAACTCCTCACAGAGGTGTGGGGACCCGCCTACGCAAAGGAAGCAAACTACCTTCGCGTCTATATGGCACAGCTCAGGCGCAAGCTCGAGACAGAGCCCGGTAACCCCCGGCACCTGATCACCGAGCCGGGCATGGGCTACAGGTTTGTTCCGTAGCCGCCACCGTCCGTCCCGGGGGCGGCGGCAGCAACGCCGTCGTACGCGTTTTTCGTGAGCTACTGCCAGAGGTTCTGTGCGCGGGCCGCAGCAGAACTGAAGTTACTTCCGTCAATCGCAACGGAACACTCCTCAATGCCGAGCGCCTTCCACTGCGCCAGCAACCGCAGTTCACCGTCGGCCGGCAGTGGCCACAACCACAGGTTGCCTGAGGCCGAGACTTCGTCGTCGTTGCTGCTGCCCCCGCCACCGCGGAACGTCAGTGCCGGAGCTTCGGGCTGCTTGTCGAGATCCACCGGTCTACCCCAGCCATAGATGCCCGTCCTTGCGCTGGTTCCATCCGGTAGCTGGACGCCCAACAGCAATTGCAGGTCCGCGCTGGTGGGCCCCATCCCAGGACCGTGCTGGAAAACCGACGCGTGAAGAGCGGTCCACTCTTCCTCGCTCTCCTCACCCCTACGAATGATCCACGCCAGCTGGACCGAACAACCAGTGGTGTAAACATCCGCGCTCTTGACCATCAGAACCCGTGTGGGACTGCGATATAGGAACTGCCCTACGTGCAAGACCGCAGGGAGCTCGTCCTGCGGCGGCCCAACCCACGGAGGGGGTACGAACTTCGCGTTCTTGGCACGTTCCATGGGATCGGGCTTGGGAAAGTCATCGAAGAAGTTCATACAGTGTCCTCAATCCGCTGCTGCGACCGACCAGCGGAACGGCGACAACAACTCGCACGGGATCCCCTAATCCGTCCTGACCCGCACGGTCTAGCCCCGTTAAGTCCGGGACATTTCTGAGTGAATCGCAGCATCCACCGCGGCCTCAGCAATCAAGCTTTGGTCTGGTTGGGATGACTCGTGTGGACCTGCTCTAGAAAGACCGTTCGATCCACAACGTAAAACCAAATTCGAGCATTGCCTTTCAGCGTTGGCTTGTGCTGCCATCTCTCATGGGTGACCCCGTTGCGGCTAACTAGGCCAAGTTCACCGCGTAGGCGATAGTTAGTGGGGGTCACCTGCTCAGGTGTCTGGGTCAGAAAATCCCACACATCGGCTAGGGGGTTTCTTATCGTTGCTTTGAGGTCTGTCCAACCCCGTTGCGCCTGCACCGAGGCAAAACGCAACTCGTATTCGCTCTTTTTTGTTGGTCGTTCGACCTTGTCGCTCTTCTTTTCGTTGTTCACCATTTTCTACGGTCGCTCTACTGCGCCCGGGTCCTTGAGCCACTCAAGGGATTCACGACCAAGTCCTGCGGCGATGGCAGTGGCGGTCTCCCGCCACGAGCTCAGCTCCGATATGGCCAAGTGGGGCTGATTTGTGGCAAAGGATGCCCTCGCAGCTGCCAGAACATCAGCTGCACACGCCTCTTGGTCGGCCGGGCTCAGTGCCAGCATCCAGGGGAAGCGGTCACTCATCCGTGCAGCAAGCGTACCCTCAGCACTGGTTGAGACGGCAACGAGCTGAGCAGCCAGTTCCAATAGAGAACGACGTGCCGCGTCTGCGCTTTCCGACATCAACACCAAGGACTCCCCGTCACGGCGGGTGACCTGAACAGGATGGTCGGCAGCTGCCGCGAATACCTCCGCGGACGAGCGGCTAAGTTCAGAAGACTGGAAAGAAGTGCGTGTTTTGACCGACCCGGAAGTTTCCGAGCTTTCGGTAGCACGAGACGTTCTGTGTGATTTTGTTGCAGCGCTCATAGCGTCCACACTAACTCAGAACGTGTTCTGAAGTCGACCTTAAGCGACCTAATCCGAGCCTGCCGTGGAACCTGCACCGCATGGGCAGGCAACCTTGAAAGACCCTCAGGACTAATCGCGGCGAGGAACCGGCTGGGGCGGGACGGCAGGGTCCGACGCCGGTATACAGAACCTCAGCCCGTCGCCCCAAAATCCGCTATTGGTGCAGAACAGCGACACCGTTTCGCCCCCGATATGGAGTGTGGGCTCGTCGATGCCGTATTTCGAGTTATTGAAGGTCAGCTCAGCTGTGCCGTCCGGCGAGGTACAGCGGTACGCAACGTTCCACGGACTTAAGTCTTCGCAGGTGCTGAGCTCCCTCAATACACCTTCCCGGTCCACGTACTCCCAGGTCTTATCCTTCTTCTCACCCACCTGAATGGCCGAGTTTGGAGTGGACCGGGCATAGTCGCGGGTGAATGGCCGCTCATCGCAGCCCGCGGCCGTGAGCGTTAGCAAGGCAAGCAGGGCCAAGCCTATTTTTGTCCCACGACTCATTCCGATGTCCCCCAGGGCAGGTTGAATTAATGATCTGAGGGTATGTCTACCCTGCCGGTGGAGCTCGGCTTTGGAGAACCCCGCAACTTCCGGAGCTGCGTCGCCCGATACTCCTGGCAGGACAGCGTGACCGCATAAAAGGTGAAGCCACCAGCCAGAGCGGTAAGGAACAGCCCGCCCCACATGGGAGCCTGCCCCCTTGCCAGCGGCGCCAGCAACAACACCACCGAGAAGACAGTGAGGATGGCTGCAACCACCGCGAGGATCCCCATACCCCACCACGTGCTGACCTGAGCCTGCCCGCTGCCTGGCGTAAAGCCGATTTCGTCCGCCGGATAGCTGTGCAGCTCGCCCGTGCTGGTGTTGCGGAGAACGCGCTTCTCACCCGCTGCGACCGCCGCTTTATGCTCGGCATACACGGCATCGTTGCGGCGCTCGCGCTCCGAATACATGCTCAGTTCTTTCCTAACTATCGGCTGGACTCTGCCAAGCCTATCCACTGGGTGGTTTGCAGAGCGCCTCGCCATCGGATGCCATGCCGAACGGTCTCTCCAAAAGATTTTTGTCGGGCGTGTAATCAAAGGACCCCTTCCGGAAACAACATGTATGAGCACAAGAACTGCTCGATCACTCCGTGGGGGAAGGAACCCAAAATGAAGTACCGTCGATCCGGATATGCCAAGTACGCCACTCTCGCAACGCTGACCCTGGCACTCACGCTGGCAGCTTGCGCCCCCTCCAGCCCGGTCGCCAGTAACTCACTAACACCTACAGTCGAAGAAGCCGGCGCATTCGTCCAGCTGCCCGTTGCTCCGTTGGTAGAAGTACCCGCTGCCCAGGAGCCTGCCGCTGACGCGGCAACACAGGGTGTGTCAACGCAGGTTGTGGCGGCACCGCAAGTTGCTCCGGCGCCGATTGTCGAAGCACCGGTTGTCGAAGCACCGCAGGTTGCTCCGGCACCGGTTGTCGAGGCCCCGCCCGTTGCTACCGCGCCGCCGGTGGCTCCGACACCGCCGGCGACCATTCCGCCGTCGAACGTTGCTCCTTCTGCGCCTGAAGCAGCGCCGATAACACCCACCGAACCTTCAACGCCGCACGTCTCCCCGGACTTCCCGGTGAGCGGCCTGTACACGTTCCCGGACGGGCACATCTCCTTCCTGCTGCCGGCGGGCTGGACCGCGCAAACCGAGGAAACACCCCTGGACCTGAACGGTGAGCACTACGAAACAGCCAAAGCGCACATCCATGACGAAACGGGCATCAAGGTAGCGGAAATCGACAGCGGTATTTACGGCGGCGTCGTGGGCGGGCCCGTGAACCGCACCATCCTCGACTCCCAGCCACTGACGAATTTTGATAGCCAGCGCGGCGCCGGTTACTTCGCCTTCTTCAAGGACGAATACCCGTTCGACACCGAATACACCCGATACTTCATGGGTGTGGTGGTGGATAGCCTCTTGACCGAGGGCCCGGACAGCACTTCAGCAAGCAGCTTCCTGATCATGGGCAACGGGGCAGCCCAAGCGACTGCCAACATCGAAGTTTCCATGACACCCGAAAGCGCTGCTGCCTGGATGGAGACCGAGCAATACAGCAAGCTCAAGGCCCTCCTGACCAGCCTCCAGTACGCGGAATAGTTGATCAGCAATGGAACTTGTTGACCCACACACCTTAGTAATGTCCGCCGTCCTGTTGGTTCACATAGTTGGCGTGATGATCATTGCCGTCGCAGCAGTTGTGCTGATGACGTCATCATTTGCCGTCGCGTTGGCAGTGCGCGGAGTCAGAGCCACGTGGGCGCAACTGAGAACACGGGTAGTTGAAGCGAAGCCAATGCCGGACGACTCAGTCCTCGTCGCGTTTCAGCTGCCCCAACCGCCAAGTGATGATCTCGCGCAGGAGATCGAGGGGAAGTGGGGTGCTGTGGCGTAGCTGGACTAGGTGGTCCGTGGTTCCGTAGTCACTGAGCTGTGCCGCGAAATGCGCCATCGCGTCCGGAGTCGGATAGAACCCGATGTGCTTCTCGGATGTACTCGCTAATGGAACCCGCTGTCATATGATCTCCCCTTGTCGCCGCAAGACCGATCCTATGACAGCGGGCTTCAAGCACTCGGGCCGTCGTTCCGGCCGGGTTTGCCCTGCACTTGGATATTCATAGGGCGCCCGTGTGACTGCTGTTACGCTCAGGGGAAATAGTGCCTGTCTTGAAGGACTTGGGGGATCATGCGTGCTTTTCGTGTTCTTGCGTTGAAGTCGGCGGCTCTTGCTGCCGTGTTATTGGGTACGGCGGTAGCCGGTGGCGCCCCGGCCTCCGCAGAGTCAGGGGACTCCGAGCCCTTGATGTTCGGAATGCCGTACGTGGGCTCGGAACTGACCATCGGACAGGCCAGCACGAGCATAGGCAGCTGCGCACCAGTAGGGACCAGTCCTCGGTTCGATATCGAATGGCTGAGCAACGGAGTGCCCCTTCCGGCAGAACGCCAAGGAGAGTTCCTGAAACTCATCCCAGAGGACCGCGGTAACCGGATCTCTTTCAACGTTCAAGGCTTGTGCACGGGAGCTAAGACCTATCACAGTGCGGAGACCGCCCCCATTGCTGCGTCCACCCGCGCTTCAGGATGGACAGGCCGCGGAAACTTCGAGCTGCTGGCCCGAACCGACGACGGCGAGCTTGTCCTCTACCCCAGGACCTATGAGTCCCGCTGGGATTTCTATGACATGAGCCGCAACGCACGCCATTACAGCAGCTCCTGGGACGAGCCCAGGGTGGTTGGAACTGGCTGGGACATCTTCGACACAGTCTTCTCCCCTGGCGATTTTGACGGGGACGGAAACAACGATGTCCTGGCCCGCGATCCTCGCGGAAACCTTCACCTATACCCCGGCGACGGTGACGGCGGCTGGCTGCTGCCCTCACAAGTCGGCTCAGGGTGGAACATCTTTGATTCCATTGTCGGCGCTGGAGATTTCGATGGGGACGGGAACAACGACGTGCTGGCCCGCGATCCTCGCGGAAACCTTCACCTATACCCCGGCGACGGTCAAGGAGGCTGGCTCAGCCCCTCACAAGTTGGCTCAGGCTGGCAAATCTTCGACAAGATCGTCGCCCCCGGAGATACCAATGCCGACGGGGGTGTGGACATCTTCGCCCGTGGCCACAACGGTGTCCTTTACCAGTACCCGACCGATGGACTCGGCCACTGGAAATCCCCGTCGATAGTTGGCCCTGGATGGGATGTCATGAGCGAAATCAGCGGAGCAGGCGTATTTAGCCCTAACTGGGGCAACTACAACGCCACGCGCGGGCCCAGAAATGATGTCATCGGAATCGATCAGGAGGGCGATCTCCACCTGTACAGCCCTGACTTCCACGTCGACGCCGGGCTTTCAGGAAGAGGCCCGATCGGAACAGGCTGGAATGTCTTCAAACATCTGATTTGATCGAGTCGATGCACTGAAATGCAACATGGAAAAGTGTTTGGAGCCCCGTGACAACCCTCATCCCCTGGAACCGCGGCGAGTGGACCAACCAGCCAGCCGCCGTCGTCGAGCAGGAAGGTGACCTCCTGGTCACCGCCGCCGAAAGCAGCGACGCCTGGCGCGTCACGTCCTACGGTTTCATCCACGACACCGAGCACGCGCTGCTCGCTCCGTTCCCGCAGGAGCGCCATGGAGGTTGAGTTCACGGCCGCGTTCTCCCAACAGTTCGACCAAGCGGGCATCTTTGTCCGCGTCACTGCCGAGCATTGGATCAAAGCGGGCGTGGAATTCGCCGACGGCGCCGCTCAACTGGGCGCGGTGGTTACCGACAGCTTCTCGGACTGGTCCTTGGCACCTGTTCCCGAATGGAACGGCGGCCGGGTTCGCATACGGGTCAGCCGCTCCGGCGACGCCCTCACCATCCGGGCAGCTTCCGGCGGCAACGAACTCCAACTCGTACGGGTTGTGCCTATGGCCCCCGAAGTGGTGGCCGCCGCCGGCCCCTTTACCTGCGCCCCAACACGCTCGGGGCTCACTGTTCCCTTTCACTCCTGGCGGGCTACAGCACCGGACAGCCAGCTCCACTGAGGCCGCCGGGTCCGGTGAGCTTGCGGGCGGCACCGTTCATGAGATTATGGAGGTTCCGGCAGCCTGGCATTGACAGTGCTGCGACTCAGTCGGCTCCGTAACAAGCCTATGGGGGGCACATCACGGTGGAAGATACTGCAAGTCTTTGGCGCACTGACCCTGCGACGTTCCGCGACGTGGTGATCAACCGACAAGCCTTGGAAGCTGCCTTGGCAGGCGATTGTCCACCCGTTGAACGAGTCAGGTACTTGGCGTTACTCGGCCGGGACGCTGAAGCTCTGGACGAGGGCTTCAAGCTGCTGCCCGAATCGCCCGACCGCCGGGAATTGCTGCTGGTCCTTGCGCAGATCAATCAACGTCAATACCGCTGGCACGACGCCGCCGTACTTCACGAAAAAGCCTTGCGAACAGTCCGGTCACCGGAAGAGGAAGCCTACGTTCGGCACCACATTGGCCGGCGACTCTTCGACGAAGCCCGCTTCCGTGCTGCCGCTGATGAGTTTCAATGGGCAGCGGACCTTTACCGTGTGGCCGACCAGCCTGAACTTGCCGAAGAAAACCGCCAAGCCATGCGCCACGCCCTTCAGGTGCACAGTGCCGAGCGGGGCGCGGCACGTCCTGCGTACGAGCTGTCCTAGACTGACACGTCCATCAGGCCGTCCGCGGATTGACCGGTGCTTGTTCGAGGGGGTTGTTCTTGCCAGCGCTCCAGCTGGCCAGAAAATCGAGTTGATTCTGGGCATGGCTGCCAGGTTCGGCAGAGTAAGCGATAAGCGTTAGTCCTTCACCTGGAAGCTCAAGGGCGTCTCCGGTGAGCTCGATCTCGCCTACAAGTTGGTTGCGCATCGTCTTGCGGGCTGTGCGGTGGAAGCGCACGTTGTGCCGGGCCCACCGTGTTGAGAATTCGGTGCTTCCAGCGGCTAAGTCGCCGATGAGGCTGTTCAACGCGCGGTCCCGGGGGTTCTGACCGGATTCTGTGCGCAAGGCCGCTGCGAAGTCGTCGGCCAGGGTATCCCAGTCGACAAAGAAGTCCTTGGATCGCGAATCCAGAAACATGAACCTGGCAAGGTTCAACGGAAGCTTTTCGGGGCTGAGGATCTCGGTGTAAAGAGCGAAACACAAGCTGTTGGCGGCTACGACGTCCATCCGGGTGTTCCGGACGTAGGCAGGCGTTCCCGTCATCCCTGCAAGGACTCTTTCGATGCTTGGGCGCACATCCGCACGTGCACGCCGCGAAGCGGACCCTGCGGTGGGCGCTGCCGCTTTGGCGAGGTCATAAAGGTGTGCCCGTTCCGCTTCATCGAGCTGCAAGGCCCGGGCTAAAGAGTCGAGAACGGACGCCCCGCAGGCTACCTCGTTCGAGCTTGGCGTAGTACTCCGTGCTGACGCCCGTGAGCATGGCTACTTCCTCGCGTTTGAGACCAGCCACCCTTCTGGTTCCCCCGTAGGCGGGCAGCCCTGCCTGGGCCGGGGTGATGCGTGCCCGGCGGCTCATGAGGAAGTCGCGGACGTCGTTGGTTTTGTCCATGTCTTCTAGGCTACGGCGAAAGCGGAACGGCCTAACAGGAACTGCCAGTACACCGCACAACAGGCTCTCCCACGCCACTAAAAGGGCTGGTTGTCTTGAGTAAGAGCCGTTTATGGAAGGACACCATCACAAACATGCGCCTCGCAATTCCAGGCCCAACCAACAAGGCACCTACCGAGAAGTTCACTGGCGACGTGTATCTGGACACCCTGCACTCTGGTGAGAGTCCCTCACGGTTGAACTCTGCCATGGTCCGTTTCAATCCCGCAGCACGCACGAACTGGCATTCCCACCCCATAGGTCAGCTGCTGCACTGCACGGAGGGCATGGGGCTGGTGGCCAGCCGCGACGGGAAAGTCATCCTCATGCGGGCCGGAGACACGGTCCACACACCGCCCGGAGAGGAACACTGGCACGGCGCGACACAGGACAGCCATATGTGCCACCTGGCCATGGTTGAGCACGACGACGGGCACTCGGCGACGTGGCTCGAACCAGTCAGCGACGACGACTACCTGGCCGCCCAAACGACTACCGCAAAAGTTCCAAGCACCACAGTAAGGAAAAACCGATGAAAAATGTCACCCTCAACAACGGCGTCGAAATGCCGATCCTAGGCTTCGGCGTATTCCAGATCCCTGAAGAAGAAACCCAAGCCGCTGTTGAATCAGCCCTCGCCGCCGGATACCGGCACCTGGACACCGCAGCGTCCTACGGCAATGAAAACGCCGTGGGCGCAGCCATCAAAGCCAGCGGAATCAAGCGGGAAGAACTCTTTATCACCACCAAACTCTGGATACAGCACGCCCCCACCGGCAGCGTCTACGACGACACCAAGCACTCGTTCCAGAATTCGATGAACCGCCTCGGACTGGACTACGTGGACCTTTACCTGATCCATCAACCGCTCGGGGACTACTACAGTGAGTGGCGCGCCATGCAGGACTTGAACAAGCAAGGAGTTGCCCGCGCCATCGGCGTCTCGAACTTCCACCCGGATCGATTGGTTGATCTCATAGACCACAACGAAATCGTCCCCGCGGTGAACCAGATTGAGACGCACCCCTTCCATCAGCGCGAAAGCGATCAGGAACTGATGCGCGAACGTGGCGTCCAGATCGAATCCTGGGGACCGTTCGCCGAGGGCAAGAACAACATTTTCACCGATCCGGTCCTCAGCGCCATCGCTCAAGCTCACGAGAAGTCTGTAGCGCAGGTGGTGCTCCGCTGGCTCATCCAACGCGACGTCGTGGTCATCCCCAAGTCGGTCCGGCCCGAGCGTATGGCCCAAAACCTGGAGATGACCCGGATCACCACCCTGGATACCGGTGCCAGCCTCTTCTTCGACCACCGCGACCCCGCCATGGTCAGCTGGCTCGGCGGCCGTCGATACAACTAGCCGCCAGATACCCATGGCCACCCACCCCTTGAGCGTCAGCCGGCGGTCCACTCTTCGCGGGGCGGCCGCCGGGCTGTCCGGCGCCCTGCTGGCAGCTGCAACAGCCGCCTGCACTCCCCAAGGAACACCCGAAATGCCCTCACCCAACAGCACGCCGTCACCAATCACCACAGGTCCGGACCACGGCGGTCAGCGTATTTTGCTCGCCTACTTTTCCCGGGCGGGTGAAAACTACTACTACGGCGGCCGAACCAACCTGGAGATCGGCAACACTGAGGTACTCGCCGGCATGATCAGCACGCTGATCCCGTGCCAGGTACACCGCATCGAGGCCGCTGATCCATACCCGGACAGTTATGACGCCACAGTCGCCCGGAATTCCCGCGAACAGAACGAGAACGCCCGCCCTGCGATCCTCAACCCGCTGGCCTCCATGGAGCAATACAACACAGTGATCCTGGCCAGCGGCATCTGGAACGTCAGGGCGCCAATGATCATGACCACTTTCACGGAAAGCTACGACTTCGCCGGCAGGACCGTGTACCCGGTCACCACCCATGCCATGAGCGGGCTGGGCAACACCGCCCGCGACTACGGACAATCCTGCCAAGGGGCAACCATCGGCGAAGGACTGGCAGTCAAAGGCGAAGAAGTCCGCAACGCTGGAGCCGACGTCGAGTCCTGGCTACAGCGCACGGGACTTCTCGCGCCCCGATAAGAGCCTGGTGAAATGTGCGGGAATACGAAGCATGGACTTGCGGTTACAACGGTCGCACATATCAACACACCGCACTTTCACAAGGGGGTTTCACCACCATGGCCACCGATTACGACACGCCCCGGGTCCTGACAGAGGAAGAACAGGCACTGCCCCTTGCCGAGCTGGCACCGGCCAAAAGCCCAGCGCGCACGGATACGATCGACCTGGACGAAACCGAACTGGCGGATGCCTTCGAGCTCCCTGGCGCTGATCTTTCCGGCGAAGAACTCCAGGTTGAGATCGTCCCCATCCAGAACGACGAGTTCACCTGTATGTCATGCTTTCTGGTCCACCACCGCAGCCAACTCGCCCGGGAAACCAACGGACAGAAGTACTGCACCGAGTGTGAGAGCTAGCTACTACGGACAGACCAACGTTGTTCGCGTCGGCTGACATTCAAGATAAAATTAGTCATGGCAGCAGCGGCAAATCTATCCCACAAACATGAGCAGTCGCTCATGAAAAACGAAAGGCTTCGAACTTCAAGCCGGGTAGGCGCTAGCGGTTTTAGTGCACCAGGAGCCAGTGCTTACATCATCGCGTCCGCGCCAGCTTCGACCGCAAGTGAGACGTTGAAAGAGGAAGGAGCCTGAGATGTCATTCGAGAAAATCGTTCCTCCTTTCTTTGATCCCGTTGAGAAGCGACGGGAGGCCATGACTGACATTCTTGCCAGCTGGGACCTCGAAGGAGCAATGCCCGATGTAACCGGCCTACAGGTGGTCCGCGATTATGTCGTTGGACGGCTGGATCTCACCTCGGCCCTCGTCAAAGTTAGCGAGCGCGCAGCGCAGTTGAGGGCGAAAGAGAGACACAGCGCACTATGACCCAGTTCGATGACCCCTACTGTTATCCCGGCACTTCGGTGCTGAAAAACAGGCAGGATCTTCGAGAACCTCAGGGCGCGCTAGAAATCGAACGCGAATACTCCCTGTTGCGCCGCCGTGAACTTGAGGTGAAGCCCGTCCAGGGAAACTTCGGCTTGGACCACCTGCAGGAAATACATCGTCGACTCTACCAAGACGTCTGGGATTGGGCCGGGCGGCTCAGAACCGTAGAAATTACGAAGGGTGACTCACATTTTTTGCAAACGCGCTGGTGAGCCCTTCAGAGTCCTGCTCGAGCAAGCCCTCGAACCTCCCATGGATGGCCTTTCGATACTTGATGACGATTTGTACCAGGTGAGCTCTCCGAGTGCTGGTGCCAGCCCGCAAGCAACGGACTTCATCCCCGAACAGCAAGGCTAGGGCCCGTTCGCACTCTCAGCGAGAATGCGCTTTTCCTTGCCAGCTTGCCCCAACGCGTTGGCTAATCGGGTTGAACGTTGGCGTGGGGTTCCGCGTCCTACGAAGCACCAAACGCCGGAGCACTCACGGCGAGTGCCGCCGTCGTGCCCTTACTGAGCGCCGATCCCCTGGCCGATGGCCCGCTTGCCACCCAAGGCTGATGTAGCCTAGTAAGCAAGCTGACTATCTGTGAAAGCCTGGGGAGCCTGAATGCCTGATATGGAACGATGGCCAACGAGCCGGCTGCTGTCCACGGCAGCGCGGCTTGTGGAACTGGCATGGAACGACAAATTACGCCCTCTGGGGTTGACCTATCCGGCGGTGCTGACGCTTGACGCCGTGGCTACCGCTGGACCCGTTACGCCCGGCGAACTCGCCCGAAGCGTCCGCGTTCAAGCCCAAACCATGGGTCCGCTGCTCACCAGGTTGGAAGCGCGCGGTTACATCCTGCGTCAACCCAACCGCTTCGACCGCCGCAGCCAACTGATATCCATCACCAACTTGGGCCTGACGCTGCTGGAGCAGTCCCGCAACCAGGAGAACAACGTACTCTCGGTGGTCGATCTGGACTCCGAAGGCCTCCGCGAGGAGCTGCTGGCAATAGTGCGACACGCAAATTTCAACTGAGCATCAACACATCCGCGTGGACGAAAGTCCGTCAAGCAAGGCAGTATGGAGTTATCCGCTGATGAAGTCCGGCGTTCCAGGGGAAAATTCTCTCCCCTACCAAACCGGGCTACCCACACTTAACGTGATGCCCGGACAAACAAAAAGGGCATCATGAGTGAACTTCAAATAGGCGACAACCTGCCAGTGGACCTTCTAAGTTTCAGGGCAGCAGAATGCCTCGTTTCAACAAACACATCCGGCGCCGAAGATATTTGCGTTCTGGATGCAGGCCACACTGGCAATCATGTCTCGGCGGGCGCAGACATGGTGGTTCGGGCCGCCTGGAGCTAGACCCAACAGCTGCAGGGCTGGCGACCCCGCATGACTGAGTCGCCAGCCCTGCAGCAGTGCGCCAGCCCTATGTCCCGCAGAAAGTCCGGTACGGGCCGAAGCTCTCCGGTGCAGGCTCGGCATACTTTTCCAAACCGGGACGTTCTCTGTATGGGTCAGATACTGCAGCCAGCAGCTGCTCCGTTGGGCCAGTGTCCCCCGCAGTTGCGGCAGCAAGGGCTTCCTCCACCAAGTGGTTGCGTGGAATGTAAATCGGGTTGACCCGGTCCATGGCATCAGCATCCGGGGCGGCTTCCCGCCACCGTTCCAACCATGAATCGAACGCGGCCAGATCCAGGATCTGACGGCGTGCACGCTCAGCTTCCCCTCGCGCCGCTTTGCCAAGGCTCCGGAAGAACGAGGTGTAGTCCGCGCGCGCCTCCTGAACCAGCTGAAGGAGGTCATCCACCAAAGGTGAGGCAACGGCGTCGTCAATTTCCTCAGGCAACCCCAACTTTGCTTTCATGCCGCTGAACCAGGTGGCGCTGTACTCCTCGCGGAATCCGTTGAGGGCCTCAACGGCAAGTGCCACCGACTGCTCCTCGTCTTCGTGGATCAACACGGCTATTGATTCGGCGAAACGGGCGAGGTTCCACTCCGCTATCAACGGCTGGTTGCGGTAGGCGTAACGTCCCATTTCATCAATGGAGCTATACACCGCACCAGGATCAAAACCCTCCATGAAGGCGCAAGGACCGTAATCGATGGTCTCGCCGGACACTGTCATGTTGTCCGTGTTCATGACTCCGTGAACGAATCCAACCAGCATCCACTGCGCCAGAAGTTTCGCCTGGACCGAAATGACGCCCTTCAGGAGTGCAAGGTAACGGTTGCCTTCACCGGCCGACGACGGGTGGTGGCGTTCGATCGCATGATCAGCCAGGCGCCGGAGCAGATCCAGTTCATTGCTGGCCCTGGCATATTGGAAGCTTCCCACCCTGATGTGACTGCTGGCCACGCGCGTCAGGACTGCACCCGGCAGGAGAGTTTCCCTCTGAACCTGGCGTCCTGTTGCCACAACCGCAAGGGAGCGCGTGGTGGGAATGTTCAGCGCGTACATCGACTCACTCACGATGTATTCACGCAGCATGGGACCCACCGCAGCCAGACCATCCCCGTTCCGGGCAAACGGCGTCCGACCCGAGCCTTTGAGATGAACGTCAAGGAGCTTCCCGTCAGCGCCTGCAACCTCACCCAGCAGGAGCGCGCGCCCATCACCCAAACGCGGTGAATAAAAACCGAACTGGTGACCCGAATACCCCTGAGCCACCGGTGTCGCTTCCTCCGGCACGGCATTACCGATCAGCAGCCGCACGCCCTCCGGGCTCCGCAGAAAGTCAGGATCAAAACCAAGCTCGACGGCGAGTGGCTGGTTGAGCACCAGCAGCTGCGGGTCCGGGGCTTCCTCCGCCCGCCACGGAATGGCCATCTCCGGGAGCACCCGGGCGAAACGTCCCTCGAAGGCGACCGTGGAATGCGCGACTTCACTCATCTCTCAAGGATATAGATGCTGTTCCCGGCGCGAAATGATGGTCCATCCCCGGCTACCATGTGAACCACTGCCGTTTGGCGGGAGATCCATTGGGGGCGGTTTCCGCCAAAAAGTTAGGCAATACGTGGGGTCATTTGCGCAAGCGCGCCGATTTACAGCAACAAGGAGTTGGGCCGTTGGGCTCGCAGCTACGTCATTGCTCGCGTTTTTGCTCGCGATGGCCCTCTTTTTCAGCAGCGCCTACCACCTGCAGTGGTTCGGCCCCGCCCGTTTCATACTGACTGGGCCAAGACCTCACCATCGCAGGCCTATGTCCTGTCGTGTCTGGTGAAGGAACGTCGAGTTGAATGGGGTGTCGGGGTGGCATCCGGTCACTGGCTCAGCATCAACGCAGCGAAATTCGACGACGGGAGCAACACAACATGAAGAAGTACCTCACAGCGGTGGCATCGTTTGCAGCGGCCACCCTTATTTTGAGCGGATGCGCCCAAGGACACGACAACGCCAAAGCCAGTGACCTCGGAACTACCTTCGCCTACTCATTGGCAGGCCACAACGGCAAATTTTGCGACCACCTGGACAGCTCCAGTGAACAAACCGTGGACGAGTGCAAGAAAAGCGAAGCAGAAGCTGCTGCAAAGCAGCAGGCCGACCAAGAGCCAATCATGTGGGTTCCCAAGATCTACCAACTCATCCCGGGGAAAGAAGACGTGCTTGGGATAGTGCTGGAGTTCAACCGGGCAGGAAACCAAGAGTTTGTTGTCATTGAAGCCATACGGCGGGGAAGCGAGTACAAGATCCTGCGCTGGGCCTATCCGGATAAGGCCGACTACAAAACCGACCGTGCCATCACCAACACCTTTGGTTGGTGAGTCGGCGCACGATCAATGTTTGGATCTCATGCGGGTTAGGACACTAGCCCTTGAAAACCGGCGCCCGTTTCTCCTGGAACGCACGGAAACCCTCAGCGTAGTCCTCGGTTTTGCACAGCCGCGCCTGCTCCGAGTTTTCCTCGGCCATGGAAGCCCACAGGCCCAAGCGTTGATCGCGAATGTGGGCCACGAGTTCCTTCGAAGCCTTGAAGGCTTCGGTGGCACCGACGGCAACACGGGAAACGATGGCCCGCGTCTCCTCCAGCAAAACATCCGCCGGCATCGCCCTGCTGAACATCCCCTGCGCCACAGCTTCGGCGCCGGTCATGAGGTCAGCGGTGTAGATCAGGTCCAGCGTGCGGTGCATACCCAGACGTTCCGTAAAGTACCAGTGCCCGCCCGAGTCCAGCGTGGCCCCCAGCTTGGCAAAGGGTGAACCGAACTTGGCGTTGTCCGCCACATACACAACGTCCGTGGCCAACAGCAATCCCAGCCCGACCCCCAAACAAGCACCGTGAGCGGCGGCAAAAGTGGGCGCCGGGAACGCAGCCATCTTCTTCAGCAGCGGCTCCACGAGTCCGCCGAGGTAGGCCTGGGCATCATCAGTTTCCGGTGTCACACCTGATATGTCGCGGCCTGCACAGAAGGCGCGGCCTTCTCCGCGAAGCAGCAGCGCCCGCACCTCACCGCGGGAGGCGGCGGCAGCAGCGTCGTCGTACGCTTTGTCCAGCTGGGCAAGCGCGTCCTCGTCCAGCGAGTTCAGCTTGTCCGGGTAGTTGAGGACGATTTCGGCAATGCCGTTGGCAAGGGAAAGCTCGATCATGGGACTCCTTAGACGTCGAAGTCGACGGTAACTTCTTCGCTGGTGGGGTGGGACTGGCAGGTGAGGACGTAGCCCTTATCCAGCTCGTCCTGTTCAAGGGCGTAGTTCTCATCCATGGTCACCGTACCGGTGATCAGCTTGGCTCGGCAGGTGCCACAGACACCGCCGGCGCACGCGAACGGAACGTCCGGCCGGACGCGCAACGCCGCGTTGAGGATGGACTCGCGGGCGTGGGTGGGGCTGGCAACATCGCCGGTCAACCCGTCCAGGGTGAAGGTGATCTTGTACGTGTCCTGCGATTCGTCTGTCACAACAGGACGGCCGGCGTTGCCCTCGGGACGGTCCGGACGGCCAGTGGTGAACAACTCAAAGCGCACGTGCTCAGGCTCCACGCCGCGGGCAGCGAGGGTGTCACGGCACAACTGGACCAGCTCGAACGGCCCGCACAGGAACCACTCGTCCACATCCTCGGAACGGATGGCACTGCTGAGCAACGCCTGCAGTTTCTCGGAATCAATACGCCCGGTCATCAGGGGCGCAATGCGCTGCTCCCGGGACAACACGTGGTGCAACGCCAGGCGTGACGGGTACTTGTCCTTCAGGTCCGCCAGCTCTTCAAGGAACATGACGTCCATGGCAGCTTTGTTGGCGTACACAAGATCGAACGTGGTCTCCGGATTGGCTGCCAGCAGCGTCCGCGCAATGGCGATGACCGGTGTGATGCCCGATCCCGCCGCGATCGCCACGAAGTTACCCGGCTCCCCCGCCAGCTCCTCCGGGTGGTTCATGGAGTTCATGACGTTGTGCTGGACTGACGCGCCGTCCTTGCCGTGCCGCGAAATGAAGGCACCCTGCGGGCTCATGACATCCAGGACGTCGCCGGCCTTGAGGTCGGCGTTGGCCCAGGTGGAGAAGAGGCCGCCCAGATCCTTTTTGATGGCCACACGAATCTCGCTGCTGCCGTCCTCGAAGCTGCGCGGCTCTGCGCAAATCGAGTAACTGCGGCGGACCTCGTGCGGCTCTCCCTGCTCATCCGGCAACGTGGTGCGAAGGGCCACGTATTGGCCGGGTAGGTAGTCGTACTGACCGGCAAGCTCGGCCGGAACACCAAACGTGACCTCAATGGCATCGTCCGTCAGGCGCCGGACTTCAGAGACGGTCAGGTTATGGAAAGACGCACGACGGCGGCTGGCCGTCTGTGTTTCGGTGGTCATGGCTGCTTCCTTAGAGGACTTTGAAGTAGTCGAACGGTTCCTTGCAGTCCTGGCAGACGAACAACGCCTTGCAGGATGTGGAACCAAAGCGAGTGAGTTCCTTGGTGTTCAACGAGTTGCACTGGGGACACTTGACGGCGAGGCTCAGGCGCACAGGACCGGAGTGGCCACCTGCGGCAGCCGTGCCACTGGGCGGAGCGATCCCGTACTCCTCCAACTTGGCCTTGCCGGACTCGGTCATCCAGTCAGTGGTCCACGCCGGAGACAACACCAGGTTGACGTGCACACTCGCGTAGCCCTCTTTCACGAAGGCCGTCCGCAGATCGTCACCAATGGCGTCCATCGCCGGGCACCCCGAGTACGTGGGCGTGATGGTGACCTCGACGGCGGTACTTGAGGCGCCGCCGTCGTGCTGGCCTGCCGCTTGCGTCGGGAAGACGCGAACGCCGCGCAGGATACCCAGGTCCTCAATGGTGAGGACAGGGATCTCCGGATCACAGACCGTGGACGCGATGTCCCAGGCCCGCTGCTCAGCGGTCATTTCCTGCGTCCGTGACTGCGTCGCCATGCTGGTCACCAGCTCGCGCCCGGGTGTTCGCGGGCCAGAACCTGCATCTCAGCGAGGATGTAACCCAGGAACTCGGAGTGCTTTCCGCGCCGGCCGCCGCCCAAGGACTGCGGGACGCCGGGGATTTCCAGCTCGGCCTCAGCCATGATGTCACCGGTGAGGCGATCGAATTCCGTGCGGAGGCTGGACGGTTGAACAGTGACTCCGGCCGCTGCCAGGCGGGTGGTGAGTTCATCGTCCTCAAAGAGCTCTTCCACATACGGCCACACGAGCTTGAAGCCCTGGATGATGCGTGCGCGGGACTCATCCGTGCCGCCAGCCAGTCGAAGCACCCACTGTGCGCTGTGGTCGCGGTGGTAATCCACTTCCTTCACAGCCTTCGCGGAGATGGCTGCGATGGTGGCGTCAGTGGACTCCATGAGCTGGGTGTAGAGCTGGTACTGGTAGAAGCTCACAATGAACTGCCGGGCAATGGTTGCCGCGAAGTCGCCATTGGGCTGCTCAAACAGGTGTGCGGAACGGAACTCGTGCTCGCGGCGGAAGTACGCGAGGTCATCCTCGGACTTGCCCCAGGCTGCGCCCGCGTACGTGAGGAACGACCTCGCGTGGCCCAGCTGGTCCAGTGCGATGTTGCCGAGGGCGATGTCTTCTTCGAGTTCCGGTGCCCGGGAAATCCAGTAGCCCAAGCGCTGGGCGAGGATCAGGCCGTCATCACCGATGCGCAGGGCGAACTCTGCAACGTCCTCGGTGGGCTTGACCTGCCCTCTTTGGATCTCGAGCGCGATGTCCTCCGGACGCAACGCATTACCCGGGGTGATGCGGGTAGCGCTGGCCGAGCCATCGCCGGATGCCCCGGCGCCGTGGACGCCCACGGAGATGTCGCCATGACCATCGATGGCGAAGTCGGTGTCGTTGGTGTTTGTCACAGGTGCTTCACGCCTTCGCTCTTGGTGTAATACGTCGCGTGGCGGTAATCCTTGCCCTGCGGGGACTCGAAGAAGGAACCCTTGGAGTCCGGATCGCTGGAGGAAATGGCCTCGGCCGGAACCACCCAGATGGACACGCCTTCATTGCGGCGCGTGTAAAGATCGCGGGCGTTCCGGAGGGCCATGGCCGCATCCGGGGCGTGCAGGGAACCGGCATGCACGTGCGACAGGCCGCGGCTGGACCGGACAAAGACCTCCCACAGGGACCACGGGGTTTCTTCCGTGGCACCATGCGAGGTGACGGCCGGGCCCGAGGCAGGTTTCGTCGTCGTGCTTTCGTTGGTGGTGGCCGCAACCTTGGGGGCTTCGCGGTTGATTTCGCTGGCGGCGCTGGCCGGTGCTTCCGGGTTACCGTGAGGAGCCATTATGCTGCGTTCTCTTTCTGTGCTTGCTTGCGGGCGTAGGCCACTGCGGCTTCGCGCACCCAGGCACCACTTTCGTGGGCCTCACGGCGGCGCTCGACGCGCTGCGAGTTGCAGGGGCCGCGGCCTGCCAGGACTTCCTTGAACTCGTTCCAGTCCAAGGGTCCGTGCTCCCACTTCTTGGTTTCTTCGTTGAAACGGATGTCCTTATCAGGCAGGGTCAGGCCGAGGACACGGACCTGCTCCACCATCATTCCCACGAACCGGCTGCGCAGCTCGTCATTGCTGAAGCGCTTGATGTTCCAGGCCATGGACTGCTTGGAGTTGGGTGAATCGTCATCCGGCGGGCCGAACATCATCAGCGACGGCGCGTACCAGCGGTTCACTGCATCCTGGGCCATCTGCTTCTGTGCAGGCGTGCCGTTGGAGAGTTCCAGCAGAATCTCGAAACCCTGGCGCTGGTGGAACGACTCTTCCTTGCAGATGCGCACCATTGCGCGACCGTAAGGGCCATACGAGGCACGGCACAGGGGCACTTGGTTGCAGATGGCAGCGCCATCAACAAGCCAGCCAATGGCTCCCATGTCAGCCCAGGAGATGGTGGGGTAGTTGAAGATGGACGAGTACCGGGCTTTGCCGGCGATCAGATCTTCCATCATCTGGTCCCGGGACTGGCCCAGGGTCTCAGCGGCCGAGTACAGGTACAGGCCGTGACCGGCCTCGTCCTGAACCTTGGCCATGAGGATTGACTTGCGCTTCAAGCTCGGGGCCCTGGTGATCCAGTTGGCTTCCGGCTGCATGCCAATGATTTCCGAGTGGGCGTGCTGCGAGATCTGGCGCAGCAAAGTCTTGCGGTAAGCCGCCGGCATCCAGTCGCGCGGTTCGATGCGCGAGTCCTCCGAAATGATGCGATCAAAATACGCCTGTCCGGCTGCCTCCCGCTCCTGCTCTTCCGGGGACAGCTCAGCGGGCACTGACTGCAGATTCTGCGATGCCATGGTTGCTCCTAATAAATTACCGACCGTTCGTTCAGAATATGCGGAGCAGGTGATCTCAGTCAAGCGTTCCATCCAAGGTGGCACCGATGATTGGACCCATTAACGTTGCCCTGCAGTGGTGACAAGATCCCCGCTTCCGGCCGTGTTAACTTGGGGTGGGACCTCAGTTGTCCCCCTCACCGCCAGAAAAGAGCCTTACGTGGAATCGCCCCAGCCCTTCAGGATTCTTACCGTCTGCACAGGGAACATCTGCCGCTCCCCCGTGGCCGAACGGTTGCTGCAGACAGGGCTGAACCAAGTAAGCCCCGGATCCTTTGAGGTGCGCAGCGCCGGAACGCGGGCCATGGTGGGAGCGCCCATCCAACCGCTATCGGCGCACATCATCAGCACCTTCCGCGGCAGCCCGGACGGCTTCGCGGCCAGGCAACTAACCCCGCAGATCCTCAAGGAAACGGACCTGGTGCTGGCCATGACGTCCAAGCACCGCGGCGAAGTACTCCAAATGGAAGCGTCCCTGTTGAAGCGCACCTTCACAGTGCGGGAATTCGCGCGGATGCTATCCGTGCTGGAGAACCGCGGCGATGCCGCCCCTGCCGGTGACATCACGGAGTTGTGGCGCGCACTGCCCACCCGTGCGGCCTCCGTCCGCCACCTCGCAGTGCCATCCGATCCTGCTGACAACGACGTAGTAGATCCCTACCGACGAGCAGAAGAGGTCTACCGCCAGATGGAGGATGAGTTGGCCCCGGCCATCCTGGCCATCCTCCGTTTCGCACGCCTGACGGCGCCGGCCTAGATCACCTGGCATGGATCAAACGGATCAGCAATAGGTTTGCCCCTTCTCCGCCACAGTAGGTTGAGCCAAGCCGAACGCCCTCGCTGCTGCCGCCAACACCAAGGAACCTATGACGCTCCCGACGCCCTCCGTTGAACCGGCTTCCCACCGTCAAAAGAACCGCAAAAAGACTACCCGGAACGTGCTGCTCGGATTCGCGGCCGCGGTGCTTGTGGTTGGCCTTATTGCCGGGGCGTATCTCTTCAACTTGGCACAAACCTTCAACTCCGGCTCCACCAAAATAGAGAACGCTTTTCCGGCAGAATCCACCCGGCCGCAAAAAGCCGAGGGCAATACGGCAATGAACATACTGGTGATGGGCAGCGATAGCCGCGGCGCAGACGTGGATGTGGAGACAAATGCCTCAACTGACCAACGCGCGGACACCCTGATGCTTTTGCATCTTCCCGCCGACAGGAAAAAGGCGTACGCAATGTCCTTGATGCGGGACCTCTGGGTAGACATACCCGGAAAGGGAGCATCAAAAATCAACGCCGCCCTTGCCTACGGCGGTGTCCCGCTGATGGTTCAGACCGTCGAGTCGCTCTTTGATCAGCGCATCGACCACGTGGCAATGATCGACTTCGAAGGTTTCAAGGGACTCACTGACGCCTTGGGCGGCGTGGAGGTGGACGTCAAGATTCCGTTCACGCCCAGTTCAGGACCCATGGCCGGGCAGGAATATGAGGCAGGCAAGCAGACTTTCGACGGCGATGAAGCCCTCGCCTTTGTTCGCGAGCGCCGGGCGTTCAGCGATGGCGACTACCAGCGCGTTCGAAACCAACAGGCATACCTCAAATCCATGATGGGCAAGATCATTGCCCGTGAAACCCTCACTAACCCGGTGACAATCAGCAACATGGTCTCGGCGGTGTCCCCGTTCGTGAGCGTGGACAAGAACTTTGATGCTGCCGCGATCGGCAGTCTTTCCCTGTCCATGAAAGATGTCCGCGCCCAAGACACCATAATGTTCACCCTCCCCACCCTGGGCACGGGAACCTCAACGGATGGGCAGTCAATCGTCCTGGCTGACACCACGGCGATCGCTGACATCGCAGCCGCACTCTCCAAGGACCAGTTGGGCACGTACGTCACGGCGCATGCCCTCGACAAAGGACAGTGAGCGTCAGCCGTTGCAGCTTGGCAGGGCCTAGCCCGCGGAAGCGAGCTTCCTAGCTAGCACAAGGCCCGCCAAAGCCCCCAAGGTGTTGGCCACGACGTCCGATAAGGCAGTCACCCTGCCAGGTATCAGCAGCTGAAGAATTTCGATGGCCCCGGACGATACAGCGGCCAGAAGGGCCACCGGCCACAAGTTCAGTGTTGGTTTCAGCAGACGGACGAATGCGCCAAAGGGTACAAACATGACGATATTCGCCATGAATTCCACTCCGATGGCGGCGGCCTCCTGTGGAAGGCCGAGAACGGACAGCCAGCCTGCAATGACCCCGACAAAGCCTGTGACCGTGCTGGCTTCACGCGCAGGCAGGAAGACGACGAAGGCGAGCGCAACCAGATACGCGATGAAAAGCGCCTTGAGCCACCATGTGGCGTACTGCCGAGCAAGCACCTCTGGCCTTTCTTGGCGCTCCAGCGCCGTGCAATGAACTACACCAACTATAGGAGTGAACAGGGCGCCGCCCTGGTGGACCCACACATATGGGCTAAGGCTGCCCTGGAGCCCGCTGCGGGGAGCCCGCCACTCAGCCCACGATTGGCGGACGGCCTATGACTTCAGCCGTCAAAAGCGTGTGATCCACCCCTCACCAGCGCTTTTCGGCGTATGCTCTCCTCAGCGCAGACTAGCGGCGTTGTTCGCTTTAGGGTAAGGCCACCTGTGAAGGCGGGGGTTCAGTGGCACAAGTTAAGCACGGGGTTTCTCCAATGCGCTGGTCCACGCGGCAGGTTTTTCCGCTCTTCCTGGTTCCGGTTGGGGTCTGTTTGGTTCTGCTGGTTTTCGGTCTGACGAGCGGAGCAGGAACCTCGACGGCGCAACTCGCCGGCGACCTGGCGATCCTTCTCGCTGCACTCACCGCGCTGACCACCCACGCCCTCGCTGCCCGGAGACGCCGGGACAACAATTCCGGCCGCTGGTTCATCGTGGCGGGCTTGGCCATCTGGAGCGCCGGGCAAACGGTGTGGACCATCAACGGCATCACCTTGGACCACCAGTACCCGTTCCCGTCCTTCGCGGACGTCGGCTTTGTTTGGTACGCGCTGCCCACCTCCATCGGTTTGGTGTTGCTCTTGAAAGGCCAAGGGCGGCCCATTCCGCTGCGCCGCACCATCTTGGACGCAGGAGTGGTGGCCAGCTCCACTTTCTTCATTGCATGGAGTTCCGTACTGGGCCCCCTGGCAGAGGCCACCGATCAGGATGCTTTTGCCCATGCAACGCAGATGGCTTACCCCATCGCTGACGTCCTCATGGTTTCCGTAGTGATCGTCCTGACCATGCGCGCGGCCCGTGGGCGTCGGCTGCCTTGGTTGAGCCTGGGCGTCGGCTTCTGGATCCTCGCCGTTACGGACCTGGCCTATATGAGCTTGACGCTCCAAGGCGTGGGGGGAGTCACGGGATCCCCTTTGGCCCTGGGGTGGGTGTTTGCCTTCCTGCTGGTGGGGCTTAGTCCTCTGCTTCCGGAAGCGGGCACCACACAGAAGGACGGTCGCGCCTATGCGGCCGCCCTCGAGCTGCTCCCCTACCTGCCCGTGTTCAGTGCCGTGTTCTTCTCGCGCTCCCGTCCCATCGGGGAGGACCGGGTCCTGCTGATCACCGGGCTTGTGGTGGTGGTGTTTGTGATCGTGCGGCAGGTGCTGATCGTCGTCGAGAATGTGACACTGACCCGTGATCTTGAGTCGAAGGTGGCTCAACGCACTGCCGAACTTGAGGGCCTGGGAGCGATCGTCAACTCCTCGGGGGACGCCATCATCGGCGAGACCCCCGACGGTGTGATCACCAGCTGGAACCCTGGAGCGGAGCGCATCTTCGGCTACCCGGCTGCGGAAGCCATCGGGCGGAAGGGCGATTTCTTCGTACCGCAGGACCTGCTGGCGAACGAACGCCTCGCCTTGGAAAACACTGCGCAAAGCGGCGAGGTGCAGAACTACGAAAGCCAGCGGCGCCGCAACGACGGCGAGGTTATTCCTGTGTCCGTGACGTTATCTCCAGTGCGGGGTGAATCCGGCATCCGCGGCGTAGCCACCATCTCCCGGGACATCACCGAACGCAAAGCTGCAGAGAAGGAACTCCTGACAGCCCGCGAGGCTGCGTTGGAGGCCAGCCGCCTCAAGTCCGAGTTCCTGGCCACCATGAGCCATGAGATCCGGACCCCGCTCAACGCGGTGATCGGCCTGACCTCGCTCATGATGGACACACAGCTCAGCGAGGGTCAACGGCAGTACGCCCAAGGCGTCAAAGGCGCCGGTGAGGTCCTGCTGACCCTGATCAACGACATCCTTGACTTCTCCAAGCTTGAAGCCGGGAAAGTGGACCTGGACGTCAACGTCTTCGACCCCCGGGCGCTGGTGGAAGAAGTAGCGGGACTGGTGGTGGAAGCCGCGCAGGGGAAGAACCTGGAGCTCATCTCCTACTGCCACCCGGACGTTCCGGCCCGCCTGATGGGCGACGCCGGCCGCATCCGGCAAATTCTGCTGAACCTGTCATCCAATGCCGTCAAGTTCACTCCCTCCGGCGAAGTGGAAGTCCAGGTCTCCGTCGTGGCGCAAGATCCGAACACAGCTTCACTGCGCTTCGAGGTAAGAGACACCGGCATTGGCATCAGCGCCGAGAATCATCAGAGGCTCTTCGAATCCTTCGCCCAGGCAGATGCCTCCACCACCCGCCGCTACGGTGGAACCGGGCTGGGCTTGGCCATCTCCCGGCGCCTCACGGAAGTCATGGGTGGCACAATCGGCGTGGATAGTGAGCCTGGAGCGGGCAGCCGGTTCTGGTTTGACCTTGACCTGCCTGTTGGCCCGGCCGCCTCGGACATGGAATCCTTGCCAGCCACGTTGGCGGGACGCCGGGTGCTGGTGGTGGACGACAATGCAACCAACCGCCTGGTGCTGGAAACACAACTGGCCAGTTGGGGCATGCTGCCCGTCTCAGTTGCCGACGCCGCCTCCGCACTGGACGAATACCGTGCCGCGACCCGATCAAGTCACCCTTACGACATCGCCGTGGTGGACATGTGCATGCCAGACACCGACGGGCTCCAACTTGCCCGCAACATCAAGGACGACGCCAACGGCTCCGGCGGCCCGGGGATCATCCTGCTGACCTCCACCATGCAGGTGGAAAGGAGCGACCTCACCTCCGCCGGAATCCGCGAATACCTGACCAAACCCGTCCGCAGCTCCGAACTCTACAACCGTCTTCTGCGGGTGCTGGCCACCAAGACCGCCGGCGCACCTACCCCGCCGGCGCTTGCCTTCCGAGACGAAAAGGCGGAACCTGTGCCCCGGCTCGGGAAGCTGCTGGTGGCCGAGGACAACGAAGTGAACCAGCTGGTGGCCCGCGGAATGGCCAACCGACTCGGCTACGAGGTGCACATTGTGGACGACGGGGAACAAGCCGTCTCCGCTGCCCTGTCCGGCACTTACGCAGCGGTCCTCATGGACTGCCATATGCCCGTCATGGACGGCTTCGACGCAACCCGGGCCATCCGTACCCGCAACGGCCATTCAGCAAGGATCCCCATCATCGCCATGACGGCCGGGGCCTTGGACGAAGACCGCGAGCGCTGCTTCGCTGCGGGAATGGATGACTACATCAGCAAGCCCGTGGATCTGGCAAAACTCGCTGAAGTCCTCTCCCGTTGGGTACCGCAACAGGAGCAGGACTCGACGGCGGATGGCTGGGTGGACGCTGTTGCCGCGCCGGATGCGGGGGCGGACGCCGTTGCCGCACCGGGCGCCGGGACGGATACCGCGCAGCCGCAGGCGGAAGCACCGGCGTCGAACTCTGTTGTCCTTGACCTGGAGCGGCTGGAAGTCCTGCGCGAGCTGGGGCCCGCCGACGGTTTGGGTCTGCTGCCTGAAGCCGTCAAAGCTTTCCGGCAGGATTCCCAAGGAGCCTTGGCCACAATGCGCTCGGCGCTTGTCACCGGACAATCCGCCGCTGTGGCAGCCGCAGCCCACAAGCTCGCCGGGGCGGCTGCCAACATCGGAGCCGCTGGCGCTGCCGGCCTTTGTAAGGAACTGGAGCGGCTCGGAAACCAGACGGGAACGGACCTTGGAAACAACGGACCGCTTCTGCTGGACCAGTTGCAGGCTGAACTCCTGCGCGTGGACGCAGCACTTGAACAGACATTAACGGGGGCACACGTGCGGGAAGCACCACTACGGGGAACGTCATGAAAATCCTCATCGCCGACGACGACCAGATCTCCAGGATGATCACCAAGGCCGCCGTGGAGCAGTCCGGGCACGAGTGCATTGTGGCCGTCGACGGTGACTCGGCATGGCAGCTCTACAAGGAACACAGCCCCGAAGCTGTGGTCACTGACCTGATGATGCCCGGCCTGAACGGGTTGGATCTATGCCGCGCCATCCGGGCCGCCGAGGACGACAGCTACACCTACGTGATCCTGGTGACCTCGCACGGTTCGCGGAAAGACGTCCTGGCCGGGATGGAAGCCGGAGCTGATGACTATGTCACCAAACCCCTGGATCCATTCAGCCTGCACATCCGTCTCCTGGCGGCCCAGCGGATTACCTCCCTGCACGCGGACCTGGCCCGGTACCGCTCTGCGCTGACCGAGCAAGCACGCACGGACCCCCTGACCAAGCTGCACAACCGGTTGAAACTGGCGGAGGACCTCGGCACACTGGACCGTGACTACTGCCTGGCCATGGTGGATGTGGACAACTTCAAGAGCTATAACGACATTTACGGCCACCAGGCGGGCGACGCCGCACTGATTTCCATTGCGGCAACACTGGCAGGCGAGGTCCGGAAGTCCGATGCCGTCTACAGATTTGGCGGCGAGGAATTTCTCCTGGTCTTACGCGATCAGCAGGCGGACGACGCCCGGATTGTCTTGGAGCGTGTTCGGTCTGCCGTACAGGACTCGAGGATTGAGCATTCCGGCGATCCCGACGGGGTCCTGACCATCAGTGCGGGCATTTCCGCCTTCACCGACGGCCACCGTGCCGGAACCGAGCAACTACTGCGCGAAGCTGACTTGGCCCTCTACGCAGCAAAAGCCTCCGGCCGGAACCGGGTGTCCCTGGCCGGCGCCCTCCGCTCAGAATGACTCAACACGTCGAGGTCTGCGTATTTCCGGCATTTACGTTGCCGGTGCCCGCGGGAAGACGGTAGTCACCTGAATTGCAGGCCGTGTTGTCTGTCATGGTCACGTAAGTCACCGGACGCTCGAAGTCTACTGCTCCGCCCAAGGTCTTGATGTCGTTGTCCCTAAAGATGTTCCCCACGATTTGTATGTGGTGAATTTGCTTAGTGCCGTCGTAATACGCGTCGTGTAAACCCCGAGGCGAACCCCAGACGGTGTTGCCGGTGAGATTAATGTTGTAGACGGTCCCGGATCCTCCAGCCAGGTCAATACCGGCGCCGTGACGCCCTCCGCGAACATTGTTATTGGCAATCCTGATGTCGTGAACATCTTCATCCCCATACGTGTGAACGGCGATACCGTCATCGCCGTCAGTGCCTATACGCTGGTCCACCACATTCCCCACGATGTCCCCGACGCTCGTGTTCATCGCGTGGATGCCATCCAATTCCACGTACTTGCCGTTGGTTGCGGACTGGGTATCGCTGTCCTTAACACACCATTTCGTGCCGCCCACAAACGCTATTGAGTACGTAAACGGGTTTCTCGTGTGGACACCCTGGACCAGCGAATTGATCGAATCGCGGACGTCAATCACATACTCGTTCAGTCGCCCCGGCACATTGCCGTTCAAAGTGTCACCTGACTGGTCTGCAGTGAAGTTCGAGAGGGTGGTGTTGTCAGCGCCGCCGGTAGTCACCAAGGGATATCCGCCGGCGGGCCCGGTGTTGCTTGTGAATGAAGGACCAGCTTTCAGAACTGTGGCAGGACCAACACCTTCGAGCTTTACGTTGCTCATCATGAGCAATTTGCCATTGATAAGGAAAGTACCCGCAGGGATTTTTACCACTCCTCCACCGGCGGCTCCGGCAGCGTTAATCCTGCCTTGGATATTTTGAGTGTCGTCGATCGCATCGTTCGGTGTAGCGGTGACGTTGTAGATGCTGGTTGAGCTACTACCCGTAGCCCCGCTTAGTGAACACGAAGACGACGTGACCGCCAGGGTTGCTGCTGAACCCTCAACCGGCAGTCCAATTGCCGCAGGAGCAGCGGTTGGGGCGAGCGCACCAATGACAATCATGGCAGTGCCTATTGCGGTCGCCCTGCGAGCCCTCCGGAGTTTCCTGACACCACCGTTAGGTCCCTCACCTGACGACGCAGTGAATGCACCACTCGCTCCATCCGCGGAAGACGAAAGGAACTTAGAAGCCCTGTTATAAGTAGCCACTGTAGGCAGTCTCCTCTGTATTTCAGCTTGCATGTGAAAAAGCGTTCATTGAGTAAGTGTGATGACCTCGGCGGACGTGGCGTGAACCGAAAACCTCTTCTTAAGGAACCTCACCGCTGAGCAGAAAGCTGCAGCTGTTGGATCACCTCTTTATAGTCCTCAAGCGTGACGCCTTTGCCCACGGGGTTCTCCTCCTCAAAGAGATTCTCTTCAAAGCCGAACATGAACATGGTCATTCCACACTCCGCGGCGTATCTCGGAGCGGCCCGCAACTGTTCGGCCAGGCTATCTGACAGCGGTGAGCCGCCCGTGAAAGGTGAATCGGGCGGCCCGGGGTTCTCACCCACCAATCCCAGTCCGGCACGCCGCGCCAAGGCGCTGATGTACCTGTGAGAAGACCACAATGAGACGTCTCTCTGCAGCACGCTCTCCTCGTCAGCAGCGAGGCAATGGTCCTGCCTCGGTACCGCAGCTGCTGCCCTCACCGCTGACACGTCGTCGAGCCCTGTGAAGTCCACGTCCACGCCGGCCAATGTTGCAAGCAGAGCGAACTGGGTGGAGTAGTCCAAACCACGTTCCTGGGCGCCGTCCGGGTTTGATCGACCGTCCAGGCGGCCCTTTATAGCCCTTGCTTTATCTGTTGGAAGGACGCCCCGGCCCGCTACCGGAACATGCACACGCCCCGAATACCCGAGCTTTCGTAGCTCTTGAATCTGCCAGATGGTTGCGTCCACAACAGACCCCGCATACCAAGCCCACCATTGCTGGACCTGTACGTCCGTCACGGGCCGCCCGCCCCAAGAAGCAGAGCCTGGAACCCACCCCGGCATGGGAGAAGGTGCCATTCCCTCTGCCAAACCGATGCCTAACTGAGGGGCGTCGCCAAATGCCCAGAACTCACGCTCGTTTCCACCGTCTTCGGGTCCGGGATACCCCAGCTCCCCCACGGCGTTGGTCCCTATCCGTATCGCTCCTACGCCCTGGTACCCCAGATCCGATGCCACCCGGGCCAAGTACTTTTGTGCCGCATCTCGCACGTCGGCGCTGAACACCAGTTCCGCTCCGGAGTTGGCGGGGATGCCCCCCTTACTTCCCCGCAGCGCACCTCCGGGCAGACCCCGCACCCAATCGGGCGGGTAGTGTACGCCTAGGGAGAGAACCACCTGCATGCCGGCCTCTCGGCACCGTTTCAATTGTGCCCGGACATCGGCAACATAGCGCCGGTCCACCTGGTCCGGTTGGGGCTGGTACCTGTCCCAAGCCAAGGGTAGTTCCACCACTGAGACGCCGGCATCATGCAGTGCTGCCAGGCTTTCAGCCGTACATGAGCCCCCCAAAACGCCGAAAGACATGGTTTCGGGGGTGAGTGCGGCCGGCGCGCTGCATCCAGAGGCAATGGCCGCCAACGCGACGGAAACCACAATGGACGTCGCCGTGCGTCTCACTTGTAGCCACCCGTCACAGGGGGCAGTATCAGCCCGCCAGTAACCGCGGCTTCCAACTTTTCACGGTCCAGCTTCCACACAACGGTGTCCCCTGACGTTGGTCCAGTGAACGTGAAGACCGGCCGCGCATTTTCCTGCAGCCAGACCAGGAACTCAGGGGAAGCGAAGCCATAGCCCTCACTCAACGGCCTGCCCTGCGTCAGGACGTACTCGGCGCCCCCGTCCCTGAGGGACTGCAGCGACGGGAGAACTTCCCACCCTTCATGGGGCATTAGCGCAAACTCACCGGTGACGGAGGTCAACCCCACCTTCGAGGAAGAGGGCAGTTCGGCCACCATAAAATCCCGTGCACGGACGAGGCCATCATCCACCACTGATCTTGCCTGACTGCCTAGGAACAGACTGAGGATAGCCATGATTGCAGCCACCGTGACCACCGCCCCGCGAAGGCGCGGCCGCCAGTTCACCAGCATGACAGCGGCTACCGGCGTTGAAGCCAGCGCGGCCAGAACCACGCAGTACCCAAACTGTTCCTCGGCCGCCCCGAAAAAGACGGAATAGATACCAACTAATCCGGTAAACACCGAGAACAAACCAACGACCCTCCGTTTCACCACCGGAGACATGGCGACTATGGCTCCGGCCACGATGGAAAACCCGAGGAGGACGTAGCTGGTCCCAAACCGGCCTGCCAAATCAATGAGCCGGTCAGTGAGGCTCACGCTGTGAACTGAGTTGAAGCCGGTCATCTGCACCGCGCCAACCATCCGTAGGACGCCCACCGATTTTTGACCGAGAAACTCCGGGAGCAGGCCGCTGGCAACAATCAGGCCCAAATAGATGAGGTATGGCACCAAGGAGCAAACAAGGATGCGCAGCGCCATTTTCGGGGGAATTGTTCTCCGCCAGACCACGGCCGTCAGCAGCGGGACAACGGTGAAAACGGCGGTCATATCCTTTATGACAATAGCCAGGCCGAAGACCAATCCTGCGCCAATCTCCAGCCACAGGCGTGACCTGCGCCCGTTGCGTTCAAGCACCAACAGGACCAGGAGCCACCCGGACAGTACAGCCAGTCCGGCCGGCGTTTCCATCATCAGGCGCCCATCCATGCGGAGGACAAATGGATCGCTCGCCAACATGACTCCGGCCCACACCGCAGGTCCAAGACCAGCCAGTCGACGAACCAACAGGAAGCAAATAACTACCGTAACTGCCCCGAGGACACCATTAACCCAGCGCAGCTGCAACGCCAGATCCGTGGAATGTCCCCCAAGGCCCAGCACGCGGATAACCAAGCCATTCAGGGCATACGAGCCAGGAGGATGAAGGAAAAACGGAGTGCCCAAAATCGACGGCATTTGTCCGTCCGCTATTTGCCGTGCAATGTCCGCATAAGTTACTTCGTCAATAAAGACGTCGTTGGCCCGTTGAACACCGAACACCCGGAACACCAAAGCCAGCAGCCCGACTCCAAGGACAACCCACCCGTGATTCCGCAGCGGCTTCCGCCGGGCGCGTGCAGACCTCCGCCCCCGAACTTCCGATGCAGATGCCTCAAGCGATTTCATACTGCCCCTTATTTCAAGCGTCAAAGCGTGCCGATTCATAGGTTTCCGGGGATAAAGAAGGTTTCCGGCTTCAGAGGAATCTCACCCCCGGGAAACAGGGCATCAGCTTGGGAAGCGTACTGCCTGATGCGCCGGGTTTTCCCCTCTATTCCGGAGTTCCACGTCCAGGGAACAAATCCGATCTTGGACATGTGCTGTTCATCCGGCCCCACCACGAGGTCGTAGGGAAAGTCCGAGTACATCACCAGGTTTCCAAGATGGCTCTTGCCTACCTCCCGGGCGATGAGGTGGTCCACATGTTTGCCCACTCCCGCCGGGCAAAAGAGGAGTTCCGCTTTGGTGTGAGCCATCAGTTGGGCAACGGCACTCCGGAGCTGACGGATCAGCCCTTGGTCACCCCTGGAGATCCGCCCCATGGCGATGTCCAACCGATAGGTGGGGTAGCGGTGCGTGAGCTCCGGAAGAAGCCTGTCCCACGCGCTGCTGCCCAGCATCGCGGGCTTTCGTCGGCGCCGGAACAGCGCGTCCACTTCACCCAAATGGATAGATTGAACACCCATCTCATGAAGCACGGCACGGTCCTCCGCGCGCCTGGCGGCGAAGAGCTCACCCGCGTCAGGAATGGTGCATTGACGCATGAATGAACGGGCGGCACGCGTGGCAGCAGCCGGTGTAGAGGCACCCGGCGTCGCTTCAGTAAAAAGCGTGGCCACGATGATTTCACGGCCTTGTGCCTGTGCTTCAATAAGCGCACCGCAGGACAGAACTGCATCGTCGAGATGGGGCGACAGGAACAACCATGGCGCGTCGCCCGCCATGGACTTTTCAACTCTTGATGGGGGTTGCATTTCAAGCCCTTTCAGGGAGGGCGGCCCTCTGCCGCCCGGTCTTGGGGTTCTCCAGTTCTGCGAGTGCCGTGTTGTAAGCCTCTGCCTGCATGCCTGCGAGCACATCCCAGTTGTAAAGGGCAGCGAACTTCCGTCCATGCTCAGCAACATCGCCCAGACCCTCTTGCGCGTAACGAAGGGCTATTTCGACTGCCAGCGCCTGGACGTCGAAGGCCTCCACGAGCCATCCTGTTCCCTCAGGGACTATCTCCCGAAGGCAGGGAATATCAAAGGCGATGACAGGAGTGCCCGCTGCCATTGCGTCAATGGCTACCAAACCGAACGTCTCATGCCGCGAGGGCACCACCAAAAGGCGGGCGTCGGCGATAGCCTTATGTTTCTGCTCCCCCGAAAGCCATCCGAGCATTTTGACACGCCCGGAAAGGCCCGCGCCCTGGATGGTCGCGCGCAGCCTGTCTTCGTCCTGGCCCGTACCGGCGATCAACAAATTGCCGTCTACCCGGTTGCAACATTCAGCCCATGCTCCCAACAGCAGGTCCAAGCCCTTGTGCCCGTACTCCAGACGCCCTACAAAGAGAACATCTTTTCCGGCATGGGGTTCGGTTTCCCATATGCCCGGATCCACACCGTTCCCGATCACGTCCACATGAAGAGCCGGGTTCAGCTCCATCAAACGATCGCTGATCCCTTGGGAAACAGAAATGAGCCTGCGATGTTTCCGGACGCCCCAGCGTTCCAACCAATGGAGGGGTAATTTGTATTGCCGTGCCTTGTCCCGGGCATGTAGCCATTGCACCACTCCAATAGTGGGGCGATTGGTCCAGAGTGGTGCGGCCATGGTGGAAAACGGGGCGAAAAAATCTTCCACCACCAAATCTGCCGACCCGCGACGACGTACCTCGAACGGCAGCCGTGCAATGTAGGCCAACAACCGTGTCAGACGATTGCCGCCCTGCCCCCAACCGATCGGAACGTAGTGGACGCCGTCCTCCACGCGTTCCTGCCACCCCGGGTAACGCGTCGTCAGCACCGTGATGTCAAAGCCTGTTGCCGCCAAGCGGCGGTTGATTTCGTGCGTCCTCACAGATCCGCCGCCTGCCCCGGGCATGCGGGGATCTTCAAAACCCAAATGCAAAACTCTCATTACTGTCTTTCTTCTTACGGTTTCCACGAGTGCTCTCCGGAGGGCACTCTGCGGCTCGGCGGCCGCCACATCAAGATCAGCGGGACAGCTCATGTCAACGTAGATGGGCTGCCCTTCGCTGTCGGCGGCCTGTAGCTTTACTGCGTCTGCCAACCTGCCGCCGTCGGACCATTTTGAAGTCGTTCCTGTGCGGCAACATTCCGCGCTGGTGGGCAAGCACGGTGATGCCGCTGATGGCGGCAATAGCAAACCAGAGCAGGGGCTGCAACTGCGCGGCGACTGCGAGGACCACCATCAGGACGATTGCCAGGACGAGGAACGCGCCGGCGCCCCGTCCGGGGCGGGCAGCCTCGAGGGCCGGGCGCGCCAGGACGGTCAGGACTGCACAGGCAGTGACAGCGCCAACAGCCGAGCCCACGGCCATTCCTGTGACGGCGTTCAGTTGCCAGCCGATCCACAGCCCGCCAATCACCAAGAGGCACGCACAGGCGAGCCCGATTTGGCAGCGGCGGTAGGCGCGTACAGCAAGGAGGACAGTGGTGAGTACCATCAGGACTGCATAGCCCAGGCCGGAAGCCGCCAGCCATGGCAGAAGGCCAAGGGAGCCGTGGTATTTCTGCGGAATTATGAGCCCGGACATCAGGGGCGGGGCGGTAGCGATAATAGCGAAGGCCACCACCACCAGCTGCCCGAAAGAAGCAAAGGAAGCACCCAGCACCTCCCCAACTTTCGCGCCCGGGGTTCGCAGGAGCGGAAAAGCCACCAAGGCCGTACCCGCTGCCACATAGACGGGACCCTTGGCGATTGTTGCGAGCGCCTGGAATCCCGCGGCGTCCACAGAGCCGCTATCCAGGAAGCCAACCACCATGACGTCAAGGCCCACCAGCACGGACACCACACACAAAACCGACGCGATGTCAGTGGTTTCGGCCCAACGCCACCTCTGCAGCAAAACATGGGGACGCCAGCGGAGATCCCGATAGAACTGCCACGGCACCACTAGCGGCGCCAGGCACCCCACCACAAAACCGAGGATGGCTCCGCCTGCATTCCAGGCCATCGCAATGACCAGCAGGCTGAAGATCAACCGGAGCACAACCTCGCCGATGGTGGACATGGCGTACCAGGTGAAACGCAGCTCACCCTGGAGCCATCCAGCGGGCGCATTCACAACGAAAATGACAAAGGCGGCGAGAGCTACGGCTGCGGCCAGGTCCGGCGTCGCGATGGCCAGCGTCACGCTGCCGGTGATCGTGGCGGCCGCAAACCCCGCCAGGCAGGAGACGAAGACCGAGAAGGCCATGCCGTCCTGCCGCTCTTCGGACCCTTTCCTGTGGACAGCCACAATATGTGAGAGAGGAAGTGGGACCAGTGCGTTGGCCACGATTCCCACCACGCCCAGGATCATGGCGGCGGCCGCAAATTGTGTGTAATCCGCTGTGCCCAGCAGGTTGGCCATGAGCAGGGAGCACACATAGCTCACCACCCCCACCAGCCCGGCCGACACAGCCAGGAAGCCGCTGTTTTGGGCTATTTTTGCGTCTTGATCCGGCGCCCCTTTCCTGCCATCGGCTCTGGGCCTCAGGCTTGTTCGTATGGTCATTGCTTGTTCGGATATAACCACCGATCAGCTACCGTTGCAGACCATCGAAGGCATCCGCCGGCGCGAAGACGCTTCCGGGCCCGGCAAGTAAGGTGCTGCGGCCTGCCGAGTGAACTTCCGGGGAAGACACTCCGATCATTTTCATCGCTGCAAAGGCCTCGAACTCATCGCGGCCCTTCATGATGATGGACACGCGGTCATCTACCACTGCATATTCATCCGTTGGCTTCAGAGCGGCCGTGAACGCGGCGTCACGGGATCCGACGTCACCGGGCACGTCGAACTGGGCAGATAAATCGAACTGAACCACAGTGGATAGATCCGAATGACAGGCTCGGGGGTCACCCCCGTCCCTGCGCATCAGGGTTTCTTCCAACAGCACACCGGTGAGCAGCCTGGTGCTGCGGTCCCAGTTAAAGCAGCGGGCCCATTCACGGCACTCGCCGGAGACAATGATGGCGGCCTCCGGCGCAGCCAACTCGGTGATGGCATCAACCATGGCGTTGCCCAAGTCCGTGGGGTTGTCCACCAGCCATCCGGTGCGGCCGTCCACCACGGAATCCCTGATACCCGGGACCCGCAAAGCCAAACATGGAACTCCCCAGGCTGCTGCTTCAATCACCGAGCAACCCCAGCCTTCTGAAGCCGATGTGGAAGCTGTCATCCAGGCGCGGCTCAACAGAGCATCGCGTTCTTGGTTGGGCTGATATCCGTGGAAAGTGACGGCGTGGTCCAGGCCAAGGTCCATTGCCAGTTGCTGCAGCCGTGCCCGTTCAGGCCCGTCACCGACGATGTCCATGCGCAGATGCGGTAACTTCCGCGCCGCCACAGCAAACTGTCCCAGCAGCAGGTCCAATCGTTTGTGGGGCACCAGGCGGCTCACCACGGCGATGGTGGGCTCTGCGGCCCGGGTGGCAACATCCGGCGGAATGTCGATGGTGCCGTTCGGCACCACATGGATGGGGGCCGAGAATCCCAGCTCCCGCAGTTCCATACGTGTGGAAGGCGAGACCGCCACCATGGCACGGTGCCCATAGACGGTCTTGGCACCGCTGCTTTCGAGGAAGCGGCCCACTGCGGCCATGGGCGGGGAGAACCGGGTACGGAACTGATCTTGGTGAACGTGGTGGACCAGTTGGACGATGGGGATATCCCCTCGCAGGAACAACGGCGAGAAGAACGGGATTCCGTTTTGGCAATCCACCACAGCATCGAAGCGACCGTTGGTGCGTAGGAGCCGGAGCGCTGCATGGCCATAGATGGAGAGTGCTCCGCCACCGCGCAGTATGCGAATGCCGTCAATAATCTCCTCGGCCGCCTGACCGGCGTCGCGGCCTGTAAACCATGTGACGCGGACTCCGCTGTTCACCCATCTGCGTGAAATTTCATGCATGTACTGCTCAGCGCCGCCAGCTTGGGAGTGCCTGACGTCGCGCCAGTTGAGAACCAGTACGTGTTTTCCAGCGAGCCTGCTGGGGGAATTCAGGTCAGTTAAGGCGTCGGTCATGACGCCGCCTTCTGAAGCTGAATGACCGAGGCGAAACTGGCCACCCCGTCCTGGAAGGGACGGAACGTGGACTCGGCGCCATCGGTCCATGCCACGGGCAGTTCCACAATGCTGGCGCCGTTGTCCTGAAGCCGAAGGAGCAGCTCCACATCGAACGCGAACCCGGTGCTGCGGCACTGCACCATGGCAGCGGTGAGCGCGTCCCGCTCAAAGAACTTGAAGCCGCATTGGGTGTCTTGGATGCCCTTGACCTTGGACCTGGTCAGAACCCGGAAGGCCGTACCACCCATCCTGCGCCCAAGATGCTGGGGCACAACAAAGGTTGAACCCGGCGCATGGCGGGAGGCGATGACCGCCGCCGCCCCGTCTGCGAGATGAGCCATGGTTTCAGTGAGCGTTTCCAGCGGCGTGGCTAGGTCGGCGTCGAAGAATCCCGTGTATCTGGACGTGCCGCTCAGGAGGCCGCGGCGGACCGCCGCCCCTTTCCCGCGACGGGAACATCCCACCAGCGAGATCGGCACTGCATCTCCGCTTTCCCGGGCTTCCCGGGATATGCGGCGCACAACCGCAGCGGTGTCATCCACACTGCCGTTGTCCACCACCACAATGCGCGAAGACCATGGCTGGACGGCCAGGAAATCCACCGTTTGCGTCAGTGTGCTGGAGATCCTCCCTGCCTCGTTGTAGGCAGGGATGATGACTTCGAGGTCTACAGGGGAGCGACGCAAAGAGACGGGGTGTCGTTTTACCTTGAGTCGACCCCTCCTGAGGGTCTGAACACTATGCGCGTGAAGAGGAACCATCTGAATCTCCAATATCCGGGAACGGGGGCGAAAATCGTGCTCGCACTCTATGGAGTGGAACCACCACGCAAGTCATGACGCCGGTCCGGGAGGTGTGTCCAAATGATGGACCACGCTCACACCTTGCTTGCGGTCCCGGCGCTCTGAGCGAAATTGCTGGTTCTGTGTCAGAGCCCGTCTATAGAGTGGCCACATGAGCCACACTTCTTCCGCGCCTGCCGCTGCCAAGGAACCTACTCTCCAGCCTCCTGTCGCCAAGCAGATCCCCTCCCGCCGCGAACACCACGGCGATGTCTTCGTGGACAACTATGAGTGGCTCAGGGACAAGGAATCCTCCGAGGTTGTTGAGCATCTCAAGGCCGAGAATGCCTACCAGGAGGCCATCACGGCGCATCAGGAGCCACTGCGCGAGGCCATGTTCCAGGAGATCAAGGGCCGGACCCAGGAAACGGATCTCTCCGTACCCAGCCGCAAGGATGGCTGGTGGTACTACAGCCGTTCGGTGGAGGGCAAGGAGTACAGCATCCAGTGCCGCGTCCTGGCCAACAACACCGGCGATCCGGTGGCGGACTGGACTCCCCCGGCAGTTGACGCAGGCGTCGCGCTTCCCGGCGAGGAGGTACTACTGGACGGCAATATCGAGGCAGAGGGCCAGCCGTTCTTCAGCGTCGGCGGTGCCGCCGTGACCGTCGACGGCAACCTTTACGCCTACGCGGTGGACAACTCCGGAGACGAACGCTTCACGTTGCGGATCAAGGATCTGCGAACCGGGGAGCTGCTCCCGGACGTCATTGAGGACATCTTCTACGGAGTGGCTTTCTCCCCTGACGGCAGCAGGCTTTTCTACACGGTGGTGGACGATTCATGGCGGCCCTATCAGGTGAAATCCCACCTTCTGGGCACACCTGTGGCTGAGGATGAAGTGATCTATCAGGAGGACGACGTCGCCATGTGGCTCGGCTTCGACCTCTCGTCCGACCGCCGCCACCTTGTGCTGAGCATCGGCTGCTCCGAGTTCAGTGAAACGCGGCTGCTCCGGTTCGACGCCTACGACGCCGGACTCAGCACCGTGATTTCCCGCGACCATCACGTCCTCTACGAGGCCGAGCCCTTCCTCCTCGAGGGCAAGGAAACGCTGCTCCTCACCCACAACAAGGACGCCATCAACTCGATGGTGAGCCTGGTGGACCCGGCCGAGCTCACCAAGCCGCTCGCCGAGCAGGACTGGCGCACCGTCGTCGAGCATTCCCGGGATGTTCGCGTCAACGGCGCGGGCGTAACGTCCACGCATCTGGTGTTGTCCGTCCGCAAGGACACCATTGAGCGCGTGCAGGTACTCCCGCTGAAAGGTTTGGGCACAGCCGCTCAAGGGGTGCCCGTGGAGCCGGCCTTCGATGAGGAGCTCTACACTGCAGGCGTCTCCGGCTCTGATTATGAAGCCCCGGTGATCCGCGTGGGTTACACCTCGTACTTTACGCCTTCACGCGTCTACGACTTCGTCCTGCCAACATCAGACCAGCCCCGGGGCGAGTTGCTGCTTCGCAAGGAAAGCCCGGTTTTGGGCGGCTACTCGGCAACGGATTACGTCGCCACCCGCGAATGGGCAACGGCCGACGACGGCACAAAGGTGCCGTTGTCCGTGCTGCGTCACGCTTCGGTCCCGCAGGACGGCACTGGCGCCGGACTGGTTTACGGTTACGGTTCCTACGAAATGAGCATGGATCCGGGCTTCGGCGTGGCCCGTTTGTCCCTCCTGGACCGCGGGATCGTCATGGTGATCGCCCACATCCGCGGCGGCGGTGAACTTGGACGCACTTGGTACGAGGACGGCAAGAAGTTCACCAAGAAGAACACTTTCACGGACTTCATTGCAGCCACGGATTGGCTGGCAGGGTCCGGATGGGTGGATCCTTCACGGATAGCTGCCATGGGTGGATCCGCTGGTGGCCTGCTCATGGGCGCGGTGGCAAACATGGCCCCGGAAAAGTACGCTGCCGTGGTGGCCGAGGTGCCGTTCGTGGATGCTCTGACCACCATCCTGGATCCCGAACTTCCGCTGTCCGCCTTGGAATGGGAAGAGTGGGGCAACCCCATCACCGACCCGGAGGCCTACGCCTACATGAAGTCGTACACTCCGTACGAGAATGTGAAAGCTGCGCCCTACCCCAAGATCGCTGCAGTGACGTCGTTCAATGACACCAGAGTGCTTTATGTTGAGCCGGCCAAATGGGTCCAGGCGCTGCGCTCCGCGTCCACAGGTTCCGAGCCGATCGTCATGAAGATCGAAATGGATGGCGGCCATGGCGGTGCATCCGGCCGGTACGTGCAGTGGCGCGAGCGGGCCTGGGATTACGCGTTCATCGCTGATTCCCTCGGTGCCACGGAACTGCTCCCTGGCGCCGGCCTCAAGTAGGCAAGCGCACCCATCTAAGTAGCAGATCAGGCCGTTCTCAGGGCTGAGAACGGCCTGATCTGCTACTTAGATGGGTGAACGGGCGGGCTCAGGTGGGTTATCGGGCACGGAGCAGTGCGTAGTAGCCCGGGATGAGATCCGGGGACGTCGGATTGCTCAACGGGCGCGTCTCAATGCTCGCTGACCCCTCCTCCACGAGATTCCAGTCCGCCGTCGGGAAAGCCTTGGCCCGTTGCGCGGCACCGAACCGGCCGGGCATGGGCAGTCCCCGGATTGCTCCCTCGAGCGGCGCCGGAATGGATTTCCGTGTGGCTCCGAGGTGGCTGACGTAGTCCACGGGAGTGCCCGGGAAGTTGGTCTCGGCCAGGAAAACGCCACCACGGGTCCCGACGACGGGCAGCAAGTTCGCGGCCAAAGCGGCCTGGCCGCTGCGGTCCAAAACGTGCAGGACGCCGCGGATAAACACGTTCGCATTCCCGGTCCATCCCGCAGCCCCGAGAGCCCTTTCCACCATCTGCGCAGCGTCAGGTGCCGTCATGTCGCACACTGCGAATGCCGCGGTCGCTATCCCCGAGGCCTCCTTCCGGGCGCGGTCCACTGCGTGGGAGGAGTAATCGAGCCCCAGGGCGAGCGGGAAATGTTGGGCCAGGAGCCGGGTGAAACTGCCGTTCCCGCACCCAACATCCACTATGGGGATGGTGGGGTCCAGTTGCGACAGACGGGGAAGGTAGCCATTGAGTTCATGAGCGCTTCCCGAATCCCACAAGACATCGCCGGAGGCACCGGTTGAACGCACGTTGCCCCAGTACTGATCCCAGGCCGTCAAGGGATCTTTGGGGGCGGCCGAGGAAAGCCTGATGAGCCGGGGTATCAGCAGGTACTTTTTGAGCGCGGAGAACATCCTCCAAATATATGGGGCGCTACACCTCCACCAACCACTCCAGCGCTTCTGTTTCGGAGGTAAAGAACTTGGTAGGGCATGGCGGCTTCATGATCCCCAGGAAGAAATTGGCAATGACCCTATCCACCGGGGACGAGCCCCAAAGGGCGATCCGGGAAGCCTGACAGGGTTTGGCAAAGACTGACCGGGCTCCCCTGGTGACATCGTCCGTGGTGGCCATATCAACAATCATGGGGTGCCGGTCCGTTCCGCAGAGTTCGTTGACTTTGTCCATGGCCCTCTGCGCATCCGGTTCTTGTATCCGGGCACCACGCGGCCACGTCAGGCGCAGGATCCCGGGCTCCTCGAGTTCCAACTCGAAAGTCACCTCTTGGTGGTCTTGCGGTGTAGCTGGGTGGTCCACAATTCTCCTCGCGCAATCAAGACAGCTGCAGGAAAAACCAGGATGGATCCCCGCGCTCACTCCCTCAAGGCTGTCGAATCCATGAGCCAATGTAAAGGTGTGACCCACGACTTAGAAAGCCCATTTCGACATGGGCGTCCGCTGGCCCCAACGCCGCTGATAGGGTGTTGCCAAATCCTCAATCACTGCGGACGAACATTGGAACGGAAGGGGCTCAGTGGACCAGACCGTTGCCGGGGAGCAGCATGCCTCGCATTCGGCTGTCGTGGCGGACTCAGACCATGACCGTTTGGCGGCCACTACATCCGCTCTTGAAGCCGCGGGCTTCCAGGTATTTCCTGCTACGGACACCGCCTCCATGACCTCCCAGATTGAGCAACGACACCCCTCAGTGGTGGTTGCCGAGAACGCCCTCGCCCACGGCCTGGGCAGCCCCGGAGTTCCTGTGCTGCTGCTGCTGGATGAGCAGGAGTCCGTGGACCTGGAAGAAGTGGAGTCCTGGCGCGTAGCGGACTACGTCATCATCCCGGCCCGTCCCGGAGAACTCGTCCACCGGGTTCAAACCCTGATCGGACGTGCACGTGAACGTGCGCGCTCCCGGAGCGAGATCGAAGCGCTGCGGGAAAGCCTCCGAAACGTCTCATCGAAAATCCGTCGGACCAATGATCCGCAACTGATCGCAGAGCACGTGGTCCAAGGCTTTGGCGTTGCCTTGGGCGTGGACCATGTGTGGTTCGCTACGTTCCGCGATGAACGGGTCCCCAGCATCCGTGCTCAATGGAACCGTCCCGGCCTTCCGCTGCTGCCCGCCAGGTTAGGCGAAAGCGAGAACACCATTTCTGAGACCGCCAACAGGCTGTGGGCCGACGCTGACGTCCTCGCCGTGGCAGACCACCGGGAAGACCCGGACTCACAGATCGCCAAGGCACTGAGGGAATGGTCCTGCGAGCTCAATGCTGTATCCACCGTGCTGCTCCCGGTAGGCGAAGGCGCTTCCGCCATGGGAATCATCCTCCTGTCCACTGTGCAGGAACGGCACGACTGGACCCGTCCGGAGATCGCCTTGATGCAGCACGTAGCCGGAAACGTAGCCCACGGACTCATCCAAGGCCACCTCATCAGCGCCCAACAGCGGGTCCTGCACCAACTGAGACAACTAGACAAGGCCAAGACAGACTTCCTGGCCACCGTAAACCATGAGCTGCGGACGCCGTTGACCTCCATTACCGCTTACCTGGACATGATCCAGGACGGTTCCGGGGGACCTGTTCCCGACGGCATCAGAAAAATGTTGGAAGTCATCGCCCGGAACTCGGACCGCCTGCGCAGGCTCATTGAGGACATGCTCACGGTCTCCATGCAGGACGGCAGCAACCTGGACCTCAAACCGGTTGATATCGACAAACTCCTCCAAGTGGTGGTGGCAACGCTCCGGCCGCAGGCAGAGTCCCGCCACGTTTCCGTGTCCTTCACCGAGGCCACTGAGGACATTGAGGTTACCGCGGACGAAGCAAAGCTGGAACAGGTGTTCACGAACATCGTGGCCAACGCCATCAAGTTCACTCCCGAGGGTGGCCGCGTTGGCATCACCAGCGCATTGTCGGCCTCAGACGACGGCGGACCTTCAGCTCTCGTCCGGATCGCAGACAACGGCCTGGGTATACCGGAGCACGATCTCCCGCACATCCTGACCCGGTTCTACCGCGCCTCCAACGCCACCTCAGCAGCCGTGCCCGGCAGCGGGCTGGGCCTTGCAATCGCCAACGACATCATCAGCCGCCACATGGGCCGCATGGTCTTCGACTCCATCTTGGGGTCCGGAACCACGGTGTCGGTGGAGTTACCGGTGGGCGGGCCGTAGTCCACGCAGCTATGGGCCTGCGGGTAGCCAAGAACGGGCCGGCAGGTAGTCAAGTGAGGCCTGCCGCTATGACAGCGGTGTCAATGCAGGACCCCAAAGATTTGGGCCGCCGTCACTAATGAACGACATCCAACGAAACAAAACTGATGCCCCGGGCTAGGGCCCGGGGCATCAATTTAGCTCATATGGCCTCGAGAGGCGCTCCCCCAATATTTAGTTCGGCCACCAACCGATGCTGGTGGTGTTCGTCTTACCCGTGGTGGTGCTGTTCGGCCACCAGCCGATTGCCGTGCTGTCCTGCGTAGGCTCGGCATTGGCCGGAGCAGCGAATCCTGTTACTGCCAGAACCGCCGCCATGAGCAGGGTTGCCGCAAATTTTTTCATCCGCTATGCCCTTTCGTACTGATGCGAATTTGATGACTGTGACTTGAATAAAGTCACGGGGCAAACTATACGAGCTTTTCTTCCGCAATGACATGGATAATGGGCACATGCAAAGTCCACACCTGGCCCCCCACCTTGTTGCCGGACTCAGTGCACGCGCCAAATGGAAAGCGCGCGACTTTGACGAGGCCTTCAGTTTGGCTGCCGAAGCGGCCCGGCTGGCCCGCGACGCCGGCGATGAAACCGCCTGGTGGAACATGCGCTACCTGCAGGCGGAATGCCTCCGTGATCAAGGGAGCATCGAAGAATACCTGGCACATGCCATCGCCCTGAATGATCACCGTCTTACCGCGTCCTCCCCCGAGCTCGGCGCCAAGGCAGGAACAATGGTGGCTATTGGGCTCCAAGGACTCGGGCGCCTTGCCGAAGCCGCAACCATGGCGGCCGACGCGGCAAAACTCGCCGCTACGGACCCTGAACTCCTCTACGTCCAGGTCCTGGCCCAGCGAGCCCTTATTGCAGCACTGGCCGAAAGCCGTCTGCTGAACGATGCATGGCGGGAATGTCTTGTGCTGGAAACCTTGATTACCGATGACGTTGATGAAGATACCGCGGGCAAGGGGTATTGGGTGATCGGCAACGTCGCCTTCCTCGCGGACCGGGTAGCGGATGGGAGCCGGTATCACGATCTGGCCGCAGAACGGCTTTCCCCGTCAAAGGACGTTGATTTGTGGGCACGCTTCAACCGCGCCTCAGCCGAAATGCGCCTGCAGGCGAAACTCGGCGATGCGGCCACACTTCGCTGCATTGAGAGAGCAGAACTCGCTACGGACATTGTGGGCGGATCCGAACGGGATCACCTGGAAATGTCCTTGGTCCGCGCCCATTGGAATTACCTCGCCGGTGATATGCAGGAAGCCTTGGCGATCCTGGAACCACTGTGCGCCCGTTCCTCCATTCTGGCCACCCAAACGTCCGCCGAGGCGCATTTCCTTTATGGGCGGACATTGCTGTCATCCCAACGAATTGATAAAAGCCTCAGTGCCTTCGAAAAAGCCGCAAAACTTTTCGACCAGGCGGCGTTGCCGGAACGCAGCGCAGCGGTTCGCGAACATCTTCGGCAGAACGTCGGGCGCCGGGGCAGGCCACGCGGGGAGTGAGTATGTCCGACGCAGAATCGTCTTCCTCGAACGATCCCCGGCTGGGGCTGCTCCTTGAGGGGATTGTCAGGTTGGCTGCGGGCGACTTGAACACGAGGATCCCGGTCTCCGAGGCACGCGATGAGATTGATGCCGTGATTATGGGCACCAACCTCCTGGCCGAAGATCTACAGATCGTCTACGAAGAGCTGGAGCAGAGGGTACAGGCCCGTACACAACAGCTCAATGAAGCTCATTTGGCCATGCAGCACATGGCAATGACCGATTCCCTGACAGGCCTGAGTAACCGATCAGCTTTCGCCACCGCCCTGAGCGAAGCCCAAGCGAACGGTGTGGAAGGGAATAGACGGCCGGCGATCCTCCTCCTGGATATGGACGGCTTCAAAGCCATCAATGACTCCTTAGGACACACCATTGGTGACAAAGTCCTGGAAACAGTGGCCACCCGTATCAGCGGCGCGGTGCGTGAGCAGGACATGGTGGCCCGCATGGGCGGCGACGAGTTCGCTGTCCTGCTTCCAGGAGTAGCGCCCATGGAGGCCAGCGCCATCGGCAGCCGAATCCTGGCCTCCGTGGTGGAAGTCATGGACATTGGGGGCCAACACCTTCGCTGCGGGGTCAGCATGGGCCTGCGCATGGCCGATCCCGGCCAACGGGCGGAAGAGATCATGATGGAAGCGGACATCGCCATGTACGAGTCCAAGGCGGACGGGCGCGGCAAGCTCAAGGTGTTTGAGCCTGACATGCTGCTGGCACGGCAAATGCGGAATCAGCTGGTGGGGGAACTCAAAGAGGCAATCGCCGGTTCCCAATTGGTGCTCTATTACCAGCCCATCATCAGGCTGGATACCCGCGGGATTGAAGGCGTGGAAGCCCTGGTCCGGTGGAACCACCCCACCCGTGGGATCGTCATGCCGGACGAGTTCATCCCCATCGCCGAGGAAACGGGGATGATCTCCGATCTGGGCGGCTGGGTGCTCCGCACCGCCGTCGAGCAGTTGAAACAATGGCGCAGCGACCCCCTGACGGCGGGTCACAACTTCAGCATGCGCATTAACGTTTCCGCGGCCGACCTGCAGCGGCTGGAGTTCATTGAAGATGTCCGCGAGGCGTTGACGTCAGCCGATCTGGATCCTTCGCTCCTGGTCCTGGAGCTGACCGAGAGCGCTGTCATCCAAGGCAATGACCTGGACCGCTACACGCTCAACAGTCTCAGGCGCCTTGGAGTGGGCTTGGAAATTGACGACTTCGGTACGGGCTACTCCTCCATCAGTTACCTGCGCCAATTGCCCGTGGACACGGTCAAGGTGGACCGGACGTTGCTTTCCGCCTTGGGCAGCGACCCCGCACAGCCGGCCCTTCTGGCCGCTGTCCTGCAGCTGATCCGCGCTTGTGGATTGGCTGCAGTTTGGGAGGGAATCGAAAGCGCAGAGCAAGCGGACTACCTGCTGAGCATCGGTTGCACCAGCGGCCAAGGCTATTACTTCAGCCGGCCGCTGCCCGCAGCGCAGCTGACAGAGCAACTGAAGCACCACAAGACCTGGCCCGTCACTTGATGGTCCGCGTCCAGGGGTGGTGCCGTGTGCGCCACTCCGTGTCCAACATGGCGTAGATGTTCTCGGTGGCCCACTGACCCTTGTAGTGCCAGTTGTCCACCAGGGTTGCTTCGAGCCGCATGCCAAGGCGCTTGCAAATGCCTGCAGACCCGACGTTGAGGGCGTCCAGTTTGGCGTCGATGCGGTGGAAGGCCAGTTTCTCGAAGGCAAGTTTCATCACAGCCTCAGCGGCTTCAGTTGCAAAGCCGTGACCACGCGCCTCCGGATGCAGTATCCAGCCCAACTCAGCCTGCCCGGTCCCCTCCAGCCATTTCAGCACTACCTCGCCCATGAGACCGGGGTGGTCCTTGCGCTCAATGGCCAGGCACACCCAGTCTCCCTCCTGCTTGAACTCAAAGTTCGCGTACCGGCCCAGGACCTCCATGGACTTGGTCCTGGTCAGCTCGTTGCGCAAAAGGAAGCGGGCTGTTTCGGGGAGGGACTGGTATCCATGGAAGCGTTCAAGGTCCCCGGCCTCGAAGCGCCGCAGGATGAGTCGATCGGTGATGATGGGAAGCTCAATATCGGGCATGCCTCCGAGGCTACTAGGTGGGGGCCACACATGGCCCAGTCTTGACACGTGGCGCGATCTGGGATTACCTAATGAACATTCGGTAAATAAAGCTGGAGGCAATGACGCATGGTTGAAACAACCCTCTCCGGTGCACAGCACCACATCCTGACAAACGACTACGCGTCCGAATGGATGGGCATCGAGGTCCTCAAGCTCGACGACGGCCACGCCACCATCCGCATGCATCTCCGCCAGGAAATGCTCAACGGATTCGGCATGGCCCACGGCGGAATGATCTTCGCCTTCGGCGACACTGCATTCGCCCTGGCCTGCAACCCGGCCAACCCCACGCCCAAGCAAGCCGCCAACATCACGGTGGCGTCCGGCGTCGACATCAACTTCATCAAGCCCGCGTTCCAAGGCCAGGTGATCACCGCCGTCGCAAACCGCCGCGCGAGCACCGGCCGAAGCGGCCTGTACGACATCCAGATCTATGCGGCACCCCACGACGCAGCCCCCTCCCCCGAGACGCCAGGTGAACTCATCGCTGAGTTCCGTGGCCGCAGCCGCACCATCTCCAAGAAGTAGGAAACCCATGACGCAGAACACCGTGGCCGCACCCGCAGCTTCCTCCTCCGAGGCAACCGCCCCCGTGCTGGACCGTGAAGAGACCATCTCCCGCGACGAACTGGAGGCCCTGCAGCTCACGCGCCTCCAGCACACCGTGGCCTACGCCTACGATCGCGTGCCACTGTACAAGCGGAAGTTCGATGAAGCCGGCGTGCACCCCTCGGACCTGAAGGAACTCAGCGACCTCGGCAAGTTCCCGTACACCACCAAGGAAGACCTCCGGCTCGAGTACCCGTTCGGCATGTTCGCCGTCCCGCAGGACCAGGTGGCCCGCGTTCACGCGAGCTCCGGCACCACCGGCCGTCCCACCGTGGTGGGGTACACCAAGAACGACCTCGCCAACTGGGCAACCTTGGTAGCGCGTTCCTTCCGCGCCTCCGGCGTCCGCCCCGGCATGAAGGTCCACAACGCCTACGGCTACGGCCTGTTTACCGGCGGACTGGGTGCCCATGCAGGCGCTGAAGCTCTCGGGTGCACTGTCATCCCCATCTCAGGTGGCCAGACCGAGCGCCAGATCCAGCTCATCCAGGACTTCAAACCGGACGCCATCCTTGCCACGCCCACGTACCTGCTCACCATCGCCGACGCCATGGCCCACATGGGCATCGACCCCAGGTCCACATCGCTCAAGTACGCGGTGCTGGGCGCCGAACCGTGGACCGAAGAAATGCGCCACGAGCTCGAAACCACCATGAATATCAAGGCCTCGGACATCTACGGACTCTCCGAAGTCATGGGTCCGGGCGTCGCCGGCGAGGCCGTTGAAACGCAGGACGGCTGCCACATCTGGGAAGACCACTTCCGCCCGGAAATCATCGACCCCTTCGATCACTCCACGGTCCTGGCGGACGGCGAACCCGGCGAGCTCGTCTTCACATCGTTGACGAAGGAAGCGCTGCCCATCATCCGCTACCGCACCAAGGACCTCACCCGCCTGCTCCCCGGCACCGCACGCCCCGCGCACCGCCGCATGGGCCGCATCACCGGGCGCAGCGACGACATGATCATCCTCCGCGGCGTGAACCTCTTCCCATCACAGATCGAGGAGATCGCCCTCCGCATCCCCGAACTGAGCCCGCACTTCCAGCTCGAAATCACCCGCCCCGAGGGCAAACGCATGGATTCACTGACCGTGAAGATCGAACGCCGTGAGAACGTCCCCACCGAAGCAGGCACGACGGCGGCGCACACCCTGCGCGAGCAGATCAAGATTCACGTCGGGTCATCTTGCGTAGTAGATGTGGTGGAGCCCGGCTCGCTCGAGCGGTCCAACGGCAAACTTCGCCGGATCTACGACATGCGCCCCAAGGGCTGAGCGCCGTCCACCACTGAGATCATGAGAAAATGCCAGCATGCCTACTGAGACCACCACCAAGCGCGGACGGCCCGGTTACGACCAGCAGTCGGTGCTCCGCATCGCCGTCGACGTCTTCAACCGTCACGGATACGATGCAACGTCCATGGGCATCCTGGCCGAGAATCTCGGGATCTCGAAGTCAGCCATTTACCACCACGTGCCGTCCAAGGGCGATCTGCTGAAGCTCGCCCTGGACCACGCCTTGGGCGGTCTGGAAGCCATTCTCGAGGAGCCTTCCGCCACCTCCGGGCCCGCCGATGCGCGGCTCGAGTTCGTGCTGAGGCAGACCATTGCCGTGCTGGTGGATCGGCTGCCGTTCGTGACCCTGCTCCTGCGTCTTCGTGGCAACACGGAAATCGAGCGGAATGCCCTGGAACGCCGCCGCGCCTTCGATCACAAGGTGGCCGAGCTGATAGCGGCTGCCCGGGAAGACGGGTCCCTGCGCCAGGACATCGATCCGCGCACCGTCACCCGACTGCTGTTCGGCACCATCAACTCGATTGTGGAGTGGTACAAGCCGGGCGGCTCTCTGTCCCCGGAGAAGCTCGCCGACGACGTCATCACCATGGCCTTCGACGGACTCCACACCGCCGCCTGACCCTCTCACATCCCACGGCCTTCAGCCGATCGCTCTCTCACATCCCTACCCCCTCACGCCATCGCTCTCTCACATCCCTACCCCCCGCAGGAGTGCTGGGGAGTGCCCGGCTCCGTAAGACGGTCAAACAACAAAACGCCTCCCCACATACCGTGGGAAGGCGTTTTGTCGTGTGTGCGAAAGCAGTCGGGCCCAACCCCGAGGGATGTGAGAGAGGGACCCACCCAAACCCGAGTGATGTGAGAGAGGGACCCACCCAACCCCGAGGGATGTGAGAGGGGGTTACTTCTCCACGAGGGTCAGGACGTCGTAGGTGGCCACGATGTCGTCGTTCTGATTGGTCAGGACGGCGTCCCAGGCCACCTCGCCGTATTCGTCAGTCTCACGAGGTGTGATCTTCTTTGCTGTCAGCGTGACCCGAATGGAGTCTCCGGCCGCAACAGGTGTGATGAAGCGCAGGTTCTCCAAGCCGTAGTTGGCCAGGACGGGGCCCGGTGCGGGCTCAACGAAGAGTCCGGCAGCCCAGCTCAGCAGCAGGTAGCCGTGGGCCACGATGCCGGGGAAGAACGGGTTGGCTTCGGCAGCTTCCTGGTTGGTGTGGGCGTAGAACGTGTCTCCGGTGGAGTTCGCGAAAGCGGTGATGTCCTCAAGCGTGACCTCACGGAGTTCCGAACGCACAGCATCACCGATCCGCAGCGTGGACAGGTGCTTCCGGAAGGGGTGCTCGCCTTCGGTCTCCACGGTGAAGTTCCTGTCGGCGCCAGTGTGCCAAAGACCGGTAACTGCGGTGAGCATGTTCGGCGAACCCTGGATTGCTGTTCGCTGCATGTGGTGCATCACCGAGCGGATACCGCCCAGTTCCTCACCGCCGCCGGCACGCCCGGGGCCGCCGTGGACCAGGTGCGGGACCGGGGATCCGTGGCCCGTGGATGAGCGGGCGTCTTCACGGTTGAGCATGTGGACGCGTCCGTGGTGGGCCGCGATGCCGAGCACCAGCTCCTGAGCAACAGCGGGATCGTTGGTGCAGACCGAGGCCACCAACGAGCCTGAGCCGCGGGCTGCCAAGCGGATGGCGTCGGAAAGATCCGAGTACCCGATCACTGAGGAAACCGGCCCGAACGCTTCCAAGGAGTGAACTTCTTCGGCTTCGGCGTTTGCCCAGCTCAGGAGGACCGGGGACATAAACGCGCCGTCCTCCACTACGCCCACGGTGCCGCCAACGGAGGTGACCGACGGCGAATCGAGAGATCCGTACGCAAGCTCACCACCGGCGTCGAGCATTGATTGAACGGCGGCACGGACATCCGCGAGCTGTTCAAGCGACGCCAACGCGCCCATGGTGACGCCCTCCGCGCGCGGGTCTCCGAGGACCACGCGCTCGTTGATGCGGGCGCCGACGGCGGCGGCGACCTCGGCGGTCAGCGACTGCGGGACGATGATGCGGCGGATGGCGGTGCACTTCTGCCCGGCTTTGACGGTCATTTCGGTGACCACCGCTTTGATGAAGGCGTCGAACTCGGGTGTGCCGGGGACGGCGTCGGGGCCGAGGATTGCGGCGTTGAGGGAGTCGGTTTCGGACGTGAAACGGACGCCGCCCTGGACCACGTTCTTGTGGCCCTTCAAGGAGTTGGCAGTGGAGGCCGAGCCGGTGAAGGACACGAGGTCGCGGTAATCGAGTTCATCCAGGATGGTGCGGGCGGAACCGGAAATCAGCTGCAGCGCTCCTGCGGGAAGAATGCCCGACTCGACGATTGCCTTCACGGCTGCGGCCGCAACGTATCCCGTGGGCGTGGCCGGCTTCACGATGGTGGGGACGCCGGCAAGGAACGCGGGAGCGAACTTCTCCAGCATGCCCCAGACCGGGAAGTTGAACGCGTTGATTTGGACCGCGACGCCGGGAATACGGGTGTAGATGTGCTCGGCGACGAACGATCCGTCCTTGGACAGCGTCTCCATGGGACCGTCCACCACAACCTGTGAGTTGGGCAGTTCGCGGCGGCCCTTGGAACCAAAGGTGAAGAGCACACCGATGCCGCCGTCAATGTCGATCATGTTGTCGATCTTGGTGGCACCGCTCTGCAACGAGGATTCGTACAGTTCGTTGCGACGCCCGTTGAGGTACATGGCCAGCTCTTTGAGCTTGAGGGCGCGCTGGTGGAACGTCAGCTTCCCAAGTTCCGTTTGGCCGGTGGTGCGGCCGAAATCCACGACGGCGGCAAGGTCCAGTCCGTCGGTGCTGACGTTTGCCAGGACCTCTCCGGTGCTGGCATCACGGACCGGGACCTTCTTGGCGTCAGGTGCCGGCGTCCACCAGGCATCCTGGACGTAGCTGGGGACGGTTGCAACGGCTGTGGTTTCCGGGGCGACTGCTGTAGTGGTCATCGTCGACGGGTCCTTCCAAGGCACGTGAAATCGGCACGGTCGCTGCTGACTGGAGCCAACATTACTGACCGGCCGTTCGGTAATATATACAGGGTACATGAATGCCCCGTGGAGTACAGCAGGATTTTCAGGCTTCAGTCAGCGTCGACCACACCGAGCTTGGCCCGCACGGCAGCCAGCTCCCGACCCGAGACACCGTGGGCCGCCAGGAACCCGGCCGCGTCCAACCTCGCAAGGAAGGCCCGCAGACTCTCCCGCCGCCGGGTCAGCATGGCCTCAAGCTCGTCATCAGACAGGTACGGATCGTGGGCATGCGGCGCCCCATGCGTACGATGCCGCTCGTTAATCCCCCGCGCCGCCAGCTCATATCCCTGCACGATCTCCTCATCGCCGGCACCAGCCAATCGCTGCAGCATCACCGCGATGACCCCACTACGATCCCTGCCCGCTGAGCAATGAACCACCACCTTGCCCGGTGACGCGGCTATGGCCCTGAAGACTGCCGCGATCTTGTCCGGGAACACGCCGAGGTAATCCTCGTACTGGGCGGGGTCTTTGAGGTACGGCCCAAAAAGCGCACCGAAATCCTCATGGTCAGGATCCTCCGTTGGGCAATGGACGACGTCGATGCCCGCCTTCACCTCGCCGGGCACCTGGGGGTCGGTGTCACGTTGCCGCCGCTCGCGCGAGGCGCGGAGATCAATCACGGTGCGGACGCCGTCGTCGTACATTTGCCGCCAGCCGGCTTCGGTAACCCATTCATGGCGCCCCATGCGGTACACATCCCCGGCGATACGCCAGGCGTTGACGGCGCCGTCCCAGTGGACACGTCGGTGAGCGGAAGAAGTCCCATCCATAGGAAGTAGCTAAGCACAATGGTGGGAAGCGGGGTCTTGCGGAGGGAGAGTGACCCATGTCATACTCATTCTCGATGCGCATCGACGATACGCATCGACAAATCACGGAATCCGAAGAGCAGGCTACAAAACCCGCTCACCAGAGGACTAGGAGGTCGGGGCATGCCCACCAGCAAAGACGTTGCCCAGGCCGCCGGAGTGGCCCAAAGCACGGTCTCCTATGTCCTCAGTGGCAAGCGGCCGATTTCCGAGAAAACGCGGAAAAAGGTAGAGGCTGCCATCGAGGAACTCACCTACCAGCCGAATGCCGGGGCCCGCGCCTTGGCCGGGCGACGGACACGCGTCATCGGGTTGGTCATACCGTTCATTCCCGAGCTGGAAATGGCCTCCCTCATGGAGTTTGTGTCAGTGATTGCATCGACCGCAAGGCAGTTCGATCACGACATCCTCCTAGTCACCGAGGACGAGGGTGCCGCCGGACTCCGCCGAGTTGTCGGTCAACAGATCTGCGACGGTTTGATCCTCATGCAGGTGGAAGATGAGGACGAACGACTCCCTGTCGCACGAACCCTCAACGTCCCCGTCCTGCTGATCGGCATACCCCGGGATCCGTCAGGCTTGGTCTGCATTGATGCGGACTTTGCCATGGCAGGTGACCAATGCGTCCGCGACCTGGCCGCAGCCGGTCACAACGTCATCTCCATCATCGAGTGGCAACCAGCCGTGGTGAATCGGCACGTCAATTACGTCCACCGATTCATGCGTGGAGCTGATGCGGCCGCCGAATCACTGGGAGTGGCTGTGCATCACTTCCCGGGAGGCGCAGATGTTGCCATCATCTCGGAATCCGTGGACAAAGCACTGGCCGCTACGGAAGGCGTACCAGCCTTCATCGCCCCCGACCGCACCATCCAGGACATTCTCCGCCGCGCGCTGGCCGCAAAGGGCCTGACCCCGGGGGTGGACGTCTCCATTATTGGCAGCGCCTCACCCACCTTGGCCGAACTACAGCCCGTACCTCTCTCCACCATCGATCTGCGCCCAAAGGAAGTTTCCCGGCGCGCGGTGAAGATCATCTGCGACCTCCTCGAAGCCGAGAACCAAGGACCACACGAATCCTTGGAACTGGTACCCACGGTGATCACGCACCGTTCAAGCACGCTCCGCCCACCCAGCGGTAACTGAGCCACCTCCGCAACCCCCAGCCAGACCTTCGTTTCCGAACTCATCGATACGCATCGTCGATACGCATCGATAAATTGATCACCAGAAAAAGGAACAGACAATGAAGTCAGCACCAAAGACATCCCGTCCGCTCGCTTTGGCCGTAGCCGCCCTGGTTGGCCTGCCGTTGGCCCTCTCCGGCTGCGGTTCCTCCACAGCCGCGTCATCCTCCGAAGCTGTCACCGAGCTCTCCGTGATGGACTACTACAACAACGAGCCGGACAAATCCTTCATTGGCGATGCTCTGAGCAAATGCGGCACCCAACTGGGCGTGACCGTCAAGCGTGAGACTGTCCCCGGAAAATCGCTCATATCCAAAGTTCTCCAGCAGTCCTCCTCCAAGACCCTCCCTGACGTCCTCATGCTGGACAACCCGGACCTCCAGCAGATCGCCGCCACGGGCGCCCTGGCTCCCCTCGCCGATTTCAAAGTCAGCACCGAGAACTTCGCCGAGGGTGTGCTGAGCGCCGGCACCTACAAGGACAAGGTCTATGGGCTGGCGCCCACCGTGAACACCATCGCCCTGTTCTACAACAAGGACATTCTGGCCGCAGCCGGCGTCACTCCCCCCACCACATGGGAAGAACTCAAGGCCGCTTCGGCGAAACTCACTGCCGGTGACCAGTACGGGCTCGCTTTCAATGCCAACCCCACCTACGAGGGCACTTGGCAGTTCCTTCCCGTCATGTGGTCCAACGGCGGCGATGAGAAGAAGATCGACACCAAAGAGACGGAGCAGGCGCTGCAGCTCTGGACGGATCTGGTGAAGAGCGGCTCGGTTTCCTCATCCGCCCTCAACTGGACCCAGGCTGACGTCAAAGACCAGTTCCTGGCAGGCAAGGCAGCCATGATGGTCAACGGGCCCTGGCAGATCCCTGCCCTGGACAAGCAGCCCACGCTTCAATACGGCGTAGTGAAAATCCCCGTGAGGGAAGCCGGACAGACCTCCGTTGCACCGCTCGGCGGCGAAGTATGGACTGTCCCCCAGACCGGCAACAAGGCCCGTCAAGCCAAGGCAGCAGAAATGGTTGCCTGCCTGAACAGCGACGAAAACCAACTGGCCATGGCCACGGCCCGCAACACCATCCCCTCCAAGACCACGCTCTCGGACAAATTCGCCAGCGACAACCCCAAGCTCGCCACGTTCACGGAACTGATCAAAACTGCCCGAGCCCGCACCGGCCAGCTCGGCGAGGAATGGCCGGCTCAGGCCACCAAAATCTACACCGCAATCCAAACTTCACTGACGGGCAACGCGTCACCGGCTGATGCCCTCAAGCAAGCCCAGGGTCAGTAGGCAGCCTGCGATGACGTTAGCAACTGACATACCTCAATCAGAGGGGCACGCTGCAGGCAAGGCCGCCAGGGCGAACGGCACAGGGGCGGAGCAGCCTCCACCCAAACGCCGCCGCAGCCGGCAACGCCGCGAGCGCCTCTTCCAGTGGCTCTTCCTGGTTCCCGCAGTGGTTTACATGACGCTCTTCTTCGGCTACCCGGTAGTGAAGAACGTGGTGATGAGCTTCCAGGAGTACACCACCTCAACGTTCTTCACAGGAGAAGCTCCTTGGGTAGGGTTCACCAACTACGTCACAGTGTTGTCGTCGTCGTTGTTCTCAACGTCCCTGGTCAACACCGTCCTCTTCACCCTTGGCTCCATCATCGGCCAGTTCGTGATCGGGCTGGCGCTGGCCATCTTCTTCCAACGCAAGTTCCCGCTCAACGGCATCCTGCGGTCCCTTCTCCTGCTTCCTTGGCTCCTTCCCTTGATCGTCTCCAGTGCCGTGTGGCGCTGGATCCTGGATAAGGACAGCGGTGCACTGAACCGCTTCCTGGGAGACCTCGGCATCATCGAGACCGGCGTCCCTTGGCTGACCAGTACATCCTTGGCCCTGATCGCCGTGGTGGGTGTGAACATCTGGATCGGCATCCCGTTCAACCTCACCATCCTCTACGGCGGCCTGCAGGAAATTCCGGACGAACTCTATGAGGCCGGATCGCTGGACGGCGCCACGGGCTGGAAGTCCTTCCGGCACATCACCTGGCCCATGCTGCGGCCGGTGGTGAGCGTGGTCCTGGTACTCGGCGTCGTGTACACGCTCAAAGTGCTGGACATCATTCTCGGCCTGACCAATGGCGGGCCGGCCAACTCCACCCAAACAATCGCCACGCAGTCCTACAACCTCTCCTTCCACGAATTCAAGTTCGGTGAAGGCGCAGCATTGGGCAACGTTCTGGTGATCATTTCCCTGGTCTTCGCGGTCCTCTACTTGCGGGCCAGCCGACGCGCAGTGGACGAGTGAGGAAAGCATGACAACTGTTCTGAAAACCCCCACGCTCCGGCGTATCGGCCCCAAAACAACGGGACGCAAGAACTGGGCTTACACCGCTCTGGCCGTCTTCTTCCTGGCCATCATGCTGTTCCCGGTCTACTGGATGGTCAACGCTTCCCTGCAACCCAACGGCACCACACTGGAAACCTCCTGGTTCCCGGTGAAGCCCGACTTCACCGGATATGCCACAGCCATCAACGAACAAGCAGGCAACCTCGGAACCAGCCTCATCATTTCGCTGGGCAGCGTGGCACTGAGCCTGGCCATTGCGGCCCCGGCGGCCTATGCCCTGGCCTACTTCAAGGTCCGAGGTGCTGGAGTAGTCCTGTTCGCAATCCTCATCAGCCAGATGATCCCGGGAATCGTAGTGGCCAACGCCCTCTACACCGCCTACAACGATCTTGGGCTGCTGAACTCCATCCCGGGCCTGATACTGGCCGACTCTGCCCATGGCATCCCGTTCGCAATCCTCATCATCCGGGCCTTCATGAACGGCATGCCGGCCGCGGTGATCGAGGCCGCGCGGGTGGACGGGGCCGGACACGTCCGGGCGTTCTGGTCCATTGTGCTTCCGCTCAGCAGGAACTCCCTGATCACCGCGGGACTCTTCACGTTCTTGTTCGCCTGGAGTGACTTCCTCTTCGCACTCACCCTCACCACCACCGAAGCCGTACGGCCCGTCACTCTGGGCATCTTCCAGTACATCGGCGCCTACGTGAACGACTGGAGTTCGGTCATGGCGACGGCGGTGCTCGCGTCCATCCCGGCAATCGTCCTCTTGGTCGCGGCCCAAAAATACATTGCCGCCGGCACCACCGGCGGTGCGGTCAAGTAGACCGCGTTTCCACACCTTCAAAGGAGAAAACCATGACTGAGAGCACTCCCATCCGCGTCACCGTGTGGTCTGAGAACCGCCACGAGAAGCGCGATGAACTGGTGGCCCGCCTCTACCCGGAGGGCATGCATGGCGCCATCAAGGCGGGCATCGAAGAGAACCTGGGTGCCGCCGTCGAGGTCCGGACCGCAACCCTGGACGAACCCGAACACGGCCTCAGCGAGGAAGTCCTGGCCACAACCGACGTCCTGACCTGGTGGGGCCACATGTCCCACGCTGATGTCGACGACGAGATTGTGGAGCGCGTCCACCGCCACGTCCTGGCTGGAATGGGCCTGATTGTGCTGCACTCGGGGCACTGGTCCAAAATTTTCACCAAGCTCATGGGCACCTCCTGCACCCTGCGTTGGCGCTCGGAGCAGGACCGCGAACTCGTATGGACCGTGGATCCGACGCACCCCATCGCCAAGGGCATCCCGCACCCCATTGAGATTCCGCAGCAGGAAATGTATGGCGAATTCTTCGACATCCCCACGCCTGAGGAATTGGTGTTCATCAGCTCCTTCAGCGGCGGCGAAGTTTTCCGATCCGGCTGCACCTTCCGCCGCGGCCACGGCAAAATATTCTTCTTCAGCCCGGGCGACCAGGACTACCCCGTCTACCACCATCGGGACGTCCGGCGCGTGATCGCCAACGCCGTGGAGTGGGCCGTCACCGACCGTCCCGAGCGTGCCGTACCTGAGCTCCTGCGGTACGAGACCGGCGATTTCTTCAACGGCAAGAGCTACCAGGGGGCCAACGCGTGAGCACGCCTTTCGCTACCATTCCCGACGACGGCACTCCCCTCCGCGTCATTGTTGTAGGCGCCGGGGGCATGGGCCGCGCGTGGCTCAGAACGGTCCAGGAGTCACCTCTGGTTGAGCTCATGGGCATCGTTGACCTGGACCTTGCCGCCGCCGCTGACGCGGCTGCGTCGCTGGGCCGTCCAGATCTACCGGTCGGCGTTGGTACCGCGCAGTTGGCGTCCGACGTCGGAGCCCAGGCGGTCATCAATGTCACCGTTCCTGCCGCGCATCATCCGGTCACCACCGAAGCGCTGGCCGCAGGCTTGCCGGTCCTCGGTGAGAAACCAGTCGCTTCCACCGTGGCCCAAGGGCTTTCCTTGGCGGCCGCCTCCGAGCTCCATGGTCAGCTGTTCATGGTCAGCCAGTCCCGGCGATACAACAAGCACTTGTTCTCCGCCAAACACCTATCGTCAACTTTGGGTGCAGTTGGCATTGTGTCCGCTGAGTTCTTCAAGGCCCCGCACTTCGGCGGCTTCCGTGACGCCATGGATCATCCGCTCCTGCTGGACATGGCCATCCACCAGTTCGACATGGCCCGCTTCCTGCTTGACGCCGATCCCGTCTCCGTGCTCTGCGAGGAATACAACCCCTCTTGGAGCTGGTACCGCGGAGACGCGGGGTCCACGGCCATCTTCGAAATGACCGGTGGCGGGCGCTTTGTGTTCACGGGCAGCTGGTGCAGTCCCGGGCAGGAGACCTCATGGAATGCGTCATGGCGGATCAGTGGTGAACACGGAACTGTCCTTTGGGATGGCGACAACGCGCCGGTCTCCTCGGTTCCTCCTCCCAGCGATGCCGTGAACCCGGAGGATCCGGGCCAGGAGATTGCCGGATCCTTGCGCGACTTCGTGGCCGCTGTGCGCACGGGAAGCACGCCCATGGGACGGGTTCACCAGAACATCATGAGCCTGGCCATGGTGGAGGCCGCCATCCTCAGCGCCTCCACCGGCGTCCGGGTGTCCGTGGATTCACTGCTGGAGGACTCGTACCAACAGGCCATCCTGGCCGAGCGTGATCCGGCGGTGTTGGAAGTCCTGAAATCCTGGACCTCCGTGCGGACTGCCTTGGCCGGGGAGAGCGTGGCGTTGTGACGGGCGTTGCGGCGGCGTGATGCGCGCGTGATTTGGGTGGGCTATCTCGCCGAGGGGTTAGCTCTCGGGCTTATCGGGTGTTCTTACACCCGAGATCTCACCCCTCGGCGAGTGGGTTAGCGCTTTGCCAACTGGGCGGGCTTGATTGTGGAGAGTAGGGCTGCGGCGTAGGCCTGATGGCCGGCCGGATTCGGGTGGAAGTTAGCATCCGGCAGGCGATCGAACGGGGGCACGGGAGCCGGAACCAGCACAATCCACGGTTCAGCTGAGTTGACCGCATGCCCGCGGAACCGCTTGGTCACGTCAACGAACACCGCATTGACCTCACTCGCCTTCACCGCTGCTGCAATGGTCGTGTTGAGAGCAGCGACGGCCCGGTTGACCTCAATCTGGTGCTCCACAGAAACAATGGGCACACCGTTGATGGGATCAAAGAGCAGTGGGTAGCCCATCACCGCGATGGTTGCATTTGGCGCGGCTTCGGCGATGTCCCTGTAAATTTCCGCAAGCGTCAACTCCAGGCCCGGCAAGAGGGACATGGCATTATTCACGGCACCCTGGCAGATGATGAGAGTCTGCGTGAGGCAAGCAACCAGAGCATCCCCACTCCCAATGTCATTGGCGCCTGCCGTAATACTGACGAGCTCCGCAGCAGCAAGCTCGTTCCCCAGGCCGCTAATCTGGGCCGAAACCGATGGAATGGGAACCTCGTCGAGAGTAAACAAGAGCGCCCCATGGCACGCCCCGTTCGCCAAAAGGTTCACGCGGCCTGTATCGGCAACCACATCCACGTAGCCGCCCTCGCTTTGCCAACAAATTGCGTCTGCATACAACCCGCCGGCCCCGGTCCCGGCAGTATACGAATCTCCGAGCGCAACGTAGTCCACCGGTGGCGGCGGGGCGGCAGTCGCCGGACTTGCCGTAAATCCTAAGGTGAGCGCCAGGACGGCAAACGCGCCCGCAAAAGTGGTGTGCCGCCGTCGTAATTGATGAGTTGCCATTGTGAATCCCCTTTTTTACCGCTGGATGGGGCTCCGGTTCCGTATACGCGGAAGTTGCGGCGCGCCCACCAGTCGGCCGCGTACCCGGGGCAATGTGTGGCCAGATTACGCCTGCCGGTGCGCGGGGGAAAGACCTTAACGGCACGCCGAGGAGTTAGATCTTAAGGTTTAGGCGTTCGGATAAAGCCGAAAGCTCACCCCTCGGCGCGGCAGTTAGGCGCCGTATTTAGCCAACCGGAACTCCAGCCCGTTCCTGACCGCGGGCCATTCGTGCTCAAGGATGGAGAACACCACGGTGTCGCGGAGGGCACCGTCCAGGCTGCGGGAATGGCTTCGCAGGACGCCGTCCTGTTTGGCGCCGAGCCGGGCGATCGCCTCACGGGACTGCTGGTTCAGCCAGTGCGTGCGGAACTCCACGGCGGGGCAGCCCAAGGTCTCAAAGGCATGGCGCAGGAGCAGCAGCTTCGAATCCGGGTTGGTCCCCGTGCCGTGCGCCGACGCAGCGTTCCACGTGGAGCCGATCTCCAAACGAGGCGTTTCGGCGTCGATGTTCATGTAGGTGGTCATGCCGATGAGCTTGCCGGTGGCGTTGGATCGCGTGGCGAAAGGCAGCATGGACCCCGTCGCCTGCAGGCCCAGACGGCGATCGATTTCAGCGGCCATGCCCTCCGGGGCCGGGACGGAGGTGTACCAAAGCTTCCAGAGATCGCCGTCACGGGCTGCGTCCACCAGGCCGTCATGGTGTTCATGGCTCAACGGTTCCAGCGTTACGAACTGGCCGGTCAGGGTGATGGGTTCAAGAGAAGTCACCCGGTTAGCCTAACGGCTGGTCATTCCAGTCGAAGAAGCCCTTGCCTGACTTGCGTCCCAGTTCACCGCGCGCCACTTTGTCCCGCAGGATCTGCGGCGGAGCGAAACGGTCGCCGAGCGTCGAGTGAAGGTATTCGGCAATACCCAGGCGAACGTCCAAACCCACAATATCCGTGGTCTTCAGCGGACCCGTGGGGTGCTTGTAGCCCAGAACCATCGCGGCATCAATGTCCTCCGCCGACGCCACGCCTTCCTCCACCATGCGCATCGCCTCAAGGGCAATTGCCACGCCGAGCCTTGAAGAGGCAAAGCCGGGAGCATCATTGACGACGACGGCGGTCTTGCCGAGTGCCTCAGTCCAGCTTTTCGCCGCTTCAGCCAGTTCGGGAGACGTTTCCTTGGCCAGCACCACTTCAATGAGGGTGGACGCGGGCACCGGGTTGAAGAAGTGCAGGCCCACGAAATTGGCCGGACGGCGGAGTTCCTTGGCGAGGTCCGTCACGGAGAGCGAGGAGGTATTGGAAGCAAGGAACGCCTCCGCGGAGAGGTTGTCCTCCACGGCTTTGAGCGCTGTGACTTTGAGTTGATAGTCCTCCGGCACGGCTTCCACCACCAGGCCACAGTGGATGAAGGATGCGTAATCCGTGGAGGAGCTGAAACGGGCCATGGCTTCTTCAGGCGACCCGTTCAAGGTGCCGCGTTCGGCCGACTTGGACACGGCCTCTGCCACGCGGCCTTGAGCTCCGGCTGCTGCCTCGTGATCGCGTTCCACCACGATCACAGTGGCACCTTTGGTGAGGAACGCATGTGCGATTCCGGCCCCCATCCGGCCACCACCAAGGACTCCAACAACGTGCGGGATGGCGGGAGCTTCTGTCATTTCCGGGTCCTGTCTTGCGTGGGTGCGGCAGCGTCGGCTGCAGTGGCTGTGTCTTGCGAGGCTTTGGCCGATTTCTTGTCCAGGAAAGCCTGCATGCGATCAAACTTGGCCTGGGACTCGAAGAGGATTCCCTGCGCGAGGGTATCGATCAGCGGGTGGGCTTCGGCCGGAGCGTGGAACACCGATTTGGTAATGCGCACCGCCAGCGGGTCTTGACGTCCGATCCGTTCCGCCAATTTGTGTGCCGCATCCATCAGTTCGGGCGCTTCGTGGATTTCCGTGATGAGGCTGATGCGCAAGGCCTCCTCGGCACGGAGCACTGCGCCGGCCAGGAGGATTTCCTTGGCCTTCGGCTCCCCCACAAGCTCCTTCAGCCGCCACGTTGCCCCGGCTGCGGCAAGGATTCCCAGCCCGGACTCCGGGTTGCCGATCCGGACGCTCGGTGTACCGATACGGAAGTCGGCGGCGTAGGCGAGCTCTGCTCCCCCGCCCAGGCAGTACCCATCCAAGGCCGCAATGACCGGCATGGGCAGCTTGGCGATGCGCACAAAGATGGTGGAGTTGATCCCCTGCAAGGCGTCGTCCCGGCGGCGTTCGCGTAGCTGTCCAATGTCCGCACCGGAGGCGAAAACGCCCTCAGTTCCGGCGATGATGAGCACTTTAGGGTTTCGCTCAAGCTCCGCGCAGACCCTGTGAAGCTCGTCCACCATGGTCTGGTCGATCGCGTTACGGACCTCGGGACGGTTCAGCAGAACAGTGAGCCGGTCCTCGCGCTCCTCGAGCAGGAGCGTGGTGAAGTCTTGAGGATTCAGTGCCATTACACGCCCTCCAGCAGCATCGCGGTGCCTTGTCCAACACCGATGCACATGGTGGCCAATCCGAGCTTAGGTCCGGAAGAGGAGGCGAGTTCGCGTTCCATGCGGCCCAGCAGCGTGATGGCAATGCGGGAGCCGCTGGAACCGAGCGGGTGCCCCAAACTGATGGCACCGCCGTCGTTGTTGACGATGTCCGGGTTCAGTCCGAGACGCCGCATGGTGGCAAGTGACTGGGTGGCGAAGGCTTCGTTGAGTTCAACGGCGCCCAGCTGATCTACGCTGAGGCCGGCACGTAACAGGACCTTTTGGGTGGCCGGGACCGGGCCGATTCCCATGATTTCGGGCTCACAACCGGCCGAAGCGCCGTCGATAATCCGTGCACGGGGCGTCAGGCCGAACTTCTTGATGGCAGCTTCGGACGCGACGATGATGGCCGAGGCGCCGTCGTTGAGGGTAGATGAGTTGCCTGCCGTGACTACCGATCCGCCGGGGACTACGGGCCGCAACTTGGCCAGGACGTCCATGGTGGTGCCTTCGCGGGGGCCCTCATCCGTGTCCACCACGGTTTCGGACTTACGCGTCTTGACGGTGACGGGAACGATCTCGTCCTTGAAGCGACCACCGGCAATGGCGGCCAGCGCGAGCTCGTGGGAGCGGACGGCGAAAGCGTCGGCATCTTCGCGGGAGATGTTGTCCACTCGGCCCACTTCCTCGGCCGTTTCCGGCATGGAGTAGGTCATCTTGCCGTCGCGGGAGAGCTCACCCTTGGTGAACAGCGGATTGGCAAAGCGCCAGCCGATGGAGGTGTCGAAGATCTGGCCTGGCTTGGCGAACGCCGTGGCGGGCTTCTCCTGCACCCAAGGGGCACGGCTCATGGACTCCACACCACCGGCCACGACGATGTCTGCTGCCCCGGACTTGATCATGTGGCTGGCCATGATGATCGCGCTGAGGCCCGAGGCGCACAGTCGGTTCACCGTGATCCCGGGGATGTGGAGGGGAAGTCCCGCAAGGAGGGTGGCCATACGGGCCACATTCCGGTTCTCCTCGCCCGCGCCGTTGGCGTTGCCGAGGATCACCTCATCAATCGAGTCAGGATCGACGCCGGCACGCGCCACCGCTTCCCGGACCACCAGCGCTGCTAGATCGTCCGGGCGAACGGAGGACAATGCCCCACCGTAGCGACCTACAGGCGTTCGTGCGCCGCCAACAAGAAAAGCCTCGACCATGAGAACATCCTTCGCGAAGTGAAAGGGACCGGACAGGAATAATATACCGACCGTTCGTTCTATAAAGATTACACGGCCCGGGGAGCCGGTCAACAGTTGAAGTCCTCGGTTACGGATCAGCAGAGACCGGCCCCAGCCCGGATCAGAGCACTCGAATTCCCAAATGCCCGGCCAGCAGCGGTGCCATGAGGCTCAGCTGGTAGTCATCGATCACCACTCCGGCGAGCCCGGCCAATCCGTTGATTCCGCGGAACTCCGAGGTCCGCAAATCCACGTCCTTCAGCTTGGCACCCGTAACATCCAGCGTGCCGATAGTGCAGTTCTTCAAAGCCAACCGCGTGCCCGTGCAACCGCCAAGATCAAGCTCATTGATGATGCAATCGGAAATCTGAAGATCCATGAGCTTGGAGCCACGGAGATTCACATAGTCCAGCTTGCCGCCATCGATTCGGACAGATCGCCAGTTTCCCTCATAGAGTTCGGCCGATCCCCACCGTGGATTGGTGATCTCCACGTCCTGCCAGGAAGTCCGCGCAGCCATGAAGACCGGGGCGTATGGTTCGGAGAAGATGCACTCGCGGAACGTTGCCCCCCGCAGCTGAGCTTCGTTGAAGGAGACCCCGTTCAGCTCGCACTCAATGAAATCGGCGCCACTCAGTTCCTCTCCGTCTGCAGAAACACGGGTGAGCCTGACGCCGTCGTACCTTTCGCCACGCTGGAAGTCCGGGGCGTCGTCGTCGCGCAATTCTTCCAACCGTACGGGCGATATTTTTGGTGCCACTACCTTTGAGCTCATGCATCGAGCCTAAACCCGGGCACCGACAGTCCTGGCCCGCAAGCGGCGCTAAAGGCTTCGGAGCCGCTTGCCCAGAACCTTCACCGTCAGCCATGTCACCAGGCTGCACACACCGGCACCCCAGGCGATGTCCGTGACGGCCACCTGCAGCGGAAAGTCCTTCAGGACCGCCAGCGCCGTCAACGCCCAGGTGCAGTAGGTGAAGAAGCCGTAAAGGGCGCCCGCCAGCACCCGTTTGCCCACCGTTGATTCCCTATCCAGCGGCCGGATCCCGAAGTGGACCATGCCGGCAACAAAAAGCAGGTAGAAGAGGATTCCACCCAACGGATGGGGCGAGGAGGCAAGAAGGTCCCCCAGCTGGCTTTGATACTGGCGCAGCACCACAAGGGCAATCCAGACCACATCAATCACAGCGAAAATGACGGCCGCCACCGCGTAGGCCCGCAGCCAATCCACCACTTTGCGGTTCATCGCTGACCCCTCACGTCCGTGTAAAGGCTGTCCACAATGTGATGCACACGCTCCGTGAAAGCTCCTCTTTTGAGTTTCATGGTGGGAGTCACTATTCCGTTGGCCTCGCTGAGGTCCGTCAGCAGCAGCACGAACCGGCGCACCTGTTCGGACCTGGCAATCCTGGAGTTTGCAGCGCTCACAGCCTTGCCGATCGCGGTCAACAGGCGGGCGTCATCCACTTGCACAGCACCGCCGTCGCCGGGGATGGTCAGGCCCTTCAAATCCGTGATGCCCTCTCGTTCAGCCCAGGCCGCCACTGATTCCGGGTCCAAAAGCACCAAACCACCCAGATACGGCTTACCCTCGCCAACCATCACTGCGTGGGCCACCAAAGGATCGCCCTCCACGTAGCCCTCCCAAATGGACGGAGTGATGGTTTTGCCGCCCGCGGTGACAATGATGTCCTTGATCCGGCCCTGCAGGGTGAGTTGCCCCTTGCCATCCAGAACGCCCAGGTCCCCCGTGCGAAAGAACCCGTCCCTGAACGCTGCGGCGTTGTCCTCCTGGCGGCGGTAGCCGGCAAACACACCAACCCCCTTGGCCAAGACCTCGCCGGTCTCCGAAATGCGGATGGTGGTAGCCGGCATGGGCACGCCCACTGTTCCGGCGGTGATGGCACCGGGAAGGTTGCCCGTCAGGGGCGCGGTTGTTTCCGTCAGGCCGTAACCCTCCACCACGGGCAGGCCGAGCCCCCTGAAGAACAGGGACAACTCAGCGTCCAAAGCAGCCGCGCCGGACAGCAGGTAACCCAGCTGCCCACCCACCAACGCACGGAGGCGGGAGTAGAAAAGCCTGTCAAATACCGCGCGCCTCAGCCGCAAGCCGAGCGGGGCGCGGACAGCAGGATCGGCGTCGAACGCTTCTGAGTGACGGCCCCACTCCACAGCCGTCCGCTGGGCTGAGACCCAGACCCGTCCCAGCCCCTTTTGGGTTGCAGCCGCCGCAGCCGATGCCTGGATCTTCTGCAGGACCCGCGGAACCACCACCAGGAACGTCGGCTTCAGCGCCCCCAGCGCGGGAACCACGTCACGGGGATCGGAAAGGTGCGCGATCCGCATCCCGTTGGCCAGGCAGATCAACTGCAGGCCACGCGCCAGGACGTGAGCCATGGGCAGGAAAATGATGGTGTTTCCGCCCTCGCGGACCACCTCGGTGTAGGCCGCAGCCACGTTCATCACCTGACCCACAAAGTTGCCATGGGTGATCAACGCCCCCTTGGGCGCAGCAGTGGTGCCGGAGGTATAAACAATGGTGGCCACCGAGTCCAGACCGGCAAGAAGGCGACGCTCCTCCACCACGCTGTCCGGTATGCCGACGCCCAGCTCCACCAAGTTGCTGAGATCCGCGTTGGGACGGGCATCAAAGGTCCACACCCCCAAGGCTTCGATTCCAGCGTCGGCGAAACCACTCTCCAGGAGCTCCGCATGCCCTGCGCTTCCACCCACGGCAAGGCGCACCTCCGCGTCCGCCAGGATGGCCGCCACCTGCGGCAGCGCCGACGTCTCGTACACAGGAACCACGACGGCGCCGGCGAACCACGCCGCCATATCGGCAAGTGCCCACTCATAACGCGTAGGGGACATGATGGCCAACGACTCGCCCGGCCCGATTCCGGCCGCAATGAATCCCTTTGCCAGCGCCTGCACCTCATGGGCGAACTCTGCCGTTGTCACCTGGCGCCACGGGGCGCTGATGTCAGCACCTTCTTCACGCACCTCAAACGCAGCGTGCTCCGGGCTGCTGGCGACCCTGCGCATCAAGAGGTCAGTGGCGTTGCGGTAGCCGGAAATGTCCACCAAAGGGGGCGTGCTGAATTCCTTCACAGTGACTCCTCCCCTGCCAGGGTCTGGAGGTGCTGTTCCATGAGCTGCTTCATGTCGTTGAGGAAGTCACCCATGACCCGCTGGTACTCAGGGGCCAATCCTTCCAGGCGGGCGCTTGCAGCCGAGCGCACGGGACCAGCCAAGGAGGCGAGTTTCCCTGAGGCGTCGTCGGTCACGGCCACGTGAACGTGGCGCCGGTCCTCGGTACTGCGCAGGCGCTCGACCAAAGCGTGGGCCTCCAGGCGGCTCACCACCGCTGTGGTGGTGGCGGCGGTTGCGCCCATCTCGGCTGCCAGAGCTCCCACCGTGATGGGTCCGGACTCGGCCAGGACAGTGAGAGCCCGGTAATCGGTGAGGTTGAGGCCGAGGCTCCGGGAAGCCTCGCGTTCGGTCTGGTTGGCCAAGGCCAGCAGCGCATGGAGCGTCTCTGCCACCGGATGAACAGGCCCGCTGTTGGCGCTATCGGGGTTTTGCATGTTTATATAGTAATCAAATTAATTTGAACACCAAACAGACTAGGTAAAAGATGAAGGATTCAGAGAAAAAGAGGTTGATCGCCCTCCCGGTGGTTGTGGTGCTGGGAGCATTGCTTGCCTGGGCAGGCAGCCAGAACGGGGCCACCTTAGGTGGTTTCCCCATCTTCGCGATCGCCGTGGCAGCTGCGTTCATCATCCAATGGCTGGTGTTCATCCCGTCCTTCAAGGCCCAGACGGAAAAGTTCTTCGACCTCACCGGATCCCTGACCTACGTGGTGATCACCGTGATCCTGGCACTCCTGACCCCGGGGATTGATGCGCGCGGGATCCTGCTGGCTGCCCTGGTGAGCATCTGGGCCCTGCGGCTGGGGACTTTCCTGTCCCGCCGGATCAGCAAGTCAGGAAAGGATGACCGCTTTGACGACATCAAGCCATCCTTGATCCGCTTCCTCAATGTTTGGACCGTCCAGGGCCTGTGGGTGGTATTCACTGCAGCCGCAGCCTGGATTGCCATCACCAGCTCCCAAAAAGTGGGCCTGGACTGGCTGGCAATCGTCGGCCTGGTGCTCTGGGTGGTGGGCTTCGGCATCGAGGTTGTCGCGGACCTGCAGAAAAGCCGATTCAAGGCGGACCCTGCCAACAAGGGAAAGTTCATCTCCACCGGGTTGTGGTCCAAGTCCCGGCACCCCAACTACTTCGGCGAGATCATGCTGTGGGTAGGAGTGGCCATCATCGCCGCGCCCGTCCTGCAGGGCTGGCAGTGGGTTGCCATGATCTCCCCCGTCTTTGTGGCCCTTCTGCTGCTCAAAGTCAGCGGCATACCCTTGCTGGAAAAGAAGGCAGACAAGCACTGGGGCGGCCAGGCGGACTATGAGGCCTACAAGAAGAACACTCCCGTCCTCATCCCTAAGCTCGGATAGCACGCAGACCGGGCCCCACAACGCCAAGGACCACCCCTTGTGAGGCCCGCTCTACGCCCCTCGCGCCACGAATAGCACGCAGACCGGGCCCCACAACGCCGGGGCCCACAAACGCAAACGGCGGGTGCCTCCACAAGGAGGCACCCGCCGTCGAGCGTTAAGAAGTGAACCTAGCTGAACAGCTCGCTCTTGGGCTCATTGTTCTTGACCTTCTGCCATCCGAGCCACAGCACCAGGGCGAAGAACGGGATGGTGGCAAGGGTCCACAGGCCCAGCAGGAAGACCTCGCCGGTTTCCTTGTCCGTCATGGAATCGAAGCCAATCAGCACGGTGATGGCCAGCAGGGCAACGAGGCCCACCCAGCTGGTCCACGGCGAACCGGGCATCGGCAGGCTGGAGACCTTGCCGCGCTTCTTCCGCAGCGCAATCTGGCTGGCGAAGATGGAACCCCACGTGAAGATCACGCCGATGGACGCGGTGTTCAGAGCGAGGTCGAACGCGTGCGAGCCGCCCAGCCAGATGTTGAGGAGAATACCCACCAGGTAGACGCCGCCGATTGCCAGAATGGCCGCATACGGCACGTGGCGGGTGGACATCTTGGTGAGCCACTGCGGAGCGTGGCCGTTATTGGCCATGGTGCGGAAGATGCGGCCGATCGAGTACAGGCCCGAGTTGCAGGAGGACAGCGCGGCGGTGATGACGATCATGTTCATGACGTCGCCCATCCAGCCGAGGCCCATCTGGCCAAAGACCGTAACGAACGGCGAGGTGCCGGCCACGTACTGGTCGGACGGCAGCAGCATGGCCAGCAGGGTCACGGAACCAACGTAGAAAACCACAATGCGGATCACGACGGCGCGGATCGCCTTGGGAACTTCGCGTTCCGGGTTTTCCATCTCACCAGCCGTAATGCCGACGAGTTCGATGGCGTTGTAAGCGAAGATCACAGCGTTGAGGACCAGGATCATCACCAGGCCGCCCTTGGGGAACATGCCGCCGTCTTCGTGGAAGAGGTTGGCCACAGACGCGTTTCCGTCGCCCACCTTGGCGTTGGTGACAACCATGAACGTGCCAACAGCCAGGAAGATGACGATTGCCGCGACCTTGAGGCAGGATGCCCAGAACTCGAATTCGCCGAACGCCTTGACGCTGAACAGGTTCACGGCCACCAGCAGCACCAATGCTGCGATTGCGGACAGTTCAATGGGCACGTTGGGGAAGAAGAACTGGAAGTACAGGCCGATCGCGATCAGCTCGGCAATGCCTGTCATGGCCCAGTTGATGAAGTACATCCACCCGGAAAGGAAGGCGCCCTTCTTGCCGAACATTTCGCCGGCGTAGCTCACAAAGGAGCCGGAGGTCTGGCGGTACATGATGAGTTCGCCGAGGGCGCGCATCAGCAGGTAGGCGATGACGCCGGCAATGGCGTAGGAGAAAATCAGGGCCGGGCCGGTGGAGGCCAGACGGCCGCCAGCGCCCATGAACAGGCCGACGCCGATTGCGCCACCCATGGCGATCATGGTGACGTGGCGGCGGCTCAGGGTCTTCTGATATCCCTCGGCGCTGAGGTTGGAGTCCGAGGCTGCAGATGAGGCCTTGGAGCTCTGGAGATCTGTGGGAGTACTTTGCGGCACAGCTGTTCCTTGTGGGTTGGGGTGTTGCTGTAGGTGTTACGCCAGTGCCGGAACACGGGCGGCTTTGGCACACATAATTCGAGCTTTTCCTCTTTGGAGGGCCCGAAGTGTGACAAAGAACGCAGAACGCCGAAGCTTCGCGCAACCCGTCTATCTTACGGGATTAACCCCAATGCCCGTGACGCAGGCAACAGGCCCAAACAACGCGGGGTCACTTATGGCCCCTGTTTGCCGCCTGAAGGGGCCATAAGTGACCCCGCGTTGCTTCGAGGAAGGATCCGGGTCCCCAGGTACATGGATCCTCGATCCGAGCCTGTGATGTGGTCGGCCAGCACAGCAGCCTGATCCCACAAGGGCGCCACCATCCCGTACACCTCGCCGCGGTGCTGGGCGCACTCACCCACGGCGTAAATGTCCTCCTCATCCATCACTCTCAGGTGGTCGTCCACCACGATTCCGCGCTCTACCGCCAAGCCACTGACGACGGCGACGTCAACGTTCGGTCGGACCCCGGCGGAAATCACCACCATCTGGCAGTCGATGTCGGGTTGGTTGCGTACGCTCACTCCCGTGATGCTGTCAGCCCCCAGGATCGCGGTGACCCGGCTTCCGGAAAGAACCTCCACTTCCAGACCGCAGGACTGCAGACCCCGGGCTGCTTCCAGCGCGAACGGGTCCCCGCCAATCACCACAGCCCGTCGGTGGTGCTCCTGCTGGGCGAACGTGATCATCCTGCGGGCATCGTCCAGGGTTCGGAAGGTAAAGACTCCGTGGCGGATGGTTCCGCTGGGCGTGTGGAGCCCGGCCATGGGTGGCAGGAACGGGCGGCTGCCGGTCGCGATCATCAGGAGGTCATACTGGACCACTCGTCCGTCGGCGGCGAAGATGTGCTTGCTGAACTTGTCGAGGCGTTCCACCCGGACCCCCGAGTGAAGTGTGATGGCGTTCTCCTGGTACCACGGCAAGGAGTTGAGGAGTATGTCCGCCTCGTTCTCCTCCCCACACAGGACGCGCCCAAGCTTGCTCCGGTTGTAATTCCCGTAGGGCTCGTCGCCGAACACGGTGATGTGGAACAGCTCCGCACCACCCCTGGCGAGGATCTCTTCCACGGCACGCACGCCGGCCGTTCCGTTGCCAATCACCACCAGCCTTGTCTTCACCCGTTCACCCTCATCAGTGCTCCACCATCCCCAGATCCACCACCACGTACCCCCTGGTTCCGGTGGGTGCCACGATGAAGAGCTCGATCACCGATCCGCCGTCGGTATCTTCCACGACCCTGAGCGGGATGTGGACATCACTCTTGGCTCCGATGGGGAAATAGCGCATGGGAATGCGGTCCCGCATCAACACCACGGTGATCAGTTCAGTGCTTGAATTACCTCCGCGGAAGTAGAGGGTTTGGTTGATAATGCCGTCGGGCACAAAGTGGGCAAGCTCGGCATGGAGGGGCACGGGTTTATCCAACCCTGCGCCTTCAAAGTGGTAGATGCCCTGCAGGAAGAGGTTCTGAATGATCACGGAAAGTCCTTTCGGCCGTTCCCTTCCCATGGTGCGCCGCCGTTGTTTCAGGACGCTCAATGCTGTGTTTCCACCTGTCGGCCACGGCGTAACCATCACTTTGCCAAGAGCTCACCCGCGCTCAACCGGAGCGGGGGCTAGAGCATTTCGCCGGCCTGCATCCGGTACCGCATCCACGCCCCTGGGACGGTACGCGCATGATCGGAAGCGCTGCGATCAAACCACTCCCCCAAGGCACGGTCGTGACTCACGATCACCACGGTGCCTTCGAAGGAGGCGAGCGCTGCTTCCAACTGCTCCACCAGCACAGGCGCCAGATGGTTGGTTGGCTCGTCCACGATCATGGTGTCGTATCCACCCAGGAGGATCCGTGCGAGGGCGAGCCGGCGCTGCTGCCCGGCTGAAAGGCCTCCCACAGGAACGTGAAACTCGGCCGGGCGGAACAGCCCCAACCGCAGAAGCCCCTCAGCGTGTGCATCTATGTTGCCGCCCAATCCGGCGGCAAACGCGGGCAGCAAGCGCAGCCCAGGCCGGGCGGGCACCTCGAGTTCCTGCTGCAGATATCCCACCTTGCCGTTGGCGGTCACCGTCCCGGTGGTCGGCTCCAGCGTCCCGGCAAGAATGGACAGCAGGGTCGATTTGCCGGCACCGTTAGGGCCGGTGATGAGCACTTTTTGTCCGGCACCCACGCGTACATCAGCGGGCTGGAGCCGCCCGGGAACGCTCACACCGTTTGCTTCAAGCGCTGGAGCGGACGCCACCTCCGCCACAGCCGCCGCCTCTGCCACAGCCGCCACCCGGGACGGTGCTGACAGTTTCAGGGGCACGGGTGGCCGTTCCACCGGGTTGTCCTCGAGCCTGCGGAGCCGCTCCTGGGCGTTACGGACCTTACTGGCCGCGGCGCTTTGCCAGGTTCCGGTCTTGAATCCGAACGCCATCTTGTCGTTGTCGCGTTTGCGGCCATAGCCCATGCCGTCTGCAACGGTGGCGGCCTGGTGGCGCTCAGCAGCCATGGCGTCGAGCCATTGATCGTATTCCTGGATCCATCGGGCACGCTCGGCCGCTTTTTCACGGAGGTAGCCTTCATAGCCGTTCCCATACCGGTTTACGGCCCGCCGGTCAGCGTCCACTTCGATGATGGTGGTGGCTACTTTCCTGAGCAGCACGCGATCGTGCGAGACCACCACAACCGTGCCGCGATGCGCCGCCAGCCTCGATTCAAGCCAGGCCGTGCCGTTCGCATCCAGATGATTGGTGGGCTCATCCAGCAGCAAGGCTTCGGCCGGGTCGGCCAACAGGCAGGCCAGCGCCACGCGTTCCTGCTCGCCGCCGGATAACGATCCAAGCGTTCGACGCCGGTCCAAGCCTCCCAGCCCCAGCTTGTCCAGCGCTGCTTCCACCCGGGATTCGGCAGCGTAGCCTTCACGGAGTTGGTATTCCGTTTGCAGGCTTCCGTAGAGTTCAAGGTCCTCAGAATCAGCGTCAGCCAAACCGGACTCAAGCTCTGCGATCCGTGCCTCCAAGGAACGGAGCGAAGCCAGCGAGGTATCAATGGCGTCCCCTACGGTGAGGGACTCGGAGAACCCGTGGGTTTGCGCGAGGTAACCCACGCGGTAGCCGGGGTTGCCGGATAAACCGGCCGTGCCGTCGTCGGGCGTCTCCACGCCGGCAAGCAGGCGCAGCATGGTGGATTTGCCGGCGCCGTTTTCGCCGACGATGGCCACGTGTTCGCCATGGTGGATGGCCAGGTCAACGGCGTTGAGGAGCTCGCGGTCCCCATAGCCATGGGAAACGCCGGAAAGGTGCAGGTGGTCAGTCAAGAGGAATCCTCGCAAGTCCGCAGTGGGTGGCAGAAAGCCATGTGGGTACTGGGGATGCAGCCGATGGGAAGGGGCTGCGCTCAAGGATTCATGGGTCCAGCCTGACGGCGGAAAGCGGATGCGTCAAGCCGCGACACCACGGATGGCGCGAATCCAGTTAATAAACTCTTGTAATGACACCACCATGGCGTCACAATGGTGTCATGCAGCTCAACCAGTACATCACTGCGGTGCAACAACAGCTCGAAACCGCCGCCGAAGCTGGTGGCCCGGAGGCACGGGCGCTCAGCGAACGCCTCACCGCCGCCGTCGAATCCACCCTTCGACTGGCCCTCCTGGAAGCCCTCTCTGACGCCGCGAGCGAGATTACTTTGGAGCTCGCCCCCGGCTCCGTGGAGGTAAGGCTCCGCGGCCGAGACCCCGAATTCGTGGTCAACAATCCACCCAGCGGGGACTTCGAAGCAATGATCGAACCATCAATCCAGGACGCCATTGCGCCGGAAGACGTGGATGGCACCACCACCTCGCGGACCACGCTCCGGCTTCCGGATCAGCTCAAACAACAAGTCGAAGAGGCGGCCGGCAGGGACGGACTGTCCGTGAACTCCTGGCTGGTCCGGGCAGTCGCAGAGGCCCTCCGCGGCAGCCACTCGCCTCAGAAAAGTCCACGCCGCGAACCCGGCGAGCAGAACTTCACCGGCTGGGCGCGCTAATGGCAACCTTCCAGACCCCCCAGCCAATCGCCGTCGTGATTGACGTCTCCGTCCGCGGCGATATCTGGATAGTAGCCCGCGACCATCCCACCACCGAGGTGGCGGTCCAGCCCCGCAAGGCCAAGCGAAACCTGGACGTCAGGATGGCTGAGCAAACCACGGTGGACTACACTGACGGCCGCTTGAACGTCAGGCTTCACCCGGGATTCCGCCACAGCTGGTTCAGCGACGGCGGCGCGGTGGAGATCACCGTGGAGGTTCCCAGCGGCAGCAGCCTGGAGCTGAAGTCCGCCATGGGAGACCTCCGCTGCGAAGGCGAATTCGGCGCAACCGACCTCAAAACCGACCTTGGCCACATCCGCGTCGATCACTGCGGCGAGCTGAGAGCACACACGGACATGGGCGATATCACGGTGGAGCGTGCTGTGGGACGGTCCCGGATCAAGACCGGCTCAGGGAAAATCCGCATCCACCACCTGGACGGAGTTGCCACCGTCAAGAACGGCAATGGCAACACGTACATCGCCCACGCTTCCGGGGAGCTGAGCGTCAGCGCAGCCAATGGCGACATTTCGCTGGAGCGGGCCGGCCTTTCCACCACCGTCAAAACATCCAGCGGCGACATCACCGTGACTGACGTGGCCGCCGGCAGCCTCACCGCTCAAACCGCCGCAGGCACACTGACAGTGGGTGTGCGCGAAGGCACTGCTGCGTGGCTTGACCTCAGCACCAAATACGGACGGGTCCGCAACGGCCTCGAAACCACCAACGGCCCGGGAGACACCACGGACAAAGTGGAGATCCGCGCCCGCAACTCATATGGCGATATCGCGGTGGGACGCTCCCCCGTCAGCGCGCGGTAGCGGTGGCGATGGCCCGCTTCCTGCGGGCTTTGGCCAGTCGCGTACCGATCAGTCCCTGCCGCGGGCTGAACAAGTACACGAAACCGAATACCACGCCTTGGGTGAGGACCACCATGGCCCCCGACGCCGTATCCAGGTAGTAACTCAGATAAATGCCGGCCACCGAGCACACCACAGAAATGACGGGCGCAATCACCAGCATCCGGGAAAAGCGGTCGGTCAGCAGGTAGGCCGTGGCGCCCGGAATGATCAGCATGGCCACCACCAGCACCACGCCCACGGTCTGCAGCGCAACCACGGAGGTCAGCGCGAGCAGCCCCAGGAGCAGGGCGCCGAGCCTGCGCGGAGAGAGTCCGATCGCGTGGGCGTGCGTGGGGTCAAAGGCATACAGCGTGAGGTCACGGCGCTTGAGGATCAGGATGGCAAAGGCCACCACACCCAGGACCACCACCTGGATCAGGTCCGGAACACTGACGCCCAGAAGGTTTCCGAAGATGATGTGATTCAGGTCGGTCTGGCTCGGGGTCACGGAGATCAGCACCAGGCCCAGCGCGAACAGCGAGGTGAACACTATGCCGATCGCAGCATCTTCCTTCACCCGACTGGTATTCCGCACCACCCCGATCAACGTCACAGCGATGAGGGCGAAAACCAGCGCACCCAGGGCAAACGGCGCACCCACGACGTAGGCGAGGACGACGCCGGGAAGCACCGCGTGCGAGACGGCGTCGCCCATGAGGGACCAGCCGATCAGGACGAGCCAGCAGCTCAGGACGGCGCATACCACCGCGGCGATGGCAGTGGTTGCCAAGGCACGGACCATGAAGTCGTAGGTGAGGGGTTCCAGGAGGAATTCCATGGCTTAGCCCCTGTTCATGACGTCGAGGCCGAAGGCCATGGCGAGGTTCTCCGGTTGGAGCACGGTGTCCGGGCTTCCATGCATGAGCACCTTGCGCATCAGCAGCACTGCTTCATCGCAAAGTTGGGGCAGGGCATGGAGGTCATGGGTGGAGATGAGGATGGTGGCACCGTTGTCCGCAAGCTCGCGGAGCAGCCTGGTAATAGTAGCCTCAGACCGCTTGTCCACGCCCGCGAACGGCTCGTCCAGCAGCATCATGGTGGCGCCTTGCGCAATGCCCCGGGCAACGAAAGCCCGCTTTTTCTGCCCACCGGATAACTGACCGATCTGCCGGTCGGCGTACTCGCTCAGCTCCACGCGTTCCAAAGCATGCTCGACGGCGTCCCGGTCCGCTTTGCGGGGACGGCGCGTGAATCCCAGGTGCCCGTAACGGCCCATCATCACCACATCCCGGACGGACAAGGGGAATGCCCAGTCAACGTCCTCGCTTTGGGGAACGTAGCCGATCCCCGCGTCCTTGCGCATCTTCACCGGAGGTTGACCGTTGATGAGCACCCTGCCGGAATCCGGTTTGACCATGCCCATGATCACTTTGAATAGGGTGGACTTGCCGGAACCGTTCATGCCCACCAATCCGCAGATCCGCGAATGGTTCAAGGTGAGGGACGCCTTGTCCAAGGCCAGGACGTCACCGTAGTGAACCGTGACGTCCTCAACAGCGATCGCAGGTGTGCTCATGAGGTTCCTCCTGTCAGTGCCGTGGTGATGACCTTGGCGTCGTGACGCATGAGATCCAGGTAGGTGGGGACGGGGCCGTCCGCTTCAGAGAGGGAATCGACGTAGAGCACCCCTCCGAACTTGGCATCCGTGGCACCCACCACCTGCTGCATGGGGGCATCGGACACCGTGGATTCGCAGAACACCGCCGGAACCTGGTTGTCCTTGACAAACTCGATGGCCCGCGTGATCTGCTGTGGCGTGGCCTGCTGCTCCGCGTTCACAGCCCAGATGTAGACCTCTTTGAGGCCGGCATCGCGGGCCAGGTAGGAGAACGCACCTTCGCAGGTGACCAGCGCCCTCTGCTGCTCCGACAAGACAGACAGCTTGGACACCATCTCATCCTGCACGGTTTGGAGTTGGGCGTTGTAGGCCTTCGCGTTGGCTTCGAACTCGGCGGCGTGGGACGGGTCCAGCGTGGCGAAAGCTTTGGCCATGTTATTGGCGTAGATCTGGACGTTCTTGGGCGACATCCACGCGTGGGGGTTCGGCTTGCCTTGGTAGGAGTCCTCGGCGATGGGCATGACGTCCACGCCATCGCTGACTACTGCGTGAGGTACATCAAGGTCTTCGACGAACTGGGCGAACCAGGCTTCGAGATTAAGCCCGTTGTCCAGGATGAGGTCGGCTTGGGCGGCTTTCCGGATGTCGCCCGGCGTTGGCTCGTAGCCGTGGATCTCGGCGCCGGCCTTGGTGATGGACTCCACGCGCAGTTTGTCGCCGGCAACGTTCTTGGCGACGTCTGCCAGCACGGTAAACGTTGTGAGTACCACGGGCCTGTCATCATCTCCGGCCGAGGAATCACCACCGCAGGCAGAGACGCCCGGCACAAGTGCGAAGGCGGTCAGGACAGCAGCGAAACGGCGGACAACTTTGGCGCGCCGAAACGGAAAGTTAGGCATACCGAAAAGTGTAGCCAAGCAAGGGCCACCCGGCAAAGATAGGCTGGTCACATGGGCACTCTTTCCACCAAGGCACCTTCGTACAGATTCACTGCCTTGGATGGCATTGCCGTTGCCGTCTATGTGGGCTTCACCGCGTACTTCCTGCTGGCCGGTGAGACGCTCAACCAACTGATGCTGCAGCTTTTCGCGAACCCGGCCACAGCGTCCTATGCCGTCAACGCGATCTTTTATGCCGGCGTCGGAATATTCGCCGTGGCGTCTGCCTGGCGTGTGGCCGGCCGCGATTTCAAAATCCTGGGGACCCGGCCCTGGTTCACGCTCGGCATGGTGCCGCTGGCCATCGTGGTGATGCTGATTCTTACGGCCCTGCTGGTGGCGGCTTTCGGCGGCGTCCAAAGCTCTGAGAACCAGCTGGGCATCCAAGGCATGCTGCAACAGGTGCCGGCGTGGTTGATGGTTCCGTTGTTGGTGATCCTGGGCCCCTTCGTGGAGGAGTACCTTTTCCGGCATCTGCTGATCGGCAAGTTGTCGCGGTACCTGAACATCTGGATCTGCTGCGTGATCTCCGTGGTGGTGTTTGCGTCAATCCACGTGGTGGGCCGTGAAGGACTTGCTTTGCCTGCGCTGGCCCCGTACCTGGGGATGGCCGTGGTGCTGGTGGCGGTTTACGTGTGGACGGGAAAGAACCTGATGTTTTCCTACTTTGTCCACGCCGCAAAGAACCTCATGGCCGTTGCCCTCATCTACGCCGTCCCGCCCGAACTCCTCCCCAACTAGGTAGCAGTTCAGGTCGTTCCCAGCGCTCAGAACGACCTGAACTGCTACCTACTTGGGAAACCCGGACGGAAGCTGACCGCAACGCCCTACCCAGCCACCCGCCGTCGGGAATAGCTTGAGGGCATGACACTGAACATCCAGGTAGTAGTCGATTGCCACAAGCCCCACGACCTTGCCGATTGGTGGGCAGAAACCCTCGAATGGACGGTGGAACCCCAGGACGAGGCGTTCATCCGGTCCATGATCGAGCAAGGTTATGCCACTGAGGACCAGACCATCACCCACAACGGCAAACTGGTGTGGGCAGAAGGCTGCGCAATTGTCCCGGCCGAAGACAAAGACCCCAAGACCGGCCGGCGGATCCTGTTCCAAACCGATCCCAACGAAAAGTCCGTCAAAAACCGGGTGCACTGGGACGTCCGGCTGGACGGCCGGGACAAGGATGTGGTGCGCAAAGAATTGGAATCCCGAGGCGCCAAACACCTCTGGACAGCCAACCAGGGACCCCACGAATGGCACACCATGGCCGACCCCGAGGGCAACGAGTTCTGCATCAGCTAAGGCCATTACTAGACTCGGAGTGTGAACAACCAACTCCCTGCCAAGGTTTCCGACGTCTTTGACCCCTCACGCTGGCGCACCGTTTCCGGCTTCGACGACTTCAAGGACATGACCTACCACCGGCAGGTTGAGCGTTCAACGGACGGCACCGTCAAGGACCTTCCCACGGTCCGCATCGCCTTCAACCGCCCCGAGGTGCGTAACGCCTTCCGCCCGGGCACCGTGGACGAGCTCTACCGCGCCATGGACCACGCCCGCATGACTCCGGACGTCGCCACCGTCCTGCTCACGGGCAACGGCCCCTCGGAGAAAGACGGCGGCCACTCGTTCTGCTCCGGCGGAGACCAGCGGATCCGCGGTCGGGATGGCTACCGCTATGCGGAGGGGGAAACCCAGGAGAGCATCGACCCCGCCCGGGCCGGCCGCCTCCACATTCTTGAAGTTCAGCGGCTCATGCGGACCATGCCCAAGGTGGTCATCGCCGTCGTGAATGGTTGGGCGGCAGGTGGTGGCCACTCATTGCACGTGGTCAGCGACCTCACCATCGCCTCGCGCGAGCACGGCAAGTTCAAGCAGACAGACGCGACGGTGGGAAGTTTCGACGCCGGATACGGCTCAGCGCTGCTGGCCCGCCAAATCGGCCAGAAGGCCGCGCGGGAGATCTTCTTCCTGGCCCGCGAATACTCTGCCGAGGACATGGTCCGGATGGGCGCAGTCAACGAAGCCGTGGACCACGCCCGTCTTGAAGACGTGGCCTTGGAGTACGCCGCTGACATCGCCCGCCAATCACCGCAGGCCATCCGGATGCTCAAGTTCGCTTTCAACCTGGCCGACGACGGACTCGCCGGGCAGCAGGTGTTCGCAGGCGAAGCCACCCGCCTGGCGTACATGACGGACGAGGCCGTGGAGGGCAAAGAAGCGTTCCTCCAGAAGCGCGACCCCGACTGGTCCAACTTCCCGTACTACTTCTAGGACCACTGTGAACATCGATCCCATACTTAAAGCCCTGATGGCGGCTCTCCACGGTGAGGGCCCCGCCGTCGAAATCGTCCTTGACGAACACGGCGAGCCGCAGGCGATTCCGGTGGAGACCGGCGTCGAAGAAGCAGCCGTAGTGGTCCGCACCTCCGGCTCCACAGGGACACCCAAGGCAACCATCCTCACCGTTGACGCCCTCGCTGCCTCCTCCGTGTCCACTGCCATGGCCCTGCGCGGCGAAGGCCAATGGCTGCTGGCACTCCCCCTGCAGTATGTGGCCGGCGTGCAGGTGCTGGTCCGCTCGCTCTACGCGGGTACGCGTCCTTGGGCGATGGACCAGTCGAACGGCTTCACACCCGAGGCCTTCACCGCAGCGGCCGAGGAACTCACGGACAAGATCCGCTTCACGTCCCTGGTACCTACCCAGCTCCAGAGGCTGTTGGACGCTCCCGCTCCGGAAACCCTGGCGGTCCTCCGTCGCTTCAACGCGATCCTCCTCGGCGGCGCTCCCGCTTCAGCCGAACTGCTCGCCAACGCCCGGGCCGAGGGTCTGAAGCTTGTGACAACCTACGGCTCCGCCGAGACCTGCGGTGGGTGCGTCTACGACGGCGAGCCGCTGGACGGCGTCGAGGTCCGCATTGGCGAGGGTGAACTGGAAGGCCGAATCCTCTTGGGAGGGGACACCGTCGCGGCAGGCTACTTGGACGCTGCCCGGGCATCAAAGGCGGCATTCTTCGAAGAAGACGGGACCCGCTGGTACGTCACCGGCGATCTGGGGGAACTGTCCGACGACGGCAAGCTCACCGTGCTGGGCCGCGCTGACGACGTCATCATCACCGGCGGCGTCAAAGCCTCCGCCGCGTACATCCAAAGCAGGTTGGAAGAGCTCGACGGCGTCACGGCGGCTTTCGTGACCGGCGTACCGTCGCGCGAATGGGGCCAGGCCGTGGCGGCCTATGTTGCCGTGACTGATCCTTCGCCCGAGGGCGTGAAGGGATTCACCGCCCGCCGCGAGGAAGCACTGGGTGTCCTGGCGCCCAAGACAGTGCTGGCGGACAAGGAATTGCCGATGCTTCCGAATGGAAAACCGGACCGCATGGCCATGATTGACCTGCTTTCCAATCTGCATCAGGGACAATAGACAAGTTCTCCTCCCGAGCCTGACTCAAGATCAACCGCGAAATACACGAGGTACTACACGTGGCGACAGCTGCACAATGGATTCAAGGAGCCCGGCTCCGCACACTGCCCGCGGCGATTGCGCCGGTCCTCATCGGTTCGGCAGCGGCGTACGAGCTCCAGGCTTTCCGGCTGCCGAACGCCATCCTGGCAGCTCTTGTGGCTCTCCTGCTTCAAATCGGCGTGAACTACGCCAACGACTATTCCGATGGCATCCGCGGCACTGACGAGGACCGCGTGGGTCCCCTTCGCCTGGTTGGCTCCGGCGCGGCGAAACCGGAGCAGGTGAAATGGGCGGCCTTCGCGCTGTTCGGGGCGGCCATGATCTGCGGCCTGATCCTGGTGATCATCACCCAGACGTGGTGGCTGATCCTGGTGGGCATCGGCTGCGTCCTGGCAGCTTGGGGATACACCGGCGGAAAGAACCCCTACGGCTACCTGGGCTTGGGCGACGTCTTTGTCTTCGTATTCTTCGGACTCGTGGCCACGCTCGGAACCACCTACACGCAGGCAGGGCAGGTCAGCCTCGCCTCGGTAATTGGTGCGATCGGCACCGGGCTCATAGCCTGCGCGTTGCTGATGGCCAACAACGTCAGGGATATCCCCACGGATACAGCCGCCGGAAAGCGGACCCTTGCAGTGCGGCTTGGAGACCGGCATGCCCGCGAAAGCTACGTGCTGATGCTCGCCGTCGCCATCCTGTTGGTGATTGTCCTGGCACCCACCAAACCCTGGATGCTGATTGTCCTGCTGCTGATCCCCGCGTGCCTCATGCCTGCCTGGCTCATGGTGAACGGCAAAAAGCGCAAGAGCCTCATTCCGGTGCTCAAGCAGACCGGCCTGATCAACCTCGGCTACAGCCTGCTGTTCTCGCTGGGCCTGATCCTGAGCCGCGGCTTCTAAACCTCTATACGAGTTTTTGTACAGCTAACGCCCCCAAGAAGGCTTCTTGGGGGCGTTAGCTGTACAAAAACTTGTGCCGGAGAACTTAGACAGTGCCCGGGCGTTTGTCGTTATTAACTGCGATGTCCGGGTTTTTCTCTACCAAGCCGTCCTCAGCGGCGGCGTCTTCAACCTCGCCGGCGGTGCGAATTGGTTTGGCCCGCCCGGAGAAGCGTTCACGCATGGCCGCTGTGGCGGCGTCGCGCTGTTTCTGGAAGAAAAGGTAGCTGATGGCGAACGCGATCAGGCCGGCGAACACCACAGCCAGGATCCATCCAACCCCCAAAAAGGCGAACAGCACGAACAACGGCACGAAGAGTGCCAGGCGGATGAGGGAATACTTCAGGAAAGCCACCATCCAAGTTTAGCCGCCCGGATGGTTGCACTCTGATCACAGCCGGAAGAGGGCGTCCAGTGATTGGCTTCCGGCGACTAGACTTGGTGCATGCTCCGGGTTGTAGGCGTCGTCATTGTTCTAGTCATCTTCGTCTATGCCCTGGTGGACGTCATCCGCACCGACGGCCACCAAACACGAGGGATTTCCAAACCCGCGTGGATCATCGTCATGATCGTCCTGCCGTTGCTGGGAGCGGTCCTCTGGTTCATTTTCGGCCGTCCGTACAACAAGCCCACGGCCAAACCCGTTCGCCGCCAGCCCACAGCCCCGGACGACGACCCCGAGTTTCTCCGTAATCTGGAAACCCGCCGCCGCAAGCAGGCTGAAGACGATCGCCTGAAGAAGCTCAAGGCGGACCTGGAAGCCAAGGAACGCGATCCTGGCGAGAAGCCAGCCGAAGGCAGCGGCGACGCCAAACGCACCGAGCCGGATCCCCATGATACTGACGAGCTGAAGTAGGGAACATGGCCCAGCAAGCTGATGGATCACGGCAGACACCTTCCTCCACGCCATCAGTCAGCGGGCCCGCATCACCTTCCGCGCCACCACCACGCCCTGGCATTTCGCTCTCCACGCCGCCGCCCATAGCGGCGGTGGTCAAACCGCCCGCACCCGCCCGGGTCTCACGTTCCCTCTGGGTGGCCAGCTTCGTGGCGGGGATCGCCGTGGTGGCAACAGGCTTTCTCGGCCGGGACTCCCACGTCGAACGCCTGAAAGGCGTGATCGGAGGGATGGTTCCCGACGGCGACGCCAACGCAGTGGAGGGGGCCACAGCCGTCGTCTTCCTGGGAAGCCTCACCATGCTTGCCTTGGTGGTGGCCATGGAAGCGATCCTGTTGGCGGTCCTGTTCAAACGCCGGCTCTGGGCCCGCTGGGCACTTGCCCCGCTGGTTCTCCTGCACGCGGTAGTCACCGTCATCACCGCCGACTTCGTGGTGGCGCCCGGAGCGGATGGCACCCTGACAACGGCGCTGCTGGCGGTCCAGTTCATCCTGGCTGCGGCTGGTCTGATTCTGCTGTTCCTCCCGGCCACCACCACCTGGTTGCTGAGCGAACGGGTTACCTAACCAACGGAGTGAGCCGCTGGAAGAGCCGCGAGCATCCCTTCACAGCTTCGGAGGACTACCCGGCACGCGTCCAGTGCTGCCGGCTCAGTGAGGGGGTTTTCCGCGATCAGCCGCCACCGATTCAGGCGGAACCGTGCAGCGTCACTGATCTGCTCCGGGGTTGCCCCCGGGTCCAAGCCCAGCCTCAGCGGAAGGGTGTTCCCCCGGCCGCCCACCAGCTGCTCAGCCTCAGCCGACAACTCCGGGGCCAGGATGAGGCCACCTGTGCGCAACGAAGTGAGGAGCTTCAATTCCCGGAACTCGTGCGCGCCAACCTGAAGCCGCTCCAAGCTTGCTTCCAACTGCATGGCAACGTCTTTCGGTGAACCGCGCAGCAAGGCTTCCAAACCCACGACGGCGGCACGAGCCTTGAGTGCGTCCGCCCGCGTTTGGAACAGGGAGGCAATGTTGTCGAGCAACTGGCCGAGGCCACTACGCCGTGCCAACTCATGGGCGAGTTCCGTGGGGTTGCTGATGCCACCCCGGATCAAGGCAACTCCCAGGCGGATGCCAAACAGGCCAAATCTCTGCACCAGCGACGCCTTGGCTTCCTGGCTGAGCCCCGCGGGCCCTGCTGCACGGGCAAAGAGGTCAGCCGACAGCATCAGCCTCTCCCGCTGATTCCTGTCCAACTGCGCCAACAGTCCCATGGCCTCGAAATCGGTCTGCCGCATGGTCCGCGAACTTTGCGCCAGCAGGCCGGCAACCGGGACAACACCCAAGGCAAGTGGCCTGAGATTCTGGTCGCGGCTATACCTGTCCGCGATCACTGCTGCCGAAATGAGGGAATCGATTCGTCCTGCGCCGATCTCATCGGCGCGTGACAGGACCGCCAACGCATTCACAGTTCCGGATTGACCCGCGGCAGTGTCCTTGAAGGATTCGAGGAACCTGACATCCGAGGCGTGAAGATGCCGCATGAGGTAGATGACGGCATCGGCGGCCATGGGGGCGTCTTCGGGGAGGAGGAAATCCATGGACCGTCCTGACACGTCCTGTGACAACGAGGCGATTCCGGGGGTATCGATCAGCGTCAGCTCCCGCAGGCTCGCTGCAGGCCAGTCCACCACCAGGCGTTCCACGTCCTCGACCCGGACCTCGCCCAAGCTGAAGACCAATCGGCCATCGTCCCGGGTGACCGGGAGCGCCCTCGGCTCTCCGATGATGGGATGAAGCGTGATCCTGGGGGTGTGACCGTAGCGGTACCACGTGACAATCCGAGTGCATTCCCCGGCATCAGTGGGCGCGATTTCCTCGCCGATGATCGCATTGAGAAGCGTGGATTTGCCGGCTTTGACCATTCCGGCCACGGCTATCCGTAAAGGCCCTTCCAGCCTGCCCTCCAGCTCATGCACCACCGCAAGCGCAGCTGGGTCCTGGTGGAAGATTTCCTTCGCTTGCCGGAGCAGGGCCGAGGCTCCGGCGATGCCCGAGTCCATCATCCTGCCGGGACCGCCGAGGATGCTGTGCTGGCCTGCGGAGGGCTGGCCTGCGGAGGGGTGGCCTCCGCACCCGTGGATGGTTCTTCGTGCAGTTGCTGCGCGGCCTTGGCCAAGGCGTCCACTGCTTTGAGCTGGTTTCGTATCTCCTTGATTCGCATATCGCGTTCCACGGCGTACGTGGCTGCCGCTTTCTGTGCGGCCGCCACGGATTCCGCGAGGGAACGGTGGTGCTCCTCTGCGATCTCCGTGAAGTGGTCCCGTGTGGCCCGCTGGACCAGCCGCAGCCTGTCCTTGAGCTGTTTGCCCACCTGGAACACAACGTCGTCCACGTGCTTCCGGACCAGGATCTTGGCTTCTGATTGCCGTTGCTTGAGCCGTGCTTCCTTGTCTTCCCGGTAGGCCTTCCTGCCCAGCATCAGGCCTGCCCCTACGGACAGCGGATTGATGAGGGCCATCCCAAAGAGACCTGTCAGGAGTCCAAACATGAGCACACCCCCGTAGGACCCACGCATCCCGATCAGCACCTTCTGCAGCGGCCCGAGCCTGCCGTCTTGCATCTCCTGAATATCGGCTACGGGGTCCAGTACGCCGCCGGTCTCTGCCACCTTCAAGGCGGGGAGTGCCACCACCTCTTCTGAGAAGTGCTCCGCTACTTGGCCGGCCAACCATAGCGAACGTTCGCTGGTCCACACGAAGGTGTCCGACACTGCGGCTGCCGTGCTCTGTTCCAGCCATTGCGTGAACTGCTCCCAGGCGGGTCCCGGATCACCCTGATCAATGGCAATTTCGGCCTCGCGCTGGATCCTGCGCAGCCTGTCCCTCAGGTCGTACTCCATGTCCGCAATCAGGTCACCGACGCCGTCGTTGAGCGTTATCTGCCAACGGGCGGAGCGTTTGCGCAGCGAGTCCGCGTCCTCCTTCGCTGCAGTCAGGCCGGCGATCATCTGGGGCGTTCCTGCAGGATTTTCCAGGGCTTCAAGTTCCGAACTCAGGGCGAGCCGGAGGTTCTCGGTGACGGACTGAAGGTCATTGCTGACGGATTTGCGTTGCATTCGGGCGGCCCCGCCCACAATGGTGTTCCTCAGATGGCCTATCAGAGCCGGGAATCCTGATTCGGCATTCAGCTCAGCGTCCTGAAGCCGTGCCGCATGGAGTCGCAACTCGGAGGACACCGGAAACAGCGGAATATCGGCGCCGACGCCTGCCAAATGCCTCTGATCCAGATCGGCGATCTGGCGCCAACTTGGATAAAGGTCGGTCTTTGACAATACGCACAGGACGTTGGGGCTGATGCGCATCGCTTGCCGCAGGAACCGCATCTCCGGCTCGGTGTATTCCTGCGAGGCGTCGGAAACGAAAACCATGGCGTGAGCTGATGGCAATGCAGTCAGTGTGGTCAGTGTGTGTGTTGAGCCCAAGCCACCTACGCCTGGGGAGTCCACGATGGTCAGTCCGCCGGCCAGCAGTTTTCGCGGCAGTGAGACTTCGGCGGCCACGATGTTCTTCGTATTGCCCGGGTTGCCCTTTTCGGAGACGAACTCCGCGAGTTGATCCAGGTGCACCGGTTGCCGTTCCAGCCCGCTTTCCCCGCCGCCGGGCTCTCCTTCGGTTCCCGCCGCGCCGTTGTGTTGGCCGGGTACCAGGACAACGGCCGACGCCGGATCCCCCTGCCGTACCACCGTAGGGACGGAGGTGGCAATGTCATCATCAACGGGGCAGACGGGTGCGTTCACCAAGGCGTTGATGAGCTGGCTCTTACCTTGTTTGAACTCGCCCACCACAATCACGCGGACGCTGGGATCACTCAAGCGGTTGAGGGTATTCTCCAGTCGGCGCCGGAGGTCGCTCCGGTCCCCTGCCAGCGCCATGCCCTGCTCCACCAGGGTGGTCATGCGTCCTGTTTCCGTCACCGTCTGTCCTCTGTTCCGTTTGCCTCGGCCGTCTGATCCCGTGAGGCCACGAAGTGCCCGGCAGACGTTCTGGCGTCTGCCGGGCACTGCTGGGGGTGTTCGTGAACGTCCTGTCTTTCCTTTATGACGCTCGGATCTCTTTGGTGCTAATCGATGTCCACATCATTCTTGGCAACCACGATCGAGTCGTCGATGTCGTTGTATTCCACCTCCACGTCTTCGAGGTTCGTGGAATTGTCGTACTCCAACTCGTTGTCTGTCACCACGATGGAATCGTTGACCACGTTGACGTCGTCCACTTCGATGTTGGTGGAGTTGTCCGGCGAGTACTCGAGGTCCAACTCGTTGTCCTGGACCACCACGGAGTCGTTGATGAGTTGAACGTCCTCGACGTCAACATCCACATCGGTGGAGTTGTCGTTGAACGAGTCAGCCACGTTCACGGAGTTGTCCGTGACGGAGTTATCGGAGTTGTCCGAGTTATCAGAGTTGTCCGAGTTGTCATTGAACGAATCCGAGACATTGACCGAGTTGTTCGAATTGTCCGTATTCGTGGAGTTGTCAGTGTTGAAGGAGTCCTCAATATCAACGTCCACGTCAACGTCGGTGTTGTAGGAATCCTTGGTCACGGAGTGATCGGAATTGTCGTTGAACGAATCCCTGACCTCAATGTCCGTGTTGCCCACTTCAAGGTCGCCGTCGCCCGATTCGGAGTAGTTCACCGAATGGTTTTGGTTGTTAGTGGTGGTAGTGGTGGTGGTCGTATTGCCCGCATTGCTGACGTCGTCGCCGGCAGCAACAGCGCCGTCGCCCGAGGCAACCACAGCGTCCTGGTTGAAGAGCTGCGTGACATCTCCGTCGGCCCAGATGTTCTGGTTGACCGACTGGTCGGTGATCGTGTCGCGGTCGTCGATAGTGGTGGTGTACGAGTAGTTATTCACCACATGGACAAGCTGCTGAACGGCGTGTGCGTGGTCATCCCAGTCACCGCCGCCACCGTGTCCACCGCCGTCGTGGTCGTCGCCCCCACCGTGTCCACCGCCGTCGTGATCATCGTCGTCGTGGCCGCCCCAGCCCCCGCCGTGTCCACCGCCATCGTGGCCGTGGTCGTCATCGTCGTGATCCGGGCGTCCGCCGCCACCACCGCCGTGCGGGTGGTCATCGTCGTCGTGTCCACCCCAGGCGCCGCCTCCACCGGTGGAAGCGGTGTTGCCGCCGGTGTTGTATTCGCGGTCGAAGGACGAGCGTGCGTTGATGGGTGCGTAGTCGAGGACTACCGGGCGAACGGCGTCGACGTCGGCCGAAGACACATCGCGGAGGCCGGCTGCAGCGAGGGCCGCTTCCGGATCGCGCACAAATTCTTCGGCGGCATCAGGATCGTTGAACAGGCTCATCAGGAACTGCACGAGCTGTTGTGCGAGTGTAGGCATTGGAGTGCTCCCTCAAATTCTGTGATGGATTTTGATACGCCCGGCGCCTTTGCCGGGCTTGCATTCAACGTATTGCCGGGGCTGGTGGCGGGGCATCGGGGGTGGTCCCCCTACCGCGTCCTCCACCGTTAGGGGATAGTGGGGTTTCGCGTTAGGGGGTGGAGGGGGTTGCCGCTACGGAGGCGGGTACCCCTCCCCCAACACCAGTCTCAAGCGGACCAGGAGTTCTGAGCGGTTTTCTGCTCCCAGGCGTCGCCTCATCCGTGCCACATGGTGCTCCGCCGTGCGGGGTGAGATGTAGATGGCTTCACCAATCTCCCGGTAGGTCTTGCCCTCCAGGATGAGCCGCCCCACTTCGCGTTCCCGGGCGCTAAGCCCGGAAGAGTCATAAGCCCCTGGACCGCCGCCGTCCTCCATGACAGGTTGATCGGTAGAGGTAGTTCTGGCGTCCTCCTGCCGCTGGGACGCCCCTGAGGAAGGTGCTGCGCCTTGGGGATGAATATCCCTGGCGCACGCCAGCAGTTTCACCATGTCTCGTCGCTCATCCGCGTGCGCTGCTGCATGGCCCGCCAGGCGGGCACCCTCCCACGGCATCCCGACGGCGGCCAACCCGCGGGCCGCTGTTTCGACGTCGGACGCTTCAAAGCGGCCTGCCAGGACGGAGACCCAAGCCTTACCGCCGGTGGCGAGCACGGACGCCAGATGGCTGTGTTCAGAGGCGCGCACCAGCGCTGCCGCGTGCGGGGCGAGACCGGCCGGGTCTTCGCTCAGCAGGGCCGCCTGCACCGCTGCCCAGTGCAATGGCACAGACCACATGAGGGGGTTACCCAACCGAGCCAGCAGATCCCAGGCGCTGTCCAGATAATGCCCAACCCTTCTTGATTCCCGCAACCGGGCCGCGGTGATCATGAGTTCTCCCCAGGGCAGAAGGCTGTAAAGATCCACGGACACGTGCATCATCGCTTCACGGGCCCTGTCCCAAGCCAGCACAAGCTCGTGCACGTCACTGCCCCGCCGGGCAAGCCCCACTTCCAAGGCCGCCAGCATGAACCCATCCCGGGGTGCCAAAGGCCAGTGGTTTGCTTTGAGGGCCTCGTTGATGGCCAGGCGGGCATCGTCGGCTTCGTCCTGCTGCATGGAGGACCACGCCCTCAGCAGGAACAACCGGGGACGGCAGGCATCGCCTCCTTGGCCTGCAGCCAGGGCTGCTTTGAGCACGGCGTCCGCCACCTCCGGCTCCCCGCTGTGGAGGGCGCACAAAGCGGCCAGGGCACCCGGTGTTTCCGGCAACGGGATGGAGCTGCCTGCCGCGTTGAGCATGTCCGAGGCCCTGATGAGCTCAGGCAGCGCCAAGTCCGGGGCGGGTCCCACCGTCCGGAGGACTCCGTCTTGGGTCAGGGACAAGGCAACCGCCAAGAGCGTCGGCGAACCGCTGGTGGGAGCAGCTGCCAGAATCTCTTCGGTGGCCGCGAAATCACCCGTGCCGATCATGGCCACCACAGCAAGAGGGGCCGAGCCCTCTAACCTGTCCGGTCCAAGCCAGCTGTACGTATCCGCGCTGCGGGACAGCATTCCACGCTGCGCCCAGACAGCCGCGGCTACATCCACTCCCAGGCGAAGGTCAGGCGCCCCGGGCTTGGCCAGGAGCCGATCCGCTGTCCTTCCCGCTGCGTTCAAGTCACCACTTGCCGCTTGAGCCTGGGCGCGTCTGGCGGCCTTGGGAACCTCGTCTCCCCCGGCCAAAAGTGCCTCGGCATACAGCTCAGCAGCCAGACGTGGGTCAGTTTCCAAAGCGTCATCCGCGGACTGTTCGAGCTCATCCACAACACGGGGGTCCTTGTACCCTTGCCGCGCAAGATCCCGGGCCAGCTCCCCTAGCGGCTGGCCCAACTCCATCGCTTCGTCCACAAGGTCCTTTTGCTGGGAACGGATTAGGGCAGCAGAGGTTTTCTTGGACAAGCCTTGGTCGTCCGCCCCTGTGGTGTCATACCCGGGCCTATGGTCCTGTCCCGTCATGGGTTAGACCGCCGAGAGCAGCGCTGGATCCGGTATGGGCCCGGTTTCCGCTGGTAAGGGCGCTGGCTCAGGGGCGGCCGGCGGCGTGGTCTCCGTCGGCAGTGTTGGTTCCGGTGACGCCGGTGGAGGGTCTTGGACTACCGTCGGCTCGGGCTGGGGCTGGGTTGGCTCAGGCGATGGAGTTGCCGGGTCTGCGGGTGTGGTGGGCGGTGTTGTCGGTTCGCCCACCGGCGGTGTTGTGGGCCCGGTTACCGGTGGCGTTGTGGGTGGGGTGGTTGGCGGAGGAGTCGGTCCGCTGGCGGCACCTCCTGTGGGATCGGGTGCAGGGGTTGTAGGTGCGGCTGGGGTCCCCGGCGTCTGGGTGCCTGGAGCCTGAGAAACCTGAGAAGTGGGAGTTTCCGGGGCAACCGGTGGGGTGGTGCCGGCTGCCCCCGTTCCCGTCCCCGCAGTGGTCCCGGAGCCCGAACCCGCACTGCCAGAACCTGCGCCCCCTGTACCTGCGTTCGCGCCTTGCTTGGCGGGCGCCCGTCCGTTGGTTCCCGCCCCCGTGCCCCCGGCCTTGGCACTCGCTTCGAGTCCAGCGGCCGGTCCTCCGGCAACCGGCGACGAACCGGCGACGCCACCAGCGTGAGCCCCAGCGGCCTGTGCGCCGGGAGCCTGTGCACCGCCGTCGCGCATCACGTCTGCTGCCTGGTTGCCGAACATGGTGGCCAGCAGCCCGGAGCCGTCGGGGCTCTGGGCCGCCGTAGCTGTGGCGATGGTCAGCGCGGCTGCGGCTGCAGCGGCCGCTGCGGCCATCCGCACGCGGGGCCGCGGGGCATGCCGGCCCGTTTTGGCAGAGGCCGCCTTGAGGTGACTGAAGACGGGAGCCCGGCCGGGCACGTGCGGCCTGCCCAGCGCGGCGGCCGCACTCGTTGCCGCAGGCCCGGAGGCCACAGCTGAGGCGGCCCTGGCCGAAGCTGCCGCGGCATCCACTGCGTCCGCCCCTTGCGAGCGCAGGGCAGCTACGGCAGCGCCAAGGCAGATGGACGATTTTGGGTCGGCGTCGACGGCGATCGGACGGTCCAGTTCCACCGAGATCAGCTCTGCCACGAGTGGAATCCGGGATGACCCGCCGATCAGCAGTACAGCGCTGAGGTCTTGGGCTTCAAGGTTGATGCTTCGCAGGCTACGCTTCAGGGCGGCCACGGTGTCCCTGACAGGGGCCTCAATCATGGCTTCGAATTCGGCACGAACCAGCCGCACCGACAGCTGGGTGCCGGGCAGGGATACGGCCACGCTGGCTTCGCTGTCCAGGGACAGCGCTTCCTTGGCCTCCCGGCATTCCCGCTTCAACCGTGACAACGCCGCGAGAGTCTCGGGAGAGCTCGGGTCCATGGCCGGGCCATCGCCAAGGTGTCCCATCACGTGGCGCAGGACGGCGGCGTCGAAATCGGCGCCGCCCAGGGTTTCAATGCCGTCGGGACGGCCTAGTAGCTCAAAGTTGCCGGCTCCGGCTTTGCGGAGGATGGCGGTATCAAACGTACCTCCGCCGAGGTCGTATACCGCGATGATGCTGCCGTCCACCACGCGCGTTTGGGAGGCATAGTGCAAGGCTGCCGCTTCCGGCTCGCTGATCAGGGTGATGTCCTGCAGACCTGCCACATTGAGGGCTGCCAGGACCAGTGAGGTGCGGTGCTGACCCCACGCTGCGGGGTGCGTCATGATGATCGACGACGGCGCGCTGCCCTCGCGCTCTTCGGCCCTGTCCACCACCCACCGGGCCATGGTGGCATACACGTCCTCGGGAGCCAGCCAGCTCTCACCAAGGGCTAGGGGTACCGAGTCACCTATCCGGCGTTTGAACTCCCGAACCATGCGCTGGGGGTGGTCCAGCCCGCGACGTTCGGCAGCTTCACCCACCAGGACCCGGCCGTCATCGGCGTAAAACAACACCGAGGGCACGGCGCTGCCGTGCAATCCCAGCGGGAGAATTTCAGGGGTCGGAGTGGGTCCTTGCTGGGGCATAACAAGGGCTGCGGCGGTAAAACTTGTCCCGACGTCAATGGCGAGAACATAGCTCATGGGTACCTCGAAAAGGTCACGGCGCGTCGCTAGCGGGCTGCATCACAAGCGGGTTCTGAACAAGTTAGCACCTGCCCCGGACGGGCAAAAGGCTTAGGTGCAACACCAAATTGTCATTATTGCTACACCGATTTGTCATTTCCGAGACCAACCACCGCGTGGTCGGGTAAAGCCCCTGCTCAGGGGGCCACAGCGGCGGTGCCGCGGTTTAGAGCCCCGAGTAGGAATGCAGACCGTTGAAGACCGTATTCACCAGTGTGAAGTTGATAATGACGCAGGCGTAGCCGACAATCGACAACCATGCCGCACGCGTTCCGGTCCAACCACGGGTGGCCCGGGCGTGCAGGTAGCCAGCGTAAACCACCCAGATCACGAAGGTCCATACTTCCTTGGGGTCCCAGCCCCAGAAACGGCCCCAGGCCTTTTCTGCCCAGATCGCACCGAACATGAGGGTGAACGTCCAACCGATGAAGGCGATGGCGTTGATCCGGTAGGAGAGGTTCTCAAGGCTCAATGCGTTGGGAACCAGGCGCATGAAGCCCAAGTTGTCTTTACGTCCGGCAGCGAGGCTCTTCTGGCGGTGCGACTGCAGCAACTGCAGCACGGACATGGCAAACGTCAGGGTGAACAGTGCAGAAGACAGCACGGCGATGGAAACGTGAATGATCAGCCAGTAACTCTGCAGGGCCGGAACCAGGTGGCCCACCGGCGTCCAGAAGGCAGCAGAAGCGGCCACGAGCATGATGATGGCCAAGCCGATCACGAACGTGCCAAGGAACCGCAGGTCGCGGCGGATGAGGACAATCAGGAACACTGCCACAGCAACAAACGCGCCGGTGGTGAGGAACTCGTACATGTTGCCCCACGGCACGCGGCCTGCGCCAAATGCGCGGGTCACCACGCCGGCTCCGTGAATAAGGACACCCAAAACCGTCAACGCCACTGCCACGCGGGCAGGTGCGCGGCGTTCGCCCGCGTACTTCATGTCGCCGGCGGCGGTACCGCCCTCAACGGTGAGGCCCGACGTCGGACGCTCGGCACGGCCAGCCGGCCCACCGGCGTCGGCGCCTCCCAAACCTGCCGCGACGCGGCCCGCAGCAACGGTCACCTTGTGGTCGGCGGTGCTGGCCGCAGCCTTCTGGTCCACGGCGCGGAGCATCTTGCTGCTCTTGGCCAGGTCCCAGGCAAAGGCGATGAACGCCACGGTATACGTGCCGGCGGCCAACAGCATGAACAGCTCGCTGTACTGGCCCAGGGTTTCGTTGATGACGGGCATTACTGGTCCTTCGAGGTTGAGGAAGATCCTGCAGTTGTTGTAGCGGTGTCCGGTGTCTCCGGGACGTTCCATTCCCGGGCAAAGATTTCGCGAAGTGCGGCCGCTTCGCCGGCGAGGCGGTGGTCTTCGCCGCGGGCCAGCAGACCGTATTCCACCATGGTGCGGCCGTCGGCGTGGGTTCCTGTGCGGACCCAGACGCGGCGTCGGTTGATGTAAAGCGACATGACCAGGCCTGCGACTGCGAGGAAACCGAAGATCAGCGCGTACAGCTGGCCGGGGTTGTGGTGAATGTCCACGCCAATGTACTTCTTGACGCCGTCGAACGTGATGCTGCCTTTGCCTTCGGGCAGGCTTACTGTGGCGCCCGGGCTCAGGGTGATGCCGCCAGCTGCCAGGTCGCGTCCGTTGAGCTGCTTGAGGTCCTTGACGTCCAGTTCGAACACATTCTGGGGCACGCCCTTGTCCAGGCCCAGATCACCGTAGAAGGAGTTCAGGCTCAGTTGGGGGTTGATGAGTTCAGGGGCGCCGCTGAAGGAAATCTTGTCCTCGGTGACGAACGCAGTAGGAAGGAAGAAGCCCACAAAGCCCAGCTGTTCCGGCTTGGCGTCCGGGACCTTGATGACCACGGAGGAGTAGTAGTTGTCGCCCTGAACCTTGGCTGTGACGGGACCCTGGAAAGCGATGTTGCCTTCGCCGTCGCGAACCGTCACCAGGGGGGCATAGCCGTTTCCGGTGAGGTAGAGGCTGGTGCCTCCGAGGGAAACGGGGTCGTTGACCTTCAGGGTTTCCTTCTTGCCCGGAGCATCCGGAGTTTCCTTGGTGGTGACCTCGGCGGTGTAGTCGATGGGCTGGCCGGCTTTACCTGGGGATTCGCGGTCGAACTTGGCCTCGAATTTATCCAGCTGCATGGAGTACGGCTGGAGCGAACTGCTCTGGAAGTTGGTGCCGGGCGTGAATTGGTCGTAGCCCACCAAGGTGTTGACGAATGTGTCGCCCTCCACCAAGATGCGCTGGCCGCTGTACCCGTACAGGCCGCCAATGGCCACGGACACCAGCACCCCGATCAACGAGGTGTGGAACACCAGGTTGCCCACTTCCTTCAGGAAGCCGCGCTCGGCACCCAAGGACGGCAGGTCGCCGTCGACGTCCCTGACCTCCACGCGGTAGCCGCGCTTCTTCAGCAGTCCGGCGGCATCGTTGATGGCTTTCGACGCCGGGATCCCGGCGTCGGCGGGCAAGGCCAAGGTTCCGTACTCCGGCAGGCGCGAAAGGCGTTTGGGGGTGCGCGGCGGCTGGGACTTCATGGCCTTGTAGTGGGCGATGGCACGCGGAGTGACACAGCCGATCAGGGAAATGAACAGCAGGATATAGATGGCCGAGAACCAGGCCGAGGAGTAAACATCGTAGAGCTGCAGTGCGTCCAGAAGCTCACCGTAGGACGGATTGTCCTTGATGTATTGCGTGACCACTGACGGGTTGGCCGGCCGCTGCGGGAACAACGAACCCGGCACGGCGCCAACCGCAAGCAGGAGCAACAGGAAGAGAGCCGTGCGCATGCTGGTCAGTTGGGTCCAGGACCACCGGAGCATGCCCTTGAAACCAAGCGCGGGCAGGGCTGCCTCGGACTTGGCCTGCTGGAGTTTTCCTTCGCCTGTTGTGCCTTCTGCGGAGGTGCTTTCAGCGGCTGGTGACTTCTTCTTGGCTTTCACGGACTCGCTCATCAGATTGGCAACTTCACATCGTTTTGGAACCAGTACTGCAACTCGGTCACCCAGGTTCCCCACACTCCGGTGGCCATCAGGATGCCGAGCAAAATCAGGATGCCCCCGCCGATCCGCTGGATGGCCAGCCGATGCTTGCGGAAGAAGGACATGACTCCCATGCCCCGGCGTACAGCCAACGCAATCAGGAGGAACGGAATGCCAAGGCCAAGGCTGTAGACGAACGCCAGAAGGGCTCCCTTGGCCGCCGACGAACCGCCGGACAAGCTCAGCAACTGTACCGCGGAGTACGTGGGACCTATACAAGGCGCCCAGCCCAGTCCGAACGTGAGCCCCAGGAGCGGCGCACCCCACAGGCCTGCCGGCGGTTTGGCGTGGATCTTCGCGTCCCGCTGCAGCCAGCCGAAGCCGCCCATGAACACCACGCCCATGATGATCACCAGGATGCCCAGCAGTTGCGTGATCCAGGCGTTTTGCGGACCCGTCAGCAACGTTCCGAGCTGCCCGAAGGCACCGCCCAGGAGAACAAAAATCACCGAGAATCCCAGGACGAACAGCCCGATTCCGGCCAGCATGCGGCCGCGCCGCTGCTTTTGGAGGTCGACGCCGGTCAGTCCCGTGACGTAGCCAAGGTAGCCAGGGACCAGCGGCAGCACGCACGGCGACAGGAAGGAGACCAGCCCGGCCAGCAATGCCACCGGCACAGCCAGCAGCAGTGATCCGTTGAGGATCGTCTCGGCGAAAGGACTGTTCATGGGTGCTACTCGGCCACTGCGGAGGTGATGAGGGCCTTCAGGGTGCTCTTCTCAATCTCGCCAAGAACGCGGGAGGCAACCTTGCCTTCCTTGTCCAGTACCAAGGTGGTGGGCACTGCCCCTGGTGGGACAATGCCGGACACGGACAGCAGCACTGCGCCATCCTTGTCATTGAAGCTCGGGTAGGTGATGTTGAAGGTCTTGTCGAAGGCCTCGGCGGTGGCTTGTTCGTCGCGAAGGTTGACCCCGAAGAACTGAACGCCCTGGTCCTTGAAGTCCTGGTGCAGGGCCTCAAGCTGGGGTGCTTCGATGCGGCACGGAGCGCAGGCGGCAAACCAGAAGTTCAGGACAGTGACCTTGCCTTGGAGGTCCTCGGGCTTGATGCTCTGTCCGTTGAAGAGGGTTCCCTTGAGAGCCACGGGAGCAGCACGGTCAGCTTTGGCGAACTCCGTCACCGAGCCGTCACCTGCCACGTAGTTCTTGTTGTCGCCGGCCTTGGCCTGCTTGGCGAGGGAGTCTTCCTGGGCGCACGCGGACAGGCCCATGGTCAGTCCGGCCAGGAGGACTCCGCCGGCGCTCAGCACGCCGCGACGTGAAAGATTCTTGTCCATGCTTCTATGCTCCCGGGGTGCTTGCCGCGCCGGGGAGCAGAACGGCGGCAGGCTCGGTGTATTCGACGCGAACAATCTTTCCGTCGTCGTCCAGCGTCAGGGAAGTCAGGGAAGTCAGCGTGCATTCGCGCTTGCGGGGGTCATGCGCCAGGCGACGTCCCTCCGCGGTCAAACGGGTTGACCAGATGGGCAACTGATGGCTGACCAGGATGGCTTCAGCACCGTCCCCGCCCAGCTCGATTGCCTTGACGCGGGCATCTTCCACCGCCGCCAGCACGCGGGCTGCCTGCTCCTTGTAAGGCTCGCCCCAGGAAGGCCGCAGGGGGTTGCGGAAGTAGATCCAGTGCTTGGGTTTGAGGAACTCACTCTTGGTGGGATGGAGTCCCTCGAAGTGATTCTCGGCTTCGATGATGCGCGGATCCGTGGTGATCTCCAGGCTCAGCGCCTCGGACGTAGGCATGGCTGTTTCCTGTGCGCGGGTCAGCGGCGAGGCTACCAAATGCACAATCTTGGCACCCCGGCTGACACGGGCCGTGAAGTGGTCCGCCAACATCCGGGCCATCTCCCGGCCACGTTCGGAGAGGTGGAATTCCGGCAGCCGGCCGTAGAGGACAGCGTCGGGATTGTGGACCTCGCCATGGCGAAGCAGATGGACAGTTGCTTGGGGCATGTTTACCAGTTTCTCAAAGAAGCGGGGCGATCCGAAATCTTCTACCGCTAGTAGAACTCAAAGTTTTCCCGAAATGTTCCGTGGAGTTGGAATAAAAGATGCATATGCATGTTTATACTGGGTACGAAGCTCGGTTGATGCTTCAAGCAATGAGCTCGACCGGGCAAGCAAGCAGTACCCACCACTTGATAAAGGAGCAACACCATGATGACTCTCCCCGCTTCCGTCACCACCGGCACCTGGACCCTCGACGCTTCCCACAGCGAAATCGGCTTCACCGTCCGCCACGCAGGCATCAGCAAGGTCCGCGGCCAGTTCAAGGACGCCACGGCCACCTTGGAAGTTGGCGAAACCCTCACCGACTCCAAGGTCAACGCCACCATCCAGACCGCCAGCTTCGACTCCGGCGACGTCAACCGCGACGGCCACGTCAAGGGCGAAGACTTCTTCGACGTAGAGAAGTTCCCGGAAATCACCTTCGTGTCCCGCCACGTCAAGGCCAACGGAAACAGCTTCGACCTCGTGGGCGATCTCACAATCAAAGGCGTCACCAAGGAAGTTTCCATCGAAACCGAATTCAACGGTGTAGCAGTGGATCCCTTCGGCAACACCCGCGCCGGTGTTTCCGGTGAAACCACCATCAGCCGCAAGGACTTCGGCCTCACGTGGAACGCTGTCCTCGAAGCCGGTGGCGTCCTGGTCAGCGACAAGGTAGTCATCAACCTCGAGCTCGCGTTCATCGCACCAGCCGCCGCGTAGTCCTTCAACGCCGACCCGATCCACGGCAGGCCGGATCTTCCCTGCCTGCATCCGTAAACGGCGCCCTGCACAGCTCACACTGTGGGGGCGCCGTTTCGCATATACAGAAGTCACTACGCAATTGTTCGGCAAAAAGCCTGTATTTAGCTGCGCGTTGGCTCCGAATTTCCTATGCATCCTTCAACCTGCGGTCTAAAGTGATGCCATGAGTACCCCAGACGAAACACCACAGCCACAGCAGCCCGGCTCCCAGCCTCCGCAGCCCGGCAATGTTCCTCCTGCGGGCTACCAACCGCCCCAGGGATACCAGCCACCGCAGGGTTACCAGCCGCCGTCGCAACCGGGCCAGTATTCACAGCCCGCACCGCCTCCGCCCGGCGCCGGCCAGCCTGCCCCCGGGCAACCTGGATTCCATTTCGAAATGCCCACGGACGGCCCCCGCAACTTCAACGACGTCATGCCGCAGGGCGGATTCTCGGGAATGTTCAAAACTCAAGGCCTGCCGACGGAACTCAAAGTTTCCTACTTCATTTGGGTGATCTCCGGACTTCTGGGCCTCTTGTTTGGACTCATCGGATTCTTCGCCGTCGTCGCAGCATTCGCCTTCGCTCCGGCCTTTGCCGCTATCGCACTGATCCTTCTCCTGCTCGCTTTGGCTGTGGCCGCCGCGCAGGTTGTCCTGGCCATGAAAATGAAGGAAGGCAAGGAGTGGGCACGGCTTGCGTTAACCATCGTGGCCGCCGTCTCCCTGCTGCTGGCAATCTTCGGCGCAGCAAATGGCGGCGGATCGGGCATGGGACTGGGCGGCAACTGGTTCGGCTTCCTCGTCAGTGCTGTAGCAGTCGTCCTGATGTGGCTGCCGAATTCGCAGCTCTGGTTCAAGGCAGTGAAGGGCCAGGTATAGCGCTGACGCACCTGCCGCCGTCGTTCTTTATCGGTGGAAAAGCAGTCTGAAGGCCGCGGCTGAATCCTCCTGGATCCCGCGGCCTTCATCATGAAGGCGTAAGCCCACATGATGATTTTTCCCGTGAGCTTGAAATACCTGCGTGTGATCGTCTGCCACGAAAGGACCCGGGAGGTACGGTGGTAGCAGAACCACGCTGGGGGCAGGGTCATTTTGCTGATCCCGGCGGCCGCACAAGCAGTCGAACAAGCAAAGGAATGCCATGAGCAACCCTCCGTACCCGCCGTCCAACCAGGGCGAGAACCACCAGCCCGAAACCAGCGGCTCCCAGCCCTCTGCACCGCAGCCCCCGGCACCCCAGTACGGACAGCCCGCTGCACCCCAGTACGGCCAGCAGGCCCCCGCCGCTCCGCAGTACGGCCAGCAGACCCCCGCCGCACCCCAGTACGGGCAGCAGGCCCCCGGCGCTCCGCAGTACGGCCAGTCGCCCGCTGCACCGCAGTACGGCCAAGACACCAACTGGCCGAGCCAGCAGCCCGGACCCACCACTGTCCCGCCAATGGTTAATTACGCATTCTGGATGATCGTCGCCGCCGGCATCCTTTCCGCCATCAGCTCGTTGCTCCTCGCCACCACCGGCGCTGACGTCTTCATTGACATGATGAATCAGCAGGCCGCTCAGCAGGGCACGGATCTGCCAGCGGAAAGCATGGAAGGCATGCGTGGCATCATGGCCGTCAGCGCTGTAGTTGGTGCCATCTTGGGCCTTGGCCTGTACGCCTTGGTCGCTTTCCCGGTCCGAAAGGGCAAGAACTGGGCCAGAATCCTGGGCACGGTCTTCGCAGCCATCTCGGTACTGGGCCTCACGAGCCTGTTCCAGTTCGGTCCCACGTACGGCTTCTTGCAGCTGATCGTGATCCTCCTGGGCGTTGCAGCAATCGTCATGCTGTACCTGCCGGCGTCGGCTCCGTATTTCCGTAAGGCGCAGCCATTCGGCAACACGTACCAGAACCCCTACGGCCGCTAAACACGCAGGGATTCCCAACACACCACGCGGGCGCGGACCCGGCGAAGGCTAAACGGCCTGACCCGGTGTCTGCGCCCGTTGTGCGTGGTAGGCGAGGATCTGGAGCTCGGTTGCCATATCCACCTTGCGGAGGTTGACGTGCGGCGGGACCTGCAGCAGCACCGGGGCGAAGCTGAGGACGCTCCGGATCCCGGCGGCAATAACGCGGTCACACACAGCCTGGGCCACGGTGGCCGGCAGTGCCAGCACCACCATGTTGGTGTGGGTGCGCTCCAGGACCCGTTCCAGTTCAGCGGAGTCACTGACCCGCAACCAGCCCACCTCGTTGCCGATCACCATGGGGTCGGCATCGAAGATGGCCACGACGTCGAAGCCGCGGGATTCGAAGCCGCCGTACCGGGCCAGGGCTTTGCCGAGGTTACCGGCGCCCACGATCGCGACCTTCCAGTCGTGGGTCAGGCCGAGGGCCGCCGCGATGTGGCGGCTCAAATACTGGACTTCGTAACCCACGCCGCGGGTCCCGTAGGAGCCGACGTAGGAGAGGTCTTTGCGGAGCGTGGATGAGCTGACGCCCGAGGCTTCCGCCAAGGCTTCGGAGGAAACCCGTTCAACGCCTTCGGCCAACAAAGAGTTCAATGCGCGCAAATAGAGAGTCATCCGGGCCACAGCCGCGGGCGGGATCTGCTTTGTGGCAGGTTCGTTGTCCCCGGTTGTTGCTTCCGGGGACGGTTCCAGCGCAGTCACGGTTCTCTCCATTGCGTCGCTTTGTTGTTCCACTCTATGACCCTCGGCCGGACTCAACAAAAGCCATTACTTGCCGGTAGTTCCACCCTCAGCCCTCCAGGACTTTCTTCAAGGTCCGGGTGAGCCGCTCTTCGTCGATCTTCCAGAAATCGCGCTGGATGCCGTCCACCAGCACCACTGGAATCTCCTCTGCGAACCGCTCCTGCAGTTGGGGGTCGCCGTCGATCTTCTGCTCTGTCCACTGCACGCCAAGACTTTTTGTGACGCGCTCGACGGCGGCACGCGCCGCCGTGCAGAGGTGGCAGTCAGCTTTGGTGAGGAGAACGACGTCGGGAATAGCCATGTGTCAAAGGTACCGGCCCTATGCAGCCTCATATCGCACACGCGCTCTCACATTTATGCCCGCCCACCTGTCATCGCCCGGGGGTAATACCGCCATGCGTCCTCAACGCCTGCCCCGCTGATTGACTAGACTCAAGGCATGCCCGAGGAGAAGAACGCCGCCGTGGTCGAAGATGCCTTGGTGCAGCAGGACGCAGTACAGAGCAACGCGGCCAAGAAGGACATCGCCCGGAAGTATGCTGGCGAGGCCGCTTTTTTCGACGTCGACAATACGTTGATGAAGGGTGCAAGTCTCTTCCACGTGGCGCGCAAGATGTATGAGCGCAAAGCGTTCACGCTTTCCCAGGCCGCTGGCTTCGCTTGGAAGCAGTTCAAGTTCGTCATGCGGGGCGAGAACATGGAAGACGTCCATTCGGTACGCGACTCCGCCCTGACTCTTGCAGCAGGCATCACCGTGAAAGACATCAAAGCCTTAGGCGAAGAGGTCTATGACGAAATGATCGAGTCACGGATCTGGCCGGGAACCAAGGCGCTGGCTGAACAACACCTTCGCGTTGGCAGGAAAGTGTGGCTCGTGACGGCCACGCCCATCGAAGTGGCCACCGTTATTTCCACTCGGCTCGGCCTGACCGGCGCACTCGGGACTGTGGGCGAGGTGAACGACGGCGTGTACACGGGAAAGCTTGTGGGCGACATCCTGCACGGACCCGCCAAGGCAATCGCGGTCCAACTCGTGGCAGACCGCGAGGGCCTGGATCTGGACCACTGCTGGGCCTACAGCGACTCAGCCAACGACATCCCCCTGCTCACCATGGTGGGTCATCCCGTGGTCATCAACCCGGACGCTAAGCTGCGCCGCCATGCCCGTGAAAACAACTGGCCCGTTTACGATTTCCGTTCCGGACGCCGCGCCGCAACATTTGGGCTCAAAGCTGCGACCGTCGGTGGAGCCGTCTACGGACTGTGGCGCGGATTCTCAAAGTTCCGCGGCCCCCGCCTCTAACGCTCTCTCACATCCCTCGGGCTTGAACCAAACCTTCTCTCACATGCATCGACGGCTTCAACGAGCCTGTGGATAACTTAAGATGACTCAAGCGTTTCTGGGCGAGAATGCCAGATATGCAGAACGCCGTGCCCCTTCCGCCCCGACTGACCCATGCCCCATTCACCATTGACGAGGCCGAGGCCGCGGGCCTGAAGCAATCGCACCTCTGGAACCGTGTAGGAATAGATGGAGTCAGCCGCGGCCTTTACCGTCCATCGGATTGGGACTTTGAGCTATCGGCGGCTGCAAGGTCGCTGTCAGCCGCAAGTCCGGGGGCATGGATATCCCATGTAACGGCCGCGAGGCTGCATGGTGTGTGCCTTCCACCATGGCTGTCTGATTCCAATGAATTGCATCTCAGCAAGCCAAGGCATCTACCGTCCGTCCGCCGCAAAGGAGTGATCGGACATACGGTTGTGGCCTCCGACGACGAGATCGAAAATGTTCACGGCATCCGGATGAGCACTCGGTCGCGTACCTGGTTGGATCTCGCAAGACGCCTACCGCTCTCCGACCTCGTATGTATGGGTGACGAACTCATTCGTAGGCCCAGGCCGGACTTCGAAGACCGCGACACACCGTTCACCACCCTCGAGGCCCTTCGCGAATTGGTGGGCAGGCACAAGAATTTACAAGGCGTCGTTCGGGCACGAGAAGCACTGGACCTCATGCGTGTTGGAGCCGATTCCGGGCCAGAGTCGCTGCTCCGCTTGGCGATGCTGGACGCCGGTATCCCCGAACCGGAGCTGCAGGTGCAACTTCGCCCGAATGACCCGTTTTCGCCTTCTGCGGACTTGGGCTTCCGTGATCGGCGGGTGGCAATACAGTACGACGGCGGTCATCACCTTGGGCAGGAACAGATGTTCAGCGATCGGCGACGCGACAAAGCATTTGAATCTGCAGGCTGGACAGTCTTGAAATTCGGAAAAGATGACCTGGCCGACAACTTTGCGTCAGCCACGAAAAAGATAAAGAGCGCTCTACGATCAGCATGGCAGGATCCAGCCGTCAGCTCGGGCTTTTCCCGAGGGACATGAGAGAGGATCCACACCAAACCCGAGGGACATGAGAGAGCGTCGGGGGATGCAAAAATGCCCGCCGCCTCGAAAGGTAGCGGGCATTCACGCTTGATGAAGTATCTCTACTTCTTATTGCGGCGCTGGTGGCGAGTCTTGCGAAGCAGCTTGCGGTGCTTCTTCTTGGCCATACGCTTGCGGCGCTTCTTAATAACTGAACCCACGAAAGTTCCTTACAAACTAGAAGTTCCTGTCTGTTGGAACCGATCCGCGGAAGCAGACAGTACAACTGACAGATTCTTACATTGACGTAAAACGTTCCTTAACAGAGTACCGCTTCAAAGGGGCACCCCATGACCACGGTCCGTTGAACGGACCCCGGCAGGCCTCAGGCGGTCTCGGATTGTCCGTCCACCACAGCACCTTTGAGGTATTGGGCAACAGCCTCTTCAGGGACCCGGAAGGAACGGCCGAACCTCACGGCGGGCATTTCCCCTGAGTGGACCAGGCGATACACGGTCATTTTGGAAACACGCAGGACGTCGGCCACTTCGGCCACCGTCATGAAACGCGCATTCGAGAAGTTAGTCTCCGCGGACATTTCCCATATTCCTTTGCTCTCAGACAGTAGGACACCCCCAGTGGAACGGTGTGCCGATGCTGAGCCATCAAACAACCATGTGCTAGATACTCTAGAGGCTGATGGGGCCAATGTGAAAGAGCCCAGCGCTTGGTTCTGCATATTCCGTGGGTTCCCTGCTGGCCGTGCCGGGCGCGCGGCATGCCTGGCAGGGAACCCCCGTATCGGGCCACAGCCCACCCGGCCCTAAGCCGCAACCACCGCCCTGCGCTTGCGGGCCGAAGCAGCGAGCTGCTCGAGGACAGACGCCGTAACATCCCACTCCATGCAGGCATCGGTGACGCTCTGGCCGTAGACGAGCTCCTGCGTTCCCGCGAGCTGAGCAGCCACATCCAGGTTCTGCGCGCCGCCTACCAAGAAGCTTTCCAGCATGACCCCGGCAATCGGCGAGGTCTCCCCTGCTTCGAGCTGCGCACCGATTTCCAGTGCAACCTCGGCCTGGCGGTGATGGCTCTTGCCACTGTTGGCGTGGCTTGCGTCCACAATAAGGCGCGGGTTCAGTCCCTTGGCTGCTAGCTTGGCCGAGGCGGCTGCGACGTCGTCGGCAGAGTAGTTGGGGCCTTTGCGTCCACCGCGGAGGATCACGTGGGTGTCGGGGTTGCCGGACGTCGCCACCAAAGCCGCGCGGCCGTCGTCGTCGATCCCCAGGAAGGCCTGCTCAGCGGCAGAAGCGCCGCACGCATCGATGGCCACCTGCAGGTCGCCGTCGGTGCCGTTCTTGAAGCCGATAGGCATGGACAGCCCGGACGCCAGCTGGCGGTGAATCTGGCTTTCGGTGGTGCGGGCACCGATGGCACCCCAGGAGACGAGGTCCGCCATGTACTGCGGGCTGATGGGCTCCAGGAATTCGGTGGCGGTGGGCAGGCCCAGGGCGGTGACCTGCTTCAGGAATCCGCGGGCGGCGCGCAGTCCGGCGGCGATGTCGTGGCTGCCATCCAGGTGGGGATCGTTGATGAGGCCCTTCCAGCCGACGGTGGTGCGGGGCTTCTCGAAGTAGGTCCGCATGACGATCAGCAGGTCTTCCTTGTGCTTCTCCGCCTGGCTGACCAACCGTCGGGCGTATTCGAGGCCGGCTTTGGGATCGTGGATGGAACACGGGCCCACGATCACCAGCAGGCGATCGTCCACGCCGTCCATGATGGCGCGGACCTGATCGCGGCCACGGTCGACGACGGCAGCCGAGCGGCCGTCCAGCGGCAACTCCGCGATGAGGGCCTGCGGGGCCGGAAGCGGCTCGAAGCGGGCCACCCGCAGGTTGGAGGTGGCGGGCTGGGTGGAATCAGCAGGGTGGAGCGGTGCGGGTTCTGCGGAGATGCTGGTCATTTTCTGGGTCCTGTCCGGGATGCGGAGCGGGCCCCTTTTCAGAACCCGCCGGATATGGCGAAGGGCAGAGAATGATCTCTGCCCTGTTGGCTCTGAAGGAAAGTTGGATGCGTGTCAGTTAGACGCGGGCCCCTCCAGAGCCAACGAAAAATACGCATACCAACGGTTTGTCATAGCCACACCATAACCGCGGTTCTTGACCACGGGCAAATCGCGTCCATCAAGATGACAGCAGTTTGCGGAGGAACTGCAACTGCTTGATCCAGTGGTGTTCCTGACCGCCTTCGTGGTTGTTGAAACGGTAGACCTCTATGTCTTTCTCGGGCGCCCTGCCCTGCTCCCGCGAGCCGGTTCCGTAATTGTTGTAGCTCGCGAACACCGTTGATGGCGGGCAGATGTCGTCCATTTGTGCGGCGGAGAACAGAGCCGGGACGGTTGCTGCACGGCCTAGATGGACTCCGTCGAAGTAGTTGAGCACAGCCAGCATGGGCTCGTACTTATCCCGGTGCCGCCCCAGGAAGGACGCAACTTCCGGGTAGGGGCCGCGCGGGGTGATGTCGATGGCGCGCGGGAAGTCCTGCAGGAAGGGAACATCCGGCATGGCAGCAACAACGCCGTCCAGGCGTCCAGCCACCAGGCCGGCAGCAGCAACAGTGATGCCGCCACCTTGGCTCACGCCGGTGAGGATCACCCGTGAAGGGTCGACGGCGGCATGGCTTTGTGCCGCTTCCACCGCACGGAAGGCGTCCACGTAAACACGGCGGAAGTAGTAGTTGTCCTGGTGGTCGGCACCCCGGGTCATGAGGCCCGCATAGTTGTTGCCACCGGCCGAGGGATGCGGATCCGGGGTGTCGCCGGATACCCCGCCGTAGCCTTGCCCGCGCGTGTCCATGATGAAGTGCGCGTAACCGGCCTGCGCCCAACGGGTGTTCTGGTTGACCAGGCCCCGCCCGCCGGAGTAGCCGATGTACTCCACCACCACGGGAAGCTGCTCGCCGGGTCCTAGCTGCGCGGGTAGGTGCAGCCAGCCCTTAATGCGGTCTCCCCCGAATCCGGAGAAGGTCACATCGAAGGTGTTGATCACGCTGAGGTGGTTGTCCACGGGCTCAAACACGGCATTGAGCGGGAGCCCGCGCGTCTCTGCGATGGTGCGGTCCCAGAAGTCTTCGAAGTCGGCCGGAGCTACTGCAGTTGAGGAGTAGGTGCGGAGCTGGTCAAGGGGAAGGTCAAAGAGGGGCATGGTCCATTCCGGTTCAGGTGGGTCTGACTGGCGGGTTCAGATGAGCCGAGACTACTACGGTCAACCAGAGGACATCCTACGTCATGGCAGTCTCGATCGGCACTGATCTTGAATCGTTACATTTTGGCAGGCTTAGAGCTAAACTAGACACAATCGATCACGGGAAAGCGCTTGCTGAGGTGTAGCCTAAACCCGCTCGAACACTTTTGTGAATACCCGGACGACGGCGTCACGCGCCATCGTTGCCGCGCCAGCTTTAGGAGAGCCATGGACACCGCTTCCACAGAGTCCACCAGTAGTCCGACGCGCCTCGGCGACGGTGCGGCAAACACTACTGCTCCGGCCAGGATCGCCCTGGTGGGAGTCCACGGTTTCGGCACGCACCACCTCCGCAACCTCGATCGTCTCAGCGCCACGGGCATGGTGGACCTGATTGCGGTGGCCGATCCGAATCCGCCGGCCCCCGGAGATCTGCCGGAAAGCACAGCTGTCCACTCAAACCTTGATGAGCTTCTGGCCGGAGACCACCAGCCGGATGTCATCATCGTGGCTACTCCCATTCAGACCCATGCCCCTCTGGCCCTGTCTGCGCTCGCTTCCAAGGCGGATCTCTATCTGGAGAAGCCACCCGTGGCCTCCATGAGCGACTTCCTCCGCCTCCAGGAAGCGGCGGCCACGTCTGGCCGCACTGTCCAGATCGGTTTCCAGAGTCTCGGTTCCCGTGCGCTGGCAGCACTGGAAAAGCTGGCCAGCGGGCAGGCCTCCGAAGAGTTGCCGGGCATCGGCACCTTGAAGGGGATCTCAGCTACGGGCCGCTGGGTCCGGGACCGGGCCTATTACAAGCGGTCCCGATGGGCAGGCAAGCGCAGCCTCGATGGCGTGGATGTGGTGGATGGCGTCGCCACCAACCCGCTGGCCCACGCGATTGCCACGGCGCTCCGCATCGCCGGAGCACGGGCTGCCGAGGATCTCGCCACCGTGGAAACAGACCTCTACCGGGCCAACGACATCGAAGCCGACGACACCTCAGTGATCCGCCTGCGCACCATCAACGGCCTGCCCATCACGTGCGCGCTCACCCTGTGCGCCACCGAATCCGTGGAGCCATACGTGACGCTCCACGGCACTGAAGGCACGGCGGTTTTCCACTACACGGAGGACCGCGTGACCGTCCGTACCGAAGCCGGCGAAACCACCCACACTTTCGGGCGCGACGACCTCACCGAAAACCTCCTTCAGCACCTGTCCGAAGGCACGCCGCTGCTGAGCCCGCTCGATGACGCCGGCGCCTTCATGCGGGTCCTGGAAGCCATCAGAACAGCGGAGGCACCTGCGCTGATTCCGTCGGAATGCGTGAACTGGGTGGGAACAGGCGAGCAAGCCCACGCTGTTATTCCGAACATTGAGGACATCCTGGAACGTGCCACCGGCGCCCACGCCACGTTCTCCGAGCTGGGACTTCCCTGGGCTCGGCCCATCACCGGAGGTGCCGAAGCTCTCTACACCCCTGGGGCAGACGCTGCCGCCTCCACCAACGCCACCACGGTCCTCCGCAGTGGCAGCCACCTCGAGCCGGCTCTCTCCCCCAGGCCGTACTTGCACCCGGTGACCACCCCTGCCGGGATAGTGGTCACGGACCACTTGCCCTCGGATCACGTCTGGCACCTCGGCGCAGGGTTCGCCCTGCAGGACGTCAACGGCAGCAATTTCTGGGGCGGCCGCAGCTACCGCCGGGCAGCGGGTAAGTACGTGGATGTGAAGGACCACGGCAGGATCGAAACGGCAAGCATCTCCCGGGAAAAAGACCACACCATGCTTGACCTCACCTGGTTCGCGGCCGACGGCGGGCTGGTCCTGAAGGAAAGCCGCTCCCTGAGCCGCACAGTCCTGGACAAACGCACTTGGCGACTCGACGTCCAGACCCGGCTCACCGCCGTCGTGGATGTTTCACTGGGCAGCCCCGGTTCACACGGTGCCACCGGCAGCGGCTACGGCGGCTTCTTCTGGCGCCTCCCTGTCAATGCCTCCCCTCGTGTCTTCTCCTCCACAGCCGAGGGCGAGCCGTCCGTCCATGGCTCCGTCACGCCGTGGCTCGCCTGGACAGGAGAGTTCGACGGCGGCCCTGCCACTCTGGTGTTTGGCGCACCTGCCGAGTCTGCGGACCCTTGGTTCGTGCGGTGCAGTGATTACCCCGCCGTGGGTTCCGCACTGGCGTGGGACACTGCAGTGGAAGTGGCGGAAGGCGAGTCCCTCACCCGGACCACCACGGTGTGGATCAGCGATGGAATCCTGGGCGCGGCGGAGATCGAGGGTTTGGTTTCAGGGCGATGAGCACAGACGCCGCGGCAACCCCACTCATGGCCACCAACCTCACGGTGGAGGGATCCGCGCGGTGCTTGACGGCTCCGGCCGCGCCGGTTTTCGGCTGGTTGCTGGATGCTGGAACCTCTGCGAGCGCAGGGCAATCGTTCCAAAGTGCCTATCGCCTCAGGGTGCTGGACCGCGACGGTAAGGACGTATGGGACTCGGGCACCGTTGTCACAGAGCAGCAGCACCACCGTCCCTACACAGGCCCGGACCTGACCCCGGACACTGACTATCAGTGGACTGTGCAGCTCACGGATGCGGCCGGAATCACTGGCGAGCCCAGCAAACCGGCCCGCTTCAGCACCGGCCTCGCCAGCACAGTCCTGCCGGGCGCGGCCGGCTGGAACGCCGAGTGGATTCACCGCAAGCCCGGTGGACGCGCACCCCTGGAACAGGTGGACGGCCACCTGCGCGTGAGCGGCTCGCCGTATATTCCGTGGCCGGTTGCAGCCAACGGGAGCACGGTGATCACCGCACGGTTCCGCCAGCGCCTTGGGACTGCCGGGATACTCCTTCGCAGCGACGGGCCTGGATCCGGGGTGCTCCTGGAGATCAAACCGAACCGGTCAGCGCTCCTGCGCCCGGCCCCCGGCTGGCAGATCGGCGCAATGTCGGCACCGCATACGGAGCCGTTGGCTGAGACACCGGCTTTCGGGGCAACCGGTGTTTCCCGTGCCGGGGCGTTTCCGGAGGACGGCTGGCAGGATCTGGTCATCGCGGACGACGGGGAACGCATCACAGTCACCATCGACGGTGACGTGGTCCTGGACACCACAGTCCCCGTCACCGGCATCAGCGGCATCGCCTTCCACCAAGGGCCCCGCAGCCAGGCCGAGTACCTGTCGATCAGCGTCCAGAGTGGCGGGACCACCCTGCTGGAAACCGACGTCACCAAACCGGACTCCCTTACCGGCTGGAGCACCACCACTCCCCTCCGGCAGCCGGACGAGTGGACCCTTGCTAAGACCACCATCAAGCTCGAGCGCACGGTAGTCCGTGCCCGCCTGTACGCCGCTGCCAGCCATCACGCCGCGTTCTCCATCAACGGGAGCCCGTGCCTGGAGACCACCAATTTCGGCTATCCGGGCGAACAGTTCTACAACGCCGCCGATGTCACTGAAGCCTTGCAGAGCAGCGACACCGCCACCTTGACCGCCGTCGCCCATTGGTATGGACCCGGCCAGGGCCGCGCCGCGGGCCGCCCGGGCCTTCTGGCCCAGCTGACGGTGGAGTACGACGACGGCACCCGGGACGTGTTCGGCTCCGGACCTGGGTGGCTGGTGGCCGAAGGTCCTTACCGACAGGGCGGATACCGGAACGATGAGGGCGATCCCATCGAGCATTTCGATGCGACGGCCTGGCCGGAACCACAGCAATGGCACCCGGCAGTCTCCCTTGGAACCCACCCGGTCCCCGACTTCCCACGCCTGATGCCCAACCACGCGGGCGTCGCACGCAGCTTCACGTCCGCCGTCGACTTTCTCACTGCGGAAGATAGGACCCCGGTGGCAGACTTCGGCACAGTGATCCCCGGGCGCCCGGTCGTGGAATTTCTCCGTGGTGAGCACGGGCGGACCGTGATGCTCCGGGCAGGGTACAACCTCAGGGCCGACGGCCGGGTGGACTCTGGAAAGTCACCCAGCCAGAACACGGACATGTCCTTCCCCTACACCCAGGTAGACGGCCCCCAACGCTACGAGGCAGCCGTGCACCTGGGCTTCCGCTATCTGGAGCTCTCTGGCGTAGAGATTGCAGACCTCGGCGCTGTGGGCGCAACGGTGATCCACGCCGATCACCCGGCGGAGGGCAGCTTCCACAGCTCCGATCACACGCTGAACAGGGTCTTCACGCTGCTGCGCGACTCCGCCTTGCTGGGCGTCCAGGAACAGTTCGTGGACACACCAACCCGCGAGAAAGGCCAGTTCCTGGGCGACGCCGCGAACATCTCCTACGCCACCATGGCCCTGTTTGGTGAGCGTCACTTCACGGCCAAGGCGTTGCGGGAGTTCGCAGGGTCGGCGCGCCGCTACTGGGATTCACCACAAGAGCGTGGGCGCTATAACGCGGTGTATCCCAACGGCGACGGCAAGCGCGACATCCCGGATTTCTCACTCATGATGCCCGAGTGGGTGGAGGATTATCACCGGCTCAGCGGGGATGACGCCTTGGTGGCCGAGCTCCTCCCCCAGCTCATGGACACCGCCTATTACGTGCTCCGGCACATTCCCACGGACGGTCCCACTGCCGGGCTTGTCACGGATCTGGGTGGCGGCGGAGGGCCTTACCTTCACGGGATTGTGGACTGGCCGGCGCCCGGCCGCTTCGGCTACGACATGGACTGCGCGGCGCGCACCACGGTCAACGCCCAGTCATGGTCAGTGCTCGACGTCGTCAGCCGGCTATGTGCGTCCGCTGGCCTGGAGCGGGAGGCAGCCCGGTTCGGTGGTGCGGCGGCATCCCTGGCTGGACAGATCAATGCCCGTTTCAGGGTGAACGGCGTCATGGTGGACGGACTGTACTCAGACGGCCGCCCCAGCCTCAACGCCTCACAGCATGCCACCTCGTTCCCGTTGTCCCTGGGGATCACGCCCGCTGAACACGCGGCGAAGGATGCCGAGCGACTCGCAGCGTTGGGGATGCGCCAAGGTCCCATGACCGTGCACCGGCTATTCCGTGCCCTGCTGTCGCAGGGTCGGGTGGACGATGTTTTGAGCCTCCTCACCGATCCGCGCCAGCCCGGGTGGGCCCGCCAACTCGACGCCGGAGCCTCCTTCACGTGGGAGGCCTGGGAGCTTGATGAGGGCACCGACTACAGCCAGTCTCATGCATGGTCGGCATCAGTGATCCGGGAGATCCTTGAGTACCTCCTCGGAGTCCGCGTCACCGCTCCGGGGGCGTCCGCCGTCGTGATTCAACCGCCGGTGTGCCGGCTGGAGCATGCCCAGGGCAGCGTGCCGACACAGCGCGGCGTTGTTTCCGTCTCCTGGCGCCGGACGGCGGACGGAATGGAACTGGAGTGCGAGGTCCCTCCGGGAGTTAAGGCCGAGGTGATCCTTCCCGCCGGCAACCACGAGGTGGGCCCAGGATCCTGGTATTTCGGTCCGCGGGACGGCATTTAGTGGCGATGTTCATGCTCGGAACTGTCACTAAATGCCATCCAGCGGGACCTATCAGGAGCTAGCTCAGCGAGCTCTTCGCTTCGTCCATTGCCTTCTTGGCTGCCTCTTGCGGTGACATCCGGTTGAAATGGACTTCCAGGCCATAGCGGCCCAAAGCCTCGACGGCGGAGCTGGACCCCGCCGGGGGAACGGGCACGGCATCTCCCAGTTCGGTGGAGATCTCATCGATGAATTTGGCAGTGACGGCGTCCTCCGGCGTCAGCTTGGGAAGGACTGCGGCCCGGACCTCCGAGTTGCCTGGGATACCACGATCGGCCAAGGCGATTTCACCGGCCTCCACATTGTTGGCGAGGAAGTCAATGAATTTCTGCACCTCGGCCGGGTGCTTGGTCCGTGAACTCGCGGACCAGAACTGGGAGGACTTGTAGAACTGCTGTGCACTGGCGGAGCTGCCGTCCGTGCTCGGTGGACGGTGGATCTCCAACGGCTGGCCCGACGCTTTGGTGAGGGCGCTCAGTTGATTGGACCAGTACCAGGCGAGTCCGAACCTATTGGTAGCCAATCCTTGCTGGTCAACGGAGGCCGTGGCGTCCTCCGTCATCACGGATGCGGGCGGCACGGCCTTGGAATCACGGAGCTCTGCCTGGTATTCGTACCATCCGGTCAAGTCGCCCTCGTCGAAGCCGAATTTGCCGTCGGCGGTGAAGAGGGACTTACCGTGTTGGCGGAACCAGAGGTTCATGGGTGCGTCACCGCTGACAGCACCCGAACCGTAAACCCCGCTCTTGCTGCCTTCGGTAATGGAGGCGGCTGTCTTGTTGTATTCGTCCCAGGTCCACGTCTTGTCATCGGGCAGTGTGACACCGCTGGCTGTGAGGATCGAGGGATTTGCCAGGACCACTTGCGCGTTCACCCCGGCGGTTATGGCGTACTGCTTGCCTTCAACCTTTCCGGCGTCTGCCACTGCTGAGTCGAACTTGGCGAGGTCCACGTCTTTCAGCTCGAGCAGCGCGCCGCGTTCGGCGTACTCACCCAAGTAGGCGGCGTCCATTTGAATGATGTCCGGGGCGTCCTGGGAAGCCACTTGCGTGGCTAGTTTGTCCCAATAACCGGACCAGTCGCCGTATTCGCCCTTGATTTTGATGGTGGGATTCTGCGCTTCAAAAGCGTCAATAAGTTTTTGGGTCATCTTGTGCCGGACGTCCGAACCCCACCAGCTGAAGCGAAGGGTGACGGTGCCGTCCGAGGAGGCCTGCTGGGATCCGCTGCCACAGCCGGTCATGGTGATGGCGACGGCGACCGCCGCTGCTGCGACTTTGGCGGCGAGGTTTTTTCGTGCTCGAGTAGACATCAAACGTCCTTATCTGAGTCGTGCGCTACGGGCAGAAAACGCTTTCTCAGATTAGATGTGTGCTACATCACTCGTCAAGGGAGTTTTTGTGTGTTTGAGCAATCCTTCTTAACAAAAGCACTCAAACTGCTGACGCGCTCCTACGGGCGTCGGCGGGCCGAGTAGCGCCATAGCAGGAATCCAATCACTACCGCGGACAGCATGCCCAACGCCCCCGTGACCACCAGTCCGGTCCGGACGCCAAACTCCTCAGTGAGCCACCCTGCCAGCAGACCGCCCAAAGCGTGACCGCCCAGCAGCAGCGGGAAGTACAGCGCCAGCACCCGGCCGCGCACGCTGGCGCCGGCCTCGAGCTGCACCGCCGTGGCTGCGCTGGTGAGGAACACCAAGGTCATGAAGCCCACCACAATGAGCATCACCACGAACCATTCCTGCGTGGGCATCACAGCAGCGAGCCCTTGCGTCAGGCCGAAGAGCCCGGCACTGGCCACGATCCCCTTCCGTCCAAAGCGCTTGATGCGGGTGGCCACCAACGCGCCTGCGAGTGCCCCCAATGCACTCACAGTGTTGAAGAGCCCAAAGCCAGCGGGACCGCTGTGCCACACTCCGTCCGCGAACGCCGCGAGGACTACCGGGCCGTTCATGCCGAACGCGCCCAGCAATCCCGCAAGGAGCATGGTCAGCAGCAGGGGTGGACGAGCCCGGACGAAGCGGAAGCCGGCCAGGATCTGGCCGCGCCGGGCACCAGGCTCAGGCGCCTCCGGCGAATGATGAAGTTCCCCCGGCCTGATGGCCGCGATCATCACCAGAACCGATACGCCAATCAAGGCGTTGGCTCCGAAGGCCGCCGCCGGACCCGCCTGGGCAATGACCACGCCCGCCAATGCCGGGCCGGCCATGGCTCCCAACTGCCCTACTGCACTGTTGAGTCCGATTGCGGCGGGCAGGCCGGCGTCGCCCACTACCTCGTTGACGAACACCTGCCGTGCGGGTCCATCGATCGCGCTGGTGATGCCCAGGGCGATGCAGGACGCATAGACCACCCACACATCCGTGCCGCCCATCGCGTTCCACACAGCCAGACCTGCGGCCAGCACCACGGCCACCGACTGACAGACAAGGAGGATCCGGCGTTTGGGGAAGAGGTCCACCAACACACCGCTGATGGGGCCCACCACCAGCATGGGAAGGAACTGGAGGGCAACGGCGACGCCAACAGCCGCCGGGCTGCCCGTAAGTTGCAGCACCAGCCAATCCTGGGCGAGGCGTTGCATCCACACCCCGCCGCTCCCTACGAGGGAAAGCGTGACAAAAATCCGGTAGTTGTGGTGCCTCAGCGGGTAATGCCAGCTTTCCGTGGAGCGGGCACGCGGTGCGGTGGATGTGGGGCGCAGTGGGAACGGGCGCGGCGACACGGAGTGTTCTGCTCGATTCAGCGGGTCGGGACGGATTCTTTATGGAGTTCTTGCATGGCTCATGCCCTTAAGGAGGCTCCTTAAGGGCATGAGCTGCACAAAAATCTCAACGATGGGAACGGATTTTGATGGCGGCAGCGGCCAGGATCAGGGTGCCGGGGACGATGACGAACAGGGCCTGGAGCATCCAGACGAAGACGACAGTCATGGACACTGCTGCGAGCAGGAGCAGCGAGCCGCTCCAGTCCCGCAGTGAATCAGCTTTCGCGCTGGCGTAGGCTGCGGCCCAGCGCTCGGGGCCGGGGACCTCTGCGGACTGCTGGTCGGCGTCGCCTTCCCACTTCACCCCGCCACTCCAGTTGGCGGCGATCCGCAGGAACAGCACTGCCCCTGCCGCGGCGAGAACCAAGGTGGCGGGCAGGATCGCTGCCCGGCCGGGCAGTTGACCCACAAGGGCGAGCAGCAGGTTCAGGACAATCACGACGGCGGCTGCCGCCGTCGTGATTCCGATCTTCCAACTGCCGGGAAGCGCAAGGCGGAAATTGCCCCACAGGCTGCGGAGGGAATCATCCCTGCCGCTGAGGTGCCTTTCCAGGTGCGCGACGCCGGCCGCATAAGCAGCCGGCGCCGTCACCAACGGGATGGAGAGAAGGAGCACGATGACTCCGGCCAGGATGGTCTCGGCGAAGAGGGCAAAGCGGTTGACCGGAAGGCCGGGATTCCCCGAGGACTTGCCTGTGGCGTTCATAGTGCTCATTCTCTGTTGTTCCTAACCCTTGAGGCCTTGCGTGGAGACGCCTTCGACGATGTAGCGCTGGAAGACCAGGAAGAAGACCAGGACCGGGAGGAGAGCCAGGACGGACATGGCGATCATGGCTCCATAGTCCGAGGACTGGGTTTGGTCCACGAAGAGCCGCAACGCCAACGGGAGCGGATACTTTTCCGGGGTGTTCAGGTAGAGCAGGGGGCCCAGGAAGTCGTTCCAGCTCCAGATGAAGGAGAAGATCGAGGTGGAGATCAGGGCCGGTTTCATCAGGGGCAGCATGATGGATCCGAAGATGCGGACATGTCCGGCGCCGTCGATGCGGGCTGCTTCGTCCAGTTCGGCCGGAAGGCCGCGCATGAATTGGACCATGAGGAACACGAAGAACGCGTCAGCGGCGAGGAACTTACCGATCAACAGCGGGATGTAGGTGTCCACGAGGCCGAGCTGCTGGAACACGATGTACTGCGGGATGATCACCACGTGGAACGGCAACAGCAGGGTGGCGATCATCATGCCGAAGAACAATCCGCGGCCCGGGAAGTTGATCCGGGCGAAAGCGTAGGCCGAGATGGACGCCGACAGGACCGTGCCCACCACTGCGCCGACGGCCAGGATCAACGAGTTGGTGAAGAACGTCAGGGTGGAGACCCCGCCGATTCCTTCCATGGCGGTGGCGAAGTTATCGAAGCTGAAGTTGTTCGACCACAGCGAGGTGTTGGCGCCGCCGATTTCGGAGTTCGGTTTGAACGATGACGCGATCATCCACAACGCCGGGTAGAGGACCATCGCCACCAGCGCCAAAGCGACAATGTGGAAGATGGTGCTCTTGATGCGTTTAGCCGTGCCGGACTCGGACTTCGGGTTGTACACCGGTGCCGGGGCGGTTTTGGTGGGAGCGGGCTGGGTGGGTGTTGCCATGGTTGTCATTTTGAATCACCGCTGTAGTGGACCCAGGACTTGGAGGTCTTGAAGAAGATCAGCGTGATGATGCCGACCACGATCACCAGGAGCCAGGCCATGGCCGAGGCGTAACCCATCCGGAAATCGGAGAAACCGCGCAAGTAAAGGTAGAGGGTGTAGAAAAGGGTGGATCCTGCCGGGCCGCCTTCACCGTTGGAGATGATGTAGGCCGAAGCGAAGATCTGGAAGGCGTGGATGGTTTCCATCAAAAGGTTGAAGAAGATCACCGGGGAGAGCATGGGCCAGGTGATGTTCATGAACTTCCGCACCGGGCCGGCACCGTCCATCGAGGCAGCCTCATACAGGTCTGCCGGGATCTGCTTCAGGCCGGCCAGGAAGATCACCATCGGGGCGCCGAACTGCCACACCGTCAACAGGATCATCATGCCCATGGTCATGTTCGGGTTGCCCACCCAACCACCGAGGTTGATACCGAAGAAGGACAAGCCCTGGTCCACCGGGCCGGAATCGCCGAACATGGCCTTCCAGACGATCGCGATGGACACCGACGCGCCAATCAACGAGGGGGCGTAGAACGCGGACCGGTAGAAACCCTGGCCCTTGCGTTTGCTGTTGAGCAGCATCGCGATCGCCAACGCCGCGGCGAGCTTCAACGGGGTACCGAAGACCACGTACTGCATGGTCACCCCTACCGACTGCAGGAACCGTTCGTCCTGGAAGAGCGAGACGTAGTTATCGAAACCGATCCACTTGGGGGCATCGAAGAGGTTGTAGTTGGTGAAGGAAAGGTACAGCGAGGAAATCATCGGGCCCACGGTCAGGGCGATGAATCCCAGCAGCCAGGGCAACAGGAACGTGTAGCCGGCGCGGGCGTCCGCCCCGCGCCGGCGCGATTTACGCGGCTGCGCGGGAGCGGACGCGGAACGCCTGCTCAAGGTTGGGCTTTGAGTCACAAGATCAGTCCGTCAGTGTTCGGGAAAGCCTGAATCAGGCGTTCTGCTTGATGAGGTCTTCGGCTTCCTTGAACCACGCATCAACAGCGCCGTCCACGGTGAGCTTGCCGTAGTTCAGGTCCTGCGTGACCCGCTTGAACGTGGACTCCAGCGTGCCGAACCCAACGATGGGCGGCTCGGGGGCGTCCTTGAGGTACTTCTCGATGGACTTCTCGTAATCGACAACGAGCTTGTCCGTGCCTTCGAACGTGGTGCCATCGCGCTGGGTCTTCGACGCCGGAACACCGCGGGAGGTCTTGAAGATCTGACCCACCTCGGGGTCATTGACCATGAAGTCGATGAAGCGGGCAGCAGCATCCTTGTACTTGGTCTTGGCGCTGGCCACCATCAGCATGGAGGGCTTGAGGAACAGGCCCAGGTTGTCCGGATCATCCGAGGGGACAGGAACGAGCTTGAGTTCCTTCGCGCCACTGTCGGCGAGGTAACCTGCCATGAAGTTATCCCAGGTGACTTCCGTGGCCGTGACATTGGAGCCGAACGGGGACTTGGGCAGCAACTGGGTGGTCTTGTCTTCGCCAACAATCGCTCCGGTGCCGCGCAGGTCCGCGGTGAGGTTCCACCACTTCTTCAGGTCATCCTTGGAGAAACCAAGTTTGCCGTCCTCGGTGAAGGCCTGGATGTTGTTCTGGCGCAACCAGATATTGAAGTTCCACCAGATGCCCGTGTAGTCGGTGCCACCGAACAACGTACCGTTGCCTTTGGCGCCCACTTCGGTCAGGAAAGCGTTGAATTCCTTATAAGTCCACGTGCCATCCGGCTCCGCGATACCCAGGCTTTGGAGCTTGGCAGGATCGTAGTACACCGCGAAGGCGTTGGTGCTGGTGGGGATGCCGTAGGTCTTGCCCTTGATCTGGCCCGAGGGAAGGAGCGACTTATCAAAAGAGTCCGTGTTGACCTTTACCGTACCCAAGTCCAGAAGCTGGTTCCGCTGCCCGTAATCACGCAGGTAGGACAGGTCCCACTGCATCACGTCCGGCAAGCCACCACCGGCAGCTTCGGTGGCCCGCTTCTGCCAGTACCCAGCGAAGTCCGAGAAGTTGCCGTTGACCTTGATGTCCGGGTTCTTGGACTCGAACAACGCTATGGCCTTACGGGTACGCTCCGCACGGTCGTCATTGCCCCACCACGTGTACGTGATGGTGACGGGGTTCTCCGCGGAGCCTGCCTGTCCTGCGGTGGATGACTGGCCACACGCAGCCAGGAACGCGGCCGATGCAGTGCCCAGAGCCACCGTACCCAGGAATTTCCTTCTATCGATCATGAGAGCCTCCTTGCTCAGTTGGTGCAAGCTTGTTGAGTTCTCTACAACGTGGCAGTGATCTCGCTTACACTCGTTCTGAATCGATACAATATCTCTAAACCGGCATCTGGGCAAGCGTTTTCCAAAGAACGCGTTTTCACCGCTACGCTGCACCTATAGCCTCAGTACCAGCACGGCCAACCTGACGAAGGAGTCCTCTTGACCTCCCCCGAAAACCCACACCGACCATCCGTCTGGAACAGCATCGACGGTCTTGCCTATGGCGGCGACTACAACCCGGAGCAATGGCCGGAAGAGATCCGGCGTGAAGACATCGAGCTCATGAAGGAAGCCGGGGTCAACTTCCTGAGCGTCGGCATCTTCTCCTGGGGACTCCTGGAACCCACCGAAGGAAACTACGATTTCGGCTGGCTGGACGACGTCATGGACAACCTGAACGGGGCAGGAATCAAAGTGGCCCTGGCAACGGCGACCGCTTCTCCCCCGGCCTGGCTGGCCCGGAAATATCCCGGGATCCTGCCCGTCACTGCGGAAGGAGTCAGGCTGGAACGGGGCTCGCGACGCCACTACACGCCGTCGTCGTCCGTGTACCGCAGGTACGCCACCGCAATGACCCGAGTGATCGCCGAACGCTACAAAGACCACCCGGCCCTGGCACTCTGGCACGTGGACAACGAACTTGGCTGCCACGTTGGTGAATTCCACGGCGAGGAGGACGCCGCCGCATTCCGGGCATGGCTGGAACGGCGATACGGTTCCATCGAGGCTCTCAACGAGGCCTGGGGAACGGCGTTTTGGTCGCAGCACTACGCTTCCTTCGAGGAAATCATTCCGCCTGGCGCCGCGCCCACCACGCTCAACCCCGGGCAGCAGCTGGACTTCGCGCGCTTCAACTCCTGGGCGTTCATTGACTACTACCGCGAGCTGCTGGCCGTGATCCGCGAAGTCACCCCCCACGTTCCGGCAACCACCAATTTCATGGTTTCAAGCGCCACCAAGGCTTTGGACTACTTCGATTGGTCCCAAGACATGGACGTGATCGCCAACGACCATTACCTCGTGGCGGCGGACCCGGAACGCGACATTGAGCTCGCATTCAGCGCGGACCTGACCCGCGGTGTTGCTGGTGGTGAGCCGTGGATCCTCATGGAACACTCGACGTCGGCGGTCAACTGGCAGCCGCACAACCAACCCAAAATGCCCGGCGAAATGCTCCGGAACTCACTAACGCATGTGGCCCGCGGAGCCGACGCCGTCATGTTTTTCCAGTGGCGGCAAAGCAAGGCCGGCTCCGAAAAGTTTCACTCCGCCATGGTTCCCCACGGTGGCCGCGATACCCAGGTGTGGCGCAACGTGGTGGACCTCGGCGACGCGTTGTCCAAGCTGGAACCCGTCAAGGGCTCGCGCGTCGAATCGCGCGTTGCGATCGTGTTCGATTACGAAGCCTGGTGGGCATCGGAACTGGACTCGCACCCGAGCAACTCTCTGAAATACCTGGACACCATGCGGGCGTTCCACCGTTCCCTGTATCTGCGCGGCATCACTGCGGATTTCGTCCACCCCTCCTCGGACTTGTCCGGATATGACCTCATCCTGGTGTGCACCCTGTACTCCGTCACGGACGCAGCAGCTGCCTCGATTGCCGCCGCAGCGGGGGCCGGCGCCACGGTTCTCATCAGCTACTTCAGTGGCATTGTTGACGAAAAGGATCACATCCGTTTGGGCGGTTACCCGGGCGCTTTCCGCGAACTGCTGGGGGTCCGGAGCGAGGAATTCCATCCGCTCTTCCCGGGCACGTCGGTCACCCTAAGCGACGGAACGGTATTTGAACCAGGAACACCGGGATCCGTGTGGAGCGAGCACGTGCACGCTGCCGGGGATACAGAGGTTCTGGCTACGTTCACCAACTACCCACTGGGTGACATCCCGGCCCTGACCCGGCGCCGCGTGGGCACCGGTACGGCCTGGTACCTCGCCACCCTTCCCGACGCCGATGGCATCGACGCACTGACCGCCCGACTCGTGGACGAAGCAGGGGTGACGGCCGCCGCCGAGGTGTCTTCCGGCGTCGAACTTGTCCGGCGGCGCGCCGCTGATGGCGGCAGTTTCCTGTTCGCCATCAACCACAGCCGGGCAGATGTCACGGTGAAGGCCGACGGCGACGAGCTGCTGAGCGGCGCACGCTTCACCGGCGTTGTACCCGCCGGCGCCGTGGCCGTCATCGCGGAAGACTGACCCAAGTAGGTAGCAGATCAGGTCGTTCTCAGCGCTGGGAACGACCTGATCTGCTACACAGTTGGGTAGGCACACGCAAAAACCGCGCCCCGGGTTGATCCTGATGGACCAACCCGGGGCGCGGTTTGCGTTGTAAATAAGCTAGCTGATGGCGGACTTCATTTCGTCCACAGCCTTCTTGCCGGCTTCCTCTGTTGAGAGCCTCTCGAACAGGACCTCGGAGGTGTAACGCTTCACAATTTCCTGAATAGCACCGGCACCCTTTGGCGGTGCGGCCGGAGCCTCCCCAAGCTCTTCCTTGATGCCGGCGATGAAGTCCACTACCTTCACATCTGCCTTGGCGAGCTTGGGAGCGATTGCGTCGCGGACTTCGGAGTTCGGGTAGACGCCGCGGTCTGCCAGGAGCGCCTCGCCGGCCTTGACGTTGTTGGTCAGGAAGTCGATGAACTTGGCCGTCTCTTCAGGGTGCTTGGTACGGGAAGACGCGGACCAGAACTGGGAGGCCTTGTACCAAAGCTTGGCGTCATCGGCCTTACCCGTCTTGGACGGGAAGCGGAGGATCTGCAGTTCGCCGCCGGCAGCCTTCTCAAGGGCCGGAAGCTGGTTGGACCACCAGAAGGCCAGTCCGTTCTTGCCGGTTGCCAGGCCGCTCTGATCAAGCGGGGCGGCTTCAGCTTCCACAACTTCCGATGCGGACGGAACAGACTTCTTTTCGCTGAGTTGCTTCAGGAAAGCCCACCACTCGGCGATGTCCGAGGGCTCGAATCCCAGCTTGCCGTCCTGAGTGTAGAGGGACTTTCCGTTCTGGCGCAGCCACACGCCCAGCGAGGCCTCATCCGTGCCGTAGGCAGCTGCGCCGTAAGTTCCCTTGGGCGACTTGGCGGTGATCTCGGCGGAGACCCGCTCGAAGTCTTCCCAGGTCCAGGTCTTGTCGTCAGGGATTGCGACGCCGGCGGCCTGGAAGACTGCCGGGTTGGCCAGGATGGTGGCTGCGTTGATGCCCGCGGCGATGCCGGTCAGCCCCTTCTCACCCTTGCCTGCATCCAAGGCGGCAGCATCCAGCTTGGAGGTGTCGATGTCGTACTTGGAGAGGTCCAGCAAGGCGCCACGGGTGGAGTACTCGGTGATGTACTTCTCGTCCATCTGGATGATGTCCGGAGCATCGTTGGCGGCAACCTGGGTGGCCAGCTTGTCCCAGTAGCCGCTCCAGTCGCCGTACTCGGGCTTGATCTTGATGTTGGGGTTCTCGGCCTCGAAGGCTGCGATGGCGGCCTGCGTTACCTGGGCGCGCTTGTCGCCACCCCACCAGGCGAAGCGAAGCTCCACTTTTCCGTCGGCGCTCTTCGCCTCGGACCCTCCGCCACCACCACAGGCGGTGAGGGCGAGGACTGCGGCAGCGGTGGCTGCAACGAGGGCTGATGCCCGGAGCTTGCGCTTGGTCTTGGGCGTTGATGGACGGGATGGTGAGGCGGCTGCGGGGGCGACTGCTTCACCCTTTGGTTTTACCGGCACTGATGTCTCCGATCTTCATTGATCATGATGCGATATGAGAAAGCGTTTTCCTACTGGTCACTATGGTACAAGTCACAATCTTGTATTACAAGATGCTGACTTGTATTACTTGTCCGGGAAAGTCCGACGGCGGGACTCACCGAAAAGCGTTACCCCCGAACGGCGGGACTCACCAAAGAGCGTTACCCCCGAACGGCGGAACTCACCGAAAAGCGGCGCTCACCGAAAAGGGGGCGCCCATAGCGAAGGGGGCGGCGGGCGCCGCCCCCTTCTGGCGGAACGAGTCGGTCTACTTGATGCCTGTGGTGGCGATGCCCTTGATGAGGAATCGCTGGCCGAACAGGAACACCAGGAACACCGGGAGCAGGGACACGATGGACATTGCGAAGAGCGATCCCCAGCTGGTTGCCGACTGCGAGTCAACGAAGGCGCGAAGGGCTACCGGAACAGTGAACATATCCGGGTCCGTCAGGTAAATAAGTGCGCCGAAGAAGTCATTCCAGGTCCAGATGAACGTGAAGATGGTGGTAGTGGCCAGGGCCGGAACCATCAGGGGCAGGATCACGCGGAGGAAGATCCTGGGGTGGCCGGCGCCGTCGATTCGTGCGGCCTCATCAAGATCCTTGGGAATGCCTCGGATGAACTGGACCATGAGGAACACGAAGAACGCGTCCGTGGCCAGGAGCTTGGGCACAATCAGCGGCCAGAAGGTGTTCACCCAGCCGATCTGGGAGAACAGGATGTACTGGGGCACGATCACCACGTGGAACGGCAGCATGATGGTCAGCAGCATGATGCCGAAGAAGATCTTCTTGCCGCTGAACTGCAGGCGGGCGAAGGCATAGGCGGCCATGGAGCAGGAGACCAGGTTACCCAGGATGGAGCCCAGGACCACGATCGCGGAGTTGATCATGTAGTGCCCGAACGGGTGCGTCAGGGCGGACCAGCCATCGGTGTAGTTGCTCATCTCCAAGCTCTCCAGCCAGAGGCCGGGTTCGCGGAAGATGAGATCGTTGGGCCGCAGGGAGGAAACCACCATCCACAGCAGCGGGTAGATCATCACCGCGCCCACAATGATCAGGATGGCGTGCTTGACCAGGCCCTTGATGCGGGCGCTGCGGCTGTAGGCCAGGCTGCCGGGGGATTCGCGGCGGCGCGGGCTCTTGCCTTCCTTGCCGTTCTTACCCGCGGAGCTACCGGACGCGGCGGGGAGGGTCTGAAGTTTAGTCATCGTAGAACACCCAATACTTTGAAGCGATGAAGTTGATGGCGGTGAAGGCACCGATGATGACCAGCAGGAACCAGGCCATCGCTGAGGCGTAGCCCATATCAAACTGGCCGAAGCCCTTTTGGTAGAGATACAGGGTGAAGAACATGGTGGAGTCGGACGGGCCGCCGTTGCCGCCGGAGACGATGAACGCCTGCGTGAACGACTGGAAGGAGCCGATGATCTGGAGCACCAGGTTGAAGAAGATGATGGGGCTCAGCATGGGCAGGGTGATCCGCCAGAACTGCTGCAAAGTGGTTGCGCCGTCCACCTTGGCTGCCTCGTAGTACATCACCGGGATCTGGCGAAGGCCGGCCAGGAAGATGATCATGGGGCTGCCGAAGGTCCAGACGTGCAGCAGGATGATGGAGCCAAGCGCCGTATTGGGATCCGAGATCCAACCGGGCCCCTCAATGCCCACCATCGCCAGAACCTGGTTCACCAGGCCGGTGGTGCCAAAGATCTGCTTCCACAGGATGGCAACCGCCACCGAGCCACCCAGCAGGGACGGCAAGTAGAAGATGGAGCGGTAGAACGGAAGGCCACGCAGCCCCTTGTCCAGGACCAGCGCGATCAGCAGGGCCACACCCAACTGGAGCGGCACACCCACCAGGACGTATGTGAACGTGACGCGGAGGGAATTGTGGAGGCGGGCATCGCCGAACATGCGGATGAAGTTATCCAGCCCCACCCATTCCGGCGGCTGCAGGAGGTTGTAGTCCGTGAAGGACAGGTACAAGGACATCAGCATGGGCCCCACGGTGATGGCCACAAGACCAATCAGCCACGGCAGAAGGAAGATGTAGGCGGCTTTGTTGTCGCGGCCGTTCGCCTTCTTCTCTTCTTTGGTCATGGGACCCTTGCGCCGGGTCATCGTTGAGAGTTCGCCTATAGCGCTCATTGCTTCCCCCTCGCCGGAGCGCGAACGCCTTGCGGCGTCCCCGTGCGTAGTACAGCGGCCATGTGGTCTCCTTTGGTCATCGTGGCCATCCACGGAGTTCGAGTCTGGTTGGTGCTTGCCGTCCGGGACGCCGCCGATCTACTGGCGCTACCCGTGAGTTGCCAGGATTGGGGTCCGGACGTTCAGCGGCTCCGTATCAAAGTAAACGTTTTCTTGACCCTTGTACAGCCTTTTGCTAATTTTTGAGAAAGCGTTTTCTTGCGAAGGCGCCTGAACTTGTTTTTCCACGCTGACGAAGCCCGGCGTGCGCTGGAGCACACCTTCCGCATCGATAAGGCAGGACACTATTGTTTCCCACCCACTCCGCCTGCCATGACCACCGTTGACATGGCAGCAACCCCCACCCGTCCCAGCGCACTGGCTGCATACGAGGATTGGCCGGCCTATGCAGCCAAGCACCGGCTCACCGCTGACACAGTGGAAGTCCGGCAACTTGCCGACACCCTTGGCGTGCCCGCCGTAACACCGGACCTTGAGTACACGGTGCTCTCCGAATCAGAGCACGACGGCGTCATCACCTCGCATTTGCAGTGGCAGCTGGGGTTCGGCCCGGCGACGTCCGCTTGGTTCGTGCGACCTGCCGGCGCCACCGCTCCGCTGCCAGGGGTGCTCGCCCTCCACTGCCATGGCGGGATCAAGGCCTACGGTGCGGAGCGGCTGGTGCGCTTCCCTCACGATGTGAAGCGTCACGACGGCGGCGCCCCCTTAGGCGACAGGCCCGGCGGTGACAGGCCCGGCGGTGCCGGAGGTTCTCCCGTGATGGGGTTGCCGCCCCTGGATATCAGGGCAAAGCTCTATGGCGGCCGGCCACTCGCCACCTGGCTGGCCCGGCAGGGCTTCGCTGTCCTTGCGCACGACACCTTCATGTGGGGCAGCCGCCGCTTCGGGCTCGATCCCCTTCCCTGGCGGACTGCCAACGCCGTCAACGGCCAGCAGGCACTACGGCGGGAGGCCGGCGTCGAACTTTCCGCGGCGGAATACTACGACGCGGCCGCTGCCGCCCACGAGGAAACCGTGGCGAAAGCCGCAATGCTGATCGGTACCAGCGTTGCCGGGACCGTTGCCCATGACGATCTCGCGGCCCTGGGTGTCCTCGCGTCCCTGCCGGGCGTGGATGCGGACCGGCTCGGATGCCTGGGTTTCTCAGGAGGCGGCGGACGGGCCATGGTGCTCGGTGCAATGAGCCCGCGGATCCGCAGCTACGTGGTCACGTGCATGATGACCACGTTCGAAGCTCTCCTTCCCGCATACCTGGACGCCCACTCCTGGTTACTGCACTCCCCGGGCCTCGCGCGGTTGGGCGAGTGGCCGGACCTCGCCATCCGTTCCACCGCCGAAAGGGTGCTGGTCCAATACGCCCTGGCTGACCCCCTTTTCCCGGAACAGGGAATGCGCGATGCCCACCAGCACCTGCTGCAGGACATGCCCGACCGCTATACCGGCAGCTTTTGGCAGGAACCCCACGTTTTCACCCGGGCCATGCAGGACGAGGCCGCCGCGTTCCTCGCGACCGCGCTGCAGCCCCGCCACTCCACCACTACCCACGCACCTGATCCCGCTAGGACAGCCTCATGACACAAACCTCAACCGACACCACAACGGAGGGCACTGCCCGGATCCCCCGCATCGCACTGGTGGGTGTGCACGGCTTCGGCGAACGGCACTTGGACAACCTCGGTCGGCTAAGTGCCAACGGTGCGCTGGAGCTGGTGGCCGTCGCCGATCCGAGACCCCCGGCAGACGAAACGCTTGGCCCGGAAGTGAAGGTCTTCGCTTCCCTTGACGAGCTCCTGGCTGCGGGAACCGCCCCGGACGTGGTCATCATCTCCACCCCCATCCAGACGCACGCACCCCTTGCCATCGCCGCCCTCAACGCAGGGGCCCACGTATACCTGGAAAAGCCGCCGGTGGCTTCCATGGCGCAATTCGAGGAAGTCCTGGCGGCGGCTGCGAGCGCCGGCCGCCTCGTACAAGTGGGTTTTCAAAGCCTGGGTTCAGAGGCATTGCCGGCGATCGAAGCCCTGGTGGCTTCCGGCGAGATCGGCGACATTCGAGGTATCAGCGCCACCGGTTTGTGGCTGCGGAGCAAGGCGTACTTCAAGCGCTCACGATGGGCCGGCAAGCGAAGCCTCAACGGAACCGACGTGGTGGACGGAGTGGCCACCAATGCTTTGGCCCATGCTGTGGCAACGGGTCTGCGGCTCGCTGGTGCGCGGACTGTGGCGGACGTTGAATCCGTGGAAACGGACCTGTACCGGGCCAACGACACCGAGAGCGATGACACCTCCGTGGTGCGGGTACGGACCACGGCGGGGTTTGACGGAAACACCGCGTCTGGGGGCGGAAGCACGGTACTGACGTGCGCCCTGACGCTATGTGCGCCCGTGCAGTCAGCGCCGTCGGTCACCCTTTACGGAACCCTCGGTCAGCTCACGCTCTTCTACACGGAGGACCGCCTGGAGCTCACCTCACCCCAAGGCACCCGGACGGAGACCTTCGGGCGAACCGACCTGCTGGAGAACCTGCTGGCCGCCCGCACGGAACAGGATCTGCTCAGCCCGCTGTCCGGATCCGGCGCCTACGTCTCTGTCTTGGAGACCATCCGCACAGCAGACTCGCCCCAGCCAATATCCCCGGAATTCATCACGTGGGAAGGCGAGGGCGACTCCGCCCACCCCGTGGTCCACGGCATCGAATCAATGATCCGCCGGGCAGCCCTGGGGCAGGCCACGTTCGCCGAGCTCGGAGCCCCTTGGACGTCATCCGGCGAACCCATTCTGGACTCTGACAGCGCCCTGCACATCAAGGGCACGCCCGTAGCTACTTTGCAGGACGGTTCCCGGATCCGGCCAACGTCGTCACCGCGCCCTTACCTGCACCCCGTACGGACCCTCGCGGGAACAGTGGTCACCGATCACATCCCGGAGGACCACGTGTGGCATCTGGGAGCGGGAGTCGCCCTCCAGGACGTTGACGGGACCAACTTCTGGGGAGGCCGAACCTACACCCGTGACGCCGGCGCATACATCTGGCGCAAGGACCACGGCCGCATCGTCACGGAGTCCGCGGAGCACAGTGATGGACACAGGCGCGAGCAACTGAGCTGGCTCGGCCCTGACCACACACCCGTGCTCCGCGAACAGCGCGAGTGGCGCTGGGCCGCCGTCGGGACTTCAACATGGAAACTGACGCTGGATTTCACGCTGGAGTCAGCCACGGGACAGCCGGTGCTGCTGGGCAGCCCTGGCTCCAACGGACGGCCGCAGGGCGGATACGGCGGCTTCTTCTGGCGGCTACCGAAGGTTGGCGACGCCACTATTTGGACTCCCGACGGCCGGGGCGAGGACGCCGTGCACGGCACCGTGGCGCCGTGGCTGGCGTGGTCTGGAACGTTCGACGCCGGAACGGCCAACGCCGCCCAGGTCACCGGCGACACCGGGCTGGGGCACCCCGCGACGCTCGTGTTCCTTGCCTCACCGCAGGCACCGGACCCGTGGTTCGTGCGGCACTCGGGATACCCGGGGGTGGGGCTGTCCCTGGCCTGGGACGCCCCGGTGACCACCGAACCGGGTCACCCTGTCCACAGGACCGTCACCGTCCTCGTCACGGACGGCTTCCTGGCCACACAAGACATTGAACAACTCATCACAACTTTGGGGGAACCGGCATGACCACGCCTACTCAATTCACGCCAGCCCTGACCGCAGACGCCGCGCCTGGCAACGTCGCCGACCGTGCAGTGAAGCGCCAGCGGGTGCTGGACATCATGGACGCTGCGGGTCGGGACTCGCTGTTGCTCACATCCAACACGGCCCTTACCTGGTATTTGGACGGCAGCCGGGTGCACATCAGCCTGGCCGGCGATCCCATCGCAGCCCTCTTGGTGGACCGCTCCGGTGATCACCTGGTCACGTTCAACAATGAGGCCGGCCGGATCGCGGCTGAAGAACTCCCGGACGGCGTCAGTCTGGACACCGTTCCATGGAATGGGCAGTTGCACGCCGTCGCGGCAGGGCTGGCCGTTGACGGAGACCCCTTGGTTGAAGCGGCGGTCGCGGCGGAACTGCGTGCGGCCCGCCAGCAACTCCTGCCAGGCGAGAGGGCCCGCTACGCCCAACTTTCGGCCGACGCAGCCGCCGCCATGACCGATGTCCTGACGGCTGCGACACCGGAAACCACGGAGTTCCAGCTCGTCTCGGAACTGGCCGCCCGTATTGTCTCGGTGGGCGCCGAGCCGTTGGTCCTGCTGTGTAACGGCGCTTCCCGGAGCGACTTCCGGCATCCACTGGCCACGCACTCCCCCCTCGGCCGCCGCGCCATGGCCGTGGTGTGCGCACGCCGGAACGGCTTGGTTGCCAACGTGACCCGCTGGGTGGCGTTCGACGCCGGCGCTCCCCAGGAGCTCGACGCCGAGGCCCGCATCGCCGCAGTTGAGGCAGACATCTTCCGGGCCACGGTCCCCGGCGCCAGGCTCAACGAGGTCTTCACCGAGATCAAGCGGGCCTACGCCCGTCACGGTTTTGGCGAGGACCAGTGGACGCTCCATCACCAGGGCGGACCCGCCGGTTATGCAGGCCGCGACCCCCGCGTCACGGCAGAGGTCACGGACACCATCGTCCTCAACCAGCCCTTTACGTGGAACCCGTCCGGCCCCGGCGTGAAGATCGAGGACACGGTGCTGCTCACGGATTCCGGTCTGCGTGTCCTGACCACCGACGACCGTTGGCCGAGCACCCACGTGGACGGCCGTCGTCGTCCACTGACGCTTCGCCCGTAAGCAACGCAAAGGGGCGGGGTCACCGTGATGGTGACCCCGCCCCTTTTCCGTGTGCGCTTACCCAAGTAGGTAGCAGTTCAGGTCGTTCTCAGGGCTCAGAACGACGCGAACTGCTACCTACTTGGGTGCGGGTGGTTCGGGTGGGTGGGTTAGCTGAGTGTCAGCACGCCGTCCACGCGCCGGGGGATGCCCAGCGGGTTGGCGTCGTGCAAGGCCGGGTGCAGGACAGTCTCCGGAGCGTCCTGGTAAGCCACCGGACGCTGGAAACGGCGCACGGCAGTAGCGCCCACGGAAGTGAACAGCGACGTCGTGGCCGGGTACGGGCCACCATGCTGCTGTGCCCAGTTCACGGCCACACCCGTGGGCCAGCCATCGAAGAGGACCCGGCCGGCGAGGCCACTGAGTTGCTCCACCAACGCCGAGACATCCTCGCCCGGCTGGGCGTGCACCGTGCCTGTGAGGCTGCCCGGGACCTTCGCGAGGGCTGCGGACAGTTCGTCCTGGTTGGCGTATTCAATGAGCAGCGTGGTGGGGCCGAAGCACTCCTCCAACAGCTCTTCGGGACGTTCCAGCACGTTCGCGGCGCTGGTGGAGAACACCACGGGCGCGGCGCCGTCGGCCAGGCTGTTCTGCTCCACGGTGCCACTGACGACGGCGACGCCCGGCTGATCTGCGACGTTACGGAGCCCATCCGGGTAGGCCTCCGCGATCCGCTCGGTGAGCATGGCGGCTGTGGGCTTGACCTTGCTGGCCTCGGCCAGGTGGGATGCGAAGTCAGTACCGGCCGGCAGGAACACCAGTCCCGGCTTGGTGCAGAACTGCCCCGCGCCCATGGTGAACGAGCCGGCCAGGCCTGCGGCGAGCTGCTGGCCACGTTCGGCCAAGGCGTCGGCCGTGATGACCACCGGGTTCAGGCTGCCCAGTTCCCCGTAGAACGGGATGGGCTCCGGACGGGAGTTTGCGAGATCGAACAACGCCCGCCCGCCCGGGATGGAGCCGGTGAAGCCGACGGCCTTGATGGCGGGGTCCTGAACCAGCGCGGTGCCTGCCTCACGGCCGCTGACCAAGGCGAAGATCCCTTCCGGGGCTCCTGCCTTGGCAAGTGCTTCGGTAACGATCTCGGCGGTCCGCTCGGAGAGCCGGATATGTCCCGAGTGCGCCTTGACGATCACCGGGCAACCCACGGCCAGCGCGGACGCAGTGTCGCCGCCCGCCACGGAGAAAGCGAACGGGAAGTTCGACGCCGAGAACACCGCTACCGGGCCGATGGGACGCAGGATGCGGCGCAGGTCAGGCTTGGGCGGAGTGGACGCCGGGTCAGCGTGATCGATGACGGCCTCAAGGTACGAGCCCTCCGTGATCACGTTGGCGAAAAGGCGCAACTGTCCGCTGGTCCTCGCCACCTCCCCAGTGAGCCGGGCAGTGCCAAGGCTCGTTTCGGAATCGGCGATGGCCACCAGTTCAGTGACATTGGCGTCCAAGGCATCGGCGACGGCGTTCAGCCAGGCGGCGCGCTCGGCGTCGGACGCTGCTGCGGTGACCTTTGCGGCTTCCGTGGCTGCGGCGGTGATGGCTGTCAGGTCAAGAGTTGCTGTACTCAATGCGGTTTCCTTTACTCTCAGGGACGGCGGTCTCAGGGGCAGCGCCCTCGGTTGCGGGCTGGGTTGGCAGTTGTGCCGGCTTTCCGCTGAAGTCGAAGCCCAGCCCAAGGCAGCCGGTGCTGTTGAGCCGGCTTCTGCCAGTGCTGTTACTGATCCGAACCGGGGAAGGTCCGGCCAGGATGCCGAGCTGCTCGAAGGAGGCGTCTTCCACGTCTTCCACGCTCACGGCCTCGGCCAGGGTGAGGGCCAGCTGCCCGGAGAGTTCCGGGAGCAGGTGCGGTGCCACCCTGATGCTGTTGGCGCGGGCCAGCTCAACAATCCTGCGGAACGGGGTAATGCCGCCCACCCGGACGATGTTGGGCTGGATGATGTCCACGGCTTCTGCTTCGATGAAGTCGCGGAAGCGGTAGATGGTGTGGACGTTCTCGCCCAGTGCAATGGGCACCGGCGACTGCTTGCGCAGGCGGCGGTAGGCCCAGAGGTCGTCGGCGCGGATCGGTTCTTCCAGCCACTCCAGTCCGTACTCCCCCAACACATCCAAGGCACGGAACGTATGGGCGAGGTCCCATCGCTGGTTGGCGTCGATCATGAGCAGCCGGTCCGGGCCGATCACAGCCCTGACGGCGGCGACGCGCTCGGCGTCTTCCCGGAGTTCGGGTTTGCCCACCTTGATCTTCACCGCATTGTGTCCCGCAGCCACCCACCGCTGGGCTTGCTCCACGAGCTGCTCCAAGGTGTAGTGCAAATTCACGCCTGAGCCATACACCTCCACAGATTCCTGGCGTTGGCCCAGGAGTCCCGTGACGGATGTGCCCGCCTGCCTGGCCCTCAAGTCCCAGAGCGCAAGGTCAACTCCGGCCATCGCGATGGTGGTCAGTCCTCCCCCGCCGGCCTCGTGCAGTCGTTTCCACAGCTGGTCCCACACGATCTCCGGGTTGACTTCCAGCCCGGCCACAAAAGGCGCAATATCGTAATCCAGCAGGGCTTTGACCGCCTGGGGACCAATGGTGGGTGTCCAGGCGAAACCGTGGCCCGTGCCGCCGTCGTCCGTGGTCAGTTCGGTGACGATCACATGATTCTCAGGCGCTTCCGCACCCCAGCTGCGCAGCAGCGGCACCGTGATCAGCCGGGTGGTGAGGCCCGTGATGCGGGCGGGCATCAGCTACCGGCCAGCTCGTGGCCCTTGGCCAGGATGGACTTGAGCTCCAGCAGTTGTTCCTCGTTGGGGTCAACCAGCGGCGGACGGACCGGGCCCACAGGCAATCCGGCGAGCCGAAGACCGGCCTTGATGAGGGAGACGCCAAAGCCCGGAGTCTGGTCGCGGAGGCGGACGAGCGGCGCGTAGAAACCTTCAAGCAGGGCGTGGCGGCGCTCTTCGTCGCCTGACACGTAGGCGTCATAGTAGGCCTTGGCGATTTCGGGGGCCATGGCGAACGCAGCCGAGGAATACAGCGGGATGCCGAGGCCGCGGTAGGCGCCCTGGGTCAGTTCTGCCGTGAGGAGGCCGTTGAAGAGTGCGAAGTCCGTCCGGCCGCTCGCGTTGATGGCCGAGACGATTTCCTGGGCCAGGCCCACATCGCCGATTCCGTCTTTGAAGCCAACCACCTTCGGGTTGGCGGTGAGGCGCGTGATTGCCTCCGCGGTGAACTTGGCGGTTCCGCGGTGGTACACGATCACGGGCAGGCTGCTCGCTGCGGCGATGGCTTCCACGTAGGCCACTACACCGTCGGTGGGCCCGGTGACAAGGTACGGCGGGAGCACCAGAAGGGCATCCGCGCCGGCTTCCTCGGCCACCTTGGCGGCGGCAATGGCGTGACCCAGGGGTCCGCCGGCTCCGGAAACAACCGGCACGGCTCCTGCAACAGCCTCGACGGCGGCAGTCACCACGGTGCGGATCTCCTCCAGGGAGAGCGCATGGAATTCACCGGTGCCGCAGGCGGGGAACACGCCACCCGGGCCGAAGGGAAGGCGGGAGGTGATGTGTTCCTTGAGCAGGGCCACATCTACCGTGCCGTCTTCAGCAAAGGGGGTGACGGGGAAGAACAGTACGCCGTCGAATTTCATGGGGTCTCCTTGGTTGCTCCCGCCGGGACCAGGCCGGCGTGGGTCTCGTCATTGAGTGATGCTTGTTCGCTTGATGCTGTGTCTGCGCCCTCGAAAGGCGGCGTAAGTTCGGTGCGCCAGGTGCGCTTCGGCTCCCAGCCGAGGAGCTCGCGGGCTTTGTCGATGGAGAACGCCGGGCTGGTGCCGGTCAGGTGTTCGGTGAGGGGTCCGCTGCCGGGCAGGAACCGCGGGAAGAGCTCTGCCAGCGGAGCCGTGGCCAAGGCATCCTTTGCACCAACAAAGAACACCTGGCCGTTGGGGATGGAATCCATCTTCTCCAGCAGCACGTCCAGGAAATCGGCAACGTCCCGGGCATCGACGTAGTTGAACAACGCCGGCGCGGAAAGCGCAGGATCCTGCAGCCGCTCCCGGACTGTGTGGCCCTGCTGCGTCAGGGCCCCTTCCCACTCCTCCGGTGAAATCACGTAGCAGGGACGGAAGGCTGCGTACCTGATCTTGTTGCCCTGCGCTGAAGCGAACATCTGCACGGTCTGCTCGGCGATCAACTTGGACAACGCGTAGGCGTTCCACGGCTTGGGCGGCGTCTGCTCGTCCAGGGGGAACGACGGCGGCAGCCACCCGGCCGGTGAGCCATAGCCCAGGGCGGTGGGGCTGGACGCCGTCACGATCTTCGGAACGCCAGCGTCAGTGGCCGCACTGACCACCGCAAAGGCGAGCCGGGTGTTCGTGCTGAAAATGACGTCCTCAGGTGCGCTGAAAGGTACGGCAATAGCAGCGAGGTGGATGACGGCGTCGGGCGCTGTTTCCCGGATGAGCCGCTCCGCCTCCCCCGGTGCGAGGAGATCTGCGGTGTGTTGCTCAGCTCCTGCCGGCAACAGTTCCTCGGGGATGGCATCCCGGTCAACCGAGATGACTTTGTGTCCCGCCTGGGCCAATCCGGCAACCACGCTGCGACCCAGCCGGCCGGAGCCGCCGGTGACGAAAATCCTGCTCATGTGCGTTTCCTGGTTTCTTGTTTTTCTGTTGGCTGGTCAGTCTTGGCCGCGGCTGAGATCCGCGCCGAGGCCGAGTTCGCTGATTCGGACGGGAAGATCGGTGTCCAGGGACTTGTTGCCGGCAATGCCCACCGACACCGAGCGGAGGCCGTCGATGTAGCCGGACGGACGGCCCAACGGATCAACGCCCGGGCCGTTGAAGAGATCCGAAAGGAGCAGGTTGTCGCCGCCACCATGGCCCCCTTCGCCGTTGATAATGGGCACCTCGTAGGCAGCTTCCCAGTGACGCTGGACCACCAGGCGTTCGCCGTTCCGGCGCACGGCGTCCTCTTCCTCAATGGGGGTGGCGCTCGGGTCCACCACGGTCTTCTTGTCGGTGCTGGATTCGACGGCGGCGCGCTCCACCACTTCGAGTTCAGCCCGGCCTTCCGTGCCGTTGACGGTGACGCGGTAGCCTTCCCACGGGCTGTGGGCGTTGAGGGAGTAGCTCAGCGTGGGTCCACCTTGGTAGTCCACCACCAGGGCGAGGTTGTCCTCGATGGTGATGCCCTCGGTGAATACGTCCTGATCACGGATGTAGCCGTCGAACTTCTCGTTGTCGTAGTACAGAGCCTTGAGGCGCTCGTCCTCACGCATGTCCAGGCGGAACGGATCGTGTTCGAGGCCATCCACGGTGCCGCGTTCCGGACGGGCTCCCAGGCCACGCTCTGCAGCGTTCTTGTCGCCGTAGAAGCGAAGGCCACCGGAAGCGAACACGCGCTCGGGGACATCGTTGATCCACCAGTTGACCAGGTCGAAGTGGTGCGAGGCCTTGTGGATGAGCAGGCCGCCGGAGTTCTTCTTTTCGCGGTGCCAGCGGCGGAAGTAGTCAGCGCCGTGCACGGTATCCAGCACCCAGCTGAAGTCGATGGACGTGACCTTTCCGATCACGCCGTTCTGGATGACTTCCTTGAGCGCGCTGTTGCGCGGCGAGTAGCGATAGTTGAACGTGACAACCACGTTTTTGCCGGTCTTCGCCACGGCTTCGGTGATACGGCGGCAACCGTCCACGTCGATGGTCAGCGGCTTTTCAACCACGACGTCGGCACCGGCCTCCAGCGCTTCAACGATGTAGTCCGCGTGGGTGTAGTCGGGCGTGGTGACGATGACGCGCTCGATGCCGTTGGACTGGATAAAGCTGGTGAGTTCGCCTGGTGCGAAAGACGCCACCGGCTCCGTTCCGCCGAGCTCCTTGATCAAGTCCTGGTAGAAGTCCACGCGGCCTTGGTTGACGTCAGACAACGCAATGAGTTCCGCGACGTCCGCATGCTGCCCGTAGATGGCCCGGATGTACATTTCCGAGCGGCCGCCGGTTCCGATCAGTGCGATGCGGGTCCGCTGGGAGGCTTGGGGCTGGATGGTCGTTTCGGCAGATTCGGTGTGGGTCTCGGCTGAGTCGACATTGACCATGTTGGCCATGAGAGATGCCCCTTTCAGAAAGGCAGAAGTGAACCGCTTGACGTCCCGGCTTCGTATGGGAAGAATCATGAGAAAGCGTTTTCTCAGAGCGTTATAAGCTTTGTATCAAGACTCTGGTGGTCACGTCAACCACTGCTCCAACGACGGAGCACGCGGGAGGCGAGCAATGGGAAGGGGCCACATGGCACGCAGGAACACCAACAGGCGCGTTGGGATTGCCGATGTCGCAGAGAAGGCGGGCGTCTCGCACGCCACCGTTTCACGCGTCATGAACGGTAATGCCGCCGTGGATCCCGGCATTGCGGCGAGGGTTCGAGCCGCCGCCGTTGAATTGAAGTACCAGCCAAACCCCGTGGGACGATCACTTGCCCTCGGAAAAACCGACACGATCGGCATTGTGGTGCCGGACCTCGCCAACCCCACCTTTCAGGCAATCCTCCGCGGGCTCAGCATTGCTGCCGCGCAGGACGGGTACCGCGTCCTTATTGCGGACTCCTCGGAAGTTACCAGCGAGGAATCGATCCTCGCGGGCGAGGCACGACGCCGTTGCGATGGCGTGGTGCTCTGCGCTCCCCGCATGAGCGATGCCGAGCTGGAGGAGCTTGCTCCTACCCTGCATCCGCTGGTGCTGATCAACCGCACCACCATCGCCACGAACACTCCCAGCCTGAGTGTGGACTACGGGCAGGGCATCCAGGAATTGGCGCAGCACCTGGTGACTTTGGGGCACCGCCGCCTGGCCTTCCTTTCCGGCCCCGAGCACAGCGCCTCGAATCGCCAGCGACTGGTGGGCTTGGATCAATTCCGGGCCGAACACCCTGAGATCGAGCTGCAGATGCTCCACGGCGGTTCCAACTTCGACTCCGGGCACGAATCCACCGAAGCCATCATCTCCAGTGGCGCCACCGGGATCCTGGCATTCAACGACCTCGTGGCCATGGGACTGCTCAGCGGCCTGCACGAGCGGGGCATCCGCGTTCCGGAGGACATCTCCGTGACTGGCTTCGATGACATCCCGTTCGCCAAATACACCACTCCCCCTTTGACCACTGCGGCCGTGCCCATCAACGAGCTCGGAAGCCTGGCCTGGCGGAGAATGCGGGAACAGATTCAGCAGGCCGGCGAAACAGCCACCCAGGCGCAGGACGAGTTCTCGCCCAGGGTACAGATCCGCAAGAGCACCGCGGCACCGGCCCTCACTCCCGCCTAGGTACAACGCGGGGTCACTTATGGCCCCTTCAGAGCGGTTTTAGGGGCCATAAGTGACCCCGCGTTGCTCTACGGCGTGGGGTTGGAGCCCACTCCGGCCTCCGCGTAGAAGCCCTGGATGTGCGCGGCCACAAGCTCAGCCGCCTTGCCGCCGTCGTGGTTGTTCACAGCGGTGAGAATGGCACGATGTTCGGCCCGAAGCCTGGCGCACGTTGTGTCCCAATCAGGCAGATTGCCCGTCAACTCACCCGCATAGTTCTCGATTGCGCCCCTGAGCGAGGCCATCATGGCACTGACCACCGAGTTGCCTGCCGCCCGCGCGAGCGCCACATGGAACCGGGCATCAAGGGGCAGGAAAGTGTCGATATCCGGCGCCGCATCCATCTGGTCCAGGAGCTCCGCGGCTTCCTCCAGCGCCGGAACGCCCACTTTGGCCCGTTCCGCCGCCCAGGACTCAAGCAGGACGCGGGTCTCCACAATGTCCGCCACCGGAAGGTGTCGGGTGGCTACATGCAGCCGGAGGGTTGAACCCAGCGCGGACCCAGGCTCGGCGATGACCACCGTCCCTGCATCCTTTCCCGAGCCCACCCCGGCACGGACCACGCCCATCGCCTCAAGGATCCTGACGGCTTCACGCACGGAGGTCCGGGAAACCTGCAGCTGCTCGGCCATGGCGCGCTCACCCGGCAGCCGTCCGCCCAAGGCGAGGTCTCCGTCAGACAACTGTTTCTCGATCCATTGCAGGACCAACTCGTGGGTACGCATACCGGAATACTAGTTGATGTGGTCCAACCACATGGATTACTGTGTGGTTAGACCACAGTGACAGGACCACAGAATTCAAGGGAGAACCGCATGACCGACACCCTCGACCCCAAGATCACGGCCGCGCCAGCCAATGCCGGCAGCGACGAAACCGTGACCCGCCCCGCGCAGCCGGGATCCGCCGTCGGGCAGCGATCTGCCCTGCAGCCACCGGCGCTCAAGCGCCGCGTACCCAAGGTGGCAGACCTGGCGCCGCTGATGCAGTTCAAGAAGCCGGAATTCAGCAAAACAGCGCGACTCAAGCGAGCCAGCACTATCTGGGAACTACGCGACATCGCCAAACGCCGCACCCCGCAGGCACCGTTCGACTACACCGATGGTGCGGCCGAAGAAGAGATCACCCTGCGCCGTGCGCGCCAGGCTTTCCAGGACATCGAGTTCCGCCCCGGCATCCTGCGCGACGTCTCCACAATCGATCTCCGCACCGATATCCTCGGCAAGGAGTCACGGCTGCCATTCGGCATCGCACCCACCGGCTTCACGCGCATGATGCAGTCCGAAGGCGAATACGCCGGCTCCCAGGCAGCTGAGGCCGCAGGTATTCCCTACACTCTGTCCACCATGGGCACGGCGTCGATTGAAGACGTGGCCACCGCTGCCCCCAACGGCCGGAACTGGTTCCAGTTGTACCTCTGGACGGACCGCGCCCGCTCCCTCGAACTGATCGAGCGGGCCGCCAAGGCCGGCAACGACACCCTCATGGTCACCGTGGACACGGCAGTAGCCGGGGCCCGCCTTCGCGATGTCCGCAACGGCATGACCATCCCGCCGGCACTGACACTGAAGACCGTGCTGGACGCGTCCTACCGCCCCGCATGGTGGTTCAACTTCCTGACCCACGAGCCCCTGACGTTTGCCTCGCTCTCGCGGTACACCGGCACCGTGGCCGATCTCATCAACTCCATGTTCGACCCCACCCTCACCTACGAGGACCTGGATTGGCTGCGCGAAACCTGGAAGGGCAAGCTCGTGGTCAAGGGCATCCAGACCGTGGAGGACGCCCGCAAGGTAGTGGACCATGGTGCCGACGGCATCATCCTGTCCAACCATGGCGGCCGCCAACTGGACCGCGCACCCATTCCGTTCCACCTGCTGCCGGAGGTCACTGCGGCACTGAAGGCGGACAACAGCAAGGCCCCAGTCATGCTGGATACGGGCATCATGAGCGGTGCTGACATCGTGGCAGCCCTTGCCCTGGGCGCCGACTTCGCACTGATCGGCCGCGCCTATCTCTACGGCCTGATGGCCGGCGGACGCGAGGGCGTGGACCGCACCATCCAGATCCTGGAGAAGGACATGACCCGGACCATGGCACTCCTCGGCGTCAGCAAGGTAGCGGACCTCAACCCGGACCACGTGCGGCTGCTGCAGCGCTAACCGCACCCAAGTAGGTCGCAGATCAGGTCGTTTTGAGCGCTGAGAACGACCTGATCTGCTACCCAGTTGGGCAAGGTGCTAGATCAGGCCCTGGGCCAGCATGGCGTCGGCTACCTTGACGAACCCGCCGATGTTGGCACCCACCACGTAGTTTCCGGGCGCACCGTATTCGTCGGCAGTTTCGGCGCAGCGATCATGGATGCCCACCATGATCTCGGTGAGGCGCTGCTCGGTGTGTTCGAAGGACCATGAATCACGGCTGGCGTTCTGCTGCATTTCCAGCGCGGAAGTGGCAACACCGCCGGCGTTGGCTGCCTTACCCGGGCCAAACAGGATCCCGGCTTCCTGGAAGACCGAGACAGCTGAGCGGGTGGACGGCATATTGGCGCCCTCAGCCACCGCGATCAGACCGTTGCTGACCAACTTCGCGGCAGCATCGCCGTCGAGCTCGTTCTGCGTGGCGCAGGGCAAGGCAACGGTTCCATTAACGTCCCACACCGAACCGCCCGAAACGTGGCTCGCTCCCGGCCGCCGGGCGGCGTACTCAGTGAGTCGCCCGCGCTCCACTTCCTTGATCCGGCTCAGCAGCGCGACGTCGATCCCGGCCTCGTCCACGATGTAGCCGGCGGAGTCCGAACAAGCCACCACGGTGGCACCGAGCGACTGCGCCTTGGCGATCGCATGGATGGCAACGTTGCCCGAGCCCGACACCACAACGCGCTGGCCGTCGAAGGACTGCCCGCGGGTTTTGAGCATCTCCTGGGCAAAGATCACAGTGCCGTAGCCGGTGGCCTCAGGACGAACCAAGGAACCGCCCCATGAAATCCCCTTGCCCGTGAGGACGCCGGATTCGTAGCGGTTGGTGATGCGCTTGTACTGGCCGAAGAGGTAGCCGATCTCACGGCCACCCACGCCAATATCGCCCGCCGGGACGTCGGTGTACTCACCGATGTGGCGGTAGAGCTCAGTCATGAAGGACTGGCAGAACCGCATGATTTCAGCATCGGAGCGTCCGCGGGGATCGAAGTCCGAGCCACCCTTGCCGCCACCAATGGGCATGCCAGTGAGCGCATTTTTGAAGATCTGCTCGAAGCCGAGGAACTTCACGATTCCCAGATACACCGAGGGATGGAAACGGAGCCCGCCCTTGTAGGGGCCGAGAGCCGAGTTGAACTCCACCCTGAAGCCACGGTTGACGTGGACGCGGCCGGCGTCATCGGTCCAAGGGACGCGGAAGATGATCTGGCGCTCGGGCTCGCACAGGCGTTCCAGAACGGCGCCTTCAAGGAATTCAGGATGACGATCGTGCACGGGGCCGAGGCTTTCGAAGACCTCGGTAACGGCTTGGTGGAATTCCTTCTCCCCCGGGTTCCGCGCCAACACAGTGTCGCGGACAGCTTCCAGCCTTGAATCCATGCGTCTTCCTATCCTCAGTGCGCCGGCCAGCGGCGAGACGATCAGTTCCGCCCATGGTTGCACCGAGGGATGTGGGATCTCCATCCGAAGCCAATGTGACCCGCATCGCGGAGTTAACACAACTGTAGAAAATCGTTGAAAACTCAAGGAAACGGGAGATTAACAAAAACTCACAATGTGATAAGGATCACGTTAGATCGAGTAGTGCTATCGCTTGCGGCCGAACTTGGGAAGGTTGGGCAAGTTCGGAAGATTCGCCAGAAGATCAGCGGCCTTCGTGGCGGCGCGACCAACGGTGCGGCCAATCTGCTGGGGCACAGTATCGTCCGAGGCCGGATCCAAAGAAACCGGGATTCCGCTTGCGTGGACCTTCACAGCCTGGCCCACGGCGTCCGCACGGGTGGCCGGGACCTCCGGAGCCGGAACAACAGCTGCAGCAGGCTGCACGGCGGCAGGCTCTGCCGCGGGACGCACCTCAGAAGGCACGACGACGGCGGGAGCCGGGGTGCCGACGTCGAACGTTTCCAGCCAGCTGGCGACGCCGGCCAGCGGCTTGGGATTCAGCGCGTAGAAGCGCTTCTGGCCCTGGGCACGCATGCTGACGAGATCCGCCTCACGGAGCACCTTCAAGTGCTTGGAGATGGTGGGCTGGCTCGCAGCCAGTTCTTCCACCAGTTCGCCTACAGCTTTATCCCCAGAGCGGAGGGAGACCAGGATGTCGCGCCTGGTTGCCTCAGCTATGACGGCAAATACGTCGTCAGTCACCATGCCTTACACCCTAGCGACATATACGCCGATTGGCATCCCTGTTTCGTGGCGCTACAGGCACCCCAACCAGACCAGCGACGCTCAGTGGAGGCGGTGAACTATCAGTCGAACCAAGGATCCAGGCCGTAAAGGGGGAAGATCTCCTTGCGCGTGGCAATAACGGTCCGGTCAACCTCGTCCGCGGGATCGTAGCCGACCTCCCAGGAACGCCACCAGACGTCCACGTCATCGCCCATGGATTCCGGGGCCCACACCCCGTAGGTTTCCTTCACATACGTCCGCCAGGCTTCAGGCACCGGCGTGCGGAGCGGTACCGGGCGCTGCGTCACCATTCCGATCAGGTGGCTCCAAGCCCGCGGCACCACACCGGTGACGTCATAGCCGCCTCCGCCGGTAGCGATCCAGCGGTTGTCGCAGTAGCGGGCGGCAAGTCCGGCGACGGCGGAAGCCGCCTCACGCTGCCCGTCAACGCTGAGGTTCAGGTGCGTCAGGGGATCGTCACGGTGGGAATCGCACCCGTGTTGGCTCACGATGACTTCGGGTTGGAACGCGCCAACAAGCTGCGGGACCACCGCATGGAAAGCCCGCAACCAGGCCGCGTCCCCCGTGAACGCAGGGAGTGCGACGTTGACCGCAGTTCCCGGAGCGTTCGGGCCGCCGGTTTCATTGGCAAATCCGGTCCCGGGGAAAAGGGTGAGGCCCGTTTCGTGCAGGCTGATGGTCATGACGCGGGGGTCATTCCAGAAAATACTTTGCGTACCGTCGCCGTGGTGCGCATCGACGTCGATACTCACCACCCGTTGCACGCCGCCGTCGAGCAACCGCTGGATGGCCAGCGCGACGTCGTTATAGACACAGAAACCGCTGGCCCGCTCACGCGCGGCATGATGCATCCCTCCGCTGAAGTTCACAGCACGGACGGCCTGGCCGCTCAGGATGGTCTCAGCCGCCACGAGGGAACCGCCGGCGAGGCGGGCACTGGCCTCGTGCATGCCGGCAAACGCGGGATCGTCTTCTGTTCCCAGTCCGCGGTCCTCCTCCGGCGTGGAAGGATCAGCACTGACCCGGCGCACAGCCTCCACATATGCGGGGCTATGGACGGAAAAAAGTTCGACGTCGGTGGCCACCGTGGGTGCCTGGACGGCCACATGGTTGTGGTCAAAGAGGCCAAGGGATTGAGCAAGCCGCGCTGTCAGCTCAAGCCGTTGCGGCGCCATGGGATGACCCGGGCCAAAGTTGTAGGCAGTCATGGCTGGATCCCACACCACCGTCGTTGGCAGTGCGGACCGCGTAATGCTGGAAGCTGTAGTTCCAAGCCGTGAGTTCATCCAGAACAGGCTACCTGAGCCCCGAGCAGCCTTCCGCCCGGTTACGCCGCGGGAATAGTGGTTTACTACTCAGGAAAGCTTGTTCAACCGAGGAAGAGCGCCATGTCTCAAAGCCAGTCGCGGTCCACGAGCCCGACCAACTGGCAACCCAACCAGCAGGAGCGGGAAGGTCTGTGGATCTTCACGCGCGTGCGCGACTTCATCGACAACATTGCCAACACCTCACCGGCGCGTTTGGCGTTGACCGTCTTTGCCGTGGTGATCCTGGTTTTCACGGGGTTGCTGTCCCTGCCCGCCGCTTCGTCGGCAGGCACCGTCACACCCCTGCACCAGGCAATGTTCACGGCAGTTTCCAGCGTTTGCGTTACTGGACTGACAGTAGTTTCAACCGCCACGCACTGGACCTTCTTTGGTCAGCTGGTCATCCTGATAGGCATCTTCGTTGGTGGCCTCGGCACCCTGACGTTGGCCTCCCTGCTTGCCCTCATGGTCAGCAAACGGCTGGGCGTGCGCGGCAAACTCATCGCCCAGGAAGCCATGAACAATGCGGGCAGGCTTGGCGAGGTGGGTACCTTGCTCCGGATCGTGATCGTGACCTCCGTGGTCATTGAGGCAGCGCTGGCGCTGGCGCTTATCCCGCGCTTCATCATGCTCGGCGAAGACTTCTGGCAGGCTGTGTGGCACGGCGTTTTTTATTCGATCTCCGCCTTTAACAACGCTGGATTCACGCCGCATTCGGATGGCATCGTCCCCTACGAAACCGATCTTTGGATCCTTATTCCGTTGATGTTGGGCGTGTTCCTCGGCAGCCTCGGATTCCCGGTGGTGATGGTGCTGCAGCAGAACGGGCTCAACTGGAAAAAGTGGAACCTCCACACCAAGCTCACCATCCAGGTCTCCTTCATCCTGCTCGCGGCAGGCACGGTCCTGTGGGGCTTGATGGAATGGGACAACCTACGGACCATCGGCCACATGGACGTTGGCGACAAGGTGATCCATTCCTTGTTCGCCTCCGTCATGACCCGCTCGGGCGGCTTCAACCTCGTGGATCAAAACCACATGGAATCCACCACCATGCTCCTCACCGATGCCCTCATGTTTGCCGGCGGCGGCTCCGCCTCCACGGCCGGTGGTATCAAGGTGACAACCATAGCCGTCATGTTCCTGGCCATCATGGCTGAAGCCCGCGGCGACGCCGATGTGAAGGTCTACGGACGCACCATTCCCCAAGGCACCATGCGCGTGGCCATCTCCGTGATCGTAGCCGGTGCCACCCTGGTGTCAGTGGCGGCATTCCTGTTGCTCTCCATCAGCGGCGCCTCACTGGACCGGGTGCTCTTCGAATCCATTTCCGCCTTCGCTACCGTGGGACTGAGCACCAACCTCAGTGCCGAGCTGCCGCCGTCGGGCGTTTACGTCCTGACCGCTTTGATGTTCGCCGGCCGCGTGGGCACCGTAACCCTGGCGGCCGGATTGGCTCTGCGCCAACGCAGCCAGCTGTACCACTACCCGGAAGAGAGGCCAATCATTGGCTAGTAGCACAGGGGCAGCCAACCGCCCCGCCCACAACTCACCAGTGCTGGTCATTGGCCTCGGCAGGTTCGGATCCGCCACCGCTGAGCAACTGGTCAAGCAGGGCCGTGAAGTCCTGGCCATCGAGCGCGACACCACCCTCGTCCAGAAATGGGCGCCTGTGCTCACTCACGTGGTGGAAGCAGATGCCACCAATATTGATGCGCTGCGCCAGTTGGGTGCCCAGGAGTTCAGCTCGGCGGTAGTGGGCGTTGGCACGTCCATCGAGTCCTCAGTGCTCATTACCGTGAACCTGGTGGACTTGGGAATCCAACATCTCTGGGTCAAGGCCATCACACCCTCGCACGGCAAGATCCTCACCAGGATCGGCGCCAACCACGTGATCTATCCCGAGGCTGACGCCGGTGTCCGCGCCGCCCACCTGGTGTCCGGGCGAATGCTGGACTTCATCGAGTTCGACGACGACTACGCGATCGTCAAAATGTACCCGCCCAAGGAAACGGTGGGCTTCACGCTGGAAGAATCCAAGGTCCGCTCGAAGTATGGAGTGACCATTGTGGGCGTGAAAACGCCGGGCGAGGACTTCACGTATGCCCGGCCGGAAACCAAGGTGTCCGGCCACGACATGTTGATCGTGTCCGGACACGTGGACTTGCTGGAGCGCTTCGCGGCGCGGCCGTAGTGGTCAGCCTAGCTGCTTGGTGATTTCTGCTGCACGGGCTGCTGCCGCACGCGCACCGTCGGCAATGATCTTGGGGATGCCGCCGTCGTCGAAAGCCGCGATAGCCCGCTCGGTGGTGCCGTTGGGGCTGGTGACGGCGATGCGCAGGGCTGAGGGGTCCGCACCCGGTTCGGCCAGCATGAAACCGGCGCCCGCAACGGTTTCGCGGGCAAGCATCACGGACAGTTCCTGGTCCAGGCCAAGCTCGACGCCGGCCGCAGCCATGGCTTCTGCGAGGTAGAACGCGTAGGCCGGACCGGAGCCGCTGATGGCCGAGAGTGCATCAACCTGCTCTTCAGGGATCTCCACCACCGTGCCCGCGCCGGCAAATGCTTTCTTGGCCCTTTCGAGCTGCTCGGGCGTGCAGTGCGTACCCGGGGAGACGGAGATGACGCCGCGGCCCAGGCGTGCCGGCGTGTTGGGCATGGTGCGGATAACCGGTTGCCCGTCCGGCAGCGCCGCTTCAAGCTGTGCGATGGAGACCGCCGCTGCGACGCTGACAACAATCGTGTCCTCCGCCAGCGCGGGGCTGATTTCCCGGGCCAGGTCCAGGATGCCCACCGGCTTGACGCCCAGGATGACCATTCCCGAGCCTTTGGTGGCCAGTTTGTTGTTGTCCGGCTCTTCCTCGCCCGCAATGGCCATGACCCCATGGCGTTGGGCCAGCTCATCGGCGCGTTCGGCCCGGCGGACGGTAGCGACGATGTCCGCGGGGTCCGTCCCGGCGGCAACAAGACCGCCCAGGATTGCCTCGTTCATGGATCCACAGCCAAGGAATGCGATTCGGTTGCTCATGGCTCCATCATTGCAGTTGGCCGCGGACGGGGTCTAACGGATTTCAGATTCCCAGCTTGCTCCCAAGGTTATTGCAGGCAGCACTCATGCTTGGTCCGTAACTTAGTAATTACCTCATTGAGGGTGCGAGTGATGAAGGCGGGCATGGGGATGTCCGCCAGCAGCACCGGCGGCCGGGCGGGTTTTCCCCCATTTCCCGATTCGGCCGCCGGTGCTTTCGCTTTTAAGCGCTGGTGGCGCGTTAGCAGTCCCGCGCTAGTTATCTACGGAGCGCAGCGACGGGACGCTGAGGTGCTGCCTGGCGAAGCGCAGCGTCTCCGCCAGCATTTCCTCGCGCTCCCCCGCCACCTTCGCCTTCCGGGTTGAAATCTCGGCCACAACCACGCCGTCGAAACCGGTGGCCGCCAAGTGCTGCAAGGCCTCGGCACACTGTTGCGTTCCGGTACCGGGCACCAGGTGTTCGTCCTTGCCGGAGCCCGAACCATCGGTGAGGTGGACGTGCCGGAGCTTGCTACCGAGCGCCTTAATGGCTTCCAAACTGTTGGCCCCGGCAGTCGCGGCGTGCGAGAAGTCCCACGTGACGTCGTCGTAATCCTGGCCCAACGGGTCCCAATGCGGCAGGTAGGCCACCGCCTCGCGCCCCCGGACCCGCCACGGGTACATGTTCTCCACGGCGATGCGCACCCGGTACCTCGCGGCGATTTCGCGAACGCCTTCCACGAAATTCTCCGCGTAATTGGACTGCCAGCGGAAGGGCGGGTGAGCCACCACCGTGTCACATCCGACGTCCGCGGCCATTTGGCACGACTTCTCGATCTTGTTCCACGCCGTGCCCCACACCTGCTGCGTCAACAGCAAGGTAGGAGCATGGATGGAGACAATCTCCTGGTGGTAACGGTGGCTTAGCTGGATCAGGGCATCGGGGTTCTGGCTCACCGCGTTGTTGGTGACCATCACCTCGACGCCCTCGTAACCCAGGTCCTGTGCCACCGCGAAGGCGTCATGGACGCTCAGGGGGTACACAGACGCGCTGGACAGCGCCACGGGAATTTGGCGGTCATTCACTTCAGGTTCGACGTCGTTGCTCATCTCAGGAGGCCAGCCCGCCTGCCACTGGGGCTGGGACCGGTGTTGGGGACGGTGTGTTGACAGGGAGGGGGAATTCCGTGACCCCCGGGTGGGGTTCTTCATGTTTATCGGGAGCCTTGCCGGCTTCCTTTGCTGCCTTTTTCTTGGACTTGTCCTTCTTACGCTTCCCCACGTGGGGCGCCGGGTCCAGTGCTTCTTCAAAGACCAATTGGTCCAGCCGGCGCAGAATCAGGCCTTCGCGGAGGGCCCAAGGACAAATCTCCAACTTGGGGAATTCGAAGAGTTCCAGCGCCGCTTCAGCAACCAGGGCCCCTGCCAGCAATTGGCGGGCGCGGGCGTCGGAGACACCGGGTAGGTACAGCCGGTCTTCCACGGTCATGGCCGAAATACGCTGTGCCCACAGCCCCAGGTCCGCTGCGTGAAGCTCGCGCTTCACATACGGCCCTGCCGCGCTGGGGGCCGCACCGGCAATGCGCGCCAAGGAGCGGAAGGTCTTGGACGTGCCGGCCACCAGATTCGCCCGGCCCACTTCGTGGAAGTCCCGGACCACTGGCTTCAGCGTGGACCGGATATACCGGCGCAGTTCCTTCACACTCTTGGCACTGGGCGGATCGTCGTGGAGCCAATCCCTGGTCAATCGGCTGGCCCCCAAGGGAACGGAGGTGGCGTACTCAGGAAGTTCATCCGTTCCGTACGCCATTTCAAAAGAGCCGCCACCGATGTCCAGGTCAAGGATGGGACCGGCGCCCCATCCATACCAACGGCGTACGGCGAAGAAGGTCATGGACGCTTCTTCGCTGCCTGTGAGTTCCTGGAGGGTCACGGTGGTTTCGTGCTTCACCCGGGCCAAGACTTCCGCGCCATTGGTGGCTTCGCGAATGGCCGAAGTACAGAACGCCAAGAGGTCCTCGGCCTTGTGGCTTGCCGCAAACTCCCAAGCTTCCAGGACGAACTCGATGAGCTCATGCTGGCCGGCTTCGTTGATGTTGCCATCAGCGTCGAGGTACTGCACCAGTGAAAGTGGGCGCTTGTGGGAAGCAAAAGCTACCGGACGCGCGCCGGGGTGAGCGTCCACCAGCAGTAGGTGGACGGTATTGGACCCGATGTCGAGAACGCCAAGACGCATTCTGCCATTATTCACCGATTCGAAGCCGGCGAAGCAACTTGGCGGCGACGTTTCGCTGACGGATTGGTTGCCGACAGCTTGGGCGGGCCCTATTCGGCCGGCTCCCCGGCTTCGTCGGCGCGCTTGAAGTCGCGGCGAATGTTCGCAATGCCCTCGGGATCGATTTCGAAGCCGAATTCGCTTCCGGGGTTGATGACCATGCCCAGCTCGTCGCCGATGTTGCCGAGGATCGCTGACCCCATGGTTCCCAGGACGTGCGGGGCTGCTTCGAGGAAGCGCTCATCGACGCGGCTCGGGTGGCTGAACACGGCCAGAACAGGCTGGCCGTCCGCATTGGAGAGCACCAGAGGCTCCACCGAGGAGTCCGGGCCGTCCACGGCTTCCGAGCTGACGAGGTAGACCTCGTTGTTCAGGAAAGCGAGGATAACGTCCACCGGGTTCGCGTCCGGCTGTTCGGCCGAGGCGAGCTTGGCCTCGAGGTCGTTCAAGGGTTCGTTGTCCGGTGTAACCGTCTGTTCAGTCATGGTTCTACTCGACCACGATGGCGGCCGGGACGCAATTCGCGAGTGCTGCCCCGGCCGTCATGCCAACTACTTTTTGGCTGTTGCCCTCTTGGCCGGTGCCTTGCGGGTTGTGGTCCGCTTGACCGGCCCCTTGGCACGCTTTTCTGCCAATAGCTCCACGGCTTGTTCCCTGGTCAGTTCCTCCAGTGAGGTTGAGCGCGGCACGGTGATGTTGGTGACGCCGTCCGTGATGTAGGGGCCAAAGCGGCCTTCCTTCACCACAATGTTCTTCTCTGACACGGGGTCCGGACCGAACTCGGCCAGAGGAGGCACGGAGGCGCGGGCGCCACGCTGTTTGGGCTGCGAGTAGATCTCCAGAGCCTGTTCGAGGGTGATCGTGAAGATTTCCTCTTCCGAACCGATGGAGCGGGAGTCCGTACCCTTCTTCAGGTAAGGACCGAAGCGGCCGTTCTGCACCGTGATGGGGTTGCCGTCCGCGTCCTCGCCCAGGACCCGGGGCAGGCTCATGAGCGCAAGGGCTTCATCCAAGGTGACCGAATCCACGGTCATGGACTTGAACAGTGAACCCGTGCGCGGTTTGGCCTTCACCGGCTTTTTGGGGGGCTTGGGTTTGCCGTTCTTGTAATACTCAACAGGTTGGTTGGCGATTTGTTCCTCGGTCATCTCAGGGATGATCTCGGTGACATAGGCGCCGTATCGGCCGTTCTTGGCAACGATGGTGTGACCGGTGTGAGGGTCGGTTCCCAGAACCCGTTCCTCGGGGGCCGCAGTCTCCATGAGCTCTTTGGCTTTGGCGGCCGTGAGCTCGTCGGGAGCGAGTTCCTCGGGGACGTTGGCACGCGCGGACTCAACTACTTCGCCCGTCTTCGCGTCAAGGGTGGGGATGGAGCTTTCCAAATACGGGCCAAATTTGCCCACTCGCAGCGTGATGCCTTCCGCGATGGGCACGGAGTTGATCTCGCGAGCATCGATTTCGCCAAGGTTATTGACGATGCTCAGAAGGCCGGGATCAGCATCTTCACCGTAGTAGAAGTGCTTGAGCCAGGCAGCGCCGACTGCTTGGCCGTTGGCGATCTTGTCCAGGTCGCCTTCCATGTCTGCGGTGAACTCGTAGTCCACGTAGTCCGTGAAGTGCTGTTCCAGCAAACGGATCACGGAGAACGCAATCCAGCTGGGAACCAACGCTGAGCCCTGCTTACGGACGTAGCCACGGTCCTGGATGGTGGAAATCGTGGACGCGTACGTGGAGGGGCGGCCGATGCCCCGCTTTTCCAACTCAGCGGTCAGGGATGCTTCCGTGTAGCGTGGCGGCGGCGATGTTTCGTGGCCAACAGCCACGATGTCCGAAGCCGTGAGGGAATCATCCTTGGCAACGTTCGGCAGACGGCGGGCTTCCTCGGATTCGTCGTCACCACGGCTCTCGTCCTTACCCTCTTCATAGGCTGCGAGGAAGCCGGGGAAGGTGATGACCGTACCGGAAGCCGAGAATTCGGCGTCGCGTCCATCAGCGGCCACCGCACCGAGGCGGATGGTGGCAGTGGAGCCCTTGGCGTCAGCCATCTGGGAGGCCACGGTGCGCTTCCAGATGAGCTCGTACAGGCGGAACTCGTCGCCGCTCAGCTGCTTGGCAACCTGGGCCGGTGTACGGAAAGAGTCTCCAGCGGGACGGATGGCCTCGTGAGCTTCCTGGGCGTTGGCAGCCTTCTTGGCATAAACGCGGGGGCTCTGGGGGACGTACTCGGGACCATAGAGCTCGGAAGCCTGACGGCGCGCTGCGGTGAGTGCTTCATCGCTCAAGGCAGATGAGTCCGTACGCATATAGGTGATGTAGCCGTTTTCATAGAGTCGCTGGGCAACCTGCATGGTGCTCTTGGACGAGAAACGGAGCTTACGGCCCGCTTCCTGCTGGAGCGTGGAGGTGGTGAACGGCGCGGCAGGGCGGCGGGTGTACGGCTTGGTATCTACGGAGCGGACGCGGAAATCAGCATTCTCGAGGCCTGCGGCCAGAGACGTTGCGAGTTCCTCGTTGAGGTGCACCACGTTGGACGATGTCAGCTGACCGTTGTCATTGAAGTCCCGGCCGCTGGCTACCTTGGAGCCGTCCACGGCGGCAAGCTTTGCTTTGAACGAGCCCGAGTCTGAACCGAACTGGCCGGTGAGGTCCCAATAGGACGCTGCCCGGAAGGCCATGCGTTCACGTTCGCGGTCCACCACCATGCGGGTCACCACGGACTGAACGCGGCCGGCCGACAGCCCGCGGGCCACCTTGCGCCACAGCACCGGAGAGATCTCGTACCCATACAGGCGGTCAAGAATACGGCGCGTCTCTTGGGCGTCCACCAGAGCGGTGTCCACGTCCCGGAGGTTGTCCATGGCGCGGTGGATGGCTTCCTTGGTGATTTCACCAAAGGTCATGCGGTAGACGGGAACCTTGGGCTTCAGGACCTCCAGGAGGTGCCACGCGATGGCTTCGCCTTCGCGGTCCCCATCGGTTGCGAGGTAGAGCGCGTCAGCGTCTTTCAGCTGCGCCTTGAGCTCGGCGACCTTTTTCCTCTTGTCCGGGGAAACTACGTAGTACGGCTTGAAATCGTTTTCGACGTCAACGGCGAACTTGCCCAGCGAGGTCTTCTTCAGCTCGGCAGGGAGGTCCGACGGCTGCGGGAGATCCCGGATGTGGCCGATCGAAGCCTCGACGATGAAGCCCTCGCCGAGATACTTGGCGATGGTCTTGCTCTTGGCGGGAGACTCCACGATCACGAGTTTCTTGCCGGTTTTTGCCTTGCTGGGCACGGTGCTCCTACAGAAAAAATGTGTAATTGGGCTGGTGCCCATACTGGCCTAGTTCACCATAGTTTGCAGAATCCTGCGTTTTGCTGCGGAAACCAGGGCGGACATTCGACGGCCCGGCAGGGCTGTTACTGACCGGGCGCTACGCGGTCATCCGGGATCATTGACCACAAGGTTGCCACACGTTCGGCACCTTCGGGTATCTGGGTGGGGTCTTCAAGTTCGTACTCCCGCAGAACCGCACGGACCCTGTCCAAAAGTTCCCTGCGCTGTGGGTTGGTAAGGTACAGCAGGTTGCTGGAGAGAACAACCGCGGCCGGCTCTTCACCGGTTTCCCCGCGTTGCCGACGTTCCCCGCGGGCTTTGGCGAAAGCAGAGGCCCGGCGGCGGAAGGCATCCAATTCAAGGTCCACCACGGCTATCTCAGGGCTGGCAACGCTGCCTCCCGAGATGGTGAAGTCCGTTCCAGCCGCCTTCCAGCGGCGTTCCCTGGCGTCTCCCGCATTTTCCGCCGGCGCCACGATCCCCCATTTTTGAAGCGCCCGGAGGTGGTAGCTCATGGCACTGGGCGTCAGACCCGTCCTGGCAGCGAGTTCGGTGGCTGTGTGACTGACCTGTGTGGCGTAAAGCTCAGAGATAACCTCAAGCCGGGCGGCATGGGCCAAAGCACGGATAGCTTTGGGATCGGTGATCTCAACAGTCTTCTCGGCGCGTTTGCGCCGGGGAACGTCTCCTGACGCCTGGGATGCCTCGTTGTTCACAGTCACTTCATCAGTGTAGTCAGGGTCACTTCCCGGAGGTCCGACGGTGGATGAGCGCGCCGTATCCCGGTTCACTCGCTGACCCGCTCCGGGTCCGGAAGGAGGAACCCTTCCAATACCAGGTTGGTGACATCGCGGAAGAGCCCTTCGCGGAAGGCTTCTTCATCGAAGCCCTCACCTCCGCCCAAGAGCGAGACCAGAGCCGAGGTGATCTGCCGGACTGACAATTGGCCGTCGCAGGCGGAGACGAAACCGGCAAGTTCAGTGCTCAGCAGATTGGTCCTCCGAAGGCCAGCCCCTTGCCTCAGAAGGATGACTCCGGGATGAGCAGCCCCTGGGCGCTGGTGCCTTTCCTCCGTGACATCCTCGGCAACCACAAGGTGCGCCAAAGGAACCGACTCTGCGGCCACCCAGTCAGCCCGTTCCACGGCGGCACCCAGGTGAGGTCCGATCGGTTGTTCGATCGGGTATGTAATTTCCTCGAAGCGGTTGATGATGGCCCCGACCTCTGGCTCCGGACGTCGCAGCCAAATCATGCCGAAGCCAATGCCCTCAACGTTTCTGGACGCAAAATCCTCCAAATAGGCTGCGTACGCTTCCTGGTATTGCCCATCCTCGCGGTTCTGCGAGGCGTCCTGAAGCCAGGTCTCCGCGTACTGTTCAGGGCCAACCTGTTCCCGTTGAATGAACCAGACGTCCAACCCTGCGTTCCTGAGCCATGCCTCGGGCCGGTCCTTCCATTCCGAACCAGAGGTTATCTCCCAGTTGCCCAGCATTTGCGCTGTCCCACCGGGCTCCAGAACCTCCGCGAGGGACTGGACAAGGGAAGCCACAATGTCGTCGCCGGGAAGACCGCCGTCGCGGTACGTGAACTGGTCCGACGACGATTCGCCGCCCGTCCGCGGAGTGATAACAAACGGAGGGTTCGATACCACCAACCCGAACTGCTCGCCTTTCACGGGTTCAAGGAGCGAGCCAAGCCGGAGGCTCACCCTGCCCTCCAGGTTCTTGGGGTCCAGCTCCAGTTCCGCGGCATTCAGCAGAAGGTTGAACCGGGTAAAGGCGAGCGCCCTCTCGGAGATATCCGTGGCCGTCACGTGCTCGCAGTGATGGAGCAAATGGAACGTTTGGATACCGCAGCCTGTGCCCACATCCAGTGCTCGTTTGCTGTGTTTCCTGTACGTGGTTTGGACCAGTGTTGTGGAGGCACGCCCGATTCCCAGGACATGGTCATGCCTCAACACTCCGGGTTGCTGATGCGCTGCGAGGTCGCTGGCAACCCAGAGCTCCGCGCCGCCACTGCCATCGGTGTTGGCGTCCCAGCCGTAGGGGCGCAGGTCCGCCTTGGCCGTGACCATCCCGGCGTCCACAGTGACCAGCCCCAACTCCGCGAGTCCCTCCGCACGGATACCGGGAAGGGCGGAATCGATGTCCGCCGCGGACTGTGGAACGGCCAGCAGCCAAAGACGGACAATCACCGCCAAAGAACGGACCAGTGGTGCCTCGGAATTTATGAGCCGCTCACTGGCCAGGAGCGCGGGAATGAGCTGGTCCCTGCCAAGTGCCTCCGAGGCCGATGCGCCCAAAAGTTCAGCCACGCCGTCAACCGTGTAGGAGAGAGCACGAAGATCTGCGGCGAGCGCCGACAACAGTTCGGGGAGGTCGCTGCGGGGAGCATCGTCGGTGTTGCCGGAAGTAAAGGAGGAAGCTGTGTCAGTCACCTTGCAAGTGTAGGGGCGGCACGGAGTCCTCCGGGATGCTGAACCTGCTCTATGTGGACAAACGGGAGGGGTGGACAAGCGGGAGCAGTGGACAAACACCCTTGTGGGAACCCGGTAGCGTTGGATGCATGCTCAACTTCTCCTCCACAAGGCGCCGTGCGGGCCTTGTTGCCATCACAGCCGCGGCCTTGCTGGGAGTCAGCGGCTGCCAGGCACCGGTCAACATCGAAAACGCCGACGTTCCCGCGTGGAAGGAAAAGGTCCTCCCTTCGGCGAGCGGCGTGGTGTTGGAGGACTCCGGAAAAATCCTCAACCGGGACCCGTTGGTCAAGGACGCCCCCAACGTCCCGGCGGGAAGCTACACGCTCACCATGGCTTGCGATGGTGGAGGCAAAGCCTATTTCGCGGTGTCCTCGGGCGGCAACAAGATCGCGGACGCGGCCGCAGCGTGTAATGGCAGCCTTGACGTAGTGAAGATCAAAGTCCCCGGCGCCGGCGCTTTGAGCATCTCCACCAGCAGCGTCGATGCCCCGCTGATCTTCGCCTACCACGTGGTCCCGTCAGCCGCTTAGGCCCCCGCAGGCATCTACCCTGACAACCCTTGGGCCAGCGGCCTTAGGGGCGTAAAGTCAGTCCATGGGCAGCAAGGCAGCTCGCTCGGTGATGCCACAGCGGCCGGCGAGGGCCGCCGTCGTCATTCTCATTGCGCTGAGCGGCAGCCTGACGGCATGCGAATACACCTATGACGAGGATGGCAGGCCGGAGGCCAGCCCCACTTCCACTGCCGGCACTGTGGTTCTTCCGCCCGATCCGGCGCTGGAGGAAACAGTAACCGGCGAAGCACTGGAAGAGTGGGCCACACTGGCGTTGCCCGAGTCCCAAGGGCAGTCTTTCTTCTCAAGCAGCGGCTACCTCAACCCCGGCGAAGCCAAGTCTGAGCAGACGGTGCAGTTGCCTGGCGGGACGTACGCGGTGACGCTGGCATGCCGCGGCACACGACGTGTGACCTTCAGCGTCGCGTTGGGCGAGGCCAAGCTCGTGGACCTGACCTTGGGGTGCGCCAACGCACGCGTGAGCGTGGTCCAGGTGGAAAAGGACGCAATACTGTCCATCACAGTGGGCTCACGATCGGACGCCAACTTCGCGTATCGGGTGAGCCGGCTCTGACCCGGCGGTCAGGCGGCTTCGCAGCCTCCGGGGCAGCGGAGAGTTTCAGGACTGGAGGCACATTCCCCGCAGTACAGCGTCAAAGTACGGCAGCTGAGGTTGGAACAGTTCTCGAACTTGTTGGTGGGTGCAGCGCAGCGGACGCATTCACCGATTGTCTTGGCTTCCTCGCTGAACTCGACGTGCATGCGCTTGTCGAAGACGTAGAGCGAGCCTTCCCAGAGGCCCTTATCCTTGAACGTCTCGCCGTAGCGGACAATCCCGCCATCCAATTGGTACACCTCTTTGAAGCCCCTGTTGACCATGAGGCTGGACAACACTTCGCAGCGGATTCCGCCCGTGCAGTATGTGACGACGGGCTTGTCCTTGAGGTCGTCGTACTTGCCGGATTCGAGTTCCTTGATGAAGTCGTGCGTGGTGTCGACGTCCGGGACGATCGCGTCCTTGAACTTACCGATCTGGGCTTCGAACGCGTTGCGGCCGTCAAAAAACACCACGTCTTCGCCGCTGGTCTTTTTGGCATCCACCAGTGCGTGAAGTTCCTCTGGCTGGAGGTGTTTCCCGCCGCCCACCACGCCGTTCGCGTCCACTTTAAGCTCACCTGGGGCTCCGAACGACACGATTTCGTCGCGGACCTTGACGCTGAGGCGCGGGAAATCCGCAGCGCCTCCCTCCGACCATTTGAAGTCGATGTCGTGAAAACCCTTGTATTCACGGGTGGTCTTCACATACTGCTTCATGTTGTTGAGCTCGCCGCCCACCGTGGCGTTGATGCCGTCCTTTGATATGAGGATCCGGCCGGTGAGACCCAGCTTTTCGCACAGGGCGCGCTGCCATAGACGCACGGCGTCGGGGTCGGCGATCGGGGTAAAGCCATAGAAGAGCACAATTCGGTTCAAAGCCACTATTAAAGGGTACTCGGTGCAGTAAAATCGTCGCCTTGCGCGCAGGGTTCCTCGCCGGGTTCCGGGCAGGCTGGCTGCGGGACCACCGGCGGGAAGTCACAATTCCATAAGCAACCATCGCCGGGCTGACGTGGCTCTGTTGCTTCATGGTGCGCTGGCATACTCTCTCTACATGAGTCCAGACGCCTTGGTTGAAGACATTGCGCACCTCTTGGAAGTCTGGGTGGCCGGCTGGTCCGGCTGCCGCGGCTATGAACTACGCCAAGAAGGCCGCTTCCCTGCCGCACTTCGCGCCGACAAAACCGGTGACTGGGAGTATTTCGCCCATGATCCCTCAGATGAAGAGTTCGCCGCCTTGGCTGACAAGACGGCAGAAGCCCCCACGCGGATCCTGACGATCCTCACCAACGATGTCCAACGGTACAAATACCTCGCTGAAAAGCGCGGACTCACTGTGACCTCCGCGTCCCAGACCATGATGATCGTGGACATGGAAACTCAGGACGCCGAGGATCCGTGGCTCCCTGACGACGATCTGGAGCTGGCTACCTCTGAATCCAACGGCGTCCATTACGCTGTGGTCCATTCCGGCGAGCAGGTAGCTGCCAGCGGCAGGGTGTACGTGGTCAACGGCACAGCCATTTTCGACAAGATCGTTACCGAACCTGATTTTCAACGCCGCGGCCTGGGCAGCTTCATCATGAAGGCGCTGGCGGCGCAGGCCTTCGCGCACGATGTTGAGAACGGCCTGCTCCTGGCATCCTTGGACGGCCAAAAGCTTTACTCCCATCTGGGATGGGACGTGGTGTGCCACGTCCTGATGATGTCCAGCGGAACCGAAGGCTCGGACCTCTCAGGAGCATAGAAACCCCTTTAAAAGAGCAATGCCCGACGGCGGCGCCCCCGGGTGCCGCCGTCGGCGTCCCCGCACAGTGACAGAATGATTCGGTGGCTGCACCGAATTCATTGATCTCCTTGCTGGGCCGGACGCCGGACCCTGAGCAGCTGCGCCATGTCCACACCATCCCGGCCCGTAAAGCGGTCAACGAGCCCTGGCCAAGCTGGGTCCACCCGGATGTTCTGGCGGCCTACGGTACCTTGGGCATTCACGAGCCGTACCGGCACCAGATCCAGGCGGCAGAGCTCGCCCATTCGGGACAGCATGTGGTCATCGCCACGGGAACTGCTTCCGGAAAGTCGCTCGCTTACCAGTTGCCGGCCTTGGATGCGATACACCGTTCCGAGCTGCGGGTCCTGTCGGATCCCGGCAAGATCCACGACGACGGCGCCGTCACGCTGTACTTGTCCCCCACCAAGGCCCTTGCCGCAGATCAACTCGCAGCGATCCGCTCCCTGAAACTGCCCACGGTCCGGGCAGAAACCTATGACGGCGATACTGATGTCTCGTCCCGGCGTTGGATCCGGGACCACGCCAACTTCATCCTGGCCAATCCGGACATGCTGCACTTCGGCATCCTTCCCAACCACACGTGGTGGGCCCGGTTCTTCCGGCGGCTGCGCTACGTGATCGTGGACGAAGCACATAGTTACCGCGGCGTGTTCGGCTCGCACGTGGCCAATCTGATGCGACGCCTTCGCCGGATCTGCGCTTACTACGGCGCCGGGAGCTCCTTTCCGGAGCCGGTGTTCATTGCTGCTTCCGCCACAGCCTCGGATCCCGGGGTTTCCTTTGGACGGCTCATCGGCGCTCCCGTCCGGGAAGTCTCCGAAGACTGCTCGCCGCACGGGTCCACCACGGTGGCTTTCTGGGAACCATCCCTCACGGACGTCAAAGGTGAGAACGGCGCCAAACAGCGAAGGACAGCCGTAGCTGAAACAGCGGACATCCTGGCGAACCTCGTCTCCTCCCGTGTCAGGACCATCGCGTTCATCAAGTCGCGTCGCGGCGCCGAGTCCATTGCGTCCATCACCAAGAGACTGCTGGACGAAGTGGATCCCAGTCTTCCCGGGCGGGTGGCCGCCTACCGTTCCGGGTATCTCCCCGAGGAGCGGCGGGCCTTGGAACAGGCTTTGAGGTCCGGCCAGCTGCTGGGCGTCTCCAGCACTTCCGCTTTGGAACTTGGCATCGATATTTCGGGTCTTGATGCAGTGCTGGTTGCAGGATGGCCCGGCACCCGGGCCTCCCTTTTTCAGCAGATCGGCCGCGCAGGCCGGGCAGGTCAGGACGCCATTGCCGCCTTCGTGGCAAGCGATGACCCCTTGGATACTTATCTGGTGAACCATCCCGAGGCCATCTTTGACGTGTCCGTGGAAGCCACCGTCTTTGATCCCGGCAATCCCTATGTCCTGGGACCCCACCTGTGCGCGGCAGCGGCCGAGTTGCCCATCGGTCCGGCGGAGCTCGATCTTTTCGGCCCCACCGCCGAAGGGCTCCTTGACCGTTTGGTCCTTCAGGGATACCTGCGTAAGCGGCCCGCGGGGTGGTTCTGGACGCACCCTGAGAGCGCTGCCGGCATGGTGAACCTCCGGGCTGATGGGGGTGGACCCGTGAGCATCGTGGATGCCGAAACGGGCTCGCTCCTGGGAACCATGGATTCGCCACAAACCCACTATCAAGCCCACACGGGTGCCATCTATGTCCACCAAGGTGAGAGCTACCTGGTGGAGGACCTCAACGAAACCGATCACTGCGTCATGGTGCGCCGGGTCAACCCTGACTTCTACACCACGGCACGGGATGTAACCCAGATCGAAGTCCTTGAAACTTCCCGTTCGGTCCAGTGGGGTGACATCACCGTGCACTTCGGTGACGTCAAAGTCACCACCCAAGTTGTCTCCTTCCAGCGCAAAGCCGTGATTTCCAACGAGATCCTCGGCGAGGAACCCCTCGATTTGGGTGCCAGGGACCTGTTTACCAAGGCCGTCTGGTTCGTGGTGGATAACCGTTCCCTGCACGGTGCCGGGCTGGTGGAAGCGGAGTTCCCCGGGGCGCTGCATGCGGCCGAACACGCTGCAATCGGGCTCCTCCCTTTGGTTGCTTCCAGTGACCGTTGGGATATCGGCGGGGTATCCACCGCCTTGCATGCCGACACCGGGGTGCCAACGATCTTCGTTTACGACGGCCATCCTGGTGGTGCCGGGTTTGCTGAACGAGGTTTTGAGAAGGCCAAGATATGGCTGACAGCCACACGGGAAGCGATCAAGTCATGTGAGTGTGATGCCGGCTGCCCGTCCTGTGTTCAGTCCCCTAAATGCGGTAACAAGAACAACCCGTTGGACAAGGCAGCCGCCATCACCCTCCTTGATGTTTTGTTGAAGGACGCCAGCTAGCCAAGAACGGCAGCGGCCAGGCCCTTCCGCGGTATACGGCCCGTTTTCTGCCGCTTACGGAGGAGGCCCTGCCCGTGCGCGGCCAGTGGCAACGCCCCACTGGAAGGGACGGGACAGCTCCGTTTCAACCTCCACCTCGTCCCCGCCGGCCACGGTGCAGGACGTGATCTTCGCATCGTGTTTACCGGCCACCTCTGCTGCCACCGCGCAGGGCTCCCCGGAAGTTAGCCCCCTCGCAGAATCTGCGGCAGCAAGAGCAGCCAGGTCGGCCGCGGACGCGGCCCGTGATGCCATCACTCCGGCCTGAGCCAGGATGAGCAGGCCCATCAGCAGCGCCATGACCACCGCGCCCAAGGCAAGCGCGAGCACGGTACCAGCACCGCGTTCGTGCTGGGCAATTGGCCAGAGCGTCGTCACGAGGTACCCGCTTCTGCCCGGGCGGATGCCGAGGCCTTCAACGTCCAAGGGATCAGCGGTCCCAAGGCCCCGCCCACTGGCGAGGAAGCAGTCACTGTGACCCACTCGCCGTCGTCCGTCAGCGACGAAGCAACGCTTTCCCCGGCAAGTCGCTTGACGATCCCGTCCACCGAGCCAGCGTCCTCGCCCCGGGCCGACGCACGCGCTCCCGCCCTTACCGCGTCCTCCAGCCGGAGTTGGGTAATACCGGCGGCGCCGCCTGCCAGCAGGAATGCCAGGAGCAACACAACGGCCGGCAAGGCCACTGCGAACTCCGCAGTCACAGCACCCCTTTCCTTCTCACGCCGGGAAGCTCTCCCACGGGCAGGCCGCAGACCGGTCATGGCAGGGACAACGCCGTACGGATCAGGTTGAGCAGGAAGCCGCGGACCTCTTCGCTCCGAAGAATGACCACCAGCAGTCCCCCGAGACCTACTGCGGCAAGCGTGGCTATGGCGTACTCCGCCGTGGCCATTCCCACTTCCGAACCCATCAGCTTTGTCCGTGTGCTTGCCCTTGTCCAGAAACCATCGTCCTCAATTCCCCCATGGCCAGACTCCGAGAGCTCCTCAAAGCCGAGTCCTAACGCCAAGAGTTCGTCCTCAAGCTCGAATCGCTCGAGATCGTTATGTTCGAGCTCGTACTCGGAGAGTTCCTCGTGCTGGGTTGTCACCGGCGTCCCGGTAGGTGCATGGAGGGTTTCAACGGGAGCCGAGCGGTCCCGGGGCATGTCACTGAGGAGGCCCGGAAGCGTGGTAGCTAGTGTTTTCACGATGGGTTTTTCCTTTCAAGAAGTGCCAGCTCTCTGCCGACAAATCCGACTCTTCCGTGGTCTGGAGGAGGCCGGAAGAAGGCGATCTTCGCAAGTGGATAACCGTCCTGTCCGGCTGGATGTGGAGGAATGGTGGCTGCGAAATCGTTGTCCACGGTTCACCCGGAAGGAAGCATGGCGATGAGGACCGGGACGATGCCAAGGCAGATAAAGGCAGGCAGGGAGCAGAGGCCCAGGGGAACAACAAGCTTCACTCCCAAGGCCGCTGCCCGCTTCTCTGCAGCCCGGAACTGCTCGCGCCGTTCCCTCGCCGCCTGCGCATAGAGGATGGAAGCAGACGGCGCACCTGTCAGGGCTGCAAAAGCCAAAGCATTCTTCAGGCGGACCACTTGAGGCGTGTGCTTGGTTGGCGTCCGCCAGGCGGTCTCCCAGTCTGCGCCGATGGCGAGCGCGGCAACAACGGGCCGGAGTGATTGCCTGATGGGCGGCGAGGCGCACTTTGCGATAAGCTCCAGTGCCCGCCCGATTCCGGCTCCGGCGTCAAGCATCGAAGCCACCAATTCCAGCATCATCGCCGTATCGCGAAGCCCATCTGCTGCCGGGTCGACGTTGGTTGATGCGGAAGAATTCTGCGCTGTTTCGGCTTTCCCTCCCCGGGGAAGAAGCTGCGTTCTGTTCCGGAGTGGTACCGCAAAGCTCAGGTATGCGGCCAGGACCAGAACCACAGTCATGGCCCAGACCGGGGCGTGGTACATCAGGGGCCTCCGGTAGCGGACGCGACCAGGCGGGAGGACCAGACGCGGCCGGCCGCAGTGAGCAGGAGCCCTGCCGCGAAGGTGGCAACACCCAGGAAGTTGTTCAACAGGATCCCTAGAGGATCCACGCCTAATGCCATTCCCAGCCCAAGCCCGAATACCGGCAGCCACGATAACAGCCGAACGGTAGCCTTAGGCCCGGCGAGCGCCGTCTGACGGGCGGCCTCGGAGTCTTCTTCGGCCTCCAATTGCGCTGCGAAGCGGGTGAGGAGGTCCGCCAGCGGACAGCCGCTGGTCTCCGCGATGTCCAGGCAGGCTGCCAGCTCCATCCACACGCGGCGCTCAGAACTTCCGCGACGCGGATACGCCTTGGCGGCAGCGCCCCGGATGGCTTCGGCTGGTGAGTTTCCCACCGTTGACGCCGCCCGTGCCGCCGCGAGAACTTGCAAGGACTCGGCGGACAGCCTGGCGTTCCCCTTTTCCGCTGCTGGAACTGTGCCAGTGTCCGCGATGTGCCGCGAACCATGGACAATCCATAGCTCCTCCCACAGCCGGAAGGCTCCCCGGCCGCCCCGCAAGAGCGCCGCGAGCTGTTGTACCAGCACACCAAGCGACAACGGCTCGGGGTGCTTTCGCGGCCTTGGACGTCCGAGCCGCATCCATGGACGGACGTTGCTTCGCCGGGTCCGGACCTGCCGTTCCCCCAGGCTCGTCCTGAGACGCCGGAGGCCAGCCCGCCTTCCCTTGAACTGCAGCCACGCTGCCAGTGCCGAAACCAGGATGAAGGGGCCGATCATCGGCTGTCACCCAAACGACGCAGCCTTCGGGGAGGTGACCCGTTTGATGTCGGGTCGCCCGTCATCAGGGACTGGTGGTGTGGTGGCTCTTCGTGTGCCAGCACACCATCCATCTCCTCCAGCGGTTCCAGTGATAGCCGGGCGGAGAGTTCGGACCATGCCGGCCCTGGCGTCATTCCTGTGGGGCTCCAGCTGAGGGCCGACACCACTTTCTGGCCCTGCTTGGTATCGGTCACTACGCCGATGGACGCCACTTTTCGTCCGGACTGTGTTCGAGCCACGTGAATCACGACGTCAACGGCGCTGGAGACCTGCAACCGCACGGCTTCGGCGTTCAACCCTGCCAGGGCGCCGAGGGCCACCAACCGTGCCGGCACCGCTTCGGCAGTGTTGGCGTGGATGGTGCCACCACCGCCGGTGTGGCCGGTGTTGAGCGCGGTTAGCAGTTCGCGGACTTCAGCACCCCGGCATTCTCCTACGATCAGCCTGTCCGGCCGCATGCGCAGTGCTTGGCGGACCAGTTCTCCGAGGTCCAGTGCCCCTCCGCCCTCGAGGTTTCCGTGGCGCGATTCCAACGTCACCACATGCGGGTGGACAGGGTTGAGCTCGGCGGCGTCCTCTATCAGGACCAAACGCTCGGCTGGATGGCTCAAGCCGAGCATGGTGGAGAGCAGGGTCGTCTTCCCTGAGCCCGTTGCTCCGCTGATGAGAAAACTCAGTTTGTGAGCCATGACGGCCCGGAGAACCGCCTCGACGTGGTCCGAAAACATGCCACGTTCTTTCAACTCGGCGAGGGTGAACACTTCATCCCGGCGGATGCGAATGGACAGCAGGGTCCCCGACGTTGATATCGGCGAGAGGACGGCGTGCACCCGATATCCGCCGTTGAGCCGGACGTCCACACAGGGGGAACCGTCGTCCAGTCGCCTTCCCCCGGCTGAGACAAGGCGGGTGGCCAATGATCTGATCTGTTGTTCGGTGTCGAAATGAACAGATGAACGTTCCAGCCCGTTCCCGCGGTCCAACCACACGGAATCAGGGCCGTTGACAAAAATGTCCGTGACGGCCGGATCTTGTGCGAGCGGCTGGAGGGGGCCTAATCCGTTCAGTTCCGCATTGATGGATTCGGCCGCCTCCAACGCTCCTGCTGTACCCAGTAATCTGCCGCTTGCCTGCACTGCTGCCGCGACAGTAGATGGGGTCACGGGTCCGCTCCCTGCGAGCACTGATTCCCGCACCGTTTCAAGGAGAACCGAGTCCAGCCTGCGGCCCTGCCGGCGGCGGCTTCCCTTGGCAAAGAGGCTCACTGGACGCCGCCGCTCAGTTCCAGCACGGCCTCGGCGAAGCGGCTGATGGTTTTCCTGCGTCCGATTTCCAGCAGTCGCCCCAGCTCAGTGCCCGCAGCAACTCCACGGATTTCCGGCAGGATACCCAGCAGCGGCAACCCCAGAGACTCCGCGATCACGGGAGCATCCACAGAGGTGCCGCCGCTTCCGCGGACCAGAAGTCCGGCGTCCATGGGCGGGAGTTCGTTGAGGACGCGCGCGGCAGCCACTGCGGATTTGAGGTGGGCCTTGGTCAGCACCAAGATCTTGTCGCAGTCCCACGCGAGTGTGCCCAATCCCTCCTCACTGCGTCCGATGTCAACCAGGATGAGTTCGAAGCTCCGGCGTGCGGCGTCAACAACAGCGGCCACGGCGCCGGCCGCCGGGATGTGGACCGGTTCACGGGTCCCGGGCCAGGACAGGTAGGCGAAGCCACCGGCAACCGGCAGTGAATCCCGGAATTGGGATGGATCAATGCTGCCTCTGGTTTCGGCGAAGTCCGGCCATCGGAGACCGGGAACTTCGTCAGCCGTCACCGCCAATTCAAGGCCGCCACCCCAGCGGTCGCCGTCGATGAGCACGGTGCTGATGCCATGACCGGCTGCAGCTTGGGCAAGCCAGATGGCAGTGGTGGTAGCTCCCGCCCCACCACTGCCACCGATGATTCCCATCACCGTACCGCCAGGATCCGGGGAACCGGACATGCTCAGGTGTTCGGCCAGCCAGGCGGCGGCCTCGGGAAGGACGGCGACGCGCTCAGCTCCGAGCGAAGCGGCTAAACGCCACAATCCGTCACCTTCAGAGGCTTTGCCGAGCAACACCGTAGGAGCCCTGCGTCTGGGCGGCAATTCGCGAATATCACTGCCAACCAAAACAACGTCGGCGTTGTCCCATCCGTGGACGGCTTCCATCACATCCGCTGCCGTTCTGAGACTTCCGCCAGCGGCAGCGACTATCCGTTTTGCCTCTTCCTGAAGGTAGGGGTCCCCGGAAACGAGCAGAATCCCGAGGGTGTCGCGAGGCACCCAGGATCCGTCCGCGTCCCCTTCCACCGGTTGCTTGCCTGATGGTCCATAAGACTCAGTAGTCAGTTCCGGCTGCTTGGGTTGTCTGGGTTGCCTGTGCCGACGATCATGCTTCCTCATGACGTTCACACTGCTTCAATCGGGGCCTCAGAATAAGGTTCGAATGCCCGTATGTGCACAACACGGCGCGGCCGGAGCTGTGGAGGAGTAGTCGATCCCCGGTACAGCACGCCGAAGCCGCCCCGGAAACGCAGCACACCTCCGCACAGGGCAGAATGGACACCATGTATTTACTGCTCGCCGCCCACCAGGACGGCGCAGCCATACAAAGGATCTCCCCCACCGGAAAGGCCACAGCTGACGCGCGCGTGGTCACCCGCGGTGACTTGCCCGGCGTCGTGCGTGAATTCGAAGCTCAGCGGCCCCGCTGGGTGTGGCACCGCGCCCAGGACTGGTACCCCGAACTGCTGACGCATGGCATTGAGCTGGAGCGTTGCCACGACCTCGCGCTCTGCGGAGCCATTCTGGCCCACTCCGAATTCACAGCCCACACGGACTACGCCAAGCATGCGGTTAAGCTCATTCAGGACGATGATTCATCACCGCCGCGCGCCCTTCAACCCCCGCCCCCGCCCGCAGATCAAGGCGCACTCTTTGAGGACCTTTCGCCCTCCAATACCAAGGCCGGGCTTGCTGAGCTCAAAGAGGAATTTGCCGCCCAACAACTCGCGATCTCCCAGGTATCCGAGGCCCACCAGCAGAAACAGCGCCTCCAACTACTGCTCGCCGCGGAGTCTGCTTGCGCAATCATCGCCGTCGAGATGCAACACGTCGGCGTCCCATGGCGTGAAGAACTGCATCAACAGATCCTCGCCGACGTTTTGGGGCCCCGCCCACCGCTCGGGCACCGTCCACCTGCACTTGAGGCTCTCTGCGCCGAGCTCAGGAGCATCCTCAACTCCCCCACCCTGAATCCGGACTCCCCTCAGGACCTGATGCGCGCCTTGCACCGGAACGGGATCGAGGTCAAAAGCACCCGGCAGTGGGAGCTTCAGGAATCCAAGCATCCGGCCATCCAGCCGTTGCTCGCCTACAAGAAGCTCTCCCGGCTGCACACCGCCAACGGCTGGTCCTGGCTGGACGCCTGGGTGCGTGACGGGCGGTTCCATCCCGAGTATGTGGTGGGTGGCGTCGTGTCAGGCCGCTGGGCCTCCCGAGGTGGCGGCGCGCTCCAGATCCCGCGCAATATCCGGGCAGCGGTCCATGCGGATCCCGGACACAAGCTCATTGTTGCCGACGCCTCTCAACTGGAGCCGCGGGTCCTTGTGGCACTGGCCCAAGACACCAAAATGGCAGAAGCAGCACGGGATAAGGACCTCTACGCAGGCATCGCAGCCCAAGGCTTCGGTGGCGACCGCGCCAAAGCGAAAATTGCCCTGCTGGGTGCCATCTACGGCGCCACCACGGGCGAGTCCGGCAGACTCATGCCGCAGCTGACGCGTACCTATCCGCGCGCCGTCGGCTTCGTGGAGCAAGCAGCACGTGAGGGCGAAGCAGGCCGAACCGTCACCACGCGGCTGGGTAGAAGCAGCCCTCCACCATCGGCCGGCTGGCTGCGGAGCCAACAATCAACCACGGCCGAGGAACAGCGCCGCGCCGATAATCTGGCCCGGTCACGGGGCCGCTTCACCCGCAACTTCGTGGTGCAAGGTTCGGCTGCTGAGTGGGCGGCCTGCTGGTTGGCGGAATTACGACGGCGGCTGCGGACCTTGCGCGCAGAAGGCTCACCCAGCGGTGAACTCGTCTTCTTCCTGCACGATGAAGTGATGATTCACGCTCCCGTTGATGCCGTGGACGCGTGTATCCGCGCCATCGAAGAAGCTGCCGCCGCGGCGAAGGAACTCATGTTCGGGCGGATCCCGGTGGAATTTCCGGTGAGCCTGGCCGTGGTCGATTCGTACGACAATGCGAAGTAGCCGGACCATAGCGGGAAGGTGCGGCACTATCCAGTCATATCTCGCCATATGAGCCGGAATGACCTGCTTCCTGGCGGTACTGCCAAGTAACTTTAGTTCGTCCCGGGATCTGGATAGTTTCACTCTGTGGATAGTTTTTGAAACAGCATCACAAGGGGGAAGCATTCGATGGCTGGCAGGTTTGAAATTCTCAAGGACAACACAGACGGTTACCGGTTCCGCCTGACGGCGGCCGATGGAACTGTTGTGGCCGAATCACCCACGTTCAAGCACCTCGAGGGTGTGGTGGCCGGAATCAACGCCGTACGGGAAAACGCCGCAACAGGTCTGATCGTGGACCGATCGAGCACAGCCCAGAACGCTGCATAAGAGAAGCCAGCCTAAAGGTCAATATCCCGCAGCTTGGCCTTGTCCCAAGGAACGGTCCACCCCAGTTCGTCGAAGAGGCCGCTCAGGACCATCCCTGTGAAACCCCACACCAGCACGCCATTTACGGTGAAACCCGGACTGGTGTACGTGCGTCCGAACCGCGAAATGGTGGCAGTGACCCGGTTGACCGGGTCCAGGAGGTCGCGCACGGGCACCCTGAAGACCTGCGCTGACTCGGCATAATCCACCACCCGGACAGGCGACGGCGCATCCCACCACGCCAGCACCGGTGTCACCCGGAAGTTGCTCCGGATGAGTCCAAGTTCCGGGATGACACCGAGAACCCGGACACCGCTGGCGTCCAGGCCGGTTTCTTCCACAGCTTCGCGGAGCGCCGCACCGATCACGGATTCATCCTCCGGGTCCACGCTGCCACCCGGGAATGCCACCTGGCCCGGATGGTCATCGAGGGTGTGTGCACGTTCCAGCAAGAGGACGTCAAGATCGGCCGGCGCGATGGGCCGACCCGACTCGGCAGGAACGTTGTCCAGCACACCAAAGAGCATCAGGACTGCCGCGGCCCGGTTGGTTTCGGGGGTGACGGGGAGCTTCTCCCAGAGGGCCGAGTGCTGTTGCTGGCCGTCTTCGAAGCGGGTGACCAGCGCTGACAGTTCCTCAAGCGCGGTCACCCGGGCCTCCTTTGCGATTCCATGCGTATTTCCGCTGCCCTGTGCGTCTCGGCCAGGAGTTTTTCCAGCAAAGCTTCGTTGCCCGGCGCGAGCTCGTACTTCAGCAGTTTGGCTGCCTTAACGGGATCCGTTTCGCCCTCGCCGTAGCTCGGGCAGAGGCTTGCCACCGGGCAGGCGCCACAGGCCGGCTTCCTGGAATGGCAGACCCTGCGTCCGTGAAATACCACTCGGTGCGAAAGCATGGTCCAGTCGCGCGGTTCAAACAATTCGGCGACGTCGAACTCGATCTTCACAGGATCGTCCGAGGCCGTCCAGCCAAAGCGGCGGGCCAGCCTGCCGAAGTGGGTATCCACCGTGATCCCGGGAACACCGAAGGCATTGCCCAAAACCACGTTTGCGGTCTTGCGCCCGACGCCCGGGAGCGTCACCAGATCTTCAAGGCGACCGGGGACCACGCCGTCGTACTCGTCCACCAGCCGCGTGCTCAGCGCCAGAACGTTCCGCGCTTTGGCCCGGAAGAAGCCCGTGGGCTGAAGTATTGTCTCCAGCTCGACGGGATCCGCCTCAGCCATGGCGCGGGCGTCCGGGTAACGGGCAAACAGGATCTTGGTGACCTGGTTGACCAGCACATCAGTGGTTTGGGCGGAGAGGACCGTGGCCACCACCAGCTCAAAAGGGTTCCTGAAATCCAGCTCCGCATGCGCGTAGGGATACTTGTCAGCGAGAACCCTGTTGATCTTTCGTGCCCGGCGTTTGAGCGCGAGCAGCGAACCAGCTTCAGCGATGGCCACGGGGTCCCTGCTTAGCCGCGTTCGATGTTGCTGAGTTCCCGGAGGACCCCAACTTTGCCGTCGGTGTCCTGGACCAGGAATTCATGGCCGCGGTCCTCCAGCGCCAGAACCCATCCACCGGGCTCGATGGTGAAGGCCGGGGTGCCTGAGTGTTCGTCGTACGCAGTCCGTGGCTGGCCGACGGCGAACCAGAAAGCCTCGTACTGAGGCGAATCGGACTCTTCGGGTCGGCTGGCCGGGTCCACGGTAGCGCCAATGGATTCGCTCACCCTGCGCGTGTCCCCGGAGACTATGGGCGTTGCCATGGTGGCAGCCCACGGCTGCTGGGCCGCTGGTTGGGACGTCTGCTGAGCGGCGTGCTGGGTTGTAGCGGGCTGCGTCGGGTGCTGGTTTGTAGCGTGCTGTGTGGTGGCAGGCGCGGCCGCTGAACCCGCAGTGGACAGGTGGGTTTCCTTTGCACCGGGCTCGCCAGCGGGTTCGGTCTTCTCAGGCGAAGACGTAGCGGGCGAGGCGCCAGTAGCGGGGCCAGTAGCAGCAGTTCCACCGGTCGCGGGGCCACTACTTGCAGGGCCGGTACCGTCCCCGGGTTTGGCGTCCGCTGAATGCACGACAGCGGAGGCTTCAGTTGCCGGCGAAGGCGTGGTTCCGTAACTGGCCGGCGGAGCGAAGGGGCTGGCGCCCGTGGCGGCACCAGCAGCGCCCGCACCGACACCAGTTGAAGCTGCTGCAGCCGCTGTACCTGGAACATGCGAAGCGGGAACATGCGAAGCGGGAACATGCGAAGCGGGAACGTGGGGAACGGGAGCCTGGTAACCGGGCGCCGGTCCCTGGACTCCGGGGGTTGAACTGAATCTGGGAGTTGAACTCTGGAATCCGGTGCTTGAACCTGCGGCATCGGACGGCTTGGGGGTGTTGGGCGCTTTCGGTGCCTTGGGAGCAGCCGGTTTGCGGCTGGGCACTGCGGCCTCGCGGGCAACAACGTGCGCCGGCGTTTCGGCGCGGCCCTTGAAGTCGGCGGAGAGCCACGGGAGATGCGGGGCCAGGACCGTCGCGGCCAGCAGGCCTGCAGAGCCAATCAGCCCCAGGAGTACGCCGCCGTTGAACGAGTTGGCGATGGTCAGGAAGAACAAGGGGAATGCAAACGAGGCGGTCACTGACGCGAATTGGTCAACGGACAGCGAGCCAATACGGACGATGGTTCCCGGCTGCAACCTGCGCGCAACGAAGAGTGCCACCACAACCAGCGGCAGGATGATGCCCAGCAGCAGGAAGAACAGGTTGCCCAGGTTCCAGAGGTTGTAGCGCTCCCCGAACATGGGCAGGAGCGACGCTACGAACATCAGGAGCGTGGAACCGAAAACAGTCAGGTCCCGGATAGTGAACGGCCCGGCGACGGCGTCATATTTGGCGGCGTCATTCTTGGGAGCGTCGTTCTGAGCAGCGTTGTCCTTAACTCCTGCGTCCTTTTTGAGGGGAGCAGCGTTGCCACCTGCAGCGGTGCCACCAGCAGCATTGCCACCTCCAGCGGTGGCCGTTCCAGCCGCGGTGTCCGGTCCGATCGGGTGTGAGTCGTGCGGGCCTGGGCTCAGCTGGTTCATGTATTTCTCCTTCGTACGGCGGCGCCTTGGACAGTCCGGCCCGGCGACCTCCGCGGAATTTCCGCCGAGAACCGGACACGCCAGAAGTGCGTCCCAAGACTTCTTCAGCCTATGTCACCCCACTGACAGGGTTCTAGCTGAAAACGGCCATACAGCTTCGCCCACAGCAAACTCCAAGGTTCCTTACAGAATGCGGTCACCAGTTACCCCGCCGGCAGCGGGAGCCCGGTGCCGCCGTCGTGCGTCATGTAAACGGTTCCCCACCACCCAAGCCGCCATTCGTCGCTAAATCCGCGCCGCTCACGGCCGCGTTTGTGACGACGCACACGTAGCACTTCGCTAAGCGATAGTGTTGATGCCGGACAGCACTCTGCGGATCCAGAGGAACGCGCTCGACGCCGATGACGGCCCGGGCGGGGACCTCACCTCAGGATCCGCGCAGCAAAGATCGATGAATGATGAGGTTCACCATGTCCCAGGACACCACCGGATCCACGGCCACCGCTGCAGCTTCAACGGCTCAGAACGGTCCGGCCCCACACGTCGAGGCGCTTGAAAACCTCCTCCACGAGAACCGCAAGTTCGCGCCCTCTGCAGAATTCGCCGCAAACGCCGTGACCAGCGCGGACGCCTATCGAGAGGCAGAATCGGACCGTCCCGCATTCTGGGCCAAGCAGGCCCGTGAACTGCTGACCTGGGACAAGGACTTCACCGAAGCCCTTGATTGGTCCAACCCGCCGTTCGCCAAGTGGTTCGTGGGCGGCGAGGTCAACGCTGCGTACAACGCGCTGGACCGCCATGTTGAAAACGGTCTGGGCGATCGCGTTGCCATCTACTTCGAGGGCGAGCCCGGGGACACCCGCACCTACACGTACGCGGAGCTGACCGAAGAGGTCAAGAAGGCCGCCAATGCATTCGAGTCCCTCGGTGTTGCCAAGGGCGACCGTGTGGCCGTGTACCTGCCCATGATCCCTGAGGCCGTCATCACGCTCCTTGCCTGCGCCAGGATCGGCGCCGTGCACTCCGTGGTGTTCGGCGGCTTCTCCGCGGACGCGCTGCGTTCCCGGATCGAGGACGCCGAAGCCAAGCTCGTGGTCACCGCGGACGGCACATACCGCCGCGGCAAGCCCAGCGCACTGAAGCCGGCCGTGGACGAAGCCCTCTCCAAAGAAGGCCACACCGTTCAGAACGTTGTGGTGGTCAAGCGCAACGGCGAGGACGTCAACTGGGTGGAAGGCCGCGACCTCTGGTGGAGCGACACGGTAGACAAGGCAGATACCCAGCACACCGCCGTCGGGCATGACTCCGAACACCCGCTGTTCATCCTCTACACCTCAGGCACCACCGGCAAGCCCAAGGGCATCCTGCACACCACCGGCGGCTACCTCACCCAGGGCGCGTACACGCACAAGGCCGTGTTCGACCTCCACCCGGAAACGGACGTGTACTGGTGCACCGCCGACGTCGGATGGGTCACCGGCCACTCCTACGTCACCTACGCGCCGCTCATCAACGGCGCCACCCAGGTCATGTACGAAGGCACCCCGGATTCCCCGCACCAGGGCCGTTGGTGGGAAATCGTGGAGAAGTACAAGGTCTCCATCCTGTACACCGCGCCCACCGCGATCCGCACGTTCATGAAGTGGGGCCGGGACATCCCGGACAAGTACGATCTCTCCTCCATCCGCGTGCTCGGCTCCGTGGGCGAATCCATCAACCCCGAAGCGTGGATGTGGTACCGCGACGTCATCGGCGCCAATGCCGGCAAGAACGGTGAAAAGAAGGACAACCCGGCACCGATCGTGGACACCTGGTGGCAGACCGAAACCGGCGCCCAGATGATCGCACCGCTGCCGGGCGTCACCGCCACCAAGCCCGGCTCCGCCCAGGTCCCGCTCCCCGGCATCGCCGTGGACGTGGTGGACGAAAACGGTGAATCCGTGGCCAACGGCGAAGGCGGCTACCTGGTGGTCCGCGAACCGTGGCCTTCCATGCTTCGTGGCATCTGGGGCGACCCGGAACGCTTCAAGGACACCTACTGGTCCCGCTTCGAGGCCATGTACTTTGCCGGCGACGGCGCCAAGAAGGACGAGGACGGCGACGTCTGGCTCCTGGGCCGCGTGGACGACGTCATGAACGTCTCCGGACACCGCCTGTCCACCACGGAGATCGAATCCGCCCTCGTCAGCCACCCGTCCGTCGCTGAAGCCGCGGTGGTGGGCGCCGCAGACGACACCACCGGCCAGGCGATCGTCGCCTTCGTAATCCTCCGCGGCGACGCCGTGAACAACGGCGACGAAACCGTCCTGGAACTGCGCAACCACGTGGGTAAAGAAATCGGCCCGATCGCCAAACCCAAGCAGCTCCTGATCGTGCCGGAACTTCCCAAGACGCGCTCCGGAAAGATCGTCCGACGCCTCCTCAAGGACATCGCCGAGGGCCGCGACACCGGCGACGCCACCACCCTGGCCGACCCCGGCATCATGCAGCAGATCGCGGATTCCCTCCGCAAGTAAGCACTTCCCGACGGCGCCGCTCACCTCCCGAGGCGAGCGGCGCCGTCGCGCGTTCCCGGCAGTTGCGTGGCACCCACGTGACGCAGGAGTGACGCACGGGTGACGCCGCAGCGCTTGGCCTGCCGCGCTCCGGAAGCCTCCAGCCCTAGACTGGAGCCAGACTCAGCCCCATGTTTGACGAGGTTCCCCAGAAAGGCCCTGATGCTTCAGGCAGCACGCCACTCCGCCATCATCGACGCCGTCCAGCGCGAACGCGTGGTGCGGGTCTCGGACCTCGCGCAACTGCTGGGAGTCTCGCCCATGACCGTGCGCCGCGATATCGAAGCGCTCGAGGAAGCCGGCCGCGTTGAGCGCATTCACGGCGGAGCCAAGATTCCCGGCGATGCGAGCACCCACGAGCCCGGTTTCGAACTCAAATCGACACAGCTGCCCGCGGAGAAGCACGCCATCGCGGTGGAAGCCGCGTCCCTGGTCCAGGAAGGCATGGCGATCGGGCTCGGTGCCGGCACCACCACCTGGGCCCTGGCGAAGGAACTCGTCAACGGGCCGCGCATCACCGTGGTCACCAACTCGGTGCGCATTGCAGACCTGTTCCATCACGGTTCCTCTTCCGGCCCGGCCCGCTTCGGGTCCACTGTGATTCTGATCGGCGGCGAGCGGACACCGTCGGACGCACTGGTGGGCCCCATCGCCACGTCCTCCCTGAAGCAGCTCCACCTGGACGTCCTGTTCCTGGGGGTCCATGGCATGGATGCCCACGCCGGGTTCACCACCCCTAACCTGCTGGAAGCCGAAACCAACCGCGCTTTCATGACGTCCGCCCGGAGCACAGTGATCCTGGCCGACCACAGCAAGTGGGGCGTGGTGGGCATCGCCTCGATCGCCAGGCTGGAAGAAGCTGACGAACTCATCACGGACTCGCTCCTTGGCGAGGACGCCCGTCGCGTGCTGGCCGAGAACGTGGCCAAGCTGCGGATTGCCGAGGCCTAACCCAACTAAGTAGCAGATCAGGTCGTTCCCAGAGCTCAGAACGACCTCATCTGCTACCTACTTGGGTCTCATACCCCGGGTGGAGCCCGGCCCGCAGAGTTCAGCCACGGGACTGATGCCGCGGCAGGGGACGTTTGGGGATGCTGGGTATATGAACGCCATCCTCCAGGCCCAGCAGCTCACCAAGCACTACCCCGGCAGCATCGCCCTTGACCACGTCGACTTCACAGCGAATGCCGGCCAGTCCATTGCGATCATCGGCCCATCAGGTTCCGGTAAGACCACCCTTTTGCACTGCCTCGCCGGAATTTTGAGGCCCGACGCCGGCGCCATCACCTTGAACACGCCCTCTTCGCCGCTGCGGCTGGACACCTTGGGAGATGCTGCGCTGTCCCGGCTGCGGCGCGAGGAGTTCGGTTTTGTCTTCCAACAGGGCATGCTGCTTCCGGAGCTCACTGCCTTGGAGAACGTGGCCCTGGCTCTCATGCTCAACGGCACGGACCGCACTACTTCGGAGGCCAGGGCCGCTGAGTGGCTGGCTGCCCTCGGCTTGGCCGGAATGGAACAACGCCGCTTGGGCGAGCTCTCCGGCGGACAGGTTCAGCGCGTAGCCATCGCCCGCGCCCAAGTCACCGGGGCCCGGGTTGTCTTCGCTGACGAGCCCACCGGCGCTTTGGATTCGGCCACCTCCAACGAAGTCCTGGATGTGCTCCTGCACTCTGTGGCCGCGAACGGCCGGACACTTTTGGTGGTCACGCACGATCCCAACGTTGCTGCCCGGTGCGAGCGCGTTGTTGAGTTGCGCGACGGCCGGATCGTGGCTGACAGCGGCACAGTTCCGGCTCCCGGCCCGGCCGCGCCAGCTGCGCCCGCCACAGAGCCGGCCACCACCAACTTCAAGGGCGCCTTCAATGTCTAGTCTCTCCATGGCCCTGCGCCTCACCCCCTACCTGGCACGAAGCAACGGGAGCAGCTTCCGGGAAGCCGGTCTTCGCGACGCCGGGTTACCTATCCTCGCCTTCGGGACGGTTACGGCCCTGCTGCTCACCGTTGCCGGTGGTTCTCAGGTTTTCTGGTCCTGGTCCGACGACATCGCGGGCACCTACCAGGCCTTGGCCGTGGTGGCCATGGTGCTGCTCATCATCCCTTTGCTGACGCTCGGTGCCTCGGCCGCCCGACTCGCCGCCCGCCGTCGTGATGACCGTTTGGCGTCCTTGCGGTTGCTGGGCGCCAACAGCGCCACGGTGGTCTGGATGACCGTCATAGAGTCAACCGTCCTCGCGGCCGTGGGAGCTGTGGCAGGCGCCGGGCTGTACGCCTGTGTGGCCCCGTTCCTGGGTCTGATCCAGTTCCGCGGACAAGCAATCGGAAGCCATGCGTGGTTGTCGGTGCCGTCCATCCTCGGATGCGTGCTGGCAGTCTGCGTGCTTGCAGCGGCCAGTGCCGCGCTGGGGCTGCGGAAAGTTGTGGTGACGCCGTTGGGCGTCCGGACCCGGCAAACGGCCGACGGCGCGCACTGGGTTCGCGGACTCATCGCAGCTGTGGTGGTGGTTATTGGAGTGGTGGCGATGGGGATGCTCAGCAGCTTCGGCACGTTCATTGTGATCATCGCGGTGATGGGCGGTTGCTTCGGCCTGGCTTTGCTGGCGTTGAACCTCATGGGTCCGTGGATACTGCGACTGCGGGCGTCCTCGCAGCTCAAGCACGCCAAGAAGCCTGAGCAACTGCTGGCCGCGCGGACAGTGCTGGAGAGCCCCAAAGAATCGTGGCGGCAAGTTGGGGGCGTCGCGATGACCAGTTTTGTGGGCGTGTTCGTGGGCGTCGGCATGGCGGTGGCGGACACCATGGGAACCGGCGGCGACGCTGAAACTACGCTGCTTGTCCGCGACATCAACACCGGTGTGATGATCACCCTGTTGGGCTCGTTCCTGATGGTCGCCTGCTCTGCGGGCGTGAACCAAGCAGCTGCGGTGCTGGACCGGGCTTCAACCCTGGTGGCACTGGACCGCGTTGGAATGCCGCAAAAGCTCATGGTGGCGGCGAGGGTCAAAGCCGTGATGTCGCCACTGTTCCTGGTTGCCGGCATATCCGCAGCTGCCGCGGCTGCTCTGGTCCTGCCGCTCACGGGTGCCGTACTGCTGACCCAACCCGTGGTGTTCCTGACCATCGGCGGGGTGTTCGCCGCCGGCTTCCTGCTGGTCCGGCTGGCTGTTGCCGCGGGAACGGCGCAGATCAGCCAGGTGCTGGCCCGCCCCGAGCGCTACGCGGGTATGGATTCGTAACCCGGCCGCCGCCGTCGTCATCCCCGGGCTATTTGCAGCCGCAGGACTGCCGGATGATCAGTTCGGTGGAGAGGATCTGATGTTGCAGTTCATCGCCGCGGCCCTTCCCCACCAGTGCCTGCACCGCGGCTTCGGCCATGGCCTTGACGGGCTGCGCAACGGTGGTCAGCGCAGGCCAGCTGTATTCGGAGTCCAGGGAGCCGTCGAAGGACACCAACGCCAGGTCCTCGGGCACCCTGACTCCTGCCTCATGAAGCGCCCGGAGGATGCCAATGGCTTGCATGTCATTGCTGGCGAAGATCGCTGTGGGGCGGTTGGCCATGGAGAGGAAGCGCTTGCCTACCTCGTACCCGCCCGGGCGGCTGAAGGGACCGTGAAGCATGGGCCCGTCCGGCAGTCCGGCGTCACGCAAAGTGGCCAGCCAGCCTACCTCGCGCCCGTCCAGCTGGTTCCCGGTATTGGTGCCGATCGCCAAGCCAATGTTCGTATGGCCGTGGCCGATCAGATGCTCCACGGCGGCACGGGCACCGGCCTCCAGATCAACACCCACGCTGTTGATTCCCGGCGGTGAGCCCGCGTTATTCAACAAAACGGACGGGATCTCGGAGGCTTCGAGTTCCGTGACATCGGGATCGAACACACAGCTGGCCAGGAACACCCCGTCCACCTGCCGGGCGGCCAAGGTGCGGATGTTCTTGCGTTCGCGGGTCAGGCTGCCGTCCGAGTTGGTGAGCACCATGCCAAAGCCAAGCTCCGCGGCAGCATCTTCCACAGCGTGGGCCAGCTGCGTGAAGAACGGATTGGTGTTGTCCGGCACCACCACACCAATGGTTTCGCTGGACCCCAGTTTGAGGGCACGGGCGGCGGCGTTGGGCCGGTATCCGAGGACACGGATAGCCTCCCGAACCTTGGCTTCCGTTGCCGGGGCCACGTTCTTGGGCCCACCGTTCACCACATAACTCACGACGGCGGTACTCACCCCGGCGTACCGGGCCACGTCTTTGCGTGTAACCGGGCCGCGCGAGGTTTGTACCGCCGAAGTTGTCATGAGGTAAATGCTAGCTACTCCACGGGAGCATCACCGAAGTCGCGGATGGGAAGGCGCTCCCCGCCACGGAGCGCGGACTCATGGGCTACGATTCCCGGCAACGTGAACCGGGCCGCAACCCAGGCATTAACGGGAGGAAGGCTGCGGTTGTTCACGGCGGTGACGAAGTCATCCACCAGGAATTGGTGGCTTCCTTCATGCCCGTTGGGCGCTCCGAGGAATTCCTGGGGAAGCCTGGACTGGTCGTGGACCGGAGCCAGCCCGGAGATGAAGGCATCCCGCAGCTCCGGCGCCACGTCTGCCAGGGACGGGTCATCCAGGGACATGGTGGGCTTGGTTTCCACCTGCTGGGACACGTCTTCCACGGTGGACTTGTCCTGCCACACGGTGGTGGTGGCTAGTTGCTCAAAGCTGGCGTCGGTGCCGAAGAAACGGAAGCGGGACTCGCGGATATGGGAGGGGTACCCTACGCGGCGCATCTCGTTGGTGCGCATCGCGCCGCCGTCGTTCATTTCGAACAGCGCCGTGGCGTTGGAGAAGTCATTGGCGAACATGCTGACGTCTTTGTCGAAGACGCCGTCGCCCCGTTGGTCCTTCACACCGATGCAGCTGACGCTGACCGCATGGCCGGGGACGGCGCCGAGGACGCCGCCTATGGCGTGGGTGGGGTAGAGCATGGGCGGGTAACTGGCGGTTTCCTTCCACCGGTCTCCGCCGCTGTACTGATACGCCTCGTAGAACCCGAGGTCCATGTCATGGACGTAGTCGCCCTCTGTGTAGAAGATGCGGCCGAACTTGCCTGCCGCATGTTGTTGCCGGGCGAAGACCGTGGCGGGGTTGTAATAGCTGGTCTCACCCATGGCGTAAACCAGTTTGGTCTCGCGCACGGCCTCGATGATCCGTTCAATTTCTTCTTCGGATATGGCCATGGGCACCGCTGAGTAGACGTGCTTTCCAGCCCGCAGGGCACGCTCCACCAGTGGTCCGTGAGTCCAGCGCTGCGTGAAGATGGCCACAGCGTCGACGTCGGAGTCCAGCAACTCTTCAAAGCTGCCCATGACGCCGTCCAGGCCCCAGCGTTCCTGTGCCGCAGCGGCCCGCTCAGGGAGTTCATCTATCGCATAAACCGCGCTGACGCCCGGGTGGAGCTTGAACAGGTGGGCGAACTGGCTGCCGAACTGCCCGGCACCCACAACCCCGATCGAAAACGTCATTGTTTACCTTCCCTGGGACTGCCGAAGCAGCCTCCGCTGTGTCCTCATGTGACTGTCCTGTTGAGTTTCGCATCGGAATCTACTCGAGTCAACAAAAGCAACAAAATTGAACATTTTTCATCAAAAAAGGGCCACAGCGCTTGTGCTCATCAAATCTACTCGTGTAGATTCACTCCCAGTTGTTACCCCCATCACAGTCAGGAAAGGGTCGACGATGACCACGCTAACCAAGCAACCAGGCAATGCCTCGGGGCGTTCCGGGAGCCATAACGGACGCAAGCCACAGCCCGCCAAACGGAGCATGACCAGCCGCCTCGGTGATCTCAGAATCGCCCTCTTCTTCATCTTCCCGGCCGTCATCGGCTTCGTTGCGTTCTTTCTGATCCCCACCATCCGCGGCATCTACCTCAGCTTCACCGAGTACAGCATCCTGGGCGAGCCAACGTGGATCGGCGTGGATAACTACACAGCCATCTTTGCCGACGAACTCTTCTGGAACGCCATGGGCGTCACGCTCCAGTACGTGGGCCTGAACATCGGCTTCCAAACAGTCATTGCTTTGGGGCTGGCGCTGCTGATGCACCGGGTGGCAAAGTCCACTTTCGTTCGAGGCGCACTCCTGCTGCCGTTCCTGGTGGCCAACGTCATCGTCGCATTGCTCTGGTTCTGGATGCTCGACTACCAGCTGGGCATCGTCAACGAGGTCATGAGCTGGGTGGGGCTCCCCCGCGTCGCCTTCTTCGGCAGCGAACAGTGGGCCATCCCCACCATCGCCTTCGTGAACGTCTGGCGGCACATGGGCTACACGGCCCTTCTCATCTTCGCTGGCCTGCAATCCATCCCCAACCACCTCTACGAGGTAGCAAACCTCGACGGCGCGTCCCCCGCGCGGACGTTCTGGAGCGTCACCATGCCGCTGCTCCGCCCCGTCTTGGTACTGGTCCTGGTGGTCACCGTCATCGGTTCCTTCCAGGTCTTCGACACCGTAGCCGTGACCACCAACGGTGGACCCGTCAACGCCTCCCGCGTGATCCAGATGTACATCTACCAAAAAGCCTTCGGCGAGTCCGACTTCGGCTACGCCTCCGCCCTGTCCGTGATCCTGTTCGTCATTCTCGCCCTGGTGGCCTTCGTGCAAATGAAGTTCCTCAAGGGCAACGAATCGGACCTGGACTAGGCCGGACAAGGACTAAGGAACCGCCATGACTACTTCAACCCTGCCTCGAAACGACCGCAAGAAGCCGCTCAACTGGCGACGCATCGGCGCCTGGGCGCTGGTCGCCGTCGCCCTCGCCGTGACCATTGCCCCGTTCCTGTGGATGCTGCGGACGGCGCTGTCCAGCAACAGTGCGCTGGCCTCCAACGCCGGAAACCTGCTGCCGGCCGACTTCAGCTGGGGCGCCTTCAAACGCGTCCTCGGGCTGCAAACCACCGAGGAGGCCATCGCCGACGGAGGTTCCGGCGCCGCCATCAACTTCTGGCTGTACCTCCGGAACTCCGTCATCTTCGCCACCATCACCACCGCCGGCCAGGTGTTCTTCAGCGCCATGGCAGCCTACGCCTTCGCCCGGTTGCGCTGGCCCGGCCGGAACAAAGTGTTCGCAGTCTTCCTGACCACCATGATGGTCCCGCCGATCTTCACGGCACTGCCCAACTTCCTCATGATCAAGAACCTCGGGCTGCTCAACACCATGGCCGGCATGTCCCTGCCGTTCCTGTTCATGACCCCGTTCGCCATCTTCTTCCTGCGCCAGTTCTTCCTCAGCATGTCCCGCGAGGTTGAGGAAGCGGCAATGCTCGACGGCGCCAAGCACCTGCGCATCTTCTTCCAGATAGTGCTTCCCAACGCCGCCGCCCCCATCGCCACCCTGGCGCTGCTGACCTTCATCGGTCAATGGAACGAATACTTCTGGCCGCTGCTGGTGGGGCAGGACGAGAGCGTCCGGGTGCTCACCGTGGGCCTGAGCGTCTTCAAGTCGCAGTCCCCGCAAGGCGCACTCGACTGGTCCGGACTCATGGCCGGAACCCTCGTGGCAGCTTTGCCGATCTTCCTGCTCTTCATCGCCTTCGGCAAGAAGGTAGTCAACTCCATCGGATTCTCCGGAATCAAATAACCCCGCTGTGAAAACACCCTGTGAAAGAAACCCCGAAAGGTTCGCTATGAAGAAAACCCTCGGCGTCGCCGCTGCTGCCGCCGCCATCGCCTTGACCCTGTCCGCCTGCGGAGGCTCCTCTCCCACCTCCACGGAGGCCAAAGGTGAAATCAACTACTGGCTCTGGGACGCCAACCAGCTCCCCGCCTATCAGCAATGCGCGGATGATTTCACCAAGGCCAACCCGGACATCAAGGTCAAGATCACCCAGCGCGGCTGGGACGACTACTGGACCACGCTGACCAACGGCTTCGTGGCCGGTACTGCGCCGGATGTGTTCACTAACCACTTGTCCAAGTACCCGGAGTACGCAGCAAAGAAGCAGTTGCTCTCCCTGGACGAGGCTGTGGAGAAGGACGGAATCAAGCTGGATGCCTACACCAAGGGCCTCCCCGAGCTCTGGGTGGGTCAGGACGGCAAACGCTACGGCCTCCCGAAGGACTGGGACACCGTGGGCCTGTTCTATAACAAGGCCATGACAGACGCTGCCGGAATCAGTGCAGATCAGATGGCCAACCTGGACTGGAACCCCAAGGATGGCGGCAGTTACGAGAAGACCATCGCGCACCTGACCGTGGACAAGAACGGCAAGCGCGGGGACGAAGCAGGCTTTGATAAGAACAACGTGGCCACCTACGGACTGGGCCTGACGGGCAGCGGTTCGGGACAGGGCCAGACTGAGTGGAGCTTCCTGACAGCAACCACCGGCTGGACCGCGACGGACAAGAACCCGTGGGGCAGCAAGTTCAACTACGACGACCCCCGCTTTCAGGAAACCATTGCCTGGTGGGCCGGACTGGTGGACAAGGGCTACATGCCCAAACTGGAGACCACTGTCGGCGCCAGCATGCCGGACAGCTTCGGAGCTGGTAAGTCTGCCATCAACACCAACGGGGATTGGCTGATCGGCCAGTACAAGACCTACAAGGGGATCGAAACAGCCTTCGCCCCCACACCCAAGGGCCCTGACGGCAAGCGCGCTTCCATGTTCAACGGCTTGGCCGACTCCATCTGGGCCGGCACCAAGAACCCCGGAGCCAGCGTCAAGTGGGTTGAATACCTGGGCTCCACGGCATGCCAGGACGTCGTAGCCAGCAAGGCTGTGGTCGTCCCGGCCATCGCCAGCTCATCCGAGATCGCAGCGAAGGCCTTCGCGGACAAGGGCACGGACGTTACCGCCTTCACCACCCACGTGAAGGACGGCACGACGTTCCTTTTCCCGATCGCGGACAATGCTGCCAAGGTTGACGGCATCATGAAGCCTGCCATGGATGCTGTGCTCTCCGGCAAGAAGCCTGCATCGTCATTGACCGAAGCCAACAACCAGGTCAACAATCTCTTCAAGTAGCCCCACCCGTTCAAACCCACCCGTTGTGGGGCCCGTTCTGCGCCTTATTTTCCGCACGAAGCGCGCAGAGCGGGCCCCACAACACCCCCACATCACGTCCCTCCTCCCGATCCCGAAAGCGACTTCATACATGCACCCGCTCCATCTCCGTTCCGCAGGTACCAGCCTGGTGATCGCCACCCACCGCGGAGAGGCTGAGATCATCCACTGGGGAGCCGACATAGGAGATACGTTGCCGGACCTGGCAATCCTCAACGAACCCATCCCGCCGTCCTCCATCGACGCAAACGTCCCCGCCGGGCTCCTCCCGCAGGCCTCGTCGTCCTGGCAGGGACGCCCGGGGTTCCGCGGCCACCGCATCACGGACGGCGTTCCCGGCTTCGATTTCTCGGTACGCCTGCGCGTGGCGAGTGCGACGGCGGATGGCGGCACAGCCGTGATTGTCCAGTCGGATCCCGACGCCGGTATCACCGTCACCAGCAACCTCACCTTGCACCCGGGCGGGCTTCTCGAACTGATACACACGGCCAGCAACCACGGTACGTCGCCTTTCCAGGTGGATGAGGTGGCCACGATGCTCCCGGTGGCGCGCGACGCCGTCGAACTTTTGGACCTGACCGGCCGCTGGTGCCGGGAGCGGCACCCACAGCGACGGGCCATTCAGCAAGGAACGTGGGTCCGCACGGGCCGGCACGGCCGCACCGGGCATGATTCCTCGCTGCTGCTGGCCGCAGGAACTGCGGGCTTCGGGAACCGGCACGGCAAAGTGTGGGCAACGCATCTGGCCTGGAGCGGGAATCACGAACAGTTTGCGGACAACGTTGCGGACGGGCGAACCATGATCGGCGGTTCCGAACTCCTGGGGCCGGCCGAAGTAGTCCTGCAGCCCGGCGAAAGCTACACCACCCCTTCCCTGTTCGCCGCGTACTCAGACCGTGGGTTGGACGGAATTTCCGAGGTCTTCTACGCATGGTTCCGTGCTCGCCCGCACCACGTGGGGGCAGTTTCCGGAAAGGCCCGCCCAGTGGTCCTCAACACCTGGGAAGCGGTGTACTTCGACCACAATCTGGAGACGCTGATGGAACTGGCCGAGTCCGCTGCGGACCTGGGCGTCGAGCGTTTTGTGCTCGACGACGGCTGGTTCCGCGGGCGCCGCGACGACCACGCCGGTTTGGGCGACTGGTACGTGGATGAGACCGTCTGGCCTGACGGGCTGACGCCGTTGATTGATGCCGTCACCAGCCGCGGCATGGAGTTCGGGCTCTGGGTTGAGCCGGAAATGGTCAATATGGATTCCGACATCGCCAGGGCACACCCGGAGTGGATCGTGGGGCCCTCCGCCGCATCCCACAAGGACGGTGGCCGCCTGCCGCTCGCCTGGCGGCAGCAGCACGTGATCGATCTGGTGAATCCGGACGCTTGGCAGTACATCTTCGACCGCATGGACACCCTGCTGCGTGAGAACAACATCAGCTACCTCAAGTGGGATCAGAACCGCGACCTTCTGGAGCACGGGCATGCGGGGCGGGCTTCCGTGCATGAGCAAACCCTGGCGGCGTACCGGCTGTTTGACGCCCTTCGTTCCTCTCATCCTGGTGTCGAGATCGAAAGCTGTTCCTCCGGCGGCGCGCGTGTGGACCTCGGCATCCTGGAGCGCACCGACCGCATCTGGGCTTCGGACTGCAACGACGCCTTGGAGCGGCAAACCATCCAACGCTGGACCGGCATGGTGGTTCCGCCGGAGTTGGTGGGCGGGCATGTTGGGCCAACAACATCGCACACCACCGGGCGGACGCACGACCTCTCGTTCCGCGCCATCACGGCCCTGTTCGGTCACTTCGGCATGGAGTGGGACGTCCGCTCCGTCACCGGAGAGGAGCGCCAGGAACTCAAGCGCTTTATCGCTTTGTACAAGGAACACCGCGGACTCATCCACAGTGGACGCATGGTGCGCGCCGACGTGCCGGACGAGTCGCTGATGGTGCACGGCGTGGTTGCTGACGCTGAGGGGCCCGACGGCGGCATCCCGGTTGGTGCCACGGCGGCACTTTTCGCTGTGGTCAAGACGCGGACGGGGCCCGCTGAACAGGTAGGCCGGGTGGCGGTTCCAGGGCTGGATCCCGAACGTTCGTACCGGGTGGAAGCGATCTTCCCTGCAGCCGGGGACGCGGATTATGGACACACCTTCATCGAAGCAAAGCCGGCGCCATGGTTGGCAACCGGAGCCGAAGCGACGGGCCGGTTCCTGGGCGAGGTAGGCCTGCCCATGCCGGTCCTGAACCCGGAGCACGCCATCCTGCTGCGGTTCACAGCCTTCTGACCCCCGCTCACATCCCTCGGGCTTGAGCCCAACCCTCGCTCACGTCCAACAAAAAAGCCGCCCCGGCGAACACCGGGGCGGCTTTTACGTAGCTGTTTAGCGTGAGCGCTGGCGAAGGCGCTGCATGTCCAGGATCACCACAGCGCGGGCCTCAAGGCGGAGCCATCCGCGCTGGACGAACTCGGCCAGTGCCTTGTTCACGGTTTCGCGGGAAGCGCCCACCAGTTGGGCCAGTTCTTCCTGGGTGAGCTCGTGGGCAACCAAGACGCCGTCGGTAGCCGGGCGGCCGAAGCGGTCTGCCAGGTCCAGGAGGGCCTTGGCAACACGACCCGGGACGTCCGAGAAGACGAGGTCGGAGAGGGAGTCGTTGGTCCGGCGAAGACGGCGGGCCAAAGCCTGCAGCAGCTGCGCGGAAACCTCGGGGCGCGTGCGGAGCAGCGCGTTGAGGCTTTCGTTCTTGAGCCCGGCCAGGCGGGTTTCCGAAACGGCGGTGGCCGTAGCGGTACGCGGGCTGGGATCGAACAACGCCATTTCGCCGAAGAGCTCACCCGGGCCAAGAATGGCCAAGAGCGACTCGCGGCCGTCGGGGGACGTGCGTCCGAGCTTTACCTTGCCGGAAACGATGAAGTAGAGCTGGTCACCCTGGTCACCTTCGCGGAACACCGAAGCTCCACGTGAAAGGTCCACCTCGGTGAGTTCGTCCGTCAGCAAGCGGAATGCGTCGTCGTCAAGGGTGGCGAAGAGGGGTGCGCGGCGCAATACCTCGATGTCCATGAAATCTCCTGAATATAAGTTTCGGTCGTGGCGCTCAGGCCATTGTTTCAGAATTTTTAAGCTTCTGTGACGTACTTGGCACGTGAAACGCTGAAATGGCGCGGTTTTCGGGGCATCCGGTCCACTCTGAAGCCTCTCATAAGGGTGTAAACGGCTCCTTACCGTGACCGGACTAACGGTTTGCTGTCAGGGTGGACATCTAGAATTGGCGCTACCCGGCTATGAGGAGCATTGGTGTTTGGCTTGACGATATTGGATTTGGCATTGATTTTGATGCTCCTGTCCTACCTGATCTATGGCCTCCGCAATGGCTTCATGGTCACACTTGGTGGAATCGCGGGATTCGTCATTGGCGCCATTGCCGCGTTCATGGCAGTTCCGCTCGTCAGCGGTTGGGTGACCGACAGCGGCTGGAGGCTGACCGCCACGGTGGGCGCCGCCGTCGTGCTTATTGCTCTGGGGCATGGATTGGGCACCATGATCGGGCGAAAAGTCCGCCACGCCGTGCGGATCAAGCCGCTGCATGCCGTGGACCGGCTGATCGGCGGCGTGGTGAGCGTGGTGGTGGCCGCATTGGTGATGTCCATGCTGGCGTTCAGCATCAGTTCGCTGGGTGTGCCGTTCGTTTCGCAGCAGTTGGCCGAGTCCCGCGTCATCCGCTACATCGACAACCTGACTCCTACGCCTGTCAAGAGCACCATGGCCCAGCTGCGCTCCACGGTGATCGGCGATGGCATACCCAAGCTCATCGAGGGAATCGGCCCCGTCACGCCGGTGCCCGTTCCCAACGAGTCAACAGACACTCCCGCCCTGAACCAGGCCGCAGATTCCGTCCTGAAGATCGCCGGCACCGCCTTCGAATGCGGGCAGAACCAGACAGGTTCCGGATTTGTTGTCTCGCCCGGGCGCGTCGTCACCAATGCGCACGTTGTGGCTGGCGTGTCGCAGCCGGTGGTGGAAGTTCCCGACGGCGGCGCGTTGCCGGGCCGGGTGGTGTACTTCGACTCCCAGCGGGACATCGCCGTTCTGGCCGTGGATGGCTTGCAGTCCAGCCCGCTCCCGTTGAGCGCCGACCTCGCTGCAGGCAGCCCCGCCGCTTTTGCGGGGTACCCGCACGGCGGGCCCTTCCAATCCAAGCCGGCCACTGTTCAAGGTATTTCCACCATTCTGGTTCCGGACATTTACGGCAACAATCCCTCGCCCGCACAGGTTTACAGGCTGGCGGGCGATGTTCAGCCAGGCAACTCCGGTGGCCCGTTGCTGACCATGCAGGGACAGGTGGCCGGGCTGATCTTCGCCAAGACCACCACTGACGCTGCCCTGGGATTCGCGCTCACCATGGAGGACCTGGAACCGGTAGCAGCGCAGGCGCCCGGCCTCAGCAGCCCCGTCTCGGCCGGTCAGTGCACCCGTAAGTAACCAACGCTCTCTCACATCGTGACTGTTTTTGGGGCACCCCCGCTCACCTTGTGGGCGCAATTCCCGGACGCTCCTGCACCGCTATAGATTGGGAGCCATGACTGAAGCCACTCCTGCCACCGAAACCGGTCGCGGCACCATCCTTGTGATCAACGGCCCCAACCTGAACCTTCTGGGCACCCGCGAACCGGAAAAGTACGGCACGTCCACCCTGGCGGACGTGGAGCAACTGGCCATGAGCGCAGCGGCCGCCCACGGCTTCACCGTTGACTGCGTGCAGTCCAACCATGAGGGCGACCTCCTGGACGCCATCCACGCGGCGCGGGGCACCGCCGTCGGAATTGTGATCAACGCTGGCGCCTACACGCACACTTCTGTGGCACTTCGCGACGCCTTGGCGGCTGTGCAGCTGCCCGCCGTCGAGGTCCACATCACCAATGTGCACCAGCGGGAAGAGTTCCGCCACCATTCGTACCTGTCCGGGGTGTGCAACGCGATCATTGTGGGCGCGGGTGTATTGGGCTACAAGCTGGCCATCGATTACTTGGCTGACTCGGTCTGACGTTCCAGGCGTGAGCGAGCATTGGGCTCAAACCCGAGTGACGTGAGCGAGCGTCGGGCTCAAACACGAGGGATGTGAGAGAGGGACGGGGTCAGCGTTCGCGCTGGGGTTCCCCGGCGACGGTTCGGGCTGCTTCGACCTCGAGCATCAGGACTCCGCCCTCGTCCACCAGCTTGGCCTGGTACACGTGTGCTTTGCGTTTGTAGCTCAGGTACGCGATGCAGCCGTTGGCGTTGGCCATCTTTTCGAGCATGATTTCGGAGCCTGGCACCAGAAGTTCGCCGAGCTTGAGGCCCACGGTGTTTTCCTGGCCCACCTCGTCACCGAGTGCTGGGGTGTCCCGCATGGCGATGGCTTGGGCGGCACACACCCAGCGCCCCCACACTCCCTTGCTGCCCAGGATGCTGGGCTGCTGGTTCACGGGGACAGTGGCGGCAAAGTACCGGGTGTTGAAACGCGCGTGGGCAAAGTCCGGGCTGAGCCAGTTCACCAGCGGCTTCAGGAGGTCGGTGCGCAGGGACAGCCCGCGCTTGGTGAGCATCTCCGTGAAGGACTTCTCCTGGGCGGCCACAGCTTCACGGGCGCGCATCCAGTCAATGGTGGAGTTCGCTTCAACCGTGGACGAAGCGTCAGGGCCCGCAAGCAGGACTCCCGTTTCTTCGAAGAGTTCACGGATGGCGCCCACCACGTGACGGCGGGCGAGTCCGACGTCGTCCGTTCCCATCTGCTCAGCCCAATGCTGAGGTGAGGGGCCCAACCAACCTACGGGGTCGTCGTCGGACGGGTCCAAAGAACCGCCCGGGAACGCGACGACGCCCAACGGCGAGGAACCTGGCCTGTATCCAAGCCAGGTTTCCAAGCCGGTGGGCGAATCGCGCAACAACACAACGGAGGAGGCGTAGCGGGCGGCCCTGGGGGTCCGTTCGCCAAGCTCAAGCCAGTTCCGTGCTGCCCCTTCGAGTTCCGGGGGCAGTACGAACAGACGGCGGGCAAGCTGCGGCAATTGGGTGAACCGGTTCCTTAGCTGAATTCAGCGATGAGCTCGACTTCAACGGGAGAGTCGAGCGGCAGGACAGAAACGCCGACGGCGGAGCGTGCGTGCTTGCCGGCGTCGCCGAACACCTGTCCGAGAAGTTCCGATGCACCGTTGATAACACCGGGCTGGCCGGTGAAGGTGGACTCGGAGGAGACAAAACCCACAACCTTGACGATGCGGGTGACGCGGTCAAGATCGCCGATGACGCTCTTCACTGCGGCCAGGGCGTTGATGGCACAGACGGCTGCGTAACGCTTGGCGTCTGCCGGGTCGACGGTGGGTTCGTCGGACGCAGCCAACTCGCCGAGGGATACCTTGCCCGTAGCTTCGAGTTTGCCGTTAATAAAAGGCAGCTGTCCGGAGGTGTAGACGTAGTTGCCGGAGACGATGGCGGGTACGTAGTCAGCCACTGGCGCGGCCACCTCGGGGAGGGTCAATCCGAGCTCGGCCAGACGCTGCTCAACAGCAGACGTGGGGGCTCCTGATTCCGCGGCAGACGTGGTTTCTGCGGGGGTTGTCATGATTACTGCTTCTCCCTCTTCAGGTATGCAACAAGGCCTTTGCCATCGGGTCCACCGACGACCTGGACGAGCTCCCAGCCGTCCTCGCCCCACTGGTCCAGGATCTGCTTTGTAGCGTGGATAATGAGCGGAATCGTGGCGTACTCCCATTTGGTCATGACAGAAAGCCTAGCCCTTGCCGGTAAAGTGGAAAACATGGTGACTCGCAAGAACCCACTATTCGACACTGCCACCACCCTCGGAAAGATTCTAGGCTTCCTTGGTGTGAGCGCGATTTGTGGCGTCCTCGTGGCGGGCCTTTTGGTCCCCGCGGCCGCCGTTTCGGGCAGTGCCGCCAGTGGTTCAATTCAGTTCTTTGACACTCTGCCGGCGGAACTGCAGGTGGATCCGCCCAGTCAGAACACCACCATCCTCGCGAAGGACGGTACGCCGATCGCCTCGATCTACGCGGAGAACCGAACTAAGGTTCCACTGGATCAAATGAGCCCGTTCATCAAGGACGCTGTCATCGCTATCGAGGACAGCCGTTTTTATGAGCACGGCGGCATCGACACCACCGGCATCATGCGAGCCATCGTCAGCACCGCCCGCGGCAACAAGCAGGGCGCGTCCACCATCACGCAGCAGTACGTGAACAACGTCATCAACGAATCCCTCGTGGCAGCCGACAGGGAAGAAGACGTCAAGCTCAACGGTGGCGGCAAGGGCGTGGGCGACAAACTCCGCGAAATGAAACTGGCTATCGCCTTGGAGAAGAAGTTCTCCAAAGAGCAGATCCTTGAGGGTTACCTCAACATCGTCTTCTTCAACCGTGACGCCTACGGCATTGAGGCTGCTTCAAAGTTCTTCTTCAGCACCACGGCGAAGGACCTCACTCTTCCGCAGGCGGCCCTCCTTGCCGGCCTGGTGAACAGCCCCTCCGCCTTCGATCCGATTGCCAACCCGGACAACGCCAAGGTGCGACGCGATCTGGTGCTCGCCTCCATGGTCAATCAGGGCAAGATCACCCAGGCACAGTACGACGAAGCTGTTGCGACCCCCGTCACCACGCAGGTCACTCCGGCACGCCAGGGTTGCGCATACGCCACCATGGCGCCGTACTTCTGTGACTACGTGCTGCATCTGCTCTTCAACAATCCTGCATACGGCGACACCCAGGAAGAGCGCATCAAGCGCGTCCAGCGTGGCGGCCTCACCATCCAGACCACCCTCGACCCCACGGCACAGGGTGTGGCGCAGCAGCAGGTGGATGCGACGGCAGGTACCAACCCGGACAAGTGGGGCGCCTCGATCGTTTCCGTCCAGCCGGGCACAGGCCAGATCGTCAGCATGGCGCAAAACACTGTGTGGCTGCCTCAAGAGGGCAAGTTCGATCAGACTCAAAACTTCAATGTTGACGTCCTCGATGCCGACGGAAACGACCTCAACGGCATCGGCGGCTTCCAGCCCGGTTCCACCATGAAGCCCTTTACGTTCGCCCAGTGGCTGAACGAGGGCAAATCGATGAACCAAAACGTCAATGCGGCCCAGCGTAGATACGGCGTGAACTTCCCTTGGAGGAACACCTGTCCCACGCCGACCGATGGTTTCTATGACGCGAACGTGCCGGGCAGCTTCGATCTTCAGAATGCCAGCCCTGAGTACTACCGGACTATGACGGTCCTCTGGGGCCTTAAAAACTCCATCAACACGGCCACGTTCGCTTCCGCAGCTCAGGTTGACCTGTGCGGTATCCAGGGAATCGTTGACGCCACCGGCATTCACGGCGGCCTTCCGGCACGCGACCAAACGGGTAAAGTCACCGATCCGAACCCTCAGGTTCAGATGACCCGTTTGTCCAACCTGATTGGTGCAACACAGACTGCCCCGCTGACCATGGCAGCGTCCTTCGCAACTTTCGCGGCCGACGGCAAGTACTGCGAGCCGATTGCCATCACCTCGGTGAAAGACCAGTCCGGTGCCCAGCTTCCGGCGCAGTCGTCCAGCTGTAAAGATGCGGTGAAGCCTGAAGTGGCCCGTGGCGTTGCTTACGCCATGGGTAAGGTGCTGGACGAGGGCTCAGGCTCGCTGATCCGTCCTGCATTGAACTCCAAGAACTTCCCTGTAGCTGCCAAGACTGGTACCAACGACTCCAATGGCTCCACGTGGGTTGTCGGTTACACCAGCGGCCTGGCTACGGCCTCGTGGTTCGGTGATCCCTTGGGTGATCAGCTCCGTCCAGGGCGAAACCTGACGGTCAATGGCACGTTCTACCCGGCAATCGACGGTTACATGATCGCCGGCCCGCAGTTCACCAACTACATGCTGTCCGTTGCCCCTGCGTACGGAACCAACCCGTTCCAGCAGCCTCCGTCGAACCTGCTCGGCACGGCTCCGGCCCCGCAGCGCAACAACACCCCGTCCACTACGCCGTCCACTGCGCCTAACCCCGCCCCGTCCTCCGGGAACGGCAACAACGGGAACGGTAACAACGGCAACGGCAATGGCAATAGCGACAAGAACTGATCATGTCCTTTAGTGATTCCTTGGCAAACCGCGTCCGCACCGTCGGGCGCGGTTTCGCCGTCACTGCTGCCGTCTGCGCGGCGGCGGGAGCAGCGGCAGCCGCTTACGGTTGGTGGGAGAAGGACCAATTCGAGGTCCGACACGAAAGCCTGCCCATTCTTCCGGAGGGCTCCAAGCCGATCCGCGTCCTGCACCTGAGCGACATCCACTTCGTACCGGGCCAGGACACGAAGACCCAGTGGCTGCGGTCGTTGGCAGATCTGAAGCCTGATCTTGTGGTCAATACGGGCGACAACCTGAGCCACGCCAAGGCCATCGATCCTCTGATCGAGGCACTGCGGCCGCTGATGGAGTTCCCGGGCGTTTTTGTTCCGGGTTCCAATGACTACTACGCCCCGCGGGTCAAGAACCCGGTGGGTTACTTCCGAGGTCCATCCAAGCCCAAGACCGAACCTATTCAACTGGACTGGCCTAAGCTCCGCTCGGCGTTCGGCATGGGTGGCTGGATCGACCTCACCAACCGTGCCCAGTCCGTGGTGTTGAACGGCTTGCGGTTCGACTTCTCCGGGGTTGATGATCCGCATCTGGGCCGTGAACGCTACGCAGGTTGGCCACGCGGTACCGTGAACCAGGACGCCCGCCCGCACCTGAAGGTGGCCGTCATTCACGCTCCGTACCAGCGCGTGCTGGACCATTTCACTGAGGCTGGAGCGGATCTCATCCTTGCCGGCCACACCCACGGCGGCCAAATCTGTGTCCCAGGCTTCGGTGCGCTCGTCTCCAACTGCGATCTCCCCAACTGGCGTGCCAAGGGTCTTCACGATTGGGAAAGCGATAGCTTCACGACGCCGGTAAACGTCTCCGGCGGTATCGGCACTTCCCGCTTCGCCCCGGTCCGCATCGCCTGCCGCCCGGAGGCAGTGCTGCTGACGCTCACGGCACGCAGCTAGAGACGCTCGATCAAAAGAGAAGGGGATCATTACGATCCCCAATAACTGGGTCAAACATTTCACCTACGCTGCGTTGCCCTGTGAAACGAATCACGCCATGGCATAGGGTAGTTGCTACGGGAAACTACCTCCGCACCATCTGAAGATCCAGCTGTTGAGAAGCGGGCATGTCCAAGCAAACGTCTTTCTTTACCTCCGTCGGCCGCCTGTACCCTCATGTGCGGCCCATCCTCCCCCGACTATTCATGGGCCTGATCTGCGCCCTGTTGGCCAGCATCGTTGCGCTGACCATTCCGCAGGTACTGCGGGTTCTTGTCAACAATTCGCTGCAGCCCGGCGGTTCCACGGACGCCGTCTGGATTGCCGCCGTCGTGATTCTTGCGTTGGGTATTGCTGAAGCGGGGCTGGTGGCGTTGCGCCGGCAGTTCGTGATCAACCCGGCCACCACGGTGGAAACCCGGATGCGCGTGACCCTGTACGGCCACTTGCAGCAGCTCACGGTGGCTTTCCACGATCGCTGGGGTTCCGGTCAGCTGCTGTCCCGCGCCATGACGGACCTGAGCTTCCTGCGCCGCTGGATGGCGTTCGGCGCCATCATGTTGGTGGTCACCACGCTAACGGTGATCATCGGTGTCGGCGTGATGTTCTCCATGAGCTGGCAGCTGGCGCTGATCTTCCTGGCAGCGGCCGTGCCGATCATGATCAACTCCTTCCGTTTCCGCCGCCGCTTCAGTTTGGTCACCCGCCTCAGCCAGGACCAAGCCGGGGATCTCGCCACCACCGTGGAGGAATCCGTCCACGGCATTCGCGTGCTGAAGGCTTTCGGCCGGAGCCGCGAAGCGCTGGAAAACTTCAACGGCCAGGCAGAGGAACTCCGCCAGACGGAGATCGCGAAGGCCAAGCAGCAAGCCGGCTTCACGCTGGTGGTCACGCTGCTGCCGGAGCTGGCCTTGGGCGTCGGGCTGGTGGTGGGCATCATGCTCGCCGCGAGCGGACAACTCAGCATCGGCGCTTTGGTGGCGTTCTTCGCAACAGCTGCTGTGGTGGCCACGCCGGTGGAATTCTCGGGCATGCTCCTGGCCATGGCGCTGACCGCCAAGACCGCCTTGGACCGCCACTTTGAGGTGATGGACACGGAGAACACCATTACCTCCCCGGACAAAGCCACGGTTCCGGAAATCGTGAAGGGCGCCTTGCGCTTTGAGCACGCAGGTTTCGGGTTCGACGACGGCGGGACCCTCCTCCACGACGTCACCTTGGACATCCACCCCGGCGAGACCATGGCCCTGGTGGGCATCACCGGCAGCGGCAAGAGCGCGCTGCTCCAACTGGTCCCCCGCCTGTACGACGTCACGTCCGGCGCGGTGACCATTGACGGCGTGGATGTCCGTGACTATGACATTGACGAACTCCGGAAGATTGTTGCTGTGGCGTTCGAGGACACCACCCTGTTCTCCAGCTCGGTACGGGACAACGTCCTTCTCGGAGCCCCGAATCCCAGCGACGCTGCCCTGGACGAAGCCTTGGACGTGGCACAGGCGCAGTTCGCGTACTCGTTGCCGGACGGCGTGGGCACGTTGATCGGCGAGGAAGGTTTGAGCCTGTCCGGTGGTCAGCGGCAACGCATCGCGCTGGCCCGCGCCATCGCCGCCAAGCCCAAGGTTCTGGTCCTCGACGATCCCCTGTCCGCTTTGGACGTCAATACGGAGGAACGCGTGGAGGCCCGTTTGCGGGAGGTCCTTCGTGAGACCACCACCCTGATCGTGGCGCACCGCCCTTCCACTGTGGCCTTGGCGGACCGGGTGGCGTTGCTCGAAAACGGGACCATCACCGCCGTCGGGACCCATACGGAACTGTTGGCCGGAAACGACCATTACCGCTACGTCATCGCCAGCCTGGACGCCGGTCCCAAGGACCTGGACACCGAACTGGACGAGCTCGAAGAAGCAGAGGAGGCCCGCCGGTGAGTACCGCAACGTTTGGAACCGCCAACGAGGACAACACACTCCTCACCAAGGCAGACAGCAAAGCCGTACGACGCCGGTCGCTCACCTTGCTTGCCTCGCTCATCCGTCCCGTGCGGCTGCGTTTCTGGCTGACGATTGTGATGGTGGTGGTCTCGCAGCTCACCCGGGTTGCCGGGCCTGCGCTGATCGCCTTTGGCATCGATAACGCCCTTCCTGCACTGCAGGCTGGCGACAACGGGCCGTTGGTACTGGCTGGCTCCCTCTACCTGGCGGCGGCGATCGCCACGGCTGGAATGACTGCGTTGTACGTGACCTCCACTGCCCGGCTCAGCCAGGCCATGCTGCTGGATCTGCGCTTGCGGGTCTTCCGGCATACCCAGCGGTTGAGCCTGGAGTTCCACGAGAAGTACACCTCTGGCCGCATCATTGCCCGGCAAACCTCGGACCTTGAAGCGCTGCGCGAACTGCTGGATTCCGGCGTGAGTTCCTTGGCGTCGGGCATGCTGTTCATGGTGTTCACCGCTGTCACCATCTTCGCGCTCGATTGGCGCAGTGGTTTGATTGTCCTCGCCGCCGGTGTGCCCATGTTCTTCCTTGCCCGCTGGTACCAGAAGCATTCACAGATCGCATTCCGTGAATCCCGCGTGGTGTCCGCGCGCTTGATCGTGCACTTTGTGGAGACCATGACCGGTATCCGTGCAGTGAAGGCGTTCCGCAAAGAGCGCGAGAATGCCTCCCGGTACGGCGAGCTGGCTGAGGACTACCGCAAGAACACCGTCCGCTCCATCAACCTGAACGGCATCTTCCAGCCCGGCCTGGTGCTGATCGGCAATGTTTGTGTGGCCGTTGTGCTGCTGTTTGGCGGCTTCAGGGTTCTGGACGGCGACCTGGCTGTCGGCGTGCTGCTGGCACTCATCCTGTCCACGAAGCGCTTCTTCCAGCCCGTGGATCAGATGGCCATGTTCTACAACTCTTTCCAGAGCGCCCAGGCCGCACTGGAAAAGGTGTCCGGACTTCTTGAGGAAATACCCACCGTCCGTCCTCCGAAGAACGCCGTCGCTTTGAAGAGCTCACGCGGCGAAATCGACTTCAAGGGCGTGGAGTTCGGCTACAGCGACGGCAAAGTGGTGGTTCCCACGCTGGACCTGCACATTCCGGCCGGGCAAACCATTGCCTTGGTGGGCCAGACAGGTGCCGGCAAGTCGACATTGGCCAAGCTCGTGGCCCGCTTCTATGACGTCACGTCCGGGGCCATCACCCTGGACGGGATCGACCTCCGGGACCTCTCCACCACCGACCTCCGGCGCGCCGTGGTGATGGTGACGCAAGAAGCCTTCCTCTTCAGCGGCTCCGTGGCGGACAACATTGCCCTCGGCAGGCCCGAGGCTTCGCGGTCCGAGATCGAGGCCGCCGCCGCAGCAGTGGGAGCCCACGAGTTCATCATGAGCCTCCCCGAAGGCTACGACACGGACGTCAACAAGCGCGGTGGCCGGGTGTCTTCCGGTCAACGCCAACTCATCGGCTTCGCCCGCGCGTTCCTGGCAGCACCGGCTGTGCTGATTCTGGACGAGGCGACGTCCTCCTTGGACATCCCCTCTGAACGCATGGTGCAGCAGGGACTATCCAATCTCCTGGAGGGAGTAGCCGGCGGAAGGGGAGCTCGGACGGCCATCATCATCGCCCACCGTCTCTCAACCGTCGAGACGGCCGACAGGGTTCTTGTGGTCCACGACGGCCGAATTGTGGAGGATGGGACTCCCGCTGACCTGATCAGCGGTGGTGGCCGGTTTGCCCAGCTGCACGGGGCGTGGCGGGACTCGTTGGTCTAGCTCCTCCCGGCCGTAGTCTGTGAGCAGCGACACCCACTCCCCGATTTCGCATCACGGGACGTTTCGGCTATTCTTGAACAGTTGCTTTCGCAGCGGATCGGGATGTAGCGCAGCTTGGTAGCGCGCTTCGTTCGGGACGAAGAGGTCGCAGGTTCAAATCCTGTCATCCCGACCAGAGTCGCTTTATTCGAACCATGGTTTGAGTAGACCGACTTTAGTTTGAACAACAGAGATGGCGTCGAGAAATCGGCGCCATTTTTGATATCCGGGAATCGCCGGGCAAGTACCCCTGAATCGCCCGAGAACGGTCCTATTTGGGACGATTGGGACGATCCTGGAACAGATACCGCCCGTGGCGTTTTGGACGACCGGAAGGCCGTCTGTGCGGCGAAGATGTCATCAAACGGTTCGTTGAGGTCCAAGCCAACCGCGCCGTCTTGATAGACAAAGAATCGCAAGAAGAAGGATTCGTTGAGGAGCCTCCGAATCTTGTCCGTCGCCTTCTCGTAGTACGCCTTCGGGTCGGCAATCTGGTCGAGTGCCTTAGAAAGCAGCTGGCCGCCTACGGCAATCTCTTCACCAATATTGGCGAGACTGTCTTCAATGCGGGAACGCTGAACGCGTAGCTCATGCATCTTCTCGCGCACCTTCGACGCAGGCAGGATGCCGTCAGCGGCAACATCGACGAGACGACTCTCTTTGGCTTCGACTTCCTTCAGTTGATTGGTGTACCTCGCATACATCTCCTTGATGTCCTTCTGTTCACCCAGGAGGGCCTCTTCTAGTCGCCTGCGCACATCCTGTTTGAAGTCCTCGTCGAGAACAAGTCGGCTGTAAGAGTCCGCCACACTGTCCTCGACGAGATAAGCCGGCAGATACGGAAGATCGCACTTGCCCTCCTGACGAGCCCGGCAAAAGAAGTATTCGTGAATGGTGCCGCCTCTCCCCTTCGCCTCCGTGTAGATGACGCGGCTCTGTCGGCCAAGCTTGAGACACTTGCCGCAGTAGAGCATGCCCTTGAGGAAGTGGTTGTGGATACGGTCACGCGAGCCCGCACCACTCCGGGAGCTCAAAATATCTTGCACTTGATCGAATAGGTCTTGGCCGATGATCGGCTCATGCCGTCCTGGATACGCATCGCCCTTGTAGATGACATACCCGACGTAGTATGGGTCTTTCAGCATCTGGTGCAGCTTGCTGGCCGAAACGGGCCCTTCGGGGAATCGGGCTGTCCGGCGGTTGGTCAAGCCAATATCCGCCATCGTTGCTTCCAGCTGCTCGATCGAATATCGCCCGGTAGCGTACAGTTCAAAGGCTTTGAGGACGAGCGGTGCCCTTGTTTCGTCCAGCCCAACACTGTTGATCATCCGCCCGTCGATGTCCTTGCGGATGTTGAGATACCCGAGCCGAGCCTTGCCCAACGTGCCGCCATTGACTGCTTTGTTGCGCATCTTGATGCGAATGTCTTCACCGCTCAGTTGGTTCTGCACCTGGTTCATGGTGTCAGTGACTGCTTCCATTGCTTCGGCGTAGGTACCCTCACCAAAGTCCTCACGTGCAGATAGCAAACGCACGCCGAGCTTATCGAGATGACGCCGCGTAATCGCTGCATCGGTGAAATTACGGAAGGCCCGCGAGCGGGCGTAGACGATCACGTAGTCAACGTCGCGGTTGTTTTGTAGGAACCGTAGAAGGGCTTGAAACACCGTGCGCTTCTCGATGGTCTGAGCGGAGACGCCCGGCTCAACGAATTCCTCGATGATGTCAACGGAAAGTTCCCCGCCTACTACTAACCCGCGTCCCGTAGAACTTGAACCTCGCCGAAGATCCCAGCCTCGACAGAGCAGCAAGTCAGAGGGACTAGTTCTTGCACTGTCCTAGCAGGAAAATCCGGGCGGTGTCGTAGCTGCAACCGACCTGCTTGGCGATCTTGCGAATGATCATCCCCTGCTTACGAAGTCGAAGAATCTCCTTCTCCTTGGCGGGAGTAAGACCGCGAGGCCTGGCGCCGACACCATGCTCAGCAAGCAGGCGGAGGAATGTTGACTTCGCGATGCCGCGTTCGCGAGCTCATTTCGCCGGCTTGGTAGCGGGCGACGAGTTGTGCCAGCTCTTCCATTGTGAAGCGGTCGGTGAGGCAGTATCTCTGAGTCTTGCGCGTTGCCTGATGCGGTCGCGGCTTTGCAAGCCCCGAGTCCATCCGCTGCAGGGCGGCCGCGATAGCCGTCATCTGCTCGATTCTAGGGCCACTTTGGTTCGAGTAACATCCTAGGACCTCGACCAATTGATACCTTGGAACGCTTACTTGAAACGGGACTGCTGCACGGATAGGTGACAGTGGTTAGTCACGCTGCCAGTGTGGCCGGCGTGTTCATGATGGACTCGTATTCGATCGGGGTCAAACGGCCGAGCGCGGATTGGCGTCTGCGGCGGTGGTAGGTGCGTTCGATCCAGGTCACGATCGCGATCCTCAAGTCCTCCCTGGTAACCCAGAAACGCCGGTCCAGGACGTTCTTTTGCAGCAGAGCGAAGAACGATTCCATCGCAGCATTGTCCCCGCACGCCCCGACCCGGCCCATCGACCCGGTGATGCCATGACGATTCAGGGCATGGACAAGTTTCCGGCTCCGAAATTGAGACCCGCGATCGGTATGCAGAATGCAGCCGGTCACGTCACCGCGTCGGGCGACCGCACTGTTCAGTGCTGCCACGGCCAGGCGGGACTTCATCCGTGAGTCGATGGAGTAGCCGACAATCCTGTTGGAGTAAACATCCTTGACCGCGCACAGGTAGAGCTTGCCTTCGGCGGTGGCGTGTTCAGTGATGTCCGAGAGCCACAACTGGTTGGGACCCTCGGCGGTGAATTCGTGCCGGGTCCGGCCTTTGCTGTCGGTCACCGCGCACAGGTCATCGTGGACCGGAGGACCAGCCTTCTTGGATTTGCCGCGTTTCTTCCCAAAGACCGACCACCAGCCGTTGTCCGCGCAGATCCGCCACGCGGTCCGCTCAGACATCGGCTCGCCTGAGGTGCGGGCTTCATCGACCAGGAAGCGGTACCCGAACTCGGGGTCGTCCCGGTGGGCATTGAACAGAGCATTGGCCCGGTAGGCCTGCCCGTACTCGGCGTCGGTGACCGGGTTGGCCAGCCAGCGGTAGTAAGGCTGGCGGGCGATCTTCAGCACCCGGCACGTCACCGTGACGGGAATACCGTCGCACGTCTTGGTCTTGGACGAGCGGGTAGCTCATTTTCCCGGCAGATGAGCCTGAGAGAAATATGCCGCCGCCCGGCGCAGAACCTCAACCTCCTGCTCCAAGGTCCTAATCCGCCGCTTCGCGGCCGCGAGTTCGGCGGCCTGCTCACCTTTGATCCCCGGACGGTTCCCCGCCTCAACCTCGGCCTTTTTCATCCACCCGTACAACGTCGTGAAGTGGATCCCGAAATCCTTCGCGACCTGGGCCAGCTCAACCCCGGGCTCGCGATTCAACGCGACCCGGACAACATCATCCCGGAATTCCTTAGGGTACGGCTTGGTCATAGTAGACATCCTTCCAGCCCAGTCCCATTGACTAGGCACAACAGATGTCACCTATCCGTGCAGCAGACCCTTTTTTGTTTGGGCCGTTAAGTTAGCAGCGCCAGAAAGGCTCGTGATATATTATCAGAATATGGGAAGAGACTTAATATTATACCCTAAGCATGCGAGCAAAGCTGAGTTAGTATCTTTCATTAAGTCCTTCGACAAGATACAGCCCAGTAGTCATCTGTGGGATTGGCCAAAAGGCACGATGCATTTTTCCTGGTTTGATGATACAGACTACAGGTCCACTACTGGCGTAGAGATAACAATCTACCCAGTTCGCGACAGCGAAAGAAGCTTAAGTAGTAGCGAGTGGGCAATACATGTACGGAACACGTACTCCGCCACGTGGCACGATGTGGCGATGTTAAATAGGATTCTTCGCACAGGACGTAAGAAGTTTGGTGGTGACATATTTGGAGATTACGGCAAAAATAGATATGCGCCATTGTGGGATGATACCTCTACTCCCATAAGTAGAGGTTTTTCCTGGGTCTACAGCATGGCTCATAACAACATAGGAGCAATTTCGCATGCTCTACCTGGTGAGTTAGATGTCCCAAAAGGCGATGCAAAACTAGAAAGCCTGATCAAGTCAATTGATCCATCTCGAGTTATTTATAATGGACTCGTACCCTTCCTTGTATCCGTTCTCGAATTTTATCTTAAAAATATCCTTATCATAGCACTCAAGTACGATTCAAACGCGCAGCACATGATTACTGATCTTAGGCGAGAAGTAAGCCCCATAGCCCTACGGGACGAAAAGAGCCCAGAGGAGTTAATTGCCGATAGCATCTCATTTCAGGATCTGCGTAATGTTAAAAAGGCCTTTAGAAAGTGGCTCAATGTAGATATAAAGAAGCCTCTGACTCCGTCTGAAACAGCATCTGAGGAATCTTTATGGCGGCGCTTGGACGATCTCATTAAGTACCGTCACGATATTATTCACCGCATGGGCGTAGATCGAAGCTTTAGCCGCACCGACTTCTTAAATCAGGCCCAACTAATAGAAGAATCGCTCGATCTGCTGCTAAAAACTTTGGCTGATAAGTATCAGATTGATATCGAGCAAATCAAAGATTAATGTTCGAATTGGGTGTTTGGCTGTGATACACCGCTCCGAGACCTCAGGTCATTCAAACCTCGTAGCCACCTGTCCAGTGTTGCGGTTCACGATGCGGACCACCGCCATCACCGCCACCGCGGCGAGCAGAATACTAAGCCCAACGACTACGTAGTACGACGGATCGGGCCAAGTGATCGTTCGTCTGCCGCTCGTAGCACTGGCCACGAGCATCCAGGCAACGAAGAAGCCGAGCCCAATGCACCCACCGAGGACTGTGACAAGCGGCAGTGCGGCCTCTGCCACAATAACTCGACGGATCACGGCCGAAGGCATTCCCATCAGCCGAAGCAGTCCGAACGCTCGTTTCCTGTCGAGAATACTCGCCGTTGTCGATACCGCCAGCGAGACGATCGAGATTAATGCGGCAATCAGAATGGCGAGGTTGGCAAGGCTGGCGTACTTATATGCGATCGTCAGTACATCAGCACTTGCCTGTTCGAGCCGTGTTGACGGCGCGGTGTAGAAGCTGATTGGCCCCGTGATGGCAGCCGTCCGAGCTGCTTCGAGGGCGGTGAGCGTACCATCTGTGGCAATCGTAAGAGCTACCGGATGGAGCTTGCTTGGATCCGCCACATCGTACGCTCGCGTCTTTGCTGCCGCTCCGGTGAGGTAGAAGTTGTTAACCCCGATATAAGGGGAGGTCGACGTCGCGGGTAGGCCAGCAGACGGAGCATCCGCTACCAGAAAGAACATATCGGGCTCCCCTTCGTACACGTAGCCGACACCGACGCTTTCGACCCCTGGCACCTCGCTGAGTGTCCGTACGACGCCGCGAACCTCCTCTGCGTCAGGGGCAGGAGGAAAGACCATTCGAGCGACGAGCGTAGTTAACGGCAGATGTTCGGCGTCGTCCACAGGCGCCGCCTCGCGGGCAACGCTCGTGACTCCTGCTGCAAACAGTGAAACAGTGAAGACAGCAATCACCAACCCGCTAACGGACCGAAAGGTCTTCCGGGGATGCAGTCGGATTCGGTTCATAGCAACCACACCAGAAGCCGTTGAGGAATACCTGGCCAGGAAGCGACTCGCCCAGTAGGTCGTGATAGGGCCGCCGGTGATCACGCCGATCAACACCAGCAGAAAGCCGCCGATTATTAGAACGTCACCGCGGGGCAAAGGGCGCTCCTGAAGACTGGCAATGGTCGCTATCACCATGATGGACAGTCCGATGACCATCGGAAGCGCACCCCAAAACCGCGGCCTCTTCTCGCGCCGCTGGCGGCTAGCGCCGACCGGCCCGATTCCAGCGCGCAAAGCGCGGACCCACGACGTCGCCACGGCCGCCATCACCGTCACAATCACGATGGCGAGAGCTGACACCAGGTCAATGCGCAAATCGTGTACGAAGAACGATGTACCGTCGATCACGACGTGAGCCACCAGCGGTGCCATGAGCCACGCACCTAATACTCCCGCTACCGCACCGATCACAGCCGATATGCCGATTTCGACAGCAGCAATCCCGGCGACGGTTCGAGGGCTGGCCCCAATTAGCTGTAGCGTCGCGAATCGCTCGGCGCGGGCCACTGCGCCGAGTTCGGATACGACGCCGATCAGCAGCAATACGGGAGTAAGGAGCGCAATGCCACCGACGACCGCCAGAGTACGGTATGCAGCACCGGCAAAAGTCGTGCCATCAAAATCAGTTATCGCAACGGCTGGCTTGCCACTCAGCATCGCATTGACAGGCTGCCCCACGACAGCGACAAGCGAATCGGGGCCAGCCAACGCGCTATCCTCAATAATCCCCGCGCGAGCCCCGTAGCGCGCGCCGAGTTGCTCGGCTGGGGTCGCGTCTATAAGTCGAGCCAGCGCTGGCGAAGCAAGATATGTTCCAGGACTAGGCGCGTGCTTGATTCCTGGGATGGTCACATGGGCGGTCGGCGTAGCCGCCATATCAACACGCGTGATTGTTCGGCCGTCAAAATAGTCCAACTCCGTACCGGCAGCGATTTGATCATCTGTCAATGCTGCACCTGCACGAACCGGGGCGAGCGATCCCCCGGAACTCAGTGCTGTCCACGTTGAACGTTCGCTCCGTGTTGCCAAACCATTGGCCGCGCCTACCAACAATGCCAAGAGCATGACACCAACACCGACGCCGGCTGCAATGCCTAAGAGACGCCATCGCGAGCTCCGGTCGCCGGCTGCCACCAACCAGCTCAACGCTAAAAAGTTCATGCGCTGACGCCTTGGATGGCCTGACCAGCTCGCATACGACCGTCCCTGACAATCACCTCGCGGTCGGCATACGACGCCGTTCGGGCGTCGTGAGTGATGATCACAACCGCTGTGCCAGTTGTTCGCGCGATCTTTGTCAGCATAGTCATCACATTCTCCGCCGCTAATGAATCCAGCGAGCCGGTGGGCTCGTCCGCGAAGACGACCTTCGGGGAGGTGACGAGTGCACGAGCAATGGCAACGCGCTGCGCCTGCCCACCAGAAAGTTCAGTCGGGAGCTTATCGCCATGCTCGCCAAGCCCCAGCCATCCGAGCCACTCCTTCGCCTGCTTGATTGCTTTTCGGCGCGGAACCTTGGCAAGAAGCAAAGGAATCGTGATGTTGTCGAGAGCTGACAGATCGGGAAGCAACTGACCAAACTGAAACACGAACCCAAATTCTTTCAATCGTAGCTTGGCTCGGTCCGCTTCGTTACGACTGCTAATCGCCTCTCCGCAGTACTCGACCACACCCTCATCCGGAGCAAGGACTCCCGCCAGTACGTGCAATAGCGTCGATTTTCCTGATCCCGACGGCCCCATGACTGCGACAATTTCTCCCGCTGAGATCTCCATATCGACGCCGCGGAGGGCCTCGGTCTGGCCGAAAGTTTTGCGAATGCCTTCGGCTCGCAAGATCACCCGTCGCTCGCCTCCGTCTGCTCGTGGTGACGCAGAACCCAGTTGTTTTGATGACCCAATACTCATGCCAGCACCTCCTCTCGTAATTGCGCTAAGCGATGCTCCGTCATGTCTATCCAGCGGAGATCCGCCTCGATGTGAAACAACGCCAGGTCGTACATCAAGACGTGCATTAAGTCAGCCTCAAGCTTGAGCCGGGTGAGCTCTCGCATACGCAACATGTGCTCTGCCCTTTGGCCATCCAACACTCGGACCGCATCGTCGTTTCTCAGTAGGGCGATCACAGTCTTAGCAAAGATGTCACTCTGCAGGTACTCCGATGGCACTTCCGGGGTAAACATCCAAGTGGATAAGCGATCTTTACCCGTCGAGGTCACTTCATAGCGTTTCCGCTCAGGACCGGCCCCGGACTCCTCGCCCGCGGCGAGTATTAAACCGTCTCGGACAAGCCGAGCAAGCACTGCATACACCTGGCCATAAGCCAGCGGCTTACGAATTCCAAAGAACCGGTCGTACGACTGCTTCAGGTCGTATCCATGGCTCGGTCCTGTCGTAAGCAGGCCTAGTAGGGCGTGTGTGCTATCCATAAGCCCTGACTATACACTGAGTGTATAGACAGGTAAACCCGCTTACCCATGTAATTTTTACAATGCCCAGAGCCCTACCCGACGTCAGCGACAGCTAACTAGTGCTGGTCGCCAAGAGGAACTTTCTCGCCGTGTCGTAGCTGCAACCAACTTGCACCGCGATCTTCCGGATGATCAATCCCTGCTTCCTTAGTCGGAGAATTTCTCGTTCCTTGGCTGGGGTCAGTCCTCGAGGTCTAGTGTCAATGCCATGCTCGGCAAGCAGGCGCAGGAAGCTCGACTTGGCGATGCCGTTTTCGCGAGCCAACGTGGTGCTCATTTCGCCAGCCTGGTAGCGGGCGACAAGCTGCGCCAGCTCCTCGGCCGTGAAGCGATCGGATAGTCGGTACCGCTGAGTCTTGCGGACCGCCTGCTGTGGACGTGGCTTGATCTGACCAGCGTCCATCCGCTTCAGTGTGGCGGCGATGGTCGTCATCTGCTCGATTTTGTGGCAGCTTTGGTTCGAGTAACATCCTAGGACCTCGACCAAACACGAAAATGGCGTCGAGAAATCGGCGCCATTTTTCGTTTTTCATCAACTTATCGCAGATAATCGGCAGCATATGTGTGCCTACAGCCCCGACTCCGCCGGCGGGAACAGTGCCGCGCTCTGGCCTTACGCGGCACACCTGTCAACACTTGGCGCATACGTGACGGTGCCGGACATGCTGGGGTATGGCAGGACTGAAACGGCCCAGCCAGGTCAGATTCGCTACCAGCACTGGCGGCAACTCCTCATTGACCTTGTCCGCAAAGAGCACGACGAACGTCCGCTCGTGATCATGGGCGCCAGCATGGGTGGCATGCTGGCCTACGACACAGCAGCGGCAACGGGTCTTGCCTCGCAGGTGGTGGTCACGTGCCTTCTCGACCCACGTGAGCACGCAGTCCGCCAGCGCCTCACGTGGCATCCTGCCCTGGCGCGCATAGCATCTCCTGCCCTGAAGGCAGCTGTCGGGCCTGTGGCAAAGGTCCGTCTTCCGCTGAGGTGGATCGCCGATATGCGACACATTGCAAACCATCCCGGCTTGGTGAAGCAGGTTTTGACGGACCCCGGCGGAGGTGGCGGACGGCTACCTTTGGGCTGGATGCGAAGCTACCTGGAGTCATCGCCGCTTGTGGAACCGGAACACTTCGCTCAAACGCCGGTACTTATGGTCCATCCGGGCCAGGACCGATGGACTCCTTTGGAAATCAGTCAGCCATTCTTCAACCGGATCGCGGCCGCGAAGTCACTCATCGTCTTGGAGAACTGCGGCCACTTCCCCACCGAGGGCCCCGGATTTACGCAGATGCTTGACGCCGTACAGGACGTGGTCAACAGCCTACGACAACGGGGAAAATGAGGCCGTTCCTCCACGATCCTCTTGGTCGTCGGCGCCGCCTATCTCATCCACGCCGCGCACCTGTGCAGGCGACACGCACGTCCGGGCAGCCCCACCCCATTTCCGGTTTCGGAGAATTCGAGTGTCGCCAATGCACACCGCAATAAGGGCATAAAGAAACCCCGGAGCATCGCTCGTCACGCTCCGGGGTTTCTTTTACTACAATTGTTTTACATAGGGTCAGGCCAGTTACCGATGGACATCGTGGTGATGGTCGTCTCGGCCTTGTCCTTCTTGGGCACCGTGGTGGTGGTGGACCGCATAGGGTCCGGCCAGTTACCAATGGCGCTTACGGTGCTGGAATCTGCTGCGGGGGCAGCGGAGACAACACCGGGAGCCGCAACCGCGAACGTCAGTGCGCCCGCCACGGCCACTGAAGCAATAATTTTCTTGAACATGATGATGTACCCCAATGCGAGTCGGATTCGTTACGGAAATTGCACGGTCCCTGTTGACATACATTGTAAAATGTTTTCCACAGAGACTGTCAAGGTTTTGGTCAAAAGACACCTGTAGGAGGGACCCGTGGGAAACGGATTCGGCGAGAAGCTACGTGCCGAACGGCTCGAACGTGGGTTAACGCAGGCGGAGCTCGGCAAGAACCTGTACTCACCGAGCTATATTTCGCTGCTTGAAACGGGCCGCCGCGAGCCCACGGCCGAGGTCATCGAGGAGCTCGCCCGCCGTCTGGAGCTGGCGCCGAAGGCACTTGAAGCGTGGAGCCAACCCGTTTCCGTGAGCGACGCCGAGTACGTCCTCGCCGGCCTGTACGCCCGGCAGGCATGGGACCTCCGCGACTATCAACTCGCCGCCAGCCACGCAGCAACAGCAGCGCAGATCGCTCTTGAGGCCAAGAACAACAGTGCCTGGTGGAACATGACGTACATGCAGGCTGAGTGCGTGATGAAGCAAGGGCAGCTCAAGGAATGCCAGCAAATTGTTGAGCATCTCCTGGAACACCCCATGGCCACTGAATCCGCCGGCTTGGGAGTGCGCGCCTGGCAGATGCTTGCCGCGGTGTGTCACGGACAAGGTCAGCTGGCCACCGCCGTCGAGCATGCCAAGCAAGCCGTCAAGCTCAGCGAGCAACTGCCCAAGGGTTCCACGCTCATCATCGGTGCGCACCGCGCGCTGATCGGTGCTCTTGCCGAGAGCGGCAAGTTGGACGAGGCCTGGCAGTATTGCCTGGCCATGATCGAGCACATGGACGAGCACTCCATGTCGCAGCTGGCCGGCGAAGTGGCTTGGGTGGTGGGCAACGTCGCCTTCATGCGCCACGACTATATAGAGGGCATCAAGCACCACGAGCGCGCAGCCAAGCTCCTCTCCCCCGCCAACGACATTGAACTCTGGGCACGCTTCAACAAGGCGTCGGCAGCTGTTCGACTGTCCTCCGGGATTGTGGAACCGGAAACGTTGTCCGCCATTGAGCGTGCGGAACTCGCGCTGTCCATTGTGGGCGGGAACAAGACAGACCAGCTGGAGGTCGCGTTCATCCGTGCCCGCTGGCTCTACCTGACCGGGGACATCCCTGCGGCCGTGGAGAAACTCCGCGAAATCTACGCAGACCGCAAGGTGTTGGCCCGGCACACCGCCGGTGAAGTGTCGCTGCTGCTGGGCAAGTCCTTGAAAGCAGCAGGGGAAGCCGCTGAGGCTCTCCAATTCCTGGAAGAGGCCCAGCACGACTTCAGCGCGGCGGGAGCCTCGGACCGGGTGCAGCAGGCCATGGACGCTGTACTGGAGATCCGTCTTGCCGAGCGCCGGGCCGCTGCAACCCACCCGGAACACTCTCAGGCCTGATCAACCCAAGTAGGTAGCAGTTCAGGCCGTTCTGAGGGCTCATAACGACCTGAACTGCGACCCAGTTGGGTTCCTTTAGGCGAAGGTGCGGCCCGTGAGCTTTTCGTACGCTTCGACGTAGCGGGCACGGGTGCGCTCCACGACCTCGGCGGGAAGAGCCGGCGGCGGGGTGTCCGAGGACTTGTCCCAACCCGACTCGGCCGAGGTCAGCCAATCACGGACGTACTGCTTGTCATACGAAGGCTGCGACTGACCCGGAGCATACGTGGATGCATCCCAGAAACGTGAAGAGTCCGGGGTGAGGACCTCATCACCCAGCGTGATCACGCCAGTGGCTGCGTCGATGCCGAACTCCACCTTGGTGTCAGCCAGGATGATGCCTCGTTCGCGGGCGATCTCCTCGGCGCGGGTGTAAATCTTCAGGGTGAGCTCACTGAGGCGGGCAGCGATGTCGTCGCCCACCATGGCCACAACGTCGTCATAGGTGATGTTGACGTCGTGCTCGCCCACTTCGGCCTTGGCAGAAGGCGTGAAGAGTGCCTTTTCCAAGCGCGAACCATCAACCAGGCCCTCGGGCAGCGGGATGTCGCAGACCGTGCGGGATTCCTTGTACTCAGCCAGGCCGGAGCCGGTGAGGTAGCCGCGTGCGATGCATTCCACCGGGAACATGTCCAGCTTCTTGCAGATCATGGCCCGGCCCTCGACGGCGGCAGGAACGCCACCTTCCACCGTGGACGCCAGCACGTGGTGCTCAACGTCCAACTGATCGAACCACCACAGGCTCAACTGCGTCAGGACCCGGCCCTTGTCCGGGATCTCGCTGCTCAGCACGTGATCGTAGGCGCTGATGCGGTCACTGGCCACCACCAGGACGCATTCCTGGCCGATCTTTTCCGTGATGGCTTCGTCGGCCGGGACGTAGAGATCACGGACCTTGCCGGAATAGACGTGCGTCCAGCCCGGAAGGTCCAGAGTTTCGGTGTCGAAGCCGCCGGTGGGGATGCCCTCAGTCATGCTCAAGCCTGCACTTTCGGGATGGTTCCGGTTGCGGTGTACGGCACGCGGATTTCGCCGCGAGCGGCCTTGCCTCCGATGTCCGTACGGAACTGTGAGCCTTCAAGCTGAACCAGCTCCACGCCGTCGTACGCCTTTTCGCGGGCCTCCACCAGATCGGAACCAAGCGCGACCACCGCGAGGACGCGGCCACCAGCGGAGACCACCTTGCCTTCGTCGTCCAGCTTGGTGCCGGCGTGGACCACGTGAACGCCGTCCAGCTCGTCAATCTTCTTCAGACCGCGGATGCGGTCACCGGTGCGGGGCGCGTCCGGGTAGTTTTCGGCAGCGACGACGACGGCGACTGCCGTGTCCTTGGACCAGCGCAGCTCTTCTGCGGTGTCCAGTTCGCCCTTGGCAGCTGCCAGCAGCAGCGCACCGAGCGGAGTCTTGAGGCGCGCCAGGACGGCCTGGGTCTCGGGGTCGCCGAAGCGGACGTTGAACTCGATGACGCGTGTGCCGCGGGACGTCAGGGCGAGGCCGCAGTACAGCACGCCGATGAAGGGGGTGCCGCGGCGGGCCATCTCGTCCACGGTGGGCTGGGCCACGCGGTCGATGACTTCCTGGGCCAGGCCCTCGGGAGCCCATTCGAGCGGGGTGTATGCGCCCATGCCGCCGGTGTTGGGGCCTTCATCGTTGTCGAAGATGCGCTTGAAGTCCTGTGCCGGGGACAGCGGCACAGTAGTGCGGCCGTCACACAGGACAAACAGGGAGACCTCGGGGCCGTCGAGGAACTCTTCGATCACCACGGTTCCGCCGGCGTCGAAGCAGGCCTGTGCGTGTGCCAGCGCTTCGTCGCGGTCCTTGGTGACCACCACGCCCTTGCCGGCGGCCAGGCCATCGTCCTTGACGACGTGCGGGGCGCCGAAGGTGTCCAGGGCGTCTGCAGCTTCCTCGGCGTTAGTGGCAACCCGCGCCATGGCCGTGGGAACGTTGGCTTCAGCCATGATCTGCTTGGCGAAGGCCTTGGAAGCCTCCAGCTGGGCTGCTTCCTTGCTCGGACCGAACACCGGAATGCCGGCTTCGCGGACGGCGTCGGAAACACCGGCGGCGAGGGGCGCCTCGGGGCCCACCACCACCAGGTCCACGCCCAGCTTGGTGGCGAGGGCGGACACGGCTTCCGGGTTGTTCCCGTCAATCGCGTGGGTGGGAACAAGTTTGCTGATTCCCGCGTTGCCCGGGGCCGCGTGGACCTCGGAAACGTTCGGATCTTCAAGCAGAGAGCGGACAATGGCGTGTTCGCGGCCGCCTGGGCCAATGACGAGTACCTTCACAGTCCTCAAGGGTACTTTGTGAAGGGCGAGCAGCCTAAGCTGTGTCATTCACCGGACCCCATGTGCACGGGAGTCCGCGTGCATGGGATGTGCACGGGATCACGCGCGCGGGCGCGCGTGTGACGCGCGTATGACCGGGAACCACCCGGCCGCGCCCCTAGACTTGACTGTATGCCCACAAGTTCGCATGAAACGTTCAACGTTGAGTCCGCGGTGGAACTGGCAGTGATCGAACGAAGTGGCTTTATTGAGTCCCGGCACATCGGCGCGGCCGTGGTTCTTTCCGGTGACGGCTCGGTGGTCACCCGTCTTGGTGACATCGACGCCCCAGTCCTCGCCCGCTCCACCCTCAAACCCTTCCAAGCGCTGGCTTCCATGCAATCCGGGGTACCCCTCCGCGGCGCGCAAGTTGCTGTGGCTTGCGGAAGTCACACTGGCTCCCTGGACCATATGGACATTGTTGAGGGGATGCTCAAAGCAGCGGGCGTGAAGGAAGAGAACCTCCAATGCCCCACGGCCTGGCCCCAGGACGAAACGGCCCGCAACTGGCTGGTGCGGTCAGAGCGCGGACAGTCCAAGCTGGCTTTCAATTGCTCCGGCAAGCACGCGGCATTCCTCTGGGCCTGCACCGAGAACAGCTGGGACCTGCGCAGCTACCTTGAGCCCAACCACCCGCTCCAGCAGCGTGTTCGCTCGGTGATCGAGGAATACAGCGGCGAAACGATCTCGCATCTGGGCATCGACGGTTGCGGCGCACCTGTTGCCGCCATCTCGCTGACCGGCCTCGCCCGCGCCTACTCCCGCTTGGCCAAGTCCCCGGGAGACAAATCATCCAACGCGCGTGCCGCCACCATCGCCACGTCCATGCTCGACTACCCCTGGGCCGTCCAAGGCAAGGGCGAGTCCAACACGATCGTCATGGAAGAACTCGAGGTCCTGGCGAAAATCGGGGCTGAAGGGGTTCTGGTCCTGGCAACACCCACCGGCGCAACCGTGGCCGTGAAGATGCTGGACGGGAACCTGCGAGCCACGTCCTTGGTTGGACTGACTCTCCTGGCCGTGAGTGGCGCCGTGGACATCCCGGCGGTTTCCAGCGTCCTGGAACGGGTGGTTGAGCCCGTACTCGGCGGCGGCCACGAGGTTGGCAAGATCAGGCTGGGCCACGCCGTCTCCGCCCTGCTGAACTAGGACTTCTGAGGAGAACACCCATGGCCGTCGCACGTCGCCGCGTCAACCTTGAGGAAGGCCGCGCCGCACTGGCAGCCTGGCAGGCCGCCGTCGAGCCTTCCGGCAGTGCCGGTGAGCCGGGCAGCGGCGCCGGGACACCGCCGTCGCGCTCTTTAATTGCGACGGCGGTGCGCTACTCCCTGGAGGAAGTCACCGCCCGCGCACCCGGCAATTCGGTGGAGGTTCGGGTGCCGCCGTTTGGAGTCACCCAATGCGTGGAGGGGCCCCGTCACACGCGCGGAACTCCCCCGAACGTGATCGAGTGCGACGCCGCCACGTGGCTTTCGTTGGTGACCGGCAGGATGTCGTGGGCGGACGCTGTTTCGAACCACCAGCTGGCAGCGTCCGGATTGCGCGCAGACCTTTCCGAACTGTTGCCCCTCTAATCGAGTTTTTGTACAGCTAATGCCCCTAAGACCAGGTCTTAAGGGCATTAGCTGTACTATCCGGTTAGTCCGGGCACACCGGGGCTGTAGGTTGCCCCTTCTTGCTCATCTCGAACTGTGGGATGTCGCCCGCGGTGGGACCGCCACGGAACTTCGGCGAGGGGTTCTGGCCGCTGCTGATGCGCTCCAGCTCCTGCTGCGCGTAGATCTCTTCCTTGCCGAGCATGATGGCCGTGTCCTCGTTGGTGATCTCACCGTTGAAGGCGCGGACCATGACGCTGCGGTCGAACTGGCCCTCCCATTTGGCTACTACGAACGTTGCCACGCAGTTGCCGAGCAAGTTCACCACCACGCGCATGGAGTCCATGAGGCGGTCGGCTCCCAGGAGGAGGGCGACGCCGGCAACCGGGAAGATGCCGAGGGCGGCAGCGGTAGCGGAGAGTGCCAGGAAGGACGAACCCGGTACGCCAGCCATGCCCTTGGAGGTCAGGAGCAGCACGCCCAGCGCTGCCAACTGCTGGCCAAGATCAAGGTTGTGGCCGAAGGCCTGAGCCAGGAACAGCAGCGAAATGGAAAGGTAGATCGCGGCGCCATCCAGGTTGAACGAGTAGCCCGTGGGAACCACCAAACCGGTGGTGGCGCGGGAGCAGCCGGCGTTGGTCAGCTTGGTCATGATGCGCGGCATGACAGCTTCTGTGGAGGCTGTGCCGAGCGCCAGCAGGAATTCTTCCCGGGTGTACTTCAAGAAAGCCCACAGCGGAACGCGGGCGAATCCCCAAGCCACCAGGAACAGCAGGCCGATGAAGATGATCGCTGCGCCGTAGCAGGCCGCAATCAGGAGGGCATAGGTACTGAGCGTCCCGATCCCGTACTGGCCAATGATGAAGGCCATGGCACCGAAGGCACCGATGGGGGCCACCTTCATGATCCAGGACATGATCTTGAAGATCAGTTCCAGGACGGTTTCCATGAGGCTGATGACCGGCAGGCACCGTTCGCGGCCAATGACCACAATGGCTGCGCCGAAGAAGACTGAGAAGAAGAGCACCTGAAGCAGGCTGTTGTTGGCAAAAGCACCGATCACGCTGACGGGAATGACATCCAGGATGAATGCTGCGGCGTCCTTGGGAGGCGCATTGCCGGTCTTGGCGTTGAGCGCGTCCTGGGAGAGCGTAGCGGGATCGATATTAAGGCCAGCACCGGGCTGAACGATGTTTCCGACGATGAGCCCGAAAACGAGGGCGAAAAGAGTGGCACCGGTGAAGTACAGGAGCGCTTTGACCCCGACCCTTCCGACCGCCTTGACGTCGCCCACTGCCGAGATACCCGTGACGATCACGAGGAAAATCAGCGGGGCAATGATCATCTTGATGAGTTGAATGAATCCATCGCCCAGTGGCCGGAGGGCGGACCCAATGGTCGGCCAAAAATGACCGATGAGTACACCTGCGACGACGGCGATCAGGATTTGAAAAAAGAGCGACTGGTACAGCCGCTTTTTCTTCTGCGGGGCCGAACTCGCCTTCAGCGCCGCGGAGTCTGGGATCTTCATTGTTCTGAACCAATCAGTTGTGAACAGCCTCACATTTTGTGGGGTTTTTCAAATGTAAGCCTGCTCACACCATTCCGCAAGGGGAAATTCAGTTTCCATATTGTGGAAGTCACATTTGGTTGAAAGCCTGATGGACCCGGGCCTCCACCACCCCTTTTGACGCAGAAATGCCCGTGACACACCCCTCCAAGGGCGTGTCACGGGCATTCGAAATGCACAGTGGGTGGTGGCGGTACAGGACTCCCGTTGAGGTGCGCGGATCCGCTAGCCGCGGCCCACGAACGGCATGCCGGCAGCCGTCACCACCAGGGAACCCACACTGGCCGACGCCGGCATATTGGCCATCATCAGCACGGCACGGGCAGCGTCCTCCACGGGGAACATGGGCTCCACTTTTCGGCTGCCATCAGCCTGCAGGGCACCCGAGCCCACACCAATGGTGTCCATGATCTCGGTGCGGGTATTGCCGATGTCGATCTGCCCGCAGGTGATGCCAAACTCCCGCCCGTCCAGCTCGATGCTCTTGGTCAGGCCCGTCATGGCGTGCTTGGTGACCGTATAAGCCACCGACCCGGGCCGGGGCGAGTGCGCTGAGATGGAGCCGTTGTTGATGATGCGGCCACCCTGCGGCACTTGGGCTTTCATGGTTCGCACCGCCTCGGCCGCACACAGCATGGAACCGGTGACGTTTACGCGCAGAGTCGCTTCCCACTCGTCCACGCTGATCTCGCCCACGTCGCCCGCCGGGCCGAAGATGCCGGCGTTGTTGAACAGCACATCAACCCGACCCCAGCGTTGGCGGACCTCCGCGAAGAGGCGCGCGACGTCGTCGGGCGCTGTGACATCGCAGGGAACCGCCAGCGCATCCGGGTGATCGTCCGCAGTCTCCAGCAAGTGCACCTCACGGCGGCCGGCCAGGGCAACGCGGTAACCTTCGGCGAGCATGAGCCTGGCGACGGCTCGCCCAATACCCGAACCGGCCCCGGTCACGACGGCGACCCTCGGGTTTGTGGGCGGGCTGGAGTCAGTCATGTGGTTGCCTTTCAGGGAAGTGCTTGTGGCAGCGTCAAGCCGTCAGCGCGCGGCTTCGGCGTTCTGGTTTGCGGCCGGCTGGGATGCAGTTATCGGCCAGCCTATGACAGTCTTCGGACGCGGCGTGGCGTAGGTCCTCACTTTGGATGTGGACAAGCCGAGGCGCACGAGGGATTCAGCGATGGTGACCGCTGCAGCTACGCCGTCCACCACGGGGACGCCCGTGCGCTGACGGATCTGCTCGTCCAGCCCGGCCATGCCGCCGCAACCGAGGACAATAACCTCGGCTTTGTCGTTATGAACAGCTTGCTCCGCCTGGCTGACGATTGCTTCAACAGCACGCTCCGGGTATTCCTCGAGCTCCAGCACGGCCATGCCGCTGGCCCTCACGGAAGCGCAACGTGCTTCCAGGCCGGCGAGCTTGAGGCGGTCCTCGATGAGCGGAACGGCCCGGTCCAGTGTGGTGACCACTGAATATTTGTGTCCAAGGAACATCGCGGTGCTGGCTGCGGCCTCGGTGATGTCCACCACCGGGACGTCCAAGAGTTCCTGAAGGCCTTCGCGGCCGTGTTCGCCGTAGCCGGCCTGGATGACGGCGTCGAACGGTTCCGGATAGTTCACCACGGCATCCATGACGGCGATCGCTGCAAGGTAACTCTCAAAGTTCCCCTCGCAGGAGTCGGCGCCGAACCGCGGAGTGATGCCGACGATTTCGGTGCCCGGGGCAGCGGCCGCACGGGCCTGGGCGGCGATGGAGTCCGTCATGGACTGGGTGGTATTGACGTTTGCGACAAGGATGCGCATGGTTTTCCTCTCAACGGCAGCGCCCGTCCCCTGCCGGGTGACCTTGGTCCACTTGCTGGGACTCGATAAGTCAGTGACCGGGAGGACGGGCGAGGCCTCGATGTTCGGTAAGTCAGTGGGTGCTGGCGACGGCGATCGGCTCGCCGGAGACGTCCTCATGGAGCTGCTTCTTGTCAGCCACCGCGAAGAACGTGAGCGCAGCTACACCTGCACCAATAAACCAGGCGAACGGAGCTGCGGGCGCCAGTGCCGGAATGAAGGCGATGGCGATGGCGATCGCCGCCGCCGGGATCATCGCAATGATGGCCTTAGGGTTGACGCCCCGCTTGTAGAAGTACGCGCCCTTGGGATCCTCGGTGTAGAGCTCGGGCACGTTGACCTTGCCGCGGCGGACCAACCAGTAATCAGCCATGATGACGCCGAACAGCGGCCCAAGCAACGCACCCAGCCCGCCCAGGAAGTACACAATGACGATCGGGTTGTTGTACAGGTTCCACGGCAGGATCACCAGGCCAATGGTGCCACTGACCCAGGCGGCCTTGCGGAAGTTCAGGTGCCTCGGGAAGAGGTTGGTCAGCGCATAAACCGGAGCGACGAAGTTGGCCATCAGGTTCACTGCCACCGTCAGGATCAGCAGGGCGAGGCATGCCAGGACCAGCAGCAAGGTGTTCGGGATGCTCTGCACGATGTCCGAGGGACTCTCGATGACAGTGCCGTTGATCTTGTACTGCCCGCCGGCCATGACCACCACAATGGCGCCGAAGACCAGCATGTTGATGGGGATGCCCCAGAAGTTGCCCTTGACGATGGACTTCTTGGAGGTGGAGGAGCGCGTGAAGTCACAGAAGTTCAGTACGAAGGTTCCGTAGATGGACACCCACAGTGCACCACCGGCGAAGATGGTGAGCCACATTTCCCCACCCTCAAGGCCCTTGATGCCGGACCACTGGATAGCGCCACCAGCTTCGATGAACACCCACACGGCAATCGCTGCCATGGTCACCAGGATGACCGGGCCTGCGAACGCCTCGTACTTGCGGATCATCTCCATGCCGAAGCTGACGATCACCAACTGCACGATCCAGAGAGCCACGAAGGAGAACCAACCCAGGGTTGAGAGGCCAAGAACGGAGTTGCTGTCCAAGTCCTTCAGGCCCGGTGCCATGGCAACCAACATCACACGGAGGACCACCGAGGCCAGGTAGGTCTGGATACCGAACCATGCCACGGCAACGGCGCCGCGAACCAGGCTGGCGATCTGCGCACCCCTGATACCAAAGCTGATGCGGCTCATGACAGGGAAGGGAACGCCGGTCTTCTGGCCCATGAACCCCGAGAAGTTCAGGAGGGCAAAGAGCAGGATGGCACCGATTCCGAGCGCCACCAGGATCTGCCAGCCACCCAAACCGAGGGAGAACAGGCCGATGGCAAAGGCGTAGTTACCCAGGCTGTGGACGTCGTTGGCCCAGAGGGTAAAGATGCTGTAGCTGGTCCACTTGCGGCCTTTGGCTTTAGTGGGAGCGAGGTCAATGTTGTAAAGACTGGGGCTGATGGTACGGCCTGATGCTTCGGAAGCAATAGCGCAAAGGTCCGTGTTGCCTACGGACGGGTGGTTGGGGCCACCTGCTGGTGCGTCTCCCGGAGTACCAGTGACGCCGACTGATGAAGTCGTCTGCATCGTGGATCTCCACTTCGTACTGATTCCACAATACGGAATCTAGTTATTGAATAGTGAAAGCACTCTATGACTCAGGTCACGTAACGTCAAGAGTTCCCGGTGTATGCAGGGTCACATTCGGTTGCTTGAGCACTGCTTTCCCAGTTGACTGTTTTGGTTACGCAATCCGTGTTGACGCTGCCCATCAGCAGACGTAATCTCGAATTGCAGAATTTTATTCTCACAATACGAAATTCCTTGAGCGCCCCCACAGAGCAAGCGCCCAGACATTCAATGAAGAGAGGTTGGACGTGGCTGCAGGAGAAGAGACCTCACACATCCTCAGCGGGTTGACTGCCCAGCTGCCTGATCGTGATCCGGAAGAGACCGCGGAGTGGATTGAGTCCCTTGATGCGTTGATCGCGGAGCAGGGTACCGAGCGTGCCCAGTACATTATGCGTTCGTTGTTGCAGCGTGCTGGTGCCAGGTCGGTGGGTGTGCCGATGGTGACGACCACTGATTATGTGAACACGATCCCGGTGGACCAGGAAGCGCAGTTCCCGGGGAACGAGGAGTTCGAGCGCCGGTACCGGGCGTATATGCGGTGGAATGCTGCGGTGATGGTCCATCGTGCGCAGCGGGCCGATATTGGTGTGGGTGGGCATATTTCCACGTATGCCGGTGCTGCGACGTTGTATGAGGTGGGTTTCAATCACTTCTTCCGCGGTAAGGACCACCCCTCGGGTGGGGATCAGGTGTTCTTCCAGGGCCACGCCTCGCCGGGCATGTATGCCAGGGCTTTCATGGAAGGCCGCCTGACGGAGGAGGATTTGGACGGGTTCCGTCAGGAAAAGTCCAAAGTAGGCCACGCCCTGTCTTCCTACCCGCACCCGCGGTTGATGCCTGATTTCTGGGAATTCCCCACCGTGTCGATGGGTATCGGCCCGATGAACGCGATCTACCAGGCCCAGTCCAACCGGTACCTGCAAAACCGTGGCATCAAGGACACCTCCGATCAGCAGGTCTGGGCGTTCCTCGGGGACGGGGAAATGGACGAGCCCGAGTCCCGTGGCCTGCTCCAGCTCGCCGCGAACGAGAACCTGGACAACCTGAACTTCGTGATCAACTGCAACCTCCAGCGCCTGGACGGACCGGTCCGCGGTAACGGCAAGATCATGCAGGAGTTGGAGGCGTTCTTCCGCGGTGCGGGCTGGAACGTGATCAAGGTCGTCTGGGGCAGGGAATGGGATTCCCTCCTGGAAGCAGACCACGACGGGGCGTTGGTGAAAATCATGAACGAAACCCCCGATGGTGACTACCAAACCTACAAAGCCGAGTCCGGCGGGTTCGTCCGGGAACACTTCTTCGGTAAATCCCCGCAGACCAAAGACATGGTCGCGGACCTGGACGACGAGCAGATCTGGGGCCTCAAACGCGGCGGTCATGACTACCGCAAGGTCTACGCCGCGTACAAGGCAGCGACCGAATTCAAGGGCAAACCCACCGTGATCCTGGCCAAAACGGTCAAGGGCTACGGACTGGGACCCCACTTCGAGGGCCGCAACGCGACCCACCAGATGAAGAAGCTCACCATGGAAGACCTCAAAGCCTTCCGTGACCACCTCCGGATCCCCATCAGCGATGACCAACTCGACGCTGACCTCTACCGCCCCCCGTACTACCACCCCGGCATGGACGCCCCGGAAATCAAATACCTCATGGAACGCCGGGCAGAACTTGGCGGGTTCGTCCCCGAACGCCGCCGCAAACACACCGAGGTGACCCTCCCCGACGCGAAATCCTACGAAGTCGCCAAACGCGGATCCGGGAAACAACAAGCCGCCACCACCATGGCCTTCGTCCGGTTGTTGAAGGACCTGATGCGGGACAAAAACTTCGGCGCCCGGTTCGTGCCCGTCGTCCCGGACGAATCCCGCACCTTCGGGATGGACGCGTTCTTCCCGACCGCGAAAATCTACAACCCCAAAGGCCAGAACTACCTCTCCGTGGACCGCGACCTCGTCCTGGCCTACAAAGAATCACCCGCCGGACAACTCATCCACCCCGGCATCAACGAAGCCGGCGCCGTCGCAGCATTCACCGCCGCCGGAACCGCCTACGCCACCCACGGCGAACCCCTGGTCCCGATCTACGTGTTCTACTCCATGTTCGGCTTCCAACGCACCGGAGACTCGTTCTGGGCAGCAGCGGACCAAATGACCCGCGGCTTCATCATCGGCGCCACCGCAGGACGGACCACCCTCACCGGCGAAGGACTCCAACACGCCGACGGGCACTCCCCCATCCTGGCCTCCACCAACCCCGCCGTACGCACCTACGACCCCGCCTACGGCTACGAAATCGGCCACATCATCCGCCACGGCCTCGAACAAATGTACGGACCCGACACTGACGATGACAGAAATGTCATGTACTACCTCACCGTCTACAACGAACCCATCACCCAACCCGCGGAACCGGAAAACCTCGACATCAACGGGCTCCTCAAAGGCATCTACAAACTCGCAGACGCCCCCGCAGGAGAGGCCAACCGGCCCACCGCGAACATCCTCGCCTCCGGCGTGTCCGTGCCCTGGGCCCTCGAAGCCGCCCGAATCCTCAACGAAGACTGGGGAGTCGCCGCCGACGTCTTCTCCGTGACCTCCTGGAACGAACTCCGACGCGACGGACTCGCCGCCGAAGAACACGCCTTCCTCAACCCCGGCCAACCCGCCCGCACCCCATTCATCACCGAACAACTCAAAGACACCACCGGACCAGTCATCGCCGTGTCCGACTACATGAAAGCCGTCCCCGACCAAATCCGCCAATTCATCCCCAACGACTTCGCCTCCCTCGGAGCAGACGGCTTCGGCTTCTCCGACACCCGCCAAGCCGCACGCCGCTACTTCAAAAACGACACCCACTCCATCGTCGCCAAAACCCTGCAGTTGCTGGCGGCGAGGGGCGAGGTAGAGGAGGGCGCGCCGTCGTACGCCATTGACCGCTACAAGTTGCTGGACGTCAACGCCGGCACCACCGGTGGCGCAGGCGGCGACGCTTAAACAGCCCGCATCACCCAATTGGCGGCAGTGTTCGTGAAGAACACTGCCGCCAATTTGTGGTTGAGCGGGTTTTGTTGAGCCGGATTCAGGTGCCCAGATTCCTGCGATCGACGACGAAGCCGGTTGCCGCGTTCTCGCGAACCGCGTTGATGCCCGCCACTACGGCTTTCAGGTTGGGAAACTGTGGCGACACTGCCACAACCGTTCCATCCTCCGCGGTTAGCCTGAACCTGAATGAGTTGGTTCCTGCCTTGAGAATTTCAAAACTGCCAGCCATTTTCCCCTGTTCTTTCACGCGACGTTGCGTATCCGAGCTGACTTCATAACTCCTCCAAAGACGATATCGGCCATTTCAGGCCACCAAAAGCCCTACTGATCGGTAATCTACAACCGATATCGGTAGATCTCTTAGAAAGAACCCAGGAGCTAGAGACCGTATGGACCGCCGCGCGTATCGTGAGGATATGACTGACACCGGCACGGCCCCCACCACGGGCGTGCTGCTCGCTGCGGGCGCAGGAACGCGCCTGGGTCGTGGCCCCAAGGCGCTGCTGCCCTTCCGAGGCAGGACCTTGGTGGAAGTCCTCGCCGACACGTTGTTCGACGGCGGTTGCCGCGAAGTTGTGGTGGTGCTCGGTGCTGAGGCCGGCCACGTCAGGCGAAGCACCGATCTGGCCCCTCATGTGGTGGTGGACAACGAGAACTGGGCCAAAGGTATGGCCGGTTCCTTCCGCGCCGGCATTGACGCGGCCACGGCAGGAAACAGCATCATGGTGGCGCTGGTGGACCAGCCCGGGTTGACCCCGACGGCGGTGAGCAGGCTGCTGGGCAGCCACCGTCCCGGCCGGGTCACCGCAGCCGCCTACCCTGATGAGTCCGGCCACCTGAAACGCAGGCACCCGGTGATTTTCGACGTCGGACTCCGCGCCGAAGCGGCCGCAGCCGCGCACGGCGACACGGGCGCCCGATCCTTCCTCAAAGCGCATCCGGGCCTGGTGGACCTGGTGGACTGCAGTGATCTCTGCTCCGGGCAGGACCTGGACACGAAGGATCAGCTGCATCTTTTGGACGGCTAGCGACGGGTAAATTTGGGGACATGATCCGCATTGCAACTGACGATCCCGCGCGCCCTGATGTCCACCAGCTCCTCAGCGAGCACCTGGCCGATATGTTCGCCACCTCCCCGGCAGAGAGCGTCCATGCCTTGGACCACTCTGCGTTGTCGCACGAGTCGATCACGTTCTGGACTGCCCGCGAGGCCGGGGTTCTGCTCGGTTGTGGGGCGTTGAAGATGCTGTCCGCCGGGCATGCCGAGATCAAGTCCATGCGCACCGCCGCCAATGCCCGCGGGCGTGGTGTGGCAACACTGATGCTGGAGCACATTGTGACCGAAGCTGCCCGGTTGGGTTACGAGCGCGTGAGCCTGGAGACAGGAACCGAGGATTACTTCGCTCCGGCCCGCAGGCTGTACGCCCGGCACGGATTCACGGAGTGCCCGCCGTTCGGGGATTACACCCTGGACCCGAACAGCGTGTTCATGGAGCTCACCGTTTCACCCAAGTAGGTAGCAGATCAGGTCGTTCTCAGGGCTGGGAACGACCTGATCTGCTACCTAGTTGGGTTCGAGACGGGCGGGTGGGTCAGTTGGGCTACACGGGCGCGGTGGTGCGGTCGCGGAGGGCCAGGTAGATCTTGTCCCGCGCGATGGGCAGCTCGCCGAAACGAATCCCCGTGGCGTTGCGGATGGCGTTGGCCAGGGCGGGAGCCACGGGGTTGAACGGGCTCTCACTCATCGACTTTGCCCCCAGAGGGCCAGTGGAATCGTTGGTGGTAGCGAAGTACACCTCGCTCCTGGGCACGTCCGCGAACGACGGTATGTGGTACTGCCGCAGGATGTCCGTGGTGACGCGTCCGGCGTCGTCCACTTTCACTTCCTCATACAGCACCGCGCCAAGCGCCTGCGCAATGCCGCCCTCGATCTGGCCCCGGCACTGCCGCGGATTCACCACAACACCGGCGTCGGCGGCCTGGACACTTTGCAGGATCCGCAGCTCACCGGTTCCCGTATTAACAGCAACCCTGAAGCCGTGGACGTTGAAGGCGACAGATCGCGGCGTCCCTCCCCAGTTGCCGTCCGTGGCGAGTCGAACGCCTTGCAACCGGGCGGCGTCGACGATTTCCGTCAGAGACAACACCCGATCGCCGCATTCAACGCCACCATCCACCAGCCGGCAATCCGTCAAGGCCGCTCCGGTCAGCGAAGCGGCAACCGTCTGGATCCGCGTGGCAAGTTCCAATGCCGCTCCGAGGGTCGCCTTGCCGGCCACCACGGTTCCGGCCGAACCGAACGCGCCGGTGTCGTGCTCCACGAGGTCGGTATCGGACTGCCGGACTGCCACTTTGGACGCGGTGGTGGCCAAGGCCGTGGCGGCCAGCTGCGCATGGACGGTGGTGGTGCCGTTCCCGAATTCTGCAGTACCGACGTCGACGGCGAACCTTCCGTCCGCTTCCAGGCTCACCCGGGTGTGGGCGAAGTGGCCGCGGGGCGGGACGGTGTCGATCATGGACAGGGCTGAGCCCTCCCCCACCACCCAGTCCGGCCCAAGATCATCCAGCCCAGCGGCCCGGTACCGCTCCTTGCCCCGATCCAGAGCATCCCGGACCAAGGAAACACACTGGTCCAGTCCGTAGCTTCCGTAGTGCACGTCTTCTTCGGGCTCGGGCGTGGTGGAGAGCATGTGATCGCCGGGGCGGACCATGTTCTTGAGCCGGAATTCAAGGGGATCCATGCCTATGCCGATAGCGAGTTCGTCAATGGCCGACTCGATCGCGAAGATCATCTGGCTCAGCCCGTAACCACGGAAGGCACCGGCGGGGACAGTGTTGGTGTAGACGGCGTGGGCGTCCACCTTCTTGTTGACGCACTTGTAGACAGCCAGGGACTCGCCGCAGCCGTGGAACATCACGCCCGGGGCATGGTTTCCATAGGCGCCGGTGTTGGTGAGGACGTCCAGCTGGAGCGCAGTCAGATACCCGTCCCTGTTGGCGCCGGCCTTGAGCTTGATGGTGAACGGGTGACGGGTGGTGGTTGCCGTGAACTGCTCCGTGCGGGTGAACTCCAGCTGCACGGGCCTGCGGAGAGCCAGCGCCGCAAGAGCCACCAGGTCTTCGGTGAGAACTTCCTGCTTGCCACCGAATCCGCCGCCCACCCGGCCGGCCACCACACGGATGTTCTCCGGCGCCAGGTTGAACACCCGGCTCAGGGTCCTCTTCACCAGGAAAGGGACCTGCGTGGAGGACCGGACCATCAAGCGACCATCCTCATCCACCCAGGCAGTGGAGGCGTGGGTTTCCATGGCCACGTGCTGCAAGCGTTGGGTTTGGTACGTGTGTTCGTGGATAAAGTCGGCAGCAGCAAAGCCGTCAGCAACGCTGCCGAGTTCGGCATGGACCTCGGCCACCACGTTCTGGAGCGGGCGGGAAATACGGGAAAAATCGCCGTCCTTTTCCCCATGAATCGCCGGGGCTCCGGGAAGGATGGCCTCCTGCGGAGTGAACACCGGCTCAAGGAGTTGATACTGCACCTCCAGCGCCCGGGCACCTGCTTCAGCTGCGCCCACGGACTCAGCCACCACGGCGGCAACCCGCTGCCCTATGAACCGCACCACGTCATCCAACACCCGCGTGTCATCGGGGTCGTCAGTGTAATTCTCGTGTTGGGCCGAGGAGAACAGCAGTTCCGGCGCATCCTCATGGGTGAAGACCGCCACGACGCCGGGAACAGCCAGTGCCGGAGCCTTGTCAATGGACACGATCCGGGCATGGGGATGCGGCGAACGCAGGAGCTTCATCTGCAGCAGGCCCGGAAGCTGCTCCGCCGGTACATCAAGGGTGTACCGGGCGGTTCCGGTGACCACCGCGTGGCCGGCGGGTGCGGGAACGTCGTCGCCGAGCTGTCCGGGCGTGGCGGGAACAGCGGCTGGTGGCTGCGCCCCCGAAACTACTTGCGCCCCCGAAACGTCAGCTCCGGCGTCGTGCTGGTGCCCGCCGCGGCCTTCCGCGTGACCGCCGCCGTGACCGCAGACCGCATCCGCAATGGAGCGGTAGCCGGTGCAGCGGCACAGGTTGCCCTTGAGGTTGCGGGGCAGGTTGGCGCGTTGTTCGTCGTCGAACGTTGCAGCGGTCATCATCATGCCGGCGGTGCAGAAACCGCACTGGAACCCCTGGGCCTCCAAGAACTGCTCCTGCACAGGGTGAAGACCGTCCGCGGAAGCAAGGCCTTCGATGGTGGTGACGGCTTTGCCCTCGGCACGGACTGCCGGGTAGATGCAGCTGTGAACGGGGGTGCCGTCGACGTGGACCGTGCAGGCACCGCAGTCACCGCCGTCGCATCCTTTCTTGACGCCGAAGTTGCCCTCCTCGCGGAGGAAGGTGCGGAGGCATTGTCCTGGGCGGGGTGTGGCCTGCGAGGCAGAACCATTGATCTCAATTGCCATTGCGGGCCTCCTTCTGGGCGTTTGGTGTTTTCGCTTGCGTGGCTGGCTGGGTGGACGGCTGGGGCGAGGTGGCATGCGGCGGCCAAAAATCACCGGACACGCTCATGGACTCGCCCAGGAGCTCCGCCCTGATCTCTTCGGCAAGCTTGAGCGTCATGTCCCGCCGCCAGGCAGGGAGCCCGTGGATGTCGTCGTGGTACAGCGGCCAGGGAATGGAATCGCCGACGGCGTCAGCCAGCGTCCCGGCGTCGGGAACCTGCCCGGTGGGGAACCTCAGTTGCACGGGCCGTTTGGTGGAGGCGGTGACGGTGATGATCAGGCTGCCGTCGGGGTCGAGCCGTCCGATCAGGAGCACACCGGAACGGCCGAGGTTGCTGAGCGACAAACGCCGGAAAGCCACTCTTGCGGAGAGCGCGGTGGCTGACAGCTGGATGCTGCGGAGCAACTCCCCCGGGGCCAGGACAGTCTGCATATCCCCCGTGACGACGTCCGCCACCGGGACTGTCCGGCTGGTTCCGTCCGGGCTGAAGATGGTGGCCACGCCGTCCAGTCCTGCGCACAGTGAGGTCATGGGTCCTGCCGGGAGGCCGGTGCAAATGTTGCCACCTACCGTGGACATGTTCCAGATCTTGAACGAGGCCACGAACGAGTCGCAGCATGGGCGGATCAGTGCCAGTCCCGGCCATTCTCGATTGGCTGTTTCCGTGGATACCGGCAAGGCGTAGAGCTCAGCGACGGTGCAGGTTGCGGCCAGTTCGATGCCCGCATCCGTGACACTGATGGCAGGCCAGTCCGCTTGTCCGAGGTCAAGGAGCCGCTTCAGGACGGTGCTGCCGTAGGAGAAAAGGACAGTGCCTCCGGCGAGCCAGGCGTCGCCGTCGCGCCACTGTGCCGGGTCCGTGGTGGGGACCACGGCCTCGATGGTGTTCATGTCCATGGGTCCTCCTGAGTGAGGTGTTGGGTAGCCGCCGGGATCGGGGATGGATTAACCGGGGCTGGGTGAATCGGGCCGGTGCTGTCCCTGAGGGAAGGGAACCCGGGTGTGCTGGCTTGTCCGGCGGCACCGCGGTTGGCGATGATTTCTGCCGTGATGGACACGGCGACTTCGGCGGGAGTCACCGCGCCGAGGTTCAGGCCGATGGGCGAGTGCAGCCGTTCCAAAGACTCCAACGGTGTGCCTGCATCCAGCAACGCATCGATCCGTTGGCGGTGGCTGCGCCGCGAGCCCATGGCCCCCACGTAAGCGAGCCTCAAGCGGAGGGCGCTTTCGATCAAGGGAACGTCGAACTTGGGGTCGTGGGTCAGGATGCACACCACCGTGCGGGAGTCGATGCGTCCTGCCGCTGCCTCCGTTTCGAGGTAACGGTCCGGCCAGTCGGTCACCACTTGGTCTGCTCCTGCAAAGCGGCTCTGCGTCGAGAAGGCAGACCGGGCATCGCAGAGGGTCACGTTGTAACCGAGGAGCTGCCCGGCAGGCAGAAGGGCCGCACTAAAGTCGTTGGCACCGAAGATCAGCATCCGTGCAGCCGGCAAACGGCTTTCGACAAACAGCGTGATGGGCTCCGGCTGGGCTTCTTCCTGAGGAGGCATGGCCAGCCTTTCGGTGGTCATCCAGCCGTCGATGCATCCCTCCGGCGGTGCCAGGCGGACCAGGCCGGCCCGCCCGCCCTGGAGCAGCGGCTCCAACTGGGCAGCGGCGGCGAAGAGTGTGGAGGGGTGGTCGCCCAACAATATGGCGAGTTCCTCGGATTCCATGGCCCGGAACCGGACAGGATCATGGACCACCATGACTCCGCCCTGGGAATCGAGCCGGCGGATCAGGGCCGCAGGGTGCTGAGTTTCAGCAAGCACGGAAAGTTCGGCAGAACCAGCGCTGAGGGGTTGGATATGGACTTCCAGTTCCCCTCCACAGGTGAGCCCGACGACGAACGCGTCCTCGGAGCTGTAGCCGAACGACTCAAGGCGAGGGCCGCCGTCGCGCATTGCTTCCAAGGCCGCCTCCACCACGGCGCCTTCCACGCAACCTCCGGACAAGCTGCCCAGGATTTCGCCGTCTTCGGAGACCATCATGGAGGTCCCCAGGGGCCGCGGCACGGAGCCGCCGGTCCCTACGATCGTGGCCACAGCACACAATTGGCCGGAGACCGCAGGCCGCCAGCTGCCCAGTGAAGGCATCAGATCCAGCATGGCAACACATCCTTATTCCAGGTGTCCCGGCCAGGTGGCCCGGCCGGAGCAGTGCGCGATCTTGCCCCATATTCTCATTTCCAGAGGATGTTGAGGGGAAGTCGCGGTTAATCAGTAAAAGTTCAATCAGCAAGAGTTCATAGGAACGGGGGCAAGGGCTTCATCTCCCTGCCCCCGTTCCCTGACGGAGCGTCCGGCTCCACCGCCGCCCGCCGTCGTGCCTTTTCCCGTCCGCAAAGTTCGGGAATTACGACGACGGCGGACGCCTATTCGTGCGGTGGGCACCGGCGGACCGCCGATCGAAGTGCCGGAAGGGTGCCCGCCGGCGCGGGGTGAGGCTCCGGGCTAGACGCCCATCAGGGTGTTGATCGGGCCGCGGGCGAAGTAGATGATGAAGCCTGCCGTGACCACCCACATGAGCGGGTGTACTTTCTTGGCTTTGCCCGACGCCGCGCTGATCACGGCGAAGGAGATGAACCCGACGCCGATGCCGTTGGCGATGGAGTACGTCAGCGGCATGGTCACGATGGTCAGGAAGGCCGGGAGGGCAATCGAGAACTTGGTGAACTTGATCTCGCGGATCTGCGCCATCATCATGGCACCCACCACCACCAGGGCTGCTGCTGCTACTTCCAACGGAACAACCGAGGTGAGCGGTGTGAAGAACATGGAGCCCAGGAACAGCAAGCCGGTGACCACCGAGGCCAGGCCGGTGCGTGCGCCTTCGCCAATGCCCGCGGCCGAGTCGATGTACACGGTGTTGGACGAACCGGACGTTGCGCCGCCCACCACTGCGCCCATGCCTTCAACAATGAAGGCCGACTTCAGTTTGGGGAACGTACCGTCCTTGTGTGCCACGCCGGCGCTCTTGGCCAGGCCCGTCATGGTGCCCATGGCGTCGAAGAAGTTGGTGAACACCAAGGTGAAGACCAACATGGTGGCAGCCAATCCGCCGATCCTGGCGAATGAACCGAAGAGATCGAACTGGCCCACCAGGCTCAGGTCCGGAACCGAAACGAGCTGGCTGGACAGGATAGGTACGTTGAGGTGCCAGCCGCCGGGGTTGTCGGCGGTACCGGGACCGATGTGGAACACGGCCTCGGCAACAGCGGCGAGGACAGTGGTGGCGACGATGCCGATCAGCAAGCCGCCCTGGATCTTGCGTGCCACGAGGATGCCCATGGTCAGCAGTCCAACAATGAAGACGAGGGTGGGGATGGACGTGATGGAGCCGTTGTCCCCCAGCTGGACCGGAGGGCCGCCCGTTGTTGCGCGAACGAATCCGGAATCCACGAAGCCGATGAAGGCAATGAACAGGCCGATGCCAACGGTGATGGCGGCCTTGAGCTCCTTGGGGACTGCTTTGAAGATCGCCGTCCGGGCGCCGGTGGCACCGAAGAGGACAATCAGGATGCCGTTGATGACCACCAGGCCCATGGCTTCGGGCCATGTGACTTCCTGAATGACTGCGACGGCGAGGAAGGAGTTGATGCCCAAGCCGGCGGCCAGGCCGAACGGCAGGTTGGCGACGAGACCGAAAACGATGGTCATGACGCCGGCAGTCAGGCCGGTGACAGCGCCAACCTGCGCAGCCGAGAGCCAGCCCCCAGCCACGTCAACAGGGGCGTTGTCTGCCGAGAAACCACCCAGGATGAGCGGGTTGAGGATGACGATGTACGCCATGGTGAAGAAGGTGACCAGGCCGCCGCGGAATTCACGGGCCAACGTTGAGCCACGTTTGGAGATCTGGAAGAACTTGTCCAGAAAGGAGTTCGACACCGGCGGCTTGCTGTTGCCGGTTGCCGTGTGCTTTGCAGCTGTGGGCTCTGCGCCCTCTCCTTGGGGAAAGAGTGCAGCCTGCTTTTCAGCTGAATTGTCCAGGATTGTCATGTCAGCCACCGGGCCCTAGTAGTCAATCCTGGAATCAAGCGTGTTCCATGTGGTGAACGGCTGGAGGGCCTCCGGAGCCTGGGGGTCGCCCAGTTCCAGCTTGGCTACCGGCATCAGCGCGTCCCGGTTGTCGTTCTCGAAGTACTCGTAGAAGACGGCGTCGTCAAAGCCAACGGATGCGGCGTCGTGACGGTCTGCGGCAAAGAACACGCGGTCCACGCGTGCCCAGAGAGCGGAAGCCAGGCACATGGGGCATGGCTCGCAGCTGGTGTAAAGGGTTGCTCCGCTGAGATCGAAGGTTCCCAGTTCGCGGCAGGCGTTACGGATGGCCGTGACTTCTGCGTGTGCGGTGGGATCGTTCGTTGCGGTGACGCGGTTGACGCCTTCGAAGGCTCGTCCGTCCGCGGTGACAATGAGGGCGCCGAAGGGGCCTCCACTGTTAAGGACATTGGCTGTTGCCAGCTCAATGGATGTGGCCAGGAATTGCTCGGCCGTGACGGTTGTACTCATGTTGCGACTTCCTTAGTGCTGAGGAAGCCAGGTGACCTGTTTGGGGGCGCTACAGAGATGAGCTCCAGTTAGCTTGGTTACCAGGCTTCAGCATGTGCGATGAAGGTTAAGTTGCGCCTGGTAGATAGCTTCCCGAGGTCCGGGTGCCCGCCTTTGGCAGTTAGAGCGTAGCACCAGGTTTGTGAGCCGCGCCATAGTTTTTTGAAAACTTAATTTCGTCATGCGAAATTACCTGCGCTGAGATTCTGGTGCCCGAATGTGACCGGAACCCGCCCCAGGGCGTTGACGGCCGCCGTCGAGCATTCTACGCTTTTCGGACTGGGCCGCGTTCTGACGGTCCGGCAACCTGGATCAGCAGACAGGGCCTAACTGAGCTGGAACGCGTACACGCCGACCAGACAAGGAACCTGCAATGACCCCACTTTGGATCAAGAACCCGCTGGGCATCTTCACCGCGAACGACCTCGACGCCGGCGGCGGCCTGGTTGTTGCCGACGGGAAAATTCTGGAGCTGGTGCCGTCGGGCGGGCAGCCGTCCTCCCCCGCAACCGTCTTTGACGCGTCCGGGCACGTGGTTCTCCCCGGGCTCATCAACACGCACCACCACTTCTACCAAACCCTCACCCGCGCGTGGGGGCCCGTGGCCAACGCGCCGCTGTTCCCCTGGCTGCAGAACCTGTACCCGGTGTGGGCCCGGCTCACCCCACGGAGCCTCGAGCTTGCGGTACAGGTATCCCTTGCCGAACTGCTGCTATCCGGATGCACCACCGCCGCCGACCACCACTACCTCTTCCCGGACGGTATGGAAGACGCAATCGACATTGAGGTGGCGGCTGTGCGGGCCATGGGAATGCGGGCCACGTTGACCCGCGGGTCCATGACACTCGGAGAGGACGACGGCGGGCTGCCGCCCAGGACCACGGTCCAGTCGCCCGAGGCGATCCTTGCGGACAGCGAACGGCTCATTCGCCAGTATCACGAAACCGGTGATGGCGCTGTTGTTCAGATCGCCCTTGCACCATGCTCGCCGTTCTCCGTGACCAAGGAAATCATGGCCGAAAGCGCCGCCATGGCAGAACGGTTCGACGTACGACTCCACACTCACCTTGCCGAAACGATCGACGAGGAAGACTTCTGCAAATCCATGTTTGGACTGCGGACCGTGGATTATTTGGATTCCGTCGGCTGGTTGAGCAACCGGACGTGGCTCGGACACGGTATCCACTTCAACGACGAAGAGATCGCCAGGCTGGGAGCTGCCGGCACCGCCGTCGCACATTGCCCCACTTCCAACATGCGCCTCGCATCCGGGACCGCGCGCGTTCTGGAACTTGAGGCAGCGGGCGTTCCCGTGGGGCTGGGAGTGGATGGTTCGGCGTCGAACGATGCCTCCAACATGATCCTCGAAGCACGGCAGGCCCTGTATCTGCAGCGACTCCGCTACGGAGCTTCAGTTCCCGTGGAGCGGGCTCTGGGATGGGCCACCCGTGGATCCGCCGCAGTTTTGGGGCGCGCCGATATTGGTCAGCTGGCCCCGGGACTCCAAGCGGACCTGGCCCTGTTCAAGCCCGACGAGCTGCGGTTCTCCGGCAGCCACGACCCCGTAGCCGCACTCTTGCTCTGCGGTGCGGACCGGGCGGACCGGGTGATGGTGGGCGGTGCTTGGCGGGTGGTTGATGGTGCGATTCCCGGGCTCGACGTTGCGGGGCTCATCGCCGAGCACTCTGCAGCGGCGCGGAAGTTGGTGGCCGGGTAGCTTTGGGGGTTTTGGCTGGGCCCGGCTCGGGGGTTCCCTGTGCAGGATGCCGTGCGCACGGCACTGTTCGCAGGGAACCCCCGAAGTGGGGCGGCCCGGTTAGATCGTGATCTTGTAAACGTGGTGCGTGTACTCATTCGCGAACGAGTCCGTGAACTTTCCACCGGATATCTGGAGGGTGCGGCCCTCGCCCACCACCTCCACCTGGGTACCAGTGATCCCAGCTGGAAGCGTGAACGTCTTGGAACCGGTGGCGCCGTTCAAACCAATGCCCGCGAAAAGGTACGCACTGCCGTCCTTGGCTTTGAGCATGGTGTCCGCTCCAGCAACCCCGGCATCCCACACATAGCTCTGGGTGTTGAGGACAGGTGCCAGCGCCTGAATCCGGCCCAGAGCAGCCTTGATCTTCGCTTTGCGGTCGGCAGGGATGTCCACCAGCGAGTAATTTCCGTACGCAGGATCGTTATTGTGCTGGAAAATGCTGATTCCCCGGGCTTCATGGATGATGCCGGACCACATGGCGCCTTCCATCTGCTCAGGGGTTATGGTCTTGGCGTTCGACTCGGATAAATAGGGGCGGGCTGACTCCACGAACACCCAGTTTGGCTTCGCCCCAGGGGTTGCCTGGAAAGAGCGCATCCGATCAACCTGCCACCCGTATGCCGCACTCACGGCGGGGTCCGCTTCCGCAGGCCAGGCCGGGGAAACCTTGAACGCATCTCCCACGGCCGGACTGGTGTAGGCGTAATTATCAGCCGATGCGAAGTCCACAACCGCCATGAAGTCATCCATGGTCCCGTTGGCCCACCAGGTTCCCAAAATGCCTTTGCCGTAGTTGGCATTGATCGGCCTGCCGTCGCCGTAAGCGCGGATCTTCGCCACAAGATTGTTCATCTGCTGCAGGTTCTCTTGGGTATTGCTACCGGAGCAGCCAAGACCCATGTCGCATTCGTCATACGTTGCCCAGCCGACAACCCCGGCGTTGGTGCCCACTTCGGCACGGGTCCACTCCTGGCCCGCGATGACGAGCATCCCAGTATCAGTGATGGACGTCAGCGTGGAGCCATCGTGTTCAGCTTCCTGATACACATTCACGCCGAGGTCCTTTAGCTGCGCAGCGTGCTCCGGTTTTCCGAAGAACACACTCACAGGGAACAGGTTGGGGTTGTTCAGCTTCGCCGCACCCGGGAACTTCGACCAATATCCCGGTCCACCGTCCCAAGGAATCCGGGCAAGGTTTGCGAGGCTACCCGCGGGTGGTGTCGCGGTGGGAGTCGCTGACCCGGTGGGCGTCGCCGTCGGGGTTTCCGAAACAGTGGGCGTCGCTGACCCGGTGGGCGTCGACGTCGGGGTTTCCGAAGCGGTGGGCGTCGCCGTCGAGGTTTCCGAAACAGTGGGCGTCGACGTCGCGGTGGGCGTCGCCGTCGAGGTTTCCGAAGCGGTGGGAGTCGCTGTAGTAGTGCCTGTGACCGTGGTAGTGACCGACGGCGTGGGCAGCGGTTCAGGCGTTGTACATCCGGAAAGAGCCAACGCCATCACCGCCACGAATAGTGAGACCTTAAATTTCATGACTTGAGTTCCTTTTGGGTAGCAGCCACAGTGAAGCTGCCTCGGTGCCGTCTCCCCAGCCGGCTCTGTTGCCACCTGCCTTGGCAGGGTTTCAGCCGGTACATGGTCCGGCACGACGCGGCCATGCGCATCGGAATCCCGATCTGAGCCGAACCCCGCCTGTAGACGGTCCGGTTGAACGAGAGTTTGCAGCCCGTGTCCGGTCAGGGCCGCCACGACCTTGAGGTACCCGGAGGTGGTCGTCGACCCAGCATACGTGAAACCACAATCCGCCATGCCGACCGTTTCGTGGGTTCCCTGCTCAAGATGCCGTTCGCCCGGCATCTCCTGCAGGGAACCCTCGAAGCCGGTTTCTCCACATAGGCCAACTCGCCCCTGTGCCGGCCCCTTGGTTCATTCAAGTCTTGACTCATGACAAAGAGCATCAAAGACCAGCTCCCCTCGGAAATGGACCTCTGGCGGACCAACGAGCTGCACGAACTGGGGATCAACGACCGCCGAATTTCCTTGCTGGTCCGCTCCGGAGACCTGGTGCGGCTACGCCGCGGCTGCTATATCCGAGGCAGCACATGGGCGGCCCAAAAGCCGTGGGTCCGCAGTCTGCAGCTCGTTGCCGCGCACGCACACGGAACGCTTACGACGTCGGCCGGCGGCTCCGTTTACAGTCACACCTCGGCAGCGCGCCTCCACGGCTTATTCCTGTGGAATGTGGATGACAAAGTCCACATCACAACGGAGACAACAACATCATCCACGTCTCACGGCGGGGACGTCGTTCCACACACCCGGCCGCTGGCATTGAAAGGCGGCCTTGCTTTCGTTCAGGGCATGCCCTGCACCACTTTGGAGCAGACCGTGGTGGACTGCTGCCGGATACTGAGCTACAAACAAGCGCTGGTCCTCATGGACCACGCACTCAGAAAGGGTGCCGACGTGGCGAAGCTGCAGCAGATGTGTGCCTCGCTGGCCGGATCCAACGGCGTCCTGACCCTCCGCCGGGCATTGGAAAATGCGGATGCCAGATCAGAGTCGCCCGGGGAAACTCTCACCCGCGAGTTGCTCCAGCGGCTGCGGATAGACCTACCCGAACTACAGGTGGACGTCTCGTCAGCGGAAGGTCGGCATCGGCTGGACTTTGCCTGGAAGAAGAAAAAGGTGGCTCTGGAGTTCGACGGAAGGGTGAAGTACTTCGATTACGCCCCAACTGACGAGGTGATTTACCAGGAACGGCTGCGCGAAAAGGCTTTGAGCGAGCTCGGCTGGAGGTTCATCCGGATCAGGTGGCCGCAGTTGTTCAGGGAACAAGAGTTCAAAACGAGCGTGCTGAGAGTGCTGCGGGAAGCGAGCTAGGACCAGATACGGGGGTTCGCTGCCAACAGTGCCGTGCGCACGGCATGCCATGCAGGGAACCCCCGAAATGGGCACAACCGAAGCGCCGCGTGGCAGCGGAAAGGCGGGCGACACCTCCCCAGGTATCGCCCGCCTCGTTGGCTCTGTTGCGCAGAGTCCGCGCCCTTTGGATGCAGGAGATCCTAGGGGCGCTGCCGGCCGAACACCGGGAGCGCGCGCAGCCAACGGGAGAACCCGCCGGCTTTGCGGTCACAGTCGGCCGGAATGTAGAAGTCGGGATCTGTTGCACCGAAGGGCAGGTACAGCTCCTGACCGGGCGCCGGGAATTCCACGACGTTGTTCGTATCCTTCGAGTCCATCTGTTCCTCCTCTTTCTCATACAAACAGTTTCCGTACTTCGGAAAACTTTTATTGTTATGTGGAAAGTGTAGGCAGCGCTGAAAGCAGGCGTCAAGACCCCCACCAGAGCAAAGCGAGTTGCCCCGGTCACATTTGGATGGTTCATAACGATCCTCGGGAACCCGTATACACAGGACGAAATAGTGCGCTACTCTCGAATGAGTTCGTGGCGTAGGTCACGTAACCTGAGAGCAGCAGGCAGGGTCGTAATGAGCTGGCATCCATGGATGCTGGCTCTTTTTTGTTGGGTCAGCTCCACCAGAAACGCAGTGGAAACACGCGCTTAATTTCATTGATGGAACGTAGGTTCCACCTCACAGAAGTTGGGATATGACCATGAGCAACAACATCGTCCTCGGCGAAAACCAGTACGGCAAAGCAGAAGTCCGCGTCGTCAAGGTCACTCGGGATACGGACCGCCACCACATTGAAGACCTGAACGTCACCTCGCAGCTGCGCGGCGACTTCCAGGCCGCACACCTCCAAGGCGACAACGGCCACGTCGTTGCCACCGACACCCAGAAGAACACCGTCTACGCGTTCGCCCGTGAAGGCATCGGCTCGCCCGAGTCCTTCCTCCTGCGCCTTGCGGATCACTTCACCGGCGGATTCGACTGGGTCACCGGGGGCCGCTGGGAAGCCGAGGCCTACAGCTGGGACCGTATTCAGGCCCACGGCGAGGGACACGACCACAGCTTCGTCCGCAACGGGCAAGAGGTGCGTACCGCCGTCGTCGTCCGTGATGGCGCAACCACGCACCTGGTCAGCGGCCTCAAGGACCTGACCGTCCTGAAGACCACGCAGTCCGGCTTTGTTGGTTACCCGCGGGATAAGTACACCACCCTGCCGGAAACCACCGACCGCATCCTGGCCACCGATGTTTCCGCCCGCTGGCGCTACAACACCAACTTGGACTTCGCCGGCACGGACTTCAACAAGAGCTACGAGGACATCAAGGCACTCCTGCTTGAAGGCTTCACGGAAAACTACTCCCACGCCTTGCAGCAGACGCTGTTCGACATGGGCAAGAAAGTCCTTGAGGCACACAGCGAAGTGGACGAGATCAAGTTCTCCATGCCCAACAAGCACCACTTCCTGGTTGACCTGAGCCCGTTCGGCTTGGACAACCCCAACGAGGTCTTCTTCGCGGCTGACCGCCCGTACGGCCTCATCGAAGCCACGGTCCAGCGCGAGAACATCGACGCTGCACCGGTTGCCTGGAGCGGCATCGCCGGCTTCTGCTAAACCGCACTAAAACCGCACCACCTCAAGGCTTTGTGTGCAGGTCCCCCCAACGGCGCCCCGTAACGGCCGGACCTGCACACAAACCCAACCCCAAAAATCCCAAGATTTTGTTAGCCAGACACAGTTAGCCAGACGAAGACGTCTGCCATGAACCCAGAAAGTCTGCCATGAACATCAAGAAGAAATCCCGTCCTGCGAATACCACCGCGCCCCAGAAGCATCAGTCGGAGCGGCCCGAGGACAAACGACTTTCCATCGGAAGCACGTTCGCCTACGGCTTCCAGCACGTCCTCACCATGTATGGCGGAATCATTGCCCCGCCCCTGATCATCGGTGCAGCGGCCGGCATGAACTCGCAGGACATCGGCCTCCTCATCGCCGCTTGCTTGTTCGTTGGCGGCCTGGCCACCATCCTTCAGACCGTGGGCATCCCGTGGTTCGGTTCGCAGCTGCCGCTGGTCCAGGGCGTTTCCTTCGCCGGCGTTTCCACCATGGTGGCGATCGTCCAAGGTGGTGGAGGCATCCAGGCGGTGTTCGGCTCGGTGATCGTAGCCTCGCTGATTGGCTTGGCGATCACCCCACTGTTCTCCAAGATCATCAAGTTCTTCCCACCGGTTGTTACCGGCACCGTCATCACCACCATCGGCCTGACGCTGATGCCGGTGGCCGCTAATTGGGCCATGGGCGGCAACGCCAAGGCCGACAACTACGGCAGCATGGCCAACATCGGACTCGCAGCGGCAACCATGGGTGTTGTCCTCCTCCTGAGCAAGGTTGGCAACGCCGCCATTTCCCGGCTCTCCATCCTGCTGGCCATGGTCATTGGCACCATCATCGCGTTGATTGCGGGCATGGCTGACTTCTCCAAGGTTGGCCAGGGCGACATCGTTGCCTTCCCCACGCCGTTCGCATTCGGTGCTCCCACATTCGAGATCGCGGCCATCATTTCCATGCTCATCGTCATCCTGGTGACACTCACTGAGACCTCGGCAGACATCATTGCAGTGGGCGAGATCGTGGACACCAAAGTGGACTCCCGCCGCATCGGCGACGGCCTCCGCGCAGATATGCTCTCCAGCGCCATCTCCCCGCTGTTCAACTCCTTCACGCAGAGCGCGTTCGCCCAGAACGTGGGCCTGGTGGCCATCACGGGCATCAAGAGCCGCTTCGTGGTCAGTGCCGGCGGCCTCATCCTGGTGATCCTCGGTCTCCTGCCGATCCTGGGCCGCGTTGTCGCAGCGGTTCCGACGCCCGTCCTGGGCGGCGCCGGCGTCGTGCTCTTCGGTACGGTGGCAGCCAGCGGTATCCGTACCCTGGCCAAGGTTGAGTACAAGAACAACATGAACCTGATCATCGTGGCGGCTTCGATCGGCTTCGGCATGATCCCCATCGCCGCCCCGAAGTTCTACGACCAGTTCCCCTCCTGGTTCGCCACGATCTTCCACTCCGGCATCAGCTCGGCAGCGGTCATGGCCATCCTGCTGAACATACTCTTCAACCACTTCAAGGCCGGCAACTCGGACAACCAGTCCGTGTTCGTAGCAGGCACTGACAGGGTGGTCAGCGAAGAGGACATCAAGTGCCTGAGCGAAGGCGACCGCTTCGAAAACGGCAAGCTGATTGACGCCGATGGCAAGGAAGTCCCGCTCAAGGCATCCAGCGCGTCAGAGCACTAATTCACTACCCGCGCAGATGACAGGCGGCAGTGTTTCCTTGGGGGACGCTGCCGCTTTTCTGTCGCCTGAGTGGAGTGTACGACGACGGCACTTGCCTTTGCGGCTTGGCCTCCTGCCCGCTCAAAGACATCGCCGACATGACAAAAGGTGGCAATGTTCCTGGGGAACATTGCCACCTTGTACTACCCCGCGCGCTGGAAGCGCGGGTGGGAAGTCAGTTCTGGTTGAGCTCCGCGGAGATTGCCTTGGCCGCTTCACGCAGCATGGGCACGGCACGGTCCGCGAAGCTCTGGTCCACGCGGGTAATGGGCCCGGACACGGAGATTGCCGTGGGGGTGGGAGCGTTGGGAACGGCCATGGCGAAGCAGCGGACGCCGAGCTCCTGCTCTTCCTCGTCAATGGAGTACCCACGCTCACGGATCAGGGCCAGGTCTGCCAGCAGGGAGTCGATGTCCCCGATGCTCTTGGCCGTGGGGGTGGGCATTCCGGTGCGGGCCACGATGCCGCGGACAACCTCGTCGTCCAACTGGGCGAGGATGGCTTTGCCCACGCCGGTATCGTGCGTGTGGGCGCGGCGGCCCACCTCTGTGAACATGCGCATGGAGTGCATGGACGGAACCTGGGCCACGTAGATGACCATGTCCGAGTCCAGGACGGCCATGTTGGAGGTTTCGCCGAGGCGTTCCACCAGGGTCTTCAGCTGCGGACGGGCCACAGCGCCGAGCTGCTTGCTGGCTCCTTCGCCAAGCCGGATGAGCCGCGGGCCCAGGGCGTAGCGGCGGTTGGGCAGCTGCCGGATGTAGCCAAGGGACACCAGGGTCCGCAAAAGGCGATGGATGGTAGGCAGGGGCAGGTCAGTGGACGACGAGAGTTCGCTCAGCGTGACGTCGCCGCCCGCGTCCGTGATCAGTTCCAGCAGTTCAAAGACGCGCTCAACGGACTGCACGCCTCCGGAGGCTTTTTCAGCCATTCCCTTGTCTCCAATGACTCAGATTCCGACAACTCTTATCCGCATCGTGAAAAGAATTGCTTAGAACACCCAACATACAGCACAACCCGTACCTGCGCGATGACGCCAAACATGACCAAGCAAGGGGTTGTGTTTCCACTTTGTAGATAATAATATCCATAATACGAAAACATTCAGTTTGGAACGGCGGCCCGGGAACGGGCCTTACAGGAGGAATTTCAATGGCGAATCCGAGCCCCGGAAACTCGATCACCCTGCGCGTCGCCGCACCGTCGAGCTTCACAGCTACCAGTGAACTGGCAGCAGCCGTCGGCGCAGCCGGTGCAGCGATCACCGCACTGGACGTCACGGAATCCCACCACGAGACGATCGTTGTTGACGTCACCTGCAACACCACGGACGACGACCACGCAGGCCGCGTGAAGGACGCTTTGAACGCCCTCGACGGCGTCACCGTCCAGCACGTCTCGGACCGCACCTTCCTCATGCACCTCGGTGGCAAACTCGAGGTTGTCCCCAAAGTAGCCCTGCGCAACCGTGACGACCTCTCGCGTGCCTACACTCCCGGCGTCGCCCGCGTTTGCATGGCCATCGCTGAGGATCCGGCCGCAGCCCGCAACCTGACGGTCAAGCGCAACACCATCGCCGTCCTCACTGACGGTTCGGCCGTCTTGGGCCTGGGCAACATCGGCCCCGCCGCTGCCCTTCCCGTGATGGAAGGCAAGGCCGCGCTGTTCAAGCAGTTCGCCAACGTTGACGCCTGGCCGGTCTGCCTGGACACCCAGGACACCGAAGAGATCATCATGATCGCCAAGGCCATGGCCCCCGTCTACGGCGGCATCAACCTCGAAGACATCGCTGCACCGCGCTGCTTCGAGATCGAGAACCGCCTCCGCGAAGAACTGGACATCCCGGTGTTCCACGATGACCAGCACGGCACCGCGATCGTCACGCTCGCTGCCTTGGTGAACGCCCTGCGTGTTGTGGACAAGAAGCTCTCCGAGGTCAAGATTGTTGTTTCGGGCGTCGGCGCTGCCGGCTCGGCCATCATCCAGCTCCTCAAGGCTCAGGGTGCGCAGCACATCATCGCCGCCGGCCGCTCCGGCGCCATCCACTCCGGCGAAGAATACGGCGACGAACACCGTAGCTGGATCGCCGCGAACACCAACGAAGAAGGCTTCTCCGGCACCCTCCACGACGCCCTCAAGGGAGCCGACGTCTTCATCGGCGTCTCCGCCCCGCACGTGATCGGCGAAGAGCAGGTTGCTTCCATGGCAGAGGACGCAATCGTGTTCGCCATGGCCAACCCCACCCCGGAGATCGACCCCGTCATCGCGTCCAAGCACGCAGCCGTGGTCGCTACCGGTCGCAGCGACTTCCCCAACCAGATCAACAACGTGCTGGCCTTCCCCGGCTTCTTCCGCGGGCTGCTGGACGCAGGGGCATCGGACATCACGCCCAACATGCTGGTAGCGGCCGCCGAGGCAATCGCCAACCGGGTAGCTGACGATGAGCTCAACGCGAGTTACATTATCCCCAGCGTCTTCGATCCCCATGTTGCTGCCGATGTTGCTGCCGCTGTGGCAACCGCCGCGCACGCAAACGCCGCCAGCGCGCTGTAGCACCAGCGCACCCTAGAAAAAGGAATCCGCTCACATGGCTATTACAGTCACTGATCCCCGGCCGATCGATCGCGCCGAGGAGATCCTCACTCCGGAGGCACTGGCCTTCATCGAAGAACTGCACACCCGCTTTGCCGGCACCCGCAACGAGCTTCTGCAGGCGCGCGGCGTCAAGCGCCAGAAGGTTGCGGACACCTCCCGCCTGGACTTCCTCCCGGAGACCCAGGACATCCGCGACGGCGACTGGAAGGTTGCCGAAGCACCGGCAGCTTTGCAGGACCGCCGCGTTGAGATGACCGGCCCGGCCACCCCGGCCAAGATGGCCATCAACGCGCTGAACTCCGGCGCCAAGGTGTGGTTGGCGGACCTGGAAGACGCCAGCACGCCCACGTGGCCGAACGTCATCGACGCCATCCTCAACCTCCGCGACGCCGCCCGGGGCACCTTGAGCTTCACCTCCCCCGAGGGCAAGGAATACCGTCTCCGCACGGATGCTCCCCTGGCCGTTGTGGTGGCCCGCCCCCGCGGCTGGCACATGGAGGAAAGCCACGTACTGCTCGACGGCGCACCCGCCGTGGGTGCGCTGGTGGACTTCGGCCTGCACTTCTTCCACATCGCCAAGCAGCTCCTGGAAAACGGTCAGGGCCCGTACTACTACCTGCCCAAGATGGAGAGCCACCTCGAGGCCCGGCTGTGGAACGACGTCTTTGTGTTCGCCCAGGATTACCTCGGCGTTCCGCAGGGCAGCGTCCGCGCCACCGTGCTGATCGAAACCATCCCGGCAGCGTTCGAAATGGACGAGATCCTCTACGAACTGCGCGACCACGCCTCAGGCCTGAACGCCGGCCGTTGGGACTACCTCTTCAGCATCATCAAGTACTTCCGTGATGCCGGTGAAGAGTTCGTGCTCCCGGACCGCGCCACCGTGGCCATGACGGCGCCGTTCATGCGCGCCTACACCGAACTCCTGGTCAAGACCTGCCACAAGCGCGGCGCCTTCGCCATGGGTGGCATGGCCGCCGTCATCCCCAACCGCAAGCAGCCGGACGTCACGGCCGCAGCCTTCGACAAGGTCCGCGCCGACAAGACCCGCGAAGCAAACGATGGCTTCGACGGCTCCTGGGTTGCGCACCCGGACCTGGTGTCCACCTGTCGCGAAGTCTTCGATTCGGTGCTGGGCGACCCTGCCAACGGCGGTAAGAAGAACCAGCTGGACAAGCAGCGCCCCGAGGTGAACGTCACCGCGGAGCAGCTGATCGACGTCGCCTCCGCCGGCGGCACCGTCACGGAGGCAGGCCTGCGCCTGAACCTGTACGTCGCCGTCGCCTACACCGGTGTGTGGATTTCCGGCAGCGGCGCAGTTGCCATCCACAACCTCATGGAAGACGCCGCGACGGCGGAGATCTCCCGCTCACAGGTATGGCAGCAGCTGCGCAACAAGTCCGTCCTGGCCGACACGGGCAACACCGTAACCCGCGAACTCGTCAGCCGCATCCTCGGCGAAGAAACAGAGCGCCTTCGCATCGAATTCGGCGACGAGAACTTCGCAAAGTACTACGAGCCGGCGTCCAAACTGATCGAGGACATCTGCCTGTCCGACGATTACACGGACTTCCTCACCACTCCCGCGTATGAGTTGGTGGGCTGATGAGTTCGTTGACGCCCGCAGACCTGGCCCACATCGAGTCGCAGCTGACCGCCACCGACGAGTTGCTGGACCGCAATTACCCCGGCGACGACGGCTCACGCCAGCCGATCCACACCGTCTACATCCCGGCCGACCGCTTCACCCCCACCTTTGTGGCAGATTGGGGCGCGCAGGCACTCGCGACGGCGGAGGCCCATGGGGGCCTGGAGAAGCTCGGCCAGCTGTTGGGCCAGGAGTCTCACCTGGCTTCCGCTGTTGCGGAGCGTGTCGCCGCGAAGCTCTCCGCGGAACCGATCGAGGACCTGCGTTTGGACTTCGAAGACGGCTACGGTGACCGCGGCGACGAGGCAGAGGACGCCGACGCCGAGGCTGCCGCCAACGCGGTTGCCGCTGCAGTTGCGGCCGGAACAGCTCCGCCGTTCATCGGCATCCGCTTCAAGTGCTTCGAAGCCCCTACCCGGGCCCGCGGCCTGAGGACGTTGGATCTGTTCGTCTCCACGTTGGCTGAAGCCGGCGAGCTCCCCGCTGGACTGATCCTCACCCTGCCCAAGGTCACCACGGTGGCCCAGGTTCAGGCCATGGACTTCGCAGTGTCCCGGCTTGAGGAAGTCCACGGTCTTCCCGCCGGCCGGCTTCGTTTTGAGGTGCAGGTGGAAACGCCACAGCTCATCATCGGTGCTGACGGAACCTCGCCAGTGGCGCAACTCCCCCACGTGGTGCCGGGCCGCATCAGCGCCCTGCACTACGGGACGTACGACTACAGCGCGTCCTTGGGTATTTCCGCGGAATACCAGTCCATGGAGCACCCCGTGGCCGATTTCGCGAAGCAGGTCATGCAACTGGCCGTTGCCGGAACGGGCATCCGCCTTTCCGACGGTTCCACCAACATCATCCCCGTGGGCGATGCTGTGGAAGACGCATGGAAGCTGCACGGCCGTTTGGTTCGTCGTTCCCTGGAAAACGGCTACTACCAGGGCTGGGACCTCCACGCCGCCCAACTGCCCAGCCGCTTCTCGGCGTCGTACGCTTTCTACCGCGAAGGCCTGCCCGCCGCGGCCCTGCGCCTCCGCAACTATGTTGAGCGCACCGAAGGTGGCGTCATGGACGAGCCCGCCACCGCCCGCGCCCTGGCTGGTTTCGTCCTCCGCGGCGTCCAGTGCGGCGCAGTGGGGACTGACGAGGTCAAGGCGCTTGCCGGCGTCGAACTTTCACAGCTGACCGCACTGGCGCACCCGCGGCTCGCGCAACCAACTTCCCACTGATAGGAGCATTTCGCATGGGCAAGTACTACTACCCACAGGGCGGCCTGCCGCCGCAGACCCAGCTGACCACCGAGCGGGCCATCGTCACCGAGGCTTACACGGTGATCCCCAAGGGCGTCATGACGGACATCGTCACGTCCAACCTGCCGGGCTTCTCCAACACGCGCTCGTGGATCATCGCGCGGCCGATTTCCGGCTTCGCCACCACGTTCTCCCAGCTGATCGTGGAGATCGCACCGGGCGGCGGGGCACCCAAGGCTGAGTTCGAATCCGGCGTTGAAGGCGTCATCTTCGTCACCAAGGGCCAAGTCAATCTGACCCTCGACGGCGAACTGCACCACCTCGAGGAGGGCGGCTACGCCTACCTTGCCGCCGGAGCAGAGTGGGGCTTGGAGAACGTCTCCGACGACATCGTCTCCTTCCACTGGATCCGCAAGGCCTACGAGCGCCTCGAAGGGTTCGAAGCCAAGTCCTTCGTCACCAACGAGAAGGACGTGGAGCCCACCTCCATGCCGGACACCGACGACGTCTGGAAGACCACGCGCTTCACGGACTCCAGCGACCTCGCCCACGACATGCAGGTCAACATCGTCACCTTCCAGCCCGGTGGTGTGATCCCCTTCCCGGAGACCCACGTCATGGAGCACGGCCTGTACGTCCTGGAGGGCAAGGCCATGTACTTGCTCAACAACGACTGGGTTGAGGTGGAAGCCGGCGACTTCATGTGGCTGCGCGCGTTCTGCCCGCAGGCTTGCTACGCCGGTGGTCCGGGCGAGTTCCGTTACCTGCTGTACAAGGACATGAACCGCCAGGTGAAGCTCACCTGATGTGCGCCGAGATCGCCGGATAGCTGCCAGTTCGCTGGAGCTATCCGGCGATTTCGTCGTTTTCCGGCGAACTCAGCGGCGGCGGCCCACAGCGAGTCCCGCCCAGAACGCGAGGACCAGCAGGCCAACTACCGTCACGGCGAGCCCAATCTGTGTGCCTTGGCTGACCATGGCGGCACCGTTCCCCATGAAGACCGTGTCGCTCAACGGTGCATAGGCGAACCAACCGAAGTCCGTGCTCTGGTTGGTCCATGCCACGATCACGCCCACAATCACCGCGATCAAGCCAAGCAAAGGCACGACGACGGCTGCCGGCTTCCGCGCTGGCTTCGGTGTGCCGTGTTCCCCGGATGCGTTCTGATTCCCTGATGTGTTGTGTTCCCCCATGCGGCCGAGTCTAACCCGCGCCCGCACCCAACTAAGTAGCAGATCAGGTCGTTCCCAGCGCTGAGAACGACCTGATCTGCTACCTACTTGGGTTTGCCGGGGCCGCCTGCGATTCTGTACGACTCCTGCAGCAGCTCGTCGAGCTCTTCCACGTCCACCTTCTCCAGCCGGATCAGCATCAACGTCGGGGACTGATCGTGATGCGGAGTCCAGAAGAACGTGTCCGGTTCCATGGCTGCGAGCGCTTCGCGTTCATCCGTTTTCACGGTGCCCACGCCCTCCTCCCACATGCGTGCCATGAGGGACTTGGCGAACCACGCGGGCTGCCCCCAGCTCGGCCGCTCGGTCACTCCGGGCATCCCCAGGCAGATGCGCCTGACATCTTCTTCTGTGGCCATGGCTTCACTCTGGCATTGGTGCTGCGCCGAGGACAAGACATGCCAGGCAACTCGCGGCTAGGTCCGCGGTAGCACCGCCGTCGGCGCCTATTTGCCCATCCCGAGCGTCAGTCCCTCCGTCAGCCGCCGGCCCAGCCATACGTAGATGATGAGCATCGGCAGGACCACGATCACCAGTCCTGCGAACAGTCCACCCCAGTCGGCTCCCGAGTAGGTCTGCTGCTGCACGAAGGAAATCAGGGCCACGGGCAAGGTGTATTTCTCGGTGGATTGAAGGAGCGTCAGGGCCAGCAGTGTCTCGTTCCAGTGCGAGATGACCTGGAGGATGAAAGCGGTGAGGATTCCGCCCTTGGCCAGCGGCAACGTGATACGCCAGAACGTCCCGAACGCTGTGGTTCCATCCAGCGCCGCGGCTTCTTCCATTTCCAAGGGAAGGGAACGGAAGAACGCGGTCAACAGGAAGACCGTGAGGGGCATGGAGACGCCGATGTACACCAGGTTCAGCCCGATGATGCTGTCCGTCAGGTACACCCTGTTGAGCATCACGAACAGCGGGATCAGGATGACCTGCGCCGGAATTCCCAAGCCCAGGATGAAGTACAGGCTCAGTCCTTGGGTCAGTTTGTTGTCCACGCGGCTCAGGTAGTAGGAGCACGGTGCGGCGATGGCTACCGTCAGGACCGAGGACACCACCGTGGTCAGCAGGCTGTTCCACGTTGCGACGGCGAAGTCCCCAACAGTCCAGGCACGGACAAAGTTCCCAAAGTCCATCGACGTTGGGACGCCCCAAGGGTCATCGAGAATTGCCCGGGTATCCCTAAACGCCTGGGCCACCATCCACACGAGGGCTGCGATGCTGATCGCCACCACCATCCACAGCAGCGTCACCCCAATCCCGCGGAGAATGCTGCGCTCTCCGCGCAGTGCAGGGCTGACGCCGCGTCCTGGCCGGCGGCGGGTGGTCAGGGGTGCAAGCAGTTTGTCTTGGCTCATGACTTTTCCTTTAGAACTCGACGGCTAGAACTCGACGGCGTCGCGGCGCATGGCGCGGCGCAGCAGGACAACCAGGACGGAGATCAGCGCCAGTGACAGCACGGCAGAGGCTGTCGCAGCCCCGTAGGCCGGCGTTGATTGTCCGGAGAAGGCGTTGACGTAGGTGTACACGGCTGCGGTCCAGCTCTGCGTTGGCGGCACGCCGGCCCCTGAACTGCCACCGAAGACCCAGACGATCTCGAAGATCTTCACCGACGAAATGGTCCACAACACGGCACAGGTCCCGAAAACATCCCACGTCAGCGGCAGGATCACGTAGCGCAGCCGCTGGAAGGCAGACGCCCCGGCCAAGGCGCAGTCTTCGTAGTAGTAGGGCGGAATACGGTCGACGCCGGCCATCAGGATGGTGGTGAAGTAACCGGTGGTGGTGCACACGAGGGTGACCATGATGAGCGGGAAGATGTTGTCCTGAGCCAGCCACTTGGGCGGGTCGGTCACTCCAAGGGGTGCCAGGAGGCTGTTGACCATGCCTCCGGGGTTGAAGATAAAGCCGGCAAGGACACCGAACACCAGCGCGTTGATGAGGTGCGGGAAGAAGATGACGTTGCGGGCGATCTTTTTCCCGGCCATATCCCTGAGTACCAGCGTCAAGGCAAACGCCAGGACGAAGATCGCGGTCCCCACTACGAAGAGCAGAAGCAGGGTGTTGCCGAATGACGAGAGGAACAGCTGGTCCCGGAAGATCCTGCCGTAGTTGTCCAGTCCAACGAACTTCATGGGGCCCGAGCCCGCCCATTTGTGCAGGCTGATCCATACGGCTCCCAGTGCGGGCACGATGAAGAGAACCGTGTAGAGGACGAAAGCCGGACCAACGAACGGGATCAGCAGCTTCTTGCGTTGCACGTCGATGGAGCTCCCTCCAGGACGGCTGCCGCGCCGCGACTTACGGGGCACCGGCTTCCGGGACTCCGGACTGGTGACTGGCGCACCGTCCGTCCGTGGCTCCGTCAGGTGGAGGGTCATCAGCTGTTGTCCTTCCAGTACTGGATCTGGGCAGTCTTCATCTTCCCGATGAACTCGTCGGCAGAGGTTTTCCCGAGGAACAGCTCGTCATCCTTGGGGAAGAAGACCTTCTCCATGAAGCCGGGGAAGGTCACCCCGTCGTTTTGGAGGTGCGTTGCCGGAGCCGCGTCAATGGCGGCTTTGACGGACTCGACGGCGGGAGCAACCGGTGCGTCTGGCCGTACCGGCAGCACTTTGGCTTCAGTTCCCAGGGCATTCTGATACTTGGAACTCAGCATGAATGCTGCGAGGCGCTGTGCGGGGACCTGGCTCTTGGACTTTGCCGGTACTGCAAAGCCGATGAAGTCCACACGGGCGCTTGCTGGCTTGTCTCCCATTGCCGGGAATTGGAAGGACGAGTACTCGAATCCGGGGGCCGCGTATGAGCCGGTTTCGGTTGGGGTCCATGATCCGTTGAGGATGAGGGCAGCGTCGCCGTTCGCCCAGAGCTGCTGCTGGGCAGGGAACTTGCTCGCGTTATAGCCGCTGTTGAGGTAGCCACCCTTGACCAGGGTTTCCACTTTCCGGGCTGCCTCGAGCACCGCGGGGTCGTCCCAACCTTCACCGGACTTGTCCTCAACAAGAGCCTTGAAACTGCCGGCACCCTTGAGCCGAAGCAGCGCCGTCACAAACCAGGTGGAGTTGTAGCCGGCAATGTCACCGTCCGCGGCGATGGGAGCCGACCCTCCGGCCTTCAGCGTGTCCAGAACCTCAATGAATTCATCCCACGTGGCGGGCGGATTGGCTTTGAGTTCAGGGTGCTTTGCAGCATCAAACCAGATGCCATCCGAGCTGACGCTGTAGGGAACCATCCACGGCTGCCCATCTTCGCCCTTGAAGACACCATTGCTGGTGAACTTCTCCGGGATCACCGAGCTGACCGCTTTGCCGTCAACCTCGTAGGAGTACACGGAGGTCAGCGGGCTGGCCTGTCCGGTTTCTCCGATTACTGGGGCGAGCTTTGCGAACGTACCGTCCACCAAGTCCGGGACGTTGTTGGTGTTCAGCGCGGGAACGAGTTTCTCCGTGTTGCTGCGGCCCTGCCATTGAACGCTGACGGTGGCCCCGGTTTCCTTTTCGAAATCGGCAATGGCTGCGGCAATGACCTTCTGCTGAGGCTCACCGTCTTTCCACATGGACCAGTAGTTGATGGTTTGCCCCGAAATGGAGCCGGAAATGTCGACGGCCTCAGCAGCGGTGGAGGCGTCTGTGGCTCCACCGCAAGCAGTGGTGGACAGGGCAAGTGCTGCACCCAACAGGGCGGCCAGCGGGCGAAGATGACGGGCTGTTTTGCCCATGGGGATCACCTTTCAAGTGAGGGGGAACCGGCCGGATGCGGTTCAGTGAGACGACTCTCACAGCCCGTGAAAGCAGGATTCAATGAGTACTTCTGAATGAGTCGCCATCGGTTTCCACCCCCAAGCCGGGCTACCTAAGGCCGAACCTGCAGTTCACCCCGATTAGGCATTTATTCCTCCCTTGACGCTCCCCAACAATCAAGGTGATCTGCGCGGGCAGGCTGTGTCCGCGCTTCGGCTCCGAGCTAAAGAGGGAAATTGATACGACTGGGAATCATTGGCGCCGGTGCCGTGGCACACTTCCATGCTGAATCCGCCGGACGGATCAGCAACGTCCAACTGGCCGCCGTCTGCGACCTGCGCCAGGAAGCGGCCGAGGCGGTTGCCGCGCACTGGGCTGCCCAGGTCTACAGCGACTATGCGGCGATGTTCCGCGAGGCCGCACTGGACGCAGTGATCATCAATACCCCGCACGCGCTGCATGTGGAGATGGTGCTCGCCGCGGCAGAACACGGATTGCACGTGCTGGTGGAAAAGCCCATGGCCACCACCGTGGCTGACTGCGATCGCATGATCCAAGCCTGCCGCGACGCCGGAGTGGCCTTGGTGATCGGTCAGATCCAGCATTTCCTGCCGGAGAAGCTGGCGGCCGAGGACGTGCTGGCCGGCGGCGAGCTTGGCCAGGTCTTGATGATCCGTGACTACAGGACCACCGATTACCGTCCTGGGACCCGTCCGGAGTGGTTCTTCAGCGAAGCCATGGCCGGCGGCGGGGCCCTGATGAACATCGGCGGCCATTGCCTGGACCGTTCCCTCTGGTTCGGCGGCGCACCGGTGGAATCCCTCACTGCCTCCACCCTGAAACGGTTCGGCGTTCCGGTGGAAACGGACGGCGCCATCTCGCTGACGCTCCGCAACGGCGTCCACGTCAGCGTCGTGGTGATCTCCGACGCCACCCAGCGCATGGACGAGGTCCTGATCGTCTGCGAACACGGCACCATTTCCTGCAGCCCCCATAACGGAACGCTGGTGCGCAGCAATGGCACCACCCGCACGGTCTGGGAGCCACAGCCGGAGGACATCCAAGAAGGCTTCTACCTGCAGCTGCGGGACTTCATCAAAGTGTTGGACGGCGGAACACCGAAAGTCAGCGTGGAACACGCCCGCCACATCGTTGAAGTAGTTCTGGCGTCCTATGAGGCAGCCAAGTGTGGCAATCCTGTGGCCCTCCACCCGTCCGGCGATGCCACCCGCGCCGAACGGGTCCTGAGCAAAGTCCCCTAGGAGGCGAGGTCCCCTAAGCAGCGGGGCCGGCTGCGGCCGTGCCGTCCCAGTTGGGTGGGGCGAAGGCCCCCAAGGGATCATCCACCACGGACGCAGTCTGGCCTGCCCCGGCCACGGGGAGCCAACTTCCCTCCAGCCCTGGGACCGCATGGCGTTGGAACCACTCTTGCAGCTGGGCCCTCATGCCGGACACACGGACCGCGTGGGCGGGTTCATCGACGAGGTTGACCCGTTCATCCGGGTCCGCCACAAGGTCGTACAGTTCGTGGGGACCGTGCGGGTAGCGGTGCACATACTTCCACTCTGCGCTGCGGATCATCCGGACGGGTCCGTATTCGTCAAAGACCACGACGGCGCGTCCCGCAGCAGCGTCCGCCAGCCCGCCGTCGTCGGGGTTCTTAGCGGCGCCATGACGCGCATCGCCCGGAAGCACGCTTAGCAGCTCCGCGAAAGAGCGTCCTGGGCCGCGTTCGAAGGGTTGCCCGTCCAGGCCCGCGAGTTCCAGGACCGTGGCGGCCACATCGTAGGCGGACAGAAGTTCCGTGAGGACAGTCCCCTGCTGGATCCGTCCCGGGAGCGCGAAGATCGCGGGGACTTTGACGGAGGAGTCGTAGACGTTCTGCGGGAACGTCCCGTTACCTTTGCCCCAGATTCCGTGGTGGCCGCAGTTGAAGCCGTTGTCGCTGCTGAAGATCACCAGTGTGTCGTCTTCGATGCCCAGTTCTTCCAGTCGCCGCAGGACGTCACCAATCCCTGCGTCCATGGCGCTCACCGCTGCGAAGTACCCCAGCAGGGCCGCGCGCACGTCAGCCTCGCCGCCGATCGGCACACCATCCACGATGGGCGTCCACGGGTGGAGTGGCTCCTGGGGACAGCTGCTGAAGGTGCAGTCCCTGTAGAGATCCTCGAATTCGGGCGGGTGCTGGCCCTTCCACGGTTTGTGGGGTGCGGTGTAGTTGAGGGCGAGGAAGAAGGGCTCGGGTTCCTTCGAGGCTTCGTCAAGGAAGTCCAGGGCGTCGTGGGTGATCGCGTCCGTCAAGTATTCGGTGACCAACTTCCGGTGGCTGGTGCCGCCGTCGAACCTGTACATTACGGACCGGTCATAGGGGCTACCGCCACCCTCCAGCGCAAACCAATGGCTGAAGCCCTTCCGTGGAACATCGTTGGCGCCCAGATGCCATTTGCCGGAAAGTCCCAAACGGTAGCCGGCATCGGCCAGGGCATCCGTGAACAGGGGTTGGCCTTGAAGGTAGTCCACGGCGTCCGGGCCCGTTTCAATGCCTGCCAGGTAGTCGTGGACGCCGTGGCGCGAAGGGATATCCCCTGTCATGAGACTGGCGCGGGCCGGCGAGCAGACGGGAGACACGCAAAAGAAGTTCTCCAAACGCGTTCCGCGGGCCGCGAGGGCGTCGAGGTTGGGAGTGTGGATCTCAGTGTTCCCGGCGCATCCCAGCGCCCAGGCACCTTGGTCGTCACTCAGGATGAAGATGATGTTTGGCTTTTTGTTGGACACCCCTCATTGCTACGCAACCTGCACACGAGGAATCAATGAGCATTCCCCAGAACTTTTGCATACTCAGGAAATTAGTCTCTAAATACTCCCTAAACTCTGGTGCAGGATAGGAGTAATCGTCCGTTCACAGGTGGAGTTTGATCATGCCAAGAAAGAACCCGCAGACCGTCCATGCTGAGCCTGCCTCGGCGACCGTCCGCGACACCGCCAAGCAGAACCTGAAATTCCAGAACCTCAGCGACAACCTGCGCAGGGGCATTTTGGCAGGGACATGGGCCGTGGGAACCAAGCTGCCCACCGAGCAGCAACTGTCCCTGGACACCGGACTGTCCCTCACCACGGTTCGGCGGGCGTTCGAGGACCTGGTGGACAAGGGTCTGGTGGTCCGGCGGCAGGGTGCCGGGAGCTTCGTCGCCGCGCCGCAGCGCTCGCAAAAGCGCTCCCGATACGTGATTGGTGTCCTGCTGCCGGATACCCAGCTTTACTACCCTCAGGTACTGCAAGGCATCGAGGAACACCTGTCCTCCCGCGGCGCGAGCCTGCAGCTCTCCACCTACCACTATGATTTCACCCGGGAAAACGCCAGCATCGAGTTTCTCTTGGATGCCGGTGTGGACGGGCTCATCCTGGTGCCAACACTGACCGGTTTGGACAATCCCCAGCAGCGGGTGGCCGAGCTCATGGCCCTCCCCGTTCCTGTGGTGCTGCTGGAACGTAGCCTGGATGATCTGGGGCCGGGAGACAGGACCGAACACGTCTGTTCGGATCACCAAGGCGGGGCGTTCGACGCCGTGATGCACCTTCACCGCTTGGGTCACCGAAAGATTGGGCTGCTCACGCGGGCGAACGAGGCCGCGCGAAGCAGCAACCCCACCCAGGCCGCGGTGATCGCCGGGTACGCGGCCGCCGTCGAGGCTTTGGGGCTGGACAATTCCTTGGGACTGGACAACAGCGGGCATCACCGCATGGCGTTCAGCGCCACCAAGCCCGAATGGGAAGCGGATCAGGCCGAGCACATGTTCCAACTCCTGGCGGGCAGCGGCGCGACAGCAGCTTTGGTCTTCGGCGACCGCGAAGCGGCGCTGTTGGAAGGGGCCGCTTCGAGGCAAGGCATCCGGGTGCCGGAAGACCTTGCCTTGGTTTCCTACGACGACGAAATGGCCGACCTCGCGCAGATTCCCTTGACGGCGGTCTCCCCCGCCAAGCATCGGCTGGGTGTCATGGCTGCCGATGTCCTGCTGCGCCGGTTGACCGAGGGCGATGCTTGCCCGTTGTATCAGATCCGTTTGCGGCCAAGGATTGTGGTCCGTGATTCCTGCGGGGCCAAGGTGGTTAGCCCTATCTAGCGTGTTGCGAGGCCCGCTTTACGCCCCTAACACCCGGAATAACGCGCAGAGCGGGCCCCACAACGGGAGGTCTAGCGGCGGAGTTTCACCACCCTCACCTGCCCACTAAGCCCGGCCGTATCCAACGTCAGGGTAGTTTTGCCCGCGGCGTCCGTTCCCAGCGTGCCCGCACCTTCCAGCACGCTGGACCACGTGCCCTCAGGCAACGTCAACGTGAGGCTGGAAGCCTTTTGTGTTGGCTCACTGACAGCCAGGCTGAGGACGTTGCCGTGCCGTGAGAACACCACGCACGCGGGGCCGGATGCGCCAAGGTTGCCTGCCGTTCCGGGCTTCCAGAACGTTGCCGCCGTAGTTTTCTCTGCCGTGAACTCCACCGACTGCGCCGTTGAATCGTTGCGGATCACCACATGTTTGTTGCCCTTCGCCAGCTTGCTGCAGTCCTTGGCAGACACACCCGGAGCCACCAGGTACGCGTAGCTTTGTGGCGCTCCACCCGCACCGTGATCCACGTAGATGGTGGCGAAGTTCCGTTGCTGCACGGTGGTACTGCCGTTGATGTTCACTCCCGACCAGCTTCCGGAGCGGCTCTCCCGGAGCACCGTCAATGGGGAGGAATCCAGTACGGCGTAGCCACCAAATCCTTCCAGATGGACCCAGCGATCGTCACTCAGCGCAACAGCGTTACCGGCCGTTTCCGCAATGGTGCCCGACGCCGTCGTGAGCGCGTTGGTGCCTTGGTGGAGGTTGCGGTGGTCAACAATTGTTTCCACCCTGGCTCCGGAAGCAGTGGTGATGTCCGCACCAAGGCAGACGGTAACGTCGCCGCTGACGAACCAGGACTTCCGCGCCGAAAGGCCAGTACGGCCCGGACCCACCAGATGCTGCCCGACGGCGGCAACCTCACCCAGTGCGGCAGAGCCAGTCCACTCGTTGGCCGGGACGGCCGCACCCCATTCGCCTTCCACCTTGTCCGGCAAAGGCGTGGTGTCCACGGTGGTGCCGGGGAGTCGGTTGTAGTTGACGGTGGCCCAAAAGGCGTCGTCGTACTGGCCGAGGTCCGCGGTGTGGAAGTAGGTCATGCCTGAACCTGTGTGATAGCCGCGGTTGTTCTCGCCGTTGCCGCATTCGTACCAGGCAATGCGGTTGCTGGCCATGGACAGCGACAACGCCCAGCCGCTCCCCCGATGAATGGTGCGGTCCATGGCCGGGAAGAGGCGGTGGCCCCGGGACTCCGGCACAGGCGCAACGCCGGCCGCCAGCAGTTCTTTGACCAAAGCTGTCCGGGGAACGCTCGCCCCGGACAGAATGGGGCGGTAGGTATTGCGCGTGATCCAGCCGGCGCAGAGGCCCCGCCATCGGGTTGCCGTGGCGCTGTCCATGGCGCGGGCCAGGAGGAGGATGGCTTCAATACTGGTGGCGGCGAGGTCATAGCCCGTGTTGGCCTCACGGCTGATACTCCGGCCGCGCACCGAATCAGCCATGGCTCCGTTGATGATGAGCGGCGCAAACGATCCCTCTACGGCGTCGAAGAAGATGCTGCGGGATGGGTCAGAGACCTCGAAGCCAGTGCCGCCCAGCAGTGCAAACAGCTTGGACAGGCCGTTCAGCAGCACAACCCCATAAGAGCCGGTGTACGGCGTGGTGCTGTGTTGGATGAACGAGCCGTCCCGGAAAATTCCGTCGCCGCTGGTGACGTACTGCCACACCTGGCTCAGGCCGGCGATGGCGTGCTGGAGCTTGGGAGTGTCCTCTCCAGCCAAGGACCGGATGATGATTCCCTGGCACAGATCCACGCGGTTTGCCCCCACCGAGGTGATCTTGCCGCGTTTGGGCGGGAACTGCAGCCACGGATCAGGGACAAAGTGGTCGATGGCTGCGGAGTAGGCCTGGATCTCGGCAGCGGAGAGCTCGGCGTGCAGCAGCACCATGGCGTCGGCCAAAGCCCGGGGCACACCGATCTCCCACGACCACCAGTTGCCCACTTCTTCCTTGGTGTGGTTGTAGCAAAGGGTGTTGGCATCAGCGAGGCCGGCTTTGATGTCTGACAGTACTGAGGCATCCCCAAACACAGCCGCCGTGGGTGTGGCCCAAGCCGTAGCAAGCTGGGACAGGCGAGTGTAGGTGGTGACCATCTCGGCGTCCTTGGCGAAGGACAGATCCGTGAACACCGATGCGCGGCCGGGTGCCCTGTTGAGCTTTGCCAAGGAGTCGGCGGCTTTGTTGTTCAGAGCGGTGATCGCTGCGGCGAAGTCTGCGTCGCCTGATTGGATGACATTCCGGCCGGTGAGTTGGTCCACCCAACGGTTGCGCAACGCTGCGAACTCCGTGGCATCCGGTGCGGTTTCGGCCCAGGCATTCCGGGCAAACATCGAGCTGACCACGGCTGCGAGGGACAGGGCACCGGCGCCCTGAAGCAGGGTTCTGCGAGGAAATTCTAGTGACAAGGAGTTGCTCCTAACACTCGTGGATGGGCCTGGTCCGGCGTCTTTTGGCCGGGGCCCTCCACTGGCTTGCGTTGTAGTCAACGCCAGGTGGAAGGGAGGAATAAAGCAGTACCTGGACACGTGCGCCAGGTCGCGGGAACGCTGCGAGTTCGATGGAGATACCCGGGGGTGTTGGCATGTTTCCAGCGAACTCGGCGGCCCCGGCCCCGTCACCCGGCCCTCCCGTTGGATGCGCCGGGCGTGGTGCCGTGGTGGTCTGAGGAGAAGAAGAACGTAACGCTCCACCAGATCCTGGTTCACATGTGCGTGGAGACCGCCCGCCACGCAGGGCATGCAGACATCATCAGGGAGCTCATTGACGGCTCCGCGGGACAGAGGCCCGGGGATCCGAACATTCCGGGCCGGACCTCGGAAGAATGGGCAGCCCACCGGGCACGCATTGAACAGGCGGCCTTGGCGGCAGGCAACAAGATCTAGACCTTCACAGCCCCCGCATATGTTGGGCAAACCTCCGGCGTAGCCTTGCTCCGTAGAAATGAGGAATGACTCCTCCACAGACTGAACACCGTAAGGGCGGCCGGACACGGCGCGCCGTGATCTCCGCCGTTCTGGCGGTCACTCTTTCTGCCGGTGGTGCTGCCGCCTGGGCACTTGACCGGTTCGTGGTCCCGCACGCTGAGATCACCAACGTCTCCGAGTACGAGGCAAGCCAGGCCGGAACCACCACAACCACGACGACGGACGCCACTTCCGCTGACACGTCGGCGAGCGCCGTGGTCACCGATACCTCGTACACCTCGGGCGACACGGGTGTCACTGTCTCAACCGTGACCACCGGCAGCGGTGACGACACCGTCACCTACTACGTTGCCGACGTCGTGCTTGATGATGCCACCACGCTGAAGTCGGCATTCGCCGAGGATACCTATGGCGAGAACATCACCGAGACCACGTCCGCGATCGCCGAGGACCACAACGCGATCTTCGCCATCAACGGCGACTACTACGGCTTCCGCGACACCGGCATCGTGATCCGCAACGGTGTGGTGTACCGGGATGAGGGTGCGCGGCAAGGGCTCGCCTTCTACAAGGACGGCACCGTCAAGGTGTACGACGAGACCACCACCACCGCCGACCAGCTCATCGCGGACGGCGTGTGGAACACGCTCTCCTTCGGGCCTTCGCTGCTGGACAACGGCCAGATCGCCTCGGGCATCGAAGACGTGGAGGTTGATACCAACTTCGGCAACCACTCCATCCAGGGCGAGCAGCCCCGCACGGCCGTGGGCGTGATCGATGAGAACCACCTGGTGTTCGTGGTAGTGGACGGCCGCAGTCCCGGCTACAGCGCCGGTGTCACCATGACCGGCCTGGCCCAGATCATGAAGGACCTAGGGGCCACCACCGCATACAACATCGACGGCGGCGGCTCCTCCACCATGTACTTCAACGGTTCCCTGGTGAACAACCCGCTGGGCGAGAACAAAGAGCGCGGCACCTCGGACATCCTCTACATCGCCCAGTCATGATCATCCTCATACCGGCGTACGAGCCGGACCACCAGCTCACGGCCCTTGTCCGCAATCTTCAGGAAGCCGATCCGTGGCTGACCATCGTGGTGGTGGACGACGGTTCCGGGCCTGACTATAAGGACACGTTCGACGCCGTTGCCCGGCTTGGGTGCCATGTGCTCAGTTACGCCGTGAACGGCGGCAAGGGCCACGCCCTGAAGAGCGGTTTCGCCTTCATCGCCGAGCGATTCCCGGGCCATGACGTGGTCTGCGCTGACAGCGACGGCCAACACGGAGTGGCCGACATTCTTGCCGTATCCGACCGCGTCCGTCACGTCACGGCTGCGATGGTCCTGGGCTGCCGGAACTTCACCGGAAACGTCCCCGCCCGGAGCAGGTTCGGCAACACAGTAACGCGGGGTCTGTTCAGGCTCGCGACCGGTCAACGGATCACGGACACGCAAACGGGCCTCCGCGGTTACCGGGCGGATATGATCCCTTGGCTGCTGACCGTCCGTGGGCAGCGGTACGAGTACGAACTCAACCTGCTGCTGGAGGCGAAGCAGGCCGGCTACGGCATCAAGAGTGTGGAAATAGCCACGGTATATCTGGACCACAACTCGGGCTCGCACTTCCGCCCCGTGGCCGACTCGATCAGGATCTACGCGCCCCTGTTGATGTTCCTCGGTTCATCCCTGTCCGCGTTCGCGGTGGACCTGGTGATGTTCCTGCTCCTGAGCGCCGTGACGGACTCCCTTCTGCTGGCGGTGGTGGGGGCCCGGCTGGTGAGCGCCACGGTGAACTTCATGATCAATCGTCGATTCGTTTTTGACCACGGGCGGGATACCTCGTTCCGTGCCGCGGCTACAGGATATGCAGCCCTGGTGCTCGTCCTGTTGTCCGCCAACTACGCCGCGATGTGGACCCTCACATCGCTGGCTGTCCCGGACCTCCTGGCCAAGCTCGGCACCGAACTGACCCTGCTGGGCATCAGTTACGTGGTGCAGCAGCGGTTCTTGTTCGTCCGGAAGGCGCGGGCCACGCCAACGGAAGCCACCGCCGTCGAAACACATATCCCAGCCTTGGTCCCGGCACAGTTTCAACACAGCCTCGCCGGGAAAAGTGGAGATCAATCCCCCAAGAGATTCCGGAGTAACTGATGAACACCATCATCCTCATAGCGGCAGACCTGGCCGCCATCACCCTTTTGACGCTCGCCCTCTACCTCCGCCGGCACCGGCGCCGCGACCTGGTTGTTTCTTACCTGGGCATGAACGTCGGCGTCCTGGCCGTCGCCACAGCATTGTCCGGTTCGGCCGCTGGTGTTGGCCTGGGACTGGGTTTGTTTGGTGTTCTCTCCATCATCCGCCTCCGGTCCACGGAACTCGCCCAGCATGAAGTTGCCTACTACTTCTCGGCGTTGGCGTTGGGACTGATCGCAGGCATCGGCGTCGAGCCGCTCTGGCTGACGCTGTCCCTCATGGCGTTGGTTCTGCTGGTGATGTTCGTCGGCGACAACCCCCGGGTCCTCCCGGCCTACCGCCACCAGTTGGTGGTGCTGGACCGGGCCATCAACAGCGAGCCCGAGCTCTACGCCCGGCTGGAGGAAGTCCTCAACGGCACTGTTCATTCGGCCACCATCCAGGAACTGGACCTCGTCAACGACAAGACCATTGTGGACGTCCGGTACGCGGTCCGCCCCCTCCACCAGGACCTGTCCCAGCCGCGGCACTCACAGCTGGGCTTCAACCAGCCGGCCGGCGCGCTGACCCCGGCGCCGGAGGAACTGCCGGCCCAGTCCCCGCAGCCTGCGCCGCAGCAAACCCAGCAGTCCGTACCCACCTCGGCCGGTGTCGCATGAGCCGCATCGACGCCCAGCCGATCATCCCGCAGCTGAGCGAGCTGCCCGCCGTCGGGCTTGAAGAACTCACCACGGAAGCCGCGCTGCTGACCCGGGTTGATCGGAAGTATCTGGTTCCATCGGCAACGGCACGGAAGGTCCTCAGCACGTTCAGCACCGAGGCCCGGGTCTTGGAAATGGACGGGAAGCGGACCTTCGATTACGACTCCGTCTACTTCGATACGCCCGGTTTGGACAGCTACATGCTGGCCGCTCATGGCCGGCGCCGTCGGTTCAAGATCCGCACACGAACCTATGTGGACAGCGCCGTGAGCTTCCTGGAAGTCAAGACCGAAGGCGCCCGCGAGGCCACCGTGAAAGAGCGCATCCCCTATGAGCTGTGCGACCGCGACCGGTTGACCGAGGAGGGGCTGGCGTACGTCAACGAGACACTCGCGGCAACCATCGGCGACGTCGCGTTCGGCCCGTTGGAGCCGGTCCTGTCCACCCGCTACGACCGCACCACCCTGTACCTCCCCGGATCCGGCAGCCGCGCCACCATCGACTCCGATGTCACATGGCAGGCCCCCGATGGCGAGCCCTGGGTTTTGGACAACGCGGTGGTGGTGGAAACAAAATCCGGTTCCGCTCCCGGCCCTCTGGACAGGCACTTGTGGGCACACGGTGTCCGCCCGTGCCGCATCTCCAAGTTCGCCACCGGCATGGCCGCCCTCCATCCCGAGCTCCCCGCCAACCGCTGGAACCAAACCCTTCGCCGCAGGATGCCCCTGCGCCCCCTCCACTGACCGTCCCCTGCTTTGACCGCCCCTTCCACAGACATTCCCTCCACAGACCTAGGAATCCACCATGCGCTCCTTCCGCACTTCCCTTTCCGTTGCCGCCGTCGCCTTGGCCATCTCCCTGGCAGGCTGCTCCACCGCCGCCACGAGTTCCACGTCCACCTCCACCGGCACCACGTCCAGCACCACCACCACCCAGCAGGCCGTCACCGCCGCCACCATTGAGGAAGACACCCACTACGACAGCGACGACCTCACGTGGGACGCCGCAACTGAAGTGGCAATCAGCCTGGCCGACGGCGGCAGCAAAGTGACGTCGTCGTCCTCCACCGGGGTGGCCGTTGACGGCAACACCGTCACCATCAGCGCCGCCGGAACGTACCGCCTCAGCGGCTCCCTCAGTGACGGGCAGATCGTGGTGGCAGCGGGAGAAGAAGATACGGTGCGCATCATCCTGGACGGCGTGGAACTGGGCAACTCCACCGGGTCACCGTTCGTGGTGCAGAGCGCGGACGAAGCGATCGTGTATCTGGAAGACGGCAGCACCAACACGTTGACCGACGCCACCAGCTACGCCGACCAAAGCGAGGACGCGCCCAACGCGGCCCTCTACTCCATGGCAGATCTGACCATCGCCGGGACCGGTTCCCTCACCGTCAACGGGGAGTCCAACGACGGCATCGTGTCCAAGGATGGCTTGGTGATGGCCGCGGGCAAGGTCACCGTGGACGCAGTGGACGACGGCATCCGGGGCAAGGACTACACCGTGCTGCTGGACGGCGCCTACCAGGTGACTGCCGGCGGGGACGGAGTGAAGGCTGACAACGAAACCGACGAAGGCCGCGGCTGGCTCTTGGTCAGCGGCGGCTCGCTGACCGTCAATGCGGGCGACGACGGGGTGAAGGCTTACAACACGCTCACCGTTTCAGGTGGAACAGTCAACGTGGCCGAGTCCGAGGAAGGCCTGGAGGCACAGCACATCGCCATTACCGGAGGCGACGTTTCCGTCACGGCGAACGACGACGGCGTGAACGCCTCCGGTGGCGCGTCCACTTCTGCGGATACGGGTGCCGCCGCTGGCATGGGCGGGCCCGGCGGTGGCGGGATGGGTGGTGGCGAAACGGTGGGCGACTACACCGTGGAGGTCTCCGGTGGAACGCTCACCATCAACGCCGAAGGTGACGGCTTGGACTCCAACGGAAACGCCACCATCTCCGGCGGCACCGTGGTGGTGAACGGTCCCACCAACGACGGCAACGGAGCGCTGGATGTGAACGGTGAACTCACCGTGACCGGCGGCACCGTCGCAGCGGCAGGCAGTGCCGGAATGGCGGTGACTCCGGGTGCCTCGTCCACGCAGTCGGGTGTGCAGGTGACGTTCGACTCGTCGGTCTCAGCCGGAACCCCGGTACATATTGTTGATTCCGCCGGAGCAGTGGTTGCGACGTTCGTGACCACCAAGACCACCGCATCCTTGGTGTACTCGTCCTCGGCCATCACCGACGGGGCCACGTACACCGTGTACACCGGTGGCAGTGCTGACGCTGAGTCCGGGGTGACCACCGGCTCCATGAGTGGTGCCGAGGAACAGGGCACAGTGACTGCGGGCCAGTACACCCAGGCTCAGGGCCCCGGCCGCCGCTAGATCCGGGGGCGGACAGCGCCCGACGACGGTACTCAAGGACCGCCGTCGGGCGCTTCCTCACCACCAGTGCACCCATGGCAAGCGCCCGCAAAACTTGATGCGAACTTGAGCAAATCGAAAAGCTTCCTTGATATAACAGCGCCACGCTGGAAGCACGAAGCACCCATACACAGGGGTTTCGGCAACGAATTTCAGGTATGAATCACAACGACGTGGGGGAAGCAATGGATCAGGCATCAGCACTAACCGAGGTGGTGGCTGTAAAGGGCATCATCCAGGACCAGAACCCCGTGGATTTCTACGCACTGGGTGTCGCGGGATGCATCGACCGTCTTGCAGCACCGTTGCGGCGCGAGGGCGTCACGGTCCATTGGCACACCCCGCATCACGGCATCGAGATCTCCTCCACAGCCGCCGCCCTCCTCTATCACGTAGCCCAAGAGACCTTCAGCAACACCCTTAACTACGCCAATGCCAGCGAGCTCACCGTCCGCCTCAACGCCGTCTATCACGGCATCCAGCTCACCGTCACCGATGACGGCAGCGGATTCGAAATCCACGCCGCACCCAGTGGCCGGCGGCACGGTTTCGGCTTGTTGCTGATGTCCATAGCAGTCCACGACGCCGGAGGAACAGTCGACATCGACTCCGCGGTTGGGCGGGGCACCAGTGTGAGGGTAACGCTGCCGCTGGATTGAGTCCGATTTGGGACCATTTTAGGGTCCCCCACCCGTAGCCGCGCGGCTTTGCCGGACGTATTCTGTAGCTACTTTTCAGCCGGGTTATCCCTACGGATTGGCACGAAATGGCGCGGAACAAGGGTCCAAAGATAGGTCTGGGGAAGGTCCTTTTCAGGGTCTTCGGGTTCTTCTTCGTGAGCACTCTCTGCGGGGTGCTGATCACAGGATTCCTGGCACCAGTGGTTGCCTTCACCAGCACCACAGTGGGCGGTTCCGTCGGGTTTTATCAACGCCTGCCGAGCCAGCTCAACGTCGATTCCCCTTCCCTCTCCAGCACCGTGGTGTCTGCGGACGGCCAGCTGATTGCCACCTTCTATGCGGAGAACCGCGTGAAGGTTCCGCTGGAGGAGATGTCTCCGTTCATCCGCAAGGCGATCATCGCGATTGAAGATAACCGCTTCTACGAGCACGCGGGCGTGGACGCGCAGGGAATCATGCGGGCGCTAAGTTCCAACCTGACCCAGGGCACCCGGCAAGGCGCCTCCACACTGACCCAGCAATACGTCACCAACGTGCTCAACGAATCCCGCCTGTCCGAGGGGCGTCCGGAGGATGTGGTGCTCAGCGGCCAGAAGACCGTGGGTGACAAACTGCGCGAAGTTAAGCTCGCACTGGAGCTGGAGAAGCGGTTCAGCAAGGATCAGATCCTTGAGGGATATCTGAACATCGTGTTCTTCAACCGGAACGCCTATGGCATCGAAGCAGCATCCCGCTATTTCTTCAGCACCTCCGCAATGGACCTGACCCTGCCCCAAGCAGCCCTCCTGGCTGGCTTAGTCAATGGACCCAGCATTTATGACCCCATTGTCGACCCTCAAGCTGCACTCAACCGGCGCAATCTGGTGCTGGACCGAATGCTGGAACAGGGCAAGATCACGGCGGTGGATCACGGCGTGGCAGTGGCCACTCCCGTTGAGCTCAACATCACACCGTCCCTGCAAGGCTGCGCCGGTACCTCATTTGCCACCTATTTCTGCGACTACGTCTCCCACCTCATCCTCAACGACGAGACCTATGGATCCACTGTGGAGGAACGTGAACGGTTCCTTTACCGTGGCGGTCTGACCATCACCACCACGTTGGACAGCCGGCTTCAGAACGCCGCACAGGAACAGGTTGATGCTTCCGCCGGCCCCAACCCGGATAAGTGGGGTGCCGCGATGACCACCGTTCAACCGGGCACCGGGAAAATCCTTGCCATGGCCCAAAACACGGTGTTCGTACCCGAAGACGGAAAGTACGACACCCAGCTGAATTTCAACGTGGACTCCAAGGACGAGAACGGCTATGACCTCAATGGTGCGGGCGGTTTCCAGCCTGGTTCCACCATGAAGCCCTTCATCTACGCGGAGTGGCTCAACGAAGGCAAGAATCCCACCGCCGTTGTTGACGCTTCCCGCAGGGTCTATCCCGTAGGTTTCCCGTGGCGCTCGAGCTGCGGCAGGGTCCTTGGCGGTTACAGCACCGCCCAGAAGGCCCAGAACCTGGGCGCCGATGATGACCTGCAAAACAATGACGACGGCTACTACCGTCCTATGCCCATCAATTACGGCCTGTACAACTCCATCAACACGGCCACTTTTGCCACCGCAGCCCAGTTGGACTTCTGCGGGATCCAAAAAATGGTGGACACGGTGGGCCTGCACAGCGGCCTGGACAACGCGCCGGTCAACATGCACCAGATCGGCAACCTCCTTGGGTCCATTGGGGTGGCCCCTGTGGTGCTGGCGAGCGCCTACGCCACCTTTGCGAACGACGGCACCTACTGCAAGCCAATCGCCGTCACCGAGATCAGCGATGCCCAAGGGCGCAGGTTTCAAGCCCAAACGCCTGAATGCAGGGAGGCCGTGAAGCCGACCGTGGCGCGGGGCGTGAACGCGGTCCTGCAGGATGTGCTGAAGATGGGATCGGGGGTGTACATCAGCCCCAAGGTCCAGGGCCAGGTCCCGGTGGCGGCCAAGACGGGAACGTCCAACAACAACGGCGCCACCTGGGTGGCCGGTTACACCACAAGTCTTGCAACGGCGTCGTTCTTCGGCGACACGTCAGCGGGTCAGCAGCGGGCCGGGCAAAACATCACCATCAACGGCAAGTTCTACAAGTCCTTGGATGGTTACATGATTGCGGGACCGCAGTGGGCCAACTACATGATGACGGCCACGTCCCTGTACCCGAGTGGGCCTTTCGTGGCTCCGGCCCCTCCCCCGACGCCCACCGTTCCCGTGACGCCGCAGCCCACTCGGCGCTGACCCTGCGTTGTACCCTGCGTTGCGGGGCCCGCTCTGCGCGGCATTCCCGCATCGAAGCGCGCAAAGCAGGCCCCACAACGAACCCACCCTGCGTTGCGGGGCCCGCTCTGCGTGGCATTCCCTCATCGAAGCGCGCAAAGCGGGCCCCACAACGGTCTCTAGAGGGCGAGTTCCACATCCGCAGGTGTGCCGTCGTCCTCATACACAGCGACGCCGGCGAGGTCCCGTCCAGCGATATACCCGAAGGTCAAAGCGGGTCCCAGGTTGATGCCGCCGGCCGGGTAGTGCCCGCCCATGACGTTGGCTTGATCGTTGCCGGCAACATAGAGACCGTCCACAGGATGACCGTCGTTGTTGAGCGCCCGCCCACGTCCGTCGGTTTGCACGCCCGCAAAGGTCCCGAAGCTCCCCGGAACCACTCGCACCGCATAGAACGGCCCCTTCTCGATGGGCCCCAGCGACGGATTGGGTCCGTGGGTGGCGTCGCCGCCGTAGCGGTTGAACGCGGTTTCGCCGCGGCCGAAATCGGGGTCCTCCCCGGCCCGTGCATTGGCGTTGAACCGCGCCACGGTCCGCCGCAACTCCGTGGGGTCGATCCCGCATTTCATCGCCAGTTCCTCCAGCGTCCGCCCCTTGATGAGGTAGCCGGAGCGCAGGTACGGAAAGAGCGGCACGGGCAGCGGCTTGGCCATTCCCAACGGGAACTTGCGGACAAAGCGGCTGTCCGCAATCTGCCACGACTCCACGGTTTCACCCTCGGGTGTGGCTGCCACGAGCGCCTCAACATAGTCGTAGTAGCCGTTGGCCTCGTTGACGAACCTCTTCCCATCCGCGCGGACGCCGATGCTGCCCGGCTTCGCGCGGTCCATGATGTGCGGAAAAACCCCGGTCCTGCCGTTGCGGTACGGCACCAAAGACACCGGGCACCAGGCGGCCGGCGACTTCACTGCGGTGGTAAAATATGCACCCACGGCCTGCGCCAGGTTGATGCCGTCACCCGTGGTTTCGGCCGGGGACAGCGTCCAGTGCTCCCGGCCGGTGGGCGTCTTGGGGAACAGTTCCTTGCGCCGCTGCACATCGTTGGGGAAGCCGCCGGTTGCCAGCACGACGCCGCGGCTCGCGTTGATCTGCACCTCGCCTTCAGGCGAACGCACGACGGCGCCACTCACCTTCCCGTTTTCGTCCTTGAGCAGAGCTGTGGCCGGGGTGGAGACACGGATGTCCACTCCGAGGTCGTCCGCGGATTTCATGAGCCTGGCCGTCAGCGCCGTGCCGTTGACCAGTTGCATGGTGCGGCGGTGCGTCAGCAGGTCCAGGAGGTGGAATCCGAAGCGCCATCCCGCGTGAAACAAGCCTTTGGGGTTGCCTTGCGATGCTGACAGGAACTTGCTGAGGTCCGGGCCGGCCATAATGCCCATGCCCAGGAATGAGGTCTCGTACAGCTGGTGTCGCATCTTTGCCCTGAGGCCAGGCTTGATGGTGCGGGCGTTCAGCGGCTTGGGCCCGACCGAACGATTGCCGGTGCCTGCTCCGGGGAGCGTGCCATAAATATCGTTGATCTTGCTGCCGGGAACGAACTTGAGGGAGGTCTTGTTCTGGAAGAAGCCCACCATATGCGGGGCCGCTTCAAGGAAGGCATCCACCCTCTCAGCCTGGTAGTCGTCCCCAAGAACCTCCCGGAGGTATGTGCGGAAGGTTTCCTTGTCCTCGTTAACCCCTTCGGCCTTCGCCAACGGGTTGCCCGGCGCCCAAGCCCAGCCTCCGGACCAAGAGGTCGCGCCGCCACAAACCTCTGACTTCTCCACCACGATGACTTTCATCCCGTGGAATGCAGCCGTGACAGCCGCGGACATCCCACCTGCACCTGAGCCGATAACCAGGACGTCGCAGTCCACGGTGTGGAGGGTGTTGCCGTTCATTTGCTGCTCCCTGAGAGTGCTGTGTGTTTAGATCCTGAGGTGTCTTCAGCTGCTGCGGTGTCTTCGGCTGCTGCGGCGCTGACGACAGAATCGGCAGCCGCTTTGAGGTGTTTGGCCCACGCGAGCTCACCCATTCCGGCCACCCTGTGGTCGGATGGCGTTTCGATGCTCACCGGGGTCGCTGCCGGGAGTGCCGCCAGAATGCTGTGGAGGTCGAATTCGCCTTCCCCGGAGACACCTCGCTCCGAGCGTGACTCGAGGATCAGGGCTTCCCTGCTTGCCGGCGCGGCGGCAGGACCGTCGCAGAGTTGGATCAAGGGAACCAGGTCCGCTGCCGCTTCGAGTTCAGCGGCAGTCCCGCCGAAGCGGTTGACGTGGAGGGCGTCAACAACAATCCTGCAGCCCGCCCGCTGGGCCAAACTCACTGCTTGTGGGATGGATCGGACAGTTTGGTAGGCAATGGGTTCCAAGGTCGGCATGATTCCGTACGCCTTTCCGTCCTGGGTCATCTGCGCGAGGTGGTCTTCGAATCGACCAAGCTCCGGGTCGGCGCAGGCCACGGTCAGGCTTGATGCCCCCAACGCTTGACCCGCCTCCATCATGTGCAGCCAGGCTTCGCGCTGATCCTGACCGTTCTGCAGGCCAGTGCCGTCCAACAGGAGGAACTCGATGTCTGCAACCGTGATCCCTGTATCCGCCATCCGTTCCAGGGTTTCCTTGAGCATTGGCGAGCCAGGCTGGAGGTCATACGGCCGCTCTGTGGTGGTGACAGGACGGACGCGTGCTCCAATGAAGTCGAAGCCCGCCTGTGCCGCGATGCTCACCAAATCCGGAGGTGCGGTTCCGACGAGGGAGAGCTGGGCAATCCCCAGCCGGCGCGTTGGTGTGGTCACTTTCGGGCTCCGTTCAAGGTGAAGTCATGCCCGGTGTCCGCGAAGTCGCTGGAATGCTGCGAATTCGCCGGAACTCTCCGGCGGTCTGGCACCGTTCCCGCGTTCTCGGCGGCGGAGAAGGTGTCGGAGGGGGTGAGTGCCAGCGCCGTGGCAATACGTTGGGCTGCGTCGTAACCGCTCTTGACCGCGTTGGACACGATGGCCGGTGTCTTGTCCACAACGGTCCCGGCGACGGCGATGGGGATGGACGCGGCCGAGCTGAGTTCGGCTTCCCGTTCTTCAACAGTCAACGGACCGTCCAGCGGCAGCACCGAACGGGAAACCAGCAACTCCCCCGGCGCGTCAATCCACTCGTCCTCCACACCGGAATGACTGATCCGCACCCTATTGCCGCCAGGCTCCCCTGCACTGTCAAACTCCTCGATGGTGCTGGACAGAAAGATCCGTACCTTCGGGTTGGCTTCAAGCCGGGGTACTGCGAGGATTTTGGCCCGGCGGCCGGACTCCGGAGCCAAGGCTTCCTGTGGCCCGACGATCAGCACAGCAGTACCAAGGGCAGCAAGGGTGTCGGCCACGCTCATGGCAACGGAATCCGCACCCCAAATGGTCACAGCCTCCGGCGCGCTGACCACAGCCACCGGCGCGCTGCCCGTGGAACCGGCCAGGCCGGCGTCGAGATTTTCCGGGTGCACGTCGAGCACTTCCGGGTGGGCGGCAAGCCAATCCCGGATGTCGGAGACCTGCGGAGAGTCGCCGCCCACGAACCCTGGAGAGGGCCGGCGGCCACCGGTCGCAATGACCACTGCCTGCGCGCCGAAATCGCGGACCAGCGAGCCGGCGTCGGACGTGTCCACGTGGACTCCCAAGCGAACCTCAACGCCCAGACGGTCGTTTTCCGCGCTGGACCAATCTGCAAAACGGTGGAAGTCCGGCGTCGATGTCATGCGCTCGGCGAGCGCGAACTGCCCGCCGGGCCGGACGCCGTCGTCCATCAGCGTCACACTGGCTCCGGCTTCGGCGAGTTCACGCGCTGCGGTGAGGCCGGCCGGGCCTGCACCCACCACCAGCACTTTGGCTCCGGGACGAACGGCTGGTGTTGGAACCGGAACTCGTGACCGACCAACCGCCGGGTTGACCGTGCAGGTGACCTGACCGAGGCCAAGGTTGTCGATGCACACGTTGCACGCGATGCATGGCCGGTAGCGGTCGCCGCGCAGCACCCCGCCCACGAACGCGGGATCGGCGTGGATGGCGCGTGCGAGGCTGACGAAGTCGCAGGTGCCCTGGGATAGGACTTCCTCGATGATTTCCGGGCTGTTGAGCCGTCCGGCCATACCCAGCGGGAGCCCGAACTGGCGGTAGGCCTTGGCGTAGTCTGCAAGGATCCCGGGCTTCCACTCCCCTGACTGGACGATCCATTCGCCGGCGTCGTAGCTGCCCGCGGAAAGGTCCAGGAAGTCGAGCTTCTCCAGGTGGGCTTTGGCGATGATGGCCACTTGCTGCTCAGCGCTGATGCCGTCTGCCGGACCTTCCACTACCGAGACACGCATGCCCACGATCGTGTCCGGAACAGCCTGCCGAACGGCGTCGATGACCAGGTTCATGAAGAACTCCGGCGCCGCGAACTCATCCGTGCGGTGGTTCGAAATGGGCGACATGAACTGGTGGATCAGGTATCCGTGGGCACCGTGCAGGTTGATGACGTCGAATCCTGCGGCAACCGCGCGGCGGGCCGCAGCCCCATAAGCCTCCACGAGTTCGTAGCACTCGGCCGCGGTGAGTTCCCGCGGAACCTCACCACCCGCCGTCGGGCATGGAACCGCCGACGGCGCGAGGTTCTTGAAGCCCGAAACTGCCGCTTGGGCGGTACGTCCGCCGTGATTGAGTTCGACGGCGGCGAGCGCACCTTCTGCGTGCAGGGCATCGGTGAGTCGGCGGAGCCCGGGGATCATGTCATCGGTGTGCAGGCCGAGTTGGTGGGTGCGCCCCTTGCCGTCGGCGCGGACGTAGGTGGCCTCCGTGGTGACCATGCCGAGGCCGGCCTTGGCGCGGGTGACGAGGTAGTCGATGTATTGCTCGGTGATGAAGCCGTCCGTGGTGCCGTAGTTGCGTTCCATCGGGGCCGAAGCGAGGCGGTTGCGGAGGGTCTTGGGGGTGCGTCCGTTGCGACCCAGGGTCAGTGGAGTTGCTGCCGAGGGGTTCATGGTTAGCCTGCCACTTTCCCGCGGTTACGCATCGCGGGAATAGCTGCGTGCGCGGGGTGAGCGGGGGCGAAGCGCACGGGTTCGCCGGTGCGTGAGGACTCGTAGACGGCGAGCAGTATTCGCAAGGATTTGAGGGCATCCTTGCCGGTAATGGCCGGTTCCGTCCCGTTTTCCAGGGCCTGGACAAAGTCCTGAACCTGCAGTTTGTGGAACGGGATCAGCTGGCCGTTGATGATGGACAAGTCCACGTTGGGCTCCACGCCTTCGGGGTGGACAGGCTCGACGACGATTCTCTCGCCTACCGCCCACAGGTCCAGCCGGCCGTCGCTGCCTTCCGGGAACTCCGTGAGGGAGGCCGAAGCCCCGGTTTCGCCCGTAATGCGGAGCTGGATACCGAGGTTGGGAGACACCGCGGTGGAGGCCTGCAGCGTGGCCATGGCTCCGGAGGTGAAGGTGATCACTGCCGTCGCGGAATCCTCTACCTCTATGTCACGGCCGTGACGGTACGTGTTGACCTTGCCGTAGACCTCGGCGACGTCCCCCAAGTACCACTGGAGAAGGTCAATCTGGTGAACGGCCTGGGACATCAGGACTCCGCCACCGTCGCTCTCCCAGGTGCCACGCCACGCATCGCGGTTGTAGTACTCCGGGGCACGGTGCAGCATCACTGAGCACTGGGCCATGATTGCCTTGCCCAAAGTACCGTCGTCGATGGCGGTGCGGATCTTTTGCGACGCCGTCCAGAAGCGGCGCTGAAAAAGTACCCCCAACTGAACCCCGGCCTTCTCGCAGGCGGCCACCATGCGTTCGGCGGATTCCAGTTTGGTGGCAATTGGCTTTTCACAGAGAACGTTCACCCCTGCCGCCGCAGCTTTCAGCACCACTTCCTCGTGCGTGGGATGTGGCGTGCAGACAGAAACGATGTCCAGGCGCAGGGTGAGGAGTTCCTCCACGCTTGTTACCGCATTCGGTATGCCCCAGGCCTCAGCTGTGGCCCTTGCCCGGTCCGCATCCACATCGCAGACACCCACGATCTGCACGTTGCTGAGGGCACGGAAAGCCTCGAGGTGGTTTCGGGAAATGGCACCGCAACCCGCGATTCCAATGCGGAAGGTGCGGGGTGCGGTTGCTGACGAAGTCATGGGTATCCAACTTTCAGGGCATGAGTCGTAGGAGTGAGTGCGGATATGGCGGGCGCCGGAGTCAAGGGCGCGGTGCGTGGATTGGGAATGCTGCGTTGATTGGTGGCGAAGCCGGGTGCCGGGCGGCTGGGAGCCGCCGCCCGGCGTCGTGCTTTATCTGTTGACCTGCGCGCTGCGCGGCTTGCCGAGGTCCTCGAGCGGGACGTTGTAGGTCTCGCGGGCCGTCATGATGGCGATGGCCGAGGCTGCCAGGCAAAGGATGGTGAAGCCCGCTACAGGCCACCAACCGTTGGGTCCGGGCTGTGCAAGGAGCGTTGCGATGGCGGGTGCGAATCCTGCCAGGATCAAGCCGATCTGGCTGCCGATCGCCATGCCCGAGTATCGGACTGCTGCCGGGAACATCTCCGGGAAGAAGACCGTCCACACACCGTTCCAGCAGGAGTAGAAAACGGTCATGTTCAGGAAGCCGAACAGGAAAATCAGGGGGATGTTCTGCCCGCTGATGGCCCAGAAGTAGCCAATGGTGGTCAGTGCGCAGCCGAGGGCTCCCACCAGCAGGACCTTCTTGCGGCCAACGCGGTCCGAGATCATGGCGGAGATGGGAATGGTCACCATGGACAGGCCGATGGTTACAGCGTTCACGGTAAGCATGAGGGTGCGGTCGATGCCCACGGCCGGTCCGGTGGCGTAGGCCAGGGCGTACACGGTGAAGGTGGTCTGCATGACGGAGAACAGCATCACCACGCCGACGCGCAGGACGTCGCGCCACTGCGTTGTGAAAACTGCGACGGCGGGGATTGCCTTGGGTTTGTTGTGCTCCACGATTTCTTCGAACACGGGCGGTTCATCCAGACGGGTCCGGATCCAGTAAGCCACTGCGAGGACCACTACCGAAAGCCAGAACGGAACACGCCAACCCCAGCTGAGGAGCTGCTCTTCGGGCAGTGCGGCCAGAGGAATGAAGACCACCGTGGACAGCACCATTCCCGAGGCATACCCGGTCATCACGAAGCTGGTGAAGAACGCGCGGCGGCCTTCAGGTGAGTGCTCCATGGTGAGTGTGGATGCACCTGCAGCTTCGGCGCCGGCGGAGAATCCTTGGGCCAGACGGCCTACCAGCAACAACGCTGTTGCCCAGTAGCCGATCTGCCCGTACGTGGGCAGGAATCCTATGCCGATGGAGGCGACGCCCATGATCACCAGCGTGATCATCAGCGCTTGTTTGCGGCCGATCTTGTCGCCGTAGTGGCTCATCACCAGGCCACCCAACGGCCTGGCCAGATACCCGACGCCGAACGTAGCCATCGCTCCAAGGAGTGCCACTACGGGGTCGCCGCCCGGGAAGAAGATCTTGGGGAAGATCAGGGCGGCGGCGGTGCCGTAGATGAAGAAGTCGTAGTACTCCAGGGTGGATCCCAGGAAGGAGGCGAGTGCCGCCTTCTTGGGCATTTTGACGTGCTCAACCGGCGCTGCCGGGTTGACGTCCGAGGGCGAGTGCTGCTGCACGTTTCCCATACTGTCTCCTCATTGAGTGCGCGGGAAGTGGCACCGCCATGGTGCCTTGCCCGGCAAAGAATTAGATGAGTCACGAATCGCCGGCTGCTGCTTTGTTGGGCAGTCCATCCTGTGACCGTTGATAACGAATTCAGGATGTGTGGTCCAGGTCACTGGCGATGGTTCCTCTGGGTTCGACTGTAGGACCCAGGTCACAGGTCGCGGGGAAACTTCCCGTTGAACGGGACAGGCAGGGCTTAGTCAGTGGCGGTGGGAGACAACCAGGGGCGGGATCCGTAGGGCCGACGCTCAGCACCCATGGTCCGTGACAGGCCGCGGCCAGCGGCCACCAGCACCGGAAGAATCAGCCCGGCGTCCTCGTCAACGGAAGGCACGACGACGGAAATCGCACCTATGACCGCATGGCCCTGACCGAAAACGGGAACGGAGTAGGCGGTGTTCTCCTCCACAAGGACGCCGACCAAACGGGCGTAGCCGCGCTCCCGGATCAGCGCGAGGTTGGCCCTGACTTTTGCAGGATCCGTTTCCGTAGCCGGAGTGGTTTTCTCCAACGTCCCGGCCAGGAACCGGTCCTGCACCCAGCCCGGCATGTGCGCCATCATGGCCATCCCGGAGGATGTGGTGTGGATGTCCAGTCGGCCCGCCACCTCGGCCAGATTCATCACCGTTCCATGCCGGTCCAGACGCTCCAGGTACAGCACGCTGTTGTTCTCGACGTCCGGTATGGACAACGAGACGTGCTCGCGGACGGCCGCATGAACGCCTTCCAGAAACGGCAAACCTCGACGGCGGAACTCCTCTAAGGGATTGCTGCGGGAGGCCAGCTCCCACATCTTCATGCCGACACCGAACTCCCCCGAAGCATTACGTTCCAGGAGTCCGCTGGAGGCCAAGTCCATGGCCAGCCGATGCACGGTACTGCTGGACATGCCGGTAATCCGGACCAGTTCTTTCAACGGAAGCCACGGCTGGCCTTTGGAGAACGCGTCCATGATTTTCACAACACGCTCAATGACGGACTCCCCCGACGCTGAGTTAGCCATGATGCCTCCCGTTACCCTCTCGGCAATCCCTGCCACCCCGGCCACCCCGGCCACCCCGGCCATCCCGGCCACCCCGGCCATCCCGGACGTGAACCCAATATAGCCTTGCACTTGACCGTGAAAATGTGGGAGGCAACGTGGAACTGCGGCAAATTGAGGCCTTCCTGGCGGTGGCCGAAGAACTTCACTTCGGCCGCGCGGCGGAGCGGCTCCGGATGGCGCAGTCACCGCTGAGCCAAACCATCAAGAAGCTGGAAAAGGACGTGGGGTCGGCGTTGTTCGAACGCAACACCAGGTCTGTCACGCTAACGGCAGCCGGGCATTCACTGCTGCCGCACGCCCGGAAAATCCTCGACGAAGTGGACTTGGCCCGCCGGGCAGTGAACGCCGGAACCGGGACCGTTTACGGCAAGCTTGCCATTGGCTTTTCCGGGGCGTTGAACCACACCACGCTTCCCCCTTTGGCGCGTGCTCTTCGCCAGCATTACCCGCAACTGGAGGTGACATTGCATGGCGGGCTGCTGACCCAGGAAGCACTCCATCAGTTGGGCAACAACGTGCTGGATCTGGCCTTCATCGGCCTCCCCATCGACTCGCCGTCGTTGGCCACCCGCCGGATTGCCACGGAGCGTCTGGGGGTCACAGTTCCCGCGGACCACCCGTTGGCCGGGCAGACCTCGGTGGGGATGGCCGAACTCGCAGGCGACCCGTTCATCACCATGCCTGCCGCTCAAGGGTCCACACTCCGGGACGTCACGTTCGCAGCCTGCGCCGCCGCTGGTTTCCGGCCTCGTATCAGCCAGGAAGTGGCCGATCCGTACACTGCACTTTCCTTGGTAGCGGGTGGTGTGGGAATCAGCCTGATGCCCGAATCCATCAAAGGAATCATGCCGGCGGGCACCGCCTTCCTCTCTTTGGAAGGGGAGGATGTCCTGCTGTTCTCCGGTCTCGCGTGGAACCCGGCAGCAACGTCGCCGGCCGTCCGTGCAGCCCTGCGGTTGGCCGAAGAAGTGCTCCCCACACCGGCACCCTGAACACTATGTAGTTCTCGCACATAGTGAGAGAGCAACTAAGTATTGGACAGGATCTAATAGTTTGCCCAGCATTGAGGAAAGCCCCCACTCACTCAATGAAGAGGACAACCTCATGGCCACTTTCGCCGTTACCTACGCCTACTCCCCCACAACATCCGCCAGCCGGGATACGGTCCGTCCGTCTCATGTTGAGTTCCTCAAAGCCCAGTTCGACGGCGGTCGCCTCCTCAAGAGCGGTCCCTTCGGTCCGGAGGAAACTCCCGGCGCATTGTTGATCATTTCCGGAGATTCCAAGTCCGACGTCGAAGCCCTCATGGACCAGGATCCATTCAAGCTCGCCGGGCTCATCCAGGAACGCACGGTGCGCCAGTGGAACATCTTCTTCGGTGCTGACCCTGTGGTGCAGGATGTTCAGCCCGCGGGCCACGCTGCGGGCCAGGGCTGAGGTCCCGGAATGTTGTCCGCTGTCACCGTCTCCAAAGAAACCATTGAATTCCGGGTCTCCCCGGAGCCCACCCTTGAGCCAGGCCACGCCCTGGTCCGGGTCCACAACGTCACCCTCTGCGGCACCGATCTTCACATATGGGAAGACGACTACCCCACAGCTTTGCCGCTCATCCAAGGTCACGAATTCTCCGGGATCGTTGAAGCACTGGTGCCCGGCGAGGTCTCCAATGACACCGCCGCCATCAGCATCGGCGACCGCGTGGCCATCAATCCCATCATCTATTGCGGCCAGTGCCGCCCATGCCTCACAGGGCGCTACAACGTCTGCCACAACGTGGGGTGCCTGGGATGCTACTCGGACGGAGCCCTCACTGAACTGATCAGTGTCCCACTGGACAAGCTCTGCCCGGTGCCGGATGAGCTTCCCTTGGATATCGCTGCCATGGGAGAACCCGCGTCCATCGCCATGCAAGCAGTTAATCGTGGCCGGCCCCAGGCCGGGGAAACCGCGCTGGTGCTGGGCAGCGGTCCCATCGGTTTGTTGGCCACCCTGTATCTGACAGAGCTGGGAGTCACCGTGGTCTGCGCCGATACCGAGCAGCACCGTTTGGACCTTGCCGTCGGGTTCGGCGCCGCGGAGACCCTGCTGGTCACCCCTGGTAGTGACTTCCCGGACGCACATCAAGGACCTCGGTTGGATGCACTCACCGATGGCTACGGGCCCCAGCTGGTCATCGAGGCCACCGGCGTCCCTTCGTCTTTGGAGAACGCCATCAGGCTTGTGGCCAGTGCCGGGAGGATCGTCCAAGTAGGCATCTCGCCCAGGCAGGCCAACATCTCCATGAAGGACATCCCTTACAAGGAACTGGACATCATGGGAAGCCGCATGAGCCTCAACCTCATCCCGGACGGCCTGGCCCTCCTGGCCAGACACCCGGAGCAAGCCAGAGCCCTCATGACCCACCGCTTCGCCTTCGCGGACTTGCCCCAGGCTTACCGCCTGATGCAGGGACGCACGGAGAAAATCGGCAAGATCCTCATCCAGATGCCGGCAGGAACCACCGCATGAGCACCCCCATCCTCACCGCACCCGAGCAACTCAACGCAAGCTACGACGTCGTCATCATGGGCAGTGGCGCAGCCGGGCTGGTGGCTGCCGTCCGCTCGGCCGATGCCGGTCTCAGCGTCCTGGTTGTGGAGAAGGCTGCCCTGCTGGGAGGCACCACGGCGGCTGGGGGTGGCGTGATGTGGGCGCCGAACAACCACCTCGCCAAGGCTGCCGGGTACCAGGACAGCCATGCCGACGGCGTCGCCTACCTTACCGAGGCAGCCGGCCACGTGATGACGGCCGAGGAGATCGACTGGTACGTCTCCACGGCGCCCAGGGCCGTCGAATTCCTCAACGCCACCACCAAAGTATCCATGGTGCCCATCGCCCGCCCGGACTACCACATGGAGTGGAAAGGATCCGCGGACGGCGGCCGCGGGCTGGACAACAACGCGTTCGATCCCCAGAATTACCCGGGCCTTTCGGAACTGATCCGACCCTCGTCCTACTTCCCGCTGCTCACCATGACCGAGCGCGACGAACTCAATGGCCGCGCCGCCGATCCGTTGCTGGTGGAACGCCGGGCCTCCGCAGGGATCCGGACCATGGGCGGTGCACTGGTGGGCAGCCTTGTTGCGAGCGCTTTGGATCATGGAGTTCACATCGTTGCCTCCAGTCCTGTGGAGGACTTGTCGCCGTCCGGCACCGGATGGAACGTGCGTCTCGGCGGCGGCGCCGGAGCGCACGTGGCCGCGACCGCCGTCGTACTCGCCACCGGAGGGTTCGAATGGAACCCGCGGCTCCGCAGCGCCTTCCTGCCGTATCCGGTGACGCCCATCAGTGCACCATCCAACGAGGGCGACGGCCTGGAGATTGGGCTTAAGGCCGGGGCGGCTGTGGAGGACATGTCCGCTGTGTGGGGCGTTCCGGTCATATCGACGTCGGCACATCAGTACGATGGGCAGCGTTCAGGCCGGATGGGAAACGTCGAGATGACACTCCCGGGGTCCATCACCGTGAACAGCGACGGCAAGCGTTTCGTCAACGAAGCCCTCAACTATCACGATGCCAGCCGGGTTTTCGCGTCCATCAACCCGCACACCGGACGGCAGCAGAACAACCCCGCATGGCTGGTGTTCGACTCGAAGTACCTCGCCAAGTACCCCGTGGCGGGCTCCACTCCGGGCTTGGCATCCGAGTGGATGGTGTCTGCGCCGAGCCTTGAATTGTTGGCACTGGATCTGGGCATCAACCCCGCCGCGCTCGAGGCCACGGTTGCCAAGTTCAATGCGGACGCTGCCTTAGGAGTGGACACGGAGTTCGGACGCGGCGCCACCCCGCAGGACCGTTTCCTGGGCGACGCCGGCAACACACCCAACCCTTGCTTGGCTCCCCTGCTGGCTGCTCCGTTCTACGCCGTTCCCATCCACGCGGGAGTGCTGGGAACCTCGGGCGGATTGGCCACGGACTTCAACGGGCGAGTGCTTGACCGTCGGCGGCAGCCCATCCCGGGACTCTACGCGGCAGGCAACGTCTCGGCCGGGGTCTTCCGCAACAACTACCCCGGAGGCGGGGCTACCTTGGGCTCCGCGATCACACGGGCCTTCGCGGTGGGGGAAGACTTGGCGGGCCGGCTCACGTAGCCGCACCTTGGGGGACACCCGACGTTTTGGGGGCCGAACGCTCGACGGCGACTACCGCCGTCGAGCGTTCGCGTTGCGTGGCCCACTCTGCGCACCAAATCAAGCGCCAAGCACGCAAACCAGGCCCCACAACAAACACCCCCACAATGCCAGGCCCGCTCTGCCCACCAAATCAAGCGCGAAGGGCGCAAACCAGGCCCCACAACAAACACCCCCACGTTGCCAGGCCCGCTCTGCCCACCAAATCAAGCGCCAAGCACGCAAACCAGGCCCCACAACAAACACCCCACGTTGCCAGGCCCGCTCTGCCCACCAAATCAAGCGCGAAGGGCGCAAACCAGGCCCCACAACGAGGGAGTTAGCGGGCGTAGCGCTCCGTGAAGTTCCTCAGCACACGCATGGGCTCCGTCACGGATGACCGCCGGGCGGCGGCGATGAGCTCATCCGCCGTGTGAGGCGGGAAATAGCCGGAGTTCTTGTAGATGTTGATACGGGTGATCAGGCCATCGGCATCCAGTTCGGGGTGGAACTGCGTGGCGTAAAGGTTGTTCTTGATCCGGAACATGTGCACCGGGCAGGCCGCCGAGCTGGCCAGTAGAACGGCATGTTCGGGAAGATTGCTGCACGCTTCCTTGTGCCCAACGAACGCTTCGAACGAGTGCGGGACGCCGTGCAGCATGGGATCACGTTGCCCCTCCGCGGTCAGGGTGATGCCGGTTGCGCCCACTGCTTCGCCGAATTGACGATCTATCACAGCGCCCTGATGCACGCCCAGCGTGCCAACGCCGTAGCAAGCGCCCAGGAATGGGAAGTCCTCGGCCACGATTCGATCCAGTAGTGATGAGAGTTCCGTCTCAACCCGGATCTGGGCTGCACTCTTTTCCTCCACAGGATCGCTGGAGGTATAGGGGCTGCCGCCGACGATCACACCGGAATAGTCGGACAGTTCAAGGGCCGGCATAGGCCCGGATTCCAGCCGTATGCGGACCAATTCGTCCGGTTTCAGGCCGCAGTAGCGTAGGTAGGCCTGGTACTCGTCATCGGCAGCGGCGTCTTCGGCTCGGGTGGCCAGCAAGAGAAAGGGCTTCACAGGCCCAGTCTGCGCGAGGAATGACTGACGGACAAAGTGTGTTGCCAACCGGAGGGGGTTTCTCGCAGAGACTCCCTCGCATCGCCGTGGCTGCATAACGTTGTAGGGACCCCCATGACATAACCCATGACTCATTCCAGAGGAGCAATCTTTGAAGCAGGACCCCGTGGTCGTCGGAACGCCATCATCCGAGGCGTCTCGTGCTGAAACTCAGCAGCCGAAAAAGATCCCGTGGGGAGGACTGTTGGTGCTGGCGGCTGCCGGTTTCACGGCAGTGACCACCGAACTCCTGCCCTCGGGTCTGCTCCCCCAAATCAGCCGGGAACTCCAAGTGGAAGAGTCCGCAGTAGGTTCGCTGACTGCGGTCTATGCAGCGATCATCGTTTTTACCGCCCTGCCCCTGTCCCGCTTCCTCTCAGGACGGGTTCCGCGCAAGACCCTGCTCATCGCCACGGTGCTGGCGTTTGCCCTCAGTAACGTTCTCCTGGCCTTGAGCCCAACCCTGGGTTGGGCCATCGGGGCGCGGCTCCTGGGCGGTATCGCGCATGGCATGTTGTGGTCCAGCATGGCCCCCTACGTGGCCCGGATTGTGCCCGCGCATTCGGTAGGCAAAGCCATGGCTGTGGTCTTCAGCGGCAACAGCATTGCGTTGGCCGTGGGTGCTCCCATCGGAACGTTGATGGGTTCCCTCATGACCTGGCGGGCGTCGTTCCTGGTTCTGGCTGGAGTGGGCGCGCTCTTGGCCGTACTGGCGTTCTGGCTCCTCCCCGGCGCGCACGACCACGCCAGCCAAAAAACCCCATCCCTCCGGGCCGCCATGAAACTGCCCGGCGTCGTGGCCATCGCCATTGCGTGGCCTCTCCTGTTGCTGGCCCATTTCACACTGTTCACCTACGTGGCGCCGTTCCTGCTCGCGTCCGGATTGCCGGAATCCGCAACCAGTCTCTCCCTGTCCGTGGTGGGAATTGCGAGCTTGGTGGGTATCTGGATTGCCGGCATGACGGCCGACTCCCGCCCGCGCACTGCGGTGATTGCCGCCGTCGTACTCTTGACGCTGGCGTTCGCCCTGCTTCCTGCACTGGGGGCACCTGGGTGGGTGCGTTCGGGTTGATGACGCTGTGGGGCATCGCGTTCGGCGCGGTGGGCATCTACAACCAGGCCGCGATTCTCCGGGCCGGCGGCGAGCACAAAGACGCTGCCAACGGTCTCACAGTGGTGACCATCCAACTGGGTATCGCCGTGGGTGCCGTCTATGGAGCCTTCGCCCTCACCACCGTGGGCGCCCAATTGGTGCCCTTGGCCGCGGCACTGCCTACAGCGGTTGCCTTGGTGATCATCATCGCCAGCCGTCGCGGAGGCTACCCCGCCGGGCCTCGTGAGAAGCGCCGTTAACATCCTGGAAACATGCCAGTGACGTGATCTTCACCTACGGGGGATTTCTGTAACTTACCTGCAACTTAGCTCTTCTGAGTCGGAAACATAGCTCACCGAATATTGATCGGGGGGTTGGACTCAACGAGAAGGGAACGCAGGTGGAGATCTCTGCGCAACACGTCTGGATGATGTTGTCGGCGGCAATGGTGCTGTTCATGACCCCCGGCCTCGGCCTGTTCTACGGTGGCATGACCCGCGCCAAGGCAGCGCTCAACATGATCATGATGAGCTTCATCTCTGCGGGCATCGTCGGTGTGGTGTGGGTTCTGTGGGGATACTCGATGACCACCGGCGACGGCTTCCTCGGCCTGTTCGGCAACCCCTTCGCACACTTCGGCCTCCAGGATCTGATCGGCTCGCCCGATCTCATCAAGGCAGGCTTCGCTGCCACGTTCGCCATCATCACCGTGGCCCTGATCAGCGGAGCAATTGCCGACCGCGCCAAGTTCGGCGCCTGGGCACTGTTCGTACCGATCTGGATCACCGTGGTCTACTGCCCGCTGGCCTACATGATCTGGGGCGGCGGCCTCATGAGCGCCGGTGGTGCCGTCACCCAAATCTTCGGTCAGGTCATCGACTTCGCCGGTGGTGCAGTGGTTGAGGTCAGTTCCGGAACCGCCGCTTTCGTCCTCGCATTGATCGTGGGAAAGCGTCACGGATTCGCCAAAGACCCCAATCACCGTCCGCATAACGTCCCGTTCATCATGATCGGCGCGGCCATTCTCTGGTTCGGCTGGTTCGGATTCAACGGCGGCGCAGCAACCACCGCCGAGCAGGCGGGCCTCATCTGGATCAATACCCTGGTCACTCCGGCGGCCGCGATGCTGAGCTGGCTTGTTGTGGAGAAGATCCGTCACGGGCACCCGACGTCGCTGGGTGCGGCTTCCGGCGTAGTGGCCGGCTTGGTGGCCATCACACCTTCGTGCGCCAACATCAGCCCGCTCGCTGCCCTCGGCCTCGGCCTCGTTGCCGGCGCCGCCTGCGCTGTGTTCGTTGACCTGAAGTACAAGTTCGGCTTCGACGACTCCCTCGACGTGGTGGGCGTGCACTTCGGCGCCGGCGTCATCGGCACGCTTTCCTTGGGCTTCATCGCCTTTCCCACCGAGGGCACCGCCGGCGGTCTCTTCTACGGCGGCGGCCCGCAGCAGCTCATTGCCCAGACGGTTGCCGTGCTGATCACCATTGCTCTGTCCGGTGTGGGCACGCTGGTGATCGGCCGCGCCATTCACAAGACCATCGGCTTCCGCGTTCCCTTGGAGCACGAAGTCACCGGCGTGGACCTCACTCAGCACGCCGAGTCCGCTTACGAATTCGGTCTCACCGCCCACGGCCACTTCCGTCAGCAGCAGGCGCACCTCTCCGCTTTGATCAGCCGGAAGCCGGCTACGGCTGCCCCGGAGGCCAAGGAAGACAGCTTCGCCTAAGGCCTCACCCGCAGAACAGCAGCCGACGGCGGAACTTGGGTTTCGCCGTCGGCTGCTGTTATGTGCCGTCCCCACCCAAGTAAGTAGCAGATCAGGTCGTTCTGAGCGCTGAGAACGACCTGATCTGCGACCTACTTGGGTTTGCCGGGGCCGTGCCAGAGCCGCTGCCACCACGTCCGGGTGGTCGGCGGTTCAAGCTCTGGCTCTGGCGGAACTGCTGCAGCCCTGCGCTCCCGCCACCCTTCCACGTCAGCCTCAACGTCGCGGAGCTTGGTGATCACCGGAGGCCCGCCTTGTAGCTGGCGCCGGGCTTCGATCACGCGTTTGTTGAAGTCTTCAAGGATGTCCCGGACCTGTTTTTCGGTGTACTGCTGGTCCAGCTTGGCGTCGAGCTCCGAGTCCTCGATCCGCAGCAGAATGGCGGGTGGTCCCATCCCACTGAGCTGTTCACGCTGAATGAGGCCTTTGACCCACCAGTCGGGGTCGTAGTGCTCCCCCAGGCCGGGGATTGGCTTGCCGGCGTACTTCAGGTTGTCGAACTTGCCTTGTTTCTGGGCGTCCCTGATGAGGTACTCAACGCGAGCAGCGTCGTCTACTTTCCGGCGTTTCTCGCGTTCTTCGGCGTCCGCCGCCTCGAGCTCTGCGTCTTCTTCGGCGCTCCCGCCCCAGGACCGCACGGCCCGTAGCTCCGCGCCCCGCTCGAGCTTCCGCCTGAACGCGTTATTCTCGGCGCTCACGTTCCCGCCACCTCCTCACACGGCAGCCCTCGCCTGCCGGAAATCGTGGTTTCTGAATCCAGTATTACCCACGCTGGTGGAGGCCCGGGCCTCCACCACCCACATTAAAACTGGAACAGCCCCGACACGCCGTGGAAGAGGAGTGCCGGGGCTGTTGTCCGCCCAAAGTGGGTGGATGCGGCCCGGCGGAGGCCGGCGGAGCTACGCGCGAACCGCCATGCTCGGATCCAGTTGCTCGATGCCCTCCGGTGTCACCAGGACAACCCGGGCCGTGCAAATGTCGTAGAACAAGCCAGTGGCCTCCAGTTGATGGGACGCCAGGGCCGGCCCGGTGACGGGGTGTTCTTCCAGCTTCCGGAGTTGGAGGGCCACGTTCACCATGCTCAATTGGTCGAGCCGGCTGTACCCCTCAGCAGCAGCGGCAACCCCTACAGGGTGGCCGGCCAGCAGAGCAGCGTAACTCGGGCGGGCGTGTTCCAGCCACGTATCGAAGCCGGCACCCATGGCAGGTGAAGAGCCTTCAGCATCGGCAATGACGGCTTTCATCGCACCGCAGTTGGAGTGCCCACAGACCACGATCGAGTCCACGGACAATCCCTTGACAGCGAAGGACAAGGCAGAGTCAATCGAAGCATCGCTGCCGTCATTGCAGACAACGTTGCCAATATTGCGGAGGGTGAGGAGGTCGCCCGGACCACTGCTCGTGATCAGGTTCGGATTCACCCGGGAGTCCACGCACGCCACAAAGAGCGTGTCCGGGTTCTGCCCTTCGGTGAGGTCTTGAACCAGCGGACGGACCTTGTCCGCGTGCCGCCGGTGGTATTTGTCGATGCCCAGGAGGATTGACCGCAGCGGCAGCCGCCCGCCGTCGTCGTCTGCTGGGGTGGCCCCGGAAGGCAACCAGGACGTGCGGGGCGGCAGAGGGAATTCGCGCGGGTCCTGGCGTTGTGGGGTGTTGTCCTCGGCGTCGCTGAATGCCGTGGTGCCGTGTTCTTCGAGGATCACCGATGCGCCGGTGTTGCGCTGCTGCTTCTGCCAGGCGACCAGGGCTTCGCGGAAGGCGTGGTCAAGGTAGTCGGCGTTGAGTTCAACTACAACGTCCTGGCCTTCGGGCACGGAATGCAGAACCCGGTTGAGCCGGGGCAGCGCGAAGAAGCTGCACGAGCCGGCGATGGTGACGCGCCATGGCAGTGCTTCAGCTGAGGGGGCATGCGCTTGGATCTGTGCCCGGAGCACACGCCACAGCACGCAGAGTGCGGCCAATGCGAGGCCAATGATGACGCCTTCAAGGAGGTTGAGGGCCACCACGCAGACCAAGGTGACGCTGTAGACGAGGAGGTCGCCGGTGCGGAGGCTGGTGCGGATGTCCGCAACTTTAACGAGTTTGGCGCCGATCACCAGCAGGAGTCCGGCGAGCACGGCCAGCGGAATCAGTTGGATGAGTCCGGCGAAGAGGGCCGAAAACACCAGGACCCACACGCCGTGCAGGATTGCGGAATTGCGGCTCTTCGCTCCGGCTTCAACGTTGGTTGCGCTGCGGACAATCACACCGGTGACGGGCAGTCCGCCGAGCATTCCGGACGCAACGTTGGCCGAGCCTTGGCCCACGAGCTCCCTGTTGAGATTGGTCCGCGTGCCGCCCATCTTGTCGACTGCGACGGCTGACAGGAGCGATTCGATGCTCGCGATCAGGGCCACCGTGATGACGGCCATGGCAGCGGCGCGCCAGTTACCGTCGGGCAGGCTGGGCAGCGCGATGGCATCGAAGATGGAGCCGCTGAAGCTGATGCGTTCCACGGTTGGCGCAACGGCGACGGACAGAGCCGTCACCGCGACGACGGCGGCAAGCGGCCCGGGGACTTTCCGCACCGCGGCTGGGAGGAACTTCCACGTCAAAAGAATCGCGACGACGGCCAGACCCAGCAGCGCCGAGTGCAGCTCTACGTTGGTGATGGCCGTGGGAAGGCCTGCGAGGTTTTCGATGGCGGACCCAGCGGCTTGACCGCCGAGGAGCACATGGAGTTGCTGCAGGATGATGGTGATGCCGATACCCGCGAGCATCGCTTTGACCACCACGGGCGAGACCGCCAGCGCCGCCCGGCCAATGCGGCTAACGCCCATGAGCAGCTGCACGACGCCGGCTGCAGCGGTGATTGCGCATGTCACCTGCCAGCCGAACTCATCTACAAGACCGGCGACGACGACGGTCAGTCCGGCGGCCGGGCCGCTCACCTGCAGTGGGGAGCCGCCCAGACTCCCTGCAACGATGCCGCCGACGGCCGCGGCAATGAGGCCGGCCATGATCGGAGCACCTGAGGCGGCGGCGATGCCGAGGGAAAGCGGGAGGGCTACGAGGAAGACGACGAGCGATGCCGGGAGGTCTGCACCGAGGTTGCTGAGGAAGGACGGCTTCTTTCCCGGCGGGCTGTGGGAGTCGGTGGGAACTGTGGCGGATTGGTTGGGCTGCGGCATTGGTTCTCCTAGATCGGACTACTAACCCCTCCAAACTACGGAACCTGTCACCGTTAATGACAACAAGATGTGACAAGCGTGACAAAAGCTGTGAAGATGCGCTTCATGTTGGGACCAATGGGAACTTTGGCGGGGGTGGAGTGCGTTAGGGGTCCGTGAGTTTCGGTTGCTCTCATGAAACATTGGGACCCAGATCACAATCGGTGCGCGGCAAGCTGTAAACTTCGCTGGTTGAAGCGATAGTCGCGAATCGAATTATTGGGGGTTGAGCCTTGGCTGCTCGGGGTGCATTCACGTCTTTTGTCGGTCCCACAGGGAGGCGTCTTGCTGCCGGGCTTCTTGCGCTGCTCACGGCGGCCAGCGTCCTCGTCGGAGTGGGAGCCGGGCCGGCGCAGGCCGACATTCTCACCGATCAGATCCCAGCACCCAACAGTGGCGAGATGGTTTTCAATAGTGCCGCGGAAAGCGTCTACCTCATTCACGAGCTGGGCACATCAGTAACGAAAGTGAATGTGTGGACCAGGGCCACTAAAAACATTCCAGTCACCGAGCACGCTCAGCTGTTGGCAGTGAATAACAAGACGAACAAGATCTATGTTACTCATGCCGCCACGGGCGGTATGACCGTCATTGATGGCATCACAAACCAGACAACAAAAATTGCAATAGATAAATCACCTAGAGGAATTGTTGTTAATGAAGCAACAAATCGTGTCTACGTGTCACATGATAACAGTTTGTCAATTATCGACGCTGCCGCGAATACAGTTGTGTCATTACCAGTCCCACAATATTTATCGTCCATCGGGTTGAATATAGTTACAAATAAGTTGTACATGACTGGCGGGTCCGGAATGCAGCTTGGCGTTCTCGACGGAGTAACCAATGTACTGACCACCATCAATATGGAAAGCAGCGGGCAATCGCTGGTGGTCAATGCGACAACAAACACGGTTTACATCGCGCAACCTCAATCAATTGCGATCTTGAACGCAAAAGACAATACCGTCGAGTCCTTGCCGATCAAGCTTGGTGCGGTCCCTGGACGAATGGTGGTGAACCATAGGACAAATCGCGTGTATGCAATTAATCGGTCCGGCGGCAGCCTAATAATGATTAATGGCATAACTAAAGTCATCGAATACTTCCCAACAAGCGAGACATATTTCTTTGCCGATATAGCCGTCAATGAATCTACGAACAAGGTCTATGCCTCAAGTGGAACGCAAAGGAATGTGCTGGTGTTCAATGGGATCACTGGCTCTGAAGGCAAAGTATCGGGCGTGTACTCGGGTCGGGATATAGCGGTTGATGAACCTAACAACAGGATCTATGTTGCCGATGTGGTGCTGGGTGATGTTGCAATAATTGATGGCCAGAATGTTCCTCCTGCCATCACCTCCACCTCACCGCCCGCCAGCAGAGTTGGCGACCGCTATTTGCACAAATTTACTGCGACCGGCTCCCTGACTCCCCATTTCAAAGTAGCCAGCGGAGCACTGCCGCCCGGTATCTCCCTCAGGGAGAACGGAGATCTCCAGGGCATTCCCACAGTGGCCGGGACGTTTACTTTCAGCGTGTCCGCGATAAATGGTTACGAACCGAATGCATCAGGTCCAACTCATTCGGTAACAATTAAGCCAGCCCAACTTATCCGTGACTTCAATGGCGATAAGAGGCCAGACGTGATTTCACGTGACGGGTATGGGAACCTGTGGCTATATCCCGGCAATGGCTCAGGGGGCTGGTATGCGCGGGAGCATGTTGGCCAAGGCTGGAACGTGATGTCATCGATTGTTGCCCCGGGAGACTTCAACGGGGACGGAAAGCCCGATCTGTTGGCAAGAGACTTCAGTGGCGCCCTGTGGCTTTATCCGGGGAACGGCTCCGGCGGCTGGCTTCAAAGGGTCCAAGCCGGGCAAGGCTGGAATGTCATGAAGGAGATCACAGCTGCGGGGGACCTCGACCACGACGGAAATGCAGACCTCGTAGCCCGGGACTTCAGCGGCTACTTCTCCTTCTACAGAGGCAACGGGCGTGGCGGCTGGCTGAGCCAGAGTGTGATCGGTGGAGGCTGGAACATCATGACAACCACCATAAGTCCAGGCGACCTCAACGGGGACAATCACGAGGATCTTCTCGCCGTAGACACAATCGGCACGCTTTATGGCTATGACGGAAGCTCAAGGGGATATGCCGGTCCCCATCTAGCGGGTAATGGCTGGAACGCCATGACCGCAATCCTCGGCCCCGGTGACTTCAACGGCGACGGCAAAGTGGACCTCCTCGCACGTGACGCTGGAGGCGCCCTGTGGCTCTATCCAAGCAACGGCTGGGGAGGTTGGCTTCCCCGCGGCCTGGTCGGCTCCGGCTGGAACGCCATGAACCTGATCATCTAGCACCAGGAAACACAGCAGAGCGGACGACGGCGGGAACCTCCCGTCGTCGTTCGCTTTCGTCCCGGGGACCAACACTGTTGCATAACCCGCCGATGCCGCGGATCGGCCCTTCGCAATATAAACTTCGCAGGTTGACGCGATGGTCGCGCACTGAATTATGGGGGTCGAGCCTTTGGCTGCTCTGGGTCTTTTCACTCTTTCTACCAACAGCCTCCGGCATCGAATCGCCGCAACTCTGATGGCTGTGGCCACAGCCGCTGCAGTCCTAGTAGGCATAGCGGCGGCTCCGGCGAACGCCGACGTTGTGGTTGCTTCCGTACCGGCAGGATTGAGCCCGGCCAACCTGGCGGTTAACACGGTCACCAACAAGATCTATGTACCCAACCAGAGTAGTCAGACCGTTTCCGTGATCGACGGAGCCACCAACCAGCCCAAGGTACTGATAACGCGTCCTAATCCAGAGACCGCGGTAGTCAACTCCACAACCAACAAGATCTATGTGGGCCACAGCGACGGCTACGTAACCGTCATTGACGGTGCAACAAACGCGTTTACCTCGATCCAGACCGGTGGTCATAGCGCCAACCTTGTTCTCGACGAGGCGACAAATCGCATCTACGTTCCAGGTGGCCGCGGCATCATCGTCATCGATGGTTCCACGAATTCCCTGAGTACCATTTCAGTGAGCATCTACGCACAGAGACTGGTTATCAATCCTTCAGCCAGTAAGATCTATTTCACATCTGGAATTCAAGACTTCGCAGTGTTGGATCTCGCAACCTCGCGCACGACAGTAATCGATGTCAGCTCCCCCGGCGGTGGCACCACGTGGATTGACGACTTCAAGCTCAATCGCGCAACCAACGAGGTCTACGTTGCCCATTCGCCACAGAGTTGGACGGCGGCAGGCAGCATATCGATTATCGACGGCGCAACGGACACGGCCACGACGATTCCTGTGAACGCTTACCCAAAACGAATTGCCGTGAATGAGACGACCAACCAAGTCTTTGTCGCACATTTCCCGGGCACCGTCGGGCTGACCCGTATCGACGGACGGACTCGTGTTGCTACGTCCTTCCCTCTTGTCGCGACAATCACGCACATGGCCGTGAATGATGCCACCAACAAGATCTACATCTCCGGACACAACGGATACTTGGCTGCACTTGACGCAACATCGATGACCTCAGGTCAGATTCGAAAAGATCAAAACAATCCGAATGCCATAGCCATCAACAAGAAGACCAACAAGATCTACGTTTCAAACTATGAAACAGTAAATGTTATTGATGGCACCTACGTACCTCCTAGCTTCACGTCTGGGCAACCACCAATCAAGGGCCAAGTCGGTTCCTTCTATGAGTATCAATTTGCTGCAAAAGGTTCCTTGACTCCCAAGTTCCGCGTCTCGGGAGGCACCCTCCCTCCAGGATTGGCATTGAATGAGGCTGGACTTCTTTCCGGGATTCCGACAACAGCAGGCTCCTTCTACTTCAAAGTAGCTGCATCCAATGGAGCGAATCCGGAAGCGGTGACACCTACACTCTCCGTCACGGTCAAAAATCGCGACATCAGACACGACTACACCGGCGATGGTAGGACCGATGTTCTTGCGCGAGACGGCAGCGGAGGGCTATGGCTCTATCCTGGGAACGGCTACGGCGGATGGCTGCCCCGTGTGCAGGTGGGCCAAGGTTGGAATGTCATGAGTGCGATCATTGCTCCGGGGGATTTCAACGGAGACGGCAAAGCCGATTTGCTTGCGAGCGATAAGGGCGGAACCCTTTGGCTGTATCCGGGGAATGGCAGCGGTGGGTGGCTTCCGGGAGTCCCGGTGGGATATGGATGGAACACCATGGATCGAGTAGTAGGAGCTGGCGATTTCACCCTCGATGGAAACCCGGACGTCATCGCCCGCACTATATGGGGAGGGATGATCATATTCCCGGGAAATGGCAAGGGCGGATGGCTCCCCCAACAATCTCCTGGCTCAATGTGGTACGGGTTGAATACTCTTACAGCACCAGGTGATTTCAATAAGGATGGCTTCCAGGACCTCCTCTTTACGGACTCAGCAGGCACCCTTTATTTGCACCCAGGTTACAAAAACTCTGGTTTTCAGGATTGGAACTCCGCGGCCGTCGGCTACGGCTGGAACGCCATGACCGCAATCGTGGGCCCCGGTGACTTCAATGGCGACGGCAACGTGGACCTCCTGGCCCGCGACGCAGGCGGCGCCCTCTGGCTCTACCCCAGCAACGGCAAGGGAGGATGGCTCCCCCGCGGCCTGGTTGGCTCCGGCTGGAACGCCATGAACCTGATCATCTAGCACCACAAAACAAAGCAAAGCGGACGACGGCGGGCACCTCCCGCCGTCGTCCGCTTGCTTTCCGCACACATAACCTAAGGTTCCTTAGTTTAGGCTTGGCATCATGAGCTATTCCGAAGCCCAGCCCGTCCGCATCAGTTCCGAACCCGCGCAGCTGCAAGCCCTGGAACCCGTGCTCGAAAAAGTGCGGGCAGCAGTGGGCGACGTGCCGACTTTGCTGACCCTGGCCGAGGACATCGGACGGACCGCCCCCAAGCCCGGCGAGGGAAACACCGCCAAGCTGTGGGAACTGTTGGCCTCCGTGACAGCCGTGGACGTCGCGGCCGGGCGAGTGCTCGAACCACACCTCGACGCTCTCGCGATCCTCGCCCAAGCCGGAGCCCAAGCCGGAGTCCAAGCCGGGACTGACGGCGAGCACGAGGGAACTTGGGGAGTCTTCGCAGCGGAAGGCCCCGGAATGAAGCTCGAGGCCAAACGCGCCGCAAACGGTGGCTACGTCCTCAACGGCTCCAAACCGTGGTGCTCTCTTGCCGGGCACCTGGATGGCGCAGTGATCACCGCGCACACTGAGGAAAACACCAGAGCGGCCTTTGCCGTTGACCTAAAGCACCAGGGCGTGACAGCCGAAGCACCCGCGTGGACCAGCCGGGGGCTGAAGGAAATCCCCAGCGGAACCGTCCACTTCGACCACGTGGAAGCACGGCCCGTCAAACAAGGAAGCTGGTATTTCGAGCGCCCGGGCTTCGCGTGGGGCGGCATGGGTGTGGCTGCCTGTTGGTTGGGCGGAGCGGTGGCCGTAGCGCGCGACTATGCGGATGCGCTGACGAAGGCCGCAGCCAACGGCCGCGAAGCAGACCAGATCGCACTGGCTTCCCTGGGCGAGATCGACCGTATCCTTGCCACAACCACGGGCTACCTCGCCCAGACGGCGGAGCGCATCGACGCCGGTGATTTGGAAGGCTCAGATCCTGACAGTCCAAGCCCCTGGCCCGAGGCCTTGCGCATCCGCGGGACTGTCGCCGCCGCCGTCGAGCGTGTCCAAACCTTGGTGACGCAAAACCTGGGCCCCGGCCCGCTGGCCTTCGACGAAGCGTACGGCAAGCGCATGGCGGACCTGGGCCTGTATATCAGGCAGCATCACGCGATGCGGGACGACGCCCAACTGGGCGCCCTGGCTCTGAAGGGAGACCGACGATGGTAGCTTTCTCGCACACGGACACCGGCACGTCGGAGTCGGAATGGGCAGCCAGCGGAGTTGCCGCCCTGCCGGAGCTGCCGCTGAGCGCGGACGAGCTCGCAAGCATGACCTTCGTTGTGCTGGCCGCCCACCCGGACGATGAAACCCTGGGCGCAGGCGGTTTCCTCGCCAAACTCCATGCCGCCGGGGCTGCGGTGGAGGTTCTGCTGTGCACTGCCGGCGAGGCTTCGCATCCGGACTCGCACACCACGACGCCGGAACAGCTTGCCGCTGTCAGGCTCACGGAGTTCCACGCGGCAGTGTCCGGTTTGGCGCCCGATGCCACGTGGCGGTTCCTGGAACTTCCCGATGGGCAGCTTGCGGCCAACGCGGAGAGCATCAAGGAATCCCTCCGGGCGACCGTGGCCGGAAGGCCCGCGGAGACCGTCGCGATCGTGGCCCCTTATCGCCATGACGGACACACGGACCATGACACCCTCGGCAGTATCGCAGCAGACGTCGCGACGCAGGGCGGCCACGGCCTGCTGGAATACCCCATCTGGTACTGGCTGTGGGCAGGACCGGATGACTCCACGTGGAACTCATGGGTGCGGGTGCCGTTAACCGATCAGGATCAGCACGCCAAAGCACTGGCGATGCGCGCCCACGCCTCCCAAACGGGCCCCCTCTCAGATCAGCCCGGTGACGAGACGCTCCTTTCGGATACGTTCTTGGAGCACTTCAGCAGGCCGTGGGAAACCTTCGCATGGCATCCATCCACGGCCGGTAGCAACAGTGCCGCAGACGCCGAGCGGATCTTCGACGAGGTCCACTCCAAGGAGGACGATCCTTGGAGTTACACCACCAGCTGGTACGAACGGCGCAAAAGGGCACTGACGTTGGCCGCCTTGCCGGAGGAATCTTATGAATCCGGGCTGGAACTGGGTTGCTCCATTGGCACGCTCAGCGAGGAACTCGCCCAGCGCTGCCGGCACTTCCTTGGCGTGGACGCCAGCAGCGCCGCCCTTGCCCAGGCAACTGAGCGGCTCTCACGGTTCCCCTCGGCTGTGACCCGGCACCTGACCATGCCCCGCCAGTGGCCCGAGGGCACTTTCGATCTTGTGGTGCTCTCCGAGACGGGCTACTACCTTTCGCCGGATGAACTCACGGAACTCCTGGCACGTATTGAAGCGTCCACCCGGCCAGGCGGCACCTTGGTGTTGTGCCATTGGCGGCACCCGATTTCGGGTTGGCAGCTGGACGCCGAAGCGGTCCATGCGATGGCTCGTCACCACCTCGGCTGGCCCACGCATGGTCTTTACCGTGAGAAGGACTTCATGCTGGAGATCCTTCTCGCCCCAGACAGGACAGCGTAACCATGCCCGGGCCGTTGGAGATCACGAGCGTGGCAGTGGTGATGCCCGCCCATAACGAGGACCAACACATCGGCAAAGCCCTCGTGGCGCTGAAAGCCGCCGCGGACGCACTCCACCACGAACGCCAGGACATTCAAGCCAGGATGGTGGTGGTCCTGGATCATTGCACCGACCGCTCTGCGGAGATTGCCGCGGCGCATACCTCCGGCGACAACCGCTTCAGCGTGGTCAACGTGAACCTGCGAAGCACGGGCGCCAGCCGGGGCTTTGGTTTCCGCGCTGCCTTGGAAGGCCTGCCTGCGGACGCGACCGAACGCATCTGGCTGGCCACCACAGACTCCGATTCCGCTGTTCCACGGCACTGGCTGACGCGGCAAGTGGAACTGGCCAACGCGGGGGCGGACGCCATCCTCGGCTCCGTGGAACCCGATCCAGAGGGCATGGACCCAGCCATCCATCGTCGTTGGATGGAACTCCATCCGTTCCGGGAGGACCATCAGCACATCTACGGCGCCAACTTGGGAATCCGCGCCTCGGCGTATATCAGCGCGGGCGGCTTCCCCGGGCTGCGCTCCCACGAGGACCGCGTTCTGGTGGAACGGCTCCGTCACCGAGGTTTCGCAGTGACAGCCACGGACACCATCCGCGTCGTGACCTCTGGGCGGACACATTCCCGCGCGCCGGAAGGGTTCGCCGCGTATCTACGCACCCTCGCGGCCGAGTTTCCGGCTGTCCAACACCCGGCCGTCCAGATTCCGGCTGCCGAGCTTCCGACTCCCGCCAGCGGCTAACAGCCAACGGCTAAACCGCCAGCGCCTGCTCCAAGGCGGCAATCGCAGCCTTCGTGATCGTTGGGCGTTCGCCTGTTCCGTCAACGCTGAGCAGAATCCCCCGGTTCGAGTACGCCTTCAACACTGGCTGCGTTTGGTCCCGGTACAGTTCAAGCCGCCGGTGGATCACGGGTTCGGTGTCATCGGCGCGTCCCTGTTCCTGTGCCCTGCGGAGCATCCGGGACAGCAACTCGTCGTCTGCTGCGTTCAGCTCAAGAACCACTTCAAGGGTTTGCTGACGGTCGGCCAAGATCTCGTCCAGGGCACCGATCTGGATGACCGTCCGCGGGTAGCCGTCCAACAGGAAACCTGAGGCGGCATCGTCCTCTTCAAGCCGGACCCTGAGCATGGCCGTGGTGACATGATCCGGCACAAAGTCCCCGCGATCCATATACCCGCTGGCTTCTGTCCCCAACTCCGTTTTGTCGCGGACGTGGGTGCGGAACAGCTCACCGGTGGAAATGGCGGGGATCCCAAAATGCCGGGCAATGTGCTCAGCCTGCGTGCCTTTTCCGGAACCCGGAGGACCCATGATGATCAATCGCGCCATGACACTGGTCCGTTTCGAGAGGCAACCGGGACTTAACCATACGCCGACGACGGCGGGAGGCACCCGCCGTCGTCGGCATCTTTTTGTTTTCGGTTCAGTGCTCAGGCGTTGGCAAGAACAGCGTCGATCTGTTCCGCTGCCTCCCGCATTCCCTCTTCCATGCCCATCTCGACCATCTTCTGCATTTGCTCTTCGGAGTCGAAGGAGGAGGTGATGGTCATCCGGGTGCGGTTCTCCAAGGGTTCGAGCTTCACGGTGGCGTGGGTGATGCCCAGGTGGTCCACGGGTTCACCGTTATCGTCCGCGAAGCCGTCGTCGAACTCCAGGTGGTCCGGGGAGTTGATGGCGGTGAACTTCCACCAGCCCCGCGCCTTGGTGCCGTCCGGACCGGTCATGTAGTAGGCGGCCTTCCCGCCAACGGTGAATTCATGCGTCTCAAAGGTGGCCGGCCAGGTGGGCGGTCCCCACCAGCGCTCAAGCTGCCGGGGGTCTTCCCATACCTGCCAGACGCGCTTCACGTCGGCATCGAATTCGGAAACTATGCTGAAGCTCAGTGCCTCAACATCCTTGTTTAGGCTGACAACAGTCATGGCAGATCCTTTTCATCGTCTTCGGCGAGTATGTCCGCAATCCGGTCGGCGCGTTGCCGCCAGATCGTTTCCAGTTGATCCAGCAGATGGCGGGCTTTCTGCAACCCTTCATGGTTTCCCCGCACGATCTGCTCCCTCCCACGCTTCTCCTTGGTCACCAGGGAGGCCCGTTCCAGAACCGCAACATGCTTCTGTACGGCCGCGAAACTCATGGTGTAGAGCGCAGCAAGCCCGGAGACCGAGTACTCCCCTGCCGTCACCCGGGCCACGATGTCCCTGCGGGTGGCATCGGCCAAAGCCTGGAAGATCCGGTCGATCTCGGCGTTGGAGAGATGTTTACTGAGCTTATCTACAACCATTTGGTTGTACGATATCTCCGCCTGTCACGCCAAGTCAATGGTTCTGCCCAGGTCAATGGTTCTGCGCTAGGAACTGGAGCGGGGATGCATGATGCGCATCTGGTCCCACGTCCGCTCCGAGGCGGCGATGTTCTGATTGGAGCGCTCACGATCCAAGGAGGCAAGCTCGACGGCGATCGCCTGGACCGCGGCAACGGCACCTGTCAGAGACGGGAAGAAACCCGCGCCCTCAGTGGGCACCACGATCCTGTGATCAGCATGCACTGCCACGGGCGAGCCAGCGCTGTCCGTAATGGAAACAATGGGGGTACCCAGGTTGTGGGCGATGTCCACGGCGCGCATGGTGCTGTCGTAGACCCGCCAGAGACTGATGGCGATAACGAGGTCTTCCGCACCAAGCCGTGCAATGGCGTTAGTGAGGGCAGCAACGTCGGCATCGAGGAGCCGGACGTTGTATCCGGCAATGATTGCGTTGTGCTCCAGAGCCTTGCCGGGGATGGCGTAACTTCCTGCCGCGACGATGAAAGTCTGCCGCGCACCTGCGATCGCCTTCGCAATATCTTGGAGAGTGTGGGCGTCCAATGTGCGCTCGAAATGCGCCAGATTCGCCCGGTCAGTGGACACCGCCGCCTGTGCAGGGCTGCTGATGTGGCCATTGTGCTCGGCCGCAACCTCCACTGCGCTCAGAGACGCCAGAAACCGCGAACGCAGCTCAAATTGGAAGTCTGCCCACCCTTTGAATCCCAGTGTTTGCGCGGTTCTGGTGACGGTGGAGGCGTTGGATGCGGCCACGGCGGCGATGTCGCTGACGGAGCCGTAGGACGCAAGCCGGGGCTGCGATCGGAGGATGCCAATGACCTGCATTTGGCGCGCCGCGAGCTTCCGCCCTTGCACGCGACTATCCAGCCACTCGGTCAACGTTGACGAGTCGAAATCTTCTTCCACCTATTGACCTACCTCACATTTTGGCCGTACCTTCGATACATCGCTTCTGCACAGACCCGTGCATATTCCTAAAAATGTACAACTTGGCCCAATTTGGCAGGAATCCCCATGTCTCTCACAGCACGCCTGGATCGTCTGGCTCTCAGTCGACCACACTACAAGCTTCTCCTCATTGGAGGCCTCGGCTACTCGTTCGACGGTATGGACGGGGCAGTGGTCGCCTTCCTGCTCCCACGCATCCAGGAACTGTGGGGCCTCAGCACTGCCAGCCTCGGTTTGGTTGGCTCAGCAGCCCCGTTCGGCTTCTTCTTCGGCGCCATCCTGGCGGGATGGATGGGCGACCGCTTCGGCCGCAAGAAGGTCATGCTCTGGGCCCTCGCCTTCTACTGCCTCATGTCAGTGGTGGCGGCAATGGCCCCCAACTTTGAAATCTTCCTGATTGCACGGATCTTTGCAGGACTGGGAGCGGGCGCCGAAAGCGTCATCATTGCACCGTTCCTCTCTGAGTTCATCCCCCCGAAGCGTCGCGGCTGGTTCATTGGAACCCTGGCCGGATTCTTCTCCTTTGGCTTTGTGGCTGCCGCACTGATCGGCCGCTTCGTTGTTCCGCTGGGTGAAGACGGCTGGCGCTGGGCGCAGGTCATCACCGCAGTCCCCATCCTTCTTCTGCTCTGGTGGCGCAGGAGCCTGCCTGAGTCCCCACGCTTCCTCATCAGCCAAGGCCGCATCGCAGAGGCAACCGAAGTGGTGGACCGATTCGAGCAGAGCGTCGTGAAGGCCACAGGGAAGCCCCTTGCTCCCTTGCCGGCAGTCGAGGAAGAGATCACCAAGCACGAGCAAAAGATCAGCGTTTGGAATGCCCTGAAGTTCATGTGGTCCAAGGCGATGCGCCGCCGGACAGCTGTTATTTGGCTGATCTGGTTCGTGATCACCTTCTCCTACTACGGCTTCTTCTCCTGGATCCCCACCCTCCTGGTGGGCCGCGGCATCACCATCACCAAGAGCTTCGAGTTCTCAATCCTGATCTACCTGGCGCAGATCCCCGGCTACTTCTCCGCCGCGTGGTTGTGCGACCGGATTGACCGCAAGAACACCATCGCCCTGTACCTGGCAGGATCGGCCATCAGCGCCTTCTGGCTGAGCCAATCCAACGACTCCGGCATGATCCTCCTGGCCGCCGCCACATTGTCCTTCTTCCTGAACGGCACCTACGCCGGCGTCTACGCCTACACTCCGGAGCTCTTCCCCACCTGGATGCGCGCCACGGGTGTTGGCCTGGCCAGCGCAGTGGGCCGCATCGGCAGCATCCTGGCACCGTCCATCATCGGCATCTTCGCCGCATCCCTCGGTTTCGGCGGAGTGTTCACCATGACCACCGTGGTGCTGACCATCGGCGTGCTGGGTGTGGTGATCTTCGGAGCGTCCACCGCAGGCAAATCCTTGGAGGACATCAACGCCCGCGCCGAGCATGATCCGGCAGCGGCAGGAAGCAAGTGAACGCCGTGAATTCAGACGAAATTTTCCAGCAGACGCTAGAGGCAATGCAGCAAGACCCCGGCGTCATTCTCTTCACGGCACTGCAATGGATTCCGCAACGCTCCAGCCTCAAGCGCCTCTTCACCAGCCACCCGGCCGAGTATCCGGTGGGCGGCGAGAAAACCGTGGAGATCTCACCCGGCTGGCTGGGTACGGTCATCGACAAGAAGGAGCCGTTCCTGGCTCCCGATCTGACGGCACTGAGGGAAGTCTTTGCAGACTCCGAGCTCATCCAGCAACTAGGCTGCGGGGCCGTCATCAACGTGCCGGTCCTCGACCAACAGCACAACGTGGTTGGCGTCCTCGCCCTTCTGGACGCGGAAGGCAAGTACACGCAGCAGAGTGTGGAAACCGCCGTCGGCGTCATTCACCAGAACCTCGCCAGCCTTGTTAAGGCCTTTGAAGCCCATCCCACCGAAGCACACGAATCCCCCGAAGCACCTGCGAAGGACACCGTTTAAATGAGCACCACCCCACTCATCATCCGCAACGCAAGCGTCCTGAACGTTGAGGCTGGCACCTACTCAACTGCCGACGTCGTCAGCGTTAACGGGAAGATCAGCAGCGTCGGGCCTGACCTTGAAGCTCCATCGGGTGCGCGGGTCATCGATGGCACCGGCAAGTTTGTGATCCCGGGCCTGATCGATGCCCACGTTCACGTGGTGGCATCCAGCGCCGACTTCCGCTCGCTCACCTACACGCCGGCGTCCTATGTTTACGCGCAGACGGCCCGGATCATGGGCGAGATGCTGCGACGCGGCTTCACCACTGTCCGGGATCTGTCCGGTGCCGACTTTGGTCTGGCCATGGCGCAGGCGGAGGGGCTGCTGGAGGGGCCGAAGATCCATTTCTGCGGACACGCCCTCAGCCAGACCGGCGGCCACGGCGACATGCGCCTGCCCGGCGAAGACCACGATCCCAATGGCCGGGGCTGCTGCGGGATCGGCCGGGTGGCCGACGGTGTTGACGCTGTCCGCGCCGCCGCCCGCGATGAGATCCGCAAGGGCGCCCACCACATCAAGATCATGGCGTCCGGCGGCGTCTCCTCCCCCACGGACCGCATCGATTCCACCCAGTACTCCATGGAAGAAATGCGGGCGGCAGTGGAGGAGGCACAGGCTGCCAACCGCTACGTTGCCGCCCACGCCTACACTGCCCGGGCCATCAACCGTGCGCTTGAGGCGGGTGTCCGCTCGATCGAACACGGTAACCTCCTGGACGACGAAAGCCTGAAGCTGTTCCTCGAAAAGGACGCTTTCCTGGTCCCCACACTCGTCACGTACTGGGCGCTGAAGGAAGAGGGCAAGGAGTTCGGGCTCACCGAGGAAATGTGGGCCAAGGTGGACTCAGTGCTCACCAGCGGCCTCGAAGCGATCGGCCGCGCCCACGAAGCCGGTGTGAAGATGGCCTTCGGCACAGACCTCCTGGGCGGCATGCACCGCCACCAGAATGAACAGTTCAGGCTGCTCGGGAAGGTCCAGCCGGCGATTGATGCCATCCGTTCTGCAACCACGACGGCGGCCCTGCTGCTTGAGCGCGAAGGTGAACTTGGCGTGATCGCGCCTGGTGCGGATGCTGACCTCCTGGTTCTGGGAGCCGACCCGGTGGCGGACATCGCTGTGCTGGCTGACATCTCCGAGCACATGGAATACCTCATCCAGAACGGCCGGGTGATCTCCTAGCTTCTGAGCCGGGCGCACACCCCTTCCCGACGCTCTCTCACATGACACGCCATTTCCGCCGACGCTCTATCACCAGGTGATAGATCGTTGGGCGGAAGGGGCCGTTATGTGAGAGAGCGTTGGGGCTGGCGGCCCGGGATGGCCGTGATCAGCTGCCGGGTGTAGTCCTCCACAGGGTTCTCCAGCACTGCGGTGGCCTCCCCGAGTTCCACCAGTTTCCCTGCCTGCATGACGGCCACGCGGTCCGAGATTTGCTGCACCACGGCGAGGTCATGCGAGATGAAGAGGTAGCTTAACGACTCCTGTACCTGCAGTTCAGCCAAGAGAGTCAGAATCTGAGCCTGCACCGAAACATCCAGGGCTGAGACCGCTTCATCCAGCACCACGAGCTCGGGCTTCAGCGCCAAAGCCCGGGCGATGGCGATCCGCTGCCGCTGCCCACCCGAGAGTTCGGCCGGCCGCCGGGTTCCGTAGTCCGCGGGAAGGTGGACCTCCTCAAGCAGCGCCTTCACCCGGCTCTTTCGTTCAGTCGGGGAGCCCTCCGCGAATGCTCGCAGCGGCTCGGCGATGATGTCCTCCACAGAGAACCTTGGATCCAGCGATGCGTAAGGACTTTGGAACACCACCTGGAACCGGCGTCGGAGGTGGCGCAGCTTCTCCCCTTTCGCACTGGCGAGGTCCACGCCGTCGAACGTCACTGAACCTGAGGTTGGCTTGTCCAACCGCAGCAGCAGGCGGGCAACTGTGCTCTTCCCGGAACCGGACTCCCCCACCAATGCCAGGGTCTCGCCCCGCCGGATGTCCAGCGAAACATCGTCGACGGCGGTCAGCGACCTTGCGCCTCCGGCTGTCCGGGGCAGGCTGAACACCTTGCGGAGCGACTTGGCCTCCACAAGAGGGGAAACGTGGACAGTGCCGCTGCCCGCCGTCGTGCTTGGGTTCTGGACCGAAAGCGATGGCCGCAATCTGCGCGGGCTGAGCCCCGGAGCCGCCGCAATGAGTTGCTGCGTGTAGCTGTGCTGCGGGTCGCCCAGCACGGCCGTCGCGGACCCTTCCTCCACAATTTCGCCGCCGCGCATCACGATGATGCGGTCGGCGCGGTCAGCTGCGACGCCGAGGTCGTGCGTGATCAGCAAGACGGCGGTTCCCCGCTCCGCGGTCAGTGCAGCAATGTTGTCCAGGATCTGTCGCTGGACCGTCACGTCAAGCGCACTGGTGGGCTCATCAGCAATGACCAGTTTTGGCTGGGCAGCAAGCGCAGTGGCTATAAGCACGCGTTGGCGCATGCCGCCGGAAAACTGATGAGGAAACTGGCGCGCCCGGGAGGGAGCGTCGCGGATTCCGGATTCCTCCAGCAACCTGACGGCACTCTGCCGCGCAGCCTTCCTGGGCTGGAGCCGGTGGATGGTGAGCGCTTCCGCCACTTGTTCACCCACCCGTTGGAGGGGATCCAGCGACGCCGTGGGGTCCTGCGGAATCAGCCCGATGTCCTTGCCGCGCACCCCCTGCCACTCCTTGCGCGTCAGCTGCGTCAGGTCCGTGCCGTCGAAGGTCACGCTGCCGGAGGAAACCCGGGCGTTGCCGGGGAGCAGGTTGATGATTGAATGCGCCGTGGTGGTCTTGCCGGAGCCCGACTCCCCCACAATCGCCACCACTTCGCCCGCCCGGACCTCAAAACTGACACTCGCCACCGCGTTCCGTGGAGATCCCTCCACCACGTAGTCCACGCGGAGATTTTCCACCTTCAACAGCGGTTCAGCATGGGAGCTCATCGCCCGTTCCTTTCGGAGTCTTGGAAAGCATGCGAAATACGGTTGGTGGACAGCACGACGGCGGCAATTACCACGCCCGGCAGCGTCACCAGCCACCACGCAGCCACCAGGTAGTCGCGGCCTCCGGCCACCAGTGAACCCCATTCCGCGGAGGGCGGTGGTGCGCCGAACCCGAGGAAGCTCAGCGACGAAATCGACAGGACTGCCATGCCGAACTCCAGCGCGGACAAGGCCAGAACCGGGCCGGCAGCATTGGGGAGGACATGTCGGAGGAGGATGGAGTGCCACCGGACACCTGAGGACCGTGCGGCCTCAACGTACACAGCAGTGCTCACCCGGAGGGTTTCAGCACGCATGATCCGGGCGAAGTTGGCCACACTGGCAATGCCCACCGCGATGGCAATGTTGATGGTTCCGAAGCCGAGCACCGTGATGAGAGCCAAGGAAAGCAGCAAGCTCGGAATGGCCAGCAGCACATCCATGACGCGCATGATGGCGTCATCCACCCACCCCCTGATGGAGCCAGCCAGCAAACCGAGCGCCGATCCCGCAACCAGGCCAACGGCTACCGCCACTGCCGTTGCAGCCAACGAGGTTGCCGAACCGTGGACCACACGGGAGAAGAGATCACGGCCCAGGCTGTCGGTGCCGAACCAGTGTTCCGCGGACGGTGGTTTGAGCCGCGACGACGGAACACCCGTGTCCGGAGGCCACTGGGTAAAGGCCTGGGGAACCAACGCCCACAGGATCACCAAGGCAAGGACCAGCACGGACAGCACCAATCCGGGCTTGGCCAGGAACCTTCGGGCGCCGGCCCAAGGGGAACCAGCCCAACTAACTGAAGCCTGGTCGGCGGCCGGCGGGACGGGAACTGATGCCTCGGGCGCGGCGGCCGAGTGCCCCGCTGCAGGATCTACGGAGTGCGTCCCCCTCACAAGTTGCTGCGTCATAATGGCCCTCCTAGACCTTGGCCCCGCGCGCTGTGTTGATACGCGGGTCCACGAGCGGATAAATCAGGTCAACGATCAAGCTGGTGATCACAAAGATGACGGCGGCCAGGACCACCAAGGTCTGGACTACGGGGATGTCCCTGCTGTTGACGGCCGTGACCGTGAGCCGCCCTATGCCCGCACGGGAGAACACTGTTTCGCTCACCACTGCCCCGGCCAGCAGGTTGCCCACCAGGATTCCGAGCATGGTGAGCGTGGGAATGGCTGCGTTCCGGAGGGCATGGCCAAAGTTGATCAGCGCTTCACTGGCTCCCTTGGCTCGGATCTGTTCGATGTACGGTTCGCCCAGCGTTTGGCGCAAGCTGCGCGTCAGCAGCTGGGCGATCACCGCTGAGGTGGGTATGGCCAGAGTCAGGGCGGGAAGCACGAGGCTCTGGCCGCCGTCGTTCCCTATCGCTGGGAACAATCGCAACCTGAACGAGAAGAACTGCAGCAGCAGGAGGCCAATCCAGAAGGTGGGCACCGCGATTCCCAGAGGAGGGAGCGAGGAGAAGGCCTGGCGGATCCAGCGGTTGCGGCTGAACGCCGCAACCACTGCCAGGGCACTGCCCAGAAGCACCGCGAGCGCGAATCCCGCCACGGCCAACTTGATGGTCTCCGGCAGCACTTCCGCCACAGTCTGGGTCGCAGGGACACCGTTCTTGACGGACAGCCCGAAGTCCAGCTGGAGCGCCTTGAACAGGGCAATAAAGTATTGCTCGTAAAGAGGCCTGTCCAATCCGTACTCCGCGCGAAGTTTCTCCACGAGAGCCGGATCCACTGCGTTCTGTTCGTCTCCGCTGGCCATGATGCTCACGGCGTCGCCGGGCAACAGGTACAGGATCAGGAAGGACACTGTGTAGGCGGCCCAGAGGACGAACGCGCCCTGCAGCAACCGTTGGCCGATGTAGCGGATCATGGGATTCCTACTTGCTCAGCCAGGCGTCATAGAAGTCCAGGCGGCTGGAAGCTTCGAACGTGAGGCCCTTGACGTGCTCGCTGGCGGAAATGGTGGTGGACAGCTCATAAAGCGGGATGGAGTGGGCGTCCTTGATCAGAATTTCCTGTGCTTCGTCCACCAGTTTCTGGCGTGCGTCCTTGTCCAGCGCCGCGGCCTGCTCCCCCAGGACATCGTCCACGGGCAGCTTCTCGCGGAGGTTGCTTCCGCCACGGGCTGTGGTGGAGGCGAAGACGGTGCGCAGGACGTCCGGGTCGCTGCGGGTCAGGTTGCCGTAGGAGAAGTCATAGGTCTTGTCAGCCTGGGCAGCCGTCACGTCCGCTATGGTGGTGAACTTCAGCTGCAGGTCCACGCCGATCACTTTGAGTTGCTGCTGCACGAGCTCCAGCACTTCCTTGGGTGACTGCCAGTAAGTGACCTTGAAGGACAGTTTCTCGCCGTTCTTCTCGCGGACCCCATCGGTGCCAACCTTCCAGCCGGCATCGTCCAGGAGCTTCTTGGCGCCATCGGGATCGTTTTTCAGCAGCTCGCTGTAGTCCTTGAAGTACGGAGTGGTGTGGGAGAGAACGCCCTTGGCCGGCTGGTCCGCTTCGGTCAGCAGGGTCTTGGTAATTTCCTCACGGTTGATGGCCTTGGAGATGGCCTGGCGGACGGCGGTTTCCTTGAGCTTGGGGTTGGACTGGTTGGCGTACAGGTTGTAGACCACGCCCGGGTTGGCCCGGGTTTCGTTCCAGAAGCCGTTGCCGTTGAACAGGCTGATGTCAGCAGCGGAGATTGCCGCCGTCGCATCGATCTGGCCGGACTGCAGGCTGCCCGTGCGGTTCCCTGCCTCAGGAATGATCTTGAAGGTGACAGTGTCCAGGTAGGCCTCGCCCTTGTTGCTGTTGGTGGCGGCGGGCCAGGTATAGCCCGCACGGCGTTCCAGGACAGCTTCCTTGTCCACGGTGTAGCTCTTCACGCTGAACGGGCCGGAGCCGGAGAACTTCCCGGCGCAACGGTCAGCTTCGGAAAGAGTTGCAGAGGCCGGGGACAACAGGCCGAGCGTGAACGTGGACGTTGCCTGGAGGAACTGCGCGTTCGGCTTGGAGAAGTCCACCACCACGGTCTGCGGGTCCTTCACGGTGATGGCGCTGACGTCGCTCAGGTAGGTGGAGCCCAGCGTCGCTTTCGCACCGAGTGCTTTGATGGCCTCGAAGTTGGTCTTCACCGAAGCAGCATCAATCGCAGTCCCGTCAGCGAAGGTGGCACCGCTGCGGAGGGTAAACGTGAAACTGGTGGCGTTCGTATTGGTTTCGAACCTCTCCGCCAGCCACGGAACGATCTCGCCCGTCTTCGGATCCTGCGACGTCAACGACGCCACTGTCTGACGGGCAATCGCAATCGCATCGTTGTTGCCCACCTGCTGCGGGTCAATGCATCCGCGGTCAACGGACACCGCGAAGTTCAGGTTGCCACCGGAAACCGGGGTGGCGTCGGCACTTTGCTGGGTGCCGGCGTCGGCCCCTCCAGCGCAAGCTGAGGCCAGGAGCGCAAAGGCTCCCAGGACGGACACGACGGCGGCTGGTTTCCGCAGCTTGCGCGCTGCAGTTAGGTTGGGGACGCTCATGCGACTTCTTCGCTTTCAGTGAGTTGGGTGCTGGTGAGTGATCCGCGGCGGGTCAGCGGGACGCGGAGGCCGAGGTTTTCGCGGAGGTTGGTGCCTTCGTATTCGGTGCGGTAGACGCCACGGTCCTGCAGGCGGGGAACCAGTTCGTTGACAATGTCATCCAGCCCGCCAGGCACAATCCATGGGGTGATGTTGAAGCCGTCAACTGCGCCGGTGTGGGCGTACTCGGCGAGTTTGTCCGCAATGTCGTCGTACGATCCCACCAGGCCGCGGCCGTTGAGCCGGGAACGGGCAGCAACGAACTGGCGGATCGACTGGCCGTTTTCCTTGGCATCCGCACGCCACTGGGCGGCGAGGTCCTTGGCGCTCTTCCCGTGGAAGGCGTTGCCGCGGGTGGGGTTGGTGACGTCCACAAGGGGGTCGATATCCGGCAGCGGCCCGTCGGGGTCGTATTCGGTGAGGGTGCGTCCCCAGAACTGTTCCAAGTAGGCGATGGCCGTTTCCGGACCCACTTGCAGCGAGCGGACCCACTGGTGCTTTTCCTCGGCCTCTGCCGCGGTGGCGCCAAGGATGAACTCCTGGCCGGGGAAGATCTTCACGTCGTCTGCCGGGCGCCCGGCTTTGAGGGTGCGGGCCACAATGTCGTCGCGGAACTTCTTGGCGTCTTCCAGTTCCGGATGTGCCGAGAAGATCACGTCGGCGTTCCGCACGGCGAAATCGCGTCCGTCCGGTGAGTCCCCGGCCTGGAACAAGACAGGGTGCTGCTGGCTGGAGCGCGGCAGCCTGCCGGTGATTTCGACGTCGAAACTCTCATCGTGGCGTTCGACCGTGGTGATGGCGTCCTCGCGGAGCCAGCGTTGATCATTCCGGGACCCGGCGATTGCGCCGTCAGCCCAGGAATCCCAAATGGCCTTGGCCGTCTGAACGAACGCTTCGGCCCGGACGTAGCGGTACTCGTGCTTGAGGAACCCGCCGCGCCTGAAGTTGGCACCGGTCCATGCGTTGTCCGTGGTGACGATGTTCCATGCCGCACGGCCGCCGGACAGCAGGTCCAGGCTGGCCAAGCGGTGGGCAAGATCCGCGGGATCGTTGTACGTAGTGTTCTGCGTGGCAACCAACCCGATATTTGTGGTGATGGCTGCGAGCGCGGCGAGGGCGGTCTGCGCGTCAGGACGGCCCACGACATCCAGATCGTGGATCTTTCCGAGGTGTTCCCGGAGGCGGAGTCCTTCTCCGAGGAAGAACGCGGAGAAGAGTCCGCGTTCAGCTGTCTGGGCCACCCGGCGGAATGACTCGAAGTCGGTTTGCGAGCCGCTCTGCGCGTCCTTCCACACGGTGGTGTGGTTAACGCCTTGGAAGAAGACGCCGAACTGGATCTGGCCGTTGCCTGCGATGCGGTGATGGTTGGTCATGGTTCTTCTCTCTGAATCTGGCTCTGTGAGTGGGCTCTTGGCGGCGGGCGTTGGTCAGCCGGCGTCAGGCTGCGGCGAAGCGGTTGGCGGGACGGGGAAGGCCGAAGGTTTCACGGAGTGTGGCGCCCGGAAGCGGCGGCACCACCAACCCGCTGCGGTGCAGTTCGGGGAGCACCTTGTTGGCCAATTCGGGGAGGTCCACGTCCAGTACCGCTGGCTTGAGGCGGACGCCGTCGGCTGCTGCGAACAGCGTGGTGAGCAGCTCCACCAAGCCTTCGGTGCTGCCCACGTAGCGGGCACCCCCCGTCCACTCTTCGTACGAGTCCAGTTCGGCCAGACGGTCCTCCGCGGTCTGCCCACGGGAATCGAGGATGACGTCCAGCTCCACCAAGGTCCGCGGCGCACCCGAAGATGCTGCCGCCTGGGCAGCTTGCGGGAGGTCGTCCGTGGTGTCTGCGGAGACCAAGGCAACATCAGCCTCGACGGCGGGAATCAGTTCAGCAGGCGCGAACACCACGAGCTGCCCTTGGAGTGGGCGCGGGATGATGGACGGTCCCTTGACGGAGAAGCGCTCACCGTCAAAGTCGGCGTAGTGCAGCTTGTCCCGGTCCAGGTACCGCCCCGTTGCAACGTCACGGATCACCGCGTCGTCTTCCCAGGAGTCCCAAAGCCGGCGGCTGGCTTGGACCACATCCGCGGCTTCGCTGGCTACCTGTCCTTCTGGCAACTGCGTGCGCCCCACGGAACGGGCTTCCTTGGCCAGGTTGTCCGCGGTGACCAGCCAACCCGCCCTCCCCAAGGAGGAGTAGTCCAGGCTGGCCAGCTGCGTGGCTACATGGAACGGCTCAGTGAAGAGCGTTCCGGCCTCAGGGACAAGACCGATGGACCGTGTGATCGGTGCTGCAAAGGCCGCGCGCTGGATCGCATCAATCCGGCCCGCAATCCCGGTGCTTCCAGGATCCACCACGCGGCTGTCCTTGAACGTGGACACATGGAAACCGGCGATGTCCGCTGCTAGCACGGTTTCACGGATCCGCTGGCCCCCCAATAGCGCCTGCGGATCATGGTGGGCCTTGCGCCACGACGCGGGGTGGGCTCCGTCGCCGTCGAGCTCCAACGCGATGACGCGGGAGCGGAATGCGGGTACAGGTGTGGAAGGCATGATTCTCTCTTTCAGAGGCCGCACAGCGGCTGGGACGACATTCACTTGCCGCAGATGCGGCCTGGTCTGTTTCCGGAGCACCCCGCCACGTAATGCCTGAGGGTTGCCGCAGCACGAGCCGGTCCTTGGCGTGCTGACTCTTGACCTGAACTTGAATCTAGGAGGCTGTCCAAGGAATGTACAAACCGCTGGACTTGCAGCGTCAAGGCGGGAAATACCGCGTCAAAGGGCTGCTGGAATCGTCATTTTCGGGCCTTTGAAGGGTCGGTTGTGACGGCCCGTTTCGCCGGATTTCGTTGGATTTAGCCCGGTTGAGCGGGGTGACGGATCGGCTTTGGGCTCTGCGCGTGGCTCCGTAGTGTCGTGCCATGCCGAAGCCTCCAGTTACTCCCCTGTCCGTCCTTGACCTGAGCCCGGTGTCCGCCGGTCAGACTCCCGGCGATGCCCTGCGGAGCACCCTTGCCCTTGCCGCCGCTGCCGAGGCTTCCGGCTACTCGCGGTATTGGCTGGCCGAGCACCACCTCAACACCGGCGTTGCAGGATCAGCCCCGCACATTCTGGCCGGGTTGGTTGCCTCCGCCACCAAGACCATCAGGGTGGGTACCGCGGCCACCTTGCTGGGGAACTACAGGCCGCTCCAGATTGCCGAGAGTATTGGAACGCTGGCCGCCGTGTTCCCGGACCGCGTGGACTTGGGCTTCGGCCGCTCCGGCCCGCCCAAATCCCCCAGCGATCCGGCTCCCGGTGTGGTACCCGCTGACTCTTCGGAACCCACCGATCGGGTGGTTGACGGACTGCTGATCCCCGCGCCGCGCCCCATCTTTGGTGCGGTCCTGCCCAGGAAGTTCCGGCTGCAGGGTGAACTGCTGGGTCGCTTTCCCGGTGATACGGACAACTTCGAGAACGACCTCCAGGACATCATCGGATTTTTCACCGGCGAGTACAGGACCAAACACGGCGAGGAAGTCACGGCTACACCCGCTCTTGGCCAGTCGCCCCAGTTTTGGATCCATGGGTCCACCGCCGGCCCCAGCGCCCGCTTGGCTGGCAAGTTAGGTCTCCCCTTCGGCGCGAACTACCACGTGGCACCGGCAGGCGTGCTGGACTCCATTGCCGAGTACAGGGCTCACTTCGAACCCTCCGCGGCCTTGCCGGAACCGCATGTGATCGTCTCCGCGGACGTGCTGGTAGCCCCGGAGGAACGCCAGGCCCAGCGCTTGGCCCGCGGCTACGCCCAGTGGGTTCACGGGATCCGCAGCGGCCACGGCGCCATCCCGTACCCGTCCCCGGAGGATGCGCTGGAGCTTTCCTTGGACGCCGAAGCCGGGGAGCTCATCAAGGATCGCCTGGACACCCGGTTCGTGGGCGACCCCCACCAGGTCAGCGAAGGACTCCGCACTTTGCAGCGGGCCACCGGTGCCCAGGAACTTCTCATCACCACCATTGCCCATGACCCCGCCGACCGGCAGAACTCCTACCAACTGCTCGCCGAGGTATGGGGTCTCTAGCCTTTCCGATTTTCCAACCACCACCTACATAAGGGAGCACCATGTCCATCGAAACCGAAGTCCAAGACACCCAGCTGATCACCGCCGATGCCGCCGCCAAGCTCATCGAAGACGGCGCCCTGCTGATCGACGTCCGCAGCGAAGGCGGCCGCGCCAGCACCGGCGCAGTCCCCGGCGCCGTGGTGGTGAACCGCGAGCACGTGGAGGAGGACTTCAGCCTTGAATCCGCCCACCGGCTGCCCCAGGTCACCGGCACGGACCAGAAGATCGTGGTGTTCTGCGGCTCTGTCAACGGTTCACGACCCGTCGCGCAGAAGCTCCAGGTCCTCGGCTACGCCAACGCTGTCCACGTGGATGGTGGCTTCCCGGCCCTCCGCGACGCCGGGGTCCCCACCACCGGGCCCACCGCACCGCCCGTCGAAGCGGCACCGCCCGCCGCCACTACTCAGGCGTCCACCGAATCGGTGACTTCCGAGCGCTGAGTACCTGCCGCCGTCGTGCCTTCCGGCGTCAGCACCAGTGCCGTCGTCGCGGCTTCCCTCCCGGAAGTCACGACGGCGGCACTCGTCTTTGTGCGGTCCCGCGCCTCGCGCAGCCAGTCGATTCCGCCGGCGAGCAAGGCGACGCCCAGCAAGATGCAGCACATCACGATGCCTTGGTGGAAGGCGTCCTTGGAGGCTGCACCGGTGGCCGCGCCATGGGCTTGAAGGAACATTCCTGCTGCCGCGGCCGAGCACAGCGCCGCAGCGAACCGTTGGCTGAGTTGGTAGAACCCTGCGGCCACTCCGGCGGCACCCACGGGCGCATGGGCCAGGGTGAGTGTCTGGTTCGGCGCGACCACCAGGCCTGTTGCCACACCTTGGAGAAGCCCGACGGCGGCCACCGCAAGAGCCGCTGTCCCGCCGTCGAGCCCCTGCACAAAAAGGTCTTTGGCAATCAGGCAGGCCAAGCTGCCGAGAAGTGCGTACACGATCCCGGCACGCCCGTAGCGAGCCACGAAACGCCAGCTGAAACTGGACGCCAGCAGCATGCCAGCGGCTTGCGGCGCAAGGATGGCTGCCGCTGCCAACGGAGCCAGTCCGGTCCCGGACAGGAAGTAGAACGCCGTCACAGCGGCCATTCCCGCGCCCACGCCAAACTGGCAGAGTGCCACCACTGTGCCCAGTGCATAACCCTTGGATTTTGCCAGCGAGGCACTGAGCAACGGGGTTCGGCCGCGCCGGTGGTACAGGATCTCCCAGCCGGCGAAGGCGAGGAGCGCACCGGCACCGATCACCAGCGACGTCACAGCAATGGTGCCCGCGCCGTAGATGGTGGGAATGAGTGATGCCACCACCACTCCGCCCAACAGCAACGCGCCCAAGATGTCGATGGACGGCTTGGCGTTTCCGGGGTTTTTGCCTGCCGGCCGCGGGAGGAGCCGGAAGGCAAGTGGCACCAGGATCAGCACCAGGGGAACGTTCGCCAGGAACAGGATCCGCCATCCGATCGCGGGGTCGCCCAGTGAGAGGACCAGTCCCCCGATCAGTGGCCCGCACACTGCAGCGGAACCACCGGCGGCGGCATAGGCGCCCAAGGCCTTTGCGCGGTCGTGTCCCTGATAGATGTCCTGCAGGAGTCCGAGCACCTGCGGGTTCAGGGTGCCCGCGCCGAGTCCTTGGAGGAGCCTGGCGATGATGACCAGCGACGGGTCGGTGGCCAGGCCGCCCACCAGACTGGATGCCCCGAAAACGGCAATGCCGGCGATGAAAAGCGTGCGCCTCCCGACGATGTCACCCAGCCTGCCGGCGGGAACCAATGCGACGCCGAACGCCAGCGAGTAGCTCGCCAGGATCCATTGCACGGACCCGGAATCGGCGTGCAGGGAGGCGGACATCGCGGGAACGGCCAGGACGAACATTGCCTGGTCCAGCAGCGTGATGAATCCGGCACCCAGGCAAAGCCAGAGGGCGGAACGTTTAGCGTGATTTCCATGGCCCATGATTGTGGACTCTAGGCGGGTTCTTCCCGGCTTTGGGTATCGCGAGACACCCGGTTAAGAGGCGTTAATCCGGGTTACCGCCGGTGACATGTTTATGACTCTTTGGGGCTTGTTCGCCGAGGCTCCGGTCACGGAAGGACGCAGCGGGAAACGCTTTTTTGTGGGGCGATGTCCGCGTCTTAGCGTGGCCGCATGACCGTGTATGAATCAGTCCTGGACGCAATCGGCGGCACTCCCCTGCTTCGGCTGAAGCGGCTGGGCGAAGGTGTCCGGCCCCGCATCTACGCGAAGCTCGAGTTCCAGAACATTGGCGGGAGCGTGAAGGACCGGGCCGCCCTCTCCATGATCCGGGCCGCAGAACGGACCGGTTTGTTGGAGCCCGGCGGGACTGTGGTGGAAGGGACCAGCGGCAACACCGGGATCGGGCTGAGCTTGGTGGCCGCGCAACTGGGATACCGCTCGGTGATATTCGCTCCGGCGGCCACGGCTGCTGAGAAGATCCGCCTCTTGCGCGCTTTCGGAGCCGAGGTCCACCTGGTGGCCGATTTCGTTCCGCGATCCGATCCCAGCCACCTGGCCAACCGGGCTGCGGCCTTCGCTGCCTCCACTCCCGGGGCCTGGCTCGCGCTGCAGTACGACAACCCTGCCAACCCGCAGGCCCATTGGGAAGGTACCGGTCCGGAAATCTGGGCCGATACCCAGGGCGCTGTGACCCACTTTGTGTCCAGCGTCGGGACCGGCGGAACCATCAGCGGAACCGGCCGGTACTTGAAGCAGGCCAGCGACGGTCGAGTGCAGGTCATTGCCGCAGATCCCGAGCACTCCCGTTACGGAGGGGGCAACGGTTCGCTCAAATACACGGAGGGCGCCGGCCATCCCCTGCACCCGGCGTCGACTGAGGACATCTGGCCTGAGGCGTTCGACACCGCGCTGGTGGACAAATACATCAGCATCAGTGATCGCGACGCCATTTTCACCGCCCGCCGTGCTGCCCGTGAGGAAGGACTCCTCATCGGTGCCACCGGCGGGACCGCCCTGGCAGCAGCCCTGAACCTCGCCGAAACCTTGGACGAGGAGCACACCGTCGTGGTGGTCCTGCCGGACTCAGGCCGGAACTACCTCTCCACCTATTTCGACGACCACTGGCTCGCCTCGCTCGGCTTCCTGGAACCCACGACGCCGGAAGGAACCATCCGTTCGCTTCTCACCGCTGCGCCTGCCGGAGTGCAGCTTTTGGCGAGCGACCTGACAGCGGCGGAGGCCGTCGTCGAACTTCACTCCCGCGACGTGGCACCGGACGAACCGGTGTTCTTGGTCCTGAACCGGGGCCAGAGTTTCGGGACCGTTCACCCACGTGAAGTAGTGGGAGTGGTGACCCTGCGTTCGCTGCGCGGCGTTGAGCCTGCCTCGCCGGCGGTCACCGCTGGTATCCCGTACCGGACGGTTGCCGCGGGACTGCCGGCATCAGAGGCTGGAGCCGCCGCGGACCCGGAGTCTGGTGCTGGTGCTGCCCCGGAGGTCATCGCGGTCCTGGTTGACGGCCGAATCGCCGCGACGCTCACCTAACCCCCAACGCTCTCTCACATCCTGAACTGAGCGTCAGGAGGTGTGGGCCAGCACTCGTGCCCGGGCGGCGGCCTGGCCCGCCCGGAGTTCCTCGGCGGTACGGCCCTGCTCCCGGCGCGCCACTTCCTGCTTCAACTGCGGGATGACGTGCTGGCCAAACTCGAGTGCGTCCGGGACGAAGTCGTAGCCGCGGAGGCCGAAGATCTCGAATCCGAGGTCGTGGTAGTCCAAGATCGCGCGGGTGACGGTGTCGTAGGAGCCGACCAACGCCGTCGCGCTTCCTCCCCCGCCGCCCGCTGCTTTGGCGAGGGCCGTCCAGAGGGCGCGGTCGTGGAGGTCGCCACGTTCCGCGGCTGCTAAGAGCCTGAGGGTGCCGGCAGCTTCTGGCTTCTGGTTGTAATGGCGCACAGGATCAATCACCTCGCCAGCGGATCGTCGCGCCTCGAACGTCCCAAGGATGGCGTGCGCCTTCTCCCACGCCAGCTCATCGGTTGCCGCGACGATCGGCCGGAAGGCGATCTGCCAGCGCAACGGTTCAAGCCTGCCCATTGCAGCGGCCCGCGCAAGGATCTGCTCTTGCTGCGAAGCTGCGTCGGCCAGCGGCTCGCCGAAGAGCGCATAGATGTCAGCTTCAGCGGCACCCACAGACCATGCCGCTACCGAGGAACCGCCAAAGGAAATGCCAGGTCTCTTCCCGGCAAAGGGCCCCAGACCAGAGGCGAAGTTTTCGAAGCGGTAATGCTCGCTGTCCCAACTGAACGAATCCCCGGACCACGCCCGCCGCACGATCTGCATGTACTCCTGCGTCCGGCCGTACCGCGCATCCTTGGCCAGGAAATCGCCCTCGCGGGCCTGGTCCGCTTGGCTTCCACCGGTGATGAAGTGCACGGTCAGCCGGCCTTGTGCGATGTGGTCCAGCGTCAGGAAGGACCGGGCGGCGAACGTCGGGTGGGAAACATTGGGCCGGTGTGCCAAGCGCAGTTGGATCCGTTCCGTGTTCGCAGCAACCCACGCCGCGTGGACCGAAGGATCCTGTGTGGTGGAGTTGTAGGCAAAAAGTACGTGGTCCCAGTTGTTGTCCTCATGGATCCTCGCGATGCGGGCCGCGTACTGGGGGTCGAAGAAAGGCGTGGTGGCAGGGGACGTCTCCGTGGAGTCGTTGCCGGCACCCATACCGAGGAATTCGATAGGCATGTTGTGGCTCCTGAAAGTTAGCGGCGAAGGATGCGCTGGGCCAGGAAGTTACCCAGCAACTGCGCGGCCTGAACCATGACGATGATGATCAGGACGGTCACCAGGGTGACTTCCCAGTTGAACTGCTGGTAGCCGTACATGATGGCGAAGTTACCCAGCCCACCGCCGCCGATGTACCCGGCCATGGCAGACATGTCCACAATCGCGATGATCATGAACGTGTAGCCCAGGATCAGCGGCGCCAGCGACTCGGGAATCACCACGGACCACAGGATGTGAAGCCTGCTGTCACCCATGGCCCGGGCGGCCTCAACCACGCCCGGATCGGACGCCACCAGGTTTTGCTCCACTACCCGGCCAATCACCACGCCGGCCATCAGCGCCATGGGCAGGATCGCCGCCGTCGTGCCAATAGTGGTGCCCATGATGATCAAGGTCAGCGGCGCAATGGCCGTGATGAAGATGATGAACGGGATGGGACGGATGATGTTCACCAGGAAGTTCAGGAACGAGAACACGGCCTTATTGGCAAACAGGTTTCCGGGCCTGGTGGCGTAAAGGGTGACGCCCAGCGCCAGGCCGGCGATGCCGCTGAGCAGGACGGTGATGACCACCATGTAGATGGTCTGCTGGAAGGATTCGCCCAGGACGGGCAGGAGGGTTGTCCAGTCGGTCATGGCTATTCTCCTGCGATCGCGGGGACGGGAAGGTGCGGGACGGCACTGTCGGCTCGCGCCGCCGTCGGAATTTGGCGTTCGACGGCTGTAACGTCACCTAGCTCGGCGAGCGCGGCGTCAATCGAGGCGTCGCTGCCTGTGAGCTCGTAGGTGAGTGTGCCCAGGATCTTGTTCTGGATCTCAGTGACGCCGCCGAACACCACGCTGGAGCCCACGCCGTGGCGCTCGAACGTGGCCGCAACCAGTGGCGTGGGCGCTGACTCGGAAATGCCAATGGAGACAAGCTGGCCCGGGTGTGCCGCTGCGAGGCGGCTGACGGTGTCCGATCCCGGTGTGCCGTGAACGGCGGTGGAGACGAAGCGTTGGGTGGAGGCGCTCTGGGGGTCGGCGAACACGGAGTAGGTGGGTCCGGCTTCCACTACCCGGCCGGATTCCATCATCACTACGGTGTCGCAGATTTCCCGGACAACGTGCATCTCGTGGGTGATCACCACAACGGTGGTGCCGAGTTCCTTGTTGATGCGGAGGAGCAGTCGGAGGACGTCGCGGGTGGTTTCCGGGTCCAGTGCGCTGGTGGCTTCGTCGGCGAGCAGGATGTCCGGGGCGTTGGCCAGGGCACGGGCAATGCCGACGCGTTGCTGCTGTCCGCCGGAAAGCCGGCGGGGGTAGGAACGTGATTTGTCCGCGATGCCCACAAATTCCAGGAGTTCGTCCACCCGCGGCTTGATCTTCTCTTTGGGCCATCCTGCCACCTTCAACGGATACGCGACGTTTCCGAACACGGTGCGGGACTTCAGGAGATTGAATTGTTGGAAGATCATGCCGATGCCAGCACGGACTTTGCGCAACTGGCCTTCGGGGAGCGAGGAGATGTCCTGGCCCTTGACGAACACCTGGCCCTCGGTGGGACGTTCCAGGCCGTTGAGCAGGCGGACCAGCGTGGATTTTCCGGCACCGGAATATCCCACGATGCCCACCACCGTGCCCTCGTCAATGTCCAGGGTGACGTCGTCAACGGCCCGCACTGGTTCGGTGCGTTGGCTGCGCTTGCTTCCTTGGACCGGGAACAGCTTGCTGACTCCGCGCAGGGAAACGATCGCGCTCACCGGAGCCTCCTTCTGGGTTGTTTGAATGCCCATTCCAGCAGCGCGGCTGCCGGGCAATCGAACCTCGTGAACCCCTGTGACCTGCGGTTTCTTCCCTTGACGGTGCGCGTCGGAGTGTTGCGCCGGCGTTCGATTCCCACCACGGCAACTGCCTAGCGTGTGGCAGGGGGAACACCCTGTACCTTCCATTCGCATCAATACCCTTTGTATGGAGAAGCATCATGAAGAACCGCTTGTTAGTGGCCGCCGTCGGCCTGATCGCCGCCCTATCGCTCTCGGCATGCGGGGGTGCGTCAAGTGGTTCGTCTACCTCTGCGAACACCAAGGTGGTTATCGGTGTGGACGACGGCGCCGAGGAACACTGGACCATCCTGAAGAGCAAGCTCAAGGATCAGGGCATTGATCTTGAGGTGAAGAACTTCACTGATGGCGCGCAGATCAACACGGCCACCCAGCAGGGACAGGTGGACATCAACCTGTTCCAGCACCTGAAGTACCTGTCCCAGTTCAACGTCAACAGCAACGGCACTCTGGTTCCAGTGGGCGCCACGGCCGTTTACCCGCTGGCGCTGTACTCGGAGAAGTTCAAGTCCGTTGGCGAACTGCCGGCCGACGCTGAGGTTGCCATTCCGAACAACCCCACCAACCAGGCCCGTGCACTGTTGAACCTGCAGACCGCTGGCTTGCTGCAGCTCAAGGATGGCGGCAACTCGCTGTCCACCCCGGCTGAGATCACCTCGAGCAAGATCAAGGTTGTCCCGGTGGACAGCAACCAGACGGTGAACGCACTCAAGGGCACCACTGATGCTGCCGTCGTGAACAACACTCAGGCCCAGAAGGGCGGCTTGGGTGACGAGAAGATCATCTTCAAAGAAGACCTGAACTCGGAGTCCTTGGCGCCCTACATCAACGGCTTCGTAGTGAAGGCAGACCGCAAGGACGATCCCACGTGGAAGAAGATCGTGGACGCCTATCACACCCCTGAGGTGGAAGCCTCGGTGACCAAGCTCAACGACGGCAACCTGCAGTTCAAGGCTGACTGGACCGCTGCCAAGCTGCAGGAAGTCCTTACCGCCGAAGAGGCAGCCATCAAGAAGTCCAAGTAGCACTTGTGGGGCGGCGGTCCTGCGCCACAGAGCACCGCTGCCCCACACTCCCCCCGGAAAAACAGCACCGAAACAGGCCCATGAACCAGACACTCATCCGTGAACGCCAGCAGATCCACTTCTTCGCCTACATCGTGGGCACCGGCATCCACCTGGCTTCGTGGCGCCACGAGACATCGTTCCCTCAGGCGAGCATCGACTTCGCCCACCAGGTACAGCTCGCCAAAACTGCCGAAGAAGCCAAGTTCGACGCGATCTTCCTGGGCGACTCCCTCGCGATCGATGAGACGTCCAATCCGGGCATCCTTAACAGATTCGACCCCATCGGCCTGGTCACGGCCCTTGGCGCGGTCACCAGCAATATCGGCCTCATCGCCACGTCCTCCACGTCCTATGACGAGCCCTTCAACTTTGCCCGTGCGGCCCTCACCGCGGACCACATCAGCGGCGGCCGCGTTGGCTGGAACATCGTCACCACGCGGGACCTCACCAACAGCACGGCCGGCAATTTCAGTGCAGATGAGCACTTCGACCACAGCCTTCGCTACCGTCGCGCTGAAGAGTTTGTGGAGGTCACCCAAGGGCTCTGGAATTCCTGGGACGCGGACGCTTTCCTCTACAACAAAGCGCAAGGACGATTCTTTGACCGGCACAAACTCAGCCGGCTGGACTACCAGGGCGAATTCTTCAAGGTCGCCGGGCCGCTGAACATCGGTCCCTCCCCGCAGCACTCCCCTTTGCTGGCCCAGGCGGGCACCTCCGTCCCCGGCCAGAAGCTGGGGGCCCGCTTCGCCAACGCCCTTTTCGCGAGCCACCCCGACATTCCGCAGGCTCGGCAGTACCGGGAGTCCGTCCGGGCTCAGGCGAAGGCGTTCGGCCGGAATCCCGACGAAATCTACGTCTACCAGGCCATCTCGCCCGTGGTCGCGGACACCCGGGTCGAAGCTCTGGAACGCATCCGGGAGTTGGACAGCCTCATCACCGATCAGCAGGTGCTTGATTTCCTGCAGGAATACTTCGCAGGCCACCTGGATTTCACCGGGCTCGGTGCTGACGCCACAGTGGCCCAGTCCGGCATTCCCACCATCACGCAGCCCAGGACAGACTTCCGCTCCGCCGGGGAACAGATCCGCGGACGTGAGGACGAGGTCACGCTCAAGGACCTCTACTCCATCCTCACGGGCGACAAACGGAACCACGACTTCATCGGAACGCCCCGCCATGTGGCCGACTCCTTGGCCCGCTGGCACGCCGAGGGCGCCGCCGACGGCTTCAACCTCATGTTCTCGCTCCTCCCCCAGGACCTGGAGCGTTTTGCCACCGGCGTCATCCCCCTGCTCCAGGAACGCGGCCTTGCACGAACTGAGTACACGGGCACAACCCTGAAATCGCACCTCGGACTCGATCCGCAGCCGAAAGGACAATCATGACCACCACACCAACCGTTGCCACCGGCACCCACGTGATTCGGCACGCCCGCCCTGAAGAGTACGACGCCGTGGGGCGGCTGACGTACGAAGGGTTCGGTCATCATCTCCCCGGCGCACGCCAGCCCGATGAACAGCGTCTTGACCTCTTGCTGGATGCCGCGGCCAGGGCACGCGAAGGCGTCCTGCTGGTTGCCGAGGACGTGGAAACAGGACGTTTGGTGGGCACCGCAAGTCTCCTGCCCTTTGGCTCACACCTCAGCCGACAGGCACAACACGGCGAAGTGGAACTGAGGCTGCTGGCCGTGCTCCCGGAAGCCCGCCGCACGGGCCTTGGCCAGAAACTCCTCGACGAGTCCGCCGGCCTGGCCGCAGCCCAAGGTGCCCAGCGCGTGGTGCTGGACACCGCCGTCGACAATGAGACCTCGCAGCGCCTCTACCGCCGCTTGGGCTACGTCCGCCGGCCCGAGCGTGAGAAGGAACGGCCCGCGCCGAAGGTGCAGTTGGTGGTCTACACACTGGATTTGCAGTCGGCCTGAGGGAGGAGATCCAGCGCACATCCCCGCAGGCGCCCGGTTGGGTGACCGCCATGTAGATCGCCCTAGTACACAACTAAGGGGCTATTTCAGCGTGACAGTGCTTTCGGCCGTTTCCTTCTTGTCGTGATCGAGGTCGCCGTCAGCACCCTGAGGCGTCATGGTCACCTTGATTTCAGTTTCCTTGCCAGCGGTGTAAGCGAAGTTCTCCGCAATGTTGAAGGACTCACCCGGCTTCAGCACGAACGGGTCCTTCTCTTTCAGCTTCACGCCGGAGTCGGTCAGGCCGTGCTTCTTGTAGCCATCGCTGCTGGAGTCCGAGGGCATACCGCCGAGGTACTTCCAGTCCGTGTACTTCGCGTTGGGCGTGATCAGCGAGTGGCTCAAGGGGATCTCAGCGGATGAAGTGTTGGTCACCACGTAGTTCATGTACACCACGGGGTCACCCTTCTTGAGCAGGTTTTCCTTGGTGTCCTTGTCCACGAACATGCTGTCCTTGGACGCCACATCGGTGGCCACCTGGTAGACATCCACGCTGAAGCTCTCGCCCTTGATGGTGCCCAGCTTGTCCCCGGCTTCGGAAATCGGCAAAGCCCACGCTGCGGTCTTGTACGAGCCCGACGAAGTACCAGCGCCTTCGGATGAGGCAGCCGACGGGGACGCCGAGGCTGACGGCGAAGCAGCCACGGAGGAGGACGACGACGGTTCCGAACCACCCGTCGTCGGGCTGGCTGGTGCCCCGCCACAGGCGGTCAGGGCCAATAGCCCCGCAATCGCAAGACCGCTTGACTTTACTGCAAGATGTATACGCACTTTTCTCCGAGAGACTGGTTGAGTTGACGTGGCACTATTCATGCTTGGTAGTGTCGGCGGCGTCGCGTTTATGATGCGAGAAACCAAGTCCAATTTTGACCGTCAATAAGCGACCCCTTAAGTAGCAGGCGATGAACGAAGAAGCATCGGAAAAGGCAAACACCAGCAAGCCACATCAGATCTCGGTCCGGACTTACCTCATCTGCATCGCTGCACTTATTGCTTTGTCCTTCGGAGCCCCCGCGGTGGAGAAGCTTCTGCGGCCCAGAGCTGAAAAGGTCTGCACCACCGAGAATGTGGTCATTTCCCATGAGAACCGCAGCCGCACCTCTTACAAGCTAGAGACCTCGTGCGGGCAACTTGTGGTGGACGACTCGATAGCCGAGGAAGCCGACAGGACCATCAAACGGCAAACGACGTACCGTATGGTGATCGCCTCAGGTCTCTTGGCTGAGTATCTGGTGGAGTTACCAGTGGAAGTACAACCCTGACGCCGATATCCGACGCATAGCCCACAACTTCCTGTTGGGGGACCACCGAGCTTCGTCTGCGGAGCGCGGGTTACACGGAGTAATGAGCAACGTGTAATCGGTCACACTTGGCCGAATTCGCTTGTCAACCGTGGTGAGCAGCATGAACCATGAAGGAGGGAATTAGTTCCCTTACAAGCTGAATCAGCAATCCTCACCGACGAGGATGCGGCCCCTGCGAAGAAGCTTGGGGCTGTTAACGGCCTGAGTGAAAGTACTGACAATGACGACACATACTGACTCCATCACGCTGAAAATCTGGGACAAGTCGGCCATCGACCACACCATCGATGCCGCCATTGAATCCCTCTCACACCGCGCTGCCGCCGAAAACTGCGGGATCGCGGTAACCCTTAGCGGCCCCAAGACCTTCACGGTCAGCCTGAACCGCTAAGCATCTCAAGCACAACACAAGAGGACGACGCCGGTACCTACCGGCGTCGTCCTCTTGCTTTAACGCCCACCAGGGGCGCGTCCAAAAGCGGTACAAGTGGACCGCCACCCCGAAACGTGACGCCATCCAGAAAGTCCTGATCAAACCTTGAGACTTCCTTGATGGTTTCCCTCCCCTGATCTTGCGTTCGCGTTGGAACTCTAAGTGAGTCAACGCTTCAACGCACGAACGGAGGGATCACCATGCTTACGGAAACAATGGCCGCCACAGCTGCACCGGCCCCGGCAAACGCACCGGCCACGGCTTCCAAGCGGCGCCGGTCCCACCGTGCGGCAGGAGGGGTAGTCACTGTCCTGGTGCCGGCACACAACGAGTCCGCCGGCATCACCGAGACGCTGCACTCCTTGAACAACCAGACACACCGCCCGGACCGCATCATTGTGGTGGCAGATAACTGCACCGATGACACTGAAGAACTCGCCCTGGCCCAAGGCGCCGAGGTGATCCGGACCGTTGGCAACAAGGACAAGAAGGCCGGAGCACTGAACTTCGCCCTCAGCCAGCTTCTTCCGGATGCCGACCCCGAGGACCTTGTCCTGGTGCAAGACGCCGACTCACAGCTCGCCCTCAACTTCATTGAGAACGCCACCAAGAACCTGCTGGCCGACGAACTGCTCGGCGCGGTGGGCGGAGTGTTCAGCGGCGGCCCTGGCGGCGGCTTTGTAGGCCATCTGCAGCGCAACGAATACGCCCGCTACGCGCGGGACGTGAAGCGGCTCCATGGTAAGTGCCTGGTAGTGACCGGCACAGCGGCGCTCTTCCGCGTCAAAACACTGCGCGACGTCGTGGCCGCCCGGTTGGAGGGCACGCTCCCTCCCGGCAACGGTAGGGGCGGCGTCTATGACACCTCGGTCCTGACCGAAGACAACGAACTCTCCTTTGCCCTGTTGACCCTGGGCTACCGCATCGCGTCACCATCTAACTGCACACTGGTCACAGAGGTCATGCCCACGTGGCGTGAGCTGTGGTCACAGCGCCTCCGGTGGAAGCGCGGCGCGGTGGAGAACTGCGTGCAATACGGATGGACAAAAGTAACCAGGCCTTATTGGGGACGCCAATTCCTCTCCATGATCGGCGTCATAGTGACCCTGGCCTACTTCGGTTCCCTCGTGTTCGCGTTATTGTCCGGCACGGGCCTGATCCTTCAGCCCTTCTGGATTACCGTCACCGGCATTTTCATCCTGGAACGCATAGTTACTGTGCGTTTCCGGGGCTGGAGGTACATGCTCCTGGCCGCAACCATGTACGAAACCGTCATCGACATCTTCCTCCAGGCTGTTCACGCCAAGGCGTACCTGGATGCAGCGTTCAACAGAAAGAAAGTTTGGTAAACGACTCATGTACAACAACCCAGTAGCCCCAGTGACCGGGGCGGCAGCCGCCGGAATGGGCTCCGGAACGCTCGCGATGACCGGAGCCGGGGACCTCTTCTGGTTCGCGCTGGCAGCTTTTGCCATGCTGGCCCTCGGACTCGCTATCAAGAGGATTGTCCCGGTCCGGGCCCAGAAGAACTAAGCAAGCAGAACCAGTCCAACCACCCGCCCGCAGTTGTGTCGCTACCTCCAGCGCGACACAACTGCGGGTTTGGTGCATCCGGACTGCCGGTCTAAGGAACCAGAGCCGTGACAGCCGAGTACTTGGCCACCGTGGTGTAGCCGGCCTTGGTACCAGTAACCCTCACGCGGATGGAGTCAGCTTGGTCTGCACTCACCAGCTTGTAGTTCTTGGCGGTTGCACCAGCAATTGCAGCACCGGAGCGGTACCACTGGTACGTCAAGGTAGTCCCGGACGTCCACGTTCCAGGGTTGGCCGTCAGCGTTGAACCCACTGCGAGCGTTCCGGTGATGGTGGGGGTTGGGGCTACCAAAGTCCCTGCCACCACTGCTGCTGTGGGAGCGGATTCCCTCGTAGCTGTGGCATAGCCGGCTTTGCTTCCCGTCACACGCACCGTCAGGGTGTTGCCTTGGTCCGCGGCGGCAAGGACCCGGGTGGCAGCGGTTGCGCCGGCAATCGCTGCACCGTTCCGGAACCACTGGTAGCTCAAGGTTGTTCCCACGGTCCAGGTCCCCGGTGATGCAGTCAGTGTTGAGCCAACAGCGGCCATGCCTGAGATGGTGGGTGTTGGTGCCGTGAGCTGAGCCTGACTGGCAGGTGTGAAGGAGAAGTCCCGAATGGTCACAGTTTCGGGAGCTACGTGCGCCGCATCCCCGCCGCCCCCACCGGTCACCCACAGGTTGAAGTGAATTTGTTCCTTGGCTGGAAGCGGGACAGTGGAGCCTTCCAGAACAGTCCGCTTCAAAAGAGTTCCGTTGTAGCCCTCACCCGCGAACGTCTCATAAGTCAGTTTGCCCGGTTCCCACACCATCCTGTGGGTCAGGATGGGAGCGTTGGTGACATCAAAGGTGACAGTATTGTTTCCCTGCCCTGGAGGCAAGGTGGCATCAAACCAATATCCGTGCCCTTGGGTCACCGGCCAATTCTCACCATACGCTGCGCCCCCGCCCCAAGCTGAGGCCTCACAAAGGTCAATTTCCGTGTACCCGGGCTCCGCATTGGGGTCGTACGTGAACAGGCAGCCCCACACCACCTCCTTCTGAAGGGAGCTGACATCCTTTTCCACGGTGGTGCTATAGGTGCCATATCCGAAACCCTCACGCGTGGACTGGAATTCAGCTCCCATCGGAGCCGAGCCCGTGGGGTTGCTGATGGAGAGCTTGACGTACCCGTTAGCGTCCGGATTGCTCACATTATTGGCATCCCAACTCGCGTTATACATGGGCGCCCCGCCCCAAAAACGCTTCTGCCAGTTGAACCCTTTCCAAGCAAAACTTCCCACCGGGCCTGGATCCTCAGCCATGGGCGTGGTGTCCGCCGCATGTGATGGGCCTAGTCCCGTGAACATCGATAATCCGACCGCCACAACGACGGCCAAACCCATTGCTTTTCTTCCCCCATGTGGAAGGAGCCTCACTGACAATGCCATAGCTATATCCTCCTGCTGATGCGCCCAGACCCGTCACCGGCTGATGCCGGTGACCGCAACGACGTTCCACCCCCGAGGAACGCCTGTCCTCGATTATCAAGTAGCCAGCGCCCAGCCGGAAGAGAAATGAAAAAGAAACTATCCACACCCCACCAAGGTGATAATGCGACCAACCCCACGGGTAGCCTTAGCGTGTCTTGGAAATCCTTCGTGCATCGCACAAAACCCGGGAGGGCACATCAGTATTCGCAGCGCGGGCATCCTCCTTTACCGACGAAACACGGCCGGGAAACTGGAGCTATGGATAGCTCACATGGGCGGTCCCTTCTGGGCCCGCAAAGATGACCACGCCTGGTCCATTCCCAAGGGAGAATTCCCGGAGGATGAAGACGCTTTAGTGGCCGCACAGCGGGAATTCACCGAAGAAATAGGCACACCACCTCCGGCGACGGATTACGAACTGTTGGGCGTTTTCAAGCAGCCCTCCGGAAAGCTGATCACCGCGTTCACCGCAGAAGCCAGCGACTTTCAGCCTCAGGAGATTATCAGCAACACCTTTCCCATGGAGTGGCCAAAAGGCTCGGGTGCCATCAAGGATTTCCCGGAGATCGACGACGCCAAGTGGTTTGAGGAAACAGTGGCCCGGACCAAGCTCGTCAAAGGGCAATTGCCCATTGTGGACGCACTGGTCCGGCGCCTTGGTGAGAGCTCCCTATAGAGCCGACCAGCCGCCGTCGGACGCCAGAATGGCGCCGTTAACGTTGGTGCCGTCGTCACTGAGCAGGAAGGTGATGGAAGCGGCCAATTGAGCTGCGGTGGCGGGCGTGGGAACTGTTGCCTGCATCAGGGGGCCGAGGCGTTCGGCAGCGAGCTGCGAGCCCCAGTTAGCCACAATGTTGGTGGTGGTGGGACCGGGAGCCACAGCATTGAACCGCAAGCCCTTGGGACCGTACAGAACTGCGGAATTCTTGGTCAGGCCCACCACCGCATGCTTGGACGCCGTGTAAGCAGCACCGGCAGCAGAACCACGCAGGCCGGCCTCCGAAGCGACGTTGACTACTGAGCCGGACCCGGCCTCCAACATGAGCGGCACCACAGCGCGGGTCAGGCGCATAAGGGCCGTGACGTTGATGCGGAAAACACGCTCCCAGAGCTCGTCATCAACCTCGTGAATAGGAGCAAAGTTGTCCATGATGCCGGCAACGTTGGCCAGGGCATCTACTCGGCCGCCCGCCGCAGCCACAACGGCCGAAACGGTTTCTTCAGTGGAGATGTCGCCAGCCACCGGAACCATGTCAAGGCCGGCGTTCTCCTCTACAAGAGCGTCCAGACGCTCCTTGCTGATATCTGCAGCAATGACCCTGCCGCCCTCTTTAGCAATCCGCAATGCGGTCGCGTGACCGATTCCTGAGGCTGCGCCCGTGACGATGATGGTCTTGCCGGCGAAACGGCCGGAGGTAACGGCCTCCTGCCATGAAGCGTCGTTGCCCATGATGTCCTTCCGATGATTGCTGGCTGATCCCACCAGCTTATGACACTCTGTGTCATTATGTAAGAGTGAATACTGGAGGAATGACTTCGGACGACGCCAAACCCCCGCGCCCCAGCGGTCGGCCCGCCACCATCGACCCCGACGCCGTGGCCGGACTGGCCTTGGACCTCTTCGCTGAACATGGCTACGAGAACACCTCCATGGAGGACATCGCCAAAGCTGCCGGAATTGGGCGCAAGAGCCTGTACCGCTACTTCACCAGCAAGGCCGATCTCGTGTGGGGTGGCACCGAACCCGTAATTGAGGCCTCGACGCGGGCCTTTGACTCCTTCCACAGTCCCGGAAAGTCCGACGGCGGCGTGCTGGCCGGGCTGCGCGAGGCAACCATTGCCGGGGTCGCCGTCATTCCGGACTTGGCGGTCACACGCGGTCGCCTTCGACTGATCGCCGAGCACCCCGAACTAACCAGCCGGAGTTACGAGTCCTTGGCGCCGCAGCGTGAAAAAGCTTTGGCCTTTCTCGTCGAGAGCGGCCTCACCGACTCCGCGGCGCGGTTTGTGAGCGCCGCATATCTTGCGGTGACTTTTGAGGCATGGCTGCAGTGGGCCGCGGGCTCGGAGCCAGACCCGACCCCATACCTGCTGGCCGCGCTGGAGGTTTTGAACGTTCCGTTAAATAAGGCAGGAGTTAGCCAGTGGAAGCATTAACGGTGCTCTTTGATGTGGCCAATGGAGCAGCATCATTGGCGCCCCTGGCGACGTTCGGAGTGGCCTTGGTGGCTTACTTCGCTTACCGCCAGAAAACCAAGGCCGACAAGCGGGACCAATGGTGGAAACGGGCGCAATGGGCAATCGATGCAGCACTGGATCAGGAAGATCCCCAACGCAGACTTACTGGAGTAAGTGTTCTAGTACACATGGTTGACAGTGACCTTGCCACAACCGAGGACGCCGACCTCATGAAGATCGTCTCCATAGCAATCCAAGATGAAGAACTCGAAGAAGAGCTTGATGACGAGGAAGGTGAGAGCGGAGTAGACGACACGCAAGACGTCAGCCAAACTTTGAACAAGGAGATGAACATGGCTAAGAAAACAGCAATCGATACATCCCACCGCCCATCAAGCGGAGGACGGTACGAGGTGCGCCTAGTATCCCGCAATAAGACAGTCACTGTCTCGTCCCCCGTTCGGGCCAAGATTCTCGAACAGACCGAGAAGCTGATCGCTGCTTCAGAGCGCAAGGCTGGACCGTCCAAGTAGCACACCGATTCAAGAGTCTTTGGATTATGAGCTACTCTTCCGGTGGATGAATTGCCGGATCCACTCAACCGTCTCAGGGTGGTCCAGATGCAAGCCATGACCCGCTCCGGGCAGCCGCACCAGCACAGAGCCACGGATGTGCTCGCGCAGAAGGAGTGCGTTGGGCAAGGGCGTCAACGCATCTTCAGTACCGTGGAGGATCAGCGTCGGGGCTTGGATTTCGCTGAGCCGACTCCAAGCATCGTGCTCGCGGCTTGCGGTGAAGTGGCGCGCCTTAGCCCACGCCGAAGCATGTGAGTTGAAGAACGTGTGAGCCGCTTCGGGATTGTTCAGGACCCAAGCAGCCTCGAAGAATAGCGGCTCAAGCCGGGACATGTCACCACTGACCAGCGCTTCCAAGGCCGCCCTCTCAGGCTGAGTTCCGGCGTCGGGCGACTTTCCGCCACTGGTTGCTGCGAGGATCAGCGTGCGAACCTTCTGCGGATAATCCACTGCCAACCACTGCCCGACGCGACCACCCATCGAATGCCCGTACACGTGTGCTAAATCCACTCCGGCTGCGTCGAGAACGGACACCGCATCCTCCGCGAGCAGCCTCGTGGTGTAGCGCTCGGCGTCGCCCTTCCCACTCCGCCCTATCCCCCGGTGATCAAAGCGGATGACGCGGTAATAGCGGGACAGAAGCTCCGCCGTCGGGCCCCAACCGTCCATGGACGTGGCCTGTCCGGCGATCAGCAGCATTGGCTCGCCCTCGCCTTCTGAGGTCCAGGCGAGTTCAGTACCGTCGGCGGCCTCAGCAAAGTTCACCGTGCCACAGTATCCGGACAGCGCTCAAAGCGCTGCGGCGCAGGACACAACGCCTCAATCAGCGGCTCAATCAGCGATAAAGATGTCCTCGATCCTGCAGTCAAAGGTCCTGGCAATCTGGAACGCCAACGGAAGAGAGGGATCAAACTTCTCCCTCTCGATGGAGATCACAGTCTGGCGGGAAACTCCGAGCGCCGCAGCCAGATCCGCTTGTGTCCAGCGCCGTTCGGCGCGACGCTCCGCGAGGTTGTTCTTCATGTCAGCGGAACCTTCACTTCAGCGCACGGTGGCGAATAGCCACGTACCGCAGGCCGGCGTCAGTCGCACTCAAGGCAACCAGACCTAGAAGTACCGGAAGCGCATCCATGTCGAAGCGGCCGATGGCCAGCACCAGCGAAGCGACCACGATAACCACAAGGACATCCAGGAATGCCCCCGCTCCCGCTTGGCGCATCCACTGCAGTTCCACGCTTTGTTCACCGTGGGCATCGCGGGCCGCCGTGTGGTTCGAAACGAAGACCTTGGCTCCAAGCGACATCGCCGGATAGGCGGCGCATAGGGCACCTATGCCCGCTGCAAGCCAGAAGTCATCCGGATTTGATGCTCCCACCGCGACGGAAACTGCAAGTGTCAGGATGACGCCGAGGACGATCGCCAGGACGTAGTGGTGGACTGGCGTCCATCGTGATGTAAAGGATGCTTTACTCATATCTGAAGTAAAGCACCCTTTACATTGCAGGGCAATGGTCTTCCATCGCGTGAACCAGTTAGCCGGGCACACTAAGCTGGCGATGATGTATGAGCAGAAGCCCAGCTCGTCGCCCGCCATCAACTCAGTGTGGCGGGCTTTCGTTGAAGAACCAGATATCTACACGGACCCGGCCAACGAGTTCTGGGGCCTGGCCTTCACGCGTCACAGTGACGCAACGCTCCGAGCGGAGCTGATCGGCCCGTCCTTGCAGCCGCGGGTTCTCGAGAGCATCCAAGGCGACAACTACTGGGGCGTTGAATTCCGGTCCCATGTGGTCATCGATGGCGCGTCGAAGCAAAGCATCCTCGGGGAAACCGTGGAGCTTGCGGTGGACGGAGACTTCTTCGAATTCCTCGGACGGCAGTACAGCATCCCGGAGTACGAAGGCCTGGAGGCTTTCGTTGGGCGTCTGCTCGACGACGGCGCAATCGTCAGTCGCGACGACGTCGGCCGGTCCCTGGCTGGCGACATCGGCGGATACTCGCCGCGCAGTTGGCAACGCCATATCCGTTGGGTCACCGGCCTGAGCCGTAAACAGATCGAACAGCTGGAACGAGCACGCGCCGCCTTCTTTCTGCTTCAGAGCGGGTACTCCGCGAGCTCAGCCGCCGCGGCTGCGGGGTACGCGGACCAAGCCCATATGTCCCGCTCTTTGCGTCTGCTCCGATCTGAAACTCCGGCACAGATCATTGCCCGCCACGTCGCGGATTGAGATGGCGTTTTTCTTCAAGCCAACCAGCACACTACGTGGCTGACTTGTAGGTACCACTCACCAACGTCAAAGGGTCACCACTATGAGCATTCCCCAAGCCCCGGAGGGGTACAACACGGTCAACTCCTTCATCATCACTGAGGATGCGCCTGGGATGATCTCTTTCCTCACCACAGTCTTCAGGGCACAAGCGATACCCGAGGCCCACACCCTTGACGACGACGGTCTGATCCTTCATTCCGAACTCAAAGTAGGCGACTCAACGGTGATGGTGGCTGAGAGGAAACCGGACTGGCCGTTCACCCCCAGCCTTTTGCAGGTCTATGTGGATGATCTTGACGCGACACTGGCAAGTGCCATTGGTCTTGGAGCGACCGTGGTGACTGCTCCCACCGACTTCTTCGGCGATCGCCTTTCGCGCGTCGTGGACCCCTGGAGCAATCTGTGGTGGATCTACCAGCACAGCGGGGAAGCGCCTGAATGGGTTGACAGTGCCACTGACTGGGGCGACGTGAGCCCTGACAATGAAGACGCCTCCTGGGCCGCAGAAGCCAGCCCGGAACTCGTGTACATCCACGACACCTTGCTCACCACCATGAAGGGCCTGGGGCGCTGATGGCGGTGCGCTCCCAGCCAGCTGGGGCTAGCGTTAAGGGATGACCGCTGAGTACAGGTACGACGTCGAGGTACTGCACCTTTTGGTGTCACCGTCCCACGCCTATTTTGGTCGCGCCAGGGAAGGAGCGGCAGACGTTCCCACTGCTGACGCCGAGCAGGCTGAATTGGTGACGGGCAAAGGCATTGTTGGCGATAGGTTCTTCGGCAAGGCCGCACACATGGACGCCGCGGTGACGCTGTTTGCGATGGAAGCCCTCGAATCCATCGCGGCCGATCTGGGGGCCGGGCCCTTCGATCCACTGCTGACCCGGCGGAACGTCATCCTTCGGGGAGTAGAGCTGGCTCCCTTGCTGGGGCATGAGTTCACTCTTGAATCGGGCAGAGATGAGGTGCGTCTGAAGGCAGGACGCCCTGCCCACCCCTGCGCCTGGATGGACCAGATGCTCGCCCCGGGCGCGCACAAAGCGATGCGGGGGCGGGGTGGCGTCCGGTGCCAGGTGGTTGCCGGCGGCTTGCTGCATCGCGGGCCGGCAGTGTTGGTCAGTCCGGTTCCGCTCGATCCCACCAAGGCCGGGGATGCCAACGTGCTGCGGCCGTCGCGGTTGCCGTAGTTTCCGTCGGCCCCAGACTCTCTTTTGCGGTTACGAGGAACCCAATGCAACCCATCAAGGTTGACTTTAGGTCCCAGTACCTTCAAAGAATGCCGTGCCCTTAGCAGGGAGCTGAATGAGATCGGTAATGGTTGACCAGCATGCCGGCTGTGATGAACCATTTGCGGACCCAGCGGTCGGAGGCGGCTCCGAGCAGGAGAGGGGCAGGGCGGAGGCCGTAGGTGGCGGCCAGGTAGCCGGTCCCCAGCCCGGTCACGGCGACGCCCAGGTAGCCGGCAGCCTCGTTGAAGCCCATGGCCAGGCCGCGCTGTCTTGGGCCGCCGAGGTCCATCTTCATGATGACCGCAGTGGACGAGGTGAGGCCTTGGCTGATGCCTAGGAGCACGTTGGCGACCACGATCCAGGCCCAGGACTGGCCGAACGCCAGGATGTAGGTCAGCGCCCCGGTGTAGAGGTCGAGGTGGAATTCCTGGGAGGCGAGCAGGGGCAGGACCGTTCGTTCCTGACCGAGGGTGCCGCCGACCAGGGCGTTGACGGCAACCAGCAGCATGAATTGGGCCAGGTTCTGCCGCAGACCCAGCAAAGGACCGACAGAACTGGAAGCGAGGCGGGAGTGGCTGCTGCCCTGCATGTGTTCTCCATTCCAGGACACAAGGGTGGCCCGGGCGCATCGGGGAACGCGACCGGGCCAGGGCCCGGGCAGCACGGGGGTCCTGCAGGGGCGGTTTTGGGGTAGTGCGGCGCGGCTAGGCTGCGGAGACGCTGTTGTGCCAGGCGTTCCATGCGGCGTAGCTGCCGTCGAGTTCGACGACGTCGTACCCGGCGCGGCGCAGGGCGCTGGCGGCGACGGAGTTCCGCACGCCCGATTGGCAGTACGTCACGATGGTCCCTTCGCCCGGGAGCTTATCGAGGTGCCACATGATTCGTCCGCCGCTGAGCTGGTACGAACCGGGGATGTTGCCGGCGATGTGCTCGCTGCGGTTGCGGACATCCAGGACCATGGCCGCGTCGAAGCCCTTGAGCTCTTCAGGCTGGATCAGCTTGGGTGTGAAAGTGGGGAGCCCTTCGATGCTGGTGAGGTAGCCGGCGACGTTGTCGATGCCGACCCGGACCAGGTGGTCCCATATGTCCTGGGCCTGTTCCTGGTCCTGGGCCAGGAGGACCAAGGGGTTCTTGTCGGTCTCGGGGTTGACTACCCAGGCGCCGTAGCTCGCCACGGACTTGCCCGCCGGAACGTTCAGGGACCGCGTCACGGTGCTTTCGTGGACTTCGCTGCTGGGTCGGGTGTCGACGAAGGTCAGGGTGTCGGCTGCCAGGCCTGCGGCGACGGCTTCGCTCGAGAGTTCGCGCAGCAGGGTCCGTTCGCCTATGACGGCGGGGCCTTCACGGTTTTCGCGCTTCATGCGGCCGAAGTAGGCGTGGGCGTCTGGCTGGCCATCTAAGAGTTCATCGATGAAGCCCTGCTCGTCATTGGCGGCGAGGTAGGGACCCCACCAGGAGTAGAGCCGCTCGTATCCCACCGTGGAGGACGGGATGGCGCCGAGGGCCTTGCCGCAGGCGCTGCCGGCGCCGTGGGCGGGGTGGACCTGGACGTAGTCGGGCAGGGTGAGGAACTTGTCGCGCAGGCTGGCGAAGAGCTGCTTGGCGCCTTCGAAGCGGGTGTCGATGCCGCCGGCTGCCTCGTCGAGCAGGTCTGGCCGGCCCAGGTCGCCGGAGAAGACGAAGTCTCCGGAGAGCAGGTAGCCGGGCTGGTCGCTGAACGCGCCGTCGGTGACCAGGAAGGACAGGTGTTCGGGGGTGTGGCCGGGGGTATGGAGGGCCTTGATGCTGATGTTGCCCAGGGCGATTGTGTCGCCGTCGTAGAGCCGTTCGCCCTCGAACTGGTACTGCCAGTCGGGTCCGCCCTCTCCGGAGACGTAGATCTTGGCACCGGTCGCAGCGGCGAGTTCGCGCGTGCCGGAGAGGTAGTCGGCGTGAATGTGGGTCTCGGTGACGGCCACGATCTTCATGCCGTTTTTCGCGGCAAGCTCCTGATAGACGGCGATGTCGCGGCGGCCGTCCACCACGATTGCTTCGCCCTTGGCTTGGCAGCCGATGACGTAGCTGGCCTGGGCGAGGTCTTCGTCGTAAATGCGCTCGAAAAGCATGTGGTGCTCTCCTTCAGGTGGGAGGGAAATTGTTGTCTCTGGTACTGAGTTTAGATACCCCATGGGGTATTTTACAAGGGGACTTCCGCCAAGGTGATTCCGCATCGGTCCGGCTGGTCAGGCGTGCTGGTGTCCGGCTTAGGCCCGAAGTTTGTCCATGTCCAGGTTCTTGACGGCCTGGATGACTTCCTCCAGGCCGGTGGCGTTGAGCGCTCCGGGCTGGGAGAAGACGAGGGTCTTGTCCTTGAGGGCCATCAGGGTGGGGATGGACGTGATGTTCGCTGCGGCGGCGAGGGCTTGTTCGGCTTCGGTGTCCACCTTGGCGAAGGTGATGTCCGGGTGACGTTCTGCGGCGGCGCCGTAGGTGAGGGCGAACATGCGGCAGGGGCCACACCAGGCTGCCCAGAAGTCAACGAAGACGATGTCGCTCTCCTCCAGGGTCTGGGCAAAAGTTTGCTCGGTGATGTCGATGGTTGCCATGGTCTGCAGTCGTCCTTTCGGGCGGGATTTGGTGGGTCCCCGGGGTGGGTTTAGGTGGTGGGGAGTCCGGCGCGGGTCCAGTTCGGCCAAGCGGGCCTGCAGTTGGCCCATGGGGATGTGTAGGGCGCTGGGGATCATGCCTTCGGCGACTTCGAAGTCTTCGCGGACGTCGAGGATCCGGGCGGCGAAGCGGCGTTGGTCGGTTTCGGTGATGGTGATTTCAGCCATGATGGTTTCTCCTTCGAAGTGGTTTTTGGCTTGGTGCTTAGTGGTTGTTCAGCGGACGGGTTCGCCGGTCTGGCGCCAGGCGGCCATGCCTCCGCGGACTGAGTAGGCGTCGTAGCCGTTGGCCGCGAGCAGCCGGGCTGCTGAGGCGGAGCGCACGCCGGAGGCGCAGACGGCGATCACGGGGCGGGTTTTCTGGATGCCGGCCGTGCTGGACTGCAGCCGGTCCAGTGGAACGTGCTTGGCTTGCGGCGCCCGGCCGGTCCGCCATTCCTGCGTCGACCTGACATCGATCAGCGTCGCCCCGGAACTAAGGAGTTCTTTGGCCTGGGCCACGGAGATCGTCTTGTAGGGCCTACTGAAGGCTTTTTTGAGGGAATCGATCAGTCCCATGGTGTTCTCCTTTGTGGATGGATCAGGCGGTGACGGTGCCGGCGGTCACCCACGCCGCGACGGCGAAGATGAGTACCGCGAACGAAATGCGGATGTGCTTGTCCTTGAGCCGGCGGGCCAGCCGGGCGGCAATGACCGATCCCACGATGGCGGGGACCGCGAATGCCAGGGTGGTGGTCCAGTCAATGGTGTAGCCGGCGGCGTGGGCGCTGAAGCCGGCGGCGGAGTTGACGACGATGATCGCCAGGGACGTGCCGACAGCCTGTTTCATGCGCAGACCCAGGAAGATGGTCAGCGCCGGGGTGATCAGAAAGCCGCCGCCCACGCCGAGCAGGCCGGTGAGGAACCCGACGAGCAGGCCCACCCCCACGGCCTTGGGAGCGCAGGACCGGAAGGCCCGGTGCGGGCCGGTGCTGCAGGAGCCTTCGGTTTCGCGGGTCTTCATGAGCATCCGGATGCCCGCGGCCACCATGATCACCGCAAATGCCAGCATCAGAATCCTGGGATCCAGCAGCTTGCCTACGGCAGCACCGGCCCAAGCCGCCGGGACGCCGGCACCTCCCACCAGGGCGATCACTGGCCAGTTCAGGTCCTCGCGGATCCTGGGAATCAGGGCCGCCAGCGAGGAGATGCCCACCACCAGCAGTGAGGTGGGGATGGCCTGGGCGGGGCTCATCCCGACGCCATACACCAGGGCCGGAACGGCGATGATGGACCCGCCGCCGCCTACTACGCCCAGAACGACGCCGACGACGAGCCCCAGTCCCAGGGCCGGAATCATGCCGCAGCGCCCGCTTCAGCCGGCTGCACGGGCAGGGCCAGGATGGCGCTTTCGCGGGTCGGTTCCTTGGCGGCCTTGTTCCACGGCATCGCCGAAATAGCCTTGCCCATGGCGCAGGTATTGGTGGCGGCCGAGAACGTTAGCCCGGTGCCGATGACCCCGGCAAGCGTCCGGACCTTCGGGGAAACGAACCTGCCTCCGGCCAGGCCCAGCACTACGAGGGAACCGGCCACAAGGCGGACCTGCCGTTCCAGATCCCAGCGGTCCTTGCCCTTGACCACACTGCCGCCGGCGGCAGCGAAGCCGGGTGCCCCGCCGGTCAGGACATACGCCGTGTCAATCCCGGCCTTGGCAAGACGCTGGCGGGCCTGCTCGGCGCGGACGCCGGACTGGCAGACCAGGACCACGCGGGAGCCCAGCCGGGCGGCGAGCTCGTCGGTGTGCTCGGAAAGCAGCGGCAGCGGCACGTTGTAGGAACCGCGGATATGCATGGACTCGAACTCAGCAGCGGAACGCACATCAATCACCACAAGATCCTGATGCTCCTTGATCCAGGACTGCAGGACTTCAGGGGCGAGTGCGGTAACGGCTGCTGCTTTGGACGGGGGCGTCATGGGTGGCCTCTCGGAAGGGGGCGGGTGGATACCCCACCGAGTATTACAGATACCCCAGGGGGTATGCAAAACACCGGTGGGGGTATATTGTTGAAGGCAGTACCTCATCGATGGAGAACCCTTATGGAACTGAACCCAACCGAACTCACGCCCGTGATCAACCGCCTTAAGCGCGCCCAGGGCCAGCTCGCCGCTGTCACCCGGATGCTCGAGGAAGGCCGGGACTGCAAGGACGTCGTCACCCAGCTGGCCGCCGTATCCAAAGCCCTTGACCGGGCCGGCTTCGCCATCATCGCCACAGGCCTTGAGCAGTGCATCGTCCAGAAGGACGCCACCATGGACAAGAAAGACCTGGAGAAGCTCTTCCTCTCCCTCGCCTGACCAAACCCCTGTTCGAGCCATCCAAAGGAGAACAATGACGTACACGCTCAGCACGACCATCAATCTCCCATGGGACGAAGCCGTGGAACGCACCCGGGAGGCATTGGCAGCCCAGGGATTCGGGATCCTCACCGAAATCAACGTCCGGTCCACGTTCGAAGCCAAACTGGGTGCCGAAGCCGCTGAGGCGGTCGGTGACTACGTGATCCTCGGTGCCTGCAACCCCGCCCTGGCCAGCCGCGCCCTTGCCGTCGAACCCGAGATTGGAGCGCTCCTGCCCTGTAATGTCGTCGTACGCCGCGGCCAGGATGCAGGAGTCACCACCATCGAGGCGATCGACCCGCAGACCATGGTCCAGCTCAGCGCTGCTCCTGCCGTCAAGGAAATCGCCGACGACGCCGGTAGCCGCCTCCGGAAGGCACTCGCCGACCTTGGCGCAGCGACCAAGTAGAGATGTCCCTACGGGCACCTGGTCCGTCAGTTCTAAGAGCCTCTGCATGTGGGAGATCGGCGGCCTTCCGGCCCACGTACCTTTAGTACACGACGTGGTTGTTCTTGCACCACTGGCAGGCCTAATGGCGGTGATCTTCGCACTCTGGCGCCGCAGCAGAGCCTATCTGGCCTGGCCCCTTGCGAGCAGCTGGCGATAGCAAAACCCGCGTCGGCGTCAACCTGCTGAGAGAACGCGGCGTCCAGGTCCGATCCATCTCAGACGGCATAGACCCGGCAACCTCGACGGGTCGGCTGATGCTGAACATGCTCGCCACGTTGGCAGAATATGAGCGCGAGCTGATCGTCGAGCGTGTAAATGCCGGCATCGCCGCTGCCGGGCAGAACCGAACACGCTTTGGCCGGCCGCTGACGGATCCGCTTGTCATTGCGGACAAGCTCGCGATCGCGCAGGATGCCCGGGCGAAGGGACGCACTGCGGAGGACCGGCCCGCCTCGTGGGCTGGAGCCGTGCGACTCTTTACCGCCACCAGCAAGCCCTCGCCGCGCGCGAGGGCATCACTATGTAGGTGTTCCTGACGGCGAAGAGCGCTGGAGAGTCCTCGGCACCCCAAAATCGACCTGCCGCAGTTGCAAATCCAGCCATCGGCGTCGAAAGATGGGCCAGAAGCAACGCGCCTGAAGGTCTAGGGCTCCAATGCCGCGGGCGCCGCGAACTGCGCCTCGTACAGCCGGGCGTACGCCCCACCCTCAGCAAGCAGCTCCGGGTGTGTCCCCTGTTCCACGATCTGGCCGGCTTCCATTACCAGGATGAGATCGGCGTCCCGGATGGTGGAGAGCCGGTGGGCGATCACAAAGCTCGTCCGGTCGGACCTCAGAGCGTTCATGGCTTTCTGCACCAACACCTCGGTCCGGGTATCCACGGAGCTGGTGGCTTCATCCAGGATCAATACCGAGGGTCGGGACAGGAAGGCCCTGGCAATGGTGAGCAGCTGTTTCTCGCCGGCAGAAACGTTGCCGCCTTCATCGTCCAGCAGCGTGTCGTAGCCCTCGGGCAGCGACTTCACGAACCGGTCCACGTACGTGGCCTGCGCAGCCTCCATCATCTCGGCTTCCGAGGCAGTGGGCCGGCCATACGCGATGTTGTCGCGGATGGTCCCCCCGAACAGCCAGGTGTCTTGGAGGACCATCCCCATCCGTGAGCGCAGTCCCTGCCGCGAGAGCGAGGCGATGTCCACGCCGTCGAGGGTGATGCGCCCTGAGTCCAACTCGTAGAACCGCATCATGAGGTTCACCAGGGTGGTTTTACCTGCACCGGTTGGCCCTACTATGGCGATGCTCTGTCCCGGCTCGGCAACCAAGCTGAGGTCTGTGATGAGCGGCATGTCCGGCGAGTACCTGAAGGATACGTTCTCGAACACCAAACGCCCCCGCGAAGGACCGGACTGAGGAATGGGAGCGGGCTCAACGGATTCTTCCTCCTCATCCAGCAGATCGAACACCCGCTCGGCTGAGGCAACGCCGGATTGCAGCATGTTGGCCATCGATCCGAGTTGAGCCAGTGGCATGGTGAACTGCCGCGAGTACTGGATGAAAGCCTGGACGTCGCCCAATTGCATGGAGCCGGACGCCACCTGCAGGCCGCCCACCACGGCAATCCCCACATAAACCAGGTTCCCGATGAACGTCATGGCCGGCATGATCAAGCCACTCACGAACTGCGCGCCGAAGCTCGCCTGATACAGCTCACCGTTCTTCGCCCGGAATTTCTCCTGAACCTCGTTCTGCCGCCCGAACACCTTCACCAAAGCGTGCCCGGTGTACGTTTCCTCAATTTGGCCGTTGAGCTCACCGGTGTTCTTCCACTGCGCCACGAACAGTTTCTGCGAGCGTTTGGCGATCAGCAGCGTGGTCCCCAGCGTCAACGGAATGGTCACCAAGGCAATCAGGGCCAGCAGCGGCGAGAGCAGGAACATCATCACCAGCACACCCAGCACGGTCAGCAGGGAGGAGACCACCTGGCTGATGGATTGCTGCAGGCTTTGGGAGATGTTGTCCACGTCATTGGTCACCCTGCTGAGCAGTTCACCGCGCTGGATGGAGTCGAAATAGCGCAGGGGCAGCCGATGGATTTTCGCTTCGATCCGCTCGCGGAGGCGGTACACGGTCCGCTGTACGACGCCGTTGAGCACGTACGCCTGCATCCAACCGAACGCTGAGGCTAGGACATAGAGCGCCAGCGCCCACAACAGCACAGAGGCCAGCGCGGTGAAGTCGATTCCGACGCCGGGAGTGAGGGTCATGGCGCTCAGCATGTCGGCCTTGCTGTCATCACCTGAAGCACGCAATCCCGCGATCACATCGGCTTTGGAGGCGCCTGCGGGAAGCTGTTTTGAGACGACGCCGGCGAAGTTCAGGTTGGTGCCTTCGCCCAGCAGCCTTGGCCCGATGACGGACAGGGCAACACTGACCACGGCAAAGACCAACACCAGAATCAACCAAAGACGTTCCGGCCGGAGCGTCCCCAGCAGCCGCCGGGCAGAGGCACTGAAGTTCGAGGCTTTCTCAGCCGGGACGTTCATCCCCGCAAACGGTCCACCGCGGCCCGGTCCCATGGCTGGCCGTTGAGGACCGCGTGGTCCGGCTGATACGGCGCTCATGCCGCCTCCTCCGCCGCGAGCTGGGAGGACACGATTTCCCGGTAGGTTTCGGAGGTCTCCAGTAACTCATGGTGCGTTCCGCGCCCAACTATCCTGCCGTCGTCGAGCACCAGGATCTGGTCCGCGTCCGCGATGCTGGAGACGCGTTGCGCCACGATCACCAGCGTGGCGCCGTTGGTGTGGCGTTTGAGGGCCTGCCGGAGCCGGGCATCGGTGGCGGTGTCCAAGGATGAGAAGGAGTCGTCAAAGATGTAGAGCTCCGGCTGTTTCACCAGCGCCCGGGCGATCGCGAGCCGCTGCCGTTGGCCGCCGGAAACGTTGGTGCCGCCTTGTGAAATGACCGCATCCAGGCCACCTTCCATCTCCTCCACAAAATCCCGGGCCTGGGCTACGGACAGCGCCTGCCACAGCTCGTCCTCAGTGGCATCGGGTTTGCCGTAGTGAAGGTTGCTGCGGACCGTTCCGGAGAACAGGTAGGGCCGCTGCGGCACCAGCCCGATGTGGCCCCAGAGCAGGTCCGGGTGCAGCTCTCGGACGTCCACGCCGTCCATTAGCACGGAACCGGACGTGGCGTCGAACAGCCGAGGCATGAGGTTCACGAGCGTGGTTTTGCCGGCGCCGGTGCTACCGATGATCGCTGTGGTCTCCCCCGCTCGGGCGGTGAAAGAAAGCCCGCTCAGCACCGGCTGCTCGGCACCCGGGTAGGCGAATCCGACGTCGAGCATCTCCAGTTCTCCCCGGCGGATACCGCCGGTGACAGGGTTCGACGGCGGCTGGACACTTGATGCGGTGTCCAGCACCTCGCCGATCCGGTCGGCCGAAACGGACGCGCGCGGGATCATCACGGCCATGAACGTGGCCATCATGACGGACATCAGGATCTGCATGAGGTAACTCAGGAACGCGATCAGGGTGCCCACCTGCATGGAGCCGTCCTCAATCCGGAAGGACCCGAACCAGATCACCGCCACGGAGGAAACGTTCATCACCAACATGACCACAGGGAACATGAGAGCCATCAGACGGCCGGCCCGCAGCGCAACGTCAGTGACGTCGTCGTTCGCTGTGGCAAAACGGGCGGCTTCCATGTCCTCGCGGACGAAGGCCCGCACCACACGGATACCGGTGAGCTGCTCACGGAGGACCCGGTTCACGGCGTCGATCCGGACCTGCATCTTGCGGAAGAGCGGCACCATCCGCGTCACGATCAACCCGACCGCCACCAGCAGCACCGGCACGCAGACGGCGATCAGCCAGGAGAGTTGGGCGTCCTGCCGCACGGCCATGATCACGCCGCCAATGCTGAGCATGGGTGCCGCCACCATGAGCGTGCAGGACATGAGCACCAGTTGTTGCACCTGCTGGACGTCATTGGTGGAGCGCGTGATCAAGGACGGCGCCCCGAATTTGGTGACCTCCTGCTCGGAGAACTCCCCCACCCTGCTGAAAATCGCGTCACGAAGATCCCGGCCCATCCCCATGGCCGCCTTCGCACCGAAATACACGGCCACCACCGCACACGCGATCTGCACCAGGGTAATGAGCAGCATGAGCCCACCCATGCGCAGAATGTAGTCCGTGTCCCCGGTGGCGACGCCGTTATCGATGATGTCGGCGTTCAGCGTCGGAAGGTACAGGGACGCAATGGACTGCGCCAACTGGAAGACGACGACGGCGATCAGCAGCCGCTGATGCGGCCGCAGAAACCGAACAAGTACCTTCCACAGCATGGGAACTCCCAGCAGAAATCGTTGAACCGAAGGCCAGTTTACGTCTGGTTGCTGTGGGCAACTAGAGAGATGTGAGGGGTAATGTCAGGGACTCCCTCACACTGGTCCGGCCCCATAACGTCGAAGTAGTCATCAGCCCGTACAGCAGAGGAGAACAACCATGGAGAAGCGCACACTCGGCACCAACGGCCTGGAGGTTTCCGCGATTGGCATGGGATGCATGAGCATGAGCGGCGGATACAGCGAACGGCCGGATCGCGACGAAATGATCTCCCTCATCCGCACAGGCGTGGAGCGCGGCGTGACATTCTTCGATACCGCCGAGATCTACGGCCCCTATGCCAATGAGGAACTTGTTGGCGAAGCCTTGGCACCGTTCAAGGATCAGGTGGTCATCGCCACCAAGTTCGGCTGGGACATTGACCCCGCTGAGCGGAAGCCAAGCGGCAAGGTCACCAGCCGGCCCGAGATCATCAAAGAAGTAGTTGAGGGATCCCTGCGTCGGCTCGGAGTGGACGCCCTGGACCTCTACTACCAGCACCGCGTCGATCCGGAGGTGCCCATCGAGGACGTGGCAGGTGCCGTCAAGGAATTGGTAGACGCCGGAAAGGTGAAGCACTTCGGTATGTCGGAGGCAGCCGCAGGGACCATCCGGCGAGCCCACGCAGTCCTCCCCGTGGCTGCGGTTCAGAGCGAGTACTCCTTGTGGTGGCGCCGCCCCGAAGAAGAAGTCCTGGACGTGTGCGAAGAACTTGGAATCGGGTTCGTTCCCTTCAGCCCGCTGGGCAAAGGCTTCCTGACCGGCACCATCAACGCTTCCACCAGCTTCGAATCCGGCAACGACATCCGCAGTACCATCCCTCGGTTCACGCCCGAGGCCATGCAGAACAATCAGGCCGTGGTGGACCTCCTCGCCGGAATCGCTGAACGAAAAGGCGCGACGCCGGGCCAGATCGCCTTGGCATGGCTGCTGGCACAGAAGCCGTGGATCGTGCCGATTCCCGGCACACGGAAACTGCACCGCCTCGAAGAGAACCTGGCAGCGGCCGACGTCGAACTTTCACCTGCTGAACTGGACGAGATCGAGGCGGCCGCCGCGAAAATCACCGTGGAGGGCGGCCGCTACAACGACGCTGGAGAGCGGATGACCAACCTCTGAACCCGTGCCGGCGTCGCAGCAGGACAGTAGGCTGGAAACGTTCGTGTTGAACCGCATCGAAGGGACTTGAGTTTTGGCTTACATCACCGTCGGAAACGAAAACAGCACCGAGATCGAGCTTTATTACGAGGACCATGGGACCGGGCAGGCGGTGGTCCTGATTCACGGCTACCCGTTGGACGGTTCTTCCTGGGAGAAGCAGACAGCCGCGCTGCTCGACGCCGGTTACCGCGTCATCACCTACGATCGCCGCGGGTTCGGCAAGTCCAGCCAGCCCACCGAGGGCTACGACTACGACACCTTCGCAGCAGATCTGAAAACCGTGTTGGACACGCTGGACCTGAACGATGCCGTCTTGGTGGGCTTCTCCATGGGCACCGGCGAAGTTGCGCGCTACATCAGCACGTACGGTTCGGCCCGCGTTGCCAAGGCTGTGTTCCTCGGTTCGTTGGAGCCGTTCCTCCTGAAGACCGACGATAACCCTGACGGCGTCCCGCAGGACGTCTTCGATGGCCTCGCCGCCGCCGTCAAAGCTGACCGCTACGCCTTCTTCACCGATTTCTTCAAGAACTTCTACAACAGCGACACCTTCTTGGGAACGGATCGCCTCAGTCAGGAATCCGTGGATGCCAGCTGGAACCTGGCCAGCAAATCCGGAGCGTTCGCCTCAGTTGCTGCCCAGCCCACCTGGCTCACAGACTTCCGTGCCGACATCCCCAAGATCGACGTCCCGGCCCTGATTGTTCACGGCACGGCGGACAACATCCTGCCCATCGACGTCACTGGACGGCGATTCAAGGACGCCTTGCCCAGCGCAGAGTACTTGGAGATTGAAGGAGCACCGCACGGCCTGCTATGGACGCACGGGGCAGAGATCAACGAGGCCCTGCTGGCGTTCCTCAAGAAGTAAGTCACTACTTCTTGAGGCGAAGGTGCCGCGCCTTCTTGCCCTTGCGCAGGTACTTTTCCAGCGTCGCATCAGCGGCGGTGCTTTCCATGGCATGGAGCACTCCATACGTGAAGGCACCGTTGCTGATGCCTGGCGCGGAACCCAGCTTCAGCAGTTCTTCACGGGCCATGACACTGTCTTGGTGGTCGCCAAGGATGGATTGAACCCTGTGGGCCGCATCTCCCAGCTTCACCGCACTCTTGCCGTGGACGGATTCCACAGCCGCTGCGGCAAAGCGCAGCTTTTTGGCGGCCTTCCGGACTTCGTGGAAGGCCTTGTCATGTTCAGGCCCGACGGCGGTAGCCACCGCTGCGTTGTGGCGTTTGCGGAGCCTTTCGCCGGCCTTGTTGACGAGCTTTGCCGTGGTTTTCCTCGCTGGCGCTGACCCCTTTGGAGTCAGCGGGGGATCCTTCAGGAAAGCTTCCAGATTGTCCAGCAACGTGAAGTAGCGGGGGCTGTTCAGCCGATTCCTCACGGCAGACATCGCATTGTTGGCCCTCAGGGCCATGCGTTCTTCAAGCTCATCCCCGAGCTGACCGAGTACCAGCTTCCCCGGCAGTTCCTCAAGGCTGACCTTCAGGCGTTCGTGCAGAACCTCAACGTCGCGGTAACGGCCCAGGATCCGTGCGAGCGATTTCAGCTCCCGTTCCAGATCCTTCACAGCTGTCGGCTCGAAGAGCGCACTAAAACCATGCAACACGGCCCGGATCCGGCGGATCTGGGACCGCATTTGATGGACCGAATCGTCGCGGGCAAGGCGGACATGTGAATCCTGGAGGAGCATCTCGGCCACTTGTTCGTCCAGATAAGTGAGTACGGGAACCGCCGCTGGGTCCTTGCCGCTGGGCTCGTCGCGTTCCGTCCGCCGCGAGGCGGGCCATGCGTCGCCCAAGGCGGCGGCCAGCTTGGAAGTACGCTGGCTCGGCTTAGCGCCGGCGTCGGCAAGTTGCTTCGTTAGTGTGCCCAGCAGAGCGTGGTCGGCTACATCCGATGCCAGTTCCACCTCCCACTCACGCCATTGAAGTTCACGTGGTTCCCCAAACATCGCCTCTGCGCGAACGTGATCATCTACGAAATCGGCCATGCGGCGGCCATCCTTGCCATACAAGGGGTAACTGGTGCGTTCCGTGGTCAGCGCTGCGACTGGAGCCACTGCATGTCCCCGCGTGTAGGCGAGCACGCGGTCCATGAGTTCTACCGGGACCGTATCCGCGGTGCCCAGCGGGGCCTGGATCTCTATTCTCTTGCCGGCGCTGTGCGGGAGCTTCAGATGCCATCCGGCGTCAGGTCCACCGGTGCGGCGGCGCAACGTGATGCCCCGTGCCGCGAGGGCCAAGTGCTGGGTGTCAAAGTAGATGGCTTCCAGGCTATGGCTCGTCGGTTCACCCACTTTTCCGATGCCATCCAGCTGATCCAAGGCCGGCAGCGGCGTGGTCGCATCGGCGTCGAATTTCTGTTCAACTTCCACGGTGCCGGTGGTTGCCATGATGGCGGAAATCCTGTCTTCCGGGGGTGCCACGAGGGCCGGCCCGTTGACGTGGCCGGCCCCCGTTGGAGCAATCTATTGGTGCTGTATCCAGTGTGAGCCAGTCCGTAGCTTGGCGCTAGAGACCCGGCGCGCGGCCGCCTGGTGTCTCACCCGTGTCATCAACATCTCCGCCGGACACTGTGCCACGCCAAGCACCGGTTTCATGCCCTTGGGCTTCGATGAATTTCTTGAACTTGTCAAGATCAGCGCCAACCCGCAGGCTGTCCACACCGAGCGCTGAGCCCGCTTTTTCAGCGAGGCCCTCGGGCTCCCACACAATCTCAACGTTCACCCGCGTCCGTCCGGAGTCGAGGGGCTCGAAGCTTACAGTGCCGCCGTTGCGGGGACCGTCAACGCTGGCCCAACTCACCAGGGAGTCCGGGACCTGCTCGACGATTTGCGCGTTGTACTCGCGCTTCACTCCGCCCACATTGGTTGAAAAGTGCAGGCCCGTCTCGTCGATTTGTTCTACGGACTCCACCCCATTCATGAACTGGGGAAATGCCTCGAATTGCGTCCACTGGTTGTAGGCGACAGTTACGGGGACATCTACTTCGATTGACTTATTGACCGTAGCCATAGGGTTGCTCCTTCGGTTTCGCCGCGGGTGCTCATGCTGTACTGCTGGTGGCGCGCCAGCCAGCTGGCTGCTTAACCAGTGGCGCGCCTGTCTAGAGCGCGCCAGCCAAAGCTCTTAGCCGGCGTCGAAACTTTCGTCGTCATCGTCGTTGGGAGACTCTTCCTGGGGAAGGTCATTGCCGCTGCCGTCCGGCAGGCTGTCGTCGTTGCCGTCGGGCAGGGAGGACTGCTCGGCGTGGGCCTGCTCTTCGGTTCCGCCGAATCGGCCGGCACCGGGCTCGCCTGCACTGTCTGAATCCTCCGGATTCAGGTGGCTGAGGTTTGGCGCGCCTGTTCCCTCTCCGAGGGAAGCCTCCTCGATGTCTTCTTCAACGCGCGGTTGCGCCTGGCCTCCGCCGGCTTCCTGCTCCGCGGTGGGAGTGCCGTAGCCTCCCACTTCCTCTTCCGGCGTGGCGTTCTGCTTGTCCATGTGAACTGTCCTTTCCCTGAGCGGTGGAACGTGTTTATGGAACACTTCGAACCTATAAGGCTCCTTGGTGGCATGTCCATGCCTTTGACGATAATAGTCAGCAAACTTAGTAAAAGGCCATTCGGGGGTCTAGGCTTCCACCATGAACCCGTAGGTCATCACGGCGAGTGCCATCGACGCGCCATGTGAGGGCACAGCTTGGGTAGCCGTCGCGAGCTAGTTAGGACGGCTGCGGAATCTCACAGCCACCCTGAGGATCCAAGCCCGTGTAATTCAGTGGGCCGGCAACAATATTCAACGCTATGGTGGCGAACTGTGAGCACTGCGCGGGCGGCGAAGTGAAATATCCCCGCTGCCCGGCTGCAACGGCCCCAATAATGAGCCACACCACCACGAACAGCCCGATGATTGAACCGATTCGCATTTATTTCCCCATCACTAAAGACAGCTCCCGGCAATTAACGGCAACCCCGGTTTTTTCCGTGGAACGACACAGCGCGGCTGCGGACTGGATATCTCCTGTTCGCAGCCGCGCTGGCGCCATCAATCCGCGGGATTGGTTTCGGTAGTCAGACCGCGCGAGTCCGCGGCCTTCTCGTCCTTCTCTTCTGCCGGGCCGGGCGGACTGGCAGATTCGCTGGCTCCGGCGTCGACGGCGTCGCTGGGACTTTCCGACGAGGCGTCACCGGCCGGTACTTTGCTGGTGGATTGCGCCACTATCGGGTCCCTGGGAATGGGATTTCCCGGGGTTGTGGTCCCATCGCGAACCTGGGTGAAACCGGCAACTTCACTGGGGTCTGTCGTCATACGCGCGACCGGCCCCGGCCCACCACCCAGCCGATCAGGGCCAGCACCAGCAGGATGATTCCCACCCACAGCAGGAAGCTGAGGGCCTGGTTGAAGCCGCCTACCAAGAGCAAGATGATCGCGATAACACCGGCGATTATTAAGAGAGTGTTCATTGAGCTACGCATCCCTTTCAATAACTGTTGTCTATTCAGGAAGGCGTCCGCTGGTACTTCATTACTGAAGCGCCACCCATGCCAACGGGCACCGATCAGGGAATTTCTTCCCTATTTCGCTTACGTACCCCCACGGAATTAGTTCAAACGGACCCTTTGCCCGTGAAGGGGTACGTACATAGCATCATGATAGGCGCGCATTACGCCGGAACGAAGTATTCGGACAGGAAACTTAGTATCCCTTTGTGGAGAACGCCCCCAAGGCACGGCTGATCTCCAAAGCAGTTCCCGCGGCCGCCTCGCCGTACTCCTGATACTTGGCCGGCACGATTCTGCTGGACGGTCCGGAAATGGAGATGGAACCGGCCGCCACGCCGCCCGGCCCCAGCAGCGGGACGCCGATCGAGGTGATTCCAGTACTGAGGCCCTGCTCATTGATGGAGTACCCGCGTGCCCTGGTGTCAACGATCATCGTCCGGAGCTGGACGGGATCAACCACCGTCTGCGGCGTCAAAGCCTCCAGCGGACCGGCGAGGTAGCCATCCACAAAAGCTTCATCGGCCGCGGACAAGTACGCCATTCCTGTGGAGGACGCGTGCATGGGAAGCCGCGAACCCAGGGGCAGGAACGCCCGGAGAACGTGCGGGGTGTCGAGGCGCTCGATGATCAGCATGTATCCGCGGTCCGGCACGGCTAAGTGAACGGTCTCGGTGGTGTCCAGTTGAAGCGCGTTCAGCGGTCCCATGGCGGCGTCACGAATGACCGAACCACTGCTTCCGCGGCTCGCCACAGCAAAGGCGTGGTTGGTCAGCACCCATTTACCGGCCTGCGCTTCTGACTGCGCAACCCAGCCCAGCTCGGCCAGCGTCCTCAGCATGCGGAGCACGGTGGCCTTGGGGACATCCACCTCGCGGCTTAGCTCGGACAGGCCCGCCGGCTGGTTGTCCGAGACCGCTTCCAACACACGAATCGCCGTGACCACGCTCTGCGTACTCATCCACACTCCCGCTTGACCGACTTCCCTCAGTGCCCTACATTACAGGCGACTTCCCAAAATGAACCAACGGTTCATCCAGTGAACCGACGAAGTTTGATTGGAGAACGACCTTTGGCACTACCCACCGGCTCCAAGTCTTTTCAACGCACGAAAGGTGCCCACCATGCTCAAACCACTCCGCGGGATCACCGTGATCGACCTCAGCCGAGCACTCGCTGGCCCTTATTGCACCGCACTCCTGGCCGACATGGGCGCCAGGATCATCAAGGTGGAAAGCGTCAACGGGGGTGACACTGCCCGGCAGTGGCCCCCGTTCCAGGACGGTCACAGCCTTTACTTCGACTCCGTCAACCGGAACAAAGTGTCCGTGTGCTTGGACTTCTATTCAGACGAAGGTCGAGAGATCCTCTCGGGCTTGATCGCCGACGCGGACGTCCTGGTGGAGAACTTCAAGCCCGGCACGCTGGAGAAAATGGGTTTCACTCCTGCCCGGCTTGATGAGTTGAACCCCGGGCTCGTAGTGGGCTCCGTGACCGGATTCGGAAACACCGGCCCCCTCAAAGACGACGCCGGGCTGGACCAGGTCATCCAAGGAATGTCCGGCCTGATGTCCGTCACCGGCCCCGGACCAGGCTCCGCCTATCGCGTGGGGGTGCCTATTGTGGACATCACCTCGGGAATGATCTGCGCGTTTGGAATCGTAGCTTCACTCCTCGGAGCCCGGAACGGCGAGCGCCCCAGCCGAGTGTCAACCTCCCTGCTGGAAACCGCACTGAATCTCTCCGCTTTCCAAGGGCAGAAGGCCCTTAGCCTCGGCGAAGCACCCACGCCGCAGGGCAACAACCACCCCGTGATCGCCCCCTATGGAATGTTCGGCACGGCCACGGAGTCCATCAATATTGCCGTGGGAAGCGACAAACAATGGCGGGCGTTCTGCGGCTTGCTCGGTGTTCTGTCTGCTGTGGAAGATCCCCGGTTCATCACCGGAGCGGACCGGTCAGTTAACCGCGATCAGCTGACCGAAATGATTGAAACTGCATTGGCGGCCAAATCCGCCGCCGAGTGGGTTCCGCTGATCAGCCAGGCCGGCATTCCTTGCGGCCCTATTTATGACTACACGCAGGCCCTCGCCTCGGAACAGGTCGCGGCTTTGGGGCTCGTGCAGCGCCGCGAGCGCCGCGACGGCTCCGAGCTCCCCCTGCTCCGCGGCCCCCTGAGCCTGGATGGCGAGGCCAGCGAGATCCTCTCGCCCCCACCGCTTCTGGGCGAGGACACCGCGGATGTACTGATGGAGTTTGGAATGACGCACGACGACGTCACCCGGCTTGAGCGCGAGGGCCGTATTGTGTGCGGGCCGGCAAAGACTGGAGCACAGCGATGACCACAGTTTCTGACGTCAGGGCAGGCCGTATGGCCGTCTCGATCACTGGCGGCGTGGCCACCGTGGAGATCAGCAACCTGGCACAGCGGAACGCCCTGACCCGGGATATGTGCTTGGAGATCCAGGAGCTGATGCCGCGTCTGGACGCCGATCCGGACGTTGACCTGGTGGTGCTGAGAGGCGCCGGGGACACGTTCTGCGCCGGGGCCTCCATCAGCGAACTCTCTTCTGTGCTGGTGGACCCCCAACCGGACGGCACCTCCGTGGATCATCTCAGTGGGGCCGATTCCGCCATCGCTTCCCTGTCCAAGCCTTCCGTTGCTTTGGTGGATGGTGCCTGCATGGGCGGCGGCTGGCAGATCGCCTCAGCCTGCGACTTCATCATTGCCAACGAACGTGCGGTGATCGGGCTGACTCCGGCCAAGATCGGGATCATTTACCCCCGCCCGGGCATCGAACGGCTCGTCCGGCTTGTGGGACACGCCAACGCCAAGTACATCCTCCTCACCGGACTGACGTTCAGCGCAACCGAGGCCCGGGCGCTGGGGCTGGTGGCCGACGTCGTGCCTTCAGAATCTTTTGAGGAGAAGTGCGCGGCACTTGTCAGCACCCTTCGGAGCCGCTCCCGATTCTCCATGCATTCCATGAAAAGACTGATGGACGCTGCCCCATCGGATGTTGATCAGGAATGGGCTGGCGCTTGGGCTGCCATGCCGGACAGCCCGGATATGAGGATTGGTATCAGCGCATTCCTGAACCGTGAGCAGCCCGAATTCATGTGGCGGCCTGTGGACTAAGCCTGCTCACATGTGATCTGCACCTCAAGCGGCACAAGTGACGCCCTCCCCGCGTTGTACAGAGAACGAGTTGCACAGAAGACGAAGGGAGGGCTCATGCTCATTGTTCTGACGGGAATTGACGGCTCAGGTAAAACGACGGCGGCCCGCGCCTTGGTCGATTCGGCTCGCGCTGAAGGACGAAGCGCCCTGCTGCTCAGTAATCACGCTGCCCGCCGGAGGATGTCGCTGTTGCCCGAGCGGTTTGGATGGACAGTGCCTCCACGCGCATTGGACGTCATTGAAACCGGCGTTCGATTGTTCAACGTGCTGGTCAACCATGCACGGGCCCGGCGGTTTGATGGTCTGGTGGTGATGGACCGCCACCTCCACTGCCAACTGGCGTTACGCGAGGCCAACGGCTTGGCGCGCGGCACGCTGCTTCCGTGGCTGCTGGAGAAGCTTCCAGCAGCCGACCTGCACGTCCACTTCGACACAGACCCCACCGTTGCCCACGCGCGGGTCATGGCACGTGGCACGGATCAGGAGACAGAGGCGGATCTCCGGGCATTCCGGGATGCTTACCGTTCTCTACCTGAGTATGAAAACTTTGTTGAGGTGGACGCCAACGGCGAGCCCGGCAACGTCCTGGCCCAGCTGAACCGGGTCATCTCGGCCGCATACCCCGCCCGCTTACCCAACTAGGGGAGCCTGTCACACTCTGGCCACGCGACCACTTGACCAGTTCCCCATCCCACGACAAGTAGGCTCGCCCCATGCGTACACTTGGCAGACACTCCCATGGGAGTCACCAGTGATCTCAGAGGCCCGGATCAGTCGCGGCCCTCAGAAGGTCATCGCTAGTGTGGTGGGCCTGCTCTGTTTCTTCATCATTGCAACGGCCATTCCCAGCGGAGTTCTGCTGATGAGCGCAGCGCTGGTTGCGGTCATTGGGCTCCTGACAATTTCGGTACTCCGCATCAGGGTGACCATTGAAGCCTCAGAGCAGAACCTAGCGGTCAGATGCCGTCCGTTCTACTCCAAGACGATCCCGCTGGAGGACATCGTTGATGCCTCCCCTGCGCCATCCAGTTCCATGATCGAAGGTTTCGGCGTCCGGTACTTGGGCCAGCGAACGTGGGGGCTGCTGGTCGGCGGTCCGGCCATCGTCTTGGAGACCCCCAGCCGCACCTGGCTGATCTCCACGCCGGACCCCGAGTCCACAGCCGCTTCCATCCTCGCCCACGCCCGCCAGTGATGGGCAGATAACGGCGGGGGCCAGCTCGAAGAGCAAAGCTTCTTTCACAGTGGACGTGTGAACGGTACGGATTGAGTGGCGGGCGCGTGCAAGGCCGACAGCGCGCAACGAGCATTCGCCGAAACGGTCAAGAGCAATTACAGCGGGCACTGCGCGATCACAGGCATCTCGACGCGAGAGTTCTTAGTCGCATCGCACATCGTGCCGTGGAGTAAGGCACCAGGGATCAGGATCGACCCGAGCAACGGAATCCGCCTGTCAACCTTCGTGGATCGTGCGTCCGATGCGGGATTTCTCCAGATCGGAACGGACTACGTTGTTCGGATCGACTGGGTGAAGGTTGGCGATGACCAAGCGCTAAAGGATGCGCTTGGGGCCCTTCGACGGCCGGCATGTGGCTATGCCAATGCGCGACGAGCCGCAGGCGGACTACCTTCGGCGTCGCCTTGCGAGCGAGTTCACCACTGTCCGATAGCCGGTCCCAAGACTGACATCCTGTCCCGCGTCGCACAAGCCCACCACATCTAGAACGCCAAGAATCGGGTTGACGGCGACCGTTCAAAAGCTGTACCGTTTAGTACAACTTGTACTATTCGGTACAGCCTAATGATGAAGGAGTCCATAATGTCTCGTCCCCCCTTCCCCCCGTACACCGAAGCGACCGCCATTCAGAAGGTGCGTGCAGCCGAGGACGGCTGGAACACTCGTGACCCCGAGCGCATCTCCCTCGCGTACAGCGAGAACAGCTGGTGGCGCAATCGCTCGACGTTTGTTCAGGGTCGCGCCGCCATTGTCGAGTTTCTCGCCGACAAGTGGGAACGGGAGCTCGACTACCGGCTCATCAAGGAATTGTGGGCCTACACCGATGACGTCATTGCTGTTCGCTTCGCCTACGAGTACCATGACGCAGCGGGCCAGTGGTTCCGCGCTTACGGCAACGAGAACTGGCACTTCGACAAGGAAGGACTCATGACGCATCGCCACGCGAGTATCAACGACCTCGCCATCGACGAGGCCGAACGTAAGTTCTTCTGGGATACCTCCGGCCCCCGCCCGGCGGATCACCCCGGCTTGAGCGAACTCGGACTGTAATGCCACGCACCCTTCTCGAACGATCGGACGCCGTCCACGCCCTCGCCGGCGTTTTCCGTCGGCGAGGGTACGAGAGCAGCTCCCTTTCCGTGATCCAGCAGGAGGCCGGCATCGGTCGCGGCAGTTTGTACCACTTCTTCCCGGACGGGAAGACCGACATGGCCAGGGCCGTGCTTGACCAAGTGAGCGACTGGTTCGAGGATGAGGTTTTCGCGCCGCTCCGTTCAGCAACTGACGCAGCTGACGCAGTCTCAGCGATGACGAAGGCAGTCTCTGACTACTTCGTCTCCCGCGAGAATGTCTGCCTCTTCGCCGCAATGACACTCGGCGAGGAGAAGGAAACGTTCGCCGGCGAGGTCAAGACATACTTCGCAGACTGGGTCGAGGCGCTGGCCGTGCTGCTGCACCGCGGAGGACTTGACCTTGAGGATGCCCACGAGAACGCGCTGGACGCGGTTGCCGTGATCCAAGGCGGACTCATCATTACCCGCGCCTACGCCGACGAAACTACATTCCTGGGCGTCATGGAACGTGTCGAGCGTCGCCTGCTCTCACAGCTCAGCTGACGCTGAACACGCAGACCCGACCTCATTACTTGGAACCAGGACGTCCGGGGGAAGTGGGCCTCAACGCCACCAGTCAACAGTCCCACTTCCTCAGAACAGGGAGGTTCTCGCGGAACACTCCCCCATCAGTTCGGGGGCGCGTAAATGTGACTTACAGCGGTAAATGGCGGTGTTTTCACAGCGCTATTTGGCGCATGGGATAGCCCGCAAGGGGATCCCCTGCCGGGCACCTGCGCGACAGCGTTTTGCGCTGCCCGCCATGCCCGGTGTGCATTTTTCAACGACGTGAGTATAGGACCATCCCCGTCGAGGCGTCCCGGACTTGGGTGACGCGGTCCGTAAAGAAGAAATCGATCGGTAGACCAGCCACGAACGGGCTCGCATTAGTTGTTATATGCGCGAATTCGTCGCCGAGGTCGTATCCCCAAGCAATGTTGAAAACTGTGAAAGTAGGCCCGTTCTGTACATCCACCAGGGTTCCGATGCCGTCACGAGCATTCAAGAGATCAACTAAGTCCGCATCTCGAGGCTCAGGCTGTGACACTTCCATGAAAACAGACTATCGGCACCAGTTCCCCGGCCCTTTTCAGTGGCGCCGTGAACCAGGCCGAGCTGTCCAGACTTCTTGCTCAAACAGACACCTGTTCAGGTGGCCAACAACGTCCGAATAAGGATCCCCGTGCGTGCTCCCCAAACAGCTTCGGAGCTTGGCACCTAAACTTCACGCAGGTTTGAACCGCGAGGCTACCGACTGACGCATCCTTGCCACATCAAACCCGCCGGCTGTCTGCTCTGTGAGCACTTTGACTAAGCGTTTCGGCCAGAGCACATGAACGCCCCGAGTCGAGAACGACCCTCCAATTAGGGGCCAATCTGCTTCGATGAAGCACAACGCCCCGGTGATCGGAACGTCGCCAAACAGGGATCGCACGACCTCGACCTGTTTGAGCACCCCGTCGACCAGTTTCGTGCAATCACGTCGGCCAACTAGGAGTTTCTCGACTCGGGGACGAAGGATGCCACCCTCTATCTTCAACTCCGGCCGTCCCTTGTACCGCTTAGCGTCAATCACCCAGATTCCAGCCGGAGTGATAGCGATATGGTCGATGTTGGCCTTCGACCCGGGGATGCGTCGGTCGTGGAGGACAGCCAGGCCATCGGTGGCCAAGGCGTTAAGCCGAGCGCCGAGACGTTCCTCACCGATCGCGCCTCGATCCCAGGACTTGGTGTGCTGCCGCTCGCCCGAGAGGGCCCCTGCGAGGCCACTGAAGCGACCCCACTTCTCTCGAAGCTTTTCTTCGTCCTTCGCCTGGCGGCGTTCGTATTCGCGCCGGGCGGAAGACCCGGGTACTCCGGGTGCATCGGACAATGAATCGTCATCAGGCGGTTCCAGATCTGGGGACCTGGTTTCCATAGCCTCGGTGGCACACTCCAAGCAACGGATGGTCTTCGTCTCGGTGGCGTAGATGGCTTCAGCCCCGGCCGGAAGAGAGGCACGGCAGTCTCTGCACACTCCGGCGTACCGGAGCCTCATCTGCTTCATGCTGCCTAGTCGTTCCGTACGGGATCCTGTTTGAAAAGTTTTAGATCGGATCGCCATCTTGCTACTGATGCGGCGTCGCGTGGCCCTCTCTCGTACTGAATAAGCCGTGTCGAAAGCTGATCCACCCATGAATTGAAGCGTGAGATGATTCGTGCCCGCATCTGTCGGTCGGCGAAGGTTCCCTTGCCCTGCTGTTCGTGGTTCCAGTTCATTTTACCGGCGGCGTAGAGGACTGCTCCCTTGTAGTGTTCGTCGCCCAACCACTCCAGCAGCCAGGGCTCAGTGTCGGATGTGAAAGCATCAATGGCGATCTTAAGCTCTGCGATACGCTCCACTACGGCGTCGCCTGCGGCAAAATCATTCTCGTGCAGCGCGAGTCGTCGAACCGCCTCTCGGAGCCGCTGCATATTTGCTGTGTCCGTCATCGTACTAGTCCTCGATCTCACTATCCGCAGGGAGCACAGCAGCAGCAATCTTCTCCGCGATCGTTTCGATGTCGTCGCGTGCTGTCTCGAAACCGGCAAGGTCGGGAAGGATGCCGCTGTACTCAGCAACTTCCTTGAAGGTGGTGCCGTGCAACACAGGGATCAGTGTGTTCTTATGCAGAAGTGCGCCGAGTTCTCGCTCGGTCCAGAAACGACCCACGAGGTAGGCCGGTGTCAGGAGAACCAGGCCCGCTCGCGCATTCCGAAGTCCCTGATCCATCTGCAGTGCCTGGCTCCTGCCAGGGACGATCGCGATTTCATCGAACCAAACGCGCACCTTGAACGCCTCAAGGGCATCACGCAAGGCAGCTGCAGCCTGTGCCCCATCAATGCGGGCGTAACTAAGAAACACATCCCACTCTCGTTCGTCACGTGGGACCAGCGAGTGTTGGACCCGATCAGCTAGCGCCTGCTCTGCAGGCGTGTATCGAGGTCCGCTGCCGCCAGAGCGCAATTGTCTCTGCAGGTCCGCGATGACACGAGAGTTGCGATCGTTTGCCCGGCGTACGTCTTGGTTATGAGCGTCAACCCGCCGGTTGAACTGGTTCACAACCTGCTGATTGTGGGCCCGGACTTTCCTGTTGTAGTCATCCACGGCTCGCTGGTTCTTCCTATTGATCTCGTCAATCTGTCGTTTTACCTGTGCTTCGGCTCTCCGTTGGGCAGCCTGAATATCACGCTTAAACTTGTTGGCATGGAATGTTGCCATTGAGGTTCCTCCTTCGAAGGCACATGGTTCTCCTATCAGGGCACAGTTTGACATGCACGTCCGACAAAAAAGGCTCACGGCGGGACGTCCGTATTTTCATGCCCGTTAGCCGGTCGATCACCGTGTGGCCAAAGCCCGTCACCACGCTCTGCGCCATTGCCGCCATGGGCCATGTACGTAAGACCCGCACGATGAAATGCACGGTGACGGGGGGATTACTGCAACCATGTTCCTTATAACTGGAATGAAGATCGGTTATGCACGGGTCTCGACGAACGACCAGGACCTCACTGCCCAACGCAATGCCCTCGTTGCTTTGGGTGTGGAAGAGACCTAGATCTTCGTCGATCACGGGCTCACGGGAGCGAATCGAGTGCGCCCAGGTCTCCGTGAAGCAATGGCGGCCTGCCGGGCCGGCGATACGCTCGTGGTGACCAAGCTCGACCGGCTGGCGCGTTCCCTTTCCGATGCCAGGGACATCGTCGATGAGCTGACGGCTAAGGGGGTTGTGCTTAGTCTCGGTGGAAGCACCCATGACCAAACTGACCCGGTAGTCCGTCTGCTGTTCAACGTCCTGGGAATGGTGGCCGAGTTTGAGGCGGATCTGATCCGGATGCGCACCCGCGAGGGCATGGCGGTAGCAAAAGCCAAGGGACGGCTAAAAGGCAAGCAGCCAAAGTTGTCCAAGACACAGCGGAAGCACCTACTGACACTGCATGACGCCGGCGAGCATACGCAGGCCGAACTGGCCGAGCTGTTCCGGGTGTCACGGACCACGGTGTACCGCGGGCACTGGGCGAATCCGCTACCGCGACCGCCCCAGTTCAGTGTCAGCCGCTTTAGTCCCTCGGCCGCATCAGCGGCGGGTTCAGGACCGCGCGTGCGGGGTGGCCCGCCGTCGGACGCGCCTCGGGGGCGAGCCGGAACAGCGCAGCCGGCCTCCCGGCGTCGCCCGTTGTCATCCGTCCGACTTCTTCCAGGAAGCCGGGCGTCCCTGTCGCTTTTCTGTGGAAGTTCCGCGGGTCCAGGCGCGTACCCCACATGGCTTCGTAGACGGTGCGGAGTTGGGCGATGGTGAACTCTTCTCCGCAGAACGCGGCGCCCAAGGGTGAGTACTCGAGCTTGGATTTGGCCCGTTCCAGGGCGTCGTCGAGGATGCGGGCATGGTCGAAGGCGAGCTCCAGCGTCCCGTCGAGGACTTCCCGCACCGGGTACCAGGCGGCCTGTTCGGCGTCGCTGCCGGCCGCCAACACCGGGAAGTCCGGCGCGAGCAGCAGGTGCGCCACAGTGAGGACGTCGCCGCGGGGGTCGCGCCCCTGCGGGCCGTAGCTCCCCAACTGCTCAAGGTGCCCGGGCAGATGTTCGACGCCGGTTTCCTCCGCGAGTTCCCGGCCCGCCGCCTCGAGGAGGTTCTCCCCCGCGAGGACGAAGCCGCCGGGAAGGGCGAGTTTGCCGCGGAAGGGCTCGATGAGTCGGGTGATGAGCAGGACGTTCAGTTCGCCTTCGCGAACGGTGAGGGCGACGACGTCGACGGTCACCGGGAAGCGCTCGGGCGCCGGATGGGATGCAGGCATGCATCAATCGTAGGTAATTATCGTCATGTTGACAATAATGCCGAGGTGGCCCTACTGTGTAGTTATCGTCAAATTGACGACAATAATTGAAAGCGAGAACACCATGGCCATCATCAAGCGCTACCCCTGGGTCAGCCACTTCCTCGGCAGCCCCACCGGTTACGTCGTCCACCTGCAGAAAGGCGCAGTCAAGCACCAAGGAGTCGGACAGGCGTTCTTCTTCCGCCCCGCGAACTCCGTGTTAAGCGAGGTACCCGTGGACGATCAGGAACTGCCCACCCTCTTCCACGCCATCACCCGCGACCACCAGGATGTGAGCGTTCAGGCCAACGTGACCTACCGCTTCATCGATCCTGTGGCCGTCTCCACCCGACTCGACTTTGGACTCCAGACCTCCGGCAAGGCACCTGCAACCGGACGCGAGCAGGTGTCCACCATCATCGGCCAGCTCTGCCAGAGCCACGCGATCGACCAGATCGCCACCACCACACTGGCCGAAGCATTGGCACGCGGAGTCAGCCAGCTCCGGCTGATCCTCACGGAGGCGCTGCGGGCAGATGCCCGCCTCCAGTCCACCGGCATCGAAATCCTCGGCGTGCAGGTACTGGCCATCCGACCCGAGGCCGACGTCGAACGTGCGCTGCAGACTCCAGTGCGCGAACAACTCCAAGCCGAAGCGGACCGGGCTGTCTACGAGAGGCGGGCAGTCGCCGTCGAACGCGAACGCACTATCTCCGAGAACGAGATGGCGAGCCAGATCGAACTCGCCTACCGGCGGGAGAACCTGGTGGCCCAAGAGGGTGCCAACGCCCGCCGCGCTGCCGAAGAGAAGGCCGCCGCTGGACTCATCGAGGCACAGGGTTCTGCGGAACGAAAGGGTATTGGCGCAGCAGCCGAGGCGAACCAGATCCGACTCGTCGGCGAAGCAGCAGCGGCCCGCGAAGCAGCAACCATGGAGGTCTACCGCGGCATGGAACAGGCCACGCTCCTCGCGTTGGCACTCAAGGATGCGGCCGGCAGCCTGCCGAACATCGGTAACCTCACCATTACCCCGGACCTGCTCAGCGGAGCACTTGCCGGATTGTTCAAGGAACCCGCCACAACCGTAGAAGCCACCAAGTAAGGACCCGTCATGGCAACCCCGCGCATCGTCATCGTCCATCGGCGGACCGAACTTCAGGAACTCCTGGACCGGCATGCCACCCGAGGACAGGCCGAGTTCTTCCTCAGCACCCGTGGCCGCAGCATCCAGGACGTACAGGACCGTCACGACCGCCTGACTGACGCGCTGGCAACCATCAGGGCTTCCGTGCCATCGGATTGGCGGCAGGCCGAGGTGGAACGCGCAGACCTCAGCCGCTTCCTGCTCACGGCGGAGGACATCATCGCCGTGGTGGGGCAGGACGGGCTCGTGGCGAACGTTGCCAAGTACCTGAACGGCCAGCCGGTGATCGGCATCGATCCCGAGCCCGGCGCTAACCCGGGCGTTCTTGTCCGGCACACTCCGGCGGCGGCTGCAGCCCTCCTCTCCTCCGGTGACGTAGCCCGTCTTCGCTGCCAGAACCTCACCACCGTGACGGCAACGCTCGACGACGGCCAGCAGCTTTCGGCGCTCAACGAAGTTTTCATCGGGCACGCCTCACACCAGTCGGCGAAATACTCCATCACCGCCCCGAGCTTCACCCAGGCGGGCGGACAAACGGAGCGGCAATCGTCGTCCGGCCTGATCGTGTCCACGGGCACAGGCGCCACCGGCTGGTGTGCCTCCATCGCCTTGGAGCGCGGCGGGCGCGCCTTGCCGGCACCCACCGATCCCCGGCTCGCGTGGTTTGTCCGCGAAGCCTGGCCCTCACCTGTCACCGGCGCCTCGCTGACGGAAGGCATCCTGGAAGCCGGGGAGGTTCTCCGGATCACCGTAGCGTCCGATCAACTGGTGGTGTTCGGCGACGGCATGGAAGATGACCGGCTGACGGCGTCGTGGGGGCAGGAGATTGCGATTCAGTTGGGGCAGAGGCCGCTGCGACTGGTGGTGTGATCCAAACGGAGCCCAGGAGGCTTGATAGGCATAAACTATCGATGCCCTCGCTCGACATTCCAAAGGACCCCAGGCCATGGACACGCGCAAGCTCAAATACTTCCTCGCCGTCGTTGACCATGACGGCTTCAACCGCGCTGCTGAACATCTCCTGATCGCCCAGCCATCGCTGTCCCAAACCATAGCGGGCCTTGAGAAGGAGCTCGGCGTTCCCCTTTTTCACCGCATCGGCAGGCGCGCTGTCCTGAGCGAAGCTGGCAAGGAACTGGTGGGCCCGGCCCGACTCGTGATGCGGGACCTGGACGCTGCGCAATCCGCCGTTCAATCCTTGCGCGGGATCCGCAGCGGAAAACTGGACATCATCACCATGCCCTCCCCGGGGATAGAGCCCCTGACGTCAATGATTGCCTCCTTCACCCAACTTCACCCGTCGGTTCGGCTGAACGTCGGCGCCGCTTTCACTCCGGAGGAAGTCATCGAATCAGTCCGCAGCGGCAGCCATGAGGTAGGTCTGGCCGGCTCATCCACACCCATCAAGGTCCCCGGCGTTGAGGTCCTGGAGCTCGAGCGGCAACCGCTGATCCTGATCGTCAACCCGCATGCAGATACCTTCCCCTCTACCGGCACTGCCATCCAGCGCGAAGAACTGGGCGGACACCGACTCATCGCAAGTCAGCGCGGATCCCTGATGCGGTGGCTCGTGGACGACGCCTTGGCCCACGGAGTACAGGTGGAGATCGTGGTGGAAGTGGCACACCGGACGTCCATCCTGCCGCTGGTGCTGGCAGGCGTCGGGCATGCTGTGATGCCGTCCTCGTGGGCGCCTACAGCTCATAAGGCCGGGCTTCGAACTTTGTTGGTGGAGCCGGTGAATTACCTCGATGTTGCCGTACTCAGCCGAAAGGAAAACCTCACGCCGGCCGCGAAGGCCTTCCTGAAGGTCGCCGCCCACCACACTGAACGTGGGCCGGGAGCGAATAGATAGGCAGTACCTATCAGGTGTATCGAAACTAAGTCTTGGACGCCGCCCACCCCTCCGCCGTGTACTTGAAGAGGAAGAACAGTGTGACCCGCATAACAGGCTCACTGCTAACAAACTCAACGAGGAGGTAGGCATGAGCGCCACCCAGAAATTCAGCATCGCATCGATCCCCGCAGACGGCGTGGGCAAGGAAGTTGTTTCCGCCGGCCGCCGCGTTCTGGAAGCCTTGGCTGAGAACTCCAACGGCAAGTTCGCCTTCGACTGGACCGAGTTCCCTTGGGGCTCGGAGTACTACGCAAAGACGGGTCAGATGATGGACTCCAAGGGCCTGGAAGCCCTGAAGGAATTCGACGCGATCTACTTCGGAGCCGTTGGCTGGGAAAACGTCCCGGACCACATCAGCCTTTGGGGCCTGCGCCTGAACATCACCCAGAACTTTGACCAGTGGGCCAACATCCGCCCGGTCAAATTCCTCCCCGGAGTCCAGTCGCCGCTCCGCAAAGCAGACACCACCGAGCTCGATTGGGTGGTTGTCCGCGAGAACAGCGAAGGAGAATACGCCGGACTGGGCGGCCGCAACCTGAGCGGTCGCGGCCCGGGCAACGAGGTGGCACTGCAGACCGCGCTCTTCACGGAGAAGGGCTGCGAGCGCATCATGCGATTCGCTTTCGATCTCGCCCGGACCCGCACAGTGAAAAAGGTTTCCTCGGTCACCAAATCCAATGCCCAGCAGTACGGCATGGTCCTCTGGGACGAAACCTTCCAGCGCGTCGCCCTGGATTACCCGGACGTGCAGACCGAGAGCGTTCTGGTTGACGCCATGAGCGCCAAGTTCATCCTCAAGCCCGAGGATCTGTCCGTTGTGGTTGCGTCCAATCTGAACGCCGATATCCTCTCGGATCTTGGCTCCGCCCTCGCCGGCAGCCTGGGCCTGGCAGCGAGCGCCAACCTGAACCCTGAGCGCCGTTTCCCGTCCATGTTCGAACCGGTCCACGGATCTGCACCTGACATTGCAGGCCAGGGCATCAGCAACCCGATCGGTGCCATCGCCAGCGCCGCACTCATGCTGGACCACTTTGGCCTGCACGAGGAAGCACGCCGTGTGGAGGCCGCCATCGAAACGGCCACCGGCTCAGGCCACCTGACCCGCGACGTCGGCGGCACTGCCACCACCGAGAACGTCACCGAGGCCATCATCGCGGCACTCGTCACCACTCTCGCAACCGTCTGACCACAGACTCAACGTTCGACGGCGGCCAGCCCGCCGCCGTCGAACATCACCTTCAGTTTTCCCTCCAGAGACATTCCACAACGAGGTAGGAATCATGGATCACAGCACCACCGCCGGCGCAGCCGCTTCAGGCAAGAAGGCGCCAACAAAGACCCGCTGGTACAAACAGTTGTACTTCTGGGTACTGACCGCAATCGTCATCGGCATCCTGGTGGGGTGGCTGGCTCCAGCTGCCGGCATCGCCATGGAACCGATCGGTACCACCTTCGTGGATGCCATGAAGATGCTCATCGGCCCCATCGTCTTCCTGACCATCGTGGGTGGCATCGCCAGCGTGGCCGATCTGAAAAAGGTGGGGATGACGGGCCTCAAGGCTCTGACCTACTTCCAGATCGGTACCATTTGCGCCATGGTTTTCGGCCTCGTGGCCATCAACATCTTCCGTCTCGGTGACGGCGTCAACGCGGACGCCAGCACTATCCAGACCTCGGACTCGGCCGCCAAGCTGATCGACGCCGGACAGCACCAGGAATGGTGGCAGTTCCTCACCCACATCATTCCTGAAAGCATGGTTTCGCCCTTTGTTGAGGGAAACATCCTGCAGATCATTTTCATCGCGGTTGTTTTCGGCATCGCCCTCAATGCCATGGGCAAAGTTGGCGCGCCGGTTCTGGACGGCATACAGCGGCTGACCAGCGTGATGTTCAAGATCCTCGGCTTCATCATGAAGGCCGCACCGCTGGGTGCGTTTGGTGCCATGGCTTATGCGGTGGGCAAGTACGGGGTCTCATCGCTGACCAGCATGGGCGGTCTGATCGCCCTGTTCTACGTCACCTCAATCCTGTTCGTGGTGATTGTCCTCGGCTCTGTCATGGCGTTCCTGAGGCTGAATATTTTCACCATGATCCGCCACCTCAAAGAGGAGTACATGCTCATCCTGGGCACCTCCACTGCTGAACCCGCCCTGCCTGGGCTGATGCGCAAACTGGAGCATGCCGGGGTGAAGAAGGAAACGGTGGGCCTGGTGGTCCCCACGGGATACAGCTTCAACCTGGACGGCGCCGCCATTTATCTGTCCCTCGCCGCCCTATACATCGCCCAGGCCACCAACACGGATCTCACCATCGGGCAGCAACTGGGACTCCTTGCCGTCATGCTGCTGACATCCAAGGGTGCCGCCGGTGTCGCGGGTGGAGGTTTCATCGCCCTCACAGCAACACTGACCACTCTTGGCACCATCCCCGCAGCCGGCATCATGCTCATTTTCGGCATCGACAAGTTCATGTCCGAGTGCCGCGCCTTGGTGAACTTCACTGGCAACGCCGTCGCCACGCTTTTCATCGCTTGGTGGGACCGCACCTTGGACGCCGACCGCGCCCGCCGTGTCTTCCGCGGCGAAGCAGTGGAGCCGATCCCTGCAGAAGACCCCGCCCACGCGGACGAAGTCACCGACATCGACGATGACCTGACTGAGTACGGGCACCACGGCCCCAAACACCCATCTTCACTGGACAGCACAGTGGGCGAGGGTCTCTCCAAGCAGACCGCCTCATCCGACCGCCGCCCCGCCTACTCGGAGACACTCTGACATGACCAGCACCGTTCTTATTGCTCCCGACAAATTCAAGGGCAGTCTCACCGCCGGCGAGGTAGCCGATGCACTTGCTGCCGGGCTCCGCTCGGCTGGATCGGACGGCACCGGAACAGTGCACTGCGAGATCCTTCCACTTGCCGACGGAGGCGATGGCAGCGTTGATGCCGCTGTCGTCTCCGGTTTCGCCCGGCACCGTTGCACCGTTGCCGGCCCCACCGGGCAGCCCGTCCGCGCGTCCGTTGCGTTCGACGGCATCACCGCAGTGGTTGAGGTTGCGAATACCTGCGGTTTGACGGTCCTGACCGGCTCCACCCTTGAGCCACTGGATGCCTCGAGCCGTGGATTCGGCGAGGCCGTACGGTTCGCCTTGACTCTTGGGCCATCCCGGGTTGTTTTGGCCTTGGGTGGCAGCTCCAGCACCGACGGCGGCATGGGCATGCTCACCGCTCTGGGCCTGAACTTCCTCGACCAGTCCGGGGCCTCGCTGGAGGGCACCGGCCGCTCGCTGTCCCAGGTTCACTCAGTGACCGGCCCCCTGGTCCCGGAACTGGACGGCGTGGAACTCATTCTCGCCAGCGATGTCCACAACCCTCTGTACGGACCCACAGGTGCCGCGGCCGTCTTCGGCCCCCAAAAGGGCGCCACCCCGTCTGATGTTTCAACGCTCGACGCCGGGCTGAAGCACTTCTCTTCTGTACTTACTGGTGCTGGACTCTTTTCGGGCGGCGCTTCCAATGCAGCGCACCACCCTGGCGCCGGGAGTGCCGGTGGCGTCGGCTTCGCCTGTTTGTTGATGGGAGCGAAGCAGGTTTCCGGCGCGGACTACTTTCTGGACCTTCTGGACTTCGATGCACGCAAGGATGTTTGCGACGTTGTCATCACGGGTGAAGGCAGCATTGATGACCAGACTCTGGCCGGGAAGCTGCCCGCCGCCGTCGCCCGCCGTTCCGGCCCCCGACCGATCATCGCCGTTGCCGGCCGCTCGCTGCTCGCACGTGAGCAATGGGCCGAGATGTCGCTAGCGTCGGTATATGCGCTGACCGACTACACGGACTTGGACTCCTCGAAGGATGCTGAGCTCTCTGCGGACTTGCTGCGCGTGATTGGGCGGGAAATTGGAGATGCGGTGCTGGGGATTGCCCAGAGCTGAGGACCGATACATTAATCCACTCGGTGTAGTATAGGTGCCTGCCCGCCCGGCTTAGGCTCGGGCACCAATTTCCAGACTCATACGAGGAGCCTCGTGAGCCACCCCGAGAAAACTGCCCAGACTTCCACCCCGGCCACGAACCCTTCAGGAAAACCCGGCCGGGACGCTTTGTGGGGGTGGTTGATCGGACTCCTCGCCGGTATTCTCGGTCTGGTGCCATGGTGGATCACAGGCGGCACACTGCCACTCCAAAACCTGTGGGCCACACAAGTGATGCCGGCTCAGATGCCTCCCGCCCTTCTCCCCCTGAGCCAGTACGAGGCGACAACCATTGTTGCGCTGCTGACGGTTGGCGGAGCATTGGCCGGGCTTGCTGTTCGCATCTGGTCACCCGCCCGCCGTCGCCTCGTCATGTGGTGCGCGGCCGCCGGTGTCTTCGCGGTGCACTTCACGGCCACCGTTCAATCATTTTCTGTACTTCACCAGGGCCTCGCCACGGGCACCTTGGCCAGCCTCTACTTCGGCGGTCTCCTCGCGGGCGTCATCGGTTCGGTGATCGCGGCATTTGTTGCCATGCTGCTCATCGCTTCACCCTCCCATGTCAAAGCCACCATCGGATTCGGGCTCGTGGCTGTTCCCTTCACTTCCTGGGCAGTGGTGTGGGTAGTGAGCGTGGTGGGTTTCCTCAATGTACCCACTGCCGTGCCCACCATCGCGCGATGGGTCCCCGCCGTCCTGGTGGGTTGCGCGCTGGCGTGGTGTGGACTCCGGCCCGCCCGTCGAGCGGTTGCCTGGGTGCTTAACCTCGTATTCCTATGGCTGCTTCCGGCACTGTTCACTGCCGTCCAAGCCGTCCTTGGAACCCGGGTGCTGGCAGGCGATATTCCGGAGATGCTGTTGATGGGCAGGCAGGTTTTGACGGCTGCCCTTGGCCCGGACGGAGGGGCTTTGCCCACGCTTTTGCTGGCCCTGGCTATTGGGCTGGCGGGAGTCGGAGGGCGAATCATCGCTGCGCGCAGGAGCTCGGACCCAGCTCACTAGTTCGTATGAGTGCGAACCATTCGAACGTCCTTCACGTCGTCTTCAATCTTCACCGTGCCATCAGCGATGAATCCGTTCTTCCGATAGAAAGCCTGGGCTCGCGGATTGGGATCGGCCACCCACAACACCGCGGGCGTCGAAGGGCTGATGACTTCATTAAGTAGCGCCGCTCCCACCCCCGAGCCGTGGAACGCTGCGTAGGCGTACAGGACAAACAACTCCTGCTGCTCTTCAGCCTGCTCGGGCGCGGGGCCCGACATAGCAATGCCGATCACTCTGTCTTCATGCACAGCGACGGCGGCGTTGTTCTTTTCATAGCGAGGATCACTCAGCGCTGCCGTCCAGAATTTTTCCCGCCACACCAGGAGCTCCGGGTCGTCCAGCGCGGAGTCACTCATCAAGCCCCGATAAGTTTCGCGCCAGGTATCCACATGAACTTTCGCCATCTCCAGCGCATCCATTGGTTCAGCACGACGCACGTCAAAGTTGATTGCCATGGCTCAACGGTACAGGCGGTCTTAAGCCGTGCCTGCGCGTGGAGGCCAAGGGTGCGTTGACCGTCCTTACCCCTAATACCCCTCGAATTTCAACCGTTGTTCCCTTGCAAACCCCGCGATAGGGTGACCGGACCGTCCACCCACATCATCGTCTGGAACAACTCTGGGAGACACCATGACACATGTGAGACGTCAATTTGCTGCGGTCACTGCAGCCTTGGCACTGACCGCAACGAGCGGCGCGATGGCCAGTCCGGCCTTCGCCGACCCCCGCGAAACAGACAAGACAGCCACGGCCACCGGCTATGGCGGCGCTGTGAGCACCGTGGATCCCGAAGCTTCCGCAGCAGCCATCGAAGTACTCAGGAAGGGTGGCAACGCTGCCGACGCCGCCGTCGCCGCAGCAGCAACTTTGGGAGTGACCGAGCCCTACAGCGCAGGCATTGGTGGCGGCGGCTACTTCGTGTTCTATGACGCGAAAACCCAGCAAGTAGGGACCATCGACGGGCGCGAAACCGCTCCGGCGGGCATGCCGAACGATGCCTTTATCAACCCTGCAGACCCCGAGGGGAAGCCCTACAGGTTCACGCCGGAACTTGTGACCAGCGGCGTTTCCGTGGGCGTTCCCGGCACACCCGCAACCTGGGAGCGGGCGCTGGAACGCTGGGGAACGCTGGATTTGGGCCAGGCGCTGAAGCCGGCCATCAAGGTGGCCAACCGCGGTTTTGTTGTGGACGAGACGTTCCGGCAGCAAACGCTGGACAACAAGCTGCGCTTTGACGCGTTCACCTCCACCCAGGACCTGTTCCTGCCCGGTGGTGACGCTCCCGCCGTCGGAAGTGTCTTCAAGAACCACGATCTCGCGGAGACCTACCGGCAAATAGCCAAAGAGGGCACTGACGCCTTCTATGGCGGCCCGATCGCGGAGGAAATCGTCAAAACGGTCCAGGCCCCGCCGAAGACCGCCACCACCGGACTTCCCGTCCCTGTCGGTTTCATGACCACCCAGGACCTGGCCAACTACAAGGTGCTGGACCAGGACCCCACCGAGGTGAAGTATCGCGGCTACGAGGTTTACGGCATGGCTCCTTCCAGCAGCGGCGGCACCACGGTGGGTGAGTCGCTGAACATCCTGGAAAACTACGACCTCAAGGGCATGACACCAGTGGATGCCCTCCACCATTACCTCGAGGCCAGCTCACTGGCTTTCGCGGATCGTGGCGCCTACGTGGGCGATCCTGCTTTCGTCAATGTCCCCACCACCACGCTGCTGAACGACGTCTTTGCCAAGGAACGCTCCTGCGAGATCGATCCCACGGTGGCGGCTCCCAAGCCTGTAGCCCCCGGCAATATTAAGGAGTACGACGGCGCGTGCCCGGCTGCCGTGGCGCCCCTCGCCAAGGAATCGGATACGGAGAACATTTCCACCACAAACCTCACGGTCGCCGACAAGTGGGGGAACGTGGTGGAATACACGCTGACGATCGAGCAGACCGGCGGTTCGGGAATTGTTGTCCCGGGCCGGGGCTTCCTGCTCAACAACGAGCTCACTGACTTCAGCACGGTGTATGACCCGAAGGATCCCAACCGCATTGAACCGAACAAGCGGCCGCGTTCTTCAATGTCACCAACGATCATTCTCAAGGACCAGAAGCCGTTCCTGGCACTGGGCTCCCCCGGCGGATCCACCATCATCACCACGGTGCTGCAGACCATCCTGAACCGCATCGACCTTGGGATGACAGTCTCGGAGGCCCTCGCTGCGCCACGTACTTCTCCGCGGAACGGTGCCACGGTCAGCTCCGAACCCGCTTTCATTGAGGCCTATGGTCCTGCGCTGGAGCAGTTGGGGCATGACTTGGTTCCCGCTGGTGACGCCTTCACTTCAGCTGCCGAGATTGGGGCCGCAACTGCCATCGAGTTCAATCCGGACGGATCGTTGACCGCGGCCGCCGAGCCTGAACGCCGTGGCGGAGGTTCGGCGATGGTGGTGAACCCGACTAAACCTGGCAAGTAGCGGCTGGCTGAGTCAGTGGACGACCGTCTTAGGGTTGTCGATTCTTCCTCACCTCCCGGACAAACCTCCACAGCGTCATCACGGATGCCGCCGCAATGACGATTCCGGACAGAATAGACCACCACGTTTGATCTGAATCGGAAACGAAAATGGACACAGCATAGGCACCCAGAACCAGTGCCAAGAAGAGCCAAACCAACGGACTGCGGTTCATTGAAGATTCCTTAATCGAACTAGATGAAAGGTCAGGCCAGATCCCGCTTCAGGAACACCCCGAACGCAACCGCTGTAACTACTACAAGCCAGGTCCCGGCTCCTGCAAAAGAACCGGAGAGTGGTATGTGGATAGCTACGTGGTCAGCCCAGTCAGCGGCCAGGACAGGGAAAAGAAACTCTTCGGCGTGCCCTAACGAATCGGCCAGAAGCTCTGGAAGTACCAGGCTCAGAGGCACCACGAAGAGGCTCACCAGATGGCTGCGTAGAAGGGAGCCGATGGCAAAGCCCCACAGCGATCCCATGGCGGCCATGCCCGCGAACGCCAGGACTGAGTAGGTGCTGAGTCCCCATGCTCCTGCCAGGATTTCTCCGAACGCTCCGAACAGGGTGCCCACGGTTGCGCCTACCAGGAGGGCCGCCAGAGAAGTGCTGGCCGCCCGGGCAGCGAACGCCGGTCCCCGATGGAACAGCAGTACTCTGCGTGTGAAGCACCCCGCCCGATAATCCGATGTGAAGGAAAAGGAGCCAGTCACCGCGGCCGCCGTCAGCATGAGGGACAGCCCTGCTTGCTGGAAAACGCGGTCAATTCCCGGTGGTGTTTGGGGCTCAAGGCTCGCCATCCCAAGGAGTATGCCCACGAGCCCCAGCACCAGCAGGGCGCAGATGGCTGTTCCCAGCCACAACCAAGGCCGTCTGAGGTCCGAGAGAAAGGCGGACACCATCTAGAACTCCCTTCCTCGGAGGATTCGCACTGCACCTAAACCTGCCGCGATGAGCCAGCCAAGCGATACAAGGAAGGCTGGCAATGGATCCAGAAGACCCTCAAATGGCAGGGACGTTATTCCCGCCAAAGCTCCAGAGGGCAGCCATCGAGCTATGCCTGGTGCGCTTGCCAGAAGTGGCACCTCAAGGGCCAAGGGGATCAGCAAGGTGAGCATCGTCGTCGCGTAGTAATGCCGAATGATCCACCCCAACGAACATCCCCACAACGCACCCATAATGGAGGCAAGCACCACTCCCGGCATCCGGTGCCATGACTCGGCGGCCAGCAAGTGCTCCAGCACGCCAGGGGGCAGCGAAAACGCCATACTGACGCCCCACAGCACTGTTCCGATGAGGACCGTGGCAAGACCAACAAACGCTGCGGCCACGTATTTGGCTGTCAGCACCTGCTTCAGCCCTGACATGACCACACTGCGCCGGAGGGTTCCGTAGTATGACTCCCGGGTGACCACATAGCTTCCTGCAAACGTCGCCACGGGTGCAATGCTCGCTGAAAGAGTCCAAAATGTCCGGACGTTGTCCGCAGCGGATAGCCCTTCCGAAATACCTGGCCACCCCAGGAAGTTCGCAACGAACCAAGGGACCAGCGCGGTGAAGGCAAGGATGCCCAGCACTGAATAGCCACTGACATACCGGAGGAGCTCTGCCCGGAGAGCACCGGTCAAGGAACTTAGGGCGGCTCCCTTCACCGGGAGCCCTCCAGAATCTTGAAATACGCGGATTCCAAGCTGCCCCCACCGAGCGCCTTGGCTTCCTCGAGGGTGCCTCGGAACAGCGTCCTTTGCTTGAGAATCACCACTTCGTCCGTAACCTGCTCCAACTCCATGAGCTGGTGGCTTGAGACCAGGGCGCTCCCGCCGGACGCAACGAATTCCCGGAGGAACCTCCGCAGCCACTGGATGCCCTCTGGGTCCAGCCCGTTGGCGGGCTCGTCAAGGACCAGCATCTCCGGGTTGCCCACCAAAGCGGAGGCGATTCCCAGGCGTTGCCGCATTCCCAGCGAGTAGTCCCGTACCTTCTTGTTTCCTTCGGCCGCGAGGTCCACCAACTCAAGGACGCGCTCTACGCTGCCCGGCTCAGCCCCGGAAGCAAGCCGGCAGATCTGCAAGTGCCGGCGTCCTGTGAGCCCAGGCTCCACGTCCATGCCGTCCAGATTCACGCCAACTTTGGTGGCGGGCCTGGGCAGTGTCCGGTAATCACGGCCGAAGACGGTTGCACGCCCTGACGTTGCCTCCACCAGGCCGGTTAGCCCTGCGAGCGCGGTGCTCTTTCCTGCACCGTTGGGACCAATCAGGCCCACCACCCGTCCGGCCGCAACATCGAACGTCAGGTCTTCAACAGCGAACCGCGGGCCTCGCTTCTTACTGAAGGCCTCGAAACTGGCGTGGATTCTCATGGGTTCCCCCTCGTGGATTCTGTGGTTTGCCCGGACTGACCTGGCCATAGCGGTGAATTGATGACCGTCTCCCATAACCACTCCCCCAATCTGAGCTCCCGCTGGCTTGTCACTTCTGCGCGTCCGGAGGAGGACAGGTTCACGCCTGATTCCAGCTCGCTTGGATAGGCCAGTACCGGCAGGTTGTTGCCGGCCACGACGATGGGGGCCATGGTGTCCAGTGCTGCCATGGAGTTCGACGGCGGCGGGTCGCCTATGGTGGCCTGGCCCAGCTCTTCGTGGATGATCATTCCCTGCGATTGCAAAGTGACACGATCGCCGGGTTCGAACGCCTTGCCGGAACCTTGCTGCGGGGTGACCACATGCAATTGGCCGTCTGCATAGGTGTAGCCGGCTACGGTCACGGACCTTATGGGCACGAGCGCTAAGAGTGCTCCCACAGCCAGGGCTCCCAACCCGACAACAAGGATCCGCCTCCACGCCGGGCTTCCGTTCAGGGTTGCCACGCGGAAAAACCGGAAGACACCCTTGGCAGCCATGACAAGCAGGAGGCATAAGACCCCGAACACAACAAGGTGCCCCACGTAGCCAAGTTGCAGGAAGATCGGCACGAGTCGTTGGTAGCCGATCACCATGAAGGCAAGTCCTGATACGAAGCTTGCAAGGCCAAACCACGGCAGAAAGCCGTGCTTGAAGGAGGTGCGCCGGGAACCGAGAACGCGTGAACCGACGACGTCGGCCAGTGCATCCATCGACTTCTTCCGCAGATGGGGAACGTCCACGGCCGACATCAACGCTACATAGCCGTCCAACTTGATGAAGGGAAAGAGGTTCAGCACCGCCACGGCGTAGCAAATCATCCCGTAGAGCACGGCGGCGTCCTTCTCTGGCGAGTCCGGAAGAAACATCTGAACCGTCATGGCAGCGCTCCCCAGGGCAACATGCACCAAAGGGCCGGCAAGGGCCACGAGCACCCGCTGTCTTCCGGAGCTCAGGCGCCAACCATCGGTGACGTCGCAGAAGAAGGCAGGCGACAAGTAGAACAGCATGATCCCGATCCGGCGCGGTGTGCCGCCACAGTACGTGAGCGCCATGCCGTGACCCAGTTCGTGCAGCAAGGTGGAGACGAACATCGCTGCCACTACGTACAGATAGGCCTCCACAGGAAGCGGCGTTGAGAGAACACGCCACATGCTGGGCCCGGCAAAAGACGCGCCGATCAATCCGCTCAGCAGGAGCAACAAGGCTGGGACGGCACCACCGGGTCGCATCATGGCTGCGACCACCGGGCGGAATGTCTCCAGCAGCCGTGCCGGATTGAAAAGAGTGAACTGCACGGTGAGGGGTGGCCGGAACTGGATCCGTCGAATCTCGGCCGGCCCCGCGCCGTCGTCGAAAATCCCCGTCGGCGCCAACTGGCGCACAATCCCTTCCACATCCGCGGGCGTCCAGACTGGTCCCAGCAGCTGGGCGATTTGGTCCGGTTGCCGTTCCCCGTCCACTGCTTTCAAAACATCGGCGACGTCGGACGAGACCCGCACTTTCGGCACACCATTGATGGCGACGATCCATGGCCCGCCGTCCTTCAACGGCACGTCGATGGACGCAGACGAAGCAAGCTGCACCGGCCACTCGAGCTCACCGGGCGTTGCCTTTCCCCACCTGCTCATATCAGCGGATGCGGGGTTGAAAGGCAGCCAGGCATGACGAACAGCTTCTTGGTCTCATCCATGGTCAAAGGGACAGCCCCAGGGCAGATGGCCTTACCGGCCACCCAACCCAACTCTTGGATTGGGCGGGGAAGCCTGTGAGTGAGGTTGACCCAGTGGGAGCGGATGTTTCGTCCGGCCAAATGCTGCACCAGAACATCCACGTCAGGGGTGGGGAGGCTTCCGGGAAAGCAGGATGATGTGAAGGTTCCAACCCACTGCCGCAGCTCAGCAATCGCCGGTGCAGTTGTCCAGAAGGCGGCACGGGAGTCGTCATCTGTCACCGGGGGGCCTGTCACCTCGGTGTGTGGACTGGCGGAAACCACACCATCGGAGGCTGTCCCGGCAGACTGTGCCCGGGCGAGGAAGAGCTCCCGGATTTGCAGCCCCTCCTGAAGTGCTCCCCTGAGGGCGATGACAGGGTCCGATGCAGCTTTAAGTCCCACAGCACCGAAGCCGTTTGGCCCCGCCTCCTCAGTAATGATGCACACGGCGGTCAGCAGCGGACCGCCGTTCCCCGGAATGAAGGCAAGAGTGGGCTCCACACCGGCCGCCCGGGCAGCAATGAGGAGCACACTGAGTCCCCTGGTTTCCGGCGCCTGCCGTGCGGCTACGGGCATGCTTTCTGCGTCGAACTTTTCCAGCGGGGTCCGCTGGCGCCACGCTCCAATGAAGGCATCACGTTCCACGATCTCCGCTATGCCGGAGAGCTGGGCGAAGGCCTCCGAGGGGCCGGAGGCCGCACCGTTGGGTGAAGGATCGAAGTGTCCATCCCAAGGATTCACCTGTCCCAGTCCAGGGGTGTAGTCCACAACAGGAGCGGGTACCAGGGTGGGGTCTCCAGTCCGCAGATCAGTGGCCCGATACCAAGGAAAGTCGCAGGTGAGCGCGGATGCGCGCCCTAAACCAGTGCCCGCGACGTCGATTTTCGTTCCGAGGCTGCCTTTCGGGGCTAGCAAATGCTCGGAATCTGCCGGCACGGGAACCAGTGCGAAGCGTTCAACCGCTTCGCCCGCCCCTCTGGTCAGCGACGCCCGTTTGGTGACATCGAAGGCCCCTACGGCAGAGGCTAGCCGAGCACCCGGTGCACTGTTGGCTAATCGCCCCACGGTTCGCCACAGCCCCACTTCATTGGGTACGTAGACGGTTGCTTCCGTCACCAGTCCTAGGGACGGGTGCAGCGTTCTTACGGCATCTATGCTCATTTGCCGCAAACCCACAGCTCCACGTCGTACACATCAGGGCTTGGCGACGCTATCCGCACCGGCCGGCGTTCAACGATGGTCAATCCTTCGGCGGCGATCTCCTCCTCAAGGAGGCTGTTGCTCAGAAACGCGACGTCGCTGGCGTATGCGGTGGATCTATAGGTGCCGTCGTGGCCGAAACTGACGTGGATCATGGTTACGTGACGCGCTCCGTTGGCGGGGTCCCGGCCTTCGGCAGTAATCAGAAACGAGTCTTCATCCAGTGCGGAGACTATACAGCGGCCGTCGCCAGCGGAGGGTGCTTGGTGGTTGTCGGCATTCAGAACCGTCAACAGAAACAGTCCGTCCGGTGTCAAGCATTCGCGCACCCTGCGGAACAGATCCCCGCGGCCGGCCGGATCCAGGAGCGTTATGGAACTGGCACCCAAAACCACGCAACCGAAACCGGCGTCCACTTCGAAGCGGGACATGTCCGCCTCCACCAGCTCGAGAGGCACGCGGCGCGGGTTGAAGGCTTTGGTGACGGCTTTTTCTTTCAGCATTGCCAGCATTTCCGGTGACGAATCCACGGCGGTCAGTGGACGGCCCAGTGCGAGGAGCGGCCGCGTGATCCGCCCGGATCCGGAGGCAAGTTCCAAGATGGGCCCTGAGGTTTTGCGCGCTGCGGCCAGGATCTCAGGGAGCTCGGTGAGGTCGTTGGCGGTGATCTGGTCGTAGAGACGGGATCCGGAGACGCTGTACAGATCTTCAGGCGGATCGACGTGTCCAAGGATCCGCAGAATGGCGTCGGCGGTCTCATCTGGTGCGGTGTTCATCAGCTCGTGTTCTCCGGGATTTCCTGTTGTGGACTGGCGATCACGCGGGTGGTGGCGATCTTGGCACCACCCGCGTGAACTGGCTTAGGTAGCGGCGAGGCCGACGACGACGCCGGCGATGATGATGACGTCACCAACGCGGATGTACCACGGCGTATCGTCCGGGGTGTCGAGGTTCTCCAGTTCTTCGATGCTCAGCTGGAGGTTCGAGGTTGCAATCATTGGCTTCTCCTTTCTTCTGGTTGTGAACGGAACCTGGGTTTAGGTGATGCTGACGGCGATCAATCCGATGGCAACTCCTTGGGAGACACCGATGAACCAGTTGTTAAAGTCCGGGGTGTCCATCGACTCGATCTCCTGAATGGAAATGTTGAGCTGATTTTGCATTCGTTTTCACCTCCTCGGTGTGCTCTTTGACCAGCTGGGTGATGCGATCAGGTGATGCCTACTGCGATTCCCACCAAGGCCAGTCCTGCGGTGATGCCCTTGATTCGTTCGTCCCAGTCATCCGGGACATCCATGGCCTCCAGCTCCTGGATGTTGAGGTCCAAGGCTTTGAATGCTGTGCTGTTCATGTACTCACCTCCTCTCTCTTGCCGCTGCTAGATCGCCCATTGGGCCTGACAAGACGTGATGTCCTCTCGCCGCAGTGGCGAGGACATGGTGAATCTGCGCGGAGTCGATGCCGCGAAGCATGGGAAGCGCTCCTCCCCAATTTCGGATGGCGGCTTCCGTGGTTCGGAGCAGCGTTTCCTCGCCTAGGGTCTCCAGACCGGCGATGCCCCACCGCCGCATCAGATCGGTGATTCCGGGAGCCGGTTCAGGGTCCAGGACAGGAACTACTTCAGTGACCATGGACCACAGTTGTTGCAGGCGCCGGCGGTCTCCCCACGCTGCAGCACCGTGGGAGATTTCCTCCCAGATGGGACCGATCACGGAAGCTGTTGCCGTCATTTTTCTCGTCCCGGTGGCGTATGCGAGCTCGTTCGCGAGGTACCAGTGCCTGGCCCCGTAAGGATTGCGGCCCATGAGAGCCCATCCCGTGTGTGTTTCCATGCTGAGCCGTGCCGCGGTCAGCCTCAGTTCCGGCGCATCGAACATGGTCAGTTGCTCGCCCAGCCGGACCATCCGTTGGATGAGGACATGACCGTCGTCGTCGAAGATGCTGTGCTGACTGCCAACCATGGTCCCTGCCACCCTCAAAAGAGCTTCGAACAGGCCTTCCAAAACCAGATACTTGGGCAGGGTGGCGAGGTGCCCGGCGTCGAGCATTGCAACGTCACCTGCAAGGTTCCGGGAGGCTATCAAGCGGCGTCCGACGGCGGTGTCCAGGCAGGCGACAGCGCTGACTTCAGCGCCGGTCCCCACGGTGGACGGCATGAGGATGGTCTTGGGGCGTTCCGTGCCATTGGTGATGGGCGACAACACCAACAGCCCTGAGCGTTTGGCGTGGCGTTCCGCAAATATGGTCAGAGCAGGGTCGGCCGTGAAAAGCGCAGCCAGCTTTACGGCATCCAGGACGGATCCGCCACCTAGTCCCACGATGGTTTGAAGACCATTTTCGCGGATGAAGCTGCCAACGTTCCTCAGCGTTTCCACAGTGACCGGCGCCGCGGTCAGTTCCAGGACGGCTGATCCTTTGAGGTCACCTGCGAGGAGCTTGTCGCGGTGTCCCAGGAGCTCCTTGTCCACTACCAGGCCTGTTCGGCCGCGGGTGAGGCTGCCTACATATTTGGGTGTTGTCCCGTCGTTGGCAATGACGCACCGGGTCCTCGACCCGTGATCGGCAATCATTCGAAAACTCCGTCCCGGTGGGCTTTGACCAGGCCAGCTTCCATGGCGGCTTGAAGCTCTTCGAAGTTCTCCTCGGTATAAGTGAGCGCCGGCAACAATTGGATTCGTCCAGGCCCCGGCTGCACTATTGCGCCGGCCTGATGGATGCTCCGCACCACGGCCAGGACTCCCTCGGACGAGAGCGGCAAACCATTTCTGGAATGGAGCTTCAGTCCACGCATGCAGCCCCTGCCGGTTGAGTTGCCTACGCTGGGGAGGCGTCGAAGATCTTCCATGAGCGTGCCGAGGCCTTCGGCCACCTGCTTGTTCAGAGTGTGGTGGTCCAGCCGCTTCATCTCAGCGATGGTGCTGAGGATGGCTGCACACGTTGCCGGGGTGCCAGCTTGGGTTTCTCCATGAACGAAGATGGCCTCCGTTGTGTCGAAGCGTTGGGTCACGCGTTGAGCTACCAAGAGTGCGGCGCATGCGCTGGTACCGTTCGTCAGGCCTTTGGATGTGACCACGATGTCCGGCTGCTGGGGCCACTCATCGGAGGCGAACCAGCCGTTCACCCTGCCAAAGCCGGTGGCAACCTCGTCCGCGACCAGAAGGAAGCCGTGCTGGTCCCGGTGCTTAATGACGTCCTCGATGAAAGCGTCCGGCACCGATTCCGCACCTGAGCCCAGAACCGGTTCCAGAATGACCGCAGCAACTCTGTGGCCTTCTCTCAGCATGAGGCGGTTCAATTCGGCGCCGTCGTCGTCGAATCTGATGTGGCGGATATTGCGCCTGTCCACGCCGTACACTGCTTGCCCAAGTTCATCTCCGCTGAGAGCTTGGCTTCCATACGTCAGGCCGTGGTAGCTGCCGTCCAGTCCCACGATGAGCTTCCGCTCCGGCTGCGCGTTCAAAACGAAGTAGTGGCGGGCGAGCTTCATCGCTGCGTCGTTGGCCGCACCTCCGGAAGTGGAGAACACCGCCCGATGGAAGCTGTGGGCAGGCAGAGTCAGAAGAGCCCCGGCGGCCTCGGCAGCTTTCCGATGGGCCGAGCGGAAAAGGGGAAGGTAGGAGGCGGTACGGAGTTCGTTGGCAATGGAATCAGCTATCTGTTGGTTTCCGTAGCCGAGGTTGGTGTTCCACAAACCACTCTTAGCGCAGATCCGTTTCCGGCCGTCTTCAAAGGTGACGTGGACGCCGTCAGCGCTGACTGCCGTGTAGCTGGCCTCATCGAAGGAGTGCTGAGTGACCAGCGGAACCCAGAGTGGACTTTGTGTTCTTGGAGCCGGAAGAACGGGTACCACCGTCATCAGCGTGCACCCATAACGTCGATACCGAGCTGTTCGAAGTGTGTGACTACTGCCCTCGCGGCTCCTTCAGCCACACCGGCTGAAACCTTGAGAACGGGTGCCAACACCCTGGCGGCAGTCTTGATGTCCCGCACATTGGAGACGGCCTCAATGATGGCCGCGGCGTCCGAACCGATCCGGAACAGCCGGCCAGTCTTCGTGTCCAGCAAGGTGTGCTCCGCCGCCCGCTTGAGGATAAAGGGAGCACCCGCCGACGGCACGCCATCCCTGAGGCTGGCGCCGTAAAGACTGACGCCGAATCCGAGCAGGCTTGTGTTGGCTCTGTCTTCACGGGGAATGAACTTCCAAGCATCCAAAGCGGCAAGGTAGCGCGGGATCCAGGGCTTGGCCTCAAGGGAGTCCTGGATGTCCCAAGGGTAATAGGCAGCGGCGACGGCGGACTCCGGCCTCAGCGAAAGGGCCCGGACTCTGATATCCGGCAGCGAATCGCCTACCTTGCCGATTTTGGTTCCGTAGGGCCCGGTCCTGACGGAACCATCCCCTGTGATGTGAAGCCGAGTCAGCAGCAGGTTGTTCTTCGCGGCCCCGCTCAACAACCCGCGCTCCGCCAGAACCGTGTTGACTTCAATGAGTTGCTGAACAAAGTGGCCGGAACGGATAGCTTCTTCTGCGTCGTCGAAGAACGCCTGCCAGTCTTCCTCTGTGGTGATCCTGGCTACCGTCACGCCCACCAGGTTCACAAAAGGGATGGCCACATAGTCTTGGATTTCCAAACTGAGGGTGCCATCAACCAGGAGCTCTTCCCCAGCGGTATCGAACGAGCCCGATACCGGGACGATGCCTTCGTCGGCTTTGTCCCCGTTCAGAACCAGAACCGTAGAGCCCTCACCGGCAAGCGTCTTCGCGTACCCGGCGTGCTCGGGATTCTCAACAAAAATGACGTGACCCGGTATCCGTCCGGGAACCCCCGTGATCCACTGATCCACCGCGGCGGCAATGCTCTGTTGCTGACTCAGCTTCAATTCCCCAACCCCAATAGTTGTCTACTCCAGCGGCCCCGCATTTAGTCGGGCCTGCGTTCTGAGAAGGACACTATGGGCGGGTTGGTGGGCCACAGGGCGGAAAGACGAAACTAGGTGGTGATTTGGCCGAAATTAGGGGTCAATCTGGGGCAACTAGGTGGCGTTTGGGGGTGTCCTAGGTGTTCGAAGCTGGGTCCGCTTTCGGGCCGTGCAGACGAGTTCGTTGGATCAGGTGAGGGAGCCCGCCAACTCATCAGCGGGCGCGCCGGCCATCGTCATACGTCGCCGAGTTTCCGCTCCACTTCCGCGCCTTGGGGTGTTTCGAACCTTGCGGAGAGACCCCTGGGTGAGAAGTTGAAGGTGACGCGAGCACCGCCGTCGACGTTCCACCGAGCAGTTTTGGCTTTTTCGAAATCCCGTAGGGCTGGCTTCCCCCATTTCGCTTCGCCCTCGCGAACCATGAGCGTGAAGGAATCGCCAAGGAAGGCGGTGGACTCGGGTGTTACGTCCCGGATGGTGTCCGACGTGTCCAGGCTCAATTCCCTCATCACGTTCTTGTAGTCGATGGTCATAACATCAGCGGTTGTGAAGTTGGATACTGTGTTCATCAAATATGGCGTGTCGTTCTCGACTTCGATGGTCCACCCGAACCTCTCCACAGCACGTTGTTGGGCCTCGGACTCCGGCATAGGCCATGGCGCAGCAATCCAGAAGTCCATGATGTCGCAGACCTCAGCGGGGGGCATTGATTTCCAGGTCACTTGTTCCGTCCTCTTTCCAGTTTTTCGTTCTTTGCTCTTTCCAGCCAGACTCTCCAGGCGTTATAGCTGAAAAAGGTGAAGTTGTACCCTGCCGTAGCCGCTGCATCCTTCAACGTCTCACCCACTCGGAAAACGGGTCGGCCGTCATCGGCTTCGATTGACTGAACGATCTCGGTGTCCGTGGCATTGAGCATGTGGATCAGGGGGTACGCGGTCCGAAAACTCTCGGAGCCTCCCATGAAATGGACCCAGTGATCGCGTCCCCAACGAATCTCCGTGCCGTTTGCCCCGACTTTTACCTCAACCCCAGGGGCATCCTCAAAGCTCGCTATCTGCTTGGCCGGCCAGAGCATCCCCTGCACAAGGTCCAGGGCAAAAGGGCGGGCAGCGTTGGACCGGGCCACTACCTTCGTGCGATTGATGCCAGCATGACGCAATTCCAGAGTGCCATTGTCGGTTACAGCGATGACCTTCGTCATCGACAGGTTCCTCCATTCCAGAACCCCGTCGGAGTGGGTGAGGAGGCTGACCTTCACCCGGGGGTTGATCGCCTTCATTGGCGGGGTGCTGAGAAGTTGCTCAACCAGCGGATGGTCGAGGGAACTGACCCATACGGTGGGTCGGCGTTCTCGCTCCACCTTCCCCGTTGAGTCGCGTTGGTTCGAATCGAGCCCCAGGCCAGGGAGTTCCAGGGAACGGGAACCGGGGTCCATATGTGCTACTTGTTCCGCGGACCAGGTCTGTCCTTCTGGTATCTGCTCTGCCTCACGCCAGGCCCGATAGCTGAGGTCGTCAGGGCTCTTGACGCCGTAGGAATTCCGAAGTGCGGCGACACACCGATCCGCGAGCTCGCGGTATTCGGAGGTCAACGCCGGAAGGGGGAGGGAGGAGGACCAGTTCGGCTGCGCAACTCCGGGTGCCTGCCAACCGCCGTCGCTCAGCACGGACTCCACCGCGTTAACCACTACATCTTGACCTGGAGCCTCGGCGTGAAGACGGTCGGACTGTCCTGCGAATTGAACATACCTATTCGGGTGCAGATCGGAGGCGATGATCAGGATGACACGATCCGATACGCTGCGGAGTGTGGCCGCGAGCCTGCCGCGAAAATCGTTCCAGTCGAAGGTGGCCCGATCGCTGGGTTTTCGCTCAGCCCACGGCATGGGCACCCTTGTTCTTACAGTGTTGAAGTGCAGATCCGGGTGGTCATGGGGAATTACTTGGATCATTTCCACGTCGCGGGGATCACTACGTTCGAACCCTTCGTCGCCCGCTGATGGTTCGCGCGTGCTGGTCATGAGTCCACGCTGGCCACTCGAGTGGACTTCGACAATCAAGCCTCGATACGTGCCGCGATGGTGGATGTCATAGCACTCCAGCTGCTCATCCGGAGCGATCTCCCTGATGAATCCGCGCTTACCCGCGGGGCTGAAACCCGGCGTTGGCTGATCCGTCCACAGCACCCACCCGTCTCCTTGCGACCGCAGCCGGTACTCAATGCCGTCAAGCACGGCATAACGCCCTGGTCTGATGAAAGTTCTCATATAGGCCTCCTCCATGGAAAGTTCGACGGCGGACGGTTGGGTAAGCGGGATCGGAGCCTTGTGGCGCGGCGCATTTCAGGTGCCCAGCTTCCGGTGGAGCTCGACCTCCCCAGTGTAAAAGAGGGGCCGGACCGCTAGTGACACATGAATATCAATTTCTCCGGCCTGCCACGAGCACGTGCAGGGCGCCCGGTAGCATGCCTTATGGAGTCTTTCACTTGGGCAAAAGCCACCACTGATGGCCCGGAGAAAACCAAGGTAGCTGTCCTGCTTCCGGGTTCCGGATACCCAGTGGAGGGTCCAGTCCTCTTCTGGATTGGTGAAATGCTCGCATCCATAGGCTGGCATGTTCAGGCCGTCCGGTGGACTCCCGACGATTCGCCGAGTGCCGCCCCTCATGAATTTGCGGCCAATGCCGCGAAACTGGCTTTTGCTGAGGCACCCGACGCCGATCACCGACTGATCATCGCCAAGTCGTTCAGCACCTTATGCATTCCTTGGGCCGAAAAAGCTCGGATCCCTGGGATCTGGCTGACACCCTTGCTCACAGATGAACGGGTCAGAAGCGCCCTTGGTGCATCGTCGAAGAACGACCTCTTAATCGGAGGTTCAGGGGACAAACTCTGGGACGGAGGACGCAAATCCGAGAGTGCGGGAACGTTCTTTGAAGTGCCTGGAGCAGACCACTCTCTGCAGATCCCGCACGATTGGAGAGCCTCCCAGAAAGCTCAAGCCGACGTGTTCGAGCGGGTTGAGGCGTTTATCTTGGGACTTGGCTAGGCCCCAACGTTTATCGGCGGGGGCAACGTTCCACTACTAAGCCCAAAGGCGACCAGTCGTGGGCTCACGTCATCGTCGGAAGCTTGTCCACGTCAGCGGCATCGTTGTCGGTAGCTTGATCCGAAGAATGAGCGTTGGCCCGCCGATTCTTTGAGCGCCTGGATTCACCTTGGGAGTAAAACCAGATGGGGATGTAGAGGGCCAGGACAGTGAAGCCCAGCCATGTTGAGGTCCACCCGATCTCCAGGCTGTTGAGGTACACCACACCCACCAAGCACAGCGGGAGGTTGAAGAGGCCAAAAAGCATGGCAACATGTTTCCAGCCCTTGGGTGCTTTGAAAGGCCTTTCGAGTTTAGAGAGCGTCGGGTGCTTTACAGCTTTGACATAGGCGAACAGGCTGATGCCGTTGGCACACGTGTAGCCGATGGCAGCCGCGGCAAGAATTGCCGCCATGGATCCCATCGAGATGAGCACCATGTTGAATGCTGCAGTGACGAGCAATGCGATGAAGGGGGTGCCGTGGCGGTTGGTCTTGCCGAAGACCTTGGGGAGATTGCCTTCGGCCGACATGGAGTGCATGGCACGGGAGGAACCCAGGTAAGCCGTCTGGATGATCAGGACCATGGCAGCGATCAGCATGATGATGGTGATGACAGAGCCGGCATTGCCGAACACCGCCTGGGCTACTGGAATCAACGGCGAGATGGGTTCGGCCGCTACACCGTCCACGCCCAGGACTCCGATCACTGCAGTCTGAACCAGAACGTAGGAGAAGAAGCAGATGGTGCCGCAGGCAAACAGCGCCTTGGGGATATCTTTGGCCGGGTTCTTGTACTCCGGACCGTAGATCGCGGCCGTCTCCCAGCCACAAGCGCTCCACTGTGCGATGGCGAAGATGCCAAAGAGGATCAAAATGTGGTGCATGTCCCAGGCCCAGTCAGCCGGCAGCCAATTGCTGGTGATGTTCGCCAGGTCAACATGTCCCGTAGCAAAGGGGGCCACAGACAAGATGACCAGTGGCAGCAAGGAAACCGCCGCCAGGACATAACCCAAGATGGCGCCGTCCTTCAGGCCAAACCAGTTGACCACGAACAGTCCTGTGAAGATCACCAGACCTGAAAGCAATGAGAGCTGGTATGAGGTGAACGTCGCTGCCAGCACCGGGAAGAGCCCATGAAGATAGCCGCCCACCAAGATGGAGAAGATTGCCAGCACCGGGTTCCACGCGAACCAGTAGCTCCAAGCACTGAACCCGCCGATCAGCTTGCCCTTGTCGTACTTGCCCTTGTAATTCTCGGTCCGGAATATGTGCTGGGCATAACCCGGAAGCCCTGAAGCCTTGGGGAAAGTGGTGGCCATTTCGGCGTAAGCAGCGTTTTGCATGAAACCTTGGATGACGGACAATCCCCAGACAACTATGGCCGCAGCAGATAAGTACATTGGAATATATCCCAATGAAGGCAGTATCAGGAGTGGCACCCCCAGCGAAATGGATAAGCCTTGCTTCCAATCAATCGATCTTTTTAGATCGTTCGCAATGGGGAAACTGTTTTCACTCATTAAGTTCTCCTGTGTATAGCGATGAAACCCGGGACATCTCAGTCCAAAGACGGGATGGATTCCCGGGAATCAGCTACCGGGATGGAGCCCAACAGGGCAGCAGTTCGCCTGGCGCAAATTCTTGAGGCGAGCTGAGGCGCGGAGCGGCGGGGCCGCGGACGAATCAGAGTTCGAAGTATCTGAAAGAGTGCGAGTCCACTCCGTGAGGATTAGGGCCGTAGACGGTGAGCATTCGCGCATAGACGGGAGCCCAATACGTCCCCAGCTGCCCGCGATTCACCCGCGCCGTGTCACCTGGCTTGAGAATGACCGTCTTGCCCTCGCTCTTGACGTGCAGCTCTCCTTCCAGGACGAAGTTGGTTTCGGTGTGCGGATGGAAGTCTTCCCAGCCGCAGGACGTCAACTCCCATTCGGACAGGATGAATTCATCCCAGCTGCCCACCGGGTCAGCGTTGATGAACCTGCACCGCAATCGTTGCCATTCAGCCTTCATGGGCTTCATGGCCGTCGCCGGCCAGAGGTCGATCTCTTCCATCGTTTCGGGTGTCACAGGCTGAGGGAACGCGGCAGTTGACATGAATATTTCACCCTTTCTAGGCCCGCCGTCTGCTGCGGGATGATTCGGCAAATCCAGAGCGGATTCCGATGCGGTGACGTAGGTCACAGCGATGCCAACTGTGACACGAACAGCTGTTCAAGTCAATGGTTCATCATGAACTATTCGCGACATTACGGCCGCGCTCGGAAATCAAAAAATTAATCACATGAACGATTGACTTGCACGCTTGTTCATGTCACCTTTTTGGTGTGAGCTCCCGTGACTGACATCACGGCACGGGAGCCGAATCGGCCTTAGGTAAACCTTTCTGGAAACTGACGCAATGCTGGTCCGGCCGCGATTCCTCAGAGCCCTACAGGGCATCTCTTTGATCTTCGGCATTTCCCTATGCCGCAAATACCGTAATTACACGCTCTATTCGCATTAATAAGGAGAAATCATGGATACCACCCTCGTAGGAACGCTCAGCACGGCCGGCTCCATCCATAAGGTGGAGGGTGGTTATATCGGCCTTCCCTCAATGAACGAGCCGGGATCCGTCGCAGCCATCGGCGATTCCCTTCACAACCCTGCCGGCTCAGTCATGTGCGCGGGCTTTTTTGAGCTCAAGGCTTCGGAACCGCTGGTGTACACATACACCTATGACGAGATGAAGGTTGTCATTAAAGGCGAATTCATCCTCACGGATCAGTCCACCGGAGAAACCACCCACGCCAAAGAGCGTGATGTGTTGTTCTTCCCCAAAGGAACCACCGTCAAGTTCGAGACCCCTGACTATGCCCTGGGGTTCTTCGTCGGCGATCGCAATTTCGCAGCCTAGATCAACTACAGGAGAACACCGTGGCATTGAGAGTCGGAATCATTGGTGCCGGACCCAGCGGCCTGGCACAACTACGCGCCTTTGAATCAGCACGTCAAAAGGGCGCCGCTATCCCCGAGATCATGTGTTTCGAGAAACGCGATGACTGGGGTGGGCAGTGGAACAACAGTTGGCGCATTGGTCTGGACGATCGCGGCGAGCCAGTGCACTCCAGCATGTATCGCCACCTGTGGTCCAACGGGCCCAAAGAATGCTTGGAGTTCTCGGATTACTCTTTTGACGAGCACTTCGGCCGGCCCATCTCCTCCTTCCCGCCCCGTGAAGTTCTCTTCGACTACATCAAGGGACGGGTGGAAAAGTCCGACGTCCGCAAGTACGTCCGGTTCAACAGCGTTGCCCGCCACACCAGCTATAACGAGGCCACGCAGGAATTTACGCTGACGGTTGAGGACCTCAAGACGAACCTTACCGAGACCCATGTGTTCGACAAGTTGGTGGTTGCCACCGGTCACTTCTCCGTCCCCGCAGTCCCCGAGTTCAAGGGCATCAAGACTTTCCCGGGCGAAGTTCTTCACGCACACGACTTCCGGGGTGCTGAACGTTTTTACGGCAAGAAGCTGCTCATGATCGGCAGCAGTTATTCTGCCGAGGACATTGGCATGCAGGCCCACAAAATGGGAGCCGCGTCCATCACGCTAAGCTACCGCTCTGCGCCGATGGGCTACCGCTGGCCAGCCACAACGGTAGAGCGACCCCTCGTGACGCACTTCGAGGGTCGCACCGCATTTTTCAGTGACGGTTCGCAAGGTGACTTTGACGCCGTCGTACTTTGCACTGGATACCAACACAAGTATCCGTTCCTGCCCAGCGGGCTGTCGTTGAAGTCGCCGAACGTGCTGTACCCGGCTGGTCTCTACAAAGGAGTGGTGTGGCAGCAGAACACTAATCTGTACTATCTGGGCGCCCAGGACCAGTACTACACCTTCAATATGTTCGACGCTCAGGCCTGGTTTGCACGTGACGTCATGACCGGGAGGATCAACCTGCCGTCCTTGGCTGAGCGTGAGGCTGACATCCAGCACTGGCTCCAGCGTCTGGCCGCATTGCCGGACCATGATGCAGAAGCCGATTTCCAGACGGACTACCTGCGGGAACTCATAGCCGCAACCGACTACCCTCCGTTCGATTTGGACGCTGTCTGTCAGTTGTTCAAGGATTGGATGCACCACAAACACGACGACATCCTGGGGTACCGCGATATGCTCCACCGCTCGGTGGTCACCGGCACCATGGCCACCAAGCACCACACCCGCTGGCTGAATGCTATGGACGACTCGTTGGAGCGGTACCTGAACGGCCCATCTCAGGATTTGGGCAACGTCTCCCCGGACGATCTGAGCGAGACCGTAACCGCCAGGTAGCTCCGCCGCACCGCTCGGGGATAGCACCTCCCCTTGCAGGCCGCCGCCTAGACCAACAGGCGGCGGCCCGCAGCGCCCTCATCCGTGAACGCTTCCCTCCTCGCCATGTATTGGTCAGTCGTTCACAACAGAGGTGCAACTTTGTACTCTCCAAGCAATAGTCTTAAGAGGGGTCCCAGCGGGGCCGAATCGTGAGACTGGGAGTGAGCAATGCGGGTTTCCGCAAAAGATCGAAAAGAACAGCTGATAGCGGCAACAGTGGAACTCATGAGGCGTGAGGGTGTCCAGTCGGTGACCATGCGGGCTATCGCCAAAGAGGCGAATGCTCCTTTGGCGACGGCCAACTATTGCTTCAGCGGTAAGGACGAGCTCATGGAGGCAGCAGCCGAGGCCTGGCTGAAGAATCTCAGCAGTTTTTCCGGTGAAGTCCCAGTCCATTTAGGCCTTCGCAAGGCGGTGGAACAAGTAGCCGAAGGGTACTGGCGGGCACTCGAAGAAGAGCCAGCCAGCCTCATTGCTGAGATCGAGCTGATTCTGTGGGCAACTCGGAATGCTCCCGTCAGCCCGCTGGCCGCGAAAATCTATCCAGCCTACGAAGTGGAACTGGGGGACATTTTCTCCTCCGCAGCCGAAAGCAACGGCGATCACTGCCTCATCGGCATTCCGGCGCTCGTACGGGCTTTCCTGATGATCTACGACGGAGCAACTCTTCAGTACTTGACGAACCCGACGGCGGCAGATCACCGCGCGCTGTTCTTCATGACTTTGGATGCGCTACTGATCAAGGCGGGAGTCTGAGGCACCCACCTCTTGAAGGTGGTCGCACCTATAGCTAACCTGCAGACACAAGTAATGAAGAGTGCAGGTTTGCTAGGAGCACGGCATGAATTTGCTGAGCCAAATACTCGCGGGGGCCACCGGCCTTGCGCTGATAAGCGTTGGCGTCCTGGAGATCTTCTTCCATGGTGATCAACGCTTCCACCGGATCTTCCTGATCCGTCCCGACGACGTGCGGGCAGTACGGATGTGGGCGATGAACGTTGGCGCCTACAACATAACCTTTGGCATCGGAATCGCAGTAGGACTGTGGCTGGTGAACTTCTCCGGCACTCCCGCGAGTGGGTCGGCGATAGTTGTTTTCTGCTGCGCCTGCCACGTCTTCCTTGGTTTCTGGCTGTGGGTCACAGAGAAGAGGCTCCTGCTCAGCGCCATCGGCCAAGCCCTCTTTCCTCTACTCGCAATCGTTTTCTACGTTGTCCTTCACTAGGGCGTGGACGGATCCATCGGGATGCCTCACCTGGCACGATCGACGTCAGTGGTGAAGCCTTTCCTCTTGGTACGTTCTTGCAGAGTCTCAAGTTCTTGGAAGAAGGTCACTTGCCAGCCATCAGGACCCTGCACTCTGCCGTTAATGGTCTCGAACGGAGTTCTCCTTGGAGGTGCGAGCACCTCTAACCCAAATTCTTCGGCGGAGGTCATTGCAGCTTCGGTGTTGTCTACCTCCAGGGCTATCCGAAGCGTAGGACCTTGGGAAGATGGTGCGTCTTCGATGGCGTCGATGTTGCGAACGTGTGTGGGTGTGGCGAGCTCAATGGTGGCCGTGGCGATGTTCAGTATCGCCACTCGGTCCTCCCCATCGGTTGCGAATGCTGGCTGTTCCGGGAGACCAAGGACGTCGCGGTAAAAACGCAGGGCGCTATCGAAGTCGTCTGTTTCGATGATCAAACGCAATTGCTTGGGCGGCTGTGAAAGAGTCATGTCCATCATTTTGGAGGGTGACATGCGTGTCAGGTGCAAGCCCGTATCGATCTCCCAGCCGTTTCAGCTGCCGAAGTTCGGCTTCGACGGATTCCTTCTCGCTCTCCAGCCGCGCCTTCGCAGCTGTTATGGCTGCCAGGAGCAGGTCGCGGTCTTTTAAGGGATTGACCAGGGCAGGAAGCAGCGTGCGGATTACGGAACTGCAAAAACCGGCCTCAAACAAGTCTTGGATCTGAAGCACACGACGCTCATCCTCGTTCGAGTAAATGCGGTGACCTGCCGAAGACCGCTGCGGCTCAAGCAGGTCTTGCTGTTCGTAATAGCGCAAGGACCTGACGCTGACGCCAGTCCTCGTGGATAATTCTCCGATCCTCATGCAATCATCTTCGTTGATTTCTGCCGGAGAGACCGTGCCCTCCTTTTCCAAGCGACAGCGAAGACCCTCCCAACGAACGCATCCATGAGAGCGCCTCGACGGACATGCATGCCTTGTGTCCGATGAGGAATCCCGACCGGATTGAAGAGCGGCAGCGGCTGGTCCCTCAAGCCAGAGCGTTCAGGAGGCTTGTGTAGGTCTCCTCGATTTCGCCTCTGCGACTGTGGATGACTGAAGCAGAGGGACGGGCGTGAAGCCCACTGGTCAGGCTGTCGTACATTGACTTCAGCAAGGTGGAGCCGCCGTTCTGTTCCACAATCGCCGTTACCTTGCCATGCCAAGGATCGTGGTTGTCTCCGCGAGCGTAGAATCGCTCTACTGAGGACTCTCCCGTATCCATGAGGACTACCTCCCGAAAGCCCGCGCCGGCCTTCAGCGCAATGCCGGCGAACAACCCGACTTCCTCGTCGGCGTCGAGAAATTGCGGCATGATCACTCGATGCCCTCCCGCCAGGTGCGTGGCGGCCATGTTGAGAGCGATGGGGCGGACCAGATCCCCAGCCGCCTGAAAATCTTCTTGCCAGCCGCCAATGAGGCACCGGACCTGATCGACGTCCAAGTTCAACGTTCCGGGATGGCGGTCTGCAAAGAGTCTGGCGAGAGTGGACTTTCCGATGCCCGGCGGGCCGTTCAGCAAAATCAATTCTGCCCCCGGTTGGTCACTCACTGGCCAGTTGAACTTTCCTAGGTTTGCAGACATGCATGACACTCTAGGCGCTAGAAGAGAGCTATCACTGGACACATCCCTCTCTTCCAGGGTGTGCATCACCGATCGGCCGGATGGAACCAGATACGGGTTTGCCTTCCGATGACTTCGCCAACTAGCCGCGCTATCGGATCACGGGGATTGACTTAGCGGCGTCCGCATTAGCCCTTCAGGCAGCCATTCGCCCCTCCGGACGTTGACGCAGGGACATCAGAGCGAGGGCAAACAGCAAGCCGCGGGCTACACCGAACAACCATGGAAAGGGCAGATCGAAGCCCAACCAGAACACCGCTTCCACAGGCAGGAGGGCCAGGCCAAGAACCAACCCGGACCTACGCCCCCTCCACGCCAGCCAAGCCGCCCACGATGCTGCCAGGACTACAACGAGGAACACCATGAGGAGCGTCACGAACACCCAGCGCTGCAGTCCGTCCCATGGACCCGCGTACATCGGGAACAGGTCCATGAACATCGGCAGGTACCCGTTTTGGAGGAGATGAATGCTGACGGGTATCGCCGGTATTCCGAACGCCGCAGCGTAGATCCACGTCAGCACCGCCGCCACACGCGCTTTCTGCATAGCCTTCCTCGTTTCGGCAATCCCTGGTGAACCAGGCTCTCAGCGGAGCCAATTACCACCAGTGTGGAGCAGTCCCTACATCCGCGATAGAGGCCAACTATTTCGCGCCCAGAGCCTGGAGATCCCCGATTCCCTTAGTGACGGCCGGAACCTCCGTGACCACGCTCCTGTTCCGCGCCGACTCTTCGACGGCGGCCAGCACCCGCTGGATCTGGAGCCCGTCAGCGAACGACGGCGATGGCTGGGTTCCGTCGCGAACGGCAAGGAGGAAGTCGCGAACTTGGTGGGTGAAGGTGTGTTCCCAGCCGATGACGTGACCCTGCGGCCACCATGCTGCAGCGTAGGGGTGCTCGGACTCATTGACCAGGATCCGCCGGAAGCCCTGCTCCCTCACCGGAAGCGTAGCGTCCAGGAAGCCGAGTTCGTTCAGGTTCTCCAGATCAAACGTCAACGACCCCAAAGACCCGTAGATCTCTATCTTCAAAGAGTTCTTCTGTCCGGTAGCCACTCGTGACGCTTCTACCGACGCGCTAAGGCCGCCGGTCAGGCCCAAAGTTGCCCACGCGGCGTCGTCGACCGTCACTTTCTCCAGTCCAGCGGCTTCGGGGCGCTCGGCCACAAAAGTCCGCAACGTTCCGGTCACCTCAGTAACGGTCTGACCCGTCAGGTGCTGGACCTGGTCTATGGCGTGCGAGGCAATGTCCCCCAGCGCCCCGGACCCGGCTGTCTCCTTGCGGAGCCGCCAACTCATGGGGACGTCGACGTCGGACAGCCAGTCCTGAAGGTAAGCGGCACGGATGTGCCGCACAGTTCCGAGACGTCCTTCGGCAATCAGCTCCCGAGCCAAGGCCAGCGCAGGAACGCGGCGGTAGTTGAAGCCGATCATCGACTGCACTCCCCGGACCCGGGCCGCGGCGGCCGCTTCCGCCATCAATTCAGCCTCACCCAGAGTGTTGGCCAGCGGCTTCTCCACGAGTACATGCTTCCCGGCAGCCAGAGCTCCCAGAGCGATCTCCGCGTGCATCCAACCGGGCGCGCAGATATCCACGATGTCGATGTCGTCCCGCGAAATCACGGAACGCCAATCGGTCGCGGACTCGGCCCAGCCATACTTCGCGGCGGCCTCCGCCACCGCCAAGGCGTCCCGGCCAACGAGCACTTTCTGTTCGAAGGCCGGGACGTCGAAGAAACTGGCCACGTTCCGCCACGCGTTCGAGTGGGCTTTCCCCATAAAGGCGTAACCAATGGCGGCGACGCCCAACGGACGGCCACTAGGAAGAGAAACGGTCATGACCTACTCGAACCAACCCCGGGCCGGGTTGGAAACCTCCGGCGCATCCCGGAAAACACCAGGCTGGGCAACCCAACCAACACCGTTGGCGATGACCTTCTGGATCTGCGGCTGGTGGTACACCGGGTATTCCTGGTCGCCGGGGCTGAAGTAGAAAATCCGACCCTTGCCGCGCGAGAACGTCACGCCTGAACGGAACACTTCTCCCCCGGTAAACGAGCTGATGAAGATCAGGTCATCGGGTTCCGGGATGTCGAACAGTTCGCCGTACATTTCCTGTTGCGGAATAACAATCGGGCTCTCAATGCCAGCCGCGATCGGGTGTGAAGGTTTCACCGTCCACACGAGTTCGCGTTCGCCCTCATTGCGCCACTTCAGCGAGCAGGTGGTGCCCAACAAACGAGTGAAGATCTTGGCGAAGTGCCCGGAGTGCAGCACCACCAAACCCATTCCGCCAAGGACGTGGCGCTGCACGCGCTCCACCACCTCGTCAGCGACTTCCCCATGCGCAATGTGCCCCCACCAGAGCAGTACGTCGGTTTGCGCAAGGACTTCCTCGGAAAGTCCGTGCTCGGGGTCGGCGAGTGTCGCCGTCGAGATTTCGGAGTCCGGGTAGAAGCCGCGCAGTCCGGCGGCAATGGCGCCGTGGATCCCTTCGGGGTACATGTCGCCGATGGTCGCAGGCTCGTTACGGGCCTCGTGGACGGCCTCGTTCCAGACAACAATCTTCAATTTCGCATCAGACATTTCAGAGCACCACTTCACGTTGTTCGAGGGCGGATTTGTAGCAGGCATCGAGCACCAAGGCCCGGCTGAGGGCCAGTGACCCGTCATGGCTTCCCCACACAGTTTCGCCACCGCGCACGGCGGCAATGAAATCGTCGACAACGGCCTGGTGGGCTCGCCCGGGTTCGGCAACCACTTCGAAGTCGGCGTTCTCGCCGTCCTTCTCGGTGAAGACGTGAACATCCGCCACCGGGTTCTCGGAGGCGCCCACTGAGCGCAAGTCCGCTCCGCCGTCGGTCCCGTAAACGGTGAAGTCCATGAGGTCCCGCTCGTCCCGGTACGTGGCCCACCCCGCTTCAAGGATCAAGGTACCGCCGCCTTCCAACCGGATGAACGCGGATGCGAAGTCTTCCACTTCAAATTTATGGCTGGAGTTGGAGGCTGTGTAGCGGGCGTTGCCGCCGAGGCCGCGCGGGCCAAGTTCGGAGTGGGTGGACGCTGAGACGGCCAGGACTTTCGGCTCGCCGAGGAGGTGCAGCGAGTAGTCCAGCACGTGGACACCGATATCAGCCAGCGGTCCGCCGCCGGCGAGTTCCGGGTTGGTGAACCAGCTGCCCAGCATCGGAATTCCTTGGCGTCGGAGCCACGATGCCTTGGCGTAGTACGGGCGACCCAGCGTGCCGGCGTCGATTACTTCCTTGAGTGCCTGGATGTCGCCGCGGCGGCGGTGGTTGAACGCGACGTCCAGCACGCGTCCAGCCTTCCGGGCGGCGTCCACCATCTGTTGACCCTCGACGGCGTTGCGCGCCAACGGCTTTTCGCTCAGCACATGCAATCCCCGCTCGAGCGACGCAATGGCGATGGGTGCGTGCAGGAACGTCGGCACGGCGACGCTGACGGCGTCGAGACCTTCAAGCTCGATCATGTCTTCCCAGCGTGCGAACGCGTGGGGAATGCTGTACTCCTCCTTCAGCTGGGCAAGAAGGTCTTGTTCCATGCCCGCGACGGCGACAATCTCGACGCCGGGAATGTTGCTGTACGCCTTGAGGTGCTGCTGGCCGGCCCAACCGATGCCCACAACTCCCACCTTGAGGGTTGCGGACGGGGCCTGCTGCTGAATACTCACGTTGTTCCTGTTCTTTCTGGGGTTTCTAGGTTTGGGGTTAGCCTTTGACGGCGCCGGCCGTCATGCCGGAAACGATGCGCTTCTGGCACACGAGCACCAGAATCACCAGCGGGACAGTGATGATCACCGACGCGGCGCTGATGGTGCCGAGGGGCTGGTCGAACTCGCTGGTTCCGCTGAAGAACGCAATCGCGACCGGCACGGGCCGGGCTTCGGGCGAGGTGGTCAGGGTGACGGCCAGGAGGAACTCGTTCCAGACCGAGATGAACACCAGGATCGCCGTCGTCGCCAAGCCCGGGACCGCCAACGGCAGGATGACCTTGCGGAAAGCCACAAACGGGGTGGCGCCATCCATGTACGCGGATTCCTCCAGCTCACGCGGGATCTCTTTGAAGAAAGACGTCAGCGTGTAGATCGCCAGCGGCAACGCGAATGTCAGCTTCGGGATGATGAGGCCCAGCAAAGTGTCGTACAGGCCGATCTCGCGCCAGATGGAGAACATCGGGGCTGCGATGGCGATGGCCGGGAACGTGGTGACCGAGAGGATCAGCGTGAGGATCATCGCCTTGCGGCGCATCTTCAACCGGGCAAGCGCATAGGCGGCGAAGGACGCGAACACCAAAGCCACTGTTGTGGTCACGACGGCGATAATCACCGAGTTGCGCAAGGCCAGGAGGAACTCGGGGTTCTGGAAGACCACCAGATAGTTCTCGAGTGTCGGCTGGCTTGGGAAGAGCTCGCCTTGGGACAGGCTCGCACCCTTCTTAAGGGAGGTGTTCACCAGCCAGTAGAACGGGATGAGCGAGAAAGCCATGACGGCCACCACGAACACCCATACCAAGGGGTGCAGTTTTGATTCCCCACGCAAGCGACGCTTCGGCGCCTTGGGGCGCTTGGCGAGATCCGCCGTCGGGCGTTCTGCAGTCAGCGTGCTCATTGTTCCTCCTTCGCGACGTCGCGGATGTTGCCGCCGGCGAAGCGGACGTAGATGACCGAGACCACCATGACGGTGAGGAAGGTCAGGATGGACAGCGCCGAGCCTTCGCCCACCAGCCGGTTTTCGCGCAGTTGCGTGTAGGCCAGCATGGACATGGATTCGGTGCCGTTGGCGCCGCGGGTGAGGACGAACGGGAGGTCGAAGACGCGGAGGGCGTCCATGGTGCGGAAGATCGCGGCGAGGACGATCGCCGGACGCAGCAGCGGCAGGGTGATGTTCACGAAGGTCTGCCATTTGCTGGCGCCGTCGAGTTCCGCGGCCTCGTACGTTTCGGCGGAGATGACCTGCAGGCCGGCCAGGATGATGAGCGCCGCGAACGGGGTGGTCTTCCAGACGTCGGCCATGACGATCACGGCCATCGCGTAGCCGTGCTCACCGAGCCACACCACATCGCCGCCTGGCAGTCCCAGCGCGGAGAGGACGTTGGTGACCAGGCCCATGTTGGGCTGAAACATCGTTTGCCAGGTGATGGCGCTGACCACGGTGATGATGGCGTACGGCAGCAGAACCACGGTGCGCAGGACGGCGCGGCCCTTGAACGCGAGGTTGAGCAGCAACGCCATGGCCGTACCGAGGATGAGTTCCAGGCTGACCGAGAGGCCTGCGAAGAGGAATGTCTGGCCGAACGCTGCCCACCATTCTTGGCTTGCGAGGGCGTTGACGTAGTTTTCCAGTCCCACAAAGCGGGACAGGCCGGCGGTCCGAACGCTGTACTGGTTCAGTGAGAGCCAGATCGCGTAGCCGATGGGGACCGCCGCAACCAGGGCCATGATGAACAGCGACGGTGCGGTCATGCGGAACGCGAGCTTGCGCTCGGCGCGGTCGCGGCCGCTTGTTTTTGCTGGCGCCTGTAGTGTTCTGGTGGCCATGGCTAGAAGCTCGCCTTGGCGGTGGTGATTTCCTCGGCCATCTTCTGCACGGCTTCCTCGGTGGAGGCTGTGCCGGAGAGGACGGCGTAGACGTTCTTGTAGATCGCCTGCGAGATCTGCGGGTAGACCGGGGAGATCGGGCGCGGCTTGGCGCCCTTCACCGAGGCGAGGAGTTCCGTGGCGAACGGCATCTTCTGCAGCACCGCCGGATCCGAGTAGGCAGCTTCGTTGACCGGGGCCTGCGAGTAATCCATGGCCACGTGCTTCTGCCAGTTCGGGCTAGTAGCGAAGTCGATGAACGCGACAGCCCCGGCCTGGTTGGTGGAGTGAGCCGAGATCGCCAGGTTCCAGCCGCCCAGCACGCCGGAGGCCTTGCCGCCTTCCCATGCCGGCAGCGGCGCGACCGCGAAGCTGGACGCCAGCGGTGTCGCGTTCAGCAGGCGGTACACGTGCGGCCAGTTGCGCTGGTAACCGAAGTCGCCGGACTCGTAGGCGAGGCGGGCGGGGTCTTCGTTGTAGGTGAGGACGGCGCGGTCTGCTGAGCTGTTCTTGAGGCCGTCGCTCATGAAGTTCAGGACGTCGCGGGTTTCCTTGGAGTCGATTTTGACGTCGCCCTGTTCGTTGAGGACTTCGCCGCCTGCGCTGTAGAGCATTTCGAGGAAGTTCACCGTGAGGCCCTCGTACTGCTTGCCCTGGTAGACGTATCCGTTGCCGGGAGCCTTGGCGGCTTCAGCGTAGAGCTGCTGCCAGGACTCGGGCTTGGCTACCTTGTCCTTCTGGTAGTAGATCAATCCGGCGTTGGTGAAGAACGGCGAGCCCCAGTACTTGTCCTGGTACTTGGTGGTTTCCACAGTGGACGGAATGAGCCGGTCCTTGTTGGCTTCCACCAGTTTGGTCTGGTCCAGCAGCCAGCCTTGGGACGCGAACTCGGAGGTCCAGATGACGTCCGTGACGAAGAGGTCGCACTCCGTGGACTTGCCCTCGAGCCGCTGCACGATCTGCGTGCGGGCTTCATCCGTGGTGGCGCCGATCTCCGTGTACTTGGCCGCGACCTTGCCGTTCGCCTTAGTGAACGCCTCCGCCGTGCCCTTGTAGATGCCACTCGCGTCCTTGACGCCGCAGATGTTCACGGCACCGCTGGCATTAGCGCCCGACGCCGGATCGGCAGCTGCCGCTTGTTCGGCACCTTGGGGTGCGGCTCCCCCGCCGCACGCGCTGAGGAGGAGGGCTGCTGCTACTGCGGTCGCGGCTAGGGCTTTACGGGTGCGGGGCGTTGCTTTGTTCTGGAGCGGGAGAGCAGGTCGGTTCAAGTCCACAAGTGGCTCCTTTGGTGGCTGTGGGTGGTGGCGTTCAGTGCGCGTTTTGGCTGTCCCGCGTACTGAGGAGTGGCTTCTTTGCCGGTGGTTCTTTTTAGTTTGTGGAATCGATTCCAAATGTTGCCTGAAAAACGGCCTTGCGGCCGTGGAATCGATTCCAAAGTAGTGTGACAGGGACCACGGAGGGCTGTCAACCCTCTTTATTTCGTGGAGTCTCGGATGACGAGTTCGTGCGGGAGGAAGGTTCTTCCCTTGCGATGGACGCCTGGGACCGTCATGCGTTCCAGGAGTTCAGCGAAGGCTACGCGGCCCATTTCGTAGGCGGGCTGCCTTACCGTGGTCAGCTCCGGGACGCACATTTCTGCTTGGGCCGAGTCATCGAAGCCTGCTACGGCGATGTCCTCCGGAACGTTGAGGCCAGCGTCGGTGAGTTCGCGAACGCAGCCGGCTGCGACCACGTCGGTTCCGCAAAAGATCGCATCCGGTAGGTCTTTTGCTTCCAGGAGTCCCTTTGTGAGTGCTCTGCCTGAGTGGAAACCGAAGTTGCCTTCACCGAACAGGATCTGGTCATCTTCTAAGCCCGATTCCTTGAGTGCTTGGCGGAACCCTTCTTCGCGCAGCCGGCCTGAGCGGGCACCCCTATGGGCAAGCATGGCCAGCTTCTTAGCGCCCGTGTTGATCAGGTGTTTGGTGATGTCGTAGGCGGCTTGGCGGTCATCGATGGACACTCCGAATGCTGCTTCGGCGTCGACAATTTCACAGACCTGAATCACGCTGAGTTGCTCAGCGACTGCGTTGACGTCGTCGTCCGGCATTGTCGGGGAAAAGATGACAAGTCCGTCAACGGAGCCATTGCGCAGCATGTCGACAAGCTGCTGCTCGCGGTCGAGGTCTCCGTCGGTGGCCGCGATGAGGCTGACATAGCCGGAGTCAGCTGCAGCGTCACCTACACCTCGGAAGACTTCGCTGATCACTAGAGAATCCAGGTTCTTAGCCAACGCCAGGACTCGCATTGTTCTGTCACGCCGAAGGTCCCTTGCTGACGCGAGGGGACGATAGCTGAGCTCCCGGATCGCGGTGTTGACCTTCTCCTTGGCCGCCTCACTGACAGCCGGGCTTCCGTTCAAGACGCGCGACACCGTCCCTACGGACACGCCCGCCGTTCTGGCGACGTCCTGAACTGTCGGCCGAGCCATTCGATTGTCCTTCCGCGAGCGATTCTGCGGCTTCTGCACAATTGCCGTGGCATGCCCAGCGGCGCTCCTCAGCTTAGCCGGAGTATGGAAACCGGCCATGCCTGACGATCAGTCGCAATTCGACCGCTGACGCGATCAGTGCGAGCGGTCGTAGGTGAACCCACCCGTTGACGGGCTCGCGCCCCGTCAGAACAGCGACATCAAGAATGAACAAACCTCCCACAATCTCGCTAAAGGCGCGAACTCATCAACATTGAGAAAAACGAAATGAGACAGTCTGCTTGGACGTCGCGACCCCGGTACAGAGCCTTACGGATTGACCGAAGCCTTTACGAGAGGGGTCGAATTAAAAGGACTCTTTTACGCGACGCCCTTGACGCCCGAGTACCAGCAATGACTGCCGCAGTGAGACATGCACGGAGGCAACTATCGCCTCATACTGAAGAACCAGCTCAGCGCGCCGATAGCGGATGTTATGTCGTGTTGTACTCTGCATATCTCATCCGATGAATCAATTCGCCCTTTCCCTGGTCCTGTCGGGATCTGCTGAATCGCCCCTTCGCTGCGCGGAATTCTGGCATCCTGGCGGTCTCGTCCGGAGTTGCTGCCGGCAACCTCGATCAGGGGTTCACGAGATCCGTTTCTTGCAAATGACGGACGTCCCAGCCATCAGCTTCGCGCCACCGGTAGACCGTTACGTCATTGCTAGTGAAGTGTCGACCGATCCAAACCTCGTCGACAAGTCCTACGTTCCGGACAGTTCCGCCAAGGAGCCCATTATCCAACCTACGTGTGATGTCGAAGTGGCTCTCGACATCTAACCAGAGGAATAGCACACGGCGATTCGCCACGGCCCGCCCCATTTTCTGAACATCCGACAAGTGTTTACCGGCTAGCTGTTCTGACACGAATGTCGAGACGTACTCGGGATCCGTCGGGTCCCACGAGAACCCATCGTCAATCTTAGCCAGAGTGCAGTGGCCTGCCGGGAGGGTTGGCACCACCCCTGCAGAAATCACCCCAGCTGCGTGCATTGCCACTAGCGTGCTGTACCAAACCGGACGATCCGCTTCGGAGCTAAATAAATGCTGTTGCAAGCTCACCGAATCGACCGAAGGCACCGTCAGGCGTTCAAGCTCCGCGAGCCAAGTCTCCAGCTGCTGACGGATTTCACGCGCGTTTCCTCCACTAGAGACCGCGACCAACCAACCCTGTTTTAGACCGTCAAAGTCGGCGGCGAGATTCGGAAAGTGGTAATTGAATTGCGCACTGTCTCGGAGCGTGTCGGTCTCAGCAATTGTCGTAACCTCGACTGCAACTGTTGTCGTTCCATCGGACAGATCGAAGTCATGAGTTCCTGAAGGTGCACCGTCGACGTCCCTGGGAGTGATTTCCCATCTCGCGGCGCCGTACACGGAGCGCACTGCTTGAGCGGCACGTAGTTCACGAACGTCGAGAGCAGAATTTCCCTTGGCCATACCGCAGATTAGCAGACCTTTCCCTAGACTTTGAGCTCCGCAGGCGGCACCCTCTTGCGTTACTCCACCAACGACGACGGTCAGTGACGAGGCCCGGGAGACCAACAAAGTGTCTAACGCCTCCTTGACGCCGGTCCCGTCACCACGTGGGAGTAAGCACGCCGCCCCGTTCAACGGCCGAACAGACCTGTTGATGGACGATCAGATCCACTGCGCAAAACTGCGAGCATCAGCGATCCCCAAAAGTGCCGCCAGGACGGTGTCCTAGGCACCCCTCCCTATCTCACCGTTCGGACGGTCCGCACAAACCGGGCCGAGACGCCTCGATCAGCCCTCAGTTTGAACCACTAGGCCTTCGTACCGCTGCGAGGGTGGGGAGTCTCACTGCGATCGGAGATCACCGAGGTTACGAAATCAAGCGCTGTCCAGTTACCGGGACTTGCGGTCACTTCTGCTACGGATTCCATCTTGCCTCCGGCGGGACGGGTACTGTTCCCGGAGGTTTCGATGCATCGCATGCCTGGATGTTGCTCCGGTTAAAGGGTCAGTTACCTGTGGTCAAATTGACCCATGACAGCCAGATCCAAACGCAGGAATGCCAGGAAGCGCCAAAGAAAGAGTCGTCGGGCAGTTCCGTCGTTCGATGTCCACGCACGTCACCTGATGGACTCCGTAGTTTCGATTGAAGCGTTGGCTCGTCAATTCGCTGGTATGGATAAGCCGGAGGAATCAATCCAGAAGGCATTCGACGAGGCGGTGGCAGAATTTGTCGGCGAACTAGAAAGATTTGAGCCCCACCGTCTGCTCGAAGTCGCTCGGATGGCATACTTGCCATGGGCGCGGGTAGGCCAGATGACTCCCAATCCCGAGGCCAAGGCCGCGCACATAGAACTACTTGCCCTAATCGCCCTGTCGGCAATGAATCAGCGAAGTCAAGACAACGGCTTTCCTACGCCTGCGCCAAATGAGATGAGCCGCTTCGTCTCAGAAGCTACCGAGCGTCTGAACAATCTGTTGGAGATGTCCCATCTCCGTGCTCTAGCAGCTGAAGACCCAACCAACCGTCTGGCAATGATTAACCAGCTGCTGCGCGGCTCCCAGGTGCTGGTCCGACACACCTCCTACGCTGAGATGGTTGAACAGACCTTGGTACAACTGTTCGACGGCAACCCTGACGTACGTGCGACCTTGACATCTGAACTTGGATTTGACGTAAAGGACGCGCTGGCTGTTTTGAAGGGTTGCCACGACCTTCAGCAGAATCAGTTGAACTGTCGCGGTGCGTACTTCGCTGAGGTACTTAATACATCGGAGATAGTCGATGAAGATGCGCCTATTGAGGAAAGTCGGGCTGCGATCGAAACGGCTTTTACACAACTGTTTGAACCCGACATTGGTCAGGCGACAGTTGACGTAAATGACCTTGCACGTCAGTCGGGAGTCCCTCTAGCCCGGACTCGTGCGGTCTGCAAAAGCTTCCGTGTTGACCTGTCCTCCTTTACCCCAAGCGAGGTAGTACAAGAATTCATGTCAGGAAATAACCCTCTGCGAACACGTCCCATGATAGTCACTTCTGAAGGCCGTCTAATGATGCCTCATGGATCGTTGACCATGGATGCGATCAAAGAGAACTTGGAAGAGCACCTAAAATCATCCATTACTTGGAATAAGTATGTTAAGCACCGCGGTGAGCTTCTTGAGCAGCGCACATCGAATATTCTGCAAAAAGTCATGCCTGGTGCAGTATTTCGTGATGGATTTGAATACTATGTTCCTGCCAGTGAAGCCGAATTAGCTTTGGCCGATCCGAAAGTTTATACGAAAAGGGTAGAGGGTGACCACTTAATTATCCTCGATGACGTAGCCGTTATCATCGAGGACAAGGCAGTTGCCCTCAGTGCCCTGTCCAAAGGTGGGAAAACCAACCGGATCCGTACTGACTTGACCGGCCTAATTACGAAGGCTGCAGCCCAGGCTGGCCGCCTAAGGGAACTGATAGAACGCGATGGTGGTGTTCGCGTGGAGGCCGAGGGCTGGGTAGATCTTTCCCAAATTCGAGAAATACACACTGTCGCCGTGAGCCTCGATGATCTCGGAAGTGTCTCTACCGCGACAATTGAGCTCGTCCGTGCAGGAATTCTAGAGCCGGACAACATCCCGTGGACTGTATCCTTGCATGACCTTGAGCTTATTTCGGAACTTATGGAGCGACCAGCAGAATTTTTACTGTACTTGCGCAGAAGATTGAACCCAAATGCAACAGTGATGTTCTCAGCATCGGATGAACTGGACCTGTTCCTGTTCTTTTTTGAAGACGGCTTGTGGGTCGAACCGGACCCTGAATTCGTACGGTCAGTTTTTAGCTGGCTGCCTGCGCCGACAACCATTGATCGCCGACGGTTCCGTGAGCAGACGCCCAGCATCATCACGAGCAGAACAGATGCCCTAGATGCGTGGTACTACTCAAAAATCAGAGGTGACAATCCACCGGCCCCCAGACCGAAAATGGTTACATCACCCCTGGGGGAGGTTATCGATGAGCTCCAATCACGGAGAGTAGAAGGATGGTTGAGCATCGGTGCAACGCTCCTGGGCGCTGCGACCAAGACTCAGCATCAATTAGCGCGGAATCCGAAGGACCTCCTCGACGCACCTGCAGCTAACGGTCTCGGCCGAAGTATGACCATCCCGTTTACTGGGACGACAGTACTGTCAGAAGCTTGGTTGATGGTCTGGGGGACTCGCCCGGTTGATCAAGAACCGGTGGCAGATGAAAAGCTGTGGCGAGATTATCTAAGGTCGAAAAAGTACCAGCTAAAGTTTCCTCGTGCTGCCGCATTCATATACGACGAGGGCACTCGTGCTTTGGCTGATGTGTACTATGACGGCCATAGTGGTGAGTTGCCAGAGGATCTTCGAAAGAACCTGGTCAAACTTCATCCAGCATCGTCGCTGACCGGTCGGCTGCACCCCGACGGGAAGCGTGCCCGGAGGTAGGGCACCGGAAACTGTACGTGCCGTCCTCCGGTTAGTGCTAAGGGTCGCCGCGAAGGCAGCGTCGCCTTAGACGACTAATTTCGTCACTGACTCTCTGGCACTCGCTCTTGCTCACCGAAAGCCCACCACAACCTAACCTGCGCCGTGGTGGGCTTTCTGAACGCCTTAGGTTAGGTCAATCATCTAACTTAATAGCCTCGCAAGGGCCCTTACACCTGCTGTGAATTCATCGAATTCCAGCTTCATGTGACCGTTTTGCAGACCTCCCGTGCTGGCAACAAGCTCCCGGGCCTTAAGTTTCAGTACCCGGTCCGGCACGAAGCGTGGTTTGGTGCGGCTCACCCAAGGCCAACGTAATGCTTCATCACCTCTGAGCTCACAGTAGTCGGCAGGTAGCTTTTCTGGATCCGAGGTTACTTCCACCACGGCATAGCAATCACGCGTCTCCGCGCAAATGATGACCAGGTCGCGGGGCTTGATACTCGGTCGCCCTTCTCCCCTGCCGTTGCCCATCCGAGGGCTCCCGAAAAGCCAATCTCCCCTCCATTGCTCCAGAGCGGGTTTGCCGTACTCGCCCTTCAGCCATAGCTTCCGCGTGCCATCACGGGCATCTAATAGCAGCTGCTCAACTTGTGCCAGTGCTGACTCAGCATCAAGCTCGCCTGAACCGTGCGGGGGAGATTGGTTTAGGCGGCGTGCCCGGATGGACAGCTTCTGTAGGTCCGCAGAAGTTACGTCGGTATGACGCCAAACGCTGATGTTATGCCTGACAGCTTCGACTTGGCTGGGACTAAGATCAACGCCCATCTCGAGATTGGGTGCCGCTGAACTTCCGAGGCCGGCACCAGTAAGGTTGGCAGATCCCAGAAAACCGCGGCCGCCGATGAGGAAGATCTTTGCGTGCAAGCGGTTGACATGACTGACTGTAACCCCGCTCTCCATCAGAGTTCTTAGCCCCTCCACCGACAGATAGCCGTTTGCCACCGCGGTTGGATCCAGACACGTGAAGACGCGCCAGCAACCGCCCTTTCGGGCAACAGAAGCAGCCAACTCCCTGCACACATCAAATGACAAATATGGGCTTGCAAGCACCACGTCCCCACCTGGGCTGCTGACTGCCTCGAACAGCCAGCTGGCAGCAGTCGTGTAAACAAGGCCCTCGTTCAGCATGATAGAGACACTACGACAGAGAATCCAGGCGCCACTTTGGCCACACCGTATTCCGACGAATGAGAGCCCAGAATCCAGCTACGCCTAGCCCTCGAAAACGACTCTTTGGTCTTTAACAACCACATCAAAAAGCCTGGCGCAGCGGGTGGTGCAGAAGCGACAAACAAAGTCGGGCCCGCGACGTCCAGCGCCTGTGAGTGTTGCTAGAAGACGAGTGTGACGGTCACGACTGGCTGGCCACTCCCCTGCAATTCAGTTTCATTTTTCCGAAAGCGCCGAAGTCGGCGACGATCTAGGCCAGTGCTTTCGGCATGATGAAATAGGTGCCGTGGATGCGCAGATGAAGCTAATGGATGTTGCTCCCGGGGTGGAGTCCCTGAAAGATGCTTACAGGGATGCTACCGATGATCTGGTTCGGGCGGACCCCGATTCGACTGTCGGACTGGTTATGTGCGCTTGTCATCCGCTCGTTCCTCATCGACATGCCCTCGCTCTGCAGGACATCCCCACGCCACCCTTGCGTCTCGTCCGGGCGAGCAGTTGCCTGAGGTTGCCAAGCCAGGACGCGCCATCCAGCATGTCAAACTAAAGCAAAAACGCTCGAAACGTGTGCGATACTAAAGTCACTTGGGGCCGGCTCCGCGGCTCCTAGCCCCGACTCAGGAGGTCCCCCAGTGGTCCCAGTCTCACCTGCCGCCGCCCTCGGCGAGCAAGCAAACGACGTGCGCCCGCTTCTGGTAGATGTTGTGCGCTACAGGCACGATCGCTCCGCGGAGGCGCATCAAGTCTCGGAGTCACGCTATGGGATGGGATTCGGGAGTCAGTGGCGTGACCTTTTGGACGACGTCCAGGACGCGATGAAAGCGAGGGGATACAGGACGTACAGATTGCCTCCGGCCGGATACAAGCTTCCGGTCGTGAACGACTGCCTGGTTTACGTCTGGCGTGTACCGGACTCTGTTGATGCGATCTCCTCGTTCGCATCAAGTCCGACGCGATTGAATGGTTTTGCTGCGGAGCTCCTTGACCCGACCCTATTCGAGCCAGGTTTCACTGGCGAGCCCGAGTTGACGTCAGTGAATGATTCGCCGGAAGTAGACGAACTCGGGAGAGTTGTACGGGCGGCCGATGATGTTATGCCACTGGTGCTCGTCATGATCCAGTCGACACCCCGGCAGCTGCAGTCGATTGTGTGGGCAGTGGCCGAGCTCGACAAAGAGAGCGGAGACGTCAGGTTGCACGGGCAGGAAACCCTTTGGGCGCCCCAAGTCAACGTCGACGATGCTGCGATCTACGTCGAGTCGTTCGATAGCGGCACACCGAATGAACCCAAGATCGCCCCACAGGAACAGGAGGGGACACAGCCAGATGCATGACGACGCCCCTGGTCTATTTGAGCTTGGCGCCGTCAAACAAACATTCGGTCGTTTCGAGCCTGCCCGGCTAACCCAAGCACGTGTTCGCACGGGCGTCAGCAAAACAGACTTAGCCACCGAAGTCGGTGTGTCTGCAGCCGCAATCGGTCAATATGAGGCGGGGGTGAACTCGCCTCGTGTCGATGTACTCGATCGTTTAGCGAAGGTGCTGGATGTGCACCCGAGCTTTTTCGGCGCTGGCCGACCACTCGCCAGAATTGATACCGTGCATGCTCACTTTCGGAGCTTGCGGTCTGCCCGCGTCAGCGAACGGCAAAGGGCCCTGGCTACCGCAACTTTGATGTGGGAATTGACGTTCGTCCTAGAACGCCACGTCAAGCTCCCGGAAGTTGACTTACCCGTCATTCCAGCCGGCACCCCGCCGTCTGACGCGGCAGCCCTATTGCGCCATCACTGGGGACTTCCTCGAGGACCTGTGCGCCACTTGGTTGCAACCGCAGAATCGCACGGCATCGTGGTTGCAGTCCGCCCGTTGGGCGAGATCGATTCGGTTGATGCCTTTTCGGTCGTGATACTCGATCGTCCTATCCTCGTCACTACACCGCGGCGCAGCGAAAACGTCTTTCGCCACCGATTCTCAATTGCACATGAAATCGGCCACCTTCTGCTCCACTCTGATTCTTCCGAGTACAGCGCAGCGCTTGAGAACGAAGCGGACGAGTTTGCCGCTGCTTTCCTGACACCCGCAACAGATATGGACTCGTCCCTCCCCCAGAGACTCGATTTGGCAACTTTGGATCGCATCGGACGGACTTGGGGAGTCTCGCCCCACTCGCTTATCCGCAGGATGGTCGAACGGGGTCGAACCACCGAATCATCGGCGCGCAGAGCGTACCAACGCCTAACCATGACCGAGGACCCCACAGCGGATCCGACCAGTGCCTATCCAGGAGAAGTGCCGACGCTACTGAAAAAAGCTGCCGAACTAGCCGCCGACTACGGCGCGGGAGCTCCCGTAATTGCCGATGCTCTAAAGATCAGCCCTCGGCAGGTTAGGGATCTGCTAGGAGAGGTAGACAGGCGACCACGGCTCCGCCTGATAGACGGTGGCTAATTGAGGCCCTGTCGAAAGTCACCGGTGCCCGCTTCCTGGCCTGGGTACCAAGCCCAACCATGCGTTGGAAATCGAAGTAATCAACGATCTCCAGAAGCATGACGTCGTATGTACCCGCATACAGCTTCGAACGCCCATCCCTGGGTTGGCCATCTTATAACTACTACTCCGGTGCAGTCGTGAGGCTGGTGATCAAGCTTGTCCACAACGGGATCGACCTGATCATCACAAGGCACCGCCTTCGGACATTCGTGCGAATTCTTCATCAGCAGTTGCTTTCTGGTGCCCCTGTGTTGGGGCTGTCCTTGGCAGACAGATCGCTCTTTGATCGTTCAGTACCCCCGGAGGCCCCTGCAGGCCGTTCTCATTTCGTGGGACGCTGGGACATGTGGGCGGGTCCTATGATCGCTCCTTGATCAGGATCTGTAGAGCAATCCGGATCACACCAATGGAGTCTAAAGCGTTGGAACTACTTTGGTACATTTAGCCGGAGTCTAGATATTCGACCTAACGTTCCGGATTGTCCGAAAGCGAAAATGCTTGTCTCCTCGCCGATGCGTAAGCAAAGCGTGGCATGGACTTTTCAGGCGAACGGTCGAGCTGCTGCCAAGCGCCCTCCGAGAGAAAGAAAATTGTGACGGAAATTGGTGATGTCCTAGCGCTCTGGGCGTTGATAGTCAGCATCGTTGGAACGACGATAGCCCTCTGCGCACTGGCCGTTGCCTATCTCGACTGGCGCCAGGTAGGCATGGAATCTCCTTGGAAATTCACAGCGGTCGGTGGTGGGCTCTGGCTGCTTGAACGCGTCCACCGGAAGCCGGCAGAGATTCGCAGGTTTGAGTATGGGCAGAAATGTTCCGGGCTAGAGTTTGGAATCATGACTCCAGCAGGCATCCCGCTGAGGGTTTATCGCAGGGGCGACACTGAACTTGTGTCGGTGAGTCCCTCCTCAAGCGTTGAGATGATATCCATCGTGTATAAGGAGCACGGGATCCGGAGCAGGTTCTTCAGGAGAGTTCCGAAGCGAAGCTCCTTATATTCTCATGGTTCGGATGATGAATCATACGAACGGTGGGATACCCCCGTGTATTCGAACCCCTAAGAAAATGGGCAGCCTGGAATTTCAAACATGAACAGCTTCCAGTAGCTCATCCGAGACTTACCTATTTGCGCGTGCTCTAAACCGCACACTACATATAGTTCCTATCGTGACTTTACCTTTTCAACTTTGACCCGCAGAGGAAGCCATCTTTTGGTCTTAATAATCCTCACTGCAATCAGTGAGCAAGAAAGGTCATCTTCCAGTATCTGAGTGATCCGCAGAAGTCGCCCCACAGTGACATGCGCGGCTGCCATTTCAAAACTGATTCGCCTGGAATGGCGGTAGTCATTGGGATTCTCGTACCAATTTGAGACTGCCCCTATCATATACTGACGATTGGGGAACTTATCTTCGAGGTGCTCAAGAAGACCAGGAAGAACTGCTGCGATACCCGCAAGCAAGCCAGCATCTGGGAGTGGTAGCGAGCCGCCTACATGCTTCGCAGAAAACTGGATCCAGACCATGGGTAGGCGGGTATTCAGCTGAGCAAGTTGGCGCTTCCGTACTTTGTCCACAACCCACCGGACAGCAGCTCCGACGGCCTTGAGCGCGCCAATGATCATCCCCACAGAAACCTTTATCTCGATGGGTCCGCCCCCGAGACCGGTAGGTTCTGTCGCCCTGATGAAAAAACCAGAGCGGCGCATGTATTCAGTAATTGCGGAGGTGAGTCCCTCATCATCTCGGCGACCATATCGGTCGAGGGTCGCTGAAGAGACAGTTAGCTCTGAGGAGTAGGCGTGGATATTTTGCGGAAGGCTGGCCATCTGTCTAGGACTCCTTGTGTAGCCAAGCTGTGCAGGCTTGATCATTCAATAGATATTTCAGTTGACGGGAAAAACGATATTTGCGGCTTCGCTGTAGGGCACCTACGCGGTCACCGTACACGGCTTCGAGGACGGCAGGAGGCCTAATTGTGGGCGGAAACGGCCATCTAGCTTATCTTGGTCCAAATACCGCACCCTGAAGACTCGAAGCCTTCACCTGCGTACACCGTCGCTATGGCGCCGTCCGGGGCGAAGCCCACGAAATCGTTTGAGATGATACTCCCTGAACCGGTGTTCCTGGACCAGTAGCAATTTTTCACACCCGGCTTGGTTCGGTAGGTTCCAGCCTCCATGTCTTTTCCGACAATCTTGTTGCCATCGCTGATCTGCACCGCGTGCGCGGCTTCCTCTAAGGCCGCAGCGTGAGGGGCATCCGGGCACATAGCAAGGGCAGCCAAAGCCTCAGCCTTCTTCCACTGAGGCTTGGCTGGCAACTCATCGGCATAGTCAGGGTTGTCGATTGCACACAAGTCGAAAACGGACGCGTAGGCGAAGCCAGGGATGCTTGCATCGCCGCCGTTAATCGCAACAATGTCAACGATCTTCTGCTCTCGAGGCAAGAGCTTCGTAGTGTCGTAGACGCTGGTTCCGTCAAGGTAAAGGGAGCAGCCGTTCCGCCGGTGGTAGTACAGGCTGGCCCAGACCTCTTTGTAGGATTTGAAAATCTTTTGAGGTTCCGATGTTCCAGCGCCTCCGCAGGTGTACGTGTATCTGAGGGCAAGAGTCGCCTGTGCAGCCTTCTCGGCTTTTGCTGAAGCAGCAGCTTTCTGTTCCGCTTCGCTAACGTTTGTGATGATGCGGACCACACCATCTGGCTTTGCTTCATGTGCGGCTGGTTCGGTCCCAACAACCAAAACATCTGTATCCGGGTAATCCTTCAACCACTCGTTCCCGTTGGCGTCGAAGAAGGATGCATCGAAGCCGAGGCTGCGAAGCTCGCTCCGTGCGTCCACAGCCCTCTTGCCCTGCACATCCGGAAGAGTAGTTGGCGATTGAGAGACAGCTGGCGTACCGCTTGGCGACAAATTCGCGGGCGGGGCATTCGACCCACATGCCGTAATTGTTGCCAGCAAGACCGCTGCAAATGCGGTAGCAATCGTGATCTTCATTTTTTCCTGGATACAGCGAGTGACGGATGAGATGGGCAGCTGTGAATGACTAAAGGGTCACCAACAACCGGCTAACAATACCAACGATCTTGTACGAGGCTCCTCGGTAGGAGAGGACTACTCACTTACTTCTGGAGGCTGGCCACCTCCCTAGTCGGGAGATACGAATGGTTGACCACAAGATTGCAAATCTCATCAGCGGCTACTTGCCAGCTGAAGGCAAGGCCGGCTCGGCGGCCCAAAGGGTGTGAAGATGGCCGAACTCTTGGTGATCGAGAATGACGTGGAGCGCAAATGCTCGCACGCGATTAGGTGTGGGTTCATCCAGGAAAGGAATTGGCCGGCACGCACAACGCGCCTGGCTTTCGTTGATCGATGGCTGAGACTCCAAGGGCCATCGAAACCGCGGTATGTCCTAGCACGCTGTGGCGACAAAGCCAAGTTCATCACCCCTGGTATCCCAAACCCCAC
>NZ_LNUV01000006.1:635158-1035172 GCF_001512285.1 Arthrobacter sp. EpRS71 | reverse complement strand
CGCAGCGTTCAGAGTCTGCGACGACGTCACGTTGACCGCAGGGAAAGCGAAACCGCCAGCCTTCGCGCGATCGATCATCTCGGAATAAATCTCTGGGGTTGCAATGGGCATGGTGACTCCTATGCTGAATTCGTCTGTGGGTTGGTAACCCTGGAGTAGACCGCTTACGGCTAGCACCCATCCTAGCGATATCCGCCGGGACGCCGTGTTTCCGGTCACTGGGGCCCTTAACACTTCCGCCGGTTCCCACCCCACCGGCTACCTGCAATTCATCAAAACGGTGGATATACTGCGGGAATGGAGATCCCGCCGAGTGCAAACAATCAGCCCCGTCTGGCGCCACCCCTGCAGCAGCAGGGCGGTTCATTCCCCGAAGGGAACCCCGGGCGGAAGCGGAACATTATTATTGCCGTCGCGGCGGGCGCAGCGGTGGTCCTCACCGCGGCAATCCTTGCCTTGGTTCTCTTGGTTTTACCGCTGTTCTCACCGGACCGGGGCATGAGCGCCACAGCTGGAACATACTTCCAGGCCTTGATCGACGGGGACGGCGAGAAAGCCCTGAGCGTCTCCGACCCCGGCGTCCCCGAGAATGAAAAAGCACTCCTGCAGAACAACGTGTACAAAAGCGCAGGACAGCGAATCGACGGTTACCGGATCCTTGAGGCGAGGTCGGATTTTGTCACTGCCGAAGTCACCCAGAACGGCCGCAAGCAGGAAGTGATTCTGCGGATGACCAAGTCACGGGAGGGCGACTGGAAGGTTGGGTCCAAGAACTTCCAGAAGATCAGGGTCAGTTCAGCTCGTCCCGTGAAGTCGTTCACCGCGAACGGCGTCGAAATTCCAGCTCCTGACCCTGGAGCCGGAGCCAGGAATTCGGAACTGCTGATGCCGGCCTTCCCCGGCGAGTACACGTTGGGCTTAGCCGGAGACAAGTACTCAACTGCAGAAGAACTCAAGACCTTGGTCAGCATTGACCGGGCGATTTCGAAGACTTCCGCAAGCTTGAAAGTACTACCCAGCCAGCTCCTCTTGGACGAGACCCGGACACTCCTGAAAAACAAACAAAGTGAATGTGTTGCTACCCCTCCGTCCACCGCATCCGAAGCGTCGCGTCGCGGCTGTTCCGGGTTCGCGCTCTACGAATACCGCCCAACCCGCAACATGAAATGGACTATCGAGAAGGAACCCACCTTCACTCTGATTCGTAGCGAGGACAGCTGGATCATCCAGCCCAAGGAGTCCGGCAAAGCCTCCGCGAGCTACGAAGTGAACAGCGGGAGTGACGATGCCCCGAAGTGGGAACCAAAGGTTGAGCAGGTAGAAACCCGGGTTTCAGGTGATATCCAGATCGTGGACGAGAAAGCCACGCTGAAAGAGCGCTAGAAGGCACCTCTGACGGGCTTTAGCTGAAGTCCTGCCTACCTAACCGGCTGCTGGAAGACATGCCGGCGGACCCAGGCGTGCATGGCAATGGCGGCGGCTGAGGCGGCGTTCATGGAGCGCGTGGAGCCAAACTGCTCAATGGAAAGCGTGGCGACGGCGGCTTCGTGAACCTCGGGCGTCAAACCGGGGCCTTCCTGCCCGAACACCAACACGCAGTTCTTGGGGAGGTCATAGGTCTCCAAGGGCACGGAATCGGGGAAGATGTCGATGCCGATCACCGCCAGTCCCTCCCCCTCAGCCCACTGGACGAACTCCTCAACAGTGGGGTGATGGCGGACGTGCTGGTAGCGGTCGGTGACCATGGCCCCGCGACGATTCCACCGCCGTCGACCAATGATGTGGACTTCCTTGGCGAGAAAAGCGTTGGCGGTCCGCACCACGGTGCCGATGTTGAGATCGTGTTGCCAGTTCTCAATGGCGATGTGAAAGTCGTGGCGCTTGGAATCAAGGTCCGCCACAATCGCCTCGTGCTTCCAGTACCGGTATTGGTCCACCACGTTGCGGCGGTCACCGTCCCTCAACAGGTCCGGATCCCAGTGCTCGCCTTCCGGCCACTCACCTTCCCACGGCCCGACGCCGACCTCGGCTTTCGCCTCTGACTCGCCGTCCGCGGTGGTCCCTGCCGTGGTTTCGGCAGGCGTGGGCAGGGCTGTATTGGGGGGAAGGTCAGTCACCCCTCAACTTTAGCCCCGCCCGCTCGCCCGTTGTGTCCGCGGAAATTTAGACCATTTTCCACTTATTGATGCGGTACGAGTTGCCGAGTTGTTCAAAGAGTCCGGGGTGCGCGTCCCAGTACGTCTTGTGTCCGCTGACGCCGAGCATCTGCGGAGTTCCCCACGGAGTTACCGAGAACAGGTTCACGGCCTGGATCTCTTCGCCGCGGGCGTTGGTGCAGGTAAAGCTGATGACCACAGCCGCGCCGCGGCGGAACTCCCTGATTTCCGGCATGCTGGTCTTGAAGTCGGCCGTGCACTTGTGGCCCACCAGGTTCTGGGGAAGTTCGCTGGCGGTCATCCCCTTGAAACGGGCTTCGATGTCCTGGATGGCTTTCTTGACCTCCGCAGGATCCTTGCCGAACTTACCTTCCTCAGACTCGGCGAAGAAGGCATAGGCGAGCGCGATCCCGTCGCCGTCCGTCTCCACAGTGCCTTGGGCCTTCTTTTGGATCTCTTCACCGGTGCTGGGGTCTTTGGTGATGCCGAAGGACTCGTCGTGCGTCCACTCTGCCAGGTACTGGAAGGACGATTCGCCCGTGACCCACTTGCTGAACAGTGGGTCTCCGTCCGCCGGAACGTTGCTGGGTCCAGCCAGGTCGTTCCAAACTGCCGGCAGGGGGATGGCGTCAGCGGGTGTTTCGGAGGACGCCGAGGCCTCGCCGGAGGGTTCAGCCGACGGTTCCGCGGCTGCCTCGGACGCCTCTTGCGAGGACGTCACGGACGGCGATTCGACGGCCACCGGCTTGGCCATGGACGGAATCAGCCAGGTGAACGTCACCACCAGCGCAATGATCACGACGACGGCGACGCCACCGAGGATGAGGAACAGGGACTTCTTGTTGTGGCCGCCCGGGTTCTGGCCGGGTTGGCTTGGGTATCCGCCGCCTGGGGGCGGAAAGCCTGGCTGGTCGGCCTGCGCCTGAGGGTAGCGGTGCACGGTTTCGGCGTATTCGCCGTCGGGGTGTTGCTGCGGCTGGTACTGGCTGTACTGATCCTTGCCGGTCTCGTAGCGGGGCTGCGGCACGCCGTTCGGGTCATAGGGAGGCTGCGGCGCTCCGTTGTTGTTGCTCATGACAGGCCCTTTCACATGCGGTAAGTGGGGACCTGCTGGAGCGCGGCGGCGTCAAGAATCCACCGCGTCGATCCCCCGACCCACGGTGGTGGCACGCCAGCGCCGCAACCAGCGTAGTCCAGCTCAACGCACACGACGCAAGTCATATGAGTTATCCACATGGGCAGAACTTCCCACATAAGCGGGTTCCCACGCTGTTGAGACGGCAGATTGATGGAAGACTGGTGGCAGTGCACGAACAATCCCAGCCGGAGGCAAATATGGCAGAAGAAACCACGTCCACGTCGGTGTACCGGAATGGCCACGAAATCGAATGCTGGCTCACGGACATGGACGGCGTCCTGGTTCATGAAAACCAGGCGATCCCCGGTGCCGCTGAGCTCATCCAGCGCTGGGTGGACACGTCCAAGCGCTTCCTGGTTCTGACCAACAACTCCATCTTCACGCCCCGCGACCTCGCGGCCCGCCTTCGCGCGTCCGGCCTGGAAGTCCCTGAGGAGAACATCTGGACCTCCGCGCTGGCCACCGCACAGTTCTTGAAGGACCAGGTCCAGTCCTCGGATTCGGGCAACCGCGCCTACACCATCGGCGAAGCCGGCCTGACAACTGCCCTGCATGAGGCCGGATTCATCCTCACTGACACCGATCCCGATTTCGTGGTGCTCGGCGAGACCCGCACCTACTCCTTCGAAGCGATCACCATGGCCGTCCGCCACATCCTGGCGGGCGCCCGCTTCATCGCCACCAATCCGGACGCCACCGGTCCTTCCAAGGATGGCCCCATGCCGGCCACCGGTGCCATTGCGGCCATGATCACCAAGGCCACGGGCCGCGAGCCCTACATTGTGGGTAAGCCGAACCCCATGATGTTCCGCTCCGCCATGAACCAGATCGACGCCCATTCCGAAACCACGGCCATGATCGGGGACCGCATGGACACGGACATCGTGGCAGGTATGGAAGCGGGCTTGCACACGGTTTTGGTGCTCAGCGGCATCACGCAGCGCGAAGAAATCGTCTCCTTCCCGTTCCGGCCCAACCAGATCCTGAACTCTGTGGCCGACCTGAAGAGCCAAATCTAAGAGGACAAAACCCATGGCTGTGCTCAATCTGCGTCCCTTGGCCGGTGGCCGGATACTCAGGGGTAGCCAGCCGTTTGGCTTGGATGCCGCTGCAACGTCAGGTTTCCTGGCGGAGCACGGCATCCAGGCAATCGTGGATTTGCGGAGTGAGCTTGAGCGATCGCTGGTTCCCTGGCTTGTTCAGGACGACGGCGGAGGCGCGCCTGCCGCCGTGGCCCGGCCCGCCGTCGAACTCATCCATAACCCGCTGGACCCGAACGCCATCGCGGGGTCGCTCCAGTCCGTGGAAACAGCGGAGGACCTCGGCGACTTGTATCTGGGCTGGGTCCGGCTGAGGCCCGACTGGGTGGGCGATGCACTGCGACCCGTCGCGCGTGGCAAACGCACGCTGGTTCACTGTTCGTTGGGAAAGGACAGGACCGGTGTGGTGTCAGCGATAGCTCTTCTGGCATCAGGCGGAACCGAGGACCAGGTGGTGGCGGATTATGCGGCCACCACAGCCAACTTGCCGGACGTCCTGGAAGTCATGGCAGAAACGTGGCGGCTCAGCGTCCCCGCAACACCGGCAGAGTACTTTAGCCCCGAGCTGATGATCCTGCAGAGCCCGGAAGCTGCCATGCAGCACTTCCTGGCCGGCTTTACGCAGGAGTTCGGCGACGCGCGGCGCTTCCTGCGTGAGGCGGGACTGACCGCCGTCGAGGTTGATTCGTTGGCTCTGTAATACTTGGGTGGATGAGTAGGACGAACTGGCTCGCTGACGTCAAGCCCCTCCCCGGAGGGTGGGTTCTTCGATCGGCCATCGTCCTGGCAACCTTGCTTTTCCTGGCGTTGGGGATTCGCTGGCAGCAACACGATCTTTCGTCGTTTCAGGGATGGTTGCAGCTGGTAGTCCCGTATCTGCCGCTCCTGGCACTCCTTCTCGGAGCAACGCAGGCCGCTGTTGCGTGGTGTCTGTCCCTGGCCGTCATCATGATCCTGGGTGGAGACGCGTCCCTTGTGGTGGCCATGATCTTCCCCACGATGGTGGTGGTGGCCTTCTGTTCCTTCCTTCTTCCGTGGAAGCTTGCCATCAATTTCTCGCTGTTCGTGCCCAGTGTCTTGCTGGGTTTGTACATATCAACGCCGGAGATGGCCGAGCAACCGGCGGTGCTGCTGGCGCTGGTGGTCTTCCTTGCAGCCGCGGCATGGCGCAGCGTCAACGTCTACCGGCACCGCTACGAGCAAAGCACACACCACATCCGTGATTTGCAGGAGCAACAGGCGCAAGTCCGCAGTGAGGAACGAACCCGCCTCGCCCACGAGCTTCACGACATCGTGGCCCACGACGTGACCATCATTGCCATGCAGGCACGGCGGGCAGAGTTCGTCAACGACCAGGCGAAGACGTCCCAAATCCTGGAGGGCATCGGCAATGCGGCACAGCAGACGTTGCAGGACCTGCGCAGCCTGGTGACCCTCCTCAAAGACGAGGAAAGGGACCAGCCGGAAGGTGATTTGCTGGATGCTCCTGCCATGTCCGGCGAAACCACCACCGCCGTTGGCTTGGTCCACGATCTCGACGGAGTTGTGGAAGCGCTGGACCGCGCGGGCTTCAAAGTAAGCCTCGTCGTCGAAGGGGAAGTAGCCCGGATCCCGGCCAGCCTGCGCCAGGCACTTCGCCGGACGGTACGTGAAATGGGGACCAACGTCCTTAAACATGCCGACCCGTCGGGGGTGGTGGATCTGCGTCTGGTTGTAGGGGCCGATCGCGTACAGCTCGCATCGGAAAACGCGGTCTCCGCTGCCGAGCCGATCATGTCCTCAAGGACCGGGCTTGAGGCAATGAGTGCCCGCTGTGAAGTGTTCGGAGGATTCATGGACGTCGGTCTCAGCGAGGGCCGCTGGACCACCGCAGTATCCATTCCTTTGGAAGGGCTGGCATCTGCGGATGCCTAAGTGCATTTGTGGGAAGATTGGCTCGGATACTGACATTGGGGGATCAGGATGACGCGAGTTTTGTTGGTGGATGATGAGCTGTTGGCCCGGGAGATCCTGCGGGATTATCTCTCGTCCGACCCGTCCATCGAAGTTGTGGGTGAGGCATCGGATGGTCGTGTGGCGGTGGTCCAGGCAGCCTCACTTCGTCCGGATGTGATCCTGATGGATATGCAGATGCCAGTGATGGACGGTGTTGCTGCAACGGCCCAAATCCATGCAGATTTCCCGGAAATCGCCATACTGGGGTTGAGCACCTTCTCCACCGATCGCTACGTGGTGGACCTGCTGCGTGCCGGAGCGTCGGGATACCTGGTCAAGGACACGCTGCCGAAGGAAATCACCGCCGCCATCCACACTGTGATGGCCGGCGAATCCGTTCTGTCCTCCAAAGTGACGCGGCATGTTGTGACAGGACTCGCGGAGTCCGTTCCTGCTGAAGTCATTCCGGACTCCAAGCTCGTGGACGCGCTGACCAAAAAGGAGCTGGAAGTGATCCAGCTGCTTGGACGGGGTATGAGCAACCGCGAGATGGCCGCAGAGCTATTCGTCACAGAGTCCACCATCAAAGCCCGGTTCGTGAACGTTATGGAGAAGCTCGGTGTGCGGGACAGGGTGCAGATCCTTGTTGCCGCGGTCGAAGGAGGGCTCGTGGACCTCAGCCCCAGTGCGCGTTCACGGCTGGAATCTTGAAGATCATGATGCCCTAGCTGCGTCCCAGCACCTCCTTGATGGGCCGAACCAAGCCTTCGGCGGCCTTCTCGATAGCAGCCGAATCCACGTGGTCGAGCGCAGCATCCGGATGACGGACCAGCTCGCCACCCCATCCCATCACCTCGTAATGGGCCAGGGAACGGGCCAATTCAATCGGGGACTGCCACGCGCGGTTCAGGTTTGTACGGGCAAATTCCCTGGCCTGCTCCACAGCTTCCGGGTGCTCCGCAACGCTGTAGCCGGCCACTGTGGAAAGCGCCGTCTCCAGGACAGCCGAGCCGTTGGGCCGGGACGTCATGATGTGCCACGTCACTGTGGGTGTGGAGCCCTGCAGCCCGCGGCCAGCTTGAAGGATCGCCCGATGCCCGGACTTTTCAATGGCGTCGGGCAGCAGGGTCCCCGGCCCTCCGGCCACCAAGCAGATGGCTAGAAATGTGGCGGCGAACCCCACGTCCTCGGCAGGGTCCCGGCCTGTCACAAATGTCTGCTCGAAGCCCTGCGCCGTGGTCTGTGTCATGGTGCTCCGGACTGTCGGGTGAGGAGAGGGAGGCACTCTTGCCTCCCGTTCAGACAGGCTGCCTTCAAGATCGTCCAGAACGCCGGCCGATCCCACAACAGCGAGGACGGGATCATCTAACACTCCCAGTTGCTCGGTGGCGATGACATTTTCAGTCCAGCTCCGTACAGCCGTCTCCGGCAGGGTTGCGGTCATCACTACAGCTCCGTCGCCGGGCGCCCACGTCATGGCAACCGGCTGCTTGGCTGGCCCGCCCTGTTCCCCCGCTAAGGTAACGGCAGCACGCAGGCGCGGCACGCCGTCGGAAGCGGTCCGCCAGCCCATGGACACGGTGGTGAAGCGGGAACGCCGGTCAACCTGGCCTAAGTATCGGCGAGTGGTGATCATGGAAGTATCTCCTCGGAGGGCTGGATGGTCAGTGACACCAGGTCCTGATCGGCGAGCCGCCGTGCCGCCGTGGTGACCAAGTCCCTGAGCCTTGCGGCGTCGTCGGATATTTCGGCGAGGGCCTCCGCCAGCTCAGCGGCGAACATCGGCGTCCCCCTCAGAAGCACGTCGCGGGTGACGGTCCGGGCGAGCCGTTGGTCATCGTGAGTGAACCTTTCCATCCTGAGTACCGCGCGACGGGCCGCAAGGATGATGGCTGCATCATCGGCGATAGCGAGCGCCTGGAATCTCGCGGAAGGCTCAATGCCTTGTCCGGTGTCGTCCACCAGGACGAAGAGGTCATCCCGGGTCAAGTCCCCTGGCCCGAACAGGCCGGCGCTGGCGTCGAGGCCATCCTGCCCGGAGAGCAGCTCAGCTGCCACGAGGTCACCGAGGAGATCCGGGCGTACGGAGTGCCCAAACGCTGCAGCTGTGGCGGTGAGGACGCGAGTGGATGTGGCCCCCTGTGAGTAGATCGTGGACAGTGAAGCACCCCTGCGGATGGAGGCTTGCAGCACGGGCACGAAGGGCGCCTGGTGTGACATTCCAGCGAACGGCTTGGCCAGCAACCGTAGCGTCTCCAGGGGGTCTTCCGACGTCACCGCCGTCAGTACGGCTTCCGAGGGGCGGTAAAGGCGGCGATGTAGTGTTTGTAGCTTTTCACGGGTAGCCCGGGCTGCGAGGTCACTATCGCCCGTGCCATCATGAGCGTTGGGGTGGTCCGCCCAATAGTGTGTTGTCAGGTGCGGCCACGGCAGAATCCTGCCGGGAGCCGGGGCCAAACGCTGCGCCCGTTCCGTGGCGACGGCAACTATTTGCTCAGCGATCTGCTCCTGCGTCAGGGCGGGGTGGAACACCTGCTCAACGAGGCGATGGGAGATCTGTTCGAGGTGTCCCGTAGGCCCGGACTCGTAGAACTCGGAGTAGTCCATGTGAGTGTTCCCACCCAGGATTCCCCCGGCTTTGTGTACCGAAACCTGCCGTTCGGATGCCGTGACGTTTTCGCTGTCCTGGTAGACCATGTGTTCGAGGAGGTGCAGCATGCCCTCCTCCCCCGGCATTTCGTGGCGCATTCCTGCCGGCACACCAAGGCTCAGGGACAGGATGCGGGCGGAAGGATCGTGGATGGCTGCCAGTCTTGTTCCGTTGGCCAACTGCCTGCTGTACACGGCCCGGCCATCCAGTGTGCCCAGCATTGAAGGGGTTGTCATTGCACCTCCCGGGTGGTGTCCACGTACGAAGCGGCCAAGCGAAGCAGTGCCTTTGCCTGGCCTTCTCCTGCGCCGGCATAGTGGTGCCAGTCGTAGGCATGCTGGGCAATCCTGAAGGCCAATGCCGGGCCCATCTCGGACGGTCCGGGAACTTCTCCGCACGTCTCCAGGAAACCGTTGCGCAATTCTTCGATCGCTGGGCGCAGAACAGGGTGGAAAGCATGCAGTTCCGCCATTTCTCCGAGCACCCAGGCGATGTCATAGCCCGGGTGGGCAAGCCCGAGGTCCTCACCGGTGAGAAGCGAGCCGACGGCACCGTCGGGGGTCACCACCCAGTGGGCCATCCCGGGATATCCGTGGACCACTACTTGGCGGGGGCCGGAAAGTTCGCCATCGATCCATCGACGGATCTCCAGCAGGCCACGTTCCCCCAGGACTTCCCGCGCCGGCTCCCACGCCCCCCTCAACCAGGCCCTCGAGCGTTGGGCGGTTCGTGGAGTACTCTCGGGAATGTCGCCGATGAGGGACGCGCTTTCATGGAGACAGCTCAGGGCAGTACCCCAGATGCGGCCTGCCGACCGGAGGTCTGCCGGTTCTCCGGCCGTGATGAGGTCGAAGACCGTGGCTCCCGCCGCCGTCGAGTACGAACGGTGGCGATCACCGCCTACACCGACCACCAAGAGGTCAGCACCGGGGACTGAGTCGATGCTGATCGGCAGGGCAGAGAAAGGAATCGGAGCTTCAACTCCGAGGCTGTGCACCCACTCGTAGGCCCCTCCAACCTCGTAAACGCCTGTGGACAGCAGATCGGTCCGGGTGGAGCGGATGACGGACTTCTGCCGGGAATCCATCGCAGCGCTCATACCGTAGCCGCTTCTTTGGCCATCCCCGCGCGTAGGAGCCGTTCCTCTTCCAGCCTGCGCATCACTGCGGGGAACGACGGCGGTACCCAGGCCAGGGCGACGTCGCTGGACTCGCTGGGGCCAGGGACGGGGTCAATGACCAGGAAATTCTCCGGCATGCGCAGTTTCATTAGGGTTTGGGCGACGATGGGGTTTGCCATAGCCCTGGGCGGTAATGCCGGAGCGATGCAGACCTGGGCCTCCGTAGTCATGGCTGCCAGCAACGACGGCGAATCAGCTATGCCATGGGCCAGGCGCGATGAGTAGTCCAGAGTTGCCGGGTACACCAGGATGAGGTCCGCCCACTCTGCCACATCGATGTGTGCGGCAATGAGTTCTTCCCCCCAAACGTCGGCTTGTACACGGGACTTCAACCGGGACTCGATGCTGTGACGGGTGATGAAGCGTTGCGCGGAGTCCCGCATGATCACCTTGAACTCCGTTTCCGGCGCCGCGGAAACCGCCCATTCAATCCAGAAGGGCATTACTTGGGTGACTGCCGAGCCTGTGAGAATCAGGGCAACCTTGGAGTACCCGAAGGCTTCGAGGGTGAGGTCCGCCCATATCGGACGGGGACTGCTGTCAGTGGTTGTCATGGCAGGTCTCAGCATTCATGAGGGTGGGTGGGACAGATATGGGGTCAGGAGGCGCCGGCGGGATGATGTTTCCATCACCTCGCCGGCGCCTTCCCCGTGGTCAGGCCTGCCTAGCAGCCCATGGTCAGGGTTGCGCCGATGATCACCCCTGCACAGAACGGCGTGGTGGCCGGTGCGTCGGTGGCAGCGTCGCCGCCGAGTTCGTCAGCAGCCGTAAAGGTGCTGTGCGCCCGGGCCAGGTCGGTGAGGTCGGACTGCGGGATGTTAGTGACGGCGTTGTTCATGATGGTGTCTCCTTGTGATGGCCCCACGTGGTGGGTGCGTCCGGCATTGCGTGTGGGTGATGCTTTTTGTTGTTCCCTGCCCAGGGGCAATCAGCAGCCGGCACCGAGGGTGGCGCCCACAATGATGCCGATGCACAACGGAGAGGTTGCGGGAGCTTCGGTGGCAGCGTCGCCGCCGAGTTCTTCAGCAGCCGCGAAGGTGCTGTGGGCACGGGCAAGATCGGTCAGGTCGGCCTGGTGGAAGTTAACAACTGCGTTGGACATGGTGTCTCCTGTTTGATGTGCTTCCCACGGCGTGGGAATGGGTTTTTCTTTCTGGTTTCCTCATGGGAGGTCTTTGGGTGCCGGGCAGCGGCGGGCTACTGCCCGGATTTATCACGTTCCGGCGTTGTAGCCGGGCTGGTGCGGGTTGATGCAGGCCGTGTGCGCTTCTTCAACCCAGACAGGTTGGAGGTCGGTTTTCTCCGCAGATGCACGGAGAAGTGCGTCCGCCAACACCCGCGAGCGGTGCTGCCCGAAGCTGAGCCCCTGGTACGCCGCTCGCGGATCTTTTGGTTCCATGGCAAGTGCCAGGCGGTCGCGCACACTTTGGGTGAAAACCGACGTAGCTGTGACCGTTGCGGGCAAGGACTCGAGGGCAGGACCAACAAGGGAAGCCGCGGCGTCTGAATCGTCGGCAGAGACGTAGATGACCAGCGCGTCACTGCGTGGGAATGCCCGGGATGATGAGAGGGCCTTGACCTGATGGCCAAGCCCGCTGGCGGCAAGCACCCTAAGAATTTTCGGCCACGCTTCAAGCACCTCTGATGCCGTGGCACATGAGAGGTAGAGCCTCGAAGCAGCCACAGGGTTTACGGAGCCGTGGGCACCGAGTGCGAGGAGGAACCCAGGGGTGGTGCGGGTTCGCCAACTGGGAACACACACCCCTACGATTTCGTCCAGGGAGTTGCGTACCAGAGCCTCTGGGGGAAAGAGGACTTTCATCCCCGAGAGTTGCAGCGCTTGGTGCGGAACGCCTTGCACCGACGTCCGCGCCGACGCTGACGGGACAGGCGACGCTGACTGGATCACCGTGCGGTGCGGGATGGCATCGATAAGTGCCGCGGCAAGGTCTTGATGGCCTGTTCCCGGCACGGTCTCGATCCCCGGGTGCCCGACGTGCAGGTGTGTATAGATCGCTCCGGCCAAGTGCGAACGCAACTCGCTGTGGCTGGTGGCACTAAGTGTGGTGGCGTCTATCCTGGCGGTGAGCCGGTGGGTGTCAACGGCAACCCGGCGTTCCAGGCCCGCCAACACCTGGTCGAATGAAATCAGTGCCGGAGCGTTCAGTGTCACGGTCATCGGGGTGCCCTTTCGAAACCCAGGGCGCTGACATAGTGGCCGGGTGAAAGCAGTGCCTCGCGCCCAACGCCCGCGGCTGCCCGTTCGATGCCGGGTAGCCGGGACACCATGGGAGCCCTGGTGATGGTCCGGTCAACGAGATGCCACCCCAGATGGGCAGTAGCCCGAATCGGAAGATCCGGATCGTGGTAGTCGGCATGGTCGGCGTAAGACGTCCACATGCGGCGGACTGAGGGAACAATGGCCGCCATTCGTTCGGCGATGCGCGCCGAGGCGGTCTCGTCGTCGAATCTGGCCGGCGGTGCGGAGGCTCCTCCGCGGGTAGTGACCGTATCCAGGACCGCCCGGTAGATCCACTCACCCGCAAGCATTCCAAGGTCCCGGGCAGGATCTCCGAGTCCGAACTCTTCCCAGTCAAGGACACACAGTTTTCCATCGTGAAGATGGAACTGGTCAAGGCGCAGGTCGCCATGGATGGGGCGTTCCTGGTGCTTCCGCTCGGAGGCCTTCAGCCTCCCGGCAGCGGCGACCAACTCCCTGTCATTCTGAAGCTCGCCCCAGAGGGCCATTTCCGCCACTGTGAACTCAAGGTAGCGAGAGTGCGGAACGCCAGCCGCGAGCATTTCCACCGGCGGGCTTGGAGGCGTCGAGCGCTCCAACCCGGATCCGGGGCCGGCGTGGAGCCGGGCAAGCAACTCACCGGCTTCTTCCGGGAAGGTGTCCGGCATGGTTTCCTCCACCAGGTGGTGCGCCAGGCTGGTTCCAAGGCAGTGTTCAAAAACCAGGAGCCCGTTCCCGGCGTCGCTACCGATGAGCTGTGGCGTTGCCGGCGTAAATTCAGGGGACTGCTCAGCAAATGCGGCAAAGGCAACCGAGCGATCGAATGCCAACGGGCCGGAAGCCTGCGCCGAGATCTGCTTGACGAACACCTTCTCCCCGCTCCTCAGCCTCATGTTCCATGTGCTGTTGCGGCCTGCAAAGGCGGCCGGGGCGATGTCTTCCACCGCCTCCCTGCCGTGGCGTGCAAGGACAGCGGTGGCCAAGCCCGCTGCGTGGCGGGCTGCCGGATTGGTGGACTGTGGGTGCGGGGCTGTGGCGGTCATCATGAGGGACTCCATCAGAGCAGCAGGGTGGTTACCGCGTAGGCGGCCAGGACACCGATCAGCAGAAGGGCTATGTTGCGGACGAGTTTCTTGGTGGCCAATGATTGGTTGCGCTTGTTGTCAGGCATGGTTTTCCTATCTGTAGAGACCCGATGAGCCGGGCCTGTGGACCAGGTGACGAGTTGGAGCTAGGCCGTCTCGTCGGAGGTCAGGGACTGTTGCAGGGAGACCCGTGAGCCGGTGCGCAGTGCGTTGTTCCGGTAAATCACGGTGGCCAGCCAGAACAGAGCGGGAATCGCTGCCACGGATATGCCGGCGGCCAGCGCCATCTCCCAGGTGGACACGTGTTCGAGTGCGAAGCGCATCGGCATGAGGTAGGAGGAGAACAGAGGCACGAAGGACAACCCCTCCAGCCACGGGTTTCCCAGGTTCATTGGCAGGACGTAGAGGGAGACCACCAGCAGCACCATTTGCAGGACTGACAGAGGCATGACCGCTGTACCCAGGTCCTCTTGCCGGGAAACCGTGGAAGCGAGAGTCGTGTTCAAGGCCGCGAATATCACGTAGCCCAGAAGGAACCAGAGGAGGAACCACAGCAGGCTCGGTCCCACAGCGACGTTGATGAGGGACCAGCCCCCCACCACGCTGAAACCCACCACGGCGGTTCCGCCGATTGCCAGCAGTTGGACAAGGGTAACCAGGCCTATGCCGATCATCTTTCCAGCCAGCAACGGGACGATCCCGATCTTGGTCAGCAGGATCTCCACGATCCTTGACGATTTCTCCTCCACCACCCCGGAGGTCAGGCTCGATGCCGAGTAGACCAAGGAGGCCAGCAATGCGCTGATCATGGCCGTGGCAAAAATGGCGCGAGGATCAAAGCTCATTGCACCAGCCCCGCCCAGTGAGTCCACCAGGAACCATCCACCGATCCCGGCAGCAGCGCCGGCGAAAAGGGCCAGAAGTCCTGTGGCCGTGAGTATGGTCCGGTTTCCCAACCTGGTAAGAACCTCGCGCCGGATGATCAGGCGCGTCTCGCGTAGTCCACTGCCGGAAGAAGGAGCTGCGCTGCGGGTTGTGCGATCAAATGTTGTTGTGCTCATTGCGATACTCCAACTTTGTCGAGGGAGCGCTTCGCCCCCGGTGTGATACCTGGACCTGACGAAATGAACTTGCCGGCCAGCAGGTCTGCCAAGGACCTCTGTGCCGACGCGATGCTTTTCAACCCGCCGTGCCGTTGCGCTGCTGCAAGGATCTCGCCGGGCACGTCCCGCCCTGAGCCGTCCACTGAGACGAGCACCGTGGTGCGGTCGGAGGCGGAAAACTCCACGTCGACGCCCCGGGCCATCGAGACTTCGGCGGCGAACGAATCTGCCGTGCGGGAGAAGCCGAGCCGCCAGCGGCTCTTTCCGTCATCCTGCAGTTCCACCACGCTGCCGCTGGCTGTCACACGGCCGCGATCCAGAACGCAGACCTTGTCGCAGAGGCGTTCTACGAGCTCAAGTTGGTGTGAGGAGAACAGAACTCCCACGCCCCGGTCGGCTTGCTCCCGGATGAGTCGGGACATCGTTTCGACGGCGATGGGGTCCAACCCCGAGAATGGCTCGTCCAGCACCAGCAGTGCGGGATTTCCCACCAGGGCGACGGCCAATTGGACGCGCTGCTGATTTCCCAAGGAGAGGTCCTGGACCAATGCCTGCTCGCGGCCTTGGAGGCCGAGGGACACGATGAGTTTGTCTGCGACCTCACGCGCGGCCTCGGTGTGGTGCCCTTCGAGCAAGGCGAAGTGAATGATCTGGTCCCGCACCGGCATCTGGGGGTACAGGCCGCGTTCCTCGGGCATGTACCCGATGCGTCGCCGATCCTGGGCCCTGATGGGCAAGCCTTCCCAGGTGACTTCTCCTTGATCCGGGGTCAGCAGACCAAGGATCACGCGCATGGTGGTGGTCTTGCCTGCACCGTTGCCGCCGATGAATCCCACAATCTCCCCGCGATGGACCGTGAGGTCCACATCGTGGAGGACCCTGCGGTCACCGAAGCTGCGGCTGATGCCCGTGAGCTGTAGGCCGTTCATACTTCGCTCCTCGAAATTCGTTCTTATTTCCTGTCAAGAACGACGCTACGGAGGATCGGGTATATCAACCCTGTACTCGAGTACAGAACTCACTTGTACAAAAGTTCACCTAGGCCGGGCGGATGACCTTGCCGTTCGGCTCTTGGTATGACGGCTCCTGGGGCTCGGGCGGGAGCGGCTGCAGTTCGTCCTGGACCCTTTCCAGCAGCGGCCGGTAGATGCTGCCGTTCCATTGCGGGCTGGCGTGCGCGGGCCGGGCGCCTTCGGTGCTGAGCGTGGGAAGGGCCATGTTGGCCCCGAAGACCTTGCTCCACCCCGCACGAGCCGACTCATAGTCCACGGTGCCGTCCTTGGCGTTACCGATGAACGCCATCCTGGCACCACCGATTTTTCCGGCCAGCCGGAGACCGTCGAAGTGGTAAATGTACGCCGACTCCGTCTGGATCAGCACGCTGGAGGGTGCGATCGGCGAGAGTTGCTCCAGGGATTGGTCGAGGATTTGCCGCCAGGTGCGCTCGTCCTTGTGCGCCACACGCTCCCCCAGCTCATAGCCGCCACGCAGGACCGATGGGATGCGGAAGCCATTCTCGTACAGGAACACCACGCCGTCGAACCAGCTCTGGTCCAGGACGTCCGCGCGGCTGAAGGGGCTCGAGTCCAGGACGATCAACTGCGTTTCGACGCCGTGCAGCTCCAGCAGGCGGGCAGCGACTTGGGTGGCGAGCATTCCGCCGAAGCTATGACCGTAAAAGTACAACTTCTCCAGTCCCAGCTCGCGGACGTGGAGGATGATTTCGCGGACCACCTCGTCCACGTCCAGTCCCAGGTTGGAATATCCGACGGCGGCAAGACGGCCCCGCTGGTGCAGCGCCGGACGCAGCGAGTTGAGGATCCACTGTGCCTCTTCCCAACTGGTTTTATAGCCCGGAAAGAGGATCCAGCTGGCTTTGGGGAAGTACAGGTCCGAGTACGGATCCGGGACGCGGAGGATCTTGGTGGCTCTCCGCTCGGCCTGGACGCGCCGGGTGAACAGCATGTCCGCAGCGAGCGTCCCTGAAGCTCCGGCGGTGATGAGGAAGTTACGACGGGACGTCTTCTTCAACCGGGCAGCATGGGGCAGGATCCGGGCCCATGAGCCCGGATCCTCTGTTTGCTCCGGTTCCGTACTCACCGGCGCGGGGAGGTTTTCGTTCACCTCCGGCGGCGCCGGGAGCTTGCCTACCTGGACGTCCACGCAGCAAGCATAGGCTTAGTCGAGGCCCAGTTCATCCTTGCCGAAGGCGAAGAGGTACGGTACGCCGGTTTCGGCTTCAATCTTCTCTTTGGCGCCGGTGTTGCGGTCCACAATGACGGCCACGGCCACTACGTTGCCGCCTGCCTTACGGACACCCTCGACGGCGGTCAGCGCGGACCCGCCGGTGGTGGACGTGTCCTCGAGGACCACCACGTTGCGGCCTTCAACCGAGGGACCTTCCACCTGACGGCCCATGCCGTAGGACTTCTGGGCCTTGCGGACAACGAAGGCGTCCACGGCGCGGCCGGCGTCCGCAGCAGCGTGCATCACTGCGGTACCCACAGGGTCCGCACCCATGGTGAGTCCACCGGCGCACTCAACTGAAACGCCGGCGTCGTCGATCATGGCCAGCATGACCTGACCCACCAGCTTGGAGGCCTCGTGGTGCAGGGTGATGCGGCGGAGATCAATGTAGTAGTCCGCTTCCTTGCCGCTGGAGAGGATCACCTTGCCGCGGACCACCGCCAGTTCTTTGATGAGTTCAAGAAGGCGGGCGCGGGCAGCAGCAGTATCAAGCGTGGAAGTCATGGCTCCTAGTTTAGTGGGGCCGCCGTGGTTGCGCGGATCACCAGCCGGGGATTGACCATCTGATCGCCGGTTCCCCCGTCTCCCTCCAGTTGCTGCAGCACCGCTTCCATGCAGCGCCGGCCGAGTTCTTCGAAGTCTTGTTTGATGGTGGTCAGCGGCGGCATGAAGAACTCGGCCTCGGGTTGGTCGTCGTAGCCCACCACGCTGAGGTCTCCCGGGATGTGAAGGCCGGCTTCCTGGATGGCGCGGAGTACGCCCACCGCCATTTGGTCGTTCGCAACGAACACGGCCGTGACCGTGTGCTGCTGGATGAGGTGGAGCCCGGCGCGGTAGCCGGAGGCCGCGTCCCAGCCACCTTGGAGCAGGACGTCGGCCCCTAAACCGGCTTTTGACATGGACTCCTGCCATCCCTTGATGCGCTCGGCGGCGTCAATCCAATGCGGCGGCCCGGAAATATGGGCGATGCGGCGGTGGCCCAAGCCAATCAGATGATCGACGGCGAGGCGGGCTCCCAGCCGCTGGTCTAAAGATGCCCCCGTTAACTGGTTGCCCGCGCCGGCCCCGACGGCCACGATGGGCACGGAAAAGGAAACATCGCGCAGGGCCGCGAGGACATCCGGGTGTGGGACCAGAACGACAATCCCGTCCACGGACTGGTTCCGGAAGTGCGCGATGGCGTCGTTGACGCTCTCGTCCGTCACTTCCCGGAGGTTGGCAATGCTGACGAAGTAGCCCGCTTCCCGCCCGGCTTGTTCCACCCCCAGGAGCGTGTTCGCGGGTCCGAACTGGCCTGTCTCGCAGGCAAGCACCCCGATGGTCCGGGAGCGCCGGGTCACCAGGCTGCGGGCTGCGGTGTTCCGGCGGTACCCAAGCTGCGCGATGGCCGATTCCACGCGCTGCTTGGTCCGGACACTGACGTTGGGATGGTTGTTCAGGACACGGGAAACGGTTTGGTGCGAGACTCCCGCCATCTTGGCAACATCTCCCATGACGGGAGGTCGCACCGCTCCCCCTGTGGACATTGCGGCTATTTCGCGTCGACCGCGACGGGCTCAGTCTTTGCGGGCGTGGACGTTTCGGTTGCCGGAGGCGTGGTCTTCCACTTGAAGCGACGGCCCATGGAGGAACCTCCGCCGGAACCGGTGCGGTTCTTGTTGAAGATGTCGAAGCCGACGGCGAGCAGCAGCACCAGGCCCTTGATGAGCTGCTGGTAGTCAGTGCCCAGGCCAAGGATGGACATGCCGTTGTTGAGGACGCCCATGATCAGGCCGCCGATCATGGCGCCGGCCACGGTTCCGATACCACCCTGTACTGCGGCACCGCCGATGAAGGCGGCAGCGATGGAGTCGAGCTCGAAGCCTGTACCACCGGCGGGCTGTGCCGAGTTCAGGCGGGCCGTGAAGACCAGACCTGCCAGGGCAGCCAAAACACCCATGTTGACGAAGAGGCGGAAGGTGACCTTCTTGGTCTTGATGCCGGAGAGTTCAGCGGCGTGGAGGTTTCCACCGATCGCGTAGGTGTGACGGCCGAAGATGCTGTTGTTCATCAGTGCCGAGTACACGATCACCAGGACCGCAAGGACGATCAGGACAATCGGGGTGCCGCGGTAGCTGGCCAGGAGGAAGGTGATGATGAGCATCAGTACTGCGATGAAGCCGTTCTTGACGGCAAACCATGCCATCGGTTCGTTTTCGAGGTTGAACTTACGGCGAACCCGGCGTTCCTTCAGTGCCTGGAACAGAATGGCTGCGGTGCCGCCGACGCCCAGAATCACTGTCAGCCATTCCAGGACGGACGTGCCGCCGGAAATGTCAGGCAGGAAGCCGCCGCCGAGGGCGCGCAACTCGTTGGGGAACGGGGTGATCTGCTGGTTCTTGAGGGTAATGAGGGTCAGGCCGCGGAAGATCAGCATGCCTGCAAGAGTGACGATGAAGGCGGGGATACCCACGTAGGCAATCCAGTAGCCTTGCCACGCACCCACCAGCGCGCCTACCAGGAGGCAGGCCGGGATGGCGAGCCACCATGCCCAGCCCCAATGGACGATCATCACTCCTGCGACGGCGCCGATGAAGCCTGCGATGGATCCGACGGAAAGGTCGATGTGACCGGCGATGATGACCATCACCATACCGATGGCCAGGATCAGGATGTAGCTGTTCTGGACCACCAGGTTGGTGACGTTCTGCGGCTGGAGCAGGATGCCGTCGGTGAGTACCTGGAAGAGGATGACGATCAGGATCAGGGCGACGAAGATGCCAACCTGGCGGAGGCGGCTTGTGAGGAAGCCAAGGGATTCTCGTAGGGCGGACATGTTCGCTATTCCTTCTCTTTGGTCATGAAGTGCATGAGGGTTTCCTGGGTGGCTTCGGCGATGGGGACTTCGCCGGTGATGTGGCCTGCGGACAGCGTGTAGATCCTGTCGCAAATGCCCAGGAGCTCGGGAAGCTCGGAGGAGATCACAATGACGGCTTTTCCGGCCGCTGCAAGCTCCGCGATGATGGTGTAAATCTCAAATTTGGCGCCGACGTCGATTCCACGGGTTGGCTCGTCCAGGATGAGGACGTCGGGGTCTGAGAACATCCATTTGCTGAGCACCACTTTTTGCTGGTTTCCGCCCGAGAGCTTGCCGGTGATGGCAGCAACGGAGGGAGCCTTGATGTTCATGCTCTTCCGGTAATGGTTGGCGACGGTGGTCTCTTGGTTGCCGTCCACCCAACCCCGTTTGGCCAGCTTGTTCAGTGCTGCCATGGAGATGTTCCGCTTGATGTCCTCAATGAGGTTCAGGCCGTAGTGCTTGCGGTCTTCGGTGGCGTACGCGATCCCGTGCTCGATTGCATCGGAGACGGTGGAGGTGTTGATTTCCTGGCCGTACTTGTACACCTTGCCGGACACGGCCCGGCCGTAGGTCCGGCCGAAGACACTCATGGCCAGCTCGGTCCGGCCGGCACCCATGAGCCCGGCCAGGCCTACCACTTCACCCTTGCGGACGTTGAGGCTGGCGTTGTTGACCACCATGCGGGAATGGTCTTGGGGGTGCTGGACGGTCCAGTCCTCGATGCGAAGGACTTCCTCGCCGATGTTGGGGGTACGGTCCGGGTAGAGACTTTCCAGGTCACGGCCCACCATGCCCCGGATGATGCGTTCCTGGGTGATTTGGCCTTGGTCCAGGCGCAGGGTCTCAATGGACTTGCCGTCGCGGATGATGGTGACGGCGTCAGCCACTTTGCGGATCTCGTTGAGCTTATGGCTGATGATGATGCTGGTGACGCCCTGGCCTTTGAGGTGCAGGATGAGGTCCAGCAGGTGGTCCGAGTCTTCATCGTTCAGCGCCGCAGTGGGCTCATCCAGAATGAGGAGCTTCACCTCTTTGGACAGCGCCTTGGCGATCTCCACCAGCTGCTGCTTACCAACGCTGATGTGCTGGATGGGGGTGACCGGGTTTTCGCTGAGGCCTACTCGTCCCAGCAGCTTGGCGGCTTCCAGGTTGGTTTTGCGCCAGTCCACCCAGCCATTCCTGGCAAGCTCGTTCCCGAGATAGATGTTCTCGGCAATCGACAGGTACGGGCTCAGGGCCAGTTCCTGGTGGATGATCACGATGCCGCGCTTCTCGCTGTCCGTGATGCTGGAAAATTCGCAGGGCTCGTTCTCGAAGAGGATGTCGCCGTCGAAAGTGTTGTGGGCGTAGACGCCGGACAACACTTTCATGAGGGTGGACTTCCCGGCCCCGTTCTCGCCACAAATGGCATGAACCTCACCGCGGTTGACGTCCAGGGTGACGTCCTGAAGGGCTTTAACGCCGGGGAAGGTCTTGGTGATTCCTCGCATTTGAAGAATGGGTACGTTCATCGTCAATTCCCGCTGACTGGTTGGAACTTGGCCGGGCCGAGGACTCGGGCAGGCTGTAAGGGAGGCTGTGGCCCCTCCTGCTGCAGGAGGGGCCACAGACGTGATTACTTGACGTCGGCTTCCTTGTAGTAGCCCGAGTCGATCAGTTCCTTCTGGAAGTTGTCCTTGGTGATGATCACGGACTTCAGGAGGAACGCCGGGACAACTTTGACCTTGTTGTTGTAGGTCTTGGTGTCGTTGGTTTCCGGCTCGGTGCCCTTGAGGACGGCGTCAACCATCTTGACGGCCTGGGCGCCCAGCTGGCGGGTGTCCTTGAAGATGGTGGAGTACTGCTCGCCGGCGATGATGGACTTCACGGAGCCCTTCTCTGCATCCTGACCGGTGACTACCGGCAGGTTGCCAGTGGAGTAGCCGCCGGTGCTGGACAGCGCGGAAATGATGCCGATGGAGAGTCCGTCATACGGGGACAGCACGCCGTTCAGCTTGGTTCCGGAGCTGTAGGCCGAGGTGAGGATGTCTTCCATGCGCTTCTGGGCAACGGGTGCCTGCCAGCGCAGGATGGCTGCCTGCTCAAACTTGGTCTGGCCGCTGGGAACCTTCAAGGTGCCTGCGTCCAGGTACGGCTTCAGGGTGTCCATGGCGCCGGTCCAGAAGAAGTTGGCGTTGTTGTCGTCCGGGCTGCCCGCAAACAGTTCAACGTTGAACGGGCCCTTGCCCTCAACTTTCTTGCCGCTCGCGTCCACGAGGCCCAGGCCGGTCAGCAAGGAGGTGGCCTGCTGGACGCCCACGGTGTAGTTGTCGAAGGTGGTGTAGTAGTCCACGTTGGGGGTGCCGTTGATGAGGCGGTCGTAGGCGATGACCTTGACGTTCTGCTCCTTGGCCTTGGCCAGGACGTCGGTCAGGGTGGTGCCATCGATGGCCGCGATGATGAGCGCCTTGGCACCCTTGGTCAGCATGTTCTCAATCTGGGAAACCTGCGTGGGAATGTCATCGTTGGCGAACTGGAGGTCCGTCTTGTAGCCAAGGTCCTTCAGGGACTTCTCCACGTTGGCGCCGTCAGCGATCCAGCGCTCGGACGTCTGGGTGGGCATCGAAATACCAACCAGGGAGTCGCTGGGGTTGGCGGCAGTGCTGGACTCGGCGGTTCCACCGCGGGTTCCGCAGCCCGTGGCTCCCACGGTCAAGGTCAGGACCACCGCGACGGCGCCCAGGAGTTTCTTCAATCTCACGTTGCTCTCCTTACGCGGCAGCTTTGCCGCGAACTCTGATGCAAGCCGGAGCATCTGCGCGTCCGGCACGGTAACGCTTAGCGGGCTTGTGGGCTGGGGTGCGGCACATGCCACTGAAAGGTGGTGCGACTGCCATTGTGAACGCTAACAATACCGTCGGTCAAGTGCCGTGGATCACGAAATGATTGCGGCCTAAAACTCCTCCCAACGCTCTTGACGTGAAACGTTGTTAGCGTTCACAATGGACTGCTTCACACCGCGAACACAAAAAGGCCCGGCACCGCCTTGTGGGCGGTGCCGGGCCGACGCCTCAGCTCAGAGGCGGGTGTCGAACGAATCGCAGAAGACGTTCTGGTTGAACGTTCCCTGGAACTCGGACATGCCTTGGATCTTTTGGATGGTTGCTCGGATAGCCTCGCGCGTCGCCGCGTGTGCGTGAATGACGGTCCTGATCATGGGTACGTCGATCAAGTGGTTCGGTTGGTTCAGTGAGACAAACACCGTGGGAACCTCCGTGGCATACCAAGGAATCTCGGGCGCCATCGGCGAGGACCACTTGATCCGAAGTGAAGCCTCCTGCGCAAAGCCCTTCACATTGGCAAACACGAAGGCTGCGTCGTAGCGCTCCGCGTAATCGCCCGTGGCTTCTTCGGACAGGACCCGCATGAAGTTCATGCCGGCTTCTCCTGCGGCTTCGCGCTGCTCGGCGGTCTTGAACACACTGACCTCAAAACCTGCTGCTTCCAGCTCTTCCCGGACGGTGTCCAGATACGCGAGCGGGTCAGCCCGCGTGAAGTCGGCGCCACCGGAGATGCCGTAGAGACGGATCCGCGGATGCGTTTGAGCTGAGATGGGCAAGTTACCAGCAGTATCCTTCACCAGGGTGACGGTCTTATCCGCCACCTCGGCGGCGATTTCACGGTGGGCTTCGCTGCCGATGACGGCCAAGGCCTCGGCCGCCGGAACCAACGACTCCCGGGAAGCGAGGTGCAGACCGAGGCTCGCCTTCAAGCCAAGAATCCGCCGCAAGGCATCCTGCAAACGCCCTTCGGTGATCACGCCGGACTTGTAGCCGTCCAGCATGTACCCGAAGTCCTCCTCGGGATTCCTGAAGAACAGGAACATGTCACAGCCGGCCGCGATGGTGGCCGGCACCAGGTCCCGACGCTTCATGGCCTGCGTCAGGCCCACCATCAAGGAAGCGTCCGTGAGGACCAACCCGTTGAAGCCGAGCTCGCCCCGCAGCAGGTCCTGCAGCAGTTCCGGAGCCAGCGTTGCGGGCAATACCTCGGAATCCGCCAGGCCGGGACGGAAATGCCGGGATACCTCCGGCGCACCGATGTGACCCACCATGATGGACTGCACGCCGTGCCCGATCATCTCGCGGTACACGTGCCCGTAGCTCTTGTTCCACTGGTCATAGCCAAGAGTGTTGTAGGAGGTGACCACGTGTTGATCGCGCTCATCGATACCGTCACCAGGGAAGTGCTTCATGGCGCAGACAGTAGGTGACTCGCTGATGCCGTCGAAGTACTCTTTGGCCCGTTCCACCACAACGTCCGGGGTGTTGCCGAAAGCCCGCGTGGAGATGACCGTGTTCCGCCAGTTGTAGTGGATGTCCACGATCGGCGCGAAGGCCCAGTTACAGCCCAGCGCAGCAGTTTCAACGCCGGCCACCTGGCCCATCTGCCGGGCAATATTCTGATCGGGGTGCGAACCGGCCTGCAGGTGGGTGGACACGAAGGTGCCATCGTCACAGCTGCCGGCCCCACCCATTTCAGGGTTGGACGCAATCAGCAACGGGATCCGGGTTTTGGACTGGGCGTAACGGATGTGCTCCTGCACGGCCGACGACGGACCGGGACGGTAGCGCATGCCGCCCACGTGGAAGTTCTCCAGCACGCCATCGAGGTACGCCGGCGAGTAGTCATTGTTGTGGTTGATGAAGAGCTGGCCGATCTTCTCTTCCAGCGTCATGGAGCCGATGGTCGCCTCCACCCACTCCACCGCAGCGTCGTCGAGGTTGAACGGGGCCGCTGTGAGGTCCACAAGGAACGGACCCTTGCCGCTCAGTCCCAAGCCCACTTCCGACACGATGTCCTCCACGGATTGGGCAATGTCCACAACCACCCCGCCTTCGTCGTCCTGCAACGGTTCCAGTGTTGCCAGTTGCGAATCCAGCAGCGAGGCCGGCATGAAATGGCCGGGCCGCGCGTTCACGCGCTCATGCAACAGGTCACGGGTCCCGTGGAGGTGCACGAAGATCACCGACGGATCGGCGCTGCGGATGATGTCCCGGTACGAGCGTTTGAGCGCGCTGCACGCGATCACCAGAGCAGAGTCCGACGCCGGGAATCGCCTGCCGATTTCGGCCAACCACGGTGCGCGGTCGTCGTCGTTCAGCGGAGTACCGGAGGCCATCTTGTCGATGTTCGCCTGGGGGTGCAGCGAATCGCCGTCGAGAAATTCAGCACCAAACCGCTCGGCGAGCGCGGCACCTATGGTACTTTTGCCGCAGCCGGCCACCCCCATGACCACGATGTGGTGGCGAGCACCAGAATCCGATTTACCAGTCATGAACCGTGCCGTCCACGAGGCGGTTGTACGGCAGGTAGGCCTGCTGGTACGGGAAGGCAGCGGCGGCTTCTTCGTTGAATTCGACGCCGATGCCGGGTTCGTCGCCGGGGTGCAGGTAGCCGTCCTTGAAGGTCATGGACTGCTGGAAGACCTCGTTGGTCTTGTCCGAGTGCTGCATGTATTCCTGGATGCCGTAGTTGTGGATGGCCAGGCCCACGTGGAGCTGGGCGGCGAAACCTACCGGCGAAATATCGGTGGGTCCGTGGAAGCCGGACTTGATCTGGTACTGGGCCGCGAAGTCCATGACCTTCTTCAGCGGGGAAATGCCGCCGAAGTGGGTGGATGCTGCGCGAACGTAGTCGATCAGCTGTTCTTTGATGAGGGTCTGGAAGTCGAACACGGTGTTGAAGATTTCACCAATGGCCAGCGGGGTGGTGGTGTGCTGGCGGACCAGGCGCAGGCCTTCCTGGTTCTCGGCCGGGGTGCAGTCTTCCAGCCAGAAGAGGTCGTACGGTTCCAGGGCTTTGCCGAGTTTGGCGGCCTGGATGGGCGTCATGCGGTGGTGGCCGTCGTGCAGCAGCGGGATTTCCGGGCCGAACTCGTTCCGGACGGCTTCAAACACGGTGGGCAGGTGGCGCAGGTAGGCGCGGGTATCCCAGTCCTCTTCTTGCGGGAACGCGCCACGACCGGCGGGCTCGTAGTCATAGCGTTCACCCGAGGCCTGTGCCTGCGCGGCAACACCGTACACGGCTTTGATGCCGGGGATGGCGGTCTGGATGCGGATGGACTTGTAGCCCAGTTCCAGGTGCTCACGAACGGAGTCGAACAGTGAGGGAATGTCCGCGCCGGACGCGTGGCCGTAGGCCCGCAAACCGTTGCGGGAAGCGCCACCCAACAGCTGGTACACCGGCATCCCGGCGATCTTGCCCTTGATGTCCCACAGCGCCATGTCGACGGCGGCAATCGCCGCCATGGTCACGGGGCCACGGCGCCAGTATGAGCTGCGGTAGAGGAACTGCCACGTGTCCTCGATCCGGTGCGGATCCTTGCCGATGAGCAGCTGGGCTACATGTTCCTTGAGGTACGCGGCGACGGCCAGTTCACGGCCATTGAGCGTGGCGTCACCAATGCCGGTGACACCGTCCTCCGTGGTGATGCGCAAAGTAACGAAGTTACGGGACGGGCTGGTCACAAAGACATCAGCGGCAATGATTTTCACAGCTTTTCCTTTCGGGAGGTCTAGTTTGGATTACCGGCAACGGCAATCGGTTGCGCGAGGTTTGCGAATTCGAGACTGAGCTTGTGGACGAGCTCAACTACCGCGGAATCCCGGGCGAACTCAGCATCCAGCAACGCTACGAGGGCAGCGATGCGCTCAGAGCCCACCTCTTTGTTGGCCACGGCCACTGCCTCCGATTGCGGGTCCTGCAGTCCGGGGTTTGAGTCCACGTACGCGGCCCACGCCGCAATCATCCGGGCTGCGCCCTCGCCACTCCGGCCCGCCGCACGCTCAGCCCGGAGCACGGGGACGGCCCGCATCCGGAGTTTAGTGCTGGCATCCATGGCGATTTGGGCCAAGTGGTGGGCGATCCGCGAGTTACCGAAGCGGTCCAGCAAGGCGGCCCTGTACTCAGGAATGCGCAGATCGTCGCCGGCAAGGTGGCGGGATGCTTCATCCCAGAACTCCTCCACGGCTTGCAAGCACAAGGGATCAGCCAGCGCTTCGGCAACAGTGGTGTGTCCACGGAGCTGTCCGGCGTAAGCCAGGATGGAGTGTGCGCCGTTGAGGAGCCAGAGCTTCCGGTTCTCGTAAGGCTCTATGTGGTCCACGAAGAGCGCGCCGGCGTCCTCCCAGCGGGGGCGCCCGGCAGGGAAGTCGCCGCTGAGCGCCCAGTTGCGGAAGGGCTCGGCCACCACCGGTGCTTCATCCCGGTAGCCGCACTTGCGGGCCACCAGCTGAACGTCGTCGGCGGTGGTGCGCGGGGTGATCCTGTCCACTGAGGTGCTCACGAAACTGACATTGGCGTCAATCCAGTCCGCCAGTCCGGCGTCCACCTCCCGGGCAAGGTTCGCTACGGCATGGCGCGCGACGTTGCCGTTGTCCGAGAGGTTGTCGCAGGAGACCACGGCGAGGGGACCGGCGTCGGCGTCCCTGCGGGCGGCGAGGCCGCGGACCAGACGCCCCAACGGCGTCGTGGGCTTTTCGCCGGCACGCAGCAGCGTCACGTCGTCCGCGCCAAACCCGTAGGCGGCCTCGGTGATGGTCAGCGTGACCACAGCGGTTTGGGGTGCCGCTACCAGTTCGACCAAGCGCTGCACATCGGCGCCATCCACGGCTTCCACGATGCTGCCCACAACCTCGAACGAATCCCCCGCATCGGAGCGCTCCACAAGGGTGAACAGTCCGTCTTGCGCGGCCAGAACCTCGGCGGCGTCCGGGCGGCGACCAGTGAAGGAGGCAATGCCCCACTCCCCCGCGTCGCCGGCGTGCTGCGTGTACCAGGCCTGGTGCGAACGGTGGAAGGCTCCCAGGCCCAGGTGCACCATGCGCACGGGAGCTTTGGGGGCGGGCGCAACGTCACGGCCCAGGCGGGGCATTTCGGCGGTCATAGCTTGAACACCCTGCGGGGCGAGGAATCGACGACGTCGAGGATCAGCTCGTGCGCCCGGTCTTCAGTAACGCGGTGCTCGGCTACAAGGCGCGCGAGGAAGGACGCTTCGATCCTCCGGGAGGCGTCGTGCCGCGCGGGGATGGAGCAGAAGGCGCGGGTGTCATCGATGAAGCCGGAGGACCGCGAGAAGCCGGCGGTTTCCGTCACTGCGGAGCGGAAGCGCAACATGGCATCCGGTGCATCGAGGAACCACCACGGTGCGCCGATGTACACGGACGGGTAGAAGCCGGCCAATGGAGCGAGTTCACGGGAGAAGACGGTCTCATCGAGGGTGAAGAGCACCAGGTGGAAATCCTTGGCCGTGCCGAAGTCCTGCAGCAACGGACGGATGGCCTCGGTGTAGTTCACGGCGAACGGAATGTCGTGACCGGTGTCGGCGCCGAAGGACTCGAAAGTTGGGCCATGGTGGTTCCGGAAGGAGCCCGGGTGGATGGTCATGACCAATCCATCCGCCACTGACATGCGTGCCATCTGGTACATCATGTGGGCCTCGAACGCATCGCGGTCAGCAGCTGTGGCCTTGCCCGCCCGGGCCTTTTCAAAGAGCGCTTCCGCATCCGCCGCATCCAGTTTGAGGGTGGCCGGCGTGCGGACGCCGTGGTCCGCCGATACCGCGCCATGCTCCACAAAATAACGACGGCGGTTCTCAAGCGCCGCAATATAGCCCGCGTAGCCGGTGGCACCGTCGCCTGCGGTTTCCATCAAGCGGTCAACATTGCTGCTCCACTGCGGATGCGCCACGTTCAGGTAGGCATCCGGGCGGAACGTGGGGAGCACGCGGCCATTGAAGCTGGGGTCCTCGCTGAGGGCCTTGTGGCTGGCCAGGTTATCCAGGGGATCGTCGGTGGTGGCCAGGACCTCAATGTTGAAGTCCTTGAAGAGCTGCCGGGGACGGAAGTCCGGCTCCACCAGCTTGGCGGCAATCGCGTCGTAGCTGGCGTCGGAAGGCATCTCACTGAGGTCTGCACCGAGTTTGAAGACATCGTTGAACTGGGTGCGCAGCCAGTATCCGGAGGCTGTTCCCTCGAACAGTGGCCAGGCCTGGACAAACTGCCTCCAGATCTCCCGGGACTCGGGAGCGGACGCCGCGCCGGTCAGCAACTGATCCATCGAAACACCATTGGCGTGGATCAGGCGGGTGACGTAGTGGTCCGGACTGACCAGGAGTGCCGCGGGGTCGGGGAACGGCGTGTTCTGTTCGATGACAGCGGCGTCAACGTGGCCGTGGGGAGAAATGATGGGCAGGTCCTGGACGCGCTCCAGCAAGGACCGCGCGATGCTGCGCGTCCCGGGATCTGCGGGCAGGAGCCTGTCAGGGTGTGCGGCAATGGACTGTGACATAGGTCAATCTTGCGTTCCGGCTCACCTTTTGTCAACCGGTTGCCAAATATTGCCACCCTGTTGCATTCTGCGATGCAACAGGCTGCTGAGGTCAGGCGAGGAGGCGACCGCTGGACCCTCGCACCACGAGTTCCGTTTCCACGCGAACAGCCTCGCCCGGCGCCTCGTGGCCCTGCAGCATATCCAGGAGGATGGTCACGGCGCGGGTGCCGCACTCCCCCAAGGGTGAGCGCACTGTGGTCAATGCGGGAGTGGTGAAATCGGCGCCAAAAATGTCATCGAACCCCACAATGCTGATCTGGTCCGGGACACTCATCCCGCCAGCCTGCAGTTCCTGCATCAAGCCGATAGCCAGGAGGTCGTTGTAGGTGATCACCGCCGTCGCGCCGCTTTCCAGGACGTCGCGCGCAACCTGCCGGCCACCGTCGACCGTTGGTTTGGATGATTCGAGGCGCACCGCGCTGAGCTTGGACCATTCAGCGGCAGCTTTGACGCCTTCCCAACGGCGGCCCGTCATCCAGGACCGCGCCGGCCCGGCGACGTACGCAAGCTTTTCGTGGCCGTTGGCGGCCAAGCTGCGAACAGCTTCGCTGATGCCCTTGTTGACGTCAGGGACGACGCACGGAACGCCGGAAATTTCACGGTTAATGACGGCCACAGGCTTGTCCGCAGCCAAGGCCCGGATCTGGTCATCGTCCATGCGGGGGCTGGCCAGGATGAGGCCATCCACGGTGCTCAGCAGGCGTCGGGCCGCCGTTACTTCCGTCTCCGGTGACTCCGCGGACTCGGCCAGAACAAGGGTGTAATCGCGGGCGGATCCTGTGGTTTCCGCGCCGCGGATGATGTCAAAGAAGGTGGGGTTGGTGATGTCCGCGACGATCAATCCGATGGTCTGGGTGCGGCCGGTGGGGAGGGCCCGGGCGAATGGATTCACCTGGTAGTTCAGCTCCGCCGCAGCATCCTCAATGATCTTCTGCGTCTTGGCGCTCACGCGGCCCGGCTTACTCAGGGCGCGGGACACCGTAGAGGGATTCACGCCCGCGAGCTTCGCGATGTCGTAAATCGTGGCAGAAGACTTCTCACCCCGGCCTCGTTTGGTGGGGGTGGTTGCTGCTCCGGTGCTCGTCAGGTCAGTCACCGCTCCATCGTAGACCGCATGGCAACAAAACAAGCCGGTTGCCATCCTTTAATGATGGCAACCGGCCCACTCTGCTTAGGAACGCTCGGAGAACTTTCCTTCTTCCGCAATGCGCTTGTTGAGCTCCTGCAGGAATTCATCCTCATCAAAGTCCAAGGACACTTCCTTGCCGGTCCAGCTGGAAAGGTGGATGGCGTTGGCCAGACGAACACCGTTGATACCGTCAGAGCCCGGAGCAAGGAGCGGCGTGCCGTCCAGAATGTTGGCGGCAAAGTTCTCCAGGACGCCGGCGTGCTGGCCACCCCATACAGACTCGAACTCGATGGTTTCGGTGCTGTACAGCTCTTCGCGGTTCAGCTGGCCCATGAAGAGCTTGCGGACGTCGTCCATGCCCATGGAATCGCTGATGTCGCGCTCAGGCTTCACCAGCCGGGTGACGGTTGCTACCTTGCTGTTTTCCACCACGATCTTGCCTTGGTCGCCCAGGATTTCGAACCTGTCGGTTCCCACGATGTCGTGGGTGGCTGTCACGAAAACTCCAGTGGCGCCGTCGCCATAATCCACCACTGCGGTGACTTCATCCTCGACGGCGATGTCGCGGCGGAAGCCGTACGCCACCTTCGAATACACGGACTGGGGGACGCCACAAATCCACTGCCACAGATCCAGCTGGTGCGGTGCCTGGTTGACCAGGACACCGCCGCCCTCGCCGCCCCACGTAGCCCGCCACTCGCTGGAGTTGTAGTAGCCCTGCGGACGCCACCAGTTGGTGATGATCCAGTTGGAGCGGCGGATCTTGCCGATCTCGCCGTTATCAACGATTTCCTTGAGCTTCTTGTACAGCGGGTTGTTGCGCTGGTTGAACATGATGCCGAAGGAAAGTTCCGGCTTGGAGGCGGCGAACTCGTTCAGCTCCTTGACTTGCTTGGTGTAGACGCCGGCGGGCTTCTCCACGAGCGCGTGGATGTTGCGCCTGAGGGTTTCGATCCCCATCTCCGGGTGCAGGAAGTGCGGCACGCAGGTGACGATCGCGTCTACGGAGCCGCTTTCAAGCAGGGCAATGTAGTCGTCGTAGAACGGGACATCCGGGTACAGCGAGGCTGCGAGTTCCTTCTTGGCAGGATCAACATCGCAGATTGCGCCGATCTCCATATTGGGCACCAGGCCGTCCGTGATGAACTTGGCGTAGGTGCCGCCTTGCTGGCCCAGGCCGATGATGCCGAGGCGTACTTTCTTGCTCATGAATGCAATCTCCTGTGGTGAGAACCGGGAAGTGGCTGAAATCTAGAAAAGGTCCGCGTGGCCCATGGCCACCAAGTTGTCGTACGAGGTTTGGAGTGCGTCCCACACGGTCCGCCCATACAGCTCGTCCTGCTCCACCAAGAGGTACCTGGCACCTGCAGCGACGGCGGCCGGAATGATGGCGGGGAAGTCCAGGTTGCCCTCGCCCACTTCGGCGAACTGCACCACGTTGCGGAACTCCGCCATGAACCCGGGGAAGTCACCCTTCTCCAGGAGCCCGAAGGACGATTCCGGCATCTGACCGATCCTGTAATCCTTGAGGTGCACCATGGCAGTATTGCCGGCGTACTTTTCAAGGGTCCGCACGGGATCGAGGCCACCGCGCTGAACCCAGTGCACGTCGATCTCCATGCCCATGGCCGGGGAGTTGTCGGCGATGATGTCCAGCATGTATTTGCCGTCGAACTTCGCGAACTCGATGTGGTGGTTGTGGTAGTACAAGCTGATGCCGTGTTCCTGGAGCCGTTCGGCATAACCGTTGGCTTGCTTGGCGAATTCAACCACCGAGTCCAGTGATTTCATGGCCCCGAACGGAAGCATCCCGATGCGGAGCAACGAGCTGTCCAGGCGCTTGGCGTCGTCCACGATCTTGTCGAAGTTGTCAGCCAATGATTCCACGGGCATGCCTTTGCGGCCTTCAATGTTGACCGAAAGCGCGGCGATGTCCATACCCAGCTCGGTGCGGGAGCGGTCCAGCTCGCCCACGTTCTCCGGGGTCATGGGGATCTGGGAAATCTCGACGGCGTTGTAGCCGATCGCGCTGACCTTACGGAGCGTTTCAAACGCCCCGACTTCCGCGAAGCTGTCCTTCAACATCATCGCCTGTACGCCTATTGTGGCCACTTTTTCCTCCGGGGTTTCCGGGCCCTTCCGGACCCTGGATCGGTGATGGGATGCCGGGCTGTTCAGGCCACGGCACCGGCTTGTTCAGTTTGGTTGCGCTGGTTAGCCAGCAGGCGGTGCCTGTCCGCGCGGCGCTTTTCCTGCCGGTCGGGATCCGGCACGGGCGAGGCGAGCAGCAGCCGCTGGGTGTAGGGGTGTTCGGGGTCGCGGGTGACCACCTCGGCGGGGCCTTGTTCCACGATTTCTCCGTGGTACATGACCGCCACGCGGTGGCTGATGTGCCGCACGACGTCGAGGTCGTGGGAGACGAACAGGTACGAAACACCGGTGTCTTTCTGGATCTGCAGGAACAGATCCAGCACGCGGGCCTGGGTGGACAGGTCCAAGGCGCTGACGGGTTCGTCGCAGACAATCAGCTTCGGGGACAAAGCGAGTGCCCGCGCGATCGCCACGCGCTGGCGCTGGCCGCCGCTGAACTCGCGGGGCAGCCGGTGGATCGCGTCAGATGGCAGACCTACTTGGTCCAGCAGTTCGCGGACCCGCTTCTTCGCAGCGGCAGCTTCCATGCCTTGCACGCCCAAAGGCTCCGCCAGGATTTCCCCGATTTCCAGCGCCGGGTTCAGCGAGGTGTACGGGTCCTGGAAAACCACTTGCAGGTCCCGGCTGAGCGTCCGGCGTTCCTTGCGCGAAGCGTTGCTGATGTCGTTGCCTTCGAAGATCACTTTTCCGGCTGTGACCGGCGCCAAGCCCAGGACGGCCCGGCCGAGGGTGGTTTTTCCGGAGCCGGACTCCCCCACCAAGCCCAGGGTCTCGCCCTGGCCGATGGTGATGTTGATGTCCGTCAACGCCCGGAAAGGCTTGGCCCTGAACCGTTTGCTGGGGTACTCCACCACCAGGTTCTCCACGGACAGGAGCGGGGACTGCTGCGATGAGTCAAGGGAGACGCTCATGCCACCGGCTCCTTCTGTGCTGATCCGGACTGTGCTGCTGATCCAGGCTTAGATACCAGCATGGTCATGGGGGTCTTTCCTTCGAGCATGGACCCCAGCAGGGTCTGCGTGTAGGGCTCTTTGGGGTTCCGGAGGATCTCGCGGACGGTGCCTTCTTCCACGAGCCTGCCGTTCTGCATCACGGCCACGCGGTCGCACAGGTCAGCGACAACACCGAAGTTGTGGGTCACCAGGATCACGCCGATGTTGAGCCGTTGCTGAAGCTCACGCAGCAGGTCCAGCACGTCGGCCTGCACAGTGACGTCCAGGGCTGTGGTGGGTTCGTCAGCGATCACCAGGTCCGGTTCGCAGCTGATGGCACCGGCGATCAGCACGCGCTGGGCCATGCCACCGGAGACCTCGTGCGGGTACGCCTCGAAGGTGCGTTCGGGGTTGATGATTCCGACGTCGGTGAGCAGCTTGAGCGCCCGTTGACGGGCTTCTGCCTTGGAGATTCCCAGGACACGGACCATGGGTGTGACCAGCTGGTAGCCGATGGTGAATGCCGGGTCCAGGTTGCTCATGGGTTCCTGTGGAATGTAGGAGATCCGCTTTCCGCGCAGCTTGGACAGCCGTTCCTGGCTGACGCGGTCATCGCCCGGAGCCACGGTGTAGTTGCCGTCGAACTGGATGGAGCCGCCCACAATGCGTGCGTTGTCCGGCAGCAGGCCCAGGATGGAGAACGCGGTCTGGGACTTGCCCGATCCCGATTCGCCCACGATGCCGAGGATTTCGCCGCGGTCCACGTGGAAGGAAACATCGTCCACTACCTTTTTGATGGACCCGTCAGCCTGCGGATATCCGACGCCGAGGTTGGTCACCTTGACCAAGTGGTGTTCGGTTCCGGCGTCGACGGCGGCCACGGACTTCCGTGACTGGCGCGCCTTGGCGGGGTCCGGCGTCGTGCTGTCAGCAGAAGCAAGCGCCCGCTTTTTGCGGTGCTTGATCTTTTCGCCGTCTTCCAGGGCATCGCGGATGGCGTTGCCCAGCAGGACCAGTCCGCCGATGGTGAGCGCCATGGCCAGTGCCGGCCAGAGCAGCAGAATCGGGGTGAGGTAGACGTTCTTGAAGCCTTCGGAGAGCATGACGCCCCACGTGGCTTTGGTGGGATCGCCCAGGCCAAGGAATTCGAGTCCGGACTGGATGGCGATGGCAACACCGGCGATCGCGGCGGTTTGGATGATGATGGGTGCGCGGACCACGGAGAAGATGTGGCGGGCAATGATGCTCAGATCGGACAGGCCGGAGACGCGGGCCGCGTCCACATAGAGCTCGTTCCTCACCGACTGCACGGCGGTGCGGGTCAGGCGGAAGTAGGACGGGCTGATCAGGACACCGAAGGCGATCATGGAGATCCATACCGACGGGCCGAACGCTGCACGGATGGTGAGCAGGACGATCAGGCCGGGCAGGCTCATGAGGATGCTGACCACCCAGTTGGAGACGGCCTCGAATTTGCCTGCGTAGTAACCGGCGATCAGGCCTGCCGGGAGCCCGATGGCAATCGCGACACCGGCACACAGCAGCGCGGACAACAATGTCAGCTGGGCGCCGAAGAGCAGGCGGCTCCAGGTGTCCCGCCCTGCGCTGTCCGTCCCCATGATGTTCACTGAGTCCGGGGCCGCGAGGGTCTTTGAGATGTTGGCGAAGTTCTCTTCGAAAGGCGCGATCACCGGCGCCAGGATGGCCAGCACCGTGATGGTCAGGAGGATCACCAGCGAGGCGATGCCCATGGGATTCTTCAGGAGGCGGCGCATCACGGTGGAACGGACCACCGTGCCGCTCTGGCCGTTGGGGACAGGTGCTGCGAGTGCTGCTGAATCTATGGAGTCGCTCATGAGACACGTACTTTCGGGTTGAGCCAACCATTGAGGATGTCCACCAGGAGGTTCACGACAATGACCACCACCACGGTGTACATCACCACTCCCATAACCACGGGGAGATCGGTTTGGGTAGTTGCGGCCACAGCCAGCGGACCCATTCCCGGGAGGGCGAAAATCTGCTCGATGATCACCACGCCGCCCAGCATGCCGATCAGTTGCAGGCTCAGGACTGTGAGACCCGCAGGTGCAGCGCTGCGGAGCACGTGCTTGAAGAGGATCTCGCGCTCTCCGATGCCACGGCTGCGCAGCGTCCGGACGTAGTCACGCTCCAGCTGCTTGATCACGGCGGAGCGGATCTGCTGGGCACCGCCGGTCACACCGTTGATCAGCAAAGCGATCACCGGCAGGGTCATGGAGTAGACCCAGGCCTCCGGACCCACCTCCGGGGAGATGGTGCTGGTGGCGGGGAAGAAACCCAGCTGGATGGCCAGGATGGTTACCAGGAACACGCCGATCACGTATCCGGGGATGGAGTCCCCCACGATCGCGCCAATCTGGACCACCCTGTCCACCCAGCCGCGCTTCACGGCTGCGGCAACACCAATCAGTGCTGCGCAGATGGCGATCAGGATCATTGCGGTGAAAACCATGGTCATGGTTACCGGGATGCGGGTGGCCAAAGAATTGGCCACCGGCTCCGAGGTGAACCAGGAAGCTCCAAGGTTGCCGGTCAGGGCATCGCCCAACCATGCGAAGTATCGGACAAAGAGCGGCTGATCCAGCCCCAACTCCTGTTCCTTCAAGGCAACCTGTTCAGGTGTTGCCTGGTCCCCCAGGATGTTCTGGGCAATACTTCCGCTGGAGGTGTACAGCAGGGTGAAGGTGAGGACCGAGACGACGAACAACACCACCAAACCGCTGCCCAGTCTTTTCGCAATGAACTTGATCATGGGGTCCTACTTGGCGGGCGAGTAGTTGTAGATGGACGGAACGGCTTGCTGGATCTGCGGCGTGACGTTCACTTTGTCGTTGTGGTAGTACATCTGGTTCACGCGGAACAGCGGGGCGAACCAGGCTTGTTCCACCACGTATTTGTTGACTTCCTGGGCGAGCTTGCCGGCATCTGCACCACCGGTACGCACGGCCGCGATCTTGGCTTCAAGCTCAGGGGTGGTGGTCTTGAAGGGGTTGTACAGGGCCTTGGTGGAGACGATCTGGTCGATCGCTACAGTCGGCTGCCCTTGGAAGAGGTTGTAGAAGAGTGCCGGGTACTTCTGGGCGGCAACGTCCGAGGTGAAGGTGTTGGTGATGGCTGCGCCCGGGTTCAGGGTGATGCCCACATCGGCAAGCTGCTGCTTCATGACCGAGATCAGGGTTTCAGCACCGGGAAGTGTAGGAACGTCGATGCTGACCTTGCCCTCAAAGCCGGAGTCTTTCAGGAGCTGCTTGGCTTTCTCGGGATCGTAGCTGTAGTAGTTCTCCAGCTCCTCGCTCCATGCGCCGCTGTCCTTGCCAAACGGCTGCGAGGTGGGGGTGCCCTGGCCCAACATGACCTGATCCAGGATGGTCTTGCGGTCGAAGGCGTGGTTGATGGCCTGGCGGACCTTGACGTTGGCCAGGGCCGGGTTCTTGGTGCCGTCACGGTCCAGGAGGAGCAGCCCGGACCAGTCAACCTGGTTGGTTTCGAGCTTCATCTTGGCGCCTTCGGCCTGCTTGCCGTTCTTGGGGTCAAGGAGGGTGGCGTCAATCTGGCCGGAGACCAGCGCGTTGGTGCGGGCGGTGGGGTCCAGGAGGACCTTGAGGGTGAGCTTCTTGAACTTCTGGAGGTCCTTGTTCCAGTAGCCGTCACGTGCGTTGAAGACCGTCTGGGAATCCTTGACGGAGGCTGCTTTGTCCATCACGTACGGACCGGAGCCCACAGGGACTGTCTTGATGGCATCGGTGCCCAGGGCTGCGGGGCTTCCCATGAGGCCGGCTGCCTGGCTGAGGAAGTATTCCAGGGCCGGCTCCGGTGCGCTGAGGTTGATGTCGATGGTGTCGGCGTCCACCACGGCGATGTCGGACACTGAACCCAGCTGGGCCATCTGGGGGCCGTTGGCCTTCTTGAAGTGGTCCATGTTTGCTTTGGCCGCAGCGGCGTCAAACTTGGCTCCGTCGCTGAAGGTGACGTCGGTCCGGAGGTCAACGGTGAGCTTGGTGTTGGTGTCGTTGTACTTCCAGGCGGTTGCCAGCATGGGGCTGAGCTTGCCGTCCGGTTCGCGGAGGATCAGGGAGTCGTAGGCTGCCTGATAAGGCTGGAGTGCGTGGCCTACGTGAGCCTGGGCCGGGTCCCAGGAGGTGAGGTCCCTGAGGGTTCCCAGCGTGAGGGCCGTGACGGTTTTGGTGCCGGTAGAGGAACCAGTTCCGGCACCGGCATTCCCGCCGCCACAGGCGGTGAGCGCCAGAGAGGCGCTAAGTACGATGGCGGCTGCTGCCGCCTTGGGACCTAACTTCATTGTTGGCTCCTACTGAGTCTTAGCCTGATGCGAGTCAGAGCTTGAGCGTGTGGCCTGCGCCACACTTTTCTTGGGTGTGAGATTTACAGTACGTACTTTGCGAGGTTTTGGCAACCGATTGTCAATAGTTTCTAAGATTGTTGCCAAGAGGATGCTTAACCCACCCGGCCAGCCATGTCCGGGTAGCTTTGCGCGTAAATATCCTTGATGATCTTCAAGGATTTTGCGGCCTCGGCAGGGTTGATCCAGAACGGCCCGGCGTCCTGCAGCTTGGTGTAGAAATCCGCAATCAGAAGCTCGTGGGACACGCCCCAGTAGGACCTGCCACCACTGTCAGCAACCCTTTCCGGAATGATGTCCACCGTGCCGTCGGCATAACTCACCGTGAGGTCTCCCCGCAGGCTGAGCGTCGCTTTCTCCGTGACGATGTCCAAGGTCACCGGCGCATTCACGGCGTTGGCCAGCGTTGCGTAGAAGACGCTGCGCGCACCATTGACGTGTTCCGCAACGAACTCAGCAGTGTCTTCCACCTCGATCACCCCGCCCAAGGAACGGGTGGACGCGCGGCCTTCCACCTTGGCAACATCGCCCACCAGCCACTGCAGCAGGTCCACGGTGTGGATGGCCTGGTTCATCATCAGACCACCACCGCCCTCGGCCCAGGTGCCGCGCCATGGGCGGTTGCGGTAGTAGCTTCCATCCCGGTGCCACATGACGGTGGCCGAGGCGCCGATCACCTGACCCAGCGTGCCGCCGTCGAGCAGTTCATGCATGGCTTGCGACGTCGCGTTGTAGCGGTTCTGGAAACAGACGGCGATTTTCGCGTCGCTTCGCTCCGCCACCTCAATCAACCGCCGCCCCTCCGCCGCCGTATGGGCCAGCGGCTTCTCCACGATCACATGGACGCCCCGCTCCAAACAGTCAGCGGCCACCGAAGCGTGGAGATGATGCGGCGTACAAATATGCACGACGTCGGGACGCACCTCCTGGAGCATGTCCAGGTAGTCCGCGTAGCCGGGGACGCCGTGGGCGGCTTCCGCCGCCTTCAGCCTTTCCGGATCCGTATCGCAGACCGCCACCAACTCGGCATGGTCCATGGTGGCCAGGGCCGCAAAGTGGATGGTCGAGATGTCGCCGCAACCAATAATTGCTGCTGTTGGCATACCTGCTCCTTTGAAGGTTAATGCTGGGTGAAGGTTCGTGCCGGGTTGTCTGGGTGCCGCGCTTTTAGACCAGGTCCACGCCGTTCTTGGTGGCGAGGCCGGCAAAGGCGCGGGCTGCGATTCCGAAAGCAACCGGGCCGGAGTATCCGCCGAGCTCGTGGGCGCTGGCCAGGTGCGGTTCCAGTGAGGCGAAGCCGCTGTAGCCGTCGGCAGCGAGGGCACTGATGGTGGCATCCAGTTCACCGTCGCCCTCGCCGGAGGGAACCACTTCACCGGTAGTGGCGATGGCATCCTTAACCTGCAGGTACTCAAGGTATGGGCGCAGGATGGCATATCCCTCGGTGTAGGGCTTGACGCCTACCTGGACGAAGTTGGCGTTGTCCCATGCCACCCGGAGCGCCGGCGAGTTGACCGTCTCCATGATGTCCAGGACGCGGTCCGGAGTATCGCCGTAGATGCCCTTCTCGTTTTCATGCAGCAGAATCACGTCGTTGGCAGCGGCTTCAGCAGCCAGGGCGGACATGCGCTCCATGACGGAGTCGCGAATGTCCTCCTGGCTCTGCTCCTCGCCGCGGTAGAAGGAGAAGATGCGGACATACTTGGTGTCCAGGGCCTTCGCGACGGAGATGATCTGGCGCAGCCGGGTCACCTCATGCTCCACGGGCAGGCTGACGTCCACTTTGCCAATGGGGCTGGCAACAGCCGAAACTTTGAGGCCCTTCTCGTCCAGGATGGTTTTGAGCCGCAGCACAGCGTCGTGCTCGAGTTCTGAAACGTTGGTACCCCACGCGCTGCGGACTTCAATGTGGCTCGCACCGAGGGCCAGCAGCACGGCGGCCTGGACGGCGGGATCGGGGTCTACTTCGTCGCCGAAACCGGACAGGCTCCACACGGCACTGGGTTGAGTCACAAAATCTCCTTGGTAGTCCTGCTGCGGCACACGAGGGGCGCGGTGACGCAGTTCACAGGCGGGGCTTGTTCCTCGAGTTTAGCCATCTTGGCACGCATTTGACAACCGATTGCCAATCGCTGCCATCCTGTGGCATTCTTAGTCGACGGTGTGGCAGCAGTCACAGCCGGATGATGAGTCGTTCCGGGAGGAACGCCCATGTTTGCTGTTCAGAGAGGAACGCCCATGGCGACGCAACCCATGGCAACAGGCCGGCCTGCCACCATCCACGACATCGCAGCGCTGTGCGGCGTGGCAGCGTCCACCGTTTCGAGGGCCCTCACCAATCCGGAGCGCGTCAATATCCGCACCCGCGAGCGGATCCAGGCCGCCGCCGTCGAACTCAATTACACGCCCAACTCCCAGGCGAAAGCACTGAGCTCCGGCAAGACAGGTGCCGTGGGCGTCCTGGTTCCGGATATCACCAACCCGTTCTATTTCGACCTCATCAGGGGAACGCAGCTTCAACTGAAGGCGGCCGGTTACACTCAGTTACTGGTTGACACCGAGGAATCGGACGAGGTGGAGGCCAGCACGCTGGAGCAACTGCGCAAGAGTGCCGACGGCGTGATTGTGGCGGCGTCCCGCCTCAATGATGAAGCACTGGCCGCGGCAGCCGCCCGTATGCCCATGGTCACCGTGAACCGTGACGTCGACGGCGTTCCAGCTGTCATCATCGACACCCCCTCAGCCATGCCACAGGCTTTGGACCACCTGATTTCCCTGGGCCACACCTCCGTTGCCTACGTTTCCGGTCCCGCCGTTTCGCAGTCCAGCGCCCGGCGTTGGATCGCCCTCTCAGAAGCCGCCGAAGAGCGCGGAGTGGATGTCCGCAGAATCGGGCCGTTCGCCCCCAAAACCCAGTCCGGCGCCGCCGCAGCAGATGCCGCCGTACACAGCGGAGTCACTGCGTGCATCGTCTTCAATGACCTCATTGCCATCGGCATGCTGCAACGGCTCCGCGAACGTGGCCTGAGGGTGCCGGAGGACATGAGCATCGTGGGCTGTGACGACATCTTTGGGGCGGACTTCTGCAATCCACCGCTTACCACCATGAGCTCGCCCATTGAGCAGGCGGGACGTGTGGCCGTGTCCATGTTGCTGGCCCAGCTGAATCCCCTCGCCGGCGGCGGGAACCGCAACCGCTCCGTCATGCCCACCCACCTCACCGTCCGCGGCTCCACAGGTCCGGTGCCTTCAACGTAGCTGACACATGGGCTGACATGTGGGCTGGAAGCAGGCAACATGGTTGAGCCTTTGTGACCATGCTGACTAGTGTTGGATCATGCGCGAACTCCAGGCCAAGATCATTGAAGAAATGGGCGTCCAGCCCCGGATCAACCCCGCAGAGGAGGTCCGCAAACGCGTCGCTTTCCTGAAGGATTACCTGAAGGCGACGCACACCAAGGGATTCGTTCTAGGTATCTCCGGCGGCATAGATTCCTCGCTGGCAGGCCGCCTCGCCCAGTTGGCCGTTGAGGAATTGGAAGCCGAGGGCGTGGACGCAAACTTTGTTGCCGTCCGCCTCCCCTACGGCATCCAGCACGATGAAGACGACGCCCAGGCAGCCCTGGACTTCATCAAGGCCAAGACCGAGTGGACCTACAACATCTCCCAAGCCGTGGACGGCTTCGAGGAGGAGTTCGAGAAGACCACCGGCGCCCCCATCTCCGATTTCCATAAGGGCAACACCAAAGCACGCGCACGCATGATCGCCCAGTACGCACTGGCCGGCGAACACAATTACCTGGTGATCGGAACGGACCACGGCGCCGAGTCCGTCACCGGGTTCTTCACGAAGTTCGGCGACGGCGGCGCGGACATCCTGCCGCTGTTCGGCCTGAACAAGCGCCAGAACCGCGCACTCCTGGCAGAGCTGGGCGCACCTTCACGGGTTTGGGAGAAGGTTCCCACCGCCGACCTCCTGGACAACAAGCCCGGCCGTACCGACGAAGACGAGCTCGGTATCACCTACGACACCATCGACGACTACCTTGAAGGCCGCGACGTCCCCGAGGACGCGGCAGATCTGCTGGAACAGAAGTACCTGCGCACGCGTCACAAGCGCACCGTTCCGGTCACCATCTTCGATACCTGGTGGAAATAGCTACGTCGCGTTAGACCATTCACGACGGCGGGTGCCGGCTTCCCTACGGAAGCTGCCACCCGCCGTCGTGCTTTAAGAAACCTCTTGACGTCCCGATAGTTACCGATATATCGTTAACTATCGCCGATACTCCTTTGGCGAACCATTCAACCGAAAGGACGATGCTGTTATGAAAGGCATCAACGAACACGACAACACTTTTCCCGAGCATGGTCACGGACACCCCGAGCACGGGCACGGCCGAGGCCGCTTCAACCGGGGCAAGGGCCGGCGCGGACCGGGCGGCCACGGCGGAGGCGGATTCGGTCCGGGCTTTGGTCCAGGATTCGGTCCCGGCTTCGGCCCCGGATTTGGGCCCAGGGGCTTCGGCCCCGGCGGGTCGCGCAGGGCCAACCGCGGCGACGTCCGCGCCGCGATTCTCTCGCTCCTGGCCGAAGCCCCGTCCAACGGCTACGGCCTGATCAAGACCATCGCCGAGAAGACGTCCGGCGCCTGGCGTCCCAGCCCCGGCTCGGTCTACCCCACGCTGCAGCAGCTGGTGGATGAGGAACTCATCGTGGCTGTTGGCGAAGGACGCCGCACCGAGTTCACGCTCACCGACGACGGCAAGGCGTACATCGCCGAGCATGAAGAGGAACTGGCCAACGCCTGGAACACCGAGGCTGACGGAACCGGCGCCGCATTCCACCAAAGCGTCGGCAAGCTCATGGGCGTCATCCACCAGTTCCGCGCAGCAGCCACTGAGGAACAGCGTCAGGCCGCCATTGAGAAACTGGACGAAACGCGCCGGGCGCTCTACCTGATCCTGGCCGACTAAGTGCTTGCCACCATCCCCTTGACCTTGACGTAACGTCAACCTCTACTGTCGAAGAACAAGCACAGGACGGAGGACGTATGGACTGGTCAATTCAAGAGATCGCCAAGATCGCAGGCACCACCAGCCGCACGCTGCGTCACTACGACGACATCGGGTTGCTGAAACCAAGCCGGACCGGTCATAACGGCTACCGCTACTATGACGGTCCGGCTCTGGTTCAGCTGCAGCGAATCCTCCTGCTCCGGGAACTGGGGCTCGGCCTTCCGGCCATCGCCGACGTTCTTGACCGCGAGACCGATACCGTCAAAGCGCTGAGCAGCCATCTGGAATGGCTCGCCCAGGAGCAGGACAGGCTGACCCGGCAGATCGCCTCCGTTCGGCAGACCATCGACACAATGAAAGGGGATGGAAAGTACATGGCACAGAACATGTTTGACGGCTTCGACCACACTCAGTACAAGGACGAGGTGGAGGAGCGCTGGGGCAAGGATGCCTACGCCGCCAGTGATTCCTGGTGGCGCGGAATGAGCGCCGAAAAAAAGCAGCAGTGGAAGGACCGCGTCCAGAAACTGGGCACGGACTGGATCGTCGCCGCACAATCCGGGGTTTCACCGGACAGCGCTGAAGCGCAGGATCTCGCGCAGCGCCACGTTGAGTGGCTTCGCGGCATCCCGGGAACCCCGACGGCGGTACCTGGCGGAGACATCAAGGGTTACGTCACAGGACTCGGCGAAATGTACGTTGCAGATCCGCGGTTCGCTGCCAATTACGGCGGAGAACCCGGGGCGGCGTTCGTCAGGGATGCCCTGCGGGTTTACGCAGAAAAGTACCTGTAGAGAGCTCAGGATGCGCTGATCAGGGTTAGGCAATAGTCTGGCCGGATGGGTACAAGCACCGTGAAATCCGGCGAACAGGTTGACAGGCAGAAACGCATTCTCGATGCCGCCTTGGAACTGCTGTCCCGCCACGGAATTTCGGGCATCAACATGCGCGCTGTGGCGCGTGAAGCCGGCGTCGCCCTGGGGCTTGTGAACTACTACTACGCGGACAAATCGAGCCTGATCCGCGCGGTGCTCCACCAGATCGAAGAGCACGACCTCCTGCTGGTGGAACCCAAAGCTACCTCAACACCGGACGAACAACTCCGGGAGTCCCTTCGGCGCGTTGCGGATCCGGGACTCCTGACCACACCGTACCTATCGCTCCGACTTCATTTGTGGGCCCTCGCCCAGGCGGATGAGGACTTTGCACGCATCAATGCCGCAGCCTTTGAAAGATATCTTCAGGGGCTTGCGGCCTTGATCGGCAACGCCGTTCCCGGGCTGTCCCCTGAGGAATGCCGGGACCGGGCGGCAGACGTGGTTGTGGTGCAGAACGGCATGTGGCTCACCACGCTGCTGGGCATCGACAAGGCGGCCATCCAGCGCGGCATTGCCCGCACGGAAGAGATCGCTTTCGCCTCTCGCTGAGCACACCACGTGGGTAGTTCGCCCCATAGCGCGAGGACCAGGTGTGCCCGAATATCAAGGGACTACCTAACCGACCCGGGGGAACATCATGAAGATTGCTCAGAAAATTCTTGCTGCCAGCGCTGCCCTTGCCTTCATGGGAGGGGCGTTGCTCACGGCTCAACCTGCGTTGGCTAACGATGGCTATGCCAACTGCAACGTCTGGATCCACTACGAATACAGTGTGGGAGGCACTTGCAATTCCGATGCGCCGGGCACTGAGTATCAGGTTGCGGGCAAGTGCCGTCACGTCCCCACCGGCCATGAGGCTATCGTGACCGGGCCCTGGAGGTGGCAGATGCCTGCCTCGCAAGGCTTCAACACCTCCTACGCTAACTGCCCGGCAGGCACCAGGGCCGTTCAGGTTTGGCGCAACGTGCGATGAGGAGTCCCCACATGAAACTCACCACGAAACTCTTCGGCGGCCTCGCCGCATGCGCACTGGCGCTCTCCGGCTCCGCTCCCGCCTTCGCTGCCACTGCTTACCCCACTCCCACGCTGACGCCCGCCGACTGCTTTGGCGGCCTGCTGAGCGTCGAACCGAACGGAAATCTCGGTGCAGTCTTCCTTAGCGGCGGCAAGCTCCGCTGGGAGAACAACAGCTGGTCCTCGCCCGTCCCGTTCGATGCGACGTACCTGACGCAGACCGGCGGATTAGGGGACGAGACCTTCGGCAAGTTCTCCTACTTCGGCACCTCCTCGGACGGCAAAGCGAAGTTCTACAACCAGCGGCAGGACCTCCAGTCGGACGGCACCTGGAAGCACTCCATCGACGGACCGATCACCACTATTGGTAACGGGTGGTTCCAGAAGTCCATCACCACCGCCTACAGCGGAACGGCCGACGTCCGGGGCCAGCAGTTCATTTTCCGGCTCACCAGCGGCGGCGAACTCTACCGCTACACCCTCGACACGAACGCCCGAACCATCACCGGCACGGTCAAAGTATTCGGCGGTGGAGCCTCCATCACATCCATCGGCTCGGCGCCTTCAATCGCGATCAACGGCAAGCCCGCTGCCGTGTTGATGGCTACGCTCACCACCGGCGAACTGCGACAGTACATCATCCCGGACGCCACACCCACCCAGTGGAGCTCCAAGACCATCCGCCCGGCTGCGGGGAATGGTTGGCAGAACTTCACGGCCATCACCGCCAGGAACTGCGATAGCAAGGGGCAGATAGTGCTGGGCTACATCAAGCAGCGCTTGGTCGCCGCCTACTACGACCCCACCGGATTGACCGCCAATGACAAGGACCTCGGCGGCGGAGCCTCCTCCATGCCCGCGATGCCTGAAGGCACCCGGGTGTTCGGCTAACGCTACTCACTGACGGGAGTAGGAAGCCGACGACGGCGGCAGCACCCGCCGTCGTCGGCATTCAGCCGTGGCGCTGTCCTTGATCCCTCACCGAACTTGGTGCACGGGTCCAACCAAGGCATGAGTGAGGCAAGTGGTCGCGCTTTTGTGTGATTCGCCAAAGCCGGGGTTGTCACGGTTTTGGGGTTTAATCCAACGTCTGAAAAAATACGTTTGACGCCGAGATTTCCGGGCGTCGGGCTGCCCGGTTCCGGGCTCGTTATTGGGGAAGCATTGGCACGAAAGCTGTTCTGCGAAGTATCGCCCTTGACCTACCGTCTCTCGGTTCAGCGCATGATCATCACGCGCAAGGCCAAGGACTTCTTCTCTTCCACCGCCTTTGCCAGGCAACGCCCTCACGAGGTCTTGCCGGAGGTGGTTTATCGCCACAATTCACTGATCAGGCGGAAGCTGGGCAATGTCGACCTGCACCTGCAGGAAAACAAAGCCGTCAGCCTTGGGATCGCGGCACCTCTGATCAACTCCATGGTCATCCGCCCGGGAGAGACTTTTTCATTCTGGAAACTGGTGGGCAGCTGCACGGAAGCCAAAGGCTACCGCGAGGGACTGGTCATCAACCACGGCCGGGCGGACTCGGGCATCGGCGGAGGGCTGTGCCAGTTCACCAATCTGCTGCATTGGATGGTCCTGCACAGCGAACTGACAGTGGTCGAACACCACCACCACGGGGATCTGGACTTATTCCCGGACTTCAACCGACAGATCCCCTTCGGGTCGGGGACCTCGATCATTTACAACTACCTGGACTACAGGGTGCGCAACGATACGGACCAGGCCTACCAATTCCTTGTCACCACCACCGAAGAGCACTTGTGTGGCGAATTGCGCGCCGAACGCGTTCCCACGGTGAAGTTTCACATCCGCGAAGAAGACGCCTACTTCCACGAAGCAGACGGAAACGTCTACCGCCACAACAAAGTGGTTCGCCTGACCCGCGACAAGCGAACAGGACTCGTAACGTCCAAAGAACAGATCATCGAGAACAACGCCCTCGTTGTCTACGACCGGTCCCTGATCAACGCCCCCATCCTCCCAGAGCGTCCGAGTCCGGAAACGGACGAACTCCTCACAGCGGCAACCGCCTAAAGGCGCACGCTAATGACCCCTCCACGGTAGACGGACGGGAATGGCCCGCTCCTCAGGTGGATGCGAGCATCTGGCTATCATCCGACGGTTTTCGAGCCGTCTTCGTGTGTATAAATGACCCGGCCCTTCTCGTCCACAGGGAAGCTGTCAATCATTTTTCCTGTGGCGGTATCGATGATCACCACAGAACTGACGGGCCATGCGGGGTCCGCGACTACGGCGTAATCGGAGTCATCTGCTGTCAGCTGCTGGCCAGCGTCATACTTCGCCCGGTTGAAGTAGTCCACGACAGTTCCTGTGTTCGTGTTCACTGCCACTATCTCCGGCGGACCTGCCGGGGTGCCATCAAGGTGCGTTGAGTTCCACCAACCCTCGTAGCCTGCGATCTTGGCTTCAGCCATCGCAGCCTTCAACTGCGCGCCGTCAGTGGGCCGGTTGCCTGCACTGGTTTGAATGCCACCAACAACAGCAGCCAACACTGCGGCCGCGCCAAGTGCACCTAGTACCAGTTTCATATTTTCCCCCTTGGTAATCCGTGACAGGAAGATGCCGCCACGATGTTTTAGCTCGTAAAACCGGGATGCCACTGACGAACATGCGGCCCCCAACAGCAGCGCAGAAGTTGATATCCCCATCCCTGGACCGTCACGGAGATCTGCGCGCCACTGTTCCTCCCGGACAGACCGATACCGTGCAGGCGTCAGCGCTAAACAAGCAGCAAGGATTGCCTCTTGGCGTCTCATGCCTCACTCCATGCACTCTCAGTGAAAGCAGGCGACGGGCGCGTGCTCGGTGTATTTTTCGACTTTTGAGCCCTGACAAACTCCTGAGCCAGAGGACGCGCCTCAGCCAACAACCGGTAATAACGCCGGCGAGGCCCCTTACGTTCTTCTGTTACCTCCCATTCCCCCTGGATCCAGCCAGCGGCCTCAAGACGTTCCAAAATGGGATACACCGTACCGGGCTTCTTACCCGTATCTTTGACGATCTGAAGCCCCCAGACACTCTCCGCCGACAACAGGGCTTCGAGGACAAGCGCAGTGGCAGGCGTGACCCGCCCCAAGTTCTCCATGGCACTAATCTAGCTATATAGATATAGGAGTCAAGTCAGTCCACACCAACAGCACGGAACGGGATCCTTCACCGCGCACACTTAGCCCCTATCAAGCAAAATTGCTCTAAGTTCTCCTGCGCGAGAAGCCATGGCCCGGCGCTGGCCTCCGGTGAACCTTCTCACCTGTAGGTCGATGACCGCCCGGCTGCTCACGGCTCCGATGCCCAACAGTTGACCCACACGAAGGATTGCTTCATCCACTGTCTCTGAATCGTCAACCACCTGGAACACTTCATCGCGTCGGTCCATTGCCTGCAAAAGGGCCTCAAGTGTTGCTAACTCGTCTCTCGCATGTCGCTCATCCTCACTCATGCCGCGATTCTTGCACGGCCAGAGGTCTTGGAAAATTTTCGTCCAGTTTGAGGATCCTTTACCGGACATCCGTTCCTAACAAGGAAGGAGTGCTCGCTCGACGCACCAGCACCAGCCCTCGCTCCTGCATGGTCTTCCTCATGGTTACCACACACGGGTCAAGATGGGCTCGGGTCCACGAGACGGCTTCGAGCCTCAGCCAGCAGCAAGGCGTAGTCCTCTGAGAATGGCTGTATCAGTAGCGATTCGAGCGAAGATTCAATGTCCCACAAAATGCGCCGCTCGGCTGGGTCAGCAAAATCAACATCCTTGCGTTCGTTGAATCGGGCCAGCCAGTCAAAGAGCACCAGTGCCTCGTCTTCGCTGAGTTCGATGCCTATTTGCCCGGCGTTACTCACTCCATCCCCTCCTCGCTACGTCACTTGAATTTCTCTATTTCGTCCTCCACGTCAGACAACCCACGCGTAGCCATGAATGCTCTGAAGTCCCAAAAAGCCTTCAAATTGGGTTCAATTCCTATGGCCCAAACCGCGTCGCATTCATTACAGTGCTGAAAGAGATCGCCGGTCTTTACAATTCGATATGGTTTGACCCAGTCTTGCCCGCACCTTGGGCATACGATGTCGTCCCTCACGGCGATAGGAACGCTGTGACTACATCGGGTGTCCCGAGTTCGATGAAGATCCTGTCATCTGTTCCGAGGCCTGCGGCGCTTCGCTTTCGCATTGCAACAACATACCTGCATGCACGGGTAGCGCAAGCTAGGGCCAGGCCTCCATGGGCCAGCTTCTGGCCACAATGCTTAGAGTGCCCGTAAGCCGGTCCTCCACCGGCCGCCAAGCAGTCCCAAATAGCGCTAAGCAAAACTCGCGTCATTCTGCGGAACCAGAATTCCCGTAAGACCCGCCCGCAAAACTGCCCTAAACGCTACACAGTTTCCGGTCCAACTTACGGAAGTGTGGAACACCCTCGGCGGGAGGACCCAGGTCGAGCCAGGCTGAACAGTTACTCCACCGTCACTGCCACGGACTGCCAGCCCGAGGCACCGTCCGGTACAGGGTCGGCGCGCTTGTCCGTCTGGACTTCGCCGGTGCTATCGGTGGCGCGGGCCTTGACGTAGTGCATGCCGGGTGTGGCGTCCCATTCGTAGGACCACTGGCGCCATGTGATGGTGGATGCTTCGGTGGAGAGGGTTGCTTCCACCCAGTCGCCGTCGTCGATCTGTACTTCCACCTTGGTGATTCCGCGGGTCTGCGCCCATGCGGTGCCACCCACGGCCACCTTCCCTGCCTTCAATTTCGCGAAGGACCCAGGCACGTCCACGCGTGCCATGGTCTTGATGGGGCCGCGCTCTGACCAGCCGCGTTCTGTCCAGTAAGCCTTGCTGTCGGCGAAGCGGGTGACTTCCAGGTCCACCACCCACTTGGTGGCGGAGACGAATCCGTAGAGTCCCGGAACCACCATCCGCACAGGGTATCCGTGCTCTATGGGAAGGGGCTCACCGTTCATGCCGATGGCCAGCATGGCATCGCGGTCATCCTGCAGGACCTCCAGCGGGGTGGAGGCACTGAAGCCGTCAATGGAAGTTGAGAGCACCATGTCCGCGCCTTCCTTCGGTTTGGCCATGGCCAGGACTTCGCGGATGGGCATGCCCAGCCATTTGGCGTTTCCGGCGAGCTTTCCGCCCACCGGGTTGGAGACGCAGGTGAGGGTGACGTGCGATTCGATCAGATCGGCGTCGAGCAGGTCCTGGAAGGTGAGGGTTACTTCCTTCTCAACCATTCCGTGCACCCGCAGTACCCAGTCTTCGACGTTGATTTCCGGGACGCTCAGGGCGGTGTCAATGCGGTAGAACTCGTTGTTCGGCGTCAGCCACGAGGAGACTCCTGCCACCGGGGACTGGACGCCGGCTGGAACAGGGGGCGCAGCCTTGACGGGCGACGGCAGCGTGAGGGCATCACGGGCCTGAGCTATGTTGTTGCGCGCAGCTCCGAGCAGCCGCCCACCGGTCGCCGCGATTCCGGCAGCTACCGCGGTGATACCGGCAGCAGCGAAGAAACGACGGCGGCTGGTGCCGGCGCCCCCAACTTGGGTATCGGCGTCGGCCGCTACGTCAGCGGGGGTTTCCGGCCACGCCTTCATCCGCCACAACGGCAGCATGAGACGGCGCAGGACGATCAGACCGGCGATGGTTCCCAGCACTGAGGGGATGGCGTCGGCGGGCCCCACACCGGCACGGGTCAGTACGGCTGCCACAATCACCGCGCCCATGAAGAGCACGCCCAGGACGCCAAGTGCCCACTTCTTGTAGGCCACAACGCCCAGAACGCAGGCCAGTACGGCGATGGTGACGCCCATTCCTACGAACAGCGCGGCTTTGTCGTTGGTGCCGAATGTGGCGATCGCAAAGTCCTTCATCCACGACGGCGTGAAGTCGATGAAGGTGGATCCCAGCGCGAACACCGGGGTCGCCCTGGCGGTGAAGAATGCGCCGATCAGCTCGGCAACGGCGAGCACGACGGCGGCCGACACCACGCCTGCCAGCGCTGCCATGGTTTCGGGGCCTTTGGTCCGGAGTCCGAGCTTTTTCATGTCAGTGATTCGTAGCGGGCGGGTGCGGGGATGGGTACGTCACTTTGAACATTTGTTCATAAATTTCCTTGAACGGATGTTCAAAGTGCACTAGCCTGCTTCGTATGACCCAAGCCACATTTTCCGATTCCGCCTCCACCCTTTTCATCAACGGCGCGTGGGAACCGGCCGCGTCCGGTGCGGTGCGCGAGATCCGCAACCCGGCCGACGGAGAACTGGTCGCCACCGTCTCCGAAGCCGGCCGCGAGGACGCCGAGCGAGCCATTTCCGCAGCCCGCGCAGCCTTCGATTCCGGTGTTTGGGCAAACGTCCCCGCTCCTGAGCGCGGCGCTTTCCTACTCAAGGTCGCCGCGGAACTGCGCGAACGCCGGGAAAAGTTCGCCCGCGCCGAATCCTTGGACACCGGCAAGCGAATCATCGAAAGCCGCATCGACATTGATGACATCGCCGCCTGCTTCGAATACTTCGGAAGGCTCGCCGGGCAGTCGGCGGGCCGAGTGGTGGACGCCGGGGACCCCGCCGTCGTGAGCAAAATCGTCTACGAACCCGTGGGCGTCTGCGGACTGATCACACCGTGGAACTACCCCCTGCTGCAGGCCGCCTGGAAGATCGCGCCCGCGCTGGCCGCCGGCTGCACTTTCGTCCTGAAACCTGCCGAGCTGACCCCGTCCACCGCGATCCTCACCATGCAATTGCTGAAGGACCTGGGCCTCCCGGACGGTGTCGCCAACCTGGTGACCGGGCCCGGCGCACAAGCGGGAGCACCCCTTTCGGAGCACCCGGACATCGATCTGGTCTCCTTCACCGGCGGCCTGGAAACCGGCAAGCGCATCGCCGCCGCCGCAGCCGGCACCGTGAAAAAGGTGGCGCTGGAATTGGGCGGCAAGAACCCCAACGTCGTGTTCGCTGACGCTGACTTCGACGCCGCCGTCGACAATGCGCTGAACGGCGCCTTTGTGCACTCGGGCCAGGTCTGCTCCGCCGGTGCGCGCCTGGTGGTGGAGGAATCCATCGCCGAGCGCTTCGTGGACGAACTGGTCCGCAAGGCACAGGGCATCCGTATCGGCGGCCCGTTCGATGAGTCCGCCGAAACCGGACCGCTGATTTCCGCCGCACACCGGGAGAAGGTAGACGCTTACGTTCAGCGTGGCGTGGCCGAAGGCGCGCGGCTGCGGTGCGGCGGCGCGGCCCCTGACGGTGAAGCCTTCGACGCCGGTTTCTACTACCAGCCGACCGTTCTGGACCGCGTGACCCGGGGAATGTCGGTAGTGATCGACGAAGCCTTTGGCCCGGTAGTAACAGTGGAAACGTTCCGCACGGAAGACGAAGCCGTGGCCACCGCCAACGACACCATCTACGGACTGGCGGGCGCGGTCTGGACCCAGGACGCCGGCAAAGCCCAGCGCGTTGCGGGCCGTTTGCGCCACGGCACGGTGTGGATCAACGACTACCACCCCTACCTTCCGCAGGCCGAGTGGGGCGGCTTCGGGCAGTCCGGCGTTGGCCGCGAGCTCGGCCCCACCGGCCTCGGTGAGTACCAGGAAGCCAAGCACATCTACCAGAACACCAGCCCGCAGGTCACCGGCTGGTTCGCAGACCACGGCAAGGAGAACTAGATGCACGTCGACACCATTGATAACCTCAGCGAGCGCGGGTTCGATTACGTCGTCATTGGCGGCGGGTCTGCTGGAGCTGCCGTCGCTGCCCGGCTGAGCGAGGACCCCGCCATCACCGTGGCGTTGGTGGAAGCCGGCCCGGATGACCGCAACCTGCCCGAGATCCTGCAACTGGACCGGTGGATGGAACTGCTGGAATCGGGGTACGACTGGGACTACCCGGTGGAACCGCAGGAAAACGGCAACTCGTTCATGCGCCATGCCCGCGCCAAGGTCATGGGTGGCTGCTCCAGCCACAACTCCTGTATCGCGTTCTGGGCTCCCCGCGAAGACCTGGACGAGTGGGAGTCAAAGTACGGCGCCACCGGCTGGAACGCTGCCGCCGCCTGGCCCTTGTACCAGCGCTTGGAAAGCAACGAGGACGCCGGCCCGGACGCTCCGCATCACGGCCATGATGGTCCGGTGCACTTGATGAACGTTCCCCCGAAAGATCCCGCCGGCGTCGCGCTCCTCAACGCCTGCGAACAGACCGGCATCCCCCGGGCAAAGTTCAATGACGGCACCACCGTGATCAACGGCGCCAACTTCTTCCAGATCAACCGCCGCTCGGACGGGACACGTTCGTCCAGTTCGGTCTCCTACATCCACCCCATCGTTGATCGCGAAAACTTCACGCTGCTGACCGGCTTGCGGGCCCGCCAACTGGTGTTCGACGCGGACAAGCGCTGCACCGGCGTCGACGTCGTTGACTCGGCCTTCGGCCGTACGCACAGGCTGAACGCGCGCCGCGAGGTCATCCTGTCCACGGGCGCCATCGACTCCCCTAAACTCCTCATGCTCTCCGGCATAGGCCCGGCCGCGCACCTTGAGCAGCATGGCATCGAGGTCCTGGTGGATTCTCCCGGCGTCGGCGAGCACCTGCAGGACCATCCGGAGGGCGTGGTGCAGTTCGAAGCGAAGCAGCCCATGGTGCAGTCGTCCACCCAGTGGTGGGAAATCGGTATCTTCACTCCCACCGAAGAGGGCCTGGACCGCCCGGATCTGATGATGCACTACGGCTCCGTACCCTTCGACATGAACACCCTGCGCTACGGTTACCCCACCACGGAGAACGGCTTCAGCCTCACTCCGAACGTGACGCACGCGCGCTCCCGCGGGACCGTTCGCCTGCGCAGCCGGGACTTCCGCGACAAGCCCATGGTGGACCCCCGCTACTTCACCGATCCGGAGGGGCACGACATGCGCGTCATGGTGGCCGGCATCCGCAAGGCCCGGGAAATCGCGGCGCAGCCGGCCATGGCCGAGTGGACCGGACGGGAACTCTCCCCCGGCATCGAGGCACAAACCGACGAGGAGCTTCAGGACTACATCCGCAAAACACACAACACCGTCTACCACCCCGTTGGCACCGTTCGCATGGGAGCTGCGGACGACGACATGTCTCCCCTTGATCCCGAACTGCGCGTCAAGGGCGTCACAGGATTGCGCGTGGCGGACGCCTCCGTCATGCCGGAACACGTCACCGTGAACCCCAACATCACCGTGATGATGATCGGCGAGCGCTGTGCGGACCTCATCAAGGCCCACCTCAGTGCCAGCCGGGCGGAAGAAACCACGACGACGGAGGCGGACTTCAGCTTCTCCCACGCCTGAACAGGCACCCTGCTTTTAGACCCACGCAACAAAAAATGGGGGAAACGGCCGTAGGCACACCGTGGTGCCCGGCTTTTGATATCCACTGCGTCCAATGGCGGCCGCGGGCTATCACCATTCATGCATGTCTGAATTAGGAGTTCGAATGTTAGAACCCAGCAAAACAGGACCCTGCAAGAGCGATGCAAGCGGCATGGACGAGTTTGGCTATGCCCAAACCCTTGACCGCAGCATCGGAAAGTTTGCCAGCTTCGCCGCCGGCGTCAGTTACATCTCCATCCTCACCGGCGTTTTTCAACTGTTTTACTTCGGATTTTCGACGGCGGGACCCGCCTATGCGTGGTCGTGGCCCATCGTTTTTGTTGGCCAGCTCATGGTTGCCCTGTGTTTTGCGGAACTGGCCGGCCGCTATCCCGTAGCGGGATCGGTCTATAACTGGGCCAAGAGGCTCTCCACCGGAACGTGGGCCTGGTTGGCGGGCTGGTTGCTGCTGCTCTCCTCCATCATGGCTTTGGGTTCTGTTGCCCTGGCCCTCCAAATAACCCTGCCGCAGATCTGGAGCGGCTTCCAACTGGTGGGCGACGGCACGGGTCCTTACGACTTTGCCGTCAACGGGGTCCTCCTGGCCAGCATCATGATCGGCATTTCCACTCTCATCAACGCGTTCGGCGTGAAACTCATGACCATGATTAACAGCGTGGGCGTGTTCGTGGAACTGGTTGCTGCCGTCCTGCTCATTGCGGCGCTTATTTGGCATTCCGTGCGTGGACCCGAAGTCCTCCTGGATACCGCTGGCTTCGGCGAAGAGCATCCGCTGGGCTTCTTTGGAGTGTTCCTCATTGCCGCCATGGCTTCCGGTTACGTCATGTACGGATTCGATACCGCCAGTTCCTTGGGTGAAGAAACCAAGGACCCCAAGAAGACGGCTCCCAGGGCGATCCTGCGCGCCGTCACGGCATCCTTCCTCCTGGGAGGGCTGCTCCTCCTGGGCGGAATCCTGGCCGCACCGGATCTTTCCGATCCCAAGCTCGGAGCCGCTGATGGCGGGTTGCAGTACATTGTGCTTTCGGTGCTGGGTGGCCCCTTCGGCAAGGCTTTCCTCGCGTGCATCGTGGTAGCTGTTGTGGTGTGTACTTTGGCCGTCCACGCAGCAGCCATCCGGATGATGTTTGCCATGGCCAGGGACAACAACCTTCCCTTCAGCCGCCAGCTCAGCAAAGTGCACCCCACCCGCAAAACCCCCACCGTGGCCGCAATCGTCATTGGCGTCGTGGCTGTTATTCCGCTGATCGTCAACATCTCCCAGCCGGCCATCTTCACCATCCTCTCCAGCATCAGCATCGTCCTGATCTACCTGTCCTACCTGCTGGTGACCGTGCCCATGCTGCGGCGCCGGTTCCTCAAGAAGTGGCCCCTGAAGGACGATGGATCCGAACCGGGATTCAGCCTCGGCAAATGGGGGCTCCCCGTCAACATCCTGGCCGTGCTGTGGGGCGGTGCCATGACCCTGAACCTGGTGTGGCCGCGGCCTGAGATTTACAACTCGGTGCCACCGTTCGAGTGGTACCTGCAATGGGGCGGCGTCATTTTCGTTGCGGCAGTAGTCATTGGCGGAACGCTCCTCTACCGTCTCCGAATCAGGCACCACACCGGAGTCCTGGCCGAGCACGCGGCCCTTGCTACGCCTCCGGATCCGGACCCGGCCCAGGAAGACCCCGCCCAAGCAGTCAGGACCTAGACGAACGCCGATTTTCCCGTCACCGCGCGGGCCACGATCATGGAGTTGATCTCGTAGCTGCCCTCGTAGGTGTAGAGGATTTCGGCGTCGCCAAAGAGCTTGGCCATCTCGTAGTCCGTGGTGATGCCGTTCCCGCCCAGCAAGGAACGGCCCATCGCCACGGATGAGCGGGCCAGCCGGGTAGTGGTGGCCTTGCACATGGCGGCCTGCACCATTTCGAGTTTCCCGGCCTGCTGGATCCGGGCAAGCTCCACCATCATGGACAGCGAAGCGTTGGCATTGCCAAGAATGTCGGCAAGCTGCTGCTGGACGAGCTGGAAGCGTGCCAGTTCCTTGCCGAACTGTTTGCGCTCCAACGCGTAGGAACGGGCAATATCAAAGGCCGCCAATTGAATCCCTGCGGCCTGCCATCCCACCCAGGCCCGGGAATCGCGCAAAAGATCGTTGGCGCGGGAGAACTCCGTGGCGCCGGGCAGGAGGTTCTCCAAAGGAATGCGGACCTCGTCCAAGACGATGTCCGCATTCTGCATGATGCGAAGGCCGATCTTGTTCGAAATCTTGGTGGCCGTGTACCCGGGGCGGTCGGTCTCCACAATGAAGCCCTTGATGTGCCCGTCGGACTCGTCCCGGGCCCAGACCAACGCGAAGTCGGCAATCGTCCCAGCCCCAATCCACCGCTTGGCACCGCTGATGACCCATTCGCCGCCGTCGCGCCGCGCCGTCGTCGAGAGTCCTCCGGCGATGTCGGAACCGTGGTCCGGTTCGGTGAGCGCAAAGGCTCCCAGGTGGGTAAAAGCCTCCAGGCCGGGCAGCCACTTGCGCTTCTGCTCCGGCGAGCCGAGCTCATCAATCATGCCGACAATGAGCTCATTGTGGATGCCCACCAGCGCGGACAGCGACACGTCCGCGCGGGCCACCTCGGTGTACATGAGGCCCTTGAACAGCTTTGAGGAACCATCCGTTTGAAGCCCACCCAGCCCGAACTTGGCCATGTCAGCCAGCAGCCCGAACGGGAACTCCTCCCGGTTCCAGTACTCAATGCTCGCTGCCCGGATGCGTGTTTGCAGGAATTCCCTGGTCTCGAGGTACCTCGTGCGCTCCTCTGATGGGAGCAGGTCAATGACGTGCATCAAGTCCGCCTCCGGGTAAGGAGGCAGGACGCGTTCTGATGCCGCACCGTTGGTAACGGTGCCGGCAGCTTTTTCGTCGAGCATTAGACCCCTTCGTCATGTCCCGCATGGGCTCTTCCAAACCCTTGGATGTCCTAGTATATTGCAAGGTGATGTGGATCACTAGGCGGGATGCTTCGGCGAAGGTGCCAGGGAATTCCGAAGGCGAAAGGCGGACTATGACAGTCACAGACGACTTCCGTGCGGCCCGGGACAGGCTGCTGGAACTGCGCGAAGACTACAAACTGGCCCATGCCGAGTTCCAATGGCCACGCTTTGAGGAATTCAACTTCGCCCTCGACTGGTTCGACCACATCGCAGCAGACGAGACCAGAGGCAACAAGCCCGCCCTGGTGATCGTGGAACAGGACGGCAGCTCCACCCGCCGGACGTTCAAGGAACTCTCGGAACGCTCCTCCCAGCTCGCCAACTGGCTCCGGGAACAAGGAGTGGCCCGCGGCGACCACATGATCATCATGCTCGGCAACCAGGTTGAACTGTGGGAACTCATGCTGGCGGGCATCAAACTGGGCATCGTCATGATCCCCACCACCACCCTCATGGGGGCCCGTGATCTTCAGGACCGCGTGGAGCGCGGCGCGGCCAAGTGGGTGGCTGTCGGAAGCGCCAACATCGGCAAGTTCGCCGACGTCGAGGGCGGGTACACGCTGATCGAAATTGGCTCCGACCGAACCGCCGCAGAGGCACAACAGTACGCAGATTCGTACGACGCCGGCACGGACTTCACGCCCGACGCTCCCACTCGCGCCGACGAGACACTGCTCCTCTACTTCACCTCCGGCACCACCTCCCGCGCCAAACTGGTGGAGCACACCCACACCTCCTACCCCGTAGGCCACTTGTCCACCATGTACTGGATAGGTCTGGAACCAGGAGACGTCCACCTCAACGTCGCCTCCCCCGGCTGGGCGAAGCACGCTTGGTCCAACGTCTTCACACCATGGATCGCCGAAGCCACCGTCTTCATCTACAACTACGAACGCTTCGACGCCTCCGCCCTCATGAACCAAATGGGCCGCGAAGGCGTCACGAGTTTTTGTGCCCCACCCACCGTCTGGCGCATGCTCATCCAAGCCGACCTCACGCAACTCACCCACCCTCCACGCAAAGTGGTCTCTGCCGGCGAACCACTCAACGCCGAGGTCATCGGCCACGTGGAAAAGGCCTGGGGCGTCACCATCCGGGACGGCTTCGGCCAAACGGAATCCACAGTCCAGATCGCCAACACACCAACCCAGCCGGTGAAGATCGGCTCCATGGGGCGGCCGCTCCCCGGATACGACGTGGTTCTGGTGGACCCGGTCACCGGGAACGAAGCCGACGACGGCGAACTCTGCTTACGCTTGAACCCCCGGCCCGTGGGACTCATGAAGAGCTACTTCGGCGACGAAGCCAAGACGGCCGAGGCTTTCCGCGATGGCTACTATCACACCGGCGACATGGCGAGCCGGGACTCCGACGGCGTCATCACCTACGTCGGCCGGGATGACGACGTCTTCAAGTCCTCCGACTACCGCTTGTCACCTTTCGAACTCGAAAGCGTCCTGATCGAACACCCCGCAGTGGCGGAAGCCGCCGTCGTGCCTTCGCCTGACGCTGTGAAACTGTCGGTGCCCAAAGCGTTTGTGGTGTTGGCTGCGGGCTATGAAGCCGGACCGGCGGTAGCCGAGGACATTCTTCGCTACTGCCGGGAGCATTTGGCGCCGTTCAAACGGATCCGGCGGCTGGAATTCGGCGAGCTGCCCAAGACGATTTCCGGCAAAATCAGGCGCGTGGAGCTACGCGGGACCGAAGTAGCCAGGCACGGCGACGGTCCGCTGCCCTCCGGGTTGGGTGTGGAGTACACCGAGGAAGAGTTCCCGAATCTGAAAGACTAGCCACCCGAACAGTAGGCCAAGCAACGAAGGAGGGCCATGGGCACCCCACTCCCCCGCGATCCCATCGCCGACGCCCAACGCAACTGGGAACGGCATGGCTGGGGCGACGTCGCCGCACCCATGGCTGCCATCACTGCGATCATGCGCACGCAACAGATTCTGCTCGCGCGCATCGAAACGGTGCTCAAACCCTTCGGGCTGACCTTCGCACGCTACGAGCTGCTGGCACTGCTGAGTTTCGCCCGCAGCGGCGCACTGCCCATGAACAAAGCCAGCGCGCTCCTGCAGGTCCACCCCACCTCGGTGACCAACGCCGTGGACCGCCTGGAAAAGGCTGCCCTGGTGGCGCGTTCCCCGCACCCAACAGACGGCCGCACCACCCTGATCGAGCTCACGCCAGAGGGACGCACCCTGGCCAAGAAAGCGACAGCAGCGCTCAACGCCGAGGTTTTCGGCAACTCAGGTTTCGGGCCCGACGACGTCGATCACCTCATCCGCGTTTTGGGCACCTTCCGCAGGGATGCCGGGGACTTCACGGAGGAATAAGCCCCCTACGTTCTGGAGGGGTGGTGCCCTGGCAGGGGTGGGGCTTTGGATAGGTAGGTGTGGCCTGTGGGTGTAGTGATTTCCAGGGTGTGCACGCCGTGTGCGCCCGCATGGGTGCCCCCGTGGAGTGTTCTGGTGGTCCAGCCGGGGTGTTCTTTGGTGTGGTTGCACGCTTCGCACAGTCCCACCCCGTTCGCGAGGCTCGTTTCCCCTCCCGCACGCCACGGAACCACGTGGTCAATGTGCCGGATGGGCGCATCACAATACGGCGCGCGGCAAGTGTCGTCACGAGTCTCAATGAACCGCCTCAGCCGGCCGGTAAAGAGCCGGGCCTTGGAATCCGTGCCGAGGAGTTCACCTGTGCCCGGCGCTGTGTAGAGCCGGCGAAGCCAGACATCAAACTCCGGATCCGCGGCTTCCGGGGCTTCCTGACCTGCCTTGCTCGGCTCTTGTGCTGTCTGTAGGTGACTAGGGTTCGCTGGCCCTGAGTCGGTGTTTGCCAGTCCGGTGTTTACCCGCCCGGCGTCTGCCCGCCCGGAATTCGCCTGTCCGGAGTTTGCTGGCGGCCTTGAGTTTGCGGCTTGCCCCAACCCCAGGAGCTTCCTTCCCCACTCGGCCGGGACGATTCCGTACCCCTTGAGCCTGGCCGGTTCGCTGTCTCCCTGAAACAGGGTCCGGTCAGTCATCACCACATCCAGGTTGATCCCCGAAAACCCGCCAGGGGTGCCGGTGATGCGGTCGACAAGGGTGTCGGCCATGACCTGACCGCGCGTCGCGACAGCACCCGAACCGGAAACATCACCTGAACCGGAAGCACCACCCGAACCGGTGCCGCCGATGGAACGGGCCGAGTCAGCGGCCCGGCTCAACGCCGCGTAAACAGCCACACCCTGAGCCACCGGCAACAACGCCGTCAAATACGTCATGGTGTCCGGCGCCGGACGCAGACTCACGGTCCGTTCCGCGGCAGCACGGGCCGCACGCCCCGCCACCGAGCGCGGATCCCGACGATACGCAGCAGCCTTCACCGCAGCAACAATCGCCCTATCGCCCTTCCCCTCAAACGTCCCGGCATCAGCAGCCAACTCCTCATCCACCGCAGCTCGATCCTCAACAGACAAGCACGCCGTTTCCTTCACCAGCAGCGTGGCGCGCCATTCATTCAGTTGCCCCGACTGCAACGCAGCCAACGTGTGAGGCATCTCCACAACAAGCGCCTTCGCCAAGCCAAGCAACCTGGACCCACGATTCGGGGACTCCCGACGAGCCAACGCCACCTGAGCGCCCACCCCCTGACCACGCTCGGACGCAGGAACACCGGCCTCAGCCTGCTCAGCGCGCTGCGCAAGATCAAAAGCCACAGCAACCCGCGCCTGCAACGCAGTGATAGCCGACTTCATCTCCTCCAACACCCGCAACTGCTCCATCAGATCACTGCTGACGGTGCTGGACGGAGCCGCGAGCAAAACGTTCGCAGGAGCGACAGGAACAAGGACACGAGACATCCCTGCCGCCACTCGACTTTCCCGAACCTGCTCCATGAACTCACCATGTCAGCAGCCACCGACAATATAAGGTCAGTGGTCGAGGGAGCCCTACGTTACCTCGGATGTGGCCGTGCGACGGGAAACCAACACAGGACTGTGGGCATGGTGAAGCACTGCGTGTGCCGTGGAGCCTATGGTGCCCTTGATCAGTCCGTGTCCCTTGGTTCCCACCACCGTGATGCGCGCCGCTTGTGAAGCCTTGACCACGGCACGGGAGAACGAAGCATCCACCAGCAACTCTCCGCTCACCGTGATCCCGGGGGCTTTGTGGCGGGCCCGGCTCAGCACAGCATCAAGCATCGCTTCAGCGTCCGGATATGATTCCACCGGCTCACGCAAGCGCCGGTAGCCTTCGGGCTCGTGCATAACGTGAACTATCTTTAGTTCGGCACCCGTTGCAGCCGCGAAAAGGCAGGCATCGTCAAGGGCTGCCGGTGATCCCGAGTCATCAACGGCCAGCAGCACCGGGCCCTCAGGGTGGTCATCAGCACGGATCACGGCCACCGGGCACTCTGCAATTGCTGCCATCTCCAAACTCACGGACCCCACCAGCAGGCCCATGAATCCTCCGAGGCCCCGGCTTCCGAGCACCAACATCTGGGCACCGGCCGAAACGTGGGCTAAATGGTCCCGGGGCATTCCGTGGAGCAGGGTGCTGCGGACTTCAAGGTCGGGGACGGTCTCCTCGGCGAGCACCGCCCCCTCTTCGAGGACTTTCTGGGCGGCCCGTTCCAGGCCGCTGTCAGCAACTCCAGGAACGGGCCCCCGGTTGTTGGATAACAGGACCCACAAGGAGCAATGCACAACATGGAGGGAACAGTTCCGCAGGATCGCGTGCTTTGCAGCCCATTGGACGGCGCGGTGTGCCTCTTCGGATCCGTCAAAGCCAACCACGATAGTGTTCGACGCGTTCGTCATGGCCAGAGCCTACGCTGGCGCCGGGACCGGCACCATAGCGTAACGACCTCCTGTCTGTCGTAGTCCACTGCTAGGCTCCGAATGCTGACAACTCAGGAGGAAACACCGTGGGCTTCGCCAATGAACTCAGGAACCAGAACGCCGAGGACTGGGACGCCGCCGTCAACCACTCGTTCGTTGACCAACTGCTGGATGGTTCCCTCCCCGATGAGAACCTGCGCCGCTACCTCGTGCAGGATTACCAGTTCTGCGATGCCTTCACAGCGCTGCTGGGCCAAGCCGTCGCGTCGGCTCCTTCATTGCCCTCACGGTTGGTGTTCGCCGGGGTACTCGGGGCTTTCGCTTCTGACGAGAACACGTACTTTCAGGACTGCTTCAACGAACTCGGCGTTCCCGAGGCGGATCGAACAGTCCCCGCACTGGGATCCGCCACCCGGGACTTCGACAACCTGATGCGCAGCGCCCTCGCCACCCGGTCCTATCCGGAGGTCCTGGCCGTGCTGTTGGTTGCCGAATGGCTCTACGGAGACTGGGCAGCCCGCGCCGGCGACCCCACAGAATGGCCCGTTCACGCGAAGCACGCCGAATGGATCCGCCTCCACAACAATCCTGAGTACAACGCTTGGGTGACGTGGCTACGCGACGAGTTTGACGCCGTCGAGCCTTCCGACGCTGCTGCACGCGAGCGCGTCGCCGCTACCTTTGCGGAAGCGGTGCGGCTGGAACGCGCGTTCTTCGACGCTGCGCTTGTCCTGGCCTAGAACTTCTGGAGCCGTTGACCTACTGGGCGGCCGAGGTGAAAGCAAAGATCAAGGCCGAGCCCAGGGACAGGACCCCAATGCCGTAACCCACCACCAAGGCGCCAATGGCAAAGGCCCGTCCCCGTTCACCGCGCTGCTGAATTTGGTTCAAGGCCACATGGCCTGCCCCAACAACGAATATCGCGATGACTGCCATGCCCGCGAAAAACAGCCCGACGAGGGCAAGCACAGCCATCGCAGCGGCAACGAGGGCCTGCCGGCTGATCGGCTGGGTGGATGCTTCAGTGTGGTTAGCCTGAACGATCTCCGTTGACATGTTCTCTCCCCCGGTTGTTGGTGACCTGAGTTTATCCACGCAGCACTCAAATCCAGGGCTGCCCCGCCTGCGGCGTCTGAAGTCGTTGTTGGCCCGCTATTCCGTGGTTGACCAACAACGGAATAGCGGGTTGGCAACGGATTTGGTGCGAATTACCTGTGTTTGAACTCCGGCTGGCGCTTCTCGCTGAACGCAGCCATTCCTTCCTTCTGGTCCTCCGTGGCAAAGAGCGAGTGGAACACACGGCGCTCAAAGACCACACCCTGTGACAGGCCCATCTCGAAGGCTGCGTTAACGGCCTCCTTGGCTACCATCGCGGCGGGTTTGGATTTGGAGGCAATGACTTCGGCGGCCTTGAGGGCTTCCTCGATCACCTCGGCCGCGGGAACAACGCGGGACACCAGGCCGGAGCGTTCGGCTTCGTCGGCATCCATGAAGCGCCCTGTGAGGACCATGTCCATGGCTTTCGCTTTGCCCACGGCCCGGGTGAGCCGCTGGGAGCCGCCCATTCCGGGGATCACTCCCAGGTTGATCTCGGGCTGGCCGAACTTGGCGTTGTCCCCCGCGATGATGAAGTCCGCCATCATGGCCAGCTCGCAGCCACCGCCCAAAGCGAACCCGGACACAGCAGCAACAACAGGGATGCGCAGGCGGGTAAGGTCCTCCCAACGCCGGAACCAGTCCGCCGCGTACATGTCCATGTAGCTGTTGGAGGACATTTCCTTGATGTCAGCGCCGGCAGCAAACGCCTTGGCCGATCCCGTGATCACCACCGCTCCAACGTCCGGGTCAGTGTCCATCCCAGTCACAGCGTCCACGAGCTCGTTCATGAGTGCAGTGTTCAAGGCATTCAGCGCCTCCGGCCGGTTCAGTGTCACCAAACCAACCCGGCCCCGACGCTCCACCACAATGTTCTGGTACTGCTCCGTCATGCTCTCCCTCTCAACGAACCCGCCAAACCTACCTACTCAAACCTCTCACACAGACTTGTCGCGGATCTCCGTGATGATCCCCGAGAAGTCCCTTCCGGCCCCGTCCCCGGCGGCAAAGGCGTCGTAGATTCGCGAAGCCAAGGGACCCATTTCCGCAGCAACCCCCGTGCTTTCCAGCGCGTTCAGGGCCAGACGCAGATCCTTGGCCATCAACGCACCGGCAAAGCCCGGCTGATAGTCGCGGTTAGCGGGGCTGGTGGGCACCGGTCCCGGTACGGGACAGTTGGTGGTCAGCGCCCAGCACTGGCCGGATGCGTTGGAGGCGACGTCGAACAGAGCCTGGTGCGTGAGGCCAAGCTTCTCGCCGAGCACGAAAGCTTCAGCAACGGCAATCATGGACACACCCAGGATCATGTTGTTGCAGACCTTCGCGGCCTGCCCTGCGCCATGGTCGCCGCAGTGGACAATCCGTTTGCCCATGAGCTCCAAAACGGGCTTCACCGTCTCGAAGTCCTCCGGCATAGCACCCACCATGAAGGTCAAGGTGCCTGCCTCGGCCCCCACCACTCCGCCGGACACGGGAGCGTCCACGGATCGGTGACCCGCCGCCACGGCCAGAGCTGCCGCCTCCCGGGCCTCGTCCACATTGATGGTTGAACAGTCCAGGAACAGCGTGTCCGGCTTCGCGATGGACAGCAGCCCCGGCCCATCCACGCCTTGGTAAGCGTCCAGAACATGCTTGCCGCTGGGCAGCATGGTCAGCACAACGGCCGCTTCCGCTGCAGCTTCGTGTGCCGTGGAAGCCATGGGAATGCCGTGAGCCACTGCGGCTTCAACTGCTGCGGGCACGGGGTCGTAGCCGATAACATCATGCCCGGCTTTGATCAGGTTGGCCGCCATGGGCCCACCCATATGGCCCAGGCCAAGGAAAGCGATGAGGCCGGTTGCTGCTGCGTTCTCTGTCATGATCGTCTCCTTGAGTTCGACTGGACTGGAGTGGCTGAAAGTCCAAGCTCCCGCTCGCCGAGCGGCGCAAAGTAGCCCTCGACGTCGGCCTCCCGTACTTCGGCGAGACTCGGCGGCTTCCAGTGCGGGTTGCGGTCCTTGTCCACCACTTGCGCGCGGATGCCCTCCCGGAAATCGGGCCCGGCCAGGCACCGCAGGCCCACGCGGTATTCCTGGTCCAGCGCCTCCTCCAAGGAGAGCCCGCGGACGCGTCGCAACGATTCCAACGTGACTTTGACCGACGTCGGTGATTTGGCCTCGATGGTGTCGGCCGCAGCAGCTGCGTCATCGCCCAAGACGCGAAGGCTCCGGACGATCTCCTCCGCGTCCTGCCGCGCATACGCGGCATCGATCCACGCGAGTTGCGCCGCCAGGGCCGAGTCCGGCGCGGCTTGGGCGAAGCGTTCGACGGCGGCCTCCGCCGTCGAACTCTCCAGCGCTTCCGCCAGCGCGGGGAGGCTTTCGGACGGAACGAAGTGGTCCGCGAGCCCCAGGAACAGGGCGTCCGCACCGGATAGGTGAGCCCCGGTCAGGGCTGCGTGCGTTCCTGCCTCCCCCGGTGAGCGGGACAACAGGAGCGTCCCGCCGACGTCGGGAACAAAACCGATGGTGGTTTCCGGCATTCCGGTCCGTGTCCGCTCGGTCACTATGCGGACGGAGCCGTGCGCCGAAACGCCCACGCCGCCACCCAGGACCAGCCCGTCCATGAACGCGACGTAAGGCTTGGGATAGTGCGAGATCAGCGCGTTAAGCCGGTATTCGTCGGCCCAGAATTCGGCTGTCTCGGTGCCGCCGTGAAGCATGTCCTTGTAGATGGCCACAATGTCGCCGCCTGCGCACAGCCCACGGTCGCCCGCGCCGCGCACCAAAACCGTGGCAACGGCGTCGTCGTCGGCCCAAGCGGCCAGCTGCCGGATCATGGCTTGAACCATTGCGTGATTCAGCGCATTGACTGCTTTCGGCCGGTTGAGCGTCACGATGCCGAGATGGCCGCGACGCTCGAAGAGAACGTCGTCTTCTGTTTCCGGAGCCCCCATCAGCTGCCTGCCGGCATGATGAAGCTGGCGCCCTGGCGAATACCGGAGGGCCACCGGGACGTCACGGTCTTGGTCTTGGTGTAGAAACGGAAGGCGTCGGCGCCGTGTTGGTTGAGGTCGCCGAAGCCGGACGCCTTCCAGCCGCCGAACGTGTAGTAGGCGATCGGCACGGGAATGGGCACGTTAATGCCCACCATGCCCACTTCGACACGGCTGGCGAAGTCGCGGGCGGAGTCGCCGTCGCGGGTGAAAATTGCGACGCCGTTGCCGAACTCGTGCTCGCTGCAGAGCCTGAGCGCTTCGTCATAGTCAGCCGCGCGCAGCACGCTGAGGACCGGCCCGAAGATCTCTTCCTTATAGATCTTCATGTCCTTGGTGACATGGTCGAAGAGGGTGGGGCCCACCCAGAAGCCGCCGTCGTAACCGTCCACGGTGAGGCCACGACCATCGGTGACCAGCGTCGCGCCCTCGTCCACGCCGGACTGGATGTAACCCTCGATCCTCTCCTTGGCAGAAGCAGCCACCACGGGGCCGAAGTCCGAATCCTTGTCCAGGCTGTGGCCCACCTTCAGGTCCTTGACGCGTTCGGTCAGTTTGGCCACCAGCGCGTCAGCAGTTTCCTGTCCCACCGGCACGGCAACGGAAATCGCCATGCAGCGTTCGCCGGCGGAACCGTACCCGGCACCTATCAGGGCGTCGGCTGCCATGTCCAGATCGGCGTCGGGCATGATCACCATGTGGTTCTTCGCGCCGCCGAAGCACTGCGCACGTTTGCCGTGCGCCGCGGCCGTTGCGTAGATGTACTGGGCGATGGGCGTGGAGCCCACGAATCCGATGGCCTTCACCCGCGGATCTTCGAGCAGCACATCCACGGCTTCCTTGTCCCCGTTGATCACATTGAACACGCCGTTGGGCACGCCCGCTTCGCTGTACAGCTCGGCCAGGCGCAGCGGAACGGAAGGGTCCCGCTCGGAGGGCTTGAGGATGAACGCGTTGCCGGCTGCGAGCGCCGGGCCGGACTTCCAGAGCGGAATCATGGCCGGGAAGTTGAAGGGCGTGATGCCTGCGACGACGCCCAGCGGCTGGCGGAGCGAATGGACATCGATCCCCTGGCCGGCGTTGTCCGAGAATTCGCCCTTGAGCAGGTGCGGCGCCCCGGCCGAGAATTCCACGACCTCGATGCCGCGCTGGATATCGCCCTTGGCATCGGCGAAGGTCTTGCCGTGTTCGGAGGACAGGAGCTTGGCGAGTTCATCCATGTTCTCGTTGACCAGATCCACGAACTTCAGCAGGATCCGTCCCCGGCGTTGCGGGTTCATGGCCGCCCATTCGAGCTGGCCCTTCTCCGCATTCGCGACGGCGTTGCGGACCTCGTCCGCGCTGGCCAGCGGAAGCCGGGCCTGGACTTCGCCGGTGCAGGGATCGTAGACATCGCTGAACCGGCCGGAGGTGCCGTCGATCCTCTGGCCGTCTACGTAGTGGGAAAGCTCGCGCACCATGGTGGAATGCTCCTTTGCATCGTGAATGACTGCCGTGCCGCCGGGTGCTGGGACCACTGCGGGGAACACGTGACCAACTGTGATCCAGGTCATCTCTGAATCCGAATATACTCGGACTTCCTACTAATTTCCAGAGGGGTACTTTCCTGCCCCCGGACCCCCGGCCGTCATGTCAGTCCGGGCCGGCCAGTGGCCGGTAACCTTGTGGAAATCAATGGCCCGCAGGAGCGGTGTCATGTCATAAGCCCTGATATTCAGGCTGAGCTTGGCGCCGTCCCCCGACTTCACCGTCAGGTACGGCTGCCCCTTCATGGTGTGGAAGCTGTAGTGGGTGATGTCGCTGTAGGGCACAAGGTGCTCTTTGCCGAACACGCTGCGGAAGGCCACCTCGTGGGCGCGCGGCGCCACGTAAAAGTTCCGATACATGAGCACGAAACCCAGGCCGCCCAGGAAGATGGCCACCGCAGCGATCCGGGCACCCACAGGGGAACGGTCGTAGGTGAACGAGACCAGGCTCATGAGAAGACCCACCACCAGGAAAAGCCAGCCCACTATCGGAACAACCTTGGGCATGCGGACCTGCTCCGGGTACTCCTTGGACCTGTTGGGGTGCTTCCGCGCCCACCAGGCAACCCCTCCAAGGAACACTGCGATGAACGCGGCGATGACGATCTTCAGGATGATCTCGGTTGACATGCCCTCAGCCTATAGTCGGCCCCGGCAGACTCTTGGGAAGCCCTTAGTGGACCTCTCGCATCTCCTTGTACGCCTCCAGCGCCTCCGCCCGGGTGGTCTTGAGGTCCACGATCTCCGCCGCGTACTCCGGTGTCCCGAACTCGGGAATCCAATGCGCGATGTACTTCCCCTGAGGATCGAACTTAACGCGCTGAGCCTCCGGATTAAAGATCCTGAAGAACGGCGAAGCATCCGCACCGGAGCCGGCCACCCACTGCCAGTTAGCGGGGTTCGATGCAGGATCCGCATCCACCAAGGTGTCCCAGAACCACTGCTCCCCCAGCTGCCAATGGATGCCGAGGTTCTTCACCAGGAAACTCGCGGCAACCATGCGGACACGGTTGTGCATCCACCCCGTGTGCCACAGCTGCCGCTGCCCGGCATCCACCATGGGGAACCCGGTGCGGCCCTGCTGCCAGGCCCGGAACTCCTCCGGCGCCGACTCGTGGCCGGAATGCTTGCCGTTGCCGCTGCTGCCAGGCCATGCCCAGGGGAAGCGATCAAACTCAGGGCGGAGGTTGGCCGTGGCTAACTCCGGGTTGTGGAAATACTGGTGCCAACAGAATTCACGCCATCCCAGCTCAGAAGCGTAGATCGAAGCGCTCTCAGATCGTTTGGAACCCAAAGCGTGCCACACCTCGAACGGGCTGAGCTCGCCCCAGCGAAGGTACGGCGAAAGGCAACTGCTTCCATCCGTATCCGGACGATTGCGGCCCTCGCTGTAATTGGACAGTCCGTCCGCCACGAACCCGGCCAGCCGCTTGTGCCCGGCGGCAGAGCCCGGCGTCCACATCTCGTCCAGTCCCCCGGACCAGTCCGGTTTAGTGGGCAGCAGGTGCCACGATTCCAGGTGGTCATACTCGGGCAGTTTCCCCGTGAAGCCGTGGCCGGCTTCCGGTACGGCCAGCGGCTCGCGGAAGTCCTGCGCAGAAACTGTCCGCCAGAAAGGGGTAAAAACTTTGTACTGGCCGCCCGTTTTGGTGGTGACTTCCCACGGCTCATGGAGAAGGGAGGCCTGAAAACTTGAGACATGAAGTCCGGCCTCGCCCGCCCAAGCCTTAATGCCGGCGTCGACCGTCCGCTCAGCGGAACCGTACCGCCGGTTCCAGTACAACCCGGCGGCGCCAATCGCCGTCGTGGTCTTCTGGACGACGTCAGCTGCCGGGCCCCGGCGGAGGAGCAACGGAACGCCGAGTTTGTCCAGGTCCTCACGGAGACGGGTCAGCGAATGGTGGAGCCACCACCGCGCGGCGCCGCCGTGCGGGCGGATGCCCGGCGACTCTTCGTCAAGGACGTAGAGGGCAACGGCCGCGCCGTCGTCGACGGCGGCACGCAGGGCCGGGTTATCGGCCACCCGCAGATCATCACGAAACCAAACGATGGACGGCTTCATCAATTCCTTTCACCAATACCTCCGGAAAAACTCCCGGAAACAGGAACAGCCCATGCCCCCTAAGAATCCTAGGGGCATGGGCTGAAAACTCGCTGGTATAAATCAGGCGATGGAAGCGACGGCTTGCTGACGGATCTCAGCCACGGGAAGATCAACGGCTGTTTCACTCCACATGGGAACACTGTTGACCACGTAGTCCCTCGCGGCCGGGCCAACCATGCTCATGCCGGAGTAAATTCTCCGGCCATTTTCCTTGATGGGTTTCAGGCCTTCGAGTTCCAGAGCGGTTTTGAAGGCGGAGTCGGGAATGGGGATTTTGCGTCCGAGAACGCACCAGCTGATGTACAGGCCGTAGAAAGTGTCAAAATCCAAGCCGTCCTCAGTGTCGTCCTCAAACACCACACAGTCGCGAATAAAGCTGCCAATTTGGGTGTCGGTCATTTCGGGGCCTCCGGCGTCGGAAGAAATATCGGGCCGCCGGTCTGCATCAGCGAATGTCCTGTTCCCTCACTATAGACCTGTTCCGGGTGCGCGGACGAGGAATCGAGATTAACTCCTGAAGAACTAGGCGTCAATCACCATGTCGGTCTTTGCGGTGGAACAGCAGGGAAGGAACTTACCGGCGTCAATCTCACGTGCACGGATGCCACCTTGATGGTTCATCTCAATGTCGCCGGACAGTTTGACCACTTTGCAGGAGCCACACATGCCCTCTTTGCAGTTGGCGCCGATCCTGACGCCGGCACGCTGGGCCGGGCCCAGGATGTGCTCGGACGGGTCCACGCGCACATTGATGCCTGTGCGCAGGAAGGACAGGGTGAGGCTGCCGGTTCCCACAGTCTCAAAGCTCGAGGCGTCAGGTATGGCAGCTTCCTGCTTCACGTCTGAACCGGCGTCGGACGCTTCGGCGGCCGGATCCGGCTCGGCGGATTCCAGTTCCAGGCCGGTCGCTTTCAGGGTTCCCTCGGCGTCGTAACCTGGCTCGTAGAGCCCAAACGCTGCGGGCTGGCTTTCGTAGTAGTCCTCGGCCGATTCCGCGATTTCCTCGGCAATCTCCTCCGCGATGTCCGCTGCGTGCGCCAGCTCCTCCTGGTATTCAAGGATGGTCTGGCGATCACCGGTGAAGAACTCCATATGGATGGAGGTATCGTCGACGCCCACCTTCCCCAGGAGCTCCGTGGCGGTGTTCAAGTAACCCTCGGGACCACACGCATAGACTTGGCGGCCGTTGGCATCCGGGGCCACCTGATCCAGCATTGCTGCCGTGAGCCTTCCGCTCAGTCCCTCCCAATCCGCGGGTTTGGCGCGGTCACCCAGGGAGTAGAAAACCTTGATGCGCGAGTCCACCGAGGCGATGTAGGCGAGCTCCTTGTTAAAGGCAAAACCCTCGTCCGCCGCCCCGTGATACAGCACCACCACATCGGCCTGCCCAGGGAGGGAATGGATGGTCCGCACCATGGACATGATGGGGGTGATGCCCGCCCCGGCAGCCAGCAGGAGGTACCGTGCCCGCCGGTCGGCGTCGGGCAGGTGGAAAGCACCTACGGGCCCCAGCATCTCCAGGACGGTGCCGGGCTTGATGTTCTCGTGCACCCACGGTGAAACCAGGCCCGTCGCATCGCGTTTGACGGTGATGTCGAATGTCCACGGCTTGGTGGGGGCGCTGGACAGCGAGTAGCTTCGGTCCGCCGGATCCTGGTCTTCCCCGTTCACAGGGAAGGCCACGTTCACGTACTGGCCGGCCCTGAACGCCAGGGGTGCACCATCGGAGCGACGGAACACGAAGGTCATCATGCCGCCCACTTCGGGAACAATTTCCACGCATTCGGCCATGAACTCCTGCGGGTGCCAGGGACCCAACGCACGGGCTGCGCTGGCGGGTCCCTCGCTGCTTCCCATTACCCTGTTCCACGGCATTTCAAGGCCGCGAATGCGATGTGGCTCCTGGACCAGCGTCTCAGTGAGGAGTTCGGTCATGCCAGGTGCTCCTGGACACGCTGTACGTACCAGTTGATGAAGGCCTCCACCTGGTACTCGCTCTTCATGTACGGGCCGGGCTCGTAGGCAGGGCTGCCGGCACCGGTCTGGCACAGCTCCACGAATGCTTTGTCCTGCAGGTTGGTCTGCTTCCAGGTGTAGGTGAGCTTCTCCAGGTCGTAGTCCACGCCTTCCACGGCGTCGTCAGCCACCAGCCAGGTGGTGCGCACCAGGGACTGGTGTTCGTTGATGGGGAACACTCCGAAAGTGATGACGTGGTCGCTCTGGAAGTGGAACCAGCTGTTGGGCTGCAGGTGCATGGAGCAGCGGCCCAACCGGAAGTCCCGCAGATCGCCGAGCAGCTTCTTGGAAAGCCGGCGTCCATCGGCCGAGAAGGATTCGCCTTCGCCGTCGAGCGATTCGCGGGAGATGCGGATTCCGGCGATCCGGGTGTCAAGCTCCTCCACCACTTCATAGGGCAGGCCGTAGCGGCGGCAGCGCTCCTCAAGAGAGGCCTGTGCTTCCTTGTTGCGGTCCCATACTTCCTCAAGATGGGCCGGGATGAGCCCTTCCGTCAGGCCCCAGGTGGGAAAGAGCGAACAGGCAAGTTCAGGGTGGCCGTCGCAGTGGTAGCACTCACGGTTGTTCTCCATGACGAGCTTCCAGTTGCCCTCTTCGATGATGTTCTGCTGGTAGGCAATCTTCGTCTTGGACAGGTCGTGGGGTGCCAGGTACGGCTCGAAGATCTTGGACGTTTCGTCAAAGTCTGCCGGCGGCTCGTCTGCGACGCACACGAAGATGAGCCCGGCCACCACGCGGCTGTTGGCGCGCTTGAGGCCGAAGCAGCTCTTGTCGAACTTCGTCTCGCCCGGCGCGGAGGCGTGGATCAGGTTTCCTTCCGGAGAGTACGTCCACGAGTGGTAGCCGCACACGAGGTTTCCTGTGGATCCGGCCGCTTCGGTCAGAACGCGTGCACCGCGGTGGCGGCAGACGTTGTGGAGGACGTTCACGCCGCCGTCGTCATTGCGCAGCACGATCAGGGAGTAGGGGCCGTAGTCAACAGTGATGTAGTCGCCCGGCTCCGGCAATTCGGCGATGCTTCCGGCAAAGATCCAGTGCTGGCCGAAGATGGCTTCCATGTCGATCTTGAAGATCGTGGCGTCGGTGTAGAAGGGGGCATCGAGGGAGAATCCCTTGCGCCGGAACTCGAACAACCTGCTGATTTCCTCCAGCTGCTCTGCAGGCAAGGATGAAGCGAGTTTTCCGCGTGAGTTGAGGGGCAAGACTGGAGCAGACATGTATTTCCTCCCAGGAGGCGTGGGTGTAAGTGTGTGTTTCATTGGGGAGCGCGGTGCATCATCGCAACCGGCGTTATCGAAGTCTTCGTAGTACGAGATTAGGGATGAATGACCTGCAACAAAAGCGCAATATTTTGGAGATAACCCTGCACATTCAGTGCATGATGGGTGCATGATCGATGCGAGGCTCATCACACTCCGGGTATTTGCCCGCTGCGGCACCATTGGCGCCACGGCGGAACTCACCGGATACTCCCCTTCCGCCGTCTCCGCACAGCTGCGGGAGCTCCAGAGAATGCTGGGAATGCAGCTGCTGACGAAGGACGGGCGCGGCGTGCGGCTGACCGCCACCGGCCGCTTTCTGGTGTCCGGCTCGGATGCCCTCATTGCCGAATGGGAGAGCCTGCGCGCAGCAGCCATGGAGGCCGGCGATCAGGTGCAGTCACGGTTTGGGCTCGGTGGATTCTCGACGGCGGCCGCCCAGTTGCTGGCGCCACTCGCCGCTACCCTGCGGTCCACCCGCCCCCTGCTGGAGGTGCAGGTGCTCGAGGCCAACCCGGCCCGTTGCTTTGACCTGCTGGTTGCCGAGAGAATTGACCTTGCGGTGATCGTTGCCATGCAGTCCGACACCCACGTTGAGGACGATCCCCGCTTCGAACAGACTGTTCTGCTGGACGACCCCCTGGACGTGATCATTCCCGGCACCCACAGACTGGCCTCGCAGGAAACGGTGACACTGGAAGAGCTCGCGGGAGAACCGTGGATCACCGAGGCCGCCGGGTCCACCTACCATTCCCTGTTCACAGCGGCATTCACGGCCGTAGGAGTGACACCGCGCATCGCCCACGAGGCCGTTGAATGGGAAACCCAAATCGCTTTCGTGGGCGCAGGGCTGGGCGTCGGACTGTTGCCGCGGTTAGCACCACTGCATAATGCCGAGAACGTGGTTCGCCTACGCATTACCGGCAAAGGGAGGCCGGCACGCCGTATTGTGGCGGCCGCGCGCAGGGGCAGCATCGCTTCGCCCTTGATCCAGGAGTCGCTCGCTATCCTGCAGGAGAGCGCACACCGGATCCTCACGGCCCGGCCGGAAGACGACCGCTGACAACGCAACCGACGTCGGCTGTTCAGGCCCAGACGTGGTAGCCCGTTGGCTTGTCGAACAGCTTCCTGGTGGAGAGTCCTTCCGCCGCTATCCAGAGCACGGAATCGTCGTCGGAGGCCTGCTCCACCACCCCGGTGACGACGTGGCGGTCCAACAACCACACCTCCACCGTATGGCCCACAAGTTGGGCCCAATCGTTCCGCAGGCCACGGCCGTTAACGGTTTTGACGAGAGCGAGATCGGTCATTGGCTGATGCCCACCATCGCTTCGCCCAGGCCACGGGAGACCTTCGCGATCACATCGGGGTCGTCGTAATAGGCAGTGGCCTTCACGACGGCGGCAGCGCGCTCTGCCGGGTTGCCGGACGTGAAGATCCCGGAACCGACGAACACGCCGTCCGCGCCGAGCTGCATCATCATCGCAGCATCAGCCGGGGTAGCAATACCGCCGGCGGTGAACAACACCACCGGGAGCTTACCCGTGGCGGCAACTTCCTTGACCAGCTCGTACGGGGTCTGCAACTCCTTGGCCGCAACATACAGCTCGTCCTCCGGAAGGGCGGACAGCTTGGCGATCTCCGAACGGATCTTGCGCATGTGGCCGGTGGCGTTGGAAACATCGCCGGTGCCGGCCTCGCCCTTGGAACGGATCATCGCCGCGCCCTCATTGATACGGCGCAGAGCCTCACCAAGGTTAGTGGCACCACACACGAACGGCACAGTGAAGTTCCACTTATCGATGTGGTTGATGTAGTCCGCCGGGGTCAGGACCTCGGACTCGTCAATGTAGTCCACACCGAGGGACTGCAGGACCTGGGCTTCGACAAAGTGGCCGATCCTAGCCTTGGCCATCACCGGGATGGACACGGCAGCGATGATCGCATCGATCATGTCCGGATCCGACATGCGGGACACGCCACCCTGGGCGCGGATATCGGCCGGGACACGCTCGAGCGCCATGACAGCGACGGCACCGGCATCCTCAGCGATGCGGGCCTGCTCGACGTTAACGACGTCCATGATGACGCCGCCCTTGAGCATCTCCGCCATGCCCCGCTTAACACGGCTGCTGCCGGTCAACGGTATGTGTTCAAAAAGGAGGGGTCTTGTAGGCACGTGATACTCCAGTGGCTGAAGGCTGTGATGGCATCACCTGGGACCGGAGCCAGACTCACAGAAGAGTCTGATATCCGAGTGATATATTAGTTGAAGTCTTCAGTATGCAATCACGGAAGCATGGAGTCAACAGCGGGACGGCCGCGCATCCTAGGCCGCGAAAAGCGCCTGACGCACAGCCTGCTCGAAGCCACTGACGTGCACGCGGGCCAGCTCGGCTGCCTTTTCCTCTTCGCCATCGATGACAGCCCTCAGCAAGTCAAGGTGCTCACGCACATGGTGCTCGAGGTCCGGCAATCGATCCAGGACCATGCACCAGATCCGGGTGGCCAGGTTGTCGTAGCGAATCAGAATGTCTTCGAGGTGCGGATTGGCGGCCGCCGCGTAGATTCCGCGGTGAACGCTGGCGTCGAGCCGCAGGGTCTCAACCACCGACGCCGCGTCAACGTCAAAGTCTTCCACCGCGCGCATCACTTCGCGCAGATGCTCCTTGGTGGCGGCGGAAGCAACCCGCGCCGCCCGGGCCGCGGCGAGGGGTTCCAGCTGCGCCCGAATTTCGGAGATAAAGGCCAGGTCGGTGACTTCAACGCGGGTGGCGAACGTTCCCCGCCTCGAGTAGGTAATGACCAGCCGATCCAGCTCCAGGCGTTTCAGTGCTTCACGCACCGGCGTGCGGCCGATCTGCAGGTCCTTGGCGAGTTGATCGTCGTTCAGGAGGTCGCCGGGCTTGATCTCCAGCATCAGGAGCCGGTCCCGGAGGCGCTCGTAAGCGAGATCGGCCAACGACTTCTTCGTGTCTTCGCCGGCGATTGCCAGAGTTCCAAAAGCCACAGCGCTCATCCCCTTCTTCACAACCAAAAAATCTATTGACCTGCCTGAGCCACCAGTATACGCTGAATCCCAATCCTAATATATCAGTTCAGGACCCAGGAATATATCTAAAGGAGGAGACATGACCCTCGTGGCAACAGACTCAACGGTAAGCACACTGCCGAAGCCCGACTTGCTCAAAGAAGAGCAAGCACAGAAGTTCGTACTCACATTGTCGTGCGTCGAACGCGCCGGGATTGTTCAGGCAGTCACCACCTTCCTTTACGAGCGCGGTTTCAATATTGAAGAGCACCAGCAGTTCGACGACGGCCTCCGCCAGACACTGCACCTGCGGACAGCTTTCTCCGGCCCGCTGTCCTACTCACCGGAGCGGCTCGAAGAGGAGTTCGGCGCGATTGCCGAACGCTTCGAGATGAAGTTCAGCTTCCATGACAAAACCAAGAAGCGGGTCCTGGTGATGGTGTCCAAGTTCGGGCACTGCCTCAACGACCTCATCTTCCGCTGGCGGGGCGGCAGCCTCGGCGGCGACCTCGTGGTGGTTGCCTCCAACCATGAGACGCACCGCGCCATGGCAGAAGCCGCCGGCCTGCCTTTCGTCTACATTCCCGTCACCCCGGACACCAAGGCAGATGCCGAGCAGCAGCTCTTGGACCTGGTGGAGGAGTACAACGTGGACCTCGTAGTGCTGGCACGCTACATGCAGGTACTCTCGGACGACTTGTGCCGGGCACTCGAAGGACGCGCCATCAACATCCACCACTCCTTCCTGCCGGGATTCAAGGGCGCCCGCCCCTACCACCAGGCCTATGACCGTGGCGTGAAACTGGTGGGTGCCACCGCCCACTACGTCACCGCGGACCTGGACGAGGGACCGATCATCGAGCAGGAAGTCATTCGCGTGGATCACAGCTACGGCCCCACCACCCTCTCAACCGTGGGCCAGGATGCCGAAGCCCTGGCGTTATCCCGCGCTGTCAGGTGGCACTGCGAGCACCGCGTGCTGCTGGACCAGACCAGCACAGTGGTTTTCCGCTAAACCCCGCACCAGAACACCAGCAGACTCACCCCCTTAACTTCAGCAGGAGAATTCCCCATGGCATCCACGCCTCGCATTGTCATCATCGGAGCTGGGATTGTTGGCACCAACCTCGCCGACGAACTGGTTACCCGCGGTTGGAACAACATCACCGTCCTGGACCAGGGCCCCCTGAACATGCCCGGTGGCTCAACGTCCCACGCACCGGGACTGGTTTTCCAGACCAACCCTTCCAAGTCCATGGCACTGTTTGCCAAGTACACGGTGGAAAAGCTCCTGTCCCTCACTGAGGATGGCCAGAGCTGCTTCAACCAGGTGGGTGGACTGGAGGTTGCCACCACGGAGACCCGCCTGGCTGACCTGAAGCGCAAGCTCGGCTACGCACAAGCGTGGGGCATCGACGGCAAGATCCTCTCCCGGGAGGAATGCAAGGAGCTCTACCCGCTGATCAATGAGGAAGACATCCTGGGTGGCCTGCACGTCCCCACCGATGGCCTGGCGCTTGCAGCCCGCGCCGTGCAGTTGCTGATCAAGCGCACCGAAGCCGCCGGCGTGAAGTACATCGGCAACACCGAGGTGACCGGCATTGAGCAGTCAAACCACCACGTGACCGGCGTCGAAACCGCCGACGGCGTGATCCCTGCAGACATTGTGGTTTCCTGTGCCGGATTCTGGGGCGCCAAGGTGGGCGAGCTGATCGGGATGTCCGTTCCGCTGCTCCCGCTGGCACACCAGTACGTCAAGACCACTCCGGTTCCCGCCCAGAAGGGCAAGAACGAGCTGCCCAACGGTGCCCAGCTGCCCATCCTGCGCCACCAGGACCAGGACCTCTACTACCGCGAGCACGGTGACCGTTACGGCATTGGCTCCTACGCTCACCGTCCCATGCCGGTGGACCTTGACGAACTGGGCAGCTACGAGCCCAGCAGCATCACCGAACACAACATGCCCTCACGCCTGGACTTCACGTTGGAAGACTTCCTCCCCGCGTGGGAAGCCACCAAGCAGATCCTGCCCGCCCTCCGCGAAAGCGAAATCGAGGATGGCTTCAACGGCATCTTCTCCTTCACCCCGGACGGCGGCTCACTGGTGGGCGAATCCAAGGAAGTGGACGGCTTCTTCGTGGCCGAGGCCGTGTGGGTTACCCACTCCGCCGGTATTGCCCGCGCCGTGGCCGAACTGCTGACCACCGGCAAGTCCCAGATTGATCTTGGCGACTGCGACATCCACCGCTTCGAAGAGGTCCAGCTGACCCCCGAATACGTCAGCGAAACCTCCCAGCAGAACTTCGTGGAAATCTACGACGTGATGCACCCGCTCCAGCCCAAGCTCTCTCCCCGTAACCTCCGGGTCAGCCCCTTCCATGCCCGCCACAAGCAGCTGGGCGGCTACTTCCTGGAAGGCGCCGGCTGGGAACGCCCCTACTGGTTCGAAGCCAACGCTGAACTCCTCAAGGAAATGCCGGATGACTGGCAGCCGCCGGCCCGTGACGCCTGGTCCGGAATGTTCAGCTCCCCCATCGCCGCAGCCGAGGCCTGGAAGACCCGTACGGCTGTTGCCATGTACGACATGACGCCGCTGAAGCGCCTCGAAGTCTCGGGCCCGGGTGCACTGAAGTTGCTGCAGGAACTGACCACCGGTGACATGTCCAAGAAGCCCGGCGCGGTGACCTACACGCTCCTCCTGGACGAGGCCGGTGGCATCCGAAGCGACATCACCGTGGCACGCCTCAGCGAAGACACCTTCCAGCTGGGCGCCAACGGCAACATTGATACCGCCTACTTTGAACGTGCCGCCCGGCAGCAAACCGCCAACGGCGACGCCGGCGACTGGGTCCAGGTCCGCGACACCACCGGCGGCACCTGCTGCATCGGTCTGTGGGGTCCGCTGGCCCGTGACCTCATCAGCACGGTCAGCAGCGACGACTTCAGCAATGACGGCCTGAAGTACTTCCGTTCCAAAAAGGTCACCATCGGAGGCGTCACCGTCACCGCCATGCGCTTGTCCTACGTGGGCGAACTCGGCTGGGAACTCTACACCAGCGCTGACAACGGCCAGCGCCTCTGGGACTCCCTGTGGAAGGCCGGCCAGCCTTTCGGCGTCATCGCCGCAGGCCGTGCTGCGTTCAGCTCGCTGCGACTCGAAAAGGGCTACCGTTCCTGGGGCACGGACATGACCACCGAGCACGATCCTTACGAGGCCGGCGTCGGGTTTGCCGTGAAAATGACCAAGGAGAACTTCGTCGGTAAGGCCGCTTTGGAAGGCCGGACCGAAGAAGGCTCCGCACGTCGCCTGCGCTGCTTGACGGTGGACGACGGCAGGAGCCTCGTGCTGGGCAAGGAACCGGTGTTCTACAAGGACCAGGCGGTTGGTTATGTCACCAGCGCCGCCTACGGCTATTCGGTCCGCAAACCGATCGCCTACGCTTACCTGCCCTCCGCCGTGTCACTGGGCGACTCCGTGGACATCGAGTACTTCGGACGCCGCATCCAGGCGACCGTCACCGAAGATCCGCTGTACGACCCCACCATGAGCCGGCTCCGGGGCTAATCCATGATCAGTTCAGAAACCATCAGTGATTACCTCTCCAGGCTTGCGTCACGTCAGCCCACTCCAGGTGGAGGCGCGGCCGCAGCCCTTCACGCCGCCCAGGGTGCCGCCTTGGTGGGCATGGTGGCCAGGTACACCACCGGCGCAAAATATGAGGAACATGCCGCATTGGTTACCCGGATCACCAGCGCCGCCGATCACCTGATCGTTGAGTCCTTGCGTCTCGCGGACGCCGATGAGCACGCGTTCCAGTCCGTCATTGACTCCTACAAGCTCCCGTCAGACTCCGACGAACTCAAGGCGACCAAAACAGCAGCCATCCAGGACGCCCTGGTCCAGGCAGCCCATACTCCCGCGCAGCTCATCAAGGTTGCCGGCGACGTGGTGGACCTTGCCACCGAGCTTTTTGAGGTGGCAAACCCCAACGTCATCAGCGACGTCGCCGCTGCCGCCGATGCAGCCCGCGCAGCGGCCACCACGGCCCGGGTCAACATCGACATCAACGTGGTCGCCCTCAAGCAGGGCGAAGCCCGTTCCCGCCTGGCGGAACAGACGGACGGGATTGAGGACAAAACGGTTCTCGCCGCCGATGCCTTGGTGAAGCGCGTCCGCGAAAGGATCCTGTCATGACCACCGAAATCCTTTCCGGCAAGCCCCTCGCCTCCCTCATCCAGCAGCGGGCTCATGAGGAGGCCGCCCGGCTGGATGAGGAGGGCATCCAGCCGGTCCTGGCTGTTGTTGTGGCAACGGACGATCAATCCACTCACTGGTATGTCCGGTCCATTGGGCGTGCCGCCGGGCGTGCAGGCATCGGCTGCAGGATCATCGATCTTGGCCACGACGCCACCGAGCAGGTCCTGGCCAGTGTGCTGGCGGATCTCAGCGCGGAACCAGCGGTTCACGGCATCATCCTGCAGACTCCCCTGCCGGCTGCCGTCCGCGCTGACCGGCTGGTTGGCCTCATCGCTCCGGAAAAGGACATCGACGGCGCCAATCCCCTCAGCCTCGGCCGCTTGGCTGTGGGGCAGCCCGCCTTCGCCCCCGCCACTGCGCAGGCCGTGGTGGAACTGTTGGACCACTTCCAGATCCCGGTCGCAGGACGCAACGTGGCCGTCGTCGGGCGTTCCGCCGTGGTGGGCAAGCCGCTGTCCCTGCTCCTCCTCGCGAGGGATGCCACTGTTACTGTCTGCCATTCCAAATCCGGACCGCTGGAACGCTACACCCGGCCGGCCGACGTCGTGGTGGTTGCCGCCGGGCGGACCGGGCTGCTGAAAGGCAGCCACGTCTCGCCGGAGGCGGTAGTGATCGACGTCGGCACGAACGTCCTGCCCGACGGCTCCCTGGTGGGTGACGTGGACGAAGCCAGCGTCACCGGCGTAGCGGCGGGGTTGAGTCCTGTCCCGGGAGGCGTAGGATCAGTGACCACTGCGCTCCTGCTGCTGCACACCGTGGAAGCCGCCCGGCAGCAATCCCGAACCACGCTGCTCGCTGCTTCCACTTCCCGGATCTGAAGGGGTTCCCATGCATGCCAAAGCTCCACGCGAGAACATTGACGAGTCAAAGCTGACCGTTACCAAACCCAAGACCAAGGCCGTAGGCATCCCCGCTGTTGCCAATGCCCTGAAAATATCGCTGGAACAGATGGGACCGCTGCGAAGCGTCCAAACCCTTTTGGCCGTGAATCAGCTGGACGGGTTCGACTGCATGGGATGCGCCTGGCCCGAGCATGAAAAGCGTAATGCGGCAGAGTTCTGCGAGAACGGCGCCAAGGCAGTGGCTGAGGAAGGCACGCGTCGCCGCGTCACGCCGGAGTTCTTCGCCCACCACTCCATTGCCGAACTCAAGACCCGCGATGACTTCTGGCTGGGCCAGCAAGGCCGCATCACGCACCCGATGTTCCTCGATGAAGGCGCTTCCCACTACAGGGCTATTGACTGGGACGAGGCCTACGACCTCATGGCCGAGGAACTGCGGGGCATGGAACACCCCGATCAAGCGGTTTTCTACACCTCCGGCCGCACCTCCAATGAAGCAGCGTTCGTCTACCAGCTCTTGGTTCGCGGCCTGGGTACCAACAACCTCCCGGACTGTTCCAACATGTGCCACGAATCCTCCGGCTCAGCGCTGGTGGAAACCATTGGCATCGGCAAAGGTTCCGTGAGCCTGACCGACCTGGAAACGGCATCGCTGATTTTCGTGGCCGGCCAGAACCCCGGCACCAACCACCCGCGCATGCTCAGCGCCCTGGAAAAGGCGAAGAAGAACGGCGCGATCATCGTGTCCGTCAACCCTCTCCCCGAGGCCGGGCTCCTGCACTTCGAAAACCCGCAGCATGTGGCGGGCATGATCCAAGGGACCCAACTGACGGACGATTTCCTGCAGATCCGTGCCGGCGGGGACCAGGCTCTCTTCCAAGGCCTGGGCAAATACCTGTTGGAAGCCGAAGCAGCCGGGCGGAACACCCCGGGCCTGCAAACTGTGCTGGACCATGACTTCATCAACAACCACACCGTGGGTATTGATGACTACCTGCGCTACCTGGAGAAGGTGGAGTGGGATGACATTGTGGAGGCAACGGGTCTGACCTTGGAGCAGATCCACTCGACGGGTGAGCGGCTGCTCGCCTCCAGTGCCACCATCGTGTGCTGGGCCATGGGACTGACCCAACACAAGCATTCCGTACCCACCCTCCGCGACGTGGTCAATGTTCTGCTGCTGCAAGGCAACATTGGCAAGCCCGGCGCCGGCGTCTGCCCTGTGCGTGGTCACTCGAACGTCCAGGGCGACCGCACCATGGGTATCTTCGAAAAGATGCCGGAGACGTTCCATGACCGGTTGGACCAGGAATTCGAGTTCCGTTCTCCCCGCGAGCACGGCTATGACACCGTGGCCGCCATCCGCGCCATGCGGGACGGGAAAGTCCGGTTCTTCATGGGCATGGGCGGCAACTTCGTCCGGGCCGCCCCTGACTCCGACGTGACCGAACAGGCCCTGGCCAACACCCGGTTGAGCGTCCAGATCTCCACCAAACTGAACCACTCGCACCTGTCCACTGGGCGCCGGGCGCTGATCCTGCCCACCCTCGGACGCACCGAGAAGGACACCCAGCGCACAGGCGACCAACGGGTCACCGTGGAAGACTCCATGAGCGCCGTCCACGCATCACGGGGACGCCTCAAACCCGCCAGCGAACACCTCCACTCCGAAGTGGCGATCGTCTGCAACCTCGCAGACAGGCTGTTCAAGGAGGGCCACCAACGCCTGCCCAACACGCCCCAGGCTGCCTGGCTCGCCATGAGGGACGACTACACCCTGATCCGGAAACATATTGAGGCCGTCTTCGATGGTTTTGAGGACTTCGAAGCACGCATCCAGCATCCGGGCGGGTTCGTGCTGCCCCACCCGCCGCGCGATGCCAGGAAGTTCCACACGGCGTCCGGGAAAGCACACTTCACGGGCAACGAACTCGAGTTCATCAAGATCCCGCCCGGCCGCCTGGTCCTGCAAACCCTCCGCTCACACGACCAGTACAACACCACCATCTACGGCAAGGACGACCGCTACCGCGGCATCCATGGTGGCCGGCGCGTGGTGCTCATCAACGCTGACGACATCACCGAGCTGGGATTTTCCGACGGCGACATGGTCCACCTGATTTCCGAGTTCCAAGGCGTTGATCGCAAGGCTGAGAACTTCCGCATCGTCTCATATTCGACCCCCAAGGGGTGCGCCGCCGCGTACTACCCGGAAACCAACGTCCTGGTGCCGTTGGACTCCGTGGCCGATACCAGTGGAACGCCCACCTCGAAGTCGGTGATCATCCGGCTGGAGAAAGCCTAAGCCAAACAACAGAATTCCATGTGTCCCGTTTTTCACCCGTCAGTTTTTTACCCGTCAGTTTTTTACCCGTCAGTTTTTTACAAGTCCAGTGGTTCGTAATTGGTGCTTCGGTGCCTGAAACCTGGGGAGGTATTTCCTCATCGAAGCACCGCTTTCGGATCATTGGGCAGCATTTTCAGTAACAGCCAAAGAATAGGGAGTGACCATGTCAGGAAACAAAGCAGTCGCCTACAAGGAACCCGGTGTCGTTGAGATCATCGACACTGACTACCCAACGTTTGAGCTCAAAGACGGACCGGGCGTCAACCCTGCCAACGTCGGACGGAAGGTGCCGCATGGCGCGATCCTCCGGACGGTGACCACCAACATCTGCGGTTCGGACCAGCACATGGTCCGCGGCCGCACCACAGCCCCGAAGGACCTTGTCCTCGGCCACGAAATCACTGGCGAAGTGGTGGAGGTGGGACCCGACGTCGAGTTCATCAAAGTAGGTGACATCGTCTCGGTCCCGTTCAACATCTCCTGCGGACGCTGCCGGAATTGTAAAGAGCAGAAGACCGGTATTTGCCTCAACGTCAACCCGGACCGTCCCGGCAGCGCCTACGGCTACGTTGACATGGGTGGCTGGGTGGGCGGCCAGGCCGAGTTCGTGCTGGTCCCCTACGCTGACTGGAACCTGCTGCGCTTCCCGGACCGCGATCAGGCACTGGAAAAGATCATGGACTTGACCATGCTCTCGGACATTTTCCCCACCGGCTTCCACGGCGCCGTCACTGCCGGCGTGGGCGTGGGTTCCACGGTTTACGTCGCAGGTGCCGGGCCCGTGGGTCTCGCCGCCGCCGTGGGCGCACAGCTGCTTGGCGCCGCCGTCGTGATTGTGGGCGACATGAACGAGGACCGGCTGGCGCAGGCGCGTTCCTTCGGCTGCGAAACCGTCAACGTGTCCAACGGTGATCCCAAGGAACAGATCGCACAGATCCTGGGAGTTCCGGAAGTGGATTGCGGCGTGGACGCTGTTGGCTTCGAAGCCCGCGGTCACGGCAAGGATGCCTCCCACGAAGCACCTGCCACCGTGCTGAACTCCCTCATGGACATCACTGCCGCCGGCGGCTCCCTGGGTATCCCGGGTCTCTACGTCACCGGCGATCCGGGTGGAATCGACGAGGCCGCCAAGCACGGCTCCCTCTCGCTGTCCCTTGGCACCGGGTGGGCCAAGTCCCTGTCCTTCACCACCGGACAGTGCCCTGTGATGAAATACAACCGTCAGCTGATGATGGCCATCCTCCACGACAAGGTACAGATCGCCAAGGCCGTCAACGCCAAGGCCATCCCCCTCGAGGATGCTCCGCGCGGCTACGCCGAATTCGACGCCGGATCGGCAACAAAGTTCGTACTGAACCCCAACGGCTACGTTAAGGCCTAGTTCATTACACATAACTGATACCGGGGACTGCGCGGCAAGTAGTACGGGAAGGCCGTGCAGTCCCCGGTGTCTGCATCACACCTCACTTCAGGAAGCGGGCATCAATGCTTGCACAAGCAACGTGTACCGAGGCCCTCACCTGGGCCGATGCGCGGCAACTGGCTTACCACTGTGCCGCGCCGCTCCCGTCCTTGTCGGTCAGCCTCCGCGACGCAATCGGCGGCACCTTGACCAGCCCCGTCGTCGCGCAGCAGGATCTCCCCCACTATGCGTCATCAGCCATGGACGGCTGGGCTGTTAACACTTCTGGCGACGGACCATGGATCCTGACGGCGTCCGGCATGCCGCTCGCTGCGGGTCAAGCGAGCGTGATCGCCACCGGCGGGCTCGTTCCCAGCGGTGCCACGGCAGTCGTGCGCAAGGAAAGCGGGTTCGTCTCCGACGACGGGCACCTCTCGCTCAGGCACGATTCAAGGCCGGGCGAGACACTCCCCGGCCGCCACATTCGCCCGGCCGGAGAAGAAGCCACAGCCGGCGATGTCCTCATACCCGCCGGCACCCTCCTCAATCCGGCCCACATTGCCTTGGCCGCTGTGGCGGGCCACGACCACGTGCGGATACAGCGGAAGCCGCGGGTCGCCGTCGTACTTACCGGTTCGGAAGTAGTCACCTCGGGTGAGCCTGCGCCCGGACAGGTCCGCGACGCCTTCGGTCCCCAACTGGATACCGTCGTGTCGCAACTCGGCGGGGCGCCCGGCGGACAACTCAGGATCGGCGACTCGTATGACGAGTGGATGGCGGCGTTAGGCGGCGCTCCTGGAGGCTCACTTCCCGACGCCGACCGGCCCGACGTCATCGTTACCACCGGCGGAACCGGGAAATCCGGCACGGACCACTTCCGCGATGCCGTTGCCGCTCTGGGCGGCAGGCTCCTCCTCGACGGGGTGGCCATGCGCCCGGGCCATCCGGCAGTGCTGGCAGAACTTCCTGATGGCCGTTTCATCGTGGGACTGCCAGGGAATCCGCTGGCCGCCATGATGGCGCTCATGACCCTGGGAGAGCCCCTCCTGGCCGCCCTGGGAAACAGGCCGCTCCAAGAGGCCCGCCTCCTGACGTCCGGGGCCGACATTGATCCCGACCCCGGGCGTACACGGCTCATGCCCTGTGCCTTGATCCACGACCTCGTGTTTCCGGCGTCCCACACGGGTCCGGGCATGATGCGCGGGCTTGCTTGGGCAAATGGTTACATGGCTGTGCCTCCTGAAGGTGTGGCAGCCGGCGCGCCCGTTCCCGTGCTGCCGCTGCCGTGGGGGTAAACCATGCCAGTCCGCCTGAGGTGAAAGGGGCCGCGCGAAAGTCCGTCTAGGATGAGGGGCAGACGAGCGTGCAGGCCGGACTCGCTACCCAGTCAGGGCGGCCTGCCTGGACAACGACACGAGGCATCATGGCCGCACGGAATAACCCGGACATCGATAAGGACGCGGACGCCCAAGGCGGCGGCGTCCAATCAGTGGACCGTGCGCTCCAGATCCTTGAGATCCTTGCCCGCGAAGGCGACGCCGGAGTGAGTGAAATCGCCGAAGAAATGGGCATCCACAAATCCACCGTGTCCAGGCTGGTGGGCTCCTTGGTCAACCGCGACATCGTCCGGCAAAACAGTGAGCGCGGCAAGTACCAGCTGGGCTTTGGGATCCTCCGCCTCGCATCGTCCATACCTGGCAGGCTCAGTGTGGTGCATGAGGCTCGTGAAGTTCTTGAAACATTGGCAGCCGAGTACAAAGAAACCGTCAACCTGGCCGTCCTGCGGTCCAACTACGCCGTCAACGTGGACCAGGCGATGGGGCCCTCAACGCTGGCCACCTACGACTGGGTGGGGAGTTTGACGCCGCTGCACGCCACCTCCAGCGGCAAGGTCCTCCTTGCCGCTTTGACCGCCGATGAAAGAACCCAGGTCTTCAAGGCAGTGGGTTTGCCTGCCCGCACGCCACGGACAGTGACAAACCGCGGGGAGCTGGAAAAGCAACTGCTTGACGTGGCCCGCAACGGCTACGCCACCGTCCACGAAGAGTTTGAAATCGGCCTCACAGCCGTTGCTGTGCCCATCTACAACCACGCGGGCAGCGTTATTGCCGCCGTCAGCATTTCCGGCCCGGCGTTCCGCTTTTCACCCGAGGAACAGCCAGGGCTCATCGATGGCCTACGGGAGGCCGGGCTGAGCATCAGTGCCCGCATGGGTTACAGGCAGCGGTAGCTACCGCTCCCTCACCATCGGGAGGGCATTCGCTGTCTTCTGCCGCCTCTTCATGGACGCGCTATGCGCAACCCGCTCCATGATACGCAACGTTTCACTTTCAGCCAATTGATATATCAATCTGCTGTTAAAGAGCATAAATCCCTTGACTTTGGATGTGACGGAGCGCACTCTGTTGCATAGCGCGGATGTTGTTGATTCCTGCGGAACACGCCTTCAGAGCACACACCGACGATTCGACCACCCCGTCCAACGAACCAGAAGAGGTGCATCATCCCTACCGCCTGCCCGCTCCGTGACCGCGCACCATTCACCAAGGCCTCGTAGAAATGCAGGCTCATGACACGCCGAGCAAAGGACCCGCTCATGGCTACACACAGTGACACAAAACCGCTGACACCCGAGGAGTTACCTGCCAACGATCCCGCGGCAGGCACCCCGGCTGCAGCCAGCCCAACCAACCCCGCCCGCGCGGAGAACCCTGAAGCAGTCATCAGGGTCTCCCCCGACGACACCAACCTGGCAGCCCTCAACGCCGAGGGTGGAGGCGCAGAGCCCCTTTCCGATTCTGTAGAACACGAACAGATCATGGAAGAACTGCGCCACGCCAAGACCGAGCAGGCCGTATCGGCCCGCCGGAACCGCAAACTTACCCTCGACAAAGTCACCTTCGGGATCACGGGCGCCATCGCCGTCGCCTTCGTGGTCTGGGGCTTTGTGGGACGCGACAGCCTCTCCGATACTTCCAAAGGTGCCCTGAACTGGGTCATGGAGTACACCGGCTGGCTCTTCATGGTCCTCGCCTCATTGTTCGTCGTTTTCGTCCTGTGGCTTGCCCTCGGCAAATTCGGCAACATCCCACTGGGCAAGGACGGCGAGAAGCCAGAGTTCCGGACTGTCTCCTGGGTGGCCATGATGTTCGCCGCCGGCATGGGCATTGGCCTCATGTTCTACGGCGTGGCCGAACCTCTTTACCACTACATCTCGCCGCCGCCGGGAACAGTGGATGGCCGCACACCGGCAGCCATCCAGACTGCCATGGCCACGTCCATCTTCCACTGGACCCTGCACCCCTGGGCCATGTACGCAGTAGTCGGCATCGCCATGGCCTACGGCACCTACCGTCTGGGCCGGAAGCAACTGGTTTCCGCGGCCTTCACCTCACTCTTTGGCATCCGCATGGTGGAAGGGCCGCTGGGCAAGTTCATCAACATCCTGGCCATCTTCGCCACGCTCTTCGGAACCGCCGCCTCGCTGGGCCTCGGTGCCCTGCAGATCGGCAGCGGCATGACGTCCAACGGGTGGCTGGGTGAGATCGGCACTCCCGTGCTGGTGGTCATCGTAGCGATCCTGACCTTCTGCTTCGTGGCATCAGCTGTTTCCGGCATCAGCCGCGGCATCCAGTGGCTGTCCAACATCAACATGGTGTTGGCAGTTGTCCTGGCCCTCATTGTGTTCGTAGCTGGCCCCACCCTGTTCATCCTCAACCTGATCCCCTCGGCCGTGGGTGACTACGCCCGTGATGTGGCGGAAATGGCCTCACGAACCGAAGCCGTGGGAGATGACTCCCTGCGCAGCTGGATGACCAGCTGGACGATCTTCTACTGGGCTTGGTGGATCTCCTGGACGCCCTTCGTAGGAATGTTCATCGCCCGCATCAGCCGTGGCCGCACCATCCGCCAGTTCGTCACCGGCGTGCTTCTGGTGCCCAGCGTGGTCAGCGTGATCTGGTTCGGCATCTTCGGCGGCGCTGCATTCCACGTTCAGCAAGAAGCGGACAAAGCCGGAACTCCAGGGCTTGTGACCATGGTGGACGGCGCACCCTCCATCAACTTCGATGGCGCCCTCTTCGACCTCATAAAGAACCTGGGCATGCCTGGCTGGGCTACCGCAGCCGTCATTGTGCTTGCCATGGTCCTGGTGGCGATCTTCTTCGTCACCGGTGCCGACGCAGCCTCCATCGTGATGGGATCCCTCAGCTCCAACGGCGCGGAGCACCCGCGTCGAGGAGTGGTCATTTTCTGGGGAAGCCTCACCGGCGCAGTGGCAGCTGTCATGCTGCTTGCCGGCGGCGACAAACCATCGGAAGCGTTGTCCGGCCTGCAACGAGTGACAATCGTGGCTGCCCTGCCCTTTGTGATCGTCATGCTGCTGCTCTGTTTCGCCTTGGTCAAGGACCTTCGCCGGGATCCCCTGCAATTGCACAAACGCTTGGCCACCTCAGTGGTGGAACGGGCCATTCGCACAGGCGTTGAGCAACACGGCGGCGTTCAGTTCGACCTCGTCACCCGGCACGACTGCGCTGAAAAGTGCACGGATTCCGATTGCGCCGGGGCAACACCCACCGGAACCATCCCTCTGGTGGGCAAACCCCAGCTGGAATCCGACGACAAATAGCCCGGCTTTCGCCAACACCCGTTTACTCATCAGGAAGGTCCACCATGCCCACTTCGTCTGCCCAAGATGTGACCCTTACCTTGGACTCATCCAAGCCCGTGACCGTCCGGATTGAGGTTGACCACTGCCCCTGCGGATCGGACCACAACAGGGCCGGTTCCTACGTCGACAGCGACTTCGGCCGCTAACAGCACCACACAACACAGCAGGCGCCGGATTCCGGCGCCTGCTGTGTTGTGTCTACTGCTGTGTTGTTGCTACTGCCAAAGCCGAGGGCTTATTTGGGCATCAGCACCGAGTCGATCAGGTAAACCGTGGCGTTGGCGGTCTTTACGCCACCGCAGATCACGTTGGAAGCTCCGTCAACCGTGAGGGCATCCTTGGTGCCGGCAACCGTCACTTCGCCACCCTGGACAGTCTTGTGGGTGCCGACGATCTGGTCCGGGGTCAGCTGACCGGGGACTACGTGGTAGGTGAGAATTTTGCTCAGCAGGGCATCGTCCGTCTTGAGCGTCTCGATTGTTGCGGGGTCGATCTTCGCGAAAGCGTCGTCAACCGGTGCGAAGACCGTGAATTCGCTGCCGTTCAGGGTGGAAACAAGGTCAACCTTGGGGTTGAGCTTGCCGGAAACAGCGGCGGTCAGGGTCTTGAGCAGCGGGTTGTTCGATGCTGCCACGGCTACCGGATCCAGCGCCATGCCGGCTACCGAACCGGCACCGTCAGGAACCTGTGCGGCGTAACCGGCGCAGCCGGGGCCCACGAGGTTAGCGGCCGGATCCATGGCTGCGCTGCTCATGGGGGAGGAGGACGGCGACGGTGCCGCCATGGAGGTTTCCGGAGCAGCTGAGGAAGCTGCCGGGGTGCTGGTGGTGCTTGAACCACCACAGGCCGTAAGTCCGAGAAGGGCGGCTGCAGTGAGGCCAACGAAGGCGAGGGCGGGGCGCTTTGTGGACAACATGTCATTCTCCTTGTTTTTGGAACCAGGGCGTTGGATCCATTGGGTGGCGGGACACGGGCTGCGGGTGCTGCTTTTGCTTCACCTGCGGTTTGTGTCTCACCAGCTATTCGGAGGCTGGGACGGGGTGGATGGGTCCGGATTGAAAAAGTTTTTTAAACCCGGGAATCCCTGGCAGTACGCTCCGAACCGTTGCCTGCGTCCAGCCCCGATGACAGGATGGCCGCATGGCTATCGAGGTCCGCCCCGCAACGGTGTTCGATGACGTGAAGACCATGGTGGGGCCCAAGAATCCCGATTCCAACGTGTGCTGGTGCCTGAGTTACAGGATTCCGTCCAAGCTGAACCAGGAGCTCCAACAACAGGAACGCGGAAAGTTCGTGAAGAAGCTGGTGGCCGAGGACCCTCCGCCGGGCGTTTTAGCCTACGATGGCGACGACGTGGTGGGGTGGGCAGCGGTTCACCCTCGCGCGGACACCACGTTCGCAAAGAACCGCAAGATTCCTCAGGTGGATGAGAGCAACGTCTGGTCGGTCTGGTGCATCCGGGTGCGGCCCGGGCATCGCGGGAAGGGTATCTCCCACGAACTCCTGCGCGGGGCCATCGACTTCGCGAAGAGCCACGGAGCGCCCGCCATTGAGGGGTATCCCGTGGACAATAAGGGCGCCAAAGTGGACCTGACCATGGCGTACGTTGGCACCCGCAGATTGTTCGAGAAGGCGGGCTTCACGAAGGTGACCGGGACGACGTCGGTCCTCAATGGTTTCCCGAGAGTGCTGATGCGCCTGGACCTCCGCTCCCCCAACTAGGTAGCAGCTCAGGTCGTTCTCAGCGCTGGGAACGACCTGATCTGCGACTCAGTTGGGTTGGGGGCCTTGTAACCGCGCCGTCATTCGGTGCGCTTCCTCGAGCAGCATCTTGCCGAGGAACTCCTGGCGGTCCGGGCGGAATCTGGGTTCAATTCCCGTCAGGGAGAGAGCCCACGCGGGCCGTCCCTGTTGGTCGAAGACGGCGGCGCCCATCCCCCAGCTGCCCTCAAGGATCAGCCCGGGATTGACGGAGTATCCAGTGAGCCGGGTCTGTTCCAGATTTCCCCGCACCACCTCTGCGGGATGACCCACGGCGAACTCCCCGGCATGCGCTGGCCAGTCCTCCAACAGGAGTTCCCGTTCTTCGGGAGGCAGGAAAGCCATGATGGCTGTTCCGGCAGATGCCACTCCCAACGGGAAACGCACGCCTTCATGCAGCACGAAGGACCGCACCGGAAACGAGCCTTCCTCGCGCAGAACGCACACTGTCTCGTTGCCACGGCGGATGGAGAAGAATGCACTCTCCCCCGTTTCGGCTGCCAACCTGCGCAGCGAAGGCCTGGCGATGTCCTCCATGGGGAACCGTGCAGCAGCCACCGAGCCCAGCAGGAAGATTTCCGGTCCCAAGACCCACTTCCCGGAGGCGGAGTCATGTTCCAGCAAACCCTCCGCAGCCAGAGACGTCAGCAGCCGGTGCACCGTGGGCCGGGTCAGGCCGGACTCCCGCACCAAACCCGCCAGAGAGGTTCCTTCGGGCTTGCGTCCCACCAGCCGAAGCAGCAGGGCCACCCGGCCTACCACTTGCGCTCCCTGAACAACCACAGCATCCTCCAGCAAAGATTTCATCCACAATATGGACAGCTCTCATCCTACCGTCCACACCCTGAGTAGCTAGACCTCCCGGCCGTTGACTGCCTCACCAGACGAAACCTAGGCTCGACCTCAAGAGACAACGCAGTCCACAAAGTGGATACAGACTCAAAGAGGAGCACAGCATGGCCAAGATCCAACACAGCGCAGCCCAAGCGCTCCATGACCTGATGGCCGACGGCCTCACCATCGCCGTCGGCGGTTTTGGCCTGAGCGGCATCCCCGCAGACCTCATAGACGCCGTCCGGGAATCGGGCGCCAAGGACCTCACCATCGTGTCCAACAACATGGGCGTGGACGGCAAGGGTCTTGGCGTCCTGATTGAGGCGGGTCAGGTTCGCAAGGTCATCGCTTCCTACGTGGGCGAGAACAAGCTCTTCGCCGAGCAGTACCTCGCCGGCCAGTTGGAGGTCGAGTTCACGCCGCAGGGCACGCTCGCCGAACGTCTCCGGGCCGGCGGCGCCGGCATCCCCGCGTTCTACACCCGCACGGGGGTGGGCACGTTGGTTGCCGAAGGCAAGCCGCTGGAAGAGTTCGACGGCGTGACGTACGTCCGCGAGCGCGCCATCACCGCCGACGTCGCCCTGGTCCATGCCCACACCGCCGATACCGACGGCAACCTGATCTACCGCTACACGGCCCGGAACTTCAACCCGGTGGTGGCTACTGCAGGCGCAGTAACCATCGCCGAGGCCGAGGTCATTGTGCAGCCGGGCGAGCTGGATCCCAACCACATCGTCACCCCTGGCGTGTACGTGCAGCGGCTGGTTCAGGCGACGGACCGGGTCAAGGATATCGAACAGCGCACAGTCCGGCAGCGCGCTGAAGCACGGCGCCCCGAAGCACTCACGGTCTAACGAACAAGGAGCACATCACCATGGCATGGACACGTGACACCATGGCCGCCATCGCGGCCGAAGAACTCAACGACGGCGACTACGTCAACCTCGGCATCGGCATCCCCACGCTGGTGGCCAACAACCTGCCCGACGGCGTGCGGGTGGTCCTCCAGAGCGAGAATGGCCTGCTCGGAATGGGCCCGTTCCCCTATGAGGGCGAGGAAGACGCGGACCTTATCAACGCAGGCAAGCAGACCGTTACCATCACTCCCGGCGGGAGCATTTTCGACTCCGCTACCTCATTCGGCATGATCCGCGGCGGGCATGTGAAAGTGGCCATCCTGGGTGCCATGCAGGTGTCCGGCTCCGGGGACCTGGCCAATTGGACCATCCCCGGCAAGATGGTCAAGGGCATGGGTGGGGCCATGGATTTGGTGGCCGGGACACCGCGGGTGGTGGTCCTCACCGAGCACAACGCCAAGGATGGTTCGGCGAAGATCGTCACCGAATGCACGCTCCCGCTCACGGGGCTCAAGTGCGTTGACCGGATCATCACGGACCTGGCGGTTTTCGACATCGAAGAAACGCACGACGGCGGCACGCGGCTGCTACTGACCCGCCTCGCCCCGGGCGCCACGGTGGAAGAGATCCGCAGCAAGACCGAGGCTGAGTTTGCGGTGGCGCTTGCCTCTGAAGAACCCACCGAGGAACACACGTTTGAAGGAGCACACGCATGAGCCTGAAGGATCAGTTCGGCAAAGACATCCTGCTCACGGGGTGGGGCCACAGCAAGTTCGGGAAGCTCACTGATGACACCCTGGAGTCGTTGATCGTCCAGGTGGCCGGCGAAGCCATCAAGAACTCCGGGCTGGACCCCAAGGACATTGACGAGATTTACCTGGGGCAGTTCAACTCCGGCATGCAGCCGCTGGGCTTCACGTCGTCCTTGGCGCTCCAGCTCTCCGCGGACCTTGCCAACGTTCCCGCAACGCGCACTGAGAATGCCTGCGCTTCGGGGTCTGCGGCTTTCCAGCAGGGCGTCAAAGCCGTCCTCGCCGGAACCGCCCGGAATGTCCTGGTGATCGGGGCGGAGAAAATGACCGACGCCGGCGCGGACGTCGTGGGCGCGGCCCTCCTCGGTGCTTCGTACGAGATGGCCGGCAAGGCGTCCTCCACCGGGTTCACCGGCCTGTTCGCAGAGGTAGCCAAGCACTACGGGAAGCGATATGGCGCGGCAATCAGCGGCCCGGGTTTTGAGGGCGGCCTCGGCGATGTCTTGGGTTCCATCGCTGCCAAGAACCACCGCAACGGCATGGACAACCCGTACGCCCAGATGCATCGGGATTTCGGCGTGGAGTTCTGCCGCACCATCTCTGAGAAGAATCCCATGGTGGCCGATCCCCTGCGCCGCACTGACTGTTCGCCGGTCTCCGACGGTGCTGCCGCCGTCGTGCTTTCCACGTCCGCTACCGGAGGCGCAACCGCGCCCGTGCGCCTGGCTGGTTTCGGACACGCCAACGATTTCTTCCCGGCGGAGAAACGCGACCCCACAGAGTTTGCGGCCACCCGGGCATCGTGGGAGCGCGCCCTGGGCATGGCGGGCGTCGGCATCGAGGGCCTGGACTTCGCCGAGGTGCACGACTGCTTCACCATCGCCGAGCTCATCATGTACGAAGCCATGGGCCTCACTCCCCGCGGCGAAGGTGCGCGAGCCATCCAGGAGGGGTGGGTCTATAAGGACGGCAAGCTTCCCGTCAACGTCTCCGGCGGACTCAAGGCGAAGGGCCACCCCGTGGGCGCCACTGGTGTGTCTCAGCACGTCATCGCCGCGATGCAGCTCAGCGGGACCGCGGGCGACATGCAGTTGCCCGCGGCCCGCCGTGGCGCGGTTCAGAACATGGGCGGCGTGGGCATCGCCAACTACGTGAGCGTGCTGGAAGCGCTGTAGCACCCAAGTAGGTAGCAGATCAGGTCGTTCCCAGCGCTGAGAACGACCTGAACTGCGACCTAGTTGGGATTAGCGGGACCGGATCAGGGCCGCGATCTCCGTGAATCCGAGCCGCTCCGCGTTCTGCAGGGCGGTTCGGCCTTGGGGGTCGCGGATGTCCGGGTTGGCTCCGGCCGCGAGCAGTTGCCGGACCACGTCCTGCTGCTTGGGTCCGCCGTTATTGAGCAGGATGGCTTCCTGCATGGCGGTCCAGCCCAGGTTGTTGACGTGGTCCACGGGCACACCAGCTGCGATCAGAATCCGAACAGTTTCCGTATGCCCATGCTCGCTCGCCGGGATCAGGGCCGTGCCGCCGTACCGGTTGATGCTGCGCACGTCCGCCCCGGCCGCCAACGTCAACTGCAGGACCTCGTTGAAGCCCTCGGCGCCGGCGTAAAGGAATGCCGAGTCCTGGATGTCGTCCTTGGCGTTCACGTTGCCTCCCGCCGCGATCAGCTCACGTACCTTCGCAGCGTCGTTGGCCTTCGCGGCGAGGATCAGGAGTCGGTCGGTTTCGATTTGGGCCTCCGGTGAGAGTTTGGGCGGCGCTGTGACTGTGGGCGGCGCTGTGACTTTGGACGGTACAGCCGACGACGACGGGACGGGACTGGCGGTCGACGCTGCGCCTGAGGTGGGGGCTGATTGAGTCGAAGCCGGGCTGGAAGGCGCGCAGCCGGCCACGAACCCGGCGATAAGAATTGCCGATCCCAGGGCCAAACCGCGCGCGTTCCGCATGTTCACAGGCTACTTCGCTGCCACGGCCAAGGCATCGGCACCGGCGGTTGCGCAGGCCTCATCAAGTGCGCCGTCGGGTGCACCGCCCACGCCGATCCCGGCAACGGAAACGCCGTTGACCTTCAGCGGGACGCCGCCGGCCAGGAACAAGGTGCCCGGGAGGTCGGCGATGGAGGGACCGTTGCCGTTGATGCGCTTGGCGAGCTCGCTGGTGGGGGCGCCGAATGCAGCTGCCGTGTAGGCCTTCTGCTTGGCGGCTTCGATGGTGTGCTCTGCGGCGTTGTCCCCGCGGAGGAGTGCCTGGACGGTGCCGAAACGGTCAACCAGTGCCACGGTGACGAACGGCAGCTTGTCCGCTTGGCATTTGGCGAGCGCAGCGTTGACGGCTGCGCTGGAGGCGCCCACGGAGATGCGGTTCTGCGCTACAACGTTCTCCGGTGCCGGCTGAACTTCTGCGGCGACTTTCACGGGTGCGGCCGGCGCGGCTGCGGGCGACACTGCGTTTGCCACGGCAGTTACACCGCCGGTGAGCAACAATGCTCCGGCAGCGGCGGCGGCGATCATCTTGTTGGACTTCTTCACAGGGTTCTCCTCGTAGTTAGCTTCGGGTACGTCTCCATGCTTTCGCGAACCGTCCCATGCCACATCGGCCGGGCGCCGTTCCCAGGCTCAGCCTTTCCGTCACCGGTATCAGCCAAAAGGTGGAGAGACCAATGACTGCGCGGGATCTAGCATGGAAAGAACGCCTTCCACCGATACCCGGAACGGGAACCACCCATGGCAACTGCTCAACTACGGCAAAAACCCAGCAACCAGCCCAGCACCCGGCTCGATGGCCGTATTGATGCCGTGGTGCACGCAGGCTTTGCCGTCCTCATGGTGTCCTCCGCAGTCCGGTACGTCATGCGCCACTCCCCCGCGGACAACGTGTGGACCGTTGCTTTGGCCGGGGCCGTGTGCGCGCTGTATGCGGTGACAGCGGTGCTGGCTCACCGCCAACCACCGGGCCAGCGCGCACACCAGCTCTGGATTCCGTGGATGGTGGCTTTGGTGGCAGCGTGGGCCGCGTTGGTGGTGGTCGCCCCGAGCTTCGCTTGGTGTTCCTTCGCCATTTTCTTCCTCACGCGCACGGCGTTCCGCGGGTGGGCCGGTTACGTGGCGGGAGGCGCGACGGCGGCCGCTACCGCCGTCGGGCTCTTCCGGATGAGCGGCTGGACGGACGTCGCCATGCTGCTGGGCCCGCTGGCTGCGGGCGCGCTTCTGACCCTGATTTACGACAAGATTGAGCGCGACGCGGCACTGCAGCGCAAACTTTTCGACGACGTCACTCAAGCCCAGGAGCAACTCGCGGCGAAGCAACGTGAGGCGGGAATTGCCACCGAACGCGAGCGCGTCTCACGCGAAATCCACGACACCGTCACCCAGGGCCTTGCCAGCAGCTTGCTCCTCCTCGAGGCGGCCCAGCGCTCCTGGCCAGCCGACACCGCCCACAACGACGTACGCAAGGCAACAGATTTGCTCCGGCGAAACCTTGCCGACACCCGCAGCCTGGTGCACGAACTCTCCGCGCCAGGCCTTGAGACGGGGCCGCTCCCCGAGGCACTGGAACACGCGGCGCGGCAGTACTTTGAGACCGTCAGCGTCCACGTCACGGGCGAGCCTCAGGTCCTTCCTTCCGAGGTGCGGCACGCCCTGCTCCGCGTCACCCAGAGCGCCGTGGCCAACATCAAACTGCATGCCCGCGCGGACCACGCCAGCGTGACACTGGGGTTCCTCCCGGACGCGGTCACCTTGGACGTGTTCGACGACGGCCGCGGCTTTGATCCTGCAGCGGTACCTCCGGCGTCGGCTCACGGAGGATACGGCCTCCGCGCCATGCGGCAGCGGGTTGAACAGTTGGGCGGAGAATTGTCTGTGGAGAGCTCGCCCGGTGAAGGAACCATCATCGCGGCGCAGTTCCCGCTGGCCGGGATTGCCGATCCGGGAAACGCCCTGAAGGAGGCCCTGTGAACACCATCTCCGTGGTCCTCGTCGATGACCATACCGTGGTCCGGAGCGGACTCAAGGCACTGTTGGGCACCCAAGCTGACATCGCCGTCGTCGGGGAAGCGTCCTCCGGTGAGGAAGCCCTGAAAGCTGTTCAGGAGCATTCGCCCGCTGTAGTCCTCATGGATTTGGCGATGGGCGCCGGAATGGATGGGATCGAAGCCATCAAGCAACTCCGTCAGCGGAACCCGAAGCAAGCCGTCATCGTCTTCACCACCTACGATTCCGACGCCGACATTGTGCGCGCCGTGGACGCCGGAGCCATGGGTTATCTACTCAAGGACGCCGCCCCGGAAGAGATCTTCGCAGCAGTTCGGGGCGCGGTGCAGGGGAAAAGCGTGATGAGCGCGCCAGTGGCGTCGCGGCTGTTCCAACAACTGCGGAATCCGGACGAGATCCTCACCCCCCGCGAAGCCGAACTGCTCAGCCTCCTGACCGAGGGCCTCAGCAACCGGGACCTTGGAAAACGGCTCTTCATTTCCGAAGCTACCGTCAAAACACACCTCGCCCACATCTACGCGAAACTCGGCGTCGAAACCCGTGCCGCAGCAATTGCCACAGCTATCCGGCGCGAGGGGATGCGGTAAAGGCACGTGGTTGGTTACGCTGAGCCGTATGCACGACGCCGCGGATCGCAAAATGTTCAAAAGCCCGGGAACTGCTTTGCTGGTCCGGGGAGCCCTATCCATAGTTTTTGGCCTGTTGATCTTTGTTCTGCCAAGCGCCACCGCTTTAGTGGTGGTTGTCATGTTCGGTGTTTTCGCGATCATTGACGGCATTACCAGCGTGGCCCACTATTTCTACGACCCCGCCGGCCGTTCCCGCTGGACCATAGCGGGTGGGCTCATCTCCATCGCGGCAGGCATTGTTGCAATTGCTTTGCCGGGAATTATGGCGGCCGCAATCGGTGTGCTGATCGGATTGTGGGCCTTGGTCCTGGGCCTTTCCCAAATCATCCTGTCACTTGCTGCGAGGACCTTCGTCCGGAGCTGGGGCATCTGGCTCCTGACAGGCCTGATCACCACGGTGTTCGGGATTGTGGTGCTGGTGAACCCGGGCCTGGGCCTCCTGGGCCTGGTATGGATGCTGGCCGGATTCGCGATAGTGACCGGTTTGCTCCTCATCGCCTCGGGCATCGGGCTCCGCAAGCTGGCATCGTCCTCAGCGCTGTACGTCCGCTAGTTCGTCAAGGTAAAAACCCGTCATGGGATGCGCTCAGCCCCAAGTTCGGTAAGTTAGAGGCTGTGAAGATAGCTACCTGGAATGTGAACTCCCTCCGCGCCCGTGCCGACCGCGTTGAAGCCTGGCTTGAGCGCAGCGACTGTGATGTCCTGGCCATCCAGGAGACCAAGTGCAAGGACGAGAACTTCCCGTGGGAGCTCTTTGAGCGCATGGGTTACGAGGTTGCGCACTTCGGTGTGAGCCAGTGGAACGGCGTAGCCATCGCTTCGCGCGTGGGCTTGGAGGATGTGCAGCGCACCTTCCTGGACCAGCCGGCATTCGGCAAGGCCGGCAAGGACCCTGCCCAGGAAGCCCGCGCCATTGCCGCCACCTGCGGCGGCATCCGCATCTGGAGCCTCTACGTTCCCAACGGCCGCTCGCTGGACGACGAGCACATGCCGTACAAGATCAAATGGCTGGACGTCCTGCAGGGCCACGCAGCCGAGTGGGTCAAGGCTGATCCGAAGGCCCAGATCGCCCTCATGGGTGACTGGAACATCGCCCCGTTCGACGACGACGTCTGGGACATCGAACTGTTCCGCACCAACAACTACACCCACGTCAGCGAACCCGAGCGCGCCGCCTTCCATGCGTTTGAGGCCGCCGGGTTCACCGACGTCGTCCGTCCCTACACCCCGGGCCCCGGCGTCTACACCTACTGGGACTACACACAACTGCGCTTCCCCAAGAAAGAAGGAATGCGCATCGACTTCTGCCTGGCATCCCCGGAACTTGCCTCACGGGTCACGGGTGCCTCCATTGACCGCGAGGAACGCAAAGGCAAAGGCGCTTCGGACCATGCTCCGGTCATTGTGGAGCTCGCAGACTAAGTAAAGGCTCACTGACGAAAGGGCGGTTGATATGACTGGAAACCTGTACCGGGGCCAGGCAGGTCTGCCGTTCTCTTCGTCGCTGCGCATTTACGAGCCCCTTGAGGCGTTCCCGCCCGAGCAGCAGCGCCAGCTCGTGGCGGAGGGCACCAGGAACGGTTCCCGGGCCGCCGTCGAAAATGCGGAGCTCCAAGCATCCCTGGGACGCATTACGCGTTCCGGCGGCGACCCTTTTCCCACCGGCCACACGGACCTGGTCCGCATGACGCGCGTGCCCACCGGACGGCACGCTGCGGCGTCGGAAACAGAAGACCACGACGCCGGACGGCTGCTTTACTGCCCCAGCCAACTGGTGATCAGGGCCGGCTTGGCCGCCAATGCGCTCATGGACGGCGTGCACAGCCCGCTGGCAGATCTCCTCATTCCGGTCTCGCAGCGGGACAAGCACCAGGCCAGGATTGATCGCATCAACGCCGGGGAGGCCGCAAAACGGGTACACACCCGCGCCTCGACGTGGGGCATACCGTTCAGCTGGTTCTCGCTCTTCAGTGAGTCGGACCGAAAGGACGTGGTGGAGGCCGAGGGGCGCATTCTGACCGTCCGGGTGTGGACACCGCTCACGGAAGCCTTGGACCGGGCCCGGTTTGCCGTGGCCCATTTGGCGTTGGCTGCGCCGGATTTGGACATGCTGGATGACCTGACACAGCTCACGGAATGGTTGGAACTTTTCCACGTCCAGTCCATGGTGGAGCTGGACTATGGGGCTGTGGCTGACAAGGTGTACCCGGACGAGTCCCCCATGGATGTCCGGCTCGGCATTGAATGCCTGGCTGAAGGTGACATGACCGGAGCGGCCGCTGCCTACCGCAGGCTCGCATCGCGGTGGATCCCCATCCGGCAGCTGGCCCGCGCTTCCTAGTTTCGGGTGGGCGGGGCCGTTGTCTCGCGCACAATCAGTTTGTGGGGGGCCACTTCTGAATGGACCGCCCCCGGGTTGCCGTCCAACTCATCCAGCAGCATCTTGGTGGCTAGCTCTGCCTGGTTGTCGGGTCTCTGCCCCACGGTGGTGAGCCCCAGCGAGGACGAGAAGTCGTGATCGTCGATCCCGATGACTGAAAGGTCCTGCGGCACTCTGACGCCATGCCGTCCGGCCTCGAAAATGACGCCCATCGCCATCTCGTCCGAAGAGCAGAAGATGGCGGTCGGTTTGCGGCCGGGCTGGCTCCAGAGCCGGTTGAACGCCTGCTGACCGCTGGCCACCGTGAAATCGCCCCACTGGTCCCATTCGGGCCGGACTTCCAGGCCGGCGTCGGTCATGACTTCCTGGAACGCGCGGATACGCACGCGAGGGACGTCGAAGTTCAGGTCCGTTTCGTCGTCACCATGGAGCAGCGCAATGTCTTGGTGGCCCAGGTCCAGCAGATGCCGCACTGCGGTGGACGCGGCGTCGTAATCATTGATGCCGATATACGCGCAATCCTCAACGTGACCGCCCACCACCACCAGCGGGATGTCGATCTTGTGGAGGTGTTCCAGCTCTTCCTCGGTCAAAGACATACAGAGAACCAGGAGTGCATCGATCTGCTTGTAGACCATGGTTGAACTGAAAAGGCGTTCACGGTTACTGCCATGACCGCCCAGGTTGAACAGGGAGAGGTTGTACTTGCGTGAGTGGAGCTCCCGGTCCGCGCCCTCAATGGCCTTTGAGAAGAACCAGCGGCTGACGAACGGGGCCAGCACGCCGATGGTGCGTGTACGGCCGGTCGCCAAGCCGGACGCCGACGACGACGCAACGTAGCCCAGGGAACTGGCCACCTCGAGGATCTTTTCCCGGGTGGCGGGAGACACCCGGGGCAATCCCCGGACGGCTCGTGAGACGGTGGCCGTGGAGACTCCAGCGGCTGCCGCAACGTCCTCAATGCTGACGCCGGTATGGCCACCGCGTTGGGATCTACCCGTTGTTTTTGACACAGGCTCCCCTCTCCGGCCGCCGTTGCTCCGCCTTCACCTTAAGTGTGGAGCCTTGGTTTGATGCCCTCGGTTACGCAGCCACGTAATGCGCTGCGCAACCGAGGGCGCCTCTTTAGCCCTTAAGACCGCCGGACAGCAAGCCGCGCACAAAGTAGCGCTGCAATCCGAAGAACACCAGAAGCGGAACAATGATGGACACGAATGCCGCCGCCGGGTTCAGGTAGTCCCTTGCACCGCGGGTACCGGAAATCTCCGCCAAACGCTGCGTAATCGGGGCTACGTCCGCCGTTCCACCGGAGAACACCAAGGCCACCAACAGGTCATTCCAAACCCACAGGAACTGGAAGATCGCCAGCGAGGCGAGTGCCGGAACCGAGAGCGGCAGGATGATCCGCCAGAAGATGGTGCTGTGCCCGGCGCCATCCACTCGTGCCGCCTCAATGACTTCACCGGGTATCTCGGAGATGAAGTTGTGGAGCAGGAAGATGCCCAGCGGAAGGCCGAACATGGTGTGGGCAATCCACAGCTGGGCGTACGAACCCGCCGGGAGCTGAAGCGTCTGCGTGAAGAACTGCAGCAACGGGATGAGTGCCATCTGGAGCGGAATGATCTGCAGGGCAAAGACGAAAATGAAGAGTCCGTCGCGGCCCTTGAACTTCCCCCACGCAAAAACGTACGCAGCCATGGACGCCAGGACCAGCACGAAGATGGTGACCGGAATGACGATCGCAATGGAGTTGACGAAGTACTGCGAGAGGTTAGCGGACTGCGACCCCGCGGGGGTGAGGACATCCGCGTAGTTCTTGAACGTGAACTGCCAGTCGGTGAATGCATTCCACCAACCGTCGGAGCGAGGGCCCACTTGCTTCGCCGCGGGCCGGAACGAGGTAACAAAGAGGCCGAACGTCGGGACGGACCATACGACGGCGATGATGATCGCTGCCGCTGTTGCCCACTTGGACGTGAGCTTGGTCTTCACCCGCCGCATCATCGGCTGGGCGTCCTCGGTGGGATCGGATCCAGGACGCGGCCGGGCGGCGCCCTTCGAGGCCTCTTTCGGGGCTGGCGTGGCTGTCAATGGATCTCCCTTTGCTTACGAAGGACTCGTGCGTTGTACACAACGATCGGCAGCACCATCAGGAACAGGATCAAGGCCAAAGCCGCACCGCGCCCCGGCTCACCGGCCCGGAAGGCCTGCGTGTACATTTCGTTGGCAACTACCGAAGTGTCGTAGTTTCCAGCGGTCATGGTTCTCACGATGTCGAACACCTTCAGCGTGGCGATGGTGATGGTGGTCAGCACCACCACCAGCGCCCCACGGATCCCGGGAACAGTGACGTTGCGGAACTGCTGCCATGCGTTGGCACCATCCAGGCGGGCGGCTTCAATGAGTTCCACCGGCACGCCCTTGATGGCCGCCGACAGGATCACCATGGCAAAGCCCGTCTGGATCCAGACCATCACAATGATGAGGAAGATCGTGTTTTCCGGGGCATCCAGCAGGAACTGCTTGGGATCCATTCCGAGGGCGACCCTGAAGAAGTTGATGACGCCGGTCTGCTCGATGTTGGGACCGCGGTAGTCGTAGACGAGCTTCCAAATGATGCCGGCGCCCACAAACGAGATGGCCATCGGCATGAAGACGAGCGACTTGAGTACTTTCTCGCCCCGGGCCTTATCGATGAACACCGCGTAGGCAAGACCGAAGCTGGTGGACAGCAAGGGCACCAGGACTGTCCAGATGACGGTGTTCCGCAGCGTGGTCAGGGCCTCGGGCTGCGTGAACATCCAGACGAAGTTATCGAACCCATTGGCATTTCCACCTGCATCGGTGAAAGCGAGCATTGACGTGCGGATGGCCGGATAGACCAGACCCACGAGCATGAGGATCGCGGCAGGAGCAAGGAAGCCTGCCACAGTGACTTTGTCTTTGACTGATTTAGGTGCCCTGTCCACCAGCAACATGATGAGGCCGATGACCGCGGCAAAAATTGCCAGGGCTATCACTACTTGTAGGAGTTTTTCTCCAATAAATTCCATACCCAACCTCCGGGGCGTGAGTGAATCACTAAGTTCCGGGAAAAGCACTGCCTCCCCGGCTGGGGGTTCCAGTCAGGGGAGGCAGCACTTTGGGAGTTAGCTCTTAGGCCAGCTGGATTCGATGCTGTTGGCAACATCCTGGGAGGACGTGCCGTTGATCCACTGCACGATTCCCTTCCAGAAGGAGTTGGAGCCAACCGCACTCGGCATGAGGTCCGAACCGTCGAAGCGGAACACTGTTTCCTTGTCCTGGAGGATCTGGACGGTCAGCTTGTCCAGGTCAGACTGTGCGTTGTTGGGGTCCAGGCCCTTGTTGGCACTGACCACGCCGCCAAGCTTCACGCGGTTGTTGGCGAAGTCGGCGCTGGCCAGGTATGCCAGGAACGACTGAACTTCAGCGGTGTCCTTGTAAGCACCAACCATCTCGCCGCCACCGGTGACTGCCTTGCCCTTGCTTTCGTCGATCGGCGGGGTGATGAAGGCCCAGACGTCGCCGTCTTCAGCCACGTTGGTTCCTGCAGGCCAGTTGGCTGCCTGGAAGTTGGCCTGGTGGTGCATGGCGCAGGTGCCGTCGAGGACGGGCTGGCCGGCCTGGGCGAAACCGGTGCTGAGGATCGAGCGAACGTCACCGAAGCCGCCGTTCACCATGTCCGGGTTGAGCAGGATGTCGCCGGCCTTGTTGAAGGAGTCAACGATCTTGGGGTCGTTGAACGGAATCTCATGGGCCACCCACTGGTCATAGACCTCGGGGCCGTGGGCGCGGAGGACAACGTCTTCGATCCAGTCAGTGCCCGGCCAGCCGGTAGCTTCACCGGATTCGAAGCCGGCACACCAAGGCTTCATGTTCTTGTCATCCGCGGCGATCTTCTTGGACAGATCGATCATTTCGTCCCACGTCTTGGGGACTTCCCAGCCCTTGTCCTTGAAGGTCTTGGGCGCGTACCAAACAAAGCCCTTGACGTTGGCGAGCATCGGAGCGGCGTAGAACTTACCGTCCACTGTGCCGTACTTCTTCCAGTCCGGGGACCAGTTCTTGTCCACCAGATCGGAAACGGTTTGCGGTGCGGGCTTCAGGTAACCGGCCCGTGCCTGGGTGGCCAGAAGGCCGGGCTGCGGGAAGATGCCAACGTCCGGGGCGGTGCCGGACTGGGCACGCACGCCGATCTGGGTTTCGAATTCCTTGCTGCCCTCGTACTTGATGGTGATGCCGGTGCAGGATTCGAACTGCTTCCAGGATTCCTCGAGGTTGGTGGCCTCGATGTCTACGATCGTGGAGTAGACGGATACGGTTTTGCCGTCGTGCTTGCCATAGCTTTCGTAGGCGGAGCAATCATCCGAGCCGGCGGTGGATCCCCCGCCGCCGCTATCTCCGCTACAGGCGGAAAGGGTAAGTGCCAGAACACCGGCGGCTGCGACCGGTAGCAGGTACTTGGTTTTCTTCATGCTAAAGACTCCTCGCTGAGTACAAAGATTCGGCGGCGCAATTGATGTGGTGACGCTCACACTAACCACTCAGCTTGCCTAAGTGCAAGCGCTTACACCGAACGTAACCGCATCGATACCAAGCAGTCTGAGCTTCTTAGTGATGGGCGGGCCTCAGGACACCGCGCGATCGCTTGAGCCCCGGCTCAACAAGGCGCCATTTGTCGCGCTGATTTGATTGCCTACTATTGCCTATGGAAAAGTAGGAATCGTGGATGAACTTGAAGCACTGCAAACTATCGGCCGCCTGATCAAAGAAGAACGCTTGGCTCAAGGACTGAGCCAGGTTCAGTTGGCCAAGCAGGCTGGCACCGCCATCAAAACAGTCCGCACACTGGAATCCGGGACCCGCCGAACGCAGGAAATCAACCAGCGCAAGCTTGAGCACGCTTTGGGTTGGAGGGCAGGTTCGGTGTCGGAGGTCCTGAAAGGTAAGTCGAACTTCGCCCCGGAAATGATCACCCCTGACGACATGCGCTCCGGGGACGAATCACGGCAAGGACCTCCCCGCGTGACGGTTCCCATCGCCCCTATCGCCAGGGCCTCGCATCTGTCCGACGAAGAGCTCCTGGCCGAGCTCACTTACCGGATGATGCACCGCAACCGAGGCTGACCGGTCTCACTTCACTGACTGACGCCGCACCATTTCATTGATCCAGTCGGGTGCGAAGGGCGAGGTGCAGTTGGGCGGAGTGGGATAGTCCTTCAGCACTTCCAAGCGCTCCCCAATCTCCAAGGCCCTGGCCCGATGCTCCGGGAATTCGATCCCGATCTGCGCCAAACAGTGGTTCATGGCCCACTGAAGCCGGTCCGGGGCGTCCTTCATGTGGTTTTCAATAACGTCCAGCAAGTGCACGAGATCCAGGCCTTCGGGCTTCTTGACGACACGCTCGGAGGTCAGCGCCCAGCCGGCACTCGCCACCACGGGATCAGGATCGGAGAACCAAGCCAGCCGCAGGTCTTCGGAGTGCGGGCTCTTCTTGACGACGTAATTCACCAGCCAGTCCTGCACTTTGGGGGTCCGCGCCCCGCGCAACATGCCGTCCAGCTCATCCCGCCCAAACGCCTTGGGCCGGCAGATCAAGAGAGCCAACAACCTGGCCGCAGTATCGCCGGTGTCCCACAGCCCACGGGAGAGATCCTGCTGGGTCTTCAACCGCTTCGCGATGGCACGCAGCTTGCCGAGGTTTACCCCGTGGTCATCACCGTGTCTCTGGTTCACTTCGCGGGCACGGGGTTCTTCCAATGCAGCCAGTTCTGCCATGAGACCGGACACCGTCGCCTCAAGCGCAAGGTGTTCAGCCGCCGTCGTTTTAGCCAGTGTGGTTCCAGCCACCGCGGCCTCCTGTCCTTCGTTATGGGATTCAGGCTACCCGCTACAGAGAACGGAATGGCAGCCCCGGTGGCGCGGTAGTCCGCACTGCCGTGAGCTGCCATCCCGTTGTTTGCGGTAAAGGACGACTACTTCTCGCCCTTGAACATCCCTGCGATCTTCGAGCCCAGGCCCTTGACGTTCTCAGCTACGTCGCCGGCGATTTCTTTCGATTTCTCCGCGACGTCGCCCGCCAACTCCTTGGCATTTTCTCCGACGTCTCCCGAGAAGAATTCTTTGACGTTTTCGGCAGCCTCGCCAGCGAATTCCTTGACGTTCTCAGCGGCATCCCCAGCGAATTCCTTGACGTTCTCAACTGCCTCGCCTGCGAATTCCTTGGCATTCTCCAAGGCTTCGCCTGCGCCGTCCTTCGCGTTCCCTGCCGCGTCGTTTACCGCTTCGGCTCCTGTGGTCTCTTCACTCATAGTGCTCTCCTCTGTGACGGTGGATCTGGTTATCGGGTGGACGTGTCAGCGGACCCTCTCAGCCTTGGTAAATCTTGCCCGGGCGCCGGAAACCATATGCACCAACACTGGAGTCTTCTGCCCGATCACAAGGTCCAACGCTTCAACCAACTGAGAAACTTCTGCAGCAAGGACGTGCGGCGCCACACCATGCCGTGGCTGGATGCGAATACGCAACCCCGGCTGGCCTTTCACTTCAAGGGTGGCAACAGAAGCGCCGGCGAGGTCTGTCCTCTCGGACAAGGCGGCCCTGAGCGCCTGCTCGGCCACCCCACCGCCGATCCGGACTTCGCCGTCCACGGCGCTGTCGTCGTCGCTCGCCACCAGAAGGTTGGCCCGGCCTTTGCCCTGTTGGGACAACCAAGCGATCATCGCAATGATGACGGCCACCAAAACAACGCCGGCCACAATCCACAGCCAGCTCTCTTCGCGCCCGGGAAGGTGCGTCTGCCGGAAGGCATTTTCAGCGCCAGCCCACACCGAAGCCGACCAACCATGCCACCAGGTGGCCACTGCCGGCACGGTGGCCAACAGCACCAGAAGCAGTCCGACGGCCAGCAGTTTCGCACCAATAATGAAGAGCAGTATTCGGTTGAGGGCCCGTGGTGTTCCGTTCACGCTCCGATCACCCCCGACGACGCCACGTTGATCCTGACAGCGGGCATCGGCACCGGCGACATGTCCTCAAGTTCGGCCTGCACCGCCGCCAGGACGGATTCTTCACTGACACGGCTGCCTGAGGTGGGCCGCACATTAACCACCACCAATTGCCGCGAGACAACAACCATCACCTGTTCCTGGGTGACGTTCGCGGCCGTTCGCGCACGACGTGCCAGCGCCGAGGCCAGGACCTCGTCATCAACCACGACGGCGGTGCGCGGGTCCCGTAGCAAGTGGCGGGCACGCCTGCCCGGCAGGACAGCGTGCAGCAGGAAGAAAAGTCCCACCATGGCGATGACGGCGCCACTCGCGCCAAGCAACAGTGGTGAGATGCCCTCCGGAAGGGCGATGATGCGCTCCGCGGCCGTGGTGGGATCAATAATCCACGGCGGCTGCCCGATGGCGCGGACTCCTGCTTCGAGCAAGGCGTAGGCGCAAAGAACTATCACCAGGACGGCCGCGATCACGGACGCACCCGCGCGGGACGAATGCGTCTCACGGCGCAGGATACGGCTCATGCTCGGGTCTTCCCCGGCCACCGGGCTGCTTCCGGCGTTCGAGGTCACTGCGTTCACTTGCTGTGTTTCCTGATCCTGGGTCACTGGACGCGGCCTCCCTCAGTGACGTGCGCTCCGCTGATCCTGATGTCCACCCTGCTGAGCTGGGATCCACTGAGCTGGGTCACGGTTTCAAGAACGAAGGCCTTGGCCGCCACTGCGCGATCCCAGATGGAGCCCCCGAAGCCTTGCACCCGCTGCGGATCACGCAGCACCTCGGTCAAAGACGGGACGCTGATAGGTGCCACGATGGACAAAGCCAACAGGCCGTCGTCGTCCGCCCAATCAGCGCGGATGTCGCTGGCGTCAACACCGAGCGCCTGCGATGCGGCGGCCCGGGCCAACGATGTCAATGCCTGGGTACTGATCCGGTTATGGCCGGCCAGGCTGGTGGTGTACTCCACAGCCTCAGCCACGCTCATGACGAAGAGCGCCGGCCCGTAATGGCGTCCAGCACACTGCGAAGATCCAGCTTGCCCTCAGCAGCGCGGCCAAGCAGTGCGCCTATGCCCATGAACAGCAGGGATATCAGGAAGCCCCAGAGGCCAAACGAGAAGGACATGAAAGCCACGAAAGCGCCGATAGCGATTCCCACCACGGTCATGCTCATTGAAGTGCCTCCCTTTCCACTACTACTGCCTTGCTTCCGGCGGGTTTGGCCGGCGGTGCAATGAAGACATCCGTAATTTCGATATTGACCTCAATCACTTGAAGACCAACCAGTTCCTCCACGGCGCGGTAAACAGCAGCCCGGACCTGGTTGGCGACCCCGTGCAGGGGATGCCCGTAGAGCGCAACCAAGGTGATGTCCACTGCCACTTGGGTCTCCCCGACCTCGGCACGGACGCCTGCTGCATGGTCCGAGCTGCCGACGGCGTCGCGGATAGCACCCAGCGCACGGGACGGAGCGGAACCCAAGGAGTAGACGCCGGGCACTGTGCGGGCAGCGATGCCCGCAACTTTGGCGACGGCCGCCTCGGAGATGATGGTGCGTCCGATACCAGGGATTTCGTCCCCGGGCACGGGATCAAGCTGCACATTCTGGTCTTCCATGGAGCACTCCCCTTCTCTTGAGTACCACCCTAGCGTCTAGCTCCGACGCTTTGGGCGAAGCGTCGGAGGGAAGGGAACGCGCCCGGCGTCGGCTACTTGCAGTTCTTCTCGGTCCAGTCCTGGATGGGCTTCATAAGTTCCTCGAACTGCCCGTCGCCGTATTTGCTGAAGTCCGAGCCGGCGGACTCCGTGAAGGTGCGGAGTTTCTCGAACGCAGGCTTCAGTTCTGCGGGCACTTTGCCCTCCATCTGGGACAACTCCTGCTTTGCCTTGTCGATGTCTTCAGCTTTTCCGCCCGCCATTGCCGCCAGCGGAAGGATGGTGACGCTCAGCATGGTGGCGCTCACCGAAAGACACGCCTCGGACATGGAGGTGAACTCGCCGTAGACACCGCCGGTTCCCGTGGATGCAGCGGGGTCTGCGCTTGAGCCGGCGCTTGCGGACACCTGCGCGGCGGGCGCCTCAGAGGCCTGCGCCGCAGTGGGCGTCGTCTCCGCGACAGGCGCCGGAGAAGAGCAGGCACTAAGGGTCACCATGCCCGTGAGCATTGCCGCCACAAGCAGACGCCCGGATGTGGACAAGCGTTGGCGTTCGAACGTAAACATATTTCCCCCAATAAGATGCGTGCGATGACAAGCCGGCGAGGCAAGAATACGTCGGAGACGTTGCGGAGGCCATAGGCAAGTTATCCACAAGCGCGAATTTCCGGCTGGGAGGCGCCTGTCCGCCCCGCCTAGGCTGGCGCACACATCACCCAAAACCGCTGCTGGGGAGCCCCGTCATGCCACGCCAAACGTTCTTGTCCTTACCTGTTGTTCGCGCCCGGCTGGCGGTGGCGGCTCTTGCAGTCGCGATGCTTCTCAGCGGCTGCCAAGGCGGCTCGGCACCGAGCAGCCCCGCCTCCCAAACAGGCTCGACGACGGCGACACCCACCTTGAGCGCTGCCACTCCCCTTGCTCCGTCAGGGAGCACGGCCACTGCGTCAGTGCCTGCCGTGTACAAACCCGCCGATGCACAAGGGAAGGCGCAGAACGTGCCCGTTCCCGTGATGCCGGAGCTGGCGAAGGAGAACTCAAAGGCCGGGCTGGAGGCGTTTATTGGGTACTGGTACGCGACATACTCTTACGCCATAGAGACAGGCGATCTAGCCCTGTGGAAGCTACTTACCAACGCAGAGATACCAGTTGCCATTGCGCATGAAGAGTCCGTGAACCTCAATTACATTGACGGTAGATGGATAGCCGGCGGTAAACTCACGACCCCAGTAATAGAAGTCATATGGAACAGCCCTGCGACTGGCACCTATTCAGCTAAGGTGCAAGTGATTCAGGAAGCAATCCAATACTTCGATGCTGGCGGCACCAAGGGCCAGAAAGACTCCGCCGCAACGAATACCGCCGACGCCGTCTTCGCTAAGTACACGGATGGCGCTTGGCGGGTCACCGACTATGGATCGATCGTAGGTTAGCCATGCGGATATTCGTTTCCCGTGTCGGCCTCTTGATTCTCGTCGTGTTGCTGTTCATGTCCTCGCCCGTTGCCGCCCACGCCGACGAGTCACGCGTGACCGCGGACAGGCGTGAACGGCAGATAGAAGTCGGGGCCACGTTCATATTCAATCCCCTGACCGGTAAGGCTGAGCCAACAACTGGGTCCTTAGCAACAGCAGCTGACGACCCGAATCAGTACATGGCCGATACCCACTGCCGGGCCGACGGACCCGACACCAAGGACCCCGGCTGCGACGCCCTCGAATGCCCCGCCACCACAACCGGCGGCGACGAAGGCACACCAGTCATTTGGAAAGAAGCCCCCAAAGCAATCACCAACCCCGGCTGGACAGACTGGATCCCAGTCAGCGGACCCACCTGCCTCTACGACCCCCAACCCGAAAACGTCCTGGCCAACATCGCCGCCCGAATCCTCAACGACTTCCGACAACTACCCATCAACCCCGGAACCCTCGAAGCCCAACCCTTCCCCCACACCCTCAAAGGCGGACCCACCAACTTCTACACCACCACCAACGAACAAACCTTCGACCTCACCATCCTCGGCCAAAAAGTCCACCTCACCGCCACACCCACCAACTACAGCTACAGCTTCGGAGACGGCACCACCCTCGGCCCAACACCCGCCGCCGGCTACCCCATCCCCGAAACCGAATGGCTCACCAACCAAACCCGCACCAGCCACATCTACACCAACACCGGCAACTACCCAGCAACCATCACCACCAGCTTCACCGGCACCTACTCCGTCAACAACGGCCCACCACTACCCATCAACGGCACCCTCGACATCACCACACCCACCAAAACCATCCACGTCTGGAAAACAGAAAAAGCACTCGTCGCCGACACCTGCCAAGAAAACCCCAACTCCTGGGGCTGCCCCGGCACGGATCCCGGCTAGGCCCAGTCCTCACACGTCTACATGCCAACTCCATCAGCCAGACACGGATGAAGCCCTTGAACAGACCATCTCCAGTGGCTGTGACCCCCAGGTAAGGCAGCCGCCCCTCGGAATTTGCTGGCCCCACACATCAGCGGTGATCTGTCATCGGGGTAGTTCACCCCATCGCGAATGCCTCAGCCGTGCGCGAGGATACGCAAACAAGGTTCGGCGAAACCGGACGGTCAACTACATCCCCGATAAAGGAGCAAAACCATGAAACTCGCCTCAAAGATCGCAAGTGCCGGCGCTCTGCTTGGCTTCGCAGCAACGTCACTGCTGGCGGGGGCACCTGCGGCTACCGCCTCGGGTACGGGCAAAGCCTGCCCGGCAAACCGTGTGTGCCTCTACTTCAACAGCAACTTTGAAGGGGCACGGGCCGACTTCGTCTACAGTGATGCCAGCCTGAGCAACGAACTCTTCACCGATGGCCCAGTTGGCGCGAACGGCTGGGGAGTTCAAGTCAACAACAATGCCGCGTCACTCATCAACAACACCCCAGGCGGAGCCAACATCTACGACGGAGCCAACTGCACTGGCGAGGCATGGGCTACTTACGGGGGAGAACGCGTCAATTTGGCTTCAATGGGTATGAAGAACCGGGTGACCTCAATTCAGATAGATGGCGCATGCATCAACCGGGATCAATCCTGGGCATAGTGGCCTGGTTGGGACGTGGCGGGCTGTCGGAACTGAGCCCGCCATACCCTCGCTTCGACACGGCACCGACGATCATGATCGCCCTTGGTCCTGAGCATGACTTGCTTGGCCACCAACTACAGCTGAGCCCCGGGAATCGTCGCGCCAACCGCATTAAAGAAGAAAAGCACCAGTTCCGAAGAACTGATGCTTCCCAGTGGTGGCTCCGACCGGCGTCGATCCGGTGACCTTTCGATTTTCAGTCGAACGCTCTACCAACTGAGCTACAGAGCCTAGGTGACATGTCACCTTGAGAACCGAATTTCTTCGGCGCTCAGAGCGACCCTGACGGGACTTGAACCCGCGACCTCCGCCGTGACAGGGCGGCGCGCTAACCAACTGCGCTACAGGGCCTTGCGTTTGCAGTATCTCTACCGCGTTTTTTTCAAGGCTTCTAGCTTACCAGACTTTTTTCATCCGGTTTACCACTTCCTTGCGTACCCCCAACGGGATTCGAACCCGTGCCGCCGCCGTGAAAGGGCGGTGTCCTAGGCCGCTAGACGATGGGGGCCTGAACTCAATTCGGATTTCGCAAAGAAAAGGGACGCTTTACGCGTTCTTTCCGTGTCTCGCTCGTCCGAACTGGACTCTAAAACTTTAGAGCATAGATGGCGATATTCCCAAATCGAGGTTTGCGCAGTGTCCCGGACCACAAATCCGGTCACCGCCGAGGGGCGGGATCTCAAGGGAAAGAAGCACCCAAAGGGTCGGGAGCTCACCCCTCGGCGGACGCCCCGGCGGCTGCAGCCCAACATTGGCAGGATCTTGTCCTGACGCGTCCGAAAACCGCCAGCCGCCCCCGCTGCATGCCGGATACATTTGCCCTATGACAACCACCACCCCGGCCGAACCCGGCCAGCCTTCCCCGGGCTCGACCCCGCGCATCACCCCCGCGCCGGGCGCAGCCATCAGCAAACTCGGCATCGCGGCCGTCATCATCACAGTGGTCCTGTGGGCGTCGGCCTTCGTGGGCATCCGGGCAGTCGGCCCCAGCTTCTCCCCCGGTTCCTTGACGCTGGGACGGTTGGCGGTTGCCGCCGTCGTCCTTGGAATCGTGGTGCTGCCGACTTTGAAGGTCTGGCCGAGCGGCCGGGAATGGTTGCCAATCGTTGCTTACGGGGTGATGTGGTTCGGCGGTTATAACGTGGCGCTGAACGCCGCGGAACACATGCTCGACGCCGGCACCAGCGCCATGCTGATCAACGTCTCACCCATCCTCATCGCCATTCTTGCCGGCATCTTCCTCAAGGAGGGCTTCCCGCGCTGGCTGTTGATCGGCAGCGGCGTGGCCTTCTGCGGCGTCGCCATGATTGCGCTGGGTTCAGGACAGCGCTCGACGGCGGACGTCGCCGGTGCGCTGTTGTGCTTGCTTGCCGCTGTACTCGCCTCGGTGAGCGCGATCCTGCAGAAGCCCGTGCTCCGGAAGTTCACGGCAGGACAGGCGACGTGGTTCGGGATCATGGTGGGTGCCATCTGCTGCCTGCCGTGGACAGGTCAGCTGATTGCCGAGGTCCAAGCGGCACCGCTCCCCGCGACGCTGGGCCTGGTGTATTTGGGCATCTTCCCCACAGCCATAGCGTTCACCACATGGGCGTACGCGCTATCCCTGATCTCGGCCGGAAAGCTGGCCGCCACCACGTACCTCGTCCCGGGCACCACCATTTTGATTTCGTGGGCGGTACTCCAAGAGATCCCCACCATTTGGGGATTGATCGGCGGCATAGTCTGCCTCATCGGCGTCGGATTGACGCGGCGGCAAACCAGACAGCCCCGACAGCCCCGCAGCTAGCGGGCCATACCCATCAGAAGTTCGCGGTGCGTGGGCGGGTTGGCACCTGGGCGGCCAACGGCAATGGAAGCAGCCATGGAGGCAATGGTTCCGATCCGCTCCAGCACGGTTGGGGCCATCCCGTCGCTGCCGCGCAGTAGCAGTCCCATGATGAGCGCCGCCGTGTAGGAGTCGCCGGCGCCGATGGTGTCCGCCACCGTGGCCGGGACGGCCGGGACGTTGAGCTGTATGTGCCGGGTGGCCATGAGCGAGCCATTGACCCCTTGGGTCACCACGGCGAGCCCCGTACCAAGGGCCAGGAGGTGGTTCGCGGTGTCCTCAAGCGCCTTGCCGGGGTAGAGCCAACGGGCGTCGGTGCCGCTGAGTTTGACGACGTCCGTCAGGGGCACGATTTCCTCGAACAGTGAGAGCGCCTCGTGGTGACTTCCCAGGAGGTCGGGCCGGATGTTGGGGTCGTAGGTGACCATGCATCCGCCTTGGGCCTGCTCCAGCAAGCTCCGGACCACGCTTGCGCCGGGTTCCAGGAACGTGGCGATGGACCCTGTGTGCAGGATTCTGGGCGCGTAGGGCAAAGCCAGTGGAGCCAGCGCCCAGTCGATATCGAAGGTGTAATCCGCGGAGCCATCGGCGGTTATCCGGGCTGTCGCCGTCGCGGTCTTCCCTGCGGACATGGATCCGGGCAACAACACCACACCCGCTTTTTGCAGGTGCGCAGCGATGGCATCACCCCGCGCGTCGCGGCCAATGGCTGTCAGCAGGCCCGTTTTCACGTCCAACAGTCCAAGGCCATAGGAAACATTCGCCGGCGAACCGCCGGGGTACTCCTTCTGCCCGTCCGTCGACTGGACGATGTCGATCAAGGCCTCACCCACAACAACGACGTCGAGGGGCTCAGGTGTGAGGGAAGCGGTGCCGGTCATGCGGTTCCTGTGTCTGTCGAAAGGAGGATTGAGTTCAGTATCTCCCATCACGCACGGAGCCATTGCTGCGTTGGCGGACTAAAGTCGAATCATGCCCGCGAATCTTCCTCCCGGCCTGCCCATAGTTCCCGACGGCGAGCGCCCCTCCTCACCGCTCCGGGACTCGCCGCTCCGGGAACGGAACACAGTGCACAGTCCTGTCGAAAAAGTACACAGTCCTGTCGAAAACAGGCCTGGTGATGAAGGCCATTTTTCGGGTCCTTTTGAGATGTCGCCCGAGGACTTTGAGGAAGCCGTCAGCGACGCCCTGCAGCTGATTCCGCCCAAAGCGGCCAGTGCCATGGACAACGTGGCGATCTTCATTGAGGACGACTACACGCCGCAGCCCGGCGAAGATCCAGACACCGTGTTGTTGGGCCTCTACGAGGGCGTTCCGTTGACTGAACGCGACTCCTGGTGGGAGGCAGGCTCCCTCCCGGACCGGATCACCATCTTCCGTCAACCCATCCTGAACATCTGCAGCACCCGCCAGGAGGTTATTGATGAGGTGGCCATCACCGTGGTGCATGAGATAGCTCACCATTTCGGGATAGATGACGACCGCCTGCATGAGCTCGGCTGGGGCTAGCCTTAGAGGCATGGGGCACGACCACAACCACTCCCACGGAGTCACAGCAACCGGCAAGCATCGGAAGCGGCTTATCGCCGTCCTGGCCATCACCTTAGGGGTGGTGGGCATCCAGGTGGTTGGCGCCGTCGTGTCCGGTTCCTTGGCCTTGCTGGCCGATGCGGGCCACATGCTCTCCGACGCCGCTGGTGTCTTCATAGCCCTCATGGCGGCGTGGATCGCTACCCGTCCGGCGAGCGACCAGCGGACCTATGGATACCAGCGGGCCGAGGTCTTGGCTGCTCTGGCCAACGCTCTGATCCTCATAGTCATCGCCGTGGTGATCATGATCGAAGCCATCCGGCGCTTCGGCGAGACCACGGAAATCCATACGGACGTCATGCTGTGGGCCGCCATTTTGGGTGCGGTGGCAAACCTCGTCTCACTACTGATCCTGCAGGGGGCACAGAAGGAAAGCCTCAACGTCCGCGGCGCCTATCTGGAGGTCCTCGGCGACCTCCTTGGCTCCATCGCGGTCATCGTGGCGGCCGTGGTGATCATGACCACCGGATTCAGTGCTGCTGACCCGCTGGCATCGGTGCTCATTGCCCTGATGATCATTCCGCGGGCCTGGCATCTATTGCGTGACGTGGTGGACGTACTCCTGGAAGCCACCCCCAAGGGCGTGGACGTGAACATGATCCGCGAGCACATCCTGGCTGTCGACGGTGTAGTAGACGCACACGACATCCACATCTGGACCATCACCTCCGGGGTGCCCGTGTTCTCCGCCCACGTGGTGGTGGAAGATGACGTCCTCAACGCCACGGGGGCGGACAGCATCCTCGATCAACTGGGATCTTGCCTGGGCCGGCACTTCGACACCGAGCACTGCACTTTCCAGTTGGAGCCTGTGAGCCACTCCGAGCACGAATCACACCAGCACGCCTGATCTCCGTCAGGGTTGAGGGTTTTCCATACCAACGGTCCCCCGCTGCTTCTTGTCCATGGACGAAACGGGCTCCGACTCAGGCAGCGCCGAGCATGGGCCCGAACTTGTGGCGGTCAGCCAACCGGGGATCGTCCCGGTCCGGAACAACCAGCACAGGGCCCTTGGCGTGGTGCAGGACTCCGTCCGATGTTGAACCCAACAGCATTCCGGCGAATCCACCGCGGCCCCGTGTGCCCAGAACTACCAATTCGACGCTGCGGCTTGTTTCCACCAGAACATCAACCGGCGAGCCATCACGGAGATCCGTCTCAATGGTCAGTGAGGGGAAGTGGCTTCTGAGCCAAGCGACACCCGCATCAAGCTGGACCCTGATATCGGCAAACAGCGCATCCCGGTCCAGCGGAGCCGGAACCCACGCCAGGGAACCGCTGTATTGAGGAACAGCGCAGATAACGCGGAGCTTGGCCCCCATGCGCTGAGCTTGCTCGGCAGCCTCGAGCACGGCAACGCGAGCCTGTTCGGAGCCGTCTACGCCGACGACAACCACATTTTCCACGGTCCGCGGACCGGACTTGGCGTGCTCAGCCTTGACGTGTTTGTCCTCGGTGTTCTCGCCCAGCCGGTCGGCGCAATAGAGCGGTACCGTCACCGTGGGGCACTTGGCGTGCGCGGGCAAGGCACTGCTCACAGAGCCCAGCAGACGTCCGACGAACCCGCCGCGTCCCCTGCTGCCGAAGACCAGCAGCGCAGCCTCCTCGGAAAGATCCAACAGGACACCAGCAGCATCGCCGTTTTCCACGGATGCATCAACGTCGATGGCGTATCCGGAGACTTTGTCCAGGGCTTGGCGAACGATCGCATCCGCGCCCTCGCGGATGACGGAATCGTCAACTGTTGCGTAGCCACCGTCCAAGCCGGAGGCCGCGAAAATGGGCACGGAGTAAGCCGTGACAATATGCAGCGGAAGCTGACGGCGCTCCGCCTCCCGTGCAGCCCAGACCAAGGCGCACTGACCATGCTCTGAACCGTCCACTCCGACGACGATGCCACCTGGTTCCACAACCTGGTCCTGGCCGTCCTGTGGCTCTTCACTGTGTCTACCGTGCTGGTCCATGGGGGCCTGCCTCTCCACCTACTGCTTGATGTTCCGGCTATTCTGCCAGAGGTTCCCGGCGTAAAACTCTCTGACTGTTCCATTGTCAATGGCCGGGGCAGGAGAAACTCTGAAATTCCTGCTCCCAATGCTCACTATTCTCGGTCAGCAATGGCGAATCAAGACGAGATTGGGCTATGTGCATAACGGTCAGGGCTCGGTTCCAGGCCGTCGATATTGCGCTCCCGACGAACAGACAAAACGCGCCGCCGGAGAGGCTATCCATGGCCGAAAAAGTTCGGTAGTGTTCGAGTCACCGAATGGCCGGCGAGGGTGTTTCACAACACACGCCCCGGCCATTTATTTGCGGCCGCTTGGGGAACTCGGACGCGATCCCACGCGCTGCCATAAGGCACACACGTCAAGGAGGAACCAAGCAGTGTCACTCACGCCTGATTCCGCCACGGAACGCACCACCACCGTGGTCATCGGAGCCGGCCTGTCCGGCTTGGCAGTTGCCAGCGAACTCAGCCGTTACGGCGTGGGTTCAATCGTTGTGGACGGGTTCGGGGCGTTGTCCGCTCCAGGACCGTCCGTCCACACAGGCATGCTTCAACGCACTGACTCCGCAGATCCCGCAGCAATGCAGGAACGCAATGAAATCCTCCGCCACCTGCGCAACTACGCCACCAACCACCACTTGGACGTTCGCAACACCACCCGTGCCGTCCGCCTTGATTTCCTGGGATCGGATCCTTCCCGGCAGATCGGATATGGCCTGGTGGCCAGTATGACCACGGCGGGCCTGAGGACCGGGCTCCATGCTTCCGGCCCCCTTGAATCAAACCCCCGCCAGTGGGCTGTCCACACAGCCCACGGCGTGCTCCTGGCGGACCACGTAGTAGTCACGCGCTGCGCCCAGAGCCAGTTGCGGCGCATGCTTGCCGAACTTGGCATAGCAGTGGGCCAGAATCTTGCCGCAGCCATGCGGGCCGTGGGCATGCACCTTGTGGGCGTCGGAGACCTCATTACGCCGTCTCCCAAGGAAGTGCTGCGGCAAGCCAAGGCAGTGGGCCAGGCGATCTCTTCAAAGGTTGCCCTGCCGCCGGGCCCCGGCATCGCCATCGCCTAGCAGCACCCCACTAGCCGAGCCGGCCAGGCCCGCAGCAGCCGAGCCAGCCATCCCCGCCGCTTAGGCGCGCCATCCGGCGTCGGACTTAACGCGGTGAACTTTTCCGAACAGAACTTAACGCCAAAGGCCGGTACCTCCGAAGAGGTACCGGCCTTTGAACTAAGCGTGAGGCTTTATGCGCCAGCGCGTACGTAGGTCAGGGGACCCGTTGCGGTCAACCAGCTGATGGGGTGGATGCCCGTCTGGTTGCCGTTGATGCCGCCACTGATGGCCTGTCCGTTGCCGATGTAGATGGCAACGTGGCCGGACTGAACAATCATGTCACCGGGCTGGGGCGCGCTAACGACCTTGCCGTAGTTCATGAATTGCATGGGACCGAGGTCGCCTACCGGGATGCCTGCGGAGCCAAGGGCCTTCTCAACCATGGCGGTGCAGTCCTGGAAGATGCCGATCTGTGCGTAAGCCGAAGCAACCATGGCTGCGTTGACTCCGCCAGCGGCGGGGGCAGCAGCTACGGGAGCAGCGGCGGCCGGTGCGGCAGCCACAGGAGCAGCCGCAGCCTGAGCGGCGACGGGAGCTTTTGCAGCGGCAGTGGCAACGGCGGCCTTCTTGGCCACGGGAGCCTGAACAACAGGAGCCGGCTTTTCGATGACCGGGGCTGCTACGGAAGCAACGGCGGGACGCTCGAAGTTGACGGTAGCCGTCGACAGGGCGGTAACAACCTTGGTGGGTGCCTCGGATACGGTCTCAGCGACCGTAGCGGGGCTGGAATCGCGCTGAACCGGGGTCTCAGCTGCGTGAGCAGCAATGGAGCCGGTCAAAACGAGGCCCGAGGCTGCTGCGATAACAGCTGCCTGACGACCAGCGCCGGAAGCGTTGCTGGCCACTGCCTTCGAAATGGAGATGAACGGATTAGGACGTACGCTGTCCGCCTTACGACGGCCGCGAAGAATGCGTGAAGACATGAAAGAGCCTCTCCCGATGCCTGCGAGGTTAGCTGTCGGATTCGGATGGGAGTCACCCGGCCACTATCCCCCGCTGTTCAGCGGAAGCTTCGTGACTTCACCCCAAGGCACGCTCGAAAGCGACCTAAATTGGGTTCCCCGTCTCTGCCGTAGGTTTGTCTGCGAACGGATTCCGGACTGCGGCAGAGCTAGGCAATCAGGCCGGAAGTGCCCGCTACGTGGAACAGGCACAGGTACTACCGTACGCGATGATTCCCCCGAAGTCACATTTAAGTAACGGGAAGTGGGCGTCCGGCGTGTCGCGGTAACCGATTCGAGATATTCGCAGCTACGTAGAAAACCGCGTTATTCCGCGGGAGTATTGGCGTCAGCGTCGTTTGAAGCCGCCAATTTCTTCCTTGCGGTAACGGCGAGATAAATAACGAGACCCACAGCGACAACAGCCAGCCCAACAATGCTCCACGGGAAGGGCTGGGAGGCGTCGGCTGCCGGCTCATTATTACCGGCCGTGCCGGGCGCGGCGGTGCCAGCGGTGGGAACCGCGGCCGACGACGCTGACGCCGCCGGTGAGGCACCTGCCGTACCACTCGCCGTCGTCGATCCTCCCGCGGCGGCCGTGAACGTGAAGGTGCCCTCAATGGGGTGCGAATCGGAGCTGACAACACGCCATACCACCGTGAACTCGCCTGCGGGGGCGCCCTCGCGAAGCTTCTGAACAGCCTGGTTGTCGATAATCTCGACCGGACCGTCCGCCCAGTTCTCGCCGCCAGCCGTCACGGTTACACCGGAACCGATGGCGAGGGGGCGGTTGTTGAACGTAATGGAAACCGACGCCGGGACTTCCGCCACGCTTGCACCGTTGGCTGGCGTGGTTGATTCAGCGACGTCGTGCGCGGACGCCGGCGCCGCGGAAAACAGCAGGGCGGAAGCAAAAGCAAAAGCGGCGACGACGGCGGCCAGAAGCGGACGGATGGTACGCATGGGGCGGTTTCTCCTAGTGTTGGCTTCCTTACAGACTAGGCGAATCGTTGGGAGGGCCCGCACCGGACAACATAGGATTTGAGAGCAAACTCCCCTCGATCCCCGGAGACCTTCATGCTGAAACAAGGTTCTGCAGTAGACCGCTACTTCAAGATCTCCGAACGCGGATCCACCTATTCGCGGGAAATCCGTGGCGGTTTCGCGACCTTCTTCGCCATGAGCTACATCGTGGTGTTGAACCCCCTGATCCTCTCCGGGCCCGACTCAAGTGGCGCATCGCTGGGCTTCACCGCCGTGGCAGCCACCACGGCGTTCGTGGCCGGCATCCTGACCATCCTCATGGGCGCCTGGGCCAAGCACCCCTTCGCGGTGGCTACGGGCCTGGGCGTCAACGCGTTCGTCGCTGTCACCGTTGCCTCGCACCCCGGCCTGACCTGGCCTGACATGATGGGCCTGGTGGTGCTGTCCGGTGTCACCATGCTCATCCTGGTGCTCACCGGTTTCCGTACTGCCGTGTTCAAGGCGGTCCCGGAAGCCCTCAAGACGGCGATCGTTGTGGGCATTGGCCTCTTCATTGCACTGATCGGCCTGGTCAACGCCGGATTCGTGCGCCGCATCCCCGACGCTGCCGGCACCACCGTCCCACTCGGTTTGGGCGTGGACGGCAAGCTCCTGGGCTGGCCCACCCTGGTGTTCGCAGTGGGCCTGATCCTGACCATCGCCTTGGTGGTCCGGAAGGTTCGTGGCGCCATCCTGATCGGCATCGTAGTTTCCACGGCCCTGGCCGCGATCCTCGAGTTCACGCTCCACATTGGCCCGAGCTTTGATGGCACCAACGTCAATCCCCGCGGCTGGTCCTTGGTGGCGCCCAAGCTCAGCGAATGGGGCGCACCGGACCTGTCCCTGATCGGCAAAGCCAATCCGTTCGGCGCCTTTGAGCACCTCGGTTTCATCGGTGCAGCTTTGTTGGCTTTCGTGATCCTCCTGAGCATTTTCTTCGACGCCATGGGCACCATGGTGGGCCTGGCCAACGAGGCCGGCACCGTGGACAAGGACGGGAACATCCCCAACGTGGACCGGGTCCTCCAAGTGGACGCCCTCGGCGCGATTGTGGGCGGCGGCGCTTCTGTTTCCTCCAACCAGATCTTTGTTGAATCCGGCGCCGGCATTGGCGAAGGCGCACGGACCGGGCTGGCTTCGATTGTCACCGGTGCGCTCTTCCTGGTGGCCATGTTCTTCACGCCGCTGATCAACCTGGTTCCCTTCGAGGCCGTCGCCCCCGCCCTGGTGGTTGTGGGCTTCATGATGGTCTCCCAGGTGGGCAAGATCGACTGGCAGGACTGGGGCGTTGGAATTCCTGCGTTCCTGACCATCGCCCTCATGCCGTTCACCTACTCGATTGCCAACGGCCTCGGCGCAGGCTTCATCTCCTTCGTCCTCATCCGCACTTTCCAGGGCCGCGCCCGCGAAGTCCACCCGCTCATGTGGGCTGTGGCTGCCGCCTTCCTGCTGTTCTTCGGCATCGGAACCGTGGAAGAGCTGCTGGGCGTCAAGTAGGCAAGTCCGGGGTTTCAGACACTCCCGGCGTTGGATCACTGGTTTTCGCCGGCATGTTCGGGTGTGCTTGAAGCATGGAAACCAGTGCCCCCACCGTAGACGTCATTCCCACCCCGTGGACCGGCCGCTTTGATGGGGACGGCGCCGAGCACCGCCGCTGGTGGCAGGCCATCACCCCGCACACGTCCGCAGCCGCCTCAGCAGCCGCGCGTCCCGCCGTCGTGCTGGGTTTCTGCAGCGATGCCGGCGTCCTCCGCAACAAGGGCCGTGTAGGCGCGGCCAAGGCTCCGGCCGCCATCCGATCGGCGCTGGGTCCGTTGGCGTTCCACCTTGACCGTGACGTGTTCGACGCCGGTGATGTGGTGGTGGAGGACGACTCACTCGAGGCGGGCCAAGAGCGCGCCGGACGCGCCATTTCGGGACTGCTCGACGCCGGAAATCTCACCGTGGTGCTGGGTGGAGGCCACGAGACCGCCTTCGCCAGCTACCTCGGTGTGGCCGGCTCAGAAGCGGTGCGCGGCAAGCGGCTGGGTGTGCTGAACCTGGACGCCCACTTTGACCTGCGCGATGAGCCGACGCCGAGCTCGGGTACGCCGTTCCTGCAGATGGCCAACGCGGAGGCTGCCGCCGGGCGCGAACTGCAGTACGCCGTCGTCGGAATTTCTGAGCCGAACAACACCCGAACGCTCTTCGACACCGCCAACCGGCTGGGCGTGAAATACCTGCTCGATGAACTGTGCTCGCCCGAGGCAGCAGAGGTATTCGTCGCTGATTTCCTGGCCGGAGTGGATGTGCTGTACCTGACCATCGACCTTGACGTGATGCCGGCCTCGGTGGCTCCCGGCGTGAGCGCGCCTGCCGCGTATGGCGTGCCTTTGCCGGTGATCAGCGCGATCTGCCGCCAGGTGGCTGCAAGCGGGAAACTCCTCCACGTGGACGTCGCCGAGCTGAACCCGGAGTTCGACGTTGATTCCAGGACCGCGAAGGTTGCGGCCCGCTTGGTCAACACCTTGCTCGCCTAGATTTCGCGACCCCTTTTCCAGCCGCCCTGTTCCGCTTAGCCTGTGGGGAGGGAAGGACGGCAATGAGCGCAACTCCTGTGCAGGACAAGTGGGCTTGGGTAGCCGGGCCGGTGGCTGTGACTCTGGGACTGGCAGCGCACATGCTGGCTGGTGGTAGCGCTCCGGCCGTCCCTGTCCTCGTGGCCTTCGCCGCCATGGGTGCTTTGGCTGCACAAGTCATGTCCCGTTGGATCCACGGGCCACTGCTCTTGCTGCTGGTGTCCGGGGTGGCCCAGCAGATGCTGCACTGGGGATTCGATGCTTTCGGAGGCTACTTCCCGGGAACAGGGTTCTTGGACCACCCGCACGGCGGCCAGGCGCTGACGGACATACCCGTTGGGGCTGCCGCCAGTGGAGGCAACGTTCACCTGCTGCTGTACACGCACATGGCTGCCGCCATCCTGACGCTGCTTCTTGCTGCGGGAGTTTCACAGCTGGCGGCACAGGGACGTGAAGGCTCTCGCCGAGGAGCGGACCACCCTGCTTCGTACTGAGTCGCATGAGGGCGTCTCCGAGGTCACAGGCAGCAACTTGCGGCAACGCTTCGTAGCCCTGCGCAAGCCGGGGAAATGAACGTTGATCGGGCCGCGAAGGGGCGTCTAGTGTCGTTGGCACGTGGTGTGCCCGAGAGGCCAGGGAGCTGCCTGCAAAGCAGCGCACGCGGGTTCGAATCCCGCCACCACGTCTCGGGGACCCGACGGCACACCCCTCGTGCGCTGGCGTTGAGCCTATGGATGGTGCCGCGCTTTCGATGAGACGTGGATCACTCGCCTGCCAGTCATCTTACAAATTTTCGGTTCCTACCGACTATGATTGATGGGTCGCCCTCGCATGCGACACGTAATAGGAGGCCCCCAATGACCCCTGCAATGATTGCAGAACGCGAGATTCGCCTGTCTTTTTCCAAGGCAGACGAAATCCACGACGGACTCGACCGCGCCGTGGACGCCCTGATCGAAAACGCAGCAGCAGACGCTAACTGCGGCATTCTGGTGACCCGGCACGAGCCCGGCACCTACACCGTGGCTCTGGACGAATCCGTTCCCTTCGGTCAGACCCGCGAAGTCCTCGCCGCCTGATACAGCCAACGTACTCTGAGGCAGCGACGCCAAAAACCGGGGCCCGTTCCTTTCCGCTTCTACTACCCGCGGAAGGGAACGAGCCCCGGTTTCTGTTAACACGTACCTCGGCGGTACCGCCGCCTACGCCCGGCGGAGAGTCACGCCGTCGGACTTCATGAACAGTTCTTTGCCCTCTTCGGTGACGCCGGGCCCCGAATGCTCAAGCCACACCACGTTTCCACTGCTGGAAATTTCCTCGACCCGACCAGCGGCGATCACGTGGGCGTACTTCACCACTTCCACCTGCTCCCCGACTTTCAGCATCTTCCAGTCGGTAACCGTAGCCGTGTGAGCGCTTCGCCTGGACAGGACTGCTCCGCGTGCCTTCATTGAACTTCTACCCCTTTGTGGATGTTCTCTGTTGTGTATTGAGTTATCTGAACGGTTGACCGTCAAGCCCACGACATCGTTGGCGTGGACGTGACGTACACCATAAGTTCTACTACATTTGCCACGCCCCGGTGATTGCGTTGCGAACAAAGACCGGGACGTGACAAATATGCCCATCAGATGAGCGCTTTATTCGACGTCAGGCCAAAATCCCGACGGCGGATTCGGCGGCCGCACGGACCGCGCCGGAGCCAACCAAACGGTCAGCCGCTTCCAGTTCCGGTGACAGGAACCTGTCGGTTCCCGGCCCCTGAACTACCTCGCGAAGCACCTCAAGCACGGCTGTGCCAGCGGGACCCGGGGTGAGTTCGCCGTCGGACATGTGCGTGCGCATGTCGATTGCGCGGGCGCTGGTGACGAGCTCGACGGCGAGCACCCGGCGGAGGTTCTCCACGGACTTGCGCAGCTTCCGGGCAGCGTGCCAGCCCATGGATACGTGGTCTTCCTGCATGGCGGAGCTCGGGATGGAGTCCACCGATGCCGGAACAGCCAGGCGCTTGTTGTCCGACACCAAACCGGCCTGCGTGTACTGGGCAATCATCAGGCCGGAATCGACTCCGGGATCGGCAGCGAGGAACGCCGGGAGACCGTGTGAACGGGCCGGGTCCAGCATGCGGTCCGTGCGGCGCTCGGCAATGGAGCTGAGATCCGCGACGGCGATGGCCAGGAAGTCCAGGACGTAAGCCACGGGGGCGCCGTGGAAGTTGCCGTTGGACGTGACGCGGCCATCCGGGAGGACCACCGGGTTGTCGATCGCTGCTGCGAGTTCGCGGGAAGCGACCAGCGCTGCATGGTCCACGGTGTCGCGGACAGCACCGGCAACCTGCGGGGCGCAACGCAGCGAATAGGCGTCCTGCACCTTGGTGTCGTTGATCCGGTGGGACGCCACGATGGGCGAGTTGGACAGCACACGGAGCATGTTGTCCGCGCTGGCTGCCTGGCCGGGGTGGGGCCGCAGTGCTGCGTGAAGCTCCGGCAGGAACACCTGGTCTGTACCCAGCAGGGCCTCAACACTGAGCGCCGCGGTGACGTCCGCCGTCGCAAGCAGCATGCGGATGTCAGCGATGGCCATGAGCAGCATGCCGAGCATGCCCTCGGTGCCGTTGACGAGGGCCAGGCCCTCCTTCTCGGCGAGGGTGACCGGCTCGATCCCATGCTGGGCGAGCAGCTCAGCAACCGGCGGCTTGCCAGCGGTTCCGTACAGTTCGCCGTCGGGACCTGTTGCTTCGCCTTCGCCCATGAGGACCAGGGCGCAGTGGGACAACGGCGCGAGGTCGCCGGAGCAGCCGAGCGAACCGAACTCGCGGACCAGCGGGGTGATGCCGGCGTTGAGGACGTCCACCATGGTCTGCAGGACCACGGGGCGGACACCTGTGCGGCCGGAGGCCAAGGTCTTGGCGCGGAGGAACATGATGCCGCGGACCACTTCGCGTTCAACAGCCGGGCCCATGCCTGCGGCGTGGCTGCGGATCAGCGACTTCTGCAGCTGCGTGCGGAGGTCGTTGGGGATGTGGCGGTTGGCCAGCGCGCCGAAGCCAGTGGAAATGCCGTAGGCGGGGACATCGCTGGTAGCCAGATCGTCAATGTGGGCGCGGACCTTGGCAACGTTGTCCAGGGCTTCCTGGGAGATGGTCACCTTGGCGTCGTGGCGTGCGACGGCGACGACGTCTTCCGGGGTCACCCCGCTGGAGCCGAGGGTGACGGTGAGCTGTTCGTTGGAGGTAATAGTCATTGTTCTTACTTCTCATTCATGGGGATGCGGACGCCGCGTTCGTTGGCGACCTCGACGGCGCGGTCGTAACCGGCGTCGACGTGGCGGATGACGCCCATGCCGGGGTCGTTGGTCAGGAGTCGTTCGAGTTTTTCCGCGGCGAGGTCGGTGCCGTCGGCGACGGAAACCTGTCCGGCGTGCAGCGACCGGCCAATGCCGACGCCGCCGCCGTGGTGGATGGACACCCAGGTGGCACCGGAGGACGTGTTGATCAGGGCGTTGAGCAACGGCCAGTCAGCAATCGCATCGGAACCGTCAGCCATGGACTCGGTTTCCCGGTACGGGGAGGCCACGGAACCGGAGTCCAGGTGGTCACGGCCGATCACGATCGGGGCCTTGACCTTGCCCTCCTTCACGAGCTGGTTGAACAGCAGGCCGGCCTTGGCGCGTTCGCCATATCCGAGCCAGCAAATACGTGCCGGCAGGCCCTCGAATTCCACACGGTCCGCAGCAGCGTCGAGCCACTTGTGGAGGTGCTTGTTCTCCGGGAAGAGCTCCTTGATGGCCTTGTCCGTGACGGCGATGTCCTCGGGGTCACCTGAGAGGGCAACCCAGCGGAACGGGCCAAGGCCCTCGCAGAACAGCGGACGGATGTACGCCGGGACGAAGCCGGGGAACTCGAACGCACGCTCGTAGCCGCCCTTGCGGGCCTCGTCACGGATGGAGTTGCCGTAATCGAAAACTTCGGCACCGGCGTCCTGGAATTCCACCATGGCCTGCACGTGCCGGGCCATGGAAGCCTGTGCCTTCTTGGTGAACCCTTCAGGATCGGCTTCGGCTTCGGTGTGCCACTCGTCCACCGAGATGCCCTCGGGCAGGTAGGAAAGGGGGTCATGAGCGGAGGTCTGGTCCGTCACCACATCGAAGGTGATCTCCCCGGCCTTGTGGCGGCGGAGGAGTTCCGGGAACACCTCTGCAGCGTTGCCGACGTAGCCAACAGACCAGCCCCGGCGCTCATCCTTGGCCTTCTGGACCTTGGCGATCGCGGTATCCAAGTCCGTTTCAACCTCGTCCAAGTAGCGCTTGCCGGCGCGGCGACGCAGGCGGGTTTCGTCTACGTCCACAATCAGGCAGGCACCGTCGTTCAGCGTGACGGCCAGCGGCTGCGCGCCGCCCATGCCGCCACAGCCACCGGTCAGGGTCAGTGTCCCCGCCAGCGGACCTTCATGTGAGCCTTCAGCGGCAGGCGCCGGGTGACGACCCTCGGCTGCGAGCTTGTTCCCGACGGCGGCAAAGGTTTCGTAGGTGCCCTGCAGGATGCCCTGGGTACCGATGTAGATCCAGGAACCAGCCGTCATCTGGCCGTACATCATCAGGCCCTCCGCTTCGAGGCGGCGGAACTCGGGCCACGTTGCCCAGTCCCCCACCAGGTTGGAGTTGGCCAGCAGCACCCGCGGAGCCCATTCGTGGGTGCGGAAAACACCCACCGGCTTGCCCGACTGCACCAGGAGGGTCTCGTCCTTCTCCATGGTCTCCAGCGTCCGGGTGATCGCATCGAAGGCGGCCCAGGACCGGACTGCGCGGCCGGTTCCGCCGTAAACCACCAGATCGTCCGGACGCTCTGCGACCTCGGGGTCCAGGTTGTTCATCAGCATTCGCAACGGGGCTTCGGTCTGCCACGACTTGGCAGTAAGTTCAGTACCCCGGGCGGCCTTGACCGGACGGGCACCAGTGGTGAAATCGGCGGGTGCCATGGTGACTCCTTCGTCTGTGGGAAGTAGTGGGTGGAAAGATCTTCTGCTTCTACTAAAGCCCCTTTATCGAGCGGTCGGAACGGCTTTTGGAAGGGTGCTGTCCGGTATTACAGACACGCTCCACCTCTCGCATTTTCTCGACAATGAGCGCATGCTGGACCTATGGCAACGTACCGGGTGTCAACACTCGTCGCGGCGCCGCCCCAGCGCGTCTTCGCGGTGTGGACGGACCTGGATCGGTTCTCCGAATGGATCGGAGGAGTCACCCGCGTCACCGATCGCGTCGGTCCGCCCAACCAGGCCGGCAGCCGCTACACAGTGTGGTTCGGGCGCATGGCAAGCCCCACCGAAATCCTCGCCGCAGATCCGCCACGTCACATCCGCACCCGTTTCGGCAATGCGATCCTGAAGGGCGACTCAGATGTGAGATTTACGGCAGAGGGCCAGGGCACACGCATCGACCAAGAGTTCGTCACCCGCGGATTCATCGCCGGGATTTTCGGCAGGCTTTTCTCCCTGGGTTCCTACAAAGGCAGCTTCCGAGGCGAGCTGGAGACCTTCAGGAAACTGGTCGAGAAGGAAGCCAGCGAGCGGGACTAAATGCCATATCAGGCCCCGGGCCGCCCGTGGATTCGCACCGACAGTTCGTCGGCCGCTTTGCGGATGCGCGCAGCCAGAACCGGCCATTGCTCAGCCGGCACTTTGTCCTCCAAGAACGTCACGGCCACTGCCGCCGTCGGCCATCCAACATGGTCCGTCACAGCGGCCGCGATAGAACAGAATCCCGGCGTGATTTCGCCGTTTTCCGTGGCGTAGCCACGCTGCCGTACTTGGTCCAAGTGCGACGACAACGCCGAATACTTCATGATGGGGAACTCCACCTCGTGCCGCGAGGTGAAGGCGGCAGCATTCGGATAGAGCGCGCGGACCTGCGACTTTGGCAGGGCGGCCAAGATCGCTCGGCCCGACGCCGTGAGGTGGCTGGGCAGGCGGACCCCGACGTCGGTCACCAGGCTGGGGCGGTTCTTGGCGCGTTCCTCCACGATGTAAAGAACATCCCGGCCATGGAGCACCGCCAAGTGGGCGCTCTCACCGATCACGTCCACGAGGGAAGCGAGCATGGGACGTCCCAGCCGGGACAGGGGTTCCTGACGCGAGTACGCCGAGCTGAGTTCGAACGCGCTGATGCCCAGGCCGTAGCGCTGCTCCTCGTGCAAATGCAGGACAAACCCGTTCGCCTCCATGACGCCAAGCAGGTGATACACACTGGATCGCGGCAGGCCCAGCGCGGTGGCGATGTTCGACGCCGCCATGGGACCGCGGCGCGAAGCCAACAGTTTCAAGATGCGCAGCGTGTTTTCCGCGGCCGGAACTTTGGACGTGGCTTTGCCTGATGCGGTTGGCGTCGTTGTCATGGTTCCTCGCTGCTCGGCTGCTTGCGGGATACCGGAGCTGTCCGGTATCCCGTACTCAAGCGTGCACCCTCGGCAGGCCAATCACCAGCGCGGAATCATTGATCGGTGTCTGGGATGCCGGACCCGTGGCTTGCGGGAGCCGCGCTACGTCGGGCCCCGGCAGCAACCCTTACGCGGAAGCTGCACCCTTACGCCGAAGCAGGAACGTGATGGCTCCGGCGGCAGCCAAGACCAGCGCCACAATCAGCCCGATAGTCCAGCCGCTCATGCCTGCAGACGAAACGGCCAACGGGGTGGCCGCCTCCTGCGATTGCGAATCAACGGACGCGGCATCCTTGTCAGCTGACGCGGCCGGCGGCACCGAGATACTGGGCATGGCCGACGGAGTGGCGGCAGATGTTGCGGCCGTTTCGGCTGGCGTACCCGTTTCGGCGAGCCCGACGGCGGGAGCATAGTCGCGCGGCCAAGGAACCACGATCGGGGCCACCCCGGCTCCGGAGTGTTGCGAAACGTCGACCTGGCCGGCTGCAGCCTGCCCGGCCTGCCCACCAGCAGTGGCCGCGGCAGCTTCGGCCTGGCGTGCAGCTTCGGCTTGGCGCGCTGCTTCTGCCTGGCGCGCCGCTTCCGCGGCCTTGGCAGCGTCAGCCGCTTGACCGGCGTCGACGGCTGCTTTATCCGCCAACCCCGCGAGCTCGGTGAGCATGGCATCAACCGAGGCGATATGTTCGGTGGTTGCGTTGTCCCGCTCCAGTGCGGCGAACTGGCCTGCCGTGGCGAATACCTGGGCGTCGGCGCGACTGCCATCCAGCGCAACGTTCGCTGCGGCGCGAAGCTCCAAACCGGCGTCGTCCATGGTTTGGTAGGCCAGAATCCGGTTGTCCAATTCCTGGGCGTCAGCGTAGCCGTACTCCAGGAAGTAGCGGACATCTGCGTGGCTGGTGGACCTTAAGGCCTCGGTGGCAGCCTTCTTTTCATACTCGCCACCCGTGGCTTGGTACTGGAAAGCACGCTGCCGATCCGCGACCATTGCGGCTTCATCCAGCTCAATCGCAGCATCGTGCCCTGCGGTGATGAAGTCCTTGATCGCGGCGTCGCCACCCAGCAGAGCCGCCTCCGCGGCCTTCTTGACCGCAGGAGTTCCCACCAATGCCAGATCCACGGTGGCTTGGCGGGCTTCGTTGATCAGCGCGTCAAGATCCGCCCCCGGATGGGACACGGAAGCAAGCAGCCCGGGCACTTCTTTGGCAGCCTTGGAGAATGCTTCCTTGAGCGGCTTCTCGTCGGCCAAGGCGTTGTTGTCTGCTGCCTGGCGCGGGACAGCCTGCGATGTCAGAAACTTCCAGTCGGCCAGCAGGCGCTTCTCGTCGGCCTCCCTGGCGCTAACAGCTGCGCCCCGGGCAGTAACGACGGCGGCTTGCGCGCGGTCTGCGACTCCGGCCGAACCCAAGGGGTTGGCTGTGATGTCGGCTTTGACCTGCTGCAGGAGGCCAGAGACCGTGGAGAATTCTGTGTAATGACCGGCTGCGACGAACTGGCCGTAGCGGAGGTAATCGGCAACCTTCGCAGCATCGGGGTCGGGCTCGGTGGTGGCAAGAGCAGCTTTCGCGCCGGCTGATACCGCGGGGTTGGACGAGGCGATCAGCGCGTACGTGGCCTGACGGTCCGACACCCTGGCCTCGGCTATCCATCCATTCAGGACGAAGTCCTCGACTGCTTGCCGGCCTGCGTCAAGGCTCTTCTGAGCCTCGCGCTGGACGAGGACGTTTTTGTACTCAGTGAAATACGTGGCAACCGTGCGAAGGTCAACGTTCCAAGTGCTCTCCCAACCGGAGGCGAGGAACCCGTCAATTAGCGCGGCATCATTCGCGGCCAGGATCCCTTTGGCCTTCGAGCGAACATGCGCACTCCCCCGCGTCGTCAGCTCGGTCACCAACTGCTTGCGGTCCGCCGCAAGCGGAGCGTCTTGTCCGGCGTCGAGAAATGCCTGAATGGTGTCCGCGCCGCCCGCCAGCGCAGCAGCAGCGGCGGCACGGGTTGCAGGGCCCCCTGTCGTCCACAGCTCAACAACGCCGGCAGTATCAGTGGCCCGCTCCACGAACGGGACCGGAGCCTGAGCGGCGTGCGGCACCTCAAAATCAGGAATGTCGTAGGCCTGGGCGGGAGCAGCGAAGAGCAGAGAAGCCCCAGCTACAACGGCAATCAGGGCAGCGATACCACGGAGCCGGGTGGCGCGGAATGCAGAAAACAAGGGTCCCCCAAATAACGGATGCGACGGCAGCACGGAGTTCAATGGGGGCGACGCAGATGCGAGGGATGCCTGACCGGTGACGAGCTGTCCGCGGTCATCCTATCCGACTCAGGACTATGACTTTGACCACGGCGAAAATCATCGCAACCGGACTGTCTGCGATCAAAGACACCAAACCGCCGTGAGTCCCATCACAAGGGCTTCAAAAGTGATCTGCTGGATAGCGATCCCCTCCCAAAGACGAGAAGGTTTTACTATGCAACAAACCAAGCTGGCTACGGAGAGCTCTGTCCTCCAAGCCGCGGGTACGGCGCTCAGCCGAGGCCTCAACGTCCGTCATATCCGTTTCATGGCGCTCGGATCCGCGATCGGCACCGGCCTTTTCTACGGCTCCGCCTCCGCCATCCAGAAAGCCGGCCCTGCCGTCCTGCTGGCCTACATCATTGGCGGCGCTGCCGTGTTCATGGTGATGCGTGCGCTCGGTGAGATGGCCGTCCGACACCCTGTGTCCGGGTCCTTCGGCCAGTACGCCTCCAAGTACCTGGGACCGTTCGCGGGCTTTGTGACTGGATGGACGTACGTGTTCGAGATGGCGATCGTGGCCATCGCGGACGTCACGGCCTTCAGTATCTATATGGGTTTCTGGTTCCCGCAGGTGGACCGGTGGATTTGGGTGCTTGCGATCATCCTGTTCCTTGGCGCCATGAATTTGCTGAGCGTGAGGGTGTTCGGGGAGCTCGAGTTTTGGTTCTCGCTCATCAAGGTGGTGGCGATTATCGCCATGATCGTCGGCGGAGCAGCGATCATCGTGTTCGGCTTCCAAACCGGCGACGGCGGTGGCGTGGCACCGGGGCTGGGGAACCTGGTGAATCACGGCGGCTTGTTCCCGAACGGTTTCGAAGGGCTTTTGGCCGCGTTCGCCGTCGTCATGTTTGCCTTCGGCGGCATCGAGACGATCGGCATCACGGCAGGCGAGGCCACGAACCCCAAGAAGGTCATCCCGCAGGCCGTTAATACTGTGCCGGTCCGCGTCTTGTTGTTTTACGTGCTCACCCTGGGCGTGCTGATGAGCATCTTCCCTTGGAACGAGATCGGCAGCAGCGGAAGTCCGTTTGTGCAGATTTTCGATGGTCTGGGGATTCCTGCCGCACCGCACATCCTCAACGCCGTGGTCATCACGGCTGCTCTTTCTGCGATCAACAGCGACATCTTTGGCGCTGGCCGCATCCTTTTCGGGCTGGCTCAGCAGGGACACGCTCCCAAGAGCTTCAGCAAAATCTCCCGCCACGGCGTTCCGTGGATGACCGTGGTGATGATGGGCGGCATTCTGCTGGTGGGCGTGGTCCTGAACGCGGTCATTCCGGAGGACGTGTTCGTGCTCATCGCATCCATCGCAACCTTTGCCACCGTGTGGGTTTGGGTGATGATCCTTGCTTCGCACGTTGCGATGAAGCGGGAGATCAAGCGCAAGGGTCTGCCAGCGTCGGAATTCGGTTCGCCGTTGTGGCCTTTTGCATCCATCCTCACTATGGCGTTCATGGCCATGGTGATCGTGATCCTGGGCGTCTTCGAGGACACCCGCATTGCTTTGTACGTTGGTGGCACCTGGCTGGTGCTGCTGTTCGTGGCGTACAAGCTGTGGGTCCGCGGCGGCGGATTGCGACGGGCCGAACTGGTGGACGAGACCGCGCAAATGCCAATGGTGAAGGCACGTTAGTTTGTGAGGCGTGTGGGCTTGCGCCCCGGCAACGGTGGCGCTTTGGATTTGTAGCTGTGCCCGGTGGGAGTGCTGACGCGGATCGTGTGCACATCACCGGGCATGCTCTTTGCGGTCCAGCCCGGAGTCTCCTTGGTGTGGTTGCAGGCTTCGCACAGCCCGGCCCCATTTTTGAGATGTGTGCTGCCTCCTGAATGCCAGGGAATGACATGGTCGATGTGCCGGATGGGCGCATCGCAGTAAGGGGTACGGCATGTGTTGTCCCGGATGTGGATGAAGCTCCGCAACCGCTGCGGGAAGAATCGTGCTTTTGAGTCCATGGCCAGGAGCTCGCCACTGCCGGGAGCGGTGTAGAGGCGGCGGATCAGCACTGCAAATTCGCTGCGTTCCGTGCGCTCTCTGCGTTCCCTGCCCGCTCTGCTTTCCCTGCCCTCTCTGCGTTCCCCGCCCTCGCGGCCCCGATGAACCTGATCCTCAAACCCGGATTGTTCATCAACCAGAAGTGCCCTTGCCCATTCCGCGGGGACGATTCCGTAGCCTTCGAGCCGCGCGGGCTCGGGGTCCCCCTGAAAGAGCGTGCGATCGGTCATGACGAGGTTGAGGTTGACACCTGCGACACCACCCGGGGTGCCGGTAACACGTTCGGTCAGGGTGTCTGCCATGACTTGGGCGCGGGTCCGCTCATCCCCACTGGAGCGGACAGAATCAGCCGTCCGGGTCAGCGCGGCATAAACGGCCACCCCTTGGGCGACCGGGAGCAGTGCGGTGAGGTACGTCATGGTGTCCGGAGCAGGACGCAGACTGACTGTCCGTTCCGTGGCGGCATGGCTTGCTCGTTGCGCCACTGACCTCGGGTCACGGCGATACGCGGCGGCTTTTGCAGCGGCGATGATGGCCTTGTCTCCGGCCCCGTCGAATGTTCCGGCGTCCGGGGCCAGTTCCTCGTCCACCGCGGCCCGGTCTTCAACGGACAGGCAGGCTGTTTCCTTCACGAGCAACGTAGCCCGCCACTCGTTCAACTGGCCCGACTCCAGCTCTGCCAGGGTTCGCGGCATCTCCTTGACCAGCGCTTTGGCAAGCCCCAAGAGTCTCGATCCCTTGTGAGGCGACTCGCGTCGCGCCATGGCCACCTGAGCAGCAACACCCGTCCCTCGCTCAGCCGCGGGAACCCCTGCACGGGCCTGCTCGCCCCGCTGCGCCAGGTCAAACGCCACTGCAACCCGGGCTTGCCGGGCTGAAATGGCAGACGTCAGGTCTTCAAGATCGCGTAACTCATCGATCAGCGCCGAGCTATCGGCGGTGATCGGACGTGACCCCAGCTCAAAGATGAGCTCCCGGACGCCCCGTCCGCTAACTGGCACTCCAGACGCAACCGTCCCGGTGGGTGTAGAAGCCAGGTCACGGGCAGGAACATGCGGCGGCGAAGCCACTGTTGCCCGCTGCGATCGCCGAATTCCGTCCATAAAGGTACTCTTCCAGCGACCTTGTCCGAACATCAGGCCCAAAGTTATCTATGTGGAAAACCCCATGGATACCTGTACGACAGGCCCGGCAAGCGACAGTTAACGCCAGTGTTCGCGCCGACCAGTGGCATTAGCCGAACATCGGCATTAACTGTCAGCTCGCCAGGGGGTCGGCTCAGATGGAAGAAGCGGCGGAGCGCACTGCCTCGGACAGCGGAGTCGACGGGCGACCGATCAGCTTCTGGAGATCACCGCTGGTGACCAACAGATCGCCGCGTGCGATTCCCAGATCAGAGTCGGCAAGGATTTCGGCGAAGGCTTCAGGCACGCCTGCGCCCACCAGGATCTGCTGGTATTCGTTGGCGGGAAGATCGTTGTAGGCAATCTCGCGGCCGGCGGCGGAGGAAATCTCCGAGGCCAGCTGGTCCAGGCTGAAGGCGTGGTCTCCGCCCAATTCGTAGACCTTTCCGGCCTGATCATCCGCCACCAGGACCGCAGCCGCAGCGTGCGCGTAGTCAGCACGTGTAGCAGCGCTGACCTTCCCCTCTCCGGCACTTCCAGCGATTGCGCCCTGGGCCAGGGTTCCCGGCAGCTGCTCGGTGTAGTTCTCCAGGTACCAGCTGTTGCGCAGCAGTGCGAACGGGATGCCGGATTCCTTGAGGAGCTCCTCCGTTGCCTGGTGCTCGGCGGCCAGCTTCATGCCCGTGGTGTCCGCGTTGGCGATGCTGGTGTAGGCCAGCAGTTCCACACCTTCCGCCTTGGCAGCCTCGATGACCGTGCGGTGCTGCTCCACGCGCTGGCCCACTGCGTTGCTGGAGATCAGCAGTACTTTGGTGGCGCCCTTCAGGGCCGCAGTGACTGATGCCGGGTTTTCGTAGTCCATCTCCTGGACCGTAACCCCACGTTCGGCGAAGTCAGCCAGCTTCTCCACCGAACGTCCGGTGGCCACAATGTCCGCCGCGGGAACGTTGCGCTCCAGGAGTGCCTCTACAACGTGGCGGCCAAGCTGTCCGGTTGCTCCAGTGATAACGATGCTCATGGGTGGTTCCTTTCAACGGAAGTTTTGCTCTGTCATGGTGGACAACGAGCCCTCCTTCCAGAAACTTCCCAAAAGTTAGTACGCACTTTGAGGTAAGGTACTGACATGAAAGTAAGTGACCTCCCGGCGCCTCTCCCCGCAACCATTGCCGACGGCGTGTTCCCGGCTGGTTGCCCCAGCCGGACGGTGTTGGACCACATCACCAGCAAATGGGGTGTGCTGATCCTGCTGTCACTCTCCGAAGGCGATCAGCGCTGGAGCGAATTGCGCCGCCGGGCCGAGGGCATCAGCGAGAAAATGCTCGCCCAAACCCTCAAGACGCTCGAGCGGGACGGACTGGTCCGCCGTGATGCACAACCAGTCATCCCGCCCCGCGTGGATTACAGCCTCACAGAACGCGGCCGCGAGCTCAGCACGCTGCTCATTCCCTTGGTGACCTGGGCCTTCGACAATGCCGACGCCATCATCGGCGGCCAGAACTAACCCGGCGGCCAGAACCAACCCGGCGGCCAGAACTAACCCAGCGGCACCTTACCTGGCCGACCACCCGCCGTCCATGGTGTAGCTCGCGCCGGTGACCATACCGGCGTCGTCGGAGGCCATCCAGGCGGCCAATGACGCCACTTCCGCTGGTTCCACAAGCCGCTTCACGGCGGATTCCGTGAGCATCACTTTGGCCAAAACCTCGGCTTCGGGGATGCCATGAAGCCGGGCCTGATCGGCGATCTGCTTCTCCACCAACGGGGTCCGGACATAGCCCGGGTTGATGCAGTTGGAGGTGACGCCGTGTTCGCCACCCTCCAAGGCCGTCACCTTGCTGAGCCCCTCCAGCCCGTGTTTGGCGGAGACATACGCGCTCTTGTAGGCGGACGCCCGGAGGCCGTGGACGGAAGAGATGTTAATGATCCGGCCAAACCCGTTGGCGTACATGTGCGGGAGTGCAGCCCTGATGAGGAGGAACGGCGCCTCCAGCATCAGGGACAGGATCCGCCGGAACTCCGCGGGGTCAAACTCCTCAATGGGGGCAACTTTCTGGATGCCCGCGTTGTTGACCAGGATGTCGCAGTCGAGGCTGAGTGCGGCCAAGGCGTCGACGTCCAGCAGATCCACCGTCCAGGCTGTGCCGCCCAACTCATCGGCGAGGGCCGCAGCTCCGGAGGCGTCGACGTCGGCCACTACTACTTTCGCCCCGCGGGCGGCGAGCGCCCGGGCGCAGGCGGCCCCGATACCGCTCGCGCCGCCGGTCACCAGTGCTTTGCGCCCGTTCAAGGAGTTGTCCATGGAGCTAGCCTTTCGAAGTAGAAGGAGTGGCGAGTCCGTGCCTGATGGCGTCGGCTTCGTCCACCTCTTGCAGCGCGATGCCCTTGGTTTCCTTCAGCGAAACGACGGCGACGACGGTAATGGCGCAGGCGACCACGAGGTAGATCGCGGTGGGGAGCCAGGATCCGGTGTCTTTGAGCCACTGGGTTGCCAGCAGCGGTGCGAGTGAGCCGGCGAAGATGGACGTGACCTGCGAGCCGAGCGAGACACCGGAGTAGCGCATGCGGGTGGGGAAGAGCTCGGACATGATGGCCGGCTGCCCTGCGTACATGAAGGCGTGGAGGCAGAGTCCGATGGTCACGGCCAGGACGATGATCACGGCGTTCTTGGTGTCGAACATGGGGAAGGCGAAGAACGGCCAGGTTGCGCCGGTGATGGCACCCACCAGGTACACGGGCTTGCGTCCCCACGAGTCCACCAGACGTCCCACCTGCGGGATGACCAGGAAGTGGATGACGTGGGCGATCAGGAGTGCCAGCAGGAGCGAGGACGTGTCGTATTTGTGGACGCTCTTGAGGTAGACGATCGCGAAGCTCACCACGAGGTAGTACATGATGTTCTCCGCGAAGCGCAGACCCATGGCCTGGAGGATGCCCTTGGGGTACTTGCGGATGACCTCGCCAACTCCGTAGCTGATGGCTTTGGACTCCTCCACCTGCGCCTTGGCTTCGAGGAAGATGGGCGCCTCGGTGACGTGGGTGCGGATGTAGTAGCCGACAAACACGATCACTGCGGAGAGCCAGAACGCGACGCGCCAGCCCCAGCCGAGGAAGGCTTCGCTGCTGAGGGTGGTGGACATGACAAACAGGACCAGCGTGGCCAGGAGATTACCCACCGGCACGGCTGCCTGCGGCCAGGAGGACCAGAAACCGCGGGACTTGTTGGGGCTGTGTTCCGCCACGAGGAGGACAGCACCGCCCCATTCACCGCCGAGTGCGAAGCCCTGGATGAAACGGAGGGCCACCAGCATGGCCGGTGCCCAGTAGCCGATGTCCATGAAGCCGGGGAGGCAGCCCATCAGGAAGGTGGAGACGCCCACGATCACGATGGTCAGCTGCAGCGTGGGCTTGCGGCCCAGTTTGTCGCCGATCTGGCCGAAGACAATTCCGCCCAGCGGCCGGGCAACGAAACCTACCGCGTAGGTGATGAAGGCCTGGATGATGCCGTCCAGTTCGTTGCCGGTGCTCGGGAAGAAGTACTTGCCGAAAACCAAGGTTGCGGCGGTGGCGTAGAGGAAGAACTCGTACCACTCCACCACCGTGCCCACCATGGAGGCCGCGACGATCTTCTTCAGGCCGGAGCCCTTGCCGGCGTCTTTACCGGCTCTTGATGCGGAGCGCTGCTCTACGCTCATATCCATCTCCTCAGTGTCCTCTTTGACCCTTGTGAACGTGATGTGATCCACAACACGACATGCTCCACTGAGTATTGCCGCAGATTCTCCGCGCCTCAATGACCAAAGCGGCACTGAGTATGTGCAAAATTGCAGATATGAAACCGAATCCGGACGACCTCCTCATCCTGCTCGCCGTCTCACGTTCAGGAAAATTCACGACGGCGGCACAAGCCTTGGGACTGAACCACACCACCGTTTCGCGCAGGATAGCGGCGCTGGAGAAATCCTTGGGCGGCCGCGTCCTCGCACGTGCGGCCGGTGGCTGGGAAGTCACGGAGTTGGGCGCGGAAGCCGTTCAGGTTGCAGAGCGGATCGAAGCTGCGGTGGGTGCGCTGGGTCCCAGCGACCGCGCGCCAGACCCGATTACCGGCGTCGTACGCATGACCGCAACTGATGGGTTCAGCGCCTATATCGCGGCACCGGCGGTGGCCCGGCTTCGACGGCAGCACCCCGGTCTCAGCGTGGAGATCGTGACGGTGACCAGGCGGGCCTTGCAACAGCGCTCCGGCTTGGACATCGAAGTGGTGGTGGGGGCGCCGCAAGTGCACCGCGCAGAAGCGATCCGCCTGGGCGAGTACCGGCTGGGAATGTACGCCTCGCGCGCCTACCTGGCGGACAACGGCACCCCTTCAAGCATTGAGGAGCTCACGCAACACCAACTGGTCTACTTTGTGGACTCCATGCTGCAAGTGGACGACCTGGACGCGCCCCGCAGGCTGGTCCCCACCATGCGCGACGGCCTCAGTTCAACCAACGTGTTTGTCCATGTTGAAGCCACCCGGGCCGGGGCCGGCATCGGTTTTCTCCCGTGCTTCATGGCCGACCGGCACACGGATTTGGTGCGCCTCCTCCCAGCCGACTTCGCGGAACTTCTCCCCTACTGGATGGTCCTCCGCCCGGACTCCATGCGCCGCCCCGCGGTAGCCGCCGTCGTGCAGGGCCTGCGGGAGGAGACGGAGCGGAGGCGGGAGGAGTTGTTGGGGGCGAAGTAGCGCGGTTCAGAGCGGGATCACCAGCGGCGTGTGGCTCACGGGGTCGTCGATCACGATGCACGGCAGGCCGAACACGTGCTCCACCAGCTCGGCCGTGACCACATCGGCAGGCCGGCCCTCCGCAACTACTGCCCCGTCCTTCATGGCAATCAGGTGTGTGGCGTAGCGGCAGGCATGGTTGAGATCGTGGAGCACGGCCACCAGGGTGTTGCCATCCCGATTGAGCCGCCGGAACAGTTCCAGGAGCTCGATCTGGTGCGCGATATCCAGGAACGTGGTGGGCTCGTCCAGGAGCAATAAAGGGGTTTGCTGTGCCAGCACCATGGCCACCCACACGCGTTGCCGCTGCCCACCGGAGAGTTCGTCCACCAAACGGCCGGACAACCCGTCAACATTCGTGGCTTCCAACGCCTTAACTACGGCGGCTTCGTCGGCCTCGGACCATTGACGCAACAGCTTCTGGTGCGGGTAGCGCCCCCGGGCCACGAGGTCCGCCACGGTAATTCCATCGGGCGCTATGGAGGTTTGCGGCAGCAAGCCAAGAGTGCGGGCGACCTCCTTGGCCCCGTAGGACGAGATGCTCTTGCCGTCCAAAAGCACAGACCCCGAGGTTGGCTCCAGCAGCCGGGACAGCGCCCGCAGCAGTGTCGACTTACCGCAGGCATTTGGCCCCACGATCACCGTGAACTCACCATCGGGAATGCGCACGTCGAGGGCCTGGGACACCGTGCGGCCCGCGTAGCCGAGGCTCACTTTCTCGGCGCGGAGGCGGGCGGAACCCGCGGGGCGTGCCGAACCCGGCACCGAGCCAACAGAAACAGGAACATCCACCACATCAGTCACAGCAATCTCCTTCAATTCTTCACTCATTGCCGCTTCACCTCACGGGCCAGGAGCCACACGAGATAACAGCCGCCGATGCTCACTGTCACTACGCCCACGGGCAGTTGGATGGGGGCGAAAAGGTTCTGCGCCACGATGTCGCTGGCCACCAGCAGGAACGCGCCCATGGCAGCGGACGGAACCATTCCCACCGACGCGGACCGGGTCAGTCGCCGCGCCAGTTGAGGGGCGGCCAAGGAAACGAACGCGATGGGGCCAGCCGCGGCGGTGACCATCGCGGTCAAAGCCACGCCCACCACTGCGAGGACCAGCCGCGAGCCTTCCAGCCGAACGCCCAAGGCCCGGGCGGCGTCGTCGCCCATTTCCAAAAGGCCCAATCGTCGGCCGTAAAAGGCCAGCACCACCAGCAGCACCACAAAGACGATCAGCACCGGCAGCACCTGCTCCCAGCCGATCTTGTTCAAGGATCCAGCACCCCAGACGGCAGCAGACATTGCCTGCTCCAAGGACGCCTTGAGGATCATGAAGGTATTCACCGACGCCAGCATGGCACTCACGGCGATGCCGGCGATGATGAGCCGGAAACCCTGGATGCCCTTCTTGTAGGCAAACAGGTAAACCAGAGCGGCCGTCACCAGCCCACCCACCATCGCACCGGCAGACACCGCAAAGTAGCCGCCGCCCATCAGGAGGATCACCACCAGCGCGCCCGTGTAGGCACCCGTGTTGAAGCCGATCACGTCCGGGCTTCCCAGCGCGTTGCGGGTCAGCGATTGGAAGATTGCCCCGCTGATCCCCATGGCCGCCCCCAATAACAGGGCCAGGAGGACGCGGGGCAATCTCCACTCCACCACCACCATGTGCACGGCGCCGCTGGAGTTTCCCAGCAGCGCAGAGACAACGTCCGGTACCGCAACGCTGAACTCGCCCAGGCCAAGGGCGACGACGGCGAGCGCCAGGGCGGCGGTGACGAGGACAGCGGTGACAATCAGGGTGCGGACGTCGAGGCGAAGGGAGATGCGTCCGCCATAGCGGCGGACGGCGAGGGTTCGCCGGCCGAAGTCGATGGGTGGGGCCTGTTTGATGGGCCGGGCCTGTTTTTGGAATGTCGCGGGATCGGTGCGCATCACAGCGTGCTCACTTTCCGGCGTCGAATGAGCCAGATGAGGACGGGCGCGCCAACGAATGCGGTGATGATTCCTACCTGCATTTCGCCGGGGCGGAGAACAATGCGCCCCACGATGTCGGACACCAGAAGCAGTACTGGCGAGAGCACCAGAGTGTAGGCCAGAATCCAGCGCTGGTCCGGGCCAACAATCCACCGGGCTACGTGCGGGACCATGAGGCCCACGAATCCGATGGGCCCAGCGGCTGCGGTCGCGGCACCGCAGAGCAGGGTCACTGACACGATGGTCCAGATGCGGGTGCGAACGATGTTGGCACCAAGGGACTTGGCGGTGTCGTCGCCCATGGCCACGGCGTTCAGGGGCCTGGCCATGGCCAAAGCGATGACCGTTCCAACAAGGATGAACGGCGCCACGGTGGTGAATATCTCCCACGTGCGGTTGCTGAGTGTTCCGGCGCTCCAACTGCGCATGCTGTCGAAAACAGCCGGGCGCAGGAGCGTGATGCCGGACGAAATACCTCCGAGGACTGCTCCGAGGGCAACCCCGGCGAGGGTGAGGCGGAGCGGGGTGGCCCCGCCCCTCCCCCGTGAGCCGATGAAGTACACAGCCACGGTGGCCACGACCGCTCCAAAGAAGGAAAACCAGATGTACTCCTGGATGCTGGTGACTCCGAAAATCGCAACGCCGAGGACCACGAAGAACCCGGCACCTGCGTTGACGCCCAGGATGCCAGGGTCCGCCAACGGGTTGCGTGTCAACGCTTGGATCAGCGCCCCGGACAGTCCCAGGGCAACGCCTACCACCACGCCGGTGACGGTTCGGGGCAGGCGGAGATCGTGGATGATCACGTGATCCGGCGAGGCATCGTACGCCGTGATGGCGGGCCAGAGAGCGGCCAGGTCAATGTCCTTTGAGCCAACCACCAGGCTCAACCAGAGAACCATGGCCAAAGTTCCACTTGCTGCGAGCAATCCCAGAAGGCGGTAGCGGTTCACTGAGGCGAGGCCCGCAGGGCGCGCGCCGGCAGGTGAAGCCGGCGCCGCGTCCTGCGCTTCAGCCGCTGAGGCTTCGGCTATGGAACGCGGCGCCATGGTTCCCGATGCCATTTAGAGGCCCAGCAATTCGAACTTGGCGTCCTGCAGGTCCACGATTTCCTCGCGATCGCGCTTCTCGTTGGACCAGAGGTCGTCGAACCAGCGGCGGGTTTCGGCGTCGAGGTTTTCCCAGCGCTCTTCCCAGGCCTCGCTCTTGTCCGTCCAGTAGCCGATCAGCTTGTAGGACTCGGGCGTGAGCTTCTTCTCATGCCGGAGGTACTTGCGGATTCCGCGCAGCACCTTGGTTTCGCCGGCCACCCAGATGTAGCCAACCCCGCCGGGGAACTCCATGGAGCGCAGGACCTCATCCAGTCGGGACTGGCTGTGGCCGTTCCCGCCGTAAATCCAGGCGACTTCGGTTCCGGCTCCGAGGGCGAGTTCCTGTTGGTGCGATGGATCCTCAACCTCGATCAGGACACGGGTGCGAACACCGGGCGGCGTTTGCTCCACGAGGCGCGCGACTGCCGGGAGGCCGGTGGCGTCGGCCAACAGGATCTGCCACTGCAGCCCGGTCGGCGGTTCATACAGTCCAGTGGGCGAGTTGAGCCCGACGGCGTCACCCACCTGGGCGCGCTGCGCCCAGGAAGCTGCCAGTCCGCCGTCGTGCACGACGAAGTCAATGTCCACGGTCCCGGCCGTGGCGTCCACACCGCGGACCGTGTACGTCCGCATGGCGGACGGCTCGACGCCTTCGGACCAGTCCCAGGAGTCGCCGGTGGAGATGGGGAGGCGGGCTTCATGCGTGCCCGGATCGGGCAGGAAGACGCGGAGGTATTCGTCGCCAACACCCGTGGTGTCAAAGCCGGCCAAGCCGGGTCCGCCGAACGTAATCCGGACCATTCCGGGGGTGAGCAGGCGGGTGGAAATGACCTCGGCCCGGTAGATGCTCATCATGACAAGAGCGCCTTTTCGAACTTCTCCAGGAGGGCGTACTGGCCGCTGGGCGAGCCGTAGATCATTTCGAGGTCATAGGTGTGGATCTGCTTGTTGGCCACGAAGGGCAGCGAGGTCCACAGCTTGTTGTTGGCCAGCGGAGCGAAGGCGTCCGGGTTGGCGCCGTCCTTCTCGGGGACCTCGGTGGTGATGATGGCATCGATGCCGTTGAGCTGTTCGAGCTGCTCGGCGCTGAGTTTAACGCCCTCGCCGTCGGCCAGTGGGGAAACCTTCAAGCCGAGGTCCTTGATGACCAGGCACGGCGTTCCGTAGCAGCTGACCGATACTTGGTCCTCGTAGTAGTCCACGGGGCCGATCACCAGGTTGCTTTTGCCTGCCTCGGCCAGACGCTTCTTCACGTCATCAACCTTGGCCTGGTACTTGTCCATCCAGGCCTGGTACTGCTCGGTCTTGCCGAAAGCCTCGGCTACCGTCTTGAACTTGGTGCGCCAGTCGCTGCCGTCGAAGCCGTTGAACGTGTAGGTGGGGGCGATGTCGGAGAGCTTGCCATCAAGCTCCTTCTCGTAGCCCAGGCCGTTCAGGATGACGTCCGGCTGTGCTTTGAGGATGGCCTCGAAGTTGAATTCCGGGTAGTTGGTGAACGGCGTGATGCCCTTGAGGGCGTCCTGGTCGAAGAAGTACGGGAAGCCCGAGTAGCCGCTGTCACGGATGGGCTGCTGGCTGGCGAGCGGGATGCCGAGCGTGATGAGCATGTCCAGGTCCGTGGTGTACATGCCCAGGGCTTTCTTCGGTTCCGCGGGGATGTTCACCTCTTTGACCTCGCTGGTTACCGTGCGGGTCTCCGATTTTGCGCTTGCACTGGCATCGGTGGTGGCGCAGCCGCTCAAAAGCAAAGCTGCGGATGCCAAGGCCGCAACGGCGGCAGACATGGTTCTAGTGCGTGAAATCAATGCGGTCCTCTTGATTCTCAGGGGAGACGGAGAGCTCCCGTTGGTAGCCGCGGCCCGATGTCGGGCTCATTCAGCGACTACCGAAGTTAGGTATACCTACCCTAACAACGCTGAGGGATTGAAAACCGATGGATTCTATTCGGAACCGGCCAAAGAGTGATGGTTTCCGGCCTTAAGCGAGGATACGTACCACCCCGGCGTGTGCCCCATGACCTTTCGGAACACTTGGACGAAGGCACTGGGATTGTTGTAGCCCACCCTCCTGCTGACCGAGGAAACCGGGTAACCGGCGGCCAGCAATCCCAAGGCAACGCGCACCCTGGCGTGGATGCGCCACTGGGCAAACGTCATGCCCGTTTCCTTATGGAACAGGCGGGACAAGTTACGGACACTAATGGACACTTCAACGCTCCAATCCTCCAACGAACGGTCCAAGGCCGGGTCATCCAGGAGGGCGCGGGCGATGAGTTCCAGCCGCGGATCGGTGGGCATGGGCAACAGCATCGGCCGGGCATCCACAACATCGAGCAGCCCCAACACCACCTGCTCAGAACCCTTCCTCAGGGAGTCATCCATGTCGAAAGTGCTCATATGGCGCAACAGTTCCTGCGCGGCAGTGGGCACAGTGACAGCCACGGTGCGGCTCGCCAAGTGCGGCGCCACCTGCGCATCAATGTGGGAGCAATAGAACCCCGTACCCTGCGTTGACTTCACGGCGTGAACCACGCCCGCAGGAATCCAGAGCCCCAACGTTGCCGGGACGGCAAAGAAACCACCATCGGCCTCCACCGTCAGCACACCCCGCGCACCCCACAGCAGCTCATGGGTTTCGTGGACGTGCTCAGTCCAGGTAGCTGGCGTGGCGCACTCGAAATATCCGGTGTACACGCCGTAGACCTGCGGCGACGTCTCCTCCTCGGGGAGGGCATCCGGAGGGAGGGCTGCCTGTCCGGATTGCGATACAGCTTGGCGGGTCATCTGGCCTTCTTGAAGTTAGGTGAGCCTTACTATGGTAAGCATGCCCTCCAGTTCTTCCCTTCCGTCCTGCCCACCGGGGCGTAACACGTCAACTCCCTGGACGGCTTCCCGTCTCTTCACCTTCACCCTTTTGGCCAACGGCCGCTGGAAGTTGCTACTGGTGGGCTGCGCGGGCTTCATTTTGCATCAGGTCAGCGAGGCACTGGTCCCGGCCACCATCGGCGCTGCCGTTGACAAAGCGATTTCACCGCACGACGCCGGCGCCCTCCTCTGGTGGCTTGGCGCCCTGGCTGTGGTCTTCGTGGTGCTCGCCCTTTCCTGGCGTATCGGCACCCTCGCCACCAACCGTTCCTTCCTGTACGGTTCGCACGATCTTCGGCAGTTGTCAGTGGAACGCACTCTGCACCCGCGAGGCATGGCGGCCAGGCGTGCCCCCGGCGAAATCGTTGCAATCGCCTCCTCCGACGCTGACAGGGTTGCCGGCTTGTCCTGGCTCATCGGCGGTGGCCTTGCAGCCGCAGCCGGCGTCGTCACCTCAGCCGTGACTCTGCTGCTGATTTCGGTCCCTCTGGGCATCGCAGTCCTGGTGGCCACGCCCGTCATGCTGGTGGTGATGCAGCGCCTCACCAAACCGTTGGAGGACCGCAGCGATGTTGAACAGTCCTCTGCGGCCCGCGCCGGCGCACTGGCTACGGACTTCGTCACAGGGTCACGTCCCCTCAAGGGCCTCGGTGCCGAGGAGGCAGCCGTGACCCGCTATACGGCCGCCAGCCGGACGTCCCTTCTGGCCGGCCTGCGGGCGGTCCGCTCCAGATCCGCCTACAACGGCGCGAGCACCGCCCTTTCCGCGGCGTTCCTGGCAGGTATTGCCTTCTTCGCAGCCTGGTTCGCCGTTCAAGGCAGCATTACGGTAGGGCAACTGGTGGCGGTTGTTGGCGTGGCCCAATTCGTCCAAGGGCCCATGGCCGCCCTTGGCTTCCTCAGCGTGGAACTCGCACGCAAACGCGCCTCGGCCGTACGCACAGCGGTGTTGCTCACGGAACCGGACGCGGTGCCGGCACCGGAGCCGGAAGAACGCACGACGACGACGGCCGGCTCGGCTTCCAGCGTCGCCGCATCTCGTGAACCCGCCCCACTGCCTGAAGCTGCCCCGTTGCGTGAACCCGCCCCACTGCCTGAGCCAGCCCCGCTGCTCGAGCTCCGCCCGGGCTCCGGCGGCGCTGCATTCCCGCCCTTCACGGCCGCTGCCGGGGAAATCGTGGGCGTGGTTCTTCCCGACGGAACACAAGCGAGGCTCTTGGTGGACACGCTCGGCTTCCGCACACCCGCACCCCGTGGCCTGGTGTCCATCGACGGCCAGGACGCGGCAGACCTGGATCCTGTCCATGTCCGTTCGAGGGTATTCGCCGACAGTCACGACGGCGTGCTGTTCCGCGGCAGTGTCCGCGACAACGTGGCAGTAGCCAATGCCCCGCTGGACGAGCGGGCCATGGCTGCGGCCGCCGTCGGGGACTTTGTCTCGCAACTGCCGGAAGGCACCGAAACTGTACTCACTGGAGGCGGCCAAAGCCTGTCAGGCGGCCAACGGCAGCGGCTGGTTCTAGGCCGTTCGCTGCACCAAAAACAACCGGTACTGGTCCTGCATGACCCCACTACCGCCGTCGACACCGCAACCGAAGCCGTGATCGCTGATGGCTTGCGGAACTTCCCTGACAAAGCCCTGGTACTGGTGACTACCAGTCCCACACTGCTGGCTGTCTGCCATCGGGTGGTGATGGGTGGGGGCGGCGCAGCACCTGAAAGCGGCACCCACCGTGAACTCCTGGCCACGTCCACCGGCTACCGCGAGGTGGTGGGCTCGTGAGCACCGACATCCTCCCCATTGCCACGCCCCGCGAGACCAGGAGGGCCATGTGGCGCCTCCTGGCTCAGCGCCCTGGCAGGCTCACCTTGACGGTGTTCGTCCTGCTGACGGCGGCCTGTTGCGGGCTGGCCGCACCGGCCATCCTGGGCATCATGGTCAACATCGCAGCCAGCGGCGGCGACGTCATGTCCCTCCTGTGGCTGGCCATCGCCTTGCTGGTTGCCGGTGGACTCGGCGCCCTGCTGGGCATCCTGGGACAGAACCTGCTGGCCAGGATCTGCGAGGAAGCCCTGGCCGGGCTGCGCGAGGAAGTCTTCGCCGCGGCCGTCCGAAAGCCGCTGAATCACCTGGAAAAAGCGGGCATCGGCGATGTGGTGGCCCGCGTGTCCGGTGACGTGGAGGCCGTCAGCGAAGCCATTTCCGGCGTGCTGCCTGCGTTCACCAGCGCAGCCTTCACCATTGCCGTGACGTTGCTGGGCCTGGGTGTCATCGACTGGCGCTTCGCCGTGGCTGTCCTGATCGCCGCACCCTTGCAGGTGTTCACCCTTCGCTGGTTCCTCAAACGAACCGCTCCCATCTACCGGACGGTCCGGATCACCGAAGCAAACCGGACCGAACAGATCATTGAGACCGTTCACGGCTCACCTTCCGTGCTGGCCCTGGGCCTCGGCTCCCGTCACGCTGACTTGGTGGCGGCCGCCTCCCGGGAGAACATCGGACATGCGCTCAAGGGCGTCAACTACCTGACCCGCTTCTACAACCGCCTCAACCTGGCCGAACTCATCGGCCTGTCCGCGGTGCTGGTGGTGGGGTTCTGGCTGCATGCCGAGGGAACCGTGACCATCGGCGCGGCCACTGCTGCCGCATTATACTTCTACCGGCTGTTCGATCCCATCGGCTTGGTCTTGGGACAGTTCGATGAACTGCAGAAAGCCGCAGCAGGATTGGGACGCATGTTCGGACTGACCATGTCCGCGAAGCCGGAGACTGTCGCGGCGTCAGCCCCGGCCGGCACTACCGGGGCCGGTACTTTCCGGGGAACCGACGCTGGAATCGACGCTGGAATCGTCCTGGAGGATGTCACCTTCGCCTACCCTGGCCAGCGCCCCGCGCTGAACGCCGTCTCCCTGACCGTCAAGCCGGGTGAGCGCGTAGCTATCGTGGGTACCTCCGGCGCCGGTAAGACCACTCTGGCCAAGGTCATCATGGGCTTGGAACACCCCCACAGCGGCACCGCCTGGGTGGGTGGACTGGACTCTGCCGCTGCCGCTCCCGCTGAGCTTCATGAACGGATTTCGATGGTCAGCCAGGAGGTACATGTCTTCTCCGGAACGCTCGCCGAGGACCTCCTGCTCGCCAAACCCGGTGCTTCCGCGGAGGAACTTTCGTGCGTCCTGAAGGCGGTTGGGGCTACGTGGGTTGTAGCGCTCGACGACGGACTGGAGACTTCCGTAGGGGCCGGCGGCCATCAACTCACACCGGAGCAGGCCCAACAACTTGCCTTGGCACGGCTCATGCTCAAGGACCCGCCCATTGCAGTCCTCGACGAAGCCACCGCAGAGGCGGGAACCGGTTCTGCCACCATGCTGGATCAAGCGGCGGAGGCTGCGTTGACGGGACGAACCTCAGTAGTGATCGCGCACCGGCTGTCTCAGGCAGCTTCGGCGGACACGGTGGTGGTCATGGAGCAGGGGCGGATTGTGGAATCGGGTTCGCATCAGGAACTGCTGGCAGCCGAGGGCCGCTACGCCCACTTGTGGGAAGCCTGGAACAGCTCACTCAGCCGAAGCTGAAGGGCCCTCCCCCAGCGTCTCCACCGGAGGGTCGTGCCGTACCGGGATTCCTTGGGCGAAGGCTCGTACTTTGGCGTCATCCCAGATGTGCGCAGGGACGCCTCCGCCCAGGAGCCTGCGGGCGAGGGTGGGGTCGTCACCGAACGGTGCGTGGCTGCCGGCCATGATCATGTTGCCGTACCGCCGGCCCTTGAGCATGGCGGGATCGGCAATGATCATGGTGTGCTCGAACGTGTCCGCGATGGTGGCGGCGTCGGCCCGAGCATTCTTGAGATCCGGCGCGTCCCCGGAGTTGACCACGTACAGGCCATCGGGGGCGAGGACCGAGTCCGCATGGGCCGTGAACTCGCGCGTGGTCAAGGCACGGGGCGTGAAGGCTCCGGCGAAAACATCCCGAATGATGAGGTCCCGGCTGTCCGGGGTGAGGGACTCCGTGACCTGCCGGGCTTCACCCACGCGGATCCGTAACAGGGGCGCTTTGGGAAGATCGAACCAGCCACGGACGTAGTCGGCCAGCTTGCCATCAAGCTCCACCACCACCTGCCGCGCTTCGGGGTAAGCGGCGTGGAAGTACCGTGCCATGGAGCAGGCCCCTCCGCCCAGGTGCAGGGCACGCAGTTTGGGCTTCTGTTCCCGGGGCCACCGGGATTCCACCAGTGCCGCGATCCAGCGCATGTATTCAAAGTCGAGGAACAGCGGATCGGCGAGGTCTATGTGTGAGCTCATGACGCCGTTGATCTTGAGCAGCCAGCCGTTGGAGTTGTCCTGGTCCTGGAGCAACTCGCAGTCGCCGGTATCGATGTAGTAGACGCCGGCCACCGGTCCGTCAATGCGGGTGCCGGCAGGCACCTCGACGACTCCCGGCGTCGATCTCTGGGACCTTGCCTTGCTGGATTTACGGGGTTTCGCCACTACTTCGGCCCTGCCTGAGTCATGCTTCAACCCTAGTGGAGCACTGCCTGACCTCGACTCACACCGCAAAGGTAAGGCTACTTACCGTTTAGTCGTCAAGAGCCATATGATTTCCTACATGGAACTGGGAGCATCCGTATGGATGGAGGTGTTGACGGTGGCAGTCGCCTGGCTGACCGTCGTCTGCCTCCTGCTGGCCCGAGTGCCCAAGCCGCCGAGCCTGCTTGACACGCCGCTGGACGGTTCGCCCCTGGATCCGGATCGACCCGAGGGCCCGGAATTGCGCTGACGCTTTGTAGCCCGTGTCCGCCGCCCGTTGGTTTCAGACACTCCGAATGGACATCGGCTGGTAGACCATCACCGAGCCCGCGGACGGCGCCAGGCACGTGAGCTGATACGCAGGTGAGCGGCGGACCTGCACTTCCACCTCGATATGCGCCGGATGGGGCGGCCTGCCGGTGACGTGAATGCGCCACCGCTCGCCCTCGCCCGTGTTTTCCCCGATCTGATGCCGGGTTTCAGTGACTTGGTAGTCGTGGCGGCCGGCAGGGCCAAAACGTCCGAGCACAGCGGCGATGGCGGCTTGTTGAGGTGGGGAGAGATCCGTGTATCCCCGCAAATACCCCGCGTCAATGCGCCCGGCAAGATGGCTCTTGATCGTGGCGACGGATGACTCGGCGTCGAGACCTCCGTAGTACACCCCGTCCGGAACCACCACTGCGTTGGCCGCGAACCTGTCCCCGCCAACATGGGAACACTCCCACACCAGCTCCGGCCACAGCTCGCTGAGCGCACGGCCCACGGGCCGGCCACGCACTGCGCAACAGGGGTCATGCCGGCCATGCACGCAAATCAGGATGACCGGCGGAAGACCGGGGTTTCCAGGGGACGCCAGTGCTGCAACAATCCCCGCAAGATCCCCGTCCTGCTCCCACGATCCCCACAGCTGCTGGTAGTCCCCGGAGCTGTGATATCGCAGTACCGCCCACCTCTGAAGACCATGCCTCGGGCGGGGACCCGGTTTCCGCACCAAGAGAACCCGCGCACCCGCCATCCGCGCCGCAGAGGATACGAGGGCTTTGGTCCCGGCTTCAAGATCAAGGCCCTCAAAACCGTTGGGAGGCCAGCCGCCCCGGTGCTCTATGAGGACCCAAACGAGGCCGGGCGATGCCGTGCCTGCCATCGAGTCGCCGCGCACGCGGGCGCTGTTGGCGCAGAAAAAACCTTGAGTTGCGGCCACCGGGGAGGTCACTGTTTTGTCAATCACTCCTCGACTCCGTCAATCACTGCTGGGTCTGCCAATCACTGCTGGGCGGGGACAAGAACTCCTGCGCGCAACAGCCTTTCCACCAGTTCAACCCCCAGATCTATTGCGAGGTGATCCCCTCCACCCAACAGGCGTTCCACGGCCGGTAAGTCTGCCTCAGAGAAGTCGAGCCAACCCACGCGGGTAGTCAAGCGTGATCCCTCGATCCGCGTTTCCAATGCGTCCCGGAGCCGCACCAATGTCTCAGGGCCGAGGCTCTGAACGGCCGCGAGTTGGGCCACCGGACCAAGCGGAGCCGGGCGTCCTTGTCCCCTCCGTGCGCGTTGGAAGAGGGAAGAGACATCAGCCTCAAGGACGGCCGACGCAAGGCGTTCACGGACTGCGGCGATTTCGCCCTCGGGTCCATCCACGCCCAACGGCAGGGACCCGCGCATCTCCGGATCGTCGCACAGCGCTGCAAGTGCCGCCTGTGCGAGGTGCTCAGCCAACGTGTGCCGAGTCCAGCTGTGGACTCCCAGGGTGAGATGGATCGAAACTTCGCCTTGCGCCTGGGCAGCATGCAGCCAACCACGGGGAAGGTAGAGGACATCGCCGGGTTCGAGGACGGTGTCGATGTAGGCGGGGCTTTGAGCAGCCTCGGCCACGGCGGAGCGGTGATCGGTCCACGGCTGGCTGCGCAACGGGTCCACGTGGACCGGCTCGTGGATGATCCAGCGCTTGGTTCCTTCGATCTGCAGAACGAAGACGTCGTGGACATCGTAGTGATCGTCAAAACCACGGTTCTGAGGAGGGGTGATGTACGCATTAGCCTGCACGGGATGCCCGAGCTCGGTGCTCAACTGACTGCTGAAGCTCAACACGGGGTCCCAGGTGCGATGCAGCGCCTGCAGGACGAGGGTTGCTCCGTCAGCGAATTTGCGCCACAGCGCGGTGTCGTCGAGCTGATCCGAGATGGTAGCGCCTACGCCTGCCGGGGAAGTGAACGAAGATTCCGGAAGGGTGGAACCGCCCTTCGCGACGCGAAGGAACGGTGTCCTCAGTCCGCGGCGCGATATCAGTTCGTCCACTGCATCGGCAGAAAACACATCGGAGAAATCGCTGACGCCACGGCTAAGCAGGGCGGTGCGCCCCCACACCTCGCTGGCGAACCTCTCAAGGCCCATGTCAATCAGGCGCGTTTCCAGGACCCCGGCGCCCTTCACTGCGCCCGGGTCCTGGAGGTCAGTGCTGGTAGTGCTCAAAGCTGGCCGCCCTGTTATCCAGCACCACCGTCGGCACCACCGTCAGCACCGCCGTCGGCACCACCGTCAGCACCGCCGTCATGAGTGCCAGGAACGCCGGCCGCGCCGCCGTCCGCGGGGCCCTCGGCCCCACCATCAGCGCCACCGTCGGCACCGCCGTCGTGAGTGCCGGGAACGCCGGACGCGCCGCCGTCCGCGGGGCCCTCCTGCTGGGTTGGATCCTGCTCTGGATCAGACATGCTTCCTCCCGAGAATCGAATGGCGTACTCGGGCTCCGATTTCGGCGCCCGATGTCAACCCGGGCGATCTTCAGCCGCACCGCCCGTGATCACCATATCCATACGGGTCAGCGGTGGGAACAGCTTGCGCGCATTTTGCGCCTGCTAAGGCCCGACGCCGGGACGCACCATGCGATGTTCCGGCAGCGAGTACCAGGATGGGTCGCAGTGCTGGCGTTTCCCGTCCGGCACAAATCCGTTGCGCCGGTAAAAGGCTTGAGCGCGCGGGTTGTCATCCAGCACCCATAAGTACGCCGGACCGTCGCCGATCAGCGTGTCCACCAATTTCTGCCCCACACCCCGGCCATGAACGCGTTCCAAGGTGTACAGCATGAAAAGTTCCCGTTCGCAGGGGCCGTCTTCATCTTGCCCGGGACCTGCCGCGCCAAGGCCCACCAAGTGTCCCTCGGGGTCATGGGCCAGCATCCGGGTGTGGCCCGCAGCGATGAACGCGCGGTACCGTTCGATGCGGTTGGGCAGCGCCGCTTCCTGTTTCTCGAAGAACTCAGGGGGCAGCAGGCGTCCGTAGCTCTCTTTCCAGGACTGGACGTGCATGAGTGCCATGGCCTCGGCGTCGTCAACCGTCGCCGGACGAATCGTGAAATCCACTTAGCGGACCAGCGCTATCGCGAAGCCGTCCCAGCCCTTGCTTCCAACGGTCTGGATGGCGGTGGCATCGAGGCGCGGATCCTGGCCCATCATTTCCAGTGCGGCCACAATGCCGGGCGCGTTCACTCGGTCCCGTCCAGGTTCCAGGATGGCACCGTCCCAGATGACGTTGTCCAGCACGATCACGGTTCCCGGACGCCCGAGCCTGATGGCCCAGTCGAGGTAGTTGGAGTCATTTTCCTTATCAGCGTCGATGAACACGAAGTCAAACGGTTCCTGCCCCGCCAGCGTGGGGAGGGTGTCCAGCGCAGCACCTACCCTGATATCCACTTTGTGGCCGACGCCGGCGGCATCCACGTTGGCCCGCGCAACGTCCGCGTGCTTCTGGAGGAATTCGCACGTAACTATCCGGCCGTCGTCGGGCAGTCCCTGCGCCATCCAGATGCTGCTGAACCCGGCCAGGGTTCCTATCTCAAGCGCCCGCCTGGCCCCGGACATCTGCACCAGCATCCGCAACAGCTTGCCCGCGTTGGGTGCCACTTCAATCGCCGGCATGCCGGCCTCGACGGCGGACGTCAGGGCGCGCTTATGGGCGGGGTCCGGAAGGACGACGACGTCAGTGAGGTAACGCTCAACGTCCACCCAACCAGGCTCGGTAACGTGTTCAATCATGGCCCCCAGTCTGGCACTCACCGTACCTTGGGGGAAGGATCTAGTCCGTTGCGGAAATGGCGTCTTCGAGCCGTTCAACCTTGCCGGTCAACTCGCCGCTGTACCCGGGGCGGATGTCCGCCTTGATCACCAGGGAGACGCGGCTTCCATAGCGGCCGACTGCCTCGGTGGCGCGCTTGACGACGTCGAACACCTCGTCCCATTCGCCCTCAATGGTGGTGAACATGGAGTCCGTGTGGTTGGGCAATCCGGACTCGCGGACGATCTTGACCGCGGCAGCCACGGCATCATGCACGGAGGCGTCGGGGGTGGGTCCGCCGTTGGCGGCGGAAGCGGGCTGGCCCGAAGGCGCGACTGAGAATGCAAGCAACATGAAATCCAGTGTTTCACGTGCCGGTTTGTCATATAACAACGTACTCCCGCGTAACAACGGACGCGCGGCGCTCCGTTGCTACCCTGACAAGCATGGAACAGCCCTCTGAACGCAAGCCCCTCAGGGCCGACGCCGCACGCAATGTGGACAAAATCATCACCGCCGCCCGGCAGTGCTTCCGCGAGCACGGCCCCGAAGTACCCCTTCAGACCATCGCCGCCACCGCTGGAGTTGGCCCCGCAACACTGTTCCGCAACTTCTCGGACAAAGAGCAATTGGTCCTCGCGGCACTCTCACGTCAACTCCGATTGCACGTGGACCCGGTAGCCCAGTCTGCCCTCGAGGGCATGGACGCTGCGGAGGGCCTGATTAACGTCATCGACGCCGTCATGAAGGTTGCCAGCGATGACGCCAACCTCCTGGACGCCGTCGCCGGCCGACGCGGGCTCCTCGTAGGCATCACCGGTGGACTGATCGGCTCCATGGCCGTCCTTCTTGAGCGAGGCCAAGGGCAGGGTTCCCTGCGACGCGATATCACCATCGAGGACATGGTCCGCTTGGTGGCCATGCTGATCGGTGCAGTGGACACCATGGAACCGGGGTCTGAAGCCTGGAAGCGTCCTGTGGCGCTGATCGAGGACGCCATCCGCACGGAGCGCCCGTCACGGCCGCTTCCGGAACAGTCGGGTATCCCTGGGATGACCTTTTCTGAGGCAGTCTAGGCACCAACGCCCTGCCCGATAGCTGCCGATGGTGACTCCTGCCCATGGCGGGACCGCCAAGGGGACCGTAGGGTCAGTTGCATGAATATTCCCCTGAGCTCATACTCTTCCAGCGGAGCCGATTCCGCACTAGCGGTCGGCCTTGGCCTGCTGTTCATGGTGATCTACTTTGCGGTGATTTTCGCAATCGTCGGCGTGCTCTACATGGGAATCTTCACCAAGTCCGGCCGGCCCGCGTGGGGTGCCTTTGTGCCGGTCTACAACGGAATAAAGCTCTTGGAAATCGCGGGCCGCCCCTGGTACTGGTACCTGCTCTTCTTCATCCCGTTCGCAGGCATCTACTTCAGCATCGTGTCCATGAACGACCTCGCAAAATCATTTGGAAAGGACGCAGGCTACACAGTTGGCCTGGTCCTGTTGCCGGTGGTTTTCGTGCCTATGCTTTCATACGGCTCCGCACGCTACCTCGGACCTGCTGCCGGGCAGCAATTCGTGGCTTACCCGCAGGGTTATGCCCACCCGTACCCGCAAGGCTACGCCCAGGCGCCGATGCAGCAGCCGCCTGTACAGCAACCGCCGGTGCAACAACCCAGTGGTCAGCAGTACCGCTAGCCCCAACCAGGTAACTAGCCCCAACCCAGCAGCCGCAGCAATGCTGCGGCTGCTGCGCCTGAAATCACGACGACGAGGAACGGCGCACGGAGCCAAAGGGCGACGCCGGCGGCCACCAAGGCACCTATGCGGGCATCAAGGACCAGGCCTTGTCCTGACGCCACGGCGTTCACCACGGTGAGGGATGCCAGCAGGCCAATGGTCATGGTGCCGGCAACGTGCATGATCCGCGGGCTTTCCAGCAGCTTGGCCGGGACGAAGTAGCCCACCAGCTTGGTCAGGTATGCCAGGGCGCAGGCAATGAGTATCCACAGCCAGAGGTTCATTTCCTGCCCCCGTGTTCGCGCCGGTGCTTCTCCGCGTACGGATCTACGTCCGGTTCCAGGCCTTCATCCATGCGTGCGTGGCTGAACCAGCCGATCACGCCGGCCACTACTGCCGCCACAAGGATGGGAACACCCGACGGAACGAATGGCACGGCCACGATGGTGGCAAGGGCACAGGCGGCGGCAATCGCCCAGGGTTCGCGACCCCTTAGTCGTGGCCACAGCAGGGCCAGGAACGCCGCAACCGCAGCACCATCCAAGCCCCATTGTTTGGGATCGCCCATGGCGTCACCGGCCAGCGCACCAATAGCCGTAAAGATATTCCACAAAATGAATATGCCGATTCCGGCTGTCCAGAACCCGCGTCGTTGCTCGTCGGGATCAGACTGGCCTGACGCCGTCGCCGTCGATTCATCGATGGTTACATGCGCGGAAACATAACGTTTCCACCCGCCGGGGCGGAGCATGGCGTTGATCTGCATTCCGTAGATGCCGTTGCGAAGCCCCAGCAGCGCACTGGCCGTCATGGCCGCCACCCCGGATCCACCGCCGGCAACGACGCCGATGAAGGCGAACTGCGAACCTCCGCTGAACAGCAGGAGGCTCAGCACCATCGTCTGCCAGAAGTCGAACCCCGATGCCACGGCCAAGGCTCCAAATGACACGCCGTATAGACCGGTTGCGATACTGAGGGACAGTGCCACCTTGAACGCCGGGGACTCCCGCAGTTTCAAGGGAGCCGGACCTCCGCTCATTTCCGCAGGCTCCACGACCACAGGATGAGTGGAATCTGCAAAGGCAAACGAACGGTGTGGATACGCCGCTCGGCAGCTGTCCCCTTCGGACCGTAGGCGCGCCGAAGTGCATCTATATGCCCGGCAAGGAATGCGGTGAACATCGCAGTGGTGGCGTCTGCGGCCACCCGGCGCGTGGCAGGGATCAAAAGTCCGACGGCGGCAGTCACCTCAAGCAGGCCCGAGGATGCGACCCATTCCTCGCGGGACATAACTGCCAAGGGACCGTTGGGACGGCTCCCCGGCTCATCCTTGCGGCACAGATAATCCGGCACCACCGGGTAATAGAACTTGGGCGTGCGGAAGTGCTTCGCGGCGCTGGCCAGGAGCAGTGCGCTTAGAGCTACTGCTGAGGTGGTTCGGGTTGCTTGGGCTGACCAGCGAAAAGACATGAGACCACTCAATCACAAGCAGGGTGGCGCCCAAAGCCGGACCCAAGTAAGTAGCAGATCAGGCCGTTCTGAGGCTCCAGAACGACCTGATCTGCGACCTAGTTGGACACCATCAGCTGTGCGAGCACCTGCGCCGGCTTGTTGGTGGTGATTTCATGGATGCCAAGGCCCTGGCACAGGGCCACGTCCTTCTCCGAGTCAACGGTCCACACCCGGAAGACCCGCCCCGCCTCCAACCAGCGCTGAACGTTGCGCGCGTGCTCCCGGATGTAGTCAATACCCGGACCGGCAAGATGAACTTCACCTGCATCCAGGACCCGTTCGGCCTCGAGCTGGGTTGCCCGCATGACGTTTGCCACCGCCCCGCCCGTCAGGAACCCGAGACCGAGCTCCTGCCGGATCTCTTTCACGGTGAAGTCATCCACCAACTGGCAGATGTATTCCTTGGGAACGCTCTGCAACAGGCGCTGAACGGAGTCAGTATCAAAGCTCATGAAGGAGATCCGGATGTTCTCCAGCCGGGACTCCCCAGGCGTCCAGCCTTCCTCCTCCAGCAGGGCAAGAACACGGTCCTCCAGTTTCAGCCCGTACGGGCTGGGGTGCTTGAGTTCAATAGCCAAACCAATGTCGCGCCCTGCAGCGCGGAGGATGTCCAGCAGCTCCGGCAACGTCAGGAATTGATCGGACACTCCCCCATACGCGTCCGGAATCCGCGCACCCTTCCACGACGAGAAATCCAACGCCCGGAGCTGCTCCAGGGTGTGTTCACCCACCGGGCCCGTGCCAGTGGAAGTCCGGTCCAGGTTCGCGTCGTGCAGCAGCACAACATGTTGGTCCCGGGTCAGGTGGACGTCGCACTCCACACCGTCGGCACCGTCGGCAATGGCCTTCAGATAGGCGGCCCTGGTGTGCTCGGCAAAGGCTGCACTGGCACCGCGGTGGGCGTAGACCTTGGGCCGGCTTGGGGCGAAGTCGTCGCTAGTCATGCAGACACGTTAGCCCACCCCGCTGCACTCCCGGGGGCTACGCTGGGCTAATGCAGGTGAACTCTGAACAAATCCCGGCCGAAGACCTCACCACCCCCACTCCTCTCGCTGGTGCCGTGCCCAAGCGAGGTGCCTCCACCGTCGTCGAACCTTCCGCTGGCGACATGGAAAAAGCGGCTGCGTTGCTCCGCATGAAACGGCTGGCCTTGGCTCTGCTGATCGCCATGGCGGTGATCTTCACGGTGGCGTTCGCGTTCCAGAAGCAGTACCCGTGGCTTGAATACGTCCGTGCGGCGGCCGAAGGCGGCATGGTGGGTGCACTGGCCGACTGGTTCGCCGTCACGGCACTGTTCAAGTACCCCATGGGCCTGAAAATCCCGCACACCGCCATCATTCCGCGTCGAAAGGACCAGATCGGCGAATCGCTCAGCGACTTCGTCGAGAGCAACTTCCTGTCCCAAGAGGTTGTGCAGGAAAAGTTGGCCAGCATCGACATTGCCCGCAAGGCAGGCACCTGGTTGTCAGCACCTGGCGGGGCAGAGCGCGTAGCCAAAGAAGGCGGCGCGGTGATACGGGGTGCGTTCACAGTTCTGAACGACGACGACGTCCAGTCGGTGATCGAAGGCATGGTCCGCAAGCACCTGCTCACCCCGCCCTGGGGACCGCCCGTGGGCCGGATGGCCGAGCGCATCTTCGCTGACGGCCACCACCACACCTTGGTTGACCTCCTGGTTGACCGCGCGGCCGACTGGGTGGACGCCAACCATGCAACGGTTAACAGGCTCGTCTCGGATCGCTCGCCCCTCTGGGTGCCCACGTTCGTTGACGGTTTGGTGGGTGACCGCGTGTACGTGGAACTGTCCAAATTCGTTCGTGCAGTGCAGGCAGACCAGAACCACCAGGTACGGCAGTCGATCGACGCCTACCTCGCAGATCTTGCCCAGGACCTGCAACACGATCCCGCCATGATCGAGCGCGCCGAATCCATCAAGGCCCAGATCCTCGGCGACCCCGAGGTCCGTGAACTGGCGTCCCGCACGTGGGGAACGGTGAAGACTGCGCTGCTCAACGCCGTCGACGATCCCGACAGCGAACTGAGCCAGCGCTTCAAGAGCGCCGTCCGCGACTTTGGCCACCGACTGGTCAACGACGACGAACTGGCCGGCAAGGTCAACACCTGGATTGGCGACGCTGCCGGGTACCTGGTGAACACGTACCGTTCGGACATCGCCGGCGTCATTTCCGATACCGTGGCCCGCTGGGATGCCGAGGAAACATCGCAAAAAATCGAACTTCAGGTGGGCAAGGACCTCCAGTACATCCGCATCAACGGAACCGTGGTGGGCGCCTTGGCCGGCTTGGCGATCTTCACGGTGGCGCACCTCCTGTTTGGGTAAGTCTCTGGAGCTATGAAGTCTGCCTTGGTAGCTTCAACTCATGCCTATCAAACTGGAGAACGTCGGTATTGCCGTTCGGGATCTTGAAGAAACCATCGCCTTCTTCACGGATCTGGGGCTCACAGTGTTGGGCCGGGACACGGTCAGCGGTGAGTGGGCGGACACCGCCGTGGGGTTGGACGGCAACCACGCAAAAATTGCGGTGCTCCAAACCCCGGACGGCCAAGGCCAACTTGAGCTCTTCGAATACCTCCACCCTGACGCGATAGAAACGGATCCCACCCTTCCCAACGAGATCGGCATGCATCGCGTGGCTTTCTCGGTTGACGACATCGACCACGCCCTTGAGATAGCCGCCAAGCACGGATGCCACCCGCTGCGCGGTGTCGCGAACTACCAGGACGTCTATAAGCTCACGTATCTTCGCGGCCCCAGCGGGATCCTGGTGATGCTGGCACAGAAACTCTAGAGGGAGCTGGCCAGGAGAGTGCAACGCTGACTTTCGCCCTTCTCAGCCCAACAGATGCACCATTTGCCCCGGCCTGGCTTGGCCGATCAGGTCCACGTCCTCGTCCCGGACTACTGCGATCACCGGCGACTCGGCAGTATCCGGGTGGCCGGCCAGGGCAACAACGGGAAGGCCCGACGGCGGCAGCAGGACAGAGCCCGATACCAGCGGTTGGCGCTGGCGTTCTTCAGCACCGGCATGCAGGGAAGCAGCGGCAACGTCAAGTGGACGACCCGTCAGCCGCGCACCCACCCGATCCGATTTCGGCGAGAGAATCCAAGGTTCACTGGTCAATCGAAGCCACGTGCCGGCGTCGAAATTCGATGCCTGAGGCCCGCGAGAAACCCGGACCACCACCGGGCGTTCCGGATCCACAGCACGCCGGGCGGGGTGGTTCACGTCGGGGAAACCATGGCCAAGCGGCCGCCCGAATGTCAGAGCCGCACCAGCGCGTAGGACCTTTTCTTGTGCCGCCTTGCGCCAAAATTCCGCCTTGGACCCCCAGGTAGTACCGGAGACCAAACAGGGCGGGGCCGAACTCAAGCACCGCTCCAGGAGAGACCCGAACCGCTATGTTCAGTGGAAGTTCCTTGCCGTTGAGGGTCACCATGCCCTCGGCGCCGGTGACCGCCACGGCCGAGCCCGTCACGAACCTCAGCTTCAGCCCGCCCAGCAACACCTCAAGTCCGGCGGCGGAGTCCGGGTTACCCAAGAGGGCATTGGCCAAGTGCATGGACGCGCGGTCCAATACGTGCTCCTGACCGAGGATCAGCGTGTTTGACCCCGGCTCCACCACTACGGCACCCATCGGACCTCCCCAGTCACTGGTTTACGGAGACGGATTTATGCGAACGCTTCAATCTCAACGCCGGCCTTCTCCAAGCCCTCCCGAACCGCAGCAGCCATGTTCACCGCACCGGGCGTATCGCCGTGAATGCACAGCGAATCGGCCTGCACTGGAACCAGGGTTCCGTCTACGGCCAGCACTTCCTTGCGCGTTGCGAGCCGCACGGCCTGGGCCACGACGGCGTCTGGGTCATGCAGCACGGCACCTTCCTGGGTGCGCGGTACCAGCGTCCCGTCCGGGAGATAGGCCCGGTCCACGAATGCTTCGCGGAACACCGGGTGCCCGGATTCCTCAGCGAGCGTCAGCCACGCTGACCCTGGCAAACCCAGGACCGGCAGCCCGGGATCGTAGGCGTGGACGGCCGCCACTACGGCTTCGGCCTGCTCAGCGTCACGGACGATCCTGTTGTAGAGCGCGCCGTGGGGCTTCACGTAATCCACTGAAGCTCCCACCGCGTGGGCCATGCCGTCCAAGGCGCCCAGCTGGTAGAGCACATCTCCGAACAACTCATCGAAGGTCATGTCCAGGGAACGCCGTCCGAAGCCAGCCAGGTCCCGGTACCCCACGTGGGCGCCGACGCGGACATCCAGTTCGAACGCCGCACGGCAGCTGTCCAGCATGGTGAGGGGATCCCCGGCGTGGAAGCCGCAGGCCACGTTTGCGCTGCTCACGATGCGGAACATCGAGGCGTCGTCTCCCATGGTCCAGGAGCCAAAAGACTCCCCCAGGTCAGCGTTCAGATCCACCGTTACCGCCTTCCAGCGTTGTGTTCAGGGCATTCTTTGGCGCGTTCGGGAGCAGCTCGCCGGGTACGGTATCCGGGAGCGGACCGAACGCTTCCTTGGCTGTGGACACCACGGCCCGGCCCATCATCAGGTTGCCTGCACCACCTACCACGGCGCCCACGCCGAACGGCAGGGCGCGTCCGAGGAACGCGGTACCTTGCCGTTTCAGGAGGTTTTTCAGGAACGCACGCTGGATGGAGTCGCGGATGACGCCAAATCCACTTCCAGGAATCTTCTTGGTGAGCGTCCGGCCCCACGCGTTGGTCACTCCTTTGCCACGACCCAGCGACTGGCCGCTCAGGGCACCCAGCATGGACGTGCCTTCTTCTCCCAGCATGATGGCCATGACCATGGTTTGAGCTCGAACGGGATCAGTCAGCCGGATACCGTGCAACTCCGCCAAGGATGACGCATAGAGCGCGGTGGTCTCCAGGAAGCCCACGGTTGCGAGCGCGGATAGTCCCAGCGACGCCGCGGTTCCAATGCCAGGCACGACGGCGGTAGCGCCTACCGCTGCGCCCCCGCCGGAGATGGCCAGCAGGTAGTGGCGTTCCAGTTTGGCTGCAAGCTGGGCCGGTGAATCGTTGGGGTGCCGGCGTTGGAGCCTGCGAAGGTTTGCCAGGACCAGGGGCCGCTGGACTTCCACAGCCTTCAGTAACGCACTGTGCACTCCGGGCTTGGCGTTGCCTTGCTGGTCAAACACAGCGTTATGGGCTGTTTCCTGGGCGATCTTCACCGCCGGGTTGGGGCGCTTGGGCATCTTCACCTCTCCTTGGCAGCTAGTCGTTTTACGGGGAACTGCTGGCTTCAGCCTATGCCACGGCCTCACCCTGCGAGTGCCGTTGAAGGCCGTATGTGGACAGTATTCCGCGGAGAGCGGACCCCGCTTCGGCCATCCTCCGGCGTAAACTGGGAGGCACTCACGGAAGCAGTCCATGCAAGGACAGGAAGTATCCGTTATGAATGGCTCGGACAAGAACGAACATGCCGACCGGCACCACGCCGACGCCCCGGCGGAGGGTGAAACTGAAGGCTGGGTTCCGCACGATACCGGTTTGCACAGCCAAGACCCCGCAGAAGGTGCGGACATCGACGACGACGCGCCGCCGTCGGGCGCTTCATAACCTGGTTCCTCCCGGACTTCGTTCCGGAGACCGGGTGCCAACCACCGCGCCAAGGCACAGGTTTAGGCTGAGGGAATGGCCTCGCTGAGAGCGTTGCGTCCCTTCGCGCACCGGGAATTCCGGGTGTTGATTTCTGCGCTGTCCATATCCATCTTCGGATCCGGGATGTGGGCGGTGGCGATGGTTTATGAGGTCATCCACCTTGGTGGCGGCCCGCTGGAACTGTCCTTGGTTGCCACCGCAGCCAGCATAGGTTTGGTGGGCTTTGTCCTGGCGGGCGGTATCGCGGCCGACCGGTTCCCGCAGCGGCTCCTCATCATTGCGGTGGAAGGCGCCAACCTGGCCGTCATTGCCACCATCACAGCACTTGCCATGTTCAATGTGATTCAGCTGTGGCACCTGGCCGTGGGGGCCTTCGTCCTGGGTGTGGGCCAGACGTTCTTCTTCCCCGCGTATTCGGCCATGCTTCCGCGCATCCTGCCGGCCGACGACCTTCTGGCTGCCAATGGACTGGAAGGAACAGTGCGGCCGGTTTTGCAGCAGGCAGCGGGCCCGGCCATCGCGGGGATCCTGGTGGCGGTGCTGTCCCCGGCCCATGCCGTGGCCGGTGTGGCAGTGTGCCACTTGCTGGCGTTTGGGATCGTGAACCTCCTGAGCCGTCAGGCTTCTGGCCCGGGTGAAACCGTTCCGGACACTACAGCCCCGGGAACCGGCAGATCCTCGCTGATCAAGGACCTCCGAGAGGGATTCAGCTACACCATCCGCACACCGTGGCTTCTGTGGACCCTGATCTGGGCCTGTTTGTCCGTGCTTTTCCTGATCGGTCCCATCGAGGTCCTGCTTCCGTTCGTGGTCCGCGATCAATTGGGCGGCGACTCAAGGACGTTCGGTTTCCTGCTGGCAGTCATGGGAGTTGGCAGCGCCGCCGCCGCGCTGGCCACGGCAACGTTCCGCCTTCCCCGGCGCTACCTCACCGTGATGGTGGTGACCTGGGGACTGGGAAGCCTGCCGGTTGCTGCGATCGGGTTCATGGACAATTTCTGGGTGCTCGGCGCCGCGATGCTCATCTTTGGTGCCACCGAGGGAGTTGGCATGGTCATCTGGGGGACGCTGCTGCAACGGCGAGTGCCCCGGCATTTGTTGGGTCGGATTTCCAGCCTGGACTTCTTCGTTTCACTGGCGTTGATGCCGGTTTCCATGGCCCTTGCCGGACCTCTGGCCGAGGTGGTTCCTCTCTGGCTCATCTTCTTCATCGCCGGCCTGGTGTGCCCCATCATGGCCTTCGTGGCACTCTTCGCAGCACGCATGATGACGGATGAGATTGAGAATCCCTTGGCCGCAAACGCCGCTGATCCGGAAGGTGCAGACACCCAGCCCGACTCTGTGTAGCGCGTACGCTCGCCTCAGTGCGAGCTGGCCTCCGCGGACCCTTCCGCCGGGGCATGCGCTTGGGATGCGAAGATGTTCAAACCCAGCACCCGGGAGAGATACGCGGTGGCCTGTTGCCCGCGGACGCTGTTCCCGGCGGAGTCCAGACGCGGCGAGAAGGTCCCGATTCCTGCCTTGCCGGGTGACACCGTGAGCAGTCCGCCGGAGACCCCGGATTTGCCCGGGAGCCCGATCTCGAAGAGCCATTCCCCCGATCTTTCGTAGAGCCCGTTGGCCGCAAGGATGGCTAGGGTATCCCGGCAAACTTCAGCGGAAACCACCCGCTTGCCACTCACGGGATTGACCCCGCCATCGGCCAGTGTGGCGCCCATGATGGCGAGGTCCCGGGCGCTGATGCGCAGCGAGCATTGCTTGGTGTAGACATCCACGACTTCCAACGGATCGCGGACCATCCTGCCGTAGCTTTCCAAGAGCCGGGCAATGGCGCGGTTCCGGGTATTGGTCGCGGATTCAGAACGGTAGACCTCTTCATCCAGCACCAACGTACGGCCTGCGAAAGCCGACAGTCCGCTGTGAATGCTGTCCCACTGATCGTCCGCCGTTGTGCCTGGTACCAGGGCGGTGGTGGCCAGCGCACCGGCGTTGACCATGGGATTCATGGGGTGTCCGTCATTGAGTTCTATTGCCATCACGGAGTTGAAGGCCAAGCCGGTGTTGTTCACGCCCACCAAGTCAGCCACGGCACTATGCCCGAGGTCCTCACACACCAGGGCGTAGACGAAGGCTTTGGAGATGGACTGGATGGAAAACTCCACCTCGGCATCGCCGGCCACATGCACTCCGCCATCCACCTCCACCACGCAGACGCCAAAGAGATCAGGGTCAGCGTGCGCAAGAACGGGGATGTAGTCTGCCGCCGAGCCATCACTGCACGCACGGTTCCGCTCGTATGATGCCGCTACCAGCGAATCGACCTGATCCCAGCCGGGCAATGTTCCGGTTGAGACTGCCTGTTCCACACCCTCACCACGTGAATCCTCCACGGTGTCCCCCACGATTCGTTGAAACTGATGCCTGGACGGGACCCGGTTACTTGCCGGGTACAAGCGTCCCGATCTGATCCCCGCCTTGGCCGAACACCGCCAGCTTCCCGTCTTCCTGGATTTTGGCCGTCGACGCATTTGAAAGCCAGGTATCCACGCCTTCGCAGGCCATCCGGGTGGAGGCGAAACCCCCGAACGAGATGGTCTTGCCGTCCTCTTTCCACGATCCCATGAGCCTGTTGCAACCGTCAGTTCCTGCGGCGTTGCCATCTGATGTGAGGTCCAGGGAAGGTTGCCTGGCGTCACTTGGATCACCCCACATGCCGACGAAAGGGCTGGTGCCGCTTCCCGCGCAGCCTGTCAGGACGACGGCTGCCATGAAGGCCAGGGAAACAGCGCGAATGATGCGGGGCTTGGTCTGCGCCATGCGGTCAGTCTAGGTTTACGCACTTCGGCCGTCTACCGGGTCGTGCGGTCGGTCGCGACTCAGACGACCGACCGCACTAGCCCGGTTTACTCAGTGATGGCGCCCCGGGCGGGCCCCAGAACCCGCCACACCCATCACTGCCAACTCCGTCGGTGAACCGCAACGCGGCCGAAAAGGGCGACGGCACGGACGCGGTTCAACGACTTGGGCACTGGATATGTGCTTTGACCTGCGGAAACGTGACGCGGACTTAAAAACAATTTCTTCCTGTTGTCTTTTGCCAAAGTAATGGGGTGGACTCCGGGTTCATGCTCCGCGCCCTCGAGCCAGCGAAGTTCCTCGAAAAATCACCCCGAATCGCCAACACTTTTCGACCTGTCAGAACACTCATAAGCAGTAGGAAAGAGCAACTGACGCCCCGCAGGAGCAGAATATGAAGTTATCCCAAGGCCCGGCCTTCGCAACCACTGTGTCGTTGACGAGCGCTCCGGACATCCACCTTCTCTACATGGTGGGCCTGGTTTTCGTTGCAGGCATGGCATGGTTGGGCACGGTTGGCCTTCTGCTCTTGCTCGGACCATTGGCCATGCTCTTCTTGGGACGCACCAAGCTCCGCAGGGTCGTGGCCACCGGCGTCACTGGCCCGGTCAGCGAGCCCGACGGCGGTGCGTCGCCCCCGCCCCCGCCGTCGCCACTGAGCGGCGGCGACCAAGCAGGGCAGTTGTATCAAACAGCCCGCTTGTACTAAGAGCGGTTCGTCAAAACTGGCTAGTCCTCAAAGCGCAGTTGGTTGTCACTACTGCCACTGAGGGTGGCGATGATTTCCGACGCAACGGCATGCAGTTTTTGGTTTCGGTGGCTTGATGCCTTGGTCAGCACGCTGAATGCTTCGTCTTGGCTGCAACGATTCTGAGCCATGATGACGCCGCAGGCGAGGTCAATGACCGTTCTGGAGGACATCGCCGTCTTCAGGTCTGCGTTGAGTTGCTCCACGGTTTCCACCCTGATGGCCAGGCGCAAGGTACTACCGGCAACGTCTGCGAAGGCGGCAGCTTCAGCAATGACAGCATCCGTGAAGGTCCCGGCTGTGGGTGCGAAGAAGTTGATGACCGCCTGCGAGGTCTCGCCCAAGTCCATAGGAACGCCCAGTGCACTGTGGACGCCCTCAGCTGCCAGGGCCTTGCTGTAGAGCGGCCAGTTGGTGTCGGTGCTGACGTCGGCCAAGAGCATCGGACGCCCGGCGTCCAACGCTGCCAGACAGGGGCCCTGCCGAAGTTCCTGTTCAATCTTGTCCAGATACACGGCCCTTTCGCTGCTGCCTGCAACAGTGGATGTCCGTTTGCGCCGGCGCAGCGTCAGGGCGCAGTCGATGTTTTCGCCGGCCACCTTGCTCATGGCATCACAGGCGAAGCCGGTCACCCCATTGAGGATTCCGTGGATGTCTGAACTGCCGACCACCAATTCGTGCAGGCTTCTGATGTGTTCGGCACTTCCGGTAGGTTCCATGAGCCTAATCGTAGGAACACTTAGGCCTCCCGTCACCCATTGTCCGCGAAACCCAGGAGAGGTACAGTCTTTATGGTAAGGTACCTGATCAAATCACTCCGAGAGCGACCCGCCGCTTGCAACGGGATACCTGCCATGGAAGATCCACGTAGAACAGCGCGAAACCTCATACGCAACCGGACGATCGATATTGACGACCTGTGGCTCAGGTATTGGGCCCAGGGAGGGAATGCTCCCGTCCTCGAGCTTGACGCCTACGTCTTTGAGATCCAGGAGCGGCACCCTTTCGAGCTGCGGATCCTGTCGTGGGCGCTCGAAGACCTCGGCATCGACGCGCCGCTTTGAACGGAAGCACCGTAACAGTCAGCGCACGACGGCGGGAACCTCCCGCCGTCGTACGCTTTCGCGATGCGAGGTGAATTATCCGGCTTTTCCGGCCAGCGCGACCAGCACGCCTGCGGCAGCGAAGTACTTGTTACTCCCCAGATCCCGGACGGTTTTGATACCCAGGTCAGCGAGCAGTTCGGCGTGTTTGTCGGTCAGTCCGGCAAGCGCCGACGGCGGGGCCGCCAGGATTTCATCGAGGGTGGAGTTTTCGTAGGCTTTATCGAGTGCTTTGCCCAATTCAACAGAAACAGCCAAGGCATTTCCTTTCATCGATACGGAACAATTGCAAACGTGCTGTAGACCATTAGCCCTGTCCGGGCCGCATAACGATCAAGATAGCCCACAATGGCGCACATTTGGCACCCCGCACCCCGACGAATTGAATAATCCACGGAATCATCCCTGACGTGGCGTGCTGCCAAAGTATGACCGCAGATTCCGGGTTTCACCGCTAGAGGTTTTCCACCAGTGAGACGTCCCGGACGGCACCCTTGTCTGCGGACAGCGCCATGGCGGCGTAGGCGCGCAGTGCGGGAGACACGTGGCGTTCGCGGTCCTTGGGCTTGTAGCCGCCGTTGACCAGGAGCTTTTCGCGGCGCTCGGCCAGGATCTCATCGGAGACCTGCAACTGGAGGGAGCGCTGGGTGATGTCGATGCTGATGATGTCGCCGTTCTCCACCAGGGCGATGGTGCCGCCGGAGGCAGCTTCCGGGGAGATGTGCCCGATCGACAGGCCGGAGGTGCCGCCGGAGAAGCGGCCGTCCGTGATGAGGGCGCACTTCTTGCCCAGGCCGCGGCCCTTGAGGAACGAGGTGGGGTAGAGCATCTCCTGCATACCCGGTCCACCTCGAGGGCCTTCGTAGCGGATCACCACTACGTCGCCTTCCTTGATGGTCTTGTTCAGGATCTTCTCCACGGCTTCGTCCTGTGACTCGCACACAACTGCGGGGCCTTCGAAGGTCCAGATGGACTCGTCCACGCCTGCGGTCTTCACCACGGCGCCGTCCACTGCCACGTTGCCGCGCAGCACAGCCAAGCCACCGTCCTTGGAGAACGCGTGTTCCACCGACCGGATGCAGCCATCTTCAGCGTCCGTGTCCAAGGAGGTCCAGACGTTTGACTGCGAGAAAGCTGTGGAGGAACGGACACCACCGGGAGCGGCGTGCCACAGCGCTTTGGCTTCTTCTGTTGCCTTGCCGCCGCGGACATCCCAATCATCCAGCCATCCGTCAAGGTCGGTGGAGTGCACCGAGTGGACGTTCTTGTGCAGGAGGCCACCACGATTCAGCTCACCCAGCAGCGCCGGGATGCCTCCGGCACGGTGCACGTCTTCCATGTAATAGGTCTTGTTGCCGGCAACGTTCGGAGCCACCTTGGCCAGGCAAGGAACCTGGCGGGACTTGGCGTCCATTTCGGCCAGGCCGTAGTCCACGCCTGCTTCCTGGGCCGCAGCCAGCAAGTGCAGGATGGTGTTGGTGGAGCCACCCATGGAAATGTCCAGGGCCATGGCGTTGTCGAACGCTTCAGCGGTGGCGATGTTGCGCGGCAGGACGGACTCGTCGTCGCCGTCGTAATAGCGCTTCACCAGCTCAACAATCGTGGAACCGGCCTTCTCGTACAGCGCCTTGCGGGCGGTGTGGGTGGCCAGCACGGAACCGTTGCCCGGCAGGGCCAGCCCGATCGCTTCGGCCAGGCAGTTCATGGAGTTGGCGGTAAACATGCCTGAGCAGGAGCCACAGGTGGGGCAGGCGTTCTCTTCGATGAGGTTGATGTCTTCATCTGAGATGGATTCGTCCACAGCGTCGGCAATCGCGTTCACCAGGTCAAGGGAGCGCACGGATCCGTCGGTCAGGGTCACGCGGCCGGCCTCCATGGGACCGCCGGAAACGAACACCACGGGGATGTTCAGGCGCAGGGCGGCCATGAGCATGCCCGGGGTGATCTTGTCGCAGTTGGAGATGCAGACCAGGGCATCAGCGCAGTGTGCGTTGACCATGTACTCAACGGAGTCGGCAATCAGATCACGGGATGGCAGCGAGTAGAGCATGCCGGAGTGGCCCATGGCGATGCCATCGTCCACGGCGATGGTGTTGAACTCGCGCGGCACAGCGCCTGCGGCGAGGATCGCGTCGGAGACGATCCGGCCCACGGGCGCCAGGTGGGTATGGCCGGGGACAAACTCGGTGAAGGAGTTGGCGACGGCGATGATCGGCTTGCCGATGTCCGTGTTGGCAACGCCGGAGGCACGCAACAGCGCGCGGGCTCCGGCCATGTTGCGGCCGTGGGTGACAGTTCTTGAGCGTAGTGCAGGCATGAATACCATCCTGCTGTCGTTCGTCACATGGCGGAAGACGGTGCTGCTACTAGTACTGAAAGTACCAGAGTAATAGTGTTGAGCTCGTGAAAGATGAGAGGCGCAAAGAACTGGGACTGTTCCTCAGGACGCGCCGGACCCAGGCCCTGCGTTCCGATTACGGGCTCCCCCCGGTGGGCAGGTCCCGGGAACGCGGCCTGCGCCGGGAAGAGATCGCCTTCCTGTCCGGCGTGAGTGTCACCTGGTACACCTGGTTGGAGCAAGGCCGGGATATCAGTCCCTCACGGCAGGTCCTTGAATCCATTGCGCGTGCCCTGCATCTTTCGGACACCGGGCTGAGCTACGTGCTGTCCTTGGGCGGCTATTCAGCAGCTCCGCCCAAGGGTCCCGTGGCGGCCGACGCTCCTGCACATGTGCAGCGACTCCTGGACGCTCTGGACCCCAATCCCTCCTACGCCTTGTCCCCGGATTGGGGCATCGCCGGCTGGAATCGGTCCTACGAGGCGCTGTACCCCAACATTGGAACGTTCGACGCCGCCGACCGGAACCTGCTGTGGCTGGTGTTCACCGACCCCTTCATCCGCAACCTTCTCCCGGATTGGGACGTCACCAGCAAGCGATTCCTGGCTGAATTCCGGGCTGAAACCGGGCAGCGCTTGGGCGACCCCGATGTTGAGTATCAGGTGGAGCGACTCAAGGATGCCAGCCCCGAATTCCAGGAAAGCTGGGACCGGTACGACATCCTGGGCTTCGAATCCCGCGAACGACAGTTTCACCACCCCGCAGTTGGCGTGCTGCACATGGAACATCACCAGGTCTCACCTTCGGACAGGCCGGACCTGCACATCGTGGTCTACACCCCGGCGCCGGGGAGCGACGCCGGGGAGCAGATGCAGCGCTTGATGGGCCTGGTTGAACGCGGTTAATAGGTCCGGGTAAATAGCTCAGGCGTTGAAGATCACGAAGAACTTGCGGATGCGCTCCTGGATTTCCCAGGTTCCTTGCCAGCCAATGGGAAAAATTGCAGCGTTTCCGGCCTCTACCGTGACGGGTTCGCCGCCATCCCGGGTGACAACCATGCGGCCCTCGAGGACGTGGATCGCTTCACCGCGTTCCAGGAATTCCCAACGCGACAGTCCCGGCTCGGCCTCCCAGACGCCCGAGAGGATGCGTTGATCGTCGCTGATAAAGGGAACAGCCATCCGCACGCGAATCTCGTCCCCGAGCACGTCGGCAAAGGGCTGGCCCAGGAGGGACTTGTCCAGGTCACGCTCGAAGAGTTCTTGGGGCTGGAAAGTCAAAGTCATGTGGAGCACCTTTCTGATGTTGCCGCCGGTAGAAGTCCCGGGGCGGCCCGGTAAGCGGAGGACCCGCGGCTTGTATCCATCGTCCTGTCATTCCCGCGAAGCCAATACCCCCAGTTTGGAGTGTTTTAAGCTATCTTTTTGGGTGGGAACGTCTGGGCGCCAGTTACGCCGATTTGCCGACCGATCCGAGCTGCTGGGCGGCCTCGACGATGCGCGCAGCCATGCCGGCTTCGGCCGAAGCACCCCACACGCGGGGATCGTAGGTCTTCTTGTTGCCCATTTCGCCGTCGATCTTCAGCACGCCGTCGTAGTTGGCGAGCATGTGCCCGGCCACCGGGCGGGTGACCAAAACATCGGCTTCATCCTCGAACCCCACGGCTTCTTCAACCAAAACCCCACCCTCAACCTCCCCACCGGAACCACACCAACCACCACCAACGACACCTGCTGCCACACCACCAACCCATAAGCACGAACAACTTCATGACAGAGCCGGGCCTATTAAGACCAGCCCGGCAACAGGTTCCCGGTGCGGCCTCCAGCGGCACCGGGAACCTGACCAGACTTCGGTCCCTGGTGCTGCTCAAAGCCGTACCGGGGACCGAATCCATCTGCCCCCAAACCGTGCACCCGGAGCACCCGTCCCGAGTATCCGGGCGCCTGGCCATCCATGCACCGTCTATCCTCACCAGTGAGAGCGTGATCCACGTGTTCAATACCCCAGCACTAACCTGGACCCTGACCTTGGTTCTCGTGGCCGGGGGTATCCATTACGCCCTGCAGGCCATCCGGTCCCGACGCATCACCGGGCGCATCAATAACAGTCTCCATGCCCTGATGCATACCCTCATGGCGGCCATGCTCTGGGATGCCGCCGTCTCATCCACCCTGCTTCAGATCGCCATCCTCGCGTCCGCCGCCCTCTGGTTCATCATTCAGGCCGTGGCCCGCCCCCAGTTCAGAACCTTCTGTGCTGGTACCGGGGAGCGTATTAAATGCCTCTATCACGGCCTCACCATGGCCGCGGCAGCTCTCATGATCGCTATGATGGCCATCCCCGCCGTAGCCCCTCTGGCACCATCCGACTCCGCCAAGGCAGGGTCTGGAATGAGCAGCCACGGGCACCACGCCAGCAGTGCAGCACTCGGCCCTGCCACAGCTTCCCAGCACACGATTGCCTTGGCCGTTGCCCTCACCGTGGCATTCGGAACCGCCGCAGTCATCTTCCTGGCCCTGCTCCTGCGTCGCCGCCAGCGGCCCGCCCATCAGGCCACAGAGCGCCTTCAAATCACAGGGCACAGTGCCCGCGTTAATCATGTGCTCGAAGCCGCAGGGGCCACCGTCATGGCCCTCATGTTCGCCACCTTCGTCGCTTAGACAGAGCAGGTCGAAACCTGCCCTTCCTCCGGGGAGGTGCTGTGATTTAGCGGGCCATGGTCCAGCGAGCCGCAGTGAGGGACGTCTACTCATCCACTGTGAAGGAAAGAGCCACGGTGAAGCTGACTTCGGGGGCGGCCGAGGGTGTGACCTTGGGGTGCATTGCCCACCAGGCGGCACACGCGGCCCGCCAGCTATCGAGATGGTCCTCACGTCCGCTGACCGTCACCATGGTGGCGGTGGCGGTGGCAACGGCCTCACCGCACGAGTAGGAGACGCCGTCGGGTTTTATCGTGGGGTACTCCTCGTACAGTTCCGCGAGGGAGCCAATCAAAAAGTCCGGCCTCTGATCGACGTGCGCCGCCAGGGCAGAATGCACCGAGTCCACGCCTGTCAGGACGAGTACTGTATCCATTTCTGCCCGGTTTCCGCCGAGAATGTCCGTGTCCAGCCGGTCACCCACCACAAGGGGCCGGGCAAGAGCCGAATGACGGGCCGCAGTTTCAAAAAGGGCGGCCCCGGGCTTGCCTGCAACTAAGGGCGTCTTCGAAGTCGCTGCCGCCACCGCGGCCACGAAAGTTCCGTTCCCGGGCGCGAAACCGCGCTCTTGGGGAAGTGACATGTCGGTGTTCGTGGCTACCCATACTGCGCCCGCGCCCACGGCGTAGGCGGCTTCTGCCAGATCTTTCCACCCCAGTTCGGGTGAGAACCCTTGGATGACGGCGTCTATGACGGCATCCGGTGGGTGGGCAGCAGAGTGGACCGCTACGAGCCCCTGTGCCCTCACGGCATTCGCGAGGGCCTCGCTCCCCACCACCAGTACTGTTGAGCCTTCCGCAACCTGCCCGGCCAGGAGTTCTGCACCAGCCAGCGCTGACCCGAACACCTGTTCCGCTATGGCTGGAGCGCCCAACTCACGAAGGTGGGCAGCAACCTGCTCGGATGAACGGGATGCATTGTTGGTCACGTACGCCAGGCGCTTGCCTTCCTTGGCCAGCCTCTCGAGAGCTTCGGTGGCCCCGTCGATAGCCCGTGGTCCGGTGTAAACCACACCGTCAAGGTCCGCGAGGACTCCGTCGTATCCGTCAATCAGCCGCTTAGTCATGCTCGGCGCCCCTCTTCGTTGTGGTCATAATTCGTCCTCCCGCAAAGTTCGTGGAGGGAGCCGCGGGTCTGCCCCGGACACAATGAACGGCTGCGGGCCCTGAGATTCCAGGGCCCGCAGCCGTAAGTGTGACGTCCCGCAACCCCTGTAGATGGCGGGACGCCACGGTCTGTGGAAAGAACTAGACGATGGCGTTGCGGAGGGCCTTGGCGGCCAGCGCAGGATCCTCGGCACCATAAATAGCGCCACCAGCAACAGCCACATCAGCACCAGCATTCTGAACATCACCAATCGTGGCAAGCTTCACGCCACCGGCAACCGAGAACGGAACACGGGCCTCAGCACCGGCACGAAGCAAACCATTAAGATCAAAGCCCGGCTTGGCCTGCTCATCCAAACCAGCATGCATCTCCACGAACTTCGCACCCAGAGCACGAACCTCCTTGGCCCGGGAAACCTTATCCGCAACACCAATCAGATCAACCACAACACCCTTGTTGTGAGCCTTCGCAGCCTTCACAGCACCAGCAATAGTGGAATCATCAGCAGCACCGAGCACCGTCACCAGATCAGCACCGGCCTTGAACGCAATATCAGCCTCAAGCTCACCAGCATCCATGGTCTTCAAATCAGCAAAAACAATCTTGTCCGGATGAGCATTCTTCACCGCCGTAATCACCGAAAGACCCTCAGCCTTGATCAACGGGGTACCGAGCTCAATGATGTCAACGTACTCCGCAACCTGACCAGCCAACTCAAGAGCAGCCTCGGTAGTGAGCAAATCAATAGCAACCTGAAGTTTCATGATGGTGTGGCCTTTCAGTAAGAAGTGAGGTTCCTCATCCATCGTCCCTAAGAGGAAGGGCAGGGGTAACGCTGTTTTTGGATGGTTGGAACTACCCTTTCGGACTGGGAAGCGCGCGGACGTGAAGGCCAGTTCCCTGGATGTCATCCCGCCCACCCGAAAGGGTGGTGATAACCATCCTGAATTAGCGTTTCGCATCCTTGGCCACGGAACGACGATGGATGGGTAGCCTCTGGATCGTCCCGGAAGGCCGCTGAACTGACCCGCCCCTCCACTGGAAAGGTAGCTCCATGCAAACCTCAGATCCGTATCTTGCTGAGTGGATGGGCCGGGAGGCCCTGGCAGAAGCCATGATTCCGGTGATCGGCCGGCTCTACCGCGAAAACAACGTGGTGACCACCATCCATGGACGCAGCCTGGTCAACAAGTCCACCATGAGCATCCTCAAGGCCCACCGCTTCGCCCGCCGGATCAGCAAGGAAGAGCTGCTCTTGGACGAGACGGCGCCGCTGCTGGAGACCTTGACAAAGCTCCAGCTCGGTTCGGCCACGATAGACATCGCCCGCCTGAACCAGAAGTACAAGGAAGAGGGCAACGGAACCGACCTTGAGGACTTCCTTCGTTCTGAACTGGCCGAAGTGGTGGGCAAGGGCATGAGCGGTTACGGCGGCAGCACCGACGTCGTGCTTTATGGTTTTGGCCGGATCGGCCGCCTGCTGACCCGTCTTCTCGTGGAACAAGCAGGTGGGGGCCACGGGCTGCGGCTTCGTGCGATCGTGGTCCGCAAGGGTGCGGACCACGATCTCACCAAGCGCGCCAGCCTGCTGCGGCGCGACTCAGTACACGGGCCCTTTGAAGGGTCCATCAAGGTGGACGACGCAACCAACACGATCACTGCGAATGGTGTACGGATCCAGGTCATCTATTCGGACAACCCCGCCACGATCGACTACACCGCATTCGGAATCAAGGATGCCCTGATTGTTGACAACACCGGCCGCTGGCGGGACGCCGAAGGCCTTTCTCAGCATCTCCTGAGCAAGGGTGCGGCCCGTGTTTTGCTGACTGCCCCCGGCAAGGGTGACTTGAAGAACATTGTTCATGGCATTAACCACAACAGCATCAGCGAGGCAGACAAGATAGTGACCGCGGCTTCCTGTACAACGAATGCGATCTCACCCGTCCTGCAAGCCATCAACGACAAGTTCGGCATTATTCACGGCCACGTGGAAACGGTGCACTCGTTCACTAACGACCAGAACCTGATCGACAACTTCCACAAGGGTGACCGCCGGGGCAGGTCCGCTGCCCTGAACATGGTGATCACGGAGACCGGCGCCGCCAAGGCTGTGGCCAAGGCACTGCCTGAGTTGGAGGGAAAGCTCACCGGCAGCTCCATCCGTGTGCCCACCCCGGATGTCTCGATGGCCATCTTGAACCTGAACTTGAAGAACGGCACCACCAAGGATGAGGTCAATACTTATCTGCGGGAGACGGCGCTGCACTCGGTGCTGCGGCAGCAGATCGATTACATGGATTCGCCGGAGGTGGTTTCCACCGATTTTGTGGGCTCCCGGCACACCGGAATCGTTGACGGCCTCGCCACCATTTCCAACGGCAAAAACCTCGTCCTGTACGTCTGGTACGACAACGAGTTTGGCTATAGCTGCCAGGTGGTCCGTGTGATGGAGGAGATGGCCGGTGTGAACCGTCCGTCGTTCCCGGCAGCAAATGTGGTTGAGGAAGCCATGTCGGTGCTTGCTGCCGTGGGTTCCTGACCTTCATTTCCAGGCCTAACAAAGCGAGCTGAGCATGAAAATTGGAATCCTTACCAGTGGCGGAGATTGCCCCGGCCTCAACGCCGTCATCCGCGGCGCGGTTCTGAAGGGCATCGCCATCAAAGGCCATGAATTCGTCGGATTCCGCGATGGTTGGCGCGGGGTTGTCCAAGGCGATGTCATGGATATACCGCGCACCATGGTGCGCGGTATTGCCAAGCAGGGCGGCACCATTCTGGGTACCTCGCGCACCAACCCTTTTGAGAATGGTGGCGGCCCGGACGTCATCAAGGACAACCTGGATCGTCTGGGGATTGATGCGATCATCGCCATCGGCGGCGAAGGCACCCTTGCGGCCGCTAAGCGCCTCACTGATGCCGGGCTCAAAATTGTGGGCGTGCCCAAGACAGTGGACAACGACCTCGACGCTACGGACTACAGTTTCGGCTTCGACACGGCCGTCCACATCGCGACCGAGGCGATCGACCGCCTCAGGACCACCGGCGAATCCCACCACCGCTGCATGATTGCAGAGGTGATGGGACGCCACGTCGGATGGATCGCCTTGCATGCCGGAATGGCAGCCGGTGCCCACGCCATCCTGATTCCCGAGCAGAAGGTCAGTATTGAGCAGGTCGCCCAATGGGTGAAGGAGGCTCACGCCCGCGGGCGCGCACCGCTTGTTGTTGTGGCTGAGGGCTTCGTTCCGGAGCACATGGACTCCCCGCACTCCGAGCGCGGTCTTGACACCTTCGGCCGACCCAGAATGGGTGGCATAGCAGACCAGTTGGCACCAGAGCTGGAGGCCCGGACCGGCATCGAAACCCGGACCACCATCCTTGGCCATGTGCAGCGCGGAGGTGTGCCCACTGCCTACGACCGGGTTCTTGCGACCCGTCTGGGCATGGCCGCTGTCCACTCGGTGGCGGAGGGCCGTTGGGGCACCATGGTGGGGCTGAAGGGAACGGATATTGAGCAGGTGGACTTCCAGGAGGCCCTCGGGAAACTCAAAGTGGTCCCCCAGCGCCGGTATGACGAAGCCGCCGTCCTGTTCGGCTGAGCTTGTCAGACGCGGATTCAGGGGGCCACCCATGGCGCAGAAGGTTCCCTCAGCGCACTATGGGGAGATGAACGCCTACTCTGCGGATGGCTCAGCGAGGGACGGTTCCGGTCGCTTCGGAGCCGGCCTGCACCCGTGGAGCCGTTATGTGGCTTTGGGCGATTCGTTCACGGAAGGTTTGGGGGATCCTGAACCGCGGAGCCCGGGAGGTCTCCGCGGTTGGGCGGACCGGGTAGCTGAAGAATTGAGCACTGCTCACGAAGATTTCGCGTACGCCAACCTGGCCATCAGTGGACGGCTGCTCCACCAAATACTCGACGAACAGGTGGGCCCGGCAATCGAACTGCGCCCTGATCTGATCACTCTTAACGCCGGCGGAAACGACATCCTCTTCCACAGGAGTGATCCGGACAAACTTGCCCTCGAACTGGACGCGGGTGTGGAACGGTTGGCCGCTACCGGTGCGACCGTCCTGCTCTTTGCAGGGCCGGACTTTGGCGCTACCCCGGTGCTGGGGCTGGCCCGCGGCAAGGTGGCCATCTTCAACGAAAACATGCGCGTCATTGCGGCCCGGCATGATGCCCTGATCGCCGATCTCTGGGCGTTGCGCCAACTCACGGACCACCGAATGTGGAGCGCGGACCGGCTTCATTTTTCCCCGCTTGGCCAGCACACCATTGCCATCATGGTGCTCGATGCACTCAACGTCCCACACTCGCTGGAACCGTTGACCCCGAAGGCCCTGCCCGAGCGGAACTGGCGGGAGGCACGTGCGGGCGACATGATCTGGGCCCGGGAACATCTTTTTCCGTGGGTGGTGCGCCGCTTGACGCAGCGAAACGCCGACGACGGACGGCACGCCAAGCGGCCGGAGCCCGGCCCCGTGTTCGGCGCTAGTATGCCCCCAGGGGCATATGTTGGCCGGGACCCTGGGGGCATCCCGAATCCGTCATGAACTGCGGGGAATATCCCGCGGCATAACGATGGATGGCTATGGAGTCCGTCACCCTTTGCCGCGCCTGTGGTGGTGTTGGCTGGATCGACGCTAAAATTTCACTTGCCGCAAGTACAAGCTCTTCGGCTTCAATCCGCGTTTCATTTCTTGGAAGCGCCATACCGTGAGTGGGGGAACCGACCAGTCATGACGGCAGGCAGTACCCCCAGTCCACTTCCAGAGACCTCAGCAGCAGCAAGCCCGTCTTCCTCCACTGCTACCAAGTCCCCGAAACCAACAACACCGGCAACAAAGCCCGTTGCCTATCCCGCTATTTTGCAGGGGTTCCTTGGCTCCTTGTTCATGTTTGCCGGGTCTATTGGCATCGGCTGGATCGCCAACGGATCCCCCATGATCCGCCATCCCATAGTCATTGCCCTGCGCACCGAGGGCTGGGGCGTCACGGTCTCCGCTGTCCTCTTGACCGTGGGTGCCATGTTGCTGGTGCGTTCCTGGCTGCGTTTGGGCCAACGGATGGGCAGCTGGGAGGGGAACTCCCTCAAACCGATTGTCGCTGCGATCGGAGCCTGGTCTCTTCCCCTGCTGTTCGCTGTGCCCGTCTATTCGCGTGACGTCTACGCCTATATAGGCCAGGGCCGGCTGATGATGGAAGGCCAGGACCCTTACGACGTCGGCATCTCGGCTTTGAACAACTGGTTCGCCTTGGGTGCAGACCCGGCGTGGGCGGAAGCCCGTACTCCGTACGGGCCCTACTTCTTGTGGATGGCCCACGCCGTGGTTGCCATCACGGGCGCCCAGCCGGACGTATCAGTCCTGCTGTTCCGGCTACTGGCCGCGGGCGGGGTGCTGTTGTGCGTTATTTACGTACCCAAGCTCGCGGAGCTGCACGGCATCAACGGTGCCCGCGCGCTCTGGATCGCGGTGGCCAATCCGCTCTTCCTCATCAGCTTCGTGGCCAGCGCCCACAACGACGCCATCATGGTGGGCTTCGCCGTAGCGGGAACCTACTTCGCGGCCACCAAGCGGCCGCTCCTGGGCATCCTGCTGGTGACACTGTCCATCGGGATCAAACCGGCCACCGTTTTGTTGCTGCCCTTCATTGGTCTGATGTGGGCAGGCGCCGGGGCCTCCTGGCCGCGTAAGTTCGGAATCTGGGCAGCAACGGCAAGCATCAGCTTCGCCATCCTGGTGGTCAGCGGTATCCCTTACGGTCTGGGACTGGGCTGGGCGTGGGCCATCACGGATCCCACCCCCGGTTTCACGGGCTACTCCCCGTCGGGCTTCATTGGCCAGCAGATTGAGTTCCTGGGCAACGCCTTGGGGCTGCCCGGCAATGCCATGGCGGACATCCTGCGGGCCGCCATGAAGTGGGGCGCCGTGGCCTTGGTCCTGGTGCTGATGTTCCGCGGAGACCACTCGCGGGTGGTGCGGCGAATGGCCCTTGCCTTCGCGGCGATCGTGCTGCTCTCCCCCATCATTCAGCCCTGGTACATCCTGTGGTTCGTCCCGTTCCTGGCCGTCACGGGGATCAGGGACGACTGGCAGATGCGGTGCCTCTACGTGGGCGTGACGTTCTTTGTGGTCTTCGGCGCGCAGGACCAACTATCAGTGTGGTCCTTCGTGGAGGTCTCTGTGGACCTGTCCTCGTTGGCTTTCGCCATTGCGCTGCTGTTCGCGTTCTACCTGGTGTTCCTGGACATTCATACCCGCAGGCTGCTGGTCCAGGGCAAGTTATCGCGCTGGGTGGGGCAGACTGACCGCCGCCTGCTCCACCGCCCTCCGACTATCCGTTAGAGCGACCTGGCCCGCTAGAGCGCTTTCGGAACCACCGGGGCATCGTCGGGGTTGACCCGGCGCCCCAGTTCGACGGTCCGCTGCACCGACCACCACAGCAGTACCACCAGCAGGACATTCCGGGTGGTCAGCACCGCAGCCATGACCGGGTGGGCGTGAATGAGCGGGGTGTAGAACAGCGGATAGATCACGAACGTGGTCATGGCAATGGCCATCAGCAAGGCGGCGGGCACCTTCCAACGGTTCCAATCGTGTGTCAGTCCGGCAATGATCACAGGGGCCAGCCAGATGATGAATTGCGGCGAGCCCACCTTGTTGAACACGATGAACGCGGTAGTCATCATCAGGGCGCCCTCGAGGAACAGTTCCTCGCGCTCCGCTCCGCGCCGCAGTGCACGGATCAGGAGGATGGCGGCCGCGATCGCGGCAACTATCAGCAATGGCTGCATCAGGAACGCGGCAACTTCGGCACCGGGCCCGTAGACCTCCGTGGAGTTGATGGCCGTATTGTCCGCCATTTTGGATCCGGCAATGTTGAAGACACTGAGCCACACCCAGGGCGTGGAGAAAGTGGCTTCCAGTTGCATGCCCCGCTCACCCTGGTTGATCAGGAAGTCCAGGATGTGGCTGAAGCCACCGGCGAGGTACGTTCCGAGGCCTACGACGGCGGTGACGCCCACCCCGGCAGCGAGCATCTGGAGCCGGTTCTTCGACGCGATGATCATGGGTGCCAGCACTGCGGCCGGCCACACTTTGATCCACGTGGCGATGCTCAGCAGAACGGAGGCAACAACAGGCCTTTGGGCTGCGCAGATCAACGCGATCAGCACGATGGGGGCCGTGATGCCCTCAACGCGGGCAAAGCTGAGATACCCCATGAACACGGTGAAGAACAGCCACCACCAAGCAGGTGCGATCCCGGTGACGCGCCGGGGCCCGCGCGTCAGGTACCAAAGACCCAACGCGTTGAGGGCGGTGATCCCCAAATACCACATCAACAAGTAAAGACCCGGACCGGCAATGCCTGCCAGGAAGATGGGAATCTGGGCCAGCACGGGGTAGACCCACGGACTGATTTTCCCGCTGAGGTTCTCCGGGTTGTAGCCATCCATCGCCCACTGGCGGTACTGCTCAGTGTCACTGAAGGTGTTGCCGTTGAGGAAGAAGGACGCCATCCAGCACAGGAAGTAAAAGTGGACCACGGCGAATCCCCACCACACGCTGGAGGGGCGGGCGAACCACGCCACGACGGCAGGGGGCAGGACCCGGCTGCGGATGTGGACCAGCCGGTCGAAGAACGTCGCTGAAATCTTAGTGCTCCTTGCCTGCAGGTGCCGTGACCACGGATGGCTTACGGCCCAGTGAATACAAGCGACGCGCTGACCAGAAGAAGAGGACCACCAGCAGGACGTTACGGATAGTGAGGACCAGTGCCATCCAAGGGTTGTTGTGGCTCAGCGCATCGTAGAAGAGCGGGTAGATAAAGTAGGTGGCAATCGCGATCACTATGAGCATGGTGGCCGGCACACGCCACTCTTTCCAGTTGTGCGCAAGCCCAACAGCCACGGCCGGAGCCAGCCACACCATGAACTGCGGTGAACCCACCTTGTTGAAAACGATGAAGGCGGTCACCAGGGTGAGGGCTCCTGCGAGGAGGAGTTCCGTGCGGTCCACGCCTCCACGGAGTTTTCCTTTGTGCAATGCCCAGAAGGTCAAACCGGCGACGGCGGCCGCGGCCAAGAGCAGCAGCGGCTGCATCAGCACAGACATGAAGGCCGTACCTGGTCCGTCAACCTGCATGGAGTTGATGTCGGTGTTCATGTACATGCGGGAATCCCCGACGCCAAGGACAGACAACCACAACCATGGCGTGGTGAAGGTCGCTTCGAGCTGCATGCCACGGTCTCCCTGTTGTGTCAGGAAGTTCAGCAACTTGGGCACGGCGCCAACTGCCGCGGCCAGCCCAACCACCACCGCCGTCGTCGCAATTCCTGCCGCCACAACGTGCAGGCGTTTCCTGACAACTGCGAACAGGGCCAGCATGACTGCTGCGGGCCAGACCTTCACCCAGGTGGCGACGCTCAGCAGGATCGACGCGACGAAGGGCCGTGTGGCGCCGTAAACAAGGGCCACCAGGACAATGGGGGCCGTCAACCCGTCAACGCGGGCGAACCCCAACCAGCCCATGAGGAAGACGAAGACCAGCCACCACCAGGCAGCGGGAATCGCTTCCTGCCGACGCCCGCGGTCGGTGAGTTTGAGGACTGCCCACCCGTTCAGCAGCGTGGTGAGCAGGACCCACAGGAAGAAGAAAGGGCCTGGGCCGGCAACTGCTGCCAAACCCATGGGAATCAGCGCAAGGATGGGGTACACCCAAGGGCTGGGTCCGCCGGTCAGGTTGGCATCGTTGAATCCCGCGAGCGCCCAGTCACGGTAGATAAAGGTGTCGCTGAAGGCCTCCCCGCGCAACGACAGCACGGCGGCGAAGACCAGGAACACCAGGTGAATCACCACGAAACCCCACAAAAGGCCCCGCGGAGAGTTCATGCGTGCCGCCAACCTCGCTGGGATTGTTTTATCGCGAAGATCCGCGAGCATACTGAAAAAACTGTCCATCAACGAAGAACTTCCTGGCTAGGTGGGTCCCTGCCTCAGCAGTCCCCGATTTTCTTGGGACCGAAAAACCCCCGCATGCCACTTTACGCGAGTCACCCAAAAGCCGGGCGGTTGGTTATCCTGCGGGCTGCGCTTCCGTCTGAGCACGGATGCTCCAGGCGGACCAATCCAGGGGGTGAACGGAGGGGCGGCCGAAGAGGTACCCCTGCGCTGCCGTGACCTTCAGCGCAGTGACTTCGTCGAGTTCGGCAGCTGTTTCGATGCCTTCGGCGATGATGTCCGCACCGATCTCCCGCGCGAGCTCCACGATGGCCCTGGCCCGGGTTTTCTGGCCGTCGCTGCTTTCAATACCTTCAATCAAGTGCCGATCCAGTTTGATGATGTCCGGGCGCAGTTGTTCAATCCGCTCCATGGACACCAAGGCGGCTCCGGATGCGCTGATGGCCAGGCGCAAACCCAAGGCGCGCAGAGGGCCCAGGCCGTCGGTGCCGGTTTGCGCTCCCACCGCATCCAAACTGCCCGTCAGCTCAACAATGATCCGGTCCGGGGCGAGAGCCGCAGCGGCCAACAGGTTCCGCACGCGGGGGTCGCTGGACGTCGCGGGGGTAAGGTTCAGCGCCACGGACATGTTTTCCGGGACATCGTGCGCAGCCGTCAGGGCGCAATGCAAGGCAGCAATTTCGAGTTCCGTGCCCAGCCCCGCTGCCGCGGCCTCGTTGAACCACACATCGGCTCCGGCCCCATCCTCACCGACGAATCTGGTCAGGGCCTCCACGCCCACCACGTCGCCGCCGGGCAGCGCATGGACCGGTTGGAAGGCTGTCAGCAAGAGCTTGTCCGCAAGGATCGCTTGGATGCTTTCGCGGACTTCGTGGCTGACGGGGACGGACACGGTGCGGGCTGCGTCCGATGACTCCAGGTGCAGGCTGGCCGCTTCACGCTGTACGGGGACCTTGGGTGCTGAGCCCGGCTCTTGGCGGGTCTCCAGCAGGTGTTCCAACAAAACCCGTTCGGGGTCATCGGGACGTGCATCAAGCCGTGCGCGAAGATTATTCCTGACGCCTTCGCTTCGGACATCGCTATCGGCAAGGATGGATTCGATGATGTCCAGCACTTGTTCGCGCATGGTCATTTCCTCGCCGGGTGGCGATGCCACAGCATCATCCTCCGGAGAGTTTCCGCTTTCCGGTATTGAAGAGCCCGCGTCTTGAGCCATAAATTATTCCTTTGTGTGTCCCCCCACTGGCAAAGCCAGCCATGACCTGCCCACGAAATCGTGTGGGCCCTGTCACGAATCTTACAGACGAATCTGCGCACCTGAGACACCGGGATGACTCCTGACAAGGGAAAACGTGTCGCAGGACGTGAAGCCCTGACATGCTGGAGGGGTGACATCCACGTCAATGGAATCAACCCGGACCGCACTGAGTTGGAAACTGCTGCCGGCGGCACTGCTTTCCTTCTCCGGCGTGCCCCTCTTTGCGTTCGGAAACGGGCTGCTGGGCTATGGCCTGCTGGTAGCAAGCGTGGTGACGGCAGCCTTCATCGACCACCAGTTGATGCGACACCTTGCGTTGATCGCAGCAGGCATGACCATCTTCAGCCTGGTGCCCCTCAATGCTGACCTCAGCACCGAGCACATGGCGCTCATGGGCGGCGCCTTGGCCTTGGCCGTGCTGGTGCCTTGGCTGGTGTCGCGGTTCCTCTACCGGGAAGACATCATCAGATTCCCGGTGAATACCGGCCGTAAGTGGCCGCTGGCCGCGAAGCTGTACCTCATAGGCGTGGTTGCCCTCGGATACTTCATCCTGCCGGTGTACCTGATCAGGACGGGCGTCTACCACAACTGGCCGGACGCTTCCGACCCCCAGATCTTCTGGCGGCTCTTCCTGGGCGTTAACGCTGTGGGGATCTGGGATGAACTGTTCTTCATCTGCACCACGTTCACCCTGCTGCGCCAACATTTTCCGGACTGGCTGGCCAACCTCCTGCAAGCCGTGGTGTTCTCGTCATTCCTGTGGGAGATCGGCTACCAGTCGTGGGGTCCGCTGCTGACGTTCCCGTTCGCACTCCTGCAGGGCTACACGTTCAAGCTGACCAAATCTTTCACGTACGTGGTGTCCGTGCACCTGCTCTTCGACCTGGTGCTGTTCCTCGCTCTGGTTCATGCGCACAACAGGGACTGGCTGCCGATCTTCCTGTACTAGGCCGTCTTGGTATAGGCCGCCTTCCTGTACCAGTGCCCAGTGGCTAAGCTCCGGAGCCCGCCCAGGCCTCACCGGAAACTTCGATCTCCCGCGCCATGTCGTCCAAAAAGCGCTTCACCGTTTCCCGTTCAGCGGGAGAGAGACGTGCTGCGGCCAGGAACCGTTTTGACTGCTGCCTGCCAACGGTCTCCATGGCGGCTTCGTGCGTTTCGGGGGTGATGGCGATTGCGAGCGCACGGCGGTCGGATGGGTGGGCATGTCGCGTGACGTGCCCCGCGCGTTCCAGCCGGTCCAGCAGCTTGGTGGTGGACGCCGTCGAGATGTGCAGCCGTGACGCTATGGCGCCGGGTGTGGCAATGACACCGTGGTTGGCGCAGACAATGAGATAGTGCAGTGCGCGCATGTCGGATTGGTTGAGCTTCATGTATCTGAGGGAAGCGTCCGAGAGGCGTTCTTCTGCCTCGCGCAGTCTTCCCAGCGCTGCCATGATGTCGCTTATTTGCTCGATGTCCGTTCCGGAAAGGCCAGAGCGATCCACCAGTTGCTGATGGGGATCGTTGGCGTCCAGATGGTAGATGCCGGCGGAAACCGGGGTGCCGGCTTCTTCGGGTATCTCTTCTAATCTGGACATAATGGGTATGTTACACCCAACTTCCTACATGGTAGCCTTTCTTCTAGCTTGTCTAGCAATATGGTGGTTCGGCCAGAAGCGGTTCAACCCCAAACAAGGTGTGGAGGAAGGCGCAACATGAACGCGACAGAGATGGTGGTCCTCCTTGACGACGCCGGAGCGCCCATAGGGCAGGCACCCAAAGCAGGAGTGCACACGCTGGACACTCCCCTCCATCTCGCCTTCTCCTGCTACCTGCTCAACGACGCCGGGGAAGTCCTCCTCACCCGCCGTTCACCCGAGAAGAAAACGTGGCCCGGCGTATGGACCAACAGCTTCTGCGGGCACCCGGGCCCCGGCGAAGAATTCGAGGACGCCGTCCAACGGCGGGCACAGTTCGAACTCGGCGTCGACGCCATCAGGATAGAACTGGCCCTCCCCCACTTCCGCTACAGGGCGGTGGACCCCACCGGGATCGTCGAAAATGAAGTCTGCCCGGTCTACGTAGCCCGCATCACCGGCGTCTTGAACCCCAATCCCGCTGAAGTTGCGGACTGGGCCTGGATCTCGCCGGCGCTGCTCGCTGACGCCCTGGACCACACGCCGTCCGCCTTCAGCCCCTGGCTCGGGCTGCAATTCCCACAGCTACTTGAGACCGGCGCTTTGCCGCTCCAAGCCGGTGCTGAAGCATGACCATCACCTCAAGCACCGTCCGGAGCCGGACCGATCTCTGCACCGCGATCGAAAACGAACTCAGCGGGCTGATCGGCAAGCGGGCCAGCGCAGCGACGGCCTACGGCCCGGACTTCGCCAGACTCTGGGCGCTCGCCGGCCAGAACGTCCTGGGCGGCAAATTCGTTCGTCCGCTCCTGCTCATGGAGACCTATGACGCCCTGCATCAGGGTCAGGAATCCCGCCACCGCGAAACCGCCATCAGCATCGCCGCTGCCATCGAACTCCTGCACTACGCCTTCCTCCTGCATGATGACGTGATCGATGGCGACCTCGTCCGCCGCGGGCATGCCAACCTGATCGGTTCCCTCCTGGCGGAAGCCGGCACTACCGCCGGCGAAACCGTCCGTAGTGAAACAGCCGGCGCTGACGGCACCCGCGCCGGGAGCGCCCTCCATTGGGCCCAGACCGGCGGAATCCTGATGGGCGACATGCTCCTCGCAGCCACGCACCAGTCCTTCGCCCGGGCAGATCTCCCCCACGAGCTTCGCCTGCGGCTCCTGGACCTCCTGGAACACACCATTAACGAGACCGTGGCGGGCGAGCAACTGGATGTGGGGCTTGGCGACGGCGTCATCGCCCCGGACCTCCAGACCATCCTGGTGATGTGCGGATACAAAACGGCGACGTACACCTTCGAACTCCCCCTGCGTGCCGCCGCTACGCTGGCAGGTGCCGACTTCGCCGTCGAGAATGCGCTCGCAACAGCCGGCCGGCACCTTGGACTCGCCTTCCAACTCCAGGACGATCTCCTGTCCACCTTCGGGGATCCTCGCCGCCACGGCAAGGATCCCTTTTCCGATCTCCGTGAGGGGAAGGAGACGGCCATCATCGCCCATGCCCGAACCACCACGGCCTGGCCGGACATTGAGGCCTTTTTTGGCAGGCCCGAGCTCAGCGTCGGAGACGGCGAGCATGTCCGCCGGCATCTCAGCCGCTGCGGGGCCGAGGCTTTTGTCCAGGGCCTCATCGAAGAACAAATGCAGGCATTCACCAATCAACTGACCAGCACCATCCCGGCAAGCGTGCGCACCGTGTTGCTCGACCTCGCAGGGCAGCTGGAGGGACGGCAATCATGAGCGTCGCAACGGATACCTCGTTCACCCATTTCACGCGAACGGCCGAGCGTGCCGCCAACCAAGTCATCTCCGCGTACTCCACCTCGTTCGGTTTGGCCTGCAGGTTGCTGGGATCCAGGCACCGCCAGCACGTCCGCAACATCTACGCCCTGGTGCGGGTGGCCGACGAACTCGTTGACGGCGTGACGGCCGAAGCGGGCCTGAGCTACCAGGAGCAGTGCGACGCCCTGACCCACTTCATTGACGAGACGCACAGGGCTGTCCAGCTCGGCTACAGCAGCGACCTCATCATCCACGCGTTCGCCCAGACAGCCCGCACCGCAAGGATTGATCACTCGCTCATTGATCCGTTCTTTGACTCCATGCGCATGGACCTTGGCGAGCAGAGCGCCGCGACGTCACCGCCGCTGCGTTTCGACGCCGACGCCCACGACGGTTACGTCCACGGTTCCGCCGAGGTGGTGGGGCTGATGTGCCTGCGGGTCTTCATGCGGGACGAGAAAATCGACGACGCCGACGCCGCGGCGTTGGAGTACGGCGCCAGCAGGTTGGGCGCTGCTTTCCAGAACATCAACTTCCTCAGGGACCTGGCCGACGACACCACGCGCCTGGGCCGCAGCTACCTCGGCACCTCGGACCATCTCGAGGACCACCAGCGCATGGAGTGGGTCAGCACCGTCCGGGCGCAGCTGGCCGATGCCAACGCCGTCATTCCCATGCTGCCCCGCGATGCCCGGGCTGCTGTTCGCAGTGCATCTGCCTTGTTCCAGGCGCTGACGGACAGAATTGAACAGACCACCGTGGACGAGCTCTACCGCTCCCGGGTCCGTGTACCGGATGCAGTGAAGGCCGGACTCGCCGCCCGCGCCGTTGCCTCAACGTGGATGGAGATGCACCGATGACCCGGACAGTAGTGATCGGCGGTGGCATCGCTGGCCTTGCCACCGCAGCGCTCCTCGCCCACGAAGGACATGAGGTCCAGCTCCTTGAGCAACGCGACCGGGTGGGCGGCCGTGCAGGCAGCCTCGAGAGGGAGGGCTTCCGCTGGGACACCGGCCCCTCCTGGTACCTCATGCCGGGCGTTTTTGATCATTTCTTCAACTTGCTCGGCACCAGCACCGCCGAACAGCTGGATCTGCGCACCCTCAGTCCTGCTTACCGCATCTTCAGCGAACCACACCACGACGGCGGGCGGCCGGACCCGCTGACAATCCCCCTCGGCAGCGAGCAGGTGTTGGACACCTTCGAAAGCGTTGAGCCCGGCAGCGCCAAAGTACTCCGGTCCTACCTCGCTTCGGCGCAGCACACCACGGAGATGGCCGAACGGTTCTTCCTCTACAACCCGTTCACCAAACTGCAGGCGCTGCTTCATCCGGAGGTTGTGAGAAGCCTGCCCAAGCTCGCCCAGCTACTCCTGACACCGCTGGACAAGTACGTTTCCCAGCGGTTCCAGCATCCGGTGCTCCGCCAAGTGCTGGGATATCCGGCGGTTTTTCTGGGTACCAGTCCTTCCGCCGCCCCGGCCATGTACCACCTGATGAGCGCCTTGGACCTGGGCGATGGCGTGCAGTACCCGATGGGCGGTTTCTGGGCCTTGGTTGAACGCTTGGAGGCCTTGGCCCTGGACGCCGGGGTCAGGATCCACACGGGAGCCGAAGCCCTCAAGATCACCACCCGCGAAGCGGCCCACCCCAAGAAACTGGGGCGCTTTGACGGCCTGGACCTTCCGGCATGGTTTACCGGCAAGGACAGCCGGGAAGTCACCGGCGTCAAGTGGCGCGACAACGCCGGGGTTGAGCATTACAGCGTTGCCGATCAAGTGGTCTCCGGGGCTGACCTGCATCACACCGAAACCCAGCTGCTCGGCGTCCGCGACAGGAGCTACAACAAGAAGTACTGGCAGAGCCGCACCAGCGGACCCGGCGCAGTGCTGGTGATGTTGGGCGTGAAGGGTCCCTTGCCGGACCTTCCCCACCACTCCTTGTTCTTCACCCGCGATTGGGAGGCCAACTTCGCCTCAATCTACGGTGACCATCCACGCATTCCGGACCCCGCCTCCATCTATGTCTGCAAACCCAGCGCCACTGACCCCGGCGTCGCACCGCAGGATCACGAGAATCTGTTTGTCCTGGTTCCCATCCCTGCCGATCCCTCCCTCGGAGCAGGTGGACCTGACGGCAGCGGGGATGAGCTGATCGAACGCACAGCCGACGCCGCCCTTGACCAGATCGCCCAGTGGGCCAACATCCCTGACCTCCGCGAGCGCGTGGTGGTCCGGCACACCATAGGACCGGCCGACTTCGCACGCGACTACAACTCGTGGCGCGGCGGCATGCTGGGACCGGCACACACCCTGCGGCAAAGCGCCATGTTCCGGGCCCAGAACGCCTCCAAACGTGTTCGCGGCCTGTACTACGCAGGGGCCACCACCGCACCGGGCGTTGGCGTGCCCATGTGCCTCATCAGCGCCGAACTTGTTCTGAAGCGGATCCGCGGCGATCACAGCACCGGCCCTACCACTGTGAGGCCTGTAGCTAGCAGGATTGGCTAATGGGAGTTCTCTACTTGGCCTCGTTGCTGCTGGGCATCACCTGCATGCTCCTGCTCGACCACCGTTTTCGCCTGTTCTTCTGGTGGGACGCAAAAGCGGCGGCAATCGTCACCGCCGTCGGGGTCTTGTTCCTCCTCGGCTGGGACCTGGCCGGAATCGGCCTGGGGATCTTCCTTCGTGGCGAAGGAACCATCGCCACGGGATTGCTGCTGGCACCGGAACTGCCCATCGAGGAACCCGTGTTCCTGCTTTTCCTGGTGCTCTGCACCATGGTCCTGTACACGGGCGCGCGTCGGCTGCTTGACCTGATCCCTGCTAAACGCCATGAGAAAGAGCGGGAGCACGTATGACCTACTTGTGGCTCGCGCTCGTCTTCATCGCAGCAGCAGTCGTGGCGGGCGTGATCTTTGCCCGCCAGGGTACGCGGTCAGGTGAAGCCCGCAAACACTGGAAAGCGGTTGGCCTCGCGTTCGCCGCCCTTGCTGTGCTCACGGCAGTGTTCGACTCCATCATGATCGGCATGGAACTCTTCCACTACGACGCCTCACACATTCTCGGCCTCACAATAGGCTTGGCACCCATCGAGGACTTTGCCTACCCATTGGCCGGTGCCGTGGCGCTGCCGGGCCTGTGGATGTGGCTGACGCGCAAACGCAACGGTTCCACTTCCCCCGGCGGCGAATCGAACCTCAAGGGCCTCGTCCCCCAGGCCCTCCTCGCATCACGCCCGGTCAGCTGGATCAACACCGCCTACCCCTTTGCCGCGGCCATGCTCCTCACCACCCGCGAAATCGACTGGGTGCTGATCGTGGGCACCTTCTACTTCCTGGTCCCCTACAACCTGGCCATGTACGGCATCAACGACGTCTTTGACTACGAGTCGGACCTCAAAAATCCGCGCAAGGGCGGCATCGAAGGTGCGCTCCTCCAGCCGCACCTTCACCGGCCCATGCTCTGGCTCGCGGCGATCACCAACATCCCGTTCCTGCTGGTGTTGGCATTGGCGGGCGGACCTGCGGCATGGATCAGCCTGGCCGTCAGCGCATTCGCCGTGGTGGCCTACTCCGTCGCGGGACTCCGCTTCAAAGAACGCCCTGTCTTGGACTCACTGACGTCCAGTACGCACTTCGTCAGTCCCGCCGTCGTGGGTTTGGCGCTGGCCGACGCCGATGTGACGTCCGGACTGCTGATCCTCCTTGCCGCGTTCTTCCTCTGGGGCATGGCCGCCCATGCTTTCGGCGCCGTCCAGGACATTCAACCCGACCGTCAGGCCGGCATCGGCTCCATAGCAACAGTCATCGGTGCCCGCCGGACGGTGCGGCTCGCCGTCGGACTCTGGCTTGTTGCGGGCCTGGCGATGCTGGCCACGCCGTGGCCCGGGCCGCTCGCGGCGATCATCGCCGTCCCGTACATCGTCAACTGCGCGCCGTATTGGAACGTGACGGATACGACGGCGGCGCGCACCAACGTGGCATGGCGGCGGTTCATCTGGCTCAACTACGGTTCGGGATTCCTGGTCACGCTCATTTTCATCCTGCAGTGGAGCCTGACGTCATGAGGCCGCGGGTTTCCCGGGGTTTTCAGGGTTCTCAGGTTTCTCAGGGTCCGCTGGCTCTTCGTCGATGGTGTCCAGGGCTTCGCTCATGTGCTGCAGGAAGTTCACCACGATCTGCGACTCATCCGGGTTCAAGGCACACGCCGCGTCCAGCATCCGGCGGTGCATTCCACCCAAGGTGTGACGCACTTCCTGGTCCGAACCCGGGGTTGCCTTCAGGATCAGCGCGCGACGATCGGTGGGATGCGGTTCGCGGCGGATGTGGCCGGACTCCACCAAACGGTCGATCAGCGTGGTCATGGACGCCGACGTTATCCCGAGCTTGTCGCCCAGATCCTTCGGCTTCATCACCCTTCCGTCGGCCTCTGCCTCGAACAGGTAGCGGAGGGCCAACAGGTCCTTCTCACCCATCCCCATGGACGACCGCGTCCGGCGCCGCATCGCTTGCTCGGAGGCACGGTAATCCCGCAAGGCGTTCAGCACGTCAATGGCTACGGCCCTCTGACCTGGGTCTTTCCCGTACCAATAGCCCTTTGCGTGGCCGTGCGTGTCCATCCGTTGTTCCTTCGATAAGCGTAAAGCTCGTTCCGCTAGCAATTTGATAGTAAGTCACGTACCCCCTGAATGCATGACCCCGCACATCCCATCAGGAAAGAGGCTCAGCACATGAAAACTCAAAGTCCGGATCTTATGCGGCAGATCGCAGTCACCGTGAGCCTGGTGGTCTGCATTGTTGGTTCCATGATCGGCGTCGGAGTCTTCGGCGGGACACCCATTGCGCAAGCAGCCGGCGGCGCCCTGGCCGCCGACTCAACACTGCTTGCCCCCGCCACGCCAGCCTTCTCCATATGGTCGGTGGTCTACGCCGGACTGGTGGCTTACACGGTATGGCAGTGGTTGCCTTCTCAGCGGACAAACCCCAGGCAACGCTCGCTCGGATGGATCGTTGCCGTGTCCATGATCCTCAACTCGGCGTGGATCCTGTCCGTCCAGGCAGGCTTGCTTCTTGTCAGCGTGCTGGTGATTCTGGCGTTGCTTGTGACCCTGGTTTTGGCCTTCCTCCGCTACAGCCAGAGCCGCGCCGGTTCCTGGGTTGAAGCCGTAGTTGTTGATGGGACATTGGGGTTGTACCTGGGCTGGACCAGCGTGGCCGTGTGCGCCAACATTGCAGCCGCGTTGAAGGCTGCCGGTTTTGGGGGCTTTGGGTTGAGGCCCGAAATCTGGTCCGTGGCTGTGCTGGTAGTGGTGGCCGTCGTCGGAATCGCCTTGGCCATCAAGGGTCACGGCCGGCTCGCCTTGGCGGCAGCTATCGCGTGGGGCCTCGTGTGGATCACCGTCGGCCGCAGCGCCGACGCACCTGAGTCATTCCCGACGGCGGTGGCCGCCGCAGTTGCTGCTGCCCTGGTTCTCGGTGCGGCCATCACTGTTCGAGCCCGGAGCATGATGGCGGGGGCTGGAGTTGGTGCAGGGGTTTCCGCTGGGCGGTGACGCGCTGAGGTTATGCCGCGGTTTCCGCCCCACCGGTGACGAGCCCGGGTTGACCGGCACACACACACCGCGGAAGGGCAGGAACTCCTCGCTAGGACGCGCTGCTTTGGGCGCTGCTTTAGGCGCCGGAACTGGGGCGCTTTTCCACATAGGCCAGTTGGGGCCTTACAGGCTCAACTGCCTGCTGGAAGAGTTAAGGCATGGAGAAGATTCGGGCCACGCAGACGCCGTCAGGCGATGTGCCCGATCGAGCCGCGAAACCTCTGCCGGGCGACTCCACTCCCCCAGCCTCAGTGCCTCTGACTGGTTATTCAGCGCCCCGGGTTTCTGACCTGATCGCACTCCTTGGGTCGGTCCATCTTGGTAGCTCCAGCGGCGAGCTGATCGAACAGATCCGCGGGCTGGAGAACATGAAGTCGGCCATCAGCGGGCTGCAGGCGCGAATAGCTGTGGCCTTTGATCTTGCCCAACGACAGGAACAGGCCGCTGCTGGCGTTCCGGCATCGGAGCAAGGTCAGGGTGTGGGTGCTCAGGTGGCGTTGGCGCGGCGGGAGTCCCCAAACCGGGGATCCCGGTTGTTGGGCTTCGCGAAGGCTGTGGTGACCGAGATGCCCCGAACACTGGCCGCCTTGGAATCAGGTCAGCTCAATGAATGGCGGGCCACGCTGCTGGTGAAGGAAACAGCATGTCTGTCGGTTGAGGACCGGTGTGCGGTGGATGAGGAACTCGCCCCCGATGCGGGGGCCTTCGAAGGGAAGGGCGACCGGGCAATCATCGCTGCTGCGAAGGCTGCCGCGTACCGTCGTGATCCCCGCTCGGTGGCTCGTCGTGCCAGTCACGCAGCCACCGAACGAACAGTGAGCCTGCGACCCGCTCCGGACACCATGACCTACCTCACGGCATTGCTTCCGGTGGCTCAGGGTGTGGCTGCGTACGCGGCGTTGACTCGAGCCGCGGACTCAGCCCGTTCCAACGGCGATTCCCGTTCCCGCGGCCAGGTCATGGCCGACACCTTGGTGGAGCGGCTCACCGGAACCCCGGACGGGTTCTCCGGGATCAATCTGGACCTGGTGATGACGGACCGCACCCTGTTCCAAGGCGACAGCGAGCCAGCCCGGCTCAAGGGGTACGGAATCGTCCCGGCGCAGTGGGCCAAAACCTTGCTCGAGGAACGTCCGGCCCGCGAGGAGGGGGAACAGGCGACCACGCAGGACGTCGCACCAGAGCCGAACAATGAGCTCACTGTTTGGCTGCGGCGGCTCTACACGGCACCCGGAACGGGGGAGCTCCTCAGCATGGACTCCACAGCAAGGATTTTCCCGCCACGACTACGGCGCTTCATTGAAGCCCGGGACCACACCTGCCGCACCCCGTACTGCGACGCGCCCATCCGGCACATCGACCATGTGGTTCCGTGGCGCTCCGGGGGCACCACCACGTCGCACAACGGCGCAGGACTCTGCGAAGCCTGCAACCACACCAAAGAAAACCCCGGCTGGACCACCAAGCCGCTCTCAGGAGAGATTCACACCATGGAGCTCAGCACACCAACCGGGCATACGTACCAATCCACTGCGCCACCTTTGCCGGGGTATGAGCGTGCCATAGGAGGCGAAAGTGACACCACATCACCGGGTGACCGATCATCATCGGACGAAGAAGCATCATCGGGTACCGAGAGGCCAACGCCTGCACCACAGGAACCGCCTCATGGTGCCCGCCGACAACTCGTCCGCACCTAGATGCGGATCTATGGGATGCCGGGCGCCTCGGGCAGCAGCCACCAATTCAGCCAGCAGCCGCTACGGTGCGCAGGCGTCCTTCAGTGCCTGGACTGACTCAGCCGGCACTTCGTCTCCTGCTTCCGCGATCTGGTTCAACGGCGTCGTAATCTCTGCGGGAACGCCGGCAGCGCCGGCGGCTGAGACCAAACCGGCGAGTACCTGCTTGTCCTGGACGCTGACCAAGCCGTCCTGGACTACGGCGCACACCTGCTTGGTCACTTCATCGGCGGCAGCCGTAGCCACCTTGGAGGCCGCCTCGCTGGCTGCGTTGCCAGCTGCTTCCTCCACGGCTCCGCAGCCTACGAGAAGCAGCAAAAGGGGGACGGCGGACAATGCTGCAAGTCGACGGGTCATGACTCCAGACTAGCAATCGCCAGCTGGCGGAATGGCACCCTGGCTGAGGGGTGACTGTGTTGATACGCTCACCGCATGCGGATCCGCCCGATCGACATCGTGGATATCTTCGTCTACCTCGTTGTGCTGGGGGTGTTCATTCAACTCTTCCCGGCGGTCATCTCCGAATCATTCCTGCTGGCGTTGCTCACAGCGATCCTGCTCAAGATCGTCCTTGAGGTTGTGCTGTGGTTCAAGAAGAAGATCGTGAGTCGTATTCGGGGCGGAAAGACGCCGGCGGTTCGTGTCATCAGTGTGGTCGCGTTGCTCTTGGTCATGCCGGGAAGCAAATTTGTGGTCCTTGAGCTGGTGGCTTTCGTCTTCGGTGACGCCGTCCAGCTCGGCGGATTTTTCGCAGTAACCGGCCTTATCATCGTGCTGATGCTGGCTCGTGGCGGCATGAGGCGCCTCTTCGTGAACACGGAAAGCCGGGCCGCCGGGTAGTCGCAAACCCTTGCTGCGAAGCACAGCTGTGCCGGCAGCGCATGGGGCAACCACCGGCACAGCAAGGGAGGATCTAGCCGGCAATGAGCTCCTTGACCGGGCCTTCGTGCAGAGCCAGGTAGACATGATCCCGGATCTGGTTGGCCTGCTGATCCGTCATGGTCCGCATGAGGGGACGCATCACCACCCGGAGCAGGGCATTGGACTGCCCTTCGCGGATGAGGAGCCGTTCCTGTGCTGCCGGGGGAAGCGACCCACAGGGAGTCAGGGCCAGCAGTTCCACGCTTTCAAGATCCTCGGCCAGGTCTCCCAGGGCAGTGCGCACCCTGTCACCAAGCACTTCGGCATCCAGGTCTTCCCCCACCACAATTGATAGATCCCGGCTGATCGAGGGCATGTGGGAGACGGGCTTCCAAGGTTCCAGGTCCATCATCTGCTGTTGAATTCGTGGCTCCGCGGACCTCAGCAACCTGATGTCAGGGATGCCCTTGCGGAGCATCAACGCGCGGTCCAGCCCCATCCCGAGTGCCAGCCCTGACCACTTTCCGGGATCCAAACCAGCGTCCAGGAAAAGTTGTGGCGACATCAGCCCACACTCCGCGAGTTCCAACCATTCGCCATCCATACGGACATCGATCTGCAGCCCGTGGAGCGTGTAGGGATGGACGGCCGGAACTGCCCTCCATTCCGCGCCCGGAAGTACAGCCGCCACAAGGGATTCGACCATGCCCTGCAAGTGGCGCGGGCTCAGCGCCGTGCGGGAGCTGACCCTCCACAGGTCCACTTGATGGGGCGTCCCCACGTGGGTGCGGTCAATGGAATCACGCCTGTAGACCAACCCCGGGATGGCCCAGAGCTCGTCGATGGAGTCGTCGGGATCCAGACCACGCAAGAGGGACGGGATGGATGCAGAGGTGTGGCTGCGCAGCATGACGGTGGGGCTGATGTACCGGGAGTACCTTTGATCGCGTGTAACGTCTGCCGGGCTGAACCCCAGACGATCGTAGTTGTCCGCAACGCTGACCAAGGGACTGTGGCGGATGGTCCGTTGCGTCACATCCCACTTGTCGCGCAGGGCACGCAATACGTCCCGCAACAGTATCTGCATGGCGTGTGGGTGGTGGTCAGGATGGGAGAGGTCCCTGACTTTCAGGGCGTTGTGAAGCTCGTCCGGGCTTAAATACGTAGGCATGGCTGGTCCTTACTGTGTGGAATGAGTGGGTTTCCTCCCCCGACTCACTCCGCGCCAGGACCTAGGCGCGCGCCAATAAGCCCTCGCGACCGGAGACCGGTCGGGGGCAAGTAAATCGGCGCATGGAGAGCATGGGCCGACTATACCCCTCTGCGGGGCTCCGGCACAGGGACCGGTACAGGCACGTGCGAACTTCGCGTTGCCTGCTAACTACGGGATACTTGGTCACGACGGATTGCTCGGAAGCCGGACAGTGTCCGCCCCGCATCGTAAAGCCAGGCCTGAAGAGTCGGAGGAGAGGGCACAGTCTCCCTCAATCGCCGCACCCAGGTCAGTGATCTCCGGTTGGCGTTGCCTCTCGTAAAAGGGGCCCTGATACGGCGTGAAGATGTCCGAACCATAGGTCTGGGTAGCCACCAGCACATGTTGTCCATCTGGAGCTGTGTATGCGGAATAAGTCCAGACCGAGGCTAAGAGAGACAACAAGAAAATGCCGACTAACCAGCACATGGTCGCACCGGCCAGCAACAGGCCGAGCAGTATTTTCAGGCCCCGCCTCACCCAAATCACCGCGATTTTGTTCACTGGTGGCGGCACCAAGCAAACGCCAGCAACAAACACCAAGAGACCACCGAGCCCGAACAGGAAGAGCGACCACCAGTCCTCGTCAACAAGCACGTAGAACAGGAGCGGCTCTCCCTGCGGCCCCTTGAAGGGGTGGGCCGCCAGCACGGCGTACGCAGCCAAACAAAGAACCGCAAGGATCAAGGCGGCCAGACCCCACTTCTTCCTCAACCCGGACTACCTGTTGATCGGCTTGTTCAGGGCGAGGCTGATGGTCTGGCCAGCCGCCAGCTCCCCGGTGGAAATGTCAGAGAATTCGTACCACGTCGCGCCAGTCCCGGTGAGCGGCCGGTTCGCCGAACGAATGTCAACAACGCTGAAACGGAAGGAGACCTGCCCCTCCGTGTCTCCCGCCGCCGTCGTGTAGGTCATGGGGATGCCATCAGCGTCGGAGGTGAAGGTGCCCCGGGCGCCGTCGATGGGGAGGTCCCCTGGAATCAGCCGCACGTTGGTGCCTGCAGGGATGGGCTTGTCGGCCAGCAGAGTGGGGTTGTACAACAGCAGCTGCTCAGTGGTGGACCTGAAGGTGTAGCCGAGGCTGTCGAAGGAATCACCGTCAACACTGGTGTAGAAGATGGTCTGGCCGAAGGAGTTGTTGATCGTCTCACCGGTACCGGACCTGCTGTCCACGGGCCTTTTCTGCAACTGGATGAGGTGCCCTTCACGGATGAAGTACGTGTTGCCCTGCTCATGCACGTACGGGACCTTGTTCGCTTCGGCCAGCTGCTTGCTGCTGATCCCGAACCGGTAAACGATCCCATCCAGCGTGTCGCCGGCTTCGATCATGTAGGTCAGCGGGATGCCCTGTGCGTCCTCAGTTGCCGCTCCCTTCGCGCCCGTGATGGGACCCGGCGCAGGAATCAGCCGCAGTTTGGTGCCCGGCGCCAGAGTCGCCCCGGCCGGCATGCCGTTGAATTGCGCGAGCTTCGCTGCGGAGAGCTTGAAGGAGTCAGCCACGCTCGCAAGGGTGTCGCCGTCGACCGTTGTGTAGAAGTCCACGTTTCCGAACGAATCGGTGACCGTGGCCCCTTTGAGGGAAGCATCGTCGACGGCGGCAGTTGCGGCCGTCGAGCTGCTCGCCGGCGGTGCAGAGTGGGGTGGTGCAGGGTCGGGTGATGATGCAGAGTCGGTTGATGATGCAGAGTCGGGTGATACGTCTGCGCAGGTACAGGCGGCCAGCCCTGAGGTCAGCGCTATCGCGAGCAGGACAGATCGAACCGCAAACTTCATATTTCCCCCAAAGCACCCGGCGTTACCGCGGGCAAACACCCCAATAAACAGTCATTAAGACCCTAGCGTTCAATGAGCCTATAGACGGACACGTGGCTCCGGGACTCCGCCGTAAATTCGCTGCGATCCCAGTCCGCCCACCTGGACTCCAGCTCGAACCCGGCTATCCGCGCCATGAGATCGAGTTCGCTGGGCCAGATGTAGCGGTGCGGTGTCCGCCCGATCCGCGCGTCGCGCCCGTCCGCAAGGTCCGGGCCGAACCGAAAGTGATGTGAGACGACATGTTGGCGCAGCACATCGTAGGTGTCCACCAGCAGATAGCCGGGCTGACTCACCTCCACCGTTCCGCCGTGGCCAGGCGGCAGCGAGCGCAATTGTGGCACCCAGAGCTCAATGACGAACCGGCCGCCGGGCGCAAGGTGACGGGCAGCATTCTCGAAGCACCGGATTTGCTCGTCCTGAGTCAAGAGATTGGCGATGGTGTTGAACACCAGGAAAGCCAGTGAGAACGTTCCAGTGACCCGCGCTTGGGTCATGTCACCTTGAACCACGGGGATGCGGTCCTCACCCACTTTTTCGCGGAGCCTTGCGATCATCGCGTGTGACAGTTCGATGCCGCTGACAGGGACACCGGCCTCCGAGAGGGGAATGGCCACCCGACCAGTGCCGATGGCAAATTCGACGGCGGGACCGTTGCCGGCGAGTTCGGACAAGACTTCCACCGTGGGGCCGAGGACCTCGGGAGAGAACATCCCCTCACCGGGAGTGTCGTACTGACCGGCGGTTTCCTCGTCCCAGAGCTGTTGCTGGTTGATCATCCGTCCACTATTGCAGCTGGGCGCCGGCGGCTTGGCGAGGCGCCCCCACCTATGCTTGACGGATGGGAGAAAAGCCAGTGGACCATGTGGCGTTGGCCGTCTGCATGATCGATATCTCGTCCGATATTCGGCGTAAGTCGCTCAACGAGACGGGCCTCCGCCCCATTTCGAACGGCGTCCTGGAGATTCTCCGTGTGGTTGAAAGCCATCCAGGGGTGACGGTCGCGGAGGTTGCGTCCCGTCTGGGCCGGCAACTCAGCAATGTGAGCGTCCAGTTACGGGAGCTGGTGGCGGCGGGCCTGGTAACCAGGATCAAGGACGCCTCGGACAAGCGCTTCGTCTCCCTCCACCCCACGGACGAGTCCAAGCGCATCAAGTCGCTTCTCGAAGGCGCATGGGCCGAGGCGCTCACGAAAGCGAGCGAACGGTTGCTCCCTGAGGAGCGGGACCAGATAGCGGCGAGTCTTCCCGCGCTGGAGCGGCTGGCCTCGTTCCTTGCGGAGCCTGAAAAGGCCCCGGAACTGCATCACTAGGACGTAAGTCACTGCCTCTCGGCTTACCAGAGTCACCAAAAGTACTTATACTTTCATAAGTATTACTACTTACAAGAATGGGTGACGCGTGGCATCACAACTACTCGAATCGGCGGGCGTCCAAGCCCAACCGGGCAAGAACAACAAGAAGAGCATCGGCTGGCGGGCCCTGCCCTTCCTGGCGCTCGCCCAGTTCATGGTGGTCCTGGACGGCACCATCGTGAACCTGGCCCTCCCGCGCCTCCAACTGGAGATGGGCATCAGCGATTCCACCCGCTCGTGGGTAGTCACCGCCTACGCCCTCGTCTTTGGCGCCTTCCTGCTGCTGGGCGGCCGCATTGCGGACTTCTGGGGCAGGAAGCGAACCTTCCTCACCGCCTCGGCCGGCTTCGCCATCGCCTCCCTCATCGGCGGTCTCGCGCAACAGCCATGGGAACTCATTGGGGCACGTGCACTACAGGGCGTGTTTGCAGCACTTCTTGCCCCGGCCGCCTTGGCCCTCCTGACGGTCGCCTTCCCCGGCGGCAAGGATCGCGGCACCGCGTTCGCCATCTTTGGCTCCATCAGCGGTGTGGGCGCGGCGGTGGGCGTGCTGCTGGGCGGCTTCCTCACCCAGTACGTTTCATGGCGCTGGTGCTTCTTCGTCAACGTCCCCATCGCAATCATCGCGCTCATCGGCGTGTGGATGCTGGTGAGCGAAAGCAAAGCCGGCGGCTCCACCAAATACGACTGGCCCGGCGTCGTGCTGGCCGCCCTGGGACTCGGCTCCCTGGTTTACGGCTTCGCGAACGCTGAACATGGCTGGGGTGCCATCGAATCCTGGGGCTTCATAGCCGCTGGTGTGGTGCTGCTGGTCCTGTTCGTCGCCGTCGAGCGTAAGGTCAAAAACCCGCTGCTGCCGCTTCGAGTGGCAACGGAACGCAACAGGGGCGCGGCGTTCCTGGCATCATTCCTGGCCGGGGCCGTGCTGATAGGCGGCATCCTCTTCATCAACTTCTACCTCCAAATAGTCCTGGGCTTCGCCCCATTCGCGGCCGGCATCGCATCCTTGCCCATGACCGTGGTGCTGATCGTGACCGCGGCCCTGGTTGCGAAGAACCTGTCCAGACTGGGAGCACGAATCCCCAGCGCAATCGGCCCCGTCTTCATGGCGGCCGCGATGCTGTGGCTCACCCAGGTCACCCCCGAGGGCACGTACGCGGTCAACATGCTGCCAGCCTTGGTACTGATGGGCATGGGACTCGGCATGGTTTTCGTCCCCATGCAAAACCTGGCCCTCTTCGGTGTGGATAAGGACGACGCCGGCGTGGCAAGCGCCCTGGTCAACGCGTCCCAGCAGATCGGCGGCTCACTGGGCATCGCACTCTTCAGCGCTCTGGCCACGGCAGCCACCGCCGCCGCAGGCGGCTCCTCACTGGCCGCCCTGACGTCGGGGTATTCGCTGGTGTTCCTGTGGGCCGCAGGAGTGGCGCTGCTGATTGTCCCCGTGGCACTGCTCCTCATCAGGATCGACCGCAGGACGTTCAGCGGAACGGACGACACCCCGCACATCCATTTGGGGTAGTACCCACAAAAGGCGCCGCCACCCCAACCGGGGTGACGGCGCCTTTGCGCTGCTGTCTCAGGGAGCTGGACCGGCGTAGTGCCTTAGCCCGGACCCAGCAGGAAACCGCAAGCAGCAACTAGCCGGCTGCGGGCGCGGGGATAGCAGCAACCACGTCGATCTCCACCAGGAAGTCGCCCAGGAACGAACCCACGGTGGTGCGTGCCGGATACGGAGCCTCAACGTACTTTTCGTAGATGGCGTTGAACCCGTCGAAGTCGCGGCCAGGGTGGTGCAGGTGCACCGTGGCCTTGACCACGTGGGAGAAGTCCAAACCGTGGGCACCCAGGACCTCACCAAGGTTCTTCATGGTCTGGATGGTCTGTTCCTCAATGGTGATCCCCACCCGCTCGTCGCTGATGGGATCATGGGGCGTCTGGCCCGCAGTGAACAGGAAACCGTTGGCCACAATGGCTTGGGAGTAGGGGCCGGCCGGGCTGGGAGCGAGGCTGGTGACGACTTGCTGGCGGGACATGGATTGCCTTTCGTTGCTATGGAAAAGAGTTGCTAAAGGACCTTCGAGAGGAACGCCTTGGTGCGTTCCTGCTGCGGGTTGTCCAGGACTTCCTCGGGCGGGCCGCTTTCCACCACCACGCCGCCGTCCATGAAGACCACCTGGTCGGCCACCTGCCGGGCGAAGCCAAGCTCGTGGGTCACCACCACCATGGTCATTCCGGCCTCAGCCAAGGACTTCATCACGTCCAGGACTTCACCCACCAGCTCGGGATCGAGCGCGGAGGTGGGCTCATCAAAGAGCATCAGTTTCGGCTTCATGGCCAGCGCCCTGGCGATCGCGATGCGTTGCTGCTGCCCGCCGGAGAGTTCCTGCGGGTAGGAGTGGCCACGGTTGCCCAGGCCCACACGGTCAAGCAGGGCCTGCGCTTCCACCACTACCTCGCGCCGCGGCCGGCCAAGCACATGCACCGGCGCTTCGATGATGTTCTCCATCACGGTCATGTGCGGGAACAGGTTGAAGCGCTGGAACACCATCCCGGCGTTGAGCCGCGAGCGGGCGGTCTGGCGCTCCTTCATCTCGTAGAGCTTCCCGTTGCGCTCCGCGTAGCCCACCAGGTGCTCATCAACGTAGAGGCGGCCCGCGTCCACCTTCTCCAGGTGGTTGATGCAGCGCAGGAACGTGGTCTTGCCGGAACCGGACGGCCCGATCAGGCAGGTCACCGATCCCTTTTCAACCCTGAGGTCTATGCCTTTCAGGATTTCGATAACGCCGAAGTTCTTCCGGACTCCCCGGGCTTCCACCATGGCGGTAGTCATCATGCTGTCCTTGTCTTTGGCTTGCGGATCCGTCGCGGCGCTGAGTCGAAACCGCGGCCGTACCGGCGTTCAAGTTTGTTTTGGAAGAAGCTCAGGATGGTGGTCATGAGCAGGTACCAGAGACTGGCCACGATCAGCAGCGGAATGGTCTGGTAGTTGTTCGCGTAGATGATCTGGGCTGAGTAGAGCAGGTCCGAGATCGCCAGGACGCTCACCAGCGAGGTGCCCTTCAGCATGGAGATGACCTGGTTGCCTGTGGGCGGCAGCACCACTCGCATGGCTTGGGGCAGGATCACCCTGTTCATGAGCTTGCCTCCGCTCATCCCCAAGGCCCGGGCGGCGTCGTACTGTCCCTTGTCCACCGATCCGATGCCACCGCGGATGATCTCGGCCATGTACGCGGCCTCGTTCAGGGACAAACCCAGGAGCGCGGCACCCAGAGGGGAAATCAGCACGTTGGCGGAGCCCAGGACAACCGACGGCCCACCGAATGGAAGCCCGAACGCGATCACCGGATAAAGCGCTGCAATGTTGTACCAAAAGATCAGCTGAACCAAGAGCGGTGTTCCGCGGAAGAACCAGATATAGCCGCGGCTGATGGTGCTGAGGATGGGATTGTCGGAGAGCCGCATGATCGCCAGCAGCGTTCCCAGCGCGATGCCCACGGTCATGGACACTACGGTCAGCACGATGGTCAGCCCTGCACCGGCAAGGATCTGTGGGGCGAACAGGTAGGACACCACAACGTCCCAGCGGTACCGTTCGTTCACGGCCACATCCCATGCTGCGCCGAGCGCCACCAGGATGAGGACAATGGCGAGGGCCAAACGGACCGGGTGCTTCAACGGCACGACGGAAATCGAATCCCCGGAAGCGGTTGTGGCCGGCTCCTTGGTGTCAGGGACTGGGGGTTGCTGATGCATAACCGTCACCTCTTTGTTGGGGGAATTCATGAGTGTGATCTCCTACTGGGCGAAGTTGACGCGGGCGTCGGTGATGGCGCTGGTTTCGAGCCCGTACTTCCCAAGGACCTTGGTGTAGGACTCGCTCTTGATCACGGCGTCCAATGCTGCGGAGACGGACTTCACCAACCCGGATTCCTTCGGCATGCCCACGCCTACTGGCGCGAACTCGTACGTCCGGGCAACCTCGATCTGCGGATTCTGCGTGGCGGCGAAGTTCAGGATGGGCGAGTCAGCCAGCACGGTGTCCAGGCGTCCGCTGGTAAGCGCGGAAATGGCCTGCCGCGTGTCCTGGAACTCGCTCTTCTGGATGGCGTCGTGGCCGGCAGCAGCACAGGCTTCATCGTAGGAAGGAACATTCACGGTCAGCTGGTACGAGCCCGTGAGGAGCCCTACTTTCTTGCCGCAGAGTGCGTTCTCATCCTTGATGCCACCGGGATTGCCTTTGGGAACGGCAATGGCGTTGCCGATCTGCATATAGTCCACGAAGTCCAGGACTTCCATGCGCTTCTCCGTGGGGGTCATGGACGAGACGGTCATGTCGTAGCGATTGGCCGCCAGGCCCGGAACAATGGAATCGAAGTTGGCCACCTGGATGTCTACTTTGACACCCAGTGCCTCGCCGATGAGACGGGCCACGTCCGGATTGGTTCCGGTCATTTCCTGGGTACCTTCACGGTAAAACTGCGTTGGCGGCTCGTTGGTGGGGATGGCCACGCGCAGCACCTTGGAAGCCTTGACGGACTCGGGCAGAAGGTCGACGGCGGCCTGGTTGACTTCCAGCGCGGGAACGCCGGTGCCCGCTCCGGCGGCGTCGCCGGACGGGTTCGACGCCGATGCGTTGCCGGCGGGGCTGCATGCCGTCACTGCCAGCAGGAGCGCTGCCGTAACGGCTGCAATGGGTAAGCCGGACGTGGTTCGTGGGGTGGATGACAACGGTTTCATTGGGGAGTCCTCATTTTTGCAAGGCCATGGTGGCCTCAGGGATACGGGTGGGTTGGGTGCGGGCGAAGGCTTCGTTGCGGTGCCGGATCAATTCCCGGCCTTCCGTCCGCAGTTCCTCGATGGTGGACACTCCGAGGAGCATCATGGTGCGGGTCATTTCGGCCCTGAACATTTTTAGGACGTGTTCCACGCCGGCCTGGCTGGCGGCGGCCAAGCCGTACAGGTACGGGCGCCCGATGGAGCAGGCGTCCGCGCCGAGAGCCAAGGCCTTGACCACGTCCGATCCCCGGCGGATGCCGCCGTCGACAATGATTTCCATCCGTCCGGCAGTTTTCTCCACAATGTCCGGAAGGACATCCAGCGGAGCCGCCATGTGGTCCAGCTGCCGTCCGCCATGGTTGCTGACCTGGATGGCGTCGATTCCCAAGGAAGCTGCCAGCGCGGCGTCGTTCGCGTTCACGACGCCCTTCAGGACGATGGGACCGTTCCAGCGTTCCCGCAGGTCCCGGATGTCGTCCCAATCGGTGGGCTCGTAGGAACCGGCAAGGAGCGTGCGCCACATGTCCGGCGAGCTGGCCAGTGGGCCCTCGGGGACTTCGGCGTCCAGGTTGGGGAAGGCGATGGCGTCGTTAGCCAGGAATCCCAGCGCCCACGCGGGGTGCAACATTCCCTCCACAACCGTCTTCGGCTTGATGGACGGCGGGGCGGTAAAGCCGTTGCGGTAATCGCGTTCGCGATGCCCGATGGCCCGGCAATCGACGTTGACCAGCAGGGCCTCGTAACCGGCGTTGGACACCCGATCCAGGACGGCCTGCAGGAGACCCTTGTCCGAGGTGGGTTCCAGGTTGAACCAGCGGCGAAGTCCCGGCGCTGCGGCACTGACGTCTTCCATGGTGGTGGTGCTCAGGTGCGCCAAGCCGTAAGGGATGCCGGCGGCGAGCGCTGCGCGGGCGACGGCGGACTCTCCCTCTGGGTGGAAGAGCCGGGTGCCGCCTGTGGGCGAGAGGGTCACCGGCATGGAGACGGGCCCGCCGAGGAGGGTTGAGCTGAGATCCAGGTTGTCCACCGATCCCCATTTGGGGAGGAAGGACCAATCGTCGAACGAGGACCGGTTGCGGCGGAGCGAGACCTCGTCCTCCCCGCCGCCTTCGATGTATTCGAAGATGCTCTTGGGCAGGCGCTTGGACGCCATTTTCCGCATGTCCTCCACGCTGTAGCACTTGCGTGACAGGCGCTCCGAGACGGATCGGGCCGGTCCCTGCACCGAGGCGAGCGCCTTGATGTCCTTGATTTTCATGGTGTGTCCTCTGCGTTCCTGCTGGGGTTACCCGCCCAGCTTCTTTCCCAATAGTGACGCAGATCTCTCCCGCTCTATATGTGAATACCTCCACAAGATAGAGTGAACGCTTGTGATAACGTCCAGCTATGGACACAGCAATGGCGCTTCCAGAGCCCCAACCCGCCGAGCTCTTCCAATCCGAGCGCTACCAGTCCGGAATGCAGCAATCCACGGTCCGGCTCTCAGATTGCATCCAGCTCATGCAGGCGGATCTGGTGCACGCCAACCCCACGCCGGAGAACCTTGGGCATCCCGTATCGGACGTGCTCATGTATGACCCCCTGGACCACTGGTCAAGCGTGGACGATCGCATCATCCTGGCCGTGGGGTGCACTTACGGTTCCCCTGATTTCGATCAACTCCTCCACAGGGCCGCGAACAGCAATGCGGCCGCAGTGGTGGTCAAAGCTCACGGCGCCCGGATGGAGGAGTTGCGCGCAGCAGCCGTCCGGCACAGCCTCTCTGTGCTGGTAGCGCCGGACCATGCCGACTGGACGCGATTAGTGGCACTGGCCCGGGCATCAGTGATGGGCGCCGCCGCAGACTCGGTGTCCGGGGTGCGGCTGGGAGACCTATATGCTTTCGCCAATGCCGCTGCATCCATCACCAACGGCGCGGCGAGCATCGTGGATCCGCTGGGCCGGATTCTGGGCTATTCCACCCTGCCCGGGCAGCCCATCGACGAGCTCCGCCGCATCACCACCCTCACCTTGCAGGAAACCACCCAGCCCGCCTTCGACCAGGACTTCAAGATTGTCTACGCCGCACCGGGAGCGGTGCTGGTGCCGGCACCCGACGACGGCATGGCCCGCCTGGCGCTGGCCGTGCGGGCCGGCGGTGAACTGCTGGGGTCCATCTGGATCATCGACCCCGGGGAAGAGAAGCGCGCCACGGCATTGAACGCGCTGGATCGGATGGCGCCCTTGGCCGGGCTGCACATGCTGCACGCCCGATCGGCCTCGGACTTCGGCGAACGGCGCAACGCCGACCTCATCCGGACGCTCATGGACGACACTCCCCACGCCTCGTTCGCCGCAGCGCAACTGGGGCTCGATACCGCCAACGGGCTGGCCGTCGCAGCCTTTTCGATCGTCCGGCCGGAGACCGGAAGTTTGGAGTCCGTCCGGGAAATCCACCGGTTGCTGCACTTGGTGACCACGGTATGCAACGTGCAGTTCGGCACCAGCCACAGTGCCTTGATCGGTTCCGTGGTCTATGCGCTGCTGCCGTGTAACGGAGCCTCCCCGCGGGGCCTGCACGGCAGGATCATCCAGGAAATCGAAGCGTATTCGCACACCATCAGCTCGTTCCCCGTCATCGCCACTGTGGGCGGCATCGCCGTCAGCGTGGAGGAGCTGCCCCGGTCCAGGGGCGAGGCACTGCAGACCCTGCACTACCTGCTGAATCAGCAGGCCCGTGAAGATGGGGCTCCCAGCGTTGCACTCTTCGAAGACTTCCAGATTCCGCTGAACCTGCTCAAAATCGGGGCGTTCATTGAGGACAACGGGCTGGCTGGCGCGGATGAGATCGCCAGGATCCAAGCCCACGACGCCGCGCAGCAAACAGATTACCTGGACACGCTCCGCGCCTATTTGGCCTTCAACGGAAACATCTCCGCCATGGCCGCCGAACTCCACGTGCACAACAACACCGTCCGGTACCGCGTGGCACGCTTGGCCGAGGACTTCACCCTGGACCTGGCGGACCCGCAGAAACGTTTATGGCTGTGGTTGCGCGTGACCACCATGGACCTCGCCGCGAAGTAGCCCCGCGAAAGCCGGAACTACCGGATGATGGGGAGTCCCGCCGTCGGGAAGACGCTGGGGAAGATCGACGGCGGCGGGACGGGTACGGTTTCCAGCGGCACCGTCACGGTGTCGGTACCCACCGTGACGTGGTGGTCCCGAACGTCCAGTCGCAGCGGTTCCTCGCTGTAGTCCTGACCGGATACGAGCGTCAGTGCGATGGAACCTTGCGAGAGGTCAACGGCCAGCAAACGCCCATGAACCTTGAGCCTGAAGGACAGTCCCTCCCACTCCCCCGGCAGGCGCGGATCGAAGCGCAGTACCTCGCCCTGGTCCCGCATGCCCGCGAAACCACAGACCAAGGAACTCCAGATACCGCCGGTTGAGGCGATGTGGACGCCGTCAATCGTGTTGCCGTGGGAGTTATCGAGGTCGATGAACAGCGCCTCGGTAAAGTGCTGCAGCGCGACGTCCCCATAGCCGACTTCGGCGGCCATGATGCCCTGCACGCAGGCGGACAGGGTGGAGTCGCCGGTGGTGATGGGATCGTAGAAATCGAAGGCGCGCTGCTTCTCCTCCGCAGTGAAGTCCTGCCACTGGAGGAACATCGCCAGCACAGTATCGGCCTGCTTGAGGACCTGGTGCCGGTAGATCACCAAGGGGTGGAAGTTCAGCAGGAGCGGGTACTTGGACTTGGGCGTGTTCCAGTCCCAGGGCTCCAGGGTCATGAAGTCGTTGTCCTGGCTGAACACCTGCAGGTGCGGATCGTACGGAAGGGACATCCGCTCGGCCGCCTGGCGCCACACCATGCGCTCGGTAGCGGCGATGCCATCGTGCTCCAACGCAGCGGCGGCACGCAGGTTAAAGCGCGCCATGACGTTGGTGTAGAGGTTGTCATTGACCACGGCCGTGTACTCATCCGGGCCGGTCACGCCATGGATGTGAAACAAGCCGTCCTTGCCGAAGAACCCCAGCGAAGCCCACATGCGTGCGGTCTCAATGAGCAGATCGGCGCCCAGCTCACCCCGGAAGGTGGAGTCGCCGCTGGCCCATTCGTAGCGGTTGGCCGCAAAAGCGATGGCCGCGGCGATGTGGAACTGGGCAGTTCCTGCCGCGTAGTAGGCGCTGGCTTCCAAGCCGTTGATGGTCCGCCACGGGAACAGCGCACCATCAACACTGAGCTCCTTGGCACGCACCCGGGCGTCCGGGAGCATGGCGTGCCGTGATTCCAGCACCTTCCGGGCGCCGCACGGGTTGGTGTAGGTCAGGTACGGCAGGAGGTAGACCTCCTGGTCCCAGAAATAGTGGCCCTCGTAACCGGACCCGCTCACACCCTTGGCCGGAATGCCCGCCACGCCCGCGCGGGCAGTGGCCTGAGCCAGTTGGAACAAACCCCACCGCACGGCCTGCTGCATTTCGGGCTGCCCGCCGATGGAGATGTCCGCAGTGGTCCAGTACTCGGCGTAGTGCGCCTTGCTCTGGTCCAGAATTTCAGCAAAGGACACCAGATTGGCTTCGGCGTCCGTCGCGAGGCTTTCGCCACGGTCTTCTGCGTCACTGGAACCGGCCACCACATAACTGACGGTCTTCTCCACACGGAACGTGTCGCCGTCGTGAATGGCCAAAACGTAACGGACGGACGAGTCGTCCTCGGCCACCAGCGTCTCAAACGGCTGGCCCTCGGCGGAGATCCAGTGATCCACGGCCATGGCCACGCGCTGGCGCGATTCGGAGGTCTCCCACGCGAGCCGGAGGGAGCCGTCAGCACCCTGGAGGTGCAGCGGCAGCAGGACACGGCCGGCGTGCCGGCCCGAGCGGCGCGGGTCATGGACCGAGTGGTCCTCCACAGGCTGGTCCTGGCGGTTCACGACGCCGGAGGTGATGTCCGCGGACACGTCCCGGTCAGCTGTCAGCGACAGTTCCAGGCCAAGGCACCCGCGGGAATCGAACCCCACCGCGCGTCGCTCAACCGTGGTGACAGTAGCGCCCGAGCGACAGGCCCAGGTGATGCTTTCCTCGTAGATGCCTGTGGAGAAGTCCACGCTGCGGTGGTAGTCCAGGACGGTGGATTCGGCCAGGCTCAGAGCTTCACCGTCAATGGAGACGGTGAAGTTATTGGCGTCCGGCACGTAGACGATCCTCTGGCCGGTCCGGGCAAAACCGTAGGCATTCTCGGCGTGCTTGATGTCCCAGATCTCATGGAAACCATTGATGAACGTGCCGGGAAGCTCGCCGTCGCCCGCCGTGGAATGCGAGCCACGGATGCCGAGGTGTCCGTTGCCAAGCGCGAACAACGTTTCCAGCGTTCCCTCGTCACCAGGGACGTGGATGTTTTCCACGAGCTTCCAGGGCTCGCAGGGGAAGCGCAGCCGATCGGAGCTGATGAGTGCCATGGGCTGATGAAATCCTTTGAAAAAGTAGGGTTAGAGAAGATCGTTGAGGTCGTCCACCACCAGCGTGGCGCCGGCGTCCAGCAGGGTTTGGCGGCCTGCTCCGCGGTCCACGCCAATCACGGCGTAAAAGTTGGCACCCGCCCCGGCCTGCACACCGGACACCGCATCTTCAACCACGATGCATTCCTCCACAGGCACCTCCAACAGTCCCGCAGCGTAGACGTACGTGGCCGGGTCCGGCTTACCGGGAAGCCCGACGCCGGCAGCCACCTGGCCGTCGACCACCACCTCGAAGTGGTGGTCAAGTCCGGCGGCCTTCAGTACCGCGGGGGCGTTGCGGGATGAGGACACCACGGCCACTTTCAATCCCAGCTCCACGGCCGCATTGATGAACTTGACCGAGCCCTCGTACGGCTCAACACCACGGGAGTTCACAATCTCATTGAAGATGGCGTTTTTCCGGTTGCCCAACCCCTGCACGGTCTGGTTGTCCGGGTGGTCATGGACCGGGCCCTCGGGCAGGGTGATGCCGCGCGACGCCAGGAAATCCCGGACGCCATCGAAGCGCGGCTTCCCATCAATGTGATCGAAGTAGTCGCTCTCCTGGTAGCCCCGGGGGTGGCCGGCCTCGGACAAGTAGCCATCGAACAATTCCTGCCACGCACGCTCATGCACCACGGCAGTGGGCGTCAGCACGCCGTCGAGGTCGAACAGCAGCGCCGAAGCGCCAGTCCAGGCAGTACGAAGATCAGTCATGTGCATAGTTCCGTTCAGCGCTTACGGCGCGTGGTTTTGCGTTCGATGAGCTTGGTATGGAGCAGGTGGTTGGACGTCGATGCCGATCACGGAGCCGGTGCCTCGCCACGGACAAGCCGTGTTCGCGGACCGCCGCCGAGGCCCCGAAAATGGTTTCTTCGCCATGCGCGAAAACTGCGGTGTTCAGTGCTCGAGAGAACGGCCAAGTCCCTATGGCCCAGCCCCGGCAGGTGTTGGGTTGCCTGCCAGACCGCGTGCTCGTCATCGATACCTACATTCTCCCACGGAACACTTTCCCTACCTGCGCTGGCTGCTTCGGCCACCCTTCCCTCCTGGCCTTTCGCCTTGGCGTGGGACCCGGACCGGCCCACAAGCCAAAAGTGTAAGCGCTTACAATTTCGTCATTCAATAGAGTGTCGTCGAATGCGATTTTGTGACGCGAATCTCACCAAGGGATTGCTTCGGGAGCGCTAATGCCGTCTCATCCCGGGTGTCATCCCAGCACGTAGTACTTCAGGAAGGCGCTCACATCCACCAACTCGGGCGGCTCGATCCTGTGCCCCATTCCCGGATAGGTGCGCGCCGTCAGGGCTACATTGGCATTCAACCACTCCTCCGTGTGGTCTATGGCGTCCTCGTTGATCACGGGGTCAGCTTTGTCCCGCCCCCAGAAGAAAGGTGGCGGGGTATCGAAGGATTCACTGAGCGCCAGGAGATCGTTGTCCAGGACGAACCCGGACAAGCCAACAGTGGCTTTGAAAGCATCCGGTCTCAGGCGGAGGAGTGTGCTCGCCATGGCCATGCCCTGCGAATAGCCCAGCAGACTAACGCTGCTGTGGTTGTCCTTGACGGAATTGATCCAGTCGAACACCGCATTGGTGGACGCTATGACGTCCGAGAAGTCGTTGGTGAGGAAGTAGTCCAACAGAAACCAGCCGTAATCGTCGCCAATCACTTTGGGGCCTCGCAGCGCCGCGCAGCTGAACTCACCGGGAAGGTGCGGGAAGAGATTCACCATGCGCTGCTCGCTGGTGCCATAACCGTGCAGCATCACCAGCAACGGCGTACCCTTGCGCTGGCTTTCGGGTTTCGACCACACCACTGATTCCATGGGCACGAGCCTAGTGGACTGTTCCCGGCCAAGAATGCGCCCGCCAAAGTAGACTGTGCCCATGACTCCGCAGGAACTGGCCAACCTGGCCCATCTGCGGCGCGCACGCGACTTCATCGATCGTGAATATGCGCGTCCCTTGGACGTGCCCACCATGGCCGCCGGCGCCCTGATGTCCCCGGCCCATTTCTCCCGGCAGTTTAAGGCAGCCTACGGCGAGTCGCCGTACAACTACCTCATGACCAGACGGATCGAACGGGCCATGGCCCTCCTCCGGGCGGGAACGTCCGTTACCGATGCCTGCATGGATGTCGGCTGTACATCATTGGGTTCGTTCAGCTCACGCTTCACCGAAATCGTCGGCATCAATCCCAGCGAATACCGCGCCCGGGAGCACCACGCCGTCAAGGCCATGCCCAGCTGCATTGCCAAGCAGCACACCCGGCCGGAAAGAAACGGCAACAACAACCTGAGCAGGATTGAAGAAGCGCCCACCGCACAGCTGCAATAGCGTGTGATTCATGAACATTTCACTGAAGTACGCACACGTCACTGTCAACGATCTCGACGAGTCACTGGCCTTCTACCGGGACGCCCTGGGGTTTGAGGTCCGGAACGACGTCGGCTCCGACGGCCAGCGCTGGGTCACCATCGGAAGCGGCGCTCAGCCCGACCTTGAACTGGTCCTGTCCCCTCCGCACGCCGGCCGCTCGCAGGCCGACGGCGACGCCATCCAGGAGCTCCTCACCAAGGGCGTCATGCCGATGCTCGTGTTCACCACCGATGACCTCGACGCCACCTTCGAGAAGCTCCGGGCATCCGGCGCCGAAGTGCTTCAGGAACCGATCGACCAACCGTGGGGACCGCGCGACTGCGCCTTCCGCGACCCCAGCGGCAACATGATCCGCATTAATCAAGGCTGAGGCCACCGCCGTCGTGCACTTCTGCTGTCAGCGATGCAACCGCGTCTCAGCGGCTCAAGAGACCGGCGTCTGACCTCTCGCCGAAATCATGGGTGGAAGCAATGGCCGTGGAGACGACGTCGGACAACCGGAGCCTTCGCCCATACGCTTGCCGCTGCAGCCGTTCGCCTGTGCCCCGCCGCAGGATGTTGGCCACGCCGGTCCGCGCGAGCGCAAGATCCCCGGCGTCCGTCAGGGCCCGGCTGACGTGCTGGAGCAGGGCAGCCGCCACGGCCGACGCCGAAGAGGGCCTCTGCTCCAGCGGGTGCAGCAGCTGGTGGTTGACTCCAAAGCGGCTGGCCTTCCAGTTGGCCATGCGGATCATCGGGGTCAAAGTGCTCGACGGCGGTTCCCCCTTGCGCCATTCGCGCGCCGACGTTTCCACCAGCGCCCGGGCGATGACCGCGATGGTGAGGGCGTCCTCTGCGTAAAGGCAGACGTCGGCAATACGCAGTTCCACTGTGGGGTGGCCCCTGGAGAGCCGCGCATCGAAGTAGATCATGCCCTCATCCAAGGGCACGCCCGTCCCCAGAAGCGTGGACAGCACCGCACGGTAGCCGTCCTCCGAGCCGAAGACGTCCATGGGACCCGCCGTGGGCCATCTGTTCCAGATCTGGGTCCGGTAACTGGCGAACCCGGTATCGGCGCCCATCCAGAACGGAGAGTTGGCACTCAACGCCAGGAGGACCGGGAGCCAGTGGCGCATCCGGTCCAGGACTGCAACGCCCTCGTCCGGGGACTCAATGGACACATGGACGTGGAAGCCGCAGGTGAGTTGCTCACGCGCAATCAGTCCAAACTCGTTGCCCATGGTGGCGTAGCGCTGGTTGCCCGCGGTGGGCGTTGCGTGAAAAACAGGTGGTGTGGCCAAAGCCGCGACGCGCGCACCGACCGCACGGGCCGCCCAGTCCGCCAACTCCCGTCCAGCGCGGATTTCGGCTCGCAGTTCCGTGGCGGTCCGGCACGGGCGCGAGTTGACCTCGATCTGTTCCTGCTTAAACTCCGATTTCAGCGACGGCCCGCTCTCGCCGCCGGGGTCCGCATCCGAGGGGTCGGCTGCATCCAAAAGTCCTGAGGCCAGAGCCAAGGGCAACCCGTCCCCGGGATCGGCGATCAGCAGTTCCTCTTCGACGCCAAACGTACGCATTGCCACCCCTCCCCGCGTTGAGTTGTTGCGAGACGGCCCCTATCCAACGTGGCGCGGAACCTCCATTTGAAAACCGCAGCGGCAATGCAGCACTTGCGTCTGCAGGTACACCTCAAAGAGGCTCGGACCATCCGGATCATCAGTGGTCCGGGGAGCCTCGATGACACGTTCCGTGGGGCGTCCCAGGGTCATGGGATCGCCACAGTGGGTGCAGCTGAACCAAAGTCCGGCTGCGGAAGTGGACAGGAATTCGCTCTGGATGGCCGGTGCCAAGGCCTCCAAGCGGACGGCATGGGCGTAAAACGTATCGCATTCGCTGCATGTGTAGCTGACGTCAACGATCTCCACTTGATTCGGCGCTGCCTCCACAACCGTCTCAATAAAAATGTAGGAATCAGTAGTGCAAACGGTGCACCACGGGCGTGCTCCGGTATCCGCAGGTGCAGCTGCCCCCAGGCTTGCAGGCTTTGGGGCGGGAATCGGGGAACCAAGCGTCATTGCCATTCTCCTTTTGCTCCTTCAAGGAGCCTGCATGGAGGCACGCCGAAAGCCGGCCGAAAAGGGCCGCGGCTATAGAGGTGCAGTTTTTGGACCATCTCGGATGGCTCCAACTCATGAGGCTCCGAGGGCTATCTGCTTAACCCAAGTATGAATGTAGTTCACCAGTGGCGGCCGTCACAAGTGATGGGGTGGCTGCCACTCCTCAGGAGTGTGCCTTAGGCGTCGAAGTGGGCCACGGGAGCTTGCTTCGCCACGCTCTTGACCAAGGACTCCGCGACGTCCCGCAACTTCTGGTTCCGGGTGCTCGATGCCTTCTTGAGGATCTGGAAGGCCTCCTCCTGCGTGCAGCGATTTTGACCCATGATGATTCCGCTGGCCAAGTCGATCACAGTGCGTGTCTGCATGGCTTCCTGGAGATCCTCTGCATGCTGCTGCTTCACTCCTATTCGGACAGCCAAACGCAGCGAGCGCTCGGCCTGGCTGGCGTAGAGCTCGCAATTCCGAATGGTTGCTTCGTCAAAAGCGTGGGCTTGCGGAGCGAAGAAGTTCAGGGCTGCCGTGGCTCCTTCATCCAATTCCAAGGGAACACAAAGCGCCGAAAGGTGCCCCCGCTCGGCAATCACAGTGCAGTATTCGGACCAACGGTCTTCGGCTGACGTGTCAGGAACATGCTGAGTCCCATGGCTGCGCATGGCTTCCAAACACGGACCATCTCCGTACGCCTGCTGAACCTCATCGATCAGCCTGGCCTCGTGAGTGCTTCCCGCCACGGTGGCGGTGCGCCGGCGACGGCTAAGAGTAATGCCGCACAGCACATTCATGCCAACGGCCTGCGACACCGCGGAAGCCGAAAAAACAGCAAGCTCGTGCAGGAACCCGCCCACATCCTCGCTGTCAATCACCAAGTCCTGCAACTGCTCAGGCACCGAAACATCGTCGGGCGCAGAGACAGCCTGAGGCGCCGCAAAATCAACGTTCATTTCGTCCATGCCTCATTTTACGGTCGCCTGGCCCCAACTCGTCACCTCGTCGGCAACGGGAAACAGAATCCTTGCATCTGGCGTGCACCTATGTGCACAATCGACGTGTAGTCCACATCACAGGACCCATGCTTTCCAGCTCATGCAGACGGGCGTCCCGCATTTTTGTTGATGCAGAGGTACAGACCCATGCCGGCTCAGCCAGCGTCCAGAGTCCCGGACGAAGCACACCAACCCCCGGATGAACCGTTGTGGTGCTCGCGCTGCAATACGGACCAGAACCTTGTGGTGAACTCGATTCAATCCCACTACCCGCCCGCACCCAACATGGTGGAAGTGGCTTACGAATGCCATACCTGCAAGTACACCTATGAACACCTTGCCTCCGTTCGACGCGTGGCAGCGGTCCTGAACCGCCCAGGCGTTCCTCAGGGCGTACTGCAGTTCGGCGGACAGTACTTGCATTGCGGTGAACCGATGAAGACCAGAAGCTGCGAATTGCGCAGGATCCAGGCCCCCCTGGTGCTGGATCCGGGGTCCCGGCCGCAGATGTACGAGGTACTGATCAACACGCGCATCCTCGGTTGTCATTGTGGTTTCCGCATGGAAATTCCCGATTGAGGGAGCGCCGTCATCAGGAACCGAGCCACCAGCAGTCTTGGAGCTACCGGAAGGGAAAGCATGCACGCAGAATCACTAAGAACAGAGCCTTCGACCACGGGCGGAAAGCCGGGGCAAGCGGGCAAGCGCCTGCTCCCTGACCCCCCGGACCCAGATAATCTACCCATCGACTACCCGGGCCCGGGGCGGGATTCCAGCAGGTTCTCCGCCGCCGATCCCGGAAGTCCCCGGCCGCAACACCCGGCTCAGCGGCGGGGCGCGTGATCATGAGCGAATTCCCACCAGACCGCTCACATCCTGACCCCACCCGCGAACCGGGTCCCACACCTGAGCCAGTTCCCTTGCCTGAGCCAGGTCCTCCGCCCATACCGGAGCCGACCCCAACCCGGCCGACACCAGGGCCTGGACCGGGAGAACCGCCAGTACCCCTGACGTAGTCGCCAGGGATTCGAACGAGGGCGTGCCGCGCTACAGGGAGCGCGGCACGCCCTTTCTCGTGCACTCGGGACCGCGCCTCCACCTTTTAATCTGTGTTTATGTTGTTTTCTCTTGACTAGCCAACACAAACACAGATAGAGTCAAGCAATTCCACATCGTTGTGACAGCAGTCACTGATGTGGCTGCACCGCTAAGCAGCTTGACCAATGGAGGGTAAGTGTTCGCCGAAGAGCGCCAGCAACTGATCTCCGCACTCGTCGCAGAGCGCGGACGGGTGAGCGTCACTGACCTCGCCGACCGTTTCAGCATCACCACTGAAACAATCCGCCGCGACCTCGCGGCCCTTGAAGGCTCCGGCAACCTGAGGCGTGTACATGGCGGCGCCGTTCCCTCGGACCGCTTCAGCACCCGCGAAGAGAGCATCCTCGAACGCGCAGTCCAGCGTCAGCTGGAAAAGCACCGCATCGCCCAGGCAGCACTCACCCTGATCCCGCAACTCACCACCGGGAGCATTCTCCTGGACGCTGGTTCCACCACGGAAACACTCGCAGACCTGCTGGCCCAGCAGACACCCTCGGCCACTGGAAACGATGAACTCGTGGTCATCACGCACGCCATTCCCATCGCAGGCAAGCTGTCCTCCACGCAAGGGATAGCACTCCAAATCCTCGGCGGCCGCGTCCGCGGACTGACGCAGGCCGCCGTCGGGCAGTCCACCGTGGAAGCAGCGCACAAACTTCGCCCGGACATCGCCTTTGTCGGAGCCAACGGCATCCACGCAACGTTCGGGCTCAGCACCCCTGATCCAGAGGAAGCCGCGGTCAAAGCCGCCTTCGTCACCTCAGCCCGCCGCGTAGTGGCCCTTGCCGACTCTTCCAAGCTGGATGCCGAAACCCTGGTCCAGTTCGCCAACCTGAAGGATGTTGACACCTTGATTACAGACGGCGAACCGTCCGCCGAACTCGCAGCAGCCTTGGCCGATGCCGGTGTTGACGTGGTGATCGCATGATCGTCACGTTGACCGCCAACCCCAGCTTGGACCGCACCGTTGAGCTTCCCGCTGCCTTGGCCCGCGGTGAAGTGCAGCGAGCCGTGGCTGTCCACCAGGAATCCGGTGGAAAGGGCGTCAATGTATCGCGGGCGCTCGTGGCCTCCGGCCTCGACACCCTGGCCGTCCTTCCCGGCGCCGACTCGGACCCTGTCCTTTCAGGACTGCACGACGGCGGTGTCCCGTTCGCCGCGCTGCCTATCGGTCAGGCGCTGCGCAGCAACGTCACGCTCACCGAACCCGATGGCGTCACCACCAAGATCAACGAACCCGGCCCGGAACTGAGCGGTGACCAGCAGGAAGCCCTGATCGGGCTGCTGCTGGAACGCTCCCGTGGCGCCAGCTGGGTGGTTCTCGCAGGATCGCTCCCACCAGGAGTGCCCGCGGATTTCTACGCCACCATCGCTCGTCGACTCCGGTCGAGTGCGGACGGAACGGCAGCCCCCAACATCGCCATTGACTCCTCCGGGGCGCCGCTCGCGGCCGCTTTGGTGGGCGATGCCGCAGGGAAGCCGGACCTCCTCAAGCCGAACGCGGAAGAACTCGCAGAACTTGCTGCCGCCGCCGGTTTCACCAACGTCTCCACTGCTGAGGAACTGGAAGCGGATCCGGCCAAAGCCGCTGAAGCCGCAGCCGCCGTCGTCGCCAGCGGTGTAGGCGCCGTTCTAGCAACACTCGGGTCCAAAGGAGCAGTCCTGGTGACGGCGGACGGAGCATGGCTTGCCACGCATCCGCCCATCAAAGCCGTCAGCACGGTGGGCGCCGGGGACTCTTCACTGGCCGGTTACTTGCTGGCCGCAACCCAAGGCGGCTCTGCGCAGGACTGCCTTCGTCAAGCCGTGGCACATGGTGCCGCTGCTGCTTCGCTGCCGGGCTCCACTGTCCCGGCAGTCCACCAGACAACCCCCGATGCCGTAATCATCACGGCCCTCCAGAAGGACTCACAGTGACCCAGCTGATCACAACCCAATTGGTCACCCTCGACCAAAACCTGGGCGACTCCCCTGCCGACGTCATCCGCGTCCTGGCCGGCAAAGTTGCCGCCTCCGGCCGTGCTTCCGAGGTGGAAGGGCTCTTTGCCGACGCGTTCGCCCGTGAGCAGAAGACCGCAACCGGCGTCCCCGGTGGCATCGCCATCCCGCACTGCCGCTCCGCTGCAGTCCAGGAACCTGCCCTTGCCATGGCCCGCCTGTCCCACAAGGTGGACTTCGGAGCCAAGGATGGTCCCGCTGACCTCATCTTCTTCATCGCAGCCCCGGACGGAGCGGACCAGGAACACCTGAAGCTGCTCTCCAAGCTGGCCCGTTCGCTGATCAAAAAGGACTTCACGGCAGCACTGCGTGCGGCTTCCTCCGCAGAAGAAATAGTGGAGCTGGTGGACGGCGCGCTGGCTGATAAACCGGCCGCTGCACCTGCCGCTGCTGCGGCCCCCTCAGCAGGCACGACGACGACTGCCGCACCAAAGCGCATCGTCGCCGTCACCGCTTGCCCAACCGGCATTGCGCACACGTACATGGCTGCCGACTCGCTGGTGGCCGCTGCTAAGGAAATGGGTGTTGACCTCCAGGTGGAGACCCAAGGTTCCTCCGGCGCCAAGCCTCTGGACCCCGCGGTGATCGCTGCCGCGGACGCCGTGATCTTCGCAGTCGACGTCGATGTCCGCGGCAAGGAGCGTTTCGCCGGTAAGCCGGTCATCAACGCACCGGTCAAGCGTGGCATCGACGAGCCGGAGAAAATGGTCCGCGAAGCTCTTGCGGCTGCCGAAGACCCGCACGCACGCCGTGTGCCGCACTCCGGCGCTGAAGAGCAGGCCGAGCGTGCCGAGGAGGAAAAGGGCGAGCACATCGGCCAGAAGCTGAAGCGTGCCCTCCTCACCGGCGTCTCCTACATGATCCCGTTCGTGGCTGGCGGCGGTCTGCTGATTGCCCTTGGATTCCTGCTGGGCGGCTACGAAATCACTGAGGTTGCGGACAAGGTGGTGTTGGAGAACAACTTCGGCAACCTGCCTGAAGGCGGGCTCGCCATTTACCTCGGTGCGGTCCTGTTCAAGATCGGTGCCCTGTCCATGGGCTTCCTCGTTCCGGCTCTTGCCGGCTACATCGCCTACGCCATCGCCGACCGGCCGGGCATTGCCCCCGGCTTCGTTGCCGGTGCAGTATCAGGCTTCATGGGTGCCGGGTTCCTCGGCGGCATTGTGGGCGGTCTTCTGGCCGGCTACATCGCGCATCTGATCGGGACGTGGCAGGTACCCCGCTGGCTCCGCGGCTTGATGCCGGTTGTGATCATCCCGCTGCTGGCCTCCATCGTCGCTTCGGGCCTGATGTTCCTGGTCCTGGGCGGTCCCATCGCCGGCCTCACCGTGGCTCTCAACAACTGGCTCACGGGCATGAGCGGCGCCTCCGCCGTAGTCCTCGGCATCATTCTTGGCCTCATGATGTGCTTCGACCTCGGCGGCCCGGTCAACAAGGTTGCCTACGCCTTCGCAGTGGCTGGCCTGAGCGCCGGCAGCGCTGACAACCAGGCACCGTGGCTCATCATGGGCACCGTCATGGCCGCGGGCATGGTTCCGCCGCTGGCCATGGCCCTCGCGACAGTCCTGAACAAGAAGCTCTTCAGCCTCGCAGAACGCGAAAACGGCAAGGCCGCCTGGCTGCTGGGTGCATCGTTCATCTCCGAAGGTGCCATTCCGTTCGCTGCGGCGGACCCGCTGCGCGTCATCCCGGCCAGCATGGTGGGAGGCGCACTCACAGGCGCCCTCTGCATGGCTACCGGGGTCACCTCACAGGCTCCCCACGGCGGTCTCTTCGTCTTCTTCGCCATTGGCAACCTGCCGATGTTCATCATCGCCATCGTCGCCGGAATGGTGGTCAGCGCGCTGGCCGTCATCGCCCTGAAGCGCTTTGCAGTCAAGAAGCCGGTCGAAGCCGAAGCCACCCCGGCCACCGTCAGCGTCTAGACTTCCCCCAAAGCCACCTCCTCAACCGCCACCCTTCATAAAAAGGAGCACCAATGCCAGAACGTACAGCAACCATCGCAAGCCGTGTGGGCCTCCACGCCCGCCCGGCAGCCATCTTCGCGGAGGCAGCCGGAGACCTGGACATCGACGTCACCATCGCACGTCAGGGCGAGCCCGCCGATGACGCCATGGACGCCGCCAGCATCCTGTCCCTCATGAGCCTGGGCGCCTCCCACGGCGACGTCGTAGTGCTCCGCGCCGAAGGTGAAGGCGCAGACGCCGCGCTGGACAGCTTGGTCAAGATCCTCGAAACGGACCACGACGCCGAGTAGGCAACCACTCAGCGGGCACGGAAAGAGCCTGGCGACACCCGCATGTGGGTGTCGCCAGGCTCTTTGCGTTTTCCCTTAGGGTTCGGCGAGCTCGTCGAGGTGGCGTGCGAGCATGCTGAGCATGGGACCAGCCGCCTTCAGTTCTCCACTCCATAACCCGTTCATCGCGATCCCATCCAGGAGCGCGCGTAGCCGCTGTGCTTCATACTCGGGGTCGCGGCCCCGGTGGAACTGACCCGCTTCAGTCAGGATCCGGACGGCGGCGTGGCATGCGCGCCCGACGCCGTCGCTCAGCCGGACCGCAGCAGGACGCAGCTCGCTGTCGGTGAGGGAAAGCACGCCGAGCTGGACTTGCGCCACGAGTTCCAGGCGCCGTTCTTTGTCGAGAGGTAGCAACTGCAACAGCAGCTCATCAACCAGAGCCCGCCCGGTGACCTCGAGTGCCATCATCCTGGCGATGACGCGATTCTCAATGAGCTGCAGGCAGTACTCCCGAAGGGCATGCTGCGTGGCGAACGCACGCCGCAGCGAGGCCGCGGCGATGCCGGCTTCCGCTGCGACCCCCCGCACGGACAGGCCAGACAATCCATCACGTTCGAGGACACGTAGGGAAGCTTCAGCAATTGCTGCGGTACGTGCCTCTGCGTCGATTCTGCGTGGCATGGTCTCAGCGTGAAGGAGTAGCGGCCGGCAGTGCCCGGGCGGGCTTCTTCGGCCAGATCGTGTAGCTCACAGCCCACAGGAAATCGATGGCGAAGATGAGGCCCAGAATACGAAAGAACTCGGACAGGGCAGCGGTTCGTTCTGCGTCGTCCACGAGAAGGATGATCGCTCCCAGCGTCGCCGCCGCGATCACCACCGCCAGCGTGGTGAGAAGTACATCCCGCCAGCACTTCACCGTGTAACGGGTTCCTGTGAGTCGTTCAGGCGCGGGTCCGCCGGCGAACCGGTGCTGGAAATGCGCGTCCGCCCAGGACACCATGCGTTTTCCGTAAGCGATTGAGACGCCAATGTAGATCGCTGCCAATCCGTGGTGCCACGAGGCTGTCCCCCCGCCCAGCAGATCCACAGCGACCAAGGCAAGCAGAACAGCATCGATCACCGGAGCAAGGAGCAGGAGAGCTCCGCCAAGGCGGGGGCGCCGCAGCACATACCGAGCTGTTAGGCCAGCGAGAATCGCTACCCAGAACGCAACTTCGCACACCACGATTGCGAACAGAATCATCGAAAGCTCCTCAAGCCGTGTGCCGACAAGGCGATGGCCGCCGTTTTGTTAGTACGAGTGTACTCAAAAAACGACAGGATCAGCCCAGGGGTGGGCCTAAATCTTCGGCTCGCCGTTCAAGTAAGCCGCGATCGACGCCTCGGTAGGCTTCACGTCCTTGAGCTCTTCGGACAGGTAGCCCTCAATGATCCTGGGGTCCACGTAAGAGGAGCGGGCCACCGACGGGGTGTTACCCAGAAGCTCCGAAGTCTCCTTGATGGCCCGCACAATCGCTTGGCGGGGCGTTCCTTTGTGGCCGGATTTGATCAAGCTGAGAGCCGCCGCGGCCGTACCCTTCCACGTCCGGAAATCCTTGGACGTGTACGCCTCCCCGGCGATTCCTCGCAGGTATTCGTTGATCATGGACGCGTCGACGGATACCCATGTTCCGTTGGCCTGGTAGGCCAGCAGGCGCTCCTTGCCCGGACGCTCCGCCAGCGGTTCCAGGAACGCTGCCAGCGCGGGATCATGGATGGACATATCCCAGAGCTGGCCGCTCTTGCCGGGGAACTTGAGGAAGACGTCCGGCCCGTCCACCCTCGCGTGGCGGCAGCGGAGCGTGGTGAGCCCGTAGGAGCCGTTCTGCTTCATGTAAATCTCCGAGCCAACGCGCAGGGCACCCAGGTCCATGAACCGCACTGCAGCAGCAAGGGTCTGTTGCCGGGGGTCGGCGCCGTCTTGAAGATGGACCGTCACGTTGCGGCGAACCGCAGGCAGGACAGATCCCAATTTGGCAGCGCGGATGAACTTCTCGGTGTCCTTCCGCTCCCGCCAGCCCGGGTGGTAGATGTATTGGCTCCGTCCAGCAGCATCCACACCCGTGGCGAGAATGTGCCCATGCTCGAAGGGGCTGATCCACACATCGGTCCACGCAGGCGGGATCGCCAGCGCATTAATGCGCTGGCGATCCTCTTTGCTGACCAAGCTTCCGTCCGGGTGGCGGTAGCTGAATCCCTTCCCTACCTTGCGCCGGATAATGCCTGGCTTGGAGAGGTCACTCCGTTTCAACCTGGGCACGGTCTATCCGCCCTGTTCGCAAGCAGCCGGGTCCGGGTGCCGTTTAGGCTTCGTCCGGGTCCGTCACGGCAGCGCCGGCGTTCATGATTTCCGCGTTGATCATCCACACCAGCTGCTCCAAACGGGAGATGAAGGCATGCAGGAGGTCCGCCGTCGTGGGGTCTTCCTCGTCCACTTCGTCATGGACGTCGCGCATGGTCTGGACGGCGCGTTCCACGCGGTCGGTGACCAGTTTTACCGCGTTCTTGGTGTTCACCAGGCCGGCGGGGAATTCCTCAAGGCGCGTGCCCTTGGCGATGGTCGCACTGCGGCCGTCAGGAAGGGCGTGGAGCGCCCGCATACGCTCTGCGGTATCGTCCGCAAATTCGCGGGTGGCCACCACGAGCTCGTCCAACTGCAGGTGAAGGTCCCGGAAGTTCGGTCCCACGATGTTCCAATGGGCCTGCTTTCCCTGGAGCTGTAGCTCGATAAGGTCTGTCAGGACGATCTGAAGGTTGTCTGCAAGTTGCTGTGACGCTTTCATGTGTTCCTCTCTTGGACATTCATCTGAGCGAAAATCCGTGCCGGCCAAAAACTCCGGCACCGCCCCATCATCAAATGACGACTTCCATAAGCCTTTCATAAGGGTGCTTAGTAGTACAATGAGGAGTGTTGCTGTTCACGACGGGCGAACTCCAGCCATCCGGGCGAAGGCCGTACTTTGCAGCGACAAAGGCACCTGGGGCCTCAAAACTCCCCAAGTACCGGCATAACTAAATCGAAGTAAGTAGGAATGCATAGTTGGGAATCCTCGACAATCGTCAAAAGGTGCCCCCGGAAAGGAATGTGCTGACCATGAATACGCTTCTGATCATTGCTGGTGTAGTAGCAATTGTTCTCCTTATTGTGGGTGGCTTCACCCAGGCCCTGAACTGGTTGCTGTGGGTAGGGGTCATCCTGCTCGTTGTCGCAGCCATCGGCTGGTTGCTGAACTTCATGTCGGGTCGCAGAGGCCACACGGTATAAAGCAGCCGGATCTGGTCCGCCCAGAGCTATGGGGGTAGCCAACAGGCACTTGCAGGCAATCAGCATCTACAGACCGCGAGGGCTGTTCCCGCTACTGAACGTGCGGCGTGAACAGCCCTCTCACATCACTAGTTGCCGTCCGTGCCTTCTCCTGTGGCCGAGGGTGGTGGGGCCGCATCCGGATTCCGGGGCGTGGGGAACTCGTCAGACGGGGCTTCAGGTACTCCCTGGGAGTCAGGTATATCCGCGGCGGGCCGTTCCGGCGTCTCGCGTTCATCACCCTGACCGGGCATTTCCTGTTCGGGCGTGGGCGTTCCGTAACCTCCGGGCTCGTGGTCCGGGTCCACCCGGTGCTCGTCCTGGCTCATTTCTTCCTCCTTGGAAATCCGTTGAGGCCCCGGTCAAACGCCGGGGAATGCTGACAGTCCGACCGTAGTCCGGCGCAACGCCGGCGTCCACCAAATCCGCAGAGGTGTATGAATGGTAGAGCCGGAGCAGGCCCCCAGATTCGGCAGGAACGAGTCCACCGAGGAGCGCATGGACCGTAACTGGATGGAACTGATCCAGGAATTGCGGGTGCTCCAGACCGGCGTCCAGATTCTGGGCGGCTTCCTGCTGACGCTACCCTTCCATGATCGCTTCGGAGAGTTGGACGACTGGCAACGGAGCCTCTACCTCTTCAACGTGATGGTGGCAGCCCTGACCACTGTCCTGATTGTGCTCCCTGTCAGCGTGCACCGCAGACTCTTCAGACGAGGACTTAAAAATGTGCTCGTCTCCAGCGCAGACACCATCACCAAGTGGGCGTTGGCCGGAGTGACCATCCTCATTGCCGGTTCGGCATCGCTGGTCTTCGATGTCACTGCAGGCAGGACCGCAGGATTGGTGGCAGGCGGTTTCATCATCCTGGTGCTGCTGGTTTTGGTGGTCGGAATGCCGCTGTGGCTGCAGCGGCAAGGAATGCGCAGCAACGGCGATACCCGGGAAGAATGAGCGATGCTGCTCCCCAGCAAAGCCCACGAGGACTCTGTGAAACGAGGACCGATGGCGCAGTGGATAAAGAACCACGGGCTGTTGCTGGTGAATGTGGGTTTGTTCGTCATGTTTTTCGGCGGAATGATCATCTCCGGGGCAGCAAGTTACAGCGAGGAGCAGCAAAGCCACGGCGGACCACCCATCGGCATCCCGGAGTACCTCGCCACAGGACATTTTGTGGAAGCCATCTTCGAGAATTGGGAGTCGGAGTTCCTGCAAATGGCCATGTACGTGGTCCTCACGGTTTTCCTGTTCCAAAAGGGTTCATCCGAGTCCAAGCCCATGGATAAGGTCTCTCCGCAAGATGAAGATCCGCGCGACGCCAAGAAGACCAGCAAGACCCCGTGGCCGGTCAGGCGCGGCGGGTGGGTCCTGAAGGTTTACGAGCACTCACTCTCTGGACTGTTGGGCCTGTTGTTCCTGGCGTCCTTCACCCTGCACGCCATTGGTGGAACGGCCGCCTACAACGAAGAGCAGCTGAGCCATGGCCTGTCCAAAGTTTCCACGTGGGAATACATGGCTTCCAGTCAGTTTTGGTTTGAGTCCTTCCAGAACTGGCAAAGTGAGTTCCTTGCCGTAGCCGTCCTGGTAGGAGCTTCCGTGTACCTCCGTGAGCGGGGTTCACCCGAGTCCAAACCTGTGGCGGAACCGCACTACGAAACCGGGGCCTAGTAGAGGTAGAGACCAGCCGAAAGAGGGAAAGGAAACACATCATGCCGGGAAAGAAGACTTCCAGTTTGAAGGACCCACAGCTCTATGAAGAGCTTCGCGACGATGGCGCTTCGAAGGAGAAGGCCGCACGTATCTCCAACGCCGCCGCAGCCAAGGGCCGCAAAGAAGTAGGCAGCAAAGGAGGGAAGTCAGGAGATTACGACGATTAGACCGTGGACAAATTGAAGGCCCGCGCCAAGGAACTAGGGCTCAAAGGCTACTCAGATAAGAAGAAATCCGAACTGATCTCCATGTTGCGAAATCACTAAAACCAAACAAAAGCGGCGGCCGCCCACATGACGGCCGCCGCTTTTATGGAATGACGACGCCGGTTCACGCCTTTTTCTTGGCCCGCGCCTTCGGTTTGCTGGCCGTTTTGGTGGCGGCAGCGCCGTCGTCGTCCGCTTTTTCCTTGCCGCGCTTCTTATCCAGGCTGCGCTTCAGCGCTTCCATGAGGTCGATGACGTCGCCGCCTTCGCCCTCCCCTTCCACCACGCCAAAGGTGGCCTCGGTGTCCAGGGCTTCACCCTTCTCCAGCTTGGCCTCGATCAAGGTCTTCAGCTGGGCTTGGTAATCATCGGTGTAAGAATCGGGGTCAAAGTCGTGCGCCATCGACTCCACCAGGGCGGATGACATTTCCAGTTCTTTATCCGAGATTTTGATATCCGTCTCCAGGGACGGGAACTTGGCCTCACGGACCTCATCCCCCCACAGGAGCGCCTGGAGCAACAACACGTCCTCACGAACACGGAGCGCCCCCAGCCGGGTCTTCTGCCGCAGTGCGTACTGCACGATCGCGATCCTGTCCGTGTCCTCCAGCGTCTGCCGGAGCAACATATAGGCCTTGGGCGACTTGGAATCCGGCTCCAGGAAATAGCTGCGCTCGTACATGATGGGGTCCAACTGCTCGGCGGGGATAAACTCCACCACCTCAATTTCGCGGCTGTTCTCCTCAGGCAATGACTTCAATTCAGCCGAGGTAAGGACCACGGTGCGGCCCTCTTCCTCGTAGGCCTTATCAATATCCTCATAAGCCACCACTTCGCTGCAAATTTCGCATTTCCGCTGGTACCGGATTCGGCCGCCGTCCTTATTGTGGACTTGATGCAGGCCAATATCGTGATCCTCTGTGGCGCTATAGAGCTTCACTGGTACGTTGACCAGACCGAACGCGATGGATCCCTTCCAAATGGCCCTCATGCACCCAGTCAACAGCACAACACAGCAGAGGAGAAGAGGTGGCAGGCAAGCAACAAGAGCGCGTGAACGTGCAAGGCCACGAGCTCACCCTCACCAACCTGGGCAAAATCATCTACCCGGAAACCGGCACCACCAAGGCCGAAGTGCTGGAATACTATGCCGCAGTGGCACCTTTCCTCATCCCCGCCGCTGCCAACCGTCCTGTCACCCGCAAGCGCTGGGTCAACGGAGTGGGCACCGCCGAACACCCCGGGCAGGTCTTCTTCCAGAAAAACCTGGAGGACTCCGCGCCCACATGGATTCCCCGTGCCGCCATCCAGCATTCGGACCACTCCAACGTATATCCCCTGGTCAACAACCTGGCCACACTCACCTGGATGGCGCAGATCGCGTCCTTGGAAATCCACGTTCCGCAGTGGCAGGTGGACGCCTCCGGGAAGCCGCTCAGGCCCGATCGCTTTGTGCTGGACCTCGATCCCGGCCCCGGTGCTGGCCTGCCTGAGTGTGTGGAAGTAGCCGAGCTGGCCCGGTCCATCCTTCAGGACATGGGCATGGAGCCGGTCCCTGTCACCAGCGGCAGCAAAGGTATTCACCTCTACACAGGCCTCGACGGGACACTGAAGTCCGAGCAAGTGTCCGCCTTCGCCCACGAGCTCGCCCGCGCCCTGGAATCCGACCACCCGGACTTGGTGGTCAGCGATATGAAGAAGTCCCTCCGCCACGGCAAAGTGCTGGTGGACTGGAGCCAGAACAGCGGCAACAAGACCACCATCGTCCCGTACTCACTCCGCGGAAAAGCTCAGCCCACCGTCGCAGCGCCGCGCACGTGGCGGGAGCTCGCCTCCGCGTCGTTGGAGCACCTGGACTTTCTTTCCGTGATGAAACGGGTCAAGACAGGCAAAGACCACTTCGCGCCGATTTCCGAACGGCACCTGCCGCCGCACGGGGAGGAAGAGAAGGACGACGGCGGTCCTGGCGCGGGCGGTACGGGCACCGGTAGTTCGGGCACCGGTAGCTCGGGCACCGGCAGTTCGGGCGCCGACCGTGAGCGGGTGGTGACAGTCGAGAACCGTCTCGCCAAGTACGTCGGGATGCGCGATCCGGACAAAACCCCGGAGCCGTTCCCGTCGTCGTCGGCCGTTTCCAGTGGCGCGCCGGGCCGCTCGTCCTCAGACCAGCCTCAGCCGGGCGAGCCGCCGCCACCCGGCGGCATTTTCGTCATTCAAGAGCACCACGCCCGCCGCTACCACCTCGACTTCCGCCTGGAGCATGAAGGCGTCCTGGTCTCCTGGGCGCTCCCCCGCGGCGTTCCCGAAACGACGGAGCGGAACAACCTGGCCGTTCACACCGAAGACCACCCCATGGACTACGCCACCTTTGCCGGCGTCATTCCCAAGGGCGAGTACGGTGCGGGGACGGTCAGCATCTGGGACCGCGGCGACTACACCTGCGAGAAATGGCGCGATGGCAAGGAAGTGATCGCGACCCTCACAGGCGAGCCGGGTGGCGGGCTTGGTGGCACCAAACGCTTCGCGCTCATCAACACGGGACAGAACTGGCTGATCCACCTGATGAAGGAGCAGGCGGGCGGGCGGAAGATCACCACGGCGACGTCCTCGCCCAAGCCTGCTGCCGCCGTCGGTCCGGTGCCCATGCCCAATTACACCCCCATGCTGGCCACCTCCGGCACCACAGCAGAACTCCGCGGCGACGATTGGCTGTATGAGCTGAAATGGGACGGGATCCGGGCGATCATCACCGGCACGGAGGGCAAGATCCGCCTGATGAGCCGCAACGGGAACGACCTCACGGCCACGTACCCGGAGTTGACCGACCGCGCGTCCTGGCCTGAGGGCGACTTTGTGGCGGATGGCGAAATCGTGGCGCTCGGTAAGGGGTCCAGGCCTGATTTCGGGCGGTTGCAGCTCCGGATGAACCTGGTCAAGACCGCTGACATCGAACGTGCCCGGGCATCGGTTCCGGTGCAGCTCATGGTCTTCGATCTTCTGTACGACGACGGCACGGACCTGAGTGGGCTGCCGTTCCGCGAACGCCGCGAGCGGCTTTCCGGGTTTGCAGGGCGGTTTGCGGCAGGCTCTCCGCTGCACCTGTCTTCAGTCCTTGACCATGACGTGGAGGACCTCATGACCAGCGCAGCCGAGCTTGGTCTGGAGGGTGTCATGGCCAAGAAGGCCGACAGTCGTTATGTGATCGGCCGCCGCAGCAGGTCCTGGATCAAGCTCAAGCTGGAGCAAAGCCAGGAGGTGGTGGTGGGCGGTTGGCGGCCCGGCGCTGGGGCGCGGAGCGGGACTTTCGGCGCGTTGCTGTTGGGCATCCCCGACGGCGACAAGCTGCACTACGTGGGCAGGGTTGGCACCGGTTTTAAGGACTGGCAACTGCGGGACATTATGGAGCGTCTTGAGCCGCGGGTGGTGAGCGGATCACCTTTCGTGGACATTCCCCGCGAGGATGCAGCGGGTGCCACGTGGGTGAGCCCGGACCTGGTGGCCGAGGTGACTTTCGGCGAATGGACGGGACCCGGCCGGCTGCGTCATCCCGTGTGGCGTGGCTGGCGTCCGGACAAGTCCCCCGACGACGTCAGCCAGCCCAACTAGGTAGCAGATCGAGTCGTTCTGAGCGCTGAGAACGACCTGAACTGCGACCCAGTTGGGCTGGCTACGCGGGTTGGTTCGGGTGGGTTGGTTCGGGTGACGCTAGGAGGAGTGCGGCATCTGCGGGCGGCTGGTCCTGTGGATCGCCGTCACAGCTGCTCCCTGGCCCATGCGGCCATGGGCTTGATCGCGTTCCTTCGGGTGGCGGCGCTTACCGTTCCCGTCCGGCCATTGCCTGCCCTGATCAGCGCCCAGGGCAACGGCGACAGTGGTTGGTTCGGGCATGGGCGCCATGTCCATGGACTCCACCAAGTGGCTTGCAACCTCAGGATTGATGCGGTCAGACTCGTGATTCGCAGTCATGATTTTCCCTTTCCAGTGTGCTGTATTTCAGTGTGCCTCTCCGCAGGTTTACCAGCGGACTTTCTTCTCGGTCTTGGCCTGCTTGCCGCTGGCGGAGGTGGGCTTGTGCCCCTTGCCGGTGCTTTGCCAGCCGGCCGGAGCGCCGCCCCCGGACTTGCTGGCCAGCATGGCCTTCTGGGCGTCGGTCAACTTGGACTTGATACCACCGGCGGCCGGGGTCTTTTTGTTTTCGGAAGGGTTGGCAGTCATATGTGGACTCCTCAAAGTGTGAGTCCTGAAGAGACACGTATCCTATGTCGTTGCGGTTCGGGAAAAAGGCGTCGAGAACGGGAACGGCATGGAGGCAGGGCCTCAACAGGCGTGGATTTTTGTCAGGTTAAACTCGGCTGTGCCGCTCAGGGCAAAGGCCGGTCTACTCAAAAATCAGTGTTCCCATGAGTCATACCCTAGCCAAGTCCCGGCGGATTTGTGAACCCCTCATCTGCAGCATCTTTGAACCACGATTCCCACCGCACCGGAAGTAGTCCTCGGCTAGCATGGCAAACGTGACCCGGAGCGTATCCATCGCCACCACCCTGCGCGCCGCCGGCTGTGTTTTCGCGGAGGACGAAGCCCGGCTCCTCATCGACGCCGCCCGGCATCCGGATGAGCTCCGCCGCATGGTGGACCAACGCCGCAACGGACTTCCCTTGGAGCATATTGTGGGCTGGGCGGATTTCTGCGGGAAACGCATGACCGTCAGCCAAGGAGTGTTCGTGCCCCGGCGTCGCACGGAGTTCCTGGTCCGCCAGGCGGCGATGATCGCCAAACCAGGAGCCGTCGTCGTGGACCTCTGCTGCGGTTCCGGTGCGATAGGTGCCGCGCTCAGCGATCTTCTGGAGAGCTGTGAACTGCACGCCTCCGACATCCACCCCGCCGCAGTTCAGTGCGCGCGACGCAACGTTGAGCCCCGGGGCGGGCGGGTCCACCAAGGTGACCTCTATGACGCGCTCCCCCGTGAACTCCGCGGAAGAGTGGACGTCCTGCTGGCAAACGCGCCGTACGTCCCTACGGAGTCCATTGGAATGATGCCGCCGGAGGCGCGCCTCCACGAGCCGAAGGTAGCGCTCGACGGCGGTGCTGACGGCTTGGCGGTCCAGCGTCGGGTAGCGCTGGGGGCGGCTCAATGGCTTGCGCCGGGTGGGTCTTTGCTGATGGAAACCTCCGTGCAGCAGGCGCCTGAGTCGGCCCGGATTCTGGACGGGGCCGGGTTGTCCTCGAAGGTGGCCTCGGACGAGTCGCTCGGGGGAACCGTGGTGCTCGGGTCACGAGCCAGGGAGTGAGGGCCAAAGGAGAAAGCGAAGGCCGACACCTTTTCAGGTGCCGGCCTTCACTGTTTCAGTTGACGTCCCACCCGGCCGTCTTCGATGCCTCCAACTCGGCAAATTTGGTGGTCAGTGATGCGCCAGCGGGCCTTCTCTGAACGCATTACCGAGCTGATGCGGAAGTACACCAACCAGCAGCTGACATAGGCGGAGATCATCGCGGCGTTGGTGGAGCTGGCACGCGAAGTCGCTGCCGAGGGCAACCGAGGCACTCATTTCACGCCCCCTCTGAATTCGGACGAGCTGGCTTTCTATGACGCTGTGGCCTCCAACGAATCTGCCGTGGAGATACAGGGCGAAGGCGTGCTCGCCGATATCGCCCGCGAGCTGCTGTCAGTGATGCGCCGGGACGTTCGGACCGATTGGACGGTGCGCGATGACGTCAGGGCAAAACTTCGTTCCTCGATCAAGAGGCTTCTGGTCCGTTTCGGGTACCCGCCGGACAAGCAGCCTGAAGCGATCAAACTGGTGATGGAGCAGATGGAGTCTATGGCCCCTCGGTTTGCGGAAGCACGGCTCTAGCTGGAAGCTACGCCGGCGTGGTCGTTGAGGCGCCTTCTGGCCGATACGCTGGAATCATCCGGCAAGAGCCTGCTGTGCCGTTAACGAACAAAAGACCCGAGTGCAATCGGGTCTTTTGTTCAGCGCGGTGCGCTCATTGGTGCGGTCAGAGGGTCACAGCCTCAAATCCGAACACTTTGAGTGTATGGCCCTACGCACGTAGGGCGCAACGTTGTTGTGCCCACAGACACGTGCAGGCCGTGCCCTGTTCCTCCGGGAGGAGGTGCCGGCATGGAATCCAAACGGAAACGTGAAGAACCATGGGGCGCCTGGAACCTGGTGGTCAACATCATCCGACTAGTCGTTGATGTGGTCCGCCTGTTCTGGCACAACATCCCCTTACCGGGAGCGGTGGCCATCGGCGCAATGCTGGTGGCCACCGTCAATGTGCCACCGGCTGGTCCTACTCGCGCAACTGCCCGGCCCGTATTTGTGGGCACGACGATCGGAGTGACGACTCCCAAACAGTCAGCTTTTAGGCCCGATTCGCCCCTGTTACATGGGCTCAGCTAAACAATTTGGTAACAACGTGCTCCGGAGGGCAAAAACGGGGTTGGATCCGCATGGTTGCAGGGCAAGAGCGGGTAATGAGATGCAACACAACTAGGCAATTTGCACCCTCTTTAGGCCCAAAAATACGATCTCAACTCGGGTTTTTGGTCCAAAACGCGTAAAATTGAAACCCTGCCCAGAGCGGGGCAGCAGAAGTCGCAAGCAAATGACCTCCCTAGGAGAAGCCCAAATGCCCACAGACCAAAGCAACACCGTCTCTCCGGATGGCGCAAGGAACGCCACCGGGACCCAGGTAATGGCAGGCCCCACCCCGGCCGCCACAAACGCAGTAAAGAACGCAACGAAGAAAACGAAGCTTCGCCCGAAGCGGCGGCTCAAAGAGTCCGACGTCAACGTGGTGAATAAGCCGATGCTGCGCAAAGCACTCGGCGGCACCATCGTCGGCAACACCATGGAATGGTACGACGTCGGCGTTTTCGGCTACCTCATCACCACCATGGGTCCTGTCTTCCTGCCCGAAGCAGACCCGTCGGTCCAAACACTCTTCCTTCTGGGCACGTTCGCCGCAACTTTCATCGCCCGCCCCCTCGGTGGCATCGTGTTCGGTTGGCTCGGTGACAAAGTCGGCCGCCAGAAGGTCCTCGCAGCAACACTGCTGCTGATGGCGGCAAGTACGTTCGCCGTCGGCCTCCTCCCCGGTTACGCGCAGATCGGCATCTGGGCCGCAGCGCTACTGGTCATCCTGAAGCTCGTCCAGGGCTTCTCCACCGGTGGCGAGTACGCCGGTGCCACAACCTTCGTCAGCGAGTACGCCCCGGACAAGCGCCGCGGCTACTTCGCCAGCTTCCTTGATATGGGCAGCTACATCGGCTTCGCCCTCGGCGCCGCCCTGGTTTCGGTCCTGCAGCTCACGCTCGGACAGGCAGCCATGGAGGAATGGGGTTGGAGGATTCCGTTCCTGATCGCTGGTCCGCTGGGCCTCATCGCGGTGTACTTCCGTAGCAAGATTGAGGAATCCCCCCAGTTCCAGGCAACCTTGGACGCACAGGAAGCCTCCGCCAAGGATGCAGCTTCACAGGATGCTGCAGTGGCAAAGGGCCCGGTGGGCATCATCAAGGCCTACTGGCGCCAGATCGTGCTGGCCATGATCCTGGCCGCAGCTGCCAACACTGTTGGCTACGCACTGACGTCCTACATGCCCACGTACCTCACGGATTCCAAGGGCTACGACCCCGTCCACGGCACCCTGCTGACCATCCCGGTCCTGGTGATCATGGCCGTGTGCATCCCGCTGACGGGCAAGTTGTCCGACCGCATCGGACGCCGTCCGGTGCTGTGGGTTGGCGCAGGCAGCACCATCGTCTTCTCCATCCCGGCGTTCATGCTGATCGGTATCGGCGAGATCTGGTCCACACTGGCAGGCCTTGCACTGATCGCTTTCCCGGTGACGTTCTACATCGCCAACCTTGCCTCGGCCCTGCCGGCCTTGTTCCCGACGTCCAGCCGTTACGGCGGAATGGGCATCGCTTACAACTTCTCGGTGGCGATCTTCGGCGGAACCACGCCGTTCATCGTCCAGGGCCTTATCGAAGGCACGGGCGATGACATGATGCCCGCGTACTACCTGATGGCAACGTCCATCGTGGGCGCAATCGCCATCTACTTCCTGCGTGAATCCGCCCAGCGTCCGCTGCCGGGCTCCATGCCCAGTGTTGACACCCAGGCTGAAGCACGCGAGCTCGTAGCAACGCAGGACACCAACCCGCTCATCAACCTGGACGAGATGCCGTTCGACGGCCAGCCCATTGATGACGCCGTGTTCGGCAAAGGCAACAAGGACCTGACTCCCGCTTAGGAACTCACTGCCTGCAACTTCTGCATAGCGATTCAGCTAGTTCGCGGCAGCTTGCCGCCCACCGTAGCCACCAACCCCAAGGCGCTCTCCTTGGTGCTGGTGGCTACGGCTGTTAAGAGGCGCACGCTGAAGGGCGTACGACGGCGGGTCCCCGGCTTAGGCGGCGGGTCCCGGTCTGCTTGGGCTGGCAAAGTGCAGCCAGGTCCGGAGCAGCCATTCCTCCAGCTGGAGCCGGTCCCAGCCGATGGCAGTCCTCATGAGGAGGTAGGCGTCGGCGGACGCCAGCAGCCCGGTGGTGTCGGCCACCCAAGCAACGTCCACGTCGGCACTAATCAGCCGGTCGCGGGCAAGGCCCTCCCACATGCGATGCGAGGCGGCGATGGTATCCCGCCGAGCGGCGTCGAAAGCGGCAGCGATCAGGGGCTCACTGGCCTCAGCTTCACGGGCGACGGCAAACAGGGGCCCGGTGCGGATCATGGTGTCAGCCACGCCTGCAGCGAATGCCCGGAGGCGGGATTCCAGTGACTCTCCAGCGGGCTGTTCGGCCGCAACTTCGCGCTGACCTGTTGATTCATGGTGCCCCGCATCTACCGGGCCCCGGAACGTCTGGTCGACGACGCGTTTGAGTAACTCTGCTTTGCTGCTGAATCGCAGGAAAAGGGTCCGCTCGGCGCAGTCGGCTTCCTGTGCGATCTGGCTCATGGTGGTGGCGGCGTAGCCCTGGCGTTCGAAGAGGACCCGGGCTGCCGCGACGACTGCCCGTTCGGTCCTCCGGATTCTCGGGTCAACGCTGGAACTCTTGTCATCAACGCTCATGAAGTGCAGTATAGGTGCATTAATTCAGTCTTGCTGCATAAGGAGTGATTGAGATGACAGCTGACATGGTTCCGCCGTCACTGGGACTTCGTGGGGTGAAGCTCCCCGTGGTGGATCTCGAAGCAACACGGAGCTGGTATTCCTTGATTTTCGGGTGGGAGACCATCATGGAATTCCCCGATTCCAGTGGCGTGATCCAAGGGGCCGCGGGCCGCGTGCCCGGCCCAAACCCGGTGGGCTTGTCCTTCCGGGCCAACCCTGGGGCGGTCCCCCAGGAAGGGCTGGAGCTGGCCTTCGACATCGAAACCCGTGCAGACCTCGAGGCCTGGTTGGATCACTTGGACCGCCACAACGTGCAGCACTCACCCATCATTGATGCGACGGTGGCGTGGCTGGTGGTCTTCAAGGATCCCGACGGCCACGAGATCCATCTCATGACCCGCGAGAAGCATGGGATCGATCAAACCGGGCGGCCGGGCTACGGTCGTACGGTGGCCGAAACACCTGCAGGCTCACCCGCGCAACCCCGTCGCTCCCCCGCGCCTGCGTTGCTGCCCCGCGACGGGATAGCGGGCTGGCAACGGGAAAGCATCAGGATCCCAGCAACCCCCGCACCGCCTCGCCAATGATCCGTGCGCCTTCCGGGAAACGGCCGGGGTTGGGGCCGGCGTAGTTGAGCCGGATATACGGCCCTTCCGGCTCCTCGGGGAACCATTCCGCACCCGCGGCGATGAGCACACCGGCCGCCTCGCAATCCTTGGTGAGCTGATCGACGTCGAACCCGTCCGGCATCCGCACCCACAAGTTCAAGCCACCCTTGGGCAGGTGGCTGAGGTGGGCCTCCGGAACGTGTTCGCGAAGGCTGGTGACCAGGAGATCCCGGCGGGACTGCAGCTGATGGCTGAGTCCACGGAGGTGAGTTTGCCACCCGGGCTGCGTGACGACGTCGAGCGCTGCCGCCTGAAGCACGCCGCTGACGTACATCGACTCGGCAGCTTGCGCACCCATAATGCGTTCACGCGCCGGGCCCCGGGCAATGATGGCTGCGATGCGGATGGACGGCGAAACGCTCTTGGTCAGGGAGCGGATGTAGACAACGTGGCCGGAATCGTCCTTGGCGGCCAGTGGCACGGAAGACGCGGTGATGCCGAAGTCGTGCGCCCAGTCGTCCTCCACAAGGAAAGCTCCGTGGCGTTGGACGATCCGCAGCACCTCCTCGCCGCGTTCCGCCGGCCATTGCGCTCCCGTGGGATTGGCGAAGTTGGGCTGGGCGTAGAACAACCGCGCACCCGATTCTTCGAAGGCCCTGTCCAGCTCTTCCGGGTCCGGCCCCTCCGGGCCGCTGGGGACAGGGATGACTTTCACACCCGCCTGACCCGCAGCCAGCAGCGCGCCCCAGTAACTGGGTGACTCCACCAGCAGCGGCCGGCCATGGCCTACCAACCCGCGAAAAATCGAGCTGAGTCCGCTTTGGCTTCCAGGAAGGACCACGACGTCGCTGGGCTGGGGAGGCGTGACGCCCACCGGCGTGGAGGTACTGAGTTCCTGCGCAAACCAGGCCTGGAGCTCAGGAAGTCCCTGCGCGGGAGGCCGGGACAAGGCAGCGCCCCCTCTGGCGGCCCGTGTGAGGGCGGCGCGGACGAGTCGTTCCGGGAGGAGTTCGCGGTCCGGATACCCGGAGTGGAACGCGATCACATCATTGGGCGCGCTCCTCATAGCCCCGGAGTTCAGCGGGCGGGCGGTTTGGGCTGCCCGCAACGCCGCTGTTTGCCAGCCGTAATCCGAGGGCCTGGCTGAGCGGTAGGCGCGCACAAAGGTCCCCACCCCCGGCCGGCTCTCGATGAGGCCCTGCGCCGTGAGCGTCCTCAAGGCTTTCTGCACTGTGACGGGGCTGGCTTGGTACTCCGCCACGAGTTGGCGGGTTGATGGCAGTTTGGCTCCGGGCGCAGCCCCCGCGATCCACTCTTTTAGTCGCGAGACAATTCGGGAACTGCTATCGTTGTTCATGAGTCACAATAGTAGCGCTACTACCCTTTCGCGGCCAGTGATATCCACCCGGACATCGACCGGTGTCTGGTGGGGCCTCCTTGGCGTCGTCGCTTTCTCCTTCACCGTTCCGCTCACGCGGGTGGCTGTGGAAGGCATGTCTCCCCTGTTTATTGGAGCGGGCCGGGCCGTGGTGGCCGCCGTTCTTGCGGCGCTGGCTCTGGCGTTTACGCGGCAGCGATTACCGCAGGGCGGTCAGTGGATTCGCCTTGCTGTGGTGGCAGGAGGGATCGTGGCCGGGTTCCCGCTGCTCACTACCTTTGCCCTGACCAGCACGTCAGCCAGCCATGGAGCCGTGGTGATCGCGCTCCTGCCCGCAGCCACGGCCACCGCGGCCGTGATCAGGGGACGCGAACGCCCCCGCCCGCTGTTCTGGGTTCTGACGTTCACCGGAGTGGTCGCGGCCTTGGTCTTTGCGCTGGTCCAGTCCGGAGGGTTCGGCTCGCTTCACTGGGCGGACCTGCTCCTGCTGGCTGCCGTGCTTGCCGCTGCCGTTGGCTACGCAGAAGGTGGCATGCTGGCCCGCGAACTCGGATCGTGGCAGACCATCTCCTGGGCGCTGGTGGTCGCCTCGCCAGTGATGATCATCCTGACTGCGGTTTCGCTCAGCTCCGGACTGCCCTCCGCATCCGGCACCCAGTGGCTGTCCTTCGCCTACTTGGGGGTGGTGAGTATGTTCCTCGGCTTCTTTGCCTGGTACCGCGGCCTGGCTATCGGGCCCATGGCGCAGGTCAGCCAGATCCAACTCGTCCAACCCGTGATGACCATTGCGTGGGCCGGGCTCCTGCTGGGCGAGTCCATCACCTGGACCACCGTGGTGGGTGGCCTCGCGGTGATCATCTGCGCCGGCGCCGCCGTCCGTGTCAGGCTCAGGAAGTAGGAAGGTCCGGCGGAACGACGGGCCGCCACATGGCAACGCGCGGCCAGCGCGTCAGGCCCAGCTCCGCCTCGTGCTCCATCAGGTGGGTCAAGCCGGGACCCCAGGATCCGGCGTCGAGCACGTCAAAACCCAGGCGCCGATAATACGGAGCATTCCATGGCACATCCCTGAAAGTGCTGAGGGTCTGCCGCTGCATTCCGTGGCCCCGCGCCCACACCCGTGCGGCATGCAACAGTTCCCGCCCCAGGCCCTGGTGAGCTTGATCCGGATGGACACTGACCTGCTCCACGTGGCCGTCGCCGTCAACGATGTCCGCCAACAAGTACGCCACAGGGTAGTCGAGCCCGTCCACGGACACCCATGCCCGCCCGGCTGCGGCGTAGGCGCTCAACTCGTCAACGGAGAGTGGTTCATCATCCGCGATGGAATCCATTCCCAAAGCCCTGAAAGCCTCGCCCGCGGCACGCTCGATCTCCTGCAGAACCAGGAGGTCGTCCGCATGCGCGAGCCTGATCATTGCCCGGAGTCCAAGCCTGGTTGGACTCCGGCGACAAGGAACTCGTTGCGCTTCTCAATAAGGTTCTGCAGGTACCGGGCCAGGATCAGCTTCTCCACCAGCCTGCCCAGCGGGCCGAACGGCGCGGCGAATTCGATGGTGTCCACCATGAGCGTTCCACTGCCTTCGGGCCGGAACTCGTGCGTGTGGCGGAGGTACTTGAAAGGGCCCTTCACCTGCTCATCAGAGAACGACGTCGGTGCCTCCATCCGCGTGATGCGGCTGGTCATGCGGAACCGGACTCCGAGGTGCCACGCCTGCCAGGTGACAGTCTCACCTTCGGAGATCAGTCCGGTGGTGACGCCGCCGATCGCTTTCTCGCGGCTCTGGGTCATGGACCCCACGTGGGCATCGATGTTGCGGGAAAGATCGAACAGATCCTGCGGCGGCATGGTGGAGCGGGTGCGGCAAACGAAGGCGACTGGCATACCTCGATCTTCCCATTCCTTCCCTGTTCCGCGCGCCAGAGTCCGCTACGGGTTGTGACCGGGCTTATGGCGGTCCGGGCGGGGATGCTGATAATTTTCAAAGACAACCCTGACTGATTGGTGGTGTTCGCCCGTGCCCGCATTGATGGTCCACGCCCGCGAACTCCACCGGCTGGGCCCGGCTAACAACGATCGCCTCTCGGCAGTGCGCGTGGCCCTGAGTGTTGCAGCCCCTGGGCTGTTCCTGATTCTCATCGGCCGCCCGGACCTCATGATGTACGCCGTGTTCGGTGCGCTGACCGGCATGTACGGACGGAACGAGACTCACCAAGCCAGGCTCAAACACCAGGCCCAGGCTGCCCTGTTCCTGGTGGGCGGTCTGACCATCGGGGTGTTCCTTTCCGTCAACCACATCCACTCATGGTGGTTGGTGCTGGTGGCTACGGCGTTTGCCGGCGTCGGATCCCTGTACGCGGATGCCGTCCGGCTCAAACCCATCGGCCCGTTCTTCGGCATTCTCGCCCTGGGCGCCTGCGCCTCCGTGCCCACCAATGTTCCGTTCACGACGGCGGTGCTCATCGGAGCCGCGTCCGCCGCCTTTTCCATGCTGGTGGGCTTTTCGGGCTGGCTGCGGCGGCGCACCTGGCTGGCCGGTGCGGCGCGCGAGGTTCCGGTGTTGCGCGGCCCACTCCGACAGTCGGCCCTGGTTCATGCGGCCCGCTACTCGCTCGCTGTCGGTGCCGCCGGGGTCATCGGCGTCCTGAGCGGCAGCGGCCACCCGCACTGGGCCATGGCCGCAGCGGCCGTGCCCCTCGCAGGAGCCGACCTCCCGAGCCGCGTCCACCGCGGTATCCACCGGATTGTAGGGACGTTCCTCGGTTTGGGGATAGTCGCCGTCGTGCTTTATCCCGGTCCGCTATCGCCGCTTCAGTACTTCCCGGGCCACACCGCGGTGGTACTCGCTGTGCTGGTGGTGCTGTGCCAGTTCCCCACAGAGCTGTTCATGGCACGGCACTACGGATGGGCCATGGTGTTCTTCACGCCGGTCATCCTGCTGATCGCGCAACTGGCCGCCCCCATGGATCCAGGGGTGCTGGTGATGGAGCGTGCCATTGAGACGTTGGTGGGAGCCGTGGTGGGCATCGCGGTGGCCGTGCTGGTGAGGTCCCCGCGGAGAATCAGTTAGTTACCACCAGAATGTTCGGGTGGATTTTCGTCAATCCGCTCGACTCCAGCTCCTTGGTGTCGTAGCCGTCCGAAACCAGCACCGCCGATTTCTGGTCTGGGCCACTAATCCTCAACAGCTCTCCCTGGAGGGACTCACTACAGCCACTATGCGAGAAATACGCGTCGGCGGATTCTACGATCAGGCACGTCGGCCGGTGTTGCCTGCCTTCTCCCAAGTAGTACTTTTTTCCGTTGGCCTCCGCCACCAGAAGGATCTTTTCCAGCTCAACCTCGCCCATGGTCAGCCCTTCCGGGGCCTTGTCCGCCGCCGTCGCCTCCCGTTGCAACGCCTCCAAGCCGGAATAACTGGTACCCGAGCAGCCGCTCAGGAGCAATCCCCCAGCAACCATAGCCACCGCGAATGTCAAGGATCCGTTCTTCATAGCACTGCCCCCTCAGGCTCGAATGAAGTGTCATGGTAACCCGGTCCGTGATGTGGCGCGTGGTCACGTTACAGCGCAAGTTACGGGCCAAGCCCTTGGCCCATGCCACAGGAACCCGACACTAAAAGGTGTTGGAGAAGGAAACCGTCCCCATCCCTGTGCCGCTGAATGAATAGTCCAGGGTGGCTGCTTCCGCTTCGTCCTGCTTGGACACTCCGAGCAGGAACGTCAGGTCATCAGGGTTCACAACGGTGCTGGTGCAGCGGAGTTGCGTGGTGGCTGCGTCTTCCTTTGAACAGGTCCAGCCCACCGGTTCAGTGAGCTTGCCCGGGATCATGTCCGTACCTGCGGAAATCGTGAAGACCACCTCGGCGGAGGCGGGCGGCGCCGTCTGCTCCTTGAGACGGAACGTGACAGTGACGTTGGTGTCCGACGCCGTTGTCCCCTCCTCGGCGGTAAACGTTGCCGTCACCGCCGGCGCCGGAGCCGGCGTTTCGCCCGGGTCCGGACTGGTAGAAGGACTCGGGGTAGCACTCACCGTCATGCTCGGAGTAGGCGTCGGAGACAGTGATGGGGTGGGCTGCGGCGCTGGCAGGGTGGGCGCTACAGAAGGTCCCGTAGGTGCAATGGTTGGCAACGGCTGGGAGGTCGGCGGCAGGGGTTTCCCCGGATATGGCAACGGGTTGGGCAAGAGATTCGGTTCAGGTTTCTTGCCCGGCGGGAAGGGGACGAATACCGGCTCCTCAGGGTTCACCTTGGATGGATCGCTGAGATCCGGAAACAGGGGATACTCCTGTGAAATATTCTCGGCGACCGGCGGGGTCGGCTGCGGCGTGGTGGGCTGACCCGCGGTGGGTGATGCGCCTGCAGCAGGCGGCCCCGAGGTGTTCGATCCCGCCACTCCCAGTGCCATGGCGGCACTCGCTGCGACCGCTGCCAACGCCATGACACCGGCGCCCACCTTCCAGGGGAGGGAGATTCCCTTGGGTGATGCCCCGTGGATGACCGCGCTGCCGGCGTCAGTGCCTGCACCTCCGCCCGCGAGCGCAGGGAAGGCTGAGCTGAACGCAACCCCTGCTACCAGCGGGAAGATCCAGGCCCGCATGGCTGTTTGGACGTCGTTGAGATCCAGGAGCAGGGCGGTGCATTTGGGGCAGCCTTCCAGGTGTTCCTGCACCCGGGCTTGCTTGCGCCGGCTCAGTCCTTCGCGGGAGTACGCACCCAAGTGCGTTGAGTATTCCTCGCATTCTTCCCCTGCCGACGTACTGATGTGGTTCTGGAGGTACGCCTGGCGCAGACCTTCCCGCGCCCGGATAGCGAGTGCGGACACCCCATTGGGCGTCAGGCCCAGGAGCGGTGAGGCTGCGGCAGGCTTCAGTCCTTCAATGTCCACATACCAAAGGACTTCCTGCCAACGTTCCGGAAGGGATCGGAATGCTTGAGCCACCGCCGTCGATTCAAACTTCGCTACCGCTGGATCGTCATGGGCGTCCACGGTGTCCAAGATGTAGGACTCGGAGGTGGGGCTGGTACGGGTGGCGTCCCGGTTCGTGCGGTGGGCCACGCGCCGGACAGCGGTCAGCAGGTAGGCACGGAAAAAAGAATCGGGCCCCTTCCCTGCGGCCAGGGCCTGATATACCGAGGTGAACGCGTCTGCCACCACATCGTCAACATCAGCAAAGTTGTCCAGTTGTGCGGCGGCCACGGCTCGGGCCATGGAATGATGCCGCGCAAAGAGTGTTTCGAAGGCAGCTTTGTTCCCCGAACGGACCAGCAGGACCAGCTGCGCGTCGCTGTCCTCGACGGCGACCGTACCGCCGTCGTGCTTTCCCTGCTGCCCTGTGCCCTCCGTCGGAGCTGTCTCGTCCATGCACTACTCGCTTTGGACACGGCTTTGGTTCGCGGGAAAACACGAGCCCTTAGCGGGGCCCTGCTTGCGGGACCACGCTGCTGCAGCCCCCGTGCAGCAGCCGTGCCCGGCGCCACACTCCAGCATCAGCCTAAGGCCCGCACACCCTCAAAGTGAACAGCCCGGAACAGATTTCATGGCTACGGTTCACGCGGCCTGCGCGGTGGGCCGGAGGTGAGTTTGGCTGGGAGGATGCGGGCGAAGAAGCTGACTACCTTGTACCGACGGGTCGGGATGGAGACTGCTTTGCCTTTGGCGTTGTCCTCCAGCCCTTCCCGCACTACGCGATCGGCGGTCAGCCACAGGAAGCGGGGCGCAACGGATTTGTCCATGCCCATGCGATCGTGGAATTCGGTGTGCGTGAATCCGGGGCACACCGCGGTCACCTGCACTCCGGATGCGGCGTAGGCTGTGTTGGCCCACCGGCTGAAGGTCACCTGCCACGCTTTGGCCGCCGAGTAGCTGCCCCTGTTGGCGAACGCTGCCACGCTGGCTACGTTGATGATCCGGCCTTTGCCGCGGGCCAGCATGACGTCAAGGGCCGCGTGGCACAGCTCCATGGGGGTTTGGACGTGGAGCCGCAAGTGCCGGCGTTCCTCGTCCAGGTCATTCTGTTCGAACGATTTCAACAGTCCGATTCCGGCATTGTTGACCAGGACATCCACGGGCCGTGCCGCATCCCGCAAGCGGTCCGCAACGGCGGCGACCCCGACGTCGGTGGTCAAGTCCGCGGAAAGGACCTCCGCCGAGATGCTGAAGTCGCGTTCAAGCTCCTCGGCGGTTTGTTTCAAGCGTTGTTCATCACGGGCTACCAGCACCAGGTGGTGTCCGGCTTCGGCAAGGTGGCGGGCGAATTCCGCACCGAGACCGGCGGTGGCCCCGGTGACCAAGGCTGTGAGTTCGTTGGCTCGTGTGGTCATGCGCCTAGACTAGTACCACACAAGAATTGAAACGATGCAAAGTCGCAAAGGATCCCCATGGTCACCCGAGCCCCATCCCTTCACGATCCAGTTGTGGTCAACAACAACGGAGCCTGGTGCTGGTTTCAAGACGAGCGCGCACTGATCGACCCCGCAACCAACACTCTGCTGGTGGGCTCAGTGGCCGCCCCCGAAGGTCCAGGTGGCGCGGAACGCGGCGGCAACATCGAGGTCACAGCAGTGAACCTTGCTACCGGCCAGAGCCAAATCCACGTGCTCCATGAACGGCTGGAGGCCGATGACCACAATGCCCCGGCACTCCTGATCCGGCCCGACGGACACTATGTTGCGATGTACGCCAAGCACAAGACGGACAACTACTCCCGCTGGCGCGTCTCCACCCGGCCGCATGACGCCTCCGGGTGGGAGCCCGAGCAGCACTTCGACTGGACGGAGCTCGCCGACGGCCGCGGGGCCACGTACTCCAACCTTCACGCACTGAGTGCCGAAGGCCGGGTCTACAATTTTGTCCGCGCCATCAACGACGACCCCACCCTGATGATCTCCGAGGACCACGGCAGCACGTGGAGCTACGGTGGCAAACTCTTCACCCGCCCCAAAATCGGCTACGTCAACGGTTACACCCGCTACGCCGGCAACGGCAGGGACCGGATCCACCTCATCACCACGGACCACCACCCACGCGACTACAACAACAGCATTTACCACGGCTACCTACAGGACGACGCCCTCCACGACGCAGAGGGCAACGTGGTCAGCAAGCCGGTCATCGGCTCCCCGGGCATCAACCAAACGGCCCTGACCACCATCTTCGAGGCAGGAACAACGCTCGACGGCGACGTCCTCACCCACGGTTGGACTACTGACCTCCGCCAACAGGGCAGCGGGCTGGCTGCGATCCTCAGCTGCCGGGCCAATGACGTGAACGGTCCGCTGCAGCGGGAGCAGAGGCTCGACGTCGATGATCACCGCCTGCTGTACGCGCGCTGTGACGGCACCCAATGGAAGCTGCACCCGCTCGCCGTCGCCGGCCCTGGCCTGCTGCCGCACGAGCAGGACTACACCGGCCTGGGAGCCGTGGACCCGAACAACCTGGATTGCGTCTACCTTTCCACACCGGTAGATCCGCGAACAGGGGCAACCACTCCGCATTACGAGATCTACAGGGGCGTCACTGCCGATTCCGGTGCCAGCTGGACGTGGGAAGCCATCACCGAGGGGTCGGCCGTGGACAACCTCCGGCCCATGGTGATTCCCGGCGACTCTTCCGTTCACGCAGTGTGCTGGTTCCGGGGATCAATGAGCGCGTCGCAGAGCTACTCCACAGAGATAGTGCTGCTCCTCTAACGCCCGGGGCTGGTGGTCGGCTTGGCCAGGGGCGGGTGAATGTGCCGGTCAGGGGCAGTGAACAGCGCCGCCGGGGCGCCACCGGTAGCCGCCCTCGATTTCCGGCCCGTGTCGGTCAGGTGGGGCATCATCTTCCGGGTGAAGTTTCCGGCAGGCAGGGTGGTGTCCCACACGGCGTCGTAGACGGCGCGAAGCTGCGTCAGCGTGAACTCGTTCGGCAGCAGGCGGGCGGCAACGGTGCTGTATTCCATCTTGCCGGCCAATCGCCCCAGGCCGTCCTGCAGGATCTGATGGTGGTCGAAGGCCAGATCGCTGCTGCGTAGAAGGTGGTGGACGGGGTGCCACGCGGCAGCTGCCGCATCCGATCCCGCGGCAATCCCAGGCAGGACCCTCCCGTCAGTTGCCAGCAAGGCCAGGTGGGCAACGGAGACCACCCGCATCCGGGGGTCCCTCTTCGGGCCGGTGTACGTGGCCAACTGCTCCACGTGCACCGGAAGGCTCCCCAGGTCCAGGCCCGTCTCTTCCGCGAGCTCCCGCACCGCCGCTTGTTCGGCGGACTCCTCAGGCCCCACGAAACCACCGGGCAGGGCCAGCGCATCCTTGAACGGATGCCCTCCCCGGCGCACCAACGCGACGTTCAACGCACCATTGGTGACCGCAAAGACCACCAGGTCCACCGTGAGTGCCACGGCAGGGTAATCCCCGGGGTCGTAGCTGTCGAGGAACTCCCTCGCGGACTGTGAATCCGCCGTCATGCCGATGCGCCTTCCAGAACGGATGGGGCCAGAACAGTCCGGCTTGCCCACGGCGGTGAAGTGAATCCGCTCCGTTGGGCAAGAATGAGATCAATCGTCTCGACGGCAGTCTTTACCCGCCGATCATGGTCACCAGTGACCAAAATCCAGGAATGCCCCTCCTCGGTCAGGGTTTCCTTGAACCACTCGGTCATTTCTGCCCGCCGGTGCTCGCCTTCACGCCACCCGTCGTCTTCAAAGGCCACGCCCTCATGATCGGTGATCAAGTACAGATCCCTGCGCGGCAGGACGTCAGCCGCATGGAAAGAGCCAAAGCTTCCTTCGCCGAGGTAGTACCGCTCCCACAGCGTGGTGGCCAGGGCATCGGTGTCTGCGATCACCAAGGGGCAGGAATCCGCTGCCGCGTTTTCCATCGCATTCTGCCGTGCGCCGATCACGCTGAAGTCTTCGGCGGTCCACACCATGTCCTCTATACCGGCGTCGGGCGTCTCCGAGCGGAGGCGGTGGAACTTCTCGTACGTGAACTGACGGCCATATTCGGGGACGTCGGCAATCCGGGGGAATCTCGGCCGGTAATGTTCGGCCAGCGCGTTGGTCAAGGTGGTGGTGCCTGTTGATTCGGCGCCGACCACAATGATCCGGGTTGCCAGGTCCTGGCGGGCGGGAGCGATGACCAACGGCCACGAGGCACCGAGGTCCTCACGGCACATGGTGCCGCTGATCGGGTATGCCCGCCGGGACGGGTCCACCAGCACGTGCTCTGCCCCGAAGGCCTCGGCGAGCCGGGCACCGTATTCTTCGGAGCTGAACACAGCATCGATGGACGTCACACCATGGCTTTTCAGTGCCAGGCGCATCAGCTCGTTCTGCGCCTTCCAGATGTCGTCCGAATGGTAATCCTCGGGGCAGTCGTTGCGCATTCCGATGATGTCCACTCCGTCGACGTCGTCGAATTCAGCGGCCAGCCACGTGACCCGCTCCTCCACAGTGATGGACTCAAATCGACTGCCGAGGACCAGGACGGCGACTCTCCCGGACTGCGCCGCGGCGGTGTTCACCAAGTGGGCGTGGCCTGCGTGCGGCGGGTAGAACTTGCCAATGACCATGGCTTGCTTGTACACGTCAGGCTCCTGTCGTGATGGTCTCGGGGACGGCCGGCGCTGCAGCGATTCGTGTGCGCTTCCAGTCGATGAGCCCGTAGATGCAGAGGGCCAGGAATCCGAGGTAAAGGATGGCGGTCAACGCCAGTCCGCGGCTGAAGTAGAGCGGGATGGAAACCACGTCGATGAAAATCCACACGTACCAGTGCTGGAAGATCTTCTTGGCCTGCCCGTAGGTGGCCACCAGGGATGCGGTCAGCACGAAGGCGTCCGGCCAAGGAACTTGGGAATCGGTTCCGTGGGTGAGGACCATCGCCACGGCTGCAGTGCCGGCTGCCGTGGCCCCGAGGCCGAGGATCAGCTCATTGCGGCTCGCATCGCGGATGGGGAGGTCGTTCCGGCTCTCCGTGCCGGCGGTACCGCGGATCCAGTTGTACCAACCATAGGCGGCGACGGCGGCGAAAATGACTTGCAGGACGGTTTCGCCATAAAGGCCGGCTCCCAGGAACAAGATCATGAACGCGATGTTGTTCAGGATTCCGATGGGCCAGTTCCACAGCTTCTGCTTCGCGACTCCGTAGACGCAGGCGGCGCCGGTGACGAAACCAATGATTTCGATCCAGCTCACCGGAGCGCCGAAGAGGTTGGGGATTGCCGCGGAGTTCATCCAGTCGAGCAGTGCCATCATCGTCATCCTTCAGTTCATTATTATCAACCTGACAATAAATACCCTAGCAGGGTTATCGTCACTTTGACAATAACTAAGAATGCAGCAGGGACCGCAGGAGGCTCTCGGCCTCCTGCGGCCCCTGAGGAGACGCTGCCTAGGCGAACCTGGCCAACGGGTTGGCCAGGCGGCCGGCCATTTGTAGCCCGCCGGAGGGATCCGAGATATCCAACATCTGCTGATTGTTCCGGAGCTGGAGGCGGTTGAGGCAGGACAACTCAAAGTCCGGCGCGAACAGATCGTGCATGGCGAACTGGTCCGCGAGCTCCGGATGGCGCTGCTGGTATTCGCGCAGTACGGAAGCAGCGGTTCCCCAGAACTCATCTTCGCGCAAGGTCCCATCCTCCACAAGGATGGCGCCGAGGAAGCGGAAGATGCAGTCGAACACGTCCGTGAAGATGGCCAGGACCATTTCCTCAGCGGGGATCTCGGCCTTGACCCGGGAGACTTCCTCCGGCAGTTCCAGCCGGTCCCCCATGACCACGATTTCCTCAGCGATGTCCTTTATGATCGCGCGGACAGGCACGCCGTCTTCGAGGATCAGGATCACGTTTTCGCCGTGCGGCATGAAAGCGAGCTCGTACTCGTAAAGGCAATGCACCAGCGGTACGAGGTACGCCTCGAAGTAGCGTCGCAGCCACTCGGTGGGTGCCAGGCCGGAGCGCGCAATCAGGGCGGAAACCACGGATTTCCCGGTGCCATCAACGTGCAGCAACGACGCCATGGTGGCCAACTGCTGCCCGTCCTTGAGCAACGGCAGTGGGCTTTCCCTCCACAGGGCCGAGAGCATCTTGCGGTAGGGGGAACCCTTGGCCGAAGCAGCCTCGTAATAGTGGTTGTGATAGCCGATGGCCGCGGTTTCACGGATCATGGCCAGGCCCCGGTTCTGGAGCTCCTGGTCATTGCCGATCAGTTCCTGCAACCAGTCGTTGATGGCAGGCGTGGCCTTCATGTACTGCGGAGACAAGCCACGCATGAATCCCATGTTCAGCACGGACATGGCCGTCTTCACGTACGCCTTCTCCGGGTGGTCCGTGTTGAAGAACGTCCGGATGGACTGCTGCGCCTGATAGGAATCTTCGCCCGTACCAAGGCTCACGATGTGGCGCTGGGCGATTTCTGCCGCAAACGTCACTGTTAGCTTGTTGTCCCACTGCCACGGGTGGACGGGCATGAGGAGATAGTCCTCGGGATCCAGCCCGGATGCGGACAGTTCCGCGTTGAACCACGCAAGAGTGGCCGGCCCCAGTTCAGCCTCGAAGTGCGTCCGGTAATCCAGCCCGGCACTCGATGTGAAGACAGCCTTGCTGCGGTGCACCGCGATCCACTGCAGCTTCACGGTGGCACCGGTCTCCGGAGCGAACGCGTGATAGTCAGCAATCCCGAATCCAAGCCGGCCATTGTTGGCCACGAAACAAGGGTGGCCCTCGGTCATGCTGTGCTCAATGGCCTGGAAGTCGGCGGCCCGGTCAGTCCCACCCGTGATGCCCGCTGCCAATTCAGCCGAGCTGAACGGCTTGCCCTGCTTGTACGCATGGCTCGCCAGCGTGCTGCTGATCTCCTCAAGGTATACCGGCAGCATTTCCATCCGGATGGCCAGTGCCTCGTGGAATTCGGCAATGAAATCCATGGCATCAAGCGGCAGTTCCCCGCCGTCGCGGAGGCGCACGATGGAATCCGCGGCAACGGACCAGTGATCGAGCTGCAGGACCCGGGCACGAAAACGGTACTCAGTAGCATCGTCATCGCTCACCACCTTGTAAAGCCCGACGCCAGCGCCCTCTTCCCGGACGAGCTCCGGGACCAGGATGCGCTCGTGAGAGAACTCGGCGATCGCCTTCCGGACCAGGTGGCGGTTGGCAGCGGCCCAGCGCTCCGGGGTCAGGTGCTGCACGGTATTCCCAGCGGTGGTGGTGGCGTGGTGGACAAGGGTGGTCACAGGGAATCTCCTCTGGTGGCCGCGGCAGGCGCGGCCAGAATCGGGGTCAGAGTGGCGAGGAAATCCTCGCGGGTGCAGAAACTCAGGAGAGCTTCCTTGTGGTCTTCGGCAGGATCGACGGCTGGAAGCGTCACCACTCCGTGCGGCCGGAAACCCACTTTCTGGTTCAGGACATGGATCTTGTGGTTACGGGCGTCAGGTTCCACCACCACCCGCCGGGTTGCGGGGTCGGCGAACAGCTCGGCCATCACGGACTGCATGACGGCGGTGGTGAACCCTGATTTCGGGTCACCGGAGGGTGGGGACACCAGAAGGTGCATCCCCACATCGCCGGACTGGACTTCGTAGACGTCCGCCAAGGGTGAGGATTCCGGCCGGTACCGCTCCATCAGGAAGGCGGGAACGCCGTCGTCGAGCCCCAACAACGCTTGGTGATGGCCCGATTCGGCGATCTTTGTGTACTCCTCCACAACGTCCTGCTCAGTGGCCGAGACCATTCCCCAGAACCGCGCATACTCCTGGCTGACCCAGCTGTGGAGGACAGGTGCGTCCGCCACGGGGTGGACGGGCCGGAACGTGAAGCTCATACGGTTGCTCCTGCGGGTTCCGGGACTGCAGCGGACTCTGTTGTCATTGCCGGAGCGGGTGCGCCGAACTGCTGGAACGCGATGCTGCGCTCGATCGGGTAGACCTCCCGGCCCGTTATTTCCCGCAGGATGCAGGAGTTGCGGTAGGCGGCCATGCCCAGGTCCGGGGTGACGAAACCGTGCGTGTGCAGCTCGGCGTTCTGGACGAAGATTTCGCCGGGTTCCACTCCGGTCCCATAGTTGCGCTCGACGTCGAAACGGCCCTTGGCGTCGCGGCGGATGCGATCGTGAATGCCTGCCAGGAAGGCGGGCTCCTTGTAGGTATAGCCGGTGGCGAGGACCACGGCTTCAGACTCCAGGGCGTAGTGGCGCCCATGTTCTTCGTGGTGAAGCTGGAGCGTGTGGGTACCCGAGGCGGCATCCCACTCTGCGGCGGTGAGCGAGGAGTGCGTGTGCAGTTGGGTGTCCACCATGCCGGAGAGGCTCTTGGTGTACAGGAGATCGTAGATGTCGTCGATCAGGTCCGAGTTGATGCCCTTGTACAGGTTCTTCTGGCTCTTGATCAACGAATCGCGCTGCTCCCCCGGGAGCGAATGGAAGTAGTCCACGTACTCCGGCGAAGTCATCTCGAGGGTGAGCTTGGTGTACTCGAGCGGGAAGAAACGGCCCGAGCGCGTGACCCAGTTGAGCTGGTAGCCGTACACATCGATTTCCTGAAGCAATTCGTAGTACAGCTCCGCCGCGCTCTGGCCGCTGCCCACGATGGTGATGCTGCGCTTGGACTGCAGCTCACTCTTTCTGGGCAGGTAATCGGCGTTGTGGAGGACAAGTCCTCCGGCGTTCACAATTCCTGCACAAGAGTCTGGAACATACGGCGAGGTGCCGGTGCCCAGGACCAGCTTGCGGGCGCGAAGCACCTCAGCCCCCTCCGGACCTTGCACCGAAAGCCGGTACACGCCGTCGTCATACGTCACATCAAGCACATCCGTGCTAAAAAGAACGGATTCAAGCTGGCCGGCCACCCACTGGCAGTACTGGTTGTACTCGGCGCGCAACGGGTAGAAGTTCTCGCGGATATAGAAACGGTAGAGGCGGCCCGTCTGCTTCAGGAAGTTCAGGAAAGAGAACGGCGACGTCGGATCGGCGAGCGTCACGAGGTCCGCCATGAACGGAACCTGCAGGTGCGCCGGCTCCAGCATCATGCCAGGATGCCAGTCGAAGGATTCGCGCCGATCCAGGAACACGCAGTCGAGGTTCTCCACGGGCTCGCTCAAGGCGGCCAGGCCCAGGTTGAAAGGCCCGACGCCGATGCCTGCGACGTCGTAGATCTTGCCGTTGTCCTGGGTGCTCATGCTGCAGCCTCCGTAGTGTTCGCCAGCAGCTCGCTGCCCGTCCGGCGGATAAGGTCGATGATTTCCTGGATGTCCCTCAAGCTCGCCTCGGCGTTGAGGAGGGTGAATTTGAGGTAGTGGCGGCCAGCCACCTTGGTGCCGGCAACCACGGCCTCGCCGGAAGCGAAGATCGCTGCGCGGATGGCGGGATTGAGGGCGTCGGCAGCGTCGTCGTCGAGGGCTGCACCGTCCACCATCGGGCGGTAGCGGAACACCAAAGTGCTCAACTGCGGTGCGGCGGCGAGCTCGAACTCGGCGTCCTCAGCCAGCAAGATCCCCACCCGGGCAGCGAGGTCGATCGCTTCGTCAAAGAGTGCACCGATTGCGTCGGCCCCCATGATCCGCAAGGTCAGCCATAATTTCAGGGCATCAAAGCGGCGGGTGGTCTGGATGCTCTTGTCCACCTGATTGGGAATCTCGGCCTTCGCGGCGCTTTCCGGATTCAGATAGTCCGCATAGTAGGTGACATGGCCCATCATGGAGCCGTTACGGACCAAGACTGCGCTGGAGCTGACCGGCTGAAAGAAGGTCTTGTGGAAGTCCAGGGTGACGGAATCCGCCAGATGGATGCCGTTCAGGAGATGGCGGTGGCGGCCGGACACAATGAGTCCCCCACCGTAGGCGCCGTCAACGTGGAGCCAGGAATCGTAGGCGCGAACCAACGCGGCCATTTCCGAGAGCGGGTCAACCGAACCGAAGTCCGTGGTCCCGGCGGTGGCCACAACCGCCATGGGCACCAGCCCGGCGTCGTGCGCCTCCGCCAAAGCAGCCGCGAGAGCGGTGGGGTCCATGCGGTGGTCTTCGGTGGTGGGCACTGCGATGACGGCGTCGAAGCCCAGGCCCAGCATGGATGCCGACTTCTGAATACTGAAGTGGCTGTCCACGGACGTGAAAATCCGGAGCCGGTCCAGCAGGTGCGGCAGGCGGGCGTCCCCATTCGTCGCCCGCAGCTTGGCCACCGCGTGATTGCGGGCAATCAGCAGCGCCTGGAAGTTGGACTGGCTGCCGCCGGAGGTGAACACGCCGTCAGCGTCCGCGTCAAAACCGATGCGCTCCGCCGTCCAATCGATGAGGCGGCGCTCGATCATGGTTGCACCCGCGCTCTGATCCCAGGTGTCCATGGACGAGTTCACGGCCGAAAGCACGGCTTCACCTACCAGCGCGGGGATGACCACCGGGCAGTTCAGGTGTGCGGCGTAGCGGGAATCGTGGAAGTAGATGGCGTCCTTGAGGTAGAGCTCGTCCAGCTCTTCCAGGGCAGCGGCCGTGTCCGGCAGCGGACGCTCAAGGTCCACGGCACCAACCTTGGCTTTCAGTTCAGCATGCCCGACGCCGGTAAACGGCTGCGAGGTCCGCTGGACCTTGGTGGAGACCGCATTGACCCCCTGAAGGACCTGAGCGACGTAACTGGGTGAATTTCGTGCGTTGAACAGCTGGTTTGTGGCAGCGAGGGCCAGTTCCACTTTGGAGCCAAAATCCTGCTCCTGAGCGATCCGCTCTTCGACACTAGGTGACGTCACGTCAGCTTCCTTCCATTGCGTTGGGGGCGCTTGTTAGCAAAGGCAAGCCTTACTTAGGTAAGCCTTTCCGTCAAACTTTTGTGACCTATTTCGCTTGGAACGCGGTTTCTCGTGGTTCTACCGCCAGATACTGCGTCATTGACTTCCCTTCCAGCTGTTTTGAGTGCAAAATATGGCACCCTTTTCGGCCAAGGAATTGTTCATAGAGGCCATGGGCGGCCACTGCGGCTCGTCGCGGGCAGAGAGTAGAGTGCAAGGACTACAAGGCAGCCAGCGGTTGGGGGACCCATGAAAGACCACGTGCACGAGCGCATCGGTTTCCGCGAAATCGACGAACACGGCAACGCAGTACCTGCGGTCAGCCCTCATGTGCCCCAGCAGCCGGACCCAACGCGCAGGCGTAGTGCGGTCAACCCGTTCATCGTCGTCCTGTGGGTGCTGGATGCGGCACTCACGATTTTCGGATTGTGGGCATTCAGCGAAGCGACGGCTGGGATGGCAGGACCGACTCAGATCAACACCTCGCCCCAGCTGAGCTTTATGTTGATGTCCTACACCCCGTACGTACTTCTGGGCAGCCTGCTGCTGACGGCTGCCCTGCTGTTCTGGCACGCAGTGCAGTGGCAAAAGAAGCGGCCCTCGCCAACAAGCGCGGCCTAACGGCACCCAACTGGGTCGCAGTTCAGGTCGTTCTGAGCGTTCAAAACGACCTGAACTGCGACCCAGTTGGGTTGGAAAAGCGCGCGGCTACCGGAGTTGGGGGCTTGGGTGCCGGGCACTTTGCGCCCTACGCCCCGGAACGCTTGCGACGCCCGCCAAGGAACAGGAACAGCCCCACTCCGGCAAGCAGAAGGCTGATGGGTAGCACCGTGAGGACTACCCCCGTGCTGGCCAGGAAGCCGGCAGACTGAGCAGGGACATCCGAAGCCCGCGGGGAATCGGCACTTCCCGAGGGTGAGGTTGACTGCTCCGAGCCCTCCCCCGCGCCGGACGTACCCGATCCGGGGCCTGTTCCCGCCGCCGGGGGCGCCGGGGGCGCAGCCCCGTCCGCGGGAACCTGAGGAAAGGTCACAACAACCCGTGCGGGTGCAGTGGTGACCGGAAGCCCCAGGGAAGGTGTGCCTGTTGCCGCTGCGGAATAGTTGACCTTTCCGGCATGGGCATCAGCCTGTGAGACCGCATAAATTGCCGTAGCGGTGGCAGTTTCACCGGGCAACAGGGTCCCCTCGGCGCCGGGCCATGAGTACTCCGGAACCGCCGGGCCCGGCATCTGATGGTCCACCCCCACAGCCGTCAGGGGCACACTCCCGGCGTTGTGCAGCGTGAACCGATAGACAATCACTTCACCCGCCTGCGTAGGGTCACCCAGTGCGGAAGCGTCCCCGGTAATCTCGAACTCCAAGGCCGGGTTCGCCTTTAGCGGAGTAACCGTTCTACTCGGAGGAGGTGTAACGGCCGGCCCCTTGGGAGGAGTACCCGTGGCCGTAGCGATGGTGGCCGCCTGGCCTGCCTCGATGTCCGCTTGGGTGATCGCGTACCTTGCGGTGGCCGTCACCGTTTGGCCCGGGGACACTACGCCTGGAGCCCCTGGCCACGTGTAAGCCAAGGAGGAAGGACCCACCAACGGAGCTTCCACCTCTACGTCCTTGAGCGTGACATTGCCGCTGTTGGTCGAGGTGAAGGTGAAGGTGATGATGTCGCCAATCTTCCACAACACCTCAGCGTCGGGCGCCGGCGCGGACCCGGAGAATTGCATGGCCGGCGCCATGACCAAGGGAGTATCCACCTCACCGGAGGGAGGGGTGACCGGCGCACCCGTGGGAGGGTTCCCGGTAATCGAGGCACTGTTGGCCACATGGCCGGCGTCGATATCCGCCTGGGTTACTTCGTACCATGCGGTCGCCACCAACGTTTGGCCGGGAAGAAGTTGGCCCGGAGTACCAGGCCAGGCGTAGGCCACCGCAGAAAGTCCAGCCTTCGGATCGTCAATGACGACGTCGGTCAACGGCACATTACCGGTGTTCTTCGACGTGAACGAATAGCTGATCCGGTCCCCCACTACCGACGGGGACCGGACTCCGGAGGCGTCGGCCGAGACAGCGAACTCCATGGTCGACGATGCGTTTGCCGTGTTGGTCACCACACAGGTGATATCGGCACCGGCAACGGGAACAATGCCCTGCGAACCGGTGAAGGCAGCGGCGTGGGGCAAATCCGGCTGAAGGCCTTGGGAATCGGTGCACGTGATAGTTGCGTCATAGCCGGACAGGTTGGTTCCCGATTGGGTGAGGTAGTACGTTGCGTCTGCTGCGGCAATGTACTCCCCTGTGGTGCCGGAACCTGCATCAACCGTGGCGCCGGAACCCGTAGTGGTGGAGTTAGCACTGCTACCCACCACAGGCCCATCAGCCGAACCCGCCCGGATTTCGGTGGTGAACTGATCCGAATCCACCAGCCGCGTCGCATTCAGGGCCGTGCGCAGTTGGAGGCGCGGGGCACGCACGGTCAGGGCGGCGTCCGCTGGCGGGGCCAGGTTGGTGGCCAGAGTGGCGGGACCGTTGGTGTAGGTACCGTCCACAGAAGCGGTGACGTCCACGGTGATGGTGCAGGACGTCATACCCGGCGCCAAGTCACCGCCGGTCACGGACATGGAGGTGCTTCCGGCCACCGCGGTCCTGACCAAAGGGTTTGTCCCCGGCGATTGCCCACACGTTCCACCAATGTTGGGTGTCCCTGCCACAACCATGCCGGCAGGGAGGGTGTCAGTGATGAACCAATCATTCTTCGCTGCCAACTCATTGGTGTTGGTGACCGTCAGCGTCATACGGGACGTTTGCCCGGGACTCACAAGGGAAGGACTAAAGGCTGTGTCCAGCTGCGGCGTAACGTCCACAATCTGCGGGAGGTCAAAAGCCACATCATTCCCGGCACCGGTGGTGGTCTCATTCCGCAGTTCCAGGCCGAGGGTGGGGTTGGAAGTGCCAGGCGGGACTTGATACGGAGCGGATTGCAGCTTGGTGACGTGAACGCTGGCCTGGTTGCTAGTGCCACAGGGATCGAGCCCGGCACTGAGGACTTGCCGCGTCCCATTGACGAGGAGGCTGAAGGTTTGGCTTGCGTGTGCTGCATGGCAATTCACTTGGGCGAAGTGCGCAGACACAGCGTAGTAATGGCCGGCTATGGCTGGAGTGGCATTCGATTCGGTCCGGAACTGGACTCCGGCCTCGATGCTTCCGGCGGCACTGTTGGTGTACTCGGACAACACCTGATTTCCGGCAGCTTGAGCCGGGGTCTGCCCCTGCGCCACGCCGAGCGCAACCGACATCTGCTGGACCTGATCCCAACCGCCGGGCTGGTTCCTCAAGCAACCGGAATCGGACGCAGGCAAGGGAGTGGAGGAGTTCAGGATCCACCCATCGCATTCTCCGCCAGCCGGAGTGTAGGGCGTATCAGCTGTATATGTTTCATTGGCTGCTGCGGGACCGCCCTGGTAGCTCAGGATGCTGATGGCCCCGGCAGAAGCGTCCTGATGTGAGAAGTCCTCCACATAGACAGTGGTGCCTGCCTGGGGTACTTCAGGTGTTCCCGGCGCCGTGGCCTGGGCAGCCTGCTCCTGGGCTCCAGCCAGTCCCAGCGACATCACCGCCGTAGCGATTATGGCCGCAAGAAGCTTGCGTGGACGTACGTCCTTCATGGGTCATCCTCAGTGCGCTCATCCAGATGTCTTGTCGTTGAACGTTCCATCAGTCCAACGAGGGCACCGAAAACACAGGGGACCCGAAGTCTATGTGTGGGCAACGGGCGAATCGTGACGCGAAAATCCTAAGAATTTTTTGTCGTCCATCATCTGCCTGCGCCCGCGAGACCCGCGGTGGGTACGAAATGCCTAGTGATACGCGTTGGCGAACGACGTGTTGGCAATTCCTTGGCCACCAAACTGGTAAGTGAACATCCCGCCGCTGGCGTTACGCGGCACAGCGACGCCAAGCCTGAAGGCAAGGTCACGGGCGGCCATGGAAGAAGTGACGCAACGGACCTGCCGGAGCCCGGCGTCAGCGCTGGCACAAGTCCAACCAGAAGGGGCAGCAGTTCTCTCCGCCACAAAAGTTGCCTGGTCCGGAAGGGTAAAGACCGCTTCGCCCGTTGAGGGTGACCCCTCGCCGTCCAACGAGAACTCCACAAGAAGCTCCCTTTCCCCCGCACCGGGACCGGCCGTTGAGGCGAACGTCGCATCAACGGCTTGAGGCACAGGTGGCGTTGAACTGGAGTCCGCGGGAGTCGTCGACGATACCTTGCCCGAACCCGTCACCACGGCACTGCGCTTTCCTTGCTCCGGCGGAATCCCGACGGCGGTGGGTTGCGGCGCACTGGTCACAGGAGCTTCCGTGGTGGGCGCCTGGGCAATAGTCGGTGCCTGGGTAGCCTCGAGACCAGGCGCTGTGGACGGCTGGGGCGCTGCAGCAGGGCCCGACGTTGAGTGGACTGGAGGAGTCGTCTCGCCGGCGTCTCCAGACGCAAGGGACTCGGTGGAGCCACTGGGCTGAAGCAACCATGCAAGGACTCCCACCAGCGCCAGCACTCCCACGACGATCGCCGCTGTCATCTTCCACACCTGGCCGGCACTTCGGGCCAGGACGGTACCTGTGTGGTGGGCAACGTCCGCCCCTCCCGCGGCCGGCACCACCGCTGCGGTTGTGGCTGATGATCCCAGCGCGGCCAACGCGGCCGGGGTGAAGGAAATACCCGTAACCAAGGGGAACAGGATGGCTCTCATGCCGCCTTGAACGTCATTGAGTTCCATCAGGAGGGCCGTGCACTTGGCACAGCCATCCAGGTGCGCCCTGACGCTGTCCGCGGAGGTGCGTTTCAAGGCGCTCCGGGCGTACTTCCCCAACTGGCTGGCGTACTCTTCGCAGCCGTCACCCACCGTCTGGCTGATGTGCTGCTGCAGGTAAGCCTGACGCAGTCCTTCCCTCGCCCTGAGGGCCAACGACGAGACACCATTGGGAGTGAGTCCCACGAGTGGAGCCGCCGCGGCCGGCTTCAGGCCTTCGATGTCCAAGTGCCAGAGGACAGCCTGCCAGCGTTCGGGCAAGGACTTGAACGCCTTGGCCATGATGCTCGCCTCGAGATCGTTGAGCACGGGATCGCTGTCCAGCACAGCGGAATCGAGGACTGCGTCGTCGGCAGCAGTCGGCATCCGGCGGGCCTTGCGGTTCCGGTCGTGAGCCGTACGGCGCACCACGGTCAGGAGATAGGAACGGAAGAACTCCTTGGGGCCCTTGCCTTCGGTCAGCAGCTGGAAGACGGTGGCGAATGCCTCAGCTACGACGTCGTCGGCGTCACTGGGGTTGTCCGTCTGGGCGCGAGCCACATATTGGGCGATCTTCAAGTGCCGCTCGTAGAGCACATCGAAGGCTTCCGTGACCCCCTGACGCACCATGGAAATGATGTGGGGATCGCTTTCAGCGGCCATTGCCAAGGTTGTGGAGTTCCCACCACCCTTTACCGAAAATACTTGATCCATAAACAGTAGTGTGACATCAGATGCCGCGTGACTTGAATCGCGGTCTTCATAGCTGTAGTGAACTCATCTTTTTTAGTTTTTCGCGTCACGATTCCTCGGTTGGCCGCACTAGTGAGGCATGACATTCCCCACCCCCGGGACGAGCCGAGGAAACCCCGGCGTCCGGCGCCCTCTCCTGAAGTTGAAGCGAGCACTCCGCACCAAGGGCACCCGCGAACAGAGCGTCGTGCTTCGGGGGTTGCCGCACTGCCGCTCAGCCCCACTGATCCGCAAGCGAAACGCGGGACATGTCGCCTTGGTTTACGGAGCGGACAGGCCCTGGGCCATTCCGGGCGATACCGTCGTTTTCACGGCGTGGATCACCAACGACTCGGGCAGTTACCTCCGGGACGTCGCCCTGATACCGCGCTCCTTCACCAACGAAGGTATGGAGGCCCTCCAGTACACAGCCCAACCGGCGCAGGGGGACCTCCACATCAGCCTCTTGGCACCTGGCCAATCAGTGATGCGGAGCTTCTCCTACCTGGTCACGGACTCCGATCATCTCCACGGGGGGAGCCTGGTCAGCGCCATGCGGGTCCGCGCCATGTGCCGGGGTCAGCTCATTGCCGATGAGCACGACGCCTTGGTCTCGCTCAGCGGAATGCTCGGGGACTGGCCGTTCGAGGCCGACCCCGGCCAGCGGGGAAACAGCTGACGCCCTACTCGTTGTTCGGTTGGCCCACCGGCTTTTCAACCGGCCAATCCACGTCCTGTTCGTAGCCCTCGTGCTTCTTCAAGTACGCGGCGATGTAAGGGCAATGAGGGATGATCCGTTTTCCGGACGCCACCACATCATCCAACGCAAAATGCGCCAGGACTTTTGCCAGGCCCTGGCCGTTGAACCCGGGCTTCGTTTCAGTGTGAATGAAATCAATATGACCGGGCCTGTCCATGAACTGCGAAATCACGGCCAACTCTCCGTCCACATGCAGTTCGTAGCGGTGAAATTTGTCATTGCGCACCGTGGTGACGCCAGGGCGGAACGACTCTGCCAGTGAATCCGTGTACTCGGTCATGCTTCGAGATTGGCACGTAAATCCGGCGCTGGCAACGCCCACCACCGCCCCGCGCGTACTTCCGCGCCGTACCCCGGCTGCGGCGGCAGCACCGGCGTCGGCACCCTGCCCAACAGAAGGACTGCGAGCGCGAAGCATGCCGCTCCCCCGCCCAACAGCGCCAGCGTCAAACCGTTGAAAGCAGCATCAGCCACCGGGACCAAAACCACGACGACGGCGGTCACCACAGCGGCACGCGAGGGACCCCGGGCGTGGCTGGCCGCCGTCGGACGGTTCTCCAAGCGCCCAAAAAGCCACACCACGGGGACCAGCAGGGCTACCACCGCGAAGAAGACGGGGATCCGCGCCCACCACCACTCCGCAGTCCCGGCCGGCGGCTGGGGGACATCGCTGAGCAACAGCAAACCGGACATGCCCACCAGAAGCGGAAGGTGCCACAAGTAGACGGTCATGGAACGCCGTCCCGCAACAGCAATGACTGCCTGGACCCAACGGAAACCAGCAATTCCCCGAATGCCGTTTCGCAGCAACTGGAGCGTCGCGGCCTGGGAGATGCCCAGAAGCAACAGGCAGAGATTGGGCGGGTTCAGGTTCACCACCATGTTCCCCGGGTACACGGCCACGCCGGTCACCAAGCCCAGGAGTAGGTTGCTGGACACGATGGCCCCCACCAGCCAGGTGCGGGTCCTGCGTTCGAAGAAGCCGTCAGCCATGAAAAATCCCAGTTGCTGGACGGCGCACCACACAAAAATCATGTTCGCGAACGCCAGGACGGGGAGGGCTCCGCGCAAGGAATCGACCGTCACCATCAGGGCCACCAGGGCGGCGAACGTTAGAAATGGCGCACGCTCGTGAAAACGGGCCATGAGGGGAATGCTGAGTTGGGCTGTGAGGTAGGCGGCCAGGAACCAGAGCGGCATCGCAGCTCCCGCGGTCATCATCTGGATGACCTGCGGGTGGACGCCCAGCAGAAGCGCAACCCACAGCCCTCCCCACATGACCGCCAGCAAAGCCATGGCCGGACGCACCAGGCGCAGGAGCCGCACCTGGGCGAAGTCGAATCCAGTACCGTCAAGCGCTTTGAGGCGACGCCATGACTGCAGACCTGTCACACCGCCCAGGACGAAGAACAACGGCACGATCATGAGGCCCCAGGCCACAGGGGTAAACCAACCCTGCTCCATCAGCACGTTCACTGTAGTGACCGTCCCGTCCTTATGCAGGACCGGGCTGACCATCATGCAGTGCGCCGCCACCACCAGGAGCAGGCAGGTGAAACGGACAAGGTCGATCACCGGGTCCCGTTGCACCGCCGTCGCCAGGCTGGCGGAAGGATTCGCGTCCATCTCCATGGCTCTCCAATGAAGTCAGCACGCACGTGCGTGCTGCCTTCATTGTCCGCCCGGGCGAGGGGCCGGGCCAGCAGGCGGGCCGTGCGGTTCTAGGTGCGTGGCCTTTGTAGCAAGCGTTCCCGCTGTGCCGGGTCCACAGCAGCAGCGCATGCCGCTGCTGCCAGTCCAAAGGATCCGTCCACCACTGCTTTGTCAGCTCCTGCCGATGCGCCGAAGGCCGCGAACTCCGCCGTGTGGTGTGCGGCGCCGCGGACGTCGTAACCCACCATCGGGTGGATGCTCGGCACCAGTTGCGACACGTTTCCCATGTCCGTCGAGGCCACAGGATCTGCGTTGAAGGCAACGTCCCTCCCCCTGGCTTTCATTGCTTCCTGGTAAGCCGTGGACAGATACCGATCCTGGCGTAGTTCGGCATAATCATTGCCTGAGGGCGTCACGTGGAGCGTGCAACCGCTCGCGTGGGCACCGGCCTCCAAGCAGCGCCGGACTTTGCCCTGGATGACGCGCAGTTGATCAATGCCCGGTGCCCGCATTTCCACACTTGCCCGGCTGCGCTCAGGAATCACGTTGACCGCACTGCCGCCTTCGGTGACGATCAGCGACACGACGGAGCCTGCCGGCAGTTGCTGCCGGGCCAGGGCAATCGCCAACTGCGCCACCACCAACGCATCCAGCGCGTTGACTCCCTCAGATGGCGCAGCCGCCGCGTGGGCCGGACGCCCTTCGAACAGCACATCCCACATGGACATGGCCAGGGACGATCCACCCACCACATCCGCTGCGCCGGCGTGGACCATCATGGCCAGCGAGACGTCGTCGAAGAAGCCCGCATCAATCAGGTCCACTTTGCCGCCGGTGGTCTCTTCCGCCGGCGTGCCGAGAACTTTGACGGTGATGTCCAGCTCATGGGCCACCGCCGCCAGTGCCAATGCTGCCCCCACCGCGCTTGCTGCGTTGACGTTGTGTCCACAGGCATGGCCGATTGCGGGCAGGGCGTCGTACTCCACGCACAGTGCCACCACGAGCTCGCCGGATCCGAAGCGTGCACTGAATGCCGTGGGCTCTTCAGGCTGCGCTTCGTCGAACGTGAAGCCCGCCTTTCGCAGCACACTCCGAACGCGTTTGACGGCCCTGAACTCCTGGCCACCGAGTTCCGGATCGGCATGGATTGCGTGGCTCAGATCGAGGATTTCGGGCGTCCAACGCTCCACGTGGCCCTCCAGCGCGGCATGAACTTCCTCTAGGGAGGGCAGTACGACGGCGGCGCCACGGCTCGCGCTGTTGAGTTCAGCCATCATGCCGTCACCTCGGCGGCCTGACGCTTCGGGTAACGCGCACTTGCAGCGGCGGCTATCAGCGCAGCGACGGCCAGCGCTCCCCAGATGGTGAACAATCCGGCTTCGCTGATGTGTCCGGAATCAACGGACGCGGAAGAGATCAGCTTCACCACAGCGGCGCCCACCGCGATGCCCACGGACAACGCCAGTTCGTTCAACCCGGCCGCTGTGGACGTTTCCTCCACAGGAACACCTTCCACGGACAGCGCTCGAGTGCCTGCTTGGTACATTCCCAAGCTGAGGTTGAACATCGCGAAGCCAACGCAATACCCGGCAAAGGAGCTGTGGCCCAGCAACATCACTACAAAGCCGCACGCCAACAGGACGCCCGCGAAGACCAGGGTGGCGCGTTCACCGAACTGGCGGAGCGCCCTCGCCGTCAGGAGTGAGGAAGCCAGCGACAGGACTGAAGCCGAGGCAAGGACCACAGCGATCATGAGCGGGCTGAGGCCGAAGCCGTAGCCGGTCTTGTCCGGGTTGGAGTGCAGGAAAATGCCGTTGGTTCCGAAGTAGCTGATGGAAGCAAAGCCGAAGAAGAACGTGGCCAGCGAAATAGCGCGGATCCGGGGATTGGCCAGCATTCGCAGATCCATGAACCGGCGGCCCTGGATGGCACTAAAGTCACGTTTGGCCCAATAAGCCAAAAGGGCTAAGCCCAGCACGCCGGCGGTGAGTGTGCGGGCATCCAGCCAGCCCCATTCCGGCGCCATGGAGAGCGCCACCACAAAACCAATCAATCCCAAAGAGCAAGCCAGCAACGGCGCAAGGGCCATGCCCTCACGGGTCGGGACCCCGGCGTCGGGCAGTAAGAAGGAACAAACAAAGGCGGCCACGGCGAAGGGAACCGCCACCCAGAAGCCGAGCGTCGGATCGGTGACCCCAACGATTCCGGCCAGCAGTCCGCCGGCACCCACCATGATCATGAGCATGCCGATCATGACGCTGACGCCAGTGCGTGTGTGTGCAGGGCTAGTGACGCGCAGGATTCCCATCATCAGCGGGATGAACCCCACCACGCAGGTCAGCATGACGACGCCCAGCGTCACCGTCCACAACGACGGCCACAGCGCCATTTGCAGCACGCCAACAGTCACCACGGCCGTGGACCAGCGCAACACCAGGCGGTAGCCGTAGCTGTCCCCAAGCCTGGAAATGATGGGCGTGAGAACGGCGAAACTGACGTTGGAGATGAGGAAAATGCCGTTGATGGTGGGATCGTCAATCTCGAAGACCGGTCCCAGCGCGGGCAGGATGGGACTCAGGTATCCCTGTGTCACTCCGCTGAGCGATTCGATGAGAGCCATTGCCAGGATCATTCCTGCAATGCTCCGGCGGGTCATGGCTGACGTGGTGGGAGGGGCTGCGGTGCTTGCCATGTGCTTCCTTGGGGGTCTTGAGCCTTGGTTGACGACATTCTCGTGATGCGAGTCACAACGCTACGACCGTCGTCTACACTGGCCGTGGAATTGTTCAAAACCCACTAAAAGCAGGAAAAATTGAACGAATCAGCCATAATCTCTGAGCTTGACCTCGAAATCGTCAACGCACTCCAGATCAACCCGCGGGCGGAATGGAGTCGGATTGCGGATGCTCTTGGACTCTCAGGGCCCACCGTGGCGCGACGATGGCAGGCTTTGGCCGAGGGGAAGCTGGCATGGATCACGCCATCTCCCGGTCAGCGGTACCTCAGCGCGGGTTGGTCTGCCTTCATCCAACTTTCCTCGCTCCCGGGCGAAAGTGAGGAGCTCATTCGCCGGCTTTGTGCGGAGCCTGCCTTCGGCACAGTGTCCTTGGTGACCGGCTCCCATGACGTCTTCATGGATTGCTTTGCCTCCAGCCATGAGGAACTCATGGACATCATCACTGATTCTTTTCCGAAGCTTCCCGGCGTCACGCACCGCGAGGTGGTTTTCGTTACCAAGCTGTACCGCCAGGCCTCGGAATGGCGCAGCGGCACACTGGAACCCGGACGTGCGCGGCAGGTCTCAACGCCATCAAAGGAAGCCCCCGCCGGCTATGCACCGGATCGATTGGATGCCTCGCTGCTGGAGGAGCTCGCCAAGGATGGCCGGGCCAGTTGGGCGGAACTCGGCGCCGCCTGCAACGTCTCACCCCAGACCGCCCGACGGCGGGTGGAGCGCTTCCTCGCTTCCGGCTACATCACGCTGAGGTGCGACGCCTCAACGGCAGCAAACAGGGGCCTGCGGGAGGTCACCCTCATGCTCAACATCCCGGCGCACTCCGTTGATGACATAGGCAGCTACTTTGCCGCGCAACCCAACTGTCGCCTCAGCGCCCAAGTACTGGGTACACAGAACCTGGTGGTCACATTGTGGGTACGGGATTACTTGGAAGCGCAAGCGTTTGAGCGGGAGCTGGCCGAGCGGGCACCCGGCAGTACGGTGATTTCACGGCAGGCAGTGGTGAGGACCTACAAGCGGCTGGGCCATCTCCTTGACGAGTCAGGACGCAGCGTGTCAGTAGTGCCCCTGCCGTTGTGGAGGGAAGGGTCTGGACGGCTCGTGGAAACACCGGCAGGATCAGATGCATGACTACGTCGATTTTCGTGAACCTGCCCGTCGCCGACCTCGAAGCATCCAAAGCCTTCTACACCGCCCTTGGCTACACCATCAACCCGAATTTCACCGATGAGACTGCCGCTTGCGTCGTCTTCAGCGACACCATCTACACGATGCTCCTGACCCACGACAAATTCAGTCAGTTCACCAAGCAGCCCATCGCTGACACCAAGAACTCGACGGCGGCAATTCTGGCCCTTTCTGCCGACAGCCGCGAAGACGTGGACGCGTTGGCCGCCAAGGCATTGGAAGCCGGCGGATCCGAAACCTACGAGGCCCAGGACATGGGATTCATGTACAGCCGCGCGTTCAGTGATCTGGATGGCCACCACTGGGAGGTCCTTTGGATGGATCCCGCTGCGGCACAGGATGGTCCGCCTGAGCACTAAGCCAACCTGTTCCGTCGCCGGCCCGCGATTCCGTTGCTGGCCAGCGACGGAACTGCGGGCCGGGGAAGGATTTACGGACACCCACGGAGTGTCAGACCAAGGTCAGTGCCAACACACCCAGAAGAACGGCGAGCAGCGGCGTGGTGCCTTGGAGCGTTGCGGCGCGGAGGTACTTTTTGCCGCTGGCTGCAAGCACCAGGGCGGCCAGGAGCATGGAGCCACAGCTGCTGAAGACGAGGGTCCACCCCACTTGGGTTGCTCCCATGGCTACCGCGATGATGCCGATCAAGGCGCCAATGGCCAGGAACAGGTTATAGAAACCCTGGTTGTAGGCGAGAGGCTTGGTGGTTTCCGCGTCCGCCTGCGAAGTGATGCTGAACGTTTTCCACGTCTTGGGCTTGGTCCAGGTAATGGACTCCATGGTGAAGATGTAGACGTGGAGCAGGGCGGCAATCGTCGCAAAAATCAGGGAGGCCAGGATCATGTTTTGATCCTAGCCTCCCTATGTTCTTGAGCTGCTCGTCAGGCGCTGAGCAACTCCAGCGTGGCGCCTGCGAAGCTCGCAGCCGAGCCGTTCCACTGGGCCAGCAAGCCTTGGAGGTTCTCGCCATCGGCGCGGTGCGCTGCGGTTTCGGCCTCCAGCGTGGAGAGGATGCCGGTGCGCAGCTCCGTGTTGAAGTTCACCTTGCCCACGTTCATGGATGGTGCTTTCGCGAGCTGGTCCGCGGGAATGCCCGATGCACCATGCAGCACCAACGGCACGCCGGTCTTCGCGGCAACATCCTGAAGCACGTCCCAGCGGATGTTTGGCTCGCCCTTGTACTTGCCGTGCACGTTGCCCACGGCCACGGCCAGCAGTTGCGCACCTGTTCGCTCCACGAAGTCGGCCACCTGCGCAGGGTCCGTGAGCCCCGCAACGGATGCGCCGGCGTCGTGCGCTGAATCATCGGTACCGAAGGCTTTGTCCTCATCGCCCGCAAGGCCGCCCAGTTCTGCCTCAATCACGACGCCGGAAGCACCGTGCGCGTTCAGCGCGGCACGGACTTCGCGGACCAAGGCGATGTTGTCCTCGTAGGGCAAGGACGAACCGTCGGCCAGGACGGCGTCCGCGCCAGCGGCCACGGAATCACGGATGACCTGCAAATCCGAGGCGTGGTCCAATTGGACCGAAACCGGGACGCTGGCGTCGTCAGCGAGGCCACGCAGGGCTGCAATGAGGCGCAGGCCGTTGGGTGTGGAGGCGGTCTTCGGAGCCACCAGCAGGATCACGCCGAGCCGGGCTTCTTCCGCCGCCGACACTACAGCCAGCGCGGTGGTGAAGTCGTAGCAGGTGAAGGCCGGAACGGCAGAGCCGGATGCCAGGGCTGAGGTGACCAGCTGATCGAGTGTGGTGCGCATCAGTGGGCCAGGCCTCCCACCAGGATCCAGGCGACGTATGTCAGGGCGAAGCCGGCCAGGCCCAGGATGGTGGTGAGAACGGTCCAGGTCTTGAGGCCGTCGGAAACCGTGAGGCCGTAGTAGCGGATCACGGTCCAGAACCCTGCGTCAGTGACGTGGGACAGGCCCAGCGAGCCGAAACCGATGGCGATGACGATCACGGCGATCTGGGCCGGCGAGTAGCCGCCTTCCATCACAGCGGACGTGAGCAGGCCGGTGGTGGTCACGATTGCCACCGTGGCCGAACCCTGCGCGGCGCGCAGTGCCAGGGAGATGACGAAGCCGAGCACAATCACCGGAAGGCCAAGGCTGTCCAGCGTGTGGGACAGTGCGGCGCCGATGCCCGAGGTGCGGAGGACTTCACCGAAGACGCCGCCTGCAGCAACCACCATGAGGATGGACGCGATGGGAGGCAGCGCGCCTTCGAAGATTTCGCCGGTTTCCTTGAGGGACCAGTTGCGGCGTACAGCCAGCAAGAAGAAGGAGAGGGCCACAGCGACCAGGAGTGCGAAGAACGGGTTGCCGATGAACGCGGCCACGCCGTACCAGTAGTTGTCCTTGGGGATAGTCAGTGTGCCGACGGTGCCGAGGAGAATCTGGGCGATCGGAGCGGCGATCAGGAACATGATCAGGCCGGGACGGGGAGGAGCGATTGCGCGGGCGCCGGGACCATCGTGGCCCACGTGGACCAGGGAATCGGAACCGAACTCTTCCACCTGCTGCTTCACACCGGGAAGGAGCTCGTACTCCTTGCGGTTCATGATGCTGGCAACCCAGTAGGACAGGAAGCCCAGAGGGATGCAGATGATCAGCGAGATCATGGTGATGAGTCCGATGTCCGCGCCAAAGACGCCGGCGCCGGCCACGATGCCCGGGTGCGGCGGGACCGCCACGTGGATGGACAGCATGATGCCGGCCATGGGAAGGCCGAACTTGATGGGGTGAACGTTCGCGATCTTGGCGAAGGCGTAGACGATGGGGACCAGCACGATCACGCCAACCTCGAAGAACACGGGGATGGCCACCAGGAAGCCCACGGCCGTCAAAGCGACAGCAACGCGCTTGGCTCCGAGCTTCTCCGTGAAGTGGGTTGCCAGCGACTGCACTCCACCGGATACCTCGATCATGCGGCCAAGGATGGCTCCGAGCGCGATCAGCAACGCCACCTTGCCCATGGTGCTGCCAACGCCCGTGGTCACCACGGTGAAGATGTCCTTGAGCGGGATCTGGGCTGCGACGCCCACCAGGATGCTGACGGCCAGCAGGGCAACGAAAGCCTGGATTTTGAAGCGGATGATCAGCACCAGCAACAGGGCGATACCGGCCGCAGCGATGGTCAGCAGAAGCGGTGTTCCCAGCTCTACTGCGGGCTTGATGGCGGGGGCGTCGGCCGCCTGAACCATCAACGAGTTAACGAGGGGATTCATTGGGGGTGTCTCCTTTGACATACCAGTCTAGGGAAGACCGGCGGAGGTGGCGACGACGGCGAAGGGGGGACCGCCGTCGTCGCGGGTTCTTTGTTGGGGGTGGTTAGGCGGTGCGCTTGGAGGGCGCAACAACCTTGATGACGGCGGAGTCGTCGGCGGCGGCGAGGCCCTGGGCCTGGCCGAGAAGGTAAAGCTGTTCAGCAGCGGCAGCAACGGGTGCGGCGAGGCCGGCGGCCCGGGTTGCCTTGCCCACGATGCCCATGTCCTTGACGAAGATGTCCAGGCGGCTGAGGACCTCGGCACCATCCTCGGTGTAGGCCTCGAGGATGCGCGGGCCGCGGTTGGACAGCATGAAGGAACCGGCGGCGCCTGCTTCCAGCGCGGCGAGGGTCTTGGCTTGGTCGAGGCCGAGGGCGTCTGCGAGGGCCATGGCTTCCGCGGCGGCGGCGATGTGGACGCCGCACAGGAGCTGGTTGACGGTCTTCAGCGCCTGGCCATCGCCGGGTTTGTCGCCCACGATGCTCAGGGTGGAGGCCAGCAGCTCAAGGGCGGGGCGCGCCCTCTCGAGTGCCTCGGGCTCGGCGCCCACAACGATCAGGAGGTCGCCTTCGCCGGCACGCTTGGGGCCGCCGGACAGCGGAGCGTCAACCAGGGCGACGCCGTATTCGGCCAGCTTGGCGACCGTGGCGGGGATGGCTTCGGTGCCCACGGTGCTGCCGAGGATTACGACGGCGCCCGGCTTCAGCACCGAGGCCACGCCGTTCTCGCCGAAGAGGACATCGTTGAGCTGCTCGCCATTGCGGACGGCCAACAGCAACGCGTCGGCGTCCTGGGACGCTTCGCGGGCTGAAGCGAAGGTTTTGATACCGGCCGCTGCTGCGAGTTCCAGGCGGGGTTCGGCAATGTCGAAGCCGTGGACGGTCAGCTCGGAGGCGAGCCGGGTTGCCATGGGCAGGCCCATGGCGCCGAGGCCCAGGACGGTGACGGTGTAGTTGCTGCTGGTCATGGTGTTCTCCATTGAATTTTGGCTGTCAGAAAGTGGCGCTGAGCTTGCGGGTGACGTGCGTCAAGGACTGGTCGTCGCCCACGTTGCCGGCGAAGACGATGTACGGGATGCCCTTTGCGGGGCCGTCCACCGGCTCCCACAGCGAGACGATGCCCGGGAGCATGGGTCCGCGGACAATCGCGTGGCGGATTTCCAGGCCGTGCGCGGCGACGTCCGAGGACGTGATGCCGCCCTTGGCGATGACGAACCGCGGCGGGAAGGTCTTCAGTGTCCGGTTCACCACGGCGACGACGGCGGCCGAGACGGTGCGGGCGATCTTCAGGCTCGCTGCGGCGTCGTCGGTTTTGATGAGCAGGCGGCTGGTGTGGACTATGACGTCGCCCTGGTGAAGGGCGTCCACGACGTCGGACACGACGGTTTCGATGTAGGCGTCAGCTTCTGCTTCGCCCTCGGTTTTGGTTCCGGCAATGAGCTTCTCGACGTCGATCTCGATGGTCCGGGCCGAGCTGTGCGCGGCTGTGAGGTCATTGAGTTGCCGGGTGGTGACGCCAACGTGGGAGCCCACCACAATCAAGCCGCCCGCTGTGGAGGGAGTGTTGCCCGCGAAGGCTTCCTCGGACGTCAGCGCCGTACGGATCTCCTGCCCGATGCGGCCCCTGACGAAGGGCGGACCAACACGGTAGAGGAGTTTCTTGCCGCGGCGTTCTGCTTCCTCCAAGCCCAGGGCGAGGGCACGGAAGTCGTTCTCGGTGACGATGTCGGCCACGATCGGCGTGGAATTGGTGGCGGATTCCAGGGCGTCGGCGATCGCTTTGGCGGAGATGGTGGGATCCTGCGCGGATGCTCCGGCGCGGATGATGTTCAGGTCCAGGACGATCACGTCGCTGGCCGGGAATCGGCCCTGCGACTTCTCCTCCACATACTTGGCCATCTCGGAGTTGGCGAAACCAAAGCTCGCGTCCTTGGCGAATTCCGTCTCCGCAACAGGGGTGAGGGAGCCGGCGTCGCCACGCATGTAGTGCACGCCGCCGATGGTGACGCGTCCGGCGTCGGGGAATGCGGGAACGATCACCACACCGTCGGTGGCTTCACCTGTCTCGGCGGCCACGGTGGCGGCGATGACGTCCGGTTCCAGCGGGTAGTGGCCGCGGAGGGTGGAGTCGCTGCGGCTGACGAAACCCAGCGCCAGACCCGCGGGCGCTGCTGCCGCCAATGCATTACGCACGATTTCCTCGTTGCGCGCGGCGGCTTCGGCCGGGTCGAGGCTGCGGGTGTTGGTGAGGACGTAGACAGCAGGCTTGGTCTGGTTCTCACGGATGTGGGTGAAAGCCCAGGTGAAGTCCGCGACGTCCCAACGGGTGAGCACGGCCAGATCCGCCACGGATTGCGTGCCGGTGGGGTCGTCGTCGAGGACTACCAGGACGCGGGGAGACGTTGCCGAGGACGCAGCTACGGCGTCGGCAACCAACTGAGCAGGAATCTGGACTTCCGCCGGGAAAGCGGCCAGAACGTCGGCTTCAAGGGTCACTGTGCACTCCATCGTGGGAAATCTCTGTAGCGGTTTGGTGAATGTAAGATGTCAGACATCTAACATTTGAATTAGTGTGACACACGGCTCTTGACCGCGCAAGGTGCTGCGCATCACTAGGCTGGGTGGATGGCTGACAGCGTTGTTCCGCTCCCGTTCGTGAACGTTCTCACGCCTGCCATTCCCGCAGGTCAGCCCGTTCCGGCAGTGCTGATCCACGGTTGGGCCTCCGGTTCCGTGTACTGGGAACCCCTCGCCAAAAAATTGCTCGACGCCGGCCGGGAGGTCTGGATTGTGGACCTCCCCGGCTACCACCCGGGCGAGGAATTGCCGCCGGACTTCGAATGGACCCTGGACTCGGCAGCGGCTTCGGTGGCAGCAGCCCTCGACGCCCGGAGTCCCGCGCCCGCAGGCCGGGACGCGGTGCCCGTCAGCCGGGATGCGGTGCATCTAGTGGGACATTCGATGGGCGGCAGTGTTTCGTTGACACTCGCGGCAGCCCGTCCCGACCTGGTGGCCTCACTGACCTTGGTGGGCATGGCGCCCGTGCCGCAGAACCAAGGGTTCAAGACGGTGCTCAGCTCGCAGCTGGACCAGGGATTCTTCGATTCCGGGACCATAGCCAAGCTCATGCACGCCTGGTACGGGGAGCTGCCCGCAGCAGACATGGTGCGGCTCAGCGCCGGATTCAGTACCCCCTTCCCGGTTCTGTCCGCCAGCGCTGTGGCGGCCATGTCCGGCGTCGAACCTTCAGTGCCGGGGCGCGTCCACGCGCCACTGATGGTGATCGCCGGGACGGAAGATCGGGTGCGCCCTATGGAACAGATGCGCGCATTTGTGGCCGAAAGCCCGGCTCGCCGGTTGAAAGCCATCCCGGGCGCCGGCCATAACGTCCACTGGGAACAGCCCGAACACTGCGCACAGGCACTTGCTGAGTTTTGGGAAACAAGCTGGCCACCGCCAGCGTAAGATGTCTGACATCCACCCGTCCCGAGGGAAATCCGAGGGGAGCCGGGCGGTCAGAAGTACAGGAAATGGGGATACATGGCACGTAAGTCGCTGGTAGGCGTCGTCGCTGATGAGCTGCTGGACCGCATCATCGCGGGCGAGTTTCCGCCCGGAACGGTTGTACCGGGCGAGCTGGAGCTCAGCGCCAAACACGAGGTGAGCCGCATGACCGTGCGCGAGGCCATGAAAACGCTCGAGGCGCAGCGGATTCTCAGCGTCGAACGCGGCCGCGGAACCTTCGTCAACCCCCTCAATCAGTGGGCATCCCTGGAAGCCGTGCTGCGTGCCGCCTCCGAAGGAACCAAGGACGCGGCCGCCGCGATCCAATTGATCGAGCTCCGCAGGATGCTCGAAACCGGCGCATGCGAACTGGCCGCCGAACGCATTACCGACGCTGAGCTCGCCGCACTCCGGGACCACGTGGAGAAGATGCAGGCCTCCCACGAAGTCAACGACCTCGCAGGGTTTGTCGAAGCCGACCTCGCCTTTCACGACGTCATCCTGCACGCTTCCGGCAACGTCTTTGTGGCCGTGCTTTTCGAACCCCTGCATAGGGTACTGGAGGCCCGGCGCGCTGAGACTTCAGCGTTCCCCGAGATCCAGGAACACGCGATAGGACATCACCGGAAGATCGCCGCGGCTTTGGAATCCCGCAATCCGCAGGAAGCGCGGCTCGCCATGGACGCCCACATGCAGCAGACGCTGGACGATCTGAAGACGTACGTGCTGGAGGCGTGACAGGCAGACAACACCTTAAGTGTTGGGCGCAGCTGATTTAAATCTTGCACTGGCGCGGGATCAGAGAATCCTTGATTTTTACGGCAGAATTGCCTCATGCTCTTAATTGTTGCTGTCGCCCTTCGAAAGTTCTGCGCGTGAGACCACTTGAGTTTCCCGAGTTTCCCTTTAGCTCTCCGTTGGCGAAAGCCATCATCCAACTTGAACGGGTTCGCGCAGCTTTAGGGGAAGGAACCACCCCTCCCGAGGTCTTCGCGCAGCTCCGCACTCTGTTTCAATTGCTGTCGAGCATCATGAGCGCACGTATCGAAGGCAACCGCACGTCAATTGTCGATGCTGTTGCCGGTGTTCAGCACGCGAACCGCACTGACGTCGCGACGGACGATGGGGTCCAAGAAATTGTCCAGCTTCAAGAAGCAACAGCCTTCGTCGACTCCGCCATTGACCGGGGGACGGCACTGACGCATGGGTTCGTCCGGGAGCTGCACCGCATATCCGTTACCGGCTTAGTACGCGAAGGGGACCGCACGCCTGGCGCTTACAGACTCGCCGATGTCATCATCAGTGGCTCGGCGCACCGACCCCCACCGCCGGGGAGCGTGCACGGTGACATGACGGCACTCCTGGACTTCATCAATGAAGATGTGGATCAGAACTATGAGTTGCTGAAGATCGCACTTGCCCACCATCGGTTCGTCTGGATTCATCCTTTCGGCAATGGGAACGGTCGAGTCGGGAGACTCCTGACGTACGCAGCCATGCGACAGCAAGGGTTCTCCGACGCCGCTGGATACGGAGCCCTCAACCCAACGGCCGTATTTGGGGAGAACCGCGACCTCTACTACGAACGGCTCGAAGACGCCGACTCCCTCGAACCCGAATCTTTGATTCGCTGGTCGAATTACGTCTTGGAAGGATTGTTGACGGACCTCAGCAGATTGGTGAAACTCGGCAACAAGGACTTCGTCACGGAAGGTCTCCTGATTCCCGCTATCGAAAGAGGCCTTGCGTCATCGCGCTTTACCGGAGAAGAAGCCCTCGCCTTGAAAATCATCGCGCGCAGAGTCGAAGTGAAGGCGGGAGACCTTAGTTCAGCGTTCACGGGCTCAGCCGCGACACGAAGCCAAGACATTCGAAAACTCTTGGACCGCGGAGTCATTGAACCGGTCGCGGAAGGCAAGAGATCCTACCGGCTTCGCCTCGCCCCGAGTGAGCTAACACCCCTCCTGGTTCGGGAGCTGGATCGGCTGGGATTCCTGCCCCGCATTCTGCGCGATTCACAATGATCTCCGCGGCTGCAGATGCCCTTGCCTAGCGGCGCAGGCTCTCGCTGGGCAGCTCGCCGAAGGCCTTCACGTAGAGAGCAGAGAAGCGCCCCTGGTGCGTGAAGCCGCATAGCTCAGCCACTGCCGTGACGCTCTGCTCGCGGGGGTTCGCTTCGAGAAGCATCTCCCGGGCACGGTCCAGCCGGATACTGCGCAACAGCTCCGACGGCGTCGCACCGGTTTCCGCCCGGAGGGCTGTTTGCAGCGTTCGGACTGAGACACCCAAGCACTCGGCGATGTCCGGCACGGTGAGTTCCTCGAAAGCATGCCGCTCCAACAGCTCGCGGCATTCCCGGACCAACCGGCTTTCAGACTCGGCATCCCGGATCTCACCACTGGGCAGCTCCATCGCCATCAGCAAGCGTGACACCATGCTGTCCGCCAGCAAACCCTGCACAAACGCGGGAGCCGCGGCCCGTGGCTGGCTGATCATGTCGTCATGAAGCTCGACGACGGACCTCAAGAATGCGCGGCCGGCGGCACCTGAAAGGTCCATGCCGTAGCCCAGATCCACGGCGCTGTTTCCGTACAACTGCCCGGCCACCCGCTCCAGTGCGGAGCGCCTCACGTAGACAATCAGGTGCGGACTGCCGCCGTCCCAGCTCATGGAAAATGGGCGGTCGATAGGCGGAACCGTGGCCATGCGGGGACTGGATTCCACCGTGCTGGAGCCCACTTGCATGGAAGCGTGTCCGGCCAACGGGATCTGGACCAGATGGAAATCCTGCAAGCCCTCGGGTTCAATCCGAACGTCGGCCCCGTAATCCAGGAATTCGATCCCAACGTCGCCACGGTGCAAGGAACGCAGCTTCATGTCCATCAAGGATGTGCGCGTCCGCGGGGCGAGCTCATGGCTGCAAAACAGCTCCGCAATCTTGGCATGCGCCTCGTCCACATTGGTTGTGGCCATAGTTGGCTGCCCGCGCAAAACATCACGGGCAAGAATCCTGACCATCCGCCACCTACTTCACGGGTCATTGCGTCACACGGTTTTGGAGCTTTTCGTCTTTCGGATGATCCCCGCGCCAAGTGGATATTCCGGAGTGCAACGTCTGTCTAGAGTCGCTTTTAAGACAAGTATGACGCAGCTCACAAACCATACCAACAGCCGAAGCGAGGTGAGGACCAGTGAAGAACATCAAGGTGGTACATGACCGCAGGGACGAATGGGACAGGAGCCACTTCGAACTCTGGGCGGCGGAGCTTCAGGCCAGGGAAATCCACCTCACTTCCGCGGCATGGGTTGGTTGGCACGAGGAAGAGGAAGACCCTGCGTCATTCGGATAATTGCCGCGCCAAGTGGATATTCCCTCCGGCAGTGGCTGCCTAGAGTCGCTTACAGGATCAAATATGACGCACGTCATATTTACGTAACATCGTCATCGCGGGAAAGGGTTCGGCACATGTCAGCACTCCAGGGCAGGACAGCAATTGTTACCGGCGGAGCCACCAAGGTTGGCCAGGGCGTGGTCACCGCATTGCGGGACGCAGGAGCCACGGTGGTGGTGGCGGATATAGACCCCGACGGCGCCTCACTCACCGCCGGGCTGGGCGCAGGAATCACCTACTCCCATACGGACATCACTGATGATGACGCCGTGAACCTGCTGGTCAGCGGCACGGCTGCACAGCACGGAAGCGTGGACATCCTGGTGAACCTCGCCTGCACTTACAAGGACGACGGCGCAGCCTCCGGGCGAGCCGACTGGCTCGAAGCACTCAACGTCAACCTGGTCAGCGCCGTGGTGGCGAGCAACGCGGCCCGCCCCTACCTCAAGGCGTCCGGCCACGGCGCCATCATCAACTTCACCTCCATTTCCAGCTCAGTAGCCCAGACCGGCCGCTGGCTCTACCCCGCCAGCAAAGCAGCCCTGGTCCAAGTCACCCGGAGCATGGCCGTGGACTTCGCAGCGGACGGCATCCGGGTAAATTCCGTGAGCCCCGGCTGGGTGTGGAGCAACATCATGGACTCGCTCAGCAACGGGAACCTCGAGAAGACAGACTCCGTGGCCGCCCCGTTCCATGCACTCAAGCGCGTGGGCCGACCGCACGAGGTGGGTGACGTCGTCGCGTTCCTCGCCGGTGACCAAGCCAGCTTCGTAACCGGCGCGGACTGGGCTGTGGACGGCGGATATTCCGCCCTGGGCCCGGAACGCGCTGAAGAAACCATTCCCCTGCTTGCCTCCAACTGACCACCGCAACCAGACCAGACCAAGAGAAAAGGGAAACATCATGACGCAACGCCACATCACCATCGTCGGCGCCGGCCAGTCCGGACTGCAGCTCGGCATCGGACTGCTCGATGCCGGCTACCAAGTGACCACGATCTCCAACCGCACACCCGAAGAGATTGCCGGGGGCAAAGTAGCCTCCAGCCAGTGCATCTTCCACAACGCCCTGGAGCACGAGCGGGACCTCGGGCTGGATTTCTGGCCGGACGCGCCAACCGTGGACGGGATCTCCTTCACCATCCCGCACCCCGAACTGCCGGGCGAGAAAGCCATCAGCTGGGCTTCCCGCTTGGACAACCACGCCAAGTCCATCGATCAGCGGGTCAAGTTCCCCAAGTTCATGGAGGAGTTCACCGCACGGGGCGGCGAGCTGGTGTTTGAAGATGCCGGCGTAGCTGAGCTGGAAAAATACACGCAGAACTCGGATCTGGTGATTGTGGCGGCCGGCAAGGGTGAGATCGCCCAACTGTTCACCCGCGACGCCGAACGCAGCACCTACGACGCACCGCAGCGCGCACTGGCCCTGACCTACGTGAAGGGCCTGAAGCCGCGGGAAGAGTACTCCGCGGTCTCGTTCAACCTCATTCCCGGCGTTGGCGAATACTTCGTCTTCCCGGCACTGACCACGTCCGGCCCTTGCGAAATCATGGTCTTCGAAGGAGTCCCGGGCGGGCCCATGGATACGTGGAAGGGCCTGTCCCCCGAGGAACACCTGGAGAATTCCAAAAACATCCTCAACACCTTCCTGCCGTGGGAAGCCGAGCGTGCCACGGATGTGGAACTGACCGATCCCAGCGGCGTGCTTCAGGGACGTTTCGCACCTACCGTCCGCCACCCGATTGCCACGCTGCCCAGCGGCAGGCAGGTACTGGGCCTGGCCGACGTCGTGGTGTTGAACGATCCCATCACCGGGCAGGGTTCCAACAACGCCAGCAAGTGCGCGGCGTCGTATCTGGCCAGCATCATCGCCCACGGCGGACAGACCTTCGATGCACCGTTCATGCAGGCCACGTTCGAGCGCTATTGGGATTACGCGCAGCACGTTGCACACTGGACAAATGCCCTCCTGGCTCCACCGCCGCCCCACGTCCTTGAGCTTCTGGGTGCTGCGAACACTGAGCCGGACATCGCGCACCGCTTCGCCAACGGCTTCAACCACCCGCCGGAGTTCCAGAACTGGTTCATGTACCCGGACAAAGCTGCTGATTACCTGGCCGGCCTCACCGCCGCCAAGGTTTCTTAGCACAGCCCTGCTAAGAAGGACTCCGTTATGCGCAAGATAGCAATTATTGGTGCCGGCGAATCCGGCGCCCAACTGGCCCTCGGCCTCCAACGGGACGGCTTCGCGGTGACACTCCTGTCCGATCGTTCGGCAGCCCAGATCCGCACCGGCAAAGTCATGTCCAGCCAGTGCATGTTCCCCACAGCCCTGGACGCCGAAGCCCAGATGGGGACGGCGCTCACCGGCTTCTACGAGTCCGGATCCGTCCCGGGCATCACCTCCATCCGGCTGCGAGTAGATGCTGATGAACCCATCGAGTGGGAAGCTCCCCTGGACGGTCCCGCCCGGTCCATTGACCAGCGCATCAAGAGTGCCCTCTGGATCGAGACGTTTGTTGCAGCCGGTGGTGACTTCCGCATTGAGAAGGTCACCCCGCGCATGCTCGAAGAACTCGCCCATGACTACGAACTGGTCATTGTCAGCACCGGCAAGGGCGAGATCGGCCAGATCTTCCCGCGGGACAAGGCGAAGTCACCGTTCGACCGTCCGCAGCGAGTACTGGCTCTCAACTACGTCACGCCCGACGGCGGTGCTGCCGCCGGATCGTCCGCCGCCGGTACCGGCGGCGGGGGCGACGCCATCCGCATGTCCATGGTCCCCGGCGTCGGGGAGTTCTTCACGTTCCCGGGCCTGACGGTCTCCGGCCCCTGCCGCATGATGGTGTTCGAAGGCGTGGTGGGCGGCCCCATGGACCGGTGGACCGACGTCGGGACCCCGGAGGAACAGCTCGAACGTTCGCTGGGAATCCTCCGCGAGCACTTCCCGCACGAGGCAGAGAACTTTTCCGGCGCGGAGCTGACGGATGATGGCGCCACGCTCCTGGGTCGCATCACCCCAACAGTGAGGTCTGCCGTGGGGGAGCTCGGCAACGGGAAGTTGGTGTTCGGGCTCGGCGACGCCGTGGTCCTCAACGATCCCCTCACCGGGCAGGGCTCCAACAACGCCACCCTGGCAGCGAAGTACTACCTTGACGCGATTGTTCGCCGCGGCCGGCAGCCCTTTGACCGTTCATGGATGGAGCGCACGTTCGACGAGTTCTGGCGCGGCTGGGGGCAATGGGCGGTTGAGTGGACCAACGATCTCCTCAAGCCCCGAAGGGACCACCAAAAGACGCTGCTGAGCGAAGCGGCCGACCATCCGGCACTGGCAGCAAGCATTGTGAGCGGCTTTGATGACCCCCGGACGTCGTACCCTTGGTGGTTTGACTCCGCTGCTGCCGCGGACTTCATGCAGGCCCGGAAAGAAGAGGACACCTCGGTCTTCGATGTCCGCGATTTCCGGAGTGCCTTGGGCCAGTACGCCACCGGCGTCACCGTGGTCACCACCGTGGCGGCGGACGGCCGAAAAGTGGGCCTGACCGCCAATTCGTTCACCTCGGTGTCCATGGAGCCTCCGCTGGTGCTCTGGTGCCCCAGCAAACGGGCACCGAGCCTGGGTGACTTCGAGGACGCAACACACTTTGCCATCAACATCCTGGCCAGTGACCAGCACGTCCTGTCCCGCCAGTTCGCAACACCGGCCACGGACAAGTTCGCCGGCGCGGAAACCACCGAAGGAATCGCCGGGGTCCCGTTGCTGAACGGCGCCGTGGCAACGTTCCAGTGCCGCACGGTTTCGCGACATGACGCCGGGGATCACGTCATCTACGTGGGTGAAGTGGAAAGCTACAAGCACGACGGCGGCGCTCCCCTGGTGTTTCACGCGGGCAAGTACCACGCCACCGCCAGCCATCCGGATTTCTAAACGGCTCCTCTTGTGAAAGGTGCGGACATGGACGATTCAGGTGACATGGATGGCTCGGTGGATGTGGCCATCATCGGTTCCGGCATCAATTCTTTGGTGGCGGCGGCAGAGTTGGCCTTGGCCGGGAAGCGCGTGTGCATCATTGAGCGCTCGGACCGGCTGGGAGGTTTCATTCATTCTGCCGAGCGAACCCTTCCGGGCTTCATCCACGACTCCTTCTCCTCATGGCATCCACTGTTTGTGTCCGGTGGTGCCTACGGGGCGCTGGGCCAGGAGCTGCATACCAGGGGTTTGGAGTATTGCAATACCTCCGGCCCGGTGACGGCCAGTGTTGCCGCGGATCCGGTGAGCGCGGCCCACCGCGTGGTCATCGCCGAGCGGGACCCGGCCCAAACGGCTGCCGCTTTCAAGGAGCCGCGCGATGAAGCCGCGTATCTGGCCATGTTGGACGATTTGGGCCGCAATGCAGGAACCGTGTTCGGGGCTTTCGGTGCCGATCTTCGCTCCTTTGGGGAGGTGGCCAGGATTGCGTTTGGCGCCGTACGCCGCGGGCGCTTCCAAGGGACGGAAGCCTTCGTCCGGGATTCCGTGATGAGCGGCCGGAATTACGTCCGCAGCCGCTTTGATGGTTGGGAAGCGGACCAGCTGTGGTCACCGTGGCTCCTGCACGCAGGACTCGGCCCGGACCAGGCCACCGGCGGGGTGATGCTCCCGGTGATGGCCATGAGCATGCACAGTTTCGGGCTCCCCATTGTGAAAGGCGGGGCTTCCAGGTTCGTGGAGGCTTTTGAGTCCTTGCTGCGCGACAACGGGGCACGGATCATGCTGGGCGCGGAGGCCGAGGAAATCCTGGTGGGCTCCGAGAGTTCAGCGAAGGGCGGCTCCGTCACCGGCGTCCGCACTTCGCAGGGTGTGGTTTCCGCCGGAACCGTGCTCGCGAACGTTTCGCCCCAGGCCCTCTATACCCGGCTTCTTCGCCAGCCACCGGCCGGCACTGCCGAGGCCGCCGAACGCTACCAAAACGGCCGCGGGGCCATGCAGATACACCTCGCCTTGGACAAGCCGGTTGAATGGCTCGATCCCAGGCTCAACAACGTCCCGCTGGTTCACATCAGCAATGGCTCGGACAGCACCGGGATTGCCTGCGCCCAAGCCGAAGCCGGACTGTTGCCCAACGAACCCACGGTGGTGGTGGGCCAACAGTGCGTGCTGGATCCATCACGGGCTCCGGAAGGAAAGGCCACCCTGTGGTTGCAATTGCAGGAAGTGCCGTTCGCCCCCGTAGGCGACGCCGCGGGCGAGCTGTCCGTCAGCAACGGCTGGACTGACGAGTTGAAGCGCGGATATCTGGAGCGGGTCCTTGCCCGGTTGGAGCACTTCGCCCCGGGAACCAAGGCAACGGTTCTTGCTTCAGACATCCTTGCCCCCACGGACCTGATGTCCGCGAACCCCAACGCCGTCAACGGCGACCCCTACGGCGGATCGGCCGAGCTCTTCCAAAACCTGCTCTGGCGGCCTTTCCCCGGGGCGGCAGGCCACCAAACCGGCGTCGAAGGCCTCTGGCACATCGGCGCATCCACCCACCCCGGCCCCGGACTTTCCGGCGGTTCCGGCCACTTGGTGGCCCAAAAACTGACCGCACCGCCCTCACCACTTTCCCGTCTTCAAGCAGCACTTAAACCAAGCAAGCGATAGGAGAACAATGTCTGTTCTGGCCGGGCTCACTGCAGCCCTTTCGAGTGGTTCAGTGGAAATCATCGATCTCACCACACCCCTCAGCTCCGAGACCCCCATCCTGAACCTGCCCCAGCCGTTCGCGAACACCGTGGGCTTGTCCGTATCACCGGTAAGTAATTTCGACGACGCCGGTCCCGCCTGGGCGTGGAACGACGTCACCGTGGGCGAACACGCCGGGACGCACCTGGATGCTCCGGTTCACTGGATCACGGGCAAGGACGGCAAGTCCGTGGACCAGATTGAACCGCACCGGCTGGTGGGCCCCATTGTGGTGATCGACAAGACCACCGAGGTTTCCGCGGATCCGGATTTCCTGCTGGAACCGGAGCATTTTGAGCAGTGGCAGTCTGAGCATGGGTTGTTCCCGGAGAACTGCTGGGTGATCTTCCGGACCGGTTGGGCGGCCCGGGGCGCTGACGCTGCGGCTTTCGTCAACGCGGACGACGCCGGACCCCACACTCCCGGGGTCTCTGCGGCGGGTGCCAAGTGGCTCGCCGGAAACGCTTCGATCTCCGGTTTTGGTGTGGAGACCGTGGGCATCGACGCCGGGCAGGCCGGCGGACTGGATCCGATGTTCCCCGTTCATTCATTCCTCCTCGGTGCGGACAAGTACGGCGTGACCTCACTGCGGAACGTGGACCGGCTCCCCATCACGGGCGCCACGTTGGTGGTGGCACCGTTGCCGATCGTCGGCGGAACAGGCAGCCCCAGCCGCGTGTATGCACTGGTGGAACAAGATGTGGTCGAAAAAGATGCGGCGGAGACGGCATGAGCGAGCACATACGGGTTTCCACGCTGGTGGGCAGGACGCTGGCGAAGCTCGGCGTCGGGCACGTGTTCGGGGTGGTGGGCAGCGGAAACTTCGATGTCACCGGCACCCTCATGGCCGAGGGTGTGCCGTTCACAGCAGTCCGGCACGAGGGCGGTGCTGCCACCATGGCGGACGCGTACTCCCGGATGTCCGGGAAGGTGGGAGTGGTCACCACCCATCAGGGGTGCGGACTCAGTAACGCCATCACCGGAATCGGGGAAGCAGCGAAAAGCCGCACCCCCATGATCGTGCTGACCGCCGACACCCAGGCTGCAGCGATCAGGTCCAACTTCAAGATCGACCAAGACAGCCTGGCCCGCAGCGTGGGCGCTGTCGCCGAGCGGATCCACTCCCCCGCCACAGCCGTGGCAGACACCGTCAGGGCTTACCGAACAGCGGTCAACGAGCGCCGCACGGTGGTGCTGAGCCTGCCGCTGGACATCCAAAGTGGCGCGGCGGCCGACGAGGCGGGTGCCGTCGTCGTGCCTGAACCGTTGAAGATCCGCCCTGACGATGCCGCCGTTGAGCAGCTGGTGGCGCTGATTTCCGCCGCTGAACGGCCCGTCTTCGTCGCCGGACGCGGAGGACGCGGTGCCCGGGACGAAATCCTGGAGCTGGCACGTCATGCCGGCGCACTGGTGGCCACCTCGGCAGTGGCGAGCGGGCTGTTCAACGGCGACTCCCATAATCTGGGTATCTCCGGCGGCTTCTCATCCCCTGTCACGGCGGAACTCATCAGCGGAGCGGACCTGATCGTGGGGTGGGGTTGCGCCCTGAACATGTGGACCATGCGGCACGGACGACTCATCTCCGCCGGCACCACAGTGGTGCAGATCGACGTCGAAGATGCCGCGCTCGGCGCCAACCGGCCCATCACCCTGGGCGTGCTGGGCGATTCGGCGCTGACGGCTGCCGATGCCCTGACGGCGCTGCGGTCTGCGCAGCCCGAACCCGCCGAGAAGTACCGCACCGAAACCAATGCCCTGGCCATCAAACAGAGCTCACGATGGCGGGACGTGCAGACCGAAGACCTGTCCACGGCAACCTCCATCGATCCACGCGTCCTCACCCGCGAACTGGATTCGCTGCTGCCTTCCGAGAGGATCGTGGCCGTCGATTCGGGAAACTTCATGGGCTACCCCAGCCAGTATTTGGCCGTGCCTGACGAGTTCGGTTTCTGCTTCACCCAGGCATTCCAAGCGATCGGGCTTGGCCTGAACACCGCGATCGGTGCTGCCGTGGCGCAACCTCGGCGCCTGCCCGTCCTAGGGGCAGGTGATGGCGGGTTCCTCATGGGAATCAGCGAACTGGAGACCGCCGTCCGCCTGAAATTGCCGCTGGTATGCATCGTCTACAACGACGCAGCCTACGGAGCAGAGGTGCACCACTTCGCCTCCGAACACTCAGAAGCCGAGCTCGCCAGCGTGGTCTTCCCGGAGACGGACATCGCCGCGATCGCCCGCGGATTCGGCGCTGAAGGAGTGACCGTCCGGTCCGTGGGCGACCTCGATGCTGTGCGCCCATGGATCGCGGCCTACGAAGCCGGAACGCAGGACCGTCCCCTGGTGATCGACGCGAAAATAGCCTCCGACGGCGGCTCGTGGTGGCTCGCCGAAGCATTCCAAGGCCACTAAGACGGGAACACCGTCCTACCCGGGTGGGGCGGTGCTCCCGCGCACTACCAGTTCCGTTGCCACCTCAAGTGCCGCTGAAGTAGCGAGTCCCTGCTGTTCGATCTGCTCCGTGAGCATGCCCACGGCCATGGACGCCAACTGCGCGAGAGGCTGCCGGACCGTGGTGAGCGGCGGTGACGTGAGAGCTGCCTGGGCGATGTCGTCGAATCCCACGATGCTGAGGTCGGCGGGGATTTTCAGGGACCGCTGCCCGGCGGCGTTCATCACGCCGAGGGCCTGCAGGTCGCTGCCCGTGAAAATCGCTGTTGGCCGCTCCGGCAGGTCCAGGAGCTCCCCGCCCAGGCGAAGCCCGGACTCGATACTGAAATCGCCGTCCCGCACGAACTCGGGGAGCACCGGCAGCCCGGCTTCGTGAAGGGCAGCCGCGTAGGCGGCGTAACGGGCGCGTCCATGACCCGGGCTGTGGACGCGGCCGGTAATGATGCCAATGCGCTCATGCCCCAGTTCCAGGAGATGGGACACCGCACGCAGTGCTCCCGAGAACGACGCCGGGCTGACGCTGGGTATCTGCAGGCCCTGGGAGCCTTCGGGGTCGATGGCGACGGCGGGAATGTTCATCGTCCGCGCCTGCTCCACCAACGGTGAGCCCTGCCGCGGAGCCAACAGCATCACGCCGTCGAGGCGGTTGCCGGAGGGCTCCCGCAGTTTCTGCCAGTTCTCCGCGGTGGCGTTCACGGCTCGGGTGTAGGCCACGGTGTAGCCAAGGCGTGTGGCCGCAGCTTCCACGCCTTCCATGGTTTCCAGGACCCACGGAGAATCAAAGTTGTTCACTACCAGTTGAAGCAGCCCAGGTTCGCTGGGCGAGTTCCGCTTGGTGTAGTCGAGCTCCTCCAAGGCCTGCTGGACGCGGGCGCGGGTTGACTCCGAAACATGCGAGCGCCCGTTCAGCACCTTGGAAACAGTGGGCACGGAAACGCCCGCGGCTGCGGCCACATCTGCGATCTTGGGGCGCGGAGTGGTCAACGGGGCGGTCCTTGAACTCATGGGGATACGGGAGCGGCAATGCGCTGGGTGGTTGCCCGGCGGACCGGCGCAGTATCCACCCGCACGGGTCCCACCCTAACACTGCCGTGTTCACGCGAGCCCAGGGGTGACGCAGTGAAGATCCCCAGCTCAGCACCGATCCACCGCCCCTCAACAACGTCGAAATCCCAGATGGGAATCTGCCATGGATCCGTGGGTCCAACCCGCCAGGCAAACGTGGCCCTTGGGGTCTCATCCGTGCGGATCTGGAGCTCAATGCTGGGGCCGGGAAGTGCCACAGCGCGTCCCATCTGCTGCTCGTGCGGACCTTCGCTCCCGGTGCCGCTACCCAGGACGTAGCCGTCTTCGGTGCGCACCATGCCCAGCCAGGCGTACCGCTGGCCCAAAACCACGACGCCGGCCCGGGTACCCACAGGCACATCGTCCAGTTCCAGGGTGGTGGTGAAGGTGGACGGCTCGCCGGGGAGGATTTGGGCCAGGACGTTGGGAAGTTCCCGGAGGTTGATGGGATCGTTGGCCTGCGGACGCAGAATCAGGTGCCCTCCTCCACAGGTGGAAAGCCATTCGTCCCGGGGGTTGGCCTGCCAATGCCACTGCGGACGCAGGCCGGGGGACGTGAAGGTGTCGCTGGACGGCGGGGCAACGTCCTCAGGTGAAGTACCCACCGGGTAGGGGTGGCTTAACACCGGGGTTCCCGGTCCGCCGTCGTCCGCTGTTTTGCCCATCCACGGCCAGCCGTCTTCGCCCCAACCCATCGGCTGGAGATGAACAACCCGGCCGTACGCCCCCCGGTCCTGGAAGTGCAGGAACCAGTCTTCGCCGTCGGGAGTGGTGACCCAGGCGCCTTGATGCGGGCCGTTCACCGGCGAATCGCCCTGCCCCAGGACGCGCCGTTCTTCGTAGGGTCCAAAAGGCGAGCGCGAGCGGAACACCGACTGCCATCCGGTGGCAACACCGCCTGCCGGAGCAAAGATCCAGTACCAGCCGTCGCGCTTGTAGAACTTGGGACCCTCCAGGGTGGTGAACCCCGGAAGCTCCTCGCCGTTGATGACGTGGGTGCCGTGATCCAGGAGCCGGGAGGCGTCCGGGCTCATCCGATGTACCGTGAGCCGGTTCTTGACCCCGATCCTGCTCTTGGCCCAACCGTGGACCAAATATGCGGTGCCGTCCTCATCCCACAGGGGGCAGGGGTCAATGAGGCCTCGGCCGGCATAGAGGAGGTGGGGCGCGCTCCACGGTCCTTCCGCCTGCTCTGCGCTGAGCACAAAAATGCCGTGGTCCGGGTCCGGATAGAAGATCCAGAACTTGCCATCGTGGTGACGCAGCGCCGGAGCCCACACGCCACTTCCGTGCCTCACCAGCGAATAGTGGTTCGTTTGAGGCAGTTCCGGGAGTGCGTGGCCGGCGTGCTCCCAATCCACCAGGTTGCTGGAGCGAAGCACCGGGAGCCCGGGCACCCGGTTGAAGCTGGAGGCGATGAGGTAGTAGATGCCCTCAACCTGGACTGCATCCGGGTCCGGCCAGTCGCCGTTGAGGATGGGGTTGTTGTAGACGGGGATGCGGTGTCGATTTCCCATATTTGTCATGGTGTCCTGTCCGGAGAGCTGCTGAAGTGCTGGAGAAGGAGTTCTTCCACGTGGTGGCTGCTGGATATGTGGCCGTCGTGGATGACGGCGTGGAGGCTGAGTTTGAGTGGCCTGTCCCGGTCCACCAGGGCGGCCTCGCTCCACGCAACCGCGGGTCCGGCACCGACGTATCCCTCAGTGCGGACAAACCAAGGATGAAGTTCGGCGGGGTTTTGCGCGAGGACGACGCTAACGTGGCGGCCTTGCTGCCGGGTGGTCACCACGAGCCACGGGGAGAGCGAGCCGTGGGCCGTTTCCGTTCCGGTGCCCTGCGAGCACAGCACGCCCGCCGGGCCGTCCCCGGCGGGGAAGCGCCAGAAGATTCCGCCGTAACCGGCGCCTTCGCGTCCCTTGACCGCCGACGACGAGACCCACAATTGCTCCACGTCACCTGCGGGCTCAATCAAGGAGTCAAAGGCCAGGCTCCAGGAATTGGGGTCCGGGTGGTCCTGGCAGGTGTAGCTCCGCTGTTCCCTGGCCAGTTCCTGCCCACCCATGTCCATCCACGTGACAGTCCCGCTCGCCTGCCCGGGTTGGTGGCTCCACCCGGAGGTGACTTGACGGCCGTGATTGGCCAGAAGGGCAGGGCCGTGCCCGGTGTAGGTGGATCCGCCCCAGAAGTTGCTTCCGTTCACGTCCGAGAACGCGAGCGAGAGGCCCAAGTGGTGCGGGTGGTCGTCTGGACCGGCTTCCGTAAGGGGCGCGCCGGCCAAAGTGTGGACGGGGTGCAGGTAGGGCCTGGGAGCCAGCACCGTTGCCAGGTCAACGCCACTGTTGACCCGCGCCACGGTTGCGCCGTGGAGCTGGAAACTGCCCATTGGGCCTCCTTGCGGTGAGTGCGCTGGTGATGGCAGCGCGGTTGCGTGGGTTCAGCATAAACAGAACAGAAAGAACTCGGCAACTCTTTGCGAAAGTTTCTCGATAAAACTTTCCGCATAACGGCGATGATGTGTTGACAGTCACAGTGAATTATTGCTAGAAATCGTTTACTCAGTATTTTTTCTCCTCGTTTTGGCCTCAGTGGGGGCCGTTGCCTCGCCAAAAACTCGTAGAACTTCAGAAAGTTTCTGCCGGGAATGCTTGAAAACCCTGTATTTACGTCCCTAGATCGGGCACCAGAAAGGCGTCATTCAATGAAGAAGACAGCAAACACTCCCATATCGCGCAGGCTTGTCCTGGGAGCCGCGATGGTGGCGGCAGGACTGACGATCAGCGCCTGTGGAGGTGGAGGCGCAACGTCCTCCGGCAGCGGCGGCGGCAACGTGGAACTGAACTTCGTCTTCTGGGGCGACGCCAACCGGGCCAAAATGACCGAAGCTGCCCTGCGGATCTTTGAGAAGAAGAACCCGGGCATCACCGTCAAGACCGAGTACCAGGACAGCGCACCCTACGCCGATAAGCTCGCAACCCGCTTTGCCGGCGGCAACCCGCCGGACGTCCTGGCCATGGCCAACCGCAGTCTCCTTGAGTACGCACAGCGTGGCACCCTCGCGGACCTCAAGTCATTCCCGGAGCTGAACTTGGACAAGGTCCCGGAAACCACCCTCAGCCGTGGTGAGGTTGACGGCAAGCTCTACGGCCTCGCTACCGGCGTGACCACCATCGGCATGGTGGTCAACAAGACCATCACGGACCAGGCTGGCGTCACCATCCCTGACGACAAGACCTGGAGCTGGGAGGACTACGCCAAGTTCGCCACCGAAGTCACGCAGAAAACCGGCGGGAAAGTCTACGGAGCTGGCTACGACGTCGCCACGGAAACGGGACCCATCATGCTCGCGCGCCAACGCGGTGAGGATTTCTACACCAAGGACAACAAGCTCGGCGTCAGCGAGAAGACCATCGAGGACTGGTTCCAGTACAGCGTGGACCTCCGCAAAGCCGGCGGCTATCCGCCCGCAGGGTTCTTTGAGCAAATTGGCGGTTCTCCGGCGCAGTCCTACCTCGCGAAGGGCACGGTCGCTTCGCAGATCATCCCCATCAACAACTTCCGTGGGTACAACGAGGCCGTTGAGGGTGAGGTTGTCCTGCTACGCATCCCGGGGGAAACCAGCGGCGAGCGCCGTGGCTACTCCGCCGACCCCACCATGCTGTGGTCCATCGCGGCCAAGTCCAAGCACCCCAAGGAAGCGGCCAAACTGGTGGACTTCCTGACGAACGACGCTGAAGGGGCCGCGGAGGTCCTCACCCAGCGCGGCGTCCCCATCAACCCGGCGGTGGCCGATTCCATCACCCCCAAGCTGAGCGCGGATGACAAGACGTTCGTGGACCTGATGGCCGCCATCCAGGAAGACGACTTGCCGCCCGCCTACGTATATCCGAAAGGCGCAAGCGTTGTAGCCGATACCCTCAAGCAGCTCACCACTGAAGTGGAGTTCGGCCGGATCAGCCCCGCGGATGCGGCGAAGACCTTCATGGAGAAGAGCAATGCAGCAATCAACAAGTAGGCCCGCAGCTACTTCCGAGGGGGTCTTGGCGCCATGACAGTTCTGACCAAGCAGCCGCCCGGAGCTCCGGCGCCAGCCGCGGCAGGCGGCACGCCGCGCATCCGCCCGTCCCGGCGCAGGAAGCAGCGCTCTGGATACCTTTTCCTTCTCCCGTGGTTCCTGGGGATGTTGTTCACCGTCATCCCGTTCTTTGCCTCGCTGTACCTGGCCTTTACGGACTACAACCTCTTCACTGAGCCCAACTTTGTGGGTCTTGCCAACTTTCAGGCCATGTTCGAGGACCCACGGCTCATTCAGTCGCTGAAGGTCACCTTCATTTACACCTTCGTGTCAGTGCCGATCTCCCTGGCTGTTGCCCTGCTGGTTGCACTGGTTCTGAACCGGGGACTTCAGGGCCTCTCGATCTACCGCTCTGTTTACTACCTGCCCTCCCTGCTGGGTGGCAGCGTGGCAATCGTGATGCTGTGGCGCTACATCTTCGGCAACGACGGAATCGTCAACGGCTTCCTGGGCATCTTCGGAATCCAAGGCCCCGCATGGGTCACTGACCCCCAGTTCTCCCTCAGCACACTCATTGTGCTGAACGTTTGGACGTTCGGCTCCCCCATGGTGATCTTCCTTGCCGGACTGCGGCAGGTCCCCGGGATGTACTACGAAGCTGCCTCGATTGACGGGGCGTCCAGGTGGCGGCAGTTCCGCAGCATCACGCTGCCCCTCATCAGCCCCATTATTTTCTTCAACCTCATCATGCAGCTCATCGGCTCGTTTCAGACGTTCACCCAGGGCTATGTGATGAGCGGAGGTACCGGGGGCCCGGCGGATTCCACGCTGTTTTACAACCTGTACCTGTACCAGAAGGGCTTCACCGAGTTCGAGATGGGGTATGCCTCGGCCATGGCCTGGCTGCTGTTGATGATCATCGCGATTTTCACGGCCATCAATTTCATCGCATCCAAGTTCTGGGTCTTCTACGACAATTAAGGCAACCCCATGGCACTCCTTGATTTACCTCTCAAGCGCAAGCTGGCCAAGCAGGATCAACCCGAAGACGCCCTGACGGGAACCCCGGTGTCCCGCTTCTCACGGCATCTGATTCTCTGCCTGGTGGGGCTGGTGATGCTCTACCCGTTGATGTGGCTGATCTCCAGCTCAATGAAGCCCAGCAACGATATTTTCAGGCAGCTGGGGCTCTGGCCCGAAAACTGGGACTTCTCCAACTACGCCCAGGGCTGGACCGCGCTGGACCAGCCGTTCCACGTTTACCTGATCAACTCCATGATCGTGGTGATTTTCTCCATCGTCGGCAACATCTTCTCCTGTGCCCTGGCCGCGTACGCCTTCGCGCGGATGGAGTTCACCGGGCGGAAGCTGTTCTTCGCCCTCATGCTGGGAACACTCATGCTGCCGGGCCACGTTCTTCTGGTTCCGCAGTACATCATCTTCTCCCAGCTCGGCTGGCTGGACACCTACCTGCCGCTGATCGTCCCCAACTTCATGGCCACCAATGCCTTCTTTATCTTCCTCATGGTGCAATTCATGAAGTCGCTGCCCAAGGAATTGGACGACGCCGCCCAGATTGACGGCTGTGGCCCGTTCCGTACTTTCATCCGGGTCATTCTGCCCCTCTGCGTGCCGGCCATGGCCACCACGGCTATTTTCACGTTCATCTCCACATGGAACGAGTTCTTCGGTCCGCTGCTCTACATCCAGAACCAGGACCTCTACACCGTTCCCTTGGCCCTTCGCGCCTTCATGGACTCGGAAGGACAAAGCATGTGGGGGCCCATGTTCGCCATGTCAGTGGTGTCCATCGCCCCCATCATCGGCTTCTTCATTGCAGGGCAGAAGTACCTGATCAACGGCATTGCCACCACCGGACTCAAGTAGCCCCTTAACCCCAGAGCAACACCAACCAGACAAGACAAGACAAGACAAGACAAGACAAGACAAAGGAGTTTTGCATGCGCCTGCGACGCCTGCTCGGCGCGGCCACCGCCGTCGTCATTCTTGGAAGCCTTACCGCTGTGCCCGCCAGGGCGGAACCCATCCACAGCGGCACAGAATCAACGGCGGAAGCGGCGGCCCTGTGGAAACAGCGGCCGGACGGTTTCGCGTCCCTTCCCGGCAACGGGCTTGAGGGCACCACCGGAGGCCAGGCGGGGAGGCACGTGAGCGTGTCCTCGCTGGAGGAACTCACAGCCTATGCCGCGGCCGAGGAGCCGCTGGTGATCTTCCTCAAGGGCAGCATCACGGCCCAGGACTACGTCAAGATTCCGGTCGCATCGAACAAGAGCTTCATCGGCACGGGCGCGGGAGTGGAACTGGTCAACGCCGGCTTCAAACTCATCAACGTGTCCAACGTGATCTTCCGGAACTTCACCGTCCGTGATTCCTACATTCCCGGCGACTGGGACGGCAAACGCCCGGACAACGATCGTGATGGCATCCAACTCGATACCTCGCACCATGTCTGGGTGGACCACATGAAGTTCGAGCGCATGGGCGACGGCATGATCGATACCCGCAAGGACTCGGACTACCTGACCTACTCGTGGAACGTGTTCGCGGACAACAACAAAGCCCTGGGCGTTGGCTGGACCAGCAACGCAGTCACCAAAATGACCATCCATCACAACTGGATCCGCAACACCGTCCAACGAAACTTCAGCCTGGACAACACTGCTGCCGCGCACATCTACAACAACTACCTGCAGGACGTTGGCCAGTACGGAATGATGGGCCGCAACGCCGCCAAGGTGGTCCTGGAGGGCAACTACTTCACCGCGGTTGCCGATCCCGTGGTGGCCAAGGACCCTGCCACGGAAATCGTCAACCGTGACAACATTTTCGATTCCACCCGCGGCCGCAAGGACAACGTCGGCAGCGCCTTCGACCCCACACAGTTCTACGCCTATTCCAAGGACAACGCCGCCACGGTCCCTGGCGTGGTCTCCACCAGCGCCGGGCCTCGCGAAAACAAAGCACCGAACACGACGGCGGAGGTCACGGTCGCGCTGGACGGCACCGGCGAATTCGGCAGCGTACAGGCGGCCATCGGCTCGATTCCCGTGGGCAACACACAACCCCGGACCATCACCATCAAGCCCGGTTTCTACCGGGAAGCGGTGAATGTCTGGGCCGACCGGCCCAACGTGACGCTGCAGGGAGCAACAGCCAACCCGGCCGACGTCGTCATTTCCTACGACACCCCGGCCAACGGCGCCAAGTTCTTCGGCGGAACCTGGGGTGCGGCCGGAAGTGCCACCCTTAACGTCCTGGCGGAAAACACCACGGTCCGGAACCTCACAGTGGAAAACGCGTATGACGAGGCCGTTAACGGCGGTAGCCAGGCCCTCGCCGTGCGGACGGTGGCGGACAAGGTCACCTTCGACAACACCAGGTTCCTCGGCAACCAGGACACCTACCTCGCGGACACCACCGGCCGTGACGCGACCGCCCGCACCTACTTGAAAAACTGCTACATCGAAGGTGACGTGGACTTCCTCTACGGCCGCGGCACAGCGGTGTTTGACGGCTGCACCATCCATTCGCTGGACCGCGGCAGCGACACGAACAACGGTTACATCGTGGCACCCAGCACCAAGGACTCCAACCCTTACGGCTTCCTGATCGTGAACAGCACCCTGACCTCTGACGCTGCACCCGGGACCGTCAGTTTGGGACGCCCATGGTTTGCCAGCAGCGACCCCAACGCGCACCCCATGGCCGTCATCCGGGACTCGAACCTGGGCAACCACATCGCCAAGCAGGGCTGGTCAGACATGAGTGGGCATGCTTGGACGGAAGGCCGCTTCGCTGAGTACAACAACACCGGGCCCGGCGCATACATCAACGAGTTCCACCCCCAGCTCACTCCGGAAGAGGCCCTGAAATTTACCAAGGACACGTTCCTCGGTGACTGGACCCCGGCGGCAGGTGCTTGAGATGGCGGACTCACAAAAAGGTAACATCCGACGCCGGACCCTCCTGACCGCTGGACTCGCAGCTGGCACCCTGGCCTCCACCGGCCTCTTCACCCCGGCCATGGCGGCGCCGGCCACTGATGGTTCCCCATCCGGCGTCGATCCCCACGGTTGGGACGAAGCGAGGCTGCCGGTGAACCGCGGGAGCGGTGGTTCCTGGACGTCGGCACCCGAGGGTTTCGCCGGCGTCGCATCCCACGGCCGCGACGGTACCACTGGTGGAGCGGGCGGCACACTGGTCCACGCCAGAACGCCGGAACAACTCCGGGCTTTCGCGAAAAGTGCCGAGCCGCTGGTGGTGATCGTGCACGGCGAACTGGTGTTCGCGGAGTACCAGAAATTGACGGTGACCTCCAACAAGTCCTTCCTCGGCGCAGGCACAGGGGCCGCGGTAGTCAATGCGGGTTTCAAACTGGTCAATGTCGCCAACGTCGTGTTCCGAAACTTCACGCTCCGGGACTCCTATATTCCCGGGGACTTTGTGGGGAAACGGCCTGACAATGACAGGGACGGGATCCAGATGGACACCTCCACACACGTCTGGGTGGACCATATGCATTTCACCCGGCTGGGCGACGGCCTGGTGGATATCCGCAAGGACTGCGACAACGTCACGCTGTCCTGGAACGTCTTTTCAGATCACAACAAGGCCCTTGGAGAGGGCTGGACGCAGAACGTGGTCACCCGGGTGACGCTGCATCACAACTGGATCCGGAACACGCACCAGCGCAACGCCAGCCTGGACAACACAGCGGCTTCGCACGTCTACAGCAATTACCTCGAGAACGTCTCCAGTTACGGCATGCTCGGGCGGAACGCTGCCTTGCTGCTGGTGGAAGGAAACTACTTCCGGGATGTCCGGAACCCCCTTCACCACCAGGGGCCCGGCGGTGCGCTGGTGGCCCGCAATAACGTATTTGAGGAGTGCACCGGGAACACCGGCCAGGAACGGGGCATCGCGTTCGACGTCCCCTACTCCTATGACCTGACGCCCGCCAAGGCAGTTCCGGCGCTGGTACGTGCTTTCGGAGGACCGTTGGGCGGGACCGAGCCGGCGCTTCGGGACGTCATCACCGTGGCATTGGACGGAACAGGCGATTTTGCCAGCATCCGGGCGGCCATTGGCGCAATCCCTGCGAATAACCCACGTGCTGTCACAGTGCTGCTGCAACCAGGGATTTACCACGAGCCCTCGGTTATCTGGGGTGACCGCCGGAACATCACCCTGGCCGGGGCAACGGGAAATGCGGAGGATGTGATCCTGAGCAACAGCGAAGGCGTTACCTTGCTGGTGGCTGCGGACGGTTCCACCGTGCGGGACCTCACCGTCACGTCCGATGCCCCTCAGTCCGGGCATGTCCTGCTGGTCACGGGCAGCGGAGTGAGCCGTTCCAACGTGGTGGTGCTGAACGGCACGTCGGGGTAACCCAACTGAGTAGCAGCACAGGCCGTTCTGAGCCCTCATAACGGCCTGTGCTGCTACCTACATGGGTTGGTTATGCGTCCACGTCCGTGTTCACGATGTACACGTCGCACGGAGCGCCGTGCGCCACGCTGTTGGCGATGCTGCCCAGGACGCGCCCGAGGCCCTTCATGCGCTTGTTGCCCACAACGATCAGCGAGGCGTTGTTGGTCTCGGCGTAGTTGATCAGGGCGTTGGCCGGAGTACCGCGGGCGGCGAAGTACTTGATGTTGCCGGCCGGGACGTCCAGTTCTTCGGAGACCTTGCGGGCCACGTATTCAGCGGAGTCCGCCGAGGAGACGGTGATGCGGTCGCTGCCGCTGCCGAATTCCTCGACGCGGTCATCGGAGAAGCCGCTGATCACGTGCAGTTCGGCGCCGAGTGCGGTGGCAAGCTTCGCTGCTGCCACTGCTGCGCGCTTGGCCGTCTCGCTGCTGTCAACGCCGACCACAATAACTTCTGACATGTGTACTCCTGGTTGTGGGGATTCACTGGGTGCTGCTGCTAGAAATCTACACTCCATCACCATCCGCCGGGTTGATCCTTTTGGATCGGGAGTGTTTACGGCTGGATTCACTGGGTAGGGGTAAAGCATCGGAACGATCACACGACCGAAAGGCGAGACCATGAGCGACGCATCATTTTCCCCGCAGACCGCTATCGTCACAGGATCGGATTCAGGCATCGGGCGGGCTACAGCGGTGGCCTTGGCCGCAGCAGGCATGGACGTTGGCATCACGTGGCACTCGGATGAGGAGGGCGCCGGGAAAACTGCGGAGGAAGTCCGCGGGCTGGGGCGAAAGGCCGTAGTTCGCCACCTCGACACCACAGATGCGCGGGGTACGGCGTCGGCCGTGGACCGGCTCGCTGAAGAACTCGGCGGCGTGGATGTGTTCGTCAACAACTCCGGAACCGGCGACGGCACCAAATTCCTGGAACTCGACTACGACACGTGGATGTCCACCGTGAACACCAATCTCAACGGTGCTTTCGTGGCAATGCAGGCCGCTGCCAAACACATGGTGAAGGCCGGCCGTGGTGGCCGCATCATCGCCGTCACCAGTGTCCACGAATTCCAGCCCAGGGTGGGGGCGTCGGCATACGACGCATCGAAGCATGGCCTGGGTGGCCTCATCAAGACCATGGCCTTGGAACTCGCTGAGTACGGCATCACGGCCAACAGCGTGGCACCGGGCGAAATAGCCACTCCCATGACAGGCCAGGAAGACCAGGACCCCAGGCAGAAGGATCGGCCCGGCATTCCGGTGGGGCGACCCGGCGATGCCCGTGAAGTCGCAGCTGTCATCGCCTTTCTGGCATCACCGGAATCCAGCTACGTCAACGGCGCTTCATGGGCGGTTGACGGCGGAATGCTGCAGATGGGGCCGCAGGCGGGCTCACACATCACCAGTAACCACTGGCGCGAGAGCTAGGCCCGCGCAGCCTCTGGCCGCACGGTGATCCGTGGGCTAGTCTGCATGGACGGCCTGCCTGGCGGGCCTGATTTTCTTGTCCAGAGATTCGTATGACGTTGATGAGGAGCACCATGGCCGGCCACACATATAGCGTTTCCGAAATTGTAGGAACTTCCACCGTAGGCGTTGACGACGCAATCAAGAACGGCATCGCAACGGCCTCCGAGACCCTGCGGAACCTGGACTGGTTTGAGGTCAAGGAAATCCGCGGCCACCTTGAGGACGGCGCAGTAGCCGACTGGCAGGTCACCATCAAACTCGGGTTCCGCTTGGAGCGCTGATCGACCCTCTACGCGAGTTGCCAGTTAATGCCAGTGTTCCCGCGGAACATTGGCATTAACTGTCCTCTCGGCTGGCGGGTTCGGGTTCGGGGACTTGGGCGCTGACGTCGCCGAAGTTCAACAGCGTCAAAGCGTCCGACGACGGCGAGCCGGCCTTCGCGGAATAGATCCTCAGCAGCTGGTCGGGGTCGTCCGGGAGACTGAGGGTTTCAAAGTTCAGTTCAAGGTCCCCCACTACCGGATGGTGCAACCGGACGGTGCCCGCGGATCGGGTGGCAACCCTATGGCCGGCCCACCATTGACGGAAGTGTTCGCTGTGGACGGCGAGTTCACCCACCAGTTGATTGGTCTGGGGATCGTTGGGGTGGCGGCCCACGTCCATGCGCAGGGCACCCACAGCTTCCGCAGCCACGGTCTTCCAATCCCTGAACAGAGCCCCGGCCAGGGGGTCCAGGATGATCCATCGCGTCAGGTTGCGCTCCGGGGCGGGAAGCGATGCGAAATCGGTGAACAGCAGGTGGGCCATTCGGTTTCCGGCCAGCACATCCGCACGCCGCCCCAACACCATGGCCGGAACATCACCCACGGCGTCGAGCAACTGCCGGAGTGCTGGCCTCACCTTTTGAACCGCGTTTTGTGCCAGGCCGGCACTGCCTGCGGAACTGGCGCAGTGCTCCAGCAGGTCCATCATGTGTGCCTGTTCCCCCGCGTCCAGGCGTAGTGCCCGGGCCACGGAGTCGAGGACAGCCTTGGACGGGTGGATGTTGCGGCCCTGCTCCAATCGTGTGTAGTAGTCGGTGCTCACTCCGGAGAGCCGGGCTACCTCTTCGCGGCGGAGTCCGGGTACCCTGCGGGCACCACTGTTCTCCTGCGCTCCGGCGTCCTCGGGTGAGAGGCGGGCACGCATGATTTTGAGGAATTTACCGAACTCGGCGCTTTGACCCATCTGCCCATTCTGCCGTTCGAGGCGTGTGAAAGGCCACCGTTGTGGGTAGGACTACCAGACCTAGGAAAAACAGGATCACGCTGGGTTGCTGACTCTGCCGCCAAAAGTGAATAGGCTCGGTACAGAGCCTCCGAAAACGCTTTCTGAGTCACGAAAGCGTGGAGCGCCCCGGACAAAGCCATCCCGTCGAAGGAGACCGTCATGCCAGAGCTGACATTGAATAACGGTGTCACCATCCCCCAGCTTGGATTCGGTGTCTTCCAAGTACCTGCCGAGGAAACGCAGAAGGTGGTGGAAGATGCCTTGGAAGCCGGCTACCGCCACATCGATACCGCGGCTGCGTACCGCAACGAGGCCGGGGTCGGCGCTGCAATCGCGGCCTCAGGCATTCCGCGGGAAGAACTCTTCATCACCACCAAGCTCCGCAACGGTGAGCAGGGCGAGGCCCATGACGCTTTCCAGCGCAGCAGGGACGCCTTGGGCCTGGAGGTCATTGACTTGTACCTCATCCACTGGCCCGTCCCGTCACAGGGCCTTTTCACCCAGGCGTGGAAGGAGATGGAGAAGCTGCACCAGGACAAGCAGATCCGAGCCATCGGCATCTCCAACTTCCTTCAGGACCACGTGGACACGCTGCTCAAGGAAGCGGAGGTGGTGCCGGCCGTCAACCAGATCGAAGTCCACCCGACGTTCCAGCAGGCCGAGCTGGCCAACAAGTGCCGTGACCTGGGCATCGCCGTGGAGGCTTACAGCCCGTTGGGGCAGGGTAAGGATCTGAACGCGGAGCAAGTGGCCCTGGTGGCCGCCGCCCACGGCACTACTCCTGCACAAGTGATCCTGGCCTGGCACCTCGCTCAGGGGACCATCGTGATCCCCAAGTCCGCGGACTCGAAGAGGATGCGCGAGAACTTCGGCGCAGCTGACCTCACTCTCACCGAATCCGAACTGGCGGCCATCACGGCGCTCGAGGCCGGCGCCCGCATCGGTTCCGATCCCGCCGTCGCAGCTTTTACCCAGCTCTAAAGCCCCACGAACAAGCAAAGGACTCAACCACATGCAGTACACCCACCTGGGCCGTTCCGGCCTGAAAGTTTCCCGTCTTTGCCTGGGCACCATGAACTTCGGCCCGCAAACCGACGAGGCAACTGCACACTCCATCATGGATTCCGCACTGGAATCCGGCATTAATTTCTTTGACACCGCCAACGTCTATGGTGGCACCGAGCACCGCGGCTGGACCGAGGAAATCATCGGCCGCTGGTTCGCGAAGGGCGGCGAGCGCCGCGAGCGGACCGTCCTGGCCACCAAGCTGTACGGCACCATGACGGACCGTCCCAACGAGTCCAAATTGTCGGCACTGAATATCCGACGGGCACTGGATGCAAGCCTGAAGCGGCTGCAGACGGATTACATCGACATCTACCAGTTCCACCACATCGATCGCGATACGCCGTGGGATGAGATTTGGCAGGCAATCGAGGTTGGCGTCCAGCAGGGCAAGATCCTGTACTCGGGCAGCAGCAACTTTGCCGGCTGGCACATTGCCCAAGCGCAGGATGCCGCCCGCAAACGCAACTACACCGGGCTGGTCAGCGAGCAGTCCATCTACAACCTGTTCCGGCGTGAAGTGGAGCTCGAGGTCATCCCGGCCGCGCAGAACTACGGATTGGGCCTCATTCCGTGGTCTCCGCTTCAGGGCGGGCTGTTGGGTGGCGTGCTGAAGAAGGAAGAGCAGGGAGTCCGGCGCGCTGAGGGCCGCGCCTTGGAGACGCTCCGCAAGCACGAGGACCAGATCCGTCAGTATGAGGATTTCGCGGACGAACTTGGCCACAAGCCCGGCGACGTGGCACTTGCCTGGTTGCTCCACCAGCCTGCAGTGACTGCTCCGATTGTTGGGCCGCGTACCCAGGAGCAGTTGGACGCTGCCATCCGCGCACTGGACGTGTCCCTTAATGAGGATGCCCTCAAGCGGCTCGACGACATCTTCCCGGGCCACCGCCCGGCTCCCGAAGACTACGCCTGGTGAGCACCCTCCTCTCCGGCAGCTTTGGAAAAGCAGCGGACACCGTCTCGCCACGGACCATCCTGTTCATCGGCGGGACCGGGGTCATCAGTGCGGCGGCGGCTGAACGCGCCGTCGCACTGGGCCACCGGCTGACCATCCTCACCAGGGGACGGTCAGCCGGGCGGCCTGTCCCGGATGGCGCCGAGGTCCTCCATGCGGACATCCGCGACGCCGCAGCCGCGCAGGAGGTACTTCAAGGAAGAGAGTTCGACGCCGTTGCGGACTTTATCTCCTACACCCCGGATCAGGCGCGGGCCGGCGTGGAATTGTTCCGCGGGCGCACAGGTCAGTACGTCTTCATCAGTTCAGCTTCGGCGTACCAGAAGCCGCCCACAACACTGCCGATCCGGGAATCGACCCCGTTGAAGAACCCGTTCTGGCAGTACTCGCGGGACAAGATCGCCTGCGAGGAGCTTTTGTTCGGGGCTTACCGTGAGCTGGACTTCCCGGTGACCGTGGTCCGGCCGTCCCACACCTATGATCGGACCAAGATTGCGATGGTGGGCGGGTGGACGGACATCCACCGGATGCGTGCCGGGATGCCGATCATGGTGCACGGCGACGGTACCTCGTTGTGGACGTTGACTCACAGCCGGGACTTTGCCAAAGCCTTCGTTGCTCTGCTGGGCCGGCCGCAGGCTGTGGGTGAGAGCTACACCATCACCTCTGACGAGTTCCTTCCTTGGAATCAGATCTACCGCCTGTTTGCCCGGGCGGCCGGGGTGGACGAGCCTGAGTTGTTCCACGTTTCCTCGGAGACCATCGCAGCCCACAGTCCTGAGCTCGGCCCCAATCTGCTGGGCGACCGCTCGCACTCCGTGGTGTTCGACAACTCCAAAATCAAGGCGCTGGTCCCTGACTACGTGGCCACGATTCCGTTCGCGGACGGTGCGCGGGAGATCGTGGCATGGCATGATCAGCATCCTGAGCTCCAGGTGGTTAAAGAGGACTATATGGAGCTATGCGATCGGCTTTACGAAAGGAATGTGCGCCCATGACATTTGCCCCGCTCATTGAACTCAACGACGGCCATAAGATCCCGCAACTGGGACTAGGTACGTGGCCGTTGAATGATGCCCAGGTTGCCGATGCCGTGGTGGAGGCTGTGTCGCATGGTTACCGGCACGTGGACACCGCAAAGAAGTACGGCAATGAGTCGGGCGTGGGCAACGGCATCCGTACCTGCGGGGTGAATCGCGAAGAGCTCTTCATCACCACCAAGCTGGACGGCGAATTCCAGGGTTCAGGCAAGGCCGTTGCCGGACTGGATGGGTCCTTGGAGCGCTTGGGGCTGGAGTATGTTGACCTGTTGCTGATCCACTGGCCCCTCCCCCGCCGCGGTGAGTTTGTGTCCACGTGGAAGACTTTCGAGGAATTGCAGGCCTCGGGCAGGGCGCGCTCCATCGGGGTTTCCAACTTCAAGCCGGCCCACCTGGACCAACTGTTGCGCGAAACGGATGTGGTTCCGGCCATCAACCAGATTCAGGTCAGCCCGTCCATCCCGCGGTCTGCTGCCAGGGCTTTCAACGAAGCGAATGGCATCGTCACGGAGTCCTACAGTCCACTGGGTGCCAGCAGCGATCTGTTGAACGCTCCGGTACTTGCCGGCATTGGCGAGAAGTACGGAAAGACGCCGGGCCAAGTGGTGCTCCGATGGCACATCCAGCAAGGCTTGGTGGCCATACCCAAAACCGCGAATCCGCAGCGCATGAAGGAGAACCTGAATGTCTTCGACTTCGAACTGGACCAGGAGGATCTCGCCAAACTGCAAACGCTCGACGGCGGGCCTGACGCAGGCGTTGACTCCGACGTTCAGGGGCACTGACTGTGGCGGCACTGATCTGGGTTGGCTGCTACACCGCTGACAGGGATGGGAACGGCGAGGGCATCACGGCCCTTGCCGCGGACGACGACGGTCAACTGAGCTCCCTCGGCTTGGCCGTCCATGCCAATTCGCCGTCGTTCCTTGCACTGCACCCAACGCTCCCGGTGGTCTACGCCGTTGCAGAAGAAGGCAAGACCGTGCGTGCGTATCGCCAGACGGGCGACGCTGAACTGGAGGCCTTCGGCGATCCGTGGCCGGCGGGTGAGGCGACCTGCCACGTGGCCGCCGATCCGCTGGGACGATTTATTGTTGCCACGTGTTGGGGCGATGGTCAGGTCATCCTGTACGAACTGGACCACGACGGCGCCATCACCTCGCGCACCAGTGCGGCAGCCGCCGTCGATCCCCACAGTGCGACGTCTCCGGACGAGCCGCGGCCAAGCCGTGCGCACTCAAGCCTGATGCTGCCCGATGGCCGCGTCATGACCACGGACCTGGGGCATGACCTGGTCCGTGTGTGGCAGTACGCGCCGGGTGAAGGGCTGAAGCCGGATCACCACGTGATCCTCCCCGAGGGTTCCGGGCCACGGCACATGGCATGGCATCACAGCGGAACTGTCTTGGTGAACACCGAATACTCGGTGGAAGTAGCCGCGGTCCGGATGGAACCGGACGGCGCTTATGTGCTGGCATCCTTGGTTGCGGCGAGTGCCACAGGGGCCAAGGACGGCGACTCCGGTGCGGAGATTGCGTTGTCTGCGGACGGCGGTTTCGCGTATGTAGGTGTGCGTGGATCCGACCGCATCTGCGTGCTGAAGGTGTCCGCTGGCGGGACTGACGTGCAACCCGTCGGGGAGGTGCCGTGCGGCGGCGAGTGGCCGCGCCACCACTTGGTCCGCGAAGGCTGGCTGTACGTGGCGCATGAGCGGTCCAACGACGTCGTGAGTTTCAGGATTGACCCCACAACCGGTCTGCCGGAGGGCCCCGTCAGCCGGGTGGAAACGGGCTCGCCCAGCGTGCTGATTCCCGCCGTTTAATTACCGCCGAGATGGCATTTAATACGTATGATCCGCTCAGACATTGGTATTAAATGCCACCTCGGCGAGTCTTTTCAGGCGGTCCAGACCTCGACGTCGTCGGTTCCGCAGATCAGTCGGCGGCCTGTTGGTTCCAGGACCACCCAGAGCAACTCCTGGTGCTTCGACACATCATCAACGCGGCCAGTGCCGGCGCCCCATGCGACGTCGTAAATCCACACTGGATCGCCGGAGTTGAGCTCGGTCCACTCAGCAGCCGGAACGTGGCGGTAATCGGCGGGCCTGTTGAGGATGGTGCTGGTCATGCCGACACGTCAGCGGCAGTGCGGCGCCGCCATACGGTGGGCACGCCCTCGTGGGCCGGCAGGACGTGGCCTTCCGCGAAAACCTGGACGGCATCAGGATCGGTGTCCGGGCTCCACAGGCCCGATGCCGGGCAGTGGGAACCGGTAGGCATGACGCGGGTGGCTCGTTCGCGCAGGAGGGCGATGCTCTTCATCGTTGAAACTCATCCTTGGGTAGATCGGGGGCGCTATGTGAAGCAGATCTCCTCAACCCTATGAAACTCCCGCCTCAATCGTTATGGACAAGTGCATAGCGTTCACGAATTTTCCCATGCAAAAGCACAGTGAGTTCCGCCCCCCATCCCAACTAGGTAGCAGTTGAGGTCGTTCTCAGCTCTCAGAACGACCTCAACTGCTACCTAGATGGGGTTATTTGTAGCTCACGCTGAGGAGCATGGACTTCAGCTGGGCGTACTGCGTGGTGCTCATCCAGGCCTTGGCCGCTTCCGGGGTTGCGAAGGCTGGCTGCTTGTTGAGGTCAAAGATGACGCGCGCGGACATGTACCCGTTGGGCATCTTGACTTGGTTGGACCCCGAGCCCGTCTCTCCGGATTGGAGCTGGGAGGGAATCCGCAGATCCATGAAGTAGCTGGGCGGATCCAGCACGGGTGCGGTGCCTGCAGGCGCTCCGTAAGGCACATAAGTGGCTTGGTTGGCAGCGAAGCCGAACTCCACGGAGTTGCCGGACGTGTCCGTGAGACCAGGAACCACTGCGCGATCGTAGACGGTCCTGGTCACGGGCCCTCCGGTGCCGTCGCCATAGAAGCCACTGGATACGAAGGCGACCTCGGCACCGGTGCTGTCCAAAACGGTGGCTCCGTCGGAAGCCCCTTGTTCCGGGCGAACGGTCCAGCCCAAGGGGTAGGTGAAGGAGATGTGTCCGTCCGGGAACGTGAATGTCTGCGCTGTAGCCACCGGAGCAGGCGGCGGTGTTGGAGCAGTTGTTGGTGCCACAGCCGGCACTGTAGGAGCAGCGGGCGGGGTGGTGACCGGCGCAGCCACGGTGGGCGTTGCCGACGGACTGGCCGAGGGGGTCGCAGTGGGCGTGGGCGTTGGAGTGACCGAACCGCTGGGCGTGGGCGTTGAGGTTGGGAGTGTCACAGCGGGCATTGGATTGGAACTGACCGTCTCGAAGCTCGAGGCAACAAGGACGCCTGCCGTGACGGCCGCAGCGCCGAGCAACAGTCCTCCCGCAATCCGGGCTTTGCGGCGCCTCCGCTGCTCCAAGGATGTCACCGCGGCGAGCGGGCGGTTATCGCTGAACACCGTGGTGCCCGAAAGAATTTTGTGGAGCGCTTCCTCACCGTTGGGTTCCGCCACTGGTTCGATAGCGAGCGGGTCAATCGCTGATATCTGGTTCTTGATCGGATCCATTGTCTTCAGACCCCCATCTTCTGTGTAGTCGAGTTGGCCCCTGCAGGCAGATGTTTGCGGAACGCCGTGCGGGCCCGGTGAAGGCGGACTTTGGCCGCCGATTCGCTGCACTGCAGCACCTTGGCGATATCGGCGGTCCCCAACCCGTCCCAGTACGCCATCTGCAAAATGTCGCGGTCCTTCTCCCGCAAACGCTCCATCGCATCCTGAACCGCCACGTTCTCGGAGTCGCCACCAAAGCGCTGCACCGCCGTCGCCCGCAGCTTTTCCTGCAGCGCCAGCCGCCTGTCGCGGCTCCGGTATGCGTTTCCCACAAGGTTCCTTGCAACGGTCAGGAGGTACGGCAGGTCCGGGTGGGAATCGTCGGACCATTTTTGCCACACGATGCGGTAGACGTCGGCGGCGATCTCCTCAGCTACATCAACGGATTCAACACGTCGGCAAACGAACTTGAACACGGATGGGTAGCTGTCTTTGTGAATGGCGATGAACGCCAATTCGCGCTCTGAAAGCACGATTGTTCCCCCTGATGGATAGAGCCCTGAACTGCAGGATACTTGTATAGTTTCCGGCCGGGCGGCCAGGGTTACACGCGGCACAATGTTTTAGGAACCGGCCCGCTAGAAGTCGCGATCCAGCGCCCCTGGTTCACTGAGGGGTGCCAGGGAGCAGGCAACTCCAGCGGTGGAAATAACCGCCGACGTCGGTGTCCAGACCATGGTGGCCGCCGCACCTGACGTCCTTACACCGGCACCGCCACTGGCCGCTGCACCCAGGACGACGGTAACCACCGTGCGGGGCACTCCGCCCACTGTTTCGGTGGTGGCGGTCATGGTGGCGTTGAACACCACCGTCTTGCGGTTCTTGGCGTAGTTCTGCTTCAGGTTCACTGATCCAAGGTTGACGCTGCTTCCGGTGCGCTGCACATCCAGGACATCCTGGCCGTTGCCCAGGCCCAACAGGTTGCCGTCACGCAATCGAACCGTCACAGGGAGCGCCGCCCCGGCCCAACCGGGCGTAACCGTGGCCGGATTAACCTGCTGGCTGTAGACGAAACTCATGGAATCACCCGTTTCGAGTTTTCCTTGGATGGCCCCGCCATTGGTGGTCCGGATGTCCGCGGCCCGCAGTGGGCTGTTATCCACCCTTCTGGCAGCCACCGTCGCGGAGATGGTTTCCTTGCCATTCCGGTCCGTGAGTATCGCCCGGAGATCGTACGTTCCGTCCGTGTAAGCGGTGGTGTTCCAACTGCAGCTGTAGGGAGCCGTGGCAAGGGTGCAAAGCGTGCTCCACGTTGAGGTCCCGGCGGGTGCCACCTGGATCCGAACAGAAGCCACCCCCGCGGTGGAGTTCGCCGCGGCCGTCAGCGGCACAGTACCCGTGACGTAGGCGCCGGGATCGTCCACGGACACCGATGCCACCGTGTTGTCCACGGTTCTGCTGAGCGCCGCGGAGGTGGTGGTGTTTCCCGCGGCATCCACGCTGATGGACCTGAACGAGTAGCTGGCGTCAGCCACCGTAGTGGTATCGAAGCGGCAAGAATAGGGGCTCTCGGTCACTGTGCACACAGTGACCCACGTGCTGGTGCCTGTCCGGGCGTACTGGAGGCTGACCTGAGCCACACCGGAATGGGCATCCGTGGATGTCGCGGCCAGTGTGCGCACCCCGCTGAGCGGTGTCCCCGGATCCGTCATTGTCACTGCAGGAGCCTGGTTGTCCACGGTAATGTCCGTGACCACCGCCGAATACGTGGTGGTGAGGCCGGCTACGGCAACAGCCCGGAGATCGTAGGTTTCATTGGCGGTGAGCGCCGTGTTCCACGTGCAGTTATAGGGCGCAGTGACATAGAGGCACAGGGTGCTCCACTTGTTCGCCCCGGCCAAGGAGTATTCAACCCGCACGCTGTAGAGCGTGTTGCCCGCGCCCAACAAGCTGGTGGACAGGGGAATGCTGCCGCGGACTGCTTCGGCCGGACTGGCGAGGACCACCACGAGGTTGTTGGCCACGGTAGTTGTCCGAGGAGCCGTGACAGAGGCGAGCCCGGCGTTATCCGTAGCCCGCGCGCGGAGGCTGTAGCCGCCGTCGGGCACTGCTTTGGTGTTCCACTGGCAGGTGACCGTAGCGGTTGCGGCGGAACAGAGGGCGGTCCAGGTTGTTGCGCCGTCGCGGAGGTACTCGACGTCGATGCTTCGGATGCCTGACTCGGCGTCCTGCGCTGTGGCCGAGATGGCAACGGTGTCTTTGACCGAGGCTCCGGGGTCCGCGAGCGTTACGGTGGGCGGATTCCAATCCGGGGAAGCAGCCCAACTGTTCGCGGGGGTGGACGTGACTGAAGTAAAGGCAGCGGCGGACGTACCAGCCGTGGCGCCGAGGATCACCAGCACCGCGATAACCGCGGCGAGGAGAAACGCCGCGATGCCCTTGATACGTGGGTTGGCCCAGAGCGCCGGGGCGGCCGCTGACCCACGCCCGGCGGCCGGTGCCGGTTCCCGCTGTCGCTGCTCGTGGCCTTCCCGCCGGGAACGGCGTACTTGGGGTTGATCCGCTGAGCCGCCCACATAGATGGCACAGACCACAGCCAGAAGCGTTCCCACAGACCAGATGGCGATCTGCGGGAACGTCTCGTGCGTCATCCATAGACCTGGCAGGCCGATCATTGGCACCAGGACACGGGCCTTGCCGCTGATTTGTTCACGTCTCATGGGCGTGCTGTCCACGTCCACGTTGGCGTCGCCGGCGGTGACGTACGTGCCGTCATCGTTGGCGCCGACAATCCGGTGGAGCCGTGTTTTTTCTGTTCCGTCCGGCTCAGCCTCGGCTGGGCTCAGGTAAGCCACTACCCCGCCTACCGGAACAGGTTCGGCGTCGGAAAGCTTGGAGGTGAGAACAACATCGCCCGGGCTGATGTGCGGTTCCATGGAACCGCTTTGCACCACACTTCCGCTCCAACCCAACAGGGCAGGAAAGAGAGCGATGACCGCCAGGCTCAGGGAAATACCCAGATATACCCTGGCGACAATGCCCACGACGAAGGGAACCCATCCATCAGCGGAGAACAGGGCCGATCCGGCGCTGTCCTTGGTTTCCAAGCTCACGACGCAGCAGAGAGTCCAATCAGCCTACGGAGTAGGCGCGGTGTCCGACTGCAGTTCCCACACCAGGTCAATGCCCACGCGGGCGCCCTGCAATGCGTTGATCTGGTCCTGGGTCATACCGGTGGTGTTGAACCGCCATGTTCCGCGGTAGCTCTGGGTCTCTCCGGGTGTGCCAGCGGTATCCCAGGAGGAGCCGCCCGTGGCGAAGTCGCGGTTTTGAACTGCCAGCGTGGAGATGGGAAGCTCCGGAACCGTGTTTGCTATGGGTGTAAAGCCTGTGCAGTCATTGAACGAACCACCCGTACCCTGCTCCAGATCAAAGAAGATGCGGTCCTCGAGGCCGCGGTCCGAAATCAAATTCTGAGTGTAAGCACGCACTTCACCGGCAACATTTGAATTCGATGTCACCACAATGCATTTCTGGCCGGTCTGGCCCGGGACAATGTTTTCCACGGTGAATGCAGCAGCACCAAGGTCATCGTCCGTCAAGGTGACGCTGCCAGTGCTCCACGCGCTTCCTGAGTTGCGGGTTGTTGCGGTGAATGCGGCCTGCGACCCCTGCCAGACCATCGCTCCGGCAATAAGGATGGCTAACGGTCCAGCCGTAAAGGCCGCGATGGCCCTGGTCCGTGATGAGGGTGTTTTCATAATGCGAATCCTTTGCTTGAGACCGGTCCGGGGCCGCACGCAGGAAAGCAATCGAAACCAGACACCCCATTCACTGCGTCACGACAACATCAGCGTACGGTAATTACGGGCTTCTATCTACAAGACAGTCATGTAATTAACTTACTTGTCATTGACTTGTCATATCTGCGTATCAACTCTATGACTATTGCAGTTTTGCCCCTTCTTCCCGGAGCTCGCGATAGATTTGACGAAGAATCCCCGAGCGAAGGCGTGAACAAACCATGGTTGAAACAGGACCCGCTGCAGACTGGGCCCGCAAGCAGGTAGACCTCGGACGCGTGCCAGTGGGGGTGCTGGGCATCGCTTCGAGCCAAGGCATTGAGGACATTGTGGCGTTCGGGTCCGACGACGGCAGGCAAGCCACAGCCGACGATCACTTTGCGCTGTTCTCAGTCACCAAACCCATCAGCTCCCTGACCGTGATGCGGCAGGTTGAACTGGGGAAGCTCTCCTTGGGAGCCGCTCTCACTGACGCCCTCCCTGATTTTGGTGCCGGCCGCACTGACACTGTGACTCTGGAACACTTGCTCAGCCACCGCTCGGGAATTTCCGATCCAGCACTCGACGGCGGCACTCCCCTCCGCGAAGCGCTCACCGCCGCGGGTCACGCCTTCTACGCCGGCTCCCTGGTTCAGTACTGCAACATAGCTTTTGAAGGTGCCGCGGCGATGGCCGAGTGGGCTGGCGGGGCACCGTTCGAAGACCAGCTTCTGGCGTTGGCAGCTGACACCGGAGCCCACGGCCTCACCTTCGACACGGGGTCCAACCCGCACATCGTCCACGGCACGGACGCAGCGGGCCTCGACGTCCAGGCAATGTACAAGAACAGGCATCCCGGGGCTGGACTTTTCGGCACGGCCGCAGATTTGCTCAGTCTTGGCTCCGAGCTCCTACGGGGTTCCGGGAAAGCCGTCCATCCCGCAACTCTTGCCGCGATGCGCCGTCCCCGGACCACCGGGGTTTCCCACATCACCACCCGGCCCCAGCCACTACGCCACACCGGGCTCGGCTTCCAGATGCCCGCCAACGAGTCCGAGCTTTTTGCGCGGGGGATCTACGGGCACCCGGGCTGGTCCGGAACGGAGTGGTGGATGTTCCCGGAGCAGGACCGCTGCGTGGTGTTCCTGACTAATGTGCTGAACGCCCCGGATCTCGGCGTGGACACCGCTGAGCTGTTCAACGCGGTGGCGGTTTCCTAGCTGCTCCCAGCTACCCTGCCGCGTGCCCTGCCGCGCACCGCGGATACGCCCCACACGATCACGAACAGGCCAACCAGGATCAGGCCGGCATCGCCAAGGTCAATCTCGCCGAGCCAGGTGGTGATGGGGTCCTCAAGGTCAAATGCGGAATTCATGAAACCACCCAGCGTGATCACGGCGATGAACAACGCCGAGACGGCCGAAATGCCGGTGATGACGGCGTTGAAACCGAGCTTGCGCTTCGGGTTGTGGATGGCCGATTTGTACATTTTCATCATGGCGACGCCGTTGACTGAATCGCACAGGGTCATGGCGGCCGTGAACGCGAGCGGCAGGGCCATCAAGGCGAGCGGCGAGACCCCGGCGAGTGACGCCGTCGTGGTGATGACCAGCAGCCCGATGGTGGTGGCGGTATCGAACCCCAGCCCGAACAGGAAACCGATCACGTAAATGTTCCGCGGCCGCTCCACCTTGCTTAGCGGTTTGGCGAGCAGCCGGGCCACAAAGCCCTTCGCTTCAAGGTCTTCGGTACGCACTTCACCGCCGCGCTGCACCTGACGGTAAACGTTGGTGGCGCGGACGAACGCCGAGCCGTTGAACAAGCCCATGGCCAGCAGGAACACCCCGGACACTCCGCTGCCGATCAGGCCCAGCACTTTGTTTTCCGTGGTGCCGTCCTCCATGAACTGCCCAATCAACGTGGCACCGGCCACCACCAGCAGCCCGGCCAGGATCACCACGGAGCTGTGGCCCAGGCTGAAGGCAAAGCCGACGCTCACGGGGTCTTTGTGTTGCGCCACGAATTTGCGGGTGGAGTTGTCGATCGCCGCGATGTGATCCCAGTCGTAGCTGTGCTTAATCCCGGCCACGTAGGCGGTGATCACCAGCCCCAGCGCCAGCGGCTGCGCGCCACCGGCTGTACCACCAAGCAACAGCACGACGGCGGCGAGATGCAACGCGGCAACGGCACCGAAGGTGAACAGCAGCCGGGTCCGCAGGGACAACTGCTCCCGCTCCCGGTACATGGTGGCGAACTCGGTCAGCGCAGTCATCAATACTTCCTCAGGTTCAAAGGCGCCTGCCCAAACCAGCGTTCCCTCAGAACACTGGCGCAGACACCCAGTAATGTGTTGAGTTCCTCAGTGCTGTTCGACAACGATCGCAGCACAAGCCCGGTGCTCCCGGCAATCGTCCTGGTCAAAGAAACTCCGGTGTACGCGTCAAAATCACGGGTCATGTGGTGCATCTCGTCAGCGAGCGCTTGATCCACCCGCGGGTCCACCACCACCAAAGACCCCAGGTGGCTGAAGCCTTCCATGAACCCCATCCCGGTGACGTCGTTGAGGGGTGGCCGGATCAGGAGGTTGTCCAGCGCCAACAGCTTCGCACCGTCCGCGTCCTCGATCCAGATCTCGTTGCGCAGCCGCACCTCTTCGTACTTGAAGGATGCGCCGTCCGGCGACCACCCCGGCGTGATGACCTCCGCCATGACAAGGCTCGACGTCGGGTGGAGACTGATGTGCGAATTCTGCCGATAGCTCGCTTCCCGGTAGGCGATCAACTGGTCGGGCATCAGCTCCAACCGCGATCCCTCCCCCAGCCGGACGCGCATCCGCTGCTCAGCAAACGAGCCCGGAGTCCGGTACACCTTGGTGGCCGATTGCGTGGTCAACAGCAACGCGGCATTGCTTTCAACCTCCACATCAATGAGGAACAAGTCCGCCCCAAGATAGGCCCCGCCAGGATTGACCATGACGTAGCAAACCTGCCCGCTCTCATCCAGGTAATGCGGCCTGAGCACCCGCAAGGCGCCCTCATGGAACTGCCGCGAAGCAACGGACCGCCCCCCTCGCACAGAAACCCCAAGCTCCAACCGCCCCCGAACCGCCCCGTCACCGAGGGCCAACGTGGAGTCAGGCCCCAGCTTTCCCAAAGGGCTCGGTGCGGCCTGCAACGTCCGCTGCTCGCTACCGCGACGTGAGCCGACCGCTGCGGCGGCGGAGCCGGATTTTCGGGCCGCGGCGTGGCGGGCATCGCGAAGCGGGCACGGCCCAAAATCCGGCGTAGCCGCCGCAGCCCCGCCGATCACGACGCCAAGTCGAGCATTAGGACGTCGCGGCGGATCCAGTTGAGGACCTCGTCCAGGCCTTCGTCCGTCTTCAGGTTCGTGAAGCAGAACGGCTTGTTTCCGCGGAATTCTTTGGAGTCCCGTTCCATGACTGCGAGGTCCGCTCCGACGTGGGGTGCGAGGTCTGTTTTGTTGATGATGAAGAGGTCGGATTTGATCATGCCTTGGCCGGCTTTGCGGGGGATTTTTTCGCCTTGGGCGACGTCGATGATGTAGATGGAGAAGTCGACGAGTTCGGGGCTGAAGGTGGCGGAGAGGTTGTCACCGCCGGATTCGACGAAGATGACTTGCAGGTCGGGGTGCCTGGTCTTGAGTTCTTCGATGGCTGCGGTGTTCATGGAGGTGTCTTCGCGGATGGCGGTGTGGGGGCATCCGCCGGTTTCGACGCCGATGATCCGGTTTTCGGGAAGGATGCCGTTGGCGGCGAGGATTTTGGCGTCTTCGATGGTGTAGATGTCGTTGGTGATGGCGGCCATGGAGATGTCGCGGCTCATGTGCCGGGTGATGCGTTCCACGAGCTGCGTTTTGCCGGCTCCGACGGGTCCGCCGACACCGATTTTGATGGGTTCTGTCATGTTTTTTGTCCTTTGCACTTGTTAGCTCATGAACATGCGGGCGCGTTGCCGTTCGTGCCGCATTTGTGAAATTTCGAGGCCGGGGCTGACGGCCCCAAAGTCGTCCCAGCACAGCTGTGCTACATCCTTGGTGGCGGCAGCGACGGCGTCGTGCGCGTCCCGAAGTACCCGCTGCCCGGCGTTCTGCCCTAATGGAATGGCTCGCACGGCGTTCTGCGTCAGCGAAGTGACTGTGGCAAAAAGATAGGCAGAAAGCGCCTCCTCAAAAGGAACCCCCAAAGACCGGGCAATAACCCCAAAAGCCAAGGGTTGATGCCCAGCGGCACTCCCCGCCCGGACAAGTCCCCGATACGCTTCCAATTCAGCCGACGGAAACACCTCCCCACCAATCTCCAGAAGCCGTCCCCCCATTTTGAGCGAAGCCTCCCGAACCTCCCGAGCCAACAACTGCGAAGACAACACCCCATCCAACAAACCGACATCCACCCCCTCATAAAGAAAGCGAACGGCCAACCCATCAGAATAAGTCAGTTGCTGCCCCACAAACGCCCACAGCCAACCCCCAAAAGACCCCTCATCCCGGACAAGCCCCCGCTCGATGTAGCTCTCAAACCCCAGAGAATGAGCAAAAGCCCCCGTAGGCAACGCGGAGTCGGTCAACTGTTGAAGAGCAAGCTGATAGGAGGTCATGCTGCCTCACTGGTGGGCTCAACCGCGAAGCGGGCACGGCCCCTATCACCCGCCGCAGGCTCGCCGAACGCGGCGCCCCAGCCACGGTCACCCACGGTACGCGACCTTGCCGCGGTATTAGTGCGAATGCTCTGCATGGCGGAAGGGCACCGGCATGACCCGCTCTTGCCTGTCGTAGGGGACGCCGACGCTCTTCAGATAGTCCTCGACAGTGTGGTCGTACTGACAGACCATGACTTCGGCCCCGTATTCGGATGATGCGTCGAAGAATTGTGCTTGCAGGTGCCGGTTGCCGAGTGAGTGTGCCACGACGCCCATTTCGTGGATGCTCCGCGGCCCTATGACCAGGACGTCGGTGGGCAGTACGGAGATGATGATGACGTTGGTGGCATCGACGGCGAGGATGTCGCCGTCGCGGAGGTCTCCGGTGCCGGTGGGGAGTCGGATGCCGAGTTCTTTGCCGTGGTCGGTGGTGACGCGTTGGATGCGTTTGACGAGCAGGGCGCTGGGGAGGATGACTTTTTCTTTGTGGTGGCCTGTGTAGTCGGCGGGTTGTTCGTGGAGGTTGCCCAGTATTTTTTCGATGATCATGGTGGCTCCTAGAAGAGGAAGTAGCGCTGGGCCATGGGCAGCACGTCGGAGGGCTGGGAGGTGACTTCGACGCCGTCGACTGTCACTTTGTATGTTTCGGGGTCGACGGCGATGTCGGGGGTTTCGCCGTTGTATTTGAGGTCCGCTTTGCTGAGGTTGCGGATGCCGGTGACGGGTTTGATGATGCGTTCGAGGCCGAGCTCGGCGGGTACTCCGGCGTCGATGGCGGCTTGGGACAGGAAGGTGATGGACGTCTGCTGGAGTGCCTTGCCGTAGGTTGCGAACATGGGCCGCATGGTGCGGGGCTGGGGGGTGGGGATGGAGGCGTTGGAGTCTCCCATGAGCGCGTAGGCGATTTGCCCGCCTTTGATGACGAGCTCGGGTTTCACACCGAAGAAGGCGGGGTCCCAGAGGACGAGGTCAGCGAATTTTCCTTCTTCCACGGAGCCGATGACGTCTGCCATGCCTTGGGCGATGGCGGGGTTGATGGTGTATTTGGCTACGTAGCGCTTGAGCCGGAAGTTGTCGGATTCGGCGGATCCGTGGGTGGTTCCGGATGGATCCTTCAGGACGCCTCGCTGCCGTTTCATGGCGTCGGCTACCTGCCAGGTGCGGGTGACCACTTCGCCTACCCTGCCCATGGCCTGGGAGTCGGAGGAGGTGATGGCGAAGATTCCGAGGTCGTGCAGCACGTCTTCGGCGGCGATGGTTTCGGCGCGGATGCGGGAGTCGGCGAAGGCCACGTCTTCGGGGATGTCCGGGTTGAGGTGGTGGCAGACCATGAGCATGTCCAGGTGCTCTTCGATGGTGTTTTTGGTGTAGGGCAGCGTGGGGTTGGTGGATGCGGGGAGTACGTTGGGCAGCCCGGCGATTTTGATGATGTCCGGGGCGTGGCCTCCGCCTGCGCCTTCGGTGTGGAACGTGTGGATGACGCGGCCGTCGATCGCGCGGATGGTGTCTTCCACGAAGCCGCACTCGTTGAGGGTGTCCGTGTGGATGGCTACTTGGATGTCGTATTCGTCGGCAACGCGCAGGGACATGTCAATGGAGGACGTGGTGGAGCCCCAGTCCTCATGGACTTTGAGTCCGACGGCACCGGCGCGGATCTGTTCTGCGAGGGGTTCGACGGCGGATGCGTGTCCTTTGCCGAACAGTCCGATGTTGATGGGGAGCCCTTCGGCAGCTTGGAGCATCCGTGAGATGTGCCAGGCGCCGGGCGTGATGGTGGTGGCTTTGGTGCCTTCGGCTGGGCCGGTGCCGCCGCCAACCATCGTGGTGATGCCATTGCAGAGCGCCGCCGGGACCTGCTCCGGGGAGATGAAGTGGATGTGGGTATCGATGCCGCCGGCTGTGAGGATTTTCCGTTCACCCGCGATGATTTCCGTGCTGGCGCCGATCACGATGTCCACGCCGTCGGTGATCTGCGGGTTGCCTGCCTTGCCGATCTTGAAGATGTGGCCGTTCCTGAGGGCAACGTCCGCTTTGTAGATACCCGTGTAGTCCAGGACCACCACGTTGGTGATCACGGTGTCCGGGATGTCTTCCGCGCGGGTGAGTTGACCGTTTTGCCCCATGCCGTCGCGGATGACTTTGCCGCCGCCGAACACCACTTCTTCGCCGTACACCGTGTAGTCCTTCTCGATTTCGAGGAACAGCTCGGTGTCGGCAAGGCGGATGGCGTCACCGGTGGTCGGCCCGTACAGTTCGGCGTACTGCTTGCGGGGAATTTCGAAGCTCACTGGTGGTCCCTTTCCGCTGCGACGCCCGGGCGGGGTTCCCCGTCTACGGACGTTCCGCCGTCGAGCTTTCCGTTCACTGCGTTACTGAGCCCAAAGACTTCGCGCGCACCGGCAATCGCAATCAGCTGGACCGTTTTGCGGTCTCCGGGTTCGAAGCGGGCAGCTGTGCCCGCGGGAATGTCCAGGCGGCGGCCGAAGGCAGCTTCGCGATCGAATTCCAAGGCCCGGTTGGCCTCGGCAAAGTGGTAGTGCGAACCAACCTGCACGGGCCGGTCACCGCGGTTCACTACCTCGACGGCGGTTGCCTCACGGCCGCTGTTGCACGCGACGGATCCTGGCTGGAGCATGTATTCACCGGGGATCATGGGGGCTCCTATCGGATGGGGTTGTGGACGGTGACGAGCTTGGTGCCGTCAGGAAAAGTGGCCTCGATCTGGACGTCGTGGATCATCTCAGGAACGCCTTCCATCACATCTTCGCGGCGGAGGAGGGTGGTTCCGTAGCTCATGAGTTCGGCAACGGAACGGCCGTCGCGGGCACCTTCGATGAGCTCGTAGCTGATGATCGCCACAGCTTCGGGGTAGTTCAGTTTGAGCCCTCGCCCTTGACGGCGCCGGGCGAGGTCCGCGGCCACCACGATCATGAGTTTCTCCTGCTCACGGGGCAAAAGATGCATGGTTACTCCTTGGACGCCGGCACCTGGACAGATTGTGTTCAGCGTAGGGAGCGGAAGTTTCGGCTACGTTTCCAAATCATCTCAACGAGGGGTCAATTTCTCAGGAATTGACCTCAACCATTGTTGAGGTTCTAACATCGATGAGGTGTGCCCTGCCCAGGGCCGCCGTCCCTCCCCAGTCCCATGAAAGTGCGTTGATGACCTACCCCAAGCCCCTGCCACCCGAACCAGTCGGCGAGCTTTTCAGAGCCGCGTTTCGCGCCCATCCGGCAGGAGTCTCCATTGTCACCGCAGCAGGACCGGAGGGCGCGGTGGGGCTGACGGCCTCCTCAGTGGCATCGGTGGCAGTGGATCCGCCCACTCTGGCGTTCTCTGTGACCAGCGGCCGCTCGGCTTCCCACATCGCGGCCGCGCAAACAATTGTGGTCCACCTCGTCGGCGCCGATCAGCTGGATCTCGCGCGGACCTTCGCGGACCCAACAGCCGAGCGCTTCACCGCCGCCATGGACTGGGAAGTGCTGCCCACAGGCGAGCCCCTGCTGAGGGAAGCCGCTTGGGCGCTGCGCTGCGAGATCATCCACCGGGCACCGTTGGGCGGCTCAGTGCTACTGGCAGCGAGGGTATTGGACATCCGGGCCAACCCGTCCGGTTCAGCTCCGCTGGTTTACCACAACCGGGAATTTCATACGCTGCTGGAGGGCGCTCCTTTGCTGGGGTAAGCGTTGTACCGAGAGCATCGAATCGATTAATTAACTCTTGATTTTCGGTCATTCGACGGACAATATGCACTTACGAACTGTAAAGAGTCGGCCTTGAAAGCAGTTCCAATGCGGGGCTAAGCGCCATTGGAACTGCTGCAGATACCGACTTAACCGTGGATGACCTGGGGGGCCTCCGCTCCAAAGGAATGCTTCTTCGCCAATCTGGGAGGCCATTTCATAGAGGCAACCGAGCATTGGTTTCTTGGGTATCCAGGACCCTGTCATCGTTGACTTTGGCTGATCGGCGCCGGGATTGGGAGCGCGTTCAATCACAAAGGAACCGAATTAATGCTGTTCCTGGCTCCCCAGCAATGTTGAGAGTACTCACCGCTGCCCACTGAAGCCGCGGCGTGCGCAGAATCCATGACACGGTCATGGCGACGACGGTGCCAGGTTTCCGCTTCTGAAGCGATTCCGCCGGCCATGATTCAGAGGGGGCTGAACGGTTTTGGCGTTTGACGTACGCGCAAGGCTCAAACTGCGGCTTCTCGGTCACTGGGATCTGAAGGACAATAACCAATCCATCGAGTTTCCTCATCGCGTGCAACGAGTGATTGCCTTGGCGGCGATTACGGATCGGGCGCCGAGGAACTATATCGCAGAGTTACTTTGGCCCGAGGGCGGTCCGGGGCAGGCTCTAACGAACCTGCGGGTCAACATCTGCCACATCAGGAGACGCGCTCCCGATCTTTTACGTCCATCCATGGACGCAGTCATTCTTAATCCCAATCTGATCGTCGATGCAACGTTTATGGACGACGTTCTGAGGTCAGTCGAATGCAGTAACGATCTTGCTACTCTTACGGCCAATCTGGAATTCCTGACACATGCCGACTTGCTTCCGACCTGGTGCGAGACGTGGTTGGTCCGGGAGCAGGAGTCATTTCGACAAAGTAAGCTACGGGGCCTGGAAAAGCTTGCCGGAAGATTTATTGAAATCGGCGACGCGGACTTGGCTGTTGATGCGGCGCAAGCTGCAGTAGATACTGAGCCCCTCAGTGAGCGGGGCTATTGCTTGCTCATGCGTGCCCATGTGCTGGCCGGCAATCGGGCGCTGGCACTCCAGGCCTACGAGCGGGCCTACGAAACGCTCCGGCAGTCCCTGGATGTGGAACCGTCAATCCCTCTTCAGCAGATCATGCTCGATGTGCGGTCCCGCGGACCAGCAGCGCCACCCAACCGGCGCGTAGCTGGTCTCGCGTAAACCCGTCATAATCGCGTCAGGAAAACGGTGTCTTGCTCGGAAGGGTGGTTTGATCCGCGCCAAAAGCAAGGAGTTCCGGGGTTTGGGTGGGTCCCATTCGTCCACGGATTTGACGGTGAAAATCAATATACGAGCCTGTGAACAGTCCGTTGTTCCATACGGATTTCAGAGTGGTTGTGAACACTCCGTTGCCACCCACTTCCTGCGAAAGCTGGGAGTCTTGACACCCCGACATCAGTAGTCCATTTGCCTTGACTGGACCGGCACGGCCCGACCGTGCCGACGATTGAAGGCGTGAGTACAAGGCGGAGTGCTTGACCACCACAAGTTGGTTTACGGCCAACGGCATTTCCCGGGTCGTGACTATGCGGTTTTTGGCGGAGAGTGAGTCCCTCGAGTTCCCTCGTGTCCCTTGGCCTGGAAACCTGCGGGCACTCACGGATACCGGCCCGGAAACACGGTTCAGGGAGATATCCCGGCGTAGGGAAGAGCGGTTTGGGGTCCCATTCCAACCGTAGCCATACCGGAGCATCTTGGACCACGCTGCCATGGCGTTTGCAGACTTCGCTTGGTCCTTGGCGACTGCCACCGATCGTGCACCGGCAACAGCGACGGGGGTTGGGAACTCCGCGTCTCTGGCATCGCCGGAAGCAGCAACCTCGGAATAGAACAGTTGCTTTCTTTCAGCATGATCAACTTGGGATTGCGCATATAGGCCTCGAGTTACTGTCCCGCTGTGGCAACTGTCCGAGAAAACAATGATGTCGACGCCCGGGCTAAAGCCTGCAAAGGCAACCTCCAACTCATCGTCAATCAGCATCCGATCCCAAAGAACCCACGTCTCATCCTGCTGATCCTCCTCGACATCGCCGTTGACGTTGGGAACTTGTCCCCCATGCCCGGCGTAGGTTAAGAGGAAAGCATCCCCGGCCGTCAACCTTCCGGCCACTGAGGCGATCGCCGACAGAACATTGTCCGCCGTCGCGTTCCGGGTAAACAACTGCGAAGACTCGAATCCCTGCGCGTCGGCGATGTGGTTCATTGTGTTGGCGTCGTTCTCGCAGCCGTTGAGTTTCCCGTCCCATCCTTCGTATTGGTTCGGGTCCACGCCGTTGAGCCCCAAGTGGAGAGAAACCAGCCGTCGTTTCCCCGTTCCTTCTTGGCCTGGCTGGGACGCGCCATCATCAATGCCCAAAGCCGCCCGAGTCTTAGGACCGACTATTCCATCCGCTGCCAAACCGTGGTCTTGTTGAAAGCGGATGACGGCTGCACGAGTACGAGAACCAAAAATGCCATCGACCTGCACCACATAGCCGAGGGCTACGAGTCGTCGCTGCAAATCCTGGACATCCTCGCCCTTTGAGCCCCACTGTAAATCACGCATGTCAGCCCGCGAACCAATAGAAGTGCAAACGCTGGCCGGCGAACTGAGCCAATTCGCTTCCAGAGATCTTGTAAGCCCCATCAGCTTTGGAAAGAACCACGTTTCCGGCCGCCGCCAATTGCTGGGACGACAGCCTTATTGTTGCCGTGCGGTTGTCTCCGCCGACCTCAATGCTGCTGACCAAACTGTCGTCTCCGGCGCGTACTTCCAGCCCTTTCCACCAACTCTTGTGCGGAGGAATCTCCAGGACGAGCTCGAAGCTATTCGAATCCTCAATAGCTGTCGGTTCGAGCAAGGCGATGCAATCACCACCTGGCAGCCGTTGGGAACTCAGGAAATCGTCCAGAGGAATGGCGCCGTCCGGTGACGGATCACCCCGTTTCGATCCGGCATCCAGAGCCGCAAAAATCTCTGGCAGGGCAGATTGCACGGAGGTAACTACCGCAGCAATTGCTGGTCCCCAGAATCGCCGTGAGGTCTCCGGATCGACCATGATGGGGTTGATGGTGCCAGAGTCGGCGTCACGGTCGAAAGTATCCAGATATTGAGTTGCCTTCTTGATCGCCCACGGAAGCTCGTTGGCCGCAACGCTGACGACCTTGCCGATCACGTTTCCCCAGAAACGTTCCATTGCTTCATCGTCAGCTGGTCCTGAGATCCCGCGCCCTTGGCGCTCCTGGATATCGGTAGCGAGAGCGTCCACCAGGACAGGCACACTTTCATTGAGAACGTGGGCGACGATTTCTTCCAGTTGGGCCTGATCGGTTTCAATCTGCTGGGCCAATTGCACTGCTCCGAGGTAGCCACTCTCAGTATCGACTTCGCGTATCTGCCCGCCCACGAAAGACCCGGCTTTAGCACCAAGTGCTCCACCGACGGGTCCGCCCAGCCAACCGCCCAGAGCGCCCCCAGCCGCAGGCAACGCCACCTGCGCACCTGCTTTGAGCACCGAAGTGGCCTTCTGCGTCACGAACTTTTTGACTGAAGAGAACCAACTCCGGTACTGCTCCTCTGAGAGTTCAACGAACGAACCCTCTGCACCGGCGCCTTCATCCTGATCGTCCCCTTGTCCGGCTGAGTCCTCGGCCTCCATCGTGGGTTCTGCGGGCACAGGTTCGGCCGGCTTGGCTTCGGCGGGGCCGCGGGTACCCTGACCGCCGGTTTTGGGAGAGTTCGATCTCTCCCCTCCAGGACGGGCTTCAACAGCTTCCGCTGTCATCTCGTCGCTCGCTTCGGCAGGAACCGACTCGGCCCCTCCCCGGGTCGCGTCTTCTGTTCGACTTGCAGTCATGCGCGGTGGCGTTCGCCGCGGAGCATTGGCATTGAGAACCACGATAACTCCTAGATTCATGACGAATATGCCGGTCCAGAGCCGGCTATTCGTGCCCTTCTGGTCTGCCACCTCGGCAGAGGCGGTCCACCCAATAGACACCTCGAAGGGTTAAAGCACCGCTAAGCAATCGCTAAGAAATCGTTCATCCCCGGCTGCCCACGGTCAGCTATTCCGGCCCCGAGCCGCAACGCTCCACTGCTCCACCACTGCCCCGCCACGCACCGCAGTGACTTCGTCCACGAGGTTCATAGTGAGGCACACATGGTTGGGTATGACCCGGAGTCGGGTGCCCAAGGGCGGCAACTCCGAGGCTTCCGGCCAAACAACAGTGGCGTGGTGTTCGGACAGCGCAGTCACCGTGGCTTCGGGGTACTCGGGAAGCCTTCCGTATCCGGTGGCCCAGTCAGGGCGGTCGCTGCCCAGGATCTTGCTGCCGGCGTCCACAACTACCCGGCGCACGTTACCACCACGGGCTTCGTGCCTGCTGACCACTGTGGCTGCCACGCTTAATGCGATGTCGTCCCAGCTGCAGCGTTCGAGTTCCAGTTGCTGGGCGTCGCCGAACACGTAGACGCCGGGACGCAGCTCGGTTGCCACCGTTTCGCCGTCAATCAGTGCCGTCGGCGTGGAGCCTCCGCTGATGGTGGTGACTTCGAAGCCTGCCGATGTCAGCGCCGTGGCAGCGAGGCCAAGTGCCTCATTCTCGTTGCTCGCCGCGCCAGTGGGCATGCCGGGCTTGTAGCTGTGGCCGGGGAACGTGAAGACACCCTGCACGCTCAGTCCGGCGGCAGCCGCTGCTTCGGCAACATCCACCACCTCGTCCGGCAGCACGCCACTACGGTGGTGTCCGCTGTCCACTTCGATCAGTACCTCAATACTTCCGGCATCCGCACCGAGTTGGCCACCCATCGCCGTCGCACTTTCCACCGAGTCCACTCCGACCGCGAGCCGGCACTGTGCCGCCAAGGCGCGAAGACGTTTCGCGTGCGGCGCTTCCACCCAGAGCGGGTAGGCGACAAATATGTCTTTCACGCCGTCCGCGGCGAACACCTCGGCCTCGCCGATGGTGGCCACAGTGATGCCCACGGCCCCCGCCGCGAGCTGTTTGCGCGCAATCTCCAGCGTCTTGTGGGTCTTCACATGCGGTCGGATCCGAAGCCCTCGCCCCTGCATGCTGGACGCCATCCGTTCGATGTTCCCATCCAGGACATCGACGTCGATCAGGACGGCAGGGGTGATGACTTCAGCGGGGATCACGTTCATTCATAGAAGACTAACGTCCAGGACACTGAAGGCCCTATGGCGCTGACTGCCTGACCCGCAGTTCGAACGCCGCCTCGGGCCGCTGGACAGTAGGCACCGCGTCTTTGCTTTCAATCCGTTGGATCAGAAGTTCGACGGCGCGCTCCGCAATTTCCGCCCGTCCCGGTGCCACCGTGGTCAACGACGGCGAAGCAAACCGCGACTCATCAAGGTCGTCGAATCCGGCAACGGCGATCTCCTCCGGCACTTTCCGGCCACGGAGCAGGAGTTCGTGCATCGCCCCCAACGCCAGGGCATCATTGAGCCCGAAAACAGCGTCGAACTCCACGCCGCTGTCCAGCAACCTCGCGGTTGCGTCAGCACCGCCGTCGCGCCGCCAATCGCACGGAATCACCAACGCGGGGTCATACGCCATGCCAGCGGCAGCGAGCGCAGCCTTGTACCCCTCAAGGCGCAGTCCGTTGCTGCCTGTAGTGTCGCCGTCGTGCGCGCCCAAAACTGCTATTCGACGGCGGCCGCCAGCCAGCAAGTGCGCGGTAACGGCTGCGGCGGCTTCCTTGTTTTGGATGAGGACCATGTCCAGGCGGGGGTCCTGCACAAACTCGCCGAGGAGGACCAGCGGTTTCCTCCCGGCAGCGGCGATGATCTGCTCGGCGTCGATCGCCAGCGGGATGAACAAGAGGCCGTCGGTGAGGCTGCGGAACTGTCCCTGGAGTACAGCCTTCTCGTGCTCGGCCTCGTTGCCGGACTGCTCCACCAGGACCCTGTAACCGCGGGACAACGCTGCCTTCATGATGTCCGACGCCAGCTCGGCGTAATAGGGGATGGAGAGATCGGCCAGGACCAACCCGAGCATGCTGGTCTTCCCGGACCGGAGGCTGCGGGCCGTCAGGTTGGTTTCGTAGCCCAGCTCGTCAATGGCATCAAGAACGCGCTGCTTGGTGGCTGGCCGAATGAACTCGTAATTGTTGATGACGTTGGAGACTGTCTTCAAGGACACTCCTGCCGCGCGTGCGACGTCGTTCATGGTCACGGCCATGCAGATGCTCCTTTACCTTGTAATGCGTCCGGGCTGGGTACATCGTTGCAGATGTGGCCGTTTATGCCGGGTCCATCACGGCGGCGACGGCCTCGATTTCCACCAGCTGGTGGTCGTAACCGAGGACGGTGACGCCCATGAGGGTACTCGGCACATCGTGCTCCCCAAATGCGGCACGGACCACCTCCCACGCTGTGACCAGGTCTGCCTGCCGGGCCGAGGCCACAAGAACGCGCGTGGAAACCACGTCCCCAATGCCAGCTCCGGCGGCGTCCAGGGCAAGCAGCATGTTTTCAACGGACTTTTCCGCCTGGGCTTTGTAGTCGCCGATGCCCGCGGTGGTCCCATCGTGGTTCAGCGGACAGGATCCCGCCAGGAAGATCAACCGGGCTTCGGCTGGAGCGGTCGCCGCATAAGCGTACTGAGCTGCTGAGCTGAGCCGGTCGGAGCGAATAAGGGTCACTGCACTGGGCATGGGCTTCCTTCGTTTGTCGGGTTGAGTACATCCCATCACGGGCAGCTGCCCTGCCACCCGTCACATGGCGCTCATCCCCGTGCAACGCGCCCGCAACAAACATGCGAAATGCTGGGTCCCATGGACGAAACAACCAGCGGAGGGGAGCAGACATGAGCATTGCAAACAGGGATCTTTTCCAGGCGCTGAAGACACAGGCCAGCTTGGCGCAGGCGTTCGGCACCCTGCCCGGCAGCCAGGACGAGCCACACGCGCTGAAGCCAGGCGAATACATCGAGGCATGGCACAACGGCCGCCTCTACCACCGGGGCACGGTGGTCAAGACCGTGGCGGGTACCGACCTCTTTTGGCTCCAGGACGAAACCGGCAGCCGGCGCCTGCTGGATATGGAATCGATGGAAATTGTCACAGGCGAGGCGGAACCGGCCCCGGCACCCGCAACACAGGCACCGGAGCCAACCCTGTCAGCCACTGTCACACCGATTTCTGCGTACCCCATGTTCCACGACGGTTCGCAGGCAATCGCCTAGGAGTTCAGTTCAAGGCGGATCATGCTCCAGCTCACGGCCGGAAGTTCGGCGGTGAGCCGGCCGCCGTCGAGCTTTACACTGACGTTCTCGGCGGGCAGGACCGACGTCGAATCGTCAGCCGTGGCTTGCCAGTATGGATCCTTGTTCGTGTAGGTCACGGCCTCGATGACTTTGCTTGCGTTGAGGCTTCCGACGGCGGCATCCAGCGTCAGGGCGTCCGTCGCCGCACGGTTAACGGCGAAGACCACGGCCTGGTTGGCTTCGGCGTCGATCGTCGCCACAGCTGACAGTGCCATGAAGCCTGGCGTCTTTTCACCGTCCAGTAGCGGGGACTCCACTGCGAGGTTCAGCACCGCGCCTGAGGCATGCTGCGAGGTGAGCGCGAACGGGTGGAACGTGGTCTGCTTCCAGGCCCGGCCACCCGGCTCCGTCATGATCGGCGCTATGACGTTGACCAGCTGTGCCAGGCTCGCGGAGTGGACGCGGTCCGTGTTGCGCAGCAGCGTAATGAGGAGATCTCCCACCACCACTGCGTCCGCCACCGTGTAGCGGTCCTCCAGCAGCACCGGGGCCACGGGCCAGTCGTCCCCCGTGGGCGCCTTGGACTCGTCGCGGGACATGTGCCATACGTTCCACTCATCAAAGGAAATGTTGACCTGCTTCCCGGACTTGGTGGCCGACTTCACGTGATCGATATGTGAAACCAGATCCTTGATGAAGGCCTCCATCCGGTGCCCGGCGGACAAGTGCTCCTGCAGGTCCCCGAAATCCTCGAAGTACTGATGCGCAGAAATCAGGTCCACCAGTTCATAGGTCTCAGTGAGGACCACCCGCTCCCATTCGCCAAAGGTGGGCATGGTGGGGGCCGAGCTCCCGCAGGCAACGAGCTCCAGATCCGGGTTGACCATCCGCATGGCTCGGGCCGTCTCCGCCGCGACCCTCGCGTATTCGCCCGCCTTCTTGTGGCCGATCTGCCAGAAGCCGTCCATCTCGTTCCCGAGGCACCACATTTTGATGTTGTGAGGCTCGACGGCGCCATTCGCCTTGCGCTGTTCGGACAGGGCCGTTCCACCCTTGATGTTGGAGTATTCCAGAAGGTCCAAGGCCTCCTGCGTGCCCCTGGTGCCCAGGTTGACGGCCATCATGGGTTCGACGCCGGCCTTCTCGGACCACTTGGCGAACTCGTCCACACCCACCAGGTTGGGGTCGCTGGAGTGCCAGGCGAGGTCGAGCCGGGTGGGGCGGTCTTCCTTGGGTCCCACTCCATCTTCCCAGCGGTAACCCGAGACGAAGTTGCCGCCCGGGTAACGGACCGTGGAGACGCCGAGTTCCTTGGTGAGCTCAAGGACGTCGGTGCGGAACCCGTCCTCGTCTGCTTTGGGGTGCTCAGGCTCGAAGATGCCCGTGTACACGCAGCGGCCGAGGTGCTCCACGAAGGCGCCGAAGGTCTTTCTCCTAAAGGGGCCCACGACGAACGCGGGGTCAATGGTGATTTTGGCCGTGGGGTTTTCTTGGTTTCCCAAAGGGTGGGTCCTTGTCTGCTGGTTATTGCGGGTTTCTACAACGTTATAGAAACCATGCTGACGTTACGCAGGGGTGGGAGTCAAGGGTTTTCTTTCCAAGGCAGCCTCTAGGCTGAATCCCATGTCATCCGAAGTTGTGCGAGCCGCGTATTCCGCGCGTGCAGCCGAGTACACCTCGCTGTTCGGAGCCATCAGCAGCACCCATCCGGCAGATCAGCAGCTCGTTCTTGAGTGGGCCGGCGGCCTGTCCGGCAAAGTGTTGGACGCTGGCTGCGGGCCCGGGCAGTGGACTAACTTCCTGCACTCCGCCGGGATTGACGCCCAAGGAGTGGATGTAGTTCCGGAGTTCATCGAGACTGCCAGGCAGCACTACCCCGAGGTTCAGTTCTCTGTCGAGTCCCTTGAAACGCTGCCCACAGCGAGCCAATCGCTTGCGGGAATCCTCGCGTGGTACTCGGTGATCCACACTCCCCCGGCCACCATCGGCGGGGTTATGGACGAGTTTGCCCGATGCCTCAAACCCGGCGGCAGCCTCCTGATTGGTTTCTTCGATGGCCCGGCGGGTGAGTCATTCCCGCATGCAGTGACTCCCGCCTACTTTTGGTCAGTGGAGGAAATGTCGGCCCGGCTTCTGAAAGCCGGTTTCGTGGTGGTGAGCACGCACTCTCGTGTCGACCCCGGAGCCCGCCCCCACGCGGCAATCGTCGCCCGGCGCAGCTAACTATGAGGGTGGGGCCCGTGGGAAACTCTCATTCTTCCCCTACCAGTCAGGTCAGTCCGGCAGCCGGGCATGGGGGTGGTGCTGGCGTACCGATCCGTCCACCGCGCTATGCGGTTTTCCTTTTTTGCTCATGTCAGTGTCCCAGTAAGTTTCTGTAGAGCATTGGTGCTATTTTCTTTGTCGCGGACACCGAGCGCAGGGCCTCAGCCTACCCAGTACCATTCGAACTTGAAGATTTCACACTTTCCGCCCAGAGAGCAGCTCCGCCTCTTTTCGTGTCCATTTTGGGGGACTCTGTTTTGATATTTTCAGGCAAGAGGTGTGCTCCATGGTCGTAAATCATGGCTTTCGCTCCCACGGCGGCGCAGACTTCAAATCATTGTTCTGGCAATTGACCTGACTAGCGACGCGGAATATTCCAACGGGCGTTGGCGTCCTCTCTCATCCATAAGGAGACAGACAGCCCGTCACCGCGATATGGTGACGGGCTGTCTGATGCTGTTATCGGGTGGCGGGAGCCCAGTAGTTAGATTCTGGTAGCTACTGGGTGACTCCTGAGCTGGAGTGTCCGATCAGGATCCTTGATCCGGTGGGTAGTGCGCCGAGGGGCTGGCTAAGCACCACGTCAATCATGGTCACGATGATTGAACTGGATGATTTGCTTACCTTGTGTAGAGTCACTTGTCCGAGCCCTGCCACCTGCACCACGGTGTTGGGGGCGACCGACGCGTTGATTGCCGGAAGCCCTGCAATCCTCAGGTTTGTGAAGGTGGAGGTGTCGGTCAGGGTTGCCGTGGTGGCGCCAGATGCCCGGGTGGCGCTTGTCTCAGCTTTGATGGCGTCCGCTTGGATTAGCCCATTGAGCACGTTAAGTCCTGCAAGAGTGTCGGTCACCGTGACCTTCGCTTGGGGGCTCAGGACCCCGGTGATCTTCGTTGCGGCTGCTCCGGATGTGGCAATACCCGGGATGCTAATTCCGGCCACGTTTGCGGATGTGGTTCCACCGCCGCACCCGGCGTAGGCCAGCGCTATTGGACCCGAGTTAATGATGCCATTAGCAAGGACGGCTTTAGTAGCGAAGCCTGTACCGGACAAGTAGCCCGACTGGGCTGCTGGGAGGTTGGCGGTGCTGACACCGAGACGGATGTCTGTCCCGATATTGAGCCCTGGCAGCCCGGCCTTGAGAACTTCGACGCGAAGCGCCGTTGTCGATACTTTGTACACCCCGTTGACCAAGCCCTTTTGCTGGCCGTTTAGGGTCACTTTGCCTACCGTTCCAACCAAGGGTACCGTGAGGTCGAGTACGGTGTTCGCTCCTGGGTTGGCCCCTACTGAGACGCCCAAGACCTTCAAATCAGCGATGGTCGTTTTGTTTGCGCCGGAGAAGGCGCCTGCGGTGTCTTTGTCAGCAGAGCTTTCGGACGTGATGGCACCGGCAGTGACCAGCCCGCCCAAGAGGTTGGTGCTCGCAATCGTCGATTTACTTTCAATTCGCTTGCCCGTGGTGGTTAGCAGGGTTTTGACACTAGTTGTTGCCGCGCCAACGTTGCCAACCGCCGGAACGGTCAATGCCGCTGCCGTGTTCGTTGAAGTCTTTCCTGTGGCGCCCGTGCAGCTGATGCTGGAATTCGCGGTGGGGCCAGATGTCAAAGTTTTGTCGGCGTTGAAAATGTAAGAACCGTATGCAGAACCAGAGAACCCTGTAGTTACCTGCGCTGGTGTGGTGGCGGCGAGGGCCGGTGTTGCCGTCCCTGCAAGCGCGAGCGTTATTGCACCTATTAACGCGACATACGAGCGTTTCATGAAATTCTCCCCAGAATGTGATGCGAGGTCGTAAGAATTCTCACGACGGTGTGCTTACCGTACAGTCCGCAACGGCCTGCAAACAATAGATGTGCCACGGCCGCCATTAGTTATTCAGGGTCTGGTGGGGACAGTTACACGGTTCCCATGTCACCTCCGTTTACGCTCCACCGCGTGGATGTCTTCGTTTGCCGTTTACGGACCCAGACGATGACCTTGTGGCATCAGGCAAGACGTTCAGCGATGGATGGAGCACGACATCCCAGAGCTATTTAGCTCACGTCGCTCAGCACTCAAATGGCACCCTGCGCGGCCTTCGGTCTCGAGCCGGAAGAAGGCGACTTCGGGCCGCCCGGAGACAAAAAACAGGCCGGAGACTTAACGTCTCCGGCCTGTCCAGGAGGGTGGGCCCTGTGGGGATCGAACCCACGACCCATGGATTAAAAGTCTGGTCATGCAAAGAACCAGGTCAGAACGGGTCATTCGCATCCGCGCAATCTAGGGTTTTTTGCACCTCACAACGGCCCCGGTCGGAACGGGTCAGCCGGGAGATAGGCCCTCAAATGGGCCCTCAATTCCACTGTAGAGACTCACGCAATCGCGCGTTTGCCAGCTCTTCCAGTTCGTCCACTGACGGACCACCTGAAGTGTAGGCTGCCTCGGATATCTGGCGAGCGCTCATCCTGTTCATGCGAGCCGTCGTCTCGGCAAGGACTCGTCCCGCAGCCGCGATGTGTGGCTGCGCTTCGGGTGATAACTGACGAATGCTAGGGGAAGTCCGGGTGGGGTCGGTGATCATGGGAGCAGCCTAGCCCCTCGCTGTCAGTGCCAGTTGGCAAGCTCTCCCAATGCTTAATGACCAGCAGAAGGCCATGCTCGACTTGGCCGGCGAACACTTCAAACATGCAGGTTCTCTCGACTCGTCCGCGATGGATCGTTTGGTATGACACTCACCCGCTACTGGCAGAAAATGAACCGACTCCCCCAGACAGAAGCCGCCGTTGCGTACCGCCCCGCGACTGTCGCACAGCTCAGGGCCAGGCTCCGGTCAACGCTGCGGACAGCCAGCAGACTACTCCGTTACGAACCCGGGGAATCTCTTCCCACCGCACTACGCGAAGCCACCCCGGGCAGCGGTTGTACTCATCGATATCCCCCTCCGAGTCAGTGACCGGCCGGACGTCGTCCTTCGGCAGCCAAGCGTTCAGGCTCACCTTGTCATCGTCGTACGACTGCACACTGATCTGAGTCCGGCTCCAGTCCTTCGCCTCCGCAAAGACAGCGACCGCCCCACCGACCCTCAGCGGCAAAGCGCATGCACTTTGGGGTTAATTGCCCCTCTCCCACGATTTGACCTGCACCACAGGCCCCACACGCTCGGGGTGAGCAAACTCATACGTGACGCCCTCAAGGTCAAACGACGTCGGGGGATAAGGTCGGCATCCCACCATCATGCCAGCGTCCATGGGTACGACCACGCACGCGCAGGGACAAGGCATTAGGATTCGAACTTGAAGGTGCAAGCTCTACTCTGCCGTTCTGGAAGCCTTCTCTTACTCACGCACCATATGGGGGTATTCTCTTGAGATTTTCAGGCAAGAGGCGGTTGGGCTTGTCCCTGATAGTTGCCGCCATGCTAGTTGTGGCGGGGATTTCGCCGGCCGTCGCTGACACGGACGTGGCAGCACCTACGATTGTCAGTAGTTCAGTCAACGCGACCTCGTTGGACGTGTCAGCAGCGCCTGCTCGGCTGCTGTTCAATGTCCGGTTAGCGGACGACACTGCGGTGGGAAGCTTCCATGCACGCTTCATCCACCCAGGATCCGGTCAGTACTACTACTTTCCAAACTTCATCAAGACATCTGGCACACTACAAAATGGGGTGTGGCGCAGCGAAATAAACCTACCCCAAGGTGTTGCAAGCGGAGACTGGGCTATCGAGATTTTCGGACTTGAAGACTCCTTGAAAAACGCTGCCTGCTGTTTCCTGAACGTCCGATCCATCAAAGTGGCCTCCGGCAGCGCAGACGTCGCTCCTCCCGTTCTCGTAAGCAACGCCGTTTCGAGCACGACCTTTGACGTCACGAACGCTCCGGCGCGTCTACTGCTCAATATCCGGGTGTCGGATGCCACCGCCGTGGGCAGCTTTCATGTGCGCTTTATCCACCCAGGAACTGGCCAGTACTACTTCATGCCCAACCCCGTCCTGACGTCGGGTACGTTACAGAACGGGGTCTGGCGGACCGAGCGAGAGGTACCTCAGGGGATCGCCTCCGGGCAGTGGATGATCCAAGTGTTCGGCCTTGAGGACACCCTCAAAAATGCGGCATGTTGCTTCTTGGACGTTCGACCAATCACTGTCGTATCCGGGGCCACTACCGACACCGCCCCACCTCAGATCGTAAGCAGTGCCGTATCGAGCACGAGCCTTGATGTCGCGACTGCGCCAGCCAAACTAACCGTAAGCATCCGCGTGACGGACGAGACGGCCGTGCAAGGGTTCCACGTCAGGTTCATCCACCTTCCAACGGGCCAGTACTACTACTTCCCTAACCCGACCCTAGTTAGTGGAAACGCGCAAAACGGCGTTTGGCGCACTGCTCTGACTCTCCCGCAGGGGGTCGCCAACGGAGCCTGGACCATCCAAGCATTCGGGCTCGAAGACGTCGTCAAGAACGCAGCCTGCTGCTTCCTCGATGTTCGAAACATCAACGTAAACTCCAGCGCCTAGATAGGAGCAACACTGCCCAATGACTGACTACATGCCTGCTTTGATAGGCCTCTTAGGTGTTGCTTTGGGCGGCTTCATCCAGGTCATTTCCAGAGCCGCTAAGGCTAAGAGCGACGCAGCCTTCTTAACTCGGCAGAGGGCTGCCATGTTCCTTGATGAGGTCCACGGCTACCTTCACTTTATTGAAGGAGCAAAGGCCTCACGGCAGGGCGGACCAGTGCATGCAGCATACTTAGGAGGTAAAGCAAGCCGACGCTGTGGCATCTCGGGAGGCTGGCTACGCCTTCGTAGGGTCATGCCGCGATCGTCGCTTGTTTAAGCAAGGTCGAGCCGCCTTGGATGCGCTCGAGCGATATGCGTTGGGTCACCGGAACCTGCATAAGTGGGATCCTGAGAAGGATTTTCCTAATAGGGACGAAGTGGATAAGGCAATGGGTGCACTGGACAGAATGGCGCGCCAGGCCGGTTCTCCGTCGACTACCTGCGCTTCGGCGCCGCTAAGCCAGACAGCAAACGATGACCGGTTGATCTATAAACGACAGAAGACCCCCACCCTGTGAGGGTGGGGGTCTCTCGTTTTAATCGCGGTCCCGTTCCCGGGAGTCGTCAACAATCTGGCCAGTGTCGCCACAGTGATGTTTCCTGTGATGGTCGCGCCAGCCTCATGCTTGCCATACTCCGGAGTTTTGGCAGAGCCAAGGAAAGCACGGGTAAGCCAGTCCGGGATACGAGGTTCCAGCCAACGCCAGAAAACGTACCAGGCGGCGATTAGGACCGCAGCAATGATGGCCAAGAGGGGCGTGCCGTACTCCAGCAGATCCTCCCGGTGCGGTTCCAGTACGGGAAGGAGTCCAATGGCCCACGTTATGAAAGACCCCACAGCGCCCTCGCCCTTGCTGTGCAGTTACAAACATTTGAGACCTACCTTGGACAGCGTTGACGGCTCAGTCATAGTGCTCATTATTTTGCGCTCCCCTCGCCCATACGAACCGCTTTTATGGTGTCGCGCGGTGGACCCCGCGCGGGCCATTCGTGACCAACGCGGCGCACCATGGTCTGTACTGAACGTTGCCCTTGTCATTCGAGACCCCCCGGCTCAGGAGACCCGGCAGCGGATAGGCCCTCAAATAGGCCCTCAAGCCCCAATAGCCGGGCACATAAAAAATCCCCCGGAACCGTATGGTTCCGGGGGATTCGGAGGGTGGGCCCTGTGGGGATCGAACCCACGACCCACGGATTAAAAGTCCGATGCTCTACCAACTGAGCTAAAGGCCCCTCCAGCTGTTGAAACAGCCATGAATACTGTACCCCAAGGTCAAGGCCAGCGAGGAACTCGAGGCGAGGTGCGCCGTCGTCACCCTCTTCGGACGAAAGTTCGACGGCGGCGCGCGGCGGCAGCGGCGTGTCGCGCCGGGCGCGGCGGCAAAGTGGGTGGTGACGGTACACCCGCCGGGGAAAGCACGCCCCCCGCAAGCGTTACTCGACCCCACCAGAGCACAGGAGTACGGTGAACTCATGAGCGAACAGCCAGGATCACGTGCGTACGGCGGAGCAAACAGGCACCACAAGCCCAAGCCCTTCGCGCCCATCGATTTCGAACCGTTCGCAGGTGGCGCCGACCCCGCCCGGGTCTCGGAGGCAGCCCACCTCGCCGCCCAGGCGCTGGTGAGACGCGGCCGCGACAGCGACGACCCCACAGTCACCAGCCGCCTGGTGAAGCTGGCTGATGAACAGGGCCTCGAAGCGATCGCGGAGATGTGGGCTGAAAGTCCCGCACGCTCCCTGCCCGGCGCGCTCTGGAGGCTCTACGCCCTCCGCGCCGCCACCATCCAGAATCCCGAGCGGATCTCCGTCTACTTCAGGGCCGGCCGCGACACCGCGCAGGTTTCCAATGTGGTGGCAGGTGCTGCCGAGCCGCCGGGAGCCGATGAAATGAAGACCATGGCTGACGCTATTCTGTCCGGCGCTTTCGACGGCGAGTTCGACGTCGCGCTGGAACGTTCCGCCGCTTTCTGCCGTGTGGTGGCGCTCGGCCAGGCGACCCTTGCCGACGGCGCGGAGCACAGCAACGAAGGCCACGCCAGCAAGCTCACACGCAATTCGCACCAACTCGTGAAGACCGCTGAAGACCTTGAGCACGCGGCTAATGCATGGCGTCTGGGCGAGCTGGACTAGCCAACAAAAAGGGCCAAACCTACCCACGTCGGGCCCGGGCTGTCAATGTTGACTTAGCCCGCCGGACGGTGAAAACTAAAACTGGTGTCGAACCGCGAAACCCCCGGGCTTCAACATATAGCCGCTTCGAGCGGCCTACCGCCGAGAGGCGTATCCGGTTCGGCACCATTTTTATGCCCAACCAACGAAGGCCCGGACTGGCATCGATGCCGGTCCGGGCCTTCGTTGTAAGAAATTACTTCAGTGTGACCGTGGTTTCGGCCGTTTCCTTCTTGTCGTGATCGAGGTCGCCGTCAGCACCCTGAGGCGTCATGGTCACCTTGATTTCCGTTTCCTTGCCAGCGGTGTAAGCGAAGTTCTCCGCAATGTTGAAGGACTCACCCGGCTTCAGCACGAACGGGTCCTTCTCCTTCAGCTTCACGCCGGAGCTGGAAAGTCCGTGCTTCTTGTAGCCATCGCTGCTGGAGTCCGAGGGCATACCGCCGAGGTACTTCCAGTCCGTGTACTTCGCGTTGGGCGTGATCAGCGAGTGGCTCAAGGGGATCTCAGCGGATGAAGTGTTGGTCACCACGTAGTTCATGTACACCACGGGGTCACCCTTCTTGAGCAGGTTTTCCTTGGTGTCCTTGTCCACGAACATGCTGTCCTTGGACGCCACATCGGTGGCCACCTGGTAGACATCCACGCTGAAGCTCTCGCCCTTGATGGTGCCCAGCTTGTCCCCGGCTTCGGAAATCGGCAAAGCCCACGCTGCGGTCTTGTACGAGCCCGACGAAGTACCAGCGCCTTCGGATGAGGCAGCCGACGGGGACGCCGAGGCTGACGGCGAAGCAGCCACGGAGGAGGACGACGACGGTTCCGAACCACCCGTCGTCGGGCTGGCAGTTGCCCCGCCACAGGCGGTCAGGGCCAGCAGGCCGGCAGCAGCGATGCCGGAAATTTTCATGACATGGTTCAGTCGCATGGTTCCCCCATTGAGTGGATTTACTAGGTGCTAACCCAGTGTCGCACGGTTGCAGGAGTTGCATCGATGGGGAGAAGTGCCCGCAACGCTCCGCGAACTTCGCAGACCCCGTGGCTGTGCCGGTAAAGTTGGGACCGAAACGGGCGCCGTCAAGTCACACTGCCCGTGCCCATCCGTCCCCGGCCCGGAAGCGACATGAAGCTGCGCCTTTTTCCCCAGGAACCTGCCGGGCTCGTACTGCTCGCGCAGATGGCCGGCGTCATTGTTGCCGCTACTGGAACGCTCTCCGAAATACTCGGCGCGCCGGCCAGTGAACACCAGCGCCTCGCCGAACAGTTGCACGAGCACGAGTCCAAGTCCTTGGACCTTCATTTCGCGCTGCTGACGCACATGCGCACCAGTTTCGTGAACCCGCTCCCCCGCGAGGACATGTACACCCTCTCCCGCCACCTCAATGAGGCCATGGAGAAGCTCGACGCCGCGGGAGACCTCGTGGCGCTCTACAAACTGGATCGCCTGCCTAAACGTGCCGCGGACCAGTTGGAGATCATCAGCCGGCAAGCCGAGCTCACTGTGGATGCGATGCGGAAGCTCGAGGATCTGGACGAGCTGGAGGACTACTGGATCGAGATCCTTCGGCTGGCCAAACGCGCAGAACGCTCGCACCGGATTTGGGTGGCCGAGATGCTCAAGGACATGAAGTCCACGCAGTACGCACGGCACCGTGACATCGCAAACCAGTTGGTGGAAGTTACCAAGGACATGCGGAAGGTCGCCACCCAGGTAGGCAGCATCATCGTCAAGGAATCATGACGTGACCATCGCCTTCCTGGTCCTCGTCGTTGCTTTGGCCTCCGGGTTCGCGTTCCTCAACGGCTTCCGCGATGTCTCCAACGCCGTCGCACTTTCCACCCGGACCCGCGCCCTCACGCCGTCAATTGCCGTGCTGCTGGCCGCCATTTTCAACTTTGTGGGTGCCATGCTCAGCGGCACTTTCATCCTGGCGTTCACCCAGTCCTGGATCACGTTGCCGGAAGGCACCAGCGGCCTCACCATGTTGTCGTCGGCCCTCACGGCAGCCATCCTGTGGGGCGTTTACGCCTGGTGGCGCGGCATCCCGCTGTCCTCAACCAACTCTTTGGTCGGTGGCCTGATTGGTGCCGGTGCGGCGAGCGTTCTTGTGGGCGGCAACGCCGTGGGCGGCATGGACAACGTCATGCTGACCCAAGTGGCGCTCCCCCTGGTGCTCTCCCCCATCATTGCTTTCGTAGCCGCGTACCTGCTGGTGTGGCCAGTGACCTGGGCTGCGCGTTACACGCAACCCAACGTGGTGAACCGGCGGTTCCGCCGGGCACAGGCCGTCTCCACCGCGGCCGTGGCGTTCGGCCACGGACTCCAGGATGGTCAGCGCACGGCAGCTGTGATGGTGCTCGCCGTCGTGGCCGCGGGCCTGTCCAGTGGCAGCGATGTGCCCCTCTGGACCCTCCTGCTCACCGCCGGCATGCTCACCGCCGGCACCATGTTTGGCGGCTGGCGGATCTCCCACACTCTTGGCCACAAACTCATCCGGGTGGATCCGCTGCGGGGTTTCGTGGCGCAAACCTTGACGTCCGTGATGCTGTTCATCGGCGCCATTGGATTCCACCTACCGCTCTCCACCACGCACACGTTCACCGCGTCCGTGCTGGGTGCGGGCGTGAACCAGCGGTTCCATACGGTCAACAGGCGCTTGGTCCGGAAAATCCTGGTGTTCTGGGTTGCCACGCCGTTGATCACGGCCGCCGTAGCCTTCATCCTGGAGCTGGCGTTCTCGCCCCTCGCGGACCTGTAACCCCCACGCACGCACCCAACTAAGTAGCAGATCAGGTCGTTCCCAGCGCTCAGAACGGCCTGATCTGCTACCTACTTGGGCAAGAAAAAACGACGGCGGCCGCACCCCCAAGGCGACGGCCGCCGTCGTTCTGTGCCGACTCCCCCCAGAGGAGCCGGAACCTGCAGAACCCCTTATCCGAAGCGGCCGGAGACGTAGTCTTCCGTTGCCTTCTGGGCAGGGTTGTTGAAGATGCTGGTGGTGTCCGCGAACTCGATCAGCTTGCCGGGCTTGCCGGTGCCTGCGATGTTGAAGAACGCGGTCTTGTCAGACACACGAGCGGCCTGCTGCATGTTGTGGGTCACGATCACCACGGTGTACTGGTCCTTGAGCTCGTTGATGAGGTCCTCAACGGCCAGGGTGGAGATGGGGTCCAGGGCGGAGCACGGCTCGTCCATGAGGATCACCTGGGGCTCAACGGCAATGGCGCGGGCGATGCAGAGGCGCTGCTGCTGGCCACCGGAAAGACCGGAGCCGGGCTTGTCCAGGCGGTCCTTGACCTCGTTCCAGAGGTTGGCGCCCACCAGGGACTTCTCCACCAGGGCGTCCGCTGCGCCCTTGGAGATCTTCTTGTTGTTCAGCTTCACGCCGGCCAGCACATTGTCCCGGATGGACATGGTGGGGAACGGGTTGGGGCGCTGGAAAACCATACCCACCTGGGTGCGGACGGTCACGGGGTCCACGCCGGGGCCGTAAAGGTTGTCGCCGTCCAAGAGGACCTCACCTTCGACGCGCGCGCCGGGAAGGACCTCGTGCATGCGGTTCAGGGTGCGGAGGAAGGTGGACTTGCCGCAGCCGGACGGGCCGATGAAAGCCGTCACGGACTTGGCCTGGATGTTGATGTTGACGTCCTCGACGGCCAGGAAGTTGCCGTAGTAGACATTCAGGTCTTTGACGTCGATGCGCTTGGACATGGTGTTCCTTTGTTCCTTGGGGGTGTGGAAGTTTGAAGGTGCCGCCGTCACAACCGGCGGCGGGCCCGGCTAGCGTCCCGTTTTGGGTGCGAACAGACGGGCGATGAGGCGGGCTCCGAGGTTCAGGAGCATCACCAGGATGATCAGCACCAGCGCCGCGCCCCAAGCACGCTGATCCGAGGGCTCAGGGTTGGACGGCGACGTCGGGTTGAGGATCTGCGTGTAAATGAACGTGGGCAGCGAGGCCATCCAGCCGCCGAAGACGTTGTTGTTGATAGTGGTGGCGAAGCCTGCCGTCACCAGGATCGGCGCGGTTTCGCCAATAACGCGGGCGATCGCCAAGGTGACGCCGGACGCGATGCCGGAGATCGCCGTCGGAATAACCACCTTGGTGATGGTCCGCCATTTACGCACGCCCAGCGCATACGAGGCCTCGCGGAGCTCGTTGGGGACGATCTTGAGCATTTCCTCGCTGGAGCGGACAACAACAGGGATCATCAGGACTGAAAGCGCGACGGCGGCTACCGCGCCGGTCTTGGTGCCGGGGCCAACGATGGCGAAGAAGAACGCTGCCGCGAAGAGGCCGGCCACGATCGAGGGGATGCCGGTCATGACATCCACGAAGAACGTGATGGCGCGGGCCAGCGGACGGTCGTTGCCGTATTCCACCAAGTAGATGGAGGTCAGGAGGCCCACGGGTACGGAGATGACCGTGGCAAGGAGCGTGATCTGGATGGTGCCCAGCAGGGCGTGGTAGATGCCGCCAAGTACCGGCGCGCCTTCCTCCACTGCCTTGTTGTCGTACGCGCCGGTGACCCCGTTCATGGAGGTGCCCAGGAAGCCGGGAGTGATGAGGCCGGGGATGCCGTTGACCAGCACGGTGAAGATCACTGAGATCAGGGGCAGCAGTGCAACCAGGAAGGCACCCACCACCAGGCACGTGGCCAGCTTGTCCTTGGCCTTTCGCGCGCCTTCAACAGCGCCACTCCAGGAAACCAGGCCCACAGCAAACAGGATGGCGGAGACGATGCCCCAGCCGAAGGCGTTGAAGCCGATGAGCGCCAGGATGGCCGCACCAACAATGAGCGCGACAGCAAGGACGATGTAGGGCGCGAACTTGGGCAGCTGGCCCTTGGTGAGCGCTGAGCGCTTGCGGACTACTGTGGCGGACATTTAGTTGGCTCCCGAGAATTCTTTGTGCCGGGTGATGATCCAGCGGGCGATCATGTTCACGCCCAGGGTGATGACGAACAGCACCAGGCCGGCGGCGATCAACGTGTTGACCTTGAGACCGCTGGCTTCGGGGAAGTTCAGGGCAATTTCCGCGGCGATGGTCTGGTTGCCGGACTGGATGAGGCTCGCGGTGAGGACACCGGAGGAGAGCACCAGGGCAACGGCCATGGTCTCGCCGAGTGCCCGGCCAAGGCCCAGCATGATGGCGCTGATGATGCCGGGGCGACCGAAGGGCAGCACGGCCATTTTGATCATTTCCCAGCGGGTGGCTCCCAGTGCGAGCGCTGCTTCTTCGTGCAGCTTGGGGGTCTGCAGGAAGATTTCGCGGGACAGGGAGGTGATGATGGGCAGGACCATGACGGACAGGACGATGCCGGCGGTCAGGATGGTCTTGCCGGTGGCCGATGCCGGTCCTTCGAAGATGGGGATCCAGCCGAGGTAGGTGGCCAACCAGTCGTAGGCAGGTGAGATTTCCTTGGCCAGGAAAGCCGCACCCCAGGCGCCATAAACAACGGAGGGAATGGCTGCGAGCAGGTCCACCACATAGCCCAGGCCGGCAGCGAGCCGGCGGGGAGCGTAGTGCGAGATGAACAGTGCCACGCCGATTGCCACGGGGGTGGCGATGACGAGGGCGATCACGGCGGCAATCAGGGTTCCCACCACGATCGGGGCGATGTAGGCGAAGAAGCCGTTGCCGCCCTGGATGTCTTCAGCGGGGGCCGTCAGGGCAGGAATTGCCTGCACCACGAGGAACAGCGCGACTCCGAAGAGGACCGCAAGAATCAGGCACCCTGCGGCCATGGCGGCCCCGGAGAAAACCTTGTCCCCGGCGCGTCCTGCGCCTTGGGAGGTTGTCAGGGAGTTGGTGGTCACTTCACGTTCCTTCAGTCTGGAGTGAACTGGTCATACATGGCTAAGTTCCCTGCCCCGCTCCAGCGGCTCTGCGGCCACTCGGCGCGGGACAGGGAACTTCAGTGTTCAGCCGGGTTCAGAAAACCCGCCGGGAAACCTTAGGACTTGGCCTTGATGGTTTCGATAGCGGCCTTGGCCTTGTCCTGCAGCGTCTTGGAGAGCGGTGCGGACTTCGCGGCGTCAGCTGCGGTCTTCTGCCCTTCGTCGGAAACGACGTACGTTTCGAAGCCCTTGACCAGGTCAGCAACTTCCTTGGTCTCGTAGGTGGTGCACACAACGTGGTACGAGACGAGGACTACGGGGTAGGCGCCCGATGCGGTGGTCTTGCGGTCCAGCTTGATGGCAACATCGTTGGCGGCGCGGCCGTCAACGGGCTTGCCGGCTTCAACGGCCTTGGCAGCGGCTTCTGCGGAGATCTTGACGAACTCGTCGCCCACCTTGATGGAGGCGGTGCCCAGCTTGCCGGAAACGGCGGAGTCATCAGCGTAGGTCACAGCACCCGGGGTGTCGGTGACGGTCTTGACCACACCGGAGGTGCCCTTGGAGTTTTCGCCCGGAAGCGTTGCGGGCCAGATGCCGGCGGCCTTGTCCGTCCAGACCTCGGGTGCAGCAGATGCGAGGTAGTCGGTGAAGTTGGTGGTGGTGCCGGAGTCATCGGAGCGGTTCACCGGGGTGACCTTGAGGTCCGGGAGGGTGACGCCTTCGTTGAGGGCGGCGATTGCGGGATCGTTCCACTTGGCGATTTCGCCGCGGAAGATCTTGGCGACGGTCGCGGCGTCGAGCTTCAGCTCGGTGACGCCGGGGACGTTGAAGGCAACAGCGATCGGGGAGATGTACACCGGGATGTTGATGGCGCCGTCGGGGCCGCACTTGGCCTTGGAGCTTTCGAGCTCTTCGTCCTTCAGGTAAGCGTCGGAGCCGGCGAACTGTGCCGAGCCGTCGATGATGGCCTTGCGGCCTGCGCCGGAACCGTCCGGGGAGTACTGCACAGTTGCGCCGGAGTTGGCGGCGGAGAAGCCGGCCTTCCAAGCGTCCATGGCTGCGCCGGTGGAGGAGGCGCCGATGCCGGTCAGGGTGCCGGTGACCTTGGGGCCGGTGGCTGCCGACTGGGTGCCGCCAGTGGTGCCCGTTGCGTTGTCTGAACCGCAAGCAGTGAGCGCGAGAGCGCCGGCTGCGATGACCGCGATTGCCGCGTTGCGGCCGAAGTGAGTTGCCTTCACTTGGATGTGCCCCTTCCAGGGATTCTTCGATGCGGGCCGAACGGAGATTTCGGCGTGCGCGAGCTGTGGACCAAATGTGTTCCTTTACTGAAGGTAGGGAGCGCAGGTAACGGGATCTGCGGTGCAAGGTGAACGGAAGATGAACGACGGCGGACCATTGGGTTATGTGGCGCGTGCCACCTTGAGGGGCTCCTGGCTTGGGGTAGTTGAGGGGGTTGGGCAAATAGACTGGAAGGCATGGCTGCCGCAAAGGGATTTTCTGCAAGCAAGAGGTTCCTGCGCGCCAGAGTCAGGACCGGATTGGTCCGCAGCCGGAATTCGTTGACGCCTGCTGTTCAGATGACGGTATGCGCCGTGGGAGCCTACGCTTTCGCTGAATACGTGCTGGGCCACCAGGGTCCCCTGTTCGCGGCTACGTCTTCCCTGATTGCCTTGGGTTTTTCCCGTGATCCGCGCCTGCGCCGGGTCATAGAGGTGGGCCTTGGCTGCACCTTGGGCATCGTGGTGGGTGACCTGCTGCTCCACTGGCTGGGCGCTGGTATCTGGCAGGCCGCCGTCGTTCTCCTGTTTTCCATCCTCCTGGCCAGGTTCCTGGACAGCGGAACCATCTTCACCACGCAGCTGGGCCTTCAATCGCTGTTGGTGGTGCTGCTGCCTGCACCGGCCGGCGGTCCCTTTACGCGCAGTCTGGACGCCGTGGTGGGTGGCGTTTTTGCACTGTTGGTGACATTCCTGGTGCCGAAGGATCCGCGCCGGGAGCCTCGTAAGGATGTCCAGAAGATCCTTCATGAGCTTTCGGAAGTGCTGCGGGAGTGCGCCAAAGCCATGATCGACAGCGATTCCACCCAGGCATGGCATGCCTTGATCCGCGGCCGGAACTGCCAGCCTTTGGTGGATCGGATGCGGCAGACGCTGCGTGCTTCGGGTGAAGTTGCCACCTTGGCTCCGGCATACCGGAGGCACCGTGATGAGCTCGCCGATTTGGAGCATTCCCTCGAGTACATCGACCTTGCGCTTCGTAACAGCCGGGTGTTTGCCCGGCGCCTCACCAGCGCCATCAACCATGCAGCGTTGTCCGACGAAGCGATCGAGAGCATCTCCGAAGTCCTGCAGGAAACCGCTGCGGCGATCGACGAGATGACCATTGGTTTGTCGGAGCAGAGCGAAGGAACCCGGCGCGTGCATCTGCGGCGGGCCCGGAATGAGCTCTCCGATATCGCCGCGCGCCTGCACCCCAAGATGCTGGACGTGCAAAGGCTCGAAGGCGAAACCGTGGTGATGTTGTTCCGGCCACTCATGGTGGACCTGTTGGAGGCGAGCGGGATGGAGCCGGAGGAAGCGCGGGCAGTGCTCCCGGCGCTGTAGCGGCTAATACTGTCAGTCCCCGCAACTACGCTTGAACCCATGGCTTCCAAGACGTCCCGCGCATCCAAAACACCCGCCTACAAGTGCGCCGAATGTGGTTGGACTGCCATCAAATGGGTGGGCCGGTGCGGTGAGTGCCAGGCGTGGGGAACCGTTGAGGAGTACGGCGCCACGGTAGCGCGCACGACGGCGGCCACTACAGTTTTGGAGCCGGCCCGCCGTATCGCTGACGTGGACGGGACAACAGCGGCGTTCCTGCCCACTGGCGTGGACGAACTCGACCGCGTCCTCGGAGGAGGGCTCGTCCCCGGTGCCGTCATCCTGCTGGCGGGGGAACCCGGCGTCGGGAAGTCCACGCTCCTGCTGGACGTCGCTGCGAAGTTCGCGCGCACGGGGCAGGATGTCCTGTACATCACGGGCGAGGAGTCCGCAGCGCAGGTGAAGCTGCGCGCCGAGCGGATCGATGCCGTGGCCCATACTCTTTATCTGTCCGCCGAAACCGACCTGGGGCAGGCCCTGGGCCAAGTGGAGAAGCTTGAGCCCAAATTGCTGATTGTGGACTCCGTGCAGACACTGAGCAGTGCCGACGTCGAAGGCAGCGCCGGCGGCGTCTCGCAGGTCCGTGAGGTGGCCGCCTCCATCATCTCTGCGGCTAAACGGCGCAACATGACCACGCTGTTGGTGGGCCACGTGACCAAGGAAGGCACCATCGCAGGGCCTCGCCTGCTGGAGCACTTGGTGGATGTTGTGTGCCAGTTCGAAGGGGAGCGCCACTCCCGTCTGCGTCTGCTGAGGGCCGTCAAGAACCGCTATGGCGCCACGGATGACGTCGGATGCTTTGATCTTAATGAGACCGGCATTGAGGGCTTGGCGGATCCCAGCGGTTTGTTTGTTTCACGGACACGTGAGCCCGTCTCGGGCACCTGCATCACCGTGACCATGGAGGGTCGCAGGCCGCTGCTGGCGGAAGTTCAGTCCCTTCTTGCCGAGAGCGCCAATTCGCAGCCCCGCCGTGCCACCAGCGGGCTGGAAAGCTCCAGGGTTGCCATGTTGCTCGCGGTGCTTCAACAGCGTGCCGGCTGCATGCTTCACAAGGACGACTCCTATGTGGCGACCGTGGGTGGCGTGAAGCTGACGGAACCTGCCACTGACCTGGCAGTTGCCTTGGCCGTCGCGTCCGCCAAGTCGCGGAAGGCACTCCCCCAGCGTCTGATTGCGTTCGGGGAGGTGGGTCTGGCAGGTGAGGTCCGTCCGGTTCCCGGGATCAACCAGCGCATCCAGGAAGCCCACCGTCTTGGCTTCACGCACGCCATTGTTCCGGCGAGTCCGGCAGGTGCGGGCGTTATCCCGGAAGGCTTCTCGGTGCGCGAGGTGGGCCACTTGGCTGAAGCGCTGGAACTGCTGATCACTTAACCCTTACGGGGTGTCGAGTGCTTGCTCAACGGGAATTCGGTAAGGATTGGGGCATGACCAAACGGAATGTGCTTATCGGGGGACGCTTTTTCTTTGGCCTTCTGACGCTGGTGGCGGTGGGGACGCAACTGGCTGTCCACATCAGCTTGGGGTTCGACGTCTGGAACTTCTTCAGTTACTTCACCAACCTTTCGAATCTTTTTGCCGCCGCCGTACTCCTCATCAGTGGCTACAGGGTTCTCATCCGCAAGCGACCCACCGAGGCGGACGATGTTACCCGTGGCACGGCCACCATTGCCATGGCCATTGTGGGCATCGTCTTCGGCGCACTCCTCACGGGGCAGGACCTGGGATCCATGGTTCCGTGGGTCAACTTCGTGGTCCACTATCTGATCCCGGTGGTGATGGTGGCCGACTGGCTGTTCCAACCACCACGGGCCCGCCTTGAAGTCCGGCACATCTGGTACTGGCTCATCTACCCCGTGTTTTACCTGACCTACAGCCTGATCCGGGGCGCTTTCGTCAACTGGTACCCGTACTGGTTCATTGATCCTGCCCGCGCCGGCGGTTGGGGCGGCGTGGTGGTCTTCGCTTTGGCCATCACTGTGGGTTTCGTCGTGGTGAGCTTTGCGATGCTGTGGCTCGGGAACAAACTCAAGCGGCAGGTGGACTACTGAACAACGAGGCAAGACTCCGCTCCCGGGACGAGCAAAGTGACGTAGCTCGTGTTGACAGTGCGCAGCCGCAGGACAAGACTGAGGTACAGCTATACATTTGGTATAGCCTTCGGCGGAAGGAGAAACCCAATCATGCCGACGACCCTGAGGCCTCTTCAGATCGCCTACGCGCAGAAGGAACTGGCGCGCTTGGATCACATTCGCGCGGTGATGGCAGCCCACAAGGACGGCGCCTCCCAGACGGCAATAGCCAACGATGCCGGGATTTCGCAGGCAGAAGTTTCCAGAATACTGCGGCGTGTTGAGGCAGTGCCTGCCGCGATCGCCAGGTCTCCTCGTGAGGTGATCCTGCGGCACGCTGCTGGCCAGTTGGATCACGCGTCCATGCTGACCGAGCTTGTAAGCTGGAACTACAGTTTCGCGCAGGATGCCCAGCCGGAAAATCCGCTGAGCGTTCGAACCTCAGGCTCTTGGGAGCAAGTCACAGATGCGCTTCACAGAGGCCTGCTGAGTGACGACGACTTCGACTACCTCTTGGAGCATGTTCGCAGGTCCTCCGCGGACACTACCAAGGGGGACCTGGATGACGGCAATGGACGCGCGGTTGCGCACCGAGCGCGAGTTGATTCGTCTGTCACAGCCTGGGTCCTTACTTCATAAGGACTCCCACCGATCAACAGCGGTCTTTTATGACGCACGGGATAGGTTGCGCCGCAAATTCCATTCTGAGCTGATCGAGAGCTACACATCAGACGCCGCAGACCTTGGTAAGGATGGGTCTGCGGCTCTCATCACTGCTGGTCCACCCGGTGCCGGGAAGTCAACCGAGGTGAAAAAGCTTGGGCTTACGGGATATCGGGTCATCGACCCGGATGTCATCAAGGAGCATCTTCTTGAAACAGCTCGCACCGACGGTATATTTGACGATCTCCTTGATCTGCAGCTGCCGGACGGGCGCGCGCTATTGCTCAATGAGTTGGCCTCGCTTGTCCACACGGAATCTGCCGATCTAGCGAACGCGGTTTTGCGGCGATCGATTGAAGACGGCGTGAACGTTGCCATTGAGGGCACCTTTTCGTGGCCAAACCTCAAAGACCGCTACCTCAAATGGCTCCTGACCGGCGACTACAGCCATCTCACTGTCGTCGACGTAGAAGTGAGCCGCGAGACTGCTAAAGCGCAGGCCCGCGAACGCTGGTGGGTTGGTCGCGAGCAAGCGTTTGCGGGCACGGGTTCGCATCTTGGCGGACGATTTACACCTCCGGAGGCGATCGACGGTCTCTATGTGGCTGGCGCGACGACAGCCAGCACATGCAATGCCAATGCCGTGGCCCTATTCAACGACCCCCTCGCCGACCTCTTCGACGAAGTAACGCTGTACGTCTATGACAGGACGGGCATCAGTGATGAACGCAGTACTTACGTCGCAAGAAACGGAGTCAGAGAGGGAGACGCGCCCGCCCCTCTGAATGTGGCACCGAGAATGACTTAGCCGGCGAAAGATTCGGCTGGTGCTCCAAACCGGCTGATGAGCTCGCTACTGGCGGCCCTCACCGCCGGAAGCTCCCGCTCGAGGCCGGCGAGGATCAAGACCGTATCCGCCGTGGTGGACGCCGAGTCTGCTGAGAGCAGTCCGTCCGCGCGGAGGTTGATCAAGGACTCCACCAATCTGAAGGCAGTATCGCCGAGGCTGGCGTCCGAATCGTAGCTGGCCGCCAGTTCCCGCCCCAACTCTCCATAAATGGTCCGAAGTTCCTTCCGTGCTTCCATGAACGGCTGGAAGACTTCTGCCCTGGCCTCCGGCAGGTGGTAAAGCACCCCGAGGTTCCATCGGGAATTGCAGAGCTGCGAGCCGTCGAACAGCACCATCGCGTGTAACCGCGCAGCTGCGGCCAGTACATCCCTGTCGTCGCCCTCGTGGTCGTTTATTGTCCGGGCAAAGGCGAGGCTTGTGGACACTGTCCCGCCGAGCAGCTCACCCAGAAGCTCATCCTTGGTGGAGAAGTGGTGATACAGCGACGACTGCCGAATCCCGACGGCGTCGGCGATGGCCCGTGTGGACGTGTTGGCGAAACCTTGGCTGGTGAAGAGCTCGGCAGCAGCGTCCAATATCTCGTCGCGGGCGGTGGCCCCCGGGCGTACTGCCTGCTGTTTGCGTGGGCGTCCCGGTCCGGCTGTAGTCACCCTTCATTCTTGCATCGCAGTCCCTTCAAACAGGCCGTTCACGGCGCGCTCCCCGAGCGGTGAGTTTTCATTTACATCCTGGAAATACGCGGTAACCAAGGCTTTACATCGGCGAAACGCAGCGGGGACACCGCGCTGAAAAACTATCACTTGACCGATATTCCGGACGGGTGATCAGAAACCGCTCCGGGCTGGTTCCACATCCCGTTCCAGACACGGAGTAACCGATGACTTCCACCCTTTCGACGGCGGCCAGCCGCACCGACGATGCAGACCTGACAGCACTCGGCTACCAGCCCACGCTGCACCGCAAACTGGGCCGCTACGCGTCGTTCGCAGCAGGTTTTTCGTTCGTCTCCATCCTCACCACCATTTTCCAGCTCTTCGCCTTCGGCTACTCCTTCGCCGGTCCTGCCTTCTTCTGGACGTGGCCGGTGGTGCTGGTGGGCCAGCTCCTTGTGGCATTGAACTTCGCTGAACTCGCCGCCCGGTACCCGTTGTCCGGCGCCGTCTATCAATGGTCGCGCCGCATGGGTGGCGAAGTGGTGGGTTGGTTCGCCGGCTGGTTCATGTCCATCGCCCAGGTCATCACGGCTGCCGCCGCAGCCATCGCCCTCCAAGTGGTCCTCCCCCAATTGTGGGATGGTTTCCAAGTAGTTGGCGGCGACCCCGCTCTGACGTCCCCCACTGGTGCAGCGAATGCTGTCATCCTCGGCGCCGTACTCTTGGTGATTACCACTGTGATCAACTGCCTGGGCGTCAAGCTCATGTCGCACGTCAACTCCATTGGAGTCACGTGCGAGATTGTGGGCGTCGCCGCGGTGATCCTGGCCCTGTTCGCAGCCGCGCAGCGCGGCCCCGAGGTAGTAGCGGACGTCAGTGTTGTCGCAACCTCGGACCTGGGCGCCGTCGGCGCCTTCCTGGTGTCCGGGTTGATGGCCGCGTACGTCATGGTGGGCTTCAACTCCGCCGGGGAGCTCTCGGAGGAAACCAAGAACCCCCGCAAGACGGCCCCGCGCACCATCCTCTCAGCACTGATCATCTCCGGTATTGGCGGCGGACTCATGATCATCGCCGCTCTGATGGCAGCGCCAAGTCTCGACGACGGCAGGCTCGCCACCGAGGGACTGCCCTATGTGCTCACTGCCGTGCTGGGTACGTTCTGGGGCAAAGTGCTGCTGGTTGACGTGGCAATCGCCATCTTCGTGTGCACTTTGGCCATCCAAACGGCGGGTTCGCGGCTGGTCTTCTCCATGGCACGCGATGGCAAACTTCCGGCCTCGGCCCTGCTCTCCAAGGTCCACCCGCAGCGTGGAACCCCCATGTGGCCATCCATCGCGATTGGCGCCCTGGCGGTGGGCATCCTTGCCATCAACATCGGCAACTCCGCACTCTTCACCACCCTTTGCAGTGTGTGCATCGTGATGGTGTACCTGGCGTACCTGATGGTCACGGTTCCGCAGCTGCTCAGTCGTTTCCGCGGCGATTGGAACCGGGTGGGTCAGACCATGCCGGCAGGGCTTTTCTCCCTGGGCCGCTGGGGCTTGCCGGTCAACATCCTCGCCGTCCTGTATGGCGCACTGATGGTCATCAACCTGTCCTGGCCCCGTCCCGAAGTGTACGACCCCTCCGGTGAACACGGAATCCTGCTCTTCTCCGCCCCCATCATGGTGGGCGCCGTTCTGCTCCTGGGCATCTGGGTCCGGAGGAACATCCGGGTTCGGGAAAACAAGGCTGCGGAAACCGCCCACGCCGGCTGACCCGCCCACAGGTTAGACCAGTTCACGTTCGAACACGGACAAAGTTCAAGCACAGAAATGATTGCCATGACACAGACTCTTGAAACACGGACCCCTGAAAACGGGACCGCCACAACTGCCGGCGCCAAACTGCACGCACGGGCCCAGCACGGGCGGACAGCCGAGACCATGATCCATGTCCCACCTGCTGCGGCGCCGGAACGTTTGACCCGGAACCTTCCCGGAGAAGCACAGGACTCCCTCACCTGGGCGGAGACACTGGCCTTCGGCCGCTACACCCATCTGGAACTGGCCCGCGGGACGCGCCTGAGGCTCACGGACCTCGACGGCGATGCTTGCGTTCACGCTGCCATCCTCCGAAGCGGAGCCCAGCATGAGCGGCTCAACGTTGCGGACACTGTGAAAGTCCCCTGGCAGGCCTACATCACCACAGGCCACCCGCTTCTCTCCGACGCCGGCCGTTTGATGGCAACCGTGGTGGCTGATTCCTCCGGTCAGCACGATGCCCTCACCGGCACCACCAGCCTGGCCGGTAACACCGCCAAGTACGGTGCCGGATCAGCCCACAGCCCGTCACCGGCAGGCCGCGAACTTCTCACCCTCGGCGGCATGAAGCACGGGGTCAGCCAAAGGCAACTGCCGCCGTCGTTGTCCTTCTTCAAAGGCATCACCGTGGAACGGGACGGCAGCATCCAGTTCGCCGGCAGCGCTGGTGCCGGGGCCGCCGTCGAACTTCTCCTCCACATGGACGCGGTGCTGGTACTGGCCAATACCGCCCACCCGCTGGACCCGCGCCCCGACTTCACCGGCAGCGCCGTGGACATCGTCGCGTGGCGGGCTCCTCAGGACCTCGCCGCCCTGGTGGAAGGAACCTCCACTGTTCACCTGGGCCCGGAAGGGCGACTGGCCCTTAACAACACAGAACTCGACTACAACGCAAGGACTTCCGCATGAACACGATCGCAGATATCGGCCCCGCGCTGATCGCCGGGCAAGTGGTCCTGGACGAACTGGTGGAAGCCCGCGGCCCATGGTCGGCCGTAGTGGCTGCCGGCGACGTCCTCACCATCGTGGACCTGGACGGTAACCAGGCTGTGGACTGCATCCTCTACGCAGCACAAGACACCAGCACCCGGTACTCGGCCGCCGCGACCATCGCGACCCAAGGCAACATCTTCCTCACCACCGGCTCAGTCCTGCGCGCAGACAGCGGACAGGAACTCATGACCGTGGTGGCGGACGAGGTGGGCGTCCACGACACCATCGGAGGCGCCTGCTCGCAGGAATCCAACACCCTCCGCTACGGCCAGCACACCCATGAACAGCACGCCTGCGTGGAGAACTTCCTCATTGAAGGCGCCAAATGGGACCTGGGCAAGAAAGACCTGGTGTCCAACATCAACTGGTTCATGAACGTGCCGGTAGACCCGGATGGCGCCTTGGGCATCGTGGACGGATTGTCCGCTCCCGGCAAACGCGTGGCACTCCGCGCCGAGGTGGACACCCTGGTGCTGGTGTCCAATTGCCCCCAAATCAACAACCCTTGCAACGGTTTCAACCCCACGCCGGTGCGCATGATCGTCACACGTCCGGAGGCCCGCGCATGAACCGTTTCCACACCCTTCTCATTGCCAACCGCGGAGAGATCGCCTGCCGGATCATCGAATCCGCCCGCAAAGCCGGGCTGCGCACCGTCGCCGTCTTCTCCGAGGCAGACCGCGGCGCCAAGCATGTGAAGCTCGCAGACGAGGCCGTCCTGTTGGGACCCGCACCCGCCAAGGAGTCCTATCTCAAAGTTGAGGCCATCCTTAACGCGGCGGCGGCCACCGGGGCCGGCGCCATTCACCCCGGCTACGGGTTCCTGTCCGAGGACGCTGCGTTCGCGGAAGCCGTGGAGGCAGCAGGGTTGGTCTTTGTGGGGCCCACCCCCGAGCAGCTCCGGATCTTCGGGACCAAGCACACCGCGCGGGATGCAGCTCAACGCGCCGGGGTTCCCATGATCGCGGGCTCCGGTCTGCTTGACGACGTGGACCAGGCAGTAGCAGCAGCGGACACCATCGGCTACCCGCTCATGCTCAAGGCAACCGGCGGTGGCGGCGGCATCGGCATGGCAGTTTGCCGGGAAGAAGCCGAACTCCGCAACAACTACTCCCGGGTGGCCCGTTTGGCCAGCTCCAGCTTCGGAACCGCCGGGGTCTTCGCTGAACGCTACATCGAACATGCCCGCCACGTGGAAGTCCAGGTGTTCGGCGACGGTGAGGGCCGTGTGGTGAGTCTCGGTGATCGCGACTGCTCACTGCAACGCCGCCACCAGAAGGTACTTGAAGAGGCGCCCGCGCCGGATCTGCCGGAGGCTTTGCGGGAGGAACTGCACCGAAGCTCCCGTGCGCTCTGTGCCTCCGTGGGCTACCGCTCTGCGGGCACAGTGGAGTTCGTCTACGACCCCGTCCGTCAAGAGGCTTCCTTCCTGGAAGTCAACGCCCGGCTGCAGGTTGAGCACCCCGTCACCGAAGCCATCACCGGAGTGGACCTGGTGGAGTGGATGCTGAATCTGGCCCAGCAGGAGCCCGTGCTTCAGGGCGTGCCGGACAGTGTGCCCGTCTCAGGCCATGCCGTGGAAGCGCGCATCTACGCAGAAGACCCCGCCCGGAATTTCCAGCCCAGCGCCGGAACCGTCACCAACGCGCAGTACCCGGCCTCCGACGTCGTACGCATTGACGCCTGGGTGGAGACCGGCAGCGAAGTCTCCACCAGCTACGATCCCCTGTTGGGCAAGGTCATCACGTCCGGTACCACCCGCGACGCCGCGTTCGACGCCCTGGCCGCTGCGCTGGCAGAGACCCGGATCGACGGTATCGAAACGAATCTGGGCATGCTGCGTGCCGTGGCCGGGATGGAGGTAGTCCGTGCAGCAGAACATTCCACTGGAACTCTGAACACCGTTGGCGATCCTGAGCCCCGGATCACCGTTGAAAGGCCCGGCCTCCAAACCAGCGTGCAGGACTGGCCGGGCAGGACCGGGCTGTGGCAGATCGGCGTGCCGCCCAGTGGTCCCATGGATGATTTGTCGTTCCGGCTGGGCAATACCGCACTGGGTAATCCGGAGGGCGCGCCCGGGTTGGAGTTCACCATGGCCGGGCCGGCGCTCCGCTTCACCCACGCCACCACCGTCTGCGTCACCGGCGCTGACGTCGCCGTCACCGTCAACGGCAACGCGGCCGCCACGTGGGAGCCCGTCACCGTCCCTGCCAACGGACTCCTGGACGTCGGCTCTGCGGACGGATCCGGCCTGAGGGGCTACGTCCTGTTCGAGGGTGGGCTTGATGTTCCCCAATACCTTGGCAGCGCTTCAACCTTCACCTTGGGCCAGTTCGGCGGCCACGGCGGCCGTGTGCTGCGGGCCAGCGATGTGCTCCGCACGGTCACCGGGCACCTGCCTGAAACCGTCCCTGGCGCAGTCCCCGCGGAGAGCCGCCCGGCGCTGACCTCGCAATGGGAGCTGAAAGTGGTGGAAGGACCGCATGGCGCCCCGGAATTCTTCCAACGCGAAGACATTGAAGAACTCTATGCCGCAGAATACGAGGTCCACTTCAACTCAGCCCGCACAGGAGTCCGCCTGATCGGGCCCAAACCGCGCTGGGCACGCACCGATGGCGGCGAAGCAGGCCTGCACCCTTCCAACATTCACGACACCGCGTATTCGGTGGGCGCACTGGACTTCACCGGTGACACGCCCATCCTGCTGGGCCCGGACGGTCCCAGCCTGGGCGGCTTCGTCTGCCCCGTTACCGTGGTGACCGGCGAGCGCTGGAAGCTGGGGCAGCTCCGTCCCGGGGACAAGGTCCGTTTTGCGCCGATCCGCTCGGTTGAGGCACCTTCGGTCAAGGAACTCGGCGCCGCAAGGCAGCTGCTCCTGCCGGGCGGCGCGGGCTTCAGCAGCAGCACGGTGTCCGGCACCGCTTCCGGCACCGCCGGAGTGCTGCGCGGGGACGGCGACGACGGCGTGCTGGGCCGGGTGCCCGAAGGCGAGGGCCGTCCTGCGGTCACCTTCCGCCGTTCGGGTGATGACAACCTTCTGGTGGAGTACGGGGACATGGTGTTGGACCTGGGCCTCCGCGCCCGCGTCCACGCCCTGCATCAGGAACTCGAACGCCTTGGTGTCCCGGGCATCGTGGATCTGACCCCTGGCATCCGGTCCTTGCAGATCAAAGCCGATCCGTCGGTCCTGCCCACGTCCAAACTGCTGGGCCTGGTGCGCGAGGTGGATGCTTCACTGCCTGCCAGTTCGGAGTTGGTGGTGCCCAGCCGCAGCGTCCGGCTCCCATTGTCCTGGGATGATCCCGCCACCCGTGAAGCAATTGAGCGGTACATGGCCGGTGTCCGCGACGACGCCCCCTGGTGCCCGTGGAACATCGAGTTCATCCGCCGTATCAACGGTTTGGACTCCGTCAACGACGTTTTCGATACCGTCTTCAACGCGGAATACCTCGTGCTGGGCCTGGGCGACGTGTACTTAGGGGCTCCGGTGGCCACGCCCTTGGATCCGCGGCACCGGTTGGTCACCACCAAGTACAACCCGGCCCGCACCTGGACTCCGGAGAACGCCGTGGGCATTGGCGGTGCCTACATGTGCATTTACGGCATGGAAGGTCCCGGCGGTTACCAGTTTGTTGGAAGGACCACGCAGGTATGGTCTCGTTACGCGGATGCCGAGCCTTTTGAGCCGGGTTCCCCGTGGCTGCTCAGGTTCTTCGACCGTATTTCCTGGTACCCCGTCAGCCCTGAGGAACTGTTGGACCTCCGCGCGGACATGGCTGCCGGCAGAGGCCGGGGTGTGGAGATTACGGAAGGCACTTTCTCGCTGGCCGAGCATGAGGAATTCCTGGAACGCAACAGCGTCTCCATTGCGGAGTTCCGTGAAACACAGTCGGCCGCATTCGCCGTTGAACGTCAGGCGTGGGAGGATGCCGGCGAGTTTGATCGCGCAGAGCAGGCTGTTTCCTTGGCCCCGCCGGCGGACGACGTGGTAATTCCCGACGGCGGCACCTTGGTCACGTCCCCGTTCGCCGCAAGTGTGTGGAAAGTGGACGTGGAACCTGGCGACGTAGTGACGGCTGGCCAGTCGTTGGTTTCCCTGGAGGCCATGAAGATGGAGACCGTCATCCAGGCTCCGGTGGATGGTGTGGTCCAACGAGTCCTGCCCACGGCCGGCGCGCAGGTGGTAGCAGGCGAGGCTTTGGTGGTGCTTGAACCGGTGGATGTCCGGCAACCGGCACTTGTGCTGGAAGGAAGCGCACTATGACCAGCCCCAAAGCCACCACAGTGGCACGCGTGCTTGCCGCGCTTGAGGCGATTGACGCCGTCGACCGTCCCGAAATCTGGATCCACCTGCGCGGGCGGGATGAACTGCTCGCTGAGGCGGCCCGGATCGACGCCGCTGCTGCCGCCGGGGAGGACCTGCCGCTAGCCGGGCTCCTGCTCGCCGTGAAGAACAATGTGGACGTTGCCGGTGTGATGACGACGGCGGCGTGCCCCGGTTTTGGCGAGGTGCCCGCCCGGGATGCGGTGCCGGTCGCGAGGCTTCGCGCAGCGGGTGCCCTGGTGCTGGGGGCCACCAACCTGGACCAGTTCGCCACGGGACTGGTGGGTGCCCGTAGTCCTTACGGTGCTGTGCGTGACGCGCGCCGCCCTGAGCGGATTTCCGGCGGCTCAAGTTCAGGTTCTGCCGTGGCGGTGGCCTTGGGGCTCGTGGACCTTGCCATCGGGACGGACACCGCCGGTTCGGGGCGGATTCCCGCTGCCCTGCAGGGGATTGTGGGGATCAAACCGACTCTCGGCGTGGTGTCCACCGAAGGTGTGGTCCCTGCATGCCGTTCCTGGGATACCGCCACGATCTTCGCGCGCCACCTCGCCACGGCCGAGCTCGCCATGGGCATCATGGCCGGGGAGGGCCGCAGTTGGCCCGCGGACGTGAGGATCGCTGCGCCGGCCACACCGCGGGTGGCCTATCCCGCTGCCCTGCCGGCGCTCCCGGAGGCATGGGCGCTCGAGTTCGAGGCACAGATCGAGCGGCTGCGCTCCACCGGGGTGGCGGCCGAACCCATCGAACTGGACGTTTTCCTTGAGGCAGCACGGCTGCTGTACGACGGCGGATTGGTGGCCGAGCGCTATGCCGCCGTTGGGAACTTTGTTGACAGGGTGCAAGCCGGAGGGGTTTCCGCCACGCTCGACCCCACCGTGGCGGGGATCATCACCGCCGCCGGCAAGGTCCCTGCTCACCAGTACGTGACGGACACCGCTTCCTTGGAACGGTTCAGGACCGAAGCGATGCTGCGGCTGGATGGCTTCGATGCCCTGATCGTGCCCACAGCACCTTTCCACCCGACGCTGGCCGAGGTTGCGGCCGATCCCGTGGGGGTCAATTCCCGGATGGGTACGTATACCAATTTCTGCAACCTCTTTGATCTCAGCGCTGTGGCAGTGCCGGCCGGGACTGTCGCTGACACCGCCGGAACCGGGGAAGCAGGCGGCGTCTCCCAGTTCGGCCTCACTGTGGTGGCCCGAACTTTCGAGGACGGCGTGGCCGCGGACATTGCCCGGCGAATTGAACGCACCCCGGAGAAGCCGGGACTGTTCGCCGCCGGCGCCGCGCCTGCAAGGTCCGGCGCGGCGGGTGCTGCCAGCGCTGCCGCGCCAAAGGTTCCCTGGCCGGTTGCCGCGGGCGCCGCCGTCGTACCTCTTGTGGTGGTGGGCGCCCACCGGAAAGGCCAGCCGTTGGCAGCGGAACTTGAGCGGCGTGGAGCTTTTTGGGATGGCCGGGTAATCACTGCGGCGAGGTACCGCATGGTGGCTCTGGACACCACTCCGCCCAAGCCTGGCGTGGTTCGATCTGAACAAGGAACCGGGCTGGTTGCAGAACGGTGGTTGCTTTCCGAGTCCGCCCTGGGGTCTTTCCTCGCTGACTTGCCCGAACCCATGCTTCTGGGGTCCATCACCTTGGACGATGGGAGCACGGCAGTGGGATTCGCATGCGATGCCGTAGCTGCGGCAAGCGCGCGGGACATCAGCGAATACGGCGACTGGATTAAATACCTGGAAGAAAATACCGCCGTACCAGGCAGCCAAGGACTGTGGCGGGAAGCGGGCAGCGCCTTGCTGACAGGTCTTGGCCGCGGCCAGCGCTAGCACTTTGGCGGCCGAGTGGCGGAAATAGGGTTCCCATCATTCGGTCGCCAAACCACTTTCGAGGCAACGCCGAACATCGCGTAATGACCCACTTTGGGGCTTGCTGGTGCGGTTAACGGTGTTCGGAAGCCCTATCATTGTGCTTGTCGTCATGTGGGCATTTTTTCCTAGTGCGCACTGACGCCGGATTCAGCTTGTCTGTGAGCCATGGCTTGCACCTTCGAAGGGAAACCCTATGGCCCGGAGCCCGGAAGAGTCGCTCAAGGCGACCCTTGCCAGAGTCGCACCCGGAACTCCGCTGCGTGACGGCCTGGAACGCATTCTTCGTGGACGGACTGGCGCGTTGATCGTTTTGGGCTACGACCGCACCATCGACTCCATCTGTTCGGGCGGGTTCGACATCGGCATCGATTTCTCCCCGACGCGTCTGCGTGAGCTGGCCAAGATGGACGGCGCCATCATCTGTGACAAGGATGCCAGCAACATTGTCCGGGCCGCCGTCCAGTTGGTGCCCGATTCCAGCATCGAAACCCAGGAATCAGGCACCAGGCACCGCACCGCGGAACGTGTAGCCATCCAGACCGGCGTTCCCGTTATATCCGTCAGCCAATCCATGCAGATCATCGCGCTCTACGTGAACGGTTTGCGCCACGTCCTGGAAGGCTCCGAAAAGGTCCTCGCCCGCGCCAACCAGGCCCTGGCAACCCTGGAACGGTACAGCGCCAGGCTGGACCAGGTCACCAGCTCGCTTTCGGCCCTGGAGATCGAGGCACTGGTCACGGTCAGGGACGTTGCCGTCACGCTGCAGCGCCAGGAAATGGTTCGCCGTATCTCCGAGGAAATAGCCCAGTACGTGCTGGAACTCGGTGAAGATGGCCGCCTGCTCTCCCTCCAGGTGGAGGAACTCACGGTAGGCCGCGGCCCGGGGAGCGAAGTCATCATCCGCGACTACTCCGACCCCGACGCCACTCCTGAGCAGATCGAGGAAGCCGTCCAGGCCCTCCTCAACCTTGGACCCACAGAATTGATCGACCTCAGCCGCATTGCCCACATCATTGGCTTCGCCGGCGGAGTAGAGCAGTTGGATGCCGTGGTTCAACCGCGTGGTTACCGTCTGCTGTCCGGCCTGAAATCCGTTCCCAAGGCAGTGGCCGACCGTTTGGTGGACTACTTCGGCGGACTCCAGAACCTCATGGCAGCCACCATTGACGACCTCATGACCGTGGACGGAATCGGCGATCAGCGAGCCCGCACAGTCCGTGAAGGCTTGAGTCGCATGGCTGAAGCGAGCCTGCTGGACCGTTTCCTTTAGACCTGGCTTAGAATGGTTCGGTTGGACTCAGCCGACACTTGTTCCATCCCCAGAACTCAGTCTGCCCACAAATTTTGTTGGGCTCAAACGTGATGCCCTCCGGGGCTGTTCAGGGGTAATTCAGTATGGACTTCTACGCTTCCGACGCCTTCCTCACGGCACTTGCCCGTGACTTCTACCAGGCAAAAACCATTGAGCTGAAAACATACGGAATTCGGGGAAGTAAAGCGCACGTCCGGCTTGCCGAAATTGACGGGAAAAGGGCGGTCCACAGCGGGCCCTTCTACGACTACGTGAAACCCTTGCCCGCCCGCGGCGTCACCACGTCACCGTCCGAAACCCTGCGCTACGTTCCCAAAATGGTGACGTCCCTGATCGCTTTGCCGGATGAGGACCCCACCTCGGTGGTGCCTGACACTCCTTTGGAGCCGGCACCTTTGGTTATCTGGGCTGCTTTTGATACCTGGGAGGAGTACTTGGCCCTCATCCGGAAAAGGAGCAAGACTTTACTGAGAACTCAGCGGCAGCGGCTCCGGAAGCTGAGCGAACAATATGGCGAGCCTGAGTTCATGTTCGATAATCCGGATATCGCAGCCTTTGATACCTGCATTCAATGGAAGACCCAGCAGTACAGGGGCGGGCACGAGACACTGGAGAATGCGGAATCAGTGGCAATGCTCAGACGGCTCTTTGAGGATGGGCACCTGATTCTCTCCACACTGAAAGTGGCGGATGAATACGTCGCTTTCCATGCCGGCTTCATCTGGCAGGAGGACGAATACCTGGCACTCATTCCGGCGTATAGCCCGGCTTTCGCCAAGCATGGGATCGGCACGGAAATGCTGTTGCGGGTCATGAAACATAGCTTTGACCTGGGTCATAGCAGTTTCGATTTCCTGCAGGGCGCCGAAACCTACAAATGGGAGTTTGCCACTCACGTCCAGATCATCGAAAGCCTCGGCACTGCGCCACTGCTGACGCGCGTGAAGGCCGTGGCGGCAAAAACCGTCAAACAGGGACTGCTTTCAACGTCGCCGGAGGTCTTTTACCGGGTCAAGCGCGTGGTTCTGGATGGGCGCCGGGCCGCAGCGAAAGTCCGCGACTTCAGCCGCGCCTCCAGCATGGGCTAGCTCAACTGGAAGGCGACCTTGGGGCTCGCCTTGTTTCCTAGCCGCGCTTCGAACGTGTAGTAGGCGCCACCCGCGCCCGGCGTGGCGGCAATGCTGGCGCAGCCTTCCAACGTCCGGTTGCGCTGCCACGGGAAGTTTGCGGTCTCGCTCTTGCCGGGCTGGATGGTCTTGATGAGATCCTCCCCGCCCGTCTGGCAGTCTTTTGACGAGAAGATGCGGTCCGAGCCGCTCATGAGCAGGTACTCCATTTGGGAGGTGCCCACGTTGACCTCGCACGGAGCGGTGCCGCCGTTGGTGATGGTCATGGTCAGCAGCGGCTTTTCCTCCGGACCATAGGCGGGCTTGTCGGTCTTGGCGGCCACGGTCATCAGGTTGAAGTCGCACACGGGCGTGGGCGACGGTGAGGGTGCCGCTGTTCCTGTGGGGGCACTCCCCTGCGTGGGTGACGTTGAAGCGTCGGCTGTGCTGACAGCCTGAGGTTGCGGATTCCCGGCCAGGGCGCCTGTGAGCGCCACGACGCCGCCGATCACCAGGACGATGACCAGCAGCAGGGCGCCGAAGACCACCTGCCGACGACGGCGGTACACTGCGGGGCTCGGCCGCCGCTTTTTGGTTGGGGCCGCACCCTTCGCCGGCGCTGATGTGCGCACGGTCGAATCCTGCTTACCCTTGTTGGCCATGGTTCTAGGCTAGGCTCGCAGCCGTGTGGGCACCTAACCTCCACGCCGCAAGTGCCACATCCCGGCCTGTGTGACGTCGGCCATGACCACTCCCGGACGGTGTGGACGAGGACGGTCCCGTAAATAGCGCCAAACCCCGCGGCCGCAGGATCTGGTGAGTATGCTGTGGCTAATGGCATCAAGCCTGTCATTTGGCGGCTTCCGGGGAGAGGGCTGGCGATCATGCAGGACACATCCGTTTTCATGCCATTGGATGATTTCTTCGGCACTATCGGTAGACGTAAAGCCATTGTTTTGTGCCAGCTGCCCCTGACGTTGGCCATGGGTTTGATCATCCTTTTTGTTGTCCTCTTCAGCCCGGAAACGATGGGCGATACGGCCTTCCAGCTGATGCTGGTGGTCCACGCGCTGATGCTTGTAGCCTGCGCCGCTCTGCCCTGGAGCAAGCTTCCTCCTTGGGGCTTTGTGCTCATTCCTATGGCGGACTTCTTTGTTCTTGGACTTACCCGGGAACTCGGCGGTCCCGTCCTGAGCGTGGTCACGCTTCTGATGGTTTTCCCGGTGATCTGGCTTGCCTTAAGCGCTAGTGTCACGCGCTTGGTTTTGGCCATCCTGGGCCCCTTCTGCGGGATCATCGCCTCCCCGTACCTTTTGGGGCATGAGGTGGCGCAAGCTGAGCTCATTCGGATGATTGTTGTTCCGGTCATCCTGGCCGGTTTTTCCCTGACAGCCCATCTGGTGGCAGGTGTGGTGGTCAGGCACAGGGACATCCAGCGCGAGAAAGACAGGGAGCTCCTTCGCCTGCACAAGGCCACGCAGGACCATCAGCAGCTTCTGGACGCTGTCCTGGAAACGGTGAACGTGGGGGTCTGGGCAATGGATGCCGCCGGTGATGACATTCTGACCAACCACCGTTTCCGAACGGACAGGAAAGCCGCCCAGCAGATGCCCGGCAGCAACCCCTTTCTCGCCGCAGCGGCCCATGGCGCCGTGGAGCTGTTAGAGAGCCCGGCAGGACTTGCCATGTCCGGGCGTAGCTTCACCAACAAACTGATACGCGTGGGCGGTGAGAGCCGGCAGATGATTTTCTCTGTCGCTGCGAGGCAATTTCACGACGACGCCGGCCGGGCGAAAGGTTCCGTGCTGGCCTTCACGGATGTCACAGCGTTGGTTACCGCGCTCGAAGCAAAGGATAAGTTTGTGGGCACCATCTCGCACGAGCTTCGAACTCCATTGACGTCCATGCTCGGCTACCTGCAACTCATGGGCGATGAACCGAATCCGGCGTATCTGCAGGTGATAGAGCGTAACGCGCACCGCTTGCTGACCCTGATCAACGATCTCCTGCTGGTGGCCTCGGAGCACCTGGAGGTGAGGCGGAAACCGGCCAACCTCTCCCACCTGCTGGACAAAGCCACCCGGGCTGCCGAGCAGGACGCGGCTGCCAAGGGGATCGTCATCAAGAACCGAATCGAGGCAGGGGTTGGGGCGGAGGTGGATGCGGGTCAGTTCACCCGGGCTGTTGATCAACTTCTCTCCAATGCCATCAAGTTCTCACCCCGGGGCAGTGAAGTCACCGTTGCGCTGAGAAAACAGGAAGGCGGATTCATCTGTTCCATCAGCGATCAAGGTATTGGCATGACCACGGAAGAACAGGAGCAAGCGTTTACGAAGTTCTTCCGATCCGACCATGCCATGAAGGCCGCCATCCCGGGCGCCGGCTTGGGGCTGTCCATCAGCAAAGCGATCGTTGAGGCTCACGGCGGACAGATAGACCTTGTGAGCAGCCCGGAGAAGGGCACCACGGTTACCGTAAAGGTTTCCCAGTAGCTTTTGGTCGAAAAACCACACCCGTGGTCCGGACCGCCGACTCCTCACCGCCCGGATTCCACTACAGTGGATGGCAGCATGACACTTCCCGATTCAGGCCAATTGGCAGGCCTCCACCAAGCCCTCGATCAGTGGTTCGCCGAGACTGCCCGCGACCTCCCGTGGCGCGAGCCCGATTGCAGCCCGTGGGGCATCCTGGTCAGCGAAGTGATGCTTCAGCAAACACCCGTTGTCCGGGTCCTGCCAGTGTGGCTCGACTGGATGGAACGCTGGCCCACACCCGCCCACCTAGCCGACGAACCATCGGGCGCAGCCGTCCGCCATTGGGGCCGGCTCGGCTATCCACGCCGGGCCCTGCGACTGCACGCGGCCGCCGTCGCCATCCGTGAGCAGCACGGCGGCAAGGTTCCCGACACTTATGGTGAGCTCCTGGAGTTGCCGGGCGTCGGCAACTACACAGCGGCCGCCGTCGCAGCTTTTGCTTTTGGCCGCCGGGAAACCGTGGTGGACACCAACATCCGGCGCGTCCACGCACGGCTGATCTCCGGCAGCGCGCTCCCCGCTCCTGCGCTGACCGCCGCGGAGATGCGCTTGGCCGAGGCCCTCCTGCCTCTCGATCAGGACCTTTCAGTCCGCTGGAACGCGTCCGTCATGGAGCTCGGTGCCATGGTGTGCACCGCCCGCAGTCCTAAGTGCGCTGACTGCCCCGTCCGCTCGAGTTGTGCCTGGCTCGCAGCCGGTGAGCCGCCGCCGTCGTACACTCCAAAGGGTCAGTCCTGGCACGGCACGGACCGCCAGGTGCGCGGCGCCGTGATGGCCGTCCTCCGCGAAGCTGCCACCCCCGTGCCCCGCGAGATGTTCGAGCAAGCGCCGGCCGATCTCGGATTCGCGCCATCCGGCGTCGGGATTCCCCTCGCCGCCCTGCACCGGCTTAACTCGGCGCCCGAACAACTCGAGCGGGCCCTCGAAGGTCTGTTGATGGACGGCTTAGCGGAAATGTACGACGGCGGTTTGCGGCTTCCGGCGTAGCTTTGGCCGAGTGCGAACTTGTCATGTCCACAACGCGTTCGCCATCCGCGGCCCCCGCTAGCAATGGCATCCGTACATATTCGATTTCAAACTATTCTGACCAAGCACTCCAACAGGTCATCCACGCCAAGGAACTGGAGACCCGCGACCGGGCCGCGGCGATCCTTGTGCTCGCCTTCGGACAACAAGCCGAAAACATCGCACGGCTCACCTGGGACGACGTCATCGTCACCGATGAACTAGTCACCGTCCAACTCGGAACCATACAGATCGCGCTGCCGGACCCTCAGGCACAGCCATGGCGGGAGCTCGCCGCAAACACGGGCCACGAACTGACCGCCGCGCACCCCAACACCGAATGGGTTTTCCGCGGAACATCACCCGGACGCCACATCCACCCAGGACACCTCACAACCCGCCTCAGCAAACTCTTCAGCACCCCTTCCGCACGCCTGGGAACACTCCACGAACTCACCAAACTCGCACCCGCGGCCATCATCGCCGAAACCCTCGGCTACTCCCCCACCACCATCGAACGCCACGCCACAGACTCAGCAGCCGCCTACGCCAAATACATCGCGGCACGGCGCTCATGACAGAGAATGAAGCAATGAATGAGGTGACTATTGGACATCAAGGCACACTCATTTTCCGTGTCGAGAACACCCGCGGCAGTCGAAACGGGCAAATCGAGAACCTGACAGTTACCGCACATCTGCCCGGTCTCAACGCCACAAAGGACGTCTGGGATTTCGACGGTTGGTCGGGGTTGCTGTCCTTCTTTGAGGATCTCGCAAGCAATTGGCGGGGCTGGGACGGGGATAAAAACTTCGACTCCATCGAAGGCGATTTTCGGCTGGCCGCTAAGCACGACGGTCATATCCACCTAGCTCTCGAACTCAGAGAATCAGGTCGCTCAACTCCGTGGACGGCCATGGGAGAACTCATCTTGGATCCAGGCGAAGAACTGACTGCCGCAGCTGAGTCACTCCGAGAAATGCTGGTTGCCCAGAGCCCTTAGGCATCTAGAAATCGCCCACCAACGGGTTCAAGCTGACTCCAGCCATCCTTCGAAAACCGTCTACTCCCGCCTCACGAATACCCGCGCATGCCAGTTAAAATTGTCCGGGGGAGAGGCCCACAAAGGGCCGGTTTCGCTTGCGGATCAGGTCCTGTGTGACGGGTGGCGCGCGTATCGCAGTCAGTACTGGACCCTGTTTGCTGCCCTTCGGGCCTGGTTGCAAGGGATTTGAAGTTAGAGCGCACCGAACCTTTTACGCAGCCCCTTGAGCTTTTCATCGAGCGTGATCAGGCTCAGGTCTAAGATCATGATGTCGCTGTTGAGTGGCTCGAATCCGATTTCACTCCAAACGCTTCTGAGTTTGGACTCGGCTCTCCTTCTCGCCAGCCCTTCTGAATCGTCCATGGGAGCCGGGTATGTCGCAACGAAGCCGGCTCCCGGGCTTAGGGTATTGATGACTTCAGCGGCGAACCAGCGGCCAATACCTCTCCCCCTGAACCCTTTTGCAATCTGAACCCTGTTGAGGATAAGAAAATCCTGGCCGAAGCCTTCGATCGTGTCCTCGACTTCGTCGGTTGGATATCCGGAGCGGGGATCAATGACGGCTGCACTTACAGTGTGCAAATCAGACTCCAGGGAATCCAGGATGTCGAAGACCGCCGGCGCGCCCAGACGACACTTCACTACATGGGCATGACCAACAACTTGCCCGCCGTCGTAGTCGTCTTCTAGGTCAGAGTCTTCGTCGGTGAAGTAGACAGCAGCATGCCACTGCTCCACCATGCGCTGCTCTGGAAAGCTAAGCTCTCTGCGGAGATTCAATTCGATCTGGAGCTGGCTGCCGATCTCATCATTCACAATCCCTGGAAGTCCCATGTGGGAATGCTAACCGTGAACGATGCCCTACCCTTTATTGGAGTAGAAGTAGCCGCGAGAACTACCGGGGCTGCGTCCTATGACACTTTGTCCGCGGGTGCTGGTGGATGCTGGCAACGGAGAATCCGGCATGCCATACAAACAGCGCCCTGTCACAAGTCAACTTATTCCCGCCAATCTACGTGCAGCGCTAAGCTCCCATCCGTTTTGTGGAGATCCGACCTGCCATGGGCGTTTTGAGCATCTAGAAGCCCCGGATGCGTTCCTCATCCAGCTCCGAGTCTGCTTCAAGTGAGTCTGACTTGGAGAAGGCGGAGTTCCGATCGAGTATCTCTGATGAGACCAAGTACTGTCGGCGGGCGATCCCCTCCCGGAACGGCAGCCACACCAAGCCGATCGCCATGAAGACGAATCCAAGCGCCATGGTCTGCCAGCAGAGTGACTACGGTCCATTGTTGCGCGGTCCTGACGCCGGCGGTTCCTCATCCTTGTCAAGGGGCAGCCCCTGCGCAAGTCGCCTGCGATCGTCCCGCGCGGACTCGCGAAGTCGCTTCAATCGCGATCCACCACCCACGGCCACCAGTACGCCCGCTGTCACTATGAGAACGGCCACCAGGGCAATTGACCAGTGGGTTGCGGAATCACCAATGTTTGGCCTGAAAATCACCAACGCAAGGATGGCCAAAAGCATCAAGATGTTGGCTAGTTGAAATGGTCCGAATATGGCAAAGAACGCATCCCATGTTGCCTTGCTGGACCTGTCCTTCATCCAAGCTCCCATCCGCTTTGTGGAGATCCGACCGGCGCAGGGCAATATGGGAACCCGGGCCCTTCCCCCGACAGCCACTCTGTGAAGTCCTTGGTGACGCCGCCCAGCCCTGCAGCGCCGCCGGAAAAATTGACACCTGCGATCAGCATTTTTCGGTTGTACCGGTCCATTTTGCAAGCCTATAGGCAGCGTTTACCCCTTGCTCAGCGCCCATTGTGGCAACAGAAAACGTGTCCAATGCGATTATGTCGAGTTCGTATCGATTGCGGAGAATCATTCGACCGGCGTCTGCACCCAGCGTCACACTAATGAACTGTGCAGTGGTCGAGTCGAAGTATCGATTACGGAGGTAGTAGAGGCCCGTATCCGAATCCTGACATTGCCCGTTCCACTTCAGAACCGTGTCACCGGTACCGGTCTTTGACGTCAGCTTGCCGTAGGCATCGAAAGTAAACGTCGCTGTTGGGATGCCTGTCGAATCGGTCAAGTGTCGCGTGGATCCGTACTGGTCGTGTTGGTAGTAGGTCACTGTTCCGGTGGGGTCAATGTGCTCGACCGGGTTGCCGGCGGCGTCATAGATGTAGCTCAAAGCACCGTGGATGTACCAGTGGCCGGGGACGGGCCGGTAAGTCGGTTGCCTTGGTTGTCATAAGTGATCGCTGTCGAGGTCCCGCCAAGGGTGTACTGAGTGGCTTGGTTGGCTGCGTCGTAGGTCAACGTTGCCCCGTTGGCCAAGGTCGTGGGGTTTCCTGCCGCATCGTATCCGTAGGTGGTGGTGTTGATGCTGGCGAGTTGGTCGCGGTCGGGACCGCCCCGGCTTTCGTTAGTCAGGGCGACTTTTTCATCTGCGGGCAGTTTGTCGTAGGTATAGGCGGCGACAGCCATGGGCCGGGTTGAGCGGCCGAGGCTGTATCGGACGCTGCGGTCGTTCTTGATGCCACAAATAAGGATGCCGATGGTTTCGTTGTGGTGCTCACGGCGGAGCATGTCATCGACAAGAGCGACATAGAAGCTCAGCTTGCCGGCATACTCGGGCTGGAACTTTCCTGTTTTGAGCTCGATGACCACATACCGGTTCTGGTCCATGTGAAAGAAGAGCGTGTCGACGTAGTAGTCATCGCCGTCAACATCGAAGTGCACCTGCCGGCCAACGAACGAAAAACCGGGGCCCAACTCCCGCAGGGTTTCGGTGATCCTGCTGGTCAGCGCCAGTTCAAGTTCCCCGTTCGGCAACTTCCCCCGACAGGCCTAGAAATTCGAAATTGTAGGGGTTTTGGCGACTTGCTGGGCCAGCTCGGAATCCTGTCCAACAAGCCGTTGGACAAAGTTCGACGGCGCCGCGCCAGGTCTCTCCAAGGTCCGGTTCACGATCATGTTCAGCAGGACGTTGCGAGACCATCCATGTGCCCAGTCAGTCCTCCGGCGATTCGCTGGATCGCAAGGGAACCGTGCCCCGCCCCCACTAACCACGGCGTGGCCGGTATAAGCGATGGCGGCGGGTCACTCAGCTTCCGTTTGGAACCAAGGCGAGCCGTTGAGTGAGGCGTCAGACCCTTTCTGCCAGTTCTGGCCGCCACGAGGGATCACTCCAGAAACCCAGACGTTCCTCCACAGCTGCCCCCAGGCGGAATGCCGTGAGGTCATCGAACGGCCGGGCTACGATTTGAACGCCAGTCGGTAGTCCGTTGGATGCCCGCCCTGAGGGCACATTGAGAACAGGGTGCCGGCTGGCGATATTGAAGATCTGGGTAAGGCACTGGCTCACCAAATTGTCGAATAAGACCCCTCCGCCGAGTTCGACGAGCTCCACCCGCGTGGCATCGGCAGCGTATCCGGCAGTTGCCATGGTGGGGCAGATGAGGGCATCGTGCTGTTCGAAGCTGCCGGCGAGCAGGGACTGAATGCGTGCTTCCTCCTCCGCTACATGCAAAGAACCCACTGCCTTCAGGGCTGCTTGGCTGGTTTGCATGACGTTCATGACATCGGGAGACCAGCGGGGATCGTCAACCGGCGCCACTTGCAGCAGCGAGGGTGCGAGTATCAATCCGTAATGGGCCATTGCAGTTGTCATGATGGCTTGCCTGGTGATGGGTATTTCCACCGGAGTGACTATGGCGCCGGCATCCCGCAACGCGTTCGCGAATACCTCAAGGTTGGCTGCGGCCTCCGGTACCACGGGGTAGTCACCAATGGTGACAGCGAGTGCGACCTTCAGCCCGGCGCACGAACCGAAATCAAGCGGAAGCGGCGGCACCGAAGAAACTGATGCGTGGTCTGCCAGGTCCGGTCCAGCAATGACGTTGTTGAAGAGAGCGCAGTCGGTGACTGTGCGGGCCATGGGCCCATTCTGGCAATAAGTGTCCAGGTTCAGGGGTGGAAGCGACGGTACCCTCCCGTAGGGTGGCCGGAAACCGACGACTCCGCAAAGTGCCGACGGTACGCGAATGGAACCTGCTATGTCCGAGCCGGTGGCAAGCGGAGTCAACCCCGCAGCCAGCGCCGCCCCGGAGCCGCCAGAAGAACCACCGGGGCTGAGTTCCAGGTTCCAAGGATTGCGTGTGACGCCCCACAGTTCCGAGTGGGTAGTGACTGCCACCGAAAACTCCGGCGTCGTGGTCCGCAAATGCAAGACGGCTCCAGCGTCGGCCAGTCGACTGACCATGGGTTCGGTGTGGTCCGCGACGTTTCCATCGGTGAGCAGGGAACCGAAGCGCCACGGCCTTCCGGCCATTGGCATTTCTTCCTTGACTGCTACCGGAACCCCTTCGAGGGCGCGAGGTTCCGGTCCTTTCCCGGCATACCGCGCCTCTGCGTTTCGCGCTGTGTCGTAGGCGGTGTCGAACATTTCCTCGGCGACGGCGTTAACGTGGCTCGACTCGGCCACACGGGCCACTAGTGAGTCCAACACTTCCACCGGAGACAGAGTGCGTTCCCGGAAGGCTGCGAGCATGTTTTCGGCGGAGAGGTAGTTCAGGTCCATTGTTTGCTCCTGGACGAAGTGATGTTGATGATCCCGACAGGCCGGAGGCAGGAAGGATAGGTTCCATGTACGCTCTCGAATCCGGAGGTCTGGATAATTCTGAGTTGAACGTCCAAAGATTATCAACTCGATCTGGCGGCTTCAAGACTTGAGGCATAACACGAGTATTTAGCTCTCAAACGCAGGACTTTGGGACATAGTCAGTTTTGGCATGTCCTCAGTAGGCGTGAAAACTTGAACGATTGTCTCAGTTACTTAGCCTCAAGGTGCTGATCATGACGCCAAGTGCTCGGCTCGCCTCGTTTGCTAGCGTTGCTACTGTGCAGTCATCTGCACTGCCGCATAGTGTGCGGCGGGCCGCTGCCATCGGATGAAAGGGCACTACAGATATGAGCCGGCAAGCGGAAACCGCCCAGCCGCGTGAGACACCTGCGCTTACGGACCGCGGGAATGCGCGCAAGGAAGCCATACGCGAGGCTGCCCTGCGGGTGGTTGGCAACAAAGGTCTGGCCGGACTGTCCATGCGTGCCATTGCTACCGAGGCAGAACTGCCACTTGGGGCGCTTGGCTACTATTTCAAAACCAAGGACGACCTGATACTTGCAGCCTTCGAGCTCCACACTCGTCGCGAGGCCGACCGGATGCTGAAGGCTGTGATGGGGGTCGGCGTCAACGCGGATGCGGCAGAGGTGGCCGAGAAGTTGGCGACGTTTGTTCAGCGCGGCCTGACTGAGGAACGTACCAGCTTGGTGGCCGAATACGAGTTCCTGATCGAGTCCACCCGCAATCCGGAGCTGGCGCGCATCTCTCGTGCTTGGCGTCAGGCGCTGCAGATGCAGATCAGCCACATTGCGGCCCGGTTGGGTTCGGATGACCCCGAAACGGATGCCGAAATCATTCTGTCAATCGTCGCCGGCTTGGAAATCGATCATCTGTCCACCCCGCCGGACCCTGCCACCCGCCAGGCTATCCGCAGCGCGCTCAGCCGCACCATCAGCAAGCTCTGGCTTCGCGACGAGGGCTAGGCCCGGCGGCCTAGGTTCACTTTCCTGCGATCGCGTCGCCCACAGGAGCATCGCCGCTGAACATCCCGCCTGACTTAATCTGGTTCAAGAGTGCGTTAAGGCCCACCTCGAACGCGACTTTCATAGTTCCCGGCCTTCGATTCCAAGCTCCTACGGCGTCATCCAGAGCCGATCCGGGCTCCGTATCTCCCCAGGAATCAGCCGGTCGAACATGCCCCAAACCGTTTCCCAGCGCAAAACCGTCGAGTACTTCCAAAGCAATCGCCGTCGAATAGTCGTCCAGTCCAGCCTTTCGCAGGGCCTTCGCAATCCGGTCGTATATGGCCGTGGCGGCAGTTGATGACAGCGGTGAATCCATCAGAAGCACAACGAGCCGTGGATGGGACGAATAGGCTTCCCAGATGCTCGTGACCAAGGCGCGAACTTCCTCCATCCAGTCTTCCATGGGCGAGGGAGGTATCGACTGCCGGGATATGAGCAGGTTTCGGATGAGGTTGGCGAGCTCGTTCTTGTTCTGCACGTGGTAGTAGAGCGAGGGAGTGCTGACCCCCAGCGACCTGGCCAGTGACCGCATACTGAAGTCCCTGCCGCCGTCGATCATCTCCAAAGCGGCTTCCGCGATTCGCTCTGTCGACAAGACGGCGACGACGGGTCGGCCCACCGCATTTCTGCCGGAGGGCGCTGTTTCCGGGAGGTCAGTCATGTTCTTCACGATATAGCCCTTGTCTAATTCCCTGGAGTCTGCAACTATATCTAACACCGTTAGATATGTGATGTAGATCATTAGTGATCCACGCCGTCCAAACTTCATTCACACCAGTGGCCGCTGATTGCCTCAGAGTCCCTCCAGCCGGAGTTCGGATCCCCAACATCCGAAGCCAACCCGAAACCGTTACAACGGAACGGCTGGTCTGATGACACACCCGGCGCCTTTGGTGCACAAGCCCTGTTGACATACGCCCGCTCCGGGCCCGCTATGGAGATACAAAATGACCGAGTCATCATCACCAGTGCGTCTTTCAAGCGCCGCCGTCTACCTGTTCGTCCCAATCGTGAGTGCACCACTTTTCATGACGCTCATGATCGCCCCCATTCTCGCCGTCAAGATCGCCACCGAGTTCGATCTCAGTGCCACCCAGGTAGGGCTTCTGTTTTCGCTCGAACTGGGCGCTTTCAGCCTGGCGACGTTGCCGGCCTACTTCTGGCTGGGCAAACTTGACGCCCGCCGAGCCACTTATCTCTTTGGTGGGCTGGCCCTTCTGGGTAACCTGGCCTCAACCTTGGCAACAAACTTTGCCCTTCTTCTGGCCGCCCGAACGATAACTGCGCTGGCCGCGGGTTCCGTAGCCGTCATAGCGCTTGCTCTCGCAGGCAAGGCCGCCAACCCGGGGCGCGCTTTCGGATTGTTCATCTTCATGCAGGTAGTGCTGGGAGCGGTGGTTCTCTCCGTCTTTCCGGCCGTTTTTGAACCTCTTCCGGTCTCCGCGATCTACCTGACCATGGCAATCCTTATCGCCGTGGCACTGCCAATCACACAGATGTTGCCGGCCAAGCTTTCTGTTGCGGAACACGGGCAATCAATCAAGGGCACATCCAAGGCGTCGCCAGCGCGGTACCTGATCGCCCTGGCCTCGGTATTGCTCTTCTACATCGGTGCCGCAGCGGCATGGACCTTCATTGCGGTTCCCGCCACCGAGGCCGGACTTAGCCTCGATACCATCACCACCACATTGGCAATCGCTACATTCGTTGGCTTGATCCCGTCGCTGTTTGCCTCGGTTTTGGGTGATACCAAATACAACGCTCTGATTATCGTGGTCAGTTTCGTCGGTATCCTTGCCGGCATCTATCTCCTGATCGGACTCACGGCCGCGATCGCCTACATCGTGTCCTCTATCCTCTTCCAATTCGCATGGAACCTCCTGCTGCCCTACCTGTTCTCCATGGTCGCGGCCACCAATTCCTCCCCTCGGGTAACCAGCACCATCAACCTGATGGCTGGTGGCGGCTTGGCCATTGGTCCAATCGCTGCGGGAGCCCTCCTTGAATCAACAGGGAGTACGCAGGCTCTGCTGTGGGCATCCATGGCATTCATCGCGGCAGGATTGGGCTGCGCTGCCTACGTTCTGGCTCGACGGGCACCGGCGCCTTCTCTCCAGGCTGACCCGATTGCCGTCAAGCCCTGACCAGTACCCCGCCCTCCCCAAGCCCACCCATCAGCTCCAAACGATACGGAACCAAGAAATGACAATGAGTCTCAACGAACTGAAACTCTTCACCGGCGCTCCCCAACACGAAAACTTCCCCCGCATGGCCGAGTTGCTTGAAACCCGCCGGATGGAACCCTCCAGCCAGCCGCGCCAATGGCAGACAGGCCCACAAGTCACATTGCCGGAAACGTATCGCCACGAGGGCAGGGAAAGGTCCATTGAAGGGTACCTTGATGCCGCGGAAGTGGGGGCGCTCCTGATTGTTCAGCGCGGTCAGATCAGGTACGAACGGTACATGCTCACCGCCGCCCTCGAACGGCCATGGATTTCCATGTCCGTGGCCAAAAGTGTGGTCTCGGCGCTGGTCGGCATCGCGGTCCAAGAGGGCCACATCGACAGCATCGAGAGGCCCATCAGCGATTTCATTACCGTTGAGCCGGGATCGGCCTATGACGGTACGTCCATCCGCAGTGTGCTGCAGATGTCATCTGGCGCGCGTTGGAACGAAGACTACAGCTTTCCCGACTGCGACCCCCTGCGCATTGCGGATGCTACCTCGGGCCAACACGGCGGTCACGAAGGCATCGTCGCCACCATGGCCCGGGAATTTCCGGCAGATACTATTTGCCGGTACAACAGCTGTGAAACCCAGGCGCTGGCCAACCTTATCCGGGCGGCCACCGGTGAGCACCTGGCGGACTACATGCATAGCCGCCTGGCGGAGCCTTTGGGCTTCAACCATCCCGGCCACTGGATCGTCGATCCGAACGGGGTAGAGATGGGGTATGCCGGATTGAACCTGACGGCGCGGGACTACGCTGCAGTCGGTGAGCTATACCGCAATGGGGGCCAGTGGAACGGCCGCCAGATACTCGACAGCTCCTGGGTCACTGATTCCCTGACCGCCTCGGCACCGCATCTGCACCCCGGCGCGGTGATCGTAGGCGGCGAGCCATTTCCCTGGGGATATGGCTACCAGTGGTGGCTGATGCCCGGCGACCGTGGCGACTTCTCAGCCAATGGTGTCTACAACCAGTACATCTATGTTGACCCGGGTACCGAAACCACCATCGTGATGCATTCCGCCACACGTTTGTACGGTTCCACCAACGACCCGGAGCTGAACAAAGACATCGAGACTCTCGATATGTTCCGCGCTATCGCGGACTGGACAAGCCAGCAGCCTGCCGGCTGAGGTGCATTGCGCAGTTGGCACCTTCACTACCTACCCACCCACACACACTCTGACAAGGACAACCCAGATGACGTCGTCAAGCACAGAAACAGCCACCCCCCTACAGGCAACACCCCCCGCTTTCCGCTACAGCTTCACCATCAAGGCCGAGACATCCCCACCTGTCCTCATCTCTTCCAGGACGGCCGAACAGCTGGAATACATCCCCATCACAGGTGGCCAGGTGAGCGGAGAGATCACCGGGCAGGTTACTGCCGGCGGCGGGGACTGGTGCCTGCAACGGGCCGATGACGTGTTCCAGGTGGAGGCTCGATACGGATTTGCCAGCGACTCGGGAGACTACGTTGACGTCCTGAACACCGGTCTTTTGCGGCATCTGGACGGCGAGTCGGGCGAAGGCACCGAGATGCGCTACTTCGTGACCTCGCCTGTGTTTCGTACAACGTCACCAGGTCTCCAGTGGCTGACCCGCTCAATGTTCATTGGTCAAGCGACTCTCCTCGAGGACAACACCACGATCGACTTCTACGAAGTCCTCACCTTTTCGCAATAGCCGCCCGGCATCGCGGGCTTCCTCCGGTCCACGGAACGACGACGCGGGTCACCACGCAACAGGTCCCACGTGCAACACGAGTTCGGCCCTTGTGCCCGGGGTGGTAAATATGCAATCTTAGTATCCAAGCGCGCCACTCGGCGCGTGATCATTCTGACACCAGCACGGTGCACGGTCCGCTCGCCATCGCTTCTCGATGCGCTTGAGCGGGGGCCCGCCAGGCATAATTCTTCTTCAGGAGTTTCTGCGATGGCGCATGACGCACCCTCTATTCCCCTGTCCCCGTTGACACCCCACGACATGCCCCCGGCCGCACGGGCCAGCCGATTCACGCCGCGCCTGCGCACGATTGTTGGGTACACCGGCGTCCTCGCCGCGTTCCTCTTCACAATGCTTGCTCCGTCGGGCGAGGACGCGGCGTACCAGTGGTGGAGCCTTCTGCCAGCGGTGACGCTCTTCGGGTTTGTCCTTATTACGCACCGCATTATCGAAGGTTTCTTGTGGGCTGGGTTCCTCGCTCCGCTGATGGTGCACCGGGCCGACGCCCCCACTGCGTGGCTCGACCTGATCTATTCCCAGGTTTCCGACCTCGGCAACCTCGGTCTGCTCGCACTCCTCGTGCTCATCGGAGGGCTCCTCGGGGTCTTTGAGCAGTTGGGTCTTGCCGACTCATTCGCCCGCGCCGCCTCACGCTTGGCCCGCGGACCCCGCGCATCGGGCGCGGTCACCGCAGCATCATCGCTGTTGCTGTCGAACGACAACTATCTCTCTGCCTCGGGCGTCGGAGTGAGCATGGCTCCCGTCAACCGCCGCTACGGGCTTCCGCGCACCTTCACAGCCGCGGTGCTACGGTCCACCGGCGAGGCCGGCACCACACTCAACCCGATTGGCTCGACGTCGGTCCTCTACGTCAGTCTCCTGCTCGCCGCCGGCTACGGCTCGAGCGAGATGGGCGTGTACCTCGAGATCCTGCCGTTCCTCTTCTACTCCATCGCCGGGGCCCTCATCGGATTCCTTCTCGCAGTGCAGGTGATCCCGATCTTCGGTCCACTCAAGCGCGATCTCGACGGAATCCACAACGAAGCGGCCGCGACCGAAGACGACGGCCGGAAACTCCCACACTTCCTGAACTTCCTTGCGCCGATCGTCACCGTGATTTTCGTGAGCTTTGTGTTCGGGCAGCTGCAGCTTGGCTTCGTTCTCGCCCTGTTCGTCACTGGCGCTCTTCTCGTCGTGCAACGCCACGCTTCGATCACGGGTTACGTCGATGCGGTGCTTACCGGCATGAAGGAGATGTTCTCGCTCGTGCTGCTGCTGGCCTTGGCGTTCGTACTCGTCGGCGGCATTAAGTCGCTCGGTTTCACAGAGTTCGTCATTGATGGCGTCTCGGGCTTTATCGCTCCGCAGTGGCTGCCGCTGATCATCTTCGCGATCTTCGCCGCTACCGAGATGCTCGTGACCCTCAACTGGTCGCTCTATATCCTGCTGATCCCGGTGCTCGTGGAGTTGTCGCTCCGCATCGACGCGAGTGTGCCCGTCACGGTTGCCGCCTTGATATCGGCGGGCACATTCGGCCTCGCGTCATCCATCTCGTCCGACGTGGGACTGCTGACATCGAGTTCCACCAGGGTGCCACTTTACCGGCACTGGATTACAAGCCTGCCGTACCAGTTGCTCGCCGTCAGCGTCGCTCTTATCGGCTACACAGTGGTGGGGTTCGCCGGAATCACAGGCTGACTCAGGCAACCAGCGAACAGGTGCCTCCGATCCCCCGGTCGACGGTGAGGAGCGCCCGCTACCGGAAGTGGTCCGGCTCCAACTCTGCTGAGGCTGTTCGGATGCCCCATTCAGAACGTGAAACCACGGGCCAGTTGCGCTACCGCACGCCGCGATCTGGCTAACCCCGTGACAGGGAAGCTCCCTGACAGAAAGAACCCAATGAACTCAAATGAAAGCAGTGACGTTTCACTGTCAGCTGTTTGTCACCGTCTCCACTGCCTCACCCTGGCCTGGGATCCAATCCCGGAGTCTGTGTCCATGGAAGGCGGATCGGAGCGAATATTGCGCGAGCCCGTCCCCGCCATGCTGGTAAAGACCTCCATCGGATGGGTCCTGCTGGACACCGGCACGGACGCGCGGAGATTCCGGGGCCCCGACCCAGACGATTTGTACGCTCCCGCGGGGATTCCCGAATTCTTGTCGGATGGTGACCCATTGCTCAGCGCGCTTGCCGATCACGGATTGAACCCATCGGATCTTGCCTTGGCCGCGGTCTCACATCTGCATTTCGATCACTCTGGAGGACTACGCCACTTAGCGGAAGCCGGCGTCGAAGTCTGCATCCAGCGGCGGGAGTTGGAGTTCGCAATGAATGTTGCCGGCCGAGCCGATGCGTATCTGCGGGAGGACTACGCCAACCCCGACATCAAATGGCGCATCCTCGACGACGAAGCAGTGATCGCGCCCGGCATTGAAGCCATTTCCACGCCCGGCCATACTCCGGGGCACATGTCCTACCGGGTCCGGATGGCTGAATCGGGAACCTGGCTCTTCGCAATGGATGCCATCGATCTTCAGGCGGGGATCGACTTGAATCAGGTTGTCGGGACGTATGCCGTCGCCGAGGACGCTCCACTCCGTCGAAGGTCCCATGATCGACTTGTCGAGCTGGCAGCCATGGAGGGTGCAAGGCTCGTGGCGGGTCACTGTCCCGAGACGTGGGCCCCGCTCACAATCGCCGAGGGGCATGCATGATCAGGCGCCGCAGTCACGGCGGCGTTGGTCAGGGGCGGAGGCCCCTCACACACCATTCTCAATTTCTAATGAGACACATTTGTTTCCCAAGCAGGAACTTGGACGGTATGGAAATGCTGCCCGGAGACCTCGTATCCAGCAACAAGGAGTATCTAAAGTGAGTGTTGAAGTCGGCTCAGGGCAGCGTGTGGCCTTGGTAACCGGGGCAGGTAGCCCTGAAGGAATTGGGTTCGCGGCGGCGCGTGCATTAGCGAGCCAGGGCGTCCGTTTGGTTGTCACGTCGACGACCGAGCGCATTGAAGCTCGCGCTGAGGAGCTCCGTGCGCTCGGCGCCGATGTGCGGGCAGTTGTGGCAGATCTGACAGATTCTGCCCAGGCCACTGCGCTGGTCGCGCGCACAGTGGCGGAGTTTGGGCGCCTTGATGTTCTTGTAAACAACGCCGGGCTTGCGGCTGTGAACGATGCCGAAGCTCAAGCAGGGATAACGTCCATCACAGACGACGAGTGGCACATGGCGTTGCGGCGCAATCTAGACACCATGCTGTTCACCACCAGGGCAGCCATCCCGGAGATGATAATCGGTGGATCCGGGAGGGTGATCAATATTTCCTCGCTATCGGGTCCCGTCACGGCGTATAAGGGCGACGTCGCTTATCACGCCGCCAAAGCAGGCGTCGTCGGCCTGACCAGGTCAGCTGCCCTGGACGTGGCGGAATACGGGGTAACGGTAAATGCCGTCGCCCCCGGGTGGATTGCCACGGCATCCGCTACCGAGCACGAGATCCTCATGGGTAAGGCGACTCCAATTGGACGTTCAGGAAACCCCGACGAGGTGGCCAGCCTCATTGCGTTCCTAGCCAGCCCCGGGGCCTCCTACATGACGGGCCAAGTCATTGTCGTCGATGGTGGGAATTCGATTATCGAGGAACACGGTGCTGCGTGATGAACACGTCCAGCCATCCCCAGCGTTTGTTGGTCACACAATGCCAGACAGCCACAAACGGCACCGTCGCCACGAGTGCCTGGATCGTCAGTGCCACACCTGAACATGGAGAACAACCCAAGTGAGCAATTCGAGTAATTCCTTTGATTTCTTTGAGCTCGGTGCTCTTCCGGTACCCGTAGTGAACGAACGGGAGGCGGCCGATATCGCCAGCAGTTTACTCTCCCGCGAGACTGTTGCTGCCGTCCTAGGCAGCCAGCAGGACGCAAACTTTCTACTGCGGAGCCCGGACGGTGGAGAGCCGATCGGCATTCTTAAGATCAGCAACGCCGCCTTTGACAACGAGGAGATCGCTGCCCAGACGGAGGCGGCGGATCATCTTGCCAGGTCGGTGCCGGGACTGCGGGTTCCTGTGTCTTTGCCCCTAAAGTCAGGCCAAGGGACATCCCAGGCTGTAACTGTGGAACTCCCATCGGGCGGGCATTCCATAGTTCGGATCATGCAGTGGCTGCCAGGGGGAACCCTGAGTGGGTCACAGCATATGGAAGAACGGGTGGTTAGCGCTATTGGAGCACTGGCGGGACGGGTTTCCCGGGGGTTCGCCAGCTTCAGCCACGCCAGACTGCAGCGGGTGCTGCAGTGGGACCTCCAACACGCCGAAAGGGTGGTGACGTTGCTTTCGGGGTTCGTTACTGACCCTGGACAGCTTCAGCAGATCAGCAGCGTCTCCGAGGATGCAGCCAACGCGGTCCGTTCGCTTGCCGACCAGCTGCCACGTCAGGCCGTACACGGCGATCTGGTTGACGACAACGTCGTATGCGTGGAGAAGGACGGTTTGCGACTTCCCGACGGCGTGATTGACTTCGGCGACCTTACCGAAAGCTGGGCTGTGTCTGAACTGGCAGTCACCGTCACATCGCTGCTGCATCACGACGGCGCAGACATCTTCAGCGTCATCCCTGCCATTCGGGCGTTCAACGCAGAACGGCCTTTGTCGGAAGCCGAAATTGACGCGGTGTGGCCCCTGGTTGTGCTCAGGGCGTGTGTCCTGGCAGTCAGTACATATCAGCAGGTCTCCCTGGACGCTGACAACGAATACGCGCGTGAGAACATGCCATCTGAACGCCGCATGCTTGACCAGGTCTCGGCACTCCCGCTGCCCGTCGCAACAGCCCTTGTCCGCGAGGCACTGGGGCTGGCACCCATCGTCGCTGAACTCCCGCCCAGGCACCAGCCCATGTGCGCTCCCGCAACTGATGCCGTCGCGCTGGATCTGACCACCGGGTCACACATTTTCGATGGGGGAACCTGGCTTGAGGACGACATCGAACATCATGCGGCCATTACCGCGCTGGATTCGGGAAACGCATTTGTGGAGACAGCCTTCGGCGAAGCAAGGCTCTCTCAGAGCCCGCCATTGAACAGGCGCGCTCCTCTTAACACAGCCACTGGAATCGACGCATGGTGGCGCACGCCGATAACCCTGTCGACGCCGTGGGCAGGCACAATCAGCGGCTCCGGATCTGCACTGGTCGGCGTGGATGGTTGTGTAGTTGCCGTGACGGGGCCCGGGGCGAAAGCCCTGCACCCAGATGGCTTTTCCCTACTACCAGGCGAGCCCGCCTGGGCAGTTGAACCACGCCAGAGAGTCCGGGTCACCGCATATCGGGAGGAAGCCCGGAACAGTGTGCCGCCCTACGTATCTGCCGCTGAATTTAGTGGGTGGCGGGCTTGGCTTGCCGACCCGACGTCCCTGATTTCAGCGAACGATAGCTCTTCCCCGATTTCACCTCCATCAGCTTCGCAACTGCTGCGTCGCCGGCGAGAGCACTTCGCCGGTGTACAGCAGCACTACTACAACGATCCGCCTCAAATCGATCGCGGCTGGCGGGAGTTCCTTACGGACGCGACCGGTCGGACATATGTCGACATGGTCAATAACGTGGCATTGCTGGGGCACGGTCACCTGGGCCTGGCAGACGCGGTGAACAGCCAGATGCGTCTCCTCAACACGAACTCACGTTTCCACTACGAAGCTGTTGTGAAATTCTCGGAGCGTCTAGCCGCCATGACACCCGACCCTCTGGACACCGTCCTGCTGGTCAATTCCGGGTCAGAGGCGAACGATTTGGCACTTCGCATGGCCCAGATAGTGACCGGCCGCAAGCAGCTCGTGGCCGTCCAAGAGGCCTATCACGGCTGGACCTACATGAGCGACGCTGTATCGACGTCAACTGTCGATAACCCTGTGGGTAAAGAAACCCTCCCGTGGGTCAAGACCCTGATCTCTCCCAATGCGTACCGCGGTCAACACCGGGGGCAGGACGCACTCCGGTATACCAAGGAGGCAGTCTCAGAGATTGAAGCACTATCCGCCCAAGGCACGCCCCCGGCGGCCTTTATAGCGGAAGCCGTGTACGGGAACGCAGGTGGGGTTCTTCTGCCTGAGGGCTACCTGAAGGGCGTTTACGAGACGGTCCGAGCTCACGGCGGACTGGCCATTGCTGATGAGGTTCAGGTGGGATACGGACGGCTCGGCACCTGGTTCTGGGGTTTCGAACAACAAGATGTCGTACCGGACATAGTGACAGTGGCTAAAGGCATGGGAAACGGGCACCCTCTTGGCGCCGTGATAACTACCCGGGCCATTGCGGATGCTTACCGTGAACGGGGCTATTTCTTCTCCTCAGCTGCCGGAAGCCCTGTGTCATCCGTAGTGGGGCTGACAGTACTGGACGCACTACGCGATGAACACCTGCAACAAAACGCGCGCGAGGTTGGGGAACATCTGCGCCAGAGGCTGGAAATACTCGCTGGCAAGCATCCCATTATCGGTGCCGTTCATGGCTCCGGCCTGTATATGGGGATTGAGTTGGTGCAGGACCCGGCGACACTTGAGCCAGCAGGCAATGAGGCGGATGCTATCTGCCGCCGTTTGCTTGACCTGGGTGTGATCATTCAGCCGACCAGTGACCGAATGAACGTACTCAAGGTCAAGCCGCCGCTGTGTATCTCGCGTGAGTCCGCGGACTTCTTCGTGGATGCGCTCGAGTGGGTTCTCCACAACGGATGGTAATCCGGACTGAACCGTTGTCGGGTGGTGTACGTCCGCTGATAAGCCGCCTTGTTGGCGCAGCAGGTTAGGACACATTCGATGTTCGAGCGGTCACGGTGCCGGCCGCATCAGGCTTTCAATCCGATGCGGCCGGCACCGTGGCCTCGAATCAACTAACTGCAGCAGCAACCCCTGAACTGGCGGAATCAATCTGATGGACCAAACCACAAGGAAAAATGAGACACGCCCTCCCACGGAATTGGCTTCGCAGCCCAAAACCGGACAGCGCATCCTCCTCCGTTGGCCTGACGGCCTGCAATGCGAAGGCACAGTAGAGGACGTCATGGACCAGCACGATATTTTCTGGATTACTGACCATTCGACGGGTACACGGCGGATCGTGTTCGCTTCTGATCTGTCGTCAATCACCGTAATTTGAACATGCTCGCCCTAACCAGCGAGAAGGGAAGCCGCGTGACTTACATCTCCATCCTCCCCAAGAACGAGAACGCCCAGTCGCGCATGACTGACAACCGCGATGAAGTCATGGACCTACTATTCGCAGCCGCTAAAGACATTCTGCAGATTCCCGACACCGACATCATCGTGGAGTTGAACAGGTGCACTACCGTCTCCTTCAACCGGGCGGCAGTACACGCGGGAGCAGCCCCCGACGTCGTCCTTAAGTTCGCTACCAGTGACCAGTACCTTCAGCCGCGATTTCAAACGCTTTGCGATCGTGTGGTGGACGGCTGGAACAGCCAGTTCGGTGACATCAAGCTGGAAGTATGGGTAAGTCTGATCGACACTTGGGGAACCAACGCCGACTTATGACGAGTTCCTCAGATCAACCATCCCGCTACTACACCGTGGGGCCACGTGGCTTCTTTGCGGAGGTCTGCCGGGCCGGTCTCGCCGAGGCAACGGGCATCCGGATCCATAACAATGCAGGCGTCGTTTGCTCCGTGGCAACCGCATTTCGGCGACGACGGCGGCCCGAAGTCCTACTCTGAAGCATGGGCAGAATCGGGTTGGCTCTCACCCTTGCAGGCACTGCAGCGCTTCTTCCTGGCTGCTTCCCCGAACCTGTCGGCTGCCCGGCAATTGGACACGTGCCCGGTGTTTCCCTGACCGTGGCAGCGGACTATGCCCCGGACGTCGCTTCGCTTCGGTTGAAGGCATGCCAGGATGGCGTGTGCACTGAGGAGGAATTGATGCTGAACCCCGGGGCGACGTCCGTGGACCAAGGCTGCACACCCGACGGCGTGTGCTCAGCGACGTCGTCGCCGGACGGGACCCTCCAGGGTTTCCTTGAGCTTCCTGCCCTCAGCGAGAATCCCCTTGAGGCCACCGTGACCGGAACTTCCCCGGCCGGTATCGCGCTGCCCGAGCATACCGTGACCTTCACTGCCCGAGGTGAGTACCCTTACGGTGAACAGTGCGGGCGGGTGATTTCTGCTGGCCTGACGCTGGACGGAGCAGGTCTGCGGCAGCGGTAGTGCTGTGGCTGCGCCCTAGGATGGGAGCGTGCTTGATGATGATGTCCACCCCGACGTAGCCGATGCCCTGCGTGTTCTGAACCAGTCCTTTGCGAAGTGTTCATTGCCGGTGCCGGAGGCCGACAACCGCGACTACGGGGCTGCAATCGCCACGTATGGTTCAGGGGTTATAAGGCTCCGGGTCGGCAAGCTCACCCCCACGAAAGTGGGCCTCTTCGTTGCAGTGTGGCGGCGGGCAATCGACGGCTCTACGGAACCTTTTCCCGTGGAAGAGAACATTGGGATGCTGGTGGTGACGGCGCGGGAAGGAAACAACGCGGGCCAGTTCGCTTTCCCTAAGTCCGCGCTGGTCAAGCACGGAATAGTCTCGGTAGGCGGAGTAGGTGGAAAGCGCGGCTTCCGGGTCTATCCACCGTGGTCGGCAGTGAGCAACCGGCAGGCAAAACAAACCCAGCAATGGCAGGGCGCTTACTTCTCTTCGACAGCAACGGCAAACTGAGCGAAGCTAGCCCGGGTTTCCACCCACCGACCTCCGGTACGAGCTTGGAGTGAACCCCAGGTACTTCCGGAAGTCGTTCGTCAGGTGCGCATGATCCGCATAGCCGAGTTCGACGGCGATCGCGGCAAGGTCCGCTGTTGGGTTGGACCGGGCGAGCTCGGCGGCATCCTGCAGTCTTCGGCGCCGAATAAGGGCGGAGGGACTCAAACCGACGTACTTTCCGGCGATTCTCTGGAGAGTTCTCGGTGACACTGCGAGACGGGACGCCACATCCTCAATCATGAGCACGTCGGGCTCGGAAGCGATGATGTCCATCATGCGATTGGCCAGCAGGGCCTCCTCGGACGCAGCACATTCCAGGGAAACCAGCCACGCAACAAAGGCTTCCACTGCCCGCTCGCGGCGAGCGCCGTCGTCGTGCGTGTTGCCACCTGGAATTGCCGTCATGGCTGCTGACACAGCGCTGAGCAACTCCGGCAAAGGAATCGCCACTTCCTGATCGCGGAGGGCTGCCGGGTTGTCAGTGAACAGGGGCACTGCGGCGGGCCGGAGTAACGCGCCCACGGCCCATCCCTGGCCCATCAGGTCACGGTAAGCGGCCCGGGTTGTTGGCCCGGAGAACTCCACCGCGTCTCCCTGAACCACCAGGTTGGACGTTGGGTAGGCGATCACGTGTTGCCGGGATGACCGGCCGGGTTCGATGTTCCACTCCGGAATCCAGAACCACTGCACCAGGTGGGCTACGGAAGCAGAGGCGGGAAATCGGTGGAAGGTGGGCAGCCTCGCCGGATAGAGGATGCCCTTGAACGAACCTTCCATGGGAGCCTTCCCTGAGGATTAAAGCTGTCGTGAATCTCCAAGCGCCTCGGGGCATGGAGCCCGTAGCGTCATAACCATGACAGATACTACAAGCACAGAGTCCTTCACAGCGGCCAACGGTGAACACACCACTTACGGCATACCGAACGGCCTGACCAGCCTCACGCCGTTCCTTGCGGTACCCAACGCAAAGGAGGCCATTGCGTTCTACCGCGATGTGTTCGGCGCCCGGGTTGTTGGCGAGACGGAGATGGGCGGAGTGGTGGTCCACGCGGAGCTCGACTTCGGCAATGGCCACCTGCAACTTGGCGAGCCCAACCCGGAATACCACCTGGTCCCTGCGCCGAGTGGCGAGGATGATTGCTACTCCCTTGGCCTGTACTGCCAGAACGCGGACGGGCTGGTCAAGAAGGCGGAACAAGCCGGGGCCACCATCCGCGAGCCGCTGTCCACGTTTGTCTCGGGCGACCGTTACGCAAGCATTCGCGATCCGTTCGGCGTCCGTTGGTCCATCATGACGCGCGTCGAGGACCTCTCCGAAGAAGAGAGCAACCGCCGCGTTGATGAGTGGGCCGCCCAGCAGGGCTGAACTCACGAGGAGGCCAGGCCCGGCGGGCTTCCGTTACGTAAGGCAGAGGCAGAATGGATGCCCGGCCGGGTCAAGGAGCACCCTGAACGTTTCTCCTGGCTGGTGGTCAGCCTTGCTCGCGCCAAGGGACAGGGCAACTTCCTCACCCTTGTCCAGGTCCTCCACGATCATGTCCAGGTGCATTTGCTGCGGAATGGTCTGGCCAGGCCACTTGGGCGCTTGGTACACCTCCACTTGTTGGAAGGAGATGCAGTTGCTGCCGTCGGCGGGCCGGATATCAAACCAGCCATCTTTGTCTTCGACTTCCCAGCCGAAGAGCTCGCCGTAGAAGGCGGCCAGGGCAGCAGCGTCAGGGCAGTCGATAACCACGCTCGGGTATTTTGCTATAGCCATGTGTTAGACCTCGTCTGCAGTCTTCTTCATACGGGCCAGGGCACTCTTGGTTCCCCGCTGGGTGAGGACGTGAACAATGGCGCCTACACCTGCGGAAACCACCGCGAAGACCAGCACGCCTGGCAGTGAGTCGCTGAGGTCCGTGCTGTCCTTCGGGGCTGGCTTGCCGGTCTTCTTCTCCCAGAGGCCTTCCAGGGTCTTGTTTGCGAGCGCGCCGGCGCCGAGGCCAATTGCCAGGCCAAACACTTTTACCAGTATGTTCATGGGAAAAATCCTCCATCAGTTAGCGCGCCGCGGGAATGGCGCCTCGCACAACATTCGCCTCAGAGACAAAGCGGGGCCGCTGCACTTGCAGCGGCCCCGCTTGGATTCTTAGTCCTTCTTGAAGGCGTCCTTCAGCTTCTCGCCGGCGCCCTTGAGGTCGGCTTTCGTCTGGTCGCCCTTGCCTTCGGCTTCCAAGCGCTCGTTGTCCGTCAGCTTGCCTGCAGCTTCCTTAGCCTTGCCGCCCAGCTTCTCGCCAGCGTTCTCCAGCTTGTCGTCAGCACCCATGCTTCGTACCTCTTCCTCGTAGTGAACCTGTACCTCTACAACATCACTAATCAGTGTACTTAGCAATATTTCGGAGAAAGTTGCCCTGAACTAAAGCTCTCCAAACCCTTCCTTCACAAGCCGGCCCACGTACTCCACTGCTTTAGTCGCGTCCTTGCCGCGTGCTTCAACACGCAGGATGGAACCCTTGCCGGCAGCCAGGGCCATGAGCGCCATGATGGACATGCCATCGACGCCGTTGACGGTCACCTCAGCGTCCAGCCCGGACAGTCCACCGGCGATCTTTGCGGCAGGCCTGGCATGCATACCCAACGGATTGATGAGCTCGAAGTCGGCACTGGCGTCCGGCTCGTCCCTACCCTCGGGGATCTCCGGGCCTCCCCCACCTGAGGGCCCGTTCCCGAAAGCCACAGCTTCCGCTGCCTTGCGGACATCCTCGACGCCGGCACCCCCTTGCGCTGCGACGGCTGCAGCCACGAGTCCTTCAACCAACGGCGCATCGGCCAGGAGAACGGCGTCAGGATCGCTGGCGAACTCCACCGCCGATTCGGCTGTCATCACGGCCGAACCAAGATCAGTCAGGACCACCACGCCATCACCCCCGGAATCAACCAAGGACTGCTCGACGGCGGCCAGCACCTTCTCGAGGCTGGTTCCGATTCGCTCGTCGTCAGTTCCCCCGGCGGCGACGAGTTCGACGTCGGGCGCCATCTGCGCGGCGAGTTCCACCGCACCCTCAGCGATCTTGCTGCTGTGCGACACCACCACAATCCCCACGGTCATACGGCGTCGGTTCCCGTATCACCGGTGGAACCGGCGGCAGCTGCTGCGGCCGCCCTCAGAAGCAACGCGGTTGAGGCAGCTCCGGGGTCGCGGTGGCCTGCACTGCGCTCTCCCAAGTAGCTGGCCCTGCCCTTCCGTGCCACCAAGGGATCCGTGGCCATGGCCCCTGTCTCGGCAGCTTCCGCAGCTGCTTCGAGGACGGCCAGGGCATCAGCGCCGCTCGCGGCCGCCTTTTCGGCCGCTTCGACTGCCGGCGTCCATGCGTCGATCATGGTTTTGTCGCCGAGTTCGGCTTTGCCCCGGGCCACCACGCCATCACGGGCGGCAGCGAGGGCAGCGGCCAACGCCGCCGCGTCAATATGGCTTGCGTCCCCCAAGGAAGTTGCTGCCCGCAGATACGCCGTGCCATACAGCGGTCCGGCAGCGCCGCCCACCTTGGACATGAGCGTCATCGCTGCAGACTTCAATGCTGCTCCCGGAGTCTCCGGCGGGGTCTCATCGAGCTTCTGCAGCACTGCCTGGAACCCACGGTCCATGTTCTCGCCATGATCAGAGTCGCCGATGGCCCGGTCCAGCTCAATGAGTTCCACCCGGTGCTCGTCCATGGCTTTTGCGGAGAGCTTCAACCAGTCCAAGGCCCAATTGACGTCCAACCCCATGCTCACGCTCCCCACCGCAAGGCTGCTGTGTGGACAGGTGCGTCCCAGAGCCTGGTCAGCTCGTCATCGAGGCGCAGCACGGACACGGAACACCCTTGCATCTCAAGGGATGTCACGTAGTTTCCCACCAGCGAGCGCTCCACGGTGGCGCCGCGTTCGGCCAGCACTTGGGCCGCGCGCCGGTACACGATGTACAGCTCACTCTGCGGGGTGCCACCCATGCCGTTGACGAACAGGAGCACCTTCTCACCGGATGCGAGGGCCAGATCTTCCAGCACCGGCTCAAGGAGGCGGTCCGTGATGGCATCGGCGCCTTCCATCGGGATCTTGTGCCGGCCGGGTTCGCCGTGAATGCCAATGCCGATCTCGATCTCATTTTCCGCGAGTTCAAAGCTCGGTGTACCGGCGTGCGGAACCGTGCAGCCGGACAGGGCCACACCCATGGTCCGCACATTGGCCACTACACGTTCGGCGATGGCGGTGACGGCGTCAAGGTCATCGCCGCGCTGGGCAGATGCACCGGCGATCTTTTCCACGAGGACAGTTCCGCCAACGCCGCGCCTGCCCGCGGTGTACAGCGAGTCCTCCACCGCGACGTCGTCGTTGACCAACACCGAACGCACGTGCACGCCTTCAGCTTGCGCCATTTCGGCGGCCGTCTCGAAGTTCAGGACGTCGCCGGTGTAGTTCTTCACAATATGGACGACGCCGGCGCCTGAGTCCACTGCGACGGTCGCCGGAATGATTTGGTCCGGTGTGGGCGAGGTGAAGACTGCGCCGGGGACCGCGGCATCCAACATGCCGAGGCCCACGAAGCCCGCGTGCAGGGGCTCGTGACCGCTGCCGCCACCGGAGACCAGGGCTACTTTGCCCGCTACGGGAGCGCCTTTCCGGACGACGTATTTGGGCTCGGGATGGACGTCCACGATGTCGGCATGGGCCATGCCGAAACCTTCAACGGACTCGTCCACCACGGCGCGTGGATCATTAATGAGCTTTTTCATGTGATGCTCCTGGGCGTGCTGTGGCTGGTGCTCTGACCCTACTACCGGCGGCTGTGGGCACGGTAGGCCCTGGGGAGCGGTTGTGCATAAATAGCGTCGTCAGCCCTTACCAAAAACAACAGAAAGGGACAGCCCCCAATGACTGTCCCTTTCTGTCGTTGCTGTTACGCCCCGCTAATCCTCGGCGGCCTGCGCTGTCACCGCCTCGGGTTCATTTCTGGCGTGATACTCGGGCCAAAAGGCCGAGTACAGATCCGGGTTCGAGTGCCCTGCGTCCTGCCAAGAGGCCTCGTGCGGCCATGATCCATAGGGAATGTCGATCTGGAAGGCGGAGAAATCGGGGAAGGTGGTCCTGTGGTCCATTGTCCGCATCCCCGTCAGCTGTTCAGGACGGCGTCGCCGCCGGCCGTGACAACGTCCTCCAGCAGCACGGTCTGATCAATGACCGGGAGCCCCACAACGTGCCCGAAGCTGAACATATTCTTCGGGTCCAGCTCCGCTTTGGCCTTCCTGAGCCGTTCGCGTGCGCCGGGAAGCCATGGCTTCTCCCTGTCCTCGGCATCCGCAAAATGGCCGTGTAGATTCACGAACGTCCCCGCATTCGCGGCAGGACGGAGGTCTTCGTGGACCGAGCTAAAGACCGTTGGCAGTATGTCCAGCACCGGAGGGACAGCAATGGCGCCCATGAAGAAGCTGAATGCTGCGTCGCGGCCCCCCACAAGGTCTTCCCCGTCCGCGCTCTTTGCCAACGCGCCGCCCAGGAGACGAAGTTCCGCCAACAACACAGGGCTTTCCACCCCAGGCCCAAAGTGCCGCAAGAGTGCATCCTCGGCTTCGTCATCCAGGCGGTCCAGCAGGAAACCGTGCTCCCGCACTGGCACCGGCTGGTCCGGGTCTTGGTGGATCGTGTCGAATTGGGTGGGACTCAGAGGTCCCGTGGCATCCATCATGAACGGAGCGCAGGTGCGCATCGGCTGGAGCACTTCTGACGCGGTTACCGGATCGCCCTGATAGGCGTAGCGGAGATGGATGACGAACTTCCCGCGCAGGGGCTCGGGAATCATGTCCATGTCCGGAAGGCGAAGGAACGCCATGGATGCTGATGCCTCCACTGGCAGCGACGGCACCCATTCCCTGAATGCCCGCAGGACTTCAGGGGCGTATCCGCCGTCGAAGTACATCCCGCCTGCATAGAGATCGCCTGCCGGGAAGAGATGGAATTCCATGGCCGTGACGATGCCCAGGTTTCCCTTGCCGCCACGGAGGAGGTAGAACAATTCCGGATTCTCGTCCTTGCTCACCCTGCGCTGGGTGCCGTCGGCGGTGACGAGTTCAAAGGCAATGACGTGGTCTGAAGCGAAACCATACTTGCGCCCCAGGATGGGCAGGCCGCCGCCCAGGGTGTAGCCCACCACCCCGACGTCGGTAGTGGAACCGCAGAGTCCCATCAAACCGAAGGTCGCGGCGAGATCCACCACGGCCTTCCACCGAACGCCGGCACCAACGCGGGCCGTCTTCTCGATGGGATCGATGCTCAGTTCAAGCATCCGGCGGGTGCTGATGAGCACACCGCCTTCGATGGCATTGGTGGCGCCGTGTCCGGTGGACTGGACGGAGACGGGCATGCCGCGCTCGGCGGCCCAGCGAACAGCCGCGGAAACGTCCTCTGCATCGAGGGCGCCGAAGGCGAGTTCAGGTTGGTGCTGTGTGGAGAGGTTGAAGGCCGCAACTTCGGGAGCGAATCCCGGATCGGCAGGCGTGAACACGGGGCCGTGCACGCTGAGTTGGAGTTCTGAAACATCTGAAAACGACGCGTGGGACTGCATGATCTTCTCTCAATTGACCGATGTGGTGGAAGCTTCCCCAGCAAGCCTCCATCATTTTATCCATCAAGTGGATATAAGTGAAGATCTAATAAATCACCCATAATCGGGCAGGCTTGATAAACCCACCCCTTAGGCGGGAGATCACACATCTCGGAGCTCTGCGGGAGGGTTGCTAGAGCTGTTTGATCATGCGGGTGTTGCCCAGGGTGTTGGGCTTCACGCGGGCGAGATCCAGGAACTCGGCCACGCCTTCGTCATGCGAGCGCAACAGCTCGGAGTACACCTGGGGATCCACGGCCGACTGGTCCGCCATGACTTCGAAGCCGTGACGCCGGAAGAAGTCCACTTCAAAGGTCAGGCAGAACACACGGCTCACGCCAAGCGCCCGCGCTTCTTCCAGCAGGTTCTCCACGAGGACATGCCCCACTCCCCGGCCACGCCAGGAGTCGGCTGCGGCGAGGGTGCGAATTTCGGCCAGGTCTTCCCACATGACATGCAAGGCCCCGCAGCCAATAACTTCGCCGCCGTCAGACTCGGCGATCCGGAACTCCTGGAGGCTCTCGTAGTACGCCACGGTTTCCTTGGCCATGAGGATCCGTTCCTCGGCCAAGGGGGCCACAAGCCTCTTGATCGCCGCCACGTCGCTGGTGCGGGCAGGGCGGAGGCTGAAGGTCGGGTTCACTCCCCCATCCTAACGAGGCAAACAGGTCCCGGCCGCGCCCACAGAACCACATGGTTCGTGAACGGATGATCCGGAGTCCGGTCGTCGGACAGAACGCCAGGGAGGAACTAGTCTCAAGTGGTGCCACCCAACTGGAAAGGTATTGAGATGAAGAAGGCCGTTCTCACTCTGGAGGGCACCCTCAGCGATGTTGTCGCCGTCTCGGAAGCGGCAGCGAAGGCCATTGCCGTAAATGACAGGGTCAGGCGGCCGCTGTACCGCGAGTTGCATAGGCTGCACGAGCGTCGCGGCGCACTGGCAAAAGCCCCCGACATTACGAGGGGACGAAAGCGAATCCTGTGGCAGGCAACGTGGGGCTTCCTCATCAGCGCCGGCTTGTCAGCCGCATTGACAGCAGCCGTGATGTTCGGTCCCTCAGATCGCAAGAGCACCTATATCACCGCGGAGCAGGCAGCTTCAGTGGCCTCCCCTGCCGCGGTGATCGGAATCGTTCTCCTGGCAGTTGCGCTCTTCCTCCCGGTGCCCGCAAGGCCGGCAGCACGATACGGAACCGTGTGCACACTGATTGTGGGACTCTTCGTCGTCGGCCTCGTGACCTTCAGGGCTGTCACGGGCGTCGCCGATGATCGAGGATTTGATACCGGGCAGGTCGCACCGTGGCTCATCAAGATGACGCTGACACTTGCACTCCTGGCCCTCCTCGCTTGGCGCCTGAACCGCAAACGATTGCTGGAACTCCAGCGGGACCTCAGTCCCGCAGCTGGCAAAGAGGCGATGCGAAACTTACAGACGGCGGCTGAACACCTTGCGGCAACGTCGGTTGAACATTGGGACCAAGGAGCGAGCGGCTCGGTATCAGCGGCATGGAATGCTCAACTGAAGCAGCTGGAGCGACAAGGGACACCCTCGCATGTCATCGCTCAGGCACAAGCGATCGGGCCGATCGCATGGCTTGCCCGGTTTGTCTACGGCGGCGATTTCAACGGGGACCTGCGCAGAATCCTGTCCCGATAACACCAAGACAAACGGTAGCGGGCGGCCAATGAGGGTTCCCGTGTCACCGGATCTACACTCCCAGCTCCTCCGGCAAAGGAACGTCCTCGCCCAGCACCTGCTTCGCCAGGAAGTGCTCCACCACGCCGTACCAAACCTTGGCATGCTGCGGTTGCAGGATCCAGTGGTTCTCGTCCGGGAAGTAGAGGAAACGGTGCGGGCTTTGGCCGTTCTCGTCAGCCGGCAGTTGGGATGAGGACAGGAGCTCGTACCAAAGGCGCAGGCCTTCGCCGATCGGCACCCGGTAGTCCTTGTCGCCGTGGATCACCAGCATGGGCGTCTTGATGTTGCCTATGTTCAGGTGCGGCGAGTTCTCCATGGCCATCTCCACCGTCATTTCCTTCAGCCAATACTGGGCCGCGTCGGTGGTGGGACCGAATTGGTCCAGCGCCCAGAGGCTGGCGTGGGTGACGATCGCCTTGAAGCGGTCAGTCTGGCCAGCCACCCAGTTGGCCATGTAGCCGCCGAAGGATCCGCCCATCGCCGCGGTCCGGGTCTGGTCAATGTCCGACCGCTCCACCACGGCATCAGTGATGGCCATGAGGTCCGTGTAGGGCTTCTTGCCCCACTCGCCCCATCCGCGCTGGATGAACTCCTGACCGTAACCGGTGGAAAGTGCAGGATCGGGAAGGAGGACGGCGTAGCCCCTGGCCACCAGCAGCCACGGGTTCCAGCGCCACGTCCAGGCGTTCCACGAGCCCAGCGGTCCACCGTGGATCCAGAGCAGCAGCGGAGCAGGAGCATCAGCTGAGGCGCCTTCCGGGAGCGCGAGGTACGCAGGGACCCGCGACCCATCCTCCGCCGTGGTCTCCACCCGCTCCAACCGGCCCTTGTACGCTGGCCGCTCCGCCGGCGCTGGCAAACGGAGGACTTCACCGGTGGAGAGATCGATTCGTACGGCTTCGGCAGGGAACTCGTAGGAGCTTCGCAGAGCATACGCCGTGGCTCCGTCAGGAGAAACCACGACGTCGGAATAGGCGGCGGCGTCCTTCGTCACCCGCGTGACACCGCCGTCAGCGACGTCAATCCGGAAAACCGGCGACGCGCCGTCGTCGTCCGCTTTTGCCAGGACCGCGCTGCTGTCGGGGAGCCAGGCGAGCACTGTAGCCCAGCGATCCCACTGGTGCGCGAGCGGCTCCAGGTCTGCCGTCTCGCCGCCTGCGACGTTGAGGAGGTGCAGCTTCACTTGCGGAGCCTGGGTGGGCGTCGTATCGCTTTCGCTTTCAACAACCAGCGTGCTGTTGTCCGGGCTTACGGGTCCCGGGAAGTAGCTCATGCCCTCGTGGTCCAGCAGCACTTTGACGGTCCCGCTGGCCACGTCGACGGCGGCGAGCACCTCCCGGCTGTCAGCCTTCGCGAGCGCTTTGGTCATGCTGGTGTAGATGGTCTTGCCGTCCGGACTCACCACGGTTTTGGCCTCGCGCAGCGAACCGCCGACGCCGGGCGTCAGGTTGCGGAGCTTGAGCGGCGCAGCGGCGTCCACGGTGGAAGGCTTGCCGGGCTCCTTGTCATCGCCCTGCTCCACGGCGAAGAGCCGCGGTTCGGCAGGACCAAGGTCGGCGTCCCAGTACCGGACGGGATAGCCGCTGTGCAGGATGGCGGAAACCTTGTTGTCCTTGCGTGCCTTGCGGCGCTCCTCATCGCTGTCCTCATCCGTGGACCCGGCCAGGACCTCTGCGTTGATGAATGCCGCGTCGGCGTCCTTCGCGGTCATCACCGAAGCGATGCCGCCGGAACGCGAGTGCACCACGCGGGCTTCGCCCCCATCAGCGGGAAGCAGCCACAGTGCATTCACGGGGTCGGCGTCTGGACTGTCCGGATCAGGGCGGGCCGAGGTGAAGTAAAGGTCGCCGTTGCCAGCGAAGACGGCGCCGGCCTCACCCTTGGAACTGCGAGTGATCCGGCGTGCATGGTTCCGGCCCGTGGGATCAAGTTGCCACAGCGCGGTGGCAAACCCGGTTCCCTTTCCGTTAAGCGTGGTCACGGTGGTGACCAGGCGCTTACCGTCCGGGCTGAGGGTGAGGCCACCAACCCGCGGGATGGCGAGGTAGTGGTCGACATCGTGAAAAGGAGTTTCGGGCTGCTCGCCCTGGGTGTGAGTGTCAGCAGAGTCCATGCTCCGATTCAACACGTAATGTGCCGACGATCACAGAGTGGTTCACTCACAGTGAAACAGTACTTTCACATATTCCGTGCTCTACTGCTACGTGGAGGAATGATTTCGCAGGGCCTCGACCACCGGCACGGTACCGTCCTCAGCAGCGATCGCAGCCGCCACTTCCGCGGCCCGCTTCGCGTACGACGCCGTGCTGACAGTTTCCTTGATCGCGTCACCGAGGCGTTCCGGACTCAGCTTCTTGTAGGGAACCGGCTGAGGCCCCGCCCCGAGCGACGCAATCCGGGAAGCCCAGAGCGGCTGGTCCGTGTATACGGGGACGCCAATGGCCGGGACCCCCGAACGGAAGCCGGCCGCCGTCGTTCCCGCTCCAGCGTGATGAACCACGGCCGCCATCTGCGGGAAAAGCCACTCATGGGGAACGCTGCCGATGCCGATTGCATCCTCCCCCAGTACACCCTCGGTTCCCTGAACAACCGCCCGCACCCCGGCGCGTCGGCTGGCCTCGAGAATGAAGGCGGGATCGATGTGGGCGCTGCTTCCAAAGCCTACAAAAACGGGCGGTGGGCCTGCGGCAAGGAACGCCACGAGTTCCGCCGAAGGCTGCCAATCCGCCTTCACGGCCGGCCACCAATATCCAGCCATCACCAGGCCCGGGTGCCAATCCGCAGGCCTTGGCAAAACTGAAGGACTGATGCCGTGAAGAATAGTCGCGTGCGCTTGACGACGACGGCGCTCACCGGCCGAGCGACTCTGCTTGCCGAGCCCCAGCTCCTTGCGCAGGCGTGCACTGGGGGCGTCATAGGGAGCAGGACCCGCAGCCGCGCGTTCACCGATGATCTTGTTACCCAGTGGGCCAAGGCTTCGGGCCGAATTCATGAGAACCGGCGGATATGCCGCGCTCGGCTCCGTGGGCTGCAAATGTGCGCCAATCGCCGGAATGCCCAATGCTTCTGCGATGTCGTAAGCATAGGGCGCCACCGAATTGGCCAGGATCACGTCAGCGCCGGCCTCAGCCGCAGCCAGGGTTCCGGTGGCGGCATCGTCCATGTATTCGGTGAGCTTCCGCCAGAAAGTGAGCACGCCCGCGGATGACGCCTTGGCGCCGGGGGCCGGTTGCCTGATCAACCCGGCCAGATCCCCGGGCAACGGCCTGAATTCGCAGCCGGACTCAACAACCAGAGGGGCATAGGCAGGGTTGGCCGCGACGGCCACCTCATACCCCAGGCCCTGCAAGCGACTCCCGAGACCGGCCATGGGCGCAACATCGCCCCGCGTGCCTGGAGCCACCATGAGTACGCGCATGCGGTCCCACTTCCCTTCTTCGGAGTTTTGTACAGATGAAGCCACCTTATGGGCATTACCTGGACAAGAACCCGGCACGCGTCAACGCAAAAGCCCCGCCTGCTTCATTGCTGGAGCGGGCGGGGCCTTCTGCTGCTGCGCTTTGTGCTGCTGCGCTTACGCGGTGGGAGCGATCTCCGGGATACGCGGCTTGGCGTTGCCTTCGAACGTGAACTTGGCGTCGTCACCTTCGCCGTCAACGTCCACCACAACGATGTCGCCGGAGTGGATCTCGCCGAACAGGATCTTCTCGGACAGCTGGTCCTCGATCTCGCGCTGGATGGTGCGGCGCAGCGGCCGGGCACCCATGGCAGGATCGTAACCACGCGTGGCCAGGAGAACCTTGGCAGCGGGGGTGAGCTCGATGCCCATGTCCTTATCCTTAAGGCGACGCTCCAGGCGGGTCACGAACAGGTCCACGATCTCGATGATCTCGTCCTGCGTCAGCTGCGGGAACACCACGACGTCGTCAACACGGTTGAGGAACTCGGGACGGAAGTGCTGCTTGAGCTCTTCGGTAACCCGGGCCCGCATCCGGTTGTAACCGGTCTGGGTGTCCGTGCCGGACTGGAAGCCCGTTGCCACGCTCTTGGAAATATCGCGGGTACCAAGGTTGGTGGTCATGATGATCACGGTGTTCTTGAAGTCCACCACACGGCCCTGGGAGTCGGTCAGTCGGCCGTCTTCCAGGATCTGCAGCAGCGAGTTGAAGAGGTCCGCGTGGGCCTTTTCCACTTCGTCGAACAGAACTACGGAGAACGGACGCCGGCGGACCTTCTCGGTCAGCTGGCCGCCTTCTTCGTAGCCGACGTAGCCCGGAGGTGCACCGAAGAGACGCGAAACCGTGTGCTTCTCGGAGTACTCGGACATGTCCAGCGTGATGAGGGCGTCCTCTTCACCGAACAGGAACTCGGCAAGCGCCTTGGCGAGCTCAGTCTTGCCGACGCCGGTGGGACCGGCGAAGATGAACGAGCCACCCGGACGCTTGGGGTCCTTCAGGCCTGCACGGGTACGGCGGATGGCCTGGGACAGTGCCTTGATGGCCTCGTCCTGGCCGACAACGCGCTTGTGCAGTTCGTCTTCCATCTTGAGCAGGCGCGAGGACTCTTCCTCCGTGAGCTTGAAGACCGGGATGCCGGTGGAGTTCGCAAGAACTTCAGCAATCAGGTCCTCGTCAACCTCGGAGATGTCGTCCATGCCGCCGGACTTCCAGTTGCGTTCCTTCTCTGCGCGTTCGGCAATGAGCTTCTGCTCCTTGTCGCGCAGTGAGGCAGCACCCTCAAAGTCCTGGGCGTCGATGGCGGATTCCTTCTCCATCTTCACTTCGGCAATTCGCTCATCCATGGCCTTGAGCTCCGGCGGAGCGGTCATGCGGCGGATGCGCAGGCGGGCGCCAGCTTCATCGATGAGGTCGATCGCCTTGTCCGGCAGGAAGCGGTCCGAGATGTAGCGTTCGGCCAGCTGCGCGGCTGAGGCGAGGGCGCCGTCGGTAATCGTTACGCGGTGGTGTGCCTCGTAACGGTCACGCAGGCCCTTGAGGATCTCGATCGCGTGAGCGACAGAGGGCTCCTTGACCTGGATCGGCTGGAAGCGGCGCTCAAGGGCGGCGTCCTTCTCAATGTGCTTGCGGTACTCATCCAGCGTGGTGGCACCGATGGTCTGGAGTTCACCACGGGCAAGCATCGGCTTGAGGATGGACGCAGCATCAATGGCGCCTTCAGCAGCACCTGCACCAACGAGGGTGTGGATCTCGTCGATAAAGAGGATGATGTCGCCGCGGGTGCGGATCTCCTTGAGGACCTTCTTCAGGCGCTCTTCGAAGTCACCACGGTAGCGGGAACCGGCAACCAGGGAACCGAGGTCAAGCGTGTACAGCTGCTTGTCCTTGATGGTCTCCGGGACGTCACCGCGGACGATCGCCTGGGCGAGGCCTTCGACGACGGCAGTCTTACCCACGCCGGGCTCACCAATCAGGACCGGGTTGTTCTTGGTACGGCGGGAGAGGACCTGCATGACGCGTTCCATCTCCTGCTCGCGGCCGATCACAGGATCGAGCTTGTTCTCGCGGGCAGCCTGGGTCAGGTTGCGGCCGAACTGGTCAAGCACCACCGAACCGGCGGGAGTACCTTCCGGCTGGCCCTGGCCGGAGCCGCTGCCTGCGGTCTCCTTGCCCTGGTAGCCGGAGAGCAACTGGATAACCTGCTGACGGACCCTGTTCAGGTCTGCCCCAAGCTTCACCAGCACCTGGGCGGCCACACCTTCGCCTTCGCGAATGAGGCCGAGCAGGATGTGCTCAGTACCGATGTAATTGTGGCCGAGCTGCAGTGCTTCGCGGAGGGAAAGCTCGAGCACCTTCTTGGCGCGCGGCGTGAAGGGGATGTGACCGGACGGGGCTTGCTGGCCCTGACCGATGATCTCCTGCACCTGCTCACGAACGCCATCGAGCGAAATGCTCAGGGACTCGAGCGCCTTGGCAGCAACGCCTTCACCCTCGTGGATCAAACCCAAGAGGATGTGCTCGGTACCGATGTAATTGTGGTTGAGCATCCGTGCCTCTTCTTGGGCAAGGACGACCACGCGACGGGCACGGTCCGTAAATCTCTCAAACATTTCGCCACACTCCTAGCTACGACGTACTTTGATGCTACGTGTCCGAGAAGCACTTTTGGGGCGTGTTCGCCACAGGGGAAACATGACGTGATTGCGGAATAAATCCTGCTCCAGCCCTTGACCCAGCCAGCCCGCAGTGTCACCCTGTTGCCCTGCCCGAGAGCACATGGCTACCGCCGGCGGGAGGCATTTCTCCTCCGCCCCTGGCCGAGCCTTTGTTGGGGCCCATTAGTGCCGGTATTCGAACCGTGCCGGCGCTAGCGATTCACAGGATATTCCATGCCCATGGGCGGCCACCCATAAACTTCCGGCTTAAACGCCAATGCCCCGGCAGTGACTGCCGGGGCATTGCAGCGGTGAATCAGGAATTAGCCTTTTGGTACGCTTCCTGAATTTCAGCCTGAATACGTCCGCGACTGTTGACGGTGTAGCCGTTGTCACGGGCCCACTGCCGGATTTGCGCGGAATCCTGGTTACGTGCGGCTGTGGCACGGCCCCGGGTTGCACGGCCGGAAGAAGTCTTCCTGGCCTTTGCGACGTAGGGCTCCAATGCCTTGCGCAGCGAGACTGCGTTGGCAGTGGACAGGTCCATCTCGTAACTCACGCCATCGAGGCCAAAGCGAACAGTTTCGTCCGCGGCCCCTTCATCCAAGTCATCGACGAGGATGATTTTTACTTTCTGTGCCATGAGGTGCCTCTCATTGGGAGGGTCGGATAATCAGAAATTCCCCGGATTCCTTTGATGATTATCGTTCACGGCAAGCATGCACGTCAAAGCGTAATTGGATTCTCTTCCGTTAGCTGAACCCAATTGAGCTATTTAGCGGCCGGGCCCTCGGACGCCGGTCCTGAATTTTTCAAATTAGCTTCGGCCTGCGCCTTGGCTTCGGCCTGCCGTTCTGATTTGTCCGCATTGAAGATCGACTTCATGGCAAACCAGAAGATCAATCCCACCACAATGGATGGCGCCAGGACTGCGATGTACTCCATAATCAGTGACCTTCAGGCTTCAATAACGGGAACAGGATGGTTTCGCGGATACCGGCACCGGTGAACAACATCACCAGACGGTCAATACCCAGCCCGATGCCGCCCATGGGCGGTGCACCGTATTCAAGGGCGCGGAGGAAGTCCTCGTCCAACTGCATGGCCTCCTCATCGCCCGCAGCGGAGCGGCGGGACTGCTCTGTGAGACGTTCACGCTGGATCACGGGATCGATGAGCTCGGAGAACGCCGTACCGCGCTCCATGCCGCCAATAATCAGGTCCCAGGCCTCGATGAGCCGGCCGTCCTCACGGTGCGGGCGTGCCAGCGGCTGGGCGGAGGGCGGGTAGTCGTAGACGAACGTGGGGTTCAGCAGGGTGGGTTCCACGATCTCGCCGAACAGTTCCACAACGATCTTCTCGGCGTCCCACTTGGGGTCCACCTTGACCTCGTGCTTGGCAGCAATTGCCAACAACTCCTCCACCGTGGTGTCCGGAGTAATTTCACTTCCCACAGCTTCGGAAATACCCGGGTATACCGAAATCCAAGCCCATTCGCCGTCGAGGTTAATTTCCCCCGCATCCGTCTGGATGGTGCGTGTACCTACGACGTCGGCCACATTCAGGATGATTTCCTTCATACGCTCAGCCATGACGAACTGGTCCGCCCACGCTTCGTAGCATTCGAGGGTGGTGAATTCGGGGCTGTGCGTGGAGTCCACACCTTCGTTGCGGAAGACCCGGCCCATGTCGTACACACGATCAATGCCACCAACAACAGCGCGCTTAAGGAAGAGCTCAGTGGCGATGCGCAAGGTCATCTTCTGGTCGAACGCGTTCATGTGCGTCTCAAAAGGACGGGCCGTAGCGCCGCCGTGAACCAGCTGCAGGATGGGAGTTTCCACCTCCACATAGCCGTGGCGGTCAAGGGTGTCCCGGACCGAGCGGGTGATAGCCGCGCGCTTGTACACCATCTCGCGGGCTTCGTCGCGGACCATGAGGTCCACATAGCGCTGCCGCACGCGGGTCTCTTCATTCAGTTCCGCGTGCAGGACCGGCAGCGGACGCAGGGCCTTGGACGCCATGGACCACGACTCAGCCATGACCGACAGCTCGCCGCGACGGGAAGAGATGACCTCACCCTTGATAAAGACGTGGTCGCCAAGGTCAACAAGGGCCTTCCAGTCAGCCAGGGCCTCCTCGCCAACATTGGCCAGGCTTAGCATCGCCTGCAGGCGCACCCCCTTGCCGTCCACGCCGCCCTCCTGAAGGGTTGCGAAGCACAGCTTGCCGGTGTTGCGGACGAAGACGACGCGTCCGGTGACGCCCACTATCTCGCCGGTGGTTTCATCGGCTTCCAGATGAGCGTATTTCTCGCGGATTTCGCTCAGGGAATGAGTCCGTTCAACACCCACCGGGTAGGCCTCGGTGCCGCGCTCGATCAGCTTGGCGCGCTTCTCCATACGGATGCGCATTTGCTCGCTGGCGTCGACGGGCTCTGCGGAGGTGTTCAGGGCGGGGGTGTTTGCGGAAGTCACAGTCCTTAAGTTTACCGGTGATTACCGACCTTTACGTCCGGGCGCCAAGATCAAGGAAACGCATAGACTCGGGCTTGTGGAAACGTGGACGGTTGAAACGGACGACGGCGGCGGGCAGCTTGAGGTGCACACCTTCCGGCCGACTGGTTCATTGGGTACTGCCCTTCCGGGTTCCACAGCACCCGCTGAACCAACCGGCGTCGTGCTTGTTCACGGCACCTTGGTGACCGACTCCCTGTACTGGCCGTTCGCGCGGACGCTGAGCGTCATGCTGGGGCGTCCGGTGCACAGCTACAACCGGCGCGGCCGGGGCCATTCCGCGCCGCAACCACCGGGCTACTCTGTGGGCACCGAGATCGCGGACCTTCAAACGGTCATGGAGCGGAGCGGCTCCACGGATGTGGTGGCCCACAGCTATGGCGGTTTCGTAGCTCTGCAAGCCGCCCGCCAGGCCAGGATCAACAAATTGGTGACCTACGACGCCGCCGTGTCGCTCTCCGGCAACCTCAGCAGCCGCTGGCGGCCCGAGCTCGAGGAAGCTGTTACCTCCGGGCAGCTGGATCATGCGTGGGCCCACCTGGTGCAAGGGCTGGGGACTGCGGGGCCCATTTCCTATCTGCCCATGGGTGCGCTGCGGGCGCTGAGTGTCCTCTCGGCCCGGACCCGGCTCGGTTTGGAGATGCGATCCCTGCTGCCCACCGCGGTCACCGAAATGCGCGCTGTCCTGGACGCCGACGCCCACCTTCAGGACTTCATGAAACTTTCTACTCCCACGCTGATGCTCAGTGGCGGATGGAGCCCGTCCTACTTCGCAGAGACCGGCCGGATGCTGGCCGGCGCCGTGCCTGCCATCACTTTCGCGGTGGTCCCTCTGCAGTTCCACGAAGGTCCGCTGCGGCCCGGGAAGCGGCTCGCTTCCCGGATCGCCCGGTTCCTGTCGGGCAATGTGGTGGGGGAGGAAACCCACAGTGCCCCCTAGGATGTTCCGGTGAGGGAACAGGACATCAGAACGCACGACGGCGGCAATCTCGCCTTGTATAGCTACGGCACCGAAGACGCACCCGGGGAACGCCGGGTGGTGCTCATTGGCGGGGCATTCCTGACTGCGCTGATCTACCGCCCTTTCTCCATAGCCCTGTCCAAGGGGCTGGGTGAAGGCTGGGCCGTGGATGTGTACGACCGCCGCGGCCGGGGCAAATCCAGCGAGCAGCCGTCCGACTACTCCATGGCTACCGAGATCGCCGATGTCCGAACCATCATGGACGCCACGGGTGCCCGCAACATCATGGGCCACAGCCTTGGCGGTTCGGTGGCCCTGAACGCCGCTCAGGAGTTCGTGGGCAGCTCCCACCAGCCGGACAAACTTGCCGTCTACGACGCCGCGGTGAATATCGACGGCAGCATGGATACCGGGTGGATCAAAGGGTTCGAGGACTCCGTCAATGCCGGTGACATCAACAAGGCCATGGCAAAGATGAAGCGGGGCATGGAGACTGGTACAGCACTTGCCCGCGTACCTGAACCCATTCTGGCCGGGCTCATGGCCGTGGTGTCGCGAACCAAAGTCAACAAGCTCTTCCGCGACTTGCTGCCCACTGGCGTGGGGGAACTCAAAGCAGCCTTCGATGAGTCCGATACTCCGCGGGATTTCTCCGCCCTTCCTTCCAGCACGCACTTCATGGTGGGTAAGAAGAGCCCCCGGTTCTACAAGGTGGCAGCCGCACGCCTGAACAGGGCCGTTCCCGGAAGCACCTTGGAAGTCTCACCCAAGGGTTTTCACGGCTCCGTTCCAGCCGCGGTCAACGAACTGGTCTCCGACATCTCGGACTACTTCAAGGGTTGAGGGGTTTCACACTTTCCCAGTGGATGGCTTTTCCACGCGGATCGCTTTTTTCCACATAAGGGCCGGGATGGTGCCTGCATTCAGGTCGCTCGGTTAGGCTCAATTCATGACGCGCGACATCATCATGACCCACGACGGCGGACACCTCGAACTACTCACCACCGGCGGTGAGCTGGCAGCGGCAGGCTCCGGCGTCGTCGTCGTTCCTGCCTCCATGGTGACGGCCACTGACTACGCACGCTTTGCTCAAAAACTCAGCGAGGCCCTCGGCCGCCCAGTCCACACCTTCAACCGGCGTGGGCGCGGTGATTCGTCCCCGCAGTCAGAGGACTACACCCTTGAAGCGGACATTAGGGACCTTGACGCTGTCATGAAGCACACGTCCAGCACGGACGTGTTCGGGCACAGCTTCGGAGGTGCCGTTGCACTGCACGCGGCGCGGACACTGCCGGTGGAACGCCTGGCGGTTTACGATCCCGCAGTTTCGGTCAACCACAGCGTCAAAGCCGACTGGACACCGGATTATGAACGCGCGACGGCGGCGGGAGACTACGATCGCGCCCTCGCCATCCTGATCAAGGGAGTAGAGACCGGCGGCGCCTTCGCCCGGATGCCCCTGTCCATGTTGACCCTGGCCAACAGGCTGGCCGCTGGCACACCACTGGGCAAGCAAATGCGCGAACTGATGACCTGCGGTGTCCGCGAGATCAAGGCGGTCATCGCTGCGGACATGCCTCCTGAGCCGTTCCTTGAGCTGCCCTTGGAGACCCTGATTGTGGTGGGCGAAAAGAGCCCCGCATACTTCGGTGTTGCGTGCGGGCAGATCCACGACATCCTGTCCGGATCCAGCTACACCATCCTCCCCGGATTCGGGCATGACGGACCCAACAAGGCACCGGACAAGCTGATCGCGGAGTTGTCGGAGTTCTTCTCTGGTTAGCAGCTCCGGCAGCGTTTGGGGCGTATTGACGTCCACTGAGCGTGGCTTGGCATGCCCGAGGCTTGGCAGAGCCCCGCGGCTTGGCAGACCGCTCTTCCCACCCATAGGCTGTAATTCATAAGTCCCCTTATCTTTTTAGGGGACGGGCGCTGACCGGCTTCGTTTCCCGGCAGCTGCCTGATGTGTCTCAGCACCCGGCAACAGGAGGAGAACCATGACTGATCAGTACACATTCCGAAACCCTGTGACCGCCTACGAACAGATCTCACCGCCCATACAGCACCAGCCCGAACCCGGCCTTGATGCCGAGCTGACACCCAAAGCCGACCTCGGTGAAGAGAGCTACCGCGGGACAGGGCGCTTGGAAGGCCGCAAAGCAATCGTCACCGGGGCGGACTCGGGAATCGGCGCCGCCACGGCCATCGCCTTTGCCCGGGAAGGGGCAGACGTTGTTCTTTCCTATTTGCCCGAAGAGGAAGAAGACGCCTCGCGAATTGCCGGCATCATCGAGGCCGCCGGCCGCAAGGCCGTAAAAGTTCCGGGAGACCTGAAGGACTCCGCCACGTGCCAGGAAGTGGTGGATACCGCCGTTGCGGTCCTCGGAGGAGTGGACATCCTGGTCAACAACGCCGGCAAGCAGGTGGCTCAGGAAAACCTGGCCGACATCACGGATGAACAGTTCGACCATACGCAGAAGACCAACGTGTACGCCATGTTCTGGCTGACCAAGGCGGCGCTTCCCCACCTCCCTGCCGGATCCACCATTATCAACACCACATCCATTCAGGCGTACAACCCGTCGCCAACGCTGGTGGACTACGCCACCACCAAGGCAAGCATTAACAACTTCACCAAGGGGCTCGCGCAGCAGCTCGCACCCAAGGGCATCCGGGTTAACGCCGTCGCGCCTGGTCCTATCTGGACGCCCCTGCAGGTCAGCAGCGGCCAGCCCAAGGAAGAGCTGCCGGAGTTCGGGCAGTCAACGCCTCTGGGCCGCGCGGGGCAGCCGGCAGAACTGGCACCGGCCTACGTGTTCCTGGCCTCGCCCGAATCAAGCTACGTGATCGGCGAAACGCTCAACGTCAACGGCGGTACCCCCACGCCCTAGCTCTGGGGCGGTGAAGTCGTCGGCCTCGCCTTCTAAGGGGCGGGCTTGTTCCCTCATACACGGGGAAGATCGCCCCCTAGGCTGGCGACGTTCTCGGTTTGTTGGTTGTTTTGTTGTTAAATGCGGGGAGCCCCGACCTGGTGGTCGGGGCTCCCCGTGAATGGTTGTCCGGCGGTGTCCTACTCTCCCACACCCTCCCGGGTGCAGTACCATCGGCGCTGTGGGTCTTAGCTTCCGGGTTCGGAATGGGACCGGGCGTTTCCCCCA
>NZ_LNUV01000006.1:336157-635058 GCF_001512285.1 Arthrobacter sp. EpRS71 | reverse complement strand
TGTCCGGCGGTGTCCTACTCTCCCACACCCTCCCGGGTGCAGTACCATCGGCGCTGTGGGTCTTAGCTTCCGGGTTCGGAATGGGACCGGGCGTTTCCCCCACGCTATGACCGCCGTAACTCTGTTACCCGTCCCGCACGGTTTGTGGGCCGTGGGGTGGGAAATCTTTGGTTACAACTGTGGTGTTGTTATTTTGTTGTGTTGGTTCCTGGAACAAGGGGTTTGTTGTTCGGGAACCACATAGTGGACGCGTGCAGTGTGTGTTGTGTGGTGTAAGTTGTTGGCCTATTAGTACCGGTCAGCTTCACGAGTCTTTAGTCCTCGCTTCCACATCCGGCCTATCAACCCAGTGGTCTGGCTGGGGGCCTCTCACACATAATGTGTATGGAAATCTCATCTTGAAGCGAGCTTCCCGCTTAGATGCTTTCAGCGGTTATCCCATCCGAACGTAGCTAATCAGCGATGCACTTGGCAGTACAACTGACACACCAGAGGTTCGTCCGTCCCGGTCCTCTCGTACTAAGGACAGCCCTTCTCAAATTTCCTGCGCGCGCAGCGGATAGGGACCGAACTGTCTCACGACGTTCTAAACCCAGCTCGCGTACCGCTTTAATGGGCGAACAGCCCAACCCTTGGGACCTACTCCAGCCCCAGGATGCGACGAGCCGACATCGAGGTGCCAAACCATGCCGTCGATATGGACTCTTGGGCAAGATCAGCCTGTTATCCCCGAGGTACCTTTTATCCGTTGAGCGACGGCCATTCCACAATGTACCGCCGGATCACTAGTCCCGACTTTCGTCCCTGCTTGAGATGTCTCTCTCACAGTCAAGCTCCCTTGTGCACTTACACTCGACACCTGATTGCCAACCAGGCTGAGGGAACCTTTGGGCGCCTCCGTTACTTTTTAGGAGGCAACCGCCCCAGTTAAACTACCCATCAGGCACTGTCCCTGACCCGGATCACGGGCCGAAGTTAGATGTCCAAAGTGACCAGAGTGGTATTTCAACGATGACTCCACCCGAACTGGCGTCCGGGCTTCAACGTCTCCCACCTATCCTACACAAGCCACTCCGAACACCAATACCAAACTATAGTAAAGGTCTCGGGGTCTTTCCGTCCTGCTGCGCGTAACGAGCATCTTTACTCGTACTGCAATTTCGCCGAGTTTATGGTTGAGACAGCGGGGAAGTCGTTACTCCATTCGTGCAGGTCGGAACTTACCCGACAAGGAATTTCGCTACCTTAGGATGGTTATAGTTACCACCGCCGTTTACTGGGGCTTAAATTCTCAGCTTCGCCCGTAAGGGCTAACCGGTCCTCTTAACCTTCCAGCACCGGGCAGGAGTCAGTCCGTATACATCGTCTTGCGACTTCGCACGGACCTGTGTTTTTAGTAAACAGTCGCTTCCCCCTGGTCTCTGCGGCCCACACCCGCTCACGGAGAGCAAGTCTCCATCACGGGGCAGGCCCCCCTTCTCCCGAAGTTACGGGGGCATTTTGCCGAGTTCCTTAACCATAATTCTCTCGATCGCCTTGGTATTCTCTACCTGATCACCTGTGTCGGTTTGGGGTACGGGCGGCTAAAACCTCGCGTCGATGCTTTTCTTGGCAGCATAGGATCACCGGATCCCCCCAAACGGGAGTCCCATCAGATCTCAGGATTGTGCTCGAAACACACAGGAACGGATTTGCCTATCCCTGACCCTACATCCTTAGACCGGGGCAACCATCGCCCGGCCCGGCTACCTTCCTGCGTCACACCTGTTAATACGCTTACCTCCCAGGATCAGATCCCGCGCTCGGCCAAAACCCACACACCACAAGGGTGATAGGGCAGGCTCCGGGCGGTTAGTATCCCCCGCTTGGCATTGGCGGTTTTTCGCCGGTACGGGAATATCAACCCGTTGTCCATCGACTACGCCTGTCGGCCTCGCCTTAGGTCCCGACTTACCCAGGGCAGATTAGCTTGACCCTGGAACCCTTGATCATTCGGCGGACGGGTTTCTCACCCGTCTTTCGCTACTCATGCCTGCATTCTCACTCGTGTAGGCTCCACCGCTGGTTTCCACCGCGACTTCACTGCCCACACGACGCTCCCCTACCACTCCACACCCCTGAACCACGAAGGCTAGGGCAATATGTGAAATCCACAACTTCGGCGGTGTACTTGAGCCCCGCTACATTGTCGGCGCGGAATCACTTGACCAGTGAGCTATTACGCACTCTTTCAAGGATGGCTGCTTCTAAGCCAACCTCCTGGTTGTCTTCGCAACTCCACATCCTTTCCCACTTAGCACACGCTTAGGGGCCTTAGTTGGTGGTCTGGGCTGTTTCCCTCTCGACTATGAAGCTTATCCCCCACAGTCTCACTGCTGCGCTCTGACTTACCGGCATTCGGAGTTTGGCTGACGTCAGTAACCTTGTAGGGCCCATCGGCCATCCAGTAGCTCTACCTCCGGCAAGAAACACGCAACGCTGCACCTAAATGCATTTCGGGGAGAACCAGCTATCACGGAGTTTGATTGGCCTTTCACCCCTACCCACAGCTCATCCCCTCCATTTTCAACTGAAGTGGGTTCGGTCCTCCACGACGTCTTACCGTCGCTTCAACCTGGCCATGGGTAGATCACTCCGCTTCGGGTCTAGATCACGCCACTACACTCGCCCTATTCAGACTCGCTTTCGCTACGGCTACCCCACACGGGTTAACCTCGCGACGTAACACTAACTCGCAGGCTCATTCTTCAAAAGGCACGCCGTCACCAGAATCAGACTGGCTCCGACGGATTGTAAGCACACGGTTTCAGGTACTGTTTCACTCCCCTCCCGGGGTACTTTTCACCTTTCCCTCACGGTACTGGTCCGCTATCGGTCATTAGGAAGTATTTAGGCTTATCAGGTGGTCCTGACAGATTCGCACGGGATTTCTCGGGCCCCGTGCTACTTGGGATACTCCCCAGGGGATGCACAACATTACGGTTACGGGGCTCACACCCTCTCTGGCCGGCCTTTCAAGACCGTTCACCTATGCCTGCACCTCACCTCACTGGTCCGGCAGAACCAGAACGGAAAGTCCCACAACCCCGCCCATGCAACGCCCGCCGGCTATCACACATGGAAACGGTTTAGCCTGATCCGCGTTCGCTCGCCACTACTAACGGAATCACTATTGTTTTCTCTTCCTGCGGGTACTGAGATGTTTCACTTCCCCGCGTTCCCCCCACGCACCCTATGTGTTCAGATGCGGGTCACACAATCACCATGACAGCGTTGTGCGGGGTTTCCCCATTCGGACATCCTGGGATCAACGCTCGGTTATCAACTCCCCCAGGCTTATCGCAGATTCCTACGTCCTTCTTCGGCTCCTAATGCCAAGGCATCCACCGTGTGCCCTTAAAAACTTGACCACACAAACCGGACTCACGTCCGATCATGCATCACTTACTCGAGAGAACCATGACCACAAGGGCCAGGTTCATTCATAAGAAATTGCTGTAAGAACACACACCAGCCAACCCCCAAAAAAGGAGACCAACCACGCGTGTGTTCTAGATGCTCGCGTCCACTATGTAGTTCTCAAACAACAACCCCGTCAACCAGACCACCAACCACCACAACCCCCACAAAAAGGGACTGATTTACGGTGACCGGAGGAACCGGTTGCAGGAACAAAAGAAACACCAGAAGATGCCCCCCTGCATTGCTGCAAAAAGGTCCTGTTGCCTCAGGACCCAACAGTGCGCCAAACACAACCCCCCAACCACGCCCCAGCCACGTTCCACACACCCCACACCCCAAAAAAAGAGAGGCACAGGATGCCGTACTAGCACCAGGACACAACCAGAACAGGCCATGCCAAACAAGTTTGATTCGTTGATATTCCACCCATGAGCACCCACCGCAGAACAGACGCCTGCGCAATGGGCAACACTGACAACCCATCACCAACCCATGCAGGCCGGCAACACATTGTTAGCAGCTCCTTAGAAAGGAGGTGATCCAGCCGCACCTTCCGGTACGGCTACCTTGTTACGACTTAGTCCCAATCGCCGGTCCCACCTTCGACGGCTCCCCCCACAAGGGTTAGGCCACCGGCTTCGGGTGTTACCAACTTTCGTGACTTGACGGGCGGTGTGTACAAGGCCCGGGAACGTATTCACCGCAGCGTTGCTGATCTGCGATTACTAGCGACTCCGACTTCATGGGGTCGAGTTGCAGACCCCAATCCGAACTGAGACCGGCTTTTTGGGATTAGCTCCACCTCACAGTATCGCAACCCTTTGTACCGGCCATTGTAGCATGCGTGAAGCCCAAGACATAAGGGGCATGATGATTTGACGTCGTCCCCACCTTCCTCCGAGTTGACCCCGGCAGTCTCCTATGAGTCCCCGCCATCACGCGCTGGCAACATAGAACGAGGGTTGCGCTCGTTGCGGGACTTAACCCAACATCTCACGACACGAGCTGACGACAACCATGCACCACCTGTAAACCGACCGCAAGCGGGGCACCTGTTTCCAGGTCTTTCCGGTTCATGTCAAGCCTTGGTAAGGTTCTTCGCGTTGCATCGAATTAATCCGCATGCTCCGCCGCTTGTGCGGGCCCCCGTCAATTCCTTTGAGTTTTAGCCTTGCGGCCGTACTCCCCAGGCGGGGCACTTAATGCGTTAGCTACGGCGCGGAAAACGTGGAATGTCCCCCACACCTAGTGCCCAACGTTTACGGCATGGACTACCAGGGTATCTAATCCTGTTCGCTCCCCATGCTTTCGCTCCTCAGCGTCAGTTACAGCCCAGAGACCTGCCTTCGCCATCGGTGTTCCTCCTGATATCTGCGCATTTCACCGCTACACCAGGAATTCCAGTCTCCCCTACTGCACTCTAGTCTGCCCGTACCCACTGCAGAACCGGAGTTGAGCCCCGGTCTTTCACAGCAGACGCGACAAACCGCCTACGAGCTCTTTACGCCCAATAATTCCGGATAACGCTTGCGCCCTACGTATTACCGCGGCTGCTGGCACGTAGTTAGCCGGCGCTTCTTCTGCAGGTACCGTCACTTTCGCTTCTTCCCTACTGAAAGAGGTTTACAACCCGAAGGCCGTCATCCCTCACGCGGCGTCGCTGCATCAGGCTTGCGCCCATTGTGCAATATTCCCCACTGCTGCCTCCCGTAGGAGTCTGGGCCGTGTCTCAGTCCCAGTGTGGCCGGTCACCCTCTCAGGCCGGCTACCCGTCGTCGCCTTGGTAGGCCATTACCCCACCAACAAGCTGATAGGCCGCGAGTCCATCCAAAACCACAAAAGCTTTCCACCACCATGGCATGCGCCAGATGGTCGTATCCGGTATTAGACCCAGTTTCCCAGGCTTATCCCAGAGTCAAGGGCAGGTTACTCACGTGTTACTCACCCGTTCGCCACTAATCCCCCAGCAAGCTGGGATCATCGTTCGACTTGCATGTGTTAAGCACGCCGCCAGCGTTCATCCTGAGCCAGGATCAAACTCTCCGTTGAACACCCCACATCGACCCCCAACAAACACCCCGGCGCAACCACCACCACACACCCCACAGAACATAGAGAACGCAGAGAACATTAACCCGCCACAGATTGCGCCGTTCGCTGCCCCAGCACGGCGCCCTGGTGCGCGCGCTTCTCCGTCGTGTGGTGATGAGCGGCGAGTGGTGCGCAACGGCGGATGAGTGCTTGGCGTGTTCACTTCCCGCTGCCTTCCCCGCCGGCACTTCCCGGAAAGACTTTCTGGCATACCAGAATTGCGCACATTCGTGGCCAGACGCAGATATTGCTTGCATCACATCCATCTTCTGAGGCATTCTGGAATACCAAATGCAATCCGCAGCCCAGTAGCGGCCCCGCAGCTCGTCCCCAGGAGTCCCCATGTGCCTTCACGATCACACCTCAGCACCCAAACCCCAGAGTGAGTTGCCCCGCCGCGGTATCCTCGCCGGAGCCGCAGCCCTAGCCGGGATCTCCGTGGCCGGTATCGCCGCACAGTTTGCATCAGCGCCAGCCGCCCTTGCGGACAACGGCCAGGCGGGACCGAACTACCCCGGAAAGCCGCTGAATACCCAGGCCGTGATCATTGAGGGCGGAACGGTGGTTGACCCCAAGACCGGCGACGCCATGGCCGACGGCGTGGTGGTGCTCGACGGCGGCAAGGTCACCGCCGTCGGAAGCCGCGACGAAACGCGAAAGGCCGTGGCCGCCGTCGCGAAACGTGCCCGCGTGCTGAACGCCTCGGGCAAATGGGTGCTCCCGGGACTCGTCGACGCCCACGTCCACGCCAACGCGCTGGCCGACGCCCGCACTCTGCTGCAAGGCGGGGCCACCAGCGTCCGTAGTGGTTCGAGCACTTTCTATCAGGACATTGTCCTGGCCGCCCTGCCATCGTGGGCACCTGGGCTCTCACCCAGGATGACTCCGGCGGGCCTGTTTATCTCGCCGGACCAGGGCGATTCCCTGCTGGCCGATCCGGACCTGGCACCACTGGCGACGCTGAGCGGTGGCGTCAAAGAGCCCCAAGATCTTGCATACCTCACCCGTATCAACCTCAAGCGCGGTGCTGAAGTCATCAAGACCCGGGCCAACCCACGGGCAGGTCTCCCGGAGCAGGACCCCCGCGAGCTGGTGTACAACGTGGACCAGATCGGAGCGATCGTCAAGGCAGCCAAGGGTGCCGGCGTCCTCTGCCACGCCTACAGTGCCGAGGGCATTGACGGCGCGGTTCGGGCCGGTGTCCGCAGCATCGAACACGGCGTCTTCATGACGGAGAAAACCATCCAGGACATGGCCAGGCGCGGCACGTTCTTCACTCCCACCATGGATGCGATCACCAGTATGGCCAATTCCACCAACCCCATCCTGGCCGCCCGCGGTGAGGAATACACGCCCATCCTGCAGGCCGCAGTCCGGGCAGCCAAGGATGCCGGCGTCACGATTGTGGCCGGAACCGATTCCTTCGGAACGGATGTCACTCCCATCGGAACGGAAGCACGCCTGCTGGCCGAAGCGGGCCTGACACCCTTGGAGGCGCTCCAAGCCGCCACAACGAATGCTGCCCGTTTGCTGGGACGCGGCGAAAGCGTGGGGCGCCTGGTGCGTGGCTCCATGGCCGACGTCGTAATTGTTGACTCGGATCCGCTGACGGATGGCTCCGCACTGGAGAAGGTCAGCACAGTGATCGCCCAAGGTGCGGTAGTCCGGACGAACCTCTAGCCCACCCGGGCGGGCCCGGCCGGGGAGCTTCCTCCATCCACGGTGAACTTTTGCTCCACAAACGCCAGCAGCGGCCTGGAGTTCAGGCACAGAAGGTAGACAGTCAGGCCGCCCACGAACAGCATCAGCCACACGGTCGTGGAGATCAGCACGAACCCCGCCACGAACAGAATCCCAACATTTCCCAGGGCTACCCGTTTGCAGGCACCGATGCTGTACACGGACAGCCGGTAGATATCCACGGTACGGAAAGTGAAGCGGGCCAGCAGCAGCATCGCGTGAAAAGCGGCCGTGCACACCAGAAGGCCAAGCCCCACCAGGCCGATCCGGGCAGCAACCGATGGAAGGTCGCTGCCCGGCAAGCTGGTGAGGTTCGCAAGGATGACCGCAAGGAGGGCAGCGTACGGAAGCCACACCACCACGGCCTGGCCGAAGTTGCTGCGATACGACCGGACAAAGACGCGGAAGACACCCGAATCTTCCCCGGCAAGAAGTCTGTTGAAGGCATAGCAGACAGCCACCAGGGATGGGCCCACCAGCACAAAACCCAGCAACGCCGCGGGACCCAGAAGTCCGGCAAGCAAGGGCATGAGCACCACCAACGCGTTGGCCAGCACCAGCAACGCTCCACCCACCATGACTCCGTACACCAAACCCGCGGTTCTAAACAGCGGGCCTGTGCCGTAATGCGCCTCCTTGGCAGTCATCGGAAAGGCTACTTCTTATCGGCGTAGGCTTTGTAGGCCTTGTTCGCCAAGTCCACGTATTTGGTCTGCCCCTTGCTGTCGAGTTCCTTCACGTAAGCGTCGAACTCGCCGAGAGGTCGCTGCCCTGTGATGAATTTGAGGGTGTTTTGCTTGACATGGTCCTTGAGCGGGGTGAGGGCCAGGGTGGCCTGTTCCCGGTCAACATCATTGAACGGCACGGGCGGGGACACTGGGCGCGGCTTCTTGGACTTCATGGCTTTCTGGAAGGCCAGTTCCTCGTCGTTGAACGTGGACTGCAGCAGGTCCGTGGTGCCACCGTAAGCAAAGTTTCCGCCGGAGAATCCATAGTCCACCCGCAGGTCCTTGGTGCCGGCGGGGTTGAGTCCCTGGAAGTTGATGTCCGCGGCAAGTTGGCGTTTCCCGCCGGATTTGGTGAACGTGGTTCCTTCCACGCCCCACTTGCTGAATTCCTGACCGGCGTCGCTGTAGAACAACCAGTCGATGTACTGGATGAGTGCCACAAAGCTGTCTTTGTTCTTCACGGACGAGTTCAGCATGATGCCGTTCTCCAACCGGCTTCCCCCGATGATGTCCCCGGCCGGGCCACCGGGGACAGTAATCTTGCCGATCTCGAAGCTGCCCTTGCCCAAGGACTGCTCCATGGAGGTGCGGTAGGTGATGACGTTCTGGGAGTTGGCACTGATGACAAATGACTTCCCGGACACGAACTTTTGGACGGCAGAGTCGTCGGTCTGGGTGAAGCTTTCAGGATCCATCAGCCCCTCGGACACCAGGGAATTGAAGTACGTCACCAGGTCCTTGAACTTGCTGGATCCGGCGCCGAAACTGAACTCTTTCTTGTCCTCATCGAACTGCAGGCCGTCAACCAGGCCCCATCCGGCCACGGTCCCGAAGGCCGCACTGGCAATGTTCAGGACACTGTCTCCCTTGAACCGGTCTGAATAGGGCACCACGTCCGGGTAGGCCTTCTTCAGCGAGCGCAACAACTCGCGGAATTCGTCCCATGTGGTGGGTTCCGCAAGCCCTTCCTTCTTCAACACATCCTTTCGGATGCACAGGGAGTAATCGGGCCAGAGTTCTTCGTGGAGCCCGGGGAGGACGTAGTACTTGCCGTCTTCCTGGGTCAGCCCCGCAATTTCAGGCTCCAGCTTCCACTTCTTGACCTTTTCCTGGAAGTGGGGCATGAGGTCCACGTAGTCGCTGACGGGCAGGACTGCCCCTGCGGATACGAACGCCGCTTCCTGTCCCGGGTAGGTCTTGGCGATGATTTCAGGTGCGCTGCCGGAGCTGATGAGCAGGCTGCGTTTCTGCTCGTAGTCACTGTTGGGGACGATGGTGGGTTCCAGGGTGACGTTGTTGTCACTGGCCATTTTGGTGAACAGCAGCCAGTCCTTCTTATAGGGATAGGTTGGCTGGTCCGAGAACAGGAACGTGAACTTGAGAGGGACGGTGGCCTTGAAGGTGTCCCCGACGCCGAAGCTGTCCATGGCGCCGTTGCGTGACTTTGAGGTGTCTACCTTCTCGCCGGTATCGGCGTCGCAGCTGGTCAGCATGAGTCCGATGGTGACAACGGATGCCAGGCCAAGGAAGTCTCGCCTGCGGAACTCAGGTTTGTGGATCATCGGATGTCCTTTCATAAGGGTTATTCCTTGACGGAGCCGAGCATGACGCCCGAGAAGAAGTACTTCTGAACGAAGGGGTAGACGCAAAGGATGGGAATGACGGTCAGGACGATGGTGACCGACTGGATGTTGGCGGCGATCTGGCCGACGTTCTCCGCTGTGCCGCCGGCCGAGCCTGCTGTGGTGACTCCGGCAATCATGTTGCGCAGGTAGATGGTGACCGGGAAGAGGTCCGGGTTGTCGAGGTAGAGGAAGGCCTGGAACCAGGAGTTCCAGTTGGCTACGGCGTAGAACAGCACCATGGTGGCCACGATTGCCTTGCTGAGCGGCAGCACCACCCTGAACAGGACCCCGTACTGGGTCAGCCCGTCGATTGACGCTGCTTCTTCCAACTCCCTGGGCATGTTTTCGAAGAAGGACTTCATGATGAGGAGGTTGAACACGCTGATGGCGTTGGGAAGCACCACGGCCCAGATAGTGTCCCGCATGCCGAGCGAACTGATGAGCACGTAGTTGGGAATGAGCCCGCCATTGAAGAACATGGTGAACACCGCCAAGCCAATGAAGACGCTGCGCCCTTTGAGTTCTTTTTTGGCGATCGCGTAGGCGAACGACGTCGTCAGGACCATGGAGATGGCCGTCGCCACCACGGTATAGAGCACCGTGTTTCCGTAGTTGTTCCAGAACGTGGAGTCGGCCAGGATCAGCTTGTACGTCTCGGTGTTGAACCCCATGGGGAACAGGTTGACCTGTCCCGCGTTGATGAAGCCTTCGCTGGAGAAGGATTGGGCAATGATGTTCAAGAACGGATAAACCGTCAGGAACACCACCAGCAGCAGGAACACCAGGTTGAAGGCCCGGAAGATCCGCATACCTCGGGAGACTTTCATATCCTTCAAGAGGACACCTTGGGCTGGAGCACCCTTGAGGGCAGTCGCTGTCTTGTTCACCACAGGCTCGTTCCTGCGACGCGCTTGGAGATCGCGTTCGCTGAGAGGATCAGCGTGAGGCCAATGACGGATTCGAACATTCCGATTGCGGCCGCGTAACTGAAGTTGCTGGACTCCAATCCCACCCGGTACAGGTAGGTGGAGATGACATCTGACGTTGCGTAGTTGAGCGGGTTGTAGATGAGGAGGATCTTTTCGAAGCCCACTGCCATAAAGGTGCCGATGTTCAGGATCAGCAAGGTAACGATGGTTGGCCTGATGGCCGGGAGGGTCACGTGCCAGGTCTGCTGCCACCGGTTGGCGCCGTCAATCCTGGCCGCCTCGTACAGGGATTCATCCACACGGGTCAGCGCGGCAAGATAGAGAATGGCGCCCCACCCCATGGTCTGCCATACCTCGGAGCTGATGTACATGGGCCGGAACCAGCCCGGGTCCTGGGTGAAGTTCACGGACGTTCCGAACAACGATTCCGCAATCTGGTTCACGGTGCCGGTCATGGAGAAGTTCTGCAGGATCATGCCGGCGATAATCACCACGGACATGAAGTGCGGCAGGTAGGCCACCGTCTGCACGAACTTCTTGAACTTTTGGGATCTCAGCTCATTGAGCATCAGCGCGAAGATGATGGGCATCGGGAAGCAGAACAGCAAGGTCAGGACACCCAGGACGATGGTGTTCTGGAAGGCTTGCCAGAAGCTGGGGTCGTTGATGAACAGGGTGACGTATTTGAAGCCCACCCACTTCTCGCCAAAAATGCTTCCACCGGGCTGGAACTGACGGAAGGCGATCACGTTTCCGGCCATCGGCAAATACCTGAAAATCAGCAGGTAGAGCAGCGGCAGTGCCAACAACGTGTACAAACGCCAGTCGCGTTTGAGGGCCAGCTTCCAACTGCCGGGTTTGTCGCGCCGCTTCGCTGCTTTGGGGGCCTCAACCCCCGGGACCACCTTGGGCGGACCGTCGATGTGCAATGCCATCAGACCTTCCCCCTTCCAAGGTTTTCGTCAAGGATCAGGACGCCGTTGGCAGGGAGCTCAACCACGCCGCTGACTCGGCGTCCGCTGAGGCGGTCCGTACCGCCGTCGAGCACGTCCACGCTGGACGGAGCATCGTTGTGGTTGAGGACCATGAGGAAACTTGCGGCGGCGCCGTCCGCCGTGGTGCCGGTTCGACGGCGGGCCTGGACTCCCCCGGGAGCGTTTAGTTCCGGCTGCACACCGGCCGCGCGGAGCTCGTCGTCGAGGAGTTGGGTCAACAATCCGTCGTCAACGCGTGCCGACAGGTACATGGCAGTGCCCAGGCCGAAGGAGTTACGCGTGGCTGCTGGCAATCCGGACAAGCGACCCGATGAGTAGCTCGCCAAAATTTCAGCTGTTTCGGCGTGCAGATGCTCAGTCCAGTAACTCGCGGAGGAGGTACCGCCGTCGGGCGTTGTGAGCTTGATGCGCTCGTCCGCTTCGGCGAGGGGGTGCATTTCCTCGCTCCACGCGCCCAGGACATTCCTCAGCGCGCCCGGGTAGCCGCCCAGCCGGATGGTGTTGTCCTGATCCACAATGCCCGAAAGGTAGGAGACCACCAGCCGACCGCCGCCGGACACGTAATTTTCAAACCGGGCGGCGGAAGAATCGGTCAGGAGGTACGACGCCGGCATGATCACCAGGCTGTAAGCGGAAAGGTCACTGTTCGCGTTGACGAAGTCGACGGTGATGTTGGCCTCGAACAGTGGGCGGTAGAAGCGCAGCACTTCCTGCGGGTAGTTGAGGTCGGACCTGGGCGAGTTACCGAGTTCCAGTGCCCACCAGCAGTCCCAGTCGAAAACAATCGCGACCTTGGCCGTGGACCGGGTTCCGGTGAGGTCGGAGAGGGACTTCAGTTCATTGCCGAGTTGGCACACTTCCCGGAAAATCCGGGTGTTGGGTCCGGCGTGGTTGACCATGGCCGAGTGGTACCGCTCGGTGCCGCCCTTGGCCTGGCGCCACTGGAAAAACAAGATGGCATCGGCACCCTGCGAAATGGCCTGGTAGGAGCCAAGCCGCATCTTGCCCGGCGCCTTGGACACGTTGACGGACCATTGGCTGACCGCGCCGGTGGCTTGCTCCATGACCATCCACGGTTGTCCGTGCCGCAAGGACCGCATGAGGTCGAAGTTCAAAGCGGCGGCAATGTGGGCGTCTTCTTCCCGCGGGTCCGGATAGATATCCAGTGCCGCCGCGTCTTCCTCGGCTGCCCAGCCCCAGTAGTCGTTGGTTTTGTAGAAGCGCATGAAGTTGGTGACGATCGGCAAATCCGGGCTGTGCCGGCGGAGGATATCCCGCTCGGCTTTGAAGTGTTCCAGCATGCTGTCCGAGGTGAAGCGGTGGAAGTCCAGGCGTCGCGACGGGTTGGACCACGTGCGGGGCTGGGCGGGGACGCGGACTTGGTTCCAGTCGCTGTAGATCTGGCCCCAGACTGTGGTGCTCCAGGCCTGGTTCAGTTCATCCAGGGATGCGTACTTCTTTTGCAGCCACTCGCGGAAGGCCTTCTCCGCCCAAGGACCGTAGGACACCGGACCGTACTCGTTTCCGACATGCCACATGCGCAGCGCAGGGTGATTGGCGTAGCGCTCACCCATCTTCTCGGCCAATGCCAGGGACTTGGCACGGTACACCGGATGCGAAACATCGAAGTGCTGCCTGGAACCAAAGCCGAAGATGCTGCCGTCCGGGCGCTCCGGCATGATGTCCGGGTGCTGCTCCACCAGCCAGGCCGGCGGCACGGCGTCCGGAGTGGCCAGGTCCACACCGATGCCATGCTCATGCATCAGGTCCATGACGTCATCGAGCCAGTCGAAATCAAAGACGTTGTCCCTGGTTTCCAAACGGCTCCAGGAGAAGACCGCCAGCGTTACCAGGTTCACCCCGGCCTGCTGCATCAACTTGGCGTCTTCGAGCCACACGTCGCGCGGCCATTGCTCGGGGTTGTAGTCCCCGCCGTAGGCGATCCCGCCTATCCGTTGGTGCAGTTGCTTCAGCCGCGCCTCGGCAATCCGCGCGTCTTCAGGGTGGATGGTCATCATTGTCCTTCACTCGGCCTTCGTCGCAGTGCGACGCACATCACAGTGAGAAACTATCGTAAAGTTTACGCAATAACAACAGCTGACTATCCGAAACTTGTGAGTAACTTTGGAGCGCCCGGATAGGGGAATTGTGGTCGCAACGGGCGAGTTTCAGGGCCGCAGATCGCAGTGTTGGCAGGCGAAAGCCGACCTATCGGTGGATAAGTTTCCGAGCATTCGTGGAAACTATCGGAACTCTCTGCCTGGAAGCCAATGGCGCGAGGTCCCGCCGAGATCGCGGGAAGCATGCGGATACCTCCGGACAGGAACGGCGATCCCGCAGCGTTCCCGCGACCTCGCTGCCAACCCGTTGACACGTGACCAAATGGTCACCTATTCTGAGTCCATGGACGTAGTGTTCAAGGCCTTGGCAGATCCAACCCGCAGGGAACTGCTGGATGAGCTGTTCCGCGAGGACGGTCAGTCTGCCTCTGCCTTGGGAGCCCGGTTCGAGATGACCCGTTTCGGCATCGCCAAGCACCTCAAGCTGCTGGAGGATGCGGGATTGGTGGTCACCCGCCGTCGGGGGCGTGAAAAGCTGCACTTCCTGAACCCGGTGCCCATTCGTCTCATCCACGATCGTTGGGTGAGTAAATACGCAGAACCATGGGCCGCTGCCCTCAGCGACCTCAAATCCAGATTGGAAAGTCCCATGGAAAAGATCTTCGAGATTTACATCAAAACCACTCCGGAGCGGCTCTGGGAGGCCATCACGGATAGCGAGATCCGCAGCAAATACCAGTTCGGAAACACCTTCACCTCGGACTGGACGCCGGGCAGCCGCTTCGAGATGCACAACGACAAAGCCGGCGCTCCACTGGGCGAGGGCGAGAACATCGAAGTCGATCCCCCGCGCAGGCTCGTCCAAACCATGCGGGCGCTCTGGGGCGAGGACGTGAAGGCGGAGGGGACGTCGCGGATCACGTGGGAAATCGAACCCGTCGGCGACTCATGCCACCTAACCGTCACGCACGATCAGCTCCGCGAAGGCGCTAACGATCAGCTCTACGGCGGCTGGCCCATGATTCTCTCCGGCCTCAAAACATGGCTCGAAACCGGCGAGAAACTGACCACGCCCGGCTCACTCATGTACACGTGAACGCCTTAAAGAAGGACGACGACGGCGGGCCGCTGCCGCCGTCGTCGTCGATCCTCAGTCTGCCGTCAGTCAGGCGACGGGTGCCGCAGCCTGGGCTTCAGTAAGCCAGGCCGCCTGCATGGTTCCGAGCAGGTGCGGAGCGAAGTCTTCGCCGATTTCCAGCACCACACGGCAACGGGCACCGCTCTGTGCCGGGAACCCCGCGTATTGGCCGCGGAGATCGCATACCGTCTGGCCGCGGCCGGGGCCGTCAGTGGTGTCCACCTGGACGCGGACGGTCGGGGCGAGGGTGAGCTCCACTCCCCTGACGGCGATGGCCGCGGCGAGGGGATCGTGCATGGCCGAGCAAGCCCGCCCGAAGATGTCGACGTAGAAACCGAAGTAGTAGCCCAGCATGTCGCCCAGCGCCTGCGAGACCGGGTGCTCGGTGGCCAGCAGTTCCTGGCGGTGGTTTTCTTCCAGGACGTTGGTCATGGTCACATCCAACGGCACCAGCGTCACGTTCCAGCTGGCGGCCAGGACTTCGGCAGCGGCCTCGGGGTCGTTGGCGATGTTGGCTTCAGCCACGGGTGAGATGTTTCCCGGTGCCAAGGCCGCGCCGCCCATGATGGTGACTTCGGCGATCAGCTCAGGAAGTTTTGGTTCCAGGCGCAGGGCCTCGGCGATGTTGGTCAGCGGACCGATGGCCACCAGGCGCAACTCCCCCGCGTACTGATAGGCCAATTGGACCAACAACTCGGCCGCTGTGGCCGATACCGGTTCGCGGTCGGACGGGACGAGGTCCACCCCGCCGATGCCGTTGTCGCCGTGGACGTGCGGTGCGCCGCCATGGAAAGTGCCAACCTGGGGATCGTGCGCACCCACTGCCACGGGGATGTCCGGGTGACCGGCCAGGTTCAGCAGGTCCAAGGTGTTCCGGGCTCCGCCGGCCGCACTAACGTTGCCGCTCACAGTGCCGATGCCAACGAGGTCCGCCTGCGGGGAAGCCAGGAGGTAGGCCAGGGCGAGGGCGTCGTCGATCCCGGTGTCACAGTCAAGGAAGAAGGGGGCGGGCTGGGTCATGATGTCTCTCGTTTCAGGTGTAGCGGGCTTGGGGTGAAGTAGAGGCGGGTTGCCTGCGAAGCCGCGTTCCGGCGTCGTGCGTTAGATTTTTTCGCCCTTGGGGGCGGCGATGAAGAGGCTGACGATGAATGCGAGGGCGGTGATGGACACCGAAATCCACAGGGCTGCAGAGTATCCTGCCGCGGTGCCTTGGCCTGCGAAGGGTGCAACAACCACGACGCCGAGGCTCGCCCCGATGCCGAACGAGGCACCGTTGATGCCCGGCAAAGCGGCAGGTGCTTCCTTGGGCGAGAGGAGGACGGACAGGCCGTTGATGGCCGTGAGGAAGAAGCCGTTGTAGAAGATACCCAGCGCCGCGATCGCGATGAGGACTGCGATCTGGTTGTGGGCAAAGAGTGCTGCGACGATTGCGCAGGCCAGGCTGGTGGCGGTGCCAACACGGACTGTTTTGATCCAGCCACGGCGGTCGGCGATCCAGCCGGCCAGCGGTGCCGCAAAGACGCCGATGAGCGCTGCCGGGGTGAGGAAGAGCAGGGCAGCAACGGACGCGGTGAGGCCGAAGCCGTTTTCCTTGTCCTGGCTCAGCAGCACCACGGTGAAGTTGATGATGGCGAAGATGCCCGCGAGCGTCAGCACCGTGGTGGCGATGACAGGCCACACCTGGCGTGAACGGAGGTGGTGAACAGCTACCAACGGGGTTGCGCGCTTCTTCTCGATGAGCCAGAAGGCTGTGAAGGATGCGATGCTGCCGGCGAGCAGGCCGAGGGCAGCAGGCGAGGTCCACCCTGCTGAAGAGCCTGTGGAGACGAAGTACGTGATGAACACCAGGAACACGGACAGCGAACCTGCGCCCCACCAATCCATCCGGCCGGGAGCGACGGTGGACTTTCCGCCCGGGACCACTTTGATGACGCAGACGACGGCGATCGCGGCCAGCACCAGGACTGCCACAAAGATCGACTGGAAACCCAGGGTCTCGGCCATGAGTCCGCCGAAGTATCCATCCACGCCGCCGACCCCGCCGTTGATGGCAGCGATGATGCCGATGGAGGTGCCGAAAAGTCGGGCAGGCAGGTACTCGTTCAGGACGATGTAGGAGAGCGCAAAGATGGCGCTCGAGACACCCTGCATGAAGCGGCCGGCCACCAGCAACGGCAGGGTGGGCGCGAAGATGCAGAGCACTGTTCCGGCGCCCATGATAGCCAGCACCAGCAGGAGTGCGTTGCGGCGGCCGATGAAGTCGCTCCAACGGCCGATCACGGGCCCGGAGATGGCGCCGGCGAGGAAGAACATGGACTGGACCTGGGCCACGGCTTCCGGCGTCTCCCCGAAGAAGGAGCCAATGTGTGGGAGCGCAGGGGTGATCATGCTGGCGTTGAGCTGGAAGGCCAGGACGGCGAGCACCAGCGTGGTGATCAGCAGCGCGGCGGCTTTGCCATGGAAGCGGCCCTGGTCCGTCGCTGTGGTGGGGTCCGCTGAGGCTACAGCCTGCGGTTCTCCAGGCTGCGTGCCTGTGGCGGTGGGGATGTTCACATCAAACTCCTTTGTCCGAGGGCGCGGGGCGGCGCCACGAGATGTGAGTTGTTATACAAGCATGTATTACGAGCTTGTGCAACCTATCACAGTCATCCGGTACAGTATCCGTAACCCATCTCAAGTGAGGCACCCTTGACCGACAACGCCGTCCAGTTCCTGTCCCGGCCCATCGCTACCCAACCAGGGCAGCCCCTGCGCGTCGCGGCCTACTCCCGCATCGCCGAAGCGATCCGGACCAAGATCCTGCCGCCAGGTTCACTGCTCCCCACGGAGACTGAGCTCGGCACCATGATGGACGTCAGCCGCACCGTGATCCGGGAAGCGCTAATGTTGCTTGAAGAAGACGGCCTCACCCGGGCACGCCGTGGAGTGGGCCGCTTTGTTGCCGATTCGCTCCCCCGCATCGGCATAGAACACATCCGCCCGTTCGATCAGCTTCTGGGCGGGCAGGACCAGGACATCCAGGTCAAACGGGTAGCCGCCATCAAGCAACCGGCGTCCGAATTCGTGGCGCCGGGAATTGGCGTGCAGCCTGACGAGGACGTGTGGTTCTGGGAAAGCGTCCTCATCAGGAACGGCGAGCCCCTGGCGCATCTCCAAGAGAACGTAGCCCAAGGAATCCCCGAAGCCGAGGCCTTGGCCGAAGCTGCCGAGGCTCCCACGCTTCCCGCCTCAACGCTCCTGGAAGTTCTCAGCGGACTGCCCGGCGCACCCCTTGGCCCCGGCGAATGCCAGATCAGCCTCAGTACGGCCGGGCCCAGCCGTGCGAAATTGCTCGGGCTCCGTCCGTCCGATCCCGTACTGGTCCTCACGCAATACGTGCGCCGGAATGATGCCCCGTTCTATCTGGCCAAGTGCCTGGTGGCTGCCAAGGCCGGGCACCTCTCCGTCATCCAGTCCTCCTGAAATCCCGCCTCAGCCAATCTCCCGAAAAGGACCTCCCATGAGCACCACCCCCCAGTCTTCTGCGCCCAATTCCTCCCCCACCCTCACCGTGGTTGGCAGCATCAACCTGGATATCACCGCCACTGCAAGCCGCCTCCCCTCCCCTGGCGAAACCGTGGGCGGCGGCATTCTGCGCCAGCAGCCCGGTGGCAAGGGCGCCAACCAAGCCGTCGCTGCGGCCCGGCTGGCAGGAAGGTCCCGCATGGTGGGGGCCGTGGGCCACGATGAAGCGGGCCTCAGCCTCATCACCGCGATGGCGGGGGCCGGCGTCGACGTCCAGGACATCGCCCGGGTGGACTCCGCCACGGGAACCGCCTTGGTGCTGGTGGACGGAGAAGGCGAGAACCAGATTATGGTGTGCCCGGGAGCCAACGGCTCCGTGACCCTGGAGGGCGTGGACTTCGACGACGACGAGGCCGTTCTCTGCCAGCTCGAAGTGGACCAGAACGTAGTGCTGGAAGCCGCTCAGCGAACACAAGGATTCTTCGCACTGAACGCTGCCCCGGCAATGCCGATCATTCCCGAGCTGCTGGAACGCTGCGACCTGGTGATCGTGAACGAGACCGAGTATGAACTGATCCCCGCCCTGCGTGATGCTCCGTTGGTTGCAGTGACCTATGGCGGCGAGGGTTCTGCGATCTTCGTCGACGGCGAACGCGTCGCCGAAGCGCCCGCCGTACGGGTTACCGATATTGCCAACACCATCGGAGCCGGGGATGCTTTCTGCGCGGCCCTGGTCCTGGCGCTCCAATCCGGCCTGGAGCACTCGCACGCTTTGGCTGCTGCAAATGCTGTGGGCGCAGATGCCGTGCGGGATGCTTCATCGCAGCCTGCGTTGAAGTCGCTGGAGCACTACATCCAAGCGACGCGGACAGCCACCTTGCCGGCCTGAACTACCCCGGAAGAAGCCCCTCCACCCAGGGTGCTACGATTGCTACGGAGGTAGATCATGACAACTATTCCGCACCGCGAACTGCGCAACCAGAGCAGCAAGATTCTGGAACGCGTCAAGAATGGCGAAGTCATTGACGTCACCAACAATGGCGAGGTTGCGGCCACCCTCATTCCACCGTCAGCCTCACCCTTTGAGCGGTTGCTCCAAGCCGGTAGCATCAGGCCTGCGAGTGAATCTCCCGTGGACTTCACCATCCTGCCCCGTATCAGCAGCGACATGACAACAACCGACATCTTGGCCGATCTGCGCGGCGACCGGTGATCGTTTACGTTGACACTTCTGCCGTCATGAAGTTGGTGGTTAATGAGAAAGAGTCAGCGGACGCTGCCGGCTATTTGGTAGAGAAGGCGGCCTCTGGAGGGCATCTTGTCGCGTCAATGCTGCTTTACACGGAACTGCATTGCGCGGCTCGTCGCAGGAGTATGCCCTTCGAACTGGTCAATGCGGTACTGGCCGGAATTAATCTGGTGGACGTATCCCGCTCAGACCTCATGTACGCAGCGGCACTTCCGAGACAGCTTCGGAGCGCGGACGCTATTCACCTGGCCACAGCCATACGGCTGCAGTCCGACACCTTGGTGGCGTACGACCAAGAGTTACTACTTGCCGCCATGGAATCCGGGCTCACCACGGCGTCGCCGGGGGCGTAGCAGCGGCTTAGGCGCTAACCGATAATCCGGAAGTCGTCGAACTCCTCGGTGGCTTGGGAAGTCTGGAAGTCAACGTTCTCCACCCGGCCGGGCGCCCGCGACGAGTGAAGCCAGTCCGTGAAACGGCTAATGCCCTCTATTTCTCCCTCGGCAACCAACTCCACGGAACCGTCCGTGCTGTTGCGGACCGTCCCCTTCAGGCCGAGCTCGTCAGCTTTCCGGGCAGTCCAATAGCGAAAACCCACGCCTTGGACCACACCGGTGATACGGGCTGTGAGGCGAAGGGTTTCGTCAGTCATGAATCCACTTTAACCAGACCTGCCCTTGCCCGTCCCGCTCTCCGTTGAACGGAGAGCAGAGCGAACAAGGGCGGGTTCCGAGCTAAGGAGACTTAGCCGATCACGATGTCCCGCGTCGCGTGGCTGTACGTGATGGTGACCGGTCCGCCGTCGTGGTTCAACTCGTGGTTCGCGCCGTCACGGGCTCCAAACGCACCATAGTTCTCGTCCCACGAACGGTTCAGCGCGATCTTGTAGGTGTAGAAACCGGCAGGCAGTTCAGCCGTCAACGTCCACACTTGGACGATGGGGTTGAACTCCATCTGGGCCTCGTCATACTGCGGCGCCCAATCTTCGGCTGCTCCAAGCAGCTTGTTGAAGTCACCGGCAATCGCCACCGCGTCCGGCTGCGGCAGGGTCTCGACGGCGGATGCCGCCACTGCTTTCGCCGGCGCCTTTCGGGTGGTCTTCTTAGCGGCAGGGGATGCTGCAACGGCGGAAGCCTTGGCTGTTGCCGCTTTGGCCCGCGGCGCGGACACCTTGGCCGCAGCGACCTTAGGCTCGGCTACGTCAGCGGCCGCAACTTTGGGCTCGGTCACCTTCTTCGCAGCGGCCCGCTTGGCAGGAGCAGCCTTCTTTGCTTGGGGCTTCGCGGGCGGGGCCGTTGGAACGGCGACGTCGGCTGGGACCGGAGTTCCGGCGTCGAGCGCTGCACCAAACGCCGCCGCATCCGGGAAGGCGACCGTCGCGCGCAGGCCGTCTTCAGGGATGGTCCACCCTGAACGTCCCTTGACCAGCCAGCCGGCCTTGACCAGCTTGGCCGAAGCCGATGTCAGAGTCTTGTGGCCGCGCGGGATTCCGCCACTGAGAAGCTCGGCCTCATGGTCACTGAAAGGTACCCGGACGATCGCTTCGGCCAGCACCTCGCCGGCGTTCAGCGTCGCCCCGGACCATACGCTCTCCGCGAGGATGTCCAGGACGGCCTTCAAACGAAGGTTGGTGTTTTCGGCGGTGTTCGCGCCCATGCTTCTCCTTCAACAGTGGATACTCCACAGCAGTTTGCCAATGAATTGTTAATTCCCGCGACTGGGAATGGTAAACACCGTGTGTCGTGACCGAGTGTGACATCACAAGCGCCGCAAGTGATGTGCAGGTCTCGGCTGTGGCGCTTTAAGCAGGTGTGACGGATGCTTTGACCCATTCCGTGACCTCGTCCAGCAGCACCGCTTTACGGGCGTCGCTGGCGAACGAGGACCGGATGGAGTTGGCTGCCAGGGTGGCCTGCTCCGGCACCGAGAATTCCAGGACCTTCACCAGTTGCTCGAAGTTCTCATCCACGTAGCCGCCAAAGTAGGCGGGGTCGTCCGAATTCACGGAGACATTCAGGCCGATCGCCAGCATTTCGGGCAGAGGATGGTCAGCCAGCCTATCCACGGCGCGGAGCCTGACGTTGGACAGGGGGCAGACCGTGAGGGGAACCTGTTCAGCGACGAGCCGCTGCACGACGTCCGTGTCTTCCATGCACCGGATGCCGTGATCGATCCGTTCAACGTGGAGCACATCCAAGGCCTCGCTGATATAGGACGCCGGACCTTCCTCGCCCGCGTGCGCGATTCGTCGCAGGCCCGCCTCGCCGGCGCGCTGGTAAAGGCGCTCAAATTTCGACGGCGGATTGCCCACCTCTGCGGAGTCCAAGCCGATACCTGCGATCGGAGCGTGCATCGCCAGGAGCTGGTCCAGAACTTCAAGGGCCGAGTCCTCGGACATGTCGCGCAGGAACGCCGCGATGAGCAAGGTGGTGACGCCGAAGTCTTCCTCGGAAGTGGCCAAGGCGTTGGCCACGCCATTGACGCAGGTCTCCAAAGCCACTCCCCGGGAAGTGTGCGCCTGGGGATCCATCATGATTTCCGCGTGACGCACTCCCCCGGCGGCGGCCCGCTTCAGATAGGCACGTGTCATGTCGGTGAAATCCTGCTCGGTCTGCAGGACGGCCATGTTGGCGTAATAGAGGTCCAGGAAGGATTGCAGGTCAGTGAACTCGTACTTTTCCCGGAGTTCCTCAATGTCTTGGTACGGCAGTTCAATGCCGTTTCGTTCGGCCAGGGCAAAGATCAGCTCTGGTTGGAGGGTCCCTTCGATGTGCAGGTGCAGTTCGGCAACAGGAAGCGCCGGGGCAGTAGTTTTCTCGCCAAAAGTTTCCACCCTGCAACTCTAGGCCCCAACCCGGGAGCGTGTCCCGCGGCACTGAACTTGGTTCTGACCCCCGCCACCCCTCAAACTGAAAGGATGCAGACTTTCCTCCCTTTCGCCGATTTCCGTGAGAGTGCCGCGGCGCTCGACACTTCAAGGCTCGGCAAACAGCGCGTCGAAGCACTCCAGGTCCTCCGCGCGTTGGTCATCCCGGAGTACGGTTGGCAGCAGCACCCCGCCGTCCGTATGTGGATGGGCCACGTCCCGGCTCTCACCATGTACGGCATCGCCATGGCAGACGAGTGGATGAAGCGCGGCCACCCGGACAACACCCGGGACAACATCGCCGAGTTCGCCCCGCAGGCCGCACACCCGGATTACGCCTCCAGGATCATCATGCCGCCGTGGCTTGGGCACGAGGACCTGCACCTCAGCCACCGCTCCAAGCTGATCACCAAAGACCCCAAGCACTACTCCCAGCTTTTCCCCGGCACCGAGGAAAAGCTCGAGTACGTGTGGCCGGAACCCAAGCACGAGTTCCACCCGGAAGACCCGGAAGAGGATCGCCTGCTCATTCTGCGCTCCAACGTGGAGGACCTCCGCCCGGAGCAGCTCACCACCGTGGCCATGCCCCCGCACGGAAAAGCCCGCGCCGCCGCCCCCTCGGATCCTGACGAATACCAGTTCGTATACGCCGAGGAGAAGTCCCGCCGCCAGGTGAAGGGGCCCAAGAAGCGGCCCGTCAAGCAACAGGAGAAAAAGCCCACGCGCAAGCGTCAAGCACAGGAGCAGGCGTTCAACACCCTGCCCGGCAAGACCGAGCTCGCTGTGCCCTTTGACGGTGGCAAAATCTTCGCCGTCGGCCTGATTCAGGGCCGCCCCATCACTGTTGATGGCCGCTTCGCACGCAACTTCGAAGTCACCAACGTGATCAAGCGCACCGACTTCGACTACCCCGCGTTGCTGCAGGATCCCCGGGTCTTCTTCCCGGTTCCGGCGCCTGCGCCTGCGCAGTAGCGGTACCGTTCAACAACGTACGACGGCGGCAGCCAGGTTCCGTAGATCCGGAACCAGGCTGCCGCCGTCGTTGTCTGTTGTGTGAGACGGTAAGGGCACGCACCTAACCGGGGAGGGCCATGGATTTCCAGCACATCATCGAAGAAGTCGGCCGGTACATGGACGCCGCCGGAGTGGCTGTCATGGTGATCGGAGCCCTGGTTTCCTTACCGATGGCTCTCCGGGGATACCAACCGAAACGGGCCAGCGGCCTCACCCCGTTCTCCCCCTACCGCTCCTACAGGCAGCTGCTGGGGCGGTCCATTCTGCTGGGCCTCGAGCTCCTGGTGGCCGCCGACATCATCCGCACCGTCGCAGTCACCCCCACCTTCGAAAGCGTTGGCGTCCTGGCCATCATCGTCCTGATACGGACGTTCCTCAGCTTCTCCCTGGAGCTGGAAATCACGGGCCGCTGGCCCTGGCAAAAGGAAAAAGACGCATGACCCGGGCGTGGACCCCGGACATTCTTGGCGAAGGCTTCGAACAGCAAACGCTAACGCTCGACGGCGGCGCTGTCGCCACCCTGGTGCGCTTCCTCGGCGGTGGTCCACAGTGGCTGGATGTTCCGGACGGTGCGGGCACCGACGCCGACGTCCTCTACGTCCACGGCTGGTCCGACTACTTCTTCCAACGCCATCTGGCCGAGTTCTGGCACCGGGCCGGCGCGCGCTTCTATGCCCTGGACCTTCACAACTACGGCCGGAGCCTGCGCCCCGGGCTGGTTCCGGGTTTCGTCACCAACCTCACCGATTACGACGCCGACATCGCCGCAGCACTCGCAGCCATGGGCCGCTCCGGTGTCCCTGGCGAAGACCGCCCCCTCATTGTGCTGGGCCACTCAACGGGCGGACTCACCCTGAGCCTGTGGGCCCACCGACACCCGGGCCTTGCCTCCGCGCTGATCCTCAACAGTCCGTGGCTGGAATTCCAGGCCACGGAGCTTGGCCGGCGCGCAATTGCACCCCTGATCGGACTCCACGCAAAGCTCCACCCGCTCGCCCCGCTGCCGCCCGTGGATCCAGGCATCTATACCCGTGCTGTCTCGGCGGCGCTGGACGGCGAATGGGATTACAACCTTGAGTGGAGGCCAGACCGGGGCTTCCCCATCACGCCTGCCTTCCTGGATGCAGTGTTCCGGGGCCAAGCCACGGTGGCGGCCGGTTTGGGTATCGACGTTCCGGTGCTCGTCATGCTCTCGGACAAAAGCTACCTGCAACCGAAATGGTCAGCCGATGCCCTCACCGCCGACGTCGCGCTGAACGTCGACGCCGTGGCTCACCGTTCCTTATCCTTGGCGGACACCGTCACCGTGAGCCGGTTGCCGAACGCCTTCCACGACATCTTCCTGTCACCTGAGCCCATTCGGCGCGAGGCTTTCCAACGCATTGGCCGCTGGCTTCCCACGGCTCTGCAGCCCTCGGATGCAGTGGTGTGGGAAGCCAGGACCGCCGGCCTCTAGGGTTACTAACCGAGTCCGGCCCTGCGCAATGCTTCGGCCATGGCCGTGTTCGCTGGCTCCTGGGACTGCTGGGGCTTGCCTTGCCGGGTATTGCCCTGCTGCGGCCGGCCCTGGCGGCGATCACCTTGTCCTTGCCGTTGAGCGCCCTGCCCCGGCTGGCCTGAACGCTGGCCCTGCTGGGCGCCTGAAGCACGCCCACCGGAGGTGCGCCCGCCAGCAGCGCCGGGTTCGTCGTCGAGCCTCAACGTCAGTGAGATGCGCTTGCGCTCAGGATCGGCCTCGAGCACCTTGACCCGGACCACTTGACCGGACTTCACGATCTCCCGCGGATCCGAAACGAACTTGTTGGACAGGGCCGAGACGTGAACCAGCCCGTCCTGGTGTACTCCGACGTCAACGAACGCGCCAAAAGCGGCAACGTTGGTAACAGTGCCTTCCAGGATCATGCCGGGCTTGAGGTCGGAGATCTTCTCGATGCCTTCCGAGAAGGATGCCGCCTTGAACGCTGGACGGGGGTCGCGGCCGGGTTTCTCCAGCTCCGACATGATGTCCTTAACCGTGGGCAACCCGAAAGTGCCGTCCACGAAGGCCTGCGGATCCAAAACACTGGCGGGTCCACCACCGGCGGCCACCAGGATCTTGCGTGCCACGGAGTACGCTTCCGGGTGCACACTTGAGGCATCCAGGGGCTCCGCTCCCCCGGTGATACGGAGGAAGCCGGCGCACTGCTCGAACGCCTTGGCGCCGAGCCGCGGCACCTTCTTGAGGTCGCTGCGCTTGGCGAACGGCCCATTCTCGTTCCTGTAGGCCACGATGTTCTCGCTGAGCAGCGGCCCGACGCCGGCCACCCGGCTGAGCAGCGCAGGCGAAGCGGTGTTCACGTCCACGCCCACCGCGTTCACGCAGTCCTCCACCACGGCGTCCAGTGAACGGTCCAGCTTCGCGGCGGTGACATCGTGCTGGTACTGCCCCACACCGATGGACTTCGGCTCGATCTTGACCAGTTCCGCCAGCGGATCCTGAAGCCGTCGGGCAATGGACACCGCACCTCGCAGCGAAACATCCATGCCCGGGAGCTCTGAGGCGGCGAGGGCAGAGGCTGAGTACACCGACGCTCCGGCCTCGGATACCACCAGCTTCTGGATGCCCTTGGAGCCGGCGGCGTCGAGGGACTTGATGAGCTCTGTGGCCAATTTGTCTGTCTCGCGGGACGCCGTTCCGTTGCCGATCGCCACGAGTTCCACGTTGTATTGCTTGGCCAGCCGTCCAAGGGTGGCCAACGCTTCGTCCCACTTCTTCGCAGGGGCATGCGGGTAGATGGTGTCCGTGGTGACAACCTTGCCCGTGCCGTCCACCACTGCCACCTTCACGCCGGTCCGGAGTCCGGGGTCGAGCCCAAGCGTCGCGCGGTTGCCGGCTGGAGCCGCCAGCAGGACGTCACGCAGGTTGGCGGCAAAAACGCGCACAGCTTCGTCTTCCGCGTCAGCAAACATGCGCCCGCGAAGGTCTGTGGTGAGGCGGTCCAGGATACGTCCACGCCAGGCCAGCTGCGCGGTCTGCGTCAGCCACGCGTCCGCCGGGCGACCCTGGTTCGCGACCCCAAGGCACGTGGCCACAGCGTTTTCGTACTTGCCGCGCGCGGCGGCCAGGGCGTCGTCGTCGGACGGGTCTGCTTCGGCGAGATCGAGCTCAAGGACGCCGTCCTTTTCACCGCGCAGCAAAGCGAGCACGCGGTGCGACGGCATGCCGGACGGCACCTGCGTGAACTCGAAGTAGTCCTTGAATTTCTGGCCCTCGGCCTCCATGCCCTTCTTGACCCGCGACACCATGCGTCCCTGCTTCCAGAGGCGTTCGCGCAGGTCCTCGGCCAAATCGGCGTCCTGCCCGACGCGCTCCACAAGGATTGCGCGGGCCCCTGCGAGCGCCGTGGCTGCGTCATCGATGGTGTGCTCGGCGTTCAGGTACTTGGCGGCTTCGGTGGCGGGGTCCAGTTGCGGGTTGGCGAGAAGGACGTCAGCCAGGGGCTCAAGGCCGGCTTCGCGGGCAATCTGGGCCTTGGTGCGGCGCTTGGATTTGAAGGGAAGGTAAATGTCTTCCAGCCGTGCCTTGGTCTCGGCCCCGACGACGGCGGCTTCCAGTTCCGGGGTCAGCTTGCCTTGGGCGGCAATCGCCTCCAGGACGGACGCGCGTCGTTCTTCCAGCTCACGCAGGTATCTGAGCCGTTCTTCAAGGTCGCGCAGCTGGGTGTCATCGAGCGTCCCGGTGACTTCCTTACGGTAGCGGGCGATGAAGGGAACGGTGGATCCGGCGTCGAGCAGTTCCACTGCGGCTTTGACCTGCCAGGTCTTGACGCCGAGTTCTTCGGCGATCTGGGCGTGGATGGCAGAGTCAGCTGACTGGTGTTGGAGATTTGAAGTCACCATGACAGTTTGCCTCACATGGCCGACAGTTTCAGAAGACGGGTATGCGGAAGGCCTATCCCGGGGGCGCTCTTAGTGCTGTAGTTGGACCATGGCTGCGTGAAGGAACGGGCCGCGAGGCGTTCCTCTAAGGGATGCCTCGCGGCGGCTGGTTTGGTTGCCGGTTTGCAGGCCTCAGTGGGCCATGTGCTCCTTGGCTGAGATGTGTTCCACCATTTCGCCCAGACGCTCTTCTGCGTAATGGTTGCGGGCAATATCGCCCTGGCTGATGATGCCTACCAGTTTGTGGTCGCTGATGACGGGGAGCCGGCGCACTTGGTGTTCCTCCATCATGGTGACGGCCTCCTCAACGTTGGCGTCCGCATCCACCCAATGGGGTTTGCCTGTGGCCAGCTCACTGGCGCGGACTTCGCGGGCGTCCTTGCCTTCGGCCAAACACTTGACCACGATGTCGCGGTCGGTGATGAAGCCGGTGAGCTTGCCGTCATGTCCGCAGATAGGGAGTGAACCGCAGTCCAGGTCCCTCATCAGCCTGGCGGCGTCCTGAAGAGTTTTGTCCTCTTCGATGCACTGGGCATTGGTTGTCATGAATTCACGTACGGCACTCATGGGTCCTCCTTCATCGATTGGGATCATCGACGAGGGGCCTCTCGGCACCGACGCCGATGATGCCAGCCTACGCTCGGAGGGTGACGGTGGCTAGGCGAATCCGGGCCCTTCCGAGCGCCCATTTCACCGCTGCTATTCTGCGATGTCCTCCGCCCACAATTCGGGGTGTTCCTTTTGGAAAGTGCGCATCATGTCCACGCACCGCTGATCGTTGAGGACTACTACATCCACACCCCGCGAACGGAGGAGGTCGAATTCACCGGGGAAGGTTTCTGCCTCGCCCACCACCACCCGGGGGATTTTGAATTGGATGATGGTTCCCGTGCACATCGCACATGGCGCCAAGGTGGTGTAGAGCGTGGTGTCACGGTATGTCTTCTGGCGACCGGCAGCCCTGAGCGCGGACATCTCGCCGTGTGCGATCGGGTCGCCATGCTGGACGCGCTCGTTGTGGCCGCTGGCTATGACGTCCCCGCCACGGGCCAGCGCGGCTCCGATGGGGATTCCGCCCTCGCTGAGGCTCTTTTGTGCAGCCTGGTAGGCGGCTTCGAAAGCGGGGTCCGGGCCTGGGGCTGTTTCAGTCATGGGTGCAGTCTAAAGTGGCCGGAAGCTGTTTTGTCAGGAGTTATTTTTGTCGAAGCTATTTTGTCGGGGCCCGCTGATAGCTTGACTGCAAGGGTTTATTCACGGCACGGAGTTATTCACGGCAAGGAGAGGTAGGTGGGTTGCGGTGTTCTTCCTCGAGCCCGAGACGGCGGGCGCACCCCAGGACCTGGTGTACTCCGCCAGCGACCTCGTTATTGCTGCCACCTGCGAGTACCAGTTGCTCAGGAAACTTGACGAAAAACTCGGCCGCATGCCCAAGCCTGAGTTCGCAACAGATGCCATGTTGGAGCGCACCGCCAAACTCGGAGACGATCACGAGCATCGGGTTCTTGACGAGTTCGTGGCTGAGTTGGGGCTGTGGGATCCGGCTTCCGGGAAAGGCGTTTACGACGTCGTCCCCGCCACTGCGATGGACCGCGCCACCCTGTCGGCCAAGCATGCGGAATCCATCGACGCCTTGCGTTCCGGAGCGGACGTCGTGTTCCAGGCGGCCTTCTTCGATGGTCAATTCCATGGCCGCTCAGATTTCCTGGTGAAACGCCCGGGCGGTCAGTACGCCGTCTTCGATACCAAGCTCGCCCGGCATGCCAAGGTCACGGCCCTGCTGCAGTTGGCGGCCTATGGAGATCAACTCATCCAGGCAGGGATCACCCCGGACCCTACCGTCACCCTGGTGCTGGGCAACCGTGTCCACAGCGACCACCCCTTGGCGCAAATCCTGCCTGTCTTCAAGGAACGCCGGGAACGCTTCCTTGGCATGACCCAAGCACATGGTGCGGAGACTGGACCGGTGGAGTGGGGCGACTCCCGGTATTCCGCGTGTGGCCGCTGTGATTACTGCGCTGAGCAAGTCCAGCTGCACCGGGATCTCCTCATGGTGGCGGGTATGCGGATCAGCCGTCGGAAAAAGCTGATCGAGGCCGGCGTCACCACCATTGACCATCTGGCTGCTCTCCCTGAAGCGGGTGATCCCACGTTGTTGCGGCTCCGGGAGCAGGCCCGGCTTCAGACCGGCGCCGGCACACCGGATGGTACGGTCATTTATACGGACAAGTCCGGAGAAGCCAAAGCCACCAGCTACAACGTTCTGCCGGACAACACGCTGGGCAGGCTACCCGCTCCCGATCCGGGCGATATCTTCTTCGACTTTGAAGGCGACCCCCTCTGGCAGGACCGCGTCACGGAAAAGTGGGGGCTGGAGTACCTGTTCGGGGTCATTGAGAATCCCGTTGAACCCGGCGCCCAGCCGGTGTTCCGGCCCTTTTGGGCGCACTCACGGGCTGAAGAGGGCAAGGCGTTTGTGGACTTCCTCGAGTACGTGGCCGAGCGACGCAACGAGTACCCCGGTATGCACATTTACCACTACGCCGCGTACGAGAAAACGGCCCTGCGCAACCTGTCCCTGACGCATGTGGTGGGCGAAACCGCCGTCGACGACCTCCTGCGCCAGGGTGTTCTGGTGGACCTCTACGATACCGTCCGGCACAGCATCCGGATCTCAGAGAACTCCTACAGCATCAAGAAGCTTGAGCCCCTCTACATGGGGCAGCACCTGCGCTCGGGTGAGGTGACCGACGCCGGCGCCTCCGTGGTTGCCTACGCCGACTACTGCACGGCACGGGACAACGGGAACCCGGGAGAAGCAGCCGCGATCCTCGAAGGCATCCGTGACTACAACGAGTACGACTGCCTGTCGACGCTGGAACTTCGCAACTGGCTCCTGGCCCGCGCAGCCGAGCGCTCCATACAGCCGGGCGGTGAAGCCGACGATGCTCCTGCACTTGACACGGAACCGGAGAAGTACGAGGCAGCACCGGAAGAAAGTGCGCTGTTCGACCACCTGGCAGGGTTGTCCGAGGAGGAAAGAGGGACCTCGGATTCACGTGCCATCGGCATTGTGGCCGCCGGAGTGGGATACCACCGCCGCGAGGACAAACAACATTGGTGGGGGCACTTCGACCGCGTCGAAAAGCCAACGTCGCAATGGCCTGACGAGCGCGACCTCTTCATTGTTGATCACGCTGAACTGCTCCAGGACTGGGCCAAACCCACGCCTCGGAGCAACCCGGTGAGGATCGTGAAACTCTTCGGCCGGTCCGGGGACGGCGCAGGGCTGGAACCTGGCAAGAAGTACTTCCGCATGTACGGCTCCCCGCTGCCGGAATCGCTGCAAGGTAAAGAGTCCACCGTGCTCGGCCGTGCAGGCTGGAACGGTACCTTGGTCACCGCGGTGGGCGACGACGAAGACTTCGAAACGGTGACCATCGCCGAGGGTCTCCGCAAGGACTCCACGGCGTTCAGCCAATGGCCCATGGCCTTGACCCCCGATCCACCTATTGCCACCAATGGTCAGCGCGCGGCACTCGCTGCTCTGGCAACACAGCTCAAAGACGCGCTTCCGCACTGGCCGCAGGATCCTGCGCTGGACCTGGTGCGAAGGAGGGCGCCCAAGCTTCGTAGCCTTCACGCCCTGCCTCCCGTGGAGCCGGGGCCTGACGGGTACATCGACGCCATCACCGCAGCCATCACTGACTTGGACCACTCCTATCTGGCTGTGCAAGGTCCGCCCGGGAGCGGCAAAACCCATGTGGGCGCCCATGTGTTGGCCCGGCTGGTGGCTGCAGGCTGGAAGGTGGGCGTGGTGGCCCAATCCCATGCCGTCGTGGAGAACATGCTCTGCGCCGCGGTGGACAAGGCCGGAGTAGATCCCGGGCGGGTGGCCAAGGAAGTCAAACACGACGACCCCGTACCGTGGACCCAATGTGCCAAAGGTGACGTGGAAGAACTGTTGTCCACGCCGGGCGGGGCCCTCATTGGCGGCACAGCCTGGACCATGGTGGGCAGCTCGGTCCCCGCCGGATCCCTGGACCTGCTAGTCATTGACGAGGCCGGGCAATTCTCGCTGGCCAACACCATGGCTGTGAGCCGCGCAGCCAAACGCCTTCTGCTGCTCGGCGATCCACAGCAGCTGCCCCAGGTCACCCAAGGCAAGCACCCTGAGCCGGTGGATGAATCAGCTCTGGGCTGGCTGTCAGATGGCTACAACACCTTGCCGCCCGAGCTGGGGTACTTCCTGGCATTGTCGTGGCGGATGCATCCGGACCTCTGCAGTGCCGTTTCGGAACTCTCCTACGACAACCTTCTGGAGTCAGCGCCCGCAGCGAAGGAACGTCACTTGGAGGGTGTCTCACCCGGTATCTCCTGCGTTTACGTCCCGCATACCGCCAACTCCACGTCCTCCTCCGAGGAAGCAGCGGAGGTGGTCCGGCAGGTCCAGGCCCACCTCGGCCTGACGTGGCTCGATGCATCGCGCTCAGCCGAGTCCCCGTCCGCCGAATCCCGTCCCCTCGAGGAGACGGACATCCTGGTGGTGGCCGCGTACAACGCCCAGGTCCAGTTGATCAAGCACCATCTTCGGGGCGCAGGTTTGAGCAAGGTCCGGGTGGGAACAGTGGACAAGTTCCAAGGCCAGGAAGCTCCGGTGGTCATTGTTTCCATGGCCGCGTCGGCTGCGGGAGAAGTCCCCCGCGGCATGGAGTTCCTGCTCTCCCGGAACCGGATCAACGTGGCGGTCTCGCGCGGTCAGTGGCGTGCCGTGGTGGTGCGTTCGCCCGAGCTGACCAACTACCTGCCCACGCATCCCGAGGGCCTGGAGAACCTTGGCGGTTTCGTGGCCCTCTGCCAGCGGAGTTCTTATACAGCTAACGCCCTTTAGAGGACGTTCTATGGGCATGAGCTGTAGAAAGACTCAGGGCCTCGTCCAAGACCTTGCCGAAGTTGGCGGCGTCGTGGGCAAAGCGACCGAGGAAAAGCCCGGACACCCCGTCCAACTGCGGCAAAAGTCCGGGCTTCGCCGAGCCGCCATAAATGACAGGAATCCGGGCCAGGCCGTGCTGGGCAAGCGCCGAACGCAAGGCACCTACCACCGTCGAAACATAGTCCGCCGAGGCGGGCTCGGGAGCTCCGATCGCCCACACCGGCTCATAGGCAATGACCAACGTGGAGGCAAGGGACCAGTCGCCGGACACTGCCGCTTCGATCTGCCGATACACAGTCTCCGCCGCTGCCGCCGGGCCCGCCGGATGGGCCAGGAGCTCTGGTTCCCCTACGCACAGCAGCGGCGTCAGCCCTGCGTCGACGGCGGCGCTGACCTTCAGCGCAATCATCGCCTCATCTTCGGCGAAGTACCGCCGACGTTCAGCGTGGCCGATCTCCACCCATTTCACGCCCAGTTCAACCAGCATCGACGGAGAAACTTCCCCCGTCCATGGGCCATCGGACCAGCCACAGTTCTGGGCGCCAAGAACCAGAGGCGTTCCCGCAACCAAGCGCGCCGCCTCGGGGAGCACCGGAAAGGACGGGATGACAAACGGGACCACCCGCCCGGCCGCGAGGGCCGGGCGGGCATCCACTTCAGCTACCAGTTGTTCCAACCACGCCAGGGACTGCGCGTAGCCCATGTACATCTTGGTGCTGACGCCTACGAACGTAGTGCCCAGCCCAGCGCGGGGGTCGGTCAGGGTACCTGGCAGCGTCACGGTCTACTTCTCCAACAGTTCGTCGGCTTTGTTGCTGAAGCGCTTGGTACCGAACATCAACAGCGCCGCGACGAACGGCAGGACACCCAGCGCGTAGACACCCATGGTGCCGGTGTCTGAGGCAGTGACCTGGTTGACCGTGGTGCGCAGGATCGGGGCAACGAACCCACCCAGGTTTCCCAAGGAGTTGATCAGCCCGATGCCGGCAGCCGCGGCGGTTCCGGTGAGGAACGCCGTCGGATATGACCAGCAAATGGGGCCGGTGGAGAGGAAGCTGCACACCGCGAGGGTTATGAAGATGATGCCCAGGGCGGGCATCTGGTTGGCACCGGCCCAGGCGGAACCGAAGATGCACAGGCCCGTGGAAATGAACAGAGCCGTTCCCCAGCGGCGACGACGTGCCACTGTGTTCGCGGCCTTGCCGATGAAGTAGCAGGCGAAGATGCCGAAGAACCACGGGATGGCTGCCAGAAGCCCGACGGCGATGCCCACCTTTTGGCCGGTCAGCTGCGCCACCTGCTGCGGAAGGTAGAACGTGACACCGTAGACCGCTACTTGCAGGCAGAAGTAGATGACGGTGAAGTACCAGACGCGGCCGTTACGCATGGACGCCAGGACACCACGTGGTCCGGTTTCTTCCTTGACCGTGTCTTCGAGCGCCATGACGTCAGAGAGCGCCCGCTTCTCTTCCTTGGTGAGGAACTTGGCATCCTGGGGGCTGTTGATGAGGAAGAAGTAGGCGGCAATACCGGCCAGGACTGCGAGCATGCCCTCAACGAAGAACATGACCTGCCAGCCGGCCACACCCGGAACCTGGTCGCCAATGTTGATGAGCCAGCCGGACAGCGGTGCACCCATCATCTGGGAGAACGGCTGGGCCAGGTAGAAGATGGCGAACATCTTCACACGGACCTTGTTGGGGAACCACGCCGCCAGGAACATGATGACGCCGGGGAACAGGCCCGCTTCGGTCACACCCAGCAGGAACCGCAGGATGATGAAGGACGTCTCACCCTGCACGAACGCGAAGCACGCCGAGACGATGCCCCAGGTGATGGCGATGCGGGCGAGCCATACCTTGGCGCCGAACTTTGTCAGCAGCAGGTTGCTGGGGATTTCGAACAGCGCGTAGCCGATGAAGAAGATACCGGCGCCCAGCGCGTAAGCACCGGCGGTGATTCCCCTGTCGACCTCCAACGCAGCTTCGGCGAAGCCAACGTTGGTGCGGTCCAGGAAGGCCACCACGTACAGGATGACGAGCATCGGCATGAGCCGCCGTGAGGCTTTGGATATGGCCGACTTCAGGACCGGCGTATCCAGCAACTCCTTGGTGGAATTGGCGGTTACTGACATTGAAACTCCTCTTTGAGTGACAGGAAATGACTAATGCGGCGCGATCAGCGCGGGAAGAAAATGAGCACCATGCCCACGGCGCAGGCGAGGATGCCGACGGCCAGGTAGATCTTGCGTTCTCTTGTCCAGGTCTTCATGAACAAGCGCCTAGTGCATGTACAGTCCGCCATCCACATTCAGCGTCTGGCCGGAGATGTATCCGGAGTCCTCGCTGATGAGGAAGGCGATGGCGGCCGCGATGTCACGGGTGGAGCCCACACGGTTCACCACAAGGTCCTTGGTCAGTTCATCCTTACGTTCCTGGCTCAGCGTTCCGCCCATGATGTCGGTGTCGATGGGACCGGGAGAGATGGCGTTGACGGTGATGTCGTACTCACCCAGTTCACGGGCGGTTGCGCGGGTCAGGCCGATGACGCCGGCCTTCGCCACGGAGTAGGGGGTCTTGGAGAACGTGCCACCGCCGCGCTGCGCGGAAACGGAGGAGATGTTCACGATGCGGCCGATCCGGTTCTTGACCATGGACTCGGCCACACGCCGGGTGGCGTAGTGGACGCCGTTGAGGTTGATGTTCAGGACCCGGTCCCACTCGGCCGGTTCCAGTTCCAGGTAACCGACCGGCGAGCTGACTCCGGCAACGTTGGCCAGTGCGACGATCTGCGGGAGCTCATTCTCGAGCTCGTCGATTGCGGCACGGACCTCGGCGTCGCTGGCCACGTTGGCGCCAACGCCGTGGGCCTGCACGCCGTATTCCGCGGCGATTTCCTTGGCTGCGATCTTGCAGGCGGCGTCATCAAGATCGATGATGCCGATGTTCCAGCCTTGGGCGGCCAGGTAGTTGACGGTGGCTCGGCCGATGCCGCGTTCGGATACGGCGCCGGTGACGATTGCGGTGCGTTCTGCGGGGAAAGTCATGTGGTTGTCTCCTGTGAAGAGTTAGTTGATGGGGGCCGGGCCGAGCTCTTCAATGAGCTTCTGCATGGCGACGTAGGCCTTGTTGCGGTAGGCGATGAGTTCCGGGGTGCGCTCGGCGGGAACGTTGAGGAAACCGGCGCCGGTCTTGGTGCCGAGCTTGCCCGCCTCCACCAGGTCGGAGAGGATCTTCGGCGTCGCGAATCGTTCCGGGAAGCCCGTTTGCAGCGACTTGTAGCAGAAGTTGTAGACGTCCAAACCGGCCATGTCGGCGATGGCGAACGGACCAAAGAAGGGCAAGCGGAAGCCGAACGTGGTACGCACCAAGGTGTCGACGTCGTCCGCTGTTGCGATGCCCTGCTCCACCAGCTGCGCTGCCTCGTGGAACAGCGCGTACTGCAGGCGGTTCAGCACGAAGCCGGTGACGTCCTTGACCACGGCGGTCTGCTTACCGGCCGCGTGCACCAACTCGCGCGCCGCTGCCACAGTTGCGGCAGAGGTTTCAGCGTGAGGGATGATCTCGACGCCGGGAATGAACGGCGACGGGTTGGAAAAATGCACACCCAGGAAGCGTTCCGGATGGGTGACGGCTTCAGCGAGGGACGCGATGGAAATGGTGGACGTGTTGGAACCGATCACGGCATCCGGGCGGGCTGCTGCGCTGATCCGGGCCAGGGACTGATGCTTGATTTCAAGTACCTCGGGAACGCACTCCTCGATGAAGTCCGCATCCGAGACTGCTTCCTCAATGTCCTTGGCAGCCCACAGGTTCTGCTTGAGGATCTCGGTGGACCCCTCAGGGAAAAGCCCATCCGCGATGAACTGATCCGACTCCACCAGCAGGCGGTCGTAGTTCTTCTGCGCCACCTCGGCAGAAACGTCGGCAAGAGCAACACGCGCACCGCCGAGCGCCAGGACCTGGGCGATGCCGCCGCCCATGTAACCCGAGCCGACGACGGCGATCTTCCGGGCTGCTTTGTTCGCGTTGCCTTCGGTTGTTTCAGATGTGGTCATGATCAGACTGCCTTCGTGTAGTCGGGCTCGTACGAGCAGATGGCGTCCACCTTGGCGGCGGAGGATGAAGTTTGATCGAAGCGGTGGTCGAGCCACTCCCCTACGAGCTTTTTGGCCAGTTCCAAGCCAATCACCCGCTGGCCCAGGGTCAGTACCTGGGCGTTGTTGCTGAGCACGGACCGTTCAACGGAGTAACTGTCGTGGGCTGTGACGGCGCGGATTCCCGGGACCTTGTTGGCCGCAATGGCCACTCCCAGCCCAGTGCCGCAGATCAACAGGGCCCGGTCTGCTTCACCTTCAGCGACTTTGCGGGCGGCGTCCACAGCGACGTGCGGGTAGGCAGTGGAATCGTTGAAGCCAACCCCGACGTCCGTCACGGACGCAACGCGAGGGTCCGCTTCCAGCAAATCTTTCAAGGCGTTCTTGTATTCGACACCGGCTTCATCATTGCCGACGACGATGCGCCAGCCTTGGTTGTTGCTCATGCTCGTGCTCCGTTTCCGGCCGCTGCCGCTGACGACGCGGTGGCCAGTTGTGAATCGGTGGCCAGTTGTGAATAAATAAATTGCGAAATCCTGGCGGCGATCAAGCCAAAGGACACAGCGCCGGGATCGGGGTGGCCGATGCTCTTTTCCGCGAGGGGACGTGCCCGGCCCTTGAGCGGCCGGAGTTCAGCTGTCTTCGCGGCAGCGGACTCTGCTGCCGCAGCGGCAACTGCCAAGGCCCGGTCAACGGGAGCCCCGCCGTCGAGCTCTGTGAGGAACGTGTCCCGGAACGGCAGGAGCGCATCCACCATGGTTTTGTCCCCGGGATCGGCTTTGCCGAGCTCGGTGATGGCGCTGACGAAGGCGTCCACGGCTGCGGCCGCGTCCTCCGAGGTGTAGGTTTCGCGGTTGCCCAGCGACAGCCCGGCCGCGATAAGTGCGGACCCCCACAGCGCGCCCGAGGTCCCACCGGCCCGCTCGCTCCACGCTTCCCCGGCTGCTGTCAGGATGCGTGCAGCAGAAGAACCGGCCGCAGCCTCGCTCGCTGCGGCTGCCGCATCCACGCCCCGCCGCATGCCGATGCCGTGGTCACCGTCGCCGGCGATCGCGTCCAGCTTGCCGAGTTCCTCAACATGTTCGACGACGACGTCCCGCACCTGGGCGAGGATGGCCACTGCCTGCCGCCCGAGTTCAGCGGCGGCCGGGGTGGGTTGTTCGACGTCGGCGGCTTCGGCGTCGTCTGCTGTTGTCTCGGTCCGGGCCGCGCGGGGCGACATGCTGCCTTTACGGAACGCCGGAGTGTCCGCAGGCGCTGCCCAATATTGCTCGAGTTCCTCGTCCAACCACAGCAGGGTCAGGGATAGTCCGGACATGTCCAGGCTGGTCACCAGCTCGCCGCACTCGGGTTCAACAACAGTGAGCCCTGCGGAGGTGAGCAGCTTTTCGATCTTGCCGAAAAGCAGGAACAGTTCGTCGTACTTGACTGTGCCAAGGCCGTTGACGATTGCCACCACGCGGTGGCCGGCGTCCTCCGGCTTGTCATTGAGCAGCTTGGCGACCAGGAGCTCGGCAAGCTCGGAGGCGGTGGGCATGGGGTGCTCGGAGATGCCCGGCTCCCCGTGGATCCCGAGCCCGAGCGACATCTGCCCGGCCGGCACGTGGAACAGTGGGTCCTTGGCGCCCGGGAGGGTGCAACCATCAAAGGCCACCCCCAGCGAGCGCGTCCGGTAGTTGGTCTTGATGGCCAGACGCTCGACGTCGTCAAGGTTCAGTCCCGCTTCTGCGGCGGCTCCGGCAATCTTGAAAACTGTCAGGTCGCCCGCAATGCCCCGACGCTTCTCGAGTTGCTCGATCGGGGCACTGGCGATGTCATCTGTGACGGTAACCGTGCGGGTTTCGATGCCCTCGGCGTTGAGCCGCAGCTGTGCTTGGCCGAAGTGGAGGACGTCGCCGGCGTAGTTGCCGTAGCTGAGCAGGACTCCCCCGCCGGCGTTGGCTGCCTTCGCTACGCGGTACACCTGGCCCGCCGCCGGGGAAGCGAACATGTTGCCGCAGGCGGAGCCGGTTGCCAGGCCTGGGCCCACCAGCCCGGCGAACGCCGGGTAGTGGCCTGAGCCGCCGCCTACCACCAGGGCAACTTGTCCGGCAGGGACTTCGGTGGAGCGGACCACTCCACCGTCAACGCGGGCAACGTAACCGCGGTTGGCGGCGACGAAGCCGTCCAACGCGTCGTCGGCAAAGTCTGCCGGGTTGTCGAAAATCTGTGTCATTTTCCTAGACTCCTGCGAGCTGGGTTGCCGGTACCTGGCGTCCCTGGGCTACCTGGCTCGTGCCGAGTTGGTAGCCGTCAGTCTTCGGCAGGACGTGCCGGCGGAGGTAGTCCTGGTTGCTCGCCGTGACGCTGAGGCCATCTCCGCCGTAGTGCTCGGTGCAAAGGATGCCTTGGAAGCCCACCGATACGGCGAACTTGAAGGCCTCGCGGTAGTTGATGAGCCCGCTTTCCATGGGGGCCGGCATGGTGATGTAGCTATCCCGGGCTACGTCTTCGTCCCGGATGTAGTTCTTCATGTGCCAGTAGTTGGAGTACGGGAGGGTCTTGGCCACCATGTCGCGCCAGTCTTCAATGGGCCGGTGCAGCCGGATGAGATTGCCGAGGTCAGGGTTCAGGCCAACGTTGTCCAAGCCGATGTCCTGGACCAGCTGGACGGAGGAGTCGGCGGTGCCCAGGTAGGTGTCCTCGTACATTTCCAGGGAGAGGAGGATGCCGGCCTCAGCCGCGTGCTTGCCGAGCTCACGAATTCTGGAGACTGCGTTGCCCCACACTTCCTTGTCCCCCACGGGATCCTTGTAGCCCTCCACGGTCCAGAACCACAGCTGCTTCTGCTGCTCCGGGGTAATGGCCTGGTGCAGCCCGAAGGACACTACTTCACAGCCAAGCTCGGCCGCGGCGTCGATGGTGCGGTGGCTGTAGGCGAGGTTATCGGCCCAGTCCGTGGCGTGAATGACACTGCGACGGATTGCGGAGATGACCGGGACGCCGATCCCCACTTCCTCGGCGGTCTGCTTGAACTCAGCGAGGCGTTCCTTGCTGAGGTCGCCCGGCCGGACCCAGCTGTCGGTGAGGTCCGCGTTGGCGAAACCCGCGTCCTTCACTTCCTGGAGGACCGAAGCCCAAGCGGAAGCATCGGCGTCGTTGATGTGCTGCCCCGCGGCATCGGTGCCGGGGAACTGCAGGAGGGCCGCGGTGATGGGCCAATTCTCGGCGGTGTACGCCATGATGATCACTCCTTCGTGGAATCCTGTTTCCTATAGGATTTACGAACGACGCAATACTGTCAAGACTTTTTCGAAACTTCCTAGATCCTATATGTCTTACATTTGAGTGTGAAGGGTGTGCAATCCGGCGGAATGACGGGCCTAGTCCTCCGGTGCGTCCGCCATGGCGCGGCCGCGAACCTTTTCCACGTGATCCACCATCATGGCCGCAGCCTTCTCCGGATCGCCGCCAATCATGGCATCCAGCACCGCCTGGTGCTCCGCGATCGCTTGCTCCGCGTCGGTAATGCCTACTCCCCCAAACAGTCGGAAGCGTTGAATCTGGCCACCCAGAGTGTTGTAGGCCGCGAGCAGGAATTGGTTACTGGCCTGCGCGGCAATGAGCTGATGAAACCGCTCATCTGCTTCGAGGTAGCTGCGATACTCCGCAAAAGACCCGCCCCTGGGAGCAGTTTTCAGGTCCTCCACCGCTTGTTTCAACGCATCCAAGCCGTCCGGAGTCATCCGAGAGCAGGCCAATCGAGCATTGACGGGCTCGATGGAAAGCCGGGCTTCCATGAGCTCAGCGAAGTCTTCCCGAGTGAACACCGGAGCCACCCGGTAGCCCTTCAACGCCACACGGCGCACCATTCCCGTATGCTCCAAACGGGCCAGCGCCTCCCGGACCGGAGTCGGCGAAACGTCCAGTTCGCGCGCCATCCCGTCAATGCTCACCGCGGCTCCGGGCTCCAGCCGACCATCCATGAGCCACTCAAGGAGGGCTTCGTAAACGTGGTCGGCCAGCACTTGGCGGCTGACAGGAAAGCCAGCGCGGGCAGCGGACGGGGAAGGATCAGCCATGGCTCAAATCCTATAGGAACGCCGGCAGCTGTCAGGGTATGCGCCCCCGTCACATTCCGCTCACCGTCCCCCTGTTGGGCGAGCACGCGTTAAATCACGACGTCGGCACCCGGGCGTGGGTGCCGACGTCGTGGTCTGGCTGGAATGCTGTGCGCTATTGGCGCCTCAGGCGCTTAGTTGGCGTAGAACGGGTAGTCGGTGTAACCCTCGGCGCCGTCGGCGTAGAACGTGGAAGCGTCCGGCTCATTGAGCGGCAGGCTCTCGCGCCAGCGGCGGGCAAGGTCCGGGTTGGCGATGGCGGGGCGACCCACCACCACAGCGTCTGCCAGTCCGTCCTCGATGATGGCAAAAGCTTCATCGCGGGTGGTGATCTCGCTGAAGCCGGTGTTCACCAGGAAAATGCCGTTGAATCGCTCGCGGAGATCCTGCACCAGGGCGCTCTTGGGATCGTGGTGGAGGATGCTCAAGTACGCCAGGTTCAGCGGAGCGATGGTATCCACCAACACTTCGTACGTTGCGCGGACATCGGCGGCGTCGGTTTCGGCGATTCCCTGCACGTTGTGCTCGGGGGAAATCCGGATACCTACACGGTTGGCACCGAGTGCCTCCACCACGGCGTTGACGGTCTCGATCACGAACCGGGCGCGGTTCTCCGGCGATCCACCATAGCTGTCCGTACGAACGTTAGAGTTCGGCGCCAGGAATTCGTGCAGCAGGTAACCGTTCGCGGAGTGGAGTTCAACGCCGTCGAACCCTGCCTCGATCGCGTTCTTGGATGCTGTGACGAGCTCCTGGATAACTCCCGGAAGTTCGTCGGTGCGGAGTTCACGCGGAACCGGGTACGCCTGCTTGCCGTTGGGAGTACGAACCTCACCGTCGATGGCTACGGCGCTGGGGCCCACAATCTCGTGTCCGCCGGTGATGTCCGCGTGCGAAACGCGGCCGCCGTGCATGATCTGAGCGAAGATGCGGCCGCCCTCAGCGTGAACGGCGTCGGTGACTTTCTTCCAGCCCGCGATTTGCTCCTCGGTGACCAAACCAGGCTGCCCCGGGTACGACCGGCCCGCAGGCGTCGGATAGGTGCCTTCGCTCACGATCAGCCCAAGGGAGGCCCGCTGCCGGTAATGCTCAGCGATCAACGAACCCGGCACGCCGTTCTCCCCCGCGCGGAGTCGCGTCAGGGGCGCCATCACCAGTCGGTTGGAAAGTTCAAGCTCGCCGAGGGCCAGAGGGGAAAACAGCATGCGCAGTTCCTTTCAGAATGAATCAGGTTCACCTTGGGCAACTGCATGGCGTCTGCAACTATTCCGGAGGAGGCGGACATCACACGGCAGGGCTGGCATCCTCCACGACTTCACCTTTGAGGTGTTCAGCCAAACCAGCCAGGAAGGCCTCGGACTGCCGCCGCATGGCCTGCTCGTCAGCGGCGAAGCCGGGGGGCATCTCCACCCGCTCTTCGAGAGTCAACCGGCACCCTGTTCCAGTTGGTTCCAAGCGGTACGTCGTTCTAACGCCCACATCACTGGGCGGAAGAACTGGCTCTGTCACCGCCAGCCGGCCCGGAATTTCCTCAATTATTTCGATGACGTGGATCTGGCCGTTCCTGAGAAAAAAACACTGCCGCTCCCCCGGACCGTCCTCAATGGCAGGCACGGAAAAGGCGTGTTCCACATCCACCCCCAAGGCGACGGCAGCCTCGGCCGGCCTGATGGCAGACCACACAACGGCCGGCTCACACCTATACTCAGCTGTGCTCGTTGTTGTGGTGATACTGCCGGTAGATGCTACGGCCGGAACTTTAGACACCCGCCTGCCCCTCCGGTCTTCCGTAGCGCCATGAACAAAGGTCAGCAACAGTCCAGCCAACAAGACGGCAAGGAGAGGGAATCCGCGGTTGTCGCCATTCTCGAGAAGGGCTGCTCCCAGCAGCGACAACGAGACGAGTCCGGCCAGCACCAACAAGCCGAAATAGGCATAAACCGTGTTCTTCACCCGAACACACTGCCACAGGCGCCGATGGAACAGCCAGAGGAAACGCAGGTGATGTGAAGTTACTCCTTCGCCACGTACTTCAGGGCATCCTCGAAGCACTCGCACAGCGCCAGCACCGCCACAAGATGGGCTTCCTCGGCGTGAGGAGGATCTGTGTCGATGCAGATTGACTCGTTCACCGACTGCGCGAGGTCCTTGGATTCCTTGCCCGTAAGCGCCCACACCAGCGCACCTTTTGATTTCGCGGCGGCGGCAGCCTCCCGGAGGTCCTCAGTGATGCCCTTCGCAGCGAGCAGGACCACGATGTCACCCCGGCGCACTTGGCTGGATATCTGAGCACCCATGCTTCCGGTGGACCCGTTTGAGCCGGCAACGGCTTTGGTAATGGAGATGGCTTTGAAGCCGGCCCCATCCACGGGATCGTGGGCGTTCAGCTCCGACGTGAACCTCTGCGCTTCGTGCGAAGAGCCGTCACTGCCGGCAGCGAAGACGGTTCCGCCACGCAACCGGACCCGGGCCAACTCTTCGCCCCACTCAGCAAGCCGCGACGACTCCCGGCGCAGGGCCGCTACGGCGGGGCCGATCTCGCCCAAGTGCCCCAAAACCACGTCTACCGCATGCCGATTCGGCTTCGATCCAGTAGAGCGCATCGCCTGACCTGTCCGCCTCACCACGATACTCACTTCCCTACCTCCGGTCTTCCCTGAACCTACAATTTCCTGTCACTATCACGCGTTGTGCCGTCACGGCCGCTGCGGTCGCGGGTAAGCCGCTCCCCCTCGGTTATGTTTGACCGATCGCGGTCAGCGTCGTCACGATCCGCATCGCGCGGACCTTCCGCGTCATACGCGCGGTCAGCGCCAGGCGAGCGGTCAGCGCCAGGCGAGCGGTCGGCGTCGTGCGAGCGCTCAGGTGCATGCGAGCGGTCGGGTTCACGGGTGCGGTCGGCGTCGTGCGAGCGGTCGGGGTGCGAGTTCGGATCAAGCTTGTCGGCGTGACGAAGATGTTCCTCGACGCGCTCGTGGGCTTCTCCTGCTTTGTGAGCGTGCTGTTCCGCTTCCCTGCGGAGCCGGTTAGCTTCGACTTCTGCCTGGAGCGCGGCGGCCTCTGCCTGGGCCGCCTCGGCTTTCGCTTGGTGAGCGCCGATGGCTTCCTCTGCCGCCTTCTCTCGCAACTCCTCGGCCCGATGACGGTTGACTTCGGCTTTTTTGCGTCGCCCGATGACAATTGCGACGATCACAACGGCGATGACGACGACGGCCAGCACGATGATCAGTACCAGTGTTCCTGTATCCATGTGCGTTACCTCCTTGGTGAGCAGCTTTCGTGGGCGCCGCTCGTGGCCCGTGCTGGTTTAGTACGTAAAATCCTTGGTGCCTGAGGTTGCTGAGATGTTGCGCCCCCGGGTGTCCTCAAAACGACGGGTACTCAGACGGGCAGCTCCATCCGGAAGCCGCACCTGCACTGGATGACACGGGTCTTCAGGTAGACATCGAGCAGTCCGTCATCCACGTCTTCGGTGGTCATGGGCGCATACACGTTGCGGGCCGAGGATTCGGCGAAGGCCATGGGCTCGCCGCAGTGAAAATACTGCCCACCGAATTGGAGCAGACCGGACCCGTTTCCGCTTCGGTTGAGGACTGCGGCAACGTCTCGGAACGGCGCGCTGTGAGCATAGGACGCCTCACAGCCCTGGCACGCGTAGGTCACCCAGACGGCCAATTCGCCTGCATGCGGTTCGATGGATTCGATAGTCTCCAGCTTCAGGCGATCCGCTGACCCGCAGCGGCCGCAACTGAGCGCCTTGGGAGGTAAATGCGACACGCCTCCGGAAACCAGCGGATTCTTCATGATGGACAACGCGATCACTCCTCGGTCAACTCTGCCCGAAAACTCTCTCCCTCCTCCATCTTAACACTAGTAATCAGGATGCTTATTACTTTCAGTTTCCAGGGGCTTCGTGGCGCTCCCGCCCGCTGTTCACCGCCGTCGGCGTTAAGGGCCCGCGGCCTTGTGCGAGGATGCCATCTCTGCTTCGCTGGGATGGTCTCCAGCAGCGAGGGACCTACCCAGCCGTAACGCAGGGAGCATCAATCGTGAAAGCAGTGACATGGCAAGGCCGGCGCTCACTCAGCGTCGAAGACGTCCCCGATCCCTCCATCCTGGAACCCACAGATGCGATTGTCCGGATTACCTCCACAGCCATCTGCGGCTCCGACCTTCACCTGTATGAAGTCCTTGGCCCCTACATGCATAAGGGCGACGTGATTGGTCACGAACCCATGGGAATCGTGGAGGAAGTGGGCTCTGAAGTCCATCGGCTGAAAAAGGGCGACCGGGTGGTGGTGCCGTTCAATATCTCCTGCGGTCATTGCTATATGTGCAACCAAGGCCTTCAATCGCAATGCGAAACAACCCAAGTGACAGCAAAAGGGTCAGGGGCCGCACTCTTCGGCTACTCCGAACTTTATGGCTCCGTTCCCGGCGGACAGGCTCAGTATCTGCGCGTTCCCTTCGCGGATTACGGCCCCGTCAAAGTCGATTCCGATGCCCCGGACGAGCGCTACTTGTTCCTCTCGGACATCCTGCCCACGGCGTGGCAGGCAGTGGAGTACGCGAACGTACCGGACGGTGGCACGCTGGCCGTGCTGGGGCTCGGCCCCGTGGGCCAGTTCGCTGCAAGGATAGGCGTCCACAGGGGCTTCCGGGTGATTGGCGTGGACCCGGTACCTGAGCGCCGCGCGATGGCGGAGACCCATGGCGTAGAGGCGATGGACTACAGCTCCCATGTGGCCGAGCAGATCCGCGAGCAGACCCTGGGCCGCGGCCCCGACTCCGTGGTGGATGCAGTCGGCATGGAAGCTCATGGATCTCCGGTGGCATCTTTCCTTCACCGCGCGGTCTCGCTGCTCCCGGACAAGCCGGCGCAGGCCGCCATGGAAACCATGAGTGTTGACCGGCTTGCCGCGCTTCACACCGCGGTGGACCTGGTGCGACGTGGCGGGACCATCTCCCTGAGCGGCGTCTACGGCGGCCAAGCCGATCCCATGCCCCTCATGACCATGTTCGACAAGCAAATCCAGCTCCGGATGGGGCAGTGCAATGTGCGCAGCTGGACTGACCAACTGCTCCCCTTGGTAGAGGACGACGCCGATCCGCTGGGAGTCATGCATCTGGTCACCCACACCGGCTCTCTTGATGAGGCACCGGCACTTTATGAGAAGTTCCAGAAGAAGCAGGACGGCTGCATCAAGGTGGTCCTCAAGCCGTAGTCAGGCCCAGTCAAGGGACAGGAAAGACGCCTCCCAAGGAAGACACGCGAGGCGTTCAGGAAGTACCCAGAATTGCTCGTTAGCCTAGCAATTGTCAGTGTTGGATTACATCGAAGGAGATCGCATGGGACTCGGAGACAAAATCAGCAACAAGGCCCAGGAAGTTTCCGGCAAGGCGAAGGAAGCCTTGGGAGACGCCACGAACAACGAGAAACTGCAGGCCGAAGGCGTCGCTGACCAAGCGGCTGCCAAGACCAAGCAGGCGGGCGAGAACGTCAAGGACGCCTTCAAAAAGTAAGCCCCACAGCACTAACCACACAGCACAATGCCCCGGCTCCCCTGATGGGAGGCCGGGGCGTTTGCGTAACCCAAGCAGGTAGCAGATCAGGTCGTTATGAGCTCTCAGAACGACCTGATCTGCGACTTAGTTGGGTCGGCGGGGTTACTTCTGGGCGGGGTTACTTTTGGGCCGGGAGCACCAGCTCGCCCGACTTGTCCGTGGACAAGGCGAGGGACGAGATGTACTGGGGTTCGCCGTCGGGCCCGTCCTGACCTGACCGGAGCATGTCCGGGCGTTCGAACTCGAGTCCGGTGACGTGGCAGAGGAGCTTGGCGTCGCTGGGGTTGCCGTCGGCGTCGAACATGGTCAGGTCAATGCCGTCGTCGGTGCGGCGCAGGTAGTACCGGCCCTTGGTGGCCAAAGCCAGCACAGGCGGTAGCACCAGGGCCAGACCCACTGCGAAGATCGGTGAGAACGGTTGGACGGCTGCACCGAACGCTCCGAAGAACACCGCGATGGAAACTCCTGCAGAGACCAGCATCGACACAAAGCCCACCGGGTTCACGGCGTAGAGCATGCCGCGCCGGAACTCAGGAACTTTGGGCGAGATCTTCAGCAGGTACTTGTTGATGGCGATGTCCGAGGCCACGGTGACCACCCAGGCCATGGCGCAGTTGGCGTAGAAGCCCAGGATGGTGTTCAGGAACTCGAACATGTTGGACTCCATGAGGATCAACGCGATCACCAGGTTGACCACCACAAACACCATGCGGCCCGGGTAAGTCTTGGTGATGCGGGTGAACGAGTTGGTCCAGGCCAGCGAGCCGGAGTAGGCATTGGTGACGTTGATCTTGATCTGAGAAATGACCACCAGCACCACAGCCAAGGTCATGGCGAGCCAGGCCGGCATCATTTCTTCGTAGACGCCCAGGAACTGGTGGACGGGTTCGTTCGCGGAAGAGGCAGCTGCGGGGTCCAGCTTGGCGATGAGGTAGATGGCAATGAACAGGCCGATGATCTGCTTGATGGCTCCGAAAATGACCCAGCCCGGTCCGGCGAGGATCACGGCGCGCCACCAGGCACCCTTGTTTTCGGCGGTTTTGGGCGGCATGAAGCGGAGGTAGTCGATTTGCTCGGCGATCTGCGCCATGAGGGACAGGCAGACGCCGGCGGCCAGCATGACGGAGGCCAGGTTGGGGCCACCCTCGCCGGATGCACCGGTGAAGGCGAAGAAGGCATCAATACTTTCGGGGTGGGACAGGAGCAGGTACCCCACCGGAACCACCATGAGCAGGAGCCACAGGGGCGTGGTCCACACCTGCAACGTCGCTAGCGTCTTCATTCCGTAGATCACCAGCGGAATGATGATGATGGTGGATACCGCGTACCCGATCCACTGCGGAATGCCCAGGCCCAACTGCAGCCCCTGGGCCATGATGGAACCTTCGAGGGCGAAGAAGATGAACGTGAACGTGGCGAAGATGATGTTGGTGACCACTGAGCCGTAGTAGCCAAAGCCCGAGCCACGCGTGATCAGGTCAAGATCGATGTTGTAGCGGGCTGCGTAGTAAGCCAAGGGGAAGCCGGTGGCGAAGATAATCACTGCGGCAACGATGATGCCAAAAATCGCATTCACCGTTCCATAGGCGATGCCGATGTTCGCGCCGATGGAGAAGTCGGCCAGGTATGCGATGCCGCCCAGGGCACTGGTGGCCACCACCCCGGCGCTCCACTTCCGGTAGGAACGCGGGGCGAACCGGAGGGTGTAATCCTCCAGGCTCTCCTTGGCGGCACTCATGGCATCTGCGTTGCCTTGCGCCGTTGATACGGAGCCGGGGGTCCCGACGGCGGTTCCAGCCGCCGTCGTCGGCTCCAATGTTGCGGTACTCGTCTTGTTCTCACTCATTCGTGGTCGCTTTCGTCCGGGGAGGGTGCCTCGCCCACGACGCTAGTAACGCGACGCGTCAATTTAGTCACGTCCATGTTTCACAGCTGTAACTTCTCCATCAGCCGCCCCGCGCGGCCAGCACCAAAATCCAGCTCCACGGTTTGTGCGCACCCCACAAAATCGCCCTCCACCTGCACCGATACCGTCAAGGACATGAGCACCCAAGCACCCCGGGGAACCCGGGAAACATCTGCCTATGCCATCCTGGACACCGCCCGCGAGCAAGTCCTTGGACACGGAGAGGGACTGAACGAGGCACAACTCATCGAGGTCCTTGAGCTCCCCGACGACGCCATCCCGGCAGCACTGCAACTGGCCCATGAAGTCCGCCTTGAGCACTGCGGTGAGGACGTTGAAGTGGAAGGCATCATCTCCATCAAGACCGGTGGCTGCCCCGAAGACTGCCATTTCTGCAGCCAGTCCGGCCTGTTCGACTCCCCCGTCCGCGGCGTCTGGCTGGACATCCCCGAACTCGTTAAAGCGGCTAGGGAAACCGCCGCCACCGGAGCCACGGAGTTCTGCATCGTGGCAGCTGTGCGCGGCCCCGACATCAAGCTCATGAACCAGATCAAATTCGCGATCGACCGCATCAATGAAGAAGTGGACATCAACATCGCCTGTTCGCTCGGCATGCTCACCCAACGCCAAGTGGACCAGCTGGCCGAGTGGGGCGTGCACCGGTACAACCACAACCTCGAGACGGCGCGCAGCTACTTTCCCGAGGTAGTGACCACCCACAGCTACGAAGAACGCCTGGAAACCTGCGCCATGGTCAAGGCCGCCGGCATGGAACTGTGCTGTGGTGCCCTGATCGGAATGGGCGAATCGCTGGCGCAACGAGCAGAGCTGGCCGCACAACTCGCTGCCTTGGAACCGCACGAGGTCCCGCTGAACTTCCTCAACCCCCGCCCGGGCACGCCCTTGGAAAATCAAGGAATCATGGACGGCAAGGACGCCCTCCGCGCTATCGCGGCATTCCGCCTGGCCATGCCGCGCACCGTCCTCCGGTACGCCGGCGGCCGTGAGCTGACCCTCGGCGACCTCGGTACCCGCGAGGGTCTCCTGGGCGGAATCAACGCCGTCATTGTGGGCAACTACCTCACCACATTGGGCCGACCCGCCAACGCCGACCTCAATCTCCTGGTGGAGCTGAACATGCCCATCAAGGAATTCCAGAAGTCGCTGTGAACGCAGCGGTGTCACAGCAATTCTGCGGTCACTGCGGGGGCGGCACCGACGGCGGCGCTTTCGGCACCGACGGTGAGGGCCCGACGTCGGACGCTCACCACAGCTGCCAACGGCACCTGGCGATGGAGCCGCCGCGCTTCTGCCCGCAGTGCCGCCGCCGCATGAAAGTGCAGGTCACGCCTTTGGGCTGGACCGCGGAGTGTTCCCGCCACGGCCTCACTAGAATTTGTACAGATTCCGCCCCTCACAGCGCATCATAAGGGCGGTATCTGTACAAAAACTCCCTGGGTAGGCTGGATGCATGGCCGAGAGCCGGGACCTTCTGACGCGGGAGCAACGTAGCCGCAACATGTCCAAAATCCGCGGTAAGGACACCAAACCTGAGCTTCTGGTCCGCAAACTCCTGCACGCGAAAGGCTACCGGTACCGGTTACACGGACAGTCAGGGGCAGTGAAACTGCCGGGCCGCCCGGATCTGGTGTTCGCGGCTCGGCGGAAGGTCATTTTCGTCAATGGCTGTTTCTGGCATTTCCACGACTGCGCAGCCGGGCAGCGTGCTCCGGCAGCAAATGCAGAGTTTTGGGAGGCCAAAAGAACACGAACCCGGGATAGGGACGCACTGCAGCGGGAACAGTTGGAAGCTGCCGGCTGGCAGGTGCACACGGTGTGGGAGTGCCAGCTCAAGGACAAGTCCGTTCTTGAGGACAGGCTGACGGCATTTCTGGAATCCCCAGTGGACTGAATCAGCCGTGAGCTAGGGCGCCTTGGTGGTGGGTGCGGAGTTGACTGCTTGATCGGTGACAGTGGTGTGGGAACTCTGCTGCCACAGTGAGAAGGCGGCCGACCCTCCAATGCCCAACAGGACCGTCATGCAGACCACGATGATGAGCATAAGGCCCGGCGACGGGCGAGCAGCACTGTCCACGTTGATCCCCGTTCCCTGATTCAGCCTGGACACACCCAGATCTGCTTCTCACTACTGTGAGGGGGCTGGATCAAGAGTGCCTCTGAGTCCGCTCAAGATTGGATCAATCTTTGGATTTAGGGCGTTGCGGTAGTTCCGCGGGTCCTACTGTTGAATCGTGAATCTATTGTTTGGAGGCGGGAGGGGTGTGGTGTCCGAGTACGACGAATGCACCGATGCCTTGGTGGATCGCACCGTCCTCACCGAACTCCAAGCCGAGCTTGGCGGCGACCATGGCATTATCAGCACCTTCGTGCGCAACTATGTGGAGCTCCTGCCGTGGCGGGTGGGCCGGCTTCACCGCGCGCTGAAAAAGCTGGACATTGACGACGCCATGGACGCTGTCCTGAGCCTGAAGACCTCTAGTCACATGGTGGGTGCCATCTGCATGAACCGCCTGGCCACTGAGTTGGAAATCAGCGTCAGGCTCTTGCCGAACGGAGACCACCTCCACGAGCTGGCGGCGCAGGTTCACGAAATGGACCGCTTCATTTCCGGCACCATTGAGGAACTGGAAACCCGGTTTCAGTAAGCCCAGCCGCCGAACCCTTGCGTGCGTCCTTGCCCAAGTAGGTAGCAGATCAGGCCGTTCTCAGCGCTGGGAACGACCTGAACTGCTACCCAGTTGGGTCGGCTTAGTTGCTTGAGCCGGGCGCGAGCCGGTAGCCCACGCCGCGGACCGTCTCGAGCCAACGCGGTGCCTGGATGCTGTCGCCGAGCTTCTTGCGCAGATTTCCCATATGTACCTCAACGGCGCGTTCATCGGCGTCGCTGACGTAACTTCCGACGTCGTACGGTTCGTTGCGGAGGCGGCGCGCGAGATCTGCCTTGGTCCGCACAATCCGTCCGGTCTCCAGCAGCGCGAGCAGGAGATCGAACTCCGTCCTCGTCAGCTTGAGTTCGGTGCCGTTCAGGACAGCGGTGCGGGACCCGGCAGAGACGGCCAGACCGTTGTGGCTGACCTCCGGGTCCACTTCTTCAGCCACGCTCCTGGATTCCGACGACGCCCGCGGCCGCCGCATCATCGCTTCAACACGGGCGCGCAATTCCCGGGGACGGAACGGCTTGGTGAGGTAGTCATCGCCGCCGGCTTCCAAACCCATCAGGGTGTCCAGCTCTTCAGCGCGGGCCGTCAACATGATGATGTACGCGTCCGAGGATTTCCGGATCTGGCGGGCAACCTCAAAACCATCAATATCTGGAAGGCCCAGATCCAAGGTAATAACGTCCGGATTCAGCTCACGGGCCGACGTCACACCTGCGGATCCGGTGGACGCTACATGCACATCAAATCCCGCCTGGGATAGAACTACGCGTACCAATTCGCGGATATCCTGGTCATCTTCAATAACCAGCCCCACACGTACTTCACTCATCGCTGCCCCTCAGCCCCTTCGATAACCTCAGAAGTATATCCATTATGGTTAGGCTGATCTCATGAACCGACTTTCTTCCGCATCTTTGGTGGATGTGCCATGACCCAGCCCTCAGCGTGGGACATAGGTGAAAAGAAGCAATTGTTGGTTTTTAGGCGCTCTTTCCACGAACATACCCTGCGTATGCGTGTTGTCCTCAGCCAATTGCCGTTATCCGTGTGTGTCTGTATTTCGGCCGTCCTGGTTTGGCTCTATTTTCCCGCCACACTTCAGAATCCGCTGTTCCTCATTTTCCTGCTGAGCCAGGCGTTCCTCCTGGCAGCGTGCATCATTGTGCCGTGGCACAGGCTCCCGTTCGTCTCCTTCCTCATCATCCCCGTGCTGGACATGGTCTCCATCGGCTTCGCCCGTGAAGGCGCGGTGGAGTCCATCACGGGCCTCAGCGTCCTGGTGGTGCTGCCGGTTATCTGGCTGTGCGCCTCGGGGCTATACCCGAAGCTGGCCATTGCCATGTCCTTCCTGGGACCGTTGGGGATCGTCTGGGTGCCCTTGTTCGTGAGGGGAACACTCAGCGAACAAGACTTCACCAAGCCCCTCCTTTTCCCCATCCTCATGCTGGGGATCGGCGTGTCCGTCAGCGTCCTGACGTTGAGCATGGTGCGCCAGCAGCGCGCCTTGGAGCAGAAGGACGAGGCACTCAAGGAAGCGCTGAGCCTCAGCACCAAGCAGGAACGGCTCCTCAACGCCGTCATGGAAGCCCTTCCCTTGGGCGTGGTGGCCGTTGATGGCGATGGCCATGACATCCTCATGAACCGCCGCCAACGCCAAACCCATGCCCTGGCAACTCCCCCGGACAACCCGGACCCCAACGAATCCCAGTTGCTGATCTTCGACGTCGACAGGACCACCCCACTGGTTGCGGACCGCAGGCCGGTGCGTCGTGCAGTCCTGGGCGAAAGGTTCACCGACCAACTGGTGTGGTTGGGCACAGGAAGTGACCAACGCGCCTTCACCGCCAGCGCACGCCCCATGGTGGCCGAAGCCGGGAAGTTTGCGGGCGCGGTGGTGGTCTTCAGTGATGTTACTGACTTGGTGAACGCGTTGGCTGCAAAAGACGACTTCGTTGCCAACGTCTCCCACGAATTCCGTACCCCGCTGACGTCCATCCTCGGCTACGTCGAGCTGATCCTGGATGAACCGAACGCTCTCGACGCCAAGGCGCGACAACAACTGGATATCGTCAGGCGCAACGCCGAGAGGCTGTTGACCCTCGTCTCTGACCTGCTGGCCGTGCGGTCAGGGCAGATTGTCATCCAGCCGCATACCGTGGACGTAACAGATCTGGTTCGGAGCAGTGTGAACTCTGCAGAGCCTCGCGCGGCCAAGGCCGGCATCCGGCTCTCCGTGGATCTTCCCGACTCCTTGGAAGCGCGGCTCGACTCATCACGGATTGCGCAGGTGCTGGACAACCTGGTGTCCAACGCGATCAAGTACTCCCCCGACGGCGGGGACGTGGAAGTGGCTGCCTGGGAGGACGAGGACTTCATTTTCTGCCGTGTCACCGATACCGGTATGGGCATGAACGAGGAGGAACAGGCCGAAGCTTTCACCAAGTTCTTCCGCGCCGGCGGCGTACGTAAAAGCGCCATCCCCGGCGTCGGGCTGGGGCTGCCCATCAGCAAGGCCATTGTTGAAGCGCATGGCGGAACCATCACGTTGGAAAGCGAACCAGGCCGGGGCACCACGTTTACGGTGAAGATGCCCTCGTGAACGTCAGCGTTTAATGGCGCCCTGTTCAGCGTCCCGACGGCGGCCGAACAGGAAGTAGCTCACCGGCCCGAAGAAGTTGATGAAGGAAACAGCACGCCAGATCGCCTTCTTGCCCCTGATGTGATCGTCAGGAGTCTTGCCGATGCTTCGCTGCGCAGCGCCCAACAACGCCAGGTTGATGGCGCCGCCGACCAACAGCATGATCCGTTGGCCTTTGGTCATATCGCGCCATGATTTCTTGCGGCCCATAGTGCCTCCTCCAGTGACGACTTACGTATCAGGCTAGTCCGACGTCGGGCGACCCGCCACAGCCTGGCGTACTACTTCGCCCCAGGACTGTTCGGCCAAGTCAGCCACTGCGGCCAGGATTTCCGACGGCGGCAGGGACAGATCCAGCGGGTACTCCACAATGTCGATGTCCGTGTTGAGAATCCGGCGCAGCTTTACTTCCCCCGGACCCGCGTAGACGAGCCAAGCGGTGGGTACCCGGAGGGCGGTGCAGTACGCCAGCAACTGGTAGTGGTCCGCGCTCAGGGACGCGCCGGCGTCTGAGGCTGCCTGGTATTTGGAGTCGTAGACCACCACGGGACGCCCGCCCAGAAAATGCACGGCATCCGGACGAACGGTGAGGCGGTCCGAGTCCCGGACGGCCTCATTGAGGAGCGCGCCATATTGGAGGCGCATCTCTCCCGGGTGGGCACTCATGGCGCTGCGCAGCGCGGTCCCCACGAATTCCTCGAACACCCGGCCCATGTCCACCACGAAGGACGCCGTTTGCTGCTTACCCTCGCCGGCCTCGGCGGAAGCGTTGCGGAGGATCACCTCGGCCAGGCGCAGCACGGGGTGGTACCTGAGGTTCATCCTGCTGGCCCGCCACGGCGGCAGGGGCGCTCCGGACTGGAGCCGGGTGACGGCGTCGAGCTTTCCCTTGAGCTGCCGCAAGCGGCTCAGGACATCCGGCCGGACGCCGGGTACCTGGCCCATACGTTCCAGGGCCGCACGGAGGATGCGGTTCTCTGCGATGTCCTCCGTGAATTCGTCGTAGGAGACTTCCAGCGGAACCATCATCCCCGGGCGTCGGGAAATCTGGTCCGAGATCCGAATGCGCCCCTTGACGGTTCGCAGGGATTCCTCAACAGTGAGGTAGCCCTGCAGGACGCCACGGCTCAGTGCCTTATCTGCCAACTGAGCGAGGGATTCGGCCAGTGCGCTCCACAGATCCGGGTGCTCCACGGCCTCCACCGAGTGATCACGGAAACCCTGCTCTCCGGCGTAGCTGAGCAGGAAAAGGAGCCGGCTGAGACCCAGGCGGTCCTTGGGCCGGACTTCGAGCTGCACAGTACTGGTCCGCACTGAGCCCACCTTGCCCACGGGTTCAATACGGTAGAGGCCCATCCCCATGGGTGAGGCCTTGGCAAGGCCGCTGGTGTTAATGAACGCGGCCGAGGGTGGATCAAGTTTCTCCACCACCCCGCGGGAGAGTTCGTCCATGACAAGGTGCCGCGGTCCCGTGTTCGCCGGTCCCGTGTTCACCGGCCCCCTGTTCGCCGGTGCCGCGTTCACCGGTGCCGTGCGGGCGCTGGCGGGCGCCCTGCCCGGCCTGGGCGGGATGGCTTTAGCGGGCTGCAAGTCGTCCCAGCAACTGTTCCAGGCCGAAGCGTTCCTCCAACTGCGCCCGGTTCAGCTGCCCGTGGTAGTGCTCCTCCAGCAACGGCATGAGCTCGTACTTCCAGATGCGGCGCAATCCAGTGGGGTTCTGGGCTGCGTTCTTCATGAAGTAGGACGGCCCGATCATCAGGTCCCGGTCCCAGTCGTCAATGGCGTCGTTGAGCGCGTCCAGGAGATCTGCGTTGAGGGTGTCCAGCCCCCGGGCTTCGAGGAAGCGGCGCAGCGTGCCGCGGATTGGCTCCTCTTTGGGGTGCAGCTCGATGAAGGCGAAACGACGGCGGATGGCTGCGTCCATCATGGCAATGGAGCGGTCCGCAGTGTTCATGGTGCCGATGATGTAGAGGTTGTCCGGCAAGCTGAAGGGTTCGTTGGGGCTGTACTGGAGGTAGATGCGGTCATCCCGGTACTCCAGGAGGAAGTAGAGCTCGCCGAAAACCTTGGCCAGATTGGCGCGGTTCATTTCATCGATGATCAGGAAGTACGGCTTGTGCGCATTTTCCGGCTTGGCTGCTTCCTCCGCGAGCCGCCGCAGCGGTCCAGCCACGAGTTTGAAGGACACCTGGCCGTCATCAGTCTTGTCCGGCCGGTAGCCCTCAAAGAAGTCCTCGTAGGCATAGGACGGGTGGAACTGCACCAGCTTCACCCGCTCGTCAGTGTGGTCACCGGCCAGCTCGGCGGCAAGATGCTTGGCCAGGTAGGTCTTGCCGGTTCCCGGCGGACCGTAAAGAACCAGTTGACGGTTCTCCTCGAGCAGTTCGGAGATTTCCTTGAGCGGTTCAAGATCCATGTGCAGGGACGCCGCGAACTCTTCCGTCAGGGGCCGGAAACCCTGCTGGACAACCTCGACGACGGTGGTGGGCGGAGCCTCGTCCTCGCCATCGGTTTCGGCTTCTACAGGGAGCAGTTCCTGCAATGCCTGAATGACCCTGGTGACGTCCACGAGGATGCCAGGGGTGGACAGCTGCCGCTGGGCATGGCGGGGAAGTTCCGGGATGGCGTAGCTGTCATCGAACCAGCGGACCTTGCGACGGATCCGCCTGTTGTCTTCATGGTGTTCGGGTTCGCCAAGGACCACACCAACCCTGACACGGCCGGCATGCTGGTACAGCGTGAGATCGCCCGGCTTCATGACTGTCAGGAAGGCGAAAACAGCCGTTTTGGTGTCTTCGCGCTCCACGTAGCCAAGGTGCTTGTAATCTTCATCAACTGCATGCTGAACCACGCCTGCCGTGACGCCTGCGGTGAGGGAGCGCAGGTGTTCCACGTCCAAGGTGGCCTTCTCTTCGGCCACCCAGGCGGCGAGGAGGTCCGCATTGTCATGATGGGTCCGCAGGAGCCAGGACCGGCGGCCCGGATCTCCCACCTTGCGCCACTGGCTTACCAGTTGGCGGGCATACCAGTCGATGCGTTGTCCCGCTTGCTCGTCCAGGTGCAGGCGGATCCGGTGGATGTCCGCGGTGATGTCCTCGTCCGTATCACCTTTGGCACCGCCCACGAGAGAAGCAAAGGCGTCCCGGATCTCCTGGCGTTCAACATCTGCCACCACGGGCTCGAAGTAGCTCGGCCACACCAAGTACTCGATGCTGCGGCGCAAGGCAGGCTGATCCTCGGGGGTGGCGACGGCGAGTTCATGGAACTTCAGCGGATCCGCGAGCGCCTGGTTGATGGTGGCTGTGCTTTGGCTGTCCACGTGGGCCACGAAACGGCACAGCCACTTCAGGTGATCCCAAATGGTCCAGTTGAACTCGGCGGTGCGGTCACGGATGACACCGTGGTCCGTCATGCCTTGGTATAGCTCTTCCGGCAGCTCGATGGGCGGCTCAACCCATGACGCCGCTTCGGCGACGCGGGCGCGCTTGACCCTGAGTGACTTGACCTCATGCGCGAGCGGCAATGACTGCAGGAACAGCAGTTCCACGGCCAGCAGCTTAGACTCACGGGACGCGCCTTCGAGGTTCTGCCGCAAGTTGGTCATCATGGGGGCTTTGGAGTCCTCCACCCCGCGTTCGAGCCTTTCCAGTAGCTCTCCCGCCGCATCTGCGGTCCACGTCAACGTCCTGCCGTCCAGCGCCGAGGGTCTTCCGTGAAGCGCCGGACCCAGCACATACCACGCCGCGTCCTCGATCTCCTTGGAGACTCCGGGGGCGCGGTCAGTGGCAGTTTTTACGGAGGAAATCACCATGCCAACCTACCTTGTTTGGTTTATCCAAGCATCTGGATATCCACAGGCCCTCAGTATCGCCCCGAGCTGCTGGCATGTGGCCCGCTCTAACTGCCGTCGCGCAGGTTCTCCGGTGATGTCTCCGAGAATTCGATGGCGTCGAACCGTGCCTCGCAACTATCCCCCATGGGTGCCTGCGACATGAACCCGACGTGGACAGGCTTCTCCGTATCCAGCCTGAACAGGCGGACAAAGGACCAGTCCTGCCCATCGGTTGACGAGTGGAACGCCCAGGCGGGTCCCACCCGGCTGACGCGCAGGTAGACCCACGGCGCAGTCACCACAGGCCCGTTGGAATCGTCGGAATAGTTGTTGGTCACCACGCTGACCACCATCGCTTCCCCTTGCGGAGAGTACTCAAAGCAGAGCTTGGCCCAGTGCTCGCTGTCCGCCCACAAAGTCAGCACACCGGCGTCGAATGTGGTCCTGGGGGAGGCCACCAGAACCCGAGCCGAGAGCGAGAACGCCGCTGGAGCCCTGAAGCCCAGCGCCGTGGCGCCGTGCTGTGCCTCTCCTCCAAGGGAGTCGTTGGTCCAATCCACGCCGGGTGCGGCCGTAAGCGTCAGTGTTCCCTCGGCTTCGTCATAGCTCGCGTGACTGGGCGATGAGGTCCATTCCAGAGGTTGCAGGCCCGGTATTTCGGGGGTCATTCCGTGCTCCATTCGTTACGGCTTGGTGCTTCAAGAACACGCTTTCAGAGATTACCCCGGATGTGCGGGAGGCCACACCGGGGCTTCTCATCCTCCGAACAGTCCCCCGAAGGGCCTAATGCATCCCGAACTGATACTCCATTGGCACCGGCTCTCCCGGGCACACTTCCTGCCACAGCGCAGATATGGCGTCCTCGCCCTCGCGGAGGTCGGGGATTTCCACGCCCTCGCGCAGGATCGCTGCCGCTGCAGCGGGGTTCCCGGTCCTTGCGAGCGCCAGCGCCCTGAGGAACGTCAAGCGTCCGACGCCGGTCCCCGCCTTGGGTGCCGTGCCGTTCAGTTCCAGCGCCATGGCCGGGTCCCCGTGCCGGATGCTGAGCGTGATGGCCTCCATGAGCAAGGCTGCGTTGGCCGGGTCAGCCTCCACTGCCTTGCGGAGCTCCGCCAGCCCATCAGCGTCCTGCCCGGCCGCTAGCAAGGCAAGGCCCAAGCCGCGATGGGCCAGGGCCTTGATGCCAGGCGTGGCATCCTGTGCGGCCAGCACGTGCTGATATCCGGACTTCGCGCCCTCCAGGTCCTGCCGGGCGTGCTTCATCGTGGCCAGATGGAAGTGCGCCTCCGGGCTCTTCTGTCCTGCCAACACGTCCTCCCAGTCCACCCCCGCTACGAAGCTGGACGCGCCGTCGAACTCGTTTCCCTGCAGCAGCGCGAGCCATGGTTCCTGTTCCGCGGTGACGCTCCCGTCCCCAAACGGGGTTCCGCTCTCCTCCACCCAGGCCTTCCCGTTTTTCTGCCGCCAGGCACGCTCAAGAACGCCCCAGCCGCTGCCTTGGAGGAGAATTTGCGACGGCGGGATATCAGCATCGCGGATGGCTCCAGGCAGCATGGACTCGAGTTCCTCGTGCGGCAACAGCTGTTCCAAACGCCCGCTGGCATGGGCTACAGCAGCATCCCAGTCAGTCCCGTGCGAGGCGTCCGGGTCCAGGTGCCCGTTGCCGTACGCCTCAACCCACGCCCATTCTGCGCCAGCGGGCATCACCAGGTGTTCAAACTGTGTCTGCGCGAGGCCGGCCTGGATTTCGGCGTACCGGCCGGCTCCGGGACTCAGCCATTCCTGCCAGCGTTTACCGCCCTGGCCCTGGCCCCACACGAAGAGTTTCTTTCCCCGCAGGAGTCCCGTGGACAACATCGCCAGCCCGTCGCCGTCGTCGTCCGCTGCCACAACCCAACGCCGTTCGGAGGGGTCGATGTCGAAGAAGAAGTCGGCCGCGTGCGGGCTGTTGACCGGCCAGGTGCCGTCATAGCCTTCGTGGCTGGTGGGCCGGACACGGGTGATGTCCGTTGTGTAGTCGCTGCCAAAGGCCTCCTCTGCCGGGGCGATCACGCGGGTCTGCCCGGTCTCAGGGATGGCCGCGTTGCTCCACCAGTACATGGGGACGTCGTGGTCGTTGGGGTTGCGGATCCGCACCGCGGCAAACACCACGGGCGAGTCCTCGGGCAGCCACACGTCCACCTGGAACACCACCTCGCGGAGCCTCTCGAACTCCCACATACGCAGGATGTGCTTGCCGTCCGGCGTGTGCACGATCGCCGTGTGCAGGGGGTCGCAGCTGGTGGGTGAGTGCCCGCGGGTTCCGATGTTCCACTCCAGCCCGCCCGCGAACCACGCCTTGCGCAGCGCAACGTTGGCCAGTTGCGGGGCATCGTGGGTGTGGAGGAGTTGTTTGCCGGTTGCTTTGTCGAACAGTTCCCAGATGCGCCCACCCAAGGACGGGATGACCGTCACCCTGAGTTTGCTGTTTTCCAGCACGACGGCGGGAAATTCCCGGGGTGCTGCCTCGCGGCTGTACCCGTCCTGCATCAGATACGGGTACACGTTGGGAACCGCTCCGTACCGGGCCGACGCCTGGAGTTCCTCTGGGACACCTTCGCCCACTGTGTAGGGCTGGTCGAGCTCGGCCGCGACTACAGGCAGCGGGTTGAGGGGGCCGAGCTCCGCCATGGTCAAGGAGATGGTGGTGACGGTGAGGTTGGAGGTTGCTGTGTCTGCCACGTCAGTTTCCGATCACAAGAAGGAGGCCGCGTTGCGGCTCGATGGTTATTGTCTCGCCCGGCGCGTAGCTCGCAGCTGATTGGAAGCCGCGGATGGCGGGGGCTGTTATTGAGGCGTCCTTGGGGGCGCCGGTGGCGGCAGCGTCGTCGAAGATCAACGTCACTTCCTCAGTGTGCTCGGCCCATGACGCCAGCGCTACAACCATCCCGTGCTCTGTGAGCCACGTGGTTGCCAGGACCTCCGGATGGCTGGTCCGCACTGGGGCCTGCGGGTCCCAGAACCCCTGCATCAGTGCGCGCTCCAAGCCGGTTTCCGCCCAGAACTCCCAGAGCGGGCGGTTGTCCACGGCGGGTGCCCTGCCGGTCATGCCGAACACCATGCCGCGCCACGGGTTGCCTCCGCCTTCCAGCATTTCGCCCATCAGTCCGAAGGGGATGCCGGACAACTCCACCAACCAATAGTCGGGATCGGTGGTGTCGTAGTCGAAGTACTCCCCCAGCCACAGCCTGTCCACATAGGGCAGCTGTTCCATGTACAAATTGGCCGATGACGCGTAACCGTCGTGGGCCGTGAACTGGTTTGCCGAGTGAAGGTCGATCTCAGGGCCGTCCACTCCGCGCGCCGCGCAAGCCCGCTCAAGGACCTTGCGGACCCGCACCATGGCGTGACGGTCATAGGCGATGTCATCCAGATAGATGCCGTCAATCCCGTCCTCACCCGTGGCCAGCTCCTGGAGGCTCCGGACGTAGAAGTTCTCCCACCGCGACTCGCCTGTGGTCACCACTGCGATGTCCTCGACGTTCGGCGCGAACCATGCGGACACGTAGCCGCTCCCGGCATGCTCCTGCAACCAGATGTGGCCCGCCCCGGGACCGTCACTGAAAATTTCGTGGCCCAGTTGCAGTAGCGGCAGCAGCTCCGGACTGTGGAACGTGAGCTCCCGGACAGTGTTGTAGATCTTGGCTTTGAGTCCGCTTCGATGGCACCCTGCCACGTACTCCCTCAACGAGCCTTCCGTGAGCAGGGGGTCGTTGATGAATGGCGCTGGCGCTGTTGCGTGATGGACGTTGACCACGGTGGCTCCCGCGGCGGCGATGCTTTCCGGGTCGGCCGGCTCATGGAAGTAGCGCTTGGACAGGTGCTTGCCGGGTTCGATCGCTTTGAAAGGCGTCAGCAGGAGACGGACATTAAAGTCGAGCGGCTGGCCTGCGGTGAGGGAACGGGCACCGCTGAAGGCATGCAGCGTCACCGTATTCTCCGTTGTCCGCAGCGCAACACCGCCCCGGACGTTGGCCTCCTGCCGGTTGGCCCACGATCCCGGTTCCACCAGCGGCTTCTCCTGGTAAAAGTTGGTATTCAGTGGCCTCTCGTACCGCTCATCCCGCAAGGACAGCTGCATCCCGGCGTTCACCCCACCCAGCCAGAGTGCATCCTGGTTCTTGGTGGCAACGTCCCAGGTCCAGTCGACGGTTTCCGGCCGCCGCCCACCCGGAACCCCCAAACCCATGGCGAACGGGACCGCAGCCTTACGGAACCCAAGGTGAAGGCCGACGTCGGGCACTTCCAGAGTTTGCTCCGGACTGAGCCGCAGCTGGTAGCTCACTGTTCCATCGGCGTCGAGGACGCCGTCCAGGTCCAGGGCCAGCGCCGCTTTCCCGTCCTTGGTGCCCGTCCAGTGACAACGCCACTGGACGCGTGCCGGGCCTTGAACTGTGAACACAATCGACGAGTAATGCCAGTCGATGCCGGCAATGTCCAGCCGCACCGGGACGTCCAGAAGCTCGACGGCGGGACCGTCAGTGGCGGTCACAGCGGCGGTGAAGGTGGACGTCACCTGCGCCGGAAGCCCCGATTCCGCAAGCCGCAGCGACCTGCCCAGGATGCCCAACGTGGTGTTCGATTCATCCAGTGAGACGGCGGTGTAGGGCTTGACCAGCTCCGCGTCCTGGGCAACCTCCGAATCCAACCATGCCAAGCGCCGAAGGAATCGTGGATCGCCGAAACCACCGGCAAGGATTGCCGGATCCGTTTCCGCCGCCACCTCCAGGGTGACCCCGATCTTCCGCGGCGACTCCCCCGCTGCACGGATGGCGATGGTCGCAGAGTGCGTGGATCCCGCAGCTTGTTCTGGGATCGGGAGGACCACGAACAAAGCCCGCACCGTGCCGGCGGGAACGGTCAATGCTCTGTGCCACGGCTTGCCCAAGCGATCCACGCCATCAGTGTTGACGCAGTGCCCGCCGGCCGGGGAGACCACATGGACGGAGACGTCCTCGAGCTCCTTCTGCGCGTAAAGCCCCAGCTGGACCACATAGTCCTCGCCGGCCAGTGCAGTCCCGTGGAAGCTGTTCGAGGGCCCGTCGATCACCCAGTGCGCCGGCAGCTCCGAGTGCATGGAGACAGGGTTCAGCCGGTCCTCGGGGAATACCAGGAACGCCTCTCCGGCGTAGAGCGAACGGAAATGTTCCAGCTCCTCTGCGCGGGCAGTGAAGTTCATTGGAGCGAACGAGTCGCGTTCACTTGCTGCCTCATAGCGGAGCACTCTTGCGGTGGGCAGCCCGGCCTGCGCTCCGTGTGCCCAGGCAGAACCCCCGACGACGGCGGCCCAGGCCGGGTCTGCGGCAGGACGATGCGGGAGGTACTTCGCTTGTGGATAGTGGGGTTTCCCCAGCATGGCGTAGGGCAGGTAGTAGACGAAGTAGGTGCCAGGGCCGTCGATGGCCTCGAAGACGAGGGATCCGGACTCCCTCGTGACCTCTTCAACGATCACGTTCCGGACCCGTGTTCCGGTGCTCCCGGAAACGACGATCACATCCACGGTTGCCGGCTCTGTGTCCTGCCGGCGCCAGGGAAGCACCACCCTGTGGGCGTGGGCAGTGCCCGTCGGCCTGCCTCGTGCTTCGTCCGTCTGGACGTCAATGACGAACCGGTGATTTCCGTAGAGCAGTTTGTCCCAGGTTCCGACGCCGCATTCCACCTCCGGGTGGCCCTTGGCTGGGGTGCTGTTTGCGCTGGGTGCGGGACGGGAAATGACGGCCGGTGAAACTGGCGAGGGCAGCGGCATCGCTGGGTCTCCTGAAGGTAGCTTCCGGGGCTCTTCACCGAGTTGGTGAATCCTTACATCATCCCGGCGTTCCGCGGAATCGTAAAGGGTCATTACGATCCGCGATCACTGGAATTTGCCCGTCCAAAAGCTGGACGGCAGGGGCTAACGGGGCATTGCGAGACTAAGTGCGTTCACCATCGCCTTGGCCGCCCGAACTACTTCGCGATCGGTGACGGAGTACGCTGTGGGATCGCTGCCGTCCTGGGCACCGAGGGAGATGGCGCCCCTGCTGAGGGTGGAGACCGTCTTCTTGGCCGAGAGATGAACGGCTGACAGGCCTGCCTTGTGCATCGCGGGAAAGTCGTCCACGGTCAGTCCGCCACCGGCCATGATCTGCAGGGCTTCCCCGGCACGTTCCACCATGGTGGTCAACGTGTCCATGCCAGCGCCCGCCGTTGCCTGATGCCCCGAGGTGAGGACCCTGGTGAAGCCCAGATCCAGCAATTCATCCAAGGTTGCGAAGGGGTCTCGTGACTGGTCAATGGCTCTGTGGAAAGTGAGCTCGGCGTCCGGGTTGGCATCCTTGGCGGAGGCCACCAGGCGCTGTAGCGCCGGAACATCCACGTCACCTGACGCAGTGAGTGCCCCCACCACAACTCCGCGTGCTCCCTGGGCCAGCAGATGCCGGATTTCATGCACCATGGTGTCCACGTCCGATGCAGAGTACTGGAAATCACCCGGCCTGGAGCGGATCAGCGGATGAATCTCCAAACGCCCGTCCACATGCTCCATGCTGGCTTCCATGAGACCTTGACTGGGGGTAATACCTCCCAGTTCAAGGCTGCTGCAGAGTTCCACCCGGTGGGCTCCTTCGGCGGCGGCTGTACCTGCACCCGCAGCGCTGACCACGGCAATTTCAAGTTTCATGCTGAAACTCTACGGGCCGCCGGGGTCAGGCCTGGTACTTCTCCAGCTTTTCTTTTTGCTCCGGCGTGAGCCTCAGGACCCGCCCCGTGGCCTCGGCGACGAAGGCCAGGTGCGTGCTGGCTTTGACGCAGTCCTCCCGGGTGACAGGGTCCTTGATGACGTAGTGGAGATCGAAGCTGGCACCCTTGATGGCACCGACCCAAATTTCGACGACGGCCGGGATGTTGCGATATTCAAGCGTCCGGACGTACCGGACCTTATGCTCCACAACGAGGGTCATAGTGCCCTCCTCAACGTCGTTGAACAGGGCAGCCGGTGGTTCCACGCCGGGTAGGCCCGCACCGCGCGGTGGCCCGAAGGCTGCGATGCGGGCTTCCTCGAGCATGCGGACAATTTGCACGTTGTTGATGTGTCCGTAGGCGTCCATGTCACCCCAGCGCATGGGCACGAGGACCTCAATGCGCCGGGGTGACAAGGAATCCCGGGTGTTCACTCCGGTGCTCAGTGAATCCGCGCTCAGCTGTGCACCGCCGTCGAGTCGTCCACTGCGGTTTCTTCCTCACCAGCGAACTGGGACATGTACAACCGGTAGTACGCACCCTGCAGGGTGAGCAGGTGATTGTGGTTGCCCTGTTCCACGATCTTGCCGTTCTCCATCACCAGAATGGTGTCGGCGTCGCGAATGGTGGACAGGCGATGGGCGATCACAAAGCTCGTCCGGTCCGTTCGGAGCGCAGCCATGGCCTTCTGCAGCAACAGCTCGGTACGGGTATCCACGGAGCTCGTGGCTTCGTCCAGGATCAGCAGCGAAGGATCTGACACGAACGCACGGGCGATGGTGATGAGCTGCTTTTCACCGGCACTGACGTTGTTGCCTTCTTCGTCGATGATGGTTTGGTAACCGTCCGGGAGCGCCCGCACGAAGCGGTCCACGTAGGTGGCCTTGGCCGCCTCCATGATCTGATCCTCGGTGGCGTCCAGGTTGCCGTACTTGATGTTGTCGTAGATGGTCCCGCCAAAGAGCCAGGCATCCTGCAACACCATGCCCACCTTGGACCGCAGTTCAGCGCGGCTGAGGTCCTTGATGTCCACGCCGTCCAAGGTGATCCGGCCGGAGTTGAGCTCGTAGAAACGCATCACGAGGTTCACCAAGGTGGTCTTGCCGGCACCGGTGGGGCCAACAATCGCGACGGTATGACCGGGTTGCGCAGCAAAGGACAGGTCCTCGATGAGCGGCTTGTCCTCCACGTAGCTGAACGAGACGTGGTCAAACTCAACGTGGCCGTCGGTCTTGGAGGGCAGGTGGCGGGTACCGGTCTCTTCAACTTCTTCATCAGCATCCAGGAACTCGAAGACGCGCTCTGCTGAAGCAACGCCGGACTGCAGCATGTTGGCCATGCCGGCAATCTGACCCAGCGGCTGGGTGAATTCACGCGAGTACTGGATGAAGGCGGTGGCATCGCCCAAGCTCATTGAGCCCGAGGCAACACGAAGGCCACCCACCACGGCAATGCCGACGTACGAAAGGTAGGACACGAAGTTCATGGCCGGGAAGATCACGCCGGACACGAACTGCGCACCGAAGGAGGCCTTGTAGAGTTCCTCGTTCTTCTCGTCGAAACGCTTCAGCATGTCGGCATCGCGCCCGAAGACCTTCACGAGGTCGTGACCGGAGAACGATTCCTCGATCTGGCCGTTCAGTGCGCCGGTGTTCTTCCACTGTGCTGCGAAGAGCTTCTGGCTGCGGGCACCGATGACGCCCGCCACAATGCCGGACAACGGCAGCGCGATCAAGGCAATCAGCGCCAACTCCCAGGACACGATGAACATCATGACCGTGATGCCCAGGACAGTGAGTACTGAGCTGACCAGTTGGGAGAACGCCTGCTGGAGGCCTTGCTGAACGTTGTCGACGTCGTTGGTCACGCGGGACAGGATGTCGCCACGTTGGCGGGTATCAAAGTAGTTCAACGGGAGCCGGTTGAGCTTGGCCTGGACGTCATTGCGGAGCTGCTTGATGACCCGCATGACGATCCTGTTGAGCAACCAACCCTGTGCCCACAGGAAGATGTTGGCCACAAAGTACATGAGGAGCACGATGGAAATCAGGAACGTCAGCTTGGGAAAGTCGATCCCGTTGGTGAGTTCCATCTTGGACACCATGTCCGCAAAGTTGCCCTGGCCCTGCTGGCGCATGAGCTCCACGAACTGTTCCTGGGAAACCCCTTCCGGGATTTGCTTGCCCATAACGCCACCGAAGATCACGTCCATGGCGCTGCCCAGAACCTTGGGAGCAATGACGTTGAGGACCACCGAGACAATAACGAGGCCGATCACGATGTACACGCCCACGGCCTCGGGCTTCAGCAGGCCCATGAGTCGCTTGGCGGACGGCCAGAACTCCTTGGCCTTCTTTGCCGGGACGTCACCGAACATGCCGCCATCAGCTTCGGAGGGGACGTATTCCTCTTCGACGAAGTCCTCGTCGTCGAGCGCTTCGGTTGCTACCTCAGCTTCGGCTGTCGCCTTGGCATCCTTCGCGGCTTGAGCCTTGGCAGCCCAGCCACGCTTCTTTTGCTGGTTCTGCTCGCTCATGCCACTTCCTCCACGCTCAGCTGGGATTCAACGATTTCCTGGTAGGTGGGTGATGTCTCCAAGAGTTCGTCGTGCGTTCCGCGGTCAACGATCCTGCCGTTATCCAGCACCAGGATCTCGTCCGCGTCAGCGATGGTTGAGACGCGCTGGGCCACGATGATCACCGTGGCGTCCCGGGTCTTGGCCTTCAAAGCCTTGCGCAGCCTGGCATCGGTAGCGACGTCCAACGCGGAGAAAGAGTCATCAAACAAGTACACGTTCGGTTTGGTCACCAACGCCCTGGCAATGGACAGCCGTTGGCGCTGGCCGCCGGAGACGTTGGTACCACCCTGGGCGATGCGCCGGTTCAAGCCGGATGACTTTTCTTCCACGAAGCCCTTGGCCTGCGCCGTCTCCAACGCATCCCAGAGTTCTTCGTCCGTTGCGTCCGGCTTGCCGAAGCGCAGGTTGTGCTCGATGGTCCCGGAGAACAAGTACGGCTTCTGCGGAACCGCAGATACCCGGCTGGTGATCTCCGACGCGTCCATCTTGGTGACCGGAACGCCGTCGAGCAGGACGTCACCGGAGGCGACGTCGTAAAGCCGCGGCAGCAAAGAGACCAAGGTGGTCTTGCCGGCGCCCGTGGAGCCAATGATGGCCAGGGTCTTGCCGGGCTCGGCGGTGAAGGAAATGTTACTCAGCACCGGCGCCTCGGCACCGGGGTACTTGAACGTGACGTCGCGGAACTCCACACGTCCCTTCTTCTCGGCCGGCACCACCGGTGAGGTGGGGTTATGGATGGAAGGCTCGACGTCGAGGACCTCGCCGATGCGGTCTGCACAGACGGACGCGCGGGGAATCATCATGGCCATGAACGTGCCCATCATGACGGCCATCAGGATCTGCAGCAGGTATTGAAGGAAGGCAGTGAGCGCGCCAACCTGCATCTCTCCGGAGTCCACCCGCTGGCCGCCGAACCACAGGACGGCTGCGGTGGACAGGTGCAGGATCATGCCGATGGCAGGGAACATCAGGACGAACAGGTTGCCGATCTTGACCGATACTGCGGTGAGATCTTCATTGGCGTCCCCGAATCGCCTGGCCTCGTGAGGCTCACGGACGAAAGCACGGACCACGCGGATACCGATGATCTGCTCGCGCAGCACGCCGTTGATGGCGTCAATCTTGGTCTGCATGGATCGGAACAGAGGCATGAGACGGACTACCAGGTAGCCCACGACGGCCACCAGGACAGGGACGGAAACCCAGACCAGCCAGGAAAGGCTAAGGTCCTCACGGAGCGCCATGATGATGCCGCCAACACACATGATGGGCGTGGAAACCATGAAGTTCAGGCCCATGAGCACCAGCATCTGTACCTGCTGGACGTCATTGGTGCCGCGGGTGATCAGAGTGGGAGCGCCGAACGTGTTGACGTCCTGGGCGGAAAAGCTGCTGACCTGCCTGAAGACGCTGCGGCGCAGGTCCCGGCCGATGGCCATTGCGACGCGGGAGCCGAAGTACACGGCGATGATGGCAGTGAGCACCTGCCCAAGGGCAACAGCGAGCATGAGCGCACCGGTCTGCCAGATGAAGTCAGTGTCTCCACGGGAAACTCCCTCATCAATGATCCTGGCGTTGAGGCTGGGGAGGTAGAGCGTGGCGATGGTGGACGCCAGCTGAAAAATCAGCACGGCCACAATCTGCGGCAAATACGGCTTGGAGTAGCGCCGTATAAGGGTGACAAGCATGCCCACGGGTCCTTAGAAAGAGTGCGTGAATGAGATAAGAGAAGTGTCGCAGCCGGGGCTGACAGTATTAGCCTCCCTACTCTACGAAATCCGTTGCCCCGGCGAAACAACTTACGCAAAAGATCATCCCAGCGGAGTAGTTCATGCGCCGTGAACGCTCCCGTTGAGGCAGACAGCACAGCAAAGCGCCGGCTGGTTTCCCAACCGGCGCTTTCCCGTGCGTGGACTTAGCCCGCGTGTTTACCGTGATCCGAACGTGCTTCAACGCCTTGGAGGAGCAGTAACGCCATGCGTTCCTGCTGCCTGCGTTCGCGCTTGAGTTCCTTCCGGAGAGCAGCGAGCTCTTCAGCAGTATGGGCCTGCTGCTCGGCAATTGTCTGTTGCTCCCGCAACCTTGCCTGCAGTTCCACGTTGGCCCGGCTCAGTTGTAACTGCTGTTCTGCCAGAACGTACTGCGTCCGCGACAACTGCTCCTGGACTTCCTTCACATCAGCGGTACCGTGAGGCCGTTCCTGGGTAAGGATCCGTGCAAACTCGAGGTCAAGATCGGATCCCGACTCCGGGCTGGAGGCTGGGCGTTCGGTGCGCGGAAGGCCCCGATCCCCCGCCGGCACCTGCCGTCCGCCCACCGAAACGGGAGGGTGGGCAGCCAGGCCGCGTGCGCCGTCGTCGTCCGCTTCTACTGTGTCCAGGGACGAGGTATCCAGTGACATTCCAGCGTCTCCGGAGGCCGTGGCAATGAGCTCTTTCTCGGGAGCAGCATCAACCGTGCGGCGCAGTGGACGCTCCTTGATGAACAGCACTGACAAGAGGGCCACCACGCTGATGATCGCGGAAATGAGGAAGATCTGGGCAGTTGCGTCGCCGTAGGCGGCACGCATGATCTCAGCGACGGGAGCGGGCATATCGGCAAGGTCCATGCTGGCCCCGGATGCGCCGCCCTGGACGGGAATTCCGGCTGCGGCCATGCCTTCAACGGCGAGGTCCTTCACATGCGTGGACATGATGGCACCGAGCACGGAGACGCCAATCGCGCCACCCACCGAGCGGAAGAACGCCACAGAGGCACTGGCAGTTCCGATGTCCTTGGACTGGACGGTGTTCTGCACGGCCAGCACGAGGTTCTGCATCAGCATGCCCAGGCCGAGGCCGAACACGCCGGTGTAGATCGCCACGATCCACAATTCAGTGGTGTGATCCATGGTTCCTGCGAACGCCAGGCCGCCAATGAGAAGGACGGAGCCTGCAATCAGGAACCTCTTCCACTTACCGAAACGGCTGATGAGGATACCGGAGGCCACGGAGCCGATCAGGTTGCCCGCGATCATGGGCAGCGTCAGCAGGCCGGCCTCAGTGGGAGTGGCGCCGCGTGCCACCTGGAAGTACTGACCCAGGAAGGTTGAGGAGCCGAACATGGCGATACCAACGGCAACAGAGGCCAGGATAGCCAAGGCCGTGGTGCGCTCGGAGATGATCTTGAGCGGAATGATGGGCTGGGCCACCTTGGTTTCCACGTAGACCAATACCGCAAGCAGTGCCACGCCGCCGCCCACCATCAGGGCGGACTGCCAGGAGAACCAGTCGTAGTAGTCAGGGTTGCCGGCGAAGGAAACCCAGATCAGGAGCAGGCTCACGCCGGACGTCAGAAGGATGGAACCGAGCCAGTCGATCTTGGCGGGGCGCTTGATGTGTTCGATCTTGAGGGTGATCTGGAGCAGGATCAGTGCCACAACAGCCAAGGGAACACAGACGAAGAACGTCCAACGCCATCCCAGCGGGCTGTCAACGATGAAGCCGCCCAGCAGCGGGCCGCCGGCTGTACCGACAGCCATGACCGCACCCATGTAGCCCGAGTACTTGCCGCGATCACGGGGCGGAATCATGGAGCCGATGATCGCTTGCGCCAAAGCGGTGAGGCCACCCATGGCCACGCCCTGGATGACGCGGGCGGTCAGCAGCAGCGGAATGGTTTCGGACAGGCCGGCCATGACGGAACCGGCCACGAAGATGATAATGCTCAGCTGGACAAGAAGTTTCTTGTCGAAGAGGTCCGCCAGCTTGCCCCAGATGGGCGTGGTGGCAGCGTTCGCCAACAGCGCGGCCGTAATGACCCACGCGAAGTCGGTTTGCGTGCCCTTGAGCTCGGACATGATGGTGGGCAGCGCGTTGGCGACGATGGTGCTGCTGAGGATCGCCGTAAAGAACGCCGCGAGGAGGCCGGTGAGGGCTTCCATGATTTGCCGGTGCGTCATGGGCGCGGCGGCCTTGTGCGCGGTGACTGAGGCGTCCACCGCCTTGGAGTTTTGTACTGGTGTAGCCATGCGTGGGCTCCTAAGCTGTCTGGTTTGTTGTGATGGAGCCGGCCGCCGTTGCCCGGATTGAGTCCTTGAGGGACTCCGTGAGTTTGTTGATCACCTGAGAGGCCTCGAGGGCGTCTGCCTCGCTCCAATCCGCCAGGTAATCGCGCAGTCTCACGCTGCGTTGTTCTTCAAATTCGCGCAGTTTCGCGGAGCCTTTCTCCGTCAGTGCGAGGAGTTGGGCCCTGCCGTCCGCTGGGTCCGGCCGCCTGACCACGAAGCCGAGTTCCTCGAGTTCACTGATGTGCCGGCTGAGGACCGGAGCGCTGACACCGAGCCGCGTGGCCAGATGCGTTGCGCGGCTCTCTCCCTCGCCGATGAAGCGCATCACCCCTTGCACCGCCATTCCGACGTCGGGAACGCGGGACATGTGGGCGGTCACCACACAGCGCAATGTGCGCTGGAGATCGAAGATTTGATGCACAAGATCGGTTGCCGTGGCAGAACCAACGGACATGGAAGACACCCCTCTTTTTGTTTGCCTAAAGCAACTATAACTCAAAGTGATTGCTTTGGGAAACTAAAGAGTGGGTGTGCATGGGCGTTGCGGGGCCCGCTCTGCGCCCTATTTCCGAGGAATAGGGCGCAGAGCGGGCCTCACAACGCAGAAAGCCCCCGCACGGAGTACCCGTGCGGGGGCTGCTTGCTTGGCGCGCTTAGTCGTCCAGGTGCGTGGGCCCGAACATCTTCAGCAGCGTTTCAACCACGACGACGTTGGGTCCGTCGGCTTCGAAGGACGCCTTGAGCGCGTCCCCCACTTCTTCGGGGGCCACCCGGCGGGCCGGGACGCCGAAGGACTCGGCGAGCTTCACGAAGTCGGGGCGGGCGAGCTCGGTGGCCGTGGCCTGGCCGAAGGCACCCACCATGTACTCGCGCAGGATCCCGTAGCCGCCGTCGTCCACGATCAGCCAGGTGACCGGGACGTTATGCTGCTTGGCCGTGGCGAGCTCGGAGATGGAGTACATCGAAGAACCGTCACCGGACACAGCCAGCACACGGCCGGGTTTGCCCGTGGTCTCCAGGCCCACGGCCCCACCGATGGCTGCCGGGAAACCATAACCGAGGCCACCGGCGCCCTGGGCGGAGTGGAACTGGCCCTGCCGGGCGTCCCAGCAGCTCCAGCCCCAGTACGCGGAGATGGTCATGTCCCAGAACGTTTGCATGTCGGCCGGAACAGCCTCGCGGATGTCGGCCATGAACTTCAGTTCCTTGGCCAGGTCCTGGGATTCAAGCCGGGCCGTGACCTTGGCCAATGATTCCTTGACCACGTCTTCCGGGCTGGTGCCGTGCCAATCACGCCGTGTTGCGTCCGCTGCACCTGCTGCGGCGAGGGCTTCGTCCAACGCGGCAAGTGCCTGCCCGGCGTCGGCGCGGATGCCCAAACCCGGGCGGTTGGATTCCAGGACCCGGGGTTCGGCGTCGATCTGGATGATCCGGCCGCGGGGTTCGAACGTGAAGTAGTTCGAGGTCACTTCACCCAACGAGGAGCCAATCACGATCAGGACATCGGCGTCTTCCAGGACATCGGTCATGTACCGGTCCTCGATCCACGACTGCAACGAAAGTTCGTGGGTCCACGGGAACGCACCGTTGCCACCGGGAGTGCAGATCACCGGGGCGCGCAGCTGCTCAGCGATCGAGAGCAACGACTTCTCAGCCCGGCCACGACGCGTACCGCCGCCTGCGATGATCGCCGGACGTTCCGCCGTCGAAAGCCACTTCACCGCTTCGCGGATCAACTCCACGCGCGGCGGGTTGTCGAACGCCTCAGCCAGCGCATCCTCCACCGGGGGCACCATGATGGGATCCAGCAGGACGTTCTGCGGAATTTCGATCCAGACAGGGCCCTGCGGCGAGGAAATCGCCTCGGTCCAGGCGTCCTGGATGGCGGATGGGATACCGGAAGCGTGCTGGATCAGTCGCTGGCTCTTGGTGACGTTCGCGGCCGAGGCCTTCTGGTCATCGAGCTGGTGCAGCATGCCCTTGCGACGCGCACCCAGGCCATCGAGCGGGATCTGGCTGGCGACAACCACCATGGGAACGCCCGTGGCGTAAGCCTCCTGCAGACCGGCCAAGGACGTCAGCGCACCCGGCCCGGTGGACAGGAACAGCACACCCACCTCACCCGTGGCACGGGAGTAGCCGTCCGCGGCGAACGCCGAGTTGTTCTCCACGCGGGAAGACACGAAGTGCAGATTGCCGCGGCCCATGGCGTCGAACAGCCCGAGAGCGTGCTGGCCCGGGATGCCGAAAACAGTCTTCGCGCCCAGCGCTTCAAGGGTCTCGACGACGAGGTCCCCACCGTTGCGCTGGTTAGTCCCCTTCGTGGGAGCTGCTGTGCCAGGATCGAAGTCGATCATCGCTGGTCTCCGGTTGCTCCGGTTGCCTGTGCGAGCTCCGCGATGCGAGCGCCGAGCGCCTGCTGCGCGTAGCCGTTCGGGGCACCTTGGCGGTCGCCTTCGACGGCGTTGTCCGCCATGAGGGTCACGAGCTCGTAGGCTACGTGGCTGCCTGCGACGCCCGTGATCTCTGCGTGGTCGTAAGCCGGAGCAACCTCAACGATGTCCGCGCCAACAAGGTTCATGCCGCGGAAGCCACGGATGATTTCGAGGAGCTCGCGGCTGCTGATACCGCCGGCCTCGGGAGTGCCGGTGCCGGGTGCGTGCGCCGGATCCAGGACGTCAATGTCCACGGAGATGTACAGCGGACGGTTGCCAATGCGGTCCCGGATCTTGGCCACCGTCTCCAGGACGCCTTGGTAGTAGACGTCTGCGGAGGTGACGATTCCGAAGCCGAAGCGGTGGTCGTCGTCGAGGTCCTTCTTGCCGTACAGCGGGCCGCGGGTACCCACGTGGCTGATGGCCTCGGTGTCCAGGATGCCTTCTTCCACAGCGCGGCGGAAGGGGGTGCCGTGCGTGTACTCGGCACCGAAGTAGGTGTCCCAGGTATCCAGGTGGGCGTCGAAGTGGAGCATGGCAATGGGCTCGCCGGTTCGTTCGGCTGCTGCGCGGAGGAGGGGCAGGGCAATGGTGTGGTCGCCACCAAGGGTGACCAGCTTGCTGCCGTTGGCCGTGAGGTCCAAGGCGTTCTGCTGGATGGTCTCAATGGCTTCGTTGATGTTGAACGGGTTCACGGCCATGTCGCCGGCGTCGGCAACCTGGATGTTCTCGAACGGGCTAACGTCCCAGGCCGGGTTGTACGGGCGCAGCAAGCGGCTGGCCTCGCGCACATGATTGGCACCGAAGCGCGCGCCGGGACGGTAGGAAACACCCGAGTCGAAGGGGACGCCGACAACCGTGACGTCGGCCTTGGCAACCTGGTCCAGGCGGGGCAGGCGGGCGTAGGTGGCGGCACCGGCGTAGCGCGGGATGCGGGACGAATCGATGGGGCCGAGGTTCCCGTTGGCTTCAATACGGAGCTCTTCCAAAATATGCCACTCCTTGTAATCATGGGGCGATTGAGTCACTAGCTGTGACACCCATCATACACTCGAAGTTTCCTAATATGCATCACCTGTTTACAAATCAGATTACTGAAAGGGGCATGAGATGCCGGTCACAGCAGGCGTAAAGATTCCATAAAAACCGGGGTCCCGGCGTCGACGGCGGCCATACGCTCCTAACGGAAGCAGCACCGTGCTGCGCGAAAGGACAACGTGACCACCCTGACGAGGCCTCCGGCCGACCCGGCCGACCGGCCAAAGCACTCCTTCAACCTCAAGTCGTGGCTGCTCGAAGGAATGCCGGACACCTCAGGCAAGCGGCAGGGCCCCCACGGGAAACCGACAGACTCCCACAAACCGCAGGCCTGGTGGAAGGTCATGTGCCTCACCGGCCTGGACTACTTCTCCACCCTTGGTTATCAGCCGGCCATTGCCGCACTTGCTGCAGGTTTGTTGTCGCCCTTGGCCACGTTGCTCCTCGTGTTCGCTACCCTGGCCGGCGCGCTGCCCGTCTACCGGCGCGTTGCCAAAGAAAGCCCGCGCGGCGAAGGATCAATCGCCATGCTGGAACGCCTGCTGCCACGATGGGGCGGCAAGCTGTTCGTCCTTGCCCTCTTGGGGTTTGCAGCCACGGACTTCATGATCACCATCACGCTCTCAGCCGCCGATGCCACGGCCCACCTCATCGAGAACCCCTTCGCCCCGCACTTCCTCGAAGGCCAGCAAGTGGTCATCACCATCGCCTTGATCGCAGGACTCGGCATCGTCTTCCTGCGCGGATTCAAGGAAGCCATCAACGTGGCCGTAGTACTGGTGGCAGCGTTCCTCGCGCTGAACCTTGTGGTGATCGTGGTGTCCATGACCCATCTCTTCACCGAAGCCGGTGTCATTACCGATTGGTGGACCGCGCTCACCACCTCCCATGGCGATCCCATCATGATGATCGCCTTGGCACTCCTGGTCTTCCCCCGTTTGGCACTTGGACTCTCCGGATTCGAAACCGGCGTCGCCGTCATGCCCCAAATCAAGGGCCACCCCACAGACACCGATGCCAAACCCACAGGCCGGATCAAAGGTGCCCACAAGCTCCTCACCACCGCGGCCATCATCATGAGCTCGTTCCTCATCACGTCCAGCTTCACCACCGTCATGCTGATTCCCGCCGCCGAATTCCAGGACGGCGGCAAAGCCGAAGGCCGCGCACTCGCCTACCTCGCGCACAAATTCCTCGGCGACGGCTTCGGAACCATCTATGACGTCAGCACCATCGCCATCCTTTGGTTTGCCGGCGCCTCCGCCATGGCCGGTCTGCTGAACCTCGTCCCCCGCTACCTGCCCCGGTACGGCATGGCACCGGCATGGGCACGGGCACTCCGCCCCCTGGTCCTGGTCTTCACGGTCATCGCTTTCATTGTGACCATCATTTTCCAGGCCGACGTCAACGCCCAAGGCGGCGCCTATGCCACTGGCGTCCTGGTCCTCATTACCTCAGCCTCCATCGCGGTAACCCTGTCCGCACGGAGAAAGAAACAACGCGCACAGGTCATTGGCTTCGGCCTGATCTCCCTCGTCTTCATTTACACCACCGTGGTCAACTCGATCGAACGCCCCGACGGCCTCAAGATTGCCGCCCTCTTCATCCTGGCCATCATGGTGGTCAGTTTCATCTCCCGCATGCGGCGCGCTTTCGAACTCCGGGCCACTCACATCAAGATGGACGAGAAAGCCCTCGAATTCGCTGCAAACGCTTCCGATGGGCCCGTTCGCATCATCGCCCACGAGCCAAAACACCTCAGCGCCAGCCGATACCGGGAAAAGCTCCAACACGCCCAGCAGGCCAGCCATCTGCCCGTTGACTGCGACGCCGTCTTCATCGAGGTCATTGTGGACGACAGCTCGGACTTCGAGCAGGAACTCCAGGTTGTAGGCAAACTCAGGCATGGGTTCAAAATCCTGGAGGTGCACAGCAACAACGTGCCCAACACCGTGGCCGCAGTGCTCCTCCACATCCGGGACGTCACAGGGTTCATGCCCCACATCTACTTCCGGTGGACCGAGGGCAACCCGATCTCCAACCTCAGCAAGTTCCTGTTCTTCGGCGAGGGAGAGATCGCACCGGTAACCCGCGAAGTATTGAGGGAAGCCGAGCCGGACATCACGCGCCGACCATGGGTGCACGTGGGCTGAGCGCGGCTTCCGCCCGCCGAGACTGCAGTTAGTGCCAATGTTTCCCCGAAACATTGGCACTAACTGTCACCTCGCGGGGCGCCAGGAACTAGCGGCTGGCTGCCGGCACCAGCACCCACAACACCTCGACGGTTTCATCTGTGGGGTTGATCCAGGTGTGGGGTTCGCGGCCCGGGAAGGAGAGCGTGTCCCCTTCTTCGAGGTCGTACTCCTCGTTGGTCAGGATGAGCTTGATCCGGCCCTTGACCACATGGAGTACGTCCACGTCGCAGTCCACTGCGTAGAGCTCATTTTCCCCGCGGCCACGTGGCTCGATGGTTGCCTGCAGGATTTGTAAGCGACGCTCGGAGCGGGCGGTCAACAAGCGCTCCACAATGCCCTGGCCACCCAGGGAGATGCGGGGGCCGTCGTCGCGCTTGGTCAGGTGTGTCTCCGGCGCCGCGAACAAATCGCCCACGGACACAGACAGCACCTGGCACAGAGTCACCAAGGAAGCGACCGACGGCGATGTCAGGTCCCGCTCCACACGGCTAAGGAAGCCCTTGGTCAGTCCGGTGGCATCGGCCACTTGCTCAATGGTGAGGCGCTGCGCCTGCCGGGCTGCGCGGATTCTGGAACCGATGGCAACTGGCACATTGCTCGGTTCAACGGGTAGAGCCTTCATTCACGAACCTTTCAGGCCTGTCATGTGGCCCTGTCATTGGAGCAATAGTAGCCGGGAGACAGGCCAAGAGCGCCAGAATACGCGGAAGCATGACCAAAGGATCTTGACTGTTACTCCCATCACAACATATCCTCATAGGCAACAAGTGTTGTCTGTGAGGCACACAACACATCCCCAATCTCCAATCGTCAGCACAGAGACTTCGTCGCTTCGCAGGAGTATCGTCGAAAACCCCAACCTCTGTGCATCAGCTCCAAGGACCGTTCATGGAATCATCGGCTATAAACATCGCAATCGTGGTGGTGTACCTGCTCGCCATGCTGGCATTCGGCTGGTGGGGCAAGTCCCGCACCAAGAACAACAGCGACTTCCTGGTGGCCGGCCGCCGCCTGGGACCCTTCCTTTACACCGGCACCATGGCTGCAGTGGTTCTTGGTGGCGCATCCACCGTGGGCGGCGTCGGCCTCGGCTACAAGTTCGGCATCTCCGGCATGTGGCTTGTGGTGGCAATCGGCTCAGGCGTGCTGCTGCTCAGCCTCCTGTTTGCCGGGACCATCCAGAAGCTGAAGATCTACACGGTCTCCCAGATGCTGACCCTTCGCTACGGCAGCACGGCAACCCAGACCTCGGGCATCGTCATGTTGGCGTACACCCTCATGCTCTGTGCCACGTCCACCGGCGCTTACGCCACCATCTTCGTGGTCCTCTTCGGCTGGGAGCGGTGGCTCGCCATCGCTATCGGCGGTGCAATCGTGCTGGTCTACTCCACTATCGGCGGCATGTGGTCCATTACCCTGGCCGACCAGGTCCAGTTCGTCATCAAAACAGTGGGAATCTTCTTCCTGATGCTTCCCTTCGCCCTGAACGCTGCAGGTGGCCTCGATGGCATCCGCGCCCGCGTGGATGAGAGCTTCTTCGACATCGGCGGCATCGGCCTCCAGACGATCATCACCTACTTCGTCGTTTACACACTGGGACTCCTGATCGGCCAGGACATCTGGCAGCGCGTGTTCACCGCCAAGACCCCCACCGTCGCCCGGTGGGGTGGCGCCACTGCAGGGGTCTACTGCATTCTTTACGGCTTCGCAGGTGCCTTGATCGGCATGGCGGCCAGCGTTGCACTCTCCGGCGTCGAAATCGCTGCCAAGGACGACGTTTACGCTGAGGTCGCTACCCGGCTCCTGCCCATCGGCATCGGCGGCCTGGTGCTTGCTGCCGCCGTGGCCGCCATGATGTCCACGGCGTCCGGCGCGTTGATCGCTGCGGCAACCGTTGCCCGTGCCGACGTCATGCCCTTTGTTGCCAGCTGGTTTGGCAAGAAGATAGACACGTCGGACTCTGACAACCCTGAGCACGACGTCAGGGCAAACCGTTACTGGGTCCTCGGACTGGGGCTGGTGGCCATCATCATCGCCATCTCCACCAAGGACGTGGTGGCCGCGTTGACCATCGCTTACGACATCCTGGTGGGCGGCCTGCTGGTAGCCATCATCGGCGGTCTGGTGTGGAAGCGTGGAACGGGCATCGCAGCAGCCTGGTCCATGGCCGCGGGTTCAGTGGTGACCCTGGGGACCATGACCATCCTTGAGATCAATGCTGAGGTCCCTTTGGACGGCATCTACGCCAATGAGCCCATCTACTTCGGCCTGATCGCCTCGGCCTTGGTTTACGTGGTGGTTTCGCTCGCCAGCAAGCCCACCGATCCGGCAGTGATGAAGGCCTGGACGGACCGGGTTGCCGGCACGCGCGTGGCAGAGCAGGAGCTCACCACGCCTGCCCCGTAGGCAGGTACAAAGAAACAAGCAAAGTTCGACGGCGGCGCCACCCCTTTCCGGAGTGGCGCCGCCGTTGTTTTGTCCCCCGGAGAAACGCACACCAGGCCCCACAACAAACACACCCCATTTGCGAGGCCCACTCTGCGCCCCAAAACCCCACCCAACCACGCACACCAGGCCCCACAACAAACACCCCCCATTTGCGGGGCCCACTCTGCGCCCCAAAACCCCACCCAACCACGCACACCAGGCCCCACAACGGGTACCCCTGGCAATGGGGTAGGGTGGTCCCAGCTTCAAGAGATGTGGCGCCAAGCTCCGACTTGCCACGCACCAACCCCATGTTCACGGGTGGTTCGGATGAGGAAGCGGCCCGTCCCGGACCAGAGACAACCGAGCGGGCAAGAGCACTCCACCAAGGAGCAGTCCCTTGCCGTACCAAGGCGATACCACCCCGGCCACAGCCAGCACCACAGAGACAACAGGGACCCCCACGGTCGCGGTGATTCCCGCCGTCGACCTCTTCCTGGGCGCGGTGACCATCCTTGCCGGGAACGGTGCCACGGCCCGAACCGGGCGCTTCCGGCATCCCCACCCGCAATTGATCGCGCAGGCGTTGGCCCAGGCGGTCCGGCCAACGCGTTGGTGTGAAGTGTCAAGGACGCTGACGGTGACTGTCGCCGCGGCGGGCAGGCGCGACGGTGCGCAAAGGCAGTTCACACTCAGTCGCGAGGATCCGGCCTAGCTTTCTTCGTCGTCCGCACGGAACTCTTCGGTTTCGTCGATGGGGACCACACGTTCGTCGTCGTCGGGGGCGTCTACTTCCTCAACCCAGGGCTGGTCCACTTCCTGGTCCTCGGCGTAGTCGTAGGCGGGGTCGGACTCGATGGTGGTCCGTTCCTGGTAGTTGGCGTGTGATTCGGTGGTGTTCATGGTGCAACCTCCGTCTCGTGGGCCGGTTTTCACGGGCCGGCTCAGCCCGTTGACCCGACTGCAGGAATCCAGGAGTGGGAGGACCCCAATCCCCTGTCCTTCCATCTGAGCACCGGCCTAAGCAACGGTCAAGGAACACCGAAAATTACGGTGCACCGAACATTCCGGCTAAGGAATACCAGCCAAAAATCCCTGCGAATAAGCGGTAACGTTGAGCGTGCAATGGGGCCGCAACTACCCCACCCAGCACAGGAGACAAAGTGCAGATGCACCAGGAATCCCACAGTTCGTCGAGCCACACTCCGGACACCACCCCCGAATCAGCAGCCGCCGAAAACGCTGGCACCCAACCCCCGCCGCCGTCGAACGCGGACATCCGCCGCTGGCGCCAATACCTGGCTGACGAGCGTGCCGAGGCCGCCGTGTACCGCGAACTGGCCCAGCGGCGTGATGGTGAGGAACGCCAAATTCTGCTCGCCTTGGCCGAAGCGGAAGGCCGGCACGAGGCCCACTGGCTCAAGCTCCTTGGTGAGCACGCGGGAATGCCCAAAGCAGCTTCCAGCCGAAGCCAGTTCCTGGGATTCCTTGCCCGTAACTTCGGCTCCGTCTTTGTGCTTGCGTTGGCCCAGCGCGCCGAAGGCCGTTCGCCCTATGGCACAGAGCCTGCAGCAACTCCTGCCATGGTGGCCGATGAACAAATCCACGAAGAAGTAGTCCGGGGCCTGGCCACGCGTGGTCGCAACAGGCTCTCCGGGACTTTCCGCGCCGCCGTTTTTGGTGCCAACGACGGCCTGGTCAGCAACCTTTCGTTAGTGATGGGCATGGCAGCAACCGGCGTGCCCAGCCCCGTGGTCCTGATGAGTGGCGTGGCAGGTCTGTTGGCCGGTGCGCTGTCCATGGGTGCGGGCGAGTACGTTTCGGTCCGCTCCCAGCGGGAACTCCTCAATGCCACGTTGCCCACGCAGGCAACCTTGACGGCCGCGCCGTCGTTGGACATAGAACACAACGAGCTGGTGCTGGTGTACCTGGCCAGGGGCATGACCCACGAGGCTGCGGAGCACCGCGCTGCCGAGCGTATGGGATTGTTCAGCTGCGACTGCGATCCGAGCCTGTCCTTGCAGCCTGAAAGACCGCCCGCGGATGAGCACGAATCCGTTGGCTCGGCGTGGGGCGCTGCACTGTCCAGCTTCTGCTTCTTTGCCTCGGGCGCCATCGTGCCCATCCTCCCGTTCATCTTCGGCATGACCGGCATTGCAGCTTTGATGGTGGCCGGGGTTCTGGTGGGTCTGGCGCTCCTGGCCACCGGCGCCGTGGTCGGCCTGCTGTCCGGAACGTCACCGCTGAGCCGCGGGCTGCGGCAGCTGGCCATCGGCCTGGGAGCGGCCGCTGCCACCTACGGACTGGGCCTGGTGTTCGGAGCAACCATCATGTGAGTTTGGACGGCCCACAAGTTTGGACGGCTCGGGCCGCAGACCGTAATGTTGGTTCGTCCTCCGCGCTGCCCCGCGTGACCAGGGCATCAGGAATGGAGAACCGTGGACCCGGAGCGGGAAATAACGCGCGTGCCAAAACACCGGCGCAGTGGCACAGTGGTGCTGGTTCTCCGCGGCGTCCTCATAGCCGGTCTTGCCGCAGTCGTGGCTGTTCTGGTGAGTGGGTACCTGCAGGGCGATCCCCGCATCACCGCCCTGTTCCCGGGCCTGAGCGTTCCGGGTGCCCCGCAGAGCGGGCCCGGCGGTGCCGAAACCCCGCGCGTCCAGGACGCGCCGCCGCCAGGACTTGAAGAGGCGGATGCCCCGCTGGCCTCGCCGTCAGCGCCCGGCACCACCAACGATTCGTATAAGTTCCTGGCCACCAACGACGACGGCACACCGGTAGGTTATTCGCCGTGCCGTCCGCTGCATTACGTCGTCAACAATGCCACCGCACCTGATGGCTCCGATGCCTTGCTGGCCACCGCCTTGGCAAATATTTCAGCAGCGACCGGTATCCAGTTCATCAACGACGGCACCACGGACGAGCTGCCTGTTGACCGGCGCGAGCCGTATCAGCCGTCAAAGTACGGTGACCGGTGGGCTCCCCTGCTGATCTCGTGGACCACGCCCGTGGAAGCACCTGCGCTGGCCGAGAACGTCATTGGGACCGGTGGCAGCACCATGTACTCCCTGAACAACGGTCCCAAAAGTTACATCACCGGGAGCCTGGAGCTTGATACGCCGCAGGTAACGGAACTGCTTGCCAGTCCCGGCGGGGCCGATTACGTCCTGGCAGTCATGCAACACGAACTGGGGCACGTAATGGGTTTGGATCATGTGGATGATCCGATCCAACTGATGTACCCGGAAATCGGAGCTCCGGACGGACTCGCGGCGGGCGACTTGAATGGCCTGCATCTTCTTGCCTCTGCGCCCTGCCGCAAGGACATCTAGGCCCCTTTCGCTGGTGGAGCATCTCGGCCATGGACTCCCGGCGGAGCGGGACTTATGCTGGCCAGTACGGCCGACGGCGGCGCCCCACCTCCCGTCGCAGCCTTCACGTCAGGGGGTTCCATGGAACCTTACGGGTCGCCCACGTGGCCGGACCCCGATCCCCCTCGCCCTCAGTACCTTCCGCAGTTCCAGCGCCCTCCTGAGCCTCCCCCCGTCAGGCCGCCGATCAAGCACAGCAGCGTTGTGGCCATCATGTTCCTTGTCGGCGTTCTCGCGTTGGTGTGCGCGGGAGCCTACTTCAGCGGCGAACTCCGCCCGTTGCTGTATGGCCCGTCCTCTTCGCAAAGCCAAGCACCCAGGCCCGGGCTGGTTCCGTTCGGCCAGCGTCTGGACCCTGTCCCGGGGCTTGAGGAGGCGGACGCGCCGCTTGGGACGCCGGCACCTTTGAAACGCACCAGTTCCTCGTACAAATTCCTGGCCCTCAAGGAAGACGGAACCCCGCTGACCTACTCACCGTGCAGGCCCATCCATTACGTGGTGAACTCGGACCTCGCACCGGCCTCCTGGCAGCCTTTGGTGGAAGAGGCCGTGGAACAGGCCGGGGCAGCCACGGGGTTGAGGTTCATCTACGATGGCCCCAGTTCCGAAGTTCCTTCCCCCACCAGGCCCGGGTACCAGCCCGAAAGGTACGGGGACCGTTGGGCCCCTGTCCTCATTGCGTGGAGCACCCCTGAGCAGGTGCCACGCCTGACCGGGCAGACCGTGGGCCTTGGCGGTAGTTCCTCCGTTGGCCTCAGCAACGGCTACAAAGCCTATGTCACCGGGACGGTGTCCTTGGATGCTCCTCAGTTCGCTGAGATCGTGAACGCCCCCAGCGGGGAGGAAATCGGCATAGCTGTGATCATGCACGAGCTCGGGCACCTCCTGGGCCTGGACCACGTGGACGATCCGCGGCAGCTCATGTTCGATCAAGCTTCCTGGGTGCGCGGATACGCTGCCGGTGACCTCACCGGATTGGCCCAGCTGGGCACGGGTCCTTGCAGCAAGGACTTCTAGGGTCCTATCCCGCAACCACCTATCCCGCAACCACCTATTTGGCAACCACTGCGAGGGCATCCTCCACGGTGTCAACCAGGAAGATCTTCTCCGCCATCGGCTTCCCGGCCGCGAGGCTCTGCAGCATGGGCCAGGCAGGAAAAGTCCGTTCCCAGTGTTCGCCACCCACCAACACCATGGGCGTGATGGTCTCCGGGGCCCCGTAGTAGTTCTCGCAGGCATCCTGGAAGATCTCCTGCACTGTCCCTGCGGCACCCGGGAGGAACACGATCCCACCGGTACAAAGCTCCAACAGGATGGCTTCCCGCACGGCGTTGGCGAAGTACTTGGCGATGTGGGTGGCGAACAGGTTGGGTGGCTCGTGGCCGTAAAACCAGGTGGGAATACCGAGGGTCGGGGTACCGTCCGGATAACGTTCGACGACGGCGGCTGCTTGCCGCGCCCAGGCCGTCACCGAGGGCCTGAATCCCGGCACAGCGGCGAGCGCCTCAAGCGCGGCGGTAGCGTCGGCGTCGGGCAGTCCGCTCAAGTAGGCCCCAAGGTTGGCCGCTTCCATGGCGCCGGGACCCCCACCCGTGGCGACCGTAAAGCCGGCCCGGGCCAGCAACCGTCCCAGCAGCGCGGCGTCGGCGAACTCCTTGCTGCCCCGCTGCGCTGCGTGCCCGCCCATCACCCCCACCAATTTGGTTCCGGAGAGTTCGCCCTTCTCCAGCAACTCGTCGAGCGCGTCGCCGATTGCATGGTCGTGGAGGGCTGCAGCGAGTGTGGCGTCCAGGCTGCCCCGCTGCCCGGGCAGGATGCTCCATTGGTAGACGCGGGCGTCGAAGGTGGACTCGTATTCTGTGGAGGAAATGTCCGGGTACAGTTCCCCGGCGGTGTACACACCGCTTCGGTAGGGGTTGAACGGCACATTGTGAAGTTGGGGGAAAATGAGCGCTCCCCGCCGTCGGAGGCTTTCCTCCACCCCGGCATCGAAGGTGCAGCCCAGAAAGATCGCGCCTTCGGGGTCCAAGGCTTTGAGCTCCCGTGAGTGGCCTCGGAGGTCCAACGACTGCGCATGCCAACCGTGCATGGAGCCGGCACCAGCACTGATCAGACGGCGGAAATGGGTCACGCTTTCCACCTCGAGCGTTCGCGGACTTGGGTTCAAAGCTCCGGAGCGATTCATGGTTTCAGCGTAGTGGTGCGTCGGCCCCGCGGCCGGGTGTTTGGGTGCGCGGCTGCAGCACGGTGCATCATGAAGGATGAAGAGTTCAGAAGTTGTTCGTCCGCGCATCGGCGTTCCGGTACGTCTGAGCAGTTCTGACACACCCGATTCCCGCGTGGGTGAAGCCAACCGGCTCTTCACCTGCATCGTGGACCTGTTGCGTGAGGCTGGGGCACAACCTGTGCTGCTGACTCCGGTTTCCGCGGACAGCGCCGGACGGTTGGCCGTGGAGATGCAAACGCTCGACGGCGTGGTGCTGCCGGGAGGCGGCGACATCAACCCACGCCTTTACGGGCAGGACCCGGATGGGTCCCTTTACGATGTGAACCCTGAGCAGGACCACCTGGACATGGACGTTGCCCGGGCAACCATCGACGCCGGCCTGCCGCTGTTGGGTATCTGCCGCGGCCACCAACTGCTGAACGTCCTCTACGGAGGAACGCTGATCCAGGACATGGCGCCATCGGCAGTGAACCACAGCAGCCTGGACCCGGCCGATCCCGAGGCCGGCGAATGGGCTTGGCATGACGTGGTCCTGACGCCCGGCTCGAAGACTGCAGGCCTGTACGGATCTCCCGATGGGAGTACCGTCAAAATTGCTTCCGGACACCATCAGGCTGTTTCCCGGGTGGGTGAAGGCCTCTTGGTCACTGCCATCGCGGACGACCGAACCGTGGAAGCCCTGGAAGACCCTTCCCGGTGGGTGGTGTCGGTTCAATGGCATCCGGAGGCCGCCCAGTTGTCCGACGCCGGGCGTTTGCTGCCCTTCAAGGAGTTTGTGGATGTTTGCCGCAACCCTACCCACGGCCCTTCGGCAGGAGTACAGTAGCGCTCACTGCATCGCTTTTACACCAGGCATCTGTTGGTGCAGTGAGTAACTACATCCGACATGACGTCCCGGGGGCGTCGTAAGTTTGCCGGCTGGGGGGCCCAACATCTGCTCAAGGAGCATGGTTGTGGACCGTCCAAAATACGCCAGTCTTCATACTCGACTACCGCTCGTCAGCACCCGCACACCAGCCCGGCGAATCGTTGGATTCCTGCTGGGCCTTTCTGTTGCCCTTTCATCCCTCGTCTTCGGCCTGGCCATGCCCGCCTCGGCGGCCGTACCTCCCTGCCCTGGCACCGGAGGGGCGCAGATGATAGTCGCCCACACCGACGACGATCTAATCTTCGTCAGCCCCGACTTCATGCGGGACATCCAGGCCAAGCGCTGCGTCCAGACCATCTACATCACCGCGGGGGAAGCCGGTGAAGGGCAGTCCTACTGGGGCGGCCTGGAGGACGGCATCCGGTCCAGCTATGCCATGATGGCCGGTGTAGCCAACGCTTGGACGGCCTCCGATGCCGGAGTTCCTGAGCGTCCACTAACCCTTCACACTCTCACTGCCGCTCCGAATGTTTCGGTGGTGTTCCTGCGGCTCCCGGACGGCTTTCCCAACGGGAACGGCACTACCCGCTACAACGGCCAGAGCATCCTGAAACTATGGGACGGTCGCATCTCCACCATCCGCCCCGTTGATGGATCTGCCACGTACACCAAAGCGCAATTGCAGAGCGTACTGAACCGGTTGGTGGCCAACTTCAAACCCACCACGTTCCGTACCCAGGACTGGACCGGCAACTTCACCACCCCTTATGACCACAGCGACCATTGGGCGGCAGCGAAGTTCGGTCAACTGGCTACCCGCGCCTACACAGGACCGCACACTTCCTCCGCGTATGACGCATATGTGATCGACGAATACGCCCAGAACGTCACGGGGACTGAACTCACCAACAAGGTGAACACCTTCAGGCGCTTCGCTGAGTTTGATGATTATCTCTGCGGCGACATCTGCCCGGACACTCCCTACAGTGACTGGCTCAAACGGCAGTACATCACTGCGATTGAATGGACCGGCAACGCAGCGAAATCGGCGGGAACCACTGTCTCAGCCTCCTCTCAGAAGGCCTCGGGACAAAGTCCGGAGAAAGCGCGGGATGGATATGCGTGGGGCACTCCCATGGACGCCAACCGTGAATGGGTCAGCAACGGTGGCAAAGCCGGCAGCTGGATCCAATACAACTTCTCCCCCGCACGGACCATCAACGCCGTGACCCTTTTTGACCGCCCCCTGCCCAGTGACCAGGTGACCGGCGGCAATCTTGTGTTCTCGGATGGCACCACTGTTCCGGTTGCGGCGCTGCCCAACAACGGCTCAGGACTGACGGTGAACTTCCCTGCCAGGACCGTCAGCTCCGTGCGCTTCAACATCACCTCCGTCAGCGGTACCACCACCAACGTGGGCCTGGCGGAATTCGAAGCGCATATCACCGCTGACATTGTTGCCCCCGTGGTCACAGCCACCCCGACAGGCGGCACGTACGACGTCGGACAAAAAGTCACGCTTGCCGTGAACGAGCCAGCCACCATCTACTACACCCTGGACGGGTCCACGCCCACTACGGCCAGCAGCAAATACGCTACTCCCCTCACTGTGAACGGGCCGCTGACCGTGAAGTACTTCGCGGTGGATACCGCGAACAATCCGTCTGCCGTCGTCACCCAGGTCTATTCCACCGGCCCTGACGTGACCAAGCCTGTGGTGACGGCCAACCCCACGGGCGGCGCCTATGCTCCCGGCACCACCATCGCCCTCACGGTCAATGAAGCGAACTCGGTGATCAAGTACACCAAGAACGGTTCCGACCCCTTGACCGCTGGCTTGGTGTACTCGGCACCGATCACCTTCGACGGCACGGGCCCGATGACGCTGAAATACTCGGCCACGGATCCTGCCGGAAACGTCTCCGACGTCGTCACCCAGACGTACACGGTGCCACCGGACACCACGGCTCCGGTGGTCACGGCCAATCCCACCAGCAGGGCATTGGCCAGTGGGGCCACCATCACCCTCTCCGCAAATGAACCGGGTGCGGCCATCTACTACACCAAAGATGGCAGCACGCCCACGGCAACGGAATCGGCCACGAACATCAAGTATTCGGCCCCGGTTTCCATGGGCACCACAACACTGAATCTGAAGTACATCGGGGTGGACACAGCGGGCAACACTTCGGCCGTGGGCAACCAGACGTACACCGTACCCGCAGCCGGGCCGCCGTCGGCCCATGACTTCAACGGTGACGGCAAAGCCGATGTCTTGGCCTCCGACACCGCCGGAAACCTGTATTTGTACCCCGGTGACGGAGCAGGCGGCCTCCTGCCACGGCAGACAGCCTTGGCGGCACCGGCATGGTCCAGCATCAACGAAACCATCACCCCCGGCGACTTCAACAGGGACAGCAAGAATGACCTCCTGGCCCGTGCCGGCGACGTCCTGTGGTTCTACCCGGGCGATGGGGCCGGAAGTTTCGGGGCCCGGGTCCAGGTGAGCACCGGCTGGAGCACCATGAGCCAGCTGTTCTCCCCCGGCGACTTCAGTGGCGACGGTATTCCGGACTTCATCGGCAGGCTGAGCTCCGGGGAGTTGCGGCTCTACGAAGGCAACGGAACCGGCGGTCAGCGAACACCCACCACTATTGGATCCGGCTGGAATGTGATGAATGCAATTCTGAGCACGGGGGACTTTAATGGAGATGGAAAGTCAGACGTCCTGGCGCGACGCGCAGATACAGGCGCTCTCTGGCTCTACCCCGGAAACGGAACCCGTGGGTGGCTTCAGTGGAAGCAGATCTCCGCGGGCTGGGACAACCGAACATCGATAGTCGGACCCCGCGACCTCAACGGTGATGGCAGCAACGACGTCATAGGCCGCATCGGCGACACCCTGTGGCTGTATCCGGGCACAGGCAGCGGAGCGTTCAGCACGGCACCGCCCATCAGCTTGGGCAGCGGTTGGCAGGTGTTGAAGATCATCGCCTAGCCGGCCCCCTGGACCTGGCGCGGGTCGGAGTTTTCCCCCAGACTCTTCGGCTCGCGTCAGCCATGTTAAACCAACAACGCGGGGTCACTTTTGGCCCGTTCCGGTGGTTGGAACGGGCCGTCAGTGACCCCGCGTTGCTTTGGTGAAGCTTAGAGCGTTGCGTAAACTTCGCGCAGCAGCGTGGCGGTCTCGGACGGCGTCTTGCCGACCTTCACGCCTGCGGCTTCGAGAGCTTCCTTCTTGGCCTGTGCCGTTCCTGCAGAGCCGGAGACGATGGCGCCGGCGTGGCCCATGGTCTTGCCCTCGGGAGCGGTGAAGCCTGCAACGTAGCCAACAACAGGCTTGGTGACGTTGGCCTTGATGAAGTCGGCTGCGCGCTCTTCAGCGTCGCCACCGATTTCGCCGATCATGACGATTGCCTTGGTCTCGGGGTCAGCTTCGAACGCAGCCAGGGCGTCGATGTGCGTGGTGCCGATGATGGGGTCGCCACCAATACCGATCGCGGTGGAGAAGCCGAGGTCGCGGAGTTCGTACATCATCTGGTAGGTCAAGGTACCGGACTTGGACACCAGGCCGATGGGGCCCTTGCCCGTGATGTTCGCCGGGGTGATGCCCACCAGGGCTTCGCCGGGGGTGATGATGCCGGGGCAGTTCGGTCCGATGATGCGGGTGATCTGCTTGCCGTCAGCGTCCACCTTGGACTGGGCGAGTGCCCAGAACTCGGCGGAGTCCTGAACCGGAACGCCTTCGGTGATGACTACAACGAGGCCGATTCCGGCTTCGATGGCTTCAACCACGGCGTCCTTGGTGAATGCCGGCGGAACGAAGACGATGGAGACGTCCGCGCCGGTTTCAGCGATGGCTTCCTTGACGGTGCCGAAGACGTTGATTTCCTTATCGCCGTGCAGAACCGTGGTGCCGGCTTTGCGGGCGTTGACGCCACCAACAATGTTGGTGCCGGCCTTGAGCATGAGGGCGGTGTGCTTGGTGCCCTCGCCGCCGGTGATGCCCTGAACGATGACCTTGGAGTCCTTGTTGAGGTAGATAGACATTGTGTCGCGTCCCTTTACTTAGCTGCGTTGGCGAGCTCGGCGGCCTTGTCGGCGCCCTCGTCCATGGTGGCGGCCAGGGTAACCAGCGGGTGGTTGGCCTCGGTCAGGATGCGGCGGCCTTCCTCAACGTTGTTGCCGTCGAGGCGAACTACCAGCGGCTTGTTCGCGGAGGAACCCAGCTCAGCCAATGCACCAACGATGCCCTTGGCAACCGCGTCACAAGCGGTGATGCCACCGAAGACGTTCACGAACACGCTCTTGACCTGGGAGTCGCCCAGGATGACGTCGAGGCCGTTGGCCATGACCTCAGCGGAAGCTCCACCGCCGATGTCCAGGAAGTTGGCGGGCTTGACGTTGCCGTGGTTCTCACCGGCGTAAGCAACGACGTCGAGGGTGGACATCACAAGACCGGCGCCGTTGCCGATGATGCCTACTTCGCCGTCCAGCTTGACGTAGTTGAGGTCCTGGGCCTTGGCCTTGGCCTCCAACGGGTCAGCTGCATCCTTGTCTTCCAACGTGGAGTGGTGCACGTGGCGGAAGTCAGCGTTCTCGTCCAGGGAAACCTTGCCGTCGAGGGCAACGATCTCGCCTGCGCCGGTACGGACCAGCGGGTTGACCTCAACCAGGGTTGCGTCTTCCTTCTTGAAGACATCCCAGAGCTTCAGAATGACGTCGGCCACTTTGCCGCGCAGTTCTTCAGCAAAACCTGCAGCAGCGACGATCTCGTCAGCCTTGGCTTGGTCGATGCCCACTGCGGGGTCGATGGCGATCTTGGCCAGGGCCTCGGGACGTTCCACGGCAAGCTGTTCGATTTCCATGCCACCCTCTACCGAGCACATGGCCAGGTAGTTGCGGTTGGCGCGGTCCAAAAGGACCGAGAAGTAGAATTCCTCGGCGATGTCAGCACCCTGGGCGATCATCACCTTGTTGACGGTGTGGCCCTTGATGTCCATGCCCAGGATGTTGGTGGAGTGCTCAAGCGCCTCTTCGGCAGTCTTGGCAACCTTGACGCCGCCAGCCTTGCCGCGGCCACCAACCTTAACCTGTGCCTTGACGACAGTTACGCCGCCGATCTTCTCGGCAGCTGCCTTTGCTTCTTCAGGAGTGTGCGCCACGATGCCGGCGAGCACGGGTACACCGTGCGCCTCGAACATATCGCGCGCCTGATATTCAAACAGGTCCACGGTTTAGTGTCCTTCTACGTCGAAGTAGTTTTCTGTTCAGCCGGGAACCGCGATGACCGCGATAGCCAGCTGCGGAAAGTACGCGGTAACAACCAGGATTGAAGCCGGTCACATTGCGTAAGGTCCTCTCGGAACTTTAGCCCTTTGAGGAGTCCCGCCAGCTACACACTACCTGTTAAGTGAGTAACCTTACACTTCTATCGGTTGTAGAAAAACCGCAGAATTTCGCGGTTTTTCGACTGTTCACCGGCGGCCCGGCGGCGATCACGAAGCTTACTTAAGGTTCCCCGCCACCGTTTTGCCGCCGTCGGAAATCAACTGGTAACCCTCGCGGCTCACGAAGAATGCCACGCCACCGGACACATTTCCGCAGGCAACACCACCGTTATATGCCGAACACCGAAGACCATTGCGCTCGATGTTCTGACCTTCTGCCAGCTCACGCAGCTTGGAGATGGGACCATCACGGCTTCCCTCCGGCCCGAACTCCGACTCCATTTGTGTTACGCCGGAACGACATGAGCCGTAGACGGCCTTCTCCGGAGTCAGGAGGGCTGTCCCGCCCAGGTATCCCAGGCCGATTCCTGCGCAGTCGTCAGCGATGTCGTCCGGTTCCGGTGCGGTGTACTTCGCCAGTTCACAATGGGCCACCGGGACAACAGCGAACTTGTTGTTGGCGGCGTCCGAGTATGAGTTGGCCTCATAGGGCAGATTCAGATGACCGCCCCGGGAAGAGGTCAAGGCACACACAATGCTCTTATCAGCCGTGACGAACGCAGTCACTTCCTCGCCCGCGGACAAGGTGGTCTGCTCGGTGACAGGAACCTGCTGCAGCTGTTCCAGCGGCGGTAGCGGTGCCGGCGGAACATAGTCCGGATCCTCGGTGGCGAACGAGCATCCGGCCGCCAGCACCATGAGCAAGGCGGCAAGGATCGCCCCAACAGTCCGTCGCATGCCCCTCATTATGCCCTGCTGTTTCACGCATCCAACTTGGTCAGGGGCGCGTACCGCAACAGCAGGCGCTTCTCGCCGATGTCGAACTTCACCTTCGCCACCGTCTTGTCCCCGGCGCCTTCAATGCCCAGCACCACTCCGTTGCCGAAGCTGGTGTGGTTCACTTTGTCCCCCGCCACCACGGAAATGACTTCCTTTTGCGGCTGGACCCTGTTGCGTACGACGGCGGCGGGAACGTCGGCGTCGAACCCTGCGGTAGGGCTGGCGGCAGCGCCGCGCGATGTGCCCGCACCCCAGAAGGAACCACCGTAGCGGTTGGACCCGACGGGGGCGCTCCCCCAGCCGCCTGCGGCCTGGCGGCTCATTCCTTCACGCTTCCACTCCACGAGTTCGGAAGGGATCTCTTCCAGGAACTGGCTTGCGGGGTTGTACTGGCTCTGGCCCCACATGCTGCGGACTTCGGAGCGTGTGACGTACAAGCGTTTGCGCGCCCGGGTAAGCCCCACATAGGCCAGGCGCCGTTCTTCGGCGAGCTCCTTGGGATCCGTCGCCGAGCGCTGGTGCGGGAAGATGCCATGCTCCATGCCGGTAAGGAAGACCACCGGGAACTCCAGGCCCTTGGCGGTGTGCAGCGTCATGAGCGTGACAACGCCCATCCGCTTGGCCTCAGCCACGGCGGCGTCGATGTCCGCACCCGGGGCATCGGGGATCTGGTCGGCGTCGGCCACCAGGGAGACCTGTTCCAAGAACTCGCCGAGGGATCCGTCCGGGTTGTCGCGCTCGTATTCCCGAACCACGGCCACCAGTTCGGCCAGGTTCTCCACCCGGGATTCGTCCTGGGGGTCGTTGCTGGCGCGCAGGCCTGCCAGGTAACCAGTCTGTTCAAGGACGGCCTCCAGGGCAGCAGCGGCACCGGACCCGGAGGCCACCTCGGCGAGGTCATCCAGCAGCTTCACGAAGCCCAAGACGGCGTTCACCGAACGGGTGGCCATGCCCGGCGCTTGATCGGCGCGGCGGGCTGCGGTCATGAAGGACGTACGCTCCCGCTCGGCCAAAGCGGCAACTGCACCCTCTGCACGGTCACCGATCCCGCGTTTGGGTTCGTTCAGCACCCGGCGGAGGTTGACGTCGTCGTCCGGATTCACCAGAACCCGCAGATAGGCCAGGGCGTCCTTGATTTCCTTGCGCTCGTAGAAGCGCGTGCCGCCCACTACCTTGTACGGCAAGCCCACCCGGACCAGGACGTCTTCAATGGAACGCGACTGCGCGTTGGTGCGGTAGAAGATTGCGACGTCGCCTGGCCGCAAATTGTCCTCGTCCTGCAAACGGTCGATTTCCTTGGCGATGAACTGGGCTTCATCATGCTCGTTCTCTCCGACGTAGCCAACGATTTTCTCGCCGTCGCCCTCCGCAGTCCACAAACGCTTTTCCTGGCGGTTCGGGTTGCGGGAAATCACCGAGTTGGCGGCGCTGAGAATGTTCTGCGTGGAGCGGTAATTCTGCTCGAGTTTGATGGTGCGGGCATTGGGGTAGTCGGCTTCGAATTCCACAATGTTGCGGATGTCCGCACCGCGGAAGGCATAAATGGACTGATCGGAATCGCCCACAACAGTCAGTTCGCTGGGTGCTACATCCGTAGCCGTGCCCACACCCACGATTTCCCTGACCAGTGCGTACTGGGCGTGGTTGGTGTCCTGGTACTCATCAACCAAGACGTGCCGGAAGCGGCGCCGGTAAGATTCCGCGAGCGCCGGGAAGGCCCTGAACATGTACACGGTTTCGGCGATGAGGTCATCGAAGTCCATCGCGTTGGCTTGCCGGAGACGCTGCGTGTAGCCCTTGAAGACGTCTGCAACGGCGCTTTCAAAGGGGTCGTTGTGGTTTGCCGAGGACACGTAGGAGTCGGCGTCAATGAGTTCGTTCTTGAGCGCGGAAATCTTGTGTTGGATGGCCTTCGGCGCGAACTTCTTGGGATCGAGGTCCAGATTCTTGGCCACCAGGGTGATCAGGCGCAGTGAATCAGCGGAGTCGTAAATGGAGAAGTTGGAATTCAGGCCCACGTTGGCCGCTTCCCGGCGCAGGATACGGACGCAGGACGAGTGGAACGTAGAGATCCACATTCCCTTGGCCCGGGGTCCCACCAAAGCTTCGATGCGTTCCCGCATTTCGGCCGCCGCTTTGTTGGTGAAGGTGATGGCCAGGATTTCACCGTGATGCGCACGCTTGGTGGCAATGAGGTAGGCGATCCTGTTACTGAGGACACGCGTTTTGCCGGAGCCGGCACCGGCCACGATCAACAACGGACTTCCTGCGTGCTTGACCGCTTCTTCCTGCTGCGGGTTCAGCCCTTGGAGCAGGGCGTCAGCAGTGGGCAAGCCGTGGGCTCCCTGGTTGTCCCACCCTCCCTGGGAAGGCTGCCGGGGAGGGTTCCCTGACCCGCTGGTCCCCTCCTGAAGGCGGGGCCCGGTGGCGCCTCCGCCTGAAGAGGAAAGCTCCGGGGCAGCCTTGACTGCGGCTTTGGTGCCTGCTTTGAAGGGTCCGTCTGCGTAGGGGTCAAACAACATATCCATGGTGCCTACCAGTCTAGGCTGTGCCTCTGACACTCAAAGGCACAAGACCTGGATCAGGTCTCCGGGTGGCACCGGCGGCGCACCAGGTGGATCATGCTGTCGCGATCCGGGGCGCCCTCCCTTATGCGGACAAACCCTAGGCAAATTGGGGAACAGAGGTGAGGGCGGCGCTCAACTCGCGTACCGCCGTCGGGCCTCCAGCCACGAACCAGTTCAGTCCGTTGACCGTCACGACGGCGGTGTCCCCGCCGGCCGCACGGACAATCGCCTTTCCGGGGAGCCAGTCCCATTCAGGGCAGCTGTGCTGGAACCAGCAGCCAAGTTCGCCGTCGGCCACGCGGCCAAGGTCGCAGGAACCGGAACCGAACATCCGCAGTGATGCGGCGGAAACTGCAGCCGCGTGCCACGGCATGGCGGCGCGGGGGTCTGCCAGCCAGGTGGGATGAATGTAGGTGGCGGCGGAGATTTGGCTGACGGGGAGGTCGCCGGAACCGGAGATCGATTCGCCGTTCAGGGTGGATGGGCGATCCTGGCCGCCCAGCCAGAGCTTGTCCAGTTCCGGTTGGTAGATGGCCCCGAGCAGCACCTCCGGATCGGCAACCGGCTTGCCGCCGTGGTCTGAATCGTCGCGTTTAAGGGCAATGGCCGAGCACCAGTACGTGGAGCCGTGCAGGAAGTTGTAGGTGCCATCAACGGGGTCGATCACCCAGGTCCGTCCGCTGGTCCCGGCAACGGACGCGCCCTCCTCGCCCAGGATGCCGTCGTCAGGGCGGCAGCGCCTCAACTGTTCCAGGACGTAAGCCTCTGCTGCGTGATCGGCTGCAGTGACGACGTCGGACACTGAGGTTTTGCGTTCACCCTGGAGTCCGCCCATCCGCATGAGCAGCGCCAGCTGGCCCGCCTCGCGGACCAGGGCGCTGGCCAGTTGGTAGTCATCCAGTGACGGATCGAGTTCAGTTGCTGTGTGCCTGCCAGTGGTCATGGTTCCACCTTATGTGGCGGGATAATGAATCACATGGCCAAGACACCCGCCCAGCGCATCAAGAAGCACGGAGCCAAGGCAGTGGTCCCCGATCACTCGCTGCCTCCCGTGATCAATACCACCACTTCGCGCACCCCGCAGAAGGCGCAGAGCAACTCCAAGCTCATTGTGATCGCGGGCGTGGTGGCGAGCCTGTTCCTGTTCTGGTACCTGCACCTGCTCACCCTCAACCAGATGACGCAGCTCTCGGGCGGCCTGGCCATGCCTGATTCGTTGATTGGCGGTTTCTCGCAGGAGTACATCGTCCAGCTGCGGGATGCCATGGATGAATCTGCCCGGGGCCAGCTCAACTATGTTCACAAGACCGCCGGCACCCTGTTTCCGCTGATTTTCGGCTTCAGCTGGCTCCTGCTGATCGGCACCAACGTGGCGCGAAAGTCATGGCGTTGGGCACTGTGGGCTGCTCCCCTGCTGTTCGCGGTGGCTCACCTGTGGTCCAACGTGGCCATTGATTCGGTGCTGGCATCCGAAGCGCCCGACGCCGGTTCGGTGGCCTTGGCGTCAGCAGTCACGGTTGCGTCCTGGGTACTGTTCCTGATCAGCCTGGTGTGCGGCGTGGCAGCCGTGTTCCTTGGGCGAAAGAGTGCGAAGCCCGCCTGACCACACCTTCGCGCGGCGCACCAGTGCGTACGGGCGCGGACGGCGGCTACGGGTGCGCAAAGCTCACAGGACCCGGAGCCCTCGCCGTTCCGTGTGAACACGCTGGGCAATCACCAGGCCGGCGGTTGCGAGGCCCACGGTCACCGGGTACCCCATAAACCGTTCCAGCAATCCCGGCTGAGGTACTTCCATCCCTGTAATGGCACCGATCACGAGTGCCCCGATGCAGATCAGCCCGCAGGCACCGAGGAACCAACTCATCGGCGTCTGCCGCCACCACAGGACTCCCAGCAGCAGGAGGGCAAAGCCGCCACCGATGAAAAACATCAAAGCCCCCGCAAAATGCCAGGGTGAGCCCAGGTCTTCGGGCACCAGGCCCACAATCACCGTTCCCATGCCAGCAACACCGGTGAGGATCCGGATGGTGACGGCCAGGATCCACGGCACGGTCAACACGCGGGTCTGAGCGGATCCCCCGGCGACGGCCCGGAAACGCCGTGCCTGCACACCGGGCCGCGCCGCGACGCTCAACAGCCCTGCCTTCAGGAACAGCGCGCCGAGGACCAAGGCCAGGCCCTGCACCACGAAGGAGGCATTCATCAGCAGATGCAGCGGCGAACAAACTGCCCTGTCCTCGTAGATGCCACAGGAGACCGCCCCAAGATCACTAATGAATCCGGTGGCCCTGCTGTAGGGTTCCGGGCCTGCCCACGCCGCGATCACGGCAGCTTCGGCCACAAAGTACTGGACCACGCTCAATTGCGCCCAGCCTCCGATATTCGCCCTGATGCTGCGGGTATCCGGAAGGAAGGATCCAACTGTCGCCGGTTCAGTCACGTGCCCTTTCATGAACGTCAGCCTAGCGGTGTTCGGGCAGCGCCCCGGCAGCTTGTATGCTTGTAGTCGTGTCCGGGCCCTCGAGCTCCAGCAGTGGGATTTAGCGCCATGGACACACAGGCCCTCGTAGCTCAGTGGATAGAGCACGGCTCTCCTAAAGCCGGTGTCGTTGGTTCGATTCCAATCGAGGGCACTTGAACCACCAGCAGCCCACCCCGGACTTGCAGGCCTACCTGGCCGGCAGTTGGCGCGTGGAGCGGACTCTCCTGGACCGGACGTCCGGCACCAGCGGAACCTTTACCGGCGTCGTGCGCTATACCCTGAACCCCGACGGCGGGCTTGACTACCGCGAAGACGGAACCATGCACTGGCCTACCCATTCGGGGCCGGCATTCCGCGAGTACCGGCTGAAACCGGGCGCCGGGCCGGATTCGATGGACGTTTTCTTCCCCGACGGCCGGCCGTTCCATGTGATGAGCTTCTCCGCAGAGGGCAACCGGGATGAGCACTGGTGCGACCCCGACGATTACCGCGTCAACTACGTCTACCAAGATCCCGGCTCGTTCAGCTTCACCTGGGATGTCCGCGGGCCCGCCAAGGATTTGCTGCTGGAATCGCACCTGGTTCGTATCGATGCCGGGAGGCAAGCATGAGTGGAACCGGCACGGACCTGATCGTTGTGAGCGCGGTCTGCGTCTACAACCATCAAGGTCATCTGCTGACCGTCCGCAAACGCGGGACGGACAAGTTCATGCACCCGGGCGGCAAGCCCGAGTCCGGCGAAACCGCTGCCGAGGCTGCTTCCCGGGAGCTCTTCGAGGAGGTCGGGATCGAGGTAACGCCGCACCTCCTGGAGCCTTTCGGCGTGTGGTTGGCTGTGGCGGCCAACGAGGCAGCCACCACTATCGAAGCCACCGTTTTCACTGCTCCCGGAACGTGGGAGGCGCACCCCTCCGCGGAGATAGCGGAAATCCGCTGGCTGGACCTGGACGCCCCGCTTCCCACAGATCTGGCACCGCTGTTGACGGACCACGTCATCCCTCTGCTGACCCCGCCCAAGTAAGACCCTGCCCAAGTAGGTAGCAGATCACGCCGTTCTCAGCGCTCAGAACGGCCTGATCTGCTACCCAGTTGGGCTACAGCTCCGGGACTGCTTCCTGCGCCACGGCTGTGGCTTCAGCAAACTGGGTTTGGTAGAGCTCCGCGTAGCGTCCATCCGCAGCAAGCAGCTCAGTGTGCGTGCCACGCTCCACGATCCTGCCGTCCTCGACCACCAGGATGGCATCTGCGGCACGGATGGTGGACAAGCGGTGCGCAATCACGACGGCGGTACGCCCCGCAAGTGCCTCGCCCAAGGCCGCCTGGACGGCGGCTTCATTGGTGGAGTCCAACGCAGCAGTGGCTTCGTCGAGGATCACAACACGGGGCTGCTTGATGAGGAGCCGTGCGATGGTGAGCCGTTGGCGTTCGCCACCGGAGAGCCGGTAGCCGCGCTCCCCCACCACGGTTTCCAGGCCATCGGGCAAGGACCGGATCATCGGTTCCAGACGTGCCCGCCTGAGCACGTCCCACATGTCGTCTTCGGTAGCGTCCGGCCGGGCGAGGCGCAGGTTGGAGGCGATGGTTTCGTGGAAGAGGTGGCCGTCCTGGGTCACCATGCCCATGGTGTCGCGCAGGGAATCGAAACTGAGATCACGGACGTCCACGCCTGTTCCGGGCGCTTGCCCGCCCAGGCGCACGGCGCCGGAGTCGACGTCGTACAAGCGCGAGAGCAGCTGCGCCACCGTGGATTTGCCGGCACCTGAGGAACCCACCAAGGCAACAGTCTGCCCGGGTTCAACCCTGAAGCTCACACCGTGCAGGACTTCCTCCCCGCCCCGGGTATCCAAGGTGGCCACGTCCTCAAGGGAAGCCAGCGACACTTTTTCTGCCGAGGGGTAGGAGAAACGGACGTCGTGGAACTCCACGGCAACGGGGCCTGCAGGCACGGAAACGGCGTCAGGCTTCTCCGTGATCAGCGGCTTCAGGTCAAGGATTTCAAAGACCCGCTCAAAACTGACCAAGGCACTCATGATTTCCACACGGGCATTGGACAGCGCAGTCAACGGAGCGTAGAGCCTTGTCAGAAGAAGTGCGAGCACCACAACATCGCCGGGTGCGAGCTGCCCGCCGATTGCCAGCCAACCGCCCAAACCGTAGACCAAGGCGAGCGCCAGGGCAGATACCAGCGTCAGGGCCGTCACGAAGGTGAACTGCAGCATGGCAGTCCGGACGCCAATATCCCGGACCCTGCCGGCACGCTCAGCGAACTCCCGGGATTCTTCATCCGGGCGGCCGAACAACTTCACCAACGTGGCTCCCGGGGCTGAGAACCGCTCCGTCATCTGGGTTCCCATGGCGGCGTTGTGCGCGGCAGCTTCGCGGCGGAGGTCCGCCAGTTTGGAACCCATCCGCCGGGCCGGGATCAGGAAGATCGGCAGCAGCACCATGGCCAGCACAGTCACAAGCCAAGAGGTGTTCAGCATGACCACCAGCGTGAGGATCAGGGCCACCACATTGCTGACCACACCCGACAAGGTGCCGGCGAAGGCGGACTGCGCCCCGATGACGTCGTTGTTCAAGCGGCTGACCAAGGCGCCGGTTCGGGTTCGGGTGAAAAACGCGATGGGCATGCGCTGCACGTGATCGAACACGCGCGTGCGGAGGTCCACAATGACGCCCTCGCCGATGATCGACGACAACCACCGGGTCACCAGGCCCACACCGGCTTCACCCACCGCAACGATCGCAATGAGGACGGCCAACCAGATCACCGTTCCAACGCCTGCGTTGGCAATGATGGAATCAACCACCTGACCGGCAAGCACAGGAGTGGCCACAGCGAGGAAAGCACCGGCAATCGAGGCGATCACAAAGGCGATGAGTTTGCCCTTATGCGGCGCAGCGAAAGCCATGACCCGTTTCAGGGTTTCCTTGGAGAACGGCTTGGAGCCGCTCTTGGCAGTGGTGATGTTGTACAGCGAGCTCCAGGCCACGCGGTCCATGCTCATGGGTTACTTCTCCTGGCTTGGGGTGTGATGAAGCTCTTGCACTTGGCCGTTTTCCAGGTGCCAGCGCGAATCGAGCCGAACGTTTTCCAATAACCGGCGATCATGGGTGACCAACAGGAGTGCGCCTTCGTAGCTTTCCAGCGCCTCCTCCAGTTGCTCAATGGCCGGAAGATCCAAATGGTTGGTGGGTTCGTCCAGCACCAGCAGGTTCACGCCGCGGGCCTGCAGCAACGCAAGCGCTGCACGGGTCCGCTCCCCCGGGGACAATGAATCCACGGTGCGGGAGGTGTGATCGGCTTTGAGGCCGAACTTGGCCAGGAGAGTGCGAACATCCGCACTGTTCCAGTCCATCAACACGGCTTCAACAGCGTCACCGAGCGGCCGCCCGCCGTCGAGCAGTCCACGCGCCTGGTCAATTTCGCCGATGGCCACCGAGGCACCCATGGAGGCATCGCCGTCGTCCGGTTCCTGCGTCCCCAACAACAAGCGCAAAAGCGTCGACTTCCCGGCACCGTTCGGTCCGGTAATGCCGATGCGCTCGCCGCCGTTGAGTTGAAGGTTCACAGGACCCAGCGTGAAGTCACCTTGGCGGGCGACGACGTTGCGCAAGGTGGCGACGACGGCACTTGAGCGGGGTGCCTGGCCGATGCTGAACTGCAACTGCCACTCCTTGCGGGGTTCTTCCACCTCGGTGAGCCGGGCAATGCGGGACTCCATCTGGCGGACTTTCTGGGCCTGCTTCTCGGACGATTCGCTGCTCGCGGCGCGACGGATCTTGTCATTGTCCGGGTTTTTCTTCATCGCGTTGCGGACGCCCTGGGAGCTCCACTCACGCTGGGTGCGTGCCCGGGAGACGAGGTCGGCCTTGGTGTTGGCGAACTCTTCGTAACGCTCCCTGGCGTGGCGTTTGGCCACAGCGCGTTCTTCGAGGAACGCTTCGTAGCCGCCGTCGTACACGGCAACGGAGTTCTGGGCGAGGTCCAGCTCCACCACCGTGGTGACACAGCGGGCCAGGAATTCGCGGTCATGCGAGACCAGGACCACTCCGCCGCGGAGGCCTTGGACGAAGGCTTCAAGCCTGGCCAGCCCGTCAAGGTCAAGATCGTTGGTGGGTTCATCAAGGAGGACCACGTCAAAACGGCTGAGCAGCAGCGCGGCCAAAGCCACGCGTGCAGCTTGCCCGCCGGAAAGGCCGGTCATCAGGGCGTCAGCGCCGAGCTCCAGTCCGAGGTCTGCCAAGACAGCAGGGACCCGGTCCTCCAGATCGGCTGCACCGGAGGCCATCCAGCGATCGAACGCCAGGGAATACGCGTCATCGGATCCGGGCGCTCCCGAGCCGAGGGCTTCGGCCGTGGATTCCATCTCATGTGTCGCTTGCGCACAGCCGGTGCGCCTGGCAATGTACGCCGCGATTGTTTCGCCGGCGGTGCGCTCGTGTTCCTGCGGCAACCAGCCCACAAAAGCGTCCGAAGGGGCAAGGCTGACGTTCCCCGCTTGTGGCTGGTCCACTCCGGCAAGGATGCGCAGCAGCGTGGATTTACCGGCGCCGTTGGCTCCCACCACACCCACAACATCTCCGGGCGCAACAGTCAGGGAAAGGTCCGAGAAAAGGGTGCGATGGCCATGACCACCGGCAAGATCCTTGGCCACCAAAGTTGCAGTCATTGTCTATCCTCCACCAAGGGAACGCAGAATTTCAGGCCGCGATTCCCGCGGGCATGGAAAAACCCGCTGGTCCGGACTTGGGGGGTGTACGGACCAGCGGGTTCAATCATCAAGCATAATTCAATGTGGCGTCAGCGTAAAATCGATCCGTACTCCCACTTAGGCCCCAGTTTGCTTCGCCTTCACGGCCCCTCCAGGAAAGTTCTCCATGCCCTTACAGTCCAAGGCGTTCCAGCGCTGGCTTCACGGTGTTGCGCCCGAGGCCAGCACAGCTGACGTCTGCAGGATCGCGGGCATCAAGCGAACAACGTTGGCCCAGCAGCTTGTCCGCGGCAAGGTTGCCGAGTCCACCTTGGTGAGTATCAGCCGCGGTTTCAACATCAATCCGGTACAGGCCCTGTCCACTTTTGATCTTTACGCCGACCTTCAGGGCCCCGCCGTCCCGCCCACGTCCTGCGAACTCGTCAGCCAGGTGGCCACCATCGACTTGCTGAGAGCAGTGGTGGACCGGAGCGAACCGGGCTCCTCCCCCGCTCCGCGCCTCTCGGAGCCCCCGCACCCCACGTCCGTGCGGAACTGGGTGGACGCGATCGACGACGGCGAGTTGCGGCACCGGGTCAGCGGCACCACCGGGATCGCGCCGCAGAATTTCTCCGCACATCTGACGGCCAACAGGCTCCCGCCGGAATTGGCTATCGCCACCTCGCGCGCTGCCGGGGTGGGGCCGGCAGGAGGGTTGGTGGCCGGGGGGCTGATTACGGAGGCCGAAGCCGGCTGGGCGCCCAATGCCAGGCAGGAAGCGCTGGACAGGATGTCCCAAAGTGCTTTGGCCACCCTTGCCGGCGAGCGGCTTCTGGCGTTGGGCAAGACGCTGAAGCGCCAGGAACAAGACCATGAACGAACTGAACGAATTTGGGAGAACCTCGGATGACGGCCGTCCTGCCCTGGATCACGCTGGCGGTGTGCCTTGCCATTACCCTCGCACGGATTCCCAGCGCATGGCGCGGAGAAAATCGTGAGGTTTTCTATGTTTTTGCGCTGATCTCGTTGAGCATCTTCATCAGCATTGAGGCCCCCTACCTGGTCATTGACGGGTGGTTCGGCGGGATGAACATCTGCAATCTGGTGCTCCGTTTCCTGCTGTACGGCACCTTCTATTTCATGGGCATCAAGATCGCCACAGCTTTCGGTTCGCCCTCTGCCGTGCGCGCGATCAAAGGCCCTTTGGGAATCACCGCTGCGCTGCTTGTGGGTGCTTTGACCATCTACTTCTTCATCATCACGGACACCCAAGGTTCCTCGGCCGGTATGAGCGGCTTGCACTGGGGACCGTCGTTGGAAGCGTACGCCTTCATGGGCCGCCTTTATCCCGGCTTCGTGGCTGCATGCCTGGTCCCCGCCATCTGGCGGACCGTGATGAGCACGGCGCCGATCCTGCTGCGGATCGCTTCGGCGTTGTTGCTGCTCGGTTTGTCACTGCTCCTGTTGTCACAGCTATTCCCGCTGATTCCCTTCTCAGAGGCATGGTTGAGGGTCCTCATCAACTACTCAGCGGCCACCTTTACAGCGATCGGTCTGGCCGGCATCTGGTTCTCCAAGTCAGTTGCGCGACGAAAGCAACGTCTCTCAGCGTAAGACTTTCACAAAACCATTAGATCGTGGCACAATCATGAATGTGTGAACGCGGCTTGCAGCCTGACACCGGAATCAGAGAACGGGTTTCCGGTGGATGTGGCGCCCACGTGATCACAATTGGGGGGATGAGTGGTGGCGGGCTGTTGGGGACCGCCCCCACTCAGCCTTTTTAAGGGCACGCTCGCACGCCGCCCGCCAAGCCTGGCCGGGACGGTGACTAAGATGGCTCCATGAACAGCCTTCGTACCCGCCGCTCTGTCCTTGCAGCTACTGTGGCCGCGGCCGCCCTTGCACTTTCCGCGTGCGGCGGAGGTTCTGCGCCCGCACAGTCCGGCGGTGACACGTCCCTTTCAGACGTGAAATCGAAGGGTGAACTCGTCATCGCCACCGAAGGTACCTACCGCCCCTTCAGCTTCCACGCTGACGGCGCCGGGGAGCTCACCGGGTTCGACGTCGAGATCGCCCAGGCTGTGGCCGGGAAACTCGGCGTGAAGGCTACCTTCCAGGAGACCCAGTTCGATGGCATCTTTGCCGGCCTGGAATCCAAGCGATTCGACACCATCGCCAACCAGATCTCCATTAACGACGAGCGCAAGGCCAAGTACGATTTCTCCACGCCGTACACCATCTCCACCGGCGTGGTAGTCACCAAGTCGGACAACAGCAGCATCAACAGCTTCGCGGACCTCAAGGGCAAGACCACCGCCCAGTCACTGACCAGCAACTTCTACAAGATGGCCGTTGAAGCGGGCGCCAATGTCCAGGCAGTGGAAGGCTGGGCCCAGTCCGCCACGCTGGTGCAGCAAGGACGGGTGGATGCCACCGTGAACGACAAACTCACGTATTTGGATTACGCCAAGAACACTCCCGACTCCGGCCTGAAGGTGGCCGCCGAGGCACCGGATAAGACCGAGAGCGCCATGGTGTTCCGCAAGGGCTCCACGGAGCTCACAGCAGCTGTGGACAAGGCGCTTGCCGATCTCAAAGCTGACGGCACGCTAGCCAAAATTTCGGAAAAGTACTTCGGCGCGGACGTCACCAAATAGATGAACTGGGACCTCATCTGGAGTTCCTTCGGGCCGCTGATCACCGGTGCCGTCACGGGGACCATTCCGCTGACGCTCGCGTCCTTTGCCATCGGCCTGGTTCTGGCATTGGTGGTGGCCCTGATGCGTCTGAGCCCCAACTGGTTCCTGTCAGGCATTGGCCGCTTTTACGTCTCGGTCATCCGCGGCACTCCCCTGCTGGTGCAGCTCTTCGTGATCTTCTACGGACTGCCCAGCATCGGAGTGAAGCTGGACCCGTGGCCCAGCGCGATCATCGCGTTCTCCCTGAACGTGGGCGGCTACGCGGCTGAGATCATCCGTGCCGCCATCCTGTCCGTGCCCAAGGGCCAGTGGGAAGCCGGCCACACCATCGGCATGTCACGGCCGCAGGCGCTGGTGCGCATCATCCTTCCCCAAGCGGCCCGGGTGTCCGTTCCGCCGTTGTCCAACACTTTCATTTCGCTGGTGAAGGACACGTCCCTCGCCTCGCTCATCCTGGTCACCGAACTGTTCCGCAACGCCCAGCAAATCGCGGCGTTCAGCCAGGAGTTCATGGCCCTCTACCTGCAGGCAGCCCTGGTTTACTGGGTCATTTGCCTGGTCCTTTCCACAGCGCAATCCGCCGTGGAAAAGAGATTGGACCGCTATGTCGCCCACTAACGAATCCGCACAGGAACCCCTCGTCGCCTCGGTCCTGGTGGCGCGGAACCTGGCTAAGGCCTTCGGAAGCAACGTTGTTCTGCGGGACATCGACATCGATATCCGGCGCGGCCAGGTGGTGGCCCTGATCGGGCCTTCAGGCTCCGGCAAGACCACGGTCCTGCGGTCCCTGAACGGCCTGGAGATTCCCGACGCCGGCACGGTCACCTTTGGTAGCGGCGATGACTCAGCCGAGCTCGCCATCGATTTCGGCGCCAAGGTGGGGAAGAAAGAGGTGGCTGCCCTCCGGGACCGCAGCGCCATGGTTTTCCAGCATTACAACCTTTTCCCTCACATGACGGTCCTGAAGAACATCATTGAAGGGCCCGTCCAGGTCCAAAAGCGGCCACGGGCGGAGGCCATTGCCGACGCCGAACGTCTGCTGGAGCGCGTTGGCCTCGCGGACAAGCGCGATGCCTACCCCTTTGAGCTCTCCGGCGGCCAGCAGCAGCGCGTGGGAATCGTCCGGGCGTTAGCGCTCAAGCCCCAGCTGCTCCTGTTCGACGAGCCTACGTCTGCGTTGGATCCCGAGCTCGTTGGCGACGTCCTCGGCGTGATCAAGGAACTCGCCGAAGAGGGGTGGACCATGGTGATCGTCACCCATGAGCTGGCTTTTGCCCAGCATGTGGCAGACGAGGTAATTTTCATGGACGGCGGCGTCGTGGTGGAACGGGGGCCGGCGGCTGAGGTGTTGCGGGAACCGCGTCAGGAGCGGACCAAGCTCTTTGTGAAGCGGCTCCAGCACGACGTCTAAGTGGTTCGCAGGATTTCAGTGGTTCGCAGGATTTCGTTGGTTCGCAGGATCCAGGTAGTACACAAATATGGGGGATAAATCCTTGGAAGAGACAGTCAGCGCGCCCGGCAGGGGTGGCTCCAAACGCACGGCAATCATTGTTGTTGTCCTTGTTGCGGCGTTGGTGGCCGTGGGGATTGGCACCTGGTTTACCCTCTTCCGGCCTGCGGAAACAGGCCGTGCCGACGTTATCCGCTTGGATAAGCACCGCATCATGGTGGACAACTCGATGAACCTCTACGATCCCCTGGTGGAACAGTTTTCGGGACGGTACTCGAACGCCATCTCCGAAAAAGCCGGACAGTCTGAAGAGGAGAAAGTCCTCAGCCAGGACCGTGAGCGCATAGTGCGCGAGTCACAGGCAAATCGCGAACGCTTGGAAAACATGGCTGAATCTCCGGTGCTCAAGGACCAGGAAGTCGCCGAGTCTTTCACCCGCTTCAAGGATCAGTACGGTGCGGTGATCGCGCACAACGATCAACTGCTGATCAATACCACCAACATCTACCGGTCTGTGGGCGGGCCCTGCGCAGCCCTGCATTCGTCACTGAACATTTCGAGCGAGTCCTACGCCCAGGATTACGTCAAGAGTGCTGATGAGTGCCTGGCCGCGCTGGGCGCCGCCAAGGACGGCGCTGACGCCGAGACCACCACCCTGCTCAGCGATGTTGAGGCAGTCATCCGCGGGCAGCGGGACAAACAACAGGAAGTGCTCAATAGCAAGGACCCTTTGGAGCGCCTGAGCAAGAGCACCCTCGCCGCCGTTGCCCTGTTGGATATCAATGAGGCATTCGCCAAGGCGCAGACAACATATGAAACTGCCACCAAGGACAAATACTCAAAGATCATCGAGAGTGCCAACAGCTCGAATTCCACCTTCGAAAGCGTACTCAAGAAGAGCCTGGAAAAGTTTGATGCAGCATCCGGTGAGGGGAAATAGCGATGACCATGGAGCCCGTTCGCAGTAAGAGCCGTCCCCTCCTGATTGCCCTCACCGTTGCCGTTGTGCTGGCCTTGGTTGCTTCGGTAATAGCGATTTCCTTGACCACCATGGCCGCTCAGCAGCGCAGGGAAAGCCTGGTCCTCCTCAAGGATGAGCGCCTGACGGCACTCGTCGATGCCAGAGGCAAAGTCCAGCCCGCAGTGAACAAGTACTTGGCCGCGTACAAGAAGGCCCGCAACGCCCCCGCATCACGCGAGGAAGCTGAGAAGAGCTCCGCCACGGAGCGGGACGAGTTCCAGCAGACCATCAAGTCCGCCCGCACGGCCTTGGCCGAGGCGCAGGCCAGCAACACCGCCGGTGCAGAAGCCGGCACGGTTACGGGGGCAGTAGACCTCCTTGGCGACTCCTACCAGGCTTACCTCGATTCCATGGAAGGCCTCGTGCAGTCCTACCCTCAGTTCGAAGGCCTCTTCAGGGAGGACGCAGGGTGCAGCGGACTGTTTGTGGGATCCAAAGCAGCCAACCTCCGGGAACGCCAAACACTCCTTGGACAGGCCGCTGTCCCTTGCCGTGAAGCGGTCAACCAACTCAAGCAATCCAAGAACGTCTCCTACGTGGAGTTTGCCCGGACCTTGGACAACGAGATTGCACAGCTGGAAGTGCATGCAGAAACAACCGCAAAGTCCGAGGAAAACTACAACGAATTCGTCCGGCTGAAGGACGAGTACGTCAAGAAGGTTGATGATGCCACCGCCCGGAATGCCCCCGACGCGGAATACCGCACCATTGCCGACGAACTCAAAGCCCTCAACACCCGGATAAAGAACAACAGGTCGGAGTTCGACTTTGCGGCCAAACGCTACCTGAACGGCGTGAAGGAAATGCCCACCTTGGTTGAGGAAGTGTTCTCCAAGAACGTCGCCGCCCAGATCAAACACCACGACACCGTGATCCCGCTTCGGGTCCAGGTGCTCAAAGATGCCATCGACGCCGAGCTGGCGGAGTAGTTCAGCGAACCACTTCCATCAGCGAATCAACCTCAGCGTGACCAACTGGAAGGGCCGGAGCACCAGCTTGGCGTCGGAGCCCTTCTCCACGGTCACCCCAGGAGTTTCGGTGGGGCGTTCCAGCAGGTCCGTGGCAACCACATCAGAGCACTCAAAATTTGCCCTGAGGAGGCCTGTTGAGCGCTCCCCCAACGATTCGTAGAGCCGGACAATCACATCGCCCGAGCCATCCTCGGCCAGCTTCACCGCCTCCACCACAATCGCGGGGTTGGTCACGGACAGCAGCGGCTCCACAGGCCGTCCGCCGGTGATGTGCCTCGGCTTCAGGTTGGTGCGGTAGCCCTCTTCCACGGCATCAGCGATCGCAGCGCCGGGCCGGATGGACATCTCAAGCGTGTGTTCGCCCCGGTCTGCCTCGGGGTCCGGGAACCGGGCGGAGCGCAGCAGCGAGGTGCGGACCGTCGTCGTGGTTCCGCCGTCGGCTCGGACCGCCCTGGTGACGTCGTGACCGTAGCTGGAGGAGTTGCACACGGCCACGCCGTAGCCGGGCTCTGCCACATGGATCCAGCGGTGGGCGCAGATCTCGAACTTGGCTGCTTCCCAGGATGTGTTGGTGTGCGTCGGGCGGAAGACGTGGCCGAATTGGGTCTCGGACGCTGACCGGTCCGCCCTGACATCCAAGGGGAAGGCGATCTTGAGCATCTTTTCGCGTTCCTGCCAGTCCACCGTGGTGCTGATCCCCAGCGACGCCGCACCGGCGTCGAGCGTCAGGCGCTGCGAAATGGTGGAGGCACCCACCTTGCGCTTGACCACCACGACGACGGCAGCCGGCGAGCGCTCAACCTCGACAGCGTCCGCTTGGGTCAAGGGAGTGACGTTGCGGCGGTAGAACTCTTCGATGTCCCAGGCGTCCCACTCGTTCGGGGTATCGCGGAACAGCTCCAGCAGGTTCCCGGTATGCCCGGGGGCGATGGCGTCGCGGCCACTGGCATGGTCCACCAGCGAGGTCAGCAGGCCATCATGGTTCAGGACGGCACGGACGATGCCGTTATCCAGAACGTAGCCGTCCTCCAGCTCCTCCACCGTGACTCCGGAGCCCGGCTCCGTTCCCTCGGCCGCCCCCAGCGCGGGGACGCCGTTACGCGGATGCGGGGCGGCGTTCAGCAGGAACTGTTGATCGCCCTCGCCTACCAGTGCTCGGGCTGCATGGCTGATGATCGCCTCAAGGTCCCTGGCTATGGCTTCATAGTTCCGTTCGGCGTCCTGGTGGACCCAGGCAATGGAGCTGCCAGGCAGGATGTCGTGGAATTGCTGGAGAAGAACCAGGCGCCAGAGCCGTTTGAGCTCGTCTGCGGGATACGCGTAGGCCCCGCCCAGGCGGACGGCGGCAGTGGCGCACCACAGCTCCGCTTCACGCAGCAGGTGTTCACTCCGACGGTTGCCGCGCTTGGTCTTCGCCTGGCTGGTGTACGTTCCACGGTGCATTTCCAGGTACATCTCACCCACCCAGACGGGCAGCTTGGTGTACTCGGCTTCGGCCTTCGTGAAGAAGTCCTTGGCTGTGCCCATGCGGACCTTCGGGGACCCTTCCAAATCTGCCGTGCGGTGGGCAGCGGCAACCATTTCGCGCGTGGGTCCGCCACCGCCGTCGCCATAGCCGAAAGGCACCAGGGACATGGTCCCGCGGCCGTGATCACGGTAGTTGCGTTCGGCGTGGGCCAGTTCGCGTCCGTGCAGCTCAGCGTTGTACGTGTCCACCGGCGGGAAATGCGTAAACAGGCGGGTGCCGTCTATGCCTTCCCAGGCGAAGGTGTGGTGGGGCATCCGGTTGACCTTGTTCCAGGAGATCTTCTGGGTGAGGAACCACCGCGAACCGGCTTCCTTGACGATCTGCGGGATGGCTCCGGAGTAACCAAACGAATCAGGGAGCCAAGCCTCCTGACACTCGATATCGAATTCGTTCAGGAAGAAGCTCTTCCCTTCCACGAATTGGCGGGCCATGGCCTCGCCGCCTGGCATATTGGTGTCCGATTCCACCCACATGCCACCCACTGGAACGAACTGGCCCGCCTTCACCTTTTCCCGGATCCGCACAAAGAGCTCAGGGAAGAACTCTTTCATCCACGCCATCTGCTGCGCCGAAGAACAAGAGAACACAAAATCGGGGTCTTCATCCATCAAGGCCACCACGTTGGAGAAGGTGCGGGCACACTTGCGGATGGTTTCGCGTACGGGCCACAGCCAGGCGGAATCGATGTGCGCATGACCGGTGGCCAGCAGTTCGTGGGCTGAGGCGTAGGCGGGACGGCCAAGGACCTGTGTCAGCTCTGCGCGGCCGGCAGCGGCGGTTCCGGCTACGTCGTCCGGGTCCATGACGTCCAGCATGCGCTCAAGCGCACGCAGGATCTCGTGGCGTCGTGGCATTTCGATGGGAAGTTCGTGCATCAAGCCGCTGAGGGTCCAGATGTCCTGGTTGAGTTCCCACACCGTTTCGTTCATTTCAGCGATGGCAATGCGGCCCAGTCTGTACTGGGGCTCTTCCCCGGAGGTCGCCTTATCTCCCAGGGGCGTGGGCGCGAACGACCACCCCTGTGCGACATCAGGATTGGCGGCGGCCTCCACGTAGAAGTCCACGGAGTGGCCTCCGCCCAGCAGTTTGAGCGGCACGTGGTAATTCCGGGGCGAAATCGCCTTGATGATGCTTCCATCGGAGCGCCAGGCGGTGCCTTCACACTGGAAACCGGGGACCTCGCTGTTGAAGCCAAGATCAACAATGATCTCCACTGTGGTGGACTCGGCCATGCCCCAGTCCTCCGGCACCTCGCCCTGCAGGCGCAGCCATTTGGTGCTCCAGGCCTTGCCCCACGCAGCTCCGGGCTCCTGCCGCACGTAGACCTGGCGTAATGCTTCGGCGGCCGGCACGGGCTCGCCGGGTGCGTCCCAACTGCTCAGCTGGAGCGGGATCGCCCGGCCGTAAACAGCCGGAAGAATGCGTTCCCGAACAAATCGGTCGAGACGCTGTTCAGTGATCCGACGGTCGTCGTGCAATGAGTTCCCCTTTGGGCGTTCGCTGGGTCATGAGTCTCGCTAACCGCGGCCCTTAAATGCTGGGCACGGACGGCGAAGGTGGTATCGCCGTGCTTCCAATCGATGGATAAAATTTACGTTGTTCCATCTTATTAGCCAAGTGACTGACGACTATCGCCAACGGTTTGCACGTCCATCTCAGGGGTGTCCACAACTATTCTGTCCCGCCCGGCGTACACATTAAGGCTGAGCCCGCGGCTGAAGCCAGCCAGCGTGATCCCCGTTTCCTCCGCCAGTTCCGCAGCAAGGCTGGACGGCGCGCTCACGGCCGCCAACACAGGAATCCCTGCCATGGCTGCTTTCTGCACGAGCTCGAAGGAGGCCCTGCCGGATACCTGAAGCACCGTGCCCTTCAGCGGGAGCATACCGGCGCGCAAAGCCCAGCCCACCACCTTGTCCACGGCGTTGTGCCTGCCTACGTCCTCCCGCAGGCACAGCAGCTCCGTGCTGCCGTCGTCATGGATCCTGAAGAGTCCGGCAGCGTGCACGCCACCGGTTTTGTCAAAGACCGCCTGCGCCTCGCGGAGGCGGTCCGGCAGCGCGGCCAGTGCCCGGACCGGGACCATGACGTTGTCCTCGCGCGGACTGTGGTGGGAGGATTTGCGGACAGCCTCGATCGAGTCCGTGCCGCAGATTCCACAGGAGCTTGAGGTGTAGACGTTGCGGCCGATGTCTGGCCGCACCACGTCCGGCCTCAGCTGGGCGTCCACCACGTTGAAGGTCTGCACCCCGTTTTCGTCCTCGCCGGAACAGAAACGCTCGGAAATCAGCTGGCCAGGCTCCCAAATGATCCCTTCCGAGACCAGGAATCCCGCGACGAGGTCGAAGTCGTCTCCGGGGGTCCGCATGGTCACGGAGAAGGACATCTCGCCCAAGCGGATCTCAAGAGGCTCCTCCACCGCCAAGACGTCTTCCTTGAAACGGACGGGATGCTCCACTGCCTGAGGCGAACCGTCCAGAACAAACTTGTGCACCTTGCGGCGCTGGGTTACGCGTCCCATATCAGGATCCGTTCTCCTCATGCTTGACGAAGCGCACCGTCATGGCTTTGTAGCCTGGGGTGTTGGATTCCCGTGCCACCAGTTCGCGGTGTACCAGCGCGTTGGCTTCCGGGAAGTATGCTGCGGCACAGCCCTTGGCTGTGGGGTATCCGATGAGCCGGAACTTGTCGGCCCGCCGTTCTGTTCCCGCGAAGGTGGAGATGACATCCACCAGGTCACGGTCTTCGAAGCCCAGTTCTTTCAGGTCCTCCGGGTGGACCAGGATCACACGGCGCCCGTCGGAGACGCCACGATACCGGTCATCCAATCCATAGAACGTGGTGTTGTACTGATCGTGGCTGCGAACCGTCTGCAGGATCAGGTGGCCCGCCGGTGCTTCAAGGTACTCCAGCGGCCGCACGGAGAAACGTCCCTTGCCGATGTCCGTGGCGAAGGTCCGGGTATCCCGGGGCGGGTTGGGCAGGACGAAGCCGTTCTTGGTTCGGACCCTGGCGTTGAAGTCCTCAAAGCCGGGAATGACACGCGAGATGTGGTCCCGGATGACGTCGTAGTCCTCGGCCATGGCACGCCAGTCCACACTGTGGTTGTCCCCCAGCGTCGCTTGCGCCATGCGGGCCACGATCACCGGTTCGCTCAGCAGGTGCTCGGACACAGGTGCCAGGCGCCCCTGCGTTTTGTGGATGACGGACATGGAGTCCTCCACGGAAAGGAACTGCTTGCCCTTGGGGTGTTTGTCATCCGTGTCCGTCCGGCCCAGCGTGGGCAGGATCAGGGACGTTTTGCCGTGCACCACGTGGGCGCGGTTGGGCTTGGTGGAAATGTGGACGGTCAGTCCAGCGTTCTTCAAGCCTTCCTCCAAGGCCGCCGTGTCCGATCCCGCCGCTGCGAAGTTTCCGCCCATGGAGACGAAAACATCCACCTCGCCCTTTTCCAAGGCGTGCTGGGTTTCCACGGAGTCGTAGCCGTGATCCCGCGGCATGTGGAAGCCGAACTCCGCATCCAGCGCGGCAAGGAACGGTTCCTTGGGTTTCTCCCAAATGCCCATGGTGCGGTCACCTTGGACATTGGAGTGGCCCCGGACAGGGCAGGCACCGGCGCCACGCTTGCCGAAGTTGCCCTGAAGCAGCAGGAGGTTGATGATCTCGCGGAGCGTATCCACCGAGTGCGGCTGCTGGGTCAAACCGAGAGCCCAGCAGATGATGGTCGCCTTCGACTCAGCCATCATCGCCGCCGCCTGGGTCACCTCTTCCCGGCTCAGCCCTGTTGCCCGCTCCGTTGCGGCCCAATCCAACACCGAACGGGCTTCCTTGTAGGCAGCGAACCCTTCGGTCTGCTCATCAATAAAGGAATGGTCGACGACGGTGCCCGGGTTGCGCTTCTCTTCCTCCAGGAGGAGGTGGCCCAGAGCCTGGAAGAGTGCGAGGTCGCCGCCTACTTTGATCTGCAGGAACTCGTCAGCGATGGTGGTGCCGCCACCGATGACACCGTTCAGGGACTGGGGATCCTTGAAGTTCAGGAGACCTGCTTCGGGAAGCGGGTTGACGGCGATGATTTTGCCGCCGTTGTTCTTGCAGTCACGGAGGGCGGACAGCATGCGCGGGTGATTGGTTCCTGGATTTTGGCCCACCACCAGGACCAACTGCGCGTGGTGAATGTCCTCCAGTGAGACGGTGCCTTTCCCAATTCCGATGGTGGGGTTGAGGGCACTGCCGGACGACTCATGGCACATGTTGGAGCAATCGGGAAGGTTGTTGGTGCCCAGGCTCCGCGCAAACAACTGGTACATGAAGGCGGTCTCGTTGGCCGTCCTGCCGGAGGTGTAGAACACACACTTGTCCGGGGTGGAGGCGTTGATGTGCTCCCCGATCAGGGCGAAGGCGTCGGCCCACGTGATGGGCGAATAGTGGGTGTCCCCCGGTTTGATGACCACGGGCTCGGAAAGTCGTCCTTGGCTTCCCAGCCAGTACTCGGTCTTATCCTCAAGGTCCGCGAGGGAATGCTTGGCCCAGAATTCGGCGCCCACTGTCCGGGTGGTGCTTTCCTCGGCGATCGCTTTGGCACCGTTCTCGCAGAACTCTGCGGGACTCCGCCTGCCCGTGATTGATTCCGGCCAGGCGCACCCCGGACAATCGAAACCGTCATGCTGGTTGACCCTGAGCATGGAACGGACCGTACGGCCCACCCCGGCTTGGGAGTAACCGCGTTCGAGGGCAACCGTGACAGCTTTGAGGCCTGCCGCTGCTTGTTTGGGCGGGTGGATCTGCAGGTCATCTTCGTTGATGTCCTGTTCTGGAGCATGCCTGTTCATGAGTCCATCATTGCACTTTGTCACCAGACCCAAAGCCCCATATGACACGACTCAAGCGTCCAGCGCGCTCCAGTCCACCGGGCCGGAAGGAGCCTTTCTTTGCTGCCTCGGCGCCGCTTTCCGGGCCTTCTCTTCCGGGGCTTTCGGCGCGGGCAGTGCTTTGCCCCACGGCAGGGCGAACGCAGGCACCATCTCACCCAGTTGGACTCCGTGGGGCGGCACCACCATCACCCCGTCCGCGCCGGCCAGGCCACGCATCATTCCAGGGCCGGCATGGTGGGTTGGAGACGCCAGCCCGTAGACGAGCTTGAACGGCATCAGGCGGGTGCGTCCAGGCTCGGCATCGATGGTGGTGCCGCAGGGAACCTCACCCACCTCTTCCAGACGGCCGTGTCCTAAAGCCGCCAGCAGGGGTGCGCCCACGGTAAACAAAGCCATCATGGCAGCCAGGGGATTCCCCGGCAGGCCCAGCACAAACCGGCCATCGGGCAACTCCGCCAGTACTGCCGGGTGTCCCGGGCGCATGGCGATGCCATCAATGAGCAAACTGCCGCCCAGTTCAGCTACGGCTTTTCGCAGGTGGTCGGTCGCCGAGCGTCCCGTACCGCCCGTAGTAATCACGACGTCGGCGGGCGGTTCCGCTTCAACGAACGGTTCGTCGGGGGTCAGTTCGTCCAGCGTCGGCTCGGTATCCTGGAGTGCGTCGATCCACTCTTCATAGTTGTCACCCACCCTGAGCTGTTCCCCTGCGATGCCGCCCAAAAGCTCCACCACGGCGCCCAGCTGCGGACCGAAGGTATCCCGGACCTGGCCAGGAAGCGGAACACCCCGGGTGACCACTTCCGAACCCGTCAGGAGGAACCGGACCAGCGGTTTTCCGAGAACCTCCAGCTGATCCAGGCCGGCAAGCGCTGCCAAGGCAATGTGTGCCGGATTCAGAACCGTCCCGGCGTTAAGCAGGACGTCACCCTCGGCGGCCTCCCCTGCAGCTTTACGGATGTGTTGGCCGTTGCGGGGCTCCCCCGGTTTGGCGCTGCCGCCAAGTGCAAGCACCGGCAGGCCGTCGTCGTCGGTGGTTATCACACCGCTCTCGCTGCGCAGTACTGCCTTGGCCCCGGGCGGAATCAGCCCGCCCGTAACTATGGGACTGGCTTGATGCGGCGCCAGCCGCTGCCCCGGCTCGTTGAGGATCCATGGACCACTGCCGTTGACGGCCCACCCGTCCATGGCGGACGAAGCGTAGTGGGGCATGTCCTGCACGGCCAGGGCATCCGAGGCCAGGGTGCGCCCAAGGGCTGCACTAAGCGGGACAGGGCCGGACGGAATGGGAGCGGCGACATCAAACGCGCGCTGCCGGGCTTCATGCCATGTGTGTGCCGCGTGATGGCCCTCGTGGGGGGCCACCGTCATTCCGTGCCGGTCCCGGACTCCGCATACTCCTTGGCAATTTTGCGGGCCAGTTCCAAGGCAGCGTTCATGGACGCATCATCGCTGGCCTGGCCGATCCCGCGGGCCATGCCGGCGGCATATCCGGCAATGAACGTTGTCAAGGGCGCAGCAGGGCGCACCACTGAGTGTGCCGCAACACCTGCCACCGCTAGGACCTCGTTGATGTCCACTTCCACGCCCTCAAGCTCGAAAGCCTGAAGCAGTGTCCGGCACCATTCCTCGAGAGTCTCTTCCTGGCTCTTCACGTCCGCCTCCAACTCGTAGTCAATGCCCAAGGCCGCCGCGTCCTCCCACGTATCCACGTCCTCCGTGGACCCCGCGGGGACCTCAACCTCCAGCACGTTCAGCCTAGCAAGCAGCCGGAACACTGAAGAGTTCGTTAACCCGGAACCTTCTGACGCTACACCCACTTCCCTTTCCAAGGCGGCCGTACTGTAGGCCCCCAGGAGTGGTTGCTTCCGCCCGTCCACAGAGACAGCCATGGCGCCTTCCACCCCAGGACTGGACTCCAATGCGGGCCACAGAAGGCCAACTCCGCGGGAGGCATGCGGCATATCGCAGGCCAGAACCAGCGTCCACGGTGCGTTGGGGCCATTCTTCTTCAACTCAGCCAGGCCTGCTGCAATGGCTGCCGCAGGTCCGGCGAACACGGGCTCCTCACGTGCCCGCAGGATCCTGACCGGGAGCTGTCCGCCGGCGCCCGCATCCGGCCCCACCACAACAACCGCCGAAGCACCCCGGGCAGCCTGCAGGGCATGCGAAAGCAGGGTATCGCCGTCGTACTTCAAGGATGGCTTGGGCACGCCACCGAGGCGGGTGGCCCTGCCACCCGCCAAAATCACGGCGTTGAACTCCATCCGCCCAGACTACCCGGGCGGCCGAAGCACAACAGAAATCGATCAGGCAGCGGATTCCGGCAAAAGGAACGGGTCCCAGTCCGGCGCAGGTTTCTCGAGTTCTTTGATCTGCCACATGGTTCCCTGGGGCACACCGGGTTTGAAACGGAGCTTCCAGCCCATCTCGGCCAGCGTGTGATCGCTCTTGGCGTTGTTGCATTTCAAGCACGCCGCAACCAGGTTTTCCCAGGAATCCGCGCCGCCCCTGGACTTGGGGTGGACGTGGTCTATGGTGTGGGCTGTTTTCCCGCAATAGGCACAGCGGTGTCCGTCGCGGCGAAGAACTCCACGACGACTCACGGCGGTAATCCTGTTGTACCGGGGGCGGATGTAGCGGTTGAGAAGAATCACGGATGGACGTCCGAGAACTTCCTGTGGCCCGACGACAGGCTCGTCGCCTTCGGCCACTACGCTAGCTTTCCCCGTCAACACAAGGACCAGCGCCCGGCGGAATGTTATTACCGCCAGCGGTTCATATCCAGCATTCAGAACGAGTGTGCGCATGCACGTACCTCTTCACGGCCGCACCCGTCAGGGGCACGAGGGCCGGCTGCCCTCTGCTTGTACGGGCTGTGGATCGACACCATAAGGGTAAGCACTTATATGCCGTATCAACGAATTTTTCTGTCGTTTCGCTCACAGTGTCGGCAAGAATTCACGCGCGGTTAAAGCAGAACACCCCGCCGGCCGAAGCCTGCGGGGTGTTCCAAAAGAGGGTGTATCAGCCGTTGACGCGAATGAAAACCGGGCCGGAGCCCACGTTGACGCTGAACAGTGCCGTGGTGGATCCGTTCCATCCACCGTGGACTGCCTGGCCGTTGCCTACGTAGACAGCGATGTGCGCCTGTCCAGCTAAACCACCGTTGGCATAGTAGGCGAGGTCGCCGGGCTGGGCTTCTGCTGCACTGACCGTGCGGCCCAAGGAGAGGTAGCCTGCAGGCCAGTCGTGGAAGTTGATGCCCACGGCTGCAAGGGAGTTGGTGACCAGCATGGTGCAGTCCTGGGTGACGCCAAGCTGGGCGTAAGCAGCTGCCGCGATGGCTGCGCCGAGCCCGCTGGAAGCGGCCGGAGCTGCCGGTGCGGGGGTCGTATTGCTGACCGCCACAGTAGCGCTCGCTGCCGGAGCGGCCTTGGCGGCAACCGGAGTTGCTGCCGTGGCTTCGGCCTTGGCTTCAACCTTGGCCGGGGCTTCTTCCACTACTACGGGAGCGGGGGCTTCCACGGTGGTGACCACGGGGCGCTCGTAAGAGATCGCCACAGTGGAGTCCGCTGCGATGGTGGCCTGGACTACCGACTGAACGTCCAGAGTGGACGTGGAGGTCGACTCGCGGTCCACGTTGGTCTCTGCAGCGTTGGCAGCGATGCCACTGGTCAGGACCAGGCCTGAAGCTGCGGCGATCACTGCTGCCTGGCGGCCAACGCCGCCGGCGTTGGAGCTGACAGCCTTGGCGATGACGGCAAGCGAGCTGGTCTTAGGGGCCTCAGCGCGGTGCCGTGCAAGCTTGTTTGCACTGGTCATGATGTTCTCTTTTCGTATCCGAGTGCCGTTGGGGTGCACACGAGTAGTGGGTTGGCAGGCACTGTGGGCATGCCGGCCGACCCCCGAACTGGATTATTTAGCGGAGGGTGTAGAACGAGGAAGTGCCGGTGGAAGCCACGGAGTGGAGCAGCGTTCCCTGACCGGGGTTCAAAGCGCTGATCATCATGCCGTTGCCAACGTAGATGCCCACGTGGGCTCCGCCGTTCTGCATGACGAGGTCGCCGGGAGAAGGAGTGCTGGTGGGGGTCATGGCCGTCCAAGCATTCACGCGCGGGATGCTGATGCCCGCCTGTGCATAGACCCACTTGGTGAAGCCGGAGCAATCCCAACCGTTCGGCGTTGTGCCGCCCCAAACGTAGGGAGAGCCGATTCCGGTGTAGGCAATGGCGGCCAAGCCGGAGGCTGCTGCGCTGGCAGCCGGATCTTTGGCAGTGGAGGACTTCGCCGTCACAGCTTCAGAAGCTTCTCCGGTGGTGGCCGCTGCGCGCTCAGTAACCCGCGCTGCGCGCTGGACTACTTTGGGGGCTTCTTTCGTGGCCACGGTGGGGCTTTCGAAGGAAACGGTGGCTGTGGGCTCTGCTGTGACCACTGCCGTAACAACCAGCTGTTGAGCGCTGGAGGCTTCGGTCTTGGAAACATCGGCGTCTGCTGCGTGTGCGGGCAATCCGACGGTGAGGACGAGGCCTGAGGCTGTTGCGAGAACGGCGGCCTGGCGGCCCACTGTTCCGGCGTTGGAGGAAACAGCCTTGGAAAGCGTGTTCAACGGGTTCGTACGAACCGTTTGGGCGCGATGGCGCGCAGGGGTAGTGCGTGATGACACGTAGGTAGCCTCTCCCAATGCCTGCGAGGTGAGCTGTCGGATTCGGATGGGAGTCATCCGGCCGCGCTGCTTCCAAGAAGTTTTGCGACTTAACCCCAAGGCCTTCTTTCGAAGACCAGAAGTGGTTCCCCCGCCCCTGCCAGACGATTTTTGCGAACGGACCTTGAGCGGTGGCAGAGCTAGGCAATCCACTCAAGTGCACCGGCCCCCTAAAAAGCCGATGCGCTCTGTACGCTACAACAATTGAACGCGAATGTCACATTCAGGTCACGGGGCGTCCCGCTCATGCGAGAGGCGACCATCATCTGACTTAGAGCCAGCCCATGGGGTCTACTACTTCGCCGTTGACCTGGACCTCGAAGTGGAGGTGGCAGCCGGTGGAAGCGCCCGTGGTGCCGCTCAGCGCAACAGTATCGCCACGGTTGACGGTCTGGCCCACCTTGACAGTGAATGACGACAGGTGGTTGTACGTGGTTTCGAGGCCGTTACCGTGGTCGATGACCACGCGGTTGCCTCCGCCATACTCGTGCCATCCGGCGAAGGTGACCTTGCCGGTGGCTGCTGCGTGGACGGCGGTACCGCACTGCGCTACGAAGTCCTGACCCCGGTGGAAGTCGCCGGCGCCGCCCGTGAGGGGGCTGATGCGGTAACCGAAGGGGGATGCCGTGGTGAGCGAATCAAGGGGGCTGGCCATGGTGCCGACGGACGAGGCGCGCTGGATGCTTCCGGCCGACTGGGCGCTGAGCAGTTGCTTCAGCTTCCCATCGGGGTCAGCGGCAGTGGCGACGGCGGCGCGGCTGAAGTCGATCTTGGCCGAAGCGGCAGCGGAAACCTCCGGCTGGCTACCGGCGGGGGCTGCGACGGCGAGGGCGGATTCGGTCTGGCCTGATTCCGAGGTGGCCATGACCGGGCTGGTGGCCGGCAGGCCGACAGTCAGGGCGAGTCCGGTGGCGGCAAGCGCAACACCGGCCTTCTGCCCGACGCCGCTGGCAGCGGCGAAGTCGGCAACCTGGCGCATGGGGCTCTTACGGCGGCGCACCTGACGTTCGGTGTCGCGGGGCCGGATCTCCGTCACGACGGTGGCTGGCCGCAGCTCAGCAGCGGGGCCGGACGCACGGCGACGGCCCCTGACGTTCTGCGATGTCAAACTCTGTTCCTCTCTCAAAAGCCTGCGAAGTTAGCTGTCGGATTCGGGTCAGAGAGTACAAAGACCCGGTCCGCACGAGGCGCTCACGGCACACAGGTATCCCAAGAGGGACTTGCATACGTGGGCACTTCTGCTGCGGACTTCACCCCAAGGCTGCTTCTCTAGACAGCCGCTTGTGGTTCCCCCGCCTCTGCCAGTGGTGGGTGACACACCTGATCCGCTGGCAGAGCTCGGCTCCGGATCAGGTAACGCTTTGGTATCGGCGCTAGTAAATAACTATAGGGGATTAAGGCCTTCGGTAATAAATTCGTTATCAACAGGAGCGCGCTCAGCGCGGAAGGCCCTTATCATCTTTTTCGGAAAACCGCCGGTCACGCGCGCAGAACAGGCGCAGAAGTGAGGTTTGACACGCTGTGGTCCAGCTGCGGTCAGCTGACGGAGACGAAGACGTGCGCGGCCACTTCGGGAGGCAACTCCAAAGCGCCTTCAATCCCGGGAACCCGAACCGAAATGTACTCGCCAACGCGTTCCAGCGAGACCGTCGCCCCCGGGCGGATTCCGCCCTCGTCCAGTTGGGTCAGGAGCTCAGGCTCCACCTGGATGGGTTCGGCGAGACGGGTCACCGCCACGCGTGAGTCGGGGGCATATCCGTCCATGGCCTGAAGCAGGTTGACGTCGAGCCGGGGGAAGGGCTGACTGGCAAGGCCACCGAGCGCCTCAAGTCCGGGGATCGGGTTGCCGTAAGGCGATTCCGTGGGATGCTCCAGAAGCTCGTAGAGTCGTCGCTCCACCCGCTCGCTCATGACATGCTCCCAGCGGCACGCTTCATCGTGGACGTAGGCCCAATCCAGCCCGATCACATCAGCCAGCAGGCGCTCCGCCAGGCGGTGCTTTCGCATGACCTCCGTGGCACGTTTCCGTCCGGCTTCGGTCAGCTCCAAGTGGCGATCGTTGGAAACAATCACCAGGCCGTCGCGTTCCATGCGTCCGATGGTCTGGGAAACAGTGGGTCCGGAGTGGCGCAGGCGCTCGGCAATGCGGGCCCGGAGAGCCACAATGTTTTCTTCTTCAAGCTCCAAAATGGTCCGAAGATACATCTCAGTGGTATCGATCAGATCCGTCATCCAGCTCAGCTCTCCTCGAACGCAGTTTCTTGCGTAATCTCCACCGTACCGCGTCCCTTGCCAGGGCGGTCGGTGTGCACCGCCGCCCCTTGAACGCCAACCCCCAGCGTAGCTTATTTGGAATTACTCTGGATAATTCCGGTCGCATTCGGTGAGCCCGCATTCCACGTAGCGGACTATGACGGCCGCAGGTTCCTGCGCGCGGGCCGTGTCAGGCAGAATTGGGGTGTCGAGGGGGCAGCTGATGCCCCATGCCACCTCCCATCTCTAGCCGACACCCATTGGAGCGCCACGTGAGCGACAACAGCATCACCATTCCCGCCGACCTGCTGCCCAAGGACGGACGCTTCGGCGCTGGACCGTCCAAGGTTCGCCCGGAACAGATCGAGGCTCTGTCTGCAGCATCGTCCACCATTCTCGGCACCTCCCACCGCCAGGCTCCGGTCAAGAACCTGGTTGGTTCGGTCCGTGAAGGACTCAGCCAGTTCTTCCGCGCTCCGGAAGGGTATGAAGTGGTCCTCGGCGTGGGCGGTTCAACCGCATTTTGGGATGTGGCTGCGTTTGGCTTGGTGGAGAAAAAGGCCCAGCACCTCTCCTTCGGTGAGTTCGGTTCCAAGTTCGCCGCCGCCACCAACAAGGCACCCTTCCTTGATGCTTCGTCCATCATCAAGGCCGAACCCGGAACCCGCCCTGTGGCACAGGCCGAAGCCGGTGTTGACGTCTACGCCTGGCCCCAGAACGAAACATCAACCGGCGTAGCCGCTCCCGTAAAGCGGGTCCAAGGTGCTGACGAAGGCTCCCTCGTTCTGGTGGACGCCACGTCAGCGGCCGGTGGACTGGACGTTGACGTCGCCGAGTCCGACGTCTACTACTTCGCCCCGCAAAAGAACTTCGCCTCCGACGGTGGACTGTGGCTGGGTCTCTTCTCCCCCGCCGCCTTGGAGCGCGCGGCCCGCGTCAAGGCCAGCGGCCGCTGGATCCCTGACTTCCTGGACCTGCAGACCGCCATTGACAACTCAAAGCTGAACCAGACCTACAACACCCCGTCGCTCTCCACCTTGGTGACCCTGGATGCCCAGGTACAGTGGCTCAACAGCAACGGCGGCTTGGACTTCGCCAGCAAGCGCACGGCAGATTCCGCCAACCGCATCTACTCCTGGGCTGAGGCCTCGGAGTACGCAACGCCTTTCGTCGCCAAGGCCGAAGACCGCTCCAACGTCATCGCCACCATCGACTTCGACGACTCCATTGACGCCGCGGCCATCGCCAAGGTCCTGCGCGCCAACGGCGTGGTGGACACGGAGCCTTACCGCAAGCTCGGCCGTAACCAGCTCCGCATTGCCACCTTCGTCGCCATCGAGCCGGACGACGTTTCTGCGCTCCTTGCGAGCATCGACTACGTTGTGGGCGAACTGAAGAAGTAGCACCACAGGATGTCGTCGGCGTCGTTCGGGTCGTTCCCGGACGGCGCCGCCGCCGTTTAAAGTCCGTTACGCGCCCTGCCTGCGGGCCTCGCCGTCGTCAGTTTCCGGACGCGCATTCAGCGATTCCACCCGGAAGTGCCTCAGTCCGCGGGCCCGCCGGTCAAAACGCAGCCGCAGCTGCTTGGCGCGGATGATCCACAGCAAACCCACGACGGCGGTGCTGACGCCGGCAGCCGCTGCGACGCCAACGGCCCAGCGCGGGCCGCCGACGTTGGCCACCCAGCCCACCAACGGTGCCCCAATGGGGGTGCCGCCCATGAAGATGGCCATGTAGAGGGACATGACCCGCCCGCGCATGACGGCCTCGGTGGTGGACTGTACGTAACCGTTGGCGCTGGTGATCAGGGTGAGCGCGAAGAGCCCGCAAGGAATCAGGGCCAGCCCGAAAAGCACTGCGTTCGGTGCCATGGCGGCCAGTGCGCTTGCCACGCCGAAGCCCCCGGCAGCCCCGAAGATCAGCCTGAGCCGCGGCCTTCCGCGTCTGGCAGCCAACAGTGCACCTGTCACCGAGCCTATGGCCATGACCGAGTTCAAAGCTCCGAATGCGCCTGCGTCCATGCCGAACTGGGTCCCCACCATCGCGGCAATGAACAGGGGAAAGTTGAGCCCGAACGTTCCCACAATGAAGACCGCCACCAACACCACTTGGATGTCCGGCCTGTTACGGACGTACCGTAAACCCTCCCGGATGCGCCCCTTGCCCGCGGGCGCCTTCGGTTGGATGCGGAGTGAGGATGTGGGAATGAGCTTCAGGGCCCAGAGCATGGCAACGAAGGACAGGGTGTTGATGAGGAACACCCAGCCGGGGCCCACCACCACCGTCAACACACCGGAAACGGCGGGGCCGATCATCCGGGCCACGTTGAACGAGGCGCTGTTGAGGGCAACCGCGTTGGGCAGGTAATCGTCGGTGACCAGTTCGGAAACGAAGGTCTGGCGGACGGGCGCGTCCACGGCGGTGACAATTCCGAGCATGAGGGCAAAGAGGTAAACGTGCCAGAGTTCAGCGATGCCCAGCAGTACCAACACGCCCAGTCCCGTGCTGAGGAGGGCCATGGCCACCAGGGTGATGAGCAGGAGCCTGCGCCTGCTGTAACGGTCAGCCAGCAGCCCCGCCCATGGAGCAAGGAAAAGTTGGGGACCGAGTTGGAGTGCAAGGGTGATGCCCATGGCCCCGGCGTCGTGCGCGGTCAGGTGGTCAAAGACCAACCAGTCCTGCGCCGTCCGCTGCATCCAGGTGCCGATATTGGAGATCAGCGCACCGAAAAACCAGATGCGGTAGTTGAGGATTCCGAGTGACCTAAAGGTGGACATCAGCGTCCGCCTTCACTGTGGTCACCCCGGGTTTCCGCAATGCCTATTCAGCCCCGGCTTCGTCGTGGTCAGCGTCGTCGTCTGAGTCGGCCTCAGCGTCGTCGTCGGCGGTTTCGGTGGCCTCGTCTTCGGCGGCCTGCACGGACTCTTCCGAGACGTCCTCAACGGTCTCTTCCACCAACGGCGTCTCATCCTCGGGACGAACGCGTTTGGCCCACGGCACCCACTCGGGAGCCAGGATGGAATCCTCGGAAGGCAGCAAACCGAGCTCGCTCACCGTCACGATCTTGGAGCGCGAGTTGCGGGTCACCACGGCGTACCACTGCCAGCCGCCGTAGCCGGCCAGACGGGACTCGAACAGGTGGGTCACCACACGGTCACCCTCCGACTTGGCGCCAAGGTGCGCCCCGACTTCACCCGGGTTGGCGATGCCTTCAACTGCACCACGAGCAGCATCGACGGCGGCAGCCAGGAACGCGTCCGGCTTGCCGGTGCGCCACACGGGTAAACCGGTTCGGGATTTGGCCGCGCCGGGCTTCCGCGCGGGGGCGTCCCCGTTTCCAGGAGCCTGGGCAGCTTCAGGGCCGGCCTTGGTGTCCTGTGCGGATTCCGATGTCATGGCCGGTCCTAAGCTTCCAGCTCGTCGGCAACCTTGCGCAATGCCAGGCTGATGGCCTTGGCCTTGTTGCCGTCCGGGTACTTACCTGAGGACAAGGAGCCGGAGAGGTTGTCCAGCACCGTGACCAGGTCCTGCACCATGGGTGCGAGGTCCTTGGCGTTCATGCGCTTGGCCTTGGCGATGGAGGGCGTCTTTTCCAGGACCCGAAGTCCCAGCGCCTGTGCTCCACGGCGGCCGTCAGCCACACCGAACTCAACGCGGGTACCGGCTTTGAGCTCCGTTATGCCCGCGGGCAGGGACGTTTTGGGCAGGAATACTTCCTGGCCGTCTTCAGCTGCGAGGAATCCGAAGCCTTTTTCCTTGTCATACCACTTGACCTTGCCGGTAGGCACGTAATCAACCTTCTTCGTTCTTGCTGTGGGAGACACGTCGGGCACATCACCGCATCCGCAGGGATCTGCGGGATCGAGGGTGACAGCCCGGTCCGTGCTGGTCTGTTCCTTCAAGGTTATCCTGCCGGACCCCCTATTCCCGCTTTGCCGCGATCACGCGGTACCTGAACCGGAGATCACGCAGTCCCCGTCACGGGCTGCTGCTAGCGTTGTGACCATGACTTCCCCGGGTTACCGCCGCCCTCTCATGATCATCGCCGCCGTCATTGCCGTCATCTCCCTGGCAGCCGTTGGCACGGTCATGGCTGTGGCACTGAACGAGGACGTGCCGCCGGTATGGGTGACCTGGACGGCCCTGTACGGACTGCCGGTGGCCTTCATGCTGGCCGCATTCCTGGTCCTTGACGCTGTTCGCCAGCGCCGCCGGCAGTAGCCTCCAGCCCCACCGACGAGCACCAGCGGCCCCGGGGCGGTAACGTTGGATTGATGTCCCTTATACGCGCGCTCAGCAAGGAACTCGAAGCGCGCAGCGACAATTCGCTGCGGGCCTTGTTTGCCGCGCGGCCGGACCTCATCTCCCCCATGGCTCCCGACTTTGCAGCCCTTGCTGCGAGGGCGAGCGCGCGGGTCAGCGTGCAGCGGGCCCTGGAGCGGTTGAACAAGCCTGAGATGCAGGTCCTGGAAACACTTCATCTGTGCACCAATGCCGATACCGGCCACAGTATTTCGGCGGCCGGGCTGAAGAAGGTCATTGCCGGTTCCACTCTGTCAGCGCTGGACCCCATCCTCGCAAAGCTGCAGGAGTTGGCGCTGGTCCACAGGGCGGATCCGCCGGCGGGGTCGCCGGCAACCTCGTCCCGTCAGCGTTTTTACCTTCCCGTGGGCAGCCTTAAAGACGTCATCGGAATCTACCCGGCGGGCCTCGGCCGGAGCTACACCGAACTTGTGCGGCTTCAACCGGCGTTTACCCAGCGGGTAGTGCAATTGGTGGCCGAGCTCCATCACAGCGGTGCCGGCATCCACCCCGCCAGTACACCGATGGATGCAGCCCTCGCCCTTCAACGGTGGACGTCCACCCCGGAAAGTCTGCGCGCCATCCTCGCCACTGCGCCGGACCGGACAATGGGCCTGTTGGACAAGTTCGGCAGCTGGGCCATGGGTGCAGTACCTCAAGCTCAGCGTCGCGCCTCGGTCACCCACGAAAGTCACGACGTCGGGCCTATCGACTGGCTGTTGGCCCGCGGTTTGCTGGTCCCCTTGGATGCCGGCCATGTGGAGCTGCCCCACAGCGTGGGCCTTGCCCTGCGCGGGGGTGCGATCGTGGACGACTTCACGCTGACCCCTCCCGTTCCGGAACTCGGCCACACGAGTGCCGCCCTGCGACGCAACGCGGCCATGGGGGCCATCGCCGAAATACTGCGGCTGACAGCCGAGCTGTTGTTCGCCGTTCGGGAACAGCCCTTGGCTACCCTCCGGAGCGGTGGTGTGGGTGTGCGCGAGCTGCGGCGTTTGGCCGAATCCATCCGTTTGGGTGTCCACGAGTCAGCGGTGCTCCTTGAGTTGTGCGCCATGGCCGGGCTGCTCCGCTTGGATGTGGACAGTTCCACGTGGGTTCAACCGCCCTCGCTCGAATGGCTGAACCTGCCCCGTCAGGAACAATGGCTGTGGTTGGTCAATGCCTGGCTGGCCAGTGAGCGGGCACCATCGCTTGTAGGGCAGCCCCTCACCGGCCCGTCCTCATCGGCAGCTCATCAAGGCGCGGCCGGCACCACCATCAACGCGTTGTCCGCAGAGGCGCAACGGCCCGACGCCCCGGTGGTCCGTCGTCGGGTCCTGGAGATTTTGAATGAGCTCACAACCGAGGCGGCGGCCCCTGATGGCAAGGCGCCGGTTTTGGATGCGCGAGCTGTGCTGCAGCGGGCTGAGTGGGCCCAGCCGCGAATGTCCCGCCGGTTCAGTTCCTTGGTTCGGGGCATCCTTGAGGAAGCCTCACTTCTGGGCCTGATGGGATCCGGAGCGTTGACGCAGCTTGGTTCCGCCATGGCTGATGGCCAGCCGGAAAAGGCCATGACCATCCTGGGTGAGCACTTGCCGGCTGCCGTAAACCACATCCTCCTCCAGGCCGATCTCACGGCGGTGGCTCCCGGATACCTCGCCCCGGAACTGAGCGAAACGCTGCAGTTGATGGCCGACGCCGAGGGCCAGGGTCCGGCGTCGATCTACCGGTTCTCAGCCACGTCCGTCCGGAGGGCGCTCGACGCCGGCCAGGATGCGGAATCGCTGTTGGCGTTCCTCCGTGAACATTCGGCCACGGACGTGCCCCAACCTTTGGAGTACCTGATCCAGGACACCGCTTCCCGGCATGGCCGCCTCCGAATCGGAACGAGTGCCAGTTTCATCCAAAGCGACGATGAAACTGCCATTACCGATCTTCTTCTCGAGGCACGGACCTCGGCTTTGAGCTTGGTGCGCATCGCACCCACTGTCCTGACGTCCTCGGCCAGCCCGCGCGAAACTGCACGCGTCCTTCGCGAGCTGGGACTCTCGCCTGCAGTCCAGGAGGCCGAAACCGCCGTCGTGCGTTTCAAACGGACAACGGCCCTGCCCGGGAGCGCCCGACCGGTTTATACGGCGCCCCGAACGGCTCCGCCGGACGACGATGTGGAGGCCCAGCTTTCGGTCCTGCGGCAACACCGCGCAGTCCCGGCGGAAGCGACGGGCGAGGCGTCCACGCAGCTCGGCTTGGAGACCTTGCAGAAGGCCATTCGGCTCAAACAGGCAGTGACCATGAATGTGGTGGACAGCCTGGGGAATGCCAATACTGAAACCGTTGTTCCTGTATCCGTCTCCGGTGGTCGCGTCAGGGTGTTTGATCCTGCCAAGGACACCGAACGGGTGTTGTCCATCCACCGGATCATCGATGTGGAACCCGCAGGAGAAGTGAGGATTCAACAGTGACCGACGGTCCGCTGATCGTACAAAGTGACAAGACCATCCTCCTGGAAGTGGACCACGAGCTCGCCACCGAAGCCCGGCATGCAATCGCCGCCTTCGCCGAGTTGGAGCGCGCCCCGGAACACATGCACAGCTACCGGCTGACGCCGCTGGGTCTCTGGAACGCCCGGGCTGCAGGGCTGGATGCGGAGCAGGTGCTCGATACCCTCCTGAAGTACTCCCGTTTTCCTGTCCCGCACTCCCTGTTGATCGATATCGAAGAGACCATGTCCCGCTACGGCCGGCTGCGGCTTGAAAAGGACGCCCAGCACGGACTGGTGATGCGCACCGATGACTACCCGGTGCTGGAGGAAGTCATCCGTGCAAAGAAGATTGCTCCCCTGCTGGGGCCCAGGATCGACGGCGAAACCGTGGTGGTGCACTCTTCCCAGCGCGGACAGTTGAAGCAGCTGCTCCTCAAACTGGGCTGGCCCGCGGAGGACCTGGCCGGCTACGTTGACGGGCAACCGCACCTCATCATGCTGGACGAAAGCGGCTGGCAGCTGCGCCCTTATCAGAAGTTGGCCACGGAGAACTTCTGGGCCGGCGGCAGCGGCGTCGTCGTGCTTCCCTGCGGGGCGGGAAAGACGCTGGTAGGCGCGGCAGCGATGGCTACATCCTCCACCACCACGCTCATCCTGGTCACCAATACCGTCTCCGCCCGGCAGTGGAAGGACGAACTGCTCAGGAGGACATCACTGACCGAAGACGAAATCGGCGAATACTCCGGTGCAGTCAAGGAAGTCCGGCCGGTCACTATTGCCACCTACCAGGTCCTCACCACCAAGCGCGGTGGACTCTATCCGCACCTGGAACTCGTGGACGGGCACGACTGGGGACTCATTATCTATGACGAAGTCCACCTGCTGCCCGCCCCGATTTTCCGGATGACCGCCGACCTCCAGGCCCGGCGTCGGCTAGGCCTCACAGCAACGCTGGTGCGGGAGGACGGGCGCGAAGGCGAGGTCTTCAGCCTGATCGGTCCCAAGCGTTACGACGCACCATGGAAGGACATCGAGGCGCAGGGCTACATCGCGCCCGCCGACTGTGTTGAAGTCCGGGTAGACCTCCCCCGCGACGAACGGGTGGCCTATGCGATGGCCGACGATGCTGACAAATACCGGCTCTGCGCCACCTCGGAAACCAAAACCACACTGGTTGAAGAGCTCGTGGCAGTCCACAAGGGTGAACAGTTGCTGGTGATCGGCCAATACATTGACCAACTGGACGAGATCGCCGAGCGGTTGGACGCTCCCCTGATCAAGGGCGAAACCAGTGTCAAGGCACGGCAGAAACTCTTTGATGCCTTCCGCAAAGGTGAGATTCACACGTTGGTGGTGTCCAAGGTGGCCAACTTCTCCATCGACCTGCCTGAAGCGTCGGTCGCCATCCAGGTCTCAGGTTCCTTTGGCTCACGGCAGGAAGAGGCCCAGCGCTTGGGACGCCTCCTCCGCCCCAAGCAGGACGGCCGCGCAGCCCGTTTTTACTCCCTGGTGGCGCGGGACACACTGGACCAGGATTTCGCGGCGAAACGCCAAAGGTTCCTGGCCGAACAGGGCTACGCCTACCGGATCATGGACGCCAAAGACGTGGGCAAGGACGTTGGGCAGGAGCAGTAGGAAGCCCGCCGGAACTATATTCCTCAGGACTCTTGCTATTGATCTCCAACAACTTTACGATTCCTAGTGAAGCTCTCCGCCCTTAATGGTTGCCCCTGGTCCAGGCAGCCTGGCGGCCAGCCGTCGGCGGTGGGGGAAGCCCGCAGCCAGGGAGCCGATGGTTTGAAGGCCTTGAAGAATCTGTGAATTGATTACCAGAGGATTCCCCATGCGCAAAGCCCTCCTGGTCCTTTCCGCGATAGTCCTGCTGTCAGCACTCGCACAGCTGTTTTTCGCTGGATACTTCCACTTCCAAAACACCATCGAAGCCCAGCGTGAAGCGGGCGTCTACCATGCAGTCAACGGCCAATATGTGTTGCGGTATTCAGCGTTGCTGGCCGTGATCGTAGCGGCCCTTGCCAAGGTGGGTTCCCGTACCATCTGGTTGGCTGCAGGAATTTTCCTGCTGACCTGGCTTCAGCTGTTCATTTTCATCATCGGCGGCATGTTGACAGGTTCCTCACCGGAGTTCATTACTCCGGCGGGCTCCTGGGTGGTCGCCATCCACCCGATCGTTGGCGCGATGATGATTTTCATGTCCTATTGGTTGTTCAAGCGCGCCAGAGAGGCTGCCCTGAACCCGCAACCGCTGCCTCCCAGGGCCGCCTCTTCGGATGCTTCCACGTCGCCCAGCACAGCCTGAGCACCCGCAGCTGTGAACACCTCGCAGCTGCTGGCGGTAGATCTGCTGCTGTCCGTCCTTTCGGCCGGCGCGTGGATCGGCGCCGCGTGGATGACCGCGTCCCTGAGCGACAAGTCCCGCCGGAATGACGTGGCCTTGCTGCTATTGGGCATAGCCGTCGCAGTGACAGTGGGACGGTATGCATTGCTTCCCGCTTTGGTGGCGGGCAGTTGGTGGTTTGCCAGCGAACGCATCACCATCAACCTGCCTCTGACCGCCATCCCCGCGGCTTGGGCCGCAACGGCCGGTGTTCCGTTCTTGCTGAGGAGGCGGAACACCGGCCCCAAACCCCGCACCAGTGATCCAGGGCGTTCCAGTCGATCCCGCGAGTGGGCCGTCCCGGCCATGGTGGCAGCTGCCGCGTCAGCCATCGCGTCACTGGCGTTGACGTTTATCCTGGGTCCATTCCCGTCCCTGTGGAGCCTCGTCGTGGTGCTGTTGATGATGGCGGCATCTGTGGGGATCGCAAGGCTGGCACTGTTTCCGCGGACCGGTCAGGTCACGCCGCCGTCGGCCTCCCGCGTCGGCAGAAGGCCGACGGCGGCTGCCGCAGTGGCCGGGTTGATGATCTGTACGGCTTTGGGTTCGGGGGTCTTTGCCTGGCTTGGGAGCCGGTCGGCCGACGGCGCCACCATTACTGCCGCCGTCGGTCATCACGGCAGTAACGGAACCCCAGTGAAGGATCCGACGCCGGTGACCAGCCTTGTGGGAAATGTCTCCGCCGACGCCGTGGTCCGGCGCTACGAACTGACGGCACGGGTGGAACAGGTGACGCTGCCATCCGGGCAGACCAGAGAAGCCTGGACGTACGGCAGCCTGCCCGGTCCCGCCTTGGAGGCCAACGTGGGCGAAGTGATGGAGGTGGTGCTCAACAACCGCGACGTAGCTGCGGGCGTAACGCTGCACTGGCACGGGTACGACGTCCCCAACGCCATGGATGGGGTGGCCGGAGCAACCCAGGATGCCGTGATGCCCGGGAAGTCCATGACCTATCGCTTCACCGCCGCCCAAACAGGTACCTACTGGTACCACACCCACCAAGATTCCGCCGAGGGGGTCCGTAAGGGCCTCTACGGCACATTCGTCGTGCACCAGCCCACATCTGCCCGTGCTGATACGGACATTGTGGTGGCGGGGCACGACCTCAGCGGTCTGGGGTTGCTGGGCTCCTCAGACCGTGGCAGCGTGCACATCGCCACACCCGGCTCCACCGTGCGGGTACGGCTCATCAACACCGATTCCGTGCAGCAGCGGTACTTGATCCAGGGCACGGCCTTCAAAGCCGTGGCGGTTGACGGGACGGACGTCAACCGGCCCCAGGAAGTGACCGGCAAACTGCTCCGGCTTGGTGCAGGCGGCCGGGTGGACCTCGCCTTCACCATGCCCGCCTCGCCGGTAACGGTGCGTTTGGACGCCGCGGCCCGGGCGGCCGTGGTCATTGCGCCGCCTGGTTCAGCTGCCGCAGATTCCGGCGGAGCGAATCCGGAGACGGTACCGGCAGGTGTTTTTACCTCAACACCCGTGCTCGACCTGCTGGAGTATGGCAAACCCCTGGATGATTCAGAGCCCGTCCGCCCGATCACCCGGGAAGAGGTGATGGTGCTGGACCGGCAGTTCCGTTTTGTTGACGGAATTCCCCGCTACGCCTTCACCGTGAACGGGGCGGCGTATCCGCTGGTTCCCTCCATGGAAGTGGCAGAGGGCGATACCGTGAAGGTAACGGTGGTGAACCGGACCTCAGAACCACATCCGATGCACCCGCATGGCCACCATGTGAAGATTCTGAGCAGAAACGGCGTGGTCCCCAGCGGATCACCGCTCATCCTGGACACCGTGGATGTGATGCCGGGCGAGGTATGGGAACTGCTGCTTCACGCCGACAATCCCGGTATCTGGATGGACCACTGCCACAACCTGGACCATGCAGCCGAGGGGATGATGATGCTCCTGAAGTACCAGGGCGTGTCATCACCGTTCGTGCACGGCGGCCACTCTCACAACCGGCCTGAATAAATGGACTACCGGCATAAATGGACTGCCGGAGAAGCGTGAGACTCAGGCGACCATCCGACTGGTCACCTGGATCTTGACGTGGTCCACCACAGCCCAGGAGTCCTCATCGCGGAGTTGTGCGCTGGCGAACCGTTCGGCTGCGGTCAGGTTGTCAAAGTCCTCGCGCCGGATGCGGCCTGAATCGGTGTCCAGATATGTCACGTGGAACTCGACGTCACTGGTGCGGTTCTGGTGGATGCTTGCGGGAGCTGCTGTGTTTGCCATGGTTAAAGTGTGGAACGGGGCACTGACATTATGGGAAGCATCCGCAGGCGTGTTGGGATTTCAAGGATTTAGTGCTTCCTCAAATGCTCAGGGCTTCCTCAAATACAGCCCCGAAACCTGGCGGACCGTATCGCTGAGAACATCCAAGACGCTGGATGCGGTCTTCCATCGCTGCCAATACAGCGGTACGTCGAAGGGCCGGTCAGGGGCCAGCTCGATCAGCCGGCGGTCCGCGATTTCGGGTCCGCACTGAACTTCCGGGATCAGGCCCCAGCCGAGGCCCAAACGGATCGCGTCACCGAAGTCCTGGGAAGCCGGGACGTAGTGCCTGGGTCCTTTCCGCTCCGGGACCGGCTCGCCCTCGGCTGTGAACGCCGCCTGCACGAAGGCCCACTGATAGGTGTCCTTGCGGTCGAAGTCCACGGTGGTCGCCGCATTGAGCGTGGCCCCGCCCAAGTGCCTCACCGGGCGCTTGTCCAACCCCTCTTCCAGCCCCGGGAACCACCGTTCCACGAACTGCGGGGCTGCAACCGCGCGGTAGCGCATCACCCCAAGGCTCTCTACGCGGCACCCCTGGACAGGCTCGGGAGTTGCCGTCACGGCGGCCATGACTGTTCCGGAGCGAAGCAGCGACGTGGAGTGTTGCTCATCATCCCGGTGCAGGTCGAAGGTCACGCCGAGGTCCCCAGACACCTGGGCCAGCGCTTGCAGGAACCACACCGCCAGCGAATCCGCGTTGACCACAATCGGCACGGCCAGCTGCGCCCTGTCCGTACCCATCCCCAATTCCCGTCCGGCGTCCGCTTCCAGTTGCGCCACCTGCCTCGCCAAACGAAGCACCACCTCCCCTGCCTCGGTGGCTTGGGCCGGGTTGCTGCGTTGAAGCAGGACCCTCCCGGCCTGCTGCTCAAGCGCCTTCAGCCGTTGTGAGACCGCAGACGGCGTGATGTGGAGGAGGCGCGCAGCAGCATCCAGCGTGCCCTCGGAGAGAACCGTGGCAAAGGTGAGCAGCTGATCTGAAGGAAACTGAGGCATAAGAAGATCTTATGCAGCATGAAAATCTTTAGCTGGTCTAAATGTTCGCCTGACCATAATTTCGAAGGGTGAACTTTAACGATTTCTTCCAACCCGCCGGCCTAGGCTTGGCCACAGGACTTGCCCTCATCGTCGCTATCGGAGCCCAGAACGCTTTCGTCCTCCGGCAAGGAATCCGGGGCGAGCACATTGTGCCCATCGTGGCCGTCTGCGCCTTGTCCGACGCAGTGCTCATCGCGGCCGGCGTGCTTGGCACCGGTGCGCTCATAACGGCAGCCCCTGCCGCCGTCGTCGTTCTTCGCTACGTGGGAGCCGCATTCCTGGTGACGTACGGCATCATGGCGGCGCGGCGCGCCCTCCGACCGCAGTCGCTGACCACTAGTGGAGGACCAATCAATGACGGCGGCGCGAAGCGCGGTGTCGCTGCAGCCGTCACTACCGTCCTCGCCTTGACCTGGCTCAACCCGCACGTCTACCTGGACATAGCCCTCCTCGGTTCCATAGCCAGCGCCCAAGGAACCCAACTGCAGTGGTGGTTTGGTGCCGGCGCCATGCTGGGCAGCATCCTGTGGTTCTGCTCTTTGGGGTTCGGTGCGCGTTTCCTCCGAGGATTCTTTGCCCGGCCCCGGTCCTGGCGGTTCCTCGATGGCGGGATCGCCGTGACCATGGTGGCGTTGGGGGCGGGGTTGGCGCTTGGGGCCTGATAGGCAGCATCAGCCACGCAGGCGGCTCCCATGCGGCGTCCAGAAAACTCCCAGTTTCTGGGAGCATCATGGGTGTCATGAAAAAGAACGGTCCTGAAGCCAAGCTTCTCGTTGTCGACGACGAGCCAAACATCCGCGAGCTGCTGTCCACGTCGCTGCGATTTGCAGGCTTCGAGGTCGTTGCGGCCGCCAACGGTCGCGAAGCCCTCGCAGCGGCCGATCTCCACTCCCCGGACCTTGCAGTCCTCGATGTCATGCTGCCGGACATGGACGGATTCACCGTGACCCGGCGCCTCCGCGCTGCCGGTAAGCACTTCCCCGTACTCTTCCTCACCGCGAAGGACGACACCGAGGACAAAGTCACCGGCCTCACCGTCGGGGGCGACGATTACGTCACCAAGCCGTTCAGCCTCGACGAAGTGGTGGCGCGCATCCGCGCCGTCCTTCGCCGCACGCAACCCCTGGAGGACGACGACGCCGTAATCCGCGTGGACGATCTTGAACTCGACGACGACGCCCATGAGGTCCGCCGCGGTGGCACAGTGATCGAGCTGTCCCCCACCGAATTCAAGCTCCTGCGCTACCTCATGCTCAATCCCAACCGCGTGCTGTCCAAGGCCCAGATCCTTGACCACGTCTGGGAGTACGACTTCAACGGCGACGCCTCAATCGTGGAGTCCTACATCTCCTACCTGCGACGCAAAGTGGACATCGATCCCGATGCCGCAGCCCTGATCCAGACCAAGCGCGGCGTGGGCTACGTCCTGCGAACGGCAGAGAAGCGCTGACCCTTGCTGCAACGCTGGAAATCGGCGTCCCTGCGGTCGCAGCTCGTCGCCATCATCATGGGCCTGCTCCTGCTTGCCCTGGCGGCCACGGGCGCTGGAACGCTGACGCTCGTCAAGAGTTACCTGCAAGGCCAGGTGGACGACAAACTCAAAGCCGCCGTCGCCTTGGCCCAGGATCAGCAGTCCTTTGACAAGCTGGCCCAGCCCAACACCTCAACTCCTACGGACACCGCAGTACCCACGGACTACTCGCTGACGCTGTATGTACCCGGCCTGGAGCCGTACCCCTTCGGCGGCAGTCAGAAGGATCGTCCGGCAATCTCCAACATCACAGCGGCTGAGGCCAAACTCCGCGGCAACGCCCCCTTCCAAGTCAAGGGCACTACCGGTACCAACTGGCGCGTTGTGGCCGTCGGGGTCACCGCCAACGGCCAAAACGGCGTAGTGATCATCGGGCTACCGCTCACTCCTGTGGACAAAGTCATGGAGCACGCAGTCCTGGTGGTCGTTGGCGTTGGCCTTTTGACGCTGGTTTTGGCGTTCTTCATCGCTACCTGGACCGTGGCCCGGTCCTTCCGTCCGCTGGCCAAAGTGGAAAAGACGGCTGCGGCCATCGCGGCCGGTGATCTGTCCCGCCGCGTGGAAGTGGACAATCCTCACACCGAGGTTGGCCGGTTGGGCGGATCCCTCAATGCCATGCTTGCCCACATCGAGGCATCTTTTGCTGCCCGCGCAGCGTCCGAAGGGCGCATGCGGCGTTTCGCGGCCGACGCCTCCCATGAGCTGCGAACACCCTTGGTGACCATCCGCGGCTTCTCCGAGCTGTATCGTCACGGCGCCTTGGCCACCGAGGAGGACGTGGCCATGGCAATGGGCAGAATCGAAAGCGAAGCCAAGCGCATGGGCTCCATGGTGGAGGATCTGTTGATGCTCGCCCGGCTTGATGAGCAGCGGCCGCTTCAGCTCAAGCCCGTGGACCTGCAGCTTCTTGCACACGATGCCGTGGTTGATACCAAGGCCTCCTCAGGAGACCGGACCATCACCCTGACCGGACTCGACGCCGCCTCCCCCACCGCCGCGCCCGTCCAGGGCGACGAAGCCAAACTCCGGCAAGTCATAGGGAACCTGGTGGGAAATGCGCTGAGGTACACCCCCGAGGGCAGCCCCATAGAACTCGCTGTCGGTGTTCGCACCACACCTGCCGGCTCGGTTTCAGTCATTGAGATCCGCGATCACGGGCCGGGCATTCCGGAGGCCGAAACCAATAAGATCTTTGAGCGCTTCTACCGTGCGGACACCTCACGCACCCGGGAAACCGGAGGCAGCGGCCTTGGGCTTGCGATTGTTGCTGCGATTGTGGGCTCCCACGGCGGTTCGGTCCAGGTTGCCGAGACCGACGGCGGGGGTGCCACCCTGGTGGTCAGCCTCCCGTTCCACAAGGAATCGGCCGAGCTGTTGTCCACATAACGCGGTTGTCCACATAGCGACGAAGGCCTGTTCTGCGGGTGCGGGAGGCTGCTTAGGCTCGATGGTGTAGCCACCCATTCCCCGCAACACGCGGAACTTCTTCGTCGAAAGGCATCATCCATGAGCGTCATCTCAGTCGATACCGAATTGCTCCAGCTCAAGTCCGCCAACGTCAAAGGAACAGTGGATCGCATCAGTTCCGATGTTCTGGCCATGAGGCGCGGCTTGGAGGAACTCGAGGCCACCTGGCGGGGAACAGCTGCCACGAATTTCCAGGCGCTTATGGTGGAGTGGTCCCTGACCCAGAGCAAGGTTGAGGCCTCCCTGGCATCCATCACCATGGCCCTGTCCTCAGCCGCCACCACCTATTCGGAAGTGGAACAGGGCAACACCCAGCGCTTCAGCTACTAGCTGCCCTCGGCGATTCTTCCCCTCCCATGAACTCCTGCGGGGCTGGCTGTCTTCCCCCTGCACAGCCGCCTCGCAGGTCTGTACAGCCGCCTCGCAGGTCATGAGTACCGTCTCCAGGGCTCCCTCTCCGGGGATTTAGCCCTCGACAGTCCCCTGGTGGAACCGGAGCCGCCATTGGCCGCGGTCCAACAGCCATACGGAGCTGCGGAGCGCTGAGCCTGTGTGCGCGAAGCTGCGGTAATTCAGCAAGATGGTGTTCTCACTCAGCCGGTCAGCGCTGAGCAATTCCAGTTCGGTCGGTTCGCCGGGATCCTCTTCCAAGGCCATCATCATGGCGTCGCGCGTCCAGAACCTTCCCGAACTGCCGATCTCCGCGAAGTCCGGGTGGAGCAGCACACCGATCCTGCCAATGTCCGCCCTCACCTCCGGCCTGAGCAGTTCCCGCTCCAACGCCAAAACCGTGTCCTCTGCAGACAACTGCTGTGCAGAAGCATCATCTTCCAGCTCGCTGAAGAGATCTGCTTGGCCAAAGATGCCGGATTCACCGAAGAGCGTGGGCTCAAAATGAGGCCGGGGGCTGCGGTCGGCTTTAACGGGTGCAGAACCGGCTCTCGCGGCGGAGACACCGGCCCCGGTGCTGGCAGTGACAGGTTCAGAGACTGGCACATGAACAGTCTCTTGCTGAAACCTCACCTGCTCCTGTGCCTCGCCCTGCTCTGGTGCCTGGCCTTGCTCCTGGGCTCCGGGAAACCCGGGGCCGGCCCGGTGGGCTACGCCTTGCTGATAGGCCGTTGCAGCGGCCCGTGCTCGCTCGTCGGCGGCTTCGTTGAGGTCGTGACCAGCATGGCCCTTGACCCATTCGAAGGTGTACTTACGGCCAACGATCGCTTGGTCGATGTCTTTGAGAAGGTCCACGTTCAGCACGGGTTTGCCGTCGGCCTTTCGCCAGCCCTTCCGCTTCCATCCCGGCATCCACTTGGTGATGCAGTTGATGACGTACTGGCTATCGCAGAGGATCCGCAGCTCTTCTTGTGGCACGTGGGCCGTGGACCGGAACAGGTCCAGGACGGCCATCAATTCACCCTGGTTGTTGGTACCGTGCGGCCAACCTCCTGCTCGCCAGCAGGAGTCATCAACGTACCAGGCCCAACCGGCCGGCCCAGGATTACCGAGGGCAGACCCATCGGCGGCAGCAATAATCGTCATGGGGTTAATCCTGCCAGACCCCACCGACACTAAAACCGTGATATCACCCAACTAAGTAGCAGATGATGTCGTTCTGACCGCTCAAAACGACATCAACTGCTACCTACTTGGGTGCCGACGCCAAGAGTGCCGACGCAAAACGGCGGCCCCCACCAAAAGGTGAGGACCGCCGTCGTGATGCTGGTCTAGCTCAATGCTGTTCCAGCGGAAATGCTTGGCGCTGTATCGCTACAGCAGGGAGGCTTAGAAGCCGCCCATGCCGCCCATGTCGTCGCCGCCGGCAGCCGGAGCGTTCTTCTCGGGCTTGTCGGCAACTACAGCCTCGGTGGTCAGGAAGAGACCAGCGATGGAAGCAGCGTTCTGGAGAGCCGAGCGGGTGACCTTTACGGGGTCGTTGACGCCGGCAGCCAGAAGGTCTTCGTAGACGCCCGTGGCAGCGTTCAGGCCGTGGCCCGAAGGCAGGCCGCGAACCTTGTCCACCACAACGCCCGGCTCGAGGCCGGCGTTGAAGGCGATCTGCTTCAGGGGTGCGTCGATGGCAACCTTGACGATGTTGGCACCGGTTGCCTCGTCACCCTCAAGGGTGAGGTTGGCGAATGCCTTGGCGCCTGCCTGGATGAGGGCTACGCCACCACCGGCAACGATGCCTTCTTCAACAGCAGCCTTTGCGTTGCGGACTGCGTCCTCAATGCGGTGCTTGCGTTCCTTGAGCTCAACTTCGGTTGCGGCACCGGCCTTGATGACTGCAACGCCGCCGGCCAGCTTGGCCAGGCGTTCCTGCAGCTTCTCGCGGTCGTAGTCGGAGTCGGAGTTTTCGATCTCGGCGCGGATCTGGGCCACACGGCCTGCGATCTGCTCGGCGTCGCCGGCACCCTCAACAATGGTGGTCTCGTCCTTGGTGACAACAACCTTGCGGGCGGTGCCGAGGAGTTCCAAGCCAGCGTTTTCGAGCTTGAGGCCAACTTCTTCGGAGATGACCTGGCCGCCGGTGAGGATGGCGATGTCGGCCAGCTGCGCCTTGCGGCGGTCACCGAAGCCCGGAGCCTTGACGGCAACGGACTTGAAGGTGCCACGGATCTTGTTGACGATCAGGGTGGCCAGGGCCTCGCCCTCGATGTCTTCGGCGATGATCAGCAGCGGCTTGTTGGACTGCATGACCTTCTCCAGAACCGTGACGAGTTCCTTCACGTTGGAGATCTTGGAGTTGACGATCAGGATGTACGGATCTTCGAGGACCGTTTCCTGGCGCTCTGCGTCGGTGACGAAGTAAGCGGAGATGTAACCCTTGTCGAAGCGCATGCCTTCGGTGAGTTCGAGCTCCAGGCCGAAGGTGTTGGATTCCTCGACCGTGATGACGCCTTCCTTGCCCACCTTGTCCAGGGCTTCGGCGATGAGGCTGCCGATTTCCGGGTCGCCGGCGGAGATGGAAGCCGTAGCTGCGATCTCTTCCTTGGTCTCGATTTCCTTGGCGGAGGCGAGCAGTTCGCTGATGACTGCCTCAACAGCCTTCTCGATGCCGCGCTTGAGGGACAGCGGGTCGGCGCCGGCGGCAACGTTGCGCAGGCCTTCCTTCACCAGTGCCTGAGCAAGAACGGTTGCAGTGGTAGTACCGTCGCCAGCGACGTCATCCGTCTTCTTGGCAACTTCCTTGACCAGTTCTGCACCGATCTTCTCGTAAGGATCGTCCAGCTCGATCTCCTTGGCGATGGAAACACCATCGTTGGTGATCGTGGGGGCGCCCCACTTCTTTTCGAGGACGACGTTGCGTCCACGCGGGCCGAGGGTGACCTTGACGGCGTCTGCGAGGATGTTCAGGCCCCGCTCGAGGCCGCGGCGTGCCTCTTCATCAAATGCAATGATCTTGGCCATAACGGCGGTAGTCCTTTCGGGACAGTCGTTAAGAAGGTACCTGTCAGATGGGGTGCCCGCGACGGACGGTTCTTCGCTTGCGGCCTATGTATGCCCCGCGCTCCGAACCTCACCCCACCAAGGTGTTTCTTGATCCTCCGCGGATTCCCTACCCGTCCACCGCCGGGGTTAACCGGGCCGGACTTAGCAGTCGAACCGTAGGAGTGCTAAATCAATAATTAGCACTCGACCGGGGAGAGTGCAAGCAGAGATTCCACTTTGCGCTATAAACAAAGAGGTTTCAGCCGTGGGCTGACGGGAAGAGGCGTGGTGGCCGCGATCAATTAAGCGACGCGGACGCCTTCGGCTTGCGGACCCTTCTGGCCCTCCCCCAGTTCGAACTCGACGCGCTGGCCTTCTTCGAGGGCGCGGAAGCCATCCATCTGGATGGCTGACCAATGTACAAAGACGTCGTCGCCGGATTCATCCACAGTGATGAAGCCGTAGCCTTTTTCGGCGTTGAACCATTTGACGGTTCCCAAAGCCATGATGCCCACACTTTCGCAGTAGCCAAGACCGGTTGCCGGGATCTCCGTACCGGAATCAATCCACTGTAACCACTGTCACCATCACCGCGCTGCCGAGGAGGGGCAGAGCACCGCTTTTGTTATTGAGGCTTAACCGAGTTGGGGTCTTTGAGCTCCGCGTCGCGCCCGCGGTCTACTGGAAGCCGGGTCCGGCCACAACCACCAGCGGCTGTTGAACCTCAGGTGTTTCCACAATGTTCTGAATACCCAGCAAGGTTCCCAGCGCCTCGGCGTTCGCCTTTTGCGCGGGAGCGTTGTAGAAGATCACGGACGTCTGCTGCGGCAGTCCACCCCAGTTCCCTACCGTGCTCAACGCCCAACCGTCACCCTGGACGAGGCCCGCCACACGCCCGGCCAATCCAGCGGTTCCCGCACCGTTGTAAACAGCCACCGGAGTGGTCTTGTCCACAGCGGCCGCGGAAGGAGTGGCGGAAGGAGATTCCGACGGCGTCGTTTCAGTGGGTTCACTGCTGGGCTCGCTGGAAGCGGAGGGCGCATTGGATTCTGTCGGTGCAGCAGACGGTGCCGTAGATGTCTGCTGGGGCGCCGGCGTCGTAACGTTTGACGCAGCGCCCGGTGCTACCAGGCCAAGGTTCGGGAGGACCAGGAAGGCGACCAGTCCGAGCACCAAGGCCACTGCCCCCACTGTCAGGATCGGCCACAAAGCGGGGCGCGGGGTGTCCTGGGCGTCGCGGTGAACGCCCTGGCGGGACGTGCTCTGCGGAACCTGATCGAATTCGTCCTTGGCATATTTGGTCATGGTGAAGCGGTGTCCTTGCTGGTTGCTGCTGACTGATCAGCCGGGCGATTTACGCGTCGGACCCCAGGCGACGTGCAGTCCTCGCACGCTGGCGTGACGTACGTAGTCTACGCAGTCTCTTGACGAGCATGGGATCGTGGGCCAACGCGTCCTCGGTATCGATCAGCGCGTTCAAGATCTGATAGTAGTGGGTGGCGGAGAGGTCGAACAGCTCTCGAATAGCCTGTTCCTTAGCTCCGGCGTACTTCCACCACTGCCGCTCCAGCGCCAACATCTGCTGGTCCCGCTCGCTCAAGGGAGAGTCGCTGCGGGTCTCGGCTGCGAGGTCCTCGAGCGCGAAACCTGTGGCCTGCGACGCCATCGGTTCCGGTGCTGGTTCTGCCACGGCACACTCCTTCGACGCTTGGTGGGGGTAAATGCCTACCCCCATGTTACGGGCGAATAACAACGCTGTCATTCGCAGGGCCGGCACTGCGCGGGAGACAATGGCGTGGTGACTGGCGAGGATGCACTCTTTGATCTTGAACCTGCCGACGCGGCCGACCCAGGCTTCGCCGCGCTGTGTGAGCTGCCGCTCGATGAGCTGATGGCTCCGGACTGGGCGGACGCCTTGCGCCCGGTGGAAACCCACCTCCGTGAGACTTTGAGCTACGTGTCCGGGCGGTCCTCCAGCGGGGCGCAGGTTCTTCCTGCAGCCAGTAACCTGCTGCGGGCCTTCAGGCAGCCACTGGCCGACGTCAAGGTCTTGATCCTCGGCCAGGATCCCTACCCAACTCCCGGCCACGCGATCGGACTTTCTTTCGCCGTTTCCAGCCCGACGCGCCCCATTCCACGAAGCCTCGCCAATATCTACCGCGAACTTCACGACGACCTCGGCCTGCCACCCCGGGTGCACGGCGACCTCAGCGCCTGGACCGAACGGGGCGTCCTGCTCCTGAACCGCGTCCTCAGCGTCGAAGCAGGAAATGCCGGCTCTCACCGCGGCAAGGGATGGGAAGCCATCACGACGGCGGCCGTCACCGCCGTCGCCAACCGTACGGACGGTGCGGGCCGGAAGAGTCCACTGGTGGCGATCCTGTGGGGCAAGGATGCCGAGAGCGTCACGCCGCTGCTGGACGGGGCGCCGTCCATCGTCTCGGTCCATCCGAGTCCGCTCTCCGCATCACGAGGGTTTTTCGGCTCAAAGCCCTTTAGCCGGGCCAACGAATTGCTGGAGGACCTAGGAGCTGAGCCCATCAACTGGGAGCTGCCGGTACTGTAACCACCACTGCCCTGTAACCTTCGCCTCATACCCAGCGGGCGCGCAGGTAATTAGCTTAGGCTTGCCTACATGACTGCACTCCCCGTCACTTCGTCCGCCTCACGCAAAACCCGTCCGCAGGTCAACCTGACCGTCCTGCGCAACGAACGCCTCTCACCGCACATGGTGCGAATCGTCGCCGGCGGACCTGGCTTCAGCGATTACGCGAACAACGAATACGTGGACCGCTACGTCAAAATCGTCTTTCCGCAACCGGGCGTCGAGTACGAACTCCCGCTGGATCTGTGGGTCATCCGCGACACCATGCCCCGCGAGCAGTGGCCACACACCCGGACCTACACCATCCGCTGGGTGGACCTCGAAGCGCAAGAACTGGCCATCGACTTTGTGGTCCACGGCGACGAAGGGCTGGCAGGCCCCTGGGCTGCCGCCGCGAAGCCCGGCGACTCCATGATTTTCACGGGTCCGGGCGGTGCCTACAACCCCGCACCGGATGCCGACTGGTACTTGTTCGCCGGCGACGACGCCGCCATACCCGCCATCGCGGCCTGTGTTGAGGCTCTTGCTCCAGATGCCCGCGGCACTGTCTTCCTCGAGGTGGATAACGAGGCCGACATTCTTCCGATTTCCGCGCCGGCCGGCGTGGAATTGCACTGGCTGCTCCGCAAAGGGGTTCAAGCCGGGTCCAGTGACCTGCTTCTGGAGGCACTCAGGAACACGCCATGGCTGCCCGGACGCGTCGATGTCTTCGCCCACGGCGAGCGGGGCTACATGAAGGGTCTCCGTGAGATCTTCTTCGTGCAGCGCGGTCTGGAGCGTTCTCAGGTATCGCTCTCCGGATACTGGGCGCAGGGTCGCGTGGAGGAAGTCTTCCAAGCCGAGAAGAAGCTCCCTGTCGGTAAGATCTAGCCTCAGTTCTTAAAGCCGAACGGCGCCGCCTCAAGGCAGCGCCGTTCGGCTTTTGTGGTTAACGCCTGCGTACCCGGCGCCGTTCATTGCTGGACAGCCCCTTCGTGAGCGGCCTTGCCAGGTTGTCGCCCAGCACAATGCCCGCCGCCACTCCCAGCACAATGGCGCCGGCGTTGAGCATGCCTCCCGCACCGAGCAGGATGTTGCCCCCTTCAACCGTGAGGGCGTACATGGAACGGAAGATCGTCAGGCCTGGGAGCAGGATCAGTGCGGCGGGAACAGCCACCACAAGCTGCGGTGCCCCCAGCTTGAGCGCCACCACACGGCCCAACAAGCCGATCACCACTGCAGCGACAGCCGGCGACAACCGGTCGCCGAGGCCGGCTTCGCCAACCCCCCACAAGACGAAGAAGCCCACAATGCCCACTGCCGCCGTCGGGACCAGCAGCCGCATTTGAGTCTGTTCGGTGACTCCGATGGCCACCACCGCAACAGCGATGAGGAACGCTTGGACCCACAAGGGGTAAGCGTCGGGGAAGGTCTGTGTGACGTCCAGGACGGCGCTGCCCATCAGCGTTCCCACGACGACGGCAACGCCGATCCCCGCCACGATGGCACCGAAGGTGAGCAGGGTGGAAAGGAACCGGCCCGCCGCCGTTACCGGGAAGCCGTTGATGGCGTCTTGGACGGACGAGACGAGACGGCCTGTGGGGAGCAGCAGCAGAATGCCTCCCGCCACCACAATGGATGGCGCAATTTCCACCCCGGCCCAGCGAAGCATCAGCGCAATGAATGTGACCAGGAACGCGCACGCCATGGTGTTGAAGAAGTCGGCGGTCCGCCATCTGGCAAGCTGACGGGAGAGCAGGCTGATCAGGATGTTTGAACCAAAAGCCACCGCAGACGCACCGATGCCACCGCCCAGGACGCCCACGAATACTGCGGCGAAGATGCCGAAGGCGATAGTGACCATCCACCGGGGGAAGGGCTTGGCGCTACGGATAATCTCGTTCAACCTGCGCACGGCTTCGTCGCGGCCCACTCCACCGGCCACGATGTCCGTGACCAGCTGATGCACCTGGGCAAGGCCGGCGTAGTTGTTGGTCCAAGAGCGCACCACACGCAGCAGCGTGATGGGAGTTTGATCCTTCGGCGCGTAGTTGATGGCCACCGACTGGTTGGTGATGTCCACTTCAACGTTCTTCAGGCCAAGGGCTGCTGTGACCGCAATCATGCTGGTTTCAACCTCAAGGGCGCCTGCACCGTAGCGGAACATGACTTCAGCCAAATGCAGGGCGAAGTCAATGGTCTTGCGAGCCGAGGCGTCCACACCCACCACTTGAATGGTGGGGTTGGCGTAGGGACTTCCGGCCAACCGGTCCACGATGTTCATGGGTGCGGTGGGCGGGCTGTCACCTTGAACCAGACGCATCAGCATGCGTTTGGCATTGACGTTCTGCCGGACCTGGGATGGCCGCAACGGCTGGGTTTTGGGCAGCCCATCGGTGTGGGGCCTGTTGGCGGACCCGTCGGGGCGTTCAGTCACGCGGTGATCCTCCCTTGGCTTGTGTGATTAGCGGTTCCTCCGAAATTTTCCTACTACGGGCAATTTCTCAAGGGGCAATCGTCCCAGAACTGTCTGGGCGGTCCCTGCGAGCTTCCTGACCGCTCGGTAGCCATGGAAGACCAGCGGGTTTACCGGGGCCACGAAATCACCCACCAGCTGCACTACCTCGCCGCCGAAGCCCTTCTTGAATTCGTAGCCACCGTGGCCGGTTTCATCCTGGCCTTGGATACCGAAGGTGCCGTAGAAGTTGTAGCGCGAGTATCCGTTGTTCAAGGCGTGCAGCATCATGCCCCAGTAAAGGGAGGTGGCGCCGTTGAAGTAGATGTAGTCCTGGACGGTCCCGCCGATGACGCACACCAGTTCGTCTCCGGAGCATGCAAAGTGAATGGCTGCAACGGTGGCGACGCCCACAGAATCCGGGAAACGTTCAATGTCCTTGAGGCTGCGCTCGTAACTGTCCACGAGGTCCTGGACCACTTTGACGCGGTTGGCTTTCTTCTTGCTGCCGGTCTCCTCCACCTCGCGCTTCAGATCCGCCAGGGTTTTGGACTCGGCATCCAAGCGCTCCGTGATGGAGGCCCGGTACTCAGGGATGTTGATCTTGGCCATCATGAGCTTGGTGAACTCATCGGAGGTGTTCCGCAGAAGTTGCTCGTAGTACTCGCGTTCGCGGTACGTGAAGCCCTTCTCATCTCCGGCAGTGCTGAGCGCGTTGTAGAAGTCATCCAGCGTTTCCAGGGTGGCCTGTTCGAGGTAGACGCCGTTCTTCTCAGCTTTACGGATGGCCTTGCGGGTGCGGTAGTTCATCCCCATGATGAGCTCTTCGGAATCGGCGATACCGTCGAGCTGCTTGATGAACATCCAGTTGATGTTGGCGAAGTTCATGTCGAAGCCCTGGTGCGTGAAGCCCAGGCCTTCGAACTCTTTCAGCAACGGACGGTTGTCCTCAACCTCGGGGTGCTCGGCGCCTTCTTCGTCCCGCGCGATGTACCGGATGTTGGGCGAGATGCGCAGTTCGGCGGCCTTCTTCGAGGCCGCATGCTTCTTTAACTGCTCGACGACGAAGCTCACCACCGAGGGGTCGCTGTAGTCCATCAGTGGTCCCTTGGCGCAGTCGGCGGTTTTGTACCCGATGCGGTTGGACGTGTAGACGAGCTTTCCCGCAGCAATGAGGCTGCCGTTTTGCATCACACCAAAGAGCTCGACTTCCTGTCCCCGTGCACGCTGGAAGCGTGTGAGATCGAGGGACTGGATAAAGCTGCCCTGCGGGTGTCCCTTGGCGAATGTCTCGAAATCAGCGTCACTGAGAATCACGAATTCCATGTCGGTTCCAGCCTCAATCGGAGTCAAAGAAATTACCTCACCTAAAAGTAGATTGCACCCGTTGGTGGCCGGGGCGGGCCTGAAGTTGTGTTGCTGGCTGCAAGTGGGACCTCAGTAGAACTGGCCGCCGGTGCGCATGGTTTCGAGTCGACGGAAGATGCGCTCCGCGCCCTTGAGCCACAGTTTGTGGCGGACGGGTCCCAGGACGTGGTCGTAACAGCCGACGAAGTCCGTGACGGTCTTGGTAAAGCTCGTCTTGAACGAACCCAGTCCATAGAGCGGGTGGGTCTTGTCCTTGATCCTTGCAGCGGGCGGTGTTCCGCAGAAGTCGTATTCCACGCACCCCAATTCCTGCATACGCTGGATGGCCGCCCATTGGACCAGATGGGAGTCGCCGTACTGCTTACGGTTCTGGGTGGACCCGCCGTCCTTGTACGTGGCTTTGGAGCCGTAGTTGATGACGAAAGCACCAACGCTGGGCGCGCCGTCCTCGTAGACAAAGAAGAAATGGCCCTGTCCGCGGCTGCAGAATTCTTCCCAGAACTTGGAGTAGTACTCGTAGTTTCGCAGGGGCATGGCCCCCTTGGCGTTCATGGTGTTCTGCATGAGCGTGTAGAGCTTGCGGTAGCTGTCCTCGCCCGGCTCTGCCTGCCTTACCTCGCAGCCTTCACGCTCGGCCCTGCGGACGGCGTTGCGGGCACGGGAAGAAATGCTGCGCAGGACTTCATTGGCCGGCGCCGATATGTCCAGCAACGCCGTGGAATCGTTGGACTGGATGTTGGGAGCCTTGACCAGGCCGGCGGCTTGGAGTTCCGCTGTTGCTTCAGCCGACTCAACAATGTCTGGCTCGATTTTGATGCTGAAGACGTTCATTTTCTTCTCGCGAGCCAGCGCGGCGACTGCCGTGAGGGCAGGCTGAATATCGCTGACATCTGCGACGTCAGGCCCCTTGATCAGGTACCAGAGCCGACCCATCACAGGGAACTTCTTCTCCAGGAGCAGGTTGTAGCTGGAGTACTCCTGAGTCTCGACGACGAGCCGCCGGACCAGCCAGCCGTTTCCGTCTTTGACTGCCGCGTAGGCATCCGACTGCAGCATGTTGCCGCCATTCGGATTCGCCGTGACGTGCTTGTCCCAGTTATCGATTTCCTCGGCGGTGGCAAAGCGGGCGGTAAATTCTCGCAAGGTGGCCGTGTCCAATCTCAGGGTTTTGGTGCAGTGTTCAAAAGCGTAGTGCGCATGCGGACATGCAGCCCCAAGTCTATCGGGGTATGTGGATATCGCCCGATTCCGCTGATTTACCAAGGGATTAGAGCCTGATCTGGTCTGCGCTCTCCAGCCTGATGGCTTTGGTTTCCATTCCGGATTCCCGCTGGCCCTTCACAAGACGATCCGCGTTGATGAGCCGGCTGAGGCTGAGCCCGGTGAGGTCTGCGATCTGCCCGATGGGTACTTGGAATGTCCGGAACGGCCCCAGCGGCGGTGGCTCACCTTCAAGGAGTCGCTGGCCGATCGCCTTTTTCAGCTCCACTTTGCCCAGCATGGGCGATTGGTCCAGCACAAAGCCGACAGCGGCCAGCTTGGCGTCGTTGGTCCATGCCGCGATCTTCCAGAACTTCCGAGGAATCTGAACTCCCCTATACACAGGATCGTCATCGACGAACACCGGCCCAGTGAACACGCTGAGCTTCGCGTCATGGGCGTCTGCATGGCCCAGAACGTGATCTTCCAGCCCCACCCACAACTCCTTGCCCTGATTGAAGTCATCAATCTGTGGTGCCGCGTTGGTATAGCTAAAGGTGTCCTGGTTGGCTTTCTTCGCCGTTGCTGCATCGCCCCACACCGGATCCAGGCGCCGGACCAAGTGACCGCGATCAAACGCATTGTTCTTGTACAGATCCGGGCCGGCTTGCTGTTCCCGGGGGATTCTGTCATCCACATGCCATGAACCCTCGCGGGCCAGGGGCACCAGTTCCTTGCCGTTGATGTTGACCCCCACAATCGCCGCGAGCTTCCGGGTAACCCGGAAGCGCACAGAGAAGTGGGTGTAGTCCAAGAGAATGGTGGTTGCCTGCGGACTGGGCAGTTCAAGCCGTGTCCGCAAAAAGTCCCTGCTGTATCCCCCGCTCATGGACACAGCATGACATCAGGGGCTGACAGTAATGGGGCGCCGGGCCCTTCGCTGCTCAAGAAGTGCCACCACAACGGCCGCCACTGGGCCGATGACAGGGACAGCAAACGCCAGCAGCGCCAATGCGAACCGAACGCCCGGTGAGAAGGACTTAGTGCGAAGTACCAGGATCACGGCGGCTACCAACAGAAGGATTGACACTGCCCCGGCGCCCAATACGGCAGTTTCCCACAGCGTAGGGACAATCGGATTCGGTTGGTTTTCCATACGGTCCCCCAGAGGCAGTTGTGAAGTCACAGCCTACAGAATCAGCATTCGACGACGTTGACGGCGAGGCCGCCCATCGCGGTTTCCTTGTACTTAGTGGACATGTCCTTGCCCGTCTCCCGCATCGTCACGATCACCTCGTCCAGGGAGACCCGGTGCGTCCCATCGCCCCACAACGCCATCTTCGCCGCGTTAATGGCCTTCGCCGCCGCGATCGCGTTCCGCTCAATACACGGAATCTGCACCAACCCCCCGATCGGATCACACGTCAACCCCAGATTATGCTCCATCGCGATCTCCGCAGCGTTCTCCACCTGACCCGGCGTACCACCCATCACCTCCGCCAAACCAGCAGCAGCCATCGACGACGCCGAACCCACCTCACCCTGACACCCCACCTCAGCACCCGAAATGGACGCCTGCTCCTTATACAAAACCCCCACCGCACCAGCAGCGAGCAAGAACTTCACCACCACATCATCCCGATCCGCCTGGGTGGCCTGATCCATCCCCGGAGCGTAGTTCAACGCGTAATACAACACCGCCGGAATAATGCCCGCCGCACCATTAGTCGGCGCCGTCACCACCCGACCACCAGTGGCGTTCTCCTCATTGACCGCCAACGCGATCAAATTCACCCACTCCTGCCAATACTTCGGATCATTCCGGTCCTTGTCCTCCTTCAGGAGCCGCTCCAACCAATCCGGTGCACGACGACGAACCCTCAAACCACCCGGCAACACACCTTCACGCTTCAACGACGTCTCAACACAGGCCTCCATCACAGCCCAAATATGCAACAGACCCGCACGGATCTCCTCCTCAGACCGGGACGCCCGCTCGTTGATGAACATGATGTCGCTGAAACCCAAACCCTTGGACGCGCACCGGCCCAACAACTCCGCCGCCGTCCTAAACGGCAAGGGCAACTCCTTCTTCGACTCCTCAAGATCCTCCAGGGCCGCGTCCTCCTCACCCTCCCGGACAATGAACCCACCACCGACCGAAAAGAACGTCGCCTCCCGCAGCACCTTCCCCTCCGCGTCAGAGACAGCAAACTTCATCCCATTCGTATGCCGCGGCAACACAGTCAACGGATGCAGAACCATGTCTTCCACCGCATACGGCAACTCCGCACCCTCACCCGAAGCACCAGCCAGGTTCAGCACTCCAGTCTCCGCGATCGCCGCGAGCCGCTCCTCCACCTCCTCAGGCAGGATCAACTCAGGGTGGTACCCCTCCAAGCCCAGCAGCACAGCAGTGAAGGTCCCATGCCCCTTGCCCGTCGCAGCCAACGACCCATACAAATCAACACGCAACGATGCCACCGAACCCAGGACACCAGCGTCCTTCAGCTCACCAGCAAACACCGCCCCAGCACGCATCGGCCCCACAGTATGAGAACTCGACGGGCCAATACCCACAGAAAACAGATCGAAAACGCCAACAGCCATGGTCGGGATTCCTTAACAAAGCTTGAAAACGGTCCGGCAGATGGTCCTACCGGAGGGCCGTCCCCGCTTGTGGCGGAAAACGACCGAAGCACGACGCCGGATGGCCCCCAAAGGCGGCAACCCGGCGTCGCAATACTATTCAGTTCAACAATCCCACGCTACGCCACAGTGTGCGTGCTTGGGTGGCCCGATGGAACGGACGCCATTCCCCGATTCGGGGATTCCCTGCCGAACATGCCGTGCGCACGGCACATCCCGCAGCGAACCCCCGAAATGGACTCGGGCGCAGGCAGTTAGGAGAGGTCTCCGCCATTCTTGGAGGCGTACTCCTCGGCCGAGAGCAGCGGGCCCTCGGACTCAGCGGCGACCTTGAACAACCAGCCGGCACCGTAGGGATCGTTGTTGATCAGGGCGGGGTCGGAAACAACGGCGTCGTTGATCTCCGTGACCTCGCCAGTAACCGGCGAGTACAGGTCCGAAACGGACTTGGTGGACTCAACTTCGCCGCAGGTCTCGCCCGCAGTCACAGAGGAACCTACCTCGGGCAGGTCAACGTACACAATGTCACCCAGTGCGTCGGTGGCAACTTCGGAGATACCAACGGACACGGAGTTCCCGTCTCCGCGTGAAACCCACTCGTGCTCGTCGGAGTACTGAAGTTCGGGCGCTACTTTGGGCATTCTGATTCCTTACTATGGTTGGTCAAAACTATGGGTGGGATGGTGGGGCACCGAATTCCTCCGCGTGCTGCTCCTTCGTCGCTTTGACGCACGCTTCCGGAATCCGCTCCCCCACCGAACGGCCACGCGAGTCCGGCCTCCGGCCGAAGGCGACTGACTCAGCGAACCCGCTTGTAGAACGGCAGCGCGACGACTTCGAACGGCTCGCTCTTACCCCGCAGATCGATGTCCAGTGCAGTCCCCTGCCCGGCAAACTCGACGTCGACATACGCCAACGCTACCGGGTAGCCGAGCGTGGGGCTGGGCTGACCGGACGTGACTTCGCCAACCACTGCGCCGTCTTTGAGGACCGGGTAGTGTCCACGGCCTGCCCGGCGTCCCAGGCCCTTGAGACCCACAAGCTTACGGCCGGACGTAGAACCAGCACCGGACGCTTTCAGGGCAGCGAGTGCTTCCTTGCCAACAAAGTCGCCTTCCTTGGAGAGCGCAACAACCGGCCCAAGGCCTGCAGCGAAGGGGTTGCCTTCCCGGGAGAGCTCGTTGCCGTAGAGGGGCATGCCTGCTTCCAGGCGCAGGGAGTCGCGCGATGCCAGCCCGGCCGGAACCAGTTCGCCTTCATTCGCGGCAGCCACAATGGCCTGCCACAGCGCGGCAGCTGATTCGTTGGCCACGAAGATCTCGAAGCCGTCTTCGCCGGTGTACCCGGTGCGGGCGAGCAGCAGGTCTTGAGTGCCGCCGTCGAACGTGAACGGGACGTCAACCGCCGCGTAGTACTTGAGTTCGGTGACCAGTGCGTGCTGTTCGGCCGGGACGAGGCGAAGGAGGATCTCTTCAGCGAGCGGCCCCTGAACGGCGATCAGCGAGGTCTCGGCGGAAGCATCCTCGACGACGACGTCAAAACCAGCGGCACGCTCCAACAACGCCGCAGCAACAACGGCAGCATTGCCTGCGTTGGGGACCACCAGGAACTTGTCCGAGCCTTCTTCGGTAGAGGCACGGCGGTAGACGATGAGGTCATCAATGATGCCGCCGTCTTCCTGGCAGATCAGCGAGTACTTGGCCTTACCGATGGCCATGGCGGAGATCTTGCCTACCAAGGCGTAGTCGAGGAACGCGGCAGCCTCGGGACCGGTGACCCAGACTTCGCCCATGTGGGAGAGGTCGAACAGGCCGGCGGTCTTGCGGACGGCGTGGTGCTCAGCCAACTCCGAGGAGTACTTGAGGGGCATTTGCCAGCCACCGAAGTCGGTGAAGGAGGCGCCGAGCTTCTTGTGCTCTTCGTAGAGAGCTGTGTAGTTCTCAGTCATTTTCCGGAACCCCTTAGTTCTCGAAGTCTTCGATCGGCGGGCAGGAGCACACCAGGTTACGGTCTCCGGCGGCACCGTCAATGCGGCCAACAGGCGGGAAGTACTTGTCCTGCTTCAGGTGGTGGACCGGGAAGGCGGCCTGCTCACGCGGGTACGCGCGGTCCCAATCAGAGGTTACGACGGCGGCTGCCGTGTGAGGTGCGCGGCGGAGTGGGGAATCCTGCACGGAGAAGTCGCCGTGGGCAACCTGCTCGATCTCGGCACGGATAGTGATCATGGCTTCGATGAAGCGGTCGATCTCCACGAGGTCTTCGGATTCGGTGGGCTCCACCATGAGCGTGCCCGCCACCGGGAAGGCCAAGGTGGGCGCGTGGAAGCCGAAGTCGATGAGGCGCTTGGCCACGTCTTCAGCGGTGACGCCGGTCTTGGCCGTCAGTTCGCGGAGGTCCAGGATGCACTCGTGTGCCACAAGTCCGCCTTCGCCGGTGTAAAGAACCGGGAAGTGATCGTTGAGGCGGGAAGCGATGTAGTTCGCAGCGAGCAGCGCAGACTTGGTGGCTTCGGTGAGGCCCTGGCCACCCATGAGCTTCACGTAAGCCCAGGAGATCGGCAGCACACCGGCGGAGCCGAAACGGGAAGCCGAAATGGGGACGTCGTTACCTTCGGTCCAGGACGCCGCATCGCCCGGCATGAACGGTGCGAGGTGCGCCTTGGCTGCGACCGGGCCTACACCGGGTCCGCCGCCGCCGTGCGGGATGCAGAAGGTTTTGTGCAGGTTCAGGTGAGACACGTCGCCACCGAACTTGCCCGGCTGGGCGAGCCCGACGAGTGCGTTGAGGTTGGCACCGTCGATGTACACCTGGCCGCCGGCCTCGTGGATGGCGTCGCAGACTTCGCGGACGTCGGCGTCGTACACGCCATGCGTGGACGGGTAGGTGATCATGATGGCCGAGAGGGCATCCCGGTGGGCTTCGATCTTGTTCTTGAGGTCAACGTGGTCGATGGTGCCATCGGGTGCGGTGGCCACTACAACAACCTTCATGCCGGCGAGTACCGCTGAGGCCGCGTTGGTGCCGTGCGCGGAAGCCGGGATGAGGCAGACGTTGCGCTGTTCGTCGCCACGGGAGAGGTGGTAGCCGCGGATGGCCAGCAGGCCTGCGAGCTCACCCTGGGAACCGGCGTTGGGCTGGATGGACACTTGGTCGTAGCCGGTGATCTCGGTCAGCTGGGCTTCGAGGTCGGTGATGAGTTCACGCCAACCCTCGGTCTGGGAGTCCGGGGCGAACGGGTGGATGGAGGCGAACTCCGGCCACGAGATGGCCTCCATTTCAGCCGTGGCGTTGAGCTTCATGGTGCAGGAGCCCAGCGGGATCATGGTGCGGTCCAGCGCGAGGTCACGGTCAGAGAGCTTGCGGATGTAACGCAGGAGCTGGGTTTCGGAGCGGTGGGTGTTGAACACCGGGTGCTGCATGAAGTCGCTGGAACGCTCCACGGAGGCCTCAAGCGCAAAGCCTTCAGCGGCTTCAGCCACTGAAGCGCCGAACACCGCTGCGACGTCGGCCACAATCGCGGAAGTAGTGGTCTCATCAACCGAGATGCCCACAGTGTCGGCGTCGATGCCGCGCAGGTTGATGCCCTTGGCCTCGGCAGCGGCCACGAGCTCGCCGGCCTTGCCGGGAACGCGGACGGTGATGGTGTCGAAGAACGAACCGTGGAGGACCTCGACGCCGGCAGCCTTCAGGGACGCTGCGAGGGTGCGGGCGTGGCTGTGAGCGGTCTCCGCAATCGCCTTCAGGCCCTCGGGACCGTGGTAGACGGCGTACATCGACGCGACGATAGCGAGCAGGGCCTGCGCGGTACAGATGTTGGACGTGGCCTTCTCGCGGCGGATGTGCTGCTCGCGGGTCTGCAGCGCCAAGCGGTAGGCGGGGACACCGGCGTCGTCCTTGGAAACGCCCACCAGGCGGCCGGGCATGGAACGCTCCAGACCCTTCTGGACGGCCATGTACGCAGCGTGCGGGCCGCCGAAGAACAGCGGGACGCCCAGTCGCTGCGCGGAACCAACAGCGATGTCCGCGCCCTGCTCACCGGGAGGGGTGATGAGCGTCAGGGAAAGGAGGTCGGCAGCGACGGTAACCAGCGCGCCGCGTTCCTTGGCGTCAGCGATCACGGCGGAGTGATCGAACACGCGGCCGGAGACACCCGGTTGCTGCAGGACGACGCCGTTGATGGCGCCTTCCGGGAGGCCGAGCGACAGGTCGGCCACCTCAACCTCGAAGCCGAGCGCTTCGGCGCGGCCCTTCACGATGGCGATGGTCTGCGGCAGGCAGTCGGCGTCAAGAACGGTTTTGCCATCCTGGACAGCTTTGTTCTTGTTGGCACGGCGCATCATGAGCACGGCCTCGGCCACGGCGGTTGCTTCATCCAGCAGGGAGGCGTTGGCGATCGGCAGGCCAACCAGGTCCTGCACCATGGTCTGGAAGTTCAGGAGCGCCTCAAGACGGCCCTGGGAGATTTCCGGCTGGTACGGGGTGTAGGCGGTGTACCAGGCCGGGGACTCAAGGATGTTGCGGCGGATCACCGGAGGCGTCACGGTGTCGTAGTAGCCCTGGCCGATCATCTGGACGGCGGTCTTGTTCTTCGAAGCGAGCTTGCGGAGCTCGGCAAGAACTTCAACTTCGCTCAGGGCGTTCTGCAGGGTGAGGGCAACGTCCTGGCGGATATCGTTCGGGACGGCTGTGTCGACCAAGGAATCAACGGTGTCGTAACCGACGGACTTGAGCATGGTCTCAATGTCGGCCTGGCGGCGTGCGCCGATATGCCGATCGACGAAGGTGGTGGAGGCAGAACTAACCGTCACGAAGGAACTCCATTACTTGGGCAGCGTTTGGGTACGCCACAGCGGCTGGGTTCCTCCCCGCTCTGTATTGGACCTGAGAGTTTCCGCGCGTTGTGGGACAACCATCGCTTGCACCGTCGGTGAGCACAGCTCTCTTCACCCTGAGGTGCCGAGTGCCTGCTGCTTTCCAGAGTTGCCTTGCCGCGGCGGTGCGTGGGCCTGAGAGATTCCTGGGGAGGGTTTGCTCCTACGGCGCCTGCATCACTAGCTTGCAGGACTCTCCCGCCGCAGATCAAAGGCATGTTCAGTTGTATGTGGGCGCCACGCTGGGCACGCCACAGGAGTTAATTGTCCTACGCTCCGGCCTCAGCAGCAAATGGAGGAACTACTGCTTCCGTAGCCGCTCGAGCACTCCCAACAGGATTTCGACGTCGGCCTCCCGCCCGGCGTTGCCGCCCTCCTGGCCGCCTTCAAAAATCGCGTTGAAGTAGAGGCCATCGCCCATGTAGCTGACAGCCTTGGCAACGTCCGGTCCGACGTCTTCTGCCAGCACGTCCAGCCACCGCTGTTGGATGGCGGCAAACCTGCGGCGGGTTTCCTCGTGAGCCACTTCAGCCAACCTGGTAGCGGCAACGAAGGCCCGGTCCATGGGCGTATCTGCCCAGAGCGAGGACCTGATGAAGTAGGCAGCCGAACCATCGGGCGCGGCCTTCATCACTTCGGTGTCTTCATCGGCGAGCAGGTCCAAGCGCTCCAAAAGGGCCGTGATCAGCGCTTCCTTATTGGGAAAGTGGTAGAGCAGCCCACCCTTGGATACCCCTGCACGCTTGGCAACGGCATCGAGCGTGGCAGCCCGCTCCCCCACTTCAATGAGGAGGGCTTCAAAGGCATCCAGGACGGCGTCCCGGGCAATTGGTTTTCGTGGCATGTGTCCATCATTCCCTAAAGGCTCTCGGGGGCTATATTTGAAACTATACCGTCTGGACGGTATAGTGATGACATGTTCTCGCCGTCCTCAACCCAAGCACCCCGTTCCGCCCACCCCGCTAAGGGCCAGGCAGCACCGTGGCGCGACTGGACGGCACTGGCGCTCCTGATGTTTCCGGTGCTGCTGGTGGCCGTCGACAACACAGCGCTCACCTTTGCCCTCCCCGAAATCGCCCGATCCCTGAACGTTGGCGGCGTCCAGTTGCTCTGGATTGTTGACGCCTACCCGCTGGTCCTCGCCGCGCTGTTGGTGTCCATGGGCAACTTGGGCGACAGGATCGGACGACGGCGGCTGCTGCTGGTCGGCAGCACAGGCTTCGCAGCGGTTTCGGCTGCTACAGCATTCGCACCGTCCGCTGAATGGCTGATTGCCGGCCGCGCCGGCCTTGGTGTCTTCGGTGCCATGCTGATGCCCTCAACCCTGTCCCTGATCCGGAACATTTTCACCGATCCCAACCGTCGCCGGCTCGCGATCGCCGTTTGGGCTGCAGGCTTCTCCGGCGGCGCCGCCCTTGGCCCGATCTTTGGCGGCTGGCTGGTGGAGCACTTCTGGTGGGGCGCCGTTTTCCTGGTAGCAGCATTCCTGCTTTTGCCCCTGCTTGCTTTCGGCCGGGTACTGATTCCCGAGTCCAAGGATGCCAATCCCGGACGTGTGGATGCGCGCAGCATCCTCCTCTCCGTCGTCACCATGGCGCCGTTCGTTTACGGGATCAAGGAATTCGCGGTTCATGGTTTCGGGGCGTCCGCAGCTGCCTTCATGGGCTTTGGCCTGGTGATGGGCATCCTGTTCGTGCGTCGCCAGCAGCGGATCGTGAACCCCATGCTGGATGTTGCCTTGTTCAAGAACAAGGTGTTCAGCACGGCAATCGTGGCGAACGTCCTGTCCCTGTTCTCCATGACGGGCTTCATCTACTTCTTCGCCCAGCACCTGCAACTTGTTGAGGGCCAGTCCCCCATGGAGGCCGGTATCGCGATGATTCCCGCCCTCCTGGCAACGGTCATCGCCGGCCTGCTGGTGGTACCGCTGGTCAAGCGTGTACGGCCAGGGTTCGTTGTGGCCGCAGGCCTGACGCTCAGTGCCGTGGGCTATCTGATCGTCGTAGTGGGCGATCACGGCAGCGGACCGGTGTTCCTGTTGTCAGCCCTGACCGTCCTGGCCGTCGGCGTGGGCGCTGCGGAGACCATCTCCAACGACCTCATCCTGGCTTCAGTGCCGGCCGACAAATCCGGTGCCGCCTCGGCTATCTCCGAGACCGGCTACGAACTGGGGTCACTGTTGGGAACGGCAGTGCTTGGCTCGATCCTCACGGCTTCTTACCAGCACAACCTGATCATGCCGGACGGCATCTCCGAGCAAGCTGCCGGGAATTCCGGTGAGACGCTCGCCGGCGCTGTTGATGCGGCGGCCGCACTTCCGGCCCCGTTGTCGGAGGCGTTGACACACGCCGCCCGGACAGCGTTCGAGTCCGGCGTCCACATCACTGCGGCGATTGGGCTGGTACTGATGGCCGGCGCGGCAGTGCTCGCCGCCGTCGTGCTCCGGCGTGTGCCGAAGGCGCAGTAATAGGTAGAGCGCCGAAGGCGCAGTAATGCCGCTGTGAGGCCCGCTCTGCGTGGTTCTTTGGGGATTTGCCACGCAAACCGGGCCTCACAGCGCTTCGGTTGGCGCCGCTTTCTTGTCGACGACGGCGGTCAGCTCGTCGATTCTGTCGAGGGCATCGCTGAGCCGGCTGACAGTGTTCCATAGCTGCGGGTGTTGTTCCCTGACTTCCTCGAGCGTGGCGCCAGCCGAGGTCAGGGATGCGAGGTCGAAGCTCACATTGGTCCGGGCTCCGGCGATGGCCGCGCGGAGGGCTCCGAAGCCCACCACGACGTCCGCGATCAGCGCAGGGTTGCCGTTGGATGCGAGCCAGCCGAGGTCTTCAATGGCATTGATCGCCCGCTCCCCGAGGACCGCTGATGCCTTCGCGGCATGGACGGAGGCTCGATGAATGGCGTCCTCGCGTTCAGGTCCGGGATCCAAGCGGAAGGCTGCGCCGAAGGCGTTGGAGGCGGAAGCGTCGTCGTCGGCTAGTTGAAGGGCCGTTTGACGGAGTTCGTGAGCACGGGAGTGAACGCCGCTGAGCTGCTCGCGCTGGGACTTCTCCGCCTCGGTGTATCCGGCCACCATGGACGTCAACGAGGCCGCGATGGAGAGCATCACCCCTGTTCCGGCGCCGCCGCCCGGGGATCCGCTGGATTCCGCCAACGCCTTGGTCCACTCCTCAACAGTGGATAGCTGTGTGGTGACTGACTCGGAATGGTTCATGACATCCAGTGTGCCGGGGCTTCCCAGGCTTTGCATCCATGGGCTGGATACACTGGCCACACCATGGCGTCGAACGAAAAGGGCAGATTCATGACCATTGACCTCGAAGAGCTTTATAAGGACCTGCACGCCAACCCCGAACTATCCTTCCAGGAGACCCGAACAGCCGGGATCGCCGCGGGATACCTCGAAGATCTTGGCTTCGCCGTTCACCGCAACATCGGAAAAACCGGTGTTGTTGGGGTTTTGGACAATGGGCCCGGACCAGTGGTGATGCTCAGGGCAGACATGGATGCGTTGCCAGTGAAAGAGGCAACGGGTTTGGACTATGCCAGCACGGCAGTGGGTGTTGATCATGAGGGCAAAGACATGCCAGTCATGCATGCTTGCGGCCATGACGTGCACGTGAGCTGCCTTGTTGGCGCGGTGGAGGTCCTGGCCGCGCAGCGTGATGAGTGGCAAGGCACGCTGATCGCTCTCTTCCAGCCGGCCGAGGAATGGGGCGGCGGGGCAGAAACCATGGTTGCCGACGGGCTGTATGACGTGGTGCCGAAACCGGACGTCGTCCTGGGCCAACATGTGGCCCCCTTCCCCGCGGGATGGTTCGGCATGCGTGCCGGCGTCACCATGGCGTCCGCAGATTCCCTCAACATCACCTTGCATGGACGAGGTGGCCACGGATCGCGTCCGGAGACCACTGTTGACCCGGTGCTCATGGCTGCCGCGACTACTGTGCGATTGCAGGGCATTGTCTCGCGCGAGCTCGCCGCCAATGACTCTGCGGTGGTGACGGTGGGGCAGATTCACTCAGGGACCAAGAACAACATCATTCCCGAAACGGCAACATTGGGCCTCAGCGTCCGCACCTTCAGTGACGGCACCAGGGACAAAATCCTTGGTTCCATTGAGCGCATTGCCAAGGGAGAATCCACAGCTTCGGGCGCTCCCAAGGACCCCGAAATTCAGTTTGAAGAGCATTTCCCGCTGACCGTCAACGACGCAGCCGCAACCGGCAGGGTGTCAGCTGCGTTCACGGCAAAGTTCGGAGAGACACAGATCATTGATCCTGGCCCCGTGTCCGGAAGCGAAGACGTGGGAGCCCTGGCGAAGGCCGCAGGCGCTCCGCTGGTTTTCTGGTTCCTAGGCGGTGCTGAGCCTGCTTTGTTCAAGGAATTCGCCACAACGGGCCGCCTTCCAGAGGACATTCCCTCGAATCACTCGCCGTACTTTGCGCCAGTCATCCAACCGACGCTGGCGCGCGGAACGGAAGCGCTGGTGACGGCTGCCCGGGAGTTCCTGGCCACTAAGTCGTAGGACTGCTTTGTCCCAAGGCAGACCGAGAAGGAAAGGCGCTGCGAGCGCGGCGCCTTTCCTTAACGTGCTTTTCGGTGCGGCCCAGTATCCGGCCTAGTGGGATACGACTAACGTGCGCGCATCCTCAACAGCCCGGTTGGTCTCCTCCATCATGAGATCTGCATTGATTGCAGCACCTGCCATGACACCTGCGGCTGCGGAGGCCATCACCTGCCCCATGAGATCGGCGACGTTTCCTGCAGCGTAGACACCCGGCACCGACGTAGCACCGCCCATGGGATTGACGTCAACGTGGCTTCCAACACCCATCGGGTGCTCCACTATGGGGACGCCCAGGGTTTCCAGCACGCCGGATCTTGCCTCCAGCCGTGGGCCGGTGACTACAGCGTCCACCGGAATCATGGTTCCCGATGCCAGGACCACACCCGTCAAAGCGTCGTCAGTTATTCGCAGGGCCTGGACTCTGCCGTCCACCACGTTGATGGATCGGGCAGCCAGTTGTTCCCACTGTTCTTCTGTCGGTTCCACGATGTCATTGAGGAACAGGGTGATGTCGGGGCTCCACTGGCGGAACAACAACGCCTGGTGCAAGGCCATGGGCACTGACCCCAGGATTCCGATTGCTTGATTCCGGACCTCCCAGCCGTGGCAGTACGGGCAGTGCAGGACGTCGCGGCCCCAGCGTTCCCGGATGCCCTCGATCTCGGGCAAGATGTCCACCAACCCGGTGGTCACCAGTAGTCGGCGCGCTTTGACAGTTTGACCATCAGCCAGGTCCACCTCGAAGGCGAGCTCTGAACCGGCCGTTGGCTCCGCCGTCGAGCGTGCGCCAAGTGCGATGCCGGACATTATGTCCGCCCCGTACTGGAGCGCCTCCGCTCGTCCGAGTTTCAGCAGCTCCTGGGGATTGACTCCGTCCCGCGAGAGGAATCCGTGCACCCCGGCTGCGGGCGCGTTCCGCGGCTCCCCGGCGTCGATGACGAGGACGGACCGCAAAGCCCTGCCCAGGGTGACCGCAGCACTTAACCCAGCTGCGCCACCTCCCACCACAACGACGTCATACTCCCCCGCGACCCGGTTGTTCTCATTTTCCGTACTCACCAATGCCTCCACATCTCCAGCGACCCTGCGCCGCTCCTTCCATGGTTGGTCAGGATCCGCTGAATCAGCAAGGAAGTTTGCCAATATGGCAAACTTGGAGCATGACTACGGATTTCAGCACCATGCTCGACGCCGTCGGCCCTCGCCTGCGTGCCATGCGAACCCAACGCAACGTGACCCTCACGGAGGCTTCGGAAGTCACCGGCATCTCCGTCAGCACGCTTTCCAGGCTGGAATCGGGCCAACGCAAACCCACCCTGGAGCTTCTTCTCCCCATCGCGCGGCTGTATCAGGTCCCATTGGAAGAACTTATTGACGCCCCGGAAACAGGCGATCCCCGCATTCACCTCAAACCGCACGTTCACGAGTGGGGAACGGCCGTTCCCCTCACGCGACGCCCCGGCGGCATCCAGGCCTTCAAGATGGTCCTCAGGGGCGGCACAGGCAAGGAGACTCCCACGCCGCAATCGCATGAGGGCTACGACTGGGTGTATATCCTCAACGGCAAGCTCAGATTGGTGCTGGGCGAGAACGACTTTGTCCTGAAACCGGGCGAGGTGGCGGAATTTGATACCCGCACACCACACTGGTTTGCCAGCGCCACCACAGAACCGGTGGAGCTCCTCACCCTCTTCGGGCAGCAGGGCGAACGGCTCCACGTGCGGGCCCGCCCCAAACGCTGAGGCGGCAAGCGCTGAGCGCTGATTACGGGAAACTCAGGTTACGAAGCCAGCCATTCACGCGCACTTCGACGCGGACCCGCCGGCTCGACCCTATGCTCCTGCTGGTTGATCTCAGCCCACACCTCATCGAGGGAGAGTCCGAGGACCTCCGCAATTGCTGCGACGGTGGGGAACGCAGGCGTCGCCACCCGGCCTGATTCGATCTTTCGGAGCGTTTCGGGCGAGACGCGGGCATCCAGAGCAGTCTCCAGCATGGAGCGTTCCCCCCGGGCGCGACGCAAAAGAGCACCGAGGCGTTGTCCGCGCTCGGCCTCTGCGGGTGTAAGCGGCAACCTGACCATGGCTCCAATTGTAATACCGGGATAATATGGCCGGGATAGTTATTGGTTTTCACATGAAAGGCCTCGCATGATTGAGATCCTGAGCCGTACAGAACTAGGCCGCGCCAAGGAAGCCGGCGCCCTGGTGGCCAACATTTTGCACACGCTGAAAGGCCGGGCAAAGGTGGGCACCAACCTCCTCGACATAGACCGATGGGCAAAGAGCATGATCCTCGAGGCCGGAGGCGTCTCCTGCTACGTGGACTACGCGCCCTCCTTTGGTCGCGGGCCATTTGGCCACTACATCTGCACCGGAGTTAACGATGCAGTCCTGCACGGATTGCCCACGGACTACAAGCTGGCTGACGGCGACCTGCTGACGCTGGACCTGGCGGTTTTGAAGGACGGAATCGCGGCGGACTCCGCCATCAGCTTCATCGTGGGCGAGTCTAAGCCGGCCGAGAGCGTCGCGATGATCGAAGCAACCGAACGGGCATTGCGCGCGGGCATCGAGGCCGCCCGGCCCGGCGCCCGCATCGGCGATCTCTCCTACGCCATTGGCTCAGTTCTGAGCGACGCCGGATACCCCGTGAACACCGAGTTCGGAGGCCACGGCATTGGCTCAACCATGCACCAGGAGCCTCACGTACCAAACATGGGCCGACCCGGCCGAGGATACAAACTACGCCCTGGTCTCATGCTGGCCCTGGAGCCCTGGGTGATGGCCGATACCGCCCAGCTTGTAACAGACGCCGACGGCTGGACGCTCCGCAGCGCGACCGGGTGCCGCACCGCCCACAGCGAGCACACCATTGCCATCACCGACGACGGAGCCGAAATTCTGACCCTGCCGACACTCTGAGCCAATGATTTCCCGGACGCTCCCGCCCTTGTTCGGGTGACTCAACGCTGAACGGGGCGCGGGGCGAACGAATGCGGAATCCGGGCAAACCGGTTCACTCCCTGAGACGCCTCACACCGCATCTTGCGCTTGAGGGTGACTCCCGTCATACTAAATGAACGCTATTCATTTAGTGACAGTCGTCTCACGGAGTAAACCCCCCATGATTGAAATCAGACACGTGGAAGCCTTCGCTTCCCTGACCACCGGCCCGGTGACATATCGGCACCCGGCCGAAGCGGTGGACCCCAACGCCCCGCTCGGCACAGTAAAAACGCAACATACCCAGGCAGTTACCACGTGAGCGCGTGGCGCATGCCATCGGAAACGGCTCCCCAGGACCGCGTTTGGATGGCTTTCCCCACCGGCGGCTACACCTTGGGTGACACCGACGAAGAGGCGCACGCGGCGCGCTCCACTTGGGCCGCCGTCGCGAACGCCATCCTCGAGTTCGAGCCCGTCACCATGGTGGTATCGCCCGACGACGTCGAAACAGCTGCGCACTACCTGGACCCACGCGTTGAGGTAATTACCGCTGACCTCAACGACGCCTGGATGCGGGACATCGGACCGTCGTTCGTCTTGGACGCCAACAGGCAACTCGGTGCTGTGGACTGGATCTTTAACGGCTGGGGTGGCCAGGATTGGGCAACCTGGGACAAGGACTCGCTCATCGCCGAGGCCATCAGCGGCCGCGCCAACGCCCGGCATCTCCCCTCAGGGATCGTCAACGAAGGCGGGGGCATTCAGGTAGATGGCGAGGGCACTGTCCTGGTCACCGAAACGGTTCAGCTGGACCAAGGCCGCAACCCTGGCCTGACCAAGGCTGACATCGAGCAGGAACTCGCCCGGACCATCGGCGCTACTCACGTGATCTGGCTTCCCCGGGGCCTCACACGCGACTCCGAAAAGTTCGGCACCCGCGGACACGTGGACATCGTGGCCGCAATTCCAAGCCCGGGCACCTTGTTGGTCCACTCGCAGCAGAACCCGGAACACCCGGACCACCACGTCTCCCGCGAGATCATCGATTTCCTGCGCACCACCCACGACGCAGCTGGCCGGGACTGGAACATCATCGAAGTTCCCGCCCCCGAAACACTCACCGACGACGAGGGGTATGTGGATTACAGCTACATCAACCACCTCGTGGTCAACAGCGGGGTCATCGCCTGCAGTTTCAATGACCCCATGGACGAGAAAGCCCTCCGCATTCTCGCCGATGCCTACCCCGGCCGCCGCGTGATCAGTGTTGACGCGCGCGAACTGTTCGCCCGGGGCGGCGGCATCCACTGCATTACGCAGCAGCAGCCTTCGGCCATCTAGAAAGGGCCTCATATGAGCCAGACAATCCACCGCAGCGGCAGTAACGCCGCAGAGTCGCATGACATCAGCGGCAAGGGACTGAAGACGGGGCAGTTGGGGCTCCTCGCCGTCGTCGTTCTTGGCATTTCAACCATCGCCCCGGCGTACACGCTCACCGGTGCGCTCGGCCCAACCGTCAACGAGGTGGGGCTGCAACTGCCCGTCATCTTCCTGATCGGTTTCATCCCGATGATCCTTGTATCGCTGGCCTACCGGGAGCTCAACGCGGACTCCCCGGACAGCGGCACCACCTTCACCTGGGTCACCAAGGCTTTCGGCCCCTGGGTTGGCTGGATGGGCGGCTGGGGTTTGCTCGCAGCCAACATCATCGTCCTATCCAACCTGGCTGGCGTGGCCGTGGACTTCTTCTACCTCTTCCTGGCGCAGGCCACGGGCTCACCTGAGCTTGCCGACCTCGCCTCGAACAAGCTGCTCAACGTTGCCACCTGCTTCGTTTTCGTGGCGCTGGCCGTGTGGATCAGCTACCGGGGCCTTCACACCACCAAGATCGTCCAGTACGGCTTGGTAGGTTTCCAACTGCTGGTCCTGGGCCTGTTCGTTGCCATGGCTTTCGCCAACTGGTCCACGTCCGAGTCCGCTGTTCCCTTCAGCTGGGACTGGTTCGACGTCACCAAGGTCGAGACTTTCGGCCAGATCGCCGCCGGTATCTCGTTGTCGATCTTCGTCTACTGGGGTTGGGACGTTTGCCTCACCGTGAACGAGGAAACTGCCAACGGTAAGAAGACTGCCGGCCTCGCAGGCACGCTCACAGCGGTGATCGTCCTGGGCATCTACCTGCTGGTCACCATCGCCACCATGATGTTTGCGGGCGTCGGCGACACAGGAATCGGCCTCAACAACGCTGAGAACCACGCCAACGTCTTCACAGCACTGGCATCACCGGTCATGGGTCCGTTCGCCATCCTGATGTCCCTCGCCGTACTCTCCAGCTCTGCCGCATCCCTGCAGTCCACGTTCACGTCGCCGTCCCGCAGCCTGCTGGCCATGGCGCACTACGGCGCCCTGCCGGAGCGCTTCAGCCACATGAGCAAGAAGTTCTCGACGCCGGGCTTCGCCACCATTGCGGCCGGTGTCCTGTCCGCGGGCTTCTACGCGGTGATGCACGTGATCAGCGAGAACGTCCTCAACGACACCATCCTGGCCCTGGGCCTGATGATCTGCTTCTACTACGGGCTCACGGCCATCGCGTGCGTCTGGTACTTCCGGAACAGCGTTTTCTCCAGCGTGAGGAACTTCTTCCTGCGGCTCGTCTGCCCGCTGCTGGGCGGCGTTGGCCTCTTCGTGGTGTTTCTTCAGACCGCCGTGGACAGCTGGGCTCCTGAGTTCGGCAGTGGCTCGGAAATCTTCGGAGTGGGGCTCGTGTTCGTGCTCGGCATCGGGATCCTGGCGTTGGGCGCGGTGGTCATGCTGATCATGTCCCGCGTTCGGCCCGGGTTCTTCCGCGGCGAGACCATCCGGAAGGATACGCCGGCACTGGTTGTGCCGGAGTAAGACGCCGCTGCAACCCCGCGATCTGGGCACTTCAGCGCCCCGTCAATCACCAGCGATGCGCCACGTCCACCACCAGGCGAGAACCGCCGTCGGGCCCGTCCAAGGTGAACACCCGGAACGGAAGGCGGGCCCGGACACCCAGCCCGATGCTGGTAGTGCCCTCAAAACTGCCCGCATAAACCACCTGCCGGAACGTTTGGTACCCGGAGACGTTGGACAGTTCAGCCTTGGCTGCCGGCAGATACGTCGGCTGGCTGTACTGGTTGTACGACGGCGCCGTGACCATCACTTGCAGATCAGCATCCCCCAGAACAGGGATGGAATAGCCGGTAGCATCCTGGGTCACCACCGGAACATACTGAACCACGTAACCGGCTACCTTCCCGGTCATATCTATCACCAGGCGGTCGTAGCAGGGCTGTTGACCCGTACGGACGTTGGTGACATTGGCGGAACTCCAGTCAAGGTCGGCCTTAGCCATGGAACCCCACGAGATGCCGCAATATGTAGCTGCCGAGGCGGGCCCCGGTGCCACCAGACCGAGCCCGGCAGCAGCCATGACCGCTGCCAAACCCGCTCCAAGTTTCCTCATTTTTTGTGCCCCCTTCAGGCGAAGTTGATACTTCAACAGTAGGAGTGCATCAGGGTGTTTGGGCGGGTTGTGGCCGCTTCGGGGCGCAACCGTTAAGTGGGTGCAGCTGCGGTCACAAGAGAGTTATTGAAGAGCGGTTTTTTGAGTGATCAGCGGCCACATCAAGGGTCTTCGGGCACATGTTCGTGATCGAAGATAACGAGACCCGGGCGTTACTTAGCCTTCGCAGTCCTTGCAGAACTTCAGACCGTTCTTTTCCAGCGCAATCTGGGACCTGTGACGGACCAGGAAACAGGAGCCGCACGTGAATTCGTCAGACTGCTCCGGGACCACAATGACAGTCAGTTCTTCACCGGAAAGATCTGCACCGGGCAGGTCAATTCCTTCGGCGGTATCGTTTTCCTCGACGTCGATAACCGCAGTCTGCGCAGTGTTTCCACGGGATGCCTGAAGGGCCTCAAGCGATTCGGCGGGAGACTCTTCTTCTGTCTTGCGCGGGGCATCGTAATCAGTAGCCATTGAGGTTCGCTTTCGTTGCTGCATAGTGCCTATTCCGGCACCTCAGTGAAGCAGTTTAGGGCATATTACTCGTGATCAACGAATAGTGTGCCCAACGCGACATTCTGCAGCATTCCCGGCGGGTTCTACGGTTCTGTATGTACCCTCAGGGCGTGAGCTTGGATGGCCTGCGCGCTGGCAACAGTGACGCCGCTGAGGGCAGGTAGCCACGACAAGTCGCTCCTGGTTCCTTGCCCGCCCAGGCCGTGTTCCTCCGCTGACGGATCCGTGCAATCCAGGACGTAGGCAGCCTCGATCCAGGCCGCTATGGTGGTGCCGACTGAGCTGGCAAGCGAGGCTAGTGATCCGATCATGCGGTAACGGTATCCAGCCCGCGTTTGGAGGCGGTTTCCGGTGGATCACGAGCTTGTTAACTCCTCAGTCCTGCACAGCCTGCTCCACGATGTACTCCGCTATCGCCATGGACGACGTAGCGCCCGGAGACGGTGCGTTGCGCACCAAGACCGTGTCCCGGCGTCGTGCGATGACAAAGTCGTCCACCAGCGAACCGTCACCGTTCATGGCTTGGGCCCTCACTCCCCGGGTGCCAGGAAGAATGGTGGCCCCTTCCAGGGAGGGTACAAAGCGCATGGCCTCGCGGATGAACTTTTTCCTGCTCACCACGGTCTGGAATTCGCGAACGGCTGAGGGCACATTGTGTCGGGCGAAATTCCAGAACCCCGGGAAGAGCGTGTAATTCAGGACGTCGCGAACGTTCACCTCGTTCCACGCGTAGGACTCGCGGCCGAAGGAGATGAACGCATTCGGGCCGAGCAGCATTTCGCCGTCGATGCGTTTGGTGAGGTGGACGCCGAGGAAGGGATGTTTGGGGTCCGGGACGGGATAAATGAGGCCGCGCACTTGGTCCCGGGCTTCCTTGCCCAACAGGAAGTACTGTCCAAAGAACGGCACGATCCGTGGCGTCGCCGGCTCACCGGTCGCCTCGGCCACCCGATCCGACTGAAGACCGGCGCAAACCACCACGAGGTCGTAATGCTCGCCGCCGTCCTTGGTACTCACCACCACACCGCTGTCCTGCTGCTCAAGCGCGATGACTTCCTGTCCCAGACGGATGGTCCCGTCCGAGCTGCGGACGTCGTCGGCGAGCGCGTTGGTGATGGCCCTGTAGTCAACGATCGCCGTTTCCGGCGAGTGCAAAGCTGAAAGCCCGACGGCGTTCGGCTCCACCTCGCGTATCTGGTCACCGCGCAGCATGCGAGCGCCCGGCACCCCGTTAGCTGTGGCTCGGGCGAAAATGCTGTCCAGGCGCTTGGATTCCTCGGGGGTCTGGGCGATGACCAGCTTGCCGCAGGAATCGTAGGGAAGGTTCTTCATGGCGCAGAATTCCTGCAGCAGCTCCACTCCCCTGCGGCACAGCTTCGCCTTCAGCCCGCCGGGTTCGTAGTACAGGCCCGCGTGAACCACACCGGAGTTGTGTCCAGTCTGGTGTGCTGCCAGCCGGTCTTCTTTTTCGTAGACGGTGACCTGGACGCCCTCGAGCCTGTTGGTCAGTTCCCTCGCCACAGCAATACCGATGATCCCGCCACCAACCACGGCGCAGCGTTTGATGGTCCTCATGGCTGGCACTCCTCGTCGTAGGGGTGGGTCGGGCGTTGCAGGGTGGTTCTCAGCATTTCATGCGCATTACCCGAGCGGCAGGTAAGGCCGGAAAATGGCACGAAAAAGGGCGACACGCGAGGTGTCGCCCTTTTCATTGGCAGGTATTACTTGCCGTGGTGGTGACTATGCAGTCGGCTGATCGAAACGCTGACCGGCCGGGTTGGACGGCAGGAGCGCGAAGACCAGGATGGCAAGTCCACCCACGAACGGGATCAGTCCGAGGAGAGCCAGCCATCCACTGAAGTTGCCATCGTGCAGACGACGAACCAGCAGTGCGATGGACGGGATAAGGACCGCCAGGTAGAAAACGGCAATCAGGATGAGGCCGACAACAGCTCCCGGGCCTGGAACTGTTCCGCTGCTGGTAGTGGTGGATCCAGCCGCACCTAGAATGCCGGTGAGGATCTGCAGGACGATCCCGACGACGCCCAATGCAAGGGCGACCCACCAGTATTCACTGCGGCTGGCGCGGCCTGAGAATGCGGTGTACTTCTTGAAGAAACGCGTGACGGCTGCGCCGATCGGAGCGCCGTAGTACGGAGCCCACAGCGGCGGCTCGCCGGCCTGGACGCCGTACTGCTCAGTTTGTTGCGGTTGTTGCGGGTAAGAGCTCATTGGTATATCCCCCGGGTTAGGTGTGAGTCGTGATGGAGCTTAGTGCTCAGTGTGAGTCGTGCTTATCGTAATGCCCCAACAGCGAATAAGGCAGTTCGATGGAGGAAATTAACCCGGATTTAGCTTGGTAACGCAATATTTCGTTCCACGAGGCTCCTCATGAGACCCAAATTTGTTCGAGGGCTAACCAACGGCAAACACGTCGATTTCCACGGAACCGGGCCTTCGCCGTCCTGTTCCCACCATGATGGTGTGATTAAGCCAAGCCAACTCGGGCGAAGCAGTTGAAAAACGCGGACTGCACCGGAAATAGATCAGGGCGGGGTCTACGTCTTCTCCCCTATTCAACCTGGCGATATCTTTCGCGGCGCCGAAGCGGAGAGCCGCGTTGTGCACGTACACCACGGCTCCCCCTTCGAGCTCCACCGCGTATCTGGCGTCCAACTCGGTCAGCTCGGCGTTCCGGAGAATCTGGTAGTCCGCACCGGCTGGCACTACGCGCCCTTGGAACTGTGGCCCGGATACCGTCCCACCAATAATGGGAATGATCCGCCGGTGCCCCTCCGGTGTTGGCCCCACATCAATGGGCTCGCCGACCTCCACGCTGAAGGTGGCGAGGAACGTTAATGCCGGCGGCTCCGGACAGAGCGTCACTGGGCGTAGTGCTTTCGGAGGTCCATTTTCCGGATCTTCCCGCTGGCGGTTCGGGGCATCTCCTCAACGAACACCACGGACTTGGGGATTTTGTACCGTGCCAGCCGACCCTCTAGATGCGAGCGCAGTTGCTCCTCAGTGAGGGATTCGCCCTCACGCAAGGTGACGATCGCCCGGGGCACTTCTCCCCATTTCGGGTCATCAACACCGATCACGGCCACACTCCCCACAGCGGATAGCTCCGCAATGGCAGCTTCCACCTCGGCCGGGTAGATGTTCTCGCCCCCGGAAATGATCATGTCCTTGATGCGGTCCGAAACGAACAGGAAGCCTTCCGCATCTTGGTAGCCCATGTCGCCGGAGCGGAACCAGGACGACTCGGAATAACTCTCAGCGGTGGCTTCGGGCCGGTTCCAGTACTCCTTGATGACGTTGGGGCCGGAGATTTGAATCTCCCCCACCTCGCCAAGGGCGGCGATGCCGCCCAGCGGATCGGCGATCCGCACATCCGTGAAGAAGTGGGGCAGTCCTGCAGAACCAGCCTTTTCCTTGGACCTCGATACCGGCAACATGGTGGCACCGGGCGCGGTCTCCGTCATGCCATAGCAGCTGGTGAAACCTATGCCGCGCCGCTCATAGGCTTCTAAAACCCTGCCAGGAACAGCGGAACCGCCGCAGGTGAGCTTGTCCAGGGAGCTAAGGTCCGCCGTCGACCATCCGGGATGGTCGCAGAGCATCTGGAAGGTGGTGGGGACGCCGTTGAGTGTGGTGATTTTGTGCTGCCCCACCAGCTCCAGTACCCGGCCGGCGTCGAACTTGGCTTCAAGCACCACGGTGGCACCCTTCAGCAGCATGGGAAGCAGACCCATATCAAGGGACGCCACGTGGAACAGCGGCGAGATCATGAGCGCCACATCGTTGCGGTTCAGGTCCATATCCACCACCGTGTTGAAGCAGTTCCAGGTGATGTTGCCGTGTGTCAGCAAGGCACCTTTGGGTTTACCTGTGGTGCCGGATGTGTAGAGGATCATGGCGCCGTCTTCCAACGTCACCGCTTCATCCAGCGGGGTCGCCGTTGCAGCGTCAAGCACCTCACCATAGTGTTCGACGCCGGATGGCAGCTTGAGAGCCGAACCTTCAGTGACGTCGTCGGGCGCCACCACAAGACGGTGTGTCACGCCGGTGTCCGTGCAGGATCCGGCGGCTACGGACTCCAAGGATGCAGCGCTGATGAGCACGCGCGCGCCCGAGTCCTGCAGTTGAAACCGAAGCTCAGGAGCGGTCAGCCGGGTGTTGAGCGGGACGAACATCGCCCCGAGCAACCCGCATGCGAAGAACGTCTCCACAAAGGACGGGTGATTCTCACCGAGGTAAGCCACCCTGTCCCCCTTGGCCACTCCCCTGTCCTTAAGGGCTGTGGCCAAACGGTCGCTCCGGTCTGCGAGTTCGGCGTAGCTCAACGTATGGCTGCCCGAAATGAGTGCCGTCTTAGGCCCCGATTTGGCACGGCGGCGGTGCAGCCAGGATCCAACTCCGTTGTTGTCCATGGTGCCGTACTCCTAACTGACCGTAGAGAGGTCGTTGTTCTTAGACTCCCGCGTCAGCAGGATGAAGACAATCGATACCAGCGACATGATGGAAAGGAACACCACGACGGGGACGATGCTCTGGCCGGCATCCTTATACAGGCCCGCCACAATGCCGGGGGTGAAGCCCGCGCCTATCAGTGTTGCCAGTTGGTAGCCGACGGCCGCGCCGGTGTAGCGGTTAGTGGTGCCGAATTGCTCGGAAACGAACGCTGCAAGCGGACCGTAAAGGGACGAATGCAGAACCAGCGCCACTGTGAAGGCCAGGAAAACCAAAGCGATGTTGCCGGAACTGAGCATCCCAAACATTGGGAACAGGTACAGGATGAACAATGCCAGGCCGGTGACCATGACCGGACGGCGACCAAAGCGATCCGAGAGCCTGCCGCCCAGAAGCACGAACAGGATGGAGATGGCCGAGGCGCCAGCGAAGGCATAGAGCACGCCCTGTTGTGGTGCACCTTTGGACACCGCGTAGGTGACGGAGAACGTGGGCAGCACTACCTGGAGGCCGAAGCCGGCGGCACCGGCAAACATGATCATGATGAGGGCCTTGGGACGCTTCAATACTTCCAGCAACGGGATCTTGCGCTTAGTGCCTTGGGCGCTTTCCTTGGCAACGGCCTCGGCGAAGATCGGGCTTTCCGAAACCCGCAACCTCACGAACATGCCCACGATCAAAAGCACGAAGGACAACAGGAACGGCACACGCCATCCCCACGCCAGGAATGCGTCTTGGGGAAGGGCGGAAAAGATGCCCATGACCACGGTGCCGAGTACTGCGCCCGTCGGGGCACCGGCGTTGACGAACGACGCCGCAAACCCGCGCCGTTTGGGATCCGAATGCTCCAAGGCCATGAGCGCGGCCCCGCCCCATTCACCGCCCACAGCGATTCCCTGGAAAACACGCAAGACCACCAGGAGTACCGCACCCCAAGGACCAATGACGTTGGCTCCAGGAATCAGGCCAATCAGCGTTGAGGCAATACCCATCATGGCCATGGACACAATCAGCATGCCCTTGCGGCCGATGCGGTCACCGAAGTGCCCGAAGATGATGCCGCCCAAAGGCCGGGCAACATATCCGGCAGCGAACGTGGCATAGGCGGCAACGACGCCCACCCACTCGTCAGTGCCGGCGAAGAACACTTTGGGGAAGGCAACTGCTGCGGCTGTTGCATATAGCAGGAAGTCGTAGAACTCGATGGTGCTGCCCAGATAGCTGGACATGATGACCGTGCGCGCTTCTTTGCGCTTGGCGGCCGTGCTCGACGGTGCGAGCGCAGTGTGTCCTGACATGGCTGTTCCTTGGGAGAGGAGGGAGGGTGGGTCTTAGCGGGTTATTTGTAGAAGCGGGCGAGGAATTCGGCCACGACGGCGGGGCGTTCCTGGCCTTCGATCTCGATGGTGGCGTTGACCTTGATCTGGGCGCCGCCCTTGACCTCGGTGACTTCGGCGATGCTGCCGTTCATCCGGACTTTGGAGCCGACCTTGACTGGTGAGGTGAAGCGGACTTTGTCCAGGCCGTAATTAACCTTGGTGGTCACGCCTTCCACGTCGAAGAGTTCGCCCCAGAACGGGATGATCAGGGACAGGGTGAGGAAACCGTGCGCGATCGGAGCGCCGAAGGGACCGTCCTTGGCGCGTTCGGGGTCGGTGTGGATCCACTGCTGGTCGTCCGTGGCATCGGCGAACAGGTTGATCTGCTGCTGGGTGATTTCGCGGTAGTCGGTGGTGCCGAGGTCCTTGCCGGACATGGTGAGCAGGGTGTCGAAATCGACGACGAGATTGGGCATCTTTGCCTCCTGTGTTGTTGTTTGTAGAGATTTAGTGGGTGAAAGCACTGGCACCGGTGAGGGCGCGGCCCACGATCAGTGCGTTGATCTCGTGGGTGCCTTCGTAGGAGTACACGGCTTCCGCGTCGGCATGGAAACGCGCGACGTCGGAGGCGAGGGTGATGCCGTTGCCGCCCACCACTTCGCGGGCGAGGGCAACGGTTTCGCGCATCATCAGGGACGTCTGCATCTTGGCCAGGGCCGAGTCCTGATCCCGGTAGATGCCCCAGCCCTGCTGCTCGGTCAGCCGGACAACGAGTGAAAGCGAAGCGGTGACGTTGCCGAGCATGCGGGCCAGCTTCTCCTGGACCAGTTGGAACGAGCCCAAGGACCTGCCGAACTGCTGACGCTCCTTCACATAAGCCAGCGCAGCTTCGAACGCCCCGGCCTGGATTCCGGCGGCGATCCAGGCAACGTCCGAGCGCATCGCCCGGAGCATAGCGGCCACGTCCTTGAAGGAGTTCACGTTGTGCAGGCGCATGGCTTCGGGAACCCTGACATTGTTCAGGGTGATGTGGGCGTTCTGCATCATCCGCAGTGAAGTTTTACCCTGGATCTTCTCCAGGGACACCTCGGGAGCGGTGCGGTCAACGAGGAACGCTTTGACCTGCCCGTCGGCGACATCGCGGGCGAATACGCACAGGACGTCGGCTGTGGCCGCGCCTCCGATCCACCGTTTGGCACCGTCCAGAACCCAAGCACCGGAGCCCGTGCCGCCGTCGGGATCTTCTTCGTAACGGGCGGTGGTGGACAAACCGCCTGCGATGTCCGAGCCGTGCTCGGGTTCGGTCAAGGAGAAGACGCCCTTGAGGGAGAAGTCGATGACTTTGGGCATCCATTCCTTCTGCTGCTCTTCGGACGCGCCCACCCGGATGGCTGTCCGGAACAACCCCGCCTGGGCGGTGTACCAAGTGGCCAAAGATGCATCAGTACGAGCCAGTTCGAAGATCCGGAAGCCGTGGTAAATCCCCCGCGCAGGGGCCTCAACAGTGAGGTGGGCCGGTTCCATCAGATCCAGGTCAATCAACGGCCGGGCCAGTTGCTCGGGGAACTCCCCCTTCTCCCAGTACTCGGCCAACAAGGGCTTGGCTTCGGCGTCGAGGAAGTCCCGCAGCCGGCCAAGTACCTGGCGTTCGGCAGTGCTCAGCAGCGCCTCGGCGTCGTACCAATCCGCCACGGAATACAGCCGCTGTTCCTGGCTGGTCTTAGTGGTAGCCGTTGCGGTCATCTCAGCCACCCAAACCAAGCAGCCGGACGGCGTTGTCCTTCAGGATCCTCGGCCGAACCTCGTCCTTCAGCGGCAGGTCAGCGAACGCACCCAGCCACTTCTGCGGGGTGATCAGCGGGAAGTCGGTGCCGAACAGGACCTTGTCCTGCAGCACTGAATTGGACAGTCGAATCAAGGATTCCGGGAAGTACTTTGGTGACCAGCCAGAGAGGTCGATGAAAACGTTGGACTTGTGCGTCGCGATCGAGTTCGCCTCGTCCTGCCATGGCACCGACGGGTGGGCCATGATGATCTTCAGGCCCGGGAAATCTGCCGCCACAGCATCCAGCAGGAGCGGATTGGAGAAGGCGAGCTTGATCCCGTACCCGCCGGGGAGACCTGCCCCCATGCCGTTTTGACCGGTGTGGAAAATGCAGGGAAGCCCCAGTTCCTGGAGGGTTTCCCACAGTGGATAAAACGTCTCGTTGGACGGATCAAATCCTTGCAGCGACGGGTGGAACTTGAAACCGCGGGCACCGAGCTCAACAGCCTGATGTTTTGCCCCGGCGATCGCGTCCTCCCCCGTCCGCGGGTCAACACTGCCGAACGGAATCAGCACATCATTGTTCCGGGCAGCGCCCTCGATGAGTTCCGGGATGCTGTTGGGCTCGTGCTTGAGCTGGGTGCGGGCGTCAACAGTGAACACGACGGCGGCCATGTTCAGTTCGCGGTACACCTCGGCGATCCTGTCCAGCGATGGCGTGCGGTCCTCGGCTTTGAAGTACTTCGCCGAGGCCTCCGTGAGCGCATCAGGGAGCGATCCGTGGCCGCAGCTGTCTACTTCGAGGTGGACGTGCATGTCGATCGCATCCAAGGCAGCCGCATCGATGCCAGGTTCGTAACGGGTGGCCATGATCAGCGGGCCTCAGCCTTGGCCGGTTCGGGCTGCAGTTCCTCGGGCAGCGGCAGGAATTCCTCGCCGTAACTCTGCAGGTTTTCCTGGCCGAAGAGCGTGCCGGCGTTCTCTTGCAGTGCCTTGTAGCTCCAGCCCCCTTCGCGGTATTCGGTGCTCGCCGCCGTCGGGTGTGTCCAAACCTGCAACCGGTCACCACCGGCACCGATCGCCTGGCCGGTAATTTCAGCAGCCTCATCAGAGGCGAGGAACGCAATCAGCCCGGCGACGTCGTCGGCCGTTCCAAAACCGAGGTCGTGACGGAAGAACGACGGCATTGCCTCGCCACGCTCATCGGCCTCTACGGCCTTCTGGAAGTAAGGGACCGTCTTGGTCATCGCCGTGGCGGCCACCGGAATCACGGAGTTAACCGTCACGCCGGCCTTCTTCATCTCCAGAGCCCAGGTTCGGACCATGCCTACGATCCCGGCCTTGGCAGCGGCGTAATTAGTCTGCCCGAAGTTGCCACGCTGACCGGTGGGCGAACCAATGGTGATGATCCGGCCGGCAATGCCGTTCTCCTTGAAGTACGCGAACGCCTCCCGGACGCAAGTGAACGTCCCTTTCAGGTGCACGTTGATGACCAGGTCAAAGTCCTCGTCGGTCATCTTCAGCAGGCTCTTGTCGCGCAGGATGCCGGCGTTCGTGACCAGGATGTCCAGACGACCGAAAGCTTCCACAGCACCTGCAACCAGGGCCTTCGCGGCGTCAGTGGTGCCCACCGGAACCACCACAGAGGTGGCGCGTCCGCCGTCGGCCTCGATCAGCGCAACAGCGTCCGCAGCGGTCTGAGCGTTCACGTCGTTAATAACGACGGCGGCACCCTGGCGGGCGAGCTCCCTCGCGTAAGCGAGTCCAAGACCCTGTCCACTCCCGGTGACGATTGCAACCTTGCCGTTCAAGCTCATGGCGTGCTCCTTCGCATGCAGTAACCGGCCTGAGCCGGTGAGGCCGATCCCACTGCATCGTGAGATCCTTGTCATGATCAATGAGAATACGGATCATTGAAAAAGTCAACGATTGTTTTTCATTACTATTGGAGTTGTCATGGGCCCGCAAAGCACCGAAGTGGAAACCCCGCGCCTGGCCGCAGCAAAAATCGGCAGCGATGTGGGCCTGTTGCTGGCCAAACTGCACGCCACAGGTTCGCTCCTGAACAACAAAGCACTGGCCGACTACGGCCTCCGCGAGCGGTCATTCTCAGTGCTGACACTCGCCTGCAGCGGGTTGGAACCCACCCAACGCGAACTGGCCGATTTCCTCAGCCTGGATCCCAGCCAGGTGGTCAGCCTGGTCGACGACCTCGAGCACCGCGGACTGGTCAAACGAGCCCAAGGCAAGCAGGACCGCCGGGCCAAGATCATCGTCTCCACCGCTGAGGGCCGCCGGATCCACAACAAAGCAAGGGCCGGACTCGAAGAGTGTGAGCGGACGCAACTGGCCACACTGACTGAAGACGAGAACGCGCAGCTCAGAGCGCTGCTCAAGAAAGCCTTGTGGGGTTAGGCTGAGTGCCGGCGGCCCGGACTGAGGCCGCCCGATGGACATCTGCACAGCAGAGCCCCGCTCACGTATGCACCTGTCCATACCGGCATCCGGACGCTTCTGTCAGGATCGGAAACTATGAGCTTCCCTCTTTTCCACGATCCCCTGCAGGGCGCCGTCACCGTAGACGCACCTGCTCGCGATCCTCAAGTCCACCGCCAAAGCCGCACTAACAACAGGCCGGCTCGCCAAGCCACACATGGATCCAAGCCTGCACGCACCTCCCGGCAGCGAGAGGTAGCGAAGGTTGCCGAAGACCTCCAGGCTTTGATGGCGCGGACCTCAGGCAGACACTAGCTAACCCTCAGTGCCCGTAAGTCGCTGCGCAGGTTGGGTAGTATCCAGACGAGTAGTCGACTTTTCAAGATGATTTCTTCCACCATTTCTGGACGTTCGACTGCACGGCCCGGACCATGAGCACCTCTACGGCGGCCCATACTCCGGTGATGATCTGGGATGGTGGGCGGACCGGATTCGTGAGTGGGACGTCCACGGCAAGGACGTATACGTCTACTTCAACAACGACGGCGGTGGTAACGCCGTGCGCAACGCTGACACTTTGCGGTGGCTGCTTGGGGTCAGTTGACTCTCTATGCCAGGCGACCCCGGACGATCTCGCTGACAGTCTTGCCATCAAAACGGCCAGCAACCTTGGCGGTGACTGGCTTCATGACGGCTCCGATGGAACGCATGGACAACTCCTGGCCATCAGCCTTCAGAGCCTTGATGGCATCGTCAACGATTGCTTCCACTTCTTCCCGAGTGAGGGCTTTCGGCAGGTAGGCCTCGATGATTTCGGCCTCCGCCACCTCGGCTGCGGCCCGATCTGCCTCGCCCGCCTCGGTGTAGATCCGAGCCGTATCCCGACGCTTTGCGGCTTCCTTCTGAAGCAGCGAGGTGACCTGCACGTCGTCGAGCTCCACCGGCGTCTTGCCTGACTTCTCACGGGTGGTGATCTCACCCAGCACGTTGCGCACAGTGGTCAAGGCAACCTTGTTGCCTGCTTTCATGTGGTCAACGACGTCCGCTTTGAGGCGTTCTTTGAGTGTCATGATGCTCCTTGTTTGGGTTCCTCCTGTTATCTTCCCAGAATGAGTGCATGGGGGATGTTTCGCGGAGCCGAGCCGCGGGTGGTTGGGCATTTCCTATGGCGCGTCCTCGCCGCACTAGTGCTCGTTGCCTCCGTGGTCGGTTCCTTCATTCTGGTATCAACCCAGATCCAGGTCGCCGCCAGCAGTGTCCACGTTCAGGACTCCGTGGCGAGTAACACCTCGGCCGAGACTCAAGTGCTGGGCGGATCCTGCTCCGTTGTTTCCTTCTCAGTGGGCCCGCTGACTACTACTTGCGCGGGGCTGTGGAGAAGGTACCCGTTGAGCCAAGAGAACAAGGCGCGGATCTTCTGTTGGAGGCCGGACAACAGAGCAAGGTGCACCAACAGCCAGGACAGGAAGGCAAGGATGCCCTGGAGCTGGAGCCGCTTGCGGCCCAGTTCTGCTACCGCAGCTCCGCGCCCCACCATCGCCATGTAGCCTTTGTCCACGTAGCGGAAGGGCGTGCGGTTGCCGCCGCTGAGGTCCGCAAGGACGTTCTTGGCCGCCCACTTTCCAGCTTGCTGAGCCACCGATCCCAGCTGCGGCAGTTTTGCCCCCGTTGAGTCCGTGATGTTGGCTGCATCTCCGATGACGTAGACGCCGTCCGCGTCAGGGGCGGTGAGGTCGGTGCGGACATCGATTCGTCCGCCTCTCCCCTGGGTGAGGCCCGAGCCGGCGATGAGGTCGCCCGCCTTCAGTCCACCGGCCCACACGACAATTTGCCCTGGTACGGAGTTCCCATCCGCCAAAGTCACTCCGTCCGGCCGGACCTCGGTCACGCCCACTCCCATGTGGAGTTGGACGCCCACCTTCTTCAAATGATCGGTGGCGTAGCTCTGCGACTTCTTGGAAAACATGTTCAGGACTGTGGGCACCATGTCCACCAAATGAACCCTGCAGCGTGCCGCGAGTTCCGGCGAGAAGTACTTGCTCACCACGTATTTGACGTTCTCGGCCATTGCCCCGGCCGTTTCAACTCCGGTGGGTCCGCCGCCCACCACCACTACATCCACGGACCCGTCGGGGTTTCTGTCGGCCTGGTCCAACAACCGGGTGAGGCCGGTCCCCAGCTTCGTGGCATCCGTGACGGAATACAGCGGGAAAGCATACTCCTCGGCGCCGGGCGTGTTGAAGAAGTTCGGTACCGCACCCACCGCGATGACCAGGATTTCGGCGTGGAAGACGCGGCCATCAGTAGTCCTGACCACTCGCTCGGCGGCGTCAACAAAATCCACTTTCGACGTCAGAACCTTCACCGTCTTGTAGCGCCGGAAAACGGAACGCAGTGGCCGGGCAATGGCCGAAACCCCAATTTGCGAGGTAGCCACTTGATAAAGGAGCGGCTGAAACTGATGATAATTATTCGCGTCGATCAGCAAGACACGGACACCCTTGCGCCCCAACTCCTTCGCTGTTGCTACACCAGCGAATCCGGCACCGACAATGATGACTGGGTATGAGTCCTCCATGCGAGCAACTTACTTCACTCCACGTCCGGACAACAGAGGCCCGTGACCCGCCGTCGAGCGTTTATGTTCTTCTCCTCTGGGTACGCAGTGGGTAGTGTTCTGCATTCGGCAACGCACGCGGAAGGGTGATCTTGTGAACGAGGACGGGCTGACGGACGCAGTGCAGGAAGCGGGAGCCGTGGAGTTGCTCCTGATCCGGCACGGCGAGAGCGAAGGCAACGTGGCCGCAACCGAGGCACGCTTGGCGGGGGCCGAAGTCATTGACGTTCCGGCCAGGGACGCTGACGTGAATTTGTCGAGCACCGGGCAGGACCAGGCGAAGGCCCTGGGCACGGCACTCGCCCGGATTGCTGAAGAGCTAAGACCGGACGCCGTGGTCTCCTCCCCCTACGCCAGGGCACGGCAGACCGCGGAAATCGCTGTCGAGACGGCCGGCTGGCCGGTCAAGGTGCTCACCGATGAAAGACTCCGGGACCGGGAACTAGGCATCTTGGATCGGCTGACGAGCCTGGGCGTAGAGACCCGATATCCAGACGAGGCCGAGAGACGGCTCTGGCTGGGCAAGCTGTACTACCGGCCGCCGGGCGGTGAATCGTGGGCCGATGTGGCGCTCCGCCTCCGCTCAATCCTGGATGAGCTCAACACCTTGGGTACAGGTCACCGGGTGATGCTGGTCTGCCACGACGCCGTCATCCTGCTGGTCCGGTACGTTCTTGAGGGCATGTCCGAGCAGGAAGTCCTTGACCTCGCAGCCACCACGTCAGTGCTGAATGCATCCATCACCCGGTACGTGCGGCCTACCGGCGCGGGGCCTTGGGAATTGGAAAGCTTCAACGTAGCGGACCACCTCACAGAGCAGGGTGTCACCATCACCGAGCACGCAGGAGACGCAAGTGTCCACCCACAGTGATTCCACCTCCCCCACACTGGTTACACCATCCCTTCTGCGTGACTGGCCATTGCCGGCTCCCGGAGACGACAAGTACTCGCGCGGTGCCGTGCTGGTCATCGGTGGAGCACGTTCGACCCCTGGCGCGGCGTTGCTGGCGGGGACGTCAGCACTCCGCGCAGGAGCCGGGAAAATCACCCTGGCTGTTGCCGAATCCGTAGCAGCGCAGGTAGGAGTCGCGCTGCCGGAGTGCGGCTCTATCGGACTGCCCGAGAACGCCGACGGTTCCGTGACCGGCGAAGGACTCCACCGCATCTCCTCCTACGTGGAGCGTGCCGACGCCATCCTGGTGGGGCCGGGCCTGGATGATCTTGAGCTGACCGAGTCTCTGCTGCGGGCGCTGCTGGAGCAGGAGGAATCCGGAACCAAAGGAGGTCCCGCCGTCGTACTTGATGCTTTTGCTTTGGCCGGGCTGGTGAAGATGGAAGATGAGGTGGCGCCGTGGCGGGGCAGGCTGATCCTCACCCCCAATCCGACGGAAGCAGGTATTCTGCTGGGCCGCGACGTGGAGGATCTGGGAGGTGCCGTGCTGGACATCGCAGAACGCTTCGATGCTGTGGTGAGCTGCCAGGGATTCATTGCGGGGCCATCGCCCGCGAACTCCGCGGAGTCCCGGCTGTGGAAGATCACCACCGGCCACGGCGGACTGGGCACATCTGGAAGCGGCGATGTTTTGGCGGGCGCTATAGCCGGGCTCCGGGCGCGCGGCACCAGCGACGCCCAAGCTGCGTGCTGGGGCACCCATCTTCACGCGGCGGCAGCAGACCGACTGGCCAGCAAGCTAGGGCCCTTGGGGTTCCTGGCCCGGGAACTCGCCGACCAACTGCCCGCCCTCATGCTGGAGCTCAATACCTGATACGACCAGGCTGCCGGGTGGAACCGGCCCGCAGTTAAGCCGGCTTGAGCAATTCATGCTCGACGACGGCAGTACGGGACAGGGTCTTGTAGCCCTCCTGTTCGAACAGAACAGTCAGGACATCGTCCTCGTGGCGCATCACCAAGCCGGGACCCCACTCTTTGTGGATCACGGTGGACTGCAAGGGGAACTGATTCTCCGCAGCTGAAGCGGGCTGGCCGACGCGACCCGACCCGGCGGCGTCGGGCGTTTCCTCGCAAGCATCACAGTTGCCACAGGGCTCCGGAAGGTCTTCCCCGAAGTAGCCCAGCAGGAACTGACGACGGCAAGCATCCGTCTCCGCGTAGCCACGCATCATGGTGAGCCGGGAGTGGTCCACGCGTTGCCGGGCCTCAGCCAGTTCCACTGCGCGGTCCACCAAAGTGGTCAGCTTGGCCTTGGAACTGAGCCGCGCGCCGCGTTTACCCGTGGTCACGGCGCCGGCTTCCTCCAACTGATTCACCAACGCTGTGACCCGGCGGGCAGGGAATCCGGTGAGCTCCACCAAAGCGGTCTTCGGAGCAGGCGCGCCGGCGTTCTTGACGACTTTCAGTACGGCTGCGAGGTCCGCAGCATCCGGAGACTGGGTGGCGAAAAACTTGCGCAGGCCAAGGTCCTCGGCGCGATAATGCAGAATCGCGGACGCCGCCCGGCCATCGCGGCCCGCCCGGCCGATCTCCTGGTAGTAGGAGTCCAGGGACTCTGGAATGTCCGCATGCACCACGAACCGGACATTGGGCTTGTCGATGCCCATCCCAAAAGCTGTAGTGGCAACCACGGCGTCCACTTGATCGTCCTGAAACCGCTCAAAGATACTTTCCCGGTCTGCGTCAGAGCGGCCCGCGTGGTAAGCCTCGGCACGCAGACCTTGCTCTGTGAGCTTGGCAGCGTACTTCTCGGTGTCCTTTCGAGTAGCGGCGTACAGCAGGCCCAGCCCCTCGGCCTTGGCAAGTGCCACAACCTGCTCCACAACGGCTTTCCGCTTGCCTCTATCCTCCTGATGCCGCACAACATCGAGGCTGATGTTCGGGCGATCAAAACCACGAACCAGGACCAGCGGCTCCGTCATACCGAGCCGTGTGACAATCTCGTCGCGCACCGGCGGGGACGCAGTAGCGGTCAAGGCTATGACCGGCGGGTTGCCCAGGCGCTCGCGGACGCTACCCAGCTCGAGGTAGTCCGGGCGGAAGTCATGACCCCAAGAGGATACGCAGTGGGCCTCATCCACCACGAACAGTGTGATGTGCAGCCTGGCGATTCGTTCCACGGTTTCCTGCTTGGCCAATTGTTCAGGGGCGAGGAACAGGAAACTCGCCTTGCCGGATTCGACTGCCAGCCAGGCGGCCTCCACCTCTGAATCACTACGGGAAGAATTGATGACGACGGCGGCGCCCTCGCCTAAGTCCTCGGTCAGCCCGTCCATTTGGTCTTCTTGTAAGGCAATGAGGGGAGAAACCACGACGGCGGCTCGGCCCGTTGTGTTGTGAAGGTGCAGTGCTGCGACTTGATAGGTAGCGGATTTTCCGTACCCGGTCGGCATGACAGCGAGGACATCACGCCCTTGAACGAGGGCAGTCATGCCGGCGAGTTGGCCGTCGCGCAGCTCAGGCAAGGAAAAAGAAGTGGCCGCCAGGGCGGTCAGGGCAAGGTCATCGGACATGAAGATGTGGCTCCGCGTTGTGGTTCCTGCGGCCACTTGCATCAGCCGAGGTGACCAGCCTAACGCGGGCGAGGCCCCGCCGTCGTACGCCGTTTGCCTGGTTGTGGATAACCCGGATTGGTGACGTTAGCGCGGGTCCCGGCGGCTCACCTGATAGATCAGGTGGGTGACGCGGGTTCCTGGCAAGATCACGGGATCGTCCAGCAGGATATCCGCGTCAAGGTCCGCGAACCAGCGAATTCCGCGTCCGAGCAGTACAGGGACCAAGTCAACCCGGAGTTCGTCCACCACTCCCAAGCGCAGGCACTGCTGTGCCACGTCCGCGCCGGCAACACCGATCTCCTTACCCGCCGCGAGGTGGGCGGCACGTTCCAAGGCCGAATCCAGGTCCCCGACGAATTCGAACGGGACCCGCTGACCATCCCGCCGGACCGGTGGCCAATCCGACGGGGGTTCGCGATGTGTCAGAACAACTGTTGGTGACTCGTTGGGCGGGTGACCTCCCCACCCCTTTGTCATATCGAAAATCCGCCGGCCGGAAATGAACGCCCCTTCCCGAGGGAGTGATTTCCAATAGGCGGCATCTGCTTCGCTGAGGTGAAACGGCACGGGGTGGCCTGGCATCCAGGTTTCCACGGATCCGGCCTCATACCAGTCGAACAGCGGACCGATTCCGTCGTCATCCCGCGCGATGAATCCGTCGAGGGACATGGAAAACTGAGCTGACACACGGCTGTTCCTGTACATGAAATCAGTGTGGTGACCCCACCCGGCTTGTCAAGAACACCACCCAACGACACCGCCCCCGCCACCCGCGGGGTGAGCCTCGCGCCGTCCACCGGTTTCGGCCTTCCTCATTGAGGGTCCGCTCGGCGCACCACACCCGGCCGCACAGCGCTTAGCCCCGGCACGGCCGGCTACAGAGGACTGCCAAATTCCCGAATGGTGATTCCGGTAAAGTTCGCGGCGCCCCCGTCCGAATAGAGCGAGAGCCCGGCATCGCCATCGGCGAAGTGAACCTGCTGCGAAATCACAGTGTGCCCGGAGTTCACAAACACCTCCACGCTCTGCTTGTCCACGAAGATGCGCAGATGGACGGACTGCGCGTTGGCATCTATAGGCGCAGCGGCCCGCGTGTAGGGCACCAGCGAATACCCTCCTTGGTCTGACGGCGCGCGGTCCACGTATAACTCGTCACCGTACTTGCCAATATTGGTATGGCGGAAGCCGTCAGGGGAACGGCCAACAGATACCCCGACGTTCGTGGCCACGTTCCATGAAATATCGAGCTCAAGCTCGTAGGCGCGGCCACTCCAGGGCAGTACGACGCTGCCGTTAACCGTGTGGTCAGGCAGGGTGGTGGTGGCGGTAACGTAACCCTGCAGCGCCTCAACCGGGGAGCTGATCAAGCTGTACCAGCCTCCCGATTGGCGCTCCAACCGTAGTTCACGCGTGATGGATTTTTGCCCGTTGTAGCCATCAGAAGCATCTGTGGGTACGTCGCGGGCAGCATACTTCCAGTTGTTCATCCAAGCGATGGCCAGGCGCTTGGTTTCGGGTGCTTCAACAGACGGCCACGTCACGGCGGCATACCAGTCCCATCCCCAGTCGAGCCACTGCGGCGTGAGGTCATCGGCAATGAAGGCTGTGCCGTTCCAAGTGCCCGTCCAATAGGCAAAGGTCATTGGCAGATCAATGCTGTAAGCGTCCATGCTCGCTCCGAACACCCAATGCCGGGTGCCGTCTCCGGCCGTCATTTCGAACAGATCCGGGCACTCGATTCCGCCCAAGGCATGGTTCGGGTAGTCGAAGTTCGATTTCCAACTCCAATCCCGCAGGTTCGTTGAGGTGTAAAACGCCGCATAGCGTGCCCGTCCGATCACGCACACCCACTCATTGCGTACAACGTCCCAGTGGATCTTCGGGTCGCGGAACCATTCTGCGTTGTCAACCTCAGATTGGGTGGTTGCAGTTCGTCCGTCGGTATTCACGATCACCGGGTCAGGAAGCGCGGAGAACGTGTAGCCGCCGTCGGTAGACCAATAGAGGTATTGCTCCTGGAACTTTCGCACGCCGCCAGTCGGCTGAGTTGCCAGCGCGACTACCGCCCCGGCACCGAAACCAGCCGTATTCGCCGAGTCCACCACGGCCGATCCCGACCACACCGGGAAGTCGGGCTGCAGGGGGATCGCCACACCGTTGTGGGTGAAGGAGACGCCGTCAGTTGTGGTTGCGTGATCCCAGCCGCCCGGACCATTGTTCTGACCGGAATGGAGATAGTAGAGCTGGTAGGCGCCATTGGTATGGACCGGACGCTGCGGATCACAGAGCCAGCCCGAGGGTGGAGTCATGTGGTAGATGGCCCGAAGCGATGCCTGGGCGTGCGCAGCTGCAGGTACGGCATTGCTCAGGAACAGCGCGATGGCGCCAACTCCGGCGCCTTGCAAGGCGGTGCGTCGAGAAATGTGATTCGTCATTGATTCGTTCCTCTCATCGTTTGGGGCAACAGCGCGCCAAACGTCATGCAGCGGGTGGGGGAAGCCGAAGCTACGCAGGACATTAGCGGCAGCGAGTCAGGCTGGTCAAGCGTTTTAGCAAGGGAAAAAGAATTTTGCTAAAACGCTTGAACACGCTGCATATCCACGCTAACTTACGAGTGATCAAACGCTTTAGCAGAATGGACATCAGCGCAGATGAAACGCTCAGTCTTCTTCCAACCAGCCGACGGCTGGGTTGGAGACCTCATCCCCTTCGAGAAGGACGGGGAGTTCTGGCTCTTCTACCTTCACGAAGACCGCTCAGACCCTAAACCGGGCACCTCATGGAATCTGGTCACCACCAAAGACCTCACCCAGTTTGAGGACCACGGCGTTTCGCTGCACCACGGCAGCGAAACGGAGCTGGACTTCAACGCCTACACAGGCAGCATCGTCACGGATGATTCCGGCGTCCATCACCTGTTCTACACCGGTCAGAACCCCCGCAACGTCGGTCCAGACGGGGCGCCGCTGCAATTGGTCATGCATGCCACCAGTACGGACGGCATGCGGACCTGGCGCAAGCACCCCGAACACACCTTCGGCGCGCCGGACGGCTATGAATCCGGTGATTGGCGCGATCCCTTCGTGTTCCGGGATGACAGCAAGAACCAGTGGAGGATGCTTCTCGCTGCAAGGCACTCCACCGGGCCCGAACGTCGCCGCGGCGTGATTGCACAATGCGTATCCCCGGACCTGACAACCTGGCAGCACACCGAACCGTTCTGGGATCCGCGCCGCTACATCACGCACGAATGCCCGGACGTTTTCCAATGGGGCGACTGGTGGTACATGGTGTACTCCGAGTTCTCGGAATCGTTCACCACCCGCTACCGCATGGCCAAGAGCCCCGACGGCCCGTGGAGTGTGCCTGCTTTGGACAGCATTGACGGCCGTGCCTTCTACGCGTCAAAGACGGCAGAACGCGACGGGCGGCGCTTCTTCTTCGGATGGATTGCCAGTAAGGAAGGCAATACCGATCACGGTCCCTGGCAGTGGGCTGGAACCATGTCCGTTCTGGAAGCCCGCCAAAATCCGGACGGAACGCTGGGATTCTCCTTCGCGGAGGAGCTGGTGGAGAGCTTCTGGGAAGACGTCCCGGTTTCGCTGAACGGTGCCTTGCCGGCCCGGCTCGAGGTGCCGGACGGGTACACGGCGTTGGTGTCGGACGAGGAGTTGCCGCGGCAGTTTTACGCCAAGGCAGTGCTGGACATCGCCCCGAACACCACCGAGTGCGGCTTGCTGCTCCGCTCAAACCACGACGGCGACCATTCTTACGTCCTGCGTCTGGAACCCAAACGTGGCCGGCTCGTCTTCGACCGCTGGCCGCGAGCGATCACCGGCGAGGCACAGTGGCACGTCTCCGGGGACGTGCCGTTCGACGTCGAACTTGAGCGCCCCTGCAACCTCACCCCTGGCGGGCACACCCTTGAGGTCATCGTCGACGGCGACACTTGCGTCGCCGTCGTCGACCATCAGGTGGCGCTCAGCGCCAGAATCTACGACTTCACAACCGGCCGGATCGGCGTCTTCGCCGGAGAAGGAACCGCGACGCTTACCGAACTTGAGATACGCCAGCGTACCGACAACTGAATACCCCACCCCAACCTCTGTTCCAATCAAGGGAGATTGCCTCGATGAAGAAACTACTCCGAGCTGCCGCCGTGGCAGCCGTCACTGCCTTGGCATTGGCCGCCTGTGGCGGTGGAGGAACCGCCTCCGACCCCTCCAATGTCAGCCCCACCGGGGAGATCAAACCCCGCGAAATATCATGGCTGCTCTCCAGGCCCGCCGACGGAGCTGTCATCAACATCATGAAAAAGCTCGCGGACGATTACGCCAAGGACCACCCGGGCTTCGCACTGAACCTCATCACCACCCCGGACCGCCCCTCCTACATTCAAAAACTCGAAACCCTGGCAGCAGCCAACAAGCTGCCGGAATTGTTCGACACGGATGCCACCCCCTTCGCTCAGGAACTTGCCAAGCAAGGAAAAATGGTGGACGCCGACAAGCTCCTGAAATCACTGGACGTCTACGACGACTACCGGCCCGGCGCACTGGACTACCAGCGCTTCGACGACGGCTCCCTGTACATGATTCCGTTCCAGTTCGAACTCGAATTCATCTGGTACAACAAGGCACTGTTCGAAAAGGCCGGGGTTTCCGTGCCGAAATCCCTCGATGACATACCCGCCATGTGCACTGCACTGCGAAACGCAGGCATCACTCCGATCGCCATCGACGGGCAGGACCAGTGGCCGCTGGAACGCTACGTCGCGTACCAGCCGTTCCGTGAAGCCGGACCGGACTTCGTCCAGAAGCTGAAGAAGGGCGAGGCATCATTTACGGACGAGGCCGGTCAGAAGACCGTGAACTGGATGGCCGACCTCGGCAAGGCCAAGTGCTTCCAAGAAGGCTTCTCCGCCCAGGGCTACTCGGATGCGCAGAACCAGTTCACCTCGGGCCAAGCCGCCATGTACAACATCGGCACCTGGGAACTTCCGAGCCTCGCCACGGACAAGCTCAACCCCGACGTCCGGGACGACATCGATTTCTTCACCTTGCCCACCACCGAAGGTTCGGCGACCTCTGCCAACGAGTTCGTCTCGCCGTCCGGCATCGGCATGGCCGTAAACTCCAAGACCTACGATCCGTTGGTCAGCGACTTCCTGAAGTTCGCCTTGGCGAAATACCCGGCTGAGTACGCCGCCACCGGAGCCCTCTCCCCCACCACCAACGTGCAAACAGCCATCCCGGACAACGCGACTCCGCTGTACAAGAAGGCCCTGGAAACGGCCGCCACGCTTGGGGACAAGCAAGCCATGCCGTGGGATACCCAGCTGGACCCCACCACCAACGGCCGGCTGCAACAAGAACTCGTCCTGCTGGTCCAAGGCAACATCTCGCCCGAACAGTTCACCAAAACCATGGACGACGCCATCAAGCAGAACGCTCCCAAGTTCTTCAAGTAAACCGAAGCGGCGGGGGCTCCCAAGGCCCCCGCCCGAAAGGCCCACCATGCTACCCAACAGGTCAAGGACCTCAGTCCTGGTCTTCCTGCTTCCACCACTGCTGCTCTACTGCGCAGCCGTACTCTTCCCGATTCTTCAGTCACTGTTCCTGAGCTTCTTCTCCTGGAACGGCATTAGCGAGATGGAGTTCGTTGGGCTCCAAAACTACGTCCGGATGCTCACCGCGGACGATATTTTCTGGCGGTCCTTCTTCAACGCGCTCCTCTACCTGGCCATCTGCCTGGTGCTGCAGCTTGGCGGAGCACTGGTTGTAGCCAGCCTGCTCACATCACTGCGTCGGGGACGGGAACTCATCAAGACCCTGTACTTGCTGCCGGCAGTGATCTCCACCGTCGCGATTGCTTTCCTCTTTGTCCGCATCTACTCCATTGACCCGGTTGGCCTGTTGAATCAGCTGCTGCACTGGGTTGGCTTGGGTTCCCTTGAACGTGCTTGGCTCTCCGATGTGAACACCGTGCTGGCCGCCGTGTCCGCCCCTGAAGGCTGGCGGTTCACGGGGCTTTACATGCTCATTATTTACGCGGCTTTGATCGCCGTGCCCAAGGAACTGGAAGAAGCGGCGGTGCTGGACGGCGCCTCGAAGTGGACACTCTTCACCAAGATCCGGTTCCCCTATATACGGCCCGTGTGGATCACCACCACCATCATGGCCACCACCTACGGCCTGCGCGGTTTCGATATCCCGTACCTCATGACCAACGGTGGCCCCGGGCAGTCCTCCGAGCTGCTCACCACCTACATGTACAAGACAGCCTTCACCAGTACGGACTTCGGCTACGCAAGTACCATCTCCGTCTTCATCGTGATCAAGTGCCTCGTCGCCGTCGGCCTCATCTTGTTCATGCTCAAGCGGAAGGCAGATTCATGATCACCCAGACAGCCCCGTCTACCCCGCGCGCGTCAGCTCCACCCTCGCCGGTTCCTCAACGACGCCGGCGAAAGCCGAGCCTGTACCGGACACTCTCGCGGGTCCTGATCATGCTCATCGTGATCGTTCAGGTCTACCCGCTCGCCTGGCTGTTCCTGACCAGCCTCCGGACAGAACAGGACTTCGCAACCGGTGATCCGTTCGCACTTCCCAGTTCGTTGACGTGGGAAAACTACGCGAGGGCCTTTGAAACAGGCGACTTGGGCCGGAACATCCTGAACAGTTTCATTGTCACTATGGGCGCCAACATCCTCATTGTGTTGTTCGGCATGATGGCCGCCTACGCCATTCAGGTTCTGGGATTCCGGCTGAGCCGCTTCGTCCGTGCCCTGTTCCTGATCGGGATCATTGTTCCGGTTCAGATCGCGTTGGTCCCGCTGTTCATCGACTACTCCGCCGTGAACCTGCTGGACACCTATCAGTCCATGATTATCCCCCTGGCTGGTTTCGCCCTGCCCATGTCCATCTACCTGTTCTCCTCCTTCTTCGAATACATTCCGCGTGAAACCTACGAAGCCGCATCCCTGGATGGCGCCGGACCCTACAGGATTTTTGGTCTGATCACCCTGCCGCTCTCACTCAACACCGTGGTCACTGTTGTGCTGGTGAACAGCATCTTCATTTGGAACGACTTCATCTTCGCCAACACCTTTGTCCTGTCCGAGGACCTGAAGACCATCCCACTGGGTCTGCAAAATTACATCGGCGCCATGGGAAAGGTGGATTGGACCGCCACGTTTGCTGCGGTGTGCGTGACCATCACTCCCTTACTCCTGGTCTTCCTCGTCCTGAACAAGGCCATGATCCAAGGTCTGGAAAGCGGGGCGAGCAAGGGATGACCACCACGGCAGACGGATATACTCCAGACGGAGGACAGATGATTTCGCAGGAGAAAAATTCAGGCAACCCGGGCATCCCGGCGGTTCATGCCAGAGCAGACAGCGCCCATCCGGTGACCCTCCGTGAAGTCGCTGAATTGGCTGGAGTTTCCACTGCCACAGTCTCGTTGGTCATCAACAAAAAGAAGAACGCGCGCATCGCGGACGAGACGCGTCAACGGGTCACGGAGGCCATAGCCAAGCTGGGCTACCGCCCGAATGCCATGGCCAAAACGTTGGTCAGCGGAACCTCAAAATTCATCGGTTTGGTAGCCGACGGCGTTGCCACTACGCCCTTCGCCGGCCAGATCATCCATGGGGCCCAGGACGAAGCGTGGAAGCATGGTTACGCCTTGCTGATTGCCAACACCGAAGGGAACAAAGACCTCGAAAAAGACGCGATCGCCATGATGCTGGAATACAAAGTTCGCGGCATCTTGTACTCAACATGGTTCCACCGCCCCACTGATGTCCCGGAGACCCTTCGCGAGGCGGATTTTGTCCTGGTCAACTGTTTCTCCGCCGAGGCCGGTGCCGCCCGTGCCGTAGTACCTGATGAGGCGCAGGGCGGACAGTCCGCCACGGAAATCCTGCTTCGCGAAGGCCACCGGCGAATCGCCTTCATCAACACCACCACCCCCGCACCTGCCAAGGACGGTCGCCTCCAGGGATACAAGTCCGCACTCGAGAGCGCTGGAATACCCTTCAACCCGGAGTTGGTGCTCGAAGCCTACCCGGATCAGGAAGGTGGCTACGGCGCCACCGATGACCTGCTCAAGCTCAAGGTCAGCGCCGTCTATTGCTACAACGACCGCATGGCGATGGGACTCTACGATGGCCTGAGGGAGAACGGCCTCTCCATTCCAGGTGACATTGCCGTGGTGGGATTCGACAACCAGGAAGTCATCGCGGCCCACCTGCGTCCTCCACTTTCAACGGTGTCACTACCCCACTACGAACTGGGCGCTGCGGGTGTTCGCATGCTGTTGGGCCTGGATGCAGCGCCCCTCGATTCTGCTGTGAAGATTGCCTGCCCTGCCGTTGAGCGCGCTTCAGTGGCAGTGCACCTACCAGCCTGAAAACCTGTTGACATTGCTTGTTGCCCGAGGGCCTGGATGGGCATAGCGTTGAGGTGGAAGCCCAGTGGTCCCCCATCACTGGGCTTCCCCTTGGAAACGTCAGCTCGCTGTGCTTCAGACCTTGACGGCACCATCCTTTACGAACGGAGATCCACCTGATCAGCTTGCTCAAGGCGACCGCTGCGGCCGATGAGTTAACCGGGATTGTGGGAATCGCTGCGCAGGTCATCGAGGCCCTGGGTGAATGGGGCGTGGGCCTGATGACGCTCTTGGAGACCGTTTTTCCGCCCACACCCAGTGAGGTGATCCTCCCACTGGCCGGATTCCTTACCCAACAGGGCGGCATAAACCTGATCCTGGTGTTTGTCACCAGCACACTGGGCGCCTATGCCGGAGCGATGCTCCTGTACTGGCTGGGCTACGAGGTGGGGCTGGAGAGGTCCATTAAGCTACTGTCGAAATTGCCCCTTGTTGATCGGGAAGATTTCGAGAAAGCCGCCGAATGGTTCGAACGCCACGGCAAGTCCGCGATCTTCTTCGGTCGGCTGCTTCCCGGCGTGCGCAGTCTCATTTCCCTCCCCGCAGGTGCCGAGCGCATGAACCTGGTGACGTTCAGCATCTTTACTGTCGCTGGAACGGGCGTATGGAACGCCCTGCTCATTGGTGCGGGAGCACTGCTCGGCAAGCAGTATCACCTGGTTGACCAATACTCGCGATTCCTCAATTACGCCGTCTACGCAGGGCTCGCCGCATTCGTGGTGTGGCTCATCATCCGGAGAATCAAGAAGCGCAAGGAAAGCGCTCGGTAGCTGAGCCCCTTCACCGGAGTCGGGCCCGAACCGTCGTTTTGTCCACCTTGAGTTCTTCCAAAAGAGCAGACACAGGATCGTGTTCTTCGCGATCCAGAAGCGCCACAAGAAGGTTAGATGTAGTGATCTGCCGGGACTTCTGATCCATTGCCTGTTTCACCATGTTTGCCATCACTTCCTTGGCGCCCGAGCTAAACGGCGGTTTCCTCCCCTTTGTTGGCATGGTGGCCCCCTTGAGGTTCATGGTTTCCAGCCCGATAGCCTTCAGCGCAGCGGCATCCAAGCGTGACGCCGCGTCGTGAGCATCGTCCAGAGTGATACCGAGGACCGCCGCAGGTTCGGGTTCATGAAGCGCCCCCAAAAGCAGGTGCTCCGTTCCCAGTCGCTTATCGCCCCTGCCTCGGGCTTCTTCCATGGCGTACCCCACAATCCTGCGGGTATCGCGGGCAAATTGTTCAAACATGGCTCAACTCATTCCCGGTATTTTGCGTGCACTGATTGTCGGGAGACACCCAAGGCGTCACCGATCTGCTCCCATGTCCACCCCTGCTCGCGGGCCGCCCTTACGTGGACCGCCTCAACCTGCTCGGCCAAGCGGTGAAGAGCTCCCACCGCTCGTAGGCCAACGGCGGGGCTTGTCGAATGGATCTGTTCGGATAGATCATCAGCTTCCATACCTGTCAGGCTAGACTGACAGGTATAGTTCCGTCAACCTAGCCTGACAAGACCAGTCCGCGGGTTCCAAAGATCTTCGCCGACTCGGGCAACTGGACACAGGCACAGCTGCCTGGTCGAACTTTGCCGAGCAGGGCAACAAAGGTGGTGTCCAGGGGGTTGTGGTCCTGCCTTCTTTCGTCCTTGTCACTGAGCCGAAGTGGACGCTGCCGCTTATTCGGCCAGCGTATTGACGGGCACACTGCCGTCATGGCAGTTCTGACAAGTTCGTGACGCGTTGCCAACAAAACTTTAGGTGCTCGTCGCTAGGATAAAGACGAAACTAAAGGTGCACCCCGCGCACCTGGCAGCGGGATTCCGCCTCCCGCACCCTGGCACTACCAACTCACCATCCCGCACAACGAGAAATGAATATGGAACTTCTTGACGCCCACACAGTTGTGATCTCTGCCGTCCTCTTGGTGCACATCACAGGTGTGATGATCGTGGCCGCCTCGATCGCTGGCTTGGTGATCTCACTCTTTACCGTCGTACTCGCCGTGCACTCCGTCCGTACCACGTGGGAACTGACGCAAAACTGGCGAAGCAGAGGCCGCTTCGAAGGCAGTTTCAACAAGGTTCTTGGCTCGTTGAAGGCAGGCGTTCTGGCAGCACGTCCGTTGATTGCTGCGGCGCGGCGGCGGATCAGCCGGCTGTCATCGTTCAAGCCAGAGTAAGGGCCGAACACGGCAAGGCTCAGCGGATAGCCAGACCCACCGCCGCCAAGCGAGCTCACCGGCGGCGACTTCTGATCAGCCGATCAACGCCGTGGCCGCAGAGTAGCGCGCCAGTGCGGTGTACGCAGTCTTTGTGCCTGTCACGCGTACTTTGATGGCGCTACCCTTGTCCGCCGCGACCAATTTGTATGTCTGAGCGGTGGCGCCCGAAATGGCGGTGCTTCCGCGGTACCACTGGTAGCTCAGCGTCACGGGCGCAGGACCCCACGTGCCGGGGGTCGCGGTGAGCGTGCTGCCCACCGTGTTGGTGCCCGACACCGCAGGAACCGGAGCCGTTAGGGTCCCGGCAGCGACCGTAGCCGTCGCAGCGGAAGTCTTCGCCGCCGTTGTAAACCCGGCTTTCGAACCCGTGACTTTGACCGTCATGGTCTTACCCAAATCAGCCGCAACCAACGAATACGCAGCTGACGTTGCACCCGTGATCGCAACACCACTCCGGAACCACTGATAAGCCAACGTCACAGGAGCAGGACCCCACGCCCCCGGAACAGCCGTCACCACCGAGCCAACCTTCACCGTCCCGGAAATCGTCGGCACCGGAGCCGTCAACGTCCCGGCAGCGACAGCAGCCGTCGCAGCGGAAGTCTTCGCCGCCGTCGTAAACCCGGCCTTCGAACCCGTGACCCTGACCGTCATGGTCTTACCCAAATCAGCCGCAACCAAAGAGTATGTAGCAGAAGTAGCACCCGTGATCGCAACACCACTCCGGAACCACTGATAAGCCAACGTCACAGGAGCAGGACCCCACGCCCCCGGAACAGCCGTCACCACCGAGCCAACCTTCACCGTCCCGGAAATCGTCGGCACCGGAGCCGTCAACGTCCCGGCAGCGACAGCAGCCGTCGCAGCGGAAGTCTTCGCCGCCGTCGTAAACCCGGCCTTCGAACCCGTGACCCTGACCGTCATGGTCTTACCCAAATCAGCCGCAACCAAAGAGTATGTAGCAGAAGTAGCACCCGTGATCGCAACACCACTCCGGAACCACTGATAAGCCAACGTCACAGGAGCAGGACCCCACGCCCCCGGAACAGCCGTCACCACCGAGCCAACCTTCACCGTCCCGGAAATCGTCGGCACCGGAGCCGTCAACGTCCCGGCAGCGACGGTGACGGTGGCCTGGCCGTAATAGGGCTGCAGGGGCCAGTCGTGGACACTCAGCCGGGCAGTGACTTTCTTGCCGGCGTCGGAGGTTTGGAGGAGGAACGTCGGCCCGTTTGACCTGTAGTCCTGCACGCCGTCGACGAACCAATCGTAGTAAGGGCCAAAATCTGGGGCGGGATTCAGGGTGCCGTGGTCAACGGTCAGGGTATTCCCGGCGCGGGGCGTTCCCAGAAGGGTGAAGGGCTTGGAGGCCGTGACGGCGTCGGCGCCGGATTTTCCGCCGTGTACCGAGGTGGAGTACGACGCATACCCGGTCTTGGTCCCGCTGACTTTCGCCCAGATGTCGTACCCGGCATCAGCTGCGGTGGGAACGTAGGCGGTGGTGGTGGCTCCGGCAATATCCTGGATGGCGGCGCCGTCCTTGGAACGCTGCCACTGGTAGGCGAGGGTCACCGGAGCAGGACCCCAGACGCCGGGATCAACGGTCAGTTTCTGTCCGGCCTGGGCAGAACCGTAAACGAACGGCCTGCCAGGTGCCAGCGACAGCCCTTCGACGTCCAGCTGCATGGTCAGCTTTACACGTTGGCCGGCGACGGTTGCTGTCAGAACAGTGGCCGTGTCCTTGGTGGGCGTGTTGTCGTAGCATTCGGCCTTGTAGCGTTTGTCGCGGGGCGCGCCCTCGTAAACCGTGTCCGAAACGCACAGCTTGTACTTCTTGCCAACCGTCATTCGCCAGTAAATCTTGCCCTGCGCATTCGAGGTCAGCGGGCCCATCTGAGGTCCGTCCCAGGCTGCCGTCGCGTCGTTGTAAACCCACGGGACATACCCGACGTCGGCAATGGGCGCACCCGCAGGATCTACCACAGTGGCCTCCATGAGGGTTTCATCCTTGAGGACGAAGTTCACGTTGGTCCACTTCACACCGGGCGGGACGGTAGCCGTGCTGTAGGTGTCCACAGTGCCAGTGCCGGTCCAATACTGTTCCAGGTAGAGACGCTGGCCCGACTCGTCCCGGACGCTGATGTATGCCTGGTTGGGCGGAATCTTGGTGAGGGTGAAGTAGCCGTTGGCGTCGGGCGTGGTGCTGCTCACCTGTCCGCCGTTGTTGGGTGACGCTGAGACGGACACCGCCGTCACCGGCTGGCCGGCCTTGTTGGTGACCCTGCCGCTCATGCTGCCGAACGCTTCCAGCTGGGGGTTATACGTGGTGGTGGGGGCAGCATCGGTGACGGCGACCGGCGTCGAACCGTACGAACTGGACTGGTTCACATTCCACTCACCGGCGTAGGTAGCGGAGCAGGGTCCGCTACTGCACGTGGTCCACAGCTTGTAGCTGCCAGCAGCCGGCACGTTAAAACTGTACGAACCATCGGCTGAGGACCACGCGCCGGCTACCAAGGAGGCGCGGTCGTCATTGGTGTACGCCCCCACCCACACGTCGCCAAGCGCAGTGGCCGTTGCAGTGGCCGTCAGTTTTCCTTTGACCACACCCTTGAAAGTGTAGGTTGCGGCCGAGGCGGGTGCCGCTCCGGCGAAAAGGCCCGCTGCCACCAGAACGGCGGTCACCAGGGCGGCCCACACCCCTTGCCGTGTCCTTCGAAGCGGATGGTGAGTGGCGGGGCGAGGCAACGGCATGGGTAAGGTCCTTTTCCCCAAGAAAGTGACTGAGCGGACCGAGCGGTCCCCTGTCATCCTAGGCGTCGGCCCCCGGTAGTGCCATGGGGAGATCTGCCCAGTGCGCTGAGGCGAGGAACTCACGACGGCGGCACTCGGCCCGGTGGGGCCGGTTCAGTACCTCGCTGGGACGGGACTGCTCGGCCTTGCTCCGCGTGATTGAATGACGACGACCCTGAGCTCTTCCACAGTTCCCTGCAAAGACCTCAGCCGCCCCCGCCAACACGATCCGGTAAACCCCATCCGACTCGCTAGGCTGGCCACATGCCTTCGCCGTGGACTTTCCTGATCGCCCTGCATGCCATCGCAGCGGGCTACGCCCTGATCTTCGGCGCAGTGAACCTGCTTCGCCGCAACAAAGGCAGCGCAGCGCACAAGACGCTGGGCCGCATCTGGGCGGTAGCCATGTACATCGTGGTCCTCACCTCCTTCGGGATCCGGACCATCGACGGAGGATTCAACTGGCTCCACGCGCTATCCGTCCTGACGTTCTGCACCCTGACCATGGGCCTGTGGTCCGTCCGCCGCGGCAACATCCGTGCCCATCAGCGGTTCATGACCGGCAGCTACTTCGGCCTCGTCGGAGCATTCATCGGCGTCGTAGCCGTGCCTGACAGGCGACTCCCCCAAATGGCCATCCACGACCTTGCCGGCCTCACACTCTGGGTAGGGGCCCTCGCGCTCACTGCCGGCCTGGCCGTCGCCGGGCTGATGCAGCTACGACAGAAGGCCAGCGTTGCCCGTGCAGACGGTTGAATGAAGTCCGTCCAGTCGTCCCGGTACGCTGGCGCTAATCTCGAGCGCTTGGCGAGACGGGGTACATGAGACGCCACCGGCGACACCACTCTGCTTGCCGGTTGCGTCGCGCTTCTTAAAGCCGAGGACGTGGACGAGCAACTAATCCTTTCCCTGGGCCGCCTGCAAGCTGGGCCTGAGCGGCGGCGGGACCGGGCAGGAGTCGCGGCTCCGGTCGTTGACTTGTGCCACTCCATACCAACTGGGTTACCGTTACCCATCGAATAAGTGACGCCACAACGAAAGGGTAGCTTTTGGGGGCAGCTTTCAGCACGGCCATGTTCAGCATCGCTTTCCTGGTCGTTGCCGGGCTCCTGAAGATGTTGGCTTCACAGATCGAGGCGGGGCAGTCCAAACCAAATCCCACTTTCGGCATACGGTCCAAGGCAACCATGGCCTCCGATGAGGCCTGGATAGCTGCGCATGAGGCTTCTTTGAGGATGTTGAGAGGGATAGTCGTCTTCTTGCTCGTGTGCACGGCAGCCCTGTGGGTTCTCTTCGCCGTCCTGCCCAAGGATGACGCCAGCGTGCCGTTGATCTTCTTCACTGGCCTTGGCGTCACTGCAGTCCTGGTCGTGCTTCTCATGCGGATGTACCTTCAGGCTGATGCTGTCGCAACCAAGATCGGTTCGGTTACAAACTAGAGCCGCCCGTTCGGCGTTTGCCACCGTACGTGGAGACGCTGCGGTGGCTCGGGGCATCGCAGACCGGGCAGGACGCCGGACAGGCACCGCTGAGACCGGAAAGGCTTGAAAGATCCAGAGCGGTTAGGGGAACCACCCACCTCGGTGGTGGACGAATCTGCTTGCCGATGGTTTGCCGGGCTATGGCGTCCGGACGACGGGCCTGGAACAAGCTCCCACAGTCACCGACTCCCACCTGGTCCGCGCCGAGCAGACGGCTGAAGCCGCAGCTTTGTTGGACGCCGCCGAACTACAGCTGGCCGTCCAGCACCGCTTCGTCCTAAGCCGGTTCAACAAAGCTGATGCCGAGATCATCGCCGAGCTGCAGGTCCGCCATTTTTCCGAGTTCCAGGAGGCAGAGGCCGTTGTTGCCTCGCGCTTGGCCTCACCGGCAGTATGGATGCGCGGAGCAACCAGGGCCTACAGCGAGGCAGTCCTTGAACCAGCCGAGATGGACGGAACTCTGGTAGAGAAACTGGTCGCTTCGCTTAAATCACTCATGATCGTCATGGCGGCCTTGGTTATTGTTGTGGGCCTTATGGTGACGATAGCCCCCGCTGTCCCTGCCTGCTCATCGTCCTTTGCATGTTTGTGACCATGCGCGGCATGCAGCGGAGACTGGCACGGACGTTCCGGCTGACAATGTGACAGGCACCGTGGCTCCTAGGGGTTGAAACCACACGCGTTACGTCACTTCGATGGCGCAAGAGCTGCGGACCAATGCGGCCCATCCGTAATTCCCGCTCGCCACTGGTGCTACTGTTTGGTCGTCCTCTCTGCGGAGGACGTCACGCGCCAGAAGGGGGATGGTTGGGACTATGAAGCCCAGAGCGAAGACCGAGGCTCTGACGGAGAGAGTCGTCCCGGAATGGTATTACTGGATCGGTGTGGTTGTCCCTGGAGCTTTGATGATCCTCCTCTGCGTCAATCGGACCCCTGTGTTTGGACTATCCGTGTGGGTAGCAAATTTGCTGGTCCTTGCCGTGTGTGCAGCTGGCGTCGGAAGTGTGACTTATTGGGGATCAAACTTTGCGGCCGCAGTTTCAATGGGTTGCACCATCATCGGAGGTTCCATGGCTCTGGCAGTGCTCTCCCACCTCGTTCCGGTCCTCGGCTTGACAGGAGGGGCGCTCTGGACGGGCTGCCCTATCGGGCTCTTGGTTGGCTTGGCTCTGACCGCCGGCGAGTATCGATAAGCTCCGCCGTCTATCTCCTGGACAGGCTGGGTATAGCGCCGCAGCTATCTGGCACCATCAGCGAAAGAGTCGTCTGAGAAGCTACTGGCGGGCCTGGAAACCTCCGGTGGATCCAAAGCCACCGGTACCACGGGCGGATTCAGCGAGCTTTTCGACTGGCACGAACTCTGCGACTTCGATGCGTTGGATTAGCAAACTGGGCGATCCTGTCACCTCGCTCGAATTCCACGGCGTTGTCCTTGTCCGTGTTCAGGAGGCAGACCTGGATTTCGCCGCGGTATCCGGCGTCAATGGTGCCTGGGGCGTTGACTACGGTGAGGCCGTGCTTGGCGGCCAGTCCGGACCGTGGGTGGATCAGCCCAACGGTTCCGAGGGGCAGGCCCACGGCTACGCCGGTCGGTACAAGCTTTCGTTCCCCTGGGGCCAAGCTGAAGTCAATTGTTGTGCGATGGTCGGCGCCGGCGTCGCCCGGTTGAGCGTAGGAGAGTACTACGAGGGTGTCGTCGAGCCTCTGGAGTTCGACGGTCAGGGCGGCCGTGCCTACGGCTGTGTCAAGGGTCATCGTTCTCTTTCAGTAGGCGTTGCGCTCGGTGCGCATCGCGATCTTCTTTTCTTTGGCTTCGCCCCTCCCTGGAAGCAAAACAGGAGTTATGCTAGTCGTTGGATTTATTGCTCGGTTTTGGGGAGACGGACGTGGGAATCGCTTTGGACGGCATGGCTGCTAGGCCTCTAAGGCTCGCTGCCGGACCCCTATTCTCCGCAGAGATCGCATGATGGACCAAATTTCAGCATCCACGGGACCGAACAGGCGACCAGTACGCACTGGCCGGATCATAGGCTTCGGGATCCTACTGGTGGTGATCGTGCTCCTGGCATCATGTGTGTACAGAGTTACCGCCCCACTCGCTACTCCGAATGTATTCGGTTTGGACCGCAAGCTCACCTCAATACCCTGCGTCACTTGGATAGACAGTGATCCCCGTGGCGGGAAGATCGCAGTGAGGGGACCTCTCGTGAAATACCGGATCGGCGTCTCACCGGCGTGCACCGCATCTGAGGTGGAAAACATCTTGTGGACCATGCGTGAGGGCGTGGGAGACACCGGAGCCTATCTGGAGGACTGGACCCTGTTTGTGGCTCAGACTGAGGAAGCGCGGTACAGTGCCTTCTCCGATGATCTGGAGATAGGCAGGCTAAGCGGAGAAGGCAGCCTCTCCTATGAGCAGATTCAACACCTTGCCTCAAGCTGGGTGACGCTCCATGAGTTAGATCCAGTGAGCCAGCTGGACTCCCGAAGGGAATACAACGAGGACACCCGGGAGTATGAGCTTCAGATGGCGGTATCCCTCAACATGACTCCAGAGAAACTGGAGAGGGTCACCACTGTCATTCCGACAGAGCTGAACTCAAAAACCACCCACTGGAGGATCACCACGCCAACTACCGGGGCCGTGTCCGAGAAGGCGAATGACTTCAGTCCTGGTCGACTACTCCTGGATACCTACGGCCAGCTGCCGGATCAGGGATTGATTGCGCTGGGAGTTGCGGCCAGTAAGACATGGCAGGGTGACACTCCGGACGGCACCTATGTCACCGTGACCTCGAAGCCATGGGACCCTCAAGGCAGAGTCAACCAGACCGTCAATGTCGAGGTGTACAACGTGAGCGACGTGCAGCTCAGCCCATGGGAGAAGGACATTCTGCAGAACACGTTGCCACCGATAGAACAGACCGGTGTTTGGCCCCATCTAGCCTCGATGATTGACAGGCTGGACGCCACTGGCCAGCCGTTCAGCCTGGGGGTAGAGCTGAGTTCCGAAGAGGCCGAACCGTACACCATTAGGCAAGGCGCAGGCTCGGACATTAGTGGCCACCTGACCTCAAAACAATGCAACGTCACTCCGAAGGCACATGAGGTGTGGAATATGATCGATCAGCCGCTCTACGGGTACTGGCTGAACCCTCAGCGCCCTCGCACTCCAGAATCGTCCGCATCAAAGTATTGCCCCGCCGGGGCTTCGGCAGGAGCCGAAGGAAGTTGATGAACCCGCACGAACAGGCGGCACAGAAGCCCTCGAGGAAACGCCGGTCCCAGGGAAGGAAGACTCTTGCGCGGCGGCTACCGATCGTGCTCTCGGCTGTGATTCTGCTGGGGTTCATCGCCTATGGAATCAACCTGCAGCTTGACCATTCGAGGCAAAAGGCCGAGATCGAAGCCAAGGTCGAATCCGAAGGTGGCCAGGTCCTCGATCTCAAGTGGGGCAACGGGTATCGCGCTGCTTCAGGATGGTCGAACGGCCACGTCGACGTTCTCTTCGAAGGTCAGCGAAGCCGTTGCTCGCTGGACGGCCTGCAGCGTAACCCTGCAGTGTTCGAATGCGACCCCGCCGTCAATCCGTAGGGGCCCCGGGTTAGACACCTGGAGGCTCTTGCCCAAGGAGCCGGATCATTCCGTGGCCACCCTCGTGGACGAACTCCGCATACAACACAAAGGTCTTGCCGTTGGCCCGCTCCTCAGCCCATGTCAGCACCTCAGGGACATCTGCGACCTCGGTCAGTTGCCACTCCGGGCGTTGCGGTTCAATTCCGAAGAGGAAGCTCACGCCCGGCACAACACTTTCCTCACCAACAGGAAAGCCAAGGAGTACTGCGTCGCACCGCTTCCGCTTTTGAAGTCATAGACCGCTGACAGCTTCAAGTCTGGTCTCTCGCGTCTGTCATCGCACCAGGACATCTGCGGGCGGCATGACTCAGATCCGGGTGACCTTCCAAGGCTTAATGTAGGCAAACATAACCACCGTCCCGGCCGTCACCAAGACAGGAAGCCACAGGAAGAACGCACCAGCCCCTGTACTGAGACCCACAATCGCGATCCACCAGCAGAGCACCGCGGTGAAGCTCAGCAAGATCAGTACGGAGTTGCTCGGCGCCCTCAGGGCGTTCATGCCATCAGGAGTGGGCGTGCCGAGGTGCCGGGCGTGCTCGCGTCGGCGTCGCTTCGCCGCGGCGACAACGATCCCGGCGGCTGCCAGCGCTGGGATGGTCAAGAAGATTGCACCTGCAGGGCTGTTCACGATTCCGAGGAGTGCGATGCACCAGCTCAGTGCTGCTGTGAACACTGCGAGTATCAGCAGATTGGAGCGCATCGAACCCCGCCTTGGTGTCAGTGCTTCATGTTGACTGCTCACAGCCGCTCCCCTACGCGAAATTCCTGTCCTCGGTCTCTCCATGAGAGCACTTTCCGCAGGCTTTGGGGAGAGCGGCCAAGCCATCCATCGCGAGACCTGCACGTGGCGCTGGTATTGGCGGTCTTATATTAGGAATGCTGTGCCAGCTGCGGGAACTTGTTCTCCCACAAATCCCGGACTCGAACGGGAAGCATCAACTCGCCCCATACCTTCACCAAAAGGCTGGCGTTGAGCAGTTGCTCCTGATCTACCCGTGTGCCTTCACGCAGGATCGCCTGATATGCCTTGTACACACCTTCGAGCTGTCCCAGATCACAATCAGCCTCCGGCCCCCAGTGAACGTGGTGCGGCAGCTTTAGAACGCCCTCCCCCGGCCCTTGCAGGGTTTCAAGGCTTTCGGCCACCTCGTACGGGATCACGTCCTGAATCAGGACGCGCGATTCCTTCGAGTGGTGGCTCTGGTTCCTGGGCTCGAGGGTAGGCATCTCTCGTGCCTGCTAAGTGGATTTCCTAGCAGTGCCTTTGATGGTTGCTAGATACGTTCCCACACCGAGAACAAATGAAGTGGCTGCGGCCGCAGGCAAAGGGATGTTTCCGTTCACCCATAGTGCGGCAAAAAGCGAAAACACTGCCACCAACACCCCTGCTAGAACAGCGAATAACTTGGTCGTGCCCTTGGTCCCCATGGGACGATCCTACGCGTACCCGCTAGCTCCCCCGCAAGATGGCCACTTGAACTCTCGCCCTGCTTGCCGCATAGCCAGGCTCTGTGCGAAGCCCGACGTGAGAACAAACGCCGCTGATATTCTCAATCACGCCCATTATGAGAAAATCACGAAGACTCTTCTCAAAGGACACCATTGGCCTCCCAGTCCCGACATCATCGAGGCCCTGGATGCCTTCGCCGACCGGGCAGGACGCCGGAACAGGCACCGCTAAGCCGGAAGAGCTCGACTCCAAGGTGGTCAGGGCCGTCACGGCACACTAGAGCATTCCGTACCCGCGGTGCGTGGCTGGCCTTGCGAACGCTCAGACTTTCGGGAGTCTGGTTCGCGACTCTCCTGGCCTGGGGTTTCGGGCCGATGAACTGCCCCAGAACAAGCCAAGCAATCGTCACCACCAACGCGACATTGCCACAGGCCAGGTTGCCGCCTGTGACACCGTTGATGTCCAGCCACAGAACAATATCGGCCACAAGGATAGCCAAGGTGATTGGCCACAGCGGGCGCCGCCACGCATACATTCTCTGTCCCAGCACTTCCGGATTCCCCCAAACAGTTGATACTCCCGGGACCCTGGCCCGCGCGGTGCCCAGTCTTCAGAGAAGGCGCCAACTCCGCAAGTCACACGGCTGGAGTCGCAGGACTGACCGCTCATGGCAGGCACTTGCTGAAAGCAAGCACTTGACTTGACTTCGACGACAAACGGGCCTTGGCTGAAAGGGTCCGAAAGCAAGATTCGTTCAAACGGATCACAGTTGGGGCCGAACATTGGATTCTGCCAGTGCGCAGATGCTCATACGGCCCACAGACAAATATTGGGGAAAAATGAAGATATTGGGGAAATCCTTCGAAGAAAAACGAAGGTCAAGAAATCACGGCGTGTCCGCGCTAAAGATGCACGGCAAGCCATCATGGCCAGCGGTGCTCTCGCCGCTGTAATAATGCTGGTGGCAGGCGGTGCCACTGCCGCTCAAGCCACCGAGAAGTTCGACCCTCTTGCAATAGTCGAAGCACAGGGCCTCCTGCAGGGTAAGCTTCAAGCTCAAGCGTCGACGCTTAAGAACAGCATGAAGCAAACCGACGCGTCCCCAGAGGCATCGGTAGGGGGAGCAACCACCGCACAGCCCGTGTCAATTGCCCCGGTCTCCGGATCGAAATCAAGCACGGTCGATCGACTTGGCGCCGAAGTAATACATGAAGACGGCTACGGATTCGTTACTGGCACAGGCACAAGCGGAACGAACGCCAGTTTCGTTGTAATCGAAAACGAAACCGCGCCGGACGCCTTTGCGTTCCAGATTGGCGATCCTTCGACCACTCTGACATTGGTAGACGACGGGAGTGCATTGGTTCTGAATGGATCCGGTGAAGTCGTTAACTACCTGGCCAAACCGTGGGCACGGGACGCGGCTGGGAAGGAACTGCCCACCCACTACACGGTGAATGGCAACACCATTACTCAGCACGTTGATACGACCGGCGCGCAGTTCCCTGTGGTTGCCGATCCTACGACGGGTTGCGGCTTTGGTTGGTGCTCGGTGTACTTCAACCGTGCAGAGACTAATGGAATTGCTGCCGGTGGCGCCGTTGCGGCCGGCGCAGCGTGCGCCCAACTGAACCCTGCGGCCGGCGCAGCATGCGCCGTAGTCAGCGGAGCAATCGTTGTGGTCGCACAGGGAGCCAACGCCAATGGAAACTGCGTCGGAATTGTTGGCTATGGCGTGCCCGGGGCCCTGGCAGGCTGGAACCCATTCGTCGAACCCCGAGGTACCAGCCACTGTCCATGACCCAACCCCATGAAAGGATAATAGGATGATCTCGATGCGCACCTATCGAATTGGGCTCCTCGTGCTCTGTGTACTATGCGCAGTGCTGACCCCCTTCGCTGTACTCGGACACGTGTCTCCAGAGTTCAGCAATCTCGCGCTAGCGGCCGTTGTCGGCTGGATCATTTACGGCGCACTGATGCGGCAGCGACGTAAGCAGCAACCGATCAGTCAACCCAAGTGACGCCGAGCCCGGGGCCACCAGTACTAGTGGCCCCGGGCTTCCGGTCTAACAAAGTGAAAGTCCATCTTTTCAGTTGCTGGCGGCGCGAGCTACCAAAAACAACCGAGAATTCTCCGTCGGACTATAAGTACCCCCGGACCATTGCGCGTCGCTCACGAGCGATATGAGCGCATGCCTGGACACTCTCGACTTCGGTCCTTGATGATCTGATTCAGCGTCTCGTCGTCAGGACAGGGCTGATCGTCGTACGGGCACCTGCCCTCTGCCAGCGCCGCCAGACCACCGATAGCTTCGATGCACATCGTGCAGATTACGTTGGCTTCCATCATGATCGAGGGGTCGGACTCCTCGTACCCGCATGCAGCCTTCCGCCATTCCAGGTCCCGGCAGCAGATCACGTGCGCCAGCTCGTCAGGGTTGTCCTTCAGCGCGAACTTCGCCTCCCAGGCCGGCACCCTAACAAGCTCCATCGCCCCGCCCTCAGCCAGCATCGAAGTATCGCCCGTAGTCTCAGTCATGCTCCCCCCCAATCAAGGGACATCGTACCCAGCGGCTCCTGCTGTGGCACGGAAGGCCGGGTACTGCCGGTGATGCGTCGAGCGGGCAAGTGCAAGCCTGGGTATTCAAGAGTCCAAGCTGATTACCGATCCTCGGCCCCTTTCATGGGGACGTTATAGAGCAACGGGCAACCCTCAGGACGGTGCGGTAGTGCTCGTCGGTAGGACGACGAGGTGCTCGTCGCTCGGCGGAATGATGGGGCCAGCGACCAAGATGCGCTGGGCATCCAGGACCAGCCAGCGACCGCATTGCCGTTGGACGCCAGCCAACACCGATTAGGACCCTGAGCGTCCCTATGTTGTCTCGGTCCATCGCCGCCCTCAGGGCCTTCTTCTCTGACTGCATGGTTCCCTCTATGCAGCTGGGGAGCCCGCTGGTGTCGTCGGCCTTCTTGAAAGCGTGTAGTAAACGTGTAGTGCCCTGCATTTCAAACACGAAAAACCCCTCCATCCCGGCAAAATCGCCGGTACGGAGGGGTTCGTGGAGCCCCCTGTCGGATTCGAACCGACGACCCCCGCTTTACAAGAGCGGTGCTCTGGCCAACTGAGCTAAGGAGGCACGCTTCGGTTACCCAAAGCAACGCGCGAAAGAGCGCTAGATAAGGTTAGCCCAGACCATCCCCGTCAACGAAATTCGCTGCCAAGCAGCAGCGGCCGGCCACCCGCAAAGGGTGACCGGCCGCCGTCGTGCATTCCGCGAGGGTTAGCCCTTGGCGGTGATTGCCGTCTGGATCTCGGCGTTCAAGTCAGACCTGCCGTCCCACTGCTTGCCGTCGATGAACACGGTGGGTGTTCCCGTGACGCCGATTGCCGCAGCTTCCTGGGTGGCAACCTTTACCCAAGGCCGGAACTGCTTGCTGTCGATGCAGGAGTCAATGTTGGCCGCACCAATTTCGGTAGCCATTTTCTTGAGGTCGTTGTCGGAGATGCCCGCTCCGCCTTCAGCCGGCTGACGCTCGAAGAGCAGGTTGAAGAATTCCGCGTACTTCTCCGGCGAGGAGTTCACTACACAGGCGGCAGCGTTGGCTGCGCGTGAGGAGTAGTTGGTGGTGGACTGGCGGTCCAGGAAGCCGAGGGCTCGGTACTCGACGGAGATCTTACCTTCGTTGCGGAGGTTGGTGAGGGACTCTCCGTAGGCGGTCTCGAACTGCTTGCACACGGGGCAAATGAAGTCGATGTAGGCAACAACCTTGACGGGCTTGCCTGCCTCAGCCTCGGCACCCGGCGCGGTGACCGTAGCGGGCTTGGTTTCAAGGGGAGCGGGGACGTCGGCCACGTTGACGGTGGCAGGTTCCGATTTCACCACCTCGGTGTTGGCCAGCAGCGTAATGCCGCCGTGCACGTTGCCGTTGGCCGGCGTCGGACCTTGATCGGCCACAGGTGCGTTGTTCTGCACATTGCCAATAACCACATACGCAACCACAGCGATGATGACCACCACGGCCACCACGATGCCCCAGCCGACAAGAAGCTTGTTCCGCTTCTCCTTCTTCAGCTGTTCTTCGCGGATTGCGCGCGCTTTCTCCCGCGCCTGGGCGGTTCTTTCGGCCTTGGACAGGCGTGATTCGTTTGCGGGGCTCATCAGTTCCTCGGGGTATTCGACGTCAAAGTGCATTAGCTAGGGCAACGGGGTCAGTTTACGGGAGCAAACTTGAAGGTCTGCCCATGCCTCGTGACCCGGTTGTTGAACGATCAAGTGCCTGGGATGATTCCGCTAGTAGGCTGGGAGTTGAGTCACAGCAACCCCAGGGAGCATTAATGCAGGATCCTGCAAGCGACAAACTCAGTACCGAACAGGGCACCAAGGCCTCTCCAACGAAGAAGCCCACGGCGAGCACGTTCGATTTCATGGTGGTCTCCAACAGGTTGCCGGTGGATCGCATCAGCGATGACAACAAAGAAAGTGGCTGGCGCCGCTCGCCCGGCGGCCTGGTCACAGCGCTCGCGCCGATGATGACAAAGTCCGACGGCGCGTGGGTGGGTTGGCATGGGGCCCCGGACGAGACTGTGCGCCCGTTCAGCCACGAAGGCATGGATCTCCTGCCAGTTCAGCTGAGCAGTGATGACGTTGAACTCTTCTACGAGGGCTTCTCCAACGCCACCATTTGGCCGCTCTACCACGACGTCATCGCTCCGCCGGAGTTCCACCGTACGTGGTGGGATTCCTACCGCAAGGTCAACCGGAAGTTCGCCGACGCCGTCGCCCGCCATGCAGCGGACGGCGCCACTGTGTGGGTCCAGGACTACCAGCTCCAGCTTGTTCCACGGCTTCTGCGCGAGTCCCGCCCGGACTTGAAGATTGGCTTCTTCAACCACATCCCGTTCCCGCCGCCGGAGATCTTTGCGCAGCTCCCTTGGCGTCGCGAAATCATTGACGGTTTGCTCGGCGCAGACCTGTTGGGCTTCCAGCGCCCCAGCGACGCCGGAAACTTCATGAGATCGGCCCGCCGCTTCCTGGGCGCAAGCGTCAAGCAGCAGCAAGTCCACGTCAAGGGTGCCAACGGCCAGGTCACCCACATCGCGCGGGCCCAGGCCTTCCCGATTTCCATCGATGTTGCCCAGATCCGTGAGCTCGCCGCGCGGCCGGACATCATCGAACGCGCCCGGCAGATCCGCAAGGACCTGGGCAATCCCAAGACCATCCTCCTGGGCGTGGACCGCCTGGACTACACCAAGGGCATCAGGCACCGGCTCAAGGCCTTCGAGGAACTGTTGGCGGACGGCCACATCAAGGTGGAGGACGCCACCCTGATCCAGGTGGCCAGCCCCAGCCGGGAGCGGGTTGAACAGTACAGGCTTCTCCGCGAGGAGATCGAAGGCACCGTGGGCCATATTAACGGCACCTACGACACCATCCAGAACACGGCTGTCCGCTACCTGCACCACAGCTACCCGGTGGAAGAAATGGTTGCCTTGTACCTCGCGGCGGACGTCATGCTGGTCACAGCATTGCGCGATGGCATGAACCTGGTTGCCAAGGAATATGTCACCGCGCGACAAAACGACGACGGCGCGTTGGTCCTCAGCGAGTTCGCCGGAGCTGCTGATCAGCTCAAGCAGGCGTTCCTGATCAATCCGCACGACATCGATGGCCTCAAATCGACAGTCCTCAAGGCCATCACCTTGGATCCCAAGGAAGCCCGGCGCCGTATGAAGCTGATGCGCAAGCAGATCCTTGACCACGACGTCGATCATTGGTCAGCGGAGTTCCTGGCTGCCCTCGAAGAAAAGGTAGTGCGCGATGACAGCTGAGAAATTATCCCTTTCGCCCGAGCTACTGGAAGCAGTCCGGCGCATTTCCAGCACGGAGCACCTCTTGGTGGCCCTGGACTTCGACGGCACCCTCTCCCCCCTGGTGGACCACGCGGACGACGCACGCCCCCTTCCACGTTCGGCCGCGGCCTTGGAGGCGCTCGCGGAACTCCCACGCACGACGACGGCACTCATCTCAGGCCGCGCACTGGACAGTCTGCGGCTGGTCGCCTCGCCACCGAAGAACACGCTGCTGATCGGTAGCCATGGAGCTGAGGCCTGGCTCGGTGAGGGATCGTTAGGGCTGGAACTGGACGAGGAGCAGCGCACGAAACTGGCAGCCGTCCGTGAGGTTCTTGCGGAAATCGTGAACATCGCTCCGGGAACGTTGCTCGAAGACAAGCCCGCCGGCGTCGTCCTCCACACCAGGCTGGCGGACGACGACGTTGCCGAGGACGCCGTCGAGGCCGCCACCCGAGTGTTGCGCGAGCACCCGGGCGTCTACCTGAAGACGGGCAAGCGCGTGCTGGAAACCTCAGTAGTCCATGCATCCAAGGGTGAGGCTGTGGAGTTTCTACGCCAGGCCACGGGTGCAACAGCCATTCTGTTTGCCGGTGACGACGTCACCGACGAGGATGCAATGGGCCGGCTGATGGGCGATGACGTTGGCATCAAGGTGGGTCTGGATTTCACCCAAGCGCAGTACCGCGTGGAGGCCCCGGTGCACGTGTCGGAGCTGCTCGAAGCCTTGCTGCGCGAGCGGCGACACGTCACCGAGGCAGCTCAATGAGTGACGAGCGCAACATGTGATGTTCGTAACATTTAGGTAGTTAGTCAAAAAGTCTGACATACTCTTGGTTGTGATGTGACGCACAGTACCGTGCGGCGTCACACGATCCTCCCCGGCCATTGGCCGGGGAGTTCAACTGAAGAAAATGAACCATTCACAACGGATCGTCCGGCACGTACCTGCCGGTGAAGGGATTGATAACTGTGGCTACAGTTACTTTTGATAACGCTACGCGTCTGTACCCGGGCACAGATAAGCCCGCCGTCGATAAACTCAACATCGACATCGCCGATGGCGAATTCCTGGTCCTCGTTGGACCCTCCGGTTGCGGCAAGTCCACCTCCTTGCGCATGCTCGCAGGCCTTGAGGACGTCAACGCCGGCCGTATCCTGATCGGCGATCGCGACGTCACGGACGTTCCCCCGAAGGACCGCGACATCGCCATGGTCTTCCAGAACTACGCCCTGTACCCGCACATGACCGTTGCGGACAACATGGGATTCGCACTGAAGATCGCCGGCGTCTCCAAGGAAGAGCGCGCCGAGCGTGTCCGCGAAGCCGCCAAGCTCCTTGACCTTGAGGCTTACCTTGACCGCAAGCCGAAGGCACTCTCCGGTGGTCAGCGCCAGCGTGTTGCCATGGGCCGTGCAATCGTCCGTAACCCGCAGGTCTTCCTCATGGATGAGCCGCTTTCCAACCTTGACGCCAAGCTCCGCGTCCAGACCCGTACGCAGATCGCATCCCTGACCCGCCGCCTGGGCGTCACCACGGTTTACGTGACGCACGACCAGGTTGAGGCAATGACCATGGGCGATCGCGTTGCTGTCCTGAAGGACGGCCTGCTGCAGCAGGTTGACACCCCGCGCAACCTTTACGACCGCCCGCAGAACGTCTTCGTTGCAGGCTTCATTGGCTCCCCTGCCATGAACCTGCTTGAACTGCCGGTGGTGGACGGCGGCGTCCAGTTCGGCGGAACGGTTTACCCCGTGCCGCGCGACGTCCTCGAAGAGGCTCACGGCCAGACCGTCACGGTTGGTTCGCGTCCGGAAGACCTTGAGACCGTGGGCAACGGCGAAGGCCTCCAGGTTGAGGTTGACGTGGTTGAAGAACTCGGTGCCGACGCTTACGTTTACGGCCACACCATCCTTGACGGCAAGAGCCACGACATCGTGGCCCGCGTCGACGGTCGCCGCCCTCCGATGAAGGGTGAGTCCATCTTCGTTCGTCCGCAGTCCGGCCACGTGCACCTGTTCGACACGAAGACCGGTCTCCGTTTGGGCGACTAACACCCACCGGCTAGTACATCCGCATTTTGATAGCGGCCCGACCCCTCCAGGTCGGGCCGCTCTCGCGTTAACCTTTCTCCTGGAAAGAATGGCATGAACACGACGGACACCCTGATTCCCCGCCCCTCCCACGTTGAACTCCCGGACGGCCCGGGATTCACACTCTCCCCTACCGCCCGGATCGCCGCCGGCGACTCAGCAGCCCACGTCGCGGAACAGCTCGCTTCGCTCCTGCGCCGCGGCACCGGTTTTGATCTGCCCCTCGTGGAAGACAGCCTTCCCGGCGACATCTCCCTCGAGCTGGTGGAAACGTTCGACGGCGGCCCGGAAGCGTACGCGCTCAGCGTCGCCGAGGATGGGGTCAAGATCACGGCGTCCACCACAGCGGGACTGTTCAACGGAGCGCAGACGCTGCGGCAGCTTTTCCCCGCGTCCATCGAGGGTCCCCGTCCCACCGACAGCAACGGCACAGCAAGCACCGGCACAGTGGGCACCTGGGTGATTCCCGCCGTCGACGTTGCGGACGCCCCGCGGTTCGCGTACCGCGGCCTCATGCTGGACGTGGCCCGCAACTTCTTCACCGTGGAGGAGGTTAAGGAGCAGATTGACGTCATGGCGCAGTTCAAGCTCAACGCCCTGCACCTGCACCTCACGGATGACCAATCGTGGCGCATCGAGATCCGCCAACCTGAGGACAACCCGTCCGGCCTGGACTACACCCAACTGACCGCGCTGGGCGCTACCGGCGCCGTGGAAGTGCCCACCGCGGTCCCCGCCCGCGGACGGAATGGCTTTTACACGCAACAGGATTTCAGGGACATCCAAGCCTACGCCGCCAGCAAGAACGTGCTGATGGTGCCCGAGATCGACCTCCCGGGCCACGTCAATGCGGCCCTCGCGGCGATCCCCCAGCTCAATCCAGATGGCCAGGCGAAGCCCATGAGCACCACCCCCGAGGTTGGCTGGTCCACCCTGACTGCTGATCTGCCGGTCACCTACGAGTTCGTCCGCGAAGTCCTTGGCCAGCTTGCGGCCATCACCGTGGGACCGTACCTGCACATCGGCGGCGACGAAGCCCACGTCACCGGACATGACGACTACGTGACCATGGTCCAACAGTTCGTTCGGATCGGCGCAGAAACCGGCAAGACCGTGGTGGGTTGGAACGAATTCGCCGCCGTCGAGCTTCCCGAGGGTGCGGTGATCCAGTACTGGCACGGCGATTTCGAGGCCGTAGCACGGCAGGCGGAACTTCATGAGGCCAAAGTGCTCATGTCCCCCGCAGACAAGACCTACCTGGACCAGAAATATGCGCCCGACAGCCCCATCGGACTCGAATGGGTGGAAGGCGGGCCGTTCGACTGGGCCGACTACTACAACTGGGATCCGGCCCAAGGCGGTCTGAAGGACCACCACATTCTGGGTGTCGAGGGCGCGCTGTGGTCCGAGACAGTCCGGGACAACCAGCAGGCCCAATGGCTCCTCTACCCGAGGGCTGTTTCCTTGGCGGAAGTCGCGTGGTCCGGCCAGGAGGTCCGCAACACCGGAGACTTCCGACGTCGACTGGGCGTCTTGGGTGAGCGGCTCACCAAGCAGGGCGTCGTCTTCCAGGAAGCACCCGACGTCGAGTGGTCAGCAAAGCCGGAGTACCCCTTTGCTGCAGCGATAGCTGCACCTGACTCCAAGTACGGAACAATTGAGGCATGAGCGAGCAAAACGAAGCCCAGTGGCACGACGAACCCACCGACTACGGGCAGATCGGCAAGCTCCCCCGCACTGAAGCCGCGAGTGCGCAGGACACCGCACCGCCGGCCAGTGTCATCGGTTCGCTGAACATCACCGCCGCTGCAGCCGATCCTGAGCTGTTGGACCTGCCGTGGCACATCGCACTGGAGGACTGGCCAGCTGAGAACCTTGCTGCGCTGCCCCGCGGTATCTCCCGGCACATCGTCCGTTTCGCACATCTGGGTGGCTCAGTCATAGCCATCAAGGAAACCTCTGAGCACGTCGCCCGCCACGAATACCACATGCTGCGGAAGCTCGCACGGCTGGATGTTCCCTGCGTGGAGCCTGTGGCCGTCATCACCGGCCGTACCACCGCGGACGGGCGTCCGTTGAATCCGGTGCTGGTCACGCGACACCTGAAGTTCTCCATGCCCTACCGTGCGTTGTTCTCGCAGATGCTCCGCAAGGACACCCTGACCCGCCTCATTGACGCACAGGCCCTATTGCTGGTGCGCCTGCACCTCGTGGGCTTCTACTGGGGCGACGTTTCACTGTCCAACACATTGTTCCGCCGTGATGCGGGCGCTTTCGCCGCCTACCTGGTGGACGCGGAAACGGGCGAGCTCTACCCGGACCTCTCCATGGGCCAGCGCGAATACGACCTCGAAATCGCCCGTGTGAACATCGCCGGTGAACTGATGGACCTGCTGGACGGCGGCCTCATCGAGGAGAAGGTGGATCCCGTAGCCACCAGTGAGCTGATCATGGACAGTTACCGCCGGCTCTGGACCGAGCTGACGGAGAAGGAATCCTTCGAACTCGGTGAAAGGTGGCGCGTGGCTGCCCGGATCCGGCGCCTCAACGAGCTCGGCTTCGACGTCGAAGAGTATGCCATCAAGACCACGGCGGACGGCTCCACCATCCAGCTCCAGCCGAAAGTGGTGGACGCCGGTCACCACCAGCGTAGATTGCTGCGCCTCACCGGCTTGGATGCCCAGGAGAACCAGGCCCGCAGGCTCCTCAACGACATGGACCAGTTCCGCGCGGACAACAACCCGGACCTGGACGAGGAAATCAGCGCCCACATCTGGGTCAGCCAGATCTTCGAACCCATTGTGCGTTCCATTCCGCGGCACCTCGCCGGGAAACTGGAGCCGGCGGAAGTGGTACACGAAGTCCTGGAACACCGCTGGTACATGAGCCAGAAGCAGGACAGGTACGTCCCCTTGGCGGAGACCGTGCAGTCCTACCTGGATACGGTGCTGCAGCACCGCCGCGACGAGGCCGCCATCATGCTCAACCCGGATACGGAGCTGCTCAAGATCCTTGAGGTTGAGGTCGAAGAATCCGGCCGGTACGACGACGAGGACGAGTACCCGGACGCGGACGACTAACGCACGTTGAAACGAACTCGACGTCGGCACTCAGGCGAGTGCCGACGTCGAGCTTTTTAGTGTCGAGCCGTTTATTCAGGGTTCCAGCGTCTCGGCCAGCCCGGCCAGAACAGGTTCGCGGCCCAGCTCGATGTGCGAGTACGCCAAGGAGTAGGCCAGATCCGGTTTGCCCTTCAGGATGGCATTGCACAGCTCGGTGTGTTCATCGCGTTGGAGCTCATTGCTGCGGTTGTGTGCCAGCCCGAAGATCCAGCGCATCCGCCCGAACAGGGGTTTCACGGATTCAATCAACAGCCTGTTCCCGGACAGGCGCACGATTTCGGCGTGGAGCTCGGCGCTGATCAAGGCGACGTCCTCGGTCCGATCGTCGTCGATGGCTGCCTTGGAGGCCTCCATGAGCTCTTCCAGCCGTCCGCCGTCGCTGCCTTCGGCTACACGTGTGGCGGCCATGCGCGCGGCAAACGTCTCCAAGCAGAGGCGAACATCAAAAAGCTCGTTGACATCCGTGAGGGTCAGCTGGCGCACCACCGCACCGCGGCGGGGGAACGTTGCCACGAAACCGTCCTGTTCCAGGCGCTGGATGGCCTCGCGCACAGGAATGCGGGAGACGTTGTAGAGCTCTGAAAGTTCGCGTTCCCGCAACCGCATACCCTGCGCGTACGTGCCCGTGACAATGCCTTCCAACACCAGTTGGTAGACATTCTCCGCACGGGCCTCCTCGTCGCGGCCATTCCCGGTTTCCGGCATCGCCTCAGCCACTGTCAAACTTCCCTTCATGCCAGTGTCCGCTCCCTGCGGCGGACGGCGCCGGTCAGCGTTCCACCCGAGCATACACGGGAGGAAACAGCTCATCCGCCGCACGGTTCCGGCTGTCCCGGACGCTGTAGGCGCGGCGCATCTTGTCAAAGAGTTCCTGTCCCTTGACACGCCAGTAGTCCAGGTCCACTCCATCGATGCGCCCTTCGGCCATGATGGTCCGCCCGGCTACCACTGAAAGCACGGCTTGGCGGGCGGTTCCATTGAGCAAGAGGGTTCGGAGCGGGTCGTCGTGGACTCCGTCCCGGAAGTCCCCCAGGGAGAAGGCCACCATGTCTGCCTGCGCGCCCGGCTGGAGCCGGCCAAGGTCCGGGCGCCTCAAAGCATGCGCACCACCCAGGGTGGCGGCGTCGACATATCCGGCGACGTCGCCGGCGTCGTTGCTCCCGGCGAGGATCTTGGCAAGCTGCACACCGGCGTCCATGCCGCGGATCAGGTCCGGGGGGAAGGAGTCTGTACCCAGCGAAATGTTGACCCCTGCCGCCTTGTAGGCAGTGAAGGAATCCAGCGTGCTTCCGTACCGCATGGACGTCAACGGGCAATGGATGATGCTGGCTCCGCTTGCTGCCAACCGGGCGAGGTCGCCGCGGTCCTCCCCAAACACAGCAGGATTCCTGTCCGTGTAGGTGGCGTGTGGGATGAGCAGGCGCTCGTTCAGCATTCCCACCTGGTCCAGGAGTTCCAAGGGCGTGAGTCCGTGCCAGTCGAGGATGAGCTCGCGCTCCACGAGGCCCTGCAGCGAGTGCAGGCGCACCAGCACGTCCCGCTCGCTGGAAGCCGCCGCTGTCGCCTTGAGCAACTCGATGTCCAAGGTTTCGATCCGGCACGGGAGCAGAACACCGTTGACCAGCGGATCGTTCAGCTCCGTTGCGTGGTCAAGGAAGCGCAAGGCGTCAGCGAGCCCCTCACGTCCCCTGCCGTCGTCGAACATTACGGACCGTTCGCCGTTCGCCAACACGACGTTCACACCGGATCTATAGGCAGGGCCCAAGTAGCCGCGCAGACCCAAGCGTCGGCTGGTATCGGCCATTCCCACCAGTTCCTCAAAAGGCTCGGCCCACTCCGAGTGAACTTCCGAGGCGATGGGCATGTAGGTGGTGATGCCGTGAAGTATCAGCTGGATGAGGGCGTACTCGCGGATCTCCTGGCGTTCTTCGGCTGTGAAGACGTCAGCGCGGCGGTGCTGGAAGTAGTCCTCGGACCACTGATGGCCCTTGGCCTGCTCCGGGCCTGCCCAGCTGTCCAGGATGAGGTGGTCTATGTCCGTCAACGCGTCGAGGTCGATCAGGCCGGGCATCAGCAGGGCCTCGCCTGCGTGGACTTCCTCGTCCACCGGCCCGGTGTACTCGTGCCCTACGTAGTCGATGGTGTGGCCGCTGTAGACCACGCACGCATTTTCGAGCAGAACGTGGCGGCCGTTCTGATGCCCCAGCACGTAGCGGGCGGTGACCTTGGTAGGCACGGCGACTCCTGTTTCTTGTCCGTCAAAGACAGCTCGATTACTCTCTGGTATTCCAAACAGTACATTATTTGTGATTTACATCGCATCAATCCTGCTCTAGTCTATTTTGGTATACAAGAACTCCGGAGCCAGCTCCTGATCATGAAACGAGCAGAACCGTTGACCCAGATACAGTCCGTCGAACCAAGCACCGGCAGCCCGCCGCTCCCTCCGGCAACGTCGCCGGAGGCCACAGCACCTGCCGAAGCACGTTCCCTCCTTGCCACGGCCTGGATGAGGATCCGGCGCAGCAAGATCGCGCTCCTCAGCCTGTGCGTAGTGGTTGCCATCCTGCTGTTCGCCATCCTGGCCCCCGTCCTCAGCGCCATGTCAGGCAACGACCCCTACACCTCCAACACCAGTCCCGAGGTTCTGGATGACTTCCAAACCCCCGGCCTGCCGCTCCCTGGCTACATGTATCCCTCGGCCCAGCACTGGTTGGGCGTCGAGCCAGGGTTGGGACGCGACCTGTTCGCCAGGCTCGCCTACGGCGGACAAGTGTCACTGACCATCGCACTGCTCTCCACGGTGGTTTCAGTGGTCCTCGGAACTGTCCTTGGCGCGGCAGCCGGCTACTTTGGCGGTAAGACGGACGCCATCATCAGCCGCATCATGGACTTGTTCCTGGCCTTCCCGCACCTTCTCCTGGTGCTCTCCCTGACACCCATCCTGCAGTCACGGCTAAGGGACACGCCGCTGGGCGAAGGCAGCTTCCTGCCCATGGCCTCCCTGGTGATCATCCTGGGCTTCTTCGGTTGGGCGTACCTCGCCAGAATCGTCCGGGGCCAGGTGCTGAGCCTCCGCGAGCGCGAGTTCGTCGAAGCAGCCCGTTCCTTCGGCGCCTCACACCTGAGCATTCTCTTCCGGCAGATCATCCCCAACGTCATGGGAGTGGTCCTGGTGTACGCCACCATGCTGATCCCCACCAACATCTCGGCCGAGGCAGCCCTCTCCTTCCTGGGCGTCGGCGTCAAGGACCCCACACCGTCGTGGGGCCAGATGCTCAACGCCGCCCAGTCCGGCAACTGGTACCTGAGCGATCCGTGGTTCCTCGCGGTCCCCGGCATCATGCTCGTCATCACCGTCCTGGCCTTCAACCTTCTGGGCGACGCCGTCCGGGATGCCCTGGACCCCAAGTCCTCCCGCTAGCAAATTTCGCACTAACCCTCATCCCCCGCATCGCCTGTCACCCCTCACAAGGAGCATCATGAAAACCCCTGCAAGAGCTCTGGCACTTTCGGTGTTGATCGCCATGGCCGCTACCGGCTGCGGCGCCGGCCAAAGCCAGCCCAGCAGTTCCAAGCCCGCCGGTTCGGTCACGGAGTTGGCCCCCAACGTGGTCAAGTCCGGCTTCACCGGCAAGGGCGGCAACATCAACGTGTTGATGTCGTCCGATTTCCAGACGCTGGATCCCGGAAACAGCAATTACGTTCAGACCGCGAACGTGGGCCAGCTCTACTACCGCACCCTGACCATGGCCAAGGAAACGGCGGGCCAGCCGCCAACAGTGGTCCCGGACCTCGCAACGGACACCGGCAAGGTCTCCGACGACGGTCTCAGCTGGACTTTCACGCTCAAGGACGGCGTGAAGTTCGAGGACGGAACGCCCATCACTTCGGCCGACATCAAGTACGGCGTGGAGCGAACCTTCGCGCAGGATGTGTTCACCCAGGCGCCGCAGGAGTTGAATGCAGCGCTCGACGCCGGCGGGTACAAGGGGCCGTACAAGGATCCTTCCGCTGTGCTCAAGGCGGTTGAAACACCCGATGAGCGCACTGTGGTCTTCCATCTGAAGAAGCCCTTTGCGGAGTTCCCGGCCCTGGCGTCCCGTTCCAATACGGCGCCGGTCCCGAAGGCCAAGGACACCAAGCTGGACTACACCAACCACCCGGTGTCCTCCGGCCCGTACATGGTGGAGTCCTACAACCGCGGCAAGTCCCTGAAGCTGGTCCGCAACCCGCACTGGGATCCCGCCACGGACCCCAACCGCTCGGCCCTTCCGGACACCTTCAGTTTCTCGCTGTCCACCTCCCAGGCCACTATCAGCCAGCAGTTGCTCGCCGACTCGGACCCCAACGCCATCACGCTCGATTCCAACGGCGCACTCCAGACCTCGGACTCGGCCAAGCTGGCGGACGCCCAGGTGAAGGATCGGGTGGCTTCGGGTCTGCTGGGATGCAACGACGTCCTGAGCCTGAACACCCAGAAGATCACGGACCCGGATGTCCGCAAGGCCATCGCCTTGGCCCTGGACCGCCAGTCCATCCTGGTCCAGTACGGTGGACGACGCTTCGGCGAAATCACCCAGAGCCCGCTCAATGCCAAAATGCGCGGCTATGTGGAAACCGAGCTGGAACTGGATCCCACCGGTAAACCGAAGCTGGAGGAAGCCAAAAAGCTCCTTGAAGGCAAGGACTTCCCCAAGACCCTCACCTATGGGTACGCCAACAACCGCGACGCCTTCAAGAACACCGGCACCGTAGTCCAGCAGAACCTGAAGGCCCTGGGCATCGAGGTTGAGCTGGTTCCGATCCCGGCACCCAACTACTACTCCGTACTGGCCAGTGAGCAGCTGCCGGACATGGGCCGTTCCGGCTGGTGCGGCGGTGCCGACCCGGCGTCGATCCGCACCTCCGCGGATCCCCTGCTGGGACCGAACAACGAGGGCACCAGCTACGGCTTCTCCAACACGTCCCGCTACTTCGATCCCGTGGTTTCCAAGGCCATGTTCGATCTCCGCAATACGGACGGCACCTCCGAGGAACTGGGCAAGAAGTGGTCCGAGGCGTTCGGCTCTGCCTTGAAGACCTACCCGATCGTCCCGCTCATCCGCAGCCACACCAACAGCGTGGTGGGTTCCAATGTCCGCAACGCCCAGGTGGGCTACTTCTTCGGCGGCATCGATCTTTCGATCGTCGGCGTCGAGCAATAACCGGGCTTCGAAAACTATTCGGGCATAGTCCAGAAGGAGAAGCGGGCCGCCTGCATCAGCGGGCGGCCCGCAACCACCAATCATGATGACTTTCATTCTTCGCCGGACCGGTTCGTTGGTCCTGCTTCTCGCCGCGGTCAGCTTTATCACCTTCACGCTGTTCCAACTCGGCCCCTCTGATCCTGCAGCCGCTGCTTGCGGTCAGGAGTGCACACCCGAGCGCGTGGCCGAGGCCCGTGTTGCTTTGGGCATGGACCAGCCCTTCTTCGTCCAGTACGCCGATTACATCCGCGGGCTCTTTTCGTCGCGAATGATCGGCGCCCCGGGTGCACAGACTCTTTGCGAATGGCCGTGCCTCGGAAAGTCCTTCCAAACCAATGAGAACGTAGCCGACATCATCGGCCGCTCACTCCCCTACACCTTCTCCATGGCCATCGGCGCGCTGGTGCTGTGGACCATCACCGGCGTCGGGCTTGGTCTTCTGGCCGCCCTCCGCAAGGGCTCGCCCGTGGATAAGTTCATTGTGGGTGCCGCCTCCGTTGGCGTTTCACTGCCCATCCCCGTCACGGGCCTGTTCCTGCTGCTCCTGTTCGTCAACCAACTGCACTTGCTGCCCTTCACCACCAACGAGATCAGCAGCCCCTTCGGCCCGCAAGGACCCGGGGCATGGGTGGCCAACTACCTGCTGCCTTGGATTGCGCTGGCTGTGCTCTTCAGTGCTTCCTACATCCGCGTTACCCGGACCAACATGATCGAGACGTTCGGCGAGGACTTCATCAGGACAGCCCGCGCGAAGGGTCTGGCCCCGCGGACAGTCACCTTCAAGCACGGCGTACGGGCCGGCATCACACCGGTGGTGACCATGCTCGGCATGGACATTGGCCTGTTGCTTGGCGGTGCGGTTCTCACCGAGCAGATCTTCTCCGTACCCGGCCTGGGCTTCACGGCAGTCCATGCCGCCATATCCGGTGATCTGCCCGTCACCATGGCCATCACCATGCTGGCCGCGTTCTTCGTGATCGTGGCGAACGTTGTGGTGGACCTCGCCTACGCCGCCATCGATCCCCGAGTGAGGCTCCAATGACCCAGTTGAATATCACCGCCAAGACGGCGAGCGCCCCGGCCGGCGGTACGGCAGGTGGCCCAGCAACAGCACCGTTCCTTGAGGTCCGGGACCTCACCGTGAAGTTCCCTACGGATGACGGCGTTGTCTCCGCAGTGAACGGCATGGATTTCTCCCTGGAACGGGGGCAGACCCTTGGCATTGTGGGCGAGTCCGGTTCGGGAAAATCCGTGACCAGCCAGGCGCTGATGGGCCTGCTCAAAGGCACGTCCGCCCAGGTCACAGGCCAGGCGATGTTCCAGGGCAAGGACCTGGTCACCCTGCCCGAGTCCGCCATGCGCCCGCTCCGGGGCCGCAACATCGGCATGATCTTCCAGGATCCCCTTTCTGCACTGCACCCCTTCTATACGGTGGGTCACCAGATTGCCGAGGCATACCTGGTCCACAACAAGGCGAGCAAAAAGCAAGCCCGGGCTGCCGCCGTCGACATGCTGGGAAGGGTGGGCATCCCCAGCCCCGAGCAGCGCTACGACGAGTACCCGCACCACTTCTCCGGCGGCATGCGGCAGCGTGCCATGATCGCGATGGCACTGATCTGCGAGCCTGAACTGCTGATTGCCGATGAACCCACAACAGCACTGGATGTGACGGTCCAGGCCCAGATCCTGGACCTGATGTCCGAGCTTCAGGAAGAAACCAACTCGGCGTTGATCCTGATCACGCACGACCTCGGCGTGGTTGCCGAGGTCTGCGACAACGTGCTGGTCATGTACGGCGGCCAGTGCGTTGAGTCCGGGCCGGTGGACCAAATCTTCTACGATACCCGGCACCCTTACACCCTGGGACTGCTCAATTCGATGCCTACGCTCAACAGCGCGTCGACCCGGCTGAACCCCATACCCGGCCAGCCACCGTCGCTCCTTGACCTGCCCAAAGGCTGCATCTTCAGCGCACGGTGCCAGTACACCGAACTCGCCGGAGACGGCATCTGCGCCAGCCAGCGGCCGGAACTGCGGGTAGAGGACGGGCACGGCAAACGCTGCCACTTGAGCGGCCCGCAGATCATCACCATCCGGAATTCGCGTTAGGACCCGCCATGGAACATCAGCCAATTCTCCAGGTGGAGAACCTGCAAAAGCACTTCCCGCTGAAGGGCGGCATGCTTCCGGGTGCCCCTAAGCGCTCGGTCAAAGCGGTCGACGGCGTGTCGTTCAGTCTCGCACGGGGCCAGACTTTGGGGCTCGTGGGTGAGTCCGGGTGCGGCAAGTCCACCACCGGCCGGATGGTGGCCCGCCTCATGGACCCGACGGGCGGAAGGATTCTGGTGGACGGCGAGGACATCAGCGGGCTCCGCGGCAAGGATCTGTACAACTTCCGCCGTAAAGTCCAGATGATTTTCCAGGATCCCTTCGCTTCGCTGAATCCGCGTCAGACGGTGGGTACGGCCATCGCCGCTCCCATGGTGGCGCAGAAGATCAATCCGCCGGGTGGGCTCAAGAATCGGGTCAAGGAACTCCTGGACCAGGTGGGGCTCAAGCCGGAACACTACAACCGGTTCCCGCACGAGTTCTCCGGGGGTCAGCGTCAGCGCGTGGGTATAGCCCGGGCGATTTCCCTGAACCCGTCGGTGATTGTGTGCGACGAACCAGTGTCCGCCCTGGATGTCTCCGTGCAGGCGCAGGTAGTGAACCTGTTGCAGCAGATCCAGCGCGACACCGGCGTTTCCTACATCTTCATTGCCCACGACCTCTCGGTGGTCCGGCACATTTCCCATGAAGTGGCAGTGATGTACCTGGGCAAGATCGTTGAGCAGGGGCCTCGGGATGCTTTGTTCAGCGACCCCTTGCACCCTTACACCAAGGCATTGCTTTCGGCAGTGCCCCTTCCAGATCCCCGGGCCGCCCGTGAACAGGTGAAAATCCGGCTGCGCGGAGACCTTCCCTCACCGGCCAATCCGCCCAGCGGCTGCGTCTTCCGGACCCGGTGCCCGCTGATCGGCACGCTCCCGGAGGAACAGCGTCAACGTTGTATCAACCAGATCCCCGCGCCCGCCCGGCCCGCTGAGCCTGCCTGCCACCACACGGGTATGGCCGCAACGGTCCTGGCCGGTGTGGAATAGATTCACAACCAAAGGAGTACACATTGAATACCCTGATCCGTGCCGTCCGCCCTTGGGGGCAAGCGCTCAGCGACGTCACCCTCGTCGCTGGAGAAGCAGGCGGCAAGATCACCGCCGTCGAACCGCACAACCCTGCGCGCGTCGTCCCGGATGGCGTCACTGTTGTCGAAGGACGTGGGCGCCTTCTGCTCCCCTCCTTCTCGGATGTCCACGTGCACTTGGACTCCACCCGGATCGGCCTCCCGTTCCGGGAACACACCGGCGGTCCCGGCGTGTGGACCATGATGATGAACGACCGTCAAAACTGGCGGAACGCCGAAGTTCCCCTGCAGGAACGCGTGAACGACACCCTGGGCCGCATGATCGCCCGGGGCACCACCCGCGTTCGCTCCTACGCCCAGGTGGATGTGGACTGCAAGCTGGAACGTTTCGACGCCGTTGCTGCCGCCAAGGAGAAGTTCGCCGGCCAAGCTTCCGTGGACATCATCGCGTTCCCCCAAGCGGGTCTGTTGCTGGAGGAAGGGACAGTGGAACTCATGGAGGAGGCGTTGAAAGCCGGTGCCAACGTGATGGGCGGGATCGATCCTTGCACCTTGGACCGCGACCCGGCCAAGCACCTGGACATCGTGTTCGGGCTGGCTGAGAAATATCAGGTTCCCATCGACATCCACCTGCACGAGCCCGGTGAGCTGGGCGTCTTCAGCACCGATTTGGTGCTGGAACGCACCCGCGCGCTGGGCATGCAGGGCAAAGTCACCATGTCCCATGCGTACCAGCTGGGCAGCGTCAACGAGGCCACCACCCGCAGGCTCATCGATTCCTTCGCGGAGCTCGATGTCTCCCTGGCGTCGGTGGCTCCTTCCGCTGCAGGCCAGCTGCCCATCCCGCTGCTCACCGAAGCCGGTGTTCGTTTGGGCCTGGGCGAGGACGGCCAGCGCGACTACTGGTCCCCCTACGGCAACACGGACATGCTGGACCGCACCTGGCAGCTCGCCTTTACCCACGGCTTCCGCAAAGACGAGCTCATTGAGCACAGCCTGGCCATCGCCACGATCGGTGGCGCGAGCATTCTTGACCCCGGCGCAACCAGGCTCAAGGACACCGCCCACCGTCCCGGCGTCGAGGTCGGTGACCCCGCTGAGCTGCTCCTGGTGGACGGCGAAACGGTAGCCTCCACGGTGATGGACCGTGGCAAGGACCGCACTGTGATCCACGCCGGCAGGGTGGTGGCCGAGCAGCTGGAACTCGTCTAGCGTCAGCAGGAAACCCGCCCTTGTTCGAACTCCGCGCCGTACAGCGTGAGGACGTCGAACCAGGGCGGGTTTTCGCGTTAAGTGCTACTCGCCTCGTGCCGTGGGCGCATCATCCAACGGCGACCACCAGGTCACAGCTGGCGTGACCGTGAAGCGGCGCCCGGTCACTTGGCTCGGAGTGATGCGGACGAACTGGTCCTTCTGCCCCGCCTCCCAGGGGAACAGCAGGAGGCCAACTGTATCCAGCACGTCCTGGGTCAGCTTCACAGCGGACGCCTGGCCCTTCACCACCACGCTCCACGCCACCCCGGTATCGGCATTGACGCCGTCCGCTTCGATGGCCACCGAAGCATCGCCCAGAGCTGCATGAAGCTTGGTGCCTTCACCGGTCCGGAACACCATGGTTCCGTGGTCCACTTTGTAATTCACGGGGAAGATGTCCGGGTGATCGTCCACCACCACGGCGAGCCTGCCCACCGAGACCCCACGCAGGAGCTCCCAACACTCGTTGGTGTCCAGGATTTCAGTAGCTGGCGTTTCCGGTTGATTGGTACCTGTTGCTGCTGAGTTGGTCATATGGCCGAGGATACGCCGCCGGGTTGCTGCCCGAACAGGCCCTCCCCCGTTTTCCGGGCAAGCCGGAAGCGGTGGCGCTCACCTCCCCTGGGCTCGAATGACCGGATTATCGAACGGACGTGGCCTTGGAACCGTTCGTGGTTGCTTGCTCAGGCGGGGCCGTCACCTCTGTGGCTTCTGGTGCCTCTTTTGCCTCCACTGCCTCCACTGCCTCCACTGCCTCCACGCTGACGAGGGGTCCACGGATGGCAAAGAAGCCTGCACCTGCCAGCACTACGGCTTCTGCGGCGAGCATCCAGAACGTCACTTCCCAGCCACCGGTCATGGCGTGCAGCAAACCGGCGCCCAGCGGGCCCAGGGACGCCAACGCGAAACCGAATCCTTGGCTCATGGCCGAGAGCCGCCCTGCGGACTGGGGCCCGACTGATCGGATCACCACCAGCGCCATCGCCAGCCCGAATCCGGCACTCTGGACCACGCCCAAAATCCCGACCATGAGGAACTGCAGCTCAACCGGCGCCATCAGAACCCCCAGCAGCGCAGCTGCCACGGACAAGCCAAGTCCGGGCGCCATGATCTTTAAGATGCCTGGCCGGCCAGCCAGCACAGGTGCCAGCAAGCTGGCTGGCAAGCCCGCCAAGCTAAACCAAGCAAGCAAGGCCGCAGCATCAGCGGGCGCGAGTCCACGGGATACCAAGTAGACAGCCAGCCAGGACGTGATCGCGAAATAGAGCATGGCTTGGAGCCCAAAGAACGCCGTCACTGCCCACGCGGTGCGTTGCCTCCGGAGCGGAGTGACCGCATCAGGGGCCCCGGTGATGGTGGGAGTAGCGCTGGCGGCCGGGCTGGTAGCCGCACTGGACGCCGTGGCGGGTTCCGCCGTCGGGCGTTCGCCGGATCGGTGGATCAGGAACGCTCCCAGCAACGCCGGTACGGCCCAGACGGCCAAGGCTGAGGGAAGGTTGCCGCCGAATGCTTGCTCGAGTGGTTGGACCAACCCGGCCCCAAGCGCGGCTCCGAGCCCGAATCCCATGGTGCACAACCCTGTCCACCAGCCTGTGCCGCGGTTTGCCTTGACGATCTGAGGCACCAGGACGCTCGCGGTCATGATCGCCATGCCCGCCAAGAACGTGCCTGGAAGCAAAAGTGCCGGAACTGTCGCCCGAACAATCAGGGCAGCAGCGAGAACCAACAGCGCCACGGCCACGGCGCGGCCGGTCCCAAGACGCCGGGCCAGCCAGGGCCCAATCGGCCCCGAAACACCAAAAGCCAGCACCGGTAAGGTTCCCAGCAACGGAAGCAGCGACGGATCCAACCCGAAGACGCCCGGCACCTGGTTCATCACCCCGGCAACGGTTGTTATGGCAGGCCGAAGATTGATGGAAACCGTGACGAGCGCCAGCAACACGAACCCCGCCATCAGCCTCGGACTCGGTCCCACTCCAGCCTGCCGCTTCTCGCGCACGTCATTCCCCTCATAGCAACTTTGGTATACCAAGCAAGCCTAGGGTGAGAATGACGGAATGTAAATGCCGATAAACAAGCAGCCCAAATGCGACAAGCTTTCGGCGTGCAAGTTTTTGGAATACCAAGAAGTGCTGAGGTGATTTGCACGAGGAGCGCAGGTGATAGAGCGTCACACCCAAGCCCGAGGGACGTGATAGAGCGTGGCGCCCAAACCCGAGGGACGTGATAGAGCGTCACAGCTGCACACCGGCCCGCGGGGTCGGAACGCGGCAGCGCGCGTCTAAGGTGGCCCCACGGCGGCAGGGGTCCCCGACCGAGCTTGCGAGGTTGGGGTGCCGCTGGGGCGGGACGACCGAGCGCGCCGAGCGTTGCGGCCTTCGGGCCGCCCACCCACGAAGAGCCAGCCTTAGATGGCCTTCCCCGGGTTCAGAATCCCCTGGGGATCGAACAGGTCCTTGATCCGCCGCTGCAGCTCACGCACCGGCCCGGGCTGCTCGAGGCCGAGCCAGCGCAGCTTGTATTGCCCCACGCCGTGCTCACCGGTGATGGTTCCGCCCATTTCCAGTCCTACCCGGATGGATTCGTCCAGGGCAGCGTTGAGTCGCTGCAGGGCGTCGGCGTCGGTGGTGGGGTCCACACGGTCCATCCAGAAGGTGGGGTGCAGGTTTCCGTCGCCGGCGTGGGCCACCACTTTGAGCCGCACCTGGAAGCGGGCGGCCATTGCTTCGAGTTCCGCCACGAAGTCCACCAGCCGCGAGCGCGGGACGGCAATGTCTTCACCCACCCTGAATTCGTCGTCCACCTCTACACCGCGGCTGTTCCGGCGGAGTTCCACCAGCATTTCGGCTTCTGCGCTGGCTTCGGTGGTCACTGTGGCGCCGCCCTCGGCAAGTACCTCCCGGACGACGTCGGCTTCTGCGGCGGCACCGAACCCATCTGTCTGGATGAGCAAGAGTGACTTGCCGCGCTTTTGCAGGTCACCGCCGTGCAGTTCGTCCAGCTGCACCAGTGTGCCGTTGTCCAGCAGTTCCATGATGGCAGGCTGTACACGTGCCCTGCCGACGGCCAGGACGCCTGCGGCTGCACTGCGGAAGTCCTGATAGAAGGCGGCAATGGTGTGGATATCGCGCGGCAGGTACTTCAGGCGAACCGTCACTCCCACCACGATCCCCAGCGTTCCTTCCGAGCCCACCAGCAGTGCTGTGAGGTCATAGCCTGCCACGCCTTTGAAGGTCTGGTGGCCGGTGTGCATGAGCGTTCCGTCGGCCATGACGACGTCCAGCGCCAGCACGGAATCGCGTGTCACACCGTATTTGGCGCAGCGCAGTCCGCCGGCGTTGGTGGCCACGTTGCCGCCGATGGTGGACATTTTGTAGCTGGCCGGGTCCGGTGCGTACATGAGGCCGTGTTCGGCGGCAGTTGCGTTGAGGTCGGCGTTGATGACGCCGGGCTCGACGACGGCGGTCTCGTCGTCGGGGTTGAGGTCAAGGATGCGGTTCATCCGTTCCAAGCTCAGGACGATGCAGCCTTGGGTGGCGTGCGCACCTCCGGAGACACCCGTGCCGGCACCCCGGGTGACGATCGGCACCTGATGGGCCGCGCAGCTGCGAACGATGTGCTGGACATCCTCAACGGACCCGGCCCAGACCACGGCGAGCGGCAGGTGCCTGTCCAGAATGGGGCCTTGGTCGGCCGAGTAGATGGTAAGGCTCTCTTCATCGTCCGCAATTTTTCCGGCGCCAAGTCCGGCTTCAAGTTCTTGCAGGAAGGTCCTCTGCGCGGCTGAGGGCTGGGCGTCTTTGCCGCGGCCTGCAGTGCGTTCCTTAATGTTTTCCTCTGATGTTCCGGCAAGGGCCGTTTCGTCCGACAAGGCTTTCCCTCCACATGAGCTCCGCGGACACGCCAAACCGGCAGTCTTCGCAGTCTTTTCAGTGCCAGTCTAGCCAGCGCCGCACTTCTTAGGTGGCACCGGATGTCCTCCAGTACGGGTGCACCATGGTCCCGAAATCGGGCATATGCCGGTGGGACGACGGAAGGGCCGCAAGCGTTTCCATGGCCTGTGGCATTGTTTGCCAATCTCAGAAACGCACCCCTCGCAAGTGCTGTAATCACAGTACCCTTAGGACTGGAAGCGTTTACACTTCGGGGCAATCTCTTCTACCATGTGTTTCATGTCCGTTGATTCCATGCTCTCGGTTGCGACCCACGAGCCCGCAGCAGCTTTCACGCATCTGACCCCGGTCCATGATGCCTCCACGGCGCACGGTTGGTGGCGATCGGCCGTGATTTACCAGATCTACCCGCGATCCTTCCGCGACCTCAACGGTGACGGCGTAGGAGACTTGGCGGGCATCACGGCCGAACTCGCGCATTTGGCAGGGCTGGGCGTGGACGCTGTGTGGCTGTCACCCTTCTACCGCTCTCCCCAGCGGGACGCCGGCTACGACGTCAGCGACTACTGCGACGTCGATCCGCTCTTCGGCACCTTGACCGACTTTGACTCCCTCATTGCGGAGGCCAACAGGCTCAACCTGCGCGTCATCGCGGACCTCGTCCCCAACCACTGCTCGGATCAGCACGTCGCCTTCCAAGCAGCCCTCGCTGCCGGGCCGGGCAGCCAGGAGCGGGACATGTTCATCTTCAGGGACGGTCAAGGAGACAACGGCAACGAGCCGCCCAACAACTGGCAATCGCACTTCGGTGGCCCGGCATGGACACGCATCACGGAGCCGAACGGCCAGCCCGGCCAGTGGTACCTGCACCTCTTCGACTCCTCCCAGCCGGACTTCAACTGGGACAACCCAGCCGTCCACGCCGAGTTTGAGCGCGTCCTCCGTTTCTGGCTGGAACGCGGTATCTCCGGATTCAGGGTGGACGTCGCCCACGCGCTGGTCAAGGCCACAGGCCTCCCCGACTGGGGTGGCCGCGCAGACGGCAACAGCTCCGACGGTTTCCCGGGCCACGACGCACCCATGTTTGGCCAGCCCGCCCTGCACGATATTTACCGCCGCTGGCGTTCCATCCTTGAAGAGTACGGACCGGACCGCATCATGTGCGCCGAAGCCAATGTGGACCCACTCCCCCGCCTTGCACAGTGGGTCCGTCCGGACGAGATGCACCAGGCCTTCAACTTCCCCTACCTGCACGCCGGCTTGGACGTGAACCGTCTCCGCCACATCATCACTGACTCGTTGGTGTCCCTGGATGCCGTAGGCGCCCCGAGCACTTGGGTGTTGTCCAACCACGATGTTGTCCGGCACGTTTCCCGCTTCGGCTACGACGGACCCGGCCCCCGTGACGGGGACGGAATCGGTCCTGACGATGAGAAACCCAACGAAGAACTCGGACGACGCCGCGCCGCCGCGGCCACCTTGTTCATGCTGGGCCTCCCCGGCGCCGCCTACCTCTACCAAGGCGAAGAACTGGGCCTTCCCGACTCCTCCAGCATCCCCGGCACCCTCCGACAGGACCCCACGTTCGCCCGAACCGGTGGTGCCCGCATCGGCCGCGATGGCTGCCGTGTACCCCTTCCCTGGCGCTCCGCAGAGCCCCACGCCGGCTTCGGTAGCGGCCTGGATCCCTGGCTGCCGCAACCCGAGTCCTGGCCCGCACTGGCGAGGGACAAACAAGAGTCGGACCCGGCGTCGCACCTTAACCTTTACCGCCGCATGCTCGCACGGCGAGCCGAGCTGCGCCTCGGCCAAGGCTCCTTGGCTTGGGTGGAGGACCACTGCAGCGATACCTCGCTGGCCTACCTCAACGGCAACATCGTGGTGATCATGAATGTCGGGGCCGAGGCCATGCCACTCCCGTCAGGTGCAGTCATCCTGCGAAGCTCAGGGGCGGAAGGCGCAGATCCACTAGGCTCGGGAGAGACGATCTGGCTCTCAGCCAGCTAATTTTCCACCGAGGAGCAGCATGACCGGCATCAAGGACGTAGCCGAGCGAGCAGGGCTGTCCGTTGCCACGGTGTCGCGGGCGCTGAGCGGAAAGGGCAACGTCTCTCCCACCAGCCGGGAGCGCGCCCGTACCGCTGCGGCCGAGCTGGGGTTCGTGCTGTCCTATCATGCATCGAGCTTGGCCTCCGGGCGCACGCACAACGTCGGATTGGTGGTTCCCTCGGTCCACCGCTGGTTCTTTTCAGCGGTGATCGAGGGTGCCTCAGCGGCGCTGCTTGAGGCCGGTTACGACCTCACCCTCTACAACATCGCGGAGCACCCGGCGCACCGGCAGAGCGTCTTCAACGACTTCCTGCTCCGCAAACGGGTGGATGCGGTGATTGCGGTCTCCCTGGAACTCAGCGAAGACGAAATCCAGAAACTTCACGCAGTGCACCGGCCCATTGTGGGCATCGGTGGTCCTTTGCCGGGAGCCTCCACCATCAGGATCGACGACTCGGGAATCGCCCTGAAAGCCACCAACCACCTGTTGGGTCTGGGGCATACCAAGATCGCGCACATCACCGGTCTGGAAGCCTACGACCAGGACTTCCATCTGCCGGGAACCCGCCGCAGCGGTTTTGAGAAAGCAATGAACGACGCCGGCTGCCCCGTCAGGCCCGAATGGATGGTTTCCGCGGACTTCACTATTGAAGGCGCATACGCGGCCGCGCGGCAACTGCTGGCCAGCGCACCTGAGAGGCCTACCGCAGTGTTCGCGGCGTCAGATGAAATGGCAATCGGCACCATACTCGCTGCCCGGGACTTCGGCCTGCGCATCCCGGACGACCTTTCGGTCATGGGCATCGACGGGCATGACCTCGGCAAGGTCTTGGGCCTGACAACAATCGACCAAGACGCCAAAGGCCAGGGCGCAGCGGCCGTCAGGACTCTGCTGGGCGCCATCAACAACGGCTTGGTCCTGGAGCCGGCCGATACCGAGCACCCCACCAAGCTGGTGGTCCGGACAAGTACAGCCGTACCGAAGCCCGGCACCTCTTAGGCTTCTTACGGAAGCCGACGTTCCATCACGAGCTCCAGCTTTGACGTGTCCTGCGGGTAAGGCCTGCTGGCACCCGTGGTCTCGAATCCGTGGCGACGGTAGAACGCCAGCGCCCTCACGTTCTCCTCATGGACGCCGAGTTCAATGCTTTCGGCCTTCAATTCCCCCGCTGCAGCGTTACAGGACATCTTCAGGAGTTCGTCGGCCAATCCCAGCCCTCGATGCTCGGGAGCCACGTAGACGCTGATCAGCATGGCCTGCAGCGGCCGCTCCGGATTCTGGGGATGTTTGAGCACCACCCGCATCAGGCCGCAGAGTTTGCTGCCGTCTTCGCCTGTGTCGGCAACCACGGTGATGCTGGCGTCGCCGGACATCGCGGCAGCACGCTCCTGCCATTGGGTTTCGGTTTGCCGGCGGGCGGCATCCAGGCTCTCAACGTAGGCCATGGGCGTATCTGTGAGCATCTCCAGACGGATCGCCTTCAACAACTCCCAATCCTTCGCTTGGAGCCTGCGAATCCTAGGCAACGGCTCCGCCCATAAACCTCACGTAGCGCTCCAAGACGCGGGGCCAGCCTTCGGCGTAGGAAGCGCGGGATGCTGCAGGGTCCTCCGCGCCTTCCCAACCATCGTGGATCAGACGCACTTCAGTGCCCTCTTCCACCGCCCGGAACACCACACGGATCTCCGTGGACCACAGGGGCGTACTGGCCGGATACCAGCTGGCGTGGAAGGACAGCGGGGGCTGCCAATCGTCGATGGTCCCCCAAACGGATGTGCGGCCATCCTCGGCCGTCTCCAGGATCAGGTTCTCTTCGAACTCAACATGTGAACCTTCGCCGTACACACTCTCCTGTTCCAGCGGCCACCAAAGGTGTGGATGATCAGTGAACCCCTGGAAGGCATGCGACACGTTGGTGGGAACCACAACAGTGATGATGAAGGGCTCCAGGCCGTTAAAATCCTGCCTGGACGACTCGGGCTCCGGCTCTGGGTGGCTAAAGAGATTTTCCATGACCACCAACTCTACCGGGGGTCAAAGGCGCACGGGTGGGTTAAAGACGAAGAGCCCCAGCGTTGGCTGGGGCCCTTCTCAATTTATGTCCGGCGGTGTCCTACTCTCCCACACCCTCCCGGGTGCAGTACCATCGGCGCTGTGGGTCTTAGCTTCCGGGTTCGGAATGGGACCGGGCGTTTCCCCCACGCTATGACCGCCGTAACTCTGTTAAAACCAGCTGAAAACCAGACCACCACACACGGGGGTGCGCAATGATCCAGCCATAATTTCAACCAATCAAAAAAACAATCGGCATCAACAAACTTGGCACACTATTGAGTTCTCAAACAACAGGTCACTATTCCAAAGCAGTACCACCAGCCTTAGCTGGATCGCTCCGGAGCAACTTTTCAAACTTACCGGCTGGATTCCTTCCGGTCAAATCGGCAAGACTGACGTGATTTTTCCTTGCGGTTTCTTGTCAGTTTGCGGTCTCAACCAGTGGAGCAGCGCGGGTACTAACTATACCCCTACTTCCCCGGGATGGCAAAACCCGTCAACGACACACCCTCTAAGTCGAGCAAAAACCCCGGAAACAAAGGGAAGAGGGCCCGGAGCCACGGCTCCGGACCCTCCTCACACCAGGCGCAACCGCCCTAGTCGCTGCTACGAACGCTCAGGCTACTCAGCCGGCGTGAACCAGGAGGCGCCCAGCGGAGGCAGCGTGACGGTCAGCGCCGCAGGCTGTCCGTCAGTTCCCGGCGTCGAAGCCTTCAGCAATCCTGCGTTGACAACCCCCGAGCCGCCATACGTCTCAGCGTCGGTGTTGAGGACTTCCACCCAGTCCCCCGCTGCCGGAACACCCAGGATGTAGTCCTTGTGCGGACCGCCGGAGAAGTTCACTGCGCACACCAACGGCTTGCCTTCGTGATCCCAGCGGATAAAGGTGAGGACGTTGTGATCGGCATCCCCGCCATTGATCCACTGGAAACCGCCAGCCTCGTTGTCCCGCTGGTAAAGGGCCGGCGTTGAGGTGTAGAGCTCGTTGAGATCCTTGATGAGGAGCTGCAGTCCGCGGTGCGCGGGGATGTCGGCAAGGAACCAGTCCAGTCCGTACTGTTCGGACCATTCCGCTTCCTGGCCGAACTCAGTACCCATAAAGATCAGTTGCTTGCCAGGGTGCGCCCACTGGTAAGCGAAGAAGGCACGCAGGTTGGCCAGTTGCTGCCACCGGTCACCGGGCATCTTCCGCAGCATGGAGCCTTTGCCGTGAACGACTTCGTCGTGGCTGATGGGCAGCAGGAAGTTCTCAGTGAAGGCGTAGACCAGTGAGAACGTGATGGTGCCGTGGTGCCACTTGCGGTTGATGGGGTCTTCGGAAATGTAGCTGAGCGAGTCATGCATCCAGCCCATGTTCCATTTGAGCCCGAAACCCAGTCCGCCATGATTCGTGGGCGCCGTGACACCAGGGAATGCGGTGGATTCCTCGGCAATGATGATGGCGCCGGGGTGGGACTTGTAGACGGTGGCGTTGACTTCCTGCATGAAGGAAATAGCTTCGAGGTTCTCACGGCCGCCGAACTTGTTGGGCCTCCACTGCCCTTCTTCACGGGAGTAGTCCAGGTAGATCATGGAGGCCACGGCGTCCACCCGCAGGCCATCGATGTGGAATTCCTCCAGCCAGTACAGGGCGTTCGCCACCAGGAAGTTGCGGACCTCGCTGCGCCCGAAATCGAAGATCAGGGTTCCCCAGTCCGGGTGTTCGCCCAAGGCGGGGTCCGAGTGCTCGTACAGCGGCTGACCGTCGAACTGTGCCAGCGCCCAGGAGTCCTTGGGGAAGTGAGCAGGCACCCAGTCAAGCAGGACACCGATGCCGGCCTGGTGGAGTGAATCCACCAGGAACCGGAACTCGTCAGGGTGTCCGAACCGTGAGGTGGGAGCGAAGTAGGACGTCACCTGGTAACCCCACGAACCACCAAAGGGGTGCTCCGCCACCGGCATGAACTCAACGTGGGAGAACCCAAGCCACTTCACGTAGTCCACGAGTTCCTTGGCAAGTTCCTTATAGCCAAGGCCCAGTCGCCAGGAGCCCAAGTGGACTTCGTAAACGCTCATGGGCGAATTGTGCGGGTCCTTCGCGGCACGGGCGCTCATCCATTCCGCGTCCTTGAACCGGTAGCTGGCGTCCACTACACGTGAAGCAGTGAGCGGCGGGACCTCGGTGCCGAAAGCCAGCGGATCGGCTTTTTCAATCCAGTGACCCGCCTTGGTGAGGATCTCGTATTTGTAGCACGCCCCTGCTACAACGCCCGGAATGAACAATTCCCACACCCCGGAGGAACCCAAAGAACGCATTCCGTGGGAGCGGCCATCCCAGCCGTTGAAGTCACCCTTCACCCGGACGGCCTGGGCGTTCGGGGCCCAGACGGCGAAGGAGACTCCGTCCACCTCGCCCAACGCGGAGCGGTAGTGCTGAACGTGCGCACCGAGGACATCCCAAAGACGTTCGTGGCGGCCTTCTCCGATCAGGTGCAGGTCCACCTCACCCACGGTAGGCAGGTAGTGGTACGGGTCATCAATGGTGACGGGTTCGACGTCGTACACCACTTCCAAACGGTAGTCCGGCACGTGGCCGGCCTGCAGCGGTTCCAGGACCGCGGTCCAGACGCCGTGCGCCTCATGGGTCATGTCGTTGCGGCCGGCTTCGGTCACAACAACCACGGACTTCGCGAGGTGCTTCACGGTACGGATGGTGACGTGGCCGTGATCATCCAGGTGGGCGCCAAGCACGGAGTGCGGCGCATGGTAGGCGCCGGCCGCCACGCGTTCCAAGGTCTCGGAGTCCACATGCAGGGGAATTCGGGGCCGTTCGGTGCGTGCAGAGCCAGTCATGTCATTACCTTCCGCTGTAGCTGCCGCATGCTTGCCGCGGCTTGTATTGTCGAGGATTCGTCGGGATGCATTCACGGGGATCGACAACCAGTCGGGCCGGTTCCGCAACTCGTAAACAACCTCGTATAAGGCCTTGTCCAGCCACAATGCCACAAAGAGCGGCGAGCGGCGGTCAATGGTTCCCGGGGTGACCTCGCTGTACCCCTGAAGGAACGCGGCAGCGCAGTCATCCACCCAGGTTTCGGGCACCCTGGCATCGGAGTTTTCGCGCGTGGCGGCACCGGCCGCGTAGTCGAACGAGCGCAGCATCCCGGTGACATCCCGCAAGGGAAGGTCGGGAGAATTGCGCTCATCAATGGTCCGTAGGGGCTCGCCCTCGAAGTCGAGGATGGCCCACCGTCCCGGCTGACCCTCAGCGCCGGGCACCAGAAGAATCTGGCCCAGGTGGAGGTCGCCGTGGACGCGCTGCAACTGGCCCACGTCCCGGGGATCCAGCGCTGCCAACAACTCATCGAGTTGGTGGTCATGGGGCCCGACGGCGGACGCGGCCTCAGCCCACGAGCCACGAACACGCCGGGCTACTGTGGCGATGATATCCGGTCCCTGATCCTGACCGTCCTGGGTCCCGAACGTTTCCGCGAGCCTGGCGTGAACCGTGGCGGTAGCAGCGCCGAGCCCGTGGGCTTCCGCCGTGAAATCCTTGCCGGCGGCGGCGGCCTCGACTGCCAGGCGCCAGGCATCCAAGCCGCCCAGAAGGAACTCGTGAGCCACAGCCAGCTCGCCGGTGGCCTCTGCGGAACCGCTCGACGCCGGCCCAACCCACGAGCCGCTGATCCATCCAAGCGTCGCGGGAACCTCCGTGGTCCCGGCCGCCGTCAGGGCGGCGCCAAGTTCCACCTCAGGATTTTTACCCGCGGCGAGCACTCGGAAGATTTTGACGATCGCTGCCGAACCGCCGTCGTCGATGATGACCGAGGTGTTGGACTGCTCGCCGGAGAGGACCTTCACGGACGTGGGATGCCCGGGGAGCGCGACGCGGCCACGGATCAGGTGCCCCTGGGCACCGCCAGCGTTTCCTTCACCGCGCATCAGTTCCAACCAGGCAGTGATGAAATCGGCATCGAAGACGGCGTCGTACACGAACCGCAGGCCCTTTTCAGGATCCGTGATTTCCCCGAGCAAAGCTGATGTGGCCTCCGGCAGCGGCTGGTTCCTGAAGCTCAACGGAACCTGGACAACGTCAGTCCGCGCACCGCCGTCGGCCGTTCGGTGGGTTACCGCCAACAGCACCACTCCGAACTGTGCGTCGCCGCCGGAATGGGGTCCGCCGGCAGGGGGAAGGTTGAAACCGCCCACCTGCTCCAGCGCAAAGTCGGGGCTCTTGACCGGGAACCAGCGCTTGCCTGGCAGCCAGGTCCTGAGAAGTCCTTCAATGGAGGGGTTCAAGTTTTCCTTGTTCATCTCATCCTTTGGAGGTCACCACGGGGATCGCCTGGGTATAAGGCGACGTGGGATTGGAAAATGCTGAGCGGACCCGCAGCCAGTAGAAGCTGTGGCTACCCAGCATCACGGTCAAATGACCGTTGTCGCCGACCGCCGGGAAAGGCTGGCCACCGAAAATATCGCGCAAGCCCCGGCCGGCATACTCGGGAATGTCCAGCGTTGCCGCCACGGGGTGCTGGGACAGATTGAAGACGCACAGTACGGTTTCGGCGTCCTCCCCCTCGGGGTTTCCCGCCGGCAATTCCCGAACGTACGCGAGAACCACCTCATGGTCCGCTTCGACGTGCCGGAAGCCGCCCAGTCCAAACACCGGATGGTTCTTCCGGACGCTGAGGATCTGGCGGGTCCAGCGCAGCAAAGAGCCCGAATGCGCCGCCTCGGCTTCAACGTTGGTCATGCTGTAGTTGTAAACCAGCGACTGGATGACCGGCAGGTAAAGCTGGCCCGGGTCAGCCCCGGAAAAACCAGCGTTGCGGTCGGGGTTCCACTGCATGGGAGTCCGGACGGCATCACGGTCATCGAGCCAAATGTTGTCTCCCATACCGATCTCATCGCCGTAGTACAGGAACGGGCTGCCCGGCAGGGACAGCAGCAACGCGTTGATCAGCTCGATCTCGGAACGGGAGTTATCCAGCAGCGGCGCCAACCGGCGTCGAATACCAATGTTGGCCCGCATCCGCGGGTCCGGGGCGTACCAGCCCAGCATGGCGGCGCGTTCCTCGGCGGGCACCATCTCCAAGGTCAGTTCGTCGTGGTTCCTCAGGAAAGTGCCCCACTGCGCCCCTTTGGGAATCTCCGGGGTGTTCCGCAGGGCGTCAATGATGGGAGCCGCCTTCTGGTCCCGCAAGGCGTAGTAAAGCCTCGGCATGATGGGGAAATGGAAGGCCATGTGGCATTCGGGGGCTTCCTCGGTGCCGAAGTACTCCACCACCTCATGCGGCGGCTGGTTCGCCTCGGCAATGATCACCCGCCCGGGGTAGTTCGAGTCCACCATCCGGCGAAGATCCTGCAGGAAGGTGTGGGTGGCCGGCAGGTTCTCGCAGTTGGTGCCGTCCTCTTCGAACAGGTAGGGAATGGCGTCGGCCCGGAAGCCATCGATGCCCTGGTCCAGCCAAAATCTGACGACGTCGTAGAGCGCCTCGATGACTGCGGGGTTCTCGAAGTTCAGGTCCGGCTGGTGGCTGAAGAAGCGGTGCCAGAAAAATTGCCGGCGAATGGGATCGAACGTCCAGTTGGACTCTTCGGTGTCAACAAAGATGATCCGTGCGTCCTGGTACTTCTCGTCAGTATCGCTCCACACATAGAAATCTCCGTAAGGACCGGTGGGGTCCTTCCGCGATTCCTGGAACCACGGATGCTGGTCCGAGGTGTGGTTCAAGGGCAGGTCGATAATCACCCGGACGCCACGTGCGTGGGCCTCTGCAACCAATCTCTTGAAGTCGCTGATGGTGCCGAACTCGTCCAACACGGATGTGTAGTCCGCGATATCGTAACCCCCGTCGCGCAACGGGGAATGGAAGAACGGCGGCAACCACAGGCAGTCGACGCCCAACCACTGGAGATAATCCAGTTTTTCGATCAGGCCGTGGAAGTCGCCGGAACCATCCCCGTTGGCATCCGCAAAGGCCCGCACCAGTACCTCATAGAAGACTGCCTTGCGGTACCAGTGCGGATCATGCTGGAGACCTGGGGCATTCAACTCGAAGGTGTTCTTCGGAGTGAAGTACTGGCTGGGGTTCTGCGGAGAAAAACTCACTAAAGCTGCCTCCGGATGCTCAGAATGTGCGCCGGTTCCACGTGGGCGTCAAGCCGCACGTAGTTGTGCTCGCCCCATTCCCAGCTCTGGCCGCTGATGAGGTCGTCCACCCGGAACCGGCCGTCCTCGTTGAAGTCCGAAGGATCCAGTCCCAGGGCCGCGAGGTCCAGGGACACTGTGCTTTCGCGGGTGCTGTGCGGATCCACGTTGACCACAATGATCAGCGTGTCCTTGGTGCCGTCCGGCAGCGTCTTGTGTTTGGAGTACACAATCGTGGCGTCGTCGGTGCTGCTGTGCAGCGTCAGGTTCTGCAGATCACCCAAGGCCACATGGTCCTTGCGGATGGTGTTGAGCCTGGTGATGTATGGCGCCAAGGTCCGCCCGGACTCGGCCGCGCCTTCCCAATCCCGCGCCTTGTACTCGTACTTTTCGTTATCGATGTACTCCTCCGCGCCCGGACGGGCCACGTGCTCATACAGCTCGTAACCTGCGTAGACGCCCCAGAGCGGGCTCGCCGTCGCGGCAAGGACTGCACGGATCTTGAACGCCGCCGGACCACCGTACTGGAGGTACTCGGTGAGGATGTCCGGGGTGTTGACGAAGAAGTTGGGACGGAAGTACGCCGGGCTGACGTGGCTGATCTCGTGGAAGTACTCTTCCAACTCGGTCTTGGTGTTCCGCCAGGTGAAGTAGGAGTACGACTGCTGGAATCCGGCGCGGCCCAAAGCATGCATCATGGGCGGACGCGTGAAGGCCTCCGCCAGGAAGACAACCTCGGGGTTCTTCTTGTTGATCTTCCCGATCAACCACTCCCAGAACCAGACGGGCTTGGTGTGGGGGTTGTCCACACGGAAGACCTTGACGCCGTGGCTGATCCACAATTGCACGATCCGCAGGATTTCCTTGGACAAGCCTGCGGGGTCGTTATCGAAGTTCAGTGGGTAGATGTCCTGGTACTTCTTTGGCGGGTTCTCGGCGTAGGCAATGGACCCGTCCACGCGCGTGGTGAACCATTCCGGGTTGGTCTGCACCCAAGGATGATCCGGAGCTGCCTGCAAGGCCAGGTCCAAAGCAACTTCGAGCCCCAGCTCGTTGGCACGGGCCACAAACGCGTCAAAGTCCTCAAAGGTCCCCAACTCCGGGTGGATGGCATCATGGCCACCGTCCTTGGAACCGATGGCCCACGGCGAACCCGGATCCTGCGGGCCCGGGGTCAACGTGTTGTTGCGGCCCTTGCGGTGCTGGAACCCGATGGGGTGGATGGGCGGCAGGTAGATGATGTCGAAGCCCATGTCCGCCACGGCGTCGAGCCTGTTGGCTGCCGTGCGGAAGTTGCCGGACGTCCAAACGCCGGTGGAGTGATCCAGCACGGCGCCCTCTGAACGGGGGAAGAACTCGTACCAGGAACCACGTCCCGCGAGGTCGCGTTCCACCTGCAGCGGGAAACGTTCGGAAACGGTCACCAGTTCACGGATGGGAACGCGTCCGACGGCGGCCAGCACCTCCGGGCTGAAGCCGGCAGCCAGGCGCTCCTCGGCAGTCTTGGTGGTATCGGACAGCACCACTGAAGCCGCGCGCAAGGCGCGCTTCTCCACAGCGCTGCGCCCGGCGTCGTCGGTAGCTTCAGCCAGGAGGGCGGCGCCCTCGGCGAGCATCAACTCGACGTCAATGCCGGCCCCTACCTTGACCTCGGCGTTGTGGTGCCAGGTGCCGTAGCGGTCGTGCCAAGCCTCGATGACGAAGGACCAGGCGCCGGTACCGGCGGGCGTGATCAGGCCCTCCCAGCGGTCCAGGCCCTTCCATTGCTCCCCTTGAGCCGGGGTCAGGCGGACACGCTGACGCTCCTTGCCCTTGGGATCGAGCAGCACAGCGGACACGCCGAGCTGGTCATGGCCTTCACGGAAGACCGTGGCGCCTACAACGAGGTCCTCGCCCGGCAAGGCCTTCGCCGGGAAACGGCCACCCTCAACCACCGGCTGCACGGCCGTGATGGGGAACCGGCCGAAGCGAAGTCCCTCGGTGATGTCCGTAGTCGTCTTGGATTTCAGGGCTGTGATGGTTCGCGCGGTTTTCGTCACAACCACGACGTTAGCGACAAAAATCACAGAATGCTAAGCACACGACCTTTCTCCTCGACGCAAGATGACTTTTACCTAAAAGAAACCCAATGCAGTTCCGGCTGCCATGTGAGTCCGTTAGTGTGGCGCTCGTGAAGGCAATTCGAAGGTTTACAGTCCGTACCGTCCTCCCCGAGCCCATCAGGCCCCTGGCCCGTCTGGCGACTAATTTGCGCTGGTCGTGGCACAGGCCCACACGGGAGCTTTTTGCGAGCCTTAACCCGGCTCTCTGGGAGGCCTCGCAGCACGACCCCATAGCTCTTCTGGGGTCCATCAGCCGCGAGCAACTGCAGGACCTGGCCAATGACGGAGAGGTTGTGGAACGTGTGCAGCACGCCGCGGCCGATCTTGACCGATACCTCAGCGAACCGCGCTGGTACCAGGGCCTCAATGACGACGCTCCTGCCTGCATCGCCTACTTCTCCCCCGAATTCGGCATCACCGAGGTGCTCCCGCAGTACTCCGGCGGCCTCGGAATCCTCGCCGGCGACCACCTCAAGGCAGCCTCGGACCTGGGTGTGCCGCTGATCGGCGTGGGCCTTCTGTACCAGGCCGGCTACTTCAAACAGTCCCTCTCCCGGGACGCCTGGCAGCAGGAAACCTACCCCGTGCTGGACCCGGACGGCCTCCCCTTGACGTTGCTCCGCCGCCCGGCCAAGGACGGCGCCCCCGGCAAACCCGTTCAGATCTCCCTGCCTCTGCCCAACGGACGCGAACTCCACGCCCATGTGTGGCGCGCCGACGTCGGGCGTGTTCCGCTGCTGCTGCTGGACTCCAACGTCCCCTCCAACGACGAAGCCGCACGTGGCATCACCGATCGCCTGTACGGCGGCGGCGGCGACCACCGACTCCAGCAGGAACTCCTCCTGGGCATGGGCGGCGTCAAAGCCCTGCGCGTCTACCAGGAACTCACCGGGACACCGGCGCCCGAAGTGTTCCACACCAACGAAGGCCACGCCGGTTTCCTGGGGATCGAACGCATCCAGGAAGCCATGTCCAATCCCGAGCACCCCCTCAGCTGGGACGAAGCCCTCGCCGCCGGCCGTGCCTCCACCGTCTTCACGACGCACACGCCCGTACCCGCAGGCATCGACCGCTTCGAAACCGTGCAAATCAAGCACTTTTTCGACGCCGGGCTGGCACCCTCCGTGCCCACCGAACGCATCCTGGAACTCGGCCGCGAAAACTACGACGGCGGCAACCCCTCGGTCTTCAACATGGCGGTGATGGGCCTGCGCCTCGCGCAGCGCGCCAACGGCGTGGCAAAGCTGCACGGCGTGGTGTCCCGCGAAATGTTCGCCGGACTCTGGCCAGGATTCGACCACTCAGAAATCCCCATCGCCTCCGTCACCAACGGAGTCCACGTACCCACCTGGGTTGATCCCCGCATCTCGTCCCTGGCACGGAACCAGTTCGGCGCGGAAGCCGAAGCAATGGGACGCTGGGATCTGGCTTACAACGTCAGCGACGAAGACGTCTGGGCACTCCGCAGGGAACTTCGCGCACAACTCATCGACGACGTTCGACGCCGGCTCCGGGCCTCCTGGAAGAAGCGCGGCGCCGCCGACGCCGAACTCGCCTGGACCGACTCCGTACTGGACCCCGACGTCCTCACCATCGGATTCGCACGCCGCGTGCCCACCTACAAGCGGCTCACGCTCATGCTGCGCGACCCGGCACGGCTGAAGGCCCTCCTGCTGGACCCCCAACACCCCATCCAGCTGGTCATCGCCGGCAAATCGCACCCCGCAGACGACGCCGGCAAGAAAATGATCCAAGACCTGGTCAAGTTCACCGACGACCCCCAGGTCCGGCACCGGATCGTCTTCCTGCCCAACTACGACATCGCCATGGCCCGGACCCTGTTCCCCGGCTGCGACGTCTGGCTCAACAACCCGCTCCGCCCGCTCGAAGCCTGCGGTACGTCCGGCATGAAGGCCGCCATCAACGGCTCGCTCAACCTCTCCGTCCTGGACGGCTGGTGGGACGAAATGTACGACGGCGAAAACGGCTGGGCGATCCCCACGGCCAACAACAACGCATCCTCCGAAGAACGCGACGACATTGAGGCATCAGCGCTCTACGAACTCCTGGAAACCCAGGTGGCGCCGCGCTTCTACGGCACCACCGTGGCCCAAGCCGCCGGCGCAGCGGGACCGTCCGAATCCAGCGTCGAGACCGTGCCCACCCACTGGGTGTCCATGATCAAGCACACGCTGGCCAACCTGGGCCCCGCAGTCTCCGCAGAACGCATGCTCCACGACTACGTCAACAACCTCTACTGCCCGGCCGCGGTGTCCGGACGCAGGGCCGTTGCCGAAGCCTTCAAAGAAGCCAAGGAACTCGCGGCCTGGACCACCAAGGTACGGAACGCGTGGCCCGAAGTTGTGGTGGAACACGTGGACTCCGTCGGCGTCTCCGAAGAACCTCAGGTAGGTGACACGCTCCAAGTCAACGCCTACGTGGCCCTCAACAACCTGACACCCGACGACGTCGCCGTGGAGGTGGCCTTCGGCCGTGCCGAGGAATCCGACGAGCTCGAAGACATCGTGGTAGCCGAACTGGATTCCCTCGAAGACCTCGGCGGCGGACGCCACCTCTTCAGCGGCTCCGTGGTGATCAACCGGTCCGGCTCCTTCGGCTACACCGTCCGGGTGTTCCCGAAGCACAGCGCGTTGGCTTCCAAAGCTGAGTTGGGGTTGATCGCGAACGCCTAGTCCGCATGGACGTTCCTGGCCCGCTGTTCCGTTGTTGTTCAACGACGGAACAGCGGGCCAGCGACGTAAGTTGGACCGACTAATTCTCGAAGATGGCTATGACTGTCAGGTCCCGGCCGGCGTAGCTCTCTGCGTCTTGGAGGATCTCGCAGACCACGCCGAAGGAACGGTCCGTGCGGTAGGCAGGCGGGACCTGCCAGATCATGGTGACCGGGCTGCCGTCGTCCTCTGAGAGGGCATCGGCGTAGTCATGCAAGGAGTCGTTGAGGGCGTCAAGGTTCACGCCGTAGTACTCGGGGAAATCGAGGACCTGGCCGAAAACCTCAAGGACTGCCTGCTTGGTGGTGGCCGGTGGGACCACGAGGGCCCGGCGGCCGGCGTCGGAGATCTGCTCCTGCAGCTCTTCGAGGGTCCAGGTGTCTGCGGAATAGATCTTCATGGGCTCCTGCTTGTGTGGGCTATTTGTCTTCGACAATGAAGGTGAATGACTCGTAATGGTCAGGGGTGTAGTACTTGGCTGAATCCTTGCCCACAACAATTCGGCGCGCACCTCGGTCCGACTCTCCTGGTGTGGGCACCGTGTACTCCTTGTAGAAACCGCCGGATTTCTTGGGCAGCAATCCCTCAAAATTTCCGAAGTTCACGCCGTCGCGCTCGTACGGGTACGGGCCGCCCTGAGCAATCAGGGCAAGCGTTTGGCGTGCTTCCTTGGGTAGCTGTGAGGCGTTGATGGCGGGCAGCGACGAAGGGTTGGCCACTGCGGGGACGGCTGGGTCGGCGGGGACGGCTGAGTCAGCGACGGCGGGGGTGGCACCTCCGGTGGCTGCCGCCGTTGGTGACGTGGACGTGGAGCCAGGTTCCGGCGTCGTGGTTTGAGCGGTCAGTGAGCCTCCGCCCACCATTGCAACCACCAGCACGACGACGGCGATCACCAGACCCGCGAAAGCCACCAGTTTGCTGCGGTTGCGGTTCATTCTGAGAGACCCCCTGTTAGTTGGTGCTTCTAGGCAGCGACTATGTGCGGTAAATATTGATGGTGTTGGCCTGCAGGATATCCCGCTCGCCCGACGCCACCAACGCGCCCTTCCTTCGCTCGTGCAGCACCGAGGTGGTGAAACGAAGTTCAAACATGCGCTTTCCGATGCCTGACTCGCTCAAGATCTCCGGCAGGACCATTTTTACGTCCTGGTTGCTGCCGTTCACTGAGATCAACCCGCGGATCTCACTATCCTCGTGACCCATCAGGAGCTGGACGGAGCGGACACTGGGATCGTTCCAGCGAGCCGGAGTCATCCGCTTTCCCTTGTCATCAAACCATTGAAGGCTGGAGTCGTTCGCGTTGCCTGGGAAGCCTTCAGGCTGGTGCCTCAAGAACCAACGGCGCAGCCTGACCAGTTCACGCGTGGTCCTGAACATGGCGTTGGCTTCCTGGGTGCGGCTCCAATCAAGCCAGGCCGTGGGATTGTCCTGGCAGTAGGCGTTGTTGTTGCCCTGTTGGGTGCGCCCGATCTCGTCACCGGCAGTGATCATGGGAACGCCGAACGACAGCAGCAAGGTGGCCATCAGGTTGCGGACGGACAGTGCGCGGGCGGCAACGATTGCTTCGTTCTCGCTCCTGCCCTCCACACCGTGGTTGTAGCTCCGGTTGTCTCCGTGGCCGTCGCGGTTCTGCTCCCCGTTGGCCTCGTTATGCTTGCGGTCGTAGCTGACCAGGTCCTTGAGGGTGAAACCGTCGTGGGCGGTGATGAAGTTGACGCTGGCCAGCCGTCCGCGTCCCGATGATGCGAAGAGGTTTGCGGAGCCCGCCATGAGCTCAGCCAGCGACGCAACAGAGCCACCCTGGCCACCAGAGTCCATGGCAGCCCTGTCCGAGAGCCAGAAGCTGCGGACGCCGTCGCGGAAGTGGTCATTCCAGTCCGACCATCCGTGCGGGAACCGCCCCGTCTGCCAGCCGCCATAGCCAACATCCCAAGGCTCGGAGATCAGCTTGACCGCTGAGAGTACGGGGTCCTCGGCAATCGCCTGCAGGAAAGGGTGCTGGGGATCGAAGGTGTTGCTGGCGTCCCGGCACAGTGTCACCGCGAGGTCGAAGCGGAACCCGTCCACATGGAAATCGTTCACCCAGTAACGCAAGGAATCCAGGGCGAGGTCAACCACTACGGGATCGCTGAAATCCAAGGTGTTGCCGCATCCGGTGGTGTCCAGGTAGCGCCCATGGGCATCGTGCCGGTAGTACCGTTTCTCTGCCAAACCCCGGAAGCTCAGCGGCGGTCCGTCGGGCCCCGCTTCGGCGGTGTGGTTGTACACGACGTCGAGAATGACTTCGATCCCCGCCGCGTGGAGCAGTTTGATCATGCCCTTGAGCTCATCCTGCACCGCGTGGGGACCCGCATTGCGAGCAGCCTCCGTGGCGTAGTCAGCGTGGGGAGCGAAGAAGGCGGCCGTGTTGTAGCCCCAGTAATTGGTCATGCCCAAGTCCTGAAGGTGGGACTCGTCCAAGTGGAAATGAATGGGCAGGAGCTGGACGGCCGTAATGCCCAGTTCAGTGAGGTGCTGGATCATCACAGGATGCGCCATGCCCGCGTAGGTCCCGCGGAGGTGCTCCGGGATGTCCGGGTGCAGCATGGTTTGGCCGCGAACATGTGCCTCGTAGATCACCGAGGTGCGCATGGGCGTTCGTGGCGGGCGGTCATCGCCCCAATCAAAGCCTGTATCCACGTGAACGCTGGTGAGGAACTCGCCCCGCTGGTCCACGGCGCGGCCATAAGGATCGAGCAGCAGTGGCTGGCCGCCGTCGTCGTCCAGGTCCATAGCCGGGATGGACAGCGGAAGTCCGCCCTCGCCGGGGGCCTCACGGAAGCCGTAGCGGGTGCCGGGCGGCATGCCGTTGACGAGGCTGAAATGGACGCCGTTCTCAACGTTGGACAGAATGTGGGACTGCCACGGTTCGCCGGGTGCTTGGAACACCACCTCCACGCGGTCCAGATCCGGTGCGAAGACGGCCACGTTCACCGAATCGTTGGGTGTGGTTTGGGCGTCGAAAACTCCGGGCTGGGGCGCGCTCAGTCCGAGGGGCCTGGGCTGCGACGCATCCAGGGCAGCTGCTGTGTCAAAAATCGGCATAACCATTGCTTGCAAGTTTAGTTCCACGCAAAGTATGTACCGCGCGGGCCCGCCATGTGACGACGTTCAGCATCTCGATTTCATTACTTGCCCTAACATGGCGGGATTTGATCAGCCGCTCACGTGCTGGAACGCTGCCCCGGGGCGTGCGCCATGGAGGTCTCAGGCCCCGATTGTGTCGCGACCCGCCGCCGCCGGGCCACCCCCTTGGCATACTGGGACGGAGACAACTGGAGGTTTTATCGTGCGAGTGGCACTTGCCCAAGTCATCACCGGCCGGGATCTGGCCAACAACCTGCGGCTCTTGGAGGAGAACGCCCGCCGGGCCAAAGACGGCGGCGCCGAATTGGTGGTTTTCCCCGAGGCGATGATGCGCGCGTTCGGAAATTCGCTGCTGGACATCGCTGAGCCCTTGGACGGGCCGTGGGCCAGCCGGGTGCGATCCCTCGCCGAGGAACTTCAGCTGGTGATCGTGGCCGGAATGTTCACCCCTGGCAACCCCTCCGAGTCCGGATCCCCGCGGGTGCGGAACACGCTTCTGGCCACGGGGCCCGGCGTGGAAACGAGCTACGACAAAATTCACCTCTTTGATGCGTTCGGCTTCGCGGAATCGGACACCGTTGAGGCGGGTAAGGAGCCGGTAACGTTCGACGCCGGTGGCCTCACCTTTGGTTTGGCTACCTGCTACGACATCCGTTTCCCCGCCCTGTTCACGGCCAATGCCCAGCGCGGAGCCGTGGTGAACATTGTGTCCGCGTCATGGGGTTCCGGCCCGGGCAAGGCCGATCAGTGGCAGCTCCTGGCCCGCGCCCGCGCCGTGGACACCACCACGTTCGTGCTCGCCTGCGGCCAAGGCGATCCTGCCACCCAAGGTGTAGAAGCTAAAGGTGCCGCACCCACGGGCGTGGGGTACTCCGCCGTCGTATCCCCGTTCGGACAGGTACTGGAAGCCCTCGAAGGTGAGCCGGGCCTCATTTTCCACGACCTCGACCCCGCCACTGTGGAAGACGCCCGCGCCAAACTCCCCGTGCTGGCCAACCGCCGCGACTTCTAACACCCTCTCACATCTCAAGCCCTTCCCGCCGGCCCTCTCTCACGCAGCGGCCGGAGACCGAACATCGGGGTTGGACGGCGCTACCCGTCCCGGTGAATTTCCCCATTTTGTTCGGCAAACCCAACTACGAGGGAAGTGAGAGAGCGCCAGCCCCAAACCCGAGGGAAATGAGAGAGCGCCAGGCCCAAACCCGAGGGACCTGATAGAGCGTTGGGCATACGAAAGGCGCCACAAGGGCCATCCGGAAGCGTGCGTCTAAGCGAGGAACGAGCGAGCACGCGGAGGAATGGCGCTTGCGGCGCCTTCTGAAGGACTACTTGGCGGCGCGCTGCCTCGACACTTCGTACAGCGAGATACCAACGGCCATGGATGCGTTGAGTGACTCCATGGCGGAGTCGATCGGGATCGAGACGATTTGGTCGCAGTTTTCGCGCACGAGCCTGCTGAGCCCCTTGCCTTCGGAGCCCACTACGATGCACACGGGCTCGGTTGCCACGGTGAGGTCCGGCAGCGAGACGTCGCCGTCTCCGTCCAGGCCGAGCACGTAGATACCCATGTTCTTGAACTGCTTGAGCGCGTTGTTGAGGTTCGACGCGCGGGCGACGGGTACGCGGACAGCGGCACCGGCGCTGGTCTTCCAGGCGGACGCGGTGACGCCGACGGAGCGACGCTCGGGGACGATGACGCCGTGGCCGCTGAACGCGGAGACGGAGCGGATGATCGCGCCGAGGTTGCGGGGGTCGGTGATCCCGTCCAGTGCAACAAAGATGGGGGCGTTGGAGATGTGCCCCTTCTTCCACTTGGCGAGAGTCGTCTCGGCGAGGTCGTAAGCGTCCTCGTATTCGTACGGCGGGATCTGCAGTACGAGGCCCTGGTGGACAGCGTCCTCGGTCATGCGGTCCAGCTCAACCTTGCCCGTTTCGAGCAGCGGGATACCGCGTTCGGCAGCGAGCTTGAGGGATTCCTTGACGCGGTCGTCCATTTCAATGCGAATGGCGACGTGCAGTGCCTTGGCCGGGATGCCGGCGCGGAGCGCTTCGACTACCGAGTTACGGCCCGTCACGAGCTCTTCTGTTGCACGGCCCTTGGGACCGGAGCGGGCGCCGGCGCCACCGGTACGGGGGCCCGATCCACGCTTGGCGGCGGAGCGCTCAGCCAACTGCTTGTTCTTGTATGCCTTGTGGTAGGTGCGTTCCTCCGCTTTGGGCGTGGGACCCTTGCCTTCCAAGGCCTTGCGGCCGTGGCCACCGGTTCCGGTGGTGGGGCCCTTCTTCTGCTTGACCGACCGGCGACCATTATTGGCCATGAGATTCCATCCTTGATTTTGTGAGTAAGTCTGGAATCAAGTCTACTGACCCGATGCAATTCGGCCGTCGCGCCGGTTTGTCAGTCGCGTTTCAGGCTCCAGGTGGCGCCGTCCGCACCATCTTCGACGACCACGCCGGCAGCAGCGAGGGTGTCCCGGATAGCGTCCGAAGCTGCCCAGTCCTTGGCGGCCCTGGCGGCAGCACGGGCTTCGAGTTGCGCTTCGATCAGCACTTCCAGGGCATCGTGCTCGCGCCCCTGGACAGCTTCCGGACGTTTGACCGAGTCCAGGCCCAGCACGTCGGTCATGGATAGCACGCTGTAGAGGGCGGCTTTCGCGGCGTCCAGGTCACCGGCAGCCAGCGCCGTGTTGCCTGCCCGCACGGTTTCGTGCAGGACGCCCAGGGCCTGGGGAACGTTGAGGTCATCGTCCATGGCTGCGATGAAAGCCGCGGGCATATTCGCCTGCGGGGAAACGTCCGAGGCGCCCGTGCCCACCTTGGCGGATGCCTTGTGGATGAACCCGTCAATGCGCTCGACGGCGGCAGCGGCCTCCTGCAGGGATGTGGGCCGGTAGTCCAGGATGGAACGATAGTGGGCCTGGCCCAGGTAGTAGCGGACCACGCGAGGCGATGCGAGCTGGAGCATTTCGGCCGGGCTGACCGTGTTGCCGATGGACTTGGACATCTTTTCGCCCTCGTACGTGACCATGCCGTTGTGCATCCAGAAGTTGGCGAAGTCGTCGCCGGCAGCCTGGGACTGGGCCATCTCGTTTTCGTGGTGCGGGAAGCGAAGGTCCAGTCCCCCACCGTGGATATCGAACCGCGGGCCAAGGTACTTGGTGACCATGGCCGAGCACTCGAGGTGCCAGCCGGGACGCCCTGCGCCCCAAGGAGACTCCCATTTAGCGGTGACGGGCTCACCGTCTTTGAAACCTTTCCACAGCGCGAAGTCGCGGGGGTCGCGCTTGCCCCGAGGGTCGGCGTCGGGCGCTCCCTGCATGTCATCAATATTCTGCCGGGTCAGCGAGCCGTACTTGCTCCAGGATCGGACGTCGAAGTAGACATCGCCGGAATCGTCCAGTGCAGGGTATGCGTGGCCACGGTCGATGAGGCGCTGGATGAGCGCATGCATTTCCGGGATGTGGCCCGTGGCGCGGGGCTCGTAGGTGGGCCGCTGCACGCCGAGGGATTCGTAGGCGTTCTCGAATTCCTGCTCGTAGCGGTATGCCAGTGCCCACCATTCTTCGGCTTGGCGCGCGGATGGCTCCGCGTCCCAGTCCGGCCCGAACGACTGGGCGGACTTGGCCAGGATCTTGTCGTCGATGTCCGTGACGTTGCGTACCACCGTGACCCGGAGGCCCCGGAACTCGAGCCAGCGCGTCAGTTGATCAAAGGCGATGGCCGACCTGACGTGGCCCACGTGCGGCATTCCTTGGACGGTGGCCCCGCAGTAGTACACGCTGGCCTTGCCGTCTTCGAGGGGAACGAAGTCGCGGACTTCGGCGGAGGCGGTGTCATAGAAGCGCAGGGTCACCGCTCCAGATTAGCCGATGACGCGGCGTGACCTGCCTACTTGCAGTATTCGCCGATCTTGTTGAACTGGACTTTGAGTTTCTCCTGCTGGTCCTGAGTGGCTGCACCGAGGGACGATCCCGCTGCTTCGTCCATGATCGCGGCCATCTCCTTGATCGGGTTGCCGATTTCCGGCGCCAGTTTGCCAGCGATCTGGTGATAGTGCTCGGCGATCTGTTTGGACTGCTGTTGCTGGTTGCCGTCGGGTTTGAAGGTGTCGTCATTCAGGAACGCGCAGCTGGCTTTGACGTCCATGGTTTGGGCCCCTCCGCACCCACTCAGCAGGAGCGCTGCGGCCAAGCCTGCAGTCACCACAGCGGAACGCACGACGCCGGCACGTGACTTAAGCATGCGGGGCACCTTTCGCGGGTCCCGGCTCGGATGCCGCCCCCTCGTGTCCGGAAACGGGGTACACGAGGGCTGTAGCAACAGCGGAGATCCCTTCGCCGCGTCCCGTGAAGCCCAGTCCGTCGCTGGTGGTGGCTGTGACACTGACCGGCGCCCCCGCGGCTTCACTCAAGACCTGCTGGGATTCTTCCCGGCGTGGCCCGAACTTAGGGCGGTTAGCGACGAACTGCACAGCGACGTTGCCGATCTCGAAGCCGGCAGCACGCACAATGCGGGCGGCCTCGCTGAGCAGCCGCACACCCGAGGCGCCCTCGAACTCGGGGCGGTCCGTGCCGAAGTGCGTACCCAGGTCACCGATTCCGCAGGCGGAGAAGAGTGCGTCGGCAGCAGCGTGGGCTACGCAGTCGCCGTCCGAATGCCCTGAAAGCCCTTGCTCGCCTTCCCAGAAGAGCCCGCCCAACCACAGCGGCTGCGGGTCGTCTTCGGGGGCGAATGCGTGGACATCGATACCAACGCCGGTACGCGGAAGGACCATGTTCAGTGTCATCAGCCTTCCACCCAACGAATCCCCAGCGGGCCTTCCAACAGCCCCTCGGCGATGATCAGGTCCAACGGAGTAGTGATCTTGAGCGATTGGCTGGCCCCGCGCACGGCGTGAACCGGAACGTTCAGGAGTTCCACCAGCATGGCGTCGTCAGTGACGGCCGCGGACTGCTTGTCGTCGAAGAGGCCCGCAGCCTCGTGGGCTCGGCGCAGGGTGGCCAACTCGAACCCCTGGGGAGTTTGGACGGCGCGGAGCTGTTCACGGGGGGCTGTGCCCGTGACGAGTTCAGGGGCTATGGCCGCATCATCGCCGCTGGTTTCAGTCACCGTCTTGATGGTGTCCACCACCGGCAACGTGGGGATGACTGCTTTCGCGCCGGCGGCCAGGGCGTCGGCTACGCGCTGGAAAACACGCTCGGGAGTCAGTGCACGGGCGGCATCATGGACCAGCACCAATTCGGTTCCGTCTTCCAACGCGGCCATAGCGGCGCGCACCGAATCAGCGCGGGAGGAACCGCCGTCGACGACTGTTATTTCCGGGCCGCCGTCCACGAGTTCCACGGTGAACCCGTCAATCTGCTCGCGGAGTTCCGTGTCCCCTTTGGGCACGGCGATGCAGATCTGGCGGGCCACATCAGAGGCAACCACTCCACGTAGGGCATGCATCAGGATGGTCTCACCTCCCAGCGGAACCTGGGCTTTGGGCATGCCGTAGCCGAGTCGCTCGCCGGAACCGGCAGCAACCACAATCACGGCCGTAACAGCGCGCTTGGAAGGAGTACTCATGCGCCCAAGATTACTGGGAAAGTACTTGAAGGCGCCCCAACATACTCAATGACCAGGTCTCCCCGGCAGTATTTGGGCAAAAAGAAACCCGGCGGCACCTTCGCACCACCGGGCTCAATTCTTAGGAAGCCAAGACCTCGTCAAGAACGCTTGCAGCCTTCTCTTCATCCGTCTTCTCAGCCAGGGCCAGTTCTGAAATCAGAATCTGCCGCGCCTTGGCCAGCATCCGCTTCTCACCTGCGGAAAGGCCGCGATCGTGATCACGACGCCAAAGATCGCGAACGACCTCCGCCACCTTGATGACATCGCCCGAAGCAAGCTTCTCCAAGTTCGCCTTGTAACGACGTGACCAGTTGGTAGGCTCTTCAGTGAACTCGGCGCGGAGAACGTCAAACACGTGCTCCAAGCCTTCTTTGCCCACTACGTCCCGGACCCCAACAAGGTCTACGTTCTCTGCTGGAACTTCAATGGTCAGATCACCCTGAGCCACCTTGAGCTTGAGATACATCTTCTCTTCGCCCTTGATGGTGCGCATCTTGATTTCCTCAATTTTTGCTGCACCGTGGTGAGGGTAAACTACTGTCTCGCCGACCTCAAAAACCATGTGGACTTTCCCCTTTCCCGCAGATTAGTCTATCACGATTAAGGCATACGACTGGCACGCAGGAGGCTCTTCTGCCGCGCCAATAAAGGGAATAAGGCCTTAATCGACTTCCTCCAAGGTCTTGACGTATTACGGTAAAGATGCATCGCGGAGACAATGTGCGAGCAAGATCTCCTTAACCGATGGCGCCACATAGCCTTCCCGAATCCTTATTTCGACTGGTTTGCCGATAGGCTATGGCTGAAAAGTGTTCCAATGACTCTTGAGGAGTAGGTGTCGTGCGCAATACTGCGATGAACCCTGTCCAGCGCGGCAAGCTGGCAATTGCGGCGGCTGCAATCGGCGTCGGTCTTCTGTCCGTCACCGGATGTGGATTCGTCAACGCCCAGCAGACTACCCACCAGTACTCGGCCTCGGACGGGATCAAAGCTGATCTCGGTTCGCTGCAGCTGCGTAACATCCTGATCGTTGCCTCGGGCGAGAAAGAGCCGGGCCGTGTCATCGGCGCCGTCTTCAACACCTCGGCCACCGACGCCACCCTCACCATGAGCGGTGCCAACGGAGCCCAGACCGAGATCCCGGTCAAGGCCAACGGCGAGACCTTCTTGAACGACACCGCGGATGCAGCGATCCTCAGCACCGCAGGAGTCATCCCCGGCGGATTGGTCCCGGTCACCATCCGTAGTGGTTCCGACTCCGCGACCATCAACGTCCCGGTGCTGGACGGCACTCTCCCCGAATACGCCAAGTACCTGCCCACCACGCCGAGCCCCACGGCAACGCCAACCTCCACTGCGACGTCCTCCGAGGCTCCGGCCGCCGGACACTAGCAGCAGCAAGCCACAAGCGACACACAAAGGAAGGGTCCCGCCGCGGCGGGACCCTTCCTTTGTTGTCTGAAAATAGGACGGAGCGCTTACGGCTCGAACTTGTAACCGAGTCCGCGCACAGTCACCAGGTATCGGGGAGCCGAAGGATCCGGTTCGATCTTGCTCCGAAGCCGCTTCACATGGACATCGAGTGTCTTGGTGTCCCCCACATAATCTGAACCCCACACGCGGTCGATCAACTGGCCACGCGTCAAAACCCGGCCAGAGTTGCGGAGCAGCATTTCGAGCAACTCGAACTCCTTGAGCGGCAGCGAAACCTGCTCACCGTTGACGCTCACCACGTGACGTTCAATGTCCATGCGGACAGGTCCGGCCTGCACGGTGGACGTGATGAGCTCCTCCGGCTCACCCTGGCGGCGCAGAACCGCACGGACACGGGCTACGAGTTCACGGGAAGAGTAGGGCTTGGTGACGTAGTCATCGGCACCGAGCTCCAGGCCAACAACCTTGTCGATTTCAGAGTCTTTGGCCGTCAACATGATGACCGGGACACTGGAGCGCTGGCGCAGTTGCCGGCAGACTTCGGTCCCCGGCGTCCCCGGCAACTGCAGGTCCAAAAGGACGAGGTCTGCACCGTTCCGGTCGAATTCCACCAAGGCGTCGCTGCCGTTATCCACTACCTCGACGTCAAAACCCTCTTTGCCCAGGAGATAGGACAGGGGGTCGCTGAAGGACTCTTCGTCCTCCACTATCAAAATCCGGCTCAAGCGCTGGCTCCTTGCTCTTGGGCGCCGTTGGCGCCCGTTTTTTCATTCACGTTTTGGCTGACGTGGTGGGGTTGTTGACTCATGGGACGGGGCTCGACGACGGTACTCGCCTCAAGTTCCGAAGACGCAGCTGCGGCGGAAGGCGGCAGGCCGGCGTCGTCGTCCTGGCCTTCCATCTCCGGCAGGCGGACGGTGAACGTTGACCCTTGGCCGGGCTGGGACCAGACGGTCACCTCGCCGCCGTGGTTGGACACCACGTGCTTGACGATGCTGAGGCCGAGGCCTGTGCCGCCGGTATGCCGGGATCGTGCCGCGTCCACGCGGTAGAAGCGTTCGAACACCCGTTCCTGGTCTTCCGGCGTAAGGCCTTCGCCTTGGTCCGTGACGGAGATGGCGACCACGCCCTCCCGCGTCCGAACGCCGACACCAACCCGCGTGTTTTCCGGCGAGTAGCGGATGGCGTTGTCGATCAGGTTACGGAGTGCCGTCACCAGGAGGTCGTGGTCTCCGAACACCAGCGACTCCGAGTGTCCACCCACCACAATCTGGATGTTTTTGCTCTCTGCCGGCAACTGCGAGCGATCCACCGCTTCGGTGATGACGGTGTTGATGTTCACTGGAAGGCCCTGCTGGGCCACGTTGGCGCCCTGCAACCGCGAAAGTTCAATGATGTCCTGGACCAGGGCCGCCAGTCGCCCGGATTCCTTGTGCATGCGCTTGGCGAAGCGGCGGACTGCTTCTTCGTCATCGGGCGAGGCTTCGAGGGCTTCGGCCAGGAGGGAGATGGCACCCACCGGGGTCTTGAGCTCGTGGGAGACGTTGGCCACGAAGTCGTTCCGGATCTCCTCGGTGCGGGTGATCTCGGTGCGGTCGTCGGCCAGGAGCACGATATATTCCCACCCGAGCATGGCTGCCCTGACCTGGACCACAATGGTGCCTTTGCCCAGCGGGCCACGCGGGAGTTCGTATTGCTCCTCCAGAATCACGCCGTCGCGGCGGACCTTGGCTGTCATGTCCAGGAGCTGTTTGTGAACCACGGTGTGCCCGCGCACCAAGCCGTACGCATACGCGGCGGGACTTGCACGGACCACGCCATCGATCGCGTCCACCACCACGAAGGCGCGCCCGACGACGGACAGCACTTCCGCGGCCCCCTCAGGAAGCAGGGGTTCGCTCACGTCCAGGTCCACGATGCTGCGTTGCCGCTCGCTGATTCTGAAAGCGAGCATGCCAAAGACGCCCAACGACAGGCCTACGAGGCCGGCGACGACACCTATGAGCAATGGATCCACGTGTCCAGCTTATGCTGTGCAAACACGGCCAAGCAGTGATCCGGCCCCAAACGCGGACGGTTCAACTAACGTTCATCTAAAGGAGCCGAACCGTTCACTGGCCCCTGACACAGTTACTGGTTGGACTGTCAATGGTTTTGAAATCCGACGCCCGGCAGGGGACGAGGATTTCCAAGGAAAGGACGCCTTAGTGCGCAAGGTTTTTCAGGAGGAGCTCACCCAGGTAGGTGACGACCTCATCGAGATCTCCAAGCTGGTTCACGAAGCAATTACGAAGGCTACTACTTCCTTCGAAAGCGCCGACGTGGATCTTGCCCAGGACGTCATCGCGGCAGACGCCCGTATCGACTTCCTGCAGAACAGCCTCGACGAACGGGCCATCGACATCCTTGCCCTGCAGGGCCCCGTGGCGAGCGATCTCCGCATGATTGTGGGTTCGCTGCGCATGAGTGCTTCGCTGGAACGCATGGGCGACCTCGCCCGCCACGTTGCCCAGCTGGCGCGCCTGCGCTACCCGGCCACCGTTATTCCCGCATCGCTGACCCAGACCTTCAAGGCCATGGCCCAGCACGACATCGAGATCACCGCCAAGGTCATCGAACTCCTCGAGACCCGCGACCTTGAGGTAGCCCGCGACATCCTCAAGATCAACATCGCCGTGGACGACCTCCACCTCAGCGTCTTCAAGGCGATCGCCTCCCCCGAGTGGAGCGAAAGCCCCTCCACCACCGTGGACGTCGCCCTTGCCAGCCGCTACTTCGAGCGCTTCGCTGATCACGGCGTCTCGGTAGCCCGCAAGGTCACCTACCTGGTGACAGGCGAATGGCAGCCCGAAGGCTTCTAGCTTCACCGCATTAAACGACGGCGGCCGGTCACCTTCCTGGAAAGGTGACCGGCCGCCGTCGTCGACTAAAACGTCATTTCTTGCCCTGGTTGGCCACCGCGAGGATGGCCTGGGCTGCGGCGTCGGGATCCAGGTAGGTTCCGCCGGCGTTGATCGGCTGGAAGTCCTCGTCCAGTTCGTACACCAGTGGGATGCCCGTGGGGATGTTCAGGCCGGCAATGGCGTCGTCGCTAATGCCGTCCAGGTGCTTCACGAGCGCACGCAGGGAGTTGCCGTGGGCCGTGACCAGCACAGTCTTTCCGGCTTTGAGGTCTTCCTTGATGTCCGATTCCCAGTAAGGGAGCAGGCGGACCAGGACGTCCTTGAGGCACTCGGTGCGAGGAAGGGCGTCGCCAAGGTCCTTGTAGCGGACATCGTGGGCCTGCGAGAACTCGCTGTCGTCGGACAGCGCCGGCGGCGGGGTGTCGTAGCTGCGGCGCCATTCCATGAACTGCTCTTCGCCGAACTCGGCCAGGGTCTGGGCCTTGTCCTTGCCCTGCAACGCGCCATAGTGGCGTTCGTTGAGGCGCCAATCGCGCTTAACCGGGATCCAGCCGCGGTCGGCCTTGTCCAGGGCCATGTTGGCGGTGTTGATGGCACGCTTCAGGAGCGAGGTGTAAAGGACGTCCGGGAGGATGTCGTTCTCAACCAGGAGCTCTCCACCGCGCACTGCTTCTTGGCGGCCTTGATCGTTCAGGTCAACGTCCACCCAACCGGTGAACAGGTTCTTGGCGTTCCATTCGCTGTGGCCATGGCGCAGCAGAATCAGCTTGTAAGTCATGGTTTTCATCCTAGCTGAGCAGCTGCGTGCCCTGCCCGGCGTTACGAAGAGCAACGCGGGGTCACATCTGGCCCCTTGGACGCCCCACAGGGGGCCATAAGTGACCCCGCGTTGCAGGATAAAGTGGGGGCCGTGGTGCAAAAAGCGGAACGGGTGAGCTCTCCCCGCAGCAGGGGCGGGAAACCGGTTGGCAACATCACCCGCGGCACCACCAACCCCAACCGCATGCGGCGCCTGGACCGGTGGCTTGCCGGGCCGCAGGCGTGGCGGCTGCGCGCCGCCGTCGACCCCCTGGTGGTGGACCTGGGCTACGGCGCCTCGCCGACCACCGCCGTCGAGCTGTTCGATCGGCTGCAGGCCGTTCGGCCCGACGTGCGGGTCTGTGGAATCGAAATCGAGCCGGAGCGCGTACGGACCGCCAAGGCGTTGGAGCGGCCGGGGCTCAGCTTTCACGTGGGCGGTTTCGAAGTCCCCGTCCCCGGTAACCCGGTGTTGGTGCGGGCCTTCAACGTGCTGCGCCAATATGAGGAAGCCGACGTCGGCGGGATCTGGCAGCTGGTGCAATCACGGTTGGCGCCCGGCGGGCTGTTCATTGATGGCACGTGCGACGAAATCGGCCGACGCGTCACGTGGGTGGCTTTGGATGCCGAGCGCCCGTTGAGCCTCAGTTTTTCCGTGCGGTTCGGCAGTTTTGAGTTGCCATCCGAAGTGGCGGAGCGGCTGCCCAAAGCCCTGATCCACCGGAACGTGCCGGGAGAACCCATCCACGCGTTCCTGCAGGCCATGGATCAGGCGTGGCTGGAGGCGGCGCCGCTGGCCTCGTTTGGAAACCGGCAACGCTGGACGGGAATGTGCCGATCACTACGCGACGCCGGATGGCCGCTTCAGGATGGTCCGGCGCGGTGGCGCTTGGGTGAAGTGACCGTGGGGTGGGACGCCGTGGCGCCCCTGTAGATCATTGAGGCCCGGTAGTGCAATTACCAGGGACCGTAAGGACCCACATTGCGGTTACCACCGCTGCCGGCTTCGCGCAGGGCGGGACGGACATCGGCAAGGTAGACGCTGGCTGCGGTAACAGCGGCGATGCCGAACAATCCAAGGCTGCTTCCGCCCGTCATGACAGTCAGCGCGCCGATCGCCAGCGCCACGCCAGTGAGCGCCAACCAGAACATCTTGGTGCGCTTTGAAGCGGCCTCGAAAAGCGTCGGCTTATGGCGCAAACAGTCCGCGAAGGCCCACAGTTCCAAGGCAAGGGCCACCACGCCAAGGATCAAATAAACCCCGGTGGTAACGTAACCGATCAAAATTTTTCCGTCCACGCCCTTTAGCCTAGCCGTCCAGCGACTTCAGCGCTTGCTCAAGGTCGGACCAAAGGTCTTCCACGTTCTCAATACCGACGCTCAAGCGCACCAGGTTTTCCGGGACGCTCAGCGGCTCGGCCGTGTGCCGGCGTCGGCGTTCAATCAGAGACTCCACCCCGCCCAGGGATGTTGCAGGCAGCCAAAGCTGCAGCGCGCGGACCAGTTCGTCGGCGGCGTCGGCACCACTGCGCTGTTCGTCTCCGGCGATCTGGATGCAGAGGATGGACCCGAAGCCCTTCATCTGTACCTTGGCGCGCTCGTGTCCGGGGTCGCTGGGGAGGCCCGGGTAACGGATGGTTTCCACCCGGGGATGGCTGCTGAGGCGCTCGGCGAGGGTTGCCGCTGAGGCCTGCGAGCGCTCAATCCGCAGCGCCAAAGTGCGGAGGCCGCGCAAAGCCAGCCAGGCCTCGAACGGTCCGGCGATGCCGCCGTGGATGATGCGGTGATGGAGCAGTGTGGCGCGCAGCTCTGGATTGGACGTGACCAGCGCGCCGAGGACCACGTCCGAATGCCCGGCCAGGTACTTGGTTACCGAGTGAAGCACGACGTCGGACCCAAGGCTGAGGGGCTGCTGCACCAAAGGCGTGGAGAAAGTATTGTCCGTGACCACGATTGCGCCCACTGAGTGCGCGGCTTCAGTCAGGGCCCGCACGTCGGCGATGCCGAGCATGGGATTGGTGGGGCTTTCCAGCCAGAGCAGGTCTGCCTTCTTGCCGGTTGCGGGGTTGATGAGTGCCTTGACCGCGTCCGTGTCCGTGATGTCCACGGTTCGAAGTTCCAGGAAGCCCTTCTCTGCCAGTTCAGTGGCCATGACCAGGGAACCTGCGTAACTGTGCGAGGGCATCACCACCACACCACCTGCGGGTACGAGGGACAACGCTGAGCTGACTGCTGCCAGGCCGGAGGCGTAGAGCAGTCCGGGCAGTGTGGCGCCTTCGAGTTTGGCCAGCGCGTCCTCGAAGGGATCCCAGGTGGGGTTGGCGTAGCGCCCGTAGCCGCGATCTCCGTCGCCCAATGAACCTGTTCCGAAGTATGTGGAGGACAGGACGATAGGTGGGTTGACGGGCTCGTCGTGGGCACGGTCGGGGCGGCCGGCCGCAACTACAACGGTTTCCGGAGACAAATCGGCGGCATGCTGATCGGAAAGGCTCATGGTTTCAGCGTAGTCGCGGGCAATGCTGTGGATAAAAGCCGTCTCGTATGCCGGTGATCGGTAGGCTAGTCCAGTGAGTATTAAGAGCCCAGGCCTTTTCATCGCCTTCGAAGGCGGGGACGGGGCGGGCAAATCCACCCAAGCCTCCCGGCTCTCTGACGCCCTTGAGTCACGGGGGCTCACCGTGCTGCGCACCCGCGAACCAGGTGGCACCCCCATTGGTGAGAAATTGCGGTCCCTGGTCCTTGACCACGGACACGGCACCATCGATCCCCGCACGGAAGCCCTCATGTTCGCGGCCGCCCGCGCCGCCCATGCCAGCCAGGTGATTCGGCCTGCACTTGCTGAGGGAACAGTGGTCATCACGGACCGCTACATCGATTCCTCCGTCGCCTATCAAGGTGCCGGGCGCGGACTCGGTGCCGAGGGCGTTTTGTCGCTCAACGAGTGGGCCACTGAAGGCCTCCATCCGGACCTGACGGTACTGCTCGACGTCGACCCCTCCGATGGCCGGCGCCGACGGACTGCCGGGGACGCCACCGAGGACAGGTTGGAGTCCGAACCTGACGATTTCCATTCCGCCATCCGGCACGCTTTCCTGGACCTCGCAGCGGCTGCACCCTCCAGCTATCTGGTGCTGCCAGCCGATGCTGATATCGAAACTTTGGCGTCCCGGATCCTGGAGCGGGTGGAGTCACTGCTCGTTGCCAACGGCGCGCCCCTGACCCCTGAGTCATTGCAGAGCGAAACCGTTCCGGGCGATCGTCCGTGAGCGTCTGGGACGACCTTCAAGGCCAGGCACCGGTGGTTGCCCAGCTCAAGCAGGCGGCGCAGGGTGAAACCGGGCTTACCCATGCCTGGCTCTTCACGGGGCCCCCGGGGTCGGGCCGGTCAAACGCAGCCAAGGCCTTCGCCGCTGCCTTGAACTGCGAGCAGGACGACGTCACCATGCGTGGCTGTGGCCAGTGCGCGGCATGCCACACGATCCTCGGTGAGACCCACTCGGATGTGACATTCGTGCGCACCGAAAAGGTCACCATCACCATTGATGAGGCCCGTGAGCTCGTCTCCAAAGCCGGTGACCGGCCAGCTACGGGTCGGTGGCGGATCATTGTGGTGGAGGATGCGGACCGCATGGCCGAGCGCACCACCAATGTTCTGCTGAAGGCTATTGAGGAACCCACTCCCAGGACCATCTGGATGCTGTGCGCCCCCTCCCCTGCCGATGTCCTGGTCACCATCCGTTCCCGATGCCGCCCTGTGAGCCTGCGGCTGCCGCCTGCCGCTGACGTCGCTGAGCTTTTGGTGAGGCGCGACGGCGTCGAACGCCAACTGGCAGACCGTGCGGCGCGTGCTGCACAAAGCCATATAGGGATCGCCCGCCGGTTGGCCCGCGACGCCGATGCGCGGCAGCGACGGCTGGATACTGTTCGAATACCGCTTGGTCTTCGAGGCGTTACCGCGGCCGTGATGATGGCCGAGAGGTTGGTCAAAATTGCTACGGAGGAAGCCAACAGCTCCAACGACGAACGCGACGCCGCGGAGAAGATCGCACTGCTGGCGAGCCTGGGCGCTCCCGAATCCGGGACGCTCCCTCCCTCCATGCGCAGCCAGGTCAAGCAGCTTGAGGACGACCAGAAACGGCGCGCCAAGCGCTCCATCACCGACTCCTTGGACCGGACACTGACGGATCTGCTGTCCTTCTACCGGGACGTCCTGATCATCCAGCTGGGGAACGCTGTGGAACTGGTCAACGTTGAACTCAAGAGCGAACTGGAAGAATACGCGGGCCATTCAACGCCGGAAACCACCCTCGCCCGAATGGACGCCATCAACAAAGCCCGTGTCCGAATTACCACCACCAACGTGGCGCCGCTGTTGGCGGTCGAGTCCATGGCCACGAGCCTCATCCAGCAATAGGAGAATGCATGAAGTCCGCACCCCGCCGGTCCGCCGGTACCCCTTCACGGGACCGGTCTGCCCAGTTCACAGCGGGTGGTGGTTTGGTGGGCCGGGGCGCTGCGGGGCGTAGCTCCCGCCGCGGGTTTGCGGCACTGTGCGTTGCGCTTGCGTCCATGCTGGTATTGAGCGCGTGCACCGTTCCGTTCTTGCCGGCTCCAACGGCCCAGCCGTCCACCAGCACGGTGGATCCGTCCATCGCAGCCTCAGCTCCCAAGGGCTTGGAGAAGTACTACTCGCAGTCGGTGGAGTGGAGCTCGTGCGAGGATGGCTTCCACTGCGGCAAGGTTCAGGTGCCCAAGGATTACGGCAATCCGGCCTCCGGGGACATCGCGCTTTCTGTCATTAAGTTGCCCAGCACCGGCAACAAGCAAGGGTCCATCCTGGTCAATCCCGGCGGACCCGGCGGCTCGGGCGTGGATTTCGTCAAAGACGCCGGCAACACTCATTTCACAGAGAAGTTGCGGGCCAACTACGATGTGGTCGGTTTTGATCCCCGGGGTGTGGGCCGCTCCGCGCCGGTGACGTGCATGACCGATGCCGAGCGTGACGCCGCCCGCGAAAAGGTGTTCCGCAAGAATACTGACGACGGTCTGGCCGCTGCGTTTGCCTTCAACAAGTCATTCGCTGAACAGTGCGCCCAGCAGACCGGCGATGTTCTGGGACACATAGATACCGTGAGTGCTGCCAAGGATCTGGATGTTCTGCGTGCGGTGTCAAACGATGCCAAGCTCAACTACCTCGGCTTCTCCTACGGCACCTTCCTGGGCTCCACCTACGCGTCACTCTTCCCGGACAACGTGGGCCGTGTGGTCCTTGATGGTGCGGTGGACCCGGCGATCACCAACGAGGAGCTGACGGCCGGCCAGGCGCGTGCCTTCGAAAAAGCCCTGAGCACCTATGTGGCCAGCTGCCAGCGACAGCAACAATGCCCCCTGAGCGGTTCCGTTGACAACGGTGTCCAGGAAATCCGGGACCTCATCACGGCTGTGGACCAGAACCCGCAGACCGCCAAGGACGGCCGGCTGGTGACCGCCAACGACTTCGTCAACGGCCTCATCCTGCCCTTGTACAACGACCAAAGTTGGCCGGCCCTGACTCAGGCGCTGGACAGTGCCTTTGCCGGTGACGCGTCCCAGATGATGCGGCTGGCGGACCTTGGCGCGGACCGCGAACCCAACGGCACGTACAGCTCCAACTCCGCCTTCGCGTTCCAAGCCATCAACTGCCTGGACTACCCGATGGTGACAGATACCGCCGCCATGCGGGACGAGGAAGTCCGCCTCATGCAGGAATCCCCCACGTTCGGCGCGTTCTTTGCCTACGGCGGCGTCAACTGCAAGGACTGGCCCTACCCCAGCACCCGTACCCCGGCGCCCGTGGAATACAACGGATCGGCACCCATCGTGGTGGTAGGCACTACCGGAGACCCCGCAACTCCGCTCGAGTGGTCCCAGTCGCTGCGCAAGCAGCTGGAAAATGCTTCGTTGGTCACGTGGGAAGGTGAGGGCCACACTGCCTACGGCCGCGCGAACACGTGCGTCAGCACCGCCGTCGACGACTACTTTGTTGATGGCAAGCTGCCGCAGGACGGCCTCAAGTGCTAAAGGTGCCGGGCTTCGCGCTTCTCCACCAGGAGCGGGAGCTGCTTGATGGAATCGACGACGACGGTGGCTCCGGCCGCGCGTAGCGTCGCCTCGGAATGGGAACCGGTGAGGACGCCCGCCACGAGGGATGCTCCCGAGCGAACGCCCGAGAGCATGTCCGAGCTGGTATCGCCCACCACGGCCACCTCCCGTACGTCGTCGAGGTCCAATGCGAGCACCGCCGTCAGGATCATGTCCGGGTAAGGCCGTCCTCGTCCGGCATCGGAGGGACATAGGCTGAGGTCCGCCAGTCCCATCCACCCGAGCGATTCAAGCACCATGTTCTGGGTATGGCGGCCGAATCCCGTGGCCAGGCAAATCTGCATGCCGGACTCGCGCATCCACAGAATGGCATCCTCCGCACCGGCAATGGGGCGGACACCGCCGTCTTCAATGAACTCGTCATAGCTCTTCTCGAAGACTTTGTTCGCGCTTTCTGCCACGGCAGGGTCATCGAAGAGGTGGTTGAAGACAGTCATCTTCGAGAGGCCCATGGTGTCCCGTGCATAGCCGAGCATGCTCTCAAACCGCGTGCTTCCCGGTTCAATCCCGTGGTCAACAAGCGCCCGGGACATGGCCCGTTCAGTCCGGCCGTCGTCCGTAATGGTGGTGCCCACCATATCCACCACGGCGAGTCTCAGCCGGTTGGGTGCGTGGCTTTGCCTGGTTGTCTCATGTCCCGTCATAAAGCGGCTCCTTAGGCTCATAGCTGTGGCAGGTGTGCCCCGCTACAGGTGATTCCCCAGCTTCCGGCCACCGGGAAACCACCGCCTGAACCCGGTCCGACGCGTGGGTGAACATCCCCGCAACGGCCGCCGTCGCCCTCGTTTTGACCCGGGTACGGTGCCTCTATTACAGTTATGTCTTGCGTGATCGCCCGGGAAACCGGTGATGAACGCGGTGCTTCCTTAGCTCAGTCGGTAGAGCGTTTCACTCGTAATGAAAAGGTCATCAGTTCGATTCTGATAGGAAGCTCAGAGAAAAAGCCCCGCCGGCTCGTTGAACCGGCGGGGCTTTTCGCTTGCCGAAGTCCAAGACAGAGCCGTCCGCGCATGCCTGATGATGGAAATACCGAACATTCGCCCCAGTCCTTGAAATGTTCAAGATATAGGACATTTGGAGTGTTGAGCCGTATGATCGATATATGGAACATTTCGATGAGTTGACACCGTTTTACCGGGCTGTCGACGCGGCCTCCCTAGGGCGGTCCATCGCTGAGGCACGTAAAGAGGCAGGGCTCACCCAGCACGATCTTTCTGTGAAACTGGGCGTCACCCGCGGAACCATCGTGCGCCTTGAAGCAGGCGAAGCCGTCTCCATGGTCGTGGCTATGCAAGCCATCAGGGCCGTGGGCCGCGACGTTGCCCTGGTGCCGCGCTTTTCGAAGCTGCAGGTGCGGCCATGAGCCCCCGCAAGACCCTTGATGTGTACCTGCCGACCTACTGAACGGCGGCACGGCTAGGCGGGTCCTGGCCCCACAACACGAGTAGACGTCCCGTTCCTCTTGAGTGGCCAGGGCCTCCACCCGTCCGGGACGGCTCGGAGCCGTTCCTCAGCGGCGGCGAGTTGAGCGGTTGTGGCTCCCCGAGGACCAGAGCCGCTTTCGTTGCCGGATCCGTCTGCAGCGAAGAGCGCGTACTCCGCCCACTTCTTCCGGCCCACGGGGTAGCGTTCGCCGTAACCGCCTGCTGCAACACCAAGGACCAACGTCTCCAAGCGGGATGCTTCGCTCTCAGCTGTCTCGTCACAAGCGTCGCAGCCGCAGATGGGAAACGGGAAGTCGTGCAGCACACCGGCGTGGACAACCACCCCTGGGGAACTCGTCAACACGAAAGTCAGCGGAGCGGCGAGCGGGTCGCGAGGTGTCAGACGCGCGACGTCCATCACCTCATCGGCGTTCATGGACACATCCGCCGCATGGGCCGGTTCCCTGCTGACTTCGACGTCGTAAGTGCTCTCCAGGTACTCGATCAAAGCGCGGGCCACCTCGTGGAGCCCTTCGAATCGTTCACTGTGGGTTTCAACACTGTAGGAGTCCTCGGGTGGACTATCGGAACCCCATCTGTTCCCGTAGTTGATCGCGTTGCCGTCAACGCCCCGATACACAGGCGAGGCCAGGTCCGGTCGCACAAAGAGTTCGGTGGCCCGCCCGTTGGGAACCGGCCGCAATGCGGGGAGTGTGGGACCGTCCGGTTCGTCACCTGCCCACTCCTCAAGGTGAGTGAGGAGGCCGGCCACCATCCCGTCGTCGGCCTCCCGCAGACCCTCCATCAAGCGGTCCACCGTGATCGTCATGCCGAGGGCACCTACTTCGCGGGAGCCGTCCGCCATCACTGTCCAGTGCGCTTCCGGGCGCATGGCAGCAATGACGTTTCCTACGAAAATGGTGGCGGCCCCGCTCAGGCGGGGGTCGCCCGTGATGTCGGCGATGGTGGTGCGCAGGAACGCCAACAACCCGCTCACGTCGGAGGCGAACTGCCCAGCGGAAACTCCCATGCCTTCGCAGAACGCCACGAAGGGCCCGTATCCGGCAAGGTGCCTGACCGGAGCCTCTTCCTCCGCCGCCGGCAGGTACCCGGCAGTCTTTCGACTCAGTACAGCTTGGTTCGAAAGCGGTGCCGGCAATCCTGACGCAGGCCCCTCAAAAAGATCTTCAATTTCCCCCATGGGCCCCATCCTAGGGCGGGGCCGGCAGTTAGTGGCCCAGCCGGGACAACAACACGGCGACGGCGGCCGAGACTCCCCCGGCCAGCGAACCTTCCAGCTCGGGAGCGAAAAACGGCGAATGGTTGACGGGGATCGGCCCAGGCCCGTCATGCCCGGCCGTGGGAGTGCCGCCGAACATCCAGAACACGGACGGAACTCCGATGGCCGTGCCTAGATGTCCAAAGTCCTCGCTGCCCATCATGGGCGGGGTGATGTCGACAGCCTCAGCGCCCAGCGCGAGCCGCAGGGCCTCGAGGACCGGAGGAACGGCGTCGGGATCGTTGAAGCATTGCGGGAAGCGGTACATTTCTTCGATGTCCGGCTTCGGTGCCCCGGAGGCGGCGGCCTCTGCCTCGATGATGCGGCGGACGGCGGCCAGAACCTGGCCTCGGACGTCCTCGTCGAAGGTTCGGATGTTGAGGGTGAACTCGGCCAAGGCAGGGATGATGTTCTCTTTGAGGCCCGCATGGAACGTGCCCACGGTGACGACGGCGGACTTCCGCGGATCCAGTTCGCGGGACACAATGCCCTGCAACCGGGTGACCATGTGCGCGGCCATGACAATGGGATCGATGGAGTCCTGCGGCTGCGAGCCGTGCGACTGCTGGCCATGAACGGTGACCTTCAGCGAATCCGCCATCGCGGCCACCGGCCCGCTGGAGATCGCAACAGTACCCACCGGGCGGGGCATGACGTGCTGCCCGAACACCACTTCCGGCCGGGGCGCCTTGTCCCACAGTCCGTCGTCGAGCATGGCCAGCGCACCGGCGGCAGTCTCCTCGCCGGGCTGGAAGATCAGCACCAGTGTCCCGGACCAGGCGTCCAAGCTGCCGGCAAGCACCTCGGCGGCACCCAGCAGGCTGGCCACGTGGGTGTCGTGCCCGCAGCCGTGCATCACCGGGACCGTAGTGCCATCGGGCAATGTGCCCGTGTCCGTGCTGGCATAGTCCAGCCCTGTGGCCTCTTCGATGGGCAGGCCATCGGAATCGGCACGGAAGGCCACCACGGGACCGTCACCGTTTCGCAGGATTCCCACCACCCCGGTGCCACCGCAGCGGAAATGCTCAATGCCCAGGCCGTCCAAGTGCTCTTCGATCAGCGTGGCCGTGGCAAACTCCTGCATGGACAGTTCCGGATGTGCGTGAAGGTGCCGGTACAGGGCGTGGAGCTTGGCGGTCTGGTGGGTATCGAGCTGAAGGGCTGCGACTGTTGACGTCATGGGTGTTGTCTTTCTCGCGGAGGGGCTGGAGGCGTGTCTGGATGGAGTTGCTACTCGATGTGGATCGGTTTGGCTTCGGCAATGGTGGCCTTTCCGCGGAAGAACCACGCCAGCAGGATGGTGCCCAGCACGGCGATGGCCGTTGACACCATGGCGAGCGAGGGTACCAGCGGCAGCACAACGAACACGACGACGGCCGAGACCAGCAGGGCGAACACGGTGGTGCGGGGCTGCTTCATGGACACGATGGCCTGTACCAGAACGGCTCCCAGGACGGTGGGCAGCACGTAGAGCCGGGTGACGAGCAGGACAGAGGGCGGGATGACGCTGATCAGCCAGCTGCCCAGGAGACCGACGAAGATGGCCAAGGAGACCAGGTGGACTACCGCTGCGCCGCAAATAGCGACGACGGCGGCAAGTTCCGCCCTCTTGCTGCCCGGCTTTGCACCGATATTGGTTTGGGCGATCAGCGCCGCCGGCAGGAGCTTGTTGGAGATGTTGCCGATCATGAACGCCTGGTACATCGCGGCCGGGCCCAGGATGGGATAGTACGTGAGGGGCTCCACGATCCAGATGATGCCGAACGTTGCGGCCACTGCCGCGAAGGCGATCCACAGCTGGGCGGGCGCAATATCCAGTCCCGTACCGAAAACGAGGTAGAGCGGACCGGCCACGGAAATCAGGAGGCCGGCGATCATGGTGATCTGGCCCCATCGGGACGTGGTGCGGCTGAAGTCCGCCATGGCGGTGTTGTTTGCGGTTGGAGCAGAAGTGATGGAAGACATGAGGGGTGTTCCTTTCGGGCTCAAGGAGAGTCGGGTTCAGGAAATGACGACGTCGGAAGCTTGCGGGCGAGGGGTCAGCTTGCGGCAGCGCGTTTAGGCGCCGGCGGCCGGACCAACAGCAAGCAGTGCGGCGCCCAAGCCAATGACGATCGAGATTCCAAGCCCCCATTCACGCAACCAGCTCTTGCCAAGTTTCTTGGCCAGCAACAGGCACGTGCCCATGACCGCTGCGGAGACCACGAAGGACAGCACGTGGATTGCCGATTTGGGCAGCTCGGTGAGCCCCAGGCAGGACAAGGCACCGATCAATGCCGCAGCAGGGACGATCGCCATGGCTGCCGGGTTCACCGAGCGGATCTTGGCGTCGCCCTTGCGCAGCAGTGGGGTCAGGATCAGGGTGGCAAGCATCCACATCGCTCCGCCGATGCTCATGGCGAAGAACGCCACCGCGAAAACACTTTGTGTGTAGCTGGCATCGCCGAGCTTGGCCCCCATGGAACCTGCTGCGATGCCAGCGGCCGAAACATCGTAGGCAGCTGAACCGATCAGGCCGATCCTGGACAACACAGCCGGTGCCCCGAAGAGACCCAGCAGCGCGATGGCCACCAGCGATACTGCCAGGGAGGGACCGATGGCCGAGACAGCGCCGGAGCGGAACGAGGTCCTGATGTCCCGTGCACTCATGTCCACGGAGGGAGCGGCCCGCCGTGCGGCTTTCATGAAGATGAGGGACTGAATGATGATCACGCCGAAGACGCCCGCCACGCAGATCCACAGGACGGGATTGTTGGCGATGGCCATGATGTCGGTTGAGTCGTTGGGTGCGAGCGGTTGAAGAGCCAGGGGTTGGTGCATGGGAACCTCCGGTGTTGGCCCCTTGGCAAGTCCGCATCCGGACGACGCTGTGCGGTATGTGGCGCTGTGGGGCAAATCCTTACCCAACGACCAGATCGGCCAGTGGGTTACCAACACCCTCTGCTATGAGCCGGATCACACACAATAGCTGACGAAATCAGCCTCAGTTGTGGCCGAATCGTTCAAAGCTTGCCATTGGCTGATTCAGGACTTCCCCCCCATCAATGTGACCCGGCACACTTCAGGCAGAAGCAATCCAGCAAAGGAGCACCATGTCTGACACCCTTGGCGAGTTGTCCGCCGTCGAACTTTCCGCAGCCATTCGCCACAAGAAAGTTTCCGCTCGCGAAGCGTTGACCGAACACCTGGAGCGCATCTCCGAGATCAACCCCGTGGTCAACGCTGTGGTGACCCTCGACGCGGAAGGCGCCCACGCCTTGGCGCACCGGGCCGACCAGCTCACGGCGTCCGGAGCAGACCTGCCACCGCTCCACGGCGTTCCCATGACGCACAAGGACACCAACAACACCGCCGGGATGCGCACCACCCAAGGATCCCTCGCCTTGCGTGACTTTGTTCCCGACGCCGACGACCTCATCATTGCGCGGTTGAAAGCGGCCGGTGTGGTCACCACCGGAAAGTCGAACGTCCCCGAGTTCGGCGCGGGATCGCACACCTTCAACGAGCTCTTCGGAACCACCACCAACCCCTATGCCCCCACCCTGAGCGCAGGCGGCAGCAGCGGCGGAGTGGCCGCCGTCGTCGCCTCCCGCGTCCAAAGCATCGGCGACGGCAGCGACATGGGCGGATCGCTCCGGATCCCGGCTTCCTTCTGCAATGTGGTGGGCTTCAGGCCGTCGACGGCGGTCATCCCCATGCCGTCCGCCGTCAACGCCCACGCGTGGCTGGGGAGAACCGGCCCCATGGCCCGGACCGTGGAAGACATCGCCTTGTTCATGTCCGTGACCGCCGGCAGCGATCCCCGCGTTCCCCATCCTTCCGGGCTGGACCCTGAAGTGTTTCGATCCAACCTGGAGACCGACATGCGCGGCGTGCGGATCGGGTGGTCGCGCGACTTCGGCATAGGGGTGCCGGTGGAGCCTGAGATCGTGGATCATCTTGAGCGGCAACTGGCCATCTTCGAAGATCTCGGAGCGATAGTTGAGGAGGCCACCCCGGATTTCAGCGAAGCAGACCTGGTGTTCGGCAACACCCGTGCCATGGACTTCGCCGCGGGGCTGGGACCGATCCTGGAGCGTGCCGGTGAGGTCATCAAGCCGGAAGTCCACTGGAACGTGGAGAAGGGGTTCGCCCTGACGGCGCGGGATGTCATAGAGACCGCGGCAGCCCGGACCCGGTTGGAATTGAGTGTTCAGGATTTCTTTGGGCGGTACCAACTCTTCGCCAGCCCCTGCGCCCAGGTTCTCCCCTTTGACGCTAAGCTGCGCTACCCCGCGGACATTGCCGGCACGGCGTCAGAAACGTACTTGGACTGGATGCGTTCAGCCTGCCTCCTGTCCGCGACCGGCCTGCCGGTGCTCAGTATTCCCGCGGGATTCAGCTCTGCCGGACTACCTATCGGCCTGCAGCTCGCCGGCAACCATTACACAGACATGCAGCTGCTCCGCTACGGCCACGCCTTCGAACAGCGGACGGGGTACGCCGCCGTCGCGCCAGCTATCAGAGCAGCCCAGGCACCCCTTACGACGGTGACCGCATAACCCTGCCGCCACGCTTCCGCGCATCAAGAAGGATGGAAACGTCCACGCCGGAGGCGTTTTGTGCCCATGCGGAGGTGGTGATGAAACGATAGAGGGCAGCCATGTCCTCCACGGTCACGTCCGCCATGATCTGATAATTGCCGGCGATCGCCGCGGCATATCGGACGGTGGGAAGCTCAGCCAAGCTCTTCCCCACCTGCTCGACGTGTTGCGGCGAGGCACGGATCCAGAGCAGCGCTTCAACGCCAAGGCCAAAGGATGCGGGCTCCACGATGGCCCTCAAGTGGACCTGGTTATTGGTCAGCAACCATTCGCTACGGCGGCGGGCAGTTGCCTCCGAAACGCCAACCCTGCGGCCCAAAGCCTCAAAACTCATCCGGCCATCGGCACACAGTGCGTCCACAAGTTCGTTGTCCTGACGACTCAAATCCTGCCGGGGCACCAGGGCGCCCGAGTCCTGGGCGACGTTTGAGCGGAGTGCCTCGGCTTTGTCTGCAGTGAGAATCTCCGGCCGCCAACCGCGGATGGTTCGGAAGTACCGCAGCACGGGATAACTGGTGGAATCGCGCAAACCAAGGGTGGCCGGCAGCTCATCAGAGAGGACTTCTGCCATGCGCGCCGGTTCCGTGAGTATTTCGGCCACACAGTCCCCGGTGCCTGTGGTGGTGTAGACGAAGGTGGTGTCCGAGCGTTGCGCGAGTGCGTGGACTGCGGCACGTACCGTCCCGGGCATGCACCGCATTTCAACCAGCACCACCGACGGCCTGGGACGGATCCCCACCACGGCCACCGCACCGGATTCCAACAACTGCGATCCCCTGCGGGCAACAGTTCGTTCGGCTTCGCCCAAAACGGCCGCCATCTTCCGCCACGGGCAGCGCGGATCCAGTTGCAGGGCAGCAACAATCTGCCGTTCCAATGCGTCAAACACCACCATGCCAACCCCGTCCGTTTGCGTCGCTCAATTTCATCACGGACTTCGACGGCGACGCGTCGCGAAGGCGGGAAGCGACGTCGGGCGTTAACTGCAGGTGCCGGGCGTTAACGGCAGGCGCCCCGCACCCATGAAGGATACGGGGCACCGAGGTCAACCCGGTAAAGGCTTGGGTTTAGGCGAAGTCGGAGACTGCCGGGTCCGGGCCGATGCGGCCTTCAGCACCGCGGTCCAGGCCGTTGATGGCCTCGACGTCGGTAGCGTCCAGCGTGACGTTCAGGGCAGCGAAGTTCTCCTGAATGCGGGACTCCGTAACGGACTTGGGGATCACCACGTTGCCGATGGCCAGGTGCCAGGCGATGACCACCTGAGCCGGGGTGGCGTCATGCTTGGCAGCAATCTCAGCCACGGTCGCGCTCTCGAGGAGTTCGCCGCCCTGGCCCAGCGGGGACCAGGCCTGGGTCAGGATTCCCTTGGAAGCATTGAATTCGCGAAGGTCAGCCTGGTTGAAGAACGGGTGCAGTTCCACCTGGTTGATGGCCGGAACAACGCCGGTCTCATTGATGATGTGCTGCAGGCCTTCCTTGGTGAAGTTGGAAACACCGATGGACTTGACCCGGCCGCGCTTCTTGAGCTCGATCAGTGCCTTCCAGGTATCCACGTACTTTTCCTGCTTGGGCTGCTGCCAGTGAATGAGGTAAAGGTCCAAGGTCTCGAGGCCGAGACGGTCCATGGACTCCTCAAAAGCAGCCAGCGTGGACTCGTAGCCCTGGTCAGCGTTCCACAGCTTGGTGGTGATGAAGATTTCCTCGGCGGACAGGCCGGAGGAGGCAATGGCACGGCCGACGCCTGCCTCGTTGCCATAGATCTTGGCAGTATCTATGTGGCGGAACCCGGCTTCGAACGCCTGGCGCACCACCTTTTCGGCTACATCGTCTTCAACTTGCCACACCCCGTAGCCGAGCTGGGGGATGGTGTTGCCGTCGTTGAAAGTAAGTGTTGGTGACGAAGTCATGTCTGCCATCCTGCCAGCCCCGCGCCACCAAAAGCGCGGAATATTACGCAGATCAGCTATGCGCGTAACTTTTTGCATACAGGGAATAAGGGCGCGCGCGGGTAGTTGCATGCGCTTGCCATTAAGTGAAGTGAGCCTCAGGCGCCCAGTTGGCGCTCCGCGTCGGCAACCTGCTCGAAGACCGACTCCGCCCTGCGCCTCACCGATAATGCGCCAACAGGAACGGGCCCTACCGCCAACCTCAACATGGCCGCAGCCTCAGCAGTGGTCGCCAAGGAATTGCCCGCTTTGGACAGGGCGCGGTGCACACCGGCAAGTGCACCCGGGACATCCAGTCCGTCACTCGGAGACCTTTTCTGCGCCTCAACGCAGATGGTCCTCACACGTGAGGATAATTCGGCCAACTCGTTGGCTATCTGCACCAGCTCGTTGTAGAGCTGCTCATCATCAACGCCCTCAAGGACTTGGTGGTACCGGTCCAGTCCCCGGTGAAAACGGTCATGGGCGCGGCGCCACAGCCCCTTGCCCAGCTCCAGATCGTCCTTCCGCCCCTGCCGGACGGCCCCAAAGAAACCCACCTGCGAACTCAGAGGTACTGACCCGGGCCGTGATCGGGATCTTCCCTGCGGCCCTGGTTGGGAGCACCAGGTGCACCGGGTGCTGCCGCCCTCTGCGGTTGACCGTTCTCGCCAATCACGATGCCCGGCGCAATGACAGTCCCCGGCGGGAGCTGACGGAGCTGCATCTGCGCGGCCGCATGTTCTTTGGCAGCCTGCTGCGCGGCAATGGCAGCCTGGATGCCATGAAACAAGCCCTCCAGCCAACCAACCAGTTGCGCCTGCGCAATGCGAAGCTCCGCATCGGAGGGCGCTTTCTCGTCAGGGAAAGGCAAGCTGATGCGTTCCAGTTCCTCGATGAGTTCCGGAGCCAGCCCATCCTCGAGTTCCTTGATGGACCGCTCGTGAATCTCGGCAAGGCGACCGCGGGCGGCGTCGTCCAACGGCGCGGCTTTAACTTCCTCCAGGAGCTGGCGGATCATGGTGCCGATCCTCATCACCTTGGCCGGCTCATCAACAAGTTCGTGAAGGTTGCCTTTGGGTTTGGCGTCCTTCGCCACCTCATCCGCCGACGGGTGCTGTCCCCCGGGCGTCTCAAGGCCCTCGTCCAGCGTGGTTCCCTCCACGGGGGTGTCGTCCGAAGCCTCATCCTTGGGCTGAATCTTGTTCAGATCGCTCATCCGTTCATACTCTCACGAGCTTCACGCCAACCCCTGTCCCAGCCCTGATTTTGGACTTCGTTCGTAGCGAAACTTCGTCCCGGATGCTGACCTCAGCAGCACCTGCCCTGGGGGTTGCTGTCCTGCCGATCCATCCGGTCCCGCCAGAACTCGCGTTCGGTCATGGCAGGACCGGAGTGGCCGGTAGTTTCGAAGTGCTCCAGGTACTTCCGGTAAGCATCAGCACCCATGAGCGAACCCATGTAGGCGGCAAAGCCCCGAAGGCCCCTAACCACGGTATTCATCAGCAAGGTCTTTCATGAGTGGTGCCGTTCATTAGTGGTGACTGGCCTTCTGAGTCCGTTTCTCCGCAGGGAGGGCGTTCCATTCTGCGAGCAACTTCTTCTCCGCAGTGGTGGGGAACAGCCCTGCCGGTGCGTACACCTTGGAAGGAACGGGTGGGTCTTCATGATCCTGGCCGCCGCCTGCGCGGATTGCTTTGATGGTTGCCAGGAGTGCGGCAACGATCACGATGATGCTGAGCGTCACGAAGATCACGGAGAGCACGCCCTGGATCATGGTGTTGCGGACCACGGCTTCCATGGCGGCGACGGTCTTGGCAGTGCCAAACTCCGTCTTCCCATCAGCCAGAGCCTTGGAGAACGCCTGGTTATTGGCGAAGTAACCCACTGCCGGAACCGGCGAGAAGATCTTGTGGAAGCTGGCGGTGATGGTCACTACGGCCGCGAACGCCAACGGAACTGCCACGATCCACAACCATTTGAACACTCCACGTTTGGCCGTGATGGCCAGGCACACAGCCAGCGCAATGGCTGCCAGCAACTGGTTGGCGATGCCGAACAGCGGGAACAGCGTGTTGATGCCGCCCAGTGGATCCGTGACACCCATGATCAGCACTGCACCCCACGCTGCCACCATGATGGCTGTGCACAGCCAGGCCCCTGGACGCCATGAGGCTTCCTTGAACTTGGGAATGAAGTTGCCGATGGAGTCCTGGAGCATGAACCGGGCCACACGGGTTCCGGCGTCTACGGCGGTAAGGATGAAGAGTGCCTCGAACATGATGGCGAAGTGGTACCAGAAAGCCATCATTCCCGGTCCGCCAATGAACTGCTGCATGATGTGCGCCAAACCGACAGCCAGTGTAGGGGCGCCGCCCGAACGGGAAATGATGCTTTCCTCGCCCACGTCCTTCGCGGTTTGCGCCAGCACGTCAGGGGTGATGTTCACGTTGGCCAAGCCCAGGCTGTTCACCCACTGCGCTGCAGACTCCACAGTGCCGCCGGTCAGGGCCAGAGGCGCGTTCATGGCGAAGTAGATTCCACGGTCGATCGAGATCGCGGCTACCAAGGCCATGATCGCCACGAAGGATTCCATCAACATGCCGCCGTAGCCGATGAAGCGGGTTTGCCGCTCCTTCTCGATCAGCTTGGGCGTGGTGCCTGAGGAAATAAGTGCGTGGAATCCGGAGAGGGCACCACAGGCAATAGTGACGAACAGGAAGGGGAACAGGGCACCGGAGAACACGGGGCCGTTTTCCCTGCCGGCGAATTCGCTGAACGCCGGGACAGTGATCTCCGGGCGCACCACGATGATGGCGAGCGCAAGCATCACGATCACGCCGATCTTCATGAACGTGGAGAGGTAGTCACGGGGAGCCAAAAGCAACCAGACGGGCAAGATGGCGGCGATGAAGCCGTAGATGATGATGCCCCAGGCAATGGTGACCTTGTCCAGGTGGAAGAAGGCCGCACCCCACTCCGTTCCTGCGACGGCGCCGCCACCAATGATGGCTGCCATCAGGAGCACGAAGCCGATGATGGACACCTCCATCACCTTGCCCGGCCGGATGAATCGCAGGTAGACACCCATGAACAACGCAATGGGGATGGTCATGCCCACCGAGAACACACCCCACGGGCTTTCACCCAGGGCATTGACCACTACCAGAGCAAGGATGGCCACAATGATGATCATGATGAGCAGCGTGGCTACCAACGCTGCCGTACCGCCAATGACGCCGAGTTCCTCCCGGGCCATCTGGCCGAGTGAACGGCCACCGCGGCGCATGGAGAAGAACATGACCAGGTAATCCTGCACCGCGCCGGCAAGAACGACGCCGATGATGATCCAGATAGTGCCGGGAAGATAGCCCATCTGAGCCGCGATGACGGGTCCCACCAGCGGCCCGGCACCGGCAATGGCGGCAAAGTGGTGCCCGAACAACACGTTCCTGTCAGTACGGACGTAGTCCTTGCCATCCGCTTTGTACTCAGCAGGAGTAGCGCGGCGGTCATCCGGCTTGAGCAAGTAACGCTCAATGACCTTGGAGTAGAAACGGTAGCCGATCAAGTAGGTGCAAACGGCCGCGAAAACGAACCAGATGGCATTGACGGTTTCGCCGCGCACCAGTGCGAGCATGAACCACGCCACCGCTCCCAACAGCGAGATAGCAATCCAGAGACCAATCTTGAACGGGGTCCACTTGCGTTCCTCCGCTTCACGCACGGAGTCCTCCACAGCCGGAGGAGGCAGCGTGGGATCCAATCCTTCCGCAAGCTTGGATTGGTCAGAAATCTTGCCCATATCTCCTCCTTGAGAACTGCTGCGGTGACGAATGTTGCGGTGGGGGCCGCTGCGTCGGGTACTTCTCCTCACCTTAACAACCGACACGGACAGGATAGGGCGGCACACGGCAAACGTCTGCAGGTACGCGGTGAACGGTCATTACCCTGCGCCGGACGTCAGCCCTCCCGCCGAGGCGGAGCCTGCTGGCTCGATCCCCCGTTTACCTGGCCTTGGACCATGCGGGCCTCACAGAGATCCAACCAGCGGACTTCAGCTTCAGCCTGGAAAATCAAGGAATCGAGCACCAGGAGCCAGGCAGTATCGGAGGACCGTTGGCTCGCCGAGACCGCTTTCCTGGCCTGTGTGTGCTCCTGCAGGGCCTTGACCGAGACCTCGCGCTGGGACTGGATCACTGCGGAGGTGTCCACGCCGGGAAGCGTCACTGCGAGCGCCAACTTGATGGCGATTTCGTTCCGTGGAGGATTGCCCCGGTCCACTGCACCGGCGAACCAGGCCGCGACTTCCTCAGCCCCTGCGCCAGTGATGCTGTAGATGACGTGCCCACCGCCGTCGTCGCCGTCTTTGCTGACCAGACCGTCGCGCTCAAGCCTGTCCAGGGTGGTGTAGACCTGCCCGATGTTCAACGGCCAGGCAGCCCCTGTACGGTCCTCGAATTCGACACGCAGCTCGTAGCCGTAGCGCGGCTGGTCCTGGAGCAGGGCCAGCAGGCTGTGCCGGATGGACATGTGGCTCCTCGCTGCAGTGGGACGGATGGACGCAGGTGAACGGGCCGATCAGAGGAGCAGCAATACCTTGCCCACGTGTTCGCCGGAGTCGAAGTACTGGTGTGCTTCGCGAACTTGCTCCAAGGGGAACGATTTGGCCACCAACGGCCTGATCCTTCCGTCAGAGATCATCGGCCACACTGACTCGCGCACTGCGGACATGATGATGCCCTTCTCGGACACGGGGCGCGGCCGCAAGGCCGTGCCGATGACGGCGGCGCGTTTGCTGAGGAGCTGCCCCAGGTTGATCTCCGCCTTGGTGCCACCCTGCAGGCCGATGACGATGAGTCGCCCGTAGTCGGCGAGGGCATCGATGTTCTGTTGCAGGTACTTGGCACCCACGACATCGAGGATCACGTCCGCGCCTTTGCCTCCGTTGCGTGCCTTGAGGCTTTCAGCGAAGTCTTCTTCGGTGTAATTGATGGCGATGTCGGCGCCGAGGAAGGCCTTGGCCGTGCCGACTTTTTCGTCAGTTCCGGCCGTGGTTGCCACCTTTGCACCATAGGCTTTGGCCATTTGGATGGCCATGGTGCCGATGCCGCCGGTTGCACCATGGATGAGCACTGTCTCGCCGGGTTGCAGCTGTGCGGTCATGATCAGGTTCGAGTACACGGTGGCAGCGACTTCCGGCAGGGCTGCCGCTGTGATGAGGTCCACGCCGTCGGGAATCCTCAGTACTTGCTCCGCCGGGACTGCCACCTGCTGGGCGTAGCCACCGCCGGACAACAATGCCACCACCTTGTCTCCCACGGAGAATGCTTTGGTGACGCCGGGACCGAACGCGGCGATGCGGCCGGAAACCTCCAGGCCTGGTACTTCCGATGCGCCCGGGGGCGGCGGGTAGAACCCTCTTCGCTGCTGGACGTCCGCACGGTTCAACCCCGCGGCCACGACGTCGATCAGGACCTCGCCCTCGCCGGGCACCGGAGCAGGGACCTCGCGGATTTCGAGGACTTCGGGCCCGCCCGGCTCTGAGATGTAGACGGCTTTCATGACGAACTCCCGGTTTCTTGCTTGTCTTCCGGACCCCGGGGCAGGGGCTGGAAGACGTGATGTTTTGGAACAGCCAACTCCCTATGAAACACTACTAGGCGAGGAAGGTTGTCCGAGCGGCCTAAGGAGCTGGTCTTGAAAACCAGTGTGCGGTAACCCCGTACCAAGGGTTCAAATCCCTTACCTTCCGCGTAGACCGAGCATTTATGCGGGTCTGAGGCCGGTTGAGTCAATCCGCGGGATTGATTTGGCCGGCCTTTTGCGTATCTTCAGGTCAGTTTGTGGCCGATCCGTGGCCGCTGGTTTTCCTCCAAGAGTTGCACGGGATGAGCGCGGCACGCTTGTCCGCCGCTTCTTCCCCCACGCCCAGGAGTAAATGGCCGTAGGAATCTACAGTCAGCTTGATCGTGGAGTGACGTAGCACCTTCGACACAATGGCGATATCGGCACCAGCCGCGATCGTCAACGATGCAGTGCCGTGCCGCAGGTCATGTAAGCGCACCCTCCTGACCGGCCGGGACGCACCCAGGAAGCCTCGGACATCTAATCGAAAGGCGCCGAGGCGCTAGAGCTGAAGAACCGCATCGAGTCCATCGCGAAGTCCGAAAAAGCTCTGGTCTATGGGACGTGACAGGCCAAAACGCTGACTGGATAAAACGCCTTCACCGGATGGCGTCCAGGTGCGGAGTTCCGCATCGAGAAGGTGGTGGGCTGATGGAGTTCAACGACAAGTTCTTTGAGGAAATCGGCAAATCAGCCGGAGTGACCCAGATGTGCAAGGAAGTCGCTGAAAAGGTCCTTGCGGCAGCCCAGACTTCGGCGCCCGTGAACGAAGTCGCCTACCGTGACGGCCTGCACGTCGAGGTGAAGACAGTGGAGAACGCAACGTCGCCCTCGTCGTGGGCAGCGACCCGAAGACGACGCTGATTGAGTCGAAGACCGGCAACCTCGCCCGGGCGCTGAATCAAAGGCTAGAGCCGCCTTCGTCGACGCATACCGTGGTCTGTTCTGGGGATCGGTCCATTGGCTGGAGGTTATTGCTAGTGTTCGCTGATGAGTACCAGAGTAGTGGTGCCGCTGTCGCCTTGGTTCCCAAGAATCGGCTTTCTCATGCTTCCCACGTCCTTCACTCGGGTACCACGGCTCGGGATGAATCAAGGATAAACCCCAGTTAGCAGGACAGTCGGATACTGTCCCCACCAGACGCTTCGAGCCGACCAAGCCCGCGAGCACTCCCAGCCCAGGAATCAGGTCCGTCTGGCAACCAAAGAGTGCTTGGTCGAGGAATGCCGCGCTCCAAATCGAAGCTCAGTTTTGCCAACGTCCCACTGTTCCAGAATCTGCTTACCGGGCATCCTCATCGAGATTGCCAGCGGCGGTTCGTTCTCCGACTTGTCGGTAGGCGTCCTGGATGAAGTGTTCGAGGTCCTGGCGTCCGAAGCGCCATACATTACGGCCCCCGACCTGGTGCCCTTGAGCTGGCCAGCTTTGTGCATGGCACGGATCTGAATCTCACTTGCCATTTCTGCCGCCACCTGCTCAATCGTCAGGAACCGGCGCTAATTGATTTCATCGGGCATTAGACCATCCTAAAGTCCTGCAGTTGTGGAGTCCGTTGGCACACTTCCACGGGTTATGCTATTCATTGGATTAATTGTTCGCTTTTGTGGGGGACGGGCATCACTTCTACCTTTGAGCACGGCGCGGCCGTCGGGATTGTCTTTGATGATGGCGCTGCGGACGCTTTGATCAGTGCTGCTGATTCAGCGGATCAGGTTCTGCGTGGTGAGGGTGGGTTCCTGGACGGGACCATGGATCATGCCGTGGAGGACTTCAAAGGCGGATACGCGCAGCTATTTACCCAGGCTTGTGCCATCAGGGCTGACGACCGGGCCAGGCTTGCCGGTGTTCTCGCGATGTTGGCGGAGGACGTCCGGCAAGCGAAGCTCAAAGCACGGGAGGAGAAGTCCAGGCTAAAGAAACTCACCGCCTGGAGGCAACGCGCCGATGTTCGTGAACAGGAACTGGCGTCCCTCGACCCGGCCCGCCAGTCGGCGGCCCTGCTGAGCACAGTAAATGATCCAAAACCCGAGGAAACGCGGGTTGCGCCGCCAACGATTTCGGCGGAGTTTTCCACACGCGACCGGCCCCGGTTTGCCGGTGGATCGGGAGGCGGAACAAGCTCGTCTGATCCTGGAAAGCTGCGCGGGTTCGTGTCCCAGTCCCGCGCCGCAGCGAACATCCTGGACGCGGAGTTGGGAAGAATCCGAAACGCGTGGAGCGGATTCACCTCAGCGTGTTCCTGGGTGAACGTCGAGGCGGAGTCGTTTGTGACTGGCTTCGAGCAGCTGCTGGCTGAGAACGTCGCTGACGCGGCGTGGCTTGAGCAGATCGCCACGGCATTCGAAACAGCCGGCGGCGGCTCCTTGGCTGACGGTGTGCTGAACAGCGCCCTCATACTGTACGCACCACCCGGGCAAGTCGGCTTGAGCGACGTTGGGGCCTTGAATGCCGCACAGCTGAAGGCCTGGCTGGCAGTCCCTGCGAACAAGGATCGCCTTCAGGGGCTTCTTGAGCAACCGGGGCTGGATCCTGTGGTGATAGCCAAGTGGTGGGCCGGCCTCGGCCACACAATCGTCGACGGGGTAATTGAACCCGGCGCGGCTCAGTTGCTCCTGATCGAAGCCCTCCCGGGAGTCATTGGGAACCTGAACGGCATCACCACGACCGCCCGGAATGAAGCCAACGTGCTACGCCTCGCCACAGAGCAGGAGCGCATCACCGCCGAACTCGCCCGGACGCCTCCATTCCTGCCCACCAGCCAAGGCCTGTCCGTGACCAACCCGGCGTGGACACGGCTGCAAACGCAGCAGAAAGCACTGGATGGTATCGGTGATGCCCTCGCAAGGGCCGGAGTGTCGGGTGCTGCCGTCTTGCTCGGTTTTGACCTCACCCACGGCTCACCGAAAGCACAGGTCTCTGCTGGCAACCCTGATACGGCGCAGAACGTTACCTACGCCGTGTCCGGCATGGACATCACACCCCAAAGCGGCTTCAACGACTGGGCGAAAAACGCAGCGAACCTCCAATTGCGGCAAAGCCAGAACGAGCCGGGTAAGTCGTTTGCGGTGGTGGCGTGGATCAACTACGAACCGCCCACTGTTCCGACCGTGAACAGCGGCGACGCCGCCCGGGCCGGCGCCGGCCGGTTCGTCACGGACCTCCAGGGGTTCAACGCCGTCAGAGAGGGTTTGGGCAACAGGACCCCGGAGACCTTGAACGTACTGGCCCATTCCTACGGCACCACCGTGACGTCCGACGCCCTTGCCGCCGCGGCATTGAACGTTGCTTCCTTCACGATGCTCGGCTCCGCCGGAATAGAGAAAGAGATCCGGAGCGCTGGAGAGCTCCACATCCCTGTAGGGCGGGTCTACATCACAGAAGCCGCAGGCGATGGACTTGCGAAAATGGGTCGCTTCCAACGCCAAGATCCTCGCGGGGAATACTTTGGCGCCAAAGTCTTCTCATCAGAGGCGGCCACCATCGACGGGATCGAATATCACGGCACCACCGAACACAACACGCTGGTACACGGACCAGGCAAGGGTGGCTACGGGTACCTTGACCAGGACACCACCGCCCTGTATGAAGCTGCCCTCACAACCACCGGCAAAGGAGATCGTATCCTGCCAGGCACGCGGCCTCAGTCGTCTCTCCCCTTGGAGTTGCAGGCTGTTGAACAACTCAGGGAAAGTGAACCATATGCCCCATGAACCCCAGACCAGACACAATGCCGCCCGCATCCTCGCTGCATTGGTCTTCGCGGCCATAGCACTGAGCGCGTGCACGCCCGCTACCACGGAGAACCCCATGATCGGCTCAAACAATCCCAGCGATCCAGCAACCGTCAAAGCCCAGGTCGAAGAACTCAAACAAGCCCTCGCGGACCTGCGCGCCTTCAAAACAGAAACCCAGCAAGCCATCGGACCCCAGAAATGGGCCGACAAAAACCTTCGAAACATCGACTGCAGAACACCCGACGGGCGAGACGGCGTGAACTACAGCGATATGAGCCAGACTATGGAGACCCTCGACCTGGAGTCGTCAGTAAACGTCGTCAAAACGTTCTGGGAATCAAAGGGCTTCACCACGCGAACCGAAACCAACCCCCGAGACCCAGGCCTCATCCGCCTCTACGCCAACGAGAACGGCGGACATCTCCTGTCCTTCACCGCCAACACCAAAGGCTCCAGCCTCGAAATGAACAGCGCCTGCGTCGCGGGAGACGAAACCGCAATCTACAAGGAGCTGTACCCAGAGAATTACGGGCTGCCTCCCAAGCCCAGCTCTTCTCCGACTCCAAAGTAACCCGCTGAAGTGACCCTCATCCTCGTTCGGTCCTATCACACCAGCAGGGCCAATGAACCCTGGCCGGGCCACGCGATGAATAGCGCGCTTTCCCTGAGTGCAAGCGCGCTACACATAGGGAACCGAAATGGCACCACCACCCACGAAGGGTGGGGTCATTTTGCGTTATCCCCGGCCGTCCCGTATTTGGTAGTCCGGGACAAGGTGAGAGTATCGGTCAATCGTCGTTTGGGCACCTCGGGGCCAAGCCGTCCGGAGAGCTCGTAGATGCTCATGCCGCCGGCCAGCATCAGAGGGTGGCCGGCGCATCACAGGTCAAGACTGGGACGAGATCCACGCTCTGCGTGCAGACTGCCCGGCTCAGCTCAATTATCAGCAAGGCGTCTGGGGTTCTCCACGCCAGTTCCGCGCCTCAAGTCCTACTACGAGATGGCGCAGGAGTTGAAGAAGCGGAAGTGACTGGCGCCGGTCCTACAGCTGAGTGCTGCAGGCGCCCGCGAGCAAGGAAGGGCCGTCACGCATCTTCGGATTTCTTGCGAACCTCTTGGAGTTCGTCGTGCGACAGGGTGACGTTGGCGGTTTCTAGGGTCTCTGGGGATACACGTAAATCGGCAGATGTCAGGCCGAGAACCGTGCGGAGAGCTGCAGCTGCCATGTCGTAGAGACTTGGTTCAGTGCTGAATCGGGGAAGGCCCTCTTTATGGCGCTGCCACCCCCGTCAACGAGATCATTTGAAAGGGTGACGTTGGCGGTTACATCGACACATCCGCGTGCGTTCTTACCCTCCACCCGTAACTGGCCGGCGGCAAGGTACTTGCCGGCCACGATCTCAAGCAGTCGGATAGGCCAAGAAACGTGAACTTCCGCGCCTGGGCGGAACTCACTGCTTACCTGCATGATGCTAAGGCCGCCGGAGAATATGCTGGCCAGTTTAGGAGCTTTACTCGTCGTCACTGCATCGCGCCCAAGCTCATGGCGTCGGGAGCATCTCGATCGGTCTGCTGGCTTTTGCTTTCTGAGGTTCTTCGACGCGGAGCCCAGACCAAGCCGAACGCCGACGCTCTTGTTCAGCCCATCGAAGTCCATCCGCAGCATCGATTGTAACTTTCGCTCCAACAGCCATCGCGTAACCGACGATAGTGCTGAGTTTCGGGTCGCCGTCGTATCGTTCCAATGCCGTTATGCCTGCCCATACAGCTGAGAAGTGTGTCCCGGTCGAGGCCGCTAGATTCCGATGAAATCAGCCGTTTCAGACTGCAACGAACTAAGGCAGGACTTATCCGAAAAAACTTGAAAACCAGTTCGCGGTAACCCCGTACCAAGGGTTCAAATCCCTTACCTTCCGCAGAGAGAATGCCCCGGGTTCCAGGACCCGGGGCATTTCTGTGTCTGCGGCAAGGGTTGGAGCGCGGAAGTGAGAACTGGCAACCGGAAGATCATTGAAACTGTCAGAGGCCCCGCATAGTGTTCTTTTTGTCTCCACACCGCAGACATCCGCCGCGGTTTTGGCCGCGGAACAATAACAGGAGCCTCACCTATGCCTAAGCCTGACATCACTCCCGGTGCCCCTTGCTGGATAGACCTCATGACCTCCGATACGGAAAAAGCCAAGGCTTTCTACACCGCCCTGTTCGGTTGGACCTATGAAACCGGGGACCAGGAAAAGTATGGCGGCTACATCACGGCGTCCAAGAACGGCAAGATGGTTGCAGGCATCATGGAGAAGCAGGCGGATATGGGCGCCATGCCTGACCTCTGGTCCACGTACCTGCGCACGGACGACATCGCAGCAACCACCGAAGCGGCAGCGGCCAACGGCGGCCAAGTGCTCCTGGCACCCATGGAGGTCCCGGAGCAAGGCAGCATGGCCATGTACGCAGATGCCTCAGGCGCTGCCATTGGTGCGTGGCAGTTCGGCGAAATGACAGGATTCGAACTAGCGGCGGAAGCAGGAGCTCCGGCTTGGCATGAACTTCTTGCCAAGGACTACGAGGCAGCTGTCACCTTTTACCAGCGGGTCTTCGGGTGGGAGACCTCCGTTATGAGTGACACCCCGGATTTCCGTTACATCACGTTGGGTGCCGGAGATCAGTCCAAGGCAGGCATCATGGATGCTTCCGGCTTCCTGCCTGAACAGGTCCCCTCCATGTGGAGCGTCTACTTCGCGGTGGAAGACACAGACGCCAGCGTTGAAAAAGCCACGGCCCTTGGTGCCACGGTCACGCAGCCCGCTGAAGACACCCCGTTCGGACGGCTGGCCACGCTGGCAGATCCCACGGGGGCGGTCTTCAGGGTCATCCAGGAACTGGGCCAGGCGGCCTGAGTCCACTCCAGATTTACCAGTACGGCGCGCCCCTCAACTCCGAGGGGGGCGCGTCCGGTGGACCGCCGGATTGAGGCAAACCCGCTGGCTACTCCCGGTCCACCTCCTATTCATCCGTTCGTGTTCAGCTAGGTCCGAGGCAGCTTTACCCCGGAGTAACTTCCGGAGCGTTCTCTTCACAAGACAGCGGACGTCGTCCACAGGGCCCTACAGGGCTCCCTCATGAAAGTTAGAGCGGATGCATCAACAACATTGGAAATTACTTGCGGGAACTGTCCTGTCCGTGGGGTTGCTCGCAGCCCCGCTGACAGCCGTCCCGGCATTGGCCGCGGACGATCCTGCCGCAGCCGATACCTCGCCGGTGGTGATCAACGAGGCCTATCTCAGCGGCGGGAGCAGCGGAGCCGCCTTCAAAAACAAGTTCGTGGAGCTCTACAACTCCTCGGACGCACCGGTCAGCCTGGCGGGCTGGTCACTGCAGTACCGGTCCGCCACAGGCACAGCTGCGCCCACAGGGATCACTCCCCTGGCCGGCAGCATTCCTCCGAAGGGGTACTTCCTCGTCAAGGGCGCCACCAACAGCGGTACGTCCACGGCGCCGGAATTGCCCGCTGCTGATGTTCAGGCAACCGGCACGTTGAACCCCGGAGGATCAGCCGGAACCCTGATCCTCGCCAAGCAGCCAGGCGCAGTCTCACCCCTTCCGGCGGGTTCGGTGACGGGCAACGCCGCCATCGCCGACCTCCTCGGCTATGGGACGTCCAATACCTTTGAGACCGCGGCAGCCACCGCACCCACCACCAACGCGGACGTCAAGAGCCTGAACCGCACCAACGGTGTGGACACCGACTCCAACGCCGCTGATTTCAGCCTGAACGCCACCATCACTCCCACGGCCTCCACCGGCGGCGGGACTCCACCGGTTGATCCCCAACCGGAACCGGGAGTCAAAGCCATTGCCGAGATTCAGGGCACCGGCCCAGCCAGTCCGTTCGTTGGCAGTACCGTGACCACCAGCGGCAAGGTTACGGCCGTCTACGCAACCGGCGGTTTCAACGGCTACTTCGTCCAGACCCCCGGAACCGGAGGTGAAAGCGCGGGGGCGGCCAGGACGGCGTCGGACGCTTTGTTCGTCTATTCACCCTCGACGACGGCCACGGTCCAACCCGGCGACTACCTCCAACTCACCGGTGTGGTCAGCGAATTCGCCAACCAGACCCAGCTCACCGTTGAAGCTGCAGGATTGAAGAAACTCACCGAGGCGGCACCGGAGGTCAAGTCCACTCCGTTCACCTTGCCTGCCAACGAGGCCGCGCGGGAAAGCCTGGAGGGCATGCTCCTGGCTCCGCAGGGTGACTTCACGGTGACGGACAACTACTCCCTGAACCAGTACGGCGAGATCGGCCTCGCGGCCGGGACATCACCGCTGGTACAGCCGACGGCGGTAGCCACCTATGGCTCACCCGAGTACGCGGCTGTAGTGGCGGACAACGCCCTGCGCGGCATCAAGCTCGACGACGGCGCGTCCACCAACTTCCTCAAGGACGCCACCACCAAAGCCCAGCCATTGCCCTATCTGACAACGTCAGACCCCGTCCGGGTGGGCTCGCCGGCTAAGTTCCGGACCGACGTGATTTTGGGCTACGGCAACAACTCCTGGAAGTTCCAGCCCCTCACCGCGCTGACTGCGGCCAACGCTGACTCCGTCCAGCCTGCAAGCTTCGCCACCACCCGGCCGGACGGTCCCGCGGATGTTGGAGGCAACCTCAAACTGGCTTCCTTCAACGTTTTGAACTATTTCCCCACCACCGGTGACCAACTGTACGGCTGTGTCTTCTACACCGACCGCGACGGCAACCCGATCACGGTCAAGGAGGGCTGCAACGCCCGCGGTGCCGCCAATGCAGAGAACTTCGAACGCCAGCAAAACAAGATCGTCGCCGCCATCACCAAGTCCGGCGCCGACGTCGTATCCCTTGAAGAGATTGAGAACTCGGCGCAGTTCGGCAAGAACCGCGACGACGCCCTGTCCAAACTGGTGGACGCCCTCAACGTCAAGACGCCGGGCGTGTGGGACTACGTGCGCACACCCGCCAACGCTCCCCCGCTGAGCGATGAAGACATGATCCGTACCGCGTTCATCTACAAGAAGGCTGTGGCCGAGCCCGTGGGCGAGTCCATCATTCACAATGACACCGTGGCTTTCGCAAGTGCCCGCAAGCCCCTGGCCCAGGTTTTCAAGCCGGTGGGCGGAGACGATGACAAGAAGTTCATCGCGATCGTGAACCACTTCAAGTCCAAAGGCTCAGCAGCAACACCGGACGACACGGACAAGGGCCAAGGCGCCTCGAACATTGCCCGCACCAAGCAGGCCGAATCGCTGCTGGCCTTCTCCCAGGAACTTCAGGCCTCGAAAGGGACAGACAAGGTCTTCCTGATCGGTGACTTCAACGCCTACTCCAAAGAAGATCCCATCAACGTCCTGACAGGTGCCGGTTACACGGACCTGGAAGTGGGTACCGGCAAGCACTCCTACCTGTTCGGTGGCATGGTCGGCTCCCTGGACCACATCCTCGCGTCCCCGGCCGCCCACAAAGTGGTCACCGGAACTGACATCTGGAACATCAACTCCGTAGAGTCCGTGGCGCTGGAGTACAGCAGGTATAACAACAATGTGACCAACTACTATGCCGGTGACGAGTTCCGGGCCAGCGACCACGACCCCGTGGTGGTGGGCCTGAACCTGACTGCCGACGAACCGGCAACTGTTGACCTGCAGTTCCTGGGTATCAACGACTTCCACGGCCGGATCGACTCCAACACAGTCCTCTTCGCCGGAACAGTCGAGAAGCTCCGGGCGGCAGCTGCCCCCGGTGCTACGGCCTTCATTTCCGCCGGTGACAACATCGGCGCTTCCCTCTTCGCTTCCTCCGTAGCGAAGGACCAGCCCACCATCGATGTCCTGAATGCCCTTGACCTGCAGGCCTCCGCCGTAGGCAACCACGAGTTCGACGGCGGCTGGGCGGACCTGCGGGATCGCGTTATTGCCGGCGGGAGCAACGCGAAGTTCGCCTACCTGGGCGCCAACGTTTACCAGAAGGGCACCACCACACCGGTCCTGCCGGAGTACAAGGTCCTGGACATGAACGGCATGCGTGTAGCCGTGATCGGTACCGTCACCCAGGAAGTTCCGTCGTTGGTGACGCCGGCCGGAATCGCGGACCTGGAGTTCGGCGATCCCGTGGAGGCCATCAACCGGGTAGCTGGGAAGATCAAGGCCGAAAACCTGGCCGACCTGATCATCGTGGAAAACCACGACGGCGCCGCATCCGGCACGCCCGAGGGCGCCACCCTGGAGCAGGAAGTTGCTGCCGGTGGTCCGTTCGCAAAGCTCGTCAATGAGACCACGCCTGACGTCGCCGCGATCTTCACGGGGCACACCCATAAGGAGTACGCCTGGGACGCCCCGATCCTGGACGCCAACGGCCAGCCCACTGGGAAGACCCGGCCCATCGTCCAGACCGGCAACTACGGTGAGAACGTGGGCAGCGTGACCCTCACAGTGGACACTGCAAGCAAGTCGGTGACTGCCTACAAGGCCGCCGTGGTGGACCGGACCACAGATACCGCTGAAAGCCTCGTTGCTGCCTACCCGCGGGTGGCAGCAGTGAAGACGATCGTGGACAAGGCCCTCGCCCAAGCCGCAGAGATCGGCAACCAGCCAGTGGGTGCAGTGACAGCTGATATCACCACCGCCTTTACCCCGGATCCGGCCGGCGGCGCCCCCAAGCGGGACGACCGCGCGAGTGAGTCCACGCTGGGCAACCTGGTGGCGGACTCTCTGGTGGACACGCTCAAGGCGCCGGAACTGGGGGCGGCGGAGATCGGCGTCGTCAACCCCGGCGGCTTGCGCAACGAGCTCTACTACGCCCCGGACGGCACCATCACCTACGCCGAGGCCAACGCGGTCCTGCCGTTCGTGAACAACCTCTGGACCACGTCCCTGACGGGCGCACAGTTCAAGACTCTCTTGGAACAGCAGTGGCAGACCAACGCTGACGGCACCATCCCCAGCCGCCCTTACCAGCAGCTGGGCGTGTCCAAGAACGTCAACTACACCTACGACGCCGCTCGCCCCGCCGGGGACCGCATCACCGGCATCTGGGTGAACGGAGCCGTGATTGATCCTGCCAAGCAGTACAGGATCGGCACCTTCAGCTTCCTGGCTACCGGAGGCGACAACTTCCGGATTTTCAAGGAAGGGAGCAACACCAAGGACACAGGCCTGGTGGACCGCGATGCGTGGATCAAGTACCTGCAGGCACACAATCCCGTGTCCCCGGACTTCGCACGCCGTTCCGTTGCCGTGGCCAACACCACTGCCGCTGAGGTGAAGGCCGGTGACCCCATCGCTTTGGCTGTCTCCAAACTGAACCTCACCTCCATCGGCAGCCCGGCCAACGCAACGCTGAACGCTGTGTTCGTTGATTCCAAGGGCGCTGCTGTCGCTCTGGGCCCCGTCCCGGTCACAGCTGGTGCGGCCACGGTGAACCTCAAAGTGCCCGCAGCGGCAGCTGCAGGCACGGGCACACTGGTGCTCACCGCCGTCGAAAGTGGAACCGTGGTGAAGGCCCTGGTGAACGTGGCTGAGAGCGGTCCGAACCCGCCGCAGTGCACCGCACCTACCAAGCCGTCCAAGTGGTACGACGTCGTGGGATGGCTCCGGTACGCGTTTGCGTGGCTGGAGTACCAGAGGTGCTTGAGAGGCTAACCACCTCCCAGTGACACAACAGGGCAGGGCCCCTCACGATCTCCTTCGTGAGGGGCCCTGCTTCTTGTCGATCAGGCGCGGATTACGTGTTCGCGGGTTCCGGCTCCCCGACCCTGTCCGCGTCCCGCTGGAGCTCAGCTTTGAACTCCTCGTAGCGGGCCAAGTGCGCGGGGCGGCGGCGGAGAATCAGCCAGGCGACCCCCAGGATAACGAACCACACGGGAGTGGCCAGCAGTGCTATGAGAGTGTCCGGCTGGGTGGTCAGTGCCCACAAAACGAAGGCAAAGAAGGCGAAAACCACCCACACCATCACCACTCCACCGGGCATCTTAAACGCCGAGGACTCGTGCAGGTGCGGACGACGCTTCCGGAAGGCAAGGTAGCTGGCCAGGATGATGGACCACACGAAAACAAAGCAAACAGCGGACACGGTGGTCACCATGTCGAACGCCTTGCCGATGTCCGAGCCCGCGTACATGAGGACGACGCCGGACAGCAACAGGATGCAGGACAGGAACAGGGCGTTGCGGGGTACTTTGCGTCCGGAGAGTGCGCCGAACACCTTGGGCGCGTCGCCCTCCTGAGCCAGACCGAACACCATGCGGGACGTGGAGTAGATGCCCGAGTTGGCGGAGGACATTGCGGAGGTCAGCACCACAAGGTTGACGATGGTGGCCGCTGCGCCGAGGCCTGCCAGGGAGAACATGGCAATGAAAGGGCTGTGTCCGGCAGTGAACTGGGTCCACGGGGTGACGGACATGAGGATGATCAGGGCGCCGACGTAGAAGAGCAGCACACGGATGGGGATCGAGTTGATGGCCTTGGGCAGGTTCTTCTCGGGGTCCTTGGCCTCGGCTGCTGTGGTGCCCACCAGTTCGATGCCCACGAATGCGAAGACGGCGATTTGGAAGCCGGCCACAAAGCCCATGAATTCGTTGGGGAAGAATCCGCCATGGCTCCACAGGTTGGAGAAGGTGGCCGGTCCGGCGTCGGACTGGAAGCCGCTGAAGATCATGAACAGGCCAACAATAATGAGGGCAGCGATGGCCACGATCTTGATGAGGGCGAACCAGAACTCTGTCTCACCGAAGGCCTTCACTGTGGCGAGGTTCAGGAGCAGGAGGATGCCGATGGTGATCAGTCCCGGCACCCAGAGGGGCAGTGCCGGCCAGAGTTCCTGGGAGTACCCGGCGATGGCGATCACGTCCGCGATCCCTGTGATGACCCAGCAGAACCAGTAGGTCCAGCCGGTGAAGAAGCCGGCCCACGGTCCCAGGAGGTCCGCGGCGAAGTCGCTGAATGATTTGTAGTTGAGGTTGCTGAGCAGCAGTTCGCCCATGGCCCGCATGACGAAGAACAGCATGAAGCCGATGATCATGTACACGAAAATGACGGACGGGCCGGCAGCGGAAATGGTCTTGCCGGAGCCCATGAAAAGGCCGGTGCCAATGGCTCCGCCGATGGCGATGAGCTGGATGTGGCGGTTGCTGAGTTGCCGCTCGAGGTGGGGTGAATCTGGACCAGTGGAAGGCGGGCGCTGAATCGTCAAAGGAACTCCATCGTTCAGGCGGCACAGGGTGCCACATTGATTCGGGTTCCTCCCCGCTCTGTACGTGGACCTGAGAGTTTCCGCGGCCCTGCAGGGCAGGACCGCTTGCACCTTCGGTGAGCCCGGTGACCGGACTGCTTTCCAGAGTTGCCTCGCCGCGGCGGTACATGGGCCTGAGAGATTCCTGGGGAGGGTTTGCTCCTACGGCGCCTGACGGGATGTACCGGCAGGACTCTCCCGCCGCAGATCAAAAGCGCGCACCATCTATTCGGTGATGCAGCTCACACCCTAGCGAAGAGCGGAAGTACCCGCAAGCTGGCGCCGTTAGCGGCCCAGAATGCTACGGGCAATCTCGTCCGCATCGCGCAGGGTCCGCTGTCCGCTCGCGTAAGCCGGGCCGGTGCGCGGCTTCGCTTCCGCAGCAATGGCTGTCCCCCACTGTGAAGCCGAGAGTTGAAGGCCCAGCACGTACAGTCCCTCGGTGACCGATCCGTTGGCCGCCAGGGGCCGGTACGGGTGTGGTTCAACGTCCAGCCCAGTGGTCTGCATGGGCGTCCCTTCAACACTCATCATGATTTTGGTGCGCACCAGACCATCCGCCATGAGTTGTTCCAGCAGGGGCGAAAGGTTGATGCCCACCCTGTTGGCCGGAGACATCGCCTCGATGAGGGTCCGGGCCTCAACCGGGGAGTCGTGCACCCACGGCGAAACCGCCCGGAACACTTTGGCACCCCGGTCCACGCTGAACTTCGGGTCCGGGCCCACAAAACTCACGACGCCGGCACGCGCCAACGCGGCCAGCTGCTCCGACCGCAGGGCGGGCGCGCCGCTGGCCAACCCTTCAACAAAGGACTCGAACCAGCCGCGCAACCCTGCCAGCCAGGACTCATCGGTGATGCCGCCATCCGCCACTACCGATTTGAGGATGGCCCGTCCAGTGTGGAGAGCGCCGATGGCCATCTTGACGGGATCCGCCTCGCCCAGCGCTGACCGGCGGGCATCATCATCAAGGTAGGCCGTGATAACGGAGTCCAGTTCGCGCCGGGACGCGAACGTCCGGCCCGCGAGCGGTGCCGCGAGCCCCCGCAGATTCAAGCGGCGGGAAGCGACAACGTGCTTTTCAACGAGGTTTCCCACCCCGATTTCCCAGTTCGCAGTGGTGTGCGCATGCGGTTGGAGCGCATCTTCAAGGTCTGCGAGGAACTGCGCGGGGTCCTTAATCGAGGCTGGCTGGGACCGGGCAAGCGTGGAGTAATAAGCCCACAGGGCATCGCGGTGCAGCAGCGGCCAGAGGTCATGATCGAAACCGGGCTGGATACCGGCCGCGCGGAACCTGTCCACCGCGGCTTCTGTCAGGTAGCGCATGGTGATGCTGCTGGGGTAATAGCCTGCCAACCCCGCCTTTGCCCGATAGGGGGTGCCCCTTCGAGAGGCAGCAATGATCCTCGGCTCCCTTCCCGAGGCCCGATACTCCAAGACACCCGCGCCCGGCGAACCAGCCTCAACGAACTTGCCGCCGCGACCTTCCGTCAACTGGCCCATGACGTCAAAGAAGTTCAAACCCATGCCGCGGACCAGCACGGGCTCATTGTCCGGCACAGCCTGCCAGTCGACGTCTGCCGGCGGAGCAGGCGGGAAATAAAGCAGCCCCCGGTCCTCCGCCGCGCTCTTGAAGGACCGCTGCTCCGGATTAAGCCGGGACTCGATGTGGCCCAGCGCGAGGACCACGGAACCGACGGTGAGTGTGGCGCCGTTGGCGAGTTCGACGTCGAACCCGTCTTCAACCGGGCGCGCAGCAACGGCAAGTGTCTGATGGAAGGTGACCTCGACGCCGTCGGGCAGCCGTTTCAGCAGCCCATCCAACGTCTGGCGAAGGTAGCGCCCATACAGCGCACGGCTGGGGAAGTCATGCGATTCGAGCGTGGCCAGCTCCGCTTTCTCGGCGTCGTTCAGTCCCCCGCCATCACAACGACGGGCCTCCCGCCACTGATCGAACGAACCGCCCGTGAGCGGAGGGGCGAGCTCGGGGTCCTCAGGAATGAGGGTGGGATAGAACGACTGGGTGTTCATCAGGAACAGGCGTGACTGCTCCGGCTGCCACACGTGGCCCGAACCGGCCGGGTACGGATCCACAACATTGACGCAAAGTGTGCTTCCTGGCTGGCTGTCCGCAGCCCAATTCGCAAGCAACCGCTCAAGGACACTGGTGCCCCGGGGGCCGGCCCCAATCAGGGCAACACGGTTGGTTTGCGATTTAGCCACGCTCCAGCCTAACTTCTGTGTGACTTGCTTACTGTTGAACAGTGTTGCTTGGATGGGGCGATGACCACCACAGAAGCTGATCAGACGCCACCTCCCCAGAATGACGTAACGGCTTCCGGCCCGCGCCATGCAGCGGACGTCGCGCCTGAGCCCACGGATGAAAACGTTTGGCTCGAGGATATCCACGGCGAAGAGCAGCTGGCATGGGTCCGCGAGCAGAATGCACGCACCGAAGACCTGCTGGAAGACACCGAGTACCAGGCCGTCGAAGCCGGCATCCTGGAGGTCCTCGACTCCACGGACCGGATCGCCATGGTCAACAAGCGCGGCGATTTCTACTACAACTTCTGGAAAGACCAGGAACACCCCAAAGGACTCTGGCGCCGCACCACGTGGGAAAGCTACCTCTCCGAGGAACCGGAGTGGGATGTCCTGCTTGATATCGACGCCCTCGCCGCCTCCGAAGGCACCGAGTGGGTGTTCCACGGGGCCGGTTTCCTCCGCCCTGCCGACGGTTCCGCATACCGCCTGGCCATGGTCTCGCTCTCCCCCGACGGCGGCGACGCTGACCGCCACCGCGAGTTCGACGTCGAAACCCGCACCTTCGTGGAGGGCGGCTTCGACCTGCCCACAGCCAAGGGCAACGTGAGCTGGCTGGATGCCGATACTTTGCTCGTCTCCAGCACCGCCGACGGCTTGCCTGCCACAACCTCCTCCTATGCGCGGACCGGCGTCAAGCTTCGCCGCGGCCAGTCCCTTGCTGACGCTGAACGGCTCTTCGACATTCCGGAGGACCACATGCTGGCCATGGTGGCCCACGACTCCACCCCGGGCTATGAACGGACCTTCGCCGTGGACTACATCGACTTCTACAACCGGAGTACCTCGCTGCTGCGCGACGACTCCTGGCAGGTCATCGATGTTCCCACTGATGTGAACATCAGCGCCCACCGGGAATGGTTATTGTTCCGTCCGCAGAAGGACTGGGATATTGCCGGCGTTGTGTACCCTGCAGGTTCCTTGCTGGCCGCAGATTTCGACTCATATCTGGCAGGGTCCCGTTCACTGCTGGTCCTGTTCACGCCGGATGCCCACACGTCCTTGCAGTCCTGGAGCTGGACCAAGGACCACCTCCTGCTGAACCTCCTGCGGGATGTATCCTCCGAAATCCGCGTACTCGACCCGTCTGTTGTTGACTCCGACGGGGTGTGGGCATCCACTGTCCTGGACGCTTGCCCTCCCCTTCACGACGTCAATGCCTATGCTGTGGACGACGAGGACACCGGCGCCGAGGGCAACGACTTCTGGCTGGTGGCCACAGGCTTCACCACGCCGACGACGTTGACCCGGGGGACGCTTCTTGCGTCCACTTCCGGGGGCTCCGGCGTGGCGAGCCGGCATGCCGAGGTGAAGCGGTCGCCGTCGTTCTTCAACGAATCCGACTACGAAGTCCAGCAGCACTTCGCCGTGTCCGCCGATGGCACCAAAGTTCCCTACTTCCAGGTGGCGTCCAAGGACCTGGTGTTGGACGGCCAGAACCCCACCCAGCTGTCCGGCTACGGCGGCTTCGAAATTTCCCGGACACCCGCCTACAGCGGAACCATCGGGCGGGCTTGGCTTGAGCGGCGCACCACCGGAGCAGCGTCCGACGACGGCGCTGCCGCACACTCACGAGGCGGCGTCTACGTGGTTGCGAACATCCGCGGAGGCGGCGAATACGGTCCCTCCTGGCACCGTGCGGCACTCCAGGAAAACCGGCACCGCGCTTACGAGGACTTCGCCGCAGTGGCAAAGGACCTCATTTCGCGAGGTGTCACCAGCCGACGTCGACTCGGTTGCGTCGGAGGTTCCAATGGCGGCCTCTTGGTAGGCAACATGCTGACCCAGTACCCGGAATTGTTCGGAGCCGTGTCCTGCGGTGTGCCGCTCCTGGACATGCGCCGCTACACCAAGCTATCCGCAGGCTACTCGTGGATTGCCGAATATGGTGACCCCGATGTGCCGGTGCAATGGGAGTTCATCCGCACTTTCTCGCCGTACCACCTGCTTCACGACGGTGTGGAATACCCCGAGACCTTCATTTGGACTGCCACCTCGGACGACCGTGTGGGCCCTGTCCAAGCCCGCAAAATGGCAGCACGCATGCAGGCCATGGGCATCCCGAACGTCTGGTTCCATGAAGCCTTGGAAGGCGGACACGCGGGAGCATCGGATAACAGGCAGGCGGCAGCGCTTCAGGCCAGGAGCAACCACTTCCTCTGGCGTTCCCTGGCGGGGAGCAACTGACACGTCGGCCCGGGCCCTTCCCTTCCCGCGCCCGCGCCCGCTTCGATGGTTCCCTGCTGAGAGTGCCGCGCGCACGGCATGTCTGGCAGGGAACCATCGAAATGGGCAGCTGGGCCGAGGCGTTTTGCGCTGGAAGGCACGTTCTGCGTATCCTTGGTGGGCTAGCAATAGCAAAGGGAGACGTGCCAGAGCGGCCGAATGGGCTTCACTGCTAATGAAGTGTGGGGCACAACTCCACCGGGGGTTCAAATCCCCCCGTCTCCGCGAACAGGTCCCGGTTTTCGAACCGGGACCTTTTGCGTTTAACTGCGTTTGGCTCCGCCGCTGACCTCGGCCCCGGCGTGACGGTGGAGAGTCAGGCTGTCCACTGTGCTGATCAGCATCAGGACCGCCATGGCAATGAACGCCCCTTTGTAAGCCGACACCTGGTCCGCCCCGAACACCTGCGTGGTCTCGAAAAGGCGCAGGAACAGAGCACCCACCGCGATGCCCGCCGCGGCCGCCAACTGGACCAGCGTTGCCGAGATCGCGTTGGCCGAGGGCAACTGCAACGGAACGATGTCCGCATATTGCACCGAGGCGTACGCGGAGAATCCGATGGAACGGAAGGCACCGCTGAACAGCAGCAGGGCGAAGATCAGCGGCTCGGGTGTTTGGGCGTCCAGGAAGGCGCACAAAGCGAAGGTCACTGCGGAGGCAAACGAGGCAAAGACGAGCACCGGTTTGAATCCAAAGCGCCTGATGAGGGGCGTAGTGGCTGGCTTGATGCCAATGTTTCCCACGAACACGGCCGCAACCATTACCCCGGCTTTCAGGGGATCCCAGCCAAATCCGTCCTGGAACATCAAGGGCAGCAGGAAAGGAACCGAACTGATGGTCAGCCGGTAGATGAAACCGCCCGTAGAGGTCGCCCTGAAAGTTCTGGTGCCAAAGACGCTGAGATTGAACAGTGGGACGCGCGCCTTCCTCATCCACCACATGGCACCGGCCAAAGACAGCAGGCCTCCAACAACCACCATCACGGCTAGCACATTGGACGCGTGGCCGCCCAAAGTTTCCAAGCCAACGACCAGAGCACCCACGCCCACTGTGGTGAGAAGGAGCCCGAACCAGTCCAAGCGACGCTCGGCGTCAAAAGTTGTTCGCGGCACCAACCGCAGTGCAGCAATGAAGGCGGCAAGGCCCAGCGGGACGTTGATGATGAAGATCCAATGCCACGACAGGAAGGTGGTGAGCGCCCCGCCCACCATCGGAGCCAGGACCGGTGCCAGGAGGCCGGGCCAAACGAGATACGCGGTGGCACGGAGGAGCTCTGATTTGGGGGTGCCCCTCAGGACCACCAATGTGCCTACCGGAACCATCATGGCTCCGCCCATCCCTTGGGCCACTCGGCTCAGTGTCAGCATGGTCAGGTCCGTACTGATGGCACAGAGCAACGATGCGATGGTGAACACCGATATCGCCAGGCAGAAGATCCTGCGGGCACCGAACCTCTCGGCAAGCCAACTGCTCAACGGGATGCCCATGGCCACCGTCACCAAGTAAGCGGTCATGGTGATGTTGATATCCGCCGGAGCCACGCTGAAATCGGAGGCGATGCTGGGAATGGCCGTGGTGAGGATCGTCCCGTCGAGGAACTCCATGAAGAACGTTGCCGCAACCAAGAGGGCCAGCCGCGGCCGCCACCTGGTTTCGTCGGAAGTTTCGACGGCGGCGCTGGGGTTTGTGCTCATGGCTCCGGTCCAAGTTCTGGCTGGTGGCCTGCGACGGGGAAGCAGGCGTGTTTGCTCGATCCTATAGACGCAGAGTGGGAGCGATCACAACATGACGTAAATCTACCGCGGGTGCGCCGTCCAGCCAGCCCGTGAGGTCCGTCCTGGGTCCCAGCCGTCCTGGACCTTAGCTGTACTAGCCTGCCTGAGCCAGCCCCAGTGGGAGAACGGCGCCCACACCAGCTTGGCGCAACGCCCGCGCAGATACGGTCATGGTCCAGCGGCTGTCAATGATGTCGTCCACCAGCAACACGGGCTGCCCTCCCGTACCCGCCAACGCCTGAGCGAGCTCGGGTCCAACAACGAGGCGGTCCCACACGCCGGCCAGCCTGTAGGCGCTGTTGCCTCCACGGGCACCGGTTGGCCCTCCGTGGTGCGGTTGCAACTGCCCCAGGTAAGGCATCCGTCCTATTCCGGCAATTCCCTGCGCCAAGGACTCCACCAACTGGGGCTTGCTCCGGGACGGGATGCTGACCACCGCTGCTGGACGTCCAACGCCGCTCCACGGTGTTCCTCCTTCGGCCCCCGACCACTCACGCAGGACTTGGACGCAGGCCTGCAGCATGGCAGGATCCACGGCGCGGTCCGGAGCCCCTGCGGCGAACAGCTCCCTCAGGGCACCACCCCAACCCAGGTCGGTGAGCCTGGCAAGGACCCGCCCTTCGGAGACACTCTCATCCGGCTTGATCTTTCCCTTGACCGCCACTCCGAGCCTGTCCATTCCGCTGGGCCACTGCAGGCGCGGCTCAACGGCGATGCCCGCGCGGCGAAGAGTTTGTCCCGCGGCATCTGCCGCCGAAGCCGCTACATCCACAGGGAACCATCGCCCGGCGCAGTTGTCGCAGCGTCCACAAGCGGCTGCTGTTTCGTCATCCAGGACGGAGGTGATGAACTCCATGCGGCAACCGGCCGTGTCCTGGTAGATCACCATGGAGTCCTGCTCATCCACGCGGGCCTCGGCGATGCGCTCATAGCGCTCGGCATCGTAGGTCCACGGTGTGCCGGTGGATCGCCAACCGCCCCCAACACGTTCCACGGCTCCATCAACCGCCAGAACTTTGAGGAGCAGCTCCAACGGTGTGCGGCGAAGGTCTACGCGGGCCTCCAAGGCGACAGTGGAAAGAGCTGCCCCTGCCTCCCCCAGCACGCTCAGCACCGCGTCGGCCTTCTCAGCCGAGGGCATGGATGCTGTGGCGAAATACTGCCAGATTTCGCGGTCTTCGGAGCCCGGCAGCAGCAGCACGTCTGCGTTGGCTGCTCCACGGCCTGCACGGCCTACCTGCTGGTAATAGGCAACCGGAGACGACGGAGCACCCAGGTGGATCACGAATCCCAGGTCCGGTTTGTCAAAGCCCATACCCAGTGCCGATGTGGCCACAAGGGCTTTCACCTGGTTGTCCTTGAGGAGTTGTTCCGCCCGCTCCCGGTCGGCGGGGTCCGTCCGTCCCGTGTAGGACAGGACGTTGTGCCCGGCCTCCGAAAGAAGCCGCGCAGTGTCCTCCGCCGCCGAGACTGTGAGGGTGTAGATGATGCCACTTCCGGGCATGTCTGAGAGGTGCGTCAAAAGCCACCCCAGCCGATCCCGGGAATCGGGCAGCGTCAGAACGCCGAGTCGCAGTGACTCACGGCCCAGCGCGCCACGGATGGTCAGCACTCCCGCACCCAGCTGTTCCTCGATGTCATGAACCACCCTGGAGTTGGCGGTGGCTGTGGTGGCCAGGACAGGGACAGAGTCCGGCAACTGGGCAATGAGGTCCGCAATCCGGCGGTAGTCAGGGCGAAAATCGTGTCCCCAGTCCGAAATACAGTGAGCCTCGTCAATCACCAGGAGCCCGGTTCGACGGATGAGCTCGGGGAGCTGGTTCTCCCTGAAGGAGGGGTTGGTGAGCCGTTCCGGGGAAACCAGAAGGACGTCTACCTCGTCCGAGGCCAATTGGGCCAGGACCGTGTCCCATTCCAGGGCGTTGGCGGAGTTGATGGCGACCGCCCGCACCCCCGCCCGGGCCGCAGCGGCAACTTGATCACGCATAAGGGCAAGCAACGGCGACACAATGAGCGTTGGCCCGGCGCCCCGCCTACGCAGCAACAATGACGCCACGAAGTAAACCGCTGACTTTCCCCAACCTGTGCGCTGAACCACCAAGGTCCGGCGGCTCGCGTCCACCAACGCTTCGATGGCTTCGTACTGTCCTTCATGGAACTGCGCTTCGGCGTGGCCCACCAACTCACGAAGGCATGCCAGAGCCTGCTGATGGGTAGGTGATTGCACGGAAACGGCAGCGTTTGGGGAGTTGTTGGCCATCAACCCAGTATTCCAGCCGACCCTGACAGCCAGAACCCGCCGCCCGGCTATGTGGACAACCGCTATCCACAGGTCCGGCGTTCAGTTCAACCCGCGCTGGGTTGCCACAGTAGGATTGAGCCCGTGACTAGCGAGCAGAACAAGACATTCGACCTCTCGGCTTCCTTCAAGGCGTACGACGTCCGGGGCATCGTGGGCGAAACCATTACGGCCGAAATCGTCGAGGCTGTTGGTGCTGCCTTCATTGACGTCCTTGGCTTGGAGGGCGAGACGGTACTGGTTGGCGGCGATATGCGTCCCTCCTCTCCTGAGTTCAGCCAGGCGTTTGCCAACGGCGCAGCCACACGTGGCGCGAACGTTCAGTTGCTGGACCTCATCTCAACCGATGAGCTCTACTACGCCTGCGGGGCCCTGAACGCTGCCGGCGCAACGTTCACAGCCAGTCACAACCCCGCCGCCTACAACGGGATCAAGATGTCCAAGGCCGGCGCCCAGCCCATCTCCTCCGAGAGCGGCTTGAAGGAAATCCAGGCCCTCGCCGAGGAGTACCTGAACACGGGCATGA
>NZ_LNUV01000006.1:194040-336057 GCF_001512285.1 Arthrobacter sp. EpRS71 | reverse complement strand
GGCAGCTGGTGGTTCAACCTCCGCCCATCCAACACGGAGCCTTTCCTGCGCCTGAACGCAGAAGCCAAGGATCGCCCCACGATGGAAAAGATCCGCGATCGCGTCCTGGCGCTGGTCCGGGCCTAGGTGTCGATATGAGCGAAACGCCCACCAACGACGCCTCAGTCGAATCAAGCCAGGACCGGGAACTCCGCGAGACACTGGGCACAGCCCTCGGAACCGCTCAAGAGCATCTCCAGCAGAACGGCGGGTTCCTTCCGTTCGCCGTCACGCTCTCTGACGACGGCGAGCTCCGGATTGTGCTGGTCACTCCAGGGGAACCTGACGAACATGGTGACATCGATGCCGGCGGGATGCTGGCCGACATCCACGAACTACTGCGTCAAGGCCGTGATGATTTCAAGGCTGTGGCCGTTGTGAGTGACGTCAGCCTGCCGGATCATGGATCTGACGGCATCCATGGCGCAGCCGAACACCGGGACGGGGAAGTCCGCGCAGCGATTATTCCCTACACCCCCACCGTGGACGGTTTCGCCTTCAGCGGCATGGAGCCCGATACCCACGAACCATCCATTTGGGTGGACTAGACGCTACCCGTGAGCTGATCCCATGAAAATCAACGCCTTCGCAGATGTCAGCCTCCGCGCCATCATGGTGTTGGCTGCGGCTCCCGAAGGCACGCTGCTGACCACCCAGGCGGTGGCCGATGCTGTGGGAACGCCCTACAACCACGTCAGCAAGGCAATGGTCCGCTTACGCGCGTTGGGCTACATCGATGTTGAACGGGGACGGCTGGGCGGTTCCCGGCTCAATGAGTCCGGGCGCAGGGCAACGGTTGGGGAAGTCCTTCGGCACTTGGACAGCCGCCAGGATCCAGCGGAGTGCCAGTCCCCCACAAAGAACTGCCCGCTCATCAATGAGTGCGGCCTGCGGCATGCGATGAACCGGGCCCGGGAAGCGTTCTACACCGAACTCGACTCCGTGATTATCGCCGCCCTCCCCCATGCACGCCAGATGAACCCGGTGTTCCAGTCCATTGGGCTGCGGCCGGAGTTCAGGGCACCAGCAACACAGTCGTAGGCCCCCTCAAGCAAAAGCAGCAGGCCTCAGCAGCCAACTCCGTTCCGGTTTGCACAACTCTTCTACGCAGTGTAGAACTTGGGATATAAATATACGCATTCCAAATGCCTATATATTCGGTCGGCACCCCGGCCCCGACAACCAGGAGAACCATGCTCTCGGAAAAGTCCCGCCCCATCATCGAAGCCACCTTGCCGTTGGTAGGTTCACGGATCGGCACGATCACCGTCGACTTCTACAACCGGCTTTTCACCGCGCACCCTGAATTGCTCGACGGACTCTTCAGCCGTTCCAACCAGCGCTCCGGAGACCAGCAGCGGGCCCTGGCCGGGAGTATCGCCGCCTTTGCCAGCCACTTGATCGGCAACCCTGGCACCCTCCCGGAAAAAGTACTTTCCCGCATAGCCCACAAACACGCCTCCCTCGGCATCACCGAGGACATGTACGGAGTTGTCTACGAGCACCTCTTCGCAGCCATCGCCGCTGACTTGGCGGAGGTCATCACGCCGGAAATCGCCGAAGCATGGACGGAGGTTTACTGGCTCATGGCCGATGCCCTGATCAAGCTCGAGAAGGACCTCTACGCTTCACAATCGAACGGCAAGATGTGGATGCCATGGCGGGTCACAGCCAAGGATCCGGCGGGCACGGACGCCATGACCTTCACCCTGGAGCCGGCCGACGAAACCCCTGTCACAGCAGCAAAGCCAGGCCAGTATGTCAGCGTCAAGGTCCAACTCCCGGACGGGCTCCGCCAGGTTCGCCAGTATTCGCTGTCTGGTGACACGGGCACCAGCAGGGTCTTCACCACCAAGCTGAACGACGGCGGTGAGGTATCCACCGCCCTCCATGCGGGCGTCGAACCTGGCGACATCCTCGAGATCTCGAATCCTTACGGCGAAATTTCCCTCAGAGAGGGAGATGGCCCGGTCATCCTGGCATCGGCGGGCATCGGCTGCACTCCTGCGGCATCCATCCTGCGGGCGCTCGCGCAGACAGGTACCGGCCGGCAGGTGATGGTGCTTCATGCTGAGAAAACCATGGAGAACTGGGCACTCAGCGGACAGATGACGGCGGACGCCGCGAAAATCGATGCCGAGCTGCAGCTGTGGCTGGAAAGTCCCCAGCAAGGTTCCAAGGAAGGGTTCATGTCGCTGCGCGAGGTGGACCTGCCCGCCGATGCGTCGCTTTATCTTTGCGGCCCGCTCCCCTTCATGAAGAAGATCCGCGACGAAGCCATTGACGCCGGAATTCCGGCCACCCGCATTCATTACGAGGTGTTCGGCCCTGACGTTTGGCTCGCCAACTAAGTCACGCGATCCAGGAGACAGCACGACGGCGGCCCGCCACCTTTCATGCGAAAGGTGACGGGCCGCCGTCGTTCACTTAAGAACGCCGTTGTTCCTAAGAGGTCTAGCCCAGACGGGTCTTGAGACCGTCCAGCTCCGACTGGAGTGCCGCCGGGAGCGATTCGCCGAAGTTGGCGAACCATTCCTCGATGGATGCCAGCTCGGTTGCCCATTCCTCAGGGTCGACGCGAACAGCGGACTCAACCTCGGCTGGAGTCATGTCCAGGCCTTCGAGGTCGATGGATTCACCGGTCGGAACAAAACCGATCGGAGTCTCCACAGCCTCAGCCTTGCCTTCGAGCCGCTCGATGGCCCACTTGAGCACACGGGCGTTGTCCCCGAAGCCAGGCCAGGCGAAGCCGCCTTCAGCCGTGCGACGGAACCAGTTGACCAGGAAGATCTTGGGCAGACGCTCCGGGTTCGCTTTGGCGGACAGGTTCACCCAGTGGTTCAGGTAATCGCCGGCGTCGTAGCCGATGAACGGAAGCATGGCCATGGGATCGCGGCGGACAACGCCAACGGCGCCAGCGGCAGCAGCCGTGGTTTCCGAGGACAGCGTGGAGCCCATGAAGATGCCGTTGGACCAATTGCGCGCCTCGGTGACCAGCGGGATGGTGGTCTTGCGGCGGCCACCGAACAGGATCGCGGACAGTTCCACGCCTTCGGGGCTGAAGTACTCCTCGGCCAGCATGTCGATCTGGTCGATCGGGGTGCAGAAGCGGGAGTTCGGGTGCGCAGCAGGGGCGTCGGAGTCCGGAGTCCAGGACTCACCGCGCCAGTCGGTCAGGTGCGACGGAGTTTCCTCGGTCATACCTTCCCACCAGACGCCACCGTCATCGGTCAATGCGACGTTGGTGAAGATGCTGTTGCCCTTGGCGATGGCACGCATGGCGTTGGGGTTGGTTCCCCAGCCGGTTCCCGGTGCGACGCCGAAGAGGCCCGCCTCGGGGTTGACGGCGCGGAGTTCGCCTTCCTTACCGAAGCGCATCCACGTAATGTCGTCACCCAGGGTCTCAACCTTCCAGCCCTTGATGGTGGGGTCGAGCAACGCGAGGTTGGTCTTACCGCAGGCGGACGGGAAGGCAGCGGAGACGTAGTAGGTCTTCTGCTCGGGGGAGGTCAGCTTGAGAATGAGCATGTGCTCGGCAAGCCAGCCCTCGTCGCGTGCCATCACCGAAGCGATGCGCAGCGCGTAGCACTTCTTTCCCAGAAGTGCGTTTCCGCCGTAGCCGGAGCCGAAGGACCAGATGGAGCGCTCTTCGGGGAAGTGAACAATCCACTTGTCGGTGTTGCACGGCCACGCGACGTCGGCCTGGCCGGCTTCGAGCGGTGCACCCAGCGAGTGCAATGCCGGAACGAAGAAAGCATCGGTCTGGGTGATGCGGTCCAGGACGTCTGTGCCGATGCGGGCCATGATGCGCATGGAGGCAACAACGTAGGCGGAGTCGGTGATCTCGACGCCAAACTTGGGATCTTCAGCATCCAGGTGGCCCATGACGAACGGGATGACGTACATGGTGCGGCCTCGCATGGAGCCGGCGAACAGTCCGCGAAGCTTCTGCTTCATCTCGGCCGGGGCCATCCAGTTGTTGGTGAAGCCTGCGTCGCGCTCGTTCTCGGAGCAGATGAAGGTTTGCTCTTCCACACGGGCAACGTCAGCGGGGTCCGAGAACGCCGCGAAGGAATTCGGGAACGTTTCCGGGTTCAGCCGCTTCAGCGTGCCGGCCCCAACCAGTTCGTCCGTGAGCTTCTTGTTTTCTGCTTCACTGCCATCAACCCAGTGGATGCGGTCCGGCTGAGTCAGCTCGGCAACTTCCTCAACCCAGGCCAGCAGGCGTGCATGCGTAGTAGGTGCCTTCTCAAGCAGCGGCAGTCGCGCCAGATCGCCCATTGCGGTTCCCTTCCTCGGGTTCAGTGGTGTGTCCTAAACGATAGGGGCCGCGGACCAGACCAATCCGCTGTCAGACATCGGACATCTTTGGGGGCGAGAGAGGAAAACCGCTAGAAATAAGGGTTTGCTGATCACAGAAGCGGATTTTAAGTGACGAAGGTCACGTAGACCGGTCTAGTTGCCTAGATTACAGCTTTTCGATTTGGAACTTCACATGAACTTCTGTAAAGTTTATTGAGGTTCGAGGGGGTCAGAGAAACAGACCGCCGAGAATCACGCGAAATGCGCCCATAGCTCAGCTGGATAGAGCGTCTGTCTACGGAACAGAAGGTCAGGGGTTCGAATCCCTTTGGGCGCACAGATGAAGACCCGCACCGGTTCGCCGGTGCGGGTCTTTTTTATGCTCAGCTGCAGGTGACCCGCACGCAGAACTGAAAGGGCCGCCGTCGTACTTTCGGAAAGTACGACGGCGGCCCTTGTGTTAGGCGCGGAGGCTCAGTCCTCCACGGCCTCAGTGATGCGTCGACGAATACCGTCGAAGTGGCGGTTCAGCAATTCGGACGCTGAAACTTTATCCCCGGCCGCAACCGCAGCGTAGATGCTGCGGTGCATGGCTGCCGTCTTGACCAGATCCTCGTTGCCGGGACCGATCTCCACATGGATTTTCCGGTAGACCTTCCAGAAGACGCCCATGAGATTGATCAAGAGCTCGTTATTAAGGGGCTCGAAAAGACGGCGGTGGAACTCGGCGTCCGCGGCAACGAAGTTCTCCCCCGCTGAGGCCAAGTCCTCCATCTGCTTCACGGCCTCTTCAATCGAAGCCAACTGCTCTTTGGACATGACGTCCATGGAGGAACCGATCAGGCCCGACTCCAATGCCTGGCGGACATCAACCAACTGCAGGGCCTCCAACCCCTGATGGCGCAGGGACAGCCGGCCCCGGAAAGTCAGGCCGTCCGCAAGGGCATCAAAGTTGCTCGGCGCCACGAACATGCCGAAGCCGTGCCGGATCTCAATCACGCCCAGGGCCTGGAGAACTTTGAGGGATTCGCGGAGCGTATTGCGCCCCACTCCGAGTGCGCCGGAAAGCTCGCTCTCCGTGGGCAATGGATCGCCGGCCTCGAGTTCGCGTTCGAGGATCAATTCCATAATGTCCGACTGCAAAGCACGCAGCCGGGCCTGTGCACTGAACCGCGCCTGCGGAACCACACCGGAAGTTGTCATGGCGCTCTCCTAGCCAATGCGCCACCCTGCAAGAAGGCGGTGCGGTGTTAATATTGAGGCGAGCTTAGTGCCCACCGCAGAATGAGTTACTCGCAGCATACAATATCGGATGTCCCACCTCCCTGATAGCTGTGCCGCCGAATTCCTTTGAGAATTCCCTTCCGCACCGGCCGCAGCCGGCAATCACTCACTTGACGTTCTCTTGTGACCGCCCTTACAGTTTCCATACGAGCATCGGACGTCCTACATCCGATAACCCACGAAACGCGAATGGTGAGGCACCCTATGAGCAAGACGATCCACAGCCTGCCGCTGGTCAACGACGCCAGCCGCCGGAACTTCCTGAAGCTAAGCGGCGCAGTTGGTGCAGCAGCCGCCTTCACGGCAACCCTTTCTGCGTGCGGCGGCGCTGCCAGCACCACCACGGGCACCACCACCAACACGGCTGCGGTCAACAAGGACCTCATCATTGAGGCCGGCATCTCCTATGCGCTGTCCACCGGTTTTGACCCGCTGAGCTCTTCCGGCGCTACCCCGATGGCAGCCAACCTGCACATCTTCGAAGGCCTCATCGAACTGCACCCCGCCACGCGTCAGCCGTACAACGCCTTGGCAGCCACGGACCCCAAGAAGGTCAACGACACCACCTACCAGGTGACCATCCGCGAAGGCGCCAAGTTCCACGACGGTTCCCCCGTCACCACCGAAGACGTCGCCTTCTCCTTCACCCGTGTGATGGACCCGGCCAACAAGTCCCTGTTCTCCCAGTTCATCCCCTTCATCCAGGACGTCAAGCCGCTGGATGCGAAGACGGTGGAGTTCACCCTGAAGTACGCCTTCCCCGGCTTCGGTCCACGCATCTCGGTGGTCAAGATCGTCCCCAAGGCACTCGCCACGGACCTGAAGGCCTTCGACGCGAAGCCCGTGGGCTCCGGTCCGTACAAGCTCATCTCGGCAGTCAAGGACGACAAGATCGTCTTCGAAGCTTTCGCCGATTACAACGGCCCCAAGCCGGCACTGGCCAAGGGCATGACCTGGCTGCTGCTTTCCGACGCCGCTGCCCGCGTCACCGCGGTCCAGTCCGGCCGCGTTCAGGCGATCGAAGACGTTCCTTACCTGGACGTCGACGGCCTGAAGTCCAAGGTCAAGGTTGAATCCGTCCAGTCCTTCGGCCTGTTGTTCCTTATGTTCAACTGCGCCAAGGCACCGTTCGACAACAAACTGGTCCGTCAGGCCCTGCACTACGGCATGGACAAAGAATCCATCATCAAGAAGGCCCTGTTCGGCAACGCCAAGGCCGCCACGTCCTACTTCCAGGAAGGCCACCCGGACTACGTCAAGGCCAAGAACGTCTATGGCTTTGACACCTCCAAGGCCGAGGAGCTCCTGAAGCAGGCTGGCGTGACCAACCTCGAGTTCGAACTCCTCACCACGGACACCGCCTGGGTCAAGGACGTTGCTCCACTGATCCTCGAATCCTGGAACAAGATCCCCGGCGTCAAGGTCACTGTGAAGAGCCTGCAGTCCGGCGCCCTGTACAGCGACCGCGTGGGCAAGGGCGACTTCTCCGTAGTTGCAGCCCCGGGCGATCCGTCCGTCTTCGGCAACGATGCAGACCTGCTGCTGAGCTGGTTCTACTCGGGCGCAACGTGGATGGACAAGCGTGCCTTCTGGACCACCCCGGAACGTACCAAACTGCAGGAACTCATGAACAAGGGCTCCCAGGCATCCGGTGACGACGCCAAGAAGATCGTGGGCGAAATCGTGGACATGGTTTCGGACGAAGTTCCCTTGTACCCGGTCTTCCACCGCCAACTGCCCAGCGCATGGGATGAGAAGAAGCTCAACGGCTTCCAGCCCCTGCCCACCACCGGCTTGTCCTTCATCGACGTCGGACGAACCGCCTAAAGCACCCCTCGAGTTGTGGGGCCCGCTCTGCGGCCTTAACCCCCCAAATAACCCGCAGAGCGGGCCCGCAACCAGCAGCATCCAACCAACCGGAGAACACATTGGTCACCATATTGCGTTTGCTAGGCCGCAGACTTGCAGCATTGCCATTGATGATCCTGGGCATTACGTTGCTCGTCTTCCTCGTCCTGCAGGCCGCTCCCGGCGATCAGGCAAGCTCCGCCCTCGGCGATGGCGCCAGTGAAGAAGCCAAGCAGCAGTACCGCCAGGACAATGGCCTGAATGACCCCCTGGTCCTGCAGTACTTCCGATTCCTCGGCAAGCTCCTGCAATTCGACCTCGGCACCACCACACCACCGGCCAAGTCGGTGGCATCCATGATCGGCTCGGCGTTCCCCCTGACGCTCCAGCTCACCTTCCTTGGCGTCCTCATCGCGATCGTCCTCTCCCTGGCGTTCGGCATCATGGGCGCCCTGTACCGCGACAAATGGCAGGACCAGCTGGTCCGCGTCTTCTCCATCGCCGCGATCGCCACGCCGTCGTTCTGGCTCGGCATCCTGCTCATCCAGTGGTTCGCCCTCGGTGAGAACCCGATGTTCCCCTCGGGCGGAATTGCGACGCCGGAATCCGGCTTTGGCGGTTGGCTCAACTCGATGGCCCTCCCGGCACTCGCCCTCGGCATCCCCGTGTCAGCGTCGCTGATCCGCGTGGTCCGCACCTCGATGGTGGAGGAACTGGACCGCGACTACGTCCGCACCGCCATCGGCAACGGTGTCCCCTACCGCGAGGTGGTCTCCAAGAACGTCCTCCGCAACGCGCTCGTCACCCCGGTGACCGTGCTGGGACTTCGCGTCGGCTACCTGCTGGGCGGCGCCGTCGTGATTGAAATGATTTTTGCCCTGCCCGGCATGGGCCAACTGATCCTCAACGGCATCACCAACCTGGACGTCAACCTGGTCCAGGGCGTGGTGCTCACCATCTCGGTCACCTTTGTTCTGGTGAACATCGTGGTGGACCTCCTCTACCTGCTCATCAACCCCCGAATCAGGACGGTATAGCTCATGCGCAGCAAGCTCGCAGAACGGCTAAGTGCCCCGGGCATTCGTTTCAAGGCCCTGCCCTGGGGCTCCCGTATCGCCCTGCTCTTCCTCATCGTGATTGTGCTGGCAGCGATCTCCGCGCCGGTCATCGCTCCACACGATCCCCTGGAGACGTTCATTCCCGCCACGCCGCCCGGCGCCGAGCACTTCTTCGGCACCGACCGCCTGGGCCGCGACATTTTCTCCCGGCTCCTGTTTGGTGCACAGTCCTCGCTGATGATCGGCCTCGGCGCGGTTGCCCTGGCCATTCTTGCCGGCGCGCTTCTCGGTTCCTTCGCGGCCACCTCCAGCAAGTCCGTGAACGAGATCATCATGCGGCTCATGGACATCCTCATGGCATTCCCCGGCATCGCCCTGGCCGCCGTGCTGTTGGCGGCATTCGGCAACTCGGTGCCCACCATCATCATCGCGATCGCCATTATTTACACCCCGCAGCTGGCCCGTGTGGTCCGCGCCAACGTGCTGGCCCAGTACGGCGAAGACTACGTCCGTGCCGAGCGTGTGATCGGTGCAGGCCGTTTCTACATCCTGGTCAAGCACATCGTCCGGAACACCGCCGCTCCCGTGCTGGTGTTCGCCACGGTCATGGTGGCCGACGCCATCATCCTCGAAGCCTCGCTGTCCTTCCTGGGCGCCGGCGTACAGGACCCCGCTCCTTCCTGGGGCAACGTGATCTCCTACGGCCGCAACCTGGTCCTGTCCGGCGGCTGGTGGGCCACTACCTTCGCCGGCCTCACCATCCTGCTGACCGTGCTGTCACTGAACATCCTGGCCGAGGGCCTCACAGACGCCATGGTGAACCCGAAGCTGCGCCGCGCACCTGTAGTAAAGGACGACGACGGATCCTCCGCAGCCGTTGCTGTCGATGCCGAGGTTGCCACCTCCGTTGCCCAGCCTTCCGTGGTTGAGGCACACGAGCTCGACGGCGTCATCCCGGCTTCCGCTGACGGCGTCGCTTCAGAGGCGGGAACCTCAGCCGTGCTCACCGACGTGAAGCTCGCCGCAGCCAACCCGCACCTCCTGCTGGATCGCGAACTGGAACTCTTGGCAGCCATCGAAGCGAAGCGCACCGACCGCCTCCCGCAGGTTTCTCCCGAGGCCCGCAACGTGCTGGAAGTGAAGAACCTGTCCATCCGCTTCCCGGGCCGCTTTGGCGACATCGCGATCGTGGATAACGTCTCCTTCACCGTCCGCGAAGGCGAAACCATGGGCCTGGTGGGCGAATCCGGTTGTGGCAAGTCCATCACTTCCCTGGCCGTGATGGGGCTGCTGCCCAAGACTGCCCAGGTCACCGGCTCCATCACGTTCGACGGCAAGGAACTCCTGGACGCCGCCACCAAGCACAGCAACGTCAAGGCCTATGAGGGCCTCCGCGGCGAGCAGATCGCCATGGTGTACCAGGATGCGTTGAGCTCCCTGAATCCGTCCATGAAGATCAAGGACCAGCTGGAACAACTCACCAAACGCGGTGGGCGCAAAACTCCTGCCGAGCTCCTGGAAATGGTGAAACTGGATCCCGTCCGGACCCTCGCCAGCTACCCGCATGAGCTCTCCGGCGGCCAGCGCCAACGCGTGCTGATCGCCATGGCCCTCTCCCGTTCACCGAAGATCGTTGTTGCCGACGAGCCCACCACCGCCCTGGACGTCACGGTCCAGAAGCAGGTTGTTGACCTGCTCAACGAACTGCGTGAACAACTCGGCTTCGCCATGGTGTTCGTCAGCCACGACCTCGCGTTGGTCGCCTCGCTGGCCCACCGCATCACGGTGATGTACGCCGGCCAAGTGGTGGAATCCGCACAGGCTTCCGAGCTTCTGCAGAATCCCAAGCACGAGTACACCCGTGGACTCCTCGGCGCGGTGCTGTCCATCGAAGCCGACGCTGTCCGCCTCCACCAGATCCCCGGCACGGTTCCGTCCCCGCGGGACTTCGCCACGGGCGACCGCTTCGCGGCCCGCTCACTGCGACCCGACGCCGATCCCCACCAGAAACTGGTCCTCACCGCTGTTTCTTCCGTTGGCTCCGTCAACGGCGGCGATGCCGACCACTACTGGGCGAGCCACCTGAAGGAGGATGCGAAATGAGTGAATCCACCGGGAAGCCGGTCATCGAGCTCAAGGACGTCAAGGTCTACCACCACGCACGGACCGGCGGCCTGTTCCGTCCAAATATCGTCAAAGCTGTTGACGGCGTGGACTTCACCATCAGCCGCGGCGAAACCGTCGGCATCGTGGGCGAGTCCGGCTGCGGCAAGTCCACCCTCGCTTCGGTGCTCGTGGGACTTCAGCCGCCGACGTCGGGCAAGGTTTTGTTCCACGGAAAGCCGGCCATCAAGCGGAACGCGGCCATGCGCAAACAGTTTGGGCGCTCCGTCTCCGTGGTCTTCCAGGACCCGGCGACCGCCTTGAACCCGCGCATGACCATCCAGGACATCCTCACTGATCCCCTTCAGATCCATGGGATCGGCAACGCTGCTTCCCGTGCCGCCAAGGTCAAGGAACTCTTGGCGCTGGTGGGCTTGCCACACTCGGCAGCCGAAGTGACGCCGTCGCAGGTTTCCGGCGGCCAGCGCCAGCGCGTGGCGATCGCCCGCGCGTTGGCTTTGGACCCGGACATCATCGTGGCGGACGAGCCGACGTCGGCGCTGGACGTTTCCGTCCGTGCGCAGGTCCTGAACCTGCTCTCCGACCTGAAAACGCAGCTGAACCTCGGCATGGTGTTCATCTCGCACGATATCCAGACCGTCCGCTACGTCTCGGACCGTATCTGCGTCATGTACTTCGGCAAGATCGTCGAACAAGGCTCAGCCGCGCAGGTCTTCGACAACCCGAGCAACGACTACACCAAGAAGCTGCTGGGCGCCGCGCCCAGCCTGCTCCACATCTAGTTTCCCCTTCACAAGCTACAAACAACGGAGAATTCTGTGTCCACTCAGTTCCAGGGCGTCATCCCCCCGGTCATCACCCCCCGCCACGCAGACGGCAGCATCGACACCGCGTCGCTGAAAAACGTCACCAAGCACCTGATCGACGGCGGTGTGTCCGGCCTGTTCGTCCTGGGCTCCTCCGGCGAAGTCCCCTACCTGACCAACGATGAGCGTGAGTTGGTGGTCTCCACCATCGCCGACGCCAACGCTGGAGCAGTTCCGCTGATCGTGGGCGCCAACGAGCAGACCACCACCCGCGTCATCGAAGAAGCGCGCAAGGTGGTAGACCTCGGCGCCGACGCGATCGTGGTTACCTCCATGTACTACGCCATTGGCAACGCCGCGGAGACCGAAACCCACTTCCGCAGCATCCACGCCGCCATCGAGAAGCCGATCTTCGCCTACGACGTCCCGGTCCGCACACACTTCAAGCTGCCCACGGACCTCTTGGTCCGCCTCGGCCGCGACGGCGTCATTGCCGGCGTCAAGGACTCCTCCGGCGACGACGTCTCCTTCCGCCAACTGCTCCTCGCGGCCAAGGACATCCCCAACTTCGACATCTTCACCGGTCACGAAGTTGTGGTGGACGGCGCCCTCCTGGGCGGCGCGCAGGGCGTTGTTCCAGGCCTCGGCAACGTCGACCCGGCCGGCTACCGCCGCCTGTTCGACGCCGCGCAGGCCGGCGACTGGGCTCTCGCGGCCCGCGAGCAGGATCGCCTGGCCGACGTCTTCGAGATCGTCTACACCCCCAACGGCCGCGTCTCCGGAGGCGCTGCTGGCCTGGGTGCGTTCAAGACCGCGCTGCAGGTGATGGGCGTGATCGAGTCCAACACCATGAGCTCGCCGATGCTGTCCTTGAACGACTCCGAGACTGCCGCGATCCGCGAAATTCTGGAGCGGAACGGGCTGGTCTAGGTTTTTATGACTTCCATGACCCACGTGATCGGCGTTGACCTCGGCGGCACCAAAACCGCCGCCGGGGTTGTTGCCCGCTCTGGTGAAGTGCTCATGTCGGAGACCATTCCGACGTTGAACCGGGCCGGTGGCGAAGCGATCCTCGACGCCACCGCTGCGCTGATCACGGGCTTGGTGGAGCGCGCTGCCGACGCCGGAATGTCAGTTTCCGGCGTCGGCATCGGCTCCGCCGGGGTCATTGATGCTGTTGCCGGGACCGTCGTCTCTGCGACCGACGCGATCCGTGGCTGGGCCGGGACTTCGCTTGTTGCTGGGCTGTCTGCCCGACTTTCACTCGCTGCCCCGTCCGTACAGACCGTGCGCGCCGTCAATGATGTCCACGCCCATGCCCTCGGCGAGGCCTGGCTGGGTGCGGCCGCTGGATCCTCAAGTTCGCTCATGGTGGCGTTCGGAACCGGCGTGGGCGGGAGCTTCGTGCTGGACGGATCGCCTGTACTGGGGCACCGCTTCGTGGGCGGGCACGTTGGGCACTTCGCATCGCCATTGGCGGTTTCCGACGGTGTTCCGCTGCCGTGTGTGTGCGGTTCGGTCGGGCACGTCGAGGCGATCGCTTCCGGGCCGGCCCTCTACGAGGCGTTCCTGCGGTTCGGCGGTTCTGCCTTGGAGGCTTCGGACACGCGTGGCGTGTTTGCGCTGGCCTCTGCTGCTGAAACGCCCGACGGCGGTGCTGCCGCAGGATCGGCGGACGGCCGCGCCGCTGCTTTGTGTGCCATAGACGTCGGCGCAGCCGCCGCCGGGCAAGCCGTAGGCGGACTCATCAACATTCTTGACCCCGAAACCGTGGTGATTTCCGGTGGTTTGGCCGACGCCGGCGAGCTCTGGTGGAAGCCCATGGAGTTCGCCTTGCGTCAGGAACTGCTGGCTCCCTTGGCCTCCGTGCCCGTTGTGAGGGCACGCCTCGGCAACACCGCTGCCATTGTTGGCGCGGCAAAACTCGCTCTTAAGTAGTCCGTAAGTAAGGGAGACATCATGATCCTCACCCCCACAGGCCTCGAGGCCCTCCGTTCCCAACTGATCGTCTCCTGTCAGGCATACCCCGGAGAGCCCATGCGCGATCCCCGGACCACGGGGCAAGTGGCGGCATCGGCGGTCATCGGGGGCGCCGCGGCGATCCGTGTCCAAGGGTTGGCCGACGTGCAGTTCACGCGCACCGCCGTCGAGGTTCCTGTCATTGGCCTCTGGAAGGACGGGCACCACGGCGTCTTCATTACACCCACACTCCGGCACGCCCTGGCCGTGGCGAATGCGGGCGCGCATGTTGTGGCGATTGATGGAACGCGCCGTTCACGGCCCGATGGGCTTTGCCTTGCTGACACTGTTGCCGGTATCCACTCGGAGTCCCATGCACTGGTCATGGCAGATTGCGGCTCGTTTGAGGATGCCGTTGCTGCTGTGGAAGCGGGGGCAGACCTGATCGGCACCACGTTGTCCGGTTACACTGGCGAGCGCCCTAAGACCGACGGTCCGGACCTGGAGCTGTTGGAGCAGATCGCCTCCGCTGACCTGGGCAAACCACTCATCGCAGAGGGCCGCATCCACACCCCCGCCCACGCCCGTCAGGCCCTGGACGCCGGCGCCTTTGCCGTGGTTGTTGGCACCGCGATCACCCATCCGGCGTCGATTACGGGCTGGTTCAAGGGCGCGATGCACGCGTAGGCCCTGCGTTGCGGGGCCCGCTCTGCGCCCCAAAACCCCCATGAACCCCGCAGAGCAGGCCTCACAAGACACCACTCTCGCGTTGCGGGGCCCACTCTGCGCCCCAAAACCCCCACGAACCCCGAAGAGTGGGCCTCACAACGCGGGGGCAGCGGTTGTAGGCTTTCCCCATGACTGCCGAGAGCTCCCGTGAATTTGACGTCATTGTGATCGGCGCAGGTGCCGTAGGTGAAAACGTGGCGGACCGGGTGGTTCGCGGCGGCCTGACGGCGGTGATTATCGAGAGCGAATTGGTGGGCGGCGAGTGCTCGTACTGGGCCTGCATTCCTTCCAAAGCACTCCTCCGTCCGGGGAGCGCGCTCCACGCCGCCCAAGTGGTGCCGGGAGCCATGGAAGCGATCACGGGAACCATAGACGCCGAGGCTGCGCTAAAACACCGGGACTGGTTCACCAATAATTGGCAGGACGGCAGCCAGGTTGAATGGCTGGACAGTGCCGGCATTGAGTTGATCCGTGGCCGGGGTCGCATCACCGGACCCCGGGAAGTCCACGTGGACGGGGTCGATGGCAACAGTTACGCGCTCAAAGCCCACCATGCCGTGGTGGTTGCGACAGGCTCCACTCCCACCATTCCGGACATTGACGGCCTCAGCGACGTCCCTTTCTGGACAACCCGCGGCGCCACGGCCGCCAAGGAAATCCCGAAGCGTTTTGTGGTGCTCGGCGGTGGCGTAGCCGGTGTGGAAATGGCGCAGGCTTTCGCCCGCCTCGGCTCGGATGTCACGCTCATTGCCCGCGGCCGTTTGCTGAGCAGCTACCCGGAGGAAGCCGCCAACCTGGTGCTGGCCGGGCTTCGCGCCGATGGCGTTGCCGTCCACCTCCACACTGATGTCCAGAGGGTGGGGAAGAACGACGACGGTTCGGTCACGGTGATGCTCGACGGCACCACACTGGATGCCGACCAGCTCTTGGTGAGCTCCGGAAGGCACCCCGCTTTGGCCAATCTAGGCCTGGAAAATGTGGGCGTGGAAGCGCAGGAGGGCAAACCCCTGCGACTCACTACCGAAGCCAGCGGCCTGGTGGAAGGCCCCGCTAGTGATGGCACCAGCGGATTCTGGCTTTACGCCGCCGGGGATGCGGCCGGCAAGGTACTCCTGACCCATCAGGGTAAATACGAGGCCCGGGCTACCGGCGACGCCATTGTGGCAAGGGCCAACGGCAAGCTCAGTGGCCCCCCGCAACCGTGGAGCCCTTATGCCCACACGGCCAATGATCACGCCGTCCCCAGCGTGGTATTCACGGATCCGGAGGTGGCCTCGGTTGGCCCAAGCCTGGAGCAGGCACTGCTGCAGGGCAAGAACGTCACCGGCGTGGAACTCCCCATCAACGTCTCCGGCTCCCAACTGCACTCCCCTGATTACAAGGGCTGGGCGCAGATGGTGGTTGATGAGGATCGGAAAGTCATTCTGGGCGCCACGTTCGTGGGCCCTGGAGTGGCAGAACTCCTCCATTCCGCAACGATCGCGATAGTGGGCGAGGTGCCCCTGGACCGCCTTTGGCATGCGGTTCCGTCGTACCCCACCATCAGCGAAGTGTGGCTGCGGCTTCTAGAAAAGTACGGACTCTAAACTCCTATTTGAACTGACTGGTCAGTTTAGTTAGACTTTCAGCAGACACCATTTCTGCGAAAGGCTTCATCGTGCTGTCCGTACAGCAACTTCAGATCAACGGCCGCCGGGGCGATCTCCTTCCGGCAACGTCACTTCACGTCCGCCGCGGCGAACTCCTGCTCATCACTGGAGAGGGCCAAGACCAACGGACAGCTTTGGCGTTGGCTTTGAGCGGCCGCATGAAGCCCAGCAACGGCGTCCTCAGCTGGGACACCACCACCAAAACCAAGAGGATCCGCCTCGCCAGCGCCTTGGTGGACTCTCCCGGCGTCAACGAACCCGAGCAGCACCTCAGCGTCCGCGACCTCGTCACCGAGGACCTCTCCCTCATCCCCCGCCGTTACCGCGGCGCGCTGCTGAGCAAACCGTGGCTGAAGGTCAACAGCTTTGAAGACATCGCCGGACTCTGGATAGAACAAATTCCCGCCGCTCGCCGACTGGAACTCCTCACCGCGCTCGCCTTGGCAGATCCGGCCACGGACCTCCTCGTGGTGGACTCCCCGGACCGCCACAGCGCCGATCCCTCGGCCTGGTTGCCCCGGCTTCAGGCATTGGCGTCCGACGCCGGGCGGCCGCTTGCCGTCGTCGCCGTCGTCGGTGCCCTCCCGGACAACTGGACCGGAGCCGCTGCGGTGATCGGAAACTCAGTGACGCATCCTCCTGAACCGGAGACGGAAGGCGCGCCGACCCAGCCCAAGCCAGCGGCCGTCGTCGAACCCAAAACCGAGCCCGAAACTGAGCCCAAAGCCAAGCATGCCGCCCAACCGGCGCCTGAAACCACATCGGCTGCCCACGCTGAATCCGAAAACCTTCAAAGGACTGCAAAGTGACTGTTCTGCGGCTGGCCCGCTCCGAACTCAAGCGCATGACCGGCGGGCTCCTGCCCAAGCTGACCATCCTCGCCCTCACCATGGTTCCGCTGCTATACGGCGCGGTGTACCTTTACGCGAACTGGGATCCGTACGGCAACCTGAACCAGATCGACGCCGCCTTGGTGGTTGAAGACACGGGCGCCACCTCAAAAGACGGCACGGAACTGCAGGCCGGCAAGAAGGTGGCAGACAGCCTGGTGGACGGTCACGTCTTCAACTGGAAACAGGTCTCCAGCGCTGAGGATGCGGATGCCGGTGTCCGCACGGGTGAGTACGCCTTCGCCCTGCGCATTCCCAAGGATTTCTCGGCCAACCTGGTCTCCCCCGGCAGTTTCGACGCCGCCAACCAGGCCATGCTGCACGTCACCACCAACGACGCCAACAACTATCTCCTGAGCACCATCGTGGACAAGCTCACCACGGCAGTGCACTCCACTGTCGCCAAGGAAGTGGGAGAGGAAACCGCCAACCAGCTCCTCACCGGTTTTGGCACCATCCATGCGTCCATCGTGAAAGCCGCCGATGGTGCCTCGGAGTTGGCCACGGGTGTGGGGAAACTCAGTGATGGCGCCGCCACACTGCACACCGGCACCACCCAGCTGGTCACCGGCGCGGACCAACTCGTGGCCGGGCAAACCCAATTGCGCGATGGTGCTGTGCAGTTGAACACCGGCGCGGGCCAGTTGAGCTCCGGCCTGAACGAACTGAAGAACAAGACGGCCACCCTGCCTGCGGACTCCCAAAAGCTCGCTGATGGCGCCGCCCAAGTAGCCGCCGGAAACGCCGAGCTGAACACGAAAGTCCAGGACGTCGTCGGGCAGCTGGAAGCGGCAGACAAGGGCCTCCGTACCCGCGTGCTCGAATCTAATGCGCGACTGGTCGCTGCCGGTGTGCTGACACAGGAGCAGGCCGACAAGGTCCTGGCAGACTTTGATGCTGCCGCAGCGTCGAGCCCCGTCACCGATGCGAAGGCAAAAATTGCCGGTGACGCTGCCAAAATCCAGCAGCTCTCCGACGGTTCAGCCGCTGTGAGCGCCGGAGCCTCCAAGCTGGCCGCCGCCACGCCAGCGCTGACCGACGCGATCTCCAAGGCAGCCTCCGGAGCGGGCCAGCTCAACGCGGGCGCATCAACGCTGGCCGCCGGGCAGCAGACCGCCTTGGACGGCGCAGCCAAACTCGACGACGGCGCCCACCAGTTGGACGACGGTGCAGGCCAGCTCGCCAGCGGCGCAGTGACCGCGTCCGATGGCTCACACACGCTGGCCACCGAGCTCGCCAAGGGCGCGGGAGACATCCCCAACCCGAACGATGAGCAGAAAAACAGTGTGTCCAAGGTGATCGCGGATCCGGTGGCCGTGGACAATGTGTCCCAGGCCAAGGCTGGATCCTATGGCGCCGGGCTGGCACCGTTCTTCCTCACACTGGCCCTCTGGATCGGCGTATTCATGCTGGTCCAGGCCATGCGACCCATCACCCAGCGGGCCTTGGCGTCGAACGCCCCCGCTTGGAAAATCGCCGTCGGAGGCTGGCTGCCGTTCTTCGTGGTCTCGGTCCTGCAGGCCACCATCCTCACCCTGGTAGTGAACCTTGGCCTCGGCTTGAACCCCGCACACCCCATCGGAATGTGGCTGTTCATGTTGGCCGCGGTGATGGCCTTCAGCGCGATCATCCAAGGCATCGTGGCACTCATGGGGACGCCCGGAAAGTTTGTGGTGCTGATCCTGTTGGTCCTGCAACTCGTTTCCTCGGGCGGTACGTTCCCGTGGCAGACCACGCCCATGCCGCTCCATGTGGTGCACGAAGTCCTGCCCATGGGATACGTGGTGACCGGCATGCGTCACCTGATCTACGGCGGTGAGCTCAGCATGATCTGGCCCACGGTCCTTGGCCTGCTTGGATACACTTTGCTGGGAATGGCGCTGTCCACGCTCGCCGTCCGCAAACACAAAGTGTGGACCCTCAAGACCCTGAAGCCGGAGATCGCAGTATGAGCACCACCGAGCCGCTCCCTTCCGCAACCGACGCCGGCCTGTCGGAGAAGAAACTCCGCCCGGGCCGCACCAACGCCACCAAGCAGCGCCTGTTTGAAGCTTCCATGGAGTTGATCGGCGAACGCGGTGCTGCTGGGGTGACCGTGGATGAGATTGCGGCCGCCGCCGGGGTGTCCAAGGGGACTGTCTACTACAACTTCGGCAGCAAATCCGATCTGATCGCGCAGTTGCTGCGGCATGGTGTGGACATCATGCTGGCCAGGCTGCAAGACGTCCGCGGACAGAGCACCGACCCCCTGGAGTCCATGAACAACATGGTGGGACAGGCCATGGAGTTCATGGACGATTACCCCTCCTTCGCCCGCCTCTGGGTGAGCGAAAACTGGCGGACACCCGGTGAGTGGAGCGCCGTATTTGCCGAGCTTCGGGCTGAACTCCTGGCCGTGATCGGCTCGGCCGTCGAGAGCGTCGCGGCGGGTTACAAGGTTGATGAATCGATTGCCCGCGGTTCTTTGGAGGCAGCGATCTTCGGAGCCATCTTCGTGGTGGGCCTGGACCGGCAAACGTACAACCCCGAGCGCACCCGCGAGCAAAGCGTCGCAGCCGTGATGACCATCATGCACGGGTATGTGATCAGGTAAGCCTTCCCGTTGCAGCGCCCGATCTGCGCGCTATGTTTGGCTATTGAGGCGCAAAGCAGGCCTCACAAACAAACGGACGCCCGTTGCGTGGCCCGATCTGCGCCCTATCTTTGGCTATTGAGGCGCAAAGCAGGCCTCACAAACAAACGGACGCCCGTTGCGTGGCCCGATCTGCGCCCTATCTTTGGCTATTGAGGCGCAAAGCAGGCCCCGCAACGGTATCCAACTGCAATGTACGACGGCGTGGCGTAGCCACTTGGTCGGCGATGATTAACCTCATGCGTCACATGGGGAACAGTGGGAAGCTTGCGGTGGTGGCCGCCTTCGTATCGCTGGGGCTGTTGGTGCTGGCCGCCGTGGTGCTCGAGGAACTGGTCCTGTACTTGTTCCTTGGCGCTGTTCTGGTCTGCTATTTGGCCTCCCTCGTGCAGATCTTCAACCGGCGGCGTTACCTCGTGGTACTTCTGGGTGCAGCCGGAACCAGCCTGTTCATAGGCTGCAGCATCGCGTTCCTGCGGATGTGGGGCATCGCGTTCAACCAGGATGCCAACGCCCTGGGCGGTGCTCCGCTGGGCAGTGCTGCCAGCACCCGCGATTCGGACATCTACTTTTACTTGGCCGTCATGGCGGGTGCGGGCACCCTGGCAGTGATGTTCCTCGGCGCGGTGGTGCCGTCGTTCGGTTCACGGGCTGTGTCCCCTGTTCGAAAGCCTGCGAGCCCGGCCAAACGTCGATCGGCTGCACGCAAACCTGTTTCCCGCACACCTGTACCGGGCAAACGTCCCGCAGCATCGCCGCGTGCCTCGACCGCAGCCAAGGCAAGCGAAGCAGCGAAGACCACCCTCGTGAAGCGTCCCGCACCCCGCACGCCAGCAGCGCCAGCCAAGCGTCCGACGTCGAGCGCTTCCCCTCAACGCAAGCCGGCCCCGAAGCGCTAACACCACCTTTCGTTGCGAGGCCCACTCTGCGCCCCAACACGGGACCCAAACACGCACAACAGGCCCCACAACAACACCACCTTTCGTTGCGAGGCCCACTCTGCGCCCCAACACGGGACCCAAAGGCGCAAAGCAGGCCCCACAACGAGACCACAACAGGGGTAGGGGGCGGGGTCAGGAGTCGAAGCCCAGTCCCACGGCGTCGAGGGCTTTGAGGATGAGGTTCCGCTTCCCTTGGTTGTGATCTGCCCGGTCCATGGACCACCGCGTCAGGTTGATGCCCAGGGACGCCAGCGGCTCAGGCGGGAAGGGCAGCGGCCGTTTCCGGACCATGTCCAGCCGGGTGCGCTCGGTGTCCAGACCATCCAAGAGGTCCAGGAGGACGTCGGCGGCGAAGGCGGTGGCTCCCACTCCGAGTCCCGTGAAACCTGCCGCGTACGCTACCCGTCCCTTCCGCGCCGTTCCGAAGAAGGCACAGAATTGCGTGCTCGAATCAATGGGTCCGGCCCACTTATGGGTGAACTTCAGCCCTTCGAGCTGCGGGAAGGTGGTGAAGAAGTGCGAGGCGATCTTCTCCCATGTCGCCGGCTGGTGCTCGTGCTTTTGGTCCACACGGCGCCCCCAGAAGTAGAGGGCATCGTAGCCTCCGAACAGGATCCGATGGTCCTTGGTGATCCGGTAATAGTGGAACTGGTTGGCGACGTCCCCAATGCCCTGCCGTTTGCCCCAGCCGATGGAGTCCAACTGCTCTGCGGTGAGGGGCTCGGTCATGAGCGCGTAGTCGTACACCGGCACTGTCATGAGCTGGTTCCGCTTCAGAAGTGACGGAAACACGTTGGTGCCGAGGACCACGTGCGCCGCTTCCACATTCCCGCGCTCCGTGACCACGGTGACGCCGTGCTCGTGGTCCTTCAGCTCCCGCACACGGGTTCCCTCATGGATGACCACGCCGAGCTCATGAGCCACCCGCGCCAACTCAAGTCCCAATTTGTACGGGTGGACCATGGCCACAGAGTCCTTATGCCAGCGGCCCGCCAGATAGGTGGGGGAATTAACCTCCGCCCGAACCGCCTCCTGGTCCAGGAAAACGCTGCCGGGGGTGTCGTCCTGCTGGAGCCAGGCCACCTGGTGCGGTTCCACTGCGACGTTGAGCTCACCTGTGCGTTCCCACTCGCAGTCCATGCCGTACTTCTCCACGGCTTCCTGCATGCGGTCCAGGTTGTCCATGCCCAGCCGGTCCAGCACTTCCAACTCGGAGGGCCAACGGTTTTTGCCGTTCTCGTGGCCGTGGGTGAGGCTCGCCTCGCAGAAGCCGCCGTTGCGGCCCGACGCTGCCCATGCCACCCGTTCCCCTTCCAGCAGGATCACGGTCCGGCCAGGCTCGCGTTCCTTGGCGCGCAGCGCTGTCCACAAGCCGGTGTAGCCGCCGCCGACGATCACCAGATCGGCGGCAGCATCGCCGTCGAGCTGTGGGTAGCGGGTTGCTGAGTCCTTGAGGTGGTCGATCCAGAAGGGCCGGTGGGCCGCACCTTCCAAGGCACGGGCCACGACGGTGGCTTGGGGGACATTCCGTTCGAAAACGGTGGTATTCACGGGAAATTCTCCTGCTTCTAGGCGCACTGATGGGGCGCCGGGACTGTTGTTGGTGGCCAGGGCCGTTGCTTCTTAGGCGGTGACCGGTTCGGCGTCCCACAAGGGCCGGGGACGCGAGGCGATGAGGTTCCTCGTGTAGTGGTCTCCGGGGTCCTCAAGGATTCGGGCAGTGGGCCCTTGCTCCACGATCCGTCCTTGATGCATCACCACTACTTCCGAGCACAAGCGCGAGACCACAGCCAGGTCATGGGTGACGAACAGGATGGTCAGTCCCAGCTGGTCCCGCAGTTCCTCCACCAGCTCCAGCACCTGGGCCTGAACAGAGACGTCCAAGGCGCTGGTGGCTTCGTCCAGAACCAGGAGTCGTGGGCGGGCAGCGAGTGCTTTTGCCAACGCGACACGTTGCCGCTGTCCACCCGAGAGTGCTCGGGGCAGGGCATCGAAGCGTTCAGGCCCGATTCCCACCCGGCCCAGCAGGCTGCGGGAACTTTCCTTGGCTTCCTTGCGCCCCTGTTTCTGATGCAGGCGGAAGACGTCGGCCACGGCGTTACCTACCGGGATGCGCGGGTCCAAGGACAGGTAGGGATCCTGGAACACTATCTGGACCTCCTTAGCCAAGGCTTTCCGTTCGGAGGCTCTCAGTGGGCGCTGCGGACGGGGGATGTCCCGCAGGGTGAGTTCACCGGACGTGGGGGTTTCCAGTGCCACCACCAGCCGGGCGAGGGTGGACTTTCCGGAACCGGACTCACCCACGATGCCCAGGGATCCGCCCTCAGGCAGGCTGAAATCGGCCCCCTCCAGGGCGGTGACAGTCCCGCCGCGGGGAAGTTGGTACGTCTTGGACAGCCCTGAGACTTTCAGCAGAGGGGTTGGGTCCAGCCCGGGAACCGCCGCCACAGAAGAGCCAGCGCCGGTCTCAATGACGGGTGTCGCCTCCACCAACTGCCGTGTGTAGTCCTGCTCAGGGGTCAGGAACACAGTCCGGGTTGGTCCGTGTTCCACCACTTCGCCGCGGCGAAGGACGTAGACGCGTTCGCACAAGCTGGCGGCAAGGTTGAGGTCGTGGGTGATGAAGAGCATGCCCATCCCCCGCGACTGCTGTTCTTCACGCAGGAGCTTCACAATCCCCGCCTGTGTGGTGACGTCCTGGGCGGTGGTGGGCTCGTCACACAGCAACAGATCCGGTGAGTTCAGGAGTGCCGCGGCGATCATGACGCGTTGGAGCATCCCGCCGGAGAGCTGGTGCGGGTGCTGATCCATGAGCCCACCCGCCCGCCGAAGACCCACCTGCTCCAGTTGCGCCACGGCCCGTTCAGTGGCCTCGGCCCGGGACAACCCATCAAGCCTCACCAAGGTTTCTGTGAGGAAATCCCCTACGGTCCGGACGGGATTGATCCCGGCTCTGGGGTCCTGGAAGATCATGGACGCGTGTCTCCGGCGCAGTTCCATGAGGCGTTGTTTGCTGGCCGTCAGAGTATCCAGGCCCTGAACCGATACCAGGCCGGAGGACTCCGAACCGCCGGGAAGCAACCCCAGCGCGGCACGGGTGGTCAGCGACTTACCTGAGCCGGACTCCCCCACCAAGGCGACAGCTTCGCCGTCGTTCACGTGCAGGGAGACACTGTCCAGCAGCGGCGGCCTGCCCGGAAAGCCGAGCGTAAAGTTTTCGATCTGCAAGAGCTGGCTCATGAAAGTTTTCCTCCGATGCGGTCTGAGAGTTCCTCGCCGATGACGTTGACGGCAACCACCACCAGGACCACCACCAACGCGGGCCAGAAGGCGGGGAGGATGTGGCCGCCCAGCAGGGCGCCCCGGGATTCCTCGATCATGGCGCCCCAGTCGCTGGTGGGCGGTTGCACGCCGAGCCCAATGAAGGAGAGCGCCGCAAGGTCGGCCAGCACATAGCCGAAGTTCAGTGTTGACTGTGCGCCAACAGTGGGGATCAGGTTGGGGAGAACCCGTCCCAGCACCACCCAGGGCGTCCGGAATCCGAGCACCCGGTACGCCTGAACGTACGGCCTGCTGCGCTCAGCCACCACCAAGGACTGCGCCAGCCTGGCAACGTAAGGAACGTACGCGATGGTCATGGCCAGGATGGGTGCAAAGAGCCCTTTACCGAACAAGGCGATGGCAAGCATGGCCATGAGCAGCGCGGGAAAAGCAAAGAGAAGATCGAAAAGACGGCCCAAAACCTTGCCCAGCCAGCCCTCGGACCAGCCGGCCACCAGTCCTAGCAGCAGGCCCAGAACGGTGGATCCGATCACCACGATGGTGGGCCCCAACAGCGAGGTCCGCCCGCCGTGCATCAGCCGGCTGAGGAGATCACGGCCCAGAGCGTCGGTCCCCAGCAGGTGCTGTCCACCGGGACCGGCGAGAACGTTGTTGAGGTCCACGTAGTCGGGGTCGTACGGCGCCAGGACCGGGGCGAAAAGTGAAAGAAGTACGACGACGGCGGCAACGGCGAGCGCGCCCCACGCCATGGGTGACAAGAGGCTGCCGTAACGGCGAAGCCCCGCCTGTGGCAGGTGGATGGCTAACGTCATCGGGACTCCGTTCCGGCCGCGATCCGCGGATCAATGAGGGGTTGGACAAGGTCCACCACGGTGTTGACCAGGACGAAGGCTGCAACCACCACCATGACGATCGCTTGGACAACACCGAAGTCCAGCCTGTCGATGGACTGCACCAGGAGTTGCCCGATGCCGGAGAGGCCAAAGGTCCGCTCGATGATGGCGCTGGAGACCAGAAGTCCGGCCACCAGGACGCCGCTCACGGTCAGGATGGGTCCCATGGCATTGCGCAGGACGTGGCGTGCCACCACGGATCCACGGGTGAGGCCGCGGCTGGTGGCTACCTCAACGTGTTCGCGGAGCAGTTGCTCGTTCATGGAGGAACGGGTCACTCTGGCCACCATGGCGATGTAGGTGATGCCCAAGGCGAGTGCCGGGAGGGTGAGATGCCAGATCCGGTCCCATCCGCCGTCGCCGCTTCCAAAAGAGGGGAACCAGCCCAAGCCCACGGAGAAGAGCGCTACCAAGGCGATGGCTGCCACAAACGGCGGAACGGCACCGGCGGCGGTGAGGGTGATGAGGATGAAGCGGTCACCGAAGCCTTTGTTCAGGCTGGCCACGATGCCGGCAAACAGGCCCAGGACAGTGATGAAAACTGCGGCGAGCGCCACGAGCTGCAGTGTGGTGGGCAGCCGTCCGAGCAGGACGTCCGAGACGTCCTGGCGGTAGGTCAGCGAGCGGCCCCAATCCCCGTGGAGAATGCCCCCGAGCCAGTTCAGGTACTGTTCCCAGGCCGGTTTATCCAGGCCGAACTGCCGGGTGATCTCTTCGAGCGCCTCAGGCTTGGGGCTGCGTCCCCTCAGCAGGAACCGTGCGGGATCGCCGGGAACCAGGAAGCGTGAGAAGAACACGGCCAATGAGGCAACGAAGAGGGTGGCCACTAAGGACAGAACCTTCTTGGCGATGAAGAGAACGGGACGAACCCTGTCTCTGGCACGTTTGCGGGTGGGGGCAGCCGGGGCCGGCGCTTGTACGTGATCGGTGGCGGTCATGTCAGCGACCTCCTATCTGGGCTGCCCACGGGAAGTACATGTAGTTGATGGACGGGTCCGCCCCGGTGATGCGCTTACCCAGCCACATGGACGTGACGGTCTCATAGAGGGGGCCCCACACCACGTCATCGGCGGCCAGCTTGGCGGCCTGGCCCGTGAGCTTGCCCCGCGCGTCCGGGTCCTGCACGGTGTACGCGGTGTTGACCAGGTCATCGAATTCCGGGTTGCTCCAGCCGCCGTAGTTGCTGAAATCGCCGGTGCGCAGCACGCTGTACATTTCCAGGGGCTCGGTGCTGGAGAGGTACCAGGACGTCACCAGAAGGTCCACGTTCCTGCGGGCCTCGGGGTCGGAGAAGAGGGTGGTGTATTTGTCGTTGGACATGGTCTGGATTTCAGGGTCCAGGCCGATCTCCTTGGCCGCGGAGGCAATGGCCCGGGCCGTGATGTCGAATGCTGCGTTCAGTGAGGCGGTGGCGAACACGAACTTGCTGCCCTCGGCCCCTGCTTCCTTGATGAGTTTCTTCGCTTCTTCCAGGTCATAGGGCGTTGAGAGGAGTCCGCCGAAAGCCTCGTCCGCAGTCTGGGACGGTACGTCCTTCCACACGCTTCGAGTGGTCAACGCGTCCGTTTTCTTCGCATAGCCCTGCTCGGCCGCCTTGATCAAGGCTTCACGATTGATGGCCAGCATCAACGCCTTGCGGACCCGGACGTCCTTGAACGTGCCGGCGAGGTTGGTGAAGACCATGCTTTGCACCGACGTATCCTCGCCGAAGTACAGCGACCCGGCGTCTTTGTTGGCCTTCAGGATGTCCATGGCATTGGACGGGATCGCGAAGCCACCGTCTATTTCGCCGGTCTGGAACGCGTTGATCCGGGACGTGGCATCGGGCAGCATCTTGAACGTGACCTGGGCTGATCTGGCTTTGAGTTCCGGGTCCCAGTAGTCCTCGAACCGTTTGAGGGTGATGCTTTCCCCGGCTTCCCATTGCCCGAACGCGAAGGGGCCGGTGCAGTTCACCCCGGTGCTTGAGTTGCCGTAATCCTTGCCCGCCGCTGCCAGCGTTTTGGCGGACTCCACCACGCCAGTGGCACCCACCAAGGACGCGTTGAACACGTAATCCGGCTTGGTGGTGGTCACCGTGACCTGGTAGTCGCCGGTCTTCTCGATGGACTCCACGTTCTGGTAGGCAGAGGCCCAGAAGGAGCCCACTTCGGGGTCCACGTGGCGGCTCAGGGAGGCCACAACATCGTCCGCCGTCATCTCGCTGCCGTCGTGAAACTTCACGCCCTGCCGGATGGTGTAAACCCACGTCAACGGATCCGGATTCTCCACGCGGGTGGCCAGGCCCGGCGACGTGGAGAGGTCCGCGTTCCAACGGAACAGCGACTCACACACATTGGACAGGACAGTGTTGTCCGGGTAGTCGAAGGCGTACGCGTAATCCAGGGAGAACGGCTCCGCGTACATGGCCCAGTTGAAGTTATCGATCTCTTTGCTTGGGGCCGGAGTGGAGTCGGACATGGTGAACTTGGCTCCGTCCGCGGCGTCCGTCACGCTGGCGGGCCGGACGCCACAGCCGCCCAGGACCAAGCCGGCCACGACGGCGGCGACACCCACCGCGGTGATGCGCGACGGCGTCGTCCGCTGTTTGGAGCGCACGGCACCTTTCGCAGGCAGGGGCGCTGTTGGCGGTTTCATGGCATCACCGGCGCGGGCTGGACGTGCTGGTCCCGGGCTGTTGCGCGGTCGTAAACGCATTCGCCCCCAATCCACGTCTGCGTCACCACCGCACGGTGTAGTTCCTCGGCCGGGAGGTCAAAGACGTTCAGGTCCAGCACGGCAAGGTCTGCGAGTTTTCCCGGCTCCAACGTGCCCGTTTCAGCGTCCAGATGGTTGATCCAGGCGGAGCCATGAGTGTAGGCATCCAGGATCTGCTTGAGGCTGAGCTTTTGTGATTCAGGACCGAGCGGGGGCAGGTCCTCCTCCGGTGCTGCGCGGTTGACTGCGACGTGGATGGCCGCGATGGGGTCTGCCGTGGAGACCGGCCAGTCGCTTCCTGCCACCAAGCGGGCGCCGGCCGCCGCCAGTTCGCCGAAGGGGTAGTGCCTTTCCTCGACGCCGGGCTCAAGGAACGGCAGGGTCAGGGTATCCATCTGTTCTTCGTGGCAGGCCCAGAGAGCCTGCATGTTGGCCGCAGCATTCAATCCGGCAAAACGGGGAACGTCCTCGCTGCGGACCATCTGCAGGTGGGCCAGGTGGTGTCGGTGATCGTTGGGCCCGTTGCTGTTCCGCGCTGCCTCGAGCGCGTCCAAGGCGTCAGTCACGGCGCGGTCTCCCAGTGCGTGAAAGTGAACCTGCATGCCGGATGCGTCAATGGCAGTGACGAATTCCTTCAGCTCATCCGGTTCGAAGAACTCGATGCCCCGGTTGTCCGTGTGGTGTCCATGGTGATCGAGGTAGACGTGGTGCATGGCGGCTGTGTAGTTCTCGGCCACACCATCCACCATGACTTTGACGGTGTTGGCGTTGAGCTGAAGGTGATCGAAAGTGCTGGCGGTCCTATCCCGGCGTTCCACGATCGCGTCCAGCTGGCCCATCCCGGCCGTGCGGTCCCACCACTGACATGCGGTGACCCGGGCTTTGAGGTCTCCTGCTTTGGCCGCGTTCATGTAGACGTCCAAGTGATCGGCATGTTCGCCCTCCGGGATGGGAACCCAGGCGTCCTGCCAGGCAGTAATGCCCTGCGCCAGGAGCAGTTTCTGGGACGCGAGCAGGCCCTGGTACGCCAACTCGTAAGGCACTGCCGGTTTGGCCGCAGTGAAGAGGTCCATGGCACCCTCATGAACTGTGCCCGCCGGTGTCCCGTCCTCTTCGCGTTCCAGCCGTCCACCCTCCGGGTCAGGCGTTTCCGCACTGATCCCCGCGGCCGCAAAAGCTGCGGTGTTGGCCCATGCCCCGTGGTGGTCCCGGTTGATGAGGTAAACGGGCCGGTCCGGCACCACGGCGTCCAGCAGGTCACGCGTGGGAGTGCCTCCGGTGAAGAAGTCCATGGACCATCCGGCGCCCAGGATCCAGGGTTCGTCAGGGTTTTCCGCCGCGTAGCGGGCAACACGTGCCACCGCTTCCTCTGCGCTGGTGGTCTCCGTCAGGTCACACTGCAGCAACTCGATCCCGGCGAAGATGGGGTGGATGTGGGCGTCCTGGAAGCCGGGTACCACCAGTTGACCCTGCAGATCCACTCTGCGGGTCTCCGGGGTGACAGTTCCGTTGACGTTCTCGGGTGTTCCGACGGCGATAATCCGGCCTTCGGCTAGTGCCAGGTTTGCGCGGAGGGGTCCGGCGTCGTTGCCGGTGTATACCCACCCGTTCTCAAACAAAATCTCTGCGTGCACGGTGGAGTCCTTTCGAGGGAAATTCAACTCTGCGAGACACACTATGAGCCGGATCACATTAAAGTCAACAGTGTTGACATCAATGCTGACAAAGACTTTGACTGGACCTGGAAAGTTGACGTGAACGTGAAAGGAGGAGGCCATGAATCATGTAGGTTGATATTCAACCGGGGATCGCATGGAAGGCGGACAACTGATGGTGCAGCCAGCACAGTCGACGGACCGCCGTACGCGCCTGGACCCTGTCACCATCATTGACGCCGTCCTGCGGATTTCGAGCCTGGAACTCGGGGAACGGCTAACAGTCCGCCGGCTGGGACAGGAACTCGAGGTGGACGCCACCGCCGTCTACCGTCACTTCCGGAACCGGGACGCGATTGTCAGGGCAGCACTGGACCAACTGTTCATGATGTCCGTGGAGCGCACACTGGCCACCGCACGGGATCACCACTGGCGTGCCCGGCTGGAGGCGTACCTCGACCAACTCCTCAAAGCCTTCATGCAGCATCCATCGTTGGGGAGCGAATCGTTCGCCACGGACACCTACGGCCCCGGCGAGTTGAAGGCGATCGAGTTCGTTCTGCAATGCCTCACCGACGCCGGGCTGGCAGAGGATCGCGTGGTGCACTACTACGCGGCCTTGGAAAGCTACACCCTTGCACTCGGCGCCGGAATAGCAGTGGAAATCCAGCGGCTCCCGGATTCCGAGGGCCACGACCCCTGGCTCAACCCCAGGGTTTTCACACGCATCACCGGGCACCCGCTGCTTGAAAAGCACCACGCAGCACTGCAAAACCTCGACTCCCTCAAAGCATTCCAGGCCGGTCTTGCTGCCATCCTGGACAGCGCCGAACGGGAAAGCAGCAAGCAGGCCTGACCGGCCGCTTGACCAGCAACGCCCCCCACCCCCGCACGAACGCCACCACCCGGCGTCGTTCATTCAGCACTGCCCGGACAGCGACGCCCGGCAGGGAAAGCACGGTACCCTCATGCACCAGTTCATTAACGGAAAACTGCTCTCCGGCACCTCCGGAAACAGCCTCAACGTCATCAACCCGGCCACCTCGGAGGTGGTGGAAACAGTGGGACTCGCTTCACTGGAGGACCTGGAGTCGGCGGTGGCAGCCGCTCGCAGCGCCTACCCTGGCTGGTCCCGGACAGCCCCGGGAGAACGCGCCGGCATCCTGCAAAAATTCGCCCGCATCATGGAAGACCGCGCCGACGAATTCGCCCGGGTTGAGAGTTCGCAGACGGGCAAACCCCTTCGCCTGGCCAGGGAGTTCGACGTCCCCGGGACCATCGACAACATCGACTTCTTCGCAGGAGCTTCACGACACCTCGAAGGCAAGGCCACCGCGGAGTATTCGCCTCAGCACACCTCCTCCATCCGCCGGGAATCCATAGGTGTGGTGGGGTCCATCGCCCCCTGGAACTACCCGCTGCAAATGGCGGCGTGGAAGGTCCTTCCAGCCATCGCGGCCGGCAACACCATAGTTCTCAAGCCCGCCGAGATCACCCCGCTCACGTCCTTGATGTTCGCGCAGGCGCTCAGTGATGCGGGACTGCCCGACGGCGTGGTGAACGTGGTGGTGGGCGACGGCGCCACCGTGGGGGCAGCACTTATGCGGCACCCGGACGTGGACATGGTCTCCTTCACGGGCTCCACTGCCGTTGGACGCACCGTGCTGGAAGCTGCTGCCGTCAACGCCAAGCGGGTGCACCTTGAGTTGGGCGGCAAGGCACCCTTCGTGGTGTTCGACGACGCCAATCTGGACGCTGCCGTGCATGGCGCGGTGGCCGGCTCACTGATCAACACCGGCCAGGATTGCACCGCTGCCACACGGGCCATTGTGCACCGCAGCGTGTACGAGGAATTCGTCGCGAAAGTGGCCTCCCGCTTTGAGGGAATTGTCCTTGGCGCCCCCGCGGACACCCACGCGGACCTCGGCCCCTTGGTTTCCTTCAAGCAGCGGGACCATGTGGCGGCAATGGTGGAGCGCGCCCGCGGATACAGCAAGATCGTGGCGGGCGGTTACGCTCCAACGGAAGGTGGTTTGGAAAACGGCGCCTTCTACCGGCCCACACTGGTGATTAATGCGGCTCCGGACTCGGAAATCGTCAAGGACGAAGTCTTTGGCCCCGTTCTAGTAGTCCTTCCCTTCGACACCGACGACGAAGCCATCCATCTGGCCAACGACACCGTCTACGGGCTGGCCGCCTCCGCCTGGACCACCAACCTCCAGCGGGCTCTGCGGGCTACCCGCGAGATCAAGGCCGGCTGCGTCTGGGTCAACGACCACATTCCGATCATTTCCGAGATGCCCCACGGAGGCTTCAAGCAATCCGGCTTCGGTAAGGACATGTCTGCCTACTCGTTTGAGGAGTACACGCAGGTCAAGCACGTGATGTTCGAGGTGGAGGACGTCACCGAAAAGGACTGGCACAGGACCATCTTCTCGCTGCGCTGACTCTCTTGGCCTTGCCGGATCCGCGTTGTGGGGCCTGCTCTGCGTGCTTTTGGGGGATTTAGAGGCGCAGAGCGGGCCTCACAACGGGAGTTTGGGGACGGACTGTGCGTCCGGCCCCGAGCACTGCGGTGGCAACTCCCAAGAGCAGGATCAGTCCGCCAAGAATTTCAGTCAGCGTGGGAATCTCGTTAAGGACCAGCCAGGCCGCCGTCATCCCCACCACCGGGACCAGGAGCGTGAAGGGCACGACGTCGGAACTCGGGTACAGCGACAACAGCCGGTTCCAGATGCCGTAGCCAATCAGGGACGCGAACACGGCCGTGTAGATGGCGCTCAGGATGGTGGCCGGCTGCAGGTCGCTGAGGGTGGCCCACACGGTGTCCGGCCCGTCCACCATCAGCGACAAACCTGCCAACGGGACCGGAACCACCGCACCGGACCACACCACCAGGCCCAGGCCGGAGGCGGCTTTGGAGTGCCGGGCCACCACATTGCCTACCGCCCAGGACAACGCTGCGGCCAGGACGATCATGAGCGGAAGAACAGGGGCCACGGCACTGCGACCCAACGCCACCACTGCCAGGCCGGCAACGCCCAGCACCACCCCGGCCATTTGGCGGCGGCTCGGCCGTTCACCGAGGACTCTCGCTGCAATCACAATGGTGAACAGAACCTGCGCCTGCAGGACCAACGATGCCAATCCCGCAGGCATCCCGAGGGCCATGCCCAAATACAGGAGACCGAATTGGCCGGCACTCATGAAGAGCCCGACGCCGATAATCGCCTTCCAGCCCACCTCGGGTTTGCGGATGAACAGGATGAAGGGAAACACCACCAGCAGGAAGCGCATGGCGACGAAGAGCAGCGGCGGGACTTCCCTGCCGTTGGTGTGCAGGCCGAGGTCAATGGCGACGAAGTTGATGCCCCACAGGACAGCGACTGCAAGAGCAAGGGCGGAGTGGCGAAGGTTCACAAGTACACTCTGGCCCGGATTTGGTTGAAGCACCAGCGTTGAATTCAACATGGAACAGCGTAGATTTGCTTCATGATCGATATCTCGGCATTACGGGCCCTCGTGGCCGTTGAGCAGCACGGCTCGGTCGTTGCGGCCTCGGACGTCATGGGTTTCAGCCCATCCGCGGTGTCGCAGCAGATCAAGAAACTCGAGAAGCAAACCGGCGTGACCGTCCTGGAACGCAACGGCCGGGGCGTGCTCCTCACGGAGCGCGGCCTGGCGTTGGCGGGCTACGGCAGGCGGATCATGGGCGAGCTCGAAGAACTCCAGGCCACGTTGCTGGCCGATCCCGCGAAACCTTCCGGACTGCTGAGGCTCGTTGCTTTTTCCACAGCCTGCCGAGGTCTGGTGGGGCCGATGCTGGGGCGCATGGCGGCCGCTCACTCCACTCTGGATATCACCGTACTGGCCGAGGATCCCCGCGAGGCAGTGCAAAGAGTTGCCTCCGGCGAAGCGGAGCTCGCGGTAGTCCATAACTGGAACTCGGTACCCCTGGTGATCCCGGAGAACCTGGTCCTTGAGGACCTTTGCATCGACCAAGCCGATGTCCTCGTCAACAGCACCCACGCGCTGTCCGGAAGCGCCGCCGTCGAGCGTGAAGATTTACTCCACGAGACCTGGATCAGCACCCCGGCGGGTGCCATCTGCAACGAGGCTTTGCTGCAGATCTTTGCAGGGCTTGGCAAAGTCCCCGACATCCGCATTTACGATCCCGACTTCTCCACCCATGTGGCCATGGTGGAGCAAGGCGTGGCGGTGGCACTGGTTCCACGACTCGGCAGGCCCCCACTTCCCGATGGAGTGGTTGCCATTCCGGTGATCAACCCCGCCCAGCAACGCTCCGTAGGCGTGGTGTATCGGAAGACCATGACCGCCAGCCCCAATATCCGGATCGCCGTTCGAATGCTGCGCGAGGTGGCAGGAGAGTTGCCCCTGCCCCAGGGATAACCAAGGGCGATCAACGTCACACGGTGGAACATTCGACGGCCGGCCATCTGTTAGCTTAGGCTAACCTTACCTAGCCGCCGCGCCAGCCCGGAGCGCGGCCGTCGACTCCTCGAAGGGGCCCGCACTGTGGAAGCAATCCTCTTTCCCACGGACATGAACCACCATCACACCTATGGTCTGGTGAGCTACGTCATGATCGACGACGGACTCTATCCGAGCGCCCATAACCGGCGGGACCCCTACGCACTTCCGGCGTTCGACATCCGTGGCCAGTGGGTTTATCCCAGCCGCTACAACGAATACCTGGCACCACAATTGCCGGTGTACATGTTCGACGGCGAATACCTCATCGCCACCGGGCACGGCGAAGAAGCCGCAGGCCTGCCGGTGTTCGAGATCCGCTGCATGTGCATGCCGCAGCTGGCCTACGGAGACCCTGAAACCTCGCACTAGCGAGCTGCCTTCGCGGGAGCTGCGTTCGCGGCCGGGCGCAGAACCTAGGTGCGGGGAACCGTGAAGTGCGTCAGCCGGGCGTCCTGCCCGTCCAGCTCAGCCCACGACTTTTCCGTTTCCAGGACCGTCAACGCACTCGTTGGGTACCTGGTTGCGGCATCCATGTAGGCATCGTGGTCAGAGTCGCGGGAGGCCAGGTGCATGGCAAGATCCTGGACGCCCGGCATATGCGAAATAACCATCAGCGTGGTCACGGTGTCCGGAACATGGTTGATGACGGTCAACATGCGGTTGGCAGAAGCAGAGTACAGGCCGCCCTCAAGTTTGGGGGTGGGGGCTTTGTCGCCCAACTCGTCGCACACCCACGTGCAGGTCTGGCGGGTTCTCAATGCTGACGAGCACAGAATGAAGTCAGGCACCACACCATTCTGGAGCAACCATTTACCGGCCAGGGGAGCCTCCCGGTGCCCGCGCTCCTCCAAGGGACGCTCATGATCAGGCACACCCGTGGGCCAATCAGCCTTGGCATGCCGCATGATCACCAGGCGCTTAATGTGATGGTCACTCATAACCCAACCCTATCCGCCGCGGGCTGCCGGGGCTTCCCCACGCCCCGCCGGGCCGCCACCACCAACTTTGAACGCCCACCACCCGTGGACACGCCGTGCAGCGGGCGCGTTGAGGGCATTTCGCGGCCAAAGTGGGTGGCGGGGGCACGCAAACCCCTGGCGCGCAGACGCAAAGGAGTCGTCCCGCGAGAGTTACAGCAACACTGGATCACCCCCGCGACAGCGAAAGCGCCCGCCCTTACCGGACAGGCGCTTTCAGCTGCGTGATGCTTAGATCGAGTATTCCGGAGCGGCCCAAACGATAACTTCGGGGTGCTCGTAGAAACGGTAGCCTTGGCCGCGGACCGTGCGGACGGTGTTGGCGAGGCGGCCGAGCTTGGAGCGGAGGCGGCGGATGTGGACGTCAATGGTGCGCTCGTTGGGTACCTCTTCGGCGTTGCGCCACAGGCCTTCAAGCAGTTCATCGCGGCCCACGGTGCGGGTGCCGTTTTCCACGAGGTAGTTGAGGAGTTCGAATTCCTTGAACGTCAGGTTCAGGGATTCGCCGTCCAGGTGCACTTCGCGGCGTGCGAGGTCAATCAGCACACCGGAGGGGCGGGATTCCTGCTGGGGCGCGGGGCGGGCAGCTTCGGTGCGCTGGCGTGCGGCGACGGTGGGGTCGCCGAAGGTGGAACGCACGACGTCGAGTGCTGAGCCGGGTGCCCCGGCGGGGGCAACTGCGACGGCGGCGTAGCTCTCCGCGCCGGTCACGAGGGACTGAGCGTAGGCCCGGATTTCCTGGGCGAGCTTGGCGATGGACGTTCCTGCGGCGGCTGCGGTGTCTTCGTCAATACCCATGTAGAGGACGAATCCGCGGGCCACGTTGTCGTTGGCAACGGGGCGGAGTTTATCCGACTGCGCAATCACGGGAGTGGGCGCGGTCATGGGTGCCGGCTCTGCCGTGGGGACAGCGCGCAACTGGCCATAGGAGTTGGGGTTGTAGCCCTGCGGTACGTAACCGGGAGCCTGCTGACCGGCCCCTTGCGGCGCCGGAGAGTATCCGGGGCGGTTACCGAAGCCGGGGCGAAGCCCTGCGTTCGATGCGGCCTTATTGGCGTTACGGACGGAGATGTGGACGTATCCAGATGCAACTGACATGGAGTGCTTACCTCAAAAGTGAATAGCCGTCATCGCGGCTTCGAATGCTGGTTGTCCCCGCAATGAGTTTGGGGAGGGGCGCCCAACGCTGGGCTAGGGGGCGAATGCCTGAAACTTCTTGGGGTGGAAAGTTAGGCTTGCATTCGACAACAGCGGTCATCATGGCCAGCGGGTGTGCTGGGCCAGGTTGCTGCGGCTGCAGGTGCTGTTGAGTTCTTGTTCACATTGGAAGTGTGCAACGTAACAATGGCAACACGCAAGTAACAAAGCGCCGAACCGTCCACATTTTGAGACACAGAGGTCTATTGTGCCGCAAATCACAATTCAGCCGTGGGTATAAATGAATGGCATTTCATTCGGTCGCAACGAGAAATATTCGCCTTCAAGTGAATATTATTCGGCAGATCGGGCATGATGTGCACCGTCCTTCCCGGGAAGCGCCGCGCAGCGGAATCTCACGATCTGAAACATTTGCTGTCCAATCGCGGAAAGCCTCCGCCAACAAATTTTCCTGAAAAATCTGCTACAAGCTGTAGAAACTGACGCCGAGGCGCCTCAGGTTCAGCCCCGGAAGGGGTGTCCTGTTTCTCCCTCCTCGCTAGTGTTGACTTCACAGCGTCCTCACAGGACCGGCAAAGCGCTGGCTAACCAGCAGAACGGAGAGTTGTCCCATGGCCTCCTCGCACTCCATGACCAACAACCTCCCCCAGCTGTCCCACCCGGACGGCTCCCCGATCCGCGCCCTGGTGGTGGACGACGAACCAAGCCTCGCCGAGCTCATGAGCATGGGCCTGCGGATGGCGGGGTGGTCCGTGGCCGTGGCTGGCGACGGACCCGAGGCGGTGAAGCTTGCAAAGGACTTCCGCCCTGACGTGCTGGTCCTGGACGTCATGCTCCCGGGCTTCGACGGCGTGGAGGTCCTCAACCGCATCCGCACCTTCGCCCCGGAAGTTCCGGCACTGTTCCTCACGGCCAAGGATGCCGTGCAGGACCGGATCGTTGGACTCGCCGCCGGTGGTGACGATTACGTCACCAAACCGTTCAGCATGGAAGAAGTCCTCCTTCGCCTCCATCGCCTGGTCCAGCGTTCCGGGGTGGCCGCCATGGACACTGCCGAGCTGGTGGTGGGTGATCTCACCTTGAACGTGGACACCCGCGAAGTCACCCGGGCCGGCGAGGACATCCCGCTCACTGCCACGCAGTTTGAGCTTTTGCGCTACCTCATGGAGAACCCCAAACGGGTGGTCAGCAAAGCCCAGATCCTTGACCGCGTGTGGGACTACGACTTCGGTGGCCAGGCCAACATTGTGGAGCTCTACATCTCCTACCTGCGCAAGAAGATCGAAGCCAACCATCCGCCCATGATCCACACCATTCGTGGCGCCGGATACGTCATCAAGCCAGCGGACTAGGCGTTGAGCACGCTTTCAGGAGTGGCCAGAAGCTCAGGAATCCCGCAGCGCAGCTGGCTCAACCCGTCCACCTGGCATTTGCGCACCCGGCTGGTCCTGGTGGCAATGGCCCTGTTGGTAGCTATTTGTGGAGCTGTCGGCATAGTCAGCTACGCATCCATGGACATGGTTTTTAACAAGCAGCTCGACAGGCAATTGGAGCAGGCGTCCAGCCGCGCGAATGACTTCGGCAGGCCGCCGTCGAACTTTCCTACGAACCCCTCCGGAAGGCCTGACCCGCTGGAGGCGCGCGGCCAGGCGGCGGGAACGCTCAATGCGAGGATCGATGGATCCACCGTGAGAAGTTCTGGGCTGATCGACGCCCAAGGCAACCGCGTTTCACTCTCCGCAGCGGACGAGCAAGTCCTGTTGTCGCTCCCCAAGGACAGCCTTCCCGTGGATCGGTCCCTGTCCAACGGCGATTACAGGCTGGTGGCAGTGGACACCAACGGCGACGTGATCGTGACAGGTTTGCCTCTGGCGGACAAGCAAAGCGCCGAGGCTTCGCTGGTGTGGACCATGGTGCTGGTTTCGTTGGGCGGATTGGTGCTGATCGGACTCGCGGGCACAGTGATTATCCGGCGGACCATGCGCCCGCTGGAGCAGCTCTCCGAAGTAGCCACCAAGGTTTCACGCTTACCCCTCGACGCCGGTGAGGTGGCACTTGCGGTGCGCGTACCGGCGTCGGCCGCTCATCCCGGAACGGAAGTGGGCAGCGTTGGCCATGCTTTGAACCTGATGCTGAACAACGTCTCCAACGCACTGGAGGCACGGCAGGAAAGCGAAACCAAGGTGCGCCAGTTCGTCGCTGATGCATCGCACGAGCTCCGCACACCGCTCACCGCAATCCGTGGCTATACCGAGTTGCTGAGGATGACCGAGACTTTCACCGATGACGGCCGTAAATCACTGGCAAGGGTCCAAAGCCAATCCGAACGCATGACCACCTTGGTGGAGGATCTTCTGTTGTTGGCCAGGCTGGACGAGGGCCAGCCCGTGAAGGTCGAGGACGTGGACCTTACCCAGCTGGTGATCGAAACCGTCAGTGACGAAAAAGTCATGGCACCGGACCACATCTGGCAACTCCAGCTCCCCGATGAACCTGTGACGGTCCGCGGCGATGCAACACAACTGCACCAGGTGCTGGCCAATCTCCTGTCCAATGCGCGCAAACACACCGACCGCGGCACCACGGTGGTCACGGGCGTCATGCTCTCCGCCGACGGCAGCGCCGTGGTCACCGTGACGGACAACGGACCGGGCATTCCGGACGATTTTCAGGGCCGGATTTTCTCCCGGTTTGCCCGCGCTGACGCTGCAAGATCGGGCTCCGAAGGCACCTCCGGGCTGGGCCTTTCGATTGTGGATTCGATTGTTGCCGCCCATGGTGGCACCGTGGAAGTGACCTCCCGGCCGGGGCGTACCGAGTTCGCCCTGAGACTTCCCACGGTGAGCACAGGAGAAGTTCAGTCAAGCCTGCAAGGCGACTCACCGACGTCGTGATCTCTGTTACCTAAATGTGACTTCTCGGGAAACCTCCTGTACCGTCGAAAGGGTGGGTCGCCCCAAGCAGGCCCACATCCGGGATGCGCCGAGCTCTGCCACTTCCCGGAGTCCGTTCTTTCTCCGAGGCAGAGACGGGGGACCCAGAGTCTCCGGACCCAGGCATTTTGCCGGTCCTTGGGGTGAAGCCGCAGCGTGATGCGCGGCCGGATGACCTCATCCGAACCCGACAGCTAACTCCGCAGGCGCTGAGAGGTAATCACATGTCTGAATTTAACGATCAGACGCGCCCTTCCGCGCGTCACCGCGACGAACACAACGCCCCGTTGACCAAGTCGCAGGCTGTCCTCAAGAACGCTGCCCGCCAGGGCAAGTCCGGCCACCGCATGTCAGTTGTAGCCGGTGTTGTAGCGGCCGCACTGGGCGTTGCATCGCTCGGAACCGCCGCAAACGCCGCACTGACCCTCCCTGAGGCGAGCCGCGTCGCCGGCACCCAGGCCGCCGCGCAGGTCAGCACCAACAAGTCAGCCGAAATCTCCGCTTCCCTCGATGCTGCCGCCGCCAAGGGCGCAGCCGACCGGGCTGCCGCGGACAAGGCAGCTGCTGAGAAGGCCGCCGCCGAGAAGGCTGCCGCTGACCAGGCAGCAGCCGCGCAGGCCGCCGCCGAGAAGGCCGCCGCGGACCAAGCCGCAGCTGAAAAGGCCGCCGCTGACGCTGCTGCCAAGCAAGCCGCCGACGCCGCTGCTGCCGCCGCCGCCGCGGAAGCTGCCGCTGCTGCTGCCGCCCCGAAAGCTGTTGACGACCCCGCTGCTGCCAAGGCCTACGCCGCGAGCATCCTGGGCAACTACGGCTGGAGCGCTGCCGAGATGACCGCCCTGAACACCCTGTGGGAGAAGGAATCCAATTGGAGGACCACTGCCACGAACGCTTCGAGTGGCGCCTACGGAATCGTCCAGTCCCTGCCGGCCGGAAAGATGGCCTCAGCTGGTGCTGACTGGCAGACCAACTACCAGACCCAGATCAAGTGGGGCCTGAACTACATCAAGGAGCGCTACGGATCCCCGTCCGCCGCTCTGGGCTTCCACTTGGCCAACAACTGGTACTAAGCCAGACTGCTTCATTGCCGCGCCCGTTGCCGCCGTTCGCACCAGTACCCACTGGAGCGGATGGCGGGAACGGGCGCGGCTTTTGCCGTTTCACAGGCGCGGCCCATGGTTCACAGGTGCTCCCCCGTTTCACAGGCGCGGCCCATGGTTCACAGTGGGGTCACAGCTTCCGCCTAAAGCCCGCATATTCGGCGGCGCCATTCTGGAAGCATGACGCTTACAGATCCCCGGCCGGCACTCCACCAGCAGCTGCAGCGCTCCCCCGTGGACACACGCTCGCTGGCTCCCGTCCTGGACATCGCCATCCCCGTGTCCAATCAGGAAACCCGACTGGAAGGGCAGCTGCGCGGGCTCCACGGGCACCTCATGGACACGTTTCCGCACACTTTCCGGATCACCGTGGCGGACAACGCCAGCACGGACAGCACCCTGAGGATCGCCGAACGCCTGGCGAGGGAGCTCCCGGAGATCAAGGTGGTCCATCTTGATCACAAGGGCCGCGGAAACTCGCTCCGCCGGGTGTGGCTTTCCTCTCCTTCTCCCCTGCTTGCTTACGTGGACCTGGACTTGCCCCTGGACCTTTCGGCCGTGGCACCTCTTGTGGCCCCGCTGATCTCCGGCCACTCGGACCTCGCCGTGGGCACACGGCTGGCAAGAGGTGCGCAGGGCAGGTTCAGCCACCGCCGCGGCCTCGTTGCGCGCGCCTACAATGTTCTGCTGCGCGTGCTCACCGGGGCACGCTTCTCCGATGCGGAATGCGGCTTCAAAGCCATACGTGCCGATGTCGCCCATAAGTTGCTCCCCCACACCGGCGATGACGCATGGTTCTTTGATACCGAACTGCTGATCATCGCCGAACGCTGTGCTCTGCGCATTCATGAGGTCCCCCTCGACTGGACCGACGATCCCGACTCGGGCGTCGACGTCGTACGCACCTTCCTGACCGACCTCAAAAGGCTGGCGAAACTGACCAGGAAGCTGCACCGCGGGACAATCCCCATCGACGGGCTACGCGCCGAGCTGGGCCGCGGAGCTCAGCGGCGCTGACCTCCGCCTGACCTCCCGCTGGTCTCTGCCTGGAACGCTACGCCTCCGGTTCGGCCTTCACCGCACCACGGACCGCTGCAATGGACGCGGCGACATCGCCGGCATCAGTGGTCCAGTTGCTCACCGAGATCCGCAGGATTTCCCGGCCGCGCCACGACGAACCGGACATCCACACAGCCCCCTCCGCCATGAGGCGCTGGGTGACACGGTGCGTGCGATCGTCGCTGCCGAAGCTCACCGAAACCTGCGTGAACACGACGTCGTTGAGCACCTCCACGCCAGGGATCGCGGACAGCCCTTCAGCCAAGGCCCGGGCGTTTGCCGCCAGGCGGTCCACCATGGAGATCACGCCGTCCCGGCCCAGTTGCCTGAGTGCGGCCCACACTGGAATGCCACGGGCACGGCGCGACATTTCCGGGACCTTCTCGAAAGGATCCCCCGGTCCGGCATCCGTGGCAATGAGATAACTCGTGTGCACGCTGAAGGCGCGCCGCAAGGCTTCCGGGCGCGCGACGATCGCCAGGCCACAGTCGTAGGGGACGTTGAGGGTTTTATGCGCGTCCGTTGCCCACGAATCGGCATCCTCCACACCGGCCAACCGGGCACGCAGCGTCGGGCTCACAGCAGCCCACAAACCAAAGGCGCCGTCCACATGGACCCACGCTCCACGATCATGGGCCACAGCTATGGCTTCCGCCATGGGGTCAAAGGCCCCCGAGTGGAGGTTGCCCGCTTGCAGGCAAACCAACGATGGGCCGGGTTGCTCATCCATCGCCTGGGCCAGGGCATCGGGGAAGATCCGGCCTTCGTCGTCGGCATCTACCGGAACGCATGCGCCCAAGCCGAGGTATCGCAACGCCAGATCCACTGCGGCGTGCCGTTCCCGGCCCGCGAAGGTTGTGATGCGCGGCGCGCCACTGAGGCCGAGGGCCTGGAGGTCCCAGCCTGCCTCGTCCATCAGGTACTGGCGCCCCGCCGCGAGCCCCACGAAATTAGCTGTGGTGGCGCCCGTGGTAAATCCGACGTCGGCTGTTGAGGGCAGGTGGAGAAGGTCCAGGAGCCAGGCAGCGGCAGATTCCTCGATGGCTGCCGCCGCAGGAGTGGCAAACCTGAGCCCCGTGTTCTGGTCCCACGCGGAGACCAGCCAATCGGCGGCCATGGCAGCGGGCAGAGTTCCGCCCATGACCCACCCAAAGAATCGCCCGGACTGGATCGCCATGAGTCCGGGTTCAGCAAGTGCGGCGAGCTCATCAACTACTTCTGCCGCATCAGTGGCCCCGTCGGGGAGACGCGCCAGGATGCTCCCGGCTACCTGGTCGGCGTCAGTGGAAGGGCGGACGGAACGTGTGGGAACAGACGCCAGCCAATCACCGGCGTGGACCATGGCCCGCTCCAATGCAGCACCGTACGCCTCCGGCATCGCAGACATGCGCACAGCCTACGCCCGGTTCAGCGCTTGGAACAGCCTGAAATGGGTTGGGAAGAAAGTGGGCGACGCGTTGCCTCAGCAGCCCAGCGCAACTAGAGGGTGAGCGTCAGGAGGTGCCCGCCGTCGTCGTCCTTCACTGCGGTGACCGTCACTGCCGAGTAATCCGGGATCTGCCACATCCCCGGCTCCAGTTCCGCATTGTGCGTGGCAGCGGCCTTGCCCACCACAACGGTCCGCATCCCCGCGGCACGGGCTGCAGCAATGCCTGCGGGTGCGTCTTCGAAAACCACGACGTCGGCAGGGTCGGCTCCCAGGAGCGCCGCCGCCTTCAGATAGCCCTCCGGGTGCGGCTTTCCCCGGGTGACCGACTCGGCGGTGACCGCGGTGGATGGCATGGCGAGCCCCGCCGCCTGCATGCGGATCTCGGCAAGAATCCGGTCCGCGGAGGTGACCAAGGCGATGGCCTCATCAGGAAGTGCCGCCAGCAGGGCCTCTGCCCCGGGGAGGGCGATCACCCCATCGGTCCGGGAACGCTCCATCTGGCCGAGCTCAGCGGTGAGGGCTTCAAAGTCTGAACCGGCAGGGGCGTACCGGCGAACAGTATCCCCCGCCTGGACGCCGTGGGACGTACGCAGGATCTCGTCGAAATCCAGGCCGTACCGCTGGCTGAACTCGAGCCACACTTGCTCAACGATCGCCGTCGAATCCACCAGAGTGCCGTCCATGTCGAAGAGAACGGCACGGACGGTCAGCACTGTGGATTGGGAGGCGGGTTCAGTGTGGGCGGCAGGATCGGCAGGATGGCTCATGGTTCCATCCTGCCGCACGCTCCTGGGGTGGCGCCGAAGTGTGACTTAGCCGTTGGGCCGCTGCGGCAGGTACTGCACCGCCCATTTATTGCCGTCAGGGTCCGCGAAATAGACGAAGTGACCCCAATCCTGGACGTCGATCTCGCTGACGTCCACGCCGTTGAACTTGAGGTGCTCGTGCGCCTTGTTGATGTCCGCCACCACCACTTGGAGGTTGGGAGCCGACCCCGGAGGGGCGTCAGTGAGACCCTCACCTATAGCGATGGAACACGCCGAGCCCGGAGGTGTCAGCTGCACGAAGCGGATGCCGTCCATGGGACGCTCATCGAAATCGGCGTTGAAACCAACCTTGTTGACGTAGAAATCCTTCGCACGGTCGACGTCGGAGACAGGGACAAACACCAGTTCAAGTTTCCAGTCCATGCGCCACAGGCTAACGAAGCCCGATGAAAACCGGTAGGGGGCTTTCTTAACCCGCTACGCCGTAGAGGCGGTCTCCGGCGTCGCCCAGGCCAGGCACGATGTACGACTTCTCGTTGAGCTTCTCGTCAATCGAGGCCAGGACGATCTTCACGTTGGCGTCGGAAAGCTCTTCCTCCAGCTTGGACAATCCCTCCGGAGCGGCCAGCAGGCAGATGCACGTCACGTCCGAGGCGCCACGCTTGAAGAGGAACTTGATGGCCTCGCGCAGGGTGCCACCAGTAGCGAGCATGGGGTCAAGGACGAAGATCTGGCGGCCGGTGAGGTCCTCGGGGAGGCGCTCGGCGTAGGTGATGATGTCCAGCGTTTCTTCGTCGCGGGCCATGCCCAGGAAGCCGACCTCGGCAGTGGGGACCAGCTTGGTCATGCCCTCCAGCATGCCAAGGCCCGCGCGCAGGATGGGGACCACCAGCGGAGTGGGCTTGGTGAAGGCCGTGCCAATGGTGGTGGTGACGGGGGTTTCGATCTCTACTGGCTGCGTCTTGACCTCGCGGGTGGCTTCATAGGCCAGGAGGGTGACGAGTTCTTCAGTGAGTTGCCGGAAGACCGGTGAAGGGGTGTTCTTATCCCGCAGAACGGTGAGCTTGTGAGCGACCAGCGGGTGGTCCACGACGAGTGTGCGCATCCCCCAAAACTATCATTGAGACATGAGCGCCACCGAGCCGTATCACGCAGACCACATGGCCTGGATGGGCCTTGCCCTGAACGAAGCCCGGTTGGCGTTGAAAACTGACGACGTCCCCATTGGTGCCGTGGTGTTGGGGCCCGACGGCGGCGTGCTGGGTTCCGGACGCAACGAACGGGAAGCGCACGGGGACCCGACCGCCCACGCCGAGGTTGTGGCGATTCGCCAGGCCGCTGCTTCGTTGCGTCAGCGCGCTCAGGATTCCGGTGCCTGCAATGACGGCTGGCGGCTTCAGGACTGCACCCTGGTGGTCACCCTTGAGCCCTGCGCCATGTGCGCCGGGGCCATTGTCCTGGCCCGGATTCCCCGCGTTGTTTTTGGTGCGTGGGATGAGAAGGCAGGTGCGGTGGGCTCAGTGTTCGATATCCTCCGCGAGCGCCGCCTCAACCACTGGGTGGAGGTGTACGCCGGGGTTCGCGAGGAAGAATGCGCAGCCTTGCTGAAGGACTTTTTCGCAACGCACCGGGTGCCTGGAGGAGAGCAGCGCCCGGCCTGACCCATTCTTACAGGGAGCAATCCATGTCAGTCTCGTTCAACCACACCATCGTTACCCCACGGACAAACACGTTCCGCCGAATTCCTGGCCCGCATCTTGGGGTTTCCGAAGCCGCAAGCCATGTGGGCGTTCGTCACCGTGCCGTTGGACAACGGGGGCACCCTGGACTTCCTGGAGTCGGCAGGGGCGATCGCGCCACAGCATTACACCTGCCCGTTCCCGCGCGCGGCAGTTCAAGCACAATGACGGCGGCCGTGGAATGTACTTCTGTGATCCTGACGGGCATTTTCTCGAGGCCATCACGCGGCCGGACGGTTCGGGCTGGTTCCGACCGTTTTGCCCACGCGGCCGGCGGCTGAGCTTAGACTGGCCCATGCTCGAAAAATCGTGGGGGGCACTTTGTCTTGCTGGCGTGGTGGTCGCCGGCACGTTGACGGGATGCGGACAGCAAGCTTGTGACTCGATGCTTCGCCGCACTGACGTGAGTATGGATTTTTCCCGGCTCGGCACGTCGTGGGAAAACCTGGAGTACACCGTCAACTGTCCGGGTCAGGAATCGTGCGTGTACACCCCGGACACTGACACCAAGCGCCACGCCGCGGTGGCCGACAACCCCCTATGGATTGCCCACGGCACAAAAACCATGGAAGTAACGGTCTACCTCACGGGCTCCTCCACGCCCCTGGCTAAGACAACGGACGAGCTGGAGTGGGATCCTCCGTTCGATCCTTCTGCCTGCTCGACTACTGCTACAGCAAACTTTGTGGTTTAGCCTGCGTCCGGTGTGGCCAGGGCCTTCAGGACAGTGGCGGCCGTGGTGTCCCAGCCGCTGAGGTGTTCGCGGGCTCGGAGGGCGTTGCTGCGCCAGGCGTCCTGGAGGGCTGGATCGGTGAGCCAGGTCCTTAGCGTGGTGGTCAGGGTGCCTTCCTGCGTGAGGTCCAGCGCGGCGCCGGCCTCTGTGTGGCCGAGGGCTTCCACAGCACCGGTCCCCTGCCGCACGAGCACCGGGACGCAATGAGCCAACGACTCCGTGACCACCATGCCGAAACTCTCGGAGCGCGAGAGAAGGACGCTGAGGTCCGCTTTATGCCATTCCCCGTGGAGCGCCTCGCCGGTCAGTTCTCCCGTTACCTTGATGCGGTTCTCCAGTCCGTAATGCTCGACGGCGGCCCTCACCTCGGCTGCATACCTCGCGTCAGCGTTCTCCGAACCGATGAGTGCTGCGGACCATTCCACGTCCTGCAGGGTGGCCAGGCACTCCACGAGTTCGAGTTGGCTCTTGTTGGGAAGCAACGCCGCGACGGCGACTATATGCGGTGGTTGCGATCCCTCGGCGACGTCTGCCTTGTCGGCCCCGGGCGCGGCGATGACCATCCTCTGCGTCCCATGCCTCGTCTCGAGCTCAGCCGCTGCATGGGCGCTGGGGCAGATGATTCCCGTGGCGGCAGCCAACGCCTTGGCCTCAAGATCGGGGTGGTCCGCCAACGCCATGTGGGACAGTATCCACACCTGGGTTCCGGCGTTGATCGCACCGGAGATCTCGTCCGGAGCCCCACTCGCTACCAGCCCATCGGCAATCACTGGTGTGCCGCCGTCGAGCATGTCAGCGAAGCGCTGCCGGTCCGCGAGGCTGCCAACCGGCCAGTCGCCGTCGACCGTTACTGTTTCAACGTCGACGCCCAAAGCGGACAGGTGCCCGGCGAGCTTGGCGTTGTACTTGTTGCCGCCGGAGCCGTGCCGGACGTTCCCCGGGACCAGGAAGCGGATGCGCACTTACTTACCGGGTTACTTGACCGGGAGCTCCAGCGAATAGCCTGCCCAAGCGTCAGGGTTTTCGCGGAGGACCACGTCAATGCCGGTGAGGGCCGGACCATCCGCGGTGTCCTGGATGTGGGCAGCCATGGCGTCGGCAATGTGCTTCGCGAGCGCCTCCGTGGTGGAGAGTTTGCCCTTGAAGGCGGGGTGCTCGTCCAGGTTCTTGTAGTTCAGGTCGGCGAGCACCTCCTCAAGAATGCCGCCGGCGGCGCCGATGTCCAGGACGATCGCGTCGTCGTTAACATTGGGCCGGCGGAAGGTGACCTCGGCCACGAACGTGGCGCCGTGCAGGCCCTGTGCCGGGCCGAAAGCTTCGCGGGGAAGGCTGTGGGCGATCATGAAGTGGCGTCGGACGGTCAGGCTGAACATGTATTAATCCTCCGGCTGGGGGTAGGCGACCACGTGGCAGAAACCGCCAGGCCGCTCGAACAATTTTGTCAGTGTTGTGGGCAGGTTCCGGAACAAGCATTCACTGGTGAGGAAGGTGTCGAAGAGCGGATCCTTCAGCTCGATGGCCGCCTGCTCAAGGCGCTGGGCGTTCGTTCGCCGGTGCCTGCGTGGGAGGGCGACAGCGCCCACTTGGCTAGAGCGGATGTTGAGCCGTCTGGCGTGGAAATCCTCCCCGAGCGGCAGGGTGACTTCCTTGTCCGCGAACCAGGAAAGTTCGATCACGTCGGAATCGTCGCCGGCCAGTTGCAGGCTCAGCTTGAGACCCTCGTTGGAGGCAGAGCAATGGAAGACGATGTCGTTGTCGCTTTTTGCATTCTCTGGTTCGACGAAGTCGACGTTGATGGTTTCTGCCAGCTTCCGCTTCTCCGGATCCGCATCCACCAACTGCAGGCGGCCCAACGGATACTTCCGCAGGAGCGTCGCCAAGACGCCACCCACCAAACCACCACCGACGACGGCGACACGATCTCCCAGCCTCGGTCCGGCTTCCCACAGCGCATTAATGGCCACCTCAACGATGCCCGTGAGAACGGCACGTTTCGCAGGGACTTCATCGGGGATGGCTGTCAGTTGGTCTGTAGGGATGACGTAGAGGTCCTGGTGTGGGTGCAAGGTGAAGACCGTTTTCCCCCGCCATTCCTCCGGTCCTTCTTCCACAATCCCGACGTTCAGGTAGCCGTACTTCACCGGGCCCGGGAAGTCGCCTTCCTGGTGCGGGGCCTGCATCAGGTCAGCTACCCGCTCCGGGACGCGGCCTTCGTGGACCACGCGCTCCGTGCCCCGGCTGACGCCTGAGTACAGGGTCCTGACGAGGGCTTCGCCTTCTTGGGGTTTGGCGATGGTCTCGGAGCGCAGTTCACCGTCGCCCGTCTCGGTTACCCAGTAGGCGTGGGCTTCGTGTTCTTGTTCGTGTTCCTGCGAAATCGTCATGATGCTTACGAATCTATCGGTGCGGACCTGTGGACGGAAGTTGGCGTAGATTGATGGGTCCGCCGCCCGCTTTTTGGGTTGGTGCAGAGGGGCTCGTTTTTGGGAACCGGGCCAATCTCGGGTAGCCTATTTCAGTTGGTGACGTGTCCGAGCGGCCGAAGGTGCAACACTCGAAATGTTGTTTGGTGTAAAAGCCAACGTGGGTTCAAATCCCACCGTCACCGCGTAGAGTAACCCCGTAGATCGCAGTATCTACGGGGTTTTTCTCTATCCAGAATCGGGCGTGTTGGCCCAAACCCCGAATTTGTTAGCCGAGACGTTAGGGGCAGAAGTGGCCAGCATCAGAACGAAACAGCTTGCGAAGGGCCGAGTTTCGTACACGGTCACTTGGAGGGACCCCGAAACGGGTATCGAGTCAAGGGTTTTTTACGACTTCGACAAGGCCAAAGACCTAAAGGCGTTTCTTGATGCGAACAGCAACAGCTTCAGCCTGGCGAACCAAGCCAAGGGGAAAACCAAATCTGAGGCGCCGACAGTCGCCCAGGCCATCGCCTCCCACATCGACCAGCTCGGCGGAGACGTTGAACCAGGCACCAAGGGCACATATCGGGGCATGATCCCCATCTACTTCCCGGCGTCTGGGATCGGCTCTCTACCCATTGACCAGCTGACAGTTAGCCATGTCCGAAACTGGTTTGACGGCATCGACCGAGCCCCCAAGACGAAGAAGAACGTTCATGCTCTGCTGTCCGCCACGTTGCGCACGGAACTAAAAGCAGCGGCACCATTCGTAACATCCAACGTCGCAGAGGGCATCCGGACCCCCAAGTCCACGAAGCGGACAAAGGATCCTGTATTCATGACCAGGGCTGAGATCGAGGCTCTCATAGAAGCGATGCCCTCGGAGTCCTACAAACGCATGGTTGACCTCGTTGCCTATACCGGACTGCGTTTCGGTGAAGTGACAGCGCTCCACGGCCGTCACGTTCGGCGTTACAGGGGTCGCGTGCAAATCAATGTCCGCGAAGCCTGGAAGAGGCATGCCGGCCGCGGCGCCGGCCAGCCCCTCGGGGCGCCGAAGACCCAAAAGGGCACCCGGACCATTACGTTGGGCGCGAAGGCCGCAGAACGCTTCGAGCCGTGGCTCCAAAATATCGCAGACGACGAACTCATTTTCACCGTGCCCTCAACCGGGACGCACATCACAAGCTCGTACTTTGGACGCAAGGTGTGGAACCCTGCCGTTGAAATGCTGATGGATGAGTCCAGTGGCCAGAAACGGCGTCTGCACGCCCGACCAACCCCGCACGACCTCCGGCACACTCATGCATCAATGCTGATCGAGCAAGGCGTTGATCTGGTCGTCATACAGGAGAGGTTAGGCCACGAGTCCATCACGACTACCGTGGGCACCTATGGGCACCTCAGGATTGATGCCGACGCCAACGCGGCCGACTCGCTGGACTGATGTCAATGGACACTTGAGTGCCCAATGGAGCGCACAATAGGCCCCCTCCCACCTGTGCATGCCCAAATCAACCCACGCATGCGTAGAAATACCCACAATTCGGACATTTCGCGCACGTATACATATACTTAACCCACAGCCTGTGGATAACCCAGCGAGTCCACACTATGGGAGGGGCTGCACAAATGATTGATGTCTTTGACGTATCCGGTTCTCTGCTTAGCCATGCCCGGAACGAGTCCATGAGTCCGCTAAAGCTACAGAAGCTGGCTTTCTACTCATTCGGCTGGTACGCGCATCTCACAGGCGAGAAGCTGTTCCACGACCGGTTCTACGCTATGCAGTACGGGCCCGTAGTTTCCCCGCTGCTTACCGCGCACAGCTCCACGAACAGCGTCAGCAAGGCTGAACTCGAGTCCTACCAAGGATGCTCCTTGGACATCGCTGACGACTACGCTGCTGCCGTCGTGGACGCAGTGTGGGCAGCATACGGGGAATTTAACCACAGCCAATTGATTGAGATGACGCACTGCGAAACGCCATGGGATCTGGCGTGGAACAAGCGGCGCCCTGCGGGTGCGCGCAGAAGTGACTTGAGCTCCGACGAAATCGTGGACTACTTCCAAGCTAAGACAGAAGCTTCTTACGCCTTTTCAGGCCGAGTGTTCGATGTTCCAGTGCTGGCACTGCTTCCCAGTCGGCGTGAAACGAGCGTCTCTGAAATATGGCTCCACGCCATGGATACATCAGAGTCCGCAATCCCGGTTGAGCATGCGCAACGGGCGGCAGAACTCCGCCGCAAGTTCCTGATCAGCGCATAGTACCCCCGGTGGCACTAGAGGAAATAGGGCCCATGCGCCTTGTCCCGCTGGACGAAGCGCACGATCTCGACGCATTCGATTGTCGTCACGATGAGGGCATGAACGCCTGGCTCAAGACTCAGGCTATGGGTAACCAGAAACGAGACTTGTCACGGGTCTTCGTTCTGGTCTGCGCTAATGGCGTCGTCAGAGCGTTCTTCGCGATTTCTAGCCACTTCATCCAAAAGCACCAGGTCACAGCGAAGGATCGACGGTCCTTCAACGAGGATCTTCGGCCTGCCCAGCTATTGGGTCGTTTTGCGACCGACAACAGCGTCAAAGGTGGAGACGTGGGCGTCATGCTGATGGACTTGGTGTTCGAGAAGTACCTGGAGATCATCGAGCGTACGACCTGCGGATACCTGTGTCTCGACGCAAAAAACCCTTGGCTTGTGCAGTACTACGCTGAGAACTTTGGATTCAAAGCACCAGGAGGCGTTCCATCCGAGAGCGGCTCAACGTTCATGTATCTCAAGACGAGCGCCATACAGCAACGTTTTCTGCAGCCTGCGGAAGAACGAGAAGAGTCCGCTTAGTCAGTGGCCCCACTCCGAAAGGAGTGGGGCCACTTTGCTTTAAGCCACCCGCGCTGCAGCTACTCTCCGCAGTTCGTCCAGCTGCGTTCTGGTCATCATCTTCATGTACACCTCAAGGACGCTCGGGAGAACGCTGAGCGCTGCAGCTACCTCGCCGGTGCGTCGCTGCGTGCCGGCCGCTGAAAGTAGGTCCTCGTAGCGCAGCAGGCGATGAGCGGCCCAGCGATTGGCCAGGAGCTCTTGTTTTCCCGTCACGCCGACGTGCCCATAGTGGGCGTGACCAAGTTCATGCATCAAGGTGCAGCAGTATTGGATGTGCCCCAAACCCGGCCTGAGCGTCACTAGCCTGTGCTTGTGGTCGTAAACGCCCCACCATCCAGCCGGCACCGGTGCCGTCCGGATCCTTACCCCCATTTGCGCCGCAAGAACCCTAGGGTTCATGCGGTAGTTCGTCATGTCCAATATTGTCCTCACCCTTACTCGCAGCCAGATCATAGGCATCACGCTCTGACATTGTTGAATAGTCAGGATCAGACTGCGGCAGGAGGGCTGGTTCAATGAACAGGCTCATCTGCCCCTCAACCGGATCGTGCTGGTGGAGCTTCTCTGAAAGCTTGCCGAGCTGCACCTGTATTCGCTCGATGATGTCATCCGGAGTCGACTGCCTCAGGTGTTCTGATTCAGAGAGTTCCTCGGCGTAATCGATGACATCATCAGCTGTCACATAGCCTGCCTCAACGAGACCCTCAACCGGATTCAATCCATAGGCCAGGCATACTGCCACCACAGTCTCAGCAGTAGCGATGTTTCGGTTGAACGTACTTGGCGACTGATTCAAAGTCAGGGCCATCTGCCTCTTGGTCTCACCCGTAGCGTGTTCCAGCCATCGTGCTATTGATTCGCTCATGTTGTACATCATGTTTCATTTCTGACACACAAGCAAGCCGCATCACCAACATACTCGGATCATCGTGTTCCAAAACTGGAACAACTGCGTTTCAAAAACGAATCACAGTGTTGTAGTTATGAATCATGCGTGCCATCATTGAAACATCGCATTTCAGATACGAGTCATCAGGGGGTGACATGAAACAGAAGCTCAAAGTGCGCGATGGACTGATCCCGAGGCTGCGGGAGATGCACCGCCTCCCGTCCGAAGAGTCCCAAGCCCGACTCATGGGCGTAAGCCGCTCGACACTCCGGCGCATGGAATCGGGTGAACAGCCATCCGCCGATTTCATAGTCGCGATGTGCACCACTTACGACCTGGGTATCGGCGAAGCGTTCCAGATCGTCAGCACAGCAACTCACGAGAAGACCCTCAGCTACGCCAATAGCTGAGGGCCGGAGAATCCAATCGCCAGATAAGGAATCTAATGAACACCCTACAGAAGTTCAACTTCAACAGCCAGCAAGTTCGCACGTTGGTCATCGAGAGCGAACCCTGGTTCGTCCTTGCAGATCTTTGCGCCGTGCTTGAAATCCGCAATGTCGGCAACGTGGCTGCGCGCATCGACGAAGCTGCTGTCCGCCAGACGGATATCAGCTCTGGCGGCCAGCGCCGCAACGTCACAATCGTGAACGAATCCGGTATGTACGAAGTCGTCATCCGCTCAGACAAGGCCGAAGCCGTGAACTTCAGGCGCTGGATCACCGGTGAAGTTCTGCCAGCAATTCGCAAGACTGGCGCATACGGAACGGCACTTCCCCAAACCTACGCCGAAGCTCTCCGCGAGCTTGCAAGCTCAGTGGAGGCTACGGCAGCACTCGAAGCCAAGGTTGCCGCTGACGCCCCAAAGGTCTTGTTTGCGGACTCGGTTGCTACTTCGGAAACAACCATCCTCGTAGGTGACCTTGCCAAGATACTCCGCGGCAACGGTGTTGAGGTTGGAGCGAACCGGCTGTTTGCGCTGCTCCGAGAGGATGGCTACTTGATCCGCCGTCAAGGTACTGACTGGAACATGCCGACGCAGCGCTCCATGGAACTCGGACTATTCAAGGTCAAGGAAACTGCTGTCACCCACTCGGACGGTCATGTGACTGTATCCAAGACGCCCAAGGTCAGCGGAAAAGGTCAGACGTACTTCATCAACCGCTACTCGACTAGCAAGGATCTGGTGACGCAGTAATGACCGATACATCCGCGCCTGTTTTCCGAACACCAGAGGATGTCGCCCCAACACTTGGGATGACGAAGACAGAATTACGGCGCTACTGCCGAGAGTCTGGACATTGCACCAGGCTCAGCAAGAACCGCATAGTTCTCGACCAAGACAACATCGCTGCACTAGTGGCCTGGGTCAAAGCCCGTAAAGCTGCGCCTGTAACAACCGCCACTGGCGAAATCGACCATTTCGCCTAACGGCCCGCCATTTCTGGCACCCTTCGCCCGACCATCTGGGCACCCCTCACGCACTTCCCATCTTTGACCTCACCCGGTGTTTTTTTGCCGGAGAAAGGGCGATGACGCATGCCCAAATTACTCCCCATCGTCATGAAGAAAAACAACAACGACCACCTCGGACTCACGTTCTCGCAGATGAAAAAAGCCGCACGCCGCTTCGAAAAGCGATGCGAGGACTGGTTGCAAGAGGACGCCGAAGCATACGTCCTCCAACACCAAGACCCGACCGGTGAGGAAGCAGTGAAGAACGTACTGCACGAACAGAACCAGGCAGCAGCGGCACGGAGGTTGGCGGCATGAACGACGGACTAGTGAAGCGCGCTGTCAGGCAGGGCGCCAAGTCAAGACCGGTCGAGCACGGACACGGAGGCCAGCGCACACGTAAGAACGCATTCCAGTTCACGCCCGCACTCATGGATGACGCACTGGAACGGGCCCGACAGAAGCGCATCAAGGACGACATCAAAGCGTACGCGGCAAGGAAGAGGTCCTCATGAGGGCGATGGCGTTTGAGCAGGACAAAGACGAATGGCACGAGGACGCCGTCGCCACGATCGTCGGCCTCGCAAACGCTCACGAAGTGTTCAGCGCTGACGACCTCCGCCGCGAAATGCGGGAACCGGACGAACCCAGCTGGCCCGGTCGCGCGATCATCGCTGCCAAAAAGGCTGGCCATATCGAGCCTGTCGGCTACCAAACATCACACGCCGCAGCACGTAAGTACGGCGCCACCCGCGTATGGAGGAAGAAAACATCATGATCACCGGAATCTATTTCCTACTGTTCGCGGCCACGATCTTCGCCGCGCCGCTGACCATCGCCCGGGCACGCCAGCATGACCGTCGCCTGCAGCCTGCCGAGGACATCGACCTTGACGCGCTGTCCGAAGAAGCAGACACGCGCTTCGAGGATGACGCCGACAGCTACAGGAAAGGTGAGCGATGAGCGCCGAGCACGACAAACTGACCACGATTATCCACGATGCTCAGTGGACCGATGGCAAGAAGTTCCACCGCACGGACTGGCAGCTTGCTGACGCGATACTGGCCGATGGTTATAGGAAGCCCAGAACGATCACGACTGCCGAGGAACTGGACGCACTTGCTGTTGGCAGTAGCGTCCTGTGCATTGACAGCAAGGGAGACGGCCATCCAGCCCAAAAGGGTGAGCATGGTTGGCGCCTGGCGTTTGTGGATGCACTTTGGGGCGCCGAGAAACTTCTGAGCGGTTCCTGCACCATCCAGGTCATCAATGAGTGGCCCGCATGATCCGGAATCCTCGCCGCGCCCCTCATGTGCAGCAGCGTCCGTCTGCGGGTATGCCGGTTGGTGGCTGGGCGCCGGGTGATTTGGACTTGCCTGTTGGTTGGTACGAGGTCTTATCGAGAACCGCGACCGGCTGCGAATATCCCATTAGCGGCGACCGACAAGCAAACAAGGACGTGACGAAATGAGCAAGCCGCTGGAACTTCACGTGTACAAGATCTGGGAGAACAGCCTAAACGGCGCAGCTTACTGTTCAGCCTTCACATCGGATCAGGACCCGGGCTATCCAGTCAACGTTGACCTCGCAGTGCTTCAGAAGCGACTCTCTGAGCACGAGCTGGCTGCTGAGGTATGGCACTCAATCGTAAAGTTCTACTCCAAGGAACCCAGCACGGACGCTGTTGAAGAAGCATGCCGAAACGCCGTCATCGAACGTTTCGCCACCTTCCCGCATTACGACGAGACCACGCCATGACCGAGGAGGAGCTAGCCGCACTCGCAGTGACGTGCCCGCACCTCGCCGCCAAAGCCCGCAACCCCTTGCAAGTTGAACTTGCAACAATCCTCACCAACGCAGAGAAGGAAGAACCTAAATGAGCGAGCAGCCAAAGCGTGACCCGAACCTTCCCGAGTTCTTCAAGATCGAGGACATCAAACGCGACATTGAAGAGATGGAGAACGGCAACGCAGCCTGGACTCCCGAATGGATGAACGCAGCGCTGATGTCCGCATGGCGTGAAGGAAACCTCGAAGGCGACGCCAGTGCCTACCACGGCGGCCTGTACAAGGAACGCAACCCATTCATGACCGACCGCGAGCAGAAGGCCTACTACGGATGAGCCTCAAAGCAACCGTTCGGCCAGTAGGCCGGAAGTTCCTGGCATGGTGCGATTTCCATCAGGAAGGCGAACGGCACCGCTCGAGCATCAAGGCGCTCAAGTGGGTTGATGCTCACAACAACGAGCACCATCGGATCTGCGACGTCTGCGAAGTCGACCATTCCACCACCATGGCCGATCTATCCCACGGCATCATCCGGCTAATGCAGCACGCGCAAGAGCGCATGACCTGGATGGAGTACCCAGTCAACGGAGACATGATCGCCCGGCAACGCGCTGGCATTGTTGGCAAGTCGCTCCTGTACTCCACCACGGACCCGGAAGACATCGACTGGCAGGCTGTAGCGCTGCTCTACCCGACGAGTGGCTAGGCCTGCGCCGGCTGGCATGGACCATGACCGGGCCAAAGAGAACTGGTCCCGCGGCCACAACAAACAACCCGGCTGCGACTGCCCACCATGGCGGTACTCGCCAAGCAACCCTCGACCCATAAACCCTGACTGCAAAATTCACGGCCCCGCACAGGGGCCTTTTTCATGCCCAAACCAAGGAGAAGAATGACGTACTCCCCCGGCATCTACGCCAACCTAACCAGCGAGGAATACCACGCCGATCCAGCGCTCGGCTCAACGTCGTTGAAGACTCTCGCCAGCCGTACTCCCGCGCACTGGCAGTACGAGAAGGCCAACCCGGTCCACAAAGACATCTACGACCTCGGCACCGTGACCCACAGCCTTATCCTCGAAGGCGACGAATCCGGCGTAGAAGTCATCGACGTGCCAGACAAGCGCGGCGCCAAGTGGACGGTACCGGCCGCCGCAGCTGTGAAAGCTGGAAAGATCCCGCTCAAGCAAGCCGAATGGGACCTAGTCCGGGCAATGCGGGACAGCGTCATGGAACACCCCGTCGCGAAGACCGCCTTCACCGGCCACCGCGCCGAAGAGTCCGTCTTCTGGGAAGAGGACGGACTCATGCTGAAGTGCCGGCCGGACGCGTGGTTGCGTGACCGGCTTGTCGATCTGAAAACAACCGTGAACGCGGACCCTCGCGAGTTCCCCAAGTCCGGGTTCAAGCTCGGCTACTACCAGTCAGCCGCCCACTACCAAGACGGCGTCCTGGCAATGACCGGTGAGCGGCTCCCGTTCTGGTTCATCAACGTAGAGAAGTCCGCTCCGTACCTCGTGTCCATCGTGGAGTACGACGACTACTCAATGGAACTCGGCCGAATGATGAATGCGCGAGCCAAGGACATCTACCGTCGCTGCCTCGAAACGGGTGAATACCCCGGCTACCCGACAGTGGAGCCGATCGGGCTACCGATCTGGGCGATCTACCAAGCCGAAGACATCCTCGGCCTCAACATCGAAACGGAGATCGTGGTCAAGTAATGGACATTTCGAAGGCTCTAGTTGCCAAGTCGGACTGCCTCAACGCCTCCGACCTGACCGGAGCGCCCATCGTCGCCACCATCCAGAACGTCCGCAAAGGTGATGCGACCAAGCCAATTGTCATCGACCTTGTCGGTATGGACGGCCGTCCGTGGAAGCCATCAAAAGGGATGCTCCGGATCATCGCCCACGGATGGGGCACGGAGTCAGACGTATGGCTTGGACGATCCGTGAAGCTCGTCAACAACCCGGAAGTGATCTACGCCGGCGAGAAGGTCGGCGGCGTCGAGGTCATCGCCATGTCGCACATCCCCGCTGACTTCACCATCCCCGTCCGCATCAGCCAAAAGAAGGTCAAGCAACACTCCGTATCCGTCCTAGCCGAACCTGCCACTGAACCATGGCGGGCGCAATGGCAAGCAATCACAAACGCACTCACCGAAGCCGGATACGAAGGCGACGGGAAGACCATGCTAGCCACGGCCGGGCAGGTCATAGGCGCCACATGGGATCACCCCAACAAGATCAGCGCCGAGGACGCACAGAAAGTCCTTGCCGCTGTCCGAGAAGACAACCACCAGGAGTCAGCAGAATGAGCCGAATCATCAGCCTTCAAACCACCAACTACAAGCGCCTCAAAGCCGTCCGAATCCAACCAGACCAGAACGGCAACCTCGTCGTCATCGGCGGCAACAACGGACAGGGCAAGTCCTCCATCCTGGACAGCATCACCGCGGCCCTCGGAGGTGTAAATGCCAAGACCACACCGAAGCCGATCCGGGATGGCGAAGAACGGGCAGAGATCATCCTCGAAACAGAGGACCTTGTTGTTGTCCGCCGATTCACCGCCGGCGGCTCAACGCTGACGGTCAAGTCCCCTGACGGCGCCGTGTACCCGAAAGGCCAGGCCAAGCTCGATGACCTTCTGGGCAAACTCTCCCTCGACCCGCTGGCCTTCACGCAGCTGACGGACAAGGAACAGTTGCGAACGCTCCTCGAATTGGTTGAATTGCCATTCGATCCAGAGGCCTTGGACGCTGAACGCAAATCAGTCTTTGACCAGCGCACCGAAGTAAACCGACAGGCCAAAGTGCTTCAGGCAAACGCCGCGTCCATCGAGGTCCAACCTGAATGGGCGGACCTGAAGCCGGTCAACGTGAATGATCTCTTCACCAAGATCGAAACGGCCCAAGCTTTCCGACGTGAATACGAAGCTGATGTACGCGAGCATGCCGAGAATGCCGCCGAGGTTGAACGCTTGCGTGCGGAACTCGCGGCCGCCGAAGCCGAACTGGCCACGACTCAGGAAGCTGTTGAGTCGTGGCAGAACGTGACTATTCCCGACGTCGATGCCCTACGCCAGCAGATCCAGAATGCCGAGCAGATCAATGCCAGCGTTCGAGCATGGGAAGCATGGACAGAGGCCGGCGACGCCTGGGGGCTGGCCGAACGCAAAGCGGAAGACTTGACGGCCAAGCTCGAAGCGATCGACCAGAAGAAGCGCGAAGGACTCGCGTCTGCGGTCTTCCCAGTCGATGAGCTCGGCTTCGATGAGTCTGGCGTGACATTCAAGGGCGTCCCGTTCAAGCAGGCATCCAGTGCCGAACAGCTGCGAGTCTCACTCGCCATGGCCATCGCGCTCAACCCGAAGCTGCGAGTCATCCGCATTGCTGATGGGTCCTTGCTCGACAAAGACAACCTGGCCCTCGTTGAATCCATCGCCCGCGAACACGACTTCCAAGTTTGGATCGAGGTTGTCGGAGACGGTGACGGGCGCGGGATTGTTATCGAGGACGGAGAGGTCAAGGCCTAATGGCAGACGTTACCTTCACCGGCAACCTTGGCGGCGAGCCAGTCCTAGACTTCAAGCCCAGCGGAAACGCCTGCCTTGCCTTCAGGGTTGCTGACACCAAAGGCAAGAAGGACGCACAGGGCAACTGGGACAAGGACAAAGAACAGACTCAGTGGTTCCGCTGCACCCTGTGGGGCCCGGACGCTGAATACTACGTCGAACGGCTCCGCAAGGGCGCCCGCGTGACTGTATTCGGCGAACTCATGTCCCGCGAGTACGTGGACAACCAAGGCGTCAACCGCACCTCACTCGACGTCACTGTCAAGGGCATCTCCATCGTCAACAAGCGCAACACCCAGACCACCGAACCGCTGGCCGCGCAGTCGGACCCATGGGCAACACCACCAGCCCAGAACACCGGCGGCTGGCCTTCCTCCGAACCGTCCTTCTAAACCACGTCAGGAAACCCTCATGCTCTTCTGGATCGTCATCATTCTCATAGTCGCTGCGGTCGCCTACTCCATCCTGTGCGAAAACGACTGGCTCATGGGCATACCAATACTGCTACTCGGCACCGTGTTCGGCGGACTCGCCCTCCTCCTGTGCGCCACATTCATCCCATCCAACATGGATCTCGTCAGTAAGCAGACAATCAGCCTGAAGGCGCTCGGCACATCCTCCTCGCAGCATGGGCGCTTCTTCCTCGGAAGTGGCTACATCGACGGCAAGCGCGTCTTGAACTTCATCCAGCAAGGCGATGACGGTTCTATCCGAGTTGGCCAGGCAAACGCTAAAGACTCAGTCATTTTCGAGGATGCGGCCAAAGCCACTGTCACCACCGAGCACTTCGATTACAACAACGGCTGGATCCTTCCTTGGCCTATCGGAAGCACGGACAAGTACGAGTTCCACATTCCTGAGGGCTCCGTTACCGAGTCGTACACCATTGACAACGAATAGCCCTCAGCTAGCCGAACATCCCAAGCCGCCAGTGAGCGGCTTTTTTCATGCCCGCGGCGCCCGGTCACCCGGCCGGGCGCCGCGCCGCGAAAGGACCCCATGACCACCGAAGTAATTGACCTGACCCAGCAGATCCAGGCCCGCGATGGCGTGGCCGTGGTGATCTATACCAAGAACGACTGCCGCCAATGCGACTGGAGCAAGAAGTTGCTCGACAAGGCCAGCATCCACTACACCGCCGTCAACGTCGAAGAAGACGCCACGGCCTACCACTACGTCACCGAAGTGCTAGGACTCAGGCAGATGCCAGTCCTCATCGCATCCACGCCCAAGGGTGATGAGACGTGGTCCGGATTCCAACCAGCCAAGATCAAGGAACTCATCACCGAGCGGACCGATGCCGCATGAAGCCTCTGACCGTCCACAGCGACTACCACCCCGAAGCGTTGCGCCGCTTCAACAGCGACACCGCCGACCACGAGATGGAGATACTCCTTGACCAAGGCCTTTACCGGCACATCAGGTTCAAGAAGCCCGGAACGGGTTTCTACTACTTCGACCTGATCACATGGCCTGGCAACCTGACCATCCGGGCAGACATGGGCACCTATACCTTCGCCCGCACTGAGGACATGTTCGAGTTCTTCACGAACGGTCACGGATACATCAATGCCGGGTACTGGGGCGAAAAACTCCAAGCTGCCGGAACCCACGCTGGCTACCGCGACCACAACGAAGACCTCTTCAAAAAGTACGTTATCGAGCACTTCTGGAAGCGCCGCGAAGGCTACAGCGCCGAGGATGCGAAAGAAATCTGGGAGACGATCCGCAGCGAAGTCCTCAACGACTACGAATACATGGGAAGCCGTGAGGCTTGCATGGGCCTAGTGCAGAACTTCCGTATCAACGGCTACGAGTTCATCGACCCGTGGGACTGCAGCTGGGAGGACTACACCTTCCACTACCTCTGGTGCTGCCACGCGATCCTCTCCGGGATCAGGCACTACTACGAAGCGAAGGCGGCCGCCGATGGCGAAGCTGCTGGATGACCCCTGCTGCTTCCTCTGCAAAGGCGCGCACGGCATATGCGCCACTCGAGGATCCTGCGAGCACCACGTAGACGCCCGGCGCAGACAAGACGCCAACGACAGGGCAGGGCAAACCCACCGCGACCCCACCGGAAATCAAGCCGTCAACAACGTAATGCGCGCCATGCGCAGCAAAGCCTAGGCCCCCACGAAAGGGGCCTTTTTCGTACCCGAACCAAAGGAGAAAGCCATGAGTGACACCCAAACAATCACCGCACCCGCCAAGGAATGGATCGCCGCGCTCACCCGGTTGACGCCAGCGATGGCTGGCCGGAAGCCCACGCCGATCCTTTCTAGCATCATTGTCAACCCGTCAGAACAGACCATCTTTGGCTTTGACTACGCAACATCGGCCTCCACAGCCATCCAGGATGCTTCCGGAATCGGCGATCCATTCCTGGTTCACTGGCGTTGGCTGCTGGATGCCATCCGGTCCACCACCGGCCGTGCACGCAACATGCCCGTCACCGTGAAGATGGTGGGCAACAAGGTCACGGTGTCCGCAGCCGGCTACGAACTGCACACAGAATCAGCCGACATCGGCGAGTACCCCTCAGCGCCGGAATCCCTGAACGAGGTAGAAGCAACCTTCCCGGCTGCCGAGTTCCGCACCGCGCTTCGGCGTGTAAAGGTTGCCGCCTGCACGGATGACACGCTACCGATCCTGTCTGCAGTTCAATTCAACATTCGAGGCGGCAACGTCGAGATGTTCGCGACCGACCGCTATCGGCTCACGACCGATCATGTGGCCGGGGCGGGCGAGGGTGAAACGTCCTTCGTCCTGAACGCCCGCACGCTCAAGTCCATCGATCGGTTCCTTGTGGGGGAACGCGTTGTACTGGGATTCAATTCGGACACCCGCTGGATCGAGGTCGTGACGGATAACGTCACCTACCGGACAATCGCCACAGATGGGGACTACCCGAAGATCCGCAGCCTCTTCCCTGAGCAAGTGACCGCATCCTTCGAAGTCGACCAGGCTGTCCTGAAGGAAAGCGTGAAGGTCGCACAGTTCATGAGCGAGCGTTTCGCGCCTTGCTACATCAGCCTTCGCGAGTCCGGCGCTGATGTGGAGTTCGCTGACGGGATCTTTGGCCCTTCCAAGAGCCCGGTTGCAGCCGCGTCGCTGATTGCCGGAGACAGCGAACCGATCAAGTTCGCAATGAACCCTCAGTACGTGCTGGACGCGCTGCAGCAGATCGGCGGCGAACGAGTTCGGATCTCCTACACGGAGGTCAACAAGCCGTTCATGTTCACTGCTGCTGGCGTGGATTCGGCTGAGGTAAACGTGCACAAGCACCTGATCATGTCCGTTCGGATGCCCTCGTGAGTCACACGGAGACTGCACCGGCCGAACCCACTCACACCTTCCGCGCCGTATGGCCGGTCATTGAGGGCGAGGGAACAGCCACGACAGTGGCTCAACTGATTCGCCAAGCGATCGACGACTTACCCAACGTCGCCAACCGTCACGGCGCCAAGATCATCGGCACAGCACGCGGTGGGGTCCGTGACGGCCGCCGCGTTCCCGGCTCGGGAGGCGCCCGGCATGTCGTCGTCGTTGAAGCCCCCGCTGTTACCGCGCCCCTACGCAACTACCACCACACGCCCGGAAGGAATCTCACATGAGCACCGCTCTACTCGAACGCCGCACCATCCTGGACGACCTCGTCCAACTCATGCAGCAAGCCAACAACGAGCTGACCGCCACGGACATGTTTTGTGGCGCTGGCGGATCGTCCACGGGCGCGCTGGAGGTCCCCGGAGTAACGATCAAGACGGCCATGAACCACTGGGCCCGCGCCATCGAAACGCACAACGCCAACCACCCGGAGACCGAGCATGTGTGCGCGGACATCCAGATCACGGATCCGCGCTACATCGCGACGTCGGACATTCTCTGGGCTTCGCCAGAGTGCACCAACCACTCCGTGGCGAAGGGCAAGAAGCGCATCACCAACCAGGCGGATCTCTTCGGGGATTCCCTCGCCGACGAGGCCGCCGACCGGTCCCGCGCCACTATGTGGGATGTGCCTCGGTTCGCGGAATGGCACAAGTACAAGCTCATCATTACCGAGAACGTCGTGGACGCGGCCAAGTGGGTCATGTTCGACGCCTGGCTGATGGCCATGGATGCACTCGGCTACAACCACCACACCGTCTACATGAACAGCATGCACGCGCAGCTCGGCGGACTGCCGGCCCCGCAGTCTCGGGACCGGATGTACGTGATGTTCTGGCTCAAGGGCAACCCGAAACCGAACTTCGATCTCCTAATGCCACTGGCGCACTGCAAAACCTGCGACGAGACGATCCGGTGCATCCAGTCGTGGAAGAACCCGAACTACCGCTGGGGCAGGTACAAAGCCCAGTACGTCTACCGGTGCCCCAACACGCGCTGCAAGAACTCCATCGTTGAACCCGGCTGGCTGCCCGCAGCCTCCGCGATCGATTGGGGCCTCCGTGGCCAGCGCATCGGCGACCGCGCCAAGCCCCTCGTGCCGAAGACCATGGCCAGGATCGCCGCAGGGCTCAAGCGTTACCACGGCAAGGCGGTCAGCATTGACGCTGTTCGTGGCGCCGAGATCATCAGCCCGGTCCACGCTGAACCGTTCCAGACCCAGACGACCAGCTACACGCGTTCACTACTGGTCCCGGTGGAAGGTCGCGAAGGTAAGCAGGCCGCTCCAGTGGGAGCCGTTATGCGCACGCAGACCACCCGCAACGAAACAGGAGTACTTGTGCCACCGATGCTCATGCGCAACAACTCAGCTCCGGCTGGACAAGAATCGTACCTCTCGAAGCCAGTCACGGAGGTCATGGGCACTCTGACCACTGCGGGCCACCAGTCTCTGATCACCGCGCCTGGCAGCCACATGCTGATGGAGTACTACGGCAACGGCCAGATGCACCCAGTAGCCAAGGCGATCCCGACGATCAGCACCACGGACCGGTTCGCCATGGTCACCACCATGCGCGGCACCTCGCCCGAGCATCTGGCCGCATCGAACGCACCCACAACGGACCCGTTCGGAACCTTCAGCGCCGGCGGCCAGCACCACGCCATCACCGAATGGACTGTGCCCGAGATTGAGGACTGCGAGTTCCGGATGCTCGAGCCCTACGAGATCAGTGCTGGTATGGCCTTCCCCAAGTCGTACATCATGACCGGGAACAAGAGGGAGCAGGTCAAACAAGCCGGGAACGCGGTCACTCCCCCGGCCGCCCGTGACCTGTTCATCGTCGCAGCACTCTCACTTTCCGGCGCAGGTGCGGAGCTCGCAGCATGACCCCGGACGAGGCGCCACCGAAAGTAGCGGCGCCTCACCGATGCCAAGGGGCCGAATGTGACTTCTGTGAATGGTCAAACCCAATGCTCGACCTGCCCGAAATACCACCAAGAAAGGAGTAAACCGTGGCGAAGGACAGACGCCCCTACTTCACGATGACGAATGAGTACCCAAGGCATCGGAAGATTCGTGGGTTGTCAGATGCCGCGTTCAGACTCCATGTCACCTTGATTGCTCTCGCGAATGAGGAGACGCGTGATGGGCTGGTTAGTGACAGCGACCTGCTGGCCAAGGGTTCGAAGGCAAAAAAGGAGCTCATCACAGCCGGGCTGGTCGTTGGGCTGCCTGATGGAACATTCGCCCTGCATGACTACCTGAAGCATCAGAACTCCGCTGAGGAAATAGCACGCTATAAAGCCGAACAGAAGGAACGCGGCCAGCGTGGCGGTCTCAAGTCCGCGCACACAAGGCATCACGTGAACAAGGGCCGGATTGACCCGAATTGTGCTCTCTGCCCTGGCGCCGAACCGCCTGAGTATGAACCCAAGGAGCTAAGCGAAATCTAAGCGGCGGCTTAAGCGGGCGCTTACGTTTTGCTTACCAAAAATCTAAGCGGAATCTAAGCACCATTTAACCATTAGTAACTCACCTTCTTTTTTGGGTTGGCTCTTAAAGAAGGGGGTGAAAGTTCTCAATCAATCGTCCAGTAAGTTACGCGAGCCACCGGGACATTTGATTGAAGGAAGGAAGCAGCCTTGATCACCCATAGCCAGGCCACGGCGCTGGCAAACATACTCCATGAGCTCAGGCCTAAGTGGAGCGTCCCATCCATGATGAAAGTCCTTGAACGCAACGCTCAACACCCGGGCACATTCCGGGACCTCGCGTTGGCCGCAGTAAACGCAGCACGCGACCCCAAAGTCGATACTCCCGGGGGCATCTTCACTGACCACAGGTTCTGGCCCGAAACAGTCCGAGCCTCCTTGCCGAAACCACCGCCCTGCGAAGACCACATCGGCAAAGACGCACACAACTGCGCATCCTGCTGGGCCGACGTCAAGGCAGGCATCCGGCCACGGGACCTTATCGGCAGACACTACGAACCAGAAAGCGAGGAAGACCATGACGCTGCGGCTAGTCCATAGCCGACACGACCTACCGCCGTTCTGGGACGGGGAACCAGTCACATGGGACGCATGGCAAGACATCCGCTCCAGCCTCGCCCTCCACGTACCAGCCCACGAACTAGCCTGCGACAAATGCGGGGCAGTGGACGAAAACCTCATCGCATGGGGAATCCGGCCACCAAACGAACCGACCTACACCACAACGGAAACGAGGACCACCCCCACAGGCCGAAAATACGAAGCCCAGGTTGAGGTCAAGGCATACCCAGTCCGGGACATCTACGCATCCAGATGCCGGCACTGCGGACACGACGTCGTAACCGACACCAGAACCGACGAACGCTGGGACCTCGACGAAACCGATTACGGCCCCGAAGGATCCACCAGCGACACCCTGTTCTAACCCAAGGAGAAGAACCATGACCGAAGCAGAACTGCGCGCCGAAAACGAGCGCCTGAAAGCGTCAAATAACAAACTCGCCCAGATGCTCAAACGCATGACGGACAAGCTCGATGAAGGCCGCCGTGAACTCATGGCCACCGGATGGGACACCGCTGTCAACGAAGCCGACAGCCGATGGAGCATCGGCGCTGCATCAGCATCCAAGCTCAAAGCCGACAACCCCTACCGCAAACCGGTCATTGACCTTTCAGGCGCCATGATCTGCAAGGTGGACGAAGGATGACCGGGCCAGCGGGGGAAATGATCGACCGTGTCGCAGGGGCCATGCAGATCGTCGTCCCGTCGCCGGAGCTCATCGATGCGGATCTTGCCCGAAGGTTCCAAGCACGAGCCGCCATCGCGGAACTCCTGGCACCCGTCGCTGACCTCATCGCCCACGCCGAAAGCCGACCCGGCAGGCTCTACTGCCACGTCACCACTTTCGAACTCAGACAGGCCCTCGGGTTATCCGTAGACCCATGGCCACCAGCGCCAACCAGCACCCATGAAGCCGCCCCGCACGAGGCGGCTTCTGACGTTTCAGGAGAAAAACCATGAGCACAAGCAAAACGGCGATCTATCACATGACCGAGGGCGAAGTCCTTGTCCGCGGAACCACGGACCCTACCGAAGCGATCCGGATCATCGTGGAATCCAACTACGAGGACAACTGGCGCTGGGAAGAGATCATCGATGGCGCATCTCGGGACGGCGTGAAGGACTCAACGCTCACCGACGAAGACCGCGCCGCCATGGTTACGGAAGCCGCCGAGTTCTTCGCACGCCGCCTAGAGCCTCAAAACCACTCCACTGGATGGTTCCGCAAGAACGTACAAGCCCCAGGCGGCGACTACACATGGATGCTCGGACATATGGACGGCCCGGGCCGCGGCAACTTCCGCGGCGTCCTCTTCGACTAACAAAACCGCGAACCCGCGAAACCTCGAAGCCGTCCCAACCGGGGCGGCTTCAGTCATTCAAGGAGAACAATCATGACCGCATACAGCTCACATCGCATCACCTCAACTGCCTCCATGAACGTGCCTGGCAGCCTTACCGCCGGCGCACTCCGTGACTTCGCCGGATCCGTCCCGCCCGAAGCCAGCATCAGCATCAAGGAACACCAAGGCGACCAGCGCGACCCCGGATACGTCACCCTCACCGCAACATGGGATGGCAGCCCAAGCAGGCCAGCAACGCACCGAAGCTCAAACCTCACCTCCCAGCGTGACGGGCAGTAACGCAATGAAATTCCGCACCGGTGACACGGTCCGCGTCACCAACCAGACCTCCAAATACTTCGACCAGGTAGCGACCATCCAAGAAGTCATGGCAGGCCAGCAACTCCCATTTGGACTATCCGGCCTCGAAATCGTTCCCGTATGGTTCGCGCCCTACGAACTCATCCTCGCCGAGAAGGAACCGTTCCCCAAGCGCGAGCCAGTACGCGTGCTTTCCGACCCCAATGCGAGACGGCCGGTATGCCGGACGCGTGGGCAAGATCGCCTCCAACGTCCTCGGCGGGACCGTATGGGTCCACCTCGGCCCCAATTACGCCAACTTCCACACATCCGACCTCGAACCAACGGAGAAGCCATGATCCGCAAAGAAGGCAAAGCGCGCTGGGTATACGAATGCAGGCCCTGCGACGTACAAGCGCAAGCGCATGACCAATTTCGAGCATTGGAGTACGGGCAGCATCACGAGGGAACCATGGAGCATGCTACGAAGCCAATGGCTGACGCTCTCGGAATCTTCGCGGAGTCGCTCACCGAAATGGCCAACACCTTCGTGAACACGGTCGCATCCGCCTTCAAACCACTCGCTGATGTACTGGCCACCCCGCCCAACATCCCGCACGATCCCAGCCTTCGACGCGACCGCCGGAAATGGGGCGGGCGATGATACACACGTTCGTCCCGGGCAAAGCAATCCCGCAAGGATCCGTGGACGTCTACCGCGGCCGCATCGTCGGGGTGAAGGCGCCACTCAAGAAGTGGCGCACAGACATCCGGGCAGCAACCCTCGCCCGCCACAGTGGGGAGCCGATCGACGGGCCCATAGCCATCAACCTCGTCTTCCAAATCGCCCCACCGCAGCGCCCGCGGTGGTGGGCGCCCGCTGTCAAACCGGACTTGGACAAGCTCATCCGCGCAGTCCTCGACTCGCTCTCCACCACCAAGAACCGCAAGACAAAAGCCACCGTCAAGGGTGTCATCACCGACGACGCCCGAATCATCTCAATCACCGCCACCAAGACCTACCACGGCGCCCCTGGCGTCATGATCACCATCACGCCCGCCCATAACCCAAAGGAGACGCCATGAGCAGCCCAAGGCCTAGCACCTACGACGCCATGCAGATCATCACCAAAGCTGTCGAGAGCGGATCCCTGCAAAGTGGCACGGACGTGAGGTGGAGCGGTGCGCACATCACTGTGAGCATCGAAACCCTGAATTACTACCACCCCGAGTTCAGGGACATTCGACTGATGGCAGAGCTCTTCGCAGTCAGTTTCCCGGATGGCCAGACCCGGCGTCTCTACTGCGTTGGCAAGCCGAACAAGCGCTACAAGGTTCCCGCGAAAGACCGGATCGAGTACAGGGCGAGGCTGGCAAACGGAACGATCATCCTGAACTACGTGGCCGAGCATGAATGCCGGGAGTACCGGGGCGTCGCAAGTAACTCGGAGCAGCCGATCTGGGAGTGCAGTGGATGCCGCCGACAACTGACAATCACCGAATGCCGAAAGCTCGGCTTCCTCCCTCCCCTCGTGAAAGGCCGCCGACCATGAAGTACTTCTACGACACCGAGTTCCACGAGAACGGCCACACGATCGACCTGATCAGCATCGGCATCATCGCGGAGGACGGCCGCGAGTACTACGCCATCAACGCCAACGCCCAATGGCGAATCATCAACCAACACCCATGGCTGTCGGAGAACGTCGTCCCCCACCTGCCCGAGCCGTCATCCCCTGAATGGAAGATGAAATGGCAGATCCGGGATGAGGTCGCGGCTTTCTTCGCGGGTGATGACAGCGCCCAGCTATGGGCTTGGTATGGAGCCTATGACCACGTCGCGCTGGCCCAACTGTTCGGAACCATGATGGACCTCCCAAAGGGCATCCCCATGTACACGAACGACGTCCGCTCACTCGTGGACTTCACCGGCATCGACAAACTGCCCAAACAGAGCGGCACCGAGCACCATGCGCTGGCCGACGCCCGGCACGTCAAGCGAATGCACGACCACATCGTCCTCGAGCTAGTCGCCCGTGAACACATCGGCGTCGTGCCGATCCGCGCCATCCAAGGAGTTGAGCTGCGAAATGGCTGAGAAACAGTTCAGCGCAGGCGGTTACATTGCGCCAGGCATCGCCAAAGTCGTCAACAACACCGGCCGCCCAGAGATCATCGTCGGCAAGCAGATCATCGCAATGTTCGACAACGGAACCATCCTCGGCCCGAACATCATCGAATCAGTGTCCTTCACAACCACAGACACCGAGTGGGGCGCTGAAATCATCACCATCCCAGCCGCCCGCAGCCTCACCATGCCCGTGAAATTCATCCCGCCCAAAACGCGCCGCGAAAAACGCCAACGAAAAGCGTTCGACCGTTTGTTCTTCGGGCCCCGGCCACCGAAGCCACTCAAAAGGCGCCAACTCATCCACAAAGGAGGCAAACCATGAACCAGTACACAAGGGACGAACTGCTGGCCATCTGCGAGGCATCCTTCGTCCCGCAACAGCATTGGTCAAACCGCGACTCGGCATCCGCCCAACGCCAACTAGGCGAGGCATACGCGCTTCTGAAAGCAGGGTGCGAGTTCTGGGTCGGCCGCGACACTGACAGCAGAACCATATGGCTGACCATCGAGTTCGAAGGGTTCGCCCACAAGGACTACGACGGCGGCCTCGACACCGAACACTTCTACCTCCCGACACGGGAGCGGTTAGCCGGCGCGCAAGGAACGGACTGGTACTGATGCGCAAACCCGGCGGCCACCCCGCCAAACAAGACCCCGACATTGCTGAGACCTTCCGGGCTATGCGATCCGCCGTCGAACTCGTCCGTGACCTCGAAACCAAACTCACACCAGAAGCCCACCTGCACCTCAAAGCCGCAGCACTCGGCCTCATGCACGTCTACGCCGAACAAACCGGCATGCCCGCACCCACCGAAGTCATAGGAGGCAACACGTGAGCAGAAACCTTCGGGAGCTTGCAGCGAAGCTGGGGATCGAGCTCACCCCATGGCAGGAAGAAGCACTCGAACGGATATACGCCGGCGACACCATTCTCTGGCCGAGGCGCGGAGGGAGGTCAAGCATTCATGCTCATCCTGTCCCTCCGCCTCAACCCATCAGGCAAGCCACTCATCCACAAAGGAGGCAAACCATGACCTTCCACGGAAAGGACCCAGAACCCGATCAACCCGAAAAGGTTCGGACCTTCCACTTCAAAGAAAGCAAACACGCAGACGAACGAACCATCCAAGCCAACGACGTGTACTTCTACCACGGCCGCAGAGTCGGCTTCTGGAACAACGACGGCGACGACCGAACCCTCGTACTCGCCACCGAAGCATACGAAGTCCGCGAAGAACCGGAGGCCACATGAGCAACGAATGCACCACAGAGGACTGCCCGAACCACAGCGAAAAGTACCTCTGCAAGCAGTGCATCCGAGACCTGCAAGCATGGCTGGACAAAGTCCCAGTGCTCATCCAGGCGCTCGGCATCACCATCGCCAAACGTGACCAAGTCAGGCCCGCCAACGCAGGATGGAACGCTGGCGGGAAACCCGGAAGCGCAGCGCCCATCAACCTTGATGCCCTCCAGCTGCAAGAGAACCTCAAAGGCGTCGGACGAAGTGCCGAGGCTTACGCGCATGACCCGCACGCGGCCGGAGTCGCATGGCTCATCCAAGACTGGGTAACCAAGGCTGAGTTGCTCGTCAGCGGCCCAGAGGAACCGCCCGTCAACCATGCAGCGAACCGGGAACGCATCAAAGACATCGCGCCACCAATGCCGACCCGCAAACTCGTGCCATGGCTACGCCTCAACGCTCAAATCACCCTCACCGGAAAGGACATTCGAAACTGGGTATCCCGAGGCAAGATCAAGGCCGCCGAATCCAAACCCACGCCCACCTACCACCCACACGAAGTCTTGGACGCTTGGTACGAAACACGCCGCGAAGAAAGCCGCGCATGACACCGCAAGGTTGTGTTAAAGTGACTCACTGAGGGGTACTCGTCGTACCCAACCAGCGTTCAACACCAAGTGTTGGGCGCATTTTTTATGCCCAAAAGCGCCTGCCGAAACCCCCATGCTCGGCAGGCGCTTTTGCATACCCAAATCAAAAGCTCCCGCGATGCGTCAACATCCGGGAGCGTGACCGACTTTCAAGGAGTCGATGTGGAACAAACTACACGCACCTCGCCATACGGCGCAAAGACCATCCAGCGGTTCTGGGACAAAGTAGATCGCTCCAGCGACTGCTGGACGTGGACCGGAACGCAGGGCACGCACGGCCATGGATCGATGAAGATCAACGGCAAGAACGTCGGTGCCCACAGGGTTTCCTACGAGCTCCACGTCGGATCAATCCCGCCGGGCCTCGTGATCGACCACATCTGCCACAACCCCTCATGCGTGAAGCCCCTTCACCTACGAGCGGTCAAGCAAAAGCAGAACATGGAACACCGGGTGGCTGCCCATGCCAACAGCAAGTCCGGCGTTCGAGGCGTCTCATGGCACACCGCCCGCCAAAAGTGGTACGTGACCGTCAAGCACAACGGAAAATCAGTGCACGGCGGAAGCTTTCACACCATGGATGAAGCCGAAGCCGCAGCCATAGAGCTGCGCAACCGACTCTTCACCCACAACGACGCCGACAGGCTCGCAAAGACCAGATAGGTAAACCAACCCCCAGGAGGCCCTATCTCCCGCGCAGGGTCAAGCGCAACGCCGCATGTCGAGAGACGCCGGCACCCCACATCATCACCAATCATCAGGAGCCAACATGACACTCACAGTCCAGCACGGCAAAGACGAAGTCACCATCCACGAAGACGCCACCAAATGGGTCATCGACGAAGCCGAACGACTTCACATCGTAGGAACCGACGGCAACATCGCCTCCTACAACCGCGGATACTGGGCAAACGTCCAGCAAACCGCCACCAAGACTTCATAACTAAATAGCGTCCCGAAGTGTACATGAGCACCAAGGGAGCAAGGGGAATTAGCTCAATTGGAAGAGCAACGGTCCTGCAAACCGTCTGTTGCGAGTTCGAGTCTCGCATTCTCCACTCTCCTGCATGGAGACCGTAGGCCGGTACTGGGCAAGTCACCCAAATGTGCGGCCAAGGATCAACCCGGGCGCCTCCAAGGCATCGTGGTGGGATCACTGATCTACGGCCTAAGAACGAGGCGACGCTACGCGCCTACTCCATGCAGGAACCAACTTCCCGCCCCTGATCAACAAACATGCGCGAGCAGGGCGAGCGGGAAATACCATTCCGGTGTCGCAGTCAAAGCCACCAACCACGCCAAAGGCTGTCACAGCGTGCAAGGAACCAAGGAAGCGCAGGACGCAACGACGTCCAAGGATGTCCTTTCTTCCATCCCAAGCGCCCCTGCTACGACACCGGATAACACTTAGGGAGGCCCGAAATATGGCTTCCCACAACCCACGCAGAGCAAACAGCGCAATGCGCAACAAGCTCAGGGCAAGGGTCCTCAGGGAAGAAACCCACTGCTGGCTCTGCGGCCTCTTGGTGGACAAGACGCTCCCTCACGGCCTGCCAGGCTCACCCGAGATAGACGAGATCATCCCGGTGTCCAAAGGCGGCTCACCCTTCGAACGTTCCAACTGCCGCCTTGCCCACCGACTCTGCAATGCCAAGCGTGGCAATAAACCACCAGGTCATGCGAAGGTCCTCGCACTCCAACCACCAAAGCCACTCAAGACCAGCCGAAGGTGGTGAAGCTCCTTGCCCGCGAACACATGCTCAGTAGATCAATGCTCGCGTGCAGGGAAGATCCGCTTGACCTACTGCGAGAACCACTACCGCAAGTTCAAGCGCTATGGAACACCAACACCGCCGCCCAAGGTCACACATGGCACGGCAAGCAAGTACCGGTACGGATGCCGATGCGCACCATGTACCGCTGCCCATGCTGAACGCTATGCCAAGTGGGCACGCTCGTACTTCGAGAAGACAGGCGAATGGAACAGAGGACGATGGATATCAGATCGCGATCGACACTCCATCTATGAACGTGATGCATGGACATGCAAGATATGTCAGCATCCGATAGATCGAGATGCGCATACGAACAGTCCGCTTGCTCCATCGCTCGATCACATCAAGCCCAAGTCATCGACATCAAAGCCCGACCACACGCCAAACAACCTGCGAACCGCCCACCGATGGTGCAACGCAGTCCGAGGCGATGAACGACTCACGGACGACGCAATAAAAGCCCAAATGGACCTTGTCCTAGGCGACTGAAACCCCAAACCGGGGGTGGCGGGTATCCCCTCCCACCCCCGGGCCGCGCCCTCCCTCTGGCATAGGGCAAAAATATCCCCCCGAGCTCCCCGCTGGGAGCCGCAGCATGTTTTTCGTCTGCTTCACCAGCATTTCGACTGCCGCGCTGTTCGCTTGTAGAGCCTCATGCTCTCGTGGGCGGCGCGGCTCAAACTTTGAAGGAGTTCCCCGTGATCATGTCGAAGTCTTTGGCTGCTGATGCGTTGCTGACTGCTGTTGACGGCGGCCACGTGGCGGTCTTCGGGGAGTCCATGGATGAAGCGAAGAAGGTTTTTGCGCAACTCCTTTGGGATTATCCCGAGATGAGCGTCGTCGCCGAGCGCATCGATGCGATTGGTCGTATCAGCCTTACGTTCCCGGGCGGCGGAACACTGACGTTCCTTTCTTTGAAGTCGAACCCGGACCGCCTGCGTGGTTGGTCGCTTGACCGCTGCTACGTGCCGATCGGCACATCCCCGGAATTCGTTTCTATGCACCTCCGCCCCTGCCTTGCAACGAGCAAGGACGGAACGATGGCGGGCTACTGAGGGGGAAGTGCATGCCAGCACATCTTGATGTCCGCGGCGGGCTCTGTGGAGCCTCCGATGGAGAGATTGCATGCCTGGCGCCTATTGCGTTCGGTCAGTGCCCTCGACACGGCCGACGACATGGTCTTGGGCAGAGGATCGCAGTTGAGCCGAAGCGTCCCATGAGCACCGTCACCCATCCTCCGGGATGGATCGATGGGAGAACGAAGGCGGGCCGCGCCGCGAAAGCCGCCAGATTGGTGGATGTCCGTGACTGAACCTGCCGGACTTGGTGAGCGCGGCTTGGCCCTTTGGGAAGAGATGTCCAGCAAGGATGTCGCCCGGAATGCGCTGGTGCTTGAAGCTGCGCGCATCGCTGATCGCTTGGATGAGTTGGACAACATCATTCAGGGCAAAGGTGTTCTGAACCTGATGCAGTTCCGGTTGCACCTGAACGAAATTGACGAAGATGGCGACCGGAATATCAACGTCGAGGTCAAGTTCGCAGCGCCTCTTGCAGAGGCAAGGCAACAGGCTACGGCTTTCGCGGCGATCCTTTCCAAACTTGTCCCGCCTTCCGTCGCAACTGCCGCGAAGCCCGCGGACAAGCCCGTGCCTGCTGGCGTCACCCCGCTTGACCGGATAAGGGCGCGCAATTTGAAAAAGGCTTGATCGGTGGTGGTGTCTGGTGAAGGGTTCACAGGACGCCCGCTTCTACATCGCTCCTAAGCCGCGTGGTTATTCGTGCGAGCACGCCGAAGCTGCGATCGACTTGGCCGCTGGTTATGGGCTGGTCCTTGATGAGTGGCAGGAGAAGGTAGTCCGCGCCTGGCTGCGGACAACCACGACCGGCAAATGGTGCGCCGGCACTTGGGGCGTCTCGGTGCCGCGGCAGAACGGTAAGAACGGCGGCCTTGAAGCTGTCGAGCTTTACATGCTTGTGGAGTTGGGCCTGAAAATCCTCCACACCTCGCATTTGCTGACGTCGGCGCGGAAAGCGTTCAAGCGTCTGCTGCAGTTCTTCGGTCAGAAGGTCAACGATCCGAACGCGCCATTCCCGGAACTGAACGCCATGGTCGTTGAGATCCGTAAAACCAATGGCCAGGAAGCGATCGTGCTGAGTAACGGCGGCATGATTGAGCTTGGCGCCCGTACCGGTGGCGCCGGCCGTGGTAGCTCCTTTGACGTCCTTGTCATTGATGAGGCGCAGGAGTACGAAGAGGACGAGCAGGAAGCTCTCAAGCCTACGATCTCAGCTGCTCCTGGCGGCGATCCTGTGACGATCTTTATGGGCACCCCGCCGAAGGATCTGTCCGAACGCGGCGAACCGTTTGTGCGCGTGCGGAATAACGCTGTGACTGGCAAGAACAAGCGTGCAGCTTGGGTGGAGCACTCTGCCCGCGGTGACGTCGACAAAATGGACGAAGCCGAGCTCGCCGCCTTTGTTCGAGACCTCCATAACGCTGCTGATGCGAACCCTGCCCTCGGCATCCGCATTTCGATGGAGACGATCGAGGACGAGCTCAACGAGTTCTCTCCGCGATCCTATGCGCGTGAACGCCTGAACATGTGGCCTACCCCGACAGAGGCTGGCAAAAAGGCATTCACAAAGTGGGATGACCTGGCGATTGACGATCCGGATCCTGACTGGCAGATAGCTTCGTATGGCGTGGATATGAATCCGGAGCGTACGAAGGTTTCCATCGGTGTTTCGCAGTTCACGGATGACGAGGATATTTACCTCGAGCTGGCCGCTGACGCGCCTTTTGATGAGCGCGGGACAACAGCTTTGGTGGAGTGGTTGTGGGAGCGAGCCAAGCGCCGTATTCCAATTGTCATCGATGCTCTATCACCGTGCCGGGATCTGCTGGAGCCGTTGCTGAAGGCCAAGAAGATGAAGGTCTTCATTCTGAGCTCCAGCGAGTACACGCAAGCGTGCGCGGGAGTGTACGAAGCCGTTGAGAAGCATCCAGCCATAAGGCACTTCGGGCAGGAACACCTCGACAATTCTGCCAAGCACGTCGTCAAGGACCCGATCAAGAACCGTCCTGGCTCGTTCAAGTGGAACAAGGACACCCTGGACGCTGACCTCGCTCCCACAGTTGCAGTTACGTGCGCCCATTTCGGCGCTAAAAAGTTTGCCCGCCGTATCGTCAAGTCTTCTCCGAAGAAGCGCGGCGCGATCGTTTTCTAGGAGGTGGCCTGCTTGGCTGAACTCGACGTGGTCCGCCACCTCACCGAACCCGAAGCTGCGGCGTTCAATCGCATGCTGTCCGTTATCCGTCGGAAGACTCAGCGGAACAAGCTGCGTACCTCATACTTCGACTCCAAAAAGCGGCTAGACAAGATCGGATTCTCGATCCCTCCGCACATGAAGGACTTCGAGGTCGCAATCGGCTGGGCATCCAAGGCTGTGAAGGTGCCGGCGCGGCGTATCCGCCCTGATGGTTTCACGCTGGGCCGGAAATCTTCCATGTTGGCCGAAGTTGAAGAGGTCTTTGAGGACAACTACTTCGCAGCTATCGAACGCATGGCCATCGAAGCGTCCCTGCAGCACTCCGTGGCGTTTGTCTTCGTCACTCCGGGTGACGTTGACCGAGGCGAGCCCGAGATTGTGGTGGCGGCCCGCACCGCGCTTGAGGCTACGGCCGAGGTTGATTCCCGCACTAACCGCGTGACGATGGCCCTTGAGGTTGTCGGCCGCTGGGAAGTCCTGTTGTACCTGCCGGGCGAGACGTTCCGGGTCGAGTACCTCAAGGACGGGTGGATGGTCACCAAGCGCTATGTTGGCATCGACAAGCGCGTGACCTGCACGCCCTACGTGTGGGGCCGGTCGCTGGAGCGCCCGTTCGGATACTCCCGCATCACGAGGCCCTTGATGGGATACATCGACAACGGCTGCCGGACGATGCTGCGCCAGGAGACCAACGCAGAGTTTTACGGAGCTCCACAGCGGGCCCTGCTTGGCGCTGAGGAAGAACACTTTACTGACGCCGATGGGAAGCGAATTTCCCCACTTGACGCCCTTATTGGCGGCGTGTGGGCCCTGCCCAACACTCGTGACGAGGAAACGGGCGATCTGGTCAAGCCCACGCTGCAGCAGCTCCAACAGGCTACTTTCCAGCCGCACGGCGAGATGCTCAAGGGCATTGGCCTGATGGTTTCGAGCGAAACGTCGATTCCCGTTGGATATCTCGGCATCGTTCAGGACAACCCGTCTTCTGCTGATGCGATCCGTGCCAATGAAGCCGACCTGATTTCAGTAGTCGAAGCTGAGCTTCCGAGTATCGGCATGTCTCGAGTGGACCTCGTCCGCAATGTTCTCGCGGTCAAGTACGGACTATGGACGCCGTCGATGGAAGCGGAGCTTCGCGGGTTGACTGCCCATTTCCGGGATCCTGGCACGACGTCCAAAGCGGCTCAGGCTGATGCAGGGCTCAAGTTCACGCAGACGTTCCCTGACGCCGACCCTGAGGTGGCTATGGAGGTCTACGGCTTGGAGAAGCGGCAGATCGAACGCATGAACGCATACCGGGCGAAAAAGGAAGCTGGTAATAAGCTGAGCGCCCTTGTGGCCGCGGCTAAGTCTTCTCCTGCTCCCGTGTTCAGCCAGCCTGGCGTAACGCAGGAAGTCTAGTCGTGGTTGCGCGCGAGTCCATCGAAGAGTTCCGTGCGGCCAGTTCCGGGCTGTCGAATCTGGCAACCAATGAGTTGTCCGCATTCTTCGCGACGCTGAACATGTCCAACCCGGAAGCTGCTCGTGACGCTCTGTTGGAGTTCCTCCCGATCCTTGTAGCTGAGTACGGGCAGATCGCCGCAGCGCTCGCTATGGAGTGGTACGACGATCTACTGGCAGAGGCCGGTGAGGCTGGCAAGTTCGCAGCTGCCATGCCTCCTACGCCAGCGGTTGTTGCTGAGCAGGTTGAGGAAACGGTCCGGTTTTTCGCCGGGAAGCTGTGGACCCCGAACCCCGAATTGGTTCTCTCCAACCTGTCTTTGGCCAGCGACAAGTACGTCAAGCAGTTTGGGCGAAACACAGTCGCTTGGAATGCCGACCGGGAGGGTGTCGCGTGGGCGCGGGTGCCAACTGGTGACACCACATGCTCATGGTGTCTGATCCTCGCCTCGCGGGACGCCGTCTACTTCTCAGAGTCATCGGCGACCATCCGCGAAGATGGCGAGGAATACCACGGCGACTGCGACTGCCAGGCTGTTCCTCTGCGCGCCGGTGACGACTACCCGCCGGGCTACCTGCCGGATGACTTCTACGACATGTATCAAGTAGCGCGCGACTCGGCTGGCTCACCGGATATGAAGGCCATCGCCGCTGCTATGCGCCGCGAGTTCCCGGATTTCGTCACTGACGGAGTCCACTCCCACTAAGTTCCCTTCCGCGCGACGCGGGCAGGGTTATTCGCCGTGCGATGCGGCATTCACGAAGGAGCATTTCCCTTGAACAAACCATTCCCTCACGGCATTGACATCACCGCGCCTGGCGGACTCACTGCGCTCATGGCCTTCCACCGGAAGACCTTCGGCGACGCTGTGATGGAAATTGACCCGTCCGCCCCGCCGGCGCCCGCACCGGCTGCGCCTCCTGCTCCCGCTCCTGCATCCGCTGACGCGGACAAGGACGGGAAACTTGGCGAACCTGGACTGAAAGCATTGCAGGCTGAGCGCGATGCTCGGGCAAAGGCTGAGAAAGATGCCGCCGAAGCGAAAGCCGAGCTCCAGAAGATCAAGGACAGCGAACTGTCCGACATCCAGCGGGCCCAGAAAGAACGCGACGACCAGGCTGCCGAGAACGCGACGCTCAAGGCAACCAACGCTCGCCTCGCCGCACTGGCCGAACACCCCGTACCCAAGGAATACCAAGACTTGGTGACCGGCACTGATGAGGCCAGTTACCTCGCGTCGGCCAAGAAGATCTCAGATCTTTACGCACGGGCTGAGGGAAAAGCTCCAAAGAATGACCCGGTTCCCGGATCTGGCAAGCGTGGCAGCGGCGACGCCGCCGCAAAAGGATCAATCCGCGAACTCCGACAGCAGATAGCTGACCGCAAGAACAAATAGGAAGGGGCACGCACATGCCCATGCTTCGCCGTAAAAACTATGGAGGCGGTAACCACAAGTGGCTCGCCTCCACCCATGGCACAAACAACGCACCGACCGGCACCCTGAACGTTGCCGGTTTCACCGCGGGCACCCACTACCCTGACGGCTACATTCCGTCCGGCACCCCGGTGAATGCCGCTGATCTGACTGCGATCGTCCCGTACGTCGCTCCCGCAGCCGGCCAGCCCGCCCTCAACCTCGGATTCCTCTTGGATGACGTTGAGGTGGAAGGCGGCGAGGCAATGCCCGCCGCCGTCCTCCGCCACGGCTCCATCGTGGCTGAAGAGGTCCCTGGCAACTTCACCGCCCCCGCGTTCGCGCCGGGCTTCACCTTCGAATAAAGAGAGGGGACTAAGACATGGCTTTTTGGGATGATCTGATTGACCCTGTAGAGCTGACCGCTGAAGCGCGGGAAGCTGCCGATGATGCCGAGGCCCGCAAGGGTTCCCTCGCCCGCTACCTTCCCAGCGTGGAAGTGGACGACATTGTCATTGAAGTTTTCGAGAGCGAAAACGGCTTGATCGAGGAAGCGCAGTACCGCGCATTCAACGCCGAGCCTGAACTCGCCGGCGCTGAGGGTGGCTCCAGCTTCACCATCAAGCTGCCCGCTCTCGGACAGAAGCGGTTCATCACGGAGTACATGCAGCTCCGTAACCGCAACGCCGGGGACGACTCCATGCGTGCCTCCATCGTGAAGCACGCACGAGCGGTCGCCGTAGCGATTGTCTCGCGCATGGAACGCCAGCGGGCCGTTGCCCTTGTCACCGGCAAGTCCACGATCACCGGCCGTCGTTTCAACTCTGACGACGACTTCGGTCGCGATCCGAGCCACAACGTAACCGCGGCCGCATTGTGGAGCACGTCCACAGTCTCGCGCCTGGCTGATCTTGAGGCATGGGTTGATTCCTACGTCGCCACCAACGGCGTCGAGCCGGGTTCCTTGCTGATGTCCAAGCGTGTTCTGCGCGCTCTGGCATCCGGCGAAGAGTTCGCAACGACGCTGGCGAACGGTTCTAGCCGTCGAGCCACTGAGGATGAGGTCCGCAGCGTTGTCGCGGGTGCTGGCCTCCCTGAGATCGACGTCTACGACCGGCGCACTGCAGCTGGCCTGCTGATCCCTGATGACCGAGTGATTCTCCTTCCGGAGCCGGGCGAGACCCGCGCCGAAGAGGCGAACGAGCTTGGCGCATCTTTCTGGGGCCGAACGCTGACGTCGATGGCACCCGAGTATGGGATTGCTGAGGTCGAACAGCCCGGCATCGTTGTTGGCGCCCACCGCAACGACAGCGTCCCGCACAACGCCTACGTGGATTCGGACGCCATCGGCCTCCCCGTGCTGGCAAACGCAAACCTCTCGTTCGTCGCGAAGGTTCTCTAGCCTCGGACTCGCGCATGGGGCGCGTCTTATGGGACGCGCCCCATGGCACTCTTGAAAGGAATTCGCAATGGCGAAGTTTGCTGTATACACGGTGGTCCACGAGGGATTCACCGCTCATAATTTCAAGCCCGGCGATGACGTTCCCGAATGGGCCATCGATCTGGTTGGAGACCATGTCCTCGAACCTGAGGCGCACGATTCGTCTGCTTCCGAGACCGACTTCACTGGCGCGCCTGAGGCGCCTGCCGATGATGAGGGAAAGTCCGATGGTGACTCGGCGGACGCCGACGCTGACGCCAGCGGCGACGACTCGGACGCGGCTGATGAAGCGCAAGATGCGCCCGATGAAGCACCCGACTTCACTGCACCGGCCCCCGCACGTCGCGGCCGTCCCCGGAAGCAGTAATCGTGGCCGCCGACTACTCGTCCCTCGCGGACCTGAAAGAGCACTGGTCGGCGCTCCCTGTTGAGGACGAAGCGGAAGCCCAGCAGAAGCTGCACGAGGCTTCCGTTGAGGTTCGCGGCCTCTACCCGGATTTGGATGCGCGAATCGCTGGAGGCTCGCTCGACAGCGATGTTCCGAAGCTCGTTGTGTGCCGCATGGTCAAGCGTGCTTTGGAACCTCGCGACGAGAACGCGCCGCCGGCTGGTACGGAGTCGTTCCAAGTAGGGGCCGGCCCGTTCACCATGGGCGGCAAGATAGCGAACCCTGACGACGCCTTGTACCTGACGGCTGCTGATAAGCGGCTGCTGGGCAGGTCCCGGCCAAAGGCCAAGGCTTGGACGATTCACCCGGGAGGCTGACATGGGCATCGTGAAGAGGTTCCCGAAGTCCTGGCGGGTGGACGTCGTTGTTCTTCGCAATGGCGGCCGTGACCCTAAAGGGAACCCGCGGCCGGATGAAGAGATCCCGCTCAAGGATTGCTTGATCGGTCCGCGGCTGATGAATGACCCCGTTGACCATTCGGATGTCTCTGCTTCCGAGGTGTACCTCTATCGGGATCCTGATCCTGACTTCCGTTTCCGAACGACTGACCGCATCCGGGTTCCGGATGGCGCTCGCATGGCGGGTGATTGGTCCGTGGACGGCCGACCAAAGGAATGGCCGATTGGTGTCGAGGTTGGGTTGGAGGCTGGATGAGCGTCAAGTACAAAGCTGACGACTTCGGTCTCCGCAAGCTCGCGCAGTCTCCGGAGATGGGCGCGGCCACCTTGGAGGTTGCGAAGCGCATGGCCGGCAACGCTAACGCCGTCGGTGATTCCACCTATGAGGCGGAGAGTACGACGGTGACGGCGGGTTGGGCCAACGAGAAGCGCGCAGGTGCTGTGGTTCGTGAGTCCGAGGCTCACTGGCGTGACTGGCGCGACGGCGTTCTTCTACGCGTCGCGGCGGCCATGAAGGTGAGGCACAAATGAGCGATGCCCTCGTTTTCCCTGATTCAAAGGCCGGCCTCTTCGACCTGATTGATGGGACTGTCCACGACGGCGCAACCGTCTTGGCTTTCTACCACCTGCAGGCGGATGAGCGTGGATCTCTGCAGGGCCCGTTCCCTATCGCTCACATCTACGGAAGTGGCGGCACTCAGGGATACATCGACAGGGTCGAGCGTCGAACGGTTGAGGTCTACGCGCCTGGCGAGCAAGCCGTGAACGTCCTCGAGTCGATCGTGGCCTTTATCTGTGGCGAGGACATCGAAACGCCCTCCGGATACTTCGACAGCATCACCTGCGATGGCACCCCCGATGATGTGCCGTACCAGTCGGACACCCTGAATCGGGCCTTGGCGACCCTGCTGATTACCTCAAGGCCCATCAACTAGACCCCCGATGGGGATTCACCAAAAACCTGAGCCCTTGAAAGGGGTTATTTGCCATGCCAACTTTTGACACCATCCGTCAGGATGCTGACGAGCGCGCTCTTATCCGGAAGATTCAGAAGGCTGTTGCTTTCCTGGCTCCGACGACCGTGGATCTTCCCGAGTCCCTGTTTACCGGCGCGGGCACCCTCATGGACCTGAAGGTGGCCGGCTGGCTGCCCGTCGGAATGGTCACGCCTGACGGCTACCAATTCGGCCGTGACGTGTCCAAGGAGGACGTGAGCGCGTTCGGCTACGCCGGACCTGCCCGCTCGGACACTACCGAGGTCGCCCGTTCCATCACGTTCACTCCGTTGGAGACGGGGCGCCGGCACATGCTGGAACTCACTTACGGCACGGACCTGACCGCGACCACGCAGGACGCTACGACGGGCGAGGTTGTCTTTGACGAGCCTGAGCTTCCCGTTGGCCAGGACTACCGTCTGCTGATCATCGGCTCTGACGGTCCGGCCGCTGAGAACTGGATCCTTGGCCGCGGCTACGGGCTGGTGAAGCTCGCTTCCACTGATTCGCAGACATGGGGTTCCAGTGACCCGGTTACGGCTCCGGTCACCCTCGATGTCTTCACTGATACCGAGATCGGCACTCCGGTCCGGCACTACATGGGCGGTACGGGTGCTGTGAAGCACAAGACCGTCACGGGTTTCACTCCGGAAACCCCGTAATGACCGCGGGCCGCGCCATCTTTCCGGGTGGTGATGGTGCGGCCCGCTTCAAACCTTCCTCACCCGTGACCTTTTAGGAGCGAGACATGCCCCGATTTACCAACAAAGAGGGTCTGGCCGTCGAGACGTCCGTGCCAGGCGAAGCCGCCCGGTTGCGCGCCGAGGGCTTCACCGAGCAGAAGGCGCGCACTGCCGCCGTCCGCGAAACGGATGCCGCCCGCGCCACTGAAGCGCCGACGCAGGTCGAAGCGCCCGCACCCTCCCCCAAGCCTGCCAAGTAAACCAACCACCACCACCCGGAGGTAACAAGAAATGACTGATTCACCGAACATCCAGTTTTCAATTGCCGGCGTCCGTAAGGAAATAGTCAAGGCCGAGGTCCTCAAGGTAGGACTGTCGAACTCGAAGGTCATCACCTTCCCCGACCTTTACGCGATGGAGTCCTCGGAAGCGGAGAGCATCTTCGGCCGCCTGAACCAGAACGCCACCAACTGGAAGGTCATCCGGACGTGGCTGTCCATGGAGGACGCCGATGCGCTGAAGGCTGAGAAGCTCTCGGTGATCGAGCTCTCGACCGTGATGCGCCGAGCGATCCGGTACTACGAGGACATTTACGGCACCGCGGGGGAAGGCAACGCCTCCGAGGGCTGATAGAGCGTTTCCGCCCGCAGGTCCGCGCCGACCTTATGTCGGTGTACGGCGTGGACCTTGCGGAGTGGTACGCCAACGGGCGCTGGGTGGCCTTGCTCGACTTCATCGACGGGCTGCCCAGTGCTTGCAGGCTCAACGAGGCAATAGTCAACGACAAAGAGTACGCAGCGCACATAGCCTCGCAGCCGAAGCCTAAGGGTGAGTGGGCGCCTCGCGTCTCCGAGTTTGACCTGAACGCACATCTTCTCCGGGAAATCCTTCACGCGGTCAAGAGCCTGCGCCAGACATCCATCGCGGTGGCTGGCGGCAAGCCTTCCGATGAGGCGCCGTTCCCCGGACCACGAACAGAGATTGACCGGGCCCTAGCGGACCTTGACAGGCAATGGACTGAGGACTTTATAGGCCAGTTCGGCTTTGACGCCACAGACATCTGAATAGAGATTCGAGGTATCCCATGTCCGTAATCGGTATCGCGGAAGTGCTTGTGAAGCCGATTTTCACAGGGGTGCAGCGGGAAGTCGCTAAGCGCGTGGGCCCGTTGTTCACGAAGGCTGGCCGCGCTGCTGGCAAGGACATGGGCGCCGGGATGGCTGCCGGGTTCTCGGCGGAGACTGCAGGGCTTGAAGCTGAGGTGTCCCGCCTGACCAAGGCGGCCACCCAGGCTGAAACCAATCTCTCAGCCTCAAAGGCGAAATTGGCGGCAGCCTCAGCGACAGAGTCCAAGGCGCTCGGTGACTTGCGTGTCGCTGAGCTCAAGCTTCAGGAAGTCCGCGACAACGGCAACGCCAAAGCATCCCAGATCGCAGCGGCCGAAGAGAAGCTGAGCGTCATCCGGCATCGCGCCGCTGACGCCACGGACCGCCGCGAAGTCGCTGAACATGCTCTGGCCAAAGCAACACTGAACCTCGGCGATGCACAGAGCAAGTCCTCCGCAGCGGCGGTCGAACTCGAAACACATCTCAAGCGCGTCTCGGAGGAATCCGAGCGCACAGGCCGCAGCGCCAACACGCTGGCCGCCCGGCTTACCAGCGCTTTCAGGGGAAGCCCTCTCGGCGGTCTAGTCACTGCCATGCGCCGCGACTCGGACCGGATCCGCGTGGACCTCTCCAAGATGGCCCAGGACGTCGCCCGTGAAGGCACTCGTGGCGGCCGAGCATTCACGCAGGCATTTATCGGCGTCGTTGGAGGTCTCTCTGCCATCACTCCGGCCGCGGGGGCTGTCGGTGCCGCCGTGCTGGGTGCATCCGGCAATGTCATCACCTTCGCTGCATCCTTGAGTTCCCTCGCTGGAGTGGCAGCACTCGTACCTGCCGGGCTCATGTCCATTGGTGCTGGCGCTGGAGTGCTTGTCTCGGCGTTCGCCGGCGTGGGTGATGCTCTCAAAACCGCACTCGAAGGCGCGAGCAGCATCGCAGGTTCCAACCCTCGACTGGCAGCCATGGCAGTCGAAGACGCGATGATGGCCATTACTGTCGCCGAGGAAAACGCCGCCGATGCACAGGTAGACGCGGCCCGCAGGGTTGCCGACGCCAAGCGCGGGCTGCAAGACACGATCCTCGCTGTTGCGCAGGCTCAGAAGGACGCTGCCCGTGCCGTCGAAATGGCCGAACGCAAGGAAGCCGACACTGCACGAGATGTCCTCGAAGCACAGAAGGCCCTGGCGAAAGCCAAGGACGCCCTTTCCACCGGTGATGGCGATGCTGATGCTGTCCTCGCCGCGGAGCAGAAATTAACTGACGCCCGACTCTCGCAAACCGATGCTATTCGCGATCGCGAGGATGCACAGGCCGATGCCCTCAAGCAGGAGAAGGACGGCGCCCGTCAGATCGCCGACGCGCAGCAGGCTATCGAAGATGCTACCCGCCAGGCGGAGAAAGCTCAGGTAGATGCCGCCCGCGCCGTGGAGCAAGCTCATCGGAACCTTGAACGGGTTCAGATGCAGCAGGCAGACACCGCTTCGCAGGCTGGCCAGAAGTCGGCTGATGCCATGGGCAAACTGACGCCTGCAGCGCAGGAGTCAGTGCGGGCTCTGCTCGCGGTCAAGGAACAACTGGGGCAAATCCGGAGGATCGCGCAGGAGAACTTCTTTACTGGGTTCGCTGCACCTCTGCTCTCTCTGGCCGGTTCAGTGATGCCTCAGCTGGCAACGGGTGTGGGCGCTATCGCTTCGGCGCTGGGTTCCGGCGCGCAAATCTTCATGCAGGCGCTTGAGAAGTCCCTTGATGGTGGCGTTCTCGAATCCTTGCTGATGGGCGTGGCGACAAGCACGACCATTTTGAATCGGGCCATTGAGCCTGTTGTGAACTCGTTCGTGACCCTCGGCCAGGTTGGCATGAACTACATGCCCCGCCTTGCTATTGCAATCGCGGACATCGCCACACGCTTCAATGACTTCATTCAGGCCGCGGCCGCTGACGGGCGTCTTGCAACGTGGATCGACAACGGAATTCAGGGGTTCAAGGATCTCTGGTCCATTGGTGGTTCGGTGGCAGGGATTTTCTCCGCCCTGAATCGAGCAGCTGAAGCTGGCGGCGCGGTGTCGACTTTGAGCGGCATGGCAGCAGCTTTGCGCAATATCGAGACGATCATGCAGGGCCCTGTTTTCCAGACGACCATGTCAACGATATTCGCCGGCGCCGAAGCGGGCTCGCAAGGGCTCTTGGCGGCGCTTGGTCCTATCGGCGAGGCATTCAAGAACGGCGCTACAGCCTTTGCTGAGTTCCTCCGTTTGGGCGGCGAGATCGCAGGCACATTCGTTGGTGGCGTTTTCACTGCGCTGTCGAACCCTGCGTTCGGTGCTGGGCTAGTCACCTTCATGGAGGCGGTGCAGCGAGGGGTGGGGGAAATTGTTCCGCTGCTGCCCGGACTGACTGGCGCCTTCGGTGCTTTCCTTTCGGCGCTTGCTCCTATCGCGGAGACGGTCGGGCCAAGCCTGATTCAGGTCCTGACATTTTTCGCTTCCAGTGTGGCGACTCTGCTGTCCGTTTTTGACCCACTCCTGGTCGCGCTTGCTGGCAGCCCTGCTGTTTTGGGTGTCCTGATCGGCGCCTTCGTTGCTACTCGTGCAGCGTCGGCGGCATTAACGGCCGCGGGCAATATTCAGCGGATCGCGATGGCCGGATGGGCTGCTGTAACTAAGGCTGTCGCTGCTGGCCAGTGGCTTCTAAACGCAGCCCTGAGCGCGAATCCGATTGGCGTTGTGGTCGCCCTGATCGCGGGACTGGTCGCCGGCCTTATTTGGTTCTTCACGCAGACAGAGCTTGGACAGCAGATCGTCCAAAACGTGTGGGGCGCCATTCAGGTCGCCGTTTCGGCGGTAGTCGACTGGTTCCAGAACACTGCTATGCCGGTAATTCAGCAGGTCTTCGCCGTCGTCGGAGCCGTCTTCACGTGGCTCTACGAAAATGTGATTCGGCCCGTGTTCGAGGGGATCTCCGCCGTAGTCGGAGCCTGGTGGACCGTGACGAGCTACATCTTCCAGATCCTCGGCGCTGTGATCCAAAAGGTCATAGGGCCAGCCTTCGTGTGGCTGTACGAAAACGTGATCAAGCCGGTGTTCGGATTTATCGGCGCCTTGATCTCGGCGTGGTGGACATTCATCATCAAGCCGATCTTCGATGGGCTTGTCTGGGTGCTGAACAACGTCCTCGGGCCAGCTTTCGTCTGGCTCTACGAGAACGTCATCAAGCCTCAGTTCGATGCTATCGGCGCGGTCATCAAGTGGGTCTGGGAAAACGTCATCAAGCCAGTTTTCGACGTCCTAGGCGACTTCATAACGAAAACGATCCCGAAAGCCTTCGAAGACGGGGTCGGCTTCATAAAAACCGCGTGGGAGAAACTGCAAGATATCGCGAAGGCTCCAGTCAAGTTCGTGGTCGATACGGTCATCAACGATGGCCTGATCAACGGGCTCAATACCATCGGCAAATCGCTTGGGTTGGCTGAGCTACCCCGCGTCTCACTGCCCCCGGGATTCTCCCGAGGTGGTGTGCTGCCTGGGTACGAAGCGCGCAAGCGTGACACCGTGCTTACGCCTATGCGGCCAGGTGAGGGCGTGCTTGTTCCGGAAGTCGTTCGCGGTGCCGGCCGAGGGTTCATCGACATGCTCAACAATGCGGGCAACAAGGGCGTCAGTGCCGTTCGAAAGCTCATGGCGTCGGGGTTCCACCCTGGCCGAGCTAAGGGCGGCCTGATTCACCCCCTGCCGGGCAGTGTCGTATCCCAGCCTTTCCACAGCGGGCACAACGGCATCGACTTCGCAGCTGCGGGTGGTACGCCCATCCGTGCTGCTGGTCCTGGCCGCGTGTCTTCTGCTGGCTGGTCATCGTATGGCGGCGGTAACGAGATCCACATCGACCACCCGAACGGGTTGCAGACGTGGTACGCGCACCTTTCGAAGTTCGCCGTGAAGCTGGGCCAGATGGTCACCGGCGGATCGAAGATCGGCGAGGTCGGTTCCACAGGTAACTCCACCGGCAATCACCTGCACTACATGGTGATGAACGGCGGATGGCCGAGCTACGTGAACCCGGCCGAGTACTTGGACGGCGGCGGCGAGGCAGGTTCCGCAGGTTGGAACCCGATCGCCGGAATCGTGGACGGCCTCGTGGACCAGTTCAAGAAGGCCTTCCCGGATGCAGGCATGTTCGCGGACATGGCCATCGGCGCTGGCAAGAAGATCCTGGACGGCGCCGTCGCATTTGTCACTGGTCAAGGTGGCAAGGACGACGGTATCGGCTCGACCGGGCTGCCTTACCTGCACGATCAGGGCGGCATTCTGCCTCCCGGGTTGTCGCAAGTGGTCAACCGTACTCGGCAGCCGGAATACATCCTCAACCCGAAGCAATGGGAAGCGATGTACAGCCTCGCGACAAGGCGAGGTCATGACCGTCCAGCTGTCCAGATCGGGCAGCTGCACGTTCGTGACGAGCACGAAGCAGTCCGACTCATCGAAACATCCCAGCGTGACGCGCTGGCGGTTCACCGCTAAGGAGCTCAATGGGCATCAGTTACGCGACCCCGTACCGGCCGCCGCTTCCCGCGGCGAGTCCGTGGACGAGGCTCCGAATGACGTGGACCGCTAAGGGTGTCACGTGGCCGCTCACGTCCCCGGCATCAGGCCTGTTCCTGATGCCGGGGGTGCGCGGCCTTGGTTCCATCACCACGGAACGGCATGCAACTGAGGCGCCGGCGGTCGCAGGATCCCGGCACGAAGGCATTTCGGTTCTGGACCGCAGTGCTTTCTGGCCGATCCACATTTTCCATGACGGCGGATCTGAGGGTTGGGTCGAACGGGACCGGGCCTTCTGGCAAGGCATGGACCCGAAAGACACTGGCATCTGGGAAGTTCAGCACCCGGACGGAAAGCGCCGTTCTATCGAGCTACGGTTTCGGGACGACGGCGATCACAGCATCGACTACGATCCGATCCGGTATGGGTGGCAAACGTACGGCATCAACTTCGTTGCGGAACAGCCGTTTTGGATGGGTGAAGCGGTTGTCCGTTCATGGAAGAACAGCGAGTACGCTCCGTTCTTCGAACCGAACGGGCCGCACCTTTTCAACATTGGTTCTGGCGCTGACATCTCCTCGGCGCGGATCGACAACCCGGGCGACGAAGAGTCATACGCCCGGTGGTTCATCGACGGGGAAACCACTACCGCATCTGTTGGTGTTGGGGACCTGATCGTAGATGTGCCATTCCCTATCGGCGCCAACAAATGCTTGGTGATCGAGTCTGATCCTGACCGCATAGGCGCCACCTTGTACGACGTCGCCGCTGGCGCTGAGAGCAAGAAACCCTCCGAGCGAATCATCGGTGTTGACATGGTCAACCCGGAGGACCGTTCGGCGGACCTTGGTGAGGCTGACTTCCCGCCGGTGCCGGCCGGGTCGCAGGTTCCCATCTCTCTGACCCTTGCGGGCACCGGCGTTGTGGAGGCATACCTCCCGACCTTGTATCGGAGGCCATGGTGAGCATCTTCAGAGTCTCCGTCTATGACAAGGACCGGCAGTTCCGGTGCCAGATCGGTAACCCTTCAGCACTCTCGGCAACGGTCCGGCACAACCTCGTATCCACGCTGAACATTACCGTTCCTTTGGCTCACGAGAGGCTACCTGAGCTGATGACTGATGGCACCCGCCTGAAGGTCAAGTTCAAGGGCCGACACCTCATCTCCGGTCCCATTGTCAGCGAGGCTGGCGAAACTAACGGAGTCTCCGGACATGTGACCTTCACTGTTGAGGACGACTTCCGGATCCTGCGGGACATCCTCGGCTGGCAGGTGCCGGGCTCGCCTATCTCAAATCAGGCCGCCGCCGAATACCGGACATACACGGGCGACGCGGAAACGATCATCAAGACCGCAATAACAGAGAACGGCATCACGAGGCTGGCCATCCCTGGCCTGTCGGTTGCTCCGAACCTGCACCGCGGCGCCGTCGTGCCAGGCGGTGTGCCTCTCCGGATGCACCCGTTGGCCGACAAGATGTTCCCGGCCATGGATGAGGCGGGGATCGGTGTGACGGTTCGACAGATCGGCTCAGGCCTTGTTTTGGACGTCTACGAGCCGCAACTGTACCCACGGAAACTCTCGGTCAAGGGACGCACTCTAAAGAAGGCGTCGTGGACAAAGACCCGACCGGAGAGTTCCCGCGTTGTCATCGGCGGCCAAGGCGAGGGTACTGAACGGAACTTCCGGCAGGTCATCGATGCCGCCCGAGAATCCCAGTACGGAATGCGCGCTGAAGCTTTCCGAGACGCACGCGACAACGACGCATCAGATGTCATGGACGATCGCGGCCGCGAGACGCTCACCGAAACTGCCGCCAAGAACGGGATCTCCCTCGACCTCGTCGGCGCTGGCATCTTCCAGTACGGGCCCGGCGGGTTCACGGAGGGCGACCGGGTTCCAGTGAACCTCGGCAACGGGATCCTCATGACAGAGACCATCCGCGAAGTAACTCTCAACTGGGTCTCCAAGGATTACGCGAGCGTCCAGCCCTCCATAGGGGAAATTTCCAACCAGCCTGCGCGCATCGTTGCGCAGCGACTTGCCGCCCTCGCTAAGGGCGTGCGGAACCAGGAGCTCATCTGATGCCTGTGCAGTTCATCAGCCACGGCTATGACACAACCGCTTTGAATCCCTACAACGAAGATGCATGGGGCGAAGCGCACTCCGACTCCCCTATTGGTTCCGCACGATACGGAGTCAGCGGCCCCGGCGACTGGAAAGTCAGCATTGTTGCCAACGCTGATCGGACAGTCTCGATCGCTCAGGGCAGCGGTTGGGGTTGCGGTATCACGGACGAGACGGACGGCAACGAAACTCTGCAGTTCCCGCCGTCGGCCTCTGGCGTGCGCTGGGATACGGTTGCGGTCCGCCGTGACTGGACTCCCACGGCCGGCGTCTCTAAGTTCGTCATAATCCCCGGAGGCTCCACCCGTGCGGTTTCCGGCTCGCGGGTCACTGGGCCCGGACAGATCGACGAGCAGCCCATCGCACTGGTAGCCATCAAGGAGAACCAGACACAGCCTGACGACGTCGTGGATCTTCGATGCTGGGCTGCCAACGGTGGCGTTTACGCAAAGGATGACCTCGCCCGCCAGTACATCAACCAAGTCGGCTCCATGGTCACCATCGGTGACACACAGTGGCAGCTGGTCTTGGGCGAAAACGATACGCCCTCGTGGGTAGTCATCGGCGGCGCGTTCCGGGGGCCGTCACCTTTGACGCTGAACGGAAACTACCGGCACATCGGCACTCATCTGACAGAGCCCATGAAAGACGGTGCAGTGTCCCGAAGCGGCCAGAGCGTGTCCTTGGAGGGTGGCGTCGCCAACAAGGTTCCGATCCAGTATCTGGCGAACACCGCTTACATCATCGCGACGTTCGATAAGTCCTATGCGCCGAAGGTGAATAGCGCCCCTTTCCCCCAAACCATTGTGGGCCTCTACCAGTGCCAGATGTGGGCCACGCCTGCCGGTGAGATCCGCGTGAGCTTCAAGGTCCCTGTCCCGGAACAGGCCATCGGTGCGATGGTGTTCCCGCTCAGCGGATTGGGGTGGAACCAATGAAACTCCGCACAGCACTTCGAGGACTGACCCGTACCGACTGGGCGTTCGTGCACTTCAAGGCTGCTCTCGGGCTTCTCTGGATCATTCCTCTGACGAGGATCTCCTACTTGCAGGAACAGACCGCGCCATGGTTCATCGCTATCTGGGGTCTCCTGACCACAGCAGGTTTCTGCGTCTCCCTTGTCGGGCTGGTCATGTCCGCTCAGTCTTTCGAAACGCGCCGGAATGGCTTCCGGGTGGAGATGGCAGGGCTTGTGCTTCTCATGTCCGCACCCGCCATCTACGGCCTAATCCAGATTGGCCTGGCAATTGCGACTGGCGCCGATCGATGGATCGCATTCGCTTTCGCTTACATCATCTGTTCCGCCGTTGCTGTGCGCATGGTGATGATCAAATCCGCGGCGAAGTCTCGCACGGTCATCTACCGATTCACGGAAAGCGTGGAAGATGACTGAGCTCTACTTCGCCCTTGCCAACGAACCTGAACCGCTCTACGCGGGCATGCCACTACCTCTCCTGCTTGGCATCATCGGCGGCTTGATCACTCTTGCTGGTGCCGTGATCGCCGCTTTCAGCAAGAAGTGGCGCACTCCGGCCGACGACCGAGAAGACAAGAAGATCGGCATCGAGGTCAACGAGCAGATCCTCGAGCAGTTCGAGAAGTTGCTCGTAGAGCGAGACAAGCGAATTGACGGGCTGGTTGCTGAGATCAAGGAAGTTCGGCAGCTAGCCGAGTCCGCAGCGAACGACAACCGGACCCTTATCGACTGGATTTATGCAGCAGTCCAGGTGGCCCGGGTATACGGGTTCGTGGACAAGCTTCCCCGCCCTCCCAAAGGCGTCACCATCGCAGACTATCCAAGCGCCCACACGGGCACAGGAGGCTCCACATGAGGCGACCAGTAGACGCGCCACTGACACAAGACTTCGGAGACGGAGCTACCGCTGGCGTGGCGGCCAGTTCAGATCCGAACTCTGGCATGGGCTATTACGTGTGGCTTTACGGCAACTACCAGCCGGACGGCCACACGGGCCAGGACTACGGAGCCAGGTCGGGGTCCAAGGTGTACGCCGTCACTTCCGGCACAGTCCTGCATGTCGGCTGGCTTGGTGGCACTTATGACAGCAACCCGTGGTGGATCCTGCCGAGCTTCTTTGGCTACGGGTACGTGATCGATCACGGATCGTTCATCGGCATCTATGGCCACTGCCTCGACGGCGGGACGAAGATCAGCACGGGCCAGTGGGTGGCGGAAGGCCACGTCATTGGCCTTTCTGGTTCCACCGGCGCTTCCGTGGCCGCACACCTGCACTTCGAGATCCTGCGTGACGGCTACGTGCTCAACAGCCGATACTACGGCCGCAGCAACCCGGAAGAGCTCTTCGACGGCGCTGCCATCGAGTCCGCCGGCGAAACCGCCCCGGCCCCCATTTACACCCCGGACCAGTTGGTGCTGGTCAATCTCGGCATCCCTCTCCCGTAAAGGAAAAGACCATGGGTAAACTCCCCGAAGGTATGACCAATGAGCGCTACTTGCGCTTCGGACCCGAAGCCCTTGTTGAGGGCGGGCCGACCATGAAAGACGGACTCTCGATTGAGCAGCAGATCGAGAAGGCACCTGTGGACGCTCTCTGAAACAAACAGATGCAGTGGAACGGGTACCGGACCAGCGTCTACGACCAGCTCGCATTTAACGCGAAGGGCATCGCCCAAGGTAACGCCGAGCTTGCCGCTCTCCGGTCGCTGGTGACGCAACTGATCGGCCTTGTCACACAAGGCGTCCCGGTGGTCATCGATTACGACCGGATTGCCCAGGACATCAAGGACAGCATGCCGTCCTTCGAAATCACCCCGATCACGAAGGAGGACTAACCCCATGGCTGATCATCGCGCCCTTTCCACGCAGGAGCGCAACCCGCGTTCTGCTGTTCTCCGCACGGTCCTCGTCGCGGCCGTGGCGCTGTTCCCGCTGCTGAATGGAGCCCTCAAGGTGGTTGTCGAAGAGCTCGAACCCTACCGGGTTCACTTGCCGGATTGGCTCTTTGTTGCGCTCAACGTGGCGATCGCTGTGACCGTGGCCTTGATTGCAATTGGTACCCGAATCATGGCCATCCCCGGCGTGAACGAGTGGCTGAGGAAATATGTCCCGCTGTTTGCCCCTGAGGACAAGGGCAATGCCGAAGTCATCGAAGGCGAGATCGTCCACGATTCCGACGGCCCCGATCACCGCGCCGAACCTGGAGGATAAATGGCTGACTACACGTACGAATCGGAGCTCGTCGCTGACCCGTTCACTTTCCAGCGTGCGGCCAACTCGGCGGTCACGATCTATGACGTGAACGACGAGAGCGAGAGCACGCCTCTGGCGCTGAAGGACTTGAACGGGCTGCCGCTCCCGAACCCGCTCACGTCCAGCGCTGACGCCTTCGTGCCGCCGTTCGTGACCACTTCCCCGCAGGTTAAGATGTCCGGCGGCGGCCTGAAGGTCGCTAAGCCGAGCTTCCAAGGTGTGCGCGATGAAGCCGTGGCTGCGCGGAATGCCGCTCAGGAAGCGCAAGAATCTGCAGCACTCTCTGCTGAACTAGCCCAAGCACCCACTGACGCCCAAGTAGACGCCGGAGTGGCGCGTGCCAACATTCCGGCGCAGGTTTCCGCGGTAGTCCCAGGTCTCGTTCCATCTGTTGTTTCCGCAGAGGTTTCAACGCCTGGCAGCGATATCCGTTCGGCACTAGAGAGTGCAATTGTCGCGCCGCTTCTGGTTGACGGCGGTGAGCGAATGATCGCCATGTTGGACCAAGGTCAGACACCGGTACGGTTCGCCCTCGCTGGCGACTCCACCGGAGACCACAGGTCTGAGTGGTTCCACCGAGGAGCGCAATCCATCGTGGATCGATACCCCTCATATGCGGGTTTCCTTTGGGGAGAGTACTACTACAACGGCTCGGCCAGCACAGGAGGAAGCGCCTACAAGAGGTTCAGGCTGGTTCCAATTGGCAAGACTTATGACGAGTTTGATAGCCCCGGCGAATTGAACGGCAAAGTATCCACAAGCGGCCAAACCTGGGCGTCTACTCCGGGCGCTTGGACCGTATCTGCCGGGAGCGCAACGTCTTCAAGTACGACCAATGCCATCCTCACAGCAACTTCGCCACATCCCGGATTTGGCAGGCGTGTATCAGGCCGACTAGTTCTTGACACCTCCCTGCCTACAGCGGAAAGATCCATCACTATCGACATTGGCGTTGACGACGCCAACCGTGTTGCATTGAAAATCGCTATCTCAACGGCCGGCGTCATCTATGTGGCCGTTTCTAAGGTGATCGCGGGCGCCCTGACCTCAAACATAGCCGTCATCAATCCGCTCACATCCGCAACGGCCACGGGGGCAGGCGTCGAACTGCAGTTCTCTCTTGAGATCACTCCGACCAACATCTTCGCCTACGTCAACGGCAACTCGGGAGGGGCCAGCATAAACGCCGCCGAGTTCACTGCACTCGGCGGCATGACTATGCTCAGGATGCGGGCGACGACACAAGCCGGGGTCAAGGTCGGGCGGATCGGACTTGGAGACGTCTACGAAACGCCTAACCTCATAGAGGTTTGGAACGGATCTAAAGCTGGTTCAACTCTTGCGACACAGCAAACGGACATGGCGGCGCTTTACCCCTCGCAGCTGAACTGCCTCTTCATCTCTGCTAGCCACAACTATCTGGACGATAGCGACATGGCGTACCTCATCAAAGTCCAAACCTTTGTTGACGCTATCCGGGCAGCGCACCCGAATACTGGAATTGTGATCACATCACAGAACACGGAGTATTCTCCAGCTTCGTTCGGCTCCCGCGCAGCTCACAACAGACGAAACGTCTTCATTCGGACTTTCGCCGCACAGCGAAGATATGGCTACGTTCCTGGCACCGAGGTTTTCGCGATGCAGCCTGACGGCGGCCGTTCTTTGGTTGACACTGATGGAGTACACCCACTGCAAACAGGTTCAGACCTTTGGGGGCAGACCTTTTTCAATTGGGTAAAAGGAAAGAGTCTTCGGCCCTAATCGAACGACTCTTCTTTGCCGTTGGCTGCCGCTGCAGGTCCCAGCCCGGCCGCCCAGGTACCGACAGCGAAGATCGCGGCAAACGCGAAGGCTACTGCCGTGAATCCTTGAAATGGCTTGGACCCTGTGGAAAGCCAAACCATCCAAAGGCCTGCAGCTGCGGCAAAGAGTAATAAGGCCACGATGGCGAGTAATTTCTGTTTGCCGTTCAAAGAGTCCCCCAGAGTGTTGTAAACAATGGCTATCATACGATGCGCCAGCATGCGAAGCGCCCCACCTTCAAACGGTGGGGCGCTTCAGTTGTTTAAGAGTCGGTCCGGATGACGATGGCTTTGCAGTCTTCTGGGATGAGTGCGCGGGCGGCAGCATAGGCGGTCTCGTAATCTGGGCCGGATGCTTGCACAGTGCCATGCTCGCCGGCCGCGTTCTCAATTGTCAAGGTAACTTCCACCAGGCCATCTTGGCATGATGGGGGAATGCCGAAATATCCGCCGACATCGTTCCTGCTTGAGGGTGTCACCTACGAGTTTCTGAGCCCCGAACGAGTTGGCCCGCACGAAGACATCCACTCATGGGAATGGGGCCACTACCCCAAGGTGCACGCACACATCCCCCTGAACAACGGCGGAACCGTCCCCGTGTACGCCAACGCCACCCACTGGAACAAAACCCAAATCAGCGTCCAGTGGTATGACGACGACAAGGTAAGCCTCACCGCCTGGCTGCCCAAGTCCGACGTTCGACCTGCCACCGATTCCGAGTGGGACATAGACGAATACAACCGCTGCCCTGAGATGCTGCGTGTCATCCAATGGGGGAAACGGCTTCCCGGGTTCCTGCCGGAGTAGATCCGAGCTTTTGTCGGCCCTGAGGAGTACAAAAGAACTACGAGCAGCGCATAGGAGCGTGATTGCCATGATGGGCGGCGAAATAGAAGACCGGTACACCTACGGTGGGGTTGACTACATTCTCAAGCGGCAGGACGAGTCCAGTGGAGAATGGCAGGTCTACCGCCTGCCAAGGGGCACCCAAGTCGCCAGCATTATTGACGACCACCAAGAGTACCGGTCCTTCACAGCGTGGCCCCTCCTGGACAGTAGGGCGTTAATCCATAAGGAATGCGAAACTCTCACTGAGGCGTTTCATTATGCGGCCGAGAATTTTTAACTCTCCAGATCACTCACCAGATCACTCACCAGATCGACCGTCACCCTCGGACAGTTTACGGAGTGCTGCTGCGATACGGTCTTTGTCGTAGCCGGAATGTTGATGGCCTGCCACAATTTGTGCGATCTCGTCTTGCTGGTCAGGGGAGAATCTGTAGAGTCGGCCGATTCGATCACAGGGCCATGACCCGTCTTGGACTTTCCGCCGGACGGTGTCCGCGCCGATCCTGTACTTGGACGCCATATCTTGGGCCGTGGCATATGAACGATCTTGCATCACAACTGCCTCCCGAGGGTCAGACCATATCCGTAGAAGGGTAACTTGTTCAGGTCTGCCCGGCCGCAAGGCCTGTTGTCCACCAGGCGGATGTCAGCCCCTGTTGGCATGTTGGCCCGGCCAACATTTGAGTGAACAGTACAGGGGCGTGTCGGAACACTTCCGCATGATTCCGCAGCAGCGATTCCGAAATAATCCGAGATTCTGCCGATGGGGAGTTTTCAAATCCCACCGTCACCGCCAATGAGAAAGGCCCTGCTTCCCTTTGTTTACAAGGGAGGCGGGGCCTTTTCCGTCCCAGGCAGCTAGAATCTTCGACACCGATGCCTGTAACTGGAACTGTGCTCGACTAAGTGCATCCTGGCTGCACCGCAGATTGCACCGGAACGCATCGGTCTGGCGCCGTTCACGCAGTGGCGAGCCCAGTAAGCAAGCTGGAACTACTACTTAATAGCTGCAAGCCATGAATTGACGAAAGGTTGCCGTCGAGCGATCGCCGGTGTAACCCTGCGGATTGCCGTTGCGTCAGCGGGGGTCGAAGCGCCGACCTTCTGCCTTTGACGGCATAAGCGCCAGAATCAAAACAGCCAGTCCGCCGACCAGGGGAACAAGCCCAACGAACGCAAGCGGACCCGCAAGATTTGCATCATGCAAACGCCGCCAAAGCAACGACAGCTGCGGCACCACAATGGCCAGCCCCAGAACAACGACGAGAATGAAACCTACCACCATGAGACTTCCAGTCGGGGCGTTCACAATACCAGGAGCGGCCTCATAGAACACTTCTTTCCCGGTGGCCGGATCGAAACCCATGGACTGCACGTTAGGGTTCTGCTGAGCCCAGGCAGTACTGGCCACGAACCCAATAGTCATCACGAGGTATGGGACCACCATCACCAGGAAAACGAAAAGCTGACTCCACCAGAACTCACTCCGCGAGGCGCGGCCAGCGAACTTCGCATACTTGGCAAAGAACCGCTTCACCGACTTACCAAACGACGCTCCATATAGAGGACCAGCCAGCACACCCGAACCTGTAATTTCCGCAACGCCTCCGCCTGCAGAATGAGCCGTCTTAATATCCATCTGTCTTCATGTCCTTCCCAGAAAATATCGATAGAAACCAACATACAACTAACTTCCAAACCGCAATATTGTCATCTGTAGAAGATGATACGCATGAGTAATATTAATAAACCACAGATCAGCAGTGGAAACCTCACGAACTAGACCTCCCGCGAACCCTCCCTTTTTGGCAGCTCAAGAAATCTGGTGCACTGAACACGAAACACAGTCACCAGCTAAAAGCTAACGACGTTCGCCTGCAGTCAGTGTCAGACCAATCAATAGGCCGAGAGGGCATCCCGTCCACAGCGCACCGCCCGTCAAGCCAATCACCGGGATAACATTGGAAAGAACCGCGAAGGCTAAGCTGCCTAAGATGATGGTGGCGCCAAACGATAAAGTGGCGGCAAAGTTGGATTTTCGATACGTCACACATCCAACGCCAAAGGCAGTAGCAATAACGACAATAGCGTTAGCAGTCCATACGGATATTCCATACTCTTCGGTCCTATTGACACACAGAACCAGCATGAGAATTCCCGGCATAACGACGCCGCTCCAGTAATACCATTCCGGAGCGACTCGTTTAGTTGGCGCATACACCCTTTGCTTTGAGATCATCTTAGTTCGCTTCCACAACTCGTCGAAAACAACATTTGTGCCCAATCCCGAGCGAGTTGGCTACGGGGCAGCCTGCCTGATTGCTGGCGCTTACTTCGAAAGCTAGGGCATAGACAGCTATCTATAACCTTTTTAGAATGTTACCCAGGTAAGTAACCACCAGCCACAAGTATTCCTTGCGCCATTATGAGCTGTCCAATAACGCAAGTAAGAACCATTCCTATTCCAAAGATGTACACGGCAAAACGGCCGCCTCCGCCCATATGATGGGCATCAGGCTTCTTTCCGGCCCTCCATAGTCCGAGCAAAACCAGCAGACATGGAATCATCGCAATCTGCATGGGAATGCCGCTTCCGCTGCGATTATACTTTCCGTCATAGGGCATTCTGGTATCCCATGGGACACTTGCAAAAACGAAGATTGCAACGCCGATGCACATAAAGATTGCAATCAGCGAACATATGCGAAACAGCTTTGTCGCTTTCTTCCCTAGTTCCAAATCTTTCTCTGTGAAATGACTGGCATTACTGCCTTCTCCTGCGCCGGAATTGCCATTATCGTTTACCAGGCTTCTACTCCAATTCCTCTTTCGATAAGCTCTCCGCTCACAGATTTAGCACTCTCAACGATAGCCCCAACATGCGCACCGCTGTACGCTGCCAAAGAGTGCGTCATCCAGCCCGGATTAGAGTCCAGGTTGGAGGCGCCGGGGAAGTGCGAACTGACCGCGCCTGCTGTACCGTCAAAAAACACTTCATAGACGCCATAGTGTCCGCCGCTGATTAGATGGTCCACAGAGCCACCAACTAGAGATCCGCCCGAGGCGACAGCATACTGTGTAAGCCGCGAGGGTAGGCCACTAATTGGAGCCGACAGGTACCCTGCTTGGGAACTTATTGCTCCGTACATTGCGCCGTTTGCTGCGGCACCAATGATGCCATTTGGAGTCCAGTCCCCGCGAGGATTTGTCACGAAATACATGCCCGTGTTCCCGATACTGCCTGATATTCCATTCGTCAGTGCCGCCCGGCCCATCTGCTGGGCCGACAACTGCGACAAGTAACTCCCCGCACCGGCACTGACACGGGACACCCCCGCAGTGACAGGAAACCACACAAAGGAGACGGATGAAGCGGACTGCCTTCTTTCCCAACAGCAGGTCTTCTTGCGTGAACTCACTTTCCCAGTGACTATCTCCGGTTGAAGGGCAATCTCCATCGTTTAGCCCCACAGCGGTGCCCTGTTCCTTGCTCTACAAATTCATTTCCCACGAATTGCACGCTTTCAACGATAGCCACAGGATGCGCTCCGCCGTACGCTGCCATACTGTGGGTCATCCATCCTGGATTGGGACTCAGTTCCTAGGCGCCCGGAAAGCGCCCAAGAAACGACCTCAATTGCCCACATATCGTTGTCAAATTACTTCCAGGAAGGTTCCTACCTGTCGAAATATCCGCCAATCGTGAGAATCTCCTGTCCAATAAAAAACTGTCCAGCAACACAGGCGGAAATCATTAACGCGGTAAGAATATAATAGGCTATTCGGGAATTTTTTCCCATGTGATGCGCATCGGCTTTTTTACCCGACCGCCAAAGAGCAAAAAGGACTGCCGCGCACGGAATAAAAGCGATCTGCATTGGAATACCGCTTCCACTGCGATCAAATTTGCCGTCATAAGGCATTCGTGTATCCCACGGCACGCTTATCATGACAAAAATCGCGATGGCAAGACAAGATGCCAACGCAGCTAGGCAGAGGATAGTCTTTACCTTCACAGCCCGCTTTCCTAGGCGCAAATCCTCAGAAGTGAGCTCCTGAGGTGGCTCCTCACCCCCGCCTTCGGGAATGGCTCCGTCATCTACCCCCACAGCGGTGCCCCCGTTCCTTGCTCTACAAGTTCATTTCCCAGGAACTTCACGCTTTCTACGATAGCCCCGGCATGCGCTCCGCCGTACGCTGCCATGCTGTGGGTCATCCATCCCGGATTGGGGCTTAGTTCCGAGGCGCCGGGGAAACGCGTGAGAAGCGCACCGCCCGCGCCGTCAAATGCCATCTCCCCGATGCCATAGCCTTCTCCGCGAATTGCATGATCTACTGCACCACCAGCCTCGGAAACGCCGGCCCCGACACCAAATTGGTCCAGCTTTGCGAGGTCACCTCTGATAGGAACTGCTAGGTAGCCAGCTTGGGAGCCGATTGCGCCGCTGACGAATCCACCCGTCGCTGCTCCGATGGCAGCCCCGAGAGTCCACTTATTATCCGGAGATCTTTGGAGGTGATACATGCCCGTGTTCCCGATACTGCCTGATATTCCATTCGTCAGTGCCGCCCTGCCCATCTGCTGGGCCGACAACTGCGACAAGTAGCTCCCCGCACCGGTACTGACTCGGGACACCCCGGCAGTCACCGCTATTCCGACACGCGAACCCACAGCCGACACGGCCGATCCTGAGCCGGCACGGCCCATGGCCGGCAGGAGCTGGGTGCTAACCGCCGTCCCCGCCCGACCGAGCCCTGCCGTCACAACGCTGCTGACCTTGCCGGCCAACGGCCCCGCCACCACACCAACAGCACCCGTCAACGCCACCTGGCCCCAGTTCACCAAGCCCGTCGTGGCTTTCTGAATAATCGTGTCAGCACCCGCACCAACCAACGCCAAACCAACAGGCTCACCAACACCGGTGGCCATCAAAACACCACCAGCGACCACCATCGCACCACCAGCCAAATACTCCCAGCTATCCCCAAGCCAGTCCCCTCCGCGGCGAACGCGCCGCGGGAGGAGCCGTCATAGGCTTTCAGGTCAGCGTCGCTCAGGGGCCGCAGTCCGGTGGGGTCCGTGGTGTTAAGCGGGTTGTTTCCGGCGTAGGAGTAGGGGTTCCCGTCCCAACCCGCTCCCAGGACCGGGGCGAGGGGGTCGGTGGAGAGGAATCCCCGGGTGGCCGGGTCATACGCACGTGCCCCCAGCCATTCGAGCCCAGCGATGCCGATCCCTCCCCACCAGCAGTCAGGACGATCCCTTACGGATCGATGTGCTCCGAATGGTCGTCCTCCCCAGCACGGTGTTTGGCTTGGTCACGAAGGACGACGTTGAGCACATGGACGTCGCCACAGGGTTGCGTTCGCTGCACGCGCCAGCAGACCGCCGGCGGCCCCACCAAACCCACCTGCGACGGCGCCAATTGCGGCGTCCTTCCACACCTTTTTCCATGTCGACTTTCCCGGAAGAAGCCTTCTGCACGATCACTGATGCCCCACCTGATGTCAGCGCACCCGCAACCGCTCCGACGAGGGCCGTTCCAACTGGTCCCCCAACACCGGTAAACATCAACCCAACACCCACTGCGATGGCAGCCCCCGGCGGCGACGTACTCCCAGTTGTCGTTCCACCAGTCCACCGCCGCAGCGAGGGCGCCGCGAGAGGACCCATCGCAGGCTTTCAAATCCGCGTCGGTCAGGGGTTAAGGGCCGGTGGGGTCGGAAATGTTGAGGGCGCGATCACCACCGGCCGGGTCGGTGATGCCGCCGGGGTGTCGTACTCGAACCCGGTCCTGCCACGCACCCGTTCGTCGTGGACACCAGCTCCCCGGCGCTGTTGTATTCAAAGCGGCTGGTCCCGTGCCAGGAACCCTGGGCGAAACTCAGCCACCCAACCTTGTCGTAACCATGCCGGGCTGCCCCCCGGCGTGAAAGTACGACGGCGACGGGAAGCGTGCCGCTTTCATCAACCCACTAGGGCTCCGCCCGCTGCGCACCAAGCCAGCATGCATCGAGTCCCTTGCTCATTCACACCGACCGAGTCGGATTGGTACGAAATGGAATCAGACAAGCCGCGCAAGCTACCCTCCAAAGAAGCCACCCGCGGTAAGAATTCCCTGTGCAAAATATGCTTGAAGGAAAACGCACAACAGCACAAATAGGCTAACAAACAAGTAAGCTCTGATTCGCCCTCCTTTGGACATCTGATGCGCTTTAGGGTGTTTTGCCGTCCTCCAAAAACCAATTATAGGAATTAGTGCCGGGAATAAGGCAACTTGCATGGGAATGCCATTTCCAGACCTATTATACTTGCCGTCATACGGCATTTTAGTGTCCCAAGGAACGCTAAAAATTACGAATACGGCGATTAGAACACAGACGATTGATGCAATCAAGCAAAGAATGCTGATAAACTGAGTAACTTTCTTACCCAATAGCAGATCTTGCTCGCCGTATCGCCTATCATCGGCCCCATCACCCGCTCCTGAGCCTGCAGCTTCCTTTACCACGGCGTTACCCCGATTTCCTCCCCAACAGATTTCACACTTTCAACGATAGCTCCCACATGAGCGCTACCATGCGCTGCCAAGGAATGCGTCACCCAGCCTGGGTTAGAGTCCAATGCCGATGCTCCTGGGAAGTGCGACGCCGCTGCCCCAGCCAGACCATCGAACCCCGCCTCGAAAAGATTGTAGTCTTCTCCATTGATCATTTTATCTAGGGACCCTCCCGCTATCGATGCACCCGATGCAACTGCATACTGCACGAGTGCAGAGTCAAATTTCTGGGTAAGTGGTCGAGCCAAGTATCCGGATTGCGAGCCCACGGAACCGCTCACAATGCCGTTTACGGCGGCCCCAGCAATTCCGGCAGGTTTCCAGTCACTCTGCGGGGTTGTCACGAAATACATGCCTGTGTTGCCCAGGCCCCCCGATATTCCATTCGTCAGTGCCGCCCGGCCCATCTGCTGGGCCGACAACTGCGACAAGTAACTCCCCGCACCAGCACTGACACGGGACACCCCGGAGGTCACTGCTGTTCCGACACGCGAACCCACAGCCGACACAGCAGATCCTGCCCGGGACGCGCCCGACGCAACCACCGAACCCGCACGGCCCATCGCCGGAAGCAACTGCGTACTCACCGCCGTCCCTGCCCGACCCAGCCCAGCCGTCACAGCACTGCTGACCTTCCCGGCCAACGGCCCCGCAACCACGCCAACGGCACCCGTCAACGCCACCTGGCCCCAGTTCACAGAGCCCGTCGTGGCTTTCTGGATGATCGTGTCAGCACCCGCACCGATCAAGGCCAAACCAACCGGACCACCCACACCGCTGGCCATGAGGGCACCACCGACAGCCACCATCGCAACACCGGCAACATATTCCTTGTTCTTGTGCCACCAGTCTCCTGCTGCGGCGAACGCGCCGCGGGAGGAGCCGTCGTAGGCTTTCAGGTCAGCATCGCTCAGGGGCCGCAGGCCGGTGGGGTCGGTGGTGTTGAGGGGGTTGTTTCCGGCGTAGGAGTAGGGGTTACCGTCCCAGCCGGCTCCCAGGACGGGGGCGAGGGGGTCGGCGGACAGGAACCCCCGGGTGGCCGGGTCATACGCCCTGGCACCGAGCCATTCAAGCCCGGCGATATCGATCCCGCCACCTGCGGTCAGGGTAATACCGGACGGCAACACACTACTGAAGCCCGCATTAGCAACTCCAGGGCTGCCCGGGTGTGGGGTGGTGGGGTTTCCGAGGACGGCCCAGGGGTCGTGCTGGTCGGTGGGGCGGGCTGCACGCCAGCCCGGCGCGGACCACGCGTCACCGATGCCGGTGACCCCACCGGGCAGGGACAACACCTGGGTGGTGTTGGCACCGGCGAGGGTCGGTACGGGTGCTGCGGTGTCCCACCACAACGGTGTCCCGTCCACGGTGGCAAGTTCACCGAGCGCGTCGATGTGGAGCCGGTGACGGGACACCTCGGCCCCGTCCCGGTCCCTCTCGACGGTCCCGGTGAGGTACCCGGTGGGACCCCACGCGTACTCGGTCCAGGACCCGTCCGCCCCGATCACCCGCACCCGACGGCCCAACCCGTCATACACATACTCGGTCCGGGCACCGTCAGGTTCCGTGACAGTAAGGAGCTGGCCCGCGGCGTCGTAGCTGTAGGTGCGTGACCCGGTGGGGGTGGTTTCGCGCAGCAGCCGGCCACCGGCGTCGTACACCCACCCCACCACCGAAGCCGACGCGTTCTGGCTGTCGGTGGTGGTGGTAACCATTTGCCCGGCGGTGTCGTACCCGTACCGGGTAGTGACCCCGTTCCGGGCCAGGGTGGTGATCCGCCCGCCGTCTTCGCGGCCGATGAGTGTCACATCCGCTGTGCCCGGGTCATCGGCATGGACGCGGCTGTGCTCTGCAAGGCTCCCGTCCCGGTATACCCATTCCTGCGTGTAGTTCCCGGCGGTCGCGGTGGTGATCCGCCCGGAGGGGTCGTGGGTGAAGGCGGCGTCCCCGAGCAACGGGTTCGACACTGCCGTGACCCTCCCGGCGGGGTCGCGGGTGTAGCGGGTGGTGGTGCCGGTGGGGTCGGTGAAGCCGGTGCGGTTCCCGTCGCCGTCATACTCCCATGACAGCGTCCCGTTCCCGGTGCCGTTGGACTTTCGGGTGAGGAGGCCGCGGCGGTCAAAGCACAGCTCGTGCTCCACCGCGTACCCCGCCCCACCCGTATGGTCGGTGATGACCACACGCCGGCCAGCCACGTCACGGCTGATGGCGGCGATCAGGGCACCGTCCACCGAGGTGGACGCTTCCCGCCCCGCAGCGTCGTAGGCCCAGGTGGTGGTGGTACCGTCCGGGTCCGTTTGCGACAGCTGCCGGCCTGCCGGGTCATACGTCGCGGTCGTGACACGGCCGAGCGGGTCCGTCACCGTGTCGACCTGGTCCGTGGCCGTATACGTCCGGGTGGTCACCCCACCGAGCGGGTCGGTGATGCGGATGAGGCGGCCGCGGGTGTCGTACTCAAACCTTGTCTCTCCGCCAACACCATTCGTCGTGGACACCAACTCCCCGGCCACGTTGTAACTGAAGCGGCGGGTCCCGTACCAGGAATCCTGGGAGAAGCTCAGCCGCCCGCACCGGTCATACCCGTACCGGGCCGTCCCCTCCCCCGGGGTGTGCTTCGCGGTCAACCGCCCACAGGCGTCGTAGGCGAAAGTTTCGACCTCACCGCCCGGCAGTCTCCGGGAGGTGAGGCGCTGGTCCGGGTCGTAGGACAGTTCCGTGACCGCCCCGACCGGATCAATACTGCGGAACGGGCGGCCGCAGGAGTCGTACTCGAACCGGGTCACCGCCCCCGTGGGTGAGGTGATGGAGGTGATCTTCCCCGCGGCGTCGCGGCCCAGGACCGTCAGCCCGCCCTCGCCATCGACCAACTCGACAGGGTTCCCCGCAGCGTCATAGCTGACCAGCTCCGCGGACCCATCGACAGATTCGACTTTCGTGGGGCGGCCGTACTCATCAAAACTGTACGTGTTCGTGGCGAAGGCGTCGGTCAGGGTCGCGGTGCCGTTGGACCGGTCGGTGACCGCTCCGGTGCGGACACCGGTCGGATCCACGACGGCGGTGAGGGCACCGACCGTGTCGTACTCCCGCCCCCAATCATGCCCGGCAGGATCCGTGATGCCGACCAGCCGGGAGAGGTTGTCGTGGGTGAACCCCCACCTGCCCCCGTCCGGCAACACCGCAGCAGTAATGTTCCCGAGCTCGTCAACAACCCGCTCGATACTGCGGCCCAGCGGGTCGGTGGTGCGGGCCAGTTCACCATTGGGGGCGTACTCGAACACGGTCCGGCCCCCATCCGGGGCAACCATTGCCGTGGTCCGGCCCGCGGCGTCGTGCTCAAAAGCCCACACCGCCCCATCCGGATCTTCGCGGCGCACCAACACCCCGGCATCGTCGTAACCGAACCGGGTCGCTGCCCCCGACGGGCTCAACGCCTCCACCGGACGGCCCGCCTGGTCCCGGACGATCCTCGCGGTGTCACCGGCCGCGTTTCGGGTGGCGGTCAGGTCCCCGAACGTGTCGTACTCAAAACCGATCACCACGCCGGCAGGGTCCGTGACCTGGGTCAGGAGCCCGTCCCGCCATACCAGTTCGGTCCGGCCACCCAGCGGGTCCACGATCACGGACGGGTCCCGGGAGAGGTCATCGGCGTACTCGTAGGTCACCGCGACACCGGCAGCGGTCACCAGGGTGGTGATCCGGTCCTGCCCGTCCCACCCATAGGTAAGGTCCGCGCCCTCCGGGGTGACGGTGCGGACCTTCCGGCCGCGGGTGTCGTAACCATGGACCGTGACCGCGCCGTCACGCTCTGTCAACGACACCAGATTCGAATGCCCGTCATAGGACATGGACTGGCGCCGGTCCTCCGCGTCCAACACCCCCACCAGCCGACCCTTGCCATCGGCGACCCAGGAGTTCGACCGGGACCCGTCCTCATCCGAAACCACCGTGACCCGGCCCGGCAGATACGCGAACCTCGTCCGCCGCCCATGCTGCGTGACCTGCAAAACCACCCGGCCGGCCTCGTCATACGTGTTCTCGGCCTCCACTACCCCCGCAGCAGAAACCACCGAACCGATGAAGCCCTGCTCGTTCCACCGATACACCCGGGTGCCGGTCTCCGATCCCACCGTGACCAAACGGCCCTCGGAGTCGTACCCGTACTCGACCCGGCGCCCATCCGAACCCCGCACCACCGCGACCACACCATCAACGTAATCAAACTCCACAAACCGGCCCCGCACATGCACCAACCGGTCAACCGCCCCCAGCCCGCCGCCGTCGACCGCTTCATCGCGGCCCGCGGAAGAATCCGATGGTGTGTGGCGGTGGGCGGAGATGGTCCGGCCGGGTCCTGCCCCAGTCCCGAGCCACACCCCGGCGGTGGTGTAAGCCCACCAGCCGCCCTGGTTATCCCGCACCACCAACACCTCGGAAACACCCTCCGGGACGGAGGACAGCTCCGCCAACCACGGTGTCGTGACCGGCTCGTGGGTGAGCCAGTAATTCTCCCCGACGGCGCGGGCCCAGCCGGTACCCTCACGGGGGAAGTCCACCGCTCGGCCGTCAGCCATCACCCAGCGTCCGCCCTCATCCGTCAGGACCAGGTGCTGGTCCAGGACCGAGGCCCACCCCGGACCGAACACCCCGTCACCCGTAAGGCCGGAGCCGAGGGAGTTATACATCCTGGTGACCGCCAAACCCGAGGCGGCCCCGGCGAACCCGAGATCTGTTTCGGGTTCAATGAAGTTCCCCGTGGCAGTGTTCACCGGATCATTGGCATACCCGGAAGTGGGCATTGCCCCGGCCGCGGTGGGCGGGTCAATAACCAAGCCCGTCCGGGTCCCCGAAACCCCCGCCGCGGCCAACGCCTCGTTCACCGCCGCGTCCGACAGGGTCGAAACCGCACCCTCGCTACCAGCGGCAGCGAACGCGTCCGCGACCACCACCGCCCACGCCGCATCAGCCTCATTCAACCGCAAATACTCCCGGAACGCCCTCACCACACCAGCAGCGCTAATCCGGCCCCACCCGCACCGGTCCGCGAACGAAGACAACTGCCCCTCCAACGACCCCGGCACCGACGAAACCCCCTCATCCAAGCCACGGGAACTCGCCGCGAAACTCCGCAACGATTCCGGACGGGCCGAGGACGTCCCGCCCCCATACCCGCCACCCGGGCCCGGAGTATCCCGCGACCCCGAACCCGGGGACTCCGAAGGGAACGACGGCGCGTTCCCGGGCTCCATATTCGGCCGCGGTTCCTCACCATTGAAAAAGTCATGAATGTGATCGCCGATGTTCCGGTTGTTATGCCGCCGCACCCACTCGTTGTTCCGCCGACGCCGGTCATCCTCATCCCGCGCCGCGTCGATCATTGTGCCCACATACCCGGCCACCGTCCGTAACGCCGAAGCCAGGGACTCCGCGTCCCGGGACGCCGTGGCCGCGTTCGCCGCGAACACCTCCGAGAAATGCCCCCGGAAATCCTCCCCCGCCGAAGTCACCAACGGCGTCCGCGAGCCAGAATGCTCCACAACCCGCGACGCTGCGGACTCAAAAGCACCCTTCACCGCCTCGGCAACCCCATACACAAACCGCCCACCATGAGCAACACCGGAATCCGGCAACAACGGCATCTCAACGAACTCGGTCACAACCAAGGCCCCCCACAGAACAAGAACGCGAACAAAACCCAACAACCCACAAAACCGTCACCACAAGAACACAGCGCAACGGCCGGGCAACCACACCGCACTCAACAGCCCAACGGCTCAGCGCGGCACGATCACCCGGCCCTCACACTCACAGCAAAAAGGAATCAGGCCCCGCCACCGGCAGAGAAAATATCCTGCGAAATCTTCTGCAACTGACCGCGCAACTGCTCCAACTCCTCCTTGGCCTTATCCAACGCAGCCTTCGTCTCCGGCCACGTCGAACCACGGAACTCAGCAGCCAACGGACCATCCCAAACATTCGGATCCGACAACACACGACCCTGCGCATCCAACGCCGAAATCTGATCCGTAAAACCACCAGTAATAATCGACTGCACCTGACCAATAGCAGCCTTGGCTTGCTCAGTAGACAACACACGCGACATAGAACTTTCCTCCCAATAAGAACAATCGCAACGCCCAAGCCAACAAAGCCAGGCAACCAGACGATGCCTAAACTACCAACACCACCCAATAAATCCAACAAACAGAGAAATAACGTTTCCCCTGCGTGACGGGCTGTGACCTGCGGCGATATGCCCGCAGGTTGATTTATCCATTCGTGAGCGCAACCCCGTATGATACTCAAGGCACCGTGAACGAATGAGGGGACGATCCATGCCTAGGCAGGCAAGTTTTAACCGACACAACCCGGGGCGTCGTATCCCCCCGGTTCGCCAACTCGGTATCGTCTTGGTTGCCCTGGGATTAGTCGCGACGACGTCCTGCACCCAGGCGCCCAAACCGGAGCCGGTGTCCGACCCGGTCAAACTCCTGCAGAGCGTCCGTGTGGGCTTGTCCCCAGCCGCCGGAGTGCAGAAGATTGAAGGCACCACCATTTCTGTGTCCGCTGCGGGTGACTCCTCGGCGGAAAACACCACATATGACACCGCCCAAGTAGTGGGCGAACTCCCGGTGCGCGTGAGCCTCCAGTACCGTGCCGGCGAGAAATCGGGTTCCGATCTCGCCGAACTGAAAGGCCACACGGGCCCGGTAGAGATCGACCTGACGCTTGAGAACCTCACCGTCAAACCACAGACCATTCAGTACGACGCCGCCGGCCAGGCCCGCTCTGACACCGCACTGGTAGGCGCCCCGCTGACCATCGCTGCGTCCACCAAGCTCCCGGGCATCCGGGCGGACGACGTAACACCCGGCTCAGCCTACGGCACCACAGGTACCAACGGAGTCCTGAGCAGCACTGAAGACGGCGCCACCGTAGTCCAGTGGGCTACTGTACTGGCTCCCCCACGTTCCGGGGCGAGCACGACGCTGCGCCTCAGCGCCGACGTGAAGGACTTCCAGGTTCCCGAGTTCGACGTCGCAGTCCAGCCTGGCCTCAATACAGACCTCAGTGCCAACGGCGTGCTCTCCAGCGCCTTCTCCTCCGGGACAGGTTCAGAAATGGAGTTGCAGCGCCGCACCATTTCGCTGGTATCAGACGTCAACACCGTCCTGGCGAAAGCCGGATCCACCATCACCGATGTCCGCCGGAACCTGCAGGCAACCTCGCAGACTCTTGGCGCGAAGACAGCCGGTGAACTGCGGGACAACTCCCAGGCCCTTGCCGTGACGATGTCGGACCTGAAGCAGCAACTGCAGGTTCTCGGCTCGGATTTGGAGTCTTCAACCACTGCCACCCAGTCCACCACGATGTCCCAGTTGAAGCTGACGGTCTCCGCCGTGGACGCGATGCTGGGCGACACGTCCGCCACGCCCCCGGTCTCTCCCATCACCGGTGACGGGTGCACCGCTGAGGTTGCCAAAGCGGCGCCGGCGGCCACCGTGTACTCCAGCGTTCTCACGATGTCCTCACAGCTGGATGCCTACGCGAAGGTCAGCGCGAGTTGCCGGGACACCGTCGCCGGCGCCCTTAGAGCAACCATGGGACCCGAGAACCCCACGCCTGCGGAGTGCGCTGAGCAGGGTTCCATGACCTGCTCTCTTTATGGTTCCGCTGTGACCGTGACCGGCGCGCTCCTGGGCCTGGTGCAAGAAGGCGACGAACTCGTCTCCGGTCTCCAGCCACAGGTCGTCGAAGGCGCGATCAAAGACCAGGCGACTTCCGCCGTCGCACTTGAAAAAGTGCGCACCGACCTCGGTGCGATGCTTGACGGCTCCGGGACCTCGGAGGATTACACCAAAGCCCTCGCGGTGTTGGATACAGCCATCAAGTCAGCCTCCGACACTGCAGCCGCGACCCGCAAAGCGGCTACCGCAGCGCAAAGCAGCATTGACACTCTCCGGCAGAAACTGCTCGCCATCGCCACCAATGCCAAGGCGGCCAAGGGCGAACTCGGTCAGGGAACCTGGCTGAACGGCTCCATGCTGCAGCAGAACCAGAAGGTGGCGGATGAGCTGTGCAAACTCTCCGATGATGGCCTCCTCCCCGGCAAGGGCAAGCTGTCCGCGAAGGAGGTGGAGCGGCTGCGTTCCTATTTGACGTCAGTGCCGTGCGAACCGACTGATGAGGACGGAAATCCCTCACCTGCCCTGAATCCGCCGCCGGGGTTCAAGGAGCCTTTGGACGTGCGGCTTGAAGGCCAGTCAACTGCCTGGGACCAGGTCCTTGCAGCCACCGACACCGGCGCAGCCGACCAAGCGATCGGCCAGGCATTCTCGGCATTGGAGGCCACCTTCGACGACGCCGACACCAAACTGGAGGCCATCAAGTCAGCCGTCAAAACGCTCGACGGCGCCGCGACAGGAAGCGTCAACGGCACCAAACGGGGACTTGAGGCGCTGGATGCTGCACTCGCTGACGCGATTGACTCCTCCGGAACAGTGACGACCGCACTCGCGAAGTTGAAAGAGCAGCAGGACGGCCTTGGCGAAAAGATCAAGGAATCCCTCCGCGACGTCTCTGCCGAAACTGCTGCCGAGGTCTACAAAACCGTGGGCGAACAGGTACGTCAGGTTGCCGACATCGGCGATGCCAGCTCTGAAGCCGTAACCACAGCCTTCAACCGGTCCATTTCCGGGCTGAAGTCCACCTCGGACGACGTTGTGAAGGATGCCGAGGGGACGGTCAACAAACAGCGGGACGAGCTGTTGGGGCAGAGCGGTGACTTGACAGCCGCCCTGTCCAAGAGCACGCAGTCCTCGTTGGACAACATCGCGTCCAGCACGTCCGGCTCCACCCGCGACGTCGAAGGTGCCAGCGCCCTTCTCGCCTCCAGCCTCAACAAAGTGATGCTGGACCTTGGCGACCGCGCGGTCAACGGCTCGGGCCTGCTCGGCTCCATGGCCACCAGCGCGGCCAAAGCGGACACCGCGGACTTCCAGTTGGCCCTGGCCTCCCAGAATGCTGAGGGCTACGCCAACATCCGCTCCCGCGACGTTGCAGGACTCCTGTTGCGCCAGGCCCAGTTCAAGGCCTCGCTCACTGCCGTGGATGAACTCCCGCCGTTCCAACTCGAAGTCCCGGCAGGTGCGACGTCACAGACGCTCTACACACTGAAGATCGGCGGCAACGCGTGAACCCCCGGAACCGTCTCTTCGCCCTGATCGCTGCGGGAGCCGCCGTCGTTATTGCTGCTGCCGTGGTCCTGACCATGACGCTGAACCGCCCCACGGAAGCACCCCGGCCCGATCCTGTGGCCGCAACAGTTCCGGTCGCCCTCAAGGCTGACGGCCTGCCGGCGGACTTCTCGATCGGCGTCGTCATGACGTTCGGCCAGTCCGGCGAACCTGGCTCCGAGTACAACCGCGCAGCTCAGGGTGCCATAGTTGCCGGACAGCGCTTCGCCCAAGGCGGGTCGACAGTCGCCCTCCCCACCCAAAACGACCAAGGTACCGAAGACGGGGCCCGTGCTGCCGTTGCAACCCTCGCCGAGCAGGGTGTGTCCGGCGTTCTCGTTGCCAGCACAGGGCCGCAAGCCCGTGCAGCAGCGAAGGCCGCTGAGGAGCGGGGCCTACCCGTCATCCTGCCCTACTCGGAAGCTTCGGAGCCAGCTCAAACCACGTGGACCACCGGACCGACGGCGGCCTCTGTCCAGGCCGGCCTGGACACCGCACTTGCCGGCAAGAGCCGGGTGCTGCTGGTCAGCGACGGCGGTCAGGTCCCGGCGTCCGTCACTCCCGCTGACACACTGGCACTGGATGGCTTCTCCGACGTGTCCGGTTTGGCCCAGGAAGCCGCCATCCGTACAGGCGACCAGCTTCGGCCGCCGTCCAAGGATGCGCCGGCAGACGCTGAAGGAACCCGGATTGCCAACCCCGCAGACGCTGTTGTGGTGTCTGCAGCCACCCCGCAACGCTTGGCCCGGCTTGTCCAAGCCCTCCAGTCACGCGACGTGTCAGTTCCGCTGATACTTCCCGACGGCGCCACTACCCCCGCGTTCGCGTCCTCGCTTTCGGAGTTGGACGGCACTGCTTCAGGACAGCTGGTCAGCATTGCGCCGGCAACCGGCGACGCTGTCGCGCTCCAGCAGGACGCCCAAGGGCGGGGAATGTCAGCATTCCTCGCCGGCATCAGACTGGCCACCGGGAATCCGGAAATCAAGAACCTGACGGACGATACTCCGTTCTCGGCGGACGCCTGGGCCGCGGATGCACGCAGTCACGATGCTGTGGTGGCCTTGGTCCGAGCAGGCGCCCTGGCCGGGAGCAACGATCCGTCGAAGGTGGCAGCGTCTCTTCGCACCATGTCCTTCGGTCCCGGAGAAGGCCTCGCCGGACCGACATTGGACTTCTCGCAATCCCAGGCGCTCACCGCTGAAGCAACCCCGGTTTACGCATCCCCTCAGGACCTCGGTCTCCGTCCGGCGGATGAAAACGCCCCGCGGCTCGTCTGGGTCCCGGCGCCAGCCAGCCCCTAACCCAATCTTTCTGTCCCCACGTCTGAAGGGAACAGATCCACTACAGGAGGAGCGCCCTGGTGCGTGTGCTTATCGACTTGGACGATCGTCGTTTTGAGTGCGAGGTTGCCCATGCTGCGCCCGCCATCACGCTGTCCGACTTAGTGGAAGCCGCCGGCGGGCCCAGGGTTTCGCCGGACGAGCCGGTGTTCGTCAATGAGACAGAGGTCCGGGGTGCCACGCCACTCTCCGAACTGATTCTGCTCGAAGGCAGCCGCATCTCGCGAGCGCCCTGGCCTGTACCGGACCGCGTACGGGGGTGGAGCCTGACGCTGGCCGGTGGTCAGCGTACCGGTGGTGTGGTGGACGTTCCGCAGGGGCGCGACATGCTCGTTGGCAGGTCTCCCCAGGCCGATCTCAGCCTCCCCACCGAAAGTGCGTCGTGGGATCACTTCCGCCTTCGCCGCGAAGAGGACGGATTGCGGGTGGTGGATGGAGGTTCCACCAACGGCACCTTGGTCAACGGCGAATCTGTGGGCGAGGACGGTGTCCTGGTCACTCAGACAGCCACCATCACGGCAGGAGGCACGGTCCTACTCCTCCGGCCAACCCTGGAGGAGACACCTGCTCCCGCTCCGGGGAGCCTGCACAACCTGACGCCGGCAGCGACCGCTCCCTTCAACAGACCTCCGCGACCCGGCCGCGCCCCGGCTGGCGATCCACTGGTCCCACCCAGCCGCAAAGACGTGCCGCCGGCCAACAAGTTCAGTTACATCACGGTGCTGGCGCCGCTGGTTATGGCTGTTGCGATGGTGATGATCCTGAGGGACATGCGCTTCGCCATGTTCGCCATGCTGAGTCCCGTGATGGCGGTGGGTATGTGGTTCGAGCAGAAGCGCCGCCACGCCCGCGGACTCAAGGAAGAGGCAGAGCGCTTTGACGGAGCCCTCCAGGAGTTCGAGCAGCAGATCCGTACGGCCGCTGAGGTGGAAACCGCCCGGAGGCACCGGATGGTCCCCGATCCCGCCACCGTTGTTCGTCGTCCTGCGCTTCCGGCCACCTCACTGTGGCAGCGCCGTGCGGACTCGGACGACTTCCTGGCCCTGCATGCCGGCACCGGTGACGTGCCGTGGAAGCCTGAGGTGGACCGGGCTGCCGGCTCGCGTCCCGACGAAAAAGTCAGGGAATCCCTCACAGCAGCCCGTCTCTTGGCCGCTCCCGTCCTGGTGGACCTGACCGACGCCGGCGTGGTGGGCATCGTTGGCTCGCGGGACGGCGCTTTGGCCTTGGCCCGCTCCCTGGTAGCCCAGGCCGCGGTGCACGTTGGTCCTGCGGATCTGACAATCGGTGTTTTCTGTGATGCCGGCCGGGCCGATGAGTGGGAATGGGCGTCCTGGCTTCCCCATACCCGCCAAACGGGCAGCAGCACCGGCGAGCGATGGATGTCCGCACACCGCGAGACGAGCCTCGCCATGCTGCGCACCCTCAAGGACTCTGTGGAAGAACTGCCCACGCCCGCTCTTATGGTGGTCCTCGATTCCGATGTCCTCACTGAAGGCAGGGACGCCCCGGCACGGGCACTGCTTGGCATGGGCCGTTCCGTCCCGGGCGGCCACATCAACCCGCAGCAGCGCCCACCGCGAGTGGCGGGCATCGTCATCGCCACGTCCGAGGAGCAATTGCCGGCGTCTTGCACCACCATCATCAGGGTAGGGGCCGATGCTGCAGCCACCGTGGACCAACCGGAGGACCTGACCCGGGTGGAAGACGTCATCCTGGCGGGCCTCGACCAGGAAGAGGCCCTGCGCTGCGCCACACGGCTGGCACACTTCGATGATCCCGAACTCAGTGTCCCCGGGGCGTCCCTGCCCCCGCTGGTCCGACTGCCCGGCTTGCTGGGGTACGAGCGCCCCGACCCGGCGACAATCCGCCGGATGTGGCAGGCCTCCACTGGTGTCTCCACCCCCATAGGCACCGGCGAAAACGGGACGCTGACACTGGACCTCGTCAAGGACGGTCCGCACGGGCTGGTGGGCGGCACCACCGGATCTGGAAAGTCCGAGTTCCTGCGCTCGCTCGTTGCCGGCCTCGCTGCCCGCAACGATCCGACCCGTCTGAACTTCATCCTGGTTGACTTCAAGGGTGGCGCCGCCTTCAAGGCCTGCGAGCGCCTGCCGCACACCATCGGAACCATCTCCAATCTGGACGAACAACTGGCGGACCGCGCCCTGATCGCTTTGGAAGCGGAGATGGAGCGCCGCCAGCGGGTTTTCGCGGAGGCAGGCGAGGGCATCGACAACCTCAACGCCTACTTGGCCACGAACCCGGCCGAACCAATGCCACGACTGCTCCTGGTGGTGGATGAGTTCGCCATGCTGGCCAAGGATTTCCCGGATGTGCTGACCGCCCTCGTCAGCATCGGCGCTGTGGGCCGCACCTTGGGAGTCCACATGATCCTGGCTACGCAGCGTCCGGCTGGTGTGGTGAGCGACGACATCCTCGCCAACACCAACCTGCGGGTGGCGTTGCGTGTCCAAAGCCGTGATGATTCCAACAACGTCATCGGAGTACCCGCCGCTTCTGCCATCGGCAGGGCGCAGATGGGCCGCGCCTTTGTGAAACTTGGCCAGGACGACATCACGCCGGTTCAGACCGCGCTGGTCACCGGTCAGGCACAGTTCGACGGCGGTCCCGCCGTCGATGTTCGCGACATCCGTCAGTTCGGCGTCCCTGCTCCGGCACCGGCGGTTCCACGATCCGCAGCGGTTGACGAGAACGACCTTGATCTCCTCATCGACGCCGTTGTGGAGGCCAACAGCGAGGCCGGCTACGCCCCGCCGCGGCAGGTGTGGCCCGAGGCCCTCGGCGAACGGGTAGAGCTTGAGGGTTTCGCGGTGGAAGCCGCTGCTGTGGATGGGTCCCCCCGGGTCCTTCCGACCGTGGGCCGTATCAATGGGTCAACCGTCCAGGTGGCCCTGCTGGACGAGCCTGAACTGCAGCGTCAATCCGCCGCCGGATGGGACATGTCCGTGGGCAACCTGATGCTGATGGGTGTGGCAGGCTCCGGCACAAGCACAACCCTTGCTTCCATCGCGTTGGCGCTTGCACGGGAGACAGATCCAACCGATCTGGATCTGATGATTCTGGACATGGGCTCCGGGGATCTTGAGATGCTGAAACGCCTGCCGCACACCATGGCATACGTCGGAACGGGGGCCGGAGCCAAAGAGCAGCAAGCGCGTTTCCTGCGTCATCTGAGCACTGAACTGGAGAGCCGCCGCGCGGCGCCGGGAACGCATCGCCGCATGGTGGTGCTGCTTGACGGCCTGGCATCCCTCCGTGACGAATTCCAGGACTTTGAAGGGCAGCAACTTCTGGGCCTGCTGTACCGCGCCTACGCCGACGGCCCGGCTCTTGGCCTGTCCTTCGCCGTGACCACCACCCGCGCCAAAGCGGTCCCCTCGGTGATGAATGAAGTAACGCTCCAGAAGTGGCTTTTCCGGCTCGCCGATAATTACGACTACTCCTCGCTGGGCGTGCGGTCCAAGAATGTCCCCGCGGCACTCCCCGGGCGATGCGTGGACCCTCGCACCTCTCTGCAAATGCACGTTGCAACGCCTGGGATCGGGATCGAGTCCGCCGTGGATCGCGTGCGGCAAGGCTGGGCAGATGCCCCCGCGAAGACCACCGCGATCCGGAGCCTGCCTACTGACGTCACCATGGCGGATTTGGGCGTCAAGCCACAATTGGAAACCGAGCCGTGGCATATCCCTGTGGGAATCCGTGAAACAGACCTCGCGCCGGCCTTCCTGGAAATCTATGAAGGCGAGCACGCCCTGATCGCCGGGCCGGCCCGTTCGGGCAAGTCCACTTTGCTGCTGGCCTTGGCCGAGGCTGTTAGTGGCGTAGCCACCTCCCGGGGTCCGGCCCAGGTTTGGGGCATCTGCGACCGCCGCTCGCCGTTGGCCACCGCCAGCCTGGACAGGGTGGCCGTTGGCGCGGACGAGGTGCCGGCGCTGCTCGCCTCCCTGCGGATCGAGCGTGGTCCGGTGTTCCTGCTGATCGACGACGCCGAGCGTTTCGAGGACACGGACCAGTCCATTGCGGGGATCGTGGCCTCCGGGCCGCCGGGGCTGTGCATCATCGCGGCCGGGCGGGCGACTGACCTGCGTGGGCTATACAGCCATTGGACCAAGACCGTGCGTAAATCGCGCCTTGGCGTGCTGCTCCAGCCGGACGTAAATTACGACGGCGAGCTGCTGGGTACCAGCCTTCCACGGAAGGCACCCGTGGCGATGACAGCCGGACGCGGGTACGTAGGGGTGGGCGGGCAAATATCGCTCATCCAGTCGGTAAGCCCCGGGAGCTGAACGGACGGGCAGCAGGCGCCCTGCCCTGGATGGCCTTGGGAATCAGATCGATAGCTTTGGAGAGTACGGACATGCAATTGGCACAGACGGGGCAGGCGCTCGGGGCCTCTTACCGCTTCGGCGAACGGGTGGGTTCCGGAGCTGTTGGCGAGGTCTGGACTGTCACTTCGACGGACGGCCGGACGTTGGCGGCCAAAGTGCTGCGTCCGGAGCATGCCGATGATCCATCCCTGGTGGAGAGGTTTGTCCGCGAGCGATCCGTGCTGTTGGGACTGCAGGACTCCCACATCGTTACGGTGCGGGACATGGTGGTTGAGGGTGAACGGCTCGCCATCGTCATGGACTACGTTGCTGGCGGCTCGTTGCGTGACATGGTCCAGGAAGCCGGACCGCTGGCACCCGAAGATGCCGTGAACGTTGCAGCTGAAATCTTCGATGCCCTCGCCTTCGCCCATTCGCGCGGTGTAACCCACCGGGATATCAAACCGGACAATGTGCTCCTCGCCCGTCCGTGGTCCGAGCGTGAAGTCGGGGACGTCAGGGTCTCCGACTTCGGAATTTCCGACGTCGTGGGCGAGAAAATCCGCCAGACCACCGGACTTATTGGCACTCCGCAGTACATGCCTCCCGAGCTCATCAGCCAAGGCCGGTCCGGGCCTCCCGGCGACATTTACTCCACGGGCGTCCTGCTGTACGAGCTCCTTGCCGGACGGACTCCATTCGCGGGTCCCGGCACGGACTTCAGTGTTGCATACCGCCATGTTTCCGCACGTCCGCCGCGGATTCCCGTGGACGACGCACTCTGGGGCGTCCTCGATCAGTTGCTGTCCAAGGATCCTGCTTCCCGCCCCACTGCCCGTGAGGCTGCTTCGACGCTCCGGAGGCTGGCACCCGGTCTTGCGGGCAGCAGTCCCATCGCCCGGGGGGAAGCCCCTGAAGATTTCGACGACGTCGAACGTCCTGCCACGGTGGTGCGCGGCGCCTTTACCGATGACGAACTCGCGGCCTTTGCGGCGACCCCACCTGCCGACGTCGAGGCCGTGGTCCCGGACCTCGGGCAAGCCGGCAGCGCCACCATTGCCCGCCCCATGCCACGCCGCGAAATCCGGCCGATGGCGGAGGAGCGGCCAAGGGAGAAGGAGGCCACCCCGTTTTGGCGGACCCGCAAAGCGCTGCTCCTTGCCGGTGGCGCGGTCTTACTGATCGTGGCGATGGTAGTGGGCTTCGTTCTCCTGTCCCCCACCACCCAGCAGGCCGCCCCCACGCTTCCCGGACAGCAGGTGTCGGCGCAGTTGCAAGACCCGGCCCTACCCACGGGGCTCACCATTTCCCGGAGTGCCACGTATGAGCCGTCGTCCGGCCAGGTCCGCTTGACGGTCTCCTACTCGGCGCAGAAGGCGCCCTTGTCTGGTGAGTTCCTCGAGGTCATTCCGGGGCTGGCTGATGGAGAATCATGCCCCGCTGTGACGTGGGATGGCGGCACCGTGAGCCGTAACCAGGCCTCCGTCACCGGCGTGGATGTGGCCTGCGGCTGGAAACTGTCCGGCGTGGAGCTCCCCGCCGGCGGGTCAGTGCAGCTGACCGCCAAGGTGCCGGTGGCACCCGCAGACCAGAAGGCATTGGACGGGTGGCTGCGCGCCGCGTCCCAGGCAACCACGGCAGCCACCCAGGATCCGGCCGTCAAAGGCACCGCTTACCCCGTCCAACGACTGAAGGGGGTGGAAGTGCGGACGCCTGCCCGGGTGGTAACGCCCAGCCCCTTGAAAATCACTCTGGTTCCCGTGTGGGCCGGCGGGGCCGATGAACTCAATCCGCTCTACGTCAGCCCCGCTTCGGGCAAACCATCGCAAATGCTCTCCGCTGTCACCGGTGGCGAAAAGGGCGTGCGATTCTCCGACGGCTGCGGTGGTGCTTTGGCAGTGGACAGCTCAGGGCTCACAGTGACGGCCTTGCAGATCACGCCACAGTGCACAGTGCGGGCAAGCGTCGGAAACTTCACTGAGCTCCAGTCCACGCCTTTCGGCATTACATCGCGGGAGAACGCGGGCGAGTAAAGCCCTCCTTCGGTAGCATTGGAGCCGGAGGCAACAATGGCCGGGACCACAAACAAGACAGGCAAAAGCACCGACTACGCGTTCGTCACGGTGTGGCGCGTCGCCGGAACCCGCGAGGAAGTGGTCGAGATCCTCGGCGACGCCGCGGCTCTCAAACAGTGGTGGCCCTCCGTCTACCTCATGGTCACGCCCGTAGCCCACGGCGGACCTGATGGAGTTGGTGCCTGCTTCGACCTGCACACCAAAGGTTGGCTCCCCTACACGCTCAAGTGGCGGCTCACAGTCACCGAACCCGTCACCTTGGACGGCTTCGCGCTCACCGCCAAAGGGGATCTCAACGGCACCGGCCGCTGGACCTTCGAGACTGACGGCCCCGAAGTGGTGATCACTTACGACTGGCGGGTCAGTGCATCCAAGCCCCTGCTTCGCCGCCTGAGTTGGCTCCTGAAACCGGCGTTCTCTGCCAATCATCACTGGGCCATGGCTCGCGGTGAGGAGAGTCTAAAACTTGAGCTACGCCGTCGACGGTCCGGATCCAGAACAAACATCCCGGAGCCGCCGAAGCCAACATTCCTCCGGCCATCAAGGGGTTAAGCCGAACTATCCACATAGACACCAATCCGAGACCCGCCCAGCGCCGAACTCCCGATAGAATCAAGACGCTGACAGTCAGGCAGCGGCCACAGAGATGAGGGAGGACCCGTGCGCACAACACAGCCCCGGGCACCCTTTCATGCGTTGCGTTCAGGCGTCATCTCGCTGATTGTGGTTCTGCTCGCCGCAGGAGCTCACATTGTGGGTGGCGGAGAACTTCCCACAACACCGGTCCTCCTGGCGCTCGTTGCGCTGACGGCCCTGGCTGCCACGCTGGCCACCCGGTTCAAGCTGAATCTTGTCACCATGGCCGGAATCTTGGGCGCAGGACAGTTGGCGCTTCACGAGGCTTTCACCGCCTTGGGCCCAATATCGGCAAACGTGCAGGAAACAACGCACCACCTCGGCGCTGAACCTTTGAGCGCCGGGCTGGACATCGCGGCTACACATACCCATGAGCTCGGCACAGCATTCGGCACCATCATGTTCGTGAGCCACGTCGTCGCCACCGTTGCGTCTGCCGTGGTCCTGGCCAAGGGTGAAGATGCCTTGTGGCAACTCGCCGCCTGGCTGCGGCCGCTGCTCTCCCTGCCCACCTTGGTGTTCAGGCCCGACGCCGGAGCCTCGCCTGTCGCTGTCGGTGCACCCGACGTCTTCATCCCCCGCCCTTGGCGGAACCTTAGGCAAGACAGCCGCCGCGGCCCGCCCGCCGTCGTCGTACTTCCTTAGTTCCGCCCGGCACCTTCTGCGCACAACAATCACGCGCTGCAACAGCACAGCCTTTGCATGGTGACGGGCCTCAAACCCGTACCCCGCGCCGCTTCATCTGGCGCCCCCGAAAGGCACTTCCCATGAAATCCTCGATTCGCCGCACCCTGTCCGCTACCGCCGTCGCCGGTGGAACCGCTGCCCTGATGATGGCCGGCTTGGCCGGAGCATCCGCCCACGTCGGCGCCGACCCCAACAAGACCGCAGCTAACTCGTACGCGCTGGTGACCTTTGGAATCCCCCACGGTTGCGACACGTACGGCACCACCAAAGTGGCCATTTCACTCCCCGAGGAACTGAACGACGCCCAGCCGACCGTCAACCCCAACTGGACCGTGGAAAAGGTAACGGAGACGCTCGCTGAGCCCAAGAAACTTGATGACGGCACCACCATCACCAAGCGGACAAGCCAGATCGTTTACACGGCCAAGGCGCCGTTGGATCCGCACCTGCGCGACGCCCTTGTTTTGTCGGTCAAGCTGCCGGATGCAGCGGGCAAGACCATTTACTTCCCCACGCTGCAGACCTGCGAGACGGGCCAGACAGACTGGTCCGAGATTGCCAAGGAGGGCCAGGACCCGCACGATCTCAAGGCTCCGGCACCGTCGGTCACCATCACGGCAGCCGATGCCGCAGGCGACCATCACGCTGCAGAAGCCGTCTCCACCGAGCAGGCCGCCGCTGTAACTGACGACGGCTCGCAGGCGCGAAGCTGGGCCGGCCTGATCGCAGGCATCGCTGGCTTGGGTCTGGGCGGCGCTGCGTTCTACCGCAGCCGCTCCGCCAAGCCGGCCGTGGCCAAAGCCGACACCAAGTAGTTGACAGCGGGTTGGCGCCCGGAAGATCACAATCCGGGCGCCAATCCGCGCTCCTGACCGTGGCTGAATTGACTCGGATCAGGGCCGGGGCAAGGCTGGTGCCCATGTGGACTCAGCGCATCAAACCCGGACTTGTGACGACGACGGCAGCCGCTGCGCTGCTACTTCTTGCTGCCTGCGGGCCAAGCCCCAGCCCGTCGGGAAGCAGCAGTGCCCCGCCAACCTCTTCGACGCCTTCGGCCTCATCCCCCTCGGCATCAGCGACGCCGTCCGCAACGGCGACGACGACGCCATCCCCCTCCGCGACAGCAACCTCCGCTGCACCCGCAGCACCCGCGCTGTGCAAGGCGGCATCGCTCACCGCCGCAACGGACGCCACCGGCGGCGGCGCGGCCGGCAGCATCTATGAGAAATTGATCCTGACCAACTCCGGCAGCGCCCCCTGCATCTTGGAGGGCTTCGCAGGAGTCTCACTGACTGCCGACGCCAACGGTGAACCGATCGGCGAACCGGCAACCCGGGAAACCACAACCCCGGTCACCAAAATAGAACTGGCCCCGGGAAAGTCGGCGTGGGCCGAAATCCGTTACACGCAGGCCGGCAACTACGGCGACTGCACCAAGGTGGCCGCCGCCGGTTTCCGCATCTACCCGCCGAACGACACGGCCTCACTGTTCATCCCGGAGCCCCACGATGCGTGCAGCAACGCCGGCATCAAGCTCCTGACCATCACCGCTTTCCAGGCAGTCTGACCGTCTCCTCACGGCTCCGGCTTATTCTGTCGGAGCCGTGAGGCATGATGGAGGAATGCAGGAGCCGAAGGCGTCGGATGGCGCTATCAGCCGTTTCAGCCAGGCAACCAGGGAATGGTTCCTCGGCGCTTTTTCCGAGCCCACACCCGCGCAGGATGGTGCATGGAACGCGATCTCCTCGGGCTCCCATGCCCTGGTAGTGGCGCCTACAGGTTCCGGAAAAACCTTGGCGGCTTTCCTGTGGGCGCTCGATCGCCTTCATTCCAAGCCCACTGACACCCTGCCAGGTCTTGAGACTGTCCCAGCCAATGGCAAGGGCAGGGCAAAGCGGCCTAAAACCAAGACCCGCGTCCTCTACATCTCGCCGCTCAAGGCGCTGGGTGTGGATGTGGAACGGAACCTCCGAGCACCCCTGATCGGCATCACCCAAACAGCGAAACGTTTAGGCCTTGCCGCACCACTGGTGACGGTCGGCGTCCGTTCGGGAGATACGACGGCGGCAGATCGCCGCACGCTGTTGACCAACCCGCCGGATATCCTCATCACCACGCCGGAGTCCCTGTTCCTCATGCTGACCTCCCGTGCCCGGGAAACGCTCAGCGAAGTGGACACCATCATCATCGATGAAGTGCACGCTGTAGCCGGCACCAAACGTGGCGCACACCTGGCCGTTTCCCTGGAGCGCCTGGACGCACTGCTTCCGAAGCCTGCGCAGCGCATCGGGCTCTCGGCAACCGTTCAGCCCCGTGAGTTGGTGGCGCAGTTCCTGGCCGGCCAAGCCCCCGTGGAGATCGTCGCCCCGCCGTCCAAGAAGAACTGGAACCTCACGGTCACCGTACCTGTGGAGGACATGTCCGATCTGCAGGGCGCTGCCGGAGCGTTCGACTCCGGGCCGGCATCGGGGTTGCAGCCTCAGGCGTCCATCTGGCCGCATGTTGAGGAACAGATTGTGGACTTGGTCCTGTCCAAGCAATCCACCATCGTGTTCGCCAACTCCCGTCGCTTGTCAGAACGACTCACAGCCAGGCTCAATGAGATCTACGCCGAGCGCCAGTTGATGGCGGTGGGCGGCAGCGAGTGGGCTGCTCCCGAATCCAACCCGGGAATCCCGGCCTCGACGGCAACCCCGGCACACATGATGGCTCAGGCCGGAAGCACTACTGGCGCCGATCCTGTGCTGGCCCGGGCGCATCACGGCTCGGTGTCCAAAGACCAGCGCGCCATGATCGAGGACGACCTCAAGTCCGGCAGGCTCCGCTGCGTGGTGGCAACATCGTCGCTGGAACTCGGCATCGACATGGGTGCTGTGGACTTGGTGGTCCAAGTTGAATCTCCCCCATCGGTAGCCAGCGGTCTGCAACGCGTCGGGCGTGCCGGACACCAGGTTGGTGAGATCTCCGAAGGCGTCCTCTTCCCCAAGCACCGGGCCGATCTCCTCCACACCAGCGTGACTGTGGAACGCATGCTCAGCGGGCAGATTGAGCGGCTGAGCATTCCGGCCAACCCCTTGGACATCCTGGCCCAGCAAACAGTGGCCGCTGCCGCCTTGGGCAGCATCGATGTTGAGGACTGGTTCAGCACTGTCCGCCGGTCCGCGCCCTTTGCGAGCTTGCCCCGCTCGGCATTCGAGGCCACGCTGGATCTCCTGGCGGGCCGGTACCCCTCAGACGAATTCGCCGAGCTCAGGCCCCGCATCATCTGGGACCGGCACGCCGGGACCATTGAAGGCAGGCCCGGAGCCCAGCGCCTAGCCGTCACATCCGGTGGCACCATCCCGGACCGTGGACTGTTCGGCGTGTACATCATCGGTACGGAAGTTGAAGGCTCTGCCTCCCCCGCCACCGCAGACGGGAGTGAACCCACCGCTTCGGCGCGTGCGGCCAAGGGTGGACGCCGCGTTGGCGAACTCGACGAAGAGATGGTCTACGAATCCCGCGTAGGCGATGTCTTCGCACTCGGTGCCACCAGTTGGAAAATCGAGGACATCACCCACGATCGTGTGCTGGTCTCCCCCGCGTTTGGCCAACCCGGCAAGCTTCCGTTCTGGAAGGGCGACTCCCTTGGCAGGCCCGTTGATCTGGGCCGCGCACTGGGTGCCTTCATCCGCGAACTCTCCGCAGCGGACGAGGCCCCGGCTATGGAACGTTGCCAGGCCAGCGGCTTGGATGCCTTCGCCGCAAGCAACCTGATCCAGTACCTCAGGGAGCAAAAGGAAGCCACAGAGATTGTTCCCAGCGATCGAACCTTGGTGGTGGAACGCTTCCACGACGAACTCGGCGACTGGCGGGTAGTCCTCCACAGCCCGTTCGGCATGCCCGTTCATGCCCCGTGGGCACTTGCGGTGGGCCAACGGCTCCAACAGCGCTACGGTCTTGACGGATCGGCCATGGCAGCCGACGACGGCATCGTCCTGCGCGTGCCCATGATGGAGGACGAGCCGCCCGGTGCTGAGCTCTTTCTGTTCGACCCCGAAGAACTCGAACACATCGTCACCGCCGAAGTGGGCGGCAGCGCGTTGTTTGCCTCGCGGTTCCGTGAGTGTGCGGCCCGCGCTTTGCTCCTGCCCCGCCAAAACCCGGCCAAGCGTCAGCCTCTGTGGCAGCAACGCCAGCGCTCAGCCCAGTTGCTGGATGTCGCCAAGAAGTACCCTTCCTTCCCCATCGTGCTCGAAGCCGTCCGCGAATGTTTGCAGGATGTTTACGATCTACCCGCCCTCAAAGACATTGCGGCGTCCGTGGAGCGCAGGGAGCTCAGGATCGTGGAGACCACCACCCAGCAGCCCTCCCCCTTCGCGAAGTCCCTGCTGTTTGGGTATGTGGCCCAGTTCCTTTACGAGGGCGACTCCCCCTTGGCCGAACGCCGGGCTGCCGCCCTGGCCCTGGACTCCACCCTCCTCAACGAACTCCTGGGTCGCGTGGAACTGCGCGAACTCCTGGACGCCGCAGTCATCGACAAGACCGAGATGGAGTTGCAGCGGCTTGCGCCGGACCGGCGGGTTCGTGGCATGGAGGGCGTGGCGGATCTCCTTCGGCTGCTTGGCCCGCTCGACGTTGAGGAAGTCGCAGAGCGGCTGGAAGGTGCCAAAGCACCCGAATCGTCCCTCCAGCCTGAATCAAAACCGCCGTCTATAGATCGGGCAGGACCCGATGACGCAGAGCTCGCAGAGGATGCTTCCGTCGTAACACCCCACGGCACCGTGGCTGACGCCGGGGCACACCTCACGGCATTGCAGAAAGCCAACCGCGCGCTGAAAGTAACCATCGGCGGCGTCGAGCGTTTTGCTGCCATTGAAGACTCGGCGCGGCTCCGTGACGCAATCGGCGTTCCGCTGCCCATGGGTGTGCCGCTCGCCTTCATTGAGCCTGTCCACGATCCCTTGGGCGATCTCGTTTCCCGGTACGCACGCACCCATGGTCCCTTCACTGCCTCAGAGGCTGCGGCCAGGCTGGGGCTTGGCGTCGCGGTGGTCAATACGGCGCTGAAACGCCTCGCTGATGACGGTCGAGTGGTGGAAGGCGAGTTCCGGCCCCACGCGGTCGCCGAGCAGCCTGCAGAACGAGCCGACTCAGAGCTCATGACCGTGGACGCCCCGCCGTCCAGTGAATGGTGCGATGCCGAGGTCCTGCGGAAGCTGCGCCGTCGTTCCCTCGCTGCGCTGCGGGCCGAGGTGGAGCCTGTGGACACGGCCGCCTATGGTCGATTCCTGCCGGCCTGGCAGAACGTGACCGCGCCAGGGAAGTCCCGGAGCCAGGCTTTGCGGGGGCTGGACGGCATCATCACGGCAGTGGACCAATTGTCCGGCGTGCCCATCCCGGCATCCGCATGGGAACCCCTGGTCCTCGCGAGCAGGGTGGCGGACTACAAACCGGCCATGCTGGACGAACTCATGGCAGCCGGCGAACTCCTTTGGTCCGGGGCAGGGTCCCTGCCAGGGAACGACGGCTGGATCAGCCTCCATGTAGCCGATTCCGCTGAGCTGACGCTCAACCCGGACCCCGAGTTCGAACCCGGCGACGCCCAGCAACGGCTCTTGGAACACTTCAGCGCAGGTGGTGGCTACTTCTTCCGGCAACTCACGGAGGTGGCCGGTGGCATGGATGCGGTGTTGAGCGACGACGCCGTGGTTTCCGCCCTCTGGGATCTCGTCTGGGCCGGCCGCGTCACAGGGGATACTTTCGCTCCGGTGAGGGCCATGATCGCCGGCGGGAAGACCGCGCACCGGCAAGTGGCCAAGGCGCCGAGGGCCCGCGCCCCGCGCATGAGCAGGTTGGGCCGTTCTCATGGGTCGGGATTGTTGGGCTCTCCGGGGCTCACGGGTGGTCGCTATGGAACGGCGTCAGGTGGCATCGCGGCCGCGCCGCCGTCGGCCGTGGGTCGTTGGTCTGCGCTACCCGCGCCGGAACTGGACCCCACCATCCACGCCCGCGGCACCGCTGAGCTGCTGCTGGACCGCTACGGCGTGGTCACCCGGGGCTCGGTCATGGCAGAGAACATCATTGGTGGCTTCGGGCTCATGTATAAAGTCCTGGCCCGTTTGGAGGAAGCCGGGCGTTGCAGGCGCGGTTACTTCATTGAGCATTTGGGGGCCGCCCAGTTTGCCGTCCCCGCCACGGTGGACCGGCTCAGGTCCTTCACCGAGGACGCGCGCATCTCCAAAGCCGAGCCATCCGCGCTTGCCCTTGCCGCGACAGATCCCGCCAACCCCTACGGCGCTGCTCTTCCTTGGCCTGCTCTCTCTGTCGACGCCGGTTCCGGTCACCGTCCGGGGCGCAAAGCCGGAGCGCTGGTGGTGATGGTGGACGGCGCGTTGGTCCTTTATGTGGAACGCGGCGGCAAGACCCTGCTCACTTTCAGCCAGGACGAGGCCGTGCTGACCGTTGCGGCCCAGGCATTGGTGGATGTGGTGCGCCGCGGTGCCGTGGACAAACTCGTCATGGAGAAGGTCAACGGCCACGATCTCCTGGAAACTCCCATCGCCGTAGCCTTGGCGGCCGCGGGGGCCTACTCCACACCGAAGGGACTCCGAATCCGTGCCTGAAGGCGATTCCATTTGGCGGGCTGCCTCACGCCTGAACGAGGCATTGGCAGGGAAGATCATCAACGCCTCAGACTTCCGTGTGCCCCGCTTCGCCACCTTGAACCTGGCGGGCTGGACCATGACCGAGGTTGTTCCCAGGGGAAAGCACCTGCTCATGCGCTTGGCGGGCCCGGTTGACGAGGAACCCGGCGCCAGCCGAAGGCCCCGTGCACTAACCATCCACTCCCACCTCAAAATGGAAGGGAACTGGATGATCTACCCGCCCGGGGGCCGCTGGACGAAACCCGGCCACACTGCGCGGTGTGTGCTCCGCACGGACTCCGCAGACGCCGTCGGGTTCTCACTCGGCATCCTGGAAGTAGTGCCCACTGTTGAGGAAGACAAGATTGTGGGGCACCTCGGCCCGGACTTGCTCGGTCCTGACTGGGACGAGGAAGAAGCCCTGCGCAGGCTTCGCGCCGAACCGGACGTGACTGTGGGCTTTGCCCTGCTGGATCAGCGGAAGCTGGCAGGTATCGGCAATATCTACCGTTGCGAGTCGTGCTTCCTCTCCGGCATCCACCCAGCCCTGCCCGTGGGCGAAGTCCCGGACCTCGCCAAGACCATCAACGACGCCAAACGCCTCCTCGGCGAAAATCTGGGCCCGGGCCGGCGGACCACCTTAGGCCCGCGCGCGTTGCGCCCCGGGTATTGGGTGTACGGACGGGAACGCCAACCGTGCAGGCGCTGCGGCGCTACAGTACGCCGCGGCCTCCTGGCAGGACCGGACGGCACCGAGGAACGGGACATCTACTTCTGTCCGCGCTGCCAGCCAGCGCCCTGACCAAGAAACACCCTGCTCAACAAACACAATGCTCAAAAAACACACCCAACCGGCCGGACCCGGCCACCTAAACGCCAGCCAGGTCCGGCCACCCACCGCCGCGACGGCTGCGCGCACCTGCCTGCCCGGCCCGCTACTCCAGGAAGCTCCCCAGCCGCCCCAGCAATAGCCGCCGGACCCCGCAAAGATGCGCGCCGCCGTCGGACGTTTTTTTACGCCATCCGCCACCACTTTTGGTTGGTGGACCCGGCGCAATCCCATAGTTGCAGTTTCGCACCGTTGGATGGATTCCAGTCAGTTACGTCCACGCATTTGTTGGCCTGCGGGTTCACCAGATCCCCGGCAGTGTTGAGGACGAACTGCTGTGCAGGGCTGCCGTTGCAGCTGGTGAGTTGGACTGGCGCACCGTTGGCCGTTGATCCCCACGCCACGTCCATGCACTTGCCCAGTGACCGGATGGTGCCGTTGGCGGCAAAGGTCCATTGCTCCGAAGCGGAGGTGTCGCATTCCCACAGCTGCAATGGTGCCCCGTCGGTAGCTTGCCTGCCGGCCACATCGATGCATTTTCCGGCATAGCCCTGGATTCGTGTGGTGGACGCAGCAGCGGGCGTCGCGGGAACCGAAGCAAGCTCGTAGACGCGGACGTAATCAACCAGCAGGGTCTGGGGAAGCACCGTGCCGGCGTCCGGCGCTCCCGGCCAATGGCCGCCCACGGCAAGATTCAGCAGAAGGAAGAAATTGTGGTCGAAGACCCACGGTCCGGAAGTTGTGGCTTTGCTTTTCCGTGAGTAGGAGATTCCGTCGATGTACCAGGTGATGGAATCGGGTCCCCAGTCAACGGTGAACGTGTGGAAAGCATCGCCCAGGGCCTTACCGCCGGGCAGTGTGTAGCTGGCATGTGCGGCGTTGGCCCCTGAGTATCCGGGTCCGTGGATGCTTCCCCAGACCGTCCCGGGTTCCTTGCCAACGTTTTCCATGACGTCGAGTTCCCCGCTGGCGGGCCAGCCGTCGGAGAACACGTTGTCTCCGAGCATCCAGAAGGCGGGCCACATGCCTTGGCCCTTGGGCAGTTTAAGTCGGGCTTCGAACCGGCCTTGAGTCCGGCTGAACTTGCCGGCGGTCAACAGCCGGGCGGAGGTGTACTGGCAGGTCCCGTAGTGGCACTCATATCCGGCAGGGTTTTCTTTGCGGGCAGTGATGGCCATGTTTCCCTGACCATCAGCTGCGGCATTGCCGGTGCTGTTGGTGTAGTACTGCAGTTCGCCGTTGCCCCATCCGGATCCTCCGGTGTCGTGGGACCATTTTCCGGGGTCGGGCGCCGTTCCGGCGGGGGCGTTGAATTCGTCGCTCCAGACCAGTGATCCGGGGGCTGGCATACCAGCGGCTGCCTGGGCAGATGGCTCCGGAGCAATGAGGGTAGCTGCGATGGTCAGGCCAGCGACGAGCATCGTCAGGGGCATGAGTCTTCGCTTCATGGTGCCACTCTGAAGGCCCGTCCCTGTAGTGCGCAAGCCCTTTTCGCTGCGACACGCAAAACGTCACGGCAAGGAAATAATCAACGCGGGTTTTCTTTTCAGTGCCGTAACGAGGACGAAATGTGGGCGGGAGAAAGTGGAATAAGGAACCGATTGGCTTTGACAAGAATTTCAAGCCCATTGGCAGTAAGGACATTCCGTTCGCAGCCGAATTCCTTCCCTTGAGCATCGACGATGCAGCTCCAGGCGCGTCAGCCGTGTCCTCCCAAATTCGCTCTGAAGAGCGTGTGGACATGGTGGCGCGCCTTGGCCTTTTCCCCAGAAGTTACCGGAGGCTAAAGATGGGCATTTACAGACAAATACTGGTAAGGATCCTTGCAGTTCTGGTGGTTTCCTTCGGATTGATTTACATCAGCTGGCGCTGGTCCAGCACTGTGGCCTGGGATGCTTGGTGGATCTCGCTGCCGCTCGTGGCGGCGGAGACTTACAGCCTGGGCGAATCAGCACTTTATGCCGTGACCATGTGGAACGCACGACGACGTCCACCTCCCCCGCCTGCCCTGCCGGGCAGATCGGTGGACGTTTTCATCGCAACGTACAACGAACCACTGGACCTGGTGATGAAGACGGCCATTGCGGCCAGGGACATGGAGTATCCCCATGAAACGTGGATTCTTGACGACGGAGATCGGGCCGAATTTGCTGAAGCAGCCCGGCAGATCGGCGTCGGATACATCACCCGTGGCCCCGAGTGGGATGGCCGGCAGCGCTTCGCAAAGGCGGGCAACGTCAACAACGCCCTGTCCCTGACAACGGGCGAGTTCGTGGCCATCTTCGACGCAGACCAGGTCCCTGAGCCGCGCTTCCTGGACCGCGTCCTCGGGTATTTCGACGCCGAAGAAGTGGCCTTTGTCCAGACGCCGCAGCACTTTTGGAATGTTCCGGAGCGGGACCCCTTGGGAAGCCAGGCGGAACTTTTCTACGGACCCATCCAGCAGGGCAAGGACGGCTGGGACGCAGCGTTCTTCTGCGGTTCGAATGCTGTCCTTCGCCGGGAAGCCCTCATGGCGCTGGGTTTGACCCGTTACACCCGGACAGCCACGGAGCAGACGTGGCGTGCTTTGCGCAGGGGCCGGTCCAGGCTTCAGGATCTTCACGGCGAACTGGGTAGGCGCCATCCTGCCGCCATGCCGGTGGCGGAACAGGCCTTGGAGGCAGTGGCGCGCGCGGAGCATCAGGTGCGCAGGGGCGATGTCCTTGCCGAGATCACTTTTGAGCTCCGCGTCGCCTTCCATGCTGCCGCGTTGGCGGTCCCCGATGCGATGGACGATGTGGTGCCGGAATTGGACGCGGTCCTGGAATCCGTGGATGTTGCGCACACGGACCAGGCCTTGGCCATCCACCCCATGGATACCACCACCATTACCGAGGACATGGCGACGGCCATGCACCTGCACGCGATGGGGTGGGGCAGTGTTTACCACCACGAGGTCCTGGTCCACGGACTGGCCCCCGAGGACGTATCCACCATGCTGTCGCAGCGGCATCGATGGGCGGCAGGCACCATGCAGGTGTTCTTCAGTGACAATCCGGTCTTGCTTCGGGGCCTCACGGTGGCCCAACGGCTCATGTATCTGGGCACTATGACGAGTTATCTCAATGGCTTCGCTGCCCTGAGCTACATCGCAGCGCCTGTGGTGTTCCTGGTGGCTGGGACCTACCCGCTGACTGCCAGCCCGGTGGTGTTCTTCTGCCTCTTCCTCCCCTTTTTCGTGACCTGCCAGCTGCTTTTCCAAGTAGCGGGCAATGGTTCCAAGGGACTGTGGCGCGGACAGCAATGGTCCTTCGCACTGTTTCCCACCTGGATAGCGGCCACGTGTTCCGGTGCGGCGGCGGTCTTCCTCGGCAAGCACCTCACGTTCTCGGTGACGGCCAAGAGCAAGCAGGCTGCAGGACGCGGTTTTCAGCACGTCAGGCTGCAAGTGGCAGCCATGGCATTGCTCGTTGTGTCCTCGCTCATCGGCATTGCCCGGGTGTCCTTCGTGGAAGCGCCGCTGTATCCCACCCTCATCACGCTTGCCTGGGTTGCTTTGGACCTGGCGCTGTTGAGTGTAGTGATCGGCGCGGCAAGGTACCGCGGTCCCGGCGATCACCTGGAGGAGCCAATGCCCACCCCGAAGGAGCTCACCAGCGTCCTTGGGACCCCGTCCGAATCCAAACACTGACAGCAATCACACGCCGTTCCACCCCCCAGCAAGGAGCGACCCCCATGTCCATGCTTTCCCCTGCCCCGATGACCATTTCCTCCGCACAGAACACAGCGGATCTGACCAGTCTGGAGCTGACCGTTACCGGTGCTTTGGACGCCCCTACCGTTCTTGCCGTTCGTCAAGCGTCCGCCCAGGCAGCCGCGGACGGCCCCATCCTGATTTTGGTGGATGTCGCTGCGGTGACATCCGTGGGAGCCTCAGGCGTCGTAGGGCTGCTTGAGGTATTGCACCTGCTCCGATTGCGCGGTGGCGATCTCCGCCTTTTCGGTCATTCCAGCGAACTGCAGGAAACCCGCCTCCAAGCCCATCTGGGTCATGTGGCCCGCGTCTATGCAAACCGTCAAGATGCGGTCGACGGCGGCATGGCACGTGTGCGGCCACGCGGACTCGCGCCTCGCTTGAGTTGGCGCACCCTCTTCGGGCGCCGGCATCGTTCCTTGGGCTGGGGCTGACCATGGCGCCGGCTCCTCCCACCTTCACGGGACATCCGAACAGAAAACGCCGGCGGGCCAGCCTGCTCATTCCTTTGGTGGTGACTGCCTTGGCTGCCACCGGTTTGAGTTTTGCTTCCAAGGAAGTGGTCCCCGTAGTCCAGGCTTTGTCCCTGTGCCGGGCCGGGGACGCTTCCACTATGATCCCCAAGGATGGAGTGCTTCTGGGAGTGAACCTGGATTGGGACTCGGAGACCTTGTCCGAGCACCGGGAAAACCTCGGCCATGATCCGGCGGTGGTGGTGCAGTTCTCGGACATCCCCTACGACGACGAAACGTGGGCGCACACCACCAACGCCGTCACCCAGGTCCGCCCCACTGGGGGCGTGTTGCTCCTGACGCTCGAACCGCACGGCGGACTAGAGACGATGAGCGATGAGGTGATCGCCAAACTCGCCGCCGACTTACGGGACATCAATGATCAGGGGACGCCCGTCGTCGTACGTTTGGCGCATGAAATGAACGGTTCCTGGTATTCCTGGGGCCAGCAGCCGCTGCGCTATGTGGAGGTGTTCCGCAAGGTGGCCGCCGCCGTGCACTCGCAGGCGCCGGGTTCGTCCATGATGTGGGCCCCGAACTATGGCGGCGGCTACCCGTTTACGGGGGGCCAGTTCGCGGCGCGTCCGGGCACGCCGGATTTCGCTGCCTTGGACACAGACCATGATGGCGCCATCACCATGGCCGACGACACCTACGCGCCCTACTATCCGGGGGACGACGCCGTGGACTGGGTGGGCGTTTCCCTGTATCACTGGGGCAATCAGCGCCCTTGGGGGAACAACGATATCTCGGAGCCGGGCAAGTTCCTGGCCATGCTGACCGGAACGTACAGCGGCACCGCCGGTGACGACAGTTCCGTCCCGGATTTTTACCAGGTGTACGGTGTGGACCACAACAAGCCGGTGGCCATCCCGGAGACAGCCGCCATCTTCACCCCGGCCCGTGCCGGGGCGTCCGAACTGGACGTCAAGCAGGCGTGGTGGCGTCAGGTCTTTTCGGATGAAACCCATCAAAAATATCCGCAATTGAAGATGATCAACTGGTTTGAGTGGAAAAAGTACGAGATCGAAATTAACGACGACGTCGACTGGCGGAGCGCTGGATCGCCCGCCATCCGCGATGCCTTCAGTGAGGACCTGCCGGACTGGTTGGAGTACGGCGAGGATCTGGAGGCGTGCCGTTAGGCGGGCGATCCGTTAGTGCCTGCGCTGAGGCCTAAGCAGCCGCTGCGGCCTCCACGGTTTCCGTGGGGGCCGTAGCTTTGGGACGTTCGGGCACCATGAATTTGGGAAGCAGCACCTGCACAACAGGGCCGATGGCCAGAGCGTAGACCACCGTACCAACACCGACCGAACCGCCCAGCAGGAAGCCCACAGCAAGGACAACCACTTCGATGCCTGTGCGGACCAGGCGCACGGACCACCCGGTGCGGCGCACAAGTCCGGTCATCAGCCCATCGCGGGCCCCGGGTCCAAGACGGGCACCGATGTAGCAAGCGGAGGCGATGCCGTTGAGGATCACGGCACCGGCGAGCATGGCGATCTGTCCGCCCAGATGTGAGAACTCCGGGATGAGCCACAGCCCAAGATCGGCGAATAGTCCCACCAGCACGGCGTTGGCGATGGTTCCGATCCCTGGCATCTGCCGGAGCGGGATCCACAGGAGAAGGACCAGGAAGCTGACCGCGATGACCACAACACCAATGCTGAACCCGGTCTTTTCGGAGACGCCCTGGTGGAACACGTCCCAGGGGTCCAAGCCAAGCCCGGCGCGGATGAACATGGCCAAGGAGATGCCGTACATCGCGAGGCCGATCAGGAGTTGGGTGATTCTTCGGGTCATCATGGGTTCCATCCTCCGATAAAACTGGCCTTGCATTCCATAGCCAGTTTGAAATACTGGTCTGATGTCAGGCTCACTGAACCCCACCGCGCTCGTTCGCCTCCTCGGCTCCTGGAATTCCGGCGCCCTGCCCGCCTACCGCGAGCTTGCCGACGTCGTGCGTTTGCTGGTGATGGATGGCCGCATCCCACTGGATGTGGCCCTGCCCAGCGAGCGGGCGCTGGCGCAGACGTTGGGCCTCAGCCGCACCACGGTCACCGCCGCGTATGCGAGCCTGCGCGAACAGGGCTTCCTCACAGCAGGTCAGGGCAGCCGCGGGCGGACGTGCATCCCCCACCGCACCGCGCCGGTGAGCGCCCCCGGACTCGCAGTCCCGGAGGGATTGTTGGACTTGGCCTATGCATCGCTCCCGGCCGCCGGCGAGGTAGTGCACCGCGCCTTTGCCGACGCACTGACCGAGTTACCCGCCCTCCTGCCGGGCTTCGGGTACGACGCCGTGGGCGTTCCGGCCCTCCGCGAAGCCATCGCCGCTAAATACACGGCTGAGGGGGTCCCCACCACCCCTGACCAGATCCTTGTGACCTCCGGCGCGCAGCATGCGCTCAATATCGTCCTGCGCACTTTGGCCGGCAAGCAGGACCGGGTCCTGGTGGAACATCCCACGTATCCTAACGCTTTGGACGCCATCCGCGCCGCCGGGTGCAAGCCCCTTCCTGTCGCGCTGCCTGCACTGGAGTCCAGCACCTCTCCCGCCTGGGATATTGACGCGATGGTGGCCACCATGAACCAGCAGCGCCCCGCCATGGCCTACTTGGTGCCCGACTTCCACAACCCCACCGGGCGCATCATGTCGGACCTGCAACGGCGGCGCCTCGCGCGGGCTGCCGCCGCTTCCGGAACCGTGGTGGTGGTGGATGAAACGCTGCGCGGGTTGAATCTCGACGGCGTCCGCACCGCACCGATGTCCTCCTTCAGTCCCGCCGTGGTTTCCATCGGCTCGCTCAGCAAGTCGCATTGGGCGGGGCTGAGGACCGGGTGGATCCGGGCAGACGAGGCCTTGGTTGCCCGCTTCGTTTCCACGAGGACAGTCATGGATCTGGGCGGGCCGGTGGTGGAACAACTGGCGGCGGCACGCCTGGTGCGGGCTTTCGCCGAACCGCTTGATGCCCGGCTCGCGGAGCTTCGGCATCAGCGGGAATCCCTGCTGGGGTTGCTTGCGGAGCGCCTGCCGGAGTGGGAGGTTGAACGCCCCCGCGGTGGCCTCACAGCCTGGTGCCACCTGCCCACGCCGTGCAGCACTGCCTTGACGGTGCTCGCTCCGGACTTCGGCGTTCGGTTGGCTGCCGGACCACGGTTCGGGGTGGGTGGGGCGTTCGAGCACTACTTGCGCGTTCCGTTCACCTTGCCCGCCGCACAGTTGGAGTTCGCCGTCGGTGCCCTCCGCGCCGCCCAGGACAAGCTCGATGCCTCGCCCCACCTCCGCAGGACCCTCAAGGCAGAGCGGCCAGCCGCCGTCGCGGTCGCCTAGGCTGTCGGCCCGCGGCCAGTTCCGCTGCTGGAACCCAAGTAGGTAGCAGTTCAGGTCGTTCTCAGCGCTGGGAACGACCTGAACTGCTACCTAGTTGGGGGCGGCGTGCGCGGAGTCTCAGGCGTACACCTTCTCCAGGAATGCGCCCCACGTCTTGGCCGTGAGTTCAGAATCGCCGGAGCCGCTGAACTCGTGGACCGTCATGCCCACCGGGGCGCCGAAAGCGTTCCGGCCGAAGAAGCGGTACATGGCATCGGATGTCCTGAGCCCCAGGAAGAACTCGTTCGAAAAGTCCACTTCCCCGCTCAGCCGGCCTACGCCGTCGACGTCCACATCCACGGCAGTACCGGCGGGCGCGCCGTCCACACCAAGTGCCCTCTTCAGCTGCAGGAAACCATCCGGAGTCTGCGAAGACGCGGGCGCCTGGACATCAGTGAAGACCACCGGCTTGCCGTCGAAGTACTGGAGGTACTGGCCGAGGGTGTGCAGGTAGAACTCGGTGTGCTTGCTGGCGCCGTCGTACTGCTCGTCCCAGTTGTCGGCAAAGATGCCACTGTGAACGTAGTGCAGCTTGGCGCGGCCACCCTCGAGCGGCTCAAGGACGTGTTCCAGCTGGTTGAACCATCCGTCGAGACCGTCCATCCGGGACACCAGGTGACTGGGGTATTCCTCGGTGGTCTTGACGTCGGGCCACTGATCCGTGGGGAACATCCAGGCGGGAGTGTCCTTGGTGACCGCCTGCCACACCCGCTCTGGAGTGCCGGGCAGTTCGGTGTCCGCTACGATTTCGAATTTTCGGTTGTCAGTCATTGCTTTGATCCTTTTCTGCTGATTGCTCCGGGGAGGCTTGGGTTGGTTTAAGTGCAGGGTGAAGTACGACGACGAGCCGGTGCTTACGTGCACCGCCCGCCACGGCGGCAGCACCGCCGTCGTGGTACTTATCCACCAGTTGGGTCACCGCTACGCCGAGCTCTTCCGCGAACGCCGCCCGTTCGGCAGCAGAGCGGAAAGTGATCTCGCCATCGATCGCGAAGCTGGCCAGCTTCTTCTTGGCCACCGCAGCACCGGCGATGAGTTTGCCCATCTCCTGCACCGTGCGGGAGGCCAATGCCAGCAGCCAGAACGCCGAAAACCGGTCAGAGAAGCGCCGGGGGTCAGGCGCCACGGACGCCAGGGCGACGGGCGAAATCAGGTAGGAGGCCGCCGTGGCACGCAGCACCCTCTCGGTGACGTTGCCCTTGCGTCGCTCTTCCACCAGTTCCACCAACCCGTGGCGTTCCAGGGCTTTGAGGTGGTAATTCACTTTCTGCCGGGGCAGCCCCACCTTCGCGGCCAGTTGCGTGGCGGACGCCGGTTCCACGAGCTCCCGCAGGATACGGGTGCGGATGGGGTCCAGCGAGGCTTCCGCCGCGGCCGGGTCTTCGATCACTTCGATGTCCAACATGCTTCAAGCATGTCTACCGACAACTTTTATTGTCAAGAACTTTTTTGTGTTCGGCTTCCACATCCCGTTGTGGGGCCCGCTATGCGCGATTCGCACGCGTTTAGGGGCGCAGAGCGGGCCCCACAACACATCGCCGGTAGAATTGTCCGGTGATGCAATCCCCCCTCCCCGTGCGCGACGGCGTGAACGCAACCCGCCTGCGCCTGCCGGACGAGGGCCCCTGGACCACCGCCATGGACTACATGATGCACCGCTGGGGACACATCGACCCCCAAGGCATCGAGGACCGATTCGACGCCGGCGAAATCGTGGGCGAGGGCGGCGTACCCCTGGACCGCAGCACCAAACTGGAGGACCACACCTTCATTTGGTACTACCGCACGCTCCCGCCGGAGACACGGCTGCCCGTGGAAATCACCATCCTCCACCAAGACGAGCACATCCTGGTGGTGGACAAACCGCACTTCCTCCCCACCACGCCCGGCGGCACGTACATCCAGGAATCCGCGCTGGTCCGGCTCCGGAACCTGCTGGACCTCCCGGACCTCATCCCCATGCACCGCCTGGACCGCATGACCGCCGGCCTGCTGCTGCTCTCCACCAATCCGGAAACACGCGGCAAGTACCAGGTCCTCTTCGAGAAGCGCCAGGTCCAGAAGGAATACGAGTGCGTGTCCGCCGCGACGCCCGCCGCAGGCTATCCCGCCGTCGAGTTCCCTGTAGTTGTCCGCAACCGCATGACCAAGTCCCGCAGCTACCTGCTCGCAGAAGTCATTGCCGGTGAACCGAACGCCGAAACGCGCATTGAACAGACAAAAACGTTCGACGCCGGAACTCACCAGCGCGCGCTGTACCGGCTGGAGCCGCACACCGGAAAAACACACCAACTCCGCGTGCACATGGCCTCGCTAGGGCTGGGAATCGTCAACGACGCGTTCTACCCGGACCTGCTGGACAAGGCACCGGACGACTACGCCAAACCCTTGCAGTTACTGGCCCGGGGCATCACTTTCGTGGATCCCATCAGCAAGCAGCCCGTGGAATACCGCAGCCAACTGGAGCTCAGCGAAGCCCACGGCTGACTGGTCCCCCAGAGCTCAGTCCCCCGGCGTCAGATGATCAAACACCAGGTTCGTCTGGGTGTTGGCGATCGCGGGGTCGGAGGCCAGATGCACCGCGATGAAGTCCCTCAATTGCGTGGGAGTTTCGCAAGCAACATGCAGCAGGAAGTCCTGATCGCCGGCCAAGAGGAACACGCTCTGAACATTGGGCAATGCGCGCAAGCGTTGACCAATGGCAAGCATCTTGTTGCGCGCTTGAGAGTTCACCCGCACCGAGATCAATGCGTAAACCAACAAGCCCAGGGCCTCAAGATCCACCGAAGCGTGGAAGCCCCGGATGACCCCGGCATCACGCAGTGCCCGGACCCGCCCCAAGCACGTGGAAGGCGCAATTCCCGCTTTTGAGGCGAGAACGTTGTTGGGAATTCTGGCGTCCGCTATGAGTTCTTTAAGGATCAGTCGGTCTATATCGTCAAGCCGAACCCGGTTCGGAAGGGGACCACGCGGACGCGGCGCGGATGAATCAGACACGAAATCCCCTCCAATACTTTCGTGATAGTTCGAAATCCTTGGCACAGCTTTGAGCTGGATTCTATCTTGAAGCGATTTGCAGAATCGACAAGGAGGTCGGATTGGCCAGTTTCAGCAAGATCCAGGAACGTGAAGGCGGGCTCAAAAGGCAGCTCACCTCCCGTCAAATGACCATGATCGCCCTGGGCGGAGCCATCGGCACCGGACTGTTCCTGGGGAGCAAGTTTGCCATCGGCTTAGCCGGGCCCAGCGTCATCATCAGCTACGCAATCGGAGGACTGATCGCGCTCCTCCTCATGGGTAGCCTGTCCGAGATGACAGTGGCCCACCCAACATCGGGCTCCTTCGGCGCTTTTGCCGAACACTACGTCAGCCCGTTGGCCGGCTTCCTGGTCAAATACATGTACTGGTCCTGCATTGTGCTGGCCGTGGGAACCGAAGTGACTGCGGTGGGCGAATACATGAAGCTATGGTTCCCGGACGTGCCCTCGCTGCTGTGGGTGATCTTCTTCTCCGCTGTCCTGATCGGCGTGAACACCATGAACGTAAAGGTGTTCGGAACCCTGGAGTACTGGTTCTCCAGCATCAAGGTCTTCGCGATCATCGCATTCATCGTGCTCGGGGCGTACATCGTGTTCGGCGCCCGCACCGAAGGCACCGGATTCCACAATTACACCGCCGAAGGCGGATTCTTCCCCAACGGGCTGTCCGGCACCTGGTTCGCGGTGATCGTGTCCATCTTCAGCTACCTCAGCATCGAAATGATTGCCATCGCCGCTGGTGAAGCCAAAGATCCCTCGACGGCAGTCAAGAAAGCCTTCCGCACCACCATTGCCCGGCTCCTCCTGTTCTACATCGTCACGCTTGCCCTGATCCTGGCCATCGCCCCGGTCAGCCAGATCCTGGCAGGCGGCAGCCCGTTCGTCACTGTCATGCAGAACCTGGGCATCCCCTTCGCTGACAGCCTGCTGACCTTCGTGGTAATCATCGCTGCACTCTCGGCAATGAACAGCCAGCTCTACATTTCCACGCGCATGATTTTCAGCCTCTCACGCAGCGGCGACGCACCAGCCCTGTTCGGGAAACTGCGCTCCAACGGCGCCCCCGTGAACGCCCTGGTCCTCTCCACCACAGGAATCGCCATCGCCACCGTTGTCTACGCGATGTTCCCTGAGACGGCGTTCACCTTCATGATGGCCATCTCCATGTTCGGGGCCATGTTCACCTGGTTCATGATCTTCGTAACCCACTGGTTCTTCCGGCGCAGCATGAAGCGCAGCGGCACTGAACTCGCCTACACAACCCGCTTCTACCCGGCCGGTACCATCCTCGGCGCAGTCCTCATGCTGGCCATCGCCATCAGCACACTCGGCACCTCGGCGTTCACCATGACCTTGGTTTTCGGCCTTCCGTCCTTGGCACTCGTCACCGTCCTCTACTACGTCGTGCAGCGCCGCAAACGTCAGATGAACCGGGGTGAGGACGCCAGCACAGTGCGGAAGACCGCCGTCGTATCCTCCGAAAACAGGACGAACTCCACCAACTCCAGTGGGCTGTCCGAAGAGGCACGCGCTGATGATGACGACGAAAACGACCTCACGGCGTCGAACGCCACCTCCGCAACCTGACGCGCGTCCCAACCATAAACTCCGGCACTGATCGCAGGGAACGCCACTGACCGCGCCCCAAGCCCTGCTGCCACTATCAGGCTTTCGTGGAAGCACGAGGCGAGCAGCGCCGGATCTGTCTGCCCGGCATGCCGGTTGGGACCCACAGTATGGATCACCCAGCGCGAGGGGAGCCGAAAAGCAGGAGTCGCGACCGCCGAACCCACCGGCAGCCCGTCCTGCAGTTGCGTCCGCCTCAGCACGCGGCACGCCTCCAGCAGCTCCCCTCCCGCGGCCCGGTGGATAGCGCCGTCCACTCCCCCTCCCCCGAGCAAAGAGGAGTTGGCGGCGTTGACGATCGCATCAACATCGCGGGTGGTGATGTCACCGTGCAGAACGTCGATTCGCATGGCGCCAGTCTCACTCCGAAGCGGCGGACACGGCAAGTGCGGTACCTTGTGCCCATGGACATCACCGCCCCGGAAACATGGGGATCCGCGATTTACCTGTGGATCGTCCCCATTGTGCTGGGCGACGCCATCTTCCCGCCCATCCCCTCCGAAATGGTGGTCATCACCGGCGGGGCGCTCGCAGCCGATGGCCATGCGAACTTCTGGCTGGTCCTTTTCCTGGCTGCGTTCGCTTCCTGGTTGGGTGACATGGCGGTGTTCATGCTCTTCAAACGGCGTATCAGCCACGTCTTGGACCGGTGGGCATGGGGCCGGCGCATCCACCGCGGAATCCACGAGGCCATCGCAAAAGCCGGCCGTTCCTCCACTTACGGCGCCATCATCGGCGCGCGCTTCATCCCCGGCGGCAGGCTCGCCACCTCATCCGCGGCAGGCATCGCCAACGTCTCGGTGCGCGGATTCAGCCTCTGCGCCGGGCTCGGGGCAGTGCTGTGGGCCGTGTGGCAGGTAGGCCTGGGATACTTCACCGGTTCCACCACCAAGCTCCCGTTTTGGGCCAGCTCACTCATTGGGGTGGGACTGGGCCTGGTCATCGGCGTGGTGGTGGGATTGATCGTCACCCGGCGCCGCGGCAGCCGCTCCCCCGTGGACGAACCGTTCGACGCCGACAAGCCCGGCGACGTCCCGCAAACCGAATAGGGCCGGGATCCTAAACGGGGTTTCTAAACCGGTGACCAGCGTCCGCGGCTACGCCGCAGCACATACAGGCTGCCGGTCAGGGCAACGCGCTCGACGGCGTCCCGCATCATGGCTGCCGACGTGCGGGCTTCGTGGTTCTCGCCTGAGTAATCGCGGTCGTCCACTGTGAAGCGGAGACTGAGCTGAGGTACCCCGCCCACGATGTCCAGCTGGTTCGATTCCACGTGGTGGCGGGTTTCCAGCGCTTCCACCGCGGCGGCCATCACCGATTCAGGTGCGTTGCCCGGTTTGAGGCCAGTGATCTTCAACTTGGTCTGGAACGACGGCATCCCACTACCCTAACGCCCTCTCACATCCCACGCCCTCGCAGGTTGTCAAACTGTGTGGAGTCAGTGGGTGGGTTGTTTGGTTGGTTTTTCGGGGAGGTTGATTCCGACGTGGCTTCGTGGGGCCGGTGTGGTGGGTCGTTGCCGGAATCGGTGAGGGTTCTGGTCGTAGTAGTGCTGGAGGGCTCGGTCGCGTGTCTTCCAGATGTTCTTCCAGGAGCCGTCGTGGACTTCAGCTGGTGAGAACAAGGCG
>NZ_LNUV01000006.1:32720-193940 GCF_001512285.1 Arthrobacter sp. EpRS71 | reverse complement strand
GCTGCACGTAATACTCATGCACCAAATCCCTGATCTCATCGCGGCTAATACCACGCGGCCCAACAGTCATGGCAGCTCCTGCTCTCTTCAATCACCGACTGACTCACAACCAGCCTGACTTAGAGGGCCTTGGGCAGATCCCTCTCTCACCGGGTGAGAGAGGGATCCGGGGAACCCCGAGGGATGTGAGAGAGGGTGCTAGCCGGTGTTGCGAAGGCCGGCGGCTACGCCATTGACGGTGATGAGCATGGCGCGCTGGAGCCGTTCATCGATCTCGCCTCCTGAAAGCTGGTCCTCGCGAACACGCCGAAGAAGCTCCACCTGCAGGTAACTGATCGGGTCCAGGTACTGATCGCGGATTTCCAGTGAACGCTTCAACGTCGGCTGGGCATCCAGGAGTTCGGTCTCGCCGGTGAGGCGCTCAATTTCGGCCACAGTGAGCTCATACTCATCGCGAATCATATGGAACAGCCGGTGCAGTTCCTCCGGAACCAGAGACGAAACGTAGTGACCCGCAATTTCCATGTCCGTCTTAGCCAAGGTCATTTCCACATTGGAGATGACCGAACGGAAGAAGTGCCAACGGTCCATCATTTCCAGCAACTGATCCGTGTCCCCAGCCTCGCGGGCGGCCTTCAAACCGGAGCCCACACCGAACCAGCCCGGAACAATCTGTCGTGACTGCGTCCAGCCGAAAACCCACGGAATGGCCCGCAGGCCACCAAGTCCAGCACCGGAGTCCGGACGCTTGGAGGGACGCGAGCCAATGTTCAAGGAACCCAGCTGCTCCACCGGCGTGGAAGCCAGGAAGTAGGCCGGAAGCTGGGAATCGTCAATCAGCGTGCGGTAGCGGGCGAATGCTGCGTCCGAGATGGTTTCCATGACGTTGGCATAACGCTCACGCTCATCTTCCGAGGTCCGTGGAGTGCGGTGCAGTGCCGAGCCCTGCATTACGGCGGCCAAGGAGAGCTCCAGGTTTTCGCGGGCGAGTTCAGGCAAGGAGTACTTGTCCGAGATGACCTCGCCCTGCTCGGTGAACTTGATTTCGCCTTCCAGCACGCCGTTAGGCTGGGCCATGATGGCATCGTACGTGGGTCCGCCACCGCGGCCCACAGATCCTCCGCGGCCATGGAAGAGACGAACGCGGACGCCATGTTTGGCAGCAACATCGCGCAGCTTTCGCTGGGTCTTGTGGATTTCCCACTGACTGGTCATCACGCCCGATTCCTTATTCGAATCGGAGTACCCCAGCATGACTTCCTGGACATCTCCGCGGAGGCGGACCAGCTCCCGGTAGGACGGATCGGACAGCAACTGGTCAACGATCTCCGCTGATGCGCGGAGTTCCTCCACGGTCTCCAACAGCGGAGCGAAGCCGATCTTGGCGCGTGGCTTCCCGCTAAACAGGTCAATCAAACCGGCTTCGCGTGCCAGGACTGCTGCTGCGAGAACATCATCGGCGCCGCGGGTCATGGAGATGATGTAAGTTTCCACGACGTCCGGGCCGTACGTGTGAAGGGCCTGGCGGATGCTCCGGAAAACGTCATAGGTACCGTCGGCCGTACCCTCAAGCTTGATCGGGTGTCCGGAGAGAGGACGGCGGGAAGCCAACTCCGCGCCCAGGAAGTCGAAACGCTCTTCTCGGGTCAGTTCGGTGTAAGGCTTCCCCGCACCAAGCCTGTCCACGAGCTGGCCCACAGCATCGTGGTGGTAGTCAGCGTGTTCACGGATGTCCAAGGTTGCCAGGTGCAAACCAAAAGCAGCGATTGCACGGCGGACGCGGGCCAACGCACCGTCTGCCACCAATCCAGCCGAGTGGTTCCGCAGCGAATCCTCCAAGAGCCCGAACTCAGCCAGCAGCTCGGGCGTGGTGGCGTAGTCGCGGCCTGGTTCGTGATGGCTCGACGACGACACCCTGCGACCGGTGTTAATCAGCTTGGCTTTGATGCAGGTCAGCTTCAACCGGTAGGGCTCCTGCGCATTCAGTTCGAGGATGCGCTTGTCCAACCCGGGAAGGTTCTTGAGATCCACAGTGATGGAGTCCAGCAACTCCTGGTCGGCCCCGAAAAGTGCTGTGGAGTTGGAGAGAACCGAGATGAGTTCATCGATCAAGGCAATGCTGATGCGCACGGCGTTCTGGTTCTGAAGCTGCAGGATTTCGCGGGTGACTTCCGCGGTGACGTTCGGGTTGCCGTCACGGTCGCCACCGATCCAAGAACCAAACTTCAAGGGCGCGGCAGCGGCGGGAAGTGAGACACCGTGCTCAGCCAAGAGCTCTGAGAGGTCCGTCAGCATCTCCGGCATGGCATCGGTGAGGATGCTGTTCAGGTAATAGATGGCATTCCGTGCCTCATCCACGGGAGTGGGGCGCACTTGGCGGAGTTCGTCGGTCTGCCACATTTGATCAATGATTTCGGCGAGTTGACGGTCCTGGCGGCGCCGCGCTGAGGTCCCCTCCGTGGTGGGCTCGGCGAGGACGTCTGAAAGCTTGCGAACCTTATCCAGAACTGAGCGCCGCGAGGCCTCGGTAGGGTGCGCCGTGAAAATGGGCCGGACGTCGAGTTCGTTGATCACATCCTGCAGGACCTGAGGCCCGGCTTGGCCAGCGATTTCCGAGACCGCTTTGGCCAGCCATCCGTCCTTTTCCTGCCGGGTGCGCAAGCCACGTACACGGTGAACCTGCTCGGCCGCATTGCTGAGGTGGAAGTAGAACGCGAAGGCGCGGACCAAGTCAGTGGCCTGGTCCAGCGGCAGCGAGGCGAGCAGCTCACGGACCTGGGCAACGACGTCGTGCGCGCTCCACGGGCCGGTGGCATCCGCGCCGCCCCGGGCAGCTTCCTTGGACTCCTTGGTCAGCAACCGCACCTGCTCCACGAGCTGGAGCAGTTCCGGTCCGTGTTGGCGGACCAGGGACTCACCGAGAAGTGTGGAAACGCGACGCACATCAGCGCGCAGTTCGGCAGCGAGATCGGTGTCTTGATGGGCAGTGTGAACCATAGATACATACCTTCGGGATCTGGTTGGGCCCGTACACTGCGCTGGATACTGTGAGCCGCATTACTAATGTTTCCTACGGGATCTTACCCGTAGCTAACTCAACACAAGGAATGCGTCTCAGATTTTGACCTGGCCCTCTGCCGGCTTCCGGTCAGGCCGTGGCAGCACAACTCTTCCTCCGAACACTTCCTGTCCTGCCGCGCCCGGTCCCGCGGACAAGGACTCGTGCCGGCGCTGCCTCATCTCCTCAATGGCTGCGGCCGCTTCCATCCTGGTAGGCACACCCGTGGCCGGTTCTATCATGGAGAGGACGCTTCCCAAGGTCCCGGTGGCTCCTTTTGAGGGGACACCTTTCTGCACCAGCCGGGTACCGGCCCAGATTGCACCCACTATGAGCGCCAGACTGACCATGGCCGAAAAAACTGCCTCAATCCCCATGGGCTCAGGGTACGCCACACGATGATGGGAACACAGCGAAATCCCTCTCCTGAGGATGGTGCGTGCCACCCGCATCCATGCGATGCCCGGCTCAATACACAACAGAGAACCTTTTCGAGGCCAACCCTGGTCCGCTCAACGTGTAGGTGAGGACCCTCTCACCTTTGCTGGGATCAAACTTGCTTCGCTTAACGCCCGCTCCAAGCTGAAAGCTGAGGTCGGTGCGCTGCACAGAGTCGGTGGAACAAATAACCACGCTCCGGCTCTCGAACGTACAGGTCCATCCGTCAGGTGCCCGGAAGGAATCCTCAGCTATCCACGAGTTCTTCCCCACCGAGAACACCGCCTTGCCGGTACTCAGAGGGGCGGCCCCGGAAACCCTGAAGTCGATTTCCATTACGGTGTCGTTGGAATGGCTGTCCCCAGCCTCACGCGCAGAACCATCTACAACCGCTGGAGCAGTCACCGGCGGGACTGTCAAAGGTGCGGCAGGTGGTGTGGTGGCCGGCAAAGGACCAGGGGTCGGCGCGATCTGGGGATTAGCCGGAGTCGCCGGCACAGGCTCTTCCTCCACCACGGGCGGCACTTCAACGGGCAGGGCGTCCTCGGGTTGTGGTGCCGCCGGCACGGAGAAAACAGGCGCTGCCGTTGGGGAAGGCGCAGCGGTTGCTGAAGGCGCGGGCGTCACCGGAGCCTCGTCCCGCGGAGCAACGGCGGACTCCACTGCCCGCTTCTCCGAATAGGCGTCCGGAGTCAATTGGTCAACGACGCCCACGGCTCCCAGCACGAGACCCACTGCAGCCGCGGCGATGACCGCCATCACGGCCGGTTGCGCAAGGGCAGGGAGGGCAATAGCCGCCTTGGCGGGCATCACGCTTCCCACTACACCAAGTCCAGCCCCTTTCCCCGCCCAAAGTACGGCCGGGATTCCTGTCACCAACGGCAGGAGGACTGCCCTCATGCTGCCCTGGACGTCCTTGAGTTCGGCAAGGGCCGCCGTGCACGAAGCGCAACCATTCAGATGATCGCGGACTTTGCGCTTAGTGGCGCTGGACACTCCACCTCGGATGTAATTGCCGAGCTTCGACGCGTATTGGGAACATTCGCTGTCGGTTTGCTCCGAGACGTGGCATTGCAGGTACTGCCTCCTGAGACCTTCCCGGGCGCGAAGGGCCAGAGCCGAAACGGCATTGGCGGAGAGACCCAGAATCGGCGCCACGGCTGCAGGTTTCATGCGTTCGACGTCCAAGTACCAGAGCACAGCCTGCCACCGTTCAGGCAGGGCACGGAATGCTTTGGCAATAGTGTGTGACTCGAAAGCGCCGATGGCGGTGTCCGAGTCCGCCAGAGCCTGATCCAGAATGGATTCGTCGCCGCTAGGTACCACCTTCCCGGCTTTGCGATTCCGGTGGTGGGATAGCCGTGCAACTGTGGACAGCAGGTACGCCCTAAAGAACGTGTCCGGCCCTTTGCCCGCAATCAGGCTCTGCAGGACAGACTGGAAAGCCTCAGCCACCACGTCCTCGGCATCACTCTGGTTGTCCACGTTGCGTCTGGCAACATTGGAGGCAACGGCCACATGGCGCTCGTAGAGCCCGTCAAAGGCAGATATGTCTCCGCTGCGGACCAATTCAATGAGTTGATGGTCGTCGACGCTAGATTTATTGCTCGCATGGGACGTGCGTGCCATCTATGACACCCCCAAATCGTAGAGAACCCTACCCATATATATGGAGTGTCGGCAGTACGCGAGTCGTGACGCCAGTTTGTACAAAGTCTTTAGCAACCGATTCTCCGTAACGTCTCCGTCACGAACGAGCCCTTTTGCGCACTGTTCGGATATGACATCGTTCCGGACAAAACCAGGTGCCGAATACACGTTTCTGCAGCACCACTTGCTGCGCAAATGGCGGACCGCCAGTTACCAGAGGGGTTGGCGGTTCCGCGCGGATTGGTTCCTGCCAGAAGTCCGGACAGTAGTCACTTCCCTCGCGAGCAGCACGGTAGTTCCGGCCCCCGCGGCGAAATCGCTGGGCGCTGCGCGAGCCAGGAATGGCGTCAGCATCAGAGAAACCCTGAACGATTTCCGTGCACTGTTCACCGCAGCGGAGCGGGCCCTTGACATCGATGCCCTCCTGTCCATCGCGGAAGGCTGGGCCGAGGGGGCGGAAACAGCCCCCACTATCTCCTGCACGGACGTCTATACGGGGCTGGCCACCCCGGCCCACTTTCAACGGCGAATCCACGAGGTGTCCGCGCTCGGCGCGCAGTGGCCGGGTTCGCATGCGGTGGCCATCATTTCGCTGCCCCGTCCCCGGGATAGCCGCAGCCATTGCTGGACGCTGCTGGCCCGGCTTGGGGATGTAGTCAACGGTGAGCTGAAAGGAACCGGAGCGACGGCAATGTACCAAAATTCCGCCGTCCATATCCTCTTTTACATCAGCGACACCAACCTGTCGCAGCTCGTGGAATGCAAGGCGGCTTTGGAAGCCCTCGGCGATGGCCGCCTATGCCCTGCGCACATGAATTTCTTCCCACTTTCCGAGGCTGCGGCAACGGCTGCCACCCCCAAAACTGCCGCGCGGGACTCCTCTAGTTAGCCGGACTTGGCCAAAAACCGTTCTGCAGCGTAACGAACCACGCACTTCAAACACTCACCTTGTGACGGACACATCCCAAGGACTCTAAGGACCTTCCAATAATGAATAACCAGCTACGCCCAAGAACCTTGTCACTGGCTGCTGCCTTGCTGGCCGCTGTCATGGCCGTCCTGGGCCTGGGACTCTCGGCCCTGCCAGCCAGTGCTGAGGAAATCCCCGACGCCGAGATCACCCTCAGCACCAGTTCCATTGTCACCGGGCAATGGGATCAAGTGGATCTGACCTGCGAATGGTCCGTCCCGGACAACTCGCAGCCCGGGGACACGTTCACTTTGCAGCTTCCGCCCGAACTGCGGTGGTTTGGTGCTGCCACTTTTGACCTGGACACCCCCGATGGACAGACGGTGGCGACAGCTACGGCCAACGGCGCCGGCCTTGTGGTCTTCACGCTCACCGACTTCGTCGCCTTGCATCCGCTGGACGTGGGCGGAACATGCGCCTTCGTCACGCAATATTCCGTGGATCCGGCAACCGGTGGAAAAGAGGAACTTAGCTTCGTCTTTGGCGACAGCGTGATTCGCGTCCCTGTGAATATTGAACCCTGCACGGAAGACTGCCTCCCGGATGTGCCCGCAACTGCAGGAAAGTCGATGTGGTGGGCGGATCCTGCACAAACAGAATTTCAATCGATCCTTTACATGCCGCCCATGGCGTCAGCGAACAACGATGTAGTGGTCACCGATGTCCCTGCAGCCGGAATGGTCATCGACTGCAGCCAGGTAACACCGCGCGTTGGCAAGGTACGGGGCGAGGCCGGCAACATCGTTGAGCCCTACGACGACGAGCAGTATCCAGCCACCATCGACTGCACCCCTCAGTCGCTCACGGTCAGCTGGACCGGCCTTCCCAAAGGTGAGCACGTGGAGGTCTTTGTGACCACCAAGGTGTCTGACCCTTCTCTGGACGTCTACGAAAACAACGGGACAGTGACCATCTCGGGCGAAGAAAATCCCGTGGAAGCCCAAACGCGCCGGAGCAATGCCAGCGGAACCGGTCAGGGGACCGCGGCGGCAACACCTACACCCTCACCAAGCACCACCACAGCAACACCCACACCGACTCCCACACCCAGCACCACCACAGCAACACCCACACCCTCACCCAGCACCAGCAGCCCCGTTGTTGTAGTCCTTCCGGCAGAACCAACCGAACCAGCGCAGGCGCAGAACCCGGCGCCGTCTGCCACGTCGGAACCGCTGGCCAACACCGGTGCACAAGGCCAGGCGTTCTTCTTCCTGGCTGCGGTGCTTCTGGCCGTGGGATCCCTGCTCGCCTTTGCCGGTACCCGTAAGTACAGGCGCCGTTCGCACTGACCAGGTGAGCAAACGCCCCTCGGGGCAAGACGGCGAGGATGGACGTGGCATGTGGTGCCCGGCCAACGTCACCGTCCATCAATCCCGGCTCGCGCTGGCATGGGTTCAGGGCCAGCGCGAGCCGATCCAAACGCGAGCCGATCCAAACGCGAACCGATCCACAGCAGTGAAGTCCTGACCCACACGGGTGCGGATTCCGGGAATGCCCGCGCCCGGCGCATAGTTGAGGCAAGAGCATCCGCCGCGAACTGACGCGAACACCAGCTGAGGAGAACCATGAGCTCGCCCACCACCGCAACTGACGCCCAACTCGCACGTTGGGAGCGGTTCCGTGCAGGTCGAAATACAGCCCTTGCCACTGAACACGGCTGGTTGACGCTCACCTCCTTCCAATGGCTTGAGTCGCAACCGTTCGGGGTGGACCTTGTTCCGGGCCTCTGGTCAACGGACGGCACCACGGCTTTCCTCACGGCGAGCGCTGCGGATGGACTCACCGTGGTGGAAACGGGACAGCCCGTAGAGGGGACCATTACGGCGACGCTGCAGGACGAAGAGTCGCTCATGTGGGTCCAGTTTGGCGGCGACGACGGTAAGCAGGTTGTGGTGGAACTTGCCATGCGTGCGGACAAGTACGCTATCCGCACCCGCGACAACAGCTCCCCGGTGCTGACCGGTTTCGTAGGAGTTCCCACCTACGAATACAACCCTGAGTGGGTTATCCAGGGCCGGTTCGAAGCTTACGCTGAGCCCATTGACGTCCCCATCGGCACGGCAAACCCCTTGGTGGACGGCGTCCACCGGTCGGTGGGCGAGGTGGTGTTCCAGATACCGGGTGTTCCCCACGAAATCCGGCTGCACGCGGAAGAGGAGAAGCTGGGCGCGCTCAACGTCACCTTCCACGATGAGACCAACGGGGAGACCACGGATGAATGGCGGAAGGTCTTCATTCCCCGGCCTCGCCCTGATGGGACCGTGATGATCGATTTCAACCGTGCCATCAACTACCCCAGCGCCTTCACTCCGTATGGCACCTGCCCTATGCCTGTCCGGGGCAACTCACTGGACGTGCGCGTGGAAGCGGGCGAGAAGCTCCCCCAGGAATGAGACCGGCAGTTCTAGGTGATGGCTGAAACCCCTGTCACTGCACGGCCGACGATCAGGGAGTTGATTTCGTAGGAGCCTTCGTAGGTATAGATCGCCTCTGCGTCGGCGAAGATCTTGGCAATACGGTAATCGGTAACGATTCCGTTGCCGCCCAGGATGGAGCGGCCCATGGCCACAGTTTCCCGCATCCTGGCACTGCAGTAGGCCTTTGCGAGCGCCACCTGCGCCATGTCGGCCCCTCCGTGGCGCACCCCTTTGGCGTCTGTGAAGATGTCCTCCTGCAGCTGCGCTATTCGGACCATCATTCCCATGCTGGCCACCGCGTTGCCGAGCATGTCCACCAGGTGCTGTTGGATGAGCTGGAACTTGGCTAGTGGCTTGCCGAACTGCATGCGTTCGACGGCGTACTGCCGGGCGACGTCGAAGGCTGCCAGTTGTTGGCCTACTGCTTGCCAGGCCACCATGATGCGGGATCCGCGGAGGAGATGGTTGGTGTCCACGAAGCTGCTGATCCCGGCGAAGCGGTCCGCTTCAGCTACCTCGACGTCTTCAAAGACGATGTCGGCGTTCTGCACCGTCCGCAGGGCAATCTTGTTTTCGATGCGGCTGCGGGTGATGCCCGGCAGGGTCGCGTCGACGATGAAGGCACGCACTGCTCCGTCTGTTTCGTCCTTGGCCCACACCAGCATGTAGTCGCAGAACGTCCCGTTGCCAATCCAGCGTTTGGCGCCGTTGATCACCCAGTAATCGCCGCCGTCGGATTCTGGTCGGTCAACACGGCGGGCGGTGGTTTCCATCCCGCCGGCGACGTCGGACCCATGGTTGGGTTCTGTGAGAGCGAAGGCTCCGGTGGTGCGGAGGTTGGAGGCGTCGTCGAGGTAGCGGTCCTGTTGATGATCGCTGCCGAAGTCGTAGAGGGATTCGACGAAGAGGTCGTGATGGACCATGAAGAACGTGGCGATGGAGGTGTCGACGCGGGTCATCTCAGCGATCACGAGCCCGGCAAACAGGTGTGTGTACCCTCGCTGGGCGGGGGCGCTGAGCCGGAGGGCCGCGAGCTTGGGGAGGATGTGTTCCGGGAACTCCGCTTTCTCCCACCATTGCCCGGCGTAGGGGGCTATCTCAGAGGCCAGGAACGCCCGGAGTTCGTTGAGTTTACGCTGTTCCTGGACACTGAGCAGCGATTCGAAGTCGAAGAAGTCAGCAGTGGGAAGGTCTGCTACGGAGGGCCGAACGGGCCCAACTGACCCCGAAGAGCCGCTGTAGTCGCCCATCATTTGAGACCCATGCGGATGGCGCCATCGAGCCGGATGGTTTCCCCGTTGAGCATGGCGTTCTCCACAATGTGGGCGGCCAGGTTTGCGTATTCCGCGGCACGGCCCAGACGGGCGGGATGCGGAACCTGCTGTCCAAGGGATTCCTGGGCCGATTGGGGAAGTCCGGCCATCATGGGTGTTTCGAAGATGCCGGGAGCAATGGTGGCCACCCTGATCAACGAGCGGGCGAACTCGCGGGCCAAGGGCAATGTCATGGCTGCTACGGCGCCCTTGGATGCGGCGTAGGCAGGCTGGCCGATCTGGCCTTCGAAGGCGGCGACGGATGCTGTGTTGATGATGACGCCACGTTCGGGTCCACCCAGTTGCGTGGAAACGGGCTCCGTTTCCACCATGGCTGCGGCGGCCAAACGAATCACGTTGAAGGTGCCCACGAGGTTGATCTGAATGACTTTGTTGAAGTTCTCCAGCGGCAGCACGCCGTCGCGGCCCAGGACTTTTCCGGGGGTCGCGATTCCTGCGCAATTGACGACGATGCGCAGCGGCCCCAAAGCAACAGCGGCGTCGACGGCGGCTTGGACTTGGGATTCGTTGGTGACGTCTGCGGGAGCAAAGACCGCGCGCGGGGCCTGCTCCCCTGTACCCGAAGACGCGGCATTTAGCTCGGCCGCGTAGGACTCGCCGGCTGACTGTGGCAGATCCACCAACACCACCGAAGCTCCGGCGTCGAACAGTCGCTTGGCGGTGGCAGCGCCCAAACCTGACGCCCCACCCGTAATCAGTGCAACCGTACACTTGATGTCCATTCATCCTCCTTGATGCCGACCCAAATCCGTTAATGCATGTTAACTGGAATTGTGGCGCGGCGCACACTGCCCGGCCTCGCCCGGCTGATCCCCGGCCCGGATAGGCTGTGTCCATGTCCAGCCAGATCGAGCCAGCAGGAATTCCAGCCCCTTCCACAGACGCCGCCGAGTGGGCTACGCGCGCCAATCAGGCGGCCCGATCGGTGACCCGAAGCTTTGGCGGGCGCCTGCTGTTCCTGCCCGGAACCCATATCGCCGCAGTCAGCCTGCCCACCAATGCCCGCAAGAGCCTCTCCGGCCCGTGGCATTACTGGTGGCAAGCGCACTACGTCGATTGTCTGGTGGACGCGGGGCGTCGCGAATTGGCCACAAAAACGAAGTTCGACGGCGGCTCCCGGCCTAGCGCCGGCCGGCTCGCTTCGCGGCTGGTCACCACTATCCGCTTGCGGAATCTCTTGCGATTCGTGAACGACTACTATGACGACATGGCGTGGCTGGCCCTCGCGACCCTGCGCTTGGAGAAGCTGGCGGAGGAGACCAGGAAACCTGGTCGCCGACGCAATGCTTATGTCCAAAAGTGCCTGACCTTGCAGTTTGATTCCGCTTCCACGGACCACCTTGGCGGTGGAACTTTTTGGAGCACCAAGCGGGATTTCAAGAACACCCCTGCCACGGCCCCGGTGGCCCTCTACTACGCCAGGACCGGGCACACAGAGCGTGCGCAGCAGTTGGTGAACTGGCTCAACGGCAAGCTCCTCCACCCGGATCGAGGCTTGTATCAGGACGGGCTTCGGATCAGCAACGGCGAGGTGGTGGTGGACGGGGCCATTTACACCTACAACCAGGGCCCGGTCCTGGGCGCGTTGCTTGAGTTGGGCGGGGATGACAATCTGCGCAGGGCCACCCTCTTGGTGGACGCTGTGCGACGCGAGCTGACGCTTCCCGGCACGCAGGTGATCCGCGGCGACGGCACCGGCGATGGCGGCCTTTTTACCGGCATCCTGGTCCGCTATCTGGCGCTGGCTGCGCGGGACCAGCGGCTCCCGGACGCATCACGCCACACTGCCCGCGAACTGGTGTACGCCACGGCTGGAGCGTTGTGGCTGGGCCGCCGCAAAGTATCTGAGCTTGGGCAGGCCGCTCCGTCGCTTATTTTCTCCCCCGACCCCCTGCGGCCGGCGGTCGAAGCTTATCCGCCGGGTACCGCCGTCGAACTTTCCACCCAGCTGCAAGCGTGGATGACGTTTGAGGCCGCTGCCAGCATAGGTCACTAATTACGATACGCAACACTTCCGTAATTCAAGTGATCCTCGTCACTTAAGCCCTATCCGGCTTTTGGGCAAAGGTATGGCTAACCTACTCTTTTCACAGCGGGCTCCCCAACCTTCCCGCTACCCCGGACCCAAGCACCACCTCCTTGGGCTTCCATGCTTGTTCCCAGAAAGTAGCCCCATGAAGCTCCCCAAAAACGCTCTGGCAGGAATCGCACTCCTCGCCACCGCCGCTCTTGGCCTCACCGCCTGCGGCTCCAACGCCACCACCGCCCCGGACCCGTCCGGTTCTGCGGCTTCAGGCGACGGCATAACGGTCTACAACGCCCAGCACGAAAGCCTGACGAAGGAATGGATCGACGCCTTCACCAAGGAAACGGGCATCAAGGTCACCCTGCGCCAGGGCTCTGACACCGAGATGTCCAACCAGATTGTCCAGGAAGGCGCGGCGTCACCGGCTGACGTGTTCCTGACCGAGAACTCCCCTGCAATGGCGCAGGTAGAAAACGCGGGTCTGTTCGCTGACGTGGACAAGGCCACCATCGACCAGGTTCCCGCCGAGTTCCGTCCGTCCACGGGCAAGTGGACAGGAATCGCCGCGCGTTCCACCGTGCTGGTGTACGACAAGAACAAAATCAGCGATGACCAGCTCCCCACGTCCATGCTGGATCTGGCCAAGCCTGAATGGAAGGGCAAGTGGGCAGCTTCACCGTCCGGCGCAGACTTCCAAGCGATTGTCTCCGCACTGCTGGAACTCAAGGGCGAAGCCGCCACTGAGGAATGGCTCAAGGGCATGAAGGAGAACTTCAAGGCTTACAAGGGCAACAGCACCGCCATGAAGGCCGTCAACGCCGGCGAGGTGGATGCTGCGCTGATCTACCACTACTACTACTACGGCGACCAGGCCAAGACCGGCGAGAACTCCAAGAACGTCACGCCGTTCTACTTCAAGAACCAGGACCCGGGCGCCTTCGTTTCCGTCTCGGGTGGCGGTGTCCTGAAGTCCTCCAAGAAGGCAGCCGACGCGCAAGCGTTCCTGAAGTTCATCACGGGCAAGGCCGGGCAGGAGATCCTCAAGACCGGAACGTCCTTCGAATACGCCATCGCCTCACAGGTTGATGCCAACGAGAAGCTTGTTCCCATCAAGGACCTGCAAGCTCCCACGGTGGACCCCGCCAAGCTGAACTCCGCCAAAGTCACTGAATTGATGACCAAGGCAGGGCTCCTGTAATTCTGTGACCACCGGATCATCGGCTCCCAACGTTCCACGTTCAGAGGGAAGCACGACGACGGCGGGCCGGGGCAAGCGCCCCCGCCCGCCTTTCGGCGTTTCCACGGTGTCCTTGCTGGCAGTGCTGATAGCACTGTTTTCACTGATTCCGCTGGGTTATGTGCTCTACATGACGGCCGCGACCGGCTGGGACACGGCCGTTGAACTGATCGTTCGCCCACGTGTAGGCGAGCTCCTGCTGAACACCGTCTTGCTGATGGTCTTCACGGTGCCGCTGTGCCTGGTTCTCGGAGTGGGCGGCGCCTGGTTGGTGGAACGGACCATGCTGCGCGGACACCGTTGGTGGGCCGTGGCGCTGGCTGCTCCGTTGGCCATCCCGGCGTTCGTCAACAGCTACTCCTGGGTGTCCGCGGTTCCGTCCTTGGAAGGTCTCTGGTCCGGGGTGCTGATCGCCACCCTGTCCTACTTCCCGTTGGTGTACATTCCTGCCGCCGCAACCCTTGGTCGGCTGGATCCCGCCATCGAACAGTCCGCAGCGTCACTGGGCCTGGGCTCTTGGGCTGTCTTTTTCCGGGTGGTGTTGCCGCAACTGCGGATTGCCATAACCGGCGGTGCTTTGCTGGTGGCCCTGCACCTGTTGGCCGAATATGGCGCCTTCGCGATGATCCGCTTCGACACGTTCACCACGGCGATCATGGTTCAGTTCCAGTCCACCTTCAACGGGACCGCAGGCAACACGCTGGCCAGTGTTTTGGTTTTCCTGTGTTTGCTCCTGCTGCTGGCCGAGGTCAAGAGCCGCGGCAGTGCCCGCTACGCGCGGATCGGCTCCGGAGCGCAGGCGAAGTCCACGCGCTTGCCCCTGAGGGGATACCAGGTGCCTGCGCAACTGGCCCTTCTGGCCCTCACGATCCTGGCTTTCGGGCTCCCACTCTATTTCGTCCTCAAGTGGGTGATGGCGGGCGGCTCGGAGGTGTGGGCAGCCGAGGAATTCATCCCGGCACTCCTTCAGACCCTCATGTACGGGGCGGCCGGAGCCCTGGTCACCACGGTGGTGGCGTTCCCCATGGCATACCTTGCCGTCAGGCACCCCAGTTGGTTCAGCAAGATGCTGGAACTCTCCAACTACGTCACCAGTTCACTCCCCGGAATCGTGGTGGGCCTCGCGTTCGTCACCGTCAGCATCAGGGTGGTACCGGGGGTTTATCAGACCGCGGGAGTCCTGGTTGCCGCGTACGTCCTGCTGTTCCTTCCACGAGCTTTGGTAAACATCCGCGCTGGCTTGGCACAGGCCCCTAAGGAACTCGATGAAGCTGCGCGCTCCCTGGGCAAAACACCCTTGGTCTCCTTCTTCCGCGTGACCTTGAGGCTAACGGCACCGGCCGCAGCCGGTGGTGCTGCCCTGGTGTTCCTGGCCATCGTGAACGAGTTGACCGCCACACTTCTGCTCTCCCCCAACGGCACCCGCACCCTGGCCACCGAGTTCTGGAGTAAGAGCAGCGAGATCGACTACACCGGCGCAGCCCCGTATGCCCTGCTGATGATTCTGTTGTCGGCACCCATGACGTACCTGCTTTTCCAACAGTCCAAGAAAGTAGCCGGACAGTGACCGAACAATCCCCCTCCAGGCTTCCCGCGCCGCGGGTGGCTCCGTCCGTGGCTCCGTCCACGAATGCACACTTGGATATCTCGGAGGTCACCAAGAACTTCGGTTCCCAGGCCGTCCTGAAGGGCGTCAACCTTTCTGTCGCCAAAGGCGGGACCACGGCCATTGTGGGGCCTTCGGGCTCGGGCAAGACCACGTTGTTGAGGTTGATTGCGGGCTTTGAGCACCCGGACACCGGATCCATCAGCCTTGGTGGTTCCCCGGTGGCAGGAGATGGAATGTGGGTACCCGCCCACAAACGGCAGGTAGGGTACGTGGCCCAGGACGGCGCGCTCTTTCCACACCTGACGGTGGGCCAGAATGTGGCCTTCGGTGTGGACACGGCAAAGCTCGACGGCGGCCGCTCAGCAGTGCGGGCCAGGGTCCAGGAACTGCTGGAAATGGTGTCCCTGGACGCATCCATGGCAAAGCGGCGCCCGCACCAGTTGTCAGGCGGGCAGCAACAGCGCGTAGCACTGGCCCGGGCCCTTGCACGTGAGCCGGAGCTCATGCTGCTGGACGAGCCGTTCTCCGCGTTGGATGCAGGACTCCGCGTAGCTACCCGTCGGGCAGTGGCCAAAGTACTCAATGCTGCCGGCGTGACCACCATCCTGGTGACCCACGACCAAGCAGAAGCACTGTCGTTCGCGGATCAGGTGGCCATCATGCGCGGCGGCAAACTGGCCCAGATCGGCAATCCCTTTGTGGTCTATACCCGCCCGGCCGATCGCGCCACCGCCGAGTTCCTTGGCGATGCGGTGATTCTTGATGCGTGGATGGAAGGCTCCTTGGCCACATGCTCGCTGGGTGGAATTCCGGTCCGTCGCCCGCCGGCACAGGGAAAGGTCCAGCTCATGCTGCGGCCTGAGCAAATTCGCATTGCCTCGGACGGGCCCATTCGCGGGGTTGTTGTGGACACGGATTATTTTGGCCCGGAAACCACGGTTCGTATCAAGCTCGGCGAATACACGGCACCTGACGGCGGCGTTTCCGGCAACAGCCACCGCTACCCGGGTGGCGGCGAGATCATCACCATCAGGCATTGGAACGCCTCCATCACCCGGCCGGGTACCGAGTTGTGCCTTCGTGTTGTGGGCGAGGGCGTCGCTTTCCCTTTCGAGGCCTGAGCGGCACAGCTAACTAGGCCGGACGCTTCCTTTGTGGATACGGCGCCTCGTGGCGGGCCAGCATCTCCACAAAACCTGCGATCTTCCGTTCGCGGGTCTCGGCCCGTTTGACCCCGTTGGTGCGGTGGATCAGCGCGAAACGGTTCTGGGAGGTCAGGACGTCGAACATCGCCTGCGCTTCCGGGACAGCTGCGATGGCTGCGGCAAGATCCTCCGGCACCACTGAATCCGCCGGACCGGCGTAGGCCGCTTCCCACCTCCCGTCGGCCTTTGCCGCCTCCACGGCTGCCCGGCCGGCGTCGGTCATTTTGCCTTCTTCTTCCAGTCGCGCAATGTGTCCCACATTCCGCAAGGACCAGATGCTCTTTTTGCCGCGCGGTGTCATGCGCTGCATGTAGCTTTCGGCGTCGCGGCTCCTGGCCTGGCCGTCGATCCACCCGAAGCACAGGGCCTCGTCCAAGGCGGCGTCGTAGTCCAGCTCGGTGACGTTCCCGCCTTTTTTGTGCAGGATCAGCCACACGCCGGGGCTGTCCGCGGCGTGCTCTTCCAACCAGGTCCGCCACGCGGTGCCGTCACTGACCAGCAGCTCTTCCAATTCGATGGGCATGGCCCCAGCATAGGCTTTGACCCCGGCTTAGGCTTGGAGAAGGATCCCAATACCCACCAGGAGACCCCATGTTGCGAGCCCGCCCCATCCACTACACCTCCCGCCCGGACAATTGGGGCACCATCCTGCGAGCGCTGGGCTTGGTGAAGACCGTTGACCACGGCGAATGGCAGGAATTCGACGCCGGCTCGGGTCGCCTGGCGCTGGCCGCCGTGCAGCACGGCCATCCGTTCGACGGATCCACGGTGTTTGGCGTCGAGGTTGGGAATCTGGAGGAGTTTGCCCGGCGCACCGAGGAAGCGGGCACCCAGGCAGAACTCCACGAAGGCCCCGACGGAACCACTGTGCAAATATCTGCGGACGACGGGTTTGAGTTTTTCGCTTTTCCCGCGGAACGGGCAACGGATGGCACCTGGGCTACGTCAGGCGACGCCCACCCGGCACTGAGCGTGGTGGCCACCTGGATCAGCCCCTTGGTGGGTGTGGCAGCCAACGCGCTCACTAACATTGGTGCCCGGCCCCGGAGCGAGGACGACGAATCCGCCACCTTCACCACCAAGAACGGCGGAATCCTCCGGGTGATCCACGGAGCGGATGGCGCCAACGGCGATCTCGCGTTCGAGTACAGCGACGGGTTGGAAGCACTGCTGGACCGCCTCAGGGCAGCAAAAATCGAGGCCCGGATCAGTGAGGGCCTGCTGTACGTCGCCAACCCCGACGCCGCGGGTGGCGCGGCACCGGCGTCGATCGCCATAGTGAAAGTTGCCGGTCCCTTCCAGTAATACCGCCGAGAGCGTAACCACGCAGCCATCGGAACGCCTCCACGAAACTTCCGGCGGGGATGGGGTAGAACTTAACCATGAGCGTACGTACACCCGACCCGTATCCAGGCTGGCTTTCAGATGAAGACCTCTTCGAAGCCCGCGGCCGACTCCCCATGGTTTACGTGGAGGCTGTCCCGGTCAGGCTGGATCCGCTCGGGTATGTGAATGAAGTTGGCACGCTCCTGCAGGGCGACGCCGACGGCAACATGGTGCGCTACCTCGTCTCCGGCCGCGTTCTCTACCGCGAGACCATCCGCGCAGCACTCCTGCGGCACATGGAAAAGGACCTCGGTCCCTTGGCGTTCCCGCAGCTGCCCATCAGCCCCGTGCCCTTCACGGTGGCCGAATACTTCCCTGCTCCGTCGCAGACCGGCTTCACCGACGACCGGCAGCACGCCGTCTCGCTGGCCTACGTCATCCCGGTGACCGGTGAATGCGAGCCGCGCCAGGATGCCTTGGAGCTGACCTGGATGACGCCCCAAGAGGTGCTGAGCGAGAACGTCCAGCAGGAATTCGACGGCGGCCGCGGGAACCTCGTGCGGCAGGCCCTGGCTTTCTCGGGCATCGTCCTCTAGCGGGTCCCGGCCCCCGCGCCAGCCGGTCTTTGTAGACTGGACGGCGGACCCCACGAGAACCAAAGGACTTCCGATGACTCACAGCCCAGCCACACAGCAGTACATGGAAAAGCAGGCTGGGGACCTGCAGCCCGGAGATTTTGTGTTCCCGCCCGGTGACGGGCCGGCCGAGGAAATCCGCACCATCGAGGTGCAGAACGACGACTTCGGTGTGGCAGCGCTGCTGCTGGTGACCATGGTCGACGGCGGCACGGTGCGGATCGCGGTAGGGTCCAGTGTTCCTGTGGGCGACGGCGTTGCGGCCGGCTCTGGTGATGCTTCTGACCCCGGCAACCCTGACTCCAGCACGCCCGCGGAACCGGACGCCGAAGCGCAAGCCGGACCCGCCGTCGTCGTGCCTCCCCGCCCGCAAACGCCGCCCGCGTACACCGGACCGAGCGCCGAAGAACTGGCCCTCATCCCCGAGCCGGACGGCACCCCGGAAGCCGTGGTGCGCGCAGCTGCTGCCGACCACAAGGGCAAGAACGGCGTGCAGGTACTGTCCGAACGGCTCGCCAAGGGCATCAACACCAAGTCCGGTAGCTGCCTGCGCGACCTCAGCGACCTCGCGTTCGATCTGTGCATTGTGCTGCGGGATCCGGACCACGCGTTGGCTGTTGCCGACCTGCTGAACGTGCTGCCCTTTGACGGGAACCTGGACCGGTGGGCGTCCATTGAACGGGCGCTTGCCCTGTCCAGTTTCATCTGCCGCGAAGCCGGACAAAGTGATCGTGCAGCGGTCTACGAGAAACTGCTCCGCGCCCCCGAGTCCCAGGAAGAGGACCCGTTCAAGGCACGGATCAATGCCCGGGTACGCCAGCGCTCACTCAACGAACCCAACCTGTACGACAAGGAAATCTTCCGCGCGATTGACAACGGCAACCACGAAGCCGAGCGCGAATGGCGGTTCCTGCGCCTCGAGGCGCTGATGTTCCTGCGTGCCCACGGCGGTTCGAAGACCATCGGCGAAGAAGAGCTGGCGCGTCGGATCGGCAATGAACTGGAATCGGTGCGCGCCTAGGTTCCCTGTCCCGCGGAATCCCGGAATTCAAGGCCTGTTTTATGGGCGCGAACGGCGGTAGATTCGGGCCATGACGAACAATCTGAGCGTTGTGATTAATGCCGACGCGCAGCAGGTTTGGACAATGCTGCGTGAACCGTCCCTGGTCGCACAATGGCACGGCTGGGAAGCTGACGACCTCACCGACGAAATCCAACAGATCTACTTCACCACGGACGTCGTGGAAGGGCCCGATCATACGAGCCTGACCGTCAACGGCGGCGATGTCTTTGAGCTCCACCCCGTCTCCGGCGGCACCGAAGTGAGCGTCACCAGGGTTGCCCTGGATCACGACTCCGAGTGGGCCGACTGGGACGAGGACATCACCCAGGGGTGGCTGACGTTCCTTCATCAACTGCGCTTTGCCTTGGAACGGCACCCTCACGGGCACCGGCGGACGCACTTCGTCTCCGTCTCCGGCAAAGGAGGCCCGGCCATTGAAAAGCTGGGGCTCGGAGACCTGCCGCCCGTTGGGGAGGAGTACTCGCTCACGCTTGCCACCGGCGAGAAGATCTCCGGCAAAGTCTGGTTCAAGAGCCGGCACCAGGTTGGCCTCACCGTCCACAGCTACGCCGAGCACGGCGAAGGGCTGCTGATTGTGGCTGAGCAGCTGCCCATCCCGGAGAAAAGGCCCGACGGCGGGTCCATGGTAATTGCCTCCACCTACGATTTGGGGGCCCACTCTCTGGCGGAGATCCGGTCCTCGTGGGACAACTGGAAGGCTGAGAAGAACGGGGCCTAGGGTTTCCTGAGCAGGTTACTGAGGGTAAAGCTGGCACACTTGGTAGCGTGCCAGCTTCCGTTTCTGCTTCCGCGTCTGTGTCGTCCCCTCCTCCTGCCCTGCCTGACTTGGCTGCCCGGCAATCGGAGTTCTCTTTTTCCGTGGGCAAGCGCCTGACGGAAACGTGCGCGCCGTCGGACGCCCAAGTGGAGGCCAACGGCGGCGCTTTCCTGGGCCGGACCGGAACCATCACCACACCGCACGGAACCATCCAGACGCCCGCGTTCATCGCCGTCGGGACCAAAGCCACCGTCAAGGCCGTGCTGCCCGAGTCCATCGCTGACCTCGGTGCCCAAGCTGTGCTGGCCAACGCGTACCACCTGTACTTGCAGCCCGGGCCGGAGATCCTCGACGCCGCGGGCGGGCTGGGTTCCTTCATGAACTGGCAGGGGCCCACCTTCACGGATTCCGGCGGATTCCAGGTGATGAGCCTGGGCTCGGGGTTCAAGAAGGTCATCGACATGAAAAATGTGGACAGCTCCGGGCCTGATGACGCGGTGGCTCCGGGCAAAGAACGGCTGGCACACATTGACGACGACGGTGTCTGGTTCAAGTCGCACCTCAACGGGGACCGGCACCGCTTCTCCCCCGAGATCTCCATGCAGGTCCAGCACCAGATCGGCGCGGACATCATGTTCGCCTTCGACGAGCTGACCACACTGCAGAATTCGCGGGCTTACCAGGAGGAGTCGCTGGAGCGGACACGGTTGTGGGCCCTACGCTGCTTGGAAGAGCACGCTTCCCTGACTGCATCCCGGGTGGGCAAACCGTACCAGGCGCTGTTCGGCGTGATTCAGGGCGCCCAGTACGAGGACCTGCGACGCAAGGCCTGCCAGGACCTCGGCGCCATGCCGTTTGATGGTTACGGGATCGGCGGTGCGCTGGAGAAGGAAAATCTAGGCACGATTGTGCGGTGGTGCAACGAGGAACTCCCCGAGAACAAGCCCCGGCACCTGCTGGGGATTTCCGAACCGGACGATATTTTCACGGCGATCGAGAACGGTGCGGACACTTTCGACTGTGTATCACCCACCCGTGTGGCCAGGAATTCCGCGTTCTACACACCCTTTGGGCGATTCAACCTGTCCGGGGCTAAGTACAAGGCCGATTTCGGGCCACTACAGGATGGCTGCGACTGCTACACCTGCGTGAACTACTCGCGCGCGTACATCCACCACCTGTTCAAGGCCAAGGAAATGCTCTCGGCAACCCTGATCTCCATCCACAACGAGCGCTTCGTGGTGAAGATGGTGGACGATGCCCGCCTGGCCATTGAGTCGGGGGACTTCTTCGAGTTCAAGGCGGAGACTCTGGGCCGGTACTACTCCTGACCCTCTGCGTCGAGTTCGCCGGAAGCGTGCGTGTTAGTGCGGAAACTTCCGGCGAACCCGCACGTTTCCGGCGAACTCGGCCACTTGCCCGGGGGGCTTAGGCTGCGGCTACCCCGTAGCTGGGCTCGCGCTTCTTGATCCAACCAACCACCAGCACGGTGACAGGCACGAACAGGAACTCGACGGCGGTCTTGTAGACGAAGCCGGCCAGGGCGTAGTTCAGGAATGAGCCCGCGTCCGTGATGCCAATGACCGACGCCGCGATGCTGCAGAAGATCAGCGTGTCCACCAATTCACCCACCACGGATGAGCCCATGAGTCGCGCCCAGAGGGACTTCTCACCCGCACGGGCCTTCATCTTGACGAGGATCCACGAGTTGATGGTCTGGCCGGCGAGGAAGGCAAGCAACGAGGCCAGAACGATCTGCGGCACGGGGCCAAGTGCGCCTTCGATAGCCGCCTGCTTGCTGGTGCCGTAATCGTCAGTGAAGCCCGGCAGCACAATGATGATCCAGTAGCAAAGGGACGCGAACACGGACAGCGCAAACGAGGTGATGATCGCTTTGCGTGCAACTTTGAAGCCGTAGACCTCGCTCATGACGTCGCCCAGGATGTAGGCGATGGGGAAGAGGAAGAATCCACCGTCCGTGATGATCGGCCCGAGCACCACGCCCTTGGAAGCGCCAATGTTGGACAGGATCAGCACCACGGCCATGATGGCCAGCATGATGCCGAAATACGGGGAGCCGATCGACGCGAAGCGCGGCGCGGGCTTGCTCAAGGTACTGGAGCCTGAGGGCGAGGGCATGGGTCATCCATTTCGTAGTGGTTCGCGCAGGCTCCCTGATTGTGGTGCCCCGCTGTATTAGCACTGTGGTTGGCGGGGCATCCGGCCCGGCACCGGTTCCATTGTCCCACCCCCGTCCCTCTCTCACATCCCAAGCCCTCCCTCTAAGTCAGGCTGGTTGTGAGTCAGTCGGTGATTGAAGAGAGCAGGAGCTGCCATGACTGTTGGGCCGCGTGGTATTAGCCGCGATGAGATCAGGGATTTGGTGCATGAGTATTACGTGCAGCGCCTTGTTCTCACCAGCTGAAGTCCACGACGGCTCCTGGAAGAACATCTGGAAGACACGCGACCGAGCCCTCCAGCACTACTACGACCAGAACCCTCACCGATTCCGGCAACGACCCACCACACCGACCCCACGAAGCCACGTCGGAATCAACCTCCCCGAAAAACCAACCAAACAACCCACCCACTGACTCCACACAGTTTGACAACCTGCGCCTTCCAGCCGTCCCTCTCTCATATCCCGCGTGCTTGAGACCAACGCTCTATCACCTCCCCTTTTGAACACGTTCAGAAATAGTGGCATACTCATTCTTGAACACGTTCAAAACATTCCGTGAGGAGTATGGCATGGCCGCAAAGAGTGAACAGACCCGCCAACTCGTGGCCGACGTCGCACTGAAGATGTTCCGCGAAATCGGCTTCGAAAAGACCACCATGCGTGCCATTGCGCAGGAGGCGGGGGTGTCCGTGGGGAACGCCTACTACTACTTCGCTTCCAAGGACGAGCTCGTGCAGGAGCTGTACATCCAGGTGCAGGACGAACACGCAGTGACCGCGGCGCAGGCCCTCGAAGGGGTTCAGGATCTCGCCGGCCGCCTGAAAGCTGTGCTGCACACCGGCGTCGACGTCATGGCGCCGTACCACCAGTTCGGTTCCGACTTCATTGCGACCGCGATCCGGCCGTCGTCGCCCGTCAACCCGTTCGGCGAGGCGTCCACCGCCGCCCGCGAGGCTTCGCTCGCGATCTTCCGGTCCGCCGTCGAAGGCTCTTCCCCCGCCGTCGCGAAGAAGCTGCGCGGCGACCTGCCGGAGCTGCTGTGGCTGGCGTACATGGGCGTCGCGCTGTTCTGGGTTTACGACAAATCCGAGAGCCAACGCCGCACGCGCAAGCTGATCGACGGCGCGGCTCCGCTGGTGGCCCGTGGCTTGTCGCTGGCGAAGATTCCCGGCGTGAGCAAGGTGTTCGACGACGTCCTGGGACTCGTGCGCAGCGTCAAGGAGGACTCGGAATGACCCGGACCGTGGTTCTCGCAGGTGCGAGCGGCTTCATCGGCAGCTACTTCAAGCGGCGGTTTCTTGAGGAAGGCTGGCAGGTGCGTACCGTCGGGCGGGACGCTGGGGCTGACGCTCAATGGAACGACGACGGCGCCATCACCACAGCGCTGAACGGCGCCGAACTACTGGTGAACCTCGCCGGACGGTCCGTGAACTGTCGCTACGACGAGCGGCATCGGCGGGAAATTCTGGACTCCCGGGTTCTGACCACGCGGGCGTTGGGGCGCGCCGTGGCCGCGTGCACCGAACCACCCAGGACCTGGATCAACTCAAGTACCGGCACCATCTACCGGCACGCCGAAGATCACCCGCAGTCGGAGGCCTCAGGCGAACTTGGCCGTGGGTTCTCTGTGGACGTGGCCCGTGCATGGGAGGACGAATTGGCTGCCGCTGATGTGCCTGGTACCCGCACGGTGCCTCTGCGCATTGCGATTGTGCTGGGGCCCGGCGGTGGCGTGATGGGCCCGTTCCGGAACCTCGCCCGGCTGGGCTTGGGCGGGCACATGGGACCCGGAACACAGAAGTTCAGCTGGATCCATGTGGAGGACCTGTTCCGGACGGTGTTGTTTGTCCATGAGCGGCCTGAGCTGAGCGGCCCGGTGAATGCGGCGACGCCCTACGCCGTGGACAACCGTGAGCTGATGACGCTTGTCCGGCAAAGCATGGGAGTCCCTTTCGGCATCCCTACGCCCGCTTGGATGCTCGAGGCCGGCGCGGTCCTCATCCGGACCTGACTGAGCTGGTTCTCAAAAGCCGGTGGGTGGAGCCCAGGAAACTGCTCGACGCCGGGTTCGCGTTTCAGCACCCAACGCTGGCCGGCGCGCTCAACCAGATCGCGAACCCCACACGCTCTCTCACATAACCACCCCTTCATCCGAACCATCTCTCACATAACCACCCCTTCAGCCGAACCATCTCTCACGTCACTCGGAGGTAATCGTGAGCCAGGAACCATGGACCGACGAAGATGAGTACGCGCTGGCAACAAAACGCCCAACCGAAGGCTGGCGTTACGGCCCGAAGGACCGGGTGGTGCTGGGTTGGAAAGGCTTAGTTGTAGGAATCGCCGTCGCGCACCTGACGTTCTGCATCTTTTGGGGCATCCAAGCACCGGGATGGGCCATCATTTTCTTCGGTTACAGCCTGCTCCCGGTATGGGCAATCGGCGCCACTGTGGGCTCACTCGTGGGCTTGGCCCTGCGTCGAGTCCGGAGTCAGTGGATTCACGTTGCCGCGTTCTTCGCAGCGGGGTTCCTTATCTGCGCACCATTCGGTGCACTTTCATCCACAGGCCCGCTGTTGCTCCCTTTATCCATCGCGATCGCAGCCGGCGTTGGCCGCCTCGCCGTCTGGAGACTGGTGCGAATCAACCACGCCGGCGATCCGACGTAGCGGGGAACATCCCTCTCATAGTCGGCGTAGGACTGGCCAAACCGCTCCCGGAGCGTGGCCTCTTCCCACAACGCACCCAAATGTTCCACCAGCATTCCCGCAGGCAAAGTCACCAGAGCCCAAGCAGAACCTCGGTTCACTGCGACTCCCCCATGGATGAGCCACCACCCCAGGTACATCGGGTGGCGACTCAGGGCATAGGGGCCGCTGGTGACCAGGTCCTCGGGGTGGCCCAAGGAAAAGTTTCCGGTCGTTTTACGCCGGCGCTCCGCGACTGCCCACCCGGTGATCCCCGCGCCAACCAATGCCAAGCCAACACCGGCGGCTTCGCGCCGGGCCTTGGGCTCGGCGACGCGAATGGGGCGCAAGCGGTTGAGGACTACATCAAGCACCAGGCCAACAACCTGCCCTGGCGGCAGCGGGATCCTCGCTGCCTCCTGCAGCACTACGCGAGTTGTTCGACGAACTGCACCCATGCCACGAAGATAACTCCGGCCGTTCCGGAAAGCTACTGAGAGAGCGACGCAGCCAAACCCGAGGGACGTGAGAGAGCGACGCAGCCAAACCCGAGGGACGTGAGAGAGCGACGTGCCGCGTAGGCGAGCCGCCGCCGTCGAGCCTTGACGTTCACGGGTTGAGGTCCGCACCAAACTCAAGCCGAAACCTAAGGAAGTGTTAGGAAATCCCCCGCGAGCTAGGGCTGTGCCGTGCATCACCCATAGTTTGGAACATGTCCTCTTCACCCCGGAGGGCCTTTCTTAGTCGACGAAGAGCCATGCGCAAGGACGCCATGAGCACGAGCTTCATGGACAGAACGAACTCATGCAAGACACGGCCGCTGCAAAACGCTGCCGTCCAGGAAGGTTCATTGATGAGCACCCAACAAGCTGCACCTCTGAGCGAAGCCGCCCAGACACGTAAAGCCGTGAGCAACATCCTCAAGGGCTCCGCGGGCAACCTCGTGGAGTGGTTCGACGTTTATGTCTATACCGCTTTTGCGGCGTATTTCCAGTCGCACTTCTTCAACTCCTCGGACGATCTGCAGGCAGGCCTTGAAGCGATGGCTGTCTTCTCCACGTCGTTCCTCATGCGCCCGATCGGCAGCTGGTTCTTCGGCCGCTACGCCGACCGCAAGGGCCGCAAAGCTGCGCTGACACTCAGCGTGACCATGATGTCGGCCGGCTCCTTCGCCATCGCGATCCTGCCAACGCAGGACGTGATCGGCCTCTGGGCACTGATTTTGCTGGTGTTTATCCGCATGATCCAGGGCTTCTCAGTGGGTGGCGAGTACGGCACCAGCGCTACGTACATGTCCGAGGCTGCAACGGCTAAACGCCGCGGCTTCTTCTCGAGCTTCCAGTACGTGACGCTCATTGGTGGGCAGATGCTGGCCCTCCTGGTGCTGGTGATCCTGCAGAACACCATGAGCAAGGAAGACCTGACGGCGTGGGGCTGGCGGATTCCCTTCGCTTTGGGTGGCGTGGCTGCGCTTGTTGTTCTCTGGCTTCGCCGCTCCATGGAAGAGACCCTTTCCGCAGATCAACTCCGCGCAGCCCACGTCAAGGTTGAGGGCGAGGCACAGCCTGGCACCATGAAACTGCTGTTCACCAAGCACTGGAAGCCGCTGCTCATCTGCATTGGCATCACGCTCGGCGGCACGGTGGCGTTCTACACGTACACCAACTTCATCCTGAAGTTCATGAACGATACGTCCGGCATCGCCAAGACCGACACCTCCGTGATCAATTTCTGGGCGCTCTTCATCTTCATGCTGCTGCAGCCTGTGTACGGCATGCTCTCGGACAAGATCGGCCGGAAGCCGCTGCTGATCTGGTTTGGTGTGACCGGGGTGCTGTTCACCTGGCCGTTGCTCTCCGCACTTGCTGGAACCAAGGATCCGTTCGTGGCGTTCCTGCTGATGTTCGGCGGCCTTCTGATGGTGGGTGGCTACACGTCCATCAACGCGCTGGTGAAGGCTGAACTGTTCCCGGCATCCATCCGCGCCCTCGGCGTCGGGCTCGGCTACGCGATTGCCAACTCGCTGTTTGGTGGCACGGTTCCGCTGATCGGTGCGGCCCTGCAGAAGTCGGGTCAGGTGGACATGTTCTTCACCTACGTCACCGCCGCGATCTTCATCTCGCTGCTGGTGTACATCTTCGCGCTGAAGAACAAGAAGCCCACTCACTTGGATGCGGAGCAGGGCAACGCCTTCGTGGCCAAGGGCGCTGTGAAGGAAACCGACGACGACGGCATGAAGGATCGCGTCAACGCCTGACTTGCCTGACTTGTGAGGCCCGTTCTGCGCACTTTGGATACTCCGAAGGGCGCAGAGCGGGCCTCACAACGTTAAGCTCTAGTAGCGAACCACCACCTCCGAACCACCACCTCCGAACCACCACCTCCGAACCGAAGGACCCAGCCCGTGCACGTGCTCATCGTCGAGGATGACGACGCCATGGCGTCGGCCTTGAGTGCAGCCGTCGCTTCCGCCGGGCACAAACACACCAGGGTGGCCCGCGGCGAGGACGCACTCCTTGCCCACCGGCAGCACGAGGTGATCCTGCTGGACCTTGGCCTTCCGGACATGGACGGTTTGGAGGTTCTGCGGAAGCTGCGCCAAGTCACAACAGTTCCCATCCTGATCCTGACGGCCCGCGACGACGAGAGAAGCGTTGTCCTGGGCCTTCGTTCGGGGGCAGATGACTATCTGGTCAAGCCCGTGAAGCTCGTGGAATTGCTCGCCCGGATCGAAGCCGTGACCCGGCGAACCAACCGCTCCGGCCATCAAGCCCCGCACAACATCGTCCTCGGAGAACTGGAAGTAGACCTCGATCGGCGCGTGGCCGCCGTCGGGGAACGGCAGCTCGCCCTGACCGCCACTGAGTTCGACCTTCTGAGTCTGCTGGTCAGGAACGCCGGCTCGGTGGTCACCCGGGAACAAATTCTGGACGCACTCTGGGGCGACGCGTTCGTGGCGCATTCACGGTCCTTGGATGTGCACCTGACGGGCCTCAGATCCAAGCTCCAACTGCCTGGATTCATCATCAACGTCCGCGGCGTGGGCTATCGCGTCGAGCAACCGTGAAAGTCCGCGTCCTCGGCATCCTGAGCCTGCTGGTGGTGATCATCGTGGTAACGGTGTCCAGCGTGATCCTGACGTCGGCCAGCCGGGAACTCACCCAGGAACTCCAAATCAACCGCGTCGCAGCCCTGAACCGTTTTGCCCAACTGGCCAGCGATGCCGCGGAGGACAACGACACCACCCAACTGCAGCGCGAAATGGATCGATATTCCGAACTGTACGGTGAGGGAATCCTGATCCGGCTCCAAGAAAAGACACTGGGCTCCGGCGGTCTCACTGCAGACCGGCCCGAGGCCAGGGACGCACTCAATCGGGCGAGCCTCAACCTCAGCGACACTACCCTCAACCCCATCCGCGCCTTCGGATCTGGCACGGACATCATCTCCCGGTCCTTCGGCACCGCCAGCCAGGTGCTCGGCGAGGTGGTCCTTGAAGTGGACCTCGATGCTGCCCGGCAGAAGTTACGGGAGCGGTGGCTCGTCGTCGTACTTGCCGCTTTGGCGTTGGGTGCACTGCTCCTGCTGGCGGCATCCCGCATCACCGGCTGGGTCCTGCGCCCTGTCCACAGACTGAGCAAGGCTGTCCACGAGTTGGAAACCACGGGCAAAACCAGCCAGCTCCCGGAAGCTGGCCCGCCGGAACTGCGCGAACTCAGCCGCTCCTTCACGGCCATGGCCGGCACCGTGACGGAGAGCATGGAGTCCCAGCGCCGGCTCATCGCCGATACCTCGCATCAGCTCCGAAACCCTGTTGGCGCACTGCGTTTGCGCATCGATTTGCTGCAGCTGGCTTTGCGCTCAGACCCGGAGAAGGAGGCGGCAGCGGGCGTCGTTGCGGAACTTGAGCGGGTGGAGGAAATGCTCGACGGCGTGCTGAAGCTGGCTGCGGCGGAACACCGCGCCTTCGAAGGGTCATCCCGTGTGGAGCACACCGAGCACAAGCGTCTGGCCGTCATCGATCCCTACCCGGTCCTGCAGGGCGAAGTGGAAAGGGCGACGCCGGCCGCTCACCGTGCCGGATCAGAGCTGACGTTGGAGGGCCCTGCATCCGAAGGCCACATCGTGTGCGACCCCGACGAACTCGCGCACATGGTGGGCGAGCTCCTCACCAACGCCATCAAGTACGCACCCGGCTCCCGCATCACGGTGGCGACCCAACAGACGAGCGGAGGCACCGCCGTCGTAATTTCCGACGACGGTCCCGGCCTTCCAGCCGAACAGCTCGCTGAGTCCACCACCAGGTTCTGGCGGGCGCCGCAGCACAACAAGATTCCCGGCAACGGCTTGGGCATGACCATCGTGGAGCGACTGGCACAGGCGAACGGTGGGCGACTGATCCTACAAACGCGTGAGCCACACGGGTTGGTAGCCCGACTCGAATTTGCGGGGCCTGGGGATGGTTCTCATGTCTAAGGCACCCAAGATCTCCCGGCGAATCGCCATCAAGACAGGCTTCGCACTGGGCATTGGCGGCAACCTGCTCGCGTCGACCACAGCCTGCACGCCGGAAGAACAGCCGAAGGAGCTCACTGTTGCCGGTGGTGAATCCGGTGGCTTTTACCTGGAGTTCGCCACCCTTCTCGCGGACTTGCTGCAGCGGGAAGGTGTGGCCGCAAACGCCGCCGCGCTGACCACTGGTGGGAGCCTTGAGAACATCCAGCGGGTTGTGTCCGGCGAGGCGACCCTCGCCGTCGCGCTGGCCGATGCCGCAGCGCAGGCCGCAGCGCCCGCCGGGACGCCAGCGCAACCCGAAGACCTTGTGGCACTGGGCAAGGTGTACCAGAACTATGTCCACTGCATCGTGCGGGAGGACAGCGGGATACGGACCCTCGCAGACCTCGCCGGGAAGATCGCGGGAGTGGGTGAAGTGGGCTCGGGGACCACTTTGACCGCTGGACGGATCATCACAGCTGCGGGACTTTCCGAACCGCCCCGCACCGTGAAGCAAGTGAACCTCGGCTTGAACCAGGCGCTGGCTTCACTGCAGGACGGTTCGATTGACGTGATGATCCAATCGGGAGGGGTGCCCACCGCTCCCATCGCGGCCGCAGCGAAGGACATTGGCCTTCGGCTCCTGGATATTTCCGAGCTCATCCCGGCAACGCGCGCGGAGTCGGGGTTCTTTTACGACCGCGTGCTGATCCCCGCCAACAGCTACGGTAACGCTCCCGCCGTGTGGACAGTGGGCGTTGCAAACCTGCTCCTGTGCCGCAGGGACCTGGCCGATCATGTTGTTCGGCGGACAGTGGAGTTGCTGGTGGAGCAGGCTCAGCACCTGGTTCCGACGTCGAGCACCGGCGTCCAGTTCCTGAGTCCGGAAACCCTCATCAACACCGCGGGTATCCCGCTGCATCCGGCCGCCGAGGCCGCCTACCGGACGTTGCACGGCTAGCCTCGTTTAGGAGTCGAACCGGAGCAACTGCCAAAATGGTGTCATGACTTCTGCCGTTGCCCCTGCCATTGCCCTGACCATCGCCGGCTCCGAAGCGACCGGTGGCGCCGGCGCGCAGGCAGACCTCAAAACCTTCCAGGAACTCGGAGTGTTCGGCATCGCGAACCTCACGTGCATCGTGTCTTTCAACCCGAAGGACAACTGGAACCACCGCTTTGTGCCGGTGGACCAGCAGGTCATCGCGGACCAACTGGAAGCGACGACGGCGGCCTATGGTGCCGCCTCCGGCGCACCTTCGGTATTGGACACGGTGAAGATCGGCATGCTCGGAAGCCCGGCAACCATCAGCACCGTGGAGAAAGCGCTGACTGATGCTTCGTTCGCCAATGTGGTGCTGGACCCGGTCCTGATCTGCAAAGGCCAAGAGCCGGGCCACGCCCTGGACACCGACCAGGCGTTGAAGGCGCAGATCCTGCCTCTAGCCACCTTCGTCACGCCGAACCACTTCGAAGCCGAGTCGCTGTCCGGACTCACCATCACCGACGAAGAGTCGCTCAAAGCTGCAGCCATCCGCATCCACCAGATCAGCGGCGCAGCAGTCCTCGCCAAAGGCGGGGTCAGGCTGGAAGGCCCGGACGCCGTCGACGTCTACTACGACGGTGAGACCCTGGAAGTCCTGCGCGCGCCGAAGGTTGGCGAAGTGGCTGTGTCCGGTGCCGGATGCTCGCTTGCTGCCGCGGTGACCGCCGAACTGGCCAAGGGTGCCACTCCGCTGGAAGCCGCGCGCACCGCGAAGGCTTTCGTGACGGCCGGAATCAAGAACCGGGTGTCCTCCGGCGCTCCCTTTGACGCCCTGTGGCAAGGTGGGGCTCTGTCCTAGCTTCTGTCGATACAGGCAGAAGCAGCCGCCCCGGAATCACTTCCGAGGCGGCTGTTTGTCTTTGAGTGAGGGTTTCTTTGCGTTTGGTTAGCGCGAGACCTTGCCCATCAGCGAAGCAATGGGCCGCAGGAACAGCGGGCGGGCCAGGAACCAGGCCGCCGCCGTGAAGACGATGGATGCCGCGAAGATCCCGAAGCCCCACCAGCTGGTGTTGTCGTCATTGGCGGCGTACATGTGGTTGAGGTTCCTTAGTGCCCCCGTAGCCAGCACCAGGGTGACGTGGACGATCACGAAGGCTACGAAGTAGATCATCACCGGGAAGTGGATCTTGCGGGCCAGCTCGATGGGGTAGAACTTGTTGATCGCGGCCTTCTTGGGCCACGCCCCGGACATCCGGATGCCCGTGATGATGGCCAGCGGGGCCGCGATGAAGACCGTGATGAAGTAGGTCAGAAGCTGAAGGCTGTTGTAGTTGTTCCAGCCGTTTTCAACGGGCCAGTTCAGCGAGGCGTATTGAAGTCCTGCCGAGACGGCGTTCGGGAAAACGTCCCAGTTGGTGGGGACGATCCGCAGCCATTGGCCGGTGGCGAAGAGGAGCACAATGAAGATGATGCCGTTGAGGACCCAGAGCGCATCCAGCGTCAGGTGAAACCAGAGATCCAGGCTGATCTTGGTTGGCGGGTTCTTGGTCTTAATGAGGCCCTTGTTGTTCCGGGTCCAGTTGGCTGCCGGGCGGGTGGTGGTGCGCACCTGCCAGCCCGAACGGATGATCAGGACAATGAAGAACATATTAAGGAAGTGCTGCCAGCCCAGCCATGCCGGGAAGCCGATGGGTGTGCCTTCAGGAATTGCCGAGTGCCCCGGGTAGTCGGTGAGGAACTGCTGCACGGGGTGAAGGGTCCGGAGCCACTGCGCAACGAGCACCAGGATCAGTGCCACCACCAAGGCTCCTGCGGTGACGACGACGGGTTTGAACCACCTGTTCGACGTGATCCCGGACGACTTGCTTGAAACGGACATCAGGCCGCGTTCCTCTCTGGCTTGTTTGGCTGCGACCAGTTGGCGCTATATAGCGATTCAACCAGTTGCAGCCCGACGGTGAAAACGGCACCCGGGTTTCGGGGCGTCTCGCGTCAAAAATCGCAGCATTCGGATACATGCCGCAATACGTATTTCTAGAACAGACTTCCAGAATTATTTCCTGTGTTTCACGGGCCAGTCAAGGCTTGATGCTGGCTATGTGGATTATTTGGACGGTAGGATTCCAAAAAATGGCTGTTCGACACTCCGGTCTACGTCCTGCCTGCGAGAGGAGCACACAGCATGGTCCGCAAGACATCCGAAGTAGCCAGCAACGCGGGCTCCTGGCAGTGGACCCGCACCGCTGCCACCCAACGCAATCTGCTGGATGCGGCCACCGAAGTGTTCGTGGATCATGGGTTCACCGACGCAAGCATCTCGGACATCGTGGCCCGCTCCGGGTCCAGCGTGGGCAGTCTCTACCACCACTTCGGGGGCAAGACCGAGCTCTTCCTCGCACTGTGGAACGACTACCAAAATGAGCACGAGCGCCTGGTGGCAGCCGCTGTGGCCAAAGCGAGGAAAGCCGGCGAGGACCATCCCCTCGCCCTGTTCAACGTAGGCAGCCGCAGCTACTTCGACTACACCTGGAAACACCGGGGCCTGGAGCGTGTGTTCATTGAGGGCGACACTCCCCCGGGCTTCGAGGTTCTCCGGCGCGAACGCGGACGCGAGTGGGTCCGGCAGAACTCCGTGCTCCTCGGTGCCAGTGACGACACCCTGGGCCGCCTCACCGTAGCCGTGATCACGGACATCATCACGGTGGCCGGACAGGAAGTGGCCCTCAGCGCATCCAAGCGCGAGGCCGACGAGGTTGTTGAGGCTGCGGCCGTGCTGGTGGGCCGCCTGATCCTCGCTCATCCCTGAGGGTACGTTCAGGCAGAACTTCGCAGGCTCACGGACAAGCAGTAGCTTCCGTGAATCGTGAGAACATCATTGAGTGACCGACAGTACCTCGCTTGAACTGCCGCCCCTCTACGAGTCTCTTACCTGGCTTACCCCGCTCTCCGAAGAACGCGCTGCGCACCTTGTGGCGTTCCTGTCCGACCCTGCCCCGGCTGAGGTTCTGGACATGGGGTGCGGATGGGGTGAACTACTGCTTAGGGTATTGACGTCGGCCCCGCAGGCACGGGGACGCGGAGTGGACTGTGCTTCAGTGTCCATCGACCGAGCGAGGCAACAAGCATTGACTCGTGGGCTGCTCGACAGAGCGACGTTTGATTCGATGCCGGGGCTGGAAGCCGAGGATGTCGCCGCGGACGCTGTCATCTGCATCGGCGCGAGCCAAATCTGGGGGCCGCCAGTAGAGGAGGCGCAGCCGCTCGACTACGCCGCAGCCCTGCGCGCCCTTCGAGCACTGGTGCGTCCGGGCGGCCGACTCGTCTACGGCGAGGCAATCTGGTCAACAACACCTCATCCTGCTGCCACCGCCCCTCTGGCTGGACGTGATGACGAGTACCTAACGGAGGATGCGTTGCGCGAGCAGATCCGCGCCGCCGGTTTCGAGGTGGTAGATCACGACCAGGCAAGCATTCAGGAGTGGGACGTTTTCGAGGCCGGGTATCGCGAAAGGTTTACCCGTTGGCTGGAAGCACATGATGCCGAACATCCCGCTGCAGAGCACGTCCGTCAGCGATATGAGGAACAGCGCGCTGCATATGAAGAGGGCTACAGAGGCGTACTCGGGATGGCGTATTTCTGCCTAAGGGGTAGGAGTCCACTGCGGCTCACCGTCATGTGACGCACCGACGTGCTGGCGTTCCCCTTACTGGGCGTCACGGCTCGACGGCGGCGGCTATCCAGAGAGCGCCCGCCCCAACGACGGCGGCTTCTATCCAGAGAGCGCCGGCCCCAACCACGCGGGACGTGATAGAGCGCCGGCCCCAACCACGCGGGACGTGAGAGAGCGCCGACCCCAAGCACGCGGGACGTGAGAGAGCGTCCAATCCAGGGGGTCAGCGCTCGGAGTGGGCCGCCAGGAAGCTGTACACCTCGGTCTCGTCCACGCCGGGGAACGCGCCGGGAGGCATAGCGGCCAGCAGGTGTGAGTGCGCGCGGGCGGAGGGCCAGGCGTTGCCGGCCCACTCGTTCGCCAAAGATGCCGGGGGGCGCTTGCAGCAGGTGGGATCCGGACAGTTTGATGTGGCACGCGCGGTGGTCTCGCGGCCTCGGAACCATTTCACATGCTGGTAGGGCACGCCGATGCTCAGCGAGAATTCACCGGCAGCCGAGCGCTCAGTACGGGCCGTGCACCAGTACGTGCCCGACGGCGTGTCCGTGTACTGGCTGTAGGCACTGAATTTGTCCGGCACATCGAACACGGCCCGCGATGTCCATGCCTTGCACGACGGCTGCCCCTCAATGGCCCCCGTGTGGTCCTGCGGGAAGGCCACGCCATCGTTCTCGTAGGCCTTGTAGATGATGCCGGACTGGTGGGTCTTCTGGAAGTGGGTGGTGATGCCCAGGTGCTTGGTGGCCAGGTTGGTGAAACGGTGCGCAGCGGTTTCGTAAGACACAGCGAAGGCGTCGCGGATGTCCTCCACGGCAATCTCCTTGGCGGCCTTTGCCTTCTGCAGGAACTCCACTGTGGCCTGCTCCGGTAGCAACAGCGCCGCGGCAAAGTAGTTGGTGGCCACGCGCTGGGCCAGGAAATCTCCGTAGTTCCGGGGAGTTTCATGCCCCAGGACATAGTGTCCCAGTGCCTGCAGCAAAACAGACCGGGGATCGTGATCCTGCCGCTGGTTCTGCGTCAGATAAATTCTGCGGTTCTTCAAATCGGTCACGGACCGTGTGGAGTGCGGCAGATCGCCCACGTGATGCAAGGAAAACCCGAGGTTCTCGGCAATGTCCGCAATGACGTGCTGGCTGAGCGGACCAGCGGTGTAGCCAACCCCTTTGAGGACCTTCTGCGCCTCGGCTTCATACTCGGGGAAATAGTTACCGCGCTCGCGCATCATGGCACGCAACTCGCCGTTCGCGCGGCGGGCTTCTTCCGGCGTCGCCACCTGCTCGTTAAGTTTGCGTTCGAGCTCCTGAAGCAGCCCCACCTGCGACTCCAGAACATCGAGTGGAAGCCGCGAGCTGATGCGGATTTTCGGCAGGTTCAGGGACTCATACAGCGGCCCGCGCTGGTACCGTTCCAACTCGATTTCCAGGGCCGCCCTGCGGCTCGGCGGCTCGGCCCCCAGCAGCTGATCGATGCTCACGTTGAGGGACGCGGCGAGCTGCTGCAGCAGCCCCAACTTGGGTTCGCGCTTGCCGTTTTCGATCAGGCTCAGCTGGCTTGGTGCGGTCCCGACGGCGGCACTCAAGTCGTCCAGCGTCAGTCCAGCCTGCTTGCGCAGATGGCGCACCCGGCGGCCAAGGCTGATGACGTCCAGTTCGGGGGACGCAGGGGACAACGACGGCGACGCTACTTCACGATTCCAGCTCACAGGAGACATTTCTTGAGAATACGCGAAGAAGTGCATTTCTTTCCACTGTTTTCCTCTAGTAAGTCCATTGGAAGTGCAGAAAAGTAGGTCTTACGAAAAGAAATACAGAACCCGGTTAGCCGGCCGATGCAGCAAAGGCGCAGCGGAGGCCGGCCCGGGCATTACATAGGAGATCAAGATGACCGCTTCATTTGAACCCGCAGAGCAGTCCGCAGAGCAGCAGGCCGCAGCGCTGGAACTTGAATGGTCCGCCAACCCGCGGTGGGAAGGCGTCACCCGTGATTACTCGGCCACAGACGTCATCCGTCTCCGCGGTCGCGTCTCCGAAGAGCACACCCTGGCCCGCCGCGGCTCGGAGAAACTCTGGAAGCAGCTCACCGAGGAAGCTCCCACCGGCGGCTACACCAACGCCCTCGGAGCACTGACCGGCAACCAGGCCGTTCAGCAGGTCAAGGCCGGCCTCCGCGCCATCTACCTTTCCGGCTGGCAGGTGGCAGCTGATGCCAACCTTTCGGGCCAGACCTACCCGGACCAGTCCCTGTACCCGGCCAACTCGGTACCCCAGGTTGTCCGCCGCATCAACAACGCCCTGCTCCGCGCAGACCAGATCGAGTATGCCGAGGGCGTCAAGACCGTTGAAGACTGGCTGGTCCCGATCGTCGCCGACGCCGAAGCCGGTTTCGGTGGCCCGCTGAACGCTTACGAGCTCATGAAATCCATGATCACCGCAGGTGCCTCGGGCGTGCACTGGGAAGACCAGCTCGCTTCCGAAAAGAAGTGCGGCCACTTGGGCGGCAAGGTCCTCATCCCCACCCAGCAGCACATCCGGACCCTGAACGCAGCCCGCCTGGCAGCCGACGTCGCCGACACCCCGACGGTGGTCATCGCCCGCACCGACGCCGAAGCAGCAACCCTGATCACCTCCGACGTTGACGAGCGCGACCAGGAATTCATCCTCCGCGAAGGAGGACAGCCGGTTCGCACCGCAGAGGGCTTCTACAAGGTCCGCAACGGCATCGAACCCTGCATCGCCCGCGCCAAGGCCTACGCACCGTACTCCGACCTCATCTGGATGGAGACCGGCACCCCGGACCTGGAGTTGGCCCGCAAGTTCGCCGAATCGGTCAAGGCCGAGTTCCCGGACCAGATGCTCTCCTACAACTGCTCCCCGTCCTTCAACTGGCGCAAGCACTTGGATGACACCACCATCGCGAAGTTCCAGCGCGAACTCGGTGCCATGGGCTTCACGTTCCAGTTCATCACCCTGGCCGGCTTCCACGCCCTGAACTACTCGATGTTCGACCTCGCCCACGGCTACGCCCGTGAAGGCATGAGCGCGTACGTCGAGCTCCAGGAGAAGGAATTCGCCTCCGAGTCCCGCGGCTACACCGCCACCAAGCACCAGCGCGAAGTCGGCACCGGCTACTTCGACGACATCGCAACCGCGCTCAACCCGAACGCATCCACCCTCGCACTGGTCGGATCGACCGAAGAGGGCCAGTTCCACTAAAAACTTCCCCATCCAAGTAGCAGTAGATGCCGTTATGAACGTCCAAAACGGCATCTACTGCGACTCAGTTGGGTCCCCGAAAGGACACTCCAATGAACAGCTTCACTGACAACTTCACTATCAATGGCATCACCATCACCGCGCAGCCCATTTGCCGGCAGAACGAGGTCCTCACACCGGATGCGCTTGAGTTCGTCGGCAAGCTGCACAGGGCTACGGCGGATCGTCGTCAGGAGCTGATGCAGGCACGGCACACACGTCGTGGGCAGATCGCCGCCGGCCAGGATCCGCGGTTCCGCCCGGAAACTGAGGGTATCCGGAATGATCCGTCGTGGCGCGTCGCTCCCCCGGCACCGGGTTTGGAGGACCGTCGCGTGGAGATCACGGGTCCGGTGGATAAGAAGATGACCATCAACGCCCTGAACTCGGGTGCGAAGGTGTGGCTGGCTGACATGGAGGATTCGTCCACGCCGACGTGGCGGAACGTCATCCAGGGCCAGCTGAACCTGACTGATGCTTTGGAGCGTCGGATTGATTTCACGTCCCCTGAGGGCAAGGAGTACAAGCTCAAGTCCGCCGAGGACCTGCCCACCATTGTGGTCCGTCCGCGTGGCTGGCACCTGCCGGAGAAGCACATGCTCATTGACGGCAAGCCGATCGCCGGCGGCATTGTGGACTTCGGCCTGTTCTTCTTCCACAACGCCCGCCGCCTGCTGGCCCAGGGCAAGGGTCCCTACTTCTACCTGCCGAAGATTGAGAACCACCTCGAAGCCCGGCTGTGGAACGACATCTTCGTCCTGGCCCAGGATCTGCTGGGTATCCCGCAGGGCACCATCCGCGCCACCGTGCTGATCGAAACCATCACGGCCGCGTTTGAGATGGAAGAAATCCTGTACGAACTCCGGGACCATGCGAGCGGTTTGAACGCCGGCCGCTGGGACTACATCTTCTCGCTGATCAAGAACTTCCGTACCCGCGGACCGCGTTTCGTGCTCCCGGACCGCGGCCAGGTGACCATGACCCAGCCCTTCATGCGCGCCTACACCGAGCAACTGGTCCGGGCCTGCCACCGCCGCGGTGCCATGGCGATCGGGGGCATGGCAGCAGCGGTCCCGAACCGGAAGGACGAGGCCGCCAACCAGGCATCGTTCGAGAAGGTACGTGCGGACAAGACCCGCGAGGCCAACGACGGTTTTGACGGCTCCTGGGTGGCTCACCCGGACCTGGTGCCGGTATGCCGCGAGGTGTTCGACTCAATTCTCGGAGACCGGCCCAACCAGCTGGACCGCAGCCGCGAGGACGTCACCCCCGATGACCGCGCGCTGATTGACATCGCCAGCACGGAGGGCACCATCACCGAGGGCGGGGTGCGCCTGAACATCGAGGTAGGCATCCGCTACATCGAGTCCTGGCTGCGCGGCAACGGTGCGGTGGCAATCCACAACCTCATGGAAGACGCCGCCACAGCCGAGATCTCCCGGTCCCAGCTCTGGCAGTGGATCCACTCCCACGCCATCATCGAGAACGGCGACGTCATCACCCGTGAATGGGTGGAGGACCTGCTGGACGAGGAATTCGCCCGGCTGGAACGCTTCGACGGGGACCGCTTCGCTGATGCCCGCGCCATCTTCGAGGAAGTCACCCTGGCCGAAGAATTCCCCACCTTCCTGACCATCCCCGCGTACGCCCGTTTCCTCACCGAGGCCAAGGAAGAGGCCACAAAAGAGGAACTCGTCGCCGCCTAGGTCCAGGACCTGAGGAAGCGACACATCAAGCCCCGACGCTGGGCTGCCTGCACTCTTCGCAACAAGTGACCCCGACCGCCGGGGAGGCAGCCCAGCAGCGGGGCTTCTCTGTGCCCAGCGCCCCATTCCGGGGGTTCCCTGCGCACCATGCCGTGCGCACGGCACGTTCAGCAGGGAACCATCGAATCGGACCGGAAGAGCTAACCCTGCCGGGCCACCCAGCGCACGGACAACGTGGTGGACACGCAGAACGCGAGCACCGAGCCGAGGATCACGAACAACGGCACCGTCCAGCCGTCGGTAACACTGTGCACATAGCCAATAATCGTGGGAGCCAAGGCAGCGAAGCAGTAGCCCACCCCTTGCACCACGGCGGACATCTTGCCGGCGGCGGCCTGGGATTGCGCGAACTTGATAATGGCTATGAAGATCACCGTGATACCCCCACCTTGGGCAACGCCGCCCAGCGAGGACCACAACCACCACAGCGAAGGCGCCAGCAGCAAGCCCACGGGAACCGTCAGCCACATCGCACTCAAGGTGACCGCCACCGTCGTCGTACTGGCGAAGCGGGCCAGGAGCGGCACGCCCAAGCCGCCCACGATCGCGAAGATCTGGAACAGCGAGGACCCTGCACCGGCTTCGGCGGTGCCCATGGCGAGTTCGTCGGACAGGAAGCTGGGCAGCCACGCGGTGACGCCATAGTAAGAAAAGGCCTGCCCCGCGAAGCCGAGTGTGAGGCCCACCGTCAACCAGCCCACACCCGCAACGGGGCCGGACGAGGACGCCGGAGGAACAGGAACAGCTGCCGGAACAAAGGCCCGGCGCGCCCCCACAGTGGGCACCCAGAACAGGATGGCCGCCAACGACAACAGGGCGCTCGCGGCCAGGGCCAGCCTCCACCCCACCAGCTCAGCCAGGGGTGCAGTCGCCACCGAAGTGAGGAACGAGCCGATGTTGAGGGCAGCGGTGTACACACCCATGGCCGTTGCCTGACGCCTTGGCGCAAAGTCGCGCCGGATGATGAGTGGCACCGCGATGTTGCCGATGGTGATGGCCACACCGATGATGACCGTGCCGGCCATGACCAAGGCACTGTCGCCACTGGAGCGGATCACCACCCCGGCCAGCACACCGAGCAGCGTCAGCATCACGGCGAATTCAGCTCCGAGGCGTCGTCCGGCCAGCGAGGCCAAAGGGGACGCGAGGGAGAAGCAGAGTACGGGAATGCCGGTCAGCAGCCCGAGTTCCACCGGCGAGAACCCCAGGTCCTGACGCAGGGAATCCACCACGGGGGCCACGGCCACAAAGGGTCCGCGCATGTTGAGGGCGATGAGGCCGATGCATGCGAGGATCAACCAGCCGCGGGGAATTTTGGCAAAGAAAGTAGACATCACTTTCATTGCTATCACGCCACTGCCCGTGATCCGGCACCAAACAAGGCTTAGCCCGTCGCTTGGAGCGTGGCCTCAATCACTGCCGGGGACAGGACATACTGGGTGACCATTTGGCTGGCACCCAGGATGGCGGCGCGGTCGCCGGCCATGGAAATGCCGATGCGCAGGTGCGTTGTGGCCAGCGGCAGGGAGCGCCGGTAGACCACTTCCCGAATGCCGGCCACGAGGTGTTCGCCGGCTTCTCCTACGCTGCCGCCAATGATGATCATGGACGGGTTGAGCAGGTTGACCACGGTTGCCAGGACATCACCAACATCGCGTCCCGCCTGCCGCAGCGCCTGAATGGCCTGCAGATTTCCTTCGCCCACCAGCCGCAGGACATCGGCACCGGTGGAAGCTTCCAGCCCTTGGGATTGAAGTTGACGCGCGACGGCGGGACCTGAGGCGAGTGCTTCGAGGCAGCCGTGGTTGCCGCATCGGCAGAGGACGTCGTCGCCGCGGGGAACACGGACGTGGCCGAGGTCGCCGGCGGTGCCGTTGGCGCCCCGCTGCAGTTCACCGCTGCTGATGATGCCCGCGCCGATGCCGGTGGCCACCTTGATGAACAGGAAGTTGTCGTGGTCCGGCCAGTACGCGGTTCGTTCGCCGAGGGCCATGATGTTGACGTCGTTGTCCACCAGGACGGGAACAGGCAGCGAACGCTGGACGTACGTGACGACGTCGAATCCGTCCCATCCCGGCATGATGGGCGGTTTCACGGGCCGCCCGGTGTCGTGCTCTACGGGCCCGGGCAGACCGATGCCCATGCCCGCGAGGTCGCCGGGTTCGCGGCCCGCCTCGGTAAGGAGTTCACGGCCTGCGGAGACGACGCGGCCGAGGACAACCTCGGGTCCGTCGGCAACTTCTTGTGCAAGTCGCCGCTCGGCGAGGATGCTGCCGCTGAGGTCGGTGACGGCAACAATCACGTGGGTGGCTCCGACGTCGACGGCCAGGACGACGCGCGCGGCGGGGTTGAAGGCAAAGCGCGACGGCGGCCTGCCGCCGCTGGAGCTCGCCTCACCTGCGGGGCCTACCAGTCCGGAAGTGATGAGGGCGTCGATGCGGGAAGCGACCGTTGAGCGGGCCAGCCCGGTGGTGACTGCGAGTTCGGCCCGTGTGCGGGCTTGGCCGTCGCGGAGGAGTTGGAAGAGATCGCCAGCACGCGAGAGATTACCGGCCTCCTGGACGGAGGCATTTCCGGCGTCGTGAGTGGTGGCGGTTGTCATGCCTTTAGTGAAGCACGATTGCTTATGCGTGTCATGCAGCAGAAGTTTGTCGGCAATATTTCGACTTTTGCTTGACGCTCGTCAAAAGTCCCTCTAGGTTGTGATGAGCAGCACATCAGTCCGCTTACGAAGAGGTAACTGAACTTGTCCAGCCAGCCACAGGCACCGCAGCAGGCACTTCCCCAACCCATGGGTGTTGGCATCCTCGGCGCCGGCCCGGTCACCCAGGCCATCCACTTGCCATCCCTCGCCCGACTGGGCGAGATCCTCACTGTCCGCCACATCATGGATGTGGACCCCGCCGTAGCTGAGTCCGTTGCAGCCCGGGTCGGTGCCACTCACAGCACCAGCATCGACGCACTCCTCGGCGACCCCGCTGTGGACATCGTGGCCATCTGCAGCCCGCACCAGTTCCACGCCGAACAGGTCATCGCCGCCTGCCGCGCCGGAAAGAAGGCGGTCCTCTGCGAGAAGCCCTTCGCCATGAATGCCGAAGAAGCCGCGCAGATCGCCGCCGTCAGCGCCGAAACCGGCGTGCCCATCATCGTGGGCGCCATGCACACCTTTGATCCGGGCTGGCTTGCCGCCCAAGAGAACTGGGATGACCTGCCGGAAACGGCCCACACCATCCGCTCCTCGATCGTCCTTCCGCCCAACGCACGTTTTGAAGACTTCGCCACAGAGATCATCACCCGTCCGGCCGGCGGCACTCCGGACTACACGGACCCCGAAGTCATCAAGGGCGCACTCCGCGGCGGCGTCATGGGCTTAGCCATTCACGACCTCCCTTTGATCCGCAGGTTCACTCCGGACTTCAAGGACGTAGAGGTGCTGGAGGCACGCCATGTCCGCCCCTTCGGCTATGTCATCTCACTCCGCACCCCCACGCGGACCATCGAACTCCGCGCAGCCATGAACAACACCTGGAAACCGGAGTGGAGCTTCGAGGCCTTTTCCGACCACGCTGCCCTCCGCATCGACTTCACGCCGTCCTACGTCCAGGCCGGCTCCGCCGTGGCAACCTTCACCCGTGGTTCGCAGACAACGGTGCACGGGCCCTTCGAACACAACGGCTATGAAGGTGAATGGCGTGAACTCGCTGCCTTGGCCGCCGGCACCAAGCAGCCACCGTCTGCGCAAACGCTGATTGACGATCTCACCTTCGCACTGGACATTGCCGATGCCACGGTGGCCAACGTCGAAAGCCAGCACGCTGTTGCCGAAGGAGCCCACGCATGAGCGCCACCGACGGCATCAAGCAGTACACCGTCCGGGCCACTCCCGAGGCGCAGGAGGCTGGCGCTGTGGCACTGGCAGTGGCTTCCCTTCCCGAGTCCTTCGGCCCGGCTGCCGGCACCAACCAATCCGACGTCCATGTCATCTCCGGACAGCCAGGTTGGGCTGCTGATGCCGCGGAAGCCATCACCGCTGGAGCCCGCGCCGTAATAGTGGTCAACCCTGCGCCAGAAGGCGTTGGAACCCTGGCTGAAGCCGCCGCACGACACAACACTGTGGTGGTCCTCGACCAGCGCTGGGCCTCCAACCCGGCCATCCCTGCGGCCGAAGACGCAGTCCGTTCCATGTCCGGCCGCGCGGCCCTCCTCGACACGGTAGCCACAGCAGCCGTGGGAACCGACTCCGGCGAGTTGTTCGCGGACCATCTTGCCGCCGTCGTCCGCATTGCGGGTCCGCTGGCGAACCTCCGGCACCTCAGCCGCGGACCTCACGGCTACACCACCACGGCGGTCCTCGCCAACGGTGCGCCGGTTGCCATCCAGGGCGTGGTGTCGAACGCACGCCCGGCGGCGCTGGACCTCCGCCTGTTGACCGACGACGGCGGCGTCAGCGTCACGCTGCCGGAACCGGTGGCTGCCTGGCCGGCAACGGTCAAGGTCACCGGACCTCACGGCGAGCTGCTTCTTCCCACGATCTACGAATCTGCTCACCGCGCCACGTGGCGCCGGCTCAAGCGACACCTCGACGCCGGCACCAGTCCCTCCGATCTGCACCGCTTCGCGGCGCTCACGGAATCCATCACAGCCCTTTCCTAACCCGAGCTTTACAACAAACAGCACTACCAGTCATTCACTACGCATTGCCCTACTCAAAGTTGAGCTGGACCGGCTCTGAAAAACGCTTCGCAGCGTTGCCTGTCCCGAAAGGAATCACTATGAATGTTCAGTCCGCAGCCTCCCGTTCCTTCTCCCGCCGCGGTTTCCTCGGCCTGACCGCGGCGGCGGCTTCAGTGCCGCTATTGGCCGCCTGCGGCGGCGGCTCAGCCACCCAGGGCGGAGGAGGCGGCGGCGCCGGTGGGACCGTCAAGTTCTGGGACATGCCCTGGGCAACGCCCGCATACAACGACTCCGCCAAGAAGATCGCTGAAGGCTTCGCAGGTGCCAACAACGCCAAGGCCAACTACCAGATCATCCAGTGGAACAACTTCTACCAAACCTTCTCCTCGGCCATCGCGTCCAAGACCGGCCCGGCAGTATCCACCGGTGGCGGCTTCCAGGCCTTCCAGTTTGAGCAGCAGGGCCAGATCGCGTACGCGGACAAGGTCATTGAGAAGCTGAAGTCCAACGGCCAGTTCGACGATTTCCTTCCCGGCGTGCTGGATCCGTTCAAGTCAGACAAGGGTTACGTCGCCGTGCCGTGGCAGCTGGACATGCGCGTGTTCTGGTACCGCAAGTCCCTGTTCGAGAAGGCCGGAGTCTCACTCCCCACGGACTGGCCGTCCCTCCTTGAGGCCGGCAAGGCCCTGAAGAAGGTGGGCGCGTTCGGCTTCGCCACCGGTGCCGGCTCGGGCAACAACTACGGCAACCACTCCATGATCATGATGATGGTCAACAACGGCGGCGGCGTTTGGAACAAGGACGGCGAGCTGGACCTGCTCAACGACCGCAACGTGGAGGCGATTGAGTTTGTCCGCGAACTGGTATCCAACGGCATCGTGGATCCCGCCGCCGTCAGTTACACCACGGACAACATGTCCGCGCAGTGGAAGGACGGCAAGGCTGGATTCGGCCTCTTCCAGGTCAACGTTCCGCAACGTGTAGGCGACACCTCAGGTGACCTGCTGGTGGCCGACCCCATCACCGGCCCGCATGGCGACAAGGCCACCATCGTGTTCCCGAACAACATCATGATGTACAAGAACACCCCCTCGCAGGAAGCTTCCGAAGAGTTCCTGGTCTACTACTTGGGTCAGCTTAAGGAACTGTGGAAGCAGAAGCTCATGTCCGCGCTTCCGGTGTTCAAGTCGATCACCGAAATTCCTGAATTCGCCGACGATCCCAACAACGTGAAGATCGTCAAGGACTGGCAGCCCATCGCCAAGACCTTCGCATCCCAGGGCAGCACCCTCAACGCCAACCTCGCAGCATTGGACGGCGGCCAGGCACTGAACCAGTTCAGCCAGTCGATCCTCACCGGCCAGGCAGCAGATGCCAAGAGCGCACTGCAGGCCTTCCAGTCCGGCCTCGAATCGGTCCTGAAGAAGTAGAACGGGACCGGCCATGACATCCACCACCGCACCATCAGGCCTGTCCCGGGCCCGCCGGGGGCTCGCCCCCGGCGGATCGGGGGCCTCCCCGGGAAGACGTAAGAGCAAGCTCAGCGCGCAAACCACGCGCACCTTCTTCTGGCTCCTGATTCCCTCCGTAGTCCTGCTCGTCCTGATCCACGGCTACCCGCTGATCCACGCCGCAGTACAAGCCACCCACGACGGCGACCTGCTCCAGACCGGAAACTTCGTAGGCGGCGAGAACTTCGCCAACGTCCTGTCCTCGCCCGCGTTCTGGAAAGCAGCACAGTTCACCCTCTGGTTCACCATTGTTGGCGTGTTCGGCTCGTGGCTGGTGGGCCTGGGGCTCGCCCTGTTGCTGAGGACCAAGATCCCCGCAGGGAACACCTTCAAAGTCCTGCTGCTCCTGCCGTGGGTTGTGCCGATCGTGGTCTCCTCCACGGCCTGGAACTGGCTGGTGGCAACCCCTGACAGCCTGATCCCCTCGATCTTCCGGGGCCTCGGCTTGGGGACCCCGCTGTTCCTGGCAGATCCCACCCTGGCCTCCATCACCGTGATGGTGTTCAAGGTCTGGGTGTCCTTCCCCTTCATGATGATGATGATCTCCGCGGCCCTGGCCTCGGTGGACACCACTGTCTACGAAGCGGCCAGCATGGACGGTGCCAGCCCCTGGCAGCAGTTCACCCAGATCACCCTCCCGCTGATCGCCCGCTCCACCTACATCAGCTGGATCCTCATGACGATCTTCTGCGTCAACGATTTCCCCACCATTTACCTGCTCACTGGCGGCGGCCCCGTCAGCGCCACCACCTCCCTGGTGGTCCTTGCCTACCGCACCGTCTTCCAGGACTTCGCCACCGGCCCCGGTGTGGCCATCGCCTTCCTCATGACCATGACCCTGGTAGTCATCTCCGTCATCCTGTACCGCCAGATCCGAAAGTCGAGCGTCGAATAATGAGCGCTGTACTCCACGCCCACCCCGAATCCGGCCCGGCCCTCGGCATCACCGACACCGGCAAGACCCGCCGCGTCCTCTCCGAAGCCGGCATGCGCGGACGCTGGTGGCGGTTCGCCCTGATCCTGGCCATCACCGTGATCGTCCTGGTCCCCATCATGGTGACCGTGGTGCTGGCCTTCACTCCCGGTGTGAACAGTACGGCCACCGGGTTCACGTTCGAGAACCTTGCCAACGTTTTCAATGGGACGCTCGCCGCGACCTGGCTGCAGAACAGCCTGGTCACCACGCTCTCCACCGTGGTGGTCTCCGTCGCCGTGGCCGCACCCGCCGGATACGTCCTCTCCCGTGGCCGGTCCAAAGCAGTCTCCGGCTACTCCCTGCTGCTGTTCGTCATGCAGTCCCTGCCCATCATCACCTCAGTGGTCCCACTGTTCATCCTCTTCGCAGGCATGGGCCTGGTGGACAACCTGCTGGGCATCACCATCATCTACGTCGGCTCCACCATGACCGTGGCCACCTGGATGATGGCCGCCTATTTCGATTCCATCCCCATCAGCCTCGAAGAAGCATCTTGGATTGATGGCTGCTCGGTGTTCGGGTCCTTCACCAAAGTGGTGCTCCGGAACTCACTGCCAGGCATCCTCTCCACCGCCATCTTCGCCTTCCTGCTGGCGTGGAACGACTACCTGGTAGCCATCGTGTTCCTTCGATCCAACGAGATCTTCACCCTTCCCATGGGCGTCCAATCGTTCTTCCAACAGAACGCCACCGACTGGACATCCGTGATGGCCCTGGCCGTGGTGATGATGCTTCCGCCGATCATCGTCTTCGCCGCACTGAACAAGTACTTCAGCGTCGGCGGAATCGGTGGCTCCCTCGCCGGGCGCTAACTAGACTGGCGCCAAGTCCCTGAATTCCCGGAAACACCCACTCCCGAAAAGGAACCCAATGTCGTATTCACTCCAGCTGTACACCCTCAGGAACGCCATCCAGGAGGACCTGCCTGGAACCATCAAGAAGGTGGCCGAGATCGGCTTTACACAGGTTGAGCCGTACAACTTCGTGGCCACCGCTTCCGAGCTGGGCGCGGCGTTAAAGGAAAACGGACTGACCGCGCCTTCCGGCCACGCACCCCTGTTGACGCAGGATCAGGACGAGATCTTCGCGGCCGCCAAGGAACTGGGCATCACCACCGTGATCGATCCCTTCCTCCCGGCCGAGCATTGGCAGGACGCCGAAACCATCCATGCCACGGCAGCCAAGCTCAACGCCGCAGCCAAGAAAGGCGCTGAGTACGGCATCCGCGTGGGTTACCACAACCATGCCTGGGAGCTGGAGTCCACCATCGAGGGCAAGACCGCCCTGGAATACTTCGAAGGACTGCTGGATCCGGAACTCGTCCTCGAAGTGGACACGTACTGGGTGGCCGTTGGCGGCCAGGATCCCGTGGAACTCCTGGCCCGCCTCGGCGACCGCGTGAAACTCATCCACATCAAGGACGGCCCGGGGAACACCGATACCAAGGCCCAGCAGCCCGCCGGCCAAGGCACCATTCCTGTGCTGGATGTCATCGCAGCTGCCAAGTCCTTGGAGGTTGGCGTGGTGGAATTCGACGACTACTCCGGAGACATCTTCCAGGGCATCACCGAAAGCCTGAACTACCTGACCGCCGCGGCCAGCGCCGAAGCAGCAGAAAGCGCCGTTTCCCAGGAGGCCAAGGCATGAGCTTCGCTCCCTCCACCCGCAAAGGTCCCGTCGGTGTAGCCGTCATCGGCGCGGGCAACATCAGCAAGCAGTACCTGGACAACCTCACGGTTTTCCCCGACCTGAAGGTCCTGGTGATCGCGGACCTCTTCGTCGAGGCCGCCGAAGCACGGGCCAAGGAATACGGGATCCCGGAGTTCGGTGCGCCCGAGCTGGCACTGAATCATCCCGACGTCGAAATCATCGTGAACCTGACCATCCCGGCAGCGCACGTCGAGGTGGCCACCGCTGCGGTGAACGCGGGCAAGCACGTGTGGACTGAGAAGCCCTTCTCACTGGACCGCGAGTCCGGACTTGGCCTGCTCAAGGCAGCAGACGCCGCCGGTATCCGCCTGGGCACCGCCCCGGACACGTTCCTGGGTGCGGGCCTTCAGACGGCCCGCCGGATCATCGAACGTGGGGACATCGGCACCCCGTTGACCGGTATGACCACGTTCCAGACGCCCGGCCCCGAGTCCTGGCACCCGAACCCGGCGTTCCTGTTCCAGCACGGCGCCGGTCCGCTGTTCGACATGGGCCCGTACTACCTCACCGCACTGGTCCAGACCTTCGGCTCCATCCGCAAGGTGGCCGCCGTTGGCTCCTCTGCCAAGGCGACCCGCGTGATCGGTTCCGGGCCCAAGGCCGGCGAGGAATTCGCCGTCGAGGTCCCCACGCATGTGTCCGCGATGGCGCAGTTCGAGGGCGGCCAGTCCTCGCACAGCGTGTTCAGCTTCGAGTCGCCGCGCCTGCGGATGGGCTTCGTGGAGATCACGGGCTCGGAGGCTACGCTGTCATTGCCGGACCCGAACTACTTCGACGGCGAGTTGAAGCTGTGGCGTCCGGGCGCGGAAGAACCCGAGATCATCCCTGCCACCGGGCCGGCCAACGGCCGCGGCCTGGGGGTGTTGGACATGGCCCGCGCCTTGCGTGCCGGCACCGCACACCGGGCCACGGGCGATCTCGCCTACCACGTGCTGGACAGCATGGTCTCGATCGCTGAATCCGTGGAATCGGGCACGTTCGTGGATGTCATCAGCAACGCACCTGCTTCGGCGGCCGTCCCTGAGGACTGGGCACCGGAAACAGCAACACTCTAGTAACTGAAGCGAACTGCGAGGAACCACACCATGACCACCCCCGCCCACCCATCCGACCACACGCCTGCCCAGACGCGTCAACCACTCGGCGTGGCCGCCATTGGCTACGCCTTCATGGGTAAGGCCCATTCGAATGCGTGGCGGAACGTGGCCAGTTTCTTCGACGTCCCGGCCTTCGAGCAGAAAGTGCTCGTTGGCCGGGACGCCACCCAAGTGGCAGAGGCCGCAGCCAAGTACGGCTGGGCCGAGTCCGCCACTGACTGGCGTTCGGTGATTGAACGGGACGATATTCACATCGTCGATATCTGCGCGCCGGGCTGGATGCACGCCGAAATCGCCATCGCCGCCCTCGAGGCGGGCAAGCACGTACTCGTGGAGAAGCCGCTGGCCAACACCCTGGGTGAGGCCGAGTTGATGGCGGCCGCGGCCGCCACCGCCCGGGCCAACGGCGTGCAGTCCATGATCGGCTTCAACTATCGCCGCGTCCCCGCCCTGGCACTTGCCCGGGAACTCATCGCCGAAGGGCGGCTCGGCACGGTCCGGCACGTCCGCGCCGCCTACCTCCAGGACTGGCTCTCCGACGCCGAGTCCCCTATGACGTGGCGCCTCCGCAAGGAAACCGCCGGCTCCGGCGCACTCGGCGACATCGCCTCCCACGCCATCGACCAGGTCCTCTTCCTCTTGGACGATGCCGTCACCGAGGTGTCCGGCCGCCTGCACACGTTCGTGGACCGCCGCCCCGGCACTAATGGTTCCGCTAGCGGGCTCGAAGATGTAACGGTCGACGACGCCGCTTGGGCCACGCTGACCCTCGCCTCCGGAGCAATCGCCTCAGTAGAGGTTTCCCGCGTGGCGACGGGCCGGAAGAACTCCCTCAAGCTCGAAATCTACGGCGATAAAGGCACCATCCTCTTTGACCTTGAAGCCCTGAACGAGCTCGGCTTCCTGGACGCCACCGTGCCCGTCCGCGAACAGGGCTTCCGGCGGATCCTGGTCAACGAGCCCGAACACCCCTACCTCGAAGCATGGTGGCCGCAGGGTCACATCATTGGCTGGGAGCACACCTTTACGCACCAAATCCGGGACTTCCTCACCGCGATCGCCGCAGGTGAGGCGCCGTCGCCGTCGTTCGAGGACGGCCTGAACGTCCAGCACATCCTCGCAGCGGTTGAAGAGTCCGCCGCCGCCAAAAACTCACTGATCCAGCTCAACGCAACCACTATTGAAGGAGCCTGACATGCCCCGCCCGTACACCCTGTTCACCGGCCAGTGGGCCGACCTCCCGTTCGAGGAAGTCGCGCGCCTTGCCTCGGGCTGGGGCTACGACGGCCTGGAAATCGCCGTCTCCGGAGACCACCTGGACGCCTGGCGCTGGGACGAACCCGGCTACGTCGAGTCCAAACTCGCAGTGTTGGAAAAGTACAACCTGAAGGTCTGGGCCATCTCCAACCACCTCAAAGGCCAAGCCGTCTGCGATGACCCCATCGACTTCCGCCACGAAGCGATCGTCGGCTCCAAAGTCTGGGGCGACGGCGACCCCGAAGGCGTCCGCCAACGCGCCGCCGAAGAAATGAAACACACCGCACGCCTCGCCAAAGCGCTCGGCGTGGACACCGTGGTGGGGTTCACCGGATCCTCCATCTGGCAATACGTCGCCATGTTCCCGCCCGTCCCCGAGAAAGTCATCGACGCCGGATACCAGGACTTTGCCGACCGCTGGAACCCCATCCTGGACGTCTTCGACGAGTGCGGTGTCCGCTTCGCCCACGAAGTCCACCCCTCCGAAATCGCCTACGACTACTGGACCACCGTCCGCACCCTCGAAGCGATCGGCCACCGCGAGGCCTTCGGACTGAACTGGGACCCCTCCCACTTCATGTGGCAGGGCATCGATCCCGTGTCCTTCATCTGGGATTTCAAGGACCGGATCTACCACGTGGACTGCAAGGACACCAAGGTCCGACAGACCGGCCGCAACACCGTGATGGGCTCCCACCTGCCCTGGGGCGATCCCCGCCGCGGCTGGGACTTCGTCTCCGCCGGGCGCGGCGACGTGCCGTGGGAATCCTCCTTCCGGGCCCTCACCGCCATCGGCTACAACGGACCCATCAGCATCGAATGGGAAGACGCCGGCATGGACCGCCTCCACGGCGCCCCCGAGGCCCTGGCGGCGCTGAAGAAGTTCGACTTCCCCGCCTCGCAGACCTCCTTCGACGCCGCCTTCAGCAGCAAGGACTAGGACCAGCCGACGTGATCCGCACCCTTCAACCAGGTCAGCGCTGCGAGGTGCGGATCGCATCGGTCTCCGGTGAATCCACCTTGGTGTATTCCACCGACGACGTGCTGCTGGAAGCACCGAACTGGACCCTCGACGGGAGCTCACTGATCCTCAACGGGGACGGAAAGTTGTGGAGGCTGGACGTTTCCGGCGGTGAACCCGCGGAAGTTCTCCTCACGGGCGTCCCGGACCTGAACAACGACCACGTCCTGGCACCAGATGGCACCACCGTCTTCCTCTCCGCCAACGACGGCCACATCTACCGTGCCGCGCTTTCCGGTGGCCAAGCCACCAGGATCACGGACGAGGACGGCTCTTTCCACTTCCTCCACGGCGTCAGCCCGGACGGCAAGGAACTGGCCTATGTGGGCATCGAGGCGGGCGACTTTACGCAGCCGGGTCGTCTGATGACCATAGCGTCCGACGGCGGCGCTACCGCCCGCGTTGTTGATGTCGGTTCAGGCCACCGCGACGGGCCGGAGTACTCCCCCGATGGGAAGTGGCTTTACCTGAACACCGAGTCCTTCACGAAGGCTCCCGGCCACGCCCAGCTGGCCCGGGTACAGGTGGATGGCAGCGGGTTCGAGCGGCTCCTCGAGTCCGATACCGTCGACTGGTTCCCGCACCTTTCCCCCGATGGCCGCTACGCCACGTACATCCAGTTCCCCAGCGGTACGGAAGGCCACCCCGCGGACTTGCCTGTGGACGTCGTCCTTGTTTCGACCGAGGACTGGACCACTCCCCTCCATACATGGCCACTTTTCGGCGGCCAAGGTACCCTCAACGTCAACAGCTGGTCGCCGGATTCCGTGCGCTTTGCGTTTGTGGCGTACCCAATTTCTGGCTCAACAAAGGACTAAGCACGTGACGCTCAGTAATGGCACCTCCGATGGAACAATCCGCTGGGGAATCCTCGGCACCGGTTTTATCGCCGGGCTCCAAACGAAAGACCTGAAGGAGAACGGCTTTACGGTGCAGGCCGTGGGGTCCCGTTCGCTGGACTCGAGCAAGGGGTTCGCCGATCAGTACGGCATAGCCACAGCGCACGGCAGCTATGAGGATCTGGTAGCTGACCCGTTGATTGACGTGGTGTACATCGCCACGCCGCACCCCTTCCATCACGCCAACGCAGTGCTGGCGTTGAACGCCGGCAAGCACGTGCTGGTGGAGAAATCGTTCACCATGAACGCCAGCGAAGCGCAGGACATCGTGGATCTGGCCGAGTCCAAGGGCCTCGTCGCGCTGGAAGCGATGTGGACCCGGTTCCTCCCGCACATGATCCGCGTTCGCGACATCATCGCTGCCGGCACCATCGGAGAGGTCCGCAAGGTGGTGGCAAGCCACAACCAGAGCCTCCCCCAGGACCCTGCACACCGGCTTAACGATCCCGCGCTCGGCGGCGGAGCCCTGCTGGACCTCGGCATCTACCCCATCTCCTTCGCGTTCGATGTCCTCGGCACTCCGGCCTCAATCCGGGCCAGCTCCTCCACGTCTGCCACCGGAGTGGACCGGCAGACCGCTGCGATCTTCGAGTACGCCAACGGCGCCCAGGCGATTGTTGATTGTGAGCTTGACGCTGCCAGCGCCAACCGCGCCATGGTGATCGGAACCGAAGGGTGGATCGACATCGAGCACACCTGGTACAACCCGGTTCCTTTCACGGTTCATGCTGTTGATGGCAGTGTTGTTGAACGGTATGACCAGCCCGTAGGCAGCCGTGGAATGCAGTTCCAAGCTGCTGAGCTGGAACGCCTGATCCGCGCAGGAGAGACCGCCGGAACCATCCTGCCGCCGAGTGAGACCGTGGCCATCATGGCGGCGATGGATGAGATCCGACGCCAGATCGGGCTGAGCTACGAGGCTGACGCTGCAGTGGAAGGAAAATGAACCATGACTGAGTCACCGCGGCACGCTGAACTCCGCCAGCAGGAAGAGGAGCTGGTCTTCGCATCGTTCGACAACCACGACGCCTGGCGGCTTGGTTCGCTGATCGCCAACCACGCCATCGCGTCCGGGTTTGGAGTGGCAATCGATATCCGCCGCCACAACATCGTGCTCTTCCGCTGCGTTTTGCCGGGAGCCACCTCAGACCAAGAGGAGTGGATCCGCCGCAAGTCTGCTTCCGTGCTTCGCTTTGAGCACAGCACGGCGTTGTTGTCCGAGCAGTTTTCTGCCCGCGGTCATAGCCCTTTAGGTGGTGGCTGGCTTGCGCATGAGGACTACACCTTGGCTGGAGGATCGTTCCCCATCCGCGTCCGGGGAGCAGGCGTGATCGGCGCGATCACCGTATCCGGGCTGGCGTCCGATGAAGACCACCAGATGGTGGTGGACGGGATCCGGAACTATCTGAAGACGGTAGGGGTTTAGGGAGAGCTCACGGCGAGAGGAATCTGTGGATCGTGGATGATCCGCCCATGTCCAGCACGGCCGGGGCAGGAGCCAACGACGCCACCCGCTTGGCATTCTCACCTTCGAAGGCTTTGGTCATGCAGGCAAGGGAATCAGGTTCAGCTCCCAGGCTGAGGGCCTCGTCCCGCCAGTGAGACACGGCAGTGGCGACCTGCTGCAGCCGAGCAATGGCCGCGTCCCTGGTCAGCCGAAAAGCATCGGAGAAGTCCACCAGATCCCGAACGTCCCTATCGAAGAGCCCGCCCTGTGGGGTGAGCGGCGTATCTGATGTACCTGGCGGCACCGGGTTCACGTCGAACGACGGTGACAGGCGCCAGCCTCTCTTGGTTCGCAGGAGCCCGTGGTTTCTCATGTGGTCATCGGTGTTGTTGACCATAGCGATGAGAGCGGCTCTGCTGAACATCTCGTTGGCATCCTGAACAGGTTCTGCAGAGATATGTGCCACTTCCGAGGCGATTTTTACGTAATCAGGGTGTGAGTACGTGTCGAGTTGGAGAGCCGTGCGCACACTCATGTATGGGATGCGCCGGTCACCGTCGCGATCAAACCGCCGGGTGAGGAAGATATGGGAAAATTCCGAAAGTGGCATGAGCCGTGACTCGGCGACCCTGATGCCTGCCCGCTGCTGCAGCCTGATGGCCACCATTTCCCACAGTTGCACATTGCCGACGTCCGATGTCTTCGGGAACTTTGCCAGCAGCATGGATCCGTCGTCGTCCCGAACCCAGGCTTTTGGCTGAGCACCACCGGGAGAGGAGCCGGCACCCATCAGCAAGGAGTTCTCCTCCCTGACCTCGCCTGTGTCAGCGAAAAGTCTGGCCTCTTCGCTGAGCACCTTCAAGTCGCGGATTCCTGCACCCCGGCCCCACGACGACAGGAATTTTCCGTTCTCCCGAAAGCGAAGTGCCCCCTGCCTGGTCTCATCGTTGACCAACAACAGGTAGCCCGCTTCGCCCGTGGGCGGAATGCGGCCCGCACCCTCAATGAGAGCCTGTTGGCGCAGTTCTTCGTACAACAGCTTTCTGCCCCAGTCATCCGGGGAGGCATCCTGAAAGGACCCGAACAGCTCGCGGCCTTGGGTGGGACGCTGAGGGCCGCGCCGAAGGGGTAGCTCCGGAGAAACCTCGAACGCCTCTGCAGCGGACATCCAGCTGTCGGCGTAGGTGAACGCGACGCGCTCGCGAGGAGAAAGCCCGTCCGTTTCAATGTCCAGCACACCGGCCAAGGACTCGTTGACCAGCACCTCCACGCGCCTGATGATTCGGGCAGCCATTAGTTCCTCCTGGGGGCGCGCTGCCTGCTCAGCAGGTGCGCCCGCGCCCTACCAAGATCTGTATTCAGGGGGTCCAAAGCACTAATAAGGTCTTCAGCAACACCGAGCACAGACGCAACGGTCATCAAGTGTTCGATTTTTCCACCTTCGCCGGTTTCCATGCGCATGAGCGTCGGCCGTGAAAGGTCAGCACGTTCGGCGACAAGTTCCTGCGACAAGCCGAGGATGATTCGTCGGCTTCGCAGATTCTCCCCTAGACGACGCATGGCATCTCTGCTGTTCATGTATCTATCTTGTGCCATTACGTGGTTTAAAGCAATGAACTAGCTACCTTATGAAAGGGCGAAGCTTGCCCGCCCCCATCACAAAAGGTAACCTCCCGCCGTCGCCCCCGGTACCGCCGCCTATTCTGGGCAGTAACTGCCGACCCAACCCGAAGGACGTCCATGCCCCGCCCCGAACAGCCCCTCCACAAGCTCGGCTTTCTCACCATCGGCCTGTTCGACGCCGCTGATCCGGCTGCCGGCCACCGGTCCACGCTGGAGATCATCGAGCTCGGTGAGCAGCTGGGGTTCGATAGTGCCTGGCTCCGGCACCGTCATTTGCAGTTCGGAATCTCCTCCCCTGTAGCAGTCATGGCCGCTGCCAGCCAGCGCACGTCAAGGATTGAGCTCGGAACCGCGGTAACCCCGCTGGGTTGGGAAAACCCGTTGCGGCTGGCCGAAGACCTGGCCACCGTGGATCTGCTCGCAGGCGGACGGATCAATCCGGGGCTGAGCGTGGGAGAACCGATGCACTACGACACCGTGAAGCAGGAGCTGTACCCGGATTCCTCAGAAACAGAGGACTTCTCCTACGCCCGCGTGGAACGCTTTGCCCGTCTGGTCGCTGGCGACAAGGTCCGGGACTTCTCCGGCAAACAGGGCGTGGTGGAGGAATTCTCCAACCGGGTGGAGCCGCACTCCCCCGGACTGCGCGGCCGCCTCTGGTACGGGGCGGGCAGCATGAAATCGGCCGTCTGGGCCGGAGAAAACGGCTTCAACCTGCTCTCCAGCAGCGTGATCTTCCCGGACAAGGACCAGGAGCCGGACTTCGCCAAGGTCCAGCAATCACAGATCCGCGCGTACCGTGAAGCAGCCGCCGCAGCCGGCAACACCGCCCGCGCATCGCAAGGCTTGGTAGTCATCCCCACAGATTCTGCTTCCAGCGGCCAGCGTGCGAAGTACCAGCGCTACGTTGATGAACGCACTCCCCGCACACAGTCCCCGCAGGGACCGAAGGGCATGATGTTTGCCCGGGATCTCATAGGCACCAGCGACGAAATCGCCGAGCACCTATATTCGCACGCAGGATTCCAGGAAGTGGACGAGGTGGCGTTCGCACTGCCCTTCAGCTTCGACCACGAGGACTACGTGCAGATCCTCACTGACATCGCAGGGAAATTGGGGCCGGCCTTGGGGTGGAAGCCAGCCCAATGAGCGCTGGAACCCCGACGTACATCTAGCCAGGGACGCTCAGTCCCGCCGAAGCAGAGCTCGCTGGCCCGACGACTAGCTTCACTCAACCTCAGGGACTACCATGAGTCAAAACGAACAAAACGGTAATTTCGTAGAAAACGGATAGCGAGCAACCCATGGCTACGAGTGCAGCGACCAAGGAAACCTTCCTCGCACCAGAGGCGCCTCAAACTGGCAAGATCTACAGCTTCATGGAGGCCCATGCCGAGAAGAACGGCTCTCGACCTTCTCCACAGTTCTTTCTCTCCGGTGCTGAAGCCGGAGACCAAGTTGAGATCCCCCACGAAATCTATGAAGTACTCGTTAAAACCGTGGAAGCAATGCGTAAGGGCCTGGCCATTACCATCACCCCCAGTTCTATGACTCTGACTACTCAGCAGGCGGCGGAACTGTTGGGCGTCACGCGTCCGACACTTGTTCGCCTCCTCGATGCCGGAAAGATCCCCTTCGAAAAGCCTGGTACTCACCGGCGCATTAAGCTCGAAGACGTCCTGGCCTTCAAGGAAGTCCGAAAGGCGGAGCAATACGAAGCTCTGGATTCCTTGGGAGTAGATGACGATGAAAACCCTGAGGTAGCAACTAGCAGGATGAAGAGGGCTCGTGCTGTAGCGGCGGAGCGCCGCCGACAGCACAAGCAATGACACCATAGGAACCATGTTCACTGCCCTCCTTGACAGCTGTGTTCTCTGGCCCAGCACTCAACGCGACTTTCTGTTATCTCTGGCATTCGAGGGCGCTTACCGCTTCATTTTTAGCGAGGCCATCCTTATGGAGGTCGAGGCAAACGAAGAGATTAAGCGGGTAGAGCGAGGTGACAGTGAGGAAGGCGCGCGGGAAAAGGCCTCGCACTTGGTCGACCGCATGCGCTCCAGCTTCGGAGATTCCGTCGTAACGAATTGGGAAGGGCTCGAGGGGACCTATGGTTTGCCTGATCCCGATGACGAGCATGTGCTGGCTGCAGCAGTTGTGGGCGGCGCTGGCAGTATCGTGACAGAAAATTACCGCGACTTCCCTGAAGAAAAAATCCCTGCTGGCATTCAGGTGGTGAGTGCAAAGGAGTTCGCATTCGATACGGTGTCCATGAGGCCGGATTTGGGACTCCATGCCGTCCTGGCCATGTCTAGCCGGTCAGGGCGTATGGGTACAGAGTCGTCGCCAGAGGACATTCTGGATACCTTGAACAAGCTGTACGGCATGGATGCGGCCACAGCACTAATCCGGGATCTCTTCTAGCGAACTGGCACAAGCCCACGGGCATGACTCGAACTGTCCAAGGCATTTTGGACAATTGACCGCGGCCATTTTCCGTCCATTGACCGCGATCCCGTACCCGTCATGATCCCTAGCTTGCGCATTTCAAGCCAGCGAAGCGAAGGCAAACTGGAAGGTGAGCCTCGGTTGCGTTCTACCGCTCCAGGTCAGGGAATCGCTTTGAGCGGGGTCCGACGGCATCCGTGACTGCACTGTGGTTGGTGGCGTTCCTGATAACCGGGCGGTCCTTCGCAGGAACATGTGCGCCTTTGTGCCGGCCCGGTCTGGGTGGCCGCACGCCTGAGGGCTCACCGCCCCTTCAGCACATATCGCCTTTCAGGACGTCCGACGCCGTACTTGAGTCTGACCTCCAGCGCCCCCTCGTCGTGGAGGTACTCCAGGTAACGGCGGGCGCTGACACGGGACGTGCCGAGTTGCTCGGCCAGTTCCGCTGCGGAGAGATCCCCCGGCGCTGTTTTCAGGGCTGATTCAACCAGTCCGAGGGTTTCCACGCTGCATCCCTTGGGCAGGGTCCGCTCGGAAGCAGACAGCCCAAAGACCTTGTTCACATCGGACTGTTCGGCCTCCACCTTGGAAGCATCCAGCCCTTGGTAGGCGCTGAGGTAGTGCTCCAGGCGTTCCTGCAGATCTGCTTGGGAGAACGGCTTGATCAGGTAGTGCACGATCCCGCCGCGCAAGGCTTTTCGGACTGTCTCCACTTCCCGGGCGGCGCTGATCACCAGTACGTCCAGGTCGGGGGCCACGTCCCGGAGCTGGTGCATGAGGTCCAAGCCGTTGGCGTCCGGAAGGTGGATGTCCAGCAGCACAAGGTCAGGCTGCAGCCTCTCGGTTTCCACCAGGGCCTGCGCCCCTGTGTGTGCAGCGCCCACCACCTCAAAGCCGGGTGTCCTTTGGATGAATCCGGCGTGGACCTTGGCCACCATGAAGTCGTCGTCGACGATCAGTACCTTGATCACGGCTGCGCAGCCCCTTCGCTGGAATGTGAGATGTGTTTGCTGAACCGTGCAGTGAACACAGCCCCCTGGTCATTGGACACCATCAGGTCACCTCCGGACCGGCGGCAGATCACCCGCGACAACGCCAACCCAAATCCCCGGGCATCGCCCGGTCCCGGGTCTTTGGTGGAGAAGCCTTGGCGGAAGATGTCTTCAGTCGAGCCGTAAGGCACGCCTGGACCATTATCCTGGACGGTGACCATGACCCCGTCCGTCGAGTTGACCACCAGCACCCGCACCGATGCCCCGGCGGAGCCGGTAACGGCGTCGAACGCGTTATCCACCAGGTTGCCCACCACGGTGGTGAGGTCCCTGGAGAGTTCTTCGCCCACCCGAGGCAGCGCGGACTCTGGGTCCAGTTTCAGTTCCACGCCGCGCTCAGTGGCCAGGCTGGCTTTCGCGATGAGGAGGGCGGCGAGCGCGGGGTCCTGGATGCGGCTGGTGACGTCGTCGTTGAGCCGGGTGCGGTCCACGGTGGCGCCGTTGACGAACTGCACCACGGAGTCGTATTCGCCAATTTGGATGAGGCCGGAGATGACGTGGAGTTGGTTGGCGAACTCATGGGCTTGGGCCCGCAGGGTGTCGGTGACGGTGCGGGTGGCGCCGAGTTCGCTCTCAAGGGAGGACAGCTCGGTCCGGTCCCTCAGCGTTGTGACGGAACCGATGTCGCGGCCGTGCGAGCGCAGTGCCACACGGTTCATGACCACCAGCCGCTCCCCCACGAGCACCAGCTGGTCGGGGTCGGCTTGGTCGCGGGTGAGGACGATGTTCAGCGCGGGGTCCACGTGGAGGGATCGCAGCTTCTTCCCTACGCAATCCGCTGGCAGACCGAGGAGTTGCCGGGCGCTTTGGTTGGCCACTGTGATGCGTTCGTGGGGGTCCAGGGCGACCACTCCTTCCTTCAGGCCTTGCAGCATCGCTTCACGGTTTTCCACGAGGCCGGTGATTTCCCGCGGTTCCATGCCCAGGGTCTGCCGTTTGACGCGCCGGGACAACAGGAGGGAACCCGCGACGCCCAGGACACTGGCCACGCCCAGGTAGGTGAGCAGATTGGGAACGGCATCACCCAGGCGCTCGATGGTGGACGGATAGTTCCGGCTGATGGAGGCGATGCCGATCATTGTTCCGGAATCATCCAGGACCGGGACGTGTGCGGACAGCACCGCACCACCGCTGCCGGGTAACACCCCGGTCCACGCCCGGCCTTCCATGACCCTGCTGTCACCCCGCGGCAGTTGCTGGCCCAAGAAACTGGGATCGGACGAGGCCACCACTGTGCCGTCAAGCTTGGCGAGGGCCACGTGGGATGATCCGGAAACCGTGCGCACAGATTCGGCCACGGCGGGGAGAGCTGAACCAACGCGAGGCTCGGCGGAAGGGAGCAGGGCACGCACTGTGGGGTTGTTGCCCAGGGCCTCAGCTGCGGACAATGCCCGGCGCCCCTCTGTCCGTTCGAAGGCCGCGGCCGACTGGGCCAGCGAGATGGCAACCACAGCCACCAGGACGGCCAGGACAATGAGCAACTGCAGCACCAGGTACTGCCCTGCCAGGGACATGCCTCTTCTTTGAGACAGACGAGTCAGTGGTGTCACTGCTGGTTTCCTTTGGGTGGAGCCGGAGACGGGCGGGCTACCGGGGCCCGCTGCGTGGCGTATCGGAACTATACCCCAGAGGCACAGAAGACCAGCTCAGAGGGCCACATCCCGTGAACGCAATGAACTTAAAGATCACTGCGAACACAAGAGTGATCCCTGTCACGCACCCGCCTAGCATCAAATCAACGGGGCACAACGCTGATCGCCCTGCACCGATTTTTCAAAGATGAGAAGAGGAACACCATGCGCCAGATCCGCGCATTGCGAGTCGCCGCCGTCGCTGCCGGCATCGCCCTGATGGCCACCGGCTGCGGTGCCACAGGTAAGTCCACCGGTTCTGAAAGCTCCGGCGCAGCCGCAGGGCCCATCACCGGTCTCCAGATCATGGTTCCCAACACTCCCGGCGGCGGCTACGACACCACCGCACGGGCAGCCGCCAAGGTTCTGGACGACGAGAAGATTTCCACCAACACCGAGGTATTCAACCTTGCCGGCGCCGGGGGCACCGTGGGCCTGGCCCGCATCGTGAACGAAAAGGGCAATGGCGACCTCACCATGCTCATGGGCCTGGGCGTCGTTGGGGCGAGCTACACCAACAAGTCCGAGTCGAAGCTGACGGAGACCACTCCGCTGGCGAAGCTGATCGAGGAACCGGGCGCCATCATGGTCAGCAAGGATTCCCCGTACAAAACCATTGATGATCTGGTGAAGGCGTGGAAGGCCAACCCTGGCTCCATCGCGGTAGGCGGCGGTTCCTCGCCCGGCGGCCCGGACCACCTCCTGCCGATGCAGTTGGCTGGCGCTGTTGGCATCGACGCCACCAAGGTCAACTTTGTTTCTTACGACGGCGGTGGCGACCTTCTGCCCGCCATCCTCGGTAACAAGCTGGGCTTCGCCGCTTCCGGCGCCGGCGAGTACCTGCAGCAGATCAAGTCCGGTGAGATCAGGGTCCTGGCCACCAGTGGCGAGAACCGCTTGGACGGCGTGGATGCTCCCACGTTGAAGGAATCCAACATTGACCTGGTCTTCACCAACTGGCGCGGCGTTGTGGCCCCTCCGGGCATCAGCGAGGACGACAAGAAGTCCCTGATCGCAGCCCTTGAGAAAATGCACGCCTCGGCCGGTTGGAAGGAAGCCCTCAAGACCCACAGCTGGTCCGATGCTTTTGTCACCGGTGACGAGTTCAAGACGTTCCTGACTGACCAGGATAAGCGGGTGGCGGACGTCCTCACCAAGCTCGGGTTGGCGTGAGCTCCTTAGCCACAGGCCTTAAAGGCCGCGCCGAGCTGGGGGTAGCCCTCCTGCTCGGCGCGGTGGGCGTCCTGGTCTTCCTGGACGCGAACGGCCTGGTGACCCCGTACTCCCAGTCGGACCCGGTGGGTCCGAAGACTGTTCCGTTCATTGTTTCCGGACTCCTGATTATTTGCGCCATCCTCCTTGCCATCAACGTCCTCCGGGGCGGCAAGGGTGAAGCCGAAGGCGGAGAGGACGTTGACCTGGCACACCCCGCCGATTGGAAGACCGTCCTCCCCTTGGCCGGTGCCTTCATCCTGAACATCCTGCTCATTGACTGGGCCGGCTGGGTGATCTCCGGGACCCTCCTGTTCTGGGGCAGCGTCCTGGCCTTGGGCAGCCGCCGCTACCTTCGGGACGGCCTCATTTCAGTGGCTCTGGCCCTGGCGACCTTCTACGGCTTCTACCTCGGCCTGGGCATCGCACTGCCTGCCGGGCTCCTGGAAGGAATCCTCTAATGGACGTCTGGTCCTCCCTCATGGACGGTTTCGCCACCGCCCTGACTCCCATGAACCTCCTGTTCGCCGTGATCGGCGTCCTCCTGGGTACCGCCGTCGGCGTCCTTCCGGGCCTGGGCCCGGCCATGACAGTGGCTCTGCTGCTTCCGGTGACTGCCGCTTTGGAGCCCACCAGCGCGTTCATCATGTTCGCCGGTATCTACTACGGCGGCATGTTCGGCGGTTCCACCACGTCCATCCTGCTAAATACTCCGGGCGAATCGTCGTCGGTGGTGACGGCGATCGAAGGCAACAAGATGGCCAAGGCGGGCAGGGCCGCGCAGGCACTTGCCACCGCGGCCATCGGCTCCTTCATCGCCGGCACCATCGGCACCGCGCTTCTGGCCGTCTTCGCGCCCATTGTGGTCCAGTTCGCCGTGAGTCTGGGCGCTCCCAGCTACTTCGCCATCATGGTCCTTGCCCTGCTGGCCGTCACTGCCGTCCTCGGCTCGTCCAGGCTCCGCGGCTTCGCTTCACTTGCGCTTGGTTTGGCTATCGGCTTGGTGGGCATCGACTCGGTGACCGGCCAACGCCGCCTGACCTTCGGCCAGCCCCTGCTGGTGGACGGCCTGGACATCGTGGTGGTGGCGGTCGCGATCTTCGCCGTGGGTGAAGCCCTCTGGGTTGCCGCCCACCTGCGCCGCACACCGTTGCACGTCATTCCCGTTGGCCGTCCGTGGATGGGCAAGAAGGACTGGCAACGTTCCTGGAAGCCTTGGCTTCGCGGCACTGCCTTCGGCTTCCCGTTTGGCGCCTTGCCCGCCGGTGGCGCGGAGATTCCTACCTTCCTTTCCTATGTCACGGAGAAGCGGCTCAGCAAGCACCCGGAGGAATTCGGCAAGGGCGCTATTGAAGGTGTCGCCGGACCGGAAGCGGCCAACAACGCCGCCGCTGCCGGAACACTGACCCCTATGCTTGCCCTGGGCCTGCCCACCAACGCAACAGCCGCCGTCATGCTCGCAGCCTTCACGTCCTACGGCATCCAGCCCGGTCCGCAGCTGTTCTCCAGCCAAGGTCCCCTGGTGTGGGCACTGATCGCCAGCCTGTTCATCGGCAACTTCCTGCTCCTGCTCATCAACCTGCCCCTGGCACCGGTGTGGGCCAAACTGCTGCAGCTCCCCCGCCCTTACCTCTACGCAGGCATCCTGTTCTTTGCCACCTTGGGTGCCTACTCGGTCAACCTGCAGGCGTTCGACCTGGTGATCCTGCTGGTTCTCGGCGCACTCGGGTTCATGATGCGGCGCTTCGGGCTTCCGGTCCTGCCGCTGATCCTCGGCGTGATTCTGGGGCCGCGCATCGAAGGCCAGCTCCGCAAGACGCTGCAGTTGAGCGCGGGCGATCCCGCCGGCCTCTTCAGCGAACCCATCGCGATAGTGGTCTACATCATCGTGGCGATCATCCTGGCATGGCCGTTCATCTACAAGCTCATCCGCCGCAACCGACCGGACAAGAAGCCCCTGCTCCCCGCCAACTCGGGCGCTGCAGACTACAGCGACTGAACCATCCACTTCCAGTAAAAACAGGAGAAACCATGACCATCGTGGTGGGATACGTCCCCACACCTGAAGGCGAAGCGGCACTGACGCAAGCCATCGCCGAGGCCAAGAAAAGCAACGACACCCTGCTGGTCATCAACTCGTCCAAGGGCGACGCCCTGGTGGATAACCGGTACGCCCAGGAGCCGGATATTCAGAGCATCGAAGAGCGCCTCGCCGAGCACGGTATCCAGCACATCATCAAGCAACCGGTCCGCGGTCACGACGCAGCAGCCGAGGTCCTGGACGCCGCCGACGACAATGACGCCAGCCTGATTGTCATTGGCCTTCGCCGCCGCAGCCCGGTGGGCAAGCTCATCATGGGCAGCGTCTCCCAACGGATCCTGCTGGAGGCCGACTGCCCGGTGCTGGCGGTCAAAGCGGAGTAAGAGGAGTTTCCGTCCAGCTCATGCCCTTAAGATTCGTTCTTAGGGGCATTAGCTGTGCCAAAAACTCGCAAGGGGGACGTCATGACCGCAACCATCCGCACCGCAACAACGCACGACGCCGGAAAGCTCGCCGAGCTTGCCGCCGTCACCTTCCCGCTGGCCTGCCCGCCGGGCTCCTCGCCGGCCGATATCCAGGCGCACGTGGAGAAGACGTTGAGCGAAGCCAATTTCACGGAATACCTCGCCGACGCGAATATCAGCATCCTTGTCCTCGACGACGACGGGCAGTTGACCGGGTACACCCTCTTGGTTGCCAAGCCGGCCAGCGACCCCGACGTCGCTTCCGTGCTGTCCGCGCTCCCCTCCACGGAGCTGAGCAAGTGCTACGTCCACCCGGACCACCACGGCAAGGGCGCCGCATCCCGGCTGATGCAGGCCTCCGTCGCCCATGCGGCAGACAAGGGAGCGGCCGGCGTCTGGCTGGGCGTGAACAGCGAGAATGCCAAGGCCATCCGCTTCTATGAGAAGAGCGGTTTCCAGCGGGTTGGTACCAAGTCGTTCAAGCTCGGCAACACCGTGGAACACGACTTCGTCATGGAATACGAGCTGTAGCGCAGCGACGGGTGAGGAGAATAACAGCCGTGCAAGGAATGCCCTGCCGGCCCACAGAGTTGTCAACGGCATGAAGATTGAGATCTGGTCAGACGTCGCGTGTCCGTGGTGCTACATCGGCAAGCGCCGTTTTGAGACCGCCCTGGCACAGTTCCCGCACCGCGATTCCGTGGACATCGAGTGGAAGAGCTACCAGCTGGACCCTTCCGTCCCGGAGCACTATGACGGCACGGAGCTGGACTACCTGAGCAACCGCAAGGGCATGGCTCCGGAGCAGGTCAAGCAGATGTTCGTCCACGTCACGGAGACGGCAAAGGGCGAAGGCCTGGACTACCACTTCGACAAGGTGGTGGTGGCCAACAGCTTCACGGCGCACCGGCTGATCCACTTGGCGTCGCAGCACGGCAAGCAGGATGCCGCCAAGGAACAGCTCCTCAGCGATCACTTCGAGCATGGCAAGGACATCGGCAACAAGGAGTACCTCACGGAACTCGGTGCCTCCCTCGAATTGCCGGCGGATGAAGTGTCGGAGCTTTTCACTACGGACAAGTTCACCGATGACGTGAACATGGACATCAACGAGGCCCGCGCCATCGGTGTCACCGGCGTCCCGTTCTTCGTTATCGACCGCAAGTACGGCATCTCCGGCGCCCAGCCCGCAGAACTGTTCAGCGAGGCCCTCAACCAAGCGTGGCAGGAAGCCAACCCGCTGATCCCGGTGGGCGCCTCCGACGCCGAGGCCTGCGGCCCTGACGGCTGCGCCGTCTAAGTAGCCCCCGCCGTCGTGCGTCCACCCAACTGGGTAGCAGTTGAGGTCGTTCTGAGCGCTCAGAACGGCCTGATCTGCTACCCAGTTGGGTACGCGGGCTAGCCTTTCACCACGTCAAGCTCGACGACGGCCCACGACAACGCGGGCAGCGTCAGGCGGAGTTCGGAGCCAGTCGCCTTCACACCTTCCAGAGCAGTCAGGCCCACGCGGCCCGGCTGATCCTGGCTGTTGATGGTCAGGCGATCGCCACCCTCGGGGATCTCCAGGACTTCGGCGCGGAGCACTTGGCGGGCGTCGAAACCGCGCAAGGCAACCTCGACGTCGGCGGCTTCTTCCAGCCCGCGGTTGGCGAAGAACAGAGCCAGCCGGCCCGTTTCCTCGTTCCACGTAGCGCTGACGTCCACCACGTCGGTGTCTCCAAAGCGGCTGTTCGAGTACTTGTCTGAGTCCACCGAGAGTCGCAGGATCTGGCCCTTGGCGAGTTCGGCCATCCGCGCGAACGGGTGGAAAATGGTCTGCTTCCAGGCCGGGCCGTTCTCCTCGCTGAAGATCGGGGCGATCACGTTGACCAGCTGCGCCTGGTTGGCGATCTTGACGCGGTCACCGTGGCGGAGCAGCGAGTTGAGCAGAGTCCCCACCACCACCGCATCGGTCACGTTGTACTTGTCCTCGATCACGCGGGGGTGCTCGCGCCATCCGGCCTTGGCCACGTTGTGCGGCTGGTCCTCAGTATCCAGGCCACGCTGGTACCAAACGTTCCACTCGTCGAAGGACAGGTTGATGTGCTTCTTGTGCTTGCCTTTGGCCCGGACGGCATCCGCGGTGGCGATCACTGACTCAATGAAATAATCGGTGTCGACGGCGGAGGCCAGGAAGCTGCCGACGTCGCCGTCGTGCTCCTGGTAGTAGGCGTGGAGGGACACGTAGTCCACTTCGTCGTAGGTGTGGGTGAGGACGGTCTGCTCCCACGCGCCGAAGGTGGGCATCGAAGAGCTGGAACTGCCGCAGGCCACCAACTCCAGCGTGGGGTCAACAAACCGCATGGCCTTGGCGGCTTCCTGCGCCAGCCGGCCGTATTCGTCGGCGGTCTTGTGTCCGATCTGCCACGGCCCGTCCAGCTCGTTGCCCAGGCACCAGAGCTTGATGTTGAACGGGTCCTTATGGCCGTTCTTGGCGCGGAGATCTGACAGGTAGGTTCCGCCGGGGTGGTTGGCGTACTCCACGATCTCGCGGGCAGCGTCCACTCCCCTGGTGCCCAGGTTGATGGCTTCCATGATTTCCGTGCCGGCCTGCTTGGACCAGTCCACAAACTCGTGCAGGCCAAAGGCGTTGGTCTCCACGGTGTGCCAGGCCCCGTCCAGGCGGCGCGGCCGGTTTTCCACGGGGCCAATCCCGTCTTCCCAGTTGTAGCCGGAAACGAAGTTGCCGCCGGGGTACCGGATCACGGTGGCGCCGAGTTCCTTCACGAGCTTCATGACGTCCTGCCGGAAACCGTTCTGGTCAGCCTCCGGGTGCCCGGGTTCGTAGATACCGGTGTAAACACAGCGGCCCATGTGCTCCACGAAGGAGCCGAAGAGTCGTCGGGGTACCTCGCCAATGGTGAAGTCGCGGTCGAGGGTGATGCGTGCGCGGGACATGTATCTCCTTGGTTGTGTACTGAAACTGTTGTTGAAAATTGGTGCCGGTCAGGTTCCGGCGAGTCCCGTCGTCGCGACGCCCTTGATGATCTGGCGCTGGAAGAACAGGAAAACGACGATCAGCGGCAGTGCCGCGAGCAGGGCGGACGCCATGTTCTGCGCGTACTGGATGCCGTAGGCGCTCTTGATGGTCTGCAATCCGACCGGGAGCGTCAGCAGGTTGCCGTCGTTGGTGGCGATGAAGGGCCACAGGAAGTTGTTCCACGCACCGATGAACACGAAGATCGCGACGGCGGCCAGGATGGGCCGGGACAACGGCAGGATGATTTGGGTGAAGATCCGCAAGCGGCTGGCACCGTCCATCACAGCCGCTTCCTCGAGTTCACGCGGGATCTGGTCGAAGAACTTCTTCAGAACGAACACCATGGCGGGGTGGATGACCTGCGGCAGGATGATGGCCCACGAGGTATCGATCAGGTTCAGCGCCAGCATTTGGTAGAACAGCGGGATGATCAGCACGGGCGGCGGGATGATGATGGACGCGATGATCACCGTCATCAACACCTTCTTGCCCCTGAAGTCGATCCTGGAGAGCGCGTACGCAACCAGCGCCGAAATCACCAGCGTGATCGCCGTGATAGCTGCCGAGGTGTAGAGCGAGTTCCACGTCCAGAGCGGGATGTTACCGTCCTGGAACACCTTGACGAACGCTTCAGGTGTGAAGCCCGACGGCGGCAGCCAAGTGACGTCCGGGGCCGCGGCATCCGTTTCGGTCTTGAAGGCGGTGGCCGTGGCCCACGCGAAGGGAATCAGCCACAGCACGGCGATGAAGGCCGCGACGGCGATGGCGGCGATCCTGCCGACCGTCAGCTTCTTGCGCGGTTGGCGGATCGTGAGGCTATCTGCGGTGGTGGCATGTGATGCGGGACGGGTCAGGGTAGGGGTTGCCATGGTTATGCACTCCTGCGGCGGGTGATGACGAACTGCATGACCGAGATGACCACGATCAGTCCGAAGAAGATGTAGGAGATGGCTGCCGAGTAACCCAGCCGGTAACCGGTGAACCCGGTTTCGAAGATGTACTGCACCACGGGCCGGGTGGATCCACCGGGGCCACCTGCGGTCATCTGATAGACCTGATCGAAGATCTTCAGCGAAGCCAGGATCTGGAGCAGCACGATCATCACCGTTGTAGGCGTGAGCTGCGGCAAGGTGATGGAGAAGAACTGGCGCCAAGCCCCGGCACCATCCAAGGATGCTGCCTCATAATGCTGGGCCGGGATGTTCTGCATGGCTGCCAGGTAGAGCAGGAAGTTAAAGCCTACGGTCCACCAGAGCGTGGCGATCACGATTGCCCACATAGCCACGTTGGGGTCGTTGAGCCAGGCCACTCTTGGCAGGCCGATTCCTGTCAGGAACTCATTGATCAGGCCGAGCTGAGGGTTGTACATCCAGGTGAAGAACAAGGAGACCACCGTGGAGGCCAGCAGGTACGGCGCAAAGTAGGACAGGCGCCACAGCCACTGGGCCGGAAGCCCGATGTTGAGCAACGCGGCCATGACCAGCGCGACGAGGACCAAGGGGACTGTGCTGATCACCGTGAAGTAGAGCGTGTTGCCCAGGGAACGCCACATATCGGCGTCGGCCAGGGCTTCGGCATAGTTCGCGAAGCCGATCAGGCTGTCGTTTGCGCCGGTGAGGGACTTGCCCGTGAGGCTCATGTAGAAGCCGTACAGGATGGGCCACACCAGGAACACGAGGAAGAAGAACAGGAAAGGGGCGGCGAATCCCCAGCCGCTCAGGTTGCTTCGGGTGCGGCTGGCGGGTTTGCGGAGGGTCTCCGGCCTGGGCCGGGACAGCGTAGAGGTACTCATTCAAGAACTCCTTGGGTCGCTCGGTACAAGGGCCGGTTAGACCGGGTTGGGACGGGAGAGGAGGGTGTTGGTGCGTTGTTCGAAGGCATCCCATCCTGCAGCTGCCTTGTCCCTGCCCAGGAGGACGTTCTGGACGTTCTCCGCGAAGTAGGTTTGCCAGTCCGAGCCCGAACCGCTGAACCAGGATTCGGGATCGTAGGCGATGATGTCCGCCGCGTTGGCGTAGTGAATCTGGGGCGTGAGTTCGCGGTAGGCCTGTGACTGGACCACGGGCTGGTATCCGGGGATGTGTCCTGCCTCAGCCCAGGACAGCGATCCTTTGAGGACATCGGTGACGAACTTGTAGACGTCCCTGCGTTTGTCCTCGTTCAGCGTCAGTTGACGCGGGAGGACAAAGGAGTGCGAGTCCGCATAGGAGGCGGGTGTCCCGTAGAGCGTGGGAATGGTGGCCGCATCAACGGGGATTCCGGCTTTCTTCATGGTGGGCAGTTCCCACACCCCGCTGAACAGCATGCCCGATCCGCCGCGGGCGAACTCCGCGATGCCCGTACTGATATCCCCTGCCTGGGCTGCGATGGTGTCATCAAAGAGTGAGGCCATGAACTCCAGCGACTCGATGGCTGCTTCCCGGTCCACCTTCATGGGCTGTCCCGGCGTCAGTTCCATGTCAACACCGTGCTGTTTGTAAAGGGTGTAGAACAGGCGCCACATTTGCGAACCGCTGCCGAGGTACCCGAAGGAGAGTCCGTGGGCCTTGGTGACCTTCTGCATTTCCAAGGCCATGGCTTTGAACTCTTCCGGCGAGCTCACCTCCTGGAGCTGACCGTTGCCGGCCAGTACGCCCGCTTTTCCTGCGATGTCCGTGTTGTAGAACATCACGAACGGGTGGGAGTCCAGTGCGATGGAGAAGACCTTGCCGTCGTGCTGGCTCTTCTCCCAGATCCTGGGGGCAAAATCCGCAGCCGTGACTCCGTTTTCCGCCAGCAAATCCAGATCCCACGGCTCGATGAGTCCTCCCGGCGCGTACCCGGGGACCCGGCTGGCGTGCATGATGGCCACCTCGGGCGGGCGTCCTCCTGCCGATGCCATGGCCAGTTTGGTGTAGTACGGCGGGCCCCAGGCGAGCACTGTGGGGTGCACCTTGAATGCGGGGTTGGCCTGGTTGGCTGCGTTGATCATGGCCTGCATCTTGATGCCATCGCCGCCGGACAGGAGGTGCCAAAAATCAATATCCTGCACGGAGGCGGCCTGCGCCGCTCCTCCGCAGCCGGTGAGGCCTGCGGCCAGGAGTCCTCCGCCAAGGAGGGCTGATCCTGTCATTAACTGTCTCCGGGACAACTGTTTCCCGGTCAAAGATTCAAACTGCTTCACCCGTCACTCCTTTGGATGGGTCCGCTGAAAGGTCACTGCTGTGTTGCTCAAAATCCGGCTCCGGCGCGTCCCCGCGCTCGGGTAAAGGTTGGCCCGGGGGTGACGCAGGTCTCACATTACATCGATGTAATAGCTAGGGCAAGAGAAAATTGTTAGCGCACACAATTTGATCCATGACTCTCGGCTCAAGCTTTCGGCCGCAGCAAGCTAGACCTGCGTGCTGTCCCGTTCCACAACGCTGTAATCCACACTGACAACCTGCTGACCACGCGTCCGGTCCCCCATACGCTCCGTAAGGAGGCGCAAGGCTTCGCTGGCAATCATCCGCTTGTCAAAGGAAACCGTGGTCAGCGAAGGAACGGCATAGCGGCCATCGGCTATGTCATCAAAGCCCGCTACCGCGATGTCCTCCGGAACCCGCAAGCCCCGTTTCCAGAGCACACTGAGGGCACCAATCGCCATGGAGTCCGTGAAGCAGAACAAGGCTTCGGGAACGGGATTCCCTTCCAGATAAGCGCCCAGGGCTTTCGCCGCGGTTTCCGGCGTCCACTTTTCGCACGGGATCAGCAGCGATTCATCGCGTGGAATCCCGAGGCTGTCCAACGCCGCTTCGTAACCTTGGGTACGCTGAATGGCTGCCGCTGATCCGCGCCCCTGGGTGGTGCCCAGTACGGCGATGCGCCGCCGTCCGGAGCTGGCCAGCGCCAGGGTCATGTCCCGCGCAGCAGCGAAGCTGTCCACAAACACCCGGTCCGCCAGCTGCTGCGAGACCTCGCCCAGCAGGACCACCGGAGGCAGCGCCACGCCAACCTTGACGGCACTCTCGTCCAGTACCACGGGGTTGAGGATCAGGCCATCAATGAGGTTGGAGCGCGCCCGGGTCATGAGCTCCTGTTCGCGCTGCGGATCCGATCCCGTTTCCTCGATCTGGACAATCCAGCCCTGCTCGTGGGCTACTTCCACAATATGGTGGGCCACCTCCGCCGAGTACGGGGTCGCGAGATCCGGCAATGCGAGGGCGATAACCCCTGATCGCCCATTCCGCAGTCCGCGCGCCGAGAGGTTGGGAACGTAGTCCAGCTCCGCCATGGCCTGCTCAACCCTGAGCCGCGTAGGCGCTGCTACCGGCACAACGCCGTTCATCACATTGGAAACCGTTTTGGGCGAGACCCCGGCACGGCGCGCTACGTCTTTGACCGTTGCGCGCACGACGCCCCCTAGCTGCTGTGTTGATCGGCCCTGCGGATGACCGGTTTTCCTTGATGCTACGCGAATTTTTGTTCTCCTCATGCCCTCATGGACCCGGCACAGGGTCGTCGGCTGAACAAAAACTCGCGATACTTGGTGACAGATCGCGGTAAAGTGTCTGTATGCCAAGGATCACGGCCGCCACGAATGCTGCCCAACGCGCCGAGACCCAACGTCGGATTCTGACCGCTTTTGGTGAGCTCCTCTTCACTCACGGTCTACCCGGCCTCACCATGACGGACGTGGCGCGCCACGCCGGCGTAGGCCGCACTGCCGTCTACAACTATTACGCGGACATGGAGCAACTGCTCATCGCGTATGCCCTGGATGAGACCGAACGCTTCATTGTGGACCTCCGCGATTCGCTGGCCGCGCTGGAAAACCCGGTTGACCGCCTTGCCCTCTATGTCCGCGCCCAAGTGGAGGATCTCAGCCGACGCCATCTGCCTCCTGGCCCGGCCATGGCTGCCGTCCTCTCCCCGGGCTCCTTCGCCAAGCTCGCCGACCATGTGGGCGACCTCAACGTCCTGTTGCAGGACATCCTCCAGGACGGCGTCCACCAGGGTTACTTGCCGGACGTCGACGTCGAGCAGTTGGCGCGGCTCATTCTCGGAACGCTCTCAGCCAGCGCCGCACGCCGCAACCGAACGCCCGACGGCGGGACTCCCCCGCCGTCGCCGTCCTCCGACGTCGAGCTTCACACTGCCGTTGAACGCCAGACAGCGCAGACCGTGCGCTTCATTCAGCTGGGCGCTGGTGCCAGGTTTGACGACGCCGGCAGGCCTTTGCGCTTGGAAGAGCCGGCCCACGACGCCCTGGCCGGCTAGCTACTGCACTGCAGGAAGCGTCGGAATGATGGGCCATTTGGAGTTATCCGCAATCCGCAGATCCTCCCGCGGGCACAGCAGCGTTCCCGGTGTCTGATCCACCAATTGCGGTTCCACCAGGCCTTCGAAATCCGGCGTCAGGATAACGTCCACTGATTCGTCCTCGCGGTTGTCCTCAAAGTAGTCCGTTCCGGCAAGGTTCCTTTGGATGTTGAACGCCGCGGCCTGGCCTTTGACGCCTGAGACCACCACGCCAATGCCCGAATAGGCGGTATCGCTGTTGCCCACCGAAGCCACCTTGTAGCCACGGGCTGTGAGCTGCTCTGCTACCGTACCGGCCAGCCCTCCACGTGAGGTGGCGTTAAAGACGTTGAGCGTCACGGCCTCGTTCGGTACGTAGTCGAACGTGGTGGTGGGGCACAGGCTTGTAGGAGCTTTGCTGGCGATTGCGCTGGGAACCTTGACCACGCCGTTCATGATCGCCCAGGCTCCCACGGCCCCGGCAGCTATGACGCCCACCAGCAGGACAAGGACGATCCCATGGAACAGCCTCCGCCGGAAGCGGCCTTCGTGCGCTTGCTCGTCCTCGGCGAAAGTTGCCCGAAGTTCGGGGCCGGTGACCACCCGGTGTCCGTGGAGCTGCGTCACATCTTTGGGACGCCTGCTCTTGCTAGCCATCGATCACCAATACGCGTGCGTGAATGGCTGTCCTCTGGTGGAGTGCCGTTCGGACGGCCCGGTGAAGTCCGTCCTCGAGGTACAGGACCCCTTGATACTGGACCACATGCGGGAACAAATCACCGAAGAAGGTTGAATCCTCAGCCAATAGTGCCTCCAAATCCAGGGTCCGTTTGGTGGTAACGAGTTCATCGAGGCGGACAGGGCGCGGGGGCAGGGCAGCCCAGTCCCGCGGCGCAGAGTATCCATGGTCAGGGTACGGGCGTCCCTCGCCCACAGCTTTGAAGATCACCCTGCAAGCCTAGGGAAGATGCCGCGCTAACGGAACTTGTGACCCGCGGCACAAGCATGTTGTAGCCAAAAGGTGACTAACCTTTGCACGGCGTCACAGTCGTCATAGCTGTGTTGGGAGGCTCCGGGGCTGACAGAATGGGGTCATGACTCAACCGCTCCAAGGGACTCACCGGACCGCTGCCCGCGCCACGCCCGCGCTGGCACTGCTGTTGGACGTCGATGGTCCCATCGCCAGCCCTGTGACGCGCGACGTCAAGCCGGACATCATTGCGGACCTGGTGGCCTTGGCATCGGCCGGCATCCCGGTCATCTTCAATACGGGCCGCTCGGATGCGTTCATCAGCGAGCAGGTCATGGAGCCCATGATTGCGGCAAGCATGCCCGCAGACACCGTTATTCACGCCATTTGCGAGAAGGGCGCTGTCTGGTTCAGCTACACGGCCGAAGGCCCTGGTCCCATCCATGTGGACCACGAGCTCGCCGTGCCAAAAGCCTACGGGGACGATATCCGAAGGCTTGTTGCCGAGGATTACTCCGCACACATGTTCTTCGATGAGACCAAGCGCGCCATGGTTTCGGTGGAGCAGCATCTGGACGTGGCCAGCGAGGATTACCTGGGTGAGCAGAAGCTCTTCGACGCCGATGCCCTGGCGATCATGGGACGCCACGGCCTCAACGCCGCTATCCTGGACCACCACGCACCGGGGTCCGACGACACCGCTGATTACCGCCTGGACCCCACCATCATTTCCACGGACATCGAATCCGTCCGCCTGGGCAAGGACCTTGGCGCCAGCCGGGCCGTTGAACTCCTGGCGGCCCAAGGCATCACCCCGCTCTCTTGGCGGACTGTGGGTGATTCCCGTACGGACTACGCCATGGCAGACTGGCTTCACCACAACGATCACCAGGTGAAGCACGTGGACGTCCGGCCGGCCGATGGCGTACCAGTGAAGCCCTACATCATCTTGACGGCAGCCGACCTTGAATTGGCCGACGACGTGATCCACGACGACGCCGGCGGCGCATTCCTCCGCAGCTGGCGCGACGCCCTCTCCATCTAGGTTCCAGCGCAACAGAGTTTTTTGAGTTATTAAAGTCTTAGAGTTTTAGAGCAACCCGCACCCCAACGAGCCCGGAGATACAGCCATCACGCAAGCACAGGTCGATCCGATTTACCACGGCAGCCCATCCGTCGAAGAGGACACGATTGCTGAGGCGATCTCGCCTGCCGTCGTTGCGCATCTTAGGCATAGGTCCGACGTCGTCCGTCACCGCGGGCGGTACGCCCTGGTCAACGATGACCTGACCCCGCAACAGGCCATGGTGTCCGATCTCCTGGCTGTCCGGGCGGCTTTGGACGCTGCGGGCATCGATTTCATCCTGGTGCGCGGAAATGATGAGCGGCCCGTTATTGCCGTTGATTGGGAGTCGCGCAAGGATGTCCGCGAGGCCCTGGTATCGGCATTCCGGAACGAGCCCTTCTACTCCATGACGGTGGACGCCAAGAAGAAGACGTCGGTGTTGGTGGCGGACGGCGAGCTGTCAGCAAACCGGAAGGCCCGGATCTTCCGCCTGTACCGGCCGCGCGTCGAGATCGGCGGCGGCCTCTGGTACGGGCCGGCTTTGGGTGTGCAGCTGGAGCTGTGGAGGTTCGAGGGCGATCACTTGGAACTCCCGGTGGAGAATTCCTTGACCCGCCGCACCATGTTGCGTCAGGACGCGGTGCGCGGCACGGTTCAGAGGCACGGCCTGTCCTGGCCCACCATCGAAAACATGTTCGCCGATCATGCCAGCGACATCGATTTCGATATCGACATCGTTTTCTCGTGGGTGGACGGCAGCGACCCCGAGTACATCGCCAGGCGCCGCGCCCAGCAGGCAGAAACCGTCCTGGGCGAAGGCGATGACCACGAGGCCCGCTTCCGGCAGATCAACGAGCTGAAGTACGCGTTGCGATCGGTGCACATGTTTGCGCCGTGGATCCGGCGGATCTTCATCGCCACCGACTCCCCCGCACCGGAGTGGTTGGCCGACCACCCATCGGTAACCATCGTCCGCAGCGAAGAGTTCTTCGCCGATCCCACCGTGCTCCCCACCCACAACTCGCAGGCCGTTGAGTGCCAGCTGCACCACATCAAGGACCTCTCGGAGCACTTCCTGTACTCCAACGACGACATGTTCTTTGGGCGCCCCGTGGGGCCGGACATGTTCTTCACTCCGGGCGGCATCACCAAGTTCATTGAAGCCGACACCCGGATCGGCCTGGGCGAGAATGATGCCGAACGCAGCGGTTTTGAAAACGCGGCCCGCGTGAACCGCAAGCTGCTGTGGGAGCGCTTCGGGCGGATCACCACCCGGCACCTTGAGCACACCGCTGCGCCCCTGCGCCGCAGCGTGGTGGCGCAGATGGAGAAGGAATTCCCGGCAGAATTCGCCAAGACCGCCGGCAGTCGCTTCCGCGCCGCGGACAACATCTCCGTGACCAACTCGTTCTACCACTACTACGCACTGCTCACCGGCCGCGCGGTCACGCAGACCAGCGCCAAAGTCAGGTATGTGGACTCAACCATGTGGGCCGGGCTGCATTACCTGCCCAAGCTCCTGGCAAAGCGCCACATGGATTTCTTCTGCCTCAATGACGGCAGCTTCCCCGAGGTGGAGGCAAACGAGCGCGCAGACTTGGTGACCGATTTCCTGGAGAAGTACTTCCCTGTCAAGGCGCCTTGGGAGAAGTAAAGGATCCGGGCGAAACAAGCGGGAGCGACGAGGTGTGGGTGCCGGGCGAGGTGTGGGCTCCCACCCTGGACTCGTGCGGAATGCGGATGCCGGCTTCGGCCAGCCGCCGCTGAACCTCGGCTGCATCCACGGGTTCACCCACGGTGACGCCACCGGACATCGGCACCACCGAATGCACCATGGTGTGTTCGTAAACATGGATCATGTTGTACGACTGCGCTCCGTCACGCCCGCGCTGTCCGCCGGCGCGCACCGCCAGGTCCTGGGTGTAACACGTAGCTGAGGCGACCGATACGGGGATGCCGGCGAAGCTCGCCGTCGTCGAGTAATGCAGGTGACCGCCCAGGATGGCGCGGACGTCAGTATTGCGCACGACGGCGGCCAGTGCGGCTTGACCGCGCAGCTCCACCAGGACGGCGAGGTCCTGCACGCACGGAACGGGTGGGTGGTGGAGGGCCAGGATGGTGCCGTCCGGGGCCGGGGTGGCCAGTTCATCGGCCAGCCATTCCAGTTGCGATTCCGACAATTCGCCGTAGTGGTGTCCGGGGACCGTGGTGTCCAGGGTGATGATGCGAAGGCCGTTGACGAAGTAGCTGCGGTCCACGGGGTCCTGTGGCTTGCTGGCCGCAGAGGCGTCGGCGAACGCTGAACGGAAGTTTGCGCGGTTGTCATGGTTACCCATGGCCCAAATGGCCTTGGCCCCCAGCGATTCACACAGGGGTTCAATCACCTCGCGGAGACGCTCATAGGCTTCCAACTCGCCCTTGTCAGCGAGATCTCCGGTGAAGATGATGGCCTCTGGCTTGATCCTCGAGGCAACGATTTGCTCGCAGATTTCCTGGAGCCTGGCAGAGCTGTCCACCGAGCCGTAGAGCGTGCCCGGACCACCCACCAGGTGAAGATCGCTCAGGTGCAAAAGCACATGACCTGGTTTGGGGTATTCGGCCTCGATGAGCTCCATAGCTTCGCCTTAGCGTTTGGTGGGAGACGGCTTCTCCCATGTCATTCCAGTAGTGCCAATCCAACCAGACAACAAGCCAACAACAGGCCAACATCCGGCGGAATGTTGGAAAATTACTTTTTCCCTTTCTGTTCCAGTGGCTTACGCCAGTGCTTCTTCCACTGCTTCTATCAGGTCTTCGGAGTCAGGCTCCACCGCGGATGGGAACCGGGCAACAAGTTCTCCCTCACGGTTGATGACGAACTTCTCGAAGTTCCACTTCACCTTGGCCGGCTGCCCATCAGCGTCCTGGGTCAGCTCCGCGAAGAGTGGGTGCTGCTCTTTGCCCAGGACGTTGGCTTTGCTGGTCAGCGGGAAGGTCACGCCGAAGTTCCGCTCACAGAATTCTGCAATCTCGTGATCCGCGCCGGGCTCCTGCCCGCCGAACTGGTTGCAGGGCACTCCCAAAATTTCCAGGCCTTGGCCACGGTACTTGCCGTACAGCTCCTCCAAGCCTGCGTACTGGCGCGTGAAGCCACATTTGGAAGCGACGTTTACCACCAGGACCGCTTTGCCCTCGAACCGGCCGAAGTCCGCTTCAGTGCCATCGTTGAAAGTGAGGGGAATGCTGTACAGGCTGGTCATGGGGTTCGCTTCCTGACGACGTCGTCTGGCGGGATTGCCGCAGTCGAGCTTACGGGAGCTGGCTTGGGTAGTGAAACCTAGGACGCCGGAAGGATGAGCGAGGAAAGCGGCACCATCACACCATCAGGCCGCTGGACCAGGTCCGGGGCGATCAGGATGTATCCGGGCGGAAGGATTACTGCCGGCAGCGACGTCGGGAGGACTGCAGCGGGTGAGGGTGCCGGAGCCACGGGAGGAGCGGGAGCTACTGGAACAACGGCCTGGGTAACTACCGGCGCCGGTGCCACAGGGACTGGCGCTACAACCGCAGGTGCAACTGGAGCGGGCTCCACAACTACCGGTGCCACAACCGCAGGCGCAACTGGAGCGGGTTCCACAACCGCAGGTGCCACAGGAGCCTGCACAGCGGGGGCTGCCGGCGGAGCGAGAGCCGATTGCAGCGACGGCGCCAGCGGGGGCGTAGTCAACGCTGGCGGGACGGTGGTGGTTTCCGGGGCCTTGGCAGACGGCGTTGGCGTTGGTGTTGCTGTGGTGGTCGGGGTCGGCGTCGCAGTGGCCGTTGGAGTCGGCGTGGCAGTAGTTGTCGGCGTTGGAGTCGGCGTGGCAGTACTTGACGGCGTCGGAGTGACCGTCACGGATGGTGACGGCGTCGGCGTCGTGGTCTGAACCGGCGTCGTGGTGGCAGGCGGGGTGGTCTGCGTGCCAGCGGGGCTGCCCGGCGGGTTGGTCCCGGAGGGAGTGGAACCGGACGGCGTAGTGGTGGACGGAGCGGCGGGCGGCACGGGGAGCGGCTCGTCGTGTTCGTCCTCGCCACCAATGACGGCCCGGGTGGTGCCGTCGGCCACCGGCACAGCCCACTGCGGTGTTCCCGACGAGCCGTTGCCGGCTCCGGGCTGGTAGTTCACCATGGCGATGCTCTGCAGCGCGTCGATCTGCCGGATGGGCAGCAGCGTCCAGTTGGCGGGGTCCGTGTGGAGACCGTTGACGATTGTCTCGAAGTGGAGGTGGCAGCCCGTGGACCAGCCGGTGGTCCCAACCTCAGCAATGACTTCGCCCACCCGCACCGATTGGCCTTGGGTGACTCCGATTGCCTGGAGGTGGTTGTAGGTGGTGACCAGGCCGTTGCCGTGCTCGATTTCAACCCGGTTGCCGCCGCCCCACACGTGCCATCCCACAGCCCGCACCACACCGGCGTCGGCGGCGTACACGCGCGTGCCGCAGGCGGCCGCGTAGTCCTGACCCCAGTGGAATTCTCCGGCCAGGCCCGTCAAGGGGCTGTAGCGGTAGCCATAGGAGGAGCTCTTGTTGAGGACCTCAAGTGGTGAGTAGAGGCTTCCCGCGGGTGGCCGTGACAGCCCTGCGGAGGCAACGGTCAGTCCTGTGGAGCCGTCTTTGCTGACAGTGCGGACCATGGCGCGGTCGAAGTACACCATGGGCGTGCCGGCGACTTGCTGGGGTGGTTCCAGAGTGGGGTCGATGACCAGGGTCTCGGCTTCCGGCGGCACCAGGGCGCCCAGGGCGGTGGGTTCCACGACGCCCTGTGCAAGTGCTCCGCCCACGGAACTGCTGGAGACGGCATTGAAGGGTTGGAAGCCAAAAGCGAAGAAAGCCAGGACGGCGAGGCTTCCGGCGATCAGGACGCGATGGAAACCTACGGTGCGGATCAGTTGTACTGCCCGGTCTGATTCATGATGCTTGCCCACAAAACACTCCCCAAAGCCAGCGGCACCAAACCCCAGCCTGGCGTGCAAGCACCATTGTTGCGGGTATCAGGGGAGAAATAAAGGCTTCCGGGGTGCCTTCTCCCGAAAGGTTGGCTCAGTTTTGGCTCAAGAATCTTGAGCTGTGTTTTAGGGGGCTAGGAGCCGAGGTTTTCCTTGAGCAGCGCACGGTGTTCGACGGCGGCATTGGCGTGGAGCGCGCGGCCGGCCTCAGTGAGTTCCAGGAAGAGGGAGCGGCGATCGTCAGCGCACGTTTCGCGGGTCACAAGGCCTGCCTTTTCGAGCCGGTCCACCACCTTGGAGACGGCGCTCTGGGTCATGGGGGTGCGCTCCCCCAAGGCCTTCATCCGGCACGCAGACTCTTCGCTGTCTGCCACGAGGTCCAGGATTTCGAATTCGTTGAGCCCAATGTCGAATTTGGCTTCGAGGGCGCGGTCGATCGCTCCGGCGGTGCGGAAGTAGGAGTTCTGGATGCTGCGCCACTGCTCCACCAATTGGCGGTCGTGCAGTTGACGGTCACGCGTCGTTGCCATGACCTGATTCTAGTTCATGGCGGCGTTAGAATCCACGTCATAAGATGACGCATCATATTCCTTGTCATTGAATGACGCGTCATGTACATTCGAATCCATGACATCACCCACCACCCTCAAAACCTCAACTGAGCCGCCTTTGGTATCAGCCGTCCGCTGGACGCGGGCCCAGTGGCTGCTGCTCATGGTTGTGTGCACCGTCCTGGCTTTGGACGGACTGGACGTCTCCATGGTCGGTGTTGCCTTGCCGTCCATCGGACAGGAACTCAACCTCGGAACCGACTCCCTGCAGTGGATCGTCTCCGCCTATGTCCTTGGCTACGGGAGCCTCCTGCTCCTTGGTGGCCGCCTTGCGGACCTCTTGGGCCGCCGTCGAATCTTCCTTATCGCCTTGACCGTATTTGCCGCGGCGTCCTTGCTCGGCGGGCTGGTTGACGACCCCGCCATCCTGATCGCCACGCGGTTCATCAAGGGCCTGGCCGCCGCGTTCACCGCGCCCACCGGCTTCTCCATCATCACCACCAACTTCGCCGAAGGCCGCGAGCGCAACAAGGCGTTGTCCATCTTCACCACGTTCGGTGCCAGCGGCTTCTCGCTGGGCCTGGTGGTGGGCGGCCTGATGACCAGCCTGAGCTGGCGTTGGACGTTCCTCGTCTCGGTGCCCATCGCCGTCGTGGTTGTCCTCCTGGGCCTGAAGTTCATCCCCAAGGACAAGCCGTCGGCGGAGAACAGCGGGCACGATCTTTGGGGAGCCGTGACGCTCGCGCTGGGCATGCTTGGCCTCGTGTACACCTTGGTTTCAGCACCGGAACAGGGCTGGGGATCTGTGGCAACAATCGCCGGATTCGCAGTGTCCATCGCCGTGCTGGCTGCCTTCGCGGTGATCGAAAACAAGGTCAAGCATCCCCTGATCCGTTTCAGCATCCTCAAGGAAGGCTGGGTGGCCAGGGCGAACCTCAGCGCGGTGGGGCTGTTCGGCTCCTACCTCAGTTTCCAGTTCATCGTCACCATGTACCTGCAGTCGGTGCTGGGCTGGACGCCCCTGGGAATGGCGTTGGCGCTGCTGCCGGCAGGTCTGTTGGTGGCTACCAGCGCACCGTTTGCGGACCGCCTCATTGAGAAGTTCGGCGCCACGCAGCTGATCCTGACCGGGCTCACGGCACTTGGCCTGGGGTACGTCCTGTTCCTCCGGGTGGGCACCACACCCAATTACGTCCTGGACATCCTGCCGTCGGTGGTCCTGCTGGGTATCGGGTTTGCGCTGGCCTTCCCGTCCATCAACGTCCAGGCGACTGCCGGGATCAAGGACTCGGAACAAGGGTTGGCTGCCGGTTTGATCCAGACCAGCACCCAGGTGGGAGCAGCCCTGGTCCTGGCGGTCACTACCGCCTTGGTCAGCGGTCACGGTCAGGCCGCCGGAACCGTCAGCGCCCAAGCCATGCTGGAACAGTACCGTCCGGGCCTGATCCTGAGTGCCGCCGTCGCCATCGCCGCGCTACTGGTGGCCGCCGCACCGAAACGGCGCCGCGTCCGCAGCTAGCCCCAGCTTTGGCTCCCCTGTACAGGGGAGCCAAAGCGAGGTCTCATGGGATCTATGAGGAATTACCTCACGGAGTACAGGCACGAGCTGCAGCGCACGTTCACGGGAACGTCGGGCACGCCTCCGGAGTGGGTGCCGCGCCTCGCTGAGGGGAACGACGCCGGATATCACCTTCCGGGCTCGGCGGTCTGGGCGGTGCACGGCCATGTGGCCACCATCGTGGCCGGGATCAGGGTGCTGCTGATGCAGGCCCTGCACCCCGGCGCGCTGGCCGGCGTGTACGAGCACTCCGGGTTCCAGAAGGACCCGCTGGGGCGTCTGGCGAACACGGTCCGCTGGATCTTCACGGTGACATATGGTTCCACGGAAGCCGCCGAAGCTGCGACGGCCCGTGTCCGCAAAATCCACGAGCGCGTCCGCGGGTCCTACGTGGACGGCAACGGAGCGGCGCGGGCGTACGCCGCCAACAATCCCGACCTCCTCCGCTGGGTCCACGTCACCTACGCGGATTCCTTCATTACAGCCAACCGCATGTGGGGCAGACCCATCCCCGGCGGTCCCGATGCCTACGTTCGCGAGTGGGCGGCGGCCGGACGACTCATGGGAGTTGTGGACCCGCCGCTCACCGAAGCCCAGGTCCGTGAGGAACTCGAGCAGTGGTACGCCTCCGGAATTCTCCGGGCCGATGAGCGGCTTGCCGAGACGGTGTCCTTCATCCGATACCCGCCCCTGAGCCCGCTCCTGAAGCCCGGTTACAGCATCCTGTTCGCGGCCGCCGTCGCAAGCCTTGAACCCAAGTACCGCCAGATGCTCGGCCTCCGCCGCGCACGGGTCGGTCCGGTTCCCCTGCCCGTCATCACCGCCGCCCGGGCCGTGCTGGGCATGGTCCGGTTTGCCCTGGGCTCCCACGGGCCCAGTGAGCAAGCCGCCCGGCAACGGTTGCAGCGGCTCGGCTACGCCGCGTGAGCACGCGCTTCGCCGAGGGGTGAGCTCTCACCCCTCGGAGGGAAGTGCTAGATCAAGTGATCCGACAGGTGGTTCGGGGTGCCGAAGCGGTGGGCCGTGATGGACACGGCCTGCTCGCGGAGGAACGGCAGCATCTCGATCCGGCCGGCCTGGGTCACAGCACCGTGGTAGACCGCCACGTCCGGGCGGCCACCCATCGCTGCGCTCAGCGCGGCGAAGTCGCCACCGATCAAGCGGATCCGGCCGGCGTCGAACTTCGCAGCGCGGGCCAGCCACGCGGCGTCGTCCTCGATCCGGACGCTGACGCCCAGGTTCGCGAACACGCTCACCACTGCGTCAGGGAGTACGACGGCGGAGCTTACGGTGAGCTTGGAGCCCGCCACTGCACCGGCTGCTACGACGCGGAGCAGCTCAGCGAGTCGCTCCCCTTCGGAGAGACGGATGGTGACGGGGAGGGAGCGGTAGCGGAAGACGTTACGCTCAGCGGACAGGGCGGAAACATCCTTCGCGGTGCCGAACTCGGATTCCCATGCTGCTGCGTCGCTGAAGAGTGACTGCTGAAGGGTCTGAAGTTCTTCAGCCGTCACGTCAGCGGACTTGGCAGCCGCGAGGAGCTGCGCAGCCGGACCCTGAAGCATGGTGCCGCGCTTGGCCTTGGCCTCGGCGGGAAGCCAGCTGCCCAGGCCCACCAGGTAGTTCGGTCCGCCGGCCTTGGTGCCGGCGCCGACGGCCGACTTCTTCCAGCCACCGAACGGCTGGCGCTGAACGATGGCGCCGGTGATGCCGCGGTTGACGTAGAGGTTTCCGGCCTGGATGCTGTCCAGCCAGACGCCCATTTCAGCGGAGTCCAGGGAGTGCAGCCCTGCGGTGAGGCCGTACTCGATCTCGTTCTGGATGGCGATGGCTTCTTCGAGGGTTTCGGCGGTCATGACACCCAGCACCGGGCCGAAGAACTCGGTGAGGTGGAAGTAGGAGCCACGCTTGACCCCGGAGCGGATGCCCGGGGACCACAAGCGGCCGGTCTCGTCGAGGCGCTCGGGCTTAACCGCCCAGCTTTCGCCATCGCCCAGGGTGGTGAGGGCGTTGAGGAGCTTGCCGTTGGCCGCTTCGATGATCGGCCCCATCTGCGTGGTGGCGTTCTCCGGGTAGCCGACGGTCAGCGAACGTGCGGCGTCGATCAGCTGGTTGTGGAAACGGGCGCTCTTGGCCACCGAACCCACCAGGATCACCAGAGATGCAGCCGAGCACTTCTGGCCTGCGTGCCCGAATGCCGAGTACACGACGTCCTTGGCGGCGAGGTCCAGGTCAGCACTCGGGGTGACGATGATGGCGTTCTTGCCGGACGTCTCCGCGAGCAGCGGCAGGTCCTGGCGGAAGGAACGGAACAGCTCAGCGGTTTCGTAGCCACCGGTGAGGATGACCCGGTCAACGCTCGGGTGCGAGACCAGCTGGGTGCCCAGCTCACGCTCTTCAAGCTGTACAAGTGCCAGCACTTCGCGCGGCACACCGGCTTCCCACAGCGCGTCCACCATCACGGAACCGGAACGACGGGCCTGCTTTGCAGGCTTGATCACGACGGCGGAACCTGAGGCGAGCGCTGCGAGCGTCGAGCCTGCGGGGATCGCCACCGGGAAGTTCCACGGAGGGGTCACCACGGTGAGGTTGGCTGGGACGAACGTGGCGCCGTCGACCGTTTCCAGGTCCTTGGCGCGCTCGGCGTAGTAGTGAGCGAAATCGATTGCTTCGCTGACTTCGGGGTCACCTTGATCGATGGTCTTGCCGGTCTCGGAAGCCATGACCTCCAGGAGTTCGGCGCGGCGGGCCTCGAGGACTTCACCGGCGCGGTGCAGGATGGCTGCGCGCTCGGCTGCGGGGCGGGCGCCCCAGGCCTTGCCGTGGTCCACGGCGGTGGCGATGATCTGGTCCAGCTGCGCGGCGTCGGAGACCTTGGTGGACTCCACGATCCTGTTGCCGGCGGTGGAACCGGGGATGCGCTTGAGGATGTCGCGGCCCCATGCACGGTTGGCCGGGAGCGCCGGGTCCGTGTCCGGGGTGTTGCTGAAGCCCTCCAGCGGAGCGGGCTCGGCGGGGAGGCGGCGGTCCTGCTTGCGGTTGGGGCCCGGAACCTCGGCTGTCATGCCGGCCAGGGAGTCCAGGAAGCGCTGCTGCTCGCGCTTGAACAAAGCTTCGTTTTCGCTGAGTTCGAACACTGCGGACATGAAGTTTTCCTGGCTGGCGCCCTCTTCGAGGCGGCGGATCAGGTAAGCGATGGCGACGTCGAACTCGCCCGGGTGGACCACGGGTGTGTAGAGCAGGAGGCTGCCAACGTCCTTGCGGACCGCGGTGGCCTGGCCGGTTGCCATGCCCAGGAGCATTTCGAACTCAATGCCCTTCGTGACACCGCGCTGTTTGGCGAGAAGCCAGGCGAAGGCGACGTCGAACAGGTTGTGGCCGGCGACGCCAATGCGGACGGCGTCCACGTGGTCCGGGGTGAGGGCGTAGTTGATGACGTTCTTGTAGCTGGTGTCCGAGTCCTGCTTGGTGCCCCAGGTCGCCAGCGGCCAATCGTGCAGGGATGCTTCCACCTGCTCCATGGGAAGGTTGGCACCCTTGACCACGCGGACCTTGATGGGAGCGCCACCCTGGGCGCGGCGTTCGGTGGCCCACTCCTGCAGTTCCTGCATGGCGCCGAGGGCGTCCGGAAGGTAGGCCTGAAGGACGATGCCGGCTTCGAGGTTCTTGAACTCGGGCATGTCCAGGATGCGCTTGAACACCGCGATGGTCATGCTGAGGTCCTTGTATTCCTCCATGTCCAGGTTGATGAACTTGGGCTTGGGGAAGGACGCTGCGAGGCGGTACAGCGGGGTGAGCTTCTCCACCACGTGGTCCACGGCTTCGTCGAAGGCCCACGGGGAGTGCGGTGCAACAGTGGAGGATTCCTTGATGGAAACGTAGTCCACATCTTCGCGGGCAAGGAGCTTCAGAGTTCCATCGAGGCGGCGCTGGGCTTCGTGCTCGCCCAGAACGGCTTCGCCGAGGAGGTTCACATTGAGGTGCACGCCGTCTTGGCGGATCTTGGCAATGGCCGGGCCGAGCTTGGCGTCCGTGGCGTCCACGATCAGGTGGCCCACCATCTCGCGGAGGACGCGGCGGGCGATCGGGATGACAACCTGCGGGACGATCGGGGCCATGACGCCGCCCACGCGGACAGCGCTGCGCATGTACCAGGGGAGGAACTTGGGCACCTTGGGAGCGAGCTCTGCGAGCTTGCGGCCGGCGACCGACAGATCCTCGGGGCGGATGACGCCGTCGACGAATCCAACAGTGAAGTCCAGGCCGTTCGGGTCCTTCAGGACGCCGGCGAGGCGCTGAGCGGATACATCCACTGGGATTTTGCTGGCTTCAGTGAGCCAATGGCGGACCAAGGCGATGGCCTCCTGGGCCAAAGCATCGAACTGCCCCGAGTCCTGGATGCGCGGGGCGGTGGCATCCGGGAGTGTGCTGGTCATGGGAGCTCCTTATGGGACGGAGAGTTTGTTTGTTTCCATCAGTATGGATCTACAATCACGTTAGGAAAAGCGATCTTTTCTGACGAATATTCATTACTCATTCCGAATCTTTGGAGGCCGCCTTGCTGGACGTCCGCAGGCTGCGTTTGCTGCACGAATTGAAGATCCGTGGAACCCTCGCCGAGGTGGCCGATGCGATGCAGTACAGCCCTTCATCGGTGTCCCAGCAACTCACCCTGCTGGAGAAGGAAGCGGGGGTGGAACTGCTGCGCAAAGCCGGGCGACGGGTACAGCTAACCCCGCAGGCGGAAATTCTGGTGGCCCATACCGCCGCACTCCTGGAGACCCTGGAACGCGCGGAAACTGAGCTCGCAGCATCACTGTCCACGGTGACCGGAACGGTGCGGCTCGCCGTCTTCCAATCCGCAGCGTTGGCCCTGTTGCCCGACTTCCTCAGCATCATGCGGCAGGAGTACCCCGAGGTGCGGGTGGAGATGACCCAGCGCGAACCCGAGACCGCCCTCTACGAAACGTGGGCCCGGGACTTCGACCTCGTGGTGGCAGAGCAGTACCCCGGCCACGCGGCTCCGCACTACAGCGGCCTGGACCGCGTCACCCTCACCAGCGACGCCATCCGCCTGGCCACTCCCCCAGTGGGACTCGGCGGCGAAGCCGTGTCTTCACTCGCGGACACCGCCTCGATGCCGTGGGTCATGGAACCCCGGGGCGCCGCTTCCCGGCACTGGGCCGAGCAGGCATGCCGCTCGGCAGGCTTCGAACCCGATGTACGTTACGAAACCGCCGATCTTCAGGCCCAGATCCGGCTCATTGAATCCGGGAACGCCGTGGCCCTGATGCCGGACCTCGTATGGACCGGGCGGATCCGCACGGTCCAACTCCTGGACCTTCCCGGCCTTCCGGAGCGCACCGTATTCACTGCCACCAGGACGGCCGGCCGGATTCACCCCGCCATCATGGCCTGCCGGGAAGTGTTGGAACGGGTGGCGGCCGCCCACGGTCGGGGTGGGGTGCTGCCTGCTGCCGACTAACCCACCAGCCACCGCCGGAGCGGGGACCGGGTCACCAGCAGCGCGATGGCAAAGGGCACCACCAAAGCCACAACAGCGTCAAGAACCGCTCCCGAGGCAGGCGTGTTGAGCAGGTAGAGGAAAAACGCGTGGGTCAGGACCACCACCAGCCCAGTGGACGCCCATTGGACCGTGAGGCGGTTCACTGCCGGACTGACCACACGGTACAGCGCTGCCAGGACGAGGATCAGCCCGAGACTTATCGCAGACGCGTTGACCACGCTCAACACCACAGTGCCAAAGTCGCCGTCCTTCATGTTCAGCGGCTGCACCACGCCGCCCACCGTCAGTGCAACGCCGGCGAGCACAAGCCCCAGCCCAACAACTGCCTTGTAGCGGATGCGGCGGACCATCGCAGGCAAGGCCCGTCCCACCAGAACGAACACCAGGCACGGCACTGCCAAAGCAATTCCCAAGGGCGTCTTAGCCATCATCGAGCCCGCCACGACGCTTGCTGCCAGGCCAACTGCAGCGGTGGTCCACGCCACCCATGCGGGAAAACGCTCCAGCAGGCGGCACAGCACAGCGGTGAAAAAGAGGACCGGCACAAACCAGAACGCAGAGTATGGGCGTACCGCGAACGCTCCTCCATAGACAGCGTTTCGGAGCGCCTCAACCGGCAGGGATCCGCCACGCAGATATTCCACGGAAGCGAACGCGATACTGAGGACAGCCAGCCACGCAACGTACGGGACCAGGAGTGTCTTGGAGCGTCGGGCGACCTCATCCCGCAGCGTACGGCCCGGCTTCCACAGGTAGCCCGTCAGGATGAAGAACACAGGGACATGCCACGCGAACAGGGCGTCAGTGAACGGCCCGGACGTCCACACATGCCCAACCACGACGGCGGCGATTCCGATCAGCCTGATGGCGTCCAGGTCCGCCGCGCGAGCCCTGGTTGGCGGGACTGCAAGGTGCCTGCCCCGGACAGTTCCTGCAATGAAGTCCGGCACCGGATTCCCCTCTGATGACGAGCACGTCCAAGACATCCTATGAGGGCGCTTTGGGCCGGCCAAGAACGTCATAGGACAAGTGGGTGTACGCAGGGAGAGGGGCCCGGGGCGGGAGAAGCTCACTATCCGGCCTCTGGTTTCAGGCAAAGAGAAAGGCCCCCGGATCCGTTGGATCCAGGGGCCTTTATCGGCGGAGAATGGGGGATTTGAACCCCCGAGGGCGTTAACCCAACACGCGTTCCAGGCGTGCGCCATAGGCCGCTAGGCGAATTCTCCTTGCTTCCGATTCGAAAGCAGATACTACTGTACCTGAGAATTTCAGCATCGTGTAATCGGGCTGATTTGCCCCTCCCAGGCAGCCCCGGAGAATCGTGCTTAACGGAAAAATGGACGCCCCCAACGCGCCCATTCTTGCGGTACAACGTTGAGCTGCCGGGTCCGGCCCCTCGCTCCCAGGCCCCGCAGCTCACAATCTTGAGATTGCCCCAATCGGTGTACATATCCATGGTCCGCTGAGGGGGGATGTTTTGCAATGGTTGAGACCTGTTTGTAGCCGAAGTTTATTGACAGGATGTGCGCATGACACAGCTGCACGCCTTGGTGGTTTACGTTCCTGACACGCACATCGAAGAGGTCCTGCTCGCCATGGGCGATGCTGGCGCCGGGAGAATAGGCGACTACTCCCACTGCGCCTTTACTGCACCGGGCACCGGTCGCTTCACGCCGCTGTCCGGAGCGCGACCCCTTGTTGGCGAGGTGGGGATTGAGGAGCAGGTGTCCGAAATACGCGTTGAGTGCGTGGTCGAGGAGGACAGGCTCGACGGCGTTGTGCAGGCTCTGCGGGTCGCTCACCCTTACGAGGAGCCGGCTTTCATGACGTGGGCCGTGAATGGGTGGCGGTGACCCGGATCAGGACGCGGCTTGCCCCAGACGGCCAAGAAGCTTCCCGCTTTTCATTGAGCTGCAGGCGGATCACGCACGCGGGCGCTGCAGCTTTATGAGTGGAATGCACGCCTAAGTGCGGCCTTCCTCAGGGATATCAGCCATTTGGAGGTCGGGCTAAGAAACGCATGTGATCGTCACCTGCAGGTCGCCATCGTCGGCTCTGGCTCCCATTGGACGGAACAAGCCACTTTGACGCGGCTATTTCCGGTCGCATCACGGTTTGACAAAGCCAAAGGCAGGCGCATTGATGTCAATAAGAACCCTGGAGACAAGGTTGAACGTGCCAGAGAGGCCGTAACGCCAGCGCCGAGCGTCGCTTTCCCGTCTCCGACGCCACTTCCAGGCAAGACCGTTGCTGAACTCATGTTCGGATTCTGGACCTTCCTGTTTGCCGACGGCCACGAAAAGACTCTGTGGGTCCCCTACCTTCACAAAGCGTTCCCTCCCGGTACGGATCGCAGCAAGCTGAGCCAAACTCTGACCGCTATCAGAGAGTTTCGGAACCGTATCGCTCATCACGAAAACATCCTCAGGGGCTCGGAGATTGAACGCCGGCGAATCGTCAGCGCGACACAGATGCTCTCACCGGAAGCCGCAGCACACTGCCAAGGCACAAGCGAAGTATCAGCCATCCTGGCCACCCGGCCATAGGCGTTCAAGAGAAACCGCCCCGCGTGACGAGTCCCACCAAAACGGGGCGCCAACCACCCGGCGTCGAGCCTTATCCACAGCCCTTTGAGCCGATTCGAACCCCAACCCAAGTTCGGGTAAGCTTGTCGACGGCCCCTCATGTGGCGTCATCCTGTTGAACTCCCCCAGGACCGGAAGGTAGCAAGGGTAGATGGGCTCTGGCGGGTGCATGAGGGGTCACTTACTTTAACTGTCAGTCCCTATAGGTAGGTTTCACTTGTGACTGTTACAACTGCCCTGTATCGAAGGTACCGCCCGGACTCTTTCGCGGACGTTATCGGGCAGGAACACGTCACGGAGCCGCTGATGACGGCGCTCCGCAAGAACCGCGTGAACCACGCCTACCTCTTCTCCGGCCCCCGCGGTTGTGGCAAGACCACCTCGGCGCGCATCTTGGCTCGCTGCCTGAATTGCGCGGAGGGTCCCACCGACACCCCCTGCGGCAAGTGCCCCAGTTGCATTGAACTGGCGCGCGGCGGCTCCGGTTCGCTGGACGTCATCGAAATCGACGCCGCCAGCCACGGTGGCGTTGACGACGCCCGTGATCTCCGTGAACGCGCAACCTTCGCCCCGGTCCGGGACCGCTACAAAATCTTCATCATTGACGAGGCCCACATGGTCACGTCGGCTGGCTTCAACGCGCTTCTGAAGATCGTCGAAGAGCCGCCGGAACACATCAAGTTCATCTTCGCCACCACGGAGCCGGACAAGGTCATCGGAACCATCCGCTCCCGCACGCACCACTACCCCTTCCGGTTGGTGCCGCCGGAACCGCTGATGCAGTACCTCGAGCTCCTTTGCCAGCAGGAGAATGTTCCGGTAGCTCCTGGCGTGCTTTCACTCGTCATCCGCGCGGGTGGCGGTTCCGTGAGGGACACCCTGTCCGTCCTTGACCAGCTGATGGCTGGGGCCGGCCCCAACGGCTTGGATTACGAGCTCGCCGTTGCGCTGCTTGGCTATACGCACGCTTCCTTGCTGGACGACATCGTGGATGCTGTGGCCGCTGCCGACGCTGCCACCGTGTTCCGCGCAGTGGACCGCGTCATCCAGACCGGACACGATCCTCGTCGTTTCGTCGAGGACCTCTTGGAACGCTTCCGCGATCTCATCATCGTCCAGGCGATGCCGGAGAGCGCGCAGGCCATCCTCCGCGGCATGCCCGCAGACCAGATCGCCCGCATGCGGAACCAGGCCACCAACCTGGGCGCAGCCGAGCTGTCCCGGGCAGCGGATGTCACCAACACCGCCCTCACGGAGATGACTGGCGCCACGTCGCCGCGCCTTCACCTTGAGCTTCTGTGTGCCCGCATCCTCCTGCCCAGCGCTGAGCAGACCGAGCGGGGCATCGCTGCCCGCATTGACCGCGTGGAACGTCGCCTGAATTACACGGGCGACGGCGGCGCAACGGCTGTCGCTGCTGGCGCGCCCGCCGCTGCGGCTGGTACACCCACCACGCCTGCGGCTCCGGCACCGGCTCAGACTCCCGCTGTAACGGCTGCCCCGGCGGCACCCCCGGTTTCGCAACAAGCACCCGCCTCAGTGCCAGCCGCGCCTGTGCAGCCTAGTCCGGAACAATCTCCCGCTGAGCCGTCCACGCCCGCGTCGGCCGCTCAGCCGACCGCTGACGCCGGTACCCGGGAAGCCATCACAGCACCACGGGTATCCACCAACGACTGGCCTGTTGAAGACCGCCCAGTTACCGGCAAGGCACAGCCAGCTGCCGCACCGCATCAGCCCCAGCCCGTTCAGGCACCGACGCCTTCGCCTCAGGCGCAGCCGGCCATGTCATCGGCTGATGCGGCCCCGCAACCTGCCACCCAGGTTCCGGCTCACGTTCCAGTCTCCGGTGGCAGCGGTGACGTGGAGGCCCTGCGCCGTGCGTGGCCGGATGTCCTCCAGACCTTGACCAAGATCAAGCGCAGCACGTGGGCGCTGGTGGAACCGAATGCCCAAGTGGCCCAGTTCGACGGCCAGGTGCTGACGTTGGCATTCACCACGGGCGGCCTCGCCGGTGCGTTCGGGCGTGCGGATCATTCCGAGAACCTTCGCCAAGCGATTCACAAGACCATCGGTATCGACTGCCAGATCGTCGCGGTCGCTGGCGGCAACAGCTCAGCGAGCTCTGAGCCAAACCCAAAAGCACCTACTAGCCGGGAAACTCCGGCTGCTGCAGCAAGTGTCGCATCAGCCCCTGCTCAAACAGCCTCGACGCCCGCTCCGGTGTCAGCTGTCGACTCCGCTTGGGGTCTAGCACCCGCTTCCGCGCCAGTAGAAGCATCCGCACCTCCAGCGCCCGCCGCCGCGGCATCAGCTTCGGTGGAAGCTTCCGTGCCAGCATCAGCAGCCCCGGCAGCAGCACCCCCGGCCCCGTCGCCATCTACACCCCAGGCCCCCGCGCCATCTACTCCCCCGGCTTCCGAGCCCTCCGGCGACTACTCGTACCCAGACGACGATTGGGGTCCGCCCCTCGACGAGGATGCGCCTCCTCTGGATGAAGAGCCTCCCGCGGACTGGGAACCACCGTCTGGCTACGGCTCTGGCAACGCACAACCGGCCGCCCAACCACCAGCACCCCAGGCCCAGTCTGCAAGCCGGGCGTCAACACCGCCCCACAGCTCACCCACCACGGCCACACCGCCACGTACCAAGAGCGGCAACTCGGCCGAGGATCCGTGGTCCCGTGCTGTGGAGCAAGCGCCGGGTACGTGGGTAGTGGGCGCGGAGTCCAACGTGGGCAAGAACCCTGCTCCAGCTGCCGAGGAAGCCGCCCCGGTAACGGACGCGCCTGACTACGAGCCGGCCGCAGCCCAGGTTCCGGAGGCGCCCACCGGCGCCTACGGCCACCCCACCAATGCGGAGCAGAACCCGAGCTCCAGCTGGGACGTCGCACCGGCGTCGAGCTGGCCCGCAGCGGAGTCCATGCCTGCACCGGCAACCAGCAACGCACCTGCCCCCTGGCCCTCCTTGGCGACGCAGCCCGAGGAAGCGCACGGTTCGGTGGCGACGCTTGAGGAGGGCGCGCCGTCGGGCAGTCCGAACGGACGCCAAAGCCTGTACCAGAGGCTGACCAACAGTCCCGAAGCCCAGGCGGGGCGTGTTCAGGCACCTGCGCGGACCCAGGCAGCGCCCGCCACCGTGACGGAGGACATTCCCAGCCCGGAGGACGAAACCATCGAAGAATCCCGGGTCTTTGGGAGGGCTGCCGTGGAGCGTATTCTGGGCGGGAAGCTGATTGAAGAGCGCGCCTTGGATGGTTCACCCCTGCAACCCCGCTGATTTCCAGCATTGATTTCAAACTAACGAGGACATTGTGTACGAAGGTGCAGTTCAAGAGCTGATTGATGAGCTCGGCCGGCTTCCCGGTGTGGGCCCCAAGTCAGCGCAGCGCCTGGCCTTCCACATTCTCGAGGCAGATCCTGAGGATATGAAGCGCCTCGTCACGGCCATCACCACGGTGAAGGAACGCGTGAAGTTCTGTAGTGTGTGCTTCAACGTGACCGAGCAGGAAACGTGCAACATTTGCCGAGACCAGCGCCGTGACCCGTCGGTTATCTGCGTCGTCGAGGAGTCCAAGGACGTCTTGGCTGTGGAGCGTACGCGGTCCTTCCGCGGCCGGTATCACGTGCTGGGCGGCGCCATTAATCCGATTGCGGGCATCGGCCCGGAGCAGTTGCGCATCCGTGAGCTCCTCACGCGGCTCAATGACGGCGCCATCCAGGAAATCATCATTGCCACGGACCCCAACCTTGAGGGCGAGGCGACGGCCACCTATCTTGCCCGCATGCTCAAGTCGATCGGCATCACGGTGACGCGTCTTGCCTCTGGCCTGCCCGTGGGCGGAGACCTGGAGTACGCCGACGAAGTCACGCTCGGCCGGGCCTTTGAAGGCCGGCGCAACGCGCTGTTGTAGTCTCGCAATCACAACGTCAACCGTGATGGGGGTCCCGTGCGAGAACTTGTGTATTACGTTGCCGTGAGCCTGGATGGCTACATTGCCGGTCCAGGGGGTGAGTTCGATGCGTTTCCGGTGGAGGGTGACCATATGGCCGCCCAAATCCAGCGCTTCCCGGAAGCCATTCCCACAGCGGTTGCCGATGCCATGGGAATTGAACGTGCCGGGACCACCTTTGGCACTGTGGTGATGGGCTGGAACACCTACGCCGTCGGCCTGCCGGCGGGTATGACCAGCCCGTACCAGCACCTCGAACAAGTAGTGTTCTCCCGGACGCGCACCGAGAAGGACATCCCCGGCGAGCACCCGAATTTGACCATTACCGATGAAGACCCGGTAGATGTGGTGCGCCGGCTAAAGTCCCAGCCCGGGAAGTCGATTTGGCTCTGTGGGGGTGGGCAACTCGCAACCCAGCTCGCGGGTGAAATCGACCGGCTCGTGCTCAAACGCAGCCCGCTGCTCTTTGGGGACGGCATCCCGCTGTTTGCGCCCGGCGCCTACCGGCCCAGCGCCTTCGAGGAGGTCTCGACGACGGCGTTCGGCTCGGGCGTCGTGATCTCTGAGTACGCTCGGCGGCCGCTCAGCCAGAACCCGAACTAGTACGCAGCCTCCGCCCGGCCAGCCAGCGTCCCGACGCCATCACCAGAGCGGCCACCACTGTCTGCAGCACCAAGCCCGTCAGCGCTACAGGCATGGACGGAGCGAGCCCGGCGCTTGATTCCCCGCCAAGGCACGGGACCTCGCGTGACGGGCCGTCGGCGGCCCATTGCAGTCCGGACAACATCCATCCAATCGGGTTGTCCGTGGGCGCCAGTTCCCCGCCCACGCTACCCAGGAGCAGAGCAGGGTTGGTGGTGGCCAGCCAGGCTATCCGGTCCGTGTGCGCCACCTCAACGGGTCGAAGGTCGCCAACGCATTCGTAGGCAGTGATTCTTCCGGAGTCGTCCCGCTCAACGTTCACCGGCACCGAAGCCTGGCCCATGTCCGTGGTGGAGGGCAGCAACAGGACTGTGACCGCCACATTTGCCAGGCAAAGGAAAGCCATCAGCACCACTGCCACAGCAGCACCCGACGTGGCCTTGGCGAAGCATTTCCGCGAACCAGCACCGATCAGCCCGAAGAGGGCTACTTCAAGGACAATGACGACGACGGCGGCACCGGCCAACGCGGTCGGCCCGCCGACGCTGAAGCCCACCACGAGCAAAACTGCGCAAGCCGGCACGGCCAATCCCAGCCCGCGCATGGCTCCTGCAAGCAGCAGTGAAGGGATGCTTCCGTTCGAATGCCGGAAGCCCCACGCGACTCCCAAAACGGCCGCTGAGAGTGCCAGGAATGCCGCCATCAGTAAGTGGACGGCATGTGCGACGTCGGCGTCGAACCACCCGTTGGATTCTGCCCAAACCACCAACGCGGCCGCTATCCCCCAGGCGAGAGCAATCCCCAGTGCGCAGGCAATCCAGAACCACCACGACCTGAAGGACTTCCGGGTGTTCCGCCACGCCTCGCCGGCAGTCACGGTGAAATTTCCAGGGGCGTGCGGCGGTCCCGTGCCTGATTTCAGGTCGCTCACCTCGGATGGCTGGTCATCGATCATCCCGCCGCCGATGACTTCGTATTCGGGCTCGTTCCATCCCGGACCCGAACCGCCCGTATGGTCAGGCAAGCCGGCCATCGCCGCTCACAAACGTCATGAGTTGGATGGTACGCCCGGCCTGCCCCAACCGATATGCCGGGGCTGCAAGGTTTTGAGGCACCGGCTTTCACGGGGAGATCCCAGCCAAGCGTGCCACCATGGAACATGGTCTCCAACCGCGGTTTTTCCGGCCTCTTCCGGCGTCCCCAGCCCATCAAGCCTGCCCCGGGTCAGGAGTCGGTGTGGGACTACCCGCGCCCGCCCAGGGTGGAGCCACGATCTGAACGGGTTGTGGTGCGGCTTGGAGGTCAGGTGATTGTGGACACCACCAATGCTGTGCGTGTTCTGGAGACGAGCCATCCGCCCGTCTACTACGTGCCGTTGGATGCCTTCCCTGATGGTGTGCTTGTCCCTGTTGGTGGCGCCACTTTTTGCGAGTTCAAGGGCGAGGCAAGCTATTTCACCATCAAGGCCGGAGGGATGGTTGTTGAGCGTGGCGGGTGGACGTACCCGCAACCCACCCGGGGGTTCGAGGCCCTCAGCAGCCGGGTGGCCCTGTACCCGGAACGTATGGATTCCTGCGAGATCGACGGCGAGCAGGTGACGTTTCAGGAAGGTGGCTTTTACGGCGGCTGGATCACCCGCCAGATTGTGGGCCCGTTCAAGGGTGGTCCGGGCACTGCCGGATGGTAATGCCAAGACGTGGCCGCTATGTGGTCACAATTCCTATCAGCCGTGCGCACGGCGATAAACTGGGCAAATAAGCTACGCGGGCGTGCTCAAATTTGGATTTGGCATGCCGCGTTCGAACCCTATTGATGCAGTGAGGGTGCGCGCATGACTATGCCCACTACCGAAGTGAAGATCGAAGAGCTCTCCAACGAGGCTGCCATTACCAAGCAGCTGATCGTTCAAAAGTTCGGCGGTTCCTCGGTTGCAGATGCTGATGGCATCAAGCGGGTCGCTCAGCGCGTCGTGGATGCGCAGAAGGCCGGCAACGAGGTTGTGGTTGTTGTTTCCGCGATGGGCGACACCACCGACGAACTCCTGGACCTCGCAAGCCAGGTCACCGACTCGGCTCCCGCCCGTGAAATGGACATGCTGTTGTCCGCCGGTGAGCGAATTTCCATGGCCTTGCTCGCCATGGCCATCAACAAGTTCGGCGCCTCCGCGCAGTCCTTCACGGGCTCCCAGGCCGGCATGATTACCGACGGCATCCACGGCAAGGCGCGAATTATCGACGTCGACCCCCACCGCATCCGCACGGCCCTGGACAAGGGTCATATTGCGATCGTGGCAGGCTTCCAAGGCATGAGCCGCATCACCAATGAGATCACCACGTTGGGCCGCGGCGGTTCGGACACCACAGCCGTTGCCTTGGCAGCAGCGCTTGAAGCCGACGTCTGCGAGATTTACACGGACGTGGACGGCATCTACACCGCCGACCCCCGCGTCGTCAGCAGCGCCCAGAAGATCGACCGTATCTCCAGCGAAGAAATGCTGGAGCTGGCCGCTTCCGGGGCCAAGATCCTGCACCTGCGGTGCGTGGAGTATGCCCGCCGTTTCGGTGTGCCGCTGCACGTCCGCTCGTCATTCAGCCAGAACGAAGGCACCTGGGTCATCCCCGGAGCCGACGAGAAGTTCACTATTCAAGAGGGAGTTGCCTTGGAGCAGCCAATCATTTCCGGCGTTGCACACGACCGGTCCGAAGCCAAGGTCACCGTGGTTGGTGTGCCGGACATCCCCGGCAAGGCAGCTGCAATCTTCCAGGTGATTGCCGATGCGCACTCGAACATCGACATGATCGTCCAGAACGTGTCCACGCACGGCACCGGCCGCACGGACATTTCGTTCACGCTTCCCATCGTGGAAGGTGCCGATGCCCTTGCGGCCCTGCGCGCTGCCGAGGGTCAGATCGGTTTCGAGAGCATTGAATACAACGAGCATGTTGGCAAGCTCTCCCTCATTGGCGCAGGCATGCGTTCACACCCCGGCGTTTCGGCCACGTTCTTCAAGGCCCTGTCCGACGCTGGTATCAACATTGACATGATCTCCACCTCGGAAATCCGCATTTCCGTGGTCACCAGCGCTGACGCCTTGGATGACGCCGTGCGCGCCATCCACAATGCGTTTGAGCTCGACGGCGACGCTGAAGCCACCGTTTACGGCGGCACCGGCCGCTAGGGTCACCACGGGCAACGCCCCAAGTAGGTAGCAGATCAGGCCGTTCTGAGCGCTCAGAACGGCCTGATCTGCTACCTAGTTGGGTGAGGGGGGCGCCAGGAGGACATCCACCAACTGCGTCAGCCCGTCAGCCATGTCCACGTTCTTGTCATAGAGCCACTGCAGTTGCAGGCCATCGAAGGCGGCTACAGTCAGCCTGGCCAGCATCACGGCGTCGACGTCGGTGCGTACCTCGCCGGCCTTTTGTCGCCGCTCAATGTCGACGGCGATGTCCCGCACCACGGTCTCGTAGCGGTCCTTGAAGTAGGCGTGGGAGGCGTGTCCGGGGTGGTTGGCCGTTGAGGATGCCACCGCGTACAGCGTAGTCAGCCCTGGTTCGTTGCGGTTCCGCTCAGCAATGCCCGGCATGAGGCTCAACCCCACCTCCGTTTCACCACCGACGGCCAGCGAGCGACGATCCCGTTCCGCCAGGACCGCAGTCAACAGTTCCTGCTTGCCCTTGAAGTAGTGAAACAGGGTGGCTTCCTTGACGCCCACCAACTCGGCGACGCGCTTGAGCGCGGTTCCCTCAAACCCTTCGGTGGCGAAGACGTCGGTTGCCGTCTGGATGATTTGTTCGCGGCGTTCTGCCCCCTTGGCGTACTGGCCCCGGGCCCTCGACGTAGACATCCGTTCAGTCTATTTCACCGTTCGAAAATCGAGGATCACTCGACTTTTTTCCTAAAAACCTAGTCACACTAGATTTTTGTCGCTAGAGTCTTTCTTCAAGACCCAACGGTGGGTCACCGTTCATCAGGAGGCAATGTGGCCCTCAATCTCAGTCAGCAGGTGGCAGGCGCGGAAACCGTCAGCCCGGGGCTTGGAAGCACCCCGCCCAAAGCCGCTTCCCGCGCCTACGTCATAGGCATGCCCATTGCGAGTGCCGGCCTCTGGATGGCTGTTCTTGCCCCCGCGTTGGTAGTCCTCGCCATCAAGGTCTCGGAGATCACCACACCGGATACACGCGCCGGAGCGCTCAGCCTCGTGGCGGGCGTGGGAGCGGCTGTCGCCTTGCTCGCCAACCCGTTCTTTGGCCGTCTCAGCGACCGAACCACGTCCCGCTTCGGGATGCGCAAACCATGGATCGTGGGCGGCTCCCTCATCGGCCTTGCAGCTCTCTTCATGCTGGGTTCGGCCACGGATGTCGGCACCGTCCTCGCAGCCTGGGTTGTAGCACAGCTGGGCTTCAACGCAGCCCTGGCCGCCCTCGTCGCCACCCTCCCGGACCAAGCGGGTCCAACGGAGCGCGGGCGCCTTTCCGGACTCATCGGCATGACGTTGCCCATTGGCCTCGTGGCAGCGGCTTTCTTCGCGCAAATGTTCCAGACCGCTTTGCAGATGGCCGTTGTGCCGGGGATTGTAGGCACCACCATAGCCATAGCGTTCGCCTTCACGTTCAAGGACCGCGTCCTCACGGAGAAACCGGCACCGCTGAACATCAAGGAAGTCCTCGGTTCCTTCTACTTCAACCCCAAGGATTACCCCGGCCTGGGGTGGGCTTGGGTCACCAAGTTCCTGGTCTATGTGGGCTACTGCGCCGGCCTCCTGTACCTGCCGTACTTCTTCACGGACCACCTCCGCGTCGCCGAAACGCAGGTCACCAGCCTGGTGTTCCAAGCAACCCTGGTGAGCTCTGCCGGCACCGTCATCACCAGCCTTGCCGGGGGCTGGATCAGTGACCGTCTTGGCAAGCGCAAGAGCATGGTCATCATCTCTGCCCTCATCATGATGGGCGGCCTGGTGGTCATCGCCACCAGCACCAACACCGGCCAGGTGCTGGTGGGCCAAGGAATCCTGGGCTTGGGCCTGGGCGTCTTCAGCGCCGTGGATGTAGCGCTCATTACCGACCTGCTGCCCAGCGATCAGTCAGAGAATGCCAAGACCTTCGGTGTCTTCAACATCGCCCAGGCCCTCCCCCAATCCCTGGTGCCTGCTATCGCGTTCCCCGTCATCGCCTTCGGCGGCTACCCCGCCTTGTTCCTCGGAGGTGCGGTAGTCGGCATCATCGGCGCCCTCCTCGTCACACGTATCAAAGGAGTCAAGTAAATGAATCCCACGCTCGCAACCGCCGTCACGGCGCCGCAGGCCGGATCCCCGGACGCCGAAGCGAAGATCCGTGAACTCGCCCGGAGCCTGACCCTCGAGCAGCAAGTCCAGCTGCTGACCGGCGCTGATGTCTGGTCCACGCATGCCATCCCGGAGATCGGCCTGTCCCGCGTGGTCATGTCCGACGGTCCGGCGGGCGTTCGCGGCGAAGACTTCGATGAGCGCCACGACTCCGTCTCCTTGCCGTCGTCGTCGGCTTTGTCCGCGACGTGGAGCGTGGAAACGGCCCGCCGCTACGGCCAGGTCCTGGGCCAGGAAGCCCGCCGCAAAGGCGTCCACGCCGTCCTGGGCCCCACCATCAACCTGCACCGCTCACCGCTGGGTGGCCGCCACTTCGAGTGCATGAGCGAGGATCCACGGCTCACCGCCACCATGGCCGCCGGGTACGTTGCCGGCGTTCAGTCCATGGGCGTGGGTGCTACTCCCAAGCACTACCTCGCCAACGAGGCCGAGACCGAACGCTTCACCGCGGACTCTGTGGTGGACGAACGCCCTCTCCGCGAGCTCTACCTCGCAGCCTTCGAGGACGCCATCACCGAGGCCCGCGCCTGGCTGGTGATGAGCTCCTACAACTCCATCAACGGCACCACCGCAAGCGAAAACAAGCTGCTGGAAACGCCGCTGTCCACCGAGTGGGGCTTCGACGGCGTTGTAGTGTCCGACTGGACCGGTGTTCGCTCCATCGACGCCGCCAACGCCCACCAAGACCTGGAAATGCCCGGCCCGGTGGGCCACTGGGGTCCCAAGCTCCTTGCTGCCGTCAGCGATGGCCGTGTCAGCCGCGAGGCGATCCTGGAAAAGGTCACCCGCATCCTGCGCCTGGCAGCCCGCGTCGGTTCACTCGAAGGCTTCGAACCTGCTGTGACCCGCCTCCCCGCGCAGCTTGACGGTGCCGCCGTCGCGCGTGAAGTAGCCGTCCGCGGCGCCGTACTGGTCCGCAACAAGGGCCTCCTGCCGCTGGACGCCAAGGCGCTCAGCAGCATTGCTGTGATCGGCCACAACGCTGATGAGGCCCGCACGCAGGGCGGCGGAAGCGCCACCGTGATGCCCAAGTACACGGTCTCGCCGTTGGAGGGCCTGAGGAACGCACTGCCCGACGACGTCAAGGTCACCTACGCGCGCGGCGCCAAGGTTGCCGAGGGCATCCAGCCGTTCCCCCGCACCTCGCTGCACAACCCGGTCTCCAACGTCCCCGGAATCCGCGTGACGTTCCTGGCGGAAGACGGCACGGAGATCTCCGGTGAAGACCGCTTGGCATCGCACCTGATTTGGTTCGGTATTGGAATTCCCGACGGCGCGGCCTCCATCCGTATGGAAGCGGACTGGACAGCCGAAACAGCAGGCGTTCACCACCTGGGCGTCGGCACCGTGGGCCGGATCCGCTTTGTCCTGGACGGCACTGAAGTGTTCAACAGCGAGCTTGAGGACGATACAGAAGTTTTGGGCGCCGCCCTGTTCGATCCGCCCAAGACTGTCCACGCCATCGAAACCACCGCTGGTCAGACCGTCCGGATCGAGGCCGAGTACCAGCTTCCGAAGGAACAAATCATCCCGTTCACGGCCATTCTCTTGGGTGAGGAGACCGTGGTGGAGGATCCGCAGGCCGAGATCGATGCCGCCGTGGAAGCTGCCCGTACCTCCGACGTCGCCGTGGTGGTGGTGGGCACCAGCGCGGCCATCGAATCCGAGGGCTTCGATCGCAGGGACCTGGACCTTCCCGGCCACCAAAACCAGTTGGTGGAAGCCGTGGCCGCGGCCAACCCGCGCACTGTTGTGGTGGTGAACTCCGGATCGCCGGTCCTCATGCCGTGGCTGGACACCGTGGACGCGGTCCTGTTGGGCTGGTTCGGCGGCCAGGAATTTGGCAACGCCATTGCCGGCATCCTGCTGGGCACTGACGAACCCGGCGGGCGCCTCCCCACCACCTGGCCCGCCGCGCTGGAGGACGTCCCCGTCCTGAGCACCACACCCGTGGACGGCAAGGTGGTCTACTCGGAGGGAATCCACGTTGGATACCGGGCATGGCTGAAGCAGGAAGCCGAAGGCGGCGCGGCTCCGGCCCTCCCCTTCGGTTTCGGCCTCGGATACACCACGTTCGAGCTCAGCGCGGCGCACGCACCGCAGGTGGTGACCGCCGGGAACGATGTTGTGGTCCACGTCCCCGTCAAGAACACCGGTACCCGTACGGGACGGGAAGTAGTCCAGGTTTATCTGGAACGCCCTGAATCCACCGTGGAGAGGCCTGTGCGCTGGCTCGCCGGCTACGCCGGAACACACCTCGCCCCCAATGGAACGGAGAGTGTGGAAATAACCATCCCGGCCAAGGCGTTTGCACATTACGACGCCGGCTGGCAGTTTGAGCAGAGCATGTTCCGGTTGTTGGTTGGTCGCCACGCGGCCGACGACTTCCAAGAGCTGGACATTGAACTTCGGTAATACAGAGGCAAAATGACGCTGGGTGGCGGGTTTTTTTGCCCGTCACCCACGTGGTTTTCGCCACAAGCTGTTGAACTGGGGTATGGTATGGAATTTTCGTGGCATGCTGTACGTTGCATACCCGGTAACCCCCTAACACGAAGAGGCATTAAAAAGTGGCAGCCGATTACGACGAACTCCGTACCGATGTAAAAGAGAACCAGGAGCAGTCCCTCCAGGCTCTCCAGTCCGCCAGCGCTCCCACGGCCAAGAGTGTCGTGCTTGAACTGGACGAAACCGATGGCCTCGACGCCAACGGCCCCGGCGGCGAAATCGTCGCTGAAGAACTGGTCATCCAGGTCATCCCGCAGGCAAACGACGAGTTCACTTGTCACTCCTGCTTCCTGGTCCGCCACCGTTCGCAGATTGCCCGCGAAAAAGATGGCGTGGCCTACTGCACTGACTGCGAAGGCTAAGACGACCCACCACCCCGGCGGAATGAACATCGTCAGGGAGTGCCGCCGTCGGGATTAAATTGCGGAAGGACCGGAGCACGCGCTCCGGTCCTTCCGCAATTAAGGCTGGTAGCCGCCTCCCGGCCCGCCAACGGCCTTCTTGCGGCGATGGTCCGAGAGCCTGAGCTGAAGGATTCTTGCCCCACCTGCGAGGGCGACCAGCACTCCTCCGCCCACTGCCGCGATGAAGAGTGTGGTGCCCAGCGCGAGGGTCCCTTCCAGCCCAAAGAACCGGACCGTGATCATGTCCTGGTTTTGGACGAAGAAAGCGATCAACACCACCAGGACCACCAAACCAACGGCTACGGCCACCCACAAAGCGGCGGTACGGGTTGGCCTGTGGCGTCCAGGCTCCGGGGGAATCGCATTCTGCTGCGCGGAAGTACCCGGCTCCGGGCGGGCGGCACTCCCCGGGACCTTTGCTGCGTCGTCGTGGAAACTCATGGATGGCCCCTTTATACGCCAGCACTTCTATGCCACTCACATAATAAGCATGCTGACTAGTTGCTCAACAGTTGCACGGTGAACTGACCAGGGTCAAGGTGGCGAGCCGGTGAGCACGCAAGGAAGGGCCGGAGTTCGCGGTCCGGCCCTTCGGCATGTCAAGCCTTCTCAGAGGCTGTAGTCGGTTGAGGTCGGTCCGGGATCATTGTTCCGGACTGCGTAGTGATGGCCCTGAGAGTCGGTCTCGACGTCGAAGTTCTTCAGGTCCGCCTCGGAAGCGGTCTCGAAATCATCATGCCTGTGCACCACCGGGCTGTCCGTATCGCCGTGGGTTGCCGGTCCAAAAACAGACTGCAGCCGCTCGGTCACATGGACGAAGCCTTCCATTCTGCGTCCCATGTTTTCCACCTCCTTCCTTACCGGAGAGAGAAAAGCGGCAGGGCTGGTGCGCGCCGTTCAGTGAGGTAATTTTACGCCCGCAAGGAGGGAAAAAGGGCTACCTACCGAAGGGACTTGTCATCCGGATTCCGGGGCACCACATAGGTGCTGCCATCGGGACGGCGGAGGGTTTCCCATTGCTGCGTTTCAGCCTGGCGCTGGGCGAGTAGCTTCCGGTTTGCCTCGGTCATCTCATGGTCGAGGGAGCTGCTGTGCGCGGGGCCGAAAATGACCCTGAACTTCCCAGTGGCGCGCATGAATTTCCGTGTGTAGGACTCCTTGGCCACGCGGATCGACTCCTCTTTTAGGCGGTTCAATGAGTCCATAGTACGCTAATCATTAGTGCACTAACTAATTGATGAGTGTGCGCTAATAGATCTGGCAGCAAGCACAGGAGGCAGCCATGACAGCCATTGATGAATCCCCCCAGGAGACCGACGACCTCCTCTTGGAACGCCAACTGTGCTTCGCCCTGACCGTGGCCTCGCGCAGCGTTGTGGGCGTGTACAAGCCAGTGCTGGAGCGGCTCGGGCTCACCCACCCCCAATATTTGGTGATGCTGGCCCTCTGGGAACGAAGCCCCCGGACGTTGAAGGACATCAGCGACAGCCTTCTCCACGAGCCGGCCACCCTCTCTCCGCTGCTGCGTCGCCTCGAGGAAGCCGAGCTCGTTACCCGCGAGCGCGTCCCCGGCAACGAACGGGCATTGGCGGTCAAGCTGACGGAGAAAGGTGCTGCCCTCCGCGAACAGGCAACAGCTGTTCCAGGCGAGATCCGTGACCACCTGCAGCTCAGCCGCGAGGAAGTGGCTGAACTCCACCAAGCCATGACCGGGCTGATCGCCGCCACCCAGCGGCACACCTCCCTCTAGCAAACCCGCGTGGCCCTAGCCAAACACTCCGCCCCGGTGGTGTTCTTGAAGCGAACAGGGAAACAGGCACCACACGTGCCACGTAAAATGAACGCAACCTAGGAGATTCCATGCACTTGCGATTTGTTCGGCCCTTACTGGCAGTACTGGCCGTCGCCGGCCTCGCCGCATGCTCAGGCTCCCCCACCCCAGGTTCCACGGACAGCGCATCCCAGGCGCCGTCGTCGTCCGCCCCATCAAGCAGCAGCCCCGGCACATCAGCGGCGCCCGGCACGTCCGCAGCCACCGGCGCGGGCAATGCCGAGCTTTCCATCACGCTCCTTGAGACTGCCGAAGCCTCACCCCAGACCTTCACCCTCGTCTGCGCAGGCGGCACGCCCGCGGCCGAAAGCAAGCACCCGTCCGCTGCGGAAGCGTGCAGCGCCCTCAAGAACAGCCCCACCCTCCTGAGCCCGGCCCCCACCCGGACGGACCAGGCCTGCACCATGCAGTACGGCGGCCCGGCCACGGCCAAGGTGACCGGTTCGGTGGACGGCGAGGAAGTCAGCGCGTCCTTCAACCGCACGGACGGCTGCCAGATCGCCTTGTGGGACGCCGCGAAGAGCGTCCTCGGATCAGATGGCGGCCTCTAAGCTGCGGCACCTCCCCCAGGAGCAATGGCTCGGGCTGGAGGCAGCCCACCACGCGCGCGTCGCGCAGTATGCAGATCCGTATCTGGCCCGGCGCTCGGCCGGTAAGAAGCACCCCGTGGAGGACTTCCTCTTCACGTATTACACGCAGAAGCCCGGCCAGTTGCAGCGTTGGCATCCCGGACACGGTGTGGTCCTCAGCGGCGAACGGGCTTTGGAACGCGTCGGGTGGAAGTTCTACCGAACGCTCGACGACGGCGAACTCGCCTTTGTGGGGCTGCCTCCTGGAACGCCCGCGGTCACCTTTGACCGGGTCGGCTTTCTGGCCGACCGCGCCGAGGCCGTGCGCTTTGCCGGAATCATCCTCGCCGGCACCGCCAAGCGGCCTGCCCAATTCGGGTGCTTTGGGCTGCACGAGTGGGCCATGGTGTACCGGCAGGAAAAATTTGAGCTGCGCCATGAATACCTGAAACTGAGGCTCGGCGGTGACGGCACGGACACCGTGGTTGACGAGAACCGCATCCGGTGCTCGCACTTTGATGCTTTCCGCTTCTACACACCGGACGCTACCCCGCTGAATGAGCTCACGCCCACCCGCGAGAATCAGCGCACCATGGAACAACCGGGGTGCCTGCACGCCAACATGGACCTCTATAAATGGGCCTACAAACTCACACCGGCACTGCCGAGCGAGTTGGTGATGGACGCCTTCGAGCTGTCGTGGCGGATCCGGGCCATGGACATGCAAGCATCACCCTACGATCTTAAAGAATGGGGCTACCCGCCCATCAGGATTGAGACACCGCAGGGCAAGTCCGAGTACGTTGAATACCAGCGGGCTTTCGCGGCCGAATCCCAAGAGCTGCGGGCCCGTGTGCTCCAGGCAGTAGGGCCGCTCTTGGACGAGTTGAGCGGCTTGGCTGCCTGAGCACCCCAACGCCACCAGCGAAAGGTCACCATGGTTTCCGCAGAGAACAGCGACGCAGGCAACAGCGACACAGCCAAGAGCGAGTACGACATCGACCTGACGGTCACGCTGACGGAGGAACCTGGCGCTGAAAGCCGGGTGTTCCATCTCCGTTCGTCCGCGGGCATCCTGTCGCCTGACCCTGACACGGTGGATTCAAACTTGCCGGACGCGCAGTCGGCGATGGCCGCCGTCGAGCAGTTCGGCGAGGAAGTCTTCTTCCCGGAGCCCCGCCCGGACCGGATCTGCACGCAGCAGTATGGCGGCCCGCAGGTAGCTGTGGTCAAGGGATGGTTCAGGGGGCGGAAAGTTCACAGCCAGTTCAGCAGGACTGATGGCTGCGAGATCGCACGCTGGAAGGCGATGGCCTCGCTGCTGGGCAATATTGGGGGCGCATCCGGGGCCGTGTAGGGACCCGCCCCCTAGCGTCATCCCAGGCGGGCTTGCATCCATTCGATCACTGGCGGCCAATGTGCGCCCTCGGGGTTGATGGCCTGCAGATGGTCCAGATGAGGCAGGTGCCAGAAGTCCACTTCGTCTCCGAGACTTCCGGCTTTGGTGCAATATTCCACAGAGTGGTCAACAGGCACCCGCTGGTCGTCTGAGCCGTGGACAAGGAGCAGGGGCTTCTTAAAAGGCAGCTGGTGGAGAGGCGAGTACCTTTCCAACAGGGTGGGCAGGTCTTCGGTGTGGTCACCAATGAACCCCTTCACCGCACCTTCCCCGAGGTTTTCCCTGTGAGTCCGGGGCAGATCGGTGACCGGCGCCAGTGCCACGAACGCATCCAGAAGGCCCACGCTGAGCATCCCGAGTTGCGCGCCCACCGAGTGGCCAACTCCTATCACTTTCCCCGGCCGCCCTGATTCGGCACTCCACTCAAGAGCAGATTGCACCGCGGTTGTAACGTCGCTGACCATGGCCGAGGGTGTTGGGGCTTGGCCCACCCGCCGGTACTCCACATTGGCAACCGCCCAGCCGCGCATCATCAGGTCTGTCGCAAGCGGCAGCATAAGATCGGCAGTGAAGGCCTCCCGCCAATACCCGCCATGCACCAGCACCGCCGTCCCCTGGATTGCCTCACCTTCGCGGGGGTGAAGAAAACTGACCACTTGGTGCTCGGATGGACCGTACTGATGACGTGAAGAATGCATGCTAATTCAGCCTCTCTATTGATTTGTTGGAGGAGGGGGACGCGGCTAGTCTGGGTTTCAGAAATCAATTCTCAGAGGACCTCACATTATGAGCAGCCACGATGTCCCTCCCGAACTGCTTGATGACTGGATCCGCGCCTGCAATGACGTGTACCGGGTGCTGCGTCGGGGACGCAGCCGGGTAGGTTTGTTGGGTGAAGGCGAGACGCTCACTGAGTCCCAGGTAGCTGTCCTGGATTCCGTCGCCCAGCGTGGCGCCCTTCCTGTGGGCGAGATCGCGAGGCAAGCCGGAATCGCGCAGCCAACCGTGACTCGAATGCTGAATTCCCTCGAAGAGCGCGGCATAGTTTCCCGCAGACCTTCGGACCATGATGACCGGGTAACACTGGTGGAACTCACAACCCGTGGCGCTGAATTGTGGGAGGGGAAAAGGCGTATTCTTCGGGACTTCCAGAAAGATTCGCTTCTTCAGTTCCCGCCGGAAACGCGCCGCCAGGTTGTTGCCGTCCTGCAGGACTTCGTCCAGATTGTCGATGCGCAGATCTCGACTAAATAGCGGGACGTGGACGGCCAGCCTTTGAACCGTTAGCCCACTTCCACCGGCAGCTTCAGACCTGTGGGAACCGTCGACGCCGCACGGGCCCGGGACCGGCCGATCCGCGGCAAGGCTGCGGAAACTTTGAGGATCTCCCGACGCGCCTCGTCAGGGACGCTATTCAGCTCGCTCACCCGCACCGAGAACCTCTGGGTGTGCTCGATCACCGGCCGCTCCGTGGCTTCCCACAGCGCAAGCGCCCCTTCAAGGGAACCTCCGGGTTGGGACACCGCATGCGCCAAGCCAAGTGCCGACATCATGGCGCAGCCGCCGCCTTGGCCCAGATAGGGTGGCTGCGCATGGGCCGCATCTCCGATGACGGCAACCCGCCCGGCGGACCACTTTGACAGCTCTACCCACTCAAAGTCATCCCAACGGGGAACTGGTCCCAATCTACGGATGAGTGATTCCAAGGCAGGGAAGGACCGGACCCATTCGTCCTTCGGAAGGTGACCACCCATCGCCCTCAGATCTGACGCTGCGCAGACGAGGGCCACATAGAGATCCCCTGAGCTGCTGGGCGTGTAAAGAAGGAACCGTTGGCCTGACATGTACTCGACGTAACTGTCTTCGATCTCGGTGGGAACATCGCCCACAGCACGTGGCATGAGGAGCCGTGCGCACCGTTGGCCCAAGGCCTGACGACGACGCAAAAGTCCCAGGCTCTCACGCACTTGCGAACCCACACCATCGGCGGCAATGACGAGATCAGCCGTTTGTGAACTGCCGTCGGCGAATCTGAGAGAGCCCTCCGGTTCCGCCGCCACTGCCACCGAACCCGTGACAATTTCGACGCCCGACTCAACGGCTGCATGATGCAGGGCTCCGATCAGTCTTTCCCGCAACACAGTAAGAACCCGAACGGATCCGTCGGTATTGACGGGCATCTCCCCTATCAAGGCTCCGTAACCATCCCGGCTCTGAATGCTCGGTCCGTAATGGGCGCCTTCGGTGGCCATATCCTCTACTCCAAGCGCGCGGAGTGCAGCCAGGCCGTTGTCCCACAGGTATATCCCCGCGCCCAAAGCCCGGATCGATTGATTGGCTTCGTGGAGGCGGACCTTCCAGCCGCGCCGCGCCAAGGCAGCCGCCGCCGTCAAACCCCCGATGCCGCCACCGGCAATCTCAACATGACCCTGGGAAACGCTCATTGGAACTCCTCGATCGGTGCTTCAGTGGATGTGAGCTCGCTCACGCCGAGAAGTATTACATAGCTAGGTATGTAATTGATAGACCCCAGATTATTTACATAGCAGGCTATTGACTTGACGGAGCACCCAACCATAAGCTTCCGGTGACGCTCGTCACATTGAATCAATATCCCCCCATCTTTCCGGCGCTCCAGAGTGAGGTCATCGTGCAGCTCAAATCCACGTCCATCAACAACACCACCCTCGAATACGTCGAGTCGGGCGATCCTTCGGCTCCCCCGCTCCTCCTGATCCACGGCTGGGCACAGGACCACCGGTTGTTCCGGCTTCTGGAACCTCACCTGAGTGACCACTTCCGTGTGCTGCGTTTGAACTTCCGTGGCCACGACGGCAGTGCAGGGTCTCCTGACGATTTCACGGCGGAGGACCTCATCCAGGACACCGTGGAATTCATCGGCCAACTTGGTCTTGAAGACGTCAGGATCGCGTCCACTTCCCACGGTTGTTGGGTCAACATCGGAGTGCAGGAGCGACTGGGCGCCCGGGGTTACGGCCAAGCCGTGGTCATCGACTGGTTGCTCCAGCCGTTCGAAGGTTTTCACCAACAGATCGAGCAGGGAGCCTCTCCCGATACTGTCACCCAAGCCCGGCAGAGCATGTTCGATGAGTGGACCGAAGGCACGGATTCCGTTGACGTGATCGACCACGTTCAGCGGGAGATGACCTGGTTCGGCGAAAATATGTGGATGCGGGCCTGCCGGGAGATCCGCAAGAGCTATGCACAATGGGAAAACCCACTGGAACGGATGAAAGCGGTCCCCGGAAACCTCGAGGTGGCTCACATCTATTCCCAACCGCTGGACCCCGGCTACCGAAGGTTCCAAGAGGACTTCGCGGCCGGGAACCCTTGGTTCACGCCCATCCACATCCCGGGAAAGACCCACTTCCCCACGCTGGAGAACCCGGAATCAGTCGCCGCCGCCATCAAGACGTTCTTCAGTTAAGCGCCGGTTCCCGACATGAACAGTGAACTCCAGCAGAACACTTCCACACGATGGGTCATGCTGGGCGTCATAGCCACAGGGTTCGTGGCCATGACCTTCAACTGGTTCGTCATGCCAACCACGTTCGCCGGCATTTCCGCTGACTACGATGCCGACCTGCCCCAGCTTGCCTTGCTGATTTCCGGCTTCGTCATAGGCTACGGAATCATGCACCTCCCCGCCGGCTTCATAGCTGCGAAGTATGGCATCCGCGCGGCCCTGGTGGGAGGCCTGCTCTTGGAGGGCCTCTTCACAACCTTGGCCGGGATCGTTGACGGTTACCCCATGCTGCTCTCCTTGCGGATATTGGCCGGGCTTGCCGCATCCGTGTATGCCGGCATTGGGATTGCGGCCGTCAGCGTTTGGTTCCGCGGTCGCGAACACGCTGCAGCTTTGGGTGTTGTCTCTGCCGCCTTCAGCGCCGGTGTCGCCGTCGGCTTGTACGCCTGGGGGCCGGTTGAGCAGTCAATGGGTTGGAGAGGATCCCTCATTATGGCCGGGCTGGTTGCCATGGCATGCGCGATTCTGGTGCTGGTGGTGTACCGGATACCCCAGGGAGTTCCGGCGTTGCAAGGCACCACGCTTAGCGGGCGCAGCATTGCGGCCGTACTCCGCAACCGGAGGCTGTGGCGTCAGAGCATGGCGTTCTTTGGCGGCTACGGTGCATATTTTGTCGCCTCCCAGTTGATCGGAGTCTACGCTGCAGAAGAACGCGGATTCTCCGTGGGCGTGGTGGCCTTGGCCGGACTCCTGGTTGGCCTCGCCGGCATTCCCGGCAGCATCATTGCCGGATTACTCGCCGACCGGCTGCTGAGCTCACGGATCACGTTCCTTCTCTTCCTGGCGATTCAGGGGATAGGGATCCTGATGCTGCCAGCTGTGAACCCGGAAATGCTGTGGTTGTCGGCGGCGCTCATAGGGTTTGGCTTCAACGGGTGCTTTGCAGTGTGGCAAACCGCTCCGGGTGACGATCCGGAGGTGCCTCCCGAGCTCATCGGGACAGCTGTAGGTCTTCTGCTGACCGTGACGGCAGTCAGCGGGTTCATTCTGCCCTGGGTTTTCGGGGAAATGGCGGCTTCGGTAGGTTACACGGCGGCGTGGTTGATGATCGGTCTCGCGACTCTGATCTTCGGGCTCTTTGTCCTTGGGCCCAGCAAGGCCCGGCCGCCTGTGGCAGCCGGCGTGAATGCTCCGCCGGGTTCTGAACCGTCCAGCACCATCTCTTCCCATAACAACTAGAACAACTACGCAGAGAAGCAACTGGGCACAACAAACAGCAGTGGCCGGCGGGAATCCCCACCGGCCACTGCCGTCACTACATCAAGAAAGCCTTAGCCGGCGTTGTTGCTCTGTGTCGGCTCGTCGCCACGGATCTTGCCGTGGTTCTTCTTGTCCTTCTTGTCCTTCTTGGGGTCTTCCTCATCCGGAACCACAACGGCTCCGCCCGGGTTCACCAGGACGGTGACGAAGCTCGGTTCACTGGTTCCGGCGAAGGTGAGCCGGCCAATGTAGGAGCCCGGCTCCAGGTTCTTCCAGTTCAGCGTGATCTGCCCCGTCTTGCCGTTGGCCAGACGGATGGGATTCGGTGTCACTGTTGCGTTGCCCTGGTTGGCACCCAAGACGGCTGCATCAACGGTTGCCTTGGTGGGCTGGTTGTTGGGGCTGGCGTAGAGGTTGGCGTAAATGTAGTAATCGCCTGCTGCCGGGTTGGGCACGGACAGTGTTTCGCTGGCCGATGCCGTGGCGGCCGGCAACTGCTGACCGGACGGGGTGAGGACCAGCATGTCAAAGTCCGCAGCCTCGTTGGACGAGATGACCGAGAACTTGGCCAGCGCGCTGCCCTGCCCCACAGTGACCTTCTTGACGAAGTTGGACGCATTGGTTTCACCGGCGAAGGGACCCGGGACCAACTCCACTGCCGAGGAATCAGCCTTGGAGAGCCCATCAACTGTGACGCCTACCGGCAGGTTGGTGCCGGAGGTGATGCTGATGGTGCCGGAGCCGTTGGGTCCCGTTCCCGTGAATGCCAGGGCCTTGTCCGCAATGACGGACTGCGGCCGGACGGCGATGGGCGAGGTGACTGTCTTGTTGGCACCCTGCCAGCTCAGCGAACCCATGGCGAACTTGCCCAGGGCTGCGTTGTTGTTCTCGAACTGCACCTTGAACGTCTTCTTCTCACCGGCTGCCCCGAAGTTCAGGACGGACGGGGTGACCTTGACGTTCACGCCCGGGACGTTGACCGAGGCACGGTAGAGGCCCGGGGTCAGTGCGGTGACCGTGCGCGTGACCTCGATCTTGCCGGCCAGGTTGCCCAGCGCGAAGGAGGGAACGTTCATGTCGCGCGGCGCTGTGGTGCCCAGGCCTTCAATGCCAAGGTCCATGCCGGTGCCTTGGACGAACTTCAGGTAGTCCTCGGTGCTGTTGTCGTACACCAGGCCGGGTGAAAGAACCTTGCCGGGATCAACCTGGCCTGCGCCGGTTGCGAAGACGTCCTTGTTCACTGCGCCGTTGGCCAGCTTGACCGGGCCCGCGGTGGTCATCATGGCTGACTTCACGGTAGCCGGGGACCACTGCGGGTTCTTGCCCAGGATCAGCGCGCCGAAGCCGGCCACGTGCGGTGAGGCCATGGACGTTCCGGAGAGGAAACCGAAGTTGTCTCCGCCTGTTCCGATCGGCGAAACACCTGCGAGGATGGCGACACCGGGAGCGGATACGTCGGGCTTCAACAGATCCGAGTCGGTAGCGAGCAGCGGTCCGCGGGAGGAGAATCCAGCGATCTGCGGCTGCGCTTCAGCGGGCAAGCCCGTGGTGTCGCGGTTCAGCAGGGACACAGTGATGGCCGGGTTGGCCGTGACTTTGTCCTTGATGGTCTGCGTTGCGGGCGGGTTCACGTGGACAGTGGGAATGACGTGCTTGTCCGTGTCCAGCGAAGAGTCCGTCAGGTTCACCAGGATCATGCCCACGCCACCGCCACGCAGGACTTCGGCGCTCTTGGCGGTACGGTCAACAACGCCGCGGTCACAGACCACAACCTTGCCGGCAACCTTGGCCGGATCCAGGGACCCGGGGGCACAGAGTGCCGCGTTGCCTTCACCGCTTGCAGCGTTGGTGGAGAGCACGACGCCGGCCCCGCGAACCTCGCGGTTCATGATGGACGCTCCGCGGAATTTGCTGCCATCGGAGAACTCAACAGTGCCTTGGAGTTCCTGCGAGAACGAGGTAGCGGCAACCGTGGTCAGCCACGGAGCTCCGTGGTTCACGGTGCTGGCGGTCGGTCCGGAGTTTCCGGCTGAGGTTGCCACGAAGATGCCTGCGGAAGCTGCCGAGAGGAACGCCAGGGATACGGGATCCGTGGTGGACGTGGTGGAGCCTGAGATGGAGTAGTTCAGGACGTCAACGCCGTCCAAGATGGCCTGCTCAACGGCGTCCACGGAAGCTGAGCCGTAGCAGCCACCCGTGGCGGGATCGGTGTCTTCCCAGCAGACCTTGTACACGGAGAGCTTGGCGGCGGGTGCAATGCCGCTGGTGGTTCCGAAGCTGCGGCCGTCCACTACGGCGTCAACGTTGGCGTTGCCCGCCGCTGTGCTGGCCGTGTGGGTTCCGTGGCTGTCCACGTCAACGGGAGAGATGACTTCTTCCGAGGCACGGTTTTCCGGTGGGACTGTTTCCAGGAAGGCGTCGGCAAAGTAGTGGGTGCTGAGGACTTTGGAGTTACAGGCACTGCCGTCGTAGTCAGCGCCCGTATCAGTACCGGCCTGGCATTCTCCGATGAACGTATCGCCATCGGCCTTCAGCATGGCGATCTTGCCGTCAGCGGTTCGGTAGGGAACGCCTACTTGGGGGTTGCCCACCAGCGGACCGACGGGCTCGCCGGCAAAGAACGGGTTGGAGGGGGTGTAGCCGGTGTCGATCACGCCAACAACGGTGCCCTTGCCGGCGTTGTCCTGCCCACCGTACTGCGTGGCCCAGGTACCGTTGGGGCCGCTGAGCTTGAGGAAATCGGTGGTTGAGTAGTCCGGGGCGTACTGGGTGTCCGGCGCCACCATGAGGACCTTGGGGTCCTTGGCCAGGTTAATGGCTTGGTCTGCTGTCAGGTTGGCACTGAAGCCGTTGACTGCAGTGGTGAAATCACGTTTGATCGTGACGTTTTCCTGCTTGGCGACTTCCTGCTGCTTCTGCTGGAGGTGCTGCTGGTATTCCTTCACCTCGGTGCTGTCGCCGTCGAGCTTTTTGCCCTCCTCCGGCTTGGTGGGCGCGAGTCCCGCCGTCCCGCCGTCGTAAGTAGCCGCAGGCTTCTCGGCAAGGACCACCATGTAGCGGCCGTCCTTGTATGCGCTGGGGTCAAGGTTCTTCTTGGCCACGCCTGCAACATTCCCGGGCGTCTCCGGGGCGGGAGCGGCCTGGGCCGGCATCGCCATCGAAGAGAGCAGCAACGGCAGTCCGACGGCGAGCGCCGCAGCCTTCCGAAGCCCCCCGCTTCTGACGAAGCTCTTTCCTTGTGATTTCACGAGTGGTTGCACCTTTCACTGAGGGAGGACCGGGCGCTATGGCCCGGTCCTGTCAACTTTTAGTTGGTTGAACCTTTGACAGTTCTTGTCAAAGCCGCGCAACCAGCCGAGTCACAGAGTACCTAGTGAGAGACGAATATGACATAGAGCACATTTCAGGAAATTTGTCTTGTCACAGCACCGGTCATTCTTCACCCCTTGGGCGTCACCTGAAGCCGATCGAAGGACACTTGGGCACCGGCCTGATCCAGCACCACCACGTCGTCACGGCCGTTCTTCACCTCCGCCGGAAGGACGAACTTCACCGTGTTATCCATGCCTGGAAAGTTCCAGCCGAAGCGGTACCCCGTTTTGTTCAGGTACACGTAGTACCACTGACCGTGGCCGAGGCCTTTCAGGACCACTTCCTGGCCCGCGCGGTACTTGTCCTCGGTGCCTAAGTCAAAGGGCGGTGTCCCCAGATTTTGGCGCATCACGGCCGGTTCTGAGGACGGCTTGGCCCTCAGCTCCACCGGGTCGCCATTCACGGTGATGGTTTTGGTGGTTTGGCCCGCTGCACTGACTTCCCAGGTGCTGGTTGGAACGAAGAAACCCTGCGCAACTTCTTCCGCGGTCACAGTGTGCCGGGGCGTGGTGCACTGGTAGCTCTGGCCGGACGGGAGCACGCTGTAGCGGCAGTTGCCCGGTCCTTCCGGAAGGAAGGGGCTGAAGTTGCCGGCAGTCGGGACAATCTTTTCTACCAGGGGGCTCGTGTTCTTCACGGTGAAGGTATACGGGACCAGGTCACCGGCGGCGTATGGCTGGGTGGCCAGATCACGCCCGACGTCGGCACGCGCCCCGCTGATCTCCGCCGCCGGCAGTCCGTCACGCAGCGCCACCGCAGCGCCGGTGAACGGGACCGTTGTGGTGAGTGACGGCGTCGTGCTGGCCGTGATGCTGAAGCTTGCCTCTGGCACAAAGTAGCCGCGCTCAATGTCTGCCGCCGTGATCACGTGCTTGGCCGTGGTGCAGGTGTAATTCGCACCTGCGGCCAGGTTGTTGTACCGGCAGTTGGGGGCCGACGGCGGAAGGAACCCGGAGTCAAAGCTGCCGGAAACCGGAACCGCGTTGGCCGTGACGTTGGCGGTGCTCTTGACGTTGAGCGAGTAGCTGAGCACCTCGCCTGCTTGGTAGGGGCTGGCCACGACGTCGCGGGCCGGGGCCGTTCCCGTGATGGTCAGGCCCACCTGCGGAGCCACGGGCACGGTGGCGGTGAAGGTGAACTGCGAAACCCGGCCATCCGCGGTGGTGAACGCCGCATTCAGGTTTTGCGGTCCGCTGGCGTTGGCCGGTGCCGTCAACGCCACGTTGACGGTGGCCGAGGCGCCGGGTGCGACGTCGGGAACCGGCACCGTGGTGGCCGACCAACCGGAGGGCGTGTAGACGGTGGCAGTTGCGCCGGACAGGGTGCCGGCTTCCTGGTTGGTGACGGTGACGGGCACCTGCTGCGTGGCACCGGGCGCAGTGGTGACGGCCGGGACGGACAGCGGGGCGCAGGCGTAGTTCAGCCAGGCGTCATCGAACTTTGCGAACGGCATGTTGTCCATGTAGTTGCCCTCGTAGAGGACGCCGAATTTTCCCTCTTCCAGGCGGGTCACCGTGGAGTACGCGGAGAAGCCGGAACGGATGGTGCGGACGCCGGGCCAGGTGGCGCCGTCGTCGCAGGAGACGCGGGCCGAGACGTTTTCGCGGCCGGTCTTGGAGTTGGCGTTGGTGAAAATCAGTTTCTTGGCATCAGCTGAGCCTTGCGCCGCGTTGGGGAACATGCGTGCGACGGCACCGTTGTTGGCCGGATCCGGGAGCTCGGTGTCCTGGGTGACCGGGCCGTACGTAGCGCCGCCGTCCGTGGAAATCGCAACCTTGCGGTAGCCCTGGTTGGCGTTGTCCCGGGAGTTCAGGAGCACGCGTCCATCGGAGAGTTCAACAGTCTTGTTCTCGTCCATGCGGTCCCCAACGTTGGCTCCCTTGTGCCAGGTGGCGCCGTGGTCGTCGGAGTAGACGCTGTAGGCCTGGATCTTGTTGGTGCCGCCCGCCTGCCGGATGTCCCCGGCGTACTGCTGGATCAGGCGGCCTTTGTACTGCCCGTACTTGAGCTGGATGCCTTCTCCGGAGGACGCGAAGTTGGACCGGACATCGCCGGCTACGGGGCTGGTCTTGCTGGTTCCGGGCTTGGTGACATTGGTGATGAGACGCGGCTGGCTCCAGGTGGCGCCTCCATCCGAGGACTCGATGACGGCGGAGGAAATCACTGTGCGGTCGGCGTCGTTGTTGCCGAACTGGCTGCCGCCGAAGCCCTGGTCCTTGGAATAGACGAAGAAGGCGAAAACCTTGCCGGCCTCGGCATCGTAAATGTAGGAGGGGTCGCTGTACCCATACTTGGGGCCGCTGGCATCGCCAACGTGTCCGGCTGCAATGACCGTGACGGGCCCCCACGTCCGGCCGCCATCGGTGCTGCGACGCTGCACGATCGAGTTGGGGTTGGGAGCATCCGCCGCTGAACCCGGACGTCCGTCCCAAGCGGCGAGGACCACATTGTTGCCCACGTAGGTCAGGGCGGGAATCCGGTAGAAGAAGCTGGCTGCCGTGCGATCCGCGGCGAGGTTGGCTTCGGTGAACGTGCCTGGGGCTGCGGTGGGGTTGTTGGGCGGAATCGGGGCGGCCGTGGCCGGAAGACCGAGCCCGGCCAAGAGGGCCGCGCTGAGGGCGCCGGCGGCTGCTGTTCGCGCCAAGGATGAAGATCTCAAATCGAGGGTCCTTTCGAGTGGGTGCTACGTGCTACGTCGAACGTCCTACAACCTAGGGACGTTCTCATACCCTAAGGTGTTCAGCGTCACATTGCCAGAGATGAAGCTGGAGAGGGCCTGGTGGATGGGCGAAGCGGTAGCCTCAAACTCGAAACCACACACCCTTGAGCACTGGAGTTGCCGTGAAAATCCTCGTCCCGGACACCATCGAACTGGACCTCCCCACCCTTGAGGACCAGGCCTTCGTCTATAAGGTGGACCGGCCGATCCCCGCAGAACACCGCGACGCCGAGGTCCTGGTTGTCTGGCGGAACACGTCCGACAACCTGACCGACGCCGCCCGCTCCATGCCGAATCTCAAGCTGGTGCAGACGCTGGCGGCGGGCCCCGACTCAGTACTCTCTGCCGGCTTTGCGAATGGCGTGGCCATCACCTCCGGCCGTTCGCTCCACGACGGTCCCGTGGCCGAACACGCACTGGCATTGGTTTTGGCGGCCGTGCGCCGCCTGGATGTTCTGCAGGAGTCCCAGAGGGCTGCCACGTGGAACCAGCCCTACAACGCCGAACAGTCCAGCCCCACCACCGAACAGCTCTACACGCTCGACGGCGCCAAGGTCACCATTTGGGGCTTCGGCTCCATCGCGGGGCGGCTCGCTCCGCTGCTGGCAGCGCTGGGCGCGACGGTCACCGGCGTCGCCAATTCTTCAGGTGAGCGTTACGGCTTCCCGGTGGTCTCAACCAACGAGCTGCCTGACGTCCTTGGAACCACGGACGTTCTGATCTCCATACTGCCCGCCACCCCGGAAACCACCGACTCGCTGAACGAGGACGTCCTCCGCAGCCTCCCGGCGTCGGCCATCTTCGTCAACGTGGGCCGCGGCGCCACGGTTGACGAAGACGCCCTGCTTACCGCCCTGCAGGAGGGACGCCTGCGCGCGGCAGCGTTGGACGTCACCAAAGTTGAACCCCTGCCGGCCGACTCGAAGCTGTGGGCCGCCCCCAACCTGATCATCACACCCCACGTTGCCGGCAACCGCCCCAAAGGCTCTGCGCGCCTGGTCACGGAGAACGTCACCGCACTCAAGGACGGCAAGCCGCTCACCAACCAGGTGGCCGGCTAGATCCACCCCCTTTCCGCACGGGATCCAGTTCCTCACAGAATTTCATTGCCCCCGAATAGTAAGCATGCTTATGGTAGGTGGGTCCGGGGTGGCCAGCAGAGGGTTTCCATCCCACGCAGAGCATGAGACAACGTGAGGAAACGTATGTACCTGCACACCCAGCTTCTCATCAATGAAATCGCCGCCGACGAGCCGGACCCAGCAGCCGCCAATGCCCTCCAGGAAGGCCTGGGCGGCCAGTTCGGCGAGATGCGCACCATGATGCAATACCTTTTCCAGAGCATGAATTTCCGGGGTGACGCTGCCTCGAAACCGTACAAGGACCTGCTGCAAGGCATCGGCACTGAAGAGATCAGCCATGTGGAGCTCATCGGAACCACCATTTCCCAGCTCCTTGACGGTTCACCCCGCTATCAAGGCAAGAAGTCCGATCCTGTGGACCAGCCGGGAGCAGGGGGAGCTACTCCCCTGAAAATCGCACTGGACACCAGCAACATCCACCATTACCTGGTGGGCGCCCAAGGCGCCTTGCCTGTGGATGCCGCCGGTAACCCCTGGAGTGGTTCGTACGTCTACAACAGCGGCAACCTGGTCCTGGACCTGCTCTACAACCTGATGTTGGAATCAACGGGCAGGCTGCAAAAGTGCCGCATCTACGAAATGACGGACAACAAGACCGCGCGTTCCACCATCGCGTACCTCATTGTCCGTGATCAGGCGCACGAGAATGCTTATGCCAAGGCCTTGGAGAGTCTGGGGGTGAACTGGGGCAAAGTCCTCCCCATTCCCAAAACCAACGCCGAGCAGTTCCCCGAGGTGAAGAAGCTCCTGGACAAGGGCCTGCAGAGCATCCAGTACACCTTCAGCGCAGACAACCTGAGTGAAGCAGGCAAGCTTTACCGCGGGGCCTCGCCCTCCAATGATGGGACGGAACTCAGCACCCAGCAGATGCCCGACGGTTTTCCCATCACCATCTCTCCGGAACGCAAGGAAGAATTCGCGCCCGGGTTGGATCCGGAGTTACTGGCATTGATCCAAGCCACCGCCGAGCAGGAACTCAAGGACGCGGACAGCCCCAAGGAAGCCAAGTCCACGCCGCCCAAGAACACCTCGGCCAAGAAAAAGTAACCCCACGCGAAAAAGCGGGCCCGTCCTCCAAGGAGGGCAGGCCCGCTTCTCGCGAATCCGTCAGGAGTGCTCGTACGTCAGGCAGTCTGCAGCTTCGCGGCCGGGACCCACCTTGACGTCATGTGCCTCGCACATGAGGTTGTTGTTGTGGACGCACTCGGAGCGCTGGCAGGCACCAACGTGGGCGAGGACCTTGGGAAGGCCACCCATGGCATTGGTGTCAATGAACGTGGCGCAGGAAGCGTGGTCCTGGCTGCCACCGATGGTGATTCCGAATGCGGTGCAACCGTTGTGGTTAAATCCGCACGTGCCAACGCTGCAGGCGGATACTTCGGCAACGTGTTCGGTCATTGTTCCTCCTGGTGTGGATCCTGAAGAGTACTGGGGCTGAGCCCCTCGTGTACTTCCCAAACTACGCCCGAATCACCACATTTAACCGCTCTTAATAGCGCATTTGTATGTGCCTTAATCCGCGAAATTCCGCCGGAAAACGGCTACCTAAAGGTTAGGCCCTACTTACTTGGCGTGCGCAGCGCGTCACTGATTTTGGCACGCGTTTCAGCGTCCAACGGAGCGGTCACCCGGCTGTTCCGAGCGGCCCGGTCCGCCACGATCTTCTGGATGACCATTCGGCCCAATCCAGCAAAAACGGCTGCAGCCACAACGCCCAGCACCATCGATTTCGGTTTCTCAGCCATGCCGCAATCCTAGTGACGCGAACCACCCGGCGAAAGTGCCGCCGTCGGGCCTTGATCTGGTCCGCTTTCCCCCGCCGCGGCGGGGTGTCCTCGCACAATCCGGCTGAATAGGGTATGTGCGCCGCTCCCGGTAGAATAGGTGTGCAAGCTCGCGGAGCGCCCCCCATGCCGTTCAAACATTGCAGTTCACCACCGTGTTTAACCCTGTGTTCTAGACGCTGTTTGAAGGCGGCTGAACGGCGTGAGACGGCACCTCCGCGGCAGCCTTATTTAAGGTTCACCCAACTCACGCACAGGAGTTACCGGATGCCCCGGATCGTCGTTGACGTCATGCCCAAGCCCGAGATTCTGGACCCCCAGGGGAAGGCCATCGTGGGTGCACTGCCCCGCCTCGGCTTCAACAGCTTCAGCGCAGTCCGCCAGGGCAAGCGTTTCGAACTGACCGTCGACGGCGAGGTGACCGACGCTATCCTGGCCCAGGCCCGCGAAGCTGCTGAGACCCTCCTGTCCAACCCGGTGATCGAGGATGTTGTCAACGTCGAGGTCGTCGAGGCCTGATATGACGTCGATCCCCCTGATTGGCGAGGCTGTAGCCGTCGCCGCAGAACCCCGCTTGGCAGGCGCCAAGATCGGCGTCGTCACCTTCCCCGGCACCTTGGACGACCGCGACGCCGCCCGTGCAGTGCGGCTTGCAGGCGCCACGGCGGTGCCGCTATGGCATGCTGACTCCGAGCTCGGCGATGTTGACGCCGTCATCATCCCCGGCGGTTTCTCCTACGGTGACTACCTCCGCGCCGGTGCCATCTCGCGCTTCGCTCCGTTGATGTCCAAGATCATTGATGCCGCGAACTCCGACGCAAAGCTCCCCGTGCTGGGTATCTGCAACGGTTTCCAGATCCTGACCGAATCGCACCTGCTGCCCGGTTCCATGATCAAGAACGACCACCTGAAGTTCATTTGCCGGGACCAGACGCTGCGCGTGGAAAACGCCAACACTGCGTGGACCGTGGACTACACCGACGGCCAGGAAATCATTGTGCCGTTGAAGAACCAGGACGGCCAGTACATCGCGGACGAGAAGACCCTGGACGCCCTTGAGGCTGAGGGCCGCGTGGTGTTCCGCTACGTGGGCTTCAACCCGAACGGCTCCCGCCGCGACATCGCGGGCATCTCCAACGCCGCGGGCAACGTGGTGGGCCTCATGCCGCACCCCGAGCACGCAGTTGAGGCCGGTTTCGGCCCGGAGTCCCTTGATGGCGCTCCCCGCGACACCGACGGCCTCGGTTTCTTCACCTCCGTTTTGACCAAGATTGTGGGAGGCGACAAGTGACCACGGAAACCACCAAGAAGTTCAACATCGACACCGTTGAGCACGCTGCCAAGACCCCGGACACGGAACTCCCGTGGGCTGAGCTGGGCCTGAAGCAGAACGAATTCGACGAGATCGTCAAGGTCCTTGGCCGCCGCCCCACCGGCGCCGAGCTGGCCATGTACTCCGTCATGTGGAGCGAGCACTGCTCCTACAAGTCCTCCAAGAACCACCTCCGCCAGTTCGGCGAGAAGGTCACCGAGGAAATGAAGAAGGACATGCTGGTTGGCATTGGCGAGAACGCCGGCGTCACCAACCTGGGCGACGGCTGGGCCGTGACGTTCAAGATCGAGTCCCACAACTCGCCGTCGTTCGTTGAGCCGTACCAGGGTGCCGCTACCGGGATCGGCGGCATTGTCCGCGACATCATCTCCATGGGTGCCCGCCCGGTTGCCGTGATGGACCCGTTGCGCTTCGGTGCCATCGACCACCCGGACACCGCCCGCGTCATGCACGGTGCTGTTGCCGGCATCGGTGGCTACGGCAACTGCCTGGGCCTGCCGAACATCGGCGGCGAAATGGTGTTCGACTCCGTCTACCAGGGCAACCCGCTGGTGAACGCACTGGCCGTGGGCGTCATGCGCCACGAGGACATCCGCCTGGCCAACGCCTCCGGCAAGGGCAACAAGGTTGTCCTGTTCGGTGCACGCACCGGCGGCGACGGAATCGGCGGCGCTTCAGTGCTCGCGTCCGAGTCCTTCGATGACACCAAGCCCTCCAAGCGTCCGGCCGTCCAGGTGGGCGACCCCTTCGCTGAGAAGGTCCTCATCGAGTGCTGCCTGGAGCTCTTCAAGGGCTCACTGGTTGAAGGCATCCAGGACCTCGGCGCCGCAGGCATTTCCTGCGCCACCTCCGAGCTCGCGTCCAACGGTGACGGCGGCATGGAAGTGGAGCTGACCTCGGTCCTGCTCCGCGACCCCACGCTGACCCCGGGCGAGATCCTCATGTCCGAGTCGCAGGAACGCATGATGGCCGTGGTCACCCCGGAGAACATTGCAGCGTTCGAAGCTGTGATGGACAAGTGGGCCGTGGAGTACTCCTGGTTGGGTGAAGTTACCGACACCGGTCGCCTCATCATCACCTGGGAAGGCGAAATAATCGTCGACGTCGATCCCCGCACCGTTGCGCACGACGGCCCGGTCTACGACCGTCCGTTCGCCCGCCCGGAGTGGCAGGACTCGGTGCAGGCCAATTCCTTCACCGGTTCCGTGGAGGACGCAGGCCGTCCGTCGGCTCCCACCGAGCTGGCTGCAGCCGTCACCGAACTCGTTGCATCGCCCAACATGTGCAGCAAGGCCTGGATCACCAAGCAGTACGACCGCTACGTAGGCGGCAACACTGCCATGGCGTTCCCGGACGATGCCGGCGTGGTCCGCGTTGACGAGGAAACCGGCTTGGGCGTTGCCCTGGCCACGGACGCCAACGGCCGCTACACCTACCTGGAGCCCTACCAGGGTGCACAGCTCGCACTGGCTGAGGCCTACCGCAACGTGGCCACCTCCGGCGCCGTTCCGATGGCCGTCAGCGACTGCCTGAACTTCGGTTCCCCCGAGGATCCGGATGTCATGTGGCAGCTGGCCGAAGCCATCCGTGGCCTGTCCGACGCCTGCATGGAACTCGGCATCCCCGTGACCGGCGGCAACGTCTCGCTCTACAACCAGACCGGCACCACGCCGATCCACCCCTCCCCTGTAGTGGCAGTTCTGGGCAAGCTCGACGACGTCGCCCGCCGCACGCCGTCCGGCTGGCGCGAGGATGGCCAGGCCATCTACCTGCTGGGCACCACCGCAGCAGAGCTGGACGGTTCGGAATGGTCCAACCTCCGCGGACACCTCGGTGGCTTGCCGCCGAAGGTTGACCTCGCAGCAGAGCGCGCTTTGGGCGAAATCCTGATCAACGCTTCCCGCGACGGCATGGTTGACGCAGCACACGACCTCTCCGAAGGTGGCCTCGCGGCTGCTTTGGTGGAGTCCTCGCTGCGCTACGGCGTGGGCGCCCGCATCGCCCTTGAGGAACTCATGGAGCGCGACGGCGTGGACCTGTTCACGGCCCTCTTCTCCGAGACGCAGGCCCGGGCCATCGTTTCCGTGCCGCGCTCCGAGGAAGTCCGTTTCAAGGACATGTGCACGGCCCGCGGCTTCGCCCACCTCCGGATCGGCGTTGTTGACGCTGCCGGTGGAAAGTTGGAGATCAACGGCGTGGACGAGCTCTCCCTGGAAGCCCTCCGCGAGGCACACGAAGGAACGCTGCCGAAGTACTTCGGCTGATCTTCCCCCGCTTACAGCAACGCGGGGTCACTTATGGCCCGATAATCCCCTCGGGGAGGGCCATAAGTGACCCCGCGTTGCTTGTTTAAGCCGGCCAGGTCCGCAGCCGCGCCAACTGTTCAGTGAACTCCGGTGCCGGCAGCGGCCTGCCGAAGTAGTACCCCTGGCCGCTCGCGCAGCCGATGCTCCGAAGTGCTTCTGCTTGTTCTGCGGTCTCGATCCCTTCCCACACACCCTCCAGGCCGCAGGAGCGGATGACTTGCTGGATCGCGGCCAGGAAGTCCAGTTGGGAAGGATCCTCGTCCAGGTCCTTCACGAATTGCCGGTCCACTTTTACCCGGTCCACGGGCAGTTTCCGCAGGTACCCCATGGACGAATAGCCGGCACCGAAGTCGTCGATCTCAAGCCCCACGCCAAGCCTGTGCAGGCTCGCCAAGGTGTAACGGTCCAGCTCGTTGTTGTGGATGATGGCGCTCTCAGTGAGCTCCAGCACCAGTGATTCGGGGGCCAGGCCTTCTTCCGCCAGAGCTTCGCTGACGTCATCCACGAATTCCAGGCTTTGCAGATCGGCAGCCGAGACGTTGATCCGCATGGAAAAGTCATGGCCCGCTGTTGCGGGGTGGTGCCGCCATTCGTGCAACTGCCGGACGGCGGTCCGGAGGACCCACCTGCCCAATTCCGCGATCAGGCCGGTAGCCTCGGCAACTGGGATGAATTGGTCCGGCATGATCAGGCCATGCACCGGGTGTTTCCACCTGACCAAAGCCTCGCAGCCTTCGATCCTTCCGGTGGCGAGCTCCACGATCGGCTGGTAGTAGAGCACCAACTGGTCAGAACGGATGGCTTCGCGGAGTTCCCCCACGATCTGCCGCTGCAGCAGGCGCGCGTGCAGCGTTGCGGGGTCGAACACCTTGAGTTTGTTCCGGCCCTCGTTCTTGGACTCTTCCATGGCAAGATCGGCCTCTTGGAGAAGGTCCTCAATGCTGTGGTGCGGCTCCGCAGTGCGCAGGCCAATGCTTGCACCGCAGCGGATGCTGTTGTTCCCAAGGTCGATGTTTGGTTCCAGAGCAGCCAGGATGCGGTTTCCGACGGCGGCGGCCCGGTTTTGCGGGGTGGCGGGCAACAGCACAGCGAATTCGTCGCCTCCCAGGCGCGTGACGACGTCGTTCTCCCGGACGGCCGACCGGATGCGCATGGCAACGGTGATCAGGATCTGGTCCGCCGTGGCATGGCCGGCGGAGTTCTTCAGTGCCCTGAAATCGTCCAGGTTCAGGAGGAGAAGCGCCGGAGGGACGGCGCCCTTGACCGTGGCTTCCTGGGCGTCGATAAAAGCGTCCACCAGTGCCAGGCGGTTGCCGAGTCCGGTGAGGGCGTCCGTGAGGGCCTCACGGCGCTGTTCATAGCGTGCTTGGTGGAGTTCCTGCATGAGTGCCTGAACGTGCTGCTCCAGTTTTTCGACCCGTGATTTTTCGATCCGTGAATCAGCGGGAATCAGTCGGTGGGGCCTAGAGGCGCTCACGACTCTTCCAGGCGTCGCAGCGTTGCGTCGGCAACAGCCTGGGGCTTGGAGACGGGGTTGCGGCGTTCGTCCAAGAAGAGCCGGTACGAGGCAATGTCCAACCTTCCATCCGGTTCCACCTTGTTGCCCGCGCGGTACACGTGGGTGATCCATGCCCCTCCGAGGATCGCTTCAATCCAAGCATCGCATTCCGCGAGGGGGAGGTGGATCCGCGTCCCGGTGTTCCTGCGGTGACCGGCAATGGACACCGTGATGCAGCTACCCAGGAGACCTTTGTCCGCTGTGAACCAGGCGAGGCCTTCGACGTCGGCCACTATTGTCAGGTTCGCGTTGCTGTCCTCCACCGATTGCACGGGCCCCATTCTGACCGAGCGGCGATCAGCGTTCAGTGTGGTGGCTGTTCCTGCTTTGTAGGGTGGGCTGGTAATGTCCTGGCGGAACGCGGACAGTTCCTGGGTGTGCTGGATCTGGATCCGGGTGGTGAGTTCGTTGAACGTCATGATCTTGCCTCATCCGCTATGGTGGCCGCCTCCGGGCGGTCGGCTCCTACAATCCTGTTTCTGCCCTGCGCCTTTGCGCTGTAGAGGGCTGCGTCAGCTACCTCGATCATGAAATTGAGGTCGGCGGCCGCGGGAATACTTGATGTCACTCCGTAGCTGACGGTGGGGAACAGCACGCCGTCGGGGGCCGGCATGGCCGCCATCCGGTGGCTGATTTCAGTGGCGATGTCCTCGGCCCGCTCCTGCGTTGCCCCCGGCAGGAAGAGGATGAACTCTTCCCCTCCATAGCGTCCAATGAGGTCCGTGGACCGGACGGAGGAGACGCAGGCTTCGGCAAAAGCCCGCAAGGCCACATCCCCTGCTCCGTGGCCGTGTTCATCGTTGACGGCCTTAAAGTGGTCCAAATCCGCCAGGATCACAGCTGCGCCGCATCCTGTGGCGTGCAGGCGGTCAAGCTCGGTGGTGGCAAGGTCCAGGAAGGCTCCGCGATTGAGGAGTCCCGTGAGGTGATCGCGGGTGGCACGTTCGCGGAGGCCTTTGATGAGTTGGTCGCTGGTCAGGGCAGTCATGCTGAAGGAGACCGTGACCAGGAGCACCATGGATATCAGGGCGGAAGGTCCGGGCCCAAAGTATGTCCGGAACGTGTGGCTTGCCGGCCCTTCGAAGGCGTAAACCATCCATCGGCTCAGGTAGTAGGCGGCCAGAAGGCCTGCAGCCAAGGACAATGCTTTGTGGACCTGGGAATGCGAGGCCTTGATAAACCAGAGATCGTAGGCGGCCAATGCTATGCCCAGGGTCATCATGGCCAGATAGACGAAGCCACCGGACCAGACGTTGTTTCCCGGGCTTTCCAGAAAGGATGCGATGGCTGTAACGACCGGGCCAACGGCCAGCTGCCACGGCGCGGCTTTCCGGTCCCGGAGGGTCTTGGCTCCGGCCCAAACGCTGAAAGCTCCTGCCACCACAAGGACGTTGCCTACCGGATTGGCCCACGCCTGGTGGGGGGTCCCATTGAGGAGGAAGGCGGCGTTGCCCACCATGAACTCGAGTAAAGCCAGGCTCCACCAGCCAGCGTACGGCGAGCGTGTGCGGTGGAAGGATGTACAGAACAGCATCAGGAGCGTCACGGTGACCACGCCCAGGGCAACTCTCACTGAGAATGCATCGAGCTCCATGCCAACCCCCTCAGCTGGTCATCCTTCGCTTTGAGTTCAGTGTCCCGGCGCTTCCTCAACCTCAATGCTGGGTTTGCTCAAGATTGGCTCAAGATACGGTGTGGTTCCTCACCCAACCCAGTGGCCGTCGTCGTGATATTCCGCTTCCAGTCCGTGAGGTGTCTTCTCCCACTTGTGCGGGCTCGTCAGCATCTGCCATGCTGCCCGCCACGCGGCCACCGAGTGCAATACCCAGTAAAACGGGTTGAGCAGAGCGAAGATCGCAATCCGCCATCCGTGACGGCGCAAGGTGGCAAGGCCGGAGACGATGATCATCATGGCGTTACCGAACAGCATGGACACCACACCGCCCACCAGCAGCCATGACGGGAGGACCAAACCCACAATGTCGTAGCCGATGTAGGTCACTATGGTGAATCCCACCACCAGCGGGTACGCCAGGAAGGCCAATGGCGTTCCCAGAATCAGGCCAAGGAACCCGACGGTGCCGGCGATTCCGGTGCTTTTCATATAGCGCACGGAGTTCCGGGTGTTCACCGCGGACGTGATCATATAACCCTTGATCCACCGGGTGCGCTGCTTGATCCACGCCGGCACCTGCGAGCACGCTTCTTCCCACGTGGTGGAGTTGATGACTCCCACACGGTACCCGTCCACCGCTGCCCTGAGTCCCAGGTCCGCGTCCTCGGTGACATTCCAGGGATCCCATGCGCCTACTTCCTTCAGCAGGGACGTGACAAAGTGGTTGGACGTACCTCCCAACGGCAACGGGATGCCGGAGTTGTCCAGACCGGGCAACATGGAATCGAACCAGTGCGTGTATTCGATGGTGAACAGCCGGGTGAGAACGTTTTGGTCTGCATTGAAGTAGTTCAGGGCCGCCTGGACGCAGATGAGTGGCTTGCGCCCGGGATTGAGATGCTCCCGCTCGAATTCATCCTGAGTGAAGGCGGCGATGGAAGCCCTGAGCTGGCCCGGTTCGGGTCGGTCCTCGGCGTCGTAAATCACCACGTAATCGCCGCGGGCAAAGGTCAAGCCGTAGTTGCAGGCCCGCGGTTTTGTTTGGGGGTCACCCTTGGGGACTACCAGGATGCGGACGTACTCTGGAGGCCGTGAGGCCTTTGCGGCAGCGATCGTTTCTGCGTCGTCCTCTTCGAGGAGGACCAGCACGTCCAGCTTGGACCGGGGGTAATCCAGTTGGCCCAGGTTGGTCAGCAATTTATCGATGATGTTCGCCTCCCGGAACACCGGCACCAGGATGGTGTACATAGGCAGCTCAGAGTCTGGAACCCGTTCCTCTTCCACTGGCGGAAGGCCACGACGCGCACGCTCCCGGTTCCTGGCCTTCGCCACGGCGGAATCGTGCAGTTGGTCGAAGGGATACCGGAGACTGGCCAAGGACTTAAAGCCGATGCTCACCAGGAAGACGATGTTGGCCACCGCCAACAACACAATGATGGCTGTCAGCGGCGAGATGACGAATGCCAGGATGGTTCCTGCCACGAGGACCACCGGAAGGAAACGCTGCCACCGCGTCAGGGCAATGCGCGCAGACTCCCCCGGCCGTTCCTCCGCGAGGCGCTCAGCTGACTCGTAGAGGAGGTGGCGGCGGAACGAGCGCTGGATGGACTGGTTGATGTCCCAGTCCGTGGTGGTGCGGAACTCCACGTCCGCCGCGCCGAAACGCAGCGTCGCCTCCTCCGCTATTTCGGAAGACGGAGCCACCGCAGTCGCTACAACCAGCACGTCTCCGTCCATCCGCCATGGCAGCCACTGAGGCTCCCCCAGCCCGCTGTAACCGAGCTTCTCCATGAGGGCGTCGGCTGGAGGTTCCGCCATGAGGTCAACCAGCGGGGCATCCCACTGCCGGGCAAGCACCTCATAAATACGACGGCGGTCCAGGCCGGCTTCCAGGATGAGGTGCCTGCCCAGCAACCCGCCTTCGCTCGCGGCACGGTCCAGCGCACGCCCCAGCTGTTCGGGAGTCACCAGCCCTGCCGCGAGCAGCGTCTGTCCGATCGACTGCCGATTGAGCTGACGGGCTCCGGACCGGGATGTGGGTGTCATGAGGCGGAGGACCTTTCATAAATCCGGTGGGTTGGCGTGGAGAACGCCACTGAGTAGCGGACGTTGAAGGACGGGCTCTTCACCATGGCTTGGTAGACCAGGTCTGCAGGCCCGGAGTCACGCGCACCTGTTCCCGCTTCCACGTTGACGAAAACCCATTGTGCATACTTCGCCGGGTCCTCCAGGGCTGGTCCAAAGTAGTCGCCGGAGGCCCGGTTATAGATCTCCTTGAGCGGGATGCCCATGACCGGGAGCACCGCATTGCCGCGGGCACTTTCGTCCATGAGAATTCCACCGGACTGGTAGTGCTCCTTGAGCCAGCGCGCGGCAGCAGTTGAGTTTGTGGTGGATTCAGCAGACATCCGCCCCTCCGCCAGCACGGCCAGCCTCCCTGTGGGATCCTCGTTCCACCACGCGTTTTGCACCACCAGCCCGGCCAGCAGGGCGCCAATCAGCCAGGTCCTCAGCCGCCTGGGCCGTGCCAGCTCCTGGACGAACACGGCCGCCAGGATTGCCACCAACGGCAACGCCGTCAGCGCAAAACGGTTGTTCCACCACGTGGCTGGCAGCGAATGATCATTGTTGATGGCGGTTTGGCCCAGGAACAAGCTCAGCAGCGCGAACGCATAGGCGCTGCCGGTCACCGCCACCAGCAAGGTGCTGTTGGCAAAGCCTCGCCTGAAGACCAGCACGACGGCGCCGCACGCCGCCAGTGCGAGGACCACCACGCCCACTGTCTCCAGCAGCGACCAATGAAAAGTAGTCAGCGTCAGGCCGGCGTTGCCCTTGGTCGGCAACAACCCGCCGTCGGTGATGTTCTTCTGCTGCGCGTAAGCCGAGTATTGCCCGAACATGAACTCCAGCGGGTCTCCGTAGATCGCCCAGTTATAGGAGATCCACCAAAGCACCGCCGCGGCAGGAATCATCACGTAACCCCCGGCCATGATGAGGGCCTCGCGCCAATTGCCGGTTCGACGCTTGGAAACGATCACCACGAACAGCGTTCCGGTCATCACCAGGGCCCAGCCTTCGTACCGCGAGAGAACTGCCGCTGCTGAGGGAATACCGGCGAAGACGGCAAGTTCTCCGGCACTCATTCGACGCCGGCTGGTAGCCCAGTGTGCCAGGCCCGCCATGCCGCCCACTATGCACATGATGAGCACGGGCTCGGTCAGTGCCGTGGTGTAGACGTACAGGATTGCCGGGTTCGCGAGGACCACCAAGGTGGTGGCAAGACGCCCGGCACGGCCCAAACCGAGGCGGGCAGCAATGAGATACAACCCTGTAGCCGTGGCAGACAGCGCCAGGATGCCCAACAGCCCGGCGGCCCAGCCCGTGCTGAACAACCACATGTTCAGCACGAACGGAGCCAGCAGCAGGTGCGGCATGGGCAGCCATACGGTACCCAGTTGTTCGAACCCAGGGGCCTTGCTGTCAAAGATACGGCGCGCAATGGTCAGGTGGCTTTGGGCGTCGGAGTAGTCAAGGTTGGTGCCGTGTCCCACCGTGTAGAGGCAGGCCAGGTATCCCACCATCGCAGCCAGCACGGCGACGATCCTGGTGCCGGGAACCTTGCGACCAACTACCGGGGCGCCGAGCCGTTCCCAGCCCCGCATCACCACGGCAAACACGGCGGGGACCGCCGGCCCCCGGTGGGCAGCGCGGTGTGGCGTTGCGACGCTATTTGCCATGACCCGTTTCAGGCGATCCTGCAACGTCTGACGGTTGGCCGGCCTGTTGCTCCGCATCCACGTACGCCTGCGCTTCCGCGGCCCGGCGCCTCATCAGCAAAGTGCGCACAGCAAACGCCAGACCCAACACCAGCACAGCACCTCCGATCCACCAGGCATAGGGGCGGTAGTCGTCCGTAACGGCCTTCTGAGGAACAAGTGAATTGCTTTCCAACAGCACAGGAGTTCCGGAGGGCTGCGTGACCAGGAGGTTCCGGGACAGCGACGCCCAGCCTCCTTCAACGCCACTGACATGGGAGGCCAGCGATGCCTGAAGCGCCGCCGCGGCAGTCATGTCCCCTTCCGGCGCCCACGCGCCCAGAAGCAACAGATCGCGGCCGTCCTGCTCAAAAGCCTCCAACACGCCGAACGGGGCGGAGGCACCCACGCCATATTCGACGTCGTCCGGCGATATGGTGCGGAACTCAGCCAAACGCAGTGGCGCCGAAAGCTTGTTGGCAACCTCGGCGGTGGCACCCACCACCACCCCGGACTCACTGGAAGCAGCCAAGCTGTCCAAACCCACCACACGAGGGTCCAACAACGTGGCGTTGTCCCGCTGCAGGGAAGCTACAAGTGCCGCAGCGTTGACGGTGTTCGCCTGGGCGTTGCCGTCCCCGAAGGCCACGGGAACGCTCTGGCCGAAGGCCTGCGGGAACCGTGCAAAACCGGCTTTCGTGGAGCCACCCCGGGTTGCAGTAAGCGTGCTGCCCGCCGTGTCCACGGTGACCTCCATGGGCATGATCCCAGCGGGCCCGCTGCAATCGCCGCCGGCAGGAAGGGCGGCGAGCCGAATCCGCAAGCCGTTCTTCGCCTGAAGCTGCCCCGCTGGAACGTCGGCATCCACCGTGAAGGCATCGCCGCCGTCGAGGTTCTTTGAACTCAGCAAGTAGTCATTCCAAAAGACGGAAAGCTGCGCCTGGGCGTTGTCCGGGACCGCCGTGTGCGTGCCCTTGAGCTGGACTTTCACGGAAGAAACGGGGCCGCCGAACTGTGATTGGGTGACGCCCACATACGATTCCGGAGTGCCGTAGCCGGAGAGCTTGAGCGTAGTGCTGCCGAGGTCTTGCAGGCTCTGGGTCAGGCCGGGCGAAGCGGGCAATGCCGAGGTCAGCCCGGTCACCGAGGACGTCACGGCGAGCGCGGTCTTGTCGCTGGCGAGCGCACGGGCGGCACTGCGGAGTTGTTCGTCGTGGCCGCTGAGGATGAGTTGCGGGAGCCCGGCTGCGGTGGCGAGCCGGGTGCCGGTTTCGCCGTGGTCCGCGACGACGCTGAGGATGCGGCTGCCCGCCGGGAGGGTTGCGGCGCGCGCCTGAAGTTCGGCGTCCGGAACCACGCTGACGGCAGCGGCCGGGTAGCGGTGGGACATGGCGGCGGAAGCGGTCATGATCGCAGCGGAAACGTCTGCACCGGGCTCCGCGGGGACGGGAAGCACGACGGCGGGCACGGATGCCGGGAAGAACTCGCCTACCGTGGTGGGCGCCTTGGCTGTTCCGCTGAAATCCACCACCACGTTGTTGAGGGTGGCCGTGGCGTTGGAGACCACGCACATGGTTGGTGTTGCAGGGAAGAATTGCAGCCCCACGGTCAATTGCTGGCCGGCGTTATCAGCGATGGTGACGTCGGCGTTGGTTACTGCGGCGTCGAGGGAAATGCCGGGCGCCGCAGGGGTTTCGAGGACTACACGGCCGTTCACCGTCGCCCGCACTGTGCCTTCCGGCTTATCTGTGACCCGGATGCTTCCCTTGATCCGAGTGGGTTCCAGGCCCGCGGTCACCGGCACTACCAACGTCTGCTCAGCTTGGCCGGCCAGGGCCGAGACACCGGACGACGATTGGAGGGCTGCTCCTTCAGTGGGCGCCGCGGTGGCGGCCGGAGAAGCGAGCGCGCTGAGTGCCAGGGTTGCTGCGCACGCGAGGATGATGCCCGCAGCATGGGCTCTGGTGCGGGTTCTGGCAGGGTTTTGGGTCACGTTGGCAGTCCTGAGTAACTAGCAGCGGAAGTGTCCGTCGGCCTTTGAGGCCAACCTCATAGACACTGCCGAACGAAACTCAAGACGGCTTGTTGAGTTGGCTCAAGATTCCATCAAGTCCATAGTGGTCCACCGCCCTGACCTGCGACGATAATGAGTCCTGTGGATCGGTTGGATTGAGTTCGACGTCCTTTTGGGCGATGTCCATAGCCTCAAGGAGATACCAAGCGGTACCTCCACCACCTACTTAGGCGCACGAACGCCCCCGACTCGCCGCGGCTTTGGGCGTGTCGGGGGCGTCTGCAGTTCAAACTGGGTGGTGACCGTACACCCTAAGCGATGGTCAGCTCACCCATGCGGTCCCAGCCGCTGCCTTCGAACTGGCGGCTGATGATGTGCGGAGTCTCCACCAGAGCCTGAGGCATGTCAGTCATGGCCTTCTTGAAGTGCTCGCTGTTGACGTGCGCCTCAGCGGCATCGTCCTGGAAAGCTTCCACCAGCACGAACTCGTGGGGGTTCTCCACACTGCGGGACCAGTCGAACCACAGGTTGCCGGGCTCTTCGCGGGTGGCCTTGGTGAAGTCTGCCACCAGATCCAGCCAACGCTCGGACCAGTCGGGCTTGACGTTGAACTTGACCACAATAAAGATCACGGGACTGCCTTTCGTTGCACTACAGAATCCGTTCCAGTCTTTCAGACTTAAAACCCGACGGCGGCCCGCACCAAAAGGTGCGGACCGCCGTCGAACGCTGTTTGCTGCGTGGAGCTACTACTTTGAGGTGCCCTGTGACACGGAGCCCTGCAGCTGGCGCTGGAAGATGATGTACACAATGAGTACCGGAATGACGGTGACGCTGACGGCTGCGAACAGTGCGCCATAGTCCACGGCGTAGCCCATCTGGCCGGCGAAGGCCGCGAGTTCCTGGGAAAGGACGCGGGGACCGGCGGCGTTGATGGACACCGGAATCAGGAACTGGTTCCAGAGGCCCAGGAAGTTGAAAATGGCAACCGAGGCGAGGCCCGGCTTGGCCATCGGCAGCATGACCTGGAAGAAGGTCCGCCACTCCCCTGCACCGTCGAGCGCCGCTGCTTCAGTGATTTCGTGTGGCAGCGATTTGAAGAAGGAGAACAGGAAGAACACCGTGAACGGAAGCGCGAAGCCCACGTACACCAGGATGAGTCCTGGCAGGGTGTTCAAGAGCCCCATGTTCTTCAGGACGAAGAACAACGGCACCATGGCGAGGAAGATCGGGAACGTCAGGCCGGCCAGCATGAGGTAGTAGATGGCCCGGCTGCCCGGGAACGTGTACCGGGCCAAGACGTAGGCACACATGGCACCGAGGACCATCACGATCACCAGTGCCACAGCCACCACCAGCACCGAGTTCAGGAAGGCGCTGCCGATGCCGGCTTCGCTCCAGGCCTTGACGTAGTTGTCCAGCTTCCATTCGCCCGGCAAGGCGAACGGCGAAGCAAAGATTTCGCTGGACGTCTTGAAGGAGGACATGAAGGTCCACACGAGTGGAAGGATGACGATGAGCGTCCAGATGGTCAGCGCGGTGTGGGACACCGCTCCCACCACTTTGTCGCCCGGCGTGGTTGCCGGCGTCCGCGGTTGGAAGTGCAGTGACTTCCTTTCCGGGGTTGAGACTTTGGTTGTCATTACAGACTCACATCCTTATCGCCGCCGGTGAGCCGGTTGACCACGAACACCAAGCCGGAGAAGATCAGCGTTGCGATGGCCAGCACCACGCCCATGGCGCTTGCGAGTCCAAACTGGCCCTTGCTGAATGCCGTGAAGAACAACTGCTGCGCCATGACCAGCGTCGAGTTGTCAGGGCCGCCACCCGAGTTCAATGCCGCCATATAAACGAAAGCGTCCAGGGCCAGAATGCCCATGTAGATGTACGCGGTCTGGATGTTGTCGCGGATCAGGGGGATGGTGATGGACACGGCGGTACGGAAGCGACCTGCGCCGTCAATCCTTGCGGCCTCGAAAAGTTCGGCTGGAATGCCCTTGATGCCGGCAACGAAGAGAACCATGTAGAAGCCAACGAAGCCCCACACAATGACGAACATGGTGGCGATCATGGCGGTGTTTTTGTCACCCAACCAGGCAAAGTCTTTGAACTGGTCCATGCCCAGCCCGGTCAGGATGCCATTGAGCAGGCCACCGGAGGGATCGTAGATCTGGCCCCACATGATGCCGATGGCTACAGCGGGAATGGTGTACGGGAAGAACGAAACCACGCGGTAGAAGCTGGAGTTGCGCAAACCCTTGATCTGGCCTTTGCTGCTCCCGCCCACGGTCACCAGCGAGGCAAGCACAAGGCTCAGGATGATGGTGATGATGGGGAGGAAAATGACCAGGAGAATGTTGTTCCCCATGGCCTTCATGAAGATGTCGTCAGTAAAGATCTTCACGTAGTTTTCAAGGCCGATGAAGTTCTGGTTGGGAGAGAAACCGGACCAGTCAGTCAGCGAGTATCCGAAGGCCTGGATAAACGGCCAAATCACGAACAACAGGTAGATCGCCAACGGCAGCCCGAGGAACACCGCAAAGAAACTGACCTTGTCCCACGTCAATGGCTTACGCCGCCGCCTTATCACTTGCGGTGGGGCTTTCGCCGGAACGACGGCGGCCAGGCCGTCGTCGTTCCGGCTCTGCTGAGTTTTCACTGAGGTCACTTCACTTCGATCTTCTTGACCGAGCTGTCGTTACGAACCTTGTCGGTGATGTTCTGCAGTGCTGAGGTGAGGGTTGCAACGTCCGACTTACCATCCAGGAAGGTGTTCCAGACAACCAGTTGGTCCTTGTTGGTGCCGTACAGGTCGATGAAGTTCCAGGAGTAGACGTTGTCGCCGGCATCGCTGAGCATCTTGGTCTGCGACACCAATGCCGTGGAACCGAAACCGTCTGCCGGGACGGTGTCCTTGACGATGGTCGGCGCCAGTTTGGTCTTGGCGAAGTTGGTTGCAGCTTCCTTGGACAGCATGATGCGGAGCAGTTCCTTGCCGCCGGCTGCGTTCTTGCCCTGCGACGGGACAATGAACGGCTCACCTGCGGCACTGTGAAGCGCCGTCTGGGGCATCTTGGGGCTGGAGGTGACGGACGGGGCCGGGGTACCCATCATGTTGAAGCCGGCCTTGGTCTGGTCCTTCATTTCGTTTTCGATCCAGGAACCCGAGGGGTAGAACACAGCTTCCTGGGCGTTGCTCCACTGCGCCTGTGCTGCCGTGAACTGGGTGCCTGAGCCGCCCGGCTTGAAGAAGCCGGCCTTGACGATCTTGTCCAAGGCCGCGAAGACGGACTGAATGGCCGGGTGCGACCAGCAATCGGCCTTGAGGTTTTCCAAGCCCAGGCGGACGTCGTCGCCGCCTTCCTTGATGGCAGATGCAATGGCCAGTTCCTGGTAGTACGTGGCCGCTTCCTTGCCCCAGACGAAGAGGTATTTGCCCTTGGCTTTGGCTTGCTCGCCCAAGGCGTACATTTCATCCCAGGTCTTGGGAACGGTCCAGCCGTTTTCCTTGAGCAGGGAGTCGGAGTACCACACAGCGAAGACGGTCAACACGTAGTTCAAGGCGGCAAGCTTGCCGTCGAAAGTACCCGGAGCCAGTACGCCTGTGTACAGGGTGTCCTTGATGACCTTGCCCTCAAGGTTCTTGGCCTCCACAACGCTGTTGAGGTCCTCAAGCTGGGCAAGGATGGTGCTGAAGCCGATGGCCTTCGCGCCGGAGTTATCGATCAGGTCCGGCGGGTTGCCGCCGACGAAGCGCGGCTGAAGTTCCTGCGCGATGTCCGTGGACGGAGAAATCTTGGCGGTGGAGCCCTCATGCGTCTTTTCGAAGATCTTGCCGGCGAATTCGACGTAATCGATGCCGTAGCCACCCTTGAAGATCACGGCGTCGAGAGCGGCCTTGTCGGCCATCCCGAACGGGTTGGTGTCCGAAACGGTGCCGGTGGGGCCGGTTGTAGTGGTGCCTCCGCCTGCGGCACAGGAAGCAATGGTTCCCCCCATGGGCACGAGCACGGCTGCTGCGAGTGCTCCGCGCAGGAATCCACGGCGGCCGACGGACTGGTGCTGAACGTTCATTTCTAAACCCTCCAGTGACTCGTAGTGTCAGGACTGTTGCGGCGGGATAGCCGTTCAGTCAGACAGTCTGGGTTGGCGCTCTGGCAGCACCAACCTTCTGTGACATAATTCACCAGGAATGATCGAAAATCAATCTTTCTTGGTACTTTCGATCAACATTTGTCAAAGCGTGATCTTTCTACGGGCCTCCAGCGAGGACCTTTCCGCACTCTGTGATCACATGCCGGGCCACCACCCTTTGCCGCCCGGTTCCCAGTGGTACCGCGCATTGTTGAGCCAAGAGGAACTGCGCCAAGGCCTTGGTGAGCCGCCTTTTACCCCGCGGAAACGAGCCGACGCCTTCGCGCAAAGCAATCATCCAGCCATGCAGTATCAATCTAGTCCCATGTCACCGCCGTGGGGAGGGTCTGCGGGCGTGTCAGGCACCCTCCGGTTTCGCGAGCCTGGCCCACCCGAGCTGTTCCTGTTGTTTGCGGCTTAGGGTTGCCACTACCAGGTCATAGGAGTCCTCCACCATGTCCCGGATCACCTCATCAGAGAGGTTCCCGTCCAGGCGGACCCCGTTCCAATGGGTCTTGTTCATGTGCCAGGCACCGGTGATTTCCGGATTTGCCGCCCGCAGTTGCTCAGCCAACGCCGGCTCGCATTTGAGGCTCACGGACCAGTGGTCCGGATCCATGGAGGACAGCGCGAACATCTTGGCCTCGTGCCGTGCCCCGCCCGCGACGGCGGACCGCACCTTGAACACGGAGGTTTCGGGGCCGAAGGGGAAGTCTTCGAACGCGCCGGGGAAGCCGAGGCAAATTTCGCGAAGGGTGGGAACGTCCATGAGGAGAGCCTACTGGCGGTCCGGGCCGCCAACCACGCCCCGCACCGGGCCGCGCCTACGCCACGCCCAGGAAGTCCTCCAGCAGCACCACTTCAAGTCCCGCGGCCAAGTGGGCAGCGCGGAAGGCGGCCAGGTCAGCTGCAAACTCAGCCCGGAAGTGCATGAGCACAATATCGCCCGGACGCAGTGAGTTGCCCACCTGGTAGTCCATCTTCCCTGCGTTCGCCTTGGCCTCCCACGTCACGATGGCCTTCATCCCTGCATCAGCCACAGCTTGGCGCATCACGTTGGAGTACGCGCCTCCCGGGGGCCGGAAAAGGGTGGGGCGGCGGCCGTAGTGTTGGAACGAGTACTCCTGCATTCCCACCATGTCGTTCAACTGCTGCTGGTAGCCCCACTGCCGGACCATGTTGATGTTGTGCGTGACCGTGTGGTTTTCCACCAAGCTGCCCTGCGCTTTGAACGCGGTGAAGAACGCCGGGTTGTCCGCCACTGTGTCCTTGGTGAGGAACAGCGAGGCGGGATAGTCGTACTCCGCCATGAGTTTGATCGATTCAGGCGTTTTGATGTTGCCGTCATCGATGGTCAGGAACACCACCGGATGCTTGGTTTCAATCTTGGTGATCACCGGCGCCAACCCGCCCACCATCGGCGGCAGTTGGTAGTCCGGGATGAACGTGCGTCGGATGCGCTTGGTCGCCGTGGCGGTGGGAGTCGGAGAAGCGGACGACGTCGGAACCTCGCCTCCCACGGCCAGCGCACCGTTGGGACCCGGAACGTCAGGCGACGCGCCGGCGCCAGTGGGCGTCTGCACCGGCGTCGAGGTTTCAGAGGAGCTGCACGCCGTCAGGCCGGCCACCACGGACGCGCCCACAACACTGAAGACGGCCCGTCTGGAGGGAGCAGAAGAGAGCACCGCAGAATGGTCGCCGAGCATGGTTGTCCCCCAAAGACTGAAAAATGATTCAGCTGAAATCTAGCAGAGGAAACCGCCCGGCGAATTACAAGCCGTAATGCCAGCCTTCGCGTGCCGGGCAGGAGTTCACCACAACGTCGAGTCCCGCGTCCTTGGCACGCTGCGTGGCTTCGTCATCGAACACGCCCAGCTGCAGCCACACGGCCTTGGCACCAACGGCAATCGCCTGGTCAATAACGGCCCCAACCCGCTGGGAGTTGACGAAGCACTCCACCACATCAATCGGGTGCTTCGCGGCGGGGATGTCAGCCAGGGTTTTGTACCCTTTTTCTCCGTGCACATCCTCGCCCTTGAGATTGACCGGGATGATCTCCATGCCCATCTTGTCCCGGACGTAGAGCGAGACGTCATAGGCGGAGCGCCACTGGTTGGTGCTGAGGCCGACGATCGCCCAGGTGCCTTTTGTTCGCATCAACCGGTCCACGACGGCCGGATCGTTGACATGCATCATGACCCAAGCTTACTCCCGGCCCTGTCCGAGCAATTTTGCCGAATATTCTGCATCTTTGACCGGCTCAGCGGCCGTAACGGTGAATATTACGCCTGGCGAAGGCCCGATTATGAGCGGAATGAACGATCAGCTTTAGTGGAGAATGATCATCCCGGCGATACAAAGGACGACCCTCCCGTTGTTCGCACTGCGCCGACTCCAGGCATGGAGATTTCCCATGACGTCTGCCGTACCCAAAATTTCACACACCACTTCGGATGCGACGGCCTCTGAAGCAGGGCTGCTTGACGCGCCCAGCGGTTTTGACGAGAGCGGATCAGCAGTCGCTTTCTGGGAAGAGCAGGCACACCGCCTGCACTGGGATCAGCCGTGGCACACCGCCCACAGTTGGAAGCCCACGGATGTTGCAGCGGGCCAGGGTCCTGACATCAAGTGGTTCGACGGCGGCAAACTCAACGTTGCGTACAACTGCGTGGACCGGCACGTGCTTGCCGGCAGGGGTGACAAGGTGGCCCTGCACTTCGAAGGCGAACCCGGTGACCGCCGCGCCATCACCTACGAGGAGCTGCAACGCGAGGTATCCAAGGCAGCGAACGCGCTCCTGGAGCTTGGCATCACCCAGGGCGACCGCGTGGTCATTTACCTTCCCGTGATTCCCGAGACGGTGATCATCACTCTGGCGGTAGCCCGTATCGGAGCCATCCACTCGCTGGTTTTCGGCGGTTTCTCTGCCGAGGCGCTGCGTTTCCGCGTGGAGGACACACAAGCGAAGTTGCTGGTGACCACGGATGGGCAGTACCGCCGCGGGGTGGCTGTGCCGGTCAAGGCTAACGCCGATGCCGCCGTAGCCGGTGACAACGCCATTGAGCATGTGCTGGTCATCAACCGGACCACGTCTGCCGAGGACCTTCCCACCGTCGCGATGCGGGAAGGCCGCGACGTGTGGTGGCACGACGTCGTTGACACTGCCTCCGACGTCCACGAGCCTGACGCCTTCGACGCCGAGACTCCCCTGTTCATCATGTACACCTCCGGGACCACGGGAAAGCCAAAAGGCCTGGTCCATACTTCCGGCGGCTACCTCACGCAGGCGTCGTGGAGTTTCGAGTACCTGTTCAGTAACCCGGACCCATCGTTGCGGGAAAGCGACGTGCATTGGTGTACCGCTGACCTCGCATGGGTCACCGCCCACACCTACGAGATCTACGGACCCCTCTCCAACGGCGTGACCCAGGTGATCTTCGAGGGCACGCCCAACACCCCGCATCCCGGCCGGCATTTCGAGATCATCGAACGCTACAAGGTCACCCAGTACTACACGGCGCCCACGCTGGTCCGTTCCCTCATGGGCTGGTTCCCGGACGGTGTGCCGGAAAGCTACGATTTCTCCTCCATCCGTGTTTTGGGAACCGTGGGAGAAGCGGTGAACCCCGAGGCCTGGCGCTGGCTCCGCGACAACATCGGCGGGGGCACCGCTCCCATGGTGGACACGTGGTGGCAGTCCGAAACAGGCGCCACCATCATGTCGCCCTCGCCCACGGACACCGCGTTCAAACCGGGCTGCGCCGCACGGCCGCTTCCCGGGGTGAGCACGCGGGTAGTGGATGAGACCGGAGCCCTTTCACAACCCGGTGTCCAGGGCTTCATCGTGGTGGACCGCCCAGGCCCAGCCATCGCCCGGACCGTGTGGGGCAACCCGCGCCGGTACTTCGACTCCTATTGGAGCCAGTACGCGGAGCAAGGTTGGTTCCTTGCCGGGGACGGCGCCAAATACGATTCCGACGGCGACATTTGGATCCTCGGGCGGGTGGACGACACCCTCAACGTCTCCGGGCACTTGCTGTCCACCATCGAGATCGAGTCCGCCCTGGTGTCACATCCGGACGTGGTGGAGGCCGGGGTCTGCCCGGTGCCGGATCCCACCACCGGGCACGCCGTCGTCGCGTTCGTCGTGCTCCGCAGCGACGCCTCAGGCGACGCTGCCGCTCAAGTCGCCGCGAACCTGCGCAACCACGTGGCCAAGGAGATCGGCCCCATCGCCAAGCCGCGCGACGTCGTCGTGGTGGCTGATGTACCCAAGACCCGCAGCGGCAAGATCATGCGCCGGCTGTTGACCCAACTCTTTGAGGGAACCGCTTTGGGCGATACCACTTCACTCCAGAACGAACCGGCACTTGCCGGAATCCAGGACGTCCTGCGCGAGCGGGCCCTAGTAAAGGAAAATTCATGACTGAGATCAGCAACGTCGCACGGCTCTCCGAACCGCTCAAGTTTGCCTACTGGGTTCCCAACGTGTCCGGCGGTTTGGTGGTGTCCACCATCGAGCAGCGCACCGGCTGGGACTTCGACTACAACAAGAAACTGGCGCAGATCGCGGAGAACTCCGGCTTCGAATACGCCCTCACACAGACCCGTTACGCCGCTTCCTATGGCGCGGACAAGCAGCACGAGGCCACGTCCTTCAGCCTGGCCCTGCTGGCTGCGACCGAGCGACTCAAGGTCATCGCCGCCGTCCACCCGGGCATGTGGCACCCCGGCGTCCTGGCGAAATACATCATCACCGCGGACCACATCTCCAACGGCCGCGCCGCCGTCAATATCGTCTCCGGCTGGCTCAAGAGCGAGTTCACCAACTTCGGCCTCGAATGGCTGGAACACGATGAGCGCTACGTCCGCACCGAGGAATTCATCAAGGTGCTCCGCGGCCTGTGGACCGAGCAGGGCTTCAGCCAGGGCGGCAAGTACTACAACATCACCGACTTCACGCTGAACCCGGCGCCCGTCGACGTTCCCGGCCGCCCCCATCCGGAAGTCTTCTTCGGTGGAAACTCGACGGCGGCACAGGCCACCGCCGGCCGCGTCGCCGACTGGTACTTCTCCAACGGCAAGGACCTTGAGGGCTTCAAGGACAACATCGCTGGCGTTGTGGCAGCATCCGGGGAGACGAAGCGCGGCACTGAGGGCGCCCTGTCCTTGCCGAAGTTCGGCCTCAACGGCTTCGTGATTGCCCGCGATTCGGAGAAGGAAGCCCGCGACACTCTTCGCGAGATCGTGGAGAAGGCACACAAGCCCGCAGTTCAGGGATTCCGGGACGCCGTGCAGGAAGCCGGACCGTCCACCAAGGATGGCAAGGGCATGTGGGCAGACTCCACGTTCGAGGACTTGGTCCAGTACAACGACGGTTTCAAAACCCAGCTGATCGGCACACCGGAGCAGATCGCCGAGAGGATCGTGGAGTACAAGAAGATCGGAGTGAACCTGTTCCTCACCGGTTACCTGCACTTCCAGGAAGAAGTGGCTGCCTTCGGCCAGGACATCCTGCCGATCGTCCGCGAACTCGAGGCCGACCTCGCCCGCAAGAACGGCACCGAACTGGATCTCTCCAACACGCCCGTCGCCGAGTCGGTGGCCGTCTAATGGCTGACCGCACCTTCGGTTTCCGCACCCGCGCCCTGCATGCCGGCGGCACTCCCGACGCCGAGCACGGCGCCCGCGCGGTACCGATCTACCAGACCACGTCCTTCGTCTTCAAAGACACCAATGATGCCGCCAACCTCTTCGCGCTGCAGAAGTACGGCAACATCTATTCGCGCATCGGCAACCCCACTGTCGCGGCTTTCGAAGAGCGCATCGCCTCCCTTGAAGGCGGGATCGGGGCGGTGGCAACGTCGTCGGGCATGGCGGCTGAGTTCATCACTTTCGCCGCGCTGACCCAGTCCGGCGACCACATCGTGGCGGCTTCCCAGCTCTACGGCGGCACGGTCACGCAGCTGGACGTGTCCCTTCGCCGCTTCGGCGTGGACACCACGTTCGTGCCCGGCACGGATCCGGCGGACTACGCGGCCGCCATTCAGGAGAACACCAAAGCGCTGTTCGTCGAGGTGGTGGCCAACCCGTCGTCGGAAGTCCAGGACCTGGCGGGGCTGGCCAAGGTAGCGCACGACGCCGGTATCCCCCTGGTGGTTGACGCCACCTTGAGCACGCCTTACCTCGTGCGACCGTTCGAGCACGGCGCCGACATCGTGATCCATTCAGCCACGAAGTTCCTGGGCGGACACGGCACCACCCTGGGCGGCGTGATCGTGGAGAGCGGACGCTTCAACTGGGGCAACGGCAAGTTCCCCATGATGACCGAGCCCGTGCCCTCCTACGGAAACGTGTCATGGTGGGGCAACTTCGGCGAGTACGGCTTCCTCACCAAACTGCGCTGCGAACACTTGCGCGACATTGGCCCGGCCCTCTCACCGCTGTCCGCTTTCCAGCTGTTGCAAGGCGTCGAAACACTCCCCCAGCGTCTGGACGAGCACCTGAAGAACGCCCAGGCCGTGGCCGAATGGCTCGACGCCGATCCTCGTGTGGCCTACGTGAACTACTCAGGTTTGCCCTCCCACCCGCACTTCGAACGAGCACAAAAGTACCTGCCCAAGGGCCCGGGTTCGGTGTTCTCGTTCGGCGTTGCCGGTGGACGCGCGGCCGGCCAGAAATTCATCGAATCCTTGCAGCTGGCCTCACACCTGGCCAACGTGGGCGATTCGCGCACGCTGGTGATCCATCCCGGCTCCACCACGCACCAGCAGCTCAGCGCCGAACAGCTCGAGTCCGCAGGCGTCCCCGAGGACCTGGTCCGTATTTCGGTGGGCCTGGAGGACTTGGAGGACATCCTTTGGGACCTGGACCAGGCCCTGACCGAGGCACAGTCGGCTGTTTCCTTGGTTGATGAAGAACCCGCGGATGCCTGCACTGTTGGCACCGAAACCGTAGGAGCGAAGGCATGAGCACTGCAGAACGCACCTGGGACGGCCCATCTGCTCCGGAACGCCTGGCGCTCCTGCGCGAGGCCAAGTCCATCGCCATTGTTGGGGCCTCGGACAAACCGTCCCGGGCCAGCTACTTCGTGGCCACCTACCTGCAGTCGTCAACGCGCTACAAGGTGTACTTCGTGAACCCCGTGGTGAAGGAAATCCTGGGCCAGCGGACGTACGCTTCACTGGCCGATCTGCCCGAGTCCCCGGACATCGTGGACGTGTTCCGCAAGCACGACGACCTCCCCGGAGTGCTGGACGAAGCCGTCGCCGCGGGGGCCAAGACCTTGTGGATGCAGCTTGGTTCGTGGCATGAGGACGTTGCACGCGATGCCGAGACGGCGGGCCTGAACGTGGTGATGGACCGCTGCGTGAAGATCGAGCACGCCCGCTTCCATGGCGGGCTCCACCTGGCCGGCTTCGACACCGGCGTGATCTCTTCCAAGCGCCAGGTGCTCGCCTAGCTTTTAGGCGCCCTGGCGTTTAGTGGTCGCCGCGTTTAAGCCACTGCTTCCACTTATTCGCGGCGTCCTTTAACTGCTCTTCTGCTCGCTCGTTGACGGGTCCGGGAGGCAGGTGACCGGGTTTGGCTTCATCCGCCCCGGGCACAGTCTTTGCTGGCTTAGCCGTACCCTGCAGCGAAGCATCAGGCCGGGCCGCTTGCTGCTTCTCGTCCTTGCCCGAGCCGGGCTTTGGCTGCAGGTTCGGGGCTGGATTCGGCGAAGTGTTGGGCCGTAGCTGTGGGGTGCTGCCGGAGGAAGGCTGCTCCGGGGCAGCGGCAGGCGCTTGAGCCACAACAGGTGCCTGTGCCTGTGCCTGTGCCTGTGCGGGAGTTTCGGCAGGTGCAACACTGCCGGGCACCGGGAGGGAACCAGCGGGCGGAAGCGCCGGAATCGCGGCTGGATCCACTGCGGGGGCGGGTTCCGTGATGATGCGCGGGGCGTCGGGAAGTGGCAGTACGGGTGCGGCGGCTGCCGGCTGTGGCTGGACGTTGCCCAGAAGCTCATTTATGAAGGACGGGTTCCGGGTGAACCCGGAGCTTGAGGCAGCAACTCCACTAATCCCCAGGCCCATGGCTGCCACCACGGCCACGCCGACTACGGCGGTGCGGTGCTTGTGCCTCCAACGGCGTTTGCTGACTTCGTCGTGCGGGCCAGCCAGCATGGCGGAAAGCTCCGCGCCCGGTGTCGGGGCCGCAAGGTTGGCAAAGGACCCCATGGAGAGGAGAGCAAGCCGGAGGTCAGACGAGTCGGCGGCATCGGCGTCGAGCAGTAGCTCGTCCACCATCGCTTCGCGTTCGCTATCTCTGGATGTCATGGCGACACGTATTCCTTTACTGCCGAATGCTCACGGAGCGTAATGAGTGCCCGCCGCTGCAGTTGTTTCACTGCCCCGGCGGATTTCCCCATGATGTCGGCAACCTGTTCAACAGTCAGGCCTGCCACGATGCGAAGGCTCAAGACCTCCCGCTGCTCGTCGCCGAGGTAGTCCAGGAGTCTCATGACCTCCTTGGGTGCCAAGAGTCCCATGGCCTCCGCCTCTGCGGAGCTCACTTCCCGGGTATCCCGGTCCGGCTCAAACTCGTGCTGTTCCGGCGACCTGCTTTGCTTCCGATGCTCATCCACCATGCGGGCATGAGCCACGGAGAAAATGAAAGTCCGGAGGCCATGAACCCCGCCGCTGATGTCATCCAGCCGGGGCAGGACGGCAAGGAACACGTCCTGCGTGACTGCTTCCGGATCTGACACACCCTTGGCCGTCAGATAACCGAGAACCTGGCCGGCGTACGCCTGGTAAACGGCGCCGAACAGTTCCGCGTTATTGCCCTTGAGTGCATGTAGCGCTTCATCGGTCAATGCGTCGGTCACAGGAAGGAGGCTTTCGATCGGCGGCAGGTCCTTTGCGTGGACCTGGACATCCGCCATGTCACCGACGGACGACCCCACCTAGGGTAACTGCTCTGCCCGACCTTCCAAAGGGAAGACCCGCTGGCCCTGTTGAAAACTCCTCGAGACAAGGAAGAGCCGAGCTGGAACATGATGGGGGACAAATTCCAGCTCGGCCCTTTCAAAGACGTAATCGTCACGGCACCCCAAAGGGTTACGCGGGGTACGAACTTTTTTGAAAAACTTTTCACCAGAGGGTGCCAGCGGGGCATCTGCTGTGCCGGGCACGTGGCATGTGTCTACGTTCTGGAGGGGTGGTGCCCTGGCAGGGATGGGGCTTTGGATTGGTAGGTGTGGCCTGTGGGTGTAGTGATTTCCAGGGTGTGCACGCCGTGCGTGCCCCCGTGAGTGCTCCCGTGAGTCTCTCCGTGGAGTGTTCTGGTGGTCCAGCCGGGGTGTTCTTTGGTGTGGTTGCACGCTTCCCACAGTCCCGCCCCGTTCGCGAGGCTGGTTTGCCCTCCCGAACGCCACGGAACCACGTGATCAATGTGCCGGATGGGCGCGTCGCAGTACGGCGTGCGGCAAGTGTCGTCACGAGATTCAATGAACCGCCGCAGCCGGCCGGTAAAGAGCCGGGCCTTGGAGTCCGTGGCGAGGAGTTCACCCGTCCCCGGCGCTGTATAGAGCCGGCGCAGCCAGACATCAAACTCCGGATCCGGGGCCACTGGCCTTGAGCCTGCGGCTTGCCCCAACCCCAGGAGTTCCCTTCCCCACTCGGCCGGGACGATTCCGTACCCCTTCAACCGGGCCGGTTCGCTGTCTCCCTGAAACAGGGTCCGGTCCGTCATCACAAGGTCCAGGTTGATCCCCGAAAACCCGCCCGGGGTCCCCGTAACCCGTTCGACCAAAGTGTCGGCCATGACCTGACCCCGGGTCGGGACAGTACTGCCTGAGCCGGAAGTACCACCCGAACCGGTGCCGCCGATGGAACGGGCCGAGTCAGCGGCCCGGGTCAACGCCGCGTAAACAGCCACACCCTGAGCCACCGGCAGCAGCGCAGTCAGGTACGTCATGGTGTCCGGCGCCGGTCGCAGGCTCACGGTCCGCTCAGAAGCCGCGCGGGCCGCACGACCGGCCACCGAGCGCGGATCACGACGATACGCAGCAGCCTTCACCGCCGCAACAATCGCCCTATCGCCCTTCCCATCAAACGTCCCGGCATCAGCAGCGAGTTCCTCGTCCACCGCAGCTCGATCCTCCACGGACAAGCAGGCGGTTTCCTTCACCAGCAGGGTGGCGCGCCATTCATTCAGTTGCCCGGACTGCAGGGCAGCCAACGTGTGGGGCATCTCCACAACAAGCGCCTTCGCCAAACCCAACAACCGCGACCCACGATTCGGGGACTCCCGACGAGCCAACGCCACCTGAGCACCCACCCCCTGACCACGCTCGGACACAGGAACACCAGCCTCAGCCTGCTCAGCACGCTGCGCAAGATCAAAAGCCACAGCAACCCGCGCCTGCAAAGCCGTGATAGCCGACTTCATCTCCTCCAACACCCGCAACTGCTCCATCAAATCACCACTAACAGTGCTGGACGGAGCCGCGAGCAAAACGTTCGCAGGAGAGACAGGAACAAGGACACGAGACATCCCCGCCCCCACGCGACCCTCCCCAACCTGCTCCATGAACTCACCATGTCAGCAGGCACCGACATTATTAGCTCGCGCCAAGGACGGGGCAGAAAGAGCTACTCCGGAGCGTCCGTAGGGGCTTCATATCCTGCAGGAATCACAGGAACGTCAGCGTCCAGAGCACCGGCGTAAGCCCGTGCCGACACCAGACGACCGTCGCCTGCCAACGTCACGTGCAACTCTGTTGCCGTGGTGACCGGAAGTTGGTGGATACGCCGGCTGCCCACCGTCATCCCCTCTACAAGGTTCACGCCTTGGTGAGACACCGCGTGGCGGGTAATTCGCTGCCCCGAGCTGAGGTCCTCCACCAACTCCAGATGGTTGAACGTGACCGCGGCCGGAAAACTCAGGGTCGCACCGCCGTCGTAGTGTTCCACCGAGGCCTCAACTGCGCCGGACAGGCGACGATCCAGCTCCGCTTTCCAGTCGCGCAGCCGTTGATGGTCCTCGTCAGGAATCAACCCGCGGGTGTCTGGCGGCAGATTCAGGAGGAGGTTCGCGCCCATTCCCACCGATTGGTAGTAGATAGCGAGGAGGTGCTCCACGGATTTCGGTTCGTCGTCCGGATGCCAGAACCAGCCGCGCCGGATGGAGACGTCGCACTCCGGCGGTAAGTAGTGTTCGGCGTGCAGCCCGGAGCTGGAATCGGTGTACTGGGTGTCGGGTGTGCGGTCCACAACGTAGTTGACGGGGTCTGATGCCAGTCCATTTTCGTTTCCCACCCATCGGATGGTGGGCTGGCCCATGTTGAAAATCATGGCGTCGGGCTGGTGTTCCTTAACCACGGCGATGATCTTGTCCCAGTTGTACTCACGGCCCACCGAGCCTGCGCCGTCGAACCACAGCTCCATCAGGGGTCCGTATCCTGTGCAGAGCTCGGTGAGTTGCCGGACGTAGAAGTCGTCGTAGGCCGCAGGATCGCTGTAGCAGTCAGCGTTGCGGTCCCACGGGGACAGGTAGAGACCCAGCCCCATCCCGTTGTCCGCGCAGGCTTCGGCAACGTCCCTGACAACGTCTCCCTTCCCTCCCCGCCACGGCGAGGACGCGACGGAGTAGTCCGTGGTGCCCGTCGGCCAGAGACAAAACCCGTCGTGGTGCTTGGCCGTCAGGATCACGTACCGGGCGCCGGCGGCCTTCGCCGCGCGGACCCAGCTGCCGGCGTCGAGTTCTGTAGGGTTAAAACTCGACGCCGGGATGGTGCCATCGCTCCACTCCTTGCCGGCAAAGGTGTTGATGCCAAAGTGGATAAACACACCGAATTCGAGCTGTTGCCAGCGGAACTGGGCTGGAGTTGGAACAAGCTGGGTCACTGAGATGGTTCCTTTCCATGGATCAACCACTGGGCCGTGTGGATGATGGCTTGGTCTCCGGGTTCTGTTCGCAGGCCGGCGATGCTTGAGCGTGTCACAGCAGCGCCCTCGAAGAGACTCACGATCGCGGCCGCGATGCCAGCTGCAGCCGAGTGGTGGAGGTCAGTCCTCCCCCGCCGAACCACACCTTGTACATGGCCTGCGTACTGTGCGTAGAAGGACCGTAGGGCGGAGGCCGCCTGCTCGTCCGAGGATGCCAGCGCCCAGATCTCCAGGTGCATTTTTACGTCTTCGAGGTCCGAGTGCTCCTGGAGCAGCGCGGTGAGAAGCCGGTGGGAATCGTCCCGGGTCAGCTCGCCCGCCGCGTCGGGTTCGAGGTCGAGTCCTGCCACCTCCGCGAGCCGTTGCAGTGAGCGCTCGAGCGTCCTTTCCAGGACGGCCCGGATCAGGTCCGCCCGCGTAGGAAAGTAGTGCTGCAGGTGCCCGATACGTACGCCGGCGGCCGCGGCAAAATCCCGCATCGCGGCGTTTGCGTTGCCCTTGGTAACCAGTACATCAACAGCTGCGTCAAGGAGCGCCGCCTTCCGCAGGGCGCCCTTGCTTTCGGTCATGACCTCAATATTGTCACACCGTGTGATTCGAGTTTCGCTACAGCTGAGCCCAACGCCGGAGTGGTTTCGGGAAAGGAAACGCCGGGCTCAGCTGCTGTTCCAAGGACGGTGTGCAGCCCCAGCAAACCGCCCAGCGCGGTGAGGTGCGCCTGCCCTTGCGGATCAGAAATGACAGCCGTTTTGGACCCGAGCGGCCCCTTCACATCAACACGAAGGTGCGCGATTCCTCCCGATCCGGGCGAGTACAACAGCGAACGCCGCAGCGGCGCCCACCGTTCCCCGCTACCCCAGCGGAACAGTCCTGCCGCCCGCGCGGCGAGCAACGCCGTCGTGGACGTCTTGGAACTGAACCCGATCCGTGTGGCTACCGAGCCGGCTCCCAGAGTCAGCGGCAATGTGAACTGTTCAGGAGTATCGAGCCGCGCCACTTTGGTGCGGTGCCCGGCAATGTCCACCAGGCGCGTGTCGGTGAGGGGGCGTACGACGGCGGCCTTACCGCCTTTGCGTACTTCGAAGTCCACTCCCAGCCTGTCGATGAAATCGACGGAATCTGCGCCGGCTTGGTCGCTGGTGTCATAGCGGATGGCGATGTCCACCTGTTCGGCCCCGCCCAGTTCTTGGGCCAGGAAGGCTGCGACGATGTTGGTGACGCCACCCATCCATCCGGAGCTCAGTAGCACGGGAGCTGTTGGCTTGAGAAGGGTGGCCAAGGTCAGTGCCCTGGTGACGCGGCTGGTCCAGCGAGTGACGTCAACGTACGGAATGCCGGAGCCGACGGCGGCGCGAAGCACCCTGTCGTCGGGATCGTTGACGGTGCTGATGACTGCCCTGACCTTGGCGACGAAGGGTTCGGCCTGGTTGAGGTCCCATTTCCGGACCTCCACCCTGCCGTTGGTCAGGTGGCTGCCGCGCTCGGGGTTCCGGCCCGTCAGGAGCAGGGGCCATTCAGTGGCGGCCAATCGGGTGAGTGCTGTGCCGACGGTGCCGTAGCCGCCGACGATCAGCACAGGACCGGCGGTATCGAGTTCGAGGAGATCGTTCATGTAACAACTCTAGGTCAAATGACCTAAAAATACCCGATTGCTGCCCTGTGGCCGTGGGGCAACCGGGGGTAGGCTGCAGTTATCTGCCGGAGCAATACCCTTCAGTACGCAAAGGAGAGATACCGTGACACTGCCGCCAACCCGCGAGCCCGAGCCATTTCCCCCCGATCCCGGACCCGTGCCGCCACCCCCGGATCCCACTACGCCGTTTCCGCCGAGCCCTATTCCGGATCCGAATCCAAGCCCTGGCCCATCGCCGGTTCCCGATCCAGGGCCTGTTCCACCGCATCCCGATCCGACTCACTAACTGGCCCACTCCTTGAAGGGCGTCACCACGCGAGGGAAATAATCAGTAGGCTTACGTTTGGTCTCATCGGTTGACCGATGCGAAGGAACAGGAGCTCACCATGACGGCATCCGAGGAAACAGCCAGCGTTTCCGTACGCAAGCCACCCAAGCCCGACCTCTGGAAGGACTCACTGGGCCGGACGGCTGTCCGGGCAAGTCAGATACTGCTCATCCTGGCCCTGACCGTGGTGGCTGTTTTCGGGCTGCTCCAGATCCGGCTGCTTGTCATCCCGGTCCTCATCGCCTTGATTCTGGCCGCGGCCATCGGCCCCTTTGTGAATATGCTGCGACGCCGCGGATGGCGCGGCGGCTTAGCCACCGGCGTCGCATTCCTGGGCTTACTGATAGTGCTCGGCGGAGTGATCACTACCATCGTGTTGTCGGTGCGTAGCCAGTGGGACGAACTGATCAGTCAGGCAGCAAGCGGGCTGGACGAACTTGAGAACTTCCTGCTGACCGGACCGCTCCCCCTTGAACGAGAGCAACTGAACCAGGCGCGCGAAGCCGTGGTTGAATTCGCGCAGAGCAGCCAAGTACGTTCCGGCGCAGTGACAGGGTTGTCCGTGGTCACTGAGTTCCTGGCCGGCGCCAGCCTGGTGGTCATCATCCTGTTCTTCTTCCTCAAGGACGGCGCCAAAATCTGGGAATTCTTCCTGCGCCCCTTCAAAGGCGTGAGGGAAGCGAAGCTCCGCCGTGTTGGCAAGCGGACCATGGAGGTCCTTGGTGGCTACGTCAGGGGAACGGCGATCGTCGCATTAGTGGATACGGTGGCCATCGGCGCGGCCCTGCTCATCATGCAGGTTCCGTTGGCCATCCCTCTGGCGATCATCGTGTTCATTGGCGCGTTCATCCCCCTGGTGGGTGCCACGGTGGCAGGAATCCTGGCCGCCTTGGTGGCACTCGTTGCCAACGGACCCATCGTGGCGTTGATCGTGGTGATCGTAGTGATCGCCGTCAACCAACTCGAAGGTGACCTCCTCCAGCCAATCGTCATGGGCAAGTCCCTGGAACTCCACGCGCTGGTGATCCTGATGGCTTTGACGGCAGGCACCATCCTCGCCGGAATCATCGGCGCCGTCCTGGCCGTACCCATCGCGGCTGTCACCTGGGCCATCGTTCAAGTCTGGACGGCCGAGGATCCGAACTTGGAACCCATGAATCCGGACTTGCCGCCTGCCAACAGCCAGCCGACCTAGGCCTACTCACTCACCTACGAGCGGCGCCCCTACGCCAGCGCCTTCTTGATGAGCCCGACGATCCGGGCTTCCACTTCAGGGGTCATTTCCGTAACGGCGAAGGACGTGGGCCACATGGCTCCCTCGTCCAGCTTCGCGTTCTCTTCAAAGCCGAGCGTGGCATAGCGCGCCTTGAACTTATGGGAACTCTGGAAGAACACGATGTTCTTCCCGTCCCTGGCATAGGCCGGCATGCCGTACCAGGTTTTGGCGGTGAGTTCCGGTGCATGCTCCTTGACGATCGCGTGGAGTCGCTCGGCTATGAGCTTGTCCGACTCGGGCATCTCAGCGATCTTGGCCATGACATCAGCCTCGCCGTCCGCTGTGGACGTCTTCTTGCGGGGTGCCTTTTTGAGTTCCTGCGCGCGCTCTTTCATTGCGGCGCGCTCCTCCTCCGTGAAGCCCTCGTAGGACTTTTCCTTGGTGCCCGCTTTGCCTGAATCCGTCATGGTGTTCGCTCCCCTTCGTTCTTTGAACTGATACCCCTAACGGTAGGCTGCCCTGGGATCTATGGCTTCTCCGAAACTGCTCGATAGGGCTGCTCGGAAACTGCTTGAGTGGCCTGCGGGAGTCTTGAGGTTTTCCTGAGGAAGTGTTGACGGTACACAGGATTCGTTCTTGATCCAGGCCCGGCACAGTAGTTCTTGTCAGCCACACAGGCTGAAAGAAACGGCCGGCCGGTCTCACGGTGGCCTCCCGAAAGGACACCGATCCCCATGGCCATCAGCCTCAAAACCACCACCGGCAAGATCCTCGCTTCGGTCGCACTGGTCGGCACCGCAGCCGCCGTCGCCGGCATGGGAACCTACGGCGCCTTCACCTCCTCCACCTCCGCCTCCCAGGCAGTCACCGCAGGCACCGTCACCATCGCCCTGGGCGCACCCGGACCGGCCAACACCCTCAACGTCCCCGTCGCAGGCCTGCTGCCCGGCGACAAAGTCGAAAAACTCGTCACCCTGGCCAACACCGGCAACTCGGACCTGAACAACATCACCCTCACCACCTCCGCCGGAGCCACCAGCTCCCTGCTCACCACCGACGTCACCAACGGCCTGCAACTGACCATCGAAAACTGCAGTGCTGCCTGGACCGGCGCCGCCGCACCCTACAACTGCACCGGCACCCGCAGCACCGTCCTGGCCTCCGGACCCGTGATCGCAGCGAACAAAGCCCTGGCCAACCTCACCTCCTTGACCTCGGCCAAAACCGACAACCTCAAAGTCACCACCACGTTCCCCACCACCGCGAACAACGACTTCCAAGGCGCCACCTCCACCATCGCCTTCGCCTTCACCGGCACCCAACGCACCGAAACCACCAAGTAAGCGCAGCAACACCCCCTAGCCCCGCCGGGTCTGATCGGTTCCTTTCCCCCCAGCCCGATCAGGCCCGGCGAGTATCACGTCAAGCACTGCCACTTCACCAGAACGGAGAACCATCACCATGACACCGCGGAACAGTTTCCTCCGTGCGTTGGTGATCGTCGCCGTCGTCGTTCTTGGCCTCATCGCCGGGCCTACCGCCGCTGTGGCTGCCTTCTCGGACAGCGAGCGCGCTACCCCGCAGTTCTCGGCCGCAGTCATTCCCGCTCCGGCTGCCGCAAACGTGACCATGCGATGCACCTTCGGCCTGCAGACCGTGGTCACCGTGAATTCTTACGGAGCGGTGGCGAACGCCAACTACTACGAGGTGAAGGTCTATGACCGCTCAGGCAACCTCGAGTTCACCGGTGACCTCAGCCAGGCCGCGGGAAGAACGTACAGTTCGGGCATCGAAATCATTGGCACGTGGAGCTACGAAGTGCGCGGCTATTACAAGGTTCCCGGCTCCAACAATTCCTGGACGGGTAAGCCCTTCAAAGGCACCATGACCTGCTGAACGCCCGCATCCGCCGGACAGCGGCTACCGCCCCACCCCCAACCGTTCCCGCCCGGTTAACCTTCCTGCCATCCCGCTTCCCTACTGTGATCCCGCTGGGGGACCGGAATCAACAGAGGGAAGACGTTAATGTGCACCGCAGAAGAAGACACCACCACCCACAGCCGGAGTGTAAAGCTGGCCGATGCTGAGCTGAAGGCCATGGGGCTGAGCCGCCGGCGCATCCTTCAATCAGCCGGCGTCCTGGCCGCCGGCACTGCCGCTTCGGCAGCGATGGCGCGGCCCGCGGTGGCGAACCCTGGCGGGAACGACCCCCAACTGACGTGGCTGGTGGGCGACCACCACGTACACACCCAGTACAGCCATGACGCGAAGTACATGATCAAACAGCAACTGGACACCGCACAGGCCTACGGCGTGGACTGGGTGGCCCTGACCGAGCACAGCAATTTCGGCCACGCCAACAACGGCGGTGCCGTCAACGCCAACAAGGAGATCAAGGCCCAGCGGGCTGCCCGCCCTGACCTGCTGATCTTCCAAGGCCTCGAGTGGTACATCCCCGGCGCAGAGCACGCCTCGGTCCTTGTTGCTCCGGGCCCCAACGAAGTGAACCTTTTGCGCACCTTCGAGTTGGTGTGGGACGGGAAGCTGAACCAGTGGGAGAAGCCAACCCCCGGAACGGCCCAAGTTGAAACGTTCGAGCGCAAGGCCGTGGAAGCCATCGCTTGGTTGGCCAAGCAGCGACGCTCCGGTTACATCGACGACGTCGTGGCCCTGGCAAACCACCCCATGCGGCTGGGCATCGATTCCCCGCACGAGCTGCGCGCATGGCGTGACGCCGCCCGCGAGGTGATGATCGGCATGGAAGGTGCGCCCGGCGCACAAGGATCCGGCGTCAGCCAATTCTCCAGAGCCGGCGACCAACGCGGCGAATACACCAATAACCCCACCCAATACAGTTTCCCGGGCTACCCGGCGGATGCCTTCCGCCCCTACGGCGGCTTCGACTGGGCCACCGCAACCGTGGGCGGTGTGTGGGACTCCATGCTCGCAGAAGGCCTGCCGTTCTGGATCACATCCAATTCGGACAACCACCTCACGGTCAAAGACACCTGGAAAACCGGCCCCTACCCGGCAGGAGAGCCTTACCTCAGCCTGCCTAACGAATTCGACCGCTGGTCAGTCACCGGCAAGCGTCCCGACCCGTTCGACACCGGCGAAAAGCAAGGTGGCAGCGACTACTGGCCAGGTCAGTTCAGCCGCCTCCACACCGGCGTCACCCAGCGCTCCTACGCCGGCGTTCTGGAGGCTATGCGCAATGGCCGCATGTGGGTGGACCACGGCCACCTGCTCCAGCGCCTCGATGTGCGGGTCCGTGAGGTGCGCGGCAACGGCGCTGGTAACGGCAACGGACGCAACGGCGTCACCTTGGGTTCCCGCCTGCAGGTGAGGCGAGGTGCCGACGTCGAAATTTCCATCACCATTACGACGACGGACTACCGCAACTTCGCGGGCATCATGCCAAAGCTCGCGCACGTGGACGTGATTGGCGGCGCAGTGACGGGCGCCGCGGCAGACCGCGACACCTTAAGGGCTCCAGGAACAGCCGTCTGGAAGCAGCTCGATGTGTCCGGGCGCACCGGAACGTTCACCATCAAGCACGTCATCAAGGACGTGCAAAAGTCCTGCTACTTCCGCCTTCGTGGAAGCGATGGAAACCGCCACGGCGCAGGCTACCACGGGGCCTCCGTGGATCCTGCCGGCCCCATCCGGCACGGTAACAACCTCGGCGACGCTGACCCATGGACGGACACTTGGTTCTACGCCAACCCGGTATTTATCGACGTCGCGTAGTGATTACTCCGAGGCCGCGGCCAGGTCGCCTTCCTCAGGATCGTCGGCGGACCGGACCTCGTTCCGGATGACGCCCAGCTCTTCGAGCCGTGCCGACATTCCAGCCCCGTCCGGCGCATAAACCCACGGGACGCCGGGCGTGGGCTGGCCGCCGGACTTTGACCGTCCACCGGCCAGCACCGCTTCACCCGCCGAGAGCTGGCGGATCGCGATTGCCCTGACATTGGCGGGATGGCGATGGGCGAACTCAGAGTAGATCGCTTCATCGTGCTGGCCGTCGTCGCCCACCAGCAGCCACTTGATATTGGGGAATTCCTCCGCGAGGCGTTCCAATGAGGTCCTCTTGTGCTCCTGACCGCTACGGAACCAGCGATCAGGCGTGGGACCCCAGTCGGTCAACAGCTTGGGCCCGGCAGGATAAAGATTGCGGGACAGGAACCGCGACAGCGTGGGTGCCACGTTCCACGCCCCGGTGGACAGATACAGCACTGGAGCGGACGGAGCCGTCCGGGCAATCCGCTCGTACAGCACCGCCATGCCCGGCGTGGGGGTTCTCGCGTGCTCGTTGAGGACAAAAGTATTCCACGCGGCCAGGAACGGACGCGGCAGTGCAGTGACCATCACGGTGTCGTCAATGTCAGAGACGACACCGAAATCTGCGTCGTCCGCGACGATCTCCAAGGGAGCCTCCACGGTTTGGGACTCTCCGGACTGAAGGGAAATGGTGTGCCAGCCAGCGTCCAGAGCTACCGGAATACGCGCATCCACCACGCCGCCACGGTCCGCCTTCACATCAAAAACCGTGCCGGCAATAGTCACATTCACACGAGCGTGGGCCACGGGCGCACTGGTGAAGTTGCGCCAGCCCCGCATGCTTTCCTGCAAAGGATTGGAGTGACCTGCAGCGTCCCGGGGGTCACTGCGCACCACACGCGCCAGGACCCGTACCCAGGATGTGCTCCCATACCCGGTGTAAGGGATGACGGTTTCCACCCGGCCACGCCGGATCGCGAGACGCGTCTGAAAACCGAGCCACGCGTCGTCGAGCCTCATGGCGAGGTGACGGCGCCCCTTACTCAGAGGCGTTGGGCCTCCTGTGTCGACGGCGTCGGACTGGGGGCGCGGTTTCTTGGGACGGGAAGACATGCATCCAGTCTTCCACGGCCCGGGCCTCCCACCGCGGAGAGCCCCACTGTTAACTGGCTACCGTCCGCGCAAGGGGCCTACACGGCGGTCGTCGGCGCCCGGCCTTCGTCTCCATGCTGATTGCGTGCCGCCGCGAGCCGAAGCCGGTCCAGCCGGTTCATCAGCGGCGCGGTGGTGGCCCCGTGCACCACAATGGACAGTGTCACCACCAAGGCGATCAAGGCCCAAAGCCCGCGCGCCTCGGCGTCGAAATTTCCGTGCGTCAGCGCGTAGCCCACGTAATAGAGTGAGCCGATCCCGCGGATGCCGAAGTAGGAGATGGCCAGGCGCTCCCGCGGGCCGGTCTTCCCGCCCATCAACCCGAGCCATCCAGTCAAGGGCCGGACCAGCAGGATGAAAACCAAAGCCACCAGCAGCTCCGTCCACCCGATCCCTTCCAGGAGTCCGCGGGCTATTGCCCCGCCAAGGAGCACCAGGATCACCACAGTCATGAGGCGCTCGAGCTGCTCTACATAGCCGTGAAGAACCTGATGATACGAGTGGTGGCGCTCAGCGGAACGGATTGTCACCGCGCAGATGAAGACTGCAACGAACCCGTACCCTTCCACCATCTCGGCTATTCCATACGCCAGGAAGGTGGCAGCCAGCGCCACGAAACCCTCGGAGTGATCCGATAACCGGAAACTTTTACGCTTGGCGGCAAAGAAGATGAGGCTGAGGAGTTTTCCGGTACCGAAACCGAGCAGAACGCCAACAGCTATTCGCCACACAACATCCAAACCAACCCATTCCCCCAACCAGGCACTCGGAGACGCCCCCACGAGGCTGATGAGAATGGCCAGGTACACAAACGGGAAGGCAAGGCCGTCATTCAAGCCTGCCTCGGAGGTTAAGGCGAAGCGGACCTCGTCCTCATCCGGGTCCTCTTCAGCGTCTGCAGGTTTTCCCACTTGGACTTCGGAGGCCAGCACCGGATCCGTGGGGGCAATCGCAGCGGCCACCAGGATGGCAGCAGCAAGGCCCAGTCCCAGCACCCACAGTCCCAGCAGTGTCATCACCAGAATGCATAGGGGCATGACGATTCCGAGCAGGCGCCAGGTGGTGGACCAACCACGCCAACGGAACGGCCTGTCCAGGGCCAGCCCTGCTCCCATGAGGGAAATGATGACGCACACTTCGGTCAGGTGCATCGTAAAATCCGGGTGCAGGACGGGGTCCGGGTCCGGCAAGTCAGGGAGCAGGGTGAAGGCCAGAATTCCGCTGCCCAGGAAGACCATGGGCATGGAGAGCGGCATGTGGCGCAACAACTTCGGCAGGACGGCGGCGGCCAGTACCGCGAAACCTGCCGAGAGGAACAAGATGCTGGGGGCTTCAAACACGAATAGTCTTCTTCCTGACGAGCCGAACGGCGCGTGCTTGACGTAGTCCGCCGCACACTACAGGATAAAAGCTAAGACTACTTATCACCCTACGGTGATGCGCGTCGGCCCACAACACGGGCAACCCGGCAGCCTAGCCCATCGGAGACACTGCACTCATTGCCGCGTCAATCAAAACTTCGGCCGCTTGACGCGCTTGCACGGCCGCATCGGATGTTCCGGCAATGGCCGCAGTGGCTTGGGCGCCCTCGGCAAGGATGGCGAGTTGCGGTGCCAGGTAGGCCGGAGCGCCGGCTTCGGCCGCCAGGCGGGCCACGTAATCTTGGAACGACTCCTTGTGCTTCCGCGCATACTCGGCGACGTCCGGGCTAATGGCGCCGAGTTCAGCGAAGCTGTTGATGAAGCCGCACCCACGGAATGAGTCCTGGCAGAACCATCCCGCAAGGTAGTCAAAAATGGCGAGGAGCCGCTCCTTGGGTGTCCCAGCCTGCTGCACCGTGGCGTCCAGCCCTTGGGTCCAGGACTGATGCCGATGCTCCAGCACAGCCATGACGATGCTGCTCTTTGAGGGAAATTCCCCATAGAGCTTCTTCAGCGAGACCCCAGCCGCCGAGCGGAGTTCATCCATCCCGACAGCCTGGATTCCCTTGGCGTTGTAGAGCTCGTCAGCGGTGACAACGATGCGTTCGCGAACCTCGGAAATATCCATGCACCTATTCTACTTGCATTGAGAACGAACGTTCTCTACAGTAGACATCACAGGCGGAGAACGGTCGTTCTCACTGAGAGAAAAGGGATCATCATGGGCTTCATCAAGGTCGGCACAGAGAACACCACGGACATCGAGCTCTACTACGAGGATCACGGCGCAGGCCAGCCCGTGGTCCTGATCCACGGCTACCCCTTGGACGGCGGCTCCTGGGAGAAGCAAACAGCCGCTCTCCTGAACGCCGGATACCGGGTCATCACCTATGATCGCCGCGGATTCGGCAAGTCCAGCAAGCCCACCACCGGCTACGACTACGACACGTTCGCAGCAGACCTCAACACCGTCCTTGAAACCTTGGACCTGCAGAACGCAGTACTGGTGGGCTTCTCCATGGGAACCGGCGAGGTAGGACGCTACATCGGCACATACGGCGAAGCCCGCGTCGCAAAGGCAGCATTCCTGGCTTCCCTCGAACCCTTCCTCCTTCAGACGGACGACAACCCCACCGGCGTCCCCTCCTCAGTCTTCGACGGCATCCGCAGCGCCGCCATCGAGGACCGCTACGCCTGGTTCACCAATTTCTACAACGACTTCTTCAACACCGATAACTTCCTGGGCAACCGCCTCAGCGAAGAAGCCCTGCGGAATTCCTGGAACGTGGCCGCAGGCTCATCCTGGTACGCATCCTTCGCCGTGGTGGATTCCTGGCTCACCGACTTCCGTTCAGACATCGGGAAGGTCACCGTCCCTTCGCTGATCGTCCACGGCACCGACGACCGCATCCTGCCCATCGATGCCACCGGCCGTGAGTTTACGAAGCGACTGCCGTCGGCCGAATACGTGGAAATCGAAGACGCACCCCACGGCATGCTCTGGACGCACGGCGCTGAGATCAACGAGATCCTGCTGCGCTTCCTGGCCAAATAGCCCCGCACAACCCTCCTGTCCTCATACACCGTGCCAGTACACCGAAATCGCCGGAAAAGCTGCCAGATCAATGGCAACCTTCCGGCGATTTCGCATGGGTCCCGCGATCTCGCGCGGCCCGGGTGATCTCGAAGTTAGTCGTTGACCAGCTCGACCCTCTCACTGACCGGCGCCACCGCATCCCGCACCTTTTTGCCGCGGGCATATCCCACGAACCCCAGGGCCAGGATGCAGCCAAGGGTGCCGAGCGCGAAGGCTTCGAATATGAACTGCGAGACGCCCCACGTCGCCTCGAAGTTGTACGGCAAGCCGAAAAGCACATCCAGTGTCCCCGGGAAAATGGCTACCCAGGAACCGACGAGGATCCACGCGAAGCAGATGTACCCGAGGATGCGGAAACCTGCATCGGAGACCGGCACCTTGAAGGGGCGCTCAACCTGGGGATACTTGCTCCGGAGCTTCACCGCTGCCGGGATTGCCATCAGGTAACTGAGCAGGAACGTGGAGATCGCAATGGAGAGGACCACTCCGAACAGTGCGCTGCTGGTGCCACTGAGCTGCATGGCCGCGAGCATAAACAGGGTGGCCACCACGCCGGAAAGCGTATTGACGCGAATAGGCGTACCCAGCTTGGGGTGGAAGCGGCCGAAGAACCCTCCGAAGAAGGAACCGTCCGCCGCAGCCATCGCCTGCATGCGGTCGCTGATGATCATCCATGCAGCACCTTGCGAAACCAGGATGAAGCAAAAGACTACAGCGGACACCGACAACATGATCTCAGCAGCAGGACCAAAGACCGTGTAGACGGTGGCGATTGCCCCGAACAGCCCGCCGATCCCGGTGATCTTGTCCAGCGGTACCACCAGGAGGATGGCAAGGATAGGAAGCAGGTAGCTCGCCGCGGCGATCATGGAGGACCGGGCTACCGAAATGGGGACGTCCTTGGCCGGGTTCTTCATTTCGCCGGCGGCGCTGTTTCCGGACTCGAAACCAAGGAAGGAGAACAGCAGAAGCGGCGTGACGCCCAGGAAACCGGCAAGCGTTGGCGAGAAGAAGCCCAGGTCCAGGCCGTTGAATCCGTGCTGCAGCCCGTAGATCATGGTGACAATGATGAAGAAGGTCAGGAACGCCACCTTGAGGATGGCACCCAGCGAGGGCAGCCATTTGCCGTGCTTCAAGCTGATGATTGCGGACGTCACCGTGATCCAGATGAAGAGCACCTTGAACAGATAATCAACCGGGCTGCCCGCGTCCACGTGGCCCACATACTCGGACCATGTCTCCACGGCGACGAAGGCCATGGCGCCACCCACCCACACAGGCTGCGTCCCCCAAGTGAAAAGGGACGTGATGGCTGCAACAACCCTGCCGAACGCCATCTTCGTCCACACGTAGACGCCGCCTTCCTCGGTGAAAGCCCCGCCGGTCTCGGCAAAAATGAGCCCATAGGGAACCATGAACGTGACGGCCAGGATAAGCGTCCAGGTAAAGGTCTCCCCGCCGAAACCGGAGACCTGGCCCAGGACCTCCACTGAGATGACGGCTGCAACGACCAACAACAGAATGTCGAAGCGGCCCAGGGATTTTTGCAGATGTTTGCTTTGCTCTTGTGCGAGCCGCGTTGAGGCTACTGGCTGATCCATGATCGATCCTTTGCTACTGCTTAAGTTTGCTACTCAGCAGGAAGGGTGGGAAGGGAAGGTGTCTTGACGACTGGTGCGAAAGGGAGGGACGGGC
>NZ_LNUV01000006.1:0-32620 GCF_001512285.1 Arthrobacter sp. EpRS71 | reverse complement strand
GGAGGGACGGGCGGGCCCTCGCCTAAGTTGACGTGCCAGCTCCGGTCCGCTGTGAGACCCAGCGTAGGCGCGTGACTTGCATCACGTAAACCATGGAATAGCGATGCGCATCAACGGATTTTCAGATGCCCTGGATCAGCCGAACTGGATCCACGTAGTCTTCGTCGCGGTGTAATTATCGAAGGCGTGCAGGGAAAGGTCGCGGCCGAATCCGGACTGCTTGAAGCCTCCGAACGGGGTGGTATTCCCCAGCGCATCCACAGTATTGACCGAGACCGTTCCGGCAAGCAACTCCCCCGCAACCCGATGGCCGCGGGACAGGTTGGACGTCCACACGGACGCAGCCAATCCGTAATCCGTGGCATTGGCCAAATGCACCGCTTCCTCCTCCGAGTCGAAAGCGTGCAGCACAGCCACCGGCCCGAAAATCTCGTCCCGGTGGACGTCGTGATCCGGCGCAAGCCCGCCCAACAAGGTGGGCTCAAGATAGGCGTCGGAGCCGCGGATTTCGTGCCGCTCACCGCCGAAAAGCACCTCACCTTCGGCGCGGCCGCGCCGAATCCAGCCTTCGACGTCGTTCGCGTGGGCGCTGCTGATCAGGGCACCGTTGCCCTCCAGCCCGGCCAAAGGGTCAGCGGGGCGATAGCCCGCCGCCGCGTCTGCAAGCAGGGCAGCAAATTCGTCATGAATGTCCCGTTGAACCAGGATCCGGGAGTTTGCAGAGCAGACCTGCCCCTGGTTGTAGAAAGCCCCAAATGCGGCCTTCGCGGCCGCTTCACGAAGGTCTGACGTATCAGCAAAGATGATGTTGGAACTCTTGCCGCCCGCCTCGAGGCTGAGCCGCTTGAGGTTGCTGCGCCCCGAGGCTTCCAGGAGGGTCCGGGAAACGGCCGTGGAGCCCGTGAAGGCCAGCGCATCAACGTCCATGTGGTTTGCCAAAGCCGCGCCCACTTCGCGGCCCGTGCCGGTCATGATGTTCAGAACACCATCCGGGAGACCCGCTTCAGCGGCCAACTCGGCGAGGCGCAGCACACTCAACGAGGTCTGTTCGGCCGGCTTGAGCACCACAGTGTTTCCGGAGGCGAGCGCTGGAGCCAGTTTCCACACCGCGATTTCCAGCGGGAAATTCCAAGGAACGATCGCCGCCACCACCCCCAGAGGCTCACGTGTCACCAACGCTGTTGCTCCAGGCGGAACTGCTGGCAATTCCCCGTTCTGTTTGTCCGCCGCTTCCGCGTACCAACGCAGCGTGGAGATGGCACCTGGCACATCCACTGTTGTGCTTTGGAGTATTGGTTTTCCGCTGTCCAGCGTCTCCAGGAGAGCCAGTTCATCAGCATGCTGCTCCATCAGGGCAGCCAAGGACAGCAGCAACTCCTTCCGCTTCTCGGCTCCGCATCGCGCCCACGCAGGAAAGGCGCGCCTTGCGGCTGTTACTGCGTGATCAACATCAGCGGCCGTGCAAGCAGCCAGCTCAGCGAGGACGCGGCCGTCAATCGGGCTGATAGTGGGACGGGTAAGGCCGGTGCCGGCCGCTACCCGGCGGCCATCGACGAAGGCCCTGCCATCCATGGTCAGTGCATCGGCACGGCCGTGCCAGTCGAGGGTGAGCGTGGTGTTCATGGTGACTCCTGAGGTGGGTTTTCTAGTTCCGGGGCGGTGTTTGGGCGCGGGCCATGCGCAGAGCGGCCGAAGCAGCTATGAGGCAAAGAAGTTCAACGCCAATGAGCGTGAGCATGGATGTTTGGTGGCCCGGCGTGGTTGAGCTGTGGATGAAGCCGTGGTGGCCGCCGGTAGTTCCTGACAGGCCTCCAGGTCCGAGAAAGAGAACCAGATGGATGAGGATCATGGCCGCACTCATGGCCAGGAGGTGTCCCGCAGCGCGTGGCGCAGCCTGCCGGGCACAGGCCCGCAGTCTTCGCGCGGGGAATCCCACCATGGGAGCGAGGCAGCTCAGGCACGCAGCACCCATGGCCGCCATCCACCAAGCCATCACGCCGGCCGGCCCACTGACAGCTGCCACAACATGGGCTACAGCACTGCCCGCGGCGGCCATGCCGACAAGGCCAGCGCTGACAAGGCCCAAGCCGACAACACCGGCGGTAACGGGCGTGCTGGTGCCGAGCCGCCAGGGTGGGCGGGGTTGTTGGTTCATGGTTCTCCTGGTTGCCGGCGATGTTTGGTCCGGGGACTTTACGCCGGCCTGTGAGGTGGGTAACATCAAAGCGTTGGTTGAACAGTTGTACCATCAAAAATCGATTTCAGGAAGTGCCATGACCCTTCAGACCACCCCCTCGGCCGCAACGATGCAGGCTCCGCTGGGGCAGCATCCGCTTGAGCAGCTCTCGGCACGGGAAATTCAACAGGCCCGCCGGATTCTGGCAGAGGCCGGCCTCGTCGCCGACACCACCCGCTTCGCTTACCTGGGGCTGATCGAGCCACCCAAAGCCACCCTTCAGGGAGATGCTGCAGGCGCCCCCCGCCTGGTCCGGGCCATGCTCTGGGACGCCGCGCAGTCACTTTCCCTGGATGTCCGGCTGTCCCTGACTGCTGGCCTGGTCCTGGAAAGGCGGGAACTGAACCCGCAGATCGATGGCCAATTGCCGGTCCTGCTCGAGGAATTCGGGATTATCGAGGACATCCTGGCGGCGGATCCACAGTGGAAAGCGGCCCTTGCCTCCAGGGGACTGACCCCCTCGCAGGTCCGCGTCGCTCCCCTGTCCGCGGGCGTCTTCGAGTACGGGAACGAGGAAGGCAAACGACTGCTTCGCGGCCTCGGATTCCGCCAGGACCACCCGGCGGACCACCCCTGGGCCCACCCGATCGACGGGTTGGTGGCTTTTGTTGACGTGGAAAACCGACGCGTCAATCACCTGATCGACGACGGACCGGTTCCAGTCCCGGAAGTCAACGGCAACTACACGGACCCGGCAATTCACGGCGAACTCCGCGCGGACCTGAAACCCATAGAAATCACCCAGCCCCAAGGCCCCAGTTTCACTCTGGAAGGCAACCACCTGTCATGGGCCGGCTGGGACCTGCGAGTTGGCTTCGATGCCCGTGAAGGACTAGTGCTCCACCAACTCCACCACTCGCACCAAGGACGGCGCCGCCCGGTGGTTCACCGCGCATCCATCTCCGAAATGGTGGTCCCCTACGGCGACCCGTCCCCCTACCGCAGCTGGCAGAACTACTTCGATTCCGGCGAGTATCTGGTGGGCCGGGACGCCAACTCCCTCAAGCTTGGTTGCGACTGCCTGGGCGACATCACCTATATGTCTCCTGTGGTGGCCGATGACTTCGGCAACCCCCGGACCATTGAGAACGGCATCTGCATCCACGAGGAAGACGCTGGAATTCTGTGGAAGCACACGGATGAGTGGGCCGGCTCCAACGAGGTCCGGCGCAATCGCAGGCTGGTTGTCTCCTTCTTCACCACCGTGGGTAACTACGATTACGGCTTCTACTGGTACCTCTACTTGGACGGCACCATCGAGTTTGAAGCGAAAGCCACGGGCATCGTCTTCACGGCAGCGCTTCCGGACAAGGACTACGCCTACGCCTCGGAGATCGCCCCGGGCCTTGGCGCCCCTTATCACCAGCACCTGTTCAGCGCCCGGCTGGACATGATGATCGACGGCGACACGAACCGGGTTGAGGAACTGGACCTCGTGCGCCTGCCCAAGGGGCCCGGAAACCCGCACGGTAATGCCTTCACGCAGAAGCGCACGGCGTTGACCCGTGAATCGGAAGCAGTCCGCGACGCCGATGGCACCAAGGGAAGGGTGTGGCACATCAGCAACCCGGACTCGTTGAACCACCTCGGCCACCCTGTGGGCTACACCCTCTACCCGGAGGGCAACCCCACCTTGGCCATGGCCGATGATTCCTCCATCGCTTCACGGGCAGCCTTTGCCAAGCACCACTTGTGGGTCACGCAGCACGACGAGGACGAACTTTACGCCGCCGGCGACTTCGTCAACCAGCACCCGGGAGGTGCCGGGCTTCCCAGCTATGTGGCTCAGGACCGCGACCTCGATGGCCAGGACCTCGTGGTGTGGCACTCGTTCGGCCTGACCCACTTCCCCCGTCCCGAGGATTGGCCCATCATGCCCGTTGACACCACCGGGTTCACGCTGAAGCCGCACGGCTTCTTCGATCAGAACCCCACCCTGAATGTGCCCTCCTCTACGGCCGGGCACTGCGCACCAGCGGAGCAAAACGGCGGCTCCTGCGGACACTAACGGTTCTATCCGCACTGCGGGAGCGCGCCCCGGCGTTCCCGCAGTGGTAGGGTGCTCACGGTCCCGCCATGGACACCCGCCCGATATGAAGGAGCAGCATGCCCCGCTTGGTTGATCACGAGGAACGCCGGCGTTCCATCATGGAGACCACGTGGCGCCTGATTGCGGAGCAGGGCATCGAGAACGCCAGCATGCGGGACATTGCCCGGGAATGCGGCTACGCTGCTCCGGGCGTGTTGGCCCATTACTTTCCTAACAAGGACGCCCTGCTGCTGGCGTCTTACGAGTTGATCTGCGAACGCACCAATGAGCGCATTGCCGCTGGCACCGCCGGCCGCCGCGGCCTGTCAGCCCTTCGAAGTTTGTGCCTGGAGATCATCCCGGCCGATCCCCTCACCGTGGTGGAAGCCCGCGTGGCGGTTTCCTTCTGGCAGCGCGCGCAGACGGAAAACGCGCTGCGCACCGTCGGCCGGCAAGCCCTGCTGCACTGGCGTGGCCTGGTGATGGGCTTCCTGGCCCAAGCAGAGCACGACGGCGAATGCGAACCTTTGGTGGACCCGGATGCGGTTGCCGATGAGCTGCTGAACATCATGATGGGCCTTCACGTGACCTCCATGCTGGATCCGGATGCGGTGACTGGGTCCAGGCAACGGCATTTGGTGGAGCGTGCACTTGCGCGGCTTGCAGTCACTGTATGACCCCATCAAACAGACAATTCACCCCCGCACGCGAGGGTGAATTGTCTGTTTGATGGTGTGTGTCTACGTGTGCGCCACGCCCTGCGTTGCCCGGGCTGGGGTTCCCAGTGATTGCAGGTCTTCCGCGTCCTCGCTCAGAAGGTCCTTCCCTTTGCTTTCCTTCATGCTCAGCACGGCAGCCAATCCAATCAGGCCTACCAGGATCAGGTAGAAGGCGGGCATCATGTCATTTCCGGTCTGGGCAATAAGCCAGGTCAGGACGTAAGGGACCGTTCCGGCGAAGATGGCCGCGGTGACGCTGTAGGCGATGGAGAGCCCGGTCTGCCGCGTGCGGGTGGGGAAGAGCTCGGCAGCCGCGGCAGCATGAACACCCAGGATGAGGGCCAGAATGACTCCCAGTCCGATGGTGCTGACGATTCCGGCCCAGGCCGTGCCAGTTTGCATGATGAGGAACAAGGGATAGGCCAGCACCACGAGCGAAACGGCGGCAGTGATCAGGAGCGGCTTCCTGCCGATTCTGTCTGACAACGCACCCACAAACGGTACGAGGATCAGGCCGGCCACGGACGCTGCCGTGGAGAGCAGCGCGGCTGTTCCGGCGTCGAAACCCAAGACTTTTTCCTGATAGGTCAGGAGGTAGACGAGGACCACGTAGAAGGTCACGTGCATCATGATTTCCAGGCCACTCATCTGCAGCAGCTGCTTCCGGTGCTTGGTGAAGACTTCTTTGACGGGGCTCTGCGGGACGTTGCCCAGCTCCTCCAGGGAACGGAATTCCGGGGTGTCTTCGATCTTGGACCGGATGTAGAAGCCGATGACCCCCAGGGGAACCGCGATCAGGAAGGGGATGCGCCAGCCGCCGTCAGCGATTGCTTGGGCGTCCATGGCGCTGGAGAGCACGAAGACCACCAGCGAGGCCGCCAGGAAGCCGAGAAGGCTTCCGAATTCAAGCCAGCTGACGCCGAATCCACGGTGTTTCCTGGGTGAGTACTCGGCCAGGAAGGCAGCCGCGCTTCCGAACTCACCACCGGCCGCGAGGCCTTGAACCACCCTGGCAGCCACAAGGAGGATGGGGGCCCACAGACCGATTGCGTCGTAGGTGGGCAGGAGGCCCACCACCAGCGTGGCACCGCTCATGGAGAGAATCACGATTGACAGTGTCTTCTTGCGGCCGATCCTGTCACCGAGCGTTCCAAAGACCAACGCGCCCAGCGGACGGACGCCAAAGCTGATGGCGAAGACGGCGAAGACTGACAGCAGTGCTGCTGTGCTGTCCTGCTGGGGGAAGAAGACTACGGCGATGGTGGAAGCGAGGTAGGCGTAGATGGCCCACTCGAACCAGTGGACGAAGACGCCGATGGAGCCGGCGGCGACGCTGGTGCGCAAACCCTTTCGGCTGATCTGCCCGTCGATGTTTTTGGTGTTCACAGTTCCTCCTGGAGGAAGGGATCCACATGACGTGGATCACGCCCGTTTGCTGGTTTTACCCATCTTCAGGCGGTGGAATGTGATCTGTCTAATAGATTTTTAACACCAAGTGCATCTGCTGAGCAGATGTATAGGGCCGAATGCCTCAGCCTCGGGCCGCGCGTGCAGCAACAATCTGATGCCGCACCGCCTGCGCTACCGCCCGCACCCTCGCCGTGGGACGGTGGGACTTCAGGTGCGCCAGGACCGTCTTCAATTCCGGCACGTCGTCACGGATTTCGACGGCGGCCAGCTTGCCGCCGTCGTAGGTCAACTGGTGCTGAGGCCTCTGATGAAGGATGGAATAACCAAGGCCCCGGGCCACAAAAGTACGCACCGTTTCGTAGCTGGCCGAACGGAACCTGACGTCCGGTTCCTGACCACCCAGCCTGGCGATGGACAGCATGAGGTCGCGGGTGTGCGGCAAGTCCAGCAGCACAAAAGGTTCACCGCCCAACGCGGACAGGTGGACGCTTTCTGAACCGGCCAATTTATGGTCCGGAGGAAGTGCCACGTAGGGCCTCACGGTATCCACTACCGAACTGGCTATGGCCTCGGGCAGGTCCAGGTCGTAGCACAACGCCACATCGGCCTGCCCGCTGAGCAAGGCACTGATGCAGCCTGACGTGTCGGTTTCGATGACTTCCGCCTCGAGTGCGGGATGGTCTTCCCGCAGTTTTGTCAGGACGCCGGGAAGCAGGAACGGGGCAAGGGTGCTGAAGCAGGCAATACGAATACGCCCGGAGACGCTCTGGTGTTCTCCACGCGCGTGATCAATGCTTTCCTCAACCTGCGCGAGGATGGCTTGGGCGTCCCTGACGAACAGCTCGCCGGCCGGCGTGAGCACCAGCCCCTTGGAGCGCTGCCTGATAAAGAACTGCGTTCCAACGTGCCGCTCCAACTGGGCGATCGCCGCGGAGACAGCTGACTGGGCCACATTGAGGCGAACGGCAGCGCCGGTCATGGACAGCTGCGCCGCCGCTTCCACGAAATAGCGCAACTGCGTAAGGGTCACATCCATGGGACGAGAATACACTCTGGATCGGAAAAGTCGATGCAATCGTTCTAAAAGAACTGTTGGACAGATTTAGTGCAGCGCACGAAGCTGAAGGATACGAGCACCCGTCTAACAGGACTGAAAGGCAAGCTGCGAACATGAAGCACCAGCGCATCCGCACGTTCAATACCAAAGAGACCTATCCGGAACAGAACCTGGACAACGATCTGTGCCAGGCCGTGGTGGCCAACGGCGTGGTTTACCTTCGCGGCCAGATCGGACAGGACCTTGAGACGCGCGAGTCCGTGGGCATCGGCGACGTCGAAGCCCAGACGGAGAAATCCATGGCCAACATCGACATGTTGCTCAAGGAAGCGGGCAGCAGCCTTGAAGACATCGTCAAGGTCACCGTGTACCTGATTGATCCCCGTTACCGCGAGACTGTCTACCGCACCATGGGCCGCTGGCTTAAGGGCGTATTCCCCGTCTCCACCGGCATTGTGGTTCAGGCATTGGCACGTCCGGAATGGCTCGTGGAAATTGACGCCACGGCAGTGCTCTCGACGGAAGGCCAGCAGTGACCTTCAGCATCGCGGCCACCGACGGCAGCGGCAGGTTTGGCATCGCCGTCTCTTCATCATCTCCTGCAGTCGCTGCCCGCTGCGCGCACCTGCGTGACGGGGTCGGCGCCGTCAGCTCCCAAAACATCACCGATCCTCGGCTGGGAACAGCGTTGCTCGACCGTCTGCAGGCGGGCCATTCCGCACAAGAGGCGATTGACGGCGTCGTGCAGGAGTCACCTGCGGTGGACTACCGGCAACTGGTGGTCCTGGACGCACACGGTGGATCCGCCGTGTTCAGCGGCGCACATACCCTTGGCGTGTTCGGCGAGGGCCGGGGTGCGAACAGCGTGGCCGCCGGCAACATGCTCGCGCATCCTGGTGTTGTCCAAGTCCTCTGCGACGCCTTTGAAGCCAGCACCGGGGAACTGGAAGTGCGCCTCATGGCTGCGCTTCGAGCCGCCATGGCAGCCGGCGGCGAAGCTGGACCCGTGCGATCAGCCGGACTTTCGGTGGTGTCCGGGCACGGCTGGAGGGACACTGACCTGCGCGTGGACTGGCACGATCACCCGATCGAGGAACTGGAGAAGCTCCTGGACGTGTGGCTCCCGCAGCGGCAGGACTACGTGATTCGCGGCTTGGACCCCGCGTCGTCAGTGGGTTATGGGGTGGCGGGCGATGAGCGCTGAAACGACGACCGCTGCCAACCCGGCAGTTCAGCGCAAACGGGTCTTGGCATCCGTTGACGCACAAAAACCCCACCTGATCCAGCTCTCCGAAACACTCCATGCCAACCCCGAACTTGGCTGGCAGGAACACCGCGCCGCTGGCTGGACCGCCGAGTACCTGTCTACGCACGGCTTCGAGGTGGAAAGAGAGTATTTGGGCTTTCCCACCGCGATCCGCGCCGTCTACGGAACGGGGTCCCGCCGCATCGGGCTCATGGCCGAGTACGACGCCCTTCCGGGCCTCGGACATGCGTGCGGCCACAACATCATCACGGCCATTTCCTGCGGTGCCGCGGTGGTCTTGGCACAATTCGCTGAAGAACATGACCTCACCGTGGAACTGTACGGAACCCCGGCCGAAGAAGGCGGCGGCGGAAAGATCGAGCTCCTCAAAAAGGGTGCCTTCCAAGGCCTGGACCTGGCCATGATGGCGCACCCGAGTCCGGTTGATTCGGCAGAAGCCCGCCCCTACGCGGTGGCCCACAACCACGTGGAATACCGGGGAAAATCGGCCCACGCCGCTGCGTATCCGGACCAGGGCGTCAACGCCAATGACGCCTTTATTGTTGCCCAGGTGGCGTTGGGCCTCCTCCGCCAACAGCTGCCTCCCGGGACCCGGGTCCACGGGATCCAAACGCGCGGGGGCGAAGCGCCCAACGCTATTCCGGAAAAGACCGAGGGCCGCTGGTATGTCCGGGCCGAATCACTTGCGCTGTTGGGCGAGTTGGAGGAGCGTGTTCAGCGATGCTTCGAAGCCGGGGCTTTGGCATCCGGCTGCGAGTTGTCCGTGACTCCGGAATCGGAGCCCTACTCGGAGTTCCGCACGGACCTGCGGGCACTTGAGCTGTACGTACACCATGCGCAGGCCCTGGGACGCGACTTCAACGCACCCCCGGAGCAAGCCACCATGAACAGGGCGTCAACAGACATGGGCAATGTGTCCCAGGTGGTTCCGGCCATCCACCCCTACATAGGACTCGGCTGCTTCCCGGCGGCCAACCACCAACCCGAGTTCGCCGAGCACTGCGTCGGCGACGCCGCCAACCTTGCCATTCACGACGGCGCAGCCGCCTTGGCACTCACGGCGCTGGACTACCTGGCAACCTAGCCAGCCAGTCCGGCGTCGTGAGCTTTTCCAGGAACAGGACCATGACAGAAAACCTGACTTCACCCTGCCCGAAAGTACGGCGGGAGCAGGACAGCCTCGGGGCCGCGGACGTTCCCGAGGCTTCCTACTGGGGTATCAGCACGCACCGAGCCGTGGACAACTTCCCCGTCAGCGGGCGGACAATCGGCACCCTGCGTTCACTCATCTGGAGCCTGGGTGCCGTGAAGTACTCAGCGGCACGAGCAAACGAAAGCCTGGGCCTTCTGCCTCCGGACAAGTCGGCAGCCATCCAAAAGGCCTCCTTGGAGGTCATGGATGGTCGCCTCGATGACCAGTTCGTGGTGGATACCATCCAAGGCGGTGCGGGAACCAGCACCAACATGAACGCCAACGAGGTCATTGCCAACCGCGCGCTGGAACTGATGGGCCACCGCAAAGGCGACTATGCGGCATTGGACCCCATTGACGACGTGAACCGCAGCCAGTCCACCAATGACGTGTACCCCACCGCCATTAAGATCGCCCTGCAGCGTGAAATAGCTGCGTTCTGCGAGGAACACCACCGTCTCATCCAGGCCTTTGATGCCAAGGCCACGGAGTTCGCCGGCATCATCAAAGTTGGCCGCACCCAACTCCAGGATGCCGTGCCCATGTCCATGGGACAAGAGTTCGGGGCGTTCGCGGACACCCTCCGTGAAGACGGCCTGAGGCTCCTTGAACTCCTTCCGCATTTGCGGGAATCCAACCTTGGAGCCACCGCCATCGGTACCGGCATCACCGCCTCTCCCGGGTACCGGCAAGCGGTGATCAAGGAGCTCAGTTGCATCACCGGCCTTCAACTGACCTCGGCGACCAACCTGGTGGAGGCCACCAGCGATACGGGCGTCTTCATGCTGGTGTCCGGAGTCCTGAAGAGGGCTGCTGTGAAGCTTTCCAAGATCTGCAACGACCTCCGTCTGCTCTCCTCCGGCCCGCAAACGGGTTTTGGCGAGATCCTCCTGCCGGCAGTGCAGGCAGGCTCCTCCATCATGCCGGGGAAGGTCAACCCGGTCATCCCGGAAATGGTCAACCAGGTTGCCTTCCGGGTGGTCGGCGCGGATGCCACCGTGACCATGGCCGTGGAGGCAGGGCAGCTCCAGCTCAACGCTTTCGAACCGGTCATTGCCGACGCCTTGCTGGAATCGATCGCCTGGCTCACCGTGGCCTGCCGTCAACTCCGGACGCACTGCGTGGACGGCATCACCGCCAATACGCAGATGCTGCAGCAGCGGATGCTCGAATCCATCAGCGTGGTCACCGGGTTGGCTCCCCTGATCGGGTACGCCGCCGCGGCCGAACTGGCCAAGGAAGCTCTCGCGTCCCATCGCGGCATCGCGGAACTCGTGATTGAGCGCCGACTGCTCGACCCGCAGAAGATGGAAGCGGCTCTTTCCGCCACGTCGTTGGCGGGGCTCGGCTGATCGGATAACTGCGCAAGCAACAACCATGTAAGGCCCGACGGCGGCACTCAGGCGAGTGCCGCCGTCGGGCTTTGCCGGTGGCGTTGTAGAGTGAACCATCATTCGTATCGGCCGTTATTCCGGCCATTTTGGGGGACTTCTTGAAATCTGGTCTTTCGTTGCGCTGGCATGACCGCGCAATCCGGTTTTCCGCTATCTTTACTTCTCTTGTTCTGACAGCTCTTCTGCTGGTTCTTCCAGGTGCCCCAGCCCAGGCCGGCGAAGCCCTGCCGCCCGTCCAGTTCCCCAACGGCGTCACGATCGACACAGACTACGCTCTGGGCACCCTACCGGCAGCAGTCGTCGGCGCAACGGTGCCGTCGGACGCAAAACTCGAGTACCAGTGGTACATGAATGGCCAAGCTATCCAGGGAGCCACCGGGCGGATCCTCAGGGCAACCATCGGCGGTTCTGTCCTCACAGTCCGTGTCACAGGAACTGCATCCGGGTATACACCCACTGCCGTCACTTCCCAGCCCATCGGGCCTATGCCTCGGCAACTGGACGTCTCCTATATGTCCCTCCGAGGCGAAGCCGTGGTTGGGCGCCAGCTGCACCCATGGTGGCCACAGGCGCCTATTGTTACGCCTAGTGGTGGCACGCCAATCTACACGTACGTATGGAAACGCGACGACGTGGCCATACCGGGTGCCAACAACGCCATTTACACGGTCACCACAGCCGATAGAGGGCACACACTCAAAGTAGAGCTAAACATCAAGTACGAGCCGCTGACACAGAAAACGGTCAGCGCTCACGTGATGGTTCCCCTCACCCCGCGAGGAGACGGCTTCAATGCTGACCGAACAGCGGACATTTTTGCTCGAACGCCCTCCGGCGATCTCTTGCTCTACCCGGGAAACGGCAAGAGGGGCTTTCTTGGCACCCAAACCATTGGCCGCGGCTGGGACATTTTCGATGTTCTTCTGGCGCCTGGGGACTTCGACGGAGACGGTCCAACAGACGTCATAGGACGTGACCGTGCCGGCCGGTTATTTCTCTACCGCGGAAACGGGGCAGGGGGCTGGAAGGACAGCCGCCAGATCGGCCAAGGCTGGCAGATCTTCAGCGAAATCGTCGCACCCGGTGACTTCAACGTCGATGGCACCAACGATCTTTTGGCCAAGGACACGTCCGGCCGCCTGATTCTTTACCCGGGAGACGGTGCCGGGGGCTGGTACCCGCCCGTCACGGTCGGTTGGGGATGGAATATGTACTCGAAGCTCATCACCCCGGGGTGGTGGTCAGGTGACTTCCGTCCGAACATCCTGGCTCAGACACCGGCAGGTGAACTCAAGGTCTACAGCAGCTTCAGCGAGGGATTCGTGAACCATCCCGTCATAACTGCGGGCACCGGGTGGAATACCATTCTCACGGCCGGCGGTCCGGGTGACTTCAACAGCGATGGTAGCCCGGACGTCTTTGGAATCAATGCCGCCGGTGACATGACCATGTATTTGGGCAACGGAACAGATGTGGCCACGTGCGGCTTCGGTTGTTTCCTGTGGAAGGGATACGACAATGTGGGTTGGGGGTGGGGCGGCTTCACAGCCGTCTTCTAAGCCCGAAATCGACTACTGAGGTTGGACTAAAAAGGGGACCACGCCTGCTGGCGTGGTCCCCTTTGCGCCTGTGGCGTTAGACGGCTCCGCTCGCCACCAACGCATCCTGCTCATTGTGGATGAGGTAGCTCCGCTGGATGGTGATCTGGTCCGCAACGTACTTTGCGTCGTGCCAGACGCCCCAGATGAAGCTGGATCCACGGCGTGACTGCCAGGGCAGTCCCAGGAAGTACACGCCGGGCTCGGTGGAAACGCCGCGTTGCTGCAGCGGCTTTCCCTTGGAATCGAAGGCATCCACCTGCAGCCAGCTGTAGTCCACTGCGAAGCCTGTTGCCCACACGATGGACGTGATTCCAGCCCCGGCGAGGTCGAGCTCACGGATGGGGTTGGTGAGGCTCTCCGGGTCCGGCCTGAGGAAGCGGGCTTCGGGCTCCTCAGGCAAGTCCAGGCCATTGCGTTCAACGTACGCGTCTGCCTCGTCGAGCAATTCCAAGTAGTGGGCATCGCCGTTCGCAATGTTGGTCCGGAGATCGTCCGCGAAGCGCATAACGCCGTCCTGGAACTCCAGGGTCCGTCCCACGAGTTTGATCCCGTCCTCGGCAAGTGCGCGGAAGTCAACGGTGTGGCCGCCGCCTGCGCCGCTGACCGCGATGGTCACGTGTTCGGCGCCCAATGCCGGGGTGGAGGCGTCCCACTTGCCGAGCACTCCCAGCCACCAGCAGAAGTCCCGGCCACGGTAGTTCCGGGGAGGCCGGTCGTGAGGGCCAACAGAGAGGTACACCTGCCGGCCCGAGCGCTGGATTTCCGCGGCGATCTGCACGCCGGAGGAACCGGCCCCCACCACCAGGACGGCACCTTGGGGCAGTTGGCCCGGGTTGCGGTACGAGCTTGAGTGCATCTGCGGCAGGCTGGCAGTTTCGGGCACGACGGCGGGGATCACGGGCCGCTGGAACGGACCGGTAGCGGCTACGACGTAGCGTGCGTTGTAATCGCCGTCGGATGTTTGAACGTGGAAGCCCGGCGCACCGACGTTTCTGCGCACGGACCTGACCTCCACACCGCAACGGATGGGCGCGCCGATCTTCTCGGCATACGCCACGAAGTAGTCGGCTACCTGCTCTTTGGAGGGGAACGACCCGGGCTCGATGCCGGTGAATTCCAGGCCCGGGAAACGGTCGTGCCAGGCGGGCCCGTTGGCAACCAGGGAATCCCACCTCATGGAACGCCACCGCTCGGCGATTCTGTGGCGTTCCAGGACGATGTGGGGAATTCCCCGCTCGCTCAAGTGCTCGCTCATCGCTACTCCGGCCTGGCCTGCGCCTACGATGAGGACCTCAACCTCTTGGCTTGACATGTGATCTCCTATATGGCGAAAGCTGACAGCGCACTGTCTGCTGCGGCCTTTTCTGTGACGGTTAATTCATTCTCACGTGCACAAAGTGCATCTGCATAGCGAATAAAACAGCACAAGCACATCGGAAATTATGATTATGACCCTGTGGCTCACACAGCTCTGTGGCACCATGACATACAGCTTGCAAAACCCATCGGGTACCTCAGATCAGCAAGGAGAACGTGACGTGAACACGCCCATCAAGATCGCTGTGACTGGCGCGGCCGGCCAGATCGGCTACAACCTCCTCTTCCGGATCGCCAGTGGCGCCCTCTTTGGCGCCGATACTCCGGTGCAACTCCGGCTCCTGGAAATCACCCCTGCTTTGAAGGCACTGGAAGGTGTGGTGATGGAGCTGGATGACTGCGCGTTTCCCACGCTCGACTCTGTGGAAATCGGCGACGACGCCGACCATATTTTCGACGGCGTCAATCTCGCCTTACTCGTCGGCGCCCGTCCCCGCACCACAGGCATGGAACGCGGCGACCTGCTCAGCGCCAATGGTGCTATTTTCACAGCGCAAGGACAGGCCCTGAACCGGGTGGCAGCCGACGACGTCCGCATCGGCGTGACGGGCAATCCGGCCAACACCAACGCCTTGATCGCGATGAGCAACGCTCCGGACATCCCCGCCGCGCGATTCAGCGCCCTGACCCGGCTGGATCACAACCGCGCCATGGGACAGCTTGCTCGGAAGACCCACGCCAGGGTGGGTGATATCCGCAAAATGACTGTCTGGGGAAATCATTCCGCAACACAGTATCCGGACATTTATCACGCCGAGATCGCCGGCAGAAACGCGGCCGAGGTGGTGAACGACCAAGACTGGATTGAGACCGACTTCATCCCCACGGTCGCCCGGCGAGGTGCAGCGATCATCGATGCCAGGGGTGCGTCCTCCGCGGCATCGGCAGCGTCGGCAACCATTGATGCCGCCCGCGACTGGCTTCTGGGCACCCCGGAGGATGACTGGGTGTCGATGGCCGTTGCCTCCGACGGATCATATGGGGTTCCCGAAGGTCTCATCTATTCATACCCGGTGACCACCTCGGGCGGAGACTGGGAAATCGTTCAAGGACTGGACGTGAACGATTTCAGCCGCAGGATGATGGACGCCACGGCCGCTGAGCTTTTGGACGAGCGAGCTGCCGTGGCTGACCTTGGCTTGATCTGAAGTCCATCAGTGACGCCGTGCTGGCGTGACCAGGCGTGCAAGTTCGGTGCCTGGTGCCGCCAGCCGATCCACTGTGCTGAAGATGAACTCCTGCATTGCGGCCGTGGCTGCTGAAGGTCCAATGTCGTTACGTCGGGCCAGGTTGACGGTCCTTGTCACTGCGGGATTGACCAAGCGGGCACTGCGCAGTCCGGGCCGGCCGAGGACCACCATTGCCGGCACCACTGCAACGCCGAGTCCCCTTTCCACGAACCGCAGCACGGCATCCATCTCCGCCCCTTCGACGGCGATCACCGGTTCCAAGCCCTTGGCGGAGAAGGCTGCCTCGGTGGCCATCCGCAGGTCATAGCTTCGGTTGAAGGCAACCTGCGGAATGCGCGCCAACTCTTCCAGGGTGAACTCTTCAGGCAAGGACGAGCCAGCGGCGGAGACAACCACCAACTCCTCGGTCAGCAACGGAATCAGTTCAGTGCCCTGCACTGCGGGGACCGTTCCACGGGTGACCACCAGGGCCAGGTCCAGCGCGCTTTCGTTGAGGGCACCCACCAGGAAACGAGAGCCGCCTTCAGTGATGTGCAGTTCAACTCCGGGATGCGCGCTGCGGAAAGAGGCCAGCACATCGGCAACCAGTGAGACGCACAAAGTAGGTGGGGCGCCCAGGCGAATGCGGCCCCGGCGCAACCCTGCGAGCTCGTTCATCTGCTCCCGGGCGGTCTGCGCGTCGCCGAGCATACGCCGGGCGATGGGCAGGAGGAGTTCCCCCGCATTCGTCAGAGTGGCTCCGGACGGTCCCCGGTGGAACAGTGCCACTCCAAGATCGGCCTCCAGCGCCGCGATCTGCCTGCTGAGAGACGGTTGCGCAAGATACAGCTGCTCGGCCGCACGTGTGAAATGACCCACTCGGGCGATCGCCTCGAAGGAGCGTAACTGCTCTAACTTCATGGTCATAGCCTAATCGCATTGACTTCAGTCAAACAATTCATTGGAAACATCATGCAGCTCCTTTTAGCGTTGAAAACATGAACCTCAACACCATTCCAGAACGCCTCATGTCCACCACTGTGCTGGTCATCGGTACCGGCGGTACCGGCGGTGCCGGCCTGCGCGCCTCCATCGAACTCGCCCAGCAAGGGGTCCAGGTCCTGGCAGTGGGTAAGCGACGCAAGCACGACGCCCACACGAGCCTGGCCGCCGGCGGCATCAACGCCGCTTTGGGCACCGTGGATCCCGAGGACAGCTGGCAGCAGCATGCCGCCGACACCCTGAGGGAGTCCTACTTCCTGGCCGACCCGTCCATTGTGGAGACGGTGGCCCGCAATGCGGCGCAAGGCATTGAGGACCTCGAACGGTGGGGAATGCCGTTCGCCCGGGAGGAGGACGGACGCATCTCGCAACGCTTCTTCGGCGCCCACAAGTATCGCCGCACAGCCTACGCCGGGGATTACACCGGCCTGGAGATCCAGCGCACGCTGATGCGCCGGGCGGCAGAGTTGAACGTGCCCATCATCGACACCGTCTACATCACGCGGTTGCTCGTGGCCGACGGCACCATTTTCGGCGCTTACGGCTTCGACATCGTGGACGGCACCCCCGTGCAGATCCACGCCGATGCGGTGATCCTGGCCGCTGGCGGTCATACCCGCATCTGGCGGCACACCTCTTCCCGGCGCGATGAGAACACCGGCGACTCCTTCCGGCTGGCCGCGCTGGCCGGGGCCCGGATCCGCGACGCCGAACTGGTTCAGTTCCATCCGTCAGGGCTGTTGGAGCCCGACGACGCCGCCGGCACCTTGGTCTCCGAGGCAGCGCGAGGCGAAGGGGGCATCCTCACCAACGTCCTGGGCGAGCGCTTCATGGAACGCTATGACCCCGAGCGCATGGAACTTTCCACCCGGGACCGGGTTGCGCTGGCAGCATTCACCGAGGTCGCCGAGGGGCGTGGGACCGAGAAGGGCGGCGTCTACCTGGACGTCTCCCACCTGCCGCGGGAAACCATCATGGAAAAGCTGCCACGGGTCTACCGCACCCTGATCGACCTGCAGATGCTGGACATCACCACCCAAAAAATCGAAATTGCGCCCACCGCCCACTACTCCATGGGTGGCGTCCGGGTGGCACCGGAGGACCACGGAACCGGAGTGAACGGCCTTTACGCAATCGGTGAGGCATCTTCCGGGCTGCACGGCGCCAACCGCCTCGGCGGCAACTCCCTGATTGAGCTGCTCGTATACGGTCGTATTACCGGCGAGCATGTGTCCCACTACGTCCGTTCGCACACCAAGATCGTCAGGGATCCCGCCGTAGTGGGAATAGCGCGCGGGGAAATGCAGTCCCTGCTCAGCGACCGCGGGACGGAGTCCGCACGGCGGTTGCAGCGTGAACTACGCAACCTCATGACCGAGCATGCCGGGGTAGTGCGCACGGAACAGGGATTGGAACAAGGACTGGAGAAGCTGACCGCGTTGGAGGAGCGTGCCCAGCTCGTGACAGCCCACCCGGACATCGCAGGGTTCGATGATCTGGCCCACGCCTACGACCTGCTCGGTTCTCTCCTGGCAGCACGAGCCACCCTCGAGTGCGCCCTTGAACGCCGCGAAACCCGCGGAGCGCATAACCGGGCTGACTTCCCCACGGCAGATCCCGCACTGAAAGGGAACTTCGTCTGGTCAACAGATGAGGGCGTCACCTTCGAAAGTCTGCCTCCGGCTCCGGACTCCTTCCGGACCCTCGCCGAAGCCGACGCCGATGACTCCGTGGCCGGCAAGCTCGTGGAGTAAGAACGATCAGGGGCGGGTGACCTCTTCCAGCAGTTCCAGCACATGCTGGTATCGGGAACCCGTTGCCCTTGTCATGCCAAGTTCGCAGGTCCGGTTGCAGGAGGCGTGGGCTGCAGCTTTCATGTTTACTACCTCCGCTGCTTGGCGCGCTGTTGCCGATTCCGTCAGTTCCGGATGCAGCATTCCCCTGTCGCCGGCGAACGCACAGCAACCCCAGCTTTCCGGGATCTCCACGCGTTCCGCCACAGCACCGGCAACCACGCTCAACGCCTCATTGAGGCCCATCCGGGTGGAGGAGCAGGTGGGGTGCAGGGCAAGGGTATGAATCTTTTCGTGCACGGGCAGCAGTGGGAGCATCCGTTCTGCGGCGAAGTCCACGGCGTCCACGATGCGCAGCGGAGCCTGGCCCTGCTCAGGGGCGTCCGATTCCACCGCATGGCGCAGGCCTTCCGTGCAGGACGATGCGTCGCAGACGATGGGCAGCTCGCCATCACGTGTCGCTTGCCGGAGCGCTGCCACGGTTTTCGCTTGCATGGTTTCCTGGCCGTCCGCCATCCCTTTGGAGGACCACGGCGTACCGCAGCAAAGGCCATCAATCCCTGGCGGCACCAGGAGCGTGAGGCCCGCCCGGGCGGCAAGCTGCTCAAAGCTGTACTGCACACCGTGCCCGGGGGATCCGGACGAGCCGCCCGTCGCGGACTCTGCCGGCCCAAACATCGTGTTGACGCAGGCAGGGAAGTACACAGCATCAACCTGCCCTGCAGGGACAGGCCGTTCCCGCACGGAACCACCACCTGGAAGCTCCGCTGAGTAGAGGGGTACGGTGTCCGGCCCCACCACGGCCCGCGCTGCTTGGTTGGGCGGCTTGATCACGGCTGCCGGAAGCTTGTCCATCACCGTCAAGGCAAGGGCTGCCCCTCGGGTGACCCCTTCCCAATGCTTGGCTGCAGCGTTCCACGCGCCGTTGGCGAGTTTGCCGGCGTCGTTCCTCCTCAGGCGCTTCACCAGCGAACCTGTGTTGATGTCCACCGGGCAAGCGGTTTGGCACATCCCGTCCACGGCGCAGGTGTCCACGGATTCGTACCCGTAGTCGCGCTCGAGCTCCTTCACCAGCGCCACGTCCCCGGACAGGCGAGCCGACTCGATGGCACGCAGCGTGACGATCCTCTGCCGTGGCGTCAGGGTGATGTCCTTGCTGGGGCACACCGGCTCGCAATAACCGCAGGAAACGCAGCGGTCCACTTCCTCCGCTACCGGCGGTACCGTCTTGATGTGCCGCAGGTGAGCCACCGGGTCCTCGTCCATCACGACGCCCGGGTTCAGCATGCCTGAGGGGTCGAACAAGCGCTTGATGGTACGCATGACGTCGTAAAGCTCATCGCCGTATTGCCTGCGGACGAAGGGAGCCATGACCCGCCCGGTGCCGTGTTCGGCTTTCAATGAACCCCCTTCGGCAAGGACCAGATCCACCATGTCCTCGGTGAAAGCGCTGTAACGGTCCAATTCAGCGCTGGAGGCAAAGCCATCAGTGAGCATGAAGTGGACGTTGCCATCCTTGGCGTGGCCGAAAATCACGCTGTTGACATAGTGGTACTTCTCAAACAGCCCAATGAGGCCCCGGCACGTGCGGCCCAATACAGGCACTGGCACCACAATGTCTTCCAACAAAGCTGTGGTGCCTTGGGGACGAGCGCCGGCCACGGAGGCGTAGAGCCCCTTGCGCAGTTGCCACAGCTGACCGCGTTCCTTGGCATCTGCAGAGAAGCGGGCAGGAGCTGACAGGCCCAGGTCCTGCAGAATTCCCGAGCCGCCCGCCTGAAGCTCCTCCAGCTGGCCGGCATTGCCCGCGGAGTATTCCACCAGGAGCGCGGCATGGTCCCGTACCGCTATGTCATGCACGACGGCGGGCGTTCCCTTAAGCGTCTGGCCAACCTTCAGGGACAACGCATCCATAAGTTCAATGGTTGCCGCTCCCGTTTCCACCAGCGTGGGCAGCGCAGCGTTTGCCGCCTCCAGGTCCGGGAAGACCAAAAGTCCCGCGGCAGCGTACTGGAGCCGCGGAATGGTGCGGAAAACCGCCTCCGCCACGAATCCCAGGGTGCCTTCGCTGCCGATGATCAGGTGGGCCATGATCTCCACCGGGTTCCTGAAATCCAGCAAGGAGTTCAGCCCGTAGCCCATGGTGTTCTTCATGGAAAACTGCTGCTGGATCCTGTGAACAGAGTCCGGGTTGTTCCGGACCCGCTCCGCCAGGCGAGCCAAGCCTTGGTATAGCTCCGGCTCAAGCGCGCAGAGCTTGTCCTCGGCGTCCGCCGCCCCCGTGTCAATGACGGTCCCGGACGGCAGCACCACGGTCAGCGATTCCAGGGTTCGGTACGTGTTGTCCACAGTGCCGCAATTCATGCCGGAAGAGTTGTTGGATACAACCCCGCCGATGGTGCACGCCGCTTCGCTGGCCGGGTCCGGGCCGAACTTCCGGCCGTAGCGCGCAAGTCTTGCGTTCAGTGCCCGGACCGTGACGCCGGGCTGCACGCGGACCCGGGCGCCGTCGTCGAGCACTTCAATGTCCCTGAAGTTTCGGCGCACGTCTACCAGCACACCGTCCGTGACAGCCTGCCCACTCAGGCTGGTACCGCCGGAGCGGAACGTCAGCGGCACACCTTGGGAGGCACTGGCACGGAGTAGGCCTGCGACGTCCACTGCGTTTTTCGCTGTGACCACGGCCTGCGGAATCAAGAGGAAATGCGAAGCATCGTGGGCGTTGGCATGACGATCGATCGCCCGGACGCTGACGGTGCCGGGGTCCTGCACTGCAGCACGGAAGCGAGCGAGGTCCAGAGAGGGCACTAGGGCACCATCCAATCCACTACGGGGGTTGCTGCATTATTTCAGCAGTTCAGCCCCATTCAGGGCCCGGCGCCCCGCCGCCTAGTCGAAAAAGCCCACAATGTAGCCGATGAAGAACAGCAGGGTGAGCAGCACGCCGGCACCGATGGCCGCCAACCAGAAAACCTGAGTGCCCTTCCCGGGGCCGCCCTCGTCGTGGCCCTGGGGACCGGCTGTTGATGCTTCTCCGGGAGGCGTCTCACCAGGGGGCACTCCCCCACCCGGCTCCAAACCGGTGATCTTGTCCTCGTACGGGTCGGGGTTGCTTCCGGACACGTTCACTCCCTCGATCGCAGTGCGTGGTGCTGAGTTCAAGGTTATAGGGCCGAGGTGCCTCGGCCTAGATCCTGAGGCCCAGGTCCCTTTGGGCCGCATCCCGCGTCGACGTCCGCAGCCGGTACAGGGACGTGGTGGCCGTGATGTAGAGATCCCGGCCATCAGCCCCGCCAAAACAGACGTTGGACACCTTTTCAGGAACCTCGACGGCGGCAAGCAGCGCGCCGTCGGGGGCGTAGACGCGCACTGACGAGCCCGCCGACGTCCAGACGCGGCCCTCGACGTCCACGCGGAAACCGTCCGACGCCCCGTCGTCTTCGAGCTCAACGAACGTTCTGCCTTGTCCGCACGAGCCACCCTCCACCGGGTAAACAGTGATCCGGAACGGCACTCCGAGGTCCGGGCCCGCCGTGTCAGCAACGTAGAGGAGCGATTCATCCGGGGAGAACGCCAGCCCGTTGGGATGCACCAGATCGGTGACCACCGGAGCCAGGTCCTGGGATTCGGGGTCGAAGCGGAACACGTAGCAACCACCGTATTCCTGCTCGCCCTCGTGTCCTTCTACTGTCCCGGGCAGGATCCCGTAGGGAGGATCGGTAAACCAGACCGTGCCATCCCCGGCCACCACAACATCGTTGGGCGAGTTGAGCCGATGCTCACCGAACGCTTCAACCATGGGCGTCACCGCGCCGTCGTGATCCCGCTCAACACGCCTGCGGCCGTGGCTGCACTGCACCACGCTGCCGTCATGGTGCAGCGTACGCCCGTTGGTGTACTCAACCCCGGTGGCGTATTCGCGCGTCGCGCCGGTGCCAGGAGAAAACTCGAGAATCCTGTTGTTGGGGATGTCGCTCCAACGAAGGGTCTGCGACTGGGGAATCCACAAGGGCCCCTCGGCCCACGTGGTTCCCTCAAACAACTTTTCCAAGGTGCCGGTGATCAGTGCTTCCATGTGTTCGAGACTAATCGTTCGCAGGTTCCGAGCGGGGCTTCCGGGCCCGTTCGTTGGTGCGGCGCTTTCCGTCGGCGGGCATCACCAGAACCGCAACCACCGTGAGCACGGCACTGACGAGCACCGCCAGGAAAACGGCCGAGGACGCCTGCCCAGTAGTTTGCGGATCGGGACCACCGCTGGGACTGCTGGCATAGATGGCGTTGGCAATGGCACCGAAAACGGCCACACCAAGGGAACTGCCGATTGACCGCGCAAAGAGGTTGGTACCCGTGACTACGCCGCGTTCATTCCATTCGACGCTGGTTTGCGCGGCAATAAGGCTCGGCGTTGCCACCAGCCCCAGTCCGAGCCCAACGATGAAGCAAGCCACAGCCACCAGCAGAACATTGGGTGTGGACGCGGTGAGGGCGAGGACGGCTGCGCCGATCACCGTGATGGCGATGCCCATCATGGCCGTGTTCCGGAATCCGATCCGGAGATAGAACCGGCCGGCTTGCGAGGCACTGATGGGCCAGCCAATGGTCAGCGCCGCCAGGGCGAGACCAGCCAGAAGAGGTGAGGTCTGCAGCGACCCTTCAAGGAACGTGGGGACGTACGTAGTAATCCCGAGCATGACTGCGCCAACGCCGAAAGAGATCATCGCCGTGGTGGCCAGCAGCCTGCGGGAGACCACCCATGGTGGCAGGATCGGCTCTGCCGCCTTCCTTTCCACCAAGAGAAAAGAAACGAACAACACGGCTCCGCCGGCAAAAACGGAGATGCTGATCGCGGAGTCCCAAGCCCATGCCTGGCCGCCCTGAAGGGCGCCGAGGATCAGCAGGCTCAACGAAATGGTCAGCAGCCCTGCTCCGAAGTAGTCGATCCGGTGCTTGGTCCGCTCCACGTTCTCGTGGAACGTGCGCAGGAGCATCCAACCCGCCAGCAGGCACAGCGGGATGTTGATCAGGAAGATCCAGCGCCAGATACCCAGCGAGGCGAAGATACCTCCCAGCGTGGGTCCCACCACCGAAGAAACAGCCCACACACTCGCCAGATATCCCTGGACTTTTGCCCGCTCCGCCAAGGTATAGATGTCGCCGGCGATCGTGATCGCCACCGGCTGGACCGCCCCGGCCCCGAGTCCTTGGAGCACGCGGAAGGCAATGAGCGCCGGCATGCTCCAGGCCAGGCCACACAAAATCGAACCCAGCAGGAAAAGCCCGATTCCACCCAGGATCATCGGCTTACGGCCCACCACGTCCGAGAGCTTGGCGTAAACAGGTACGGACACTGCCTGCGCCAACAGGTAGGCCGAAAACAGCCACGGGAACGAGGCGAAACCGCCGATGTCCTCCACAATGGACGGCACGGCCGTGGCAACAATGGTGGCGTCGATCGCCACCAGTCCCGTGGCCAACATCAGCGCAATCAGAATGGGTCCACGCCGGGAACGGAACCCGACTCCGTCGTCAGTCGCTGTGCTCATGTACTCACCTTCACGTCGAAATCAGTCCCGACTAAAACGGCGGATCACCTCCGGTTCCGTGAGGAACCAGGGTGACCCGCCGTCGTCGTGAACTTGCTACTGCTTAGTCGTTGATCAGGTCGTGGACAACGATCGTCTGGTCGCGGTCCGGGCCCACTCCGATGGCGGAGAAGCGCGTACCGGAGAGCTTCTCCAGTGCCAGCACGTAGTTGCGGGCGTTCTCCGGGAGATCCTCCAGGGTACGGGCCGTGGTGATGTCCTCGGTCCAGCCGTCGAAGTACTCGAAGATGGGGACCGCGTGGTGGAACTCGGTCTGGGTCATGGGCATCTCGTCGTGGCGCACGCCGTCAACCTCGTAGGCAACGCAGACCGGGATCTGCTCGATGCCGGTGAGCACGTCCAGCTTGGTGACGAAGTAGTCCGTGAAGCCGTTGACGCGGGAAGCGTGGCGGGCCAGGACGGCGTCGTACCAACCGCAGCGGCGGGGGCGGCCGGTGTTTACACCGAACTCGCCGCCGGTCTTCTGCAGGTAGACACCCATGTCGTCAAACAGTTCCGTGGGGAACGGGCCGGCGCCAACACGGGTGGTGTAGGCCTTGATGATGCCGATGGAGCGGGAGATGCGGGTGGGGCCAATGCCCGAGCCCACGGATGCACCGCCGGCGGTGGGGTTGGACGAGGTGACGAACGGGTAGGTGCCGTGGTCCACGTCCAGGAACGTTGCCTGGCCGCCTTCCATGAGCACAACCTTGCCCTCATCCAGGGCGTTGTTGAGGACAAGTGTGCTGTCGATAACCAGCGGACGCAGGCGCTCGGCGAAGGACAGGAAGTACTCCACGATCTCGTCCACCACGATGTCGCGGCGGTTGTACACCTTGACCAGCAGCTCGTTCTTCTGGCGCAGCGAACCTTCCACCTTCTGGCGGAGGATGGACTCGTCAAAGACGTCCTGGACACGGATGCCCAGGCGGGCCACCTTGTCCATGTACGCCGGGCCAATGCCGCGGCCGGTGGTGCCGATGGCGCGGCTGCCGAGGAAGCGTTCGGTCACCTTGTCCAGCACCTGGTGGTAGGGCGCAACCAGGTGGGCGTTGGCCGAAACACGCAGGCGGGACGTGTCCGCACCGCGGGCTTCAAGGCCGTCGATCTCCTGGAAAAGTGCCTCCAGGTTCACCACGCAGCCATTGCCGATAATGGGAATTGCGTTGGGGCTCAGGATGCCCGCGGGAAGGAGCTTCAGCTCATACTTCTCACCGCCAACAACCACGGTGTGCCCGGCGTTGTTACCGCCGTTGGGCTTGACCACGTAGTCAACGCGGCCACCGAGCAGATCGGTTGCTTTGCCTTTGCCTTCGTCGCCCCACTGGGCTCCGACGATCACGATAGCGGGCATGGGATCCTCCCCCATTCTTTCGGGCCCGCTCCGGTTGGACCACCAGAGTCAGGCGCCGTACATGAGAATGCCCCGACATTACCGGTGCAGTTCACCGCGGGCGGCGACCTGCGCAAGAGTTCGGGGCTCTTACCAGCCAAGTTTAGCCGATTGCACTGGAATACTTTGTGTCAAGGACTGCACGACGGCGGTTCGGTGAAGTTTAGTGCGTGGCCGCTGTGCCCCTTGGGCCGCGTTGTTACGTCAGATTCCGGCACGAGCCGCCCAGGCCAGCCACCAAACCTGCGTTGCTGGCAACGGATGCGGCTTGCGAGGTCCAGGTGTACCGCTTGACCACGATTGCCAACTGCAGCTCCGTGCCCAGGCCCAGCAACCCGCCCAACAGGTTGGTGGGCACATCCGTGACGTAGCCGGTGAGGGCATTCCCGGTGGTATTGCTGCCGGTGAAGCTGAAACCCGTCAGGGGCGCGAGCGCCGAGCCCAGTCCGCTGGTGGATGCCTGCACCTCCGCGTCAGCCAGGCTGTAAGTGCTGGGTGGGAGCCACCGGATCCGCACGTAGGCACCCAGCCCAAGAACACCGGGGTTGTAGGAGCACGGACCATTCAGCACCGGGGCCGGGACAGTCAGCGCCCCCAAGGACGCCGGCGCCGGGTTGCTCCGCTGCCAGGAAGCCTCCGTTTGGCCCGTTGCCCCGGAGAGCGGAATGAGGAACGCCGGCACCAGGATCAGGGCTGCCCCCGCGGTGGCCTTCTTTTCCTGACCTCCTTTTTTGCGGCTGCCTGCTGCCCGCCGGCGCCCGTGTTCTTTGACCTGCCGTTCTTTGACCTGCCGCGGCCACAACACCCACGTCACCAACGCGGACACCGCTACGGTAGTGGCGCCCAGAGCCAAGGGAGTGGCCGTCGCCGCCAGTGGGTACGCCAAGCCCGGCGCGGACCAGAGCACCACGCGCACTTGGTCCACCACATAGGGCTCCGGATCATCCTGGGCGTTCGCATCACCTTTCATGGTGATGATCCGCGTTGTACCCTCGCCAGGCTGCACCGTTTGCACCCTGTGCGTGATGGGCAGTTTCCCGGGACGGTCCACGGTGACCACATCGCCCACACTCACATCCGACGCCGGGATTGCCTGCACCACGGCCAAGGATCCTGCCGGTATGGCCGGCGCCATGGATCCGGTCTTGAACATGATCAGGGAGATGTTGAACAGCACAGCGCCGAGCACGGCAATAATGCAGACCGCTCCCCCGGCCGCCGCGATGTTCAGTATGGCGTTGCGCAGCCGGGCTCCGCGGCTTCTCATGTGGTGGAGGTAGCCGTGAACGGCCAGGTGACGGTGGCGGTATGACCCTGCAGGGCGGTGTTCGCCCCGGCGGGCAGGCTCACTTCGAAGCAGAAGTGGGTGGGCACCCCCGGTTGGTTGGCAGTCGCCGCGGCCAAGGGATTCACGACGCCGGCCGCCTGGCCTTGAGTCAGCGGCTTGGCTCCGTCGCTGCCCACCACAAACTCCGGCGTGCCGCTGAACGCAGCGGCATCGCAACTCGCAGACCGCACCACGCGGTACCGCAGTGCCGCGCCAAGGTCGGCTACGCCGGTGCCGCTGCTGGCCACGGCAGGAATCCCCAAGGCCACCGTCCCCTCAATGGACTTTTCCGTGGTCCTGATCGCGAAGGGCGCGTAAAAGACAGTCCCGGGACTCATCGCCGTTGCTTGGAATAACAAGCTGGCGCCGGGCGCGGTGTCATTGGCTGCCCAGGGTCCGCTGGCTACGTAGGGTTTGGCCGCTGTGGATTCCGTGGCAAAGACACTCGCGCCAAAGGAGCCCGTTGCCTGATCACTGTCAGTCCACGCGGCGAGGGTTACCGAACTCCCCACTCCCAGCACCAAGGCCCCGGCCAGGACAGCCCGCAGCCGGAGCAACGTCGCACCACGGTGGTTTGCAGCTCGTCGTCGGCCCACGGGCTACTCCGAAGTGGCCGCGAATTCCCAGGTGGTACTTCCGGTCTGGGCTTGCGGAAGCGTTGATCCGGCCGTCACCGTGAAGCAAAGATTTACTGCCGCACCGGGATCCGACCCGGCCCCCTGGCTCAACGCGAAGGTGACATCTGCCGGCGTCGAACCCAAGGTCTGTCCGCTGGCCACCAGCGTTTCGGTGACGGCTTCACCGCAACCGAAGCCGGAGGTCTGCGTCAGTTCGTAGGTCAGGCCCGTTAGCGCACCCGTTGAACCGGAGGTTGACACCAAAACTGTGGCGTCGTTGCTGGAGGACGCATCCAAACGGACGGCGAACGGGGCGCTGACGACATCCCCGGGGGCAAGGTTGGCCGGGTTGGTGGTGAAGCCGAGGGTGGCAGGCGAGTCCACCGGGTTTTCGGTGAACGTGGTGCCGTTAGTGCTGCCCTGCAGATTGAACGAGCCGGCGGTGAAGGTGCCTTGCCCGAATTCGGAACTGTTCCACGCCGCCAGTGTGATCGCGGCCCCCACTCCGAGTACCAGGCCACCGGCCAGGATCGCGCGGACCTTTGGTGCGTTGCCCTTCGGTGTTGTCCCAGCTGACGCTTCTTGTGTAGCAACCACTTTTACCCCCACGGTAGTTTCTATGCTGCGGCCCCGGATCGGGTCCTAGGTATGGGGGTGCCACGCCGGCTTCCCCCAAAAGCCGTTGTGTTCAACACATCACCCGGCGGACGCAAAGTCAACACTAAGGCTCCTGAGCTGCGACAATACTGCGACATACTGGCCCGTTCGCGCCCCGGCACGTCGAGCATCGAGGACATGGATGTCCATCACATTTGCCGGCAACACGCCGCGTCGCATTCAGAAGGCGCGCCGAACAAGGCCCCGTTCACCCCCATAGTCCGGTAAGGTTAGTTAGCCCCCAACAGCACCCTTTGAGGTTTGGCTGCGGCATGCCCGCGGCACCTTGGAACGGTGCGCTGTAACACCTAGGAGACCTAACCCCTGATGCAAGAACTGGCGACTGAATCACCCGAAGAAATCCTCTGGAACCGCCGCTACGAACCGCACATTGCCGAGGTCAACGAGCTGTGCGACTCCATCAAGGTGCAGAAGCCGGGCAGCGAGGTCCTCTACATCGACCCCGCCCACAGCATGGATGACTGCCGAATCGTCAGCCTTTTCTCCAATCAGCGCACCAACACCGGCGAGGGTTTCATCACCCCGGGCGACGAAGAAGCCACCACCCGCATGCTGGGCATGCAGTGGCAGCTGGGCCTGCGCCCCGAGCTCATGATGCCCTGGAACGCGTACCCGTGGATTGAACCTTCCGAGGAACCGGGCAAACTGACGCCTGCCAACATCACCGAGGGCCTCAAGCCGCTCCTGCGCCTTCTGCAGCTCCTGCCGCGCACCTCCGCCTTGGTGGCCCACGGCAACGAGGCACACCGTTTGGCAGACCAGCTCATGAAGGCTGCTCCTGCCAGCATTGCCCGCCGTGGCTTCAAGACCTTCAAGGTCCGCTCGCTCGGTGGCCGCTCCTTCGCCGGCACCCCGGCCCGCCAGCAGGAGTACCTGGACGCCATCCACGGTGCCTACGCTGAGGCCATGGCCCGGACGGGCATTCCCCGCAAGGCCTAGTCACCCCTTCGTTGTGAGGCCCGCTATACGCCCCAAACCTCCGGGTTACCGCGCAGATCAGGCCCCGCAACGCACACCCCTTCGTTGTGAGGCCCGCTTTACGCCCCAAACGTCCGGGTTACCGCGCAGATCAGGCCCCGCAACGCACACATAACGACGACGGCGACCCTCACCTTTTGGTGAGGGTCGCCGTCGTTTTCGTGCTTGGGTTCCTAGCGGGCCTCGAGCGCTGCCTTGGCTTTGGGGTCCGAGTCGTTCAGGAACTTCTCGATCCGCTCCGGCTCTTCAGCCTCGCCAATGGCGGAGGCCGCACGGCCCAGGGCGTAAAGGGCACGCAGGAAGCCCTGGTTGGGCTCGTGCTCCCAGGGGATGGGTCCGACGCCGCGCCAGCCGTTACGGCGCAGGGAATCCAAGCCGCGGTGGTAGCCAACGCGGGCGTAGGCGTAGGACTCGATGGTCCGGCCTTCCGCCCAGGCTTCCTCTGCGAGGATGGCCCACAGGAGGGACGACGTGGGGTTCTTCTCCACAAGATCCAGCGCCTCCTTGCCGAGGGCAAGGTGCTGGTAGATCTCGGTTTCGGCGGGCAGGAGTGTTGGCTCCGGCCCCATCAGGTTTCTGCGGAATTCGTCAGACATTAGAAGGTCTTGCCGACCGATCCGAGCTGCTGGGCGGCTTCGACGATGCGCGCGGCCATGCCGGCTTCGGCCGAAGCACCCCACACGCGGGGATCGTAGGTCTTCTTGTTGCCCATTTCGCCGTCGATCTTCAGCACGCCGTCGTAGTTGGCGAGCATGTGCCCGGCCACCGGGCGGGTGACGCAGCGTTCAGAGTCTGCGACGACGTCACGTTGACCGCAGGGAAAGCGAAACCGCCAGCCTTCGCGCGATCGATCATCTCGGAATAAATCTCTGGGGTTGCAATGGGCATGGTGACTCCTATGCTGGGGCTTCGTGGAAGCGCATGGTTGAGGGGCGGATCAGCCCGTGGGTTCGAGGCATGACTTAGGTCTACATACTGGCGGCAGCGAACATCAGCGACATCGTTAACGCTGCCCCCGCCTCATAGGATCGTTCAAGAATGATCGGAAGAGGCCGGGATACGGTCCTCATTCCGGGCGCCCTTCCACCCCGGAGACCGGCCGCGATGCGCCGTACCGGCAGCAGCCAAATGAGGACGGCGACGGCGAAAACGATGGCGAGCAATTGCGCGGCGGGCTGCATCCACAGCACATTGAAAGCGGACCCTGATGCAGCAGCCGGAGTCAGCGCATGCCCGGCATGAGGCCCACTCGCGGTCTGACCAGCAGCAACGGATGACGTGTCTTGGACAGCTGCTGCATGGGGAAGGAGAAGCATGAAGACCATCGCCGCCAGCATGGCGGCATGATAGAAACAACGGATTCTCCCGGAACGGGTGTGGCACAGCAGCGAGAACTCGGCCCGGGACACCGCCTGCAGCAAGAACCAAAAGGAGGCGACACCGAACAGCAGCACCTGCGGTAGAAGTGGCAGATCGACGCCATGCCAGACCATGCCCAGCATCCCCAACGCCATGAGCGCGTGAACACCGTAGTTCCACCGGGGTAACCCGGCGCGGCCCGTCAATGCCTTGGTAAGGCAAAAAATGGTGCCGGCAGCAAGAAACAGACTGACAGGGATGCTAAGGAAAGGTGCCAGCACGGGGGGTCTCCTTCGGCGGGGACGGGTTTAGTACGGGAGTTGAGGTTCTGGACAGGGGTGGTCCAGGCGCGGCCGGCAGGCACAAACGGCTGCCGGCCGGCCACACTTTGGACCTGCTGGAGGCTGGCTCCGTTAGCGGGAATCGGTAACCATAATGGCGGCATCATCTTCGGCCAGGTCGGCTGAGGCGCTTGGAGTGGCACCATTCTTCTGATGGCGCCGCAACTCGTGCTGGGTATACAGCCAAATGGGCAAGTACAGGGCCAACACCATGAAGGCGACCCAGGTTGGGGTCCAACCGATTTCCAAGCTGTTGACATAGACCACTCCGACGACGCAGAGCGGAACGTTGAACAGGCCAAAGATCAAGCCCATGATTTTCCAGTTCTTGGGTGCCTTGAAAGGCCTCTCCAAGCCTGCGAAAGCAGGACCATTGGCTTTCACATAGGCGAACAGGCTGATGCCGTGAGCCACTGTGTACCCAATGGCCGAGGCGCCGAGGATCGCTGCGGCACTGTTCATGGAAATAAAAGCCAGGTTGAAGGCTGCGCCAACCAGCATGGCAACCCACGGAGTTCCCCTGCTGTTGGTACGGCCAAGAATCTTGGGAAGGTTACCCTCTACCGACATGGAGTGCATGGCCCGGGTGGAGCCCAAATAGGCGGTTTGGATGATCAGGATCATTGCGGCGATGAGCATGATGATGGTGACTATTGTGCCCGCCCGCCCGAAAACGGCTTGGGCGACGGGGATCAAGGGCGATACCCGCTCCGCGATCACACCATCAACGCCCAGGACACCGATCACGCCCGCTTGGAGCATGACATACAAGAACAGGCAGATGATCCCGCACGCCAACAGTGCTTTGGGGACGTCCTTGGACGGATTCTTATATTCCGGCCCGTAGATGGCCGCAGTTTCCCAGGCGCAGGCACTCCAGTGTGCGATCCCAAAGATGCCGAAGAGGATGAGGATATGGTGCCCGTCCCAGGCCCAGTCCGTCGGCCACCAATTGCCGGTGATGTTGATCATCTCAACGTGGCCCGTTGCAAACGGGGCCACCGCCAGGACAACCAAGGGGATGAGGGAAATAGCCGCGAGGACGTAGCTGAGGATTGCGCCATCCTTGAGACCGAACCAGCTCACGGCGAACAACGCCGCGAAAATCACCACACCCGCGATCAGAGCGAGTTGATATTCGGTGAACACGTTGCCCAGGGCCGGAAACAGCCCATGCAGATAATTGCCTACCTGGATCGAAAAGATGGCCATGATGGGACTCCAGCCAAACCAGTAGCTCCAAGCAGTGAAGCCGCCGATCAGCTTGCCCTTGTCGTACTTGCCCTTGTAGTTCTCGGTGCGAAATACGTGCTGTGCAAATCCGGGCAAACCAGACACCTTGGGAAAGGTAGTGGCCATTTCTGCATAGGCGGCATTCTGGATGAAGCCCTGAACCACGGATAATCCCCAAATAAGGATTGCTGCAGCAGAAAGATACATGGGTATGTAGCCCAGGGACGGCAAAATCAGCAAGGGCACGCCCAGGGCGATGGCCATCCCCTGTTTCCAGTTGATGGACCGTTTCAGATGATCGGCTTCATCCAAACTATTTTGGCTCATGGCAATCTTCCTTTGACAACGTTGTGTGTCGGATACGTAGTGACGCCGGCAGATCGCCGGCGCAAAGGACGGATCCCCCGCACGCCCTTCGGAGCACGCGTTTAAGAGCGCGCATGTAAGTACAGGGAAATCCCGTTTGTAGATGGAACATCAGGGCCATACGTGGGGCGATTGCCCGGCGCACGTGGGTGGGATGGCCCGGTGCGCTGCTATGCGAAGGCGTTCGCTGAGCCGAACGGGGCACAGGTGACTACCGTGTCCACTGTGGTGCCACGGAGCTGGGCTGGGAAAGGTGCCGGGCTGGGGACGTGCTGGCCGGAAAACGTAAGAGAGGGTGAGGGCCCGGAGACTGCCATGGCGGCTCGGCCTGCCTTGGCAGTCTCCGGGGTCTCAGTGAAACGTAGAGCAGTACTGCTTATGGGTTGGTGGTGTGGCAGCAGGTGTCGTTGGTGGTGGTTGGTGTGGTTCCGGTGGGGAGGTTGAGGGTGGGGTTTTGGTTGAAGAAGCCGTGGGGTTCGAGGATGAAGCCGATGTTTTGG
>NZ_LNUV01000005.1:35557-88737 GCF_001512285.1 Arthrobacter sp. EpRS71 | reverse complement strand
TCTGTGCGGGTCCGTTCCACAGCCTGGGCCGCGACCACCTGCAAATACTCCACCGAACGGGACATCTCCTCGACCCTGCCCGCGAAATCAGCAGCCTCAACAAACCCCAACAACCGCACCTCATCGGTGACGGACAAGCGCGCTGCGTCCAGAAGTGCAGCAGCGTCTTGTAGAAGTTCACCCAGCACCACTCCCGAAACCGCAACGGGTCCAGGACGCTGCCCGTGCGGACGCTCGATCGGCTGATCAGGAACCAAGGTGGAGTCCGGGCCAGAGCCGAACCAGGCGTCCGGCCGTGGGCCGGACACCGATCCGGCATTGATTGCCGAAGCATCTACCTCCGTGCCGCCCGTGGAACCGGTGTCCGTGGTTTTGGCGTCGGCAGACTCCGCACCGTTGACCGGGCCAGTACTGTTGACCCGCCCAGAGTCCTTGGGCCGCCTGCCGCCCTCGAAACGGCCAGCACCGCTGGCCAATCCAGTTCCATGGAAATGTTCCAGCACGGTGATGTACGGCGTCGAATCCTTGAACCCTGCCTTGACCACCCGCGGCATGCTCACGACGCGCTGTGACCGAATAGCAGCCAGAGCAGCAACAGCAGGGGACGGTTCCGCCCAAGATGCCATCAACTGCGCCAGTTTCTCCATGAATTAATCATTTCACTGGGGTCAGACATTATTAGCCGCCGGAATTCTCACCGCATTTGCCACGGTAAGCAATGCCAGGCGGCCTCGCCTTTGGAGGCAATAGGTGGATTTCCTGGCGGGGGCCTACAGCGTGGGAAGCACGTACGCAGGTTCAGGCCTGTGGACGCCCCGGGGCCGGTATCCGAGGGCTTCAGCACAGCCGAGAAGGTCAGCCAGGTACCAGATGATTGCCAACCACATCTCTGTGCCCTGCAGGGTGGGGAGAGCCTGGTGACCACTTTCGGGGGCAGCGCTGAAAGCCATTCCCTCACCGGTCCGCCACCGCACAAGTGCCTGTTTGAGCTGTGTCTTTGCCCAAGCTTTGGCGTCCTCCCGGCGGTGGGAGGTCTGCTTGGAGGCCAGCCATAGGGGGTGCACGACGTCCAGGACGTTGCAGGCGTTCTGCCGGCCACAGGCGAAGTAGCGGGGCTCCGCCGAGTGCGCCAGAACTGTGTCTACAAGCCGCTCAACGTGAGGAACCGGCACGCCGAATTGGGCAAACGTGCCGCGTGTCAACCGGTAGTAGCCATTGACCACCTTCAACCGGTTATCCACCGTCGGGGTGCCCCATGTTCCAGCTGTGACGTTGACACGGGTCTGCAACCAACCGAACAGCGCCTCAAGAGCGCCCGGGGTGTTCGGATGCGATTGAGCGAGATTCCAGTACGCTGCCGTCCCCCAGGCATCCACCCATGCGCCGGATTCCCATGCTTCCTTCGTCCACGGCAGAGCATTCAATGATGACAACAGGGCCTCCGGACTCATGTCTGCAATGGCATGGATCGGATGCTCGAAGCCACTGCCGGCAAGGTCCAGGGCGTAGCCAACGGAGAGCACATGGTAGGTAGTGGGACCGCTGCCGAAGGTGAGTGTCGATACTCCTTGAGTCTCGGATCCGAACTCTGGAACCAGGCCGGTCACCGGGTCTTGTAGCTTGCGGAGCCGCGCAACGTGTTCGTCCTGAGACAGTTGTGAAGGTACGGAACCCAACAGCAGGTCCGCGATTTCAATCGCGTCGCAGTGGGCCCTGACAGTGGGGGCAGCACCTGGCCGGTCTACGTAAACGCCACCGGTTTCAGGAACCCAACTCCTCGAAAGTATGGCTGGAGCATCGGCGCGGGCAGCGTTCGCGAAGGCCGCCAGCTCAGCCAGCAACCCGTCGTCGAACGGTGCCTCTTCCGTTGTCGCCCGGATTACTGCGTCACGTCTGTCCCTGATTCGTCGCGCGGGGTTTCCGCCCACTATGGCCCATTCAGGGACGTCCTTGGTCACTACCGCCCCGGCGGCCACCACGGCGTGCGACCCAACTGAGACTCCGTCCAGAATCACCACGTTCGAACCAATCCAGACGTCGTCACCTATGGTGATGCCTTTGCTGGTGAGCGGCTGCTTGAAGACCGGTTCGGACGGCTCCATGGAGTGGTTGAAACCCAGAATGGATGTGTGGGCGCCGATCCGAACTCCGTTGCCCGCGGTGATATTGCCTCGAATCACACTGAACGCATTGACGGTGCAGTCGTCACCAAGGGTGATGGTGCCCGTAACGTAGGCGTGGGCCGCGATGAAGGAATCTGCGCCAATCGTCAGCGTCTCGGGATCAATGTTTGCCAAGGGAGCCAGGAAGGCCCGGTCACCAATATCTATTCCGCCCCGTTCTGCAAAGTGCTTGTGGTAGTCATCCTGCGCCGCGCGTTCTGTTTCTGAGGCAGAGTCCCAAAAAGTCCACGGGGAGTAGTCGTAGTTGAGGCTGTGCTGGGGATTCACGTCGTTGTCTCCACATCAGGGCATGTCACTGGAAAGCGCTTCCCCCATTATTTGCGTCCCGAATACCCCCGGTCAATGCCCCAATGACAAACGATCAACCTCGATCAGCCTTTCGCCATGGACCCCACTGAGACATCGCCCGTGGAGAGCGGGTCATTTTGTTCTGGTGATCTTGAAAGTACGGCCACGATTCCTGGTGACATTGGTGAATTACTTGGTGTGTACGTCCCGGACAAGCCCTGAATCCTCAGATCTTGCAAGAGTCGTCGCCGCCCAGCTTGCGAGCAATTTCAGAGCGTCGTCCGTGCCGGTGCCGGGTTCGGCGTTGTACACAGTCAAAGTCAGGCCCGCGTCAGCAGACAGTTCCAGGGCTTCGTACAGCAAGTGGAGGTCGCCCACCGTCCGGTGACGGAAGTGCTTCTTACCGGTGAAGTGCTGGCGGACATTGTGAGAGGCCCAGCGGACCCGGAATTCTTTGCTGCGGGTGGATAGTTCGCCCACCAGGTCGCTGAGTCCCCGGTCGTAGGGATCCCGGCCCGCCTCCGTCCGCATGATAGCCACGGTGTCGTTGGCCGCGCGTTCCCAGTCCGCGTAGAAGTCACGGCTGCGAGGATCGAGGAAAAGGAACCGGGCGTGGTTGGGCGGCCCGGCGGGACTGTCGTAAATGTCCGAATACAGAGCACGGCCCAGGGCATTGGTGGCCAGCAGATCCAAACGACCGTTGCGGATGAAGGCGGGCGATCCGCTGATCGCATCCAAAGTGAGTTGAACGCCAGGGCGGATGGCCTGCTTCCGCACCGGACGGCGTCTGGACCTGCCGCCGTCGCTCGCCGCACGGGCGAGATCGTACAAGTGGGCGCGTTCGGCGTCGTCGAGCTGCAAGGCGTTCGCTAAGGATTCCAGCACGTTTTCCGAGACCCCTGCGAGGTTTCCCCGCTCCAAGCGGGTGTAATACTCCACACTTACACCGGCCAGCATGGCCACCTCGCCGCGACGGAGGCCCGGCACGCGGCGGTTGCCGCCATAAGCGGCAAGTCCCGCTTGCTCCGGTGTGATCTTCGCCCTCCGGGTGGAGAGGAAGTCGCGCGTTTCGGTCCGGTTGTCCATGCTTTAACGGTAAGACTTCCAGCCCGCTGAGGGAGTCCCTGTCATTACCCCTAACAGCAGTGACTCCTTCCGTTCCGGGAAGCAGGGTTAGATGGAGTTATCCAACAAAGTGAACCACGCAGGAGAAACATGCCTACCGCTAACGCTTATGCTGCCCCCTCGGCCACGGGCGACCTGACTCTAACCACCATCGAACGCCGCGAGGTGGGCCCGAACGACGTCCACATTGACATCAAGTTCGCGGGTATCTGCCATTCTGACATCCACACAGTCCGGGGTGACTGGGGACCGCAGCAGTATCCCTTGGCCCCTGGCCACGAAATCGCCGGCATTGTCACCGAGGTCGGCTCGGACGTCACCAAGCTCAAAGTGGGCGACCGCGTTGGCGTCGGCTGCATGGTGAACTCCTGCAAGGAGTGCAAGAACTGCCTGGCGGGAGAAGAGCAGTACTGCCTCAAGGGAAACGTGGGCACCTACGGCGCCGTTGACCGCGACGGCACCATCACCCAGGGCGGCTATTCCAGCAACGTCGTGGTGAATGAAGACTTCGTGGTCACCATTCCGGAAGGATTGGACCTCGACGTCGCCGCTCCGCTGCTGTGCGCCGGCATCACCACTTACTCGCCCCTGCACCACTGGGGTGCCGGCCCCGGCAAGAAGGTTGCCGTGGTGGGTCTTGGCGGACTCGGCCACATGGCTGTGAAGATTGCCGACGCCATGGGTGCGGAGGTGACCGTGCTCTCGCAGTCGCTGAAGAAGATGGAAGACGGCTTGAAGCTCGGCGCCGACCACTACTACGCCACCAGCGATCCCTCCACGTTCGAGGATCTCGCAGGCACTTTCGACCTCATCATCAACACCGTCAGCGCCTCCATCGACATCAGCGCGTACCTGCAGCTGCTGACGCTCGACGGCACTTTGGTCAACGTTGGCGCACCGGCCGAACCCCTTCCGGTGAACGTTTTCTCGCTGATTGCGGGTCGCCGTCGCTTTGCCGGTTCCGCGATTGGCGGGATCCGCGAGACCCAGGAAATGCTGAACTTCTGCGCGGAGCACGGCCTTGGCGCGGAGATCGAGGTCATCCCGGCCAGCAAGATCAACGACGCTTACGAGCGCGTCCTTGCCTCGGATGTCCGCTACCGCTTCGTCATTGATGCCTCCACGATCGGCTAGAGACGCCGCTTTTCGCGAGGGTGCTGCTCCTTAAAGTCGCAGCACCATAACTCGCTGCACCACAGGAAAGGCCATGCTCCCCTTGACGGGCATGGCCTTTTCTGTGTCCCGCAGCAGGGACAATGGTCAGGTGACTTTCAGACTGGACACCATGGGTAAGGGGCTGATCTTTGCTGATTCCCTCCCGAACCTCACTGCCGCCTTGACGAACCAGACCGACGGCGGCCCTGTCCTCGGCGGAAAGGCAGCGCTTGGCGGGAACGCAGCGATGGGGGGAGCGGCAGCGATTGGAGGAGTTGCCGTGGTTCAGGCGCCTCCGGGTACGGGCAAAACCACACTGGTTCCACCGCTGCTCGCCAATCTCGTGTCGGGACAGATTCACGGCCGGCCGCGCGTCGTCGTGACCCAACCGCGCCGTGTGGCGGCCCGCTCAGCCGCACGCCGCTTGGCCTCCTTGGACGGAAGCCGCCTGGGCGACAGGGTGAGCTACACCGTCCGGGGTGAAAGCAAACTCAGCCGGAACACGGCGGTGGAATTCGTCACTCCAGGTATTCTTTTACGGCGCCTTCTGGCCGACCCGGGACTTGAGGACGTCCATGCTGTGGTCCTGGATGAAGTGCACGAACGCGGGCTCGAAACAGATCTCCTGGTGGGCATGCTCGCCGAGGTCCGCGAGTTGCGGGGCGACCTCACACTGGTGGCCATGTCCGCCACTCTCGACGCGCCGCGTTTTGCCGCGCTGCTGGGACAGGGCGGAACAGGGCTCGACGGCGGCGGGCCGGCTACGGTGGTCGACTGTCCTTCGGCGTTACACCCGCTGGAGGTTCAATGGGCTCCTGCCCGGGAGCATCGACTGGATGCCCGGGGAGTGTCCCGGAGTTTTATCGATCACGTGGCCAGCACTGCGGCGGCTGCCTACATGGCGGCCCTCAACCGGCACTCAGAGGTTGACGCCTTGGTTTTCCTCCCGGGCGCCCGGGAAGTTTCCGACGTCGCATCCCGCCTTCGCGGGCAGCTGCCCCACAGTGTGGAGGTGCTCGAGTTGCACGGCCAGATCGGTCCGGAAGCCCAGGACCGGGCGGTATCAGGCCGGGAACCCGGCGGGTCACCCCGGATCATTGTGTCCACGTCCTTGGCGGAATCGTCCCTAACGGTCCCTGGCGTACGTTTGGTCATTGACTCGGGGCTTTCAAGGGAACCACGGCGGGACGCAGGCCGCGGCATGTCAGGACTCGTGACCGTCTCTTGTTCCCGTGCATCGGCCGATCAACGTGCAGGCCGTGCAGCGCGACAGGGGCCGGGCACCGTGGTTCGCTGCTACGACCCGCAGGCGTATGCTGCGGCTCCAGCGCACCAGACGCCCGAAATCGCGGTTGCGGACCTTACCGGAGCTGCCTTGGTTCTGGCGTGCTGGGGTGCGCCCGGAGGTTCCGGCCTGAAGCTCCCGGACACACCGCCTGCCGCCGCCATGAACGACGCCGTGGAGGTCCTGCGTGAACTGGGCGCCGTAGGCGGGGACGGAACAGTCACCGCCGTGGGCAAGACTTTGGCCCGCATCCCCGCTGATCCACGGCTTGCCCGGGCCCTATTGGAAGGATCTGCGGTGGCGGGCCGACGCGTCACCGCTGAAACCGTGGCAATCGTGTCCGGGGACCACAGAGCCACCGGTGCTGACCTGACAAAGCTGCTCTCCACGCTGCGCTCGGGTTCAGACCCTGGGACCCGACGTTTCGCGGAGGACGTCAAGCGGATGGAGGCGCTGGTCGGGAACGAATCGCGGATAGGGCTGGAGGTCGCCGGAGTCGTGCCTCTTCGACCCGCCGCAGACATCACGGCGAGGGAAGCGCCCGGCTTTGTGGTGGCGCTGGCATTCCCGGACCGTATAGCCAGACGCGTACCCGGTGACGGGTCCACAACATATTTGCTCTCGTCCGGGACACGGGCCGGGCTCCCTGCCGGGAGTTCACTGTCCGGGCATGATTGGCTTGCCGTGGCCGAGGTGTCGCGCGCGCAAGGACGGGATGCGGCGGGAACGGGCGCCGTCATCCGTTCTGCCGCGCCGTTGTCGGCTGAACTGGCGGCAGCCGTCGCCCCGGGCCTTCTCACGGAGAAGGTGCAGGCAAAGTTCGAGCAGGGCCGGGTGATGGCCAGGTTGGAACGCAGTCTGGGCGCGATAGTGTTGTCCTCCACGCCCGTCCGTCCCACCGCAGAGTCCGGGCGCAGCGCGGTGTCCAGGGCGTTGGAGAAGCAGGGGTTGTCCATGATCGGCTGGTCAACGGCAGCCGATTCCTTGCGCCGGCGCCTTGGAATGGTGCACCGTGAACTCGGGAATCCCTGGCCTGACGTCAGCGAGTCCGCACTGCTGTCAAGGCTTGATGAATGGTTGGGCCCGGAAATGGAGGCGTTGGCCACTGGTGCCGCGGCGAGCTCCATCAACCTCGTTGACCCCTTGCGACGCCTGCTCCCATGGCCGGACGCCGCGCGGCTTGAGGACCTCGTGCCGGAGCGCTTGGTGGTGCCGAGCGGTTCGCGTATCCGGATCGACTACCCGGAGAATGTGGACGGCCCGGTTGTGGACGGCCCGGTTGTGGACGGCGGCACAGCCCGCCGCGGTACGGGTCACGACGGCGGCCGCCCGGTGGTGGCGGTCAAGCTTCAGGAATGCTTCGGTTGGGACCGCACGCCGCGCCTCGTCGAGGGCAGGGTGCCCGTGTTGTTTCACTTGCTATCCCCGGCAGGAAGGCCGTTGGCTGTGACGGATGATCTCGCATCCTTCTGGTCCGGTCCCTATGCCCAGGTTCGGGCCGAGATGCGTGGGCGCTACCCTAGGCACCCCTGGCCCGAAGACCCGTGGACCGCACCGGCTACGGCTAAGACGAAGAACAGGATGTAGCCCTCGCCTGTTCCGTTGGCGGGAAGGAAGCGTTCCGGCGTTCCGGCGTTCCGGAAGAGCCTACGCGAGCCGTTCCAGCATGAACTGAATCTCGCCATCCACGAACGTTCCCAGGACGCTGCTTGCCGCAAATTCATCCGGGGCAGTGGTCAGTGGATCGAGTTCGAAGGCAGTGAAGTCTGCCCGTTTGCCCACCGTAATGGATCCGGAGACGTCCCACAGCCCGGCAGCCTTGGCCGCGTGGGAGGTGTACCCCTCCAGCGCCTGAAGTGCGGTGAGGGCTTGCGATGGCGCGATGGGTTGCTGGTCCGGATGTCCCGATCGGCGGCGCAACTGGGCGTCCGCGATGATCGGAAGCGGCTCGAAGGGGGCGATCGGCCAGTCAGAGCCGATGCCCAGCGTCACACCCACGTCGCGGAGATCCCGGCAGCGCCAGGCCCTGTCCGCCCGCTCAGGGCCAAGCCGGGTGGACCAATTGTCGCTGTGATCAGCCAATGAGTAATGGGTGCAATGGGTCGGCTGCATGCTTGCCACCACACCCGCGCCCTGGAAGCGCGCCACCAGCTCATCCGGCACGGTTTCCAAGTGCTCAATCCTGTGGACAGCACCGCGCAGGACGTCAGCAGGTACCTCGTGACGCAGAGATTCCAGGGCCTCCAACACATGGTCAACCCCTGCATCACCGATTGCGTGCGTGGCAGTCGGAATACCACGGGCGGCAAAATAGCGGACGGCCGCGGAGTATTCTTCGGGACGTGGCCAGAACGGCGCAGTGGACTGTCCTTGAACATCAGGTTCATAGAGCCAGGCCGTCCCGTTGTCCACGGTCCCATCGACGAACAGTTTTATGGCTTCAACGGACCACCGGCGTCCGCCTGTACCTATACTGCGGGCCAGTTCCTTCCAGGTTGCTTCATCGCTGCCGGGCATGCACCAGGGAGCGGAACGGAGCCGCAACGGAAGCTCACCTTCGGCCTCCAACGCCTGGAAGAGTGCGGCGGATTCCTCGCTGTGATCCATGATGTGACCGCCGGTCAGTCCCGATCGGGCAAAATCTCTCAGGAGCTCACCGAGGCGGGCTTTGCGCCGGGCAAACGATTCCTGCGGGATGTGGCGCTGGACCAACTCCATGGCCGCGGCTTCGAGCAGGAGCCCGGTGGGAACACCGTCTGCGTCGCAGACCACCTCGGAGGCTTGATCAAAGTCGAACCGGCCATGGATTCCGGCCAGTTCCAAGGCCCGGCTGTTGGCGAGTGCCGAATGGCCGTCGAAGAGGCGGATGAATGCGGGCTGATCGCCGGTGACCCGGTCCAGGACACTTCGGTGCAGCGGCACTGTTCCGAAAGCGTTCGGGTTCAGCCCCCAACCACGCAACCAGCCGCCGTCGTTCGCTGCTTCTGCCCGAAAGTGCGCCGCTTCTGCCTGCAGTAGGTGGAGGACTTCCTCCAAGGTCGCAGCGCCGGCCAGCTCGATGCCGATGGTCAGATCCAGGCCAAACACCGGGTGGATATGGCAGTCCACCAATCCCGGCGTGAGTGTCGCGTTGCCAAGGTCCACCACTCGGGTGTCCGCTTGTTGCCACTGCCTGGCATCGTGGCGGCTTCCGACGGCGGCAATCAGCCCGCCGCTGATGGCGACGGCCTGGACAGGCTCCTGGTGGGGTACCCCGTCCATGGTGTGAATGGTGTTCGAAAGAATGATGAGGTCAGGAGTCATGGGTTTCGAAGCTTCCAATCCGGGCGAAGACGTGGGGGCGGGTGGTGCGCAGTCTGCGGGCAATCAGCAGGCCTGCGAGGAAAACAACAGGGGTGACCAAGAGCAGGATGGTGTTGGTCAGGGCATCGGCAAAGGTGAGGAGCTCGATGTTGACGGCGATCAACGCCACCACGCCGAACAGCAGGACTGCAGAGGCCACACTCAATGGAATGAGGAGGTGGTTGGTGGCTGCGTCCGGGTTGCGCCGCAGGTAGATGAACGCCGCTACGGATACCAGCCCCTGCAGTGCCACGATCCCGAAGATGCCCGGCGTGTTGACCCAGATCAGGAGCTGCTTGTACGGGTCAGCGCCGGCGATGGCACAAATGATGATGACGACGGCGGCCAGGACGGTCTGAATCTGCCCGGCACGGTGCGGCGACTTGTACTTGGGGTGGGTTCTGCCGAGGAACGCGGGGAGCACGCCGTCTTTGGCGAGCATGTACACGTAGCGGTTGATGGCGTTGTGGAAGGCCAACTGGGAGGCGTAGACGCTGGTCACGATCAGCACGTACATCACCACTTCAGCCCAGGGGCCAACGTACTGGTTGATGGTGGCAAAGAACATGCCATCGGCCAGTTCACCGGCAGCAGCGATCACGTTTCCATCGCCGAAAGCCTGAATGACGGTCCACACAATGAAGGCGTAGAACACGGACATGAAGCCCACCGCAATGTACGTTGCACGGGGGACGGACTTGTCCGGATTTCTCGCCTCACGGCGGTACAGCACGGTGGATTCGAAGCCCATGAAGGCGGCGAAGCAAACAGCGAGGATGGCAAGAACACCAGGGGTGAAGGCGTGCTCGGGGGCGAACGAGGAGAAACTGATGCCTTCGGCGCCACCGCGGGCCAGGATTCCGAAGCCCATGATGGTCAGGATCGCGGTCTCGGCAATGAGCAGGACACCCAGGACCTTCGCGCCGACGTCGATGCCCCGGTAGCCAAGGAACCAGACGGCCGCGATGGCTGCCAGTGCAACGACGGGCCATGGCACGTCCAAGCCAAAGAGGGCACGGAGCATGCCTTGGGTTTGGACGGCGAACAATCCGTAGACGCCAATTTGCAGGCAGTTGTAGGAAACGATCGCCAGGATGGCTGAGGCCAGCCCTACGGTTTTGCCCATGGCCAAGGTGATGTAGGTGTAAAAGCCTCCGGCTGCTTTGACGTGCTTGGTCATCGCCATGAAAGAGATGGCGAAGATCAGTAGGACTGCGCCGGCTATGACGTAGCCCATGGGAGCACCTATGCCCCCGACGCCGATGGCAACGGGCGCCACTCCAGCCATCACGGTCAGGGGAGCCGCTGCGGAGATCACCAGGAAGGCAATGCCGCCGGTGCCGATGGCATTTCTTTTGAGCCCGTTGCCGGCGTCTGCTGCCGGAGGTCGCGTTTCGAGGTCAGACATGGGGATCCTCTGAGTGTTTGGGGAGGGAAATTCACGGGGGAGCCGGACGTTAAGCGAAAGGCTTTCGTTTATGGTAGGTCCTTGTGACCCCGGGCACAATACCTCGAAGCAAAGTTCTGGCTAGAGTCGTAACTACAACCTTGAATGGAGACACCCGTATGGCACGCCCGTTGGTCCCGCTGATATCCATCGATGCACTCGTCACCGCCGCCCTGGAGCTGGTGGACGAGGCAGGAGACTTCAGCCTGCCCAAACTGGCCAAGCGGATCGGCGTCAGCCAGTCATCCATCTACAACCACGTCAGCGGGCGGGAGGAGATTCTCGAGCTCATGCGCGGCCGGATCATCTCCGAAAGCCCCTATGTCCTGGAGGATGAGCAGGATTGGGAAACGTCCCTCCGGGCCATTGTCCGAAGTTACAGGGATGCTTTCGCCCGCCACCCCAAACTCGCACCCCTGCTGGTACTCCAAACGGTGCAGGATGCCCAAGTCATGGCTCTCTACGAGAACCTGGCTGTGGCCCTCGAAGCCGCCGGTTTCCGCGGGCGGGACGTGATGTCCGCGATCTCCACCATTGACAGCTTCGCGTTGGGCTTCGCCTTGGACCTGGCAGCTCCCGACGTCGTCTGGGCGCCACCCGCTGAGGGTTACCCCGCCCTTACTGATGCCCTGTCCCACGCGGGTCCTGCAGAGGAGCGAGGCGAGGCGGCCTTTGATTTTGGCCTCGAGATCCTTATCGCCGGACTGCATTCCCGGCTTCAGCCGAGCATCCTGTGAGGCTGGCAGTCCTGTGAATGTCATCCAGGGTTGGTGGGCCGCGGTGACCCGGGGCTTCACAGACGTCCACACCACAGCTGTGCCGTTACCTGCCCTGCTGGGCATCCTTGCCTGCGCCGTTGTCCTGAGCATCCCGCGTGCCACCTGGCGGTGGTTTGGCTTGTACGTGACGTTCGTCCACGAACTCGGACATGCCTACGCCGCCCTGATGACGGGGCGCTTTGTCCACGGGCTTCGGATCGGGCTGGACCATTCGGGTCGCCTCGTCAGCAGCGGCCGGAGCGCCTTCGGGGCAGCGTGGTCCGGATTCTGGGGCTATCCGGCGCCGGCGGTAGTCGGTTTGTGCTTGATCTCGGCTTTTGCGGCAGGCCGGGCTGGCGCAGCAATGTCCGTCGGGGCTTTGATCCTGCTCGTCTCGCTCATCTTCCTGAGGAACCTCACCGGGATCCTTGTGGCGGTGTTGAGCGCAGCCATCGCCCAGCTCCTGATCCTGTTCGCGACGCCCACCGCGGTCAACTACGTGGTGCTGGCGCTCGGTGTGGCTCTGTCCGTGGGCGGCGTCAGGGATCTGTTCAAACTCGCTGGTGTCCACACCAGACGCCGCGATCGCCTGCAGGCTTCTGACGCCTACATCCTGGGCCGCACCACGGGAGTCCCGGCGTTTGTCTGGCTGACCGGATTCACGGTGGTGATCGTTGGATGCTCTGTGGCTTCTGTCTGGTTGCTGTGGGGGATGCTCACCGTTTAGCCCGGTGAGCGGACGCCATACAGGCGCCCGACGGCGGTTATCCGGTTTCGGTTCCTGCGAGGCCTTGCCCTGTGGTCGCTAAAGGGTGTCCAATCCTTCTTAACGTTCGAACGGGAGGTGTTCGGACTTCGTGCGGGGATACAACACCAGGAGGTGCCCATGTCCGCGAAGGGCACGCGCCAAACGGTCAGAGGGCCAGGAGCTGGCGCCACGGACGACGGACGCGGCGGCAACGGCGCTGTCTTAGCGGCAAGCGATCCAGCAAAAATCCGCAATGTGGCACTCGTGGGGCATTCGGGTGCGGGTAAGACAACGCTCGTGGAAGCCCTGCTGGCCGCCACCGGTGCCATCACCAGGATGGGCTCCATCAGTGAAGGGACCACTGTCAGCGATTCGGACCCCTCCGCGATCCATCAGCAACGATCGGTCACGTTGTCCGTGGCCCCCATCCTGGTAGGTGACATCAAGGTCAACCTGATCGACACCCCCGGCTACACCGACTTCACCGGCGAATTGCGTGCTGGTTTGAGGGCCGCTGATGCGGCCCTCTTTGTTGTGTCGGCCACTGATGACATCGATGCTGCAACTGTGGCGTTGTGGGGCGAGTGCGCGAAGATCCGGCTGCCGCGTGCAGTGGTCGTCAGCAAACTGGACCATCCGCGCGCTGACGCAAGTGCCGCCGTCGTGCGCTGCCAGGAAGCGTTTGGTGAGTCAGTTCTCCCGCTGTACCTCCCGGCTGTAGGCAACGCCGAACTCATCGGCGTCCTCCACGGCGCTGGGCACGAGGACCTCTCGCCGGCCCGGGACGTGGAAGCAGCCAGAGGAGCCTTGATCGAAGGAATCATCGCTGAGAGCGAAGACGAAACCCTCATGGACCGCTACCTTGGCGGCGAAGAACTGCCACTTGCGGACCTGATCACCGATCTGGAAACGGCGGTGGCGCAGGGCAGCTTCTTCCCGGTGGTGCCCACTTCGGCCGAAACCGGTCTTGGCCTTCCTGAACTCATGGCACTGCTGACCGAAGCTCTGCCATCCCCGTTGGAACGGATCGCTCCCTCGGCGATGAACCCCGACGGTTCGTCATTGAAGCCCCTGAAGTGCGATCCCACCGGTCGCCTGGCCGCTGAAGTAGTGCGGACCACCGTAGATCCTTTCCTCGGCCGCGTGTGTTTGGTCAGGGTCTTTTCCGGAACCCTGAGGGAAGATTCCTCGATCCATATCGGCGGAAGGGGCTTGGCGGACAGGGGACACGAGGATCACGACGCCGATGAACGCGTCACACATCTCTACTCTCCAGTGGGCTCCAGTCTCAAAGCGGTCCCTCAGTGCATTGCCGGCGACATCTGCGCCATCAGCAAGCTGGCCAGCGCCGAAACGGGGGACACCGTCTCCGGCCGTGAGTCGCCGCTGCTGATGGAGACCTGGAACATGCCCGAGCCCTTGATGCCGGTAGCCATTGAAGGGGCATCGCGCAGTGATGAGGACGCGCTCGCCAAGAGCATTGGCAAGGTGGCCGCTGCTGACCCCACTCTCCGTTTGGAGCGCAATCAGGACACACACCAGCTCATTCTGTGGTGCATGGGAGAAGCGCACGCCGAAGTGGTCCTGGACAGGCTCCGCAGCCAAGGCGTCAAGCTTCAGACCGTGGACGTCATCACTCCGCTCCGGGAGACCTTCGCCAGCAAAGCCACCGGGCATGGACGTCACGTCAAACAATCCGGTGGGCACGGGCAATTCGCCATCTGCGACATCGAGGTGGAGCCCTTGGCCCGCGGGGAGGGTTTCGTGTTCGCGGACAAAATCGTGGGCGGCGCTATTCCCGGGACGTTTGTCACCTCCGTGGAGAAAGGTGTCCGTTCCCAAATGCTCAAAGGCGTGTCGGCGGGATTCCCGGTGGTGGACATCAAGGTGACACTTGTGGGCGGAAAAACCCACAGCGTTGACTCGTCCGACGCAGCCTTCCAGGCCGCCGGCGCCCTGGCACTGAGGGAGGCCGCGGCAACAGCCAAAATCCAGCTGCTCGAGCCCGTCTCCTCCGTTTCCATCAGCGTCCCCGACGACTACGTTGGCGCGGTGATGAGCGATCTTTCAGGACGCCGGGGCCGCGTTACCGGCACCGCCGCTGCTGACGGAGAGGGAACGGAAATCAGCGCCGAAGTACCGGACCAGGAGCTCCTGCGGTACGCCATTGAACTCCGCGCACTCACGGCAGGAACGGGGCGTTTCCGCCGGTCCTTCCTGCGCCATGAACCCCTGCCGAAGCAGGTCTAGGCGTTTGACCGGAGGAAGGCGGCAACCGCCGGCGCAAGGGACGCCCCTACCTCGGCCGCGCTACGCTTCATCCCCTTGACTGCGAACGAATGGTCACCACCCTCTGCCCACTGGAGCGTCGCCGTCGGGCCAATCTTCGCCACCACCGCCTCCAGAAGTTCCGGCGTCGCGAAAGTATCGCGGGTGCCTTGGAGGAAGAGCATCGGTATCGTGACGCCATAGAGATGCTCATCCCTCAGTTTCTCCGGCTTGCCAGGGGCGTGGAGCGGGTACCCCAGGTACACCAAACCATGTGCGGGCATGCCCTCGGCCACCGCCATGGAGGCCATGCGTCCACCAAAGGACTTACCAGCAGCCCACAAGGGCTCTCCTTCGCTGAGTCCAGTTGCTGCGTCCATCACTGCCCTCCACGTGGCAATAGCCAGCGGCGGACGATCCGGAAAACGACGGCCAGCCTCCCGGTACGGGAAGTTGAACCGCAACGTGGCCACACCTTCGCCGGCCATCGCCTCAGCGAAGCCCTGCAGGAACGGATGTTCCATTCCCGCACCGGCGCCGTGGGCCACCACCAGGGTGGCGAAGGGCTTTTCGGGGCGGATATGGAGGGCAGATACGTCAGTTTCACCGACAGCGATGGTCACGGATGTTTCAGTGTTTGGCATGCAACCATCATTGCCCACCACATCAAAACCCGCAGGATGCTGACGCGCACGGCTTAAACGGGGTAGCTTGTGGCCATGGCGAGCGAAGCAACCACCGTTACTGTCCCTGGTCCCCATGGCCCACGCGAGGTAAGGATTTCGAGTCCAAGCCGGGTGATGTGGCCTGAGGCGGGACTGACCAAGCTGGACCTTGCCAACTACCTCATTGACGTTGGCGAGGCCTTTGTGACTGCCAACGGGAACCGTCCGATCAGCCTTCAGCGATACTCCGGCAACATTGAAGGTGAGATGTTCTTCTCCAAGAATCCACCCAAAGGGGCACCGGAGTATGTCCGGTCCGTGCCTGTGACCTACCCCAGCGCGCGGTCACATCCCCAGTTGGTAGTGGACGAGCCGGCAGCTGCAGTGTGGGCCGCTCAGATGAACACGGTGGTCTTCCACCCCTGGGCTTCAAGGGCCGACGATCCCGATAATCCTGATCAGCTCAGGATCGATCTGGACCCCCAACCTGGCACGGACTTCGACGACGCCATCCCGGCGGCACTGGAACTGCGCTCGGTGCTGGAAGAAGCCGGACTCACGGCGTTCATCAAAACCTCCGGCAACCGCGGGCTCCACGTGTATGCGCCGATCCACCCGAAGCACGAGTTCCTCGACGTACGGCACGCCGTTATTGCCGTTGGCCGTGAGTTGGAGCGCCGCATGCCGGAGAAAGTCACCACGGCCTGGTGGAAGGAAGAACGCGGAACCAGAATCTTCGTGGACTTCAACCAGGCCAACAGGGACCGCACCATTGCTGGAGCATACAGTCCCCGCGCCGTGCCCACGGCCCAGGTCTCCTGCCCCTTGACGTGGGAGGAACTGGAGAACGCCGATCCTGCGAAATACACCATCACCACCGTCCCGGACCGCTTGGCCAAAACAGGGGACCCATGGGCTTCCATGCACGATCATCCCGGTGACATCGATGTCCTGCTGAAGTGGTGGGAGCGCGACGTCAAGAACGGTCAGGGCGAAATGCCCTTCCCGCCGGAATTCCCCAAGATGCCGGGCGAACCCATGCGCGTTCAGCCGAGCCGGGCACGCAAGCCGGAGGAGTAAGCCGGAAGAGTGACCGGGAGGGCACGTGCCACGACGTCCAGCTGGAGGCAGTCTGATCACTGTTCTTGCCTGCGGCCTGTTCCTCGGCGGGTGCACGTCAACCCCCGAACCCCTGCCGGCCCAGCCCACCACTGAGGTGAAGACACCGCCGGCACCAACAGCCCAACCTTCGACGACGGGCCCTCCGGCCGCGCCCACGCTCACGCCTGCTCCACTGCCCTCCGCGAGTGACGCAGTCACACCTGCGTTCCAGGAGCTCCGTGCCACCCTTGAGCTCTTCTCGCGGGAAAAGCTCGAAGAAGGAGCCTCGGCTGTCCTCATCAAAGCGAAGGTCGGCCAGCAAGTATGGACCCTCGCAGAGGGAGTGCGAAGCCGCGACGGACGCGTGCCCGTCCAACCGGGCGATCGTTTCCCTGTGGGCGGGCAGTACCGGTCATTCCTGGCTGTGTCCGTCATGAAGCTCATGGAGGAGGGTCGTCTGGGATTGGAGGACCCCGTTGCCGCTTACCTTCCGGGATCTCTCACGGCAGGGAGACCGGTGACCATCCGGGAGCTCCTCGGCGACGCAAGGGACGTGCCTGCTGCGGTCCGGTCAGATGCCGGGTCGTTGCTCACCCGGGTGGTGGAGCAGCTTCGGGGTGCGCCACTGCAGGCGGTCCTGCGAACCGACGTCCTGGCGCCCCTGAACCTCCGTTCCACGCAGCTACTGGCTGCAAACACCGCAGCCCCCGATGACCTCATCCACGGATACGTCCAGCTTGACGGCGAAACCGTGGACGTTGCCGGCGCCGGAACCCCTGATGTGATCGCCGCAGGGGGGCTGGTGTCTTCCGTTGAGGATATCTCCGTGTTCCACGCCGCGCTGCTCAGGGGCCACGTGATATCCCCGGCGAGCCTTATCGCCATGAAGGGCACGGTCTTTGCCGACTATGGCCTTGGCCTGGACCATTGGGATGACCGTTGCACCAACGGCTCCTACTACGGACACGTCGGAGACATTCCCGGGTACGGGTCCATTTCCATCAGCAGCGCCGACGGTAACCGCCAACTGTCCATTTTTATGGCCTACCCGCCGCAGCCGGTGTCCTCCCAGCCGTCAGCCTTGGCGCTGGAGATGACGGGCGTCGCACAGGTGGCGCTGAATTCGGGGTGTCGGTTCCAGTTTCGGTGAAGGACCACAGCAGGAACCTCCGGATTCTATTCGAAGCGTGAAGGATCGCCCGTCCCGTAGCGGACAACTTCAGCCACGCCGCTGGAGAAGTCGATCACGGTGGTGGGTTCAGAGCCGGTGTCGCCGGCATCAATGACGCCATCCACCTGATTGTCCAGCCGTTCCTTGATCTCCCAGCCCTGGGTCAACGGTTCTTCCTCGTCCGGCAGCAGGAGGGTGCTGGAGAGCAGTGGTTCGCCCAGCTCGGCCAAGAGCGCCTGGACCACCCGATGATCCGGGATGCGCACACCCACGGTCTTTTTCTTGGGGTGCAGGAGGCGCTTGGGGACCTCCCGGGTGGCGGGGAGGATAAACGTGTAGCTGCCGGGGGTAACAGCCTTGATGCTCCTGAAGATGTCGTTGTCCAACATCACGAACTGACCCATCTGGGCAAAGTCCTTGCACACCAGGGTGAAATGGTGTTTGTCGTCCAAATGCCTGATGGACCTGATGCGGTCCAGTGCTTCCCTGTTGCCGATCTGTGCTCCAAGCGCGTAGCAGGAGTCGGTAGGGTAGGCGATCAGGCCGCCTCCTTGGAGCATGTTCACCACTTGGCCGATGGCGCGTGGTTGGGGATCTTCTGGGTGCACGTCAAAGAATCTGGCCATGGGAAGAGCCTACGACAAAGCTATGACAAGACGTCCTTGTTGGAGAATTTTGCGTAAGCCAGCGCGCCGCACACCGCGATGTACCCGGCTTGGAGGAGCGCGTTCTCACCGAATGACGTCCATGAGATGGGTTGGCGCAGCAGGTCCGCGAAGCTCAGCCAGTGGTGGCTGAACAGCCACGGATGCAGCCACTCCAACTGAGGCAGGTTGTCCAGCACCTGCGACACCACAGAGAGCACTATGGTGGCTGCCATGGCGCCCACCGGAGTGGAGATCAACAGGCCGATGGCGGAGAGTCCCAGCAGGGACACCGTGATGTAGGCGGCGATCAGCAAAGATCTCAACGCCGATTCGCCGACGCTGATGGTGTCCCCGGACAGCAAAGTCACCGGACCTACAGGAAAGAGCACGACGCCGGCCAAGGCACCGGACGCTGCCACGGTGGCGGTAGCGGCGCAACAGAAGGCGACGGCCCCGGCATACTTCACCAGCAGCAGGCGTATCCGCCCTGCGGGCGCGATCAACAGGTACCGCAAGGTTCCCAGGTTCGCCTCCCCGGCAATGGTGTCTCCGGCTACCACCCCAACTGTGAGCGGCAGAAAAAGAGGGACACACACCACCAATGCAGTAACGGCTACGAACAGGCCGTTCTGGGTGATGCGGTCCAGGAAGAGTGGCCCGCGGCCCGGGGCGGTGGGCCGTGAAGATAGCTTGACAGCCACGGCGATCAGGATGGGTACGGCTGCGAGGGCGATCAGCATGGCCCACGTTCGGAGCCGACGGAAGAGTACGGACAACTCCGAGCCCAGGAGCGCCCATCCCATGCCGGAACGCACGGCGTTCTCCCGGGAAGGACCAGCGGTTTCAGCCGACAACGTCGAACCCCTCCCCGGTCAGGGACACGAAACGCTCTTCCAGGCTCGCGTTCTCCACAGTGAATCCGCGGACACGGACGCCCTCGGCAACCAATGCGGCCACAATCGATTCGGGAACGCGGCCATTGATCCCGGTGCCCACCACAGCAGGGGTTCCCCATGGGCCGCCCGTACCGGTCGCTTCGGCGGGAACCAGTCCAAGGCGCGTCAACACCCGGGACGCCAAGTCGACGTCGGGCGTTTGCACCACCACGTGAGCCTGCCCGGCGGACCTCAGCTCCTCAATCGGCCCCTGTGCCACCAGCCGGCCGGCGCTCATCACGCCCACATGGGAACACATCTGTTCCACCTCGGCGAGCAAGTGGCTGGAGACGAAGACGGTGGTTCCGCCGGCGGCGAGGGAGCGAACCAGGTTGCGGACTTCACGGGTGCCTTGGGGGTCCAGGCCATTGGTTGGTTCGTCCAGAACCAAGAGATCCCGAGGCCTGAGCATTGCGTTGGCCAGGCCGAGGCGCTGTTTCATTCCCAAAGAGTAGGCCCGGACCTTCTTTCCGGCCGCGTGGCTCAGACCCACCCTTTCGAGGGCGTCGTGAACGCGCCGCCTCCTGGTGGACGAGGAAGCATGGGGGTCGGCCGCATCCAAGCGCATCAGGTTGCCCGTGCCCGACAGGAAGGGATAGAAGCCCGGCCCCTCCACCAAAGCGCCAACATCCGGCAGAACAGAAGCCAAAGCTTGGGGCATCTCCTTGCCCAGAACGCGGATGTCCCCGCTGTTCGCCGAAGCAAGACCCAGCAGCACCCTGATAGTAGTGGTCTTCCCCGAACCATTCGGTCCCAGGAAACCGAACACCGAGCCTCGGGGCACAGCGAGGTCTATACCGTCCACAGCGGACCTGTGACCGAAGCGCTTCACCAGGCCATGGGTTTCTATGACGAGATCGGAAGACCGGACAGGAGCCGCACACTCATTTGCACCAAGAGAGGCGGCCGTCCGGGATTCGTTCACTGGGCGGCTGCGGCTGACTGGAGCCGTTCCAAAGGCACCATGCCGGCAAAGACGCGGCCGTCGTCGAGTATCAACACGCTCACCAGCGACGTCGTCAACGCCCGGCCGCCGTCAACAGGCTGCAGGGCTTGGGACAGGAGGGGATTGGACGTGAACTCCGTCTGAGCCGCACCAGCAGGCAAGGCAATCACGGAATCCCAACCTTGGCCCGTGACGGTCGCCCGGGGGCGGGAACCGTGGCCCGGCGCGGCTTGGTCTTCCGGAATGGTGGCATCCGGGGCCGGAGCCGGCGCATCAGGTGCCGGCGTCGACGGCTGGGTCATGGTCGGAACAGGCTTGGCCGGCAGCACCTGTTCAGTAACTGTTGCCCCCGGCGGCGGGGTGAAGTCAAAGAGTGCCGCGTCCGGCGTGGACAGGTCCAGTTGCGTGTAGGCAAGTGAGTAGGCGGGTTCGGCCTGGCCTGCGGCCCGGACCTCGACACCCAAGGGCAGGCCCGTTTGGGAGTCGACGTCGATGGTCACCGAATCGACCAGGGTTTCGGTACTGCGAGGGTTGAGGACCAAAGAGTAAACGCTTCGGCCGGCCACCGATGAAGCCTCGGCAACCGTGACCTCCGTGGCGGCATCGACGGCTGCAAGGAAGCGGCCGGCCATGGCTTCGGGGGTCGGCATGTCTGTTGGAGGCATCTCTGGTGCAGGCATATCCGGCGCAAACATCCCGGGCGTCGGCCTGGTGGGCAGGGAGTTCTCAAGGTCAGCCAGTGACGGTTCCGGAACGGTCAGATGTGTGGCGCTGTTTTGCTTCGAGTTGTACAACCATACGTCGCCGCCGTTGATGACGACGTCGCGTTCGGCCATCTGGTCAAGGATTTGCAGACGCACCTTCAGGGGACCATCCACGTAGACCCTGGCTGTGTGGGATCCAGTGAGGAACTCCAGGGCAGAGGCGGCACCCGGGACCGCCCCCGGGCCGGACGCAGGTAGCTCGGGAAGACCGAGCTCGGCTTTCTGCTCAATGGCTCCGGACAATGCCCGCACCTGGGTGCGCGCAATCATGGCAAGGATTTCTTCAGCGCTCTTGGGCGGGAGCGAAACGCTGGCGCCGGCTTGGACTGAGCCAAGCACCACGGCAATGGCCAAGGCAAGGGGAAGCAAGAGAGCTGGCAGCCACCGCTGCCGGGCCCGCGTCATTGGTACCAACCACCGATCGTGAGAGGCATGAGTCCAGACTACTCCGGTTGGCCACAGCGATCACGTGGTCAGGGTTACCCGTGCGTCAGCTGGCTCAGTCCCGAATGAGCTGGCGGGCCAGTTCCACCGCGCCATGAACAGGAGGCTGCGCCAGAATCCTGATCGAGGACGGATCCTCAACGGAGACCTTGCGCGCCACGGCACCGGCCAGCTGGCTCTGATTCACCAACAGGGCACCGGCCATCACCAACGGGAGGTCCAAGCCCAGCTCGCCCAGGACCTGGCGTGCGAGCGTCGCCAACGAATGCGCGGCCTCCGCCTGAATACGCAAGGCCGCCGGATCGCCCTCCGCCGCCAAATCCAACACCAGGGGAGCCAACCCGGCCCAATGGTCGGGTTCGGGTTTGGCATAGAAAGAGTCCATGAGCTGCAAAGCGTCGACGCTCGCTGTCGCCGCCATCAAGGCACGGACCAAGGTGCCTGGTTCCAGCCCGGCATAATACTCGCGCAAAGCCTCCCGGACGGCGTCGCGCACCACCGAGTAGCCGCCGCCCTCATCGCCCAGCAGGTACCCGTAGCCTCCGCTGCGGGCTTCCTGCCCTTCATGGTTCCGGCCCCACGCCACAGAGCCGGTACCGGCAACCACCACAGCTCCGACATCGAGCCCGGCTGCCGCCAGCACGATTCTGGTGTCGTGGACGACGTCGATCCTGGCGCCGGGGAAATGTTCCGTGAGAAGCGCGGACAGGACAGCACGGCTCGCCGGGGTATCTGCTCCGGCGGCTCCGGCACATACGGCCTCAATTCCGCCGCCCACGCTTGCTGCGATCCGCCGCAGCACGGCATCGGCCCCTTGGTGCCCGACGGAGGACAGGTTGGCGCTGGCCTCGGTAATTTCGACGCCGCCACCGGCTCGAGTGCCCGTGTCTGCCTGTGCTGCGTCAGAGCGGACGGCGTGCGTCTTGGATCCGCCAATGTGAAGGCCAAGAACGGCGGGAGTCACAGGCTTTCCGCCCCTTCACTGCTCATTCGCTGTATTTCCTCCACCAGGCGGCCCTTCGTTTCGAGTGCGGGATGTGGACAAACATCAACCCGAGGATAGCCACCTCTTTGATGCAGACCAACGGGATCAACATTGGCATAGACCAATGATGTTGTCCATAAGTAGGATGTCCACTATGTCCAGCGATGTCGATCAAGCAACGCCCAAGTACTACCTCCTGAAGACTGAGGTATTAGGGCTCATAGCAAACCTCCGGCCGGGCACCCTCATTCCCACCGAGCGTGCCCTGGCGGAAAAGTATGCGACATCCCGGACCACGGTCAGGCAGGCCATCAGCGAGCTGGTGGCCGAGGGGAAGCTGGGCCGCATCCAGGGTCACGGAACGTTCGTTGCGGCTCCAAAGGTGACTCATGTCCGGCAGCTGACCTCCTTCTCCGATGACGCCCGGTCCCAAGGCCTGCGGTCTGACTCCACGGTGCTTGCCCTTGACGTCGTGGGTTCTGATGCGGAAGTTTCAGCGCATCTGGAGTTGGATCAAGGTAAACCGGTCACCCGTCTGGAGCGGATTCGACTGATTGAGGGGGAGCCGTTGGCCCACGAGACCGCCTGGCTTCCCGGCAAGCTGCCCCGGTTCAAGTCCAAGCTGGCCAATTCGGGCTCGCTGTATGCGGTCCTGGCCGCGGACTACGGGATCCGGATAGCCGACGTTGAGGACACGGTGGAGACTGCACTCGCCGGTCCGGCTGATGTCAGGCTGTTGGGAATCGAGATGGGCGCACCCCTGCTGGTGGTACACCGCTTGGCCCGGGATGTTGGTGGCACGCCGGTGGAGTGGACCCGGAGCACCTTCCGCGGCGACAGGTTCCGGTTCGTTTCCCGCGTGAAGTCCGGGAACTGAGGTGGCCAACTCGTCCTCGGGTGAGTCCATTATCCGCCGGGTGGTCCGCCTGGTAGGAGCATTCGACGACGCTCACCGCACTATGAGCGTCGCCGCGTTGGCCCGGCGTTCGGGATTGCCCGTGACCACCACTTACCGCTTGGTGGACGAGCTCTTGGGTGAAGGCCTGCTGGAACGGGAGCCCAACGCCGAGGTTCGGGTCGGCACCCGTTTGTGGGAGCTGGTATCCAGGAGCTCCCGCATGGTTGGCCTCCGCGAGGCTGCCTTGCCGTTCATGGAGGACGTCCAATCCGTGGTCCAGCACTCCACCACCTTGGGGATCCTGGATTCCGATGAAGTCCTCTACATCGAACGAATCGGTTCCCGGGATTCCATGGTGGACATCACCAAGGTAGCTGGCCGGCTGCCGGTCCATGGAACCTCCTCGGGGCTGGTGCTCCTGGCCTATTCCCCGCCTGCCTACCAGGACTTGTTTTTGTCCCGGTCGCTGGAAAAGTTCACTGACGCGACGCTGACCGAACCCACGGAACTCCGACGCCACTTGGCAGGCATCCGCCAACGCGGGTTCGCCTCCATGCCCGGAATCATCGTTCCTGAATCCAGTGGAATTGCAGTTCCCGTCTTCGGACGGGCAAATACCGTGGTGGCCGCGCTCAGCGTGGTGGTTCCACGGAACGAGGAGAACCCGGCCACCCGCGTGCCCGTGTTGATGACAGCAGCACGGGGAATTTCCCGCGCGCTGGGATGGCGCGGAGAACTCAAAGGTGCGCTCCGACAAAGCAACGGAAACTTCTGATTCCCGTTCATCGGTAACGCTGTGGTTCCACTCACAGCCTGCTGGCAGAGTGGAACCAAGCAGGGCACCTCGCCCGGTCACCACACATTTCGGCCCTTGTGGGTCCATTCCGTGCTGCCCTGCATCCAACGGAGGTTTCAGCAGCCGCAATGCAGCGGCAGGAGGAGTTGTGGTGGAAACAGCTACGCAGGCAGGTAATGAATCCAAGGCCGGGAGGGTGGCTGGCAAGGTTGCCATAGTCACTGGAGGCAGGGGAGACCTCGGCAGCGCAACGGCCAGGTTGCTCGCCGATCACGGAGCAACGGTCGCCAGCCTTGACCGGGCGGGAGCGCTTGCTCCCAGCAGCCACCCCGGCATCACCGAGTACGACGTCGATGTCACTGATGAAGCCAGTGTGGCCGAGGCAATCCGCAGGGTTGGTGCTGAGCTCGGTACCCCGGATGTCCTGGTCAATGCAGCAGGAATCATCGGCGCGGCGGGAGCCAGCCACACTGCCACAGTGGACGACTTCAACCTCATCTTCGATGTCAACGTCAAGGGCGTGTGGCTCATGACCAAGCACGTCGTTCCCGGAATGATTCGTCAGCAGTCAGGCAGCATCATCAACTTTTCCTCGATCCATGGGTTGACCGGCGGACGCAACGTGCCCCTCTACCATGCCACCAAGGGCGCTGTCCGGCTCCTCAGCAAGTCTGATGCGGCAAGCTATGGGGTCCACGGCGTCAGGGTGAACTCCATCCATCCCGGATCGATGAATACCCGTATGAGCCGCCGCTCGGCAGAGCAGTCGGACATCGGCGCGGAGGCCTATTACCAGCAGCTGGTGGGTGGAAATCCGCTTCCCCGGCAGGGCGAACCGGACGAGATCGCGTACGGGGTCCTCTACCTTGCCTCCGACGAGTCACGGTTCACCACGGGTTCAGAGCTTGTCATCGACGGCGGCTACACGGCGGTCTGATCAGCATCGCTGACAAACAACACCAACAAATATCAATGGCAAGCATCGCCGACAAAACCCGTCACCTGGGAGTCCAGATTCTTTGAGTGACCACATTCGACAGTCGAGAGGTACCACCATGAAATTCATCAACGGAACACCAACAGATACCTACGATGTCGTAGTTGTCGGTTCCGGCGCAGGTGCACTAACGGCAGCGGCGACGGCCGCGCGGGCCGGCAAGTCCGTCGTCGTGCTCGAAAAGACCGAGCTGCTGGGCGGCACGACTGCCGTGTCCGGCGGCATGCTCTGGGTGGCCGACAACCACCATGCCCGCGAAGCGGGGCTCAGCGACTCCAAGGAGGCGGCTGCCGAGTATGTTCGGGCCGTGGCGCGGGGCCGGAGCCGTGAAGAACTGTTGGACGCCGCGCTGAACTACGGCGACGCCATGCTGCGATTCACCGAAGACCAATGCGGTGTACGTTTCATCTTCCTGGACAACTTCCCGGATTACCGTCAGGACCTTCCCGGCTCTGTGGAAGGCGGCAGGACGGTGGAGCCCGAGCTGTTCAACATCCGTGAAGCACTCGGTGACCTCGCTGTCCATGTTCGCTCTGATGGCCGGGCGCCCTTCACCATGCAGGAATATGAAAACTGGGGCGCTTTTACCAAGTTCCCCTGGGAGGAGCTGAACAAGCGCCAGGAGCAGGGTCTTGTGGCTAAGGGCCAGGCTCTGGTTTCGATGCTTGTGGCCAGCTTGGTCCGTGATGACGCGGCGTTGGTGATTGGTGCCCGCGGACATCGGCTGCTGAACGACGGCGGCAGGGTAGTGGGCGTCCAACTCGAGTCTGGCGAGACTTTCCACGCCAATGACGGGGTGGTCCTCGCTACGGGTGGTTTCGAATGGGACAAGTCATTGGCGGACTCGTTGTTGGCTTCAAGGCTGTTTATCATGTGCTCGCCTCCATCGAATACGGGCGATGGCCTGAAGATGGCCCAACGACTCGGTGCCCAAACCCGCGGTACCCGGGAAGCCTGGTGGGCGCCGATGGCCATTACCGGAGACACCAGGGACGGGCAACCCATTGGAACCCTCCTCCGTTTCGAGCGGCAAGGTCCGGGCTCCCTCATGGTGAACCGCCATGGCCGCCGCTTCGCCAACGAATCCCAGAACTACAACGACCTCGCGCGGTGCCTGCAGTCATGGGATTCGCCTCATAACCAAACGTTGAACACACCGGCTCACGTCGTGTTCGATCACAGCTACCTGGAACGCTACGGTGTGCTCGCTCACCGGGCGGGTCAACCGACGCCGGACTACCTCGTGGAAGCTCCCACCCTGACAGACCTCGCCGCGAAGATCGGGGTCTCCGCGGAAAACCTTCAGGCCACGGTCGAGCGCTTCAATGAATACGCCGTGAAAGGTCAGGATCCTGACTTTGGCCGGGGCGAAAGCGCCTACGACAAATACTGGGGCGACGACGACTGCCCTTGGCCCAACCCTTCCCTCGGGCCGCTGCAGACAGGACCGTTCTATGCCATGGAAGTGGTCAACGGCGCCTTTGGCAGTAATGGCGGAGTTGCCACCGATGGTTCGGCCAGGGTCCTGGATGTGGACGGGCAAGCAATTCCCGGGCTGTTCGCCGCGGGAAACACCACGGAGAATGCCTACGCTGCCGGCTATCCGGGGGCCGGGGCCACGCTGGGACCCATCATGACCATGGGGTACCTCGCAGGCCGTACGATTTCCGGACAATCGGCCGACTACGACCCTGCAGTCTTCGCAGGTGCCGGAACCGGTGCTGAATCCGGAGCCGGCGCATGATCCGCCACGCGGTGCTTTTCAAATTCAAGCCGGACTTCCCGGCAGCGGACAGGGCCGCATGGATCCAAGGTTTGAACCGGATGAAGGGCAACATTCCAGGGCTTCTGAGCCTGACGCATGGAGTGGATGTGCTGCAGCATGATCGTTCTTTCGATTACGCGATCGTGGCCGACTTCAATGCTGTGGAAGACCTTGATGTCTACAACACACATCCGCTGCATGAACCGCTCAAGAAGTACTCGTTCCCCAACAGCGAGCAGATCATTGCCGTTGATTTTCTGCTTTAGCTTCGGAACTTTCGAACCTGCGCCATTCAAAGGAGAATCGCATGTCAAGCACCATCCAGCAGCCCCCAACGCTGCGCAAGACCCCCGGAAAAGCGGCCCTGGCCTCCTTCCTGGGGAGCACCCTCGAGTATTACGACTTCTTCATCTACGGCTCCGCCGCTGCCTTGGTGTTCGGCCCGCTCTTCTTCCCCTCGGATGACCCCGCTGTGGGGCTGATAGGTGCCTTCGCTACCTTTGGGGTGGCCTACGTCGCCCGTCCCGTGGGTGGACTGGTGATGGGTCATTTCGGCGACAAACTGGGCAGGAAGAAGATTCTGCTCATCACGCTGAGCGTCATGGGACTTGCTTCCCTGGGCATTGGCTTCCTGCCCACGTACAGCCAGATCGGCGTCTGGGCACCCATCCTGCTGGTGGTCGGACGCTTGGCGCAAGGCTTTTCCGCCGGTGCCGAATCGGCAGGGGCTTCCACGCTGACCTTGGAACATTCTCCGGAGGGTCGTCGCGGATTCTTCACCAGCTTTGTCATGACCGGGTACGCCTCAGGAATGGTGCTGGCCACGCTGGTTTTCATTCCGGTTGCCGCGCTTCCCACTGAAGCACTCATGAGTTGGGGCTGGCGTGTACCGTTCTGGCTTTCCATCGTGGTCCTGGCCATCGCTTACTGGGTGCGGACCCACTTGGACGAGACACCGGTGTTCGAGGGAGCAAAGGAGCGCAAGTCAGTTGCGCCCATGCCGCTCCGGGAGGTCCTGCGCTTTCAGTCGGCAGATGTGCTCCGGGTGGTTGGCATGTCCATCATGTCGGTCATGCAAACCATCTTCACAGTCTTCGGCCTGTCCTACGCCACAGGTGCCGCGGGATTCGACAAAGCCTCGATTCTCACCGTCAACGCCGTGGCAATCGGCCTGTCCATGGTGGTGATGCCATTGACCGCAAGGATCTCTGACCGGGTGGGCCGGCGGCCTCTGCTCCTGACAGCGGCCACCGGCTGCTCCGTGACAATCTTCGCTTACTTCGGGGCATTGTCCACCGGCAACATCTTCCTGGTCTTCGCCGCGGCGTTCGTCAACATGACGCTGCTCTACTCCTGCTTCAACGGGATCTGGCCCGCCTATTTCGCTGAACTCTTTGCTGCCCCTGTCCGCTATTCCGGAATGGCATTGGGCAACCAGCTGGGCCTGGTGGTTGCCGGATTCGCGCCTTTGATCGCCGGGTTGCTCCTCGGCAAAGGCAGCGACGGCTGGCTCCCCGTAGCCTGCTTCGCCGTCGTCTGCATGGTTATCGCAGGCGTAGCTGCCTTCCTCTCCCGTGAGACTGCAAAAACGCCCATCGAAGATCTCGGGGAACCCTACTGGCGGGGTATCGCAGCCAGGAACGGGAGCTAGGCGCCAAGAGCCTGCAGCGTGTTGCGCACAAACTTCCCGCTCGGTTCCGCGTATGCATCAACTATCCGGCTGAACAAGGCCGTACCTTCGGCACCGGGCCAGTCCGCAGGCAGGAATGCAGGCGGCAGGCCGGGGTCGAGGTAAGGGATGATCCGCCACCGGTCGATGCACTGCACGTAGGCGGCGAAGGCCTCAGGAGAAGGCTCCACAGAGTGTCCGGCGTGCAGCGGAACATCCGCGCTGGTTCTACTCTCCGCCCCGTTTCTCTTGGCTGTCCCGTGCTCACGGACAAAATCCCGGTGCAATTCAGCTACCGCGTCCAAGTCCCACCACTTGGACGCAGCGTCCCGAAGGCTGCCGCCCACCAGCGGAGTTTCCGTGATGAAGATGGTGGCCATGTCCCGCAGCTCCAGATCTGCGAGAATCTCCTCCACCTCTTCGCGCAGCGAATCGGGGCAGATCCACAGTCCGGCGGCCACCGTGCCGCAACCAATCCAGTGGAGCCTGCGACGCAACTGATGCCGTTTCTCGCGTTCCGTCTCCGGGATGGAGAAGGAAACCAGACACCACGGGTCAGATTCGGACATACTCCGCGGGTTGTAGATCCTTCGGTCGCCGCGAGCCAGCATGGTTGCGGCGCCGTCGGTCAGCGTGAACCCGGGCACGCCATCCCGGGATTCCTGCAGCACCACGTCTTTTTTGCGGAGCCGGCCCAGGGCAGTCCGGGTTACTGTTCCGGATGTGCCCAGGGCTTCCATGAGGGTCACGATGTCCTTGGTGGACATCCAGCCCCCGGCATCGCGCAGATACAGGCCGATGACGGTGCGAAGCAATGACGTTGTACTCCCGGGGCGGGAGTCCATGTCATCAAGGACAGCACTCATTTTCAGCTCACAGCAGTTCAGAGAGGATGTCGCGGATGGCCATGACTCCCAGCTCAACCTCGGCATAGCTTGTGCTCAGGGGTGACAGGCCAATGCGAAGGCCGTGCGGGGGACGGAAGTCCGGGATGACACCCTTCTCCCAGAGCTTGGACGTGACGTCGGCAAAGAGCGGGTGGTCCACGGTGATGTGTGAGCCGCGCTCCGCAGGATTCCGGGGACTCACGATTTCCGCGCCAAGGGGCACCAGGTACTGCTCGGACAGGGCGATCGCGTATTCGGTGAGCTTGATGGATTTCTCGCGCACGGCATCCATTCCCACTGACGCAATCAGTTCCAGCATGTCCTTCATCGGCTGCATGGCCAGCACCGGAGGTGTTCCGGTGATGAACCTGCGTATGCCCTGCGCTGGCTTGTACGAGTCCGTCATTCCGAACGGGTTATCCGCACCCATCCAACCCCAAATGGGCTGCTGCAAACGTGCCTGCTGCGAGGCGTTGACGTAGGCGAAAGCGGGCGAGCCCGGCCCTCCGTTGAGGTATTTGTACGTGCAACCAACGGCAAGGTCCACGCCCCACTCGTCAAGTTCCATGGGCACTGAACCTACGGAATGGCACAGGTCCCACAGCATCAGTGCACCGGCCTGATGCACCTTGGCGGTAATTCCTTGGGCGTCGGCCAGGAACCCTGAACGGTAAGCCACGTGGCTGAGGACCACCACGGCCGTCCGCTCACCCAGCAAGCCATCCAGGTCTTCGGCAATTACACCGCTGGCAGGGTTCGCAGCGATCCACTTAATGCTGGCGCCGCGCTCCTTGGCGATGCCCTCAATGATGAACCGGTCCGTAGGAAAGTTGTCGCGGTCAATGATGATTTCGTCGCGGCCCGGCTGGGCATCCACCGCTGCGCGGATCATCTTGTAAAGCATCACCGAGGTGGAGTCACCCACTGTGGTCTGTCCCGGAGCGGCCCCCAAGGCCACTTCACCGATCCGGTCTCCCACCGTGGTGGGCTCGTCCATCCACCGCTCGTCCCACCCACGGATGAGACGGCTTCCCCAGGCATCGTGAACGAAGGACGCCAGATTCTCTGACGTGACCTTCAGCGGGCGGCCAAGAGAGTTGCCATCCAAATATGAGACGAGCTGATCAGCGTCGGGTGCGTAGAAAGCATCACGTTGGGTAGCGAGGGGGTCTGCGGCATCCAACTCGGCCGACGTCGGCTTCTGGGTCTGCTGTGCTGTGGTCATGGTTTCTCCTTCGGAAGTCGTGGGCGGCGGGTGCCGGGCGTGCTGTTAGTTGCCGATCTCGGTACGGACGGCATAGAGCTCGGGGAAGAACGTGAGGTCCAAGGCCCGCTTCAGGAAGTCCACTCCCGAGGACCCTCCGGTACCTACCTTGAAGCCGATGGTGCGCTGGACTGTCCTGAGGTGACGGAACCGCCAGGCTTGGAAGTTGTCCTCAATATCCACCAGGTCCTCGCAGGCCTCGTAGAGGCCCCAAGGGGTATCGTCCGATTCGTAGATCTTCTGGAAGATGGGCACGAGGTCTTTCCGGAAAGTCCACGGCTCGCTCGTATCCCTGTCCAGAATGTCGGCAGGGATGTCATACCCGGCCCGGGCCAGGACTTTGAGGAACGCGTCGTACAACGTGGGCTCCTCCAGGAGCGTGCTGAGCAACGTGTGTGCTTCGGGTTCGCTTTCAAAGACGCGCAGCATCCCACGGTTCTTGTTGCCCAACAGAAATTCCACGCCGCGGTATTGATACGACTGGAAGCCTGACGAGCTCCCCAGGAAGCCGCGGAACTGGGCGTATTCGCGGGGTGTCAGAGTTCCGAGGACGGACCACTGCTCGGTCATGGTTCGTTGAATGGCCTTGACTCGGGCGATGCACTTGAGTGCCTTGCCCAGGTTGTCGGCGTCGAAAAGCCGCCTGGCTTCCAGCAATTCATGCAGGACCAGCTTCAACCAGAGCTCACTGGTCTGGTGCTGGATGATGAACAGCAACTCATCGTGGTGTTCCGGTTCACTAAGGGGGTGCTGGGAGCTGAGCAGGCGGTCAAGGTCCAGATACCCGCCGTAAGACATCGCATGCCGAAAATCGGTGCGGACGGTGTCTTCGATGTCGCGGACGCTTTGGGCGGAATGGACTGTGGGCTTTTCCATGCTCCGAGAATATCACTTACCTGACGCACGTCAAGAGATTGATTCTCGGTGAATTTCGGAATCCGCTGACCGGCAAAGTTGTCGCGTAGGCTTGAAACTCAAGGGGGGAGTGTCCATGAATTCCAGCAAGATCACCGTCGCGCCGGTGTCCGTTTATCTCGACGTCGACGGCGTGGTGAATCCCTTCAGCCCCACCGGAACCACCGACTGGGGCAGTGAGTGGACCTTTGCTGACGCCGGAATCCTCGATGTCGCTTTTGCTCCCGAGGCGGTGTCCGAACTCAACGACCTTGCCCGTCACCCCGATGCCCGGTTTGTCTGGTTGACCACATGGGAAGGCCTCGCGCCGGAGTTTCTCTGCCCCGCCATTGGCCTGAACGGACAAGACTGGCCGGTGCTCTCCAGCCTGGGCTGGGACGAGGGCCCTGAATGGTGGAAGTTGGTGGCCCTCCAAAAGGATCTGGCCAGTGCCGGCAGCGAGCGGATCATTTGGCTCGACGATCAACTCAGCCAGGAGTCAGACGCCCGATCCTGGGCCGAATACCAACAAGACCGTGTGCTTTGCATCTCACCGGATCCCCGCAAAGGTCTTTCCCGTCACGACCTCGCGGCCGTCAGGGCTTATCTGGGGTGAACCGGAGCCCCGGCACGTTTGTCCGCTCACCGGAAGGCACGTAGGATTCTTAAGGTTTCAAGCCCGCCGGAGTGAATATCGCAAGCCGAGTCAGTTGAACACTTGCTGAACTATGCTGTGGATGGCAGGTATGGGGAAGTGAAACTGCTGAACGTCGTCGACTCTGCAGATTGGGCAACAGGTGGATATCACCTTCATGGTCGCGCTGGTAATAGCGTTGGCCCTATTCTTTGACTTCACCAACGGGTTTCACGACACTGCCAACGCGATGGCTACGCCCATCGCAACGGGGGCGATCAAGCCCAAGACAGCTGTCGCCCTTGCGGCCGTACTCAACCTCGTCGGCGCATTCCTGTCCACGGAAGTGGCCAAGACCATCTCCGGTGGCCTGATCCGGGAAGGGTCAGACGGTATCCACATCACGCCGGACATCATTTTTGCCGGCCTCATGGGGGCTGTTCTCTGGAACATGATCACCTGGCTCAAAGGCCTGCCGTCAAGTTCATCGCATGCCCTGTTTGGTGGCCTCATCGGCGCCGCAGTGGTGGGCATCGGCTTCCACTCCATCAACTTCGAGACAGTGCTGCAGAAGGTGATCCTGCCAGCCATCTTCGCACCGCTCATTGCTGGTCTCGTGGCGTACATCTGTACCCGCCTCGCCTACGCCCTGACCTCGCGGCACGATCCCGAAACAGGCGACAAACTCACGCAGAAACGTGGCGGCTTCCGCACCGGACAGATTTTCACGTCAAGTCTGGTGGCCCTCGCGCACGGAACGAATGACGCCCAGAAAACCATGGGCATCATTACCCTGGTTCTCATTGCCGGCGGGACGCAGGCTCCGGGCAGCGGCCCGCAGTTCTGGGTTATCGCAGCTTGTGCTTTCGCCATCGCCATCGGTACTTACGCAGGCGGCTGGCGCATCATCCGCACCATGGGCTCAGGCCTCACCGAGGTCAAGCCGGCGCAGGGTTTCTCGGCTGAGACCAGCACCGCCTCGGCCATCCTCGCCTCATCCCACTTGGGCTTTGCCCTCTCCACCACGCAGGTCGCCTCCGGCTCGGTCATCGGCTCGGGCCTGGGCCGCAAGGGAACATCTGTTCGCTGGGGAACGGCCGGCAAGATCGCACTGGGTTGGTTGTTCACGCTGCCGGCCTCGGCCATTGTCGGCGCCCTGACGGCCCTCCTGGTGAGCATCGGCGTCGTAGGTGTCATCATCGCCGCAGTGGTGGGCACTGCCGCGGTCCTGTTCATGTTCGTGGTGTCCCGCAAGTCGCACGTTGGCCACCACAACGCCGTCGAAGTTGAAGAAGCCGGCCACGCCGTGCGGTTCCGCAAGAAGAAGAAATCCCGAAAGACCACCCCCAGCGAGGATGTGCAGCGATGAAATGGTTGGAATTGCTGCAGGTGGCCGGAGTAACCCTCGTGGCCGCAGTGACCTTGGTGGTGCTCTATTCGTTGGGAGTTCGCCTCACGGCCATTGCTGGTGATGCCCAGCAGAAGTCACCCGTTCTGGTGCGCTCCTTGGCCTATGTCTGCTTTGCTGTCTGCGCAGCCGCAGTCCTCTTTGGCATCTACTTGATCGTGCCCTACTTCGGAAAGTAGCGTCCTTCTGGCCGTCAGGTCTTCCGGGGAGAATAATCAGCAGTGTGGTTATACACATAGCTGCGTTAATCTGATCCGGCAGATACGGGGCCGTCATGACGTTCCTTCTCCGGAACCAACTCGTCCTACTGGCGCTGGTTCCTGCTGTGGTGCTGAGTCTTTCGGCCTGCATTCCTCCTGAAACGGACGGCCTTCCGGCCGACCAGACGTCCGCCGCGTCCCCGGCGGCCTCCACGTCCCCGACGGCCACCGCGGAACAGGCAGATTCACCGCCGGCCGACCCACCGCAAACCACCTCAACACCGGCAGCCACCCCGCAAGCCCCTACCGCACCTGCCCAACCCACCGCCGTCGAACCGACAGATAGTCCCACCAGCGGCAGCCAACCCGTGCGCTCTCCGGAGCCCCGGGAGACTGCAGTGGCGCCCCCGCAGGACCCGATCATTGTGAGTTGGGTTCCCTCGGGTCCCATCGCTGCAGATGATCCCGTCTCAGGCCAGCGGTACCTCATGCTGCAGCAGTTCCAATGCGACGCTCTGGCTCAGAGCGTCGAAGGGGCCGCAGACGCTGCCGTCTGGCAGGCCGGGGCCGCCGTCTGCCAGGCCCTTCAGACCGGCGACGACGACCACTGGCAGGAAGCATCCGTCGCCGTAGCCAGGACTCCACGCATTCCCCAAAAGCAATGCCTTGAGTTCCGTGTGGCGGCCACATCGGCATTGCTGGTGTCGCAGTACCGCAGCAATCCCGGCAGGATCTTCACAGCGGAACCCGGGCCCGGAGAAGCGTGCCCCCGGCAATTGCTGGGGCTGACCGTGGTGGACGAGGATCTGCGAGCAGTCGTTGGCATGCCCCGCGCTTCGGGCCCCGCGTCAGGGGGCACCATTGTTCGCTTGGACGGATACTACGTGCGGGTGGGAGACATCCTGATGGATGGCGTTTCCACTGTTCCGGACATTGTTGCCGGGGGAGGGGACTACCAAACGTTGTATCTGCGGATGCCTCCGGCTGATGGAAGGAAGTCCATCCGCATCTCCATCACGGACACCGCGGAGGTTGCCGGAACGGTGACGTTCTTCTACGACGACTCCGCCGTCCTCGGCAGCACCCCGTCACCTGCCAATGAACCAAGTCCTCCGCGCCCCTGATGGGTCCCGGGGTGTCCCAGCCCGGGTCACTGTCCTGTGCCGGCGATACTGTCCTGTGCCGGCAACACTGTCCTAGGCTGGGGCCATGTCGATTTTCCAGTACTACGTTGCTTCAACCATTGATGGCTTCATAGCCTCACCTGACGACGACCTTGGCTGGCTCCTTCAGTTCGACCACGTGGAGGGCGTCAACGAAAGCATCGAATCTTTCATGGCAGGCGTCGGATGCATCGCCATGGGCGGCGACACCTATCGCTGGCTCATGGAGCACGAGCCCGGCGCATGGCCGTATCCGGACACTCCGTGCTGGGTCTTCACCCACCATGAGTACTCGGCGCCGGCCGGATCGGATATCACTTTTGTCCGTGGCGACGTCCGCGAGTTCGCACCGGACTTACTCAAGGACGCAGGAGACAGGAACGTCTGGCTGGTGGGTGGAGGGCACCTCGTGGCGCAGTTCGCCAATGCCGGCCTACTCCACGAGATGATCGTCACCATCATTCCTGTGGTGCTGGGCGCAGGCAAGCGGCTGCTGCCGCTTGATGGCCCGACGGCGCCGCTTGAGTTGGTTTCCTCCAAGATCCTTGGAGGGGCCGCAGCTGAACTGCACTACCGGCTTCAGTGACGGTTATCCCGGATCATGTTGGTGATCCTGGCAGTTGATAGCCGGCGGCCTTTGTCATCGGTGATAACAATCTCGTGAGTTGCCAGGGTTCCACCCAGATGGATGGCCGTGCAGGTGCCGGTCACGGTGCCGCTGGCCACCGAACGGTGATGTGTCGCGCCCACCTCTATACCTACGGCGTGGCGGCCCCGCCCGGCGTGGAGCGATGCAGCGAACGACCCCAAGGTCTCGGCGAGGACAACATGGGCGCCGCCGTGGAGGATGCCCGCCACTTGCGTATTTCCTTCCACCGGCATGGTGGCCACTGTGCGCTCCGCGCTCATTTCGGTGAACCGGATACCCAGTTTCACCACGAGGGCACCAACGCCATGCGCTGAGAGCCAATCGTGGAACTCTTCAGGAATACCTGCTTCCTTGAGCTCGTCGATAAACCGGTTCGGCGTGAAATTGTCCATCATGCCAACTAGGCTGGCACCTGTGAGTGAAACAACCAAACCGGACCAGGTTCCAACGGCCCAAGCTGCTGCCATCGCTACAGCACCCACCCCTTCTGCTTCAACGTCGATCAGCGCCGCGGGGGAGGGCCGGCCCAGGCTGCTGGTCCTGGACGGCCACTCCATGGCGTTCAGGGCTTTCTATGCCCTGCCCGCAGAGAATTTCTCGACCGCCAGGGGCCAGTACACCAACGCCGTGCATGGGTTCACCTCCATGCTGATCAACCTGATCAAGGACCAGAAGCCCACCCACGTTGCCGTGGCTTTTGACGTCTCGGATGACACCACGTTCCGCAAGGCGGAGTACAGCGAATACAAGGGCGGCAGGAATGCCACGCCTGCGGAGTTTGCGGGCCAGATCGGCCTCATAGCCAAGGTCATGGAAGCATGGGGTATCAGGACCATTGCCATGCCCGGATATGAAGCTGACGATGTCCTGGCCACGCTGGCAGCACAGGGTGACGCTGCAGGCTTCGAAGTCCTTCTTGTCTCCGGCGACCGGGACGCGTTCCAGCTGATTAATGACAACGTCTTTGTGCTGTACCCCAAGCAGGGCGTGAGCAACATTCCCAGGATGGACGCTGCGGCCATCGAGGAGAAGTACTTCGTCAAGCCCGGTTTGTATTCGGACCTCGCCGCCCTCGTAGGCGAAACTGCGGACAACCTGCCCGGCGTTCCAGGCGTTGGCCCCAAGACTGCTGCCAAGTGGATCAATCTCTACGGAGGCCTTGAAGGCATTCTGGAGAACCTTGACTCCATCGGCGGCAAGGTGGGCGGGGCCCTGAAAGAGAATATTGAGAACGTCAAGCGCAACCGCAGGCTCAACCGGCTGTTGACGGACCTTGACCTTCCCCTCACCTTGGCTGATTTGCATGAGCCACGTCCGGATCGCCAGGCGATCGAGGATCTTTTCGAGGAACTGGAGTTCCGGACGCTCCGCACGCGCCTGTTCGACCTCTACGGTGACGACACCGCCGGAGAAGCCCCGGACACCATCGATGCCCCGGAATATTCTGTCCTCAAGGATGCCGCTGATCTTGAGTCGTTCTTCGCAGCCGGTGCAGGGGTGCGTTCGGCGTTGGCAGTGCAGCTTGTCCCGGGGCGCATCGGTGATGACGCGAGTGCCCTGGCTGTTGTCCGGAGCAACGGAGCAGCGTACATCGAACTGACGGGGCTGGACGCTGCAGCTGAGTCGGTCTTGGACCGGTGGCTCAAGGACCCCGAGGAAGCCAAGGTGCTGCACGAGTTCAAGTCGGCCCTGAAGGCTCTTCACAACCGTGGCCTCGGCTTGGAAGGCGTGGTGGATGACACCTCCATCTCCGGCTACCTGATCCAGCCGGACCGCCGAAGCTACGATCTCGCCGAACTCGCCCAAGTGCACTTGAAGATCTCACTAGCCACGGCCGCTGCACAGTCCGGGCAGCTGGAGCTCGACCTCTCGGGTGAAACAGACCAGGCTGCCGCAGCAGCGCTCGTCCAGCACGCCGCCGTCGTGCATGCCCTCAGCAAGCACTTCGAAACGGAACTTGCCGACATCAAGGCCGACGCCCTGTTGACGACGCTCGAACTTCCGGTGGCACGGGTGCTGGCGCAGATGGAACTGACTGGCATCTTTGTGTCCACGGACCGCATGGACGAGCAGCTCGCGGACCTCACCAAGGTGATTGAGAACGCCCAGGAGCAGGCTTTCGCGGCGATCGGGCACGAGGTAAACCTCGGTTCGCCCAAGCAGTTGCAGACAGTCCTTTTCGAGGAACTCGGCCTGCCGAAGACCAAGAAGATCAAGTCGGGCTACACCACCGACGCCGCGTCCCTGAAGGGCCTGCTGGAGAAGACCGGACACGAATTCCTGGTCCAGCTCATGGCGCACCGGGAGTCGTCCAAACTGGCTCAGATGGTTGAAACCCTCAAGAAGTCTGTTGCCGATGACGCGCGTATCCACACCACGTATGCGCAGAACATTGCAGCCACGGGCCGCATCTCGTCCAACAACCCCAACCTGCAGAACATCCCGGTCCGCAGCGAGGAAGGTCGTCGTGTCCGCGGTATTTTCGTGGTCAGCGAAGGCTACGAGTGCTTGTTGTCAGCCGACTACTCCCAGATTGAAATGCGCATCATGGCGCACCTGTCCGGGGATGAGGCCCTCATTCAGGCCTACCGTGATGGCGAGGACCTCCACCGCTTCGTCGGCTCACGGATCTTCAACGTTGAGCCAGCCGAAGTCACCAGCGCCATGCGCTCCAAGGTCAAGGCGATGTCCTACGGTCTCGCCTATGGCCTCACGTCCTTCGGACTGTCCAAGCAGTTGGAGATCTCCGTGGATGAGGCCCGAACGCTGATGAAGGACTACTTCGACCGCTTTGGCGGCGTGCGTGACTACCTGCGCGGCGTCGTGGATCAGGCCCGGACGGACGGTTACACGGCAACCATCGAGGGTCGACGTCGGTACCTCCCGGACCTGACCAGCACCAACCGTCAGGCGCGCGAAGCGGCCGAACGCATCGCCCTCAACTCGCCCATCCAGGGCTCGGCCGCGGACCTCATCAAGCGGGCCATGCTGGGCGTCGCTGCAGAGCTCGCAAGCCAAGGCCTCACATCACGCATGCTGCTTCAAGTCCACGACGAACTTGTTCTCGAAGTTGCCCCGGGGGAGCGGGAGGCCGTGGAGAAGCTCGTCATCGAACAGATGGGCTCCGCCGCTGAACTGTCAGTCCCTCTCGATGTCCAGATTGGCGTTGGTTCCAGCTGGTACGAGGCCGGGCACTAGATAGGCCAAGGATTCAAGGGAACGCCGAAGGGCGCGCCGCCGGGATGGTGGCGCGCCCTTCGGCGTCTGGCTAGGCTCAAAGGCGTGGCCGATCCCAATGAAACCAAGTCCGGAAAGTACACCGTCCAACGATTTCCCGTCGTAGCTGACCCAGATCACGCCGGCTACAGCCGTTGCGCCACCTGGATACAGGCTGTCTCCCACGGATTCCATCAGCAGCGGCGCGATGATGAGTACCTCGCCAAGACCCTGGCGTCGTACCAAACAGATCAGCGCGAGCTGACGGGTGTCTACGTCAATGGCACCGTCCCGGAACATTCTCTTGGCACAGAAGTCCCGGTGGCGACGTACGCAACCATGCGTAAGGCTTTGAACATAGGTTTTGGCCGCCAGCTTGAATCCAACCTCGTCACCGCTGTGACAGTCCGGGGCACCCACCGGCGGAACGGCATCCTGCGGGGCATGATGACGGCAGACTTGGAAGCTGCCAAGGATGACGGCCTGGCGATTGCAGCCCTTACGGCGTCCGAAGCGTCCATTTATGGCCGCTTTGGCTTTGGTGTAGCCACCTTCGAGCGGAGCATCAAGGTTGATACGGGCCCGCGCTTCCAGCTCCGGGGCCTTCCGGAAGGCACAGTTGAAGTCGCTGATCCCGCGGTGTTGTTGGACGTTGCTCCGAAGGTCTTCGAGCGTGTCCAGCGGCTCTCGCCAGGTTCCGTAGACCGGCAGGAGTATTACCGCCTGCTGGCCTCTGGCTCCATCGGCCATGACGGTAAACCGGATACGTCCGTCCGCTGCGCCCTCCACTACGATCCTTCCGGGTCTTTGGACGGCTACGTTTCCTACCGCTTCAAGGGATGGGACCACAAGCCGTACACCATGGAAATCGTGGACCTCGTAGCGGCGAGCAACGCGGCTTACCTGGACTTGTGGCGGTTCCTGGGCAGCATTGATCTCATTGATGAGGTGACGTGGGCCGAAGCGCCTGTGGATGATCCCTTGGCATGGGCGCTGGTGGATCCCAGGTGCATCGATGCCTCTGAAATCCGCGACATGCTCTGGCTCCGGATCCTGGATACACCGGCCGCCCTGCGCGCCAGGAAGTTCCCTGCGGCCGGCAAGCTGGTGCTGGAAGTGAGCGATTCCCTGGAGATGGCGGGCGGCACTTGGGTTTTGGAGTCCGACGGCGGCAGCACCGCCGTCGTCACTGATGCCTCCGGCGAGGCGCCAGACCTTAGCCTGGACGTCGCCGATCTCGCCTCCATTTACCTTGGCGCTGTTTCGCCGGTGACCTTGGCAGCGGCCGGTCGCCTTCACGAACACAGTCCGGGTGCCGCCTATTTGGCGCAGCAACTGTTTACCGTGGAAAGATCCGTGCACTGCCTGACGCACTTCTAGGCAGCGTCAAGCAACCACCACCAACAACATAGTCATCATCAGATAGGGACATCCATGGGGGATTCCAAGCGGCGGCCGTTGGCCGGCCGGCGATCAGTGCTGCTTGGAATGGCAGGATTGGCTTCTTCTGCACTGTCAGCATGCGCGAACAGCGACAGCTCGGCCGGACCCACAGTCGCCGGATCCGGGCCGGCAACGGGACATGGGCCAGCAACAGGTCCGGCCACGCCGCCGCCATCGATTGCTGCCAAGTCCAGCGAGCAGGCCTCCGCAGCTCTCGCCCCGACCACAGCTGCAACCGCCCCGCCGTCGAAACAGCACATCCTGGCGGAGTTCTCCGGGCGGCACCCCAAAGAATGGGGGCTGCTCGTGACGGGGGTGGTGAATGGTTCAGCGTCCGCCAAAGTTGCCTTGACCTTTGATGCCTGTGGAGGTCACGGAGGCACGGGGTGCGATCACGCCCTCCTGGAGACCCTTCGTCGACTCAACGTCCCTGCAACGCTGTTCATCAACAGCCGATGGATTCACGCCAACCCGGGGTTGTCCGCAGAACTGGCCGCCGACCCGCTGTTCGAACTCGCCAATCACGGCACCGCCCACCTGCCTCTCTCGGTGAACGGCAAGTCCGCTTACGGCATTCCGGGGACCGCCTCTGTTGCAGCGGCTTACGATGAACTGATGGGCAACCAGCAGATCCTGCAGGACCTCACTGGAAAGGTCCCGCAGTTCTTCCGTCCAGGAACCGCGTTCTACGACGACGTCGCTGTAGAACTGACACGACGGCTCGGTTTGCTGCCGGTCAACTTCACGATTAACGGCGACGGCGGGGCCACCTATTCGGCGGCCACCGTCGCCGTCGAGGTGGGGCGGGCTGCGGCCGGTGACATCGTTATCTCACACTTCAACAGGCCGGCCTCAGGCACAGCTGGCGGATATGCGCGCTCCCTGCCGCGGCTTCTCGATCATGGAGTCTCGTTTGGCCGCCTCCGAGACGTCCTGACGCCGTAACACTCCTTTTGACCCTGCTTTGCCTATGCGACTAGAATAAACGGGCGTGTACTACGTGCATGCATCCATTTTGTATTAATCCACAAATCAGGATGACCCGGTAATTTGCCGTGTTCTGCCGTCCGGACCCGGACGGCAGCGGTTTGCCTGACCGACTAACTATCCACAACGGAGCCCCTACTACATGACCATCACCTCCACCGAGAAGCCCGGTACCCCCGTAGTCGCGATTAACGACATCGGTACCGCTGAGGACTTCCTCGCAGCTGTCGACGCCACCATCAAGTACTTCAACGACGGAGATCTCGTCGAAGGTACCGTCGTCAAGGTCGACCGCGACGAAGTTCTGCTCGACATCGGTTACAAGACCGAAGGTGTCATCCCTTCCCGCGAGCTTTCCATCAAGCACGATGTTGATCCCGGTGACGTCGTCGCCGTTGGCGATCAGGTCGAAGCTTTGGTTCTCACCAAGGAAGACAAAGAAGGCCGTCTGATCCTCTCCAAGAAGCGCGCTCAGTACGAGCGTGCCTGGGGCGACATCGAGAAGGTCAAGGAAGAAGACGGCGTCGTTACCGGTACCGTCATCGAGGTTGTCAAGGGTGGCCTCATCCTGGACATCGGCCTGCGTGGCTTCCTGCCCGCATCGCTCGTGGAGATGCGTCGTGTCCGCGACCTCGCTCCGTACATCGGTCAGCAGATCGAAGCCAAGATCATCGAGCTGGACAAGAACCGCAACAACGTTGTGCTGTCCCGCCGTGCATGGCTCGAGCAGACCCAGTCCGAGGTTCGCTCCACGTTCCTCAACAAGCTGGAAAAGGGCCAGGTTCGTCCCGGCGTTGTTTCCTCCATCGTCAACTTCGGTGCATTCGTGGACCTGGGCGGCGTAGACGGCCTCGTTCACGTTTCCGAGCTGTCCTGGAAGCACATCGACCACCCGTCCGAGGTTGTCGAGGTTGGCCAGGAAGTCACCGTCGAGGTCCTCGAAGTGGATCTGGACCGCGAGCGTGTCTCCCTGTCGCTCAAGGCTACGCAGGAAGATCCGTGGCAGACCTTCGCCCGCACCCACGCCCTCGGCCAGGTTGTTCCGGGTAAGGTCACCAAGCTGGTTCCGTTCGGTGCGTTCGTTCGCGTCGAAGACGGCATCGAAGGCCTCGTGCACATCTCCGAGCTGGCTGTCCGCCACGTTGAGCTCGCCGAGCAGGTTGTCTCCGTTGGCGACGAACTGTTCGTCAAGGTCATCGACATCGACCTCGAGCGCCGCCGTATCTCCCTCTCCCTCAAGCAGGCTAACGAGGGCGTTGACGCCGACAGCACCGAGTTCGATCCCGCTCTGTACGGCATGGCCGCTGAGTACGACGAAGAGGGCAACTACAAGTACCCCGAGGGCTTCGACCCCGAGTCGAACGAATGGCTCGAGGGTTACGAGACCCAGCGCGCCGCTTGGGAGCAGCAGTACGCTGACGCCCAGACCCGTTGGGAAGCTCACAAGAAGCAGGTTGCCCAGCACGCTGCTGACGACGCTGCTGCTGCAACGTCCGGTGAGAGCGATTCCGGCACCACGAGCTACTCCTCGGAGCCGGCTGCTGCAGAGTCCAACGCTGGTACCCTGGCGTCCGACGAAGCACTCGCCGCACTGCGCGAGAAGCTGACCGGCAACTAATTCCGCCTCCCTCACGGGATGTGCTGAATAGCCAAAGAAGGACCCCTGCCTCCGGGCAGGGGTCCTTCTGCTTTAACTCTTCTCGGCCGTTCTTAGTCTTCCCTTCGTGCGAACTACTCAGAGGGGGACGTCTACCCACTCCGTTCCCTGGGGCTGCAACTCACGATGTCCCGCCGTCAGGGAAGCCAGCCGGGCATGAGCCTCGGAGATGGTGGCCGCATCATCAGGCAAGGCAATTCTCAGAACGGCATGCCGGGCTTCGTATCCGGTCTCCGCCATGATGTACCCGGCATTGCGAAGGTCGTTTTCCAAACGTCCGGCATCTGCGTGGGGGACCTCCACTGCGCACAGACGAAGCCGCCGCCGATGAACCAAAGGAGCCAGGTCCAAGGCCGCAGAGACCGACTCGGAGTACGCGCGGACCAGCCCGCCCGCTCCCAAGAGGATCCCGCCGAAATAGCGCACGACGACGACACTGACGTCGCTGAGGTCTGCCACCTTCGGTAGCGTCTCACGCTTGATCAGTGCCTCCAGCATGGGGATCCCGGCTGTGCCCGAGGGCTCTCCGTCGTCACTGGAGCGTTGAATCATCCGATCGGGACCGATGACGAAGGCGGAGCAGTGGTGGCCGGCATCATGAAATTCGCGCCGAAGGTCACTGACCAGTGAGCGTGCGGTTTCCTCATTCTGTGACCGGCGAAGGACTGTAATAAAACGCGACCTGCGGATTTCCAGTTCGTGGCGGAAGTCCGGGCCGGGCGCAATTGTTGTGTATGTTGCAGCGCGGCTGTCATCCTCTTTTTCCACCGCTTCAGTCTAGTGTTGGAGGGTGCTGAAGATTGGGCTGACGGGCGGCATCGCCTCGGGGAAATCACTGGTGGCATCCAGATTGCGGGAATTGGGTGCTGTCCTTGTGGACGCAGATGTCCTGGCGCGGGAGGTGGTGGAGCCTGGAACTCCCGGCCTGTCCCGCGTGGTGGAAGCATTCGGCCCTGGGATTCTGGATGCGCAGGGACGACTTGACCGGCCTCAGCTCGGGGCAATCGTGTTCCAGGATCCTGCTCGGCGTGAAGTGCTCAATGGCATCGTCCACCCGCTGGTCCGGCAGGCCGCTGCGGCCACCATCTCAGGAGCCGGACCCGGCGACATCGTGGTCCAGGACATTCCTTTACTTGTCGAAAGCGGGCAGGGCAGCAACTTCCACTTGGTGCTGGTGGTCGATGCCCCCGATGACGTACGCATTCAACGCATGCTGGAGTTTCGGCAGATGACCGCGGAAGACGCGGCGGCACGTATGGCCTCACAGGCCACGCGGGAGGAACGCAACGCCGCGGCCGACGTCCTACTGAACAACTCAGGAACCCGGGAAGAGTTACTCGCCACGGTTGATGCTCTGTGGGAGCAGCGGTTGGTGCCCTTCGCGGAAAACCTGAGCCGGGGTGTCAGGGCCACCCGACAAGGTGGCCTGGTTCTGGCTGCCGCAACAGCTGATTGGAGCCGGCAAGGCGTCCTGCTCGCAGACCGGATTGCCGCGGCCGCACCCCAGGAAATCCTCGCGGTGGACCACATCGGTTCAACGTCCGTACCGGGGCTGGCGGCGAAGGACGTGATCGATCTCCAAGTGACCGTGGCTGATCTCGCATCAGCGGACCGCATCGCCCCTGCCCTGGCGGCAGCCGGCTTCCCGGCGGTGCCTGAGGTTACCCTCGACACTCCGAAGTCCCCGCACCCTGATCCCTCGCAGTGGCACAAGCGTTTCCATGCCAATGCTGATCCCGGGCGTGCGGTGAACCTGCACGTCAGGGTAGCCGGTTCACCGGGATGGCGGTACGCGCTGCTGTTCCGTGATTGGTTGCGGTCAGATCAGTCCGCAGCGGCGCAGTATCAGGCGCATAAGCTTGAGTTGGCTGACGCCGGTGCGGGGGATGGCGGCACCGCCGCCTATGCGGAGGCCAAAGAACCATGGTTTACCGATGTTGCCTGGCCGCTCATGGAGGAGTGGGCACAACGCACAGGCTGGATGCCGCCGTCGTATATGTCTTCTGCTGAAGGCAAACGCGGACAGTAGCTGTCCTGGGGCGGGGGTAGATTGGTTTCATGAGCCTTGCCCAGGAAATCAACCGTGTCGTCGCGCCTTTCGAAGTGATCAGCGAGTTCAAGCCCGCCGGTGATCAGCCGACTGCTATTGCAGAACTGACGGAACGAATCAACAACGGTGAAAAAGACGTAGTCCTCCTCGGCGCCACCGGCACAGGTAAGAGTGCCACCACGGCGTGGCTCATCGAACAGGTCCAGCGTCCCACCCTGGTGATGGTCCAGAACAAGACACTTGCCGCGCAGCTCGCCAATGAATTCAGGGAGCTCCTGCCCAACAACGCAGTGGAATACTTTGTCTCCTACTACGACTACTACCAGCCCGAGGCGTACGTAGCGCAGACCGATACCTTCATCGAAAAAGATTCCTCCATCAACGAGGAAGTCGAAAGACTCCGGCACTCGGCCACCAACGCCCTCCTGACCCGCCGCGACGTCATCGTGGTGGCCACGGTGTCGTGCATCTACGGCCTGGGCACACCCGAGGAATACATCGCCGGCATGGTGACGATCCGCAAGGGCGCGGAAATGAACCGCGACCATCTTCTGCGGAAGTTCGTCTCCATGCAGTACGCCCGGAATGACATGGACTTCCACCGGGGCACCTTCAGGGTCCGCGGCGACACAGTGGAGATCATTCCTATGTACGAGGAACTCGCCATCAGGATTGAGTTCTTCGGTGACGAAATCGAGAACATCCAAACGCTCCACCCCCTCACCGGCGAGGTGCTGCGGGACGAAGAAGAGATGTACGTCTTCCCGGCGTCGCACTACGTGGCTGGTCCTGAACGCATGGCCCGGGCCATCAAACGGATCGAGGATGAACTTGCTGACCGCTTAAAGGTCCTCGAGGGCCAAGGCAAACTTGTGGAAGCCCAGCGGCTCCGGATGCGCACAACCTACGATCTCGAGATGATGCAGCAGATGGGTTTCTGCAACGGCATCGAGAACTACTCCGTCCACATCGATGGCCGCGAAGCTGGAACTGCGCCGCACTGCCTGATCGACTACTTCCCGGACGACTTCCTCTTGGTGGTGGACGAATCGCACGTGACCATTCCGCAGATCGGCGCCATGTACGAGGGCGATATGTCCCGTAAGAGAAACCTCGTGGACTTCGGCTTCCGCCTACCCTCGGCCATGGACAACCGACCGCTGAAATGGGATGAATTCCTCGAACGCATCGGCCAGACCGTGTACCTGTCCGCAACCCCGGGCAAGTACGAGCTCGGTAAAGCAGATGGCTATGTTCAGCAGATCATTCGTCCCACCGGCCTCATCGATCCCGAGGTAGTGGTTAAGCCCACCAAGGGACAAATTGACGACCTTCTCGGGGAAATCAGGACCCGCACGGAAAAGAACGAACGCGTTCTAGTCACCACGTTGACCAAGCGCATGGCGGAGGATCTCACGGACTACCTGGTGGGTCACGGCGTCAAGGTGGAGTACCTGCACTCCGACGTCGATACTCTGCGGCGGGTGGAACTGCTCCGGGAACTCCGCATGGGCGTCTTCGACGTCCTGGTAGGCATCAACCTGCTCCGCGAAGGCTTGGACCTTCCCGAGGTTTCCCTGGTCAGCATTCTGGATGCCGACAAGGAAGGCTTCCTGCGTTCTTCAACCTCCCTGATCCAGACCATTGGCCGTGCCGCCCGTAACGTTTCCGGTCAGGTACACATGTACGCGGACAGGATCACAGATTCCATGGCCCATGCCATTGAGGAGACCAACCGACGCCGCGCCATCCAGGTGCAATACAACACGGACCACGGCATAGATCCCCAGCCGTTGCGCAAAAAGATTGCCGACATCACCGATCAGCTGGCCAAGGAAGACGCAGACACCCAGGAGTTGCTCAACAACAACCGGCTGGCCAAAGGTGGCAAGCGCGGCAAGACGTCCACCAAGGGTGCAGCCACGGTTCGCCAGGACGGCCTCGCCGCAGCTCCTGCCGAAGACCTTGTGGGCCTCATTGAACAACTGACCGAACAGATGCACGGGGCGGCTGCTGAACTGCAATTCGAAGTCGCTGCCCGCATTCGTGACGAAGTCAAGGAGTTGAAGCGCGAATTACGCCAGATGCAGTCTGCCGGGCACGCCTAAGGTAAGGTTGAGGTCACGTAGGGGAGTATCCCAAGCGCTACGTCCGTCAGCACGCAAGGCACAGATGCCTCGCCGGATCTAGCGGGCCGCCACATTCTGCATTCACCGCACCCTGGCAGGCCGGAGAGACTTACACCGCTTTCCCGTACCCTGCGAAAGGCACCTTTAATGCAGCTTCCCGTCTGGTTTGAGATCGGCTCCTTTGTCGTTCTTGGAATCATCCTGCTGATTGACCTCCTGTTGGTCGTCAAGCGTCCCCATGAACCTTCCATGAAGGAAGCCGGCCTGTGGGTTGGCTTCTACGTAGGACTGGCCCTGCTTTTCGCAGTAGCCATGTTCGCATTCGCCGGCCCCGAGTACGGCGGCCAATTCGTCGCTGGTTGGGTCACTGAGTACAGCCTCAGCATCGACAACCTCTTTGTGTTCATCATCATCATGGCCCGTTTCTCGGTGCCCCGTAAGTACCAGCAGGAAGTGCTGATGGTGGGCATCATCATCGCGCTGATCCTCCGCGGCATCTTCATCGCCCTGGGCGCCGTTGTCATTGAGCAGTTCAGCTGGGTCTTCTACATCTTCGGTGCTTTCCTCCTCTGGACTGCATGGAAGCAAGCCAAGGATTCCGGCGAAGACGAGGAAGAAGGCGCCGAGAACCCCCTGATCGGCCGCCTCCGCAAGGTCCTGCCGATGTCCGAGAAGTTCGACGGCAACAAGATCCGCACCGTCGTGGACGGCAAGAAGGTCTTCACCCCCATGTTGATCGTCTTCGTGACCATCGGTTTGACCGACCTCCTGTTCGCTGTTGACTCCATCCCCGCGATCTTCGGCCTCACCCAAAGCGCTTTCATCGTGTTTACTGCCAACATCTTCGCCTTGATGGGCCTGCGTCAGCTGTACTTCCTCCTCGGCGGGCTCATGACACGTCTGGTCTACCTCAAGCACGCCCTGTCGGTCATCCTGGCCTTCATCGGTGTCAAGCTTGTGCTGCACGCCATGCACGTGAACGAGCTCCCCTTCATCAACGGCGGCCGCCACATCGAGTGGGCTCCTGAAATCCCCACCTACGTGTCCTTGGCAGTCATTGTGGGCACCATCGTCGTAGCTGTGGTCGCCAGCCTGCTGAGCCCGCAAGCACGGCAAGCCAAACTGGATGCCCGGCTTGAGGAAGATGCCAAAAAGTCCATGAGCGAGGCAGAGTAACTGAACTCCAAAAGTTGTAGTCTCGTGAAGTGACTACCACTTCAACTACGGCGCTGGACCCACAACGGGTTCAGCGCCGTACTGTTTTCCTGCTCAGTTCGGCACAACTGCTGAGCGGTGTCGGCAATGGGGCCACACTATCCATCGGCTCCCTGCTTGCCGTCGACTTATCAGGCTCCGAAGCCTGGGCGGGCTCCATCACCACCGTCCTGACCTTGGCCGCAGCAATTGCAGCACTGCCGCTGGCCAGGTTGGCTGAGTCGCGCGGCCGCCGCGTGGGACTCGTCACCGGTTTGGTAGCCGCGATGGTCGGGGCGCTGCTCATCATTGCATCTGTCATGGGCCAGTCCTTCATGCTGCTTTTGCTGGGTGCAGCCTTCCTTGGTCTTGGCACGGCGGCGAACCTGCAGGCGCGTTTCGCCGCCGTCGACCTCGCCGAGCCGGAGCACCGCGGACGGTCACTGTCCACGGTGGTGTGGGCCATCACGATCGGAGCTGTGGCAGGGCCTAACCTAATTCAGCCGGGAGCCGCAGTAGGTGCCGCCCTTGGCCTTCCGCCGATCGCTGGCCCCTTCGTGTTCTCCGCTGTCGGTTTGTTCCTGGCAGCTGGTCTCCTGTTCGCAGGCCTGAGGCCGGATCCGCTGCTGCTGTCCCGGCGTTTGGCTTCGGAAGCCGATGTCAGCGGCGTGCCAGGGGAGCAGCCCGTCAGGGGAACCATCCGGTCAGGCCTTCGCGCCGTTCGTTCATCACCGAAAGCGATGCTGGCACTGGCGGCAGTCGTAGCCGCCCACGGCGTCATGGTGGCGGTTATGTCCATGACACCGCTGCACCTTCAACAGCTTGTGGGCGGATCGCACGAGGGACACCACGGCGGGACCACCGACAGTACGGATGCACTGGTGGTTATCGAGCTCACCATTTCGCTCCACATCGCCGGCATGTTCGCCCTTTCGCCCCTCTGGGGTTGGCTCACGGACAAGGCCGGCCGCTTCCAGACCATTGCCATGGGTCATGGGCTCCTTCTGGTGGCGGTGTTCATCGCCGGGTTCGGCCAGCGGGAGCCAGTCTTGGTGACCGCAGGGCTGATTCTCCTGGGGCTTGGCTGGTCCGCGGCAACCATTGCCGGGTCAACGCTGTTGGCCGAGAGCGTTGAACCCGATCAACGGGTCACCGTCCAAGGCGTTTCGGACACCCTCATGGGTGCCGCAGGAGCGCTCGGGGGCGCAACGTCCGGCCTGCTCCTTGCCTGGATCGGTTATCAGGGCCTCAACATTGCTTCCAGCGTGCTGGCGGCAGCCGTGCTTGCCTTGACCGCCGCCACTGCTGGCCGCCAGCGTACGTCAGCTGTGAGGAGCGGACCGTCGGATGGCACATCCACCTAGCGGTGGGCTCGCACCATGCCAAAGAGCCTGCGGAAAATGCCCTCTCCGTCTTCGCCGATGCCGTCGTGGTGGAAGTCCGATGTGACCCAGGTCTGGAGTCCGCGCACTGCTGCGGCGGTTTCCAGCGAGAGATCGTGGTCCACGTAGATGTCGTCCTGGTACACCGCTGCCGCGACAGGAACAGTGTTGACCCCCAACCGGGCGGGGTCGTACAAAGGTTTCCAGTCTTTCCGTGCCGCCAGTTGTTGGGCGACGTCATTCAAGGGGACCAGCGCCGGGTCTTGTTCGAAGTACCAGGGATACACCATTTCCCCCGTGAGCAGTGGCTCTTCTGCGTCGGGTTTGAAATCGGGAAAGTCCTCCAGGACCCGCCACGCCGCCCAGTTGGTTGCCTCGCTTTGGCCATAGATGGACTCGTGCAGGACGGCATAGAGCGGGTTGGCCGCACGGCTGACCAGTGCCCGTACCTGTTCAAGGAACGATTCGGACAACCGCTCACCGTCGATCGTCTCTAGGAACGCGTCCTCCAGAAGGTAGTGGAGGGCGTCCACCCTGGTGTTGCCGCCCAGGAAGGACCCCACCATTTGGAAACGCTCCGGCGTCAGCCGTTCGCCGCTGGCGAGAAATTCAGGCTGCTGCTCCAGATGGCGGGCGATGCGTGTGACTTTATCCCGGTCCTCCGGGTACCACGAGAAATACTCGGCGTTTCTCGCCGCAACCCGACGGAACGTTGCTTGATAGACACGGTCCGCTGGCCCGTGGAGGGGGGCCAGGCCACCGGTGATCATGACCTCCCGCAAGCCCTCCGGGGCGAACGAAAGGTACGTCAGCGCGCAAAAGCCGCCGAAGCTTTGTCCCAGCACAGACCAAGGCCCGGAGCCCAGAACCCCCCGGATGTGCTCGGCATCGGCCACGATGGAGTCAGCACGAAAGTGGGTCAGGTAGTCCGCCTGCGCTGCGGCGTCGCCCCGGAGCTCCAACGACTGCCGCTCTATGGGCGCGGACAATCCTGTGCCGCGTTGATCCAGCATCAGGATGCGGAAGTCCTTCGCTGCCGCCTTCATCCAGCCGGACAGCGAGGTGACGCGGTTACCCCGGCCGCCTGGCCCACCCTGAAGGTAGAGGAGCCACGGCAGCTCGGCGGCCTCCTGAGGTGTATGACTCGTGGAGGAGTACTCCCGGGCGAAGATGGTGATCGTCTCTCCGGGGACCACCTCCCGGTGTACCAAAGGGACGGTGAAGTAGTGCTCCGCGGTCCGGAGTCCGCGGAATTCGTGGCGGGCCTGTATACGGTGCTCGCTGGCGGAGGACCGCTGCTTAGCCACTGACAATTCAGCCATGGGTAAGAGCCTCTTTCGCCTCACTGACGTTCGTCCCATAAGCCTGGAGCGCGTCGCCGGTCAACCTGAACGTTGACCATTCGTCCATCGGGAAAGCACCCAGGTTCTTATAGAAGTTGATGGAGGGCTCGTTCCAGTTCAGGACGCTCCACTCCACGCGGGCATAACCCCGTTCGACGGCGGTGGCGGCCAGGTGCTGCAACAGCGCCTTGCCATGGCCCTCGCCCCGGGCATCCGGAACCACATAAAGGTCCTCCAGGTAGATGCCATGAACGCCTTCCCACGTGGAGTAGTTCAAGAACCAGAGGGCAAAACCCTGAACGGTGCCGGCACTGTTCTCCGCAATGCTCGCGTAGACGCGCGGGTTCTCGCCAAAGAGTACTTCGGTGAGCATGGCCGGGGTGTTTTTAACGGCGTCCGGTTCCTTTTCGTAGATCGCAAGATCGTGAATCATACGCAGGATTGCAGGAACGTCGTCAACGGTGGCGGGGCGGATTACACTCATGCATTCGAGCTTACTAGGGGCTTGCCGGCTTCCTACTGCCAGGTTGGCGTGGAGGAACCATAACGCACCGGCGGCTGCCGATAGCTGAGAGGGGTACCGTCAACAGAAAGTGGCGGCCCCACAAATCTGAGCTGCCCGTAGGGGCTGTCGGCAACAATGTACTCTGGCTCCGGGAGCGGGGTTGCAGGGATTCCGTGGTGGCTGGACGGCAGGGAGAAGAGCTCCTCAGCGGTCCGAGCCAAAGAGAGCGTTGCTGATCCACCGGCGCCGGTCCTCACACGGCCGGCGAGCAAAGTCAGCACTGCCGCCGCGAGCCCGTAACCAGTAGCGTGGTCCAATGCCTGGACGGGGAGCGCACCAGGTTTCCATCCGTCGTCGCCATGCTGTCCGTACGATACGGCGATCCCGCAAGCTGCCTGAACGAGGCTGTCAAAGCCACGCCTCTCCCGCCACGGCCCGCTACTTCCCCAAGCGCTCAACGTGACCACCACCAGGTCCGGCCTGGCAACCAGCAGCGCGTCCTGGCCCAAACCGAACCTCTCCAGGACTCCGTTCCGGTATCCGGTGATCACCACATCCGCAGAGGAAACAAGACCATGGATAGCTGCCAGATCCCCGGTGTTCCTGAAATCAGCTTCGGCGCTGCGTTTGTCGAACCCGGCGTCGATGAACGCCTCCGGTAGCTCCGGAAGGAAAGGGGGATCGATCCTCAGGACATCAGCACCCAACGCCCCCAGCAAACGTGTGGCAGTCGGCCCCGCGATGACGCGGGTGAGATCAAGCACCTTCAATCCGTCCAGCGGCAGGAGCGGGTCCTCGGAAGGCACCCACGAAGAGGCAGCCGGCCCCTTGGACTGAACATCATGAGGGGCGAGGCTGATCCAAGGACCAGTGCTTGCCGCGGAGTACATATCGGAAGAAAACCACTCTTCACGGCTTCGGACAGCGGTTGCAACACCCCGGTGTGCCACGATCACCGCCTCGGCCTCCAGAGAGGTCATCGAGGTCAGGGCACGGTCGACGTCCTGCGGCACCGTGGCGGAGAGTGCTTCCATCAAGCGTGCCGCGTGATGAGGGTAATTGGCGTGGAGGCGGATCCAGCCGTCCGCAGTGCGCCGGAATCCGGATGACGGAGCGAAGCCCTGCGGCTTCCGGCCAGCGATCCGAAGGTGTCCGAGAGAATCAAAAGAAGCTGCAGTCAGCCCTGAGTCAACCGAGTATCTCCCTGGAGAATCAGTCAGCACACCAAGCGCTGTTGCTGCGCTTTGAACCGAACCCAGCGCCAAGCCCTCTACATCAAGGTGGCCACCCCACCAACGACGCGAACCAGTACAGCTTGCCGGCCGGACATTGCGCAAGGCCTCCACCTCCGCCAAGCCGGCGGTCAGATCAGGAACTGGTTCCACGGTGGACCTAGAGCCTGCTGACGTCTGTCACCCGCACCACCGCGGTGCCGGTCTCATCTGACGCTGCGAGGTCCACTTCCGCGGAGATTCCCCAGTCGTGGTTTCCTGCCGGGTCATCGAAGATCTGGCGGACTGTCCAGGTTCCCGGCTTCTCGGTGATGATGAGCAACCCTGGGCCCCTGGCGTCGGGGCCGGTGCCGATGTCGTCATGTTCGTCGAAGTAATCGTCCAGGACTTCTTCCCACCGCCCTGCCTCCCAGCCGGCGTCGGCATCGAGTTCTCCCAATGCTGCCGAATCCTCATATGCAAAGGGTTCAACCCGGGGGAACATCTCGTTCCTGACCATGACCGGGAAGGCCCGGATGTTCGCGGTCAGCAGGGGGGGGGGGGGTGGGGGAGCGTCATGTG
>NZ_LNUV01000005.1:9810-35457 GCF_001512285.1 Arthrobacter sp. EpRS71 | reverse complement strand
GCGTCATGTGGGGTCGGGGCGAGCCCTGAAGTGAGTTCCTCCCACTCATCCAGCAGGCTTGAGTCCACTTGGCGCACCAGCTCGCCCAACCACGCAATAAGGTCTTCAAGATCCTCACGGAGGGAATCCTGGGGAACTGTCTGCCTCAGCGCACGGAACCCATCCGCCAGATAGCGCAGGACAATACCTTCCGAACGGGCCAGGCCATAGAACTGGACGAACTCGCCAAAGTTCATGGCACGCTCATACATGTCCCGGATGATCGACTTCGGAGCAAGCTCAAAGTCGCCAACCCAAGGGGCCGCTTTGCGGTAAACCTCGAAGGCCTCTCCAAGAATCTCCGCCAACGGCATGGGATAGGTAACCTCATCCAGCATGGCCATGCGCTGCTCGTACTCGATGCCATCAGCTTTCATGGCAGCGACTGCCTCACCCCGGGCCTTCTTCTGCTGGGCCGAGAGAATTTGGCGCGGCTTCTCTAGCGTCGACTCGATAACGGAGACAACATCCAACGCGTAGGAGGGAGACTCTGGATCGAGGAGCTCCAAGGCAGCAAGCGCAAAGGGCGAGAGTGGCTGGTTGAGGGCAAAGTTGGCCTGCAGATGAACAGTCAGGCGGACGGAGCGTCCCTCGGCCTCCTGCTCCTCCTCCGGAATGCGTTCCACCACACCGGCGGCCAACAGTTCCCGGTAGATCCCCAGGGCCTTCTTCATCAGCCTGAGCTGCGCGGGGCGGCTCTCATGGTTCTCACTCAGCAGGCGCCGTGTGGCTTGGAAGGGGTCGCCCGGGCGTTCCATGAGGTTCAGCAGCATCGCGTGGGTGACGGTGAAACTGGACGTCAAGGGCTCGGGAACTGACTCGACGAGTCGTTTGAACGTGGGCTCGCCCCAGGACACGAATCCTTCCGGCGGCTTCTTCTTCACCACCTGGCGCAATTTCTTCTGGTCGTCGCCGAACTTGGCGGTGGCCTTCGCCATGGCCTTGGTGTTTTCCACCACGTGCTCCGGAGCCTGAACCACCACAGTGCCGGCGGTGTCGTAACCTGCACGGCCCGCGCGGCCCGCAATCTGATGAAATTCCCGCGAGTTGAGAGACCTGGTGCGTACGCCGTCGTATTTACTGAGGGCCGTCAACAGCACCGTGCGGATGGGCACGTTGATGCCCACGCCCAAAGTATCGGTGCCACAGATGACTTTCAGGAGGCCGGCCTGGGCGAGCTGCTCCACCAGGCGACGGTACTTGGGCAGCATGCCGGCGTGGTGGACGCCAATGCCGTGCCGAACAAGCCTGTTCAGCGTTTTTCCGAATCCTGCGGCGAACCGGAATCCCGCAATCAGCTCGGCAATCCGGTCCTTTTCGGCACGGCTGCACATGTTGATGCTCATAAGGTTCTGGGCACGCTCAATGGCTTCCGCTTGGCTGAAGTGCACTACATAGACAGGAACCTGCTTGGTGGAGAGCAGTTCTTCCAACGTCTCGTGAACCGGCGTCAGGTGGTAGTAATAGTGCAGCGGAATGGGACGCTCCGCGGAACTCACAGTCGTGGTGGTGCGGCCTGTCAACGCTGTCAGGCCGGTCTCAAATCGTGAGACGTCGCCCAGGGTGGCTGACATCAGCACGAACTGCGCCTGGGGGAGTTCCAGGAGCGGCACCTGCCATGCCCATCCGCGTTGCGGGTCGGAGTAGAAGTGGAACTCGTCCATGATCACGGAGCCAAGCTCTGCCTCAGAGCCCTCGCGAAGTGCGATGTTGGCGAGGATTTCCGCCGTGCAGCAAATGATGGGCGCATCTTGGTTGACACCGGAATCACCAGTAATCATGCCAACGTTTTCGGCGCCAAAGATCTCACAGAGCGCGAAGAACTTTTCGGAGACCAGAGCCTTGATGGGGGCGGTGTAGTAGCTTCGCTGGCCGCGCGCCATGGCCTCGAAGTGCGCTGCGATTGCCACCAAGGACTTGCCGGAGCCCGTGGGGGTGGCGAGGATGACGTTGGCGCCGGAAGCGAGCTCCATGATGGCCTCGTCCTGCGCGGGGTAGAGCTGCAGCCCGCGGCTCTCGGTCCACTCCACGAACCGTGTGTAGATTTCGTCCGGGTCCAGGGGACCTGTGGCGGTGGAACCGGGGAGCTGCTCAAGAAGTTTCATTGGTTTCCAGCTTAGTGCCCGGACGGTTTAGGCTCAGCCCAGCAGGCATGCCAAGCGCGAGGAGGCTTTCAATGAAGTGGGATCCGTCCAAATACGTGGAGTTCGGCAACCATCGGGACAGGCCATTCCATGACCTCGTTGCCAGGGTGGGGTCCGTCCGACCGGGCAAGGTGGTTGACCTCGGCTGCGGCCCGGGAAACCTCACGGCGACCCTTGCCGGGCGTTGGCCGGAAGCCCGCGTTGTGGGCATCGATTCGTCGGCGGAAATGCTGCTGAGGGCCGAATCCGTTCGGCAGCAGTCGCTCGAACAAGAGTCCTCTCCGCAGCAGACCCGTGAACAGAAGACGGCCAGGCTGACCTTCGAGCTGGGAGACATTGCTCAGTGGCATCCGGATGAGGATACGGAGGTGGTGGTCACCAACGCCGCCCTCCAATGGGTTCCAGGGCATCAGGACATGCTGGCCGGTTGGCTTCGCGACCTCAAACCGGGTGCGTGGTTTGCCATGCAAGTACCGGGAAACTTCACGTCGCCGTCCCACACGCTCATGCGGAGATTGGCTGAATCCCCTCAGTGGTCAGGGCGGCTGGGCGGCGTGCTAAGGCACGATGGCGCGGTGGGCAGTCCTGCGGACTACCTGGGCATCATGCTCGACGCCGGATGTGCAGCAGACGCGTGGGAGACCACCTACCAACAGGTCCTGCAGGGTGAAGACCCGGTACTGGAGTGGGTCCGCGGCACGGGACTTCGTCCTGTATTGGCAGCCTTGACTGTGGAAGAGGCTGCTGATTTCGAAGGTGAGTATTCGGCACTGTTGCGTGAGGCCTACCCGTCAACGAGCCACGGAACGGTCTTCCCGTTCCGGCGAATTTTCGCTGTAGCCCAAAAGCCCGCATGATCCGCCAGGGCTCTTCGCCACGCGTCGCATTCACCTTCCTGCGCCTTGACGGCTTGTCCCATTCCGGCGTCGCTGGTCTAATTCTCGGCATGGACCAAGGATGCTTCGAACAACAGATGCCGCGGGTTGAGCCGGCAGCGGGCCGGAGTACTCCGTGACTCCTACAGGAGATTTTCCGGGCAACTGGCGCCCCAACACCGGCAGTGCCGTGGCGCTCTTTGAGCAGTTGAGATTGCGCATCATTGAACTCGTAGATGCCGGAGCATTGGCCGTTGGGGCAAAGCTCCCTCCTGTCCGCAACTTAGCCGGGATGCTCGACGTCGCACCCCACACAGTGGCCCGTGCCTACAAGGAGTTGGAGGCAGCGGGCGTCGTTGCGACCCGGGGGCGCAACGGCACCGTGGTTTGCGCACGGGATGACCGCTGGGGAGCTCTGGCAGGGGTCGCGGCTGAATACGCTGCCGCTTCGAAAGCCCAAGGAGCTTCTTTCGCCGAAGCCGTACAGCTTCTTGCTGCGGCCTACGACGCCGACTGATACCGCTCAGTAGCGTGTGAGGCACGACATGGAAATTCGAAGAAGTTTTCGATTAGCATTGGTAGGTGCCCAAAGCCTTAGCTGAAGATACCGCCATGGACGCCTTGAACGGCGTCCCCGCCCTTTCCGATACCAAACCCGTCAAGCCGGATCTTTCCCGCTTGGTGGTCAAGGGTGCACGGGAACACAATTTGCGTAACGTGGACCTCGATCTCCCGCGCGACGCCATGATCGTGTTCACCGGACTCTCCGGCTCGGGCAAGTCATCCCTGGCTTTCGACACCATCTTCGCCGAAGGCCAGCGTCGCTATGTGGAATCCTTGTCCGCTTATGCGCGCCAGTTCCTTGGCCAGGTGGACAAGCCTGATGTCGATTTCATCGAGGGCCTTTCTCCCGCGGTATCCATTGATCAGAAGTCCACCAGCAAGAATCCGCGGTCCACGGTGGGCACCATCACCGAAATTTACGATTACATGCGTCTGCTGTGGGCGCGCGTGGGCCGTCCGCACTGCCCCGTGTGTGGCGAGCCCATCGCCCGGCAGACGCCACAACAGATTGTGGATCAGCTCCTCGAGCTGGATCCGGGCACCCGCTTCCAGGTCCTGGCCCCCGTCGTCCGGGGACGCAAGGGTGAATTTGTCGATCTTTTCAAGGAACTGACGGCCAAAGGCTATTCCCGCGCCCGTGTGGACGGCGAACTGGTTCAGCTCAGCGATCCGCCCAAGCTCGGCAAGCAGTTCAAGCACACCATTGAAGTTGTGGTGGACCGCTTGGTGGTCAAGGACGAGATCAGCCAGCGCCTCACTGATTCCGTGGAGACAGCCCTGGGCCTTGCCGAAGGCCGTGTGCTGGTGGAATTCGTGGACCTTGATGCCGAGGATCCTGCGCGTATCCGCGCCTTCTCAGAGAATTTGGCATGCCCCAACGAGCACCCGCTGGCCATCGACGAGATTGAGCCCCGTTCATTCTCCTTCAACAACCCCTTCGGCGCCTGCTCTGCTTGCAGTGGCATCGGCACCAGGCTGGAAGTGGATGAAGAGCTGATCGTGCCTAATCCGGAGCTCTCCCTGGGAGAAGGCGCCATTGCCCCGTGGGCCCTTGGCACAGCCACGACCGAGTACTGGAACCGTCTCCTTGAGGGTTTGGCGGACGAACTTGGTTTCTCCATGAAAACCTCATGGGAAAAACTGCCCAAGGATGTCAGGAACACGGTCCTTCACGGCAAAGACCACAAAGTTGTTGTTCAGTACAAGAACCGCTTTGGCCGTGAGCGTAAGTACAGCACCGGCTTTGAGGGTGCCATCCAATACGTTCACCGCAAGCACGGGGAAACAGACTCCGACTGGGCCCGCGACCGGTACGAAGAGTACATGCGCCAGATTCCCTGCCCCGAGTGCAACGGCGCCCGCTTGAACCCGGCTTCACTGTCCGTGCTCATCAACGGAAAGTCGATCGCCCAAGTTGCGGCGCTGCCTATGCGGGAGTGCGCGGAGTTCCTGGGTAGCCTTACCCTGACCAACCGGGAAGCCCAGATTGCCAACCAGGTCCTGAAAGAGATCCAGGCCCGCCTGACCTTCCTCTTGGACGTGGGCCTGGAGTACCTGAACCTGGAACGCCCCTCGGGAACGTTGTCCGGCGGCGAGGCTCAACGCATCCGTTTGGCCACTCAAATCGGTTCCGGCCTGGTGGGTGTCCTCTACGTGTTGGATGAGCCTTCCATTGGCCTGCACCAGCGTGACAATCGGCGGCTCATCGAGACACTCACCCGACTTCGCGATCTCGGCAACACGCTGATTGTGGTGGAGCACGACGAAGACACCATCCACGAGGCGGACTGGGTGGTGGACATCGGACCAGGCGCCGGCGAACACGGCGGCCAGGTGGTGCACTCCGGTACGTACAAGGAGCTCCTCGCGAACACCAACTCGCTGACGGGTGACTACCTCGCCGGACGCCGCAAGATCGATGTGCCCACCAAACGCCGGAAGTACGACAAAAAACGTGAGCTGAAGGTTGTTGGTGCCAGGGAGAACAACCTCAACAATGTTGATGCCACCTTCCCCTTGGGACTTTTCACGGCGGTAACCGGCGTCAGTGGTTCCGGTAAGTCCACTCTGGTGAACGAGATCCTATACAAGGTACTCGCCAACAAACTCAACGGAGCCAAGCAGGTTGCAGGACGTCACCGTACGGTGGCTGGCCTCGAACACCTGGACAAGGTGGTCCACGTTGATCAAAGCCCCATCGGCCGTACCCCCCGGTCCAACCCGGCAACGTACACCGGTGTCTTCGACAACATCCGGAAACTCTTCGCTGAGACCACCGAAGCCAAGGTACGCGGTTACCAGCCGGGACGCTTCTCCTTCAACGTCAAGGGCGGGCGCTGTGAGGCCTGTTCAGGTGACGGCACGTTGAAGATCGAGATGAACTTCCTGCCGGATGTTTATGTTCCCTGCGAGGTGTGCCACGGCGCCAGGTACAACCGGGAAACCCTTGAGGTTCACTACAAGGGCAAGACCATTGCCGACGTCCTCAACATGCCCATCGAGGAAGGCGCCGAATTCTTCGCTGCCTTCACTCCCATCGCACGGCATTTGAACACCTTGGTGGATGTGGGCCTTGGCTACGTCAGGCTTGGCCAACCCGCAACCACATTGTCGGGCGGCGAGGCACAGCGCGTGAAGCTGGCAGCCGAGCTTCAGAAGCGTTCCAACGGCCGCAGCATTTACGTCCTTGACGAGCCCACCACGGGCCTGCACTTTGAGGACATCCGCAAGCTGCTCATGGTTCTTCAGGGTCTGGTGGACAAGGGCAACACCGTGATCACCATTGAGCACAACCTGGATGTCATCAAGTCCGCGGACTGGATTGTGGACCTCGGCCCAAATGGCGGCTCTGGCGGCGGAAAGATCGTAGCCACGGGAACACCGGAACAAGTGGCCACATCAACAGACAGCCATACAGCGACCTTCCTGGCTGAGATTCTCGGATAGTTACTCACGGGTGGCCTGAGGGCCGCCGAAGGAATATCTCCACCACCCTGGAAGTATTCCGGTAGCGGCATGCGAGTTTCAGGCATGCCGCTACTCGTGAGAAACTAACCCGGTGACTCAAACAACGGTGCCCGTAATATTCGATCTGGACGGCACCCTTGTCGATCCTGCCGGCGGTATCACGGGAGGCATTTCTGCGGCCCTCCGGGAAATGGACCTCCCCGTTCCGGAGCAAGCGGTGTTGAATTCCATGGTGGGCCCCAAACTCAGCGACTCCCTCCTGCATTTGGCGAACGTCCCCAGCGAGTTGGTGGATGAAACCATTGAGCGATACCGGCGCCATTACAAGGAAACCGGTATTGGCCAGAGCAAGCTGTACCCGGGAATTTTCGACCTCTTGGAATTCTTCGCGGAGACCGGCAGGCCAGTGGCGGTCGCAACACAGAAGCCGCAGTCGATTGCACGCCTGGTGCTGGAGCATCATAAAATTGCTGACTTCTTCGTCTCCATACGTGGGGCCGCAGATGACGAATCCCTGGGTGCCAATACAGCGCCGGGCAAGGTTGAGATCGTCGGGGCGGCATTGAAGGACCTTCATTCCCAGCCTGCCGTCATGGTAGGGGACAGGCACCAGGATGTCGTCGGCGCATTGGCCAACGGGCTGGACTGCATCGGGGTCAGTTGGGGATTCGCTCCCGAAGGTGAACTCGAGGAAGCCGGGGCAGTCGCCGTTGTGGCCACTGCCCTTGAGCTGCGCACCACAATTGAAGAACTTGACGCTGTCCGTACGGCAGCCCTGAGCGAGGTACAAAACGATGGCAGTCTTTGATGCGATCCGGTGGACAACCCGTGGCCTGATTTCTTCCACGTGCCGGCCTACGGTTATTGGGCTGGAGAACGTTCCCAAGGAGGGGCCTTTCATCGTGGCCCCCAACCATCTCTCCTTCCTGGACAGCGTCATCGTTCAGGCCCTGATGCCCCGACCGGTCGCTTTTTTTGCCAAAGCCGAGTACTTCACCACCAAAGGCGTCAAGGGTGCCGTGATGAAGTCGTTTTTCGAGGCCGTGGGTTCCATTCCCGTTGAGCGTGGCGAACAGGCTGCCAGCGTGCAAGCGCTTAAAACACTCCTGGACATCCTGGAATCCGGCAAGGGCATTGGTATATACCCTGAGGGCACCCGGTCCCGGGACGGCATTCTGTACCGTGGCAGGACGGGCGTGGGTTGGCTTGCTCTCACCACCGGCGCTCCGGTGATCCCGGTGGGGTTGATTGGTACCGAGAAATTGCAGCCTGCGGACAAGAACGCGGTCCGCCCGCAGCACTTCACCATGAAGGTGGGCGAGCCCCTCTACTTCGATAAGACCGGCCCGGACCATTCATTGCCGGCGCGGCGCGAAGTCACTGACAAAATCATGGATGCCATTGCAGTCCTCAGCGGCCAGGAACGGTCCACGAGTTACAACCAGAGCAAGTCTGTCGACTGAGTTCCGGGACAGAACAGGCAGTGTCCGTGCACACCGTGGCAATGAGTGTCGTTCCGGTTCACTAGACTGGAATCGTGGCAGATCCAGCAAGTTACCGGCCCCAAACGGGTGAAATTCCCACCACCCCAGGTGTCTATCGTTTCCGAGACCCCCACGGTCGCGTTATCTATGTGGGCAAGGCAAAAAACCTCCGCTCAAGGCTGAACTCCTACTTCGCCAACCCTGCGGGCCTCCTTCCCAAGACCCATGCAATGGTTCACGCCGCCAGCAGCGTTGAATGGACCATGGTGGCCAGCGAGCTGGAGTCTTTGCAGCTGGAATACACCTGGATCAAGGAATTCAAGCCACGGTTCAATGTGGTGTTCCGGGATGACAAAACGTACCCCTACCTCGCGGTCACCATGGGGGAGAAATACCCCAGGGTGCAGGTCATGCGAGGGGAACGAAGGAAAGGGACCCGGTACTTTGGCCCCTACACTGCCGGTGCCATCAGGGAAACCATGGACACTCTTCTGCGGGTTTTCCCCGTGCGGAGTTGCAGCGCAGGCGTCTTCAAACGTGCGGAGTCCAGCGGACGGCCCTGCCTCCTGGGTTACATCGACAAATGCTCGGCCCCCTGCGTCGGGCGCGTTACCCCGGAAGAACACCGTGGGCTCGCAGAAGATTTCTGTTCCTTCATGGGCGGCGAGGCCAAACGCTTCATCAGCCGTCTGGAAAAGGACATGTCCGGCGCCGTTGCCGAACTGGACTACGAGCGTGCAGCAGGACTCAGGGATGACATCATCGCGCTCCGCAAGGTCTTTGAACGCAACGCCGTGGTCCTCGCCGAAGATACCGACGCGGACGTCTTCGCCCTGCACGAGGATGAGCTCGAAGCTTCAGTCCAGGTGTTCCACGTTCGCGGTGGCCGCGTCCGCGGGCAGCGCGGCTGGGTGGTGGAAAAGGTGGAAGACGCCACGACGCCGGAACTCATCGAACATCTGCTGCAGCAAGTCTACGGAGAAGACAGCGAGGTTCAGGGCCGGATCCCCCGGGAGGTCCTGGTTCCGGAGAACCCCAGCAACCATGCCGAGCTTGGCGAATGGCTAGGTGGCTTGCGCGGAGCAAAGGTGGACATTAGGGTCCCTCAGCGCGGTGACAAGGCCGCCTTGATGTCCACCGTGCGCGAGAATGCAGAGCAAGCATTGAAACTGCATAAGACACGGCGCGCGGGGGACATTACTGTCCGGTCCCTTGCCCTCCAGGAACTGCAGGAGGCCTTGGAGATTCCGATTCCCTTGCTCAGGATTGAGTGCTTCGATATCTCCCACGTCCAAGGAACCAACGTAGTGGCCTCCATGGTGGTGGTGGAAGACGGTTTGCCCAAGAAGTCGGACTACCGGAAGTTCTCTATCACGGGCGCGGCGGCAGCCGACGATACCGCCGCGATGCACGACGTCCTTACCCGTCGGTTCAGGCACTACTTGAACGACAAAGCCGCCCAAGTCCCCATCATTTCCGGCGAGATCATCAACCCCACACGGACTGGTACCAAGACCACCACTGAAGCGCCGACGTCGGACCCTGATGTTCCCGCTCCGAAGGCCAGGTTCGCCTACCCGCCCAACCTGGTGGTGGTGGACGGCGGCCAGCCGCAGGTTAATGCAGCGGCCCGCGCCCTGGCGGAGTTGGGCATTGACGATGTTTACGTGGTGGGTCTGGCCAAACGGCTTGAGGAAGTCTGGCTGCCTGACAGCGCTTTCCCCGTGATCCTGCCCCGAACGTCCCAGGGGCTGTATCTGCTGCAAAGGATCCGTGACGAAGCCCACCGATTTGCCATCACCTTCCACCGCCAGAAGCGGGGCAAAGCCATGACCGTTTCTGTCCTGGACGGTGTCCCCGGCTTGGGTGAGGCGAAACGCAAGGCCTTGGTGGCACATTTTGGTTCACTCAAGAAGATCAAGGCCGCGTCAGTGGAGGAGCTCACCTCTGCCAAGGGCATCGGGCCGGCGTTGGCTGCCGCAGTGGCCCAACACCTTGGTGCATCCGCGGACGCGGCGGAAACGGCGCCGGCAGTGAACATGACCACCGGCGAAATCCTTGAATCTTAGCTAGGGTAAGAACTTGGCCGGTCGGCACAGACGAGTCACAAGCCGTCTATAACCGGCTGCTTGAACCACGGCGACTCAGGCGCCGGGCATGATCTTTTGAATGACCACTTCCTACGAAACGGGGACAATTGATGGATGAGGCTACGGCAGGGTCCGGCCCTAAGCGGGACGGCCTGACGCCCGTTAAACCACCGGAGGCGGAGCTGTTGGTGGTTACCGGCATGTCGGGTGCCGGACGCAGCACCGCTTCGGATGCCTTGGAGGATCACGGCTGGTACGTCGTTGACAACCTTCCTCCGCAGATGCTGGGGACTTTGGCCGAAATTGTCTCTCATGCGCCCAAGTCGATTCCCAAGCTGGCCGTAGTGGTGGACGTTCGGAGCAAGGACCTTTTCACGGACATCCAAACTGCGTTGGGTGCCCTGAGTGCGAGCGGCATCACTTTCCGGGTGCTGTTCCTTGACGCCAACGACGACGTCCTGGTCCGCCGGTTCGAGCAGGGGCGTCGCCCGCATCCGCTGCAGGGCGGTGGGAGGATCCTGGACGGCATCGGGATCGAGCGCGAGGTACTGCGCGAACTGCGCGAACACGCCGACGTCGTCCTGGACACCTCGGACTTCAACGTCCATGGCCTGGCCACTGCCATCACGGAATTGTTCAGCGATACAGGGCCAGTAACACTTCGCCTGAACGTCATGAGCTTTGGTTTCAAGTACGGGCTGCCTGTGGATGCAAATTTCGTTGCCGACGCCCGCTTCATTCCCAACCCGCACTGGGTTCCGCAGCTTCGGCCCCATACCGGCCTGGATGAGGACGTCAGTGACTATGTCCTCGGCGCGGCGGGTGTCCAGGAGTTCGTGGACCGTTATGTCCGGGCATTGGAGCCAGTCCTGGACGGCTACCGCCAGGAGAACAAGCATTACGCCACACTGGCTGTTGGCTGCACAGGTGGCAAACACCGTTCGGTGGCGGTCGCCATGGAACTGTCCAAGCGCCTGGCGCAATACCCGCGCGTCACCGTGACCACCACCCACCGCGACTTGGGACGCGAATAGTGGGGGTTCTGACGGGGCCATTGCCACTCATTCCGCCCAAGGGCGTTCCCGGCAGTCAGCAGAAGAAGAGCCCCTCCGTGGTCGCCTTGGGAGGCGGTCACGGTCTGGCGGCTTCGTTGTCCGCCCTTCGGCTGCTCACCTCGGAGCTGACGGCAATTGTCACAGTTGCGGACGACGGCGGCAGTTCCGGGCGTCTACGGGATGAGTACGGCGTCCTCCCGCCCGGAGACCTGCGGATGGCGTTGAGCGCCCTGTGCGATGACACCGACTGGGGCAGGACATGGCGGGACGTCATGCAACACCGCTTCGAAGCCGGTTCGGCTAAAGGCGGTTCACTGGACAACCATGCCATGGGCAACCTGCTCATCGTCACGCTATGGGAACTGCTGGGCGACACCGTTGCCGGCCTGAAGTGGGCCGGAGCGTTACTGGGTGCCCGCGGTCAAGTGCTCCCCATGTCCAGCGTTCCCCTCACCATAGAGGGCAAGGCCCACGTCCAGTTGCCCGACGGCGGACAAGAACTGCAGACGGTTCGGGGGCAGGCAAAATGTGCTGTTGCAGGAAAGCTGGAAGAAGTCAGGCTCCTGCCCGAAGCAGCTCCTGCCTGTACCGAGGCACTCACCGCGATTGAGCTGGCTGATTGGGTCATTCTGGGCCCCGGTTCCTGGTACACGTCGGTTCTGCCGCACTTGCTGCTCCCCGAACTTCGACGGGCCCTGGGAGACACCGCCGCCAAGCGCTGCCTCACCATGAACCTGGATGTGGAAACCAAGGAAACCTCCGGCATGACGGCTGCGGACCACCTGGATGTCCTGCGCCGCTATGCACCTGAGTTCACGGTGGACGTGGTGCTGGCTGATCCTGCGGCCGTGCAGGATCTCAAGGCCTTTGAGAAGGCCGCTGCGATGATCGGCGCCGAAGTGGTGTTGGGTAGAGTAGGGGCGTCGAGGCGCCGCCCCGTCCATGATCCACTGCTGTTGGCAGCGGCGTACCACGATATTTTCGGGAACAGTTAGGAACACGCGATGGCACTTACTGCGTCGGTCAAGGACGAACTGTCCCGGCTGGACATCAAGAAATCTTCTGTCCGTAAGGCGGAAGTTTCGGCAATGCTGCGTTTTGCGGGCGGCTTGCACATTATTTCGGGACGGATCGTCATCGAGGCTGAGGTGGACCTCGCTTCCACCGCACGTCGCCTCCGCGCAGCGATTGCGGAAGTCTATGGGCATCAGAGCGAAATCATCGTTGTCTCCGGCGGAGGGTTGCGCCGGGGGAGCCGTTACGTCGTCCGCGTTGTACGTGACGGGGAGGCGCTTGCCCGGCAAACGGGCTTGCTGGATGGCCGTGGCCGCCCTGTCCGGGGCCTTCCGTCAGCTGTGGTGAACGGCTCCGCCGCAGATGCCGAGGCGGTATGGCGGGGCGCTTTCCTTGCCCATGGCTCCTTGACGGAACCGGGGCGGTCTTCTTCCCTGGAAGTGACATGTCCCGGACCTGAATCCGCTCTGGCATTGGTCGGTGCAGCCCGCCGCCTCGGGATCCAGGCCAAGGCGCGTGAAGTTCGTGGGGTTGACCGTGTGGTGATTCGCGACGGCGACACCATCGCTGCTCTCCTGACACGCATGGGTGCCCATGACGCCCTGATGGTTTGGGAAGAACGGCGGATGCGAAAGGAAGTCCGGGCCACCGCCAACAGGCTTGCCAACTTTGATGACGCCAATCTTCGCCGCTCGGCGCAAGCCGCTGTGGCAGCCGGCGCCCGGGTGGACCGCGCGTTGGAAATCCTGGGAGACGACGTCCCGGACCACCTCAAGTACGCGGGGGAGCTTCGGGTGGCCCACAAGCAGGCAAGCCTTGATGAACTCGGCCGACTGGCCGATCCGCCCATGACCAAGGACGCCATTGCCGGCCGTATCCGAAGGCTCCTGGCCATGGCGGACAAACGAGCTGTGGATTTGGGCATTCCGGGGACCGAGGCAAATGTGACTCCCGAAATGATGGACGAGTAGGGCGCACCCCTAGAATCGAGAAAGTGCGGAGGAAATACTGCGAGGCCACCGCGGGTTGTTCCCGAAGGAGGCAAGCGCAGTTTTCTTCGCCAAGGATTTCCGGCCGGCCCGCTGGCCGGATGAAATAACGAGAGTTACCAACCCGGACGTGAGTCCATTACATTGGAGGATTTCGTGACAGAGTACGTTCTGCCCGAGCTCGGCTACGACTACGCAGCACTCGAGCCGCACATTTCGGCAAAGATCATGGAGCTGCACCACAGCAAGCACCATGCCGCTTACGTTGCAGGCGCCAACAACGCGCTCAAGCAGCTGGCCGAAGCGCGCGAGAACAATGATTTTGCCAACATCAACCGCCTTTCCAAGGACCTTGCGTTCCACACCGGCGGTCACATCAACCACTCCGTGTTCTGGAACAACATCTCCCCGGACGGCGGCGACAAGCCCGAAGGCGAACTCGCTGCCGCCATTGACGACGCCTTCGGCTCGTTCGATGCTTTCCGTGCACAGTTCAGCGCAGCTGCGCTGGGCCTGCAGGGTTCCGGCTGGGCTTTCCTGGCTTACGAGCCCATCGGTGGAAACCTGCTCATTGAGCAGCTCTACGATCAGCAGGGCAACGTGGCAGTGGGCACCACCCCGCTGCTGATGTTGGACATGTGGGAGCACGCCTTCTACCTGGACTACGTCAACGTCAAGGCTGACTACGTCAAGGCATTCTGGAACATCGTCAACTGGGCAGACGTCGCCAAGCGCTTCGAAGCTGCCCGCGCCAACGCTACGGGCCTCATCGTCCTCTAGTTGGTGAGTTCCGGTTCACGCAGATGTAATAAAAGTCACCTTTAGCGTGAATTCGGGCCAAATGCTCAAAAGCCTGCCTCCGCAGTTGCGGGGGCAGGCTTAGTTAAACGTAAGATGGATCACGGAAGGCGGTTAGCCTTCAGCAACGTGGCTGGTCGCCCTCCGATCTGATAATCACCTCTGCCCAAAGACGTGCGGGGTCTGTTAGTTGGAAATATTTGATCCGACTCACTAGGCGTGCTTGCAAGAGCACCAAGGAGATTGACACATAGTGACCACCCGTATTGGTATTAACGGCTTCGGCCGCATCGGCCGTAACTACTTCCGCGCAGCACTGGCCCAGGGCGCAGACCTTGAGATCGTGGCAGTAAACGACCTCACCAGCCCCGAGACGCTCGCCCACCTCCTGAAGTACGACTCCGTTGGTGGACGCCTCGCCCAGACCGTGGAAGTTGTCGATGGAAACCTGGTAGTCGACGGCAAGTCCATCAAGGTTCTTGCTGAGCGCGATCCCGCCAACCTCCCTTGGGGCGAGCTTGGCGTGGACATCGTCATCGAGTCCACCGGCTTCTTCACCAAGGCAGCGGCAGCGCAGAAGCACATCGACGCCGGCGCCAAGAAGGTCCTTATCTCGGCACCTGCCAGCGACGAAGACATCACCATCGTCATGGGCGTCAACCACGAGCTCTATGACCCCGCAGCGCACAACATCATCTCCAACGCATCCTGCACCACCAACTGCCTTGGCCCGCTGGCCAAGGTTGTCAACGACGCCTTCGGCATCGAGCGTGGCCTCATGACCACGGTCCACGCTTACACGGCTGACCAGAACCTGCAGGACGGCCCGCACGGCGACCTCCGCCGTGCCCGCGCTGCCGCCATCAACATGGTTCCCACCTCCACCGGTGCGGCCAAGGCAATCGGCCTGGTCCTGCCGGAACTCAAGGGCAAGCTCGACGGCTACGCCATCCGCGTGCCCGTGCCCACCGGCTCGGCAACGGACCTTACGGTCACGGTTTCGCGCGAAGTCACGGTTGAGGAAGTCAATGCCGCTGTGAAGGCTGCAGCAGAGTCCGAGCAGTGGGCCGGCATCCTGTCCTACACGGACGCTCCGATCGTCTCCTCGGACATCGTCGGAGACCCCGCCTCGTCCATCTTCGATTCCGGCCTTACCAAGGTCATCGGCAACCAGGTCAAGGTTGTTTCCTGGTATGACAACGAGTGGGGTTACTCCAACCGCCTCGTAGACCTCACGGAGCTCGTCGCATCCAAGCTGGGCTAGGGTAGACACATGACATCTCACACCCTCAACGAACTCATCGCTGAAGGTGTCCGCGGGCGGTACATTCTGGTCAGAAGTGACCTGAATGTGCCGCTCGACGGCTCTGCAGTGACCGACGACGGCCGCATCAAGGCCTCCCTCCCGGTCCTCAAGAAGCTCTCGGACGCCGGTGCCCGTGTGCTCGTAACCGCCCACCTCGGCCGCCCCAAGGGTGCCCCCGAGGACAAGTACTCCCTGCAGCCTGCTGCGGCCCGCCTGGCGGAGCTCGCGGACTTCACAGTCCAACTGGCCAAAGATACTGTGGGGGACTCCGCCAAGGAGCTGGCAGCCGGTCTCCAGGACGGCGACGTTCTCGTCTTGGAAAACGTTCGGTTCGATGCCCGCGAAACCAGCAAGGATGACGCCGAGCGCGGCGCATTCGCTGATGAGCTGGTTGCACTCACTGGAGCCAACGGCGCATTCGTCGATGACGCCTTTGGAGCTGTCCACCGGAAGCACGCCAGCGTCTTCGACGTCGCTACCCGACTCCCTTCCTACCTGGGCGATCTTGTGCACACCGAGGTGGAGGTTCTTCGGAAGCTCACCACCGATACCCAGCGTCCCTACGTGGTGGTTCTTGGTGGCTCCAAGGTTTCGGACAAGCTGGCAGTCATCGACAACCTGCTGGGCAAGGCTGACACCATCTTGGTTGGCGGCGGCATGCTTTTCACCTTTCTTGCAGCAGCCGGACACAAGGTGGCGGGCAGCCTCCTTGAGGAAGACCAGATTCCGGTCGTCCAGGATTACCTCAAGCGCTCGTCCGAGGCCGGTACGTCTTTCGTGATCCCCACAGACGTTGTGGTCGCCAGCCGCTTCGCCCCTGACGCTGAGCACGAGGTCGTCAAGGCAGACGCCATTGAAGACAGCCGTTTCGGTGCTTCCGGAATTGGCCTTGATATCGGCCCGGAATCCGCATCGGCATTCGCAGCCCAGATCGCAGGCGCCAAGACCGTGTTCTGGAACGGCCCCATGGGTGTCTTCGAATTCGAAGCCTTCTCCGGCGGCACCCGAGCCATCGCGCAGGCCTTGACGGACACAGGTGCTTTCACCGTGGTTGGCGGTGGCGACTCCGCTGCAGCAGTCCGCACTCTCGGTTTCGAGGATTCACAGTTCGGCCACATCTCCACCGGAGGTGGCGCCAGCTTGGAATACCTTGAGGGCAAGGAACTTCCTGGCCTGAGCGTCCTGGACCGCTAAACATCAACCTACCGGCGGGGCGCCACCTGCGTCCTGCCGGTCGTTCCATATTTCAACGCATTCTTTGGAGTTCATGTGACTACCTCTGCCAACGGCAACTTCGTCCGCAAACCCTTCATCGCCGGTAACTGGAAGATGAACATGGACCACGTCCAGGGCATCACCTTGCTGCAGAAGCTGGCCTGGACACTGTCCGACGCCAAGCACGACTACAACCGTGCCGAGGTGGCCGTATTTCCTCCGTTCACTGACCTCCGCGGTGTCCAGACTTTGGTCCAGGGAGACGAACTGGACGTCGTCTACGGTGGCCAGGACCTTTCCCAGTTCGACTCCGGCGCCTACACGGGGGATATCTCCGGTCAGTTCCTGAGCAAGCTGGGCTGTGCATACGTCCTGGTTGGCCACAGCGAACGCCGCACCATCCACAACGAGTCCGACGACGTCTTGAACGCCAAGGTCCAGGCCGCATTCCGTCACGGGGTCACTCCGGTACTCTGCGTCGGCGAGGGCCTTGACATCCGTCAAGCCGGGACACACGTGGAGCACACGTTGGCTCAGCTCCGAGCCGGCGTTGAAGGAATCACCGCCGAACAAGCTGCTGAACTCGTTGTCGCTTATGAACCTGTTTGGGCCATCGGCACCGGCGAAGTCGCAGGCCCTGAAGACGCACAGGAAATGTGTGCAGCCATCCGCGCCGAGCTTGCCGGACTCTTCGACCAGACCGTCGCTGAGAAGACACGCCTCCTTTATGGCGGCTCTGTCAAAGCCAACAATGCTGCCGCCATCATGGCCGAAAGCGATGTTGACGGATTGCTTGTGGGTGGCGCCAGCCTGGACCCCGCTGAGTTTGCTAACATTGTCAGGTTCGAGAGCCACCTCGTCACGGACTAGTCCGGCTCCCGTTTTCCGCTTCTTCGAAAGGCCGTCGTGGACGTTCTTCAAGTCATTCTGCAGATCCTGCTGGGCATCACCAGCCTTCTGCTGACGCTGCTCATCCTTCTGCACAAGGGACGTGGCGGCGGTTTGTCCGACATGTTCGGTGGCGGAATGAGCTCCGGATTGAGTTCGTCCGGTGTAGCCGAGCGCAACCTGAACCGCTTCACCATCATTCTTGGCATAACGTGGGGCGCAGTGATCATCGGCCTGGGCCTGATCATGCGATTCACCTCGGGTGGCGACTCCTAGTCGTTCCAGGAAGGGAGGCTCCTCGACAGGGGCCTCCCTTTTTCTTTGCCCGTGTGACCCAGCGCTACTGCCGCCGGCGGGTACGTCGCATTAGACTGACCCTGTTGGCCGCGACGGCCCACCACCGAGTCGCGAGGGGTTCGAAAATGGTTCATGGCACGCCTGGATATCGTGGCACCCGCGTAGGGGTGACACAGGGTTCAACTCCACGGCATCAGAGCGACCATGGCCCCGGGCAACAACTGCCGCGTATTCGCGTCCCGTACTGGTGCGCCAAGGGACACGAAACGCGGCTTGTTTTTCTCAAGCTGCCTGATGAACAGATACCCCGGACCTGGGATTGCCCCAAATGTGGCGCCCCCGCAACACGGGATCCCGGACATCCCGCCCCACCAAGACCTGAAGATGAGATCTTCAAATCGCACCTGGATTACGTTAAAGAGAGACGCTCCAGCCAGGACGCCGAAGTTGTCTTGGCTGGAGCGCTGGATAGGTTACGCGCCCGCGGGGTCCTTCCGGACCAACTGCTGGGGGACTCGTGACGCAGCGTTCTCATCAATAAGCCATAGGGTTCTGGCCCGCCCCACGGGTCCCGCTGCGGGGACCTGAACGGGGTTGGCGCCTGCCAGGGCCAAGCCCACTGCTCCGGCTTTGTCCTCGCCGGCAACAACCATCCAGATTTCCTGGGCGGTGTTGATGGCCGGAAGCGTCAACGAGATGCGCGACGACGGCGGCTTGGGCGAGTTCTCCACGCCCACCACAGTGCGGCTCTTCTCACGTACGCCGGCCTGCTCCGGGAACAGCGAAGCCACATGGGCATCCGGCCCCACGCCAAGAAGAAGGATGTCGAAGCGGGGAAGAATGCCCGGCTGTTCGGGCCTGTCATCGGAGGTATCAGCCGAATGCTCGGCCTCGGCTGCGGACTTCAGCTCCTCCGCATAGGCAGCAGCAGCTTCGTCCGCTGTGGCGAACTGATCCGTGGATCCGGGTTCGTGAACACGCGCGGGATCCACCGCCAGGTGAGCCAGCAAAGCCTGATGTGCTTGGCGGGTGTTCCTGTCGTCGCTGTCTGCGGCAACAAAACGCTCGTCACCCCACCAGAAGTTCACCCGCGACCAATCCACTGCAGGCGCGGCGGCGGAGTCCGCCACAGCCTTCAGGGTCCCAATGCCAATGGTTCCACCGGTAAGCACCACCGTCGCTTCACCGTGCTTGTCCTGGACATCCACGAGCTTGGTGATCAATCGGGCCGCAATAGCGGCCATCAACACCTTGGAATCGGGGTGAATGCTAACTCTTGGCTCAGCGTGCACTGGTCTGGACTCTCCTCTGGCTGGTAAGTGGCAGTCCCATCGTAATCACTTCTCCGAAGACTTCGTCGGGGTCGAGCCGGCGGAGTTCTTCGGCGAGGCAGTCTTTGAGGCTTCTGCGGGGGAGGGTGATGCGTTGCGCGGGCTGCCCGGGCTGGGTCAGTTCTGCAACGGACAGGCCCGGACGGAAGAGTTGGACGTCACCACTGGCACGCGTCAGCCTCACACGGCGGATGCCGGTACCTGCGGGGTCGGCCACAATCGTGACGGGAGCCTCCAGAGCCAGGCTCAGCCAAGCGGCCAGCAGCAGGGTGCTGGGGGAGTCGGAAGCACCTTCAACGGCTACAGCGGAGACAGGGTCACTATCAACCTGGTCGAAAACTGCGGCGAGTTGCATGCGCCAGTTGGTCAGGCGGGTCCAGGCGAGGTCGGTGTCGCCTGCTTTGTAGGTGGCGCGGATGGTTTCCAGCGCGAGGCGGGGGTCTGGTTCGTTGGCCGAATCGGTGATGCGGCGGTGCGCGATCCGGCCGATGGAGGTCTCACACGCGCTTTCCGGGGCGCCGTGCGGCCACCACGCCACGATCGGCGCATCCGGAAGGAGGTTCGGGGCGGGCATCCAGCAGGCCGCGCGCAGCCACCTTGGCAGCTTCGACGTCGGGCTGGTCAAACGGGTTGATGCCCAGGAGCCGACCGGTGACTGCCGTGGCAAACTCCCAGACGAACATCTGGGAGGGCAGCCCACCGGCAATTGCCACTTCATTATCGCGAAGTTCGACGTCGGCATCCGCACCTACCAGCCGCACCACCAAGACGTCCTCGGCCCCGTTCAGGGCTTCCGGGGAGTCGGGTCCGGCTACGACCGGCAGCACACCAGTGCCCAGCTTGCCCGTGGATTCAGCGATGAGTTGCTCGGCCCAGTCGGCGAAACCGACAATGCCGGAGCCGTCTTCCGCGATGACAATCTTGTTGCGCAGCGGGCTGGTACCACCCAGGGCAATGCCAAGGGCCAGACCAATGTTGTCCGCAGAGTCTTCATTGAGGATCTCTGCGGCTTCTTCTGCCTCGTCCAGGAAAGCCTGGATGTCCACACCTGCGAGTCCGGAGGGGACCAGGCCGAAAGCGGTCAGTGCCGAGAAGCGTCCACCCACGTTGGGGTCAGCGTTGAACACGGCGCGGTAGCCCGCCTCGCGGGAAGCCTGGTCCAGGGGGGAGCCCGGGTCCGTGACGATGATGATGCGGCTCTTGGCGTCGATTCCGGCGTCGTTGAACGCCTTTTCGAACACCCGCCGCTGGGAATCAGTCTCAACGGTGGAACCCGACTTGGAGGAAACGACGATTGCCGTCTCCTCCAGCCGGTCGTTCAAAGCAGCGCTGACCTGTTCAGGGTCAGTGCTGTCAAGCACAGTCAGCTCGACGCCGGCGGTACCGGCAATAACCTCAGGAGCCAAGGAAGACCCACCCATGCCACAAAGGACAATGCGGGAAACGCCGTCGGCGCGGAGGGCGTCACGAAGCTCCAGAATGTTCCCGACCAGTGCCTCGGATACGGTGGCGGCTTCTACCCAGCCAAGGCGGATAGCGGACTCAGACTCTGCATCCGGTCCCCACAACGTGTGGTCCTTGGCGAAAATCCGGGTAGCGATTTTCTCTTCGACCAAGCCGTCAATATGCTGGGCGATTGCCTGCTGGGCGGCACCGCTGGCGTCGTAGCTGATTGTGCTCATAGTGGGTTAGGAAGCCTTCCGTGCGGTGACGAGTGCGCCTTCAACGTCGGCGAGGAGTTCCTTCCAAGAGCCCACAAACTTCTCAAGACCTTCGGTCTCGAGAAGGGTGACGACGTCGTTGTAGGAGACGCCGAGGGCTTCGAGGGCGTTGAGGGTCTCGTTCGCTTCGTCGTAGGTGCCGGTGATGGTGTCGCCGGTGACTACTCCGTGGTCGAACGTGGCGTCGAGCGTCTTTTCGGGCATGGTGTTGACCACGCCGGCCGCAACGAGCTCGGTCACGTAGAGGGTGTCCGGGTATGCCGGGTCCTTCACGCCGGTGGAGGCCCACAGGGGGCGCTGGGGGAGGGCGCCGGCTTCGGCGAGCACTGCCCAGCGTTCGGTGGAGAAGAGCTCTTCGTAGACCTGGTAAGCCAGGCGTGCGTTCGCAACGCCTGCCTTACCCTTGAGTGCCTTGGCTTCGTCGGTGCCGATGGCGTCAAGGCGCTTGTCGATCTCGGTATCCACGCGGGAGACGAAGAACGAAGCCACGGAGTGGATCTTGGAGAGGTCGTGGCCGTTCTCCTTGGCCTGCTCAAGGCCGGACTGGAAGGCGTTGATGACCGCGCGGTAGCGCTCCAGGGAGAAGATCAGCGTCACGTTGACACTGATGCCCTCGGCCAGGGTTGCCGTGATGGCTTCGAGGCCTTCCAGGGTTGCCGGGATCTTGATGTGGACATTGTCCTTGTTGACCTTGGCGTAGAGGTTCTTGGCCTCGGCGATGGTACCTGCGGTGTCCCATGCCAGGCGGGGGTCCACCTCGATGGAGACACGACCGTCCACACCATTGGTGGCGGCTGCAACCGGTGCGAAGAGATCGCAGGCGTCGGCGACGTCAGTAGTGGTGATTTCGAAAATGGTCTCTTCGACGCTGGCGCCCGCCGCGGCCTGCGCTGCGATGGTGGCGTCGTAGTCCGTGCCGGAGGTGATGGCGGCGTGGAAGATTGACGGGTTGGTGGTTACGCCAACAACGTTCTTTTCGTCGATGAGCTTCTGCAGGGTGCCGGAATCGAGGCGGGTGCGGGAGAGGTCATCGAGCCAGATGGAAACGCCGGCGTCAGAGAGCTGCTGCGTGGGAGTGCTAGACATGTGTTTTTCTCCTGTGAGAGGGAAGCAGACTGTTATGCGTTCGAGTCTGCGAGGGAGTCTTTGGCAGCGGCGGCAACGGCTTCGGCGGTGATGCCGAATTCGTTGAACAGGCGCTTGTAGTCGGCCGAGGCGCCGAAGTGTTCCAGGGAGATGGAACGGCCGGCGTCGCCGACGAATTCCTTCCAGCCGAGCGCGAGGCCTGCCTCAACGGAGACACGGGCCTTCACGGCGGCCGGGAGGACGGACTCGCGGTAGGCCTCGTCCTGCTTGTTGAACCACTCAACACAGGGCATGGACACAACGCGTGCTGCGATGCCTTCAGCCTGGAGCGCTTCACGGGCCTGCACTGCGAGCTGGACTTCCGAACCGGTGCCGATCAGGATGACCTGCGCGTCAACGGTTTCGCCGTCCTTGGAGGCTTCGGCCAGGACGTAGCCGCCCTTGGCCACACCAGCGGTGGAACCGAAGGTGTCACCGCTGGCTTCGCCTTCGCCGCGGGCGTAGGTGGGGATGTTCTGGCGGGTGAGGACAATACCTGCCGGGTTCTCGTGGTTCTCCAGCATCGCCTTCCAGGCCGCGGAGACCTCATTGGCGTCACCGGGGCGGACCACGTCCAAGCCCGGGATGGCACGGAGAGAGGCGAGCTGCTCCACCGGCTGGTGGGTGGGTCCGTCTTCGCCCAGGCCGATGGAGTCGTGCGTCCACACGTACAGGGACGGGACACCCATCAGGGCGCCGAGGCGGATGGCCGGGCGCTGGTAGTCACTGAAGATCAGGAACGTGCCGGAGAACGCCCGGGTACGGCCGTGGAGCGAGATGCCGTTCACGATGGATGCCGCGGCGTGCTCACGGATGCCGAAGTGCAGGACACGTCCGTACGGGTTGCCCTTCCAGGCGTCCGTGGAGCGCGAGGTCGGGATGAACGACGGCGAGCCTTCAATGGTGGTGTTGTTGGACTCGGCGAGGTCGGCCGAACCGCCCCAGAGTTCGGGAAGAACCGGGCCGATCGCGTTCAGGACCTTACCGGAAGCTGCACGGGTGGAAACGTCCTTGCCGGCTTCGAACACGGGAAGCGCGGCGTCGATGCCCACGGGCAACTTCTTCGCTTCAACGCGCTCCAGCAGGGCTGCGGCGTCCGGGTTGGCGGACTGCCATGCCTCAAAGCTGGACTGCCATGCTGCGCGGGACTCGGCGCCACGGTCCAGGACCTTGCGGGCATGGGCCAGGACTTCTTCGTCAACATCGAAGGACTTGGCCGGATCGAAACCGAGCACGGTCTTCAGTGCTGCAACTTCCTCGGCGCCCAGGGCGGAACCGTGGATCTTGCCGGTGTTCTGCTTCTTCGGCGCCGGGTAGCCGATGATGGTGCGCAGCGAGATGATGGACGGCTTGTTCGTCTCTGCCTTGGCTGCCTGCAGTGCGGAGTACAGTTCCTGGACGTCTTCGACGTAGTCGCCGGTCTTGGTCCAGTCAACGCGCTGGGTGTGCCAGCCGTAGGCCTCGTAGCGCTTGAGGACGTCTTCGGTGAAAGCGATGTCGGTGTCGTCTTCGATGGAGATGTGGTTCTCGTCGTAGATCACCACGAGGTTGCCCAGCTCCTGGTGCCCGGCGAGGGATGAAGCCTCGGAGGTCACGCCTTCCTGGAGGTCGCCGTCGGAGGCAATCACCCAGACGGTGTGGTCGAACGGCGACTCGCCGGCGGGAGCATCGGCGTCGAACAGGCCGCGTTGGCGGCGCTGGGAGTATGCGAAACCAACAGCGGACGCCAAGCCCTGGCCCAGCGGGCCGGTGGTGATTTCCACGCCTGCGGTGTGCTTGTACTCGGGGTGGCCCGGGGTCAGCGAACCCCAGGTTCGCAGCGCCTCAAGATCCTTCAGTTCCAAGCCGTATCCGGAGAGGAACAACTGGATGTAGAGGGTCAGCGAGGTGTGACCGGGGGACAGGACGAACCGGTCGCGGCCGATCCAGTCCGGGTTCTTGGGATCGTGGCGCATCAGCTTCTGGAACAGCAGGTACGCTGCCGGAGCCAAGCTCATTGCCGTACCAGGGTGGCCATTGCCGACCTTCTCCACGGCGTCGGCGGCCAACACGCGAACGGTGTCAACTGCCTTCTTGTCCAGATCGGTCCATGACAGTTCTTGCTCTTCCAAATGTGGCACGAAAACCGAGCCCCTCTCTGTGCTGACGGCAGGCGTACGGACACGGCACGCAGGAAGCACAGGATGGCGCCCGCTGCAATGTGTCTACCAGCCGTTCACCATTGAAACGTTGATCTCTCATCCAGACGCACGGATATCCAAGAATACGGTTTCCCGGATCGTCAACGTGTGCTGATCTGCTCAACAGCTTAGCCCTAAACGTGTCATGGAACTCAGGGAATCCCACTAACTGGACAGAAATTCCCTTATATGAATCACCACGGCCCGGCGAAGGAGTGAAGATTCTGAAACATTGACGAATTTTGCGGACAACGGGTCACTTCCGGCCACGGTATGATATTTGGAGGCCACCAGCGGTTCATGCGCCCGTGTTTGCTTTCAACAACAGGGACGGCAGCCGCTGTGAGAACCCCAGAGCATAGAACAGAGTGACTGCCGCCGTGAGCACAACTGATACGCCCGTCAACGCTTCCCCGGCCCGGGGAAGCGTTGGAATGTCCCGTAAATTCAAGGCGTATCTGGCACTGACCAAACCCCGTGTCATCGAACTGCTCCTGGTCAGTACTTTGCCCACCATGATCTTCGCCCAACGCGGCTTCCCGTCCATCGGCCTGATTCTGGCCACCCTCGTAGGTGGCGCCTTTGCCGCGGGCAGTGCGGGTGTCTTCAACTGCTACATTGACCGCGACATCGACAAACTGATGCACCGTACTGAAAAGCGTCCGCTGGTCACCGGTGAAGTCACGCCCCGCGAGGCCCTGATTTTCGCTTGGATTCTTGGCGCGGCATCGATCGCCATCCTGTGGTTCGGCGCCAATCCGCTGTCCGCCTGGCTTGGGCTCGGCGCCATTGTCTTCTACGTGGTCATCTACACCATGATCCTGAAACGCCGCACAGCCCAGAACATCGTGTGGGGCGGAGCAGCCGGATGCTTCCCGGTCCTGATCGCTTGGGCCGCTGTCACCAACACTGTCGAGTGGCCGGCAATCGTGCTCTTCATGGTGATCTTCCTCTGGACACCTCCCCACTACTGGCCTCTGTCCATGCGTTACGGCGAGGACTACCGCAACGCGAAAGTACCTATGCTGGGCGCGATCGCCGGAGCCAAAGTGGTCTCGGTCCAGGTTGTCCTCTACGCCTGGGCCATGGTTGCCTGCTCGTTGCTGATGGTGCCCGTTGGTGGGGCCGGCTGGGTCTACACGATCGTCGCCGTTGCCGCCGGGGCTTGGTTCCTTTACGAAAGCCATGCTCTGTACAAGCGTGCACAGGGTGGCGACGTCTCCAACAAGGGCGCCATGAAGGTCTTTCACGGCTCCATCAGCTACCTGACCTTGCTCTTCATCGCCTTGGCCGTTGACCCCTTCATCGGCTCCGCGATCGTCGGAGCCTAAGCTCCGGGGCTCCTGCTCAAGCAGAAACGTTCGACGCCGGTACTCGCCAGAGTGCCGGCGTCCAGCTTTTAATCCACTCCGCTCAACGCTCACTCACATCCCTCGGGCTCGCAGGTTGTCAAACTGTGTGGAGTCAGTGGGTGGGTTGTTTGGTTGGTTTTTCGGGGAGGTTGATTCCGACGTGGCTTCGTGGGGCCGGTGTGGTGGGTCGTTGCCGGAATCGGTGAGGGTTCT
>NZ_LNUV01000005.1:0-9710 GCF_001512285.1 Arthrobacter sp. EpRS71 | reverse complement strand
CCGGCTCACGCAACTCAACACTGATAAAACGGAACGACTCCGCCGCCGCAGGACCGTCCTTCAACACAGCCACAACACGGGAAATCTCCTCCCGCGACAACGGATCCAACGGATGCGAAACACCCAAGTGGGCGTGGGTTTCTGTAGTGAGAGTCATGATTTTCTCCTTGGTTGTCCAATGCTGCAGGGCAAGTCAGCCGTACTGTTCCGTGGCCGCGCTCTTGAAGAGCGTCCTGCTGATGTAAAGACGGCGCTGATGGTTACCCCGGACGACCCTGTAGAGCCGTGATGCCGGTCACTTTCACTCCGTCTGCTTAGAAACTTACGGCATCCAATTCCTTCAGGCGAGACCTTTTTGAACAATGGTGTGAGAACTTCCAAACCCTGATTTCTCAGTGCAGTTAACATGTTGGAAACATTTGAATCTGGATTTTTTCCCCTGAATGTGGGCCGACGATGCTAATGTTTGGCATCGTGAATCGATGACTTGCTATAGGCGGGTGAGGTTGCCCGGCGGAGGGAAACATGGTGCCTGATGTCTGCCCGCGGTGACCGTTACATCACCGCCAAATCTCCGGTGGAGGGCTTGCGGCGCCGGAAGCTATCGTTCTTGCCGGTTTTTGCACAAGCAGTTGCCAACGTGGCACCTGCCGGTGCCATGTCCGTCATTCCGGCTCTGATCTTTCCCGGCCTTGTTTTTGGGACGTCCGGGCCCAACCTCCTGATGACCTTCGGCGCAGCCATGGCGGTCATCATCCTTGTTTCCTTCTGTTTGAGACCGATGGCCCAACGCATGGCGGCCGTCAGCGGCCTCTACAGCTACACGGCCAAGGGACTCGGGCCAAGAACCGCCATTTCCGCAGGCTGGTCGGCCATCTTCGGATACGCTCTGGTAGCCATGGCCAGCTTGCTGGCGGTTGGCACATATAGTGTTGAGCTGTTCATCAACCTTGGGCTGCACCTGGTGGATCCGAGGGGTCCCACGGCTCTGGTCATCCTTGGCGCAGCAGCTGGCGCCTGTCTTCTCATGGTCCGGGGAATCCGGCTGTCCGCGTGGTCCACTTTGCTGATGGAATCCATTTCCATTGCGATTCTCACGGTGGTTCTCATCGTCTACTTCACATTCAATGCCTCGAGCGTGAACCTCGATGGCGTGTTTGCGTGGCAAGGAGATTTTGATTCCCTGTGGATCGGCATCGTCGTTGCCGTCAGCGCCTTTGTGGGATTCGAAAGTCCCACCACCCTGGGCGGGGAGGCTCGCAAACCTTTCGTCAGCATCCCTCGGGCCATTACGTGGACACCCATCCTGGCGGGCGTCTTGTACCTCATTGCCGCGACCGCGCAAGACGTGGCCCTCGACGAAGCTTCGCCGAGCATCATCACCAGCTCCACTCCGCTGTCCAACCTGATTTCCAGCACGTCCCCCATGGTGGCGGCCGTCCTCGACTTCGGGATTGCGGCCTCGTGGTTCGCATGCGCGATCGCATCCGTCAATGCGTTGTCGCGGATACTCTTCTGCATGGGCAGGGAAGGCGTGGCACTCCGAGCGGTTGGCCGGACTCATCCCTCGTTTCGCACACCGTCCACCGCAATCATGATGGTCATGCCTGCCATCGCGGCTGTTCCCATCGCGGTGATTCTCTTCGGCGTCAGTCCTGGACTGGCTTTGACGAACCTCTTCACGCTGGGAGCCTACGGCTACTTGGGCTCGTATATTTTGGCCAGTGCGTCCTTGCCGTTCTTCCTGCGCCGTATCGGAGAAAACACCACGGTCAGCTGGATACTGGGTTCCACAACCCCGCTGATCCTCACGTTTGTGCTCTGGGCTGCTGCTACTGTTTCGGTTCAGGCCGGCAACCTGCAAAGCCTGATCTATGGAGCGGTGTTCCTGGCGAGCATCCTTTACGCCACATTCCTCCGCTACCGGAGACCCGGACGTCTGGCATCCATAGGCATCTACGACGAGACCCGGCAGTCGGACCTGTTTCATGACAGGCGCATCCCATGAACTACAGGCCGTCATATGCAGGAACCGGCCCCGCCGCCACCTCCCTGAGAATCCTGGAGGTGGTGGCACGGCTCGGCACCGGGACTACGGCCAAGGAAATCACCGAAGCGCTCCAGATACCCCAGGCAACCGCATACCGTGCTCTCAATGCGCTGGTCGCAGACGAATATCTTGCCCGCACGTCCAATCTCCGCGGCTTCGCGCTCGGACACGCCATCACAGGATTGATTACAGCTGCTGCTCCTCCTGCCGTGTCAACTGCAGCCCGCAACGTGATGGAGCGGTTCCGGAGCGGAAATCGTTTTGCAGTGCACCTCATCATGTACCGAAGTGCCTCTTTGAGGATCGCCGATGAAGACCCGGACTACCCTCTCCACGCAGCGTTCGAAATGCTGCGGTACCCACATGCCTCGGCAGCAGGGAAACTCATGCTCGCAGAACTTGGCGACGCGTCCGGATCCGTCCCCATGCGTCCGCTGGCCAAGTTGACCGAGCACACCATCACGGACAGAGGTCAGCTGGAGGCGGTTCTCGCGGAGGTCAGGGCCACCAAGCAGGCTTCCGACGTCAATGAGCTGGAAGAAGGCTCCGCCAGCCTGGCGTTTCCCATCACCATGCCCGATGGCAGCCTCGGCGGAGCTCTCTGCCTGTTCGGTCCCTCAGCACGGTTTCCCACAATCTGCGAACAGCAGGAAGCGGCCCGCGAGCTGGCATTGCGGATGGCACCCCTGCTGTTTTGACACCCCTGCTCTTTTGGCGGGGTGACCCGAGCACACAACTGCGCCGCCGACCCTCAGGACGACGGCGCGGTTGGCAATGAGCGTTGCGCGAAAACCCGGAGCTAGTCGGAGAGGGCCCCTGTGGTTTCGTAGGTGGCGATCTTACCGATCCTGCGCTCATGGCGTTCAGCATGGGTGAACGGCTCGGCGAGAAAGGCTTTGATGAGCTCGGTGGCTTCGTCCACAGTGTGCTGACGTCCGCCAACTGCCACCACGTTTGCGTCATTGTGTTGGCGAGCCAGTACTGCTGTGTCCAGGTTCCACACCAAGGCGGCACGGACACCCGCAACCTTGTTTGCGGCGATTTGCTCGCCGTTGCCCGAACCGCCCAGCACAATTCCCAAAGCGTCCACGCCTGCGGCGTGGTCCTTGACGACGGCGGTGGCGGCCTTGATGCAGAAGGCCGGGTAGTCGTCTTCCGGGTCATAGGAGGAGGGCCCGTGATCCACCATCTCGTAGCCCCTCGCCGCCAGCTCGGTGATGAGGTGAGAACTGAGTTCCATGCCTGCATGGTCTGTTGCGATGTGAACGCGCATGTTGGTGATCCTTTAGGCTTTCTGAAGTTCGCTGGGGGCGGTCCGTCCTGCGAAGGCAAGTTGCCCGTTGGTCCGCAAGGACTCAATTGCTTCGGCAGGCGACGGCTTGCCGTAGACGGCGGAGCCGGCTACGAAGACGTTGGCCCCGGCTTCTGCTGCACGAATGATGGTTTCCTCGGTGATGCCGCCGTCAACCTGAATGGCAACGTTCACGCCGGAGCCCTCAACTGCTTCGCGGGCGCGCCGGATCTTGGGCAGTACCACGTCCAAAAAGGCCTGACCTCCAAAACCCGGTTCCACTGTCATGAGCAGCAGCATGTCCAACTCCGGAAGCATGTCCAAATACGGCTCCACCGGCGTGGCCGGACGCAAGGCCATGCCGGCTTTCGAGCCCCGCGCGCGCAGTTCACGGGCCAGCTTGATGGGAGCCATGGCCGCCTCCACATGGAAAGTCACTGAGTCCAGGCCGGCGTCGGCATACTGCGGCGCCCAACGATCGGCCTCAGCAATCATCAGGTGCGCATCCAGCGGTACCGGACTGACCTTCTGCAGCCGCTCCACCACCGGCAACCCGAGGGTCAGGTTCGGCACGAAGTGGTTATCCATGACGTCGACGTGCACGGCATCCGCAGTGCTGATGCGTGCCAGCTCCTTTTCGAGGTTGGCGAAGTCGGCGGAGAGAATGCTGGGGTTGATACAACATGTCAAAGGTGAAGTGGACATAGTGCCTGCCTTTCAGTATCGGTCAAAGCTTGCAGTTGAGGGCGTGGAGAGGACGTCCGGGGTTCAGGCAGCCTAGCGGGCAGCGGCGAGGGCGCCGTCGACGTCGGACAGGAGTTCCTTCCAGCTGGTCACGAACTTCTCCAGTCCTTCGGACTCGAGGACCGAGACCACCAAAGCGTAGGAGATGCCTTGGGCCTTAATGGCGTTCAAAACCTGGTGGGCTTCTTCGTAGGTGCCGGTGATGGTGTCGCCGGTGACTACTCCGTGATCGAACGTGGCATCCAGTGTCTTTTCGGGCATGGTGTTCACCAGGCCGGGGGCTGCGAGTTCGGTGACGTAAAGGGTGTCCGGAAGGGCCGGGTCTTTCACGCCGGTTGATGCCCACAGGGGACGCTGCGGGCGAGCTCCGGCAGCGGCCAGGACGGACCAGCGCTCGGTGGAGAACAGCTCTTCGTAGACCTGGTAAGCCAGGCGTGCGTTCGCTACGCCCGCCTTACCCTTGAGTGCCTTGGCTTCAGCGGTGCCGATGGCGCTAAGGCGCTTGTCGATCTCGGTATCCACGCGGGAGACGAAGAACGAAGCCACGGAGTGGATCTTGGAGAGGTCGTGGCCGTTGTCCATGGCCAGTTTCATGCCCGTTTGGAAGGCGTTGATGACAGCCCGGTAGCGCTCCAGGGAGAAGATCAGCGTCACATTGACACTGATGCCCTCGGCCAAGGTTGCCGTGATGGCAGCCAGACCTTCCAAGGTGGCCGGGATCTTGATGTGGACGTTGTCCTTGTCAACCTTCTTGTAGAGGCGCTTGGCCTCAGCAATGGTGCCCTCCGTGTCCCATGCCAGGCGGGGGTCCACCTCGATGGAGACGCGACCGTCCACACCATTGGTGGCGGCGGCGATGGGTGCGAAGAGATCGCAGGCATCAGCCACATCCGTTGTGGTTATTTCAAAGATGGTCTCTTCAACGCTGGCACCAGCAGCCGCGAGCTCCGCGATCTTTGCCTCGTAGTCGTTACCGGAGGTGATGGCGGCTTGGAAGATGGAGGGGTTGGTGGTGACACCAACAACGTTCTTTTCGTCAATGAGCTTCTGCAGGCTGCCGCTGGAAAGCCTTTCGCGGGAAAGGTCATCCAACCAAATGGAAACGCCTGCGGCGGAGAGCTGTGCGGTGGGTGTTGCGTTGGTCATGGCGGTGTTCTTCCTTCGAAAATGGGGGGGCTGCGGCGGCGGGGGCTGCGGGTCGCCTCAAGGCGTCCCGCGGCCCCCGCCGCACTGCAGTTCTGGAGGTGTTAGCTGCTTGCAGCAGCCAGGGATTCCATGGCCGCTGCGGTCACCGCTTCGGCGGTGATACCGAATTCGTTGAACAGGCGCTTGTAGTCGGCCGAGGCACCGAAGTGTTCCAGGGAGATGGAGCGGCCGGCGTCGCCGACGAATTCCTTCCAGCCGAGCGCGAGGCCGGCTTCAACGGAAACACGGGCCTTCACGGCGGCCGGGAGGACGGACTCGCGGTAGGCCTCGTCCTGCTTGTTGAACCACTCAACACAGGGCATGGACACAACGCGTGCTGCGATGCCTTCAGCCTGGAGCGCTTCACGGGCCTGCACTGCGAGCTGGACTTCCGAACCGGTGCCGATCAGGATGACCTGCGCGTCAACGGTTTCGCCGTCCTTGGAGGCTTCGGCCAGCACGTAGCCGCCCTTGGCCACACCGGCCGGTGAGGCAAAGACGTCCCCGGAGGCTGTGCCCTCGCCGCGGGCGAACGTTGGAACATTCTGGCGGGTCAGCACAATGCCGGCGGGATTCTGGTGGTTCTCCAAGATGGTCTTCCAGGCGATACCCACCTCATTCGCGTCACCGGGGCGGACAACATCCAGGCCCGGAATAGCGCGCAGGGAGGCGAGCTGCTCCACCGGCTGGTGGGTGGGTCCGTCTTCGCCCAGGCCGATGGAGTCGTGAGACCACACATAGATGGACGGGACACCCATCAGCGCGCCGAGGCGGATGGCCGGCTTCTGGTAGTCGCTAAAAATCAGGAATGTACCGGAGAACGCCCGGGTACGGCCGTGGAGGGAAATGCCGTTCACGATGGATGCCGCGGCATGCTCACGGATGCCGAAGTGCAGCACCCGTCCGTACGGGTTGCCCTTCCAGGCGTCCGTGGAACGCGAGGCCGGGATGAACGACGGCGAACCTTCAAGGGTGGTGTTGTTCGACTCGGCAAGGTCGGCCGAACCGCCCCAGAGTTCGGGAAGAACCGGGCCGATCGCGTTCAGGACCTTACCCGAGGCTGCACGGGTGGAAACGTCCTTGCCGGCTTCGAAAACAGGAAGAAGGGAGTCCAAGTCCTCCGGAAGCTGCTTGGATTCAATGCGCTCCAGCAGGGCAGCGCCCTCCGGGTTGGCCAACTGCCAAGCGCTGAATGCTTCGTCCCACTGCCCGCGGGCCCCCGCACCGCGGTCCAGGACCTTGCGGGCATGGGCCAGGACTTTTTCGTCAACATCGAAGGACTTGGCCGGATCGAAACCGAGCACAGTCTTCACCGCCGCAACTTCCTCGGCGCCCAGTGCGGAACCGTGGATCTTGCCGGTGTTCTGCTTCTTCGGCGCCGGGTAGCCAATGATGGTCCGCAACGAAATGATGGACGGCTTGGAGGTCTCTGCCTTGGCTTCGAGCAGGGCTGAGTAGAGCTCCTGCAGGTCCTCTACGTAGTTGCCCGTCTTGGTCCAGTCAACGCGCTGGGTGTGCCACCCGTACGCTTGGTAACGCTTGAGGACGTCTTCGGTGAAGGCGATGTCGGTGTCGTCTTCAATGGAGATGTGGTTCTCGTCGTAGACCACCACGAGGTTGCCCAGCTCCTGGTGGCCTGCCAGCGACGATGCTTCAGAGGTGACGCCCTCCTGGATGTCGCCGTCGGAGGCGATCACCCAGATGGTGTGGTCGAACGGCGATTCGCCGGCGGGAGCATCGGCGTCGAACAGGCCGCGTTGGCGACGCTGGGAGTAGGCGAACCCCACCGACGATGCGAGCCCCTGGCCCAGCGGGCCCGTGGTGATTTCCACACCGGCGGTGTGCTTGTACTCGGGGTGGCCCGGGGTCAAAGCACCCCAGGTACGCAGCGCCTCGAGGTCCTTCAGCTCCAGCCCGTACCCGGAAAGGAACAACTGGATGTAAAGGGTCAACGAGGAGTGGCCCGGGGAAAGGATGAAGCGGTCGCGGCCGATCCACTCGGGATCACGGGGGTCATGGCGCATCAGCTTCTGGAACAGCAGGTACGCTGCCGGAGCCAGGCTCATTGCGGTGCCGGGGTGTCCGTTGCCCACCTTCTCCACGGCGTCGGCGGCCAACACGCGAGCGGTGTCCACGGCGCGCTGGTCCTCGAATGTCCAGTCGAGTGTTGCGGGTGCAGTATCTGCGTTGCTGAAGGTCAGCGCCGCACTTGCTGTCGGATTCACGAGTTATCCCCTTTGATATGGTGGCCGGCCGAAGTGGCCGCATCCATGCTTTGTGGTTGATTCCCATGCTCCCGAAATAAACACCTCGGCGAAACACTGTTTTCTGACAGTTTTTGACTACACTTTAGGACAGGGAATTCACCCGGTTGGTTTTGCGTCGTCGCGCAACCACACTCATGAGCCCAGCAAGGAAGTTGCCATGTCCCCTTCAGACCACCCTTGGCCGCTGTTGCGTTCCGTGGCAGCCCTGGCCGACGCCCCGTTGTCCCACATCGCCGAACGGCTGCGTGACGCCTCGCTCCCCTCCCTCGGGAGCAGCGCCCTGGTGATCTTCACCGAAGACTGCACGGGGCGGCCGCAGAAGAAGGCGGGTTCGGAAGACATCATTTCCAAGGTCTCCATCGCTGAACTGGACGCGCTCCGCGCTGCTCTCCCGGACGACGGCCCATGGTTTGGTGACGCTGAGCTTGCGGGACAACCGCGGCAGGCGATGGCACTCAAACATGCCCCCAGCAATGCACTCCTGGTGATCACAGACCCCGTCCCCGCCGATCCCGGGCCGTCCGGGCTGGAGCTGGTGAGCTATCTCTGGGACATCACCGCCCGGCGGATCCAGGAGAAAGTGGCGGATGCGCCGCCGTCGTACTTGTTGGAATCCCGTGCGGCTTCAGCCGAACGCATCCGCGTGACGGCCGAACTGACGGATCTGCACTCCACCACCCTTGAAACGCTCTTGGCCGCCCTGCGCTCCTCCTCCATGGACGATGCCACGGCGCGGACCACGGTCACCGATCTCGCCGCCAGGGCACTGGTGGGCCTCCGAACGCACAGCGACCGCACCACGGATTTGGTGAAAGAACCAGTGGTCAAAGCCTTCGAACGCCTGCGCGAAGACCTGCGCCCACTCACGAGCTTCAGCGGCATTGAGGTCCAGTTCATCGAACCTCCCCTGAACGGCAGGGCCCTCCCCGGAGAAGTTGCGCACGCAGCGCGGGCCATCGTCCGCGGACTGGTACTGGTCATGATGGAACAGCCGGATGTCACAAGGATCAGGACGCATTGGGACTGCGACGGCGAAAACCTGTTGATCAACGTCCGTGACGACGGCGGCGGCGCGCTCACCACCGAGGATCCGAGCATCAGCCGTTTGGACCGCAGGGTCCAAGCACTCACCGGACAGCTCCGAATGGACGTCATGTCCGGCTGGGGTGCGGATGTCTTCGTTTCGCTTCCCTTGGACCTTCCGGCACGTCCGGCCGGCGACGTCGCAGGATGGAACCTCGCTGCCCGCGAACTCGAAGTGTTGCAGCACCTGGCCACCGGACACCGGAACCGCACCATAGCGTCCGCAATGGGCATCAGCGAGAACACGGTCAAGTTCCATGTGCGGAACCTTTTCAGAAAGCTCGACGTCGGCTCCCGGACCGAAGCGATCGCACTGGCCCACAGCCACGGCCTGCGGCAGTCGTAGCACTTTGGACGGCCTCTAACTACTCGAAAGAGTGGGTGACCCGGTGGTAAAGCAGATAGTGGTCAGGGCTTAGCGCACCTCGGCAAGGCTGTCGTCCACCTGGCTGAGTGCGGATACCAAGGCATCCACGTCCACGCGGCCACCACTATGGAGGCCCTCGTGCCGGACACGGGACATGTCGAAGCCGCGAACCGTTTCCCCGAAGACGTCGTCGGGGTCGAGCCGGCGGAGTTCTTCGGCGAGGCAGTCCTTGAGGCTTCTGCGCGCGAGGGTAATGCGTTGCGCGGGCTGCCCGGGTTGGGTCAGTTCTGCCACCGTGTGGCCGGGCCTGGACAGCCGGATGGCACCGGAAGCAGTCATGAGCCGGACCCCGCGAATGCCGGTACCTGGGGGGTCGGCCACTATGGTCACAGGTGCCTGCAGCGATCGGCCCAGCCAGCTTGCCAGCAACAGTGTGCTGGGGGAATCGGAAGCACCTTCCACAGTGATCCCGGTGATGGTGGCCGGATCCACGTGGTCCATTGCTGCGGCGAGTTGCATGCGCCAGTTGGTCAGGCGGGTCCAGGCGAGGTCGGTGTCGCCTGCTTTGTAGGTGGCCCGGATGTTTTCCAGCGCGCGGCGGGGGTCTGGTTCGTTGGCCGAATCGGTGATGCGGCGGTGCGCGATCCGGCCGATGGAGGTCTCACACGCGCTTTCCGGGGCGCCGTGCGGCCACCACGCCACGATCGGCGCATCCGGAAGGAG
>NZ_LNUV01000004.1 GCF_001512285.1 Arthrobacter sp. EpRS71 | reverse complement strand
CGTAGTGGATCAAATCCAGATGACGCGCGCTTGATCATGAAGGTATGCAAAACTGCTTCTGACCTGCGGAAACGCCAAAATCTTCAGCAGACGGGAGTTCTCGCAGCTACTTCTACTCCCGTGCCTTTAACGCCGATAATCTACATTATGTAAAGTAATTGCAAAATGGGCCTCTCCCGGCCGGTCACACGACTCCCTTCATCGCCCTTCGCATCTCGCGCAGGGCAGCCAACGCTTCCTCGCACGTCGCACACTCATTGACATGGCGGTCTATCTTGGCGCTGCCTGGCACTCGTCCGTTGTTGAGGACAAACTTCCCGAAGTGCCGCGATACTTCCGTACACGAATCCAAGGATGCCGAGAGGACGTGAACCTGAAGGTAGGCCTGCCTTAGCCCTCTGCGCGCGCGTATGAGCAGCGACGAAACGCTGTTCGCGGTCGAACCCATAATCGTCGCTACCGCCGCCGGTTTCATGGCTTCCACTTCGCTATACCAAAGCACTGCCTGCCAACGATTCGGCAGGGACCTGAATGCGTCGACAAGTGCAGTAGCCTCCAAGGCGTCAAGGTAGCGATCGTCATAGGCCACCCCGCTGTCCATGACAGGGAAATCGTTCTGAAAGCCGGCTCGTCTGGCCTGGACGTTTCTACGATGCGCGGTTCTCCGCACGGTGGTCAAGAGATAGGCCCTGAAAGAGTCTGCTGGACCCCTGCCAACAACCAAAGCCTGGAAAACAGACGCAAAGGCTTCTCCCACGACATCATCCACGTCAGATGGATTATCGGACTCCACCCGGGCCACGTACGCGGCGATACTTCTGTACCTCTGAAAGAGTTCGGCAAAAGCAGAGAGCCGCCCTGCCCGCACGAAGGACAATAGCGACGCATCGCACCATCCGGGTGGTTGGCCGGACCCAAGTACGGGTCCCGGGTCCTGAGGCGGAACTCCACTCCCCTGCCACCGGACATGACATCGCCCGGGATCGCCACAAGGCGCTTCTTCGGAGGCCATTTCCGGGTGGAACGGGTTCGCAGCGGTCATGGCCCCTCATGGTCGTCAGTGATCTTCGCGGACCCTAGAATCTAGGCAGCGAGACAAGAAACCGACCGAAAATGCAGCCAATTGCGGGGAAGGGGATGCGAAATGCAGGAATACGACCTGGATGAACGTGACCTAAGGCTTCTACATGCCCTTCAGATTCGCCCCCGCGCCCCCTGGGCTGTGCTTGCGCCCATAGTCGGCGCAGACGCAGTTACCCTGGCAAGGCGTTGGACTGCCCTTCAGCACCAGGGGCTCGCCTGGCTGGCAAGCTATAGGGGCCCAGGGGCGAAGTATGCTGGCGCGATCGTGGAGGTGGAATGCACCCCCGCACGCATAGCCGAAGCTACGGAGGATCTTTCCCGCGACGCCGAAGTGCTCTCCATTGACCAAACCATCGGTGGCCGCGACCTGGTGGTGACGTTACTGTGCCGGACAGATGCCGAACTGGCCGGTTTTGTCTTGGACAGGCTCTCCAACGTCGCCGGCGTGACCCGCACGCGAACACACCGCGGTATACGGCTACTTGCCGATGCGCAGCTCTGGAGACTGCGTTCCCTCAAGGACGAAGAGGCACTGCACTTGGAGTCGAGCCTCCCCCAGCCCACGGCCGCACCCAGAGGGGTCTCAGCCGACGCGGAGGACAAGCTTGCCGGCATTCTACAAACGAACGGCCGTGCTTCGATTGCCGAAATTTCCGAAACCCTGGGTATTAGCACCACGAAAGCAAGGAATGCGCTGGCCACCATCATTGCTGAGAAACGCTTGGTGTTGCGCCTGGAGATGTCGCGCCCCTACTCCCCCTGGCCTGTAGCCGTGTGGTACTTCCTGCGCGTTCCGGCCACCAAGGTGGAGTCCGTTGCAGAGAAGCTCGTTGGCTTGCACGAGGTCCGGTTGGTGGCCACTACCGGTGGCCTGTATTCAATTCTGATGCTCGTATGGCTTCGCCGGGTTGAGGATATGACAATACTGGAAAGGCAGCTCGGCGAGAGGCTTCCTTTCGCGGAAATCATGGACCGCTGCATAGTCCTTCGCACACCCAAACACATGGGCAACCGGCTCACACCCGACGGAAGGCGCATCACCTCATGGTGAATACCCAATCTCATGCACCTGCCCCACAGAATTTCTCTGCGGGGCAGTTCTGTACGTTCCGGCTTCCCGGAGCAACTACCGCTGCTGGGCTCCTGCAATGTTGACCAGCCAGGCAATGCCAAAGCTGTCAATGCACATACCAAAAGTGTCACCCCAAGGCGCCATCTCCAGCGGCACCGTGACCGTGCCGCCGTCGACGAGTTTGTCCCAGTACCCACGGAGCTCGGCTTCATCCGAAGACTCTCCGCTCAAGGAGACCGCGATATTATCACCAGGGTTGTACGCCATGCCGGCCGGGGTGTCAGCCGCCATCAGTGTCAGTCCACCCGGGGTTTCCAACATGGCATGCATGACCTTGTTTGCTTCGGCTGGATCTTCGCTGGCTTGGTAGTCGCCGAAAGTGCTGATATTCAGCTCACCGCCGAACACGGATTCGTAGAAAGTGATTGCCTCCCGGGCGTTATCCAGAAAGGAGATGTAGGGATTAAGGCGGGTTGTCATTGGTTGGTTCTCCTCATTGTCAAGATGGTCACGCATCACCGTGCGGCAATGCTACGGCGCCACCGGGCGCCTGTCCCCCAGGCCTTCAGTCGCCGTCGTACGCCCTTTGAAGAACGTGGACGTCGAGTTTGCGCATTTTCAACATCGCTTCCATGGCCCTCTGTGAACCTGCGGGATCCGGACCACCCAAGAGACCGGAGAGAGCAGTGGGAACGATCTGCCATGACAAGCCGAACCTGTCCTTCAGCCAACCGCATTGGCTCTCCTGTCCCCCAACGAGCAGCGCTTCCCAATACCTGTCCACTTCTTCTTGGGAGTCGCAGTTCACCACCAGCGAGACAGCCTCGTTGAACGCGAATGCCGGCCGCCCATTGAGGCCCATGAATTGCCGGCCCTCAATTTCAAACTCAACGGTCATGGCGTTGCCATCGGGCCCGGGCACTATCGGACCCATGGACGAATTATCGAAAATCGATGTGTAGAGTTCGGCGGCGGCCGCCGCTTGAGCGTCGAACCATAAACAGGTCGAAATCTTCTGCATCTACCGCTCCTCCAGGTCAACAGGAACTACTTGTCCCCCGTCAGAGGCTAATGCCGAGACATGGCTCACACAACGGTCGACGGCGAAGCCAACCATGACGGCTACGGCAGTCGGGATTTCGCGCAGGAGGTTGGCACCCGGATAGTGTCATGAGTATGCCTTCACCCTCACGACTGTGGATTCCCGCAGCCATCGCCGATCTCTTGTTAATTGTTCTTTTCGCCGCAATAGGGCGGGACGCGCACGCCCGCGGTGACGTCATCGCGGGAGCTCTTGCCACAGCCTGGCCGTTCCTGGCCGGAGCGAGCATCGCATGGCTGCTGACGCGTGCTTGGAGGGCACCCCTTGCCGCATGGCCTGCCGGAGTTGGCATATGGATTGGCGCTGTCGCCGTGGGAATGCTGCTGAGGGCAGCCACCGGCCAAACCGTCGTACTGCCGTTTGTGCTGGTGGCCTTGGTGACGCTCGGCGTTTTCCTGCTCGGATACCGGCTCATCGCTGCGCTGCTGTTGCGGGCATCGCGCAAACGGCAACGCGGAGCGTGATCAAGTCCCCGCCCGCGGCAATGCACTAGGCTGGAAATCGACCGCAACGATGCATTTCCGGAAGGGCCCCACGTGATCACCGCTTTCGTCCTGATCAAGACCGACGCCTCGCGCATCCCGGAGACGGCCGAACAGATATCGGCCATTCAGGGCATCAGTGAGGTGTACTCCGTCACCGGCGAGTGGGACCTCATCGCAGTGGCCAGGGTAAGCAAACATGACGAGCTTGCCGACGTAATCGCAGACCGCCTGTCAAAGGTTGCCTCAGTGGTTCACACCACCACCCACATAGCTTTCCGTGCCTATTCCCAGCACGACCTGGATGCAGCGTTCGCGCTCGGATTCGAGTAGCAGGGGGACGGCCGGTCCTTAGCTTTGGCTGAGAGCCGTCCACTTGGCGAGCACTTCGCCGGCCTTACCGGAGTCAACGGATTCCGCCGCCCGGGCGAAAGCGGTCCGCATCCGGTCCACGAGGCTCCCATCGGCGTCGAGATCGATTGAAACCAATCCAGCGGCCGCATTCAGCAGTACGGCGTCGCGCACCGGACCCTGTTTGCCATCGAGGATGTCTCGAACTACCGCTGCATTGGCGGCGGCGTCACCTCCGCGAAGGTCTGCCACCGTGGAAGCACGGATTCCCAGATCCCCAGGCGAAAAGACTTGCTCCCTGACCGTCCCATTCCTGATCTCCCAGACGGTGGATGGCCCCGTGGGGGTCAGTTCATCCAAGCCGTCATCGCCACGGAACACCAGTCCCCGACTACCGCGGCGTGCCAGTACCCCCGCCACCAACGGCGCCATACGGGCGTTGGCTACGCCCACAGCCGAGGCTTGCACATGCGCCGGGTTGGTCATCGGGCCAAGGAAATTGAAAGCGGTGGGCACAGCCAGTTCACGGCGCGGAACTGCGGTGTGCCGGAACGAGGGGTGGAAGACCTGGGCAAAACAGAAAGTGATCCCCGCCTCTTCAGCGTTCCGGGCCACCTGCTCAATCGACAGGTCCAACCGCACGCCCAAGGCCTCCAGAACGTCGGCCGAACCCGACGTGGAGGATGCAGCCCTGTTGCCGTGCTTGACCACCTTGGCCCCGGCCCCGGCTGCCACGAGTGCGGCCATGGTGGAGATGTTCACAGTGTTCAGCCGATCTCCGCCGGTACCCACAATGTCCAGCTTCTCACCCGAGATCACGATCGGATTAGCGTGTTGGACCATGGCCTCAACAAGTCCGGCCAGTTCTTCGACCGTCTCGCCCTTGGCTCGGAGCGCCACCAGGAAGCCGGCGATCTGCGCCGGTGTTGCCTCACCGGACATGATGGTGTTCATGGCCCACTCTGTGTTGCCCACTGCAAGGTCGTCGCCATTGATCAGTGCTGAGATGAGCCCTGGCCAGGTATTGCTGGCTGCAGGTGCCGTTACCGGAGAAGTCACTCCCTGATGCTATCGAGCCAGCCACGCCGATGACCAATGTGAACGCGACCGGGAACTTTTCCGCGCGAATTCGCGTCTTTGTAGAAAAAGTCTCCCGAATCGGTGGTTTGCATTGGGAAGTCTGGACTTTTACAGACATAATGTCCTTGTGACATCTGCGACCCATGCCCCCAGTACCCCGGCGCACCCGACGCTGAACCGCCCCAACTTGGTTTCTGTTGGAACCGTTGTTTGGCTGTCCAGTGAGTTGATGTTCTTCGCCGGCCTCTTTGCCATGTACTTCACCCTGCGCTCCACATCCGGAACGATGTGGGCCGAGGAGACGGCCAAGCTCAACTTCCCGTTTGCGCTCGTCAACACCATCGTCCTTGTGGCAAGTTCCTTCACTTGCCAGATGGGCGTCTTTGCCGCCGAGCGGCTCGAGCCGCGCCGTACGGGTGGACTCCTGCAGTTCACACGTTGGGGCATGACCGAATGGTTCTCCCTGACGTTCGTCATGGGTGCCTTCTTCGTTGCCGGCCAGACCATGGAATACGCCATGCTCGTCTCTGAGCATGTATCCCTGTCGTCCAACGCTTACGGCTCCGCCTTCTACATGACCACCGGCTTCCACGGCCTGCACGTCATCGGCGGCCTGATCGCGTTCCTGTTCATCATTGGCCGCGCGTTTGCAGCCAAGAAGTTCGGTCACTTTGAAGCGACCTCGGCGATCGTCACCTCGTACTACTGGCACTTCGTCGACGTTGTGTGGATCGGCCTCTTCCTGGTCATCTACGTCCTCAAGTAAGCCCGGCTTTGACTCTTTTTCTACAAGAGGCAGAATTTCAAGAAGCGGCTCGCGGAGCCGACGCAGGATCGAATAAAGGAACCACCACGTGAAGGCACTATCGCAGAAGCGACGTCACCCACTGGCAGCCATTGCGCTGTTGCTGATGGGCCTCCTCCTCACTGGTGGGCTGTACGCCGTTGCCACAACTGTCAACCAGGCCAAGGCCGACACCACAAGCTTCAGCGCAAGTGACGTAGAGGAAGGCGGCAAGCTCTTTGCCGCCAACTGCGCCACCTGCCACGGCATGGGTGCCAGCGGAACCCAGGACGGCCCCTCGCTGGTCGGCGTGGGTGCTGCTGCAGTTGACTTCCAGGTTGGCACCGGCCGCATGCCCATGCAGATGAGCGGCCCTCAGGCCCAGCAGAAGCCCGCCCAGTTCAATGCGGAGCAGACAAAGCAGCTCGCTGCATATGTTGCATCCCTCGGCGCAGGCCCGGCCATTCCCGAGCAAAACCTCCTCGACGGTAAGGGAGACGCAGCCAACGGTGGCGAACTCTTCCGAGTGAACTGTGCCATGTGCCACAACGCTGCTGCTGCAGGCGGCGCCCTGACCCGCGGCAAGTTTGCCCCCGCCTTGGCAGGAGTAAGCGCTGAGCACATTTATGAGGCCATGGTTACCGGCCCGCAAAACATGCCCGTCTTCAGCGACTCCAACGTCACCCCTGAGGACAAGCGCGACATCATCACCTTCTTGAAGACCATCGAAGCCAACGGTTCACCCGGCGGTGCCGATCTGGGCTCACTTGGTCCGGTATCTGAAGGTCTGTTCGTTTGGGTTGCCGGCCTGGGTGTCATCATCGCATTCACGATTTGGTTGACGTCCCGCACGTCCTAGCCCGGACACACAAAACTTCTGCTGCATGGTCAGCAGTTTGAAACTGAAAATAACTCGGCCCCGGCCGAGACAACGAGAGAAGGATGAGGCGAATTATGGGCAACCATAGTGACGGCAGTCCGAACCACTCGGGCACCGTAGCTACGGCTGGTCAGAATGAGGTGGAGAAGTTCCAGGATCCTGGACTCCCTCCGCATCGTTTGCGCCTGGCTGACACGGACCCGGTAGCCGCAAAGCGAGCCGAGCGTCAGGTAGCCATTCTGTTTGGCACCTCCGTCATCGGTACGCTGGTGTTCCTGGTGGCGTACTTTGCCATCGATTTGGGCGACGACACCTCAATTGCGACCATCCGCACCCAGAACCTCCTTCTGGGTCTGGGCACTGCGTTCGCAATGCTGGGAATCGGCACCGGAATCGTGCACTGGGCCAAGGCCCTGATGCCCGATCACGAAGTATCGGAAGAGCGCCACGCTATCCGTACTGAAGAAGATCGCCAGGCTGCTGTGCGTATCGTCGACGACATCGTGGACGAAACCGGCATTAAGCGCCGCCCGTTGATCCGCAACACCCTTCTTGGTGCCGTTGCACTTGCCCCCCTGCCCGCCCTCGCCATTTTCGGCGATCTGGGCCCGCGGCCGGACAATGCACTGGCACACACCATGTGGGCGCCTGAGGGCGACAAGCTCAAGCGACTGACCCGTGATCCGGATGGCACCCCCATCAAGGCTTCGGATGTCACCATCGGTTCGGCCTTCCACGTGATCCCCGAAGGACTCAACGAACTCCACGAAGGCAAGCTGAATGAGAAGGCAAAAGCAGTCGTTCTCCTGATGCGCCTGGACCCGGACTCGCTGAACCCCTCCGAGGGCCGCGAAAACTGGAGCTACAACGGAATCGTTGCTTACTCCAAGATCTGCACGCACGTTGGTTGCCCGGTTGCTCTCTACGAGCAGCAGACGCACCACCTCCTGTGCCCCTGCCACCAGTCCACTTTTGACCTGACGCAGGAATGCAAGGTCATCTTCGGACCGGCCAGCCGTCCGCTCCCCCAGCTGCCCATCGCAGTTGACGCAGAGGGCTACCTCGTCGCCACCAGCGACTTCAGAGAACCTGTAGGACCGAGTTACTGGGAGCGTGACGAGCATGAGCGCCTCATCAACAGCTGAAGCCCCCTTCGTTCCGAAGACCAAGGTTGGTAGTTTCACCAACTTTGTGGACGAGCGTGTTGGCGGCTCCGGCATCCTGCGCGAGTTCGGCCGGAAGGTCTTCCCCGACCACTGGTCGTTCATGTTCGGTGAGGTGGCGCTGTACTCCTTCGTCATCTTGCTGATGTCAGGTACCTTCCTGACCTTCTTCTTCGATCCATCCATGGCGGAAACCCACTACCAGGGTTCCTACACGCCGCTGTACAACGTCGAAATGTCCGTTGCCTACAGCTCGTCGCTGAACATCTCGTTCGACGTCCGCGGTGGCCTGTTCATGCGCCAGGTTCACCACTGGGCAGCTCTGCTGTTCGTGGCCTCCCTCGGCGTGCACATGCTTCGTGTCTTCTTCACTGGCGCTTTCCGCAAGCCCCGTGAAATGAACTGGGTAGTGGGCGGCGTGCTGCTCATCCTGGCAATGGCTGCCGGCTTCACCGGCTACTCCCTCCCCGATGACCTGCTGTCCGGCAACGGCCTGCGCATCATCGATGGTGTGATCAAGTCCATTCCGGTCATCGGAACGTACACCTCGTTCTTCCTCTTCGGTGGAGAATTCCCGGGTACGGCCATCATCGGCCGTCTGTACGTCCTGCACATCCTGCTGGTACCGGCCCTCATCCTCCTGATGATCGTCATCCACTTGTTCATGGTGGTTGTCCACAAGCACACCCAGTACCCCGGCCCCGGACGCAATGACGGCAACGTCGTTGGTTACCCTCTCGGCCCGGTATACGCAGCCAAGGCCGGTGGCTTCTTCTTCATCGTCTTCGGTGTCCTGGCCCTCATGGCGGCAGCCTTCACGATCAACCCGATCTGGAACTATGGCCCCTACGATCCCTCACCGGTTTCGGCTGGTACCCAGCCTGACTGGTACATCGGGTTCGTTGACGGCGCCCTGCGCCTTATGCCTGGTGTCATCAATGACTTCCACTTCGAATGGGTCATCTTCGGACGCACCCTGACGCTGAACGTCCTGCTTCCGGCGCTTGTGCCGGCTGGCATCATCTTCACCGTGCTGTTCATGTACCCCTGGATTGAACGCTGGGTCACCAAGGACAACCGCGAACACCACGTTCTGGACCGTCCGCGCAACGCCCCCACCCGCACGGCGATTGGTGTTGCAGGCTTCACCTGGTACTGCGTGATGTGGGCAGCGGCAGGATCCGACCTCATCGCAACGCACTTCCACGTGTCGTTGAACGACGTGACCTACTGGCTGAGGACGTTGTTCTTCATCGGACCCGTTATCGCGTTCATTGTGACCAAGCGAATCGCACTGGCCCTTCAGCGCAAGGACCGCGAAATCGCACTTCATGGTCGCGAAACAGGCCGCATCGTCCGACTCCCCCACGGTGAGTTCATCGAGGTTCACGCCCCGCTGGATGAGTACAAGCGCTACAAGCTCGTCGGGTTTGAATCGCCCGCACCCATCCCGGCGCAGCCGAACGAGCATGGCGTTGTCACCGGCAAGGAGAAGCGTCGCGCGGCACTCTCCCGCTGGTTCTTCGAAGACCGTGTTGCCCCGGCAACGCCGGCTGAACTCGAAGCAGCGCACGCTCATGGCCACCACGAGGCCATTGAAGCTGGTGAAGACCAGAAGAGCCTGAGCCACTAAAGGGTTCAGCACTCAGACATAAGGGAAGGGCCCGGTCCACTGTGGACCGGGCCCTTCCCTTATGTCGTCGAATCCGTGCAGAACGCGTCCAGCGCCTTCAGAAAATCCAGCGACTACTGGGTGCGGTATCCCGAGGAATAGTTCCGTGTGGGGCGAATGCCTGGCCGCTGCAGGGGCACCCAGAGCTTGTATCGGTCCGCCCGGTAATACGAGACGGAGTAGTCCACCATTGCACGGGCAACGAAGGCGTGGCGTTGAATCTTGAGCAGAGGCGATCCGACGTCAACATTGAGGAGCCTGGCTGTGGAGGGAGATGCCGCAGTGGCCTCGATCATGTCCTCACCCCACTCCATCACCAGACCGAAGCGCTCACTGAGGACGTTGTACAGCGAAGTTGGAGGTGCCTCATCGAGCAACCCGGGCACCCGGTGGGCGGGAATGAAGTTTTCATCCACGCTCATGGGCTCATTATCTGCCAGCAAAAGACGACGGAACCTCACCAGCGGTGTGCCTTCGTCGAGTTGCAGTTCCCTGGCCAGGAAAGCGCTGGCGGCAATTTGCTCAAAGCTCAGGACCTTGGCGGCAGGTACCATCCCGCGACGCTGCATCTCTTCGCTATAGGAGGTCAGCTTCACCTGCAGATCCAGTTTTGGCTTCTTGACAAACGTGCCAAGTCCGACCACGCGCTCAATGACTTCCTCGCCGACCAAGGCGTCAATAGCCTGGCGAACGGTCATGCGCGCTAGCCCAAACCGCTCGGATAAATCCCTTTCCGAAGGGAGTGCGGACCCTGGCGGACAGGACTGGGCAATGAACGACCGAAGGATTTCTCGGAGCTGCACGTAAATGGGGGTGCTACTGGCGCGGTCGATGTCACCGGCAATGCTTGCAGCCTCAGCCACGGCAGACTTCCAGCAATTGAGTCATGATTCAAGGATAAATCAGCCGCATCACAGGTCTAGACCACCGCCGCCGGATGTGGAAGACGCCCAGCCTCGCGGCTACGCTGTTGTGGAAGATTTTTAGAGACGGAATCCGTCGCGTATCAAAGGAGCTGGGTTGCCGGAACAGAAGACCTTCGTTGCCGCCGAAGTTGGGTTGCACGCACGGGCGGCCGCGGTGTTTGTTCGTGCCGTCACTGAAACCGGCCTACCGGTAACCATCCGCAAGGAAAACGGTCCTGCAGTTGACGCCCGCTCCCTCCTTGAGGTTATGACCGAAGACTTTGAGAAGGGTTGCGAAGTATTTCTGGCAGTGGCCCCAGAAGCCCTGAGTGACGATCAAACCCTTCGAGAGGCTCAGGCAGCGCTACTGGCCCTTTCGGTCGTCCTGGAGGCCACACAGGCCCACTGAGAGCCTCTTCCGCCAATCCGTCATGGCGGCATCGGCTCGTGCGCAGAATTGCCCCTCATCCCGGATCTTAACGACGATGGGCCCCACCAAAAGGTGGGGCCCAACGTTGTGTTAGCAGTTAACTAGTGTGCGTGGTCGCCACGGCTGTACTCGAAAACCCAGCCAACCAGAGCAATCAAGGCGAGGCCACCAGCGACATACGTCACCCAGAAGCCAATCGCCAGGCCGAGGAATCCTCCGGCACAAGCCAAACCAAGAACCAGCGGCCACCAGCTCCAAGGGCTGAAGTGCCCCTGCTCGCCGGCGCCTTCGTGGACCTCGGCGTCGGGACGGTCTTCGGGACGCAGACCGATCCGCTTACCCGTGAAGCCGAGGTATGCGCCGATCATGCCAGCAAGGCCACCGACGAGGAGGATGCCCAGGACACCCACCCACTCGTTCCATTCCGTCAGGAAGCCATAAGCGATGGCTACCGGGACGAAGAAGAAGACTCCGGCTCCGAAGAGCCACGATTCGATTTTCATTTGCTGACGTCCCTTTGGTCGGCGTTACCCAGAACGGCTGCTGCGGGTGACGGGGCCTCGGCAGTGTGAACCTGGGCCAACTCAGGGTGGTGCAGGTCCAAGGCCGGGCGCTCGGAGCGGATACGGGGCAAGGAGGTGAAGTTGTGGCGGGGCGGCGGGCAGGACGTTGCCCATTCGAGCGAAGCGCCGAAGCCCCACGGGTCATCCACTTCAACCTTCTTGTTGCTGCGCCAGGTGATGTAGACGTTCCAGAAGAACGGCAGCAGCGAAGCACCCAAGACGAAGGAGGAGATGGTGGAGAACTGGTTCATCCAGGTGAAGTTATCCTGCGGCATGTAGTCGGCGTAACGACGCGGCATACCCTCAACACCCAACCAGTGCTGGATCAGGAAGGTGCCGTGGAAGCCCAGGAACAGGAGCCAGAAGTGGATCTTGCCGAGGCGCTCGTTGAGCATCTTGCCGGTCCACTTGGGCCACCAGAAGTAGAAGCCTGCGAACATGGCGAACACAACGGTACCGAAGACCACGTAGTGGAAGTGAGCCACCACGAAGTACGAGTCGGACACGTGGAAGTCGAGCGGCGGTGAAGCCAGGATGATACCGGTGAGGCCACCAAAGAGGAAGGTGACAAGGAAGCCGATGCTCCAGAGCATGGGGGTCTCAAACGTGATGGAGCCCTGCCATAGAGTTCCGATCCAGTTGAAGAACTTCACGCCTGTGGGTACTGCGATGAGCATGGTCATGAAGGCGAAGAACGGCAGCAGCACTGATCCGGTCACATACATGTGGTGGGCCCACACGGTGACGGAGAGGGCGGCGATGGCGATCGTTGCGTAGACAAGACCCTTGTAACCGAAGATCGGCTTTCGGCTGAAGACCGGGAAGATCTCCGAGACGATACCGAAGAACGGCAGGGCGATGATGTACACCTCAGGGTGTCCGAAGAACCAGAACAGGTGCTGCCAGAGGACCGCACCGCCATTCTCGGGATCGAAGATGTGGGCACCAAAACGGCGGTCGGCACCAAGTGCGAACAGGGCTGCTGCCAGCGGCGGGAAGGCCATCAGGACCAGGATCGCTGTGACGAGCGTGTTCCAGGTGAAAATCGGCATACGCCACATGGTCATGCCCGGTGCGCGCATGCAGATGATGGTGGTGATGAAGTTGACGGCACCAAGAATGGTTCCGAATCCGGAAAGCGCAAGGCCAAAGACCCAGAGGTCACCACCTACGCCGGGACTGAACGTCGTGTTCGACAAGGGTGCGTAAGCAAACCAGCCGAAGGACGCAGCACCCTGGGGGGTGATGAAGCCGGACACGGCGATGGTTGAACCGAAGAGGAAGAACCAGAATGCCAGAGCATTCAGACGCGGGAAGGCGACATCGGGTGCGCCGATCTGCAACGGCATGATGACGTTCGCGAAGCCGGCAAACAGCGGCGTTGCGAACATCAGCAGCATCACAGTGCCGTGCATGGTGAACATCTGGTTGTACTGCTCTTTGGTCTGCAGGATCTGCATGCCGGGTTCGAACAGTTCAGCGCGGATCAACAGCGCCATGACACCACCGAGGCAGAAGAACACAAAGGACGCAATCAGGTACATGTAACCGATGGTCTTGTGGTCGGTGGAGGTGATCCAGTTGACGACGATGCGCCCCTTGGACTTAGGAACTACCGGAGCTTCGAGGACCCCCGGTGCGGATTGAGTGTACGTAGCCACGTCGCTTCCCTTACTTGGATTCGTTCAGGTTCGGGTTGCGGTCATATTCCGCACCGAGGAGGCCCGTGTTGCCTTCCTGGCGAAGCTTGTCCATGTGAGCCTGGAATTCAGACTCGGAGACAACCTTGACGCGGAAAAGCATTTCGGAGTGGTATTCACCGCAGAGCTCGGCACACTTGCCATCGAAGGTGCCCTCCTTGGTGGGGGTGAACCTGATGTAGTTCGTCTTGCCCGGGATCATGTCGCGCTTCTGAAGGAAGGCCGGTACCCAGAATGAGTGGATGACGTCGCGGGAGTTCAGCTCCAGGTCCACGGACTTGCCAACGGGCAAGTACAGGGTGGGAAGCAGTTCCTTGTCGACCTCATTGCCGGTCAGGTGGGCCTGAACGCCGGCCTCGTGGAGGTCTTCATTGATGACCTCACCCTGCTTGTAGTTGAAGTCCCATGCCCACTGCTTGCCGCGGACGTCAACAACGACGTCGGCAGGCTGGGAACGGTCATCAATTGCACGCTGGTCCTGGTCGGTGAAGTAGAAGAACACCAAAACCATGAACAGCGGGATGGTCAAGTAGAAGACCTCGAGCGGCAGGTTGTAGCTGAGCTGCTTCGGGAAACCCGTGGTGCCCTTGCGGCGACGGTAAGCGATGATGCACCAGACCAGGAGGCCCCACGTGATGATACCGACTGCCAAGGCGGCGATCCATGAGTTGACCCAGAGGTCCATGATCCGGTCAGTGTGGTTGGTCGTGCCGCGCTCTGTAGGCAGCCAACCCTTCTCTACCTCTGGTGAACATCCGGTCAAAACCAACGCGCCGGCTAGTGCCAAGCCAGTGATCGATGTGATCTTTATGCGTCGGCTGCCGGTTCGGTTCTGCGAACTCACAGACGGCCCTTCCTCTTGTTGCTGTCTCCCGGCAGGCCGAAGGCTCACCGGGCACACTAAAAGTTTTACTACCCGATGTAGAGCTTACCGCTATCACGCGGCTTTCGCGCACATGTCAGCGCCGTGGCTCCGAACGATTTCAAACACGCTCGAAGGGGCGCCGACATGCGGCGATGGCTCACATCAGTGGAATGAATCGCCGCAGGCGCAAGACCCGCCGGCGTTCGGGTTATCAATAGTGAAGCCTTGCTTCGAAATCGTGTCTTCGAAGTCGATGCTTGCGCCGCTGAGGTAAGGAACGCTCATCTTGTCGACTACCACCTCAACACCGTCGTAGTCGCGCACAGCATCTCCGTCGAGGAGGCGCTCATCGAAGTAAAGCTGGTAGATCAGACCCGAGCATCCACCAGGCTGGACTGCAACGCGCAGCCGAAGGTCTGTGCGCCCTTCCTGCTCGAGGAGGCTGCGGACCTTGCCCGCGGCAACGTCGGTCAGATTGACCTCGTGCGTGGCCAGTTCGTCGTCGCTGGTGACGAGCTGTGCTCCGGTGCTGTTTTCGTTGGTTGCAGTGCTCATTGGCCTACCTTCTTATGAAGCTCTTGGCGGCGGCGCCGGAGCGCTGCCTGCCCTTACCCAATTACGTACGGGTTATAGCTAATGCTACGTCGCGCAGACGATTAGCTATAACTTCTGACGTAACCACTGAGAGCATTTGGTTGTTCCCGGCGCGCCGCCGGAGCTTACTCCGCCAAGCCTTCAGCGTTGAGCCGGGCCAGCATGAGGGTCTCAGCCAGGACGGCATGCCGGAAGTCACCGATGTGCAACGATTCGTTGGCGCTATGCGCACGAGAATCGGGATCCTCAACTCCGGTCACCAGGATCTGGACCTCCGGATACATCTCCAGGAGATCGGCGATGAAGGGAATGGAGCCACCGATTCCCATTTCCACCGGCTTGACACCCCACGACTCTCCCAATGCCCAAAGCGCCATCCTTGCCGCGGCCGATGTTGTATCGGTGGAGAAGGCGTTGCCGCTCTCCCCCGGCGTAAATGTGACCTGAGCCCCAAACGGCGCATGGGATTCGACATGCTGTTTCAGTGCGGCCATCGCGGCTTCAGGGTCCTGGCCCGGAGCCAACCTCATGCTGAACTTCGCCCGGGCTGCCGGTATAAGGGTGTTGGATGCGACGTCGACTGCGGGGACGTCCATTCCAATGATGGAGAGTGCGGGCTTGGTCCACAAACGCGAGGCGATGGTTCCGCTGCCGGCAAGCCTCACGCCGTCGAGCACTGATGCATCAGCCCGGTAGTCCGCTTCGGTGAGGTCCACAGCCACCTCGTCCCGGCTGACGAGGCCGGCCACTGCTACATTGCCGTGGTCGTCGTGAAGCGTCGCAATAAGCCGTGACAAGAGAGTGGGAGCATCGAGTACGGGGCCGCCAAACATTCCCGAATGGACGGCGTGCTCCAGGACACGCACTTCGAACGTCCCGTCCACCAGGCCACGAAGGCTCGTGGTGAGTGCGGGCACTCCCACCTTCCAGTTGCTGGAGTCCGCAACGACGATCACATCGGCCCGGAGAAGTTCCTGGTGCTCTTCAAGGAAGGTCCGGAAAGTGGGCGACCCCGCTTCTTCTTCGCCTTCGAAGAAGAGGGTCACGCCCAGCCCGAAGTCCTCCCCCAGAACCTTCGTCACGGCGCTGTAAGCGGCAAGGTGGGCCATGATGCCTGCTTTGTCGTCGGCGGCGCCACGACCGTACAGGCGGCCATTCCGCTCTTCGGCGACAAACGGTTCCGAGTGCCAGAGGCTTCGGTCCCCCGGGGGCTGGACGTCATGGTGGGCGTAAAGCAGGATGGTCGGCTTGCCCTGGGCGGCGGGTCGGCGCGCGACGACGGCAGGACCACCGGGCGTACCGTCCGGCTTGTTGCAGCGAAGGATACGGACGTCCTCCATGCCGGCCGCCTTAACCAAGGAAGCGACGGCGTCGGCGCTCCGATCGAGTTCCTTGGGATCGAAGCTTGCCCACGCAATCCCCGGAATGGCCACCAGGTCTTCCAGTGACGCGAGCGTGGCGTCGAAGGATTCGTTGACCGCCGCCGTCAGTGCCTCGACCGGAGTGGAGCCTGGATGCCCTTGCTTGTTCTGCGGGATCTCCGCATGTGCTGAAGTCATGGGCCACACTTTACCGCCGGGGATTCTCCCTCCGAAGCAGGCACAGCCGGAACAACGGGTCCGCACGCGGGCCACAGGGCACCGGCAAACCGGACACGTAACGTGCACCACCTTTCAGAGGGGTATTCTGTATGGGTGTTCGGACGCAAAAAGGAAGAGCCCAGCGCTCAATCAGTAGTAGATCAGGCCTACGCCACCGCACAGGAGCCCGGTGCAGGAAAGGGCGCCCCAACGCCCAAGCGGAAGGACCAGGAAGCGGCCCGCAAGCGCCCATTGGTTCCCACCGACCGCAAGGCTTCCAAGGCAGCCGAAAGGGTAGCCATTCAGGATCAGCGGCAGAAAATGCGGCAGGCCCTGGACACAGGCGACGAGAAATTCCTCCCCCTTCGGGACAAGGGCCCCCAGAAGCGGTACACGCGTGACTACGTCGATGCCCGCTTCAGCCTCGGTGAGTACCTCATGTTCGGCGCATTGCTGTTCGTGGTGATTTCCCTGATCATTCCGCCCACCAGCGCCGGCATCAGCTACGTCCTCATTGGCTTCTGGATCATGTTCCTCGCCGTCTTCGTGGACGTCTTCATCCTCTCGCGCAAACTTCGTAAGCGCCTGACGGAGAAGTTTGGCGAAGTGGAACGTGGCTCAATCTGGTACGGCTGCATGCGCGCCCTTCAATTCCGCAAGCTCCGCCTTCCCAAACCCCAGGTAAAGCGCGGACAGTACCCCGACTAAGCGTTACAGTCCCTTATGCCATTAAGAGAGACCCCGGACCGCTGGTCCGGGGTCTCTCTCGTTAAGGCCGGCCTTAGCGGGATGCCTGCTTGCGAAGCTTCACGAGACCCTTGTTGATCCGGGACGCCCAGAAAGGGCCTTCGTAGAGGAATGCCGTGTAACCCTGCACCAACGTGGCCCCGGCATCCAAGCGATCCTGAACGTCCCGCGGGGTCTCAACACCACCCACCGCAATAAGGACAAGCTGGTCCCCTACCGAGTCCTTGAGCCTGCGCAGAACCTCCAAGGACCGCTGCTTGAGGGGCGCACCGGACAAGCCGCCGGCGCCAAGAGACGCCACTTTTGCTGCGTCCGAAACGAGCCCGTCACGGGTAATCGTGGTGTTGGTAGCGATGATGCCGTCAAGTTTCAGGTCCAACGCAAGCCGTGCGACGTCGTCGACATCCTCATCGGAGAGGTCGGGCGCAATCTTGACCAGCAGGGGAACGTGCCGCCCGGCGGCTTCATCGGCCGCGTCGCCAACGGACCGGAGCAGGGGCCGCAGGCTTTCCACGTTCTGCAACAAACGAAGCCCAGGGGTATTGGGCGAGCTGACGTTGACCACCAGGTAGTCGGCCGCCGGCGCCAGGCTGCGGGCACTGACCAAGTAATCCTCGGTAGCATCATCGAGCTCAACCACTTTGGTCTTGCCGATATTGACCCCGATGATCGGCCGGACGTCCGGGTGCAGCCGCTGCAAGGCAGCCCGTGCTGACTTGAGTCTCGGCGCGACTGCTGCGGCGCCGTCGTTATTGAAACCCATGCGGTTGATAACCGCCTTGTCCTCAATCAAGCGGAAAAGGCGCGGCTTGTCATTTCCCGGCTGCGCTTGGCCGGTGATGGTCCCGACTTCCACATGCCCGAATCCGAGCTCGGACAGCGCTTCGATGCCGTGCCCTTCCTTATCGAAGCCTGCCGCCAAGCCGAAGGGTGAGGGAAAGACAAGCCCCAGAGCCTCCGTGCGAAGAGAAGCATCAGGAGCCGTGATCCTGGCGAGGATCCTCCCGGCGCCGGAACGGTGGGCCGCCCGGATTCCTTGGAAGCCGATCTTGTGGGCCTTCTCGGCATCCATCCAGGAGAAGGCCAACTTGAAGAATGTGGGGTAAACACGCATGGTCCTAGTTTTCCCGGTTACCGACAACTCACCAAACCCGTGACCTTGGCTGCAGCTGGCATGTAGGCATGCCGATGAAGAATCGTGACGTACATCATGGGAACCACAAGGTCGCTGTGGACCAGGGCGTCGATTTCCTGCAGGCTTCAACGCCTGCTGTTCTTGCGACGCGCAAGAACAAGCTCACCCGCACCGGTTGACGGACCCTCGGCATGGACCCCTGATGGCCACCCGCCTCTCGGAGGTGGTGGCATCCACGGATATCGGGCGTTGGAAGGAACCTTGCCTGGAGTTTGTCTGTTCACCGGGAGGGCTGCGGGCCGCCACGCCGCTGCCAGTGTCTAAGCTGAACCCATGGAGTGGACCGCTGACATCCTTGGACCCGACTTCCAATCCTGCGGCGTTGACGCCACAGGACCGGATGGAGTGATCAGGCACGCCACCTTGATCCGGCACGGTGTCCGCTCCGAGAGGCAGAGCAACGACGGCGACCAGTCGCCGCCGAAGCGTCACGGCGCCATTCTCTTCCTGCACGGTTGGAGCGACTACTTCTTCAACACCGAACTGGCCGACTTCTGGGCAGAGCAAGGCTACGACTTTTATGCCTTGGATATGCACAACCACGGCCGGAGCCTCCGTTCCAATACGCCCGGCGGCTATGTGGCGAACCTGACCGACTACGACGCCGAGATTCAAGAGGCCATCGACATCATCCATCTCGATCGTGATGCCTCCCCGAAGGGGAGCCTGACGCTCATGGGCCATTCAACCGGCGGGTTGGTGGCCGCGCTGTGGGCCAGCCGTCATCCAAAGGACGTCCAATACCTGGTTCTCGACAGCCCGTGGCTGGAGATGCACGGCAGTTCACTGGTGCGGCGCGCCGCGCAAGCCATGGTGTCCCCCATCGCAAGAATCCGGCCCGAGACTGTCCTCAGGTTGCCGGAACGTGGCTTCTACTTCCGCAGCATCAGCAGCACAGCCGAAGGGGAATGGACTCTGGATGAGAACTATCGGCCTCCGCTTGCGTTCCCTGTCCGCGCTGGCTGGCTCAGTGCCGTCTTTGCCGGCCATTCACAAGTGGCCCGCGGCCTGAAGCTGGAGATGCCGGTCCTTGTACTGACCTCTACCACCAGCGCCAATGGAATGGTGTGGCAGGAATCGATGCGCCGTTCGGATGCCGTGCTGGACGTCAGTGTCATCGCCTTGCGAGCTATGGCTTTGGGGCGGACAGTTACCTTGGAACGCATCGACGGCGCCCTCCACGATGTCTTCCTTTCGGCTCCAGCCGTGCGGAGAGACGCCTATGCGCGCCTTGCGCGGTGGGTCAACGGATTCATGGATAACAACGAGCCTGAGCATTGGCGGGAAGGAGAAGCATGACCACCACGGAGGAGTCGGTTTCACTCTGGCAACCCGACGTTCTCGGCCACGGTTACGAGTGCATGGATCTGCCTCTTAAGGCCGATGAAGAGGGGCCGGTCAAAGCCACCCTCATCCGGCATGCACCGCCAGCTGCCCATCCGTCTCCACAAGGCGTGCTGGATTTTCTCGTGTCCTTTACCAAGCGCACGCGCCGCCCCGCACCAGCAGACCCCGGGGGTGCGCCGAGAGTAGTTCTCTACTTGCACGGGTGGGCTGACTACTTCCTGCAAACTGAACTGGCCGAGTACCTGACGGCGTCGGGCTTTCATTTCTATGCCTTGGACCTGCGGAAGTTCGGCCGCAGCTTGTTGCCGGGGCAGACCCCCGGCTATACGTCGGATCTCGGTGTTTACGACGAAGACCTCGCCGCGGCCATCCGTGAGATCGAACAAGACATCGCACTAAGAACCAGAAACGCCACTCCGCCCACTATCCACATGCTCGCCCACTCCCTGGGCGGTTTGATCGCGGCTTTGTGGGCCGATCGTCATCCCGGCCGGGTGGGTACCTTGGTGCTGAATTCGCCGTGGCTTGAACTCCAGGGAAGCAGTCTGGTCCGAAGCATTGCCATGCATCTGGTGGAACCCTTCGCACGGACCGATCCGAAGCGTCCATTCAGATTCCCGGAAATGCCGGCGTACTGGGAAAGCGTCAGCAATGAAGGACATGGCGAATGGATCCTCGATCCCGTGTGGCGGCCGCGGGCTTCTTTTCCCATCCGGGCCGGATGGACAAAAGCGGTTCTGGCGGGCCACGCAGCAGTGGAACGCAAGCTCACCATCGATGCTCCCGTGCTGGTCCTCCTGTCCGGGCGGACCCGGATCCAGGCCGAATGGACTGCTGACCTGATGCGCGCTGATGCGGTTATTGACGTCGAAGAAACCGCACGAAGGGCCCTTGGCCTTGCACGGCGGACTGCCGTGTTCCGCTATCCCGGTGCCCTGCACGATGTTTTTCTCTCAAGGCGGACCGTCCGCCAACAGGCCTATCGTGACGTAGCTGTATGGCTGGCGGCCTATCCCTACTGATTTAGCAAGCGCGTTCTATTTAGCCGACGCATGCTACTTAGCTGCCGGTGCCGCATCAACGGCTCCTCCGTAGCGACGGTCGCGTTGTGCATAAATCTCGACGGCGTCCCAAAGGGTCCGCCGGTCCACGTCCGGCCACAACGTGTCCATGAAGACGAACTCCGCATAGGCGGATTGCCACAAGAGGAAGTTGGACAACCTCTGCTCCCCCGAGCTGCGGAGAAAAAGATCCACATCGGGAAGGTCCGGCTCATCCAGATATTTTTGAATCGTCTTCTCCGAGACCGAGCCTGGCTTAAGCCGGCCGGCGGCGACATCGTGCGCGATGGCTGAGACGGCGTCGGCAATTTCCGCGCGGCCGCCGTAATTAACACACATGGTCAAAGTGCAGGTGTCATTGGCGCGGGTATATTCCTCGGCCTCTTCCAGTTCCTTGATCACCGATCCCCACAGGCGGGGGCGGCGGCCGGCCCAGCGGATCCGGACACCCCACTCATCCAGCTGGTTGCGCTGGCGGCGTAGTACATCCTTGTTAAATCCCATCAGGAATCGAACTTCTTCGGGCGACCTGCGCCAGTTTTCGGTGGAGAACGCATAGACGCTGACGTACTTGATTCCCAGCTCGATAGCCCCGGCCATGACGTCCAGGAGGGCTGGCTCCCCCGCCTTGTGCCCCTCTATCCGCGGGAGGCCACGCTGATTGGCCCACCGACCGTTGCCGTCCATGACTATCGCCACATGCTGCGGGATGAGCTCCCGTGGAATGCTTGGCGGTACCGCCCCGGAAGGGTGTCCGTAAGGGGCCACCACGGGAGTGGTCCTTGCGACGATTGACTTACTTTGCTTTCCAAGTACCACTGTCAGCTTCGCTCCACGTGTTTGAGTGATTTCAAGGCCCGTTCAAGGTGCCATTGAAGGTAGCTTGCCACCAAGCCGGCGGCCTCCCGCCTATGCCGCGGGTCTGAAGCATCGGCGACGCTCCATGTACCGGTCAGCAGGGCACCGAGCAGCACCACAGTCTCCGGCGCCGGCGCCGGCGAACCCGGAGGCCTGCAGTCGCCGCACACCATGCCGCCTACGGGAGCGGCGAATGCCGTGTGAGGACCGGGACGGCCACAACGTGCACAATCGGTGAAGCTTGGCGCCCAGCCACCGGTGGCTAACGCCCGCAATAGATAAGAATCGAGAATGAGTTCCGGTGGATGGTCCGAACGGCTCAGTGCAGCCAGAGCCCCAACCAGGAGATTGTAGTGTGCGGTCCCTGACTCAGTATCGGCATCCGTGAGCTTCTCGGCAGTCTCGGTCATGGCTGCGGCCACGGTAAAGCGCCCATAATCGGCGGCGATGCTGCTTCCGTACGCCCCCTTTGCCACAGCCTGGGTCACGATGTCCAAGGTCCGGCCTTGAACAAGTTGCAGATCCGCCACCATAAACGGTTCCAGACGGGCTCCGAAGCGGCTGCTGGTCCTACGGACGCCCTTGGCAACGGCACGAACCTGCCCGTGGTGCTTGGTCAGCAACGTGATGATTCGATCCGCCTCACCCAACTTATGGGTGCGGAGCACCACGGCATCGTCCCGATAGGAGCGTGCTGCAAACGACGGATTGGCCACAACTAATCTTCGCACTATGCCGGGGTCCGGCTGTGTTCGCCGGACCGTGTGGTGACGGGAATTCCCGTCACCACACGGCGGGTGCTTACGCCTGGGCGTCCCGAACAGCCCGGTTTACAGCCGAAATCAAGGCCTTCAGGGATGATGTGGTGGTGCTGGGATCAATACCCACACCCCACAAGACGCGCTCTCCGACGGCACATTCAACATATGCTGCCGCGCTTGCGCTGCCGCCTTCGGACAGGGCATGCTCGCTGTAATCCAGCACCCGCACGTCAACGCCGTCATGGTGCAGTATGTCCAAGAGGGCCGCAATAGGACCATTGCCGTGGCCGGTCCGGCGGACTTCCACGCCGTCGATCCGGAGGTTTGCGTTCATGGTCATTGCACCGGACTCGTCCGTCTCAGTGCTCACGCTGCCCAATCCATAGCGACCCCACTGGGCTTGCTCCTCGTCAGAAGGCAGGTATTCGTCCTGGAAGATCTGCCACAGCTGGGCGCCACTGACTTCGCCGCCCACGGCATCGGTACGGCGCTGGATGACTCCTGAGAACTCAATCTGGGCACGGCGGGGCAGATCCAGGTTGTGCTCGTTCTTCAGCAGGTAGGCTACGCCGCCCTTGCCGGACTGGGAGTTGACCCGGATCACGGCTTCGTAGCTGCGACCCAGATCCTTGGGGTCGATGGGCAGGTACGGCACTTGCCAGGTGAAGTCGTCAACCGGCTTCCCGGCAGCAGCAGCGTCCTTCTCCAACGCCTCGAAGCCCTTCTTGATGGCATCCTGGTGCGAACCGGAAAAAGCGGTAAAGACGAGGTCGCCGCCGTAGGGTGAACGCTCCGGAACCGGCAACTGATTGCAGTACTCCACGGTGCGGCGGATTTCATCAATGTCGGAGAAATCAATCATGGGGTCAACGCCCTGGACGAACATGTTCAAGCCCAGCGTTACCAGGTCCACATTGCCTGTACGTTCGCCGTTGCCGAACAAGCAGCCTTCGATGCGATCGGCACCGGCCAGATAACCGAGTTCGGCAGCAGCGACGCCGGTGCCGCGGTCATTGTGCGGGTGGAGGGAAATGATGATTCCCTCACGAGGGTGCAGGTTTCGGTGCATCCACTCGATGGAGTCGGCGTAGACGTTGGGCGTCGCCATTTCAACGGTGGCCGGCAGGTTAATGATGACCTGCTTGTCAGCCGATGCCTCGAAGACGTCCGCAATGGCGTTGCACACACGAGCGGCGTACTCGAGCTCGGTCCCGGTGAAAGACTCCGGCGAGTACTCATACGTAATATGCGTGTCCGTCAGGGTCTCTTCATACTTCTTGCACAAACGAGCACCCTGCAGGGCAATGTCCAGAATGCCGTCCTCGTCCTGGTTGAACACCACGCGACGCTGCAGTACCGAGGTGGAGTTATACAGGTGCACAATCGCCTGCTTGGCGCCAACCAGAGACTCGTAAGTGCGTTCGATCAAATGCTCACGTGCCTGCGTCAGAACTTGGATGCTGACATCATCCGGAATATGGCCGCCCTCAATGAGTTGGCGAACAAAGTCGAAGTCGGTCTGCGACGCTGAAGGGAAACCAACCTCGATCTCCTTGTAGCCCATCTTGACGAGCAGCTGGAACATCTTCAGCTTGCGGGCCGGGCTCATGGGATCGATCAGCGCCTGGTTGCCATCGCGCAGGTCTACTGCGCACCAGCGCGGCGCCTTGGTGATGACTTTGTCGGGCCATGTACGGTCCGGGACCTCGACGTTGATCAGGTCTTGGAACGGCAGGTAGCGGTGAATCGGCATACCGGAGGGCTTTTGTGCATTACGCATGACGTGTGGCCTTTTCTCTAAGAACTAAATGAAAGCTTAGCCGGACACAACGGAACTCCGCGGCGAGGATGGCCCAGCTTTAGATAGCTTTCAGGCCTCGCCGCGGCAGCTAAGAAGAAGCATCGCCGTACGCACAAATTCACAGTAACACGATGCGTATGATGACAGTGCAACACCTCATGCAACGTCCACTATGCAGACGCCGCGACGGTGGCAACGCCGGCTGCAGTGTCCACACAAGGAGCCACAGTGCCACAATCGGGGATCTCTCTTTCGAATATCGATCACAGCGTCCGGCCCCAGGACGACCTTTATCAGCACGTCAACGGCGCGTGGCTCAACAGCACAACGATCCCCGACGACAGGCCACTGGAAGGTACCTTCACAGCCTTGCGGGATGGCGCCGAATTGGCCGTCAAGGCGATCATCGAAGAAGCGGCCGCCAAGGGAGAGTCCGCCACCGGCGTCGAACAACAAGTCGGCGGTCTCTACGCCAGCTTCATGGACGAAGAAGCTGCCGAAGCAAAAGGCATGGACCCCGTCCGAAGCCGCCTTGATGAGGTTCAGGCAGTGGGCACTGTGGAGGAACTGGCTGCCTTGATAGGACGTTTGTTCCGCTCAGACGTCTCCGGACTCTTCTCCATCTACCCTGCCCCGGACGCCGGCAACCCCGAACGCATCCTCCTGTATATCGGGCAGGGGGGCCTGGGCTTGCCGGACGAGTCCTATTACCGCGAAGAAAAGTTCGCGGGCATCGTGGCTGCCTACGGCGATTACATTTCAAAGCTTTTCAACCTCGCGGGCATCGCGGACGCGCAAGCTTCCGCACAGCGCATCGTCGCACTGGAAACCGCCTTGGCGTCCCACCACTGGGACAACGTCACCCTGCGGGACCCCCAAAAGACCTACAACCTCAAGACCGCAGATGAAGCAGTGGCAATCTTCCCCCTGCTCGACACGTGGTTCCAGGCGGCACGGGTAGACGCAGCAAAGCGGAGTGAAATAGTGGTGAGCACTCCGGACTTCTTTGCGGGCGCTGCGGCTTTGCTGGAATCCGAGTCGCTGGAAGCCTGGAAGGAATGGCTGACACTCCGCGTTCTCAGCTCGGCGGCCCCGTACCTGTCATCAGGGTTCGTCTCCACGAACTTCGACTTCTACGGCACCACGCTCAGCGGTACGCCACAGAACAAAGAGCGGTGGAAGCGCGGGGTTGCAGTAGTCGAAGCAGCCCTCGGCGAGGCCGTGGGCCAGATCTATGTTGATCGCCACTTCCCTGCGGGACATAAGGCAAGGATGGAGACGCTGGTCTCAAACCTGATCGAAGCCTACCGGGAGAGCATTTCCTCCTTGGCGTGGATGGGCGAGGACACCAAAAAAGAGGCACTCAAGAAGCTTGACGCATTCCGGCCAAAGATTGGCTTCCCGGAGAAGTGGATCGACTACTCCGCCGTCGAGATCGACCCCACGGATCTTCTCGGAAACGTAGAGCGCGCCCATGACGCGGATGTGGACCGGCATCTGGACGAAATCGGCAAGCCGGTTGATCTGACAAAGTGGCTCATGACACCGCAAACAGTCAACGCCTATTACCATCCCATGCTCAATGAGATCGTCTTCCCTGCGGCTATCCTTCAACCTCCGTTCTTCACGGCGGATGCTGATGATGCTGTGAACTACGGTGGCATTGGTGCGGTGATCGGCCACGAGATCGGCCATGGCTTCGACGACCAAGGGTCCCAGTTCGATGGCAGCGGCGCACTTCGCAACTGGTGGACAGAGGACGACCGGAAGGCCTTCGAGGCACTGACTGCGAAGTTGGTTGCCCAGTACGATGCTTTGTCGCCTTATGCGGCGCCGGACCATAAGGTCAATGGCAAGCTGACCCTGGGTGAAAATATCGGAGACCTCGGTGGCCTGACGATTGCCTACAAGGCCTACCTCCTCAGCCTGAACGGAGCCGAGCCGGAAGTCATTGACGGTTTTACAGGATTCCAACGGTTCTTCATGTCGTGGGCTGCCGGTTGGCGCCAGGTGATCCGTGCCGAAGAAGCCATCAGGAGGCTTGCTACCGACCCCCACTCCCCCAACGAGTTCCGCACCAACGCCATTGCCCGCAACCTCGATGCGTTCCATAAGGCGTTCGCCGTCAATGCAGGCGACGGCATGTGGATGGAACCAGGGGAACGCGTCAGCATCTGGTAGTTTCCGGAAACGCAAAGGCCGGGCCAGTGAGAACTGGCCCGGCCTTTAGCTTGCGCCTCAAGAGATGAAGCTACGTTACTGGTCGATGTACAGGGGATTCACCTGTTGGCACACGGCGTCATTTGCTGTCTGGTTAACCACATCGGACGGTACTGAGGCTGCGCCGTAGGCGGTTCCGGTTCCAAAGTCCGTACCGACGTAAAGTTGCACTCCCGCTACACCCGGTGCTTCCTGAACCTGCGCGGCCGGGATACCGAACAGTGAAGCTACGTCGGCAGCCACGTCCGCAAACCCAGGCCCGTAGTAGAGCACCGTCTGGTCCACGGGGTTGGCCAGGTAGGACACTGCCTGCGCGAATCCGTTGCCGGTGATGACGGTCATGAGTTCCTGCGCCCTGGTGGCCACGCCGCTGCCGTTGGCAACGGCCACTGGTTGGATCGCCTTGTCATACGCCGGTGCCACAGCCGTGGGCTGCGGGGCCGGGCTTTCACTGGGTGCTGGTGTGGACGTGGCTCCTGGCGTTGTGAGGTCAAGATCCGCGCGAAGTGCGGCAAACAGCTGTGACGCCTGGGGCTCGACGAGTTCCAACCTGTTCGGATCAACCGCGGCAGCTTGAGTGGGCACCGCAACAAAAGCAACCTTGGACACGTCAATGTCCTTGAGTCGCCCACCGATGGTGAGCAGTGAGGGAACGGACGCCAGCCCCTCATCGACTGTCAGATTCTGGGTGACCACATCCGCGATCTGCAGCAATCTCTGCGGGTTGCCCAGGGTTCCTTCATCCTTGAGCTTCCTTGTGAGGGAAGAGAGGAACGCTTGCTGACCCTTGATGCGCCCGAGGTCGCCTCCATCACCGAAAGCGTGCCTGGTCCTCAGGAATGCCAATGCCTGCTCGCCTTCAACCAGGGAATCACCCTTGGCCAGGCGGAGGCGGGAATCCGGGTCAAACACGGGATCACTGACGCAGACATTAACTCCGCCCACAGCGTGGGAAAGCTCCTTGACTGCGTTGAAATCGGCCATCATAAAGTGGTCGATTTGCAGGCCGGTAAGTTTGTTGACGGTGTCCACGGCGCAACCGATTCCCGCCTCAGCCATGGCTTCGTTGATCATCACGCCGCTGCGGGCAGGGAACGTCTGGTTGTTGGTACGGTCAGTACACTGCGGCACATCCACCAGTAGATCCCTGGGAAAGCTCAGGACATTGACGCGTTTATTGTCCGCAGAAATGTCAAGCAACATCATAACGTCCGAGTGACCATAGCCCGTGGAGTCCTCGGTGCTGCCGTATGCAGCGTTTTTCCCGTCGCGTGTATCGGAACCGAGTATCAGGATCTGCAAGCGATCCGTCTTGTCATTGACCAAGGGGTCGTCAGCGTTGCGCGTTTCCCCGGCGCTCAACGGCGCCTTGGTGATGTTGGTCTGCAACCGGATAAACCAAAAAGCAGCGAAGGCGACACCGGCAACCAGCGCTACGGACACAACGCCAGTAACAATCTTTAACCACAGTGGCAGGCCTTTGGGCGCCTTCATATGGCGAGGGGTGCCTTCGGCATCCTCTCCATGGCGTGCCCCGGCGGGGCCAGCGGTGCCGGTGCCCTGCGGGCGGGCGTCACGACGTCGCACTATTTGGTTTACCTTTCATCAAACAGCTGGATCCCCGCAATCATAGTTGCCGATTCTGGGAAGTTCCTTATCTGGCCCAAAACCACGCCGGATCCAGTACTGCCCATTAGAACCCGAGTTTGACCAACTGCTTGGGGTCTCGCTGCCAATCTTTAGCTACTTTCACATGGAGATCGAGGTAGATCCGTGTGCCGAGCAGTGTCTCAATGCCCTTGCGCGCGTTAGTCCCCACCTCACGCAAGCGGCTTCCCCCCTTGCCGATGATGATCGCCTTTTGCGAGGGCCGCTCGACGTAAAGATTGACCCGGACATCCAACAGGGGGTTGTCCTCGGTCCGGCCTTCACGAGGCACGATTTCCTCCACGACCACTGCAAGGGAGTGGGGAAGCTCGTCACGCACACCCTCAAGGGCCGCTTCACGAATCAGCTCCGCGATCATGACGGCCTCGGGTTCGTCAGTCAGCTCGCCGTCAGGATATAGCGGCGGCGACGACGGCATGTGGCTGATCAGGACGTCAGCAACAGTGGAAACCTGGAACCCATCGGCAGCGGAGACAGGCACGATATCCGCCCAGCCCTGCTCACCAAGAACGTCGCGTCCCAAAGCTGCCACCGCGAGGAGTTGCTCAGTCAACGCCTGACGGTCCACAAGGTCGGTTTTAGTCACCAATGCCACGATGGGCTTACGTCCAACGGCGGCCAACTGAGCCGCGATGTATTTGTCGCCGGGTCCGATCTTCTCGTTCGCCGGCAGGCAGAAACCAATGGCGTCCACCTCAGCCAAGGTATCGGCCACAAGTTCGTTGAGGCGCTTCCCCAGGAGAGTACGGGGCCGGTGGAGCCCTGGGGTGTCCACCAGGATCAATTGGGCATCTTCGCGGTGGACAATACCGCGAATGGTGTGCCGTGTTGTTTGCGGTTTGGCCGAGGTGATAGCCACCTTCTGCCCCACCAAGGCATTGGTCAGTGTTGACTTTCCCGCATTGGGCCGGCCCACGAGCACCGAGAAGCCCGCGTGGAAGCCACCGAAATCTGCGTCGGCGTCGAATTTCTTATCTTGCTTGCTCACGTGGAACTCCCTGTTGCGTTGAGTCGGCGTCATCGAGTAGGTCTTCAAAGTCAGTGTCTTCCTTTGGCATGGCTGCCGCAATGATGTGGCTGACCCTGTTTCGGCGACCCTCCAGCCTATCGGCCCGGAGCGATATTCCGTTCACCTCGACAGCGCTCCCCACAATGGGAACCTGACCAAGGGCTTTGGCCAGCAGACCGCCTACTGTATCCACTTCGTCGTCATCAAGATCGATGTCGAAAAGTTCGCCCAGGTCATCGATGCTCATGCGGGCGCTGACGCGGTATGTGCCATCGCCGAGATCGACTGCCTCTTCGGCGGCGGCGTCGTATTCATCCACGATCTCACCAACGATCTCCTCAATGAGGTCTTCCAGAGTGACCAGTCCGGCGGTACCGCCGTACTCGTCGATAACTATGGCCACATGCGTGGACTCCTTCTGGAGTTCCCTGAGAAGATCGCTCACAGGCTTGGACTCCGGAACATAACGCACATCGCGCGCGAGCGAGTCGACGTCGTGGGCTTGAAGTCCGGTTTCCCTCCGATGCATGGCGGCAGCCACGTCCTTGAGGTAGAGGATTCCGCGGATCTGATCGGTGTTCTCCCCGATCACCGGGATCCTGGAGTAGCCGGACCGCAGGAAAAGACCCATCGCCGTTTCGAGATCCGAACCCGTACCGATGCTCACAATGTCGGTGCGTGGAACCATGACGGAACGCACCAAAGTGTCACCGAAATCGAACACCGAATGGATGAGTTCTGCCTCGTTGTCTTCGATCATGTCCGACTCCGCGGCACGATCCACGAATTCGCGGAACTCCTCTTCGCTGACAAAAGCATCGTCACCGCTCGGCGCGCCGGGTGCCACTGCCTGTCCCAGAGCCACCAGCCAGCCGGGGATGGGCCCCAGTATCCAGCAAAGGAACCTGATAAGGGGTGCAGTGAAGCGAACAACGGGGCCGGAATGCGCCCTGCCCAGCTGCCTGGGCGAAACGCCCACCAGGACGAAGCCGATCACCGCCATGATGCCCGTGGCTGCGAGACCGGCGAGCCATACGTTGTCCAGCAGACTGTGCAGTACAACCGCGACGGCGACTGCTGCCGCCATTTCGAACCACACACGCCAAAAACGCAGAGCGCGCATGTGCGCGATCGGATTCTTGAGGATGCCCCCCAGCGCCTTGCCCTTGCTCCGCACTATGGACTGTTCGGCCTCATGCCGGGGCAGGAAGTTGAAAGCAGCCTCAGCTGCGGTCAGCAGTGCAACGAAGCTGAGGAAAACCAGCGCCATGCCGACCAGGATGATCGAGGTCACTGCATGGTCTCCATGGGGGCATCCTTGCCCAGGAATTCAGACAGCAGTTCCCGCTGCAAACCAAACATTTCTTCTTTTTCCTCGGGCTCGGCATGGTCGAAGCCGAGCAAGTGGAGAATGCCATGGGTGGTCAGGAGCAGCATCTCGTCCTGAGTGGCGTGGCCGGCGTTGCGCGCCTGAACCTCAGCCACCTGCGGGCAGATGGCGATGTCCCCCAACATACCTTGCGGTGTGGGCTTGTCCGGGGTGCCCGGCGTGAGTTCGTCCATGGGGACGGACAGGACGTCCGTTGCGCCGGGCTCGTCCATCAGCTCAATGTGCAGTTTCTCCATGGCCGGTTCATCAACGAGGAGAATCGACAGTTCCGCCTGTGGGTGGATGAACAAACGCTCAAAGATGAAGCGTGCCAACGTCACCAGTTGCGCCTCGTCCACCGCTACACCGGACTCGTTGTTTACTTCAATGCTCATTTACGTTCTCCACGGTTGTACTGTGCGCCGGCTTTGTTGGCCGCATCGCTGCTGTGCGCGTCATCCCAGGTGCTGTAGGCGGAGACGATGTCGGCAACCAGCCGGTGGCGCACCACGTCGGCTGGTTCCAGGATGGAGAAGTTGACGTCGTCAATTCCCTTCAGGATTTCCCTGACAATCCGCAAGCCGGACGTCGCCCCGGACGGCAGGTCAATCTGCGTGACGTCGCCGGTCACCACCATTTTGGAACCGAAACCCAGACGCGTGAGGAACATCTTCATCTGCTCCGGGGTGGTGTTTTGTGCTTCGTCAAGGATGATGAAGGCGTCGTTCAGAGTGCGTCCGCGCATGTAAGCCAAGGGAGCTACCTCGATAGTCCCTGCAGCCATGAGACGCGGGATGGACTCGGGGTCCATCATGTCGTGCAAGGCGTCATAAAGCGGGCGAAGATAGGGGTCGATCTTGTCGCTCAGCGTGCCGGGGAGGAAGCCCAGCCTCTCCCCCGCTTCCACGGCAGGCCGGGTCAGGATGATCCGGCTCACTTCCTTCGTCTGCAGGGCCTGCACCGCTTTGGCCATTGCCAGATACGTCTTGCCAGTACCCGCCGGACCTATGCCAAAAATCACCGTGTTGTCATCAATGGCGTCAACATAGTTCTTCTGGTTCAGGGTTTTGGGCCGTATGGTCTTGCCCCTGCTGGAGAGGATGTTGTGCGTCAGGACATCAGCCGGATTCTGCACGGACTGGGCCCTCAGGAGGGACACGAGCTGCTGAAGGATGTCCGGAGTGACCACGGTCCCCTTCGCCACAAGCCCGCGAACTTCCTCCAAGAGACGCATGACACGTGGAATAACGGTGGACGGGCCCGTCATGGAGAGCTCGTTGCCCCGTACATGGAAACTGACGTCCTGGAATTGTTCCTCGATGTACCGCAGGGCTTCGTCATGGCTGCCCAACGAATGAACCATCTGGTCGGAGTTATCGAACGTGACAACCTCCGTGCGCGTACCCGGTAGTGTGTGCGGGAACTCAGTGGGCGGCTGGTTGCCGTTTCCGGTCCTGAGCCGCCCGTTCAAAGATTCACTCATAGTGCTGGCCTAAGGGCCTTTTCTCCTCCGGTTGGACATATTAACGCCATCGATTCGACATTCGTGGCCATTAAGTGCGCCTGTCCGGATGCCGGAATTTCTTCAATCCTACGCCAGCCCTGCGTCCGCTGAACTGAAACCGTCGCCAGCATCAGAGCCTCAGAGCCATGTCATTCATTTTGTCTCAACTCGGCATCAAGCGGGTATCAATCATGTTTCAGTTGGCGCCTGTCCGCCCAATCCCGGCCGACCGGCGTCGACGATGTGCCAAGCTGGCATAGCGGGTGGCATCGGCACCCTGCGGTCCCACCCCGGCGGCAGGGGCTGCCACAAAACATACGGTAAGGCAGGACACTCATTTCAGAGCCAGTAAGCATCGGAGATGGCGCGCGCAGACGAACTAAGTCCGTCATCGCCGTGCCTGCGATGCTTGCTGTCCTGCTGCTGACGGGTTGCATAGCCAATGGTGGCGGCACCCCGGCCACCACCAGTTCGCCATCCGTTACCCTTCAGGACGCCCCGGCCAGCCACGCACCGCTGGAAACCACGCAGGCCTCCACCAAGATCCCCGTTTACTGGATTGGACGCAGCAAGGAAGAGGTTTACCTCTACCGCGAGTTCAGGGACATCTCCAGTGACGGAAACCCCGTGACCACTGCACTCCGGATCATGATGTCCGAAAAACCTTTGGACCACGACTTCTTCACGCCCTGGCAGGCCCCGGAGAGCCTGGCAACATCGATCTCCGGCAAGAACGTCATCACCGTCGATATTTCCCGGGATGCGTTCAACTCAAACCTCGACGCCGGAATGGCGCAGCGGGCTGTCCAACAATTGGTCTACACAGCTACCGCAGCAGCCTCGTCCTCCGGGCTCATCAACTCCGGCCAGCAAATCCAGGTTGTCATCCTGGTTGACGGACACACTGACTACATGGCCTTCGGGCAGGTAAAACTTGGCCAGCCCATGGAACGGAACGCGTCTTTGGTGGCACCTCTGTGGATCATCGATCCACAGGAGGAAACAACCCTGCCGGTGGGTACGGTCAAGTTCAATGGCCGCAGCACCGACAGTTCAAGGCCGGTCAGCTGGCAAATCCTGCAAGAGAACAGCAAGGGCGAAAAGACCGGCCTGCTCACGGGACAAACCCAAGCCGCCGGCGAGCCGGGCCAGTACGGAGTTTTCACCTTCACCGCCACGCTGAAAGCCGGAAAGTATGAGTTGCGGGTTTCACAAGTAGACGAGACCGGCGCGACCATCGAAACGAGCACTGACACCCGCTTGTTCAAGGTCGGATAACTGCGGGGTCGGATAACTGAGGGGCTGACTACCAGCGGCCCAGTACGTCACTGGCAAGAACGACGGCGGCAGGTCCCGCCGTCGACGACCTCAATACGTGGTGACCCAGAAGTGCCGTCACGGCTCCTGCGTCACTGAGCCGCGTTACCTCGCGTGGCGAGATTCCACCCTCCGGCCCAACGATCAAGAGGACCTCGCGAGGGGACCCATCATCTCCAGCCCGGACCGCAACTGACTCTTCAAGGACGGTCCGCAGGGGATTCTTGGCGTCTTCATGCAGGATGATGGCCACATCAGCGGCTGCGACTGCCTTCGCCAAAGCGCCCGTGTCCACGATGGAGCGCACCTCAGGAATCCAAGCACGCCGCGCCTGTTTGGCGGCCGCAGTGACCACCGACTGCCATTTCGCGTGCGCTTTGGCGGCCCGTTCACCTTTCCAACGCACGATCGCCCGCTCGGACTGCCACGGAATGACGGCGTCTATTCCGAGCTCCGTGGCAGTCTCGATGGCGAGTTCATCCCGATCGCCTTTGGCAAGGGCCTGCACCAGCACCAGGCGGACCTCCGGCTGGTCCTCGAAGAGAACCTCGGATGCCTTCACTGTGAGGGTACTGGAGCCTGCGTCAACTACGGTGCCAGTCAACCGCACGCCCGAACCGTCAGCTATGTCCACGGGCTCCCCCGCAGCCAATCGCTTGACGGTGACGGCATGGCGGGCCTCCGCACCTTCCAACACAAAGGTGGACCCGGGGATCAGCTGGTCAAGGCTTCCCGCCGGTGTAAAGAAAACCGGATTGCTCACCGCTACAGGTTACCGAGTTTGTCCCGAAGCTTCGCGAACATTCCGCCGCTTGCCACAAGCTTTCCCTCGGTAAACTGCTCACCGCGCAGCTTGGCGAGCTGCTGCAGGAGTTCCTCCTGGGCGGGGTCGAGCTTGGTGGGGGTCTCCACGTGCAAGTGCACCTTGAGGTCGCCGCGTCCATAACCCCGGAGGTGCGTAACACCCAAGCCGCGCAGGGTAATGATTTCTCCGGATTGGGTTCCGGCCTTCACGTCCAGGTGCTGTGCACCGTCGAAGGTGTCCAACTGCAGCTCCGTGCCCAGTGCCGCCGCGGTCATGGGCACGCTCAGTGTGGCGTGAAGGTCGTCACCTTCACGCATGAACATGGAGTCGTTGTTGACCCGGATCTCCACATAGAGATCGCCGGCGGGGCCACCTGCGGGGCCCGCTTCACCTTGCCCGGACAGCTGGATGCGTGTACCAGTGGCGACACCGGCGGGGACCTTGATGGTGAGGGAACGGCGGCTGCGGATGCGGCCCTGCCCATTGCACTCGTTGCAGGGGTCCTTGATGACTGTGCCGAAGCCTTCACAGGATCCGCACGGGGCAGCGGTCATGACCTGGCCGAGGATGGAACGGACCGCGCGCTGGACCTGGCCGCTGCCGCCGCAGATGTCGCAGCGTTCCGGGTGGGTGCCCGGGCGGCAGCAACTGCCATCGCAGGTGGGGCAGATCACGGCAGTGTCCACTTCGAGCTTCCTGTTGACGCCGAACACGGCGTCCTTCAAGTCGATGCGGACGCTGATCAGCGCGTCCTGGCCGCGACGGACACGGGAGGCTGGTCCACCGTGGCCGCCGCCTCCACCAAAGAAGGTGTCGAAGATGTCCTGGAACGCGAAACCCTGGCCGGCGTACCCTCCACCGAAACCGTTGTCCGTGCCGTTCTCATTGCCGGTGGCATCGTAAACGCGCCGCTTCTGGGGATCAGACAGCACCTCGTAGGCGTGCGTCACGGCCTTGAACTGTTCCGCGACATCTTCACCGGGGTTTACGTCAGGGTGCAGTTTCCGCGCCAACTTGCGGTACGCCTTTTTGATCTCTTCCCCGGTGGCTTCCGGCGAGACTCCCAAAACGTCATAGTGGCTGCTCAAAGTCGGTATCTCTTCCTTGTTGTACTGCGGATGTTTCCTCGGACCGGCGTTCAGCCGCCGAGAATGCGGGAAAGGTAACGGGCCACGGCGCGAACGGCTGCCATGGTGGTGGGATAGTCCATACGGGTGGGACCAAGAATTCCCACCTTGGCACCGGAGCCGTAGCCGGTAGCCACGACGGAGGCCTCCGCCAAGCCGTCGTATGGGTTCTCACGTCCAATGCTCACGGTGACGCCGCGGGGATCATCCCCCATGTCAGACAACAACCGGAGCATCACAACTTGTTCCTCAAGTGCTTCCAGCACCGGTCCGATGCTCAGTGGGAAATCCACGTTGGAGCGGGCCAGATTTGCCGTTCCCGCCATCAGGATTCGCTCTTCCCGGCTGGTGTCACTGAGCGACTGGAGCCCTTGGGCCAACGTCTGCGCCAGGCTGCGGAGCTCCGGCGGACACAGGGCAACAACGGAGGGAAGCACTTGTGGCAAAAGAGCCAATTGGGTGCCGGCAATGTTGCCCAGGAAGCGGGACCTGAGGAGCATCAAGGCCTCATTGCTGACATCAGAGCCAGCGTCGATGACCTTCTGCCCAACGCTGCCGGTGTCCGCGATCAAGACCACCAGAACCTGCTGAGGGGCCAGCAAGACGAATTCCACGTGACGGACCAAAGCGCGGTTGGAATGCGGGTACTGCACGACGGCGACCTGATTGGTCAGTTGCGACAGGAGCCTTACGGTGCGCTCCAGAATGTCATCAACATCATCCGGGCCCTCAAGCAACGAATGGATGGCCCTGCGTTCGGCCGCGGAGAGAGGTTTGACCTGCGAAATGCGGTCAACGAATAAGCGGTAGCCCTTGTCGGTGGGGATGCGCCCTGCGCTGGTGTGAGGTGCCGCGATCAGGCCTTCCTCTTCCAGGACGGCCATGTCATTCCTGATGGTGGCGCTGGAAACGCCAAGATGGTGCCGCTCCACGAGGGCCTTGGACCCCACAGGTTCCCTGGAATGTACGTAATCCTCAACGATGGCACGCAGCACTTCGAGCTTGCGCGGCTCACTCATAGCACCACCTCCTGACGACTGCCATGGTCGCTTCGACCGGTCAACGCGGGATCTCAATCGGACTCCACACTTAGCACTCAACATGCCCAAGTGCTAACAAGTCTAGTATGAGCCACCCCGTTGTTAGCATTGAAACCTGCCGCGGCCGGCTTCGGCCCGCACCACAAACCAGCACAAAAGGTAGGAATCCCTTGGCTTTGAACAATTGGGGTCCGCAGGATCTGTCCGCTCCGGCCAAAAGGCAGCTGCCGGAAGTCGCCGTCCAACGTGGAATGGTCCTCGAGGACGTGCAGTCGGGCTGGGTGGGCGAAGTCACGCGTGTAGAGAAATCGGGCGGCATGCACGTGGTGTCCCTCGAAGACCGGCGGGGCAAGACCAAATCGTTCCAACTGGGATTTGGCTTCCTGCTTGAAGGGCAGGCCATACGGTTGATGCCTCCCGCCCCACGCGCTGCCGCGTCCGCCGTTCCGTCCGGCCGGACGGCCTCAGGCTCCGTGAGGGTCCAGGGGCAACGGGCACAGGTAGCCAAGGCCAGCCGCATCTGGGTGGAAGGAAAGCACGACGCCGAGCTCGTCGAGAAAGTTTGGGGAGACGACCTCCGGGTGGAGGGCATCGTGGTGGAGCCACTGCATGGCGTTGATGATCTGAAATCCGCCATCGCCGATTTCAATCCCGGCTCGGGGCGCAGGCTTGGCATCCTCGTAGATCATCTTGTCCCCGGTTCCAAAGAGTCCCGCATCGCCGCCGACGCCATGACAGTGCCGGGGGCTGCAGGAAACGTCCTCATTGTTGGACACCCCTACGTGGACGTCTGGCAGGCAATCCGGCCCAAGGTGCTGGGCATTGAAGCATGGCCCGCCGTGCCTCGAGGACTCGATTGGAAGACGGGAATCCTCAGGGCCTTCGGCTGGCCTCACGAAACCGCCGAGGACGTAGGCTTGGGCTGGCAAAGGCTCCTGGGCGCAGTCCGCACGTATGCAGACCTTGAGGCATCACTGTTGGGCCGCGTCGAAGAAGTCATTGATTTCCTGACTGTTCCTTGAGGTGAGGACCCTCCGGTATCAGCAAGTACCGTGTCAACGGGGCATTGGTCCCGGGAAGCGTGTTGGGCCGGTATTCTGGGACAGCAACACCGCAGCATCTTTACAGCAAAGGGAAGACACCGTGGCAGATAACGCTCCTGAAGAACCGGGCAGCGCCGCAGGCCGGCCCCAGTACCACGGCGCGCCTGCCAACGCACTACCGTTGACGGCCGGCGAGGACAGGCAATGGGCTACGCTGGCCCACTTTGGCGGCATCCTGGGGTGCTTGCCGTCCCTTTTGATCTACTTGATTTTCAAGGATCGCGGACCGTTCACGGCGCAGGAATCCAAAGAAGCACTGAACTTTACGTTGCCTCCCACCATTGCCGCCGTACTGGCAAACATCCTGGTCTTGCTGCCTGTTGTTGGCAACATCTTCGCCGTCATCGCCACCGCAATCTGGGTGGCCCTGACGTGCTTCTCCGTTTCGGCGGGCATCCGCGTCAACCACGGGCAACCTCACCGCTACAAAATCAACCTCCGCTGGATTAAGTAGCGGTCAGTCGGGCAGAATCCTTCGGACTACGGCGTCAGCCAGAAGCCGGCCCTTCAGCGTCAGGACGAGCCTGCCTTTGAACGCCTGCACAGGGTCCACCAGTTGGTCAGCAATGAGCCCGGCCATCGCGTGCCGTCCGATCGCGCCCAAGGCATCCACGGACAACCCTGTGCCAAGCCGGGCCTCAAGCATGATGCGCTCGACTTCCCGGGTTTCGGCGTCGAGAGTTTCCCGCCCGGCAGCCGGAGATCTTCCACTCCCGAGCCTTGAAGCGTATGCAGTGGGGTGCTTGACGTTCCACCAGCGGACGCCTCCTACGTGTGAGTGCGCGCCCGGCCCGATGCCCCACCAGTCATCTCCCCGCCAGTAGGCGAGATTGTGCCGGCAAGCCTGTTCCGGCGTACGTGACCAATTGCTGACCTCATACCAGTTCAAGCCCGCTGCGGAGATCAATGAGTCAGCCAGCTCGTACTTGGCGGCGTGGTCGTCGTCATCAATGCCGGGTACCTCACCGCGCCGTATCTGGGCGGCAAGTTTGGTGCCGTCCTCCACGATCAGCGCGTAGGCACTGATGTGGTCAGGTTGGTAGGACAACGCTGTCTCGAGTGACAGCTGCCAGTCAGCCATGGACTCTCCGGGTGTGCCGTAGATGAGGTCCAGACTGACAGCAAGGCCCGCTTCACGTGCCCACTGCACAACAAGGGGCACCCGGCTGGGCGTATGCGTGCGGTCCAGGACTTTCAAGACGTGCGGGACAGCCGACTGCATGCCAAAAGAGACCCGGGTGAAGCCTGCATCGGCCAGAACCTGCAGAGATTCAGGAGTCACGGAATCAGGGTTGGCCTCGGTAGTGACCTCGGCGCCGGCTGCAAGGCCCCAGTGGCCGATGGCGGCCTTCAGGATCCGCGCCAGGTCTTCCGCCGGAAGAAGCGTGGGAGTGCCACCACCAAAGAAAACAGTGCTGAGGGGACGTCGGGGCAGCCCTGAGGAATCCAGTGCCAGCGAGGCGAAATCCAGTTCAGAGACCGCCGTCGCAGCGTACGCGTCCTGAGAGGCGCCGCCACCGAGTTCCGTGGCTGTGTAAGTGTTGAAATCGCAGTAGCCACATCGCACTGCACAGAACGGTATGTGGACATAGAGCCCGAACTTGCGGTGCTCGACGCCGGCCAACACCTGCGGAGGCAAGATGCCATCCGCAGGTGCAGGGTCGCCCAAAGGTAGGACGCTGGGCATTTACTTCTTGGCCTTGTCCTTGGACTCATCGGTGGTCAGGGCTGCGATGAATGCCTCCTGGGGCACCTCCACGCGACCCACCATCTTCATGCGCTTCTTGCCCTCTTTCTGCTTCTCAAGCAGCTTGCGCTTACGGGTGATGTCACCGCCGTAGCACTTGGCAAGAACGTCCTTGCGGATGGCGCGGATGCTCTCGCGGGCAATGATGCGCGATCCGATGGCGGCCTGGATAGGCACCTCAAATTGCTGCCTGGGAATAAGCTCACGGAGCTTCCCCGTCATCATCACACCATAGGCGTAAGCCTTGTCGCGGTGGGTGATGGCGCTGAAAGCGTCCACTTGTTCACCTTGCAGCAGGATGTCTACCTTGACGAGGTCAGCAACCTGCTCGCCGTCGGCCTTCCAGTCCAGCGAGGCGTAGCCGCGGGTCTTGGACTTCAGGAGATCAAAGAAGTCGAACACAATCTCGGCCAACGGGATCCAGTATCGAAGCTCCACGCGGTCCTCGGACAAATAGTCCATGCCGCGCATCTGGCCGCGCCGGCTTTGGCACAGCTCCATGATGGAACCCACGAATTCGTTGGGCGCCAGGATGGTGGCCGAAACCATCGGCTCACGGACTTCAGAGATCTTGCCCGTGGGATATTCGCTGGGGTTGGTCACGTGGATGACCTTTTTGTCCTCGAGGGTTACCTCGTACTCCACGTTGGGAGCCGTGGAAATGAGGTCAAGGTTGTACTCCCGCTCGAGGCGCTCACGCGTGATCTCGAGGTGGAGCAAACCCAGGAACCCCACACGGAAACCGAAGCCCAGCGCCGCGGACGTCTCGGGCTCATAGACCAGCGCGGCATCGTTGAGCATCAGCTTTTCGAGAGCGTCACGGAGTACCGGGTAATCCGTGCCGTCCAACGGGTAAAGACCGGAGAACACCATCGGCTTGGCGTCGGCGTAACCGCTCAACGACTCCGACGCCGGCTTTGCAAGGTTAGTGACAGTGTCTCCAACCTTGGACTGGCGGACATCCTTCACACCCGTAATCAGGTAACCCACCTCGCCCACACCAAGACCCTTGGACGGCGTGGGCTCCGGGGAACTGACACCAATCTCCAAGAGCTCGTGCGTGGCCCGCGTGGACATCATCTGAATGCGTTCGCGCGGGTGGAGCATGCCGTCCACCACGCGGACGTAGGTCACCACGCCGCGGTAAGTGTCATAGACGGAGTCGAAAATCATGGCGCGGGCTGGAGCATTGGGATCGCCAACGGGCGCGGGAAGATCGCGGACAATCTTGTCCAGCAACGCTTCCACGCCAACGCCGGTCTTACCCGAAACCTTGAGGACGTCCTCGGGGTCGCCGCCAATGAGATTGGCAAGCTCTGCCGCATATTTCTCGGGCTGGGCGGCCGGAAGGTCGATCTTGTTCAGCACAGGAATGATGGTGAGGTTGTTTTCCATCGCCAGGTACAGGTTGGCAAGAGTCTGGGCCTCGATGCCCTGGGCAGCATCCACCAGCAGCACTGCGCCTTCACAGGCGGCCAGTGAGCGGGAAACCTCATAGGTGAAGTCGACGTGGCCAGGGGTATCGATCATGTTCAGCGCGTAGCTGTTGCCATCCAGTTCCCACGGCATGCGGACAGCCTGGGACTTGATGGTGATGCCGCGCTCACGTTCGATATCCATGCGGTCCAGATACTGGGCCTTCATGTCGCGTTGCTTAACGACGCCGGTGTACTGCAGCATGCGGTCGGCCAAGGTGGACTTACCGTGGTCAATGTGGGCAATGATGCAGAAGTTCCGGATGATGGCCGGATCTGTTGCGGCGGGCACCGGTGCGGTGCGGGCCATGGGAGACACGCAGGATCCTTACTGTCGACACTCACACGGCAATTCCTGTAACTGGGCATAGGCCAGCCGGAACACGCCGCGCATCTGATCCTCTAGTCTCCCATGAACCGGCGCTTCGCCGTACATTGCGCATCCGGCTCTGGCAGCATCCGGCTGTAGCGTTGTCACATGGCTTTCGACTTGCGCCCTTTGGGCAAACTTCTCCTGCGATCCGTCAAGGCATTCCGAGGCAGCACCACCAAAGCCGGAGCCCCGTCAAGCCCGTCCCGGCAGGCCCCTTCCAAGCAGCGAACCCGGCGGGCCGCCGTCGGGCGTCAATCCAGTTCCTACCCTGGCGACTTCCGCGGTTCGGTTAAAATGACCTACTCCCCCAAGCCGGATGGCCAGCCCGATCCCGGGGAGATTGTGTGGAGCTGGGTCCCGTACGAAGAGGACCACACGCAAGGCAAGGACCGGCCCGTCCTTCTGATTGGCCGGGACGGCCCCTGGCTCCTGGGCCTCATGCTGACGTCCAAGGACCATGACAACGGCAACAGGGCTGGAGACTACGTTGATATTGGCGCAGGCCCCTGGGATCGGCAAGGCCGGCCCAGTGAGATCAACGTCGGCCGCATCATCCGGGTGGATCCGGGGGCCATCCGGCGCGAGGGCGCCGTCTTGGGTAAGCCGCAATTCCACGAGGTGGTCCGGGCCCTTCAAGAGCAGGGATAGCGGCGCCGGTCCCCGGGGTCTGCGGGGGCTCCGACTTTCTGCTATCCTTTATAGCTGTGTGTCCGTGCAGGTCGACGGCCACACATGGTTGGCTGCCATAGGCATCCCCACGCCGCTCAGTCGATGGCCAACCTGAAAACCCTCTAGACCATTTCCGCATTAAAAAGAGAGTTCATACGTGGCTAATATCAAGTCCCAGAAGAAGCGCATCCTCACCAACGAGAAGGCTCGCCTGCGTAACAACGCCGTCAAGTCTGAGCTGAAGACGGCCATCCGCGCCGTCAACACCGCCGTTGAGTCTGCCGACAAGGATGCTGCTGGAACTGCACTTGTTGCTGCCAGCCGCAAGCTGGACAAGGCTGTCAGCAAGGGCGTTATTCACAAGAACAACGCTGCAAACCGCAAGTCGGCGATCTCCAAGAAGGTCAACGCACTCTAAGGTTTTTCCAGTTCGACTGAGCTGATCAAAAGGCCGGCGCCCCATGGGGCGCCGGCCTTTGGGTTTAAGCGCATCTTTCAACGCCGATCGACGTCAACGGCGGCTGGCCGAGGTGGCTATCACCGTGACCGCGTGCTCCACTGCGTACACCGGGTCCCGCGACTCGCCCTTCACCTGGGCGTCGGCTTCTGCGATGACCTGGATAGAGCGGATCAAACCTTCCGGGGTCCAGCGGCGCACGTCTCGCTGTGCCTGCTCCACAAGCCAGGGCTGCATTCCCAGATTTTTGGCGATGGTGGACGGAGATCCGTTGGCACCGGCAACTTTGGCCAGGGTCCGCAGCTTGGCCGCAAGTGCCGCAACCAAGGGAACCGGATCAACGCCAGTGGCCAGGGCGTGACGAAGGGTGGACAATGCCACAGGTCCGTTGCCGGCCATGGCAGCGTCGGCAACCTTGAAGGCCGTGGCTTCCACCCGGCCACCGTAGTAGCGCTCCACTGTTTCAGCCGTGACAGCAGTGGTGGCATCGGCAATGAGCTGGTTGCAGGCCGCAGCGAGTTCTGAGAGGTTGGCGCCCACCGCATTGACCAACGCCTGGACAGCTTCTCCTTCTATGCGGCGCCCACCGGCTCTGAACTCAGAGACGACGAATGCGGTCTTGTCCGAGTCCTTCTTCAGGGGCTGGCAATCGATGACGGGCCAGCCGGCGGATTTCACGGCGTCGAGCAGCTTCTTGCCACGCACTCCCCCGGCATGGCGCAGGACGAGCACAACGTCCTGGTCCGGATGCTGAAGATAGGCTAATCCGTCGGCCAGAAAAGCATCGTTCATGGCTTCAAGACCCTCAACCTCAATGAGCTTGTCCTCCCCGAAGAGGGAGGGCGTGACGGCCATAGCCAAAGAACCGGCCTCGTAGGAGCCCGCATTCAACCGGCTGAGTTCGACGTCCGGAGTAGCGGCCCGTACGTGGCTGCGGATGCCATCCATGGCGCGGATACCCAGGTACTCTTCCGGGCCCATGATCAGGACTACGGCGGCCGGCGTCGCCTCCCGCCAGCTGACGTTGTTCGCCGCGACGCTCTTGGCCCGGGTGTTTTGGGCAGCAGCCACAGGTGGTTCCTTCCGGACGTTTTTTTGCAGGCTTCAAGTCTGCCATGGTTACGCCGTCCGCCGCGCTCCAGAATCAGCATTACCCCGCGATGCAACGTCATGACGTGATACATCACTCCTGCCGGGTGCAGCATCATCCAGACCACCAGGCCGGACAGGAGTGAGAGGGCCACCATGGCCGACACCCCTGCTGGACCTTCCGCCCATGGCAGGGCCGCCCCGGGCAAATGGGCGAAGAACCGGGCTATGCCGGCCACAACTCCGGCGCATCCCCCGGCCACAGCGACGGGCACCACCGCCAGCCAAGGAAAGACCACAGCCAGCGGAACGGCAACGGTTCCGAAGATCGTTATCGGCGCTACCAAAGGACCAGCCACCACGTTGGCGATCAGGGCATACGGTGTGAACTGCGGCTGCAGGGCCACGATGACCGGGCCACACAGCAATTGGGCGGACAGCGGTACGGCACATCCGGCAGCCAGCCAGCGCGGCACGACGGAAGGTACCCACGACGCCATGCGGCCGGCCAGCAAGACGATACCCAAGGTTGCCAGGACGGACAGGAGGAAGCCGACATTTGCAGCCATGCCCGGATCCAGCAGCAACAGAATGATGGTGGCAAGGCAGAGAAAGGTCAGGGACCGACCCCGCAGGCCCCCAACCAAGGCAGCCAACCCCACGGTCCCCATGACAGCAGCCCGTAGAACACTCGGATCGGGACCGACCATCACAACAAAAGCCGTCAGACCGCATGCAGCAAAAGCTCCGGCAAGCGGGCGGGTCAACCTGAGGCATCTCGCCAAGAGAACGAAACCTCCCATGACCAAACTGCAGTTGGCACCACTGACCGCGGTGAGGTGTGTCATTCCTGTTGTCTTCATATCTGCCTCGAGGCTTTCCGGCAGCGCGCTGGTGTCTCCGGTGACCATCCCCGGCATCAGGCCGGCAGGGTCCGAAGGCAACCACGCCGATGCTGCGACGAATTCTCTTCGCACGTCGAAGGCTGACTGCCGGACATCAAAAGCCGCGCCGATGACGACGGGAGCAGAGGAAGCGGACAGCAGTGCCGCCTGCGATTGTCCTTCCCGCACAGCCTTCAACGTTCCTGACGTTCTGACGTGCTGCCCCGGCCGCACGTTTTGCCAGCCATTTCCACCAACCACCATCACGTCCGCGGCGCCTTGGGTCACAGAACCCTTGGAGGTGACTTTGACCAAACCCGCAGTAACGGACCATCGATGTCCGCTGGAGTGTCCCGGCACGGGGACCTCAGCAGGAACTCCGGTGATCTGCACTTCAATCAGGACACCGCTTCCGCCTGACACAGCTTCAGCGAGGGGGCCCACCTCCCGCGTGTTGGCCGTGACAGCACAACTAACCGCCACTGCCACGCCCAGGACGGCTGCCAAGGCGAGGGTTGCAGAAATCGTACTTGCCCGTTGCGCGGCTGGCCTATGACGCCGTGCCCTTGCCAGCAGCAGAAGCCCCGCCAGGGCCAGGACTCCCGCCAGCGCCCCGGACCACGTTGCGTCGATCAAGGACCCGAGCAGAGCAACGGACCATGTGACCAGCACCGTAGGGACAAGCCTCAAATCCGTGCGCATCGGCGACGCTGAGCCGCCCGCACGAGCTGGCGCGCCCGCCGACTTAGCCACCCTGCACCGTCACGAGATCCTTGAGGGACTCCATGAGCTTGGGCCCGATGCCGTCAACGGCATCGAGTTCATCAACAGAAGCAAAGGAGCCATGCTCTTTCCGCCAGTCAATGATTCCTTGTGCAGTCACGGGCCCGATTCTGGGCAGAGTGCCCAATTCTTCCAGTGACGCAGTGTTGATGTTGACCTTCGCTCCTTTGACCGCAGGGGCCGCGGTCCCATCGGAGCTACCAGAACCTTCGGCCAGCGGGCTGGGCTGGGGCTGCACCTCCCCGATCACCGGTACGTGAATTTTGACGCCGTCACTGAGCACCTCTGCAAGATTAATCCCATTGAGTTCCGCCTTGGGCCCAGCACCCCCGGCTGCCTCTATTGCCTGAAAGACCCTGCTGCCCTGCGGGAGCGACACCACACCGGGTTTCTGCACAGCACCGGCGACGTGCACCACCACGCTCCCGCCGTCGCCTGTGGCTTCTGCCTGCGGAGATACCGGGGCCTCCTGCTCTGTATGACCGGAAGAAACTGTAGGGCCGGAAGAAGATGAAGGGCTGAGGGGTTCGGTACGCGATTGCCCAACAGCGGACTGCCACAAGTGCCATGCAATGATGCCAGCTCCAACGATGGCCACGAGGGCAGCCACCCGCCACGGGGTCCTCCACCTGGTCCGCGGGGGACTCGCAGGGGCTTCCGGTTCTGAATCCTCAGGGTAAGGGCCAGGCTCGGGAGGCAACTCCAAGAGCGGCGGGGATTGGGGGCGGGTGCCCATACGGGAGTCAAAGCGCTGCCGGGCTGCCTGCGTTGCGGCATCTTGGGAGGCGTCCCGGTTCCGGCGTGGCATCTTTCGAGCCTATGGCTCCTCCACGGGAACGACGCGCACAAGATGCTCTATGTGGATAAGGGGATCTAAGCCTCAGCCCGTAGGTGTACTGCTCTCACCCACGATGACTGCGAGCACTCCCAATCCGGCATGCGCCGCCAAAACAGCCGGGAGGGCGCTGATTTGGGGTGGAGGGCAATCCGGGAATTTCTCGTTCAACCGGGCAGCCAAGGCTTCGGCCTCCAGCTGATTGCCAAAGTGGTGCACTGCCAATCGTTGCTGGCCGGCGGGGCGGGAGGCTACGTCGTCGGCGACGATCTCCTCCAAGCGGGCTATGGCGCGCACAGCGGAACGGACTTTTTCCAGCGGTACTATCCTGCCGCCGTCGACCGCCAGGATGGGCTTGATAGCCAGGACGGTACCGAACAGGGAAGCCGCCGCGCCAATGCGGCCGCCGCGCCTCAATTGTTCGAGGCTGGGTACGTAGAAGTAGACCTTGGTGCGCTCCATGCGCTTTTCGGCGAAGCCGCGGACTTCAGCCGCCATTTGGCCATCGGCCGCCGCTACAACGGCACTCTGCACGCCCATTCCCTGGGCCATTCCCACTGTGCGCGAATCCACTATTTCGACCGGAATGGTGACCCTCGCTGCGGCCAGCCTTGCAGCGTCAGCGGTCCCGGAGAGTTCGGACGAAATATGGATGGACACTACAGACTCGAAGCCGTTCCGTTGCGCAGCGAGGTAAGCCTGCTCAAACTGCCCGGGCGACGGCCGCGACGTTTTCACCGCGGCGCCGGAAGCGAGAGCCAAGGACAGGGTCTGGGTGATGTCGTCTTCGCCCTCGCCGTAGATTTCAGTCCCGACCATGACTGGCATGGGGACAACGGCGAGCCGTCCGTCGGCAGTAAAAGCTGACACCCAGTCCGGTGGGAGGGCAGCTGCGGAATCGGTGACGATTGCTGTCTTGACGACGGCGGCCAGCGGCACGTCCGCGGTAGCAACCGGGGCGGTGGGCTGGCGGAGACGCGCCACTCTTTCCTTGAGCCACATCCATGCGGGTGGTTCTCGCTCAGGCACGCGACCTCCAAAGATGATGGCTGGCCGCCGGCAAAGTGCCGGCGGCCGCACAATTCCTGCTACGCAGGAACGATGTTCACCAGTTTAGGTGCCCGCACGATAACCGTACGGATGCCGCGGCCATCCAAGGCCCGCTGGACGTTCTCCGAGGCCAAGGCGAGCTCTCGCAGCTCGTCCTCGGTGATGTCCGGCGAAACGTCCAGGCGGTCGCGAACCTTGCCCTGGACCTGAACCACGGCGGTGACGGTGTCCTGCACCAGCAGTGCGTCGTCGTGCTTCGGCCAGCCAGCATTTGCTACGGAGGCCGGGTGGCCGAGGGTGTTCCACAGGTCCTCTGCGGTGTACGGCGCAAACAGGCTGAGAATGACCGCTACGGCCTCCACTGCTTCACGAACGGCGGGATCTGCCGCACCGGCGCCCGAGTCGATGGTTTTGCGCGTGGCGTTGACCAACTCCATGAGGCGGGCAACCACCACGTTGAACTTGTTGTTGTCCAGGAGATCAGCGGCGTCGGCAATGGTCTTGTGCGTCACGGTGCGCAGGGCACGGTCACCGGCAGCAGGATCAACACCGGGCTCGCTGCTGACGTCTTGGCCGAGGCGCCAGGCACGCGCCAGGAACTTGGCCGAACCCGACGGCGAAACATCCGCCCAGTCGACGTCGTCCTCCGGCGGGGAGGCGAAGACCATGGTGAGCCGTACGGCGTCAACACCGAACTTGTCCAATTGCTCGCCCAGATCCACACCGTTGCCGAGGGACTTGCTCATGGCCTTGCCGCCGTTGAGTACCTGGCCCTGGTTGAGCAGGGCCGAGAACGGCTCGTTGGCCTCAATCAGGCCGATGTCCTTGATGACCTTGGTGAAGAAGCGTGCATAGAGCAGGTGCAGGATGGCATGCTCCACGCCGCCCACGTACTGTCCAACCGGCATCCAGTTGTTGATCTTTTCGGGATCAAACGGGCCCTCGGTGTAATCGGGCGACACGAACCGCAGGAAGTACCAGGACGAGTCCACAAACGTGTCCATGGTGTCTGTATCACGCTGCGCAGCCCGTCCGCAGTTGGGGCACTCAACGTTGACCCACTCGACGGCGGAGGCCAGCGGGGAAGTTCCCTTCGGCGACAGCGCCTCACCGCGCAAATTGTCCGGCAGCCTGACCGGAAGCTGGTCATCGGGGACAGGGACTTCGCCACATTCACCGCAGTGGATGATGGGAATAGGGGTACCCCAGAAACGTTGGCGGCTCAGCAGCCAGTCACGCAGCCGGAAGTTGACGAACTTCTCTCCGGTTCCCAGTTTCTCGAGGATCTCAATCGCTGCGGGAATGCCTTCAGCCTTGGTGAGCCCGTCCAGTTCGCCGGAGTTCTTCAGCGTTCCTTCACCTGTCGAAGCCAAGCCGGTCTCGGCCGGCTCCTCGTCCCCGGTCTCGAACACTGCTCGGACGGGCAGGTCGAAGGCCTTGGCGAAGTCGAGGTCGCGCTGATCGTGTGCGGGGACGGCCATGATGGCGCCTGTACCGTAGTCGGCCAAGACATAGTCGGCGGCCCATACCGGCAACTTCTCCCCGTTCAAGGGGTTGATGGCGTAGCGCCCCGTGAAGACGCCGGTCTTCTCGCGTTCGGTGGACTGGCGGTCGATTTCAGAGAGCCCTTTGACCTTTTCTCGGTACTCCATGAGGGCGTCGTGCTGCTCGGGTGTGACCAGGTCCAGCGCCAGGTGCGCATCTGCTGCGACCACGAAGAACGTTGCGCCGTAGAGGGTGTCCGGCCGCGTGGTGAACACGGTGACTTCGCGCTCGGCACGGTCTTGCGTGGCTTCGATGACGAAGCGCACGTGGGCGCCCTCGGAACGCCCGATCCAGTTGCGCTGCATGGCCAGAACGCGCTCGGGCCAGTGGCCTTTGAGCTGGTCCATGTCCTCGAGGAGACGGTCGGCGTAGTCGGTGATCTTGAAGTACCACTGGTTCAACGACTTCTTGGTGACAGGTGTGCCACAGCGCTCACAAGCACCGTTGACTACCTGCTCGTTCGCCAGGACGGTGAGGTCCTTGGGGCACCAGTTAACGGGCGAGTCCTTGCGGTAGGCCAGGCCACGCTCGTAGAAGCGCTTGAACAGCCACTGGGTCCACCGGTAGTACTCGGGGTCTGAGGTGTGGATGCGGCGGGACCAGTCGGCAGAGATGGCGTATCGCTTGAACGAGGCAGCCTGGGTGTCGATGTTGGCGTACGTCCACTCGCTGGGGTGGGCGTTTCGCTTGATCGCGGCGTTCTCCGCGGGCAGTCCGAATGAGTCCCAACCGATGGGGTGCAGGACGTCGAAGCCCTTCTGGCGCAGGTAGCGCGCTACGACGTCGCCCATGGCGAACGCTTCTGCGTGGCCCATGTGGAGGTCGCCGGAGGGGTAGGGGAACATGTCCAGCACGTAACGGCGTTCCTTGGAACCGTCGTCGGCAGGCGTGAAGACTTTAAGGTCTTCCCAGACCTGCGGCCACTTGGCTTCCATCGCTGCAAAGCTGTAGACGCCCTCTTCAGGCGCTTCGGCTGCGGCTGTTGGTGCTGTTCCGGTCTCTGTCTCCGGCTGAACGCTCACTGCTGCCCTCTTCTGTTCTTCGATGGCGGTTTTGACTCCTGCTGCGGCCCGGGAAACCCCCGGACACACAAAAGCCCCTCAACAATGGAGGGGCGGCCGCACGGCTAATGAAAGCCGAGCGGCTAGCTAAGCAGAAGGATCGCACGCATAGATCTACAATAGCGCACGATCAAACTCCCACGTCGCATCGAGCGGCTTACAGAACTGATGGATGAGTTGACGGCAGCCGCGCCTCGCCCGGGTGTGGTGGCCACCCGCGGTGGGCCCCCAGCTGCGAGGGCCCCACCGCGAGCTTGCGAGCGGCGGGAGCAGCTGGGGACGGGCGGGGCAGGCGCGGCTGCCGTCAACGTCGGGAGATGGCTACTTAACGTCCTCGTCGACCCAGTCCATGGACTTTGTGACGGCCTTCTTCCAGAGCCGCAGCTGACGCTCCTGCTCTTCTGCCGGCAGTTGCGGTTCCCAGCGCTTGTCTTCGTTCCAGTTGGCACTGAGCTCGCCGAGGTCTTTCCAGAAGCCGACGGCGAGGCCGGCGGCGTAGGCAGCACCGAGGGCCGTGGTCTCGACTACTTTCGGACGGACTACGGGTACGCCCAGGATGTCGGCCTGGAACTGCATGAGTGCCTCGTTGGCGACCATGCCGCCGTCGACCTTCAACTCGGTGAGCGGGACACCCGAGTCGGCGTTGACGGCGTCGAGCACCTCGCGGGTCTGGAAAGCAGTTGCTTCCAGGGCTGCGCGGGCGATGTGGCCCTTGTTGGCGAAACGGGTGAGGCCGACGATTGCTCCGCGTGCGTCTGCACGCCAGTACGGTGCAAACAGTCCGGAGAATGCGGGGACGATGTAAACGCCTCCGTTGTCCTTAACACCGGCGGCAAGTTCTTCTACCTCCGGGGCGGAGCTGATCATGCCGAGGTTGTCGCGGAGCCACTGGATCAGGGACCCGGTGACGGCGATGGATCCTTCAAGGGCGTAGTGCGGTTTGGCGTCTCCCAGTTTGTATCCGAGGGTGGTGAGCAGGCCGTTCTTGGAGTGAACGATCTCTTCGCCGGTGTTGAAGATCAGGAAGCAGCCTGTGCCGTAGGTGTTTTTGGCTTCGCCTGGCTGGAACGCGGCTTGACCGAACGTTGCTGCCTGCTGGTCACCGAGGATGCCGGCTACTGGCGTTTCGCGAAGCAACTGCGAGGTGTGGACGTGTCCGTACACCTCGGAAGACGACTTGATGGCAGGCATCATGGAGGCTGGAACACCGAAGACGTCCAAAATTTCCTGGTCCCATTGGAGCGTTTCGAGGTCCATGAACAGGGTGCGGGAGGCGTTGGTGACGTCGGTGACGTGCACACCGCCGTCCACGCCGCCGGTCAGGTTCCAGAGGACCCAGGCGTCGGTGTTGCCGAAGAGGAGGTCACCGGCTTCGGCGCGTTCGCGGGCGCCGTCCACGTTGTCCAGGATCCACTTGATTTTGGTGCCGGAGAAGTATGTTGCCAGCGGAAGGCCCACCTTCTGTTTGAAGCGCTCCACTCCCCCGTCCTGTGCCAGTTCATCGACGATGGGCTGCGTGCGGGTGTCCTGCCAGACGATGGCGTTGTAGACGGCTTCGCCGGTGTTCTTGTCCCAGACGACGGCGGTTTCGCGCTGGTTGGTGATGCCGACGGCGGCGATGTCGTGCCGCGTCAGGTTCGCCTTGGACAGGGCTGAGGCAATGACTTCCCGGGTGTTGTTCCAGATTTCGGCGGGGTTGTGCTCCACCCAGCCGGCCTGAGGGAAGATCTGCTCGTGCTCCATCTGGCCGGTGGAGACGATGTTGCCCGTGTGGTCGAAAACGATGGCGCGGGAGCTGGTGGTGCCTTGGTCGATGGCGATGACGTATTGATTCATGGTGACGTCCTTGTCTTAGTTTGCTATCTCTTCAGTGTTTGGTGATTGTGCGGTTGCGAGTGTGTGCAGTACTAGCCGGCGATGGCGGGCATGATGTCCGGTACCCACAGGGCTACCAGGCCGGCGAGGGCGCCACCAACCAGCGGGCCGACGACGGGGATCCAGGAGTAGGCCCAGTCACTGGAGCCTTTGCCCTTGATGGGAAGGAGGGCGTGGGCGATGCGGGGGCCAAGGTCACGTGCGGGGTTGATGGCGTAGCCGGTGGGACCACCGAGGGAAACACCGATACCGACAACCAGCAGTGCAACGGCCAGCGGGCCGAGGCCCGAGGGGGTGCCGCCGAAGGTCAGGATGACGAAGACCAGGACGAACGTGCCGATGATTTCGGTGACGAGGTTCCAGGGGGTGGAACGGATGGCCGGGCCGGTGGAGAAGGTGCCCAGCTTGTTTGCTGCAAGGGGTTCTTCATCGAAGTGCTGCTTGTAGGCGAGCCAGCAGACCACCGCACCCAGGAAGGCGCCCAGCAGTTCAGCACCGAAGTACGTCAGGGTGGAGGCAAAATCCACAGGGACGCCGGGAGCGTATTCTGCTTTGCCGTTGACCAGCAAGCCCAGGGTTACGGCCGGGTTAAGGTGCGCGCCAGACTTTGCGGCCACGAAAACGCCCGCGAAGACCGCAATACCCCAGCCCCACGTCACCATCAAGAATCCGGCGTTGTTGCCCTTGGTGCCTTTGAGCGCGACGTTTGCCACGACGCCGCAACCCAGCAGGGTCAGCATCATGGTTCCGAATACTTCGGAAAGGAAAACAATTCCAAGAGACATCTTTGACTCCTCATTTTTCTGTTGTCAGCCCCCTCGCGGGTGAAGAGGCTGTTGGGACGGTTCCGTTGTCTCCGGAACCGTCCCGGTGTGGTGTTCCCCTGGCGGGTCCACCTACCCCATTCCGCCCCCACCGCACTCGGGGACGGTCAAGTTTTCCGCTGCTTGGTGTCAGGCTACGAGACTGTGCACGTCAACCTTGTGGAACCTCTGCAGTACCTCCTGGGCGTGGCGGATTTCTGCCTCGCGGGCAGCAGCGTCCCAACCGAGCGGTTCAGCAAGTGCCGCGGCGATCTCATTGAGCAGCTCCCCGGTGACCAAGCCACGGAATGCGAGCGACGTTCGGCGGATGAGGACATCCACCAGGTGCCCGATCTGTTCGTGCTCTGCCATGAAGGCCAGTTCCCGGACGCTCAGTTCACGGGTGGAACGCAGTGGTGCGTCGTGTCCGGCATTGAGGTATTCGATGACGGCGTCCGCCCGGGTTCCGTACCGGGTCAGCAGGACAGCTACACGGTCAGCGTCAAGGCCCGGCCCCATGTGCATCTTGATCCATTCCTGTTCGCCCTGTTCGGTGGCCGGGAAGCCGGCACCGCCGCCGATGGCGAGTTTCGCCGTCGAGACTTTGCGGTCCATGCCCAGTTCGCGCAGGACGTCGTTGGTCATGTGTTCTGCCAAAGCGCGGAACGTGGTCCATTTGCCACCCACCAAGCTGAGGACGACGGCGGCCTTGCCGCCTGGGGTTGCGACGGCGTCGCTGCCGGAACGGACGCTGCGTTCGATGCGGTAGTCGCGTGAGACGAATCCGGGCTGCGTTTCGTCGTGGCGCGGCAAGGGACGGACACCGGCGAAACTGTAGACGATCTGTTCGCGCTGCACCTTGATGGTGGGGAACACGTGGCCAACAAGATCGAAGAAGTAGTCGATCTCTTCGTCGGTGCAGACAGCATCCTCGGACATATCGGCGTCCACGTCAGTAGTGCCAACAAGCACCCGGTCACCCATGGGGTAGATCAGGACGATGCGGCCATCTGTGTGCTCAAAGAAGATTTCGCGCCCGTTGCAGGCCGCGAGCAGTTCGGGGTGGTCCAGGACGATGTGGGAGCCCTTGGTGCCGCCCATGAACTTGCTGACGGCGCCCATGGCCTGGTTGGTGAGGTCCACCCATGCGCCGGTGGTGTTGACGATCACGTCAGCTTTGAAGTCGAATTCATTGCCCGTCAGTTCGTCGCGGAGCTTCGCTCCGTCTGAGCCCATGGAGACGAGCGAGACGTAGTTGCTTGCGCGGGCGCTTCCTCCCGGCAGTCCGCCACTACGGCCCGCTTTCTCGCCGTCCTGCAAGACGTCCAGGGTCAGGCGTTCCGGGTTGTGAACGGAAGCATCAAAGTAGGTGGCCGCGTATTTGATTCCGGAGTGCAGCTTGGGGAGCTCAGCAAGGGCCTTCGTCCGTCCACGGAACTGGTGGCGGGGAACACTCCCGCCGTCACGGGAGAAGAAGTCGTACATGCTCAGGCCCACCTTGATGAGGAACGCTCCACGTTCCTTGGGCTTACCCTGCTTGTGGGTGAGGAACCGCATGGGCGCAGACAGAATTCCGGAGAATGTGCTGAAGATCGGGATGGTGGTCTGCAGGGGCTTCACGTAGTGCGGAGCGATCCGCAGGAGCCTGTTGCGCTCAACCACGGATTCCTGGACCAGCCGGAACTCACCGTTTTCGAGGTAGCGGATGCCGCCGTGGATCATGTGGGACGAAGCTCCGCTGGCACCCTGGCAGTAGTCACCGCGTTCAACAAGTGCGACGTCCACGCCTTGGAGGGCGAGGTCGCGGAAGGTTCCCACACCGTTGATGCCTCCGCCGATGATGAGCACCTTGGCCGAGGGCCGCTCCTGCAGTGCAACGACGGAGTCGCGCTGAGTGTGCTGTGAGGTACCGGAAATCTTGTTGTGTCCCAAAACTGCTCCCTTGGGCTTGGTTCGTGCGCCGCGCCACTCGCTGCTGCACCGTTCACCACTAATCTTGCGAAGGTGGAAAATGGAGTCAAGCTATTTGCACAAACGTGCAGGAAGGAAACGAGATGGCACGATCACGTCACTCTGATGCGCTCCGGGCTGCACAGATGTATTACCTGCAGGACCTGACCATGGATGCGATTGCCCGAGAGCTCCGGACGTCCCGATCGACGGTGTCCAGGCTGCTGTCTTCGGCGAGGGAAACGGGGCTGGTTCAGGTCCAGATTCGCAGCCCGTTTGATACCGGTCCTGAGCTGGAAAGCCAGATCAGGACCCAATACGGCGTGGACGTCCACGTGGTCCCGGTACTGGATACTCTCAACGAAGCCGAGACCTTGGACCGCGTCGCCATGCAGGCAGCACGAACAATCGGCCCCCTGGTGGACTCCAATGCCATTATCGGTGTGGCCTGGGGCGCGACGCTGAGTGCGGTCAGCCGGCACCTCACCCGCAAGGTGACGCACGACAGCATCGTGGTTCAACTCAACGGAGCCGGAAACATGCAAACCACCGGCATTACCTATGCCAGTGACATCATGCGGCGCTTCGGCAGCGCCTACGGTGCCCGTGTGGAACAGTTCCCTGTTCCGGCCTTTTTTGATCACGCCTCCACCAAGACGGCCATGTGGAATGAGCGCAGCGTTCAACGCATCCTGGACTTGCAGGCCCGCATGAGCATCGCCATCTTCGGCGTCGGATCGGTGGATTCCGATTACCCGAGCCACGTCTACGCCGGTGGTTACCTCGATGAACACGACCTCACCATGCTGGCCGCCGACGACGTGGTTGGCGACGTCGCAACGGTCTTCTTCAGGAGTGACGGGTCCTCGGACGGCATCACCCTCAATGAGAGGTCGACCGGTCCCGGCCATGAACAGTTGCGTCAAGTCAGGCGCCGGATCTGTGTGGTCTCCGGGGCGTCCAAGATCAATGGACTCCAAGGTGCGCTGGCAGCCGGGCTGGCAACTGACCTTATTTTGGACGAAGCCTCAGCCCGACGCCTGGTGAGTTTCAACGGCCATTCCTGAAGTAATCGTGCAAGGAATGGGTAGAGTCGTTGCTATGAGATCCCCTTCAAAGCTGACATCGAACAAGTTGGCGCTTAACAACGGCGTACAGATGGACCGCATGGGATACGGACTCTATAAAGTTCCCGCCACCGACGCAGAAGCCTTGGTTGCCACTGCCTTGGGCGAGGGCTACAGACGATTTGATACGGCCGCCATGTACGGCAACGAAGTGGGGGTGGGCCGGGCGCTTGGCGGTGCGATCGGAGACGCCACTGAAGCGAACAGAGGCACCGGCGGCTCCGGCGAATCCGTACACGCACTTGCACGCGAGGACCTCTTCGTCACCACCAAGGTCTGGAACGATGACCACGGCTACGATGCCACGCTCCGGGCGTTCGACACCTCCATCTCCAACCTTGGGCTGGACTTTGTAGACCTCTACCTCATCCACTGGCCCTGTGCCGGGCGGGGACTGTTTGCAGAGACCTACAAAGCCTTGGAGACCCTGTACCGGGAAGGGAAAGTGCGGGCCATCGGCGTGTCCAACTTCCAGCCCGGACACTTGGAAGAGCTGATGCAGAAGGCTGAAGTTGTTCCGGCGGTGAACCAGATCGAGCTGCACCCCTGGCTTCAGCAGACCCGCTTGCGAACTCTCCACGAACAGCTCGGCATCGCCACGGAAGCGTGGAGTCCGCTGGGCCGCGGACAGGTCCTGGCCGACCCCGCCATTACCGCACTGGCGGACAAGTACAACCGGACACCCGCGCAGGTGATTCTCCGCTGGCACCTCCAAGTGGGAAACCTGGTGATCCCCAAAGCAAGCTCTGCAGGGCGGATCAAGGAAAATCTTGCCGTCCATGACTTCGAACTGGATACTGCCGACATGGACGGCATCGCAGGACTCGAACGCCATCATCGGACCGGGTCGCACCCGGACAACGTGAAGTAGGACCATCCGTATGGAAACAGTGGACACCGCGCACACACCTGACGGAGCGCAGGCCCCCAGTCAATTCTTCAGCACCGCCCTGCCGGGCCGCACGCACGCCTCGGATGTGGACGTGGACGGCAGCAATGTTGCTTACTGGACGTACGAGCCCGTGGCCGCCACGCCCGCGACACGGACCATCCTGGTCATCCACGGGTTCCGGGGCGACCACCACGGCCTGCTGCGTGTAGCGGACCAGCTTCCGGAGATGCGCATCATCATGCCGGACCTGCCGGCCTTCGGAAGCTCCGAACCCTTCGTCGATGGCGAGCACTCTGTTGAACGCTACGGCCAGTTCATCACCGGTTTCATGAGCGCCCTCGGATTGGGCCCCAGGACCGTACTCCTGGGCCACTCCTTCGGGTCGATCGTGGCCAGTCACTTTGCCGCCTCGCATCCGGGCGCTGTCTTTCCCTTGATCCTCATCAACCCCATAGCCGCGCCGGCACTTGAGGGTCCCAAGGGAATCATGACCAAACTGGCCGTGCTGTACTACCAGGCCTCGGCGAAGCTTCCCCGCCCACTGGGGCTGGCGGTCCTCCGGAACCGCCTGATTGTCCGCGTCATGAGCATCACCATGGCGAAAACCAAGGACAAAAACCTGCGCCGTTTCATCCATGGCCAACACGATGCCTACTTCAGTGCCTTCGCGGACCGGAAAAGCCTGTTGGAGTCCTTCAAAGCCTCTGTCTCGGGACACGTCGCCCAGGTAGCCGAAGAACTGACGCTCCCCGTACTCCTGATCGCAGGGGAAAAAGACGAGATCGCCACCCTTCCCAACCAGTACAAACTCATGAAGCGACTACCCGAGGCGAAGCTGGAAGTGATTCCCGACGTCGGGCATTTGATCCACTACGAGACGCCGGTTCCGGCCGCCGAAGCAATCCGCATCTTCCTGGAGGAACATCCCGCGTGAAAATTGTCATCGACGCCCGCTTTACCCGAACGGACCATCACGATGGCATCAGCCGCTACGGTTCCAGCCTCATAGCCGCAACGTCCAAAATTGCCGACGTCACGATGCTGATCAGCGACAAGCGCCAACTGGCCCTCCTCCCCGACGTCCCGTACGTACTGATCAACAGCCCACTGTCGCCCGTGGAATTGTTCGTTGCCCGCAAGGTCAACCCCCTTGGTGCCGACGTGGTGGTCTGTCCCATGCAGACCATGGGCACCTTCGGCCGCAAATACGGGCTGGTGCTGACCCTTCACGACCTCATTTACTACGAACACCCGACTCCCCCGGGCTTCCTGCCCGCACCCGTGCGGCTGCTGTGGAGGCTTTACCACAAGGCGTTCTGGCCGCAGCGGATCCTGCTCAACCGTGCGGACATCGTGGCTACCATCAGCCGCACCACCGAAGCCCTCATGGCCAAGTACACGCTGACGAAGCGTCCCGTACGCATAGTGGGGAACGCACCCCAACCAGGTCAAACACCTCGCGACCCTGAAGCAGGGGCAGACAAGTCGATCCTCTACATGGGTTCGTTCATGCCGTACAAGAACGTGGAAACCATGATCCGGGGCATGTCCGGGCTGTCCGGGTACACCCTGCACTTGCTCAGCCGGATCACCCCGCAACGCAGAGCTGAGTTGGAGGCCCTGGTTCCCGACGGAGCCAAGGTGGTGTTCCACAACGGTGTCACGGACGCCGAGTACGACGAACTCCTGCTGCGGGCCACAGCGCTGACCAGCCTGTCACGAGCCGAGGGATACGGTTTGCCGCTGGTGGAGGCCATGGCCCTGGGCACTCCCGTCATCGCGAGCGACATTCCCATCTTCCGTGAGGTGGGCGGCGACGCTGTCAGCTACGTCCACCCTGAATCTCCGGCCGAGTTCGCAGCGGCCGTGACTGCACTGGACGAGGACTCACTGTGGCAGGAGCGCTCCCGAACATCGGTGAAACGCGCTGCAAACTTCAACTGGGACGAGTCGGCACGGCAGCTCCTTGCCGCGGCCGAAGAAGTCATGGCTCAGCGTCAACCCAAGGCGTAGCCGAGGGAACAGCCGGGGTCAAAGGACGTCGACGCCATCCAAACGCAACTGCACCGGGCCCGACGTGCGCTTGGCGGCGTTGGCCACCTTAACGGCCCGCATGGCCCGGGTGGTCTCGGCGGCGTCTGCGTACGGAATGAAGTAGAGCGTCCGGACCTCCGCATCGCTCTCCACGGTGCCGGCGGAGACCTGATGACTGCCGGACAGTTGCACAGGTGCAGGTCCGGCTTTGCGTAGTTTGGCTATCGAGGCCAGCTCGGCATTGGCTTCCACAGCGTCACTGAAATGCACGACGTCGGCCCTGGGGCCGGTCACGGAAGCCACCCGGACTGCCGGGGGCAGTTGCAGTTCCTTCCGCAGCGCCAGTTCCCGTGACGCAAATCCGGCGGGGTCCCACCTCAACAGTGCTCCCGTCGCCGCGGTATCGTCGGCGGTGATCACCACGAGTCCGCCCTGGCTGGCCGGCTTCACAAGGGAAGCGGCATTGAACCACCGGCGGACGGTATCCTCCCCTGCGCGAAGGTTCTCACGCCGGAGCAACGAGTTGCCGTCCAGCAACAACGCTACCGCGTATCCGTTGGAGGCTACCGGCTCAGCACCGACCGTTGCGACCACCAGCGCAGGGGCGTCCGGGACAGATGCCTTGATGTGCTCACCGGATGACGTGACGACGGCTTTGCCGGGGAAGGCCCGCCCCAGCTCCTCTGCCGTCCGCATGACTCCCGCCGCCCCCCGGCGCAGTCTTGTTCCGCTACAGTGCATGCAGCGCCATTGTGGGGATGGGGTGGAACACCACCGGCACGCCGGAATGGCCGAACTGCTGGACACTGCCAGCGGCCCCTGACAAGCGTTGCAGCGCGCAAGTTCCCGGCACGTCTGGCACACCAGCGACGGGGCGTATCCGGCCCGGGCCACTTGGACCAAGACCGGGCCGCGCTCCAGGCCTTCTTTGGCTGCCCGCCACGCCGCACCGGGCAATCGTGCAATACGCGCCAGAGGATCACGTTCTTGTTCGTAGCTGTCAGCGGTGTTGAGAACCCGGGGCGCCGTGGCGCGGACAGTACTTCGGGGTGCCTCAATGGGCACCGCCCAGTGCATTTCCACAAGGCGTTGGAGTTCGGTGCTTCGGTTATGGGAGGCCATAAGGCACGCGGCGTTCTCCTGCTCGGCACGCAACAGAAGGACTTCCCTGGTGTGCGCATAAGGCGCCCTTTGCTCGATGTGGAGGTCATCGCCGTCGTCCCAGCACACCACCAGGCCAAGGTCGCGCACAGGAGCATAGGCCGCTGAACGAGTGCCGATGGCCACTCCCGCTGTACCGCTCAGAAGCCGCAGGAAGTTTCTGTACCGGGGCGTTTGCCCGTCGTCCGCCGTGAGGCGGGCAATGTCCGATGACGGCAGGACGTTGGCAAGCGCTGCCTCCAATTGCTCCAGATCCCGATAGTCCGGCACCACCACCACCGCGCCACGTCCCGACGAGCGAACGGTGGCAACTGCCGTAGCCACCAGGGCCGGCCAGCCATCAGGACCGAACCCCTGCAGAGCCGTGAGGACAGCTTTTGGCGAACCGCCTTTGGCAAGGTGCTGCAGATACGGCTCACCATTGCTGTAAGAAGCCCACGCGTGAGCATCTGTGGCCGGTTTCAGGTCAGCGACTCCGGCTTCGAAGTCTCCGGCCAGAAGTTCCTTCTCCACCTTGGCCACCCGAGGAGGAATTGCCGTTCGAAGGACATCGCTCAGGGTTCCGGCGTAACGGGCAGCCACTGTGCCTGCCAGCTCCATAGTGGCCGGGGTCAGCACCGCAACCGGGGACACCACTTTGTGCAGGGTGTTCAAAGGCGCAGCAGCATCCGAGTCTGCACGCCGTTCAATGATGTATCCGTTCAGCTCCTGGCCGTTGAACTTGACCTTCACCCGGACGCCTGGCGCGGCATCCTCGGCGAGCTCTGCTGGAACGCTGTAGTCGAAGGGCCTGTCCAGATGGGGCAGGGACGATTCGAGGGCCACCCGCGCCACGGGATTCTCAGCGGCAAGCGGCGGCCCATTGACCGGTGCACGATCCGGAAACCCTTGAAGCAACGAGGGCTGAAGCAACGACGGCTGGGCCTCGTGTCCTGCCATGCACTTCACCTCCACCTCTGAGCGCGGAATAACACCACGCAGTCTTAACCCGGAATGCCCGCAGCGGGATTGACCCGCTGCGGGCATCTCTCTGGCACCAGCCAATCACGGGCCACTGACAAAACAACAACCTGGGGTTGATGCGACTGCTGCCAACCGATCGTTAAGGGCTCAGGCGTTGAAGTATTCCTTCAGGTCGGCCACGCGGTCCAAGCGTTCCCACGTGAAATCCGGGTCATCCCGGCCAAAGTGACCGTGCGCAGCCGTCTTGGCATAAATGGGCCGCTTGAGGTCCAGCGCGTCAATGATGGCGCGCGGACGGAGGTCGAACAACTCGTCGATCGCTTCACTGATGCGGGCCGGGTCAACCGTTTCCGTGCCGAAGGTCTCAACGTACGTTCCAACCGGGCGTGCTTGGCCGATGGCGTAGGCGATTTGAATCTCAGCCCTCTTGGCCAGGCCGGCCGCCACCACGTTCTTGGCAACCCAGCGCATGGCGTATGCGGCTGAGCGGTCCACCTTGGACGGATCCTTGCCGGAGAAAGCTCCACCGCCGTGGCGCGAGAACCCCCCGTAAGTGTCCACGATGATCTTGCGGCCTGTGAGCCCGGCATCGCCTACAGGACCGCCGATAACGAAAGCGCCGGCCGGGTTAAGAATGTTGGCAGCATGTGAGATGTCCAGGTTGGACGCCGACATGACGGGATCGATCACGTAGCTGGCCAAGTCCGCTCGAAGCTGCTCAAGGCTTGCCTCTTCGGCGTGCTGGCTGGAGATGACCACCGTTTCCACGGAAACCGGCCGATCGCCGTCGTATCCTACGGTGACCTGCGTCTTGCCGTCCGGGCGAAGGTAGGCCAGCTCGCCGTTCTTTCGGACTTCCGTGAGGCGTTCAGACAAACGGTGCGCGAGCCAGATGGGCGTAGGCATGTAAGAGGCCGTCTCATCGCTGGCATAGCCAAACATGATTCCCTGATCGCCCGCACCCTGGAGGTCGTAGTCGTCCTCTTGGCGGCCTTCACGGGCCTCAAGTGAGTTGAACACGCCACCGGCGATGTCGTTGGACTGTTGGCCGATGGACACGGACACACCACAGCGGGCGCCGTCGAATCCGTTGGCCGACGAGTCGTAGCCGATGCCCAGGATGGTCTCGCGGACAATCTGCGGAATTTCCACATAAGCGTCGGTGGTAACCTCACCGGCCACATGCACTAAGCCGGTAGTGGCCATGGTTTCAACGGCCACGCGGGATTCCGGATCAGCAGCCAGCAGCGCGTCCAGGATGGAGTCGCTGATTTGGTCGCAGATCTTGTCCGGGTGCCCTTCCGTGACGGATTCGGACGTGAAGAGCCGGAGCTTGGACGGGGTGCCATGGTGTTCATGGTGCAGCGGTAAAGTCACTCGACCACCTTACTGGGTTGCGGGACGGCGGGATCTGCCGTGTGTCCCTTTGCGAAGAATTCGGGTGTGGGCTCAGTTACACGGCCGGGAAGACGCGGGTCAGTTCGGTGCCCACCCGATCAATGACGGCAGCGGCGACGTCGGCCTTTGAGCCTGCGGCCGACTCCGGGTCGGCGCCGTGACCGGACAGAATGACCACCGAATTGTCGTCCTGGCCGAATACCCGGCCGACGCCCACCTGGTTCACCACCAAGAGGTCGCAGCCCTTGCGCTTGAGCTTGGCCGTCGCATGCTCCAGCACGTCGCCTTGGGCATCGCCCGTTTCGGCTGCGAAACCGACAATCAACTGCTGACCGCCGTCGGCATGACGACGTTCCACGAGCTCATGCAGGATGTCCGGGTTCCGGATCAACCGCACAACGGGAGCGTCCTCGCCGTCGACCTTCTTGATCTTGGTGTCCGAAACCTCTGCCGGACGGAAGTCCGCAACAGCAGCGGCCATGATGACGACGTCGGAATCCACTGCCGCCTTCAGCGCGGCTTCGCGTAGTTCCAAGGCCGATTCAACGCGTACAAGCTCCACTCCGGCAGGCGGCTCGACGTCCATGTGTGCGGCAAGGAAACGAACTGTGGCTCCGGCAGCCAGGGCGGCAGCGGCCAACGCCGCGCCCTGCTTTCCGGAGGACCGGTTGCCCAGGAAACGGACAGGATCCAGGGCCTCCCTTGTGCCGCCGGCGGAAATGGTGACGATTCGTCCTGCCAGGACACCGGAATGGCTGCCCTGGGCCGGTGATGTTTCCGAGCCGGCAAGGGCCATGGCGGCAGCGAAGATCGCCTCCGGCTCCGGTAAGCGCCCAGGCCCTGAATCCGAGCCCGTCAGGCGACCCGAGGCAGGCTCCAGCACGGTGACGCCACGACTGCGCAGCGTCTCTACGTTGGCCTGGGTTGCCGCGTGCTGCCACATTTCCGTGTGCATCGCAGGAGCAAACAGAACCGGCCCATGGGCCATGAGAAGCGTGTTGGTGAGGAGGTCTCCCGCTTGTCCGGTCGCTGCTTTGGCCAAGAGGTCTGCGGTGGCAGGCGCCACCACTATAAGATCCGCCTCATGACCCAGACGGACGTGATTGACCTTCTCGACGTCGTCAAAGACGCTGTTGCTCACAGGGTTACCGGAGAGGGCTTCCCATGTGGCCACTCCGACGAATCGGGTAGCGGCTTCCGTGGGGATGACCGTCACCTTGTGACCGGCTTCAGTAAAAAGCCGGAGGAGCGATGCAACCTTGTAGGCTGCGATCCCTCCCCCGACTCCGAGGACTATGCGCACGTGACCTCCGTCAACAGGCAGTCTTTATTATTCTGCGGGCTCGATCGGCGTGGAAACCAGCAAGCCTTCGTTGATCTCGCGCAGAGCGATGGACAACGACTTCTCGTTCAGCTTGGTGTCAACCAACGGGCCGACGTACTCGAACAGGCCCTCGTGGAGCTGTGCGTAGTAGGCGTTGATCTGACGGGCACGCTTGGCGCCGAAGATGACCAGGCCGTACTTGGAATCAGCAGCCTCAAGCAGCGAATCGATCGGCGGGTTGATGATGCCTTCAAGGTTCGTGGACACGAATTCTCCAAATTTTAGCGGGCCAACAAATGCAAGCGCTTAGCGCTGGTGCGGGGTAAGCCCCATGAGTGAAACAAGCTCGTCCGCTGCCCGGCGAACGTCGTCATTGATGACGGTGTGGTCAAACTCCGGTTCAGCAGCAAGTTCCAGTTTAGCGGTTTCCAGCCTGCGCTGCTGTTCCTCAGGAGTTTCCGTGCCGCGGCCCACCAATCGACGGACCATTTCGTCCCAGCTCGGCGGTGCCAGGAACACGAAATTCGCGTCCGGGACCGCTGCCTTGACCTGCCGGGCACCCTGGAGGTCAATCTCCAGCAAGACAGACTTGCCATCGGCGATTGCCGCGTCAACAGTGCTGCGGAGCGTACCGTAGCGGTTCTGGCCATGCACCACAGCCCACTCCAGGAGTTCACCCTCGGAGACCAAGGAGTCAAACTCCTCGGCGGACTTGAAGAAGTAGTGGACGCCATCCTTCTCGCCCGGACGCGCAGCCCGGGTGGTTGCCGAGACCGAGAGCCAAACCTCTGGATAGTTGTCCCTGATGTAGGTGGATACGGTTCCCTTGCCAACGGCAGTGGGGCCTGCAAGGACAGTCAGTCCGGGTTTCTTGCTCACGGATTCCTTCGGGGAGATGCGTCAAACGCTTTGCTGAGTATCCATAAAATCTACCAGCGCCCGGGCCTGGTGAATTCCCAGCCCCCTGATCCGCCGGGATCCGGCAATGCCAATCTCGGCCATGATTCCGGCTGCCCTGACCGGACCAATGCCCGGCAGGGCCTCCAGCAATTCCACTACCCGCATGCGCGCAATCGCCTCATCGGTAGTACCTGAGGAGATCAACTCGGCAATGCTCACCTCGCCACGCTTGAGGCGTTCCTTGGCCGCGGCGCGCACAGCCCGCGCCTTGGCAGCCTTCTCCAGGGCATCGGAACGCTCCTGCGGTGTCAGCTCTTTAAGGCCCACTGCCAAACCCCTGTCAGATCGCGATTGTGATCCAGATCACGCGGACTGATCCTGAACCTACCGGCAGGGGCCCGGTTGCGCAATGAGGGTGCGCAACTTACTCCGGGCGAAGCCCGTCCAGTGTCTCCTCCGTTGCGGCACGGAGCCCTGCCAAGGACGGCCCGGCGGCCAGGATCCCCCGGCTGGAAGTCGCCAGAACAGTGGGGTACGCAGCACCGAAAGTCGCTCGAAGATCGGCTGGCGTGGCCCCCTGCGCACCTAGTCCAGGAGCAAGGATCGGACCGCGGACAGCTTCAAGATCGATATCCAGGTCAAACAGGGCAGAACCGATGGTTGCCCCCACCACCAAGCCAACAGACCCGAGGGAGCCACCGTAACGCTGGTTTTCGACGGCGGCAGCGGCGGCAATTCTCCGGGCCACGGAATCGCTCCCGCCCACGTGCTGGACGGACTTTCCCTCAGGGTTCGATGTCAGCGCAAGCACGAACACTCCCCTGCCGTACTGCGCAGCCAGGTCCAGCGCCGGGCGCAGCGACTCAAAGCCAAGGTACGGGCTCAGCGTCACCGAGTCCGCAGCCAAGGACGAACCGTCCCTCAGCCAGGCATCCGCGTAAGCCGCCATGGTGGAGCCGATATCGCCACGTTTCGCGTCAGCGATGCTGAGGACGCCCGCCTCCGCGCAGGCAGCGAGGGTGCGCTCCAGCACAGCCATGCCGGCGGAACCGTGACGCTCATAGAGCGCCACCTGTGGCTTGACCGCGGCAGCGAGGGAAGCCACTGCCTCCACCACTGCCAGCGAGAAGCGCTCCAGGCCGGCGACGTCGTCGTTCAATCCCCATTCAGCCAAGAGCTGTGGGTGGGGGTCGATACCGACGCACAGCGGACCGCGCGCCGCCATGGCCGCAGCCAGCCGGGAGCCAAAGGACTCCCGGGCCGGCCGCTGCCCTTGCTGTGATGCATCAGACTCAGGCATTGGCTGCTTCCACTGCTGCTGCCAGGTTGGCCGCGTGCTCCTGCAGGCTGGTCACGGACCACTCATAGGTGCGCAGCGCCTCAATGGCCTGTACTGCGGCGTTGAACTCAGCAACCGTAGTGATGCAGGGAATGCCGATGGACGTTGCCGCCGCACGGAGTTCGTACCCGTCGCTGCGGGCTTCTCCGCCCGACGGCGTGTTGAAGACCATGTCGATCTCGCCGGCGATGACGAGGTCAGCGATGGTGCCCTCACCCTCGGCGCTGCTGCCCTCGGCCACCTTGCGAACCGGAGTCGCCTGGATGCCGTTGCGGCGCAGGACATCTGCTGTGCCACCGGTGGAGACAATCTCGAAGCCAAGGTCCGAGAGGCGCTTGACGCCCATGATCACCGAACGCTTGTCACGGTTGGCCACCGAAACGAAGATCTTGCCTTCGGTGGGCAAAGCGTTGTTGGCGGCAGCCTGGCTCTTGGCGAACGCCGTGTCAAAGTGCTTGTCAATACCCATAACTTCACCGGTGGAGCGCATTTCCGGGCCGAGCAGGGAGTCCACAACCTTGCCTTCGGGAGTACGGAAGCGGCTGAACGGAAGGACTGCTTCCTTGACAGCAACCGGGGCGTCCAACGGGAGGGTGGAACCGTCACCGGTTTCCGGCAGCATCTTGTAGGCACCGCGGAGCTGGTTAATGGTCACCCCTGTGCCGATGAGGGCTGCCGCCTTGGCCATCTGCACACCAGTTGCCTTGGAGACGAACGGAACCGTACGCGAAGCACGCGGGTTGGCCTCAAGGACGTACAGGACGTCGGAGGCCAGGGCGAACTGGATGTTGATGAGGCCGCGGACGCCCACACCTTCGGCAATGGCGCGGGTTGCCGTGCGCACACGCTCGATCACGTTGTTGCCCAAGGTGATCGGCGGAAGAACGCAAGCAGAGTCACCGGAGTGGATACCGGCTTCTTCGATGTGCTCCATGATGCCGCCGAGGTACATATCGGTGCCATCAAAGAGAGCATCGACGTCGATTTCGACGGCGTCTTCAAGGAAGCGATCAATCAGCACCGGGTGGTCCGTGGTGATTTCCGTGGCGTTGGCGATGTAACGGGAGAGGTTGGCTTCGTCATAGACGATCTCCATGCCGCGGCCGCCCAGGACATAGGACGGACGAACCAGCACCGGGTAGCCGATTTCGTCGGCGATCTTCTTGGCGTCCTCGAAGGAAACGGCGGTGCCATTCTTCGGGGAGGTCAGTCCGGCCTCATCCAGCACGCGGGCGAAGGCGCCGCGGTGCTCTGCCAAATCGATGGCTTCGGGTGACGTGCCCAAAATCGGAACGCCGGCGTCGGCAAGCTGCTGTGCCAGCTTCAGCGGGGTCTGGCCGCCGAGCTGCACGAAGACGCCCATGACGCCACCGGTGCGTTCTTCCGCGGCGATGACCTCGAGGACGTCCTCAAGCGTCAGCGGTTCGAAATAGAGGCGCGTGGAGACGTCGTAGTCCGTGGAGACCGTCTCCGGGTTGCAGTTGACCATGACCGTCTCATAGCCGGCCTTGCGCAGGGCCATCGAGGCGTGGACGCAGGAGTAGTCGAACTCGATGCCCTGGCCAATGCGGTTGGGCCCGGAGCCAAGGATGATGACGGAAGGCTTCGCGTGCAGGCCTACTTCATCTTCCTCGTCGTAGGACGAGTAGTGGTACGGGGTGTAAGCGGCGAACTCAGCGGCACAAGTATCCACCGTCTTGTAGACCGGACGAATGCCCAGGGCCTGGCGGACGCCGCGAACCACAGCTTCGTTATTGTGCGTCAAGGCACCGATCTGCTCATCGGAGAAGCCATGGCGCTTGGCGTTGCGCAGCATGTCCTCAGTGAGCACGCCGGCCTTGCGGATCTCCTGCGCGGTCTCGTTCAAAAGCTGCAGCTGATCCAGGAACCAAGGATCGATCTTTGTGGCCTCGAAGACCTCTTCCACCGTGGCACCGCCCAAGAGTGCGCGCTGCACCTGGTGCAGGCGGTCCGTGGTGGGGCGCTTGGCCTTCTCAATAAGCTCGGCAACCTCGTATTCCGGCACGGAACTGAAGTCGAGCTGTGAGCCCTTCTGCTCCAGGGAACGGAGGGCCTTCTGCAGGGCCTCGGTGAAGTTGCGGCCCATGGCCATGGCTTCACCCACCGACTTCATGGTGGTGGTGAGGGTGTTGTCCGCTGCCGGGAACTTCTCAAAGGCGAAGCGCGGAACCTTGACCACAACGTAGTCCAGCGTGGGCTCGAACGAGGCCGGCGTCTTCTGCGTGATGTCGTTCGGGATTTCGTCCAGGGTGTACCCAAGGGACAGCTTGGTGGCGATCTTGGCGATGGCAAAGCCGGTTGCCTTGGAGGCCAGGGCGGAGGACCGGGACACGCGCGGGTTCATCTCGATGACCACTACACGGCCCGTGGCGGGGTCAATGGCGAACTGGATGTTACAGCCGCCGGTGTCCACACCCACTTCGCGGATAACAGCGATGGAGACATCGCGCAGCTTCTGGTACTCGCGGTCCGTGAGGGTCAGCGCCGGGGCAACCGTGATGGAGTCACCGGTGTGGACACCTACGGGGTCGAAGTTCTCGATGGAGCACACAACAACGACGTTGTCGTTCTTGTCGCGCATCATCTCGAGCTCGTATTCCTTCCAGCCGAGGATGCTCTCTTCGAGCAGGACCTCGGTGGTGGGGCTGTACTGGAGCCCTTGGCCGACAATGCGGCGGAGGTCGTCCTCGTTGTACGCCAGGCCCGAACCCAGGCCGCCCATGGTGAAGGAAGGACGGACCACCATCGGGTACCCAAGGTCTTCGGCAGCAGCGAAAGCCTCTTCCATGGTGTGGATGATGTGGCTGCGGGCAGATTCAGCGCCGCAACGCTCCACGACGCCCTTGAACTTCTCGCGGTCTTCACCGAGCTCAATCGCTGCGATGTTCGCACCGATGAGTTCCACGTTGTACTTCTCCAGCACACCGTTCTTGTCCAGCGCGATGGCGGTGTTCAAAGCCGTCTGGCCACCCAAGGTGGGCAGGATGGCGTCCGGACGCTCCTTGGCGATGATCTTCTCCACCACCTCCGGGGTGATGGGCTCAACGTAGGTGGCATCGGCGAACTCGGGGTCCGTCATGATGGTGGCCGGGTTGGAGTTCACCAGGATGACCCGCAGGCCCTCCTCCTTGAGGACGCGAAGCGCCTGGGTACCGGAGTAGTCAAACTCGGCTGCCTGGCCGATGACAATGGGGCCGGAACCGATGACAAGGACGCTCTTGAGATCTGTACGCTTGGGCATTTACTTCTTGTCCTCAGTCTTGGAGTCGGTGTTCTTTGCGGGGACGGCGCCTGTGGCCTTGGCCTTGGTGTCGGCCATGAGGTCGATGAAGCGGTCGAAGAGGTACGCGGCATCGTGCGGGCCGGCCGCGGCTTCAGGGTGGTATTGGACCGAGAACGCGGGGATGTCGAGGCAGGCGAGTCCTTCAACGACGTCGTCGTTCAACGATACGTGGCTGACTTCCACCCGCCCGTAGCGCTCTTCCGGCGCCACGGTGGAACCGTTCAGCGGCGCATCAACGGCGAAGCCGTGGTTCTGCGAGGTGATTTCCACCTTGCCGGTCCGGCGGTCCATGACGGGCTGGTTGATGCCGCGGTGGCCGTAACGGAGCTTGTAGGTCCCGAAGCCCAGGGCGCGGCCCAGGATCTGGTTACCGAAGCAGATGCCGAAGTACGGAAGTTTTTCGTCCAGCACCGAGCGCAGGAGGGAGACCTGGTGGTCTGCAGTGGCGGGGTCGCCGGGCCCGTTGGACATGAAGAAACCGTCGGGCTTGACCGCGTTGACGTCTTCCAGGGTGGACGTGGCGGGCAGGACGTGGACGCGGACGCCTCGCTCTGCAAAACGCACGGGTGTCATTGCCTTGATGCCAAGATCAACGGCCGCGATGGAGAAGCGCGGCTCGCCGTCCCAGCCGTGGTCCTTGGGTTCCACCACGTAGGCCTCATCAATGGAGACTTCCTCAGCCAGCGCTGCGCCTTCCATGGGAGCACTGGCCAGGACGGTTTCCAACAGTTCCTTGTCCGTGGCCTGAGCGGCCTCGCCGGAGAAAATGCCGGCGCGCATGGTCTTGTGCTCGCGGAGGTGGCGGGTGATGGCACGGGTGTCCACACCCTGGATGCCGACGATTCCCTGATCAACGAGTTCGTCATCGAGGCTGCGTTCGGAGCGCCAGTTGGACGGGCGGCGTGCGGCATCGCGCACAATGTACCCCGCAACCCAGATGCGGCGGGACTCAGCATCTTCGCTGTTCACGCCGGTGTTCCCGATATGCGGCGCAGTCTGAACCACCAATTGGCGTGCGTAGGAGGGGTCGGTGATGGTCTCCTGGTAACCGGTCATGCCGGTGGCGAAGACTGCCTCACCCAGAGCGGTTCCCTGGGCTCCGTAGCTGCGGCCGCGGAACATGCGGCCGTCTTCGAGCACGAGTACTGCTGCTGAGGGGGTGGGGGTGGTGGCTGCTTTACTATCCGTCACTTTATTACTTTCCACTATCGGCATCTGCCTGAGGGGCTGCGGAGATCAATTCTTGAAGGGCATCGAGGAGGAGCTGCTTTTCGCTTGCGTGCCTGGATCGGAAGCCGGTGTCGAGTTCACGGGAGCCAAGCTTCCAGTTGATGACCAGGAGTCCGTCCTTTTCAACGAACTTTCCAGCCATTCCGTTGGTTTCGCGGCTATCCACCAGTGCGGAGCGCGGGATGAACACCGGGCCGGCACCCGAACGGTCGAACAACACGCCTTCAGCATGGATGCTCAGCTCCGCGTTGGTCCGGATACCCAGGCCCTGGACTGCGATCCGGTCCAGCCAGTCGCCGGCCGTGGTGGTGGCCACGTACTGGCCATCTGCCACCACGGTGGCCGGGGTCAGCTGCTCCGGAACCTCGGGGAGGCATTCGACGTCGGCTTGTCGCCTCAGCCGGTTCCGCCATCCCAGCCAGATCATCGCCAGGACGACGACGATCAACGGCACCGTGATGAGCACGGTCAGTGTTTGGTTGTCCATTAGTTGCTGCTGACTGCCGGGTACCTGTAAGGCGTGTTGAGCTGACCATTGAGGACCGTGGGGTGGCCTTTGAAGAAGGTCGCCACCACGGATCCGGGCAGCTCCTTGCCCTTGAACGGTGAATTGCGGCCCATGGTTGCCATTTTATGCGGGTCAACGGTCCAACGCGCAGCCGGGTCCACCAGGATGACGTTCGCAGGTTCGCCAACCTCCAGGGGACGGCCCTGATCCGCGACGCGTCCGATCACTGCAGGCGTGAACGAGGTAACCCTGGCGAAATCCGCCCAGGTCATGAGGCCGGTTTCGATCATGGTCTCCTGCACCACGGACAAGGCGGTCTCAAGACCGGTCATGCCCATCGCTGCTTGCGCCCACTCACATTCCTTATGCTCGCTGGGGTGCGGTGCGTGGTCGGTTCCCACGACGTCGATGGTGCCATCGGCCAGGCCCTCACGGAGCGCCTGGACGTCGGAATCGGTGCGCAGCGGCGGGTTGACCTTGTAGACGGGGTCGTAGCTGCGGACCAGTTCGTCGGTCAGCAGCAGGTGGTGCGGTGTGACCTCGGCGGTAACGTTGATGCCCCGTGCCTTGGCCCAGCGGACAATTTCCACGGATCCTGCAGTGGAAACGTGGCATACGTGGAGGCGGGAACCCACATGCTGGGCCAGCAGGACATCCCGGGCAATGATGCTTTCCTCGGCTACGGCGGGCCAACCGGTAAGTCCCAGCACGGCGGACACTGCGCCTTCGTTCATCTGTGCACCGGCGGTCAGGCGGGGCTCCTGCGCGTGCTGGGCCACCACGCCGTCGAACGCTTTGACGTATTCCAGGGCACGGCGCATGATGACGGGATCGTGAACGCAGATGCCGTCATCGGAGAACATCCGGACCTGGGCGCGGGAATCGGCCATGGCGCCGAGCTCTGCCAGTTGGTCCCCGGCCAAGCCCACGGTGACTGCACCAACAGGGCGTACATCCACCCAGCCGGACGCCCGTCCCAGGCTGTGAACCTGCTCCACAACACCCGCAGTGTCCGCCACCGGGTTGCTGTTGGCCATGGCGTGGACGGCGGTGAAGCCACCCAGCGCCGCGGCGCGGGTGCCGGTCTCCACCGTCTCGGCGTCTTCACGGCCGGGTTCGCGCAGGTGGGTGTGAACGTCCACCATGCCCGGCAGTGCAACGAGGCCCTGGGCGTCGATGACGGTTGCGTCCTCCGCGGACAGGTCCTTGCCGCGGGCTTCAATGACGCCGTCGCAGATCAAGAGGTCTTCAGCTTCGCCGCCGAGGATGGCGGCCCCACGAATCAGGTAGGTGTTCTCGGCCATCAGTTGGTCTCCTTGCTGGACTGGCTTAAGTTCGGGGCGGCTTCACGGGAATCCCCTGAGAGCAGCAGGTAAAGGGCGGCCATACGGACCGAGACCCCGTTTCGCACCTGGGCGAGAACGGTTGAACGCGGCGAATCGGCGGCTGCCGAGGAGATCTCCAGGCCACGGTTCATGGGGCCGGGGTGCATGATGATGGTGTCCTTCATGCCGAGATCGTCCAGCGCGCGGAGCCTTGCGTCGTCGAACCCCCAGCGGCGGGAGTACTCGCGGGTTGAAGGGAAGAAGGAGGCGTTCATCCGCTCACCCTGGACGCGCAGCATCATCATGGCGTCGATGCCGGCTTCCAGTGTCTCGTCCAGGTTGTAGCTGACCTTGCAAGGCCAGTGCTCGACGCCGATGGGCAGCAGCGTGGGTGGCGCCACGAGCGTGACCTCGGCGCCAAGGGTCTTGAGCAACCACACATTTGAACGGGCAACGCGCGAGTGCAGGACATCGCCGGCAATGGCTACGCGCATGCCTTTGAGGTCTGCCCCCGTGGACTCAATGCCGTTGACCTGCGACCAATGCCGACGCATGGTGAAGGCGTCCAGCAGTGCCTGCGTAGGGTGCTCATGGGTGCCGTCGCCAGCATTGATGACGGCTGCGTCGATCCAGTCGGTGGCAGCAAGCCGGTGCGGCGCGCCGGAGGCCCAGTGCCGGATAACGACGGCGTCCGCACCCATGGCTGCAAGTGTTTGCGCCGTGTCCTTGAGGGACTCCCCCTTGGAGACCGAAGATCCTTTGGCGGCGAAGTTGATGACGTCGGCTGACAGTCGCTTGGCCGCCGCTTCAAAGGAGATGCGGGTGCGGGTGGAGTCCTCGAAGAAGAGGTTCACTACCGTCCGGCCGCGCAGTGCCGGGAGCTTCTTTACTTCACGCTCGCCGACGGCGGACATTTCCTCCGCCGTGTCCAGAACACGGATGGCGTCGAAGAGACTGAGGTTTTCGGTGGACAGAAGGTGCTTCATTTGCCGGCCTCGATAACAACCTCATTGACGGGCACGCCGTCTACGGAATCGATCTCCTCGAGATGGACCCGGACCTTCTCCGAGGAGGAAGTGGGCAGGTTCTTGCCCACGTGATCCGCGCGGATGGGAAGCTCACGGTGTCCCCTGTCCACCAGCACCGCAAGACGGACGATGCGTGGGCGGCCAAGATCAACCAAGGCATCCAGGGCCGCGCGGATGGTCCGGCCGGAGTACAGGACGTCGTCAATCAGAACAACAACTTTGTTATCTATGCCTGACAGCGGGAGCCGGGTGTGGCGTGGGGGCCGGGTGGGCTGATGGGAAAGATCGTCACGGAACATGGTGACATCCAACTGTCCAACCATGGTGTCTGCGTTAACCGTGGGATCGGCGGCAGCGATCTTGTTGGCAAGCCGCACAGCCAAGGGATAGCCGCGGCTGGGAATGCCCAACAGGACCAGGTCCTGGGAGCCTTTGTTGGCTTCGAGGATCTCGTGGGCGATACGAGTGAGCGCACGATCAATGTCCGCCTGATTGAGAACAACCCGCGACGGCACGTGCGCTGAAGTGACTTCAGTCATCGCTCGTCTCCCCTTTCCCCGCCTCACGGGACGGAATTAAAAAAGGAATATTTGCTTTTCAAAGCTACCACAGCGCCCCTTTCCCACCTCACCCGAGGCGGCTGTGACCAGTGAGTTTAAGCTCACAGTCCGTGCTGTGGAATAGGCTCTTGCCCATGACCATGAACCACCACGGCCAACCCGGCGGACAGCCCTATCCCCGGCCATATCTGGAACCTGGCGCGAACCCCACCTGGATCGGCCGCGTCCAGCCCGGGAATTATCAACCGGCCCCCGGTAATCCGACGTCGCTCCCCCGTCAAACATGGGCCATCCCACCAGCGCCGCAAGCACGCACGTCCTGGGGGACGCTTCCCTTGCTCATCGGTGCAGTTGTACTGGTTCTCGGCAGCCTGTTCCTGGTGGTTCCGTTTCTGTTGGGCAACACCGGCGTCACCGGATTTGTGATCGGCTTCATTGCCTCACTCATACCTCTGTCCGTGGTGCTCTTGACGGTACGCCTGATCGATCGCTGGGAGCCCGAACCAAAGAGGCTCCTCTGGTTCGCTTTCACCTGGGGTGCCGCCGTTTCCATTGCCGGGACGCTGCTCATCCAGCCACTCTTCGCCCTCGCTGCCCCCACCTCCAGCGAAGAAGCATTCAGCTACTTCATGGCCACGGTCCAAGCCCCCATCGTGGAGGAATTCACCAAGTCGCTCGGCTTGCTGGTCCTGATCCTCGCAGCACGCAAGTACTTTGATGGACCTGTTGACGGCGTCGTTTTCGCCTTTACCATCGCCGCGGGTTTCGCTTTCACGGAGAACATCCTCTACTTTGGCCGCGAAATAGCCTCCTCCACCGATCCAAGTACTGACCTCATCCGGATTTTCATCCTCCGGGGCGTCATGTCGCCTTTCGCGCACGCAGTATTCACGGGAACCACCGGACTGATCATGGGCTTCGCCGCACGAAAATGGCACTCGGGCTATGCGGTCCTGGCCTTCTTCATCGGCTTGCTGCCCGCGATGTTCCTGCACAACCGATGGAACAGCATGGGACAGAACTTCCTGGTGGAGTACTTCGTGGTTCAGGTACCGATCTTCCTGGTGGCAGCGGTGGGAATCATCCTGCTCCGGGTCGCTGAAGGAAAACTCACCCGCCAGCGGCTGCTCGAATATGCCCGGGCAGGCTGGTTCACTTCAGCAGAAGTGGAAATGCTGGCTACGTCACGGGGCCGGAGGCAGGCCATTCGCTGGGCAAACTCGCGCGGGCGCGGCAGCACCATGAAGTCCTTCATCAAGGAGGCCACAGCATTGGCGTTTACCCGGCAACGGATACTCAGCGGCCGCGACATCCACGTCCATCAGCAGGACGAGCTTGAGCTGCTCAGGACTATCCCCACGCTCAGGGCAGCAGTCCTCCAGTAACGCAGAAAGGACCCGCATCCTGTGGATGCGGGTCCTTCAGCAAACAACTCCTTATGCCAGGAGCGAGGGCTTCAGCTTCTGGAGCCGGCCAAGCAGCCCATTGATGAAGGCAGGCGACTCGTCCGTGGACATGGTCTTAGCCAGAGCCACAGCTTCGCTGACAGCTACGCCGTCCGGAACTTCGTCATTGTAGAGAAGTTCCCACGCGCCGATACGGAGGATGATGCGGTCCACTGACGGCATCCGCTCCAACGTCCAGCCCTGGGCGTAGGTCTGCAGGAACTCATCGATGGTCGCCTGCATGGAAACAACGCCTTCCACGATTTCCACCGTGTAGGGGTTGATGACAAGATCGGTCTTCTCCCGGCGCGCTGTCATCGCGTCGAAAGCCGAAACGGAACGCTGCTCCGCCTCGAAAAGTACTTCAAGTGCCCTGCTACGGGCTTTACCGCGTGCGCTCACTAGTCGTTGACCCGGCCCAAGTAGCTGCCATCCCTGGTGTCAACCTTGACCTTGGTGCCCTGCTCAACGAACAGCGGGACCTGGATTTCGTAGCCGGTCTCCACTGTGGCCGGCTTGGTACCTGCCGAGGAGCGGTCGCCCTGAAGGCCCGGCTCCGTGTAGGTGATTTCGAGGACGACGCTCGGAGGCAATTCGATGTACAGCGGCGTGCCCTCGTGGATGGCAATGTTCACCATCTGGTTCTCGAGCATGAAGTTGGTGGCATCGCCCACGGTGGCACCGGAGACGGTGATTTGGTCGTAGTCCTGGGTATCCATGAAAACGAAGTCTTCGCCGTCCTGGTAGAGGTACTGGTAATCGCGGCGGTCAACCGTAGCGGTTTCGATCTTAAGACCGGCGTTGAAGGTCTTGTCCACCACCTTGCCGGACATGACGTTGCGCATCTTGGTACGGACGAAGGCGCCGCCCTTGCCAGGCTTGACGTGCTGGAACTCGATGATGTTCCAGAGCTGGCCCTCGAGCTTCAGTACGGTCCCGTTCTTGATGTCGTTTGTGGTTGCCACTCGTATCCTCTGGTTATCGCACTGGTTCTAGCTGCCAGCTATCTATGCCAAGCAGGCGTACCAATCGGCCCGCCAGCGCGTATTTATCAAAAATCCAAGAACCATTCTACCGGCAAATGCGGGTGTGCCTTGCGGGCGGGGTTTTGGAACGGCCCTAAGAGGCCAGTTCCAGGACATTCCGGGCCCTTTGGAGAGCAACTGCGGAGGAATAGATGAGCGCAGCGTCGGCGGCCATGGCAACGCGCAAGTCCAAAGCCTTGGCGAACTCCTCGGATGCTGCCAGGGCGTTGCCGCTGACGAAGTATGCCCGGCCCAAGTACTGGTGAACAATGGCTTCTTTCGGGCTGCCTTGGACGTCCTGCAGCAGGTGCCTGAACAACTGCACGGCACGGTCCACGCGGTTGGTTGCCCGATGGACTTCTGCCTCAAAAATCCTCAACCGGAACGATTCCGGATCTTTATAGCGCGCTTCAGCCAGGAGCTCGGCAGCCTCATTGGGCTGGTTCTCCAGCAAGAGTGCCATGATGCGATCAGCAGGGTCCTCGGAAGCCGCAAGGGCGGACTCCATGATGTCCTCATTGACAATCACGGGAAGCAACGTGTCCGGGTTCATCCGGACGCCCGGGAACCCGGCAGTCGGCCAGTCGCTGACGCCTTCACGAAGAGTGACGGTCATGATGCGATCTCCTGGTAAGCGGCAAACAGGAGAGAGGTGTCAGGGACCTCCAGGATGCCCGGCTTCGCCACGCCATCAAGGACCACAAACCGGAGTAGGTCACCGCGGGACTTCTTGTCCCGGCGCATCCCGTCCAGGAGGCCCTGCCAGCGGTCCTTACGGTACGTAGTGGGCAAGCCGAGGCTTTCCAGAATGGTGCGGTGCCGGTCAGCGTCAGCATCGGACAGGCGGCCCACGCTGCGCGACAGCTCGGCAGCAAACATCATTCCCACCGAAACAGCGGCGCCGTGACGCCATGAGTAGCGTTCAACCAACTCAATGGCATGGCCAAGGGTGTGCCCGTAGTTCAGGATTTCACGAAGGCCTGATTCCTTGAGGTCCTGGGAGACCACATCGGCCTTCACGGAAACAGCACGCTCAATGAGCTCGCGGAGAACGTCGGATCCCGCGTCCATCACGGCGTCGGTGTTCTTTTCCACGAGGTCCAGGATCACAGGATCGGCGATGAAGCCGCACTTGATGACTTCGGCCATTCCGGAGATGAGCTCGTTCTTCGGGAGGGTCTGGAGAGTGTCAAGGTCCACCAGGACCGCGGCCGGCGGGTGAAAGGACCCCACCAGGTTCTTGCCTTCGGCCGTATTGATGCCGGTCTTGCCACCGACCGAAGCATCCACCATGCCCAGCAAGCTGGTGGGCATGTGGATGACTTTGACTCCGCGAAGCCAGGTTGCCGCCACAAAGCCGGCGAGGTCAGTTACTGCGCCGCCGCCTACCGCCACAATGGCATCAGATCGCGTGAAGTCATTCTGGCCCAGCACTTGCCAGCAGAATGCTGCCACTTGGATGTGCTTGCCTTCTTCTGCATCCGGGATTTCAGCCGTGAGCGCAGTGAAGCCTGCGGCTTCGAGTTCGTCCCGAACAGTGTCGCCGGTCAGCCGGAGGGCCCGCGGGTGAATCACCAGAACACGCCGGACGCGTTCGCCAAGCTTGGCGGGCAGGGTGTCCAGGAGCCCACGGCCCACCACGACGTCGTAGTTTTCGTTGACGGACTGGCCGGTCACCTTGATGACAGATGCTTCGTTGCTCACTTTTCAACTTCCTCTTTCAAGGCTGCATGCTGGAGCAGCCGCTCCTCCAAATGGAGGCCGATTTCCGCCACGGATCCGGAACGGACATCCATGACAATGTCAGCAAGACGCTCATAGACGGGGCGCCGGGTAGCGAACAACGCTTCCCATCGGGTCATTGCGTCGCCCTGCAGCAAGGGCCTCCCGGTGTTACGTGCAATTCTGTCTGCGACGGTTTCCGCGTCACACTCCAAATAGACCACGGTGCACTCCCCCAACAGTTGCTGGGTTCCGGAGTCAAGCACCGCTCCCCCGCCGAGGGAAATAATGGCCGGCTCGATCTTGGCAGACTCGATGGCTTTAGCCACGGCCCGCGCTTCAATCTCCCGAAACGCGTGTTCCCCCCTGCCGGCGAAAATATCGGCGATGCTGCCGTGAGCAGCCACAACCACCGCGTCGGTGTCCACAAAAGGGAGACGGAGCTGATGAGCCAACTGCTGGCCTATCGCCGATTTTCCGACCGCCATGGGGCCAACGAGAACAACAGGCCGGCCATCCGGGATAGCGCGGACCACTAGCGGCCGACCGAGTCCAAGGTTGCCGGGATGCTTTCAAGGTAGCCCTGCAGGTTGCGCAGGGTTTCGGCCACAGAGTCACCACCGAATTTCTCAGCAACAGCTTCAGCGAGAACCAGCGCCACCATGGCTTCGGCCACCACGCCCGCTGCAGGCACCGCACAAACATCTGAACGCTGGTGGTGCGCCTTGGCGGGCTCGCCGGTGCTGACGTCAATGGTCCGCAGTGCGCGCGGGACGGTGGCAATGGGCTTCATGGCAGCCCGGACACGCAGCACTTCACCAATGCTCATGCCGCCTTCAATGCCGCCGGCCCGGTTGGTCTGACGAACAATCCTGCCGTTGTCATCCTTGAGAATCTCGTCATGGGCCGCAGATCCACGACGAGCCGCCGTGAGGAAGCCATCGCCCACCTCGACGCCCTTGATGGCCTGGATGCCCATGAGCGCGGCCGCCAGACGGGAGTCCAGACGACGATCCCAGTGGACGTAGCTGCCCAATCCCGGCGGAAGCCCGTAGGCCAGTACCTCCACCACACCACCCAGGGTTTCGCCTTCCTTGTGGGCGGCATCCACCTCGGCCACCATCGCGTCCGAGGTCTCACGGTCGAAGCAACGCAAAGGATCGGCGTCCAGCGCGATGACATCCTTGGGCGACGGCAGGGGCCTGCCTTCGGGGACAGTCACACTGGCAATGGACACTGTATGACTTACCAACTCGATGCCCAATTGCTTCAGGAACTGGGCGGCGACGGTACCAAGGGCCACGCGGGTGGCGGTTTCACGTGCGCTGGCACGCTCGAGGACCGGACGGGCTTCGTCGAATCCGTACTTCTGCATGCCCGTGAAATCGGCATGCCCCGGGCGCGGACGGGTCAAAGGTGCGTTGCGTGCCTGATCGGCAAGGACTTCGGGGTCCACGGGGTCAGCAGACATAATCTGCTCCCACTTGGGCCACTCCGTATTTCCCACCTGGATGGCCACAGGGCCGCCTTGGGTCAGTCCATGGCGGACGCCACCCATGATGGTGACCTCGTCCTGCTCAAACTTCATGCGGGCACCACGGCCATAGCCCAGGCGCCTGCGCGCCAGAGCATCACGAATCTGCCCGCTGGTGAGTTCAACACCGGCGGGCACGCCTTCAACAATTCCGATCAGGGCCGGACCATGGGATTCACCGGCAGTCAACCAACGCAACATATAACCAATCCTGCCATGTAGGGCGTCTAGAACACTCGCCGGGGAAGCCCGACTGAGTCGCACATCACATCTATGACGGCGGCGTTGACATCACAGCCGCTAAAGCGGCTGATCTGCTCGGCCGCCTGATACATCAGCATCTCCAGGCCCGGGACCACCGCTCCCCCGTGGCCATGCCACACTTCCGCCAGCCGGCTGGGCCAAGGATCGTAGGCAACGTCCAACAGGACGCCGGCTCCGGTTCCCGGCAGCACTGCAAGCTCTTCCGCCAAGGAATCGGCGGCACGGGGTGGAAACGTGGAGATCACCAGATCCGTCCCGGCCACAGCGGTGGCCGCTTCCTTCAGGGGCCGGACTGTGAGGGAAATTCCGACGGCGTCCGCGGCGGCTTGCGCATCACCGGCACGTCCGGCATCACGAACGAAAACGTCGACGTGGCGGGCACCGAGTTCCCGCGCAGCAGCCACGGCCGCGGCCGAAGTGCCGCCGCCACCCAGGATGGCCGCGTGGGGTGCAGCAACCACACCTGCGTAGCGGACTGCTTCGACGATGCCAGCCACATCAGTGTTGTACCCCACCCGACGTACCCGCCCGGCGTCGTGCTCGAAAACCACCGTGTTAATGACGCCCAGGTGGGCACCTGCGCCGCGGACTTCGTCGACTTCCCTGACCATGGCCGACTTCAACGGCATGGTCACCGAGAGGCCACACCAGGCGTCGTCGCCACGGATCGAGTCCATGAAGGTAGGAAGCCCGTCCACCGTGACGTCGATCGCCGAGTAGTCGATGTCCACACCCAACGTGGCGTATGCAGCAGAGTGCAGTGCCGGAGACTTCGAATGTGAAATCGGGTGCCCCAGAACTGCGGCACGACGACTCACACACACCGTCCTGCGTTAGCCAGGCACCACGCGTTGTATTGCTCAACATAGGTGTTGTGCTCGGCCAACGTCTTGGAGAACTTGGTCTCCTTGGTGTCCAGGTTGATGGTCACCCAGTAGAGGTAATCGTTCTGAGTCGGTTTGGCTGCAGCATCAATCGCCGTTTTGCCCGGCGAGCCAATGGGCCCCACCGGCAACCCCACGTTGGCGTAGGTGTTGTAAGCGTTGGACTTATCGGCCTTTTCTTCCTCCGTAAGGTGGAACGACTTCTTACCCAGGCCGTACGTCACCGTGGCGTCGGACTGGATGAGTCCACTGGTCTCGATGTTGTTCGGCTTAAGCCTGTTGTAAATTGCTCCAGCCACATTTCCGTAGTCTGCCTGCCCGCCTTCAGCCTGAACGATGCTGGCGATGGTCACGGTGTCGTACTGCTTCGCGGGGTCGGTGACTCCTTGTGCCTTGAGTTCATCCAGGGTGGTGGTCACCAGCTTCTGGATGATGTCCTTGGCGGAGGTTCCGAGTTCGAACCGATACTCGCCGGGTGCCAGGAAGCCTTCCAGGTTCTTGGCCTTGGCCGGAACACCGAACTGCCCGGGTGTCTGGTTCAGGGCGTTGAGCTCTTGCAGCGGAATGCCCGAACCCTTGGAGATGGCCTCCAACGATTCGTTGATGCGGAGGCCGGCACTCAAGGCAAAGTACATGACTTTGGATGCGTCCTTGTTCACTAGGACCGCCACGGCATCGGAATTCTTCATCTCCGTGCGGAAGGTGAAGGCGCCCGGTGAGAGTTCTCCACCTTCGTTGAGGAACTCCTTCACGAAAGCATCAGAATCTGCCACCACTCGATTCGCAACAAGGTCGTTGGCCACAGCCTTGGGACCGGACCCCTCGGGCACCGTGATGGTTACCGACCCCGTGCCCGGGCCGGGGTAGTCGGTGACCCTGTCCATGCCCAGCAGGGGCTTCAGGAACTGCGCACCAATGGCGATGGCGGCGACGAAGACACCCAGCGTGATCAGAAGGGCCAACACACGACGGCGGCGGCGCGCCTTTTTCGCGGCGGCCTTGGACGCCGGGCTGGCAACAGGGGCTATGAGATCGTGGGGATGCTCATCATGAAGCAGAACGTCGTTGTGGAGTTCTTCATGGATGCCGGGCTGGTAGTGCGCATCGTGTTCGGCGTCCTCATGACCGTCGGCGGAGCCTTCAGGATGTCCTGCCGAAACAAATTCGTGGTCCATCTCATCCTGATGGACCTCATCAGGGTGGATGTGACCGCCCGACGGATCTCCATGACCGGGCTCTTCGTGTTCAACGGCAGGATGCTCAACGAGGGCCTGCTCACTGGCGGTGTGCTCTTGGGGGTGGCTTTCCGGCTCACGTTGCGCTTCATCCACGTGATGCGGGGCCTCATCAGCAGGTACCTCGGGCTGCGTCGGAGACGCCGCGGGAGTAGGAGGCGCTACGGGTGCAGGGGGTGCCACCGGTGCAGGAGGTGCAACGGGGGCGGGAGGCGCGACGGACACAGGCTGAACCGCAGGGACTGGTCGGGGCAATTCCGGCTCTCTCTCCGCCGAGGGAGCCGCCTCCCCCGGGGTCGCTTCGGGAACGGGCACCACGTTGTGGTTCTGCGTGGCGAGGAATCGTTCACGCGCCCGCAGCTCTTTGCGGGTGAGCGGCATACCGCCGCCGGCGGTACCGCTGGAGGGGTCGTTGTTGACCGGGCTCACAATTGCAGTCCCCTCTTAGAAGAATCGGATTCACTGCCGGAGGCAGCCAGCAGCGTTGGGGCACTGCTGGGTTTTTCGGACTGCACCGGTGCCTGCACTCGGCGGCCTACGTCCGTTCCTCTGGCTTTTTGCATGTCGATTGCGTGCTGCAGTATTCCGGCAGCGGCAACCTGATCAACCACTTTACGGTGGTTCTTGCTGCTCATGCCAGCTTCGTGCAGGTTGCGGTGTGCCGTGACAGTTGAAAGTCGCTCATCAACAAGGTTCACGGGAACGTCCAAACCGACGCGCAAAAGCTCGTTGGACAGGAGCTCCGCGTAGTCCATGGCCATGTGTGCAGAGGCCCGCTCTTCGCCCTTCATGGTGCGGGGAAGACCGACGAAAATCTGCACCGCCGCCAAGTCAACCGCGTGCTTGACCACTACACGCACGTCAGAGTTTTTCTTAGTGTCCCGCCCTACCGTCTTGAACGGTGTCGCCAGGATCCCGTCCGGATCGCAGATGGCCAGACCCACCCGAACGGTACCGACGTCTACCCCCAGCTTGATGCCGTGGGGGTAGACGCCACTGTCAGTACTGGAATCCACCGTCAGCGCTTGGCAATCGCATCCACCACCGCTGTGAGGGCCTCAGAGACCTTCCCAGCGTCGGTGCCGCCGCCTTGGGCGACGTCATCCTTGCCGCCACCGCCGCCGCCCAGGATCCCCGCAGCCAAACGCACCAGCACTCCGGCCTTGACGCCTGCTTCACGGGCAGCCTCGTTGGTGGCGATCAGTATGACGGGACGGTCATTGCTGACACCCGCAACAGCTACTGTGGAAGCTTCCGAGCCAAGGCGGTTACGGAGATCGAGGGCGAGGTTGCGCAGATCATCAGCGCCTCCCACCTGACCGGCGTCGTGGGCTACAACCCGAACACCCGCGGCGTCCTTGGCGGTTCCCACCAGGTTGGCGGCCGCTGCCGTGAGCTGTTCTTTACGGAGGCGATCAAGCTCTTTCTCTGTGGCCTTGAGCTTGTTCAGGGTACTGGAGATACGGTCAGCAAGTTGTCCGGACGGAACTTTCAAAAGATCCGTGAGCTCTGAAACCAAGGCCCGCTCGGCTGCCAGATGACGGAAGGCATCCAAGCCTACAAAGGCCTCAACACGGCGGTTTCCCGAGCCAACAGACTGCTCTCCCAACAGGGACAGGCTGCCGATCAGCGACGTGTTGGCCACGTGGGTGCCACCGCACAACTCGCGGGACCACGCGCCGTCGATCTCCACCACACGCACTTCGCTGCCGTAATTTTCGCCGAAGAGTGCCATGGCGCCCAGCGCCTTGGCCTCAGCGAGGCCCATCACCTTGGTGTCCACCCGGTAGTTGTTCCGGATGGCGATGTTGGAAACTTCTTCGATTTCGGAGCGGGTAGCGGTGCTGAGACCTTCGCCCCAGGCGAAGTCAAAGCGCAGGTATCCGGCCTTGTTGTAGGAACCGCGCTGAGTTGCTTCCGGGCCGAGGATCTGGTGCAACGCAGCATGGACAATGTGCGTGCCGGTGTGGGCCTGCTCGGCGGCATGACGACGTTCACGGTCGACGGCGGCGCGTACCAAGGCATCGGAAGCGATCTCACCTTCACGGACAATCGCCTTGTGAACGCTGAGCCCCTTGATGGGACGCTGAACGTCCACCACTTCAACGACGAAACCGTCGCCGGTGATGAGGCCCGTGTCAGCGGACTGACCGCCAGCTTCGGCATAGAACGGGGTTTCGTTGAGGACCAGCTCGATTTCCTCGCCCGTGGACGCATGCGCTACCGGCCGGCCAGCGCTGACGATGCCGCGGACTTTAGCCTCACCCTCAAGTTCGTCGTAACCGGTGAAGACGGTTTCGCCTTTGCCCAGCAGCTCCTGGTAGGCGCTGAGGTCCGCGTGCCCACCCTTCTTGCCCTTGGCATCGGCCTGGGCACGCTGACGCTGCTCCAGCATGAGAGCGCGGAAGCCTGCCTCATCCACCTTGAGGCCGGCTTCTTCTGCCATTTCCAGGGTCAGATCAATCGGGAAACCGTAAGTGTCGTGCAGGGCAAAGGCGTCGGCTCCGGACAACGGAACGCCGGCAGCCTTCGACTCCGCCACAGCATCTTCCAGACGGGCCGTACCGGAAGCAATGGTGCGCAGGAATGCCCTCTCTTCGGCGTAGGCAATCCGGCTGATTCGGGCAAAGTCGGTCTCCACCACCGGGTAGACACCCTTCATGGCGTCGCGGGATGCGGGAAGCAGCTCCGGCAGGCATGCCTTTTCGACGCCGAGCAGGCGCATGGCGCGAACAGCGCGCCGGATGAGGCGGCGCAGCACATAGCCACGGCCCTCATTGGACGGCGCAACGCCATCAGCAATGAGCATCAAGGCAGAACGAATATGGTCGCCGACAACGCGCATGCGGACATCGTCAGTGTGGTGCGGGTCTTCCGGGGACTCGGCCGAGGTGTACTCGCGGCCGGACAATTCAGCGGCTTTATCGATCACAGGACGGACCTGATCGGTCTCGTACATGTTTTCAACACCCTGGAGGATCATTGCAAGACGCTCCATGCCCAGGCCGGTGTCGATGTTCTTCTGCGGCAATTCACCCACGATGTCGAAGTCCACCTTGGAGCGGACGTTTTCGATCTGGTACTGCATGAACACGAGGTTCCAGATTTCGACGTAGCGCGTTTCGTCGGCCAAGGGGCCGCCTTCGATGCCGTAGGCAGGGCCGCGGTCGTAGTAGATCTCAGAGCAGGGACCGGCGGGGCCAGGCTGTCCGGTGGACCAGTAGTTGTCGGCCTTGCCCATGCGCTGGATACGCTCGGCAGGAATGCCGGTGTTCTTGAGCCACAGTTCTTTGGCTTCGTCGTCCTCTTCGTAGACAGTCACCCAGAGGCGCTCGGCGGGCAGCCCGTAACCGCCGTCGTCAACACTTGTGGTGAGCAGCTCGAAAGCAAACTTGATGGCGTCTTCCTTGAAGTAGTCTCCGAAGGAAAAGTTGCCGCACATCTGGAAGAAGGTGCCGTGGCGGGCCGTCTTGCCCACTTCTTCGATGTCTCCGGTGCGGATGCACTTCTGGACACTCGTTGCCCGGCTGTAGGGTGGCTCTTCGCGCGCGGTCAGGTACGGAATGAAGGGCACCATTCCGGCCACAGTGAAGAGAAGTGACGGGTCGCTGGAAACGAGCGACGCGGAGGGAACGGCGGTGTGACCCTTGTTGACAAAAAAGTCCACCCAGCGCTTGGTGATCTCCTGCGACTTCATTAGCTGATTACTTACCCTTCTCAATTCACTGCACACGATGTGCGCGGTACCGGCTGGTGCCGTTCCGCAGCTTTCCATTCTGCCCTGTTGAGGGCCCGGGGGCGAACCCGCCCCCTCTAGCGGCGGGTGGGGACGGCGTCGTCGATCCCCAACGCTGCCCGCAAGTCTTCTTCGCGTTGGTGCATCCCTGAACGGACGGCGTCGGCGAAGTCGAACAGGCCATCGGCCATCCGGCCAACAGCCCGATTCAGGCCCTCAGGCCCAAGGTTGGCTTGGGCTTCGGTGATCTTTCGGAACGCAATGACGCCGATAGCGACGCCGATGCCCATCCACACAATTCTTTTCATGAGGTATTGCTCTCCCTGTAGTTCGCGGCCGGCTGGTTCAGTGGCTGCGGAGGTCAGCGGCTGCGGCGGCCGGAAGAAGGTGCGCGACGTCCTGCGAACGCAGAACGCACGCCATAGCTGAATGCTGCCACCTTGATCAATGGCGAGCCCACCGTCGCCGCTACAAGAGAGGACAACGCGGAGATGTTGGCCGAGGCATCGGAAACGTTGGAGGCGATGCCGTCAACTTTCTTCAGCTGTTCGTTGGTGGTGGTGACGGTTGCTGTCACTTCATCCATCAGGGGCGTGGCGCCGTCGCTCAGGGAACGGATGGAAGTCCGCACTTCGTCAAAAACGCCGCCCAGCTTCAAAATGGGCACGGCCAAAAGCAGGACGAGAAGCGCGAACACTCCTGCTGCGATGAGGCCGGCGATGTCGCCACCAGACATAGAACTCTTCTCCTTGGATCGTTTCGCTGCCTCACACCAGCCGGTTCCCGGCTTTGGGCGAGGCCTCCCCAAGTACCTTACCTATAGTGGACCGGTACCTTACATACAAAGAAGCCCGCGGCGTGTGCCACGGGCTTCTTTGTAGACGCTGCTGGAATTTAGCGAGCGTAGAATTCGACGACGAGCTGCTCTTCGCAGATCACGGGGACCTCGGAGCGCTTCGGGCGACGAACCAGGCGGGCCTGAAGGGCTTCGATCTTGACGTCCAAGTATGCCGGCACGTTGTTGAGCACGTGTGCACCAGCGGCTGCCACCTGGAACGGGGGCATGACCTCGGAGCGGCTGTGAACGTGGATGAGCTGACCTTCGCCAACGCGGAAGGACGGGCGGTCCACGCGGATGCCGTCAACCATGATGTGGCGGTGAACAACCAGCTGGCGGGCCTGTGCGATGGTGCGGGCGAAGCCTGCACGGAGCACGAGGGCATCCAGACGCATTTCGAGGAGCTCAACCAGGTTTTCACCGGTCAGGCCCTTGGTGCGGCGTGCTTCTTCGAAGGCACGGGTCATCTGTGCTTCGCGGATGCCGTACTGGGCGCGCAGACGCTGCTTTTCGCGCAGACGTACGGCGTAGTCGGAATCCTGCTTCTTGCGGGCACGGCCATGCTCGCCGGGGCCGTACGGGCGGCGCTCCATGTACTTGGCGGCCTTGGGGGTCAGAGCAATGCCGAGTGCACGCGAAAGGCGTGCGGTACGGCGAGCACGAGTGTTGTTAGCCACTTGTGTCCTTCCAATTACTGCGGTGTGTCAGTGTTACTGGCCTCCATCAGGGAGAGCATCGGCCAACCGCTGCCTTTTGCTACTAGCCCGGGCGCACAGCACTATTGAAGGAATCTTCAGTGGGATTGTGCGTCGGGCCATGCCAGACAAGGAACAAGCCTACCACGGGCAGGCTCGCCAACCCTAGCTGGCGTCCGCTTGGCTCTACTCTCCGCGCACGATCTTGCGGAGCCGTTCCAGCCTGGCGGCAATATCGCGTTCAGCGCCGTTATTGGTGGGCTGGTAGTAGTCCTTGCCCACCAAGTCATCCGGCGGGTATTGCTGTGTTGCCACGCCGTGTGGTTCGTCATGTGCGTACTTATAGCTCTTCCCGTGGCCCAACTGCTTCGCGCCCGGGTAGTGGGCATCGCGCAGGTGCATGGGGATACCGCCACCGAAGCCCGCTCGAACGTCGGCCACCGCCTTGTTCAAACCCATATACGCTGCGTTGGACTTGGGCGCGGTGGCCAGGTGGACCACAGCTTCGGCCAGCACGATCCGCCCCTCCGGCATGCCGATCAACTGCACTGCCTGGGCTGCGGCCACTGCGGTTTGGAGCGCGGTGGGATCTGCCATTCCGATGTCCTCGGCGGCGGAGATCACAATCCGTCTCGCGACGAACCTCGGGTCCTCACCGGCCTCAAGCATTCGCGCCAAATAGTGCAGGGCGGCATCGACGTCCGAGCCCCTGATGGACTTGATGAACGCGCTGGCCACATCGTAGTGCTGGTCGCCGGCGCGGTCGTAGCGAACGGCCGCGGCATCCAGGGCACGCTCTGTGTGGCGGAGTTCCACCAACACGGGAGCGTCAGGAAGGTCCTCGTTCGCGAGCCCGGTTTCGCCGTCGTCGTTATCCCCTTCGGTTCCTGGTGCATCGTCGTCGGAAATATCGACGGCGTCGGAGTCACCGAACGCGACGCCGGCGGCGGCTTCCAACGCCGTCAGCGCCCTGCGGGCGTCGCCTCCGGATAGCCGGACCAGATGGTCCAACGCCTCAGGGCCTAGCTCGACGCGACCGGCAAGGCCGCGGGCGTCCGTCACGGCCCGCTGCAGCAGACCGGAAATGTCGTCATCGGTCAGCGGCTTCAACGTGAGCAGGAGCGAGCGGGACAGAAGTGGCGATACCACAGAGAAGGACGGGTTCTCGGTAGTGGCAGCCACCAGCACCACCCAACGGTTTTCCACTCCAGGGAGCAGGGCATCCTGTTGGGCCTTGTTGAAACGATGGATCTCGTCGAGGAAGAGAACTGTGGTCTTCTTGTAAAGATCGCGGGCCGTCAATGCCTCGTCCATGACGCGGCGCACATCCTTGACGCCTGCCGTGATGGCTGACAATTCAACGAACTTACGCCCGGGCCCTCGTGCGATCACGTGGGCGAGCGTGGTCTTCCCGGTGCCGGGAGGGCCCCAAAGGATGACCGAACTGGGACCTGCAGGGCCGGCGGCCTCAGCACCTGCTGCCAGCTGACGCAAGGGCGACCCCTGCCCCAGCAGATGCTGCTGCCCCACTACCTCGTCAAGGGAACGGGGGCGCATTCTGACGGCAAGCGGACTCCGCTGCGAAGCCATCCAGCGGGCATCGGAGGGACCCCCTGACACGGGCAGATCCTCGGAGTCGTCGTCATCCACTGCACCGGCACCAAAGAGATCTTCCACATGGATAGGCTACTCATAGTTCCAGCAAAGGAGACATCGACGTGGATCGCCGAGCATCTGCCCCTCTTCAGAGTCCCGGCAGCCGGACCGCCTTGGTAGCCGCGGCCAGGTTGCAAGGTTGGGTGGAGCGGTTCGCGGCGAGCCACGGTCCGGTTGCCGAAGACCTCGACGACGGCGGGGTTCTTCTGAGGGCAGCCGATGGTGCGACTGCCCTCATGAGAGCACCATGGCCCGCCGACGGACGTCCGGGCCGGGGAGCAACTGAAGTGGACCGTTTGGCTTCGCTGGCAACCCAGGAACGGGGGCTTGGCCTGCTGCTGGTTCGCAAGGGCGGTTACGCCATAGCCGCTGCCAGTGGGTCCACCATCCTCGCTTCGAAGAGTGGCAACCGCTTCCTGGAGGCCAAGGCCACAGCAGAACACACTGTGCGCATCTTCACTGAACACCGCGTTGAATACCTCGTCCCCGGCGGCGACCGTGTGCTGGTGGAACAGGTCCTTGCCCAGCCGTTACTGAGGAACATAGCCGTGCGGGAGCGCTTGGCCTTCCTCGATGTTCAAGCTCCAAAGAACGCTGCGCTGGCGAAAGCCGCTGCCGATGCCTGCGCCATACGCATCACAGTAACTGATCCGACCCGGGAGCAGCAGCCCAGGAACTAGCAGCCGCCGGGCGCACGCCGCAGTGGCGCCTGCCGGTAAAGGTAACTGCCGTGGACGGTGAAACCAGCTTGCGAGTAAAGTCGCTGCGCACCGTAATTAGCCTCCGTGACCAGCAGCCAGAACCCCTCAAGATCTTGTTGGATCCCGGCGTTCACCAGCGCAGTTAGAACCTCGGTCCCGTAGCCGCGCCTCCGGTGCTCCGCTGACGTCGCCATGCTGTAGATACCGCCCCAGCCGTCCACCAAGGCGAGACGCCCGACGGCGGCGGGGACGCCGTCGTCGTCCCTCACCACTGCATACAGTGCAGGGCAGGCGCTGAGAATCTTGTGAGCGACCGACAGTTCAGCGTCGCCGCCGCGGCCATCGACGGACCACCACACGCGAAGCCATTCCTCGGACGGTTCATCGGCCATGTCAACGGTCCGGCCCGACGCGCTGAGGGGCAGCCCCGCCGTGCCCCGGACCATGATCTTCGTTGCAGACTGCCTCGTGTAGCGCTGCTCATCCAGGTAGGCATTCAGGGCGGCGCTGCGGGAGTCGTCAAAGACCTGGAAGATCAAGGGAAGCCGGCGAAGCCGGTACCACTCCGCCGCTGCACGTACGGACCGCGCGATGCCAGGGCTTTCCTCCTGCCCACCGGCAGGGTTCCTTGGCCACACGGAATTAGCCCTCTGAGTCACTCCGCCCGAAGCACGCAGGACCCACTCCCCCAACACATCATGCTCAAGTTCTTCACGTTCAAGTGCAGGCCAGGCCTTATCCATGAGCGATTCCAGGAATGCTTGTTCCACCATTCAGCAGCACCTTTCTTTCGGCGGGAACGCCAAAGGCTCCCCACCGCAGTGGAGAGCCTTTGGCAGGTGAACTACTCGGCCTTCGCCTCTGCCTTGGCGGCAGGCTTGGCTTCGGGCTTGAAGTCGACGCCCGCTTCCTTGCGCTGCTGGGCTGTAATGGGAGCCGGTGCAGCGGTCAAGGGGTCATAACCGTTGCCGGTCTTGGGGAAGGCAATGACGTCGCGGATGGACTCAACCCCGGCGAGGAGGGCCACCACACGGTCCCAGCCCATGGCCATGCCGCCGTGGGGAGGAGCGCCGTACTTGAACCCCTCAAGGAGGAAGCCAAACTTGGTCTCGGCCTCTTCCTTGTCCAGGCCCATCAGCTGGAAGACGCGCTCCTGAACCTCACGGTCGTGGATACGGATGGAACCGCCGCCGATTTCGTTGCCGTTGCACACGATGTCGTACGCGTAGGACAACGCAGATCCCGGGTCCTGGTCGAAGGTGTCCAGGAACTCAGGCTTGGGCGAGGTGAACGCGTGGTGCACTGCCGTCCACTGTCCCCCACCCACTGCGACGTCGCCAGAGGCAACAGCAGCGGCAGCAGGCTCGAACATGGGAGCATCCACGATCCAAACGAACGCCCAGTCCTTGGGATCGATCAAGCCCGTCCGGTGGCCAATTTCAACACGTGCGGCACCCAGCAAGGCACGCGCCGCGGACTTCTCGCCGGCAGCAAAGAAAATGCAGTCGCCGGGCTTGGCGCCAACGGCGTCAGCAAGGCCGGCGCGCTCTTCATCCGTGAGGTTCTTGGCAACGGGGCCGGCGAGCTCGCCGTCCTCCTTGAAGAGGACGTACGCCAGGCCCTTGTGTCCACGCTGCTTGGCGAATTCCTGCCAGCCGTCCAGGGTACGGCGTGGTTGGGAGGCGCCACCGGGCATGACCACTGCGCCGACGTAGGGTGCTTTGAAGACGCCGAAGTTGGTGTCTTTGAAGAACTCGGTAAGTTCGGTCAACTCCACGCCGAAACGCAGGTCGGGCTTGTCCGAACCGTATTTGGCCATGGCGTCCAGGTACGTCATGCGGCGGATCGGGGTGGGGATCTCGACGTCGATCAACTGCCACAACGCCTTGACGATTGCCTCACCCAATTCAATGACATCGTCCTGGTCAACGAAGCTGGCTTCGATGTCCAACTGCGTGAACTCAGGCTGACGGTCGGCACGGAAATCCTCGTCACGGTAGCAACGGGCAATCTGGTAATACTTCTCGAAGCCGCCCACTTGGAGGAGCTGCTTGAAAAGCTGCGGCGACTGCGGCAGGGCGTACCAGGAACCCGGGGCAAGACGAGCCGGAACCACGAAGTCGCGGGCGCCTTCCGGCGTCGAACGCGTCAGCGTAGGTGTCTCGATTTCGACGTATCCGCGCTGGTGCAGCAGTTCGCGTGCCACACGGTTTGCCTCTGAACGCAGGCGCATGTTGCGTGCGGGGCCGGGACGGCGAAGGTCCAGGTAACGGTGCTTGAGGCGTGCTTCCTCGCCGACCTCCACGTGCTCGTCAATCTGGAACGGGAGAGGCTCGGAAGTGTTGAGGATAACAACGTTGTCCGCGATAACCTCGATGTCACCCGTGGCCAGAGCCGGGTTCTCGTTGCCTTCAGGACGCTTGTTGACGGTACCCGTCACCTGCAGCACGTACTCGTTCCGAAGGCCGTGGAAGACCTCTTCCTCACGGACAACCACCTGGGCGACACCGGAGGCGTCACGCAGGTCAACGAATGCAACGCCACCGTGATCACGGCGGCGGCCCACCCAGCCGGCCAGGGTAACGGTTTGTCCAATGTGCTCGGAGCGAAGGGATCCGAGGTCATGTGTGCGCAGCACAGCATTCCTTTCAGCATGAAATTTAGAGGGACCGCTGCAAAGCGGTCCCGTCCGAGTTTACCCGCCCCGGCCACGGCTCCCGCCACCAGGCAGGACAAGCTATCGATCTATCAGGCGGTGGTGATCCGGACGTGCAGATCCTCTTCCGACGGTGCCCAGCTCGCAGGGTCCGCGTCTACCTGCTCGCCGGAGCGGATGTCCTTGACCTGGTGCTTGCCGTCGTCGTCGGTGAACCACACGAACGGAATGCCCCGACGATCCGCGAACTTGATCTGCTTGCCGAACTTCTCCGCTTTGGCTGCAACTTCCGTGGCAATGCCGCGGCCACGCAACTGGGCGGCGATGTCCTGCGCCGCGGACCAGCTGTCGTCTGAGTTCAAGGCAACCAACACCGCCGTGGGCACCGAGCGGGAGGCAGTTGCCAATTCCTGGCTGAGGATGCGCGAGACCAGCCGTGTCACGCCAATGGAAAGCCCGACGCCGGGGAACTTGCGGTTGCCCTTGCTCGCCAACGCGTCGTAGCGGCCGCCGGAACAAATGGAACCCAGCTGCTCGTGGCCCACCAGCACCGTCTCAACCACGGTTCCTGTGTAGTAGTCCAGGCCGCGGGCGATGCTGAGGTCGGCGACCACCTTGCCAGGGGCCCGCTGGACGGCAGCCTCGATAACCTGCTGAAGCTCATTCAGGCCCTCTTCCAGGAGCTCGTCCTTGACCCCAAGTGCACGCACCCGTTCCACGAAGGATGTGTCTTCCGTTCGGATGCCAGCCAATTCCAGCGCCAGCGCAGCCTGCTCGTCCGTGGCTCCGAGCTCGCTCTTCAGCAGCTCAGCCACCTTGGCGGCCCCGATCTTTTCCAGTTTGTCGATGCTGCGCAGCACCCCGGCCGTGTCAGTGAGCCCAATGCCGCGATAGAAGCCTTCAGCCAGCTTGCGGTTATTGATCCGAAGCCGGAAGTCCGGGATCGGGAGAGCGCTCAAGGCCTCGGCGATGACCAACGCGATTTCGACGTCGTAACGGAACGGCAGTTCGCCGTCGCCCACAACATCGATGTCCGCCTGAGTGAACTCACGCGCACGGCCTTCCTGCGGACGCTCGCCCCGCCAAACCTTCTGGATCTGGTACCGGCGGAAGGGAAACGCCAGGTACCCGGCGTTCTCCACCACATAGCGGGCAAAGGGAACGGTCAGGTCGAAGTGAAGGGCCAAGGCGTTCGGGTCAGACTTGTCCGACTTGGCAGCCTCGCCTTCTTCATCCTGAAGCCGGCTCAGGCCGTAGACCTCTTTGTCGATCTCGCCTTTGCGGAGCAGCTGTCCCACGGTTTCAACAGCACGGGTCTCAATGGAGGAAAAGCCGTGGAGCTCGAACGTCTTCCGGAGCGTATCCAGCACATGGAGTTCCACCAACCGCTCCTGGGGAAGCCACTCGGGGAATCCGGACAGGGAGGCGGTACGTGCCATGGTGGAAAGTCTCCTCAAAGAAAGCTGACGCTGGCATCACACCGCAGCTTTAAACGCCCTTTCGGCGTTTACAGGGCGGACGACCAGCCGGTCATGCATAAACTATGTGCGGCAGCCAGTTTATGCTTTCCGCGCGTGCACATCTAATGCAGCATGCCCGGTTCCTGTCGGCAGCCACAAAAGTGGACACAATCAGGAGGACTCTTGGCAACAAGGTCGCGGGATGACCGCGAAGCGAAACGGCGCATCAGGCAGATGGAAGCCAAGCGTGCCCTGCGGCAGGAACAGGGCAAGCGACGCAAACGCGACAACACCATCGCCGTAGGTGCAGCCGGCGTGGCGGTTGTATTGGCCGTTGTGCTGCAACTGACAGTCTTCAGCTCCAACCCCACCGAGGCGGAGTTCGCCGCTGCCGAAGCAGGGCTCAGTTCACCGTCCGCTTCCCCGGCTGCAACGAACAGCGCCGACGTACCCGGTCCGGAAACGGCTGCCGGAAAAACCTTCACCGGCGAGCTCGCCTTGAACAGTGGCGTACTCGGCATCGAACTGAACGGAACTGCGGCACCGCAGGCTGCCGCCGTCTTCAAGTCCCTGAGTGACTCCGGGTACTACAACGGGAAGTTCTGCCACCGCCTGACGACGTCCGAAGCGTTTGGGCTCCTGCAGTGCGGCGCCACCGACGAAAACGGGACGGACGATCCTAACTACCGATGGGGTCCACTGGAAAACGCGCCTGCGGACAACAACTACCCTGCCGGGACCATTGCCGTGGCCCGCACCGGGAACAACGCCTTCGGCAACGGCCACCAATTTTTCATTGTCTATAAGGACACCACCATTCCGGCTGATACGGCCGGCGGATACACCGTGGTGGGTAAGGTGACCAGCGGCCTGGACGTCGTTGCCAAGATTGCTGCAGCAGGCCTTAAACCCGGTGAAAACGCCAGCGACGGCGCCCCTGTGGCACCTGTCACGATAGACTCGTTTTCTCTGAAGTAACCAGCTCCCGGCCCGGCCCGGAGTGCATTACCTGAGCAGTTCCCTCCAAGCGAAAGACTTTTAGCGGTGACAGACAGTCAGAAATCCGACGAAACAGCAGTAGTGGCCAACGAAGAAGCAGTCCAGGCAACAGCAGCCCCAGCCGATCAGGCGGCGGCCGCAGCTCCCGCCGAGGAGTCAGCAGCAGCTCCCGCGGCACCGGCTGCTCCCCGTCCGACGCCGTCCGCAGCGCCGTCCCCAGCCGCCTTCGCGGCTCGCCCCAAGGCTCCCGCCGCCGTCGTTCCTGCCGCTCCTGCGGTATCTGCGGCGTCACTTGCTGAGGCAGCCAAGTGGGGGCGGGCCGAAGGTGATGGCCACGTCTTCCTGACGCTGGACGGTGAAGAGATCCCGGTTGGTCAGTACCCGGGCGTCAGCACCGACGAGGCCCTTGGCTACTTTGCCCGCAAGTTCGACGACGTCATTGCGCAGGTAGTCCTCCTGGAACACCGGGTGCAGTCCAAGGCACCCGCCACGGACATGCAGAAGACTGTCACGCACCTGCGTGAGCAGCTCGCGGAGCGCAACATGGTGGGCGACATCCGCGCTGCCGAGGCCCGCCTGGACACCCTCTCAGCCCAGGTCGTCGAGCTGGAAAAGTCGGAGAAAGCCGCCCACGAGGCGGTGCGTGCAAGCGAGCTCGCGGCCCGCGAAGCGATCGTGGCCGAAGCTGAAACCATTGCCGGCCAGGACCCCGCTCACATCCAGTGGAAAACGTCCAGCGCACGAATGAACGAGCTGTTTGAAACGTGGAAGGCCGCGCAGAAGAGCGGGGTCAGGCTGGGACGCAGCAACGAGGACGCACTCTGGAAGCGTTTCCGCTCTGCCCGGACGGTCTTCGATCGCCACCGCCGCGCCTACTTCTCCCAGCTGGACAGCAACAACTCTGCGGCAAAGTCCGCAAAGGAAGCCCTGATTGCAGAGGCTGAAGCGCTCTCCACCTCTACCGACTGGGGATTCGCTGCAGGCGAGTACCGCAGGTTGATGGACCAGTGGAAAACCACTCCGCGTGCAAGCCGCAAGGACGACGACGCACTGTGGAGCCGCTTCCGCGCTGCGCAGGACGTCTTCTTCAGCAACCGTCAGGCCGCCAACGACCAAATCGACCAGGAATACACGGCCAATCTGGGCGTGAAGGAACAGCTGGTGGCTGAGGCGCAGGCGCTCCTGCCCATCAACGATCTCAACGCGGCCAAGAAGGCCCTCCAGTCCATCAGGGATCGTTGGGAAGATGCCGGTAAGGTTCCCCGCGCCGATATGGGCAGGATCGAGGCCGGGCTGCGCAAGGTCGAGGACGCGGTCCGTGAAGCCGAGGAAGAGAAGTGGCGCCGGAGCAACCCGGAAACCAAGGCCCGCACCAACAGCGCCTTGTCACAGCTTGAATCCGCCATCGCAGGCCTGAAGGAGGATCTGGAGAAGGCTGAAAAGGCTGGCGACCAGCGCCGCATCAAGGCCGCCCGCGAAGCACTGGAAGCACGTCAGGCATGGCTCGACCAGATCCAGCGCTCCGCCAGTGACCTCGCCTAGGGGTTCCTAAGAAAGCACTCACCGCAGGCTCCGTTCGGGTTATCCACATAACCCGGACGGAGCCTGTACTCGTAGGGCGGCTCCACGGAATGATCGACGAATGGATCCCGCTGTCACCGCCCCCCTCTTGCAGGAGCCGGTCATCTCCGAGCTCTACTCCCCCAGCCCCATCTTTTCGTGGAACGAACTGCAGGGTATGGCATTCGATGGCATCCTGCTGCCCCTGTACGGGAAGAGTTATGCGTCACCGGGTGTGGCAGTCACCCACCGCCTGAGGGCCCGTGCAGCGGCCCTGACAGTCCCGGAACGGATACGGACCAAGGTGGTTGCAGGACGCCTCACTGCTGCGTGGATTTACGGCTGCGCCAAACCACCCGAGCACTTGTCACTTCTGGTGGACGCGAAACACCGCATCTCCAGCCTGCGGGGAAGCACGGCATGCAGCCTGCACGAAGTCCGGCTGGGCCAAATGGACGTCGTGAGCCTGGGCGGAATGCTGGTCAGCAGCCCGCTCCGTACCGCGGCGGATATCGCCCTGCACGTTGAAACGGATCGCGCGTTGCCTGCACTGAAGCGCCTGCTGGCGCGCGAAGAGCTTGGCATCAAGCTCCGGCTCCTCATTCTTGCCGTCGAGGCCACCCCCCGGGTTCCGCACAAGAGACGTGCTCTGGCAACGTTGGCCCAGCTGGCTCCGGCAGAGCGGCGTTAGCTGCGCCGGCGGTTTCCAGTGGTGCGGTAGACGTCGAAAACACCGTCGATCCGACGCACTGCGTTCAAAACGTGGTGCAGATACTTGGGATCACCCATCTCGAAGGCAAATTTCGAGATGGCCACCCTGTCGCTTGAGGTATGAACGGATGCTGCGAGGATGTTGACGTGGTTTTCGGACAAGATACGGGTCACGTCGGAGAGAAGGGACTTCCGGTCCAAGGCTTCCACCTGAATCTCCACCAGGAAGACACTGGACTGGGTAGGCGCCCACTCCACTTCGACAATTCTGTCCGGCTGGTCGCGAAGACCCGAGACGTTCGTGCAGTCCGTCCGGTGGACGGAAACTCCTGAACCACGGGTCACAAAGCCAAGAATGGGATCCGGCGGTACCGGAGTGCAGCAGCGGGCCAGCTTGACCCAGACATCGCCCACGCCCCGCACAATGACGCCGGAATCAGAGAATTTCGACTTCGCAACCTGGGTGGGGATACTGACTTCATCCAAGTCCTCGTCGGGAGTCTCATGACCGCCCAGGTGCTCAACGAGCTTTTCCATGACGGACTGAGCTGACGTGTGCCCGTCACCGACACCTGCATACAACCCGGAGATGTCAACGTAGTGGAAGTCCTCTGCCACGGCTGAGAGGGCGTCGTGCGTCATCAGGCGCTGCAGAGGCAGGTTCTGCTTGCGCATGGCCCTGGTGAGCATGTCCTTGCCACGCTCAATCGCTTCTTCGCGGCGTTCCTTGGTGAACCACTGCCGAATCTTGTTGCGTGCACGGGCAGATTTGACGAAGTGCTGCCAGTCCTGGCTGGGGCCTGCACCTTCTGCCTTGGAGGTGAAGATCTCAACCCAGTCGCCGTGGTTGAGTTCGCTGTTGAGGGGAACCAGCTTTCCGTTGACGCGGGCGCCAATGGTTCGGTGGCCCACCTCGGTGTGAACGGCATACGCGAAGTCCACGGGCGTTGACCCTGCCGGAAGAGCCATGACCTCGCCCTTGGGGGTGAAGACGAAAACTTCCCGCGCGTTGATCTCATAGCGCAGTGAATCCAGGAACTCTCCGGGATCGGAAGTCTCCTGTTGCCAGTCAACCAGCGACCGCAGCCAACCCATGTCGCCGTCACGCGGGCTGCCGGGACCTTGTGCGGTCCGGTTGGGCTGGTCTTTGTACTTCCAGTGGGCGGCCACACCGTATTCTGCACGCCGGTGCATCTCGTGGGTGCGGATCTGAATCTCCACGGGCTTGCCGCCCGGGCCAATCACCGTCGTATGCAGGGATTGGTACATGTTGAACTTGGGCATGGCGATGTAATCCTTGAACCGGCCCGGAAGCGGGTTCCACCGTGAATGCAAAGTCCCCAGCGCGGCATAACAATCACGCACTGAATCCACCAGAACGCGAACGCCCATGAGGTCGTTGATGTCGTCGAAGTCTTTGTCGCGGACGATCATCTTCTGATAAATCGAGTAGTAGTGCTTGGGCCGGCCTGTGATGGTGGCCTTGATCCGAGCCGTCCGAAGGTCATCTGCGATCTGGTTGCGGATGACGCTGAGGCTCTTCTCGCGCTCTGGCGTACGATCTCCCACCATCCGCACGATTTCCTCGTACACCTTGGGGTACAGCGCTGCGAAGGAGAGGTCTTCAAGTTCCCACTTGATGGTGTTCATACCCAGGCGATGCGCCAGGGGTGCGAAGATCTCCAAGGTTTCACGGGCCTTGCGTGATGAGGACTCCGCGGAAACGAACCGCCAGGTCCGCGCATTATGGAGGCGGTCCGCCAGCTTGATCATCAGGACACGGATGTCCTTGGCCATCGCCACGACCATCTTACGAACGGTTTCCGACTGGGCAGCCTCACCGAAACTGACTTTGTCCAACTTGGTGACACCGTCAACCAGCATGGCAACTTCAGGGCCGAAGTCCCGCGTCAGGTCTGCCAGCGTGTACGGAGTGTCCTCCACGGTGTCGTGCAGCAACGCAGCCGCCAGGGTTGTCCCTGTCATACCGAGTTCGGCCAGGATGGTGGCCACTGCCACCGGATGGGTGATGTAGGGATCACCGCTCTTGCGCTTTTGTCCTTGGTGGCTCTGCTCTGCCACCGCGAAGGCGCGTTGGATCAGATCGAAATCCTCTTTGGGATTATTTGCCCGGACCGTACGCAGCAGTGGTTCCAAAATGGGCGAGTAAGGGGCAATGCCCCGGCCCGTCAGGCGGGCAAGCCTGGAACGGGTGCGTTCCCTCCGCCCGGGGAAGGTGGGACGCACGCCGGGAGCATCGATCGGAACCGCCGCTGCGGTCCGTCCGGGCACACTCGTTGCCGGAACTGCCACAGCCTCACGGCTGTCATCCCCGCCCGCCGGTGGTGCCGACGTCGCACGTTCTTCCACAGAAGTACCCCTCACAACCGATTTAATTCTCCCAGTCTATTCCCGCAGGTGAATGCTTCTGCAACCGGGCAGCACATGACGATGACACGGGCAAGTCAAAAAGCCGGCCCCCGCACTGGTGCGGAGGCCGGCTCAAGGCAACCCAAGGGGCTTTTAGGAGGCTGTTCAGCCCTGGACTGTGGCTTCAGTCCTGCGGTGAGCAACCTTCTTGGCTTGCTTCACCAGCTCAGGCTCGCTCTGACGCAGCCATGCGTACAGCGGTGCTGCGATGAAAATCGTTGCAGCGGTTCCGATGAGGATGCCCACGAACAGTGCCAGGGAAAGATCGCGCAGCGTACCGGCGCCCAGGAGCCCGGCACCGATGAAGAGGATTGCTGCAACCGGGAGGATGGCCACCATCATGGTGTTGATGGAGCGGACCAGGGTTTGGTTGACAGCGAGGTTGACCTCTTCGCCGAACGTGCGGCGCGTGGACGTGGTGATGTCCGAGGTGTTTTCACGGATCTTGTCGAAGACCACCACCGTGTCATACAACGAGTAACTGAGGACGGTCAGGAAGCCGATGATTGCCGACGGCGTGACTTCAAAGTCGCTGAGGGCGTAGACACCCGCCGTGGTGAACATGGTGACGAGCATGCCAACAAGTGCCGACAACGACATCTTCCAGGTTCGGAAGTACAGCGCCATCAGGACAGCTGCCAAGGCAACGAAGACCACCAGGCCGATGAGGGCTTGTCGCGTGACATCCTGGCCCCAGGTGGGTCCCACGAAGTTGGACGTCACCTCGTTCTCCGTCACCCCGTAGGCGCTGGTGAGGCCATCCTTGATCCGGTTCGTCTCGTCATCGGTCAACTGGTCCGTTTGAATGCGCATGGTGTTGCCTGCCACGTTGGCAACACGCGGAATGGCACCCGGCACCACATCATGGACGGCCTTTTCGCCGAGGGCAGCATCGGTGGTGCTCACGTTTGAAACCGTGAATTCCGAACCGCCGCGGAACTCGATTCCAAGGTTGAAACCGCCCTTGGCGACAGGAACCAGAATGGAGAGCGCCACGGCGACCGCGGCAATGATGAACCAAATCTTTTTCGACTTGACGAAGTTGTACGAGCGTTTGCCCGTGTAGAGCTCATGGCCGAAGGTTGCGAAGCTCGTGGTCATTACTTCTCCTCCTTGGTGCCGTTTGAAGAACCAGTGAGTTGGCCCTTCCCGGCAAGGCGCCTCTCGGCGATGGTCATGCGACGTTCCGCTTCAGCAGCCGCACCGGTGTTGCGTGCGCGGACTACCGCCGGCTTTTCGGCAGGCGTCCGAAGCCGGCCGGCCCCGCGGTAGAGCGGAACTGCGCCAAGGCGGTCAGGAGAAAGCCCTGAGAAACGGTGTCCTTCGCCGAAGAACTTGGTGCGCGCCAAAACCTGGAGCATGGGGTGCGTAAACATGAACACCACCAGGAGGTCCGCCAGGGCGGTCAGGCCAAGAGTGAAGGCGAAACCGCGGACGTTACCGACAGCAACAAAGTAGAGGACCAATGCCGCCAGGAGATTGACGGCCTTGGAGGCCAGCACGGTGCGCTTTGCCCGCTTCCAGCCGTTCTCCACGGCGGAGACCAATCCGCGTCCCTCTCGCAGCTCATCCCTGATGCGTTCGAAGTAGACGATGAACGAGTCCGCAGTTTGGCCAATGGCCACGATGAGACCGGCCACACCGGCCAAGGAGAGACGGTAGTTTTCCGTCCACCCAAGGATGGCGATCGCCAAATAGGTCAGCACACCCGCGACCACGAGGGAGGCGATGGTCACCAAGCCCAGGGCACGGTATTGGAAGAGGGAGTAGACCACAACGAGCAACAGGCCGATCATGCCTGCCAGCAGCCCCAGGCGAAGTTGGTCGCCACCGAGCGTGGCGGAAATCTGCTCTTGTGATTGGATCTCAAAGCTGATGGGCAGCGCGCCGTAGCGAAGCTGATCAGAGAGGGCCTTCGCGGACGCTTGCGTGAAGTTACCCGTGATCTGGGGTTTGCCATCGGTGATAACAGCCAAGGCGCGAGGGGCGGACAGCACTTTGTCGTCCAGGACAATCGCGAACTGTGACTTGGGATCTTCAGTTCCCTGGGCCTGTGCCGCGGCATAGAACTGGTTGAGCCGTTCGGTTACTGCTTTGAACTTCGCAGTTGCATCTGCGTTGAAGACAATGTTCACGCCCCACGTGTTGGTCACGGAGCCTTGGGCACCCTGGACCTGGGTAAAGGTGGAATCGCTGATGTCCTGGCCCTTGACCTCAACGGGCCCCAGGATGTACTTGATGGCCGGAGTCTTGTCCGTGGCAGCCTCGCAGGTTACCAGCGGCTTGGCCGGATCCGAACGATCGCGCTTCTCCGGTGACGGATTTACACAGTCGAGGGCTTCAAATTCCTTGACGATGTCCGCAGTGACCCAGTTGATGTCGCTGGCGTTGGCTGGCTCCGCGGTGGGCTTGGGAAGCTGGTCCTCGGGGGTGCGCTGCTCGGCGGGAACAGCTCCCGGGTCGCCATAAGTGATGACCGGGCGGAAGTTCATGTCGGCCGAGGCCTGAATGAGGTCGCGCGTCTCCTTGGAAGGCGTTCCCGGAAGACTGACCACAACGTTCCGGCCCGATTGCGTGCTGATTTCGGCTTCTGCAACACCGGAGCCATCCACACGCTGCCGGATGATGGCAACTGCCTGATTGAGTTGCTCCTCATTGATCTCGCTGGAACCCTCTACCCTGGGGGCCAGGATCATCTGGGTTCCGCCTTCGAGGTCCAGAGCAAGCTTGGGAGCCCAACTGGCATTGCCAGTCACTACTCCGCCAGCCAGGACAGCGGTTAATACAACGAAAATTGCTCCAAGCCAGGTCAGCACCCTGCGGGCTGAGTTTTTGGGGCCGGTCCTTGCCATTATCGATCTTCCTGTTATCGCCGGACAGCCGCCGGCCGACGCTGGTAAGCGTCTGCCGGCGGCTCTCCGCTGCCTTAGAAGTTGCCTTGCGCGGTGTCGCCGCGACTGACGGTGCTAGTTGTCCTTCTTGTCCTCTTTATTGAGGCGCGCGATGGTTTCTTCCGGTGTTTCGACGGCGGTAGGCGCTTCGGTCTGCGCGGCAGTCAAAGAAGACGCGTCATCAGGAACAACCGGTGCCTCCTCGGGGGTGGTCTCCACTACCTTGGTGACAGCCTGACGGTGAACCGTGGCCTGGTTACCCGGGGAGAGTTCGATCACGACTTTGTTCTCGGCTTCGTCGATGGACACGATGCGGCCAAAGAGACCGAAGCTGGTCATGACGTCGACGCCCGGCGCGAACTTTGACTGCATTTCAGCCTGCTGCTGCTGGGTCTTCTTGTTGCGGCGGAACATCATGAAGACAAAGAGTCCAAGCATGACGAACAGCAATATGGTCATTGGATCCACAGGGAAGTTCCGTTCTGTACTTACGTTTTGGTTCACGGCAACGTCCCTGGCAGATCCGCAAAGCGGGCATCGACCGAGGACTCGAACGTGCCGAGCGTCATACCAGTCTAGAGGGAAAAGGTGAACAGAGGGTGCTAACCGACCGTATCCACGCTTTCGGCGTGGTTTTCATCCTCACCGAACAGCGCCAGGGTCTCCTGGCCAAAGACCCCGGCCGGGACAGCATAACCAAGGTGGGTCCACGCCGATGCCATCGCGATCCGGCCACGCGGCGTTCGTCCCAACAGCCCTTCGCGGACCAGGAACGGCTCAGCAACGGTCTCCACCGTTTCGGGTTCCTCGCCTACGGCAATAGCCAATGTGGACAAACCCACGGGGCCACCGTTGAACTTGGTGATCAGGGCTTCAAGAACCGAGCGGTCAAGCCGGTCCAAGCCGCGCTCGTCCACTTCATACATATCCAGGGCCGCTGAAGCGGATCGGGCGTCGATCTGCTCAATGCCATGAACCAGCGCCCAGTCACGGACCCGACGCAGGAGTCTGTTGGCAATACGCGGCGTTCCCCTGGACCGGCCGGCTATCTCTGTGAAGCCCGCGGAGTTCACCTTCAGGTCCAGCAGTCCCGCAGAGCGCCTGAGGACGAGTTCGAGCTCTGCGACTGAATAGAACTCAAGGTGCCCGGTGAAACCAAACCTGTCCCTCAACGGACCCGGGAGAAGACCTGCCCGTGTTGTGGCACCCACCAGTGTGAAAGGCGGCAGCTCCAATGGAATGGCAGTTGCACCTGCGCCCTTGCCCACCACGATGTCTACGCGGAAGTCCTCCATGGCCATGTACAGCATTTCTTCGGCCGGCCTGGACATGCGGTGAATTTCGTCAAGGAACAGAACCTCACCCTCTGAGAGAGAGGAAAGGATGGCGGCGAGATCCCCCGCGTGCTGGATGGCGGGCCCGCTGCTGATACGAAGCGGCGCGTTCATCTCCGCAGCGATGATCATGGCAAGGGTGGTCTTGCCTAGTCCTGGAGGTCCGGACATCAGCACGTGATCGGCACTGCGACCACGCATTTTGGAGGCCTCCAGTACCAAGGCAAGTTGCTTACGGACCCGATGCTGTCCGACGAAATCGTGCAGGTTCTTGGGACGGAGCGCGGCTTCAATGACCCGCTCTTCCGGTTCCTCTCCCCCGCTGACGAGTGACTGCTCAGCCACGGCTGCCTACACGATTGCCTGCGCGTGCCCCGTCCTGGCCGAGCCAGCGCAGAGTAGCCCGGAGAATCTGGGCCACATTTCCAGCGTCAACGAGTTCCGGAGAGTCAGCCATGGCTTTGTCGATGCTGCCGTTGGCGTCCTTCTCCGACCATCCCAGACTGGTCATGGCCGCGACTACCTGAGGCTTCCATTCGGCGTTGGGGGCTGCGGCCGGAGCAGCACCGGTTCCGGTTCCGTGGGGAACCAACTTGCCGGCCAGCTCAAGGACAATCCGGCCTGCCACCTTGGGGCCGATACCCGGCACCTTGGTGAACGTTTTGCTGTCACCGGTGTGAGCCGCCACCCGGATGGTCTCCGGTTCATGGACGGCCAGGACGGCCAAGGCCAAACGCGGCCCAACCCCGCTGACGCTGAGCAGGACGTCGAAAACTTCGCGTTCGTCGTCGTCGGCGAAACCGAACAGCGTGAGGGAATCTTCGCGAACGATCATGGAAGTGAAGAGCTTGGCTTCAGTCCCAGTTTTGAGGTGGCTCAAGGTCTGCGGTGTGGCGAAGACACTCATTCCCGCACCGTTGAGGTCGATTACAGCGGTGGACAAACCAACGTGGGCTACGGTTCCACGGAGAAAACTGATCAAGACCCGGCTCCTGAAATACTGCCTGCTTGGTTGCCGTCATACTGCTGTCAGTATTGCGGCCGAAGCGGACTATCCGAACATATCTACGAATACCCTAGCAAGGAGAGCTGACAATCACCGTTTGCGGCGCGCTTTTGCTTCTGCGTCAGCCCAGGCTTTCTGGGCGGGAGTGAGACCACCCTTGCCGTTCCCGCCGCTGGCCGGGGCCATCCCACTGCCAGCGCGCCATGCATGGGTGAGGGCCAGCGCCAGGGCATCTGCAGCATCAGCCGGCTTCGGCGGAGCATCCAGGCGCAAAATCTTGGTCACCAACTTGGTCACGGCATCCTTGTTGGCAGTGCCACTGCCGGTAACTGCCGCCTTGACTTCCGAAGGCGTGTGCATCGCAACGGGGATCCCCCGACGCGCGGCCGCCACGATAACCACACCTGAGGCTTGGGCGACACCCATCACCGTGCTGACATTCATCTGCGAAAAAACACGTTCGACGGCGACCACGTCCGGCTTGTGCAGGTCCAGCCACTCATCAATGGCTTGGGCTATGACCAGAAGCCGCTGATCCAGCGTCAGCTCAGCAGAGGTACCCACCACTCCGACTGCCACCATGGTGGCCCTGCGGTTCCGCTCAATGTCCACTACACCTATGCCGCAACGGGTGAGGCCCGGATCGACTCCCAATACGCGAAGAGTCAAGTCCGGGCCTTCCTGGTGGCTGTCAACCTGCTGAGTGAAAGAATTGCGCGCTGCGTCCTGGCCGGCTATTCGGCGTCGAGAGCTGCCTGAACTTCCTCGCTGAGGTCCGCATTGCTGTAGACGTTCTGGACATCGTCCAGTTCTTCCAGGGCGTCCACGAGCTTCATGAACTTCTTGGCACCGTCAACATCCAGGTCCACTTGCATGGAAGGAACGAACTCGGCTTCATCGGTGTCGTAATCGATGCCCGCTTCTTTCAAGGCGTCGCGGATGGCCTGAAGGTCAGAGGGCTCGGAGTGGATTTCCCAGTTCTCACCACTGTCCTTGACTTCCTCGGCTCCGGCTTCCAGGACCGCCATCAGGATGTCGTCTTCGCTGAGGCCGTTCTTGGGCAGGACAACAACACCCTTGCGGGCGAACAGGTAGCTCACGGAACCGGGATCGGCGATGGTGCCGCCGTTGCGTGAGATTGCAAGGCGCACCTCGGAAGCAGCGCGGTTCTTGTTGTCGGTCAGACATTCAATCAACAACGCCGAACCCTGCGGACCGCGGGCCTCATACATAATCTCGGTGTAGTCCACCACTTCACCGGTGAGCCCGGCCCCACGCTTGATGGCGCGGTCGATGTTGTCATTGGGAACCGAAGTCTTCTTGGCCTTCGTGACAGCAAGTTCGAGGCCAGGGTTGCCGGCGAGGTCCGGGCCACCCATGCGGGCAGCAACTTCGATGTTCTTGATCAGTTTCGCGAACGACTTTGCACGCCTGCCGTCAATGATGGCTTTCTTGTGCTTGGTGGTCGCCCATTTGGAGTGGCCTGACATGCTTTACGCTTCTCCTCTGATCATTCGAATAAAGAGTTCATGCACGCGTTTCTCTCCCGTCACTTCCGGATGGAAGGAGGTAGCCAACAACTGGCCGGAACGCACTGCAACAATTCTAGCCACTCCATGCAAAGTGGCCGTGTGGCTGGCGTGGTCGGGGTCAACCTGGGCAAGGACTTCCACACCCGGCCCCACACGCTCCACCCAGGGGCCACGGATAAATACCGCGTGGACAGGATCCACGCCGGACTCCCCTGCGCTGAAATCAAGGCCTTTGAAATCGAGGTCGGTTTCAAAGGACTCGCGTTGCCGTCCAAATGCATTTCTGCGGACCGTAATATCCAGCCCACCAAAAGTCTGCTGGGGATTTCCGTCCAGGTCCTTTGCCGGGTCGGCAATTTCATTGGCCAACAGGATCATGCCGGCACAGGAGCCGTAGACCGGGAGGCCTTCCGCGATGCGCTTTTGAAGGGGGTCACGGACTTCGAAGATGCGGGAGAGCTTGTCAATGGTGGTGGATTCGCCGCCGGGGATGATCAGGCCGTCAATGTCGTCAAGCTCTACAGGACGGCGAATACCCACGCCGGTGGCGCCGGCCGCCTCAACTGCGTGGATATGCTCGCGGAAGTCGCCTTGGAGGGCCAGCACGCCGATCCGGAGTCCTGAACCCACGCGTGACGAAGCGTCGGAAAGGGGGTTGGTCATTCGACCATCATAGTGGCCATGAACCTCGGTGATGCCGCCCGCAGTTATCCGAAGCGTCCGCCAGTCGGGGTTCCATGCCTTGACTGGGATATATTACAGAGCATGCTTTCCTTCAGCGTTCCCCTCGGCAAGCTGGTCCGCACACTGTCCCGGCTCCGGGGCGGAGGCTCAGCTTTTCCTGGCTTGGTGGTCGAGAAAATCGATCCCGGCTTCATGCAGCGAACGCTGGCTTCGCTTCCCCTGGGTGTAGCCGTGGTCAGCGGCACCAACGGCAAGACCACCACCACCAAGATGGTGGTGGAACTCCTTGAAAGCCAAGGCCTGAAAGTCTTCACCAACCGCAGTGGCAGCAACTTCACACGAGGTGTCGCCGCTTCCCTCTTGGGCGACGTGGACTGGCGTGGACGGCTCGACGCAGACATTGCCATCCTGGAACTTGACGAAGCCCACGCCGTGCATTTCGTCAACAAAGTGGAGCCCCGTTACAGCCTCCTGCTGAACGTCCTGCGCGACCAATTGGACCGCTTCGGTGAAATCGACAAGACCGCCCGGCTGCTGGAGCACATCGCCTCCAAGACCACCGGCACCGTTGTCCTCAACCGGGAGGACCCCCGTGTCGCCCGGATCGCCAACGCCCTCAATACCCTCGACGCCGTCCACCACCCCGAAGTCCGGTACTTCGGCCTCGACGAATCGTTGCGCAGCACCTTTCCCAACGATGACGAGATGCGGACGGGCAGTGGCCCGTCCCCGTCCGGCACCTCCGTTGCCGCCGGGACCGGTGACGATGTAGACCTGCCGGCTGCCGACGTCGTGCTCCGCCGGGTAGGTGCCCAAGACGCTGACTTTGAGTTCGACGGCGAAACGGTCACCACATCCATGAAATTGCGCGGCGTCTACAACATCTTCAACGCGGCGGCGGCTTTGTCCCTGGCGCGGTCCGTTTTGGGAACCGGGCCCGTTGATACGCCCAAGCTTGTGAAGGCTTTGGGAGAAGTTGCACCCGCCTTCGGCCGCGGTGAAAGCCTCACAGTGGACGGACAGCCCCTGGAACTCGTGCTGGTGAAGAACCCCAGCGGCTTCCGGCTCGGACTGAAGTCGTTCCCCGCCGGCGGATACGCCACCATGATCGCCATCAACGACAACTATGCCGACGGCCGGGACATGTCGTGGCTGTGGGACGTAGAGTTCGATTCCCTGCGCGAAGGCGGCGTGGAAGTCCTTACCGGTGTGCGCGCCTACGACATGGCGCTGCGTCTCCAATACGACGACGTGCACTTCGGCGTGGTGGAACCGGACATCACCGCGGCACTGCGAACTTTCATTGACGGCTCGCGGGGCAAACCCAAGCGGGTCTTCTGCACGTACACTTCCATGCTCGCCATTCGCCGCGAGCTGGCCAAAATCACCATAGTTGAGGTGGTCTCATGACCTCGGAAGCACAGCCCACGCCGACATCACAGCCCAGCCCGGCAGCACAGCCCAGCAAGGGAACACTCCGCGTTCTCCAGCTCTACCCGCGCGAAATGAACATCTACGGTGACTGGGGCAACGCCCTGGTCCTCAAGCAACGGATCAAGTGGCACGGCTACACTCCGGAGTTGCTCGAGTACAACGTGGGCGACGAATTCCCGGACGACGTGGACATCATTGTGGGTGGAGGCGGGCAGGACAGCGGACAGCTGGTCATTCAAAACGACCTCCAAGCACGCGCTGCCACGTTAAAGCAGCTGGCGGACGGGGGCGCCCCCATGCTGGTCATTTGCGGGCTGTACCAGCTCTTCGGCAAGTTCTTCAAGACCAGCACCGGCCCGGTCATTCCCGGCATCGGCATCCTTGACGTCGAAACCCACGGAACGGACGAACGACTCATCGGCAACGTGACCATGAAGTCCGCCGAGTTCGGCGACATCCTGGGTTATGAGAACCACAGTGGTCAGACCACGTTGGGTCCCGGCGTCGAGCCGCTGGGTACTGTGACCAAGGGCGCGGGAAACAACAGTAAAGACGGACACGAGGGCGCGCGCTACAACAACGTTGTGGCGAGCTACCTGCATGGTTCTTTGCTGCCGAAAAACCCGGCCATCGCGGATTTCCTGATCCGGACGGCGGCCGAACGCAAGTTCGGCAGCTTCGTGCCTGGAACGCCCGACGACGGTTATGCCAGCCTTGCCCGAGAACACGCCGCCCGCCGGCCGCGCTAGGCGCTACTTTTCCTTGGTAATCAGCAGTTCATGCGCTCCTGCAGTTGCGGCGCCCATGGATTCAACCACTGCTTTGGTTCGCTGATGAGTCTCGGCATCGGCCGCTGGGGTGGCGCAGACTCCCTGAGGTGCATCGCTGGCCACGGAGCACCAGCGGTAGGGATCCCGAACGATCACTGACGGCGCCCAAGCGAGGTCCGTGGCTGTCCAAACGCCGGCCGTGTTTTGGCTGAACTGCGCCCTCACCAGCAGGCCCTCGTTATTCAGGACATACCACGGTGACAATTCAGTGACACCGTTGCCGAGCCCGTAGACAATCCACGTGCCCTTGTACTTCTCGATGGGCAAAACGGAGTGAGTGTGGTGCCCGTAGATCATGGTGAACTGGCCACTGTCCACCAATGCGTGCGCAACCTCCTGCTGCTGGGCGTTGGCTTCACTGGCATATTCGTCACCGGCGTGCATGACACCCAGGACGATGTCAGCTCCAAGCGCCTTGGCCTGTTTTGCTTTCGCGATCATGGCCGCTGGATCCAGTTCGTCAACCAGCCATGGATACTGCGGAATCTGACCGTTGTGGCCGTACGTTCCAATGATGACGGCCACTTTGGCTGCGTCCGTCTGGAGCATGAGTATCTCCTTGGACGCCGCCTCCGTCCGGTAGGAACCCGTGTGTTTCAGGCCGGCCGAGTCCAAGGCATCCAGCGTCCTCAGCAAGCCTTCGGTCCCACGGTCAATGGTGTGGTTGCTGGCCGTCGTGCAGGCTTTGTAACCGACGTCCTTGGAGGCAGCGATGATTTGCGGCGGCACGTTGAATGACGGGTAGGCGGAGAACGGCCCTTCCGGGGTTGCAACCGGGGTTTCCTGATGGCAGATGGCGAGGTCGCTGTTGCGGATGTAACGGCGCTGGCCTTCGAGAAGCGGCACGAAAGTGTAGCCGGACTGACCCGCCGCCGCTGCGTCAGCTCTGGCTTGTTGCCAGAGTTGGGTGTGAACCAGCATGTCGCCTGTCACCGTGATGGAAGTGCAGCGTAGCTCCGGACAAGCCGGACCTGTGCCGGGGGTGGGGTTCGGTGCGGGGGTGCGCGTTGGGCTGGGTGTCTCGGCTGAGGGAGCAGACGGTGCGCTGCTGCGGTTCGCGTCATCGTTTTCTGCGATCACACCGCAGGAACCCAAGGACACAGCCAAAGCCACGCCGCTCAGCACGATTGCGGCCTTGTGAGTACGGAACCGCCCCACGGAGAATGTGATTTTGCCCATGACTTTCATCCTATGGCGGAAGCACTTCGGAACCGGGCGTGCCGCTCTTGAGGACACGATTCTTACGTGAAAGAGTCACTTCATGACCAATCCACTCTTGAGCCCCAGCCCCTTGCCCTATGGGCTTCCGCCCTTCGCCGGCATTTCAACGGAGCACTATGCCGAGGCCGTGGAGGCAGGTTTGACCACGCATCTGAGTGAAATCGCCAGAATCGTGGACAACCCGGAACCAGCCACCTTTGAAAACACCGCAGTGGCCATGGAGCGGTCCGGACTGCTCCTCAACCGGGCTGCGGCAGCGTTCTTCACACTGGTTTCCGCTGATGCTTCCGACGCCATCAAGGCGTTGGAGATCGAGCTTTCACCCAAGCTCTCAGCACATCAGGACGCCGTGTATATGAACCGTGGGCTCTACGAACGGTTCGCAGCGATCGACACCACCGTTCTGGATGCGGAGTCGGCCCGGTTGGTGCAGGAGTATCTTAAAGAGTTCCGGCAAGCTGGAATTCAGCTTGAGGATGCCGGGCAACACCGCCTGCGCGAAGTCAACGCCGGGTTGTCACGCCTTGGCACCGAATTTGGACAGCGCGTCAAGGACGCCATGAAGTCCGCTGCACTGCTTCTTGACGACGCCGACGAGCTGGCCGGTCTGCAACCGGAATTGATCGCCGGCGCCGCGGAAGCTGCAAAGTCTGCCGGACACGAAGGCAAGTATTTACTCACCTTGATCCAACCCAGCAATCAACCCGCCCTGGCGTTTTTGGAGAACCGGAGCATCCGCCGTCGCCTTTACGAGGCGTCCTTGGCGCGAGGGGCTGCTGGCCCCTTGGACGTCCGTGACATGGTGAAGGCTACTGTCCGGTTGAGGGCGGAGAAGGCCGCTCTCTTGGGTTTCGCCAATTTCGCTGAGCTGGTGGTTGACCAGCAGACAGCGCCCGGGTTCAGTGAGGTCCAAGCGATGCTGGGTCACATGGCCCCCGCCGCTGTGCGGAATGCCCAATCGGAGGCAGATGCCTTGGCGGCAGCGGCCGGCCACGACCTTGAGCCCTGGGATTGGGCGTACTACTCTGCCCGGGTTCGCAAGGATAAATTCCAGGTGGATGAGCAGGCAATCCGCCCCTATTTCAGCCTTGAAACTGTACTCACCCACGGGGTCTTCCATGCGGCAACGCAGCTGTACGGGGTGACATTCCATGAGCGGGACGATGTGGAAGGCTACCACCCCGACGTCCGCGTCTGGGAGGTACGGAATGAAGACGGCACCGGGCTCGGCCTCTTCCTTGGCGATTACTACACCCGGGAGTCAAAGCGCGGGGGTGCCTGGATGAATTCCCTCGTGGAGCAGTCCAGACTGCTGGGCACCAATTCCGTGGTGATCAACAACCTCAACATCACCAAACCGGCGCCCGGCGAGCCAACACTGTTGTCGTTGGACGAGGTTCGCACTGTCTTCCATGAGTTCGGCCATGCCCTGCACGGCCTGTTTTCCAACGTCACGTATCCACGGTTCTCCGGAACGTCCGTGCCGCGTGACTTTGTGGAATACCCGTCCCAGGTCAACGAGATGTGGATCATGTGGCCTGAGGTATTGGCCAACTACGCACGCCACTACTCTTCCGGGGAAGTCCTCCCGCAGGACACCGTGGACAAACTCAACGAGTCCGTGCTGTGGGGAGAAGGATTCGCAACCACCGAATATCTGGGTGCAGCGCTCCTTGACCTCGCATGGCACGTGATCTCCGAGTCGGACGTGCCGGACGATGTTATCGCCTTCGAGGCCAAAGCCCTGGCGGACGCAGCAATCGCTCACCCGCTGATCCCACCGAGGTACCGGACGGGCTATTTCCAGCACATCTTCGCCGGCGCGGGCTATGCCGCAGGATATTACTCCTACATTTGGAGCGAGGTGCTGGACGCCGACACCGTGGAGTGGTTCAAGGAAAACGGTGGCCTGACACGCGCCAATGGGGACAGCTTCAGGTCTGAGTTGCTCTCACGGGGTAACAGCCGCGACCCGCTGGAGTCCTTCCGCGCCTTCCGGGGCCGCGACGCCGTGCTGGAGCCCCTCCTCAAGCGGCGGGGACTGCGTTAGTACGACGCCGGGCCGGTCACCTTGGAAGGTGACCGGCCCGGCGTCGTACTGCTTTTTGCTTTTACCAGCCGCGCTCTGCGAGGCGGTGGGGCTGGGGGATGTCGTCAACGTTGATACCGACCATTGCTTCGCCGAGGCCACGGGAGACCTTGGCGATCACATCGGGATCGTCATGGAACGTGGTGGCCTTCACCACGGCGGCAGCGCGCTCTGCCGGGTTGCCGGACTTGAAGATCCCGGAACCGACGAACACGCCGTCCGCGCCGAGCTGCATCATCATCGCAGCATCAGCCGGGGTAGCAATACCGCCGGCGGTGAACAACACCACCGGGAGCTTACCCGTGGCGGCAACTTCCTTGACCAGCTCGTACGGGGCCTGCAACTCCTTGGCCGCAACATACAGCTCGTCCTCGGGAAGGGCAGCCAGCTTGGCGATCTCCGAACGGATCTTGCGCATGTGGCCGGTGGCGTTGGAAACATCGCCGGTACCGGCCTCGCCCTTGGAACGGATCATCGCCGCGCCCTCATTGATACGGCGCAGCGCCTCACCAAGGTTAGTGGCACCACACACGAACGGCACGGTGAAGTTCCACTTATCGATGTGGTTGATGTAGTCCGCCGGGGTCAGGACCTCGGACTCGTCGATGTAGTCAACACCGAGGGACTGCAGGACCTGGGCTTCGACAAAGTGGCCGATCCGGGCCTTGGCCATCACCGGGATGGACACGGCAGCGATGATCGCATCGATCATGTCCGGATCCGACATGCGGGACACGCCACCCTGGGCGCGGATATCGGCCGGGACACGCTCGAGCGCCATGACAGCGACGGCACCGGCATCCTCAGCGATGCGGGCCTGCTCGACGTTAACGACGTCCATGATGACGCCGCCCTTGAGCATCTCCGCCATGCCCCGCTTAACACGGCTGCTGCCCGTGACGCTGTTCGCGGACGAACCGGCTTCGTTGCTTACATCTGGTGTAGACACAAAAACCCCTATGGGTAGATAAACGACCTTCATGCCGGAGGCGCGCGCAGCCACACGACCGCAATCAGCGCACACCGGGTTTCAGGTCAAGGTGACCAAGTACTAGTAATAGTAGTCGCACCTTGCCTGCGGACAGTACATTCGTTACTGCCTTGGAGGGCAACAAAGCGGCCTTTGGTAGGTCAGGTGCACAACCAGGGCAGAGCGACTTTGGTCGGTTGCCAGTTCCCCCGCACAGCGATACTTCCTAGGCGTTAGGCTGCAGCAGTTCCGTCAGCTTCGGCCATGGCTTGCCGCCTGACGGTGGACATCCGCTGAACGATGGTGATGATGCTCGCCAGAGCAAGCAGGATCAGGGTTACGAACAACGCAACCGGCGGGAGGCCCAATCCCGTAAGCCCGGCGATGAGCAGCACGGATGCCAGGCGTTCTGCTCGCTCAGCGATTCCCACGCTCGCCTGGTAGCCCAAGGACTCCGCCTTGGCCCGGGCGTAGGAAACAACCATTCCAAGAACCAGACAGATAACGGCAGCAGCAGCAATGGCAGGATCTTCACCTCCGGTGAAAAACCAAATGGTGAGGCCCGCGAAAATGGCACCATCCGCGAGCCTGTCCAGCGTGGAATCCAGGAAGTTACCCCAGCCACCGCTGCGGCCCTGCAGCCTCGCCATGATTCCGTCCACCACGTCCGAGAACGCGAAGAACGCGATCACCACCGAGCCCCACCAGAGGAAGCCCAAGGGGTAGAGGACGAGTCCGCCCAATATCACCCCTGCGGTCCCTGCAATGGTCACGGCGTCCGGAGACACACCGATCCTGAGGAGCCAACGCGCTAAAGGGGTAAACAGTGAAGTGAAGAAGCCGCGCGCATGCCTATTGAGCATTCGACTCCCCCGGCCAGGCTTCGGCCACGAGTTTGCGGACCTCATCGAGCGTCTGCGTAATGGCCTTGGTCTGGGCGATGATGGGGAAGAAGTTTCCGTCCCCACCCCAGCGCGGAACAACGTGCTGATGGAGATGCGCGGCGATTCCCGCGCCCCCGGTCACGCCTTGGTTCATGCCAAGGTTGAAGCCGCTGGGGTTGGATACCTTCCGCAACACCCGCATGGCTGTTTGCGTGAGGTCTGCAAACTCCGCCGTCTCCTCCACGGTGATGTCCGTGTAGTCGGGCACGTGGCGGTAAGGGCAGATCAACAGGTGCCCTGGGTTGTACGGGAACAGGTTGAGGACCACATAGCAGGTCCGTCCCCGGTGGACGATGAGGGATTCCTCGTCAGTGCGTGTGGGCCCTACACAGAACGGGCAGTCATCCTTGTTCTTGAATTGATCCTGCCCGCCCTTGATGTAGGCCATGCGGTGCGGAGTCCACAGGCGCTGGAAAGCGTCCGGAACGCCCGCGAGTCCGAAGTCATCGGTTACGTCGGCATCGCCGGGAATGCCGGGGGCCGCGCCTGTGTTCTCCTGCACCGTCTCTGTGTCCGTTCCGTCAGCTCTCGCGGTTCTTGACGGCATCCACGATCCTGCGGACCGCCTCTGCCACCGGCACGCCGTTGTCCTGGCTGCCATCCCGGAAACGGAACGACACGGCTCCCGCCTCGGCGTCCTCACCTCCGGCAATCAGGACGAAGGGGATCTTGTCCTTGCTGGCCGTACGGATTTTCTTGGGGAAGCGATCTGATGAGACATCAACCTCAGCCCGGATTCCAGCGGCCTTCAGCTGGTCCACGACGTCGAACATGTAGTCGTTGAAGGTCTCGGCCACTGGAATGCCAACAACCTGGACGGGCGAAAGCCATGCCGGGAAGGCGCCTGCGTAGTGCTCGGTGAGAACACCCATGAAACGCTCCACGGAACCGAAGAGTGCGCGGTGGATCATGACGGGCCGCTGGCGGGTGCCGTCGGCAGCCTGGTACTCCAGTTCGAAGCGCTCAGGCAGGTTGAAGTCCAGCTGGATGGTGGACATCTGCCAGGTCCGTCCCAGTGCGTCCTTCGCCTGAACAGAGATCTTGGGGCCGTAGAATGCTGCTCCACCCGGGTCCGGAACCAGTTCCAGGCCCGAGGCTGCCGCAACCTCGGAAAGAGTGCGCGTGGCCTCTTCCCAGGCGGCGTCGTCGCCCACAAACTTTTCTTCGTTCTTTGTGGAGAGTTCCAGGTAGAAATCATCCAGGCCGTAATCCTTGAGGAGGCCCAGGACGAAGTTCAACGTGGTGGTGAGTTCGTCCTTCATCTGTTCACGCGTGCAGTAGATGTGGGCGTCGTCCTGTGTCATGCCACGTACGCGGGTCAGTCCATGAACAACACCGGACTTCTCGTAGCGGTACACCGAGCCGAATTCGAACAGGCGCAGCGGCAGTTCACGGTAGGAACGGCCACGCGACCGGAAGATGAGGTTGTGCATGGGGCAGTTCATCGGCTTCAGGTAGTAGTCCTGTGCCGGCTTGCGAACCGTGCCGTCTTCGTTGAATTCGGCGTCCACCTGCATTGCAGGGAACATGCCGTCTTTGTACCAGTCAAGGTGCCCGGAAACCTCGTAGAGGTGTCCCTTGGTGATGTGGGGCGTGTAGACGAACTCGTAACCGGCGTCCACGTGGCGCTGGCGGGAGTAGTCCTCCATGGCCTTGCGGATGATGCCGCCCTTGGGATGGAACACGGGCAGGCCGGAGCCGAGCTCGTCCGGGAACGAGAACAGGTCCAGCTCGACGCCGAGCTTGCGGTGGTCGCGGCGCTCGGCCTCAGCGATGCGTTCCTGATAAGCCTTGAGTGCTTCCTTGGTGGGCCAGGCTGTTCCGTAAATGCGCTGCAGCTGCTGGTTGTTCTGGTTACCCAACCAGTACGCAGCTGATGAGCGGGTCAATGCGAAAGCGTTGGCAATGATCTTGGTGTTGGGCAAGTGCGGGCCGCGGCAGAGATCGCACCAGACACTCTCGCCGCTTTTCCTCTCCACGTTGTCGTAGATGGTGATGTCGCCAGCGCCGACCTCAACGTTGACGCCCTCAACGGCATCGCTTGCATCGTTCTTCTTGCCCAGCAGTTCCAGCTTGTAGGGCTCGTTGGCCATGGCTTCGCGGGCTTCTTCTTCGGTGACCACGCGGCGTACGAACTTCTGGTTCTGGTTGATGATCTTTTGCATCATCTTTTCCAGCTGGCGCAGGTCTTCCGGGGTGAACGGCTCAGCAACGTCAAAGTCGAAGTAGAAACCGTCCGTGATGTACGGGCCGATGCCGAGTTTGGCATCGGGGCGCAACTGCTGCACGGCCTGGGCCATGACGTGGGCTGTGGAGTGACGGAGCACGTTGAGGCCATCAGGAGATTCGATGGTGACGCCTTCGATCTCGGCGTCGGCCGGCAAGACTTGATCGAGGTCTTTCAGCACACCATTGACACGGGCTACTACGACGTCGCGGCGCTCGAAGAAGAGTTCCGCGCCGGTAGTCCCTTCCGTCACCTTGGTCTCTTCGCCATCGACGATGAGGGTGATCTGTTGGGCATCTGACACGGGTGTCTCCTATTCATAGTTAAAGGCTTCATAGCTTGTGGCGTACGGGGACCACAGCCAGCCACCGTCAATCGTATCTGCTTCAGCGAAGGCGGCCAAAGCAGCGCGCCGACGCTGGATTCAGCTGCCCAAACCGGTGATCGCGAGGTTCCTGGAGATGCCGTGAAGGGGGCCTTGATGAGTAAATTCATCAGGAAGGACACCTCCGGCCGGAAAGAGTTCTGCAGAGGGCAGCGTTTCCGGACGGCTAAGGTCCCATGCTTTGTTGGCACTGAGGCTGATTCCCTTGGGGCCCGTCCTCCTGGTGGTTCCACGGATCAGCAGCATCCGGGTACCAAACAGCAAGGGTCCGGATTCTTCCTGGGCCTCGTGGAAAAACACAGAGTCCACGCAGCCGGTGCCGTCGTCGATGCTGATGAAGACCACACGTCTTCCCCCACGCATGGGCGGGGTTTGGGTGGCGATCCGAACTCCGGCCACCAGGACTTCGGTCCCGTTGCGTAGGCCCAGGAGTTTGTCAGCTGTGGTGACCCCCAGCTTGTCCAGGAGTGCCCGGTGGCTGTCCATGAGGTGTTGGCTGACATCCACGGCCATGAGGTCAAGCTCGGCCCTGACGTTCTCCACCATGGTTGGTTCGGGAAGTTCAGGAGCCAGATTCCGTAGCTCCACGTCGCCCAGGGCGAACGCCAACTGTCCTTCGATGACATCCGTGGGCTTCCTTGCGGGGCTGCTTTGGAGCGCCTGAAGGTGTTGCACGAGGTCTGCCCGGTTCGCTTTTCCCCCGGAATCTTTGTGCAGGGAATCAAAGGCGCCCAGTTGAGCAAGCCTTTTGATGTTCGGTTTGCTGACTTTCGCCCGCGCCCGGAGGTCAGCCAAGGAATCGAAGGGCTGCCCTGCCACGATTCTCTTGAGTTCTGCCCCCGAAAGCCCATAGATCCCAGTGAGGCTCAGCCGGATGCCAAGCTTGCCTCGATCAGGCCCGCCCTGGATCTTTTCAACCCGGTATTCGGCATGGCTCCGGTTGATGTCCAAGGGCAGGATGGGGATTCCGAGCCTTCGGGCTTCAGCCACCAACAGTCGCTTGGGATACATCCCGGGATCGTGTTCCCAGAGCCCGGCAAGAAAGGCTTCCGGATGGTGGGTTTTCAGCCAGGCCGATTGATAGGTGGGCACGGCAAAGGCGGCTCCATGGGCTTTGCAAAACCCAAAGCTGCCAAATGCTTTCAAGGTGCCCCAGACCTTGTCCACAACCTCTGGAGAGTATTTCTTGATCGCGTCGCGGCGGAATTGCCTCTCCACTTCAGGCTCGTGCACTTCATCACCCAAGGCACGACGGAACTCGTCCGCCCTATCCAAGCCACAGCCGGTCATGACATGAAAGGTCTTCAGGATCTGCTCATGGAAGACAGTGACCCCATGAGTCTCCTGCAGCACAGGCTTCAGGTCCGGATGGGGGTAGACCTCCGGGGCGAACCCATGCCGGTGTTCCAGGAAAGGACGGACCATATCAGATTTCATGGGTCCAGGACGGAACAGCGAGATGTCGATGATGAGGTCGTTGAATTCCCTGGGCGCCATCTTCCCAATGAGCTCCCGTTGGCCGGGTGATTCGATCTGGAAACAACCAAGTGTGTGGGTGCTCCGGATCAACTCATAGGTTGGCTCGTCGTCGAACGGCACAGCGTTGAGGTCGATCCTCCCGTCGTCGGCAATGAAGTCCGGTCCGGAGCCACCAGGCTCCACCTGATGCCTGCCCGCCGCCACAACTTCTGCCTTTGAGGGATGCAAGCGAATGACCTCACGCACAGCAAAGGCCATGGCGCTTTGCATCCGCACCCCCAGGACATCGAGTTTGAGCATCCCCATGGGGTCCATGTCATGTTTATCGAATTGGCTCATGGGCAGACCCAACCCGCTGGGCTGGACGGGAGTTCGATCCAGGAGCGTGGCATCTCCCAAAATCACGCCGCAAGGATGCATGGAGATATGCCGGGGCAGGCGATCCAGCCGTTCGGTAAGATCCACCAACAAGTCCAACTGCTGGTTTTCCTCCACCGCACCTTGCTCCACCCGCCCGGCAAAATTCCGAAGCTCAGGTTTCTCCACCAGCGCTTCCCGGAACTTGCGGGCAGAGAATCTCCACAGTTGCTTGGCAATTTCACCGATTTCTTCGTCCGGCATCCCCAGGGCCATCCCTGCGTCACGGACTGCGCCCCTTGCCCGGTAACCGTTTTGCATGCTCATGAGGGTGACCCGCTCGGCGCCGAATCGATCAAAGATCCTGCGGTAGACGTTGTGCCTTTCGGCACTTTCAACGTCGATATCAATGTCAGGAAGGGTTGACCGGCGTCCCGATAGGAACCGTTCAAAAATGAGGTCGTGGCGGATGGGATCAACCTGGCTGATATCGATCAGGTAATTGACCAGGCTGGAAGCGCCGGACCCCCTGGCAGCAACCCTGACACCCATATCGAGGATCATCCTGGACACCTCAGCCACCGTGAGGAAGTAGGAAGCAAAACCCAGTTTGGCTATGATCCCGAGCTCATGCACCAGCCGCGAGCGCACCCGCTTCTCCGTTTCCCCGTTGATGCCGGGGAACCGTTTGGTGATTCCGGCTTCGCAGCGCTGAGTAAGTTCCACCATGGGATCGCGGTCGATGCCGATGATGGAGGCTTCCGGGACTACTGGTTTCTTCCATCCCATGTCCAGGATGGGATCGATGCGGCATTTGTCGGCGAGCGCCTCGGTGTTGGCGAGCAGTTTGTTGAGGTCGGCTTTGCCTTGGCCTGCCGCGTTCATGATTTCTTTGCCGAGTTGGACCATGTGGTGTGCGTTTTTCAGCCAGCCCTGCCCTGTCGGTTGGAGCATGGGTGCGGCTGAGAGTTCGGGAAGGGATTTGAGGGTGCGTGCGGAGTCGAGGACGTCGGCGGTTGCAGCTCCGTCTTGGGCGCAGTAGCGGACGGCGTTGCTGAGGATGGCGGGGATGTTATGTTCCAGCGCAAGCTTGAGCATTCGTACTGCATGGGCGGTACTCAGCGGTTCTCCGGGTGCACTGAGGTGGGAAACTGCTTCGGCCACGATGGTTCCCGGTGGCATGGCGTCGATCCATTGCTTGAAAAGGGTCCTGGGCCGGAGGTATTTACGTCCACCCATGGCTTGGCCAACATCAGAGTCGGGTCCGATCAGGACTGTCAGCACTGGCTTGAGAGTTGTGGGATCAAGGGTTCTTGATGCCAGCTCTCCCCTGGTTACTGCCACGGGGACCACTCCCCCGGCTTTTCCTGAGGTCCTTGCGTGCGCGTCGGAGACCAGGCGGCAGAGCGCCTTGTAGCCAGCACCGTTGTTGTTGCCGTGGGCGAGGACGACGACGCGGCCCGCGACTTGGGTGCGGTGGTCGCCGTCGTCGTCGAAGACTGCCAGGTCAACACCGACGATGGGGTCGATGTTTGCTTCCATGCAGGCTTTGAGGTGTTTGATGGTGCCGTACAGGCCGTCACGGTCTGTGCAGGCGAGCGCCGTGGCGCCGTCCGCTGCGGCGGCTTGGGCGAGTTCTGCGGGCCAGGAGACGCCGTAGTGTGCGCTGAAGGCTGTGGAGACGTGCAGGTGGGTGAAGCTCAAGGTTTCACGCTGCTTCGTCGGGTTCTACTGCACGTGCTGGTGCGGCGTCGTGGATGCGCAGGAGTCTCCACCGTCCGCTGCCCAGGTGCCGGACCAGATCGAGGGTGATGGAGTGGCTGGTTTCCGGTTCAGCGGAGGAGGGCAGCAGTTGTACCCGCCAGATCTCGTGATCAACCAGGCCGGCTCCGCTTCCCAAGGGTGCGCGGCTTTCTTCAAGCCACCATTGACGTCGTTCGTACCAGCGCACAGGTTCGTTGGCGACTGTGTACTGGGTGCCTTTCCATTGGACTTCCTGCGGCTGGCCTGCGTCTGTGCAGCTCACGCTGATTGGTTCACTGAACAGCCCCATATTTTCACCTCTTCGCGCCTGAAAACTTATTCGAAAGTATGTTCGAATAATTCAGTTTACGCCGCGATCTGGGCAAAACCTATCCATGGATCAGGTCGTCGCCAGCCCACGGGCCCCTACGTACCGCTCCGAGCGCCGGTCCACTTGGAACGCTTGCCCACCTGCTTCACCAGAGCATCGCGCCAAGGTTGCGCACCCTGGGCAAGGGCTACGCCACCCATGAGCGAAGAAGCCACTCGCAGTAGTTGGGTGCGCACCACCCGTTCCCGGTTATAGGCTGCGAGCGCTTCCTTCAAGGGCTGCTCGTTCAGCAGCTTGCCCAGGTTCACAGCATCGATCAGAGCTTCGCAGGCACCCCGGCCAAGATTGGGGGTCATGGCGTGTGCGGCGTCCCCGAGTAACACCACCTTGCCCTGCGCATAGCGCCTGAGGGGAGGTGCAGTCCAGATCCGCTGGGCCAGTGAATTGCCCGGAGCTGCCGTGGAAAGAACACTCAGAACAGCTGGTGAGTATTCCGCATACCGGGTCCGTGTGACCTCGAGTGCTTCTGCGACATCAACCCTGTCCGGACCAAGGGCAGATCTGAAGGAGGCATACCAGTTGGTTCCATCACCCGCGGGTGCCAAGCCAAAAATCTCGCCCCTCCCCCAGTACTCGCCAATGTCTTCAGCGGAGGGGGTTCCGGGAATGACTCCGCGGACAGCAAGGAATGGGGTAGGCCTGGCAGCACTGCGCTGGCCCCAAAAGTCGCGTCGGACAATGCTCTTGACCCCATCCGCACCCACAGTCAGCCAGGCGCCGGACGGTAGGCGGTCCACACGCCCGGTCACCCTGGACACCGTGTCCGGAACTGCAGAGTCAAGCAGCCTCAGTAGTTCGGGCCGGGACACTCCCACCAACCCCTCTCCCTCCATGGAGAGCATGGGATCCCCGGAGGGGCTGCGGAGGGCTCCGGCCTTGATGATGGACCCACGACTCCTCACGGCCCCCAGGATCCCCAGCTCGGCCAAGGCCCTTTGGGCAGCCGGCCACATAGCCAGAGTTGTCCCGACTGCCGGGAGTTCAGGGCGTTGCTCATACACGGTGACGTCAAACCTGCCCGGGTCCAGCCTCCCAGCGAGCGCCAGACCGGCAATTCCTCCACCAATGATGTCCACTCTTTCCATGAGCACACTGTACTACTACATTTGTAGTGGTGATAGGGGGTGAAGCTAGACTTTCGCCATGCCAGACCGACGAACTCAACTTGCCGATGCCGCGCTCGCCGTCGTCTCCGCCAAGGGCCTCAAGGGACTGACCCACCGGGCCGTCGACGCCCAAGCCGGCGTCGCCGTCGGAACTACCTCGAACTATTTCCGCAACCGTGCCGCGCTGATGGGCGCCGCCGTCGACCGCGTTGAAGAACGTGACCGCCTCCTGCTGCAGCAAGGCGGAACGAACATCCCGACGTCGGTAGCCACGTTGGCGGAGCAGATCGCCGGAGCGGTCATGGGACTCGCGCGGGAAAACGCCGAACTCACCCGGGCCCGGTTCGTTTTCGCCCTCGACCAACCCGAAGTGGTCGCTGCCGGACACGAGCGGCTGGTACAGGCCCTGGCGCAACTGCTCGAGTCAATGGGCATAGCTGAAGCACGCAGCCGGGCGGAAGCAATCTCCGACTACAGTGACGGCCTGGCCCTCCACCTGCTGACAGCCAGGAAAGGGCAGGACATTGACACCGCCGCAGTGGCACGCAGCATCCTGCGCCTCCTGGAGGGCTGAAAGTCAAGGGGTGGACGGCAGCCTGTCCACAGAGCAGGATTGTGGAATGAGCACCAATGACGCACTCCTGAAGCAGGTCAACATCTCCGCCGAAGAAGACAACCTTGTGGCAAGGTTCGAAATCGACGGCAACATACCAGGCTCCGGCGCTTACGTCGTGGGCCTTGTTGCTGCCAGCGAGGACTATTCCTCACAACGCAGGCTCGGCATCGAATTCATGAACGGCGAGGCGATCTCGTTCTACTCCTTCAACCACTCCCTCAGTGCCGAGGAAAACTATGACATCAAGGGCGTGGAGCACTCGGGCAACGTCATCACGGGCAACTTTCCCATGTCGGCCATCCATGGGCTGAGCAAGGGTCACGTCATGACGGGCTTCAGCGAAGCGGACGGACGGGAGTTCCAGTCCGGAGTACCGGTCACCGAGGCGCTCTAAGTTCTAAGCTCTAACCTCTAGAAAAGGCCTTCCACCGGCTCAATGAGTTCCGGTGAATTGTTCCGGACATTTCCCACCGCGGCACCCACCGGGTCCAGTGTCCACGCAGCTGCGGCATCGTGTGCCCTGGAGCGGACCAGCTCCACCAGCCCTTCGGCGTCCTTCTCGCGCGGATCCAACCAGGCTTCCATTGTCTCTCTGCTCATAGGCAAAGGAACACGGTCATGGAGGGCGGTCAGTTCATCAAAAACTGAAGCGCTGCGCCGGGACCTGGCCGACTCGGCCGTAGGGGTGTCCGCGGTCAGGATGGACATGGACAACAACCAACGGGCAGGGTCATCATCAGAAGCTGACTGGTCACGCCACCACTCGTACAAGCCTGCGAAGACCAAGCCTTGGCCATCTCCCGGGTGCACGTAATACGGCTGCTTGTTCTTGCCCTCGCCCTTCTTCCATTCGTAATAGCCATCAGCAGGAACCGCGCAGCGCCTGGCCACCGCGGCCTTCTTGAAGGAAGGCTTCTCCAACAGTGTCTCGCTTCGAGCGTTGATCAGCCGGGCACCGCCCTTGGAATCCTTCGCCCACGAGGGCACCAGCCCCCACTTCGCCACATGGAGCTGCCGTTTCACGTCCTCGTCAATCAGCCTCTCCAACACGATGGGAACGGCATCAGTCGGAGCCACATTCCAGGATTTCTCCAGGGCAATGTCCTTCTCGAGTTCGGCGTCAAAATCGGCGAGCAGATCCCCCACCGCACGGGCCATCACATAACGTCCACACATGGCAACAGTCTGCCCTTTCCTCGCAGAACGCACCAGCACAGGCATGTGACGTAACCCTGCTTCGCGTCTGAACGGGAATTATTCGGACGCGGGTTACCGTTGATACCAACGAAAGATCCAGTGCACAACGAACCACAACCGAGGAGAGCTCTGTGGACTTCACTCCCGACTCCGGCACCATCACCATGTTCTCAACCACCTGGTGCGGTTACTGCAACCGCCTCAAGAAGCAGCTGGACGCCAAGGGCATCGGCTACACCGAGATCAACATCGAAGAAGTAGATGGCACTGCCGAACTCGTCGAGCAGCTCAACGGAGGCAACCGCACCGTCCCCACCGTGCTTTTCCCTGACGGAACCGCGGCCACCAACCCGTCCGCTTCCGAGGTTGAGAGCCGCCTCGCCGCGTAAACTGCCTCGGCCATGCTGTTGGGCCCGCACGGAATAATCCCACTCTGTCTGCCACCTGTGATAGACAGAATGGGAATCCGTAGCGGGCCCCTTTTGCTTTAAAGCAGGACCCGCTCCCCCGTTAGCCCGAAGGGAACATCTCCATGGTCCACGCAGTCAAAGGTGTCGTCGTCCGCTCCAAAGGCGCGCCCGCAACACTAGAAACCATTCTGGTTCCCGAACCCGGCCCCGGCGAAGCCTTGGTGGACATTCTCACCAGCGGCGTCTGCCACACCGACCTCCACTACAAACTCGGCGGCATCAGCGACGATTTCCCCTTCCTGCTTGGCCATGAAGCCACCGGGGTCGTCAGCGCAGTCGGCCCAGATGTCACCGACGTAGCCCCGGGCGACCGCGTGGTCCTCAACTGGCGCGCAGTCTGCGGCAACTGCCGGGCCTGCAACCGCGGCCAGGCCCAGTACTGCTTCAACACCCACAACGCCACCCAAAAGATGACACTCGAAGACGGCACGGAACTCTCACCGGCCCTCGGCATCGGCGCCTTCATCGAAAAGACCCTGGTCGCCGCCGGGCAATGCACCAAGGTAGACCCCGACGCCGATGCCGCCGCGGTGGGGCTCCTCGGCTGCGGCGTCATGGCAGGGCTGGGCGCAGCGCTCAACACCGGCAACGTCAAGCGAGGCGACTCCGTAGCCGTGATCGGCTGCGGCGGAGTGGGCGTAGCAGCCATCGCCGGCGCCGCGCTCGCAGGCGCCACCACCATCATCGCCGTGGACATCGACGCCAAGAAGCTCGAGCGCGCCAAGGAACTCGGCGCAACACACACCGTGGATTCATCCGCAAACGACCCCATTGAAGAAATCAGGGCTCTGACAGGTGGCTTCGGCGCAGACGTGGTGATTGACGCCGTCGGACGTCCCGAAACCTATAAGCAGGCGTTCTACGCCCGCGACCTCGCAGGCACCGTTGTCCTGGTTGGTGTCCCCACGCCGGAGATGACCTTGGAACTGCCGCTGCTGGATGTTTTCGGCCGCGGCGGATCACTCAAGTCATCCTGGTACGGCGACTGCCTGCCCTCCCGGGACTTCCCCATGCTGGTGGACCTGTACAAACAGGGCAAGCTGGACCTGGACGCCTTTGTCACCGAGCGCATCACCATCAACCAGGTGGAAGAAGCGTTCGACAAGATGCACGATGGCGCTGTCCTCCGATCGGTGGTTGAGCTGTGAGCGCCGGCAACGTCACCATAGATCGCGTCGTCACCTCCGGGACGTTCTCCCTCGACGGCGGAACCTGGGACGTGGACAACAACGTCTGGATCATCGGCGACGACTCAGAATGCATCGTCATCGACCCCGCCCACAACCCCGAAGCAATTCGCCAGGCCGTGGGTGGCCGAACCGTCAAAGCCATCTTGCTGACGCACGGCCATGATGACCACATCAGTTCCGCGGGCGCGTTCCGGGACCTCGTCACAGCGCCCATCCACCTGCACCAGGAAGACTGGATGTTGTGGAAGGCAGTGTTCCCCGACGTCGAACCGGATGTGGCGATCGTGGACGGCGACGAGTTCACTGTTGCCGGCGCAACGTTGAAAGCGATCCACACTCCCGGCCACTCGCCCGGGTCCGTGTCATTCCACCTGGCCGGCAATGAAACACTCTTCAGCGGAGACACGCTTTTCCAAGGCGGACCCGGCGCGACGGGACGCTCCTACAGCGATTTCCCCACCATCATCGAGTCCATCCGGACCAAGCTGCTCGCCTTGCCGGAGGAAACCGTGGTCCTCACAGGGCACGGTGATTCCACCACCATCGGCGCTGAAAAGCCGCACCTGGATGAATGGATCGCCCGCGGGCACTGACGCACCCGAGGTACCTCTGCAGTCTGGTGGGGTTTGCCCCTTACCCCACCAGACTGCGGAAGTCGCCGTCGACGACGTCCGCGTACCCGCGGTAAGCCTCAATCACGGCGTCCTCAACAGTCTGAACATCCAGATGCGGTAGCAGGTCATTGGCTGCCCCGGCCGTGGCAGGATCCCAGTCCAAGCCGAGCGCCGAGTAACTCGCTGCCAGGACCTCGCGGATGGGTTTGGAATCTTCCACCACAATCACGGAACTGAAAAGCCAGCCTCCGGAAACGACCCGCTGGGCAGTGCCAATGAGCTTGATGCGGTGCGCAGGGAAATCAGGGTCCTCGCCATGAACGCTGAACTCCCCAGGACAATACTCCCCAGGAATCTCACCGACGGCGGCATGAACACCCACACTGCGGAGCGCACCGGCCAGCAGCTCACCAAACTCCGAAAAGCGGGCCTTGGCACGAACGATCGCATCAGGATGAGGTTCGATGTGGTCGATCACCAAGGTCCCTTGATGGTATGCAGCAGCGCGGCCCCCGGCTTTCCGAATGAGGGGCTCGAAGCCGAGCTTCCGGCAAGCCTCCTCCGCAGCCTGAAAACCAGGCAGGTTCGCATCGCGCTGACCGAAAGCGACGGTAGGCTGCGGCCGGTACAGGCGAAGAGACGGGCCAAGCTTGCCGTGACGGGCACGCTGAAGCAGCTCCAAGGCAAAATCGAGGTCTGCCGCCGCGCCCATGGATTCGTTTTGGCGGTAGGCCGTTAGCTGGCGGGAACCTGGTTCCGGGACGCCCATTAGCTTTTCCTCAAGGTCAGGATCTGCTCGGCGCGACCAAAGGGTCCGTTGAGGTCATGGAGAACGGTGGAGGTCAGGCCGATGCCATCGGCACCAAAGGACACTTTGTTGTCCAAGCCCAACCATTCACCAGCCGGCGCCCTGTACATATGGATCTGCAGGTCCACGTTCGGGAAGATATAGCTGTTTTCTCCAGGCGGAACACGGGCCGCGATCCCATTGGCCGTGTCAACCAAACCCATCAAACGGGCCAGCTCAGTACTGTCATTTTGATCTGTGAGCGGATGGGACGTCCGGATCCACACCTTGCCCGATCCCGGACGGTGTCCCTCGCCAATGCGCATCTCCAAGGACCGGATGTAACCCCCGGGCCAGACGCTTGCCCCATCCCACGGCTTACATTCATCGGGGGCCGGCATCGAATCGTCTTCAACCGCGGCCACGGCGCTGGTGTCACTGGTGATCATTCGCCAGGCGGTGGCACGGATGGCCACTCGGCCTCCTGCCGAAAGCTCTGCCTGGATAAGCTCAATGGTCCTCCCCGGCCTCAGGGTGGAACTGGTGACGTGGAATTCACCACCAGGAATAAGCCCGAGAATCTCGTAACTGATCCGCGCCAGGCGGACGTCTTCGCGTGGTTCATGACGGAGCAAGGCATCGGCGATGATGCCCGAGGCGGGAGCCATGTGTTGCTCGTGAGGATTCCACGCACCCTGGGCGTGAATGGTGGACCGGTAGCGGCCCTCGCCCAGAGATTCGTAGTAGAAGTCGCCGTCCGCCAGTTCCGGTAATGCAGTAGTCAACCCAGGCCTTTCGCCGATCCAACTGTAGAACTCAGACCACTGTATCCGCTGATTTGACGCTCGCCCGACGCCGACGAAACACGACAACCCAGACGACGCCTGCCGCCAAGGCCGCCACACCCACCGCAGCTCCAACAGGTGACGCTGCCGCTACCGCCAACCACGCTTCCAAAGCAGCAAGACCAATCGTCGCGTACAGCAGTGCCCAGATGACAGAACCTGCTACAGCGGCGGGAAGATAGCGTCGGAGCGGCATGCGGGCAGCGCCGGCTGCGAGGTTGATGGCAGTCTGGAGGCCAATAGTTAGAAAAGAAAGTACGACGGCGTACGGGCCCCATCGCTGAATCAGGGCTTGGGCGCGGGCTGCTTTGGGTCCCTGGAGGGAATTGCCGAAGCGGGTGTGCGAAAAACCGGCTACGGCGCCCCGCCCAATCCAGTAGGTGGCGTTAACGCGGATCATGACAATGGCGAAGAGCGCCACAAGAGCGACACCGAAGGGCAAACTCATGATCTGATCCACTCGACTTAGGCTACCCTAAGGATTCGGAGAATAAGGACTCGGTCCCCGATGCCGGCCCGGTAAAACCCTAGGATGAATCCATGGATCTCCGCGATGCCGCCCAAGAGCTCTACGCCGTGATGCCCCGGGACTTCACGGCTGAGCGCACCGCATTGGCACGTCAGGCCAAGGACCGCGGCGATAAGGACCTGGCACGGGAGATTGGCCGTTTCCCCAAGCCAACCGCCGGCGCCTGGGCCATCAACATGCTGGCCGTCCACAAGCCCGAGGTGATTGACGGCGTCGTGCGTTTTGGCAATTCTCTGCGAACCGCCCAGGAGGAAGCCGACGCCGCGGCCTTTCGCGAACTCGGGCAGCAGCGCCAGGGGCAACTGACATCGGCCGTTGCCGCCGCCAAGGACTTGGCAAGCGGGCTGGGCGCACCAATGAGTGCGGCCGCAGTAGCGGATGTCGAACAGACCATGAGGGCGGCGATGGCTGACGCCGGTGCCGCAGCAGCAGTGGTGACCGGCCGGTTGGTACGTGGGTTGAGTGGCAGCGGGTTTGAGTCCGTTGACCTTACGGATGCCGTAGCAGCATCCGGGCCGGATGACATCGCCGACTCTGAAGAGAAGGCTCCCGGACAGAGTGGGATCAAACCGCCAAGGAAGGCATCGCCGCCTGCCAAAGAAGCATCCGGTACTCAGAAGAAGGAACCGAAAGAGGAGGCAACATCCCTGGCCGAGCGCCGGGCCGCCAAGCAGCAGGCGGCATTGGAGGAGGCCCGCAGCGACTTTGAGGCGGCCGATAAACTCGCTCAAAGTGCCGAGGAAGCAGCGTCCGAAGCGTGGGACCTCGTCAACGAGTTGGCTGATCGTCGAACAACCCTGAAGTCCGCTATTGATGAGGCCCGGAACCGGTTGGCAACGCTGGAGGCGGAGCTGATTGGCCTCACCCGGGATGCCGATGCTGCCGAATCCGGAAAGAAGCTCGCAGTACGTGCCGCCGCACAGCAACGACGCACCGCTCAGCAGGCCCAACGGCGCGTGGATCGGCTGAGTTAGTCCTTCCCACGTCCCGGTATCTGCAGGTGATGCGTCGCCGGGCCTTCAAGATACTTGCCCTCTGGAGTGAAGCGCGAACCATGCAGGGGGCAGTCCCAGGATTTCTCGGCATCGTTCCAGCTCAGCAGGCCGCCCAAGTGGGAGCAACTGGCGGAAACCATACAGACCTTGCCTTCCACGGTGGACACCGCCGCCGGTTCACCCTTGTAAAGCCCGACGACGCCGGTCCCCTCCGCGGGATGGGTGTCCTCCGTGATTTCAGGGTTGCTCCTGACTTTTGCCCTGTCCTCAATCATTCGTTTGGCCGTGCCGGCGTTGAGCCGGATAGCTTGGAGGGCGCCTTGCGGTGAGGTGACCCTGTGATGGATGGTGGTTGCCCAGTCTGACTGGCCGCCCAGGATGTCCGATGTAATGGACAGCGCGACCGCGACACCGTTGCTCATCCCCCACTTGTTATAGCCAGTACCGAACAGGATCCTGCCATGTCCCCTGGGCAACTTGCCAAAGAAGGGCATCAAGTTGGTGGCTTGGTAGTCCTGGGCAGACCAGGTGTGGGTGACCTCTGCTCCGGGATAGTGCTGTTTGGCCCACCCGAGCAGTTCGTCCAGATGGTGTTTCGGTGACGCCGCCCGGCCAGCGGTGTGCCCGTAGCCACCCACCAGGAGCAAGTCTCCCTCCGCAGTGGGGTGGGTCCGCTGGGAGCGTGTGGGGGAATCGATGGAAAGGTACATGCTCTGCGGGACGTCCGAACCGACGCGCGGGCGGAGAGCTGCTGCGTAGGAGCGGTGAGGCTCGAGCTTGGTGAAGTACAGCCCGCGGTCCAGAATGGGTGATCCGGTGGCCAGCACCACGGTATCCGCGGTGAAGGCGCCCGTGGACGTGGAGACTTCCATGGGGTGTTCCGAGCCCACATTCTGCACGTGGACACCCTCAACAATGATCCCGCCATGCGCCCGGATGTCCCTGGCGAGAGTGTCCAGCACTTCCATCGGATGGATCTGCGCTTGGCCCTCCAATTCCAACGCCTCCACCACGCGGAACGGCAACCCCGCGTCACGGCTGAAATGGACGTCGAGACCGGCGTCCCGCGAAACCGCAGCTTCTTTGCGGAGCCGCTGCCCGCCGTCGTCGGAGGTTGCGAAGGTGACCGCAGTCCGGCGCTGGAACGGAACGCCTTGCTGCTCCAGATATTGCATGAGCCACGCCTGCCCGCTCTTGTTCGCCTCAACATACGCCTTGACCACCTTCAAGGAGTACTGGCTGCGCAGCGCGGAGAGCACACCTCCCTGCAGGAGGCTGAGCTTGCCTGTGGTGTTACCGGTACTCACAGCCCCCACCGTGCGGGCTTCGAAAACCACCACACGCTGGCCGGACCGGGACAACAGCAGCGCTGTCACCATTCCTGTGATGCCCGCGCCAACCACAATCGTGTCATAGTGCTTTTCGTCGGGAAGCGCATCAGAGGTGAACGGGGATTCGCGGTCCAACCACAGCGATTTCATCAAACAACCCGCCTCCCAATCCACTGGCATGTGTTGAGGGAAACGCTAGGCGCCTCGCTGGTGCTTATCAAGGGCTTAGGGTGCCACGGCGAGGGCCGCGGCGTGTTGCAGTTCAGGGTCCGGATCACTCGCCCAACGCTCCAAAACCCGCTCGGCCCTTTCCCTCGCCAAACCCTCAAGCCGGGCCAGCAGGGGTCCCACCACATCCTTGGCCAGCGGGTCCACCAATTCCCTGGTGCCGGCGCTCCTGATGAACCCCTCGATGCGGGTCAGGTCCGTGTTGACCAGGATGCGCACCTTGGTCTGCAACAGAACCACAGCTGCGAGGCGACGCTCAAAGACCGGCTCTTCCCACAGTTCCGAACTCAGTGCCGTGATGTCGTCGTGGCTGAGGTTCTTATACCGCTTGAGCGTATCCCTCACGGTTCCCCTTATGGCACCCACGGACGCGCCGTAGACCTTCAGGCGGCCACCCAGACGCTCACTGAGCTCTTCAGCTCTCTCCCACGTGGACTCCATCTGCAGCGTGTAGTCCACGAATTCACCGGCATCACTCACCCCACTATTTTGTCAGTGCCTCCCCATAGTTTGTTGCCAACAGTTTGATGCCAACAGCAATCGACAGGAGACACATGCCGTCCCAAGAGCTCGCGACCGACGCCTCGTTTCCGGGGGTCCCGGCTGCTTCATCCATGCCCGACTGGTACCCCGCCCTGCTCCATACTGTTGCGCAGGAAATCCGTGGAGGCAGGACACGAGCGCAGGCAGCCGCCAACGCTGAGCTTTTGAATTCGTACTGGAGCATTGGTCGGCAACTTGCCGAGCGCGAATCCGAACAAGGCTGGGGCGCCAAAGTGGTCACACGGTTGTCTGCGGACATCCGGTCCCGTTTCCCCGAAGCGAAGGGCTTCTCCCCCAGAAACCTGCGGTATATGAAGAGCTTCGCGCAGGCATGGCCGGACTTTCCAATGTTGCAAGCACCGCTTGCAACATTGCCCTGGTACCACCAGATCGCCTTGCTGGAGAAGCTCGACGACGCCGCCACGCGGCTTTGGTACGCGGCGGCGGCCGGCCAGCACGGATGGTCCCGCAACGTGCTCACACACCAAATCGCAACCCGCTTGCACGAGCGCTCAGGACAGGCGATCACCAACTTCAAGTCCACCATGATGCTTGCGGACTCGGACATGGCTCAGCAAGCCACCAAAGATCCCTACGTCTTTGATTTCCTGGCCATGAGTGAGCGCCACACCGAACGGGACCTGGAGCTGCAATTGGTGAAACATGTGGAGAAGTTCTTACTGGAGTTGGGGCAGGGTTTTGCGTTTGTTGGCGAGCAGGTCCGGTTGGAGATTGCTGGCGACGAGTTCTTCGCAGACCTGCTGTTCTACCACCTGAAACTGCGCTGCTACATGGTGATCGAACTCAAGGCCGTGAAGTTCGAACCTGGATTCCTTGGTCAGCTGGGTATGTACATGGCGGCCGTGGATGACCTCATGGCGCATCCGGAGGACAAGCCAACCATCGGTTTGCTGCTGTGCAAAGAGAAGAACAGCGTGGTGGCCGAATATGCCCTGCGTGGATTCAACGCTCCCGTGGGCATCGCTGAGTGGCGAACCTCCCTCGCGGATTCCCTGCCGGATGAACTGGTGGCCAGCCTTCCGAGTATCCAGACTTTGGAAGCGGAGTTGGCATCCGAAGCTGCGCGGCTGCAGGGGTAAGTCAGACGTTGTCCTTGAACCATGCCAGGGTGTCATTCCATGCTGCTGTGGCCTGCGCCTCGACGTAGCGTTCGCCGGTGTCATTGTGGAAGGCGTGGTCCACGCCCGGGTAGACCTTGAGCTCATGCTTGACCGGTGTCCCGTCCAAGGCCTGCTGGAGTTGGGGCATCACTCCGGTGATGCGCGCGTCCTTCTCGGCATAGACACCGAACACGGCCGGCTTGATGGTGGGCACCTTGGCCAGATCCGGCGCGGGACCATAGAAAGCCGACGTCGCTTTGAGGGCGGGGATGTCAGTGGATGCCTGCCACGTGATGCCGCCTCCGAAGCAGAAGCCAACCATGGCGATGCGGCCCTCTTCGACGAAGTCCTGACCGTTGAGGAACTCGAAAGCAGCTTTGAAGTCGTTGACGTGTCGCTGTGCGCCTGCCTGAGTAAGTGCACCTGGGACGGAATCAGGGTCCATGTTCGACGTGCCGCCCTCCCTGCTGAGGAGGTCCAGTGCCAACGCCGCGTAGCCTTCCTTGGCGAAGCGCCGGGCAACGTCCTGGATGTGTGGTGTGAGGCCTCTGTTCTCATGGCAGATCAGGACCGCGGGTCCCTTCTGAGTTCCCTCCGGCCGGGCAAGGTAGCCGCTGATCTCAGTCCCGCCCGATGTGAACGTCGCCGTAGCAGTTACCAGTCCGGCAGCACCCTCCGGAACAGACAACGGGCTCTTCGCATTGGGAACTGCAGTTGTGGCGTTCCCAGGTGACGCCGCAGTTCCCTGCGTGGCCGCGGACGACGTGGGCGACGGCGTGGGCATCGGGTCCGTGGTTCGGGGAACCTCTTGCGGCGTACAGCCCACCAACGTCATGGCCGCCGCAGCCGCCGTCATGCTGCCCATCATGAACGCCACCCGCCTGGTGAAGGTCTTGTGCGACATCTCCCCCGACCGGTAGTCATCATAGAACTCCTCGATCAAGTACTTTTCAAACTTCTCAAGCTGCACCATGGCGAACCTCCCGACGATGTGGAATATCCTCCCCTGATGCAAAGACGCGGACAAGGGCGGGATGGTTCAGAAGGAGATCTGCCGTACCTCCCCGGGAGAGAGCGAAGTCTCTAATAATGTCAGTGCCCCCTGCCAGAGTTATGACATGAAGCAGATCCGGGAAAGGCAAGCGAAGGCAGCGGTGTCCGCTGCGCATCTTCCTGCCATCTCCCGAGGCTTGTCTCAGTCCGGCAGCGTTAGCGCGGATCTGATGGAGCAGTTGCGGGTGTTGGAGGAGATGAAGTCGGCTATCACGGCTTTGCAGGCGCGGGTTGCTGTGGCTTTTGATCTTGCCCAGCGCGCTGAGCAGGCTGAGGCTGGTGTTCCTGTGTCCGAGCGTGGTCAGGGGGTGGGGGCTCAGGTGGCGTTGGCTCGGCGGGAGTCCCCGAATCGTGGGTCCAGGTTGCTTGGCTTGGCGAAGGCGCTTGTTGTGGAGATGCCTCACACGTTGGCTGCGTTGCAGTCCGGGCTCTTGAATGAATGTCGTGCCACGTTGTTGGTGAAGGAAACCGCCTGCTTGTCCGTGGAGGATCGAGCTGCGGTGGATGAGGAGTTGGCTGCTGATGCCGGGACGTTTGAGGGGAAGGGCGATAGGGCGATTGTTGCTGCGGTGAAGGCTGCTGCGTATCGTCGGGATCCGCGCTCGGTGGCCGGTCGTGCGGCCCGTGCGGCTTCTGAGCGGACGGTGAGTCTGCGTCCGGCGCCGGACACCATGACGTATTTGACGGCGTTGTTGCCGGTGGCTCAGGGTGTGGCTGTTTATGCGGCGTTGACCCGGGCCGCTGATGTGGCCCGTTCCATCGGCGGCACCGGTTCGGGTGGTGCTTCCGGTTCAGGTGATGTTTCCGGTCCGGGTGCTGTCCCGACGCGCGGTCAGGTCATGGCCGACACCCTCGTCGAACGCATCACCGGGACCCCAGGCGGGTTTTCGGGGATCAACCTGGACCTTGTGATGACCGACCGGACCCTGTTTCAGGGAGACAGCGAACCGGCACGGCTGAAGGGCTACGGAATCGTCCCGGCCGAATGGGGAAGGAAGCTCCTGGGGTTGGGGCAAGCCGCAAACTCAAGGCCGCCAGCGAACTCCGAACAGGCAAACACCGGACGGGCAACTTCCCGCTCAGGGCCAGCTAAGCCCAGTCACGTACAGACAGCACAGGAGCCGAGCAAGGCAGGACAGGAAGTGCAGGAAGCCCCGGATCCGGGGCTCGCCGTGTGGCTTCGTCGGCTCTATACAGCGCCGGGCACTGGTGAACTCCTTGCCACGGACTCCAAGGCCCGGCTCTTTACCGGCCGGCTCAGGCGATTGATCGAAACCCGTGACGACACCTGTCGCACCCCGTACTGCGACGCGCCCATCCGGCACATCGACCATGTGGTTTCCTGGCAGTCCGGCGGAAAAACGAACCTCACCAACGGCGCAGGACTATGCGAAGCCTGCAACCACACCAAAGAACACCCCGGCTGGACCACGGCATCCCTGCATGGGGGTACGCATGGCGTGCACACCCTGGAAATCACCACCCCCACAGGCCACACCTACCAAGCCAAAGCCCCACCCCTACCCGGACACGAACAACCACATTTATCGGAGTCGGCCCTAACATCGGACCCGTCACTATCGGATGCGTCGCTGTAACTGCGCTCCTGCTCACTCGGTCAAAAACTGGGATGGCGGCTGCCTACTCAGCTTCTGCCACACGGAACCGGGACTCTAGCAGCGCAATTCCTTGAATAAATCCGCTTGGATGAGGTACAAGCTATGCCGCCGCGTACACAGCCCCTTTTTTCGTTTCGTGCTTGCTCTGACCACGCCAACGCGGAGCCCCCATGGCAATCCCCTAGAGAGCGTTCCCTCATTGCCTTCGCCTGATCAGCGTTGCATTCGCTTCGAGATTGGCGTACTCGGTTACACGAACAACTTGCTTTAAGTCCCCAATTTACGAACTCAAAGTAGTCAGCAAACCGCAGATTTAGGTGTCTTGCGAAGCATGAACAGTTAGTGCCAGTAGTCTGTTCATAGGCGATCACGGAGGAGGACTTCCTGCGTAAAGCACTTTACAACCGCGGCGAATGAACTTGCTGTGGACAGAACAGCGCAGCAGGCATGCGTTGACTCCAATTGTGGCAATGCCGTCAAATTGTTCACAATCGTCCGTGGTGGATGCATTCATTGCAATCAACTCACTTCGATCTTGCAGTTCAAATAATCAAAAGGGGAAATTCTTGGCATACGCGAACGATTTAGTCTTAGTTGGAGATATTTTTGCTGCTTGGCACGAGGATAATTACCCAGACGAGGGCAAGGGTGAGGCATTTGAAATCTTCTGCTCCGAACTTGTTATGAAGCATTGGGACCTAAGTATCCATGATGTTATTCAGGGAATAATAGGTGGTGGAAATGACGGAGGACTTGATGCTGTTTACACGTTCTTAGATAAGGAACTTGTTGGAATCGACCATCGCGCGCTGGACAGGAAGAATGCGCGGAGCTTTGATCAACCAAAAATCACACTGGTGCTCATCCAAGCCAAACAAAAAAAGGGATTTGAAGAAGTTGCTATTGATAAGGTTGTCTCGTCATGTAGAGCGTTTCTAGACCTTTCAAAGTCAGCAGATGACTTGGCGCAGCACTTCAATGATGACGTCGTTGAACAAATCGACATTTTCCGCCGCTTGCTCCGTAACCTTGCCGCTCAGATTCCAAGCGTAGGCATTGAGTTCAAGTTTACAACCCTTGGTTCTACGGACAACGTTTACGCCCAAATTTCAAATAAGGCGAGGATCCTCGAAAATGACTTTGCCTCAGTCGTATCTGGGGCCACAGGAAAAGTGTCCCTCTTAGGAGCGACCGAAGTGCTGGAACTATACCGGGAGCGACCAAAAACTGCGTTCGAATTGAAGGTAGATGAGGCTTCGAAGAGCGGCAATGGCCTCGTCGTTTTGGCATCATTGCGGGACTACTTCGACTTCCTCACAGAATCTGAAGAGCCAACTGGAAGTGACGGAACGGATGCAGAACCGAAACTCCTCAGCCGGATTTTCGAGTGGAATGTCCGGGACTACCAGGGGGAAGTTGCCGTTAATAAGGAAATACGTGAGTCACTAGTGGACCAGGAGAGCGCGCCCTTTTGGTGGAAGAATAATGGGGTCACCATAGTCGCAACTAGAGTGAATTTAGTAGATAAAACAGTCTCAGTAGTAGACCCCCAAGTTGTTAATGGCCTCCAGACATCCAACACTATTTTTGAGACTCTGAAGGATTTGCCTAAAGGTCATCCTGCCTTTGACCATAAGATCTTGATCCGGATTCTGATGACAGACGACGAGGACCGCAGAGACCAGGTAATTCGGGCAACAAATCGCCAGACGGCTGTCACAGACGCCTCATTGTATGCCACGGAAACTATCCAGCGAGATATCGAACAGTTCCTTCTAAGCGCTGAGTGGTACTACGATCGACGCAAGAATTTTTATAAAAATGCTGGTAAGAAAGTCAGTCGTATCGTTGGCATTCTCTCGCTAGCACAATCGCTTATGGCCGCTGGCCTCAACCGACCTGATGACGCAAGGGCTCGGCCCGGAAGTGTAATCAAAAAAGACGACGTCTACCGAAGCATTTTTGATCCTGGGGTTCCTCTTGAAGTTTATCTCTGGGTAGTTGAGAGCCAAGCCGCCGTAGACCGCGAACTGGCGTCTAAGATTCAAGACAGAGCGACCCGCAACAACCTTCGCTTCCACACACTAACTGCGCTGACGATCTTGATGGCCGGGAGGACCGTCAGTTCTGTGAGCTCCCTAAAGTCCATCGCCAAACGTGACAACCTGCCCACAGACGAGGATGTGAAATTGGCAGTGGTGACTGCTCTGGATGCCTTCACTGATTACATTGGCACTAGCGGTCTTCGAGGAGAAGCCGTGGCTAAAGGGCGAGATTTCATTGCTCATCTGAACGCATCAAGCCTGGCTGCAGTGCCATCAACTGCTGCCGTCGCAATCACCGGCTTATAGAGCATAACTCACTCAAGTCCGCATAAAGATAGGGAACTCAGAAGAACAAGACGCGATCTAATTCGGCCCCGCGCGCAACGGTGCGGGGCCGAATATCTGACAGGTCGTTCGGCCAAGGAACAATAAGCGTTGTCATTTCGCCGAGAATGTCGCGTGTTGTCTAGAACTCCCAGTCCTCATCCTCCGTGTTGACAGCTTTGCCAATCACGTAGGAGGAGCCCGAGCCGGAGAAGAAGTCGTGGTTCTCGTCAGCGTTCGGGGACAGAGCCGACAAGATGGCCGGGTTCACGTCGGTGACGGATGCCGGGAACATGGCCTCGTAGCCCAGGTTCATGAGGGCCTTGTTGGCGTTGTAGTGCAGGAACTTCTTGACGTCCTCGGCCAGGCCTACTCCGTCATAGAGGTCGTGCGTGTACTGGACTTCGTTTTCGTACAACTCGAAGAGTAGCTCGAAGGTGTAGTCCTTGATTTCCTGCTTGCGGGCCTCGGAAACCTTCTCCAAGCCCTTCTGGAACTTGTAGCCGATGTAGTAACCGTGGACGGCCTCGTCGCGGATAATGAGGCGGATGAGGTCTGCCGTGTTCGTGAGCTTGGCACGTGAGGACCAGTACATCGGCAGGTAGAAGCCCGAGTAGAACAGGAAGCTCTCCAGCAGGGTGGAGGCAACCTTGCGCTTCAGGGGATCGTCGCCCTGGTAGTAATCCATGACGATCTGCGCCTTCTTCTGCAGGTTCTCGTTTTCGAGCGACCAGCGGAAGGCGTCGTCAATCTCTTTGGTGGAGCACAAGGTAGAGAAGATGGACGAGTAGGACTTGGCGTGCACAGACTCCATGAAGGCGATGTTGGTGTACACGGCTTCTTCGTGCGGGGTGATCGCATCGGGAATCAGCGAGACGGCGCCGACCGTGCCCTGGATCGTGTCCAAGAGTGTGAGTCCAGTGAACACGCGCATCGTGAGTTGCTGCTCGGCCGGCGTCAGGGTGTGCCAGGACTGGACGTCGTTGGATAGCGGCACCTTCTCAGGAAGCCAGAAGTTATTGACCAGTCGGTTCCAGACTTCCACGTCCTTATCGTCCTGGATTTTGTTCCAGTTGATGGCCTCGACATGTGTCAGCAGCTTGACCTTCTCGGTCATGTGATTCCCTTCACCGATGGTTTGCGCGCCAGAGCAGAGCGGCTTCTAGCTCTCAATCCTAGTCGCATCAGACCTCGTATGTAGTTTTAAAGTTCTTAGAAGTGTGCGTGTTCACACGGCTGGGTTTCACGGAGAAACCTGCACAAACACAACTATGAGTGGGCCGCATAGGCGGACCCACTCATAGCTTTTGGCGCCACGGAACCGCGTGGACTACTTTGATTCCTTGACGGTGGTTGACGGGTGTGACTTGCCGTACTTCGGCGTCACATAGCGACCAGTTTTGGCGCTGCGGTATGAACCTTTAGCCATTTGTATTACCTCCTCCCTGTCGAGTCGTGAATTGAATGGTTGACCCTAGAGCGGGCGAACCGTGATGCGGATGGTCCGGCGAATCGTGCGTCGCACTGTAGCCATTACCATCTCCTCCTTCCGAAGCTATGCCCGGAAGGAGGGCCGTCGACAGACGACCTACAACTCCTGTAGACTCGACAGTCCAAGTTAGGTATTGGAACGGTCTCGAATCCGGGACTTTCTTGAGGGGCTGTGTTCGAGCACAGCCCCTCAAACTTTTAACTCCTACTTAACGCAGCTTCCGCAGCAGTGGAACACCACCGTCATAGCGCACATGAAACACAGCCCTCAACCTCGGTCCCTTCAAGGGCCATCTGGCGGAGACGGATGTAGTAGAGGGTCTTGATGCCCTTGCGCCATGCGTAGATCTGCGCCTTGTTGATATCGCGCGTGGTGGCGGTGTCCTTGAAGAACAGCGTCAGGGACAGGCCCTGGTCCACGTGCTGCGTGGCAGCGGCGTAGGTGTCGATGATCTTCTCGTAGCCGATTTCGTAGGCATCCTGGTAATACTCCAGGTTGTCGTTGGTCAGGTACGGCGCCGGGTAGTAGACGCGGCCGATCTTGCCTTCCTTGCGGATTTCGATTTTGGCGGCCACCGGGTGGATGGAGGACGTGGAGTTGTTGATGTAGCTGATGGAACCCGTAGGCGGTACAGCCTGGAGGTTCTGGTTGTAGATACCGTGCTCCATGACGGAAGCCTTCAGCTCACGCCAGTCATCCTGGGTAGGGATGTGGTGGCCGGCGAAGAGCTCGCTGACGCGCTCCGTAGCCGGAACCCATTCCTGCTCGGTGTACTTGTCGAAGAATTCACCGGACGCGTAGGTGGACTTCTCGAAGCCGCCGAACTTCTGGCCGGTCTCAATGGCAAGACGGTTGGAAGCGCGCAGAGCGTGGAACAGCACCGTGTAGAAGTAAATGTTGGTGAAGTCCAGGCCCTCTTCGGAACCGTAGTGGACGTGCTCGCGGGCAAGGTAGCCGTGGAGGTTCATCTGGCCAAGGCCGATTGCGTGGCTCTGGGCGTTGCCCTGGGCGATGGACGGCACCGAGTTGATGTACGACATATCGGACACAGCGCTGAGGGCGCGGATGGACGTCTCGATGGAGCGGCCAAAGTCCGGCGAGTCCATGGTCTTGGCGATGTTCATGGAACCGAGGTTGCAGGAAATGTCCTTACCCACGGTCTCGTAGCTGAGGTCCTCGGCGTAAATGGACGGTGAGGAAACCTGCAGGATCTCCGAGCACAGGTTGCTCATGGTGATCTTGCCGTCAATCGGGTTGGCCCGGTTCACGGTGTCCTCGAACATGATGTACGGGTAGCCGGACTCGAACTGGATCTCCGCGAGGGTCTGGAAGAACTCGCGGGCGCTGATCTTGGTCTTCTTGATCCGGGAATCGTCAACCATCTCGTAGTACTTCTCGGTCACCGAAATATCGGAGAACGGAACACCGTAGACCTTCTCCACGTCATACGGGGAGAAGAGGTACATGTCCTCGTTCTTCTTGGCGAGCTCGAACGTGATGTCCGGAACCACAACGCCCAAGGAGAGCGTCTTGATGCGGATCTTCTCGTCGGCGTTCTCGCGCTTGGTGTCCAGGAAGCGGTGGATGTCCGGGTGGTGGGCGTGCAGGTACACCGCACCTGCACCCTGGCGGGCACCGAGCTGGTTGGCGTAGGAGAAGCTGTCTTCGAGGAGCTTCATCACGGGGATGACGCCGGAGGACTGGTTTTCGATCTGCTTGATCGGTGCGCCGTGCTCGCGGATGTTGGTGAGTGAAAGCGCTACACCGCCGCCACGCTTGGAGAGCTGGAGCGCGGAGTTGATGGCGCGGGCGATCGACTCCATGTTGTCTTCGATGCGGAGCAGGAAGCAGGAGACGAGCTCGCCGCGCTGTGCCTTGCCGGCGTTGAGGAACGTGGGAGTAGCCGGCTGGAAACGGCCGTCAATGATCTCGTCAACGAGGCGGTTGGCCAGGTCTTCGTCGCCGCGTGCCAGGTGCAATGCAACCATGCAGACGCGGTCTTCGTAGCGCTCCAGGAAACGCTTGCCGTCAAAAGTCTTCAGCGTGTAGGACGTATAGAACTTGAAGGCGCCGAGGAAGGTCTCGAAGCGGAATTTCTTCTTGTACGCGCGGTTGAAGAGGTCACGGATGAAGTTCATCGTGTACTGGTCAAGGGTTTCGCGCTCGTAGTACTGGTTCTTCACCAGGTAATCGAGCTTCTCTTCCAGGTCGTGGAAGAACACCGTGTTGTTGTTCACGTGCTGCAGGAAGTACTGGTGCGCAGCTTCACGGTCAGCTTCGAACTGGATCTCGCCGTTAGGGCCATACAGGTTCAGCATGGCGTTGAGCTCGTGATAACCCAACCCCTTGAAAGCCTCAGGCAGCGGCTTCTTAACCGTGTCCACAGCGCCCCCGGTTACTTCTGTTTCTGCGACAGTTGTGTCCAAAACTTTTCCAGCCCTTCGTTGACCCGCTGAACGTCTTCCGGCGTTCCCATGAGTTCAAATTTGTAAAGATGCGGCACGTTGCACTTGACGGAGATGATGTCCCCTGCCGCGCAGTAGTTGTCCGCGAAATTAGTGTTTCCTGCTCCAATAACACCGCGGATCAGTTCCCTGTTCCTGGGATCGTTGAGAAATCTGATGACCTGCTTCGGCACGGAACCTTCGCCGTTCGTTCCGCCATAAGTGGGCAGTACAAGGACGAAGGGTTCGAGTGCTCGAAGCGGGGCATCCTGGGCATAGAGCGGGATGCGTGCTGCATCCGTGCCCAACTTCTGGACGAATCGTTTGGTGTTCTCGGAGGTCGAGGAAAAGTAGATGAGGTGACTCCTCGTGGTCACAGCTTCCGCAGCATCGCGTACGGGTGCCGCTGCCAGCGGTGCCATGGGAGTCACCTCTACTACATAGGAATTCTTAGAGTGCTGTGGTGGCGAAGTCTGAATGAAACTTAGGCCACGGAGGAAACGGCCTGGGCCAGTTCCTCGATTTTGTCCGGGCGGAAACCAGACCAGTGGTCCTGCTCGGTGACGACAACCGGTGCCTGCATGTAGCCCAGTGCCTTGAGGCGCTCAAGGGCCTCGGCGTCCTGGGAGATGTCCACACTCTGGTAGGCAATGCCCTTCTTGTCGAGTGCGCGGTAGGTTGCGTTGCACTGAACACAGGCCGGCTTCGTGTAAACCGTTACGGTCATGATCCCTGTCCCCTAAGTTGAAGTCTGATTCTCTTCGTATCTGGCGGGCTCAACCGGAACTAATTACTGAATCCGATACCGGCCCGCGGGCTGCCGTGACAGCCAACACGCTCTGATTTTGTCTTGCGCTGGTTTCCCGCTCAATCCGTAAATCGATACTACATGTAGTGCAAGCGCCGAACTGGAACCCCAAGATGATGTATTACAAGTATGTCATTCAATCCACTGCTCGTCCACAGGCAAGGGTCCTCAAAATGTCCGTGATTCCGGCAAATTGAGAGATGTCATCCACACCCTGTGGACTACTTAGCCACATTTAATCTTCAGCGTGTCGCCGGGATACGGCGTGTCGTGACACTTTGAAAATGTGGCGTGGCGAACAGCTAAAATCGGCTGATGGTCAACCTTCTCCATCTCCGCACCTTGATGGAGGTCACCCGGCTGGGTTCCTTCGCAGCCGCTGCCGCCCAACTCGGCTACACAGCTTCGGCAGTCTCCCAACAGATGGCCGCGCTGGAACGCGATACCGGCGTCGAGCTCTTCCAGCGGTCAGCCCGCAGCGTTGTGCCAACGGAGGCCGCGGTGACCATGACCCGGCACGCGTCCAAGGTGCTGACCGACGTCGAGGCTCTCATGGCAGCAGCCTCAAGGACCAACGACTCCCCCGCCCAGGAGCTGAGGCTGGGTATTTTCCCCAGCCTGGCCACCTACGTGCTGCCGGACATTATCCGGAATGAACGATGGAATGGCCTGGGTATTGAGCTGAAAGTGTCCGTAGCCGAACCCGCCCAAACCATTCAGGGCCTGCGAAGCGGCGGCGAACTGGATGTGGCGCTGGTCTATCAGGTTGGCCAGTCCGGCCTGGCGTGGCCGCATTCGTTGGAACGCCAGTGGATTGGCGACGACGACTTCCGGGTGGTGCTGCCTGCGTCCTGGAAAATCCGGGAGGACGCCGAGATCGAGGCCGCCCATCTGTCCGACATGCCGTGGATCATCCACCACCCCGGCACCAGCGATGCCCTGGTGATAGAACGCCTCTTCGCCAGCTGCAACCTTCACCCCCGAGTTGTGGCTTACAGCGACGACTTCCATGCGAGTTTGGAGATGACCGCCGCCGGTCTCGGTGCCTCGCTGGTACCGGAATTGGCGCTGCGGAACCGGCCACCCGGCGTCGTGGTTCTCGACGTCCCGGACATCCGGCTGGCGCGGAACGTGTTCGCCCTGCTGATCAACGAAAAACGGACGGCCCAAGTGCAGTTGTTCACACAGCTGCTTGCAGACACCCTCAGGGATACGTCGGGAAAGAGCGGCCTTCACCCCCTGAAATCCGCTCCTGTCAAGGGCCGCAACCTCCCGAGGTGAATTGGCGCGAAGTGCTGGAACCCGCCCGTTGATGGGGTTAGATTGATCACATGGGCAAGGTAGCGAGCAAACATTTTGGGGAGATCGAGCTCAACCACGGGCGTGAACATTGCTTCGTCGCGAGACACGAACTTGGCGGCAACCAGCTTGAGTTGGACCTCAATGTCACTGCGCACGACCACTTCGATGAGGCGGCCATGCGCAAGGTGGACTACAGGTTGCGCTTCCTGCCTGAACTCGTGGACCAAGTCAGGGAAATGATCGCCGACGAACTGGATCAGGACGGCACCAACCCCCAACAATTCCTCCATTTTCACTGTTCGCAGCTCAAGGAAGAGCAGCTCGAATCCGTCTTCGGTGTCACCGACAAAGGCCAGCTCACCAACGACGTCTTCCTCAAAGCACTCAAACTCGGCCACGTGGCCATCTATCCCGGCCAGCCGGAACGGTACTTCGTACTGGACTTCACCCTCGGCTCACACTTCACGGACGAACTGTTGGTGGCTGCAGCTGACGAGGACGGCGTGGTGGACGACGAGATTCTCTGGGAGTCCTAACTACTTCGTTTAACAGCTCACCACGGACGGTCCACCCCCGGGGCTTTGTCCGGCCCCCGCAGGTACTCGCCCCGCTCCTGACCCTCAGAACGCTCAAGCTGTGCTTGCCGCCCGCTTTCTTCAAGCTGCTGGAGTTGCTCCTGGTTCGGGGGCGGCTGCGTGGCCTGCCCGGACGTGGAGGGATCCTTGCTTGGCGATTCACCCGCGGAAATTTTGCCGTTGAGACGTTCCTGGGCCGCGTCGAGACTCTCTCCCTCTCCCGCTGCATTTGCCGGTCCCTCCGCATGGCATTGCGGCGGTGCTTTCTCAGCTGCGGCTTTGGCTTCCGTGAACAAGCGGGCCGCAGCGTCCGGATCCCCGGCCGCATCCCCCAGCTTCTCGATGCTCAACACAAGATTGACACGCACTTTGCACTCGTCAATGCCGGCCCCCACCTCCAACGCAGACTCAAAGTGTTTTCGCGCAGCGGCAAAGTCGCCCGCCAGGACATGGGCATCCCCGGAGGCGAGAAGTCCCTTGTGGGGCTCCAGCATGTTCGCCACCTGCAACCACGACGCCGCAGTGGCCACTGCTTCCTGCTCTCCAGCGTCAAAGGACTCTGCGGCGGAGGCGCCCAGCACACCAACGCTCAGGAGCTTCGCGGCAACTGCGAGCGCCAGCAGCGCAGGTGGTGCTGAGTAGAGCGCCAGCCGTCGTCGGCGTCGTCGTCGTGCGTTGTCGTCGTTCATGGGGTGGGCTCCTTCCGCACTGCAGGCCGAAGCGATTGGAGGGCGGTCAAGTGCCGTAAAGGTTCGTTGATCGCCAGAAGGAAAGCGGCCATGGCGAGCAGCCAGTAGAGTTCCACTCGGCCCGGGCCGTTGTGGGTGATCGCGGTGATGGCTCCGGGGCGGGCTTGGCTCAACATGTCCGAGGTTGGCTCGGTTCCTGACCTGTGGGTGTAGGGGACGTGGAGCTGGTCTGCGATGGTCCGCAACTGATCTTCATCGATCCGTGAGAGGGCGTCCTGCGGGGTGTCGGAGGTTCTGTCCCTGACGTATCCGGCGTCGGCGTTGGAGGTTTCCTTCATCCGGCCGCCCTGCCCGGTTCCGTACCCGAGCACCGCTCCCCCGGCCACGTTGCCGGCGTCCATGGGCGACGGTGCTTCTGTGCTGGTGTTCTCACCGTCGCCGGCGTAAAAGACCAGTGCGGGGCGTCCTGGGTGTTGCTGCTTGGCTGTCTGGAGCCTTTCTTTCAGGAGTTGCGCCGCGCCGGTCACGCTGCTTCCTTTGGCGTACCTGCTGTTTTGGGGTTGCAGGGTGGCCATGGCTGTTTGCAGCGCTGTTGCGTCCTGTGTGAGGGGTACGCGTACGGTGGCTTTGTTGTCGAAGGTGATGAGCGAGAACTTGGCTCCGGCGAGTTCCTTGGCGATGGCCATGACGTCCTGTTGAACTCCTGAAAGCCGGGTGCTGCTGCCCTTGTAGTCTTCTGCGGCCATGCTGGTGCTGGTGTCCACCACGAAGAAAACGTCCAGGTCTGCGGTGCCGGTTTGGGCTTGGCCTCCGGTCCAACCGGGACGCAGTGCTGCAAGGAGCAGAACGAGCACGGCGGCACTGCGCAGGGCTGCAGGTTTCCAGGGTTGTTGCCGCCGGCTTCGTTTGCGACGCACCAGGGTCCAGGTCGTGAAGCCCAACAAAGCCACGCAGGCCATGGCCAGGAAAGGCCATGGAACAAGGGGTGCGAAGGTCATGGTTCCAACCGCCATCCGAGCAGGATCATCCCCGTACCGGCCAGCACAGCAATTCCCAGGGGCCATGCAGGAGCATCGTCGAGCACTACCCGGGGCGCTGCAAGGTAACTGGTGGCTTCGGTCTCCTGCACTTTCTGGACGATGCCCTGAACGGCGTCCGGGCTATCAAGCGTGAAGTAGGTGCCGCCGGTTCGTTGGGCTGCTGCCTTGAGCTGGGCCCCTGGCTGATTGGGTTGCCCGCCGTAGTCCATGTCGCCGGGGTTGAGCGCGTGCACTTTCACCTTCTTCTCGGCGGCCAGGGCCGAGGCTTCTTCGAGGGTGAAGATGGGTTCCCCGGAAAGGAAGTTGTCCGTGGCCAGCACCACGGATCGCGAGCGCTCCCCTGCGTCAGTGCCGGGGAAGCTCTGTACGCACGTCGCCAGCCCGTCGCCAATGAGAGAGGACCCTTCCCCGTACCACGTGCCGTCAAAGAAGGACCCTGCGCCGCTGTCCAAGGCTTCTTTGGCTTGGGTGAGTTGCTCGGCGGCGTACTGGTAGTCGTCGGTGAGCGGGAAGAGTTGAACGCTGCTGCTGTCAAAGATGACCATGCCGATTCTCTCGCCATCGAATTCCTTGGCCAGGTCTTCGAATACTGCTGCGATGGCGGCGTCTGTGCTGGTCATGGACCCGGACACGTCCAGGCAGAGCACAATGTCCCTGTTCCTGATTTCCGGTTGCTCCGTTGACCGGTGGATGGGTCTTGCAGCTGCCGTGGCGGTGGCGGCGAGGAACACGGCGCCCAGCATCACGGCGAGCGCCAAGCGTGTGCGGTGCCGGCGGAGGGCGTGCTGGTATTCAGGGAGGTTGGTGAGCCGCTCACCGTGGGCAATGGGTCGGGTCTCTGGGGTACGACGACGGCGGTACAGCCAGGCGGTGACTGTCACCGCTGCTGCGGCCAAGGGAAGGATCCACCAGTAGCTCAGTTCCATGCCCGCACCACCTGACGTGCGGCTTCTGCGGACTGCCTGACGGAATCGACCGGTTGGGGCGCGAATTCGTTGGGGTAGATGCCGGCTATTCCCGTGGCCAGTTGTTTAAGGTCGTGGCGGTGGAGGTCTTCCAGGGTCATGGAAGTCAAGGGCAGGCCCGTGGCCGCTCCGGCGAACTCCCGCACGAGGAAACTGAGTCTCTGGTGGGCGTCGCGCTGTGGCAAGCGGCCGGCGTCGGCGTCGGCTGCTGTGGCGTCGATTGCCGTCAGGCATGCGGCTCGTAGCGTGTCCAGGTTAGGTACGTGGCGGACCGGCGCGTCTTGGCGGACGGGAGCCTTCTTGCGGGTGGACAGGAGGATCCAGGCGTACCAGGACCCGATGAGGAGCACGAGCAAGATTCCGAGCCATAACCATTGCGGTTGATAGTGCAGGGGCGAATAGAAGCCCGCTTCATCCTGCACGGTTGCCGCCCTTGGGAGAGGTCCTGGCAGTGAAGGCCCGGGAGCGGTGTTTTTCCAGCAGAGCGAACACTGAAGTCAGGACCTCTTCGCTGCCGGTTGTTTGCTCCTCGGCAATTCCCAGGCGGTGGAACACGTCCCGCCGCTGCTGTTCGCGTTCCAGGGTTGCCGCAGCGTAGGCGGAACGCACCTTGGCGTCCACAGCCAGGGACAGGGGAATTCCTTGCCCTGTGCCCACATCAGTGCTTTCCTGCATCCGGTTCCCTGCCACGGCAGCCAGTTCCGCGTCGCGGACTGTCAGCCACAACACCTCGTGCCGGCCGCGCAGCTTTCGCATGAGTGTCTCGGTCCGGGCGTCCGGCAGGAATTCATCCGCCACGGCAACGATGAGTAGACGCCCTTTCAGATACCGCAACACATAGTCCAGCTGCTCGGCAATGCCACTGGCTGGACCGTCCAAGGAAGCGCTCGCATCCACTGCTCGGAGCAGCCGTTCCAGATGCTCTTCGCCACTGCGGGGCGGGACATAGGTGGACTCAGTGGCGTTCCCGTGGAGGAGACCTACGTCGTCACCATGCCGGGACGCCAGATAACCCAGTACGCCGGCAGCTTGCACGGCGATGTCTCTCTTGGGTTCCCCGGACAATGCTTGTGCGGCCATGTTCCTGCCGGTGTCCACGAGGAGAAGGACTGTGTGTCGACGAACCGCCACATAACGCTTAACCAGGGGCGATCCGTGCCGTGCGGTGGCTTTCCAATCGATATCACGGACCTCGTCGCCAGGGACGTACGCCCGGAGTTCATCGAAGTCCAAGCTGCGGCCTTTGAACACCGAACCATACTCGCCGTCGAGAAGGGTCAGTGTCCTGCGGTGGGCGAAGATGAACATCTTCGACTTGACGCGTCGGAGGAGGCTGGGCACGCGCCTGCCCCGCTACGGCGTCTGCACGGATGCCAACACGGCATCGATGACGGTCTCCACGGAAATCCCCTCAACTACGGCATCGAATCCAAGAATGATCCGGTGACGCAGGATCCTCTGTGCAAGGTTCTTGACGTCCTCAGGAATGACGTGGTCACGTCCCTTGAGCACTGCCATGGCGCGGGCCGCCTGGCTGAAGGCGATGCTGGCCCGCGGGCTGGCCCCAAACTCCACAACGTTGGCCAGCCGTGGCTCCAAATACTGTGAAGCGTTACGGGTCACGTAGGCGAGCCCCACGATGTACCGCACGATTGCCGGATCAATATAGACCCGCCGCACCAATTCCTGGACTTGAACCACAGCGTCAAGGGACGCCGCGGCCGGAGGCTTCGGCTCTGTACTGAAAACGCCGGCGTCAATCCGCCGGATAACCTCCGCTTCCTCCGCAGGGCTCGGATAGTCCAGGACGTCCTTGAGCATGAACCGGTCCATCTGGGCTTCGGGGAGACGATACGTCCCTTCCTGCTCGATGGGGTTTTGGGTAGCAAGCACCAAGAAGGGCTGCGGCAAAGGATAGGACTCGCCCCCTATGGACGTCTGCCGCTCCTGCATCGCTTCGAGCATGGCACTCTGCGTCTTGGCACTGGATCGGTTGATCTCATCCAACAGCACAATGTTGGCGTGAACGGGTCCCAGCTGCGTGACGAACGTGCCCTTGGCGGCGTCGAAAATCTGTGTTCCGGCGATGTCGCTGGGCAGCAGGTCCGGTGTGCACTGTATCCGGCGGAATTCTGCGCTCACCGACTCCGCGATCGCTTGGGCCGCTGTGGTCTTGGCCAGGCCGGGAACACTTTCCAGCAGGACATGCCCGCCGGTCAGCAGACCGATGACCAACGTCTCACGCAGCCGGGCCTGACCCACCACTTTGTTTTCGAAGCTGCGGACGATGCTGCCGACGAGTTGCTGGGCACGGGCCATGTCCGGTGCATCAATTCCCGCCATGGCTGTGATCTGTTGCACTCGTGGTCCCCTCGATGGCATTGATGTGAAACGGCCACTCTATCCAAGCCTTGCTTGATGAGGCACCGCAATGGGTACCCCTCCCCATGTGGACTTCAGAGGTCTATCCTTTTGCCATGCATGAGCTACCAGCCGCCTATCAGAAGTACCTAGCCTCCCAAGACCAGCACGTCATCGACGCCGTACGGCCGGTCCTGCTCCAGTCTGCAGCAGACCAACGGCACGGCGTACGCATCACTTTCAACAGGGGCCCTACCGGACACCAGGCCCACCTGGACGAGACCGTACCCTACGGCGAGATCATCGAGGACATCGACTGACGCACAGCTAGCCCTTCATGGCGCCGGAGAGGGCGAATGAATTTCCCATGCCGCGGGATACCAGTGCATAAAGGACCAAGACGGGGACCGAATACAGAATGGAGAACGCGGCCAGTTGACCGTAGGCAATCGCGCCGTGCTGGCCGAAGAAGCTGAAGATGGACACCGCGGCCGGCTGCTTGCCGGTGGACAGCAACAGGATGAAAGGGACGAAGAAGTTCCCCCATGCCTGGATGAAGACGAAGATGAACACCACTCCCAGCCCCTGCCTCATCAGCGGTAAGACGATGCTCCGGAGCGTCGCCACCGTCGATGCCCCGTCCACCCAGGCCGCTTCCTCCAACTCCAGAGGGACTGAATCCATGAAATTCTTGGTCATCCAAATCGCCATCGGCAAAGTGGTTGTGGCCATGAAGAAGATTGTTGCCACCATGGAATCCAAAAACTGCAGCTGAACAAACAAGCCATAGACAGGCACCATGATGGCCGTCACGGGCAACGATGTCCCAAAAAGGACCGTATACATGAAGGGCTTGTTGAACCGGGACTGATACCTGGACAACGGGTACGCGGCGAGCACGGCAGCAAGCACATTGACCACGGCAGTGCCCGCCGATAAGAGGAAACTGTTGGCCACGGGCTGGAACAACAACTCAGGCGTCATCACTGCACTGAAGTTCTCAATGGACGGCGCCACCGGAACTTTGGTCTGGTAACCGGCCTGGGGATCGACGGAGGCCAACAGCAACCACAGCAGCGGCGCAACAAAACACACCCCGATCACGGCCAAGGCAATGTCCGCACCCAGCTTCGCCCTGGCAGTCATGTCTTTTGCTCCCGTAACAGCCGGACGTACACAGCACCGAAAATCATTCCCAGCAGGATCAGTACCGACGCCACCGCGGTGCCATAGCCAATGTCACCGAACTTGAAGGCCTCCTGATACGCCAGCACGGGCAACGTGGTGCTGGCGTTAGCGGGACCGCCCGCCGTCATCACCCAGATCAGGGTGAACACTGCCAGCGTCTGAAGAGTAATCAGCATCAGGTTGGTGGCTATGCTGCTTCGGATCAGCGGAATCGTGATGAAGGCCAGCCTTTGCCAACCGCGCGCCCCATCCATGAGTGCCGCCTCTGTAACATCCCGGGGAACATCAGCCAGCGCCGCCCTGTAGACCAACATGGAGAACGCGGTTCCGCGCCACGTGTTCGCCAGGATGATTGCCACCAAAGGGAAGGAGTACAACCAATCCGGCCCCTCGCTACCCATTGATCCCAGTACCTGATTGAGCGTCCCGTCCCGGTTGAAATAGGCGTAGGCGGCAAATGCCGCCACGATCTCCGGCAGCACCCAGGCCGCCACCACCGCGGTCCCTACCCACGATGCCACCACCCGGCGCGAACGCGTCATCAGCAGGGCAATGAGCAAGCCCAGCACATTCTGGCCCAGGACGGCGGACGCAGCGACGAACACCACCGTGAGCCACGCGGCCAAAGGAAAGGAATCATCGCTGAACATCCGGACATAATTGTCCGCGCCCACCCACTGCGGATCCCTGGCCGCCTTCCCCGACAACGCGGCGTCCGTGAACGACGCGTAAAAGGACCACGCCACAGGAGCCAGGAGGAACACCAGCAGCAATAGGACGGATGGAACTACCGGGAGCAGCCGCAGGAAGCGGCGAATTCTCATTTCTCCAGGACCTTGTCCTCACCTACCAGCTTCCGAACGGTGGCATCGTATTCAGCCGCTGCGTCCTCGGGACTTTGCTTACCGGTGATGACAGACTCCGTAGCTACCTGCACGGCCGTGGAAATTCTGGGGTAATCGGCCGTCGCGGGGCGGTAGTGCGTCACCTTCACCAAGTCTGAAACGTCCTTCACGAACGGGTTGGCCGCCAAGTACTCAGGCTCCGAGGCCACATCCGTCCGTACGGCGATCTGGGAATTGTTGATGTCGTAGGCCAACGCATTCTTTTTGTTCAGTGCAGTAGTGAGGAACTGGAAAGCCAGCTCAGGGTTCTTGCTCTTCGCCCCCACAGCCAAGGTCCAACCGCCGGACATGCTCACACCGCCGGGATCCTGTCCCCTCTGCGTGGGGAACATCGCAACGCCCATCTCCTGCTCATAGCCGGCCCACTCGTAAGCGCCGCCTTTCTGCCAGAACGACGGCGTGTAGGAACCCTCCACGGTTGCCCCAAGTTTGCCTTGCGGGAACCACTCGCCAAAAACCTTCTTCCAGACGTTGGCGTCCAAGGCTTCGGCCGGGCTCACGGCCAGCTTCTCGTCATAAAGGGTTTTCAGGAACGACAAAGAGTCGGTGAACCCCTGGGAACCCACCACCCACTTCTTTGCGTCCACGTCATACAAGCTGCTGTCGGTGCCGTAAAGCAATTCATAAAAGCTCTGCATGGCTGTGCCCTCGCCGGTCCCCTTACCGGCATACATGGTGAAGGGGATGACGTCGGGATTCGAGGCCTTCATGGCGCGGGCAGCCGTGAGGATCTCGTCCCAGGATTTCGGCTGCCACGGGACAGGAATTCCAGCTTTCTGCAGGACGGTCTTGTTGTACCAGATGGCCCGGGTATCGGTGCCCAGCGGTACCGCGTAAATTCCGCCGTCGTCCGCCCGGCCGGCTTCCTTGGCCGCTTCGTTGAACGCCGCCCAGTCATCCCATTTCTCGAGGTAACCGTCCAATTTGAGCAGATAACCGGCGTCGACGTCGGAACGAACCTTGAAGCTGTCCTCATAGAAGACGTCCGGTGCCGTGTCACCTGACCTCTGAGCCAGCGCCAGCTTGGTCCCGTAGTCGTCGTCGTTGGCCTGGATGGGTTGAAGGTCCACTGTCACGCCGGTGTTGGACGCCTCGAACTCCTTCTTGGCGTCCTGCATGACCGCGTCCAAAGCCGTGAACGAATCGGTCTTCTGATACACGATTTTAAGGCTCTTGCTCTCCGCGGCCTCAGGCGTCGGCGAACAGGAGGTCGCTGCCGCAAGGACGGCAGCGACCGAAACGAGCGTGACGGCAAACTTCACCGGCATGTGCATCACTGGCACTTTAATCACAGGGCGGCGCATGGTGCTCCATTCAGTCGAACGTGGCTTCAGCCCCCATGATTCACCGCGACACGCCTGAAACGTGGCCGAGCCTTCTGGATATTTAGTTGTCCTGCTTCGATCTAGCCTTCCAGCAGCAGCCTTTGCGCCCTAGGTGCCAGCATGTGCTCCAAAACCAAGCACGCGGCCCCAATGGCTCCAACGTCTTCACCTACACCGGAACCCACAACTTCAAGATCGTGGATCATCCGGGCGGCGTTGTTTTTGTCCAACAGTTGAGGAACGCGATCCATGAAGTACGGTGACATGCGACCCCAGAACGGCCCCCCAAAGACGACGCGCTCCACGTCCAGGGTGTTGGTCACTATGGAAACAGCACGCGCCACCAAGGTGGCGGACTTGTCCAGGATGGCAATGGCCTTGGCGTCACCAGCATCTGCTGCGTCACACAGCTGGGCATACCTTTCCTGGACTTCGGGGCCGTCCGCCCCGGCCCGGTGCCCTTCGAGCACCCCGGCGGCCTCGGCCTCGGCCACCAGTACCTGCGGGATACAGGAAGACTTCACGCAGCCACGCAATCCACAATCACACTGCGGACCGTTAGGGTCCACCACAATGTGGCCGATTTCGCCGGCGTTACCCGACGTCCCGCGCACTACTTCGTCATTGAGGACAATGCCACAACCGATGCCGGTTCCCATGTACATGAACACGAAGCTGCCGGCACCGCTGGCACCGCCAGCCCACGTTTCCGCCACTGCGGCGCTCGTGACGTCCTTGTCCACCAGCGTTTCCATACCAGTGGCCTCGGCCAAAGCCTCGCGGATGCGCACACGGTTCCAGCGTGTCAGGAGCGGCGGCTCCACCACAGAGCCTTCGTCGAGGTCAATCGGGCCAGGGACGGCAACGCCCAGTCCGGAGATCTTGGAGGCATCGATGCCTGATTCCTCGATGAGGACATTGATCTGTTGAGCGATGCTGGTGATGACGCCGGCCGGGTCACCGCCGGGCGTAGCCATTCGGGAATGTTTGACGACGTCACCCAGCAAGTCCAGAACCACAAAAGTGATAACAGCGGGGTCCAGATGAACGCCCACAGCGTACATGCCTGCCGGGTTCAGCCGCAGGATAGTCCTGGGCTTGCCGGGCCCTGAACCCTCCTTGCCGGCCTCCACGATCAACTCCTGGTCCAGGAGACGCCTGGAAATATTGGAAATCGTCTGCGGGGAAAGTCCCACGATCTGAGCCAACTCCACGCGACTGAGTCCACCGGATGAGCGGCGGATCGCCTCCAGAATGACAGTCAAATTGAAGTCCCCCATGCGGGGAAGGTTGGTTCCGCGCCTCGGTGTCGGCTGCCGGATCTCAGTCACTGATGCCCCTCGTCATTGGGATGAAGTTCGTCGAAGTTGGTCGTTGTTTGAATCGTACGATACCGCTGCCGTTACGGATATGAGCACACGCTGACACCGGCATCAGGGGTTGGTAACGATGCCACTGAATTGCAGGGGACGGCCATGTGCGGGCTCCTGTTGGCGGGAATCAGGACTTCCGGCTGCGGGTTACTGTAAATTTCGGATTGCGGCCTTCCTCCACCGTCGGCCCGATGTCCCGTTCCAGGGCGGCCCGGTACTGCAAGTGGCTGTTGTAGACAGTCCACAGCTCTCCACCGGGGGCCAAAACCCGGGCGGCAGCCTGAAACATCTTCAGGGCAGCGCCGGCGTGAACGCTGGCGCCCAGGTGGAACGGCGGGTTCAGCAGGATGAGGTCGACGCTGCCGGATTCCAGGGTGGACATGGCGTCATCGTGGACCACTACCAATCGCTCACCCAGCCCGTTTGCCACTGCCGTGGCCTTGGCAGAAGCAACTGCCGCCGCGGATTGGTCGGTGGCGAGCACTCGGGCGTCCGGGTGGCGGAGTGCGTACATCGTGGCGAGAATGCCGGTTCCGCACCCCAGATCCACAGCTTTCCGGGCGGCAGGCATGCGGTCCATGAACGTCAGTAAATACCGGGTACCGATGTCCAGGCGGGCGCCGGAAAAAGCAGCGCCATGCGCACACACTGTAATCCCCAGTTCCGGCAGGGCCTCCGCCACCGGAAAGGGGCGCACACCCGCGGTTGCTTTGGGATCCCGTGCCACCAGGACCCGGGACTTACGCCGGGCAAGTTGCGGTTGAACAGATGAGAAGTACCGTTCCAAGACCGCATTCATGCCCAAGGACATGTGCTTGACGCGGCCACCGGCGAGCAGGACCGTATGCGGGGCCGCAAAGCTGGCAACGGCGTCGGCGATTTCCTCCAGCTCAGCCAGCGACTTAGGCAACTGCAAAAGCACCACGCTGGCATCGTGCAGCAAGTCCCGGTCCAGTTCGTGCTCGGTGAAGCGGCCTTCCAAACCGGCTGCTACAGCATTGCGGTTCAGCGCAAGCCTTCCCGTGAAAAGGTCCTGGTTGACGCGTACATGCCCGACGCCGAGCCCAGCCAAGGCGCCCAAGGTCAGGGCGCCGTACCGGTCTCCAAGGACTACCACCTTGGAATCAGGGCCCAAGAAATCAGCAGCGGTCTCCAGCAGAAGACTGTCTGTGGCATCAAAGGCCTGCAGATTGTCAGCCTCGATGTCAGGAAGCCTGCTCAACCCCTTCAACAGCGCTTCACCATCCATTGCCTTCACGGTGCGGTTCTCGCTTTCATGCTTAACTGTCTCGACTTTAGGCTGGCTTGGGAGGAACCTAGTGCTTGCAAGACACAAACACCTGTCATGCCCTTGGTGGACGACTGCCCCCACGGGGGGCAGGCATATTTCACGGCGACCCTTGGAGCCAGGCACCGGGATCCACCTGTTTTAGGCTCCCCTCCCCCTGTGAGAAGCCATGAGTGTCAATGTTGTCACGAACCTTGAAGTAAAGTCCCACAACTCTCCCGATGAAACGAGACGCCCCGATAAAACGGTGCTGGACCTCGTGACGGTGGGAGAATACACAATCGGCCGAATGACCTTCGAACCAGGCTGGACCTGGGCCGGCTGCATCAAACCTGTAGTTGGCACCGACTCCTGCGAGTTGAGCCACGTCGGATTCTGCGTTTCCGGAAACCTGGAAGTAGAAACCAACGACGGCGGCAAGATCAACATTTCAGCCGGTGATTCTTACAGCATTCCGCCGGGTCACAACGCCCGCGTGGTGGGCGACCAACCGTTCCAAGGCGTCGAGTTTGTCAGCGGCGCCGAATTCGCGCGGCCCACCGAGTAGCCCCGGTTCCTCAAGAACGACATGAAAAAGACCCCGCTCAATGAGCGGGGTCTTTCAACTGAAGTGGAGCTGAGGGGACTCGAACCCCTGACCCCCTGCATGCCATGCAGGTGCGCTACCAGCTGCGCCACAGCCCCGAATGTTACTGGAAATCCATTGCCTTCACGCGGTTCGATTTCTCTTCCCGTCGAAGCAACTCGTCAATACTAACCACAATCATGTGAGAAGCGAAATCGTCGGAACGTGAGCTGCATCACTCCACGCGGCCGCCCTGGCGACAACGGCCGCAGCCGGGGTGCGACGGATTACTCCACCGCACCTCCCCCCAAACCAGCTGCGCCAGAGCCGCCAATATCGGACCGCGACTCTCCCTAAAGTCTAGAATTACTCAGGATCAAAACCAAACCGTTCAGTCGGTTTAACACGCTGCACCCACCCAGCCCACCGATGATAGCGTTGTGGAGTCTCGACGGCGGCCCGCCCGTCCGTCTCCTGACCCACCTGAGAGGCCACCCACTACCGATGCAACAACGTGCGAAAGACACCCGGCTTTCCGTCATCGAAGGAGCCGCCCGGGTATTCGCAGAAATCGGCTACGGTAATGCCAGCCTGACCGACATCACCAAACGTGCAGGCGTGACGAAGGGGGCGCTCTACTTCCACTTCAGCTCAAAACGGGAGCTTGCGTTGGCTGTCATAGAGCAGCAGCACGCAATCGTCGTGGCAGCGGGATCTGACATCGCAGCCTCAGATGCTCCCGCCCTGGACAAGCTCATAGGCCTGTGCAGGATGTTCGGTCACCAGCTCCTGGACGAACCGGTAGTCCAAGGAGGTATACGGCTCACTTTTGAAGCCTCCGCCTTCGACGCTGACGTCTCAGGCCCCTACCAGGACTGGATCCATACTGCAGAGCAGCTACTGCGGCAGGCAGCCACGGATGGCTTCGTTCGTGCCGATCTGGATGCCGCAGCATTTGCCCGGTACCTCGTTTCCTCCTTCACCGGAGTTCAGATGGTTTCCGAAGTCCTCACATCCCGTGAAGACGTCCTGCTAAGGATCGAACAGATGTGGGAGTTCATGCTGCCTGCTTTGCGCCCCATGCCAGGCAGCTAGGCGGAATCCCCCCGAGAGATTATCCGGCACGAAAAAGGCCCTGTCCTCTCCATGCAATTCATGAAGAAGACAGGACCCTGTTGGTGGAGCTGAGGGGACTCGAACCCCTGACCCCCTGCATGCCATGCAGGTGCGCTACCAGCTGCGCCACAGCCCCATATTCTTGCTGCTTCACGCTCAGCTTTTCAGCTATCCGCGCCGAAGCAACTCAAATATCTTAGAACAGCATTTCCGAAAATTCCAAATCGGACATACTTCTGCTGGCTGCTGTTCCTAGTGCTCGGAATCCTCCACGGAAACAGCCTTGGCAGAAGCGTCATCGCCCAGTTCGAGATCCACTACAGGGCAATCCTTCCAGAGCCGCTCCAGGGCGTAGAACACGCGATCCTCCGAGTGCTGGACATGGATCACGATGTCCGCATAGTCCAGAAGAACCCAGCGGCCTTCCGAGCGGCCCTCACGGCGTACAGGACGAAGGTCCTGCTTCAGCAGTTCTTCTTCAATACCGTCAACAATGGCGTTGACCTGGCGCTCGGTGGGAGCCGATGCGATCAGGAAGACGTCAGTGAGCGCCAAACGTTCGCTGACGTCCAGGGCGACAATGTCCTCGGCAAGCTTCTCTGCCGCGGCACGCGCGGCGTGACGGGCGAGGGTGATGGATTGTTCATGTGCAGACACGGGGTACTCCTTGTTGTGGCCAGTGGCCTATGTTTGGCTGGGCCTATGTTTGGCGTGAGCCATTTTTTGCAACGCAATTCGGGGTTCAGCGAAATTAGCCGCTGGTGATCATCATGATGCCGACAACGAGGGCAACGATGCCCAACGCCAGGACGCCGAACTGCAGCAACCTGTTGCGTTGCGCGCGGGCCAGGCCCGCAGTGTTGGCATCCAAAGGGTCAAGGCCATACGCGGCGCTGGCCGAAACAGGTGGGCGCTGCGATTCTTCGGACGCCTCCCCCACCGGTTCAGGACGTTTCCGGGCCGACTTCGCTACCGCTTCTGCACGGGCAAGAACGCCGGCCCTGCCACGTGACCCCGACTTTTTCGCCTGAGCTTGACCGGCGTCCACCTGAGGCCCGGCTGAGGTGATCAGCGGGACAAACGTCGTGCTGGGACGCTTCATGACAGGACGGTCAATACCCGGCATCTTGACGAACTCCAACGGAGTCACCATCGCGAGGTTATTGGCTGTGGAAGGACCGGCATCCGCCGCCGGCGACTTCCCGTTCGCGTCGGAAACCGGGGCGTTCTTACCGGCATCCGACGTGCCCTTTGCAGAATCTGCCTGCGTCTTCTCGGCAAGCCTCTGCTTGGCGGCAGCACGCTTGTTCAGGACCGCAGCACGCTCCGCAAGGGCAATCTGCTGAGCAAGAACTTCAGGATCCACAGCCAAAGGATCCTGCTCAGCGATATGTTCCAGCTTGGCCGTCTGATTCTCCACCTGGGCGGCGATCAATTGCCGAACTGCAAGAGCCTGCTCCACGGACATTTCGGACTCCGCGGGGGCGCTGAGGCTACCCGCATGATCCTTGGAAGTCTTTTTGGCGGGCGCAGACGTGGAAATCTTGTGAGCATTCTCAGGCTGTGCTGCGTCCTTTACGGACGCGTCCTGTGCAGGGGCTTCCTCTGAAGGCGCGTCCTGTGCAGGGGTGGGCCCAGGAACAATGGGATTCATGGAGGTAGCGACTTCAGCCTGAAGTTGCTGGAGGCGCAGCTGGCGACGTGTGGGTGGTCCCCCGCCGGAGAGCTGTTCCTCTTTATCGGCGAGTTCCTTGATGGTGCGCAGAGCTGCACGATCGCGGGCGCGGATTTGGGAGGACCGTTCCTGAGCTGCCGGTCCCACTGCGTCCACCGGAGTATCGGCCGCACGGCGATTGCGGCCGTTGGGACGCTCGCTGTGAGGAGGGTTCTCTGCTTCCGCAGCCGCGGGAGAGTCCACGGGCTGTGCCTCGGGGTGCTCTTCCCGGGCACGCCGAAGCTCACGCCTGCTGCGGATGGGTCGCTGGTCCTGGCTGCTCATTCAAAACTCATTCAGTACGTGCTTGGTCGTCTGATCCGGACAGTGCGGGTGTCAGATCCGCTGCATTGCCGGGCGCCGCATACAGTCCATACTTTGCGATGTACTGCACCACTCCGTCAGGCACGAGGTACCAGACCGGATTTCCCGCGCCCACGCGGGTCCTGCAATCCGTGGAGGAGATCGCCATGGCAGGAACTTCCAACAGGCTCACGTCATCCCTGCCCATGTCGTGCAATTCATGCCCGGGTCGGGTAACGCCAACGAAGTGGGCCAAGGACCACAACTCGTCAACGTCTTTCCACGAAAGGATCTGAGCCAAAGCGTCTGCGCCTGTGATGAAGAAAAGGTCGGCGTCAGGCCGCTCTGCACGGAGGTCGCGCAGGGTGTCAATAGTAAAGGTGGGACCCGGACGATCAACATCCACCCGGCTTACTGTAAACCTGGGGTTGGAAGCTGTGGCGATGACCGTCATGAGGTAGCGGTGCTCAGGCCTGCTGACAAGCTTGTGCGACTTTTGCCATGGCTGGCCTGTGGGAACGAAGACCACTTCGTCCAGGCCGAACTTTGCTGCCACTTCACTGGCAGCAACAAGGTGGCCATGATGAATGGGATCAAACGTTCCACCCATCACGCCCAGCCGGAGCCTGCGCCCCGCCTCCCCACGCGGTGTTGCGGCGATAATGTTAGTGGCCTTGGCCGTGGGTGTGCTTGTTCGGGTGCTGGCGGTGCGGATCGGCGTGCTCTTCCACAGCCTCATGGCGGTTGCCAAGGTTGGTGTAGGAAAGGGTGACGAACAAGAGAACCATCATCAGGGCGAACATCACGACGCCGAAGACCCACGGCTCGGCCCACAGTGGGGCGAGTTCCTCGTGGCCGCCTACAGTTTGGGCGGCAATGGACGTGGTGATCTGCTGAAACAGCATCTTCTCCCCTAGTTGGTTCTCAAAGGATTTTCGACGGCGGGACTCCCCACCGTTCCGGACTTCTGTTCTATGTTACCGCGTTGCTAGGCGCGGATCTGGCCCTCGCCCTGCACGATCCACTTGGTGGTGGTCAACTCCGTGAGGCCCATGGGACCCCGGGCGTGCAACTTTTGGGTGGAAATGCCCACTTCGGCTCCGAGGCCAAGCTCGCCGCCGTCAGTGAAGCGGGTGGAGGCATTGACGATCACAGCCGCTGAATCTATGTCCGCTATGAACTTCTCGGCGTTGGCCAAGTTGTTCGTGAGGATGGCTTCCGTGTGGCCGGTGGTCCAGCTACGGATGTGGTTGACGGCTTCGTCCAGGCTGTCCACCATGGCTACGGCGAGATCGAGGTCCATGTACTCGGTGGCCCAGTCGTCATCGTCAGCGGGAACGGTCTCAATGTCCCTGCCCAAGGCAGCAGCAATCCGCTCGTCCACGTGAAGGGTGACGCCAGCGGAACGCAGCGCTTTGGCAACGGCGGGCAGCACCGTGGAACGTGAATGCACCAGCAGGGTTTCCACGGTGTTGCAGACGCTGGGACGCTGCGTCTTCGCGTTGAGGAGGATCTCAACGGCCATGTCTTCGTTCGCGGACTCGTCAATGAAGATGTGGACGTTGCCTTCGCCGGTTTCAATAACCGGCACGGCCGAATTGGTCACCACAGTCTGGATGAGATCGCGCCCGCCACGGGGAATGAGGACATCCACCCGGCCACGCGCACGCATCAGCACATTGGCCCCTTCGCGGCCGTACTGGTCAACTGTCTGTACAGCGTCTGCGGGGAGACCTACGGAATCCAAGGCTTCGCGAAGGATCCGAACCAGTGCCTCATTGGTGTTGGCTGCGGCGGAACCTCCCCGAAGGATGACTGCATTGCCGCTCTTCAGTGCCAGGCCGGCAATGTCCACCGTGACGTTGGGCCGGGCTTCATAAATTGCGGCTACAACACCCATGGGGACGTTTACCTGGCGCAAGCGAAGTCCGTTGGGAAGTGTCTGGCCCCGGACCACATTGCCCACGGGGTCGGGCAACCCGGCCAGGTTCTCCAGGGCAGCCACCAAACCGTCAATTCGGGCGGGGGTCAAGGTCAAGCGGTCCAAGAGCGCAGCTGAAGTCCCGTTGGCGCGGCCCAGTGCCACGTCCTTGGAGTTGGCTTCCAGCACATGCTTCCGGTTTTCCAACAAGGCACTTCCGATGGCCCGCAGCGCACGATCCTTCCATGCTCGGTTGGCTTGTCCCATGCGGCGGGCGGCCTTACGGGAGCGGTCGGCGATGGCGTGGACGGCAGCCTGGACATCTTCGGGTGACAACGGCACGCCGCCTGCCGCGGGGTTCTCAGGCGTCTGGCCGGGAGTACCGGAAACGTCGGAGATCACAGGGGCGTCGGGGGTCAGCGCTTCAGTCATGCTCCAAGTTTAGATGAGCGTGAGGCCCTCAGGAGCACCAGATCATCAACATGAACAACTTCGCGGTCATAACCACGGCCCATGGCCTGACCGAGTTCCTGGGTGGTGCGTCCCAACATGCGCGGGAGTTCTTCCGAAGAGTAGTTCACCAAGCCACGTGCCAACACCGTCCCGTCATGGGCAACCATCTCGACAGGATCTCCGGCTTCAAAGTCACCACTAATATCCGAAATGCCTGCGGGAAGAAGTGACCGATGCCTGTCCCGCACGGCTTTCACTGCGCCGTCGTCGAGCATCAGCCGCCCGTGCACGGTCGCCAGGTGCGCCAGCCACAGGAGGCGGACGGGTTTGCGGTTGCCGTTCACGGCAAACCAGGTTCCCACGTCCTCGCCTGCCAAGGCTGCTGCGGCGTTGGCCGTGGACGTGACAAGTGCATGGATGCCCGAGCCGGCAGCAATGGACGCTGCTTCCACTTTGGTCATCATGCCTCCGGTTCCTACACCGGCTTTGCCCGCCTTGCCAATGGTCACGTCCTCGAGGTCCTGCGGACCCCGGACCAGCGGAATCCGTTGGGCCCCCTGGGCAGGGGGTCCGTCGTACAGGGCGTCGACGTCGGAGAGAAGCACCAGCGCATCAGCGCGAACCAAGTGCGCCACCAAGGCTGCGAGGCGATCGTTGTCACCAAAGCGGATTTCATGCGTGGCCACGGTGTCGTTCTCATTGACTACGGGCACCACGCCGAGGTTCAACAATCTGTCCAGAGCCCTGAAAGCATTCGTGTGTTGCGTTCGGCGCATGAGGTCATCGGCGGTCAGCAGAACCTGGCTCACTGTTACACCGTGGGCGTTGAAGGCCTGCGTGTACCGCGCCATCAGCAGTCCTTGCCCAACACTCGCTGCAGCCTGCTGCGTGGCCAGGTCTTTGGGCCGCTTGGCCAGGCCCAAGGGCGCAAGGCCGGCGGCGATGGCACCGGAGGAAACCAGAATGATTTCAGTACCTGCGTTGCGCTTTTCAGCGAGGGCATTGACCAGTCCGGTAAGGGACTTTTCGGAGATGCCTCCCTTGATGCTGGTCAGTGAGGAAGACCCCACTTTGACAACAATCCGCTTTGCGGTGGCAAGGGCCCGGCGTTCCAGGCCGTCAACAGTGTCCGGAGCGTCGACAGTCCTAGTCGTCATCACCGGAATCCAGGTGGCTTTCCTTCACTGCCTGGGCGCGGCGGCCACTGACAGACTCAGTCCAAATACCTGCCTTGCGCTCAGCTTCAAGCTCGGCCCTCGCAGCAGCCTTGGCTTCGCGGCGCTCGATCTGCTCATCGCGCTTCTGCGAACGTGTGGGGCGGTCGCCGATGTCCGCAACACGAATGTCGGTACCGCGGGGCGTTGCCAGCAGTTCTGCCCCGGCCATCATGGTGGGCTCCCAATCGAACACCACGCCGTCGTCCTCACCAATGACCACGGTGTCGCCGGGCTTGGCGCCAACCTTAAAGAGCTCAGTTTCCACACCAAGCTTGGCAAGGCGGTCGGCCAGGTAACCAATGGCTTCCTCGTTGGTGAAGTCAGTCTGCTTGACCCAGCGCACAGGCTTCTCGCCCAGGACGCGGAACAGCGGCTCGAGGTTCTTCTCTTCGCGGCGGATCTTGAAGCCGGACTCGTTGACAGCGCGCGGACGCAGGACCGGAGGAGCCACCTTGGGCGGGGCAGTCTGAACGGCATCACGTGCTGCCTTGACGATTTCAGCCATGGCAAAGCCGAGCTGGCGCAAACCTTCGTGGCTTGTTGCCGATACTTCGAAAACGCGGTATCCGCGGGCTTCGAGGTCCGGGCGGACGAACTCGGCCATGTCCTTGCCATCGGGGAGGTCCACCTTGTTGAGAACCACCAGCTTGGGACGCTCGTTAAGGGGCACCACTTCGCCGTCAACGCCGGCGTAGCTCATGTCCACTGCGTACTTCTCAAGTTCGGCCTCAATGATGGCGAGGTCGGAGAGAGGATCGCGGTCCGATTCAAGGGTTCCGCAATCGAGGACGTGCACCAGCGCGGCGCAACGCTCCACGTGCCGCAGGAAGTTATGGCCCAGGCCCTTACCTTCACTGGCACCTTCAATCAGGCCGGGAACATCCGCGATGGTGAAGCGGACCTCGCCTGCCTGCACCACGCCAAGGTTGGGAATGAGCGTGGTGAAGGGGTAGTCGGCAATCTTTGGCCGGGCAGCAGACATGGCTGCAATCAGGCTCGACTTACCGGCAGAGGGGAAACCAACCAAGGCGATATCTGCGATGGACTTCAGTTCCAGGACGACGTCACTGGATTCACCTTCGATGCCCAGCAGCGCAAATCCCGGTGCCCGGCGCTTTTGCGATGACAGGGAGGCGTTGCCGAGGCCGCCCTGGCCGCCGGCGGCTGCAATGTACTCAGTGCCCTCGCCAACGAGGTCAGCCAGGACTTCGCCGTCCTTGGTCTTGACCACGGTGCCATCAGGCACAGGAAGAATCAGGGTTTCACCGTTTTTGCCGCCTCGCCAGTCACCCATGCCGGGGCCGCCGTTGGTAGCGTGGCGGTGGGGAGCGTGATGGTAATCGAGCAAAGTTGTGGTCTGGGCAGACACGCGAAGAATGACATCGCCGCCATTGCCACCGTTGCCGCCGTCAGGGCCACCGAGCGGCTTGAACTTTTCCCGCTTGACAGAGACACAGCCGTGGCCGCCGGTTCCGCCGGATACGTGCAGGACTACCCGGTCTACAAAGCTCGCCACGTGGATCTCCTCAGTTGCTGTCTTACAGCGTTTGTTGCTGTTGCCAGCGCTGTTGCAAAAACCAGTGCGCTACAGCGCCCTAGTCGATTGTAATGCGGTTAAAAGAACGGTGGAGCGGGCCGTTTGGCCCGCTCCACCGGTTCAGAACTTGTTGTTACTCTGCAGCTGCAGCAGCAACAATGTTCACTACGCGACGGCCGCGGCGAGTACCAAACTCAACCGCACCGGCCTGCAGTGCGAACAGGGTGTCGTCGCCACCGCGACCGACGCCTGCGCCGGGGTGGAAGTGGGTTCCACGCTGGCGAACGATGATCTCGCCAGCGGAAACTACCTGACCACCGAAACGCTTGACGCCCAGGTACTGAGCGTTGGAGTCACGACCGTTGCGAGTGGAACTCGCGCCTTTTTTGTGTGCCATGTGAAATGCCTGCCTCTAAATTTCTGGGGAAACTGAAAAACCTGAACAGCGGGTAACGGAAGTTACGCGATGCTGGTGATCTTGATCTTGGTCAGTTCCTGACGGTGACCCTGACGCTTCCGGTAGCCGGTCTTGTTCTTGAACTTCTGGATGACGATCTTCGGACCACGGAGGTCCTCGAGGATCTCAGCCGTAACCTTGACGTTGGCCAGTTCCGCAGCTGCGGAGGTGACCTTCTCGCCATCAACCAGGAGCAATGCGGGCAGCTCAAGCGTGCTACCGGCTCCACCGGGGACGCGGTTCAGCGTTACGTAGTCTCCAACGGAAACTTTTTCTTGGCGGCCGCCTGCGCGGACAATCGCGTACACCACTTGGGTACTCACTTCTCTCGACGTTTATTACAAAATTTGCGTGCGGAACCTTGGACCGGAATCAGGCCTGGTTCGCGCTGTGCCTCAACGCCGTGGACTTCTGATCGAAGTCCGCGAGTCATCCCATGAACAATTCCAAGGGGCATAACCCAAGTGTTGGCGTAAGCACCGAAGATCAAGATTACGCTAGTTTGACCTTCAGCTGCAAATGAGGCCGGGTCCGGAGGCTACCTCGTGACTTACGTCACCATGTGTAACGGACTCTCCCGGCACCGTGCCCATACAGCCTACAGGGTTCAGGCAGGATTAACGCGATTCGGCCAGCGACGCGCGGACGTCTCCATGCAATTAACCTCCAGGGGCCCTGGGAGACCTGCTGACGCAGGCCCTGGGAAAGCTCAAGCAAACAGCCTGGGCGCATCGAAGAACGCGGTCTCGTAGCGGCAGGACTGGGTGAAGGCCTCCATCATGGCCGCCCTCTCCGTGCCGGAAGCCGCGATCGCCGCAGCATCAGTGAGATTGATCGCTTTCCGCGTTGCCGCAGCGAAGTCCTCGTCGGCATAGGTCTTCAGCCAGTCCGCGTAGGAATGATCCGCGGGGGCTCCGGCATCAACATAGGCAGCATGGAGCTGCTGACCCACTTCCGCGTACAACCAGTAGCAAGGCAGGATCGCGGCGAGGACCACGGCGTAACTGCCGGAAGCGGACGTTGCCAGCAAATGATCCACGTAGGACTTGGTGACAGGCCCGGTTCCCGTGGGCGCCTCGCGGGTGCTGAGCCAGTTCCTGTGCAACTCCGATTCAACCTCGAGGCACTGCTGTGATGCCTTGGCCCAGAAGAGCTGCTCTTCTTCCGTGGGGGCAAGGGCGCCGGCACGTGCCAGGACCCTGGAGTAGCCGTTGAGGTAGATCGCATCCTGGGCGAGGTAGTAATTGAAATCACGTTCAGGAAGGTCGCCGGATTGGAGCTGTTGAATGAATGCGAGCCCGTAGATGGATTCGAGTTCAGGAACGGCCGCGTTCCACAGCGTCGCCGCAAAGGCGCCTGGCGCTGATGCCGGCAGGAGCCCGTGGAAGTGATTCACCGGTCCGTTCCCCTCCCCGACCTGAAGGTCCCCTGAGGTTGTCAGAGCCCCCAGCAGCCAGGGTTTTACTTCCCGCAGTGAAGCCTCCCAGTTACCCGTGCGGGCTTGGACCGTGGCCAAGGCGGAAGACAAGGAGCAACCGGTCCCGTGGCTGTTGAGCGTAGCGACGCGGGGACCGGCCACCTCAACCACGTCGCGCGACAGCAGCCCGGTGGTGTTCACCAAGGCATCCGGGCATTCCGGGCCCGGCAAATGGCCGCCTTTGACCAGCACAGTGTTTCCGTACTCCGCCGCGAGCCGTTTGCCTTGCTCCAGCGCCGAAGCCCAGTCAGCGGCCTCCGGCTCCCCCAGCAACATGGCGAGCTCCGGAATGTTGGGGGTAATGAGGTCAGCCAGAGGAAGCAACGAACGCAGGGCATTCTCTGCAGACTCCCGGAGCAGGCGGTCACCACTCGTGGCCACCATCACCGGATCAAGGACCACGACGGCGGGGCGCACCTCTTCGAGCCAGGCCCTGACCTGCTCAATGACTGCAGCATCGCCAAGCATTCCGATCTTGACGGCATCAACGGTGATGTCACCGCTGATGGCCTCCAGTTGCTGACGCAGGAAGTGCGCTGGAGGGACGTGGACGGCGCTGACTCCCACAGTGTTTTGCGCGGTGAGAGCAGTGATGGCAGCCATGCCGTACCCGCCCAGCGCTGCAATGCTCTTGAGGTCCGCCTGAATTCCGGCACCGCCTGACGGATCTGAGCCGGCAATGCTCAAAACCCGTGGGATGGGCCGTGCTGTGGCCTGACCAGCGGATGCGTTCAGGGGGTACACAGATGAGTATGGTGATGCAGTCATGAGGACATCCCTTCGCCGGTGCTAACCGGACAGGTTCAACGGGTCTGGATCTCAGCCTGGCCCAACGCCCGGCACCCCGTGTCAGTCCCCAAGCCTAACCGGGAAGCAAGGAGCGCGGGAACCGGACCACGTCAGAGCCCGGATATGACCCTGGACTGGCCCGTGCCGTGAAGTGAAGGGACACAAAAGGGCCCTGTCCTCATCCGCCACAGGCAATGAGTACAGGGCCCTTTCAACCGCTGTTGACGGGGATGAGAGCGGCTTGTCCCTTATTAGAGCTCCGACGCCGGGACGCCGACGCCAAGGATGATGGGCTCGTCCGCCGAAACCTTCTTGACTGGCTCAACGGGCGCCTTGGCCTCATGGGCCGTGCCGCGGGCGGCCGACGCCGTCACCTCATGGTGCTCGACGCTGGTTTCGTTGGCCGCGCCCTGGGCCCTGCTGGCACTCCGGTTCCGACGGCCACGACGACCCCGCGAAGCTGCAGCAGCCTCGGGGTCCTCTTCTGCAGCCCGTGCCGGAGCACTGGTCTGCGCAGACGCCACGGCTTCTTCCTCAGGAGCCGGAGCAGCGCCAAGGTGCGAGAACGCTTCCGCCAGGAGATCGAGACTCATGGCCGGTTTAGCAGCCTGCGGTTCCTCGTGGTGTTCCACGAAGGGCAAGGCAACTTCTTCCCCGCCGAAGCGCAGGACTGGAGTGGACCGTGCCTCTTGGACAGCCGCTTCGCGGGCAGTCGCTGCCGCTTCGTCGGTGACTGCAGTTCCGGATACGGGACTGTCTGCCTGGTGCTGGCCGGCAACGCGCGCCTGCTCTTCCGCACGGTGAACTTCGTCGTCGTGCAGGTGTGCGGCGTGTGCTGCGGCTGCGATGGTGGCCAGGGCAGCCCTGGTGGCCTCGGCCTTGGCTTGACGGGCAGGATCCTGAGGTTCAGCCGGGGTTGCAGGGGCAACCGGGGCTGACGTCGTCGGATGGACCTGCGCGGGGGTCTCGGCAACGGCCTGTCCCCCACCCTTACCGCGGCGGCGCTTGCGTTCGGTCCGTGCAGTGGGCTGCTGCACCTCGGTGTGTGGGCGGTGCTGTTCTGCAGCCACCACATTGGCGCGGCGGTGCTCAACGGGTTCGTCGTGCGTGACCACGCCGCGTCCGGCACAGTGCTCGCACTGCTCGCCGAAGACCTCAAGAAGGCCGGTGCCCATGCGCTTTCGTGTCATCTGGACCAAGCCCAGGGACGTCACTTCGGCCACCTGGTGCTTGGTGCGGTCGCGGCCAAGGCATTCAACCATGCGTCGCAGGACGAGGTCACGGTTGGATTCCAAGACCATGTCAATGAAGTCGATGACGATGATGCCGCCGATGTCGCGCAGGCGGAGCTGGCGAACCACTTCTTCGGCCGCTTCGAGGTTGTTTTTGGTGACCGTTTCTTCAAGGTTTCCACCACTGCCGGTGAACTTGCCGGTGTTGACGTCCACCACGGTCATGGCCTCAGTGCGGTCGATGACCAACGAACCACCGGACGGCAGGAAGACCTTCCGTTCCAGGGCCTTGTGGATCTGCTCGTCGATGCGCCACGCAGCAAAGATGTCCTGGTCCTTGGTCCATTTTTCAAGGCGGCCCACGAGGTCCGGTGCAACGTAGGTGACATAAGCCTCGATGGTGTCCCAGGCGTCGTCGCCGGAGACGATCAGCTTGGAGAAGTCCTCGTTGAAGACATCGCGAACCACCTTGATGGTGAGATCGGGCTCTCCGTACAGGAGTTCGGGAGCCAGGACCTTAGTGGACGAGGCCTGCCCTTCAATGCCTTCCCATTGTGCGCGCAGACGGTTGATGTCGTGCGTCAGTTCTTCCTCGGACGCACCCTCAGCAGCTGTGCGGACAATGACACCGGCGTTTTCCGGCAAGCGGTCCTTCAGGATGCGCTTGAGGCGGTTGCGTTCGACGTCGGGCAGCTTGCGGGAGATTCCGGTCATGGAACCACCGGGAACGTAGACCAAGTAGCGGCCCGGCAGGGAGATCTGGCTGGTGAGGCGGGCACCCTTGTGACCCACGGGGTCCTTGGTGACCTGAACAAGGACAGAGTCTCCGGACTTCAGGGCGTTCTCGATCCGGCGCGGCTGGCCTTCAAGGTTGACCGCGTCCCAGTTGACTTCACCGGCGTACAGGACGGCGTTGCGGCCACGTCCGATGTCCACGAAAGCAGCTTCCATGGACGGCAGCACGTTCTGGACCTTGCCCAAGTACACATTGCCGATCAGGGAGTCCTGCTGGGTCTTGGACACGAAGTGCTCAGCGAGCACACCGTCTTCCAAAACACCGATCTGGATTCTATCGTCGCGCTGGCGGACGATCATTTGGCGGTCCACCGACTCGCGCCGGGCAAGGAACTCGGCCTCGGTGATGACCTGGCGGCGGCGTCCGGTTTCCCGGGACTCGCGGCGCCGCTGCTTCTTGGCCTCCAACCTGGTGGAACCCTTGACGCCCGTCACGCGGTTGGACGGAGCTGCCTCGGTGATGGGGCGGGGTGCGCGAACGCGGGTGACCGTGTTGGGGGGATCGTCATCCGAGCCTCCGGTCAGTTCAAGATCCTGATCTCCACGACGACGGCGGCGACGACGACGCGACGTCACGCCTTCTTCAAGAGCCTCAGCTGCCGGCGCTTCCTCGTCCTCCGACCCGGCGCCGTCTTCAGCCTCATTCTCGTCATTCTCGTCGCGTTCGGTTCCGCGGCGACCTCGGCGGCCACGGCTCCTGCGGCGACGACGACTCCCGGCGTCTTCGAGCTCGCCCTCAGCACTGGCTTCGGCTTCTTCTTCGGGCTCTTCGGCTTTCTCTTCCACCGCGGCCACGCGGGGAACCGTGGTGAGGTCAGGTGCCTGGAAAATCATGGAGGTGATGGACACCGGCTCCATGAACAGGGAGGTGGAGGCTGCAGGGGCGGCGTCTTCGGCAGGTGTCTCTTCGGACGCGGGTTCCTCGGACGCGGGCTCTTCGGCAGCTACCTCAGCGCCGGCTGCCTCAGCGGCCGGGGCCTCCGGCTCGGCGGCCTTTTCCGGCGTCGTGCTTTCCTCAGTTGCCGCAACTGCGGGCGCTTCGACTGCGTCAGCTTTGGGCTTGGTGGTACGACGACGGCGGACCGGCTTTTCGGGAGCAGGCTCAGCAGACGCTTCGGGCGCCTCCGCGGCGGGCTCGGGCTCGGCAGTTGCGTCGTCCCCCAACCCGGGCAAAGGCTCTGCTGGTTCTGCCTTCTTGCGGGAGCGGGTGCGGCGCACCGGCGCCTTGGGGGCCTCGGCGGATACTTCCGGGGTGGACGCCTCGGCAGCTGGTGCCTCAACGTCAGCAACCACCTTGGGCGCAGCCTTGCGCCGGGTCCTGGTGGTTTTCTTGGGCGCTTCCGCAGTTTCCGCGGGAGCTGCCTCGTCATTAACGGCTACAACCTGGTCATTATCCATATGTGGCAACACTCCTGCCCCAGCGACACCGCCACATCCGGCGCCCAGTGGAGCAAATATTGTCAAAACCCGCAGGCGTTGACAGAAGTCGGCAGTATTCCTTCCGGTTCGCACCAGCATTGGGGTGCGGCAGCCCTGGAAGGCCGATGGCTTTATTCTGAAACCCGTTGTTCTGCTGCCACAACCAGGTGCCGTCCATTGACATGGCGGGCCTACCGAGGATCACACGATCCGGGCATGCCCAGCTCATACTGGCGGTCTTGGGAACAAAGTCACCGGACCGGATGTCGAATGTGGATCGACGTCCGGCCATGTTCATTCTCTCACACCCCTGCACATTCGCGGCGAAGGCCGCTGTGTCGTGGAGCTCCGCCCTCAAGCTGGGGCCGACGCCCAGTATTCGGAGTTACAATCCTCCCAAGAGCCCTTCCCGGCTTGCCGGGATATTCGTCGAAAAGGATCACATCCGCGATGCCAAGCACCGCCAGGGAAAACCTGGCCCATCAAGCCGCACCCCCAGTGGAGGACTTGTCCGTCCATCAGGATTCTCTCCCCGCGACGGCCCGTGACAGGCCTTTTGCCTTACTGCTGCTGATCACCGGAGTCATCGGCTGGCTGGCGTCCGGCGCCCTGGTACTGGAAAAACTTGAGGTACTCAAGGACCCCAACCATGTGACCGTGTGCGATGTGAATCCCTTTGTCTCCTGCGGTGCCGTGATGCAGACACCTCAGAGCTCGGTGTTCGGGTTCCCCAACATGTTCATTGGCATCGTCGCCTTCGCCGTGATCATCACTACGGCCATGGGCATTCTGGCCGGAGCGAAGTTTTCACGGGGTTACTGGCTGGGTCTCCAAGCCGGCGTAACCCTTGGCTTTGCCTTTGTAGTGTGGCTATGGTCGCAAGCCCTTTACGTCATCCACGTGCTGTGCCCGTTCTGCATGGTGGTGTGGGCTGCCATGATCCCGCTGTTCGTCTGGGTGACTATCCGGAACGTCACCACCGGGGTCATCAAGGCGCCACCCGCAGTGGTCAAAGTGTTGTCAGGGTATGGCTGGATCATCGTCGCCCTGCTGTATGTGGCCGTGATCGCCACGATCTTCTTCTCCTTCATCCACCTGTTCGTAGCGTCGTCAGCGTAGATCCAGGGCTCACGGTATAAAAGTTAAGGCCAATGTTCATGAAGAACATTGGCCTTAACTGTTATCTCGGTAGGGCTGTTTAGCCCTCGAACCAGATCTTGATTTCACGTTCCGCGGAATCAACCGAGTCAGAGCCGTGAACAAGGTTCTGCTGAACTGCCAAACCCCAGTCACGGCCAAAGTCGCCGCGGATGGTGCCCGGAGCCGCCGTCGTCGGATCCGTGGTTCCGGCCAGCGAACGGAAGCCTTCGATCACGCGGTGGCCTTCAAAGACCGCAGCAATGACCGGTCCGCTGAGCATGAACTCAACCAACGGCTCGTAAAACGGCTTGCCCACGTGTTCCTCGTAGTGCTGCTCCAGCAGCTCGCGGGTCGCGTTGACCTTCTTCAGCTCCGCCAGGGTGTAGCCCTTGGCTTCGATCCGGGCGAGGATGGTTCCGCCCAGGTTGCGGGCGACGCCGTCAGGCTTGACCAGGACAAGGGTCCGTTCAATGCTCACAGATGCTCCAATGTGATGTGTTCAGTGACTTACGTTCGGTGGTTTTCCCAGCCAGTTTACGGGGTTTGAGTGCCAGCTTCGTCACCGTGGGCCGCGTTCCATTCGGCCTGCTCGCGGTCCCGCTGTGCCACCTCACGGTCAATCCTCATGCCCGCCCTGATCCCGTACCACCAGCAAATGGCAAACAGAATCCCGACGATGAACATGGTGGGCTCGGCGAAGCCTGTGAGGATCAGCACCAGCTGCAGCCCCCATCCAAGGGCGATGCCCCATGGCTTGGACAGCACGGCACAGGCCAGAACCAGCACCACCGTCAGAGCGATACCCACCCCCAGGATGATGCCGGGATCAACTTCCCCGCGCCTCAGGCCGAAGACGGCCAGCGTGCCGAAGAAGGCGACGAACGCTTCGAGCAAGAGCACGGTGGATGCGAACATCACCTTCGTGGACCGGCGCTTCTTGGGCATGCCGGGCCGCCATTCGCGCTGCGCCTTGGTCATTTTCGCCATACTAGGCACTCGCCTTTCCGAGCAGGATACGGGCCTCGGCCACCACCGTGATGGAGCCGGTCACCAGCACGCCTCCTGCGAGGTCGTCGTTGGATTCCGCGCGCTCCACGGCCCATTCAAGGGCATCATCAAGCTTTTCCGCGATGTGAACGTTGTCCTCGCCAAAGCCGAGGTCGACGGCGAGTTCAGCCAGTTCCGCTGCGGGAACGGCACGGGCGGAGTTGGATTGGGTGAAACAGAATTCCCCGGCGAGGCCGCCCAGCGACTCCTTGAGGGTTTTCAGGATTTCCTCGGCGTCCTTCTCCCGCAGGACACCCACCACCACCACGAGCTTGCTGAAGCTGAAAGCTTCCTGGATCGCTTCGGCGGATACGCGGATGCCGTCCGGGTTGTGGGCAGCATCCACCACCACGGTGGGGGCAGTGCGCACGACTTCCAACCGGCCGGGCGAGGTCACGGTGCCGAAGGCCTCCTTCAGCACCTCAGCGTCGAGTTCCTTCTCTCCCCCGCCGAAGAATGCCTCCAAAGCCGCCACCGCAACCGCTGCGTTTTCGGCCTGGTGGGCGCCATGCAGTGGCAGCAGCAGGTCTTCGTAGCGCCCAGCCAAACCCTGGATGGTCAGAACCTGTCCGCCAACGGCGACGCTGCGGGACTCCACACCGAATTCAACGCCCTCAAAGCGGAAGGGTACGTCTACTTCGCGGGCCTTCTCCAACAGGACCTGCGCAGCATCCAACGGCTGGGCAGCACTTACCAGGAAGCCGCCCGGCTTGATGATGCCGGCCTTCTCATAAGCGATGTCCTCGGTGGTGTCGCCCAGAAGATCCGTGTGGTCCAGCGAAATCGGCGTGATGACAGAGACCTGTCCGTCGCCGACGTTCGTGGCGTCCGTGATGCCACCCAAGCCAACTTCCATCACAGCAACATCAACGGGCTGGTCCGCGAACACCGCGAAGCCCAGGATGGTCAGGCACTCAAAGTAGGTCAAGCGTGGCTGGTTGTCGGCAACCAGCTCGCTGTCCACGATTTCCAGGTAGGGGCGGATTTCGTCCCAGATACGCACAAAGGTGGCGTCAGGAACCGGCTCACCGTCAATGCTGATGCGCTCGGTGACCTTGGACAGGTGCGGGCTGGTGTACCGGCCCGTACTGAGCCCGTGGGCCCGCAGCCCGGCTTCGACCATGCGGGCCGTGGACGTCTTTCCATTGGTGCCCGTGATGTGGATGATCGGGTATGCCTTGTTGGGCTCCCCCAGGACGTCCATGGCGCGGAACAGCGGAGCAAGGCGCGGTTCCATCTTGTTTTCCGGAGCGCGGCCCAGGAGTTCCGCGTAGACACTTTCCACTGAGAATTCGTCAGTCATGGTTCAGGCCCCTGCCTTCGTGACAGTGACCTTCGGTTCGTCGACGGCAGCCACTGTGGCCTCAAGTTCCAACGTCAGTGTTTCGGTCTTCACGAGCTCGGCGTTGGCTTCCAGGGCGTCGACGACGTCCTGCGCAGCCTCCACCGTGGTACGGATGCGGTCGCTGACGTTCAGGCCAGCGTCCTTGCGTGCTTGCTGGATGGCGCGGACCATATCGCGGGCCAATCCCTCGGCAGCCAGTTCCGGAGTGACCTCAGTGTTCAGGACCACGAATCCGCCTCCAGGGAGCACGGCGACCGCCTTCTTGGCGGCAGCACCGCCGTCGGCCGCTTCTGCCACCACCGTCTCCAGCGTGTATTCCTGTGGCTCCAGTTCCAGGCCACCGGCCACCACCACCCCAGCATCACTGACGGACCAGTCGCCGGACTTTGAGCCCTTGATGGCCTGCTGCACGTTCTTCCCAAGGCGCGGTCCAGCGGCACGGGCGTTCACCACAAGCTTCTGCTCGATGCCGAACTCCTCCGGCGAAGCAGTAGCAGCGTCGAGCAAACGGACCGAGCGAAGGTTCAGCTCATCAGCGACGACGGCGGCAAAGCCTTCCAGCGCATCTGCACCGGGTGCCACCACAGTAAGTTCCTGCAGCGGCAGGCGAACGCGCAGGTTCGCGGCCTTGCGCAGGCTGGAACCAGTGGAGCAGATCTGCTGGACCCGGTCCATCGCCTCAACCAGTTCAGGGTTCGACGGGAACAACGAAGCGTCCGGCCAGTCCGCCAGGTGCACGGAACGGCCACCCGTCAGTCCGCGCCAGATCTCTTCCGTGACCAAAGGCAGCAAGGAAGCAGAGACACGGCACACCGCTTCGAGGGCTGTGTACAGGGCATCGAAGGCGTCAACGTTTTCGTCGAAGAAGCGCTGGCGGCTGCGGCGGACGTACCAGTTGGTCAGCATGTCCAAGTAGCTGCGCAGCTCATCGCAGGCGCCGGAGATGTCGTAGCTGTCCAAGCTGGTAGTGACGTCGCGGACCAAGTCCCCGGTGTTGGCCAGGAGGTACTGGTCCAGGGTGTCCGCGTAGCCGTCATAGCGCAGCTTTGCCTCGTAGCCGGAAGCTGTCCCGTCCACTGCGTTAGCGGCGTTGGTGTAGAGCGTGAAGAAGCTGTACACATTCCACAGCGGCAGGATGACCTGACGGACGCCGTCGCGGATGCCTTGCTCCGTGACCACCAGATTGCCGCCGCGGAGGATGGGGCTGGACATGAGGAACCAGCGCATGGCATCGGAACCGTCGCGGTCCAGGACCTCGGACACGTCCGGGTAGTTACGCAGGCTCTTGGACATCTTCTGCCCATCGGAGCCCAGCACGATGCCGTGGCTGATCACGTTGCGGAACGCCGGCCGGTCAAACAGCGCAGTGGACAGGATGTGGAGCATGTAGAACCAGCCACGGGTCTGGCCGATGTACTCCACGATGAAGTCCGCGGGGTTATGGGTGTCGAACCACTCTTCGTTCTGGAACGGGTAGTGGACCTGTCCGTAGGGCATGGAACCGGAGTCGAACCAGACATCCAACACATCTTCCACACGGCGCATGGTGGACTTGCCTGTGGGGTCGTCCGGGTTGGGACGCGTCAGCTCATCGATGAACGGGCGGTGCAGGTCCACCTGTCCTTCGTTGTTGACGGGCAGGCGGCCAAAGTCGGCTTCCATCTCGGCCAGCGACCCGTAAACATCCGTGCGCGGGTACTCGGGGTCGTCCGACTGCCACACCGGGATGGGCGAACCCCAGTAGCGGTTACGGCTGATGGACCAGTCGCGGGCGTTGTCCAGCCACTTGCCGAACTGGCCGTCCTTGACGTTGCCCGGGATCCAGTTGATCTCCTGGTTGAGCTCAGACATGCGGTCCTTGAACTTGGTGACCTCCACGTACCAGGAGGACACCGCACGGTAGATCAGCGGGTTCCGGCAGCGCCAGCAGTGCGGGTAGCTGTGCTCGTAGCTGGCCTGGCGGACCAACCGGCCATCGGCGCGGAGCACCTGGGTGATGGGCTTGTTGGCGTCGAAGACCTGAAGGCCCACGATCGAGGCCAGTTCACCATTCGCAAACAAGGGCAGGAACTTGGCGCCCTCATCCACGGAGAGGACCACGGGGATGCCCGCTTCTTCACAGACCTTCTGGTCATCCTCACCGTAGGCCGGGGCCTGGTGAACGATTCCGGTGCCGTCAGTGGTGGTGACGTAATCGGCCACCAGGACTCGCCAGGCATTTTCAGTGCCGTATTTCTCGGCATCGGCAAAGTCAGTCCACAGCGGTTCGTACTCCAAGCCGGCCAGCTCGGCACCCGTGTGGGTGGACACCACAGCGGCAGCTGCGGCAGCGGCGTCGTCGTACCCCAAATCCTTGGCGTAGGACCCCACCAGGTCAGCCGCGAGCAGGAAGCTGCCCGTTACCGGCGCCTCAGCGGACGCAGCCTTAACGCCGCTGGGTCCTGCGGGCAGGACGGCATAGGAGATCTCAGGCCCGACGGCGAGCGCCAGGTTGGTGGGCAACGTCCACGGCGTGGTGGTCCAGGCGAGCGCCTGCACGCCTTCCAGCGATGTGGAGAGTTCGGAGTCTCCCGCCTTGATGGGGAACGTGACCGTGACTGTCTGGTCCTGGCGGTTCTTGTAGACGTCGTCGTCCATGCGGAGTTCGTGGTTGGACAGCGGCGTCTCGTCCTTCCAGCAATACGGAAGGACACGGTAGCCGTTGTAGGTCAGGCCCTTCTCATGCAGCTGCTTGAAGGCCCAGAGCACCGATTCCATGTACTCGACGTTGAGGGTCTTGTAGTCGTTCTCGAAGTCAACCCAGCGGGCCTGGCGGGTGACGTAGGCCTTCCACTCGTTGGCGTACTTCATCACGGAGGCGCGGCAGGCGTCATTGAATTTGTCGATGCCCATGGCTTCGATCTGGGTTTTGTCGGTCATCCCCAGCTGCTTCATGGCTTCGAGTTCCGCCGGCAGTCCATGAGTGTCCCAGCCGAAGCGTCGCTCCACCCGCTTGCCACGTTGGGTCTGGTAGCGGCCCACGAGGTCCTTGGCGTAGCCGGTCAACAGGTGGCCGTAGTGCGGGAGGCCGTTGGCGAAGGGAGGGCCATCGTAAAAGACGAACTCGTTGCTGCCGTCCTTGCCCGCATCACGTTGGTCGATGCTGGCTTGGAAGGTGCCGTCTTCATCCCAGTATTTGAGGATGCGCTCTTCGATTTCCGGGAACTTCACGGAAGCGGACACGCCGTGCGTGCCGGAAGAAGACGCTGAGGCCTTGGGGTAGTGGGTCATCTCATATCCTGTGATAGCTGGTTGACTGTCAGGATGCGAGGACGGCTTCTGTGCTGCCTGTCGGCTGCGCAGGTACCGCGGTACCACCTCACTTACCGGGATACGGGATCCCGGCCTCTCATTACTGCTGTGACGGGCTTACCCGTCCGGTTCTACTGGGCCCCTGCCACCTTGCTGATGGTTGGTGCTGTTCTTCCGGAAGCTCACCGGTGATGGCCGGGTCAAAGCTGGTCCTACAAGTCTAGCGGCAGTGGGACGCCTGCTCTACCCGAGGTTCATCCCGTAGATGGAGTGCGGTGCGTGCGGCGGTGCATAGACTCGAGGCCATGACGCAACCCTCCGCCACCCTTTCGAGCACCGGCCCGGCCCGACGCACTCCTTCCGTGGCATGGTCTGTGGTGGCTTTGCTGATTGCGCTGCCTGTGGCGGGGGTATCAATGTTCCGGGGGATCCCTGTGGAATGGCCCCTGATCGTGGTGCAACTGTTGTCCTTCACACCTTGGCTGGTGCTTCCCGCACTCGTCGCGTTGGTCCTCGCCGTCGCGGGACGCCGCCTGTGGGTCATCATCACGGCCGCTGCCCTGCTGGCTCTTCAATTGTTTTGGCTTTTTCCGCTGGACGCCGGAAAGGAGCAGGAGCTGCCCGCAGGGACTGCATCCGTCCCCGTGAAAGTGATGAGCCTGAACTCTGAATACGGGGAAGCGGACGCCGCAGCGGTGGTGACGTTGGTCCGGGCCAACGGAATACAGCTCTTGGCCATTCAGGAACATACCCAGGGACTTGAGGATCGCCTGGAGTCTGCGGGCTTGGGTCAGTTGCTGCCCAACCGGCTCAGCGAGCCCAGCGACGACGCGTCCGGTGGCGCCGTGTATTCGGTGTTCCCGCTGGAGGCCGTGGGACTTCTGCCTGACACCCCTTTCCGGATGGATGTGACGCGGGTACTCATCACGGATGCGGGGGCCGGTTCAACGGCCACCTTGAACCTCACCAATGTCCATGCCCTCCCGCCCGTGGATGAGCGGATCGGTCAGTGGCGCAGCGACTTGGAGAAAGTGGCCCGCCAAGCATCCCGCCCTGGGAGTCAGTTGCTGATGGGTGATTACAACGCCACGTACGATCACTCCGAGTTCAGGGAAGTGCTGGATGCGGCCCCGGCAGGTCAGGAAGGCAGGAAGCTCGTGGATGTGGGGACGGCCTCCAGTGGACGGTTCTCCCCCACATGGCCCATGGAGGGTCTGCCGCTGCCCGGGATCGTGATTGACCACATGGTGACATCCCCACTGATCGGCAACAGCGACTACTCGGTCCACCGGATTCCCGGCAGCGATCATGCGGCCATCATGGCCCGGCTGCTCGTTCCCGCCGGTTAACGCGTCGGCACGCCGCTAAACCGTGGCTGGCCAGCAACGGTTTAGCGGCGTGGCAACAGCTTTAGCCTTCTTTGCGGACCAGCTTGTGATTGGCGGCCTGCGCAACCGGGCGGACAACAATCTGGTCGAGGTTGACGTGATGCGGCAGTGACACGGCGTACTTGACCACGTCTGCCACATCCCCGGCGGTCAGGGGCTTCTCAACACCGGCGTAGACCTTGGCGGCTGCTTCCTTGTCACCCAAGCGGTTCAGGGCGAATTCCTCGGTATAAACCAAGCCCGGAGCCACCTCGATCACCCGGACGTTGTTCCCCACCTCTTCCAGGCGCAAGGCATTGGTCATGGCGTGCTGGGCAAACTTTGCTGCGTTGTAGCCGGCACCTCCCTCGTAGGCAGACAGTCCGGCCGTCGACGTGAGGTTCAGGACGGTGCCTTCACCGTTCTCCCGGAGCATGGGCAGGAAGGCACGGGTGATCTTCATGGTGCCCAGAACGTTCACCTGGTACATCCAGTCCCAGTCCTCCGTGTCGGCATTCCCGATGGTGTCTGCGCCCCGAGCACCGCCAGCGATGTTGATGAGGGTGTCAGCACCTCCGGCTTTGGTGACGGCCGCGAGCAAGGCGGCAACGTCGTCGTCGTTGGTGATGTCCGCGGGGAACGGCACTGCGCCGGTTTCGGCGCCCAGGGCCCCCAGCCTGTCAGCCCGGCGCGCTACGGCGAAAACTTTCCATCCGGCGGAGACCAAAGCCCTGACGGTGGCCTCGCCGATGCCTGTGCTGGCCCCGGTCACAACGGCCGTCTTGTTCTGTCCTGAATTCTGTCCTGAAGGGGTGCTGTGCGCTGCCAAAGTCATGCCACCACCATATCCGGGGTGCCTGTCCCTACCGCGGCAGGCTGTAACGCCAGGCCATGAAACAATTGGTCCATGGCTGAATCAACGCAGGGTACAGACACGCCCGCCACCGCCCCCATTAATGTTCCCGACAAGCCGGCCCTTGAAGGCCTTGAGGCTGCCTTGACGCAGCGCTGGCTTGAAGAAGGAACCTACAAGTTCAACCCGGACACCACCCGGGAGCAGGTCTACTCGATCGACACTCCCCCGCCCACGGCATCCGGCTCGCTCCACGTGGGCCACATGTTCTCCTTCACCCAGACGGACGTCCAGGCGCGCTACATGCGTATGACCGGCAAGAACGTCTTCTACCCCATGGGTTGGGACGACAACGGTTTGCCTACCGAGCGCCGCGTCCAGAACTACTACGGCGTCCGTTGCGATCCCGCCATTCCTTACAAAGCTGACTACACGCCCCCGGCACAGCCGGCCAAGAACCAACGCGATTTCGACGTCGTATCGCGCCAGAACTTCATCGAACTGTGCGAGGAACTCGCCGTTGAGGACGAGAAAGTCTTCGAGAACCTGTTCCAGACCCTCGGCCTTTCGGTGGACTGGGATCTGACATACCGCACCATTGACGACACCTCCCGTGCCGTGTCCCAGCGCGCCTTCCTGGCCAACCTGTCCGCCGGTGACGCCTACATGGCCGAAGCCCCCACACTGTGGGATGTGACGTTCCGCACCGCGGTGGCGCAGGCCGAGCTTGAGGACCGCGAAGTTGCAGGCGCCTACTACCGCTACCCGTTCTTCACCGAAGACGGCGAAAAGATCTTCATCGAAACCACCCGCCCGGAACTGCTCGCGGCGTGCGCGGCTCTGGTGGCAAACCCCGACGACGAGCGATACCAGCCGCTGTTCGGCAAGACCGTCAAGTCCCCCCTGTTCGATGTGGAGCTCGAGGTCAAGGCCCACCCGCTCGCCAAGGCGGACAAGGGCTCGGGCATCGCCATGGTGTGTACGTTCGGTGACCTGACCGACGTCACCTGGTGGCGTGAACTGCAGCTGCCTACCCGCGCCATTATGGGCCGCGACGGCCGCATCATTGCCGAAGCCCCCGAGTGGATCACCACCGAGGCCGGCAAGGAAGCCTACGCAGCGATCGCCGGCAAGACTGCTTTCTCCGCCAAGGAAGCCGTGGTTGAACTGCTCAAGGCAGCCGAGCTGCTGGACGGTGAACCGAAGAAGATCACCCACCCGGTGAACTTCTTCGAAAAGGGCGACAAGCCCCTTGAGGTTGTCACGTCCCGTCAGTGGTACATCCGCAACGGTGGCCGCGACGAGGAACGCCGCGAACGCCTCATCGGCCGAGGCCAAGAGATCACTTTCCACCCGGCCTTCATGCGTTCCCGCTACGAAAACTGGATCGCGGGCCTTAACGGTGACTGGCTCGTATCCCGCCAGCGCTTCTTCGGTGTGCCGATTCCCGTCTGGTATCCCTTGGATGCCCAGGGAAACCCGGACTACGACAACCCGATTCTTCCGTCAGACAAGATGCTGCCGGTGGACCCCGCCGCGGACGCTGCTCCCGGCTTTGAGGAGTCGCAGCGCGATCAGGCCAACGGCTTCACCGGCGACGCCGACGTGTTGGACACGTGGGCAACGTCCTCCCTGACCCCGCAGATTGTGGGTGGCTGGAGCCGCGACGAGGACCTGTTCGCCAAGGTCTACCCCTTCGACCTCCGCCCACAGGGTCACGACATCATCCGTACCTGGCTGTTCTCCTCGGCCGTACGTGCCGATGCCCTGCAGAAGAGCGCCCCGTGGAAGCACGCAGCAATCTCCGGTTGGATCCTTGACCCGGACCGCAAGAAGATGTCCAAATCCAAGGGCAACGTTGTGGTGCCCACTGATGTGCTGAATGAGTACGGCTCGGATGCCGTCCGCTATTGGGCGGCTTCGGCCAAGCTCGGTGCCGACACGGCCTACGAAATCGCCCAGATGAAGATCGGGCGCCGCCTGGCCATCAAGCTGCTGAACGCATCGAAGTTCGTACTGAACCTCGGCGCTACTGAGAACTCTGTGGTGTCCAGCGACCTCTCGGTGCTGACCAACCCGTTGGACCGTGCGCTGCTCGCGCAACTGTCCGATGTCGTTGCCCAGTCCACCAAGGCATTCGAGAACTACGACTACGCCCGTGCACTCCAGATCACCGAGTCCTTCTTCTGGCAGTTCACGGACGACTACGTGGAGCTCATCAAGGACCGCGCCTACGGTGCCGCAGGCGACACCGAGCAGGCATCGGTCCTGGCCGCCTTGGCCACAACGCTTGACTCCCTGCTGCGCCTCTTTGCTCCGTTCCTGCCCTTCGCAACTGAAGAGGTCTGGGGCTGGTGGCGCTCAGGATCAGTTCACCGCGCAGAGTGGCCGGCAGCCTTGGAGATCACCGATGGCGATACCACCATGCTCGGCACCGTGGGTGTAGCACTCAGCGGTATCCGCAAGGCCAAGTCCGAGGCCAAAGTTAAGCAGCGGACCGAGGTTCTCTCAGCTGCAATCACGGCATCCGAGGTACTGGTAGCCCAGCTGAAGGCCGGTCTTGGTGACTTGAAGGCAGCCGCGAACGCTCAGGAAATCACGCTCCAATCCGGCGAGGGTGAACTGACCGTCAGCAACGTTGTCCTGGCTCCCGCCGAGGAAACGCCTGCGTCCTAGTACACAGCCAAAGCCCGTTGGTTCATGGGCCGCCCGTTTTCGGGCAAAGGGGAAGCCCCATCAGCGTTTTGCCGTTGGTGGGGCTTCGACTTTTCGGCTGTCTGGTGATGTCTTGACAGTCTGGCGGAATCCTTGGAATTTCAGGTCTTCCTACCTCATCACTGGTAGGTTACTTCCAACTTTGCCGAAGGCTGCGTTGGTTGCAATCACTGAATCTTTGGTTTCCGTGTCCCTCTTCTTTCGAAGTGGGTAAGAACCATTGTTGTCCCGTTAACGACGATGCACAAGGCCTTCGAAAGAACTACAAACCTGTAGTTATCCCTGCCGTTGATAAGCCAGCTGTGGCAGAGTATTGACCATGCCGGAACTCCCCGAAGTGCACGGCCTGTGCATGTACTTGGACACCCAACTCCATGGAGCCGTGCTGACCGAGGTCCGCATCAACTCCTTCTCTGCACTCAAGACGGCGGATCCTCCCTTTACCAGCCTTGAAGGCCGGACCATCCTTGGTGCACAGCGCATCGGCAAGTTTGTGTGCCTCGACGCAGACGGCCTGTTCTTTGTGTTTCACCTGGCAAAGGCCGGCTGGGTCAGATACACCGAACACCCCTCCTCTGCCGGACTGCGCATGGGCAAAAGCAACATCTCGGCGCGGCTCCTGCTCCACCGGCCAGCCGACGACGCCCACATAGGCCTGGACCTGACCGAAGCAGGAACCAAGAAGAGCCTCGCCATCTACGTGGTGAAGGATCCGCACGATGTTCCGGGAATAGCCACCCTCGGACCGGAACCCCTCAGCCCCGATTTTGACGTTGATGCTCTGGCGGGCATTCTGGGGTCAAGCTCACAGCAGATCAAGGGACTGCTCCGAAGCCAAAGCGTGATCGCCGGAATCGGCAACGCTTACAGCGATGAGATTCTCCACGCGGCCAAGATCTCCCCCTTTGCCACGGCCAAGTCCTTGGACGCGGTTACAGTCGCCCGGCTCTACGAAGCCATGCAGGAGGTCCTGGTGGGTGCCGTCAACGCAGCAGCCGGCAAACCGTCCAGCGAACTCAAAGACACCAAGCGCAGCAACTTCAGGGTGCACGCCAGGACCGGTCAGCCCTGCCCGGTGTGTGGAGATACCGTCCGTGAAGTGTCCTTCGCGGACACCTCACTTCAGTACTGCGCCACATGCCAGACCCATGGGAAGATCCTGGCCGACCGGCGTACCTCACGTTTCCTGAAATAGACGCTGGCCTCTAGCTGAATTCCGGGCTCTCAGTACGGCTGCGCTTCAGCTCGAAGAAGTGGGGATAGCCGGCCAAAGTCACCGTGGCGTCCCAGATCTTACCTGCCTCTTCACCCCGGGGAATACGCGTGAGCACCGGGCCGAAGAACGCCGTTCCGTTGACCGCTACCACGGGGGTTCCCACGTCCTGGCCGACCAATGAAATACCGGCCTCGTGGCTGGCCCGCAAATGAGCATCGTATTCGTCTGAGTCTGCGAAGCGTGCCAGATCAGCGGGAAGGCCTGTCTCGGCCAGGGCTTTCTGAATTACGGAAGCGCGATCCTTGTTGCCCTCGTGGTGGATCTGCTCACCCATGGCGTCATACAGCGGCTTCACGTAGCTGCTGCCGTGGAGTTCCTGTGCCGCGATAATCACCCGCACGGGTCCCCAGCTGTCATCCATCATGGCCCTGTAGTCCTCGGGGAGATCCCGGCCCTCATTGAGCACCGAGAGGCTCATGACGTGCCAGGTGGTCTCAATGCCCCTAACCTGCTCCACTTCGCCGATCCACCGCGAGGTGATCCATGCGAAGGGGCAGACGGGGTCGAACCAGAAATCAGCCTTGTTGACGTTCTCTTCGGACACGTTCTCTTCGGACACGATCTGTTCAGGCACAGGTAACTCCTCTGAAGGGTGTGAAAGCGACATGACAGTGGTCCCATGGAGACCACGCCTTGTTGAGGCCAACAGGAGGCTAAGCCGACTTATTCCGACGCTTGGCCACAACGTCGTGGGCGATCATGGTGGGCTGTGCCGTCTTGGCCACGACGTCAGCGGTGATCACCACGGTTGCGATGTCGTCCCTGCTGGGGAGATCGAACATGACTGGCAGCAACACATCTTCCATGATGGCCCTGAGGCCACGTGCGCCGGTTCCACGCTCGAGGGCCTGGTCCGCTATGGCGTCCAAGGCGTCGTCTTCGAACTGCAGCTCAACGCCATCGAGCTGGAACATCTTCTGGTACTGCTTCACCAACGCGTTCTTTGGCGTTGAAAGAATCTGGATCAATGCCGGCCGGTCCAAGCTGGAGACTGTGGTGATCACTGGGAGCCGTCCAATGAATTCCGGAATGAGGCCAAACTTGAGCAGGTCCTCCGGCATGACTTCACCGTAAGTATCCACGTTGTCCCGCGCCTCGTTAAGCGGCGCACCGAAACCGATACCTTTCCGCCCGGATCGCGAACCGATGATGTCTTCCAGCCCCGCGAAGGCACCGGCCACAATGAACAGAACGTTGGTGGTGTCGATCTGGATGAATTCCTGATGCGGGTGCTTCCTGCCGCCCTGGGGTGGAACTGAGGCGACAGTGCCTTCAAGGATCTTCAGGAGGGCCTGCTGGACGCCTTCACCGGATACATCGCGGGTAATGGACGGGTTCTCGCTCTTACGCGAGATTTTATCGATTTCGTCGATGTAGATGATGCCTTGCTCGGCCTTCTTGACATCATAGTCAGCAGCCTGGATGAGCTTGAGCAGGATGTTCTCGACGTCCTCGCCAACGTATCCGGCTTCCGTCAGAGCAGTGGCGTCGGCTACGGCGAACGGCACGTTAAGCCGGCGGGCCAAGGTCTGGGCGAGGTAGGTCTTTCCGCAGCCTGTAGGGCCTATCAGAAGGATATTGGACTTGGCGATCTCCACATCCTCGTGATGCGATCCCTCGCCGAGGCTGCCGGCCTTGGGTGCGTGGCCGGCCTGAATGCGCTTGTAGTGGTTATAGACAGCTACCGCCAGCGAACGTTTGGCCGGTTCTTGGCCGATCACGTATTCCTGCAGGAAGTCGAAGATCTCACGGGGCTTGGGCAGTTCGAAACTACCGAGATCGGAAACTTCAGCGAGTTCTTCCTCGATGATCTCGTTGCAAAGCTCGATGCACTCATCGCAGATGTAGACACCGGGCCCGGCAATCAGCTTCCGTACCTGCTTTTGGCTCTTTCCGCAGAAAGAACACTTCAGCAGATCCGTGCTCTCGCCAATCCGAGCCATGTGTGAATCCCTTCGTTGCATGCGGGTGATGCGGCTCCGCGCCGTACTCTAGTGTGCGACTGGGCCGCGGATGGCACCACCGTGACAACATCCACTCTAGGTCACAATGGGCTGCTTGGGTGGAAACAGAACGCCGGTGCGGTCCATATTTCGTGAACCGCACCGGCGTTCAAATCTGTGCACTACCGGGTGATTGCCTGGGGCTTGATCTTCCGGGAATCCAAAACCTGGTCAATCAGACCGTAGCTCAGGGCATCCGCAGCGGTGAGAATCTTGTCTCGCTCGATGTCGTTGTTGACCTGCTCTGACGTACGGCCCGAGTGGTGCGCCAACGTGTCTTCAAGCCAGGTACGCATGCGCATGACTTCCGCCGCCTGAATTTCGAGGTCGGAAGCCTGTCCGCCCTGACCGCCGGAAAGCGCAGGCTGGTGGATCAAAACACGGGCGTTGGGCAGGGCCAGCCGCTTACCGGGTGTACCGGCAGCAAGCAGGACCGCAGCCGCGCTGGCCGCCTGTCCCAGGCATACGGTCTGGATCTCCGGACGGATGTACTGCATGGTGTCGTAGATGGCCGTCATGGCAGTGAACGAGCCACCCGGCGAGTTGATGTACAGGGTGATGTCGCGGTCCGGATCAGTCGATTCAAGGACCAGCAACTGGGCCATGATGTCGTCAGCGGAAGCATCGTCCACCTGGACGCCGAGGAAGATGATGCGGTCCTCGAACAGTTTGGTGTAGGGGTCCTGGCGCTTGAAACCGTAAGGCGTGCGCTCCTCGAACTGGGGCAGGACGTAACGGCTGGACGGGAGATTACCGGCAGACCATCCGAAGTTGTAGTTCATGTTCTTTACTCCTGGGGTTTCAGTGGTTCTTTGTGCCGGTTAGTTTTCGGAGTTCGATTGGTTGGCCGTTCCGCCGCCACCGGCAACAGAACCGGCGTGCGCCGAGATCTTGTCGAAGAAGCCGTACTCGAGGGCCTCAGCCGCTGTGAACCATTTGTCGCGATCGTTGTCCTTGAGGATTGTTTCAACGGACTGCCCGGTCTGCTCTGCAGTCAGTTCAGCCATGACCTTCTTCATGTGCAGGATCAGTTCGGCCTGGATCTTGATGTCCGAGGCCGTACCACCGATGCCGCCCGACGGCTGGTGCATCAGGATGCGCGCGTTGGGCGTGGCGTAGCGCTTACCCTTGGTGCCGGAGGACAGGAGGAACTGGCCCATGGACGCTGCCAAGCCCGTTGCCACGGTTACGACGTCGTTCGGGATGAACTGCATCGTGTCGTAGATGGCCATGCCGGCCGTCACCGAACCACCCGGGGAGTTGATGTACAGGTAGATGTCCTTCTCCGGGTCTTCAGCCGAGAGGAGGAGGAGCTGAGAGCAAATGGCGTTGGCGTTCTCGTCACGGACTTCAGAGCCGAGCCAGATAATGCGCTCTTTCAGCAGGCGGTTGTAGATGTAGTTGTCCTGGGCTGCGGGATCGACAGTTGCCATCCGGGGAGCCTCTGATTGCTGTGACATAAGTACTTACCTCTCGCTGGTGCCAGTGACCTCACTGAACTTCACTACTTGGACACTAACCGTTTTCACGGGCGATTTGTTCGCCGAAATCGCACTGTTCGCTGACGGCGCACGTCCGCGTACAGCACCTGTGTTCAGCCTTAAAGCAAACCGGCCCCGGATCATGTGATCCGGGGCCGGTTGGAGTCGTCGACTAGAACTTCACTGCTGCGGGGTCGTCGCTGGCGTCAACCTCTGCTTCTTCTGTTGCTTCGACCGGTGCGGCTGCTTCGCCTGCAGGGCGAACGAAGTCGGTGAGGTCAACCTTGTTGCCTTCGGAGTCCACTACCTCGGCCTGGCCCAGCACAACTGCCAGAGCCTTGCGACGGCGAACCTCGGAAACCATCATGGGAACCTGGCCGCTCTGATCAATGATCTGGGCGAACTGGTTGGGGTCCATGCCGTACTGGCTTGCTGTGGTGACGATGTAGTCGATCAGCTCGTTCTGGCTGACGTCCACTTCTTCCTTGTCAGCAATGGCGTCGAGGATGACCTCGTTCTGGAAGGCGCGCTCGGTGTTGGCCTTGACCTCGGCGCGGTGCTCCTCGGTGTCGTGGTCACCTTCACCGTGTGCGTTCTCCGGGTTGAAGTGAGCTTCAATCTGCTCTTCAACGACGGAGTCCGGAACGGGGACCTCAACGAGCTCAACGAGCTTGTCCAGGACCTTGTCACGTGCTTCGACGCCCTGTTCCACTACCTTGGAGTCGGCAGCCTGCTTGGCGAGGTCCTCACGGAGTTCGGCGAGGGTGTCGAACTCGGAGGCGAGCTGAGCGAAGTCGTCATTTGCCTCGGGGAGCTCGCGCTCCTTGACGGCCTTGACAACAACCTTCACCTGAGCGGCTTCGCCGGCGTGGTCGCCACCAACCAGTGTGGTCTCGAAAATTGCTTCTTCGTCGGCGGACAGGCCGGTGACGGCTTCGTCGAGGCCTTCAAGCATGGTGCCGGCACCAACCTGGTACGAAAGGCCGGAAGCGGAATCGATGTCTTCGCCGTCAATCGTGGCGGTGATGTCGATGGTCAGGAAGTCGTCGTTCTTGGCAGGACGCTCAACGGACTTCAGCGTGCCGAAGCGGCCGCGCAGTTCATCCAGGGCCTTGTCGACGTCAGCTTCGGAGGACTCGGCAGCAGCTACCTCAACCTTGATGCCGGCGTAGTCCGGCAGCTCGATCTCGGGGCGGACATCGATCTCCACCTGGAACTTGAGCTCGCCATCGGTTGCGGACGGGTCCGGAACTTCGGTGATTTCAACTTCGGGACGGCTCAGGGGGCGAACGCCCGTTTCCTGAACAGCAGCCTGGTACCAGCCGTTGAGGCCATCATTGATGGCGGTCTCCAGAACGTAGCCGCGGCCAACGCGCTGGTCGATCAGCTTGGAGGGAACTTTGCCCTTGCGGAATCCGGGAACCTGGATCTGCGAAGCAACGGTCTTGTACGCGGCATCGATGCTCGGCTTCAGTTCCTCAAAGGGAACCTCAACGTTGAGCTTGACCCGCGTTGCGGTGAGGTTCTCGACAGCGCTCTTCACAGTCTAAGTACTCCTGATTTCGTGGGTATGGGTTTCTGTTGTGCCCCTGAACAGACACAAACACAGAGTCGGGGTGACAGGATTTGAACCTGCGACTTCCTGCTCCCAAAGCAGGTGCTCTAGCCAAGCTGAGCTACACCCCGAAGGCACAGGACAGTCTACGGGCAAGTGCGCCAAGAATGCACATTTGACACTGCGGCCGGAATTAGGTTTAGTTGTACCCGGCTTGAACAGCCACCGGGAAGTTGTCCGAAACAAGGACATCCGTTCTGGGGACGTAGCTTAATGGTAAAGCCTCAGTCTTCCAAACTGATTACGCGGGTTCGATTCCCGTCGTCCCCTCTCAGAAAAAGAGCCCCGATCCTCGGATCGGGGCTCTTTTGGTTTTCCGGAACCGCGTTGGATTTGCCTGCCGGAACTGCGTCAGACCTGGCAGCCGGGACACCAATAGAGCTTGCGTGCGCCTATTTCCGTCATGCCCACCAGCGTCCCGCAGGCCCGGCAGGGCATGCCGTCGCGCTTGTAAACAAAGTGGGCATCGGCGTCGGGCGCTGTTCTGCCGTCCCCTGACCAAAGCGTCGGGGGCGTCGTAACAATCCGTCCGTCGCGAACGCCGTCGGACATGGTGTCCACCGTGTCATCCCACAGACGGGCGGCGGTTTCCGTGTCAAGGCTGCTTCCCGGCGTCCACGGGTCTACTGCCTGCCGGAACAACACTTCGGCCCGGTAGATGTTCCCCACGCCGGCCAACACCGACTGGTCCATCATCAGCAGCGCTACCGCAGTCTTGCGGCGACGCAGGCGTCGAATGAACTCGTCCCGGTCGCCAGGACGGTTGTGCAGCGGGTCCGGGCCGAGGCGCGCCAGCACGGCCGCAGCCTCGGCAGCGGTAATAGCCGAGCAGGTTGTGGCACCCCGCAGATCGGCCCAACCGTGGTCCGATACCAATCGGACGCGCACCGCGCCGATCGGCGGGGGCGGGCCAGCGTACCCGCCATCCTCGGAAGCCGACCCGCTTTCCCGTTCGCCGATGCGGCGCGGCGCACCGATGCTGGACGCACCGGTGAAGGAACTGTCTCCGCCAAAGCTCCACGCTCCATAAAGGCCCAGGTGGACGTGGAGGAACAACTCGTGATCAAACCTGAGGAAGAACTGCTTCCCATGGGCCATGGCGTCCACCATGGTGTGCCCGGTCAGCAGCTGTGCGCCGGACGCAAAGCGTCCTTGCGGGCTGGAGACGTCCAAGCGCCGGCCGCCAAAAACATCCTGAAATTGGCGGGCCAGCCTGTGGACCGAATGCCCCTCCGGCACTACTCGACGATCTCGCCGGTGGTCTCGTACACGGCGATCTTCCCGATACGGCGCACGTGCCGCTCGTCGTTGCTGAACGGCTCCTGCAGGAAGGCTTCGATCAGCTCCGTGGCTTCCTCAACGCTGTGCTGACGGCCTCCTACAGCCACCACATTGGCGTCGTTGTGCTCCCGGGCCAGCTTGGCTGTGGAGAGGTTCCAAGCAAGCGCAGCCCGGACGCCTTTGACCTTGTTGGCGGCGATTTGCTCGCCATTGCCCGAGCCGCCCAGCACGATGCCAAGTGCGTGCACGCCGGCTTCCTGGTCTGCCACCACGGCAACGCCGGCGTTGATGCAGAAGGATGGGTAGTCGTCCAAGGCGTCGTATTCCTTGGGCCCGTGATCCACCACTTCGTAGCCTTTGGCAGTGAGGTGGTTGACCAAGTGGGCACTCAGTTCCATGCCGGCGTGGTCCGTAGCGATGTGGACGCGGGGTGTAGTCACAGGAAGTCCGTTCTTTCTGGCGCGCGGGTGTGGCATGTGGCCTGACGCGGCGATGAGGGATGCGCTACCTAGGGTACCGCTACCCGGGTTGTTGGGCCTGCCCATCGCCGTGGGCCCGATACGCCGCCCGGTTGAGAACCCCTGCCAGTTTGTCGGCTGAAGCCTGGGTGCCGGCGCTGAGCGCCACCCGGCCCCCGTTAAGTTTCCTTACGACGACGGCCGGGCCGCTTCCTACGAGCATCGCGGTGGCGTCATCGTGGTGCCGCCAGCCCCACCCGCCATAATCTGCGGCCTTCACAACCGCTGGAGCGGCAGCGGCGATGTCGACGGCGGGAACGGTCAGGACCCGCACAATGCCACCGGCGAATACCTGCAGCCCTCCCCTATCGGCCCGTACCCTCGCAAAGAGGAAACCTGCGCCAACCAACGCAGCCACTGCAACCAGTGCGCCGAGCCATGGGACAGCGACTGCTATCAGCGCGGCGGGAAACAGCGCCGAGACGACGATCATGATGAAAACGGAACTCCGGGCGTGCACCCAAAGCCGAAGCGTGTCGCGTGCGAGATCGGGGTCTTCAAGAAGCCGCAGCTCTTCTTGGAGCGCCACGTCATCCTCCCTGGTCCAGCGCGGGTCTGGTTTGAAAGCGAACATCATCACAATGCCCAAAGCCAGCGCGGCTCCGCTGCCCATGGCCAGCACGATCCCGTCAACGTGGGACTCGCGCGCGTCCGGCACACCTGATTGGCCCACCAGTCCTGCCGCCACCACTGTGGTGATGAAAAGGCTCACCATCAGGCCGAGGCCCATCATGACGCGTCGCATGACCACAGGCCTGGTGATGGACACTGCCTGGAGGAAAACGGCCCAGCCACAGAAGGCAATCAGGGCAGCACCGCCGCCCACATAGGCGCTGAACGGCGCGAACGAGCTTCCGCCGTCGGCGTTCCACATCACCGCAACAGGGCTGGGGAGGTTGTTCCGCAGCATTTGGGCGCACACCACAAACCCGACGGCGAGCAGCAGCGGAAAAACCACCGCAAACCTCAGCGCGCGGAAATCGAGGGTTTCCCGGAACGATGCCATGATCCAACGCTACTCCGTTGAGCGACACTGTGGTTCCAGCTCCTTGCCATACCGGCGCGGAGTGAAAGAATGGCTTCACACCAGCGTCCGGCCATGACCGGCCGGCCCTTCAAAAATCTCCGGAGGCACCACTTGCCAGGCCTGAACCTCACGCGCGACGAAGCCTCGAAACGCGCCGAACTGCTCAACGTCGAGTCGTACAACGTCACTTTGGACCTGACCCAGGGTACGGAGACTTTCGGCTCCACCACCGTGGTCAGGTTTTCCGCGAAGCCGGCTTCCTCCACGTTCATCGATGCCATCACTGCAGCAGTCCACAGCGTGAGGCTCAATGGCGTTGAACTGGACCCGGCGGAGGTCTCGGACGGTGTCCGCATTCAGCTACCTGACCTCGCAGCGGATAACGAGCTCGTGGTGGTGGCCGATGCTCCCTACATGAACACCGGCGAAGGGCTCCACCGCTTCGTTGACCCTGTTGACGGCGAGGTTTACCTCTACACTCAGTTCGAAGTTCCTGACTCCCGGCGCATGTTCGCCGTCTTTGAGCAGCCCGATCTGAAGGCAAGCTTCACGTTCACCGTCACAGCGCCGTCGTACTGGGACGTCATCTCCAACTCCCCCACCCCGGTTCCCGTTGAAGCCCCTGCTGCCGAGGATGGCACGGCGCGTTCCGTGTGGAACTTCGCCCCTACACCGCGCCTTTCCTCCTACGTCACAGCCTTGATTGCCGGACCGTACCAGTCAGTCCGCTCCGAGGTCACAAGCTCCGACGGCCGGGTCATTCCCCTGGGAGTCTTTGCCCGGAAATCACTCATGCAATACCTGGACGCGGACAACATCTTCGAATTGACCCGCCAAGGCTTCGAGTTCTTCGAGGCACAGTTCGGGTTCCCGTACCCCTTCGAGAAATACGATCAACTCTTCGTCCCCGAGTTCAACGCCGGAGCCATGGAAAACGCCGGCGCTGTGACCATCCTGGAAGGCTACGTCTTCCGCGGAAAGGTCACCGGCGCCCAAATCGAACGACGCGCCATCACGGTCCTGCATGAACTGGCGCACATGTGGTTCGGGGACCTGGTGACCATGCGTTGGTGGAACGACCTCTGGCTCAACGAATCCTTCGCCGAATACATGTCGCACCTGGCCGCCGTGGAAAACACTGAATTCGACAAGGCTTGGACAACATTCGCTTCGGTGGAAAAGTCCTGGGCCTACAAGCAGGACCAGCTGCCCACCACCCACCCGATCTTCGCCGAAATCAACAACCTCGAAGACGTGGAGGTGAACTTCGACGGCATCACCTACGCCAAAGGCGCCTCGGTGCTGCGGCAGTTGGTGGCCTGGGTGGGTCCGGAACAGTTCATGGCCGGCGTCCGCACGTACTTCGCCAAGCATGCCTGGAAGAACACCGAACTCGCCCACCTCATGGTGGAGCTCGAGGCCGCCAGTGGCCGGGACCTGGACGCCTGGGGCAAACTGTGGCTCGAAACGGCCGGCGTGAACACCCTCGCCCCCGAGCTGACCGTTGACGCCGATGGCACCCTCACCGGCTTCGCGATCCTCCAGACCGCCATCGAGGAACAGCCCACCCTCCGCCCGCACCGACTCGCCGTCGGCTTCTACTCGCTCTCCGGCGACGGCAAGCTGGAGCGGACCCATCGCGAGGAACTCGACGTCGATGGCCCCCGCACCGAAGTACCCGCGTTGGTGGGCAAGGCCCGGCCGGACTTGATCCTGCTCAACGACGACGACCTCGCCTACGCCAAGGTCCGCCTGGACGAACACTCCCTCGCCACCGCCAAAGCCCACCTGAAAGACTTCGCAGCCAGCCTGCCGCGCACCTTGGTCTGGGGTTCGGCATGGGATGCAGCCCGCGACGGCGAAACTCCCGCCCGCGGCTACGTGGACCTGATCCTTGCGAACATCGCCTCTGAAACAGACTCCTCCGTCATCCTGGTCCAGCTGCGTCAGCTCGCCACCACCCTGAGCTACTACGTGGCAGCCGAGTACAAGGTGGAAACGACCATCGCTGCCGCAGACAAGCTGTGGGACCTGGCATCCGCCGCTGTGGCGGGATCGGATGCCCAGCTGCAGTTCGCCAAGTCCTACGCCCAGCTGGCACGCAGCGGAGCGCAGTTCGACCGCCTTCAGGCCCTCCTGGACGGCGCGGAGACACTCGAAGGCCTCAGCATTGATCAGGACATGCGGTGGGAGTTGCTCACCGCGCTGGTTGCCGGTGGACGGCAGGACCAAGCCCGCATTGATGAGGAGCTTGCACGCGACAACACCTCCAACGGCCACAATGCTGCGGCACTGGCCAAAGCAGCCATTCCCACCCCTGAAGCCAAGGCAGCAGCATGGAACTCAATCGTGGTCAAGGGAGAACTGTCCAACGCTCTGCAGGCCTCGGCAGTGGCAGGTTTCATGCGTGTCACTGACACGGCCCTATTGGAGCCTTTCTCGGAACTGTACTTCGCGGCCGTGCCCGGAATCGTCGAGGAACGCACGCATGCCCTGGCCCAGCAGATTGTGGTGGGTCTCTACCCGGCGCAGCTCACAACGCAAGCCACGGTTGACCGCACCGACACGTTTCTGGCTGGACTTCCCACAGAAAGCGCAGCCCTGCGCCGCATGATGGTGGAAAACCGCGACGGCGTAGCCCGGGCACTGCGGGCAAGGGCTGCGGACGTCTAAACCCCGCCTCTTATGAGGCCCGTGCGGACAGTCGGCCCTCCATGGCTAAACTGTCCGCATGGGCCTCCACGAACACCATTACGCGCTGACCGTCCGCTGGACCGGCAACCTCGGTGAAGGCACTGCCGGGTACCGGACGTATTCCCGGGATCATGACGTTGAGATCAGTGGCCTTCCGACACTCAAGGGTTCAGCAGATCCCACCTTCCATGGGGACCGGACCCGCTACAACCCGGAACAGCTGCTGCTCGCAGCCCTCTCGCAATGCCACATGCTGTCTTTCCTTCATGTGGCCGTCAAGCACGGTGTGGTGGTGACCGGCTATGAGGACAATGCTGAAGGGCTCATGAAGCTCAACCGGGACGGCAGCGGGCAGTTCGAAAGTGTCACGCTGAAGCCGCACGTCACCATTGCCGATCCCGCCCACGCGGAATTGGTCCCGCAGCTGCATCATGAGGCCAACAAAGTTTGTTTCATCGCCCGTAGCGTCAACTTCCCGGTCCTCCACGAACCAATGACGACGGCGGCCGCAGCCTAGGGCTGTTCGCGCCGCCACAGTGCCACAAGTTTTCGTTCGGTGTCCCGGCTCAGGCCGGCTTTACGGTCTCTGTCCAAGCCTCGCCCACGTTCATCCTGGAGGGTGGACGCCAGGGTCTCCTGCCATGGACGCAGGGCCATGCCACGCTCACGTGCGGCGCGGTTGCTCCGCGCTTGAAAGCCGTCATGGCCCTTCGGCAACCAGAGGGGCAGTGAGTCCGGCCCTGCCCAGTAGTCCACGCCGTGTTCCACCAACCATTCCTCAGCGGGCCGGATAACAACCGCTTCCGGATTGCCCGCCGCCCTCTGTGACTCGGTGAGATAGTCCTCGAACCGCACCACGTCTCCCAGGGCGTTGTAGGTCCCCGTCAGCCCTTGGTCGGCAGACTGCAGGATCCATGCCGCGAGGTCCCGGACATCAATGATCTGTGTGGCGTCGTCCGGGATATCCGGGACCAGGACCGGGTCAGTGTTCGCTGCAAACCGAGCCGGCCAATAGCCGTATCTGTCGGTACCGTCCCCTGGCCCGCCTATCAATCCGGCGCGAACGATGTGTGCTTTCTCCCCCACGGCGGCGAGCGTCATGTGCTCGATGGCCGACTTGGACTCTCCATAGGTTTCCGGTGTGCCTGACTGGCCCGCCGGCAGGGGTTCGAGCAATGCAGCACTCTCATCGGCACCAGGAACGGAGTGGTCTGCATAGACCGAGCAGCTGGAGACGAACGTCCAATGCCCTGTTCCTGCACCCAACGCGTCGAGGGCCGCACGGGCCTGGACCGGATCGCGGGACACCTCTACCACCGAGTCCCAGTGTCCCTTGAGGTCGGCGAAGGCTGCGGCACCCAGGGCGCGGTCGCCCTTGACCCATGTGACGCCGTCGGGCGGGTTCGCTGCAGTACCCCGCGCCAAACAGGTGACATCATGTCCGGCAGCAACGGCCTGCCGGGCGATTTCTGCTGACAGGAAGGCAGTACCGCCCAGGACCAGGATGCGCATACCGTCACGCTACGGCGCTAGGGTTGTACGTGGACAGAGTGTTCCGCGCCCGGCGAACACGGGCCGACGACAAGGAGATATTCCACCTTGACCTCCATCCCCTTAGCGGAAACCATCACCATCGGACCCGAGAAAATCGATCTCATGTCAATCCTCATCACAGTGGGCGTGGGCCTGGCTGTGTGGATCGTGGCACGCTTCATCATTCTTCGCATCACCCGACGAGTATCCGCAGGAAGCTCCTTCTTCAAGAAACCGCACTTCAAGTGGGTGCAACCTGCCATCCGCGCACTGGATCATGAACGTCGCTCGCAGCGCGCCGAGACCATTGGCTCGTTGCTCACCAGCTTGGTGAGCGTCGTGGTGGTGGTCATCGTCATCATTTACGTGCTCAAGTACATGAACGTGGACGTCGCACCGCTGCTCACCAGCGTCGGAATCCTCGGTGTCGCCATTGGTTTCGGCGCCCAGCAATTGATCCGCGACTTCCTCGCAGGAATCTTCATCACCATCGAAGACCAGTACGGAATCGGTGACGTGATCGTCACCAGCGAAGTGATTGGTACCGTTGAGTCCGTGGGCCTGCGCATTACCCGGGTCCGCGCGGAAGATGGAGCCATCTGGTACCTGCGGAACGGCGAAATCCTCAGGGTAGGCAACCGCTCCCAAGGAGACTACGTGCCACTGGAAACGCCGGATGCCAGTGATCAACCCGGTGCTGCAGCCGCGCCGGTGACAGCAGGCGCACCGCGCGTCACCAAAGCCGAGGAGAAGTCCAATGAGTAGCACCACAGACGGGCAACCCCCGGCACCCCAATCGGGTCCCCGACGCCAGCTGATGCAGAACGATCCGTTCAGCCAGCCCGCCTACACGGACAGCTTCTACGCAGCCGTTGGCGGACATGAGACGTTCGTCAAGCTCATCGACGTCTTCTACGACGGCGTGGCAACCGATCCGCTGCTGCGACCCATGTACCCCGAAGAGGACCTTGGACCGGCGAAACGCCGCTTCCTCATGTTCCTTGAGCAGTACTGGGGCGGACCCACCACGTACGGCGAGGAACGCGGGCACCCACGCCTGCGCATGCGCCACATGCCGTTCCGGGTCACGCCCGAGGCCAAAGACCGTTGGCTGTTCCACATGCGGGCGGCCGTTGACTCGTTGGAGCTCTCGCCGCTGCATGAAGGCACCTTGTGGGACTACATGGAGCGGGCAGCCCTCACCATGATCAACAGTCCTTCAGCGGGCGCCTAGCTCCTGGAAGCCGAGCCCCAGGCCTGCCCCGGTCCTGACCAGCACATGGCCGCGGGGTCCGCTCAGGCGGAACCAGCGGCCGTTGCGGAACACCCTCTGCTCGGCATCGCCCAGGAAACCCAAGGCAAAGGCAGCGAATGCTGCGCCCGCAGGCAGCTCGTCCAGACCGGGAAGCTCCCGGCCCCACACTGCCGCTCTGGCGGTGTTCACCACTGGCGCGCCCGCCAGAGCCGGAACGGCGCCGGCCACTTCCGCAATCCCGGACTCCGCCGCTGACTTCAGCACTGAGTCCGCAACAGTTCCTTGGGGTTCCCACCCGTTCCTGGGCGCGCCCACGCCCGCCCAGGACTCGGAAACTGTCGACGGCGGGATGGGCAGTTCCACGTCCTCGGCCCCTGAACGGGCCAGCCGGTCCAGAACGGATGCAAGCGTCACGGTCACATCAGCCTGCGCAGGCTGAGCGAGGGCCATGGTCCTCAACCCCAGGATGGTGGGGGTCGATTCCCCCAAGATGCGTGGCCTCAGGACGCATACGTATGCGGCCAGGACGTTGCCCGAGGCCTGGAGGCGGATGGCGCCGTCGTCGATGCTCTTAGCCCTGGTGACAAAGGTGCGCAGGTCTGCGAGGTCACGGGGATCGGCGAAGCGGAAGGACTGGGTCAGGACGTCTGTCACATCATCGACTCTACCGGCATGTCCCCGGTTGAGAGGGGTCGGGGCGGCGTCTAAAGTCGAACCATGACTGAGACGAACGCTGGCCTCGAGGTGGAGACACCCGCAGAAGACCCCATGGAAGTGCTGATCGGCCTGCTGGACCTCGGTGACTTTGACGGCGCCCGAACCAACGAGGACATCTTCCTGGGCCCCTCCCAGAAGCAGCCCAGGCACCGGGTTTTTGGCGGACAGGTTCTAGCGCAGTCCATGGTTGCAGGCATGCGGACCGTGGAGCCGGACCGGGTGGCACACTCCATGCACGGGTACTTCCTGCGTCCGGGTGATGCCAACAAGCCCATCACCTTCGGTGTGGAGAGGCTTCGGGACGGCCGGTCCTTCTCCGCCCGCCGCGTACACGCCTACCAGGACGGGGTGCCGATCCTTTCCATGATCGCTTCCTTCCAGGTGGAAGACAGCGGTGTGGACCATCAATCGCAGATGCCCGAAGGCATCCCGGATCCGGAATCCCTGCCCAGCACCGCTGAGTTGCTGTCCCAATTCGACCATCCCCTGGCGCGCCATATGTCCTCCGAGCGGCCCTTCGACGTCCGACACATCGACCCCGCCCTGTACGTGTCCCCGCCCGCCGATCACGTAGCTACCAACGCTGTCTGGATGAAGACCATGGGCCCCCTCCCGGATGACCCCAACCTCCACCGGGCAGCGCTTGCGTATGCGAGCGATTACACCTTGTTGGAGTCCATCCTCCGTGCGCACGGCCTCGCATGGATGACACCGGGAATGAGCGTCGCCAGCCTCGACCACGCCATGTGGTGGCACCGCCCCGTGCGGGTGGATGAGTGGATGCTCTACGTCCAGGAGTCCCCCAGCGCCCAAGGCGCCCGCGGACTTGCCACGGGACGTATCTTCAATCGCGACGGCGTTCACGTCGCCACCGTGGCTCAGGAAGGCATGGTGCGGATTCCGTAGCGTTTTGCGTTGCCGTAGCTTTTGTTAAAGCCAAGAGGCCGATCCCTGGTGGGACCGGCCTCTTGGTCTGTACGGCTTAGTACTAGTCGCGGGTCAGGCGACGGTGGGTCACGCGGTGGGGCTTTGCAGCATCGGGGCCGAGTCGCTCCACCTTGTTTTCCTCGTACGAATCGAAGTTACCCTCGAACCAGTACCACTTGGAGGGGTTCTCGTCGTCACCTTCGTAAGCGAGGATGTGGGTAGCTACCCGGTCCAGGAACCAACGGTCGTGCGAAACCACCACAGCGCAGCCCGGGAATTCGAGAAGGGCATTCTCAAGGCTGCTCAGGGTCTCGACGTCGAGGTCGTTGGTGGGTTCGTCAAGGAGGAGGAGGTTGCCACCCTGCTTGAGCGTCAACGCCAGGTTGAGGCGGTTGCGCTCACCACCGGAGAGCACGCCTGCCTTCTTCTGCTGGTCCGGGCCTTTGAAACCGAAGGCGGAAACGTAGGCCCGCGAAGGCATTTCGACCTGGCCGACCTGAATGAAGTCATGGCCTTCGGAAACCACTTCCCAAAGGGACTTGTTGGGATCGATGCCGCCACGGGACTGGTCCACGTAGGAGATCTTCACGGACTCGCCGATCTTGAGCTCACCATCATCCAGGGGCTCCATGCCAACGATCGTCTTGAACAGCGTGGACTTACCCACACCGTTGGGTCCGATGACGCCCACAATGCCGTTGCGAGGCAGCGAGAAGGAAAGATCTTCGATCAGGACACGGTCGTCAAAGCCCTTCTTCAGGTTCTTGGCCTCAATGACCAAGGAGCCCAGGCGGGGTCCCGGCGGGATCTGGATCTCTTCGAAGTCCAGCTTGCGGGTCCGCTCGGCTTCTGCAGCCATTTCCTCGTAGCGGGCCAAACGGGCCTTGGACTTGGTCTGGCGGCCCTTGGCGTTGGAGCGCACCCACTCAAGTTCCTCGGTGAGGCGCTTGGACAGCTTCGCGTCCTTCTTGCCTTGGACTTCCAAACGGGCTTTCTTCTTCTCCAGGTAGGTGGAGTAGTTGCCCTCATAGGGGTAGAGGTGGCCGCGGTCCACTTCAGCGATCCACTCAGCAACGTGGTCGAGGAAGTAGCGATCGTGGGTCACGGCAAGGACAGCACCGGGGTACTGAGCAAGGTGCTGCTCGAGCCAAAGCACGCTCTCGGCGTCCAAGTGGTTGGTGGGCTCGTCAAGGAGCAGGAGGTCAGGCTTCTGCAGGAGAAGCTTGCACAGCGCTACGCGGCGACGCTCACCACCTGAAAGAACGGTGACATCCGAATCAGCCGGCGGGCAGCGCAGTGCATCCATGGCCTGCTCAAGCTGGGAGTCGATATCCCAAGCATCAGCTGCGTCAATGGCTTCCTGAAGCTTGCCCATCTCGTCCAGGAGTGTCTCGTAGTCGGCGTCCGGGTTGGCCATTTCTTCGGAGATCTCGTTGAAGCGCTGGATCTTGCCATAGATCTCGCCAACACCCTCCTGGACGTTGCCCAGAACGGTCTTTTCCTCGTTCAGCGGCGGTTCCTGCAAGAGGATACCCACGGTGTAGCCGGGGCTCAGGCGGGCCTCGCCGTTTGACGGGGTGTCCAGTCCGGCCATGATCTTCAGGATGGTGGACTTACCAGCACCGTTCGGGCCCACGACACCAATCTTCGCGCCAGGGAAGAACGACATGCTGACATCGTCCAGAATAAGTTTGTCGCCAACGGCCTTGCGAGCCTTGGTCATCGTGTAAATGAATTCCGCCATGCCCTTAAATCTAATGGGTAGGCGTACATAACTCACATTCGACCCTTGCGGTGGAACTAGCGGGCGTCTCCCACGAAGCACTTTCCGGTGGCCAACACGGGCAGCACAGTGACCACCACTGCGCCATCGCGGATTTGCCCCATGATGCAACTATCGCCCGTCCGCGCCGCGGATTCCATGGCGTCAACGTCGAGCCCGGTAGGTGTTCGGCTCACGGACACCTCAACATTGCCATGGGGAATCCCTGCGGAGACCAAGGCAGCCCTCAATGTCTCCCGGTCCGGCTTGGGGTTACCGGCGACCAGGGTTTTCAGCGTCGACTCCACGGCCGAAATGGTGGCAGCGACAGCGGGGTCAGTCGCGGCTGTTGCTTGCGTACTGGCGGGCCGGGAGGGGGAAGCCGTTGGCTGGACCGAAGACGGCGCTGCCGTGCAAGCTGTCATGGTCAATGCCGCAGCAATGATCAGCAAACTGCCGGCCACGCGGACTACCAATGCATCTGCCGACCTGCCGTTTGCCTGTTCGCTTCTCCTGCTCATCACCTAGTCATTCTGCCTTAAAAATGAACGCCCCCTTGGACCTGGGTCCAAGGGGGTATTTTGTGCCCCAGGAGGGAATCGAACCCCCGACCGGCGGATTAGAAGGCCGCTGCTCTATCCCCTGAGCTACTGGGGCGCACTGGCACCATGACCGATGTGGGCCGCTGGCGCCACAAAGAGTTTACAGTGTGATCGCCCAGCAACTTGCCACCACCACGCAACCGCGTTCTATTCCTCCACAACGGCTGTATTACCAAGGTTATTCACATAGAGGGCTACGGACCTCCCCTCCCGGTTCTTCCTGGATGAAGCTGAAAGTGCCGGAAAGGCACCCCCTACACCGAGAAGGACCACCAATGAATGACATGATCAGCGTCCGGGGCTTCGTGGCCTCGGAGGTCAAGAGTTCCACCACTACGCGGGGCACTGCCACCGCATCATTCCGCCTTGGAACCACGGAGCGCCGCTTTGATCGCGCTACAAGCACCTGGGTGGACGGAAACACCAACTGGTACACCGTTCAGTCGTTCCGCTTCCTCGCCGGGCATGTTGGATGCAGCATCAAAAAGGGACAGCGGGTGCTCGTGGTGGGGAGGCTACGGCTGCGGCAATGGGAACATGAGGGCCGCGTCTACCATGTTGCCGAAATCGACGCCGAATCAGTAGGTCATGACCTCATGTGGGGCTCTGCCAACTTCACCCGAATGAATGGCACCTCAGCCCCTGCCGACTCGACGCCTGTTGTGGAAGCGCCTGGGACCCCTGACCGGAACGACGAGTGGGACTCCGACGACCAGGAGAGCGTGCACCCCGAAGAAGAGTCCATCGCAATCACCGTAGACGACCCCGACGGCACCGGCCCTCTCGTAGTCAACACCACAACAGGAGAATTGGTGGGTGCCGGCGCTTGATCGGTGCACCAAGACTCGAAGGCCGGCGGGACCAGCCCTGCGCGGCGGGCCTATTCAGGGTCCATGCCACACGACCATGCTCCTTCGAGGATCGAAACGGCACCTGCTACCTGGGCGGCCGTTGAGGAATTGTTCGGAACCAAGGGCGAACCATCCCTGAGCTGGTGCCGGTGGTTCGCCCTTACCGCCAAAGATTGGAACAGCTCATCACCGGGTGACTGTAAGGCATTGTTGAGGTCAGCATTCGCATCAGGTCCGGCACCCGGAGATCAGTATTGCGGTTCAGCACAACGGAAACGCCGCCTACGGCAGTGTCAGAATGACCGGCCCCTCGGCCGTAATAGCTATGGTGTGTTCGCTGTGGGCGGCTCGGCGGCCGTTTGCTGAACGAAGAGTCCATTCGTCCTCGTCGTGGTAGTAGTCGTCCTTGCCACCCAATATCAACATGGGTTCAATGGCAATGACCAGCCCGTCTTCAAGCTTCACGCCGCGGCCAGGCCGGCCCAGGTTCGGAACGGGAGGTTCGGCATGCATTGTCCGGCCGATGCCATGCCCACCATGATCAGCCAACAGCCCATAGCCCGCACGTTTCGCTTCACCGCCGATTGCGTAGGCCAGGTCACCCATCTTGTTGCCAACGCGGGCTGCCTCGATACCGCGCGCGAGTGCCGCCTCTGTGGCTTCCACCAAGTCCTGGTCCTCCTGGTCTGCGGTGCCCACAACAAAGCTGACAGCCGCATCACCACACCAGCCCTCCAGGAAGGCGCCGCAATCAACACTCAGCAGATCGCCGTCCTCAAGTACATAACCATTCGGGATCCCGTGAACCACGGCGTCGTTGACGCTGGTGCATATCACGCCCGGGAACGGCACTGCCGCCCACCGCGGGTGGTAATCGAGGAAGGCGGGCTTGGCTCCGGCGTCGGAGATCACGGCGGCCGCGATGTCGTCAAGCTCCTTCAGCGAAATGCCCACCGCGGCGTGTTCCCGCACGGCGGACAGTGCATTGGCCACAACGCGCCCGGCTTCACGCATCATCGCAATCTGGTCCGGTGATTTCAGCATTGACATCTCCCCACTCTACGGCGGCCCTTCAGCGGGAGCGAGGCCCCCAAGCCCTTGGCCACCGTTGGAGTCCTGGCAGCCCAAACCCACCCTAGAGTTGGGGCATGACCAACAATGTCCTCGTGCGCTCGATCCGGTCCAGTCTCCATTCAGCCGCCGACGCCACGCGGGGACTCGGAGCCCAGGCGTACATGAAATCCGATATGCCTTCTTTGGGTGTCCGCGTTCCAGAGGTACGCAAAATTGTGAAGGCGGCGGCGAAGCAGTTCCCCGTGAAGTCACCGGATGATCTGCGAAGCGCCGTGCTTGAGTTGTGGCGCCATGCTGAGGCCCGTGAAGAGCGGTATGCCGCCATCGACCTGACGGGCTTGCGAATGGTCAAGGAAGACCTTCGCATGCTGCCCATTTACGAGGAGATTATCCGGACGGGCGCTTGGTGGGACCTCGTGGACGGAGTCACGCACCGGATCTGTGGACTCCTGCTCGCCCACAGATCCACCATGACTCCGGTCCTTCTTCAATGGTCCAAGGATGATGACATGTGGGTTCGTCGGGCGGCAATCACTGCACAACTGGGAGCCAAGTCACAGACTGACGCCGGCCTCCTGGCAGAAGTTATCTCCCCGAATCTCTCCGACAACGAGTTCTTCATTCGTAAGGCGATCGGATGGGCACTACGCGAGTACAGCAAAACGGATCCTGCGTGGGTCAGGGCATTCGCTTCCAGCAACGCAGGCGCCCTGAGTCCACTATCCACCCGCGAGGCACTGCGGCTGTTGCCGTCCAGCTCAACGGAAAACCATGAGGGCCCGGACAAAACGCCCTAAATAATAGGACGCAACCCGGCTTCATCCCGCACACGGAACAAGCCCTTTGTCTTCGGGTCCACGAAGATCAGGTAAACGGCGAATAAGAGCGCAATGAGGGCTGCGCCGTAACGGGCCAGAATGAGGGCCAGCCCCAAATCTTCGCTTTGAAGATAGGGAAAGACGTCCAACTGGTCCGAGATCGCGTAGACCATGAAGAACGAAACGATGAAATAGAGCGCTTTGACCTGCCAGTCGTTGCGGATTCCGGTCACAGCAAAAAGCGGTATCAACCACACCACATACCAGGACTGGATCATGGGGGCGAGAAGGACAATAACAGCAAAGGCCAGGGTAAGGCGGCGCATCAGGCGATCGTAGTCGCCCCGGAAAATCAGCCAGGCCACGGCTGCAACCATCAGCACCTTGCCGGCGTCGTAAACCCACTTCGCCAAAGCCCAGCCGTCCAAGCCAAAGGCATTGAAAATCAGGGCCACAACCATTCCAATGAGACCAACTGGCGCGTACCAGATCCACACGCTGCCGGGAGCTGACAGGCCGTTGATCCAACCGAATCCGAAACCGTTGACCAAGCTCAAGGCGTAGAGAAGCCCGAAGCTCAGAGCCGCTGTGAGGACCCAGTAGAGGAATTTGCGCGGCCACGAGGCATGCTTGCCTGCCCACAAGAGCCCAATGAAGGGAAGGAACACCACCGTTATTGGCTTAATCGAGATGGAGAGCGTCACCAGGACCAGCCCCCAGATGACACGGCGGGTTGCGCAGTAGTACAGCCCTGCCAGTGCCAGCCCGATCATGAGGGCGTCGTTATGGACACTGGCAATAAAGTTGGTGAGAAAGAGCGGGTTTGCTGCTGTCAGCCACAGCGCCCTGTGCGGATTCACACCGTGGAGCTCCGCCAACTTAGGTACGTAGATAATGCAGAGGATCACACCCGCTGCAGCAACAAGCCTGAACAGCATGATGCTTGCTTCGGGCTGCACGTTGGTCACCCAGACCACAAACTGCTCAATCCACAGGAACAACTGGCCGTAGGGAACCGGTGCCTCGGTCCACATCTTGTCAGCGCCAAGCTGGAAGTAGTTGGGCAGGGCCGAAATCCCGTTCTCATAAGGATTGATGCCCTCCACCATCAACCGGCCTTGACCGATATAGGCGTACACGTCCCGGCTGAAGAGGGGAACAGTGAACATCATGGGCAAACCCCAGGCCGCCACGGCCTGCAACGTCGCCTTTCGGGCTTCCAATCCCCACACACGGACGCGTTGCCCCAGTCGAAGCCAGGCACGGACGAGCAGCATGCCACCGATGGCCAGCAACACAATGGACAGCCCAACACCCACGCCTTCGGTGCGCATCCAGATGAAAAGCGGCAGACGACGGAGTTCAGAGACCGGCGCGAGCCAGCCAACGCCCAACGAGCCGAACACCATGAACATCGAACCGATGAAGCCGGCGATCAATGGCGAACGTGCGTTATCTACCTCGCCGGTTACAACGCCGGCTGACGGCGTTGCTGCCCCTGCCAACTGGGCGGCGGGTACTGGCACCGTCATGTGGTCGTCATCCAATCGTTCACCCGCTGGGTTCGGGTCAAAATTCTGCGTCATGGGGGCTTTCGGCAACAGGAATAAACGACACTGCCGCGCTCAAAAATCCTACCATCGGAGCACTTGGAAGCCACTGAGGGATAGGCTGGGCGCGTGCCTATTACTAATGAACGCATCGTCTGGATTGACTGCGAGATGACCGGCTTGGACCTCATAAACGACGCCTTGATCGAGGTTGCCGCGTTAGTGACGGATTCCGAGCTCAACATTCTGGGCGACGGCGTGGATGTCGTCATCAAGCCCGACGACGCCGCGCTGGAGCAAATGAACGACTTTGTGCGGGACATGCACACCCGCTCCAAACTTCTGGACGAGCTCCCGCACGGAATAACCATGGCCGAGGCCGAGGCGCAGGTCCTCGAGTACATCGAAAAATGGGTCCCGGATCCCCGCAAGGCTCCCTTGGGCGGAAACTCCGTGGGAACGGACAGGATGTTCCTGTCCAGGGACATGCCCAACATCGTGGAACACCTTCACTACCGCGTCATCGATGTCAGCACCATCAAAGAGCTCTCTCGCCGCTGGTTCCCGCGGGCCTACTTCCAGTCCCCGGCCAAGCATGGCGGTCACCGCGCCTTGGGCGACATCAAGGACTCCATTGACGAGCTCCGGTACTACCGCCAAGCAGTTTTTGTTCCGGCGCCGGGACCGGACACCGCCACGGCCCAGCGCATTTCCAAGGACATCATGGCCACCGCCGAGACCCTGGGATCCAGCGAAAGGGTGTGATCTGCACCATTTTTTGAGGTTTTTTCGCCAAAACCGGCAAAAGTGGACTTTGCACCCCAAAACAGCAGGTAAGCTATTTGTCGTTGCCTCGAAGGAAAGCCGGTCAAACGGTTCAGTCCAAAAAGGCACATGGTGGGCTTAGCTCAGTTGGCAGAGCGCCTGGTTGTGGTCCAGGAGGTCGCGGGTTCAACCCCCGTAGCTCACCCCACCGAGATTGGCTCCAGAGCCGGTTTCCACAAAGGCCGCACCGGTTATCCGGTGCGGCCTTTGCTTTTAACCCGGGCCGGGCGCACGGGACTACAGCGCTAGACGAAGGATTATTGAAATGACCGTCCTGCCAGTCACCATTTGGGGCGAACCTGTGTTGCACCGCCGGGCAAGCGAGGTGGAACATTTCGACGACGAGCTCCGCAGCCTGATCGCGGACATGTTCGAGACCAATGACGCCGCCAACGGGGTTGGGCTCGCCGCCCCGCAGATCGGCGTGGGCAAGAGGCTTTTCGTTTACAAGTACGCCAACGATGACGACGTTCCGGAGCAGGGAGTGGTGGTCAACCCAGTACTGACGCTTTCCAAGGTTTCCGGGGCGCTTCCTGACCCCGACGAACACGTTGAAGGATGCCTCTCCTTCCCAGGCGAATATTATCCACTGCAGCGCGCCGAATGGACGCGGGTGCAGGGCTTCGACGGTGACGGCAATCCGCTGGACTTTGAGGCAACAGGATGGTTCGCCAGAATTCTGCAACATGAGTTCGACCACCTGGACGGCAAGCTGTACGTAAACCGCTTGGTGGACCGCTACTCGAAAAAGGCGCTCAAGCAGGCCAAGAGGAACGGTTGGGGCGTTCCCGGCCTGACCTGGATGCCCGGTGTCGATCCCGATCCTTTCGGGCACTGAACCGTGGCCACCAACCCTCATGCGGAGCTTTTCACGCTCCTGGACATTACCGGCGAAGACGCTGCTGAGTGTGCGCATCTCTTGGAGACGCCTCCGGGAGAACCCGTCTTGCGCGCGATGTCGGCCATGCGGGAGAGGCTCGGTACCTTTCCGATAGACAGTATTCGAGCAGACGGCATTCCGGCTGACGGCGCCGGCCTGGATGCAAGCGGCGTGGAGAGTGTCTGGATCGAGGCACTCCTCCGGTTTGCCCCGTCGGTTCACGCATACCATCTGGATCGTGGAATCGACTCAGCGGTGTCCGCGGCTTCCTTGGCAGATCTGGGTTTACAGCTCCGGATTAACAGACGGGTCCACGGTCAGTTTGGCCTGGACACCTGGGCCTGGCTAACGTTGCATATGGCCGGAAATCTGTTCCGGCTGGGCCGTCTGCAGTTCCACCTGGTGCCTGCCGAAGGGCAGGACTCGGACTGGGTACTTGGCGTCCATATCCCCGAGGACGGTGGCCTCTCCCCTGACCTGGTGGATGCCAGCTTCGCGGAGGCCGGATCCTTCTTCCCACAGTATTTTCCTGACAAGCCTGCGCGCACAGCCACCTGCGATTCATGGATGCTGGACCCGTATCTGGTACAGCGGCTGCCTGAAAGCAACATCGCGTCTTTCGCCCGACGTTTCACGCTGGATCGATGCACTGATGCTCCTACCGACGCCGTCTACTTCACCTTCAGGCAGCGGGGACTCCAGGACCTGGATAAGCTCCCACGTGAGACCTCACTCCAGCGCGTGGTCCTGGAGCGGATCGACGACGGCGGCACCTGGCAGCTTGGACACGGTCACCTGGCGCTGTAAATGGTTTGCTGTTCAGGACAGGACGATAAAACCCTCTTCATGGCGTCCTTTTCGGCCTGCGTGACCCAAAGCTGATAGGCCGCTTTGACAGAGACCTGCCGGGCAACATAGTGACAGCGGAAGTTCTTATTGGCCGGCAGCCAGGTAGCCGCGTCTCCCGCGCCTTTCTTGACATTGGCGGGGCCGTCCGCCGCGATCAGGTTCAGGGGGTCGTTCGCGAACATTTGCCGCTGTTGGACAGTGAGCTGCTGGGCGCCCTTCTGCCAGGCGTCGGCGAGGGCCACCACGTGATCGATCTGAACGGCAGAACTGGTGTCCTGGCCTCTTTGGAAAGTTATCTGCGCCCCTGTGTAGGGTTCGTGAAAGTTACCGCCGGAGACCTTGCAGGATGAACCTTCCGTGAAGGCGACCGCGGAAAGGTCCCTGCGCAGAATGTCATTTCGGGTATCGCACCCATTGCGGTCGGCGTCTGCCCAGGCCTGGCCGAACGCAGCCCTGTCGTAGTCCGACTTCGCTGCCCGTCCCTTGACCGGGAGCCGCTCCAAAACGGCGCTTGCCTTCTCAGGGGCAACCGGTGCCGCGCCCCGCAGAGGTTTCATCCAGTCAGGATTGAAGACGGGGGCTTCGCTGGGGCCGGCCGCCCACGGTTCTGCGGCATTGAACTGTCCGGTAGTGAAGTACCAGGAAAGCCCCGCGACTACCGTTGCAGCGGCCAATCCAAGAATGGCCCACGCTTGACGTGACCTTCTGCGGGCGCGTTTGTAGGCAGACCAAGTGGTACTCAAGAGACTCCATCCAGAGGGAAAGCAATGTCCTACGAGCGTAGGACAAGGCCCCGACAGTCAGAGCCGATATCCACAGTGATGAGGACAAAGTCACAGTGTGGAGGACAAGTCACACGGTGGGGATGGAGAGTGGCAGCGGTGGACTCCGCTGGCCTATTGCTCCCGCATCACACGCTGCAGGTCCTCGGTTGCCACTACGAGTAGGCTTCGCAACTGCTCCACGCGCTGATCCGTGACGTCACCGGCCGCGTTGGCTGCGATGGCTTGATCCAGAAGTTTCTGAGCTTGTTTATGGTTGGCCTTCGCTACGTCCAGGGCGTGCTCCAGCGTGGTCTCATGTTCCAACGTTGATTCGTTTTCCATGAACCCATTTTGATCAGGTTTCCCGGCTGATACCAGTGACTCAGCCGGGAAACCCGCGAATACTTCGGAGCGCCTAGGCTCCTGCCCCTTCGAGCACAGCGATGGGAGCAATCACGTCACGCGCGGGGAATGACGGCGGGTTCACACCGGCCATTTCCTCCATCACACGAACTACCTGGCAGGAGTAGCCGAACTCGTTGTCGTACCAAACATAAAGAACGAGGTTCTTGTCGTTGGAGATGGTTGCGAGGCCATCAACAATGCCCGCGCGGCGCGAGCCAACGAAGTCGGTGGAGACAACATCCGGAGAGTCAATGTAATCAATCTGCTTGCGGAGGTCCGAGTGCAAGGACATTTCGCGGAGGAAGTCGTTGACTTCGTCCCGAGTGGTGCCGTTCTCAAGGTTGAGGTTCAGGATGGCCATGGAGACGTCCGGGGTGGGTACGCGGATGGCGTTGCCCGTGAGCTTGCCCTGCAACTCGGGCAGTGCCTTGGCTACAGCCTTGGCGGCACCGGTCTCCGTGATGACCATGTTCAGTGCTGCCGAACGGCCGCGGCGGTCACCCTTGTGGAAGTTATCGATCAGGTTTTGGTCGTTGGTGAACGAGTGAACCGTTTCCACGTGGCCGTGAATGATGCCGAATTTGTCGTTGATGGCCTTCAGCACCGGCGTAATGGCGTTGGTGGTGCAGGATGCCGCGGTGACGATCTTGTCGTCGTCGGAGATGTCCTTGTGGTTGATGCCGTGGACGATGTTCTTGAGGTCGCCCTTGCCCGGTGCCGTCAACAGGACGCGGGCAACGCCCTTGCTCTGCAAGTGCTGGGAAAGGCCATCGGCGTCACGCCAGCGACCGGTGTTGTCCACCACCAAGGCGTCCTTGATGCCATAAGCGGTGTAGTCCACAGTGGCCGGGTTGTCCGAGTAAATGACCTGGACCTGCACACCGTTGGCGGTGATGGTGTTGGCTTCCTCGTCCACTCGGATAGTGCCCTCAAAGGAACCATGGACGGAGTCGCGGCGCAGCAGCGAGGCACGCTTCACGAGGTCATTGTCAGCACCCTTGCGGACCACGATCGCGCGGAGGCGCAGCCCATGTCCGCCGCCGGCCTTCTCAATCAGAATACGGGCCAGGAGACGGCCGATGCGGCCGAAGCCGTACAGCACGACGTCGGTGCTGGTGCGGTCGTCAGCGCCACGCTTACCCACGATCTCGGCGAGCTCGGCGCGCAGGTATTCATCCAGCGAGGCGCCGTTGCCTTCGGCCCGGAACTTCTCGGTCAAGCGGGCAATATCAATGGCGGCTGCGCCGAGTTCCAACTCAGAGAGCGCGTTCAACAGCGGCGCGGTCTCTTCGAGCAGAAGTTCGTGGTTGCTCATCCGGCGCGCAAAACGGTGGGCCTTGAGGATGTTCATGGTGGACTTGTTGATCAGGCTCCGGCCGTGGATGCTCGTGACCACATTGTTTTCCCGGTACAACCGGCCGATTACCGGAATCATGGCCTCGGCGAGAGCCTCCCGGCCCATCCACTTATCAAGACAAGAATCTGACGTCTGGCTCACAGAACTACCTTCCTTGGGTCAACCACATACGTCTTCGTATGCAGATGGCAGCGGCCGCCCGGAGTAGTCCTGCGGCACATGCGCCAGCGGGCTTCGGTCCACCCACAGCGCCTTGAACGAGAGCAAAGAAAATCCGCCGGCTGCGAACGCAGTCCCGGCGGCAGAACATCTACGTTCAGTAACCATTCTAGGGCGGACGGAAGGCTTGCAGGCGGCCCCAGGGCGTGAAATCACTCACACGCCCGGTTTTCAGGGGGTCATAAATGGATGGGTCGACCGATACGCCGGGTTCTGTCATCCCCTGCTGTTACCGGCAAGGGAGTGGCGGCCATCCATCTACGGACGCCGTTGCCGACGCCCTCCAGCAGCCTACCCGGACACTCGGGCGGGCAGCCCTCAAACGTGTCCTGTCTGGCCTTGCTCCGGGTGGGGTTTACCTAGCCTCCCCGGTCACCCAGGGAGCTGGTGGTCTCTTACACCACCGTTTCACCCTTACCTGCTGCCCTGTGATGCAAAACATCACAACGCGCAGGCGGTCTGTTCTCTGTGGCACTGGCCTGCGGGTCACCCCGAGTGGGCGTTACCCACCACCCTGCCCTGCGGAGCCCGGACGTTCCTCGAGCCACTTTCGTGACGCGCGACCGCCTGGTCGACCCATCCGCTGTCCAGTCTACCGGCGTCGGGACGTGCCCAGGTCCGTGGTGAAATCCCGCTAATATCGACTGGTGCTGATTCTGCTGCCGCCTTCCGAAGGCAAGACCCCCGCTGCCAACGGCCCCTCCATCGACTGGGATGAGCTCAGCTTTCCTGAACTGAACCCCTACCGGGCCAAGGTGCTCGAAGCGCTGGGGACGGTGAGTGCGCACGAGGACGCTCTCGCTTTGCTGGGGGTCGGCGCCTCCCTGAGGGACGACGTCGAACGCAATACGCGGCTGCACGCCGAGCCAGCGGCGCCCGCGCACCAAGTGTATTCCGGGGTCCTGTACGACGCCTTGGGCTACAAGAGCATGACGTCGACGCAGCGCCGCAAGGCCAACGAGTCCATCTTGGTGGTGTCCGCGCTCTGGGGTGTCATCGGCTTTGGCGACCACGTCCCTGCCTATCGCTTGTCCATGGGAACCGCACTGCCCGACGTCGGCCGCCTCGCCTCATATTGGAAGCCGCAGCTTAGCGCTGCCCTCGCCTCACGCGCCGAAGGCGAGCTGTTGGTGGACTGCCGTTCCAGCACCTACGCCGCGGCCTGGGCTCCCCCGGCGTCGCAGACAGTCAATGTGAACGTCTTCAACGAAACGAACGGCAAGCGCACGGTGGTCAGTCACTTCGCCAAGCACACCCGCGGCGAACTGGCGCGGCACCTGCTGACCCGGAGAGGGAAGGCGCCTGCAACCCCGGGGCAGCTGTTGCAGGCTGCACTCGAGATCTGGAGGGCGGAACTCGTTGAGGGTACGGCCCGCAAGCCGCACGCACTCAACATCATCCTGTCGAGCTGACTTACCAGTCGCAGGCGAAAGCGGCCTGCGTCAGTTCCACTCCGCCGAACGAACCAGGATGACACCTGAATCCGGGCAAAAGACAATGTCGTCCTCCGCTGCGGCTTTGACTTCGGCGAGGTCGCCGGGACTGAGCATCATGCCGGAACCTTCGGACTTGCCGTGGAACAGACGGGCCGCACCGACTCCGCGCTTGGCAATGGTCTTCTCGTAGACGGCAAGAATTCCCGCGTCCAGGGATTCAGCGAATGAAGCGCGCTGCCCCCGAACCACCGTTTCTTCTGCCGCAATCTCGGCAATAGCCTCATCCAGTTCAGCTCGGATGCTGCCAAAGGAACCCTGAATGTCATCAACGATCGACTGCTGGGCGGCCTGACGCTCGCGCAAAGTATCCAAGCGTTCAAGAATTTCGAGTTCAACATCTTCCAGGTCAGAACGACGCTTGTTGAGGGACGCAATGTCGCTCTGCAAGGCCACCAGATCCTTGGACAGGCCGGTGCCACTGTTGAGCCGGGTCTCGTCGCGTTCAATACGGGTGGCTACCTGCTCCACATCGGCTTCCGCACGCCGAAGTTCGGCTTCTGCGTCATGAACGGCAACCTTGGCGGCGCCTAGCTCGCCGTTGGCCACACTCAGCGCGTCCGTGAGGTCAGTGATGCGTGGATCCGTTTCCAGAACCTTCCGGCGGCCGGCAAGCGACTTGAGCTTGGCATCCAGTCCCTGCAGTTCAAGCAATTTCAATTGTTCTGCCGGTGCTGCTTTCGCCACGCTTACCTCCGCTATTAGCCACCGGCCTGGGGATCAGGTCCGGCCGAACCGCCGCTATCCGTCAGGGCTGCCCGTATCTGTCTAGACTCTAGTCCCCGCCGGGAGTGAGTATGAAGTCCCAGGGATCGCTGTTGGTTCCGCTGACACGGATCTCGACGTCGTAGCCTTGGTCCGCGAGCACATTGCCCAACGCGTCAGCGGCAGCAGGGAGCCATAGCCATTCACTGGCGAAGTGCGAGACGTCAATCAAGTAGGGCCTGCCATTGGTGGCACCTTCGCGGGCTTCAGATGCAGGGTGGTGACGCATGTCTGCCGTGACGTACACATCAGCGTTGCTGGCGCGGACGGCATCGAACAAGCTGTCCCCGGCTCCACCGCAAACGGCAACGCGCCGGACGAGACCGTCTTTGTCTCCAGCTACCCGGACTCCCCCTGCGACGGCGGGCAGCATTTCAAAGACCCTGGCAGCGAAATCACCGAGCGTCTCAAGATCCGGAAGGTCCCCTACCCTGCCAATACCTTCCTCGGGCAAGCCGTTGCTTGCCGGCGTCAAGGGTGTGACGTTCTCCAAGCCGAAAGCATCGGCCAGGACATCCGAAACTCCGCCAACGGCTGAATCTCCATTGGTATGCACGGTCAACAACCCTGTCCCGGCCTCAATCAGCCGGTGCACAGCAAGGCCCTTCGCTGACGTGGCTGCCACGGAGTTAACCCCTTTGAGAAGCAGCGGGTGATGGGTGATCAGCAGGTCCGCTCCCCACTCCACGGCCTCATCGATCACGGCCAGCGTGGGATCCACGGCAAAGAGAACTTTGGTGACGGGAACATTGGGGCGGCCCACAACAAGACCCACCTCATCCCAGTCTTCAGCCAGTGACTCCGGCCATAATTCCTCGACAGCCAGCAACACCTGGCCGAGCGTGGGATCACCACTGGCGTCCGCTGTTTCGTCCTCTTCGACGGAATCCACATCAGAAATGTGGGTGTTTACTGCTTCCATGCTCTTATTCTTCCCTACTGAGCCGGATTTCTTGCCTACTGAGCCCCATCAGCTATCTGGAGCTCCGTGGCACCTCCCCGGTGCCGTAATTCTCCCGTAAGGTGAAACGGGAATCATCAGACCCTCCGATCCATTGAAGAGAACATGAAAACTTTCGTACTTGGCGGCGGCTGCTTCTGGTGCCTTGATGCCGTATACCAAAAGACCCGTGGCGTCAGCTCGGTGGTGTCCGGCTACACCGGCGGTCACGTCCGCAATCCTGATTACTACGAGGTATGTTCCGGAACCACTGGCCATGCGGAAGTTGTGGCGGTGACCTTCGACGAAACAGTAGTTCCGGAAGAGGTCATCCTGGACATGTTTTTCGCCCTCCACGACCCCACCACGCTGAATCGGCAGGGTTATGACGTGGGAACCCAGTACCGATCATCAATGTTCTACACAACCACGGAAGAGAAGGTGTTGTTCGAAGAAGCAATCGAACGCGCCCAGGCCCTCTGGTCCGATCCGATCGTGACCGAGGTCAGCCGCCTCCCCGAGTTTCATGAAGCCGAGGAAGTTCACCAGAATTACTATGCAAAGTTCCCCTACCAGGGGTATTGCCAGGTGATCATCAACCCGAAGCTGGCCAAGGCCCGGAAATATTACTCTGCATGGCTTAGTGCTTAGCGGTGTTTCGATCCCGATGGTTAGGCTGACCTCAGCATTCCCTCTTCAGAGATAGGCGTAATTTTCATGGCAAGGATCTACGACGACGTCACGCAGCTGGTCGGCCGGACTCCGCTGGTTCGTTTGAACCGGCTCACCGAGGGCCTCGACGCCACCGTTGCAGTCAAGCTCGAGTTCTACAACCCGGCCAACAGCGTCAAGGACCGCATCGGTGTGGCCATCATTGATGCTGCCGAGAAGTCCGGCGCCTTGAAGCCGGGTGGAACCATCGTTGAGGGTACCTCGGGTAATACCGGCATCGCCCTTGCCCTGGTGGGTGCAGCCCGCGGCTACAAGGTCATCCTGACCATGCCTGAGACCATGTCCACCGAGCGCCGCGTCATGTTGCGTGCTTACGGTGCCGAAATCGTCCTGACGCCCGGATCCGAAGGCATGCGTGGCGCCGTCGAGAAGGCACAGGAAATCGTCGCCAACACGGAGAACTCCATCTGGGCGCAGCAGTTCGCCAACGAGGCCAACCCTGCGATCCACCGCGCCACCACTGCCGAAGAAGTCTGGGAAGACACCGACGGTGAAGTAGACATCTTTGTGGCTGGCGTAGGCACCGGTGGCACCATCACAGGTGTTGGGCAGGTCCTCAAGGAGCGCAAGCCCGGCGTGCAGATTGTGGCCATCGAGCCCAAAGATTCGGCGATCCTCAACGGCGGAGCCCCTGGCCCGCACAAGATCCAGGGCATCGGCGCCAACTTTGTTCCGGAAATCCTGGACACCAACGTGTACGACGAAGTTCTTGACGCCACCCTGGAAGACTCGGTCCGCGTAGCCCGTGACCTCGGCGCACGTGAAGGTATCCTGGGAGGCATTTCCTCCGGCGCCATTGTGTGGGGCGCCCTCGAGTTGGCCAAGCGCCCTGAGAACGCGGGCAAGCTGATCGTTGCCGTCGTCTGTGACTTTGGTGAGCGTTACATCTCCACCGTGTTGTTCGACGACATCCGCGGCTAACACAACGCCGGTACGTCTTCATTTCCTGTAGAAAGGTCTTTGTGAGCTTCTTCGCAAGGCTTAAGGAAGACCTCGATGCCGCCCGGTCCCACGACCCGGCGGCTCGAGGCTCTTTTGAGAACTTTTTCGCCTACTCCGGCCTGCACGCCATCTGGGCGCATCGGATCACCCATCGGCTGTGGCAAAATCCGGCGCTCCGCTTTCCAGCCCGCCTGATTTCCCAGCTGGCAAGGTTCCTGACCGGCATCGAAATCCATCCCGGTGCAACCATCGGCCGGCGCTTCTTCATTGATCACGGCATGGGAGTCGTGATTGGTGAGACCGCCGAAATCGGTGAGGACGTGATGATCTATCACGGGGTAACGCTCGGCGGCCGGTCCTTGGCCAAGGTCAAGCGTCACCCGACCATCGGTGACCGCGTGACGATCGGGGCTGGAGCAAAGGTCCTGGGTCCCATCACCATCGGCGCCGGCAGCGCGATCGGCGCCAATGCCGTGGTGGTCAAGGACGCACCACCGGAGTCCATCATCACAGGCATTCCCGCCACATGGCGGCACCGTGATGCCCGATCCGAAACCAAACCTGCCGTGGATCCGGCGGAGTACTACATCGAATACCGGATCTAGCCGGCGAGCCTTCGGTAAAAGTTCCAAAAGACAGCATCGAAGGCGCGGTCCGGAAGAATTCTGCGCATTGCCAGGACGCTCCAGGCGCCCCTGCCCACCGGGTAGCGGGTTCTGGGGCGTTTTGCCGTTGCAGCGCGGACAATGGTTCTTGCTACAACCCCCGCCGGCGTCGACAACACATGGCCGGTTCCGGAGGTGGATGCCAACGCGGCAGCCACAATGTGCGCTTGTTCCCTGTAGGGTCCGCTGCCCGAGGCCATCAACAGGCCCTCCCCCGCTATGGCGCCCCACTCACTATCTGTTCCCGATGGTTCAATAATGACGACGTCGATTCCGTGTGGCCTCAACTCCAGCCGCAGGGAATCGCTCATTCCCTCCACCGCAAACTTGGTGCCGTGGTACCAGGCACCCAAGGGTTCATAAATTTTGCCGCCTATTGAGGTGATGTTGATGATCCGGCCTGTCCCCGCCCTCCGCATTCCGGGAATCACCAATTGGGACATCCCTGCCAGGCCCATGACGTTGACGTCAAATTGTCGCCTGCCCTCAGCCAGCGGAACTTCCTCCAGTGAGCCATAGGAACCGTAGCCCGCGTTGTTGATCAGCACGTCCACTGTGCCGTGTGCCGCTTCAATCGCCGCCACTGCCTGGACCATGGAGTCCTCAGAAGTGACATCCAAGGGCAGCACATTGATGCCGTGCTCTTTCAACGGCTCCATCTTGTCCATCCGGCGCGCTCCGGCGTAAACGGTGAATCCGGCGGCGTTGAGGGCAATGGCTGTGTCAAAACCGATTCCGGTGGAGGCACCGGTGACCAGCGCAATCCGGGCTGCCATGGTGGTCTCCTTCAGCTGTCTGGCGTGGCTCTTGGGTACGGCAAAGGCCGGCCCACCCCAGCGTAACTGGGCGGAACCGGCCTTTGGCGGAATGTTATTGCTAGTGGGTGTCGACTGCCGAGATTTCCGACTTGTCTTCGCCCCAGAGGGTGTGGAACGTACCCTCGGTGTCCACGCGACCGTAGGTGTGTGCACCGAAGAGGTCGCGCTGGCCCTGGATCAGGGCAGCGGCAACGCGCTTGCGGCGCAGACCGTCGTAGTACGCCAGGGAGGAGGAGAACACTGGTACCGGGATGCCCAGCTGGACTGCTGTGGCCACCACGCGGCGCCAGGCCGGGAGAGCCTCGGCGATTGCCTTGGTGAAGGCCGGTGCGAACAGCAGGTTGGCCGGCTTCTCCTCGGCGGCGTAGGCCTGGGTGATGTCCTTGAGCAGTTCTGCGCGGATGATGCAGCCTGCACGCCAGAGCGAAGCGATCTCGTCCAGCTTCAAGTCCCAGCCGTACTCCTTGGCAGCGGAGGTCAGCATGTCCAGGCCCTGGGCATAGGAGACCAGCTTGGAGGCGTACAGTGCCTGGCGGACGTCCTCAACGAACGTCTCGGGGATCTCCACTGCGGCTTCTTCACCGGCGAGCAGTTCCTGGCCGAGCTTGCGCTGCTCGGTCTGGGACGACAGTGCACGGGCGAAAACAGACTCGGCGATGCCCGAGACCGGGGAACCCAGTTCCAGCGCGGAGATGACCGTCCAGCGGCCCGTGCCCTTCTGACCTGCGGCATCAACCACAACGTCCACGAACGGCTTGCCCGTCTTGGCGTCAACGTGGCCCAGGACCTCGGCGGAGATTTCGATCAGGAAGGAGGACAGATCGCCCTTGTTCCACTCAGCGAAGATCTTGGACTGCTCTGCGGGCTCAATGCCTGCACCGGAGCGGAGGAGGTCGAACGCTTCACCGATGACCTGCATGTCGGCATATTCAATGCCGTTGTGGACCATCTTGACGAAGTGTCCGGCGCCGTCGGTGCCGATCCATGCGCAGCACGGTTCGCCGTCGACCTTCGCGGAAATCTTTTCCAGCAGCGGGCCGAGGGCGTCGTAGGACTCACGGGAGCCGCCGGGCATGATGGAGGGGCCGTTCAGGGCGCCTTCTTCGCCACCGGATACACCGACGCCGACGAAGTGCAGGTCCTTCTTCGCCAGCGCGGCTTCCCGGCGGCGGGTGTCCTCGTAGTGCGAGTTACCGGCATCGATGATGATGTCCCCGGCCTCGAGCAACGGCTCGAGCTGCTCGATCACGTTGTCAACGGGAGCGCCTGCCTTGACCATGATCAGGACACGGCGGGGCTTTTCGAGGGAGTCCACGAGTTCCTGCAGCGTTTCCGTGCGGATGAAGTCGCCGTCTGTGCCGTGCTTTTCGAGCAGGGCGTCAGTCTTTTCCACGGAGCGGTTGTGGAGAGCCACCGTGAAGCCGTTACGGGCGAGGTTGCGGGCCAGGTTGGCGCCCATCACCGCAAGGCCGGTGACACCGATGTGTGCTGACATCAAAACTCCATTTCGTTCTTGTACAAGTTCGTGTACAAACAGTCGCCCGTTACCCAAGGGGGCACGCGGGAAGCGATTTCAAAACCAGGGGCTGTAATAAACCATACGTATTTAAGCCAAGTGCGGGAAAGCGGCGCCCACGTTTTGGAACGGTGCCGCGTCATAAACAGTCTATGATGCCGCCCCGGTTTCCTCTGCGCACCTGACGTCGCCGCGCCACTATGCTTACCTCTATGTCAACCAGCCTCCACCACCGCGCCGTAGAGCACTTGGGCACCAGAATCGTCGGCGGTGCCCTTCCCACGGGCCATGTCATGCTGGCCGAGCATTTGGAAGACGAGCTCAAGGTCTCGCGCTCCGTGGTCCGTGAAGCTGTCCGTGTTCTACAGTCGCTGGGGCTCGTGGAGACCATCAAGCGAGTGGGTATCCGTGTGTTGCCGGCACATCGCTGGAACCCCTTCGATCCTTTAGTGATTCGTTGGCGGCTCGCCGGCGAGGGGCGGGGCGCCCAGTTGCGGTCCCTTGCTGAGCTGCGTTCCGCCGTCGAGCCTGTAGCGGCAGAACTGGCTGCAGGGAACGCACCGGAAAGTCTTCGGCAGGAGTTGGTGGGCATCTCACTTGCCATGAAGGAAGCCGGCGATGCCGGTGACATGGCCCGGTTCCTTGACCTCGACATCCGGTTCCATGCACTGGTCCTCTCCGGCTCCGGCAACGAAATGTTCGCCAACCTGATTGGCCAGGTCACGGAGACCCTCACAGGCCGAACCGTCCACGGGCTGATGCCCGAACACCCCCAAAAGCAGGCGCTCCAGTGGCACATGGACGTCGCCCACGCGATAGATGCAGGAGACGGCTCCCTCGCGCGCGATGCCGCCGCCAAAATCATGCGGCAGACCATTGCGGAGCTGGCTCCCAGCTGGAATGACCAGCCCCGCGTGTTCGTCCCCGTCGCGAAGAACTAACTGGTTACTGCTGGAAGTTCAGCAACACCTTGCCGGATTCGGCTGAGTTCCTCGCAACGTCAAATGCTTCCAAGCCTTGGGAGAGGTCGAACTCGTGCGTGACCACGGGGTCCACCAACAACGAACCATCGGCCAAGGCAGCAATGACGTCGTCGATTTCGTCATTGAAGCGGAACGAACCCAGCAGTTCCAACTCCCGGGTGATGGCCAGGGAGATGAAGACGGGCTGCGGTCCTGACGGCAGCAGCCCCACCATCACCACTTTGCCGCCGCGGGTGGCGCCCTTGATGGCCGAGGCAAGGCCAAAATGGCTTCCTGAAGATTCAATAACGACGTCGGCGTCCACTGCCGCTATAGCCCCGGCATCGTCGCCCTTGAGGACCTCGTCAGCGCCAACAGCACGGGCAATTTCCAAGGGCTTGTCATGCATGTCGACGGCGACGATCCGGGCCGCTCCGGCGCGCTTGAGTACGGCGACGACGAGTGCACCAATGGGGCCGCTGCCAATCACCAGGGCGGTTTTTCCTGCGACATCGCCCGCGCGGGCAACGGCATGCCATGCCACACTGGCCGGCTCAACCAGTGCGGCCGTCCTCAGGTCCAGGTTCTCCGGCAGCGGGCGCAGCATCCTGGCCGGCAGGTTGGCATAGCGGCTGAACGCGCCATCCGTGTGGGGGTACCGTGCCGCACTACCCAGGTATGTGCAACCCGGAGAGAGGTTGGGCCGGTCCTCAGGGTATCGGACGTCTCCGGGGGCCGGCGTGGCGGGGTGGACGGCCACGGGCGTTCCCACTGCGGGACCCTCGCCATTGGCTGCTTGCTGAACCACCACGCCCACAATTTCGTGCCCCAGGACCATGGGCTCCTTGAGGATGGACTCCCCTGCTGCCCCATGCAGCCAGTAGTGAAGGTCAGATCCGCAGATCCCGCCGTAGGCGATCTCCACGATCGCCTCGTCGGTGGCCGGCACGGTCAAGGGGATGTCTTCAATCCTGAGATCGCCCTTGCCATGGGCAACGACGGCGGGTCCGGACGTCGGGAGAATGATGCGCATCAGACCACCACCGTCATTCCACCGTCAACGAAGATCGTCTGACCGTTGACAAAATTGGATGCTTGCGAGGCGAGCCAGACGGCTGGCCCGGCCAGATCGGCCACTGTTCCCCAACGGTTGGCCGGGGTCCGGCCGAGGATCCAGGAGTTGAAATCGGGATCGTCCACCAGGTTCTGCGTCATTTCCGTGTGGATATACCCCGGTGCGATGCCGTTGATCTGCAATCCGCTGGCCGCCCACTCTGCGGTCATGGCGCGGGTCAGGTTACGGAGCCCGCCCTTCGCCGCCACGTAGGGAGCGATGGTGGGGCGGGCCAGGTCTGTCTGGACCGAGCAGATATTGATGATCTTCCCTTGTCCCCGGGGGATCATGTGCCGCGCCACTTCCCGACCCACCAGGAAGGCGCTGGTCAGGTTTGCGGTGATGACACGATCCCAATCCTTCACGTCCAGGTCCAGCATGGGCACACGGTGCTGGATTCCGGCGTTGTTTACCAGGATGTCCAGCGGCCCGACGTTCTCCTCGATCCAGGCCACTCCCTCTGCGGCGGCCGTGGCATCGGTGACGTCGAATGCACGGCTATGGACCCGCCCCTGCGGATAGTCAATCTCCATGGCTTGGTGGGCTGATTCGAGACGGTCCGGACTGATGCCGTTCAACACCACCGTGGCGCCTGCGTCTGCCAGCCCTTTAGCCAGGGCGTTACCAATCCCGCGGCTGGAGCCAGTGACCAAGGCAACCCGCCCGGTCAGATCAAAAAGTCCACTCATAGTTTGTTTTTCATTCCTTCTTCGGTTGGGCCGGTTCAGTTACTGCTGCCGGTTCAGTTGGTGCTGGCTGATGTGCGGCTAAGGTTCGCGATTGTTTGCCTGACGACAGCGAGGTCATGATCGCCCAGACCTTGGCGCTTGAGTTCGGCGTACAGGTCAATTGCCGCAGACGCCATGGGAACGGCGGAACCAACGGCTTCCGCACTGGACACCACGAAGCCCAGATCCTTGTGCATGAACTTGGCCGGTCCGGTGGGGGCATAATCCTTGGCGGCCAGCCGGGGGCCAACATTGTCCAGCACCCTGCTTCCGGCCAGCCCTCCGGAGAGAACCTCGAAGAGGGCTTTCACCTCCATGCCGGAGCGTTCGGCGAGTTCGGCTGCTTCGGCGAGGGCCGCCGTCGTGGTTCCCACAATGAGCTGGTTGCAGGCTTTCGCGAGCGACCCCGATCCAAGCGGCCCCATGCGCCGTACGGTGGTCCCCATGGTTTCGAGAAGCGGCTTGAGCGCTTCGAACCGGCTTTCGCTCGCGCCCACCATAATGGCAAGGTTTCCGCTTTGTGCGCCCGCGGTGCCGCCACTGACCGGCGCGTCCACTACTACCGCGTTGCCGCCGGTCGCCTGGTGAACAGCTTCGCCGAATTGCTGGACCGCGGTAGGAGAAACGCTGCTCATGATAACGACGGCGGTACCCGGCCGGGGCGGATTGCTCCGCCAGGACTCCAGCAAGTCAGCTGAAGCTTCTTCGATGAAGGGAAGGTCTGGGAGCATGAAGATGATGGCGTCTTCGTTGCGCAGTTCGGCGACGCTGGCTGCACGCTGGACGGCCAATCCTTCAAAGGCGGCACCGGAGCGGTTCCAGGCGGTGACGTTCCAACCGGCCTTTGCGATGTTTGAGGCCATGGGCGCCCCCATGAGACCCAGGCCAACGAAGCCAACTCTTGTGCTTGTCATGGCAGGTAATACCTCACTTCTTTGTGGTCATCTTCGCAAATTCTGTTCAATATCCTAGCCTCCATTCAGTATGATGAACACTATGACGACTGATGAACTTACCATCGCCATCGCTGTACCCCTCGAAGCCGAGCATGTAGAGCTGATCCGCGCTGTAGATCCCTCCGTAACAGTTCTCTACGAACCCGAGCTCCTTCCGCCGGAACGCTTCCCGGCCGATCACGCAGGCGATCCCGAATTCGAGCGCACACCAGAGCAGGAAGAACGCTATTGGGACATGCTGAACCGGGCCCAGATCCTCTACGGCTTCCCCAACGAAAGCCCGGCCGGACTGGCGCGCATCGCAGGCAGCAACCCCCATCTGCAATGGATTCACGCCATGGCAGCAGGAGCCGGTGGCGCGGTGAAGGCCTCCGGGCTCGACACCGAAACCCTGCAGAAGTTCCGCGTCACAACGTCCGCCGGAGTCCACGCACTGCCGCTGGCGGAATTTTCAGCCTTCGGCATCCTCAACGGCTTCAAGCGCAGCGCGGAGATGGCACAGGATCAGGCCGCCAAGTTCTGGCCGGAATTGAGAACACCCACCAAGCTGGCCAACGGCTCCAAAGTTGTGATCGCCGGCCTCGGTGAAATCGGCATGGAAACCGCCCGAATCGCGCGTGCCCTGGGAATGAAAGTCAGCGGAACCAAGCGCAACGTTGAAGCCATTGAAGGGATCGACGAGGTCACCGACAACGGTGGCCTGCCCGGCCTGCTCGCTGATGCCGACGCCGTCGTCAACACGCTGCCCGGCACGCCATACACAGAGAAGCTTTTCAACAAGGACATTTTCTCTGCCATGAAACCGGGCACCGTGTTCGTGAACGTGGGCCGCGGAACCGTGGTGGATGAAGAAGCTTTGCTGGAAGCGCTGGACAACGGCCAGGTTTCATACGCCTGCCTGGACGTTTTCGCGGTGGAACCGCTCCCCCAGGACAGCCCCTTGTGGACTCACCCCAAGGTCCTTGTGTCGCCGCACACCTCGGCATTGAGCGCTGCCGAAAACCGGCTCATCGCAGAACGCTTCTGCGGCAACCTGCGGACCTTCCTGGACGGTGGTGAACTTCCGCACCTGGTTGATCCGGTCCATTTCTACTAGGCCGTCAACTACCACCCCGTGGCGTCAAACCACCTCTCGGACAACGCCTCCGTCATGGTCCTGGCGTAAGTGCTCGAGAGGTGGTTGTCGTCAAGGTACACGTAAACGTTGCCCACAATGCCTGGACAGGACCCGCCGTCACAGATCAAATCCGTCATGTCCAGGATCGATAACCCCGTGAAGGTGCCCTCCAACTGATCCAAAGGATTGGATTCGGCGAGCACCGACGACAGGGCAGGTCGGCACCGCGGATCATCCACTCCGGAGGCCATGGCACATTCACTGGGGCTGAAAGAGAAACGCGGGTTGTCCCGCATGGCGATGACTTCCACGCCTTGATCAGTCATTTCACCCACCAACTCGTCAAGGCCCCACGTCAGGTCCTCGTCAGGTGAGTCGGGAACTGCCGCTGTGCCTACCAGAAAGACAGCATCGGGCCGATGGATACGGATGTGTTCCCGGACATTCCTGTTGAAGGCATTGCATTCGTCCCCCACCTCATCGGTTTCAGTCATGAACGGGCAGGCCCCGAACGTGACTGCTTGAACACGCCAACGGTTTTCCTTGGCCAGCGGACCGATCGCTCCGAGCCATTGCAGCGAATGGGACTGACCCACCACAAAGACTGTCTTCTCTGCGTCAGCGCCGACGTCGTTCTGCTGGCACTCTGAAAAAAGCACCGGATCCGCGGGACGGAGCTCACCGGTACATGGGCCATCGAGCTTTCCCCAATCTTCCGGAAGCTGCTCAGGGGTGGGCAGTGTCCGCGCCCCTTCCCTGACAAGGTCAACGTAGCCGGGCAACAAGGCGCGCGCACCGGGGTTGTCGTCGGCGTCCTGATGGGCGATCAGATTCTTCTCCACTTGTTGCTGGTATCCGAACTGCACCATCGGAGCAGCGGCCACCCCCAGGCAAACAAGTACGGCCACCGCCAGGCGCCGTCGTTTGGCTTCCGGCCACCTCCATGCGCGCAGAGGCTGCTCCACAAACCGTGTGGTAAGAAGCGCCAGCACCAGCGACGCAGCAACGATCACAGTGCCGGTCAAAGCATCGGCATGATCCCGGCCCATCCACACCAGGGTGACTACCAAGAGCGGCCAATGCCATAAGTACAGGGCATACGAGGTGGAACCCAGCCCGACCAAAAGTTTGGACGACAGAATGCGGTCCACTCCCAGGCGGCTTCCGGACTGCCCCGCGATGATGACGGCCACGGCCGCCAGGGTCGGCCACAGTGCTACGTACCCGGGAAACGCGGTCTGGACCTGAAGCAGGGCTCCACAACTCAACATAGCGGCCACCCCAACCCACCCCAGCACGCCTCGCACTCCGCGGCCGGGCTGAAGATACGGGAGCAACAGCGCCACGAGAGTGCCCAAGGCAAACTCCCACAGCCGGGCAAAAGTATCGAAATAAGCCAGTTCCTGATGTGCGGCCGTGAAATAGACCGAATAAGCCAGCGACACCGCGAATATCAGCCCGAACACTCCCAGCAGCACAGCCCGGTATTTCAGGCCATACCTACGGCACACCCAGGCAGCGGCAACAAAGATCGCCGGCCACAAGATGAACACCTGCCCCTGGATGGACAGCGACCAGAAGTGCTGAAAGGGGCTCGCCACGCTGTGGTCTGCCGCGTAGTAATTGACCACCTGTTTCTGAAGCAGCCAATTTTGCACGTAGAAAAGGGACGCCCACCCTTGGCTGAAGATCTCAAGCCATCGAGTGCGGGGAATCACCAGATAAGTGGCCGCCAGCGTGGCAAGCAACACCACAACCACCGCAGGCAACAGCCTCCAGAACAGGTGCAACCAGTGCCGCACCAGTGAAACCGGCCGGGCATCGTCGAAACGGCTCACGAATTGCAGTGTCATCAGGAACGCCGAAATCAGCAGAAAAACGTCCACTCCACCGGAAACCCGGCCGAACCAAATGTGGTACGAGACAACCATGAGCACCGCCAAGGAACGCAGGCCCTGAATCTCAGGCCTGAAGCTGGTGCCCGCTCCACCCGTCCTGACCCGCCCAGGACTTTCCGGTGATGCAAGGCCCTTGGTGGTTGTCATGGACACGCTCCTCTTTCACTGCACCAATTCTGCACTGCCGACGGTGTTTTACCATCACACTCTTCGGACGCATTGTGTGTCCCGGACACTACAGAGCGGCACCCTCCACAAGGAGGGTGCCGCACGTGTTCTCTTGGTCTTCAGGTATTCCTGCCCCCGATTGTTCGTTGGGAACTACTTAGCGTCCTCCGTGCTGACCAGGTCCCTGCCCGCCGTCTCTGGAGTGAAGAACGTGGTCACGAAGGAGATGAGCGCAAGGACCAGGGAGTAGATGGCCAAAACCAGCCACGAGTGGTTGGTGGCGGCCAACATGAGCGCACCCAACAGCGGTGCGAGTCCACCGGCCAGGACGGCCGAGATCTCCCGGCTCATCGCCACCCCGGTGAAGCGGTACTGGGATCCGAAAAGTTCCGGCAGCAGCGGGCACTGGGGGCCGAGCATCGACTGGACGCCGATTGCGATGCCAACAGCCATGACAATCCACACGAGGGTAACGTTGCCGAGCGTCACCAGATAGAACGCAGGAACGGCAATGATGGCCTGGAAGAGGGCTCCATAGCGGTACACAGGAACACGACCGTAGCGGTCGGACAAGGCACCGAATGTCACCACCATGACAGCCGCGAAGCCGGCAGCAATCAGGAGGCCAACCGGACCGATGGAGTTATTTCCCGCAAAGACTCCCGCCGGCATGCTCATAAAGGACACCAGCAGCGCGGAGTAGATCGAAGAGTTGCCGTTCTCGCCCATGCGGAGGCCGATGCCAATAAGCACGTTCTTTTTGGAGTGCTTCCAGAGCGCACCAATGGGGTTCTTGACCACATTCTTGTGCTTCTCCAGCTCCTGGAAGGCCGGGGTCTCCTTGAGCTTGAGGCGAATAAAGATGGCCACTGCGATCAGGATGAAGCTTGCAAGGAAAGGTACGCGCCACAACCAGCCCTGAAGGACGGATTTGTCCGCCATGGTGATGAGCGCGAAAGTTCCGGCACCGAGGAGCGTGCCCAGTTGGATGCCGACAAACGGCAGCGAAGCGAAGAAACCACGACGGCGCCGCGGAGCAACTTCCGAAATCAGAGTTGTTGCGCCGGCCTGCTCCGCCCCGGCTCCCAGCCCCTGGATGATTCTCAAGGTCACCAGCAGAACAGCCCCGAGCATTCCGGCCTGTTCAAACGTGGGCAGCAGACCAATGGCAAAGCTCGCTGTCCCCATCAAGGCGATGGTCAGGATCAGGACCATCTTCCTGCCGAACCTGTCCCCGATGTAGCCGAAGATCAAACCGCCGAACGGACGTGCAGCGAAGCCAACGCCGTAAGTGGCGAACGAAGCAATCAGGGCACCATCGGGGCCTAGTGGGGAAAAGAACAGCGGGCCGAAGATCAGCGCAGACGCCAGACCGTAAATATAGAAGTCGTAGTACTCCAGCGCGGAACCTACAGAGCTGGCCAGCGTAGCCCTGCGGAGCTGTTCCGGCTCAACTACAGCGTCGTCAGCCTCGGCTGCGAGCTTTTCATTTGCACGAGTTATCACAAGCACTCCCTCAAAATCACCCCGGGCCCCCGTTGGCCCAGCGAGATAGTGATGGCATCACCGCCAAGATCACTATGATGAACAGCGTACAGCTAGTTGAACGAGCTGCCAAGGTTGTAATCAGATTTATTAATCCTGCCAGTAGCCCTAGCCCATGGGATTGCCCAGGGAGCGCGCCAACTCCTTGAGTTCCTTGACCATGAGCGCGCCCTGCTCCTCTGAATACGTGGCCTTCAGTGCCGTCACGGAGAGGCCGAGGCTTGGTCCATGAGCTCCGTGCGTGGGGACCGGGACAGCCAGGCACACCACACCCACCGTGGACTCTTCGTCCTCGAAGGCATACCCCTGCTGACGAATAGTGGAAATCTCTGCCTTGAGCTCCTCAGCAGTCTTGAGTGAGTTAGCAGTCATCGTGGGGAGCTCCATGCCATCAGGGAACATGGAGTCGATATCGTGATCGTGCAGCTGAGCAAGAAGCGCCTTGCCTACACTGCACAGCGAAACGGGCATCTTGTCGCCGATATTGGACGTCAACCTGACCGCCGGATGACCCTCGTATCTCGCCAGGTAGATGACGTGATCGCCGTCGAGCATCGCGATCCTTACAGTCTCCCCGGAGAGCGTGGGCGCCTGCTCACAGTACTTGTAGAACTCCTGGACCTCGTCGAGCCGGCTGAGATAAGCGGCACCCAGCTCCACGAGCTTCCGGCCCAAGGCAAAATCCGCCCCCTGCCTGGTAATAAGACGGGCTTCCTCGAGAGCCAACAACAAATTGGAGGTGGAAGACTTGGGGATGCCGAGCTCACGCGAGAGATCGCTCAGCGTCAAACGGCCCGAGGGCGACTCAGCAAGCGCCTCCAGCACCGCAGCGGCACGGGTAACGGCAGGCGCCGGCGATGAGGCGCCCAGCCCTTCGGAACGGGAGGAGCGGGAATCGGCCATGATTCTCCTTCGACATCGCAATTCGGGTGTTCAATCTGCTGAACACTACTCATCATAGTGGAATGTGGACGTCGGAGAAGGGCCCGCGCCAGCCACGCTCCCCCTTGCCATGGGCCACACTTTTCAAACCCGAAAGTTCTCTGTATATTCATCTTCGAGCTCTCCACCGCGGCATCCCCCAATAGTCGTGGTGGAGAGCTCATCCATTTCCAGGACCAGCGCTACGCAGCAGCGAGTTCCTCGCCCCGGACAAACCAGCCCCCACCGGAACCATCCCGCACCAATTCCCAGGTGGCGATGCCGGATCCCGGGGTGTTTCCCAAACGAACCTGAACCTGCCACACTTCAACATCCACCCGCCCCTGCCCTCGCGGCATCCGCCGGGATTCCTCCCACCAGGCAACCCGCTCAAACCAGCGGACAGGTTCCACCACCATGGGCCACTCGCGGCCTCCCCTCACTACTACTGCCGGGGCGCCTTGCTCAACCGTGGGGATATCTACTTGCTCCATGGAAAAGACCGTAGGGCGGTGCTCTGACATTAAAGGTTGCTCTGACATTAAAGATGGAGCAAAAGAAAATCCAGAGAAACAAAAAACCCCGCCTTCCAAGTCTCACAACTTGAATGACGGGGTTTTGTTTGGTGGGTCCTACCGGGATCGAACCGATGACATCCACGGTGTAAACGTGGCGCTCTACCAGCTGAGCTAAAGACCCAAACCTCGGCCTCCACGCTTCGTTACTTCCTCAGCGCTTCAACCAACGAACAATGACTCTACATGATCAACCGCCGGAAACACCAATCGGCTCCGAAGCCCGTGGAAGATCCGGCAAAGAGCGTGCAAGGTAGTCCAAAGCTCCACTAACTCCCAGCTCCAGTTTCAGCTCAGCAAAGTCATCACCGCGGGTAGTTCCGCGGTTGATGATGACCACTGGCTTTCCTGTTTTTGCGGAGTGACGCACAAAGCGCAATCCACTCTGAACCGTCAGCGACGACCCCGCCACCAAGAGGGCATCGGCGTTATCCACCATCCCGTAAGCGCGGGCCACACGATCCTTGGGGACGTTCTCGCCGAAATAGACAAAGTCTGGCTTCAACGTCCCACCGCAAATAGGACAAACAGCCATGACAAAGGAGGTAATGAGCTCAGAGTCCTCCACTGTCGCATCAGCATCCGGGGCCATCTCCACTTCGCCGGACTCCACAGCGGCTTCGACAAAGCCAGGATTAATTTCTTCAAGGATCGCCGCGATCACATGCCTGCTGAAGGTGTGCCCGTTGCTGAGGCAAACCACTTGGTCGTAGCGGCCGTGCAGGTCCACCACGTTGACGCTTCCCGCGTCCTCATGCAGCCTGTCCACGTTCTGCGTAATGAGTCCTGTCATCAGGCCGCGACGTTCCAAAAGAGCGACGGCGGCGTGGCCTGCATTAGGATCGGCATGCCTGAGGTGGGACCAGCCAATATGGTTCCTCGCCCAGTAGCGCCTGCGGTTTGCCTCACTCCCAATGAACTCTTGGAAGGTCATGGGGTTCCGTGGTGCAGAGCCAGGACCACGGTAGTCAGGTATCCCCGAATCCGTGCTTAACCCGGCGCCGGTGAGGACAGCCAGGCGCTTACCCCCCAGCAGGTCCGAGGCCCCCCTGAGTTCTTCGAGTTCCTTGGGGTTCAGCTCCGCCGCCGGCGCAGGTGCCATACTGGCGAATCCAGTCATACCCACTCCGGGGCTATGGCGGCTCATCGCTACTGACCCGTCAAGGACAACAACGCCCGACGGTATTCAGTCAGGTCCCTTGCCTGACCCCGAGGATTGACAACCACGTAGCGGACAGTGCCGGCGGCATCGATGATGAAGGTTCCCCTCAACGCCATGCCGCTGGCTTCGTCGAAGACACCGTAGTTTCTTGCTACCGCCCCGTGTGGCCAAAAATCTGCCAGCAGGTCAAAGCCGAAATGCTCATGCTCTGCGTAGGCCCGCTGGGCGAACTTACTGTCTACGGATATGGCCAAAACTGTGGCATCCGAATCCTCGAAGGCAGCGATGTTGTCGCGAATCTCACAGAGCTCTCCAGTACAGATGCCGGAGAAGGCAAAGGGAAAGAACACGACAACAACGTTGCGGCCCCGGAAATCGGTCAAGCGAACAGGCTCGCCGTACTGATTCAGCAGTTCAAAATCCGGTGCGAGCTGCCCCACTTGGGGAACATGCACGGGGGCAGGTGCCTGCTGGACTTCGGTCACTTGTTCTTCTTGGGCACCAAACGCGTGGCGCTCCAGTCCTTTGAAACACCTGCCGAGGTAGTCAGGTGCAGCCCCGAGGTGGGCGCGGCATCCTGGATGTCTGCTGGAGATACGTAGTTGTCACGTCCCGACTTTGGCGTCAGCACCCAAACAACTCCGCCTTCCTTCAGGTTGGTAAGCGAATCCATGAGGGCATCAACAAGGTCACCGTCGCCGTCCCGCCACCAAAAAACAACAGCATCCACGACGTCATGATCATCTTCATCCAACAACTCGGAGCCTGTGACATCCTCGATGTCGTCACGCAAGTCGAAATCGACGTCGTCGTCGTAGCCGCGTTCCTGAATCAGATCCCCATCTTTGAAACCCATTCTTTCCGCCACATTTACCGATGTGGCGGCGTCGGCCTCGCTCACGTTTCCTCCTTTTGCAGTGACTTCCATTACTAACAGCCAACACCCTTTGGGCGTGTGCTTCAAGCCATTGTCCCAGCCAGCGGCCATATTCCGCATTCCATAAGGTGTTTCGAGGCCACGGGGATTGCGTGCTTTGCGTCACGGAGGCGGCGGGAGTGTGACATACAACGCCCGCGAGGGCCTGCGGCTACGCATCGTGACGCCGCGAAAGCTAGAGTGGCCATGAGCGCTACGGCTGCAGGGCGATCGCCCCGAGAAGTTCCACAGGCAGCCAAGCGCTCACAAGACCTGCCCGGCGCATCCGACCGGGCTGTTGAAACATAGTTGTCGCACACGACGCGTTCACGACGGGCAGATACCCTGCCGGACTTGAGGCGCCGATGCATGCGCCTAAAGGAAGGTTGGACGTGGCTGCAGGAGAAGAGACCTCACACATCCTCAGCGGGTTGACTGCCCAGCTGCCTGATCGTGATCCGGAAGAGACCGCGGAGTGGATTGAGTCCCTTGATGCGTTGATCGCGGAGCAGGGTACCGAGCGTGCCCAGTACATTATGCGTTCGTTGTTGCAGCGTGCTGGTGCCAGGTCGGTGGGTGTGCCGATGGTGACGACCACTGATTATGTGAACACGATCCCGGTGGACCAGGAAGCGCAGTTCCCGGGGAACGAGGAGTTCGAGCGCCGGTACCGGGCGTATATGCGGTGGAACGCTGCGGTGATGGTCCATCGTGCGCAGCGGGCCGATATTGGTGTGGGTGGGCATATTTCCACTTATGCCGGTGCTGCGACGTTGTATGAGGTGGGTTTCAATCACTTCTTCCGCGGCAAGGACCACCCCAGTGGTGGGGATCAGGTGTTCTTCCAGGGCCACGCCTCGCCGGGCATGTATGCCAGGGCGTTCATGGAAGGCCGCCTGACGGAGGAGGATTTGGACGGGTTCCGTCAGGAAAAGTCCAAAGAAGGCCACGCCCTGTCCTCGTACCCGCACCCGCGCCTGATGCCTGATTTCTGGGAATTCCCCACCGTGTCGATGGGTATCGGCCCGATGAACGCGATCTACCAGGCCCAGTCCAACCGGTACCTGCAAAACCGTGGCATCAAGGACACCTCCGATCAGCAGGTCTGGGCGTTCCTCGGGGACGGGGAAATGGACGAGCCCGAGTCCCGTGGCCTGCTCCAGCTCGCCGCGAACGAGAACCTGGACAACCTGAACTTCGTGATCAACTGCAACCTCCAGCGCCTGGACGGACCGGTCCGCGGTAACGGCAAGATCATGCAGGAGTTGGAGGCGTTCTTCCGCGGTGCGGGCTGGAACGTGATCAAGGTCGTCTGGGGCAGGGAATGGGATTCCCTCCTGGAAGCAGACCACGACGGGGCGTTGGTGAAAATCATGAACGAAACCCCCGATGGTGACTACCAAACCTACAAAGCCGAGTCCGGCGGGTTCGTCCGGGAACACTTCTTCGGTAAATCCCCGCAGACCAAAGACATGGTCGCGGACCTGGACGACGAGCAGATCTGGGGCCTCAAACGCGGCGGTCACGACTACCGCAAGGTCTACGCCGCGTACAAGGCAGCGACCGAATTCAAGGGCAAACCCACCGTGATCCTGGCCAAGACCGTCAAGGGCTACGGACTCGGACCCCACTTCGAGGGCCGCAACGCGACCCACCAAATGAAGAAGCTCACCATGGAAGACCTCAAAGCCTTCCGTGACCACCTCCGGATCCCCATCAGCGATGACCAACTCGACGCTGACCTCTACCGTCCCCCGTACTACCACCCCGGCATGGACGCCCCCGAAATCAAATACCTCATGGAACGCCGGGCAGAACTTGGCGGGTTCGTCCCCGAACGCCGCCGCAAACACACCCCCGTGACCCTGCCCGAGGCGAAATCCTACGAGGTCGCCAAACGAGGATCCGGGAAACAACAAGCCGCCACCACCATGGCCTTCGTGAGGCTCCTCAAGGACCTGATGCGGGACAAAAACTTCGGTGCCCGGTTCGTGCCCGTCGTCCCGGACGAATCCCGGACCTTCGGGATGGACGCGTTCTTCCCGACCGCGAAAATCTACAACCCCAAAGGCCAGAACTACCTCTCCGTGGACCGCGACCTCGTCCTGGCCTACAAAGAATCACCCGCCGGGCAACTGATCCACCCCGGCATCAACGAAGCCGGCGCCGTCGCAGCATTCACCGCCGCCGGAACCGCCTACGCCACCCACGGCGAACCCCTGGTCCCGATCTACGTGTTCTACTCCATGTTCGGCTTCCAACGCACCGGAGACTCGTTCTGGGCAGCAGCGGACCAAATGACCCGCGGCTTCATCATCGGCGCCACCGCAGGACGGACCACCCTCACCGGCGAAGGACTCCAACACGCCGACGGGCACTCCCCCATCCTGGCCTCCACCAACCCCGCCGTACGCACCTACGACCCCGCCTACGGCTACGAAATCGGCCACATCATCCGCCACGGCCTCGAACAAATGTACGGACCCGACACTGAGGGCACCAGCACCGGTAATGACAAAAATGTCATGTACTACCTCACCGTCTACAACGAACCCATCACCCAACCCGCGGAACCGGAAAACCTCGACATCAACGGACTCCTCAAAGGCATCTACAAACTCGCAGACGCCCCCGCAAGCACCACTGGGAACGGAAACCGGCCCACCGCGAACATCCTCGCCTCCGGCGTGTCCGTGCCCTGGGCCCTCGAAGCCGCCCGAATCCTGGCCGAAGACTGGGGAGTCGCCGCCGATGTCTTCTCCGTGACCTCCTGGAACGAACTCCGCCGCGACGGACTCGCCGCCGAAGAACACGCCTTCCTCAATCCCGGCCAACCCGCCCGCACCCCATTCATCACCGAACAACTCGCCAACACCACCGGACCAGTCATCGCCGTGTCCGACTACATGAAAGCCGTCCCCGACCAAATCCGCCAATTCATCCCCAACGACTTCGCCTCCCTCGGAGCAGACGGCTTCGGCTTCTCCGACACCCGCCAAGCCGCACGCCGCTACTTCAAAAACGACACCCACTCCATCGTCGCCAAAACCCTCCAACTCCTCGCCGCCAAGGGAGAAGTTGAAGCAGGTGCGCTGGAAAAGGCGATCGAAAAGTACAGGCTCTTGGACGTGAACGCCGGCACCACCGGCGGCGCAGGCGGCGACGCCTAACTGTTTGTCGGATAACTCCAGCAAACAACAGCAACGCGAGCACTAACCGCGACGGCGGCTTTCACCACAAGGTGAGGGCCGCCGTCGGGCTTTAACCCGGTTCGGGTATCCCTGCCAAGGCGTGACCAGCAACAACACGAGTTGTAGCCTTCTCACAAATGGAGCTTGTCCGGGATGGGCCGTATGCTCGTTCCATGGCAGAGCCGAGCAAAACCACCACCAAGCGCAAGGCAGCGCCCCAGGCATTGTCACCGGAAAAGGCCGAAACCCTGCGCCAACTCCGCGCCAACGTGGGCCAATTGTCCACCAGCACCATGCGGCAATTGGAGAAATCACTGCCGTGGTACGGCCGCCTGAGCTCCGATGAACGTTCGGCCTTGGGCCTGGTGGCCCAAAACGGCATAGCCGCCTTTGTGACATGGTATGAGCGGCCCAGTTCGCCCTCATGGATTCTTACCGACGTCTTCGGCAACGCCCCTACGGAGCTGACCCGCTCCATCAGCCTGCAGAAGGCCCTTCAACTGATCCGGATAGTGGTTGAAGTCGTCGAGGACCAGGTTCCCGTCATTGCGCCGGAATCGGACCAGCCCTCGCTCCGTGAAGCAGTGCTGCGTTACTCGCGGGAAGTGGCCTTCGCGGCCGCCGATGTCTATGCACGGGCTGCGGAATCCCGCGGTTCCTGGGACACACGCCTCGAGGCGTTGATTGTTGACGCGATTCTGCGCGGTGAAAACACAGATGCTTTGCGCTCCAGGATCGCAGCCCTCGGTTGGAAAGCACAGGAGCGATTCACCGTAATGGTGGGCAATTCGCCGTCGGAACCGAGCGCCAGTTACGTCAGCGAACTGCGCCGAACCGCCGGACGTTTTGCGGAGGACGCCCTGGTGGGCATTCAAGGCGATCGCCTTATTTTGATCCTCGGTGGCGTCAATGACCGCGACACCGCCTACGTCAAGCTCAGTGAACTCTTTGCCCCGGGCGCCGTGGTGTACGGCCCGGAAGCAAGCTCGTTGTTGGAGGCGAGCAGTTCCGCGCAGGCTGCGTTCGCCGGGCTCACAGCAGCCCGGGCATGGCCCTCCGCACCCCGACCCGTAGCTGCCGACGACCTGCTCCCGGAGCGTGTTGTTTCCGGTGACGACGCGGCCCGCAGATCACTGATCAAGAACATTTACAGGCCCCTGCTGGCGGCCTCGAATGGGCTCGTTGAGACCCTGGGGACATACTTGGAGCTCGGCCACTCGCTGGAGGCTACGGCGCGCGAATTGTTCGTCCATGCCAACACGGTGCGCTACCGTTTGAAGCGTGTCTGCGACGTGACAGGATGGGATCCGCTGCTCCCTCGGGAAGCGTTTGTGCTGCAAACGGCGTTGGTGGTAGGCCGCCTTTCAGCCCAACCGAAAGCCGCTCCCGAACGTCACACGTCACGTTCGCAGAACTGAACCGTTGTAGACTTCCTACAAACTGACCCAGTGAGCTTGGTGTACCAAAACACCAGTGGATCACGTGGCAATTTGGAAAGCTGGATACGTGCTTGCAATCGTCTGCCCTGGACAGGGCTCCCAGACCCCCGGATTTTTGGCCCCTTGGCTTGAACTCCCCTCCGTCGAAGGCCAATTGGCCGCACTAAGCGAAATCGCAGGCATTGACCTCAAGGCCCACGGAACCACTTCGGATGAAGAGACCATCAAGGACACTGCCGTGGCGCAGCCCCTGATTGTCGCTGCCGGCTTGGTTGCTGCCAAGTCGTTGTTCGATGTGGAACTCAGCACCCTTCCCGTCATCCTCGCCGGGCATTCCGTTGGCGAAATCACGGCTTCCGCCCTCGCCGGTGTCCTCACCGAGCCCGAGGCAATGACCTTCGTTAGGGAGCGCGCCAACAGCATGGCCGCAGCAGCTGCCGTGACGCCCACGGGCATGAGCGCGGTTGTGGGCGGAGACCCCGCCGAGGTCCTGGCAGCCATTGAGGCCGCGGGCGCCACGCCGGCCAACGTCAACGGGGCCGGACAAACAGTAGCCGCGGGAACGTTCGAACAGCTCAAGGCTTTGGCGGACAACCCACCGGCTAAGGCACGCGTCATCCCCCTGAAGGTCGCCGGCGCCTTCCACACTTCGCACATGGCACCAGCAGTCAGCGCCCTCGAAGCCCTCAAGCCGACCTTGTCACCGCAGAACCCGGCTGTTCCGCTGTTGTCCAACTTCGACGGCAAGGAAGTGTCCGCAGGTACTGCAGCGGTGGAAAGCCTGATCGCGCAGGTCTCACGGCCCGTGCGTTGGGATCTGTGCATGGAAACGCTGGTTGAGCGCGGCGTCACCGGCGTCATTGAACTGGCACCCGCCGGCACACTCGCAGGGCTCGCAAAACGCGGCATGCCAGGCGTCAAGACTGTTGCCGTCAAAACCCCGGATGACCTGTCCGCGGCACTCGCGCTCTTCGCAGAACTGGAGGGACAGGCATGAGCACTCCCGTGTTGAACAAGGCTGTTGTCAACGAGAATGCCCGCATCCTGGGCATCGGTGCCTACCGCCCGGACGTCATTGTCACCAACGACGACGTCTGCCAGTGGATCGACTCCTCGGACGAATGGATCCGCCAGCGCACCGGGATCATCACCCGCCACCGCGCTGCTGCTGACGTCAGCGTCATCGACATGGCAGAAGGCGCTGCGCGCGAAGCCCTCAAGCAAGCCGGGATCGAGGCCTCCCAACTGGGCGCCGTGATCGTGTCCACCGTGACGCACCCGTACGCGACGCCGTCGGCTGCTGCTGCGCTCACCGACCGCCTGGGCGCGACGCCGGCACCCGCCTTCGACATCTCGGCCGCCTGTGCAGGGTACTGCTACGGAGTGGCACAGGCTGACGCCCTGGTCCGTTCAGGTGCAGCCCAGTACGTTCTGGTCGTCGGTGCGGAGAAGCTCTCCGACGTCATCGACAACCACGAGCGCACCATCTCATTCCTTCTCGGCGACGGCGCAGGTGCCGTTGTGGTTGGCCCGTCCGACACTCCCGGCATCGGCCCCTCAGTGTGGGGCTCGGATGGCAGCAAGTGGGACGCAATCGGCATGACCCACTCCCTCGAGGACGTCAAGAAGCTGGGCGAATCCGCGCGGCACTCCGACGAAATCGACGATCCCGCCATTCTTTCGGCAACCCAGGATGTTTGGCCCACGCTTCGGCAGGACGGTCAGACAGTGTTCCGTTGGGCCGTCTGGGAAATGGCCAAGGTAGCCCAGCAGGCCCTGGATGCCGCGGGCATCGAAGCCAGCGACCTCGCTGCCTTCGTTCCCCACCAGGCAAACATGCGCATCATCGACGAGATGGTCAAGAAGCTCAAGCTTCCCGAATCTGTTGTCATCGGCCGCGACATTGCTCAGGCAGGAAACACGTCCGCGGCATCCATCCCGTTGGCAACACACCGCTTGCTTCAGGAGAACCCTGAGCTCAGCGGCGGCCTGGCTCTGCAGATCGGGTTCGGCGCCGGACTGGTCTTCGGCGCCCAGGTAGTGGTTCTGCCGTAGTCCGGACCCCTCCCGGCTACCAACAACCAACTGAATACGACTTACAAACCCAAGCCGCAACCCGCGGTTTGCCCCCTTTCCGGCAGTAGCCGGTCCAACAAGAAAAGGAGCCAACAATGGCTAGCAACGAAGAGATCCTGGCCGGCCTGGCTGAAATCGTCAACGAAGAGACCGGCCTCGCCACCGAAGCTGTGGAGCTGGACAAGTCCTTCACCGAGGACCTGGACATTGACTCCATCTCCATGATGACCATCGTCGTCAACGCTGAAGAGAAGTTCGGCGTTCGCATCCCGGACGAAGAGGTCAAGAACCTCAAGACCGTCGGCGACGCCGTTAGCTTCATCGCCAACGCACAGGCTTAGTCCTGACACCAGCTGTGCCGGGCCGGGATTCTTATCCTTGCGCCCGGCACAGCCGCAGTAACACCCGTAGATTTTCTTGCCTCCCCCACGTGAACCGCGTATGCGGGACGGCTATCCGACAGAGAGTGATCGCATGGCACGCAAAGTAGTCATAACCGGTCTGGGGGCCACCACTCCCATCGGCGGCGACGTACCCACAATGTGGCAGAACGCGCTGAAAGGGGTCTCCGGCGCCCGCACGCTCGGCGACGAGTGGGTGGCCAAGTACGACCTCCCCGTCCACTTTGCTGCCCGGGCCTCGACGCCGGCACTTGAGGTCCTGAGCCGCGTTGAGGCGAAGCGCATGGACCCGTCCACGCAGTTTGGTGTCATCGCAGCCCGCGAGGCCTGGTCTGACTCGGGGATTGAAGAGATTGACCATGACCGGCTCGCCGTAGCGTTTGCCACCGGCATCGGTGGCGTCTGGACGCTCCTTGATGCGTGGGACACGCTCAGGGACAAGGGTCCCCGCAGGGTCCTGCCCATGACCGTTCCCATGCTCATGCCCAACGGTGTGGCAGCGGCGGTCAGCCTCGACCTCGGTGCCCGTGCAGGGGCACACACGCCAGTTTCGGCGTGCGCGTCCGGCACCGAAGCCCTGCACTTGGGCTTGGACCTGATCCGCTCCGGCAAGGCAGACGTTGTGGTGTGCGGTGGTGCTGAAGCCGCCATCCACCCGATGCCCTTGGCCGCGTTCTCCTCCATGCAGGCGTTGTCCCGTCGAAACGACGAGCCGGAGCGGGCCTCCCGCCCGTACGACATCGACCGTGACGGCTTTGTCATGGGCGAAGGCGCCGGCGCCCTGGTCCTCGAGGCCGAGGAACACGCGATCGCACGAGGCGCGCGCATTTACGCCGAACTCGCCGGAACATCCGTGACTGCTGACGCTTACCACATCACAGCACCGGACCCCGAGGGCCTTGGAGCCACCCGCGCCCTCAAGGCGGCAATGTTCGATGGCCGGATCCAGGCGGAGGACGTGGTGCACGTCAATGCGCACGCAACCTCGACCCCTGTTGGAGACAAGCCCGAGTACACGGCCCTGCGCGCCGCCCTGGGGACCCACGTGGACAACGTGGCGGTATCCGCCACGAAGTCGCAGATGGGCCACCTCCTGGGCGCTTCAGGGGCTGTTGAGGCTGTACTGACCGTGCTGGCCGTCTACGAACGCAAAGCGCCGGTCACCATCAACCTCGAGAACCAGGATCCGGAGATCCCCCTCGACGTGGTGACCTCCGTTCGCGATCTTCCCGCGGGAGACATCGTGGCACTGAGCAACTCGTTCGGCTTTGGCGGCCACAACGCTGTCATCGCAGTCCGTAACGTCTGAGCCGGACTCCTGCCGCCAACCATGGAGGCACACGAGTTCAGACATGAGAAGGGCCCCACCAGCAGGTGGGGCCCTTCTCTTTGCTATGGGGAGACGCTGAGTCAGTACTGACGAGCAATACTGCTGACGGCGGCGCTAACCAACTTGGTGCAACCAGCGCACAGGAGCACCTTCAGCTGCGTGGCGGAAGGGCTCCAGTTCCTCATCCCACGCTTCACCCAACGCCAATGAAAGCTCATGGTAAACAGCTGAGGGGTCTCCCGCACCGGACTCGTAGGCGTAGCGGATGCGATCCTCGGTGACCATGATGTTGCCGTGCACATCAGTGACGGCGTGGAAAATGCCCAACTCGGGGGTGTGGGACCACCGCGCACCATCCACCCCTTGGCTGGGTTCTTCGGTCACTTCGTAGCGCAGATGAGCCCAGCCCCTGAGAGCGGACGCCAATTGGGCCCCCGTGCCGGGAGCGCCGGTCCACGACAACTCCGCCCGGAACATTCCCGGCGCGGCAGGTTGAGGGGTCCACTCAAGATCGGTTCGCTTATCCACGACCGATCCGATAGCCCACTCGACGTGCGGGCAAAGTGCCGTAGGGGCCGAGTGCACGAACAAGACACCGCGGGTTGTTGCAACAGACATTCCATCCTCCATAGCTGTAGGTACGTCTTCCCCAACGACCTCTGCCTGGATGGTGCTTCTGCTGCCGGATACCGTGGAACTCAATCGACCCTGACAGGCTATTTAGTTGTGTGAACACTACTGCGTTTTGTGGATACTACGTAGTTCTGAGGGCCTTACGACCGATACTGACACAGTTCTAACCCTCAACCGTGAATTGAAGGTTTCCCCCGTGGTGCTTTCATTTTGCCGTACCCTGCCCGTTTCCGCCAGTACGGCATGTGCCGGGTACGCTCAAGCCCTTGGGTGCGCTTGCTGGTAGCTCTTGCGGAGGCGGTCCACCGAGACGTGGGTGTATATCTGCGTGGTTGCCAGGCTGCTGTGACCGAGTATTTCCTGTACAGCGCGTAAATCCGCTCCCCCATCCAGCAGGTGGGTGGCCGCGCTGTGCCTGAGCGCGTGCGGCCCTGTGGCAGATGTGTCACCCAACGCTTGCAAGAGTTCGCTGACCACAGCCCGGACCTGACGCGGATCAACCCGGTTGCCGCGGACTCCCAGGAACAAGGCCGGCCCGCTCGTGGCTGTCACCACTGCCGGCCTGCCCCGCCTGAGCCAGTCATCCACGGCCACAGCTGCCGGAACACCGAATGGAACAGTGCGCTCCTTGTTGCCCTTACCCAACACGCGGAGTGTGCGTCGATCCGGGTCGAGGTCATCGATGTCCAGCCCCGCCAGTTCACCGACGCGGACTCCGGTTGCATACAAAAGCTCCACCATTGCCCGGTTGCGCAAGGCCATGGGACCACCGTCAGCTGCCGCATTGTTCAGATCATCCACCATTCGGGAGACCTGCTGCTGCTGAAGGACCCCCGGCAGGGACTTGTCCCGCTTGGGTGCCCGCAAACGGACTGCGGGGTCCGTCCCGATGAGTTCTTCCCGGAGCGCCCATCCCGTGAAGGACCTTGCCGTTGCAGCCCGGCGCGCCAGCGTGGCCCGCGCCATACCCGACTCGCTTTGCGCCCCAAGCCAGCGCCGCAAGGTGCCCAGCTCCAGGTCACCGGGTTCCTGAACGCCTTCCAATGCGGCAAAACCGAGGAGACTCTCAACATCGGCAAGGTAGGCACGAACGGTGTGCACCGATCTGGCACGTTCGCCCTCCAAGTAGCGCCGAAAGCCGTCGACTGCATTCTGAAGGGGTGCTGGCAATGATTGACCGTTCACCCTCCCCACTGTGCCAGCCCTCGTCGCAAACAAGGAGTATCAACATGCTTCCGTTGAAGGGCTAGGACGTTTTGGCCCGTTTCCACGCACCCCGTTCGGAGCTGGCTAATCCGAGCAGTCCCAGCCTGCCCAGGCCTGCACGCACGGCGTCTGCGCTCAGCCCGGCCACTACAGCCAGTTTCTCCACCGAGCTGGTGGATCGGAGCGGTAAAGCATCCAGGAGAATGAGATCTTCCAAGGAAAGGCCGTCGTGCAGGGCGGTACCGGCATCCCTTTCCTCATTCGTGCTTTCCCCTATGGCGCCGGCCAGCTCGGCTATCTCACCGACGTCGGTGACGCAGACGGCTCCCCCGTCCCGGAGGAGGCGGTGGCATCCTGCCGAGTTGGCGCTGTGAATGGATCCAGGGACAGCAGCAACGACCCTTCCGATGCTTTCAGCATGATGGGCCGTGTTGAGGGCTCCGGATCTCCATCGCGCCTCCACAACCACGGTTACCGATGCCAAGGCTGCGATGATCCGGTTCCGTTGCAGGAACCTGTACCTGGTGGGAGCGGACCCCGGTGGAACCTCCGACAGGACAGCCCCCTGAGTGGACACTGCCCGTAGGAGGTCATCGTTACCCGATGGGTAGAACCGATCCACACCTCCAGCCATGACGGCGATGGTGGGCACGCTGGCCACTCCGCCGCTCAAGGCCCCGCGGTGGGCGTGGGCGTCAATGCCATACGCCCCGCCGGAGACCACGGTAAATCCGCGTTGCGCCAAACCGTAGGCTAAGTCGCCTGTGACGGAGGCCCCGTAGCTGGTGCTGTCCCTCGATCCCACCAGGGCGATGGCATGCCCGAGGGACGGCAGGGGCTGTTCCCGTCCCCGCCACCACAGGCAAAGAGGTTCCTGAAGTCCCAAGCCTTCCAATTGTTCGGGCCATAGCTCATCGCCCGGGATGATCAACCGCCCTCCCAGCCTGTTCATGGTTTCCAGATCCCGGTCCGGCGCGAGATCAGCAATACGGGGAGCCCAACGTCGAAGGCTCGCCGGTAGCCCCGCCCATGACGAAGGTCCACCTCCATCCACCAACAGCGCCGAGATCTCCCGCTCAAGGTTTGGCCCTGCGCGCAACTCACCGGTTGCGATACCCAGAGCATCTATGGGACCTACTGTCCGCACCAGTGCCAGGCCTGCAGAGTCCTGGGGCTCCATGAGCCTGGCCAATGCCGCCCTGGCAATTCGTTCTCTCTCTTTCGTCCCTGCACCAGCCATGGCTGTGAATCCTTTCGCGTCTCTTTTACTCATGTGGCGGTTGCAGCTTGGCGCAGGCCCAAAGCCTGGCCAATGTGATCGACGTCCGGCGTATCCCTGTGCCCCAGATCCGCCAGCGTCCATGCCAGCCGAAGGACGCGATCGTAGCCGCGTGCAGTGAGCGTGCCGCGCTCTAGCGCAGTGTCCAGAATCCGGGTGGTACCTGGAGCCAGCCGCAGCTCACCCCGCAGGGTGCGCCCCGGCACCTGAGAATTGGTCTCCAACCCCATCTCCAACAGACGCTCAAGCTGCCTCTCCCTGGCCGCCAGGACCCGTGCAGCGACAGCGCGCGTGTCTTCTTCCTTGCCGGCATGTCCAAAGTCAGCCAAAGACACCCGCTCAACCTGCAACTGAATATCCACACGATCCAACAAAGGCCCGGAGATGCGACCAAAATATCTGCGGCGCATCATGGCAGTGCATGTACAGTCCATGCCCTTCTCGGACGCCTTGCCGCACGGACATGGATTCGCGGCAAGTACGAGCTGAAACCGGGCAGGGTATGCAGCCGTCCCAGCCGAACGGTGGATGACCAGTTCCCCGCTCTCCAGAGGCTGCCTGAGGGCATCCAGGACCCGGCGCTCATACTCCGGAGCCTCGTCAAGACTATTGACGGCACTCCCCGGAAGGCTCATAATCATGCGCGGAACTGAATATATGCAGCAACCTCGATTCGCCATCTACACACGCATAAGCCGCGACCGCGTCGGTGCTGGTCTTGGTGTGGAACGGCAGCAAGAAGACTGCGAGGCTTTGGTGGCCCAGCTCGGCGGCGTGGTGGTGGCTGCATACTCAGACAACGACATCAGCGCATACTCCGGTAAGCATCGTCCTGGATACGAGTCACTTCTCCATTCAGTGAAAGCTGGCGACATCGACGCCGTCGCCGTCTGGCACCAGGACCGACTACTACGCCGAACGATTGACCTTGAGAAGTACATCGATCTTTGCCAGCCGCTAGGCGTGGCCACTCATACAGTCAAGGCCGGCACTTTTGATCTCGCCACTCCATCTGGACGCGCGGTTGCTAAGACCCTTGCTGCTTGGGCCGCATATGAAGTCGAGACCTCAACCGATCGAGTAAAAGCGTCAAAGCTCCAAGCAGCTCGGGCAGGCAAAACGAGTGGTGGCAACCGCGCCTACGGCTGGAATCAAGACGGCATGTCACTCCGAGAGGCTGAGGCGGCAGTTGTCCGCGAAATCGTGGATCGCTTTATTGCCGGGGACTCTTGGAACAGGATCGCTGTCGATCTGAACAGCCGGTCTATTCCTACCGCCAAGGGCAAGATGTGGTCAGCCATCAACGTCGCCAACGTCGCGAAGCTGAAGCGTCACTATGGCATCCGTGACCACAACGGCGTTGAGTACGAGGCAGCCTGGGAGCCTCTTCTGAGCAGGGATAAGTATGAGGATCTTCAGCTTGCCATCAAACGTGGTCAGGTGCTTTACGGTAAGCGGTCATATGCCCGGAAGCACCTGCTAACTGGCTTTGTTCACTGCGGCCTTTGCGGCACCAGAATGAGGATCATCAATGCACAGCAGAGAGACGGCAGCTACTCCCCTGCCTTTAGCTGCCGCAAGAACGATCACCGCGGGCAGGAAGTTGGATGCGGCAAGGTCAAGCGCAAGAAAGACCCAGTTGAGCTCCTGGTTATTGACTGCATCATGTACCGACTTGATACCCCTGAGGTAAGTGGTCTGCTGTCCGCCGACGCAGCGACACCTGAATTGAAGCGGCTGATGCGAGAACACGAGACGCAGCGGCAACGCCTCGAAGAAATCTTGAGTCTCTACTCCACCAACGAGCTGACCCACGATGAATACAAAGTCGCCAAGGCATCGGCGCAATCCCGCTTGGACACTTTGACTCGCGAGATCGAGCGCACGTCCAGCAAGCGCATCACCGCTAACGTCCCGAGCGGTAAGACGCTCCGCGAGACATGGGATCAGGCTGATCTCGTTTGGAAACGCCAACTACTCGATACGTTGATCGAAGGCGTCTATATCCACCCCAAGAAGCCCGGCGATGGTAAGGCTAAGTTCCGTGGCTTCATCTTCAATCCTGATCGGGTTGAGATTCGCTGGAAGATTTGAACTCTTCGGGAAATCTCTGCTTGTACGAATCGAGAGCAGCACTGACTCTCACTACGTACTGCCCCATGATGCCCATGGAAGCGCTCATGACATCTCGACGGAAGTCCTCTGGCAACTGGCCAGGTGGCAGCAGAAGAATCGACAGCATCATTTCCAGCTCGCTAACTCTCTGCTCCAGCTTTGCCAGGGGGGTCTCTTCCGAGTTCTGATTATTGATCATGCGGCGCACCATGTAGCCAGCTAAATCCTCGGCGCCCTGCTGCTCATGGCGAATCACAGTGCTCAGAGAGATGTTCGCTGCCTGCTTGTACCTATCCCGGCGTTCGGTCAATGTCGTTTCTTGCTCGCTAGAAGCTACTCCTAGCGCGTTGCGTATCGCCCGGATAGCGGGTGTGTCCAGCGCCTCGAAGGAGACCCCCGTAATTACGTCAACGATCGTTTCAGGTGTTTCGTCCTCAAACAGACCAGCTTGATCTCCCGTTCCAACGCGCATCACATTCTGGACTGTGAGGCCTTCCCCCAAAGCGAGCTTCTTCAAGAAGGAAGCGGTGCGCTCGATGAGATCGCGTTCTTCCTCTGCGGTCAGGTCTGACATGACTCTCCAAATAATAGGTACTCATATATTGACTACTTGATGAGTAGTCAGATACCGTCATTCTACCAGCAGCCGTTGGTTTGGTAACTGAACAGCGAGACAGAGAAGAGGTTAGGCAGCCATGTCTAGCGAACTGGAAATGATGATGATGGACCCGGGTAACAATGGTCGACGCATAGGTCGTCGCTCACCCGCGATCAAAAAAGCACAGGCTTACCGAGATGAGTTGCAACTTCAAGCCTTCGTGGCTTCCGGCCAGGCACAACTCGCCAAGCATGTCGGCGATCAAGTGGTTGATCTCCACTACTACCTGCAAGGTAGGGCGAACGGAGACGAAGTTCTTACTCACCTACTCACCAAGGTTGAGATCGCGTACGTCAGCGGCCTCACCAATGGCAAGAAGGATGACAGCAACGTCTGGGGCTTCTGATGTCACTGTTGGCCACACCACTGTTCGGCGCGTTCATGGCCTTCGTAGTCGCACCTTCAATTCTTTGGTGTGCAGCATATTTGCAAGACCCGATACGGATCAAGAAGAAAGCAATCGATCAACATTTTAGATTGGCCAAGGCTGAGATTGACGCCACGGTCTCGAAGTATAGGAGGCACGGACCATGACGTCTGATGAGGTCAACAACAGCGTAGTCGATGCGATCGCATCAATAATGGGCATGATCTACCAACTTGTCGCACCGCTATTTTCAACCGTCGGATTCTTCGTAATCCTTTACCTGCTTGTGAGGATGATATTTTCCAAAAAGAAAATCTTCTAGCCGGAAAAGGCCGCATTGTGTCACAGTAAATAGGACATGATGCGGCCTTTTCTATACCCACTTTCAAACCAAATCAGATTGGTGGTATTGAAATGACGCCGCTTACGCAGTCGGTCTACGACAACGATCGACGATCCTATCTACTGACCTTCCCCGGCGACCTGGATGAGAAGCGAGTCCTAGCTTGGCTCAGCTCTATCAGCGGCAACATGCATGTCGGACTGTCTCGCATCTTCGGTGTTCCATCAATCGTCTTTGAGACCTTCGCTAATGATCAGGGCATCACTCATCGCCTGCGAGTTCCTTCAAAGGATGCACACTACGTCGTCAGCCACCTTGAATCCCTTGTTCCTGGTGTTAACGTCAGCGTGGATGACAAAGGCTACGGAGTTAAGTGGACCGTGGGCGTCGAGCTAGGCATGAAGCAACCATCTCGCACGCTCCGCGTCGCTAGTACAACCGACTTTTCAGCCAGCGTCCTGACGAGTATTCAGAGCCTCCGAGAAAACGAAGCCGTCGTCATTCAGTGGGTACTCTCCCCCGCACCGTTTGAAGCACCACCTCAGCGGGAGAACAAGCCAGCTTCTAACGACTGGTCGATTCTGCGGGCTCTACTAAATCCTGGCGCTCCGGCTGGCAGCGACGAGATCGATGACCGACGGCGCAAACTTGAGACGCCGAACATGCTGGCGGTGGGACGCATAGCTGTAGCTGCCCCTCACGAGATCCGCGCAAACAAGATTGCCGGGGAGGTCATGCACGCGTTCGCTGAAGCCAAAGTCGGGCGAAACTGGCTCACGCAGAAACAAATCAACCCTGAAAAGCTTGCCCACACCATTGGCAACGCGACCACGCCGATGCTCTTTCCGGCTCAGCTCAATCTGCCGGAAGCCACGTCCTTCATCTCGTGGCCAGTTGGTTCGCCATACATCGCCGGCTTGCCGCAATCTCGCACGCGGCACATGCACGTTACTAACGTTGTGCCCCGTGAAGGCACCGTCATTGGTACTTCAACCGTTCCAGGCAGCAATCGGGACATCGCCATTGATCGTGAAAGCCGCCTCCAGCACGTGCACATCATGGGACCGACGAAGAGTGGCAAAACGTGGCTGTCTACCAATATGGCGGTTCAGGACATGAACGACGGATCTGGTCTCGTACTGATCGATCCGAAGGGCGATCTCTACCAACGTGTCCTAGAGAGAGTACCGGCACACCGCATGAATGACGTTATCGTCTGGGATCTCGATGACACAGACTTCCCTATTGGTTTCAACGTCCTCAGACAGGGCTCAAGCCGTGCAGCGATTGATGAACTAAACGGGCTGATCACAAATCTCTTCCCTGAGAGTCTGTCGGCACCCCAGGTCATGTATCACGGTCTTCATGCCTTGGCAGGCTCAGGAACCTTTGTTGATCTGCCGAGCATGATCAAGCCAACGCCAGAGGAAGAAGCTTGGCAACGCAAGGTGGTCCGGAACATTGAAGATACACAGATCAAGAAGTTCTGGCAGGAGTACTTGAATGAAAGCACCTCCAGGAAGGGCCAGCAGCAAAGTCGAGCTGACATGGAGCTTGGCGTCCTGCTCCGTCGTATCTGGCCGTTCGTATCCCGATCAGAAATCCGAAACTCCCTGGGACAGCTGGATTCAACGTTCACCATGCCCGACCTAGTCAGTAACAACAAGATTCTTCTCGTAAACCTCAACGGCGTTCGTATTGGTCAGCAAGCGGCCAGTCTCATGGGGACGCTGATAATGAACGCCCTATGGGGAGCAGTAAGAACGACACCACACACTGCCCCGGTCATGCTCTATATGGACGAGTTCCAGAACTTCGTTGCTCTTCCAACTGATCCCGCCGATATGTTGGCTCAAAGTCGTTCCTTCGGGCTCGGCATGGTCCTCGCGCATCAGAACCTAACGCAGCTGACTAACAAAGAACTGAAGGATGCCGTGCTGGCGAACTGCCGCAGCAAGATTGTCTTTCAGACGACGGCCAAGGATGCCAAAGCCATGTCGCCTGAGTTCGGGCCACAAGTTCGTGCCGAAGATCTCCAGAACCTACGGCACAGAGAAACCATCTCCCGCGTAGCCACAGCAGACGGGGTTTCGCAGGCCTTCACGATGCGGACTAAGGAGGCGTTCCGCGAGACTGGCAATATCCGACAAGTCATTCAGCAGTCACGCGCAAGGTACGGGCGCCCACTAGCTGAGGTCGAGCAAGAGATCGACACTCGGCGCACTGGCCCCAGCGCCACTCCTGAAGAACGGCCAAACATCGGCCGGCGCAAAATCTCTTAGTTGCCACTGAACACAACAGAAGCCCCGCTCATATTGACGCGGGGCTTCTGTTTGGGAACCTAGTGGGCGGCTTTGTAGGCGTCTTGAACTTTCTGAGAGACCCGGCCCCGGCCACTCACGTTCATGCCATTCTCTCTCGCCCAGATGCGCATCTTCTTTAGCTCTTCCTTGCTGGGACCGGAAGAAGCTGAGCGGCTACCAGCCTCGCGCGGAAGGCGAGCCGTTACTTTCGCAGCAGCATCGATGTACTTGCTCAGTACATCTTCGAACTCTTTGGCGTTGGCATCGCTGAGATCAATCTCGTACTGGTCTTTGCCCCAGGCGAATGTATAAGAGGATGCGCCTTCAGTTCCGTCGAGGTCATCCCGGATAATGATCTTAGTTTCTTTTGCCATAGCAAAAGACTACGCCCTCAAAAGGCCTCCAGCAACGTGAAGGCCTTTAGGTGAACTATTTGGTGTCTTTTGGGCCGCAAAGCTTCTGAGAGCTTCCTAGCAGGTAAATATGGTATGTATTAGCGCGACTTGATGTCTGCGAAGCCTTCGACGCCCATGTACGTGAGAAGCGGTGCCAGTACTGACCATACTTGCGCTTCGGTTAGTCCCCAGTTCCACATGTAGTTGCCGAACACGACAGCCGCTCCGACTATCGCGATCAGGAACTTGCGACTAAGCAGTGACCTTACGAACTCATGCCATGCTGATTTTGATGTTGCCATATGCCTCCTTATTTCCTATTGAAGATTGATTTGATTGCTTCTGCGATCCAGCTGGTATTCGCTTTGGTCGCAGCGATGTCATCCTTCGTCTGCTGGTCAAGGCCGCCACCTTGGGTCGCCTTCAGCTTTACGATCTGGCCCTTCGCCTCCGCCAGCTCGCTAGTCAGAGTGGAGACACTAGACACGAGTTCGATTGACTTGGCTTTCGCCTGGTCCCGCTGAGTAATTAATGACGCCTTCTCATTGGCTTCAGCTTGCACTCGGGTGCTGCGCTCACGCGACGCGTAGAGATCGTTGAATACGAAGCCTGAGTCCTTGCCCAGATAGACATCTTCACCTTCACCCGCGCCGCGTGGACGCCTCAGAACTGCTTCATAGAGTTTGTTGAGTTGGTCTCGATTTGTAACCATGTCACCTCCCTGTGGTTGTTGAATGCTTTCGACGTACGTCTTGACGCGGTAGAACGTCGGCGGCCCCTTGCGCCATACCGCGTTGAGTGGATCGATTCGAGATGCGTACACAGTGTTCCCGCCATAGACAGCGGACTTGCTGCCAGCCAGCCCAACGTTTTCTTCGAATACGTTGTCGTTGCTACACAAAACTCCGATGTGGCCGTAGCCACCTCCGTCCTGTTTCCAAACAACTAAATCGCCGCGCTTACGGCTTCCAGCGGAGACTACTGTGGCCAAGCCTTGCGAAACGAGAGTGTCACCAAAGTCCTTTGCATGTCCCCGAGCAGCTTGCCACTCTGCTACGCCGCACATCTCACCCAGGTACCACTTGATAAGTGACACGCATTGACCAGTGAGAGTCGCTGGATGCCCAGGGAAATAGATGCCCAGTCGAGCATTGGCATAGTCATCAGCGTTTTGGTTCACAGCCATCAGATGCCTCCCTTTGTATAGAGCACGAGACCGAGGACCGCGAGGACAACTGTCCCAATGACCGTTCGGCCAATCCAGGTCATCCAGCTCTCGACCTTCGTGATGCGCCTGTCAAGAGAGCTTTTGGCGTCAACGAGATCCGTCTTGCTCGCGAAGTTGTGGGCATACTCGTCCATCTTGGTTGAAAGTTTCTCCGTGCCCTCACGCTGTGCAAGACTCACGTCCTTCACAGCCAGTTCTAGTTGTCCCACCCGGTAAGCGAGGACTGGTTGATTGTCGCGATCGCTCACCTCTTCCGTCTCCTTGATGATTGTTTTGGTCTTTTGAGACATCAATCGTGCCCCAGGACTATCAATTCGGAACCGGCTGCGCAGGCTGCAGATAGAGCTAGCTGGACGCTCGTGATGCGCGCCGTGTTTCGCCACTTCCCTTGGAGTTCGCGTCGACGGGGGTCATTCGCGCCAGTTGCAAATGTGTCCAGCACATGTCCAATGAAAGCCTTCTCCTGCCCCACGAAGTCAATGCCGGTCAACTCACCGAACACCACGCTTCCAGTACCAGGAGTGCTACCAGGATCAACGGGGATTCCTGCGAAGGCGCCATTGGTGTCCGCAGAGCCATTCGTTGACAAACGATAGTTATAGTTCGAAGTCGCGTCACCGTTGAATTGCAAGGCCATCGATGCAATGGTCGTCGTAGGAATAGCAACAAATAGAACCTTCAGATATTTCTTTGATGCCAATCCCGTGATGCTTAGGGAACTTGCGGAAGTGCTGAGGGTTCTTCGCCCAAGTTCCTCCCACCAGATCTTGCCGTCTCCCTTCGCGTAGGGAAGCGCGCCATCTGGGATGTTTGCTGCCACTGCAGCGGCGAGACCAGCCACAGTCGTCTTTTTCGTCACACCCGCTGATACGTCCACGAGAGGGACTACATCGGTGGCATCGGCTGTGGTTAAGGCACCTAAATCACTTATCTTCTTATCGGCCATACATTTCTAATCCTTTATACTCCTAAATTTAACATCAAACGGGTGCAGTTGGAAGGTTTTGATATTGCTCACCTTGCAACTCTTCGCCAATCTCCTCAATCCTTTCGTGCTGGGTCTGGAGAACATCGCCGACTTGCATAATGACAGCTGTGGGCTCGTAAGAGAGGCTGACAATCTGTAGCAACAGGTCGTCCACAAAGTTGTCGTAGTTCGAGAACCCAATGACTTGACCTTCCTTGATTGATTCCAAGTCATAACGAGCGGAGCTGATTGTTATTGGTGTTGTGTAAATCGGGCTCTTGAACCGATTGATAAGTTTCATCGCCTTACGCTCCATCGCCGCAGCATCTGTGAAGCGGCGATCAACAATCCGGTGTAGGCCAACTCCCCACTGCGCGATGCTCGCCGCGTCCTCGTACTTCTTGAACACCGGCACACCGCCTACTTCCCCACCGATGAAGTAGACCCTGTTGATCAGCTGTTCCTTGGAGCGAGTGAGATCGAGGCTCTTTACGTGATACCCCTTCTTGAACACGTGATGAGGTGTAGAGGCTGTCGGCTGCATGTAGACGTAGTTGTCCGCGACGTCCCCAGACCAGTACCAACCATCAGGTGTCTGTTCATGAATGCGCTCGATTGCTTCGAGCTTCGTAGTGAGCTCAAACTTGAAAGCGGAGGAAACACCTGGAACCGCAATGGAGTCAGTGCTGTAGGACATCACCTGTGGGTTCGTATCCAAGATGCTCTTCAGCGTCGTTTGAAGAGCTTGAGACGAGTAGCTAACCGTCGTTGTCTCTCCACTTCGGACCAACTCGTGAGATAGACCCAGCCCGTGAGAAGCCAGCGTGACAGTCACGCCTGTTTGATCGTCGTAAGTGGATTTGTAGTCAAGAATGGTGCCACTGAACACCCGCACGCCGCTTGGTGCTCCTGAAGCAACAAGCAGATACTCGCCATCTTCGGTCGTCAGCGGCCCTCCCGCCTCAGTAACTAGCCTGTTGAAGTCGCCGTAATGCACATAAACGTCCACCTTGTAATTGATGTCAACATCCGTACCCTCACCAACTGAGTTGTTCGTTTCATAGGTGACGGTCAGTCGCTCACCATCCTCCGTGGTGATCGGCTCGCCGGCTTCGGTCGTCATGCTGGCCCGGACTTCCTTGACGGTGTTCGGAGAGCGGGCCAAGATCACCGTCGTCGTAGTTCCTGGCGTGTTGATCTTGCGGGTAAACATCAGCGGATCGCGCACGTCATTCCAGATGCCGATGAACGTGCCGTCTGATTTGTAGACCTTATATACGTAGACCTTTTCGTCTTCCTTGCCGATAGCTTCCCAGTCCGTAGGAGGTGGAGGTGGTGGAGGAAGCTGCGTCAGGACCGGAGCAAAGACATCTGCCGTCGAGTCCACAAGGCTGCCTTGGCTCGTGAACATCGTGTTAGAAGGGCTATAAACTGCAGCACTACTGCTGACGAAGGTCGGTGACATCGTCGCCACGCCAGGCGTCAGCGTTGGCTGGAATGCAGATGCTGTTGAGTCAACGAAGCCCCAGGTCGGGATTGGCGGCGGTAGGAAGTTCCAGCCACTGTTGTTGCCGCTATTCGTCCCACCGACAGCATTCCAAGTGGCACCGCCTGTAGCGATGGAGTCTTTGAGGTCGATATAAGTGGCGTTGACCGTGCCGCTTGGCTTGCTGAGGATAAACTGCTTACCGAGCGTTGTCCCCCGAAGGGTCACAGGCTGAGCATTGGTGCCGTTTGCAATGAACGTTCCTAGCTCGTGGAACGGTGGTGCCATGTCGTCGGTATTGAACTTAAGCGTCACCCCTGGCTTCACTTCAAGAGTCTCGAAGTTGACGCTCTGCCTAATCGCGAACGTCTTACCGACCCCGGCGTTGCTGAAGATAACTGTTCCGAATTCAATACCGTCGTAACCGCCGAAGAACTCGGTGTCGCTTGCGCTGGCACTGATCAGAGTGATCGTCGCTTCACGCGCCCACCAGTCCCCGATCGCCTGAATAAGATTTGAATTATCGCTACCGGTCACAGAGATGTTGCTCGTACCGAGATCGAGGTAAACACTACTGAACGGGTAGGAACCTAGGCGTCCGTCGGTGATGGTGAGGTCATAGTCATTCGTGAAGAAACTACCGTCGTTGATGAACACGCTCTGCACGACCGTGTTTCCCGTGAGTTCGATGTAGGAGTCGACGTTGCCCGAGCTCAAGACAGTTCCGGCAAGAGAGTTCCCGGCTGCTTGGACCATGGAATGACCGAAGAAGTTGAACCTCGTAAAACTCGTAGACAGGTTGCTGTTACTTACGACGTCTCCGTGCACAGCAAGGGAGAAGTTTCTAAGCAGCATCGGCTGCGTGGGTTGGAGGGAGAGATTGCATACCGGGCAGTCGTTAGACGGAATCGTGACGATGAACGACGACCCTGCGCTGCTGGCATTGAAGAAGGCGTCGTCACTACTTGTGGGAACACTGGCACCACCAGCACCGCCCGAGGTCGATGACCAATGAGCAGCATCAGTCCAGGTTCCAGATCCTCCTACCCAGTATCGATTCGCCATCTAGATCAGCACCTACAACTTAAAGATGCCGCTAGCGTTCCAGGCCGTGGCGATGTCACCGCCGTTCGGCGTAATCGGGATGCCACCAATGCCACTGTCGATGAGGCAGATAAGACGAGACGTTGCGGCAGAACCGGTGTCTTTGTAGAGCACAATGGCTTCGACAGAAGCGCCAGTCACTGTTGGGAACGTGATGTCAGCTGCGTCGGCTACACCGTTGGCCACGGTCTTACTCGCAAGGTTGCCGCTGGTTGCTACGCGTGCACCTGAGGCAATATCGCTGAGGTATTGGTGAGTCGACATAGAAGGCGTATAAAGCGCGGTATCAACGAGAACCGCCTTGATGTTGTCCGAAGACCAATTGATTTGTCCTGAAAGAAATCCTTCTCTCGCCTTGTCGTATAACGCATTCGCCATTATTTAGTTTTCCTGTTTAATCTGCTTTTAATGTAACTTATAGCCACCTTTTCGTATAGCTCGCAGTTAGCGTCACGCTACGAGTCGTGAAGTCATCCAGATATCCCAATCCTCCGTCGCCAGGTTCAAAGCTGAGCAGCTGGCCAGAGAAGTCCGTCGCCACACCATTGACGAGTACGAGGCCCTTGAGTGTGTCGACTTCCAGTACATCGCCGGCAATCCAGTTTCGCTTCACGGAGATGGACCGGAGCGTGGTCGCGTTAGAGAGCGTAATCGTCTTGTTCGTTCCACCAGTCACGGCACCGATTGTTAGCTTCACTGCAGGGTCTGCCTTGTACGAGCCACCTACCGATAGTGACGTGGTGCTGTTGGAGACAGTAATCAAGGTCGATGAAATAAGAGAAGTGGTGTCGAGATCCCAGCCCATGCCATCTGGCGATAGGAACTCAACAGTGAAGCCCGCCGACGTCAGACTCGATTTACTCAATATCGAGTTACGAGCTGAGGCGAGGTAGCGCCTTGTACTTCCGGCATAGTCGATGTCGAAAGGCTTGTTCTTCTGGCTCATTGCCAGCTTGAAGGTGTCCATCATCATTTCTAGTGAAGCGATCGAGTCCTTGCGGATGTAGCCCTCGATACTGAACGTTTTACTGTCGTACTGCTGCTTGACGACGAGGGCACCATCACGCTCGGCAAGTGGATCAGCTTGAATCTTGTTGACCGGTGCTGAATAGACGTCGGTGTTAGTGACGACGACGCCGTTTGCCTGGAGGTTGAAGTCACCGAACTTCACCCCGATCATGAAGCCATCCCCATCTTCGCCAGACGCTGCGTCTTATCGAGGCGGTTCCAGAACTCCTGGACGGCTTCTGCGTTTTGGAACGTGAAGTTGCCGCTCAAGATGTTCGTAACGCCTCCTGCGCCGTCCTGCGCAAGCTCATTGCGTGTTCTATATGCCTGGGTTACCTGCGATCCACGCGGGAGGTTGAGTATCTCGGGGCCGTTCTCGCCAACGAGGGTGCGGCCACCTGGAGCATACGAAGTACCTGTAGCGAAGCCCTTAGGCATGCCGAATACTGCGTTTGTTTGGTTCTTTCCACCGAATCCTGCGTTTACTCCGGATTTAGCGTCTTGTTCCTTCGCTTCTTTGATTGCATGGGCCATGGCCTGATAGCCCCCGGCTGCGCGGTAGGCACTGTCCTTCACTGCGTCGTTGGCCTTGACTACATCAGCAGCGGCTTCGCGCTTTTCCTTCTCTGCTTGTTTGGCCTCATTGGTTCGATCTCGAACGGCCGCATTGGCAGCAGCGAGGTCATCATTGGCGCGCTTTAGGTTGTAGGCGGCTTCCCTGGCTTCAAGGGAGTTCGGACCATAATTAGCGACCGTCTCGTTGTACGCACGTTGAGCTCGCTCAACAGCCAGTGCCGATCCTTCTTGTGAGAGCAAGGCACCACTGAGTCTGTCCTGTGCATCCTTCGCCAAGTTGGTGGTCTGAGTAAGTCGATCTTGAGCCGACTTCAGCGCCTCAGTGGAGATCACTGTCCGATCAGAGGTCAATACGACCTGCGTATATGCAGCGGCTATACCGATGGCGGCACTTGCTACGAGAAAGAATGGGTTGAGCTTCAAAGCCACGTTCATGGCCACTGTTGCAGCTGTGACGGCAGCGGTTTTGACTGCGAGGGCACCCATCAATGCGGTGTAGGCGACGATGCTAGAACCGGCAGCAACAAGAAGAGGTGTCATCTGGCTGAACTGTGAGGCCATGCTGCTTACTACACGGATGGCAGCCTCTACGACTCGAATCGCAGCGTAGACAGCAACTACCAGCGCACCACCCAGGTACTTCACGATGTCGCTCTTAGCCACTGTCTTAAAGGCTGGGATAAGCTGATTCTTGATCGCATCGCCAAGACCTAGGAAGGCCGGCATCAAAAAGTCGAGTGCCTGCTTACCAACCTTCTGCATCGTTTCGAAGGCGGGCTCGACCTTGCCCGAAAGATTGGTAGCAATAGCGGTGAGAGAAGGAAGCAGCTTCATGCCGATATCGATGGCAACTGTCTCCAGTGAACTGCGCAGAGTATCTATGGCACCCTTGAAGCCAGCGTTCTGAGCGGCAGCGAGTGCAGTTGCTGCTCCTTGGCGATTGACCGCCTTACTCATTTCGTCGTAGCCCTTAACTCCCTCTTTCAGGAGGATGTTGGCCGCACGAGAAGAGTCAGCCCCAAAGATTTGCTCGATGTGGAGTGCTTTCTGTTCATCGGTAAGGTCTTTGGTGCCCTCCTCTAGCTGGCGAACCATCTCTCGGATACCGACGAAGTTCCCCTTGGCGTCGTAGAAGTCGAGGTTCAGAGCTCTGAATGATTTCTTCGCCTTATCCGTTGTCGGGATCAGGTTCATGAACATCGTCTTGAGCGACGTACCGGCGTCTGACCCCTTGATGCCGTTATTCGCCATTTCAGCGATGGCAGAGGTGAGATCTTCGACTGGCACCTTGACGGCAGCAGCGCCAGCGCTCGACATCTGCAAGCTGTAGGCGAGATCTTTGACGTCAGCGCTTGATGCATTAGCTGCTGCGGCTAAGAGATCAGCAATACGACCAGCTTCTCCGCCTTGTAAATTGAAGGCATTTAAGGCGTTGGCGGCGACCTCGGCTGCTGCTGCAGTATCCATCTGGCCGGCCTTGGCCAAGGCGAGAACACCTTTAGACGCGGCCATAGTGTCATTGACAGACAGACCAGCTTTCGCCAGCTCGACCATGGCAAGTGCGGCGTCTTTAGCGCTGATGCCTGGGAGGCTGATGTCCTTACCCAGCTCGCGGGACTGAGCGGCTACCATCTTCATTTGTTCCGCGGTGGCACCAGAGACGGATCGGAAGATGTTGAGCGACTGCTCGTAGTCGGCAGCGCTTGAAATCGCGAACTTAGCGGCCAGAACTCCGGCTGCACCTGTGGCTGCGGCAGCTATGCCTGCAATAGTCCCGAGCTTGCCGAGTGAAGAACCAAACTTGTCAGAACTGGTCCGTCCGTTATCCATCTCGTCAGCAACAGCCCTGAGTGGCTTTGATGCTTTGTCTTCGGCGGATATGACGATATTGATTTTATTTGAAGCCACGTGGTAAATCTCGGGGCAGCTAATTAATAGGTTGCTGCCTTATGTTTTCCAATTTAACACGCTCATCATCAAAGGACCACATTAATCGAGCCTGATAAAGCGCCTCCCATGGCTCGTTCTCAAACTCGACTGCGCTTAGCTTGAAATACTCCCTGTAACGGAAGGCAAATATCTCCTGGAATATGTCATCAGGAATGCCAGCCGTGAGGCCGTGGACGATCACGTCGCGGTACTGCGACTCAATCGTCTCTAGATCATCGCTTTTAAACGGTCGTTGCCCGTAGATACGCTGACAGCTTCTTGCTGCCACACAAAGTTCATTGCTTCTACAACCTCTGGGACGTCAGCTGCGGTGAACTCCACCGGGCTCGCGTTGCCATCGGCGTCAGTGCTCATGACGACACCACCGACGATCACCTCAAGGCACGCGTCTCGGATGGTATTGAACGCCGTCTCGTCGTCCGACTTCTCCTGGTCGAGACTCTTCAGCCACTCTTTACGCTTCGTCTCATTGGCGGACTTAATCATGAGATAGCAATCGTCCCAGCCCTCGGCAAATCCTTTTAAGCTCATTTTGCGTTTAGCGACGATGTTCAGACCCATGGGTAGTTCTCCAATTAAAATAGTGCCTTCATTTAAACATGAGGCACTATTCCAGTAAAGAACTATTAGGCTGCTGCGTAGGTAGCGCGGGTGTTCTTCAAGATTGGAACATTCGATGCACCAACAGCTGTGTCGTACTCACAGAAGTACTGGACTGTGGCCGTCACGACGTCGTTCTTATCCGTTGACTTAGAGAGCTCACGGAAGCGGACCTTAGTCGCCGTGATATCCAAGCTGTCGCCGGTGTTGGCCATAGCAATCAACATTGCGCGCACCGTGTTTGCCAGGAACGCTTCCTCATACTCGGTCGACTTCAGGCGCACGACGAACTCACCGCTAGCTTTGTAGCTGCCACGATCAAACTCGACGTCATCATCGGTGCCAAGCGGCGTGATCGCTGTCGAGGGTCGTTCAGAGATGAATTTGAGGCTCAAGGCGCTGATGGCTGCGGCACCTGCAAGAGCACCACTGTTGTCAGCGATCTTCAAGGTGATGTGCTTGCTCGTAAAGAGTTTCTGGGCTGCGTACGCCACAGTCTCGCTAGATCCGGTACCAACGCGAGCTTTCACTGCACTTGAGAAGTTGACGTAGCTGTTCTGCTCAGCCGAGATTTCAAGGGTGTCGATTACCCCGTAGCCATGTCGCTTAGATTGCAGTGGACTCGCAATGGCCAGGGTGACTGGCGTCGGGATGCTGGACTGCTTCACGCTAAATGTGTGCGGATAGACGCCTGATACTGCTGCGCCTGTCGTCACTGAGCCATAGTGGCCCAGGAGGAAGAAGCCCATATCGACGGCGCTGATCTTTCCACCGAGTGTGCCTTCAACCCAGCGAGAAGTGATGCTGCTGTCACTGACCTCATCAACGATGCCCATGGCGCTGTCATCTTCGACAATGTTTGTCTTCGGTTGAAGATCGTTAGTGTCCCATCGAAGGAACGTTTGTGGAGCGACGTTCACTCCTGGAGTGGCTTCGATGCCGATTCCTACTCCTACTCGTCGTCCAATATGTTGATCAGCTGTTGCCATCACCTACCTCATTTTCTTGATTACTTTTAGTCGCAGCCACTTTTGCTCCGATCTCACTCAAGTCTTTTGCTGCTATCGATCGAAGGATGGATGGCACGAAGAAGAGCTGAACAGAAGCGTCAACGGCTTTAGATTTGATTTTCTTAGCTAATTTGTTCGCCATGTCCTTAATGTAAGACAATTCGATGTCATTTAAAAGCCTAGTTATCTTCCTCAGCTGGTACCGGAATATCTACAGCGAAGCTGATTGGGAAGGTGACATGTCCTTCAGCGGTGAGATCAGCTAGTCCTTCTCCAGGAACTCGCGGGGTGATGCCGTACTCAACGTTCATCGTGCCGGCGATCGCCGTGATGCCCTTCGTGGCCATGGTTCGGACCGCTCCCTTGACTGTGCGAGGAAGGTAGAAGCCAGTCTCAGGATCTCGCTCACCAACAAAGTCTCGAATCTTTCGCTCGGTCATGTTGAGCGGATTCACCTTGTCATTGTCAAAATCGTCTCTCTTGTTCAGAACGATCTTGATCGTGATCTGGTCCTCGACTTCATCCTGCTGCCATGAGTCAGCGGTGGTCTCATCGCTCTTCTGCGTAACGATGACGCAGGGAAGGTTGAATACTGGGATAGCCTCAGGATCACCGTCGTAGTACGTCTTGAAGGTATCGCCAAAGGTGTCCTGCATTAGGCGCACGATGCGCTGAACGTTGTCCTCGTAGTCGTTAGACATCGGCAGCCTTCATCTTTCCGCTTATGTCCTGGGCAATGAACCCAACGATGGAGCGTTCGCGCTTCTCATCGACGTGCATCATCACACGTTCTGGTACTCCCCTACCTTCTTGGTGGAACTCGAAGTACTCGGACTCATTCCACAAGCTGGCTGTGAGGTTGGTCGACTTGTGCTTGAACTGCCGATTCATAACGCCTGTACGAATGAGCGGTGGCCGGCCAGGAAAGGTTCTGGCCTTGAAAGCGGCGTAGTTATCGTTTAGTGCTGGCCACGACAGACCGAACACTTGGCCACGTGATGCGAACACTTCTCCGGAGAAGAAACGCGTGAGATAGCGACCTGATTCATCCATCGAGTCACTGAGGTCTAGGACCGATACCCCAAACTTACGCAGCTTCTGGGCTAGCTCTTTGTCGCCTTGGATAGTGAAGCGAACGTCTGCCATCTAGTACTTGTCCCCCATGTGGAAAAACCGTGGATAATCTCGGCTCGGAGCTTCTGGGAATCCGCTGATGTCATCCGACAGCGAGAGTGAAGTACCGTCCCCGTCAGTAAGAACGGTCGATCCAAGTCGGCAGCTTTCGATTGCTGCCCTTGCATCCTTTAACTTCTGCTTAGTACTGCTGGTGAGTCCGTATGCGTTCGCCAGGAGAAGCGCTGATGCCAATTGAATAGTCAGGGTCCGGATGGTGTCGGGTACAGGAGCGAAGGGAACGACGTAGGCTCCGTTCAGCGATGCATTGATCTCTACCTCGGCCGCACGGCGCTGTTGCTCGATGTCACCGTCTGCGAGATTGGTGGCGTTCTTGAAGCCCGCTTCATTGCGGATCTCGGAAAGGCTGGCGTAGTGCGCGAAGTCATCGCCACGGAAAGCCGGTTGAAGTGGCGTCTCTTCCATGGTGGTCGGGTTGAAGTAGCTATAGCGGTACCAATAGGCGCTCGAACCTTCTGGGTCTCGGTAGTACGTAGAGAGCTGGTCCGGATCAATCGACCTTGTAGTCAGCACGCTGAATGCATCGTCAGCTGGTACTTTCCCATTCACGTCAACGGCGCGGTGGATGTGGATCGAGTCCCCAAGCACTGCTGTGACAGGCTCGTAGCGCGCGTGTGGCAGCTTTAGTGCTTCAGACAGACTGAGAGTCGTCTCATCATCTACAGAATCAATGACGGCCTTCTCACAGCCTTCAAGCGACAGTTGGCCAACGTAGATGACTTGTCCGGCGACTAAGCCCTGTGAATTTCTAAGTTTGAGCGTTGTGGATTCAGCAACGTAGTCACCGCTAAGTTCACTGCGTTCAACAATGTTGGAATCGTGGAATGAGTCTATTCTTAGGGTTGTTGCCATGTCTGACTTCATTTAAACACCAAGCGAGTACTTTTAAAAGTCCCAGCAAGCTTCTGTTCATCAAAGAAACTAAGCGGTACACTGCATCCACGGCGCACCGATAGACGGTGCCTCAAGCCTGTTTGGGGTGGTTTACTTGCTGCAAGCATTACGCGACTTCCTCTCTTTGCGCCCTAGGCCTAGCGACGACGCAGGCGTCCTCTCTGACGCCAACAAGGCCCTGTACCTAACAGCGGGCAATCTGACTTTTCCAGGCGTGACAGTTTTTGCTGGGGTGATACTGAACTTCGTCACAAGCAATACCGACGGAAACCGGTTGTGGATCGCTTTAGCGATCGCATTGATTTTTGGAGCCTTCATTACTTGGCTTGCGTGGAGCGATCCAAAGGAAGTCACAACGCCCCAGGTACGGGGCACTCAGATTTTCATCGGATTCTTTAACACGATGCTGTTGTGGATCAGCATTTTCGGTGTGTCCAGCGTCGAACTTCCCACCACGTAAAGAGCGCCCCTTCGGGCGCTCTCATTTTACGAAAAGCAGCGTTGTTTCAGGAGTGTAGTCAAGTCGAAGCTCGCCACGTTCAACAATGTTAATTTCTGGAAATGAATCCATTCGTACCGTCGTGGCCATATATCCATATTTAAGCACGCATAAAGCATTTCAGAAAGACTGATATTCTTTGTCCATGCTTCTCCAACAGGTGATCACTGAGGTCACAGCTCAGACCGAAGGTGCTCCATGGTGGGGTGTACCGGCGCTGACGGGCGGTGCCACACTTTTCGGTGCACTGATCGCTTATCTGTCGGCCCGTTCAGCGGATACTCGCAAAGCTAAGCGCGAAAAGGCTGAGCGCATCATGATCGATACACGGACAGCCGGACTTGAGTTTCTGGAAGCTGTAAACAGCATCTCTCTTGCCTTCAGGGGACAAAGCAATCCAGCCAAGGCGCTAACACCCAACGACTTCCTGACCTCAGTGATGGACGGCATCTTGGCTCTTCAGGACGCCTGGGGAAAGTTTGAGCTCTTCGCTCACGACGACGCCCTGACTACCGGCAAGACACTCTATGATGAGTGCATCGTCATGGTCCTTCCGGCCCTCGATAGAGAGCGCGAATCTCTCAATCTCGAAGATTTTGAAGAGAAGAAGCTGGCTTTCGTTAATACTCTTCGAAAGGCCAGCGGAGTCAGTCCTATCGTGGTAAAGGTCATGGAGCCGGAAGCCAAAAAGAAATTTGAAGAGGACAAGGAAAAAGTGTTTGACCACTTGTCCGAGAAGCTCGAACGGCAATACAGCGGACACAAAAAAGAGCGCCAGTAGTAGGCGCTCTCTTCGACTCAGCAAGGGAACTATTTTTGCTTGTTGGCTGAGTGCTTCTCTGCTTCAGCCTTGGCTTTTGCCTCAGCCGCTGCCTTCTCGTCGGCAACTCGTTTGGCTTCCGCTTCTGCTTCAGCCTTGGCTTTTGCCTCGCTTGCAGCTTTTTCTGCGGCCAGCTTTTCTTCAGCTTCTTTAGCGGCCTTGGCTTTTGCAGCCGCTGCCTCTATGTCTGCTTCAGTTTGAATCTTGACGACGGTGAACATGCCGTCAGCCTTGATGGCTTTCACTTGCTCTGTTGTGAGTTCGCCCTCGTACCCATGTTCCTTGTTCACTACGACGCCAGCGCGAATGCGCTGCTCGTAAGGGAACTCTCGTGGAAGTGTGACTTTATACATAGATCATCTGCGCCCCAATTAAGGTGCTACAGCTCCTACGATTGTTTGGTGGTTGCCGAAGCCAACGTTGTGACGGGCACGTGTTCCCCAAGTGAAGATGTCCTTGTCGAACGCACGGTCGCTGTTGATGTCAGTCTTTGCCAACAGAGTGATCGCAACACGGATCTGCATGATGAATGGCAAGATGCCTTCGCTCAGGTCAGCCAGAGCCCAACCCTTGTAGGTCTTAGACAGATGCGGAAGGACCACGACTTCGTAGGCCTGGTAATGAGGGTTATCGAGAGCGACGCCGTCAACAACGATCTGACGTGAGTTCACCAATTTCTTGGCGGTTGCTTTCAAGGCAGGTCCAACGATCAGAGCCGTTCCTTCGTAGCCAAGTAGTTCACCACGGTCGTCAGTTTGTCCGTTGAGCAGCAGCTCTGCAGCGTCAAGGTTGTCATGAGTTAGAGCCTGGCCGGTGCCAAGGTAGTTGCTACCTGTGGTGTGATCGGCGTCGAAGAAGTTCTGCCCGTCATAGATCGGAGTGCTGAAGCCAAGCTCGAAGGCTTTAGCTGTCAGCTGTGTGTAGTGCTTAGCAGCCTTGGTAGCGAGACCAGTGATGGCAAGCATGATCTGGCCAGTGTTGTCGTCTTCGATTACGTCACGATCAACATCAAGGGTTGATTCCCATTTCTTGTTGGTGATCTCGTAGTTGAAGCCAGACAGCGTGCCAGGGATACGCTCAGACTTGAACTCACGGAGCCCAGGAACGGTACCTAGGAACGAGTATTTCTCGCTGATGCTCTTGCTGTTGACCGGCATAGCGATCTTCTTCCAAACGTCAGTGTTTGGTGCGCCTTCGAAGCGTTTTTGCCAAGTGACCCTGATGTTCGTATCAAGGGCTTGGAGTAGTTCACGTGTGATTACAGACATTTATTATCCTTTCTGTATTCGGGTTTAGATTTTTACTCGCACTTCGGTAGCGCTGACGAAACCGACGCACTTGCCGACTTTGACGTCGTTAGTGGTGGTTGCAGCTAGGGCGACCAGGTTGTCATCGACGGCGTAGACGTCTTGGCCTACCCATGCCTGAGTTGCGCTTACGCAGCCCATTGAGCTGACACCTTCGCGCCAGATGCGGACGTACTTGTCACCAGCAGCGCCTGCGCTGTTGTCGACAGTCTCTAAAGACACACCAGCGAATGCTTCGCCAGTAGTGTCAGATGAGCCTTTGGCGTAGCCAGCAGCGTTGAAGCTTACGTTTGATCCCTTGAACAATTTGACTGCTGCCAGGGCGACGTCGATTAAGACACCTTCTTGGCGTTCGTCAGCTTTTGATGCAGTTAGATTTGCCATCGTCTATAGACCTTTCTTATTTACTTTCCTGTTTTTTGAACTCAGCGATGTCCTCGGGTGTGTTGCCGAAGTCTGAAGCCAATGACTTCTCTTCGTCCGACAGCTCAACAGGAGCTTCGTCACCGCCCTTGCCGCTACCGAGCTCGTCAGCAGTGATCAGCTTGTTCTCTGGAAGGCCGTTGATGAATGCCTCCAGTCGGGTGCGCTGCTCACCCTTCGATGCGAGAAGTAGCTTGACGGCGGCGTCTTGTTGATCTGATTTCACGCGGCCTGCTTTGATGCTTGCCTGGACGAAGGTACGAGCCCTGTTCTCTTCTAGTTCTCGCTTCGCTTCACGACCAGCTTCTGCATCAGCGCGGAGCTGAGTGATCTCTGCGTCAGTGAGCCCCTTGATGGCGCTTGCCTCAACCTTGCTAGGTTCTGGCTTCTCTTCATCTTCGTCAGCTGGTTTGTCAGCCTCAGCTCCTTTGAGGCCGTACTTTTCAAGGTCCTCTGCACTTAGTTCTGATTTGTGCTCAGCCAAGAACGCTTTTTCTTCGTCGTTCAGCTCAGCAACCTCTTTGGCGCGAATCTCTTCTAACGTCATGTTGTCTCCTTTACTGTTATCACTGGTGCCGGTGGCATCCGCCTTCACTGGTTGGACAGGGAGACGGGAGGCCTGGATCGGCTTCAGCTTCTTGAATAGTGGGATGTTGGTCAGGGCAGCGCCCGTGATCACGTTCTTGACGAAGTGGAACTCTTCCTCTGGGTCTTCCCATGGGTATGAGCTCGGGTTGAACTCAGGAGAGATGTACTTCCACTCGCCGTCCTTAATTGCCTGTACGGCAGCTGGGGTCCAGTCAGGATCGCCCAGGAGAGCTTCACCGTCGTCGCTGGCGTACACCGATGGAATCCAGCCGGCGGCCTTGTCATAAGAGGCGTGGCCATAGTTCAGAGGAATTTTTGGATCAGCCTGGACGAGCCCCACACCGATCGAAGCGTGGAGGACGAACTGCTGGATGTCTTCCCTAGTGATTTCAAAGTCACCGTGCCATGGAGTGTTCCATTTTCCGGTTCGAAGAAGCTCAATTGTTTTAGGAGCATTGCCATCAGCGTCGGCACTGATTTTTACTAGGTTGTGAAATCCTTTTATTGCCATATGTCCTTAATGTCTTAGAATCAAGGGTTTATGTCAATAGGAATAATGGCTAATACGCGTAAATCAATGAACAGCGACAGCGCGGATGACCCGCAGGCCTATCGACTTGTTTCCCATTCGCCAGGACAAACAATTCATCGAGTTCGAGGGTCTTACCGATAACCGGAGAACATATCTTGCAGGCTCCACTGAGTCCGTCCCAGGTCTTTGACTTAGCCCCACTCTGCACGGCGTAGAGCTTGAGCCCTGCCTGGTAAGCGTTGACTGGTTCAGTCTGAGCAATGATGGTCGCACGGATCGGGTTATCGATCATGTTCATGAGGCGCACGGTCGCGTAGTCAGCTGTCTCCCCCAGGGCAATACTCTTAGCCACTGATTCACGGATGAGCTTGCGTGTTGTCTCAGTGACGTTTGAAACCATGTCAGCGGTCAGCTTCCTGGCAGCCTGCATGATCGCTTCGTCTAGTGAGGCGAACTCAAGCGTAGAGTAGCCAACCGGGATGGCGTAGAGCGTCTCTCCTGCAACAGCACCGGTCGCCACCAGGTCAGTGATGATGTCGATGACAGCAGCAGTCAGCAAGATCTGCTCCTGTTTCCAGACTGGATCGTCGTTGTTAGCCACCGGGCCGGCGTCTGCTTTGATCGGTTCAGGCAAGCGGGACCAATCCACGTAATCCACCGCACGGGTAGATAGCTCGTGCAGATATTCAGCTACGGCTGTTTCTAAGGCCGCTTCTAGGCGTAGTAAGTCCGCAAAGGTAATCGGACTCGCCTTGTAGCTGTCCTGCCACTCCTCCGCGGCGTGAATGGCTACGTGGAGCTTTTCTCTAGCCTCAAGCAGCTCGGCTCGTGTTGCCATAGAGCTGCTCCGTTACTGATGCATGGATGCGGCGAGCTTCTGAGATGTCTGCATCGACAACCTCAGGCTTCTTAGCCGGTTGTTCCTTCTTGGCTTTCTCTGCCTCTTTGAGTTCATCCTCGGTGAGCTCAGACCAACCGATCATCTTGCGGGTACTGTTCTCGTCGATAGGACGAGGGTGAAGGACACCAGCATCAACGAACTTCTTGATTGCCTCGCTCATGACTGGAATGTTGTCGTCACTGATATTGCCCACGCGCAGCGTTGGATACTCACGGTCTGTGTAGTTGAGATCAACCAGGGTTCGAACAACGGTGTTCTGCAGCACCTGGACTAGGCGGCGCGCCACTGACTGCACTGCCAGCTCGAACAGACGGCTGTGGTCCTCCGATGTAGAGCGAGTGCCAGTACCGCCTGATGCCCCGATCTCAAGGAACTGCGCAAGGACGTTCTTCATGATCTGGCGGTCATGGTGGTTAATCGAAGGCTCAACGTCTTTGAGTGAGTTCGCCTTCATATCGAGGAACTGGACGAGCCAGCCGTCAGGGTGCTCGATGTAAGACTCTTCATTGGCGCGAAGGTTGCGCACCATCTGGCGCATCATCTTCTTGTCCTTGTCAGTGGCACCAGTTGGCGTGGTGACATCGATAACCCCAAGTGCGTGACGCTCATGGCCCACAGCATCAATGCGGTACAGCTTGTCTTTGATGTACCAGTGCTTGAAGGCAGCACGCAGGATAGAGATGCCCTCGTAGTTGTCGCCTTCTTGCTTGTAGGTGAAGCGGACCAACTTCTCAGCGGGGATCGAGAAGTCTCCCCCGGTGTTGTCTCGCTGGTAGATGCCTGGCTTGCCGTCCTTGGTCTCCCACTTCTGGATAGTGGTCTGCTTGCGGTAACCGAGCTTGACCAGGGCGATCTTGAGTTGACCGTTGACCTCCCGTGGTTCGAACACCATCTCGTGTACGTCATGACCGAAGTCGAGGAACGTCAGCGCTTCCTCTAGGAATTGCGACCAGTCGACGATGTGGAAGAGACAGTCATGAACGAACTCAGCCACTTCCTTGTCAGCGTCATCATCTGAGGCTGGGTCGATCGAGTAGTCTGCACTGAGGATCGGCAGCTTCACGGCAGTAAGAGCAGCGTTGACCGTGGCGTCGCTGCGGCGCATCTCGTCGTAGGTCTTGATGGCTGAAAGGCCAGAGAGTTTAGGGTTGTATTCTTCCCCTGTGATAAGTCCACCAGTAATAGCAACACCTGAGGTTCCTATTTCTTTTAACTTGTCGGGCTTATCTTTCATCTTCCTTCAAAATACGATACTTAAAAGCTTTCGTCTAGCAATCCGGACGTAATCGACTCATAGTCATCATCTTCCTGATCATCAATAGGCTGTGGCGCATTGTTGTAAAAACACATGATGAGGGCATCAGCATTATCTGGTGAGCGAAAGCCACGCTTCTTGTAGTCGGCTTTACTCTCAACTCCGCGGCGTCCTTTTGAATCCATCTTCCATTGGCGGGTGGACAGCTCCATGAGTAGGTCGTCGTTCATGCCGATGTCGATCGTGTCGATGATGCTAGCCAAATAGAACCACGCCTCGCTAATGAGGTTCGGATACTTATCAGGATCGGCAGCTGAGGCTCCAAAGTTCAACGGCATGACTGCGTACCCGCGCTTCATCATCTCGTCAGTCACTCCGCCACCAACGCCAGTGTCATCGATCTTGATCAGGACCGTCTTGTCGAAGTTCACAAACAGCTCCAGCTTGTCGCAGACCTCAGTGGTCCGGAGCTTGGTGTAGGTCTTGGTCCCTACTTCTTTGAGCCCCTCACGCATCTTGAAAACTGTCCGGTCATCTCCCATGCGAGCAACGTCGACGCCTACTTCGATGGCACCTTCATCACTGACGCTGCGCTCCATCGCTTCCAGGATGGCGGTACGGCTGAGGATGGAAGTGTCGGACTGAGCAATCGGCTCACCTAGCCAGACGTGAGCATAGAGATCCAGGCTGGCCGCTTTGTCAGCTTCCATCTCTTCACGGAGTTCGGCAGGGAAAAGGCCGGCACGCTCCAGAACGTCGTAGTTGACCTTGCGGACATAGGTGCGGGGACGATCAGCCTTGCAGTAACGGACGTAGACCGGGTCCAGCTCGTTCATGCGGTTGAACGTGTAGATCAGCTGGCTTCCAGGCTTACGTACTGTCGGGATGAGCACCTTCAGGCTGGCTTCGCTAATGCTTTGAGCTTCCTCAACCCACGCGATGTCGATGCCCTCAGTGGACTTAACCTCTGTTGCGTTGTGCCTCAGCCCTTTGAAGAAGAACTCGGTCCCAGTGATGGTGTTGCGGATCTGCTTCTCAGTGATCTCGTAATCAGTGAAGCCGTACTCGTTGATGATGTCGGATAGGAGCTTGTGTACAGAGTCAGCAATGGTGTTCTGCAGCTCACGGGTACAAAGGATGCGAAGCCGTTTAGTGCGGCCACGGAGAATGAGCGCTAGACCGACGTGCTTGGACTTACCTGAGCCACGCCCACCGTGGAACACGATGTTGCGCAGATCTTCGTTGAACAGCTCCTCGTACTCTTCGAGGAACTTAATCTTGACTGTCGGCTCGGTCCCCACTTCGGACGATCTCCACAAGCGCCGTCATCGGCTTACCGCCACTTTGATGATCGACTTCTGATCTGTCCTTCCACTGAGCATTGTTCTTCAGCCAGAAGATGGACGCAGAGCCAGGAGCAGCACCACTAAGCATGCGCTCTTCAACTTGCTCGTTAATTCGTGACTTGGCCAGCTTTATAGCGTCAGAAAAGGTGTCACCTGATTCGTCCGCATCATCGCGGTCGTCGTACTTGCCAGACTCATAATCAAGTAGCGTCTCGCGACTCGTCTTTAGAGCCCTGGCAAGACCAAGGATCGTGTAGGGACGTTGATCAGTCATTACTTCGCGAGTGACCCAGTTGGTGGTGCCGTCGTTCTTGACGCCGGATTCAACGCGACGCATCTCAGTGTGAGGATCACAGGTGTTGAAGTACGTTTCGATCTGCTGCTTGAGTTCAGCCACAGTCGCGAACTTGAGCGGTCGTCCGCCTTTGTTCTTTTCTTCTTGGAGTTCTGATGTTTCTAGGTCTGCCATAAGTGCCACTATTTATGCACAATCGGTGAATAAATGGAAGCCTACTATCGGAGCTACTCTTTGACCCGGTACTCGAAACAGGTCTAAGCTAGAAACTTCAACCCCTTTTTCCCTAAGGGGCGTAGTGCATCTAAGTAGGAGCGCGCCATGGAGCCCTCTGTTGCTACGAATTTGGATGAGAAATACCCTCGTCCGTCTACCCATAACCCAACCACCGAAGATATTCCGAAGGTCGCCATCGCCCCGCTACCTGGCGGGCCGACAGAGCCTTCAGACCAACCACAACCTGTCCCCACTCCCCCACCTCAACCAAAGCCACGCAAGCGCAAAGGCTGGTTCCGCCGCCTAGTCCGTAGGACCTTTTTGACGCTGCTCAGCCTGGTCGTCGTGAGTGAACTCGCAGCTGTTTCGTTCCTCTGGTTCACGCCGCCTCGAACGTCGTACATGCTCCAGGACGGCGAGCCGATCACGTACCAGTTCGTCTCTCTTAAACACATCAGTCGATACGCAATCGCAGCTACCATCGCCCACGAAGATCAGCAACTAGGCACCAGAGTTGGCGCCTTCCCAGTTGACGACTTTCAGAAGCGCGTCGAAGCGTACATAAAGGGCGAAACTGATCCGAGCGGTTCAACCATTCCCCAGCAGCTCGTGAAGAACATCTTCCTGTGGCCTGATCAAAACGGTCTCCGCAAAGGACTCGAAGCGGTCTTGGCCACGGAGTTCGCACTAACACTTCCTCCTGAGCGCCTCGTTGAGCTGTATCTCAACTACGCGCAGTTCGGTCCTAACCTCTACGGGGTGTGTGCCGCCAGTTGGTACTACTTCAAGACACCACCGTGGTCCATGACGCAGTTTCAAGCAGCGGCGTTGATGGGTGTTGTCCCATTCCCGTCAATCGCGAAGAGAGCGCCTGAGGGCGGCATCTACATTGATCGGGCGGTAAACCCGAAGAGTTGGGACGCCTTAAACGGCGCAGCCAACGTCTGGGTTCCAAAACAGATCGAAGGCATGGGTGGCTGGAAGGCTGCAGTCGAGACGATTGGCATTACTGATCTAGCATCTGATTACCAAGCCGAGCGTGATGCTAACCCAGACGATCCAAATTCCTGCTCTACCTGGCCAATCTCGGTTGTCCAGCGCTACGACCGGGAGCACATATCGCGCTGATAATTACTTCTTGCTGCTAGCGAAGTGCCCGACCACGTAGTCGCAGTCGTCGGCGTCGTCATGCTGCACTCCAAAGCCGGCGTCCTCGTAGTCGCCTGTGAGCACTGCCTCATGGCTAGGACTAGCTATCCAGGCATCCACGACGGCTTGAGCTGAGTCGTAGCACTTGGCGAGGTTCTCACCTGCTGTCCGGTATTCATAACCAGCAGCGCTTACAAATGACCAGGGCGTCTTGCCGTCCGGTGAATCATGACTCCAATACTGACCTGCTACTAGGTCGGTCGCTTTGGCCTGCGCTGATTCGCTGAGTTGATCGTTTAGTACAACGGGCGATAGTTGCTTGGTTGACCGGTAGGCATTCACAGCGGCCAGCACGCCAGGTACACGCTCGGTTGCTTCAATAGTCGGAGCGACGACTGGGCTAGGAGCAGTCTGTTCGGATCGAACGCTACTTGGAGCAAGCACAAAGAGAGTAGCGACTAACAAACAGCTGACGAGGAAAAGAATACGAGTTCTTCTCGTATTGAAAGCTGAACCCGTCTTTGATTTTGTAGCCACTACCATGGGTGCATTTAGTTAAACACACTTGCCCGCCAATTAAAAGGTCTTTATCAGTTACGCCTCCGGCGAAGCGTGTCCCACGCCTCAAAACCGCCCCGATCAACCGTGTTAGCCTGACGCTGTTGATATTGGGGACCAAGTTAGACATGGGGCTGCACGATGAAGAACTATCCAAATCAGGCGACGACGTTCGAAAGAATCAGGAACACCCTGCAGACGATCGCGTCCTTGAACGCGAGGCAAGCCAACACCCTTGACGATGGCATCCTTGGGTACGAGCTGGCAGCGCGGAAGTTCTACACGTTCCGTGGCATTGACTACGCGACAGCTACCCCGCAGGACATCCAGGCACGCATCAAACTTGAAAAGGCCAAGCCCGGTGGCAATCAGGGTGCCCGAACCAATGCACGCGAACTTCGCCGCACCCTAATCGACTTTAAGTGGGTGGATACAGAGGGAGTTGTCACGCCCTTGGGGCAGCAACTTCTCGGAACGCAGCCAGGCAGCCCACTTGAACGGGACCTTCTTGCTGATGCCCTGATTCAATTGACGATCACAGACACCGGTAATCGGACGTCCTCACCGGTCATGATCATGCTGCACTTGCTGTTCGTAGATCCCAGCCCGCATCGTGCCGGACTTGAGCTCATGCTTGAAGCAAATGATGACTCCGCTGGTGAGCGGTTCAGGGTTCAGGAGCTTTACAAGACGTTCGTGATCATGCCCGCGGCGTGGCGAGCAACACGTCTGCATGTGACCCCATTTCAATTGGCGAATGCAACCAAGGTCTTTCCTACGTTGGCAAAGTATGCCGGCCTTGTTACTGAAGACGCTCAAGGCACCTATCACTTGGCCCCGTCTGGCATGAAGGCCGTGGCTGGCCATTGGACACCTGTTGGATCTCAGGGGTATCAAGCTTCAACCTTGCCGGTTCCGCCTCCGCCCGCTGTCCCGCCTGTTCCCACCCCTCCCCCGGGACGTCGCAGGACCCAGCGCCGAATTACGGGCGGACAAGAGCGCGATGCTAACAACGTTGGATCGCACGGCGTCAATCGAACGCTTCCCGATGGGCTTACTCCTGACCAGCAGGCGGACGCGCAGAACCGTTTGAACGAGCGTATGGATAACCACCAGGACTTGGTGAAGTACTTCGCGAGCTGCATCCTGGCGGGCGAGGGTACGTTCTATGAGGACAACACCAGCTACGACCTAGTGTGGAAGAGCAACACTTCCGATGTCGCTCACGTTTTTGAGATGAAAACGATCGACAGTGACGCCGACGCTCAGGTGATTCGTGCCGTTGGTCAGCTCCACTACTACGCCCACTTCAACGTGGCCGTCCGATTCAAAGACAACCCCAAGACTAAGACCATCGTGGTTGATGGAGACCTGCACGACGATCTACGTGGTTTCCTGACTGCGCAGTCCATAGGCGCAATCATGGCAGTTGAAGGGCAGCCGCTAGAAGCTCTTAATTCGCTTGGTCAAGAAGTCCTGGATCAGCTTCCTCTGAATTCAGTCGTTCTGTCGCAAGCCTGACGTACTCAGGCTTGATGTCGCATCCCCAGTAGCGGCGACCGTTCCGTGATGCACTCACGAGTTCGGTCCCGCTACCGGAGAACGGCACGACGACAAGATCGCCCGGGTTCGAGAAGTGGTTGACGATTCTATCCGTCAACGCCAGTGGCTTCTGAGTTGGGTGATCTACACGCTCGTCAGCAAAGCGACGGCCAGCGAGTGTTGGGAACTGCCAAACATCCCCTGCCATACGGCCATCAGGATGCGGCGTCCAAACCTTGCCGTTCTTGATGATCTTGTTCTTCAAGCGTTCCGTGCTCTTATACGGCTCACGAATCGTGTGATACGTGTAGTCCTCGCCCTTTGAGAACCAGAGCAGGGGCTCATAGTGAGTCGCCAGTGTCTTAGTGCTGCGGCTCCAGCCGTTCTCGTAGTTCCAGATAATCTGCCGACGATAGTCCAAACCCAGCTCATAGAGCAGCACCTGAATGAAGCACTGGTAGTGGTGGATGCCGTAGACGAAGATCGAACCGCCAGGAGCCAAGACACGCTCAGCCTCGGTCAGCCACTTCTTGCTCCAGGGAATCCACTCGTGCGAGCGGTTCCACTCTTTGTCGATGCCAAAGGCGGGTCCGATGTTGTACGGAGGATCAGCAATGATTAGCTGCGCACTGGCGTCAGGAAGCTTGGCTAGTTCTTCAATGCAGTCCCCGAGAACGACTTCGTTCACTTCTTAGCTGCCTTCACTGCCTTCACTGCCTTACGCATGATCACGATATTCTGGTGATGGACATTGGGCACGTAGGCATACGGATAGCCGTAGGGGAACACTCGCTTGTGACGCTGATACAGAACGTTCATGGCCTGCAGGATGAACCCGCGTTCTTCCATTGCGCGAGCGATGTCAGCGTGGAACATGTAGTAGCGGCTGCCGTGACGGAAGTCGCCCACAATGATCGCCATGTAGCGTCGCGGCTTGAGTGACTCACCAGCTGCACCGAGAGTGTCAGCTAGGACTTCAATGAACTCGTCGTAGTCCTCGATGTTGCCAAGGTCGCGCTCGTCATCACCGTAGTTTGTGACCAGACCATGCGCCTCACGAGTCTGCTTGACCTTGTGGTCTGACTTCTTATTAAGGATGGACCAGTACGGCGGACTCGTAACAATGAAGTCGACAGACTCAGGCTCTAGCTTGTGCGCCAGGATGCGGGAATCACCCTGCATGATCTCTTGAGTTGTCTTGGCAAGAACGTCAGCCGGCACCTCAGTCTGAAGGCGCTGCTCTGCAAGGTTTGCGAAGTCAGGATAGATCTCGAAACCAATGCCGTTACGTCCCTCAAGCGCCGATGCTTTGAGAGTCGAACCAACACCAGCAAACGGATCGAGCACTGTATCGCCAGGCTTAGACAGCATCTTGATCAGGCGAGATACATCTGTGTAAGAGAACGGAGCAGGGTGCAACTTCTCAATCGCTGCGTCAGCATGGCCAGCGCCGAGACCTTTTTGGTTCCAAACACTGACGCTCTCGCTTAGCCACTCTCTGGAGGTAAGTGCATTGAGAGTATTGCGCGGGTCAACGGTGAGTACTTTCTCCACGTCGGGTGCTTCGTCTGGCATTTTAAGCCCTTTCTGTGGATACTTCCTGCACCGAATATTCAAGCCGCAAGAGGGCTGCTGAGGTGCCAGCGGGCCGATGGGCCACGACCAGCAAGCTTACCAGCCGCGCGGCTAGGCCGACGCTAGGCACGCTTGTCATCGACAGTCTCTTGAGTCACTAATGAAGCTCGGAGCGCTTCGAAAAATGGAACACCTGGATGAGCGCGATAGGTGTATCGCTGCCATCGAGATGGATGCCGAGGCTCTCCACCAACGGACCAAACCGGAAGCCGTCGATTTGAGATCTCTTGCTCTATCCACGCGACTTGCTCGACATGGTGTTTAGCAGCATCGCCTGATGGCTTCGACGTTCCGTAGGCCAGAAGGACAGCGTCAGCAGTATCTAAGGCTGCGGCAAGACGCGGCCTCGCTTCCTGCCATCCAGTGCCAGACATACCAGCGAGTGAGACACCGCCCGTTCTATACGTCGCGATGCCAAATAGATTCTCTAGTTCAACACTGTCGAAGCCCAGAGCGAGACGCGCTTGTTCAGCTCGTCCGAGCGTGCGTTGTCCACTCGTCGTCGGAGGGTTGCTGCCGATGACAAGGAGGGTCCGCTTAGGCAGCGTCGATTCGTCAGGCATGACTCAAATCTAACTGCTAGGAGGCTTGGACCCATTCCCGACACTCGAACGTATGTTCTAATCTTTCACTATGAGACCCAAGCAAGACTCCACCGCTTTCGCTCGAATGATGATGCAGATCGATGCCGACAACAACCACCCCAAGCTTGATGATGGACAGATCACCGAGCTGGAGCCTGGTGCTCAGCCACTGGTCCGCGTTGGCGAGACCTACGGTCGGGCGATCAAGTACACGCGCACCTACGGTCTCGTTGAGTGGATGGATGATCAGCGGGTTTATCACGTTGAGTGGTTCCCAGCTGGTCAGATCAAGCGAGTCGATCAGGAGGCGTGGAGAGGCCGGCCACTCTAGACGGACAAACTAAAGAGCAGTGCCCTCGCATAGCACTGCTCTTGTTGTTACCACCAGCTATTGGCTAGCCAGAATGCCTTCGCGTTGACGAAACTGCCATAGCGACGAACTGCATAGTCGGTGAACCATTCGTCCTGGCACTCATAGTCCTGGAGCGAACAAGGCAGCTTGCTACACGGCAATGCTTGTCCGAGACCACAGGCGCCTGACTCTGAATTGATCGCGTCGGTCCTGTTGGTGCTTTCCTTGAAGTAGATGAAAGCCTTTGCCTCGGCTTCAAGGTCCACTGTCATTTGCCCTGTCGACTCGCCTGGGACGCTCTGAGGCGTCTCTGCGGCTTGAGCCGGTTCGTCTTTCGTCTGAGCCCCGGCGACTTCACTGGCGGCTTCTGAGAGCTTGGCCTCTACCGGCCAAGACCTTTTGACACCAATGTGATGTCCTCGTGAACGTCAGCTCGTGCTTGTGCCTGGATGTCTGTATATAAGAACCAGTTAGCGATAGTGACGATGACTGCTGTTGCGAAGATCGTAAGCAAGATGCCTAGTACGAAGGTCGTACGGTTCACTGTCTTTGGTTTGATGTCCTGAGCTCGTGTTTGTTCTGTTGCTTTCACGTCTTTGTGTTCCTTGCCCGAGTGGGCTTTATGTGTTTGTTTCGGCTCTATCAGCCGCTACCGTCCAGGTGGGGTAGCCTCACATGGACGAAGGTGGAGTATAGAGAGTTGTTAGAGCGTATGGTGCCAGTAGCAATCCAGAGCCCTAATAGAAATCATAGACCGGTAACTAAATAGTGTTCATAGTCACCAACTTTTTCCGTTGGCATAAGACCTAGCTTTACCGCTTCAAGGCGGTTGAACGCCCACTGGACCGTGTAAAACGAAAACCCATCCTTGCTGATTCCTTCGACGCTAAACTTTGTACGCATGTTCTCGTTCATAGCCATATCCTCCGATTTATATTGATTCAACGCGCTTTTGGCTGCCCGTATTTAAGCACCTTGTATATACAAAGTCAACGGAATTTTTGGGCGCCTGGATAGCTGCACGGATCACGACACCTGTTATCGGCGCTCAAAGCGCTTATGTCTTATTTACAACGCCGCCTCACGGAGGACCCACTCAGCATCTTCTGTCGCAGGTGACTGCTAGTGTCGAAACCGTGGGAACTCATGAGGACAAGGAACGCTCCGACAAGGAGCCGCGAGCGTGGCAATGGCCGGCTATCTGGTTCAAGGACCAGAGCTTCTGGAGGGATGTAGCCAGCCGCACGATGTCCGGCATCTTCGCCGTGATCGCCATCGGGTTCCTGGGAATCGCCTTTGGCTACCTTGGGGCTCCAAAACTAGTTGGCCCAACTATTTTCTACATAGGGTTCGCTCTCTACGTGGTCGTCATGCTCACAATCCCCTTTGCGGGGCGGATTCACAAGCATCCTTGGTTGTGGAGATCATTCAGCGTGATTGCGGTCTTGGCGTTAGTGCTCTTCGTTGTCGGAGGCGTGTACATGATGGCGGCTAACGACTGGGTCGTACCGCCGTGTGATCCCAATGACGATCCGCTATTCGGGGCGTTATGTTAGTAAGCTCCCACTCACTGGTCGGGTCGGCGAAGGGTGATGAACAGCCCCATATACGTTTGAGCGTTCGTACCCGGAACGATCGATACCAGCTCGTAGCCAGCATTGCACCAATCGTTGATCACCTTTGTGGCGTTGGGAATCTCAAGCATGTTCTCGCTGTCGGTTATCACGAAGTCTCTCACCCAAAACACCTTGTATTCAGCCATGCTGCACCCTACCAAGGCGCAACGTTGGCCACTAGCCCCTCACTCCCTACTACTTAGGGGTCAGGAGTGTCGGACCGATTACAAGCTATTCTTACGCCTCCGCCAATGCTCACGTATCTTCATACGGCTTGTCAGTTGGGATCTGTTCCAACGGAGACTTCTCAATAGTTCAGCTCTCAGTAAGTCAGGTGAGTCAACATTTAGTCACGGTTCACCAAGCCTGTGAGGGCTGCACCAACAGTTTTGATTGAGGGTATGTGGGAGGGAATGGATGACGAGGTATCACCCGCGAGGACACTATTGCCAGCGGCCCTTTTGTTTTATCCCTCACAGCTACCCTTAAGCGTTATAGACAGAGAAGAGCAGGTAACTCTAGGAGTTACGGGGACTACCCATTTCACGTCGCTCGGAAGTAACGATGAGATGAACCTCGGCAAGGGAGCGACCCTGTTCATCATGGCCGACTGCTCATCACCGTCTATAACATAGACTGCGAACTATTTTCTTGTAAAAGTATTTACACAATCGACTGAATGGCTCATAATAATGGGCAGCTAGAAGCGTACACCCACTGGAAACAGTGGGATTTCCTTTATTTGAATCCCTAGTCTAACTGTATGACCGCGCACGAATCGCTAGAAGCGTACGGGCTGCCTCCCATTATGAAGGCTCGGACTTATAAGTCAATAAGCATCTAGGCAAAAGCGATTCAATAACGCATACTGTGCCTATGCAACCAGACAACACCAAAGACAAATACGATCTGCGTCGATTACTGAACAAGACCTACCGTGTACCTGCGCACGTATTCCCTCGCCCTCAATCGGCCATCATTGCTGAGCAGAAAGAGAATCAAAAGCGATGGGTGCCATACAACACCGTGAAGAGCTAAACCTCTTTGCGAGCAGAACCAATAATGTTAAACTAGACGGCAAGATTACTGTTACCCATGGCAGTCAGTCTCGTACCTTCTGTAGTTTCCCACTACAAACCACTACTAAAGCCGCCCTCTCTACCAGGGCGGCTTTTCTTGTTTGAGTTGGGTGCTAGGTCTACGAAATCTTCTCTGCGAAGCCCTCAGCAAGATGAACGGCAAACATATCTGAGCTTGTAGCCACCTCGCGTCGTATGACGCCCTCTATGTTCCGTTGACGCTGTTCATCGGGAACTAGGAACCAAACTAATGGGAAGCTCTCAAAGTCGCTGCTAGTGCTGTTGTTATGCGCTTTCACATATCTGTGGACCATCTCAGAGATGGTGCTGAGGCTCTCAAAACCACGGTCCACTTCAATCCAATAGCTTGCAGCTTCACCCTGGCCGACGAACTCCACGTCGATAAAGAGGTCAGGCCGCACGGTGATGCCGCCCAAGGTGGTGTGCGTATTTGGCTCTGTCAGATAGTTGAGCAGCTTCAACCGGCCAGAGCGTTCCTCTGTCAGTACTTCCACGAAGGCATCAGCTATCTCTAAGTGGTGGTGCTTCACAGTCCGGTGCGGCGGTGAGTATTTGCCACGCTTACCAAGGAAATCCCAGCCAACCAATCCAACTTGGTAGACGTACTGACCCGAGCCACCCCTGTCACCACCCACGAGCCGGCGCTCTACACGTGCCAGGAGACGCTGGCTCACTAATCTACTCAGAACACGATCAGTCGATGTTCTGCTGAGATTGTTGTGAAAATGTAGATGCCTTACATGACCAGCAGCAAGCTGTCCGAATTGGTCGACAGAACGAATGATGGCGGCGTCGCGGTCGGTCATGCGCATGCTCGCAGTATAGAGCAGAGCAGTATGCGCGTCGATCCCAGTATTTCCGGGGCTTCTGGGCCTGCCAGGCGTGTAGCGGAGCCCTGCCCAGCACCACATCGAAGAACACGTCAGTTTGGCTTCCGCTTTTCCACAGCAAGCGTTGTTGTTTCCACGTCAGCTTTTGTATTTACAAATAGGTCTGTTCGTTCATAATGGGACACAGCAAAAGCGACATACAAACGTTTGAGCGTGCATTGACAATCAGCAAGCAACTTCACATAGGAGAGAACAAACTAAACAGAAAGGCATACACATGCAGAAACCTAAACAACCGAGCCCGTACCCTTCGCGGCGACAGGTGCACGGCACCTATCCGCAGCAGTCGGTACAGCGATTCGACCCACTGCTCTTGCAAGCGATGCGTCGCTACCAGGAGCACCATCTAAAAGAGTATGGCTTCAAACCATCGCATAGCAGCATGTTCGCAACGTCGATACTGCAGCACAACGACTTCGTACGGAAGGAGTACTACAAACTAAAAAAGGAGGCACCACGCCATGACAAGAAACACCTCGACGGTATCAAGACGCCTAAGCATCCGGTCTACACGGAAAACTTCGACTTCATTTAGTCAGCTCATCCGCCAGCGGGAAACAGCAATCAATAGCCTGTTCACCCCAAAGCGCAGAGACTTCAGCACTCCACCTAAGCGATCAGGTATCAGCCTGCTCAAAGGACTAGCTTTATGGCAGACCCGGTAACTGAAACAGCTCCAGTGGCTTCCACAGCAATGGAGGTACCGGCCAGCATCGCGAAGGCCCTGGTAGCCCTCCAAGCCGAAGTACGCGCCATGGGCAAGTCAGCGAAGAACGATCACTTCAAGAACACCTATGCCCCCTTAGATGAGGTCATGGACACAGCTCTCCCCCTTCTCACGAATCAGAAGCTGTCTCTTATGCAGTGGCCAATGACCGTAGGGACAGAGCACTTCCTCCACACGATCCTTACTCACGAAGATGGCAAGTCCATGCAGAGCGACATAAAGCTTCTGCTGACAAAGCAAGATCCGCAGGGACTGGGGTCAGCGTTGACCTATACCCGCAGACAGACCGTCATGGCCATTCTTGGCCTCTCTGCTAAAGATGAGGACGACGATGGCAATAAGGCGAGCAATCACCTACCGCCACCAACTCAGGAAAACCTGAATGAGATCGCAGCACTATGCAAGAGTCTCAAGTTCCCAGAGGACGAAGTCGAGAAGAAGCTCCGCAGTCTCCGGACCGATGATCAAGCCGTCCTGGCGTTGAATGACCTGGACAAGATATTTGCGGGACGTGCAGCAGCTATCAAAGCCCGTCAGGCAGCTGAGACAGCTACGACAATCGAGATCGAAGATGATGAGCCTGCCATAACGATGGAAGCCATCGCCAAGCGTCTACAGGATTTGAAGCTCAAGGACGACGCCACAATACGCCTACTGATTAGGGCGCAAACGGGTAGACCATTCCTAAAGAGTTGTAAGCCTGCGGACCTCGCCGTCCTGGCTCAAACGCTCACCCGTGTCGAAAGCGGTGAAGAGAAGCTCCCAGCGGACTACTACGCCGCACCAGAACCAACTAATGAGGTCACTGAGACCTCGGAGAACCGATAATGTCTAGCCGAACACACATAACAAAGTTCAAGTTCCACACGATCAACCATGACCTGAAACTGGAGCAGCCGGTGTCTCAGGTTGCAAAAGCTCATGGGGTCAGCTACGAGACGGTTCGAAAGATCAAGGTGGCCAAGACCTGGCCAAAGTATGAGGCCATGAAGCTTGAGAAGAATAAGCGTCGAACGACAGGTATCTCTCTCGGAGAGTCAGTCCGCAACGCTTCAAAGTCTCTTGCCGAAGCAAAACTAGACGCCGTAGTGCAGAGCCCGCTGAACCAGATCCACCGTGACGAGAATCCTGAAATCAAAATCGTCACGCTTGAAGAGTGGCGTGGCATGAACCGATGGATCAACACGCTGTCTCAACGCATCGACCAGATGGCTAAGAAGCAGCGATCTAAGCGCTGGTGGGTCCGATAATGGCCGGCACTATGATCGGCGGTCAGAAAGCTGCTGCCAAGAACCTGGCTAGAGATCCGCACTTCTATTCAAAAATTGGAAGGAAGGGTGGACGCGTCGGTCGAACTGGCGGCTTCGCGGCCAACCCCGAGCTCGCTCGTATTGCAGGTGCCAAGGGCGGGCGTAGGAGCCGACGCAGGAAAGTGATCGCGGAAGTCTAATGAGTGCAGAAGCGATCGATCTATTCGGCGAGGTGCACACTCCAGGGCTCGATATGAACAAGCTACGCACAAAGGCTGGTGCTTTGTCGTCAGCAACATTGAAAGCGATCAAGTGGTACACCCTGGAGCATGGGCTGAAGCTCACAGCCAGCAGCGCTATGCCGATAATGACCTGCATAAATTCAGACGGAGATGAGCAGACAGTGAACGTCGAAGACGTCATCACTGAGTACAAACAATTCAAGAGACGTACCCACGGCAGAAAACGCGCCGCCTAAACATCGCCGGGGCGAACGCAGTGACGACAGACAAAGACTAACGATCCTAATTCGTCGTCCTGCTTCAGCTCCCGTATAGAGCAAGGCCGCACGGACCACTTCTCGCATTCATAGCAGTAGTGCTCATCCAGGCCATTGGCGATCATATAGGCCACCACACGTCGGCGCAGACGATCACCAGACATTGCGGGAGCCCGTTGCGGACGAGGACCGAGGAATTTATTCACGGCCTTCTGGACCGCTCGCTCCCCCACACTAAGCCCAAGCTCTTCCACGATCTCACTAGCAGTCTTGCCGGCTTCGGCAAGGGCGCAGACTTCATCGAGATCGTAGTGGCGTCTTGGCATATATAAGAACGATTATAAACGAAAGGATGTCTAAATGAAGATGTATAGACATGGCGATTTGCTCGTCCACACGACAATTCGCCCCAATCTACGACTGGTTAAACAGTTCGTGGACGACAACGAAGTAACCCTGCTTCGCGGTGAAGCAACTGGGCACAATCACAAACTGATTGGCGACTTCACGCTTTATCGATCGAATGACTCGGTCGAGCAAGGCATGGGATATTTCGAAGTAAACACCAAAGCAAACCTCGATCACGAGGAACACGGAGTCATCGAACTGCCGAAGGGATTCTATGCAGTAGTAAGGCAGCGTGAGTACACGCCAGAAAGGATCGTATATGTCAGAGACTAAGCTCATCTCAGTTCCTATAGAGACCCGGGAGAAACTGCGAACTATCAGCAAGAAATTTTCCGAGCTGAACACAGGTTCCATTGGCGACGAATTCTGGATTGCTAGTAGCAACGGCGATAGTGGCTATGACTGGGGTCAGATGGACATAGGTGTCAACCGTGACGGGCAGCTAATTACTTGTGAACAAGGAGGCTGCTCCTGCAACGGACCTGAAGCGCCAACCGCAGACAAGCAGTGGCCCCTTACCGAGTCCATCGTGCTAAAGGAGGGTAACTACTCGGAAGTCGAGCCGACCGTCACGGAGCTGATCGAGGTCACTGACACGCTTTTCGACGTTCTCCAGGGCAGCACCGTAAACGCCGAAGCTGTCTTGAGCTTGCCGAATGCTGAGATCCGGCGTGCCGTCATAGAGCTCATTGGTTACGACAAGATTATTGATCGCGCAGAACTGCTTGATGAATCAACTGACGGTCGTTTGCTACGGATCAAACAGGAAAACGATGAAGATATCGTTCTTGTCCACGTCAAAGATCCATCGACCGAACGACAGTATTTTCTACGCGTTCCGCCTGCAACAATGACGGCGCGCGAGGCGAGGGCCTGGACATTCGGTTTTGAGGCTAAAGACTTCGAGCCAGTCGTAGAACGCTAGTTCGCGATGGTGTGCTCCCTGCAATGGAGATTGTGTGACGTATAAATCGACGCAGCCAACAGGGGTCAGACGCCGAAAAACATAGCGAACCATCACGGTGCAGAAAATCAAGAGCACCAAAAGTATTGCAAGTACGGGCAGATCATTGTGTCGCTCGTTATCAGGCAACCAAACCGGTTGATTCGTCAAATGTTCGGGTAAGGACGCCAGGACAGTGAGTTATCCACAGTCAGACAACGTAAGGACGGTTAGGCCGTCAAGGAACAACAGAATGAGAGAGATAAAGTTCAGAGCGCAAAACGGTAGCGAGTGGCGATGCGGCGACCTATTGAAAGGGAAAACAGACGACCCTCTTTGCTACATCCGCTACTCAGACGAAGATGGCGACACCATTGCGAGAAGCGTGAGACCAGAAACTGTTGGTCAATACACCGGCCTCAAAGACAAGAACGGTGTGGAGATCTATGAAGGGGACGTCTTGCTTGACGGCTGGGATAAGTCGCAACAGCGAGTAGCGCCAGTCAACTTCTTCTTCGGCACTTTCACGACCGACTTTTGCGAAGCTGATAATCGCTACTCACGCATGACCGACAGCGAAGTCGTTGGCAACATCTACGAGAACCCCGAACTGCTGGAGCCTCGCAATGTTTAGGCGCTTCCTTCACCTGATCGGTAAGTGCCCACGACAGCAGGCCAACTGGCCGTGCAACGGTGCGCCAGGAAGGTGTGGCTGGGATGTCTGAGTCACTTACCCAGACATCCCGCCTCCTGAAATTACTCAAGACCAAAGGCAGCGCCACCAACCGTGAGCTGAACCGGATCTGTTTCAGGTACGGAGCCAGGATTCACGACCTACGCCATGAAGGATACGAGATCGTGTCTGAACACATCAAGGATGGGCTTTGGAGATTTACATATAAGGGTCACAGGGATGACCAGGAAAAAGCAGCATGAAAGAACGACTATCCAAACAGATTGAAGAGAAGTTCCAGCACCTCACTGACGATGAGCTGATTGATCGAATCAACAAGGCACCAGACTTCGACTATGACGACGAAGCAGTGGAGCTGAACCGGCGTCTCGCACTCGGCGGACTCGCTTGGCGATGGTCGCAGGACTACGGCCACGAGACCGTTGAGGTGTTTACGCAAGAGGCCGGTGATGAGTCTTGATAAGTATCCCGACCTCACAGGCGGAGCCTGCACTGAGCTCGCTCCAGGGATCGCAGAGAAGTACTTCGAAGCGAACGCCCACACAGACCCCTTCCTAGCTAAGACAGCCAAGGCCATCTGTGCACGCTGCGTCATCCAGCCTCAGTGCTTGGAGTCAGCACTCAGCCGCACCTACCCAGATCGCGGTGTCGTCGGCGGTATGACTGCCAGCGCTATCCGCATTGCTAAAGAGTGGGACGCATACGACAAAGGTCTTCGCCCTAATCCCCCAAAGCTCAATCGTCCAGAAATCCCTGACTTCTACCAGTCATCACCCGCAGCCGAGGATGCAGCTGAGTATCGGGAGATTCAAGAGCTGTCGTTTGAAGAGCGGGTCTACAGCGTCTTCCTGGACGTGAAGCAAGGCAAGTACCGAACACTGAACCTGGCTATCGCGGACATCGCACTCTTGCACAGCCAGATCGTGGAGGGCATGAGCCGTGGGTGAACGACTGACAACTCACCCCGAATGGTCTGAGCTGTTAGAGACCGCACTTACCCTCCCCGGCGAGAGCGGACAGACGTACTCACGCTTCCGCACACTGAGCTTGGGTAATCAGGCGCTTCTCATGATGCAGAGTCGCATCATCGAGCCCCAGGAGACGTACAAGGGTTGGCTAGCGCTAGACCGGCAGGTCAAGAAGGGCAGCAAGGCCAAAGCGATCTACGTCCCTATGTTCCGCAAGGAAACCAAAGACAACGGTGACGAAGAGAAGCGGCTCTCTGGCTTTAGGTTGGTCAACTGCATGTTCGGTGTCTCAGACACTGAAGGCGAGGATCTACCGGAGTACGAGCCGCCTACGTGGAGCAAAGAACGCGCTCTGGGTGCCCTGGCTATCCAGGAGACTGCGTTCGAGACGATGGATGGCAACGCCCAAGGCTATAGCCGTGCACGTGAGTTCGCCGTCAATCCTGTGGCTGCCTATCCATTCAAGACAATGCAGCACGAGCTGAGCCATATCGTTCACGGACACACCACCGAAGAACGGCTTCAGGAGTACTCACTTCACCGTGGCCTGTACGAGTTCGAAGCTGAGGGCTCTGCCTACCTGATCATGAACGAGCTCGGTGCGAGCGATCAGTTTGATGCCGACGAGAGCCGGCACTACATCCAGACCTGGCTCCGAGGTGAGCAGCCAGACGAGAAGAGCATCCGGAGCGTGTTCAGCACCGCGGATCGAATCATTAAGGCAGGTAGGCCAGAAAGAGAGGCGAGTGATGAGTAATACAGATAAAAGCGAACTGGACAAAATACTCTGCGATGAATACTTGACCAACAGCACACGCAGGGAGCTTGAAGAGTATATCGCCCAGCAGTGCAATCAAGCGAGGATAGATGAGCGCAATAAAGGACATTGGTACGCTGGTGGATTTGGACGTGACGCAAACGGCTTTGAGGTTGGGTATAAATGCAACTGTGGATTCAAGGCGTCAAACAAATCAACAATCCATAGTCACGTTGACTGGAAAAAAGCCGAACTTCAAGCCCAAGCAAAAGAAACGGAAGGAGATCATAGATGAGCGAACGCCTCCCCGAGAGCCATGACAATTTGAACGACCAGCTGAGAGAGCTCCTAGAACATGGTGGCCAGCCCGTACACGCCATCCTCGGTCGCATCAACCTCTTCGATCCCGTTGAAGTACGTGAAGCAGTCGAGTTCTGCCAACAGCACATCTTCGGTCAGGACGTGACAGCCATCTATGTCCAGACCCCGGACGGCCTTACATCGAAGCTGGAGACAATGAAGCGCCTATCCCTGCGTGACATCGAGTCAGTTGGATGCGACGACGAAGGCAACGTCTATTTGATCCGAAAAACTGACTTGAATAATCAGAACGAATCGTCATAATAACGGGCAGAGGATGAACAGTTTAGAACGAATCAGAATCTACTACGAGCGCCAAGAGTCAGATGATCGCTATCAGGCATCTGAGGCTCGTATCAAAGCGAAGAAGAAACAGAGTTAGAAGAGTTGCCCGTCTAAGTTCTCTTAGGACCAACGTGTCAGACCGATCTGGGTGCAACCAGCGGCAACCTCTCCACTCGAACATCGCTCATCTCTACTGCCGGTGCGGTCATGGTGGCAGCTAGAAACCCCGAGGTGTCCTTAGACGCCAACCCAACGGAGATGAGCCTCGTCCTGTGGCTGTGTGTCTGCGATGAAACACAGCGATGGGACCAGGCTAGAGAAATAACCCTAAACGAGTACCAAATGGATGCGTAAAGCCGAGGTCATCTACCTGCCACTCCCCAAGCTTGAGAACGTGCGCGATGTCCACTGGCTCCAGCAAGAGCTGGAACGGGCCGAAGGACGTGTGGCGGACATAAAACGCATTCTTGGGATCAGGGCCGTGCAACAAGGTCCATCTGAGGGCGGTGATGAGACAGCGTAGACCAATCAAGTTCAACTCTGAGGCAATGCTCCACCAACAAGTAGCGGAGTATCTCAAAGTCCGATACCCCCGCGCTCTCTTTCGCACTGACTTTGCAGCCGGCCTCAAGTTATCGATGCCCCAGGCAGTTCTTCACAAGAAGCTTCAGGCAAGTCGGGCTTGGCCAGACATTCAGATTGCCGAGCCTGCGCACGTCCTCTACGGCGATTACCCAGGACTGTACATGGAACTGAAGCGCGAAGGCACCGTCATCTACAAGCAGGACGGCACACTCCGCAAGGACGAGCATCTAGAAGAACAAGCCATTATGTTGCAACGACTCAGGGACCGTGGCTACAAGGCAGAATTCGCCGTTGGCTTCCAGGAAGCCCGCAAGCTCATCGATGAGTACCTCACCGGGGGAAGTCCCATCTTCTAAATCGCAGACGTGACTGTGCAGCCAACGGGCTGCACTGAACCTCCACGATAAGGAAGTGAGTGCAGTGCCTCTTGGAATCTTGATCCCAGTAGACATGGACAAGCCGCTTGAGTTGAAACAGCTGGACGGGCTCAGGCCCCTTCAAGAAGCCGTCGGTGGATTGATCGAACCGATGACCATTGAACGGCCCGAAGCAACCATCTTCGTCAATGAAGAGGGCGTGCTCATGGATGTGCCGGTCAACCGGCGAGCATCCCTGATCTTGTGGGTCGGGCTCACCCGCTACCGTTCAGCAGCTCCGATCCTCGGTGACGCTGTACTCATCGGCGTTCCCAATGATGACGGCGTGACTCAGGATGTCCCGTATTTCTATCGGCACCTGCTTCTAGAAGCTAAACACTTCAGGGTGCAGATGCAGCCGATAGACGACATGATGTGGAGGCAGCACGACAAAGTCTTTACGGACTGGATCACTGCCTACAACACAGTCCTGCGCTACGCAGAGAAGAACGCCCTGGTCAACCACGTACGCGTGGTGGCCGGATAATCGTGGACTACCCCTTTACTTCGGTGAAGGGGTTTTTCCATCTTCAATGTCTGGAACAGCCGACACTACGACCGCAGGTACGGGCAACACTGTTACAGGCGCCAAGGGCTCTTCCGTTGGTTCCTCGACGTCTGGGACCGCCTCTTGCTCCCGGATGTCGTCAGCCAAGGCCTGAAGCATGCCCTCGGCCTCGTGAATCATGGATGGAATGTTGGATGCAAGGCACTTCACCATGTATTGAGCCAAGGCGAACTCAGCCAACAGAGCAGCTCGTTTGAGCAGATAGTCATCGGGCGCATCTCGTCGGCTTACCGCGTAGCTCTCTAGAACAGCATCTACGAAGTCCTGCTCATTGGACGCGATCAACCAAGCGAAGTCACCGGCAGGGTCACCGATTCCCAGTTCAGTCCAATCGGTAACGCCAGTAACTCGTTCCCCGTCTACCAACACATGCCCTTCGTGCAGGTCACCGTGGATCACACTGGGATTGAAGTGCCACAAAGACACATCCTCCATCGCGTGCTCCCACCTGCGCAGCAGGGAAGAAGGAATCATTCCAGTGGTGGCGGCCTGATCGAGTTCGTTCAGTCTGCGCTGTCGGACCTCGTGGTGCGTGTAGACCGGCAGGTCTGCATCGCTAACAAGGGACCTCGGAAGGTCGTGTATGGCGGCCATTACCGTGCCGAGCTCACGAGCAAGTCCCTGAGATCCAGTCGTTAGTTCTTCAAGGCTTCGTGTAGCGCCTGGCACGTGGGAGTAAACGAAAGTGCTCAGGTCACCCAGCTTCACGCTTCCAACGGCAGTCGGAATAAGAAACGGAAGATTCGCTCGAATCGCGGGAGTGAAGGCCTTCAGCACGGAGACCTCAGTCTCCATGCGCGCACTGGCCTCGTCATGCAGAGGTGAGCGCACCCGCCATCGCTTACCCTCAGTGTCCACTAGCAGAGCGCAATCAAAGTCAGCGGAATCATCAGGGGCAGAGCCAGCAGCGGTCAGGGTCAGTCCAGGCACTGCCGCAGTTGCAATAGCTGCTAGTTCAATGGGGGTTCTTCTCACCATCCCAGAGTAGATTGAATACCTCTCCAAACATGCGTCCGGGGACGGCGAGCCCTACGAGGCCGCGAAAAAGACATGAAAAAGGGCAGGTAGGGAGAGTCAAAGCTCGAATCCCTACCTGCCCGTATTTGATGAGTTACTCATGCGCCTGCATGAAGATGCTGGATCACAACCGTTCTTGTTCAGTGCCTTGTGGGCGATACCCGTTACGACGACCACGGATCGAATCCGCGTTGGCCAGAACTTCAGGTGTTACCACCTTCTCGAAGTCAGCCTTAGTGACGATGATCTCTTCCGAGCTCCCGTCAGGATGACGCAGTTCCAACTCGACAACGTTGGTGACGCGCTTGAGCGGAGTCAGTTCTTCGGCTGTTGCGTCGAAGAGCTTCCCCAGGCTGCGGACAACCACGGTAATGACAGCTTCTTCAGCGACGATCTCCCCACTGATGTCAGAAGTTCGCTTGGAGACGTATCCCATCTTGTTCACCCCCTCTAAGGGCTAGGTACAAGTAATCGACTGATTCGATCACTACTGCCGCTGATTATGAGGGAATGCTATTTATTGTCAATAAGATTATTGGTAAAATAGATGATGAATGAATGACTTTGATCTCGCTGTATATCTGAAGAAATCTACCGCCGCAAGTGGTGTCTCTCTTCGAGTGTCAGGCAATGCGCTAAGTCTTGTCGCTCCATTGTTGTCCGTCTAGACAACAAAGAACTAGGGCCGCCGCGTGTACGACGGACCCTAGTAAAATCTTCGATCAAGTGGCTCTTAACCGTCAATGACCTTTCGTGCCCGGTTTCCACGGGCACCCATCTCTTTGTACATCCTCTTCAGCAGATCGAGCTCCTGCTGGTTCAACTTGGACAGGCCTCCCATCTCGGCTTTGAGAAGGACACGGTCGTATTCCTCGTTTGTTGCCATTTCTATCTCCTCTTCTAGAAGTTCTTCCAGCGTCCGACTTTGACTGAAGCAGACCGCAGCTGACGCTCCACGCCATAGATCATCTGCATGGCATTGCCGACCCACTGGAAGATCTTGCGGTGCGAGCGATCAAAATAGACCCGCCCGTGGGTCATGTTGTCGATCTCCTGGAAGTCCACATTGAAGGTATACAGAAGTCGAGTGGTATTTCCTGCTGCAACAGTGATGCGTCCCGGATTGTACTCCGTGACATAAATAGCATCTTGGATGCCGAGGGGGCGGACGGCGAAGTCGTTCCCATTCGTCAGCTGCTCCTGCACGCCCATAAGGACCAGAGTTTGAGTGTCTTGTAATGAGTGCTGGGATTGAAAGGTACCTATTTCACCGGCTGGTGCGAACAAACCCACATTGCCCCCTCTAACGAGTACGAACCGATTACTCGGCCTGAGTATGTCCAGTCTTTAGTAGAACTATCGAGGCTGTCAATTGACAATTCCGCGACAAGAGAATTATCAATTCTGTCATGTAATTAGTAGTTTGATCTCGCTATAAATAGGGGTGTTCGTCTGCTATAAGCGGAGAGTGTTTTGGCGTATCGTTGCTTCGTCAAGGAACAAGACGCCTCGATGTGCACGCGACGCGGCCCCGGGTCTGGGAAGTCCCGAGCCTCCGCCAATGATGGCGGCAGAGGTGGCACTGTGGTGGGGATTTTCAAAGGGAGGCCTGCGGATGAGCCTCACAGCTGTCGACTGGACGGCGGCCAGCGAGTGGATGGCGGTCACCTCCATGGCTGCTGTGTCGGCCAAGTCCGGGAGCAAGCCTGGCAAACGCTCCGCCAACATCGTCTTACCTGCCCCAGGGGGCCCTGTCAGCAACATGTGGTGGCCGCCGGCAGCGGCTACCTCCAAGGCACGGCGGGCCTCACCTTGCCCCGAGACGTCACAGAGATCCGGCATTAACGGTGCGTTATCCGCGTCATCCTCAGGAACATCGATGTCCACAGGGTTGTAGTCGAGAGCGAGCTCTTTGGGGTCCGCCCCAAAGTCAAAAGCAAGCCGGGCCAGGGTCTTGTAACCGCGAACCTTCGCTCCCGGGACCAGCGAGGCTTCCTCAACGTTGGCGTCAGCCACCACGACGTCCGGGTATCCCGCCTGAACAGCCGCCATAACAGCAGGCAGGATGCCCCGTACCGGCCTCAATCGTCCATCAAGCCCGAGTTCCGCAATAAACACGGTTCCGCCAATTTCGCGGATGTCGTCGGCAGCACGGAGCACCGCCATAGTGATGGCGAGATCAAACCCAGAGCCCCGCTTCGGAAGGGATGCTGGAATGAGATTGGCCGTGATCTTGCGCCTGCTCAGGGGAATTCCCGAGTTTTGGGCGGCCGAGCGAATGCGCTCTTTAGCCTCATTCAGGGCGGCATCGGGTAACCCCAGGATGACGAAGTTCGGAAGCGTTTGGCCAATGTCAGCTTCCACCTCCACGATGTAACCGTTAAGCCCCACCAAGGCGACACAGTAGCTGCGCCCGACCCCCATCAGCCGACACCGCGCAAATGCTCAAGTTGCGGCTCACCGACGCCGCTGTCAATGACGGAAACAACATCGATCCGCGTGCGCAGTGCAGCAAGATCGTGCTCGCGGCACCACCACGACGACAAACGATGAAGACGCGCGAGCTTGGCTGCACCCACCGCCTCAAAAGGATGACCGTAATCCAGGCTCTTCCGGGTCTTTACTTCGGCAACGACCACGACGTCGCCCTCGATCGCCACGATGTCGATCTCACCGTCCGGGCACCGCCAATTGCGATCGACGATCCGCATTCCCTGGTTTTCCAGAAAATCGGCCGCCAGTGCTTCACCGTTGCGGCCAAGCAGGTCTTTTGCTCTCATGACCACCACCTCCAAACACCAGTTTTCAGACTGGCGGGGAGCGGCGGCAGGGGGTCAATGCACTATGTGGGTAACCCTGCAGAAGTCAGGACTGTGGAGGAATACTGAACCAGGAAAGGCAGGCATTAGTTGCCCAGATCTCCCAGATCGCCAAGGCCGCCATCCTTCGGCAGAGCGAGGTCCTCGCTCCGCGGCAGTTCCTCTACGTTGACGTCCTTGAACGTGATCACCCGGACATTCTTCACGAAACGCGCAGAACGGTAGACGTCCCAGACCCAGGCATCCTGCAAGGTGAGGTCAAAGTAGACTTCGCCGTCCGCACTGCGGGCCTGCAGGTCCACGTGGTTGGCCAGATAGAAACGCCGCTCGGTTTCCACTACGTAGCTGAACAGACCGACAACATCCCGGTACTCGCGGTAGAGCTGAAGCTCCATGTCGGTTTCATAGTTCTCAAGGTCCTCGGCGCTCATAGTTCCATCTTGCACTATCAGCCGGGCAGCCCGCGCCACATGGGGTGGCAGCGTGGGTCTGAGGCATCAGGCCAGATCAGGACCGGTGAGGTTCCAGCTTGTCCGGTGATGGACACTGGGGCCTTGCGAGCGAATGACATCACGGTGAGCGGAAGTGGCGTAACCCTTATTGACGTTCCAGCCATAGGAGGGAATCTCCGAATGCAGGTCCACCATAATCCGGTCGCGGGCAACTTTGGCCAGGACACTGGCGGCGGCAACACTGAGACAACTCATATCCGCTTTGATCCTGGTATGCACTGGCGCCTCGCACCACGGGCCGGGGTCGGGACTGTCGAAGAGTGAGGCCTGAACGTCCGGCGAGAGCCAATTGTGGCTGCCGTCCAACAGCACAATGTCCGGAGTGATGCCGCCTTCAAGGATGTCAAACCAAGCACGGGTTCCGGCCAGCCGTAGGGCGGCGATGATGCCGATTTCGTCAATCTCACGGGATGACGCGTGCCCGACGGCGGAGGCCACAGCCCACTCTCGAACAAGGGGCTCAAGCCTGTCCCGGTCCTCGGGCTTGAGCAGCTTGCTGTCCCTGACATCAGCCAGCAGACCGTGCTCTTCCAGGTTCACCACAGCAATGCCAACACTGACCGGTCCGGCCAGGGCCCCCCGCCCAACCTCATCCACTCCGGCAAGTAAGCGCACGCCGGATGACAAGTAGGACCGCTCGATGTCCAGGGTTGGGAATCCCACGGGGCTCTTGGCCTTTTTGGTGGTTTTAGCCTGCGTCTTGGCCGAGGCCTTCGCCGCAGCCTTGGCAGGAGTTTTGGCCGGAGCTTTCCCCTTGGAACTGGTAGCCATGGATGCCATTACTTTTCCAGGTGCCTTACTTAGCCGGGGTACCTTCAGGGACGTCACGGAAAACGTCCTGATAGTTATCCAGGATGGTCCATCGGTTAATGGGCCACGCAATGACGGTGGCTTTGCCTTCAACATCCTCGATGTTGATGAAACCGCCGTTGACTTCCTGGTGCATCCGGGAATCTTCGGAGTGGTTGCGGTTATCTCCCATCACCCACACCTTTCCTTCCGGAACAACAATATCGAAGGTCTTCGGCTGCGGCACCTCGGCCGGGTTGATGTAACTCTCGTTCACCGGCACGCCGTTGATGGAAAGACGGCCCTCTGCATCACAGCAGGAAACCCTGTCCCCCGGGAGGCCGATGATGCGCTTAACCAGGTGCTGATCATTGTTATCAGGAGCCAAACCAACGAACTCCAACCCGTCTCCCACCCAGTCCATGGGTCCAGCCGGCTTCGTCGCCACTGGCGGCAGCCACGCCTGGGCATCCCTGAAGACCACAACATCCCCGCGCTCGAGGTCGAAGGGGCCGGGCACCAGGAGATTGATGAAGATGCGATCGTTGACGTCCAGGGTGCTTTCCATGGACTCGGACGGAATGTAGAACGCCCTGAACAGGAAAGTCTTGAGGAGGAAGGACAACACCAGCGCAATCGCCACCACGGTGACGATCTCCTTGACCCATACAAGCACCGGGTTTGTACGGGGTTTCTCAGCTGCGTGGGATCCGCCCTCGGACGGTGAGCCGTCAACCGGGCGGGGATCAGCCATGCCGGCGGCACTGGCCGTTCCATCCGAGAGCCGGGCGCCATCGTGGTACCGCTCGGGGTTCTCTGGAGCTTTGTCCGGCATTTACTGTCCGTTCTTCGGTGGTGTTTCGGCCTGCGCTGAGCGAGGTATTTCTGCAAATCTATCAAGTGGCCAGACGATCCGGACCGGTTGGCCTATAACGCGCTCAACGGGCACCATGCCGCCGCCAGGGGCGCCCAGAAGCCCACGCGAATCAGCAGAACGCGAACGGTGATCACCCATAAGCCAGAGGCGGCCATCAGGAACCACCACATCGAATTTCTGTTTGCTGGGTTCGTCCCCCGGATAAAGGTAGGGTTCCTCAAGAACCTGACCGTTCACCGTGAGGTGCCCTGCCGTGTCGCAGCACTGGACGTGATCGCCCCCCACCCCTATGACACGCTTGACGTACGTGGTGTCGCTGCCGGTGAGCCCGAACCATTGGCTGGCGGCGGACACCGAATCAACAAAAGGCCCTTGTCCGCTGCTTAGGGGATCGAAGGAACCGCGGCCGTCGAAAACCACAATGTCCCCGCGGCGGATCGGTTCAGAGGCGAAGGCTGTCCGAGAGACGAGGATCCGGTCCCCTTCTTCAAGAAGGGGTTCCATGGACTCGGAGGGAATGTAGTAAACGTCGAGCCACAAGGACCGGACGAGGCCGCTGATCGCAACGGCCAGCACCAGTGCGAGCAAAACAAAACGCCAGCCCTGTTTCCGGGGCTGGCGTTCTGATGTGTCCATGGCTCGTATCCCTGTTGCGTTGCGGATTGCTCCGGAACAACCGGGCACGAATCCTGGACCCGTTATGTAAGTCGGAAGACTTACTTGGCGAAGTCGCGCTTTTCCTTGATCTTCGCAGCCTTACCGCGCAGTGCGCGCATGTAGTAAAGCTTGGCGCGGCGGACGTCACCCTTGGTGACGACCTCGATCTTGTCGATGATCGGGGAGTGCACCGGGAAGGTACGCTCTACGCCGACACCGAAGGAAACCTTGCGCACGGTGAAGGTTTCGCGAACGCCGTCACCCTGGCGGCCCAGGACGAAGCCCTGGAATACCTGGACACGGGAGTTCTTGCCTTCGATGATGTTGACGTGAACCTTGAGGGTGTCGCCCGCGCGGAACTCCGGAACATCGTTACGCAGCGAGGCTGCATCTACGCTATCGAGGATATGCATTAATCCACTCCTGGTGAACGCCACAGGTCATTCACTTTGGGTTACGGCAGACAAGCCCGGGGCACGAAGGCCATCCGAAAATCTCCGCCGAAGTTTCTTAGTGTCCAGCTCTGCCACTGATTGGCATCGCCGGGTTGTCCGACTGTTGGCTGAACTCCCCCTGTGGCAGGTGTCAGCCCAGCAGACACAAGGGTTAATTCTGCCATAGTCGCCACCATCCGGCCAACCGCAACGTTCGACGGCGGGAAGTGACCTTAGTTTTCGGCCTTGCCGCCGGGCCGGGCACGAAGGCGACCATCAACGACGTCGTAGCCGAGGTCCGCGAGGGCCTGCCGGTCAGCGCGACTCAACACACCGGCGTCGAAACCTTCCATAAGATCCGGCCTGCGTTCAGCCGTCCGGCGGAACTGCTCGTGGCGCCGCCACTGGGCAATCTTGCCGTGGTTGCCGCTGAGGAGGATGGGAGGGACGTCGTGGTCCCGCCACGCTGAGGGCTTGGTGTACACGGGATACTCCAAAAGGCCATCCGAGTGTGACTCTTCAACCAAGGATTCCGGGTTGCCAACCACACCGGGAAGGAGGCGCCCGATCGCTTCGACCATGGCCAACACAGCCACCTCACCGCCATTGAGGACGTAGTCGCCGAGGCTGACGGGCCGGACCGTGAAATGATCCTGCGCCCAGTCAATGACGCGCTCGTCAATGCCTTCGTACCGGCCGCAGGCGAAGACGAGTTGATCTTCCTCGGCCAGCTCGTACGCCAGGGCCTGGTTGAACTTCTCCCCCGCCGGCGAAGGAACGATCAGAATCGGCTTGGATCCTTCGCGGGCCGCCGCGACCGATTCCAGGGCTTGCGCCCAGGGTTCTGGTTTCATGACCATTCCGGCGCCGCCACCATAGGGGGTGTCATCCACCGTGCGGTGTTTGTCCGTGGTGAAGGAGCGCAGATCGTGGACGTTCAGTTCCAGCAATCCGTCCTGGCGGGCCTTGCCTATGAGTGATAACTCCAGCGGAGCGAGGTACTCAGGAAAGATACTGACAACATCGATCCTCATTCAGGCATCATCCCCGGCGCCACCCTTGGGATCCTTGGGGTTCTCGTCGTTGATCTCGAAGAGGCCCGACGGCGGAGTGATCAGGATGTAGCCATCCTCAATGTTGACCTCCGGAACGATTTCTTCAACGAAGGGAACGAGGATTTCCTTGCCGTCGGGAGCCTTGACCGTCAGGAGGTCCTGGACGGGCAAGGTTGTGAGCGCGGCGACTGTGCCCACTACCTGCGAACCAACCCGGGCCTCCAGACCCACCAGCTCGTGCTCGTACCAGCCTTCGTCGTCGTCTTCGTCGTCGAGTTCCGCGGTTTCGATGAAGAGCTTCGCTCCCCGGATGACCTCGGCGGCGTTACGGTCTGCGATTTCCTCGAAGCCCAGCAGGAGGATGTCCTTGTTCCACCGGGCACTGCGGATGGTCAGCGGGCCGGCCGAAGCCGGCTCCACCACAAACTCGGTTCCAGCGATGAATCGCTCGGAAGGCGCGTCGGTGAGTACCTGCACCGTTACCTCGCCGCGAATACCGTGCGGTTTGCCGATCCGGGCCACCTGGAGCTGCATGGATTCCTCTGAATTCTTATGTACCGCGCCGCCGGGCAGCCACGGTGATGAAATGGTGGATAAAGCAATCCGGCCCCTCCACCATATTCGGTGAAGGGGCCGGATCTAAGACAAGTAGTGCTGAGCGCGTTACCGGCGACGGTCGGTGTCGACGACGTCGACCCTGACCTGCTCGCCACCAGCCAAAGCTGCAACCACAGTGCGCAGTGCGCGTGCGGTGCGTCCCTGACGGCCGATCACCCGTCCGAGGTCCTCCTGGTGAACACGCACCTCGAGGGATTCCCCGCGGCGGTTGTTCTTGGCACTGACCTTGACATCCTCAGGGCTGTCAACGATCCCACGGACCAAGTGCTCGAGCGCTTCTGCCAGCAACTTACTCAGCCTCGGTGGTCTCTGCTTCAGCCTCGGCCGGAGCCTCAGCAGCTTCGTCCTTCTTGGCCTTCTTGGTGATGGCTTCCGGAATGATGACGGAACCCTTCTCCGGCGCTACGAAAGCTTCCTTCGGAGCTTTGGTCTTCAGGGTGCCTTCCTGGCCCGGGAGGCCCTTGAACTTCTGCCAGTCACCGGTGATCTTGAGGATCGCGGCAACCTGCTCGGTCGGCTGGGCACCAACGGAAAGCCAGTACTGGGCACGCTCGGAAGCGACCTCGATGTACGACGGCTCTTCAGTGGGGTGGTACTTGCCGATTTCTTCAATGGCACGGCCATCGCGCTTGGCGCGGGCATCCATGACGACGATGCGGTAGTACGGTGCGCGCATCTTACCGAAGCGCTTAAGGCGAATCTTTACGGCCACTTTTGTGGTCACTCCTGTTTCTGAAACGAGGTTGAACCCGACGTTCTGCACCCGTGGGGCGGGCCATACTTGACGGTTCGAAGGACAAGATACGAGCACGGAGAGAGGGGCCGCACCGATCGAGTACCTGTCTATTGTGCCAGATGCCCGGAATAAATACGACTTCGACTACGCGGGTGGGCGTGATCTTCCCCACTCCCCCGGTTTAGTACTGAGGCTCAAGCGAACCAAGCCGTCATTCGGACCAGACGTACAGCCCGGCGCGCTCCGCCTTCTCAACGTCCGTTGCGAGGGCAGCCAACTGCTGGACATACTGGCGCGATTTCGCGGCATCGAACGGCATATCGTCCTGCGCGGCCCAGGCGGCAGCGACGTCGTCGAGAACGTTCGCGTCGCCCTCGCTCTCATACGTGAGAAGCTCGGCCAGGGCCCGAACCATGGCCTCCGGGACGCCCAGGAGGGCATCACTGGTGACATCAACCAGGGCAAGCTCATAGTCAGCCCCGGCGGCGTGAACGGCTTGTCCGGCAAGATCGCCCAACTGTTCGACTTCAAAGTCGGTAATGCCGTCAATCCGGACGGCCGGGCCGGTCACATCGGCCCCCTTGTCCAAGGCTGCTGCCCGCTTGAGTGCTTCATCGTGGGTGGCTACAAAGATTTCGGCAAAGCCCATGGAAAGTGCTCTCATTCCTTCGTGCTGACGGGGCGGCGGCACGGAATCCGATAGGCTCCGCGCCGTCTCTACCCAGCCTAGTGCAGCGCAGCGGGCGGGCGGGCAACCGGACAGGCGCAGCTTTTAACGGACCGCGACCCGCAGCTTGTTCCGCCAAGGGTCCTCAAAGTGCAGCTCTGCCCCGGTGTGATGATGCTGCACCCCTGCAACCTTGAGGCGGTCGGCCAGTGCTCCGACATGGTCATGGCCGGGGACTTCGATCAGCACCTCGCCCAGGCCCAGGGTGTCCTTTCGGGGCCCGGCTCCGCGACTGTTCCAGACGTTCATGGCCATGTGATGGTGATAACCGCCTGCGGACACGAACAGCGCCTGTCCATGCCACCCCGCGGTCCGCTCGAATCCGAGTGTCTCCACGTAAAACTTTTGCGCCGTCTGCACATCGCCCACCTGCAAGTGAACGTGCCCGATGCCGGCAGCGGCCTCGAGCTGCCCTGTCACGGCAGCTTCACTCAGGTGCTGCTGCAGGAACCGCTGGGGTGGGAGGGCCACATTGTCCATGACCACGTTCTTGCCGTCCCACTGCCACAGCTCGCGGGGCTTGTCGTAGTAGAGCTCAATGCCGTTGCCCTCGGGGTCGGTGAAGTAGAACGCCTCGCTGACCAGGTGATCGGCGCTGCCCGCAAAAGCGCGGGGTTCATACTCGGCGGCGGTGGCAATGGTGGCGGCCAATGAAGGCTGGTCTTCGAACAGGATGGCCGTGTGAAACAAGCCGGCCTCGCCCCGCCCTGGAATCTGCAGCCCCGCCGCGGGAGCAAGGTGGACCACTGGCTTTCCGACTCGCCCCAGATACAGCCCGCCATCCTGCTCGGCAACCACCTCCAGGCCCAAAGCGCGCTGGTAGTAGTCGCTCATAACCTTCATGTCGCCAACCTTGAGCATGACGGTGCCCATGGTGAGTTCGGCAGGCAGAAGATCCTGACTGATTGAGATGGTCATGTGAAGCTCCCGGTTCTGAGGTGGCCGCGCATCGGCTTCCTTCTACCTCTATAAATTACTTGAAGCTTCAATTTATTCCTAACGGACGACACATCCTCCAAGGACAATGTGCTTCAGATCAGTGACCGTGGCCAGGCGAAGCCGCGGGTCGTCCCTGCACAACACGACGTCGGCCCGGGCACCCTCGCTGATGCCCTGGACTCCCAGCCATGCCCGGGCACCCCACGCTGCGGCGTCCAGGACAGCGACAGGCGGCATACCGGCGTCGTGCAGCTCCATCATTTCGTCCGCAATCCTGCCGTGTTTGATGACGCTGCCCGCGTCGGTCCCGGCATAGATCGCAACGCCTGCCTCGAATGCTTCCAGCACCCGCTCCCGCCGGCGCTCCCACAGACGTGTCATATGGGCTGCGTACCCGGGGAACTTTGGCCCGGCCTGCGCGGCGATATCCGGGAACGTCGCGATGTTGACCAAGGTGGGCACAATAGGGACTGACTGCTCCAGCAACCGCGGAATGTGCCGAGGCAAGAGGCCGGTGGCGTGCTCGATGCAATCGATGTTGGCATCGAGCATGTCGTCGATGGTGTCCTCGGCGAAGCAATGAGCCGTCACCCGGGCACCTTCATCATGCGCGGCCGAGATGGCGTCCCTCACGGTCTTTGCAGGAAACGATGCGGCGAGATCGCCAACGCCACGATCTATCCAGTCGCCCACCAGCTTTACCCAGCCATCACCGTCCCTTGCTTCCTTTCGGACGGTCTCCACCAGCTGCTCCGGTTCAATCTCGTGGCCCAGGCCGCGGAGGTAGCGCCGGCTCCTGGCAATATGCCGGCCTGAACGGATGAGTCGGGGCAGGTCAGTTCGCTGTTGGACCCAGCGCGTGTCGCTGGGCGATCCGCAATCGCGGATCAGCAGCGTTCCGGCGTTACGGTCCGCTTGGGCCTGAGCCAGGGTGGCGTGCTCATCAACCGCTCCGCCAGCCCCTAGCCCGATGTGGCAGTGGGCATCCACCAAACCAGGCAGAACCCACCCCTCCAACACAACGTCCGGCGTGACCGTGGGGCGCTGGAAGGTCACAACTCCATCCACGGACCACATCCCTTCACGCTCCTCGTTCGCCGAGACGAGCACAGGTCCAATGAATTCGATGATGGTGGCCATGGCAAAAGCGTAGCTGGGGTAGCGCTGCAGGGCCCGCTGCATGCATGTGACTGGGCCGCTGTTCGGAGCTGTGGTAGCTTCGTCTACGACCACACGGGGGCCCCTGCAGGGGCTGAGATCGGACTGACGCAGTCTGCGACCGTTGAACCTGTCCGGGTAATGCCGGCGAAGGAAGTGAGTATTCCCTTGAGCACCACAGAAACACAGCACAGCCCTGCCCAAAACGGGACGAACGCGGGCCAAAATGAGGCCATCACGCAGTCGTTGAAGTCCCACTCGCTGGCCTGGTTGGAAGATCCCCGCCATGGCATTCGGGTTCCCGTTACGGAGATCGCCTTGGAACCCTCCCCCAACGGCCTGGCCAACCCGCCTCTACATGTTTACCGGACAGCGGGCCCAGGCAGTGACCCCGTGGTAGGTCTGGAGCCTTTCCGTACCCCATGGATTGAAGCCCGGGCAGACACTGAAGCGTATTCGGGGCGCGAACGGAACCTGCTCGATGACGGTAAATCCGCAGTTCGGCGGGGAGCAGCTTCAGCGGAGTGGAAAGGCGCGCAGCCGGTGCCGCGCCGCGCCGTCGACGGTAAGACCGTCACGCAGATGCACTACGCGAAACAAGGCGTCGTCACTCCGGAAATGCACTTCGTCGCATTGCGGGAGAACTGCGATGTTGAGCTCGTCCGCAGCGAAGTCGCCGCGGGAAGGGCGATTATCCCCAACAACATTAACCACCCCGAATCCGAGCCGATGATCATCGGCAAAGCATTCTTGGTCAAGATCAACGCCAACATCGGCAACTCGGCAGTCACCAGTTCCATAGCCGAGGAAGTGGACAAACTGCAGTGGGCGGCGCAGTGGGGTGCTGACACGGTGATGGATCTTTCCACAGGAGACGACATCCACACCACGCGTGAATGGATCATCCGCAACTCGCCCGTTCCCATCGGAACAGTCCCCATTTACCAGGCGCTGGAGAAGGTGAACGGCGAGGCCAACCAGCTGACGTGGGAGATCTTCCGCGACACCGTGATCGAGCAATGCGAGCAGGGCGTGGACTACATGACCATCCATGCGGGCGTTCTGCTCAGGTACGTGCCATTGACCGCCAACCGGGTCACCGGCATCGTATCCCGCGGCGGTTCCATCATGGCCGGCTGGTGCCTTGCTCACCACCAGGAGAACTTCCTCTACACGCACTTTGACGAGCTGTGCGAAATCTTTGCCCAGTACGATGTCGCGTTTTCCCTGGGAGACGGGCTGCGTCCTGGATCCATTGCGGACGCCAACGACGCCGCGCAGTTCGCCGAGTTGGATACGCTCGCGGAGCTGACACAGCGGGCGTGGGAGTTCGACGTCCAGGTCATGGTGGAAGGCCCCGGCCACATTCCCTTCCATCTGGTGCGGGAGAATGTTGAGCGCCAGCAGGAACTGTGCAAAGGTGCGCCGTTCTACACCTTGGGTCCACTGGTTACCGACATAGCCCCCGGCTATGACCACATCACCTCGGCCATCGGCGCCACGGAAATTGCACGCTACGGCACCGCAATGCTCTGCTACGTGACCCCGAAGGAGCACTTGGGGCTTCCCAACAAGGACGACGTCAAGACTGGCGTCATCACGTACAAAATCGCGGCGCACGCGGCTGACCTCGCCAAGGGACATCCGGGAGCACATGAACGTGATGATGCGCTGTCCAAGGCGAGGTTCGAATTCCGCTGGAGGGACCAGTTCGCTTTGTCCTTGGACCCTGTCACCGCCGAAGCGTTCCACGACGAGACACTGCCTGCAGAACCCGCCAAAACCGCCCATTTCTGTTCCATGTGCGGACCTAAGTTCTGTTCGATGCGCATCAGCCAGGACATCCGCGACGAATACGGTTCCGCAGAATCCCAGGCTGCAATCGCAGGCCTGTATCACGGGATGCGCGAGAAGAGCGAGGAGTTTTTGGCTTCCGGGGGAAAGGTGTACCTGCCGGAGCTTCAGGTCCCCGCGAACCACGGCAGGAGCTCAGGAAGCCTGAGCTGACCTCGCCCGGCCAACATCGGCGATGAACGAGCGGATAGCCTGATCGCCGTCAACGGAATCCTGGGGCCGGTGTCCGCCCGCTGCCACGCGGCGGAGGGCACCGGTTTCCTGGAGGTAGCCTGCAATTTCCTCGTAGAGGGGTTCCCACCCGCCGGTGAGGACCAGGGTGGGGACCCCTGGAACGATCTGGAGCGGCGCCTCCCATGGCGGTGCCTGGAGCCTGAGCCTGCGGGCGGAACGCCGGGCTTCTGCAGTGTCCAGCCCACCCGTTTCAGCAGAGAAAGCCCGGCGGAAATATTCACGCTGGTAATCGGCGTCGTTGAGTTGGGTGCGGGCGTCGAACAGCGGTTCCATGAGTGCCCGGTGGGAACCCGTAGCCGGAAGCTCAGCCGTCAGGGACAAACATGCGGGCTCCACCAAAGTGAGCGAATGCACCAGATCGGGGTGTTCGATTGCTGCCAGCATGGCGGAGATGGCGCCTTGTTCGTGTGCCACAATGTGGCCTCCACCGGAATCAATCAAGGCATTGATCACAATGGCAACGTCCGCCGCCACATTGGATTCCGTGGGTTCGGCGACGGCGTCAAAGCCGTGCCGCCGAAGGAAGAGGGCGTCATAAGCGAGGGCCATGCCATGTTGTTTCGGCCACGCCGCAGCACCGAAACTGCCCAGGCCGTGGACGAAAACTACGCGCTGCTTATGCATTGATTCAGCCTATTCCACGGCTCTAACATCCTAAGGAGCCGGGGGCCCGGCTCCTTAGGACGCACTATCTACTTTCCGAGGAACTTGTCAAAGCCCTTGGGAAGATTGAGCGATGACGGGTCGAAGTCCGCTGCACCCTGACCAAAAGCCGCGCCCGTGGGTGCTGCCGAGGCCGCGTTGGCCCGCTTGGCCTCAGCGTCACGCAGCTCCTGGGCTGCCTTGGCAGGGTTGCCAGAGCGAGCCTTCTTCTTCGGGGCGTTCTTCCCGTTCTTGCGTCCGCCGCCGGGGCCTCCGAGGCCAGGCATCCCGGGCATGCCCGGCATGCCGCCGCCCTGGGCCAGCTTCTTCATCATCTTCTGGGCCTGAGCGAACCGCTCCAGCAGGCCGTTGACCTCAGAGACGTGCACACCGGAGCCCTTGGCGATACGGGCACGGCGGGAACCGTTGATGATTTTCGGAGCCACCCGCTCGTGCGGGGTCATGGAGCGGACGATTGCCTCAACGCGGTCGATCTCTTTTTCGTCGAAGTTCTCAAGCTGCTGGCGGATGTTCTGCGCACCCGGCATCATCATGAGCATCTTCTTCATGGAGCCCATGTTGCGGATCTGCTGCATCTGGGCGAGGAAGTCGTCCAGGGTGAAGTCTTCCTGGTCAGCGAACTTCTTCGCCATCCGGGCAGCTTCATCCTTGTCCCACGACCTCTCGGCCTGCTCGATCAGTGTGAGGACGTCACCCATGTCCAGGATGCGGGAAGCCATGCGGTCCGGGTGGAAGAGCTCGAAGTCATCCAGTCCTTCACCCGTGGAAGCAAACATCACCGGCTTGCCAGTCACGGACGCGACCGAAAGTGCGGCACCGCCGCGGGCATCGCCGTCGAGCTTGGACAGCACGATTCCGGTGAAGTTGACGCCCTCATCGAATGCCATCGCCGTGTTGACAGCGTCCTGGCCGATCATGGAGTCAATGACGAAGAGGACTTCGTTGGGGATGATCGCCTGACGGATGCGGCGGGCCTGATCCATCATCTCGGCGTCGACGCCAAGGCGGCCGGCGGTGTCAACAATCACGACGTCGTGCAGCTTCTGACGTGCTTCCTCGACACCGGCCTTGGCGACGGCCACGGGATCGCCGGCAGGGTGCTCGAGCTCGGACGTAGCACCGGGGTGCGGAGCGAACACGGGGACGCCGGCACGCTGCCCCACAACCTGCAGCTGGGTCACTGCATTGGGGCGCTGAAGATCACAGGCCACCAGCAGGGGGCTGTGTCCCTGGGACTTGAGCCACTTGGACAGCTTGCCGGCCAGGGTGGTCTTACCGGCACCCTGGAGGCCGGCGAGCATGATGATGGTGGGACCGGTCTTGGCCAAACGGATGCGGCGGGTTTCGCCACCAAGGATCTCCTTGAGTTCCTCGTTGACGATCTTCACGATCTGCTGGCTCGGGTTCAGGGCTCCCGAGACTTCGGCGCCCAAGGCACGTTCACGGATACGGCCGGTGAACTCGCGGACCACGGATACTGCAACGTCCGCATCCAACAAGGCACGGCGAATCTCCCGAACGGTGGCATCAACATCAGCCTCGGTGAGGCGGCCTTTGCCACGAAGGTTCTTGAAGGTTGCTGTCAACCGGTCAGAGAGTGAATTGAACACGCGCCGTGCACTTCTTTCGATGGTCTACGAATGGCGGCCAATGCGGCACGCCATAGTCCTGATCATTCTTGCCCCGGCAAATAGCTCTCAGCCAACAAATCTGTTTCGACTACGGGACTCGACTATCTAGGGTACCAAGTCGCACCTGCAAGATGGCATGCTGGCACAGTGACCAGCAAAACAACTGTAAAAACGTTGCTCATCCTCGGCGCGTCCGGGGACCTCACAGGCAGGCTGCTCCTGCCGGGCCTGGCCGGCCTACTGGCTTCCGGCCGGGCGCCCGGACTTCGTTTGGTGGGGGCGGGCTCTGACCCGTGGTCCCCTGACCAGTGGCAGGAACGGGTCACCGGTGCCTTCGCTGCGGCGTCAAGCGCGGCCGACACCGAAGGCCGCGCTGCGCTGGCTGCCGTCGCCGAATCCACCGAATACCATCAGGTGGACGTCACCGCAGACGGACCGCTGGCCGGGCTTTTGGCCCAACTGGAAGGGCCGGTGGCCATCTACTTCGCCTTGCCGCCCCACGTCAGCCAGAAGGCCTGCGAGGTTCTCCACCCGGATCAGCTGCTCCCGGGAACGCGATTGGTGATGGAAAAACCGTTCGGCTCCGGAACGGAGTCTGCGCACCAGCTCAACAAGACTCTTGCCGCGCTGGTCCCCGAAGACCACATCCACCGCGTGGACCACTTCCTGGGCAAAGCGACAGTACTGAACATCCTAGGCCTTCGTTTCGCCAACAGGTTCCTGGAGCCCGTGTGGAACCGGGACCACATCGAGAAGGTAGAGGTCATCTTTGATGAGGACCTGGCCCTTGAGGGCCGGGCCCGGTACTACGACACTGCCGGCGCCCTTCGCGACATGATCCAGAGCCATCTCCTGCACATCATGGCATTCCTGGCCATCGACGCCCCGGCCACCATCGAAGAACGGGACCTGCGTGATGCCGTGGCTACGGTCCTGCGGGCCAGCAGCATCAAAGCCCCGTACAGCGGCTCCACACGCCGCGCCCGATACACCGCGGGAACGCTGGGGGAACGGACGGTGCCGGATTACGCTGCCGAAGAAGGCGTGGACGCTTCCCGCAGCACCGAAACCCTGGCCGAAGTCCGGGTGGAAATCGACAACTGGCGGTGGAAGGGTGTCCCGTTTATCCTTCGCTCCGGCAAGGCCCTGGGACACCGGCGCAAGGAAGCCGTGATCACCTTCCGCCCTGTCCCCCACCTGCCCAAGGGATTCTCCGGCGTGGACTCTCCCAACCAGCTGCGGATCGGCTTCGGTCCGGATGTACTCCAACTCGACGTCGATGTGAACGGCCCCGGCGACATCTTCACGCTGGACCGCGCAAGCTTGGTGGCCCAGCTCAACGCTGCAGGAATGCTTCCGTACGGTGAAGTGCTGGAAGGCATCCTCAACGGCGATCCGTTGTTGTCAGTTCGGGGTGATACCGCCGAGGACTGCTGGCGGATCATTGAGCCCGTCCTCCGGGCTTGGGAATCTGGCGACGTCCCGCTGGAAGAGTACGACGCCGGCAGCGCGGGCCCGGCGGGCTGGCCCACCGACGTCGTGGACTAAAGCCAGAGTAAACAGCGCAAGCGGGCCGGGTACCTTTCAGTGGTACCCGGCCCGCTTCTTGTTGATCATGGGACTTAGATTGCGGCCGCGCCGCGCTCCCCGGTCCTGACCCTTACTGCTTCATAGACATCCACGGTCCACACCTTGCCGTCACCGGCGCGGCCTGTGTTTGAGCTGGCGATCAGGACATCCAGGATGTCGTCTGCCTGCTCGTCCGTGGCGAGGACCTCGATCCGGATCTTCGGCAGAAGATCCACGTTGTACTCGGCACCCCGGTACACCTCGGTGTAGCCGCGCTGGCGGCCGTAGCCGCTGGCCGCGCTGACCGTCAGACCCTGGACCCCGTATGACTCGAGGCCTTCCCGGACTGCTTCAAGCTTTTCGGGACGGACGATCGCTGTGATGAGCTTCATGCCTGGACACTCTCCTTGCCTTCAGCGGGCGTCTTGGTTGCAGCGGGGTCGGACTTTCCTGTCACGGCATTGTGCAGTGGCTGGAAGCTGCCACCGTGGCCGTTGACTCCGAACTCGTAGGCCGTCTCAGCGTGGAGGCTGAGGTCCACGCCAACGTTCTCCTGCTCCGTGGAGACCCTGAAGCCCATGGTCTTGTGGATGGCGAAGGCAATGATGGCCGTCATGACTGCCGAGAAAGCAATCGCTATACCGGCTGCTGCGAGCTGTGCCCACATCTGGGCCATGCCGCCGCCGTAGAAGAGACCGCCACCCACTCCGTCAGTGGACTTGGCAATGAAGCCAAGGGCCACGGTGCCGATGATGCCGGAAACGAGGTGGACGCCTACAACATCCAAGGAGTCATCGAAGCCCCAACGGAACTTCAGGCCGACCGCCAAGGCCGAGGCAACACCGGCGACTACACCCAGGCCGAGGGCACCAATGGGGTCCACGTTTGCGCAGGCCGGGGTGATGGCAACCAGACCGGCTACAACACCGGATGCTGCACCGAGCGACGTCGGGTGGCCATCACGAATGCGTTCGGTGATGAGCCAGCCGATCATGGCTGCCGCAGGGGCTGCCAAAGTGTTGATCCAGATCAAGCCCGCCTGCTCAGCGGTGGTAGCTGCGCCACCGTTGAAACCAAACCAGCCGAACCAGAGAATTGCAGCGCCGAGCATTACGAAGGGGATGTTGTGCGGGCGGTGGTTCGGGTCCTTGCCGAAGCCACGGCGGTTTCCAATGATGAGAACCAGGACGAGTGCCGCCACACCGGCGTTGATGTGCACCACGGTGCCACCCGCGAAGTCGATGGCCGGGCCAAGAGCCTTGCCGATTGCGCCTTCGGGGCCGAACAAGCCACCACCCCAGACCATGTAGGCCAGCGGGCAGTAGACCAGGGTTACCCAGACCGGAACAAAGATGCTCCAGGCGCCGAACTTGGCGCGGTCGGCGATGGCGCCGCTGATGAGGGCAACGGTGATGATGGCGAAGGTTGCTGCGTAGCCAATCTTGATCATCGCGTCCGGGGTGGTCTCCACTCCGGCCAGACCGAAGGCAGCGAACGGGTTACCCACAACCTGCATGAAGCCTTCGCCCGAGCTCATCGAAGCGCCCCACAGCACCCAGACAACCCCGACGATGCCGATGGAGATGAAGCTCATCATCATCATGTTCAGGGCTGCTTTGGCGCGTGTCATGCCGCCGTAGAAAAATGCCAGACCAGGTGTCATGAACAGCACAAGCGCCGCCGCCACCATGACCCATACGTGACCTGCGGTAAGTTCCATGGTGCACGTTCCTCTCTTGCTAGATCTGCGGTTCAACCGCTGTCCTGACGCCGTTTGCGTCCTGCTTAAGAGTTTTGTGCCGCCGTGTTTCACCTGCGCAGGTTTTACATTGCGGGCTCGTTACAACAACCTCCCCAACGTAAATGGTGCATATCCCCGGTGTTACGGATATGTTTCAGGCGTCGGACTTCACCGGAAATACCCGGTTTTGGACCACATGCACCTCTATAGCCCCCGAAGTATCACCCAGAATCTCACCTGAAGGACCAGCACCGTATGACCGAGTCGCCCAGATCCGTCAAAGCCCCAAGGATCAGGCCGGAGAAGACTCCCCTTCCGCGCGATATCAAGGTGATGTTGGCTGCGGCGTTCCTGATCGCGTTGGGCTTTGGCCTGGTGGCCCCGGTCCTGCCGCAGTTCGCCACCACCTTCGACGTCGGCGCCACTGCTGCCGCCGTCATTGTGAGTATCTTCGCGTTCATGCGGTTGGTCTTCGCACCTGCAGGCGGCGCCTTGATCGGACGGTTCGGCGAGCGGAACGTCTACGTCACCGGCTTGCTGATCGTTGCAGTCTCCACCGCGGCATGCGCCTTCGCGCAGGACTATTGGCAGCTACTGATCTTCCGTGGTCTCGGTGGAGCCGGCTCGGTGATGTTTACAGTTGCCGCTATGGGACTGTTGATCCGTCTGGCGCCGCCCGAGCGCAGGGGTCGCGTGTCCGGTGCCTACGCCTCGGCATTCCTGATAGGAAGTGTTCTGGGTCCGGTAGTGGGTGGTTTGCTGGCGGGCTTCGGCCTCCGGGTACCCTTCCTTGCCTACGCAGGAGCGTTGTTGGTGGCCGCCTTGGTGGTGCGCACCATGCTCAGCGGTGAAGGAAATGAAGCACGAGAGACCGCACCTGCCCCGGCCATGACCCTCAAGGAAGCCTTAGCTGACTCTGCCTACCGCGCCGCCATCTTCTCAAGCTTCGGCAACGGCTGGGTGACGTTCGGCGTCCGGATGGCCACCATCCCGCTGTTCGCCGTTGCTGTCCTGCAGTCAGCGCCCGAGACCGCAGCATGGGCGCTGGCCATCTTTGCCGTGGGCAACGCCCTTGCCCTGACGTTCAGCGGGCGGCTCGCCGACGCGTGGGGACGTAAGCCACTGCTGATCCCCGGTTTGGTCATCACGGGCACGGCCACCGGCGTCATCGGGCTCAGCACTGATCTGACAGGATTCCTCATCGCTTCCGCGGTGGCGGGTTTCGGCTCTGGATTGCTGGGCCCGGCGCAGCAGGCCGCCGTCGCCGACGTCATCGGCCGCGGCCGCTCGGGAGGGAAGGTACTGGCGATCTTCCAAATGGCGGCTGATACCGGGGCGATCGTTGGTCCGATCGTGGCCGGGCTGCTGGCCGACCGCCTCGGCTACGGCTGGGCGTTCGGCATCACCGGAGGCGTGCTCCTCCTCACCGCCTTAGCCTGGCTGCCGGCGCGGGAGCCTTCGAAGCACTCCCCCGCCGGCCACAACGCTAGTTGAGCAGTGCGTCCACGAAGCTTTCTGCGTCGAACGGTGCGAGGTCGTCCGGGCCTTCACCCAAGCCAATAAGCTTCACGGGGACACCCAGCGACTTCTGGATAGCCACAACAATTCCGCCCTTGGCAGTTCCATCCAGCTTCGTCAGCACGATGCCGGTGATGTTCACTACCTCCGCGAAAACACGGGCCTGGTTCAGGCCGTTCTGTCCGGTGGTGGCGTCCAGGACCAGCAGGACCTCGTCCACTTCGGCCAGCTTCTCAATGACCCGCTTGACCTTGCCGAGTTCATCCATCAGCCCGGTCTTGTTTTGCAGGCGTCCCGCCGTGTCAACCATGACGACGTCCACCTCCTGGTCGATGCCGGCTTTCACGGCTTCGTAGGCCACAGAAGCGGGATCGGCGCCGTCGATGTCGGACTTGACCGTGGGAACACCCACGCGCTGGCCCCACGTGGCCAACTGCTCGGCAGCAGCAGCGCGGAAAGTATCAGCGGCGCCCAACAGGACGTCCTTGTCTTCAGCTACCAGCACCCGTGCCAGCTTGCCCACTGTGGTGGTTTTACCAACGCCGTTCACCCCAACAACAAGCACGACGGCGGGACGGTCGCCTTTGCGCTCGACGTTCAAGGAACGGTCCATCCCTGGATCAACCAGCTTGATGAGTTCCTCTCGGAGCATCGCCTTGACGTCCTCCGGGCTCCGGGTACCCAGCACCTTCACGCGCTCACGCAGGGCGTCCACCAACTGCATGGTGGGTTCTGTGCCAAGGTCGGCCAGCAGGAGGGTTTCTTCTACCTCGTCCCACACGTTTTCGTCGATCTTGTCGCCCGACAACAGAGCCAGGAGACCCTTGCCCAGGATGTTGTTGGACTTGATCAAGCGGGCGCGAAGGCGGGTGAGCCTGCCTTCCACCGGCGCCGGAGTGTCAATGGCGATGGTTTCGAGCCCGGCAGCGTCATCCGGGACATCCGTGTCCTGCACAGCGCCGTCGAAGGTGGGAGCCGGCGCCTTCACCGCATCCGGACGGTCCTCCACAAGCGTTCCGCCGCCTGCTGCCGATGACTGGACGGGATCGTTCGCGTCGCGTGTTCCGGGGTATTTGGCGCCGGTCTTCCGGGCTTTCATGAGTACCGGCACGAGTCCGCCGACCACTACGAGCGCAGCGAGAATGGACAGAATTATGGGTAGGAAATCGTTCACTCCCCTACCTTCTCATAAAGCTACGCCCCGGCACCGAGCCTCTGGCTGATGACGGTTGAGACGCCATCGCCCCTCATCGTCACTCCGTAAAGGGCATCTGCCACTTCCATGGTGCGCTTCTGGTGTGTAATCACAATCAACTGGCTGGACTCACGCAGTTCTTCGAAGATGGTGATGAGCCGGCCCAGGTTGGTGTCGTCCAACGCCGCCTCCACTTCGTCCATGACATAGAACGGCGAGGGACGTGCTTTGAAGATGGCCACCAACAGCGCCACTGCCGTGAGCGAGCGCTCCCCGCCGGAAAGCAGCGAAAGCCTCTTGATCTTCTTGCCCGCCGGCCGTGCCTCCACTTCAATCCCGGTATTGAGCATGTCGTCAGGGTCAGTGAGAACCAACCTGCCTTCACCGCCGGGAAAGAGCCTGGCGAAGACGTGGTCGAATTGGGCTGACGTGTCAGCAAAGGCCTCGGTGAAAACCTGCTGGACACGGTTGTCCACCTCTTTGATGATGTCCAACAGGTCCTTACGGCTGGACTTGAGGTCCTCAAGCTGCGAGCTCAGGAACTGGTGCCGTTCTTCCAGGGCGGCGAACTCTTCCAAAGCAAGAGGGTTCACCTTGCCCAGAGCGGCGAGCTCGCGCTCGGCCTTCTTCAGCCTCTTCTCCTGCTCTGCCCGGACGAACGGAATCCCTTCAATGATGGCGTCGCCGTTTTCATCAACGGGCGCCCGGAGTTCAGCCCACTTATCTGTGGTGGATCCAGGTGGCAGCGGAACTGGTTGATCGGGGCCATAATCGGCAAGGAGCTGTTCAGCTGAAAGTCCCAGTTCGTCAATGGTCCGCGCTTCCAAGGCCTCGATGCGTAGCCGCTGCTGTGTCCGCGCCATCTCATCCCGGTGCACCGAATCTGTCAGTTCGGCAAGCTCCCGCGCCAAGGCGTCATTGCCGGAGCGGACCTCTGCCAGTTCCTTCTCCAGCTGCTCCCGCTTCTGTTCGGCGAGGTCACGATCATATCCGGCCAGTTCCACGGAAACGTCGATGAACCTGAGCGTCTGTTCCACCGCTGACGCGACCGCCGCCGCGCGCTGCGCCTGCGCGCGGCGGCGTTGCGCGCGTCGGGCGGCCTCTTCACGGGCACGGCGTTCTGTAGCCGCTGCCCGTTCAAGCGATGCCGCCCTGTTGCTGATGGCTCCCAACTGCTCTTCCGACGTCCTCAGCGCGAGCCGGGCCTCGGTTTCTGATGCCCTGGCAGCCCTGGCTTGGGCAGCGAGTTCGTCCCGCCGATCCGTGGACGGCTCCTCATCCGGAGCTTCCTGGGCCGCCGCAAGACGTTCGGCAGCGACTTCCAGGTCCAGTTGGGCCTCTGCGATGTTGGCTTCGGCTTTGGCCATGGACGCAGCGAGCCTTTCGCTTTCGCCAACGGCACTGCGAAGGACAGAGTTGAGGTGACCCAGGCGCTCAGCTACGGCGGCAAGGCGGGCGTCGGATTCATGCAGGCGCTCCAACGCAGTGTCTGCGCGATCCTGAGCCTCGGCACGGCGCGCTTGAGCCCCAGCAAGGGTGAAGCGTCCACGTTCCAGACGGGCCGTGACCTCCTGAAGCCGGGCAACGGCGTCGTCCACTGCCGCCTGAACTTCCAGCAGCGACGGCGCGCTGGCCGAACCTCCCGTGATTGTCAGGGAAGTCAGGACGTCTCCCTCGCGGGTAACGGCCCTGATGTCGGGCTGTTCGGCGAGGAAAGCCGCCGCAGCCTCCACATCATCAACGACGGCGGTACGGGCCAAAAGCCCCAACGCGCTTTGGGCAGCTGGATCAGTAATCCTGACAACGTCGGCTGCCCAACGACTACCTGCGGGCAGTGCGGGGTGTGCACGGAGGCCCTCCCGTGCGGTGCCGCTTCCGGCAAGAAGCAGTGCTGCCCGCCCGGCGTCGTCATCCTTCAGTCGCCGGATGGCTGCCAGGGCACTGTCGGTATCGGCAACCACCAGGGCGTCCGAAGCGCTGCCCAAGGCGGCGGCCACGGCAGCCTCGTATCCCGGCTCGATGGTCACCAAAGCAGCCAAAGGTCCGAGGACGCCTTCGGCGGTCAACAAGCTTCCGGACCCGTCCTTGCGGTTGAGCCCAAGTTGAAGGGCATCGCGTCGAGCCACCAGGGCGTCCCGCTCACGGACAGCTTCCCGTTCAGAGGCTTTCAGCTCCTCGATTTCCCTGCTGACTGCATCCAGGACGTCGTTGGCATTCTCGTACTCGGCGTCCAGGCTTTCTTCGCCGTCTTCGACGCCGGCCACTTGTGACTCCAGTGCAGTGAACTCGCTCTGCGCCGTGCGACGCCGATCATCACCGGCAGCCAACGATTCCCTGAGGCGACCACGTTCGGCCTCGGCAGCTTCAGCCCGGGATCTGGCTGCGGCCACCTGGCCCGCTAACTTGGCCAGCCCCTCCCTCCGGTCGGCGGCAGCCCGCAACATGGCGGTAAGGCGCTTGTCCTCCGCAGCGGCGAGCGCCTCAGCCGAGTCCTTCGTGACCGTTGCCTCCAAGAGAGCCGCCTGCTTGGCGAGGATGTCGTGCTCAAGGGAGGCCTGTTCCTCACGAACCCGGGCAGCCTGGCGCTCAAGGTGTTCGGGGTCGCGTCCAGTATCCGGTGTGGCCTCCACCGAACCCAGAAGCCTCCTGCGTTCGGTAGCCAGGGAACCGAGTGAGCGGAGCCGTTCCCGGGTTGCTGAAAGCTGGTACCAATCCTCGCGTGCGGCGTTCAGTCGTGGCGTGGCCTCGGCGGCTTGCTGCTCCAGTGCAGCTTGGCGTCGCCTCCCCGTGCCAAGCCCTGCCTCAACCACGAGGCGGCGCTCTTTGAGGGCAGCCTCGTCAGCAACGTCTTTTTCAAGCGTGGTTGTCAGGTGAACGAGGTCATCCGCCAGGAGTCGGGCACGGGCATCCCGGACGTCGAACTGGACTGTTTGGGCGCGGCGGGCTATCTCCGCCTGCTTGCCCAACGGAGTCAGTTGCCGCCGTATCTCGGCCGTGAGGTCTCCGAGCCGCGCGAGGTTGGCCTGCATCGCTTCGAGCTTGCGGACAGTCTTTTCCTTGCGGCGGCGGTGCTTGAGAATTCCCGCCGCTTCTTCAATAAAGCCGCGCCGGTCCTCGGGAGTCGCATGGAGCACGCGGTCCAGTTGGCCCTGTCCCACAATGACGTGCATTTCGCGGCCCAAGCCGGAATCGGAAAGGAGTTCCTGGATGTCCAAGAGCCTGCAGGGTGCGCCGTTGATGGCGTATTCGGACCCGCCCGTGCGGAACAGGGTCCTGGAGATGGTCACTTCGCTGTACTCGATGGGGAGCGCGTTGTCTGCGTTGTCGATGGTCAAGGCAACATGTGCCCTGCCCAGCGGTGGCCTGCCCGAGGTACCTGCGAAGATGACGTCTTCCATCTTGCCGCCGCGGAGGGTTTTGGCGCCCTGCTCTCCCATGACCCAGGCCAAGGCATCCACGACGTTGGACTTGCCCGATCCGTTGGGACCGACGACGGCGGTGACGCCGGGCTCAAAGTCGAAGGTCGTGGCCGACGCAAACGACTTGAATCCTCGGACAGTCAAACTTTTCAGGTGCAAGGCGCTTCGGTTCTCCTGGATGGCCCGGGTGTCTGTATCCACTAAATCTACTGCGGTTTGCACGAAATCTGCGGATCTGAAAGCGGAAGCCCTTGCGGGCGGCATGCCGCACCCCTACACTCCTGCCAAGGGTTACTTGGCGGATTCGTTCCTGTGGTCCGGCGTCGGCTTGAACTTCTGTTCGGTCATTGCCGGGTCCGGTCCCGATCTTGGGAACGCCCATCCGCGCCAACCCTGAGTTTCACAACTGAAGATCTTGGTTTGACCCTGGCTGGGGAGCGGCAAGCAGGGGTTGCGCTTCATTGCGTGGCCCCGTCTTAGCAATCGGCGTACCACTCCAGGAGTTCTCATGCCCGGTCCTTCAGCTACCCAACCGCAGCGGGCCTACAAAGGTTTCCTTGTGCCTTTGGTGCTTGCCATGGTGGCGGCCCTGCTGCCCCTTTCAGCACCGGCAGCAGTTGCGGCGGGCCCATGTGATCCTGTGGTGAACCTTGTGGCGTGCGAGAACTCCAAGGCCGGGAGTCCGCCCTCCGAATGGGACATCAGTGGCGCCGGTGATGACAGCATCCAGGGCTTCTCTACCGAGATCAGTGTGAACGCGGGGCAACCTATCCGCTTCAAGGTGGATACGAGCGCGCCCAGCTACACCATCGCGATTTACCGCACGGGCTGGTACGGCGGCCTGGGCGCACGCAAAATCGCCGATGTGACGCCGTCGGTCCTCCGGCAGAATCAGCCAGCCTGCCGCAGTGACGCCACCACAGGCATTTTTGACTGCGGCACATGGGCAGTGTCCGCAACATGGCAGGTGCCGGCCACAGCCGTTTCAGGGGTCTACATCGCCCTGCTGAAGCGGCCTGATACAGGGGAGAAAAGCCACATCACGTTCATCGTGCGTAACGATGGTAACCGTTCCGCAGTGGTCTTCCAGACCGCTGACCAGACGTGGCAGGCCTACAACTCCTACGGGGGCGCTGACTTCTATCAGGGGGTCAACGGCCGCGCCTATAAGGTCAGCTACAACCGGCCCATGGCAACCAGAGGAGGACCGGATGGCCGTGACTTCTACTTCGCCAACGAATACCCCATGGTGCGTTTCCTTGAGCAGAATGGCTACGACGTCAGCTACATCAGTGGTCTCGATGCGGACCGCAACGGCGCCGAGTTATTGAACCACAAAGTGTTCCTGTCTGTAGGCCACGACGAATATTGGTCAGGACCGCAACGGGCCAACGTCACGGCCGCGAGGGATGCGGGAGTGAATCTCCAGTTCCTCTCCGGCAACGAAATGTACTGGAGGACACGGTTTGAACCCTCCGCGGTGGATGGCGCAGCCAACCGTACCCTGACCTGCTACAAGGAAACGTGGGCAAACGAAAAGATTGACCCCACAGTGCAGTGGACGGGCACCTGGCGGGATCCTCGCTTCGCTTCGCAAGCCAACGGTGGTGGGCTCCCCGAGAATGGGTTGACAGGCACTCTGTACATGTCCAATTTCTCTGACCTACCTGTGACAGTATCCGCTCAGGAAGGGAAAACACGGCTCTGGCGCAACACGTCTCTGGCGACGCTTTCCGCTGGTTCTTCCGCAGCCTTGGCTCCCCACACCGTGGGATACGAGTCAAACGAAGATCTGGACAACGGATTCCGGCCGGCGGGTTTGGTCAGGTTGTCCACCACGGTAGGAAGTGTTCCACAATATCTCCAGGACTTCGGCAACACCGTGGCTCCGGGAACCACCACCCACAACGTGACTCTCTACCGGGCAGCAAGCGGTGCTTTGGTCTTTTCTGCAGGCAGCGTCCAATGGACTTGGGGCCTGGACCAGGAGCACGACGGCAATGGCGCGCCGGCCGATATCCGCATGAGGCAAGCGCAGGTCAATCTTTTGGCCGACATGGGTGCGCAGCCGGCCACGAGGGCTGCCGGACTGGTTGCCGCGGCGCCCAGCACCGATACCACCAAGCCCACTGCCGCCATCTCTGCTCCGGCCAACGGCGCCACGGTACCCCACGGAAACAGCGTCACCGTGACGGGAACTGCCGCTGATGTTGGCGGCGTGGTGGCCGGGGTGGAGGTTTCAACCGATGGCGGCACCACCTGGCATCCGGCACAGGGCACTCAGAACTGGACCTACACGTACATCCAAAAGGGCCTCGCCACGGCAACAATCCAGGCCCGGGCCATCGACGATAGCGCCAACATCGGGGCAGCAACCGTCAGGAACCTGACCCTCAGCGGACCCTACAGCGTCTTCGGCCAGACCATTCCCACGGTCAAGGATTCAGGTGATGGCGGAGCGTACGAGATGGGCTTGAGGTTTACGCCCTCCATAGACGGTTTCATCACGGGCGTCCGCTTCTACAAGAGCACAGCCAACACCGGAACCCACACCGGGTCCCTGTGGAGCTCCACCGGCGAGCGCCTGGCCACAGTGACCTTCACCAATGAGACGGCATCGGGGTGGCAGACCGCACTCTTCACCCAAGCTGTGCCTGTGGCGGCCGGACAGAAATACACCGTGTCCTACTGGGCGCCGAACGGCCATTACTCCACCAAGGACTATCAGTGGGCAAGTTTCGGATCCACCGACGCACCCCTGAAGGTGGCCGGTGGTTTCGGAGCCGAGCCGGCCGGGGTCTATGCCACGTCTCAAGGCTTTCCCACGACGAGTTACAACGGCGGCAATTACTTCGCCGACGCCCTCTTCAGCACCGTGGACAGCTCACCGATGACCGTATCAGGCCATTCACCGATTCCTTCATCCTCAAGCGTTTCCGTCAACACCAAGGTGAGCGCAGTCTTCTCCAAACCCGTCACCGCGGCCAGTGTCCAGTTGACCCTGCAGTCGCCTTCCGGGCCGGTGGCAGGCACCACGGCGTACGACGCTGCCACGCGGCGGGCGACCTTCACGCCGTCGAACGCCCTCGCCTTCAGTACTCAATTCACCGCCACGTTGTCCGGCACTGATTCGATCGGTGGGCCGGTCACAGCTGGGGGGACGTGGACCTTCACCACGGCAGCAACGTTGCCAGTCCCGGGCGCCTGCCCTTGCAGCCTCTTTGATGACTCCGTCACGCCCGGTATTGCCGAACTGCGTGAGGGAGTTCCCTTGACCTTGGGCGTGAGGTTCTCCAGTGTCTCCGCCGGTGAGGTCCTGGGCATGCGCTTCTACAAGTCGGCAGGGAACACGGGAACCCACAACGGTGCCCTTTACTCGGTAACAGGCCAGCAACTGGCAACCGTGGCTTTCACGAATGAAAGTGCCTCCGGGTGGCAAACGGCAATGTTCAGCCAACCGGTACAAATGGCTGCGAACACCGACTACATCGTTTCCTACAAATCACTGACCGGCACCTACTCGGCCACTACCAACGGGTTCGGTTCCGGCATGAGCGTGGGCCCGCTCCGGGCTGCCTCTGATGCAGGCGCCTACACCTACAGCGGTGATTTCGCCTCCGCACGCTCCACCACCAGCTATCTGGTGGACGTCATAGTCAACGTACCCAACCCGCCGTTCACTGTCGGTTCACACTCGCCGATCCCCAACGCGGCCAGTGTCCCGCTGAGTTCTGCCGTCAGCGCCGTACTGTCCGAGGCTGCGGTGGCATCCAGCGTGACGCTGGGGCTGAAGATCACCGGCGGAGCTGCCGTCGCAGGGACCACCACCTACGATCAAACCACCCGCAAGGTGACGTTCACGCCTTCTGCACCATTGGCTGCAGGGACCTCTTACACGGCAACAGTCACTGCCACCTCAGTGTCCGGTCAGCTGATGTCAAGCGGGGGCAGCTGGACATTCACCACGGTTCCGCCTCCGCGGACTCCCGGGGTGTGCCCGTGCACGCTCTTCCAAGACACAGTGACGCCCACGACTCCGGATGCGAACGATGGCGTGCCGTTGTCCCTGGGAGTCCGGTTTGCCAGTGACACCGCCGGGCAAGTCACCGGGGTGCGGTTCTACAAGGCGGCCGGCAACACCGGAACCCACACCGGCTCGCTCTACACGACCACCGGGCAGCTGCTGGCTACAGTGACGTTCGCCAATGAATCCAGTTCGGGCTGGCAAACGGCCACCTTCAGCCAGCCTGTCAGCATTGAGGCCGATACAGAGTACGTGGTGGCCTACAAGTCACCTACCGGCAAGTACTCCTACACTGCCGGTGGATTTGGTGCCGGCCTGACGAGTGGTCCGCTGCGTGCAGCCTCGGATTCCGGAGCCTTCGCCTACAACAGTGACTTCCCCAACGCTTCCTCCACCGCCAACTACCTGGTGGATCTGGTGTTCACGGTGACCACACCGCCGTTGACTATTTCCGAGCAGGTTCCGGCGCCGGGTGCCACCGGCATACCGGTGGACGTCAAGCCGTCCATTACCTTCTCGTCCGCCATACGGCCGGGCGCTTCATTCACCCTGACGGCCAACGGCAGCCCGGTTGCGGGGACGGCGGTCCTGTCCGCCGACAGCCGGAGCGTGACGTTCACTCCCACGGCGGCGCTGCCTGCCAGCACCGTGATTTCCGTGAGCGTGGCAAACGTTGTGTCCCAGCAAGGGCAGGCATTCCCCACCACGGCCTGGCAATTCACCACTGCGGCACCGGCGGTGCAACTATCCACGATCTTCGGATCGCTGGTTCCACAGGTTGCCGCGAACTCTGACTTCCTGTCAGTGGAACTGGGTACCGCCTTCACCGTGTCCCAAGCCGGGAATGTAACCGGCATCCGCTTCTACAAGGGAACCGGAAACACTGGAACACATGTGGGCTCGCTGTGGAACTCGGCCGGCACCCGCCTTGCACAAGTGACTTTCACCAACGAGACAGCCACAGGGTGGCAAACCGCCACCTTGGCAACACCCGTGCCGCTGGTCACCGGACAAACCTACGTGGTGTCCTACAGGGCACCGAACGGCCGATACTCCTCGACGGCAGGGTTCTTCAACCAGACCTGGAACAGCGGGGTGTTCACCGCCGCAGGCCCGAACAACGGTCGGTACCGGTATGGCTCGGGAGGTGTGATGCCAACGAGCTCCTGGAACGCCACGAACTACTTTGTTGACGTGGTGTACTCCACCACAGCTCCGGCCCAGCAGCAAGCTGCGTCGACGGCCACAGCAACTCCAACGGCCACATCCACTGCCACCGCGACACCAACAGGGACGGCCTCACCAAGTCCTACGGCAACGGCCACGCCAAGTCCGTCACCGACTCCCACCCAGTCCGGCGGATTGCTCTGCGGTTTGTTGAGGGTTTGCTGACGCTATTGGGATCCTTCAGCGAACGACGCTGGGCGACCACGCATGGGCGATGAACAAGCTGGGTTGGGAACCGGGTGCGGTTCCCAACTTCCAGATGTTGCTGTCTCCGTCAGTGGATTCGTCAGCTAAGCCATAGAGAAGGTTGTGGTTATCCAGCCATTCGATCTGGTCATCAACACTGCGCCTCTCTGCGAGGACAATCTCCTGTCCCGTAGCGAGGTCCAGCACAGCGACGTTCCAATGAGCTGCCAGCGCGCCGCCGTCGTTCTTCTTGTACGCAATCCTTTGCCCGTCCGGCGAGATGGACGGGCACTCCACATTGTCGTGAATGGCGGTCAAGGTCTTTGCGGACAAACTGCCCCGGACCAGCCAGATGCGTCCCGAGGAAGCTGCCGTGGCGTAGAAAACATCACTCTGGCCGGGCGCGAACGTCACACCCCAGATGTTCCTGTCCGTGGCAAGAAGCCGCTCACCGTTGACCATCAAGGCAAAGTCCTCCAGATTGCCGGAGGTCCCGTCCGGGAGGCTGATCTCGGTGGCCGTGGAAAAGCCAGACGTGGCGTAAGAGTGGCCCGAAACGAAGACCGTGGTGGCAATCATGGATCCATCGGCGCTCATGCGGGTCCGGCTGGGTATTCCAGGGACCGGCCATGTCCGCTCCCGATCCCAGTTGCGGTCCAGGACAACAGCGTCAAACGCTGTTACCAAGCCCCTGTTGGTTTTCAAGCACACCACTTTGTCCCGTGTTCCGTAAACGCGATCACACTCCTGCCCGCTCACGGCACGGGATCCGCCGGGAGCCGACAACGGGACCGTGGCTGCGTTTCCGTAGCCCTGGCCCGACGCCGTGTTCCGGAAGAGGACGAATGAGCCAGCCGGAAGCGGCTGGCTCGCTGTGACGCCCACCGACGACACCGCGTTTCTGCTCTCTTCAAACCGCTGGTACGCCCCCACCGCGTAAATACCCGCCGCCACCAACACCAGCGCTGTGACGGCAAGAAGGGCACCCCACCGCATCTTACTTTCAACGAGCGAACCGCTCATGCGTCATGCCCCGCGTCATGAGCGTCATCTAATTCCGCTGCCGGGATGACCCGGGCACCTCGAAGTATGACCGCGACAGCCACAACAGTGCAGGCCAGCAATCCTCCCGCCACCGCCATGGCCGTTGGTGCACCAACTGAATACCAGAGGACACCAAAACCTGCCGATGCGATCATCCTGGTCAGGGCGACGACGGTCTGTGCCGAAGCGATACCCGTGGCGAGTTTCCCCGGCGGTGTCAATTGACTGGCCAGGGCGGCCAGGACGCCGTCAGTGGCTGCGTAAAACGCTCCCAGAAGGATCAAGCAGCCGATAGTCGCCCACAGCCCTCCGAACGGCGCCGCTGCGAGGAGGTAGGTTGCCAGCAGGGCAAGGTGACCACCCACGAACACGGGGATCTTCCCCACCCGGTCCGCGAGCCGGCCCAGCGGAATGGCGAACGCCAGGAACACCACGTTGGTACCGACGAACAACAGCGGAAACCACTGGACAGCGAAAGAGTCCCGTGCCTGGAGCACCAGGTAGATGAAGCCGTCGCCAATGGTCACCAAGCCCAAGAGTCCCGCGGCAATCAGCAACTTTCCCAGCCCCGGTTCCTTCAGGTGGCTCCAGGAAAAAGCGAAGAGCCGCCGACCCTCCCGGCCCTCCACTCCTTGGAGGCCGCGTGCCTTGATGTCCGGCACCACCAAGGCGAGGACGGCGACACCAATGACCGCGAAGGCCAGTGACACCACAAACACCGTGCTGAAGCCGTTGGGGATCATCAGCAACACGAAGAAGGCAATCAACGGCCCGGCGGCAGCGCCGATGTTGTCCAGCATCCTGTGCACGCCAAACGAACGGGCCAGATGTTCAGGCTGCGCAGATACTGAGATCAGGGCGTCCCGCGGAGCCGTGCGGATGCCTTTGCCGATTCTGTCGCCGGTGACTATCGCCGTGATGGCCCAAAACCCGCCGGCAAAGAGGAAACCTATCCTGGCGAGCATCGATAAGCCGTAACCAGCCAAGGCTATCCGTTTGGGGTGACCACTGCGGTCGGCAGCCCAGCCGGCAGCGATCCTGACGATCGCGCTGGCACCTTGGTTGATGCCGTCGATGAAACCGAAGGCAATGGTGGAGAGCCCCAGGAAACCGGTCACATATAAGGGCAGGATCGCCGTGACCGACTCAGAGGAAACATCGGTCACCATACTCACAATGCCCAACCACAGAATGACCGGAGACAAACGGAACGGCACTTCGCTCGATAGTGCCGTTCGTGGTCCCTCCGGCTTGTCCCGTTTCCCGCGGTCCGAGAGTGAAATGTACATCGCTGCCCCTAGTCCGCCGCCGCGCGCAGGCTGCCCAAAAGCTGGAATCGTGAGGTACCCGTACCTGTAGTCGATACCGAAACCGTCACCGTATCCGTGCCTCGCACGAACCGTTCGGCCATCGCTCCGTCCAGAGCCGGCGCAGCCTCCGACCAGAATCCCTGGGCCACCAGGGACTGGCGGAAGGACGCCAGGACCTCGGCTTGTGGCTTGGCAATGATGCCGTCTGCGGCGACCTGAAGGACATCACCGGACGTCGAGACTGACGTGGAGCCGATTGTTGTACCTTCGGGCAAACTCAGGACCCCTCCCGGCCATCCGTCCACTACCTCACCGGACGCGCTGCCCGGCTGCGGCAAAGGGCCGGTAATTAGTGGCGCAGGGGCGGAAGGCTCGGGCAAACCGGTGGGCGTTGCCGTTACGGGCGGCAGGACCTCCAAGGGTTTCGCCGCCACAGGGCCGCCGTCACCGCTGCTGCTTCCGCTGCCGTCGGTGCCGGACGTCGGAATGCCAGTCGCCGGGCTCCCGGTTGTCGTTTTCCCGGACGGAGGGTTGCCGCCCGGAGTCGCTCCCCCTGCAGGGGCGGCGCTTGATGCCGCACTGGGAGCGGATGTTGATGTGGCTTGGACGGCAGAGGGCCTTGGCTTCCCAGCCATCTGGTCCAGAATGATTGCGGCGGCGGCGATCAGCACAGCGAGGCAAATGCCTGCAAGCACCAGCCGCCGCACCATCATGGCATATCCGAAGTGGCTGAGTTGCCGGGTGGTTGCCAGGCCATATCGTTAAGGGCAGCAGGTAGAACTGACGCCACCGGCAGTGTGGTGGCGTTGACGTGCGCGATGGCGATTCGGAACGCCAAGCTGTTCATGGGGACAGTCTGCCATTGCCATCCCGATTCCGGAACAGTTTTGGGCCTACCAACGTCCATTCCGCGGCCGCGGTTGGCACACCGGGCAGGTATAGGAAGAACGGTTCATGAACTGTTCCCGTTTGATGATGCTCCGCAGGCCTATCTCCTCGCAGCGTCCGCACAGTTCACCAGCACGTCCGTAGGCATTCAGAGACCGGGCAAAGTACCCGGAATCGCCATTGACGTTGACATATAGGGAGTCGAAACTTGTCCCCCCGGCGTCAAGGGCGGCGTTCATGACATCCTTCGCAGCCTCGACCAACCGCTCCGCATCCGCTCGGCGAAGTGTGTCCGTTGCCCTGGCGTAGTGGAGCCTGGCACGCCACAGGGCTTCGTCCGCATAGATGTTGCCGATGCCGGAAACTACCGATTGATCCAGAAGCGCGCGCTTCAGGCCTGTCTTGCGGCTTTTGACTTTCTTATAGAAAGCGTCGAACGAGAAATAGGGGTCCAGCGGATCCCTGGCAATGTGGGAGGCTTCCTCGGCGATCTCCGGCAGCGGCGTCTCGCCCAAGCCGCCAGGGCCGCCGTCGACTGTTGGCACCAGGGACGTCACGAACAGGCCGCCGAAGATTCTCTGGTCAACAAACCGCAGTTGTTCGGGCATATCGGGCACGGTACTGAGCCTGATTCTGACTTTGAGGTGCTTTTCATCAGCAACGTCCGGGTCCTGCATCAGGAGTTGACCGCTCATTCCCAGATGCGCCATGAGCGCCACCTTCGGGAGGTCTCCCGGGTTAGTTCCGGGGTCACCATCCGGCGAGTCCGGCATGGCAAGGGGCATCCAGAGGAACTTCCCCCGGCGCACAACGTCGAGCACGGTGGCGTCCACAAGATTGCCGATGAAGTCCTCGGTGCCAAGCGCGTGCCGACGGATGGACCGTGAATCCAGGACATCGACGCCTGTGATGGTGCGTCCACGAACCCAACGGGCCAGGCCGCGGCGGACTACCTCTACTTCGGGAAGTTCAGGCATGGGGTTTATGAGGTAGCAGGACCGGCGGTGGTGGAGTCCAGGGCGGTCAGGGCACGCCAGGCATCAGCGGCAGCTTCTTGTTCCGCTTCCTTCTTGGAATGACCCGAGCCTCTGCCGAAGGGCGTGCCGCCAATATTCAGCACTGCCTCGAACGTCCGGGCGTGATCCGGCCCCGAGCCTTCAACGGCATAGTGGATGGCGCCCAGTTGCCGGCTCGCGGTCAGCTCCTGGATGCTCGTTTTCCAGTCAGTTCCTGCTCCAAGTGCACCTGCATCCTTCAGGAGCGGGCCCACCAGGCGCATGACCAGTTGACGTGCTGTCTCGATGTCGTTCGAGAGATACGTGGCGCCGATCAGGGCCTCCATGGTGTCAGCCAGGATGGAGGCTTTGTTCTTGCCGTCGGTCAGCTTCTCGCCTTGCCCGAGGTAAATGAACTCACCAACGCCGATCTCCCGGCCAATTCCGGCCAAGGCACGCGTACTGACGACGGCGGAACGCCGCTTGGCGAGCTCGCCTTCGGGCAGCGAGGGGTTCTCACGGTAAAGAGAATCGGTGACGGAAAATCCCAGGATGGAGTCGCCGAGGAACTCGAGGCGCTCGTTGGTGGGAATCCCGCCGTTCTCATACGCATATGAGCGATGTGTCAGAGCAAGACGAAGCGTCTCGGTGTCAATCGAGACACCGAGACGCTTCAGAAGCTCTTCAGTTGAAGACATCCTTAGTCAGCCTGTACGGCAGATTAGGCGTCTGCGACCTTGCGGCCCTTGTATTCAAGGAACAGCGCGGTGCCGGCAGAGTCAGTAACGACCTTTGCCTGGTGCGGCAGGCTGTAGGTAACCTGACCGTTTTCGATGGTCTTGACCAAGTTGGGGGCAGTTGCCTTCCACTGGGCACGGCGGGCGCGTGTATTTGCGCGAGACATTTTCCGCTTGGGAACAGCCACGGCTATCTCATTTCTCTCTTAGACGAACACTTACTAATCGGTTTGCCGGTCAGTCTTAGCCAGATCAGCTAGGGCAGCCCAGCGAGGGTCAATGACCTCGTGGTGGTGCCCCGGCTCGTCTTCCAGGCGCGCTCCGCATTCGGAACACAGGCCCTGGCAGTCTTCCCGGCACACCGGCTGGAACGGCAGCATAGTGACAACTGCGTCCCGCAACACCGGCTCAAGATCGATCAGATCGTACTCGACTCGACGTTGCTCTTCATCGTCTTCTTCGCCTGAAAGCTCGACGCCTTCATAGAAGAAAAGTTCTTGCACATTGACCTCAAGGTCATACGCAAGGGGATCCAGGCATCGACCGCATTCGCCGGTTACTTCGACGACGACGGTTCCGGATACCAGAATTCCTTCGTGTACGGCCTCAAGACGAAGATCCAGCTCGATATCCGAGCCTTCCTTTACGCCAATGAGCGCCACACCAAGGTCACTTGGCGCAGGTACATGCTCGTTGAGTGTCCGCATGGTCCCTGGACTACGTCCAAGGTCCTTGACTACCAGCGCCAAGGGCGAACTTGCATCTCGCTTAATGAGAACTCCTGTAGAACATATGACCGACGTACCATCTTAGCCTGATCACGCTTGAGGACTCAAACCGACGCCGGGCGCAGGTAACTACGCGGTGGTTTCAGCTTGGGGAACTCGGCGCAACGGCGCAAGGTACCTGTCAAGCCTACCCCTTGCGCGGCTGTTCCGTTGGCGGCTCGCCAGCCAGAAGCCTTTTCAGCACAGATTTGGGGACGAAGTCGGAGATGTCCCCACCGAGGACGTTGATTTCTTTGATCAAGGTGGAGGAAAGGTGCAGGTAGTGCGCTTCTGCAGGCAGAAAAACCGTTTCGACGCCGGTCAGCTGGCGGTTCATGGTGGCCATGGGCAGCTCGTAGTCGAAATCCGAGGATGAACGCAAGCCCTTGACTATGGCTGAAACACCCCGGTGGCGGCAGTACTCAGCCAACAGCCCCTCGCCCATGGGCTCAACGATGATGCCGCGTAGGGAGGCCAGGGTTTCACGGGCCATCTCCATGCGGTCCTCAAGGCTGAACCTGTACTTCTTGGCGTAATTTGTGGACACGGCCACAATGACTTCGTCGAACAGGCCGGCGGCCCGGGCGATGACTTCGAGATGTCCGTTGTGGATGGGGTCAAAGGATCCAGGGCATACCGCGCGTCTCATGAGACGAACCTACCCCATGACTTTGCCGGGATACCATGGCTGACATGGCATCCGCAGGCAGCAACCCTTCCTTGAAAATGAGCGCAGACACCACCGAGGACGCCCGACCGGCACCGTGGCAACGGGCCGCCACAGGAGCCAATTTGCTCTCCCCGGAAGGAAATCTGGGAGTCACAATCTTCGAGGAAATGACCACCTTGGCGTTGTCCACCGGTGCCATCAACCTCGGCCAGGGGTTTCCGGATGAAGACGGCCCTGCAGAGATCAAAGCCGCTGCCCGGTCCGCAATCGCCTCAGGTGCCAACCAATACGCGCCCGGCAAAGGCGTTCCCGCGCTTCGCGAAGCCATTGCCTCACACCAGCAACGTTTCTACGGGCTGACCCCGGATCCTGACACCGAAGTCCTCGTGACAACGGGTGCGACGGAGGCCATCGCAGCCACCCTGCTGGCCTTCATCCAACCCGGCGACGAAGTCCTGACCTTCGAACCCTTCTACGACTCTTACGGCGCCATCATCGGCATGGCCGGAGGCAAACACGTCACGGCTCCCCTGCTTGCCCCGGACTTCCTCCCCGACCTCGAAGCTTTGGAAAGCTCGTTCAGCAGCCGCACCAAAATTGTCCTTCTGAACAATCCGCACAACCCCACAGGCGCCGTTTTCCCGGAGCCCGTCCTGGCCAGGATTGTGGAATTGGCGGCAAAGTACGGTGCCATCATTGTCAGCGACGAAGTGTACGAGCACCTCACCTTCTCAGTACCGCACATCCCGATCACGTCACTGCCTGGCGCCGGCGAACGCACCATCACGATTTCCTCTGCCGGTAAGACCTTCTCCTTCACCGGCTGGAAGATCGGGTGGCTCACCGGACCGGAACACCTGGTAGCTGCGGTGCGCACCGTCAAGCAGTTCCTGACCTACAGCTCCGGCACCCCCTTCCAGAGCGCCATTGCCGTGGGCCTGGGCCTTCCCGATGAGTTCTATACAGGCATTGCCGCTACCCTCGGCCACAAACGCGACATCCTCGCCGAGGGCCTGCGCGCTGCCGGATTCGGCGTGTACAACCCGAGTGGCACCTACTTCATCAATGTCGACACAGCACCCCTGGGCATCCTCGACTCGGTTGACCTTGCCAGGCGCTTACCGGGGCTCGTTGGCGTGGCAGCCATCCCTGTTCCCGTGTTTTGCCATCCGGAAGGGGCCGAGCGCACACGCAGCCTGCTGAGATTCGCCTTCTGCAAGAAGACCGACGTCCTTGAAGAAGCCGCCGAACGCCTCGCCACCCTGAAGGACAGGCTCTGAACGCCGCAGGCTCCGGCCGGCATCAGGCAACACGTTTCCTCCGAACCACAGGGCAGCACGCCACGATCGAGGCCGATACCTTGGTTGAGGGCGGCTTCATCCTCAGCATCGGCGGCGCCGAACAATCACACGTGAACCTGGCCGAGCCCTCGGACATCTTCTACGAATACCTGCGCAGGATCGGCCATGTGGTGGACTTGGCGGCCGAGCCTGGACAACCCATTAACGCCCTCCATCTTGGCGCGGGCGCCCTCACTCTGGCGCGCTACATCCAGGCAACCCGCCCGGGTTCGGAACAGCATGCGGTTGAACTTGAGCGCGAACTCCTGGACTTCGTTCTTCAGAAGCTGCCCATGCCTGCCGGAACCACATTGACCACGCACATCGGCGATGCCCGCGACTCGTTGGTTGAGCTTCCCGCCCGGGTGATGTTCGACGTCGTGATTCTGGACATCTTCTCCGGGCCGGAGGCCCCTGCCCATATCGCCTGCCGCGGGTTCTACGAAGAAGCAGCGGCGCGGCTGCGGCCCGAGGGCGTGTTGATCGTCAACGTGGGCGATGAACCTGCGCTCACGCTGGTGCGCAGCCAAGTGGCTGCACTGCGCCAGGCCATGCCGGACGTCGCCGCCTTCGCCGAAACAGGAATGTTCGCCGGCCGCTACCCGGGCAACATCATCCTGGTGGGTACCCGCAAGCCGTGGTCTTCGGAGTGGACAGCGCAGTTACTGGCCCGCGGCCCCCACCCCGCCACCGTCCTCACGGGCGTTGAACTGGACCGGATCACGGCCTAGCGTCCCCGGGGGCGTTACGCCGGTTCAGCGAACCACAGTTTGGTCTCGCCATACTTCTTGTCGGCAAAACACTCCAAGGACTCGGGCCACGCCGGTTCCGGGCTCCTTGAACTCCGTTCCACCACCACGACGGCTCCGGCGTCCACGTGCGGCGCCAACTTTTCAAGCACAGCACTCAACGCCGGCTCGTCCAAGGGGTACGGCGGATCAAGAAAGACCAGGTCCCACATGTCGGCGTCGCTCGCACGCTCCAGGAACGACTCCACCTTGGAACGGTGAACGGAGACCGTCTTGCCGCCCAGCAGTTGGTTGACCAAGCCCGCATTCCGCTGGCAAACGTCGCTTGCCTTGGCATCGAACTCCACCAGATCCACGCTCCGGGCACCCCGGCTGGCACTTTCGATGCCTAAGGATCCGGAACCTGCGTAGAGGTCCAGGACCCGGGCGTCGTCAATGACGGCCAAGGATTCCAACCGGGAAAACAACGCCTCCTTGACCCTGTCCGTGGTTGGACGCGTGGCGGTTCCGGGGACGCTGGTCAGCGGGTTACCACCACCAACTCCGGCGATGATCCGGCTCACAGGGAATCTCCACGCGCGAGCAACCGGGGATCTCTAACCGCGTTCAAGGAACGCCTCCTTCTCAGGGTTCAAATATTCATCAATCGCAGCGGCCAAAGCCGGCTGATGGTCCAAGGCAGCATCTTCCGACACCAGGCCCTGGGCGTCAGTACGTGCACGGGCAATGATGTCCTCGTGGTCAAGGACACGGAGCAACTTCAACGTGGAGCGTCCGCCGGATTGCGAAGCACCCAGGATGTCTCCTTCCCTGCGGAGCTTCAAGTCTTCCTGGGACAGTTCAAAACCGTCGGTTGTTGAAGCAACAGCTTCAAGCCGCCGACGACTCGGATGCCCCGGTTCCAAGGTAGTCACCAGAAGGCAAGTGCCGGGCAATCCCCCACGCCCTACCCTGCCGCGCAACTGGTGGAGTTGCGAGATGCCAAACCGATCGGCATCCAGGATCACCATGAGCGTGGCGTTGTGAACGTCCACGCCCACCTCAATGACGGTGGTGGACACCAGCACTTTGGTGCTGTTGGAGGCGAACGACGCCATGGTCTCCGACTTCACCTGCGGATCCTGCCGCCCATGAAGCGGTGCCACGGGGACGCCGGCCAGTGCGGGTTCCTGCAGGAGGGCGTCGACGACGGCGGTCACCGATGCCAGTTCCCGCGCCGGGCCTTCGTCCGCAAGGTCCGCGTCGCTGGGTTCCGCTTCGCCCGGGCTGAAATCGCCGTCGTCGTCCGAGCCAATCTTGGGGCACACCACATAGACCTGATGACCCGAGTCCACTTCTTCACGTGAACGCTTCCAAATGCGGTCCACCCATCCCGGATTTTCCGCGAGCCCCACCACGTGCGTCGAAATCGGTGCGCGCCCCGCAGGAAGCTCGTCAAGGATGGACGTCTCAAGATCACCGAACACCGTCATCGCCACCGTGCGGGGAATAGGCGTAGCCGTCATGACCAGCAAATGTGGGGGCCGCTGCGCCTTGGCCCGGAGGGCATCGCGCTGCTCCACGCCAAAACGGTGCTGCTCATCCACCACAATCAATCCGAGATCCTGGAAACTGGTTTTGTCGCTCAGCAGGGCATGGGTGCCAATAACAATGCCGGCATTTCCGGAGGCAGCATCCAGCATTGCCTGCTTGCGGGTAGCCGTGGGCATGGAACCCGTCAGGAGTGTCACCTGCACGGCTTCCTGGGCCGAGTCGCCGCCCAGCATTCCCACGCCGCCAAAGATGTGGTCACGGGCCAACGCTCCGAGCGTCTTCCGGATGGAGTGGAAGTGCTGGGCCGCAAGGACCTCCGTGGGTGCCAGGAGTGCGGCCTGGCCGCCTGCGTCCACCACCTGCAACATGGCACGCAGGGCCACAATGGTCTTGCCCGAGCCAACTTCTCCCTGCAACAGCCTGTTCATGGGAGAGTCGCGCCCGAGCTCTTCAGCCAGCGTCTTTCCGACGGCGGATTGGCCGGCAGTAAGAGTAAACGGCAGGTTTTGATCGAAGGTGCCGAGCAAGCCATCCACCCGCGGCCTACGCGCAGTGGCTTCCTCTGCTGCAAGTTGGGCGCGACGCCGTGCCAGGGCCGTTTGCAAAACCAAGGCTTCCTGATACCGGAAGCGCTCCTGGGCGCGTTGCCAATCCTTGGCGGTCTCGGGCGAATGGATCAAATGGTAGGACTCAGCCACGCTCAGCAGCCCGTCCCTTCGGACGATGCTTGCCGGAAGCGGATCCTGCAGGGAATCAAGGTCCATGGTCTGCAGTAAGGCAGTAATCACCTTGTGGATGGACCAACTGGTCAGCTTAGCCGTTGCAGGATAGACAGGAATGGGCATGGCGGCGAGCTTTTCGGGATCCACGGACCCCTCGGCTTCAGGGTCCTCGTCCAAGAGAAGGAAGTCCGGGTTGGTCAAGCCAAGGGACCCACCGTAACGGGACACCTTCCCCGAGAACATGGCGCGCCGACCTGCCAGTAGTTCTGCCTTCGCCCGGAACCCGTTGAAGAAGCTGACCTTCAACGTCCCCGGGACGCCGCTGCCTCCGGCTTCGTCAGTGACCACCACATCCGTGATGGAACCGCGCCGTGCCCGCATCTGGCGCGTGCTGTTGGACAGCACCCGGGCAATCAGTGTGACTTCCTCATCCAGCGGAAGGTTACTGATGGGCGTCAGTTCCCCCCGGCTCAAGTACCTGCGAGGGAAGTAGTTCAGCAAGGATCCGGTGGTTTTGAGGCCCAAGTGCTTTTCGATGACAGCCGCGGAGCGCTTGCCGATCCTGCGTTCGAGGGGCAGTTCCAGCTCAGAATTCATGCCGTGACTGGCCTGGAACGTTGAAGGCTTCGTTGATGCTGGCGGACTCGCTGCCGGAGGATTCCTGGGTGGCCGGCTCGTGCCCGTTGTCACGGGGAATCGCCAACTGGCTTACTGCGATGTCCGTGGGCTCTCCCAAGGAACGAATGAGTGCGACAGCCGGCTCAGGATCAGGAACATGCACGTGAACGCGCCACCTGTAGCTCATTTCCACGCCGGATTCGTCGTCGTCATCATCGTTGCCCTGCGCACCGCCAACCTGGCTCATGATCACGGATTCGCCCATCTCGTCCAGGCGTTGCCGGAGAATGGCCGCATTCAGGGGCGAAAGATTGATGGTGCACATGACTTCCACACCGTCGTCGGCGGGCATGTGCTCATGGATGTGGGGATCCTGCAGCTTGTAACCGTGGAGGCCGTCGAGTAGTTCATCCTGGAGTTCCTCACCCAGAACGGCGGAACGGAGGCAATCGAGCACCAGCAGCATACCTACGCCCCCGGCGTCCACAACGCGTGCCTCATGAAGCTGTGCGAGCTCGTCCTCGGTCCGGACAACCGCTTGGTACGCGGCATCCACTACGGCGTCGAGGGACAGTCCCAACGCATGGTTGCTGTCGTCGCCACTCTGGTTCGCGTCCACTTCCTGGGCAGCATGAGCGGCGGCTTCCAGGACCGAGAGCATAGTGCCGGCCACGGGTTCGCTCAAGGCAGACCACGCCCGGATCTGTGCCCTGTTCAAGGCTGTGGCAAGCAGCGGGGCGCTGAGGCGGGATTTGCCAACCAAGGGCTCTGCAGCGGCGCACAGGAAAACGGCAAAGAGCGTGCCCGAGTTGCCCCGTGCTTGTTCCATGGCCGCCTGCCCGGCCCGGGACAGCAACGCCCCGACGTCGTTGCCGGTCTCCGTTGCGTCAATCGCAGTGCCGCCTAAGGCAGCCACTGCGGCCCGGACAGTGAGATAGAGGTTGGTTCCGGTATCGCCGTCGGCGACAGGAAAAATGTTGATCGCATTGAGGCGGTCGCTGTGGTTACCGAGGACCACCTCCGCCTTGCCGAGCCAACGTTTCATGGCGTGCGCATTCGCGGCGATCTTAGTCTGCAAAGTGATCCCATCCAACAGTGTCAGCAGTTTGCCCGGAAATCCGGACGCCACTGCCTGGCGGCTCGACAACGGCTTGCACCGAGCCTATCGCAGTGAAGCCCTGCGGTAGCTGAATACTTGCCGGGAACGTGGCAAGCAAACTGTGGTCTTCTCCCCCGCCCAGCACCCATCGCATGGCATCTTCGCCAAGCAACTTAGCCGCAGGTTCCAACGGGACTGCGTAGTTCTCCAAGGCAGCGGGATCGAAATCCAAAACCACAGTGCTGGCGCCGGCCAAGCGGCTTCCATCGCGCATCAGGCCATCGGAAATATCCATCATGGCGGTGGCACCCGCACGCGCGGCCAGGGGGCCGGCGGCCAGCGGAGGCAGCGGCCTGCACTGGGTGTCCACCAAGGTCCGCAGTTCGCTCGACAGGCTGTCCAAGGTAATCCCGCTTTCCAGCAGCGCCCAGCCGGCAGCGGCCCTCCCCAATGTTCCCGAAACCGCCACGATGTCCCCCGGGTTGGCTCCGGACCTCAGGACCGGCGCCACACCGGAAAGAGTACCGACGACGGCGACAGTCACCGCCAGCTCGCTGCCCCGGCCGAGGTCTCCGCCGGCCACGGAGCAGTCCGGGGCACCCAGGCCAACGATCGCCGCAGTGAGGCCATCGGCAAAGGCTTCCACCCATTCGACGGGCGTGGTCGGTGGCATGGTGAGGCTCACCACGAGACTCGTGGCGCTGCCGCCCATGGCGTTGATGTCGCTCAGGTTTTGCGCCGCGGCCTTCCAACCGACGTCGTATCCGGTGGTCTTGTAGCCGTTGGGCCACTCAAGCCTGAAGTCTTGATCCTGCGTCTGAGTGTCGATGGAGATGAGGGTCCGGCCGTCCGGTGCTGCAATCAGGGCAGCGTCGTCTCCGGGTCCCAACAAAACGCCGGGGCTATGGTGCAGTCGCGGGAAAATCCTGGCGAGGAGGGCGGACTCCGAAAGGTCTTGGACGGTCAACTGTTCTACTGGCACTGCACTCAATTCTTCTCTTGGCACGACGCTCGGTTCTTTAGTGGCCGACGCATCCCACGCACTGCACCCGGCTCGTCTGCAGGTACCTCCATACGCTATCGCGACCCACCGACAGAATACTGTGGCAGTCCCCCACCACGTTCCATCAGGATTGTGACCCGGGCAACGCGAATCTTTCAGCCAGCGCCCGCGGGATAGGGTGGATGGATGCACCGAAAGACCCTCCGCCGGACTGCTCTGGCCATCGCCCTGGCCTCCGCTTCCGCCACCGCTTTGTCGGCCTGCGCCCCCGCCGTGGACGTCACGGCCGCCGGAGACGCCGCCAATCCCGCCTGCGCACCAATGATGGTGGCCCTGCCCGATCAGATCGGTGATGCTGCCCTTCGCAAGACCAACAGCCAGGCGACAGCCGCCTGGGGAGATCCGTCCCAGGTCATCCTCCGCTGCGGCGTGAACGTTCCCGGCCCCACCACAGACCGTTGCGTCAGCGTCAATGACATCGACTGGGTCATCAAGGAAGGCGATCCCGTCTACACCCTGACCACCTTCGGTCGGGAACCAGCCACGGAAATCCTGATCGATCCGGTCAAACTGGAGGCAGCGAACATCAGCTCGGCTACCGTTCTGACCGAGCTGGCAGCCGCGGTTGGCAAGATCAAGGCAACCGGAAAGTGCGTCGGCCAGGAAGACCTTCAGAACCTGCCGTCAGCGCAGTAGGAACCTCCGGCGGGGTTAGCGCAGTCCCGTCTTGCGGGTCAGCGCCAGATGGATCAATTCATCGATCAGGTCCCCGTAGGCCAAGCCGGATGCCGCCCACATCTGCGGATACATGCTCTTGGGCGTGAAGCCAGGCATCGTATTGATCTCGTTGATGATCAACTCACCTGCCGGGGTGTAGAAGAAGTCCACACGGCTGAGGCCTTCTGCTCCGACGGCGTCGAAAGCGACGGCCGCGAGTTCGCGTACCCGCGAGATTGCCTCGTCCGGCATATCGGCCGGGCAGCTCAGGGCTGCGGCCCCGTCCTCAACATACTTGGCGGCGAAGTCGTAGAACTGATGCTCTCCTTCTGCCACGGCAATCTCACCCGGCATGGACGTACGGGGAGCATCTGTGCCACGTCCTTGAAGGACCGCACACTCGATCTCGCGGCCCACTATGCCGGCTTCGATGACCAGCTTCAAGTCGTGACGGCGGGCCTCTTCGATGGCCGCGTCCAGCCCTTCGATCGAGTCCACCTTGGAAATACCCATGGACGAGCCTGCACGGGCAGGCTTGACGAACACGGGGAACCCCAGCTTATCCACCCGCTTTCGAACGGATTCGGCGTCAGTGGTCCACTCGCGGTCCGTGACAGCCACGTAGGGCCCTACGCTCAGTCCCGCGGATTCAAACACCACTTTCATGAAGTGTTTGTCCATTCCCACGGCCGAGGCCAGCACTCCGGCTCCTACATAGCGGGTGTCCGAGAGTTCAAGGAGACCTTGGACGGTACCGTCCTCGCCCCATGGCCCGTGCAGCAAGGGAAAGACGACGTCCACAGCACCCAGTTCCAAGGGCACGGCATTGGGTTCGGTCACGATGAGCTGATGCTCACCGCCAACCTCGGCCAAGGTGACGGTCTTACCCGACGGCGCCACCTCGGGAAGCGCTGCCGAACTCAAGGACCAGGCGCTGGTGTCGCCGGAAGCGAGAACCCACTGCCCCGACTTGGCGATGCCGATCGGTATGACCTCGTACTTGTTCTTGTCGATCGCGCCCATGACACCAGCGGCGGTGACGCAGCTGACGGCGTGTTCGCTGGAGCGCCCGCCAAAGAGAATCGCTACACGGGGACGGCCCGTAACAGGGGTGGAGTGGTCAGTCACCATCAGTAGTCGCCTTCGGACTTCAGTGCCCGGGCCAGCAGTCGCGGCCCCAGGTCATCAACGGACATTCTGCCTTCAAGCACTGCCACAACGGCGGCCGTGATGGGCATTTCAACTTTTAGCTTGCCGGCGAGCTCATGAACAGCCGGGCCGGATTTGATGCCCTCAGCTGTCTGTGTCATGTGTTCGGCAACTTGCTCAAGGCTAAGGCCTTCGCCAAGCAGCCTGCCGGCGGTGTGGTTGCGTGAGAGAGCTGAGGAGCACGTGGCCACGAGATCCCCGAGACCGGCCAGGCCGGCCATGGTGTGAGCTTCTCCGCCAAGGGCCAACGCAAGCCGGGAGGTCTCCGCGAGTCCGCGTGTGATCACCGAAGCCTTGGTGTTGTCGCCCATCTGGCGGCCTTCGCAAATGCCCACGGCAAGGGCAATCACGTTCTTGACGATCCCGCCGATTTCCACGCCCACAACATCAGTGCTGGTGTAGGGCCGGAAGTACGGCGCCGTGCAGCACAGCGCTATGGCGGCGGCGGCGTCGGCGTCGCTGCAGGCGACAACGGACGCCGTTGGTTGCTCCCTGGCAATCTCCATCGCCAGGTTGGGGCCCGAAACCACTGCTACGCGGGACGCGGGAAGACCCAACTCCTGGGCGATCACTTCGCTCATCCGGGCGTCCGTGCCCAGTTCCAGGCCCTTCATCAAGGAGACAACCACGGCGTCGGGGGCTAGAAACGGCTTCCACTCCCCCAGTTGCGGACGCAGGGACTGGGCGGGCACGGCAAGGACCACCAGCGTGGCATCCTTGAGCACCTCCTCCACATCCGTGGAGGCCGTGACCGACGCCGGGAGTTCGATGTCCTTAAGGTATTGCTCGTTGCGGTGCGAAGAGTTGATCTGCTCCACCACTTCGGCCCGGCGGCCCCAGATACGGATGCTGCGCTCACATCCGGTGGCCGCAGCCGCGTCCGCCAGGACCTTGGCAAAGGTGGTTCCCCAGGATCCCGCACCCAAAACTGCCACGATGTCCGGCGCATTGACGGTGACGTGCTCTGTTCTCATTTGCCGCCATCCCCTTCTTGGGCATCAGGTGATCCACCCTCAGTGAAACGGCCATGCCGGGACTGTTTGTGGACAGCCGGATCCCACCGCTCAGCAGGAGCAGCTTCGCCGCGAAGGGTTTCAAGAAGTTCCGTGATGGCGTCCATGATGACGTCAGTGGCAGCGGTCAGTGTTGCACGGTCCATCGGCCGGTCCCTGAATGCACTGAGATCTACAGGCTTGCCAATAAGCACGCGGACGGTTTTACGCGGGAAGATATGGAAACGCTTGGCATACCGCGGGAACACCTCCTGCGCACCCCAGTGCGCCATAGGTACTACTGGCGCTCCAGTCTGCAAAGCAAGCCTGGCCGCGCCGGTGTGGCCCTTCATAGGCCACAGCTCGGGGTCGCGGGTAAGGGTTCCCTCGGGGTAAATGATGATGGCCCCTCCGGCATCCACCACTTCCTTGGCTACATGCAGGGAACGGTTCGCTCCCGCCGTCGAGCGTTCAACCGGAATCTGCCGTGTCGCTCTCAGCAGGGACCCCAGCACCGGAACCTTGAAGAGGCCCGTCTTCGCGAGGAAGTGCGGGGGCCGCTTCTGGTTGTAGACCATGTGCCCGATCACGATGGGGTCGATCTCGGTGCAGTGGTTGGGTACTGCGATGAAGCCGCCGGGGGGAAGGTTCTCCGTCCCTTCCCACTTCTTGGCCATCAGGAGGTTCATCAGCGGACGGGCGAGACCGGCCAGCAGCATGAATGTTGCACGGCTCTTAGCCGATTCCTTCAAAGGAGCCCCCGCTACTTGGTGGTGGTGATATCGAAATCGGCGCCCAGGCCGGCCAGCTTCTCGGTGAAGCGCTCGTAACCGCGATTGATGATGTCGATGCCCGTAACCCGTGAAGTGCCCGTGGCAGCCAGCGCAGCGATGAGGTGGCTGAAGCCGCCCCTGAGATCGGGGATGTCGATGTCCGTGCCCCGGAGCGGAGTGGGACCGGAAATCACTGCCGAGTGCAGGAAGTTCCGCTGCCCGAACCGGCAAGGAACGCTGCCCAGGCATTCGCGGTGCACCTGGATGTTCGCCCCCATGCGCGCAAGGGCCTCCGTGAATCCAAAGCGGTTTTCGTACACGGTCTCGTGCACGATGGAAACGCCCTCGGCCTGCGTGAGCGCAACCACCAATGGCTGCTGCCAGTCCGTCATGAATCCGGGGTGGACGTCCGTCTCCAGGACCAGCGGGGAGAGCTTGCCACCCTGGTGATAGAAGCGGATGCCGTCGTCACCGATGTCCATGCCACCGCCCACTTTGCGGTAGGTGTTCAGGAACGTCATCATGTCGCGCTGCGAAGCGCCCTCTACGAAGATGTCGCCTCGCGTCACCAAGGCAGCAGAGGCCCAGGACGCGGATTCATTGCGGTCCGGGAGGGCGCGGTGGTTGTAGCCACGCAAGTCCTTGACGCCTTCAATCCGGATGGTCCGGTCCGTTTGAACGCTGATGATGGCGCCCATTTTCTGCAGGACGGCAATGAGGTCGATGATTTCTGGTTCAGTGGCCGCACCTATGAGTTCGGTGATGCCTTCGGCACGCGTTGCACTCAGGAGCACCTGCTCGGTGGCGCCCACTGAAGGGTACGGCAGTGAGATTTTGGCTCCGTGCAGTCCGTTCGGGGCAGAAATGTGGATGCCGCCCGGGCGCTTCTCCACCACGGCGCCGAACTGCCGCAGGACGTTCAGGTGGTAGTCGATGGGCCTGTCGCCGATCTTGCAGCCACCCAGGTCCGGAATAAAGGCCTCACCGATCGCGTGGATCAGCGGTCCGCACAGCAGGATGGGAATCCGCGAATCACCGGCGTGGGCATCAATGGCCGTACTGGAGGCCGTCTTCGCATCCTTGGGATCCAAAGTGAGGTCTCCCGATTCGGGATCCTTCACCACGGTCACCCCGTGCAACTGCAGCAGGCTGGTGACAACCTCTACGTCCTTGATTTCCGGCACATTCCTCAGCACCGATGGTTCGCTGCCCAGCAACGCCGCCACCATGGCCTTGGGCACCAGGTTCTTGGCACCGCGAACGGTCACTCGTCCAGTTAACGGGACGCCACCGCGGATTGTCAGAACACTACTCATCTATACCGGTTTCCTCACGACTACTCGCCCCCCAAACTTACAAAGGCTCCAGCTAAGCATAGAAGCTCGCTTTACCGATCCGAAATGGAACCGCCCGGCGCCCCGCCGATCAGCCCTCAGGGATCCGCGGACGAAAAAGGACCGGCCGGCCCGTCCAAAGGGGGCCTGCCGGTCCGTTATCCGCAAGGTTGCGGCCTCTTATCAGAGGCTAGAGCGCATCAACTTTCGCTGGCAGCGTCTTCGGCTTGAAGGACGGGCGTGTTGCCTCGTAGGCCGTGATGTCCTCCTCATGCTGAAGGGTCAGGCCAATGTCGTCGAGGCCTTCCAGGAGGCGCCAACGGGTGTAATCGTCAATCTCAAACGGAGCCACCACGTTGCCGCACTCCACCGTTTTGGAGACCAAGTCCACTTTGATCTCCGTACCGGGGTGGTTCTCCAGGACCTTCCAGATCAGTTCGATGTCGTCCTGGGCAACCTGGGCGGCCAGCAATCCCTGTTTTCCGGAGTTTCCCCGGAAGATGTCAGCGAAACGTGAAGAGAGAACGGCTTTGAAACCATAGTCCTTCAACGCCCAGACAGCGTGTTCCCGGGATGAACCCGTGCCGAAATCGGGTCCGGCAACCAGCACGGAGCCGGCGTTGAACGGGGCCTGGTTCAGGATGAAGGACTCGTCCTTCCGCCAGGCAGCGAACAAGGCGTCTTCGAACCCGGTCCGGGTGATGCGCTTGAGGTACACAGCGGGAATGATCTGGTCCGTGTCCACGTTGCTCTGGCGCAGGGGAACGCCGATGCCGGTGTGGGTTGTGAAAGCTTCCATGGGATCCTCCTAGACTGCGATTCCGGTCAGTGTGCCTGTGGCAGCGGACTCAAGGTCCGACGGCGAGCTCAGCGTGCCTCGGACAGCGGTGGCCGCGGCCACCACCGGCGAGACCAGGTGCGTGCGGCCGCCCTTGCCCTGGCGTCCCTCAAAGTTGCGGTTGGATGTTGAGGCACAACGCTCTCCCGGCTCCAGCTGGTCCGGGTTCATGCCCAAGCACATGGAACAACCAGCGAAACGCCATTCAGCGCCAAAGTCCTTGAAGACCTTGTCCAGGCCCTCCGCTTCTGCCTCCAACCGGACACGGGCAGAACCCGGGACCACCAGCATGCGGATGTTGGGGTCCTTCTCACGGCCACGAATAATGTCTGCAGCTGCGCGCAGGTCCTCAATACGGGAGTTGGTGCAGGATCCCAGGAAGACCGTGTCCACACGGATGTCCTTCATGGGGGTGCCGGCTTCCAAGCCCATGTACTGCAGGGCACGCTCGGCAGCTGCCTTGGCATTCTCATCACCGAAGTCTTCCGGCGACGGCACCTTGGCGGACAGCGAAACGCCCTGGCCCGGGTTGGTCCCCCAGGTCACGAACGGCTCCAGGGCGTCAGCGTCCAGGTCAACTTCGACGTCGAAGGTCGCGTCGGCGTCGGTGTTCAGCGTGTTCCAGTACTCCACGGCGGCATCCCAGTCTGCGCCTTCCGGAGCGTGGGGGCGGCCCTGCATGTAGTCGTATGTGGTCTGGTCCGGAGCCACCATCCCGGCGCGGGCGCCGGCTTCGATGGACATGTTGCAGATGGTCATGCGGGCATCCATGGACAGCGCCCGGATGGCCGAGCCGCGGTATTCGAGCACATATCCCTGACCGCCGCCGGTGCCGATCTTGGCAATAACCGCGAGGATGATGTCCTTGGCGGTGACGCCGGGGCGCAGGGTGCCCTCAACGTTGATGGCCATGGTCTTGAAAGGCTTCAGCGACAGGGTTTGGGTGGCCATGACATGCTCCACCTCGGACGTGCCGATGCCCATGGCCAGCGCACCGAAGGCGCCGTGGGTTGACGTGTGCGAGTCGCCGCAGACCACGGTCATACCGGGCTGCGTCAGGCCGAGCTGCGGACCCACGACGTGCACGATTCCCTGTTCCTTGTCACCGAGTGAGTGAAGGCGGACACCGAATTCCTTGCAGTTGGCGCGCAGCGTCTCAATCTGCGTGCGGCTTGTCAGGTCGGCAATTGGTTTGTCGATGTCCAGCGTGGGAGTGTTGTGGTCCTCGGTGGCAATAGTGAGGTCCACGCGCCGCAAGGGCCGGCCGGCCAGGCGCAGGCCTTCGAAAGCCTGCGGGGACGTTACTTCGTGGACGAGGTGAAGGTCGATGAAGAGAAGATCGGGCTGGGCATTGGCTCCTTCGCCTTCACCCTTGCGCACTACGTGCGCGTCCCAGACTTTCTCGGCCAGTGTCTTTCCCACGGCCTTGCTCCCTTCACTGCGATTGGCGTGTTGCGTTGTTCTTGTTCCACTGAAGCAGCCCGGCGCCAAAATAGGCCAGCGAAACAACTTGCATCTCAGATATTGAGACGGCAATATCATTACATGGACAATTCTAGTGGAGTCGGTGTCATTGATAAAGCGGCCCAAGTACTCGATGCCCTTGAGGCCGGGCCCACCACTCTTGCGCAACTCGTGGCGGCCACGGGCCTGGCCCGGCCCACCGTTCACCGGCTGGCGCTGGCACTTGTCCACCACCGTTTGGTGAGCCGCGATATCCAAGGACGCTTCGTCCTGGGCAGCCGACTGGTGGAACTCGCTTCAGCTGCCGGCGAAGACCGGCTTATCGCCTCTGCTGGCCCCGTTCTCATTCAACTCCGTGACGCTACGGGTGAAAGCGCGCAGATCTTCCGCCGCCAGGGCGATTGGCGCGTCTGCGTAGCCTCAGCCGAACGGCCCATCGGCCTGCGCGACACCATCCCCGTGGGTACCCAGCTCTCCATGAAGGCTGGCTCAGCCGCGCAGGTATTGCTGGCGTGGGAAGACCACGACCGACTCCTTGAGGGGTTGCAAAACGCGCGCTTTACGCCCACCGTCCTGGCCGGTGTACGACGCCGGGGCTGGGGTCAAAGCCTTGGCGAACGTGAACCCGGGGTCGCCTCCGTCTCCGCACCCGTTCGCGGACCGTCAGGCAGGGTCATTGCGGCAGTGTCCATTTCAGGTCCGATCGAACGCCTCACCCGTCAGCCGGGGCGCCTCCACGCTGAAGTGGTCTGCAACGCCGCCCGGCTCCTGACCGATGCCCTGCGTAAAAACAACGACTAGCATGTACAGCTACGCCGTTTTCCTGCGCGGCATCAACGTGGGCGGCATCAACATCAAGATGGCCGATCTCACCTCTGCACTGAAGGACTACCCGTTCAGCAAGGTCAAAACCCTGTTGGCCAGCGGGAACGTGGTGCTGCAAAGTGAGCTCAGCGCCAAGGACGTCAAAACACAGTTCGAGAAATGCCTGCGGGAAACCTTCGGTTACGACGCCTGGGTGGTTGTCCTCACCGCTGCAAGGGTAGGCGAGTTGGTGGACGCATGCCCGTATCCGGCGGACGACAAATCCATGCACAGCTACATCACCCTTGCCTCCGATACTGCGATGCTTGATGAACTCTTCCAGGCCGGCGAGGCGCTTGGCGGCGTGGAACAGGTGCGGCTCGGCCCGGAGGCCTCCGCTTGGCTGGCCCCTGCCGGCGGAACACTGGACAGCCCCTTCAGCAAACTCTCGGCCAAGGCACGCTACAAAGCCAGCACGACCACCAGGAACCTGCGCACCCTCATCAAAGTCAGGGATGCAGCCGCGTCCCTCTAGGCTCTGTCTTTGATGGTGGGGACCCTCTAGCCCGGGCGTGCGGCCTTGAGGGCTGAGTTGAACGCTTTCAAGCGGGTGATCTCCACGTCGACGGGCTCCACAATCCGCTGCTCGGCAACCGCTGCCACCGCTGCCTTCAACCGCTTCGCCGCCCTCGAAGCCCTGGCACGCGCCGCCCATCCACCAAGAATCCTCCCGGTGATGGCAAGGGCGATTCCCAACACCACTCCCCCGGCAACCATCAGGGTTGGCCACGGCCACCCTTCTGTTCGGGGCACCTCAGGCACAGGCATTTGGAAGTAGCCCAGCGCGGCCATCACACCCAGCCAGCCCAGGCCCCCTGCAGCGAGTACAAGCGCGCTCCATTGGAGGGTATTGAAAAGAAGCCACCACAGGGGACGTTTACCCGCCAAGAGGTCAGTGCTTGCAATCGCTTGATCCAAGGCGTCGGGCAGCTCCTCCCGCCCGTCCCTTGCCGCACTGCGGATCGCCGCACGCCAAGGACCCGGGGCGCCCGCTGAAGCCTCGTCCGCAAAATCCCGCACCGCTGCGTCCGTCCTCGCCCTCTCGGGTGCCCCGGCAGGAGGCAGAGATGTTCTGTTCAGTTCCGGCCTGGTGTCGTCCCTGCCCAGGTTCAGCCGCCGCAACGGGTCGGGCCGGAAACGCAAAAGCCACCGGGTGACGGGCCACCCTGTCCTCTTGGCTGATTCCCGCTTAAAAGATCGGTGAACGGCGTCCACAACCACCGGAACATTTGCCGCCGTCGACAATTCAGAGGCGAGGCGGGCTTTCGTTCCACCTTTGACGCCCCTGGCTTCGCCCTCGCCGGAGGCCTTGGCAAGTTCCGCGGCGGCCTTCGCAACGTCCGCTGCCAGGCGTTCTGTTGTTGCCTCCCGCTGAACCACCACCTTCCTGATCACAGCGCGGAGGCTTTGGACGCCGTCGCCCGTTATCGCTGAGGCGCCAAGGACCCGAACCTTCCCCAAGCCGTCCTGTGCAAGGATCCCTTCCAAAGACTGCATCACAGCGGCAGCGTCGGCCGCGTTGAGTTTGTCCATCTGGTTCAGGACAACCAAGGTCACTGCCCCATGAGTGGCCATGGGGCGAAGAAAATCATGATGCACCGCAGCGTCGGCGTATTTCTGCGGGTCCAGAACCCACACCAGGACATCAACCATGCCCACCATTCGCTGAACGATCTCCCGATTCTCCAGTCTGGTGGAATCGAAGTCCGGCAGATCCAGCAGCACCAGGCCGGTGTTCTCCTCCGCGAGCCCTGGAACCGGTGGCAGCGTATGCCGCTCTTTGACGTCCAGCCAGTCAAGCAACGGCCCGCTGCCTTCCTCGCCCCAAATGCCCGCCAAAGGCGCCGACGTCGTGGGACGCCGAGCCGCGGCAGTTGCGAGACTGCTGTCCGAAACAGCATTGAACAAGGAGGATTTTCCGCTGCCTGTCGCCCCGAAGAATCCCACCACCGTGTGATCTGCCGAAAGAGACCGCCGCGAGCTGGCACGCTCCAAGACCTCGTACACGGATTGCAGATCAGCATCCGGCAGGACACCCTCAGCCAGTTCCCGTGCAGTATTGAGGGATTCAAGCCTGCGCTGCAGCAGCGACGACTCGCGAACCTGTCCGTGGCGGCTCATGCGGCCCCTGCCAGATGGCGCAATGCTTGGGCATACCGGGCGAGGTCGTCCCCGGAGCCCGGATGGGCTGCCTCAAGGCGGCCAAGGAACCGTTCCCTCTCATCGTCCAGGAGCCGTTGGCATTGAGTATGCAGGTCATCCCTGGCCTGCTGGGCCAGACGACGTACGGCGTCCTCACCGAACACCGCTTCAAGCAGCTTCTGGCCAACCACGGCCGTTCCGCCTGCAATGCCGATCTCCAAACCGCTCAGGCCGGCAGTCATGGAGAACACCACCACCATGAGCGCGGCCCCGAGCCCGTTGACGCCGAAGGACAACCAGCGCGCCTGGGTCCGTTTGCCCTGGCCTTGGGTGCGGATCATCTCCATCAGACCCTCCTGCCAGGAACGGATGGCTGCTGCGGCCTTCGCATCGAAGCCTTCGCTGGTACCCGAAAGATCCTCCGAGCCAAGGAGTTCCCGGCCGGCAGCATCCGAGCGCCAGTGCCTGTCCACGTTTTCGGCTGCATTCGCCGCCTCGTCCAGGATCACCGCCTGCAGCCCGGTCTCAATGGCGGTTTCAACCTTCACAGCGGGAGCCGGCTCGCCGCGGAAGAATGCCCCTACCCGGTCCCGCATCCGCCCGATATTCTGTTCAAGCGCCCGGAAAAACTCACCTGTGCCCACAAAATCCTGCCACCGCGCCAGCACTTCGCCGCGGAGCAGAGCACCGTCCCTGGTGGCCTCCAGAATGCGCGAGAGCGCTTGTTCATACTCAGCAACGCACGTCACCCGAAGATCGTGGGCAGCGGCATTCTGGGCGGCAGCGGCGCCGGCGACTCCGTCCAACCTGACACTGACGGCCTTGACAGCGCCATTGAGCGTTCGTCTGGCCACCTCCGCCCGTCCGACTGCATCAGCGGCCAAGGCACCCAGCCACTGGCGTAAGGAAATCACGGACTCCTCCGGAAGCATCCCCAGTGCGTTGAGGGCACTTTCAGGAACAACGAAGAGTTTCGCCTCGGCCAAGCCCTGCCGGTCCAGCATTGCCTGGAGGTCAGTCCTGACTTCCTCGTCCGCGGCAGCCGGCACACGGTCCAGGACAACGGCTACGGTGATATCCCTGGACGCCGCATCCAGGAGCAGGCGCCAGGGTACGGCGTCGGCGTAGCGGTTTGCGGTGGTAACAAACACCCAAAGGTCAGCTGCGGCAAGCAGCTGGCCGGCGAGCCTGCGGTTGTCATCAGAGATCGAGTCGACGTCGGGTGCATCCAGGAGCGCTATTCCCTGAGGAACAGCCGCGTGTCCCACCAGGACCAATGACGTGATGGCCTGCGCATCGGGGGTGGCACCTGCCTGATGCGCCGGCAAAGGACTGTCTGAGACCGTGCCCCGGATCCTGTCCAGGCCCGGAAGAATCCGATGGCCGTCAAACCACTCCGCGTCCAGGGGATGGTGGAGGAGGATGGGCTGGCGCGTGGTGGGCCTGATGGCGCCGGCACGCGTGACCGGGTAGCCGATCAGCGCATTGACCAGGGTGGACTTCCCTGCACCAGTGGAACCGCCAACAACCGCCAGCAGAGGAGCGTCCAGGCTCCGGTAGCGGGGAATCACGTAGTCGTCCAGCTGAGCCAAGGACTCTCGAACCCACTGACGGGCTTCCCGGACTTCCGGTACGGCGAGCGGAAGGGTCGTGGCCGCGAGTTCCGCGCGGGCCGCTTCCAAGGTCTCGACGGCGGCTGCCGCACCAAGGGCTGCTTGGCTGGCCCGGGGTGTTCTCTCATCATCATTAGCGGTCACAGCATCATCATGCCAGTCCAATCCCCGTGACAGGGGCGCCGCAAGCATTGAGGACAAAACCGGAGAAAAAAGAAATCCCCCGGAACCGTGGTTCCGGGGGATTTGTTGGTGACCCCAGCGGGATTCGAACCCGCGTTACCGCCGTGAGAGGGCGGCGTACTAGGCCGCTATACGATGGGGCCTTGCACTTTTTATCACCGTTTCCGGCGATCAAGCTGAATGAGTATTTCACACTTTCAGCTTCGCTCCAAATCGACTCAGCGATCTGAAACATCCGAATTTCCAGCGTGTTGACGCGGATTTTCAGAGCTGGGATACCAGGACTCGAACCTAGAATGACGGTACCAGAAACCGTAGTGTTGCCAATTACACCATATCCCAAAGTGACTTTCGGACCGGAGTTCAACGCTTTGGTTTCCCTCAGCTTTTCCCTCCGTGCCCCTCAGCACGAGTAATGACTCTACCGGAGTCTCGCCACGTGCACAAATCGGAAAGCCGTTACCTGCATCACACGATTCTTACGCAGCGGTGGGAGCCGTCACCAGCAGCCGCGACAGGGAGTCCACTTGGCGTCCGGTGAACTCTTCCACCACTTCCCCGGTCCTGTTCAGCCATACGCCAATCAGCCCTGCTGCCGTTGCACCGTCAGCATCAAGCAGCCTGTTGTCGCCAACATACAAGGTCTCCGCCGGCCCTGTGCCCAACTGGCGCACGCCTTCGAGGTAGATCGCCGGGTCCGGCTTTGGCACACCTACTGTGTCCGTACCTACGAGGATCTTGATCCTCGACAGGCCTGCACCGTCCAGCTTGGCCCGCTGGTAATCATGCACGTTGTTGCTGACGGCGCCATAGGGAATTCCTGCGGCATCGAGGGCGTCGAGTACGCCTTCAACGTCGTCAAAAGCCCGCACATACGCCGTCTGGCGTTGATGGTACTCGGCCACCCAGGCTTGGGATTCTTCGCCATCCTGAAGCTCCACGCCAAAGTGTCCCAAAGCAGCCCTGCCCCGCAGGAGCCGCTGCTCATTGAAAGTCAGCTCCCCGGCCAGATAGCGGTCGTAGAAGTGCGTGGTCTCGTGCGTGAAGATGCGGCCGAACTTCACCCACCCGGCCTGGTCCAGGCCGGGCAGGAGATGCTCGCTGACATCGCGGAGTGCCGTTGTCATGGCGTACTCAAGGTCCACCAAGGTGTCGTCAATATCGAAGAGGACACCACGGACGGTGCCGAAGGAACGTGAGATGGCCATGACTGCTTCTGCTGCTAGCCTCGGAAGGCGCGGACACGGGCGAGCGAGGAATCCTTGCCAAGGATCACCATCGACTCGAACAAGGGCGGAGAAATGCGGCGTCCTGAGATGGCCGTACGCACTGGACCGAAAGCTGCCCGTGGCTTGATGCCCAGATCCTCCACCAATGCCTGCTTGAGCGCGGCCTGGATATTCTCGGCCGTCCACTCACCGATCGGTTCCAGCGCCGCCAAGGCAGCGTCGAGTACTTCCTCCAGGTTCTGCGGAAGTCCCTTGCGGGCATCGTCGGCAACGTCAATCGCGTCATCGGCCTTGAACAAGAAGGCCAGCATCTCCGGAGCTTCTCCCAACAAGGTGATGCGTTCCTGTACCAGAGGAGCTGCCTCTGCGAGGATCTCTTCCTGCCGCGGGGTCAGGATTTCCCCTACGAAACCAGCAGCCCGGAGGTAAGGCACCAAGCGTTCCTTGAAGTCCTCCGGCGCAAGCAACCGCACGTGGGTTCCATTGATGGCTTCAGCCTTCTTGATATCGAAACGGGCCGGGTTGCCCAGGACATCGTGGATATCGAAGTTGGCTACGAGCTGCTCCACGGTGAAGATGTCCTCGTCCGCGCTCAGTGACCAGCCAAGGAGCGAGAGGTAGTTGAGCAGACCCTCGGGGATGAATCCACGTTCACGGTGCAGGAACAGGCTGGACTCGGGGTCACGCTTGGAAAGCTTCTTGTTGCCCTGGCCCATGACATAGGGCAGGTGGCCGAACTCCGGCATGTACTCGGCCACGCCGATGGCGTAGAGGGCGCGGTACAGCGCAATCTGACGCGGAGTGGAACTGAGCAGATCCTCGCCGCGAAGAACGTGGGTGATGCCCATAAGAGCGTCGTCCACAGGGTTCACCAGCGTGTAAAGCGGAGCACCGTTGGCGCGCACAACAGCAAAGTCGGGAACCGAACCGGCCTTGAAGGTAATCTCGCCGCGGACCAGGTCGTTGAAGGTCAGGTCCTCGTCCGGCATGCGGAGGCGAAGGACGGCCTCGCGACCCTCGGCTTTGAATTGTGCCAGCTGCTCATCCGTCAGGTGCCGGTCGAAGCCGTCGTAGCCCAGCTTGGGGTCGCGGCCCGCCGCCTTGTGGCGTGCTTCGATCTCGTCAGGCGTTGAGTAGGACTCGTAAACGTGTCCTCCGGCTTTGAGCTTGGCGATGACATCCTGGTAGATGTCGCCGCGCTGCGACTGCCGGTACGGCTCGTGCGGTCCGCCAACTTCCACGCCCTCATCCCAGTTGATGCCGAGCCATTTCAGGGCATCCAGCAACTGGTGGTAGCTCTCTTCACTGTCGCGGGCCGAGTCCGTGTCCTCGATGCGGAAGATCAGCTTGCCGCCGGTGTGGCGTGCGTACGCCCAGTTGAACAGGGCAGTGCGGATCAGGCCAACGTGCGGTGTTCCCGTGGGCGACGGGCAGAAACGGACGCGGACCGGAGTCTCGGCGTTGACGGCAGGGATGGCGCTGGAAGCAGCGTTCGACGCAGAAGCAGTAGTCATAGTGGTTCCAACTTTACCGCTTGGCGACGCGTCGGTTTCCCGGCCGGAAACGCCCGACGGCGGCCCTTGCCTTCCGTGTGAAAGGCAAGAGCCGCCGTCGGTCTTCAACGACTGGCTGGGAGCCTAGCGGCGAACCACCGGGTTGGAAAGACGGCCAATGCCTTCGATCTCCACTTCAAAACGGTCGCCCTCCTTGACCAGGCCCACACCGGCGGGGGTGCCGGTCATGATGACATCACCTGGAAGCAGCGTGAATGCGTGCGAAACGATCGAGACAAGCTCGCGTACGCCGCGGATCATCTGGTTGGTGCTGCCATCCTGGCGGAGTTCGCCGTTGAGGCGGCCTTGGATGGTCAGGTCCTCGTGGTCAAGATCGGTTTCGATCCACGGGCCCAGAGGCGCGGAGGTGTCGAAACCTTTGGCCCGTGCCCACTGGAGGTCCGTCTTCTGGACATCGCGGGCGGTGAGGTCGTTGCCGCAGGTGTAACCGAAGATGACGTCGTCAACACGGTCCTCGGGAACGTCCTTGCAGATCCGGCCGATCACTACGCACAGCTCAGCCTCGAAGGAGACCTCCTCTGAGAACGAGGGGAGGACGATGGGATCGTTCGGGCCGACCACGGAGGTGTTGGGTTTCAGGAACAGCAGCGGCTGCTGGGGAACCTCGTTGCCAAGTTCTGCGGCGTGCTCGGCGAAGTTCCGGCCGACGCCAATAACCTTGCTTCGGGGAATGATCGGAGCGAGGAGCCGCACGTCCTCGAGCTTGTGCTTCACGTGGGTACGTTCAACGCCATTGAAGAAGGGGTCGCCGTTGATGACAGTGATTTCCTCACTGCCGGGCTCGCCTTCAACAACGCCGTAAAGGGGATCAGAATCAACTACAAACCGGGCGATACGCATGGGCTCAAGCCTACAGTCCGGGCCTAGCTTCGGAGGTAATCCAACTGGGCGGCGACGGAAGTCTCGGCCGCCCACCTGACGGAAGGGGCGACGTCGGGATAAACGGCATCGGTGACGGCTGGTATCGATGCATCCTGTCCGAGATTTTTCAGCGCCGTCCTGATCTGGTCAAGCCGCTGCTCACGGTGGTCCCGGTACTCGCGGCACTTCTCGTCCAGGGCAGGCAGCACCGGACCGTGGGCGGGGAGGAGGGTTGCCGGACCCAGCTCTTCGAGCCGGTCCAAGCTTGCCAGGTAATCCCCCAGCCGACCATCCGGGTAATCCAGGACAGTGGTTCCACGGCCCAGGATGGTGTCGCCGGTCAGGACGGATCCTGTGGGGCCGTCATGAGGGAGATGGAAGCAGAGGGAGTCCGACGTGTGGCCCGGGGTTCCCACCACGCGGATCTCCACGCCACCGGCCGTCAGCACTTCCCCGTCCTGGAGCGGCTCACCACCATGGCAATGCTCCGGCAACGCAGCGCGGACCGGCGCCCCGGTGATCTGGTGGAAACGCGCTGAAGCCTCGGTATGGTCCGCATGCCGATGAGTAATGAGGACCACGTCCACAACACCAGCCGATGCCAACGCAGCCAAGTGGTTTTCGTCATCAGGGCCGGGGTCCACCACCGCGACGTAGGGCGAACCCGGGGCGCCAATGACGTAAGAGTTGGTGCCGTCCAGGCTCATCGGGCCCGGGTTCGGGGCCAACCGGAAGCGGGTGAGCTCGCTGCTGCGCTGCAAGGAAGAGGAGTGGCCGGTGGATGATTCACCGGAAGTCCCCATGGATTCTGAAGTCACTGTCCCATCTTGGCACTGAATCCACGCTCTCTCACATCCCACGCCCTTCCCACCACCCCTCTCTCACATCCCGCGCCCTTCCCGGGCTAGACGCCGGCTGGCAGCTGAGGTGCCAGGATCGACAGCGTTAGAACGCCCGAGGGAACTGCGAGGGGGGTTGGCGCAAACCCGAGGGAACTGCCAGAGGGATCGACGCAAACCCGAGGGATGTGATCGAGCGTCCGGGGAAGCAGAACGGCGGCCCTCCGCTTGAAACCAAGTGGAGGGCCGCCGGCGTGTGGTGAGTAGGAAGGTTAGACCAGGCGGGTCAGCCAGCCATGGGTATCCTCGACGGTGCCGGTCTGGATGCCCAGAAGCTGCTCACGGATGGCCATGGTGGTTTCGCCAGCCTTGGCATCCTCGGCGCCGATGAACTCGGTGGCGTCCCTGAGCACACCGATCGGCGTGATCACGGCTGCCGTGCCACAAGCGAAAACCTCAGTGATCTCGCCGGAAGCGACGCCGTCGCGCCACTCGTCCAGGGTGATCTTGCGCTCGGAGACCTCACGGCCCATGTCCTTGGCCACCTGGATTACGGACATGCGCGTCACGCCTTCCAGGATGGTGCCGCTGAGCGCGGGAGTGACCAGGGAACCGTCCTTCATCACGAAGAAGACGTTCATGCCGCCGAGTTCTTCCACGGCGTCGTCGTTGAAGTGGTCCAGGAAAAGCACCTGCTTGCAGCCGTTCGCTTCGGCTTCCTGCTGCGCGATCAGGGAAGCAGCATAGTTGCCTCCGCACTTGGCCGCGCCGGTCCCGCCACGGCCGGCACGGGCGTATTCACGGGAGATCCAGATGGAGACGGGCTTGAGCTCCCCACCAAAGTAGTTGCCTGCGGGTGAAGCGATAACCCGGAAAGACACTTCGCGGGCAGCCCGAACTCCGAGGAAGGCCTCCGTGGCAATCATGAACGGACGCAGGTACAGGGCCTCGCCGTCGCCGGACGGAACCCATTCCCGATCTGCCTGCACCAGTTCCCGGATGGCGCCCAGGAAGTACTCCTCGGGCAGCTCAGGAAGGGCCAGGCGGCGGGCCGACTTGTTCAGGCGTGCAGCGTTGGCTTCGGGCCGGAAGGTCCACACCGAGCCGTCGGCGTGGCGGTAGGCCTTGAGTCCTTCGAAGATCTCCTGGCCGTAGTGCAGAACCGCGGCCGAGGGGTCCAGGGAAATGGGTCCGTAAGGCTCGATCCGGGCGTTCTGCCAACCGCCATTGCCATCGGCGTCAACCTTGTAGTCAACGACGGCGGTGTGGTCGGTGAAGTAGTCGCCAAATCCCGGGTTCGCCAGGACGGCTGCACGCTCCTCAGCAGACTTCGGTGTTTCCGAAAGCTGCTGGCTGAATTCGACGCCATGGGCAGTCTGAGTCATGTTTCCTCCACAGTCAGCTACCTGGCAGGGCGAACCGGGCCCAGAAGGGTGTGGTTCAGCGATGGACCAGGGAAGCAGGTAAATAATTCAAGACAAGCTTACGCCTGAGTATTGGGCCTAAAGTGCGGCCGCAATAGCGTCGCCAATGGCAGCTGTGCTGCGTGGCTCGCCGGTGCGGCTCTCGACGTCGGCGACTACTGCCGCTTCGATCTTTCGGGCCGCCGTGGTGTAGCCAAGGTGGTCCAGGAGAAGCACTGCGGAGAGGATGGCCGCGGTGGGATCGGCTTTCTGTTGTCCGGCGATGTCCGGAGCGGAGCCGTGGACGGGCTCAAACATGGACGGTGCTGTGCGGTCCATGTTGATGTTGCCCGATGCCGCCAGGCCAATGCCGCCGGTAACGGCAGCAGCGAGGTCGGTGAGAATGTCGCCGAAGAGGTTGTCGGTGACGATGACATCAAAGCGCGAGGGCTCGGTCACCATGAAGATGGTGGCCGCGTCGATGTGCAGGTAGTCGTGGGTGACCTCGGGGAATTCCTGGGCCACGGCCTCCACAGTCCTCTTCCAGAGGTGCCCGGCAAACACGAGCACGTTGTGCTTGTGGACAAGGGTGACGTGCTTGCGGGGACGCTCGCTGGCACGGCGGAAGGCGTCACGGACAACGCGCTCCACACCGTGGGCGGTGTTAAGTGACACTTCGGTGGCGACCTCGTGCGGCGTTCCGCCGCGCAGCGTGCCACCGTTGCCCACGTACGGGCCCTCGGTACCTTCCCGGACCACAATGAAATCGATGGTGCCGGGGTTGGCCAAGGGGCTGCCGACTGTGCCATAGAGGCGGGACGGGCGCAGGTTCACATAGTGGTCAAGGCTGAATCGGAGCTTCAGCAACATCTCGCGTTCAATGATGCCGGAAGGGATGCGGGTGTCGCCCGGCGCAGCGCCTACTGCACCAAAGAGGATGGCATCGCGGGTCCGCAGATCCGCCAGAACCTCGTCCGGGAGCGTCTCGCCAGTCTCAAGCCAGTGCTGGGCACCGAGCTTGTAGTTGGTCAGTTCAAGGGCGACGCCTTCGGCGGCGACGGCCTTTTCGAGGACCTTGACGGCTTCGGCGATGACCTCTGGGCCAATGCCGTCGCCAGGGATGACAGCGAGATTGATGGACGTTGCACTCATAGCTCTATCTAGCCAAGCAATCCACATGCTGGTCAAAATCGTCTCATTCTGCGAACACTCCACGTCGTGCCGATTCAGACCACGGCATGATGCCCGCCTCCGGACCAAGAGCATAGAGTCGTAGCGTGGACAGAAGGCACGCAGTATATGAATGGTTCCGGATCAACCGCTTCAAAGTGGATATGACGGCGACGTCCTTGCTGATACTCCTTTTTGGTCCGGTCTATCTGCTGGCTTCACGACCTTGGCTATTTGTCCTTTCCTGCAGCCTGCTGCTCCCCCTGGCGTGGCGACGCACGCGCCCAGCCGTTGCCGCCGGCGTCGTAATCCTGGTGTGCCTGATCCAATGGGCGGTGGGCTCCGAGCCTGTGGCCGGCCAGATCGCAGTCCCCCTGGTCATCTACGCAACCGCGGCCTACGGGCCGGCGTGGGCAAGCCGCACAGTCCTGGTGGCCGGAATGGTGGGCGGCATCATGCTGACGACGCGTGAGTACTCCAGCACTACCGAGTCGGGCATTATGGGGCTCACCATTGGCGCCCTTTACACAGTGTTGATTTGGATGCTGGTGCTGGTGAGCTGGACCTTGGGTGACCTCACCCGGGTGCGGCGGCTCCAACTTCAGGCATTGGAAGACCGGACCCGAAGGCTCGAGGTGGAACAGCAGCAGGAGCGCCAGTTGGCCGCGGCCGACGAACGCTCGCACATCGCGCGCGAAATGCACGACATCGTTGCCCACTCACTGTCCGTCATCATCACCCAGGCGGACGGCGCACGGTACGCGGCCGCGGCGAAACCGGAGCTCGCCACCGAAGCGCTGGCCACCATCGCAGCAACGGGCAGGGACTCGCTGGGGGAAATGCGGCGGCTGCTTGGCGTCCTCCGCTCCAACGACGAGTCCCCTACCCGCCCGCAACCGCGGCTGTCAGACCTCGATGAACTCCTGCTGGGCTTCCGCGCGGCCACGCTCCAGGTCACCTTTGACCAGATCGGGGCAGCCCGCCGGGCACTTCCCGCCGGTGCCGAACTAACGGCATACCGCATCATTCAGGAAGCCCTCACCAACGTCATGAAACACGCCGGCCCTAAAGCTGTGGCCAGTGTGACGCTGACCTGGCAGGCCCGCGGCCTGCAATTGGACATCGTCGACGACGGCCGGGGCGCCGCCGCTGATCCGCCGTCGGCAGGTGGTGGCAACGGCCTGAGGGGTATGGGTGAGCGGGTCTCCCTCTACGATGGTTCCTTGGCCGCAGGCCCTGAACAGGGCGGCGGTTTCCGTGTGTCCGCTTTCATCCCCTATTCGGAGGCCTAAACCCATGTCTGACGTTCCTGCACCCATCCGGGTGGCCCTGGTTGATGACCAGCATTTGGTCCGTTCGGGTTTTGGCATGCTCATCAATTCACAGCCGGACCTTGAAGTGGTTGCCGAGGCCGGCAACGGAATTGAGGCTGTCCAAGCACTCAGCGCCACTGCAGCCGATGTGGTCCTGATGGATGTCCGCATGCCCGGGATGGACGGCATCGAAGCAACCCGGCGGATACTGGAGCAAGCAACTGCTCAGCCCTCGGGTTCCCAGCGGGCCGAGATCAAGATTGTGGTGCTGACCACCTTCGACCTCGATGAGTACGCCCTTGCCGCAATCCAGGCAGGTGCCAGCGGGTTCCTCCTGAAGGATGCGCCACCCGAGGAACTCCTCGAGGCTATCCGCACCGTTTACCGGGGCGATGCAGTGATCGCGCCGTCCACCACACGCCGCCTGCTGGACCACGTGGCGCCTCTTCTCAGAACACAGACTCCCGAGCAGAGTGAGCACGCCGCGGCAGTGGAACGCCTCACGGCCCGCGAGCGCGAGGTTTTCCAGCTGATCGCCCAGGGCCAGTCGAATCCCGAGATCGCGGCGGGGCTGTTCCTCTCCGAGGCGACGGTGAAGACCCATGTGGGCCATATCCTGGCCAAGCTTGGCGCCAGGGACCGGGTGCAGGTAGTGGTCATCGCCTATGAGACTGGGATTGTGTCCCCCGGAACCTAGGCTGCTCATACCGTTCGGCCTCCAAACTCAGACCACGGTATGACCAGGGCTTCCTGACAATGGGCCCGCAGCCCGATCCCGCCTGGCAAGGCTGAAACATAGCGTGGAAACATGACAACTTTCACGTCCTTCCCCCACCCGTCAGGATCCGGCCGGCCCGCAGGATCGAATGGCACCACTGCCCGTCCAGCCGTCGAGGCGCATGAGCTGACCAAAAGCTATGGGCGAGCCGATACCAGCGTCACTGCCCTGAACAAGGTGTCCGTGAGCTTCGACGCCGGAAAGTTCACTGCCATCATGGGACCCTCCGGTTCCGGCAAATCAACGCTCATGCATTGCCTTGCCGGCCTGGACAGTGCCGACTCAGGACGCATCGTCTTGGGCGGCACGGAACTTACGGGGCTCAACGACCGCCAACTCACGGCGCTCCGGCGGGAGCGGATCGGGTTCGTCTTCCAGGCCTTCAACCTGGTGCCAACGTTGACTGCCGAGCAGAACATCACGCTGCCGCTTGCCTTGGCTGGAACCACCGCCGACGCCGGATGGTTGGACACCGTGGTGAGCACCCTGGGGCTGAAGGACCGCTTGAAGCATCGTCCGCATGAGCTCTCCGGGGGCCAGCAGCAGCGTGTGGCTGTTGCCCGGGCCTTGCTGACCCGGCCGGACGTCGTGTTCGGAGATGAACCTACCGGGAACCTGGATTCGAAGGCCGGCGGAGAAGTCCTGGCCCTCCTGCGCAGGAGCAGCCAGGAGATGGGCCAAACCATCATCATGGTCACCCACGATCCCGTTGCTGCCAGCTATGCGGACCGCGTGGTGTTGATGAGCGACGGCGGACTGGTGGGCGAGATTCACAACCCCACCGCCGACTCTGTCCTGACCGGCCTCGGCAAGCTGGGGGCCTGAGGCATGTTGCGTGTTGCCCTTTCCCAAGTGACGACGCATTTCCGGCGGTTCGTTGCCATCGGCCTGGCCGTGATGTTGTCTGTCATGTTCCTCTCTTCCACGCTCATGGTGGGCGCGAGCACCAACGCATCTCTGGGTGCGAGCATCGGAGAGGCGTACCGGAACGCCGACCTCGTTGCCACGTCCAAGAACGGTGAAGCTTTTACCCAAGCTGCAGTGGATGCTGCCGCTTCGTCCCCGGCGGTGGAAGACAGCTATGCGGAGCGATCCACGTATGTGACGTTTGAGGCCGGCGGTGGAGAGCAGTATGGTCATCTCCGCAAGGTGGCCCCCACTTCCCTGGAAGGTGCCGTCCTTTCCTCGGGATCCATGCCTTCACAAGCATTGGACGCAGCAGTCGATGTGAAAACTGCCGCGCACTTGGGTCTCTCCGTTGGCAGCACTCTGGAGCTGCGCGGTGCCGGGCCGGTCAAGAACGCCAAGGTGACCATTACGGGCCTGATCCAGTCCACCAACGATCCTTTCTCGTCGTCAGCTGCCCAGTTGATTGCTTCCGAGTCCGTACTGAACGCAGTCCAAGATGCGGGGGCCGGCTTCGCTGGCCTCCAATTCGCGCTGAAGCCCGGAGAAGACGTGTCTGCGGCCAAGGAGTACATCGCGCACCGCATGGAATCCGCGGGCGCGGTTGACCCCGTGGTGGAAACTGCGCAGGAAAAGGTCACCTCCACCGTGGCCATGCTGAGCGCCGGTCAGGACCAGCTGACGGTTGTCCTGCTTGCCTTCGCCGGCGTCGCGATTCTGGTCTCCACCCTGGTGGTGGCCAACACCTTCTCAGTCCTGGTGGCTCAGCGGACCAGGGAACTGGCGCTCCTGCGCTGCCTGGGCGCCGGGCGGTCGCAGATCCGGGGATCTGTCATGCTCGAGGCACTCGTGGTGGGATTCGTTTCCTCGGTACTGGGCGTCCTTGCAGCCACCGGCCTGATGACCGGGCTGATTGCCTGGGCCAAGTCCCAACCCGAGCAAGCCTTCGCGACGTTGGCGGTGCCGCCGTCGGCCATCATTGCCGGCCTGGTGGCCGGAACCTTGCTGACCGTGGTGGCGGCGCTGGTGCCCGCCAAGGCCGCGACCGCCGTCGCGCCCCTTGCCGCCTTGCGGCCCGCCGATGACGCATCCGTGCGGAACCGTCGCGGCAAGTTCCGCTTGATACTGGGCCTCATCGCCCTCGCGGGTGGTTCTGCGCTGCTGGTGTACGGCAGCATGAAGGTGTCGCTTCCCCTTGCACTGCTGGGCGGTGCAGCCTCGTTCGTTGGCATCCTGCTCTGCTCATCACTGTTCATCCCCACCGTTGTGTCGCTGGCCGGGCGCCTGGCAGCTCCGGCCGGTGTTCCGGGCAAGCTCGCCGCTGTCAATGCCACCCGCAACCCCGCCCGCACGTCGGCAACCGCTGCTGCGCTGCTGATCGGTGTCACCCTGGTGTCCTTGATGATGACAGGCGCGGCCACCTCCCGGCAGGCGTTCAACGACACCCTGGCCGAAAATTATCCGGTGGACCTTTCCGCGCAGACCGCTGTGGACGGTGGACGCGACCCCGGCGATGCTGTCTCCCTAATCAAAGCCCTCGACGGCGTGAGCGCTGCGGTGCTGCTCCAACCGGTGGGAACGCTGAGTGATGCCACCACGCCCGATGGCGGCAGCACGATCTACAGCCTCAGCGCCACAGATGCCGGGTCGGTCCTCCGCGACAACCACCTCAAGCCCGCTCCGGGAACGGTCTACCTGCCTGAAGACTCCCCTGAGGGCCCTGCCACCATCACGACGGCGTCCGGCAACGTATCGCTCGACGCCAAGGTTCTGCGGACCCGCCACGTCCCGGGCTTCGTGGAGAGCACCAGTATCTCCTCAGCCCCACTGCCGGAAACACCTGCCATGGTGTGGGTGAAACTGGACGACTCCGTGTCAGCAGACCGGGTTCAGGCCATCCAGAAAGAAGTTGCCGCAGCGTTGGGAGTGCAGGAGCGCACCGTCAGCGGAGCTGCGATAGAGCGGGTGACCTTCAACAGCATCATCGACGTCCTGCTGCTGGTGGTTACGGGGCTGCTCGGTGTGGCAGTGGTTATTGCCCTGATCGGTGTGGCCAATACCCTGTCCCTTTCCGTCTTTGAACGGACACGGGAAAACTCGCTCCTCCGGGCGCTTGGCCTGACCAAAGGCCAACTCCGCGGGATGCTGGCCATCGAGGCTGTGCTTGTCGCAGGCGTGGCAGCGATCATGGGAGCCGGCATGGGCATTGTGTACGGATGGCTTGGAGCGCAGGCAACCCTGGGCGGCGTGGCCACTGTTGTTCCGGCTGTGCCGTGGCTGCAGTTGGCCGCAGTCTTCGGCGTCGCGGTGGTGGCCGGGCTCCTGGCATCGGTGATTCCTGCCCGGCGGGCGGCACGATTGTCGCCCGTCGAGGGGCTCGCTACCGCCTAAGCCCCCGACGCTCTATCAGCTAATCACCCTAAAACAGAAACGCTCTCTCACTTCCCCGGATAGACCGGAAGGAAGTGAGAGAGCGTTTCTTGTTGACGGCTGTGATGTGAGAGAAGGTTTATGCCTCGGCGGGGTCTTCGTACCGCGGGAAGACAGGTGCAGGTGCCGGCAGCTCTGTCCCCGCGACCAAAGGCGTCGCGATTGCGGCGAACTGGCGGGCCTCACCCTCCGGCTGGCCGAGCACCTCAAGGAACTTGGCCGACGACGACGGCATGACCGGCTGCGCGAGGATCGCCACGATCCGGACAACCTCCAAGGTGACGTAAAGGACCGTGTTCATGCGGTCGAGGTCCGTCTTGCGAAGTACCCACGGAGCTTGTTCAGCGAAATACGCGTTGGTGTCGCCGAGGACAGTCCAGATGGCTTCCAAGGCCCTGCTGAACTCCTGCTTGTCGAACGCCGCGCGGGCAGTTTCCAGCAGCTGGCCGGCTTGCGCCAACAAAGCGTTGTCCTCGGCGGTAAAGGTTCCGGGAACCGGGACCTTGCCTTCACAGTTCTTCGCCACCATGGACAGCGAACGCTGGGCCAGGTTACCGAAGTTGTTGGCCAGATCCGAGTTCATGCGGCCCACGATTGCTTCATGGTTATAGTTGCCATCCGCACCAAAGGGAACTTCGCGGAGGAAGAAGTAGCGGCACTGATCCAGGCCGTACTGTGCCACGAAGTCCTGCGGAGCCACCACGTTGCCCAATGACTTGGACATCTTCACGCCGTTGTTGGTGAGGAAGCCGTGGATCATGACGCGCTTGGGCAGCTCAAGGCCTGCACTCATCAGGAACGCCGGCCAATAAATCGCATGGAAGCGGGAAATGTCCTTGCCAATGACGTGGACGTCGGCCGGCCAGAATTTCTTGAAGGATTCCGAGTCGATATTCGGATACCCCACACCGGTCAGGTAGTTGGTCAGGGCATCAACCCAGACATACATAACGTGCTTCTCATCGCCCGGGACGGGAACGCCCCAGTCGAAGGTGGTGCGGCTAATGGACAGGTCCTCCAGACCACGACGCACGAAGCTGATGACCTCATTGAAGCGGGATTGGGGCGCACCGAACTCGGGGTATTCCTCATACAGAGCGAGGAGCTTCTCCTGATAGTTGGAGAGCCGGAAGAAGTAGCTCTCCTCGGCAGTCCATGTGACCAGGGTGTCCGTCTCCTTGGAGTAGCGAAGCCCGTCGTCCTTCACCACGGTGTCGTCCTCGACGTAGTATGCCTCGTCGCGGACGGAGTACCAGCCCTCGTATTTGGACAGGTAGATATCGCCGTTGGCTTCCATCTTCTTCCAGATGGCCTGGGAAGCGGCGTAGTGGTCCTGGTCCGTAGTGCGGATGAAGCGGTCATGGGAGATCCCCAAGTCCTGGCTCATCTGCTTGAAGGCTGCCGAGTTGCGGTCAGCGAGCTGCTTGGCAGTGATGCCTTCCTTCTCGGCTGACTGCTGCATCTTGAGTCCGTGCTCGTCCGTTCCTGTCATGAAGAACACTTCATGGCCATCAAGGCGCTTGAAGCGTGCCATGGCATCAGTCGCAATGACCTCATAAGCGTGGCCGATGTGCGGCACGCCATTGGGGTAGCTGATTGCGGTGGTGATGTAGAACGGGGATTTCTCTGGAGACGTCACTCTAAGAAGTTACCTTTTTTTGGGATGAAATAGCTTTAGTTAAGTTCGGTCAGCGTATCGCTGAGCCGCACCAGCTCGTGGTCGTGGGAGGCAACCAGCACGGCAATGCCATCGCTGGTGGTGTCCTTCAGAATGCCGATGATCCGGTTGGCTGCCGCACGGTCGAGGCTGGCCGTGGGCTCATCCACCACCAAGACGCGGGTTCCCAGGATCAGGGCACGGGCAATAGCTACGCGCTGCCGTTCACCACCGGAAAGCTGCGCAGGGCGATGACGCATGCGCCGCCCGAGTCCCACCAGGTCCAAGAGGTCCTTGGCCATCTCGGTGCGCTGTTCCACTTCGCCATCCGGCACAGCGGGGAGCAGGACGTTTTCCAGCGCGCTCATGCCGTCGATCAAGGCCCCGCCCTGGTCCACGTAACCGATCAGTGCCCGGCGGCGGTCCGCGATCTCGTCGTCGCCCATGCTGTCCAGGGGCTGGCCCTCCCAGAGGACCTTGCCCGACGTCGGGAGTGTCAGCCCGGCACTTACCGTCAGGATGCTGGTCTTACCGGAGCCGCTTCGACCAGCGATACAGTGCATCTCACCTGAGTGGAGGGTGAGGTTGAAGTCATCCACCACATCGACTTCTTCGGCACCGCCCTTATCGCCACCGTAGTGGATGGTGACACGGCTCAGCTCCAACGGGGTTGCGTGATCGGCAGCCCTGACAATGGTGTTGGCTCGGGTCTGCAAGGACTCTTCCGCGGACTCCGGGGTGGCCGTCGGCTCGGGGTTGAGTTTGTCAGTCATTTGACTACTTTCGTTGCAATCGGAATCCAGCAAATAACGGCCAACAGGCCAGCCAAACCGGCCCAGAGGGCCGCGTAGGGAGCCAGGAGCAAGCCCAGTCCCAAGGCACCGAGGACACCCAGGGGAAGTGCCACCGTGCCCACAAGTGCGTTTTCAAAGAAGCGGACCTGGCCCAGCATGTCCGGGTTCCATCCCATGGCACGCAAAGTACCGAGGTACTCCCGTTTGGCATGGAGTTCGAAACGGCCGGTGACCAAAGTCAGGAGCAGGCCAACCACCACACCGAAGACGGCGAGGATGACGCTTGGCAAGGCGATGCTTGCCGCGGCAAGACCGCTCAAGGCACTGGCGCCGGCTGCCCGGGGAATGTCGATCAGGAGCGCAATGAGGGCACCCACCGCTGCTCCGAACACACCCACCGCCACTGCCAGGGAGATCGAGTTGAAGCGGTTGGTGGTCAGTTGCCTGTTGGCGAAAGTCAGAGGCGAGTCGACAGTCACCAGGCGCTCGTCGTGCTGCGGTTCCTGGTCAATCACCACGCGGTGGCGCAGCTGCTGGGCTGCCAGCAATGCAGCACCGCTGTAGATGACAAGCATGGTCACCGAGACGATCACGGTGGCTATGTTCCAGCTCAGCAAGCTGAGGATGATTCCTGCTGCTGCGAGGGCTGCGGCACCCACGGCGAACTCTTCCAGGACCCAGGACCGGATGCGTTTCTGTGTCCAACCCATGGCGCGGAGGATTCCGGCTTCACTCCTGCGCTGACGGATATAGCTCACGGTGGAGGCACCCGTCAGGAGCGTGGCGCCAAGAAGCGTGAGGAACAGCAGGGTGACGTTGGTTCCGGTGAGGGAGCCGGACACGGCATCGGCGGCGTCCTGGCGCACCCACGACTGCTGGACGGTGCCCAGCGGCGATTCCTTGCCGGCGTCGTCCTTGCTGTAACCGGGGACGAAGATGTTGGCGTCTTCACGGGCGGAACCAGCCACGACAGTGGCTTCAAGACCGAGCTCGCGGATCTGGGTGGCAAGTTTCTCCACCTCGGGCTGTGCCGTTTTCCAGTTGCCGCTTGCTGACGCCTTGACCCGGATGGCGTCAATGACGTCGGCGTTGTTGTCGTAACCACGCGCTGCTGCCAGACCGTAGTAGTCGGTGATGGCGCCGGCGGACTGGCTGACCAGACCCGTAGCGCTGAGGGACGGCTTCAGTTCCGTGCCCTCCACCTCTTTGCCCTCAGCGTCCTTGCTGAGGGTCATGGGAGTGGGGTCGTAGCCGCCCAAAGGAAGCTTGTTGACATCCCCGGCAGCAGCCTTCACTGCAGCAGGGTCAAAGGTTCCGTACACCATGGGCAGCGGGGTAGCCGGCTTCTTGCCCGTTTCCAGGTCTTCCCGGTAGGAACGCTCGTCTACCGGTTTGCGTTGCGTCTGGTCCACGGCTGCCCCGAAGGAGGACTTCTCAGGCAGGCGGTTGACCGTTACCCAGTCCCCCGGCGTGGCGCTCTTGTCCGTTGCTCCGTTGGCGGCTTCATCGCCGTCCTGATACTTCGGAGCCGCAGCAAATGCGGTGCTCCAGGTGGCCGGGTTGTACAGCCCCTGGCTGAAGGAAGCCGTGCTGCCCAGCAATTGGCTGTGGTCAGTGGATCCCGGCCATTCGAGGGCGAACGGGGATTTGGACACGAACGGGAGGTAGTCCTTGTCCAAGGACCGTGTTGCGGTGCCAACCTCCTTGACCACCTTGCCGCTTGCATCAAGTTCCTCGATCTTCACCGAGTACTGAAGATCAAGGGAAGTGCCGGAACGAACAATCAGCGGAATAGCTTGGGAATCATCAGTCAGCAGGCCGTCACGTTTGGCCTGCTGGTACTGCGTCATCAGCGGCGCCCAGTACTTGAGCTTAACGCCCAGGAAATCCGGTCCCTCTTCCAGCTGATCCATGCTGAGGCCAGTGGTGAAGAGGCTTTCGAAATGGCGTCCAATGGCGCCGGCGTCACGTGCGTCTGCCGGAGGAGCCTTCTCCAGCGGCGCAAGGAAATCTCCTGCGGAGCCCAGCAGCGCCCGCTCAGCGGTCGGGTCAACGGCGACGACGGATTCTGTCACCTCAGGCGCCAGGGGAAGCGCCACGGAGAGATTGAAGAGATTGTGCTCCGAGCCCAGTGCCGGAGCCGGGAACTTGACGCCGGTCTCACCGTCAGGGCCGGCGATCCGGACGTTGGTCCCGCCCGCAGTCTGTTCCTGAATCAGGCGGCCCTTGCCCAAGGTACCTTCAGCACTGGTTTTGAACAGCGTCTGCTGGTTCACGCCGTCAGAGCTCGTGGCAGAGGCGGTCAAACGGTACTTCTTGGGGGAATCGGACAGCACGGATTCCGCTGCAGGCCACTTGCTGGAATCCATGGCGGAGGGATCCCCCGCAGTTACTGCGCCGGCGAGTCCTGCGTTGTATCCGAGGTAGTCCATGGCATTGAGGCGTGGTGCCTCAAGGTTCTGCGAGACACGGGAGACCAGGCTGATGGGCGCAGCCACGGCCGTTTGGCCCATGGTCCGGATCTTCTCAAGCTGTTCAAAGCTGATGCCGCCTTGGCCGTTGGCGATTTCCGGCTGGATCAATGCACCGCCGTCGCCATCTTGTGACTGATCAGGCTTGGCCTGGACCAGGATGTCGTAGAGTCCCCGCGAGTTCTCATCCACTGTCCTGTTCAGAGCCGCCTGCGACTGGCTCTGGACGAGGACGGATAAGCACATGGCGACGATCAAAATGGCCGCGGTCAGCAGCAGCACACGGCTTCTGATGAACCTTTGGACGGCGTTCATTGGGCTCCCTGAGACCTTGATTGCGGGCGCGCACACATTCACCGTGATTCCTCAAAAGACACAGAGGAATACCGGGCTGTGTGTGCAAAAAGTTGTGGCCGGCCTGCTGCCGGGTCCGAATCCCGGACCCAGCCATTGTAAGCAGACCGGCCACTCCTGCGTGCCAAGGTGTGTCGCCGGCACGCGAACCTAACTGATAAGAATCAGTGCTAGTCCTCCAGGTCCACTTCACGGACCATCTCTGCGCCGATACCGGCCTTGATGGCTTCCAGCACCTGCTGCGGAACGGAACTGTCGATGGTCAGGAGCGCCAGAACCTGGCCGCCTTCGGTCTGGCGTGCCACCTGCATCCCGCCGATGTTGATGTTGTTCATGCCCAGGATGTGGCCGATAGTGCCAATCACGCCCGGACGGTCGGCGTAAGCCACAACAACCAGGTGTTCGCTGATGGGAATCTCGACGTCGTACCCGTTGACCCCTACAAGCTTTTCAACCTGCTTGGGACCCGTCAGCGTTCCGGCAACGGAGATCTGGGAACCATCGCTGAGCGCACCACGGATGGTCAGGACATTACGGTAGTCCTCAGCGTCCGGGGTGGTGATGAGGCGGGTGTTGATCCCACGCTGTTCGGCGATCACGGGAGCATTGACGTAGGAGACCTGCTCGGTGACCACATCGGCGAAAACACCCTTCAGCGCGGCAAGCTCGAGCACCTTGACATCAAGTGCGGCAATTTCACCGGCCACCTCGACGTCGATCTGCGTCAAGGATGCGTGGGTCAGCGCAGTGAAGATACGCCCCAGCTTCTCGATCAGCGGGATACCCGGGCGAACGTCCGGAGCGATAACCCCACCGGCAACGTTCACGGCGTCCGGTACAAGCTCCCCGGCAAGGGCGAGGCGCACGGACTTGGCAACGGACACGCCTGCCTTCTCCTGCGCTTCGTCAGTGGATGCACCCAGGTGGGGGGTCACAATGACGTTGTCGAACTCGAAGAACGGCAGATCCGTACTGGGCTCCTTGACGAAGACGTCAACGCCTGCGCCGGCAATCTGGCCTTCCTTCAGCGCAATGTGGAGTGCTTCCTCGTCCACGAGGCCACCGCGGGCCACGTTGACCACGTAGGCCGTTTCCTTCATCTTGCGGAAAGCATCGGCGCCGAGCATCCCCACCGTTTCAGGTGTCTTAGGCATGTGAATGGTGATGAAGTCCGAGTTTTCCAGCAACTCATCCAGTGTGACCAGCTTGACGCCCAGCTGGGCTGCGCGGGCGGACGTGATGTAGGGGTCGTACGCCAGGATCTGAGCGTCGAAACCCTGGAGGCGTGCAGCCACCAAAGCACCAATGCGTCCCAGGCCGATGATGCCGATCTTCTTCTCAAAAAGTTCGATTCCGGTGTACTTGGAACGCTTCCACTCGCCGTTCTTCAACGCAGAGCTGGCCTGCGGAATGTGGCGGGCGAGGCTCAGAATGTGCCCAACCGTGAGTTCTGCGGCTGAGACGATGTTGGACGTCGGGGCGTTCACCACCATGACACCGGCCTGGGTTGCGGACTTGATGTCCACGTTGTCCAAGCCCACGCCTGCACGGGCGATCACCTTGAGGTTCTTTGCCGCGGCAATGGCTTCGGCATCCACTTGGGTAGCCGAGCGGACCAGAATGGCATCGACGTCGGCAATGGCGGACAGCAGCTGGGAACGGTCGGCGCCGTCGGTCTGTCGGATTTCAAAGTCCGGGCCCAATGCCTCAACTGTGGCGGGCGAAAGTTCCTCGGCGAGGAGGACGACGGGTTTGCTGGCTGACACGGGGAGGCACCTTACTTTGGACAACTTTGGACAGAACTGGACAAGGAGCGGATGCGTGGCCCGGGGCACGGCGCCGGGACCAGCCCAGAATATCGAATCCGGGCGGGGATTCCTGTGCCGGGGAGGGATGTTACGGCCACACCGGCAGTGGTTGTGAAGAAGTTCACAGCCCACGCGATTGTGCAAGTCGCTGGAGAAGACTGTGCAAATCGCTGGAGAAATGGCGGTTGATATGCGACGACGCCCGCCCGGCTGTGATGACCGGACGGGCGTCGTAGTGCGCAGCCGTTAGGCCGGCACCGAAGGATCAGCGGGCTGCGGAACCTTCGACGTAGTCAGCGTCCTGCTGCTGCCAGGAGAACAGGGAGCGCAGTTCGCGGCCAACCTCTTCGATGGGGTGCTGCTCTGCCTTGGCGCGCAGCTCCTTGAACTCGGTGCCACCGTTGTCCTGATCGTCGATGAAGCGCTTGGCAAAAGCACCGCTCTGGATGTCCGCCAGGACAGCCTTCATGTTTTCCTTCACCTCGGGGGTGATGACGCGCGGGCCGGAGACGTAGTCGCCGTACTCTGCGGTGTCGGAAACACTCCAGCGCTGCTTGGCGATGCCACCTTCCCACATGAGGTCAACAATGAGCTTGAGCTCGTGGAGGACCTCGAAGTAGGCGATCTGCGGCTGGTAGCCGGCTTCGGTCAGGGTCTCGAAGCCGTACTGGACCAGCTGGGAAACGCCGCCGCAAAGGACGGACTGCTCGCCGAACAGGTCGGTTTCGGTCTCTTCGGTGAAGGTGGTCTTGATGACGCCGGCGCGGGTTCCACCGATTGCCTTGGCGTAGGACTTCGCAAGGTCCCAAGCGGAACCGGTTGCGTCCTGCTCCACAGCGATGATGTCCGGGATACCGCGGCCGGCTTCGAACTCGCGGCGCACAGTGTGACCCGGAGCCTTCGGGGCGATCAGGATGACGTCAACGCCAGCGGGAGCTTCGATGTAGCCAAAGCGGATGTTGAAGCCGTGTGCGAACGCAAGTGCCTTGCCCTCGGTCAGCTTGTCCTTGATGGAGTCGTTGTAGATCGAGCGCTGGTGCTGATCCGGTGCCAGGATCATGATGACGTCGGCCCATTCGGCGGCGTCAGCTACGTTCTTGACAGTGAAGCCTGCGTCCTCTGCCTTGGCGGCCGACTTTGAGCCGTCCTTCAGCGCGATAACAACCTCGACGCCGGAATCGCGGAGGTTCAGTGCGTGGGCGTGGCCCTGCGAGCCGTAGCCAACGATTGCTACCTTGCGGCCCTGGATGATCGACAGGTCTGCGTCGTCGTCATAGAACATTTCAGTCACTTGCGTAACTCCTCTTGAGTGGTTTTTCTTAGATATTGATAGTGGTGCTGCGGTACTGGGCTCAACGAATGGCGATTCACGCCGAACGGAGCGCCCTGTCACTCATGGAGCGGGATCCCCGTCCAACGGCCAAGGTGCCGGACTGCACGATTTCACGGATGCCGAACGGCTCGAGCACTGACAGCAGCGCAGCGAGCTTCTCGGGGGTACCGGTTGCCTCAATCACCAACGAGTCTGTGGACACATCGACGACTGCGGCACGGAACAGGTCTGCAGCTTGGGTAACCTGCAGACGTGTCGCGGCATCCGCACGTACCTTGACCAGGATGTGGTCACGTTGTACGGAAGATTCGGAAGTCAGCTCCACAATCTTGATCACGTTGACCAACTTGTTGAGCTGCTTGGTGACCTGCTCAATGAGGTCGCCGTCGGCATCGACGACAACCGTCATGCGGGACATGCCTGGAACCTCGGTGGGTCCCACAGCGAGGGAATTGATGTTGAACGCGCGCCGGGCGAAGAGACTGGCCACGCGGGTCAGCACGCCGGGCTTGTCTTCGACCAGAACGGACAGTGTGTGACGGCTCATGCCTAGTCCTCCTCTTCCCATTCCGGGGTCATGTTGCGGGCAACCTGGATCTGGTCATTGCTAACGCCCGAAGGCACCATCGGCCACACCATCGAGTTGGGGCTCACAACGAAGTCGATGACCACCGGGCGGTCATTGATTTCCAGCGCCTTCTGGATGGTGGCGTCAATGTCTTCGTCGCGCTCACAACGCAGTGCTGCGCAACCGTAGGCATCAGCCAGTTTCACGAAGTCCGGAATCCGGACGGTGTCGTGGCCTGTGTTCAGATCCGTGTTCGAGTAACGGCCCTCGTAGAACAGTGTCTGCCATTGGCGGACCATGCCCAGCGAGGAGTTGTTGATGATGGCGACCTTGATCGGGATGTTGTTGATGGCGCAGGTGGCCAGTTCCTGATTGGTCATCTGGAAGCAGCCGTCACCGTCGATGGCCCACACCACACGGTCCGGTTCGCCCACCTTGGCGCCCATGGCTGCCGGAACCGAGTATCCCATGGTTCCTGCGCCACCGGAGTTCAGCCAGGCGTGGGGGCGCTCGTACTTGATGAACTGCGCGGCCCACATCTGGTGCTGGCCAACGCCGGCAACGTAGATTCCTTCCGGACCCGTGAGCTCGCCGATGCGCTTAATCACGCGTTGGGGAGCGGTGAGGCCGTCTTCGGGCTCGGTCCATCCCAGGGGGTAGGTGTCGCGAAGGTTGCCCAGGAAAGCCCACCAGGCATCCAGGTCCGGGGTCCCACTTAGTTCAAATTGCGTCTTCACGGCCTCGGTGAGTTCCGGAATGATTTCCTTGACCGAACCAACGATCGGGACATCGGCAGTGCGGTTCTTGGAGATTTCCGCGGGGTCGATGTCTGCGTGGATGACCTTGGCAAAGGGGGCAAAGGTCTTCAGCACGCCGGTAACGCGGTCATCGAACCTGGCACCGAGGGTGATCAGGAGGTCGGCCTGCTGGAGGGCAGTGACGGCGGAAACGGAACCGTGCATGCCGGGCATGCCCACGTGCTGGGGGTGCGAATCGGGGAACGCGCCCCGGGCCATCAGGGTGGTGACCACGGGCGCACCCGTAGCCAACGCGAGCTCCATGAGCTCTGCGGAGGCGTGGCCCTTGACCACACCACCGCCCACGTAGAGGACCGGTTTGCTGGAAGCAGCGATCAGCTTGGCAGCTTCACGGACCTGCTTGTTGTGGCCCCGCACCACGGGACGATAACCGGGCAGATCCACCTTCGGCGGCCAGGAGAAGGTCATCTGGCCAACCTGGGCGTCCTTGGCGATGTCCACCAAAACGGGGCCCGGACGGCCCGTGGACGCCAAGTGGAAAGCTTCTGCCATGACGTGCGGGATGTCGTTGGGGTCGGTGACCAGGAACGAGTGCTTGGTGATGGGCATCGTGATTCCCACGATGTCCGCTTCCTGGAAGGCATCGGTGCCGATGACTCCACTGGAAACCTGTCCAGTGATGGCCACCATTGGCACGGAGTCCATGTGGGCGTCCATGATGGCGGTAACGAGGTTGGTGGCACCGGGTCCCGAGGTGGCGATGCAAACGCCAACCCGTCCGGTAACCATGGCGTAGCCTTGCGCGGCGTGGCCGGCTCCCTGTTCGTGACGGACCAGGATGTGATTCATGCTGGAAGCCATCAAGGGGTCGTAGGTGGGCAGGATCGCGCCACCGGGCAAACCGAAAATATCGTCCACGCCGAGTTCTTCGAGCGAGCGGACAATTGCTTGCGAGCCGGACATCACCGTTGGGGGTACAACGGTGTTCGGCCCAAGTACAGGAGAGAGAGGTGCAGCAGCGTCGACAACGACGGCCTCAGCCGTACGGTCGATCTTTTCCGGAGCTTTGTGGGCTCCAGCGGACTTTGCAGCCATCAGCGAGGGGCTGATCGGCGATCCTTTGCTCATCGGACTCTTCCTTAGTGGATCTTCATTAGATGGGTCTTGCTTCGGGGAATAAAAAAACCCCTCAGCCTTCCGGCTCTTCGAGGGGTTTGCGCGTGACGGTTCGTTACCAGTCGGGCTAAGCCACGCGCTTGGTAAGGACGACGACGCCGACGGTAACGAATGTGATCATGCGTTCAGTGTTCCCTCAAAGTGAGATACGTGTCAATTGACGACTATCGTATCTCACTATTTGGACAGTGATGTCCGCCTGCCGGACGCCGGCCGTCTCGTGACAGCCGGCGTTCAGCAGGAATTATCCGCAGTAGGCCCCGGTGGAGGCACTGTGAACCAGCTTGGCGTACTTGGCCAACACGCCCTTGGTGAACTTGGCAGGCAGCGGCTCCCACCCCACCTTGCGGGCTTCGAGTTCGGCATCGTCCACCAGGAGGTCGAAGGAACGTGCGGCGATGTCCACACGAATGCGGTCGCCGTCCTTCACGAAGGCAATAGGACCACCGTCTACGGCTTCAGGAGCAACGTGGCCAATGCACAAACCTGTTGTGCCACCCGAGAACCGGCCATCGGTCAGCAGCAGCACATCCTTGCCAAGGCCTGCGCCCTTAATGGCTCCGGTGATGGCCAGCATTTCGCGCATGCCCGGGCCACCCTTGGGGCCTTCATAGCGGATGACCACGACGTCGCCCTTGCTGATTTCCCCGTTATCCAACGCGCTGAGGGCGCCCTGCTCACGCTCGAAGACCCGGGCCGTTCCCTCAAAAAGGTCCGCATCGAAGCCGGCGCTCTTCACTACTGCGCCTTCGGGGGCCATGGAACCGTGAAGGATGGTGATGCCACCGGTCTTGTGGATCGGGTTGTCCAAGGCGCGGAGGATTTTGCCATCAAGGTCCGGCGGGTTGATCGAGGCAAGGTTTTCAGCGAGGGTCTTGCCGGTAACGGTGAGGCAGTCACCGTGCAGCAGTCCGGCGTCGAGCAGTGCCTTCATGATGACCGGCACACCGCCAATCTTGTCGACGTCCGTCATGACGTAGCGGCCGAAAGGCTTGAGGTCCCCCAGATGCGGGATTTTGTCGCCGATGCGGTTGAAGTCGTCCAGCGTCAGCTCAACTTCGGCTTCGCGGGCGATCGCGAGCAGGTGCAGCACGGCGTTGGTGGAACCACCGAACGCCATGGTGACGGCAATGGCGTTCTCGAAGGCTTTTTTGGTCATGATGTCGCGGGCCGTGATGCCCAGGCGCAGCAGGTTTACCACCGCTTCGCCGGACTTGCGGGCAAAATCATCACGACGGCGGTCTGCCGACGGTGGGGCGGCTGAACCCGGGAGGGACATGCCCAGGGCCTCACCGATGCACGCCATGGTGTTGGCCGTGTACATCCCGCCACAGGCGCCTTCGCCGGGACAGATGGCCTTTTCGATACGGGTAAGGTCTTCCATGCTCATTTTGCCGGCGGCACAGGCACCCACCGCTTCGAAGGCATCAATGAGGGTAACTTCCTTCTCCGAGCCGTCTTCAAGCTTGACCCAGCCCGGCATGATGGAGCCTGCGTACAGGAAGACCGATGCGAGATCCAGGCGGGCGGCAGCCATGAGCATGCCCGGGAGGGACTTGTCACAGCCGGCCAGGAGCACCGAGCCATCGATGCGCTCGGCCTGCATCACGGTTTCCACGGAGTCCGCGATCACCTCACGGGAGACCAGGGAGAAGTGCATGCCCTCGTGGCCCATGGAAATGCCGTCAGAGACGGAGATGGTGCCGAACTGCATCGGGAAGCCGCCGCCGGCGTGGACCCCTTCCTTAGCGCCCTGGGCAAGTCGGTTCAGGGAAAGGTTGCAGGGGGTGATCTCGTTCCACGAACTGGCGACACCAATTTGGGGCTTGGCGAAGTCCTCGTCGCCCATGCCCACCGCGCGGAACATGCCACGGGCCGGTGCTGCGTGAATGCCGTCGGTCACCACCCGGCTGCGGGGTTTGATGTCCGGCGTGTTATCTGTCGCAATCTGGGTGGTGTCACTCATGGTCCAAAGTCTATGTGCACCGGGCAACTACCAACGCTCTATGACTCGTTAAGTTCCTTGGCGATGGCCGCAGCTTCACTCTTAAGCATGTCCAGGACGATGGCGATGGTGCCTCTCGCGGCGACCTCCTGCCGGGACAACGCCACAATGCTTCTGCTGGCTTTTACCTCATCGAGAGGCCGAAGTACGAGCCCCCGCCGCGCACTGGCCCGGGCCGTGTACCGCGGCAGGAGGCAAATACCGTGCCCTGCTCCCACCAGGGCCTCAAGCACCCTCAGGTCCGGGTACCGCTGCCCCCTCAAGGCTTGCCTGCCGGCATGGAGTTCGATTTGGCGAAGCACTGTATCGAAGGGGAATCCCTCCGGTACGCCGATCCACGGGTAGTCCACCACGTCCTGGGGGCTGAGCCGCGCCTTGGCGGCCAGGGGATGACCAGCGGGCATGGCAACGTCCAGCGCTTCTTCCAAAAGCGGCACCACCGTCAGGCCCCTCCTGGCAAAAACCTCCGGCCCGTCCACGCTGTGCGCCAGAACAATGTCGTAATCCGCCACCAGCGGGGCGAAGTGGGCGGTTCCCGGGTCCTCGAAATGAGCATCGAAGCTCAGCCCGTCCATGGAGGCAACACGGTGCAGCACCCCTGGAAGCAGCATTTCCGCGGCACTGGGAAAGAAGGCTGCGGAGACCCGTGTTTGCCAGCCTCTCCGGTAGGTGTCAAGGGTGGACTCTGCCCTTGCCATGGCCGTAGCGATATCCGAGGCCGCCGCTGCCATGGCCAGCCCGGCTTCGGTCAGCTGAACGCCGCGGCCCACCTTCTCCACCAGGACGACGCCGATCTCTGCCTGCAGTGTTTTGAGCTGCTGCGAAACCGCCGAGGCCGTGACATTCAAGGCCTCGGCGGTGGCGCCAACACTTTGCCGGTCCGCCAATTCGCGCAGAATCTGCAGCCTTTTGAAGTCCATGGAGCCAGACTAAGCGACTCAAAGAAATTACCGGCACCGGAATTATTCCCGACCCCCACATAGACAGGAAGCTGATATTTCGAGCGAAGCAGCAGGTCAAACGCTGGACAGCCCATTAGCAGGCACGTAACGTCGGGATTACCACGAGCTGCACCCCAGTGAGCAGAAGGGCCTCCAACCATGGACTGGATTATTTGGGTCATTGTCATTGTTTTGGTCGTTGCTATTGTTTGGTGGCTGATGAACCGCAACAAGACGCGGAATACCGATTCCACCTCAAGCCAAACCACCGCCGATGTTCGCCCCGGAGAGCTTTCCGGCGCTACTCCCCCGGCTGCGACGTCGCCCAGCAACTCTGCCTCTGTGCCTGATGCCGGTGTGGTCGCAGCAGGCGTGGCAGGTTTGGCGGGTGTGACCAACCTCGGTAAGGCAGCCGCCGAGGGCAGCGGCCCGAAGGTCGACGAACCTGACACCAAGGAACCCGCCCCTTCAGCACCCGCCGCTTCCGAAGGAAACTCCGAGGCCTCCCCCGCCACAGCTGATGTGGAGGCAGAGCCACGGACCGCCGTCGACGACGCACCGGCAGTAGTCGACTCTCATGTTCAGCCGGAGCCAACACCAGGATTGACCGTTGCGGAACCCGTTATCGCAACCCCCACAGTTGCCGAACCTGTGATCGACGAACCAGTGGTGGATGAACCGCGAGTGGACACTGAAGCAAAGGTCCATGCAGCCGACGCCGGCGATGTTGACGACTGGGACGCAGGTTCCGCCGCGGCAACCTCCGAGCCCACGCCCGATCCGGCAGTGGCCAGCGAGTCATCAGGCGCGGATGCGGCAGCGGATAAGGCAGAGTGGGAATCGTCGTGGACCGATGCCAACGGCACCCCGGTTCATCACCACGAGTACACCGACGCACATGCACCCACCCTTCCGGGCGCCGAATCCGCTGCGGCCGAAGATTCGGCCGGTTCGGGTCATTTGGCCGTCGAGCACCCGTACGGCACAGGATCTTCCAGCGCACCAGGGGACGCCTATCCCGTCAAGGCCAGCGCATCTGCCATGACGTACCACGACGAAGACACTGCGGGCTATGACGAGGCTGCCGCTGATGTGTGGTTCGAATCGTCCGCGCACGCCGAAGCTGCCGGTTTCCGGCCACCCCGCCGCAGCAGGCACTGAGTCCCATCGCGCGGCAGGAATCCAGCAGCCATGAACACAGGCCGGCACCCTTGGGAACGGCGCGGGCACCCGATGCGTGCTCTTGCATTTACCCTGCTCGCCCTGATGCTTGCCCTGACCGGATGCACCGGCAGTCCATCGTCGCCCGGCACGGCGGCAACACCTGGGGCATCAACGAGCCAGGGAGGGTCAGCCGCGCCCGGGCCCCCTTCCACGGGAGCCGGGCAAACGGCGCCTGCGTCGCCGCAGATTCCGGAAGTCACCCGGAAGCTCGACGCCGGACTGCAGCTGCCGTGGTCGGTGGTCTTCCTGCCGGATGGCACAGCTGTGGTGTCCGAGCGCGATTCCGCCCAAGTCAAGAGCATCCGCAACGAGCAAACCACCACCGTAGGCGAGGTGCCCGGCGTCGACCCCGGCGGGGAAGGCGGACTGTTGGGCTTGGCCCTCTCGCCCGACTTCGCAACGGACCGCTGGCTGTATGCCTACTTCACAGCCCCCGGCGATAACCGGATTGCCCGCATGAAACTCACCGGGGATACGGGTGGCTCACTGGCTTTGGGCGAGGCTGAGGTGATCTTCTCCGGAATGCCCAAAGCGTCCACGCATAACGGCGGCCGGATCAGGTTCGGCCCGGATGGGTTCCTCTATGTAGGTACCGGTGACTCCCAGCGCCGGGACCAGCCGCAGGATACAAACGCCTTGGGTGGCAAGATTCTTCGGCTCACTCCGGAAGGGCGTCCGGCCACGGGAAATCCTTTCGGCAACAATCCCGTATACAGCTACGGGCACCGGAACGTGCAGGGCCTTGCCTGGGACAGTGACGGACGGCTCTGGGCAAGCGAGTTCGGCCCGGACGTGGATGACGAATTGAACCTGATCACCCCTGGAGGAAACTACGGTTGGCCCACGGTGACGGGCGCGCCGGGACGCAGCGACCTGATCGATGCGAAGGTCGTCTGGCCGTCAACGTCGGACGCCTCACCCAGCGGGCTCGAAATTGTGGATGGCGTGGCCTACACGGGCGCGCTTCGCGGCCAACGCTTGTGGGCGGTTCCCCTCGATGGGGAGACCGCAGGCACCCCTGTGGCCTACTTCACAGGACAATACGGGCGCCTGAGGGACGTGGCCCGCGCCCCCGACGGCACGCTGTGGGTCATCAGCAACAACAGAAACCCTGATTTTGCGCTGATTCTGAGGGTTGCTCCGTGAAGCCAGAGGCGACAAGCTGCGGATTTCACACTTCGGCGGAAGTCGTGTAGAGTTACATGTCGTTGCGGAGATCGCCGGGGAAATAAAAAGCTCCCGGGTGAGATCCAAATCAACAGCTGCACCTCTAGCTCAACTGGCAGAGCAATTGACTCTTAATCAATGGGTTCCGGGTTCGAGTCCCGGGGGGTGCACCAAGGAAAAGGCCTTGGAGTGAATTTCACTCCAAGGCCTTTCTTGTTGTTTAATGCCGCTCTAGGAGAGCAACCACATGGCGTTCATCACGCATGGCCCTTTATGGTCCGTGGCCACAAAAAAGTGGTGTAGAGTTATTTGTCGTTGCGGAGGTCAACGGGGAATGCGAATTCCCCGAATAAGCCGAAACAATAGCTGCACCTCTAGCTCAACTGGCAGAGCAATTGACTCTTAATCAATGGGTTCCGGGTTCGAGTCCCGGGGGGTGCACCATAAAGCTAAAGGCTCCGGATCGTATCTACGATCCGGAGCCTTTAGCGTTTCCATGCCGGGGCTTCCCGAAGGAAACCCCGGCCACATGCTGAGGTCAGGCCTGGGGCAAGTCGGTGTCGGTCTGGTGGGCTTCCGGCTCCGGCAACCCCGCCAGGCCGCGGACGACTATCCTAAGTTCCTCGCGCAGCCGGACGGTATCCACGGCTACGGGGGACAAAACATCCTGTTCGAGCTTTACTGCTTCAGCTAGAGCTTCAATTCCGGCGTCAGTCAGGGTTACCACGTGACTTCGGCGGTCTGAATCACTGCGTTGCCGGGTGACATGCCCGTGCAGTTCAAGCCTTGCGAGGGTGGTACCCATGGTCTGGGCCTTGACCCGCGCAAGTTCGGCCAAAGCTGCCTGGGTGATGGCTCCCTTGGCAGCCAACACTTGCATCGCAATGACACCGGCGTGGGTCAGGCCGATGGACTTCAATTTTTCGTTCCACGAGATTTCCACCAAGCGCGCGGCTGTTGAAAGCAAACGGGTGGTGGGCCATCTCTCCATATCTGGCATGCCGACAGTATATGCGTCGAAGGGGTGAGGGCGCGGCTTCTCCCACTAAACTGGAAAATCGCGAACACTGGCAAGGAGAACATTTTGGCTGAACGACTTATCCCGGGAGACGTCGCCCCGGACTTCACACTTCAGGATGAAACCGGTAAAAGCGTGAGCTTGTCGGACCTCCACGAACGTAAAACCATCCTCTATTTCTATCCCGCTGCTTCCACGCCCGGGTGCACCAAGGAAGCATGCGATTTCCGCGACACGCTGGGATCCCTGCAGGCTGCCGGATACGAGGTTGTCGGCGTCTCCCCCGATCCCGTCAAGGCACTCGCGGCGTTCCACGAAGAAGAACAGCTGACCTTCCGGTTACTCTCGGATGAGGACCACGCCGTCGCCGAGGCATATGGGGCATGGGGCGAGAAGAAAAACTACGGGCGCAGCTACATGGGATTGATCAGATCCACCTTTGTGGTTGATCCCGATGGAAAGATTTCCCTTGCCCAATACAACGTGCGCGCCACCGGGCACGTTGCCAAACTCCGGCGGGATCTCCAGCTGGACAAGTAACGGGTACACTGGAGGCCGGTATATGGCAGCCACCGTCCCTTCAGACGGTCGGATTGCCTGCCAGCGCGAGTGGTGAAATTGGCAGACACGCAGGATTTAGGTTCCTGTGCCTTCGGGCGTGGGGGTTCAAGTCCCCCCTTGCGCACAGCTACATGAATACCCCCGGCTGCAGGCCGGGGGTATTTCTGTCCTCAAGCAGCCGGGGACCTCCTGAAAGTGCGCTGGGAAGGGCACTCAGGACGTTCAACTAGACTGGAATGCGGTCTGGCCGAAGCCGGCCACAGCACTTCCAACCGGCTTGAGGGGACACGAGTGGCAAGCAGCAAAATGCGGCGCCTGGGCATGCAGTTCGGAGCGGCCGTCCTGGCTTTGGGGCTGGCAGGGTGCACCGGAACCCCTGGTCCGTCGCCGTCGTCGTCCACCGGCAGCTCCCCCGCGGTTGAACCGACGGCAACCTTCAATTTCGGCACAGCGTCCATGCCCTTGGGCCTGGATCCCGCCATGACCGCGGATTCCGAGTCGTACCGCGTCACCCGCCAGGTCCTTGAAGGACTGGTGGGGGTGGATGGAGAAACAGGGCAAACGACTCCCCTCCTCGCCACGGAGTGGAAAGACAGCAACAACGGGCTGAGCTACGACTTCACGCTCCGCTCCGGTGTGACCTTTCACGACGGCACTCCCCTGGATGCAACCGCAGTATGCGCCAACTTCAACCGATGGTTCACCTTTCCAGAGGAACTCCGGAACCAGGCACCCGGCATTTCTTTCCAAAGTGTCTTCAAGGCTTACTCGGACCAACCAGTGTTCTCCATCTTCAAGGACTGCAAGGTGGTCTCGGCCAGCGACGTGCAGATCAATCTGACGCGCCCCTTCACCGGATTCCTTCAGGCGTTGACTCTGCCGGCCTTCGCAATATCTTCCCCGGCTGCCTTGGAGGCACAAAAGGCCAATGTCCTCAACCAGGTACGGAACGGCCAGGCCATGTCCACTTACGCCGGCCATCCTGTGGGCACTGGCCCGTACGAATTCACCGCGTGGGACGAGACAAGGCTCACCTTGTCCAGCTACAAGGGCTACTGGGGCAACCGGGGCCAGATAGCAACCATCAACTTCGTTCCCTATGATCGCGCGGAAACACGCCAACAGGCTCTGCTGGACGGCAAGATCGACGCCTATGACCTGGTGACGTCAGGGACGTTTGACCAACTGGTCAAGAAGGGTGTCCAGATCATCCAGCGCGACCCCTTCTCGGTGATGTATTTGGGGATCAACCAGGCTGTTGCACCACTGGAAAAGCCCGAAGTGCGCCAAGCGATCGAGATGGCGATCGACAAAGAGACGTTGATCCGCAAGTTCTTCATCGACAACACGGCGCAGGCCTCACAGTTCGTGCCGCCCAAGCTCAGCGGCTTCAATAACAACGCTCCTTCCCTGGGATACAACCCGGAGAAAGCGAAGGAGCTCTTGAAGAAGGCCGGCTACAAGGGTGAAGAGCTGAAGTTCTACTACCCGCTCAACGCCACAAGGGCTTACATGCCCACACCGGAAAAGATCTACGCCGAGCTCAGCCGCCAACTCGTCGCTGTCGGCTTCAACATCAAGCCGGTTCCCATCGACTGGGAGGATGGCTACCTCCAAAGAGTCCAGTCTGCCGGGGACCGGGGCCTGCATCTGCTCGGCTGGAACGGCTCCTATGCGGACGCAGACAACTTCCTGGGACCCCTCTTCGGCGAAACCCGCGCCGAGTTCGGATACGCCGACTCGGAGGTGTTCCACAAGATCGAACGCGCAAGGGCCATGCCTGACGGCGATGACCGCAATGCGCAGTACCAGGCCATCAACGCAGAAATCGCGGCGTCGGTACCGGCTGTGCCCATCGCCTTCCCCATCTCGGCGCTGGCGCTGTCCAACAAGGTGGAAAGCTACCCGGCTTCCCCGGTCCTCAACGAAGTTTTCACAAACGTCCGCCTAAAGCCTTGACGATTCCCCGTAATTTCAGTATTGAGTCTGCGCGGGGATATTCTGTGACAGCCAGTGCCGCCGCTAACGGAGATTGATCGTGACCTTCATTTCCAAGACCCAACATGCTGACGTCGTCCTTATTGGCGGTGGAATCATGAGTGCCACCCTTGGTGCGTTCATCAAGCAACTTGAACCCACCTGGACCATCTCCCTGTTCGAACGACTCGACGAAGCAGGGCTCGAGAGTTCCGGACCCTGGAACAACGCCGGCACGGGCCATGCTGCGCTGTGTGAGCTTAACTACTCCCCCGCAGCAAAAGACGGTTCCGTAGACCCGTCCAAGGCCCTGCACATCAACGAACAGTTCCAACTGTCCCGCCAGTTCTGGTCCCATCTTGTGGACAGCAAAGTCATCGGGTCTCCCAAGGGCTTCATCAACACCGTTCCGCACATGAGCTTCGTCATTGGCGATGACCACTCGAACTTCCTCAAGACCCGCTACGAGGCCCTTAAGCCCAACACGCTGTTCCGCAGCATGGAATACACCGAGGACCAGGACCAGATCGCCAAGTGGGCCCCGTTGATCGTCAAGGGCCGTGACCGCAAGCAGCGCGTGGCAGCAACCCGCGCGGCTGAAGGCACCGACGTCGATTTCGGCGCCTTGACCCGTGAACTGACGGGCTACCTGCAGAGCAGCGGCGCCGAGGTCAACTATGGACACGATGTCACCAATATCCACCGCGCAGCAGGCGGTGGATGGGATCTTTCCATCAAGCACCCCAAGTCCGGCGAGCACGGCCGCATCCACGCGAAGTTCGTCTTCGTGGGTGCCGGTGGCGGAGCACTTCACCTTCTCCAGGCATCCGGCATTCCTGAAAGCAAGGGATACGGTGGCTTCCCCGTCTCCGGCCAGTTCTTCCGGTGCACCGACGACGCCGTCACCTCCCAGCACAGCGCAAAGGTCTACGGCCAGGCGTCGGTGGGCGCGCCGCCCATGTCCGTCCCGCACCTGGACACCCGCTATGTGGACGGCAAGCGCTCCCTCCTCTTCGGCCCGTACGCCGGTTTCTCCACCAACTTCCTGAAGACCTCCAGCTACCTGGACCTTCCGTTGTCCATCCGCCCGGGGAACATCATTCCCATGCTGGCTGTGGCCAAGGACAACATGGACCTCACCGCGTACCTCATCAAGGAGGTTGCCAAGCGGCACGAGGCCAAGGTTGAGGCCCTGCGCGAGTACTATCCGGAAGCCTCCGGGGGCAATTGGGAACTGATCACGGCGGGCCAGCGTGTACAGATCATCAAGAAGCACCCACAGAAGGGTGGCGTCCTGCAGTTCGGCACTGAAGTCATTGCCTCCCGCGATGGGTCAATCGGCGCGCTGCTGGGCGCTTCTCCGGGCGCTTCCACCGCCGTGCCCATCATGATCGAACTGTTGCAGAAGTCCTTCCCGAAGAACTTCAAAGGTTGGCAGTCCAAGCTCAAGGAGATGATGCCGGGCTACGGCGTCAAGCTCAATGAGAATGCCGACCTTGCAGCCGAGCTGGAAGCAAGCACCGCCAGCTCTCTGCAATTGGAAGTGGCCACCGCCATCCAAAGCTAGGCCATACCCGGGGCTGCGGCCGGTTCCCTCAGCCGAATCGTTACGTAGACCGCAGGAGTCAATGCAATGTTCCGCTTGGCCAGACTGTCCCTGGGAAACCGGGCCTTGATCGCGCTGATCACCGTCTTTGCGGCGGTGTTCGGCGTGATCACCATGGGTTCGCTCAAGCAGGAACTTATTCCCTCCATCGAGTTCCCGCAGATCACGGTGGTGACCTCCATGCCGGGCGCTTCTCCGGAGGTTGTGGACAAGCAGCTGAGCCAGCCGCTGGAAACAGCACTGAACAGCGTCGAAGGGCTTGAGTCCACCACCTCGACGTCCCGCAACGGCGTTTCGCAGATCACCATGGTGTTCACGTACGGCTCCAACCTGGACCGGGCGCGCAATCAGATTGACCGGGCCATCTCAAATGCCAAGCGGGTACTGCCGGCCGACGTCGAACCCCAGTCAATCGCCGGCAACATCAGCGACTTCCCGATTGTCTATTTGGCGGTCTCCTCGGACAAACCGCTGAGCGAACTTAACGCTGACCTCCTGCGTCTCAGCGTTCCGCGCCTGCAAAAGATCGACGGCGTTCGTGGCGCCGATGTGACCGGCGGCTCCAGCCAGCACATCCTGATCCAGCCCCGCCCTGCGGATCTGGCAACGTCAGGTGCCTCTGTCCAGTCCATCAGCAATGCCCTGAAGAACAATGGCACCTTGGTTCCTGTCGGCACCATCGAGGATCAGGGCAAGACCCTGTCCCTCCAGCTCGGCAGCCCGGTGGATTCGTTGGACATCATTAAGGGACTCCCCTTGGCTGGCGCCAAGAATGCCGCCACCATCGGCGCCGTCGCCGATGTCAGCATCGAGGACGACGCCGCCACGTCCATCACGCGTACCAACGGTAAGCCCACGTTGGCGCTGTCCGTCACCAAGAAGCCGGAGGGCGATACGGTGGCGATCTCGCACGCCGTCAGGGACGCCGTCGGGCCCATGGAAGCGGAACTCGGCAATAACGCGACCTTCACGCCGGTCTTCGACCAGGCTCCGTTCATTGAGAAGTCCATCAAGGACCTCACCACCGAAGGGCTCCTTGGCCTGGGCTTCGCGGTGGCTGTGATCCTGGTTTTCCTGATGTCCGTACGCTCCACGCTTGTCACGGCTGTCTCCATTCCGCTGTCCCTGCTGATCACGTTCATCGGCATCTCCGCCACCGGTTATTCGCTGAACATCCTGACCTTGGGTGCCCTCACCATTGCGATCGGGCGCGTGGTTGATGACTCCATTGTGGTGATCGAGAACATCAAGCGGCATCTGAGTTACGGCGAACACAAGCTGACGGCCATCCTGACCTCCATCAGGGAAGTTGCCGGGGCCATCACGGCTTCCACCTTGACCACCGTGGCTGTGTTCCTCCCCATCGCTTTCGTGGGCGACCTCGCTGGTGAGCTGTTCCGGCCCTTCGCCCTGACTGTAACCATCGCGCTGTTGTCTTCACTACTGGTTTCCCTGACGATCGTTCCGGTCCTGGCCTATTGGTTCCTTTCCTCACCCGGAAAGGGCGCTGAGGCACAGGCATCGGCCAAGGAGGCCGCCGAGAAGGCCCGGGAAGCCGAACAACGGAGCCGCCTCCAGCGCGGCTACCTTCCGATTCTTGCCAAGACGCAGAAACATCCCGTCATCACCTTGTCCGCCGCGGCATTGATTCTGGTGGCCACCATCGCAGTCTCGCCTCTTCTGGCCACTGATCTTTTGGGCCGCTCCCGCGAGAACAGCATGACAGTGCGCCAAGTCCTTCCGGCTGGCACCAGCCTGCAGGCCACCAGCGATGAAGCTTCCAAGGTTGAGGAAGCCCTCAAGGGCATTGAAGGCATCAAGGACGTGCAGGTCACGTCCGGAAACGCCCAGACCGGCTTCGCTGCACTCACCTCCACCGGTTCGTCCAACTCGACGTTCACCATTGTCACCGATGAGAAAGTGAACCAAAGCAAACTCCAGGATGAGGTCCGCGCCAAGCTTGAAGGGGCTGCCGGGAAGGTGACGGTGGGATCCCAGCAGGGCGGATTCGGCACCTCCTCAACGGTGGACATCACCATCAGGGCCGCGAACTCCGCTGACCTGCAGACGGCAAGCGATGCCATGGTCAAGGCCATGGAAGGCGTTCCGGGCAGTACGGAAGTGGCCACTAACCTTGCCTCCAAGCAGTCGGTGGTCCAGGTCCGCGTCGACCGGGCCAAGGCAGTGGCGGCAGGCCTGACAGAAGAGCAGGTAGGAGCCTTCCTTGCCTCCACGGTCAGCCCCGTTCCTGCCGGTACCGTCCGGATTGAGACCAACGATTACCCTGTGCAGATCGGCGAAGGTACACGCTTTACCAGCATCGCCGCGGTACGTGCGCTCCAGCTGCCCACAGTCCGCGGCGGAGTGGCACTCGAGTCGATTGCCGCCGTCGAGCAGGTTGACACCCCGGTGTCCATCACCAGCAGCAATGGGCAGCGCACGGCAAGGGTGACCGTGACGCCCTCCGGATCCAATCTGGGCAGCGTCAGCGCTGCCGTGCAGGAGCGGCTGGCTGGAGTGGAATTGCCCGCGGGGGTGACGGCCACCATCGGTGGTGCCACAACGCAGCAGGCTGAGTCCTTCCGGCAACTTGGCCTGGCTCTGCTGGCGGCAATAGCGATCGTCTATGTGATTATGGTGGCCGCTTTCAAGTCACTCATACAGCCACTCATCCTGTTGGTCTCCGTACCGTTCGCGGCAACGGGTGCGGTGGGTCTGCTGCTGGTCACCGGCGTTCCGTTGGGACTGCCGTCACTGATCGGCATGCTGATGCTGGTGGGAATCGTGGTCACCAATGCCATTGTGCTGATCGACCTCATCAACCAGTACCGCAAACCCCATGACGGCAGTCAGGGCATGAACGTTGCCGATGCCATCACCCACGGAGCCCGCCAGCGGCTCCGGCCCATCCTCATGACGGCCCTGGCCACCGTGTTCGCCCTGACTCCCATGGCGCTGGGCCTCACAGGTGGAGGCGGGTTCATTTCGCAACCCTTGGCAATTGTGGTGATCGGTGGACTGGTTTCGTCCACTGCGCTGACGTTGGTCCTGGTGCCGGTTCTCTACAAACTTGTGGAGGGCCGCCGGGAGAAGAAGGATCTGCTGAAGGCGCTTCAGGACAAGCCCAAGGCTTCTCCCGGCTCCGGATCCGGCGGCAGTTCCGCGTCAGACGATTTCCAAGACTGGACCACGGGCATGGTTCCCCGGGTTACGGGCCGCCGCGCCGCCCATAACCCCGCAGAATAGCGGGCTTCTCTACAGAGTCACCCTTGATGGACAGGCCCGGGAACAATTCCCGGGCCTGTCCTGTTACAGGTATCGATACATGCAAATGCATCTAGTTTGAGGTACACTGTTTACAGAGCCCGGGACCTCGGGCAGGGAGAAAGGCACACCATGCAGATCGGCGTATTCAGCGTCAGCGACATCACCACTGACCCCACCACGGGCCGCACGCCCACGGAAAACGAACGCATCAAGGCCTCCGTTGCCATCGCCAAGAAGGTCGAAGAAATCGGCATGGACGTGTACGCCCTCGGCGAGCACCACAACCGGCCCTTCTTCTCTTCCTCCCCCACCACCACTCTGGCCTACATCGCAGCCCAGACCGAGCGCATCACGTTGTCCACTGCCACCACCCTGATCACCACCAATGATCCGGTCAAGATCGCCGAAGACTTCGCCATGCTCCAGCACCTCTCGGATGGCCGCGTGGACCTGGTCCTGGGCCGTGGCAACACAGCGCCGGTATACCCCTGGTTCGGAAAGAACATCCAGGACGGCATCGAGCTCGCCATCGAGAACTACAGCCTCCTCCGCAAGCTGTGGGATGAGGACACCGTTAACTGGTCCGGCAAGTTCCGTACTCCGCTGCAGAACTTCACCTCCACGCCGCGCCCGCTCGACGACGTCGCCCCCTTCGTGTGGCACGGCTCCATCCGTACGCCGCAGATTGCGGAAGTCGCCGCGTACTACGGCGACGGTTTCTTCGCCAACAACATCTTCTGGCCCAAGGAGCACTACCAGCAGCTGATCGGCCTGTACCGTGAGCGCTACGAGCACTACGGCCACGGCAAGGCCGATCAGGCAATAGTCGGCCTTGGTGGTCAGTTCTTCATGAGGAAGAACTCCCAGGATGCCGTGAAGGAATTCCGCCCGTACTTCGACAACGCACCTGTCTACGGACACGGACCCTCGTTGGAGGACTTCACCTCGCAGACTCCGCTGACCGTGGGCAGCCCGCAGGAAGTCATCGAGAAAACCCTGACATTCCGGGAGGCTTTCGGTGATTACCAGCGGCAGCTATTCCTGATTGACCATGCCGGCCTGCCGCTGAAGACTGTCCTGGAGCAGCTGGACCTCTTCGGCGAAGAAGTCTTGCCCGTGCTTCGTAAGGAATACGCCGCCATGAAACCTGCGCACGTGCCGGACGCACCGACGCACGCCTCGCGCGTTGCCGCCGCCTTGGAAGCCAAGGTCAGCGAAACCGCTACCGCTGGTGCTGCGGGGCAGGACGCCTGATGTCCAGCCCCTCGGCGTCCTCCGCCGTTCGCCTCGCCGCCGAAACCTGGGAGTCTCTGTTCCGCTCCCAGGTGGCGGTGATGCGGAAGCTTCAGTCGGGACCTGCGTTCAAGACGCTTCCGGTCAAGGAGTACGACGTCCTCTTTACGTTGTCCACATGCCCGTCAGGCCAGCTTCGCCTGAACGAGATCAATGACAAGGTGCTGCTGAGCCAGTCCAGCCTGAGCCGCTTGGTGGACCGTTTGGAGAAGCGCGGCTTGGTGGAACGAACAACAGCTCCCGACGACGGCCGCGGAGTCCTGCTCTCACTCACCGAAGCCGGCAGTGACCTCCAAAAAACCATCGGCCGCGAACATGTGCGGGACATCGCCAACTTGGTGGCGCCCGCACTCACAGCCGAGGAACAGAAGGAGCTTCTGCGACTGACGGAGAAACTCCGCGCCTCGGTGGCCGCACACTAACGCAAGCTGATGAGCTCCCGGGGGTCCTCCACCGGGAGCTCTCCGTTAACCACTGCACTGACCCTGAGTGTCTTCAGGGTCAAGCTGCCGCCCACGGTGGACAGGAACGCAGTATCCGAGGAGTCCCGCCCTGCAGTGATGCGGAGCATGGACTCGCGGGGTGCCAGCCCGGTGGGGTCGATGATGTGCCAGGCGCCGTTGATGTATGCCTCGGCAACAGCATGGAAATCCATGGGGCTCAGCCCGGGGGCATACACTGCCGCCAGCCGCGCAGGAACATCCTTGGACCGCAAGAGGGCAATGGCAAGGTGGGCGAAGTCCCGGCACACACCTTTCCGGTGAAGCAGGGTTTCCACAGCGCCGTCAGTCCCGCGGGAGGATCCGCTGACGTAGCGCAGTTCCCCGTTGACCCAATTGCGGACCGCATGCAGCAGCTCTGCACCGTGGAGGTTTCCGAACTCGGCGTAGGAGGTGGGCAGCAACCTGTCCGACTCCGCATACCGGCTGGGCCTGACATACCTGATGAGTTCCATCGGACTGGCCGTGTCCGGCTCCCCAAAGCCATGAACCGTTGCCCGGTACTCCACTGTCACGTCGCTTGGCTCGGTGAACTCCAGGTAATGAAAGCGGCCACCATGGTGGTCGGTGAGTTCGGCACAAGGAACCTCGGCACCGTCACTGGTGATGGACAGGTTTTCCGTCACTGACTGGTAACCACGATTAGTGGCCACGGCTATGGCCATGGCCACCTTGGTGTTGGCTGCGGTCTTGAAAACGAGCGAGGCAGCAACATTGCGTTCCATTGATCTCCGAGGTGGGTTGCGGCGGACAGCCCCCATCGCTGCCGTGTGTGTGGATCAGCCAATCGCAGGGCTACAGATTGACCTTCAGAGACAGTAGCATCCGCTGGACATTGGCGAATTCAGAACCATGGACCGCATACTTCGCAGCCAGGTCCAAGGTATCGAAAGCCTTGGCCGGGGCCACCTTCTCATCAGCGGCAAAGGCGTGGATCGCCGGAACATCCCCAAAGGAGATATCCCCCTTTCCGGCAGGGCCCTGAACCCGGTTCCGCAGTTCACAGGACTGTCCGTCCACACCCGCCACCATGTTGGTGATGCCGTAGGAGCCAAAGAATTTGTAGCCTTGGACCACGCGGAAAACCACCCGCGGATCAATGGTGTCCTGGCCATCCGAGTGCGGGATGTCCAAGGGCACGCTGCTGATGACCACATAGGGGCGCGCCTGACCGGCGGGGCAGGAAACCGGCACTGCCGTCGGCAATCCGGTCTGGAGCGTGGCGATGTACCGCCCCTCAGCATCCTTGACCTCCACCTTCACAGCGTGGGCCAATGCCGCGGCCTCCGGCGTCACCGACTGGGCTATCCACTCCTGCGGCAGCTCGAAGCTGACGGTTTTGGCGGCGTCCGTGTAGGTCTTCCAAGACACTGCCGTCGCCACCGGGGACGGCCCGGGGCTGGCCGAACTGCTACCGCCGGCTCCTGTTGTTTCGCCGGGTGCCGCGGACGGCGAGCCCGCCGCGGAGCCAGGTGCCGGCGTCGTGCTTTCCGGTGTTCCCGTTCCCGATTCCGTACTGTTGGGCTGGGATCCGGCCGTGGGGGTGACTTGCGGACCCTTGTACTCGGCGGAGCAGGCCGCTGTCCCGGCGAGGACGGTGACCGTCAGCGCCAGCGCGGCGAGCCGCATCGGACCGCAGCGCAGGTTCAGGATGCCCTTCATGACCACAGCCTATCGGCGGCAGTCCTGCGACACGCACAGGACTAGGCTGAGGGTATGGCTCCCGATCAGCAGGATTACTTCGAGGACAACATCCCCGCCATGTCAGCAGTTGATATTGCCGACTGGCGCTTGCGGACGTTCGCTCTCTACGACAAGGTGCGTCAACTCGCAGCCACCAACCCGTTCGACGCCCATGTGTTCTGGCGGCAGGAACGGGACCTGATGTTCGCCACGCATCCTGCTTCAGCGCTGACGGCCGATATGAAGGACTCATTTTCCGGACTTCGAACCGCTGACTATGACCCCTCTTTCCGGAGGTACGCTGCCCTGTCGCCCGAGGGAAGCGGACAGGAGATGAACGTCGAAACGGGGACCGACGGCGTGGTGCCCTTCACCAGGATCGGCACTTTTGAGTTGCCCGGGCTGGGTTCGTTGGCCGCATGGCGGCTACGGAGCTACGGGGGCGGCATCTTTGTACCCTTCCGGGATGCGACGGCCGGCAAGAACGGCGGAAGCTACGGAGCAGGCCGGTATCTGCTGGACACGGTCAAAGGCTCATTTCACGGAACGCGAGGATCCGGCGCCGAACAAGAGTTCGTCCTGGACTTCAACTTTGCCTACAACCCATCGTGCGCCTACAACGAAGCCTGGGCATGCCCGCTGGCCGGACCTGCCAACCGTCTGGCTGCCGAGGTTCCCGTGGGCGAACTCTATCTGGGCTAGCCCAACACCCCTCCGGGGCCAACAGCCACGAGAGCTGCTATGGCCGCCACTATGGTCAGCGGAGCTACTATCAGGCCAAAGACCGCATATCCCTTCCACGTGATCAGCACGTTCATCCGCACCAACCTGTCATGCCACAACAGGGTGGCCAGTGAGGCCCACGGCGTAATCAACGGCCCGGCGTTCACTCCTACCAACAGCGCCGCCATTCGCACCGGACCTCCGGCCAGCGGCTCGGCGAGGAGATACGCCGGCAGGTTGTTGACGACGTTTGAGCCGAGTGCTCCCGTCATGGCCAACCTCAGCAGTTCAACAAACCCGCTCCCTTCTCCGGCCACCTGTCCAAGCAGAAGCGAAGCACCCAGGTATTGGGTTGCCTCAACCACCAGGAAAAGTCCGCAGGTGAACAGCAACAGCGACCAGGGAATCAGCGTCACCTTGAGCACTGTGGGGCGTCGGATGGCGAATGCGACCGCCAGGATCACGGCCGCCGCGGTGGCGGGAATCCAGATTGCCGCGCCGGATACCAGTGCCGGAATGAGCAAAACCAGGACAACGGCACTGGTCCCGAGCAGAACCTTGTCAGTTCCTGCCCTGGCTGAGGGTGATTGCGCTGGACGGGCGGAATCCAGGGCGTAGGTCTTGCGCAGTTCGCGCCGGAAGACCACCGCTATGAAAGCCAAGGGAACCAGAACGGCAGCTAATGACGGCGCCCACATCAAGTGAGCGAACTGTGCGGGACTGATGCCGCCCAGATTGTGTTGGGCCAAGAGGTTGGTCAGGTTGGAGATGGGAAGCAGCAAACTGGCCGTATTGGCCAGCCAGACAGTGGTCAGGGCGAACGGCAGGACGGGGAGGCCCGCTTGACGGGCGACGGTAACCACTACAGGCGTGAGGAGCACCGCCGTCGTATCCAGCGACAGGAAAACCGTGCTCAACGTGGCAAACAAGGCCAAAAGCAGCCACAGCAGGGCGCTGCGGCCACGCCCCCAACCGCGCACGTGCCGGGCAATCCACTGGAAAGCCCCGGCTTCACTAACGAGCTCGGTCACCACGGTCATGGCAACCACGAAGCCCAGTATGGGTGCCACCCGGTCCACGAGGACCGCCACTTCCTGCCAGGGCAGGACACCCGTGGCCACGGTGATCCCACCAGCCACAAGGAGGACCAACCCGATGATCGCCAGACGCATGGAACGGATTCTAAGCCCCGGCCCTGTGTTCTTCCTGCAGGGTTCTGCCTCAAGGACGGGTGGACGAAGGCGTCACCATCCTGTAAGTAATGGAACCCCCGCGACGCTCCTGGGAAGCCTAGCCTTGGAGCATGAAAATACCGCGGAGCCTGAACAGCCTACGTAGTGCGCACCGGCTGAGTAGCGTAATCCGGACCCACAAAATCCTTGCGGCTGTTGCAGGGGTAGCGGTCCTCTCCATGGTGGTTGTGGGGGCCGTCCTGTTTCAGCCGTGGCGCATCTTTACCAGCAGCAGCGTTTACGAAGCCCTGCCGGCCGTGCCCGGTTCCGCGAGCGCACCGGCTCCCGCAGCAGCGAATCCGGCAGCGCCGTCTCCGGCAACAGCGACTCCCCCACCAGCAGCTCCTGCGGCACCGGTGATTCTCAGTTCGGGCACTTTCCTATCCCAGGAGCATGAGACCACTGGTACCGCCCGGTTGGTGAAACTCCCTGATGGCAGCCACCTGTTACGGCTCGAGGACCTGGCCAGCAGCGACGGCCCGGACGTCAAAGTCTGGTTGAGCAGTCTGCCGGCCGGCGGCGACTGGTTTAAATACCGGTCCGGTCGATACGTGGATCTCGGGGCGGTCAAAGCCACGCACGGCAGTCACAACTACCTACTCCCGCCAGGAACGGACATCACAGGGCTGACATCCGTGGTGCTGTGGTGTGACCGCTTCAGCGTCGCTTTCGGATCCGCGCCTCTCACCTAATGTGTTACGAGGCCCGCTCTGCGCGCAAAGAACGTGTCGCGGGACGTAAAGCGGGCCTCACACCACAGAGCATCACCCAGGGAGGACGTAGGATGTCATCATGACTTCGCCTCTTTCCCGTCGCATTGCCCGTGTCCGGCCTGTCCCGGCATCGTCTGACGCAGCCCTCACCTCAGCCCGCCAGTCTCCTGCCGAGCAGTTCTTTGTGGCCAACGACTCCCCGGATTTCGACTCGGTGGACGGCAAACGGTGGACCGTGGTGGAGTCCCCATTCCCGGCGTCGAGCGCCAATGCCAACAGCCCCGCCAGGGCGGGATGGGAGCTCGGGGAGGTGGTCAGCCAGGAGACGTTTACCTTCCTGGCGCCGTCAGTACCTGTGAACGTCTTCGGCATGGCGCACAACACCGGGCAACCGGGCCGGGACCTGCCGCCGCAGGCCTTCCACAAGGCGGCGTCCAGCGTGATTGGCCCCGGGGAGGCCATCCAACTCAGCTCCACCGTCGGTTACGTGGATCCGGAAGCGGAACTGACCGTCGTCGTCGGCCGTGCTGCCCGGGGCTTGACGCTCGAAACGGCGCGGTCGGCAATTCTGGGCTACACCATCGGCAATGATGTCTCAGCGCGCGACCTCCAGAAAACCGACGAACTGTGGATCAGCGCCAAGAGCCAGGACACCTTCACCCCCGCAGGCCCGTGGATGGTTACGGACCTGGATGATGCGGACCTCTCCATCGGAATCGTCCACAACGGCACCGAACTGAAAACGGCGAGTTCCGCAGACCTCGGCTGGAAGGTGGACGAGATTCTGGTGTACCTGACATCCTTCATGACGCTGCAGCCCGGTGACTTGGTGCTCACAGGGTTCCCCGCAGAGTGCGCGCGTATCCAGCCCGGAGACACGGTGGTGTGCCGAGTGGAAGGCATCGGCGAACTTCACAACCCCGTCACTGGCGCTTCATGGGAGGAACTGCCCGCGTAATGTGTCAGGCTTAAGGGCATGGAGACAGCCGCGGACGCCACTGAGCTGCGCCCGTCTCCGTCCCGGAAGCCCTCACGCAGACGGCACCGCGGCGTCCTCAAGTACCCGGTAGTGCGGCAATTGATCCGCTTCACGGGCGTAGGAATCGTCTGCACCGCGAGTTCACTCGCGATCTACGCCTTGCTGCGTCCATGGATCGATCCCCAACTCGCCAACGCTGTTGCCCTCATTGTGACGTCGTTGATGAACACGGCCCTGAACCGGAGGCTGACGTTCAAAATCACGGGACGTAAGAAGCGGGCGCAGGACCACCTCAGTGGAGTGATAGTGATTGCCATCGCGCTGATCATTACCGGCGGGAGCTTGGGTGTGTTGCATCTTCTGCGGCCCGAAGCCACGGTCACAGAGGAGTTGTGGACCACCACGCTGTCCGGCTTCGTGGCCACTGCGGTCCGGTTTACCCTGCTACGGCATTGGATCTTCAGGCGCGCACGGCACGTGTAACTGGTGGCTAGTCCCGCTGTTGCGGGGCAGCCAGGTTCCGCACGCGTCCGACGGCGGTTTCCACGGCGGCGGCTGCCTGCTCCAGTTCGGCGTCGGTGACAGTTGAGGTGAAGCTGAAACGCACCGCCGTCTGGGCCGTTTCAGGTGCGATGCCAAGGGCCACCAGGACAGGCGAGGGCGCGTCGGATCCCGCCGCGCAGGCCGAGCCACTGGAACACACCACGCCGAGCCGCTCCAGCTCAAGCAGCACAGACTCGCCGCTGGTGCCGGGGAAGCAGAAAGACGCCACCGAGGGCAGGCGTTGAACCCGGTGTCCGGTGAGCAGGGCATCAGGAACGGTGGCGAGGATCCGCTGAATGAACTGATCCCTGAGATCCGAAACACGGGCTGCTTGATGGGGCTGCTCAGCGTCGGAGAGCGTGAGGGCCGTGGACAGCGCAACAGCCCCTGCCACGTTCTCCGTGCCGGAGCGCTTTGCCCTTTCCTGGCCGCCACCGTGCACCAGGGGCTCCACCCGAAGACGGCCCTTGGTGAACAGGACACCGGATCCTTTGGGAGCCCCAAGTTTGTGTCCGGAAATACTCATGGCATCCACACCCAGCGCCTTGACGTCCAGCGGCAACCATCCAGAGGCTTGCACTGCGTCCGTGTGGAACGGCACTCCGTGTTCCCGGGCCACTGCGGCCAAGGCTGCAACGGGCTGGACAGTTCCCACCTCGTTGTTCGCGTACATCACGCTCACCAGTGCGGTTTGGGGTCCTATCACCATTCGCAGGCCATCAACGGAGACCAAGCCTTCCCCGTCCACGGGGAGTACGTCCACGGTGAACCCGTGTACCCGCTCCAGGTAGCGGGCTGATTTTTCCACTGCCGGATGCTCGATCGCACTGATCACTACACGGTTCAGTGAAGGATCAGCCGCCAGCCGGGCCAGCGCAATGCCTTTGACGGCCAGGTTGTCCGCTTCGGTGCCGCCGGAGGTGAACGTCACCTCGCCGGCACGGCACCTAAGGACCTTCGCGACGCCGGAACGCGCTTCTGCAAGGGCAGCGGCGGCCGTTTCGCCCAGGCTGTGGTGGCTGGAGGGGTTGCCGAACTCACCACTCAGGTAAGGCCACATGGCTTCAAGGGCCTCACGGCGTACCGGAGTGGTGGCGGCGGCGTCGAGGAAGATCATGGGGTGGTCAGGCAGTCTCTAGAACAACGTCGAGCCCGAGATCGAGGGCGCTCACGCTGTGCGTCAGGCCTCCTATGGAGATGACGTCCACGCCCGCCGAAGCAATCTCGGTGACGGTGTTGATGTTCACATTGCCACTGGCTTCCACGATGGCGCGGCCGTCCACCTGCTTCACCCCGGCCCGGAGCTCGTCGATGGAGAAATTGTCCAGCATGATGGTGTCCACGCCTGCCGCGAGGACCGGTTCGATCTGCTCGGCACGGTCCACTTCAACTTCGAAGTGCGTCGTGTGGCCAAGCTGGGCTTTGGCGGCAATCAGCAGCTCGGTCAGCTTGCTGGAATCGCCTCCGGTCATGACGGCCAGGTGGTTGTCCTTGGCCAGGACGGCGTCTGAGAGGCTGTAGCGGTGGTTCGCTCCCCCACCGCAGCGAACCGCGTAACGTTCCAGGACACGAAGGCCGGGAGTGGTTTTGCGGGTGTCCGTGATGCGCGCACGCGTGCCTTCAACCAAGCTCACAAACTCCGCGGTCTTGGTAGCAATGGCGCTCATCCGTTGCACCAGGTTCAGGCCCACCCTTTCGGCAAGCAGCACCGAGCGGGCGCTGCCGGTGACCCGCGCGAGGTGCGTTCCGGCGTCGAACGCTTCACCGTCGGCGAGCAACAACTCAACCTTGGTGTCCGGGTCCACGAGCTTCATGGCATCGCGGAAAACTGTACCGCCGCTGAAAACACCCGGGACGCGCGCGTTCAGCACCGCAGTTGCACGGGCGTCTGCGGGAATCAGCAGCTGCGAGGTGATGTCGCCGCTGGGTGCGTCCTCCGCGAACGCCCGTTCCAGGATGTCCCGGACGGGGGCTGCGGGGAGGGTCAGGTTAGTCATGGACGAGGCTCACTTTCCGGCTCATGGTGTAACGCTTGTCAATATCTTCGACGGCTCCGGGTTCCTCCCAGCTGTCGCTGCGGTAATGCGCCCCCAAGGACGCCCGCCGTTCCCGGGCAGCGTGAACGAGCAACTGCGCCGCCAGCAAGAGGTTTGAATCCTCATGCTCCCGGATATCCAAGGACTCGGGAACATTCAGTGGAAGCACATCCTCTGCCCAGGCAGCCAATGCCACCCCGGCCTCACGCATCAGAACGCCATCACGCAAAACCCCGGCCTTCGCAGTCATCAAACGCCGCAACGCCCCCCGCGAAAACACCCCCGCCTCCGCAAAAGAAACCTCCCGAGTTGTGGTGCCATTCCACTCGTTGGTGCCGTTCCATAGCAACACCATAGGACCCTAACCCCCAAGTGAACGTCACGTGCGACGAAAACGGCTTACTCCCGCCTCACGAATAACCGTGCATGCCAGTTTGTGAGAGGGCCTGGAAGGGGTTCCACCAGGCAACGGAACTGCGGGCCGGCACGGACTGCCGGCCCGCAGCGCGTGGGCGGGTCAGACCCCGACGTACGCAGCCAGGTGTTTGCCCGTCAGCGTCGACTTCCCGGCCACCAGCTCAGCCGGCGTTCCGGCGAAGACGATCTTGCCGCCGTCGTGACCTGCGCCAGGTCCGAGGTCAATGATCCAGTCCGCATGCGCCATCACAGCCTGGTGATGTTCGATGACAATCACGGATTTTCCGGACTCAACCAGACGGTCAAGCATGCCTAACAAGTTTTGGACATCGGCGAGGTGCAAGCCGGTGGTTGGCTCATCGAGGATATAGATGTCGCCCTTTTCAGACATTTGGGTCGCCAACTTCAGACGCTGGCGCTCACCGCCGGACAACGTGGTGAGCGGCTGTCCAAGCGTCAGGTAACCCAGCCCGACATCGGCCAGGCGATCGAGAATCTTATGGGCAGCAGGGGTCCTGGCGTCACCGTCGCTAAAGAAGACCACAGCCTCGTCAACGGACATTGCAAGCACCTCTGCAATATTGCGTCCACCCAGCCGATACTCCAAGACGGCGGCCTGGAATCGCTTTCCCTCACATTCTTCGCAGGGCGACTCAACGGTTGCCATCACGCCAAGATCCGTGTAAATGACACCCGCGCCATTACACGTGGGACATGCACCCTCGGAGTTCGAACTGAACAGCGCAGGTTTGACCCCGTTGGCTTTGGCAAACGCCTTACGGATAGGTTCCAGCAGTCCTGTGTACGTGGCCGGATTGCTCCTGCGCGATCCCCTGATTGCGCCCTGATCGATCACCAGGACGCCGTCGCGCTTGGCAGCTGAACCGTGGATCAGTGAGCTCTTGCCTGAGCCGGCCACACCGGTCAGCACACAGAGAACGCCAAGGGGAATATCGACGTCGACGTTCTTGAGGTTGTTTGTTGAGGCGTCCCGGATCTCCAGGTGGCCTGCAGCGGTACGCACGCTGTCTTTAATGGACGCCCTGTCGTCAAGATGGCGCCCGGTGATGGTGTCACTCCCCCGCAATCCCTCCAAGTCACCCTCGAAACAGACTGTGCCGCCGCCGGTACCGGCACCGGGTCCAAGGTCAACCACATGGTCGGCGATCGCAATGGTTTCCGGCTTGTGCTCCACCACCAGCACAGTGTTTCCCTTGTCCCGAAGCTGCAGCAGCAGCTGGTTCATGCGCTCGATGTCGTGGGGGTGCAAGCCAATGGTGGGTTCGTCGAAGACATAGGTGATGTCGGTCAGTGACGAACCCAGGTGCCGGATCATCTTGGTTCGCTGGGCCTCTCCCCCGGACAACGTGCCCGCAGGCCGGTCCAGGGACAGGTAACCCAAGCCGATTCCAGCGAACGAATCCAGAAGGTGCTGGAGGCCCTTGAGTAAAGGAGCTACAGAGGGTTCGTCAAGCTCGCGGACCCACTCCGCAAGGTCACTGATCTGCATGGTGCAGACATCAGCAATGCTCTTACCGTTGATCTTGGAAGACCTGGCCTCAGGGCTCAGCCTGGTACCGTCGCACTCCGGGCACGTAGTGAACGTGATGGCGCGCTCAACGAACGCACGGATGTGGGGCTGCAAGGCATCCACGTCCTTGCTGAGCATCGACTTCTGGATCTTCGGGATGACGCCTTCGTAGGTAAGGTTGATGCCCTCCACTTTGATCTTGGTGGGCTCACGGTAAAGGAGATCGTGGAGTTCCTTCTTAGTGAACTTGGCGATGGGCTTGTCCATGGTGAAGAACCCTGAGCCGGCGAAGATCCGCCCATACCAGCCGTCCATGGTGTAGCCGGGAATGGTCAGGGCGCCTTCGTTCAAGGATTTTGTGTCGTCATACAGGGCCGTGAGATCAAAGTCATTGACAGCCCCCATGCCCTCGCAGCGGGAACACATGCCTCCGAGGCGATTGAACGAGGCTTTCTCGGTCTTGGTTTTGCCTTCGCCGCGTTCCACGGTGATGGCGCCACTGGCCTTCACGGTGGGCACGTTGAAAGAGTAGGCGTTGGGCGAGCCGATGTGGGGTTGGCCAAGGCGGCTGAACAGGATCCGCAACATGGCGTTGGCATCTGTGGCTGTACCCACAGTGGAGCGCGGGTTGGAGCCCATCCGTTCCTGGTCCACGATGATCGCGGTAGTCAGTCCTTCAAGAACGTCGACGTCCGGCCGTGCCAGGGAGGGCATGAAACCCTGCACGAAAGCACTATATGTTTCATTGATCATTCGCTGCGACTCTGCGGCGATGGTTGCGAAGACCAGTGAACTTTTCCCGGAGCCTGAGACACCCGTGAAGACCGTGAGCCGGCGCTTCGGGATCTCGATGCTGATGTCCTTGAGATTATTTTCACGTGCACCCTGGACCCGGATCAGATCGTGGGTGTCTGCAACGTGGGACCCGGGAGATTGCGTGTCCGTGCTCGCGGCAATAGTCATGATTTCTCCATCTGTTAGGCGGCGCTGCCCAACAGTCCCCCGTCGGTGTCGCCTGCTTTCACTGACCAGCCTCGGCCAGTAGCTTCGATTCTGCCATTGTCTTCCAAGGTTTACTCGCTAAGAATGAAGCATGCCGGTATACATGAGGTCACTTGAAACCGCAGTTCCGCAAACAATCCTTGTCCAGCAGCAAGCCCGGGACGTCTTCGCTTCACAGCCAGGACTGACGCGGCTGGGAACCCGACTGGTCAATACCTGCTTCGACTCAGCAGCCATAGACACCCGATACACCGCCGTTGCCGAGCTCAGCCTTGACTCCCATTCCGAAAATCCCCAGTTCTTTGACCCCGAAACCAACCGGGTGCTGAGCCCCAGCACCAAGGTCCGGAACGAGATCTTTGCCACCGAAGCCACCAAGTTGTTCGTCGAAGCCGGCAAAGCCGCAGTGGCCCAGGCGCCGGGGATTGATCTGGATGACATCACGCACGTCATTACGGTGTCCTGCACTGGATTCTTCAACCCCGGCCCGGACTACAAGGTAGTGAGGGCTTTGGGCCTCAATCCCGCCGTGCAGCGGTACCACCTCGGATTCATGGGCTGCTATGCGGCTTTTCCCGCGCTCAAGGCAGCCAAACAGTTCTGTGTTGCTGATCCCGCCGCGGTTGTCCTGGTGATCTGTGTTGAACTCTGCTCCCTGCATGTCAGGACGTCGAATGACCCCGACACGATCATGGGCTCGGCGATCTTCGGGGACGGGGCGGCGGCGGCGGTCCTGAGTGCCCGGGAGTTGCAAGGGCTGGAGCCGGCCATCAGGCTTGATCACTTTGAGACTGTCCTGACGCCGGTTGGCGAGGAAGCCATGGCCTGGAACATCGGGGACGAAGGATTCGAAATGGTGCTGGGATCTTACGTCCCCCACATCATTGAAGAACACATCACCGGTGCCTTGGAGCCGCTGCTCGCCAAAGATCCGTCCCTGGCGGGCCTCCCCTATCGTGACATCACCCACTGGGCCATCCACCCCGGTGGCCGAAGCATCCTGGACAAGGTGGAGTCCAAATTGGAACTGACGCAGGAGCAGCTGGTGCCTGCCCGCGAGACCCTGAGGGACTACGGCAACATGAGCAGCGCCACCGTGCTGTTCGTCCTCAAGCACATGCTGGAGAAGGGGGCTGCTCAGCAGGAAGAACGGATCTGTTCCATGGCATTTGGCCCCGGTCTGACGGTGGAAACGGGACTCTTCACGCTGGTCTCGCCTGCTCTGTGAGTCCATGGGGGTCCCTCGAAACGAGGGCTGTACAGGCTGTTGAGGAGATGGACAGGGCCGACTGCGACCCCAAACGCCTCCACAGGACCTACGCACGCTTTCCTGTGGTTAACGGGTTGTTGTCTGGATGGCACGGGACGTACCGTCAGCGGCTCCGCCCGCTGCTGGCTGCAAACGGCACGGCGTCAGTGCTGGACATTGGATGTGGCAGCGGGGATGTGGCACGGAGCCTTGTGGGGTGGGCGCGGAAGGATGGTTTCCGTCTCTCTGTGACGGCGATCGATCCGGATGAGAGAGCCTTGGCTTTCGCTTCCCAGACACCTCCAGTGGAAGGTGTTGTTTACCGCAAAGCGCACAGCTCCGAGCTCGTATCCGAGGGCCGGACGTTCGACGTCGTCATTTCCAACCACATCCTTCACCACCTCGCTCCCGGGCAACTCGCAGCTGTCCTCCGTGATTCCGAGGCACTGAGCCAGGGCCTGTGCCTCCATAACGACCTCAACCGCAGCAACGTCGCATATCTGTTGTTCCTGGCAGGTTTCTGGCCCTTGGGCGTGGGCTCGTACATCTGTGTGGATGGCTTGACGTCCATCCGGCGCAGTTACACTGCGCCGGAGCTGGCGGCTGCCGTGCCGGACTCTTGGTCGGTGGAAAGAAACGGGCCTTGGCACCACCTGCTCGTTCATGACTCCCGGGAGAATGATGCCTGACGTCGTGATTGTTGGTGCCGGGCCCGTGGGGCTGTTCATGGGTTTGCTGTTGCTTCAGCGGGGGCATCAGGTCCGTATCCTGGAGCGCCGGAGTTCCAGGAGTAACCGTTCGAGGGCCATTGGAATCCACCCGCCGGCACTTGCAGGGCTGGCGCGGGCGGGAGTTGCCGATCCCCTGATAACAGCCGGGGTCCTTATCAAGCGGGGTGTCGCTTACAGCCGGAGGCGTCCGGTGGCCGAGCTGGCGTTCGACGGCGACCCCCGATTTCCCTTCATCCTTGCCGTCCCCCAGCCGGTGACGGAGGAAGCCTTGGAGCTGGCTGTGCAGAACATGGACGCACATGCCATCGTCCGGGGTGCCGACGTTCGGGAGGTTGTGGAAGAACCCGGCCACGTCCGCACCATCGCGAATTGTCCGGCAGGTGTTCTGGAGTTCAGCAGCCGGTTAGTGGTGGCTGCCGACGGCGCGCACTCAACCATCCGCAGGCACCATCTGCCGGGCCTGACGGCGCGAAGCTATCCGGACTGCTACATCATGGGGGATTTCCCGGATAATACCGCCCACGGCTCCAATGCTGTCCTGTATTTGGAACCCGGTGGAATCGTGGAGTCCTTTCCCCTGCCGGGAGGTGTCCGCAGATGGGTGGTGAGACTGGGTGCACCGGCTAAGGGGCCGACGGCGGATAAGCTGGCCGACTTGGTCCTGGCCAGGACCGGTGAGGTGCTCCATGTTCCCGGCAACTCAATGCTGAGCGCATTCGAAGTACGGTCACGGTTGGCTCAACGCATGGTTCACGGCAGAGTGGTGCTGCTGGGGGACGCAGCCCACGAGATCAGTCCCATCGGAGGGCAGGGCATGAACCTTGGCTGGTTGGATGCTGCGGCGCTGGCCCCGATCATCGATGCTTCTTTCCGGGGTGCCGACGTCGGGCCCGATCTGGCAGGTTTTGAGAAGTCCCGCAGAAAGGCGGCGCTACGCGCATCGCGCCAGGCTGGACTCAACATGGCTCTGGGAAGACCTCTCCCGCCTCCAGCGATGTCAGCCAGGAACGCAGTTTTCGCAACCGCGTTGGCAGTACCGGCAATTTCAGGGCTGGTGGAGCGGCGCTTCACCATGCGTTAGGTGAGTTGGGCTATTCGGCGGTTGTGTAATAGCAGTCGTACGTGTCCTGGCTGATGATCAGTCCGTCCCGCAGCTCGAAGACCGCCGTGCTCCTGGCTCGGATGGTATCGCCGCGGTCCCAGTACGGAAGGTCCAGCAGCAAAGTGGCGGACCAGTTCATTTCCAGCACCACACGGTTGTCCTGGCTCGTTGTGCGGACCACGTCAAAGCGCTGATCAGCGACAATGTCCTTGCTATGGTCGGCGCCGGCCAGGGTCTCGGCAAGATCCCGTGTTGAGCCTGTTTTGGACAATGCGTGCGGCCATTCCGTGAGCTTGAAATCGTCAGCGAGGAAGGGCCGGATTTCAGCAGCCCCGCCGCCGGCTTCAACCGTTCGAACAAACCCGAGTACACAATCCAGAGGGGTGGAATCGATCATTCATCGAGCCTAGCCCACACTCGGGGATACCCGATTGCACGTTAGGCTCACTGTATGACGCACCAACCTCATCCGGAGGCCACGAGCCCAGCTACGGACTACAACCCCATCCGCATCCGTGATGCTGTTCGCCGGCTGCTGGATGCCGAAGAGCTGCCGCCCATTGTGCAAGCCGGGCACCCTGTGTTGCGTCAGCTCGCCGCGCCGTACGACGGCCAGGTTGACGACACAGAGTTGGCGGCTTTCATAGACCGAATGAGGGACGTCATGCATGACGCCCCGGGAGTCGGCCTGGCCGCTCCTCAGCTGGGCATCCCTTTGCAACTTGCCGTGTTGGAGGACAAATATCCGGTGGAACCAGAGTCAGCTGCAGTGCGCCACAGGGAACAGTTGGAATTCCTTGCTGTCATCAACCCGCAGTACCGCCCGCTCGGCACAGAGACGGCCACCTTCTATGAAGGGTGCCTCTCCGTCAGCGGGTACCAGGCGGTCGTGACGCGCCACCGGAATGTGGAATTGCGTTACACCAGTCCTGCGGGCGAGCCCGTGGAAGCCTGGTTCTCTGGATGGCAGGCCCGCATTGTGCAGCACGAAACGGACCACCTCCATGGCGTCCTGTACCTGGACCGGGCCGAACTGCGCTCATTGTCCAGCAACGCCGAGCACTCGGCCCGGTGGTCTGCTCCGGAGATTGACGAGGCACGCCGGGCTCTTGGCTTTCTCCGCTGACGCTGAATCCGGGCAGTACAGCCGGCAGCGGAACTAGTCCTGCGGGCGATTGACGTCCGTCGGAAGGTGACGTGCCCACCAGCGGAGAATGTGCTCAAAGCGCTGCCTCCGGTGATGGGGCGTACCGGACCGTGACAACTCATGATCTTCCCCGGGGAAGATCAACAAGGACGTTTCCACGCCCTGCGCCTTCAGATGCGCGTAGTAGCGCTGACCCTGTTCGATGGGACACCGAAGATCGTTCTCGCTGTGAATCACCAAGGTGGGTGTATCGACGCCGGAGACCACCGCCATGGGACTTTGGGCGGCCATCTGCTCCGGTGTTCCTCCGGTGTACTCGGTCCCGAAGAACCACCCGATGTCAGCCGAACCTGCAAAGCTGACGGGGTCCAGGAAGCCACGCTCCACAATTGCACCCTTGAACCGATGGTGGTGGGCAATGGTCCACGCTGTCAGGTAGCCGCCGTAGGAGCCCCCCATGATTCCCAGACGGTTCTCATCCAAGGCATCAAACGTGGCCAACGCAGAGTCGAGAAACGCCAGCACGTCCTGCATGTCCACGGTCCCCATGCGCTCTTTGATGGCGCGGCCGTGGGCTTGTCCGTAACCGGATGAACCGCGTGGATTACACATGACAACTGCGTATCCGGCGGCGGCATAGACCTGGGCTTCGTCGAAGAAAGCACCCGTGTATTGGGCGAAGGGGCCGCCGTGAATGGAGAGCAGGACCGGGTGGGGGCCGGGTCCGTCTGGGAAAACCACCCAGCCGTGAACAGGATGGCCATCAGCGGATTCGGCGTCGAAGTCCAGGGGCTCCGTGACCCGGGTGTTGTTGCGCAAAGGGGCGGAGAAGTCCGTGAGGAGGCGGATCTCGCCGTGTTCAAGGGAGGCGACGTCCCCCACTGTGGAGGCGTCGGAGAAGCTCACGGCAATTTCACCATTGGCAGCCACAGTGGCCCCAATGACCACCTTGGCCCCATGAACCAAAGGTGAGATCTCGCCGTCGGCCGTGACATCGAGCAGTTCGACACTTCCCAACGCTGTGTTCAGTACTAGAACGCTGGCCGGTCCGCTGGGCTCCAATGGTCCCGAAACGTCAAGGTGCTCGACGTCGGTCAAGGCCGTGGCCTCTCCCCCGGCAACCGGCATGGTGTACAGAACGGAATTGCGGGCCACGAAGTCCTTGCCGGTGTCACCCAGGTCTTGGGCGATGTAGAAGAGCCAACGACCATCCCTGGAGGCCCGCACGGAAGTAACGGTTTGCGGCCCTCCGTTGGAAGGTTCGACGGCGGATGGCTGGCCGCCTCCGGCATCCACCCTGTAGACGGAGGTGACGAGGTCGTCGTCGTGTCCTTCATGGAGGGCCGCGATGAAATAGAGGCTGGCGCCGTCGGCTGAAAAGCATGGTGACTCATGGTCTGAGTCTCCAAACGTGACCTGACGTGCAGAGGGGATTCCTGCAACAGGGCGTTCGGGCTGTTCGTGGGCGGCCCTCCCGCGAAGAGCGACTGCCGGCTCGCCACCCAATTCAGGCACGTCAAGGACGAACAACTGCTGACGTTGGTCCGCGGTATAACCGACACCATTCATTCTGTATTGGTTGCCGGTGACCATCCGGGCGTCCTCTCCCCCGGACGTGACGCCGTCCACCGTGCCGTAGCGGCCCTGTTCCGGTACGCGGGCCTCAAAGGCAATACGGTGGGAATCAGGCGCCCACACGAAGCCACCTACGCCGGCATGCTGATCGGTGATCTGTTGCGGCTCGCCGCCTGCGGCTTCCACCACGAAGAGTTGTGGCTTGCCGTCCTGATCGGTCCTCAGGAACGCAAGAACCAGGCCGTCGGGAGAAAACGCGGGGGAACTATCCCTGAATCCGCGGGTGATGCGCCGGGAATACTTGGTGGGATCCAACGGGATGCTCCACAACTGACCTACGTAGCTGTCTGCATCAAAGTCAGGTCGCGTGACGGAAACCACCGCCTTGGTGCCATCGGGGTGGATAGCCGGCGCGGACACGGAGTTCAGCAGGTGCAATTGCTCGGGTTTCACGATGGTGAGCCTAGCCCGGCAGCTCGGCCCTCGGCACCAGACACTCCGTCCACCGTAGGATTGGAGCCATGTTGTCCGACGCTGTTGCCGCCCTCCGCTGTCCTGTTTGCCAAGGGGCGCTTCAGCTCAGGGAAAGCCGGCAGCAGACACTTGCCTGTGAAGCCGGGCACCTGTTCGACGCCGCCAAACAGGGCTACTTCAACCTGCTGACGGGCAAAGGGACGGTCTTCGAAGCAGACTCTGCAGAGATGGTGGCCGCCCGGTACCGGTTCCTGGATGCCGGACACTACTCCGCCCTCGCCCGGACTGTGGCAGACGCAGCCGCCGGATCACTTTGGCGCCCTGATGCCCTGGTTCTCGATGCCGGTACCGGCACGGGCCACTACCTGCAAACGGTGCTTGAGAGGTCCGGGGCTACGGGAATCGGCATGGACATCTCCAAGTTCGCGCTCAGGCGAGCCGCCCGGCTCAACCGGCAGGCAGCCAACCTCGTTTGGGACATTTGGCGCCCGCTGCCCATCGCAGATAACGCCGCGGACGTGGTCACTGTAGTCTTCGCCCCGCGGAATCCCGCCGAGTTTGCCCGGGTGCTCCGGCCTGGCGGTTCCTTGATTGTTGTGACGCCACGTCCGGGCCATCTTGCCGAGATCGCAGCCCGGACAGGCATGCTCGGCATTGAGGAGGGGAAAGAAGACCGTCTGGTGGACTCCATGCGGGAATTCTTCCACCCCGGCACAAGCAAGAGCCTTGACCTTCCCTTGATGTTGTCTGGCTCGGAGGTTGCCGACCTCGCCTACATGGGTCCGGCCGGACACCACCTGAAGCGCGAAGAGTTGGCAGAAATGGCCGCGTTGGAGGGTCCAGTGGCCGCAACCGCGAAGTTCAGGATCAGCGAATTCGTCGTGTCCTGACGTGGGGCGGAACCTCGGGCTAGGATGGAAGGACAGCGACTGTGATCCTGCTTGCGGGATCCGGGACCAAGGGGGAAAAGATGTTCGAATGGCTCGGCGAAAATTGGTGGGCACTCTGGCTCACCGTCTTCCTCGCGTTCGCGGTGGTGGAGATGCTTACTCTCGACCTCTTCTTCATCATGCTGGGCGGCGGTGCCCTGGCCGGACTGATCGCTGACTTTGCAGGGGCCGATTTCTGGCTCCAAATCGTGATTTTCTCCGTGGTCTCCCTCCTGATGATCGTCTTCGTCCGTCCTGTCGCCATGAAGCACCTGCATAAGGGGCCGGCAGAACAGCGCAGCAACATAGACCGGCTTATCGGTCAGTCCGCCCTCGTCATCGAGGCCGTGAGCGGAACCAGCGGGCTGGTCAAAATTGGCGGCGACGTCTGGAGCGCCCGCAGCGCAGCCGGTGTCCTCGACGCCGGTGCAACAGTCCAGGTCACCAGAATCGACGGCGCGACGGCGGTTGTAGCCTCGCCTGCCGAGAACAGCCCGCGCTAAAGCGCGCCCTTGAATTTCAGCGGTTGCCGGTGCGGGCAGCCTGCCCGCGTTCAGCCGCATCACACCACGCAATTGGGGAATGAAGGAGATGTATGGACGGCTTAGGAGGAACAGCAGCAGCAATTGTGCTGATTGTTCTCGTCATTTTTGTCATCATCGTGTTGGTCCGTTCGGTGAGGATCATCCCGCAGGCACGTGCCGGCGTCGTTGAACGCCTGGGCAAGTACCAGCGGACACTCAACCCGGGACTAACCATCCTGATTCCGTTCGTCGACAGGCTCCTGCCGTTGCTCGACTTGCGCGAACAAGTGGTGTCGTTCCCGCCGCAGCCGGTCATTACCGAGGACAACCTGGTGGTCTCGATTGACACCGTCGTTTACTTCCAAGTGACCGATCCCAGGGCCGCGACTTACGAGATCGCCAACTACATTCAGGCCGTGGAGCAGTTGACCACCACCACGCTTCGCAACGTGGTGGGTGGGCTCAACCTTGAAGAAGCCCTGACATCCCGTGACCAGATCAACGGTCAGCTGCGCGGCGTCCTTGACGAAGCAACGGGTCGTTGGGGAATCCGGGTGTCCCGCGTGGAGCTCAAGGCGATTGATCCGCCCCACTCCATTCAGGACTCCATGGAGAAGCAGATGCGCGCAGAGCGGGATCGCCGCGCAGCCATCCTGACCGCGGAGGGTACCAAGCAGTCGCAGATCCTCACCGCCGAAGGCCAGCGTCAAGCCGCCATCCTTGCAGCTGAGGGTGACGCCAAGGCAGCCATTCTGCGGGCAGACGGTGAAGCACAAGCCATCCAGAAGGTCTTCGATGCCATTCACAAGGGCAACCCGGACCAAAAGCTCCTGGCATACCAGTACTTGCAAACCCTCCCCAAGATCGCAGAGGGGAGCTCAAACAAGCTCTGGATCATTCCCAGCGAAGTCGGCGAGGCGCTCAAAGGTATCGGGGGTGCGCTTGGAGGTAACAACGGGGACTCCCCCGTTGGCCTCTTCGGCGGCTCGGATGAGACCACGTCGTCCGAGCCAGCGGGAACACCCGCCCAGCCACGGCCCGCTGAATAAAGCAAAGTGCAGTGACTTCGAGCGGTCAGCCATCCAGGCTGGCCGCTCGGTGTTTGTCCCTCCTTTTGAGTAGTGGGCGAGGATCCGCGTATAATGGGATATTTGTCCGGCTGGTTCAGCGTGGACGGAACATTAAAGCTTGGCCAAGCGTTGCAATGAGTGATGCAAGGTGTGCAGAAGTAGTCCGTAAGGATCGTGAAAACGGCTTACGGCCAGCGCGGGGTTCCTGCTCCGCGAACAGACAGAGGGAGTAATCATGAGCGATCGCAGCCTGCGGGGTATGCGTCTTGGCGCCCAAAGCATGGAAACAGAATCCGGCGTTGAACCGGCACCGCGCCAGCGGGTCGAGTACCGTTGCGAGGATGGCGAGCAGGTCTTCGTGACCTTCTCCTCAGAAGCCGAAATTCCCCCCGTTTGGGTATCCAAGACTGGCAAGGAAGCGCTGCTGGTAGATGGCGAGCGTCCCGTGGACGCCAACGAAAAAGCCGTCCGCACCCACTGGGACATGCTCTTGGAACGCCGCAGCCTTCCCGAGCTGGAGCAGATCCTTGAGGATCGTCTGAACATCCTGCGTGAGCGCCGCGGAGAGCGCCGCTCCGCATAGGTGGTCGTCCCGACGTACAGTCGGGCCCCGACGTAGCGAAAAGGCCGGGCCCGGTTCCCCTCACGGGGAGCCGGACCCGGCCTTTGTTGTTGTCTTTGCCTTTGAGAAAGCTTAGGCGTTATTTGGCAACTGCCGGTGACTTGCGGGTGAGCTTGGCCCACCGCGCCGCGAGTCCCCACTTGGTGACGTTAATCATGGCCTCAACCACAATGTTTCCGCTCATCTTGGATGCCCCGAGCTCGCGCTCGACGAACGTGATGGGTCGCTCTTCGATGCGCAGCCCAAGCTTGGCCACGCGCCATGCCAGGTCAACCTGGAAGCCATAACCAACCGACTCCACCTCGTCCAGGTTCAGAGCCTCCAGCGTGCTGCGGCGGAAGGCGCGGTAACCGCCGGTGACATCCTTGATCTTTACGCCCAGCATGATGCGGGCGTAGGTGCTGCCGACGCGGGAAATCGCCTGACGGTACAACGGCCAGTTGACTACGCTGCCACCGGGAACCCACCGGGAGCCCATGGCGAGATCTGCCCCGGCCTCTACGGCGTCAAGGAGAAGCGGCAACTGCTCCGGCTTATGCGAACCGTCGGCGTCCATTTCCACCAGGACGTCATAGCCAGCGGCAAGTCCCCACTTGAAACCTGCGATGTAGGCAGCTCCGAGGCCTTCCTTCCCCTTGCGGTGAAGGACATGTACTTGGCTGTCCTCAGCGGCGAAGTCGTCGGCCAGCTTTCCCGTGCCGTCTGGACTGTTGTCGTCCACCACCAGGACATCGGAGTGCGGCACTGCTGCGCGCAGCCGTCCCAAGGTCACGGGGAGCGATTCCAGCTCGTTGTAAGTGGGAATGATCGTCAGGACACGCAAGAAGAGGCCTTTCCTTGATGGAGCGGTCAGTGTGCCGGAGCAGCCTGGCGGCTGGCATTCTGGCGCAACTCTCCATTATAGGACGACGACAGGGAAGCATGTGGCGCCTGTGGTGGCGGTCACAAGGCGCGGTTTGCGGCCGCTTGGCGTGGATCGCGGTGACTTTAGACCCTCAGGGACTCGTGAGCGAACAACTCGTGGCCCTCGCGCACCGTCTGCAGGCAGCGAGGGTCGCTGCCGGTGTCAAGGGCCGGCAAAAGTGGCGTCCGCGCCCGGGGATCCGTACTCCAGGACTGCACTCTGCTATCAGCTACCTGCACCATTAGCTCGTCCACCTCCCATACAGCGAAACTTGCCGGAGCGCCCGGGACCAGTTGTCCCATCAGGGGGTTCCGGTGCTTGGTAGCCCGCCACCCCGCACGGGTGTGCCCCAGGAACGCCGCCCGGGCGGATATTCTCTGGTCCGGGTTGCTGTGCTCCAAGCAGGCCCGCACGCTGGACCACGGGCGGAGAGGGGTTACCGGGCTGTCACTTCCGAAGGCTATGGGTACCCCGCTCGAGTAGAACGAAGCGAAGGGGTTCATCGTCTGGCTGCGGCCACCCAAGCGCTGTTCGTAGAGACCACCTGCGGCACCCCACGCGGCGTCGAAGCCAGGCTGAACACTGACCGAGATGGAGTACTTGGCCAGACGGTCGATGGCGGACTGGTGGGCCATTTCCACGTGTTCAAGGCGATGGCCGGCTGCCCGGATACGCTGCTCCCCCACCTCGGCGGCTGCTGCGTCAAAGGCGTCCAGCACAGCGCCGAGGCCTGCGTCGCCGATGACGTGGAATCCTGCTTGGACTCCCAGCAGGGACGTAGCAACAAGATGTTTGGCGGCGTCGTCCACCGAAAGGTACAAACTGCCGCGGTGGCCCTTTGCGTCGGAATAGTCGTCCATGAGGGCCGCCGTACGGGATCCGATGGAACCGTCCATATTGAGGTCACCAGCAAGGCCCAGGACCTTGGTACCCAGGCCGTCCAGAATGGCTTGCGAGTGCTCTTGTGAGGTGGCCAGCTCGCCCCAGTACGGAAGAACCTCAGGCGTGTACAGGTCCTCGTTCCATGACGCAGCCATCCTCAAGTCCTCAGGACCGCAAAGGTGTGGTGCGGACATTTCGGCGACGGCAACATAACCATGGGAAGCGGCCTCCCACAGGGCCGAGGCCTGGTAGCTTCGCCGTTCGGGCTCGGTGAAATTCCGGGCAGTCAGCCGGGCAGCCGTATGTGCCGCCCGGACCACGTGGGCCGTCCCGGAGAATCCGTCGAGGTTGTTCAGCCCTGCTGCCGTGGCGAGCGATGATGAAACAAGAGCTGAATGAACGTCAATGCGTGAGAGGTAGACGTGCCGCCCGGCAGCTGCCCTTTCGATCTCTTCCAAGGTAGGGAGTGTGGGATCGTTCCACATCGTTTCATCCCAACCGTGTCCCAAAACTGCGCCCGTGCCGCCAGCAGCAGCAACGGCGTCGAGCAATTCCGTTGCTGATCGCACCCCGGAGAGCTGCAGCCCGGACAGGGCAAGGCCCGTCTCAGTCAGATGCGCATGAGAGTCGACAAAGCCCGGGGCGAGGAGCGCACCCTTGAGATCGATGATTTCCATGGAGGAATCGGCAATGGAGGAAGCGGCCTGCTCGGAGCCAACCCAGGCTACGGTATCGCCGTCCACCACCATGGCTGTGGCAAAGGGATCTGCCGCGGTATAGATCGAACCATTGCGGTACATCGTGACCTTGCGGTCTGTGGTGTTGCAGTCCGGGCCGGCTTGCACGCCTGGCTGATTCATGCGTTGTGCTCCTGAGCGTAGAAAACTATCTATCTGGAAAGGGATGGCCTAAGCCACGGTGGAGTAAGCCACCACGCCGCGGCGGACCAAGTCAATGGATTCCCGGCACACACGAACCAAACGTGGGTCCAGTTGCGGGATTTTGGCCAGCTGGTCAAGGAGGTCCACCACTTGTTTGGCCCACCGAACAAAGTCTCCGGCCGCGAGGTCGGTTCCGCTGAGCACGTCCTGAAGGTGGCGCCCCCTGGCCCACTTGTACATGGGCCACACGAGCCCCAGTTCCGGTTCGCCGGTCAAAGGCAACCTGTTGCGTTCCTCGGTATCTTCGAGCTGTGACCATTCGCGGATCACGATGTCTACGGCCGATTCCAAGGAAACGGAAGGCATCTTGGGCCGTAGCCCCCGGTCTTCCCGTTTGGCCTGATACACCAAGGTGCTCGCCAGTGAGGCCAGTTCAGCGGCGTCGAGGTCGTTGATGGCGCCGCGACGCACCGTCTGGGAGATGAGCAGGTCCTTCTCGCCATAGATCCGGCGAAGCCTTTGTCCGTCGGCGCTGATGGTGACGTGCCCGGCGTCGTTGGTTTCCAGGTAGCCGTAAACCGAAAGAACATCGCACACGCGGTCGAACGTCTTGGCAATGGTGTTGGTCCTGCTTTGGATTTGCCGGACCAGGCCGTCTGTCTCCCTGCGCAGCTTCCACCAACGCTCGGACCACCGCGCATGGTCCTCGCGTTCGCTGCAGCCATGGCAAGGATGGGCCCGCAGCGCCCGCCGGAGGTCCGCGATCTTCTTTTCCTGATCTGGAAGACGGGCTCCGAGACCGAAGTCCTCGTGCCTGCTGTTGCGCCGGCTGTGCGGGGCGTCCTCGCTGATAGCGTGCCGCATGGACGAAGCAAGGTCCCGGCGTGCTTTGGGAACCTTGGCGTTGAAGGACTTCGGAATACGGATGCGCGTCACCGGCGACACCGGACCATCGAGGTCGTGGACGCCGATGCGTCGCAGCTGGTTGTCAGAGGTGAGAACCGAGGGCCGCGGTTCGCGGGCGTTGCGGTCCACCTCCAGCACCACGGCATGTCCTGCCAGCCGGCCGCTGTAAATGCTGATCACATCCCCGGGGATCAACCGTGTGAGGGAATCCGCAACATGGGACTTCCGGGCGCGTTGGTGGTCGCGGGCGGCGAAATTCTCGGCGTCGCTCAGTTCGCGCCTGAGCTTTCCGTACTCTGTGAAGTCACCCAAGTGGCACTGCATGGATTTGGCGTAGCCTGCCAGCGACTCTTCACGCCCACGGACCTGCCGGGCAAGGCCCACTACGGAACGGTCAGCCTGGAACTGGGCGAAAGAGGATTCAAGGATTTCACGGGCGCGGACCCGGCCGAACTGGGCAATCAGGTTGATGCTCATGTTGTACGTTGGCCGGAAACTGGAGTTCAAAGGGTAGGTGCGTCGGGAGGCAAGCCCGGCTACGGCGGCGGGATCCGTCCCTGGTTGCCACAGCACCACGGCGTGGCCTTCGACGTCGATTCCACGGCGGCCGGCGCGGCCGGTGAGCTGGGTGTATTCCCCCGCTGTGATGTTGACGTGCGCTTCACCATTGAACTTTTCCAGCTTTTCCAGGACCACGCAGCGCGCGGGCATGTTGACCCCCAGAGCCAACGTCTCCGTGGCGAAGACGGCTTTGACCAAGCCATCGGCAAAAAGTTTTTCCACCACTTCCTTGAAAGTGGGGAGCATGCCCGCGTGGTGGGCGGCGAAGCCCCTGATGAGTCCGTCCCGCCAACCCCAGAATCCGAGGACGTCGAGGTCATCCGCAGGAATTTCGTGGCTGGCCTCGTCCACGCGCCGGGCAATCACCTGCTGTTCTTGCTCGGTGGTCAGCCAAAGACCCGATGCTGCGCACTGCGCTACGGCCGCGTCACAACCAGCCCTGGAGAAAATGAAGGTGATGGCCGGCAGGAGATCCTGGCGCCTGAGGCTCTCTATAACCTGGGGGCGGCTTGCCTTCCGGACAGGGCTACGCTGCTCGGACTGTTGCCGCTCATCACGGTAGCGGTCTTGTCTGCGTCGGCTCCGGCCACCGTGTCCGAACCGGCCGCTCATGTTCATCCGGCTCTCCGAGCGGGCCATGGCCAGCAGGTCCGGGTTGACCTCGAACTCGGGGCCGGTAACTGCCTGACGGGCCGTATTGGCCGATGAACGTTTGGCCGGGACGCGTCGATCAGGGGTGGAAGGCTCCACCAGGATTTCGTCTGATTCGGAGAGGTCAGGCACCTCCGTTTCCTGTGCTCCCGGGGCCTGGGGTGCAATTTCGTCGAAGGTGGTGTCGCCGGCAAAAAGATCCACTATTTCCCGGCCCACCATGACGTGCTGCCATAGCGGCACAGGACGGTGCTCGGAGACGATCACGTCAGTATCGCCCCGCACGGTGTCCAACCAGGCGCCGAACTCTTCGGCGTTGGACACCGTTGCACTGAGCGAGGCAACCTGCACTTCGCTGGGCAAATGGATGATCACTTCTTCCCACACGGCACCGCGGAATCGATCTGCGAGGTAGTGGACCTCGTCCATCACCACAAAGCCGAGGTCTCCGAGGGTCTCAGAATCGGCGTACAACATGTTCCGAAGGACTTCGGTGGTCATCACCACCACAGGAGCTTCGCCGTTGATGGTGGTGTCGCCCGTCAGCAGGCCGACGTTGGCCGAGCCGTACTTTGCCGTCAGCTCTGAGTACTTCTGGTTGCTCAACGCCTTGATGGGCGTCGTGTAAAACGCTTTAAGTCCCCGTTCCAGAGCCAGATAGATCGCGAACTCGCCAACGATCGTCTTTCCGGCGCCAGTGGGAGCTGCCACCAATACGCCGCGGCCCTCCTGCAGTGACCTGCACGCCTCCCGTTGGAAGTCGTCCAGTTCGAAGTCCAAGGAACGGGCGAATGCGCCAAGGTATGTTTTGGACTCAGCCGCCCGCTGGGCTGCCGCCTGGTAACGGTCTGATGGAGATGAAGACCCGGAAATGGAGGACATGCACCAAGCCTAGTGGGCCAAGGTCTAGAGATTCTCCAGATCCGTGGCCGGGGTGGCGATGTCTGCAGTGGCTTCCGTCTCAGCTGCCCGCTTGATGGCCCGGCGCTCACGACGCCGATCATTCAGGAGGCAAACTCCAATGGCCGCGAAGAACAGGATCAGCATGGGTGCTGCAAGGTAGAACATGCTCATGGCATCAGCGCCGGGAGCGGCCATCGCAGCAAAAAGGCACACCAGGAAGATGGTGATTCTCCAGCTCTTGATGAGCTGTTTGCCCTTGACAATTCCCGCAAGGTTCAAGCCCACCAGAACCACGGGTACCAAGAAAGCAATACCAAAGGCCAGCAGGAGCCGCAGGACGAAGGCCAGGTAAATTTCAGCGCTGATGAAGTTGGAGCCGCCCACCGGAGTGAAATCGGTCAGTACACGAACTGCATTGGGCAACACCAGCCACGCGAGGAGAACACCGCCGATGAACAATGGCACCGCGGCCGCCACGAAGGACAGCGCCAAGCGCCGCTCCTTCTTGTGAAGCCCCGGAACAATGAAGGCCCACAGCTGGTAGATCCAGACAGGGCTTGACACGATGACTCCGAGAAAGACCGAAACCTGGACCATCAGGTCGAAAGAACTTGCGACGCCATCAAAGTTCAGTGTGGCGGCGCGTCCCTCTTTTTCGTTGAGGTCCTTGATCGGCTTAATCAACGCTTCAAGGAGTGGCTGGTAGACAATGAAGCCCACCACTGTTCCCACGATGACGCCGATAGCAGCCTTGAAGAGCCGGTTTCGCAGCTCCCTGAGGTGATCCAGGAGCGCCATCCGGGCTTCGGGGTTGGCCTTGCGCCCCTTCGTTTCTACCACTTCTCTTTAGACGCGGTTAGCGGGCGGTACGTCAGTCTCGCCGTTGTTCTTGGTGTTGACGTCCGGGTGGCCGACGACCTTGCCTTCAACGGCATCGGACGCGTCCTGGGAGTCCTTTGCCTCGGAAGAACCGTCCTTCTTCATCTCCCGGACTTCAGACTTGAAAATACGCATCGACTGCCCAATGCTGCGCGCCATGGACGGCAGCTTCGGCGCTGCAAAGAGCACCAGAGCCAGAACGATGATGATGATGAGATGCCAGCCTTCGAGCCTCATAGGGGGAGGTCCTTTCCTTTTGGATACATCCTACGTCTATCTGAATTCAATGTCGTGCAGGGCTTGCGGCTGACCCCGCTCGGCTTTGCGCTTGACGCGCCGCTGCCGACGAACTTCCTGGCGGGAGGCTTTGGCCGTCAGGTAATCATGACGCATCTGATCCGGGGAGGCAAAAACTGCGGACCCTGGTTCAGCGCGCGGTTCCGCTGCTTCAACGTCGGAGGTTTCCGGGGCAGGTGAAAGGTTGCTGAAACGTTTACCAGCGGCAGCCAGCTCATGAACAGTTGACATGAATTTCCTGTACAAGCGATAACCCAGCGTCAGGTGAAGGAGCAATGAAAGGGCTATAAGCGCGATCCACAACAGGATCCAGAACCACCAAGGCATTTGAGTAGTCTAGCCAGCCTTGGTGCCCGAAGGAGAGTCGTACTGAGCCAATGCTGCGTCAATCCACCTGCGGGTTTCCTCCCGCACGGAGCGCGGTTCGAGAATCCGGACGGCACCCCCATGCTGGGAAACAAACATTGGCAGCCATCCGGCGTCGCCAAACCGCACCTCGGCGAGCAGGCCGCCGTCGGGGAGTTGGGCGGTGCGTTCGGCGTAGTAATCATCGGCAAGCCCGGCGCCTTGGCGGGTCAGTTGGAGCGTCACCAGTACGTCGTCGTCTCCGGGCGTGAACAACCGCGCCGGAAAATCCGGCCCTGCTGTGGCGGCTCCGGAGACAACCCGGCCGTTGGCTTCCAGGCTTTCCACCCGGTCCAGCCGGAAGTTTCTGATGCCGGCCTTGCTGTGGCAATACGCTTCGAAATACCACGTACTGTCCAGGGAGTAGAGCCGCAGGGGGTCGACGTCGCGCTCGGTCACTTCGTCGCGTTGCAAGGAAAAGTACCTGAGCCGCAACTGCTGACCTTCCCTGATGGCCTGGGTTACGGCGGCAAAGGCCCGCGACTGTTCGGGCGCCACCGATTGGCCCGACACGGAGCCGGCCAATCGTGCTGCCTGTCCCGCCGCGCCCGTCAGCTTGATGGTGACAGACTCCAAGGCGCTGCCTGACTCGTCCTCCGGGACGCCGGCCAAGGCAGGCAGGTCCCCCAGCATGGCCAGGCCAGTCAGCAGCGCCGCCGCTTCATCCTCACTGAACCGTACCGGCCGGTTCAGGTCCAAGTGCTCGGAGATGTACACGTGATCGTTTTCCCACTGGATGTCCAGAAGGTCGTCCGGATAGCCCTCGGGCAGGCCCGAACAGATGAGGATCTTCAGGTCATCGATCAGGGCTTTGCGGCTGATGCTGAAGTGATCAGCCACCTCCTGGATGTGCAGGCCTTGGTGGTGGACCAGGAACGGGACCAGTTGCAGCATCCTGGCCAACTGATCTTCCGAGGTGCGCTTGCGTGCCCGGGGCGCCCGGGCCGCCTCTGGAAACTCAACAGGAACCGGTGGGGCGTCATCACAGTCTGCGGCGGCTTTGAGGCGGCGCACGACGGCGGTGCGCAGTTCCGCAGGGCCAGAGACTTTCAGGTGGGGTCCATAGGATGCCAGCTCTTCGCCCAGCTGCTCCGGATCGCGGAAATCCACCGTCAGGCGGTCGCGGCCACTTTCGTCCGGGGACTCTTCGAGGGAGGTGGCCTTCTTGCGCAAGGCAAGCAATCTGTCCCTGTCCACGTCCAAGGTGGCTTGCCGGACGGGGAGCTCGTTGAGTTCGTCCAGCTCAGCCCGGGCGTTGAAGCCTTCCGGCGGGTGGAAGCTGCCCGTGGTGACCACTTCTACTGCAGTGGTCATCCTGGAGAGCCTGAACAGCCTCTTGGCCGCTCTCCCCCGGTCCAAGCCAACGAGATACCACTGACCGAAGCGGCTACCCAGCCCCCAAGGTTCAACCTCGCGGACTTCTTCCCGCCCTGTACTCACCGCAAGGTAGCCGAACCGGACCGGGTGCTTACCGTGCATCGCTGCAACGACGTCGTCGAAGGCCTGTCCTGCAGGCTTGATTCGCGGCTGGACGCCAGCAGGGAGGTCCACGTCCGTAAAGCCGCCGGCCGCCTGCAACTTTCGTACAGCGTTGGCGGCTGCCGTGCCGAGAGCTGCGCGTTCCCAGAGCTGTGCAGCGAGCAGCAGGACGGTGCCCTCGGCAGGTGTCAGGCTCACATCAGGAAGCCGGTTGGAGTCCTTGCCGATCCGGTAGCGCGCCGAGGCGGGATCGTCCGCACCGAAGTTTCGGGGGTCCATCACGGTTTCGATGTCAAAGCCGAAATGCTTCAGATCCACTTTGTCGCGCTCGAACATCCGCCCAAAGGCGACATCGTTCTCCGCCGAATCGTGGTACACCTTTTCGCGCAGCACAGCGCGTGGGAGGCCCACTTTGGTATTGAGCAAAGCCAGGAGAAGGTTCAGGAGACGTTCAGTGCGGGATGCGGACACGGTTGCTACGTTACTAAAGACCAGCCCGAAAACAGCAAGGCGCGTCACCGCCCGGTAAAACCGGAAGGCAACGCGCCTTGCGAAAAGCTGATGTCCTAGCGAACAGCTACGAGGTCCACCACGAAGATCAGGGCCTCGTTGGGCTTGATGGCTCCACCGGCTCCGCGCGAGCCGTAGGCAAGCTCGGAGGGGATCTCCAGGCGACGTCGGCCGCCCACCTTCATGCCCAGCAGTCCCTGGTCCCAGCCTTGGATGACCTGACCGACACCTACGCGGAAGTCCAGAGGTGCTCCGCGACCCCAGGAAGCGTCAAATTCTTCGCCAGTGGACCAGGCAACGCCCACGTAGTGGGTGGACACGGTATCCCCGGCTTTGGCCTCGGGGCCTGTGCCCTCAATCAGGTCCGTGATGACGAGGTCCGTGGGGACGTCGCCTTCCGGGAAGTCGATTTCGGGCTTGGTGCGGTCGAAGTCACGCTGACCAAATGACATGGTTACTCCTTGGGTTTTGGGAACGGAGAAGTTTTCAGGAACCAGCTTAGCCAGAACCCGCGCAAGCTTTTACTTTTTGCCGGTGATCTCAACAACGAAGACCAACGGACCTGCGGGCTTGCCCTGGGCGGCGGCGCTTGCACCATAGGCGAGATCTGTGGGAATCGTCAGGAGGACCTTGGAGCCGACCTTCTGGCCCGTAAGTCCGAGCGTCCAGCCCTTGATGACCTGGTTCAGCCCGAAGGTAGCGGCTTCACCGCGGTCATAGCTGGAGTCGAATTTGGTGCTGTCCTCCCAGCGCCAGCCGGTGTAGTTGGCGTCGATCGTGTCAGAGTCCTTCAGTTCCTCGCCGGTGCCCTCGGAAAGGACCTTCACGGAAAGGCCTGCAGGTGCATCAGTCTTGGGAATCTCCACGGACGGAGCACCCTTGTCGTCAAAGGTCACCTTGGGAAGCTTGCCGTCTTTGTCCAGCTGATCGGTCTCTTCCTTGCTCAAAAGACCGGGTGCGTCCTTGGCGGAGGCAATCTTGAAGATCACCAGCTGGGAGGAGGCCGGCGCCGAAGCAGAGGCGCTGCCCGGAGCAGCAATGGCCACATGGCTGCCTACTTTGGCGCCGATGATGGCGTCGAAGATCAGCTCGTTGCCGGATTTCATCTGCTCGGAGAGTTCGATCGGCTGGGGTCCCTTGGTGTAGCCGTCCTCAAGCGTTTTGCCGTCAGTACCATCAACCGCTACATACACGAGTTCGGCGATTTGTCCCATTTTGACCGTCTCCCCGTCACCTTCGCTGACAACCTTGACGGTGGGTCCTGTCACGGCGAGGGGCTTGGAGAATTCAATTCCGGGCGCTTTGTCATTGCCGTTGTCCGTCACCTTCAGGGAGTCGAGCTTGGAGACGTCACCTACTGATTTGCTGGTGGGCTCGGCGGCCGGAGTGTCTCCGCCACCGCATGCGGTCATCAGCAGCAGGGCGGGAAGGAGGATTGCTAGGAGTCGGCGCACAAAAAGACACTTTCGTCGGGGCAAGGGGGCACTCGGAAAGGCGCGTAGCGCATCCAAGCGAGGCGTGTCTCGGGAAGAGACCACTATCCAGAATAGCTTGCGAAGCTGGGAGCCAGCTTATAGAGCCCTCTAGCCCATGGAATCGAGGAGCGCATCAACCCGCTCGTCCACGTTGCGGAACGGATCCTTGCAAAGGATGGTCTGATGCGCGCGGTCGTTGAGTTTCAGGTGTACCCAGTCCACCGTGTAGTCACGGCCCAGCTCCTGCGCCCTTCGCACAAAATCTCCGCGCAACTTGGCGCGCGTTGTCTGGGGCGGGGCATCCACGGCGTCCTTGACGTCCGTTTCGGTAACCAGCCGCCGTGCTGCCCCCCGGGCTTGGAGCAGGAAAAAGATACCGCGTTGCCTCGAGATGTCATGGTACGTGAGGTCCAGTTGCGCAATCCGGGGTGAATCAAGGCTGAGATCGTGCCGGCGCATGTAGCCATCCATGAGCTTCTTCTTGATAGCCCAGTCCACTTCGGTGTCGATGGAGCTGGTGTCGCCACTCTCGATAGCGTTCAACGTCCGCTCCCACAAATCAAGGATGAGTGGAACGTGGGCGTTATGGGCGCCATTCGCGGCCACGAACTCGGTGACCTTGTTGAGGTACTCCCTCTGGATGTCCAGGGCAGTCAGCTGCCGTCCGTTGGCCAAACGGACCAGTGCACGGCCGGTGAGATCGTGGGAGATCTCGCGGATACTGCGGATGGGATTCTCCATGCGCATATCACGCATAATGACGCCGGCCTCGATCATGCGGAGGATAAGATCCACCGTGCCGACTTTGAGCAGCGCCGTGGTCTCAGACATATTGGAGTCGCCCACAATCACATGAAGGCGGCGATAGAACTCAGCATCCGCATGAGGCTCATCGCGTGTGTTGATGATCGGCCTGGACCTGGTGGTGGCCGAGGACACGCCTTCCCAGATGTGGTCGGCCCGCTGGGAGAAAGCGAACGTGGCGCCGTGGGGCGTCTTCAGTACTTTGCCGGCACCAGCGATCAACTGCCGGGTGACCAGGAAGGGAATGAGGATCTCAGCAAGGCGGGAAAATTCCCCACGGCGCGGAATGAGGTAGTTCTCATGGCTGCCGTAAGAATTGCCCGCCGAGTCGGTGTTGTTCTTGAAGAGGTACACCGTGCCATTGAAGCCCTCGGCGGCCAGCCTTGCCTGGGCCTCATCCACGAGGTCGTCCAGGATAAGTTCACCGGCCCGGTCATGGGCGATCAGCTGGGCGAGGTCGTCGCACTCCGCGGTGGCGTACTCCGGGTGCGAGCCCACATCGAGGTAAAGCCGTGAACCGTTGGTGAGGAAAACATTGGAGGACCTGCCCCAACTGACCACCTTGCGAAAGAGGTACCGTGCCACCTCCTCGGGCGCCAGAGGGCGGGAATCAGGGCTGGAATAGGAAATTCCGAACTCGGTTTCGATGCCAAATATCCGCTTATCCATCTCAGCTCTCCTCTGTGAGCAACCGGGTCATGTCGTCCGGCAGCAGCCGGCGAAACGCCCTGCGGGACCCGCGGTTGCTTTCCGAAGCGCGGTACAGCACGGCAGCTTCGACGGCGGTGGCGGGCAGTTCGTCAATGTCCTTATTAGTGGCCAGGGCCCGCAGGGCCAATTGCATGGCCCCAGCCAAGGTCAGCTCCGATTCCCAAGCCCCGCTGACGACGTCGGAAATCTGGTCAGCGAGTCCGCCCATGACGACAAAGCCGTTCTCATCGGCGATTGATCCGTCGAAGGTCAGGCGGTACAGGTGGTCCTGCGCCTGGGTGAAACCCACCTCGGCCACTGCCAATTCCACCTCGAACGGCTTCTGTTCTGCCGTGAACACCGCCCCGAGGCTCTGAGCATAGACACTTGCCAGGCCGCGGGCCGTCACGTCCTCGCGATCGTAGGAGTAGCCGCGAACGTCTGCGTAACGGACTCCTGCTTGCCGGAGGCTTTCAAACTCGTTGTATTTGCCCACTGCCGCAAACGCAATTTTGTCGTAGATCTCACCGATCTTGTGCAACGAAGGTGAAGGGTTTTCGGCGATTAACGCGATGCCATCGGCGCAGCTGATCACCACAACGGAGCGTCCACGCGCAATGCCTTTCCGCGCGAAGTCCGCGCGGTCCTTCATCAACTGCTCAGGTGAGACATAGAACTGCTGTGTCATATCAGGCCTCCCGTCCGGCGGCAGCCCGCGATTCAACGATTGCGCCGGCTATCGCAGCCAACTCCCGTTCAGGCACACGGCGGTTGCCGGCGCGATCGACGGTATATACCACCGGCCACAATTGGCGGACAGGGTCAGGGCCACCAGTAGCGGAGTCGTCATCAGCGGCGTCGTACAGTGCCTCGACAGCAACTGCCACGGCGTTCTCTTCCGGCAAATTAGGCTTCCACAGCTTCTTCAGGGCGCCACGGGCGAACACTGAACCGGAACCAACAGAGTGATGCTCCTGTTCCTCATAGCGGCCGCCTGTGACGTCGTAGGAGAACAAGCGGCCTACCCCGGAACCGAGATCGAATCCTGCGAACAAGGGAACGACTGCCATCCCCTGCATTGCCATCGGCAGGTTTCCACGGATCATGGCGCCCAAACGGTTGGCCTTGCCTACCAGGCTGAGCAGGGTGCCCTCAATTTTTTCGTAATGCTCCAACTCCACCTGGAAAAGCCGTGTGATATCAATTGCCAGGCCCGCGGTACCGGCAATGCCGAGGACCGAATACTCGTCAGCCGGAAACACTTTCTCGATGTGCCGGCTGGCGATGATGTTGCCCATGGTGGCACGGCGATCTCCAGCCATCAGTACGCCACCGGCGTACGTCATAGCAACGATCGTGGTGGCATGCGGGGACGCCGGCACCATGCCGGCGGGTAACGATTGGTTATAGGGAAGAAGTTCGGGACGCGAGCGTTGAAGATGCTCCGTGAAAGAAGACGTTGCCTGGGTGGCCAGGGGGCCGGTTGATGGGTCCTGCATTGCTGCACTCCTTCGACTCTGCATTCCGATGCCCGGCGGCCTCACGCTTGCCGGGCAGTACATCCTCTGGCGGGTCCGCCTACTGGCCACCCTTTTGGACAAACGCCCTGACAAACTCTTCAGCGTTGGATTCAAGAACGCCGTCGATTTCGTCGAGGAGGTCATCCACGCCTTGGGTAGCGTCGGAAGCTTGTGCCTCCGGTGCTGCCGGTGGTGCCTCCGGTACGTCCACTTCAGTCTCGGTTTCCCGTGACTGCGGTTGTTGCTGCTCCTGTGCTGCCATTTCTTTCTCCCTACTGTCAGTCCCCTGTTGACGGAGACTTCCTACTGCCATATTGCCACGCTGACCGGTGCTGCGGACTGCTTTGGCCGGCGATGAATATTACTGTGGCGGGCCTCCTTCAACTCCTGGCAGGCGGTGGCTTCTGACCCAACAATTCGGCCAGGAAAGAAGCAGCATCCGTGTGACGGTCAAAGAGGGCGCCGGTCAAAGCCCGGGTTCCCCTCAAAGGCTCCCGCGTGGGCACCCGCTGCAGTTTCCCCAGGCCCGGAACATCAAAAATCACTGAGTCCCAACTGGCGCCCACGACGTCCCTGCCGAACCTGGAAACGCACCGCCCGCGGAAGTACGCACGAGTGTCCGACGGCGGTTCGGTGACCGCCCTGGTGATGTCGGCGTCGTCCACTATGCGCATCATCCGATCCCTCGAGAGGAGCCTGTAATAGAGGCCCTTCTCTGGCCGGATATCGGACCATTGAAGATCCACCAAGCCCAGGCGGGCGTCGTCCCAGGCCAGTCCGTCGCGGTGTCGGTAGCCCTCAAGAAGAGACTTTTTGGCCACCCACTCAACTGACGAAGCGGCCGCATCAGGATCGGCCCCCAGAGTTGACAGTGTGGACTCCCAGGAAGCAAGGACCTGGTGAGTGTGGCCATCACCGGTGACTGAATCAGCCACCCCTGTCTCCTGGGCCAGTTTGGCGGCTGCCTCGAAATACATCCACTGCAGATCGAGGGCTGTGACCCGCCGTCCGTCAAGGAGCCTGATGGTGGTGGTGAGCGTCGTGTCGTGGCTGACTGATTGAAGCGCCTGGACAGGTTCATGAACCTCAATTTTGGGAGCCTGCCCCGCCTCGATGAGGCTGAGGACCATGGCCGTGGTTCCGAACTTCAGGAAGTTGGAGGCCTGGCTGAGGTTGGCGTCCCCAATGATCACGTGCAGGCGGCGGTACTTGTCCGCTGTAGCGTGTGGCTCGTCCCTCGTATTGATGATGGGGCGGCGGATGGTGGTTTCCAGCCCCACTTCTGCTTCGAAGAAATCCGCCCGCTGGCTGATCTGGTAACCGGGCGTCGAGCTGTCCTGTCCCAGCCCCACGCGGCCCGCTCCACACATCACCTGGCGGGTGACGAAGAACGGCGTGAGTCCACGGATGATGTCCCCAAAAGGCACGGAGCGGGGCATGAGGTAGTTCTCATGAGAGCCATAGGACACGGACTTGTTGTCCGTGTTGTTCTTGTACAGGTTGATGGGTGGCAGGGAAGTGTCCGCTGCGACCTTCCGGACCGTGGCCAAGGCCACCAGATCGCCGGCCGCATCCCAGGCCACGGCATCGCGGGGGTTGGTGACCTCCGGGCTGGAGTACTCAGGGTGCGCATGGTCCACGTAGAGGCGTGCGCCATTTCCGAGGACCATGTTCATCAACAGGGAACCGGACTCGTCTGCACCGTCCAGTTCCAACTCCTGGCGGCCATAGGCCAAGGCCACCGCTTCGGCGTCGAGCACCGGCGGTTGGTCCGTGAGCTGGCTCGGATCCGCCGCAGCCCTGTCCACGGTCCAACCGCGGGCATCGTGCAGCGGTTCCTCGTCCGTGTAGTCCCACCGGGTCTCCGCGCCGCCAGCCGCCCGTTGCCGGGTAACCGTGGCGTACGCCTGAATGATCCGGGCGGACATCATGGTGGCATTGGCCCCCGGAGCTGACGGCGCATGGATCCCATATTCAGTTTCCGAGCCCATGACGCGCATGGCACCGCCTGCGGGAAGCTTCTCTGCGGGTACACCCTCGGGCCTTGCTGTCACAGGTACTGACCCGTGTTCGCAGTGGTTTCGATGGACTTGCCCGGCTCCTGACCCGCTTTACCCTGAACGATGGTCCGGATGTACGTGATCCTTTCACCCTTCTTGCCCGAAATTCTTGCCCAATCATCCGGGTTGGTGGTGTTGGGCATGTCCTCGTGCTCACGGAACTCATCCACCACGGCCCGGAGCAGGTGATCGATCCTCAGACCCTTCTGTTGCGTGGTCAGCAAATCCTTGATGGCGTACTTCTTGGCACGATCCACCACGTTCTGGACCACGGCACCGGAGTTGAAGTCCTTGAAGTACAGCATCTCCGTATCGCCGTTGGCGTAGGTGACCTCAAGGTACTCATTGGACTTCTCGGTGGAGTACATGGCCTCCACCGTGCGCTGGACCATGGCATCCACAGTGGCCTGCACATCGCCGCCGTACTCAGCCAAATCCTGGGGGTGGAAGGGCAAGTCAGTGGTGATGTACTTGGCGAAGATATCCGCTGCGGCTTCGGCGTCGGGCCGTTGGATCTTCACCTTCACATCGAGGCGACCGGGACGAAGGATGGCGGGATCGATCATGTCCTCACGGTTGGAGGCGCCAATGACGATCACGTTGTCCAAACGCTCCACGCCATCGATCTCACTGAGCAGCTGAGGCACGATGGTGGTTTCGACATCCGACGAAACACCGGTGCCACGGGTGCGGAACAACGAGTCCATTTCGTCGAAGAAGACCACCACGGGGCTGCCATCTGACGCCTTCTCGCGGGCGCGGGCAAAGATCAACCGAATGTGGCGCTCAGTCTCGCCCACATACTTGTCCAAGAGTTCGGGACCCTTGATGTTCAGGAAGTAACTCTTGAGATCGGTATTGCCGGCCCGCTCTGCTGCCCGGGCAGCGAGTGAATTCGCCACTGCTTTGGCAATGAGGGTTTTGCCGCAGCCTGGAGGGCCGTACAGCAAAATGCCCTTAGGGGCCTTCAGCCCATGCTCCCGGTAAAGGTCAGGGTGGAGGAACGGCAACTCGACGGCGTCACGGATCTGTTCGATCTGCGGGCCAAGGCCACCAATGTCCTGGTAGGTGATGTCCGGAACTTCTTCCAGGACGAGGTTCTCCACCTCGGCGCGCGGGACCTTCTCCAACGCGTAGCCCGTCCGTGAATCAAGCGACAACGCGTCGCCCACCTTCAGATGGACGCTTTGGAGCGCACCGGACAACCGGACCACACGCTCTTCATCGGCGCGTCCAACCACCAGCGCACGGTCCTTGCCCAACATTTCCTTGAGCGTGACCAGTTCACCGGCGCGTTCGTAGCCGAGTCCGGCAACTACCAGCAGGGCCTCGTTCAGCAGGACTTCCTGCCCGACGGCGAGCTGGTTGAGGTTCACGAGCGGGCTGACGCCCACCCGCATTTTGCGGCCCGCGTTGAAGATGTCCACAGATTCCTCGGTGGCTGCCTGCCCCGAACTGCCGGCGGCGGGCTGCTTCCGCGGGTTGATCTGCACCACGGTGCCGAAGCTGTAAGGAGGTTGGCCCTCCTGCTCCAAGGCGCCCTTCAAACGAAGGATCTCAGCTTTCGCCGTTTCCAGCATGCTGACGAGTTTGCTGTTGTTCTGGGTGGCGGCTGCCAGCTGGCGGTCGATGTGGCGGAGCTTGTCCCGAAGGATGTTGATCTGCCGTTCGGCAACAGTCAGTTCACTTGAGGTCTCCGGCGGCTGAACTGCGCCAAGCCTCCTGCCAGCCGTATTCTCCGCTGCGTCGTTTGCATCTTCCGGCGTTGGCCGTCCAAGGTCGTTGTTTGACGTATCCACGATTCATCAGCCCCTTCCTGCGCTTAACAAGACCTTAGTCCCGAAAAGCTCAGGGCGCCGGGTGACATTCGGAATGCGAACCCTATTGTGACCTTTGTCAGTTTGTGACCGGGGGATCATCCTGAACGTTGGTCCCGGCGATGGCGTCACGCGCTGCACGCCGCAGTTTCTTGTCAGAGACGGAGCGCTCCCCCACTGCTGCGGGGGTCCAGGCGTTGAGGTCCTCTTCGCTGAATTCAGTCTTGGACGGGCGGCGCTTCACTGAAATTCCGGTGACGCCGTCAGCGAGACGGCGGGTCACCAAGAGGAAGCCCGTGTGCGCAACCATGCGGTGGTCCGGACGGACGGCCAAACCTTCAAGGTGCCAGCCACGAACCATCGATTCCCAGCCGTCCGGTTCGGTGAAGCGGCCGTCAGCGCGGATGGCCTCCGCGGTGCGGGACAGCTGCGTTACGGTGGCCACGTAGTTGATCCACACACCGCCCGGAGCCAGAACAGTGGCTACGGCATCCAAGCACTCCCACGGAGCGAGCATGTCCAAGACAACGCGGTCAACCGAACCAGGGGCTTCAGCCTTGACCACCTCGTCCTGGAAGTCACCCAAGGAGATCTGCCATGCGGGATGGGGGCCGCCGAAGATGGTCTCCACGTTTCCACGGGCGATGTCCGCGAATTCCTCGCGGCGCTCAAACGAGTGGAGGTAACCGCCGTCGCCGACTGCGCGCAGCAGGGAAATGGAGAGCGCTCCTGAACCCACGCCCGCTTCGACAACCCGCGCGCCGGGGAAGATATCCGCCATGGTGACAATCTGGGCGGCGTCCTTGGGGTAAACCACAGCCGCACCACGGGGCATGGACAGGACGAAGTCAGAGAGCAAAGGACGCAAGGTCTGGTACTGCTGGCCAACGTTGTTGCTGACCACCGAGCCGTCCACCTTGCCGATGATTTCATCATGGTTCAGGAAACCGCGGTGGGTGTGGAACGCGCCGCCCACTTCCAGCATGATGGTGTTCATCCGCCCGCGCTCATCCGTGAGCTGGACCCGCTCACCCACACGGAAAGGCCCGCGGCGTCGTGCAGCGCCCGTCGGCTGTACAGCCGAGCCGGTGCCTGGCCCGTCAGTGCCTGTGCTTGCTGCGGGGGCGGCGGTTTCGCTGCTCATGTGGTGTTCCTCGCTCCTGTACGGCTGGGCCGCGGTGTGTGACCGGCTGGTGGGCGCCAAAAAATCGATGGGTTTCTTTTGTGTAACCGCCGGCCTATAACTCTACCGGCAACGCAGTCAGGAGCGTCCGCTCCTGCGTGCTTCCTTACCTGTTATGGCAGTCACTACTGCTTGCTGACGAAGCAGCCCGGTGACGATTCCATTGTGGTCAACCACAGCGTATTCGCCGCCGTCCAGCCGGGCCAAGTACTGGATCAACTCCTGCCCCTTGGACCATTCCGGGACGTAAGCCCCGGCCGCCAGGGCATGCGCCACGGCCGTGACTGGAGTGGTGGTCGCATGCGCGGCGGGCACGCCATGAGTTGCCTCGAAGTCCACCACTCCCTGAGGTTTGCCGTCAGGACCGCAGATGACGACGGCGGGACTACCGGCCGGGGAAATGTCCAGGACGTCGGCCACGGTGGCTGAGTTTGGCACGCCCACTGCGTGTTCAGCCAAGCCAGCGGCGCTCACCAGGTAGAGACGGCTGCGCAGCTTCGCGTGGTGGATGGAACTTGAGGCACCCATCCAGAGGAAACCGCAGACGAGGACGGTAATGAGGATGAGGCTGATGTCCAAGGGCGTGCCGTTGAGGACCGGCAGGCCGATGACCCAGATCACCAATGCTGCGACGATGATGCGGCCGGACCAGCCTGCGGCGATGGTGCCTTTGTCCTGGCTGCCTGTTGCTTTCCACACTGCGGACTCCACCAAGCGGCCCCCATCCAGGGGCAAGCCGGGAAGGACGTTGAACAGGCCGATCAGGAGGTTGGCCCACATGAGGATGTTCGCGAGGGTGTCCGGGACACCGCTCAGGGCGCCGGTGGAAAGCACGGCCCACATCCCGGCGGCCAGGACGAAGTTAGACGCAGGCCCGGCCAATGCCACCACTACTGAGCGACCCGGTGAAGCGGTGAAACTCTCAAATTGAGTGTGACCGCCCCAAAGGTTGAGCACGATTTTTTCCGTAGGCCAGTTGAAGGCCTTTGCACTCAGTGCGTGGGCGAGCTCATGGACCAGCACGGAGACGGCAAGCAGGAGGGCGTAGCCCAAGGCCACGAAGTACGCTCCGATGCCCAGATCGGGTGTCCGAACCAAGAGCGCCGGCCCATAAACGATGACCGTGAAGCCAGCAATGATGAACCACGAATACGCCAGGTAGACCGGAATACCGGCAATCCTACCGAGCGGAATGCCTTCGCGCTTCTTGCTTTGCGAGTGATGCGGTGTGGAGGGGCTGGTCACCTAGTTGGCCCCTTCAAACAGGTTGGCCGTGGCGAAGCGGTCAGCCACCAGCTGTTGCAGATCCTGTGCTGTGCGGCCAACCAGAGTAGGCCACACGATCATTCGGGGGTCTTCGGGAAGGGGCACCTGATGGGGAATTCCCACAGTGATCACGCCCGATGCAATGGCCGCCGTGGCACCAGGGATGGAATCCTCGAGGGCGACGCAGTGGTGGAGGCTCACCGAGGGGTCTTCCAATTTGAGCCGTTCCACCGCGGTGAGGTAGGCCTCCGGGTGCGGTTTTCCGTGGGTGACGGTATCGCCCGTGACCAGGAACTCGAAGTAAGGCTTCGGAAGGCTCTCCACGACGACTCCGGCCAGCGGGCCCTCGGACATGGTCACCAGGGCGCAGCGGATTCCTGCCTCGTGGAGCTGATCCAGCAGTTCGCGGGCGCCGGGCCGCCACGGGACCTCTTTGCGGACCTGCGCGATGACTTGTGCGCTCAAGGTGTCAACGATTTCGCGTGCTTCAAGCTTGACGCCTGCGTGCTGGAGGACTGCTGCCGAATGCAGCAAGGACTGTCCCACCAATTGCATGGCCTGCTGGTGGGACCAGGTCCCGCCGTGGGACTCCACCAGCGCGCGCTCGGCCGCGATCCAATAGGGTTCGGTGTCCACGAGTGTGCCGTCCATATCCCAGAGCACGGCTTTGAGGAGGGGCTGGCTGGGTGAGGAATGCATGGTTTCCAGTCTACGTGGAACCTGGCGGGCGGCCGTCCGCGGGTTGCGCTGTGGGCGAATCGCGGACACGCTTCGGCGTGAAATGCCATGCATCCATCAGGGTCTTGGACGTAGGGTGAGTGGATGAACAGTGTGGACGGGACCCCCGAAGGGCAGGACATCACAGCGGAGCCCGAGCGTTTCCTCAAGGAACCCGCGGACGGCCAGCGTGTCACCGTAATGCTCGCCGCGTTTGAGGGCTGGAACGACGCCGGTGAGGCCGCCAGCGATGCGCTGCACTACTTGAACAAGCTCTGGGACGGCAAGAAGGTTGCCACGGTGGACGCCGAGGAATATTACGACTTCCAGTTCACGCGGCCCACCGTGAGGCGTACTTCCTCGGGTGCCCGAAAAGTGAAATGGCCATCAACGCGGATTTACAAGGCCGAGGTTCCTGACAGCAACGTGGATGTGTTGCTGGTCCTCGGAACCGAACCCTCCTACCGCTGGCGCGCCTACACCACCGAGCTGCTGGTGCATGCTGAAGCGCTCAAAGTGGACTCCGTGATCTTGCTGGGCGCACTGCTTGCCGACGTTCCGCACAGCCGGCCCATTCCGGTGAGCACCACCACCGAGGACAATTCCTTGCGGGAGCGCCTCAATTTGGAGGCCTCCCAGTATGAAGGACCGGTAGGCATTGTGGGTGTTCTCGCCGAGTTCGCACTGCTGGCGGGTCTGCCGACCGTCTCATTGTGGGCAGCGGTTCCGCATTACGTTGCCCAACCGCCCTCCCCCAAGGCACAGCTGGCCATCCTGCACAGGATCGAGGACCTCTTGCAGGTTCCCATGGACAGTCAGGCATTGGCTGAAGAGTCTGAGGCTTGGGAACGCGGCGTTGACGAACTCGCTACCGAGGACCCCGAAATCGCTGCCTACGTGCGGCAATTGGAGGAAGCAAAAGACACTGCAGATCTTCCGGAGGCGTCCGGTGAGTCCATTGCCCGGGAGTTCGAACGGTATTTGAAGCGGCGCGGCAAGGAACGGCCCTAAGAGGTGGAGCCCGTAAACGAGCAACGGCCCTGACGTGAAGTCAGGGCCGTTGCCGTTTTCCGAGGAGTCGCTTAGAGCTCAACCCCGAGCAAAGCATCGATTGCATCGTTAACAAGTGCAGTATCCTGCGGTGAGTTGCTCGCGGCGGAGCGCATCGCTTCTTCCGCCCAGTGGTCGACGACGGCGATGGCTCCGGGAGCGTTGAGGTCGTTGGACAGCTCATGACGCATGGCGGCCACCAATGGCCCCGCCGAACCGGCCGGTGCGCGATCGATGGCTTCACGCCACCGAGCAAGCCGGCCCTTGGCTACGGAGAACTCCTCATCGGTCCACGACCAGTCTGAACGGTAATGGTTGGCGAGGATGGCAAGGCGGATGGCAGCAGGATCCTCACCGGCAGCACGGAGCTTGGAGACCAGAACCAGGTTGCCCTTGGACTTGCTCATCTTTTCCCCGTCCAGGCCCACCATGCCCGCGTGTGCATAGTGGCGTGCCAGGGGGACGCCGGAGAGAGAGTAGGCGTGGCCGGCTCCCATTTCGTGGTGCGGGAAAACGAGGTCCGATCCTCCGCCCTGGACCGTGAAGGGCGCCGGCAGGTACTTCTGGGCGATGACCGTACACTCGATGTGCCAGCCTGGCCGTCCGTCGCCGAGGGTCGCTCCGGGCCAGTTGGGTTCGCCGTCACGGGCGACACGCCAGAGCAGGGGGTCAAGGGCATTACGCTTGCCCGGCCTGGCGGGATCACCCCCACGTTCGGCGAAGAGTGCAAGCATTTCCGTTTCGCCAAGCCCGGATACGTCGCCAAGGGTCCAGGCATCGGTGGCATCAGAGCGTTTGCCGGCCATTTCGACGTCGTAGTACACATCGCCGTCCGGCTCACCATCACTCCCTTGAACGCGGTAAGCAACGCCGTCGGCAACGAGTCGTTCAATGGCCGGGACAATGTCCGGAATTGCCTCAACGGCGCCGATGTAGTGATTTGGCGCCAAGACGTTGAGCGCGTCCATGTCTGTCTGAAAGAGGTCGATCTGGCTCTGCGCCAGTTCGCGCCAGTCCACGCCAGTGGCCGTGGCCCGCTCCAGGAGCGGATCATCGACGTCCGTCACGTTCTGGACGTAGGACACCCGGATACCTGCGTCGCGCCAGACCCGGTTGAGGAGATCGAAGGCAACGTAACTGGCCGCGTGGCCCATGTGTGTCGCGTCGTAGGGCGTAATGCCGCAGACGTACATTGACTGCTCTGGTTGCCGTTCGACCTCCACCACCCGGCCAAGGGCGGTATCGAACAACCGTAGTTGCGGCATGCTGCCGGGCAGCTCAGGAACAGGGCGGGAGATCCACGATTTCACGACTCAACCTTAGTGCTAGGCGCTGATCACATTGAAACCGAGCAGGACATACAAGGCCAAGCCAAGCAGGATCCGGTACCACACGAAGAGCCGGTAGCTCCTTGTGGAGACAAACTTCAGGAACCAGCCAATAATGACGTAGCCCACCACAAACGCGATGACTGTGGCCAACGCGGTCTCCGGAAGGCCGTAGGGACCGGACAGGCCTTCATTCGACACCGTTTTGTAGAGCTGGTAGAGCCCGCTCCCAAACACGGCAGGAATGGCCAGGAGGAACGAGTAGCGGGCAGCGGCTTCACGGGTGTAACCCATGAGGAGGCCGGCAGTAATAGTGCCGCCGGAACGCGATACGCCCGGAATCAATGCCATGGCTTGGGCGAAGCCGTAGAGGATGCCGTGCTTGTAGGTCAGCTGGGTGAGATCCCTCTCCTGCCGGCCAATGGCATCGGCGACAGCAAGGATCATACCGAATACGATCAGCATGGTGGCAACGATCCACATACTTCGCAGTACAGACTCGATCTGGTCTTGGAACAACAGACCGAGGACGATGATCGGCAGGCTGCCCAGGATGACCAGCCACCCCATGCGCGCGTCCGGATTGTTGCGTTCCACTTTTCCGGTCAAGGACCCGAACCACGCGCGAACGATGCGAACAATGTCGCGCCAGAAGTACACAATGACTGCGGTCTCGGTCCCCAACTGCGTGATCGCCGTAAACGCGGCGCCGGGGTCTGCCGCCCCCGGAAGGAAGGAGCCGACGATCCGCAGGTGTGCGCTCGAGGAAATCGGGAGGAATTCGGTGAGGCCCTGCACCAGGCCCAGCAAGGCTGCTTCTATCCAGTTCACGTGAATAGACCCTACGTCATGAAGACTGGTATCTGCCCGTAAGCTAGCTGCTATGCAGCAGCGTTATGTCGGAAACAGCGGGTTCCGTGTGTCCTCATTGTCCCTCGGAACCATGTCCTGGGCCCAGGAGACCGACGAACAGGATGCTGCAGAAGTGCTACACGCTTTCGTTGCTGCTGGAGGCACCGTGGTGGACACCGCAGCGTCATATGCCCAAGGCAGGGCAGAGGCAATGTTGGGTTCCATGTTGGGTGATGTGGTGGCCCGTTCGGAAATTGTGATTTCCACCAAAGCCGGTGTGTCGTCGTCGGACTCCAGGCGAAGCGTCAACGCATCCCGGGGCGCGATGATGTCCGCCCTTGACGCCAGCCTCGCCAGGCTTGGCACCGACTACGTCGATATCTGGTTTGCCCATGAGTGGGATCCGAACGTGCCCCTGGAGGAGACTCTCTCTGCCTTGGAACTCGCCCAGCGGAGCGGACGTGCCCGCTATGTGGGGATTTCCAATTACAACGGCTGGCAGACGGCCAAGGCAGCGGCCATGGCCGGTTTCACCCTTGTGGCAAACCAATCCGAGTATTCCCTCGTCCAACGCACAGCAGAGGAAGAACTCATCCCGGCAGTGGAGGACGCCGGACTGGGGCTGATGGCGTGGGCGCCGCTGGGCCGTGGGGTACTCAGTGGCAAATACCGTGGACAGATTCCTGCTGATTCCCGTGCCGCGCAAAGCCGGCTGGCTGGTTATATTGAGCCGTATCTGGAATCGCGGGCATCCCGCGTGGTGGAAGCCGTGGCGATGGCAGCGCGCGGACTGGGCCGGACCCCGATGGATGTATCCCTCAGCTGGCTGCTCTCCCGGCCGGGTGTCGCCTCCGCCATCGTAGGACCAAGAAACGCCGTCCAACTCAAGGAACTGATGGACGCGCAGTTGACGGTTCTGCCGGCTGAGATTGCTCGCGCCCTCGAAGACGTCTCATCCGCCTAGCTTCGCCTATTGGCGGTCCAGAATGTCCAACAGGTAGCTTCCGTAGCCGCTTTTGGCGAGCTTGGCAGCCTGCTGGCGGAGCTCGTCGTCATTCAGGTAACCCATGCGCCACGCCACTTCCTCGGGCGCACCAATCTTCAAGCCCTGCCGGTTCTCCGTGGTGCGGACGTAGTTTGAAGCATCGTTGAGGTCGCTGAACGTACCGGTGTCCAGCCACGCTGTGCCCCGCGGAAACTTCTGTACATGCAGGCGGCCAAGCTCCATGTATTTCCGATTGATGTCTGTGATCTCCAATTCCCCGCGGGGCGAGGGTTGCAGGTCCTTTGCCATGGCCACCACGTTGTTGTCATAAAAATAGAGCCCTGGAACGGCATAGTTGCTTTTGGGGACTGAGGGCTTTTCCTCGATGGAAACGGCCATTCCGTGATCGTCGAATTCCACCACACCATAGGCGGACGGATCCTTGACCCAATAGCCGAAGATGGCACCGCCGTCGACGTCGTTATAGTGCCGGAGTTGGTTGCCCATGCCGGGTCCGTTGAAAATGTTGTCACCCAGGATCAGCGCCACGTTGCCCGTTCCGATGTGGTCCTCCCCCAGGATGAAAGCCTGGGCGAGTCCATCCGGCGTCGGTTGTTCTGCGTAACTGAGGTTGATGCCGAACTGTGAACCATCTCCGAGGAGCCGCTGGAACTGGGCGGCATCTCCGGGCGTAGTGATGATCAGGATGTCGCGGATTCCTGCCAGCATCAGGGTGCACAGGGGGTAGTAAATCATCGGCTTATCGAACACCGGAACCAACTGTTTGCTGATTCCGAGCGTGATGGGGTGAAGCCTTGAACCCGTTCCACCTGCAAGAATAATTCCTCGCAAACCTGCCGTCCTCACCTGTGCCCAGCAGCGCCGCGGGCGGTTACTCTAGGGCCATGCAGAGAATCCTTGTCACCGGCGGGGCCGGATTCATCGGATGCAACTTTGTCCACTACATCATGGAGCACACTGGCCTCCATGTCACGGTGTTGGACAAACTGACTTATGCCGGAAACATCGAATCCCTCTCCGGGCTGCCGCCGGAGCGCTTCACCTTCGTCAAGGGCGACATTTGTGATGCCGGGTTGGTTGACGGGCTGACGGAATCCGTTCATGCGGTGGTGCATTTCGCTGCTGAGTCACACAACGACAATTCACTGCAGGATCCCCGCCCGTTTATTGACACAAATCTTTTGGGAACGTTCACCTTGATCGAAGCGGCGCGACGTCACGGCACGCGCTTCCATCACATTTCCACTGATGAGGTCTATGGCGACTTGGCTCTGGATGACCCCCACCGGTTTACGGAGAACTCCGTTTACCGGCCAACGAGTCCCTATTCGGCAACGAAAGCCGGCTCCGATATGTTGGTCCGCGCATGGGTGAGATCATTCGGCCTTAAAGCGACCATCAGTAATTGTTCCAATAATTACGGCCCGTACCAGCACGTGGAGAAATTCATTCCGCGGCAGATTACCAACCTCCTGGACGGGAACCGGCCCCACCTCTACGGCAAGGGGAACAATGTTCGTGACTGGATCCATGTGGAAGACCATTCCTCCGCAGTCTTGGCCATTTTGGAGGGCGGGAGCGTGGGCGAAACGTATTTGATCGGCGCTGACGGCGAACGGAACAACCGGGAGGTGGTTGAGATGCTGCTTTCCCTCACCGGCCAACCCCGCGACGCCTATGACTTGGTGACGGACAGGCCAGGTCACGACCTCCGGTACGCCATCGATTCGGGCAAACTCCGACGCGAGCTCGGGTGGGTTCCCCGGTATTCGGATTTCGACGCCGGACTGGCAGACACCCTGCAGTGGTACAGGGACAACGAACACTGGTGGCGACCGCAGAAGGCGGCCACGGAGTCCAAATACGCCGGTCAGGGGCACTAGAGGGTGGAACAGGAACGCCAACTACGTTCGAGAACCACGCCCATCCCTGGCCTGTTGCTGTTTGAGCTTCCTGTTCACGGGGATGACAGAGGCTGGTTCAAAGAGAACTGGCACCGTGCCAAAATGGCGGCTGCCGGGCTGCCGGACTTCGGCCCCGTGCAGAACAACATTTCCTTCAACGCAATACGCGGAACGGTTCGCGGAATCCATGCAGAGCCATGGGACAAATTCGTTTCGCTGGCCTCGGGACGGATCTTCGGGGCATGGGTGGACCTGCGCAGGGGTCCGACATTCGGCACGTCATTCACCGCGGAACTAACCCCCGGCGAGGCCGTCTTCGTCCCGCGTGGTGTGGGCAATGCCTTCCAAACACTGGAGGATGACACCGCCTACACCTATTTGGTCAACGACCATTGGACCGCGGAATCACAAAAGGACTACACGTTCCTCAACCTTGCCGATGAAGACGTTGCCGTGCCGTGGCCGATTCCCTTGGAGCAGGCCATTGTCTCGGCACAGGATAAGAAACATCCGCGGCTGGGGGACGTTGTTCCCATGATCGGGCGGCGTACGCTGGTCCTCGGCGCGGACGGTCAGTTGGGAACCGCCCTTCGGAAAGCCTTCGAGGGCGACCCGACGGTAGAGTTCGCCGGCCGCGCGGACTTCGACATCACCGCTGGAGACTCGTACAAGGCAGTGAACTGGCACGCATACTCCACGATCATCAACGCGGCCGCGTTCACAGCCGTGGATGCCGCCGAAACCCAGGAGGGCCGGGCGGCCGCCTGGAGCATCAACGCCGTTGCCGTGTCCCGGGTGGCGCGTGCCGCGGTGGAGCATTCCCTGACTCTGGTCCACATCTCCAGCGACTACGTGTTCGACGGCACCGCTGAGGTTCACCTCGAAGATGAGGTTCCCGCTCCCCTGGGCGTTTATGGTCAGAGCAAGGCCGCCGGGGACCTTGCGGCGGCCACCGTGCCAAAGCACTACATCATCAGGACCAGTTGGGTGGTGGGTGAGGGACCGAATTTTGTTCGCACCATGGCCTCCTTGGCAGGAAAGGGCGTTTCGCCGTCGGTGGTGGATGACCAATGGGGCCGGCTGAGCTTCGCGTCCGACATCGCCTCGGGCATTCGTCACCTGCTCCTCAGTAAAGCCCCCTACGGGACATACAACCTCAGCAACAGCGGGAAGCCACAATCCTGGCATCGGATCGCCCGCGAGGTGTACCGGCTTCTGGGCGCAGACCCACATCTGGTGCGAGCCGTCAACACCTCGGACTATGCCAAGCCCGGCACTGCTCCGAGGCCGCGCAGCAGTGTTCTGGATTTGTCCGGAATCCGAGCTACCGGATTTGATCCACCCGAGGCAAACCAGCGCCTCGCTGAATACCTCAAGGGCCTGGAGCCCTAGCGGAGTCCGTCGAATCGTCCTAAAGTAGCCGTACGGCAGCCTCTTGCAGGAGGCCGGGAGACAACTCAACTGAACATGTTGACACGGCGGCACAGGTCCGCCACCGACGATCCAGGCAGTGCAGCGGCCTCGGATCGTCGGCCACATGGTGACGCCTTGAGTTGGAGCCGAGAATGCTGCTACCGAAAATCATGCCCACGGGAGATCTCCTCCACAGGGTAGTCCCCCACCTTTTCCCCCGACGCGGTGTGCCGGCAGAGAGCCTTCGTCGCCAGCGGGACCAAAGGGTGGCCGGATCCGGTGAGCCAGAGTCGGAGGCGCCGTGGGTGAATCTGGGCGGCGTCCCGGTGAGACTCATGGAGGCCGACGGCGCACTCCGGGAGATTTTTGACCGTGCCAGCTCGCCCGGTGGGCCGGCTTTGGGCGTTTGCTCCGCAAATCTGGACCACGTCCGGCATTTCGGCGCCGGAAGCCGCTGGATAGGAACCTTGGACCAACCGGCGCGTGTTGAATGGTTGACCCTGATCGATGGCTCACCCTTGGCCACCCAAGCCCGGCGCCTCACATCGAAAACGTGGCCCCGGCTTGCAGGCAGCGACCTCATGGACCCGTTCCTGACCGGCGCAGCAACCCGCGGATTGCGCCTCGGTTTCCTGGGAGGTTCTGAGGAGACTCAGAAACAGATCGCCGGGAAGTTGGGGACAGAGCGGCCCGAACTGACAGTAGTGGGATGGTGGGCTCCTGCCAGGTCCACGCTGGGCGACGCCGCAGCCTCCCGCAAGCTCGCCGAGGAGATACGGGAGGCAGCCCCTGACGTCCTGGTGGTGGGTTTGGGAAAACCCCGTCAGGAATTGTGGATAGCCGAGTACGGTCACCTGACCGGGGCCAGGGTCCTGCTGGCGTTCGGTGCTGTGGTGGATTTCCTGGCGGGGAATGTCCGGCGCGCTCCCCAATGGGCCAGTTCGCACAGCCTCGAATGGGCATGGCGCCTCATGCTGGAGCCCCGACGGTTGGCGCGGCGCTATCTGGTGGAAGGGCCTGAGGCGTACATGAAGTTGCGGACCTCGAGCAGCTGCGACATCGAGCCAGGCAGTCCGACGTCCACCGCTGCCTACGCCGTCCCGGAACCCGAGCCCAGCCGGGCTCCGGGATCGTTTGTTCCGGTCACCGAAAGGGCGGACGTCGCCGTCGTGGTCGTTACCTACAACAACGCTGAGGACATCGGGCCGCTGGTGGCAAGCCTGCGCAAGGAAGCGGCCGATGTTTCGCTCAAAGTGGTGGTAGCGGACAACTCCCCGGACGAAAGCACCTTGCTGGAACTCGCGCACCACCCCGACATCACCTCCGTACGAACCGGAGGAAACCTCGGCTACGCCGGTGGAATCAACGCCGCGTTGGCTGTGGCCGGGGAAGCCGGCAGCTACCTCGTCCTGAACCCGGACCTCCGGGTGGAACGTGGTGCAGTGGCCGCCATGCTCAATCGTATGAAGGACCAGGGCGCCGGTGTGGTGGTACCGGTTCTGTTGGACGATGACGGCAGCATCTACCCGTCACTGCGCCGCGAGCCGGCCGTACTGCGAGCGCTGGGCGATGCGGCTTTGGGCAGTCACGTCAAAGCAAGGCCGGGGTGGTTGTCGGAAATGGATTTTGACCCGGAAAGTTATGTGCACGGGCACCGGGTTGATTGGGCTACGGGTGCGGCTTTGCTGATCAGTGCTGCGGCTGCGAAAGCGGTGGGTGCTTGGGATGAGCGGTTCTTTTTGTACTCGGAGGAGACCGACTATTGCCATCGGGTGAGGGCTGCAGGCTTTTCCATCTGGTTTGAACCGTCTGCCCGGATGTGGCATGAGCGTGGGGGTTCGGGGTCCTCTCCCCAGTTGGTTGCTTTGATGTCGGTGAACAGGGTGCGGTATGCGGAGAAGTATCTTGGGCGTGGGCGGGCGTTGGCCTTTCGTGGTGCCGTGCTGGCTGCCGAGGTTGCGCGTTGGAACAAAGCCGGGCATCGGGATGCAGCCTGGGCGGTTCTTAGCCGGCGTCGATGGGAGGCGCTCCCCCACGCGACACGGACAGCCTCGGAGGTTGTGTCATGACAGAAGCCCATCCTTCCGGTGCGGTGATCATTCCGGCGCATAATGAGGCCGCTGTTATCGGCAGGACGCTTGAGGCTTTGAGGGAGGTTATTGAGTGGGGCACCGTTGATGTTGTGGTGGCCTGTAACGGGTGCGTGGATGACACTGAGGCTATTGCGTCCAGCTGTGAAGGGGTTCACGTGGTTCGCGTGTCTGAGGCGTCCAAGATTGCCGCGTTGAATGCTGCCGACCAGGCGACGCACCGTTGGCCGCGCCTTTATCTGGATGCTGATATTGAAGTCAGTGCCCCTGCGCTGCGTGAGGTTTTTGTTGCTCTTGAAGGGGGCACCTTGCTGGCTGCCCGTCCTGCCTTTCGATATGACACCCGGGGTGCTTCGGCTTTGGTGAGGGCTTATTACCGCGCCCGTTCCCGTATTCCGGGTAACGCCGAGGGCCTGTGGGGGGCCGGTGCCTATGCGCTGAGCTTTTCCGGGCATCAGCGGTTGGGGACATTTCCTTCACTTACCGGTGATGACTACTACGTGGATCGGTTGTTTTCACCCCAGGAGAAGGCAGTGCTTCCCACCGAGCCTGTGGTGGTGCGGACGCCCCGCTCGTGTGCGGCGTTGTTGTCTGTTCTTAGGCGGACGTATCGGGGAAATGCGGAGCAGGATCGTGTTTCCGGCGGTGCTTCCAGGGCGCGGACCTTAGGGCAGTTGTTTGCCTCGGTCAGAGGGCCTGTGAGCGTTTTTGATGCTGTTGTCTACGTCGCCTTCGCCGGTGCGGGCCGCCGTCGTCCGCTGTTGGGCCGTCAGGTGCTGCCTGTTTGGGAGCGGGATAACAGCAGCCGGTAGTCAGAGGCCGCAGCTGGTCCCGCCTTCGATGCTGTACAGGTGGACTGCGTTGCCGTCGGCGAAGGTATCGGTGAAGGTTCCATCGACTATGGGAATGGTCCGGTTTTCGTTGATCACGACGGCGGTGCTGCCGCCGCATTTTACGGTGAAGGTGACCGTTCCGCCGGTGTTCTTGTTCGCTCCCGCGAGGAGGTAGACCTTGCCGTTGTGGAGTTTGGTGGCGACGTCCGCGGCTCCGGTGACTGTGGTGGCGCCGTCGAGGAAGGGGGCGTTGAGGACTGGGGCGAGGTCTTTGATGTGCTTGTTCACCGTGGCAAGTGTGGGCACTATGTCTTTGCCGCAGTCCCTGATGACGTGTTGGGTTACGCAGGGGCCGCCGAAGTTGTGGTTGAAGTAGATGATTCCCCTTGCTCCGTGGATGAGGCTGCTCCAGACCGCGGCTCTGAGTTCAGGGCCGGTGATGGTTGCGGTGTTGGGGACATCGCCTGAAGGATGGCCGTTCTCCACGAAAGCCCACACGGGAATCATTGCAGCTGGATCTTGGAGCCTACGCAGCCGATCGATGGTCCAACCGTAGTTGGCGGCCAGTCTGCATTCCTCCCGCGTCAGGTCCCTGGCGTATCCAACTATGGCGCCTCCTTCACCTTTGCCACAGATATTGGGATCGGTGAACCAGTAGTTATCTGCGGAGACTACGTCCTGGACTCCCCTGATGAATCCGTAGGCTTCCTGGTCGGATTCCCAGAAGGTGACGCCTTTGCCGTAGTTGGAGTAGAGCAACACGTTGGGTGGCGCGGTGGCCCGCCGTTCCTTCTGTATCGTGTACCCGCAGGGTGTGCCTGCGGGGAAGCACGGTACGCCCTCCCCGGGGTATCTGCCCGTCCATCGGGCGTCTCCTGGGCCCGCCCACATGTCCACCTCGTCGCTCAGGACGTAGCCGGCGGCAGCTTGGTGTCGAAAGGTTGGCAGCGCGTACATGCCGGAGTCCTTGATCAGCTGCACGTCGGAGTTCCCTGTCAGTTCAACGTAGGTGTTGATCCCGGCCGCTGCGTCCATGGCTGTGTTGCCCTTGTCCAGGACGCTTTCCAGCCATACCCCTATGGGAAAGAATGATGGGTCCGTTGGCAGGCTGTTGGTAAATCGTGCGTAGTAGTCCGGGCCTCCGTCGACGTCACGCAGGACCGGTGAGTTTCCGGCCGGGGTTTCCCTGCTGAGGGAGCCATCAGGAGCCGTCGGGGCTGTGGGGGTGGGCGCGCGGCCGGATCCCACGACCGCTATCAGGCTGATGGCCGCGACTGCGAGCGCGGAACCTGCCCAGAGGCCAACTGTTGTGCCCTTCATTGTTTCCCTTCCGGGTCCGTGGTCTAGATCCGTGCTGCGACGATGCGGGCGCTTTGTGAGACGTCGTACGATTCTTCGAGGGTTGCCCGTGCCCGCTGTCCCATGGCCTTGGAGTCCCATGGATGGTGGAGGTGGTGAAGTATTGCAGCTGCGAGGGATGAAGGGTTGCCGGGATCTACCAGGGTGCCTGAATGTCCGGTGGTTATCAGGTCCGGGACGCCCCCGGCTGATGTGGCCACGACGGGAACCTCCATGGCCATTGCTTCCATGATGGCCACCCCCAGTGGCTCTTGGTGACTGGCGAGGGCAAAGATATGTGTTCCTTCGAGTTCCTCTTTGATCCGTTCCTCGGGTACGGCACCAAGGAGCGTTACCTGCCGGGTGAGGTCGAGTTCCTTGATGTGGTTTTCCAGTGTTGCCCTGTAGCCGTTTCCTCCGTCGTCGTCCTCGCCTGCGATGGTCAGGGCGACATCCATTCCGCTGTCTGAGATGAGACGGACCGCTGTGAGGAGTTCCTTGTGGCCTTTGCTTGGGTTGAGCCGTGCGCAGCAGAACAGTCGTGCGGGTCCGTCGCCGTCCCAGGGGACGTAGGGTGTGGCGCGTGTGAAGTTGGTTAGTTCCACCCCCATGGGGGCGACACTGATGTCCGCAGGAATGAAGCCATCCAGGACTGGCAGGGTCTCTGCCAGTAGTCGTTTGGTGATGACGACGGAGAATTTGGCGTTGAGCCATTTTTGTTGCTGATTTGGGCCGTAGTCGCTGAGGGGGCCATGGAGCGTCAGGCTGTAGGCGATGCCGGAGAGCATGTGGGCGAAGAGGGCTGCTTGGGCGGCGTGGGCGCACGAATGGACATGTATGTGCTGCCATCCTCGGGTGCGTGCGTGCCGGGCCAGAGCGGTTCCGGCCCAGAGTAGACCGGCCGTTCGCAACAGATCGCGGGGCTGCGCCGTTGGAGTGGTGGCGCGTGGCAGCAGGCCGGACGCTGCTGCAAGGGCGTCAAGGTGCCGGAGTCCGGGCAGCGCCGTAGCGACTGTGCCCAGGATTTCCGAGGGGCGTGGTGGGACGAGGTAGTGGATCTCCGGCAGGCGGTCCCGGGCCCATGGTGGTATGGCCCCAAGCTGTTGTGGCCGGCGGGTGGAGACTGGCTCTGGTTGGTGCCCTAATTCGGTCAGTGCTTTTAGTTCACGCCAGAAGAAGCTGTGCGTTTGGCCTGGGAATTCGGGTACCAGGTAACCAAATCTGGTCATGGCTGCATCGTCCCGGCCCCTTAGCGGCTGTTGCTTGGCTGGGCGGTTGGTGCGGTGGTGGGTTCCCTGTCTTCCTGGGGGTGCAGGTGGGGACGGAGTGCCGCGAGAGCCTCCGAAGGGGGCAGGGCGTCGTTGGTGACGGTCAGGCCTTGGCCCGGTAATACCAGGGTGGGGTTGCCGTCGGGGTTTTTGCGCGGGGCGCGTTTGCTGGAGACTTTCTTCGATTGCCTCTCCCGATTTCTGGCAGCCTCCACGGCGCGCGCCAGTGAGACCGCTCCCAGGGTGAGGACAAGGCCTGCCACCACCACGACGATGACGGACCGCAACCTGCTGGAGAACTGTTCTGTGGCCTTCTCGGGCGGGGCTACGGCCAAGGCTGTGAACAGGTATCTGTCCGAGGCGCCGTTGATCGTTTGAATGGTCCGGAGGTCTTCCTCCAGGCGCTCGCCCAGCGCTTTGGCGGTGCTGATCGCTTGCGCCTTGTCATCTGATATTCCGGATATGTCGATGAGGAAAGCGTCGGAGGGGCGCTCCACTTTGTAGTCCGTGCTGAGGCCCTGTGCGGCAAGGAAGTCACCTGTGGCGACGTCGTTCAAGCGGGTCACGGCCACTTGGGCTACAAGGGAGGTGTCAGCAGAGCGCAGATAGGGATTGTCTGTGTTGAGCATGCCCAAGGCAGGGTCCTTTTCGATTTGCTCTGCGGTTGGTACTTGGGGGGTGACTATGGCGTACGTGGTCCGTGCTTCGTACGTTCGCGGGGCGTAGGAAAACATGTAGACCGCCGCAACCGCCGTCAGCAACAGGACGGGCAGTACGAAGACCTTGTATCGCCACAGGGTTTTGATTACGGCAACGGGGTCCATGATCTCTCCTTGGGGAGTTGTTTCTTCGTGGTATTCGGCGGATAGGTTTGTTCCGCCGCTGCGGCATGATCGTCGTGGAGATCCAGTTCCCGCCTGACCATGTTCCAGGTTCCTCCGGACAACCCGACGATGAAGGGGTAGGCGAGGGCGAACACCGGAAATGACATGGAATCAAAGGTCAGGGAGCAGATGGCGGCAACGATCCCGGCGGCGGCGACGGCCCCCGCCAGGCAGCGCAGGGCGGGGAGGCGGGACGCACGGGCGGCGAGGAGGGCGGACAGGCCCGGTAATGTCAGGTAGGCGACCATACCCACCAGTCCGACCAGCCCGATGGTGACTGCTGCGTTCAAATATTGGTTGTCAAGGATGTGTATGGCGTTGGTTGGCATGTAGTTGCCTGGGCCGACGCCGAAGAATGGATGCTCGTCCACCATCGCCGCCACCCGTGGATAATTGTTGGTCCGGGTCGAAATCGAGGGATCGTTTTCGCCGGCGGACAACGATGTGGCCAGAGTGCCCACCAGGCCGGGCACGCCAAGGAACAAGATGGCTACGATCACGGGTGCCGCAACAAAAGCCCACCGTCGGGCTATCCGGGGAAGGAAAGGCAGGAAGACAGCCATTCCCGCAAGCAGGCCCAGGACCCCTGAGCGCGAAACTGTCGAGGCGATAGCGAAGACCAATAGCGCTGTGATGGTCCAGTGCACCCATTTTCTGCCCTTGGGGTCGTACAGGCTCCTCCATATGGACAGCGGAAGGAGCATCGCGCAGACAACGGCCATCTCGATTGAATGAAACGTGCTCCCTGATACGCGCATTAATGACCCGCGTATTTGGAAAGTGGTGTTTCCGCCGTTGTTGGTGAATCCGGGCATCGCCATTTGCAGCAGCTGCATGGGATCAACGCGGAAGAAAAATTGAACGGCGGCCACAAGACAACAGAACGCGGCGCCGGCCAAGACCGCCCGGGCCAAGGCCATGGCTGCGTTCAGCGACTTCACCGCCTCTGCGGTCACCAGTATGATTCCTGCACTGGCCAGCAGGAGAATCAGCCATCTGTCGGCTGCGGCGCGTGCGGGGCTTTCGCTTCCCCCGGTGTAGCCGGAGTACATGGCCGCATAGGAAGCGCACGTTCCCACCCAGAGGAGTACCAGGCCCATGCGGCCGGGATGCCTTGTATCCAGAGGGTTGGTCAGGCCAAAGAGGATCGAGCACAGCCAAACCGCCAACAGCAGCAGCGCGATCATGAGCGGGAGTGTCCCTACGGCTCCCAGCGGTTTCAGGACCATGTTGGAAGGAAAAAAGAAGATTCCGAACGCGGCGAACTTCAACAGCAAGGGTACGTGTGCACGGGCCGCTGGTCCCCTGGCATGGAGGTCATCCAGCTCCACAGGAGGCGCCGGGAACTGGACGATTGGGTGATTTTTCGACGTCCTCATGACAGCCCCGGGCTTCCTGATTCGTTGGCGCAGACTGTTTCCAGCACCGTGGCGAAGTTCTCCCGCGAAACTGACCAGTCCAGCCGCCGCCGCTGCGCGATGGCCAATGCGCGGGCGGAAATATCGGGGGCCTCAACAGCTTGTGCAAGCGCTTCGGCCAGCCTGCGGGGGGTCGCCGGTGCCCACACGACGTCGGGATCCTTCATCACCTGTGCGGCAAAGGCAGATTCATTGAGCACAGGAACGTTCCCCGCAGCCAGCAATTCTTCCGGGACGAGGGAAATATTGGTGAAGGAGATGGCAAGTCCGGCGATGGTGCGGTTGTAGAGCTCATTCAACTCAACAGGGCTTAGATTGCCGTGGTTGTTCACGGGGATGGACCAACCCGTGATCCGGTCACCGTAGACGTGTATTTCCTGCTCCGGATGCACGGAGTGGAACTGCTCCAACGCCAGTTTGGCCAGCAGATACCCGCGTCGATCCACGGCACGTTTCGCGTAATAGACAACCCCCTGACGAGGCGGCCTGCTGCCTGGCTCATCCAGCAGCCGATAGGTGGCGGTGTCACAGGCGAAGGGCACGGTCGCGGCGGGCTCCTGGCCTGTTTCAGCCTTCAACACGGCGGTGATCATCTCGCCGAGGGCGATGTTGGTGAACCCCAGCCGGTAGCTGTTCTCTGCGAGCCAATACAGCGTGCCCCGGGGGTAGAAGTATGGCTCGTAGTCCTGGATGAAGTAAAAGCTGTGGATGTCATGGCCCCGCCGGTTCGCTGTCGCATAGGCGGTAGGCCACGAGCTGGCAACCACCGCGTCCATACCATCGAAACCCTCGGTAACACTTCTGATGTGCGCATCGACGTCCGGCCAATACTTGCGGATAACGGGTACGTGCCGGGTAACGTCGTCGCTGTTTTGATCGTAGAGAAACAGTGTGCATCGGTGCCCACGCTCAGCCATGCCTTGGACCATGCGGAAGAAAGTAGTGTGTCCGCCTGAGCCGGGTCCCGGAGGCGTGCAGACCCAACCGACCTCAAGGCGGCCCGTTCTGGGGCGGGGGTTGTCCACAGCGCGTCGCACCTCCACGTCCGCGATGTCTTCGGCCCGAAGGGGCAGCGTAGGCTCAGCAAATGCGACGTTTTCCAGCGCGTGGACGGCTGCCCTCTGCATTACCTTGTTGGCGACCGAACGCCAGCCATGCTGCCTGGCCTGGGTCAGCACGCGCCCCGCGATGCTTCTCACTGGACCTCACCCCGTTCGGTGCCCAGGGACGGGTCCAGGAAGGACCGAAGTGCCCGCCTCCGCACTTCCAGGGGTATCCCGGCCTTGGCCGAAAGCATCACCACATTCTTATTTCCGGGAGCCTCGCTGAGGAGATGTTCGATCTCTCCCTGGCTTAGTGGCGTCTCGGCAGTATGGACAATTCCGCGCATTTCGCTGACGCTGGGGACCAAACCACCAACAACTTCGTCAACGTAAAGGCCATACAGCATCATTTCGGAAAAGTGCAGCTGCCCTCCGATCGCTGTGGGCCAGTCCCGCCCTGTCACGTTTTGGATGTGCTCGAGCATGGTTCTCACCACAGCCGGCTCCCACAGGCACGGCCAGCAAACGTAATCCGCCAAATCGCCCGCCGGAGGGGGCTTGAGGCCAAGGAGCCTGCGTGCAGAAACGTGCCACAGCCTGTGCCGTGGAAGGGTGTCATCAACCGCACCGGGTGCCCGATAAAGGGCAATGCGGCCGTTCTCACGGAACGTACTGAGGCTGGTCTCACGGATGAGAACGCTGTCCGAATCCAGGAGCAGCGCCCCGTCAGCATTGAGCCGTGCGACAACAGCCAGTTTAATGATCTGTTGGGCGATCCAGCCCCGGACCGGCGGCCAAGGCCGCGCAGCATTGATCCACACGTTGAACCCCGGTGCTCTGACGAAAGAACGCGGAAGAAACTCCCGGGCACCGTGCACTTCCGTCCTGCTCCCCCGGAGGCCTGCGAAGGCGTGGAAGTCTTGATCGGGCACGATGATGTGGTGTATGACGCCTGGCCCTGTCATCTCCAGGACCGAGCGGTTCAGGTCCGAGCACAATTCACGGTCGGGCAAGTAGCTCGGCGTGACCACAGCCAGATCGCTACCCGGCGAAGCCCCATCGCCCATGATCAGCGGGTCCGGAATCATGGCTGACCCTCCATCGCGGGCGTGGCTGCCGGAAGAGATCGACCCTCACGAACCAGGCTCCGCATTGTCTGAAACAACAACTTCCCCTGCCGGAACGTCAACAGCACATAGATGGCCCCACCCAAACAGCTCCCCAGCAAGAGACCCATCCAAGGCTCCGTGATGTTCATCGTGGCAAGCCGGGCCAACGATCCCGCCACGGCGGCTGCCAGAAGAGGGGCAATGCTTCCTCGCATCAATTCCCCGGCCCGGACGCCCAGCACTGACGACAGAACCGCCAAGTACAAAGGTATGACCACCAAGAAGGCCACAGCGGCGTGGGCTACGCCGGCACCGGCAATCCCCCACCACTGGATGCCGAAAGACAACGCGGGTATGAGCGCAACAAGCCAAGCAACCTGGACCCAAAAGAGCCACACGGTTCTCCCCGCCCCCACACTTAAGTCGGCAAAGAGTTCCACAAGGATCCGTGCGGCCCCAAAAACACCCAGGGTGGCCAGCGCGATGCCGGCCGGCGCCCATGCCTGCCCGTAAGCGGTGACGATCAGTGGCTGGGACAGCGCGATGATCATCGCCGAAATGGGGAAAGCGCAATACGAAACCCCTGCTATAAACCGCCCGGCCAACGGCCCCAGGGTGCCCTCAGCGAACAGCCTGCCGAAAGTAGGTACCGCGGTTGCGCGAATGACAGCCGTGATCACCGAGCTGGGAAGGCCCGCTAAATTGAAGGCCAACAGGTAAAGACCCAGAGCGGCCGGGTCCAGCAACCGGCCAATCAGAAGATAATCCAAATTGAGGGTGACAAACACCACAAGGTTTGCCATGGCCAACGGCATCCCCAGGCGCAGGACCTCCACGGCCACCGCACGGTCAAAGCCGGGCGCGTACCTCTTGGGCGCAATGATCCAATACCCCACCATGGCGAAAAGCTGGCCACCCACCCGGGACCACGCCAAAGCCATTGCCCCCCAACCATCCAGCGCCATGGGAACAACCAATGCCAACACCACCACTACACTGCCGACGTCAACAACAACGCGCGGTTTCTGCAGGAACTCACGCCACACCATGGTGGACGGAACAGCACCGATCCCTTGGAGCAGAATGGTGAAAGAGAGCACCTGGATCACAGGAGTCGCGGCGGGGTCGTCAAAGGCCGCAGCCAATGCAGGAGCGAAGGCCAAGGCTCCGGCAGTCATCACTGCGCTGGTCACCAAAGATATGGAGAAAACTGTGGGGGCGATCCGGTCCGGATCCCCGTTGCCCCTGGCCAACGCTGCCGTAGCACCCAACTCAGCCATGTTCGTGGCGATGGTTTGAACCACAATAGCTACGGCAAGCGCGCCGAAGTGCTCCGGAGCAATCATCCTGGCCACAATGATGGTGGTGGCAAACTGGACGATCCTGCCCAAGGCCACGTTGACCCCACCCCAGAGCGTGGCGCTCGCTGAGCGTGCGCCAAGAGTGCGGTTTGCGCCGCTGGCCGTCATCATGAAATTCCTGTCATGGCCCACACACGCCAGCGGACCCGATCAAGCTGGCTTCGCACATACTCGGCGGCAGACTGCGCCGGCCCGGGTCTGCCGCCACGGGAGACACGGGTGATCCTGGCCTGAAGCGCGTTCGCCCGATGGATATTCCCGGGGACATCCTGCAAACACTCAATGAACTTGCGCAGTTCAACGGCCGTCTCCAACGAGCCACCACGGGTGACTTCCCTGGCCGCCAGATGCGAGGCTTCCTTGCTGAGCGCACCCTTGGCCCGACGCAACTGGCGTACCCGCTTCTCGGGGGTAATCGGAAACCGTGCGTCTTCGAGAACACGGAAAGCCTCAAGCCGATGCTGGAGGTCCACCGCCGCGGCAGCAAACTCAGTTTGGTGCATGTTGCTTCCATGAACCCGGTAGAACGCCTGCACAGGCCCGTTGATCCGCCCGACATCCCAGGAAGCAGCCGCACGCAACCAGTACTCCAAATCCCCGGAATGCGGCAGCGAAGCACTGTAAGCACCAATGCTCAACACCGTCTCAGTCCGCATCACCACCTCGGGGGAAAGAATGAAGTTCCGGCCACGGGCGCAAGCCAGGGCGATCCACCGGCTGCCCTCCCACACCGTCCACGTGGTGCGCCCACCCAAGGCAACTGGCGGAAGCTGATCCACGAAGTCCTTCGGCAACCCGTAAACCATCCCCACCCTGGGGTTGGCCTCCATCAAGGCCACAGCCCGGCCCAGTGCACCGGGTGCGATCACATCATCGGCGGAAAGCAACGTCACGTAACGGCCCCTGGCCCGTGAAAGCCCGTCATTGTAGGTGGCGATATGCCCCTGGTTCCGCCCATGATGGACCACCGAGATCCGCGGATCCGCAGCGGCGAGCCTCCACGCAATCGCTGCACTGCCATCCGTGGACGCGTCATCGACCACGATCACGTCCACGTCCACGTTCTCCTGCGACAAAGCACTGTTCACAGCTTCGGGCAAGTACCGGCCGTAGTTGTAGCAGGGAATGACCACCGTAACGCCCGGCCTGTTCACCAGAGGCCTTGGCCGCATCACTTTCACTGGACACCCTCCAGTTCCGGACTGTTTCCACGCCGGATCACCCTGGCAGGCACACCTGCCCAGGTTTCATCCTCAGGAACATCGGCCAGGACGGCAGCCCCCATGCCGATGGTCGCTTTCGCGCCAATGCTCAGGCGCTCGCGGACACTGGCGTTCATTCCGAGATAGGCGGCCCGGCCGATGCTGACGTTGCCTCCCAGGGATACGCCGGAAGCCAACGTGGCGTAGTCGCTGATGACGTCGTCGTGGGTGAAAGTGACCCCCGGCATGGCCACAACATGGTGGCCGATGGTCACGGACGCTGTGATGCTCACGTGGGCGAGGATGATGCTTCCCCGTCCAATCACGCAGCCCTCGGGAACGTACACCGACGGGTCCACTGCTGTGGCATAGCGGTCCTCAGCCAGTCCCAAGGCACGGAGCCTCATCACGACGCTTTCCCGGCCGCTCCCTGATCCAATGCAGACCAGCAGCAAAGCGTGCGGGTAATTCATGGCCTCACGGACCGGACCCAGGACATGGGCCCCGTCCACGACACGGCCGAGCTTGTCTTCGTCGTCGTCAAGGATCCCGACGACGTCGAAGGGCCCGCTGCTGCGGACCATGGCAAGTACCTCCCGGGCCAGGCCGCTTGCAGCAATGAGGAGTAGTTCAGTCATGGCTGTCCCGCGGCGCGTAGCACGGAGTCGATGACGCGGACTTGATCGTGCAGTGCCAGCTCGTGGTACAGCGGGAGGATAAGTGTGTGATCCGACAACCATTCAGTAACTCCCAGCTCGGCGGTTCCCGTGTCCGTTCCGGCATATGCGGGTTGCCGATGGGCCGCCATGATCCCGCGACGGGCGGAGATACCGTCCGAGGCCAGATGCGCCATGAGAGCCTCACGTCCCAGAGGAAACGCCGGCCCCACTTCCAGCCAGCACGACTGGAAGTTGCTCATGCCGTACTCCGGATCGCCCACCAGACGGAGTCCCTCCACGCCGGCAAAGGCACTTGCGTAGGTAGCGGCGATTTCCCGCCGCCGGCGGACAGCGGTGTCGAGGCGGCCCAGCTGAACGATTCCGACGGCGGCCTGAAGATCGGTCATGCGGTAGTTGAACCCGATTTCGAGGTACTCCTCCGAGGGGGCGAGCAAGCTGGCGTGCCGGTCAGCGGCTGAAACGCTCATGGCATGTTCGCGGAGCCGCCGTGCCCTGTCAGCGAAGTCCTGACGCGAAGTGGTGAGCATGCCACCCTCACCGGTGGTCAGGATTTTGCGCGGGTGGAAGGACCATGCAGCCAGCTCGGCGTTGGAACCCACAGGTTGTCCGCGGTACCTGGAACCGATCGCGCATGCTGCGTCCTCCACCACTATGATCCCCAAGGGATCGCAGAGAGCCCTGATGGGTTCCACGTCAACCGGGACACCGCCTTGGTCAACGGCAATGACCGCCCGGGTAGCGGGAGTCAGTGCAGCTTTGATGGTTGCCGCGGTGACGCATCCCGTATGAAGATCGACGTCGGCGAAAACCGGCCGTGCGCCCACGTAGGCAGCTGCATTGGCAGTAGCAATAAAGGAAAATGACGGCACCACGACGTCGTCGCCGGCGTGAATGCCGGCGACGACGAGCGCCAAGTGCAATGCCGAGGTGCAGCTCGAGGTTGCCACAGCGAATCCAGCATGTTGAGTGGTGGCGAAGGCGTCCTCGAATTCCCGCACCTTGGGGCCCTGTGCAACCCAACCGGAGGCAATCACCTCAGCAAGGGCTTGTGCCTCTTCCTCGCCGAGCCATGGCTTCATGACATCGATGCGGTCCAGCCGCGTTTCGGAGATGGTCATCGCACACCAACTGCCGGTGCTGTGGGCCGACTTGCGGCAATTTCTTCCCTCAGCGGACTCCACCAGGACACCAGTGAACGCAACCCGTCTTCCAAACCGACTGCAGCCTCAAACCCCAGGTCTTCACGTGCCGCCGTGACATCGGCCAGGCGTCTGGCAACCCCGTTAACAGCCCGTTCCGGACCATGTTCAACGTGGAGAGGTGAGTCCATGACCTTGAGCAGTGTTTGTGCCAGTTCAGCGAGGCTGGTTTCGGTGCCGCTGGCCACGTTATAGGCGCCTTCGCGTACCTTGCTGACGGCGGCGAGGACATTGGCCCTGGCAACATCCGCGGTATGGATGAAGTCCATGGTCTGCTGACCGCTTCCGAAAATCAGAGGGGGCCGGCCATCAACTATCCGCTCCATCCAGCGGACCAGGACTTCGGTGTAGAGGCCGTGCACGTCCATGCGGGGACCGTAAACGTTGAAGTACCTCAGCAGGACGTAGTTCAGCCCTGACATGGCGCGGAAGCTTCTCGCCATACCTTCGTTGAAGGACTTTGCCGCTCCGTAGAAGGTGTCATTGTTGTGGTGGTGGTGGCCTTCCTTGGTGGGGAATTCCTCGGCCATGCCATAAACGGAGGCACTTGATGCTGAGATGATCCTGTCCACTTTGTGAGCCGCGGCCGCCTCGTAGACGTTGAAAGTTCCATCCACCAGTACTTCAAGGGCCAGCCGTGGTTCTTCCGCGCACTGGGTGATGCGGATGGCTGCCTGGTGGAAGACCAGATCCTTGCCCCGGGTGAGGTCGTGGACGAGGTCGCGGTCACGAAGGTCGCCTTCAACCAAGTGCACCCTTTCAGTGGCGAGGGCTTGGTCCAGGTTTGCGCGGCGGCCACGGACAAGGTTGTCCAGGACATCCACGTGCGCCGCGCCGGCGTCGAGCAGTTGGTCAACCAGCGTCGATCCTATGGTCCCGGCGCCGCCGGTCACCAGGACGCGTGCCCCTGGAAGCTCGTTCATCGTGCAACCTGGAGGGAGACTTCATTCCCGGCCACAATGGTGGATTGTCCGTCTGTACTCAGGCTTCGGGTGACGGCTTCGAGGACCGACAAGACCCGGAGCCCGGACTCACCGCTGGTCCGTGGCGTGGTCCGGTTACGGATTGAGGAGGCAAGTTCGCTGACCACCTGGCCCAATGGCTCACGTTCCTGCAGGGCCGGTGACCAGGTGTCCCCTAGCCGGTAGGAGATGGCTGAGGTCTGCTTGTCGGCGGCAGAGCGGGGCTGATGCTCCAGGCTCACGCCACGGTCATACACGCTCAGGCGCTGCTGGGGATTCAGGTCGTCCCATACCAAGGTCCTCTTGGACCCGCCGATGATCATTTGCCTGATTTTGGTGGGGCTGAGCCAGTTCACATGAATATGGACCATGGCATCGTTGGGCAGGCCGAACGTGAGGTGTCCAACGCAGTCCCTACCGGTGCCCAGGGGGTCCGCCCCGTGGGCGGATATTTCCGTGGGGTGCAGGCCGCCGGGGAGGACGAAGTCCAGGATGGACAGGTCGTGCGGGGCCAGGTCCCAGAAGACGTTGACGTCCGGTTGGACCAGGCCAAGGTTGATGCGGACGGAGTCGACATAAAGAATGTCGCCCAGTGCGCCGTCCGCTACCAGTTCCTGGATCTTGAGGACAGCAGGAGTGAAGCAGTAAGTATGGTCCGCCATGAGCACCAATCCCCTGGCCTTTGCTTCTTCCACCATCTCCAGGCCTTTGGTTCGGCTGTCAGCCAACGGTTTCTCCACCAGCACGTGTTTGCCTGCCCGCAGGGCCGTCATCACCACCCCATGGTGGGTATGGGCCGGTGTCGCGACCGCTATGGCGTCCAGGTTGTAGGTGTCCAGAAGCTCGTCCAAGGATTCGACGACGGCCACCCCGCCGACTGTCTCGGCGAGCTTCAGGCCCCGCTCGACGTCGAGGTCGCAGATGGCAACGAGATCCCAGTCCGGGCTGGCTTTGAGGTTCCGGGCAAGATTGGGGCCCCAATACCCCGCTCCCACCACGGCGATGCGGAGCCTGGGCAGTAGCCCGTGGCCGTTCAGTTGTCCTGATGGAATGGTTCGTATGGTCATTTCCCGCTCTGCTTCTGTGATGACAATCCGATTCGTTGGGTGTGCTTCAGCTCTTCGCTAGTAGGCTCCGGTCGGTTGGATCATTGCCCTGAAAGTCCGCCACATGATCATGAGGTCTCCAGCAATGGACCAGTTCTCCACGTAGTAGAGATCCAGCCGAACGGCTTCGTCCCATGGCAGGTCGGATCTTCCATTGATCTGCCATAGCCCGGTGATGCCGGGTTTGATGAGGAGTCTTCGATGCGTGTGACGTTCGTAGCCGCTGACTTCCCGAGCCAGCGGCGGACGCGGGCCCACCAGGCTCATATTGCCCACCAGGACGTTCCAGAACTGGGGAAGCTCATCAAGGGAGTACTTGCGCATCCAGCGTCCGCATCGGGTGATCCGTGGGTCCCCGCGGATCTTGAAAAGGACGCCCGCGCCCTCATCCTGGGTGTTGAGCTCCTCCAGGCGGGATTCGGCGTCCACCACCATGGAACGGAACTTCAGCATGTGGAAGGTGGTTCCTCTCCGGCCAACCCGTTCCTGCCTGAAAAGTACGGGGCCGGGGCTGTCGTAGTGAACTATGGCGGCGAGGAGCAGCAGGATCGGTGACAGGATCAGCAATGCCGACGCTGAGACAGTAAGGTCCATCAACCGCTTAAGCGTGTGCTTCCCCCCGGAGTAGTGCGGAATGTCCACGTGCATCAAAGGAAGTCCCTCAACCGGTCGCCAGTGGATTCGGGGGCCGGCAACGTTGGTCAGGGCGGCTGCAAGGACAAGTTCGGCCGCGTTCTCCTCCAGCCGCCAGCCCAGCTCTTGAATGAACTGGTTTCCCCCGGGCACAGGGCCGGCCACAATCACTGCATTGGCTCCTGTATGCCGGACAGTCCCGGCAATGCCGTAGATCGATGACAGGACAGGAACACGAAGGTGGTCAACCTTCAGGACTGCACCACGCCGGGCGCCCGGGAGGCACGCTCCCAGGATGTGGTAAGCGGTGCCTGACTTTCGATTGATCTGCTTGATGACATACCGGACGTCTTGGGGTTCACCCACCACAATCGCGCGGGAAAGACAGCGGCCACGGGACTTTTCGTGGCTCAACCACCGGCGGAAACTCCATCGGCTGCCGGTCAGCGCCACCAAGCCAAGTGGCAAGGAGACGAGCACGAATGAACTGACCGCATCAAGCCGGAACACCACGGCCACAATGCCCAGGAATCCAAAGACGCGGAAACTGGCTGACAGGACACGCTTGTACTCCTCCGGCCCAACGCCGAGGACTTTGGGATCCCGGGTGCGGTAGACCTCCAGTGACCCCAACCAGAGGAGCCCCAGTATCAAGCCCATCACCACATGGCGTGTGTAACCAGGACTTTCAGCCGACAAGGACAGTCCGTCGGTGTTGAGAACAAAGCCCGCGAAGACCGCGGCGGCTACCAGGGCAGTGTCCGTCATGCGGAGACTGTTGGTCAGTGAGTGCGTCCAATCGGAGCGGCCACGGCGGGCGGGCGCGGTCCGAGGAGCCTTGCGGGTGACTGGCGGCACGAAGTCCAGGGTTACCTCTGACCTTGGTGCCGCCAGTCCCGCCTTTTCAGCCCGTTGTGCAGCAACGGACTTGTCAATCCAGGGAGACGCCGGCGGATTGACGTCGACGATGGCAGTTTTTGCTGGAAAGACTGACTGCGTTGAGGCATGGTCCGCACCCTGGGGTGCTGCTACCTTGCCCGTACGCAAGACTGGAACTTTCACCATGTCAGCCTTCTTTGCAGACCTGTCATTGCCTACTCATCAGTGAACCGGCGACGCTCTGGTGGCGCACCAGTAGTCGGTACTCAAATTTGCACAGGATTACCCATCACCCCTACGTGCGAGTACCTAGCCGGCGGCTGCGGGACTACGTGTTTTTGTACCTGTCCCCGGGGGAAAAAGAGCAGAGTTACGGGCTGGAAACGGCACATGTTTTGCCGGAGAAAGGGCACAAAAAAACCGGCCACCCCAGGGTGGCCGGTTCATCAGGTGTTCAGTCCTCCACGATTTCCAAATCTTCGTCCAGGACGTCGTCTTCCTCTTCCTCGTCATCGAAAACTTGCAGCGGAGTAACCTCGGAGAAGGCCTCGTAGAGCGCATCTTCGTATACTTCGAAGGCATCAGCGACGGCGAAGAATGCCGCCTCGACGTTGGGGTCACCTTCCCCTCGTCGGGCCGATGCGGCAGCCAGATGTTCTTCCAGGGCGGCGGTCAGTGATTGAAGCGCGACACGCGGATCGATGCTCATGACTTCACGTTAGCCGGAAAAAGACGAAAATGGAGAGGGATGAGAGAACAATTTCCGGGCAGCTCCGTTGAGCGCCAAAGAGACTATGCACGTCAGTACGAGTACCTCGTTCTGACGGTGGCCGCTGACGATTCGTTGCCGGAAGCCCGGCGCCGGCTCGCCGAACATTCCGAATACGGCAAGTGGGAGCTCGAGCGCAGTGTGCTCTATCTTGGAGGCGGGCGGCGCTTCTGGTTGCGCCGCAAGGTTTATTCCGTCCAGCGAACCGTCTGACCCCGCCGGCGCCACCTGGCCGGCGTGGAACAGCTAATCCTCCAGAGGTCCCAGCCAGGCACTCGCCACAGTGTTATGGGCGGATTCGTCGTTGGAGGGGTGGAAGATTCCTGCCAGGACATCGCGGTACAGCCGCTCCATCTCAGAACCACGGAAGTAACTGGATCCTCCCGTGACGCGGATCGCCAAGTCCACCACGTGGCGTGCGTTCTCCGTAGCCCGGGACTTGAGTCCTACAAGTTTGGGGAACCACTGTGCGCCGTGGTCCACCAGGTTATCCACGTCCCGGGCCAGCGAAGAAATTTGTGGAGAGATCCCGTCCATCGCCAAGGCAGCATCGGCCACCTTCCAGCGGATATCAGGGTCCTGGGCGTAGCTCCGGCCCCCGTGCTTTGCCGAAACCCTGCGCTTGACGTTGGCCACAGCAAGGGTGAACGCGCGTTCGGCAACTCCCGTGTACACGGCGGCGAGCAAGGTCTCAAAACACGCGAAGATGGCGAAGAACAGCAGATCCTTGCCCGGTCCCACGGGTAGCTTGCGGAAGATCCGCTCGGGCGGGATCACTGCTCCGTGAAGGAGCGTGGTGTTGGACGCGCTGGCCCGCATTCCCAAGGTGTCCCAGTCGCTCAGGGTTTCGTGGCCTGGCTCATCACGCCGGAGAAAACCAAAGACCAGTTCACCCTCGCCGTCCCGGGCGTCAGCATCCTTGCCGAACGTCCCCAGCCGGGTCCAGCCCCGGGAGAGGCTGGTGAAGATTTTCCGGCCGGTGAAGCGGTAGCTTCCGTCAGCCAGCGGCTCGGCAAGCGTGCCGGAATCGAACAGCATGGAATCGTTGCCGGCCTCGGAAATACCGAAAGCGAAGACCTCGCCCTGCCCCGCCTCCTTCACCACGAAATCCAGGGACGAGTCCCCGCGCGCGGCCATGACCTGCGCGACGCCGGTCCATACCAGGTGCATGTTGACGGCCAACGCTGTGGCGGGCGCCGCTGTGGCGAGACGTTGCTGCAAGGCAGCCACCGATTCGAGCCCAAGCCCGAAACCGCCGTCGGCTTCCGGCACGAACAGTTTCAGGTAACCGGCGGCGGCCAGCTCTTCGAGGTCTTCGTGGAAGAACTGGTTATTGTGGTCGTAGCCGGCGGCGCGTCCGCGGAGCCGTTCGAGCAGTTCATCGGGAAGGATCTCTTCGGGACTCACGGCGGGGACCTCCTTGTGCTGTGTAGTTGCTTAACCGTTAGTAATTGCTCAGAAGGGTGTTCAGGACCCGGGCGCCGAACTGGAGGGACTCGGCGGGCACACGCTCGTCAACGCCGTGGAACATCCCCGTGAAGTCGAGCTCCTCGGGCAGCATCAGGGGTGCGAAACCGTAGCCGGTGATTCCGATCTTGCTCAACGACTTATTGTCGGTGCCCCCTGACAGGGTGTAGGGAAGGACTTTGGCGTCGGGGTCTTCGGAGTGCAGTGCATCGATCATCGAATCCACCAGGTTCCCCGCAAAGGGCACCTCCAATGAGACATCCTTGTTGACGTAGCTGATCTCGATGCCCTCGCCGGCGAGTTCCTTGATGGTCTCGAACACCAGTTCCTGCTGGCCCGGGAGCGTGCGGCAGTCGACGAACGCCTCTGCCGACTCCGGAATGACGTTGTGCTTGTAGCCGGAGCGCAGGAACGTGGGGTTGGAGGTGTTTTGCAGGGTGGCACCGACGAACCGGGCAACAGTTCCAAGCTCTTTCAGGAGGATGTCCGGGTTGTCGGCGTCGAACTCGACGCCGGTCAGTTCAGTGACGCCGTCCAGGAACTGCCGGGTGGTGGGTGTCAGTTCCACGGGCCATTTGTGTTCCCCGATCCGCGTGACGGCTGCTGCCAACCGGGTGACAGCGTTGTCAGTATTGATCTGTGAGCCGTGGCCGGCGCGTCCGTGCGCAACCAAACGCAACCATGACAACCCCTTCTCGGCGGTCTGCAGCAGGTAGGTCCGCTGACCACCGATCGTGGCGGAGAAGCCACCTACTTCCGAGATCGCTTCGGTAGCGCCGTCGAAAAGTTCACGTCGGTGCTCGACGGCGTACCTCGCGCCGTAGGTGCCGCCTGCCTCTTCGTCGGCGAAGAATGCAAAAATGATGTCGCGCTTGGGCTTGCGCCCTGTTCTGGCGAAGTTGCGCATGACTGAGAGGATCATGGCGTCCATGTCCTTCATGTCCACGGCTCCGCGACCCCAGACCAGGCCGTCTTTCAGTTCGCCGCTGAAGGGATCAACGCTCCATTGGTCTTTAAGGGCAGGAACAACGTCCAGGTGCCCGTGAACCACCAGAGCGTCGGCCGAGGGATCCTCGCCGGCCATGCGGGTGACAACGTTCGCGCGGCCCGGAGCGGACTCGAAGATCTCGGCTTCGAGTCCCACTTCGGTGATCAGCCCGGCTGTGTACTCTGCTGCTGCACGCTCCCCCGGGCCGGTGTCGTCGCCAAAGTTAGAGGAGTCAATCCGGATGAGCTCCTGGCAGATCCGGACAACTTCGTCTTCGGGGCGGATGACAGACATGGAAACTCTCCTAGCGTGGCTGGGCTGCAGGTCCGGGGGAACGAGGGCTGCGGTCTTCGCGGCGCCTGACGTCCCTTTGTCCATCAGCCTACCTATCAGTGGTCTCCTACGTCCGGACGATGCACTCCGGCGAAGGCCCGGGGACCTGCCGTGATGCCCGGAGCAGTCCCGATTTTTCAGCGACCTGAAACCGTGTTAGAGTTTTTCTCGCTGCTTCGGAGGAAAGTGAAGCGCCGAAAGGTGCAAAAACCAATCTTCTGAACACCACCTGCGCGGGTGGCGGAATGGCAGACGCGCTAGCTTGAGGTGCTAGTCCTCGAAAGGGGGTGGGGGTTCAAGTCCCCCTCCGCGCACCATCGCAAGGCCTGAAATCCAAGGATTTCGGGCCTTGTTTTGTTTGTATGGATTGACGTCGTCCATCACGGTGCGAGCTTCGTCACATCTGTTTCTTCAGTTGTCGTTAACACTGCTTCTTCAGCTGTGCTTAAGGAGGAATGGCGGCGATCACCCGATGGTGGTCGCCGCCATTTCCGTCCCTGACTCAGGTCAAAGCCGCCACAGTTCCGGTGAAGTGACGTCTGCCGCTGCGGGGATTCCACGCGACGTAGTCCGAACGTTCCCAGTTTCCCGAGTCCGCCTGCACCGTGGTGATGTCCAGGGCAACGCGCGCTGGAAGGAAGACTGGCGCTTCGAAAGTAACGTTCCAGGCGAACGATTCCGCTTTGACGGCTCCGACGTCGGCCAGCGCCCGCGAGGCCAGGTACATGCCATGGGCGATGGAGCCGCGCAAACCGAGGGCCTTTGCCGAGAGGACACTCAGGTGAATCGGATTAAAATCCCCGGAAACCGCGGCATAGTTCCGGCCTGCATCCAGATTCAGTTGCCACAATGCGGTGGGATCCGGCGGGACAAATTCACTGGCCCCTGTGGCGCCGTGAGGGCTGCCCGGCTTGTCGATGCCTGGCAGGAAGACGCCTTTGGCCAAGTAGGTGGAGACCCCGCGCCACAGCAGGTCTTCGCTGGAACCGGCCCGGACTTCGGATACTACGTCCAGTTGTGTTCCGGCTCTGTGCCCGGCAAGATTCTCCGCCCAGGATCGGACGTCCAGTTCCTGGTCGAACTGAATGGGCACCAGCTGTTCAATGCGGTTTCTCAGATGGATCATGCCTAGAAGCGGCAGCGGAAAGTCTTCGCGGTTCATGACGCTCATGGACACGGGAAACGCCAGGGAATGCACATAGCCGGCGGGGAGGGTATCGCTGGCTGTCTCCCCTACCAGATGTTGGTAGGCGGTGAGATTTTCGACGTCGGCCCGCACTCCCCTGACTTCGTGGCTGACAGCGGGAAGCCGCTTCTTGCCACTGGATGCTCCCAGGAGCCGACGGCGGGCTGCCGAGGCCGCTGCATTGACATACAGTTTGGAGAGAGAGGGCATCTCGCCCAGGACAACAGCTTGGGAATGGTTCATGCCCCCACCAGTTGTTGCCCGCATACGCGCAATACCTCTCCGGAGATCCCGCCGGCAGAGTCACTTGATAGGAATGCGATGGCCTCGGCCACGTCCTCTGGCCGGCCGCCCTGCTTGAGGGAGTTGAGCCTGCGGGCAGCCTCGCGGATGGCAAAGGGCATCTTGGCAGTCATCTCCGTTTCAATGAAACCCGGGGCTACCGCGTTGATGGTCCCGCCGAAAGGTTCCATCAGCGCGGCCGTTGATCTCACCATGCCGATGACGCCGCCCTTGGATGCGCCGTAGTTGGTTTGCCCCCTGTTGCCGGCAATGCCGCTGGTTGAAGCAACTGAAACAATGCGGGGCGAATCCTTGAAATGCTCCGACGCCAAAAGAGCTTCGTTGATTCGCAGTTGAGCTGCGATGTTGACGGCGATGACTGACTGCCAGCGGCCCTCGTCCATGTTGGCCAGGAGCCTGTCCCGGGTGATTCCTGCATTGTGGACCACGATGTCGAGCCGGCCATGGCGTTCCACTGCGTGTTCGATGATGCGGTGTCCTGCGTCGTCGCGGCTGATATCCAGCTGCAAGGCTGTCCCGCGTACTTCGTTGGCTACAGCTGCCAAGTGATCCCCGGCTGCCGGGATGTCCACGGCCACGATCCTGGCTCCGTCGCGGTGCAGGGTCCGGGCGATCGCAGCACCGATCCCGCGGGCCGCGCCGGTAACAACGGCCACTTTGCCGGCGAGGGGCTTGTCGGCGTCGTGCGGCAAGCTGCCTGACGCTGAGCCGATGGTGAGGAACTGTCCGTCCACGTATGCGGATCGGCCCGAGAGGAAGAACCTCAGGGCGCCCAGCGCTGATGGACTGGTTGTTGCCAGGTGCTCATCCTCGTGCTCGTCCAGGAGAATGCCGTTGGCAGTGGCGCCCGCCCGCAATTCCTTGGCAAGGGAGCGCAACAACCCGTCAATGCCTTGCCGTGCGGCAGCAGTGGCGGGGGTCCGGGCTGACTGTGATGTCCGGGAAATGGTGATGACACGGGCGTTGGGCGATAGGTCCCGCAAGGAAGCACCGGCGGTAAGCACGGGTTTGCCCAGGTCCGCCGGGTGCTGGACGGCATCAAGGACCAGAATAATGGCCCCCAGCTTTTCCTTGGGCAGCGCGTTGCGTCGGACGTCCAAGCCCCATCCGAGCATGGTGGTGGCGAGGTCGTCTGCCCCTGCACTGTCGCCACTGACCAGAACCGGACCGGTAACGAGCGGTGCACCCGGATGGTGACGTCGAAGCACCACGGGCTGAGGCAAGCCGAGCTTCTTGGCGACGTCCTTCCCCAGTCCTTGGCTGACGAGCTGTGTGTACTTATCAGTCATCGCGTTCCCCCTAAGCTGCTTCCAGAATCGCTACGACGCCCTGGCCGCCGGCGGCGCACACTGAAATCAGGCCCCGGGCCGGACGGCCGTCAACCATCCCCTTCTCATGCAGCATTTTTGCAAGAGAGGCAACGATCCTGCCACCTGTTGCGGCAAACGGATGGCCCGCAGCCAGCGAGGATCCATTGATGTTGAGTTTGGCGCGGTCCACCTTTCCCAGCGCGCCACCAAGGCCCAAGCGCGTCCTGCCGAACTCTTCGTCTTCCCACGCCGCCAAGGTGCTGAGCACTGTTCCGGCGAAGGCCTCGTGGATTTCGAAGAAGTCGATGTCCTCGAACGTGAGCCCGTGGCGGGCCAGGAGGCGGGGAACGGCGAAGACCGGTGCCATGAGGAGGCCGTCCTTGCCGTGGACGAAGTCAACGGCAGCCGCTTCGCCATCCAGGACTGTGGCGAGTTTGGGAAGCCCGTGGGCGTCCGCCCATTCTTCTGTTGCCAGGAGGACCGTTGATGCACCATCGGTCAGGGGTGTGGAGTTGCCCGCGGTCATGGTTGCCTCGGAGCCGAGGTTCTTGCCAAAGACCGGTTTGAGGGTGGAGAGCTTCTCCAGAGTGGTGTCGGCGCGCAGGTTTGAATCCTGGTTCAGGCCGCGGTACGGAGTGATGAGGTCATCAAAGAAGCCCCGCTGGTACGCGGACGCCAAGTTGCGGTGGCTGTTGTAGGCAAGCTCGTCCTGGGCTTCCCTGGAGATTTTCCACTGCGCGGTTGTCAGGGCCTGGTGCTCACCCATGGACAGCCCCGTGCGGGGCTCCCCTGTGTTTGGTGCGTCGGGGGCCAGGTCCTTGGGCCGGATCCGGCCGATGATCTTCAGTTTCTGCACCGTGGTCTTTGCCCGGTTCAGGTCCAGCAGGATGTCGCGGAGCCCCTCGCTGACAGCGATCGGGGCATCGGATGCCGAGTCCACCCCGCCGGCGATTCCTGAATCAATCTGGCCCAACTTGATCTTATTGGACAACCCGATGACCGTTTCCAGGCCGGTTGCACAAGCTTGTTGGAGGTCATAAGCCGGCGTTTCCGGAGACAATGCTGAGCCGAGCACGGCCTCGCGGGTGAGGTTGAAGTCCCTAGAGTGCTTGAGCACCGCCCCTGCTGCGACTTCCCCAATGCGTTCGTCCTGAAGCCCGAACCTGGCGATCAAGCCATCCAGTGCCGCCGTGAGCATGTCCTGGTTGGAGGATTTCACGTAGGCGCCGCCTGTCCGTGCGAACGGAATGCGATTGCCGCCCACGATGACCGCGGAGCGCGTTGTTTGAGGGTGGGTAGCCGATTCCAAGGGCCCGTCCGTGGTCACGTCTGCTGCAGCCATGCTTGTCTCCTTCGATCAATGCCAGTTACTGATACCCAGCGTACCTGATACGCTGGGTATCGTGAACAGTCGCCACGAAGTATTCACCAGCACCGCCGATGCCCCGGAAGGGACCGCCACTGCGGTTGTTGACGGACGGGCTGCCCGTTGGCAATCCCACCGGGAGGAACGGCGTCGCGAACTCATCAAAGCGGCGCGCAAGGCCGTCCACCGGCTCGGAAGTGACGCCTCCATGGAGGACATCGCCGGGGTAGCTGGAACCTCCAAGTCGGTCTTCTACCGCTATTTCGGTGACAAGGCCGGTCTTCAGCAGGCAATGGGCGAGGTTGTCCTGGGCCAAATGCAGCGGCGCATGCTCGAGGCCACCCAGCAGGCGCAGACTCCGCGCGAGGGTTTGTTGGCCATGGTTTCCGCCTACCTCCAGATGGCCGAATCCAGCCCCAACGTCTATGCGTTCATCACCCGGCTCAGTCCCGGGGAAGCATCAGCACAGGACGCCATTGCGGCATCGGGCGCGCTGGGCAATTTCTTCGAACAAATCACGGACATGATCGCGACGCCCATGCGGGAACACCTTGGCGACGAGAAGGAAGCGGTGATCGTCTATTGGCCCACCGCGGCCATCGGACTCGTACGGAATGCCGGCGAGATGTGGTTGGGCACCCCCGCCGGGAGCGGGAAGCCCGATCAGGCAACCATGGCCGGACAGATCACCGATTGGCTGTGCCTGGGTATAGCCCCGGCACTCAAGACCACCACCTGACATCAGCAATGACTCATCAGTTATAGGAACCAAAGAAGGAAGCAACATGACTGAAGTAGTGGACCGGGCTTCATCCGCCCAGCAACCCTCCAGCCGCGATGACGCCACCACCGGCGGTGAGCCGGTAGTGGACGTTGCCGCCCTCGGCGGGCAACTCCTTGGAAAATGGGCCCATATCCGCCATGAAGCCCGCAAGGTGGCAGGCAACCCGGCGGTCCAAAAGATAGAAGGTCTGCACCACACCGAGCACCGGGCCCGGGTTTTTGAGCAGTTGAAGTTCCTGGTGGACAACAACACTGTCCACCGTGCCTTCCCCACCCGTCTGGGAGGTTCTGACGACCACGGCGGCAACATCGCCGGCTTTGAAGAGATTGTCACCGCCGATCCGTCCCTTCAGATCAAGGCAGGCGTGCAGTGGGGCCTGTTCGGCTCGGCAGTGATGCACCTCGGCACGGAGGAGCATCAGGACAAGTGGCTCCCGGGGATCATGAGCCTGGAAATTCCCGGTTGCTTTGCCATGACCGAAACCGGCCATGGCTCCGATGTGGCCAGCATTGCAACCACAGCCACGTACGACGAAGCCAGCCAGGAATTCGTCATCAACACCCCCTTCCGTGCGGCATGGAAGGACTACATCGGCAACGCAGCCAACGACGGCCTTGCCGCTGTGGTGTTTGCGCAACTGATCACCAAAAACGTCAATCACGGTGTTCACGCTTTCTATGTGGAACTCCGCGATCCTGCCACCAAGGAATTCCTCCCGGGGATCGGCGGCGAAGATGATGGCATCAAGGGTGGATTGAACGGCATCGACAACGGACGGTTGCACTTCACCGAGGTCCGGATCCCCCGCACGAACCTGCTGAACCGCTACGGTGACGTGGCCGTGGACGGCACCTACTCCTCCACCATTGAGAGCCCGGGGCGCCGTTTCTTCACGATGCTTGGAACACTGGTCCAGGGGCGAGTTTCGCTCGACGGTGCCGCAGTGGCTGCGAGCAAGGTGGCACTGAAGACGGCCATCCAGTACGCCACGGAACGCCGCCAGTTCAACGCTTCTTCCAGCACGGATGAAGAAGTACTTTTGGACTACCAGCGGCACCAGCGCCGCTTGTTTACCCGGCTGGCAACCACGTACGCAGCCAGCTTTGCGCACGAGCAGCTACTGCAGAAATTCGACGACGTCTTCTCCGGCGCGCACGACACCGATGCCGACCGTCAAGACCTGGAAACGTTGGCTGCCGCGCTCAAGCCGCTCAGTACATGGCATGCCCTGGACACACTGCAGGAGTGCCGGGAAGCCTGTGGCGGTGCAGGTTTCCTGATGGAGAACCGTTTTGCTTCGCTGCGTGCGGACCTTGACGTCTATGTGACCTTTGAAGGCGACAACACCGTCCTGTTGCAGTTGGTGGCCAAGCGGCTGCTGGCAGACTATGCCAAGGAATTCCGCAGCGCGGACTTTGGCGTCCTGGCCCGCTACGTGGTTGATCAGGCAGCCGGTGTGGCTCTGCATCGAACAGGCCTGCGGCAAGTGGCCCAGTTTGTCGCCGATACCGGTTCAGTTCAGAAAGCGGCGCTGGCCTTGCGGGACGAGGAAGGCCAGCGCACCCTCCTGGCCGACCGCGTGCAGTCAATGGTGGCCGAGGTCGGCGCCGCGCTGAAGGGGGCCAACAAGCTTCCCCAGCACCAGGCCGCCGCGCTCTTCAACCAGCACCAACATGAACTCATCGAAGCTGCCCAGGCGCACGCTGAGCTTCTTCAGTGGGAGGCCTTCACCGAGGCCCTCGCGCAGGTTACGGATGAGGGAACGAAGCGGGTCCTGACCTGGCTTCGAGACTTGTTCGGTTTGTCCCTGATTGAGAAGCACCTGTCCTGGTACCTCATGAACGGCCGCCTGTCGATGCAGCGTGGCCGCACTGTAGGCACGTACATCAACCGCCTGCTGGTAAAGATCCGCCCGCACGCGGTGGACCTCGTGGACGCCTTTGGCTACGGCCCTGAGCACCTCCGTGCCTCCATTGCCACCGGTGCGGAAGCTACCCGGCAGGATGCTGCACGCGAACACTTCCGCGAGCAGCGTGCCAGCGGAAGCGCGCCTGCAGACGAAAAGACGCTCCTTGCGCAGAAGGCCAACACGTCGCGTTAGCACTCCACCGCTGCCAGACGGTGAACAGTCGCGGAACTCTGGTCAAGCACGACGGCGCCGTCCCCACCAAAGGGGGCGGCGCCGTCGTCGTTTGGGCTGCTGTCAGAACATCAAGCGTGAGGTCAGCGAAGAACTGAGCGGTAGACCTCAAGCGTTGTTTCCGTGATGGACTCCCAGGAGAAATGCTCTTCTGCCCGGCGCCGACCTGCCTTGCCCATGTCGCGGGCGCGTGCCGGATCGGCAACAACCTCGTTGAGGGCAGCAGCGAAATCGCTGACGAACTTCTCCGGATCCAAGGGAGTACCAGTTCCGTCGGTGACCTGTTCCAGCTGCACCAGCAACCCGGTCTCGCCGTGCTGGACAACTTCCGGGATGCCTCCGGTGGCACTGGCCACCACGGCGGCACCGCACGCCATGGCCTCGAGGTTCACGATGCCCAAAGGCTCGTAAATCGACGGGCAGGCGAAGGCCGTGGCATGGCTGAGAACCTGGATGAGCTCCTTCCGGGGAAGCATCCGTTCGATAAGGATGACGCCCTCCCGCTTGGCCTGCAGTTCCTCAATGAGGCGTGCGGTTTCAGCGGCGAGTTCCGGAGTGTCCGCAGCCCCGAGGCAGAGGACCAACTGGACGTTCCCGGGCAGGCTTGACGCGGCACGGAGCAGGTACGGCACACCTTTCTGACGGGTGTTACGGCCAACGAACACCACGCTGGGCTTGGCGGGATCGATGCCCAGCGCGCGGATGGCATCGTCCTCCTCGTCACGTTCCCAGAGTGAGACATCGATGCCGTTGTGGACCACACGGACCTTGTCCGGATCCACGCTGGGGTAGCTGCGGAGGATGTCCTGGCGCATGCCATCGGAGACGGCAATGATCGCCGCGGCTGCCTCGTAGGCTGTCTTCTCAACCCAGGAGGACAACGCGTAACCGCCCCCAAGCTGTTCAGCCTTCCATGGGCGCAGGGGCTCAAGGCTGTGCGCGCTGAGCACGTGCGGAATGCCGTGCAGCAACGAGGCGAGGTGGCCGGCCATGTTGGCGTACCAGGTGTGCGAGTGGACAACGTCCGCTCCCGCAATGTCCGGAACAATCCTCAAGTCCACGCCGAGGGTCTGGATGGCGGCGTTGGCATCGCCGAGGTCTTCGGGCGTGGCGTAGGACGCCACCGTAGCCCCGTGGTAGTCGGCATCACGGGGCGCTCCAAACGCCCGGACGTGAAGGTCGACGTGCTTTGCCAGCACCCGGCTGAGCTCGGCAACGTGGACACCGGCACCGCCATAAATTTCCGGAGGGAATTCTTTAGTCACAATGTCTATTCGCACGCTAACCAACGTAGTCGTTCCGGCGTATGTGTTCTAGTGTGAAAGAGTCCGGAAAATCGGACTTTTGGGGGATACGAAGACGTACGGGGAGCTGTGACCATGGCGTTGAAGAAAGTTCTGGCAATCGTATTGGCAGGCGGAGAAGGCAACCGACTCATGCCGCTGACGGCGGACCGGGCCAAGCCCGCGGTTCCGTTTGCAGGCGGCTACAGGTTGATTGACTTTGCATTATCCAATCTCGTTAATTCGGGATATTTGAAAATCGTGGTGCTGACGCAGTACAAATCGCACAGCCTTGACCGGCACATCTCGGAAACCTGGCGCATGTCAACCCAGCTGGGCCGTTACGTGGCCTCTGTTCCCGCGCAGCAGCGCGTGGGCAAGAGCTGGTTCCTTGGCAGTGCCAATGCAATTTACCAATCGCTGAACCTTATCCATGATGACGCCCCGGACATCGTGGTAGTGGTCGGCGCTGACCACGTGTACCGCATGGACTTCTCCCAAATGGTGGAGCAGCACATTGCCAGCGGTGCCAAAGCGACAGTGGCCGCAGTCCGGCAGCCGCTGAACATGGCCAACCAGTTCGGCGTGATCGAGGTGGACCAGAACGATCCCCAGAAGATCGCCGCCTTCGTGGAGAAGCCCGCCAGCACCCCCGGGCTGGCAGCTGACCCCACGCAGTTCCTGGCTTCCATGGGCAACTACGTCTTCAACGCAGACGCCCTGGTTGAGGCGTTGCACGTGGACGCGGAAAGACTCGATACCAAGCACGATATGGGCGGCGACATCATTCCGTATTTCGTGGACCAAGGCGAAGCCGGTGTTTACGACTTCACGCTCAACGACATCCCAGGCGCCACCGATCGCGACCGGACGTACTGGCGCGACGTCGGCACCATCGACTCGTTCTACGACGCCCACATGGATCTCATCTCACCCGTGCCGGTGTTCAACCTGTACAACTCCGAGTGGCCCATCTACACCCGCCAGAGCATCTCTCCGCCTGCCAAGTTCGTCCGCGGAGATAACAACACCGTGGGCACGGCGTTGGACTCCATTGTGGCCAGCGGTGTGGTGATTTCCGGCGGAATTGTTGAAGGATCCGTTCTCTCCAACGACGCCTATGTGGCCGCTGGCAGCCGGGTCCAGGACTCTGTATTGATGGACAAGGTCCGTGTGGGTGAAGGCGCAGTGATCAAGCGGGCCATTCTTGATAAGAACGTCAAGGTCCCCGCCGGTGCGGCCATCGGCCTGGACCCCGCCCTGGACAAGGCCCGGGGTTACAAAGTCACGGAGTCCGGCATCACCGTTCTGGCAAAGGGTCAGGTTGTCCCCGAGCCCGGTGAGGCAGAGCTGGCGTTGTCCGCACAGCATCGCCGTGCGTTGCCGGAAGCGGTCAAGGCAGCTACCCATGACGATCCCGATATCCGCGACTCCGCGGAAAAGGTGGCAGCGGGTATCCAATCACGCGTGGCGGACGCCGCGGCGCAGGGTGCCTCTCATTAGCCGGTAAGTCGCACCCCGGTGTCAACAGAACCCGAGGCAGGCCACTGGCTTCCAAGGCTGTAAAATCAGGTCAATGAGCTCCACCGATCTGACGCCTGAAGAGATCCAGGCCTGCCTCAAGGTTCTGACCACGATCCACGTCTATGACGAAGAGCACCCGGACTATGTTGCTGTCCGCCGTGCCACCGGCAAGATGTTCAAAGCCGTCAAACGCCACCGCCGTGTCACCAAACGCGACTCCATTGCCGAGGCCGACCGCGCTGTCATTGCCCTCACTGCCACGGCCGCACCGGACCGTATTGACGACGAAACGCGCGGCAACAAGCTGGCCCCTTCCGCCACTGGTGAGGTAGCAGGACACCTCATCCGCTCGCGCCCCTGCTACATCTGCAAAAAGCACTACACACAGGTAGATGCTTTCTACCATCAGCTCTGCCCGGAATGCGCGGCCTTCAGCCACAGCAAGCGCGATGCCCGCACGGATCTCACCGGTCGCAGGGCGCTGCTGACCGGCGGACGCGCGAAGATCGGCATGTACATCGCCTTGCGGCTGCTCAGGGATGGCGCCCACACCACCATCACCACCCGCTTCCCCAAAGACGCTGCGCGTCGTTTTGCTGCCATGGAAGACAGCGGCGAGTGGCTGCACCGGCTCCGGATCGTTGGCATTGACCTCCGCGACCCGGCACAGGTGATGGCCTTGACGGATTCGCTCAACGAGGCCGGTCCGCTGGACATTATCATCAACAACGCAGCCCAGACCGTGCGGCGCTCGGGCAACGCTTACAAGCCCTTGGTTGACGCAGAGGACGAGGCCTTGCCCGAGGCCCTCGAAGCTGCCAACGGCGGACCCGAGCTGGTGACTTTCGGGCACGCACATGACAAGCACCCGCTTGCCCTCGCCAGCAGTGTCACCGAACACCCCGTCCTGGCCGGCGATGCGATCACCTCGCTGGCCCTCTCCACGGGATCGGCGTCGCTGGAACGGATTGAGTCGGGAACGGCAATCGACGCCGGCGGCCTGGTCCCTGACCTCGCTTCGATCAACAGTTGGACCCAGGTGGTGGACGAGGTGGATCCCCTGGAGATGCTCGAAGTACAGCTGTGCAACGTCACGGCGCCCTTCCTGCTGGTCAGCCGCCTTCGCGAAGCCATGAAGCGGTCCACAGCCAACAGGAAGTACATCGTGAACGTCTCGGCCATGGAGGGACAGTTCTCCCGTGCCTACAAGGGCCCCGGACATCCCCACACCAACATGGCCAAAGCTGCGCTGAACATGATGACCCGCACCAGCGCCCAGGAAATGCTCGATTCCGATGGCATCCTCATGACCGCCGTGGATACAGGATGGATCACCGACGAACGGCCGCATTACACCAAAGTCCGGCTCATGGAAGAAGGATTCCATGCTCCCTTGGACCTGGTGGACGGCGCCGCGCGTGTCTACGACCCCATTGTGATGGGTGAAAAGGGTGAGGACCAGTACGGTGTCTTCCTCAAGGACTACAAGCCTTCACCCTGGTAGAAAGATCCCGGGTTTAAGTACAGATAAGGCCCTTAAGAGCGACTCTTAAGGGCCTTATCTTTATGAACTCCTACGCCCGGAGACTAGGCGAGGCGGGTAATCTCCACGGAAACCGAAAGCCCCGAACCGCCCCCACCTGACAGGACCCCCTTCAACGGGGGAACATCGCGGTAATCTCGGCCGCGGGCCACTGTGACGTGGTAATCCCCCGCGGGCTTGTGGTTGGTAGGGTCCCAGCTGCGCCATTCTCCATCCCACCACTCCAACCAGGCATGTGATTGGCCGGCTACAGTCTCGCCGATGTCCGCCGAGGAACGGGGGTGGATATACCCGGACACGTACCGCGCCGGAATGCCGCTGGACCGCAGGGCGCCGATCGCCAGATGCGCCAGGTCCTGGCACACCCCCTGCCGTTGAGACCACGCCTGTTCGGCATTGGTGGTGACCCCTGTGGTGCCCTTCATGTAGGTCATCTCACCGGCCATCCACGCGAATACTGCAAGCGCAGCCTCATGGGGGTTCTTGCCTTTGACCACGCCCGGAACGATCTCCAGGACTTCCTCACCCGGCCCGCTGAGCCGGGACTGCGGCAACCAGTCGCTGAATTCGTCCTGGACCTTCTCAGAGGCGATGACGTCCCATCCCACAATGTCGTCCTCTGTCGCAACGCGTTCCGTGCGGTGCACTTCAACGGTGGCTGTAGCGAGGACCTCAAGGCTCTCATGCGGCATTTGCATGTCAAACGCTGTGACCCGCGTTCCCCAATAGTCGCGGTATGTACTGACTGAGGCCTGATGGGGCGAAACTTTGAGTGAGGCTTCCAGGACCACCTGTTGACCGTCGGTCAGCGGGGTCATCCGGGCTTCGTTATAGGACAGGGTCACGCGGCGGTTGTACTTGTACGCGGTCTTGTGAACAATGCTCAGCCGGGTCATGAAACTTCTCCCACCCAGGCGTGTTCATCAGCCTGATTGAAGTACTTACGGGAAATTGCGTCCGAGGCTTGAGTCACGGCCTTTTGCACACGTTCCATATGCTCGGGTAGTTCGGACATGAGATCGTCCGTGCGGTGGAACTCAAGGAACGTGCGGGCCTGGCCCACGATCCGCCGGGCATCGTTGATGAATCCGACGCGCTGGGCCGAAGGATCCAGCTTGGCGAGGCATTCATCGGCATCACGCAAGGCATAGACAATCGAACGCGGGAACAAACGGTCCAGGAGCAGGAACTCCGCCGCGTGCTGGTCACCGAACGCGGCCCTGCGGGTCCGGATGAACGACTCGTACGCTCCCGCGCACCGCAGCATGTTGACCCAGGACATACCAGCGGACTGGACATCACGGGTGGACAACATGCGGGCCGTCATGTCGGCGCGTTCCAGGGAGCGGCCGAGCACCATGAACAACCAGCTCTCGTCGTGGCTGACCGTTGTGTCCGCGAGCCCACGGACCATGGCTGTGCGTTCCAAGACCCAATTGCAGAACCGGTAGGTTCCCACAACATCTTTGCGGTGTTGATTGAGACCGTAATAGGTGGTGTTGAGGCTTTCCCAGAGGGATTGGGAGACAGTCTCGCGCGCCCGCCGCGCATTCTCACGGGCAGCGCCCAGCGAACCTGCAATGGAGGACGCGCTGTGCTTGTCATAGGCAAGCGCATGGAGGAGTTCAGGGAGGCCGAACTCCTCACCTTGCGGCTTGGCGCCCATCACGGCAAGGAGCTCCCGGGCGACGCTTCGCTGTTCCTCAAGGGGCAGGTGGTTCAAGCGCTCAAGGTGTACATCCAAAATTCTGGAGGTACCGTCGGCACGCTCAACGTAGCGTCCGATCCAGAAGAGTGACTCAGCAATGCGGCTCAGCATGGAACTGCCTCCTTCGCGTGGTGCATATCGAAGTTCAAGTGTTGGTGGTGTGCTTTCACTGCTGCTGCTCCGTTTGGCGGTCACGCCAGTTACTTTCCACCGGCCACACAGATACTTGCTCACGGACCGTGACGGACTGGCGGGGAATGATCTCAGCCGGCAGTTGCGGTGAGTCGGCCAGAACCCAGGTGTCCTTGGAACCGCCGCCCTGGCTGGAGTTCACAATCAAGGAACCCTCCTTGAGCGCCACGCGGGTGAGGCCACCGGGCAGGACCCAAACGTCGTCGCCGTCGTTGACCGCGAAGGGACGCAGGTCCACGTGGCGTGGTCCGAATTTGTCTCCGGAGAGCGTGGGAACTGTGGAGAGCTGCAGGACCGGCTGTGCGATCCACCCCCGGGGGTCGGCAATGACGCGCTTGCGCAGGGCGTCCAGCTCGTCCTTGGTGGCGTCCGGGCCAATGACCAATCCTTTGCCGCCGGAACCGTCCACGGGTTTGACCACCAGTTCGTCGAGGCGGTCCAGAACATGCTCCCTGGCTTCCTTTTCCTCAAGCCGGAAAGTGTCAACATTGGCGATGATCGGCTCTTCGTGAAGGTAGTACCGGATCAGGTCAGGCACGTAACTGTACACGAGCTTGTCGTCGGCTACGCCGTTGCCCACCGCGTTGGCAATGGTCACTCCCCCGGCACGGGCCGCGTTGACCAATCCCGGGCAACCGAGCATGGAATCCGAGCGGAACTGCAGCGGGTCCAGGAAGTCGTCATCGATGCGCTTATAGATGACATCCACCCTCTGCTCGCCGGCAGTGGTCCGCATGTAGACCCGGTTGCCACGGCAAATGAGGTCACGGCCTTCAACGAGCTCCACGCCCATGAGCCCTGCAAGGAGGGTGTGCTCAAAGTAGGCGCTGTTGAAGACACCAGGCGTCAGGACAACCACGGTGGGATCGTCCACGCCCGCGGGAGCCGTTTTGCGCAGAGCCGAGAGGAGCCGCCGGGGATACTCCTCCACCGGCCTGATGTGTTGTTGGCCGAACGCTTCGGGCAAGCCCTTAGCCATGGCACGCCGGTTCTCGAGGACGTAGCTGACGCCTGAAGGTACCCGAACGTTGTCCTCCAGCACGCGGAAGGTCCCGGCTGCATCCCGAACAACGTCAATGCCCGAGACGTGGACGCGAACGCCACCCGAGGGCTCAAAACCGTGCACCGCGCGGTGGAAATGCGCGCTGGTGGTCACCAGTTGCCGCGGAATCACGCCATCGGTGACCACGGCCATTCGTCCATAAACGTCGTTGAGGAAAGCCTCCAAGGCTTTGACACGCTGGGCAACTCCGCGCTCCAGCACATCCCACTCATCCGCAGGAATGACGCGCGGGACAATATCCAGGGGAAACGGACGCTCCTCCCCCGCATAGTCAAAGGTCACGCCACGGTCCAGAAAGGTGCGTGCCATGGAGTCGGCACGGGCGGTGACATCCGCCAGGGAAAGCTCGCGGAGAGCCCCGGAAACCTGACCGTAGGATCTTCTGGCTACATGGCCTTGGGTAAACATCTCGTCATAGGCGCCACTGCGGGCTGCGGCCTCGGAGTAATCCTGGAATAGGTCAGACATGGGATTCAGGTAATCACCTTTTTGAGTCGAGCGCATTACGCGCTGGTTGTGTCGCTGTTTCCGGGTCCTCCCGGTTCGCCTTCCGTGCCCCCATCCGGCAGGGTTGAGGCATGCCCTACAAGAGTCTTGCGCCCCAGCTGTCCCGGCTGGGGCCCGGGTTGGTCCTGAGCATCGCCGCAACGGGTCTTGCCTTCGCCATTCACGGCGTTTTTCCAGCGGTACCTGCCATGACACTCGCCGTGGCCTTGGGTTTGCTCTCAGCCAATATACCGGGCACGGCGGTCTTGACCGCGGGGCGCGCCCGGCCGGGCCTGGACTTCGCCGGAAAGCACCTCATGCGGGCCGGGATCGTGCTTTTGGGCCTCAAGGTCAGCATCGGTGACGTCCTCGGCCTGGGATGGCTGTCCTTGCTCCCGATCGCAGGTGTGGTCCTGGTCAGCTTCGCGGGAACCTATGGACTGGCGCGTTTGCTTCGCCTCCCCGGCGAAGCGGCCATCCTCATCGCCACTGGCTTTTCCATCTGCGGCGCCTCCGCGATCGGTGCGATGGCAGCCGTGCGCCGCATCAAGCATCAGGACACCGTGCTGCCGGTGGCGCTCGTAACGCTCTGCGGAACTCTTGCCATCGGTGTACTGCCGCTGCTCATGCACCCCCTGAATCTCAATCCCGAGCAATTCGGAGCCTGGACCGGCGCCTCGGTGCATGACGTCGGCCAGGTGGTGGCCACGGCGCAAACCGCTGGTACATCGGCGCTGGCGATCGCCGTCGTCGTTAAATTGACGCGTGTGGTCTTACTGGCACCGGTAGCGGCTGCGGCGGGGGTGCACCAACGAATCGTCCATGTGAGAAAGCGCAGCAACGGCGGGGACGATCCGGCTGGTGTCGTCGACGGGCGGTTCCCACCGATTGTCCCCCTGTTCGTCGTGGGATTCCTCGCCATGGTGGCGCTCCGTTCCCTCGGGTGGTTGCCGCCGTCGGGCTTGGACATTGCGGCTGTTGTCCAGGACATTCTGCTGGCAACGGCCCTGTTCGGGCTGGGTTCGGCGGTGCGGGTACGCACCCTGATTCACACGGGAGGCCGCGCCGTCCTGGTGGCGCTGGGCTCTTGGCTGCTCATCGCCTCATTGGGCCTGGGGGCCGCGTGGATCATGATTAGATAGCTGTGTGTCGAATCACAATCTCTCGCGCGATGACGCCGCAATCCGTTCAGCCCTGATCACCACCCACAGCTATGACGTCACCCTCGATGTCCGCGACGCGGCAGATCCCGCCGTCGCCGGATACCCGAGCACCAGCACGGTCACCTTCTCAGCCGAACCCGGCTCCGCCACCTTCCTGGATTTCATCAGCGGCGGCGTCGAGTCAGTGGTGCTGAACGGCCGGAGACTGGACGTGGAGTCAGTGGTGGACCGCGACAGGATCATCCTGGACGGCCTCGCCGCCGAGAACACCGTGACGGTGACCGGGACGGCGCTCTACAGCCGCTCCGGCGAGGGCATGCATCGCTTCGTGGACCCCGCGGATGGCCTGTGCTACCTCTACACGCAGTACGAACCTGCGGACAGCCGCCGCGTCTTCGCCAATTTCGAACAGCCGGACCTCAAAGCCGAATTTACGTTCCACGTGATCGCCCCCGTCGCTTGGGAAGTCGCGTCCAACGGAGTTGAGGAGGCACGCACACCGGTACCGGGCCACCCCACCGCCGCACGCTGGGATTTCGCCCCTACCAAGCGAATGTCCACCTACATCACCACCGTGCTGGCCGGCCCCTACTTCAAGGCGACCGATCATTGGGGAGCAAACCTCGACGACGGCACCCGCCTTGACGTGCCGCTGGCACTTTACTGCAGGGCTTCTTTGGCCGGCTCGTTCGATGCCGATCAGCTGTTCCGTTTGACCAAGAGCGGACTGGAGTTCTTCAACAACCTCTTCGCCTACCCCTATCCCTGGGGCAAATACGATCAGGCGTTTGTGCCCGAATACAACCTCGGTGCCATGGAAAACCCCGGGCTGGTGACGTTCACGGAGAAGTACGTCTACGCCTCGCGGGCCACCGACGCCCAGTACCAAGCCCGCGCCAATACCCTCATGCACGAGATGGCCCACATGTGGTTCGGGGACCTGGTGACCATGAACTGGTGGGATGACCTCTGGCTTAAAGAGTCGTTCGCCGACTACATGGGGACCCTGGGTGTGGACCGCGCCACGGACTGGGACACCGCGTGGGTGAATTTCGCCAGCAAGCGCAAAGCCTGGGCCTACCTGCAGGATCAACTGCCCACCACCCACCCGATCGTGGCGGACATCCCGGACCTTGAGGCCGCCAAACAAAACTTTGACGGCATTACCTATGCCAAGGGCGCTTCGGTCCTGAAGCAGCTGGTGGCCTATGTCGGTTTTGATGCCTTCATCGCGGGGTCCCGACAGTACTTCCGGGATCATGCCTTCGGCAACACTTCCCTTCAGGATCTCCTGGCGGCCCTCAGCGCAGCCTCAGGCAGGGATCTTTCCGGATGGGCACGGCAATGGCTGCAGACATCCGGCATCTCCACTATTTCGGCCGAAATGGTGGAAGACGACGGGATACTCGGTGCGGTAACGCTCCGGCAGGACGCCGTGGATCCCCTCACCGGTCACCAGGAACTGCGCCCGCATCGTATGCGGCTGGGCTTGTATGACGCCGATTCAACCGGTGCCTTGGTGAGGACCGAAAGCATCGACGTAGATGTTGCAGGGCCCAGCACCCTGGTGACGGAATTGCGCGGAAAACGCCGGCCGGCGCTGCTCCTGGTTAACGATGATGACCTTAGTTACGTCAAAGTCCGGCTGGACAGCGGGTCCGAACACACGGTCCGGACATCGCTGAACAGGATTTCGGATCCTATGGCACGTGCTTTGTGCTGGACTGCGCTCTGGGATTCGGCCAGGGATGGCGTCACACCGGCGGCCCGTTACGTAACCGCCGTCGAGCAGTTCGCGCCGTCAGAAACGGGTATAGGTGTCCTGCTCAACGTGCTGGGCAACGCTGCCAGTGCCATCGAGCGCTACGTGCCCGCAACCACGCGCGAGGGGGTACGGAAGGATTTTCTGAACGTGGCAGCGGAGCAGTTGACGGCTGCTGTACCCGGCTCTGACCAGCAACTTGCCTGGGCACGGACCGTGGCTGAGGTTTCCAGACACGGTGACAGCCAGCTCCCCCTGGTACGGGGAATCCTGGAAGGGACCACCATGGTGGAAGGCCTGGCCGTGGACGCTGAACTGCGCTGGAGCCTGTGGCAGGCGCTGGCAGCCCATGGGCAGGCGACCCTCGCTGAGTTGGACCGGGAGCTTGACGCTGATACCACGGCATCGGGCAGGGAAGGCCATGCTCTGGCCTCGGCCGCCCGTCCGGAGGCATCAATCAAGGCAGCCGCCTGGGACTCCACCGTCAACAGCACTGGTCTTTCCAACGAGATCCTCAGCGCCACGATCGCGGGGGTCGTTGCTGCTCCCGGAAAGCTCCTGGAGCCCTATGTGGAGCCGTACTTTGATTGCCTTGAACGTGTCTGGTCCGAACGCAGCATTGAAATCGCGGGCCGGATTGTCCGGGGCCTCTTTCCCGGAGCACAGAATCTCACCGAAGGCATACGGCCTGCCGAGCACCCGGTCCTGCTGAGGACGGATCGTTGGCTTCATGAGCACCCAGGTGCTCCCCGTGCCCTGCGGCGCATCATCATCGAGCAACGGAGCCACTTGCTGAGGGCGTTGACCGCACAAGCGGCTGGGTGACCGCACAAACGGTGATGTGGACATGTCCTAGGGGACCCGGTTCAACCACTCTTCTGTGCCGAATTTGTCCCCCACGCGCTTCCTGGCTTCGTCGAGTTCACTGTCGGTGAGCCGGGATTCAACCGCACCATATCGCTCGGCGAAGACTTCCTGCATGGCGGCGATGATTGCCGACCTTGCAAGACCTGTCTGGCGACGCAAGGGATCCACGCGCTTCTTGGCGCTCCTGGTTCCCTTGTCTGAGAGCTTCTCCTTGCCGATGCGCAGGACATCCACCATCTTGTCGGCGTCGATGTCATAGCTCATGGTGACGTGATGGAGCATGCCGCCGTTGGCGAGTCGTTTCTGTGCTGCGCCCCCGATCTTGCCTTGATCCGTGGCAATGTCATTCAGGGGCACGTAGAAGGCCGTAATACCCAGCTTCTTCAGTGCGGCCATGACCCAGGCATCCAGGAAAGCGTAGGAGTCGGCAAAGCTGATGCCGTCCACCAGCGTCTGCGGCAGGTACAGCGAATAGGTGATGCAGTTGCCGGCCTCCATGAACATGGCACCGCCACCGCTGATGCGGCGCACCACGGAAATGCCGTGCCCCGCGACGCCGTCCGGATCCACCTCGTTCCGCACGGATTGGAAGCTCCCGATCACCACGGAAGGCTCCTCCCAGTCCCAGAACCTCAACGTGGGGTTCCGCAGCCCTGCGCCCACTTCCTCGGTGAGAACTTCATCCAAGGCGACATTAACCTGCGTGGGCAGGACTGATGGCGGGATGACATCCCACTGATGGTCCGCCCAGCTTGTGGCCTTGGACAGTGCCCGACGGACGGTCACAGCCACGGCTTCTGCAGAGAACCCAAAGAGCACAGCCCCTTCGGGCAGGCCTCCTGCCACAGCCGCGGCGATGTCTGCCGCTGTTGAGGTTTCCGGAAGTCCCGTCAACGCCTGGTTGATGTCCTGCAGTGCCTCATCAGGCTCCAGGAAGAAATCCCCGCTCAGGGAGACGTTGGAGAAACGTCCGCCCGCCACCTCCAGGTCCACCACCACAAGTTTGCCCCCGGGAACCTTATATTCTCCGTGAAGGCGGGTGTCGTCGTCGTGATGGTGTGCTCGCGGTGCGGGGTGGGAAGTCATGCTTTCCATCTTGCCGGAAAACACAAAGGCCCGCATTGCCGGAATCCGGCGATGCGGGCCTTCGAAAAGCCTTGGGGGTGAAGTGGTTACTTCTTGCCGCCGAAGCCCTTGAAGCGAGCGTTGAAGCGCTCGACGCGGCCAGCGGAGTCCATGATGCGCTGCTTGCCCGTGTAGAACGGGTGGGACTCCGAAGAGATTTCGACGTCAATAACCGGGTAGGTGTTTCCGTCTTCCCACTCGATGGTCTTCGAGGAAGACACGGTGGACTTGGTCAGGAACTGTGTACCGGAGGCCAGGTCGTTGAAGACAACAGCTTCGTACTTCGGGTGGATATCAGACTTCATAATGGGACCTTTTGTTCACGCAACTGGATTTTGCCAGCTGCCAGGTATGAATGGAGGTGGTCCTTGGCTGCAACGTGAACATTCCAGCGGCCGGGCCAACAACCAATCATAGCGGAAACGGCCATGCCCGACGAACCGGAGTCAGTCCTGCGGCCGAAGCTCCCAGAATGCCACTGCCGAGGCGGCGGCGACATTAAGTGAGTCCACCCCTGCACGCATGGGTATCTTCACAGCGAGGTCGACGGCGGCCAACGTCTCTTCACTCATGCCGGCACCTTCGGTCCCCAGCACCAAGGCGAGTTTCGGATAGTTCCTGGCGGCGAGCTCGTCCAGGTTCAGCGCATCATCAGTCAGCTCCATGGCGGCCACCGTGAAGCCTTGCTCCTGCAGGCTTGCCAAGCCGGCGGGCCAGCTTTCCAGGCGTGCCCACGGTATTTGGAACACCGTGCCCATGCTGACGCGGACGCTGCGCCTGTACAGCGGGTCGCCGCACCTGGGCGAGACGAGCACGGCGTCCACGCCCAGTGCCGCAGCTGAGCGGAAGATGGCGCCCACGTTGGTGTGGTCCACGATGTCCTCCAGCACGGCGATTCTCCTGGCGTTGACCAAGAGATCCTTTAACGGGACAGGGGCAGGCCGGTGCATTGCAGCCATGGCTCCGCGATGCAGGTGGAAGCCGGTGATCTCTTCCAACAGCGAAGCTTTGCCAATGAATACGGGAACGTCAGGATGGGCCTTGAAGACGTCGTCAAGATCTTCCAGCCACTTCTCCGCCAGGAAAAAGGAACGGGGCTGATGGCCTGCCGCCAGTGCCCTGCGGAGGACCTTGGAGGACTCTGCGATGTACATGCCTTCGCGTGGCTCGCGCAACTTCCTGAGGTGTACATCTGTGAGGGTGGTGTAGTCCGTGACGCGTGGATCATCCGCGGACTCAAGATAGTGGAAGGTCACGGGAGCTTATTTCAGAAGGTTGGCGATCATGAAGCCAAGGGCCACGATGCCGAGAGTGAAGATGACTGCCCTGAGAACCTTGGGCGACAACTTCCGGCCCACTTTGGAACCCACAAGCCCGCCGATGGTGGAGCTCACTGCGATGAGCAGGACAACGAGCCAGTTGATGCGGTCAAAGGCGAAGATCAGGTATGAGATGGCAGCCACCATGTTCACGCCCAGCACCAGGAAGTTCTTCATGGCGTTGGCATTTTGCATGGTCCCTGAGAGGAACACACCCAGAATCCCCACCAGCAGGATCCCTTGTGCAGCCACGAAGTAGCCGCCGTAGACACCGGCGAAGTAGACCAGGACCACCAGGAGAACGCCATGGCTCCGGTCCCGGATGGCATGTTCAGGGTTCTGTTCCCGGCTGCGAACCCAGGCCTGCAGCTTGGGCTGGAACAGCACCATCAGGAGGGCCAGCACCAAGAGGACGGGGGCCACGTAATGGAAGACCTTCTCCGGCAGATGCAGCAAGAGCCATGCGCCTGTGATGCCGCCCAGCAGGGACGCCGGAAGCAGCTTCATCAGCTGCCTTCCCCTGCCTGCCAACTCACGACGATAGCCCCATGCCCCCGCGGCCGTTCCAGCCACCAGGCCCATGGCGTTGCTCATGGACGCGACAACCGGTGTTACGCCCAGTGCTATGAGCACGGGGAAGGTCACGAGGGTGCCGGAGCCGACGACGGCATTGATGGTGCCGGCCCACAAGCCCGCGAAAAAGATCAGGATGCTGCTAAGAATCTCCACAGTAAGTTACCGAACCCCGCCTAGCGTCGGGCAGTGGCCGTGTAGCGGCCGGCGTTTTCCGAAACATCCAGGGCAAGGCCGAAGGTGTTGCTGAGGTGCTCGTCGGTGAGGACTTCCTTGATGGGGCCGGCAGCGACCACTCCGCCTTCGCGGAGCAGCATGGCATGCGTGAATCCCGGCGGCACTTCCTCAAGGTGATGGGTAACAAGGACCATGGCAGGCGCTGCTTCGTCACTGGCGAGTTCGCCCAGCTTATGAACCAATTCTTCACGGCCACCCAAGTCGAGGCCTGCTGCGGGTTCGTCGAGCAGCAGAAGCTCGGGGTCCGTCATCAGCGCACGGGCAATCTGGACGCGCTTGCGCTCACCCTCGGACAGGGTGGCAAAGGTGCGGTTCAAGAGGGGACCCATCCCCCAGTCGTTGAGCAATGCGAAGGCGCGGCGTTCGTCGTCGCGTTCGTAGCCCTCACGCCAGCGGCCGGTGACGCCATAAGCAGCTGTGACCACCACGTTCAAAACGTTCTCGTGCTCGGGGATCTGGGTGGCAAGTGCTGCTGAGGAAAGTCCGATCCGGGGCCGCAGCTCAAAGACGTCCACTCGGCCCAGGGTCTCATCGAGGATCCCGGCCTTGCCACTGCTTGGGTGCAGGCGGGCGGCGGCAATCTGGAGGAGGGTGGTTTTACCGGCTCCATTGGGTCCCAGGATGACCCAGCGTTCGCCTTCGTTGACCTGCCAGTCAACCTTGTCCAGCAGGGTCTTCTTGCCTCGGACAACGCTGACGGAAGCCAATTCCAGAACATCACTCATAGCAGTAGACACTAGGACAAAAATCCATGTGACTGATAACCGGTCGCCGTGCAGGCTTTGTATCGCGAAACGAATTCGGGCGCGTGCGGCGCCCTCAGTAGGATTGGGGCCATGACTTCGAACTTGGCTGCAGTCAGCTATGGCGTGAACTTGTCCCCCGAATCCCTCGACAACGTGCGGAAAACGCTGGCCGAAGCCGGCGCGGCAGTGTCATCGGAATCACACGGTGGAGACGAACGCTTCGGAGTGCACACGGCTGGACTCACGGTGAGCACGGAGGCGGATGCGGACCTCAAGGCCCTGCGGCGGCTGGTGGCTGAGGCCGCTGAAACAGGGGTGGATACAGCCATAGTGCCTGAAGCCCTGCGCGAAGCCACCCGGAAGCTCTTGATCATGGATGTCGATTCCACACTGATCCAACAAGAGGTCATCGAACTGCTGGCAGCGCACGCAGGCAAACGCGAGGAAGTCGCTGCCGTTACCGAAGCTGCAATGCGCGGCGAGTTGGACTTTGCCCAGAGCCTCCACGCCCGCGTTGCCGTCCTTGCGGGCCTGCCCGCCGCCGTCGTCGATTCTGTTCGCCAGGAGGTGCGCCTTAGCCTGGGCGCGGCAGAACTTGTGGCGGCCTTCAAGAAGGCGGGCCATAAAGTGGCGGTTGTCTCCGGAGGATTCAACCAAATCCTGGGTCCTATCGCTGATGAACTCGGCTTGGACTACTGGATCGCCAACGAGCTTGAAATCGTCGACGGCGCGTTGACCGGTAAGGTGCTGGGCGCGGTCATCGATCGAGCCGCCAAGGAAAAGTACTTACGCGAGTGGGCAGCCGCTGAAGGAATCAGCCTTGAGCACACCATTGCCGTGGGTGACGGTGCCAATGACCTGGATATGCTCAGCGCTGCCGGCATCGGAGTCGCCTTCAATGCAAAACCTGCTGTCCGCGCGGTGGCCGACGCCGTCATCACCATGCCGTACCTGGACGCGGTCCGGCACATAGCCAACGTCTGAAGCCACGGCGTCGCAGCCCGACGTCGCCATATCTCTCGCAAAGCACCGGCGCGGTTCCCGTCGGTGCTTTGCCGTACTCAGAGGCCGAAGCGCTTCCTCGCTAAGGGTGTGAAGGCCCTGTGTGTCGGTATAACCAATTTCGTGACGCGAAAACAGACAAAATTAATCAATTTGTTCATTTATTAATTGCCGGGCTCATTCTTGGTCGGTATTCCAAGAGTGCTTTGATCCCAAGCGACAAAAATTGTGTAATGTGAAGAACATTATCAATATCTCCACATAGTAAACGGCAGTCAGGGATGACGAAATGCGAGGGCAGGAAGTGAACCGTTCGGAGCGTACATGGAAATGGTGGAAACGCGACGAAGGATTCGAAGCGAATGCCTATGACCAAGACGACGCTGACGGGTACCCATCGCCCCTCCAGGAGATTCTCCACCGGGATCTCTACGAAGATGGCTCACCCCAAAGTGCCAACGTCACGACCACTGCTGATTACTTAACAGAACAGGAACAACCCGACATGAGCACATTGGACGAAGCTATAAAGCAACTGCTGGCCATCGAAGGATCCACGGGTGCTGCGGTAGTGGACTACTCCAGCGGCATGGCCTTGGCCCAGGGCGGCAGCCCCGGTTTCGACCTTGGCGTTGCTGCTGCGGGCAACTCAAACGTGGTGAGCGCCAAGTTGCGTACCATGGCCGACTTGAGTCTTGACAGCGACATCGAGGACATTCTTATTACCCTGGGAACCCAGTACCACCTCATCAATGTACTGAACTCAACGGCGTCCAAGGGCCTTTTCGTCTACCTGGTGCTTGACCGCACCTATGCAAACCTGGCGCTTGCCCGGCACAAACTAAAGAATCTTGCCAAGGACATCACCATCTGATTTCAGGTGTAAAGCGAAGGGGCGGTGGCGCATGATGCGCCACCGCCCCTTTCCGTTAACCGGAACGCAAGGCCTCAAGTCCTCACGCGGCGGGCGTCGCTGCGGCCCGATTCGAACTTCACACCCAGCATGTGGTGTACCAGGACGTCCTCGTTGGTATTGGCGTTGGCTTCTATCGTGACAAGCTCGCCGTCACGCATTACACCCACCCGATGGCACCAGCTGATCAGTTCGGACAAGTCAGAGGACAGCAGAATGACGGCTACGCCGGTCCGGCTGAGCTCTTTGAGCATCTGATAGACGGCTTCCTTGGCGCCGATGTCGATTCCGCGGCTCGGATGGCTGAGGATCAAGAGGTCACAGCCCGTGGTCATCCATTTGGCAAGCTGCACTTTCTGGCGGTCGCCGCCCGAAAGTGTGCTGATGCTTCCATGGATGTTAGTGGTGCTGATGCGCATGCGTTGAATGACGTCGGCAACTCCGCGAAGCTGCATGATCTCGTCCCGCAGATTAGGCTCTCCCGCTTCACCGCCTCGCTGAAGGCCTTCAACGATGGTCCCCGTAGCCTCTTCATCGTCCACGGCATCGGACAGGTATCCGATTTTCAGGCTCCGGGCATCCTGGACGGTCCGAATCGTCGCTTCTTGGCCGTGCATGAGAATCTGCCCGGAGGTACTGGGGCGTACGCCGGCCAAGGCTTCAATTAACTCGTAGACGCCTGAGCGATGCGTTCCCACCAAGCCAAAAATCTCGCCTTTGACCACGTTGAAAGTGACGTCCCGAACCCTGTCCCCTGTGCTGAGGCTGACTACCCGCAGGACCTCGCCCCCTTCGACGGGGTCGCTGGGCCTGGCGCTGCCCTCCAGCTCGTGCTGAAGCAACAGGAAGGCCAGTTCGTCAACGTCGGTATGGCTGGCCTCCAGAATTTTGTGCACCCGTCCCTCCCGGAGGACAGCAATGCGGTGCGCAATGGATCGGACCTCATCCAGCCTATGCGTGATGTAGATGATGGCCCGTCCCTGCCTGACCAGCATGCGCAACACCTGATGCAGTACGGCGACGTCATGGTCCGGAAGCGAGGCGGCAACCTCGTCCATGATGACGAGTTGGGCCTCTTCGGCAACCATCCTCAGGACCTCCACAAGGGCCTGCTCGGCACGAATGAGCGATCCAACCTTGGTGTCTGGATCCAAGCTGACGCCGATGTCCCGGATCAGCTTGCTTGCTTGGTCACGGAGTTCAGCATGGGGCTTTGCTGCTTGAAAGGTTCCCCGAAAAATTGCCCTTGCAACGGTGAGTTGGGGGTCGATCCTGAAGTTCTGCGGAATGAGTCCAACGCCGCACGCTTGCGCTTCCTCAACGGTTTCCGGCCGGTACTTTTCCCCCGCGAGCGTCATGAGCCCGGAGTCGTGTTGATGCGAACCGGCCAGTACTCCCATCAGAGTGGTTTTTCCAGCTCCGTTGGTTCCGATTAAACCCAGTATTTCGCCGCGTCGTACGGAAAGCCCGACGCCCTTAAGGATCCGTCGATGATCATATGAGGCATGAATATCATCTGCGTGCAATAACAGGTCCAAAGAAAGCTCCTAGTGCAAAGGGATAAAGATCGCCCCTGCGTCAACCCTGAAGCTTTACCGATTGCCTAAGGTGGCCGACGCGGCACAAAATCCCCTCCCGGGTTTGGGCTGCCCGGTAGTAACAAAGGACGAGGGCGTCTTTGAGAGTCAATCAGATGAATTACCTTAATGCAAAGCGGCATAAGTGAAACAAGAATTCGCAATTCGTGACGCGAAAACTCCAATAATTTATGAAATTGTCATTTTTGATCGCCAAGGGCTGGAGAAACAGCAGCGGCCCGGGACGCATGTCCCGGGCCGCTGCTGTTGGTGTGTGCTGGTTACTCGGCCGTCTTGTTGAAGTAGTCGGCTCCGCCCACGTATTCAGTGTGGCCGGATTCGACGTCGGCGGTGACCATTTTGGCAACCTCGGCCGCAAACTCCTCTACGGAGTAGAGCTTCCCGGCTTCTGCGCGGCGCGCTTCAATGGCTCCCGGATTGGAGCGATCAAGCAAAGTGGCCGTAACGGTGCCCTCAATCATGTCGCCTGATACAACCACCAGCGAGATGCCCTTGTCTGCAAGGTTGGGCAGAAGGGCACGCAGGGCGTCCTCACCGGCACGCTTGCTCTTCGCTACAGGCTCGTACTCGGGCATGGTGGGCACGGTCTCCACAAAGTGCGCCTGGTGGCTGGTAACAAAGACCACCCGGGAACCTTCGGGCATGAGGGGAACCGCCGCATTGAGCATGTTCACCTGGGCATCGCGGTTCAATTTCAGTGCGTACCCTTCCTCCATGCCGGATTCCATCCCGCCGGAGGCATTGAGGACCAGGATGTCCAGGGAGCCGAATTCCTCCATGGCGGTGCTTGCCAGCGCATGAACCCCTTCGTCGGTAGTGAGGTCTGCGCCGACTGCGGCCGCACGCCCACCCGCTGCCTGGATCCCGGCAACTACCTTATTGGCCCGAGGGGCCTTTTGGCGGTAGTTGACCACGACGGCGGCACCCTCGCCGGCGAGAATCTTGGCAACTTCGGCGCCGATTCCACGGGAGGATCCCGTGACGATTGCAGTCTTGTTATCCAGCGTTCCCATTCGTGCTCCTTTTGTTCACTTCATCCAAATTCCACGGGCTCGGGTTCCATCATGCCAGCGGCATGTTAGAAATCCGTTGTCGGGCCCGCACAAAAACTGCCCTGCAGGGTAGTTGCCTAGTGGCCCATTCCCAAGCCGCCATCCACCGGAATGACGGCGCCGGAAATGTACGCGGCTTCGTCACTGGCCACCCAACGCACAACGTTGGCTACCTCGGAGGCTTCGGCGAAGCGTCCTGCCGGAACATTGGCCAGGTAGGACTTCTGGGTATCCTCCGGCAATTCAGCAGTCATGTCTGTGTTGATGAAACCTGGAGCCACGACGTTGGCCGTGATGCCGCGGCTGCCGAGTTCACGCGTCAGGGAGCGGGCGATGCCCACCATGCCTGCCTTGGAAGCGGAGTAGTTGATCTGTCCGGGAGCGCCGTAAAGGCCGGAGACGGAGGAAATGAGGACAACGCGGCCCTTCCTCAAGCGGATCATGCCCTTAGAGGCGCGCTTAATGACGCGAAAGGCGCCGGTGAGGTTGGTGTCCAGAACTGACGTGAAGTCGTCTTCGCTCATTCGCAACAGCAGGGTGTCTTTGGTGATGCCAGCGTTGGCAACCAGCACCTCCACCGGCCCGTGGGCCTCTTCGACGATCTTGAAGGCAGCGTCAATCGATGCCTCGTCCGTGACATCGGCTTTCACCCCCAGGATGCCCTCAGGCAGTTCTGATTCACTTCGGTAGGTGACCGCAACCTTGTCGCCGTTGGCAAGGAAGGATTCGGCAATGGCGAGGCCGATGCCCCGGTTGCCGCCGGTAATAAGAACGCTGCGGCCGGTGGATACTGCTTCAGACATGCTTTCGCTCCAGGTTCCGCGGCAATGCCATGCCGCTATGAGAGAGGGATTTTCCTGTGTTGATCCTATCTGCAGCCCGGTGCAACCCGCGGGTAACCGGCCATCAACGTGGTTTGGGCGGGTGGGGCCTGGGTGAGAGAATTGAGGAAGGCCTTTGGAGCGTGATGATTCAGTTGTGACACGAGAAAACAGTCCCCTGCAGCAAGTGCCCGGGGAACCGGACGCTTTTTCCGGCGACCCCGAAGTCCACAGCATCACAGATGCCGCTGCCGCGCACTCCGAAGACATGCGTGATCGGATGATCAAGTACGCGGTGGCCATGGGTATCCGCATGGTCTGTATCGTCCTGATTTTCGTGGTTGACGGCTGGTTCAAGATCATTGCCATCGCCGGTGCCGTCTTCCTGCCGTGGATCGCGGTGGTCATAGCGAACGGCAACGACAAAGCCGAGGACCATAGCGAATCCTTGCTGGACTACGTGGCCGTCCCGGAAATAGAACGTTCACCTGAGGGTGATCAACCTCCTGTGGACGCGCCGACAGTCCTCCAAGGCGAACTGGTGGATGACCAAGCACCAGCGGAACCCTTTGACCCTGGCACGGGTCGTGCAAGCGATGCCGGACATCCCGGCGACGAACGGGCGGCTTCATGAACATCTTCAACCTCGGAGGCCCAAGTGCGGCCGGCCGGGATTCAGAACGCGCCACCGGGCCGGCGTTGTGCTCCCGCAAAGGTTGCCGGGCCGGCGCGCAGTGGCAACTCCTGTGGAACAATCCCCGCATCCACACCCCGGACCGCCGCAAAGTGTGGCTTTCGTGCAGCGAACACCGGGATTGGCTCGAGGACTACCTGCAAACGCGTGGCCTCTGGAAAGAAACACTGCCGTTCGCGGCCAATGAAGCAACAGTGAATGAGGCTGGCTGAATGTACCGTTTTCTGTTCTCCAGCAAATGGCTGGGGTACTTCGTGCTGGCTGTCATTTTCGCCACAGCCTGTGTTTTCCTGGGGCGCTGGCAGATGGACCGCAGGGCTGAGACGCTGACGGAAATCAATCGCGTGGTGAGTAACTACTCGGCCACCCCCGTGCCCTACGCGGAGATCAAGGACGAGTTCAACGCCCTGGACCCTGAGCGGGAATGGACGCAGGTTGAACTGCGCGGCCGCTACGACCTCGACGGGCAGCGGGTAGTGCGCAACCGGCCGTTGAACGGCCAGCCAGGCTACGACGTCGTGGTTCCTTTCAGGCTGATGACAGGAGAAGCCGTGGTGATCGACCGCGGGTGGCTGCCCATCGGCAACAACACACCAGGCCGTCCTGACGTCATCCCTGCTCCTCCGGTGGGGGAGGTCACGGTGGTGGCGCGCCTCAAGCCCGCCGAACCCAAGCTGGACCGTGGTGCTGTGGATGGCCAACTGGCCTCCATCGACCTCGCAAGTTTCGCAGGAGAACTCCCCTATCCAATCGCCACAGGTGCGTACGGACAGTTGGCCAGCGAAAGCCCTGCGGTGCAGCCCATGCCCACGCCTTTCCCCAAGCCAGCTACTGAAGAGGGCACGCACCTCTCCTACTCCCTGCAGTGGTTCGCGTTCGGCGTCCTGATGTTCATCGGCTTTGGATACGCCGCACGGCAACAAGCCCGCAACGCAGCCATCGATGCCGAAGACGAAGAGGACGAGCAGATCATTTCGGCAGGCGGCACGCCCAAGAAGCGCGCGACCGCACCCCGGAAGAACAAACGTCCAACGTCCGAGGAAGAGGAAGACGCGATTCTGGATGCACAAGGCTACTGATCCGGTTCACGATCCGGTGCTCAACGTCCGGTCCGCATTGACTGCCGCCGGCGCCGAGGACACCGTCCGGACCTTCGAGGACAAGGTCCCTACAGCGGCGGCTGCCGCGGCTGTGCTGGGATGCGATGTAGCAGCGATCACTAACAGCCTGATTTTCGAACTCGACGGCGAGCCCCTGCTCATCCTCGCCAGCGGAGCAGCCAGGGTGGACACGGGGCTCGTGGCGGAGAAACTGGGGACCGGCAAGATCCGTCGCGCAAAACCCGGGTTCGTACTGCACCACACAGGCCAGGAAGTAGGCGGAGTCGCGCCAGTGGGCCACCCCAGGAAACTCCGCACCATCCTGGACACCTCGCTCCAGGAACACCCACTGCTATGGGCAGGAGCCGGAGACCACAACTCGATGTTCTCCATCAGCTACGAGGAACTAAAGACCATCGCCAACGCTGAGGAACTCCAAGTCCGCTAGCTGCATCAGCCTGCCGGGGGTGACTCAATCGCGAGCGAAGCGACGCGTTTGATCTGCGTAGCGTGCGTCTAAGCGAGGAACGAGCGAGCACGCGGCAGATCAAGAGCGCCGCGCAGCGGACGCAACCACACACGCAGCGGAACGCAACACACGCAGCGGACGGCGAAGCCAGACTTACGCCAGCGTGATGAGATCCAGGTAGTCCTCGTTCCAGTGGTCTTCAACACCGTCCGGGAGCAACACAACGCGCTCCGGGTTCAGCGCTGACACTGCACCTTCGTCGTGGCTGACCATGACGACGGCGCCACTGTAGTTCTTGAGCGCGCCCAGGATTTCGGCGCGGCTGGCAGGGTCCAGGTTGTTGGTGGGCTCGTCGAGGAGCAGCACGTTGGCGCTGGAGGCAACAATGGTGGCCAGGGCCAACCGTGTCTTCTCACCGCCGGAGAGAACACCGGCGGGCTTGTCCACGTCGTCGCCGGAGAACAGGAACGAACCGAGGATTCCGCGGACTTCGGCGTCTTTCATGTCAGGGGCCGATGACCGCATATTTTCCAGGACCGTGCGGTCGACGTCGAGCGTCTCATGCTCTTGGGCGTAGTAGCCCACTTTGAGGCCGTGGCCAGGGATGATGTCTCCGGTATCCGGCTTATCCACACCGGCGAGCATGCGCAGGAGGGTGGTCTTGCCGGCACCGTTGAGGCCGAGGATGACCACTTTTGAACCACGATCGATGGCCAGGTCCACGTCGGTGAAAATCTCCAGCGAACCGTAGGACTTGCTCAGTCCTTCCGCTGTCAGGGGGGTCTTGCCGCAAGGTGATGGATCCGGGAACCGCAGTGCGGCCACGCGATCGTTTTCGCGCACTGCTTCCAGGCCGCTCAGGAGCCGCTCCGCTCGCTTGGCCATGTTTTGGGCAGCCACGGCCTTGGTGGCCTTGGCGCGCATCTTGTTGGCTTGGTCAATCAGGACTTGGGCCTTCTTCTCGGCGTTGGCCCTCTCGCGCTTCCGGGCGCGCTCATCTGTTTCGCGCTGGAGCAAGTAGCGCTTCCAGTCCATGTTGTAGTAGTCGATCTGGGCGCGGTTGGCATCCAACAGGAACACCTTGTTCACCGTCGCCTCAAGCAAGTCCGTGTCGTGGCTGATCACGATCAGGCCACCCTGGTGGTTCTTGAGGAAGTCGCGCAACCAAGTGATGGAGTCGGCGTCGAGGTGGTTGGTGGGTTCGTCCAAGAGCAGGGTCTCGGCGTCGGAGTACAGGATGCGCGCCAACTCCACACGGCGTCGTTGCCCACCGGAAAGGGTCTTGAGCGGCTGGTTGAGGAGGCGGTCCGGCAACGCAAGGTTGGAGGAGATCGCGGCAGCTTCAGCTTCCGCTGCGTAGCCACCGCCTGAGAGAAACTCGGCCTCCAAGCGGTCATAGCGATTCATGGCTTTGCGTTGGACGGCCGCGTCATCGCTTGCCATGTCCTCGTGGGCCTTCTTCAGCTTGCCCACCACCACATCCAGGCCGCGGGCCGACAGGATGCGGTCCCGGGCGAGCTGTTCCATGTCCGGGGTTCGTGGATCCTGCGGAAGGTAGCCGATCTCACCGCTGCGGGTGACCTTGCCGCCTGCGGGGAGCCCTTCGCCGGCGAGGACCCGGGTGAGGGTGGTTTTGCCGGCACCGTTACGTCCGACGAGTCCAATCTTGTCCCCTTTGTCCACCCTGAAGTTGACCTGGTCCATGAGCAGGCGTGCGCCGGCGCGGAGTTCGAGGTCCTGGACGGTAATCAATTCGGGTGATGCCTTTCAATGGGGAACGCTCGCGGGGACCGGTGGGTCTACTAAGTGCGGCGGGGACGGCCGTGAGAACAGCCTGTTCAAGTCTACCGGTACCAAGGCCGCGGCCTGACATCGGGCCTATCAGCCGGAAACTGTGCTGACGGTCAAAGAATTCCGGCCCCGTGTTGTGGAAAGACTCCAAAATCGCGAATCCGTTCCCTCCGTACTCTCGACAACAGGGGAAACAAGAACATTCATCGCATCGCTTTGCACCCGATAGGACCGTCATGAGCCAGACCAACTCTTCCACTTCCGCTGCCACACCGCAGCGAACCGCTTCGTCCCGAAAACGCTGGACCGCTACCGACCTGGGCCTGATCGCAGTTTTCGCTGCCTTGGTAGCAGCCTCGGCGATTGTTCCGGGCATCCCGGTCGGAGCCCTTGGCGTTCCCATTACCTTGGTGACGTTGACGGTGATGCTCAGTGGACTGGTGCTCGGAGCCGGGCGCGGCTTCGCCGCCGTCGGGCTTTACGTGTTGCTCGGCTTCGCCGGCCTGCCGATCTTCAGCGGCGGCCGCAGCGGTTTGGGTATCCTTGCCACGCCTTCGGCCGGATACATCATCGCGTTCCCGCTTGCGGCAGCCGTTACCGGCTACCTGACATCAGTGGTCATCCGCAGGACGGTCAAATTCCGTGCTCTGTGGCTTTTCGCAGCGACGATGGTGAGCAGCATCGTCGTTATTCACGCCCTCGGCATCCTGGGCATGATGGTCAATGCCAAGTTGGATTTCACCAAGGCCTTGCTCGCAGACCTCCCCTTCGTCCCCGGCGATATCATTAAGAACGTCCTGGCCGTGATCATTGCCGTGGCAATCCACAAAGCCTTCCCGGATGTCCTGGTACGCCGGGTCAAGTAAGCAGGAACAATCACTCCATGAATTCGATCAGTTTCAGCAGGGTTTCGGTGCGTGTCGCAGTCGATGGCAGCGACACACCCAAAACCCTGCTGCACCATTTTTCCCTGGACCTCACAGAACGCAGGATCGGAGTCATCGGCGCCAACGGCTCCGGGAAGTCCACGCTGTTGCGGCTGGTGAATGGCTTGGTTGAACCGAGCGAAGGCACGGTAGTGGTCCACGGAGATGACACTCTCGCTGACGTCCGCCGTGTCCGGGGCAATGTGGGATTTGTTTTTACCGATCCCCTGTCCCAGCTGGTCATGCCCACGGGTCGGGAGGACGTTGAGCTTTCCCTGCGCCGTTCAATCAAGAACTCCAAGGAGCGCGCGGCCCGGGCCGAAGCCGTCCTGAATCGCTTCGGCCTGCTGCATCTGGCCGATCAAAGCATCTATGAACTGTCCGGTGGCGAAAGGCAGCTACTGGCCCTGGCCGCAGTCCTTGCGGTGGATCCCACCGTCCTGGTACTCGACGAACCGTCCACCCTCCTGGATCTCCGGAACCGCGAACTCCTGCGCCGCACAGTCGCTGGCCTGGATCAACAAGTCATCATGTCCACGCACGATCTCGACCTGGCCTTGGACATGGACAGGGTGCTGGTAGTGGAGGCCGGCCGCATCGTGTTCGACGGCGGCGCTGCTGAGGGCGTCGCCCGTTACCGCGAGCTTTGCGCGGCTCCCCTGCCCGGTGCCGGCGTGGGCGATGTGTCCAGGTGAAAGGGCATGGCTTCCTGATTGCGAATTACGTCCGTGGACATTCGATCATCCACCGCACTCCCCTGTGGCTGAAATTTTTGGTAGTAGCAGCCTGCGGAGCGGCGTCTTTCCTCATTGTGGACTGGGCCGTGTCGCTGGTGATCTTCGCCGTCATGTGTGGCTTATTCATGCTGACAGGAGCCGGTTTCGGCCGCCTGCTGAGGGCCATCTGGTTGGTGGCGCCCATCCTTCTGGTCATCGGACTTTTCCAATGGTGGCAACTCGGCGGGCCCACCGCGGCACGCATCGTGTTGAATGTGCTGGTCTGCGTAGTGGCAGCTTCGGTCCTCACCGCAACTACTCCCGTGCAGGATTTGCTGGACGGCGTGGTGGCGTTGGCAAAACCGTTCCGGAGTTTCGGTGCCGATCCTGAACGATTTGCCTTGACCATCGCAGTGATGCTCAGGAGCATTCCCTTCATAGCCGGTGCCTTCTCTGACGTAAGGGACTCAGCGCGGGCACGCGGGCTTGAACGCAATCCCCGCGCACTGGTGCTCCCTGTCTTCATCACCACTGTTGCGTATGCGCGCCAAACCGGTGATGCTTTGGCGGCCCGCGGGTTGGGCGAACCGGAGAGGGACTAAACCCGGCGCAGGGCTAGAGCCCGGTGTACTGAAAGAGCGCAGCTGTTCCCATGCCCCCGGCGCTACTGATCATCGCCAATGCCAGCGAAGTCCCGCCCCGCAGTGCGTAACTGCGGCGTGCTTGAGCCATCAACCTCGTCACCAGGACCGCCCCCGAAGCTCCGTAGCCATGACCCAAGGCAAGTGCTCCGCCATCAAGGTTGGCTTTCTGAGGATCTACGCCCAGATACTCCAGGCATGCGATGGTTTGGGAGGCGAACGCCTCATTGAACTCCACCAGATCAACGTCATCGGCGTCCACACCGTGTCGGTCCAGCAGCCGCTTGGCAGCGTGGGCTGCCCCTATGCCAAGAAGTTCCGGATCAACGCCGACGGTGTCGCACCCCAGCACCAGCATCCCGTGCGTCGCGCCCAGGGCGCGTGCCCGTTTCATGGACGTCATGACGACGGCGGATGCTGCGTCCGCGTCAAAGCATGAGTTTGCTGCGGTGACCGATCCGCCCGCCACGAATGCTGCTGGGAACCTCGCCATCAGCGGGGCCCGCAATGAAGCTCGGGGGCCATCGTCCAGCGCCACCTGTTTCCCCATGCTCTTGAGCGGAACAATTTCATCCTCAAAGAGCCCCGTCCTGGCGGCTTCGACGGCCCGGAGATGGCTCCGGAGCGCGTACTCGTCCTGCCTCTGACGTGTCACGCAAAATTCCCGGGCGACGTTCTCCGCCGCAACACCCATGTCCGGGTCGCCGAACTGCGGCGGCACAAAGCTGGCCCTCGAGTAGAAGTCGAGTTCGCCGTCGTCGGTTCTGTTGGCCCGGGCCGGAGCGGTACTGATGCTTTCAACGCCGCCGGCCAAATACAGGGGGTCACCACCGGCGGCCACCAACTTGGATGCCAACGCAATGGCGTCCAAGCCGGAACCGCATTGCCGGTCAACGGTGATACCCGGAACACTGATGGGTAAACCGGCCTGGAGAGCCGCGAACCTGGCGACATTCCCGCCGCCGCCCACAGCATTGCCCACCAAGACATCGTCCACCTCCGCCAGGTCCACGCCCGCTCTCTCGGCCAGGGAAGCCAGCACGGGTGCCAGGAGGTCGGCGGCCCGTAACTGCTTCAACTGACCGTTGGCACGACAAATAGGAGATCGGAGCGCGGCAATAATGACAGCTTGGCGGGATTCGTCGAATCCTCCGGCTGAGCCGGCCCCGCTATCCACGGGCTTGTGGCTATCCAAGGGCTCGCGCCCGGGGGTCATGGTTCTTGATCCAGTCCAGGAGCACCTTTCTGCTGACCTTGCCACGGTCCGTCATGGGCAGCTCTGACAACACGTAATACTGCAACGGCCACTTGTCCCGCGCCAGCAGGCCATCCAAGCCTGTGCGGAGCTGGGTGGCGGTGATCGCACCACAGGCAGGAATGACGCCGGCGATGACCTTGTGACCGCGGATGTCATCCGGCACTCCGGCAGCAACCGCCCCTTCCACACCCGGCACGGAAGCGACGGCCAGCTCAACCTCATGCGGGTAGACGTTCTTTCCCGAGGTGATGATCATGTCAGAGCGCCGTCCAAGGATGTGAAGGGTGCCGTTCTCCAGAAAGCCCTGATCCCCCACGGTGTACCACCCATCAAGGCATCGCAGGGCCTGCCCGTCGTCGCCCCACAGGTAGCCGTTGCTGACCATTCCGCTGCGAACACTGATATTCCCGTGCTCCCCGTCCGGGAGTGGGCTGCCGGCGTCGTCAAGGATGGTCACTTCAACCCCCGGAAAAGGCAAGCCAATGCCGGTCCCGCCAGGGTCCAGCGGCTCGCCGGCGGCCAGGCGGGTACCGGAAACGAAGCTCAACTCCGAGGCACCGTAGTACTCGTAGATGGCCGCACGGGGGGCCCACCGCCGGGCTGCCTCCAACGTCCGGGCGTCCAACTTGGAACCGGCACAGATGATGCTGCGGATTCCGGATGCGTCCACATTCCCTGCTAATCCCCGCTCGCTGAGCAACCTAAGCGCGGTGGGCGCCAGGACCAGGCGGGTGATGCCGTCGTGACTGATGGCAGCATGGGCGGCGCCGACGTCGAAGGCTTCAAGGGTGTGAAAAGCTGCACCGGCATACAGGCACTCCGAGAGGGCGTACAAGTTCAGGCTGGCCGACAGGGGACCCGGCGCAAGGGTCCGGTCATCCTGCGAAAGGCCAAAAAACCCGATGGACGCATCGAAGGACACTTGCCAGGAACGGCGGGACCTGGTGAAGGCCTTGGGCACCGACGTGGTTCCGGAGGTGAGACCCACCAGAAAAGTGCTGGACGGGTCCCCGTCCACCAGTTCTGCCCCGGCCGGCGTGTGGGTGCCCAGGATGCGTGAGGAAACTTCGTCGATCATGGGGGCAGGCCATTCGGGGTCCAGCACAGCGCAGCGCCGCTCCCCCGCCACCGCGGCCGCGAAACGTTCCACGAAGCTGACAGAGTTGGGCTCGGCCAGAACCGTGGTGGCAGCAGCGACCCCAACAAGGCCCGCTGCGGCGTCGCGGAGTCCCGCCCAGGTGAGCCGGCCGCTGCCCACAACGACGGCGGTGTCGTGGGGGCGCTCTTCGGCCCAGAGCTGAAGTTTATCCAGGAAAGGCATCCCAACAATTTTACGGCAGTGTCCGGCACCGGGCACCAAAAGTGACGTCTATTCTGACTGTATGAGTTTCAATGACGGCGCGCAGCTGGACCCCTCGCAAGTGGAAGACCGACGTGGCGGCGGTATGGGCCGCGGCACCAAGATCGGTGGTGGCATTGGCGGTGGCATAGTGGTGCTGCTGCTGGCACTCTTCGGTATCAATCCCAACATCCTCGGGGACCTGACCGGGGGCGGAGGCCAGCCACCCGCCGTCGAAAATGGCAGCGCCGGAGCAGGAGGCGTTCAGGAATGCCAGACCGGAGCCGATGCGGACAAGCGGTTGGACTGCCGGATCACCGGCACGGTGAACAGCCTCAATGCGTTCTGGCCTGATTATCTGGCGGACTACAACGTGAAATACACCCGGCCCGGCACCGTCATCTTTGATTCGGCCACCACGACAGGTTGCGGGACCGCCACCACTGCCGTTGGCCCCTTCTACTGTCCTGCTGATGTGAAAGCGTATTTCGACCCCGGCTTCTTCGATGACCTGGTGACCCGCTTTGGTTCATCCGGAGGACCGCTGGCGCAAGAGTACGTGGTGGCCCACGAGTTCGGACACCATGTCCAAAACATTCTCGGCAACCTCGACCAAGCACAACAGGACCCTCAAGGGCCTCAATCAGGAGCCGTCCGTGTGGAACTACAGGCTGACTGCTATGCGGGTTTGTGGGTCCGGCACGCTACGACTCAGACGGACGCCAGCGGCAAACCTTTCCTTGATCCCCTGACCGAGCAGGACCTGCAGGATGCGCTCTCCGCCGCTTCCGCCGTCGGAGACGACCGCATCCAGGAAGCTGCGACGGGCCGGGTCTCACCTGAGTCATGGACGCATGGTTCAAGCGCCCAACGGCAGAAATGGTTCTACCAGGGCTACACCACGGGGGACATCAACAAGTGCGACACCTTCGGAGTCGCTGTGCCTTAGGGGCAAGACAACACACGGCAGGACGACTTTATGCAGTACGACAAAAGGAAGGGTTCCCGGTGGTGTACCCGGAACCCTTCCTTTTCGTCGCTTTGCGGGCGAAGGTTGATCAGATGTTGAAGCCGAGGGCCCTCATCTGGTCCTTGCCGTCGTCGGTGATCCGCTCAGGACCCCATGGCGGCATCCACACCCAATTCAGGCGCCATTCATCAACCACTCCGTCCAAGGACTTGCCCACCTGCTCTTCAAGCACGTCCGTCAGCGGGCAAGCCGCAGTGGTCAGTGTCATGTCGATCAGGAGCGCGCCGTCGTCGTCGGAGTACTTAAGTCCGTAAAGAAGGCCCAAGTCCACAATGTTGACCCCGAGTTCCGGGTCAATGACGTCCTTGAGCGCTTCCTCGACGTCCTCGAGGCTGGTTCGCGCCGTGTTGATTTCGGTCATGGAACGATCCTAACTAGGCCTGCACTGCAGGAGCAACGGCAACGCCGGCGCCTGGAGCGTAGCGGTCGTAGCCCTCGTCTTCGAGACGGTCTGCGAGCTCCGGGCCGCCCTCTTCAACAACCTTGCCGTCAACGAACACGTGAACGAAGTCCGGCTTGATGTAGCGCAGGATGCGCGTGTAGTGGGTGATGAGCAGGGTGCCCATGTTGCCCTCTTCGTGGGCGCGGTTGACCCCCTCGGAGACAACCTTCAAAGCATCGACGTCAAGGCCGGAGTCGGTCTCGTCGAGGATGGCGAACTTCGGCTTGAAAAGTTCGAGCTGAAGGATTTCAACACGCTTCTTCTCACCACCGGAGAAGCCTTCGTTGACGTTGCGCTGTGCGAAGTCGGCGTCGATACGGAGCTGCTGCATGGCAGCCTTGACGTCCTTGGTCCACGTACGCAGTGCCGGTGCTTCGCCGTCGATTGCGGTCTTGGCGGTGCGCAGGAAGTTGGTCATGGTGACGCCGGGAACTTCCACCGGGTACTGCATGGCCAGGAACATGCCAGCACGAGCGCGTTCGTCGACGCTCATTTCCAGCACGTCTTCGCCGTCCAGCGTGATGGTGCCGCTGGTGACGTTGTAGCGCGGGTGTCCGGCGATGGTGGAGGCGAGTGTGGATTTGCCCGAGCCGTTGGGGCCCATGATGGCGTGCGTTTCACCGGTCTTGATGGTGAGGCTGACGCCCTTCAGGATCTCCTTGGTGCCCTGCTCCGTCTCGATGCTGACGTGCAGGTCCTTGATTTCAAGAGTTGACATGCTCTTCTTTCTTTCCGTTCGTAAGTCTGGCGGTACTGGGCGCTCAGTAGTGATCTACCGACGCGCCGTTCACAACGTTGGTCACGTCCACGTAAACGTCGTCCCCGTCGATGGTGACGGCGAAAACCGGGACGGGGTCATAAGCAGGCAACTGGAGGGGCTGTCCACTGCGGAGGTCGAACTGGGAACCATGTCCCCAGCATTCGATCGCGCAGCCTTCAACCTCACCCTCGGACAACGAGATGTCCGCGTGCGAGCAGGTATCGGCGATGGCGTGGATCTGACCCATCGAGTCCTTGACGATGGCTACAGGGTAGTCATCAATCAGGACACGCAGCGCTTGCTTGACCTGGATGTCATTGGCGTTGCATACCAGTTCGCCCTTGGTTTCTTCACTCATTGTTGCTCTGCCTGGCCTGTCTTAGTTGTCGGTCGCGGCGAGTTCGCGCTCAACAGCTTCGGTCAGGCGATCTTCGATTGCCGGGACCTTGATCTGCTGGATGATCTCGTTGAGGAAGCCCCGGACCACCAGGCGGCGGGCAACCTTCTCAGGAATGCCGCGGGCCATGAGGTAGAAGAGGTGCTCGTCATCGAAACGTCCGGTGGCGCTGGCGTGGCCTGCGCCCTCAATCAAACCGGTTTCGATTTCAAGGTTGGGAACTGAGTCCGCGCGGGCACCGTCCGTGAGGACCAGGTTGCGGTTGGCCTCGTAGGTATCCGTGCCTTCTGCTTCCTTGCGGATCAGGACGTCTCCAACCCACACACTGTGGGCGTTGCGGCCCTGAAGGGCACCCTTGTACAGAACGCGCGACTTGCAGTTGGCCACAGCGTGGTCAACGAACAGGCGCTGCTCAAGGTGCTGTCCGGCGTCGGCAAAGTACAAGCCGAACATTTCGACGTCGGCGCCAGGAGCGGTAAAGCGCGTGGACGGCGTGACGCGAACGAGGTCGCCGCCCAGGCTGACCACGATGTGCTTGAACTTGGCATCGCGGCCGATCTTCGCCTGCTGCGATGACGCGTGAACTGCGTTGTCTGCCCATTCCTGCAAGGAGACAACGGTGAGTTCAGCACCGTCTTCAACAATGATCTCCACGTTCTCGGAGACAACTGCGGAGCCCTGGTGATCCAGAACCACAACGGCTTTGGAGAAGCGTTCTGCCACGATCACGATGTGCTGTGCAGACGGTGCCTCGCCGGCGCCGGTGATCAGGACAGAAACTTCACTCTCGGCCTGCAACTCAGCGGGTACGGTAACCACCGTGGCCTCGGCGAAGTTCTCCCAGGCGTTGGCAGACACAAGGTCCTCCGGGATGGCCGCCTGGCCGATTCGCTGGTCATCGCGGCCAACGGTTTCAACCACGACGCCGGCCGGTGCGGTGACGCTGACAGTCGGGGCTGCGCCGTTGAGGACGTCAGTGTGAAGGCCACGCAGGCGCTTCAGCGGGGTGAAGCGCCAGTCTTCCTCAAGGCCGTTCAACGGCTTGAAGTCCGCCAGCTTGTAGGAGGTGAGACGGCCAGCGCGGGAGCTGTCCGGGATGCCTACGCCGCCGCCATGTGAGTGGCTCTTGGCCGAAGCGCCGCCGAGGGGACCCGCCGAAGGCTGTTCCGACGTCGTGCTGGTGTTCGTTCCGGTGTTGACGGGCGAAAGGTTCTCGCCTTCCTCGGTGAAGCCGTTGATAAACGGCTGGGCCGAGGGCGCGCCGATGCGCGCCTTTTCAGTAGTGATATCAGTCATTGTTAACCGACGGACCCTTCCATCTGCAGTTCAATCAGGCGGTTCAGCTCAAGAGCGTATTCCATGGGCAGTTCACGGGCGATCGGCTCGATGAAGCCGCGCACGATCATGGCCATGGCCTCGTCTTCAGGCATTCCGCGGGACATCAGATAGAAGAGCTGCTCTTCACTGACGCGTGAAACGGTGGCCTCGTGACCCATGACGACGTCATCCTCGCGGATATCGATGTACGGGTACGTGTCCGAACGGGAAATGGTGTCCACCAGGAGGGCGTCGCAACGAACCGTGTTGGCCGAGTGCTTGGCGCCTTCGCGCACCTGGACCAGGCCGCGGTAAGCAGCACGGCCGCCGCCACGGGCCACGGACTTGGAAATGATGGAGCTCTTGGTGTTCGGTGCGATGTGCACCATCTTGGAGCCGGTGTCCTGGTGCTGGCCCTCGCCGGCGAAAGCGATGGACAACGTCTCACCCTTGGCGTGCTCGCCAACAAGGTAGACGGCAGGGTACTTCATGGTGACCTTGGAGCCGATGTTGCCATCGATCCACTCCATGGTGGCGCCCTCTTCGCAGATAGCGCGCTTGGTCACCAGGTTGTACACGTTGGTGGACCAGTTCTGGATGGTGGTGTAGCGGACGCGGGCGCCCTTCTTCACGATGATCTCAACAACAGCCGAGTGCAGGGAATCCGAGGTGTAGATCGGAGCCGTGCAGCCTTCGATGTAGTGAACGTAAGAGTCCTCATCGGCAATGATCAGCGTGCGCTCGAACTGGCCCATGTTCTCCGTGTTGATACGGAAGTATGCCTGCAGCGGGATGTCCACGTGGACGCCCTTGGGCACATACACGAACGAACCGCCGGACCATACAGCCGTGTTCAATGAGGCGAACTTGTTGTCGCCCACCGGGATGATGGTGCCGAAGTATTCCTGGAAGATCTCCGGGTGCTCGCGCAGTGCAGTGTCAGTGTCCAGGAAGATGACGCCCTGGGCTTCCAAGTCCTCACGGATCTGGTGGTAGACAACCTCGGACTCGTACTGGGCTGCAACACCGGAAACCAAGCGGCTGCGCTCAGCTTCGGGGATGCCGAGCTTTTCGTAGGTGTTCCGGATGTCTTCCGGAAGGTCTTCCCACGTTGCCGCCTGCTTCTCGGTGGAACGCACGAAGTATTTGATGTTGTCGAAGTCGATGCCTGAGAGGTCTGCACCCCAGGTGGGCATGGGCTTGCGGTCGAAGTACTTCAGGCCCTTAAGCCGCAGATCGAGCATCCATTCGGGCTCGTTCTTCTTCGAGGAGATGTCGCGGACAACCTCCTCGTTGAGGCCACGACGGGCATTTGCGCCTACGTCGTTCTTGTCGGCCCAGCCGTACTCGTAGTTTCCGATACCGTGCAGTTCGGGATTCTTTTCCAGAATCTCCGAGATCACAGTGCCTTCGGCTACCGCTTTCTCTGCTATTTGGTCCGTCATCACGGCCTTTCTTGCTGGTTGTTTGATTCCTGGTACGGACTCCCGGACTGCTCTGCGGCATCCGGAGATGCCGTGGCAGCCGGGCGCCCGGTAGGTATGTGGGTGGTGCAAACGTGGCCGCCCTGCGCGAGCGTGGAAAGTCGCCGGACATCGACGCCTACCAGGCGGGAGAAAACCTTGGTCTCGGTATCGCAAAACACCGGGAACTCCGCGGCGAGCCGCTGAATCGGGCAGTGCCCCTGGCACAGCTGGACGCTGGACAATGCGGCGGGCAACGGAGACTTGGCCTCAATGGAATGGGCTGACGCTACGAAACGATCGCGGCTGAGCGCCTTGGAAAGTGCCATGGCCCGGGCAGTGATGTCATCTCCGGCGGCCTCGACCTCTGGCGCGTACCGCCTTTCCATGTCGGAGAAGCGTTCCTCCGCATACTCACGGACTGCGTCCTGGCCAGCGAGTTCCTGGAGCCTGCGGAGCGCGGAGCTGGCAATATTCAGGTAGTCATCGCCAAGAGTGGACTGCCCTTGGGAACTCAGTACGTAGCGTCGTGCGGGACGTCCCGCACCGGAGCCGGCCTTGGCCACGCGCTTGACTTCGATCACGCCGTGGCGCTCCAAATGGTCAAGGTGGCGGCGGACTGCAGCAGGGGTGAAGCCGAGGAGATCGCCGAGCTCGGCGGCACTCACCGGGCCGTTCTCAAGGACGGCGCTTAGGACCCGGTCCCTTGTGCGGTCATCCGCGTCCGGCAGCGCAGGCGAGGCAACGAATGCCTCTGCCGCTGCAGCATGCCGTGAGGGCATGGATGGTGGACTGCTCATGGAATACACAACACAATCATGTCGTAATTTGTTTCATGCATCCAGTAAGGCAAGACTGACCTGCGCAAGCCGCCAACTGTGACCGTACTACTTCCCGTAGAATACTCTGGTGCGATCCCCCGATTCCCCTGTCCTCACCATAGATGGACTCACGAAGGATGTAGGCCCCTTGGCCTCCCTTGACGGCAAAATGCTCAGGGTGGTCAGCGGACTGTCCCTCGTGGCCGAACGCGGGCAGGTAACTGCCCTGCTCGGGGCAAACGGTGCAGGAAAGACAACCACCCTGGAGTGCGCCCAAGGCCTCCAGAAGCGAACCGGCGGCAACATCTCCCTGCTTGGCGCGGACCCGGATACCGCCGGCGCCGACCTGAGATCCCGCGTAGGTGTGATGCTTCAGGACGGCGGCCTCCCGCCGTCGGCCCGTCCCCTTCCCTTGCTGAGGCACGTCGCCGGCATGTACCGGAAGCCCATGAACGTTGACGCCCTGGTGGAACGGTTGGGAATCAACCAGTTCAGCCGGACCAGCGTGCGCCGTCTCTCCGGTGGCCAAAAGCAGCGGCTGGCACTGGCTGCAGCACTGGTGGGCAATCCTGAAATCCTGTTCCTCGACGAGCCCAGCGCCGGCTTGGACCCACAGTCCCGGCAGATGGTGTTCGACCTCATTGCCGAGCTCAGGGACGCCGGGATGGGCATCGTCCTAACAACCCACCTGATGGACGATGCTGAGCGTCTGGCGGACTACGTCTACATCATCGACGGCGGCCACAACGTGGTGGAGGGGACGGTCGCCGAGTTGCTCCGGCACGATCACGCCGAGGACTGTACCATCACGGACAGGACTCTCTACTTCGACGCGCCGGGCGGACTCAACTTCGCCGGCGTCCTGGGAGCAGGCCTCCAGCTGACCGAGACTCGCTCCGGAAGCTACTCCATCACAGGCGCGATCACACCAAAAGACCTTGCATCACTGACGGCGTGGTGGGCTGAACGGAACATCATGCCTGCCTCGCTCCGGTTGGAAGCCCGGAGCTTGGAAGATGTGTTCCTGGACATTTCCGGAAGGGACCTCCGATGAGCAAGCTTCTCTCCCCCAATGCCGGACCAGCTTCGCTGCCGCGCCGGATCATGCAGCAAGGGCGCTACGAGACCATCACCATGCTGCGCAATGGTGAGCAACTCATCCTCGCTGTCGTCCTGCCGTTGATGGCACTCGTGGGCTTAGCCGTGACTCCGCTGCTTGACGGTCTCGGCGGATCCCGCGTAGACGTCGCCACGCCCGGGATTCTGGCGCTGTGCGCCATGTCCACAGCCTTTACCGGCCAGGGAATCGCTACCGGTTTTGACCGGCGCTACGGAGTCCTGCGATTCCTTTCCACTACGCCGCTGGGCCGTGGCGGACTCATCGCGGGCAAGATCCTCGCCGTGCTGGTAGTCCTGCTTCTTCAAGTACTGGTAGTGGGTGCAGTCGCCGGTCTCCTGGGGTGGCAACCACGGTTGGAGGCCTGGCTTCCGGGGCTTGGGCTGTTGGTTCTCGGCGCCGCCGCCTTTACTGCATTGGGCTTGCTGGTGGCCGGTACTGTGCGCCCGGAAGCTACGTTGGCGATCACCAACCTTCTATGGATCCTCCTCGGGGCCTTGGGCGGCATTGTGGTTCCGGCCGATCGATTGCCCACCTTGCTTCAGGGCCTGGTCCATTTCCTTCCTTCCGGGGCCTTGGGCCAAGCACTCAGGGACGCATTCCTCTGGGGTAGCGTTCCTGTCCCTGCCGTTCTAGTCCTCCTGCTGTGGACCGTGCTGGCCGGAGCCGCGGCCATCCGATGGTTCAAGTGGAACTAACCAATCCAGGCACTAATCACCAACGCAGAACTGAGAAGTGAGAAAACTGTGAGCACGGCATCGCGCCTACCGAAAACCGTCCAGCGATTGACGTCCAAGCTGCCCACCGAGGTCAACAAGACCGTGCGCCGCCTGGCATTGTTCTCACTCATTGGGCAGACAGTCCTGGTGGTAACAGGTGGTGCCGTGCGACTCACCGCTTCCGGCCTGGGTTGCCCCACATGGCCGCGCTGCACCAGCGACTCGTTGGTCAACACACCGGAAATGGGCATTCACGGGTTCATAGAATTCGGCAACCGTCTTCTGACCTTTGCCCTCGCCGCTGTCGCCGCCATGATGTTGGTGTACTTGTGGAACCTTCGCAAGGAACGCCGAGACCTCTTCATTCTCGCCTTGGGACTGCTCGCCAGCATCCCGGCGCAGGCCGTGATCGGCGGAATCACCGTTCTGTCCGGGCTCAACCCCTGGGTTGTCGGCCTGCACTTCCTCGTCTCCATGGCCCTGGTGGTCTTTGCAACACTCCTTGTTAACAGGGCTTACGGGCGGACCGGCCGCTTCATGAACCGCACGCTGCCTGTCCTGCCCGCTGTAACCCGTCCGTTGATGACGGCCGTTGCTGTTTTCTCCGCGCTTTCGGTGATGCTGGGCGTCGTAGTAACGGGGGCCGGGCCGCATGCCGGAGATGCAGATGCGCCCCGCAACGATCTCGACTGGGATCTCTTTTCACACATCCACGCTGTTCCCGCATATCTGATCACGGCTGGCACTCTGTTCGCGGTGTTCCTGGTGATCCGGCACAAGCTCGTGGGACCGTTCCGAACGGCCGCATACCTTCTGCTCGGCGTGACACTGCTGCAGGCTGTCATCGGATTCACGCAGTACTACAACGGAATTCCGGCTCTCTTGGTAGGCGCGCACATGCTTGGCGCTGCGGTGCTGATGAGCGCGGCCACCAACGCCGCTGACGTGGCGAAGTACAGCCCGGCCAACTAGCTCTCTCCAGGCCTGGATGTGTTGGTCTGGTTTGGATCGCGACGCCGCGAGAGCCGGGCGCGGAGCTGACAGCGTTCCGCTCGCTGGCCACACCGGCTCCTGTTCCCACAACGAGGCGTACCAGGGGATCATGACGGCTGCCCAGCCCTTAGCGGAGGCGTAAAGCAGGACCAAGTCCAGTCCCGCTGCTGCCCACCACCGGTACCGGCTGACCATACAGCCGCATGACGACGCCGGGACCCGGGCGTGTGATTCCGAACTGGCTGGCAGCGCCTTGGCCAGGGACCGCGACCGGGCCGCCGACAGACTGATCAAGCCAGCTGGCATCGCCGTGGATAATGGTGGCCCCGTGAAGTCGTAGATCGGCGGAATCAGCCACCCGGACTATTCCGGTGAAGACAGGCTGTTCGGGAAACTCTTGTGTAGCCCCATGGCCGCTACGAGTCCTCCGCTCCCCAGCAGGAAAGCCATCAGCAGCAGAAAGCTTGGCCGGGCGGACCGTCAACCCAGACAGTGCGTCCGCAATCACATTTGCAGCTTCGTGGTGGCTGTGCCGGACAAGGTGGAAGCGCCCCCGATGGTCTCTGCACTACCTGCCGGAGCGGCTCCTCCCCCCGCTGGTCCGAAGGCTTGCATCTCTTGGGATGTGAGCGAGCGTTGGGTTCAAGCCCGAGGGATGTGAGCGAGCGTTGGGTTCAAGCCCGAGGGATGTGAGCGAGCGTTTGATTCAAGCCCCTCTAAGTCAGGCTGGTTGTGAGTCAGTCGGTGATTGAAGAGAGCAGGAGCTGCCATGACTGTTGGGCCGCGTGGTATTAGCCGCGATGAGATCAGGGATTTGGTGCATGAGTATTACGTGCAGC
>NZ_LNUV01000003.1:594058-1004685 GCF_001512285.1 Arthrobacter sp. EpRS71 | reverse complement strand
TAACAGAGTTACGGCGGTCATAGCGTGGGGGAAACGCCCGGTCCCATTCCGAACCCGGAAGCTAAGACCCACAGCGCCGATGGTACTGCACCCGGGAGGGTGTGGGAGAGTAGGACACCGCCGGACAACCATTCACGGGGAGCCCCGACCACACAGGTCGGGGCTCCCCGCATTTAACAACCAAAACCACCCACGAAGACGGCCGGAACCCAGTTAGAAGCAGCCGCGACTGACGGTTGGAGGAACCCCCAGTCGCGGCTGACATGCGACGGGTCAGCGCCAGAACGCGCTAAGCGGACCGGCCAAGGCTTTGCCCTGATCGAAGCCGGCTTGGGCAGCTGCCGGCCGAAGCGACAGGTCCATGGCGTTGACGCCAAACAGGTGCTCAGCCTCCTTGACGGGGAAGACCGTTTCAACCCGGCTTCCGCTGCGGCGTAGTTCGTCTACCTGTGCGGTTAAGTGCATGCCCCATTCCAAGGGAGTTCGCGTCTTACCTCCAAAGGGTGACAGCACCAGCACGCGGCTGTACCCGGCCGCTAGGTCGGCATTATCGGCGTTGGAACGGTAGCCGCCGTCGATATAGTGATTGCTGCCAATGCCATAAGCGAACCCACTGGCACAGCTGGCGGCCACAGCGTCAACCAACGCCACTCTGCTATGGCGGTCGAACACCACCGGTTCACCGGTGCGGGCGTCAACCGCCGTGAGGAGCACTAATCGTTCCGGCCACTCCTGATGGGGTAGTCGGGCGGCTACGGTTTGGCGCCAGCGTGCACTGGAGCCTTCCATGGCTTCGGCCATGTCCAGAGCCGCGGCACCCATGCGGCGTCTCATATCAGCCATGTCCGTGGAGTCCTCCAGGATTTTTCCGGTTCGTTCCATATGGTCGGTCACAGCCCGGGCTCCGTTCCTCCCGCCGACGTGCTTGGCAGGAGCGGATGGCGCGGAGTCGGCGCCAGGGATCACGGCGGGCATCACCGCGGCCGCGGCAAGGACGGCATCAAAGAGCTCGGGTGGAGTTGCCCCCACCAACTGGGCCGCCGCCGTCGAACCGGCGGACGTGCCAACGGTGAGGTCCGCAGCGGTTACGTCCAACCCGGCGTCGAAAAGCCCAGCGACGACGCCGATCAGCCATGCGTTGCCTGTGGACCCGCCGCCGCCGAGGATCAGCGCCCGCTCGCCAGTGGGCACCCTCTTTGAGGCGTCAATCGCCGGGTGGGGCTGGTGAGAGACCAGCTGATTGGAATCCTGTCCATCAGAGGGTGCGTTGATGTCTAAAGAAGAACGAGTTGTGTTCATGGGAGTCGCCTTTCGCGATGTGCCTGTTCGGCGCTCCCAGAGGCGACTAGCTCAGTCGCGGGATCGTGGACAGGGGAGCGGCCACTGTGGATACTGCGTTCATGGGACTCACCTCCTGTCAAAGATCACGATCACCGGAAAGTTATCACTCGGCTGTATCGTGCGCAATCGGTGGGGTTTCCGCCGGTAGAGTCCAGAGATGATTCTCACGCGAAACCTGGACATTGAATCAGCGGGCGAAGATGCCCCTGAGCTCCTCCTGCGACCACTGGAAATTTCAGATGCGTCCGGTCTGGCCGCTGCCTACCGGCGGAACCGAGGGCACTTGGCGCCGTGGGAACCAGTCCGGGCCGACGATTTCTTCAGTATCGCAGGTCAGTCGGCGGTAATAAGGGACAAGTTGGACCTTTATGAACAGGGATCGGAGGTGCAGTGGGTTGTGACCACCGCACAGGGAATCGTCGGGATGTTTACGCTTTCCGGCATCGTCCGTGGGCCTTTCCTGAATGCCAACCTCGGCTACTGGGTGGATGAGGGATGCACCGGCAAGGGTGTAGCGTCCGGCGCGGTAGCCGCCGTCGTGAGCATGGCCACCGAGGAACTCGGCCTTCATCGAATCCAGGCCGCTACGCTGGCGCACAACGCAGCCTCCCAAACCGTCCTGAAACGGTCCGGTTTCGAGCGAATAGGGATAGCTCCGTCCTACCTCCAGATAGCCGGGGAGTGGCAGGACCACGTGTTGTTCCAACGTATTTTGTTCTAGTCAGGGCGGCCAGCGAGTGCCCGCCTTGGGCGCAATGCCAACGCCGTAGGGTACGCCAAGGGCGTAAAGCACTCCTAAAAACCCCGAAAACCCGGTGATTTTGGTCAAAAAGGCGCGGAAACACGCGGAATTTGCTGGCCATGCCAGCCCAAGCTGGTAAGTTTTCGAACAGTGGCTTGCTCGCATTCCGCTTGAAAGCTCAAAAACGTATGAGTCCAGGAGGACGTAAATGGCTAAGAACCGTAGTGAACTCGTTGCAGAGGTAGCAGGCAAGGCTGGCACCAGCCAGGCAGCAGTCAACTCCGTGCTCGATGCACTGTTCGAAGTTTTCGAGACTTCTGTCGCCGCCGGCGAAAAGATCACCATCCCGGGCTGGCTCGCAGTTGAGCGCACCGACCGTGCAGCTCGCACCGGCCGCAACCCGCAGACCGGCGAAACCATCCAGATCGCAGCTGGCCACAGCGTCAAGCTGACCGCTGGCTCCAAGCTGAAGGCAGCTGTCGCCAAGAAGAAGTAACTACTCTTCGGCGAATGCCTCAAAGGGACGGCAACCTGATGGTTGCCGTCCCTTTTGTTAGTTAATGCACATAGCGCCTTTTTCGATTCGCAGCCCGGCGGCAGGTAGCGGACAATGGATAGGTGCCATCAGCAAGAAGTTCCGCTACTGCCCCTTCGCCTGTTCCCAAGCCCGGAGCGCGGGGAGGCACTACAGTCGCGGGTATTTCCTTGCCGTGGCAACTGGCTGGTCTGGGGGTGCTGTTCCTGGCTCTCGCAGCGGCCCTCATCTTCTCCGGCGCCTCAGCTGCCCGGCAGGTCTCCGACCCCGGCGAGTTGGTCCGATGGGGCCTCCCCATCGCGAAAGCCATCCACAATGTGTCAGTTGCAACGGTGGTTGGCGGCCTGATCTTCGCCGTCGGTATCCTGCCCAAGAACGTCGGCGGTTCCCGGTCGCGCGAAAAGGACCTTGACGCCCCCGAACATCCGGCCTTCGCCCGGGCCTTGGCCGTCGCGGCGGCAGCCGGCGCAGCCTGGACGTTGTCCGCAGTGGCGGTCCTCGTACTGACGTACGCAGATGTCGCAGGTCAGGGGCTCTCCGGAGACGCGGAGTTCACACGTTCCTTGGTCTACTTCATGACGGACATCGAGACCGGCAAAGCCTGGCTCGCGGTCACCATCATTGCCGCCGTTGTCACTACTGCGTTGTTCGGCGTGAGGTCGCTGACAGGCCTGGCGTTCACGCTCCTGTTGGCCCTGATCGGCCTGATTCCCACAGCCCTGATTGGCCACTCCTCCAGTTCAAGCGACCATGAAGGCGCCATTAACTCCCTGGGCCTCCACCTGGTGGGTGTGTCCACCTGGGTTGGCGGCATCATCATGCTCGCGGTCCTCTCCGGTATTCTCACGGGTTCCCGGAGCAAGGGGACCCCGGACATCACCGAGCAAACCCTGCGTCGCTTCTCGTCGCTGGCCGGTTTCGCCTTTGTCTTGGTGTTCGCTTCCGGTGTCATCAACGCAGCCATACGCGTGACAAACCCTGCCGACCTTTTCGGCTCCGCCTATGGCCAGCTCATTATCGCCAAGTCCCTGGCCACCTTGGTGCTCGGTGGTATCGGCTTCATGCACCGCCAGTGGGTCATCCCACAGCTGGGCAAGAACGGTTCCCTGTCCGCCCGCCGAGTGTTGTGGCAGCTCGTCTTGGTTGAGCTGCTGGTGATGGGCGCGACGTCGGGACTCGCCGTTGCGCTCGGACGCTCGGCGCCGCCGCAGCCCACCACCTACGCACCCGACGCCTCGCCGTCGTTCATCCTCTCCGGCTACGAGCTCCCACCGGAGCTCACCCCGGAACGCTGGTTGACTGAATGGCGCTTCGACTGGCTGTGGGTTGGCGTCGCCCTGTTCGGTGCCGTTTCCTACATCCTTGGCATCATCAAAGTCCGCAAGCGTGGCGACAAGTGGTCGTGGTTCCGGACGGTGAACTGGCTCATCGGACTGGTGGTGCTCATGTACATCACGTCCGGTCCGCCCGCCGTTTACGGACGCGTGCTCTTCTCTGCACACATGGTGGATCACATGGCCCTCACCATGGTGGCTCCCATCTTCCTGGTCCTCGGTTCCCCCGTGACGCTTGCCTTGCGTGCACTTCCGGCCCGGGGTGAAGGCGTTCACGGCTCGCGGGGCCTCCGCGAATGGCTGCTGCTGTTCGTGCACTCAAAGTTCTCGCAGATCGTGACGCACCCGTTGTTCGCCGCTGCAAACTTCGCGGGCTCGATCGTCCTGTTCTACTACTCGGACCTGTTCAGCCTGGCGATGCGCGAGCACGTAGGCCATGAGCTCATGAACGTGCATTTCCTGCTGACCGGCTACATCTTTGTGCTCAGCATGATCGGTAGCGATCCTCTTCCCCGCCGCGCCCCGTACCCTATGCGCCTGCTCCTGCTGCTGGCCACCATGGGCTTCCACGCATTCTTTGGCGTGGCCATCATGGGTGGCACAGGCCTGCTGGCCGCGGATTACTTCGGAAACCTGGGCAGGGCCTGGGGCCCGTCGGCCATTGGGGACCAGCAACTGGGTGGTGCAGTGGCTTGGGGCATCGGAGAGGTTCCCACCTTGCTGGTGGCGATCGGCGTCGCAGTGATGTGGTCCCGTTCGGACGAACGGGAGACCCGCCGGGTGGATCGGGCCGCCGACAGGAATAACGACGCCGATCTCAGTGCTTACAACGATATGTTTGCCCGGCTCGCCGACCGCGACGCCAAGATCATCAACCGAACCAACCAGGCAGCCAGGACCCCTCAGGCGTCCATGGAGGCCCAAGGATCCACACCGGCGCGGTCGGAACGCGGCAACGCCGAACACGCCACCACAGACTCTGCAGGGCAGACCGAACCGAACACCAAGCTGGAAGGACGCTGATGAGCGAAACCGTACGTACCCAACTCCGGGTCCGGGCCTCCGAACTGGAGGGCCGCGGCTGGCTCAACACGGGCGGGAAATCGCTGGACCTCGAGTCCTTGCGCGGCAAGATCGTGTTGCTGGATTTCTGGACCTTCTGCTGCATCAACTGCCTGCACGTGCTGGATGAGCTGCGCCCCCTTGAGGAAAAGTACTCGGACGTCCTGGTGACGGTCGGCGTGCATTCGCCCAAGTTCGAACACGAAGCGGATCCTGTCGCACTGGCATCCGCCGTTGAACGTTACGAAATCCACCACCCCGTTCTGGATGATCCCGAGCTGGCAACGTGGAAGGCCTACACCGCCCGTGCGTGGCCCACACTGGTGGTCATCGACCCCGAGGGCTACATCGTGGCCCACCTCTCCGGCGAGGGGCACGCAGGCGGCCTCGCCGTCCTCCTGGAGGAACTCGTGGCCGAGCACGAGGCCAAGGGTACGCTTCACCGCGGTAACGGACCGTACGTGGCTCCCGAGCCAACGTCGGGCACTCTGCGTTTCCCTGGAAAGGCCACGCAGCTCGCCAACGGCAACTACCTGGTAGTGGATTCCGGCCATCACCGGCTGGTGGAGCTCCGCCCCGATCTTGAAACCGTTGAGCGCATCATCGGCTCCGGCACCAAGGGGTTCCTGGACGGACAGTCGGAGATCGCACAGTTCAACGAACCCCAGGGCGTGACCGTCCTGCCGTCGGAATTGGCGTGGAAGCTCGGCTACGACGCAGTGGTTGCCGATACCGTCAACCATCGCCTGCGTGGCGTCACGCTGAGCTCCGGCTACGTGCAGACCCTCGCCGGCAACGGTGTTCAGCGGCTGCTCGACGCCGGCCCTGCCCGAGTAACGGACACCGGTGCCGGAACGTGGTCTGAACACCACGACGGCGGCCAAGCTGACTTCGCTGCCGACGCGATCGATGTTGGGTCTTTGGGTCTCGGTACCGAGGTTTCACTGTCCTCACCGTGGGACGTGGTCTGGAGCGAGAAGCTGCAGCGAGTGGTCATCGCCATGGCGGGAACACACCAGATCTTCGCCTTCGATCCCTTGGCCAACGAAGTTTCCATACTCGCCGGTTCCGGACTTGAGGGACTCCTTGACGGCAAAGCGGAGGAAGCCTGGTTCGCCCAGTCGTCCGGTTTGGCCATTGATGGTGAAGACAACATCTGGGTTGCGGACTCGGAAACGTCGTCCTTGCGTCGCCTGGTGGTCAGCGATTCCGGCGTGACCGTGGAAACCGCAGTGGGCAAGGGCCTCTTCGATTTCGGCTTCCGCGATGGCGGGGCCGATGAAGCCCGCCTGCAACATCCCTTGGGTGTTACGGTTCTGCCGGACAATTCCGTGGCCATCGCAGACACTTACAACGGTGCCGTGCGCCGCTACGACCCCGCAACCAAGTCCGTGTCCACCTTGGCGAGGGGCCTCGCGGAGCCCAGCGACGTCGTCGTGGTTCAGGTTGAAGGCAGCGATCCGCTGCTGGTGGTGGTTGAGTCCAACAAGCACCAACTGGTCCTGGTTCCCATTCCCAAGGAAGCCCTGCAAGTGGACGAGGGAGCCTCGCAGACGCACCGTCCCAAGAGCCCGGTGACCCCCGGTACCCTGGAGCTCGCGGTACGTTTCAAGGCTCCCACCGGCCAGAAGCTGGACGACCGTTGGGGCGACCCCACGCAGTTGAAGATTTCCTCCACGCCGCCAGAGCTCCTGGTCTCAGGTGGTGGCACCTCGGTGGGCTTGCTGCGCACCCTTGAACTGTCTGCCGACGTACCTGAGGGCATCCTTCACATCACTGCCCGCGCGGCTGCATGCGATGGTCCCGAGACTGAGGACGGCGAAATCCCGGACCACGCGGCCTGCCACCTCTACCAGCAGGACTGGGGCATTCCCGTAGTGCTGCAGGCCGACGGTGAGTCCGAGCTGGTGCTGGACCTGCGCGGCATGGACTAAGCCCCGCTAGGTTGTAATGGCCCGGGTTCGACCTCTCAGGAGGTTGCCCGGGCCATTTTCATGCCGTGGCAGCAGCCGGCAGCAGTCCTCGCCGTTGGCGGACTGAGCGGAGTCGTCGGAACCCTTGTATCGAATGCAGCGGCTTTGCAGGAGCCAGGGCCCATGGACTCCAACCATTCACGCAGTCCGGGTCCTTCGGCGCCCGAATCTATCGTGAGTCCTTTGTCCGCATTGTGCTCGTCCGATACTGCTGCGTTGCGTGTCTGTTTGCGCGTCTAACCTTCGCCGCCTTTCCCTTCGACTCTATGGATGCCCTGGTCTGATGAGTATGCTCACCTCATGAGCAACGTGGAGCAATCACTCCGTGGGAACCAGGCGGCAAGGACTACCTGATTCGGATTGCGCCAGCTGACGTGACGGGTGGTCGATTCGTCATCAGCGACACGAAGCGTTGGTGGCCCACGCGGAATCGTGAGCATGAATGGCCGATGACTGAACGTTTGATCCCTACAACAGGCTTGCGAGGTCTGAGATGAATGAATCCAAAATTGCCGACGAACAGTCTTCCGAAGGTGGCGCCCCGCCTTTGTCCTTTGACCAGTGCTGGGAGTTGCTGGCTGCAGCAAACGTAGGGCGGCTTGCCTTGGTGGTGGATGACCACCCCGAAATTTTCCCCGTGAACTATGTCCTGTACGACCGGAACATCGTCTTCCGAACCGACGCCGGACGGAAACTGTGGGGAGCGATGGCTTCCCGGCCGGGCGCTTTCGAAATCGATGGATACGACGCCCAGGCCACAGAAGCGTGGAGCGTCATGGCACGTGGCGAAACGGTACTCATGACCGATCCTCAGGAGACGGCGAAAGTTGACCAGCTCGGGCTCGAACCGTGGCAGCCAGGGGCAAAGAGCCACTACATTCGACTGAAACCCAGGGCCCTCACCGGGCGCAGATTCGTAGTAAATCGTCCCGATCTGTGGGAGACCAACACCAACGACGCCCGCCGGGCATTATTCGAATAACGGGAATCGACACCAAGAGCGGCACGGCACCGGCGACCACCCCAGGGTAGAGGAACTTATCCGGTTCCACCCGTAGCTCTATAGCTAGAGATTTTGCAGCACCGGTGGTGGAATCAGAATGTCAGCATCGGGGTGACCGTCACAGTGTCAGCGCCCACGTCCAACTGGGTGGTGAAGCTGAAATCGTGCTCCACGTTGAGGTCGTTGACGAACCCGGTGAAGAGGTTGATCTCCCGGGCGGTCAATGTGGCCTTGCCGTTAAGGGGGGCCACCACCCACTTGCCGCCGAACGGCTCAATGGTGATCTTGGGGTACTCCGTGATGGCCCACTTGATGGTTCCATCCACCACACGGGCATTGCTGGCGTGATAGAACGGGCAATCGGGCTGCAGGCGCTGCTGCTCGGTGGCTTGGGCGGCACACGTGTCCAGGAATTCCCGGACCTTGCCTGCGACGGCTTCATTCATGGCCTTGGTGGACCGCGTCTGCAGGTTCAGGGGTGCCTGGCCGCCGTCGCGCGTCGCCACCAAGGCGGAGGCCGCCGGGGCTTCGAAGTAAGTGCCGTTCAGGCTTGCCTCGTACTTACCGGGGAAAAAGACAGCAAAGTTGTTGCGCCCATTGGGCATGTTCACGGGTACACCGTTGAGGGTGGCCTCGCTGGAATTGACCACGGTGACTTCAATGGTGGGAAGCGTGGTGGGGACGAACGCCCATTTAGCGAAGAACAGCCACTGGGTCCCGGTCCGTTCCATCAGGAATTCCGTATGAAGGCGGCTGCCGTCAAGGGTGTAGTCCACAGGCACAGCCATCCGGTTGCTGCCCCGGGCTTCGGGGTTTCCCACCTTAATGTCGGTCATCTTGGATGCTGCCGTTTGCAGGGCTGTGCCGTCCAGCATGGCGGCGTTTGCGCTGGGTACTTTGGCGCGGAGCAGGCCCAGCGCTTCTTCGCCTTTGCCGTGCTGCAGGGCTGTCAGATACTCCTTGACAGGCTGCTGCGGGCTGGCAACGGAGGAGCTCACCAGGTTGATGCACACGATGGCTCCGGCGGCAGCGAGCATCAGACCGAGCAGCCATCCGGCTGCGGTCTTGACGAACGCTTGACTCAACTGCACGCCCTTTACGTTACCTGCCACGGCAGCGAACGCCGTGCAGGAAGACCTTGGAACGACATATATCCACCGACTGGAGAAGGCTCGACGCCGGGTGGCAGCGGGCGTTGCTGCCGCCCGGCGTCGTGGTTCCGGCTTTTAGACGGGACTAGCGGCGACGCCGCGAGGACGTGCCGAAGACCCCGCGCATGAGGTCGCGGCCCAGTTGGGTTCCCATGGAGCGGACCATGCTCTTGAGCCCGCCACCCAGCGCTCCACCGAGGGCACCGGCGATGTCGCCGAACATGCCGTCCTGCTGTGAAGACTGCGGAGCCGGTGCCGGAGCGGGAGGAGCGGGCGGTGCCGGGAAAGGCTCAGGCGATGAGGACCGTGAGCTGGGACGGCCCAGGATTTCCTCTTCGATCCGGCGGGCTTCGGCGTCGATGTCCGCCTGCGAAGCCCCGGGAGTACCGGACGCCCCGGGGGTTCCGGAAGAGGGCACCGGCGGCAATCCCGGCGCAGCATCTCCGGTAGGAGCGGTTGCCTGGCCAGTGAGTTTCTCGTAGGCGGACAGGTTGTCCACGGCGGTGCCGTATTTCGCCAGCAGAGGGGACGCGGCCACCGCGCTTTGGATGAGTTCATCAGTGCTGGGACCCATCACGGACTCGGGAGCGCGGAGCCGGGTCAAAGCCACGGGGGTAGGTGCGCCTTTTTCGTTCATGACGGTGATGACGGCCTCGCCGATGCCTGCGGAGGTGAGTGTCTCTTCGAGGTCGTAGTCGCTGACCGGGAACGTGGAGACGGTGGCCTTCAATGCCTTTGCATCCTCGGGTGTGAAGGCGCGCAGGGCGTGTTGGACACGGTTGGCGAGCTGGCCAAGGACATCGGCGGGAACATCCTTGGGCGTCTGGGTGACGAAGAAGATGCCCACGCCTTTGGACCGGATGAGCCGGACCGTGGTGGTGATCGCTTCGAGGAAGGCCTTGGACGCGCCGTTGAACAGCAGGTGCGCCTCATCAAGGAAGAAAACGAGTTTAGGTTTGTCCAGGTCGCCGGCCTCCGGCAGGTCTTCGAAGAGGTCGGCCAGGAGCCACATGAGGAACGTGGAGAACAACAGCGGCTTGGTCTGCAGCGTGGGAAGCTCCAGGCAGCTGATGACGCCGCGGCCATCCGGTGCCGTGCGGAGGAGTTCTGCGGTATCGAATTCGGGCTCGCCGAAGAACTTCTCCATACCTTGGGCTTCCAACCCAACCAGCTCGCGCAGGATCACGCCGGCTGTGGCTTTGGACAGCCCGCCGAGGTTGGCGAGCTCAGCCTTGCCTTCGTCCGAGGTGAGGAACTGGATGACAGCCCTCAAGTCCTTGAGGTCGATCAGTTCCAGGTTGTTCTGGTCCGCGAAATGGAAGATCAGCTGGAGGCTGGACTCCTGCGTGTCGTTCAAATCCATGATGCGCGAGAGCAGGATGGGTCCGAACGAGGTGATGGTGGCGCGGACGGGGATGCCGTGGCCGTCGCCGCCCAAGGAGAGGAACTCCACCGGGAAGTTTTTGGCCTGCCAATCCTGCCCAAGCGCTTGCGTGCGTGCGGTCAGCTTCTCACTGCCGGTGGCGGGCGTCGCCAGTCCGGACAGATCACCTTTGATGTCCGCGAGGAAAACCGGAACACCCGCCGTCGACAATTGCTCGGCAATCATGTGCAGCGTGACCGTCTTGCCGGTGCCCGTAGCACCGGCCACCAAACCGTGTCGGTTCATCATGGCGAGCGGAAGCCGGACCTGCGCTTCTTTGTGGATCTCGCCGTCTACGATCGCGGCGCCGAGTTCAATGGTGGCACCTTCCAGGGTGTACCCCTGCTGGATGGTGGCGAGTTTTTCGGCAGTCGTCTTGTTGGCCATGCGCATAGCTTAGCTCTGCACGGCAAGATCCTTGCTGAAGGCCAAATGCTTGATGTCTTCCGGGTCCGCGGCGAGATCGAACAGCGCTTTGTAGCCCGTGGCGAGGTAGAGGTTTTTGGCCTCAGGCTGGCGCGGCCCGGTGGTGAGGTACAGCTTCCGGTAGCCCCGGCGTCGAGCTTCATTCTCCAGTTCTGTGAGCACCAGCCGTGCCAGACCGCGGCGGCGGTGGGCCGAATGCGTCCAGATCCGCTTCAGTTCCGCGGTGTGCTGGTCGTAGCGCCGGAACGCGCCGCCAGCTACTGACTCGCCGTTCTCCTGGATGATGATCAGGGCGCCGTGCGGGGCTTCGAATTCCTCGGCCGGGTACCTGTTCAGTTCTTCGGCTGCGCCGCCGGTGCCGAACAGGTTGCCGTAGCGGGTTTCGTATTCGACGGCGAGCTCGTCCAGGAGCGGACGAACGCGGGGATCGCGCATGGGCAGGCTGAGGACGGTCAGGTCCGACGTCGGCAGGGTTGGCGTGGTGGTCATGTCAGGCCTTTCGTCGGTGGATCCCAAGTAGGTAGCAGTTCAGGTCGTTCTGAGGGCTCATAACGACGTCAACTGCGACTCAGTTGGGTGGGTGGCGGCAACTGTGGAGAGGATGCGGCGTGCCAGGGCGTCGTTTTCCCTGAACGGTGCCGCGTTGGTGTTGGGACGGGCAAACGCCCCCGCGCCCCAACCGGACGTCCACGGTCCCACCGCGAACAACCCCTTCTGAGGAATAGCAACAGGGGACAGGACCTCGTGATTCCCGGACACCAGGAGTTTGCCGGTGGAGTGGGCGCCCTCCGAAGTGAGGAGCCGTTGTTCGGTGCCCCATCCGGCGTGGTGCAGGTCAGCCAGGGCGGGGTTCGCTGAGCGTTCCACGGACGCGGAAGGCAACCGGGCCTCAATGTACGCGGACGCATCCACCACCACGGGCGATTGGAACGTCCCGGCAACGAACCTCCCCATGGAGTCGTCGGCGCGGACCCACATGCCAGGGCCAAGGAACTTCAGGAGCCCGGCCCTGTGCAGTGCGAGCATTTCGCGGAGCCGGTGCGCTGGCGGCCCCGAGTCCACGAAGCTGAAGAAGCCGTGCCACCAACCGTGAATGGTCTGTTGAGAACGTGCATTGAGCCGGTCTTGCGGGACCAAACGCCCCAAGTCCATGTACACGTACAACAACGCCGTGAACAGGGCGAGGGTTTCGGAATGGTCCGGGCTGGTCCGCAGGTTCAGGTCGTTCTGGATGTAGGCGGCCACGGAGCGCTGGACCGTTTCATGGTCGGCGAAAGCGCAGCCGCTCAGGGGGTGGTCCAGTTTTTCGAGGTCCAGGCGCAACGCAGGATCCGGTATGGAGTAGGCCGCCAGTTCTTCCCGGGCAGCGCTGTACCAGTCAACGGCATCCAGTCGCGCCTCAAAGCTTGCCCACGTCCCCAACACCCACGACGGGTAGCCGGTGAACAGCTCGCGGTAGTAAGCGTAGCCGGCGTCTTTGGCGATCAGCGGCCACAGGTGTGTGCGGAAATCGAGTTCCTGGTGCGTGGCCAACAGAGCGTCAATGGCGGAGGACGTGAAGTATCGCGGACGGGCCACCGCTTCACCCCGCAGAGCCGAGGAGATCTTGGAATGGTACGGCACACCGCGCCGTGAACCGGCCCAGACCCGCGGCTCGGCGCCGGAGGGCACATAGTCCAGTTCGCCGTCGGGCCTTTCGTCAAAGCGGCCGCCACGGCCCTCAAACAACAGCACCAGCAGGTCCACGAAGGCGAGCCCCATGCCGGAGACAATCACGTCCTGCCCTGCTTCAATCCCGGAGTAGTCCACATCAGTGGTGTACGACGGCGGCGCATGGAACCCGCCGTGCCGGGCAGCGAATTCACTGTGACGCGCCGATTCGGGATCAGTCACCGAATCGGTGTGGCCCAGCGCGTACACCACGACGTCGGCAACCACGTCGGCGCCGGAGGCCAGCCGCACGCGGTGCGCATCGTCGTGGTGCTCTGCTGTTGACGCCGCGCCGCTGTCCGCGGGAGAACGCTCGACGCCGGTGGCTGTGTCGCGGTGAACGGTCACCGTGACCTCGGGGCCAAGATTGCTCACGGCCCGGCGGAAGAACCACTCGAGGTACTTACTCTGCAGTTGCCGGGTGGGAAAGGACGATGGTGTCAGCGCGCGGAGTTGGTCCAGAAGGTGCGGGTCCAACGCCGGGACGTCGCGGATACTGCCATCCAGGACTCCGGCCGCCCACGTGGACAGTCCGGGTCCGTCAGCAGCGGGCCCATCGCAGGCCACGGAAGCATCGGTGAACATGGTGACGTCCGCGGCCGTGGAGTTCAGCAGCAGCCCGGGATCCTGGTCATAGCGCCAGATCCTCCCGGAACCGGGTTCATGGGGTTCGATGACATGGATGTGCAGGGGGCCGCCGAAAAGTTCGGGTCGGTTGGCTGCAAGCCGTTCAAGGACGCCGGCCGTGCGCGGGCCGCCGCCGATGAAGGCGATGGCAGGTACTCGTGACGGCATGGGATCTCCTGAAAAACAGTGGTTGGTGATGCCCAATCTAGGGACGTTGAGCCATGCCGGTCGAGGCGGCGGTAACCGCCGTTCACCACACGTCACGCAGCGTTAACGAGCGCAAAATCCCGACTCATAAGGCGCCCCGTGACCAAGACTGTGACGCCGTGCGTACTCCCGAGAAGCCGCGCGAAGTCCAGTGAAGAAGTGCAAATTCCCGCCTTGCTGCCGGGTTTCGCGCGGCCCTAGATTGGCAGCCATCCGATAGACAACAACCGATCTGAAATGAGGTGGCGCATGAGTGCAATCGCACCGCCTGCCACGGCGGAAACTGCACCGCCCACCCCGAACTACTCCGAGTACAAGGTGGTTCCGGCCCGGCAGCCCTGGCGTTGGGTGGGAACCGTTCTGGTAGCCGCCGGCGTCGCAGCCATAGCGTGGTCGCTGGTCACCAACCCGCGCTGGGAGTGGGGCGTGGTGGCCGAATGGTTCACCGCTCAGTCGGTAGTCAACGGACTGATCGAGACCCTCAAGCTCACGGCCATTTCAGGTGTCCTCGGTTTCGTCCTCGGATTCATCCTGGCCCTCATGCGTCTGTCCTCTTCTCCGCTGTTGGTCTCGGTGTCCTGGACGTTCTCCTGGATCTTCCGCTCCACCCCGCTGCTGGTCCAGCTCCTGCTCTGGTACAACCTGGGCTACCTCTACGAAAAGATCAGCCTGGGCATCCCCTTCACGGACGTCCGCTTTTTCGAAGCACAAACCACCACGCTCATCAGCCAGTTCGCTGCTGCGGTGCTGGGGCTCACGCTGAACCAGGCCGCCTACTCTGCCGAGATCATCCGCGGCGGTATTCTCTCCGTGGACCAGGGCCAGCTCGAGGCCGCCTCCGCGTTGGGCATCCCCGCATGGAAGCGATCCACCAGGATTGTGCTGCCGCAAGCCATGCGCGCCATCCTGCCCAACGCTTTCAACGAGATCATCGGCCTGGTCAAGGGCACCTCGATTGTTTACGTCCTGGCCTACTCCGAACTGTTCTACACGGTCCAGGTCATCTACAACCGGACCCAGCAAGTGCTTCCCCTGCTGCTCGTGGCCACGCTCTGGTACGTGGTGATCACCTCAGTGCTGAGCATTTTCCAGTACTACATTGAGCGCCACTTCTCCAAGGGCGCCCTGCGGACCCTGCCGCTCACGCCGTTGCAGAGGGCCCGGAAGTTCTTCACCACCCACGTTGCTGCCTCTCCCACGAAGGACGCCCGATGAGCATTATCGCTGCACGCAAAGATTCCGCCGCGGCCGCCAAGGTCGCAGAGGAAAAGCAAGCCCCCGCTTCGGCCGCTTCTCCTGCCAACACGACGACGGCCCAGCCCGCCTCAGTGAACCGGCCGGCAACCCGCGGTCAGGTGGACATCACGAATGTCCGGAAGTCCTTTGGCACCACCGAGGTCCTCAAGGGTGTTTCCTTGTCCGTGCCGCCGGGTGGCGTGGCCGTCATTGTTGGCCCGTCCGGCTCCGGCAAGTCCACCCTGTTGCGCACCATCAACCACCTGGAAAAGGTTGACGGCGGGTACATCACCATCGACGGCGAACTGGTGGGCTACGAGGTCCGCGGCAACAAGCTTCACGAGCTGCGTGAAAAGGACATCCTCAAGCAACGCACCCACATTGGCATGGTGTTTCAGAGCTTCAACCTGTTCCCTCACCTCACCGCCCTGGAGAACGTGATCGAGGCGCCCATCGTGGCCCAGAAACGGTCCAAGGCCGAGGCCCGGAAGCGTGGCCTGGAACTCCTGGACAGGGTGGGCCTGAAGGATCGCGCCGATGCCTACCCGCGCCAGCTTTCCGGTGGCCAACAGCAGCGCGTTGCGATTGCACGGGCGCTGGCACTGGATCCCAAGATTCTCCTGTTCGACGAGCCAACATCGGCACTGGACCCGGAACTCGTGAACGAGGTCCTGGACGTCATCCGTGAACTGGCCAAGTCCGGCACCACCCTGATTGTGGTGACGCACGAGATGGGTTTTGCCCGGGACGTCGCGGACACCGTGGTGTTCATGGACCAGGGCCAGATTGTGGAGTCCGGCACTCCTCAGGACATCTTCGCCAACCCCCGCGAGGAACGTACCCGCAGCTTCTTCTCCAAAGTCATCGAACCAGCTTTCAACATCTAGGACATCCCCATGCTTCGCACTACCAGCTTCACCACGAAACGCAAGATCCTGGCACTCGCTGTCCTTCCCGCCGTCGTGCTTCCCGTGCTGGCCGGGTGCTCCGATCCTGGAGCGTCGGCAGCCCAGCCGGAGTCCGAAGCTGCCAGGAACGGGATTGTCTACAACACGTCCGTGGACCAGAACCGGATCCGGGGCGAGAAAGACGCAGCCGCAGCCGCCACTGTTCCTGCGGCCATCGCCAAGGACGGCAAGCTGACCGTAGCCACCACCGCGGGTTCCATTCCGCTGTCCTTCCACGCCACGGACGACAAGACTCCGATCGGCGTAGAGGTGGACATCGCCCAGCTCGTTGCAGACAAGCTCGGCCTGGAACTTGACCTACAGGTGACGTCCTGGGAGAACTGGCCGCTCAAGACCCAGTCCGGCGACTTCGAGGCCGTCTTCTCCAACGTGGGCATCAACGCAGCGCGCGTGAAGCTGTTCGACTTCTCCACCTACCGTGCGGCGTACATGGGCTTTGAAGCGAAAAAGAGCTCCACATACGACATCAAGGGCTCGGATGACATTTCCGGCCTGAAGATCTCTGTTGGCTCCGGCACCAACCAGGAAAAGATCCTGCTTGCGTGGAACCAGGAACTCGAAGCCAAGGGCAAGGCGCCGGCCACACTGCAGTACTACTCCTCGGACGCCGACACCATCCTGGCGCTCTCCTCCGGCCGCACCGACCTCAACATTGCCCCGTACCCGTCAGTGACGTACCGAGAAAACACCCGCGATGACTTGAAGGTAGTGGGCAAGGTCAACGCAGGCTGGCCCGCAGAAACGCTCGTTGCCGCCACCACCCTCAAGGGCAACGGTCTGGCGCCGGCCATCACCGACGCCTTGAACTCCACCATCAAGGACGGCTCCTACGGCAAGGTCCTGGAGCGCTGGGGCCTCTCCGAGGAAGCCATCCCGGAGTCCAAGACGGTCACTGAAGCCACCTTTGTTGCGCCGGCCGGGACCACCAAATGAAGTTCCAGGTCCTGGACATCATTCCCCACCTGAAGAACCCGGTGACGGGGGAGATCGTCTCCACCGCTGACCGGCTGAACCAGGTGGTGGAAACGGCGAAGCGGGCCGAGGAACTCGGTTTTGACAGCTTCTCCGTGGGCGAGCGTCACGCCGGCGAGTTCGTCTCGTCATCCCCGACGACGGTCCTCGCCGCGATCGCGGCCGTCACCAGCCGCATCCGCCTCCAGACCGGGGTAACTGTGCTCTCCGTGCTGGATCCGGTTCGCGTGGCCGAGGACTACGCCACCATCGACCAATTGAGCCGGGGCCGCCTGGAACTGGTGATCGGCAAGGGCAACGAGGTCCTGCAGTACCCGTTGTTCGGCCTGTCCTTGGACGATCAATGGGAGCTCCTGGCCGAAAAGTACGTGTTGCTGCGGACGCTGTGGCGCAAGGAAAGCGTCACCTGGTCCGGTCGCTTCCGGCCCGCCCTGACCGAACCAACGACGACGACGCCACGCCCCTTTGCGGGGTCGCCCCGGATTTGGCACGGCTCGGCTACAACCCTGACATCCGCTGCGCTCGCAGCCAAGTGGGGTGACCCGCTGTTCACGGCCAACGCCATCCAGCCCCGTGAGAACTACAAGGTCCTGATCGACCACTACCGCGAAGAGTACGAACGCCACGGGCACGATCCACGGCACCAGTACCTGGGCTCGGGAAGTGGTGCTGGCGGTGTGTTCATCGCGGACACCACGCAGGAAGCCATCCGTCAGTACGGCCCGGTGTACGAGGGATTGACCGCCAACCGCAACGTCCCCGGCAACAACTCGCCGTTCCGGGATATCCAGCACGCCGTAGCCGAGGGGCCGGCGTTGGTGGGCAGCCCGGAGCAGGTGATTGACAAGATTCTCAGCTACCACTCCCTGTACAGCCACGATCTTCAGTCCATTTCCTTGCCCACCACGCTGCCCTTCGAACAGCAGTTGGAGATCCTGGAACGCTTCGCGTTGGAGGTCATCCCGGCCGTCCGGGCTTCGGCGCCCACCACACTCTGGGAAGCCGGGGATCCTTTCGCGGGCCGCCCGGAGTTCGCCGGCGCCACCGAGCCGGACGCAGCAGCAACCGTTGCAGCAGACCATGCCTTCAACAGGACGGATGACGCTCTTGTCTACGCACACTGAAACTACAACGCACACTGAAACAGCATTCGAAGCCTTTGACCAGGAATGGCAGGAGTGGCACGACGCCCACGAGCGGCACCGTGCCCACCCGCATGGCTTCCTCGCCGTGTCCCACCTTCACTGGCTCAGCAGCGACGCAACCCGGCTGGAAGGCGCGCCGGGCACCTGGAGCGCGGAGGACGACGTCGTACGCGTTGTGCTGGAGCCTGGCGAGAGCCTGCAGCAGGACGGAGTGGAACTCAACGCCGGAGAGCCGCTGGAATTCGGTCCCATTGAGGAACGCGGCGGGATCAACCTGGTCTCCGGCGACACCGTGATTGAGGTTGCCAAGCGCGGCGGCGAGTACATTGTGCGCCCGCGGAACCCGTCCAACGCCCTCCTGCAGGAATATCAGGGGACGCCCGCCTACACACCCAACGCGGCGTTTGCCGTGGCGGGTACGTTCGTGCCCTTTGAGGCGCCGCGTCCCACCACGGTGGGTGCCGCCGTCGAGGGTATCCAGCACGTGTACAAAGCGCCGGGCGAAATCCGCTTCAAGCTCGCCGGCGAGGAACTGGCGCTGACGGCGTTCAACGGCCACGCGCCGGGCTCGTTGTCCGTGCTGTTCACCGACCAGACCTCCGGCAAGACCACCTACCCAGCCAACCGCTCACTGTCCGTGGTCCCCGCCGCCGATGGCTCAGTCCAGCTCGACTTCAACCGGGCCGTGAACCTGCCATGCGCCTACACAGACCTCGCCACCTGCCCGTTGCCGCCCGCCGAAAACCGGCTTCCGGTGGCCATTGAAGCCGGCGAAAAGATTCCCTACGAACGTCAGGACCAGAAGTGAGTACCTTCGAAGAACGCAAGGCCGGGTTCCTGGCCGTTGAACTCGACGGCGCCGGATATGAGGGCATTGCCGCCGCCGTCCTCGCAGCCGAATCAGCCGGTTTCCACGCAGCAACCTTTAAGGACACCCCGGAAGCCGGCCGTGCCAACGCCCTGCAGCGCGCAGCCTTTGCCGGACCCGTCACGCGCACCATCGCCGTCGTGCCGGAAATCGACACCGTCTACACAGAGCCTTTCCACGTTTCCACGCAGCTCGCCAGCCTGGACTACGTGTCCGGCGGCCGGGCTGGCTGGATCGCAACCGCAGCGGTGTCACCTGAGGCCGCAGCCGCCGTCGGACGTTCGTTTGTTGAGGGCGACGCGTTGGCGCAAGAGGCTGCCGCGTCCATCGAGGTGAGCCGCCGTTTGTGGGATTCCTGGGAGGACGACGCCGTGATCCGCGACGTCGCCACCGGGCGGTACATCGACGTGGACAAGCTGCACTACGCGGATTTCGAAACGCCCGCTGACTTTTCAGGGGCCGCCTATTCCGTGAAGGGCCCGTCCATCATTCCGAGGCCCCTGCAGGGACAGCTGCCCGTGCTCGCTGCTGCCTCATTGGTGGGCGAGGGCCTGGTTCCATCCGATGCCGTGGATGCTGTGCTGGTGTCCGCTCCCACACCGGAGCTGCTGGCTGCAGAAGTCCGCGACGCGCGGGCACGGCTTGGTTCTTCGGTGGCGATTGTGGCAGAGCTCGACGTCGTACTGGACGCGCGCGGGCAAAGCGCAGCTACGCGGCAGGTGCCGTCGCCTGAGAGCGGCCTCGCGCGGTTCGTTGGCTCGGCGGCCGACCTCACCGAACTGCTCGGCTCCCTTCTGAACGAAGCCGACGGCGTTCGGCTCCACCTCGCTGCCCTGGACGTGGAGCTGGAGGAACTGTCACGCCTCGTCCTGCCTGAGCTGCGCCGCCGTGGGGCCTTGCGGCCACCGGTCCAGGACGGCACTTTCCGTGATGTCCTCGGGCTTGCACCTGCGGAGAACCGCTATTCAACCACTGCCGTGGCTCCTCTTGCCGCCGGAAAGTAGGGGAACACCATGACACGCGACATTTTCCAGCCAAGCGGGCAGATCCAGTTTGGAATCTTCTTCCAAGGCGTCAACTCCGGCACCATCTGGAAGGCACCCGAAGCGGGCTCGCAAACGGACTTCGAATCGTTCCGGCACATCGCCCAGACAGCCGAGCGCGGGAAGTTCGCAGCCTTCTTCCTGGGCGAAGGACTGCGCCTGCGCGAACACCTCGGACGCCCCCACGCACTGGACGTGGTGGGCCGGCCTGACGCCCAGACCATGCTGGCCGCACTTGCTGCAGTCACCAGGAACATCGGCTTGGTAGCCACTCAAAACACCACGTACAACGACCCCGCGGACCTGGCACACCGATTGTCCTCACTGGACCTGATCTCCGGGGGCCGCGCCGCCTGGAACATCGTCACCACGGACAACGCCTGGACGGGTGCGAACTTCCGCCGCGGTGGATACCTGGACCACGCCGACCGTTACAAGCACGCCGAAGCGTTCGTGGAAACCGCCAAGCGTATTTGGGACTCCTGGGAAACCCCCACCGGACCCGCCCGGCGGGTCCTCCACGAAGGCCAGCACTACACCGTTGACGTCACCCCGCGCCTCCCTCGCAGTGCCCAGTACCGCCCGGTGCTCTTCCAAGCCGGTGATTCCCCGGACGGCCGCGACTTCGCAGCCCGCCAAGCTGACGTGATCTTCTCCGCGCACCCCAAGTTCGATGCCGCTGTGGAGTTCCGCCGCGACATCGTGGCCCGCTCCGTCGCAGCCGGCAGGGGTGCCAACGCCGTGCAGATCATGCCGGCCAGTGAGTTCATTCTGGGTGCCACGGATCAGGAAGCGCAGGAAAAGAAGGCCTGGGTCCGGAGCCTGCAGATCGGACCACAGCAGGCCATCGCCTACTTGGAACAGTTCTGGGGCAGGGAGCTCTCTTCCTACGATCCCGATGGCCCCCTGCCGGAGATCGACCCCGTGGTGGAGAAAACCTCGGAGACCCGCGGCAGCGGCTTCCACGGCGCGAAGGCCCGCCAGCTGGCGGACCAGTGGCGGGCCGAGGCCAAAGACAAAGGCCTCTCCATCCGCCAGTTCGTGAGCTCCAAAACGGCACGCATCGACTCCACGTTTACCGGCTCCTACACCGCCGTGGCGGACCACCTGGCAGAATATGCACGGGTTGGGGCCGTGGATGGCTTCAACATTTCACCGTGGCTCATCCCCACAGGTCTGGACGACATCGTGAACCATCTGGTGCCCGAGCTCCAGGAACGCGGCGTCTACCCTACGGAATACCGGGGCACGACGCTGCGCGAAAACCTGGGGCTGGAGACTCCGGTACGGTCCGAACAGCCGGCTCACGTCTGATGAAGGCTGAACGCCTGCTGAGGAACGTGCTGCGGCGGCTCGGCTTCCAGCCGCGCCGCGGAGGAACAGCGCCCGACGACGGCGGCGTGAGTGCCGCCGTCGTCGACGTTTCGCGCGGGACAGTCAGCTTGCAACTGACGGTGGGCGGCCAGCCGCTGTAGTTCTACAGGAGTTCCCGGAACACGTTCCATCCGTTTCCTATGGGCCCGTAAGGACCATAGAGGCCTGTGGTAGCGGCGCCGGTGGAGTACGTGACGAGGTCGCCGTTGCCGTTGATGGCTACAAGATTGTTGTATTTCTGATGAGCGAAACTGCCCAGGCCCGCCACATCCTGGAACTCATTCCAGCCTCCGCCCATGAATGCTTGGGCACCCCATCCGCCTTGGCCGTTAGCTGAGTAGAGCTGGAGACCGCCGTTGTAGTCGCGGCCGAAGACCTCCACCGTGCCGTCACCGTTCATGTCGCCGGCGGGGATGATCTTGTTCATGACCTGCCAACCCCAGCCCACCTTGGATGGGGCGAGCCATCCGCCGTTGCCGTCGCCGGGGTAGAGGAACAGCTCGCCGGCAGCATTTCTGGCCAGGACGTCGTTGGTGCCGTCGCCCGTGAAATCGCCGGGACCCACAATGGAGTCGAAGACGTTCCAGCCGGAGCCGACTTGCCGTGTTGGAAGCCAGCCGCCGTCGCCGTCACCCGGATACAGGAACAACTGGCCGGACGCGTTCCTCGCCAGGAGGTCATTGAATCCATCGCCGTCGAAATCTCCCGGAGAGAAGACGATGTTGAACATGTTCCAGCCGGCACCCACCTGTCGGGGTTCATCCCACGAGCCGAAATAGGCCGGGCACGGGCCCTCGCACATGCCCTTGTAGTACGTATAGGTGCGCGGGTACAGGACGAGCCTGCCGTCATGGGTGCGCGCCAGGGGCTCAAAATTGCCGCGCCCCGTCCAGCCCATGGCGCGGCTGGACGCCTTGATGGGTGTGGTTTCGGCGCTGACTTGCGTTCCAGTGGGGCAGCCTTGTTCACCAGGAGTGAGCGGGTAAACCCTGAGGGAGATGCGGCTGCCTTGGTCTTCGGGGAGGACACGCAACGTTTCACCCTGCCGCTCCACAGGCAGGGGTTCTCCGTCACGCAACCACTCCAAGGTGATCGCGTCCCCGGAACCATCCGGGTTCCGGCAACCCCAGTAGTCGTAGTTGTACTGCCGCCTCATCTCAGAACCGACGTACGGGACGCCGTCAATGAACGGTGTCGGCTGGGATGCCGCAGCGGCCGGACCAGTCGCGAGCAACCCGGAGCCCAGCAGTGCTAGTGCAAGTGCGGTAGTGGTGGCGCGCCTCAACGAGCGCGCTTCGAAGATCCCCATTTTTCCCCCCGGAAAGTATCGCGACGTGGCCGCGTGGTGTGTGCTGAGGGTACCGCACTTCCGTCCGTGGGGTCAGGGGTTGGGGGTGGCGGTCAGTGGCTGGTGGTCACGGCTTGGCGGTCACGGCTTGGCGGGAGCCACCATGAAGACATCAACGGGGTCCTCGGATTCCAGCACGAAACCGTGGCGCTCGTAGAGGCGACGGGCCGGGCTTCCTTGCAGAACGTCCAGGCGGAACGGACGCTCATCTACCGACGCCGACATCACGTGGCGAAGCACGGCACCGCCCAGCCCCTTGCCCTGATGCGCCGGAGCCACGTAGAAGTGTTCAATCCAACGGCTGTCCGGGGCGGGGCGGACAGCGATCACGCCAGCGTCCACACCGTCCGAATGGATGATGTACGTGTGCTCGGGCTGGAAGCTGTTCAGGAAGCGCTCGCGGACCCTCACAGGATCAAAGCGATGCAACCGTTCGAGGTCCGGGCGCATCACCACGGCGCGCAGTTCAGCTATCCAGGAAGCGTCGGTGGCAACGGTGGGGCGGAGGACGAAGTCAACGGACATGGGTTCAAGCCTATGCCCGGCAGGTGGGTGCCCGCCCACGCAAACCATAGGATGACATGGACGAAAGGTGCAGCCAGGATGGTCACACGTGAAGAGGTAGAAGCAGCGTACTCACGGACGGCAGGTTGGGTTCGCCATACTCCGCTGGCTGAAAGCGGCGACCAAGAGGCCTATCACCTGTGGTTCAAATGCGAGTACATGCAGCACACCGGCTCCTTCAAGGCACGCGGTGCCTTCAACAGGCTCCTCACGGCGCAGGAAAGCGGCGAGCTCAACCCGGAGGTGGGCATCGTGGTGGCTTCCGGCGGCAATGCCGGACTGGCCAATGCCTACGCCGCTGCCAAGCTGGGGGTGCCGGCAACGGTGTTCGTCCCTGAGTCGGCGCCGGCAAACAAGGTGCACAAGCTCTACGCCATTGGCGCCACCGTGGTCCAGGGCGGAGCGGAGTACGCGGAAGCCTATGCCGCGGCGATCCGCTTCGCCGAGGAAAAGGGCGCCGTTTACTGCCACGCTTATGATCAGCCTGAGATCGTGGCCGGTGCGGGTGGTGTTGGCCTTGAATTGATGGACGAACTGCCCGACGTCGATACCATCCTCGTTGCCGTAGGCGGCGGCGGGTTGATGGGCGGCATTGCGGCGGCGACGGAGGGCAGGGCTCAGGTGGTGGGCGTCGAACCCGAGACTGTCCCCACTTTGCACACCGCCTTGGCCCAGGGCGAGCCAGTGGATGTGGCCGTGTCCGGAATCGCTGCGGACTCCCTTGGCGCCCGGCGGATCGGCGAAATCGGCTTTGGAGTTGCCCGGCGTACCGGTGTTCGGAGCGTCTTGGTCAGCGACGAGGACATTGTCGAAGCCCGGCGCACTCTTTGGGAGAAGCACAGGATCGTGGTGGAGCACGGTGCTGCAGCAGCCTACGCGGCGCTGCTCTCCGGCGCGTACGTCCCGCGCGAAGGTGAGACGGTCGCCGTCGTGCTCTGCGGAGCCAACACCGATCCCGCGCACTTCTAACCGCACCCAACCCGAGCCGCACCGCCCCGGAGCGCGCCGCATCTAGACCCGCACCGCACCCAAGTAGGTCGCAGTTCAGGTCGTTTTGAGCGCTCAGAACGACCTGAACTGCGACCCAGTTGGGTTGGCGGGCCCTACTTCTTGGGCAGGCCTGCCGGGTTCAGTTCGGACGCGGGAATCGCCTCGGAGGAGAGGCCCCAACGGTCCAGGATCTTCGCGTAGCTTCCGTCCTTGATGAGGGTGTTCAGTGCAGCCTGGGCAGCCACCGCAAGGCCGTTGCCCTTCTGGGTGGTGAAAGCAATTTCAGCCTTCAGCGGCCAGCCGCCTTCAACCGTGCCTACTTCCTTGGTCTTGCCATCCTTCGCAGCTTTGTAGGCCGCAGATGCGTTGGGTCCGAACGTCAGGTCCGCACGGCCCGACTGAAGGGCGAGCTGGGAGGCTGAGTCGTCGTCGTAATACTGGAACTCAACCGGCTTCAAACCGTTCTTCTTGTTCTCCTCGTCCCAGCGCACCAGGATGGCTTCCTGGTTGGTGCCCGAGCCAACGATGATGCGCTTCCCGGCAACATCCTTGGCTTCCTTGATAGTGGAGATGTCCGAGTCGGTCTTCGCGTAGAAGCCCAGGAGGTCGTTGCGGTAGGTGGCGAAGTCGAACTTCTCCTTGCGCGCCTCAGTGACGGTGACGTTGGAGAGGACAGCCTCGTACTTGCCGGACTCGACACCCAGCGGCCAGTCCGCCCAAGCTACCGGCAGCACCTCAACCTGCAGGCCCAGGCTCTCGCCCACTGCATAGGCAATGTCCACTTCGCTGCCGATCAGGGTCTTGTTATCCGTGGCGAACGTGCTCAACGGGGGAGTGCCGCCCGTGGTCACCACGGTCAGCTTGCCGTCGGCCTTGATGGCGTCGGGAACCAGGGCGGCTGCGGCGGAGTCCACCGTCACCTTGATGCGGTCCTGCTGCGGGGTCAGGTTGAATTCTTTGGTGGAGCTGGATGAAGCGTTCGACGCCGGGGCGCTCGCCCCCGTCGCCGCCGTCGCCCCAGGATCGGAGCAGGCAGCCAGCCCCAGTAGCGCCGTAGCGGCCAGCGCCGCGGTGGCGCCGGTCTTGAGAGCGAAGCGTGCCATGTGTTTCTCCTTGGGTTTCCCCTGATCATCGCGACAGGGAGGTCTGATGCGTACTTGTGGCTGCAACTATCCGGCAGCCTCCGGGAGCGGGTCAAAGTGTTCTGAAACGCTGGGATACAGGGGTTCACGGCAGTTAATCGGGCGTCGAAATGGGTCACAAAACACGGGCCAGGGCACCGCGCGACGCAACTCACAGAAATAAGCCGGGGGTCGTCGTCGTTGTCCATAGAGTGCCCGGCAATCAACCATGCGGGCACCACAACGTACCGAAAGGCTTTCCTGTGACTGTTCCTCTTTCCATCCTCGACCTGGCAACCATCGGAAAGGGCCAGACGGTGGCGGAGAGCTTGGCGGGCAGTGTTGCCATGGCGCAGAAAGCCGAAGAGGTTGGGTACCGCCGTGTTTGGTACGCCGAGCACCACAACATGTCTGCGATTGCCTCCTCCGCTACCAGCGTGCTGATCGCTCACGTCGCCGCCCACACCAACACCATCCGCCTCGGGGCCGGTGGTGTGATGCTGCCCAACCACTCGCCGCTGACCATCGCTGAGCAGTTCGGCACGCTGGAAACACTGCACCCGGGGCGAATCGACCTCGGACTGGGCCGCGCCCCCGGCAGCGACCAGAACACCATGCGTGCGCTGCGCAGGGACCACACATCCTCGGACCGATTCCCCCAGGACGTTCTGGAACTGCAGGGCTACCTCACCGGTCCCACCCGCATCCAAGGTGTTGAAGCGACGCCGGGCAAGGGCACCAATGTGCCCCTGTACATCTTGGGCTCCTCGCTGTTCGGCGCCCAGCTGGCAGCCCAGTTGGGTCTTCCCTACGCCTTCGCTTCACACTTTGCCCCCGCCGCGCTTCAGGACGCCGTTGCCGTTTACCGCCGCGAATTCAAGCCCTCGGATCAGTTGTCCCAGCCGCACGTGATCGCCGGTGTAAACGTCACTGCCGCGGACTCAAACGCCGAGGCACAGGCCATCCATCTCGCTGTGAAGCGTGCCCGCGTCTCACTGTTCTTCGGTGGCGGCCGCGAGTTCACCGATGACGAAGCGGACATGGTGCTCGATTCCCCACAGGGCCAGCACATTGCCCAAATGATGAAGTTCTCCGCCGTAGGTACCAAAGATGTGGTGCGGGATTATCTCGACGAGTTTGCATCGTTCGCTGACGCCGATGAGCTGATTGTGGCTCACCAGAGCATCGGCACCGAAGAGCGCCTGCGCTCCGTTGAACTCGTGGCTGAGGTTGCGGGGCTTGTGAGCGCGTAGGGCCCCGCTTCACTGCCCCCGTTCACTGCCCCCGGATGAGGTGCGCCAGGAGCGCCACATGCAGTGAGGTCCGCGACTCGGCGTCCTCCAGATCCACGCCCAGTAGTTCCTCCAGTTTGGCGAGCCGGGCATAAAGCGTGGGCCTGCTCAGGTATCCGCTGCGTGCCATGGCGGCCTTGTTGCCACCGGATCCGAGGTAGAGCCCCAGCAGTTCCAGGTATTCGCCTTTGCCTTCCGCCTCCGCTTGGAGGACGGCGGACAACTCGGATTCCACGAACTGCTGAACGCGGGGATCCTTGCGGAGGAGCGCCAGCAGCCCGCGAAGGCGTACGTCCGTAGCCCGGAAGTAGGGCTTGCCCGTGTTCCGGAGAGTGGCAGCGCTTTCGGCCACGTGGGCTGCTTCGTCGATTCCTGCCGCGGCCTCCAAGAGCGTCCCTTTCATGCGGCCGACGCCGATGATCCAGGGAGGGGGTGCCGCCAGGTTGGCTTTAATCCCTGGCCCGGCGGCAGCCCCGGGGGCCCCGGCCCCGGCGGCGGCCCCTGCCAGGATCTGCAGCGTCGGCTCTTCCTGCTGCCGTGCGGGGAGGGCGAGGATCATCCCGACCGAACCGGAGTGGATGCTTGCCGCCAAGGCTGTACCCGCGCTGGATTTCACACCCTGTGCCAGCCGTTCAAGGAGCTCGCGCTCGTCCTGCTGACCGGCCAGGGGGTCGCCGGGAAGGATAGGGGAACCCCAGGCTTGGAGTGCGGTCCTGAAAACGAGCGGTACGTAGAAGGACGAGCGCTTCAAACCCAAGGAACCCGCGCGTGCCAGTGCCTCCGCTTCGCTGAGCCCACGGGGCTGGCGGAGCGCGTTGAGGAGTCCGGCTTGTGCGTGGTGGCTGAGCTCGCGCTGATCCCGGTCCGCCAGCCGGTTGATGGCCAGGGTCTGGGCTGCCCGTTCCAGAACCATGATGGCCATGTCCTCATCGGCATCGAATGCCGCGGGTGGCATGGGCGCCACCAACCTGCCCCACACTTGTTGACGGACCCCCACTGCCGCCTGGAGCCACTGCTCCGGTCCGGACCGCGCGGTGTGCGCGGGGAAGGGCGTGGTCCGGGATCGTCGCTCCCAATCGTCCAGAAGTTCCGTGGTGGATACCCCCTGCCCGGCGTAAGCGAGAACCAGATGCGAGAGGTCTTCCAGCACCACCGAGGCACCGATCATGGTGGCCGCTTGCTCCACCACACGTTGGGTGTCGGCGCTTTCCAAACTCAGCACAGTGAACGCTTCGTGGACGTCCCGGGCACGTTCCACGCGTTCCAATTGTTCGGCCACGATCATCCTGTGGACGATCTCCGTGACTTGAACAAACCTCACCCGCTGTTCCACCACAACCACGGGCATTGAGGCGGTGCGGGCAGCTTTCTCCAGGGCCTTCCGGCTGCGGGGCCGTTGGCCGACGAGTTCCACGATCAGTCCGGCCGCTCCGGCTGCTTCCAGGGAGCGGATGAACGACGCCGATTCTTCGGGGGACTTTTCCAGCTCCAGCCCGGTGGTCAGCACCAGTTCTCCGCCTGACAGAAGGCCGCCGACGTCGAGGATTTCGCTGACGTGAACCCAACGAACAGGCGTGTCCAAGCCCTTCAGGCCGCCCAGCACGGTGGGTGCGGCGGCACGCAGCACAGGGAGCTGAAGGATGGCACTCACGGTGGACAGCATTTACACAGTGTAAGGCTCAATGGAGATTCCTTTACAGATCGGCCCTACTGTGCCGGCTCGTGGGCGGACAGACTGATGTCAGTCTTCACACCACCCCGCACCAAGGAGAACTCTTGAACACCATCGAGCACTGGATCAACGGCAGCTACGTCCCGGCCCGGGAGCGCACCGCTCCCGTTACCAACCCGGCCACGGGTAAGGTCACCGGGCAGGTTGCCCTGGCCAGCGTGGAGGACGGCAACACCGCCGTCGCCGCCGCCAAAGCTGCCTTCCCGGCATGGCGCGATACCTCCCTGGCCCGCCGAACCCAGGTCCTTTTCGCTTTCCGCGAGCTCCTCAACTCCCGCAAGGACGAGCTCGCCGCGATCATCACCTCCGAGCATGGCAAGGTCCTGGACGACGCCCTGGGCGAGGTAAGCCGGGGCCAGGAAGTGGTGGAGTTCGCCTGCGGTATTCCGCACCTTCTCAAGGGCAGCTACACCGAAAACGCCTCCACCAAGGTGGACATCCACTCCATCCGGCAAGCACTGGGCCCCGTGGCAATCATCAGCCCGTTCAACTTCCCGGCAATGGTCCCCATGTGGTTCTTCCCCATCGCGATTGCGGCAGGCAACACCGTGATCATCAAGCCCAGTGAGAAGGACCCCACGGCCGTCAACTGGGTGGCCGAGCTCTGGAAGGAAGCCGGCCTGCCGGACGGCGTCTTCAACGTCCTTCACGGCGACAAAGTAGCGGTGGATACCCTGCTGACGCACCCGGACGTCAAGGCTGTCTCCTTCGTGGGCTCCACCCCGATCGCCAAGTACGTGTACGAGACCGCCACCGCCCACGGCAAGAGGGTCCAGGCGCTGGGCGGCGCGAAGAACCACATGATTGTCCTGCCCGACGCCGATCTTGACCTCGCTGCCGACGCCGCCATTAACGCCGGGTTCGGTTCAGCCGGCGAACGGTGCATGGCGGTCTCAGCGCTCCTGGCCGTCGGCGACATCGCCGATGCTTTGGTGGATAAGATCGCTGACCGTGCCCGCTCGCTGCGCACCGGCGATGGACTGCGTGGTTGCGACATGGGCCCCTTGGTCACGTCCCAGCACAGGGACAAGGTCTCGGGATACGTCGACGCCGGTGAAGCAGCAGGTGCCACGCTCGTCGTCGACGGTCGCGGCGTTGTCCCGGACGCTGAAGGCGACGGATTCTTCGTAGGCCCCACCCTGTTCGATCACGTCACCACGGACATGTCCATCTACCAGGAAGAGATCTTCGGCCCCGTTCTCTCTGTGGTGCGGGTGGACAGCTACGACGACGCCCTGGCCACCATCAATGCCAACCCGTACGGCAACGGCACCGCAATTTTCACGAACGACGGCGGTGCCGCCCGCCGCTTCGAAAATGAGGTTGAGGTGGGAATGGTTGGCATCAACGTCCCCGTCCCGGTGCCCATGGCCTACTACTCGTTTGGCGGATGGAAGAACTCCCTGTTCGGAGACACGCACGCCCACGGTTCTGAAGGAGTGGGCTTCTTCACCCGGGGCAAAGCAGTTACCACCCGCTGGCTGGATCCCAGCCACGGCGGGATCAACCTCGGTTTCCCGCAAAACTCCTAAGCGTTCCCCCGAACTACTCAGAGACGACGTCAGGAAAACCATCATGACCGCCATCCTTGAACCACCACAGACGGACCGTGACGCAGCGCTCCGTGCCTACCAGCTGGACCGTCAACACGTCTTCCACTCCTGGTCCGCGCAGGACACGCTGGATCCCATGGTCATCACAGCCGCAGAGGGGTCACACGTTTGGGACGGTGACGGCAACAAGTATCTGGACTTCTCTTCCCAGCTGGTCAACACCAACATCGGCCACCAGCACCCGGCCGTTGTTGCAGCCATCGCCGCACAAGCCGCCAAGCTGTGCACCATTGCTCCCAGCTACGTCAACGAGGCCCGATCGGAGGCCGCACGGTTGATCGCCGAGCGAACCCCGGGGGAGCTGAACCGGATCTTCTTCACCAACGGTGGAGCGGACGCCAACGAACATGCCGTCCGGATGGCCAGGCTCCACACGGGCCGCCACAAGGTCCTCTCCGCCTACCGCTCGTACCATGGCGGAACGCACTTGGCCGTCAATATCACCGGCGACCCCCGGCGCTGGGCCAGCGACAACGCCTCCACAGGCACCATCCATTTCTTCCCGCCCTACCTCTACCGCACGGCGTTCCACTCCACCACCGAGGAAGAAGAAGCCCAGCGCGCCTTGGAGCATCTGGAGCAGCTCATCGAGTTCGAAGGCCCTTCCAGCATCGCGGCCATCATGCTGGAAAGCATCCCCGGAACGGCCGGGATCTATGTTCCGCCGGTTGACTACATGCAGGGCGTGCGGGAACTGTGCACCAAACACGGCATCGTCCTGATCGCCGACGAGGTCATGGCCGGCTTCGGACGCACCGGCAAGTGGTTCGCCGTGGAGCATTTTGACGTTGTTCCGGACCTGATCACTTTCGCCAAGGGTGTGAACTCCGGCTACGTACCCCTGGGAGGCGTGGCCATCAGCCCGGACATCGCGGCCACCTTTGGTACGCGCGCCTACCCCGGCGGGCTGACCTACTCCGGCCACCCACTGGCAACCGCGGCCGCCGTAGCCACCATCAACGCCATGGAACGCGAAGGCATCGTGCAGCATGCGGCAAGCCTCGGCACCGAGGTGATCGGCCCGGCGCTCGCCGGATTCGCCGAACGCCACCGCTCTGTGGGCGAAGTGCGGGGCCGCGGCGTTTTCTGGGCCATCGAGCTGGTGAAGGACCGCGCCACCCGCGAACCGTTGGCTCCGTACGGTTCTTCCAGCCCTGAAATGAACCAGTTGGTGGCGGCGTGCAAGTCGCGCGGACTCATCCCCTTTGCGAACTTCAACCGCATCCATGTGGTTCCGCCGTGCAATATCAGTGATGAGGATGCCCGGGCGGGCCTGGCCATTCTGGACGAGGTCCTGGACATCGCGGATACGTTCGCGCAGTAGGTGTACCGCTACAGGTCCTGCTCCCCGAGCCGGTAGGAAGCGCTCGGGGGCGGGACCTGCCGCGCTTGAATCCTGCCGCGTATAAATCCAAGGAAAAGCTTTACGCATTTGCAACTTACTAGGTAGTCAAGCGAAACCGGAAGGGCGGAGACTGTAGCTATCCGCCCCGGAAGGATCCGCCATGCCTACGCACCTGAACCAAGCAGTAGCCGACTCTGCGCTGCTCATGAAGTCTCTCCCGCTTGGCCTCCTCCGCACCGTTCTCCAGTCTGACGAGGAGAGTGGAATCACGCCGCAGCTTTTTGCCGAACTCAGGGAACTCGCCCGAGTCCCAGGCCTGCTGGTGGCGTGCAACTACGGCGGAACGCTCTGCTCCGCGGAGGGAGTATCCACTGAGACGTTGCCGCTGGACAGTGCGGCGGTGGCGCTCCGTGCACTCGCAGCCTTGCCCAACACTCACACGGCCATCATCTCCGGACGGTCCTTGCGGGATCTTGCAGCGGTCTCCCGGCTTCCGGCCGAGGTTCATCTGGTGGGTTCCCACGGTGTGGAGTTCGATATGGGCTACGCCTACACCCTTTCCCTGGCCACGGAACAGTTGCTCCAACACGTGGCTACGGCGCTGACCGAGGCGGTGGGTTTTGAGAAGGGCATCAGCATTGTCCGTAAGCCTGTGGGCATGGCGGTGCATACCCGGCCGGCAACCCCCGAGGTGGTGGATCGGGTGATTTTCCTGTCTCAGAAGATTGCCATCGAGTTCGGGCTGTACTTCATCATCGACGGCACCGTTTTGGACCTCACCGTGGAGGAGCCTGCCAAAGGCCAGGCTCTGGAGCAGCTGCGCGCCCGGCTCGGAGTGAGCGCGGCACTCTACGCAGGGGACGCTGAGAGCGACGAAAAAGCGATCGCCACCCTGCGCGGACCGGACCTCGGCCTTCATGTCGGCCCAGGGGATACGACGGCGGCGCACACCATTGCGGACCCGGAAGCCTTTGCGCGTGTGCTGGCTTTGTTGTTCGAACTCCGGCGTGCATGGCTGTTCGGCGAAGATGCGGTGGGGCTGGAACGGCACTCCATGATCGGCAACGGGAGCTCCACGGCATTGCTGACCCCGGACGCCAAGGTCTGTTGGATGAGCCACCCCCTGCCTGATTCAGGATCTATTTTTGCCCACATTCTTGGCGGTGAACCCGCCGGTCACTTCAGCATAGAACCGGTGAAGCCATCGCAGGTGCTGGCTCAGCGGTATGTGGATAACACCATGATCGTGGAGACGCGCTGGGCCGACGTCACCGTCACTGACTATTTGGAGCCTGCACCCGAAGGGATCACCAGCCTGGTGCGGGTGCTCTCCGGGACGGGCACCGCGCGCGTGGTGTTCGCGCCCAGGCCGGACTACGCCAATGCGCCGTTCAGCATGGAGGTCCGGGGCGACGAGGTCCATATCATGGGTACTTCGGATCCGATCATCCTCTCCGCACCCGGGGTTCCCTTCCGGATCACCAGCGACGGCAAATATGCCACGGCCACGGCTGAAGTTCCCCTCAGCCATGGTCCTGTGGTGCTGAATCTTCGCTGCGGTGACACCGAGCCGCCACCCGCGGACCCGGGCGGCGAACCAAACCGGCGCACCGCCGTCGGGCAGTCTTCCCGGGAGTGGATCAAGGCACTGCAGCTGCCCAGCATCAAAACGTCGTTGGTGCGCCGATCCGCCCTGGTGCTGAAGTCGCTCGTTCATGAGCCCACCGGCGCTGTGCTGGCCGCGCCCACCACTTCACTGCCTGAGGGCATCGGCGGTACCCGGAACTGGGACTACCGCTACTGCTGGCTGCGGGACGGTTCCATGACCGTGAATGCCTTGGTGTCGTTGGGCTCCTCGCAGGAGGCCGACGGTTTCCTGGCCTGGCTGGACCGTATCCTCCAGAATGCGCCGGGGCCCGAGTGGCTGCATCCGCTCTACTCGGTGACCGGGGCGCCGCTCTCCACGGAGGCCATCGTGGAAAGCCTGCCCGGCTACGCGGGCTCGCGGCCGGTTCGTATTGGCAACGCGGCGGACCACCAGGTGCAGCTGGACGTGTTTGGGCCCATCGCCGAGTTGATCCATGATCTTGCCGAGCGCCGCGGGTTCCTGCCCGATGAACACTGGTTCCTGATGGAGCAGATGGCCCACGCGGTGCTGGCCCGCTGGCACGAACCTGATCACGGGATTTGGGAAGCGCGGCGGGCCCCAAGGCACCACGTTTACACCAAGGTGATGTGCTGGGTCACGCTGGACCGGGCCCTCCGGGCTGCCGCTTTGCATGGGCGCACACCCCACGCTGACTGGGAGCCCACTGCCCGGGCAATCCGGGAGGAAGTCCTTCGCGAGGGCTGGGATTCGTCGGCAGCTTCTTACACTGTGGCTTACGACAGCCCTGACTTGGACGCCGCGGTCCTCCACATTGGGCTCTCGGGTCTGTTGGATGTTCAGGACCAGCGCTTCCTGGATACCGTCACTGCGGTTGAGCGCGAGTTGCGCGTGGGACCCACCGTTTTCCGGTACAGGTACGACGACGGTCTGCCGGGTTTGGAGGGCGGCTTCCACATTTGCACTACTTGGCTGATCGAGGCGTACCTTGCTGTTGGCCGCCTGGATGATGCCTTGGAGTTGTTCAATCAGTTGGTGGCATTGTTCGGACCCACGGGCCTGTTGCCGGAGGAATATGATCCCGGCACGGAAACGCATCTGGGCAACCATCCTCAGGCGTACTCGCATCTGGGCTTCATCCGCTGCGCCCAGCTTCTGGATTATTACCTGGCCAGCGCGGACGTGGAGTAACCCAACTAGGTCGCAGATCAGGTCGTTCTCAGCGCTGGGAACGGCCTGATCTGCTACCTACTTGGGTGAGGGGGCGCTAGGCGAGCAGCAGCGCCACGGCGATCATGGCAGGTACGGCCACGATGGTGGTGATGAGCACGGTGTCCTTGGCTACGGTGATGCCTGCCTGGTAACGGTTGGCCGCAACGAACACGTTCTGGGCTGTGGGCAACGCGGACGTGACCACCACGGCAAACAGTGCGTGACCGTCCATGCCCAAGGCGAAGCGAGCGAACAGGTACGCGATCAGAGGGTGGACCACCAGCTTGAATCCGCTCGCCAGCAAAGTGTCCAAGCGGCGTCCTGAGGCCTTCCGCAGGGGCTTGGATCCGTTCAGGCTCATGCCGAAGGCCATCAGCATGGCCGGAATCGCTGCGCCGCCAATGAGGTGGATGGGTTCCACAATCAGCGCAGGGACTTGGAAACCAGTACCGGCCACCAGCAACCCGAGCGCCGAGCCCACGATCATGGGGTTCTTCACGATCATCAGCAGGAAACGCAGGGGAGTGGTGCGATGCGAACTGGTGCTGGCATCGAGGGCCATGAGGTACATCGGCGTGAAGAACGCCAACTGGAATATCAGCAGCGGCGCCACATAGCTGGCGTCACCCAGCACGTAGACGGCAATGGGGATGCCGAGGTTGGCCGAGTTGGCCAGGGACGCGCTCATGGACGACATGAGCGACTCCGGCATGCTGCGTTTGAGCCAGAACTTCACCATCAGGAAGAACAGCAGGCCCGTCAGTACGGCGCCCACGGCCGTGACCAGCAGGGGAGCCGCGAAGACGTCATGCAGTTTGGCTTTACTCAAGGTCTCGAACAGGAGAGCCGGGCTGGCCACGAAGAACGTCAGCGAACTCAACACGGACCGGGCGTTCTCACCCAGGATGTTCCGACGTCCAACAAACATGCCCACCAGAATGATGGCCCACACCACGAAAAACCCGGACAGGACGCCAATCATGACAGTTTGCGGGTGGGGTTTCGGTGGATCACGGTTCCCAGCCTAGCCAGAACCGCCTCCCAAGTAAGCGTTTTCTGCTGAGAGTTCCGTCATACGGACTCACAACGCGCTCGACGTCGGCACTTCGGTAAGTGCCGACGTCGAGCGTTGTTGTGGAGCCTTAGCTGAGGTGCGCTGCGTTGCTGAGCGCATGCGGCGGGCGCATGAGGCCGGGGGTGTGGCCCTCGGCGGGATCGTTGCCCAGCTGCGTGATCTTGTTGTCCTTGCCTACGTGGACCACACGGGGCTCATAAGTCCGGGCCTCTTCGGTGGTCATCTCCGCGTAGGTGATGAGAATGACGGTGTCACCAACGTGGACCATGTGTGCCGCTGCACCGTTGATCCCGATCACGCCGGAACCGCGCTCGCCGGCAATGGTGTACGTCTCCAGCCGGGCACCGTTGGTGACGTCCACAATGGAGACGAGCTCGCCGGGAAGGATGTCGGCCGCGTCCAGGAGGTCCAGGTCGACAGTGACCGAACCGACGTAGTGGAGGTCGGCATGGGTCACCGTTGCACGGTGAATCTTGGACTTGAACATTGTGCGGATCATAATGCGATCAGTTTAGCGCGGCACCCTCACCCGGCGCTGTGACGTACCAGACTCGGGCTGGTGGCCGTGCGGCTTCCTGACCTTGATTGAACGAAGGATGGCCGCAAAACAACCCCTGCAGGTTGTTTCACGGCCATCCCTTTGCCAAAGAAGGTCAGGATGCCACGTCGCTGACCTCCTGGGCTGGCTCGTAGCGCACCAGTTCTTCGCCTGCCACCACCAGCGCGCGCAGCTCAGCCAGCCCGCCGGCCACCACGCCCGCAGCGCGTGCTTGCACCAGGACATTGCCCTGCGCGGTCGCTTCCACAGGTCCCGCGATCACGGTTTTGCCCGTGGCGTCCGCAGTGAGCTGGCAGAGGAGCCGGTTCTGCGAACCGCCGCCCACAATGTGCACCACGCCGGTGCTGCGGCCCGTTAGCCGCTCGGCGTCGGCAAGAGTCCGCGCGTAACCGGCCGCGAGGCTGTCCATGATGCAACGCACGACGGCGGCGGGCCGGTCCGGGAGCACGGCACCGGTGTTGCGCACGGCAGCGCGGATGCGGTCCGGCATGTTGTCCGGCGCCGTGAACGCGGGGTCGTCAGCGTTGATCTGTGGACCGCCGGTTGGCAGTGCGGCAGCCGAGTCGAGCAACGCGGGCAGCGACTGGCTGAATCCCTGCGCAGCCCAAGCCCTCTGGCATTCGCTGAGCAACCACAGGCCACCGACATTGCGGAGGTATCGGATGGTGCCGTCCACACCGCGTTCGTTGGTGAAGTTGGCCTTCCGGCTCGGGTCAGTGAGCACGGGCTTGTTCAGTTCCACGCCCACCAGCGACCAGGTGCCGGAAGAGATGTAGGCAAAGTGCTGTTCCTGCGCGGGAACGGCTGCCACCGCCGAGGCTGTGTCATGTGAGCCCACGGCCACCACTGTGGTGTCTGCGGGCAGGCCCGTCTGCTCAAGGATCGCCGGCAACAGTGTGCCCACGGTTTCTCCGGGCTGGATGAGCTCAGAGAAGGTGTTCCGGGGCAGGCCCAGAGCGTCCAGGAACTCCGTGGCCCACTGGCCCGCAACAGCGTCGAACAGTCCTGTAGTGGAGGCGTTGGTGGCCTCGGTGCGGCGAACACCGGTGAGCAGGAACGCGATCAGGTCCGGAATCAGAAGAGCCTGCACACCGTCCAGATTCGGTTCTGAAGCGAGCTGATACACGGTGTTGAACTGCAAATACTGCAAGCCGGTGGTGGCGTACAGCTTCTCAGGGGGAATAACTGCATGGACCCGCTCCACCGTTGCCCGGCTGCGCTCATCCCGGTAGCTGAACGGAACCGAGGTGAGTTCGCCGGCGTCGTTCACCAAGCCGTAGTCCACAGCCCAGGTGTCGATGCCGATGCTCACAATGCGTTCCCCGTTGGCGCCAGCCACGGAAGCGGCGGCTGCCAAACCCTTGAGTACCTCAGCGAACAGGGCGTCGAAGTCCCAGTGGAGTCCGCCGTCGAGCTCCACCACCCCGTTGGGGAAGCGGTGGATCGTCTCAAGGGAGACGCCTGTGGAGGGGGAGACGCGACCCAGCATGACGCGGCCGGAGGAGGCGCCGATGTCGATGGCGGCAAAAACCTGGTTTGTCTGCGGAGCGGACACCGCCCCGGCATGTGCCGGGGCGGTGTTCACGGTGGTTCCGTTGGTCACTGTCGGTCCTAGCGGAGGAAGGCTGCTGCCACGCCGGCGTCCACGGGGATGTGGAGGCCGGTGGTGTGGGAGAGCTCGTTGCTGGTGAGCACGGACGCGGCGTTGGCCACGTGTTCCGGGAGGACTTCGCGCTTGAGGAGCGTGCGCTGGGCGTAGTACTTACCCAGTTCCTGCTCGTCCACGCCATATACAGCGGCGCGCTTGGCGCCCCAGCCGCCGGCGAAGATGCCGGAGCCGCGGACCACGCCGTCGGGGTTGATGCCGTTGACGCGGACACCATACTCGCCCAATTCAGCAGCGAGCAGGCGGACCTGGTGCGCCTGGTCAGCCTTGGTGGCGGAGTAGGCGATGTTGTTGGGTCCGGCGAACACGGAGTTCTTGGAGGAGATGTAGATGATGTCCCCACCCAGGCCCTGATCGATCATCACCTTGGCCGCGGCCTTGGACACCAGGAACGAGCCCTTGGCCATGACGTTGTGCTGCAGGTCCCAGTCCTTCTCCGTGGTTTCCAGCAGCGGCTTGGAAATGGACAGGCCGGCGTTGTTGACCACCAGATCCAGGCCGCCGAACGCGAGCACGGCTTCCTGGATGGCAGCAGCGATCTGGGCTTCATCGGTGACATCGGCCTGGACGCCGATGGCGACGTCGGAACCGCCCAGTTCCTCGGCGACCTTTTGCGCATTCTCAAGGTTGAGGTCGGCAATCACTACGCACGCGCCGTCGGACGCCAACCGGGTGGCGATCGCCTTGCCGATGCCCGACGCCGCGCCGGTCACCAGTGCGATGCGGGTGGCGTGGGACTTGGGCTTGGGCATGCGGGCGAGCTTGGCTTCTTCCAGCGCCCAGTACTCGATGCGGAATTTCTCGGATTCCTCGATGGGGGCGTAGGTGGAGATGGCCTCGGCGCCGCGCATCACGTTGATGGCGTTGATGTAGAACTCGCCGGCCACGCGGGCGGTCTGCTTGTCCTTGCCGAAGGAGTACATGCCCACGCCGGGGATCAGCACGATGGCCGGGTCAGCGCCACGTAGCGCGGGCGAATCAGCGTCTGCGTGTCGGTCGTAGTACGCCTGGTAGTCCTCGCGGTACGCGGCGTGCAGCTCCTTCAGGCGGTTGGTTGACTCCTCGATGGTGGCGTCGGCCGGCAGGTCCAGGACCAGCGGCTTGACCTTGGTGCGCAGGAAGTGGTCCGGGCAGGAGGTGCCCAGCGCGCCGAGGCGCGGGTGCTCTGCGGACTCAAGGAATTCAAGCACGACGGCGTCGTCACTGAAGTGCCCCAGCTGCGGTTTGTCCGTGGAAGCCAGGCCGCGGATCACGGGTGCGAGGGCGGCTGCCTTGGCTTTTCTTTCCGTTTCCGGCAGGGCGCCGTAGCCAGGGAGCTTGGCGCCGAAGGGTTCGGTCTTGCCGTTGTCCTTGATGTAGTTCTCGGCCTGGTCAATGATCCAGAGCGAGTTGGCCTCTGCTTCTTCACTGGTGGCGCCCCAGGCGGTGATGCCGTGGCCGCCCAGGATGGTGCCGATGGCCTGCGGGTTGGCTTCCTTGATCGCCGCGATGTCCAGGCCGAGCTGGAATCCGGGGCGGCGCCAGGGAACCCACACCACTTTGTCGCCGAAGACCTTTGAGGTCAGGGCTTCGCCGTCCACCGCCGTCGCGATGGCAATCCCCGAGTCAGGGTGCAGGTGGTCAACGTGCGCAGCGTCCACGAGCCCGTGCATGGCGGTATCGATGGACGGCGCAGCGCCGCCCTTTCCGTGCAGGCAGTAATCGAACGCGGCCACCATGTCGTCTTCACGCTCGACGCCGGGGTAAACGGACTTGAGCGCCTGCAAGCGGTCCAGCCGGAGGACAGCCAGGTTCTCAGCCTTCAGCGTGCCGAGGTCTCCGCCGGAGCCCTTGACCCACAGGAGCTCAACGTCCTGGCCAGTGACAGGATCCTTCTCGGTGCCCTTGGCGGAGGTGTTGCCGCCGGCGAAGTTGGTGTTCCGCTTGTCCGCACCGAGGCGGTTGGAACGGGAAATCAGGTCTTCAACAATCTTGGCTGTGTTCTGCATGTTCATGCCTTTTATGCGCCCCATCCGGCTTGCTGGCCGCCTGCGCGGTCCTCGTTGATCTTCTTCTGGTATCCGCTGGCTTTGTACGCGGCCATCGGGTCGGCGGGCAGGCCGCGGGATTCGCGCCACTCAGCCAGGACCGGGCGGACATCGGTGTAGAAGGCATCGTTGAAGATGCCGTTGGCGGCCAGGACATCCCCGGCACGCTGTGCTTCGGAGAGTGCTGCGGTGTCCACCAGCAGGGCGCGGGCGGTCATTTCCTGGACGTTGAGGACCGAGCGGATCTGGCCCGGGATCTTCTCTTCGAGGTTGTGGCACTGGTCCAACATCAGCGCGACACCGGAGTCCTTGCCGAAGCCGCCACCGCGGATGACCTCGTGCATGATGCGGAACAGCTGGAACGGATCAGCTGCGCCAACAATCAGGTCATCATCGGCGTAGAAGCGGGAGTTGAAGTCGAACGAGCCCAGCTTGCCCAGTCGCAGGAGCTGCATCACGATGAACTCGATGTTGGTACCCGGAGCGTGGTGGCCGGTGTCCAGGCAGACGAAGGCCTTCTCGCCGAGTGCAAGGGTCTGCGCGTAGGAGGTTCCCCAGTCTGGAACATCGGTGTGATAGAAAGCGGGCTCGAAGAACTTGTACTCCAAGACCAGGCGCTGCTCGTCACCGAGGCCCGCGTAGATCTCCTGGAGGGACTCGGCAAGGCGGTCCTGGCGGCCGCGGATGTCATCCTGGCCGGGGTAGTTGGTGCCGTCAGCAAGCCAGATCTTAAGGTCCTTGGACCCGGTGGCGTGCATGATCTCGATGCACTCCAGGTGGTGATCGATGGCCCGGCGACGCACTGACTGGTTGGACGAGGTGAGGGAACCGAACTTGTACTCGTCATCCTGGAAGGTGTTGGAGTTGATGGTGCCCAGCCCCACGCCCAACCCTGCAGCGTATTCGCGGAGCGCGGCGTAGTCATCAACCTTGTCCCAGGGAATGTGCAGCGCCACAGTAGGAGCGAGCCCCGTGAGTTCGTGAACCTTGGCGGCGTCGGCGATCTTTTCCTGAACGGTGCGCGGAGTACCCGGGGTGCCGAAGACCTTGAACCGGGTCCCGGAATTTCCGTAGGCCCAGGACGGCACTTCAATGGCCAGTTCCCCTAGACGGCCCAGGGCCGATTCTGTGGTGTTCATGCTTGTTCCTTTTGGTATTCGTGGGCGGCGTGCTTGTTGATGTGTGTGGGGCTGGCGGCATCTGTGACGCCTGCTCCGGCGAGCTGATCCTCAAGGTTGAAAACTTCCTCGACGATTTCGAAGCCCTGGTCTGGAGGGAGGTCATTGTTGGCGAACAAGGTTGCCATCTCGGCCTGCCAGCGGGCGTTAACCTCCGTGATTGCCATGCGGGCCTGCGCTTCTGCGTAGTCTTCGCATTCCAGGTAGCCGATCAGCTGGCCATCGGGAGCGAGGAACAGGGAGTAGTTGTTCCACCCTGCGTTTTTCAGTGCGGACAGCATCTCCGGCCATACGGCGGCGTGGCGCTGCTTGTACTCGGCCATCAGTTCAGGCTGGACTGAAGAGCGGAAACAAACCCTCATGTGCGGATCTCCAGGGTTACTCGTCTTTGAATCGTTTCATTTGTTACGATTCAAATTACCCTCGTAAACGGGAGGGTGTCAAGGCGTTTCCAACACATTGACGTCAGCCAGCGGAGATCGGAAAGCATGTCCCAGACAGCCAGCATCAAAGACGTTGCCACTCACGCCCAGGTAGCAGTGGGAACTGTTTCCAATGTGCTGAACTATCCGGACAGGGTTTCGCAGAGGACCAAGGAACGCGTCCTCAAATCCATTGCTGAGCTCGGCTTCGTCCGCAACGACGCCGCCCGTCAGCTCCGCGCCGGCCAAAGCCGCACCATTGGCCTGATCGTGTTGGACGTTGGAAACCCCTTCTTCTCCTCCGTAGCCCGCGCGGCGGAAGATGCGGCGGCGGCCTTGGGCAGCGTAGTGCTGGTGGGGGACAGCGGTCAGGACTCCTCCCGCGAAGCCCACTACATGGACCTTTTCCAAGAGCAGCGCGTACAGGGTCTCTTGATTTCTCCAGTGGGTGACGTTTCAGGGCGCATTGATACGCTCCGCGAACGTGGCGTTCCCACGGTTCTGGTGGACGAACTCGCCGACACCGATCGCTGCAGCTCAGTCTCCGTGGACGACCAGGAAGGTGGGTATCTGGCCGCCAAGCACCTGCTGGACACGGGCCGCCGTCGTCTGGCCTTTGTTGGCACCCCCACCATCCGACAGGTAGCCAGCCGACTCAAGGGCGCGCAGCGCGCCGTGGGCGAGGTGACCGGTGCCAGCATTGAGGTGCTCGACTCCGCCGGGCAGACAGTCCTCGCCGGACGACAGGTGGGCAACAAGCTGGTGGAACGCTCGCCGGAAAAGCGTCCCGAAGCCGTTTTCTGCTCCAACGACCTTCTGGCGCTCGGCGTCATGCAATCGCTGACCATGCTGCGGACCGTCCGGATTCCGGAGGACATCGCGCTCATTGGCTATGACGACATCGATTTCGCCATTTCCGCAGTGGTCCCGTTGTCTTCCATCCGCCAGCCCACTGAGGCGCTGGGCCGGACCGCGATCGAGCTGCTCGCGGAAGAACAGGAGAGCGGCGGAACCAAGCACCGGTCCGTCGTGTTCACCCCCGAGCTTGTGGTCCGCCAAAGCACTGCCGGCGCTTAGACTCGGCCGCGGCGCACCCAAGTAGGTAGCAGATCAGGCCGTTCTCAGCGTTCAGAACGGCCTGATCTGCTACCTACTTGGGTCAATTACAGCGCGTAGATGCTCCACGAGGCCGTGTGCTCGGCCGCGGGTTCCAGGCGGATCAGGTCTGTTCCGCTGTTGAAGGCATCCGGCGGGCAGGTCATGGGCTCCACGGCGAGGCCGATCCTGCCCGGAATCGGTGCCGGCTTGTCAGCCGTATGGATTTGCAGCCACTGGCAGCTTTCGTCCCAGGACATTCCGACGCCGGTGCCCGCCGGGTCCCGCACGGAAAGCCGCGCCAGCCCGTCGTCGAACGTTATTCCTGTGAAGGCGTGGTCGATCTCGGTGCTGCCGATGGCGCGCGGGGTACGGAAGTCGTAGGCGTGCCCGTCCACGCCCGCAACACCAACGGGCAGCAATCTGTCGGGCGTGACCTCAAGGAACGAGTCAGCGGCGAACTCGAGGATCCACTCGTCCAAGGGCGAGGACCCGGCCACGAGATACGGGTGCGGACAGACGCCATAAGGCGCCGCGATGCTGCCGGCGTTCCGGGCCGTGACCGACGTGTGAAGCCCGGCGTGGTCCAGCACAAACCGGGCCGAAAGCTCCAGCACGAACGGGTAACCCGCCGTGGGCCCCACGGTGCAGGTGAGGGTGAGCGAACCGGCGTCGGACTCCTTCGGAGTCCAATCGAGCGGGAAGGCGAGCCCGTGCAGGGCAGTGCCCCGCTCAGGTTCGTTGACAGGCAACTGGTGATCGACGCCGTCGAACGTGTATTTGCCGTCCGCGATCCTGTTGGGCCACGGAGCAGCAATGATGCCGCGGTAATCCGGGATCGGACCGCCCTCCGGAAACGGGACGATGAGGTCCCTGCCCTCAAACTGCAGAACGCGCAGCGCGGCAGCGCGGATGGTCACAACTGCTGTGTAACCGCCCGCGCCCAGCGTGAATTCGGTGCTCACAGGCCGCCGGCCAGCTTGTAGTACGCGGCGTTCCAGTTGAGTTCCTTCTTGAACTGTTTGATGGTGGTGTCCTCGTCGATGGTGAGAAGTTCGGTCTTGGCGATTTCGGCGAAGTCCTCGAACACCTCCAGACCCACCTGCGTGGACAATACCGTGTGGTGCGCGGCGCCGGCAGTGAGCCACGCGGCGGCGGAGGTGGCGAAGTTGGGCTTCGGTTCCCAGAGCGCGCGGGCTACGGGCAAGTTGGGCAGCGGCTGGTCGAGGTCGACGACGTCCACCACGTTCGCCACCAAGCGGAACCGGTCGCGCATATCGGACAGTGCGACGACGATTCCCGGCCCGGCGTCGGTATCGAACACCATGCGGACGGGGTCTTCCTTGCCGCCGATTCCCAGCGGGTGGATCTCGACGCGCGGTTTCTTGGCGGTCAGTGATGGGCAGACCTCCAACATGTGGGCACCCAGGATTTTCTCGCTGCCTGGCTCCAAATGATAGGTGTAGTCCTCCATCAGCGAGGCACCGCCGGGCAGATCCCCGCCCATGACTTTCGCCGCGCGAACCAGGATGGCGGTCTTCCAGTCGCCCTCCGCGCCAAAGCCGTAACCGTCAGCCATGAGGCGCTGGACTGCCATGCCAGGGAGTTGGCGTAGTTCGCCAAGATCCTCGAAGGACGTGGTGAAGGCCGCGGAACCGTTAGCCTCCAGGAAGCTGCGGAGCCCCAGCTCGATCTTGGCGCTGTACCGCAGCGACTCGTGGCGGGTTCCGCCGGCCTTCAGCTCGTCAGCCACTTCGTAAAGGTGCTCGTACTCGGCAACCAAGGCGTCGACGTCGGACTCGTTGGCACCGTGGACCGCTTCGGCGAGCTCGTTGACGGACCACGTGTTTACCGAGACGCCGAAGCGCAGCTCGGCTTCGGTCTTGTCGCCTTCGGTGACGGCGACGTTGCGCATGTTGTCGCCAAAGCGGGTCAGTTTCAGCGTACGGACGGCGGCCCATCCGGCCGAGGCACGCTGCCATGCGCCCACTTGGCGGGCGACCTCTGGATTACTGACGTGCCCGACGACGGTCTTCCGCGGCACGCCGAGGCGCGACTGGATGTAACCGAATTCACGGTCACCGTGGGCGGCCTGGTTGAGGTTCATGAAGTCGAAGTCGATGTCAGCCCAAGGAAGGTCCCGGTTGGCTTGGGTGTGCAGGTGCAGTAGTGGCTTGCGGAGCAGGTCCAAGCCCTGGATCCACATCTTTGCGGGGCTGAACGTGTGCATCCATGCGGTCACGCCGATCACTGCGTCATCCGCATTGGCTTCCAGTGCGGTGCGGCGGATGGCATCAGAATCGGTGAGGACCGGCTTCCACACGAGCTTCACCGGCACGTCGCTGTTGGCGTTCAGGGCGTTGGCAATCTCCTGCGACTGCGCTGCGACCTGCTTGAGGACGTCCTCGCCATACAGGTGCTGGCTGCCGGTGAGGAACCAGACCTCGAACTGTTTGAGGGACGTGTTGTTGGCGGATGATGTGGTGGCGCTGGGCATTTTCGTGGCTCCTGGGTGTGGTCCGGGTATGGGTGCTGGCGGCTGCCGGCTGAGGCGGATTAGCGGCCGTAGACGTTCTGGTATCGGTCGTAGAGCGACTCGATCTTGGCAGGGTCGATGGGCAGCGGATCGCCGAGCTGGCGGGAGATGTGGACCGTCCGGGCCACTTCCTCGCACATCACGGCGGCTTTGACTGCGCTGCGGGCGTCCTTGCCGATGGTGAAAGGCCCATGGTTTTGCATGAGCACTGCGGGGGAGTTGGAGTTCTTGAGCGTCTCCACAATGCCCTGGCCGATGGAATCGTCGCCTATGAGCGCGAACGGTCCCACGGGAATGGATCCGCCGAATTCGTCGCCCATCATGGTCAGTACGCAGGGGATTTCCTCACCGCGCGCGGCCCAGGCCGTGGCGTAGGTGGAGTGCGTGTGCACCACTCCGCCTACCTCTGGCATGTGCCGGTACACGTAGGCATGTGCGGCGGTATCAGAGGACGGGGAGAGATCCGGGTTGCCCCAATCCACGGTTCCCGCGCTGCCGGTGTTCATTCCCCGCACAGGTGTGCCATAAAGATCGGTGACCACCATGAGCTCCGGTGTGAGCTCGTCGTAGGAAACGCCGGACGGCTTGATGACCATGAGATCGTGCCCAGGGATTCGGCCCGAGACGTTGCCGGCTGTCCAGACCACCAGCTCGTAGCGGGTCAGCTCGGCGTGGAGTTCGCAGACTTCCTTGCGGACCCGGGCGATGGTTTCCAGCAGGGCGCTCATGCGGAGGCTCCTTCCAGGACGGTGGCCTGGGTCTGTGAACCCTGAATCGCGGCGCGCTGAATGGCCTTGAGCCGGTGCATGACGTTGTTGGTGCCGCGGCCGAAGTAGTCGTGCAAGGTCCGGTATTCCTGGAAGAGGACCTCGTAGGCGGCCACGTTTTCCGGGATCGGCGTGTAGACAGCGCCCGGAGCCGAGGCCATGGCGGCGGCGGCTTCACGGATGTCCTTGTACTTCCCGCCAGCCACTGCAGCATGGATCGCCGAGCCCAGTGCGGGGCCCTGCTCCGATCCGATGGTGGAGAGCTGCAGGCCGGTGATGTCGGCGTACACCTGCATCAGGAACTTGTTCTTCAGCAGCCCGCCGGCCACGATGAATTCCTTGACCGGGACGCCGGAATCGCGGAAGGCATCCACGATGGTGCGGGTGCCGAACGCTGTGGCTTCAAGCAATGCCCGGTAGGTGTCCTCGGGTTTGGTGGCCAGTGTTTGGCCCACCACGGTGCCGGAGAGTTCGTGGTCCACCAGCACGGAGCGGTTGCCCGAGTGCCAGTCCAACGCGATGAGGCCGTGCTCGCCGATGGCCTGCTGCTCCGCGAGTTCGGTGAGGTATTCGTGGATACCCAGGCCCTTATCCTTGGCGGCTTGGTGGTATTCGGGTGGGACGCCGTTCTTGGTGAACCAGCCGAAGATGTCGCCCACTCCTGACTGGCCGGCTTCGTAACCCCACAGCCCGTCCACGATCCCGCCGTCCACCACGCCGCACATGCCCGGGACTTCACGCAGGACGTCGCCGTTCATGACGTGGCACGTTGACGTTCCCATGATCGCGACGAGCTGTCCGGGCTGGACGGCGTTCGCGGCCGGGGCGGTGACGTGGGCGTCCACGTTGCCCACGGCCACGGCGATCCCTGCCGGAAGTCCGGTCCACGCTGCTGCTTCCTCGGTCAGATAGCCCGCGGCATCTCCCAGGCGGCCGATGGTGTGTTCAAGCTTTGCGGACACAAAGTTCTTGAAGTCGGGGTTGAGTGCAGCCAGGAAGTCCTTGGACGGGTAGTTGCCGTCCTGATAGATGCCCTTGTATCCGGCGGTGCAGGCATTGCGGACGTAACTGCCGCAGAGTTGCCACACGATCCAGTCGGCTGCCTCAACCCAGTGGTCCATGGCGCCGTAAACTTCAGGGTCTTCCTCGAGAAGCTGCAGGCCCTTGGCGAACTCCCATTCAGAGGAAATCAGTCCACCGTAGCGCGGGAGCCAGGACTCGCCGCGTTCTTCTGCGAGTTGGTTGATGCGGTCAGCTTGCGGCTGGGCCGCGTGGTGACGCCAGAGCTTCACGAAAGCGTGCGGCCGGTCAGCGAAGCGTTCCAGTTCGTTCAGCGGCGTGCCGTCCGCCGTCGTCGGAACCATGGTGCACGCGGTGAAGTCGGTGGCGATGCCCACCACATTGGCCGGGTTGATACCGGCGTCAGCGACGGCGGCCGGCACAGCATTGCGCAGGACGTCGCGGTAGTCGTTGGGGACTTGGAGCGCCCAGTCGGCCGGGAGTCGTTGGCTGCTGCCGGGGACTTTGTCTGTCACCACAGCGTGCGGGTATTCGAACACGCCGCTGCCGAGTTCGGCGCCGTCGGATACGCGCACAACGACGGCGCGGCCGGACAACGTGCCGTAGTCCACGCCGATGACGAACAGTTCGTCGAGCGGAAGATTTTCTGGGGTATTCATGGGGTCTCCATCCGGCTGGCCAAGGCCTCATTGCCGGGGGTCGGGGTGGAAAGTAAAGAAGGTCTGATGCAATTGTTAGCGCTCACAACTTTGATGTCAAGAGCCAACCGTGTGGAAACGAGGCTCATGACGCGGGTTCATACCGGGCGCCCCCAAGTAGGTAGCAGATCAGGTCGTTCTCAGCGCTGGGAACGACCTGATCTGCGACTTAGTTGGGGGAGGGGGGCTACTTTGCTACGGGGGCCGTGGTGGAGCGGATGACCAGGCGGGGTGTGACGGTGGCGGCCGAGGCGGTGTTGCCGTTTTCGAGGCGATCCAACAGCAAGCCGATGCAGCGTTGGCCGAGCTCCTCAAAGTCCTGCGCCACCGTGGTCAGCGGGGGAATGAAGAACGCCGACTCTGGTTGGTCGTCAAAACCCACCACGCTGAGATCGCCGGGGACTTGGACCCCTGTTTCATGGAACGCGCGGAGGACGCCAAGAGCCATCTGGTCATTAGCGACGAAGAGAGCGGTCACGGAACGGTCGGCCGCAATCTTCAGGCCCTCCCTATAACCACATTCGGCGCTCCAGTCGCCCTCGATCAGCGTGGCTGGCTTTAGGCCGGCCTGAGTCAGCGCCTCCCGCCAGCCCTCGATGCGGGCGGCAGCATCAATCCAATCGGACGGCCCGGACAAGTGGCCGATCTGAGTGTGGCCGAGGTCCATAAGGTGTTGGACCGCAAGCCGTGCCCCGTGCTTCTGATCGACCGTGGCGCCGCTGAGGTGTTCATCGCCCACAGACCCTACGGCCACCAGCGGAACCTGAGCGGTGACGTCGCGGAGGACGTCGAGCGCACCCGGGTGCGGAACTGTCACCACAATCCCATCTACGCCTTGGTCCATGAAGTGGGCAATAGCGTCCTTGATGGTCTCCGGGGTGACTTCCCGCAAACCGGCGACGCTCACAAAATAGCCCGCGTCCCTTGCTGCCTGTTGGACCCCAAGGAGGGTGTGGGACGGCCCGTACTGGGCCATTTCGCTGCCGAGCACGCCGATGGTCTGGGAACGCCGCGTTACCAGGCTGCGAGCAGCCGTGTTTCGGCGGTAGCCGAGCTCTGTGATTGCCTGTTCCACTCGCTCGCGGGTCTTGGAACTCACGTTGGGGTGGTTGTTCAGGACGCGCGACACGGTTTGATGCGAGACGCCTGCCACGCGGGCCACATCCTCCATGACAGGAGGTCGCTGATGTGCAGATTGTTCAATGCTCACCCTGTCACGATAGAGCACCGCTGCGGGATCAGCCTTTCGCGACCCCCGCGGCGTAAAGCCGGTATCGGGCCAGGACCCCGGGAACCCCGGAAGCACTCTGCGGTGTCAGCTCCCGGCCTTCAAGCTTCCAGTCCGGGAGCTGACCGGTGAGAACGCCTGCCGCCTGCCTGGCAGCGCCATCGGCCACGTACTCGCCGGGCCTTGGAACGAAGACGGGCAAGCCGAATGTTGAGGCTGCAATCTGTTGGACGGCGTCTGATTGCGCTCCGCCGCCAACCAGAATGATGCGCTGGGCAGAGACACTCTGCGCCTGCAGAGCAGCGAGCCCGTCAGCCAAGGAACACAGCACGCCCTCGATGGCTGCCCGGGCCATGTTGGCGGGAGTGTAATTGGAAACCGTGATGCCGTGGAGCGATCCTGCGGCATCGGGCAGATTGGGCGTCCGCTCCCCTTCGAAGTACGGGACGAGGGTCAGCCCCTCCGCACCTTCAGGGGCGGACAGGGCCAGGTTGCCGAGTTCCGCCAGGGTCACTCCCAGAAGTGCAGCTGTCGCGTCAAAGATCCGGGTCGCATTGAGCGTGCAGGCCAGCGGAAGATAGTTGCCGGTCGCATCCGCGAAGCCGGCCACGAGTCCGCTGGCATCCTGAGCAGGAACATCTGATACCGCGAACACCGTCCCCGAGGTTCCTATCGAAATAACAACGTCCCCGACGGCGGCGCTGACGCCCAGCCCCGCTGCGGCGTTGTCTCCCGCACCCGGGCCGATCAGCGCTCCTGTGGGAGTCTTGCCCGCCGCTTCCAAAGGCCCGACGACGGTTGGCAGCACCGGGACGTGGCCCAGCGTGCGTTCCAGGACCTCGGGCAAGTACTTCCCGGTGGTTGCCGAAAAGTAGCCTGTGCCGGAGGCGTCCGAGCGGTCGGTGCGGAGGAGTTCCAACGATGCCAGGCCGGTTCCGGGTCCGTGACCCGCCAAACGCCAAGACAGCCAATCGTGCGGAAGGCACACCGCAGCCGTACGGTGGGCATTGGCGGGTTCGTTCCGTGCGAGCCAGCGAAGCTTGGTTGCGGTCAAGGATGCCACGGGCACTGTGCCTGTGGTGGAGGCCCAATACGCGGCCCCGGCGGCGGCATCGCCACCACCGGCTTCAAGGATTAACTCCTCTGCGTCGGGCGCCGAGCGGGTGTCGTTCCACAGCAAGGCCGGTCGGACGACGTTGCCGGATTCGTCCAAGCACACCATGCCGTGCTGCTGTCCACCGATGGAGACGGCATCGACGTCGTCAAGGCCGCCTGCCTGAGTGATCGCGTCCTGAAGGGCTGTCCACCAGTGATCCGGGTGGACTTCGGTGCCGTCAGGGTGGGAGGCCCTGCCCTGACGCACCAAGGCACCGGTGACGGAGTCCCGGATGATCACTTTGCAGGACTGGGTTGAGCTATCGATCCCGGCTACGAGAGGCATGCGTTAATCCTTTTGGGGTCGCCGCCAGGCCGTTCCAGGAGTGAATTCCGGAACGACCTGGCGGCGGGATATCAGTGTGGTGGTTTGATTTAGCGGGCGCCGAGCAGGTGCTCGATGGCCAGCTGGTTGAGGCGGACGAAAGCGAACGAGCGTTCGGCGGCCTGATCGGCGTCGAACGTTTCGAAGGCGCTGGCGTCAGCGAGCAGGTCCGCTGTGGTTTCGCCGGCGTTCAACGTCGGCTCGCCCAGCTCGAACACACCCGATGTAGCGAGTGCTTCCTGAACGTCCGGATCTGCGCGGAAGGCCAAAGCCCGTTCCTTCAGCAGGAGGTACATGGACATGTTGGACTTGGCCGATTCCCACACGCCGTCGTAGCCGTCCGTGCGTGAGGGCTTGTAGTCAAAGTGGCGGGGGCCGTCGTACTTTGGTCCGCCGTTGGGGAAGCCATTCTCCAGCAGGTCAACCGTGAAGAAGGCGCTGGTGAGGTCGCCGTGGCCGAAAACGAGGTCTTGGTCGTACTTGATGCCGCGCTGGCCATTGAGGTCAATGTGGAAGAGCTTGCCCGCCCACAGGGCCTGGGCGATGCCGTGGGTGAAGTTCAGCCCGGCCATCTGTTCGTGGCCGGTCTCCGGGTTGAGGCCCACGATGTCGCCGTGTTCGAGCTGGGCGATGAACGCCAGGCCGTGGCCGACGGTGGGGAGGAAGATGTCGCCGCGGGGTTCGTTGGGCTTGGGCTCCAGCGCGATCCGGAGGCCGTAGCCCTTTTCCTTGATGTACCCGGCTGCGGTGTCGACGCCTTCCTTCATGCGGTCCAGCGCTGCGGAGAGGTCCTTGGAGCCGTCGTATTCGCTGCCTTCACGGCCGCCCCACATCACGAAGGTCTCTGCGCCAAGCTCCGCGGCGAGGTCAATGTTCCGGAGGATTTTGCTGAGGGCAAAGCGGCGGATGGAGCGATCGTTCGACGTGAACCCGCCGTCCTTGAACACCGGGTGGCTGAAGAGGTTGGTGGTCACCATGGGTGTCTTTAGCCCGGTCTCCGCCAAGGCTGCCTTGAAGTTCTTCAGGATGAGGTCGCGCTCGGAGGCGGTGGCGTCAAAGGGGATCAGATCATTGTCGTGGAAAGTGATGCCGTAGGCGCCCAGCTCGCTGAGTTTGTGCACGGCTTCCACGGGGTCCAGTGCCGGGCGGGTGGCCACGCCGAAGGGATCTGCGCCGGTCCAGCCGACAGTCCAGAGGCCAAAGGTGAAGCGGTCCTGCGGGGTGGGCTGCGGGGTCATATTTGCTCCTTTGCAAAGCACTGGGGAAGAACTTGAAGAAGTGCATTCCAATTAGTTTTCAATCTGAACTATATGGGGGATAATGGATCATGGTCAATGGAAGCCGGAAAAAAGTTCTTTGAATCTGCAGGGAGGTCCCACGCCAGTGAATGAAGCAGCCGCGCCTGGGCGCGTAGGGGACGTCCGCCGTCGAAATCTTTCGCTCGTCTTGGACTCCATCGCCCGAACCGGCGACGCCAAACCCAGCCGCGCACAGCTCGCGGCCGGGACCGGACTCACTAAAGCCGCCGTATCCAGCCTTGTTGCAGACCTCGTGGAATCCGGGCTGGTTTCCGAGGTGGGTCTCTATCGTGACGGGGAGCGGGGTCGGCCGGGGCAGGGGCTCGAACTCAGCTCGCGCCGCGGCGTGGTGGGAATGGAGATTAACGTTGACTACCTGGCTGTTGGGCTGGTGGACCTTGGCGGAAACCTCCGGTTCCACTCAGCGGTGGAGTCGCGGAACCGCGGTCTGGCTCCGGCCAAGGTTATGGAACGCCTTGGCCTCTTGGCGGCTGAGGTGAAGGCCGAGGCCGCCGCCGCCAACATCGCCATCCTGGGTGGTGGCCTTGCGGTCCCGGGGCTGGTGGATGCGCAGCGCAACCTTGTCCTTTCCGCGCCTAACCTGCACTGGGAGCAAGAGGAGCTGAATCCCCGGGCCCTGCTGGAGGGCGCCCCGCTGGGCGTCCGGCTCTCCAATGAGGCCAATAGTGCTGCTCTCGGTGAGCTTTGGTATGGCACTGGACAGCCGGACTTCCTCTATGTTTCAGGGGAAGTCGGCGTGGGCGGTGGCGTGATCATCGGCTCCGAGCTTTATACCGGACCTGGCGGTACGGCGGGCGAGCTCGGCCACATTGTGGTCCACCCTGACGGGCCGGGCTGTTCCTGCGGGGGCGCGGGGTGCCTGGAAACGTTCGCTGGACAGGAAGCCATTTTCGAGGCTGCCGGAACTCCGCAGGGATCGCTGGGCGAGCGCACGGAACTGCTTCTGGCGGCCTTGGCTGCTCAGGAGCCGCAGGCCACTCAGGCAGTTCACGACGCCGGGAGGTACTTGGGTGTTGCGCTCGCCTCTTCTGCCCGCTTGATGGACATTGAGGCCGTCGTCCTCGGTGGGCACTTCGCCGTGCTTGCGGAGTGGCTTAAGCCGGCACTGCTGACCAGTTTGGAGCGATACGCGCCAGGTCTGCTGGATCCGGGCAACCTCACAGTTTCCACCCTTGAGCACTCCGGAACGCTCCTCGGCGCTGCCGGCCAAGTGATCCGGTCCGTGATTGAGTCGCCGTTTGAGTTCCTGCTGGCGAGCAAACTGGCGTAGCCCGCCTTGTGGGGATTAACTGGCGTGGGCGCTTCCTAGTATTCATCAGTATGCTTACTATTGATGGGTCAGCTGTTCGCGAAAACCAACCCCACGGACGAGTGCCCCATGACTACTCAAGACTCAGCCCACACCAGCACGGCCAAGGCGCAGACCGCTCCCTCTCCGGAGGATTCGCGTAAACCCGACAGTCCGAATGACCTCGCCAAGCCCACGTGGATGTATATCGCCAAGCGGACGCTACGGGAGTTCACCAAGGATCAGTGCCCGGATGCAGCGGCAGGGCTGACCTACTACGCCGTCCTCTCGCTGTTCCCCGCCCTCCTGGCATTGGTTTCGCTGATCGGCATCTTTGGCGATGCTGGGAAAACCACCTCGTCCCTCTTGGACATTGTCCAGCAGTTCGCGCCTGGACCGGGTGTGGACGCAATGCGCCAACCCATCGAGGAGCTGACGCAGTCCAGCGCCGCCGGCTTCACGCTGATCATCGGAATTCTGGTGGCGCTCTGGTCGGCATCCGGATACACCACAGCCTTCAGCAGGGCCATGAATCGTGTGTACGAAGTGGACGAGGGCCGCGGATTCGTGAAACTGCGCGGCACCATGCTCGCCGTGACCATCGTTGCCGTCGTCGGAGCTGCGCTGGCAGCGGCCATGCTGGTCCTGAGCGGACCCGTGGCGGAGGCCATCGGCGGTGCCATCGGATTGTCCGAAACCTTCTTGACCGTGTGGAATATCGCCAAATGGCCCGTCCTCATAGTTATTGTGGTCGCGATCATCGCTGTGCTCTACTACTTCACCCCCAACGTCAAGCAGCCCAAGTTCCGTTGGATGAGCATGGGTTCGCTCATTGCCTTGGTGATTTTCGCGCTGGCATCGCTGGGTTTCGGTTTCTACGTCGCCAACTTCAGCAACTACAACAAGACGTACGGTGCCCTCGCGGGGGTCATCATCATGCTGCTGTGGCTCTGGATCCTTAACATGTCCTTGCTGTTTGGCGCGGAATTCGACGCCGAAATGGAGCGCGGCCGCCAACTGCAGGGCGGCATTGAGGCCGAGGAGAGCATTCAACTCCCGCCCCGAGACACCAAGAAGAGTGACAAGATGCAGGAAAAGGACGATGAAGTGATTCGGGACGGCGAAGAAATCCGTGAAACCCACGGCGACACGTCGACGAAAAGTAAGTAGCCGAAGTGGAGACCCCGACCGTGGGCGCCGAAGCGCAGAACAAGAAACTCAAGTCAATCAAGAATGGCGACTCAGTAAAGATTAGCGGTGAGGTTTTTCAGGTCCGAGCCGTCGTGCCGCAGGACGGCTCGCGGAACATCGGCCTGGAACTGCAAGCGCTCGACGGCGGCTCGGTCACCTTGATCGGCCGGCCGACAGCCCGCATGCAGCTTACTGCTCGAGCTTCCTGAGCGATCAGGCTTCGGCGGGGAAACCCTGATCGGCGTCATCCCACCAGCCCTCCCAGGCGCTGGAGGTCAGGCGTTCGGTGGCGAAAGCAGGGGCGTGTTCGCTGGCGGAATCGCCGGACGGCCCGCTGTGGCTGCCGCCGGCGTCGAGGAAAAAGGTCAGTGTCTTCAAGAGCATCATGGTGGTGTCCTTTCAGGGGTTTCGTGGACGTCTTTGTCCAGGTAAATCCAGCGTAGGTGCCCATTGTTTCCTCCCATCGACGCAATGTTTCAGCTGTGTACCACTTATCTCACCTGCGCGTTCAAGGACTTATAGCTGACACAAAGTCCGGCGTGCGGCCACCACCTTCTTTGAAACTCAAAGCTCCGCGACACACGCACAATGCGGTGTGTCCACCGATGCCAGCAATCAAAGTGGGTGGTGGCCGCACCGTTCACGAACCCATCACGCTGAAGGCCCGACGGCGGCGCTTGCCCAGCGACTATGGGTGGCACAGGACCACAAAAGCGGGCCCCTGCCGTGACCTTGGCAGGAGCCCGCTGGCTTTGGAGCGATCCTCCCGCGGAGCTTAGGGCATCCGCGGGAGGATCACGTTGTTACGCGAACGGGAGGACGAGCTCCGCGTAGCGCTGCTTCATGGTTTCCAGGACGCTGTCACCATCGGCATCCCAGATGTCCTGGTTGAAGATCTCAACTTCAATGTCGCCCTTGTATCCGGCGTCCCTGACCCAGGTGCCGATGGTGGCGAAGTCGATCACGCCGTCGCCCATCATGCCGCGGGACAACAGCGCGTCCGCAGCGATGGGCAGGTTGAAGTCGCACACCTGGTAGGAGGCAATGCGGTCTTCGCGGCCGGCACGTTCGATCTGCGCCTTCAGTTCCGGATCCCACCAGACGTGGAAGGTGTCGACGGCGACGCCAACAGCCTTTGCGTCGTACGGCGCTGCGAGATCGAGTGCCTGGCCAAGGGTGGAGATGAGTGCGCGGTCCGCGGCGTACATGGGGTGCAGGGGTTCGAGCACCAGGCGGACGCCGTTTTCAGAGGCGAAGGGGACCAGTTCCTCGAGGCGGTCCGCCACACGCTGACGAGCGGCGACGACGTCCTTCTCACCCGGGGCGAGCCCGCCAACCACCAGGAACAGTTCCTGGGTGTCCAGCGCTACTGCCTCGCGCACGGCTTCGAAGTTGTCTGCCAATGCAGCGGCCTGTCCCTCGGGATCGGCCGCCGTCAGGAAGCCGCCGCGGCACAACGAGGAAACACGGAGTCCGGCGTCTTTGATGAGCTTGGCTGCCTTGTCCAGTCCGGCCTCGGCAACGCGGTCACGCCACGGCCCGATCGCGGGGATGCCTGCGCGGGCGCAACCGTCAACGGCTTCGGTCAACGTCCACTTTTTGGTGGTGGCGCTGTTCAGGGAGAGTCGTGAGAAGTCCGTGCTCATGCGCCTACTCCGTTGATCCGCAGGAAGTCGGACATGCGGAACGCCGCCAGCGAGGGGTCCTTCAGCAGACCGGCCTGGTCTGCCAGTTCGAAGGTCTTTGCCAAGTGCAGCACCGAGCGGCCCGAGTGCAGTCCACCCACCATCTGGAAACCGGGCTGCTTGCCGTTGAGCCAGGACATGAAGGCGATGCCGGTCTTGTAGTAGAACGTGGGTGCGCTGAAGATGTGCTTTCCGAGCTCACGGGTGGAGTCCAGGATGGCGCGCCCTTCCGCACCTTGGCCGGCGTCGTACTTCTGCAACGCGACCGAAGCGGCCGGGTAGATGGCAGCGAAGATGCCCAGAAGGGCGTCCGAGTGGTGGGTTTCGTCGCCGTCGATCAGTTCCGGGTAGTTGAAGTCGTCGCCGGTGTACAAGCGCACACCGGAAGGCAGGGCCGCGCGGAGGGCGACCTCGTGGGAAGCGTCCAGCAGTGAAACCTTCACGCCGTCAACCTTGTCCGAGTGCTCGCGGATCAGGCTGAGGAACGTTTCGGTGGCGACGGAGACGTCGTCGGAGCCCCAGTAGCCAGCCAACGCGGGGTCGAACATGGTGCCGAGCCAGTGCAGGATGACGGGCTGGTCAACTTCCTGAAGCAGCGTCGAGTAGACGTGCAGGTAGTCGTCGGCACCATTGGCAACCTTGGCCAGGGCACGGGATGCCATGAGGATGACCTTGGGTCCGGCCTCACTGACCACCGCGATCTGCTCGCGGTAAGCGTCGATGACGGCCTGGATTCCGGCCGCACCCTCAGGGAGCGTCGCAATGTCCAGCTGGTCGGTGCCCGCGCCGCAGGACACGAGGTCGCGGACGGACTTACCGGCGATAGCGGCGTTGCCTGCTGCCACCACGGAAGCGGCCTCGGCCCCGGTGCGCTTGATGAGCTGCTGGGTCGCGGCCCAGTCCAAGCCCATGCCGCGCTGGGCGGTGTCCATGGCATCGGCAACGCCCAAGCCATAGGACCACAGCTCGTGCCGGTACGCCAGGGTGGCATCCCAGTCGAGCTGTGCTGGTGCGCCGGGGGTGTTGTCCGCGGCGACCTCAGGGATGACGTGTGCTGCGGCGTAGGCGCGGCGAGCGGTCAAAGGAGCGGTCGGCTTGACCCACGATGTGGCCGCCTGCAGGCGGTACTCGCGGGTGCCGCCGTCGTTGGTGGGAAGAATCAGTGACGTCATTAGAGGGTGATCTCCGGGATGTCGATGGTGCGGCGTTCAGCCGAGGACTGCAGGCCGAGCTCAGCCAGCTGCACGCCGCGGGCTGCGGAGAGCAGGCCGAAGCGGTGCTCGCGGCCGGCGACCACATCGCGCAGGAATTCTTCCCACTGCAGCTTGAAGCCGTTGTCCAGTTCAGCGTTGGCGGGAACTTCCTGCCACTGGCTGCGGAAGGATTCCGTGACGGGCAGGTCCGGGTTCCAGACGGGCTTGGGGGTGTGGGCGCGCTGCTGCGCAACGCACTTGTTCAAACCGGCGACGGCGGAACCGTGCGTGCCGTCGATCTGGAACTCCACCAGTTCGTCGCGGTAGACGCGAACGGCCCAGGAGGAGTTGATCTGGCCGATGACGTCGTCGCCGCCCGGGGTCTCCAGTTCGAAGATGCCGTAGGAGGCGTCGTCGGCGGTGGCCTTGTATTCCTTGCCGGCTTCGTCCCAGCGTGCGGGGATGTGCGTGGCGGTCTTGGCGTTGACGCTCTTGACCTTGCCGATGATGCCTTCAAGGACGTAGTTCCAGTGGCAGAACATGTCCGTGGTCATTCCACCGCCGTCTTCCTTGCGGTAGTTCCAGGAGGGACGCTGTGCGGCCTGGACGTCGCCTTCGAAGACCCAGTAGCCGAATTCGCCTCGGATGGAGAGGATGCGGCCGAAGAAGCCCTCATCCACCAGACGGCGGAGCTTGACCAGGCCGGGGAGGTACAGCTTGTCGTGCACAACGCCTGCTGTGACGCCGGATTCCTTGCCGATCTGGGCGAGCTCGATTGCCTCTTCCAGGGTCTCGGCCGTGGGCTTTTCGGTGAAGATGTGCTTGCCGGCGCGCATTGCCTTCTTCAAGGTGGCGGCGCGGAGGCTGGTCATGGAAGCGTCAAACACGATGTCCACGGTGGGATCGGCGATGACGGCGTCCAGGTCGGTGGACCATTCGGAGACCTTGTGGAGCTCGGCGAGCTCGCGGATCTTGGCTTCGTTGCGGCCAACCAGGATCGGTTCCACCTGAACCTTGGTGCCGTCTTCGAGGGTGAAGCCGCCGGCATCGCGGATGGGGAGGATGGACCGCAGCAGGTGCTGACGGTAGCCCATACGGCCGGTGATGCCGTTCATGGCGATACGGATCGTCTTTGTTTCGAAGCCCATGTTTTCTCCAGTGCCTTGTGTGCCGGCCGCTGAGCGTTGCCGGTGCTTACTTCTGTCATGTGGGAAAGCGCATTCCCGCTGCAATCGATCATGCACTATGGCGCGCCGTGCTGGCAAGCGCTTTCCCAAAATTCTGCGAGAACTGCCATAATTTCCTTAGCGCCAGTCCCGACGCTTGCAGAAAAGGAGGGCCCCGTGGCCGCCAGCACACTGAGTGAAGTCGCCCGTATGGCCGGGGTCTCCCTGGCCACGGCATCCCGGGTCCTTAACGGCTCCACCCGCAAGCCGGCCGAGGACATCGCCGAGCGCGTCCGCGAAGCCGCCGACAAGCTGGGCTATGTTCCCAATGCGCAGGCGCAGGCGCTCGCAAAGTCCAGTTCAGGGTTGATCGGCCTGATTGTCCACGACATAGCCGATCCCTACTTCTCCGCCATCGCCCGCGGCGTCCAGGAAGCAGCCCGCCAACAGAACCGCATGGTCCTGCTGGCCAGCACATCCGGTGCCCCGCACGACGAAAAGGAAGCAGTAGCTGCCTTCGCTGCCCGCCGCGCCGACTCCATCGTGATCGCCGGCTCGCGCTCCGTCCGCCCCGAGGACAAGCAGGGAAACACTGAACTCGCCGCCGAACTGGACCGCTACTGCCGCAACGGCGGGCACGTGGGAGTGGTGGGCCACCCGGTAGTTGGAGCATCCACCACCGAGGGCTACCACGTGGTGAAAGTCCCCAACGAGGAACTCGCTGCGGGGCTGGCCGCCGAACTGGCCGCGACCCACCACGGCGAATTCCTGATCGTTGCCGGCCCCGAAGGGCTTTACACCTCCGACGACAGGGTTCGCGGATTCCAGCGAGGACTAGCAGACGCCGGCAGGCCCACAGCGGAAATCATCCGCACCGGATTCAACCGCGCCGGTGGATACGAAGCCGGCCTGGCGCTCGCAGACCGGATCAAGGCATCCCCGGAACGGCTGTGCATCTTCGCGGTGAACGACGTCATGGCCATTGGCGTTACCGCTGCTCTCCGACCCGAAGGTGTGTGGATTCCCCGGGACGCCACGATTGCCGGCTTCGACGATATTGAAACCCTCCGCGACTTCCGGCCCGCTCTTTCAACGGTGCATCTGCCGCTCGAGGACATTGGACGCCTCGCCGCAGGAGATCCTGACACCCCGCCCGTCAGCGGCGCGGTCAAGCTCCGCCGCAGCACTGAAACCCCGGTGGAATCGCAGGTATGACCACCGCGGAGGCTCAGGCGCCCCAAGCGCTCACGGTGATTCCCGCCGTCGGGCCTTCCGGTCTGGCGGCGCCCGCAGCCCTGGTTCTGCCCGGCGGAGGCTACGCGAAAACGGCAGACCATGAAGCCGAACCCGTGGCAGAGTGGCTCGCTTCGCTGGGGATCCACGCGTTCGTGCTCCGATACCCAGTGGCACCCCATCGGCACCCGGCGCCGTTAGCCGCCGCCAAGCAATCCATGATCTGGATCCGCAGCGGAGGACACGGGCTGAAGGTTGATCCCTCGCGTGTGGGTGTCCTCGGGTTCTCGGCTGGTGGGCATCTCGCCGCAACTTTGTCTGTGCGGGTGCCAACGGGCGAGCCTGCGCTGGACATCAGCGAGTCCGTGCCGGACCTCAGTATCCTCTGCTATCCGGTCATTTCCTTCGTGGATTCGGTGCACCAAGGGTCCGTGGACAACGTGGCCGGCGAGGGAGCGGGGCCTGAAATCCTGCGGCAGCTGTCCGCCGAACTGCACGTCACCCCGGCAACACCCCCGGCATTCCTCTGGCACACGGCCGACGACCAATCCGTCCCTGTCAGCCACAGCCTGGCCTACGCGGGAGCGCTGAGCAGGGCCGGAGTTGCCACGGAGCTGCATGTGTTTCCGAACGGCATCCACGGCATCGGCCTGGCAGCAGGCGCGCCCGGCGCCGAGCAATGGACCGGGCTCTGCGCCGCGTGGCTCCGCCGGATGGGTTGGGCTGTATAGCCCGGGCAGCGTGGTCCGCCGGAAAGGTTAGTCCTCGCCCAAAGTGATGGTGTGCAGGAAAGCGGCGTCGTTGAGCACGTTGTCCGGAAGGTCGTCCTCGACGAATTCCAACATGATGTCCATGTCCTTGCCGTTGCCCCGCAGAACATCGGTGACGGTCTGCCACAGCAGTTTCCGGTTGCGCAGCGGGAAGCGCTCGGCCTCCGGCCCCCACGAGAAACAATGCACGCCCACCACATGCGGCAGGACCTGGTGGAGGGACTCCAGCGCCTGCTGGTCTGAAAGTCCGACGGCGGGCTGCCAGTAAGTGCCGACGTTGGCGTGGTTGACCCGGTTCAGGAGGTCGAGGGTGGTGGCGGGGGAGTCGGTGAGAGTGTTGCCGTGGTACTCGAAAGCAATGGCCACGCCGTGTTCAGAGGCCAGATCGGCAATGCGTTGCGTGTCCTTCACCACTGCATCCCAGTGCTCCTGGCTCGCGCCGGCTGAGCCAAGCTCCCCGGCCCATACCCTGATCCTTGGGGCGCCGACCGCGGTGGCAAGGTCCAATGCCCGCCCGAAGTCTCCAAAAGCGCCGCAACGGTAGTACGAGCCGAGCGATAGGACTGTCAGTCCGGCGGCTTCAGTGGCGGCCTTGGCGTGCGCGGCGGAATCAACATCACTCACATGGACGTCAGTACCCCACTCGATGCCGGCAAGGCCCGCATTCGAGGAAATCCGGACCACCTCGTCGATCCCGTGCGAGCGAAGGGTGACGGAACAAATGCCCGGCGTGAGGTCAGCCAGAGTGGTGAGGTCGATCATGCTTCACAGGATACCGGGAATGCGCTTACCCGGTAAGGGTGTATCGCCTGTTGAGCATTTCCGAGCCCGCTCCCGCCGGTCTTGCGCGCCCGTTCCCGCCGCGCGCACCCCTCAGGCAGCGACACCGCACCCGCTCCCGCCACACGCACCAGAGGTTACGGGTGCGCACTGCGGAAACGGGTGCGACGCACTACGCGAGATCAAATCGGCCGAGCCGCCCGGACCACTAGTTCGACTTACTCAACGTCCGCCCCATGATGGCCTGGGTGAGGGCATCGATCACTTCGGCGTTGGCCAGCGGGTTGCGGATCAGGGTGAAATCGACGTCCCCCACGGGCGGCAGTCCGAACCTCTGAGTGATGACTTTCAAGTCCTCGGGAACCAGCGACGCCGGCATCACCGCCACACCAATGCCTGCCCGGACTGCGGCAAGCACCCCGCTGATTTGCTTGGTGCTGCACGTGATCCGCCAGGTCCGGCCCTCGGCTTCCAAAGCATCGATGGCGAGTTTTCGGCTGAGGCTGGGCGCGGGGTAGGCGATGAGCGGGACGGGTGCGCCGGGTTCAAGGACGGTCTGCTCGACGCCCACCCAGGCGAAGTTGTCGTGCCGGACCACCGTGCCTTCCTTGGCTCCGGCTACCCATTTCACGAAGACCAGGTCCAGTTGACCGGCATTGAGCCGCTTGTAGAGCTGGTCGCTTTGGCTGACGGTGAGCTCCAGGTTGATTTGCGGGTAGAGCTGCCGGAACTCTCGGAGGATGCGGGGGAGGCCCGTAATGGCGAGGTCGTCGGCGGTTCCAAATCGGAGGCGTCCGCGCATGGCAGAACCCGAAAAGTAGCGGGCGGCGGAGTCGTGGGCGGCAAGGATGCTGCGGGCAAAACCGGCCATGGCATCGCCGTTATCGGTGAGCCGGACTTCGCGCGTATCGCGGGCAACCAGCACCCTTTTGGCGGACGCCTCGAGCTTGCGGACATGCTGGCTGACAGTGGGCTGCGCGAGCCCAAGACGCTCTGCGGCTTTGGTGAAACTCAACGTTTCCGCGACGGCCAAAAAGGAACGGAGCTGGACAGGTTCGAACACGGAACTCCTAAAGCGCAGGTCAGCGCCGGGCCGGAGTACTGCGCCGCTTTCCTTGGTGCCGCAAGCAGCTCATTGCATTCCGCAATGCTAGTTATAGGCGCAATACGCTTCCATAATTGTTGCTGGCAACCTTAGCGTTAAACGCATCCCACCGAAACTCTCCATCCGAGGACTACCTTTGGCACCCCCACCGCCTTCAGCGGCAAACGTCAGCCAGCCCGTCATCGATTCCCTGTCCGCACCTCCGCCCGCGGACACCGTCACCCAGCCACTCGCCGTCGTGAGTGAAAAGCTGCCCTGGCGGCATACCTTCATCTCCCTGAAGGTCCCCAATTTCAGGATCTTCGCGATCGGCCACTTCATTGCCGTGATCGCCATCTGGATGCAGCGCATCGCCCAGGACTGGATGGTGCTCCAGCTGTCCGGTTCCGTCACCGCCGTCGGAATTACGGTGGCGCTGCAATTCATGCCGTCGCTTTTCCTTGGCCCGTGGGGCGGCATGATCGCCGACCGCTTTGCCAAGCGAAAGATCCTCATCATCTGCCAATCGGCGGCAGCGGTACTTGCCGCCCTGCTCGCGGTGCTCTCGCTGAGCCAGCGCGTTGAGGTCTGGCACGTTTATGTGATCGCGCTGGCGCTGGGCTTCGTAACGGTTCTGGACCAGCCGGCCCGGCAAGTGTTCGTCAACGAGCTGGTGGGCCCCAAGTACCTGCGGAACGCCATCAGCGTGAACTCCACAACGTTCCAGCTGGGCGGACTGATTGGCCCCGCCCTGGCCGGTGTGCTGCTCACCGCATTGGGTGCCGGCTGGGCCTTCGCCGCGAACGCGGTGGCATGCTGCTCCACGGTGGCCATGCTGCTGATCCTCCGCAAGGACCAGTTGCACCTGAGCCAGCCAACTCCCCGCAAGAAGGGGATGCTGCGCGAAGGCCTCAATTACGCGCTCAGCAAGCCCACCATCTACTGGCCGTGGTTGATGGCCGGCTTCGTCGCAGTTTTCGCCATGAGCTTGCCCGTGCTGCTGGCTGCTTTCGCGGACCACGTGTACGACGCCGGCGCCGGAGGCTACGGCCTGCTGAACGCCATGGTTGCGCTCGGTGCACTCGCGGGAGCGGTTGCGTCCACCCGCCGCCGTCAGCTGCGGTTGCGGTCGGTGGTGACCTCTGCCGGGCTGTATGGCCTGATGCTCTGCGTGTCTTCGCTCATGCCAACCATGGTGTGGTTCAGTGTCACCATGGTCCTCGCCGGATTCTGGTGCCTGATGTTCCTCACCGCCGCCAACCAAATGGTGCAGACCAGCTCCAACATGAGCATCCGCGGACGCGTCATGAGCTTGTACCTCGTGGTGCTGATCGGTGGGCAGGCAATCGGTGGACCCATGATGGGTTGGCTCGCCGAGCATCTCGGACCCCACTTGGCCGTCCTGATCTCCGGTGGTGTGCCGGCCATCGCGGCGGTGGTAGTCGCCGTCGTCCTGGCCCGGAAGTCATCCCTGCACATCAAAGTGGACCTGCGGGATCGGCGGCGGGTGCTGCGGATCGTGCAGGAGCCGCAAACGGTTTAAAGTGAAGCGCCCCCGGCGAGACGGGGGCGCTTCATGGTGCGTCGAGCTGGTGGCTAGGCCACTGGCAAGTGTGGGTATTCCGCTGAGCGTCCCTGGAACTCCAGGACGTCCGGATTGCGAATAACGCCATCGCGTATTTCGATGGCGCGGGAGACGGTCTCGTTGGCATCCCATCCGTCCGGTCCCGCCACCACGGTGTCCAGGAACGGAAGCAGGGCCTCGCTGATTTCCCAGCTGGCCGAATTCCACAGGTAGGACGGGCTGTGGTCCACGGCGTAGTAATTGACGTGCCCGCCCACGCGGAACATGGGCTCGTCGAACGTGGTGGTCCGCGCCCAGCTGAAGCCCATGCCTTCGTCACAGGACACATCCACAATCAGGCTGTCCGGTTGGAATTCCGTCAGGTCTTCAGTGCGAAGGTACGTCAGCGGGGCGTTCGGGTCCTGCAGGGTGCAGTTCACCACGATGTCCGCAGCGGCCAGGAACGGCGCCAAGGGCTTGCGTCCCTTGTCGGTTATGACTTCGCTGAGGAACGGCGCCTTGCTGTCATGGTCGAATTGCACAATCCGTACTGAATGGATCGGAGACCCGACGGCGGCGACGCCCCGGTTGGTCAGGACCTGGACGTCGTGGATGCCATGGGCGTTGAGCGCCGTGACGGCGCCGCGGGCCGTGGCACCGAAGCCAATAACGACGGCGCTGAGCCGGCGGCCATAATCGCCCGTGGAACCCGTGAGGGCCAGAGCATGGAGTACGGAGCAGTATCCGGCGAGCTCGTTGTTCTTATGGAAGACGTGCAGGCCGAACCCGCCGTCGCCCGCCCAGTGATTCATGGCCTCGAAGGCGATGAGCGTGAGCTTTTTGTCAATGGCCAACTGGGTGATGGCCCGGTCCTGCACGCAGTGAGGCCAGCCCCACAACGTTTGACCGTCGCGGAGTTCGGCCAAATCCTGGGCCTGCGGCTTCGGGAGCAGGATGACGTCGCTGGTGGCGATCAACTCCTCGCGCGTCCCGAGCCCGCCCACCAAGGATTCAAGTGTGCTGTCCGGGACACCGAACCGCTCGCCGTAGCCGTGCTCAAAACGAAGCTGCCGGCGAACTTCAGGAGCGATGCGCTCCAAATGCTGCGGGTGGATGGGCAAGCGGCGCTCATTGGGCTTCAGCGAGGAAGCGAGGACGCCAACGCTCAGCTGGCCGTTTGGTGCGGTCACTTCTTATTTCCGGTGGAAGGCTTTGCGGCCTCGGTGGCGGAAGACTCGGAAGCCCGCTTATCCGCGCGTTTTTCCTTGATGGATTTGCTGGATTTCTTCGATGCAGTTTGGCGCGGTGATTTGTCGCCCATGATGGCTCCCTTAGAGCGGAGCCGCGATGGCTCCTGACTCCTGACGATACACCTCCCCGGAAGGCGCTGTGGCCGGAGTCACCAAGGCGGGAGCGTTTTTTCGACGGCGCGGCCGCCCTCTCAGGTGACGGCCGACGTCGATTGGTGAGTACCGGCGTCGAGCGTTCAGTTTGAGACAAAAGAAACCCCGGATCACTGGATCCGGGGTTTTCTTGGAGCGGGCGACGGGAATCGAACCCGCGTATCGAGCTTGGGAAGCTAGCGCTCTACCATTGAGCTACGCCCGCGCTGCAGGGCATCAGCCAAAAAATTGGTCAATAATCCCTGATGAAACAACGAGGTTTACATTACCTCAGTCTGCGAAGTACTCGTAACCGCGACATGCGTGGCAAGGAGTAGTCGTGACGGGCTGATCAAGTGGAACTTAGGCAGGATGACTGAAGACACACTTCGTTTGCCTGAGGTGGAGGGGAACCCCGCCTGGGAAGGCATCGAGGAGTACATGAAGACGCTTTCCCACTTGCTGCGCCATCCCGCAGCATCGGCTCTCGGTTCTCATAGAGGAAGTTGGGTTCTTCGTAAAGAAGTGGCGGACGCATACTTGACAGTAGCGTCCGCTACTCGTTGCTGGAGGCACGTTTGGAGCACCTTGAGAGATATGCCCTAAGTAGCGGCTACTTGTCCCCTTCGAGAACGGCATGTTTACGGTCCCACCAGATCATCTCGAACACGCCGTTGTTGAGAGTTCCCCATAGCCGCTCTTTTCGGCTAAGGCGGAATCGGTAAATCTGCGTTAGGTCCCCATGTCCGATTTCCGCGAGCCGATTCTGAGCATCTTTCACTAGATCGCTAACGTCTTGCCAGTGTGATCTAGCTGCGCCCTTGGGGCCAGCCGTCTCAGTCTTAATAGTTCCCCATGTTTTGCCGTGCATAGCGCATAAGAACTGGAGCAGCGAGCGTGATTCTTCTGCGGTTAGATGCCAGTCCCAAAGCCCCTCGTATTCGGCATCAATAAAGTTCGCACGATACGCGAATATCATGTCGTTAGTTGCTGGAGGCGTGGCTGCGCTAACCGGGACATTCTTGCCGTTCTTATTCGGCGTATGCCCTGTCTTGACCTGTTTGCCGTTGCCTTTACCGCGCCTCACTAACCGTTGTTGAGTGCGTCGAAGAACTCCTGCATCGAATCCAAGTCGATGGCTGCGCTGCTCCGACTGCCTTCAGGCAGTCCCGAACGTGCGTCCATCCACGGTGATTCATTGTGCGTCATATCGCTGAGCTGCTGGGCGTTGTACTTGCCGTAGGCGTCGTACACGGCATCGATGGTCTCGCGCTCATCAGGGGTGAGGTTGTCCACGTTGCCATCAGGCCAGTCGCTGACGACAAACCGTCCCTTGTGCGCTTTGAACAGTTCGTACACGACAGGACCGTTCATCCACGCCTGAATCTCTTCGTGAAAGAGCGGCTTACCATCCCATGCAAGGGACCAGCCCTGACTGTAGTAGCAGAGCTTTTGCAGCTTCATGGTGGTCATTTGGCTTTCGTGCTGAAGCACGTAAGCGGCCACATCATGAACACTTGCCACGTCCGATCACCCCTTCTTCTTCTCATTTATTGTAGCGGTCTTGGAGTTAGTGGCGTGAGCTGTTGGCCGTCACACCACGGCTTCGGAGGTGAACCACTGAAGCAGCGTCTTGACTGCCGGCTCCGCCGCTTCCTGCTTAATCGCGAGTTCAGGGCCTTGGTGTCCGCCGCGACGGTCAGCCTGCCCGGCCAAGAAAGACTTTTCCATCAAGCAGGCACGCCGGAAAGTGGGTCGTATTGGTCGAATTCGAAAGGTCAAAGCAAGTGGTTTCCATACATCTGTGGTCACGGTTTGCAGTCTGCCATTGAGGACTGACAATAATGCCGAGCGAGGTTGGTGGAGGGGACACGACCCGATGGCATCACTCTGGCGTGAGTTTTGTACTGGTACCTGATGCCACCACAAAGTCGGACGAGAACCACTGCACGAGCGGCACGGCCAGCATAACGGCGGCTTCAGCAGCTGCTTGAGATATCGCGGCTCCAGTGACAACCTCGTGGTCCCCACCGTGACGATCAGTCTGTCCGGACCAGAGCGTTTTGAGCATTGCAACCAGGGTCTGCCCGTTACTGTAGTGCTTGTCTTCCCGCTGGAACTTGAGTGTCCAATCTGCGGCGTCATATTTTGTGCTATTCAACTCACGAATCACAGAACCGAGGGTTCTATGGTCGTTCGGCTTTAAGGGGATCTTGGGGAGAGCCGCATCCTCAACAGACTTCACTGCTAGCCCGTATGCTTTCGCTGGATCAGGCTCAAGCCCAAACGCTGCTCCCCAAGCTTCAGCTAGTCGTTTTCCCGCATGTCCAGAACTGCGCATCGCTTCGTCTGCCCCAAGCTGAACCCCTTCAGGTACACGCTGAACTAATCCAACTCTGTCTGCGGCGCGTATGCCAATAGTCCATTTCGATCCGGACTTTCTCAGTGTGGATTCCAGTTGTCCAAATAGGTGATCTCCATCATCCATCGCATCCTTCAGGGATTCCCAACCCCCCAGTTTTTCTAGGCTAGCTAACGACAAAAGGTAGTCTGTGAGCATCAAGGAATCATCGCTCGACTTGAAATGTGCAATCACAGAGGACGCGAGACTAAGGGTGCTTGCGCTCTGCGGCGGGGTGATGACCGTCCGCAATTCTTGCTCAATGCTGTGGAAACGACGCATCGGCTTATCTGCACTCCCGAAAACTACTTCCAGGATGTCATACTGCCAAGCCCTGAGTGCTTTTCCCATCCACTCAGGCACTCCGTCATGGAGAGCACTGTAGAGGTTCTGCGGGTCGTGCTGTTTGCCGAACGGGAGCCATGAATCGAGGGTCATGAATACAGGATGCCAGATTATTCGGGCACCTTTCTGGCCCTACTTCATGGAACTCGTTGCGAAACCAGGCATTGGCGTTTTGGCAGCATTGTGCCTGCCGCACATTCTAGGGGCCGTGGGAATATTGACCGAGGCCGCCCGATTTGCCCGGGAAAAATCCCCCGAGCGAGTCCTAGCTTAGCGCAGTTGCGGGACTCCTCTTGACCAGCGCACCGCGTGCCCCTTAGGCCCTATTTGAAGAGCTTCATGCCATTCCAGCCCTTACCCACCTGGCGCTGCGCACCCCAAACCCCGGCCCCCAAGGCGTAATCGACGAGTAGTCCGTCCACGGTATGGGCAGTGATGCTGCGCGTTCCCGGACCCGACAAACCGAAGCTCGGAACCAGCGCTTTCATGGTGCCCCAGCCGGAACCAATGGTGGCGGGCAGGCCCGCAAAGCCGCCACCGCCGTTGCCGGGGTAGCTGAGAAGGTGCCCGGAGGTGGTGGTGGCCAGGATGTCGTTGGCGCCGTCGGCATTCCAGTCGGCCATGGTCAGGCCCATTCCCGCCCAACCGCTTCCAATGTCCACGCGGTAGATCAATGCCCTGCCCAAGGTATTCGGGTAGTAGCGCAGCCCGCCATCCGGGAAATAGCCAACCACCCCTGGGAAGCGCTCCGCAGCGGACCATTTGCCCACGGTGATGGTCATCTTGTCCCAGTCACCCGTTCCCACCACGATCTGAGTGGAGAAAGCGCCGCCAGGCCAGCCAGTGAACAAGCCCAAAGTGCCGTTATTCCACTGCGCCAGAATGTCGTAGACGCCGTCAGAGTCCCAGTCCACTACGAAGGCCTGCTTCAAGCCTTGCCAGTTGGAGCCGATCACCGTGGGAACGCCATAGCCGCCGCCACCGTGTGCGGGGTAGCGAAGGAGTCGGCCGGAAGAGTCAGCGGCCACCAAGTCCGCGCCGGAGGTGATGCTCGCATACGCAGAGGGGTTGCCCGCAAAATACTGTTCCATGGTGGGGAAGCCCCGGCGTTTCATATCCGTGGCCAGATCCACGCCGACATAACGCAGGTGCCACGGCTCATAGCTGTAACCCGTGATGTTTGCATAGCCGTTGGGGTAGCGGACAATGAAGCCGTATTTATGGGCATTCGCGGCCACCCAGATGCCCGCAGCCGTATCCCCAAAACAGGTGCTGAGCCCGCAAGAACCGTTGGCGTTGCCCACATCCACGGCCAAGCCGGTCTGATGCTCGCTGTGTCCCGGGCGTGCCGAAATGAGATCCGCCTGGGCCTGGCCATAGATACTGACGTAGTAGGAATAGACCTGCTGCTGCTGAGCATAGGAACGATACCCGCTCACCACGGCAAGGCCGCCCGTGCCGGCATCAGCTGCACCTTGGAACAAACCATTGAGCCAAGCCGCAGCCTCGGCCCGCAGATACTGGCCGGAGCCGCGGGCGTTGACCAAGTCACCGGGAGCGTAGCTCACTGGGTTCAAGGGCCGCGACTTATTGACCAAGACAGAGAAATTCGCAGGGTGGACCACAGGATCGACGCTCGGCAGCGGATTCGCTGCGGTTGGTACCGCTGCTTGAACGACGGCGGCGGGTGCTGCCGTGGCAGGGACCTGCGCTGCCATGGCAGGGGTCCCGGCCACAACGCCGCCAGCCACCGCCAGACTGAAGATCGCAGCGCAAGCTGCCAGTCGTCGTCGTACGTTCCTCGCGGAACCCGAATGATTTTTCCCTCGCATAACGCCCCCAATTTGCTTGTTGCCAGCCGCAGGAACTCTACCGGGGCGGCGGTCGCATGTCAGCAGTGCCCCGCAAAATGGCAGATAACCATTCGGTCAAGGCTCGGCTGTCTTGTGTCGCGGGCACCCCGCCGCTGTCTATTCTGAAGTTGTTAGCTGCAGCGTATGGGGAACCGGGCTACGAATATTCAAACGTACGCCGAAAGAGGTTCCCGTGGCATTCGCAGCCAATGAAGTGGTGATCAGCAGGGACGCCATGACCGTTTACGGGTTCCTCATGGACGGGATGAACAACGCCCTGTGGCGCTCGGGAGTTCGCAGCATCGCGCTTCGCTCCGGCGTTCGCGGCCAAAAAGGCGCCCTCTACCAACAGACGCTGACCGGCCCCGGCGGCCGACCCGTCGCCGCAGACTTCAGGATCACGGACGCCCGCCCCGGAGCCGAAGTCCGCTATGCCGTGGTGACTGGACCAGCAAGGCCCACAGGCGGTTTCTACCTCAGCACCGAGGGCAACACCACCCGCCTCCGGTTCGCCCTTGAGTACCATCCCAAGGGCCTGAGGAAGCTCATGAACGGCATCATTCAAAAGGCCCTGGAGGGCGAGGTAGCGCAGCTGGAACAGCTCAAGGTCGCCATCGAATCCCACGCGGACGACTAGTCGCGGCTTAGGGCTTTCGGCTTGCGGCTCGTGGCGTACGACGCCGACACCCGGGTTGGGTGGGTCAGTTCCCAACGCTTTATTGGGCGAACTTCAGCCCGCCCCAGCCGATGCCGATGGTCACCGGCGTTGTCAGCCGCCCGGTGTTGAGATCCCAATACTCAACAACACCGTTGCGGTTCAGCCCGGCGATGCCCGTCGAATCGGGACCCGTCACCCCACGCAGGGCCCGCAACCCGATGTAATCCGTCCACTCCGAGCCCACTACCGGACGTGATTCCTGCTTCGGCGTACCCAGTCCACTACCCCGATACAGGCGGAGGGTGCCGTTGGCTTCGGTGGTGAGCAGATCCTGGAAACCGTCGGCGTTGTAATCCACCATGCTGAGCCGAATCGCAGGGAAGCCCGTACCGATCGCCGCCTGCGACCGGATGTACGCCAGGCCCGCGTTCTTGTACAGGTACAGGTTGCCGCCCGAATCCATGGCAACAATCTGGGGAAGCCGGTTGTTGGCGCACCAGGTGCCGACCGCAATGTTCAGCGTCCCCCAGCCTTGGCCCAGCGCAACCGGATCCTTGAATCCGCCGGATTGAAGACCGGGATACACCAGGAGGGCCCCATCAAACCTTTGGGAGATCAGGTCAAACACGCCGTCACGGTCCCAGTCCGTAATGAAAAGGTCCTTCAGCCCGGTGAACCCGACGCCGATCCTCTTGCCTCCGCCGTACCGGCCGCCACCCCACGAGGGGTACGCCACCACTGAACCGTCGGCGGCGATCGAAACGAGGTCAGCTGCGCTGCTGATCGATGCCCCGCTCAGATTAAGGGTGGGTGGTTGGTGCTTGCTGCCCGGTTCGCAGACAGCCACGGGGTCTGTAGGGGGTGGGACCGTGCCTCCCGGTCTGGTGGTGGTACCTGCCGGCAACGACGTGTAGCCAAAGAAATTCACCACACCCCAGAGCGTGAAGCGGTTGGGGGTGGTCTGCCAATTGCCGTCCGTGTACGTGATGCCGATGCCCATGACGTTGAACCGGGGATCACGCAAAAGGGCATCGTGCCCAGGGGAGCCCTTCCACCACTCCACCAGCTGCGCCGCGTCCCGGTCCCAGCGAACAGCGATCACCTCACCCGCGCCATTATTTGGATTGAGGGCCCTGGGATCTGTCCAGAAATTGGCGCGGTGCTGGATCACCTCACGCGTTGCAATGTTGTTGGACCAGTCCTGGGCCAGGCTGGCCACCGTTGCGTGGTACTTCACGGGAGCCAGGCCAAGTGACGCGCGGTAGCTGTTGATCGCGTTGAACACCGTCAGGATGGCTGCCGCGTTGCTGTCAGGGAGCAGAGCCAAGGCGCCGTTGTCGGGACTGACGTCGCCGCTGGGGCTCTTGCCGGGGAACGGCGTGGCCGGTGCGGGGGCCGGTGCAGGGCCTGGGTTGGCGGTTTCCGTGGGCGTGATGGCCGTGGGCGTCGGAGTCGCGGCCGGTGCGCTCGGTGTCGGCGTGCTCGGGGTGGGCGTGCTAGCCGTCGGTTCGGATGATGCGGTTTCGCTGGGGGAAGCTGAGGGGGTTTCGCTCGGGGAGGCCGGGTCTGTGGGAGAGCCTGATGCGCTCGGCCCTGCAGCCGGCGCGGTCGGCTGCATTTCACTCGGGAGTGCGCCAGAGGTCCCCTGGGGAGTCGGTTCCGTTGCTGGTGGTTCGGTAACACCAGTGTCCGAGGGGTTGTCCGGACCCCACGAGGGCCCAATGGTGGGCACAGGCGGCGGAGTTTCAAAGACAGGATCCACAGCAACGGGTCCGCTGTCCGAACCGGTTCCCGGGGCTACCCCTGGTGTCGGCTCCAAAGGCCCGGCGTCCGGGGCGGGCACTGTGGCTGGCTGGGATGCGTTGCCGGCCGCCGGGAAGGGCGCGGACGGTGAGGGGTCCGCCGTCGTGCTTTCCTTCGGTGCCGTCAATCCTGACGGGACAGCTGCCGAAGGGGCGGAAGTCGGGCCGGGATGTGTCTGCGTTGCGGGGAAAATCTGGCTGGAAGCAGCCACCCCGAGAGCCAGCGTGCAGGCCAGCACAACAGCGGCAGGCGCAGCCAGTTTTCTCACAATTACCCCGCGAATGCTCGTTGCCCCAAGTACGGGCGCGGTTCTACATGTCCGGGAACTATAGTCCCATGGGGCGGCGCGGACAATGCATGGGGTATTTTTGATGCTGTGCTGATCTCTGACCGCGATATTCGTGCCGAAATAGACTCCCAACGGATTGTTCTTGAACCGTACGACCCCGCGATGGTTCAGCCGTCCTCCGTGGACGTGCGGATTGACCGGTTTTTCCGGCTCTTCGACAACCATAAATACGCCCACATCGATCCCGCCGAGGAACAGCCGGAACTGACCCGGTTGGTGGAGGTGGAGGGAGACGAGCCGTTCATCCTGCACCCGGGGGAATTCGTGCTCGGCTCCACGTACGAGACTGTCAGCCTGGCCGACGACATTGCTGCGCGCCTCGAGGGGAAGTCATCCTTGGGTCGCCTCGGGCTGTTGACGCACTCCACGGCCGGCTTCATCGACCCCGGCTTCTCAGGTCACGTCACTTTGGAGCTCTCCAACGTTGCCACGTTGCCCATCAAGCTGTGGCCGGGCATGAAGATCGGCCAGCTGTGCTTCTTCCGGCTGACGTCCTCAGCGGAGCACCCCTACGGTTCCGGCGAATACGGCAACCGCTACCAAGGCCAGCGTGGACCCACCGCGAGCCGCAGCCACCAGAACTTCCACCGGACGTCCATCTAGCCTCTTCCCCGTCGCCGCCGAGGGGTTGGTTCTCGGCACTTTGGGGGTGTCTTTGGGGTGAGATCCCGCCCCTCGATTCGGGGGTGTGTGACGCGTTTGCTACGCGGGGGCGCGCTCGGGCGTACGCGGTGGGGCTCCCGGGGTTTTCCGGATGGCCTTGACCACCGGTTCCACGAAGCGGGCCGCAAGTGGACCGAGAATGGCCATGATGAGGACATAAGCCGTAGCGAGTGCCGCGAGTTCGTCGGGCACCGCGCCCGAAGCAACAGCCAGCCCCGCAATGACTATGGAGAACTCACCACGGGCGATCAAGGCCGCTCCTGCGCGGAAGCGGCCCGGCACAGCGATGCCGGCGCGCTTGGCGGCCCATATTCCCGTGAGCATCTTGGTTGCGGCGGTGAGGACTGCCAGCACCAGAGCCCATCCAAGGACCGGCGGTATCGAGGTGGGGTCCGTGTTGAGCCCGAACGCTACAAAGAAGATCGCCGCAAAGAGGTCCCGCAACGGTTCCAGGATCCTGGTGGCGTTGTGTGCCGTCGCGCCTGAGATGGCGATGCCCAACATGAAGGCTCCCACTGCGGCCGACACTTGGAGGGCGGAGGCAATGCCCGCCACGAGGAGTGCAAGGCCCAGCACGTTGAGCAGGAAAACTTCGGAGTTCTCGCTGTGCACCGCTTGTGAGACGCGGTGGCCGTGTTTGAGGGCGATGACCAACACCACCGTGACCACGGCGAGGGCAATGCCCACTGTTTGCAATCCGCCCAGGAACCCTACACCGGCAAGGATGGCGGTCAGGATGGGGAGGTAGATGGCCATGGCGAGGTCTTCAAAGACCAGGATGGAAAGCACTACGGGGGTTTCGCGGTTACCGATCCGGCCGAGGTCGGTGATCACCTTGGCGGCGATTCCGGACGACGAGATGTAGGTGACGCCACCCATGACGATTGCGCCCACGAGCCCCCAGCCCAGAAGCAAGGCCAAGCCCGCGCCCGGGATGAAGTTGAGGACAAAATCCATGACGCCGGCCTGCCAGGACCTCCGAAGGCCCGTGACGAGCTCCGATGCCGTATATTCCAGTCCGAGCATAAGCAGCAGGAGGATGACGCCGATTTCTCCTGAGAGATGGGCGAACTCGTGCATGCCATCGAGCTTGACGAACCCGCCGGCTCCGAAAGCCAGGCCCCCCACCAAGTACAGAGGAATGGGGGACATACCTATACGGCCCGCTAGTCGAGCAAGGAGACCGAGGCAGAAGACGACGGCCCCCAGTTCAACGAGGGCTAGTGCGAGCGGATCCATTCCGGTTAGCCGTTGCGCAGGATGTCGGCCGCCGAGTCAAGACCTTCCTGCGTGCCGACCGCTACGAGCAAGTCACCAGTGTGAAGTACGACGTCGGGTGCCGGCGACGGGACTACCTCGCCTTCGCGCATGATCGCAACGATGGACACGCCACTGCGCGTGCGTATCTGTGCCTTGCCCATGGGCTGGTTTGCGAAGGGCGATTCAGGGGTGATGGAGAACTGGCGGGTGACGATGCCCGGTATCTCGCGATGCTCCTCAGCCAGACGCATGGCAATGTGCTGACCACCCAGCAGGTTCCCCAGGGTCGACGCTTCATCGGCCGTCAACGGGATGGATGCTTGGCATGTGTCAGGATCATCCCACGTGGACACAAAAAGTTCTGTCTCGCCCTCACGAAGTTCCACGACACCGATTCGACGGCCCGAGGCCGTGACGAAATCCTTGCGGATCCCGAGGCCCGGGAGTTCTGTCTCATCCACGTTCATAGCTCCACCCTAACTCTGTTGTATAGATCTGGTTCGGCGTTTGTGCTCAGCCAGGTCTATGTAGTTAACGCTCTGGGACCACAGCTATTTCCACCTCTGCCGGTGGTTTCACCGGCAGGATCACCAGCAGGCCCGCAAGCAGCACCACCATGATTCCCAGGATGCCCCAGCGCTGGGCTTCACCTTCTGCAACAAGCGGCGCGGCAATGGTGATGCACAGTGTGAAGAGGGTGGGGGCGAGGAAGCTGACGGCTCTGCCCGTTGTGGCGTAAAGCCCAAAGAGTTCACCGGATTCCCCGGCGGGGGCGAGCCTTGCCAGATAGGCGCGTGAAGACGATTGGGCCGGCCCCACGAACAAGCAGAGCAACAGGCCGAAGACCCAGAACGTGGACGTTCCGGGCCAGGCGTTTCCGAAGAAGACGTAATCGCCGTTGCCGAGAACCAGGATGGCCGTGCCCGCGATAAGGAGCCCAACCAAGGAGAGGATGATGACGGACTTGGGCCCGATCCTGTCATCCAGGAAGCCTCCGGCGATGGCACCCGCGGCAGCTACAACGTTGCCGAAGATGGCGAAGAAGATGACGTCCTTCAGTTCGAAGCCGAAGGTGCCCGCGGCAATGACGCCACCGAAGGTAAACACGGCCGCCAGGCCATCGCGGAAGATAGCGCTGGACAACAAGAAGTAGATGGTGTGGGGACTGGTTTTGTAGATCGCCCTGATGCGGCGGAACAGCAACTTGTACGATGCCGCAAAACCCAGGGAGGCGGTGTCTTTCTTTACGGAAACTTCCGGCACGGCGAACATCACGGGGAGGGCAAAGATGAAGAACCACAGGGCGGAGAAGATGGCAACGAGGCGGATGTTGAGGGAGTCCTGTGTTGACGAACCGAACCAGTCAAACGAAGGCTGAACAAATAACTGCAGGACAAGGAGGAGCGCCACGATTCCTCCGAGGTATCCCATGGCCCAGCCAAAGCCACTGACCCTGCCAATGTTCTTGGGGGTTGAGATCTGGGCCAGCATGGCGTTGTAGTTCACGCCTGCAAACTCGAAGAAGATGTTGCCGGCTGCGATCAGGCACACGCCGAGGAGCAGGAACTCAGGCTGCGGGAAAACGAAGAAGCACAGCGCGGTGAGCACCGCGGTGGCGGCGGTGTTGACGCCCAACCAGAGCTTGCGGCGACCTACGGCATCCGAACGCTGACCGGTGACAGGAGCCAGAAGCGCAATGGCGAGGCCTGCAATGGCCAGGGCGGCACCGAGGGCTGCCGAGGCAGCGTCCTCACCACCGAAGGCATTGGACGTCAGATAGACGGTGAAAACGAAGGTGGTCATCACCGCTTGGAAGGCAGCCGAGCCCCAATCCCAGGATGCCCAGGCGAGTATCTGCGCCTTTTTGGAGGCGACGGGTCCCGAGGCAAGCTCGGACGTCGGGTGGGAGGCTTCGGGAACTGCGGCCGCGTTCATAGCTTGAATGCTATAGGGACCGGGATACCCGCGGGCGCATGACAGACCGGGTTGTGGAGAACACCGCTTTAAGCCGTGCGCGCAGACGGGTTCCGATGCCGAAAACTGTCAGTCCGCCTTGATAAACTAGGTAAACCGAACCCAACGTATGACCGCCTGCTCCAACTTTTGACAATATGTTCCTGACTTTGCGGAGATAACAGTGATCACAGTTCTCGCCATCACCTTTGTAGCGGCAACTGTGGCGCCCTTGATCTTTGGGAAACTCGGGAGAAACGCGTTCTACGCTCTGGCAGCGGTGCCCGCAGGCGCATTTATATGGCTGCTGTTCCAGTACAACGCCGTATATTCCGGCGGAGGCATAGAAGAGGTCCTTCCGTGGATCCCCAGTTTGAAGCTGGAACTCGCCTTCCGCATGGATCCCTTGGCTTGGGTCATGTCGCTTCTGATCCTCGGCGTCGGATCTTTGGTGTTGGTTTATTGCGCCCGCTATTTCAAGAACAAGGACGCGGACCTCGGCGGATTCGGGGCTCAGCTCCTTGCCTTCGCCGGGGCAATGTTCGGTTTGGTGACGTCCGATGACCTCCTGATGCTGTTCATCTTCTGGGAGCTCACCACCATCCTCTCCTACCTGCTGATCGGCTATGCGCGCACCCGTTTGGCTGCACGCCGCTCGGCGTTGCAGGCACTCATGGTGACCACTGCAGGCGGGCTGGCTATGCTCGTAGGCCTCATCATCTTGGGCCAGGCTGCCGGCACATATCGGATCTCAACCATTCTGGACGAAGCCGGGACGCTCATGAGCGGACCAATGCAGGGAGCGGTGGCTGCCGCCGTCGTACTTGTCCTGGCAGGCGCGGTCACCAAATCGGCGCTTGTTCCGTTCCACTTCTGGCTGCCTGGAGCGATGGCCGCCCCCACGCCTGTCAGCGCGTACCTGCACGCGGCGGCGATGGTCAAAGCCGGCATTTACCTTGTGGCGCGCCTTGCGCCGGGTTTTTCGGAGTCGGAGTTCTGGCTTCCCGTGGTTCTGGGGCTGGGCCTGGCCACCATGCTCGTTGGCGGCTACCGGGCGCTTCGCCAAACCGACATTAAGCTCATCCTGGCTTACGGCACCGTCAGCCAGCTCGGATTCCTCACCATGGTGGTGGGGCTCGGCCGTCCCGATGCTGCCCTGGCCGGGCTCGGATTGCTGCTGGCCCACGGCTTGTTCAAGGCCGCGCTGTTCCTGGTGGTGGGCATCATCGACCACCAGTCGGGAACACGCGATATCCGCAAGCTCTCCGGTGTCTTCCGCTCGTCACGAGCCCTGGGTGTCGTGGCCGGAATTGCCGCCGCTTCCATGGCCGGCGTGCCGCCGTTGGCTGGTTTCGTGGCCAAGGAGTCGGTCTTCGAAGCCTTCGTCCACTACGGCACCGGCGATCATGCTCCAGCATGGGGTGTCTGGATCCTGGTTGGGCTGGTCATCGGTTCCATCCTCACTTTCGCCTACAGTGCCCGCTTCATGTGGGGTGCGTTCGCCGTCAAACCGGGCGTTGAACCCACACCTTTCAAACCCATCAAGCCCGCGTTCCTTGCTGCTCCGGCCATCCTCAGCCTGCTCACCATTGTGTACGGCCTTTGGCCGGCTCCCGTGGACACGTGGATCCAGCCTTATGCGGCGTTGTTCGCCAACCGTCCAGACGCGGTCGACGCCGGACACTTGGCTTTGTGGCACGGTGTCACCCCGGCACTGGGCCTGACAGCGATTACTTTCGCGGCCGGCGCTGCGATGTTCTATGGACGTAACCTCGTCTCCCGAGCCCAAGGCTTGGTCCCTGACTGGGTGGACGGCGACCGCGCCTACCAGAACACCATCGGCGCCCTGGACGATGTAGCGGTGTGGGTCACGGGCCGAACACAGCGTGGTTCCCTGTACTTCTACCTGGCAGTCATTCTGACGGTAGCGTTCGCTGTGCCGGCGACCGCCTTGATCATGGCCAACAAGCCGTTGCCGGACGGTATCTACCTCATTGACCCGAATTCGCCGCTGCAGTTGGTGGCTGGAGTCGGAATTGTGGTGGGTGCCTTGGCCGCAGTCCGTGCCAACAAGCGTTTCCTCGCCGTTCTCATGGTGTCCGTCACCGGCTATGGCATTGCCCTGATGTTCGCTTTGCAGGGCGCGCCGGACCTCGCCCTCACCCAGATGCTGGTGGAAACCATTGTGCTGGTGGCGTTTGTGCTGGCCATGCGCAGCCTCCCCGCAGAGCTCAGGGACAGGACCGGTGGCCGGCTCAGGGTGATCCGTGTGATCATCGGTGCGGCGTTCGGTATCACCATGATCTTTGTGGCGATCTACGCCATGGGCGCCCGCGTGGCTACTCCCATTTCACTTGATTTCCCGCGGTTGGCCTATGAAGGCGGCGGGGGACTGAACGTGGTCAACGTGACCCTCGTGGATATTCGCGCCTGGGATACCTTTGGCGAGATTTCCGTGCTGGCCATTGCAGCCACGGGTGTCGCCAGCCTGATATTCGTCCGCAGCCGTGGTGATCGCATCAAGACCTCGGAAGCTGTGCCGGAAGGCAGCGTGGGGCGCCGCACCGGCGTCGACCGCGATTCGCACGACGGCGCCTCGCTGGCCGTTGCCAAAAAGTTCACTGACGTCACCCGCGACGCGTGGTTGGTGGCGGGACGCACCCTCGCACCTGAGCGGCGCTCGATCATCTTTGAAGTGGTGACGAGGCTGATCTTCCACTCGATGATCGTCTTCTCCATCTACCTTCTCCTGGCGGGACACAATCTGCCGGGTGGCGGCTTCGCAGGCGGCCTCACCGCAGGACTGGCCCTCACCATCCGGTATCTGGCCGGTGGCCGATTCGAGCTGAGTGAGGCAGCGACCATCAGTGCCGGCACGCTTTTGGGGACGGGACTTGCGACGGCGGCAGCCTCCGGTGTTGTCCCGCTCTTCCTCGGCGGACAGGTATTCCAGAGCGCGATCATCGAGTTCTGGCTGCCGGTGTTTGGCGACGTCAAGTTCGTCACGTCCACGATTTTCGACATCGGCGTGTACATCGTGGTGGTGGGGTTGGCGCTGGACGTCCTCCGCAGCCTCGGTGCCGAAATCGATGAGCATTTTGAAGGGAAAGGCGCGCCGCTGGCGGAGGAAGATGCTGCCGAGCATCCGGAACTTGCCCACGAAGCCGCCGAGTCCGCTGCGCTCGGGAAGGGTAACTCATGAGCATCAACCTGACCCTGTTGATCGTCATGGGCGTCCTGTACGCCTGCGGCATCTACCTGATCCTCGAACGCAGCCTGACGCGCGTGCTCTTGGGTTTGATGCTCCTGGCCAACGCCACCAACATCCTCATCTTGAGCACCGGAGGTTACGCCGGCCTGGCACCGCTGTTCAGTAAGGAAACGAATCCGGAGACCTACAGCGATCCCCTGCCTCAGGCACTGATCCTGACGTCAATCGTCATTTCCTTCGCCGTCACGGCCTTCATGCTGGGGATCATCTACCGCACCTGGGTCCTGGCCCGCCAGGACGAGATCCAGGACGACCTCGAAGACGTGCGCGTGGCCAAGACACCAAGCTTCGACGCCGAGGACGACGCCATTGTCCCGCTGGAAACCTCGGAGTTCGCGGTCACTCCCGCAAGCTCGGCGGATCGCGAAAAACCGGACGCCACGGAGACCCCCAACAAGGCAACAACCCAGGAAGGAGGCAGCGCGTGAATCTCGCGAACCTGTCGCCGCTAGCTGTCCTCCTGCCAATTCTGGGTGCGGCCCTGGCGTTCCTGCTGATCCGTCACCACAGCGCACAGCGAGTGGTGAGCATTGGTATCCTCAGCGCAACCCTCCTGCTCGAATGCCTGCTCCTGATCTCTGTCTGGGACGGGGGAACCACCTCGGTCACTCTGGGCGGATGGCTGCCGCCGTGGGGCGTGGTCCTGGTGGTGGACCAGTTCTCCTCGCTCATGTTGGTGGTCTCCACCGTGGTGAGCCTGGCGGTGTTGATCTACGCAACGGGCCAGGGTATGGCCGACGGCGACCAAGAAGCCCCGGTCTCGATCTTCCACCCCACCTATCTGATCCTGGTGGCAGGCGTTTCCAACGCGTTCCTGACCGGTGACCTCTTCAACCTCTACGTTGGTTTCGAGATCCTGCTGACAGCAAGCTACGTCTTGATGACGCTGGGTGGAACGGGACCGCGCATCCGTGCAGGCGTCACGTACGTGGTGGTCTCAGTGGTGTCCTCCGTGCTGTTCCTCATTGCGATTGCCATGATTTACGGGGCCACCGGAACCATCACCATGGCGGACCTGGCCATTAAGCTGGCCGAGTTGGATCAAGGCACCCAGAACCTGCTGCACGTGATGCTGCTGGTGGCGTTCGGCATCAAGGCAGCCGTCTTCCCCCTGTCCTTCTGGCTTCCCGACTCTTATCCCACCGCCCCCGCTCCAGTGACAGCCGTGTTCGCGGGCTTGCTGACCAAAGTGGGCGTTTACGCCATGGTCCGCACGGAAACTCTCCTGTTCCCGGGGGACACGCTCAATATCCCGCTGATGGTGGTGGCGTTACTAACCATGGTTGTCGGAATTCTGGGCGCCCTGGCCCAGAGCGATATCAAACGTCTTCTATCCTTTACCTTGGTGAGCCACATTGGTTACATGGTGTTTGGCCTCGCCATGAGTTCCGTGGCCGGGCTGGGCGCAGCGGTCTTCTACGTAGCCCACCACATCACCGTCCAGACCAGTTTGTTCTTGGTCACGGGTCTCATTGAGCGTCGGGGTGGAAGCTCTTCCATTGACCGTTTGGGTGGCTTGGCGAAGCTCTCTCCGCTGCTGGCCTTGCTGTTCTTTATCCCCGCAATGAACTTGGCAGGCATTCCGCCGTTCTCCGGTTTCCTTGGAAAGCTGGGGCTGCTGCAAGCAGGTGTGGAGCTGGGGACGCCGTTGGCGATCACGTTGGTGGTGGGCGGCGTAGTCACCAGCCTGCTGACACTGCTGGCGATCGCCCGTGTCTGGAACAGGGCGTTCTGGCGCAAGCCGGAGGACGCTGAGTACCCGGACCCCGTGCTGAAAACCCCAGGGAACGTAGGAGTGCTTCCGCGGACCATGGTGGGATCCACAGCTGGGCTGGTGGTGTTCGGTGTTGCACTGACAGTCTTCGCGGGTCCTTTGTTCAAGGTTGCTGACGGCTCCGCCGGGATCATGCTGGACCGTTCGGCGTATATTCACTCGGTTCTGGGAGACTCCGTTGTGGTGCCACCGGTGGCTCAGAAGGATGAATCGCAGAATGACCAGACCCCAGCGGATGATGCACGGACGGCGGATGCCAAATGAGCCGTAAACCGATCTCGTTCCGCACTGAACTGCCCCTGCTCATCTGGCTGGTGATTGTATGGGGTGCGTTGTGGCGGGACTTCAGCCCGGGCAACCTCCTGTTCGGCGCCTTGATTGCCGTGCTGGTGGCCAAATTTTTCTACCTGCCGCCGGTGGAGCTCAGCGGCAGGTTCAACGTCCTGCGCGCCGTACCATTTGCCCTGATGTTCCTCGCCAAAGTGGTGGCAGCGAGCTTCCTGGTGCTGTACCTGGCGGTAGCCAAAGGACCCAGGGTCCGCAGCGCCGTCGTCGCCGTTCCGTTGCGGAGCCGTTCCGACCTCATGGTGACGGCCACCGGTCACGTCATCTCGCTGATCCCGGGCTCCCTGGTGGTGGAGGTGGACCGCTCCACTTCCACGTTGTACCTGCACGCACTCAACATTTATGAAGAGGCGGACATCGACAAAATTCGTCAGGAAACCCAAGACATTGAGGCAGGGCTGATCCGCATTATGGGTACGCGCGAAGAAGTCGAGGCCCTCAGCGCCGAACAGGGTCCCGGCTTGGAAGGTGCAGCGCTATGAAGGAAATAGTCCTGGTAGTTACCGCCGTGATCCTCAGCCTGGCCGCCGCGGGTGCGATTATCCGCATCGCCGTCGGGCCTTCCCTGTTGGACAGGGTCCTGGCATCAGATGTATTGCTGGCCATCCTCGGCGCGGCCCTCGCGATCGACATGGCGCTGAACAGGCACCTGAACAACCTGATGCTGCTGGTAGCCCTGGCAGTGATCGGGTTCATTGGCTCGGTGACCGTTGCCCGGTTCGTAGCCGAGAGGAGGGAACAGAGCAATGAGTCCTGACGCGTCCGGCCTTGACCTTGTCATTGATGTTGTCACCGCTGTGTTCCTGGTGGTGGGAGCCCTGATGTCCCTCGGTGCAGCCATTGGTCTGCTGAGATTTCCGGACCTCATGAGCCGCATGCACGCGGCCACCAAACCGCAAGTCCTGGGGTTATTCCTCATGTTGGCCGCAATCGGACTCCAGATGCGCACGTGGTGGGTGTGGCCGGTTCTGTTGGTGGCATGGATTTTCCAGCTCCTCACAGCACCAGTGTCCGCCCACATGGTGGGCCGCTCCGCCTACCGCACCAAGCATGGACACCGCGAAAAGCTCACCAAGGATGAGCTGGAGGCCGTGGTCCAAAGGGCGGCGGCCGGCCAGGAGCCCGGGAGCGAGAAGTAAACTGAGTTAAACGGCAACAAGCGCGGGTCCACTGAGGTGGACCCGCGCTTGTTTGTTCTGCGGCTGATATCTAGACGATGTCCTGGGACTTGGCGAAGCGGGCGATGGCACGCTGCGTTCCGCGGTTGGCAAGGACCTGGATGAGGGTACTCACGAACGCTGAAATCAACGCAAAAGTCAGGGCCGAGCGCAGGCTCGTCTCCACGTCATCGTTGCCTGTGGGCGGCTTGTTGCCGGTGGCTTTTTCCCACCCTTTATTGACGAGTTTGGTTCCGACGAAGCCCGCTCCGAGGCTCACTCCGGTACCCAGTAGCTTGAGGAAGAGATTCATGTCCCCAGCCTAGCTGCAAGGCAGGGTGAACACCGTCAGCGGCGGTTTTCCCGTTCCTTCAGGAACGCGTCCATGGAGCCAACCGGCGCCAGCACCGGGACAACCTTGTGTTCGGCCGACCACACGTGGTCCACCGTCAGGAAGCGGGAAATTTCCTTGAGCAGGTAATACGTCGGTGGCATCAGCTTCAGGGTGCCCGCCGCCTCGGAGGCAAGAATTCCGTCTACCGGCATCCAGAGTGATTTCCAGGCCTCCGTGGTTTGGTGCTGGGGTTCAGCCCCCGGGGCAGGCTTGGCGACGTAGAAGTAGGTGTCGAAGCGCTTGGGCATGTCCGTCGGGGTAACCCAGTTGGCCCACGGACGGAGATCAGCGGCGTTGATGCTCAGTCCGGCTTCTTCACGGACTTCGCGGATTGCGGCCGTCAGTACTGTCCCGGCATTTCTTGCTGCTTCGCCCGGCTCCGCCCCGATGGAGCTCTGGTTCCAGTCCGCCGAGTGACGTTCGAGCAGTTCCGACGGGTAGTCCCACCCGGACCCGTCGGCAGAGTCAACGCGTCCTCCCGGGAAGACCACCATGCCAGCGGCGAAGTCCATGGTGTCCACCCTGTGCTGGACGAAGGCTTCGAGCCCGTCCGGGGCGTCGCGGAGCAGGATGACGCTTGCGGCGAGACGTGGTTGTGACACAGCGCTGTCAGTGCTGGGTAGGTCTTGCTTGGGAAGGTCAGTCATGAAATGTGCCCCTTTGCCGCGGTGACGTCTGCTGGTTCATTCTCTCAGGTCTGCTTGTGGGGCCTGGTGTGCGTGCCAAAACGAGTGGGTGGGGCGTAGAGCGGGCCTCGCAACGGACCCTGTGCTCGTTGGGGGGCCTGGTGTGCGTGCTAAAACGAGTGGGTGGGGCGTAGAGCGGGCCTCGCAACGCACCCCGCAGCCCCCACAAGGCGATTGTGACTGGATCCCGGCAACCAATCCGCACCGGCAACACCCGCAGGTGTAAACTGAACCAGCCCATCAGGGCAGATTTGATAACGACAGGGGAGCGCCGCCGTCGGACTCTGCAGAGATGCAGGAGACGCGAGGGCGCTGAGAGTGCGGACAGCCGCAGACCCTCGAACCTGATCCGGTTAGTACCGGCGCAAGGGAGTCGAGCTTCTCAGAGTGTCCGGATCCGGGCGGCGCAGGCCTACCGGGTTCCGGGGAGCACTTTCCCCTCCTGTAACCTCAGGAGGCAGAAAATGACCACGGTAAACGTGAAGAAGACCAGTTATAACTGGCGTGTTGTAGACATTGTTGTGGCGGCCTTGATCGCTATTGCCGGCGGCGTGATCTTCTGGGCATGGTCCCAGGGCGCGGCACTGGTCTCCATCCCCATGAACGCGACGTATCCGCCGCTCACCGGTCTGATCGCCGGTGGGTGGATGATCCCCGCTGTCCTGGGCATGCTCATTGTCCGCAAGCCGGGTGCAGCGCTGTTCTGCGAAGCTGTGGCCGCCACGGGCGAGCTCATCATGGGTTCGCAGTACGGCACCACGGTGCTCATCTCCGGCATTCTGCAGGGACTGGGCGCCGAGCTCATTTTCGCCGCGTTCCGGTACAAGAAGTTCAACCTGCCCACGGCCCTCCTCGCGGGCGCCGGCGCGGGTCTCTTCTGCGGTTTGAACGACTCCTTCCTGCCGTGGGGCTGGAACATCGCCTACGAAGCGGTGGACAAGCTGGCGTACATCACCTTCACCACCATTTCCGGGGCGATCATCGCGGGCGCACTCTCCTGGGTTGCGACGCGCGGCTTGGCGAAGACCGGCGTGCTGAGCTCCTTCGCCTCGCGCAAGGCCGCGTCGGAGCCAGTTTTCAACTGATGTCCGCCACGCAAAACGGCGCGGTGCGGCCTGCCGCCATCTCAGCCGAGGGCTGGGGGTGGCGGCATTCCGGCCGGGCCCAAGCCGCCATTCAGGGCCTCGACCTTCGGATTGAACCGGGGGAGCGCGTGCTGCTGCTGGGTCCTTCCGGCGCCGGCAAGTCCACCCTCTTGCATGCCTTGGCGGGCGTGCTGGGTGACGAGGAAGACGACTCGGATGAGACCGGCTCCCTGCTGATCGACGGCGTTGCTCCCCGTGAGCAGCGTGGCCGCGCCGGGCTGATGCAGCAGGACCCGGAAACACAGGTGGTCCTCTCCCGGGTGGGGGACGACGTCGCCTTCGGTGCGGAGAACCTGGCCGTCCCGCGGGAGGAGATCTGGGCGCGCGTCCATGAAGCGCTCGACGACGTCGGCTTGCGTACCGCGGCAGGCGGCGGTTTGGCGTTGGATCACCCGACGGCGGCACTCTCCGGAGGCCAGAAGCAACGCCTTGCGCTGGCCGGCATTTTGGCGATGCGACCCGGCCTGATTCTGTTGGACGAACCAACGGCCAACCTGGATCCGGCAGGCGTTCTGGAGGTCCGTGATGCGGTGGGGCGGTGCCTGGACAAGACCGGCGCCACCCTTGTTGTGGTGGAACACCGCGTGTCCGTGTGGAAGGACCTGGTGGACAGGATTGTGGTCCTGCAGCCGGGGTCAACCGCGGTTCACGGCTCCGCTGGCGGAACCAGTGCCACAGGGGGAGTCCTCCTGGACGGGCCACCGGACCAGGTCCTTTCAGAAGCCCGGACCATGCTGATGTCGGCCGGCGTCTGGGTGCCGGGATACGTCCCGGCAACCCGGGAACGGCGCAACGAGACCCACGCCGCCCCACTCCTCCTCGCCGCCCAGGACCTCGCTGTTTCCCGGGAAAAGCCACGACGCAAGAGGTTCAAGACCATCCCGCCCGTGCCGGTGCAGACGGGCATCAGTGCACAGGTCAGGGCCGGCCAGGCGTTGACCATCACGGGTCCGAACGGTGCCGGAAAGTCCACTTTTGCGCTCACGTTGGCCGGTCTTCTGGCGCCGGTGGACGGCAAGGTCAGTGCCGCCGTCGACCTTTCCCAGGGCGCCGGTATTGACCCGTACAGGTGGAAAGCCGAGCAGTTGATTTCCCGCATCGGGACGGTTTTCCAGGAACCTGAGCATCAGTTCGTCACAGGCAACGTCCTGGATGAGCTCATGTTTGGTCCGAAGCATCTTGGCCACGGCGAAGAACGTGTGGATGAACTGCTGGAGCGGTTGCGGTTGACGCACCTGGTGGATGCGAACCCGTACACATTGTCCGGCGGGGAGAAGCGGCGGCTTTCGGTGGCCACGGTGCTCGCGGCCCATCCGAAAGTGCTTGTCCTGGACGAGCCCACGTTCGGTCAGGACGCCAACACCTGGGCAGAGCTGGCGTCGTTCCTTTCCGAGCTGCTGGATGCCGGAACCGCGGTGGTCTCCGTGACCCACGACCAAGAATTCAGTACGGTGCTCGGCGGAACGGAATTGCGGCTCGGCCCGGTCCACCAGGGTGAAGCCACGCGTCAGGCAGCGGGTGCAGCATGAGGGACGCCCTGAACCTGCGCGGGAACCACGCCCTCCTGACCAAAGCCAACCCTTTGGCCAAGTTCGCGTCCGTTTTCCTGATTTCCCTGGTGCTGGCCCTGTCCATCGACTGGGTCTCCGCCTCCACGGCACTCCTTGCGGAACTGGCGCTCTTCCCGCTGGCCGGACTCACCCTCAGGCTTCTGTGGCAGCGGGCCTGGCCCCTGATCATCGCGGCAGCGATTGGCGGCTGGAGTACCGCGATTGTGGCGGCGGACAGCGGCGCTGTACTGCTCGACGTCGGACTCTGGTCCATCAGTGAAGGTTCCTTGGAGCTGGGGCTGGGTTTCATGCTGCGCGGCTTGGCGATTGCGTTGCCGGCCATCCTCCTGATGACCTGCACCGATCCCACGGACCTGGCTGATGCCTTGGCGCAGAAGGCAAAGCTGCCGCACCGGTTCGTCCTGGGCTCGCTCGCGGCGATGCGGCTGGTGGGGTTGATGGCTGAGGAATGGCAGACCATCGGAATGGCCCGCCGGGCCCGTGGTGTGGGTTCCCAAGGCAGCCCGTTCCAACGGCTCAAAGCAACCCTCGGGCAGAGCTTTGGCCTGTTGGTCCAAGCCGTCCGCAGGGCTTCCCGGCTGGCAGTGACCATGGAAGCGCGCGGTTTCGGCGGCGGGCAGCGGACGTGGGCGCGTGAATCCACGTACTCGATGCTGGATGCGTGGGTGGTCCTCGGCGGACTGGTCATCGCAGCCGGTGCGGTGCTGACGGCCGTAGGGGCCGGAACCTGGAGTTTCGTCTGGCGCTAGCGCTGGAGGCGTTGGTGAGCTGGCACCAAGCGTGCCGCCGGCCTGTTGGGGGCGCCGGCGGCACTTCGCTGTTCAGAGGAGGCTACGGTGCCTGCTGCTCCTGGATTTCGTCGAACCCCGCGCGGGTCAAGAACCCCAACTGGGCTTCCTTCTCCGCGAGCTGAATGATGGGGCCCAGCTCGAAACACGTCGCTTCCAGGCGCCGGAGGGCCTTGGCGTTGCGGGAGTCCGGCTCCACCACAATCCGGTCCTTGCCCGGCAGGGAGAACATGTACTTGATCAGGGACGTGCCAAGCTTCGGCGTGAAGTGCGGGATGGGCCGGGTGGCGGGGGCCAGGAGCAGGTGCATGCCGATGTCTGCCTCGCGGGCCGGGTAGGCCTCGCCCACGGGATCGTGCAGCGGCTCGTACGTCTGGAAGAGGGCCAGTGGCTCGCCATCAAGGATGGCCAGGAAGGTGTGGTGGGTTTCCAGGGAGTCAAGGAACTCGTAAATCTCCAAGACTTCTTCCCGGGAGTTCTCCGTCATGCCCCAGAACTTGGCGCGGGGCTGGGTGACCCATTCGTAGATGAGGTCAATGTCCTCGGCAGGAACCAGCGGGACAAGCCGCAGTGCGCCCCATCCTTCGAGGTCTTCGGAGTAGACGGTGGAGCGGACGGAGAAGTCCTGGGTGGTGGTGGTCATGGCTTCCTTCGGGGCTGATGCGGGCTGATGCGGAGTTGATGCGAGCTTGCTGGGGGAAACGGGTGGGTCAGTGGTGATCTCTGGTCAGTTCAGGCCAGTCTGTGACCACGTGGGCGAGTTGCCCCGCGGTCCAGAGCGGGAGCTGATCGGCGAAGTGCTGGTGGCCCGGTGTGCCGGAAGAACCGAATGGCACTATCCAACGGCTGTTGCGCCGGTCGGCCAGGTCCCAGACGTAACGGGCTACGGGTCCACGGAAGCTTCGGTCATCCATGCCGGGCAGGCTCTCGGTGCACAGGACGCACCCGGTGTCTCCGCTGAGATCAGCAGTGGGCGCGGAGGAGGCGAGCGGTCCGGGGAGGACATGAACGGCCAGAAGCTTGTGCCGGTCACCCCAGGCAGCGCCGTTGAGCATGGCCTCCTCCAACGCCACGTCTTCAAGCGCTGCGCCGGCTTCCACTCCAACGCTGATGCCACGTTCGTTGCCTCGAACCAGCAGGGTCTCCACGGCGAAACCAATGCGGGAGGCCACGGACAACCACGGTCCGAAGAGTGGGGAATAGCCGGTGGGCTCATTCAGGGGAGCCAGTGCAGGGTGCCGGGCCAAGCGCTGGACCATGGCGCCGCGCCATGCTGCGAAGACGGCGGCTTCATGGCTGCCGGCATCCATCAGGCCATCCCACGTCAACAACAGCGAACGCAGTTCCTTGGCCTCCGCGGACAGGTCCTCGGCGGCCAGTCCGGAGAGCAATGACCGGAACAGTGGCCACGGACCCAGCAAGGCGTCCATGTGGATGGCTTGCAGGTCATCCGCGGACAACGGCGCCGGAGCCGATTCCAGGAGCTCCCTTATACGCAGGGCACGGTGCGCGGGCGCGAACTCCATGGCCACGGCATCACCTCCGCCGGCATCGCGGTCGTTCGCGCTCACGGCAAAACGCTGAACCTCGGTGCGGGGCAGGATCACGTACTGTCCTTCCCACTCATGGCGGGCCGAGAAGGCCGGGGCGGGCAAGCGGCGGTTGGCCGGATTCCGTTGCGGAACCAGTCCGGCAACAAAATGCCGAACAGACCCGGAAACGTCCGCGGCCACCACGCTGTTGACGGGCTCCACCCAAGCATCGAACGCGGCTTCCACCTCGGAGGCACTCCGGCTCCGCAGCAGCGGCAGGAGGGCCTCGAAACCCAGCCGCCCCTCAACCCTGGCCGGGAAGCGCAAGCTGAGTGCTCCGCCGTCGGGCGTTTCGGAGATCACCGGACCGCGCGCGGTTTCAATAATCTCAACGGTCACTGGCTCACCGCCGCGGACGGTGATGGTTTCGGAACTCACGACGACGGGTTCCCAGGATTCCGCTCCCCGCGCCTCGACGCGCTCTCCGAAGGTGTCGCTGATCCGTCGCAGCTCCTCCACGAAGAGGTCCTGGTAATCGGCCATGGCGTTGGTGATGGCCCAGGCGGTGGTGCCGGTGTGGGCAAAATGGGGGAGGCCGGGGACTCCGGGGAACGCGAATCCGATCGCGTCGAACTCTGGGCAGGCCAGCCGTATTTGTTGGTAGACGCCGGGGAGTTCCATGAGCCGGTGGGGGTCGCCGGCTATCAGCGGCAGGCCGGTGGCCGTCGTCGAGCCGTGGGCGGCCCAGGCGTTACTGCCTGACCAAACGGGCGCTTCGATGCTGAACAGGCTGACGGCATCCTCGCCGAGCGTTCGCGCGACGTGTGCCCGGAACAGTTTGTTGGGGAAGGTGGAGAAGAGGATGTGGTGCACCAGGAAGACGCCGAGCGGGGTCCATGGATTCCACGGCTCGGGTTCGCACCCGGACTCTTGGAACTCGGCTCCGCCCCGATGGCCTTCCGCGAGTGCTTGATTGACGCCGGCCACGTACTGCCCGCACCAGCGTTGAGTGACGGCGTCGAGGTTTTCGAAGCAGCGGCGCGCGGTGTCATCCAGCCGCGCTTGCCGGGCAAAACGGTCCCAGAGCACCGCGTCTGCGCCCAGTACTTCGGCTGTGCGGCCTTCCGAACGCCACCGTTCCAGCTCGATCTGCCAGGAGCGGTCCGTGGCCGCATTCATACCTTGCAGAAAGGCGAGTTCATCGGCTGAGTCAGCCCACAAATGCGGGATTCCCCACTGATCCCGGTACGTTCCGGGGCCGCCTGCCGGGGCGGGTTGCTGCGTTGGGGCAGGCGTCATAATCTCAGGCCGCTTTCGAGCTTAGGTTAGGCTTACTTAAGCTCAAGATAAATGGCTTTGGCCCCGTTCACAAATCGTGGACCTTCGTGAAGGAGTGTTGCTTGAAGCGCAATTGGGAAGGCGTCGTCCTCAAAGTCATGGGCGCCAAGGACTTCACGCTGGAAGTCACGGGGAGTGAAGAAATTACCCCTGACTTCCTCCGCGTGCACGTGCGGGACGGCGGACTACTGGAGCGCAGCGGCCTGCATCCCACCCTGTGGATCCGGCTCTGGTTCAACGATTCCGGTAAGGCCCACCAGCGCGCCTACACCGTGGTCAACGCCTCCCCTGCAGACGGTACGTTCAGCATGGACTTCGCGATGCATCACGGCGTTGCTGCGGATTGGGCGCGCTCAGTGCAGCCAGGCGACACCATTGATGCCACCGTCCAAGGCAGCTCCTTCACTTTCCCGCAGCCAGCCCCGCGGCGGATCTGGGTGGTAGGCGATCCCGCTTCCATCCCGGCCATCAATTCACTGCTGGATGAGCGGCAGCGTGTTGCTGCAGGCGCAGCTCCCGTGACGGCGTGGCTTGAATACCAGCACGACGCCGACCCCTCACTTGAGGTGCGTACCTCCGATTCCGACGTCGTCACCTGGGTTCCGCGCAAACGTGACGGTGCCGCCCTGGTGGAGGAAGTCTGCGCTGCGCTCACGGCAGACGCTGTTTCCGTGGCGGACGACTTCTTCTGGATCGCTTGCGAAGCATCAAGTACGCGGGCAATCGTCAAGCACCTGAGAAAAGGACTCGGCGTGGATAAGCACCGGATTGATGCTCTGGGGTACTGGCGGGTCTAGCGAGTGGCGGTTTACTCGCGGTGGGCGTTACTCGCGCCAGTTGAGATAGCCCTTCTGCCCCTCCCGCGGAGTGAGCACCACGTCGCGGCCATACTTCTTCCTGGCGTCGGCCCCGGAGAAGGCGTCCGGGACGATGCGGACCGCTTTGGTGACTTTGCCGTCCTTCAAGAAAACGAAGAGTGCCGGTGACGCGGTGTAGCGGCTCTCCTTGGTGAGCGGTTCCCCAAAGGTTTCCTCAATGTCCTTGGCCGGGGTTCCAGACGTGACAAAACCTGCTTGGTCCCAGTCGAAATCCGTGGCATCGGACAGCTTGAGTGCCGTGCCGTTCGTGGCGGACTCCAGGACCTGATTGTTGAGGTGGTCGTTCGTTTCGGGCATGACGGATCCTCCGAGGGAACAGGCGGCCAAGGCGCAGGCCAGAACTAAGGTGAGCAGGCTGGTCATGGTGACGCGGGGCACCGCAGTCTTGGTGCGGCGTCGTACGTTTGGGTTGGCAGGACGGCTCACGAAGTAGTCCTGGACTCGTCGTTGAACTCAGGATCTTCACCAGGGGCGGGCTCGGCATTGCCGGCGTCGCCCGTCTGGTCGGCGGGGATCTGGTTGGACGGGTGCGGCAACAGGTCAGGTCCCACCACCACAGTGTCTCCGTTGTTGACGGCTTCCTCGATCAAGTCTGCAAGCTCCTCAGCACTGGCATCCGGATTGGCTATGGCTACATTGCGGCCAACCTCATTGTTGTACAGATCCATTGCTTCGCGTGGAGCCGGGTTTCCGGGAAGTTGCTCGTGGGCGGTGGCGTAGTCCTCAGCCCAGTCAGCGCCGAACTCCTTGACCATGAGGGCGTTCCAATAGGCGTGGCGGAAAGCGTCATTCTGGTCATCGTTGCGGTCTTCGCTGGGGAATCGCTCATCGGCAACACTGAAGGCGTCGTCGTGAATGCCCTTGAAAGCGTTCAGCTCAAAAGGTCCAAGGCCGTTCAGCAGTTCCGCTTCCTTCTCGGTAACCACTCTCTGATCCGTCACGAATCGCAGCGGATCCCAGTCGCCGGGCCAGTTGGTGGTCTCGGCGTCGCTGACTTGGTACTGCTCCAGGATTTCCTGGGGTGTGGGCTGGGTGGGGTCCGTGGCCTTTGTTGTGGGATCGTTCGCCGGCTTGGCTGAATCGCCGGAATTTCCTGAACCGCTGCTCCCTGAGCCGCCGCTGCCTGAACCGCTGCCACCGCTACCGCTGCCGCCCTTAGTGGACGCGCTCGACTGCTCGTCCGCATTGGTGAGCACAGCCTTGGACGCTTCTTCTATTCCCCGGGAGGTCCTTTCGAGCAGCGGCCGCAAGTGGCCCTGCCACTCGGAGGAGAAGCGTTTGGCGTCCTGTCCCTGCCAGTAGCCGCCCTGCGCGATCAAGGAGTCGAGTTCCCGGGCGCGGGTGGTCAGCAGCGAGGCCCCGCTGGCAAGGGTTTTCGATAGTGCTTTGAGCTGATCGACGTCGGCGCCGTAGAAAGGCATATTTCCCCCTGAGCTTTCCTGTACATCCTTCGCCAACTCCCGTTGGGGCACAATGGGGAGCTCTACCCTTGAAGAAATTGAGGGAAAGCGTTCGCCCACGGCGAGTCGCCGACGTCGAGCCCTATATCGCACAGGGCGGGTACGGTGTGATGTTTACCGCTGAATTGGCATGTTGCACTCAACTTCTAGATCACTTGTGATATTTATTGGTTATGACGCAACCTACCGCCGAACATGTAGGCCTCCTGCTCCGCGACGCCCGTGGCGAAAAAGGCTGGACGCAGGGGCAGCTGGCTACTGAGCTGGGAACCAGCCAGAGCGCAATCGCCCGGATGGAACAGGGCAAACAGAATCTCAGCCTCAGAATGATCGAACGCCTCGAAGCCATTTTTGGGCGGTCCATCGTCAAAGTGGCCAAGCCTCAGATGACCCACCTCCGCGTGGAGGGCGGCCGGACCCTCTCCGGTGAAGTGGACGTCAACAGCAGCAAGAACGCCGGCGTGGCACTTTTGTGCGCGAGCCTCATCAACCGCGGCACCACCACGCTGCGGCGGCTCGCCCGGATTGAGGAAGTCAACAGGATCGTTGAGGTGCTGACCTCCATCGGCATGGAATGTACATGGCTCAACGGCAGCGATCTCCGCATCCGGCGCCCCGAGGTGCTGGATCTTGAGTCCATGGATGTTGACGCCGCCCGGCGTACCCGCAGCGTCATCATGCTGCTGGGTCCCCTCCTGGACGAAACCAGCGAATACCTTCTTCCCTACGCCGGTGGCTGTGACCTCGGAACGCGCACGGTGGAACCACATATGCAGGCGCTTCGCCAGTTCGGCCTCGAGGTAGAGGCGAAGTCCGGTTTCTACTCCGTGACTGCACCTCCCGCCGACGATCTCGATCGCTCCTTCGTCCTGACCGAACGCGGCGATACCGTAACGGAGAACGCCATCATGGCGGCGGCCCACCGCGAAGGCACCACCATCATTCGGAACGCCAGCCCCAACTACATGGTGCAGGACCTCTGCTTCTACCTGCAGGGCCTCGGTGTGGACATTGACGGCGTGGGAACCACCACGCTGAAGATCACCGGACGCTCGGCCATTGACGTGGATATCGAGTACTTCCCGTCGGAGGACCCGATTGAGGCCATGAGCCTGATCACCGCCGGCATCGTGACCAACTCCGAGGTCACCATCCGCAGGGTTCCCATCGAGTTCATGGAAATTGAACTCGCCACCCTGGAGCAGATGGGCCAGAACCTCGAGGTTTCCGGCGAGTACATGGCACGCAACGGACGCACCCGCCTGGTGGACGTCACCACCAAGCCATCGGAGCTCCGCGCCCCGCAGGACAAGATCCACCCCATGCCGTTCCCGGGCCTGAACATCGACAACCTGCCGTTCTTCGCAGTGATCGCGGGCAATGCCGAGGGCCAGACCATGATTCACGACTGGGTCTACGAGAATCGTGCCATTTACCTGACCGAACTCAACAAGCTGGGCGCTCAGGTACAGCTCCTGGACCCGCACCGGATCTACGTCAACGGCCCCACCAAGTGGCGTGCCGCGGAAATCGGCTGCCCGCCAGCCCTGCGCCCGGCCGCTTGCCTGCTCTTGGCCATGTTGGCTGCCAGGGGAACCTCGGAGCTTCGCAACATCTACGTGATCGAGCGCGGCTACGAGGACCTGGCAGAGCGCCTGAACACCATTGGCGCGAAGATCGAGTACTTCCAGGACTAGGGTCGGGGCTGCCGCACGCGCCCGTTCCCGCTGGACGCGCCCGTTCCCGCTGGACGCGCCCGTTCCCGCCTCTTGCGCTTCCGTTTCCGCCATCTGCGCCAGTTACCTCTGGTGCGGATGGCGGAAACGGGTGCGCAACGGTTGAGGGGCTGGCCAAGGCGAGCTGGAGCTGCTCAAAGTCGGTCAGGCGGCCTTGGAGTCCGGCTCTTTCCATGCCATCAGGTATGCGCCGATGGTCCCTTCCACTAAGTAGAAAAAGAGCGGCGGAATGTCCTTCTTCGCCACAAGGATGGCGCCGTAGACGGGTGCGCTGGCCGCAGCCGTGACAGCGATCCACCGTTTAGTCGGCAAGGAAAGAAGACTCCCACCAAGCGCAGCCAACGCCACGACATGCAGCCCGGAATATGCCAGGAACGGCGCGCTGGACCCCCTGCGATAGGCGAACCCTTCGATGTCAGAAGCCCGCCGGGCGAGGCTTGAGACGAAGAACGGGGCGCCGGCGAGCAAGGCGGCGGATGCAGCGAAAGCCCACTTCTTCGCCCTCCCGCGCGATGCACTGCCCGAGGATGTGCTTCGCCCAGGGACGGTGCTCTTGTCCGGGGCAGGGCCCTGCTTCGGGACAGCGCTCTTGTCCTGAACAGCTTGGGCGAACGCGGCGAATCCCACCGGCACGGCGACAGTTCCCACGGCCGTAAGGTGCTGGCCGACGATCCATCCGCGTTGGCCTGCTGTCAGCATGCGCAGCCGCTCGGCGTCGTCGGGTGTGATGTAAACGCGTGAGACCGGAGAGATTCCAACGAACCACACCACCGTGCCGGCAACGATCACAGCTCCGGCACGGCGATAGGGATGGTTCCCGCTCATGGCAGCAAGGTTAGACCTGTTTGAAGGCCTTCTCCAGATCCAAGATGAGGTCGTCCACGTCTTCGAGCCCTACGGACAGGCGGACAACGCCGTCGGAAAGCCCGATTGCTGCCCGACCCTCCGGTCCCATGGCCCGGTGGGTGGTGGTGGCAGGGTGGGTGATGAGGGACTTGGAGTCGCCCAGGTTGTTGGAGATGTCAATGACGCGGAGGCCGTCGAGCAGGGCGAACGCAGCCTCTTTGGCTGAACGTCCGGCCGAAGGGGACAGCTCAAACGTCAGGACGGTGCCGCCCGCCTTCATCTGCTTCGCTGCAAGCTCGTACTGTGGGTGAGACTTCAACAAGGGGTACTTGACCCAGCTAATAGCAGGCTGCTGCTCGAGCCACTCGGCGATCTTCAACGCCGATGCCGAGCTGTGGTTTACCCGCAGTCCGATGGTCTCCAAACCCTTGGTCAGCACCCAGGCATTGAACGCGGACAATGCAGGACCAGTGTGCCGCATGAGCTGCTTCACCGGGCCATCGATGAATTCCTTCGTGCCAAGGATCGCACCGCCAAGAACACGTCCTTGGCCGTCGATGTGCTTGGTGCCGGAGTACACGATCACGTCGGCGCCCAGTTCTCCACAGCGTTGCAGCAGGGGAGTGGCAAAGACGTTGTCCACCACTACGGTGGCCCCGGCAGCGTGAGCCAGCTCGCTGACCGCAGCGATGTCCACGATCTCCTGCATGGGGTTGGACGGAGATTCAAAAAAGACGGCGGTGGTGGGCTCGGAGAGGGCTTCACGCCACTGCTCCAAATCCGGGCCGTCCACGAAGACCGTGTGAACGCCCCAGCGCGGCAGGATCTCATTGAGGATCACGAAGCAGGAGCCGAACAGGGAGCGGGCGGCAACCACGCGGTCGCCGGCAGCCAGCAGGGCACCCAAAGCAGTGAAGACCGCGGACATACCCGACGCCGTCGCAAAGCAGGCTTCGGTTCCTTCGAGCAGCCGCAGCCGCTCCTGGAAGGTTGCGACGGACGGGTTGCCGTAGCGGGAGTAAACGAAACGTTCGTCCTCACCGGTGAAGGCGCGCTCGGCGGCAGCGGCGGATTCGTACACGAACCCGGAGTTCAGGAAAACGGCCTCGGACGTTTCTTGGAAATTTGTACGGTCAAGGCCACCGCGGACGGCCTGGGTGTCGGGGCTCCAACCGGCGGCGTCGGGATTGAAAGTCACTTACTCGGTCCCCAAATTCGTCGGCAGGCCACGGTTCTTCCAACCGTTCACTGTGCGCTCACCGTAGCGGTCCGGTTCACCTTCAAAGCCCTCCAGGACGTTGTAGGCAGTGAAGCCGGCCTGCGTTGCGGCAATGGCGGCGGAGATGGAGCGCTGGCCGGAGCGGCACAGGAACACCAGCTCAACGCCGTCATCCTCGGGGGCCTGCTGACGCAAATCCTCGATGAAGCGGGAGTTGGGGATACCGCCGGCAAGGTTCCACTGAATGAACAGGGGATCGTTCTCGGTGGCTTTGGTGTCCGGGATGCCGATGTGGGCCCACTCGCCCTCGGTGCGGACGTCCACCAGGATGGCGCCTTCTTCCAACTTGGCCCACGCATCGTGCGGGGTCAGGTCACCTGCGTAGCTCATGCGTGGCCCTCGAACGCTTCGTCGTCGTTCTCCAGTTGGTCCACTGCGGTGGCAACGGCGGCATCGGCATTGGCGATGGCGGCGGGGAGCACAATTGCTTGGGCCACAATAACGTCCGTGCCGTTGAATGTGGCTGCCGGGCTGCCATGGAGCACATAGCCCTCGGCGAGGGCATTGTGGATCCGCTCGCAGAAATCACGGGTATCCGGGCCTGTAATCAGGCGATAGGAAAGTTTTTCTTCAGTGGGTTCAGGCATAGCTGGTGCTCCTCAGTCACGCTTGCAGTTCGAGTTGTCGATACGCCGAGTAGTCACCTGAGGCACCCCGCCGGAGAGAGGGTTGCCGACCAGCAAGTCAGGGCTTTGCGCTGGTACTCATTACTCAAGAAAAACGTAACATCCACGGGCCCCGGGCTGCACTTGCGGGCTGTTGTCCGGCCGTCATGTTGCGTAATCGGAGGCCGCTTCCCTTATACGTGCTTCAGTGCACGCACTGCGGCGCCCACTGTGGGGAAGAAATGGTCGGGCGTGAACCGGGCTGCCGTGCCCAGCCGGACCAATTTGTCCTTGACAGGTCCCTTCAGTTCGGCGAACACAAGGTCCACACCTTTGCTGGCCAGCCATTCGTCCAGCGTGACAAGGTCATCCAGTGCGGTGGTGTCGATCCCCGTGATGGGCTCTGCGGCGAGGATGACGTGGGTCACCCGGTCCGCAGTCTCCTCAGGGGCTTCGTCCAACTGTTCCCGGACAAAGGCCGCCAGAACCTGCCCGTTGCCGAAGAAGAGAGGTGCATCGAACCGGAGGATCAGAAGCCCGGGGATGCGCGCGGCGTCGGGGTGCCGCTCGAGGTCGTGGTATCCGGGGAGCCCGGATTCGGCGCCAAGTTCTGTCCGGTAGGGGTCCCAAGCCCGCCGAACAAAGTCCAGGAGTGCCAAGGCTATGGCTACGACGATTCCCTGCAGCACACCTACGGTCAGGACTCCCAGGAACGCTGCCAGCATCACCACGGATTCGCTCCGGCTCAGGCTGAGGAGCCGCTTAACGCCTGCCGGATCTGCCAAGGCAATCGCCGCCGCGATGACGACGGCGGCCAGGGTTGCCGAAGGAAGGTATCCGGTAACTCCGGGAGCCAGCAGCATGAAAGCCACAACCAGCACCGCGCCCACCACCCCGGTCATCTGGGACTTGGCGCCGGCGTCCACAGCTACAGGGGTGCGCGAGGTACTCCCGGAGATAGGGAATCCGCCCAGCAAGCCGGTGGCTGCGTTGGCTGCCCCAAGGGCTGCCATCTCCCTGTTGCCAGAGACTTTCTTCCCTTCCTTGGCTGCCAGGGTTTGGGACAGGACACCGGTGTCCGCGAAGGCCATGAGGGCAATACCGGCCGCAGCGGGAAGCAGCATCAGAGCGTCAGCCCAGCCAATGCCGCCGAGCGCAGGCATCGGCAGCCCTTGCGGCAGAACCCCGGTGACCTTGACGTCGTCGTTCAGGCCCCAAAGGGCTGTTGCAACGCATGAGCCCACCACCGCCAGCAGGACGCCGGGTACCTTCCACTTCAGAAGTTTGGGGATCCAGATGAGCGCGAGTGAACCTATTCCCAGCAGCAGCGCGGTGATGTTGACTCCGCCGCCCAGCAACCCGGTGGTGACCTTCGCGAGCTTTTGCCAGATGTCGCCGTCGGCCTCTATCCCCAGGAATGCCGGGAGCTGGGACAACGCCACCAGCAAGGCGATTCCGTTCAGGTATCCGAGCCGGATGGGTTTGGACAGCAAACCGGTGATGGCACCGAGTTTCAGTGCGGAGCCCGCGAGCATGATCGCCCCGATCAACACAGCCAACAGCCCGGCGAGTGCCACCGACCTTTCACTGCTGCCGGCCGCGAGCGGAACAATCGCTGCGGCGATCATCGGGGCAAGGGAGGAATCGGGTCCCAACACCAGAATGCGGGATGGCCCCACCACGGCGTACACCAGCAACGGGATCACCGTGGCGTAGAGCCCGGTGACAGGCGGCAAACCAGCCGCTTGCGCGTAGGCCATGCCCGCGGGCACCAGCAGGGCAAACAGTGCAGCACCCGCCACGGCGTCGTGCCGCAGCCATTCACGTTTGTACCCCTTGAGTGCCCAGACGCCTGAAAGGCGATCCTTGGCGGAAGTGCGGGTGGCTGAACTCATACAGCGATCATTCCGGACACATGGTGTTTGTGGAACAACGTGAACGCCGTATGTGGAAAATGCAACCATCATGAGTCCGGCCCAAATGTGACGTCCCGGGAGCATAATTGACCCAGTACGACCCCCTGTAACTTCGCATGAAATCAGGTCGCGGTGAACGGACAAAGCAGTTCTACACTCAAGCCCATGCTGCACTTTGGATGGTTCGTAGGCCACGGTTTCGGTGTTCAGGGCTGGGGGACTCCCGGCTACGGCCTGGGCTACGACTGGAAGAAACCCGCCCTGTATCAGGAGGCCGTCCGGGCGTTTGAGCGATCCGGGTTGGACCTGTTCATCATTGAAGATTCCCTCACCGTTCCGGACACCTATGGCGGCACAGCCGAGGTATCCCTGGCGCACGCGTCGTTCGCCCCGAAGCATGATCCGTTGGCGTTGGTCCCTTACCTTCTTTCCGCCACCGAGCACCTCGGGATTGTCCCGACGGTCAGCGCCTCCTTCTACCCGCCTTTCACGGCCGCCCGGCTCCTGGCGACGCTGCAGCACTTCTCTGAAGGGCAGCTTGGCTGGAACGTTGTCACGTCCGGCAGTGACCTCGCCGCGCAGAACTACGGCTTGGACCAACAGATCGAGCATGACCTCCGATACGAGAAAGCGGAGGAATTCGTCGACGTCGTCAGGCGGCTTTGGCGCAGTTGGGAACCGGGCGCCGTGCTTGAGGATGTTGACGCGGGGGTGTTCGCGGACCACAGCAAGGTGCACCCTATTAACCACCAGGGTGACTTCTTCAAGGTCAGGGGCCCACTGAACACTGCGCCTTTACCTGAGGAACCGGTGCTGGTTCAGGCCGGTGCTTCTCCCCGGGGCAAGGCGTTTGCCGGCGGCAATGCTGACGTGGCCATTGCCCTGGCGCGTGGCGTTGACGGGATGAAGTCCTACCGGGACTCGATTCGCGCAGAAGCTGTGAAGGCCGGCCGCAATCCCGACGACGTCAAGGTACTTTTCGTCCTGAAGCCCACCGTTGTTGGTTCCCCGGCCGAGGCCGAGGAGTTGCGGGCCCAGCGGCGGGAACTCACCCAACGCGACATCGACAGCCAGCTGAACTCCATCTCCTACCTCTCCGTAATCGACTTCAAACAGTTCGACCTCGACGCGCCACTGCCTGAATTGACCACCAACAGCAACCAAGGCACCCTGGAGCATTTCGCCAAGGCCGCACCTCCGGGTTCCACGCTGCGCCAGATCCTGCAGGCCCGCAGCGGCGGCGCGGGCGACTCGATCATCGGCACGGCAGGCGAGATCGCCGACTACCTGGAGTCGACAGGGTCCGAGGTGGGTGGCGATGGGTTCCTCTTCTCCGGCTTCGTGGACCCGGTGACGGTGCACAGCGTGCTGGACAAGCTCACGCCCGAACTGCGGCGTCGCGGCCTGTTGAGGAAGAGCTACGGCAACGGCGGGTTCCGGCAGAACCTCTTGGACTTCTAATGGTGACCGGTACGCCGCTGACCTTGGTGATTGGCACGGCTCCGGTGCGTGCTGTGGACGTGGCCCGTGTTGCCGAAGATCCTGCGTTTCACGTGAAACTCAACCAAGATGCGTTGTCTTTGCTACAGAAATCGCGGGAAATTGTGGCACTGACTGCAGCCTCCGGGCAACGCGTGTACGGACTCAACACACTGCTTGGCTCCGGACGGGATACGGCTGTGGAGGAGAAGTCCCTCCTTGCCTATCAGATCCAGGTGATCAGGTATCACAACAGCGGAGTGGGCTCGTACCTGGACCGCGCCGCCGCCCGGGCCGTGATCCTCACCCGACTGATCGGGTTCAGCCGCGGCGGCTCCGGAGTCCGACCCGAAACCGCTGAGTTTTACGCCGAAATGCTCAACCGAGGCGTGTTTCCCGCCATCCCGCGCGAAGGTTCGGTGGGGTCCTCGGACCTGACCCAGCTTGCCGCCGTCGCCGCCGTTGCCATCGGGGAGGGTGAAGCGTTCGGGGCGGACGGCACCCTGATTTCCGGCGCCAAAGCGCTCGCCGACGCCGGCCTGCAGCCCCTGGTTCCCGCGCCCGGTGAGGCCCTCGCCCTGGTCAGCGCAAACGCATACTCGGTGGGCGCCGGAACGCTCGCCTTGCTGCGGCTGCGGCACCTGGCCGAGCTGGCCGACGTCGCACTTTCCCTCTCGCTGGAGACAATCGCCAGGTACGACGGCGGCGGGAACCTCAGCCCGTTTTCGCCGGCAATCCAGGCAGCCAAGGCGGTGGACGGGCAGCGGGACTCGGCTGCCGCGGTGCGCCGCCTCTTGGGCGGTGGGTGGCTCGAGGATGTTCGTCCCGAAGCGTCCGTTCAGGATGCGTTGTCCTTCAGGGCCGCGCCGCAAACTCACGGAGCCTTTCGAACCCTCGTGGCGCAGCTCGATGCTGCCTTGGAGGTGGAACTGAACGGCCGCGGCGATAATCCGCTGGTTGATATCGAGTCCGGGGCCATGGTGTCCGGCGGGAACTTCCAACCGATGCAGTTGGCGCTCGCGTTTGAGGCCCTGCGGCTGGCGTTGGCGCACGTGGGAATGTCCAGTGAACGTCGCATCGCCAAGTTGTATCCGCCGCAACGGGCTATCCGCGCCCGCCATCTGGAGTCGGCATCCTCCGGGGCGGGCCTGGCTCAGGAGGAACTTCCCGGGCTGCTCTGGTATTCGGCTGCCGGACTGCTGGCCGAGCTCAAGTTCCTTGCCGCCCCCGCCACGCTGGGAGCGCCGACTCTTTCTGCCGACGTCGAGGACCATTCAACCCTGGCCCCGCTTGCCTTGCAGCAACTCGAAAAGTCGGTGGAGGCAGCGGAAAAGCTCTTGGTGATCGAGGCGCTGACGGCCTCATATTTGCTGCTTGAGGCAGGAGCCGCGCAGCCGCTGGGAAAGGGGACCGGATTCGTGGTGGGTCGACTCGCGGACGTGCTCGCCCACCGGCCATCCGCGCCGGACTTGGTGGAACGGGCGCGGGCGGAGTTACGTGATGCCGTCGCCCGGGAATTTTCGGAGGCTGGGGAGAGAACGTGGTGAGTACAGTGATCCGCAAACATGGAGTGCACGCGGCTGTCTCCGTCCCTGACGGGCTGGACGCTTCAGTCCTGGACAAGGTGGGCAACACACCTCTGGTGACGTTGGAGGCGCTGGGCCGGGGCTTGGGCAGCACCATCCATGTCAAGCTCGAGTCCGAAAACCCAGGCGGTTCCATCAAAGACCGGACAGCGCTGAGCATGGTCCGGGCGGCGGAAAAGTCCGGGGAACTGAAGCCGGGCGCCACCATTGTGGAGAGTACGTCCGGCAATACCGGGATAGGGCTGGCCCTCATTGGTCACCTGACCGGACACCCGGTAGTGGTGGTTACCGGCGACACGATCTCCGAGGAGAAGCTCGCCGCGTTGCACAACTACGGCGCCCGCGTCATCCTGACCGACTGGAACGCACCGTCGGAATCGCCGGAAAACGCCCGGGCAGTGGCAGCGCGGATTACCGCGGAGACACCCGGAGCGTGGCGGCCGATGCAGTTCGACAACCCTGCCAATCCCGCCGCGCACTATGAAACCACCGGGCCGGAAATCTGGGAACAAACTGGCGGGTTGATCACCCACTTCGTTGCAGGCATCGGAACCGGTGGGACCATCAGCGGGAACGGCAGGTTCTTGAAGGATCGCGTGGCAGCTTCGCGGCCGGGCGGGCATCTGGAGGTTGTTGGCGCCGATCCCTACGGCTCCGCCTACAGCGGCGGACATCCGGGCGAGATCCTGGTGGACGGTGTGGGCAACTCCTGGCCCGAGCCCGAATGGCCGAAGGCTTTCGCCCGCTCCATCGTGGACCGTTTCCTGCGCATCCCCAACGACGAGGTCTACACCACCGTCCACCGGCTCCTTGACGAAGAAGGGCTCGCGCTGGGACCGTCCTCGGGTCTCGCTGTTGCTGCGGCCATTCGTGTGGCACGGGCGGCGCCCCACGGTTCCGTGGTGGTGGCCATCGCGCCCGACGCCGGAACGAACTATATGAGCAAGGCCTTCAACCCGGTGTGGCTGGCAGAGCACGGCATCCGGCTCGCCGCCGACACCGCTGCCGCGCGCGAGTGAACCCTCTCTCACGTCCCTCGGGTTTGGGGTGATCCCTCTCTCACGTCCCTCGGGTTTGGGGTGATCCCTCTCTCACGATGACCTGCGCGTGTCCCTGAGGCCTGCTAGCATCTGAAGCTTCGGCCCGGCACGTTGCCGCCGTAAATTGGGGGATTTCTTGTTTTCACTTGTTGGTATTCTCTACACCCTGCTGATGGTGGCCGTCGCCGCGTTGGTGATTTACGCCTTGGTGCTCGCAATCATCTTCTTGCGACTGCGCATTCAGGAGCTGAAGCGAGGACAGGAACCCCCGTTGCGTTAGGCTCCAAGCATGCCTGAACAGGAAACAACACCACGTTTGGCCGGCTATCTGGACAAGCAGCAGCCGGATCTCTACGCCACACTGAGCCACTATTCACAGCAACTGGTGGACGAAGCTGACCGGCTTGGCATCCCGCGCCGCACCCTTGAACTCATCAACTACTTGTGCTCGCAGATCAACGGCTGTGCCTTCTGCCTGGACCTTCACCATCGTCGGGCCCTGAAGTATGGCGAGACGGAACAACGGCTGTCCCTCGTTGCCGTGTACAAGGAAGTGCAGTTGTTTGAGCCCGCTGAGGCCCTGGCCATGGAGATTGCGGAGCAGATCACCCGCATGAGCTCATCGAGGCCCAGCCCGGAGCTCTTCGGCCAGGCGCGCCAGCACTACAGCGATGAGCAGATCAGCGTGCTGTGCATGGCGGCCATTGGGATCAACGCCTTCAACCGGTTGTCCATTTTGAGCGAGCACCCGGTCCGCGCTGCCAAGAAGTAGGTCCAACCGCTGAAAGGGCGTGCGGCATCCACCTGCTTTGGCGGCGGGAGCCCGTCGACACACCCCGTGGCTGGCGTGTCGGGGAGGTTTGGCCATCAAAGTCGGTGGTGGAGGCCCAGCTGGCCTGGGCTCCTGACCTAGTTTGAGACGAGATCAGCCCCTGGACAACCGGAATAGGTTGCACAGGGGCTGATCTGTATCCACAGAAGGTCAGGAAGCCGCAGAGCCACTCGCTGCTTTCTTGAGCGAACGCCGCCGCCCGTATTTGAAGTAGAAGATCGCGTAGCAAGCCCCCACGAACGGGACGCCGAACAACAGTGCCGCCACCTGGTTGGGATCGAACGCGATGCCGATCAGCGACACCACACAGAGTGCGAACGCGAGGATGGGCACCAGCGGGAACAACGGGGCCTTGTAGGGGAGCGTTGAAAGGTCTCCACCGTTCTTGATGAAGGTCCGGCGGTAGATGAAGTGTGAAGCCACAATGGACATCCACACACCAACAGTGGCGAAACCGGCCACGGAGACCAGCACCAGGTAGACGGTGGCCGGGGCAACCACGCTGCTGATCAGCGAAGCCAGTCCACCCAGCATGCTGACGCAGAGGGCCACCATGGGGATCCCGCGCTTGGTCAATTTACGGAATACCTTGGGTGCGTGGCCTTCGTCTGCCAGCGAGAAGAGCATGCGGGCGCAGGAGAAGAGCCCGCAGTTACCGGCCGAAAGAAGCGCCGTGATGATCACGAAGTTCATGATGTCCGCGGCGAACGGGATGCCGAGCATGGAGAAGACCGTGACGAACGGGCTCTCGTCCACGCTGACCTGCTCATAGGGAATGGTGGCTGCGATGACCACGATCGCACCAACAAAGAAGATCATCAGCCGGATGACCGTGGTCCGCATGGCCTTGGGGATGTTCGCGCCGGGGTTCGCGGTCTCGCCGGCGGCAACGCCGATCAGTTCGGAGCCCGAGAAAGCATAGAACACTGCCAGGCAGGTGACGAAGACGCCGGTGAAGCCGTTCGGGAAGAGCCCGTCCGGTGTGCTGAAGTTCTCGCCAAAGGAGGGGAAATCGCCAGCGGCGAGGGGGTGGAACCCGGCCAGTGCGGCCCCGCCCAGGATGATCAGGCCGACGACGGCGGCGACCTTGATGAGCGCGAACCAGAACTCTGATTCACCAAAGACACGCGATGAAATGGCGTTCAGTGTGAACAGGACGGTGGCGAAGACGAAGCACCAGATCCAGACGTCCACACCCGGGAACCAGCGTTGCATGAGTAGGCCCGCTGCCGTGAACTCGGAACCTAAAGCCACAGCCCAGCAGAGCCAGTACAGCCATGCTGTGGCAAAACCAGTAGCCGGGCCGATGGTGCGGGCAGCGTAAATGTGGAAGGCGCCGGAGACGGGGAACGCGACAGCGAGCTCCCCGAGGCATGCCATCACCAGATAGACCACCACGGCGCCGATGAGGAAAGCGATGACCGCGCCCAGGGGCCCGGCGGTGGAGATGGTGTATCCGGAACTAACGAACAGGCCAGAGCCGATGACGCCGCCCATGGCGATCATCACCAGGTGCCGGGCCTCCATGGACCGGCGGAGGCCTGTGGGTGAGGCGTCAGTCCGGGACTGCGCCTCGTGTGCCGATGCTTCGGCTTCTGTGGGGGAGCTGAGTCCCATATTCCCTCCGGGAAGTTAGCCAGCAAAGTCTGAAGTAGTACCAGCCGGACGTGATCCAACTAACACGAGAACAAGATTCATCACATGGCGAATGACCATTTCAAGGAGCCTAAGAAATGCGATTGAACGCGCGGACCACCCACGGTCGAGGGCAAGAAGTTCTAATCATTGAGTCATGCGAGCGATTACTCTACTTGCCATCTGCTAGGTTCCTAGCGGAGCTCCGTCAGCGAAAACTCTCGCAGTCCCGTGGCTTACTCGATGCCCGCAAATAGCGCATTGAGCTCGGCAGTGAGTTGCTTCCGAACAGCCGGTGTACCGATTTCCTTGCCGTTAATGTGGTTCACGGGAGCAATCAGGCGGATGCTCGAGATGAGCCACACGGCGTCGGCGTCGAACAGGTCCTGGGGGACAAGCGGCCCGTAGCCGAGCTCCCATCCGGCGGCCTTCGCGGCGGCAAACAGCGCACCCTGCGAGGTGCCGGGAAGTATGCCACTGTCATGCTGAGGCGTGATGAGCCGGCGAACAGACCTGACGGAACCGCCGCCGTCGTCGACCGTTTCCACATGAGCCAACAGGACCGTGGACGTCGGCCCCTCCAGGACGCGGCCGTCTGTGGACGTAAAAATGGCGTCGTCTGCGCCTTGTTTGTGGGCGAAGCGCAGCGCAGCCATGTTGACCGCGTAGGAGAGCGTCTTGGCGCCCAGCAACAGCCACGGCGCACGCTCACCGGCTTCGGTGTCGAAGCCACGGTCCAAAAGGACGACGTCGATGCCCGTCTCACGCTGCCGTCGGCTGCCCGCGGGCGAGGGCGAAGCCTGCACCCAGCAGGTAGGGCTGGCTGCGCCTTCAACACCACGGGTGACGATTAACTTGACCACAACCTCGTCTTCCTCCGGCGTAGGGGCAGGATGGACGTCGCGGAACTCGTTGATGGCGGTATCGATCGCCTTGCGCCAGGCATCCTGCTCCGGAAGCACCAGGTCCAATGCTGCCGCGGAACTGCTCAAGCGGTTCAGATGAGCCTGCACCTTGCGGGGACGGCCTTGAACGGCGAGGAGTGATTCGAACACGCCGTCGCCACGCGTGGCGCCAAGGTCCGTGGCCATGATCTGGGGCTGGCTGGAGTCGGCAACACGTCCGTTTTCAAAGGCCGGGTCCAGGAAAACCAAGACCGTGGGAGCAGGTGAAGTCATGCTCCCAGCTTAGTGCGGTGCCGTTGCCATGACTTTGCCGGATAGGCTGAGGTCACTGTTGTTCTTGGAGCGTGGGGGTTTGCAGGTGCTCTTTCCTTTTCCGTTTGGCCAGGAGTGGACCTGGTTACTGGGTGCGTGGGCCATCGCGGAAGTGGTCATGCGGATCGTCCTGCTGGGCATCATTCCCGGTAACAGGCGCCCCACTACTGCCATGGCCTGGCTTTTGGCTGTGTTCCTTATCCCTTCCGTAGGGTTTGTTCTCTTCCTCCTTTTCGGCAACTTCAAACTGTCCAAGCGACGGCGTGAGCAGCAGGAAGAGGTAAATCGGCGCGTTCGTGCCGTCACCTCCGATCTTGCCGACCCGGTGAGCGTTTACTCGGGGCCGGAATGGGTGAAGTCAGCGGGTGAGCTGAATCATCGCCTCGGTTCGCTGCCCATGGTTGACGGCAACAAGGTTGAGCTGATCCCCGGGTACCACGAGTCCATCAAAGCCATGGCCGAAGCGGTCAAGGGTGCCAAGAGCTACATCAACGCCGAGTTCTACATCATGAGCAGCGACTCCGTGACGGACGAACTGCTCACCGAGCTTGAGAACGCTGCTGAACGGGGTGTCACCGTCAGGCTGCTCTTCGACCACATCGGAACGCTGCGGGTCAAGGGATACCGTCGCCTGATCCGCCGGCTCAAAGCAGGCAAGATCCAATGGAAGCGGATGCTTCCGCTGCTTCCCATCCATGGTCAATGGCGGCGTCCGGACCTCCGGAACCACCGCAAGATCATGGTGATCGACGGCGAGATCGCTTTCACCGGCTCCCAGAACCTGATCGAGCCCTCGTACAACAACCCGAAGCACCACAAGGTTGGCCGTAAATGGGTTGAACTCATGTCCCGGCTCGAAGGTCCCATCGTGGCAACCCTCAACGTCGTCTTCGCCACAGACTGGCTCAGCGAAACGGACGAATCCCTTGAGGACCAGCTCCGACTACCAAGCCAGCCCTCTCCGGGCAGCGTCACAGCGCAAGTAGTGCCGAGTGGTCCAGGGTTCGCCACCGAGAACAACCTCCGCTTGTTCAACACCCTGATCTATTCAGCGCAGCACAGGATCTCCATCTGCAGCCCCTACTTTGTGCCGGACGACTCCCTCCTCTACGCCATTACCACCGCCGCGCAGCGAGGCGTCGATGTGGAGCTCTTCGTGTCCGAAAAGGGCGACCAATTCCTGGTTCACCACGCCCAACGCTCCTACTATGAAGCGTTGCTGGGTGCTGGCGTGCGTATCTACCTGTACCGGGCGCCATATGTCCTCCACGCCAAGCACTTCACTATCGACGACGAAGTGGCCGTTCTTGGTTCCAGCAACATGGACATGCGCTCCTTCTCCCTGAACATGGAGGTTTCGGTGATGCTTTTGGGCGCCGAAACCGTGGACCTCATGCGCGCGGTTGAATCCACGTATCGCGAGGTGTCCCGTGAGCTTATGCTGGACGACTGGATGGATAGGCCCCCGCTGGCCAAGTATGTGGATAACGTGGCCAGATTGACCGCCACGCTCCAGTAGTTTGCGTACAGCTAACGCCCTTTAGAGCAGGAGCTGTACAAAAACTCAGTCCGGGAAGTCAGCGCCCAGCGTGGACAGCACACCGAAAGCCTTGGTCCGGATTTCCTGGTACTCGTCATCGGCCACGGAATCCGCGGTGATGGCCCCACCCACGCCGAGGGACAAGGTTCGTCCGCCAGCGCCATCCGGGTTCACCACCAGCGTGCGGATCACCACGGCAAGGTCCGTGGCGGCATTCAATGAGAAGTAGCCGATGGCGCCGGAGTAGATCCCCCTGGGCCCGGACTCGAGCTGGTCCAGGATGTCCATGGTGCTGATCTTCGGTGCTCCTGTCATGGACCCGGCGGGAAAGGCCGCAGCCAAGGCTTCCGCCCGTGGAGCACCCGGCCGAAGGTGCGCGTCGATGGTGCTCACCATTTGGTGGACTGTTGCATAGCTCTCGATCGCGCACAACCTGCTGACAGTCACGGAGCCCGGGACGGCGAAATGGCTGAGGTCGTTGCGCAGCAGGTCCACAATCATGATGTTCTCCGCACGGTCCTTCAGCGACGTCTCAAGGTCGTGCCGCAGAGCAGCATCCTCAGAAGCGTCAGCAGACCGGCCGCGGGTGCCCTTGATCGGCTCGGCGCGCATACCGCCGTCGGACATGATGCGCAGGAACCGCTCAGGTGATGAACTTGCCACCACCAATTCGCCGAACCGAAGGTAACTGGCAAAGGGTGCAGGGTTCCGGCGCCTCAGCGCCAGGTAGCTTGCCCACGGATCCAACGTCCCCGCCGGAGATTCCAACGTGGTGGTCAGGCAGATCTCGTAGGAGTTACCTTCGCTGATTTGATGCTGGGAGTGTGCAATCTTCTGCTTATACTCCGTGGCGGAGTCCCGGCTAACGAATTCGGGAACCGTCCCGGAAGGCTCTACGACAGCCCCGGCAACCCCGGCGGCAGCAGCCTCAATGGCGGTGCGGGCCGCACGCAACCATTCCTCGGCGTCGGGCGCTTCCAAGGCGAGCAGCCAGACAGTCTGTTCGCGATGATCCACCACCACAGCCCGGCCGGCGAAGAGCAAGGCGGCGTCCGGGGTGGGGGAGGAGACGTCATTCCCGCCTGTTTCGCGCTTGAGTTCGTAGCCGAGGTAGCCGAGCCAGCCGAGCGTGAACTGGCCGTCGTAACCTCGGGGCGCGCGGACGGCCCGGCGGCCCCAGACGGAATCGAGCCAGCGGAAGAACGGCCCGGAGGTCCTGACGGAGGCGGAACCGGTGGTCACTTGGGTGGTTCCGGAGCGGTGCAGTACCGACTGGCCGAACGTGCCGCCGTCGTCAGCCAGGATGCTGAAGCGGCTGCGGGCGGCCGCTTGGGAACGGCCGGCGACGGCGGAGGCGTTGGAAGAATCCAGCCACACGGCGTTCGTGGACTTGCCGTAGAGGGACTCGAAGAGCACCGCAGCGTCGGGGGTAGCCTCCAGGCGCTCCGAACGCAGTTGCAGTCCCCGCCGCGCACTGAGTTCCGGCGACAAAATCGACGCAACGGAAGGCAGGTACATGAGGGCCTGCAGGACATGGTCCGGCGCACTGCCGTCGGCGAGGTTTTGAACGCGGACGTCGGCGGCGCTGATCACCTGATCGCTGGCAAGCCACTCGTCTTCCTGGGCTGCCCAACTGTCCCAGTACGGTTCGTAGGTGCTTCCGTCACGGGTCAAAGCACGACGACGGCGGTCGTCGCCGGGGGATTCCACCCACACCACGGCGTCCAGCATGGAACGGGCGGCGTCCGCTGCCGCTCCTACCCCCTCAACAATCACGATCTCGGCGGGCAGCGTGACGTTCAGGCCGCCGTCGTAATGCTTGTCCCAATCCCAGCTGGTCCACTCTGCCGCCAGGCCTTCGCTGAGAGGCTTCAGGACCGTGCCCACGTAGCGCTCAATGCCGGGCATGAGGCCGTTCCAGCCGGGGTAGATGTCCTCCAGGTGGAACAGCGAAACCTTGTGGTGTTGCCGTAACCGGGCCGCCAGTTCAACGGCAAGTGTGGTTTTTCCTGCGCCGGACCTGCCGTCAACAGCGATGATCACAGGTGCAGGGGTCATGTCATAGAGGTTACCTGCTGGGGCTCGTGGGTTTTCGCGTCCTGGGACGCGGCGACGGCTGCCCTGACATGCTGCACGATCCCGGGAATGGCGGCTTTGATGAGCGTCCACGTGTTGTCGAAGTCGGTGTGGCCACCGTACCAAGGGTCTTCGATGCCGAGGTCCAAGGAGCTGCGGCCTGCCATGTGGGGATCGTAGCTGCGGAACATCCGGACTTTTTCGAGGGAGGCGTGATTCGGGGCGCCTGCTTGGAGCCAACCGAAATGATCAACGTCAAGGGCGAGGATCAGGTCCCTTTCGGCGTACCATTCAGGCCGCCATTCGCGGGCAACATGGTCTTCGGAAGCCAGGTGATGGGCTGTCAAAACCCGCGCGGCCCGGGGGTCTATGGGGTGTCCCACCTCGTACCCCGTGGTGCCCGCGGAGTCCACCACTACGAGCTCGCCGAGCCCTTCCGCGTCGAAGGCTTCGGTCAGCATAAGCGCTGCCATGGGCGAACGGCAGATGTTTCCGGTGCAGACCGTGATGATGCGGTATGGGCTCGTCGTTGAGTACATGCAGCAAGCATGGTTCATGGCGACCCCTCTTGGCTAGGGGCAACTTCACAAGTGAGTCACTTTTCCTGTCAAAGCTGTCACGCGGGTGCTTCGGGTCAGCGGGTTGCGCTCAGGCGGAGGCAGGTTCCTGGGCCTCGGCGGCCAGCGCTGCGGCTGTCAGATAGACGGTGCGTACGACGGCGGCGCGTCGCCTTTCGGTGCGGTCCGGGCCGCCGCCGGCCATCAGTCCGTCGAGCGCCGGCAGCACGGGGGCGGCGTCGCAGAGACTCACGATGGTGATGAGGAGATCTCCCGCATCCTCCCTGGAGACTCCGGGCAAGGCTGCGATGGTGCTGTTGACCTTTGAAGCGCAGTTGGCCATCCGCTTGGGTAGCCCAACAACTTCCGTGCCCCGTTCCAGTCCTTCCCAGAAGAGGAGGCGTGGTGCTGTGGCGTCCTTCTGGTGGTGGTCGAAGAGCCTGCCGGCGTAGTCCGCCATGGCTTCAGGTCCGCTGCCTTCGATGGGTACTTCGTCCATGAGGGAGCTGAGGGCGGCAACGATCACGGCGTCGAAGAGCGCGTTCTTATTGCCGAAGTACTGGTAGATCCGTTCCTTGTTGACGCCGGCTTCTGCCGCGATGCGGTCGATGCGGGCGCCAGCGAGTCCACGCGTGCAGAACTCGCTGGTGGCCGCCTCGAGAAGCAGCGCCTTGGTTCGTTCTGTGTCCCATGCCATAGGGGTCATATTACCAGTTTCCAACTAGGTGGTTGTAATTTCTTGCGGGCTTGGTTATGGTGATTCCAAGCCAAAAGCAACCGTTTAGTTGGAGAATGTTATGACTGCCCAAGCTACGTCTGAAGTCACCGCTGCGTCACCCGCGGCCACTGCTCGTCCGCAAGCGCCGTCCGTCCACATGAGGGCCCTCATTACCTGGCTCGCCATCTTCCCGCTCGTGTCCATTGGGATGCTGCTGCTGGGCCCCATCATGGAGCCGTGGCACCCGGTCCTCCGTGCGCTGGTCCTGACAGCGTTCGTGGTTCCCACGGCGGTCTACTTTGTAGTTCCCCGCCTGTTCGCCGGCCACGGTGCACTGAGTCGCAAGGCCGTGGAGCGCGCCGCCCAACGTGCAGCCCGCAAGTCCGCTTAACCCAAGTAGGTCGCAGATCAGGTCGTTCTGAGCGCTCAGAACGACCTGATCTGCGACCCAGTTGGGTGCAGCGCCGGGACTAAGCGCCCCGCAGTTTCTCGACGTCGGCAATGGTTGGGTAGGCGGCCTGCGTGCCCTTCTTTGTTGCAGCCAACGCAGCGGCTACCGAGGCGAACGCGGCGGCGTCGGCAAGTGATTCGCCGGCGGCAAGCCGCGCAGCCACGGCGCCAGTGAAAGCATCGCCGGCTCCTGTGGTGTCAACGGCTGAAACCCGGGTTGGGGCAATGCGGGTGATCTGGTCTTCGGCGCCACGGGCCAAGGAATCGAGCACCACGGAACCCTGCGCGCCGAGGGTCACCAGCACGCGCTGCAAACCGCGGTCGGCGAACTGGCTCCGGACAGGTTCCCACGCCTCGGCCTCCGCGTCGGCGCCCGGTACATCCGCTTCGGTACCGAGGAACAGCGAGGCCTCGTGGGCGTTCACCAGGAGCACATCGCTCACGTCGGCCAAAATCTCAGGCACCTCCGCATAAGGCGAGAGGTTCAGCAGAACGGTCGCACCGGCGTCGTGCCCTGCTTGGGCGGCGGCAATCACGGTATCGGTCTCCACCTCCAGGCAGAGGCACACCACGGCCGCATCCTGGAAGGCGTCGGGCGTAACGTCCGCAGGCCTGAGCGTGCCATTAGCGCCGGCCGAGATGATGATACTGTTCTCACCGCTGGAATCCACCGAAATGACGGCCACCCCGGTAGCGACGTCGGAGCGTCGGACGCGGGAAACGTCCACACCGGCGCTGGCCGTCGAGTCCAGGAGCATGGTGCCGTTGGCATCGTCACCCACGGCGCCGATCAGGCTGACCTGACCGCCGAGCTTGCTCGCAGCCACGGCCTGGTTGGCACTCTTCCCGCCGGGATTGACGGCGAAACCGTTGCCATGGACCGTCTCGCCGGGTTGGGGGAGTCGGTCGCAGTAGATGGTGAGGTCTGCGTTCAGGGAGCCGACGACGACGATTCCCGCCTTGGGTGCGCTGGTCATGCGGTCACCTTTTCGGTTTCGGTCACTTCTGCGTCCACCGGTTTGGGGATCAGGAGCGAGGCCGCGAAGGCCGCGAGGGTGATGGCCAGGCCAACCACAACCACCGTCAGATAAGAGGCCTTGGCATCATTGAGCGAAGCCGTGGCCACGAGGACTGCCGGAAGAACCAGGAAGCTCAGCCCGGCGCCCAGGTTGAAGGCGCCCGCGTTCATGCCGGGGAGGAAGCCCGGGTTGCCCTGCGGCGAGAGAACCACGCCGAGTCCGTTCAGCATGATGTTGACGGTACCGGCGTACATGATGCCCAGCAAGGCCGTGCCCACAATCATCATGGGCAGGTTGTTGAGGCCGAAGAACGCAATGATGGCCAAGGCCACGAGGCTCCCGAGCAGGCCGATGCGCAGCACCTTGGTGTAGCCGAGTACCGGTGCCAGGCGGCCGCTGATGGGACCGAACAGCCAGCCGAGGAGGGCATACGGGGTGAGGATGATGAGCGACATCTCCGTGGGGCCCACGCCGAACCCGGGGTCGGCGGCCTGAACGTACGCGGGGACTATGCCGTTGATGACCGCGAAGATGCCGGTCATGGTCAAGGTAGTGGTCAGCAGCGGGGCCCACGTGGAGCGCTGGCGCAGGTGCACGGTTTCCACCATGGGCTGCTTCGCGCGCTTCTCCACAGTCCAGAACGCAAAGAACGCGACGGCGGCAACCACCGTGAGCACGACCGCGAGGGTCAAGGTGCCGGCGTCGAAAGCCGTGGCAAGTTTGGCGCCTTCGTTCAGGGCAGTCAGCAGGGCGCCCACTGCGATAACGATGAAGAACACGCCCAGCCAGTCCATGGTGGTCCCGGCGGCGGGCTTGCTCTCGCCGGCCAGAACAGCGATGAGGACGGTTGCTACGAGGGCCAAAGCCACCATGAGCCAGAAGATGCTGCGGAATCCGAAGTTCTCAGCGAAGTAGCCGCCAACGAAGGAGTCGACACCGGCCACGCCGCCGTTGACTGCTGTGATGAGGCCCATGAGGGTGCCGTACTTGCGTGGGTTGCTGACGGCTGACCGGAGCATGATCAGGCAGAGCGGAACCGTGGGGCCGCTGACGCCCTGGATGATGCGGCCCACGAAGAGCCACGTGACATCAGGGGCCATGGCTGCAATGACGGAGCCGACAGCCATGAGGAGCATCATGCCGACGAGGATCTTTTTCCTGCCCACGATGTCGCTCAGGCGGGGGAGGAAGAGGGAGAACAGGGCTGCAGCGGTGAAGAACCAGGTCTGGGACAGGCCGATGGTGGCTTGGTCCGTGTTGAGTTCGTTGCCCATGGTCACCAGGGCCGGGCTGAGCATGGAGGCGTTGAGCTGGAAGGCCACGCAGGCTGCCAACAGGGCAACCATGAGGGCGGTGACGTTGCCGCGGGAGGACTTGGTTTCTGGGATGGCGGTCATTACTTTGCCTCTCCAGCCAGGATGGCCTCTGCGGTGGCACTGACGTCGGCCTCAGCAACAGCGGTGGCGTCAGCGCCGCCGTCGAGCGTTGGTTCGCCGATCCTGACGATCGCATCGGTGACCAGATCCCAGAACTTCTTGTGGTCCAGGTCCACGGCCACGGAGGTGTGGCAGTCCTCCGGCGCGGGAGCGCGGAAGTCGGCCACGGTCATGCCGAGGGTGAGCTTGCCTTGGAGTTCGATGTCCACGGGGACCTTGCGGGTGGTCATGACGGTGGGGTCGATGACGTAGGCAACAGCGCAGGGGTCGTGTACCGGCGGGAAGTCGAAGCCCTGGGCGTCCTTGTACGTCTTCTGGAAGAAGTCCATGAGTTCCATGACGAACTTGGCCGGCTTGGTGCCAATTTTGGCTATCCGCTGGACAACCTCATCAGTGGCCAGCGCCTGGTGCGTCAGGTCCAGTCCCACCATGACAACGGGCCATTTTCGTTGAAGACGATGTGCGCAGCTTCGGGGTCAATGATGATGTTGAACTCGGCTACGGCGCTCCAGTTGCCCACGTGGTAGCCGCCGCCCATGAGGACGACTTCCTTGACGCGCTCAACGATGCGCGGTTCCTTGCGGGCAGCCATGGCGATGTTGGTGAGGCCCGCTGTGGGGACCAGGGTGACGGTGCCCGGCTCATGAGCCATGACGGTGTCAATGATGAGGTCGACGGCGTGGCGCGGGTCCAGTTCGATAGCGGACTCGGGCTGCTCCGGGCCGTCCATCCCGGAATCACCGTGGATGCTGGGGGCTGTTTCGATGGTGCGGACCAAGGGGAGAACGCAACCTGCGGCGAAAGGGACGCCGGTGATGCCGGCAATCGTGGCCACTGACAGGGCGTTGCGGGTGACTTTTTCCAAGGTCTGGTTGCCCACCACGGTTGTCACTGCGAGCAGCTCGATGTCCGGGTTGCCGTGTGCCAGCAGCAACGCCACGGCGTCGTCATGGCCGGGGTCGCAGTCAAGAATGATCTTCTTGCGTGCCGGTGTCATGGTGTTGGGATCCACGTTTCTCTCCACGTCATTGGGGCCTGCCAGGTACTTGCCCGGGGCAGGGCGCTAAGCATTCAGGGGAATTCTGGCACTGCTTTGTGGGTTACGTCAAACGCTTAACGTAGATCCAATGCCCCAACTCTGCTTACAACGTCAAGCGCTTGATGCCTTCTCGCAGGTCAGAGCGGTTCATGAACGCTACGATCGATGCATGGAATCCCTGGATCGGCGCCACGCCCGCGCGCCACGTTCGCCTCGCGTGACGGCCGCGATGGTGGCCGCCCGGGCAGGCGTCTCGACGGCCACCGTCTCCCTGGTGGCGAACGGCAAAACCCAGGGACGGGTGTCCGACGACAACATTTCCCGGGTCCGCACAGCCATTTCCGAGCTTGGCTACGTGGTGGACAGCATCGGCAGTTCCCTGGCTCGCGGGGTCAGCTCCATCGTCATTTTGGTAACTCCGGACGTGTCCAACCCATTCTTCGCCAACGTGATCGCAGGGGTTCGGGAATCGCTGGGCTCCCAATATCAGTTGCTGCTGTCAGTGACCGACGCCGGCCAGTCACCACAGGCTGACGACGTCCGCAAACTTTTGGCCCTCCGGCCCGCCGGCCTCCTGGTGGGCGCCCCCAGTGCGGAATTCCTGGAAGACCTGTCCGCCGCAGGACCCCTGGTGCTGTTGGACGCCCCGGGCCTCGAGGCCTACGCCCCATCTGTGAACCTCGATGTTGCCCAGGGCGCCCGGGAACTTGCCCGGCATTTGGCGTCGTCCGGTCATACCCGCGCCGCATACGTGGACGGCGTGACAGGCACAACCACCTTCCAGCTGCGCCGCGAAGCCTTCTTGGCTGAGGCAGCTGCCTGTGGTCTTTCAGTGGCAGACGGGCACGTCATCAGCACCCCGATCGACGTCGGTGCTGCCGCTGCCTCCTTCGCCGAAGCGTGGCCGGAGTGGCAACGGCAGGGGGTCACCGCCGTCGTCTGCGGTACCGATACGCATGCCTATGGCGTGCTGCAGGAAGCCCGCGTTGAGGGAGTCCGGATTCCCGAGGAGTTGGCCGTGGCAGGCTTCGATGACCTGCCCTACTCGGCCACCAGCAACCCCAGCCTCACCAGCGTCCACCTGCCGGCAACGCCCCTGGGACGTAAAGCGGGCGAGCAGTTACGGGGGCTCATGGAAGGCCTGCCGCTCGACGAGTCACATGTGACGCTCGAGAGCTCGCTGGTGGTGCGCGGATCTACGTCGCTCAGTTAGTACTGGGCAAATGCTACGGAGGAGAGGGGCTAGGGGAGGAGTGGGCGTAGCTGCTCTTCCGAGACGGGGTTCGGCACCGTGAAGTAGATCTGGGGCGCCGTCATATCGCCCCAATCCTCTTTCTTCACCCGCACCACCGACGCAGTGACTTCCGCGATCCGCACACGCAGCCACGCGCCGTCGTCGAGCAGTAATTCGTGCGGGTCGGCAAGGTAGCGAAGCCCGAGCTCGTCAACGGGCTTCATCCAGCCCACGTGCTCACGGTCGTCCGCTCGTCGGTGTTCGATCCAGTCCGGTTCCATGGCTTCGACGGTAGCAGCCGCGTTTTGCTGCCGGGGCTAGTGGATGACGGCCAGCAGGATGCCCACGAGGACGAACAAGCAGCCAAAGATGCGGTTGAGGATGGTTTGGCCGCGCTGGTCGTGGGTAAATCGCTGGAAGGACCGGGCGGCAAGGGCGAAGAAGAACCACATCACCATGATGTCGATGAACAAGACCGTGGCTGTCAGCACAGCGTATTGCTGGAGCAGCGGCTGGTCCGGCCTGATGAACTGGGGCATGAACGCGAGGAAGAAGACGATTGCCTTGGGGTTCAGCAGGTTCACCCAGATGCCGCGCTGGAACATGGAGAGGGCGGACTCGTTCTTCTTGTCCGCAACTTCTTCCTGGTCCAGGTCCGGCTTGTGCAGGAACTGCCGGATGCCGAGGTAGACCAGATATGCCGCGCCGGCATAACGAATAACGTTGAAGATCACTGGCGAGTTGGACACCAGCACGCCGACGCCCAAAGCGACGATCACGATGTGGATGACCAACGCCACCTGCTGTCCGAGGATGCCCCAGATAGAGCGGCGGAAGCCCGAATTGAGCGAGTTGCTCATGGTGAAGATGGCACCGGCGCCGGGAGTGAAACTGATCAGGGTGCCGGCACCAACCAAGGCCAGCCAAAGTGAAAACTGCACACCTCAGCTTATGTCGGCGGCGTGGGTGCTCTGGACGTGCGCCTTCACCACCCTCTTTGGCGGCTGACCTACCCGAAGGCACCCGAAATAGGTTGTTTCCAGTGCTCCCGGAGTTCAAAGTAGGTGGGGAAGGTACAACGCACGCAACACCATGGGGCAAACTGGTGCCGTGAGCGGAATCCCGTGGGTGCTGCACGTTGATCTGGACCAGTTCATTGCTGCCGTCGAGGTCCTCCGACGGCCTGAGCTTGCGGGCAAGCCGATCATCGTGGGTGGCAGGGGAGATCCCACGGAACGGGCCGTGGTGTCCACCGCGTCCTACGAAGCCCGGGCGTTCGGCGTCGGTTCCGGCATGCCCCTGAGGATCGCAGCCCGGAAAGTGCCCGACGCCATCATCTTGCCCGTCGATCAGGAGGCCTACCTTGCGGCCTCGGAGGTGGTGATGGCCACCCTTCGTGCGCAACCCGGGGCCACGGTGCAAGTCCTCGGCTGGGACGAGGCTTTCGTCGGTGTGACCACTGAAGACCCGGAAGCCTACGCCAGGCAGATCCAAGCTGCAGTCCTGGAGCAAACCCGGTTGCAGTGCAGCGTGGGCATTGGCGACACGCTGGTCCGCGCCAAGAACGCAACGGATTTCGGCAAACCTGCCGGCACCTTTCGGCTCACCCAAGAGAACTGGCTGGAGGTTATGGGTGACAAGCCCACCAAGGAATTGTGGGGCGTGGGACCCAAAGTGTCACAGCGTTTGGCGAAGCATCACATCACCACGGTGGCTGAGCTTGCAGCAATCGACCCGCAGGAACTGGTACCGGAGTTTGGGCCCAAGATGGGGCCTTGGTACGCGCAGCTGGGACGCGGGGAAGGTTCCAGCGAGGTGGATGACACTCCGTGGGTGGCCCGGGCACACGGCCGCGAAACAACCTTTCAACAAGACCTGACAGAACCCGCCCAGATCAGCGACGCCATCAAGGAGTTGACCGCTCGCGTCCTCGAGGACGTGGCGGCCGAGGGCCGGCCGGTGGTCGGACTGACGCTCAAGGTCCGTTACAAGCCGTTCTTCACAAAAACCTACGCAAGGAAGATCCCCGAGTCATTCGACCGCGAGGAAGTCCTGGCGCAGGCTTTGGAACTCACGGCGAAGATCGAACCGGACCGTCCCATCAGGCTCCTCGGCCTGCGTGCAGAGATGTCCATGCCCGAGGAGGCCCGTAAGGGACACACGCCGACGCGCAGCGGCTGGTGACGCCGTCGAACGTTAACGCCCGACGGCGGCCCTGCCGCTACCAGCGCGGGTGAATCGCTTCGCGGAAGTAGCGGTCGTAGATGTCCCGAACACCGTCAGCCAAGCCTGCGCCCACAGCCTGCAGCCCACCCGCTTCAGCATTGGCCGCTGCCTGGGAAGAGGACCGCGCACCGGGAATGACCGAGGTGACACCGTCCTGGGCGATGACCCAGGCGAGGGCCGCTTGCGCGGTGGTGACGCCGTCGGGAACCAATCCGCTGAACTCCTGCGCGGCCTTGATTCCGGTGGCGAAATCGACGCCGGAGAAGGTTTCACCGACGTCGAACGAAGACCCGTCGCGGTTGTAATTGCGGTGATCGTTCTCCGGGAACTCGGTATCCGGCGTGTACTTCCCGGACAGCAAACCGGAGGCCAGCGGCACGCGGGCGATGATACCTACGCCAGCTTCCTTTGCTGCGGGTAGAACCTCATCCAAGGGCTTGAGGCGGAAGGCGTTGAGGATGATCTGCACGGATGCGGTGTTCCCGCGCTTGATGGCCTCCAGGGCTTCGTCCGTACGCTCGACGCTGACGCCGTAGTTGCGGATTGCACCCTCGCTGACCAAGGTGTCCAGTGCGTCGTACACTTCGTCGCTGCTGTAGACGGACGTGGGAGGGCAGTGCAGTTGAACCAGGTCCAGGGTGTCCTGCTGCAGGTTTCGGCGTGAGCGGTCGGTCCACGCCCGGAAGCTCTCCAGAGTGTAATTTTCGTGGACCTGATCCACGCGGCGGCCCATCTTGGTGGCCACCGTAATGTTCAGGTCAGGGTGGGTGCGGAGGAAGCGTCCAATGAACTGTTCGCTGCGGCCGTCCCCGTAGACGTCTGCGGTGTCAAAGAAATTGACGCCGCTTTCCACCGAGGCTTCCAGGACGGCAAGGGCGTCCTCTTCCGTGACGGAACCCCAGTCGGCTCCAAGCTGCCATGTGCCCAGTCCGACGGTGGAGACGGCCCGGCCGGTCTTGCCAAGTATGCGTTGTACCATGGATTCGACTATATGGGGTCACTGCTCGTCCATCCGCGCTACCTTTCCCATTAAGTACTTTCGTTCCGGCAGGCTTCCGGTCTTTTTGGCGGCGGAAAGGTACGCTGCGCGGGCTTCGGCGTAGGAGCCGGACATTTCCAGTAGATGGCCACGCACCACGTCCAGCCGGTGCGTCCGGGCCAGCGCCGCATCCAGTCCTGCCAGCAACTCCAGACCCGCGGCCGGCCCGTGCACCATGGCCACAGCTACCGCGCGATTCAGCGTGACCACGGGACTGGGCGCCACGGCTTCAAGGACTGTGTACAGCGCGAGAATTTGGGGCCAGTCGGTCTCTTCGTCGGAGGCGGCCTCGGCGTGCACGGCGGCGATGGCCGCCTGGAGCTGATAGGGCCCGGCGGCGCCGCGACCCAGCACGGAGGACAGCAGAGTGATGCCTTCTTCGATCTGTTCCCGGTTCCACAGGCGCCGTTCCTGCTCCGCCAACGGCACAGGCGTTCCGTCTGCCAACGCACGGGCTGCGCGCCGGGAATCGGTGAGCAGCATCAGTGCCAGCAGCCCAGTCGCCTCCAGCTCTCGCGGGGCAACGGCCACCAGCAGGCGCGTCACGCGGATGGCCTCAGTGGTGAGCTCTTCGCGCTGCAGGGATGGACCCGAGCTTGCCGCGTAACCTTCGTTGAAGATCAGGTACAGGACGTGAAGTACGACGCCGAGCCTCGCCTTGCGCTCGGAAGGCGGCGGCATGGTGAAGGTGCCTCCCGCCTTCTGGATCCCCTGTTTCGCGCGGCTGATTCGCTGCCCCATGGTCGCTTCGGGAACCAGGAAAGCCGAGGCGATTTCCGCCGTCGTGAGTCCTCCAACGGCCCGGAGCGTTAACGCGAGTTGTGATGGGGCTGAGAGTGCAGGATGGCAGCACAGGAACATCAAGGTGAGGGTGTCGTCAGCTTCTGAAACAGAGCTGTAGGAGAAGTCCACGTCCATGGCAGCAACGCGTTCCTCGCGTGCTCGCCGGGCGCTTTCGCTTCGATAAAAGTCCACCAAACGGCGGTTGGCGACGGCCAGCAGCCATGCTCGTGGGTTGTCCGGCCACGCGGTTGGCCATCGTAGGGAAGCTTCGAGGAGTGCTTCCTGGACGGCGTCCTCGCAAGCATCGAAGTGGCCGTGATTGCGCGCCAGCACGCCGAGGACCTGCGGCGCCAGAGTGCGCAGCAGGTCCTCTAAAGGTGCGGTGGGCGACGAATCCAGCTAAACCTCCGGAGGCGCTTCCTGAACTGCGCGAAGCTCAACCACCTGCGCGTACTTCACGATGCTGGAACAAATCTCCACCGCGCGTTCCTCGCTGGCCACATCAACCACCCAGTAGCCCACCAGGGACTCCTTCGATTCGGCGTAGGGCCCGTCCGTGGTGATGACACCGTCCGGGGTTTGCTTGACCAGCTTCGCGGTGCTGCCATCGGCCAGGCCGGCGTTGAACACCATTTCCCCGGATTCGGTGAGGTCCTTGTCGATCTGGATCATGAATCCGATCATTTCCTGGATCCATGCGGGGTCGGCGGTCTCCATCATGCCCTCGGCCGATCCGAACATCATGATCATGTATTTCATCTCAAAACTCCTTATGAGGGGCGCCCTTGGTGGGTGCTTTCACTCATGGGTCGGAACTGCGGCCGGCATTTCTACATGGTGGGGCAAACTTTCATGCAAAAGTTCAGGTGCCTCTTTGGAAAAGTTCAGGCCCGAGCGATGACTTCTCCATTGGGAATGAGGAAGTAGCCGTCATCGGTGGCTCCCCAGCGGTGCCAGCCCGCGGCGATCCGGGCGAGGTCGGCCTCGTTGGCGAAGCCGTATTCGAGGGCTTGCTCGGCGAAGGCTGAGTGGAGCACCCGTTCGCTCCAGACCCGGGATTGCCACGAACGTTGCTGGGCGGTGGCGTAGAGCCAGTTGCTGCTGGTGGGTGCCACCTGGGTGAAACCCGCCTGCTGGGCCCAGGAAACCAGGCGGCGACCGGCGTCGGGTTCTGCTCCATTGCGTCGGGCGATCTTTTGGTAGAGCTCCATCCAGTCGTCCAACTCGGGGACTTCGGGGTACCAGCTCATACCGTGGAAGTCGGCGTCGCGCACTGCAACGATCGCCCCGGGTTTCGCCACGCGGCGCATCTCGCGGAGAGCCGCGACGGGGTCGGTCAGATGCTGGAGGACTTGGTGGGCGTGGACGAGGTCGAAGGTTTCGTCCTCAAAGTCGAGGTCGTAGATGTTGCCGGTTTGGAACGTCACGTTGTCCACCCCGCGGTCTCTAGCCAGTTCGGTGGCCTGGGCCACGATGTCGGCAGACCGGTCCAATCCGATCACGTGGGCGGGCGCAACCAGCCCCGCGAAGTCGCACGTGATGCTGCCTGGGCCGCACCCGACGTCCAGTACGGATGTCCCCGGGGTGAGGTGGGGAATCACGAACGCGGCCGAATTCTCCACCGTTCGTGAGGCATGGGCCCGGACAACCGACTCGTGGTGCCCGTGGGTATAGACATCTTCAGGCTGCTGCGCGTTCATAGGGAAACGCTACAACTTGGAAGGTGGAATTAGGTGGAACGCGTCGCGTCAGCTTGGGTCGCTTCTTCGCGTGCTTCGAGAGTGGCCTCCACCATGTCCGCCATGAACCTGGTCACGATGTCCAGTTCCTCGGAACTGTAAGCGGACATCGCTTTGCCCATGCGAATGGCAAGGGGCATGAACATGGCGCTGCCGTCCCGGTACGCCTTGGGTGTCATCTGCAATTGGACTTGCCGCCGGTCCGTGCCAAGGCGTTCGCGCACCACATGCCCGGAAGCGTGCAGGCGATCAACCAATGCCGTGGTGGCGGGGGAGCTGAGCCGGAGTTCAGCGCGGAGGACGCCCGGGGTGACCACCTTGCCCGCTGCGGAGTGGCGCATGATGACGGCAAGAGCGTTCAAGTCGGTCCGGTGCATGTCATTCCGGCCACCTGCTGCGTCCACATAGTGGTTGGCTTCGAGGGTGAAGTCCTGGAGGAGCCGCACGAGTTCCTGGGGAGCTGCGTTCTCGGGGCGGCTCGCCTCGGGGCGCGGGCCTGCTGGGTCCGACATGTCCGCCCTCCTGCCCGCGTTGTCTCGTGATGACTGCCTTCCGGATATTACTCCCAGAGATGCTGGAATACGGCATTGTCAGCAGTTTGGTATTGGAATAGTTCCATCATAGAGATAATCTATGATGGAATAAAGCCCACTCAAGCATCCCCACAGAAGAAGGACACATGAACTCGCGGAAAGTACCGTTCTGGCTTCGCTGGCTGATACCCGTGGTGCTGGTTATCACGTGGCTGGGCATCGCAGGAATCGGCGGCCCCACCTTCGGACGGTTGGAAGAAGTCTCCTCCAACGATCAAGCCTCCTTCCTTCCCGCCGGCGCTGAAGCCACCGAAGCCGGTGACTGGCAGGCCAAATTCCGGGACTCCGAAGAGATCCCGGCACTTGTCATCGTTGAAAGCGATGCGTCCTTCACCCCGGCACAACTGGGCGAAGCAGCCCAGCTGAAAGCCGACATCGAGGCACTCAAGCTGGGGAGCGCCGTCGTCGGGCCCATTCCGTCCCAAGACGGCAAAGCCGTTCAGTTCGTTGTTCCCATGGCGTCCTCCGATGAGCTGCGCGAGAAAGTCCAGGAGCTGCGAGACGTGGTGCAGCCCGGCGCTCCCGACGGCATGAAGGCGTTCGTTACCGGTCCGGCAGGCTTGACCGCGGACCTTGTCAACGCCTTCGGCGGGATCGACGGCATCCTGCTGCTGGTTGCCCTTGGCGCCGTGTTCGTGATTCTGCTGCTGGTCTACCGTTCAGTGGTGCTGCCTATCGCAGTGCTGTTCACCTCGGTCTTTGCACTATGCGCCGCGATTCTGCTGGTGTTTGGCATGGCCAAGGCAGGCTGGATCCAATTGAACGGCCAAAGCCAAGGCATTCTGTCCATCCTGGTCATTGGCGCTGCCACCGACTACGCGCTGTTGTTCGTGGCGCGGTTCCGGGAGGCGCTGACGCACACCGCCAACCGCACGCAGGCCGTGATCACGGCGTGGAAGGCCTCGTTCGAGCCGATCCTCGCCTCCGGAGCCACCGTCATCATCGCCCTGCTCTGCCTGCTGTTCTCCGACCTGAATTCCAACAAAGCGCTGGGACCTGTAGCAGCCGCCGGAATCCTCTGCTCACTCTTCGCTGCGCTCACGCTCCTGCCCGCGCTCATGGCGTTGCTTGGCCGTGCGGCCTTCTGGCCCTTCCGCCCCAAGCTGCTGCCCGACGACGAACGCGAACCGGAGATCGTTACCGGCCTTGAGGGGCAGAAGGGTCTGTGGCGCGCCACGGGTCGTCTCGTCTCCAAGCGGCCGCGCGTTGTGTGGGTCGCTTCGGTCCTGCTGCTTCTTGCCGCCTCCACTGGGCTCATGCAGTTGAAAGCCAACGGCGTTCCGCAGACGGACGTCATTCTTTCCGCGTCCGACGCCGTGGACGGTCAGGAAGCGCTGGCGCGCCACTTCGACGCCGGCAGCGGCAGCCCCGCCGTCGTGGTCGCCTCCCAAAGGTCCGCGCAGCAGGTCCTGGACAAAGTCAAAGCGGCCGACGGCGTGGGTGACGCTTACCTCCTGGCCGACGGTTCCGTTCTCATCACCGGCGCACCCGGCGCTCCCACTGAGCCCGCAGTACGCGACGGCCGGGTCCTCATCAATGCCACCTTGAACTCGGCGGCAGACTCGATTGAGGCCGAAGAGGCCGTGAAGTCGTTGCGCTCCGCCGTTCGCGAGGTTGATTCCGCAGCGCTGGTGGGCGGCGTGACAGCAACCGCGCTGGACACCAACACCACTGCCCAACGCGACCTGGTGGTCATCATCCCGATCGTGCTGGTGGTCATCCTCTTCATCCTGATGCTCCTGCTGCGCTCCGTGGTGGCACCCGTGCTGCTGGTCCTGTCCGTGGTCCTGTCCTACGGCGCCGCCATGGGTGTCTCCGCATGGGTGTTCAACGGCGTCTTCGGATTCTCCGGGGCCGATGCCACGGTGCCTCTGTTCGGCTTCGTGTTCCTGGTGGCCCTCGGCGTGGACTACAACATCTTCCTGATGAGCCGGGTCCGCGAAGAATCGCTGAAGCACGGGACGCGTCCGGGAATCCTGCGGGGTCTGGCCGTTACTGGTGGTGTGATCACCTCAGCGGGTGTGGTCCTGGCGGCCACGTTCGCAGCCCTGGGCGTCATCCCCATCATGTTCCTGGTCCAGCTCGCGTTCATCGTGGCGTTCGGTGTGCTGCTGGATACCGTGCTGGTCCGATCCCTGCTGGTTCCCGCGCTGGCGTACGACATCGGCAGCAAGATCTGGTGGCCGGGCAAGCTGGGCCGTGAGTCCTCCGCAGCTTCGGTGGCTCCGCGCGAGGAGGAAGAAGCGTCCGTGGGGCGGTAGCCGTCAGTCCTGGGTGGATTCGCGTGCCGACATGAGGATTACAGCACGGAGGATCTGCGCTCAATCAGGACGGTGTCCCGCCACTGCCCGGCGAGGGGTCCGTGCGGCATGCGAGCGATTCGATGCCGCCGGCCCACAACGCTGAATCCTTGGTTTTCGTGGAGCCTGAGGCTGGCTGCATTCTCGGGGAAAACACTGGCTTGGATCGTCCAAATACCGCCGTCCTCGGTGGACGTGATGAGTGCCCGGAGGAGGCGCCTCCCCACGCCAAGACCGCGGGCTTCCCCGGCGACGTAGATGGAATGCTCCACGACGCCCGAGTAGGCGGCCCGGGAGGACACTGGGGAAACGGCGGCCCAGCCCAGAACCTGGCCCTCCTTCTCGGCGACGAGGCGGTGTTCCTTGAGCCGGGTTGCATCGAATTGCTCCCACTCCGGGGCGACGGCTTCAAAAGTGGCGTGCCCGGACTCGATACCTGCGGTGAAGATCTCCCGGACGCTTGGCCAGTCCGCCGCTGTCATGGGCCGGATGGTGTCTTGGGGGCGTGGGCCGGTGGTCGCTTGACTGGTCACAGGCTCTCCAGCAAACCGGTGGTCCGCTCAATGGCCCCGGGGACCATGGAGTAGTACGCCCACGTCCCACGCTTCTCGCGGTGGAGGAGGCCGGCATCCACCAGGATCTTCAGGTGGTGGGACACTGTGGGCTGCCCCAGGTTCAGGGGCTCGGTGAGATCGCAGACGCAGGCCTCGCCGCCCTCTGAACTCCTGACGATTGATAAGAGGCGCAGCCTGTTGGGATCTGCGAGGGCTTTGAACACGGATGCCCTCAGCTGTGCCTCGTAGTCGTCCATGGATGGTTGCCCTGACGGCTCGCAGCACGCTTCTGCATCCACTGGTGTCAGCTCAAGAGTTTCCCCGGAGTTCATTCATCCATTATGCACATACATTGACAATCATCGATATAGGTGGACATACTCATATCGAAGTTCATCAATCTACGGTCTTCCATGACACCACAACACCTCTGGAGTTCAGTGAGCACCCCAACGCAAACCCCGGCCCGGCAGAGTGCCGCCGGCCCTGACGCCGCGGGGAAACTCTCGGCCATGGACCGGTTCCTGCCGGTATGGATCGTCGCGGCCATGGTGCTGGGCCTCCTGCTGGGCAGCCTGATCCCAAGCCTGAATACCGCCCTGGAAGCCGTGAAGATCGGTGAGGTCTCCTTGCCTATCGCCATAGGCCTCTTGGTGATGATGTACCCGGTCCTTGCCAAGGTGCGCTACGACCAAGCTCACCGTGTGCTGGCCGATCGAAAGCTGCTGGTCACGTCCTTGGTGATCAACTGGGTCCTGGCTCCAGCTTTCATGTTCGCCCTTGCCTGGGTGTTCATCCCGGACCTGCCGGAGTACCGGACCGGGTTGATCATTGTCGGTTTGGCCCGCTGCATAGCCATGGTCATGATTTGGAACGATCTCGCCTGTGGGGACCGTGAATCCGCCGCCGTTCTGGTGTTCATTAATTCCGTCTTCCAAGTGATCGCGTTCGGGGCCTTGGGCTGGTTCTACCTCCAGTGGCTCCCATCCCTCCTGGGACTTCCCACCACGGCCGCCGACTTCTCCTTCTGGGCCATAACGCTCTCGGTGCTGATCTTCCTGGGCATTCCGCTGCTCGCTGGCCTGCTCACCCGCGTCATCGGTGAGAAAGTCAAAGGTCGCCTCTGGTACGAGAAGAACTTCCTGCCAAGGATTGGTCCTTGGGCGCTCTACGGACTCCTTTTCACCATCACGCTCCTGTTTGCGCTTCAAGGTGGGACCATCATGTCCAAGCCGATGGACGTCCTTCGCATCGCTTTGCCGTTATTGGTGTACTTCGTTGTGGTCTTCAGCGCCGGAATGGTGATTGGCCGCTTGCTGAATCTGGGGTACGCCAAGACCACGACTCTGGCGTTTACCGCTGCGGGCAACAACTTCGAGCTTGCCATCGCTGTAGCCATCGGAACCTTCGGCGTCACTTCAGGTCAGGCCCTGGCCGGTGTTGTTGGACCCTTGATTGAAGTACCCGTCCTTGTTGCACTTGTGTATGTAGCCCTGTGGGCACGCAAGCGCTATTTCACCCCCACCCATATAGCTGCCTGACCCTCGAGGAAATTCATGACCACCGATTCCGTAAAGAAGCCTTCCGTCCTTTTCGTCTGTGTCCACAACGCAGGGCGCTCGCAAATGGCCGCTGCGTTCCTTACCACTCTCTCCCAGGGCGCCATCGAGGTTCGGTCTGCTGGCTCCCAGCCCGCGGACAAGGTCAATCCCGCTGCCGTTGAAGCCATGGCTGAACTGGGTATCGATATGTCTGCCGAGATCCCCAAAGTCCTCACTACTGAGGCCGTCAAGGAGTCGGACGTTGTCATCACCATGGGCTGCGGCGACGAATGCCCCTACTTCCCCGGCAAGCGCTACGAGGACTGGGTCCTTGAAGATCCCGCCGGACAGGGAGTGGACGCTGTCAGGCCCATTCGCGACGACATCAAGACCCGCATAGAGAAGCTGATCACCTCGTTGACCCCAGCGGCAAAATAATCCAACCACCAGGAGCGAGTCCCATGAGCAACGAACAACTGATCATCATCGGGTCCGGCCCTGCCGGCTACACCGCGGCCATCTATGCCGCCCGTGCCGGGCTGAATCCGTTGGTACTGGCCGGTTCTGTTACTGCCGGCGGGGCCCTCATGAACACCACGGAAGTGGAGAACTTTCCCGGGTTCCCTGGCGGGATACAAGGCCCTGAGTTGATGGACGGGCTCCAGGAACAGGCTGAGAAGTTCGGCGCGCGGATAGTGTTCGACGACGTCACTGAGGTTGACCTCAAAGGGCACCTCAAGCGGGTGGTCACCGGAGCGGGGGAGAGCCACGAGGCGCCTGCAGTCATCCTCGCCACGGGCTCTGCGTACAAGGAACTCGGGCTGCCGGAAGAGAAGAAACTGAGCGGGCACGGGGTGTCGTGGTGTGCCACCTGTGACGGCTTCTTCTTCCGCGAGCAGGACATCATTGTGGTGGGCGGCGGCGACTCCGCCATGGAAGAAGCCACGTTCCTGACACGCTTCGGGAAGTCCGTCACCGTGGTGGTGCGTAAAGGCGAGCTCCGTGCTTCACGCATCATGGCGCAGCGTGCAAAGGACAATCCCAAGATAACCTTTGCCTGGAACTCGGCTATTACGGCCATTCATGGGGATACGAAGGTCACTGGCGTGACACTCAAGGACACACGTACCGGTGAAACCCGAGAGCAGGCTGCCACAGGAATCTTCGTAGCCATCGGTCATCTGCCGCGGACAGAACTGGTGGAAGGACAAGTGGACCTCGACGCCGAGGGCTATATCAAGGTGGCCTCGCCAACCACTATGACCAACCTCTCCGGTGTCTTCGCGTGCGGCGACGCCGTGGATCACCGCTACCGCCAGGCCATTACAGCGGCCGGCACAGGATGCTCGGCTGCCCTGGACGCCGAGCGGTATCTGGCTGCCTTGGATGATGCAGACAGCATTGCAACCGCATTGGTCGAAGAGCCCACACACTTCTGAGCTAAGCGCGCCGACTTCCAGGAATTTTCCCAGCGGAGGAACGAGAAACCATGAATGACAACCTTCCCGTGGCCATCATCGGCGCGGGCCCTATCGGATTAGCCGCAGCAGCCCACCTGCTCGAACGCGGACTGGAGCCGGTGATTTTCGAAGCCGGCCCCACCGCAGGTGCCGCCATGGAGCAGTGGCGCCACATCCGGTTGTTCTCTCCGTGGCGCTTCAACCTCGACGCCGCAGCAGTCCGATTGCTCACGCCGACAGGCTGGGAGTCGCCTCGGCTGACGGCTTTGCCTTACGGCGGGGAAATCATCGATCACTATCTGGCTCCCTTGGCAGCAACATCGGAGCTGGCTTCCCGGCTCCACACGAACGCCCGGGTCCTGGCCGTCACCCGTCAGGGCATGGACAAGACCCATGTGCGCCACAGGGATACAACTCCCTTTACTGTTCGCGTTGAGCAATCCATCGGGGAAGTACGCGATTACACGGTGTCAGCAGTCATCGACGCCTCCGGCACGTGGTCCACCCGAAATCCCCTGGGAACGTCCGGTCTGCCGGCAATTGGAGAGGAACAGGCAGCGCGCAGGATCTCCTCACCCTTGCCGGACGTTGCCGGGCGTGACCGCGCTACCTTCGCTGGGCGGCGCGTCTTAGTGGTCGGAGCGGGGCACTCTGCGGCCAACACATTGATCAGTCTTTCGGAGCTGGCGAAACAGGAGCCGGATACGCGCATCCTGTGGGCTGTGCGGGGAGCTTCTCCGGACAAGGTCTACGGCGGCGGAGATGCAGATGGTCTGCCTGCACGCGGACAGCTCGGATCCAGGCTTCGTCGGCTGGTGGACGCGGGCCGGATCGAGCTGCACACAGGTTTCGGTATCAGCAAGCTGACAGACTCCGAACCAGGCCTCACCGTAACCTCAGGCGACGCCCGCACAGTGGTGACGGACGTCGTCGTGCCTTGTACGGGCTTCCGTCCTGATCTCACCATGCTCAGGGAGCTCCGGCTTAATCTTGACTCCGCCGTCGAAGCCCCTGCGGAGCTGGCGCCGCTCATTGATCCGGAGTTCCACTCCTGCGGAACTGTCCCGCCCCATGGGGCCAAGGTCCTGGCCCATCCGGAGAAGGATTTCTACATTGTGGGCATGAAGTCCTACGGCCGTGCGCCCACCTTCTTGCTGGCAACGGGGTACGAGCAGGTCCGGTCCGTGGCTGCGGCGCTCGCAGGGGACCATGCGGCCGCGGACATTGTTCATTTGGAGCTTCCGGAAACCGGTGTGTGCTCATCCGACGCCGGCACCAGCTGTGACGTACCGGCATTGGTCCCGCCGACACCGGAGGCAGCGGACGGGTGCTGCTCAACTCCAGAACCGGTGCTGATCGGTATTCCCACGGGATTGGCACATGGCCGTTCCGGCGAAAGATAGCCCAACACTCGAAACCTGTCGCGGGAGCTTCTATTTGGCGGCTTCGTCCAGCAGTTGGCGGAACTGTTCTTCTGTGTCCAGGGTGAGTTTTTGGCCGTCGAGGAAAAACGTGGGGGTGCCCGTGACGCCCAGGGCGTTGCCGTCACTGGCATCTTTCCGGATCCGCGCTAGGGTCTTTTCGTCCAGGATGCTTGCGTCGTATTTCGCCATGTCGAGGCCGAGGTCCTGTGCATAGCTGCGGAACGTAGCGGCCTGAGAGTCCGACTTTTCGCCCCACTGCGGCTGGGTTTCGAACAACTTGGCCACCATCACCTCGTATTTGCCTTGCTGTGCCGCCGCTTCAACAGCCAATGCAGCAGTTCCGGAGTTTCGGTGTCCGGGGAGGGGGAAATAGCGCTGGACGAACGTGATCCGGTCGCCGTATTCCTTTTTTAGTTCCTCGACCAACGGGTAGGCGGCGCGGCAGGACTCGCATTCGAAGTCCAGGAACTCCACCAGTTGCGCCTTCTCAGTGGCAGGCTTGGTGATCCTGTGGCTGTCTTCTCGGACCAGCTGTGCCCCGCCCGTCGGCACAGCGGGGGCTGGCTTAGTGGCCATGAAAATGGCGAACCAGATGACCCCCGTTGCAACAACAGCCGCGATCAGGATCCACAGGATGGTGCGTACCTTCTTGGCGGTGTCCACGGGCTGGGGTTTTGGTGGTGCTTGTGTCATCAGGGCTGGTTACTTTCCTCGTCGCTGTGGGCGGCTGCTGTGAAATGACGGGCTGGGGGATCAATCGACTGGCAGCAGTCGTCGGCCTCTGAGTCATGGGATGTCGTGTCCGCACCGGGCACGTTGCAGCAAACGTCGCCGCGCCAGGCGTTCACGCCTTCACGGACGGCGATGGCTGCTATCACCAGGGCTGCGCCGGCGTCTGCCCACCACCAACCCAGGGTGCTGTTCAGCACCAGGCCGATCAGCAACACGCCGGAGAGGTACGTGCAGAGCAACGTCTGCTTGGAATCCGCCACTGCGGTTCTGGAGCCTAGTTCCCGCCCGGCCCGGCGCTGGTAGTAGGAAAGGGCCGGCATGATCGCAAGGCTCAAGGCCGCGATCACAATACCTGGAGTGGAATGCTGGGCCTCGCCCCCGCCTGTGAGGGACCGGATGGCGTCCACAGCAACAAACGCCGCAAGAGCGAAGAACGAGAAGGCGATGATGCGCAGCGTCAGGTGTTCACGTTGTTCGGGATCCTTGGCGGAGAACTGCCAGGACAGGGCAGCAGCTGACGCTACCTCCACAACGGAGTCCAGCCCAAAACCAATCAGGGCAGAAGAATCGGCAATGCCACCAGCCCAGAGTGCTGCGACGGCTTCCAGGACGTTGTAAGTAATGGTCGCGGCGGCAAATAACCGGATTCGGCGCATGAGGACAACACGGCGATCCGCTGTGAGGAGGAGCAAAGGGGCGCTCATGCCAGACAGGTCCCGTCCGGCGCGCAGCAGGCAGGATCCACCGCCAACACCACGCCCAGCAAGTCTTTGATCGCGTGCCCCAAACGGGCGTCAGCCAATTCGTAGCGCGTCCGCCGACCGTCAGGTACGGCAACCACCAGACCACAGCCTCGCAGGCAGGTCAGATGATTGGACATGCTTTGGCGGGATACGCCCACCGAGTCCGCCAGGTCGGACGGATACGACGGCGACTCCGCGAGGGCAAGCAGCACTTGGGCCCGGGTGGGGTCTGAGACGGCGTAGCCAAAGCGGGCCAGCACTGGCGCGTGCGTGAGTGTCTCCATAGGCCCAAAGTACAGATTTGGATGTATTCACGCAATTCTGTACTCAGGGGCGCGCCACAAGGTGGCGGGACACCGAAGCGTCAGGCGCTGACGGTGTTCCGCTCGCGATACCCATCTGCGGCGTAAACACCGAGGACCCGTACTTCGGTGGTGAAGAACTCGAGTTCCTCCAGTGCCCGGCGGAGACGTGCGTCCTCAGGGTGGCCTTCGACGTCAGAGAGGAACATCGTGGCGGCAAACTCGTCGCCCACCATGTAGCTCTCCAACCTGGTCATGTTGAGTCCGTTGGTCGCAAAACCCCCGAGGGCCTTGTAGAGGGCGGACGGGACGTTGCGGACGCGGAAGACGAAGCTGGTGATCGCCGGCCCCGGAAGTTCTTCCTTCGTGGGAAGCTCACGTTCACGGGCCAGGACAACAAAGCGCGTGGTGTTGGTGGGGTCATCTTCGACGCCGGAAGCCAGGACATCCAATCCGTACAGTTGGGCGGCAAGCGGCGGAGCGAGTGATAGCTTGCGGGGGTCGTTCCAATCCCGGACTTCGCGGGCTGATCCGGCGGTGTCGCCAGCGATAACGGGCTTAAGGCCGGCTTCGCGGATGATCCGGCGGCATTGCCCCAGCGCATGGATGTGGCTGTGGACCTCGGTGGCACCCTCAATGGTGCTTCCCGGAATGCCAAGCAGGTCAAAGCGGATAGGCAGGAAGTACTCGCCCACGATCTGCAGCTTCGACTGGGGAAGCAGGACGTGGATGTCGGCGACGCGTCCGGCGATGGAGTTCTCGATCGGGATCATGGCCAGATCCACTTCGCCGGTTGATACCAGCTCAAACGCGTCCTCAAAGCTCGCGCACGGAACGCTTTCGAGCTCGGGGAACATTTCCTTACACGCGAGATCCGAATTAGCTCCCGGCTCACCTTGGTACGCAATCTTCTGGGACATGCTGCTCATGCTTACACGCGAAGCCCCCGGCAACCCAACCGCGTCCATCCTTTGACTGGACAAGCAGGCACCCTCGCCATACGTCCCCGAGACACCCGCAAGCCCAAGTAGGTCGCAGTTCAGGTCGTTATGAGAGCTCAAAACGACCTGAACTGCGACTCAGTTGGGAGAAGCGGGAGGAGCGGGAGGGGGAGTAAGTGTTAGCCGTTGATAATCTGCGGGACACCCAAGGCTTTGAGGCCTTCGGCGCCGAACTCGAGGCCGTAGCCGGACTGTTTGGCGCCGCCGAACGGGATGCGTGGGTCCACTGCTCCGTGCTTGTTGATCCACACTGTTCCGGCCTGGATGCGGGAGGCGACCTCGCGCGCGGCACCTAGGTCGGAGGACCAGACTGAGGCGCCCAGTCCGACGTCGAGCGCGTTTGCCTTGGCCACTGCCTCGTCAACGGTGCTGTATTTAATGATCGGCAGGGCGGGTCCGAACTGTTCCTCGGCGACCAACGGGTTGTCGTTGTCGATGTCGGCCACCAGGGTGGTGGGGTAGAAGTTGCCGGGCTGCTCGGCGTCGGGATCGCCGCCGATCAGGATGCGTGCGCCGGAGTCGCGGGCGGCTTCAACCAGCCGGGCCACGATGTCGTACTGCTGGCGGTTCTGCAGCGGGCCAAGCACGTTGTTCTCGTCCAGCCCGTTGCCCATGGGCATGGCAGCGGCCACCGCGGCGAGCTCGGAACAAACGGCCTCGTACTGGGACTCGTGCACGTACAGGCGCTTGAGGGCGGCGCAGGTCTGGCCGGTGTTGATGAATGCGCCCCAGAACAAGCCCTCGGCAATGGCCTTGGGGTCGGAATCGGGCAGGACGATGCCGGCGTCGTTGCCACCGAGTTCAAGGGTGAGCCGCTTGACGGTGTCGGCCGAGGAGCGAATGATCGCCTTGCCCGTGGCGGTGGAGCCGGTGAACATGACCTTGCCAATGGCGTCGTGTGAGGCCAGCGCTTCGCCGACGTCGCGCCCGCCGGAAACGACGGACAACAGGCCTTCAGGCAGTTCCTGGTTGATGATCGATGCCAGTGCCAGCGCAGACAGGGGGGTGTATTCGGAGGGCTTGACCACCACGGCGTTGCCCATGCGCAGTGCCGGGGCGATCTGCCAGACGGTGATCATCATGGGCCAGTTCCACGGACCAATAGCGCCCACCACACCGATGGGCCGGTAGTGCAGTTCGGCGCGGGTTTCGCCGTCGTCCACCACGGTTTCCGGATCAAGCGGCGTTGCGGCCGTGGCGCGGAGCCAGGCGGCGCAGGCGCCTACTTCGAAGCGGGCATTGGGACCGTTCAGCGGTTTGCCTTGCTCGCGGGAGAGCAGATGGGCCAGTTCCTCGGCGGAACGTTCGACGGCGTCGGCGGCCTTCATGAGTGCGGCTGACCGGGCGTCGTGACCCAAGGCAGCCCACGCAACTTGGGCGGCAGTGGCGGCTGCGATGGCGGATTCGAGGTCTTCGACGGTGTGAACAGGGGCTTGACCGACGGCCTCGCCGGTGGCGGGGTCGAGGATGGTGCGGCTGTTCTGGCCGTCGGCTGGGGTGATCGAGGCCAGCAGGGCGTCGTAAGTCTCCATTGGTACTCCGCTCGGGTAGTAAATTCTTGGCGGCCAGTGAGGCACGCGGCGATGTTTCCAGTGTGGTCGGCGTCACCCCTGACGGCCTTGTCATTGCACGAACAGCCCTTGACGGGAAGCGAACGCTTTCCGTTCCGGGTGTCCTGCCTGATAATCGACCTTGTGACTCTTGCTTCCCTCGCTGCCTTTGCCGGCCTCTGCTTGGTCCTGTCCGTTACGCCCGGCCCGGACACCTTCCTCGTTTTGCGCATCGCCCTTAATCGGCCGAGCGCCGGAATCGCTGCCGCGGCAGGTTCCGCGGCGGGCGCGATTATGTGGGCGGCGCTGGTGGGAGTTGGTTTGGCCGCGATCCTGGAGCAGTCCGCGGAGCTGTTCCGATGGGTCAAGATCGCCGGAGGCCTGTACCTGCTGTACTTGGGAGTTTCCTCGTTCATCAAGTCCCGGAAGGCGGCCAAAGCAGGCGCGGACGGTTCCGCCGCGGAAGCGCCCCTCCCGTACAGCCGGCTGTCTGCTTTGGGTGCGGGTGCGCTGTCAACGCTGCTCAACCCTAAGGTGGGACTCTTTTACCTGGCCGTGGTTCCGCAGTTCATCCCGCACGGTGGGGACACCATGGGCACGTCCTTGATTCTGGGCGTGGTCGTGGCTGTCATTGCCTTTGCGTATCTTTCGATGATCGCGGTCGTCGCGTTCAAAGCGATGCGGTGGCTTAAGCGCCCCAAGGTGAGCACCGCCGTCGAGCGTGTCAGCAGCGGTGTGATCGCCGGGTTGGGCGTGGGCGTGGTGGCGTCGGGCGCCACGAGCTAGGCCGCTAGTTCAGCGAAATTCGCAGACGTTCCACGCCCTCGGCCCCTTCCGGCACTTGTTCCATGAGCTCCGGTTCATTGGCAAGGCGACCAAGCATGTTTGCCAGATGGTCCCGTTCGGCGGGCTTGTAGGTGACGCCACGAAGGTCAGAGGCTCGCACAACAGAGGCCAAAGTAAGGAAGTCATCGATGTGTCGCTGCCGCAGGGGGTCGTTGATGATGGTAAGCGCTCCCGCTTTGCCGATGAGGCTGCCGAGGATCGTGGGCCGGTTGACACTGCCGGACGCTGTTCCGGCTTGAACTTCGACGGTTTCGGAGCGATCGAGCGCTTGCTGGCTGGCTGGTGCAGCAATCGTGGTCCCGCCGGTAAACCCGCGTCGCTTCTCGGCGCGTTCCCCAGATGTCGGGGAATGAGGACGTCCACTAAAGCTTGGCCGCGCTCCCATCGATGCTGGTAGCCCTCCGGGGATTCTCCAGCGGACTTGAAGCGGCGCCGCACGAGGAGCTCAGTGAAATCGTGGAGCATCGTGGGGTATGCCCGGATGTCCAACGCCATATCGGCGTCCTTGGTGGGACGCGCGTACGGGGCACCTCGTTCGACAGCGTGCAGGAAAACCGCTTGGCCGCCGACCAAGACCCAACCTTGCGGCATCACACTATGGATTTCGAAGACAGCCTGCCACGCTTCCTGCTGTTCGGCGAGCATTGCGGGAAGTTCAATGGGCGTGGATGCTCCTGAGGATTTCACGCGCGGCTTGTTGTTCACGGACGCCGGGCCGTTCGGCCAAGTCTGCCGCCACCACTAGTGGGGGAAGTTCGTCGGGGACTTGCTCGGCGGCGCGGAGGATCACATTCGCTCTTTTGCCGGGGGATGGCTCAACCAGGAACCAGTCCTTGACGATGTCCTTGAGGTCGCTGCGTCGCACGTAGGCTTCAACCTCTGAGTTGGCAAGCAGCCCAGAGCGCGGGTGAGAGACTCCGGAGAGGTGGATTCGTTTGTCCTCCCGAAGCTCGGCGATGTCGTCCTGGCTGGAAGAGAACTCGAATCTTTCTGCGCGATTGGCCAGCCATGCCGCGAGAAGGTTGAGTGGGTCGGGGGAGCCCTGCAGCCGGCTGATGCGCTCTTTCAGGCGATGTTTCTCGACTGGGGAGGGTTCCAGGTACTCAAGGAGGGAGTGCTGCGGGCTGTTTTCCCAGAAGCAGGACATGAGTTGCCAGGCGCTTCGTTCGGACAACGGCCGGCCGGCTGGCTTTCCAGGCCGGTACTGGACGGCGTTGGCTTCCTCAACGATCCAGCGTCCACCGACTCGTTGGCCGCGTATACGTCCGGATTGGACGAGCTGCCGCGCTCGGCTCTCGTTGACGTTGAGGCGCTTCGCCAGCTCGGGGATACTCAATGCCATTTCATAATCATATCGGTATCGCTATGAATATGTAATCAGCCCTGGGTCAAGAGCCTACTGGAAGTGCGGTGGCCATCGGCCCGGGAGGCGTGGGCGTGGTGGCCTCGGGCGCCACGAGCTAGTTAGCCGGCCAGCAGCGCGAGGTAGTTATCCAGCTGCCCCGCAAGGTCCTGCGAGAAATGCTCGGCGGGGGACAGTGCCACAACTATCTGCGCGCCGAGCATCATGTTCAGCAGGTGATCGGCGACGGCGGCGTCCCCGATGGGGGCTTTGATCTCGCCTGCCGTGCGGGCTGCTGCGCAATGCGCCGCAAGGGTGGAGTGCCACTGCCGCATGGACTTGCTGTGAAGTGCGGCCATATGGGCGTCGTTGAGCGCCTTTTGCCAGAACGGGATCACGATCCGCGCTTCGTTGACGCGTTCCTCATCCAGCGGCAGGACTTCGGCGCAGAACGCGCGGAGGGCCGCGACGCCTGATAGTCCCTCGGTCATGGTGGCGATGCGCTGGTTGGTGCGGTTGAAGACGTGCCCGAACGCGGAGGTCAGCAGGAGGTCTTTGGTGGGGAAGTAGGGCTTGAGGGCGCCGTTGGCGAAGCCGGCTTCCTCGGCAATTTCCCGCATGGTGGCGCCCTCCATGCCAAGCTTCGCGATGATCCGCCAGGTTGCGTCCACCAGCTCGAGGCGTCGTTGATCGTGGTCCACAATCTTTGGCACTGGAGGGGCTCCCGGAAAAATAAATGGCGGACAGGTCTTGTGACCCATCTTACGTTTTGGTTATTCTCTACACCTATAGAAAATAAATCCTGACCCATCATAGGTCCCGGACAAGAGGCAGCCATGACGCCCACAGCAACTGAGACAGCAACCGACGCCACCGCCATTGAGGAAGCACAGTACGCCCTGGCAACGGGCGCCGAAATCTCCCAGGTGCAGGGAATCCTGCAGGCCGCCGGCCACCTTGGCGCCGAGAAACGCATCGCCTATTTGGGGCTGCTGGACCCGGCCCGTGGCCAGTCAGGGCAGGACCGTCGGTTCCGGGTCTTCCTCCACGACATCTCCGGCGGCGCCCCCGAGGATGTCCTTGTCTCGGTGACCCGCGGCGAGATCCTCTCCTCAACAGAACTGGACACCAAGGTCTCCGGTGAACTCCCTGTGTTGGAAGAAGAATTCGAGGTGGTGGAGACACTCCTCGCCACCGATGAGCGTTGGCTGGCTGCGCTCGCGGCCCGGGAGTTGGACGTAGAGAAGGTTCGTGTTGCTCCGTTGTCCGCCGGCGTCTTTGAATATGACGACGAAAGGGGCCGGCGCATCCTCCGTGGGCTCGCTTTTGTGCAGGACTTCCCCGAGGACAGCGCCTGGGCGCACCCCGTGGATGGACTCGTAGCCTACGTGGACGTGGTCAACAAGGAAGTCACCCAGGTCATTGACCTCGGCGTCATGCCGATCCCTGCAGAGCACGGAAACTACACGGACCCTGAACTGACCGGCCCGCTCCGGGAAACCCAGAAGCCCATCAGCATCACGCAGCCAGAAGGCCCCAGCTTCACCGTCACGGGTGGCAACCACGTCGAGTGGGAAAAGTGGAGCGTGGACGTGGGCTTCGACGTCCGCGAAGGAGTTGTCCTCCACAACCTGGCCTTCCAGGACGGCGACCGGCTCAGGCCCATCATCAACCGGGCCTCCATCGCCGAAATGGTGGTGCCCTACGGTGACCCTTCGCCCATCAGGTCCTGGCAGAACTACTTCGATACCGGCGAATACCTGGTGGGCCAGTACGCGAACTCCTTGGAACTAGGTTGCGACTGCCTGGGTGACATCACCTACCTCAGCCCGGTCATCAGCGACGCGTTCGGCAACCCCCGCGAAATCCGCAACGGCATCTGCATGCACGAGGAAGACTGGGGCATCCTCTCCAAGCACTCCGACCTCTGGACCGGCATCAACTACACCCGCCGCAACCGCCGCCTGGTGATCTCCTTCTTCACCACCATCGGCAACTACGACTACGGCTTCTACTGGTACCTCTACCTGGACGGCACCATCGAATTCGAAGCCAAGGCAACCGGCGTCGTCTTCACCAGCGCGTTCCCGGAAGGCGGCTCAGACAACATTTCCCAGCTCGCCCCGGGCCTCGGCGCGCCCTTCCACCAGCACCTGTTCAGCGCCCGCCTGGACATGGCCATTGACGGTTTCACCAACCGCGTGGAGGAAGAAGACGTGGTCCGCCAGGCCATGGGCGAAGGCAACGAGCGCGGCAATGCCTTCTCCCGCAAGCGCACACTCCTGGCGAAAGAGTCCGAGGCCGTTCGCGAAGCAGACGCCCGCGCAGGCCGGACGTGGATCATTTCCAACCCGGATTCGAAGAACCGTCTGGGCGAGCCTGTTGGCTACAAACTCCACGCCGAGAACCAGCCCACGCTCTTGGCCGATCCCGGCTCATCCATTGCCAAGCGCGCGGCTTTCGCCACCAAGGACGTGTGGGTCACCCGCTACGCCGACGAGGAGCGTTACCCCACGGGCGACTTCGTGAACCAGCACTCCGGCGGTGCCGGGCTGCTGGCCTACGTTGCCCAAGACCGCGACATCGACGGACAGGACATCGTCCTCTGGCACACCTTCGGCCTCACGCACTTCCCGCGCGTGGAGGACTGGCCGATCATGCCGGTGGACACGGTCGGCTTCAAACTCCGCCCCGAAGGGTTCTTCGATCGCAGCCCCGTTCTGGATGTGCCGGCCAACACCTCGGGTTCGAGCTGCCACAGCGCCGCTGCCGGCGAACACGGCGAACACGCCGAACACGGCGCGTACGGTGAGCACGGCGAGCCCGCCGGGCACTGCCACTAGAACCGCTCCGGGACACACCATGACCACCACGGCGGGACGGGTCCGGTTAGCCGGGCCCGTCCTCCATCCCCGGATCTGCGCGGCCCTCACGGCTGTCTCTTGCCTGGTGCATCTGTGGCTCGCAGCCTCGGGACACCACGACGCGTGGCTGGGCGTCCTCATGATCGCCTTGGCCGCCATCTGCGTTCCGTGCACGGTCCACATTTGGCGCCACAGTCGCGTGGGCGCGCTCCATCAAGTGACCATCTCAGCCCTGGCCATGGTGGGACTGCACACCGTCCTGCTGCTGGGAGCAGGCGGCTCCGGACACGCCCACGGCGGGGGACCGGCGTCGAACGCTGTTGATACGTCCGGCGCAGCGCAACTGCTGCTGGTGATCGGACTGGAAATCACGACGGCGTTACTCGCCGCCACGCTGGTGGCCCGCCTCCGGCGTTGGCGGCCTGGGCGAGTTCGCGGGAATCCTTCCACGTCGTAGGGAAATATCCAGCGACCTGGCAGGTTTCCCGCTACTTCGCGCCGGCGGACAACGAAATCCGCGTCAATTTGTCCGGGTTGGACACTTGGCGCAGTTCCCGGATGCTCCCGTCCGGGCCGGTGTTGATCACCAGGATGTCGGAGCGGCCATGATGCCTGAGCACCAGGGCCGCCTCGCCATTGACCCCAATCACCCCAACGCTCACCGGCATCACCGGATCGAAAACCACCGCTTTGGCGAGGATGCCCGCGAAGAAGCGCGCGATCCGGGCCGCCCCGAACAACGGGTTCATGGAGCTCTTGACCTTGCCGCCGCCATCGGCCCACAGAACGGCGTCCCGGTCCAGCATGGCTACAACCGTGTCAATTTCGCCCTGTTCTATGGCCCGTACCAGCTTCTCCAAGGCCGCGCGATCCTTGGCCCGGGGTGCGGGTGCGTCCGGATCGATCTCCAAACGACGCTCGGCCCGTGAAATCATCTGGCGCACGGCAGCGGGGGTCTTTTCCAGGATTTCCGCGATCTCCGGGGCGGGCATCGCGAAGGCGCGGTGCAATACGAGCGCTGCCCTGGCTTCTGGGGCCAGTTGCTCGGCCAAATGCAGCAAGGTCAGGGACAGGAGCTCGCGGTTGGCCACGGTCTCTTCCGGAAGGGTGGCCGCATCCACTGGCTCGGGCAACCACGGCCCTGTGTAGTCCTCCCGCACCGCGGCGAGCTGGCGTACCCGGTCAACGGAGCGGCGTACGCACACCGTCGTCAGCCACGCGGGCCAGGACTCGACCCGGCCGGCGTCGGCGTTCCGCTCCTGCCGCACGGCGTCGATAGCCACCTCCGAGACGACGTCCTCGGCATGGCCGAAGTCGCCCAACATCCGGTAGGCAATCCCCAAGAGGCGATTCCGTTCGCTCTGCCACGCCGAAGTGGCCGACACCGCAAGACTCATGCTGCCAACGCTACCTTTCAGATGACCGGGTTCTTCTCATCCACGGGCGGTTCCATTTGCGTGCTGATGGCGATCCTGTTCCACACATTGATGGTGGAGATGGCCATGATGAGTCCACCCATCTGGCTGTCGTCAAAATGGGTGGCCGCAGCATTCCAAATGTCGTCGGTGACGGTATCCGGACCGAGCTGGGTTAGTGCATCCGTCAGGGCGAGCACCGCCTGCTCGCGCGCATCGAAGAACACCTTAGAGTGCTGCCACGCCGCTACCGCGTGGAGCTTGCGGGAGGGGATGCCGCGCTTCCGGCCGTCAGTGGCGTGCATGTCGACGCAGAATCCGCAGCCGTTGAGGATGGAGGCGCGGAGCTTGATGAGTTCATACAGGTCAGGATCCACGGATTTGCGTGCATAACCTTCAAGGCCAATGACGGCGGCGTAACCAAGCTTGTTGCTGCGGCCGATGTTGATGCGGGGCATGATGTTTTCCCTTCAGCGATAGTGGCTTACATCAGGGATGTCGGATACGACGCCGAAAGTGTGACAGTTCCGGCAAATTGTTAGAGTCAGTCGATGCGCGCAGTAGTTTTTGATGAGGTCCGGACCCAGCCCGATGTGAGGGAAGTCGCCAAACCCCAAGCTCCCGCGGGAGGTGTGGTGGTGAAAGTGTTGGCAACAGGCATGTGCCGCAGCGACTGGCATGCCTGGGCCGGCCACGATGACATCGCCATGCCCCATGTGCCCGGCCATGAACTCGCCGGTGTGATCGACGCCGTCGGCGAAGGTGTTCAGTGCTGGAAGGTTGGCGACCGCGTCACCGTCCCCTTCGTCTGCGGGTGCGGCACCTGCGAATGGTGCCTGGCCGGCGTGGCGCAGGTCTGTCCGGACCAACAGCAGCCCGGCTTTACCCACTGGGGATCGTTCGCCGAGTTTGTGGCCCTGCATGCTGCCGACAGCAACTTGGTTGCCATACCTGACGGCGTTGAATTTACGACGGCGGCAAGTCTCGGCTGCCGCTTCGCCACGGCATACCGTGCTTTGGCTGCCCGTGCGCAGGTCAAGGCCGGCGAGTGGGTGACCGTGGTGGGCGCGGGCGGAGTGGGGCTGAGCGCTGTGATGATTGCCAAGGCCATGGGAGCGAAGGTGGTTGCTGTGGACCGGAACCCCGATGCCCTGGCTGTGGCCGCGCGGTTGGGCGCCGACCATACGGTGCTCGCTGATGGTGCGGATATCCCGGCCGCAGTCAACGCCCTTTCCGGCGGAGGCACCCATGTGGCGGTAGACGCCGTCGGAAGTGAACAGACCTGCGCCGATGCGATCCTGAGCCTTCGACGGCGCGGCCGGCACGTCCAGATCGGTTTGCTGCCGTCCATCGACGGTAACCCGCAGGTACCCATGGCACGCGTGATCGGCTGGGAACTGGACCTCTTGGGCAGTCACGGTATGGCCGCTGTGGACTATCCGGGCATGATGGCGCTCATTGAACAGGGTGCGCTCAAGCCACAGCTGCTGATCGAACGAACCATTGGCTTGGAAGACGCTGCAGCACTCCTGCCCGGCTTCGACCAAGCCAACCCTGCTGGCATGACCATGGTGGACCCTGCGCTATAGCTGTTCCCCCGCCCAACTAGGTAGCAGTTCAGGTCGTTCTCAGCGCTCAAAACGACCTGATCTGCGACCTAGTTGGGTGCGTCCGCCGGGCGGTTCCGATACGCAGCAAGGTAGGTGGAAATCCGGCGCACGGCTTCCTCGATGTCCTCCACAGCCGGCAGGATCACGAACCGGAAATGGTCCGGCGTGGGCCAGTTGAACGCGGTCCCGTGCGAGACCAGGATTTTCTGTTCCTGAAGTAGTTGGAGGACGAACTTCTCATCCGAGGCAATGGGATAGATCTCCGGGTCCAGGCGCGGGAACAGATACATGGCTCCCGCCGCGGGTACGCAGCTGACGCCCGGGATAGCAGTCAGTAACTTCCATGCGAGGTCCCGCTGCTCACGGAGGCGGCCGCCGGGACGAATGAGCGCATCGATGCTTTGGTACCCACCCAGACAGGTCTGGATGGCGTGCTGGGCCGGAACATTGGCACACAATCGCAGGGAGGCCAGCAGCTCCAAGGATTCCCGGTAGGCAGCGGTTGCGGTGCGGGGCCCGGTGACGGCAACCCAGCCCGCCCGGTATCCCGGCATACGGTATGCCTTGGACAATCCGCTGAACGTCAGCACGCAAACGTCATCGGCCACGGCTGCGGTGTGAATGTGCGGGGCATCCACGTAGCGGATTTTCTCGTAGATCTCATCAGAGAAAAGGACGAGGCCGTGCTTCCTGGCCAGCGCTGCGAACTGCTCCAGAATGTGCCGGGGGTAGACGGCGCCGGTGGGGTTGTTCGGGTTGATGATCACTATGCCCTTGGTGCGCGGGGTGATCTTGGCTTCCACATCGGACATGTCCGGCCACCAGTTCTCCTCCTCGTCGCACAGGTAGTGAACGGGTTTGCCGCCCGTCAGGGTCACTGCCGCAGTCCACAAAGGGTAATCGGGTGCCGGGACGAGGATTTCGTCGTCGTTCTCCATGAACGCCTGCAGGCTCATGGAGATGAGCTCGCTGACGCCGTTGCCAACAAAGACGTCCTCGACGCCGATGGTCATCAGCCCGCGCGTTTGGTAGTACTGCGAGATGGCGGTGCGGGCGGAGAAGATGCCTTTGGAGTCGCTGTAGCCCTGCGCGCCGCGAAGGTGGTGGATCATGTCCACCACCACGGACTCCGGTGCCTCCAGTCCAAACGGTGCCGTGTCGCCAAGATTCATCTTGAGAATACGGTGCCCTTCGGCCTCCATGGCCTTGGCCGCTTGGAGGATGGGCCCACGGAGTTCGTAGCGGACATTCTGAAGTTTGCTGGAGTGCTGCATCGGACGCATGGTTGATCTTTTCATGGCAGCGGCCCGTGCGGGCAAACTGTTCCGGAATCAGACCCAGCGAATGACCACGGGCAGGCTCTTGGTGCTGGCCGACACTTCCCGTTCAGTGCCGTCAACCGCAACAGCGAAGTGTTGAACTTCGTCCGCCGACGCGGGGACCTCAAAATGCCCGGTCGCGTCACTGACAACGGCGGTCGCTGACGAATGTGCGTGGATGTAGGCGTCGGAAATGCCTTTGTTGTGCCCATCCACCAGCCGTCCTCGGATCCGGCGGGCGGCAGCGGCGGCACCCACGGCAGCTTGGGCAGGCGGATCGGAGGGTTCCTCGAAGCGGAGGGATACAGGGATGCGGACCAGGAACCCCAGTCCCTGCCCGATTGCGCTGGAATACTCCTCAGGCCGGAACTCGCCGTTGGATGCTACGGAGTACTGGCTGTGGTGTTCGACGGCCAAGAGTAATTGCTCCATGTTGTCCAGCTGCCCGGGCCCGTGGCATTGCACCGCAACCGTCAGTTCGAGGTCCAGGGCCGGGCCCTCGCGGCGGGACCTTCCAATCCGGGTGAGGGTTGCCGCCCGCACGGTGACCGGAGCGTCCGGTGGAGGAACGACGGCGGTGGGGGACCCGTCGTCGAACCTTACATGCTGCGGGGCGACGGCGTCCGCAAGTACCCCAAGGAGGTCGGACAGCGACGATTGCACATGGCCCACGGAAGAACCCCAGCCGGACAGAGATCCACTACATCAACTGGAACTAGGCTACTCCCGCTCTTGACCGTAGTCACTGGGATGCGGGGTGGCTCCCATCGATTGAGTGCCGGGCAGATCGTCGGACTCAGGCGGGCCTGTAGGAGTATCTGTACTCCGAAGGCGAGTAACCGAAGGCGCTCTTGAAAGCACGGGAGAAGCTTGAAGCATCAGTAAAGCCCCAGTGCATCCCCACGGCCGACACCGGCCTCAGCTGCAGGCGAGGGTCGACCAGGTCCGTGCGGCATTTCTCCAGCCGTTGGCGGCGCAGCCACGCGCTCACGGTGTCGTCGCGCTCTTCGAAGAGTTTCTGGAGGTACCGGACTGAGACGTTGTGGGCGGCGGCGATCTCGCTGACGGTCAGTTCAGGGTCACCCAGACGGGCAGTGACGAACGCATCGATCCGCTCCATCAGCGCGTGCCGCTCATGCGAAAGAGGCGACGACGGCGGCACCCGCTCTGCGAAGACGGCGGAGACCAGGTTCATGAGGGCATCCGAGACGGTGGCGGCCTCGGCAACGGATCCTTCGTGTAATTGCTTGGCCACCGCCCCGAGGAGTGCCGAGGTCAGTGAGCCGAGTCCTTGGCGGCCGGAAACCCGCGAGGCTGTCAGGGTGGCAATGTTCTTGCGGTTCAGGTGGAGGGCCGCGGGAGGGAACATGACCACCATCATGCGGAAGGCGTCGTCGAAGTAGAGGTCGTATGGCCTGGTGGTGTCGTAGATGGCGAAGTCGCCGGGGGTCAGGGCCGCCTCGCGCCCGTCCTGTGCCACCACGGAGTAGCCCGTGAGCTGGAGACCGAGTTTCACCAGGCCGGGATCGTTTGCCTTGATCTCTTTGGTGGTCCGGCTGACGTGGCTGGCTGTTCCGGACACGGCGCTGAGGAATACCGGGCCGACTGTCTGGTTGATGAGTCCGCCGTCGAATTCGCCCGGCTCCCGGGCCACCACGGATAGCGGGACGAAGGCGTTGTTCACGGCCTGGTTCCACGCGTCAAAGCGCTCGGTCCGGGCAAGGGCTGTGGTGGTGAATTCTTCTCGTGGCTGTTTTGCGATGGTGCCGGTCACGTCGGTTCTCCTTTGAAATGACCCTTCCAGTGTCCCACGAGCGCACTCCCATTCGTGATCCCCGTCACAAGTGTGCGGATGGTGCGCAGTGCTGTGCGCTCCGGGTCAAGATTCCCGACGCCGGTCCGCGGCAGACTGCTGTTGAAGGCACCGGCCATTGTGGTCCGGTTGCTTCAACAGACCCAGTGTTATGCCCGTTCAAGGAGGAACCCCATGGCTGAAAATCCAACCCACACTGCGGATTACGTAGTGGTGGGCGCAGGCTCGGCAGGTAGCGTGGTTGTCCGGCGTTTGCTGGATGCCGGACATACGGTCCACGTCATCGAGGCCGGATCCGTGGACACCGACCCCAACATCCACAGCCCCCAGGGTTGGCCGCTCCTGCTGACAGGCGCCAACGACTGGGCAGTGATGACGACGCCCCAGAAGCATGCCCACAACAGGAGCCTCTATTGGCCGCGCGGCAGGGTGCTGGGCGGCAGCAGCTCGCTCAATGGCATGATCTACATCCGCGGGCATAAGAATGATTACGACGCCTGGGCCGCCCATGGAGCAGAGGGCTGGTCCTGGGATGAGGTCCTGCCGTTGTTCAAAAAGTCCGAAGACCATGAGGACGGTGCCAACGACTTCCATGGCAAAGGCGGGCCGCTTCACGTGGAACGAATCGCCGAACGGCACCCGGCCGCCCAGGCTTTCGTCGACGCCGCCAAGGAGCTTGGCCACGCGGAGACGGAGGACTTCAACGGAATTCAGATGACCGGCGTCGGGTTCAACCACACCACTACCAAGGACGGAAAACGCGCCAGTGCGTGGCAAAGTTTTGTGGCCCCGGTCCTGGACCATCCGAACCTGACGGTCACTACGGACGCGCTGGTCAGCCGGATAGTGGTCGACGACGGGCGGGCTACCGGCGTCGAATACCACCGTGACGGTGAGGTGCTTCGGGTGGACGCTGGCGCTGAGGTGATCATCAGTGCCGGTGCCATTGGCTCCCCGAAGATCCTGCTACTGTCCGGCATCGGTCCGGCCGGGCAGTTGCGGTCCGTGGGGATCGAGTCTGTGGTGGACCTGCCCGGCGTGGGTGAAAACCTCCACGATCACCTGCTGGCCGGGAACATCTACGAGGCGAAGGAACCCTTGGTGGCTGGCCGGCACAACCTGCTGGAGAGCCAGCTCTACGCCCACAGCAACCAGACGGACGAAGAAGCGCCGGACCTTCAGCCACTTTTCCTTCACTTGCCGTATCCCACAGATGGCGGGGCTGCGCCGGAGCACGGGTACACCATTGCGCCTGGAATTGTCCGTCCCCGGTCACGCGGCACATTGAGGCTGGCCTCGGCTGACCCGGCCGCTGCGCCGTTGGTGGATCCGAACATCCTCGCGGACGAGTACGACGTTGAGGCACTGGTGGACGCGATCATCCTGTGCCGGGACATCGGGCAGCAGGAGGCTTTTGCGCCCTTCCGGAAGTCCGAGTTCACCCCCGGTCCCGCGGTCCAGAGCCGGGATCAACTCCGGGAATTCGCCCGGCAGGTAGCCGGGACCTACCACCACCAGGTTGGCACCTGCAAGATGGGCGTGGACGATCTCTCCGTGGTGGATCCGCAGCTCCGTGTCCGTGGAATCGAGGGCCTGCGGGTGGCGGATGCTTCCATCATTCCGTCCGTGCCGAGCGGCAACACTAACGCTCCTTCCATCATGATCGGGGAGAAGGCGGCGGAACTCATCCTCGGCGGCTAACCCGTGGAGGGGGACAGCACACGTCGTCGTGAGGCCACAACGGAGCATGTGCTGTCCCCTTGATGGGTGGACCAGGGTCAGGCGAGGCCCGGCACACCGTCTTTGATGGTGAAGGACTTTTTGGTGCTGACGGGTGCGCCCGGGGTGGTGACGTAGTCCAGCACACGGAAGTCCGCCGTCATGGCGTCCTTGGTGATGCGCGTGTTCACGTAGCCGCGGTTGTCGTTGTAGAACTTCAGGTGCGGGTTCCACGCCATGGTGGGGTCGGTGGTGGAGCCGGTGCCGTCGCCGGTGGAGGTAATGGACGAGCACACCAGTTCCGTACCGACCACAGCCGAGGCAGGGTCTTTGTAGTCCACCTTGAGGTCGGTGGCCCAGTGCCGGTGAACGTCACCGGTGAGTACGACGGCGTTGCGCACCTTCGCGTCCACCCACCCTTGGGTGATGCGGCGGCGGGAGGAAGCGTAACCGTCCCATCCGTCCATGGAGACGTCGTCGATGTCCGGCGCCTTGTCCCGGTCCCGCTCGGCGAAGAAGACCTGCTGGCCCAGGATGTCCCAGCGTTGTGTGGAGTTCTTGAAGCCGTCCAGCAGCCACTTTTCCTGTTCGGCACCGGTGATGGTGCGGTTCTCATCCAGGCGCTCGGCGACGTTCTTCTTCCAGCCGTCACCGGCGAGCTGGTCATCCCGGTACTGCCGGGTGTCCATCACGTGGAAGTTGGCCAGCTGGCCCCACTGGATGGTGCGGTAGATTTTCATGTCGAACCCGGCGGGAACCGATGACGCGCGCAGCGGCATGTTTTCGTAGTACGCCTGGAAGGCAGCTGAGCGGCGCTGCCGGAAGTGCTCCGTGGTGTCGTTCAACTGGCCGGGGTCACTGTTCTCGGGGATCTCGTCCGCCCAGTTGTTGTCCACCTCGTGGTCATCCCACACCACCAGCCACGGTGCGATTGCGTGCGCAGCCTGCAGGTCGGCGTCGGCCTTGTATTGGGCGTGCCGCTGGCGGTAGCCCGCGAGGCTGACGGTTTCCGGTCCTTCGTGATCGCGGGGGTTGCCGCCGCCGATCACATAGCTGTCTTTCTTGTATTCGTAGAGGTAGTCGCCCAGGTGCAGCACCAGGTCCGGGTGATCCTCGGCCAGCCGCTTGTAAGCAGTGAAGTAGCCGTGCTCGTACTGGGCGCAGCTGGCGAACGCCATGGCCAAAGCAGCGGGAGTCTCGCCAGGGGCCGGGCTTGTCAGCGTGCGGCCAACCTCGCTCAGGTGCCGCCCGGTGCGGAAACGGTAGAAGTATTCGCGGCCCGGCCTGAGCCCTCTCAGTTCGACGTGCACGGAGTGGGCGCTTTCGATCCTGGCATGTTCGACGCCGCGGGCTACTACCCGGCGCATGGCCGGGTCTTCTGCCACTTCCCAAGCGACGGCGACGTTGCGGGAGGGCATGCTGCCCAGGCCGTCTTCGGCCACGGGGTTCACCGCCAGCCTGGTCCAGATGACAAAGCCGTCCGGCCATGGTTCGCCCGACGCGATGCCCAGCGTAAACGGATCGGTGCGGAGACCGGCGTCGTCCGCTGTTGACACCGCGACGGCGGGACTGGCGACGGCGGCGCCCGGCAGTGCGGCGACGAGACCGGCCCCGATGCCGGCTGAGATGAGGGATCTACGGGAGATGTTTTCCATGGCTTCGACACTAGGAAGCCCGGGTTGCCTGTGCCCAAGGGCGGCGTGAATCAGTGGTTAATTGTGTGACAAAAGTTGTTATCTCGGGCTGGGCCGGTGCCGGCCCTGAGGTGGGCTCGTCTATGCTCAGTTCATGATGACGGGGGAGATTCCTAAACGGCCTGGTGCGGTGACATTCGCGGTGGTGCTCATGTACATCGGTGGCATCGCTCAGATCATTCTGGGAATCCTGACGATTTTCCTGCGCTACACCCCGGAGGCGCAGTCCGGTGGAATCACCTTGCCCATCACCTTGCTGGGTGCAGGAATGATCCTGTTCGGCCTGATGGTGATCGGGCTGGCTTCCGGGGTTGCTAGGGGAAGCGAAGCAGCCCGTCGCGGCGCAACAGCGGTCATGCTGCTGGGCCTGGCCTTTGCCGTGCTGGACCTCATCATTGCCGCGGACGGAGATTGGTCGGCCGTCTTTTCCCAGTCCATCGCTACGGTGGCAGTGCTGGTGCCGCTGTGGGTTGGGCGGGGCCGCCGCTATTTCGAGACGCGCTGATGTAGTGCTTCCTGGGCGTCCCGGTACGCCACCCGGCGGTGAACGAAACGGACCACCTCAATCAGTGCGATGCACGCTACCGAGGTTCCCAGGACGAGCAGTGCCGTGGGCAGCGTCGGATCCGTGAACTGCAGGAAGTCCCGGGCAATCGGTACCGAATACACCAGGATCAGCCCCACCATCATTGCCCCGATGACCATCCCCTTGAAACGGGTGACCGGTCGCGAGAGCACCACCAGGATCCAGATGCCGATAATGGTCAGGATCAAGGTGGAGCCGGTCCGAATCTCCGCTTCGGGTATCTGCAGGTTCGCTGCGAGGCGGGCGTAGGCGGCAAGGCCCAGCGTCACCGAAACACCCGCAGGCACGGCGAAGGTGAGCGACCGCCTCAGGAAACCCGGGATGTAGCGCTGGGCGTTGGGCAGCAAGGCCAGGAAGAAGGCCGGAATCCCGATGGTTAAGCCGTCCGTGACCGAGAGCTGCCGGGGAAGGAACGGGAAGGGCAGCAGGAGGATGCCGAACGAGATGGCAAGGAACGTGGCGTAGGCGGTCTTGGTGAGGAAGAGCATGGAGACGCGCTCGATGTTGGCAATGACTTGCCGGCCTTCCGCCACCACGCTGGGCAGGTGGGAGAACTTCCCGTCCAGGAGCACCAACCTGGCCACAGCCTTGGTAGCGGCCGCGCCCGAGTTCATGGCGACGCCGATGTCGGCTTCCTTGATGGCCAGGGCATCGTTGACCCCGTCGCCGGTCATGGCTACTGTGTGGCCGGCCGACTTCAAGGCCACCACGATGCGCTTCTTCTGGTCCGGAGTCACCCGGCCAAAAACCACGTTGTTGTTGATGGCCTCCAGGAATTCCTGGTCGTCTTCCGGCAGCTCGCGGGCGTCAAAACCGTGCGGTGCGTCCAGGCCGACTTCCCGGGCAATGGCAGCCACGGTCTGTGGGTTGTCACCCGAAATGATCCGGACGTCAACGTCCTGGGCGGCAAAGTAGGAGAGTGTCTCGGCTGCGTCGGGGCGGATGTTTTCCTTGAACGTCAGGAGTGCAACGGGGACGGCATCTGCCGGAACGGTTTCGTCGTCCGTGGGGGTGCCATGTGCCAGGACCAGGGTGCGGCGGCCGGTGGTGGCCAGATCTGCGGCCCGTGTGGCGAGTTGCTGCAGCACGGGGTCTGCGGAGTTCTGAGCAGGGAAGACCATTTCCGGACCGCCGAGGATCCACATTCCATCCTCAAAGACCACCGCGCTCCACTTGCGGGCCGAGGAGAACGGCACCCGATCGGCAGGAAGATCAGAGGGCTGCTCGTTGAAATGTCCGGCCAGGCTGCGCGCTGTGGCGTTGGCGTCTTTCTGCACGCCGTACCAGGCGAGCACGGACTCCCACCCGGGCCGGACCGTGAGGGGATGGGCGGCGTCGAAAACAATGTCGCCCTGGGTGAGGGTTCCGGTCTTGTCGAGGCAAATAATGTCTACCCGAGCCAGGCCCTCCACGGCCGGAAGCTCCTGAACCAGGACCTGTTGCCTGGCCAGCTTCACCGCGCCCACAGCGAAAGTAATGCTGGTCATCAGCACCAGACCCAAGGGAACCATGGCGACGACTGAGGCAATAGTCGCTGTCGCTGCCTCTCGCCATGCGCCACTGGCGGAGGCTTCGGCCCACCCGCCTTGGGCAATCATCTGCGCGTTCAACACCAGCAACGCCACGGGACCCACGAACCAGGTGACCCATTTCAGTACCCGGTCGATCGAGGACCGGAGCTCAGAGGCCACCAAGGAGAATCTCTTGGCCTCCGCCGCGAGCGAGTTCGCGAACGAGTCCACGCCCACCCGGTCCACCACGGCTGAGCCCTCGCCTGCCACCACCACGGATCCGGAGAGTACCCGGCTGCCGTCGGTCTTTTCCACAGCATCGGATTCGCCGGTGAGCATGGACTCGTCCACTTGGAGGCCCCGTGACCCGGACACCAGACCGTCGGCCGGCACCTGGTCTCCAGCCCTCAGGACAAGGGTGTCGCCCAGTACAACATCGTCCAAGGCGATCTCTGCCTCTGATCCATCACGCATCACCCGTGCATGAGGGGCGTTCAACAGGGCCAGACGGTCCAAAGCCCGCTTTGCCCGGTATTCCTGGACGCTCCCGATGACCGCGTTCGCGATGGCGCTGAAGCCGAAGAGCGCATCCTGCCAGCGTCCGATCGCGAACAGAACAATGAAGCAGGCAAGGATGATGCCGTTGAACAGGGTGAGCACATTGGCCCGGACGATGCTCCACACGCTGCGGCTGGTGTCCTGGACAAACGCATTGGTCTGTCCGGCCGCCACCCTCTCGGCAACTTCGGCGCTACTCAATCCTTGCGTGGAGGCCGTCTTGTGCCGGACGGCTTCCCCTGCTTGATCCTTCTCGAGTTCCACTCATTCCCCCGTTGTTTGTGTCGCTTCAGGGATTGTCATTGGACAGGCCGTGCGATGGGAATGAGTATGCCAGCCGGGCGGCGTTAAGTCGCTGTCGCCGTCGGCCGTCGCTGTCCGGCTGGCATGGCCGTTAAGCCGTAAAGGCGAGGTCTTTGGCGTTGAGCCTGTGGAGGAGAGGTTCGCCGCGGGAGATCCGGCGCGCTTCCTCCATGGTGCTGACCGCCATGCGCTCCAGTTCCATGCCCAGTGAACCAGCCAGGTGCGGTGTGAGCAGCACGTTGGGATGGGTGTAGAAGCCTGAGTCCGCGGGCAGCACCCACGGCGTGGTGACGTCCAGGACTGCGTAGAGGTCGCCTTGTTCGATGCGTCCGAGCAACGCATCCTGATCAACCAGCTCGCCGCGGGCGGTGTTGATGAAGGTGGCTCCCGGTTTGAAGCTCGCCACCAGCGCCCGGTGGATCAGGTTGTAGGTGGACGGGAGCGACGGCGCGTGGAGGCTGACCACATCGCACGTGGCCACCAGCTCTTCCAGACTGAGACGTTCGACGCCGAGCGCGGCCGCCGCGGCCTGGTCCAGGAAGGGGTCGGAGACGAAGACCTTCACGTCGTAGGACTTCAGCAGGCGGATGACGTGCTTGCCGATCCTTGAGGCGCCAATGATGCCCACCCGCTTGCCGAAGTTGCCCATGTCCGGAAACACCTGGTCCGGCTCGATCTCCACCCTCTCTGTGTGGAGCTTGCGGGCGATCTGCAGGACTCTCTTGTTGGCCAGCAGGATCATGGCCACCGTGTATTCGGCAACCGGAATGGAGTTGGCATCGGCAGCCGTGCTGATTTCAAGGCCCCTTTCCCAACATTCCTCGCCCACGTGATGCCTTACCGTGCCTCCGGCATGGAGGACATGGGTCAAGCGCGGGGCCGAGGCCAGGGCAGCGGCGTCCAGCTTCGGGCATCCCCAGCCGGTGATGAGAATGTCCGTCTCCGCAAGGAGTTCCAGCGAACGCGGTGAGGTGAAGTCTGCCATGGGCCTCGGGCTGAGGAGCCGCAGCCCGGGTGCCAAGGAGTCCAGCCGGCGCTGCGGAAACACGCGGGATACGACGCCGGGACCCATGGCCAGCGCGACGTTCAGTGATGTGGTGGTCATTTGACGCTCCCTGCAGTGAGGCCGGACTTCCAGAAACGCTGCAGCATGATGAACGCCACCAGCAGGGGAATGATGGACAACAGAGAACCCGTGATAACCATTGGTGTGAATTCAGGCTGCGGTACCGAGTAGCCCTGCCAGATGGAGATGCCGACGCTGACGGGCAGCAATTGCTGGTCCTGAAGCATCACCAGGGGAAGCATGAAGTTGTTCCACACCCCTACGAACTGGAACAGGGCAATGGTGATGTAGCCCGGCATCATCATGGGCAGGCCCAGGGAGAAGAAGGACCGGATGGGTCCGGCGCCGTCCATGCGAGCGGCTTCCAGGGTTTCGGCAGGAACGTAGCTGGCCGAGTAAACCCGCGCCAGGTACACGCCGAAGGGGTTGCACAGGACCGGGATGAGGACAGCCCAGATGGTGTTGGTCATGCCCACCAAGGAAGCCAGAAGGTACATGGGCAGCACCGTGGCCGTGTTGGGAATCAGGACGCCCACCAGGACGAAACCGAAGAGCGAGTCTTTCCAACGGAACTGGAACTTGTCGAACGCATACCCGGCCATCACCGAAATCAGGCTTCCCAGCACGGCGCCAACACCGGCATACATTACGGAGTTACCCAGCCAGCGGAAGAACAACCCTCCGTCCTGCCTGGCCACGTTGGCGATGTTCTCGAACAAGGAGAAGTTCCCCAAGGCGTAGGCGCTGGTGCCGTACAGGTCTGCTGCGTTCTTGGTGGAGGCGAACGCCAGCCACAGGACCGGTACCACCATGTAGGCGGAGCCGATGATCAGGAGCCCGTTGACGGTGAGCTTGCTGGCGAAGCCACCGCCGCGGTTGGAGCTGCCGCGGCCGGAACGGGATCCGTTAAAACGGGATCCGGTGCGGCGGGAAGTTGCTGTGTCCGGGGTGGTGCGGGGGCGGGGGAGAGTTGAGGCGCTCATGATTTGTTCATCCTGGAGCTAAGGCGGGTGACGGCCAGGGACAGGACTGCGGCCAGTCCGGCGATGATGATGGAGGCAGCCGCGGCCTGGTTGAGGTTGTGACGGATGAAGGCCGCGTCATAGGCCCAGAGGTTGGGAACCCAGGTACTGGTGACTGATGCTGTGGCCTTGGAGATGATGGACGGTTCCGTGAACAGTTGCAGGGTGCCGATGATGGTGAAGAGCATGATGACGCTCAGCGCCGGAAGAATCAGCGGAAATTTGATGCTGATGGCCGCACGGATTTCGCCGGCACCGTCCACGCGGGCGGCTTCCAGGATTTCCCGGGGAACAGCCTGCAATGCGGTGAACAGAATGATGACGTTGTAACCGGTCCACTCCCAGACGCCGATGTTCACGATGGACGGAAGGACCATGTGTGCATCAAGGAAGTTGATCTGGATCCCGCCGCCTTGGAGAGCCTGGACCAGCGGGCTGATACCAGGGGTGTAGAGGTAGGCCCAAATGAGGGCGGCGATGACGCCGGGGACGGCATGGGGAAGAAACACCAGGAGCTGGAACAGCTTGCGTGCTTTGGCCACCGTTGCATCCAGGAGGAGGGCGAACACCACTGCGCCGCCCACCATGCAGGGAATGTAGATCAGGCAGTACAAGCCAAGGCGGGCGATGCCTTCCACGAACGTTTCGGACTGGAAGACCTGCACATAGTTCTCAAGTCCAACGAAGACCGTCTTGGCTTCCCCGAAGCCCAGCCCGGACTTCTGCTGCGAGTGGAAACTCAGCACCAGGGAGTAGATCACCGGTGCGATCATGGCGATCGCGAAGACCGCGAAGAAGGGAACCAGGAACAGCGCGGCAGTCCTTCCGCCGGTTCCCGCCAGTGCGCGGCCTTGGCGGCGCACTGTGGTGGTGAGGGCCTGGGTGGCCATGGGATTCTCCTAGCTTGGAGGGGGCCTCATCACGAGGCCCCCTGCCTGTGTGGCTATTCGGTGATGGAGTTACTCTTTGACGGAAAGGCCGGCCTGCTTCAGGCTTGCCACGGTGGCGTCCTGGGCAGTATCCACGGCGTCATGGATGGTGCCGCCGGTGGTCAACTTGCCGTAGGCGTCCTTGAGCGCAGTGTTGGTGATGTCCCAGTTGGGACCCCACTGCCAGCCCGGGGTGATGGTGCCGTACGCCTGGTTGAAGACCTCATAGATGTCGTTGCCGAAGTAGCTGGCGTCATACGCCTTCTGCGCCACCGGCGTCAGGCCCGGGAAGGCGAGAAAAGCGGAGCCGGTGTTGCCGCGGGCCTTGATGGCTTCCTGGCTGGTGGTGAGGAACTCGACGAACTTGGCGGCCGCGGCTGGATTCTTGCTGCTCTTGGTCACGTTGAAGCTGGATCCGCCATAGAAGGCGCCGGACTCGTTGCCCCACGTCGGCAATTCCGCAGCGATCCACTGGCCCTTCTGGCCGCTGGCCTCGGTGCGCTTCTGGATGCCCGTGGCGCTCCAGTTGGCACCCAGCACGCCAACTACGTTGCTGTTGGCCAGGTCCAGGCTCCACTCGTCACTGTAGGCCTGGCTGACCTTGACGATTTTCTGGTCAATGAGCTTCTGCCAGTAAGAGGCAACCTTCTGCGTGGCCTCGTCGTTGACGCCCACCTTCCAACTGTCACCCTCGGTCCCGAACCACTTGGCACCTGCCTGCCAGGCCAATCCGGCGCTCGCCGCTACCTCGTTGGGGTTGAAGCTGGCCAGGTAGGAGTCGGGTGCTACGGCCTTGAGCTTTTTGCCGGCCTGTTCGAATTCATCCCAGGTTTTGGGGATCTCGACGCCGGCCTTCGCCAGCATGTCCTGGCGGTACCACATGAGCATGGGGGCTGCATCGTACGGAAGTGCGTAGGTTTTCTCACCGAACTGGACCAAGGCCTTGGTCTCGTCCGTGAGCTTGTCCACGGTCTCGGCCTTGTTGATCAGGCCATCGAGCGGGACCACCTGGCTGTTGCTGACGAACTGCGGCAGTTGCGGGTATTCGATGGTGGCTACGTCCGGGCCGTTGCCTGCCGTGATGGCGGTGGAGAGCTTTGCGTAGCCACCGTTGGCACCATTGGGAATGGTTTCGAAGCTGACCTTGATTTTGTCCTGGCTGGCGTTGAACGCTTCAGCCACTTTGTCCATGCCTGCCAACGAGGACCAGAAGGTGATGGATCCTGAGGGATCTTCCGTGGGGGTGGGCGCTGCCGCCGGGGTGGGGCCAGTACCGCAGGCGGCCAGCAACAGAGTGCTGGCGGCCAAGCCAGCAACTCCGGCAAAGAGATGACGACGCTTCATGGTGTTCTCCTTTGAAGACTTGCGATGCGAAGAAGGTTTGTGTGGTTGGGGCCACATGAGGTGAATCCATGTAACCGCGCTGCTTCGAACATCTACAAGATTTCAAACATTTTCAAACATTGCTGAATGGTGCTCTCGTTGATCTGTAGCAACCTCATTAGGCAGACTTGCGGCCAGTTCTGTTTGAACGAACAGAAATGCTGGACGCTGTCAGCTTCACGCTGCTATGAATTCTGGACACCCGAAACGGCGACTACTGAAAAGCCATCACCTAAGAACAGGGATTCCAATGGAGAAATCGAACATCAGCAGACGGTCAGTCCTTCACGTTGGCGGAGCAGTTTCGCTCGCGGCGGCCATCGGGCTGGCAGCCGGCCAACCGGCGTCGGCATCCGCCCTCCTGGGGTCCAAGCCAAAGGCGACGGAAATCCTGGACCTGGGTCCCGCCGTCGTACAGTTCTCCTTGATGAGCGGCCTGCTGGTTGGCGATGTTCTGTACATCGGTTCCCGCAACCTGGAGCCGGTCCGGATCATTGCCTTCCACGTCCCCACGGGCAAGGTCATCGGCCAAACCGAACTCAGCAACGGCCACTCCATCCAGACGTTGGCCGCCGATCCTTCAGGCCGGTACCTCTACGCGGGTGTCCTCCAGAAGTCCACCGGCACACTGCCCAACCTCTTCCGCTGGGACCTCAACAGCCTGGCTACCAAGGCCACGGCGATCGGGTACATCGGAGACCGGGATGTCCGGGATATGAGCGTTGCACCCAATGGCCGGCTTTATGCAGTTGGCGGCGGAAGCGGCACCGCGCCGGCGCTCTGGGAGTACAACCCCGCCAACGGCCAGGTAGTGAGCCTTGGCATCCCGGACGCGGGAGCAACCTTGGCCCGCGCTGTGGCCGCGACCGACGCCACGGTGTTCTTCGGCGCGGGCAGCACGCTCAACGGCGGAAGTGGCGCCAGCCGGGCCTGCCTCTACGCCTACGACACAGCTTCCGCGAAGTTCACCAACGTGACTCCCTCCGAAATCCTGCCGGATCCCAGCATCCGCGACCTCGCAGTGGTGGGGGACAAGCTTGTGGTCAGCTCCGCAGGATCGTTGGAGGACGCCAAGATGGCCGCTCTCAGTCTGGCCAACCACTCGTCGTATGCACTGACCGTCTCGGAAGGCAAGGTGGCCAAGAGTTTCGCGGTGCTGGGGGACACCGTCTATTTCGCCAACGAGACCGGACTGCTCGCCTACTCGCTGGCAGCGAACACGATCGCTGCCGTGCCGTTTGAGGGCCCCTCCCTCGGGGAAGTTTGGGGTGTCGATTCCAGGGATGGCATGTTGCTGGTCACCTCGGGCTACGGCTTCGTAGCGGAGATCGACCCCGTAACCGGCGCCACCAAGACCACTGACCTCGGCGAGGCCGGCGCACCCTCTGATCCTCAATCGGTGATGGGGATCGCGGCAGGCGCAGGTTATGTCTATGTGGGCGGCAACGGGGTCATTGCACGCCGCTCGCTGAAGGATGGCCAGGTCACGAACATGAGCGCTCCGGGTGAGGCGAAAGACGCGATCGTGGTGGATGGCGCCCTTTATACAGGCCAGTACAGCGGTCAGGGCATCTGGAGCTACGACCCCCGGAACGGTAAGCCGATCACGCAGGTGGCTGACTTTCCCAAGGAGCAAAACCGGCCCCTGGACGTCTGCTGGGACGACAGCAACAAGCTTGTCCTGGTAGTCACCCAAGCGGACACCGAGGGCGGAGGTTCGCTGTGGACGTATGACCCGCGCACCGGCAAGAAGGGCTTCTTCGTCAACCCGGTGGATGACACCCAGTTGGTTCGTGCCGTTGCAAGCCGTGACGGCGTGGCCTACTTGGGCGGCGGCCTTCCGGACCTTGGAGGGGCGGGGACCGTGGTTGCCTTCGACCCCGTGAAAGGCAAGGAACTCTGGAGGATCGATCCCGGACAGAATTCCGGAGTCAGTGCCCTGGCAGTGCAGGGAAAGTACCTCTATGGGGTGTCCCGCAAGGGCACGGTGTTCGTCATCGACCTGCCCCAGCGCAAGGTGGTGCACCAAGCCGATATCACCTCGGTCAGCTACGGCTTTGCGGCCCTGGTGACCAACCGCGGCGCGGTGTATGGCGTTTCCAACACCCACGTCTTCCGCTTCGACCCGAAGACCTTCGAGGTTGCCACCGTGGTGGCCGACATCGACGGCGCTTGGTACAGCGGCTCGCACATTAACAACGACGAGGACGGCTACCTCTACACCATGCGGGGCCGGAACCTCGTGCGGATCAACGACCACCCCCGGCGGTAGCTGCCCGGCGTTGCGGGGCCCGCTTTGCGCTCTCTGGCGAGTATTTACCGCGCAGAGCAGGCCCCGCAACGCACGTGCATACGGTCACCTATGCTTGTTTGAACATCTGGATTCCGGAGAGGGTGGGCATGCTTAGCGGCGAACGCCACGAGAAGATTCTGCGCGAGCTTGAAATGCGGGGAACCCTGACCGTCAATGGGTTCGCGGAGAAGACCGGCCTGTCCACCATGACCATCCGACGGGACCTGACACAGCTTGCTGCCCAAGGGCTGCTGCGCCGGGTCCACGGTGGTGCGGTTCCCGTTCCCTCCGAACGGCCAGGCGACACCGTTCACAGGAGATCCCGCCAGCCGATCGCGACCCTGGGCCTCATTGTCCCGACCACGGGCTACTACTTTCCGGAGGTCATCCGCGGCGCGGAATCAGCCGCCAGGGAATTGAACGCCCGGCTGATTCTGGGGGTCAGCAACTACTCCGCGGAGGACGAACACCGGCAGCTCCAACGCATGGTGGCCAACTCCGTGGACGGGATACTGTTGGCAACCGCCGGGTCCCTTGAACCCGGATCTCCAACGTTCGAGCTGCTGTCCGGGCTGCGAATCCCCGTAGTGCTCGTGGAACGTTCAAGCCGGGTGTTCGAATCCGTGATGTCCGATCACAGCTATGGTGCCGAGCTTGCCCTTGAGCACCTCGCATCCCTGGGCCACCGCAGGATAGGGCTTGCCATCGCCACCAGCCCCACAGCGCCGTGGCTCCGTGAAAGCCACGAGCGCATGGTAGCCAAGCTGGGGCTCGAAACTGATGCGCCCATCATGGAATACGTTCGTTCAGTGGTGGGTGCAGGCAACAACCAAAAAGAGTTCGCGAAATTCCTCAAAGACTGCCGTCGCACTGGGACGCACGCGGCCCTGGTGCTCCCGGATGAAGAAGCCATCACGTTGATCAACCTCGCCGAGGAATCGGGGCTCGACGTCCCGGAGGACCTTGCGATCGTGGCCTATGACGACGAGGTGGCGGACCTCGCCCCGGTACCCCTGACCTCCATCGCCCCGCCGAAGCGGGACGTAGGCCATGCCGCCGTCGCCATGTGCATGGAACGACTTGCCGGCAAGACCGGCTCTGCGGCTTCGCCTGCCCTCCGCCGGGTGAGCCTGGCCCCGAAACTGATCATCCGGGAGTCCACCGTGCCGGGGGAGGACGTGGAGTAGGGGGAGCCGCTCTGAGAAATGTCAGTGGCGGTCAATAGGTTTGTGTGCATGACTGATTCGCGTGCCCTGGCTTTACCCGCAGATTACAAAGATCTCTTAGACGCGCTCAAGAAACGCGTGCGCGATGCGCGTCAGACCGCCCGTCGAACCGTCAACACACAGCTGATCGAGTTGTATTGGTCGATCGGGAAGACTGTGTTGGAGCGCCAGCAGGCGGAGCAATGGGGGAGCGGGGTCATGGGACGCCTGGCCGAGGACCTCCGTGCAGAGTTCCCGGAGATGAAGGGCCTATCGCGATCCAACCTTTTCTATATGCGGGGATTCGCAGCCGCCTGGCCGGATTCAATTGTCCAACAAGCCGTTGGACAATTGCCGTGGGGCCACATCACAGTGCTGTTAGACAAACTAGACATGCCGGAGGACCGGGATTTGTACGCTGGCGCCGCAGTTGACCACGGCTGGTCTCGCAACGTCCTGCTGAACATGATCATGAACCGGACGTTGGAAAGGACAGGCGCGGCGCCATCGAACTTTGTCCAACGGCTTGTTGGACAAGATTCCGAACTGGCCCAGCAGGTGGCCAAGGACCCCTACAGCTTCGAATTTCTCGGCCTGTCGGGGGAAGTCGCCGAACGTGACCTTGAACTGGCCCTTACCAGCCGAATCACTGAAACCCTCAGGGAACTCGGGCCGGGATTCTCGTTCGTTGGCCGGCAGGTCCACTTCGATGTCGATGGCGACGACTACTACGTCGACATGCTGTTCTTCCACATGGACCAGAACCGGTACGTCGTCGTAGAGCTCAAGACAGGAAAGTTCCAGCCTGAGTACGACGGCAAGCTGAACTTTTACGTTGCCCTTGTGGATGACATGCTTCGCCGGGAGCATCACAACGAAACGATTGGCATCCTGATCTGCGGCACTAAGAACGACCGCAGCGTCAGGTACAGCCTCGGGCGGTCAACCTCACCCATGGCAGTCGCCGCCTATACATACGACAAGCTCCCGGCCTCCGAACAGCAAGCCCTGCCCAACGAAGGGCACCTGGTCGCTGCGCTCGAATGGGCAGAACCTGACGAGGGACAGGCCGAGCCCACTTAGGCGGTACGGCAACGAGTGCGATTACCCCCGCCACGGCGTGAACCGCGGCCACCACCTTGGGACATGGCGTCGGTAGTTCAGGTATTGCTCGCCGTAGGACTCGGTGAGGGTTGGTTCCTCGTAGCCCTTCACAAACGCGACTACCGCGGCGAGGACAATCACTGCATAGATCACCAGCCCCCAACTTCCGAATAGCAGCGCCTGGCCCAGAATGATGCTCAGCACCGCGAGGTACATCGGATTGCGTACAAAGCGGTAGGCGCCCGTCACCACCAGCGTTTCAGTGGGAGCCACCGGAGCGGGCGTTCCGCGCTGAAGGGCAAATAAAGCGAAGGCGTGCAGGAGGAACGCGGCGCCCGCGGTAACAGCGACCCACGCGATCACCACCACCAACCACGCTGAGCCCCAGTCAAACCACCGCCAGCCGGAGATCAGTCCGGGAACGAGTCCTGCCACGATGCCGGGTGCGAGGAACAGGAAGAGAACCGTCCCGATCCACGCACGTGCTGGTGAGCTTGCCTGGGCCATGCGCGCCAGAATAGCCCCACCCGGCTTACCGCGCGACCCTCCCGCCAACTCGGCGTCCGGACTAGGATGACGCGCATCAAAGAGCGGCCTGGAAAAATTCACCAAGAGGAGCACACCATGGGAATTCTCTCCGTTGACCTTTTCATCACCCTCGACGGCGTGTATCAAGCGCCGGGCGGTCCCGACGAGGACACCTCGGGCGGCTTCGAGTTCGGAGGTTGGCAGGCGGCGTACTCGGACGAGGAGAGCGGCGAGGCGATCGTCGCGGGAATCGACCGGATGGACGCGCTGCTGCTGGGCCGCAGGACCTATGACATCTTCGCCGGGTTCTGGCCCAACCAGAGTGACCACATTGCCGACACTCTTAACGCCCTGCCGAAGTTCGTGGTCTCGCGGACCCTGACAGACCCTGGATGGACAGGGACCACAGCCTTGCCGGACGTTGCGGAGGTGGGAGCTTTGAAGGACAGATTCCAGGACATTCACGTCATCGGCAGCGGCGACCTCGCCAGATCATTACTCGAAGCAGACCTCGTGGACCGGCTCAACCTGTACCTCTACCCGCTCACGTTTGGTTCGGGTAAGCGCCTGTTCCCCGACGGAGCCGGCGAGCCCGCGGCCTTCCGCCTGGCAAAGCCACCGCGTGGCTTCGCGAAGGGCGCCGTAGCCCTCGTTTACGAGCGGGCCGGCGCCCCGGTCACAGGCATCGACATCAGCCAGGCCTAACAGCGCACCAAGTACTGCAAGCACAACAGAAGCGTTCGACGGCGGTGGCAACCCGCCGTCGAACGCTTCTGTTTGGTGGCCATTCGCCAGCCGGCGCCGCTGGTGTGGAGTGGCTACTTCCTGATCAGTTCCAGGACGTCATCCCGCATGCGGCCCATGGTCAGGGGATCGGCGGCTTCAACGTTGAGCCGAAGAAGTTCTTCCGTGTTTGATGCCCTGAGATTGAACCACCATTCGCCCGACTCGGCGATCACGCTCAACCCGTCCAGGTCATCGATGCGGACACCTTCCGTCTGATCGTAGGTTCTGCGCACGTCTGCAATGGCTCGGGAAACATCCGCCACTGTTGAGTTGATTTCGCCGCTGGCCGAGTACGGTTCGTACTGCCGTGCAAGGGAGGAAAGGGTGCCGGGCTGCTCACCCAGAGCAGCGAGTACGTGCATGGCCGCCAGCATCCCGGTGTCAGCGTTGTAGAAGTCGCGGAAGTAGTAGTGGGCAGAGTGTTCCCCACCAAAGACGGCGTCCTCTTCGGCCATTTGGGCCTTGATGAACGAGTGGCCTACTCGCGTGCGGACTGGCCTGCCGCCGGCCGCTTTCACGAACTCGGGCACCGACTGGGACGTTATCAAGTTGTGGATCACCACCGGGTTGCCCTGACCCGCTGCTTGGACCCTTGAAATCTCGCGCACCGCGATCATGGAGGTAATGGCGGAGGGCGTCACCGGGTGACCGGTCTCGTCCACAACAAAGCAGCGGTCCGCATCGCCGTCGAATGCCAACCCAAGGTCCGCGCCGTGGGCAAGCACGGCTGCTTGCAGATCCCGGAGGTTCTCCGGTTCCAAGGGATTGGCGGGGTGGTTGGGGAAGGTGCCGTCCAGCTCGAAATACAACGGGACGATGGTCAGCGGCAAAGCGTCCAGCAGTTGGCTGCCCAAGACGGCAGGTACGGTGAGTCCGGCCATGCCATTCCCTGCGTCAACTACAACTTTCAGTGGCCGGATCCCCGCAAGGTTTACGAGCGAACGAAGCTTGCGCGCGTACTTGCCAAGAACGTCGAGCGGGGCCATGGTCCCCACTTCGTGAGCCTCGGGATACCCTTCGTCCAGATAGCGTTGGGCGAGGTCCCGGATCTCAAACAGACCCGTGTCGGAAGAGATGGGGACGGCGCCAGCCTTGGCCATCTTGATTCCGTTGTACTGGGCAGGGTTATGGCTGGCTGTGAAGATGGCACCGGCTGCGTTCATGGCCCCGCACGCAAAATAGAGTTCGTCGGTGGCAATGAGCCCGAGGTCGTAGACGTCGGCTCCCCGGGTTGCGGCCCCTTGGGAGAACGCAGATACGAACCCTTTGGACGACGGACGCATGTCTCCGCCGCAGAACACAGACTTGCCGGCAAGGCCCAGGACGTCCACGAATGCTGCCCCGATGGCCTCTGCAACGTCATCGGTGAGGGAAACCCCCACCAAGCCACGGACGTCGTAGGCCTTGAAAGATGAGGAAAGATCCATAGTTCTCCTTGGAGGTACGCCTCAGTGATAGGAAGTAAACGGTATGTGTTGGAAAACCAACACTACCAGCGTCGCTCGAGCACACGAGACGCCACCCGTGGAACTCAGCGTTTACCGAAGTCGGTATCCGTGTAGGAGCCGACGCCCCGAACCGTGCTGTGGGCACAGCCGCAGTTGCTGTCAATTTCCAGCCGAACGGCCACAGCATCGGAAGCATCAATCGAGAGGGCAACAGGTTCCCCCTGGGGTGTGGAAACTCGCAGGGTACGTTCTTCTGATGAAGCGATCTTTGATGAAGCGAGGGACATGACAGTCCTTTCGAAGGTGGTGGTGGGATTCTAAAGTTGGTGGGTCGGGCGGTCAGCCCATTGCGTCCAGCACACCGCGAATGATGGTTGCTGCTGCTCCCAGGTATGCAAGGACAATCAGGAGAATCTGGGCGGCCTTGGTGGACACCCGCCTGGACGCGAGGTCACCCAGAACGAGTCCCACCAGGCAGGCGGCAGCGACCCCGAGCCACATGGTCATCGGCAGGACCGGAAACGAGGCTGGTGCGGTGACTGCTTTGGAGATCAGGGAAAAGGCGCCGATGGTGAAAAAGTAGGGCTGCATCGTGGCTGCGAATGACTTGTGCTGCCACCGGGTAGCTATGGAGTAGATGCTGACGGCCGGTCCCCCCACACCCGCGGCAGTGTTCATGAAGCCGCTGAGGCCACCCGCGGTCAAGAGGTAGCGGCGACGCTGGGGCAGGACAGCGGACTTCATGACCAGCAGGACTGTCAGTCCAACAGCAAGGGTCACCCCGATCGAAATCTCCAGGACCGGTGGCGGAAGGTACCGGACGAGGATTGCGGCCGGGATAATCCCCAGAAGAGCCGAGGCAGCGAGCGCTACATACCTCTTCCAGTCAATATCCCGCTTGACGCGGAAGATGATGGCACCCGCTGTCACGGCCCCGCACACGTTCACCAGCACCACACCTTCGGCGGGGCCGAGGAGAAGTACCAGAAACGGGGCCGCTACCAAGGCAAACCCCATACCGGTAACGCGTTGCATCCCGGCGCCCATCAGCACAGCGCCCAGAACAAGTCCGGTAGTCAGCATTCAGGGCTTCCAGGCCACGTACTGGACCTCCTCAAACTCCTCCAGGCCGAGGCTTGATCCCTCCCGGCCCAGGCCGGACTGCTTGGCGCCGCCCATGGGTGCGAAGGCCACGGACGGGAGAGGATCGTTGACTCCTACAATGCCTGCTTCGAGCTGTTCAGGGATGTCCCAGCCGCGTTTGGGGCTGCTGCTCCAGACGTAGGCTGCAAGTCCCATCTCGGTGGCATTTGCCTTCCTGATGGCTTCCTCTTCCGAGGAGAAGGTGATGACTCCTGCCGCGGGACCGAAGACTTCGTCGCTCACCAAAGGGGCGTCGTCGGGAACATCAGTGAGAAGCGTCGGTGCCATGAAGGAGCCTCCGCCGGGAACGTGGGTACGTTCAGTGAGGCGGCGGGCTCCGCGGCCAAGGGCATCGTCCACCAGGGCCTGCACAGCGGTGACGCGCTCAACATCAATGACAGGACCAAGATCCGGGACGGGTTCGTCGCCGTCTGGCACCCCATGCCCGATGGTCATGGCGTCGAATTTCGCGGCAAGTTTCCGGCCAAATTCGTCCGCGATGCTGTCTTGGACCAGGAACCGGTTGGCAGCGACGCAGGACTGTCCTGTGTTGCGGAGCCTTCCGAGCACTGCCCCCTCAACAGCGGCGTCCAGGTCTGCGTCCTCGAAGACGATGAACGGTGCGTTGCCGCCAAGTTCCAGCAGTGGCCTCACTACGCGTTCGGAGGCAGAAGCCATGATCTGCCGGCCAACCCCGGTGGAGCCAGTAAAGCTGACGGCGCGGACTGCGGGGTGCTTGAGTAGAGCACCGGTGATTTCGCGGGAGGGGCCGTGCACCAGGTTGACCACTCCAGCGGGGAATCCGGCGTCGTGCAGGATCTCGAAAAGGCCGGTGGCGGCAAGCGGTGCCTTCTCGGAGACCCGGCCCACCACGGTGCAGCCGGCCGCAAGCATGGCGGCGAGTTTGCGGGCCTGGATGGAAACTGGAAAGTTCCATGGGGTGAGGCTCAGGGCAACCCCAATGGGCTTGCTGGTGCTGAGGTGCCGGCGGCCCCGGAGTTCGGGTGGGCTGACGGTACCGGTTGTACGGCGCACTTCCTCGGCGAACCAGCGGAAGTACTCCACTGAGAAGTCCACTTCGCCTTGCGCCTCGGGGAGTCGCTTGCCCGCTTCCAACGCCAGGGTATGCGCCAGTTCGTCGCGGCGTTCGGACAACAGCGCAGCGGCGTTGCGGAGGAGGTCGGCGCGGGTGCGGGCAGTGGTTCGGGACCATGCGCCGAACGCTTCTGCAGCAGCGTCAGCGGCTTTGCCCGCGTCCTCGGCTGTTCCCCAGGCCACCTCGCCTACTGTGCTCCCGTTCCCCGGGTCTGTTACATCCTTGGCTGTTCCGCCCGAGTGCCAGTTTCCGTTGATCAGGTGTTGCGCTGACTTCAGGTTCACGGTAAATGCCTTTCGTTGGCTGATGGAGTTCCATGACGGGATGTGCCGCGCATGGCGCTCATCCCTTGCTGGCACCGGCGGTAATGCCGGCAACGAAGTAGCGCTGCAGGAAGACATAGGCCACCACAACAGGCAGCGATGCCAGGATGACGCCGGCGAACAAGAGCGGGTAGTTGGTTTGGAATTCACCCTGGAAGCTCAGCAACGCCAAGGGAAGGGTTCGGTTTCCGGGGGACTGGATGAACAAGAGCGGGTACAGCAGCTCGTTCCAGTGGATGACGAACAGGAAGATCGCAGCGGCAGCGATGGAGGGCGCCGAGAGCGGGAGGGCAATGGATACGTACGTCCGCCATGGCCCGGTACCGTCAATGGAGCATGCCTCGTAGAGCTCTTTGGGCAGCGTACGCATGAACCCGCCCAGGATGAACACGGCAATGGGCAGCGTGGAGACGACGTTGGCCACGATGAGTCCGGTGAGGTTGTCCAGCAGGCCGATGCGGCCGAACAGCACATACAGGGGCACCATGTTGGCCTGGGCCGGGATGGCCATTCCCAGGACCAGGAATCCGAAGATGGCCCACGATGCGAAGCCCCTCAGCCGGGCCACTGCATAGCCAGCCAGGCTGGCAATGAAGAGTGTGACGGGAACGGAAATCCCGGTGACGATGACGCTGTTCAGAAAGGATGACCCGAGATCCTGGCCGCCAATGACTTCGGCGAAGTTATCCGGCGCGAGGGACTGCGGAAGGCTGAACGGACCCTCGAAAAGTTCCTGCGTGGACTTGAAGCTGCCAAACAGGACAACAGTGATGGGGACGATGATAATGACCGCGTAGATGGCGAGGATTCCGCGGCGGCTGATTGATGCAAGCATGCTGTCATTCCCCCTTCGGGGTCAGACGGAGCAACCGGCGCTGCAGCCAGGTGACCAAGGCGATCATCCCCATGAAGATGATTGACTGAGCGGCGGCATATCCGAACTCCGAGTTGGCAAAAGTGCTGTAGATGCGGGTGGAGAGAATGTCCAAGGACCCTTTGGGTGGGTTGCCCGCGATACCCAGGATCAGGTCAAAGGCCTTGAACGACTGGACCGTGGTGTAAGCGACCACGATGGATGTGGCCGGGGCTACGAACGGCCACGTGATGGACTTGAATTGCTGCCACTTATTGGCACCGTCCATCTCGGCTGCTTCATACAGTTCACGCGGAATGGCCTGGAGGCCTGCGATGTAGACAACCATCATTTGGCCTGCGTGGAACCACACCTGCGTTACCGCAACCCAATACAGTGCTTGGGAATTGTTGCCGAGGTATGAGCCCTGAAGGCCTTCCAAACCTATGGCGCCCAGAGCGGAGTTGGCGAGACCAAAGTTGGGATCGTAGATGAACTTCCAGATGAAGGCCACGGACACCGAGGACAGAATGGTGGGGAAGAAGAACAAAGCACGCAGCACCACATTTCCGCGGGAGTTCTTTACCAGCAGCAGCGCCAGCAGCAACGAGAATACGGTTTGCGCGATGACTACCAGCAAAACGAACTTCAGGTTGTTGGTCAGGGCGTTGGTGAACAGCGAATCCTTGGTGAATGCCCGGACGAAATTGTCCACACCTACGTAGTTGAATGCTGCCGAGAACCCGTTCCAGTCCGTGACAGCGTATTGGAAAGCCTGCAGCGTGGGCATCACCAGGAAGAAGGCGATGATGGCAACTGCTGGAAGCGGGAACAAATACAGCGCTGGGTTCACGCGGGTAGGGGACCGGCGCTTCTTCGACGCAGCTTCGGTGGTGCTGTCCGGCGCCTTTCGCTTGGCAGCCGTTCCGGTATGGGTGCTCATAGCCGTTCGTCAACAATCTTCTGGGCTGCTTCAGCTGCTTGTTCCGGGCTGCTGCCGGAGATGACCGCCGTGGCGCTGGCTTCGACGGCGTTGCGGACGTCCAGGTTCTGGAACTGGAAACGGGCAGCCAGGGCCGTCTTCTTGTCCAGCCACGGGCTCAAACGCTTGAGGTCCGCGTTGGTGTACTCGACGTCCTTGACAGAGACATGCTGTGCCGTCTGATTGGCGTAGTATCCGGCGTTCTCCGGTTCGGACAGGAAATCAATCCATGCTGCCGCTGCCGCCTGGTTCTTGCTGGCGGAATTGACGCCCAGGATGAACGTGGCGTTGTAGACGCCCTCGAACGTGGCGTTGCCGTCTGTGGAGGTGTTGGGGAAGACCAGTTCGATGGGGAATGCCGCACCCAGGTTGCGGACAGCCGCAATGTGGTACGAACCTGTGGCGAGCATTGCGGCTTTGCCTTGTGAGAACAGGTTCTGTGCCGGTTCCACCGCGGTGCCGGTGGCATTGGGCTGAAGGTAGGGGATCAGGTCCTTGTACTGGTTCAGCATCTTGATGAACCAGTCGTCCGTGCACTTGAGCTTGCCCTGCTCGATCTGAGCACACATGTCATCTGCGGGGGCATTGTTGGCGATCATGCAGTTAAACAGCTGACCGCCATTTCCCACATCGCCTCCGGGCCAGGAGATAGGGACGACGCCGGACGAGGCAAGTTTCTCGCACATGGCCAGGAAAGCGTCCCAGTCCTTGGGAGCCAGTTCCGCGCCGGCCTTGTCGAAGAGGTCCGTGTTGGCCATCGGCATGGGGAAGACCACCTGATACGGCAGACCCAGTTGGCTGTCTCCGGACTGTCCAGCTGCCAGCAGCCCCTTCTGGTAGTTTCCAACAGCTTTGCTGTTCTTCAGCTCCGTGTAGATCCCGGCTTCGCTGAAATTGTTGAACTGCGCGCCGCGGAAGGTGGCAAATGAATCGCCGATGGCAGCGCCTCGGACCTTCTGCAGGCCCTGGGCGTTGTAGTCGTTGGACGTGGAAATATCTTGCACGACCTCCACGCCGCTGTTCTTTGCTGCGAAGCGTTTGATGAGCTCGTCGAACACCGCCTTGTCCTCGCCGCGCCAGTGGGCGAAGGACACCCTCCCGGTGATGGCGCCGGTGGCAGGAGCGGCCGGACCTGTGGCTCCACCTGGGGCGGTGGACCCACCCGGTCCTGCGCATGCTGCGGCGGTTGCGCCAAAACCCAGAGCTCCGAGAACAGCCATGGCCTGCCTGCGTGAAATCTGACTCACAATAATCTCCTCGTTGAGTGTTGCTGTGCCTAGTTATGGGTGAAGAGGGAAGGGGCACCCGTGATGCCCCGAAAGATCAGGCGGTGGTTCGCTGCGCAGAGACCACTTCGTCCACCACGTCGCAGAGCCGCTGCAGACGTTTGACGGCGTCCGTAGACAAGGATTCGGTGACATCCGGCGAGCCGATGCAGGACGCCCAAACGGCGCGTCCGGACAGGAAGCCGCTGGCGCCTTCCAGGCAAGCCCAGCGGACGGCGTCAGGAAAAATGTCCTCCGGTACGCCCGAAGAAAGTACTACCCACGGACCATTGATGGCTTGGGTAAGTTCGGCGCAGGCGGCACGAACCTCGGCTTCGGAAGCCTGGCCCTTGTAGGGGACTTCGGCCTTGTAGAGATCAGCTCCAAGATCGCCGAGTTCCTTGGCTGCGGCGAGAATGCCGGCGTTCCAGTCGAACTCGCCTCCTGCCAGTGGCTTGCGGGATACGGGTTCGATAATGCTGATGAGCCCGGCGGATTTGCAGCTCTCCACGAACTCGCGGACCATTGCCACCCGCCCTTCTGCGGCTTCGTCCGGACGGTACAGAACCAGCAGCTTGAGTGCCGTGACGCCCAATGCTGCGTACTTCTTGGGATCAACCAGTTTGTCAATTGTCACTTCGCCCACAAGCTCGCCGTGGGCTGATTCGAAGTGGTCGGCAGAGGCGATAAGTCCGCAGCCGTCAGCTACCACCTTGGCCTCGATGGCCTGATCCAGGGCGAACTGGCGATCAATCAGGACGCCGGAAGCATAAGGAGTGAGGATGCGGGCAGCTGCGAGTTTGAAGTCGCGGAGGTCCTCGTCAGTGACGGCTTGGTCTGTGTGCTCGGCGAACATGTTTCGCATGGCTTCGCGCTGGTCGACGGCGAGCATGGCGAACGCACCGGACGGGCGCTGGAGGGAGGAAAGGTCTGTGATGCTCATGGGCTGCTTCTTTCAGCTAGAGGGTGGGATTAGCGGTGAGGACAGAGGTGATGGTCTTGCGGGGAATCATGGAACGCCCATCCAGGCCAGCGCAGGAAGCCGAGGCAGTACGGCCTGCGAACGACGCAGCCTCTGCGAGTGGAAGTCCCGCAGCGACGGCCGCGAGGATGGCGCCGTGGTAGACGTCACCGGCGCCGAGCGTCGAGACGATGTTGGCGGGGGTTGCGGGGATGTGGAAGGGGACGCCGCCCCGTTCAAGGCCCCATGCTCCCTCCGACCCTGCGGTGGCAACTACGGTTGAAGCACCGTCTTCATTGGCCCTGTGCACGAGGTCTTCAGGTGTGAGATCGGCTCCGTACAGGGCCTGCAGGCGTTCGATGGTGGGAACGTAGAGCTCAACGCCCTGTGGGCTGAAGGATGGAATCGGGTTTCCCGCATCCACGCTGATCCGTAGGCCGGTCACATCAGCTATGGCGTTCCAGCCCAGGTGATCCACGTGGACCCACTCAGCAGCGTGCAGGAGTTCATGAAAGCGGCTGCCGGCAGGAAAGTTAATGGGCGGTACGGGCCGGGTGACGATAGCCCGGCTTTCGGTAGCCTTGCTGACAACAATCACGCTCGCGCCTGTGTTGACATGAGGGTCACGGATGACAGCGGAAGTGTCCACGCCTTCGGCTTGGAGTCCGGTGATGATCCGGTCGCCTTCTTCGTCTGCGCCGAGGATGCCGGCAAAGGCAACCTTGGCACCGGCTCGGGCTGCAGCCACGGCGGCTGTTGCGGCAGGTCCGCCTCCCGCCGTAGCGAAGTCTTCGGCTACAGTCCGGCTGTCGGCTGCAGGGTATTCCTGCACGAGAGCGATGGAGTCCAAAGTGGCACACCCGACGAAAAGCAGGGTTCCGGATGACGGTTGGGGCACGTTCCACCTCGTTGTAGTTGGGCTGGTAGTGAAAAAATATACACACGCTATGTGTGAAAAACAACACATTCGGTATAGTGATGTTCGGGATGCAACGTCGATCCCCTTCACTCAACGCTGAGAAACGGAGCAGTTCATGTCATTGCCTTCTGGAGAAACGGTCCACACCATTCGCTATGGCCTTATAGGCGCCGGTCATATGGCCCGCGAACATGTCCGGAACCTCGCACTGATTCCGGGAAGCCGAATCACCGCGGTCGCTGACCCCACTCCTTCGTCCCTTGAAGAGACCTCGCGTGAAATTGGCTACGAAGTGCAGACGTACTCCTCGCACCAGGATCTGCTGGCATCAGGACTCGTGGATGCCTTGGTGATCGCCAGCCCCAACGACACACATCTGGGAATCCTTAAGGACATCTTTGCCAGCGGCACCAACCTGCCGATTCTGGTGGAAAAGCCGGTGTGCACCAGCGCGGAGCAAGCAGATGAACTTGAGACCCTTGCGGCTGGCTACCCTGCCCCCATCTGGGTAGCCATGGAGTACCGGTACATGCCTCCAGTGCAGGAAGTCATCCAAGCTGCACACAGCGGCAAGCTGGGTAACCTCCACATGCTCTCGATCGTTGAGCACCGCTTTCCGTTCCTGCACAAAGTGGACGCCTGGAACAGGTTCGCCGAACGCACCGGCGGGACCCTGGTGGAAAAGTGCTGTCACTTCTTCGATCTCATGCGCCTGATCCTGCAGGACGAACCCACGCGCGTCTTCGCCAGTGGTGGACACGACGTCAACCACATGGACGAGGTGTACGACGGTCGAGTTTCGGACATGGTGGACAACGCTTACGTGATCGTTGACTTCAAGGGCGGTCGCCGCGCCATGCTGGAACTGTCCATGTTCGCCGAGGGATCCAAATTTCAGGAACGAATCTCAGTGGTAGGCGACGCGGCCAAGATTGAAACGCTGATCCCCGTTGCTGCCAACCACTGGATTGAGGGAGACGAATGCGAAGCGACAGTCGAGTTCAGCCCGCGCTCGCCACTGGGCCCGGAGAAGCACGACGTTCCGGTAGATGAAGCGGTCCTGGCTGCCGGGGCCCACCACGGTTCTACATACTACGAGCACCTTGGCTACCGGAAGGCCATTCTGGGCGAAGGGCCCGTGGAGGTGACTGTTGCGGATGGTCTCCAGTCCGTGCGGATGGGCTTGGCGGCGGAGCGCTCCATCGTGGAAGGCCGCTCCATTGATCTCCTCGCTACCCATGTCGGTGCGCAGAAGTAAGTAAGATTGTGTTGGAATTACAACACTTTCCTACACCGATGATCGGTCCGGGGGGCGTCAAAAGAGGGGAAGCCATGAGCATCGCACGAGAAGAGGCGCCGCTGACACCGCGGCAGCAGACCATTCTGGACGAGCTTGGCAGGCGGGGATTCCTTTCCACCGCAGACCTTGCCGGCACTTTCGACGTGTCGGACATGACAGTCCGCCGTGACACGCGTGCGTTGTCCAAACTCGGACTGGTCAAGGTGGTTCATGGCGGGGTCAGTGCCATTGAAGGCCACGGCCAAAATGCTGATTTCGCGGCACGCGTCCGGGAAGACGCCGACGCGAAGCAGAGGGTTGCGAAGGCCTGCGTGGACCTGATCTCAGAGCGCGACGCGATTATTCTGGACGCTGGAACCACTACCTACCAGATCGCCCAGGAGCTCCCGGCCGCTTTCATGGGCACCATCATCACCCACTCCGCTCCTGCCATACAACGGTGCCTGCAGCTCACTTCTGCCCGGACCATTTGCCTGGGCGGTGAACTGTTGTTGGATAGCCAGGCGTTCAACGGGCCCATGACGGTCAACGCCGTCCAGGGGCTTCGGGCCAAGACGGCTTTCATTGGGGTGAGCGGAATCCATGATGAAGGTTTCTACATTGAGCGGGATGTGGAACGGGCAACGAAGTTGGCGCTGATGGGTTCGGCGGAACAAGTTGTGGTGGTCGCGACCCACCAGAAGATGCTTCGGTACGCGCTGGCTCGGTTGGCTTCCTTTGAGGCTGTAGACATTCTTGTCACCGACGCGCCGCCGCCCCGTGAAGTGGCTGCGGCATTGTCCGCTTCCAACGTCCGTTTGATCGTCGCTGAATGACTCACTGACCCTGGCTATACCTGCGGGTCTTGGCGTTCCCCCGAAGCGGGCTGCATGAGGCTGTCTGCGTGCCTTCTGGCTTGCGCTCAAGGCCGAAGTGTCGTTACCAATTGTTGAAAAACAAACTTTATCTGGTGGTATTCAATCACCAGGGATTAGCATAAGAACAGGCCCTACCTCTGGTGGCCGCACATTTATTGAGGAGATGCACATGACGTGGTTGAACAGCGCCGCTCACGCACGTTGGCTCGAAACGGAAACAGACCGGCTCATCAACTTCGCCTCCGGTTCGAAGGTCCCCACTGGCTTTGGCTGGCTCGACAACTACGGGAAGGTCATGACGGAGAAGCCGACCCATCTCTGGATCACCGCCCGTATGGTCCATAGTTTTGCCGTTGCGGCATTGATGGGTCGCCCGGGTGCCGCGTCCATGGTGGACCACGGCATTGCCGCGCTCAATGGAGTCTTCCGGGACCGCGAATTCGGTGGCTGGTACGCGGAGGTCGACGCGGACGGGCCCGTGAATGACACCAAGTCCGGGTACCAGCATTCGTTCGTGCTCCTGGCAGCCGCAAGCGCCGTCGCTGCCAAACGTCCTGGCGCCCAGGAACTGCTGGACGAAGCCTTGCACATTGCCGACTCGAAGTTTTGGGACCACGAAGCCAATATGTGCTTCGACTCGTGGAACCGGGAGTTTACGGAAACCGAGGCCTACCGTGGCGGGAACGCCAGTATGCACTCTGTTGAGGCCTACCTCATCGTGGCCGACGTGACCGGCGAAAACCGCTGGATCGAGCGGGCACTCCATATTGCTGAGGTGCTCATCCATAAGTTTGCGCGGAACAACAACTACCGGGTCTTCGAGCACTTCGACCCTGAATGGAACCCGATTCCGGAGTACAACACCGATGACCGGGCCAGCCAGTTCCGCGCCTATGGTGGCACGCCCGGCCACTGGGTTGAGTGGGCCAGGCTCCTGTTGCACCTCCGCGCCGGCTTGGAGGCCCGCGCCATGGACGTTCCTGGGTGGCTGATGGAAGACGCGCAGGGCCTTTTCGCCGCTGCGATCCGTGACGCATGGGAGCCGGATGGCCATCCCGGGTTTGTGTACTCCGTTGATTGGGAGGGCAAGCCCATTGTCACGTCCCGCATTCGCTGGGTACCGGTGGAAGCAATCGGGGGCGCGGCAGCGCTGTACATGGCAACCGGAGACGAGGCCTACGCGGAGTGGTACGAGCGAATCTGGGACCACGCACGGGACTGGTTCATCGACTATGAGCACGGTTCCTGGAAACAAGAGCTGGATGAGCACGGCAACGTCGCGTCCACTGTCTGGTCTGGCAAGGCTGATATCTATCACTTGTGGCACTGCCTGGTAGTTCCGCGGCTTCCGCTGGCTCCCGGGCTCGCTCCGGCAGTCGCGGCAGGACTGCTGGACTCGCGTCTTCTGGCTGCCCAAGGGCAATAACGGATCGCAGGGAATCCGCGGGATCTCTTCGAGTCGACCCATAGGCTGCTGCGTAAACTCCGAGCACTGACATCAATAAAGGAGAAGGCGGACCGGGGGAGCACTTTGACTAACCCCTGCCAAGGGACCGACCTGCGCGGCTAAAACAGAAGCGTTCGACGGCGGGTACGCACCCGCCGTCGAACGCTTCTGTTATGTGGAACTACCTCAACACAGGTTCGGACAAAGGCGCGCGCTGCACGCGTCCCCTCACCACCATCAAAGCCACGACTGCGATCAGGATGTAGATCATGTTGGCCGGCCCAGCCAGCTGCACGAGCGGGCTTTGCGGCCCCGCAGCAGCCTGGTCGATGCCTCCCGTGGACAGGAAGAGCGTGGGGTCATAGAGGGCATGGAGAATCATGGGCCAGATCAGGTTGCCGGTGACCCGCAGGGTCAGGTACATGCAAATGCCGAAGCCGAATGTGAACACAATTGTCACCAACACGGTGACGATCGGCATGCCTGACAGGGCATTTGCGGAGTGCAACAGGGCAAAAATCAAGGAAGACAGCACCATGACCACCCACTCGGACTTTCCTGAGTCCCGCAGCATTTTCACCACGATGCCGCGGGTGAGGATTTCCTCCGCGAAACCGATCAGCAGGCCGGTGACGAGCATGAGGACCACCACCGAGGCCTGGTAGCTGCTGTAGTTGATACCCAGGAAGCGCAACACAATGGCGGCGACCAGGAATAACGGCGCCGCCCACATCCACCAACTTCCCTTGACAGGTTGCTGCGCGAAGAGCGGTTTGAACCAGCCCACGGAGTACACAAACGCGGCCAGTGCCGCACTGCCAACAATCAAGGACAGCGTCAGGCCAACGAAGACGCTCTGGGGTGTGCGGAAAATATCCTCGGCGACAACTTGGTCGCCCGCGACTGTCCCAATTACCAGGCCTGCGCCAAGGTAGATCGCCATATAGAGGACTGTCAGCAGGATGGCCCGCCACCAACCACCTTTGTCCCAAAATGCTTTCCATCGTGTCGGTTGGACGGTGTGGTCCATGTGAGGCCCCCTTTTTTTACGAGTCTGGAAGCATGATGCTCCCGCTCAAAAACTTACTGCATTCAAGATCTGCGCTGATCGCCAGGCGTGCCGGTAGTACTCGGCGTGAGCCAGCCCTGCAGCAGCTGATTCGTCGATGATCACCGTGGCCCGCGGATGCTGCTGGATCACTGAGCCGGGAACGGCGGACGAGACGGGTCCTTCCAAAGCGGCTGCGACGGCCTGCGCCTTGTTTGCTCCGAAAGCCAGGAGGACCAACTGCCTGGCCTTGAGTATGGTGCCCAGGCCTTGGGTGATGCAGTGGGTGGGGACCTCGTCCGGGGAATCGAAGAACCGTGCGTTGTCCTTGCGGGTTTGTTCGGCCAAAGCCTTGATGCGGGTGGTGGACGCCAGGGAGGACCCGGGCTCGTTGAACCCCACATGGCCGTTGGAACCGATGCCCAGGATTTGGATGTCGATGCCCCCGGCCTCCGCGATCATGTCTTCGTATTCTGCGCCGGCCTGGGTGATGCCCGGGCCGGTGCCTCGCGGCGTGAACACGTAATCAGGATTGAGCCCCAGCGGTTCCACCACCTCGCGGGTGATCACTGAGCGGTAGCTTTCCGGGTGCTGCGGCGGAACGCCGAGGTACTCGTCCAAAGCGAAGCCACGTACTCCGGAGACGTCGATGGCATCCTCCGCGACTGTCGCAGCCAGCGCAGCGTACGTGGACAGGGGAGTGGAACCTGTCGCGAGGCCAAGGACGGTGCAGGGGTTCGTGGAGATCTGCTGCGCGAAGATCGACGCGGCCACACTCCCAGCCTCGGTTTGGTCGCGGACGATGATGACTTCTGCCATGGGTTTCCTAACATTTGGGTGCGTAACTAGCTGCCTACTGTCACGGGGACTCCCGTTTCGAGGCTCCTGTTGGTTGCTTCCACGATGGCCACGATGCTGAGGATTTCGGGCAGCGGCACATTGGGCCTGCCGCTGCGGCACGATTCCACGATGTCCTCAAGGAGGCCCACCAGCATCGGGGGCCCGGCTTCAATCGAGAAGGTGGCCAGACCCTCGGTGGTTTCAATCCGGCCCAGCGTGTGCGGGGTCCATTCGGATTCGCCGCTCATGGTCGCCACCCGGCCGTCGCCCCAGTCGACCGTCACGGAAACCGGGCCCGCAGCGGGTTCTGGCCGCCCGGCGTCGACCGTCACTTTTCCGGAGCGGGTGGCGACCGAACCCAGCGACGCGACGGCGAGGTCCACCAAATGCACCCCGTACCAGGAGAAGCCGGGATGGCCGGGCTGAGTGGGTAGCGGTCCAGTGAGCGATACCCGGTGCGCGTCGGCAGCCCCAAGAGCCGTTCGGAACTCGCGCGCAAAGCGCTTCGGTGAACCGGCCAGCACCAACGAACCCGAGGCTTCGGCCCAAGCCAACATGCTCCGCGCCTCAGCAAGGGACGGCGCAAAACGGGTATCAACGTAAATGGGCTTTCCGTACCGGGCAACCCGCCTGAAGTACTCCGGGTGGGTGCGTGCATCCGAGGCCACGATCAAGAGCGCATCGCACGCCTCGGCCACAGCTTCGGGGGAGTCGCACAGGGTGACCCCAAGTCCGCTGACTTCGTCTGCGAAGGCGTCGATGCGGTGGAGGCTCAGCGGAAAGTCCGACGCCGGTTCCCCCTTCCAAGCGTGCGTCACCGTGCCGCCGGGGACCACGCCGTCGAGGCCATTGCCGAAGAGGCGCGTAAAGGACGGCGCGTGCGGGGAATCGACACCGATGAGCCCAAAACGGATCGGCGCGGCAGACGTCATCCTTTGACCCCGCTGTGCGTGATGCTGGCGACGATGTGCTTTTGCAGGAGGGCGAAGATCACCAGGCATGGTATGAAGCTGACCAGAGTGGCTGCCATGACGTTGGACGTGGAGGCGGTCTCGGTGTTCAACGTTGCCAAGCCCACCGTGAGCGTCCTGGCTGCGTCCGACTGGCCCACCACCAAGGGCCACAGAAGATCATTCCAGTGCCATAGGAAGACGAAGATTGCCAGTGTTGCCAGGACGGGGCGGATCAAGGGGAGGACGATCTGCCAGAACGTCCGCCATTCGCCGGCACCGTCGATGCGGGCGGCATCGAAGAGTTCTTCGGGCATGTCCCGGACGAACTGCCGGATGAGGAAGATCGCTTGGGCGTTGGCCAGCGTGGGCAGGATCAGCCCCCAGAGGGTGTTCACCCCGCCCATTTTGGAGATGAGGATGAACGTGGGGATCAGGGTGGCTTGGACGGGCACCATCATGGTGGCAATGATGGCCCACAGCAGCGCGTTCCGTCCCGGGAACCTCTTGCGGGCCAAGGCGTAGGCGGCCATGGATGCCGTGAGCAGGACAACCACCACGGACACAGCCGAGTACAGGAACGAGTTCCAGAGCCAGAGCGGGAACTCACCCACGTTGAAGATGCGGACAATGTTGTCCAACGTCAGCGACGACGGCAGCGCGTACGGCAAGGTGGGAGCATCGGCGGGGGAGAGCGCCAGCACTGCAACGGCAATAAGCGGTGCAACAGTGAAGAGTGAGATTACTGCCAACACCCATGTCAGGGTGCGTTGGCGGCGCTTCTCGGTATTGCGCCCTGGGCTGTGCCCGGCGGGGCTTTGGGCGGGACGTCCGGCGGGGTGACGCCCACCAGTTGGAGTGGAAAGGGTGGCGGTCACTTGGAGTCCTTACCTTCGAAGAAGCGCTGCTGGATGAGCGAGAGGATGAGCACAATGACGAACAGCACCACGCCGATGGCCGAGGCATAGCCGAAGTCGAAGAACTTGAAGCCTTCGTCGAACAGGAAGTAGATGAGGCTGTGGCTGGCCCGGGCGGGTCCGCCTCCGGTCATCACATAGATGGTGTCGAAGACCTGGAAGCCGACGATCGTCTCGATGACCAGGACAAAGAACACCACGGGCTTCAGGAGCGGCAACGTCACGTACCAGAACGATTTCCAGGCGCCGGCCCCGTCAATGCGGGCGGCTTCGTGGACTTCAGCGGGCTGGGCTTTGAGGCCGGCCAGGAAGATCAACATGGAATAGCCGAAGCCTTTCCACACTGACACCACGGCCAGGGACAAGAGGACCAGCAGTTGAGGGCCTGAGGTGAAGGGAACGGGTCCCATGCCCAGGCTGCCCAGTGCGGCATTCAGCGGACCGTCGGTGGAGAAGATCCAGGTCCAGATGATGCCGGCCATCACGAACGAGCTCAGGTACGGAATGAACAGCAACGCCCGGAAAGTGCCGGTGAACCTGACCAGTTTGTCCAGGAGGACGGCACCGGCCAGTGACACGGCGATGATGAACGGAACAAAAATCGCCACGTACAGGAATGTCACGCGCAGGCTTTGCCAGAAGTTGGGGTCCTCGGCCAGGCGCACGTAATTATCTGCGCCCAGGAACTCGAAGTCACCGTTAAGGCTGTACTCGGTGAGGCTCATGGCTCCGGCCCCAAAGATGGGGAGGAATTTGAAGAGGCCAAAAATGATCAGCGTGGGAAGGACGAACAGGATGCCGGCCAGCGCCTCCCGGCTGCGGGCTTTCTTGGCCCCGAAAGGCTTGAGAGGTTGGGCCGTCAACTCGGGATGTCGGCCGGCCAGCGTGTTTCTGGTACGGGTGTTTATGGACATGGGGTGACCAATCGGTGGTGGGGCCGGGCTTAGGATGCCGAGCGCTGCAGGATGCCGCGGGCTTCCGTGGCTGCACGGTCAAGGGCTTCCTTGGCGGTGACATCACCGCGGAGGGCGGCCTGGATGTTCGGAGCGAGGGCACCCATGACCTGGCGTGCAACAGGTGAGGATTCGCCGGGGTTGGCGGTCTTCAAAGCTTCTGCCATGGCCAAGGAGTCCGGGTCGGTGCCCAAAGCTGCGGCGTCGGTCCGGGTGGGGAGGTTTCCCGCGGCGGCATTGAGGGCCTTCTGGGACTCGGCCGAGCTCAAGTAACTCATCACCTTGTAGGCGGCGTCCCGGTTTTCCTTCTTGTTGATGGAGGTCAGTGCCAGCAAACCGGGGTTGCCGTAGGTCGCCTGGACTTTGCCTTGCAACGGAGCGCCCAGTGCAACGTTTTCGGCTCCGAGCGCGGCACGCATCTGCTTCAATTCCGGCAACGACGTGGTGGCCCGCATCGCGGCCTTGCCGGTGGCGATCGGAGCACCTTCAACTTTGGGTCCATCGGTGGCTGCATCCGCGGGTAGCCCGCCGAGCTTCTTCAGGTCAATCAGTAACTGCAGTGCCGAAACACCGGCCTCTGAATCGAAGGCGATGTCCTTGGCGTCATCGGTGAAAACCGTTCCGCCGGCCTGCCACAGCAGCGGATAGAAGGACAGGTTGAGCGTCTGCTCGGGGCTTCCGGCGTAGTCCATCACGGCGACGCCCTTCTTCGCCAGAACCGGCGCCGCGCTGCGCAGGTCATCCCAGGTCTTGGGCAGCGGCACGCCTGCGTCCGCGAAGATCTTGGTGTTGTAAGCGGTGGTGTTGATGTTCTGGAACAGCGGAACGCCGAATACTTCGTCGTCGAACGTCGCGGCCTCCAGCGTGCCGGGATAGAAGCTGTCCTTGTCCTGCTCAACCGCCTTATCCACCGGCAGCAGCCCGCGCACGTTACGGTACGTGGCTGCTTGGTCAGGCGTAATAAGTACGACGTCGGGTCCCGAGCCGGCGGCAAGCGCCGCCGAGATCTGGGCGTCCCGCTTGTCGAACGTCTGGAGCTCGATGGTCAGGTCGATTCCAGGGTTGGCCGTCTCGAAGCTTGCCTCAGTGTCCTGCCAGAACTTCTTGCTGGCGGTCTCGTCCTTGATGACGGGGTACATCCAGAGCGTCACCTTGCCGGTGGCCTGGCCGCCGTCGGACGTTGACGAACCAGAAGAACCGCAAGCGGTGAGGGTCAAAGCAGCGGTAACGACCACGGCTGTGGCCAAAGTGGCGGTGCGCATTTTTCGAGTAAACATGGTGACTACTTTCGGGTGAGGGTGGCTTCGTGGATCGCGTCGAGGGCGAGGTTGTGGCGGCTGGCTGCTACGGGGGCGGTAAGGAGGGGATCGCCGCATTCCCGCATCCAGTCGAAAAGGGTTGCGGAGAGATCCCTGAGGATCTCCGACTGCTCCGGCTGGCCGGCGATGTTGTCCAGTTCCTCTGGATCCACCCTGAGGTCGTAGAGTTCCAGCGCCGGGCTGGTGCCGATGGTTGGCCCGCCAAGGTCTGCCGGCAGGCTGCGGTGAATCCAGGATTGGGTGGGATCCATGGCGCGTGGTGCGTTGGAGAAGTTGACGATCAGCTTGTGCGTGGATGTCCGCACTGACCGCTTGGGGTCGTAATACGTGTGATAACTCAATTGGCTGAAGCAGTGGCTTCGCGGAGCCTCTCCTGCTTCGACGGCCGGACGCAGGCTGGCCCCGGCGAGGCCTTCCGGGAGCGGCAGTCCGGCCAGCTCCAGCAAGGTGGGCAGGACGTCCACGTGGCTGACGATGTCCGTCACGCGTTTCCCGGACCAAGCCGCGTTGCCGGGGTGGCGGAGCATCAGCGCAACGCCCAGTCCGGCGTCGTACAGGGTGCATTTGGCGCGGGGCAGCGCAAGGCCGTGGTCGGTGGTGAACAGCACCAGTGTCCGGTCTCGGAGGCCCAACGATTCGAGTTCCGCGAGAATGCTGCCCACGCCTTCGTCCATGTGCTTCACAGCGCCCTGCAGTTCGGCGATTTCCTCGCGGGCGCCCTCGTTGTCCACCAGGTGGGCAGGGACTGTGTGCCCCCGGGAGACGTCCGGGTTCACGCCGTCGGCCAGGAATCCCATGACGCCTGGGCGGTCCCGTTCGGACGGCACGCGGTGCGGTTCCGTGAAGCCCACCTGCAGGTAGAAGGGACGGTCGCTGCCGGACATCCGACGCAGTGCGTCAGTGGCGCGATGTACGACGACGTCCCGCGCACCTCCCGTACGGGCACGGTCGAAGCCAAGCCTGCTGGCCACCACGTCGTCGGCCAGGACCCGGGATTCATGGTGCACGCCAACCAGTTCGGTCTGATAGCCGGCCGATTTCAACCTGTAGGCGATGTGGTCTTTCGGTTCTGTGAGGTCCCAACTGAAGGGCTCGTGCGTCAGCCCGAGGACCCCGTTGCTCTGCGGATACGTCCCGGTGAACAGTGAGGCGCGGGCAGGGCTGCAGTGCGGGGCCGTGGCGAAGGCCTGTTCGAAGAGGGTGGATTCATCTGCCAGGGCGTCCAGGTTGGGTGTGGAGACAGTCTCCACTCCATAGGTGCCCAGGAAGCGGCCCAGATCGTGGCAATGGATCAGGAGGATGTTGCGCATTTTCAGCCCATTCGTTCGAGGTCGGTGCGGGTGAGGGCGTGTTCCAGGGGTTCGCCGTTGATGAAGCGGCGGAGTTCGTCAACCACAATGGCGCCGGCCCGGCGCCTGGAGTCCACGGTGGCCCCTCCGAGGTGGGGCGTCAGGAGCACGTTGGGCAGCGAACGCCAGGGGTTGTCCGTGGGCAGGGGCTCGTGGTCGAAGACGTCCAGCGCTGCATCAATCCGGCCCGAGCGGACCTCTTTGTAGAGGGCTTCCATGTCCACGATGGTGGAGCGGGCGGTGTTTACCAACGCGGCCCCGTCCGGAAGCAGGGCAAGTTCGGCGGCACTGATGAGACCTTCGGTTTCCGGAGTGGCCGGAGCATGGATAGCCACCACATCACTGTCGGCCAGCAGATCGTGCAGGGTTGCTGAGTGGGCCGCGAGGGGATCTCCGGCGGGAATGTAGGGGTCGTAGACGGACATCTTGGCGCCGAGTGCCAGGCAGGCGTCGATGTAGCGGCGTCCTGTCCTGGACGCTCCAACTACTCCGATGCGGGCCCCGGAGATTTCGCGGGCCCTGCTGACGTTGCGGGCGTCGTCCCAACTGGCCCCCGTCCGGAGGCTGTGATCGAGCAGGTGCACACGGCGGAGGAGATTCAGCGTGAAGGTCAGCGACAGTTCCGCGACGGCCGGTGCCATGGCCGCGCCCGCCTGGGAGATGGGGATGCCGGCGGCCCAGAAGTCGTCGCTGACCAGGGCGTGCAGCGAAGACGCTGCATGGACGACGCACTTGAGGTTCGGCGCCGCTGCCAAGTGTTCGGCGTCGAGCCGGGGGAATCCCCACGCGGTGATGAACGCATCCTTGTCTGCGGCGGCCGCCGCGAAAGTATCCAAGGACTGGAGTTCGGCGGGGGCGATTTCAGTGATGTCGCCCAGCTCGCCGAGGGCAGTGCGGGTTTCGGGAGTGATGAACGCTGCCCGTTCGGCGTCCGGGATGCTCAGCAGGATCCGCAGCCGGGGTGCTGTGGGGGGCGAGGAGGGTGATGCAACGCCTTTGTTGATGTTCATGAGACCGAGATTGCCAGCTTCAATATCTTTTGTCAATGACTAAAGTAAGTACAATGGAGAGTGTGAAGACATCCGGACCGCGGATGCCAGAATGGGGGAGATCCCTTGCGACGCAACAACAGGAGCCACGAGCTATGAAGCCACGCGCAGGCAGCAAGGCGCTGATCCGCGAGATCAACGAGGCCCTGGTGCTGGACATCGTCCGCACACAGGCGCCGGTATCCCGCGCCAAAATCACGATCCAAACCGGTTTGAGCGCAGCCAGCGTCACCGGGATCACCGGCAAGCTGGTCCACTCCGGGCTGCTGGTGGAAACCGAGATTGCGCCCAGCACGGGTGGCCGTCCGGCGCGTCTCCTGGAGCTGGGGCGCGAAGGCGTCTTCGCAGCTGGGGTGAGACTGTCCGCCACGGAGGCACACGCCGTCGTGGTCGATTTGCGCGGTGACGTGGTGGCAACGCACAGCGAGCCGTTGGCATCCACCGAGCCCGACGAGGCGGCAGCGGCCGCTGCCCGGGCTGTTCGATCCGCGGCAGGGCAGATGGAGTCCAGGCTGATCGGGGTGGGCGCAGCCGTTTCCGGCGTGGTGGATCAAGCCGGTGGTCTGGTGCGGCATAGCGGGGCGATGGGCTGGACTGACATCACATTCCAAATGCTTCTTGAAGAGGCTGTGGGCCAAGCCGTCGTCGTGGACAGTTTCGTCAACGCCTACGCACGCGGTTTGCTGTTCGACGACGTTTTCAAAGGTCGCGAAATGCTCATCTTCAGCGTCGGCACCAGCTTGGGGGCCGCCGTCGTGATTGAAGGCCGCATCCAGCGCGGCTTCAACGGCGCGGCGGGCGGCTTCGCCCATTCGCGTGCGATCACCGGACCCGGACCGGCCAGGCCCTGCCACTGCGGAGCCGAAGATTGCTGTGAAACCCGCGGCAGCCTGTGGGGCATGCAGCAGGAGCTGGAGCGAAACGGCCAGAACCGGCAGATAGACCCCGACGTCGATTCCAGCCTGATTGCCGACGCCGCCGTGCATCTGGGTATTGGCATGGCCAACGCCGCCAAGGTCCTCGGGCCCGAGCAGGTGGTGGTGGGCTTCGCGCCCGAAGCTCATCTGGGGACGTTCGCCGAGCAGACCAAGCACGCGTTTATGAGTCAGTACCTTCACGCCAACACTCCGCCTCCACTGTTTGATGCAGCCATTGCAGATCCTGTGGCCCTGGCCCGGGGTGCTGCGTGCTCCGTGCTGGCCGGCTTGTTCACGGCCAGCCCAACTGGGTAGCAGCAGATGTCGTTTTGAGGGCTCAGAACGACATCTGCTGCAACTTACATGGGGCTAACGCCGCATGGTTTGCATGGCCTGCTGATCGTCAATCCGGACAAGGTTCGGGCCGCGCAGCGTATAGAGCAAGCCGTCCTCGTCCGCCGTGATGTGCGGTCCGCTGTACCAACCGCCGTTGATGTCAGCAACAACAACCGAGACGGCGAAAGTGATCGGATCGATGCGGAACACCGTGGTGTCGGAGACGCCGTAGACCATCCCGCGGCTGACCTGAAGAGCTCCGAAGTCCGTGCACACCGCGCTCAGGTCTCCCCGATGAACCACCTGCCGGGTATCCAGATCGATCACGAACAGGCCGGCGGCCCTGCGGGACATGCCGTAAAGGAATTTGCCATGGATCGCCATGGCCGCAATGCCCTGAGGCTGCCCTGGATCCAGGCGCCACAACTCCTGGTTCGCCACAGGGTCCCACGCCACCACGGTGCTGCGGGGACCTGAGGCGTAGATGTTGTCGCCACCCAGGTAGGCCATTCCGTCCTTGGTCGCCACGGCACGGACCATCTGGAGGGCATCGATCGGGTTGACCTTGGTGATGACCTGCGTGGTGGAAGGCTTGTAGGCGGCGAAGCAGCCGCCACCGCCGGTGTCGTTCTGGGCCCCGGCTATGACCAGGCCGTTGACGGCATCCCAGCAGACATCCAGGGGACGGTTCTGTCCGGCCGGGAGCGCAGCCACTTGATAGGGAAGCTGCCCGGTGGTGGGGTCGTAGGCGTAGATTCCCCGCGAGTTGTACTGGCCCGTGTAGAGGACACCGCCTACGATCACGGCGTCCTTGGCTTCACCTGTTGCCCGGAGATAGGACACCTGTTCCGTGGCCAGTTGGTGCCGGGCAATGGTTCCGGTGCCGCCCACATAAACGTCCCCGGCACCCGCAGCGAGGCCCATGCATAGCTGAGGTCCGCCCGGCGCCCCGGCCTGTTGGAGGTCATGCTTGACGGCGGTCTTCGCCACGGGATCTATCTCAATGACGTCATAGGAAGACACTGTGAGCGCCTTGCTGCCGTAGACATCCAGGCCCCACATGGCCCCCACATCTTCCGTGAGGATTTGGGTGATCTTCTTGGTGACCATGTTGTAGGACCACACGCCCGGTTCCTTGACGAAGAACACGTCGTTGCCCAATTGCCTGAACATCACACCGGTCTTGGCGATGATGGTGTACTGGGCGTGGCTGGCAAGGTTGATCAGCACGGACTTACCGGGGCCCTTGACCCCCACCCCGAGCTGCCCGTTCAGCACGCTGAGGGAGGTGACCGAGACGCCGGTTGCTACTTCCGCCGGGAGGATATTCGTGGACGCCTTCGTGGTCCGGTCGAAGGCGAACAGGCGGCCGGGACTTGATCCGTTGCCGCCTCCCAGCGTGCTGCCCGTGCCGAAATACACGTGGCTGGCAGTGGCGGCCACAGCTTGGGCAATGGTGGCTCCGGGGTCAGGTATGCCCCAGCTGGTCATGGCATTCGTGGCGGGATCGAATTCCCACAGGGAGGGTGCCTTGGAGGTGAGCCCTCCGCCGGCAAGGTAGACCTTTCCGTCAGGGGCCACGGCCAGGGCCCGGATGTCGCGGTCTCCGGTTTCGCCCACGCCCACTGCCGGCACGTTGGGAGTGCTGAGGTCCCAGCGGTACAGGTTCGGCTTTCCATCGATTCCGTCACGCAGCACGCCTGCGTACAGGTAGCGTCCGGTGGGATCTGCGGCCAAAGCCTGGATGCTGTACCCGGAGCCGAGGTCTGTCCGTGACGTGATGGTGCCGGTGGGGAGGTGGTATCCAATCACCCGTACCGGGTTCAGGTTGCGGGACCCGATGTAGACGGTGTCGCCCACCAGCAGCGAACTCATGAGGGAAAACTGAACGACGGCGGGTCCAAGGTCGGTGATCTGCGGAACCCCTGCGGTCTGCATCTTTGGCGTGGCCTGTGCGGTGCCGGAGGACATTGCCGACAGTGCTACGGCCAGTCCGCCGATTCCTCCGGTCTGCAGCAATTGACGACGATTGATGGCGAAAGTGGACATGGAAGATCTCCTCATTGAGTGTCCCGTGGGGTGTTTCCAGGAGTGTTATTCGTGCTGCGGGGACGTTTCCGGAGGCGTCCTGTGCACTCCATCCAGCGTTTCAGCCAGCCATCAGGAAATCCATGATTCGAACATTTTCAGACATCCCACGTGTGCTGCTTCGCTGGGTCAGCACGCTGGTGTTCCCGCCGGAACCCGCTTGGCGAGGACCCGGTCTTCTTGGTAAAGAGTCGGCTGAAGTAAGCGGGATCGTCGTAGCCAAAGATGCCGGCCGCCTCCATCACTGCGGACCTCCCCGGGCTGGCGGACGAGCGGGACGCCCGGTGGCTCGTGACCGATTACGAGGTTGGTGACGTGGTGGTCCACTCGGCGCATATTGTCCACGCGGCCCTGGACAATGCCGACCCCAACGGCACCATGCGCCTGTCCACCGACATCCGGTACCAGCGCCTCAGCGAGCCCATCGATTGGCGCTGGCAGGAGCACTGGAATTACGACGACGGCCTCTAGCCTCCCGCGCCTACTTGAACGGCGCCGCGCCACCACGTCACGGTTGCTTCAGCAGCTTCCGCCAAAGGAGTCGGCTCGAGGCCCAGAAGCTTCTGGCTCTGCGAGGAATCCATTACGAACGGGCGCTCAAACTGGTATAGCAATTCGGCGAGCTCGCGCATGTCCGTGGAGAAAATGCCCGCCACCCGCAACACCCATCCGGGCACCGCGCTCACCTTGGGTGCAGCAACGCCGGCGGCCTCTGCATGCGCTGCGGCCATGTCCCGCTGCGTGACGGCGGGGCCTGTGGGGGCGTGCAGCACGGTGTTCCATAGTTCGGGTTGCTGTGCTGCTGCGATCATGGCGGCGGCCAGGTCCGGGACGTACGTGAAGGAATGCGGCTGGTTGATGGACCCGATGAACTGCACTGCCTTGCCCGCCAGGATGGGTGTCACCATCCGTTCTCCGGCATGTGCCATCTTCACGCGCGGTCCGAAGAAGTCGCCGGCAACAACGCTGACGGTGTTGGCGGCATGCGCCTGCCGGGCTGCCAGTAGTGCGGTCCGGATGCCGCGCTTGCCGCCGGTGGCTGTCCGGGGACTTGCTTCGGTCATCATGCGGTCAGGCTCGCTGTACGAGTAGAGACTTTCAGGGAAGACGACGACGGCGCCCGCGGCTGCCGCGGCATCCATCACCACTTGCTCGGCCCGGGGGAGTTCGGCGGCCCACGACGCTGCACGGTAGGCCGATCCGTGGATGCAGTGGAAGACCGCCGCGGCACCTGACACCGCTTCGGTGAGCCGCTCGGGATCGGCGGCATCCACGCGCATGCGCTCCACCAGGGGGTGGTCCGGTCCGCTGCCTGAGCGAGTCAAAATGCGTACTTGGTGACCCTGCCCGGCCAGTTGTTCGGCGACCGTGTATCCCACGGGCCCTGCTCCTGTGACGACGTACATGATGTTCCTTCTTTCGCGTTCGTTACCTGGAAAGCTAAAGCAAGAGCAGTGCTCTCTCAATCAAGAATGACCATTATCAGAGCCAAAGTCAAGAGCACTGCTCTCGTTTGTTCACAGCGCTCTCTGTTATGGCAAGCTGGGGGCATGACAACTGCCGAACCCGCCGCAGCTAAGACCAAGGCCAAGCCACCAACGCCGCGGGAACGGGCGCGCACGCAAACCATCGCGGACATCATCCGGCTGGGCCGCGAACACCTCGCGGTCCACGGCGCAGCGGCTCTTTCCCTGCGCGCCGTGGCGAGGGATCTCGGCGTCGTATCTTCTGCCGTGTATCGGTACGTCGAGAACCGCGACGAGCTCCTCACCCTCCTGCTCATCGACGCGTACAACGAGCTCGGCGATGCAGTGGATGCTGCGGTAGATGCCGTCCCGGCGGGTGACTTCCCCGGGCAGTTCAGGGCACTGAGCAAGGCCGTCCGCGCCTGGGCGGTCCGCGAGCCCTCCAGCTACGCCCTGCTTTTTGGTAGCCCCGTCCCCGGGTACCAGGCACCGGGGGAGCGCACCACTGTGCCCGGAACACGCGTCATTGTCCGCCTCGTCGGGATCTTCGATGCCGCCTACCGCGCAGGTGCCCTGTCCGCAGAGGTGACTCCCGCCGTCGTGATTCCCCCGACGCTGGCTGAAGACCTGGCGGCCATACGCGCCGAAATGAATCTCGCGGCACCAGATGCGTCGTTAGCGCGCGGTGTCCTGGTGTGGACCTCAGTGTTCGGGGCTATCAGTTTTGAGGTTTTCGGGCAGTACGGGCCGGAGACTTTCACGGCCCGCGACGATCTTTTTGAGCATCAGTTGGGCGTACTGCAGGGCGTCGCCGGGCTCCAAGGCTAGGGCGCTACAGTATTCAGATGGTTCGTGGACTGGCTGACATTGGTGCGGAGGGTGTCCTCCTGGCCGGCGCGGGCCGCGCAATTCTCCTGCAAATCGCCGACCCCACAGTGGGTCACGGCGTGGCCGAGCACAGCAATTTCGCCGAACGGCCCATGGATCGGCTCCGCGCGACCATGACCTACGTGTATGCGGTGGTTTACGGTTCCGAGGAGCAGGTGAAGGCCGTCCGCCGCGCCGTCAACCGCGCCCATGCCCCGGTTCGTCGCGGACCCGATGCCGCTTCACACGGATACAGCGCCTTCGACGCCGACTCCCAACTCTGGGTGGTCGCCACCCTCTACGACACCGCCGTCACCGTCTATCAGCAGGTCCATGGAATGCTCGACGACGATACCGCCGACCGTATCTACCGCGAGTATGCGCGGATCGGGACAGCCCTGCAGCTTCCGGAGGATAAGTGGCCGTCTGATCGGGCCGCTTTCGCTGCGTACTGGGAGTCCCATGTGCGCGGACTTCGCCCGGATGACAAAGCGCTCAAGGTAGCCCGGGACCTGCTCTACCCGACGGGTGGGCCGCGGTTGTTGCGCCTGGCCATGCCGTTGGCGCGGTTCCTCACCGCCGGCCTGTTGCCGGACCACGTGCGGGAAGGATTTGGCTTCACTTGGGGCAAAAGCCAGGCGCGGCGCTTCGAGCGGACCATGCGGCTGGTGGGTCGCGTGTATCCGCGCTTGCCCCAGCGGATCCGGCATTGGCCCCGCGATCATTATTTGGGCCAGCTTGTGGTGGATTCCGCGGTGCCGCATGCGTAACTCCACGTCGGTGGAAGAGTCCATCGACGCCCTTGCGCACCGTTACCTGGAGGGCACTCGCGCTGGCCGTCTGCGGGCCGGGCTGACCGAGTTTGTGGTGTTCGGTCTGAAGCAGGCGTGGGCTTGTGTGTTCGGTGCGGCGTTGCTCGCGGTGATCATCGCCGCGCGCCTCTGGTACCCCGATAACGCGGCGCTCGCCCGCAACGATTTCCTGACCCTTGCCGCCGTCGTTATCCAAGTTCTGATGATCTCTTTCAGGCTGGAGACGCTGCGGGAATTGCGGGTCATCCTGCTCTTTCACGTGGTGGGGACAGTGATGGAGCTGTTCAAGACGGACGTCGGATCCTGGGCGTACGAGGCCGAGGGCTTCCTCCGGATCGGGGCTGTTCCACTGTTCAGCGGCTTCATGTATGCCGCCGTGGGTTCCTACATGGTGCGGGTGTTCCGGCTGTTCGACCTCCGCTTCGACCGGTACCCACGCCGTTGGATCACGGCCCTTGTTGCGGCTGCGATCTACATCAACTTCTTCTCGCACCACTACATCTTCGACGCGCGCTGGGTGCTGCTGGCCGCCGTCGTGCTGGTCTACGGACGGTGCGTGATGCACTTCCGTGTGTTCCGGCGTCGTTTCAAGATGCCCATCCTGGTTTCGTTCCTGCTGGTGGCGCTGTTCATTTGGTTCGCGGAGAACATCGGCACGTGGTCCCGTGCGTGGCTGTATCCCAACCAGCTGGATGGGTGGCAGGCGGTCTCCATCGACAAGCTGCTGGCGTGGTTCCTGCTGATGATCATCTCCGTGGTGCTGGTGGCATGGGTGTACAAGCCCGAACCGCTTGACGCGACCCAAACGGCTGACGCCACCCAAATTCGTCCAAGCCACCCGGATATGGGTGTCACCACTCCGAGTGAGTGACGCTTCGCGCCGTGATCAATTCGTTCGGCGTCAATATATGGTCACTCTGTAGATGGGCGACCATTACTCAGGCCCTGCAGTTCAGCGACTGTCGAGGGCCGCAGGGTCGCCTATGATCACAGAATGCCGGATCTGCCATGGACCACCAATCAGTTGCGTAAACTGGGCATCTGTATCAGAGACTCCCGGCCCATTCCAGATGCACTCCCGACCTACGACTCGGTCATGGTGTACTACAACGACGTAGCTGCCGAAACACAATCAAGGATCAAAGCATTGGATTGGGCCCCGCTACTCGGTGAGCGCGTTCCGGAGGTCACTTCCCGCCCTAAGACCATCGATACCCTTCGAGAAAAGCTTCAGCGCGACCACTCCACGCCCTTGCAAAGCGTGCAGGACATCGCCGGAGTGCGGTTTGAAGCAGAAATGACCCTTGAAGAGCAGGACGGAGTAGCGAATGCCATCGCCGGTTTGTTCGGGCATGATCTGCAGGTTTGCTGTCGCGACATGCGTGACAAGCCACACAGTGGATACCGCGCGCTTCACCTGTGGCTAAAACTCCCGGCGCGAGTCGAAGTCCAAATCAGAACTCACCTGCAAGGACAATGGGCGAACACGTATGAAGCGGCCGCAGACGTGCTGGGCCGGGGAATCCGATATGGTGAGTTGCCCACAGACGATCGGGAGAAAAAGTTCGTCGTTGATCTACAAGACATCTCCACCAGGGGTCTTTCCACCCTCGAGCAACGCCGTAGCAATGTCCGCACGGTTCGCAGCTTGGAAGAGGCCAAAAAACAGCCGTCCAAGCGCAGGCTGAGAGAGATTAGAACAGCGGAGAAGGACATGGACGAGACCGAGAAGGTTGTCTTGGACGGATTGGCGAACCTCAAAGCCTCGTTTGATACGATGCGGATTACTAGGAAGGGGTGAGGCATGCCTGGCTACGTTATCGAATACAACCGCCTCACGGGCGATCGGCTGGTCACAGCCTTTCCGGGAGCTGATGGTCACAAGGCGGCGCTTTTGGAACGCCTGAGACTGGAGAAACTCCGCCCCAGCGAGGATTGGGAAGTCGTCTCGCTCAATAGCGACTCTTTGGAAACCGTCCAGAAGACTCATTCGCGTTACTTCACAGGCAAAGAAGTTCACGTTCTGAGCGCGTAAAACGCAGCGTCACCTTATGAAGGACTTGGCCCGTCGGTAGACAGGTCGAGTCCTTCTTTCGTTTCCTCACGAATGGAAATTTTCGAGCTCGCGTGGCCTCCGGCCCCCTCTCGATTCTCGACAGATGTATCCAGGAGCCCATGCGATGCAGGCGTAGGTTCTGTACCGGCGAAACAGCCAGTTTGCCAGTTCACCGTGGGCGAAACCAGTCCGAAAGCCGCGTGATTCCGGGGCTTTCTTGAGCCCTCAGGGCAGAGTTGAGCGCACTCGACTCAACTTTGGATTGACTTAATTCTGAGGCTGAGTACAGTTGAGTGCAGAACGCTCAACTAGCCGATTGTTGAGCAGGCTCCCAGCACGTAACCCGCTCAGCGGACCGTTGCCAGGTGCGATCTCCAACATCGGCCATTGAAAGGAAAACAAGATATGTCACGTGCAGTAGGTATCGACCTCGGAACCACCAACTCCGTGGTCTCTGTTCTCGAAGGTGGCGAGCCCACCGTCATCGCCAACGCAGAAGGCGGCCGCACCACCCCGTCCGTCGTTGCGTTCTCCAAGTCCGGCGAAGTCCTGGTCGGCGAAATCGCCAAGCGCCAGGCCGTCAACAACATCGACCGCACCATCGCTTCCGTCAAGCGCCACATGGGCACCGACTGGAACGTCGCCGTCGATGACAAGAAGTACACGCCGCAGGAAATCTCCGCGCGTATCCTCATGAAGCTCAAGAACGACGCCGAGAGCTACTTGGGCGAAAAGGTCACCGACGCTGTGATCACCGTTCCGGCCTACTTCAACGACGCCGAGCGCCAGTCCACCAAGGAAGCCGGCGAAATCGCGGGCCTCAACGTCCTCCGCATTGTCAACGAGCCCACCGCGGCCGCACTGGCCTACGGCCTGGACAAGGGCAAGGAAGACGAACTCATCCTGGTCTTCGACCTCGGTGGCGGAACCTTCGACGTCTCCCTCCTCGAGGTTGGCAAGGACGAAGACAACTTCTCCACCATCCAGGTCCGCGCAACCGCCGGTGACAACCGCCTCGGTGGCGACGACTGGGACAACCGCGTGGTCGAGTGGCTCCTGAGCCAGCTCAAGGTCAAGGGCATCGACCTCTCCAAGGACAAGATTGCCCTCCAGCGTCTCCGCGAAGCTGCAGAGCAGGCCAAGAAGGAACTGTCCTCCTCCACCAGCACCAACATCTCCCTCCAGTACCTGTCCGTCACCCCCGACGGCCCGGTTCACCTGGACGAGCAGCTGACCCGTGCCAAGTTCCAGGACCTCACCAAGGACCTGCTGGACCGCACCAAGAAGCCCTTCCAGGACGTCATCGCTGAAGCCGGCATCAAGGTTTCCGACATCGACCACATCGTCCTCGTCGGTGGCTCCACCCGTATGCCTGCTGTCTCCGAGCTCGTTAAGGAACTCGCCGGTGGCAAGGAACCGAACAAGGGCGTCAACCCGGACGAAGTTGTGGCCGTTGGCGCGGCACTCCAGGCCGGTGTCCTGAAGGGCGAGCGCAAGGACGTTCTCCTCATCGACGTCACCCCGCTGTCCCTCGGCATCGAAACCAAGGGTGGTGTCATGACGCACCTCATCGAGCGCAACACCGCCATCCCCACCAAGCGTTCCGAGACCTTCACCACCGCTGACGACAACCAGCCGTCCGTGGCCATCCAGGTCTTCCAGGGCGAGCGTGAATTCACCCGCGACAACAAGCCGCTGGGCACGTTCGAACTGACCGGCATCGCTCCGGCACCTCGTGGCGTTCCGCAGGTTGAGGTCACCTTCGACATCGACGCCAACGGCATCGTCCACGTGTCCGCCAAGGACAAGGGCACCGGCACGGAACAGTCCATGACCATCACCGGTGGCACGGCACTCTCCAAGGACGACATCGACCGCATGGTCCGTGAAGCCGAAGAGCACGCTGCTGAGGACAAGGCCCGCCGCGAAGCTACGGACACCCGTAACTCCGCTGAGCAGCTCGCCTACTCCGTCGAGAAGCTCATCGCCGACAACGACGACAAGCTGCCCGAGGAAGTCAAGACCGAGGTCAAGGCCGACGTCGACGCCCTCAAGTCCGCACTGGAAGGCACCGACGACGCCGCTGTGAAGACTGCGTTCGAGAAGCTCCAGGCCTCCCAGACGAAGCTCGGCGAAGCCATCTACTCGCAGGCCTCCGCAGCTGACGCTCCGGGTGCCGGCGCAGAAGGTGCTCCTGCCGGTGAGAAGGCTGCTGACGACGAAGACATCGTTGACGCCGAAATCATCGACGAAGACGAAGCGAAGAAGTAGCCATGCCTCACCACGGCAACGAAGCAGAGCACTCTGAAGGCAACGAGCCGCGCAAGCCGGTTATCCGGGACAACCGCAAGGTTGACCCGGAGACCGGGGCAGCCCGTCACCCCGATAGCGAAGCTGCGGCTCCCACCGAAGGCAACGCCGCTCCCACAGACGGTGACGCCCTCTCCCAGGCTGAGGAAATCCTCAACGGGGTAGAGGTGCCGGCTGAGGAATCGGTAGCCTCCGGTGCCGCGGCTGAAGCCCAGGCAGCGGAGCTCCGCAACGACCTCCTTCGCCTTCAGGCTGAGTACGTCAACTACCGCAAACGCGTGGAACGCGACCGTGCCGTAGCAGGAGAGATGGCCGTCATCGGCGTCCTCAACTCCCTGCTCCCGGTGCTGGACGACGTCGACGCCGCACGCCAGCACGGTGACCTCGAAGACGGCCCCTTCGCCGCCATCGCCACCAAGCTGGAGAACGCGCTCAAGACGTACGGACTGGAACGCATCGCGGACACCGGAGTCGAATTCGACCCCACCATCCACGAAGCACTCATCCAGCAGCCCGGCGAAGACATCGAGGTTGACACGGTCAGCCAGGTGCTGCGCTCCGGATACCGCTCAGGTGAGCGGGTCCTGCGTGCAGCCCAAGTGATCGTCGCGGTTCCGGCGTAACTAGCAGACGCTTCACCGGATATGGGGCGGTGCCCGCTTCGCGGTGCCCTCCACACCGCCGCCCCATATCCGGTTTCGCGTCGGTTGTAAGCTCGCCAGAGGCGCGATGACTGCAGCCGCACGTTTTTTATTGACTTGAAAGGAAACGCTCTTGGCCAGCCAGGACTGGGTTGAAAAGGATTTTTACGCGATCCTTGGTATTGCCAAGGACGCGTCCGATGCGGATATTAAGAAGGCTTACCGCAAGCTAGCCCGGCAGTACCATCCGGATACTAATGCCGGGGATGCTGCTGCGGAGAAGAAGTTCAAGGACATTTCCGAGGCCTACTCGGTGCTGTCCAGTGCTGAGGATCGGCAGCAGTATGACGCCATTCGTGCCATGGGTGGTGCCCGGTTTGCTCCGGGTGCTGGCGCTGGACGTGGTGGTGCAGGAGCCAATGGCGGGTTTGAGGACCTGTTCGGCGGCCTGTTTGGTGGCGGGCCTGGTGCTCGTCAGCCTGCCGGTGGCGGTGGCATTCCTCCGGAGTTCGCGGACCTGTTTGGTGGCGGCTTCGGCGGAGCTGGCCCCACAGGGTTCCAACGTGCCCCGCAGAAGGGCTCCGACCGGACGGCAACTACGTCCATCTCGTTTGCCGGCTCAATTAACGGCACCACTGTGAGCTTGCGTGAGAGCAACGGCAACGTGATCGATGTCAAGATTCCCGCCGGTATCAAGGATGGGCAGAAAGTCCGTCAGCGCGGCAAGGGCAATGTTGGCCCGGCCGGCAATGGCGACCTCATCATCACGGTGAGCGTGAAGCCGCACGACTTCTTCCACCGCGACGGCGACAACATCCGCATCCACGTGCCCGTCACGTTCGCGGAAGCGGCGCTCGGCGCCACCATTGAGGTGCCAACGCTCGACGGCGACACCGTCAAGGTGCGCGTTCCGGCCGGAACACCGTCGGGCCGTACCCTCCGGGTGAAGGGCCGTGGCGTGAAGACGTCCAAGGCGACCGGTGACCTGCTGGTGACCATCGACGTCGCGGTTCCACAGAACCTGAACAAGGAAGCGGAAGAAGCCGTGAAGGCCTTCGCCGCTGCCACCACTGACGCCAACCCGCGTCACGATCTGGCCGCGAAGGCCCGGTTGTAAGGAGACGGTCATGGCAATCGACGTCAACCAGCCGATCTTTGTCATCTCCGTTGCTGCGGAGCTTGCCGACATGCATCCGCAGACGTTGCGCCAGTACGACCGCTTGGGCATCGTCTCGCCCAGCCGTGCGCCCGGCAAATCCCGCCGTTATTCGCAGAACGACGTGAACAAACTGCGGGAGGTTCAACGCCTCTCGCAGTCTGGCGTCTCGCTCGAGGGCATCAAACGCATCCTGGACCTCGAAAACCAGGTGGCTGCGCTGCAGTACCGGGTAGTTGAGCTCACGGAGGAGCTGTCGCGCCGCCGCTCACCCGTGGATGCTCGTATCTTCGCGGCAGGTGCCGCGGGCGACGTCGTCTCACTGGCGCGTGGCCAGCGTCCCCGGGCGCGGTCCCAGGCCGTCGTGGTGTGGCGTCCCCGAGCCGGGGACTAGCTTGGGCTAAGCCCGGCTTCGGTCCCAGCTGACCACCACCCGGGCAGCGCCGGCTTCGGTCCGCTCAACGTCCACCACAATCTGCGATTCCTTCGCCCCCATATCGCGGATCTGCTGCTTGTAGTCCTCGACATGTTCCAGCAGTGACGCTTCAGTCCATTCCCCCGGGCGCATTCTGGTGGAGATCTCCACAGGTTCCTCCCTGACCAGAATCTCCTCGGGTTGCCGCTGCGGAGCCTTTGCTGGCTCAGATTCTCTGGACGGTACCAGCATGCGGAAGCCGAAAATTCCGCCGGCTATCCCAGCCACGAGGCCCGCGGCAATAAGCCAAATGGCCTTTCCGGGTCCGCGACGCCCAGGAGCCGCTTCCGTGATGATGGGTGCTTTCTTAGCGCTTCGTCGTGCCATGGGGAGTTCAACTTTCCAGTCGGCGATCGGGGTTCCGTGCTCGTGGTGCGTCAGAATCCTGCCCTTCCATCGTAAGCATGCTGAGAACTCCTGGTAAGTCGCTTCGCGTGAGCTGCTGCGAGGGGCGGACGAAGCATGTACTGCCGGAACCTGTATCAAGGGACTCTCCCACAAGGCTCCTCAATGGGGTGTTATGTGTAGGTGGCCTTTCCGGCCCACCGATCAGGCACCGCAATCGAAAGCTTCCATACCGCCAGCCAACTCGGCGGGCAGTCGGAACAGCTGTTTCAAGGAGACCCCATGGCCCTCACCGAACCCGCCCGCAAGAACCATGACGAACTCTTCCCCGGTCAGCTCCCGGCCTTTGCCGTCACGGATCCCGAGCTCGCGGAGATCTTCAACAATTTTGCGTTCGATGAGACCCGAGGCTATGGAAACCTGGAGACGAAGACCCGGCTCATGGTCCAACTCGCCTCACTCATCGCGTGCCAAGCCATGGGGGAGTTCCGGACGTTGTTGGGCGCGGCCCTCACAGTGGGGGTGACCCCAACTCAAGCCAAGGAAATCGTCTACCAAGCCGTGCCATACGTCGGCATGGCCAAGGTCTCCGACTTCCTGCACGCCACAAATGAGATCCTCACCAATCACGGTGTGGAATTGCCGCTGGCTGGACAGTCCAGCACCACAATAGCCAACCGCGCGGAAAAGGGCCTCGCGGTCCAGAAAGTCATTGCGGGCGCCGAACGCGTGGGTGGCATGCGGGCAGCCGCAGCCGAGGATGAGGAACACTTCCAGGATTATCTGGCAGGCAACTGCTTTGGTGATTACCTCACACGCGGCGGCCTTGACGTTGCAACGCGTGAGCTCCTGACTCTATCCATGCTGGCGTCCATGGGCGGCTGTGAGGCGCAAGTGAAGGGGCACGTTCAAGGCAACCTCAACGTGGGGAATGATCGCGCACGAATGCTGGAAGTCATCACGGCGTTGCTGCCCTACATCGGTTACCCGCGGACGCTGAACGCGCTGCGCGTACTCAACGAAGCCGCCCCCGCAACCTAGCTAGCCACCTGATTCCTGCGGCACCGCTGCTTGCGACTGGCCACCGCTTGCGACAGGGCACGGTTGGCGCCCGTGGCAGGCGGAGTCGGCAAGTGGAGCCGGCGGGTGCTGTCCGTGGCAGGTTTTACGGAACCGGGGGCACCGGCGGTTGGACTGGTGTCTCAGGCTGCTTGGCGGGCTCAGGTTCACCCGGAGGCATCATCATGCGCCAAGCAAAAACTGCGCCCGCTCCCGCCAGGGCGGCGGCGATGGCGGTGAACCATATTGCACGGCCCGAGCTGCGCTGACTGGTCTTCCGGCTGAGCGCCTGGGTGGCTTTCTTTACTGCCTTGGTGGCTGTGCGTTTAGCTTCCTTGGCTGCCTTCTTGTTTCCAGTCAGGGTGAGCATCACGCCCTGGACCACGGAAGGGACATCTGCGTGGTTGATCCGGGCCAAAGCCCACCTCACCACGGCGTCTGTCTGTGCGGATGTGCCATCTGTTGCATGCGTTACCCACTCCCGTGCAAGATCCTGGGCGGCGGGAATGATGTTTTGTGTTGTGTACATGCTTGACCCCTCACATAGTTAGACGGCTTGCTTGCCAGCCTACGCTGCAGCATCTGTAGCCAACAGGTGCCCCCGGCGTGCACTCCCTCCCGGTTGCCTTTGTGCCATCGCCCAAATAATGCAGGGTTGGCGGCGACACGCCGTGGTTTGCAAGCAGCGATGCGAGGCAACTGGGAAGGAGCGAGGCGAAGCGGAGGTCAGATCCGAACCACCGAGGCCAGTTCTACCGGGTTCTCCAGGCCGGCCCACTTACCGTTAAGGATCAGGTCTCCATGAAGCTCCGGGGCAGCAGCGGTATTGGCCGAGGCATCCGCTGCCATATCCAGGACCCGGGTGACCTTCAACCGCAGCTCGCCCGCATCAATGATGGTCACGCCGCTGCCGGATACCGGCGCCGAGGCACTCAAGGCGGGGACGTCGCCGTCGAGCTTTCCGCTGCCCTGTACTGTGACCGTGCTGGGCCGCGGTCCCAGCTCTCCGTCGACAATGAGTTCGGCCTCTTGCTGGCCAGTGAGGATGGCGGTGGCCAGGGCCTTGACGTAGATGGGGTCGGCGCAGGCGTCGTACACCCAACGCTTGCCAAGGACGGAATGGTCCATGGTTCCCACCAGCCACTCCTCGGCGCCGGCCAGCTCGTAGCCGCGGTAGCTGAGCGGAACTTGGTAGACGCGTTCCCCTGCGGTCACAACATGAGTCTCGAGGCCCACCTCGCCGGCGGGATCGTCAAAACGGTAGGCACCAATGAGCTCCGGGGAACCATCCTGGATGAACCAGGGCTGCTTCGGGAGGTAGTCAGCGATGAGTTCGAGCTTGGACGGGGACAGGTTTGCCTTGTGAATGATCGCCATGCTCACCAGCCTAGGGCAGTGTGGGCGGGGCCATGAAAGACAGGGCCTGGTGGTCGACAGCCTTACGCGCTCGGCCTTAGGCGCTCGGCTTGGCGGCCAGGGAACCCCGGGCCGCGCCCACCATCCCCTCGACGGCGTGGGCCAGATGCGTGCCACGATCGTTGACGCCGTTCCAGCGCACCAAGGCCTGGGCGTTCAGACCGTCCACCATGCCCAGGATCTGCCAGGCGACGGCGGCGGCATCGGAAACGTTGAAGGCTCCGCTTGCGTTTCCGTCCTCCACTACTCCTTGGAAAACCTTCTGCCAGGCATCCATTTGTTCGCGGACGGAAGCGGCCAAGGCTTCGTTGCGGCGTCCCAGCGTCCAGGCTTCCACCCAGATTGCGGTGACGTCCAGCCTGCTGTTGTCCAGAAGCGTTTCCACCAGCAGGCTCAGGCGTTCGGGTGGTCCAGGTTGCTGGCTTAGCAAGCCGGCTACTTCCTGCGTTTCTGCCGCCACGATGGTGGCGAAGGTGCTTGCAACGAGCGTGTCCATAGTGGGCTGATAGTGCGCAACAAGACCGGAAGCGACGCCCACGCGGGCGGCAACATTGCGCAGCGTGAGTGCTGAGAGGCCCGCCTCGAGTGCGATCTCGCGGGCGGCTTCGGTGATTTCTGCTGCGCGCTCTGCCGGTGACTTCCGGACTGCGCGCTTCTGTGGAGTGCTTGACATCAAGGACCAGTCTAGATTACGTTTTCAGCATTGTTGATCGTGTGATCAACAAGAGATTTGCACTGAAGACGAAGGAGTCACCCATGGCTTGGAGAATGCCGGCCGAAACCGCACCGCATGAGCGCACCTGGATGGCGTTCCCCCGAACCGGCCTGACGCTTGGCGACGACGCCGCGTCGGCCGAAGAGGCCTACGCGGCGTGGGCCGCCGTCGCCCATGCCGTGGCCGAGTTCGAGCCGGTGACCATGGTGGTGGACCCCAGCGAGCGCGAACGTGCTGCGCACATGCTGGGCGGCGGCATCGAACAGGTTGAGGCGCCTTTGGATGAGTTCTGGATGCGCGACGTCGGACCCACCTTTGTGCTGGACGACGAACGTCCCGGTGTGCTTGGCGCAGTGGACTGGATCTTCAACGGCTGGGGTGCCCCGGCGTGGTCCGAATGGCAGAAGAGCGCCGGAATGGGGCGCTTTGTTGCCGAAAAGTCCGGTGCTGAACTGGTGAGCTCCCTCCTGGTGAATGAGGGTGGCGCCATCCACGTGGACGGTGAAGGAACCGTGCTGGTCACCGAAACGGTCCAGCTGGATCCAGGCCGGAACCCCTACGCGGACAAGGCAGCAGTTGAAGCTGAGCTGGCCCGCACCATCGGCGCCACCAAAGTCGTATGGGTGCCCCGTGGTCTGACGCGCGACTACGAGGACCTGGGCACGCGCGGCCACATTGACATGGTGGCGACCATCCCCACACCTGGCCGTGTCCTGCTGCATTCCCAGACCAACCCGGAGCACCCGGACTTCGAGGTCAGCCGCGCGCTGCACTCGTTCCTTGAAACTCAGACTGACGCGGCGGGTAAACCGTTTGAGATTGTCCCGCTGCCCGCGCCGGAAACCCTGCGGGATGAAGACGGCTTTGTGGACTGGAGCTACGTCAACCACCTCGTGGTCAACGGCGGAGTCATCGCCTGTGGTTACGGCGAAGAACGCGCGGACTCGCTTGCGGCAGAAATCCTGGCTGAGGCCTACCCCGGCCGCCGCGTTGTCACTGTTGACGCGCGCCCCATCCTTGCCCGCGGCGGTGGTATCCACTGCATCACGCAGCAGCAGCCGCGTCTCGGCGGACCACAGATCAACGGGGGTGCAGCGTAATGGCTCCCTTCGACGTGGTTGAGGCCTCCATCGCGCAGCTGCGTGAGGCGCTGGAAACAGGGGAGGTAACCAGCGAGCAGCTCACGCAGGCGTACCTTGACCGCATCGTGGCCTACGACCGTAACGGCATCACTCTCAACGCACTCGTGGTCATGAACCCCGATGCTTTGGCGGACGCACGGGCCTCTGATGCGCGCCGGGCTCAGGGCGAAGTGAGGGGCCCGCTGGACGGCATTCCGTATACGGCCAAGGACAGCTACTTAGCCAAGGGGCTCACTGCCGCAGCCGGGTCCCCGGCCTTTGAGCATCTGGTGGCGCAACGGGACGCCTTCACCATCGAACGCCTCCGGGACGCCGGCGCGGTGCTGATCGGGCTGACCAACATGCCGCCCATGGCCAACGGCGGCATGCAGCGCGGTGTGTACGGCCGCGCCGAAAGCCCCTATAACGCCGACTTCCTCACGGCAGCGTTCGGTTCCGGTTCCTCCAACGGTTCCGGGACCGCGACGGCGGCAAGCTTCGCGGCCTTCGGCCTGGGTGAGGAGACCTGGTCAAGTGGCCGCGCACCGGCGTCGAACAATGCTTTGTGCGCCTACACGCCCTCGCGCGGCGTCATCTCGGTGCGCGGCAACTGGCCGCTGGTCCCCACTATGGACGTGGTGGTCCCGCATACCCGCACCATGGCGGACATGCTGGAGTTGCTGGACGTGATCGTGGCCGACGACTCTCAGACCCGTGGCGACTTCTGGCGTGTGCAGCCGTGGGTTGAGATCCCGAAGTCGTCCGAGGTCCGGCCGGAGAGGTACCCGGCGCTGGCTCCGGAAACGCTCGACGACGGACGCGCGGCTTTGAAAGGTAAGCGCTTCGGTGTGCCGCGCATGTATGTCAACGCAGACCCGGATGCCGGGACCAGCGCAAAGCCGGGCATCGGCGGCCCCACCGGGCAACGCATCGAGACGCGGGCTTCCGTGATCGATCTGTGGGACGCCGCGAAGCGAGATCTCGAAGCCGCTGGTGCTGAGGTTGTTTTGGTGGATTTCCCGGTGGTCTCCAACTACGAAGGCGACCGCCCCGGCGCACCCACCATTGCCACCCGTGGACTTGTCACCCATGAATACCTCCAGCGCGAAATCATGGATCTTTCCTCCTGGGCCTGGGACGATTTCTTGCGTGCCAACGGTGATCCCGCACTGAATCGGCTTGCGGACGTGGATGGCGCAAGGATCTTCCCGCACCCTGAGGGTGCCCTGCCGGACCGCTACGCCGGGTTCGACGACGACATTGCCGAGTACCCGGGACACGTTCGCGATCACGGCTACAACCAGCTGACTGAGATCCCCGAGCTGGAAAACGGCGTGCGCGGCCTTGAGGAGACACGACGCATTGATCTGGAGGACTGGATGGACAGGCTCGGACTGGACGCGGTCCTGTTCCCGGCAGCGGCAGACGTAGGCCCTGCCGATATGGACGTCAATCCGGCCTCGGCTGACCTGGGCTGGCGTAACGGCGTATGGGTGTCCAACGGAAACCTCGTCCCGCGCCACCTGGGCATCCCCACGGTCACTGTGCCGATGGGAACCATGGCAGACATCGGCATGCCCGTGGGCCTCACTTTCGCTGGCCGCGCGTATGACGATACTGCTCTGCTGACGCTGGCCGCCGCCTTCGAAGCCACGGGGTCGCGCCGCACTCCTCCGCCCCGGACGCCGGCACTGTAATTTTGGCTGCCCTGTAACTTTGGCTGCCCGGCGTTCCTGCCCGGTTGCTTCCCCACTGTCACCGAAAATATGCCCCGACGCCGGCGGATCGGCGTCGATTTGGGTCGGATGTGGGAGGTAACCGGGGAGGAACGCGGACAAACGGACTACCGCCGATGCGTGGAGGGGCCGCTGCTCTGATTACAATCAAAGGGACGTCGACCACTGAGGGAATCATGAAGAAACTCACCACTGTCCTGATCGCTGCCGGGCTCATCGCCTCGGCATCCGCCTGTTCCGCCCAGCAGCAGCTGACCACCGCGGAAACCTGCGACCGCGTCGGTGTGGCCGCCGCAAGCATTCCCCAGAACGCTAGCAAGACAGCCACCAACCGCGTGGCCAACGCCATCCGGCCCATCGAAGCTGTGGCATCGGACGAAATGAAGCCGGTTGTCACCGCCATTCTGGAATACATGGATGAGCAGTCCAAGGAAACCCCGGACGAGGCGAAGCTTGGCGAGCTCGGCCAGGCCTACCAGGAAGCCGGCACCAAGTATGGCGAGCTCTGCCGCGGCTAATGACGCCCGCGCGCTGAACACACAGAGTTGAACACACAGAAGGGGACCGGTTGGATGACCGGTCCCCTTCTGCGTACGCAACCCTCTATCACTTCCCGGCCGTTCAACGGCAACCCTCTATCACTTCCCTGAAGATAGTGAGAGACGGTCGGGTTCAAGCAGGTGGGATGTGAGAGACGGTTACTTTTCGTCGGGGCCCAGGTCAGGCCCGACGACGAAACTCACCTCACGCGTCGCGCTTCCGTGAAGTTCCAGGATGGCGAGCTCGTTGGCGCCTTCGTGGATCAGCGGACCGGGCACATAGAGGGTGCGCTGCGGACCGCGACTCCAATACCGTCCAAGGTTGAAGCCATTGATGAAGGCATTGCCCTTGGTCCAACCGTCCAGGCGAAGGAACCGGTCGCCCGGGCCTTCGGCTTCAAAGGTGGCGAAGGAGATGCTGGGACCGGCCACACCAGCGTGGGTGGGGTCGCCCCCTGGATACGGCAGCGAGGCAGCACGGTAGGCATCCAGGGACTCCAGGTCCACTGCGCCAACCCTCCAGTCCACTACCTCCGCACCGTTGAGCAACGCGGGCCCTATCAGCCCCTTGGCCTCGCCGATCCTCTGCCCGTAGTTCACCCGGCCTTGGTCTTCCAGAAGAACCTGAAGGCGGCCACCATGGGGGATCACAACCGCGCGCTCGCCCGCTTCCCGGCTCAGGACCCCAATGGGCGCGCCGTCAAGGAAGAACTGCGCCCGGTCCCGGATTTCGGAGAAGGACAGGACGCCGCCGCCCTGCAGCAACACTTCGTAGACGTAGAAGCCTCGGTAATGCCCGGTGATGTCCACCGGCGGAACCGGCCCGGGAACCAGCTGCGTAGCAGGCGGGACAGAGAGTAGAGGCGCGGACCCGGAGACGGCCACCACGGAAGCCGTCAGCGAAGGCCGCGCGGCAGGCACTTCGGAAGGAACCGGGAAGTGCTTGGCAATGACGTCCCGGAAGGCAAAGTACTTGGCCGTGGGCTGTCCGTCTTCGGAGAGCGGCGCGTCGTAGTCGTACGAGGTGATGGTGGGCTCGTAAATACCTTTGTCGTTTGCTCCGTTGCTGAACCCGAAGTTGGTGCCGCCATGGAACATGTAGATGTTCACCGAAGCCCCGGCGGTCAGCAGCGCGTCCAGTTCGGCGGCGGAAGCGGCGGCGTCGGTGGTGTGATGGTGCGTTCCCCAGTTGTCGAACCAGCCGTTCCAGAACTCGGCGCACATCAGTGGGCCAGTGGGTTGCCGTTCCCGCAGGAAAGCCAGCCGCTCATCAGCGCGTGAGCCGAAGGTCCCGGTTTTGTGCAGCTCTGGCAGTGAGCCGTCCTCGATCATGGTGCCGAAGGGCTGGTCGCAGGTGAACAGCGGAACGTCCACCCCCAAGCGCTTGGACAGGTCGACCAGGTGCTGCAGGTAGGCCTTGTCGCTGCCGTAAGCACCGTATTCGTTCTCTATCTGGAACATGATCACTGGGCCGCCGTGGGAAATCTGGCGCGGCACCACCAAAGCCAGGACCGACTTCATATAGGAAGAGACGGCGGCCAAGTAGCCGGGCTCGCTGCTGCGCACGCCCACGGTGGGGTCCGTGAACAGCCACGCCGGCAGCCCTCCGTTGTCCCACTCAGCGCAGATGTACGGGCCAGGACGAACAATCGCGTGCATCCCGGAATCGGCCACCAGATCAAGGAACCGCCCGAGATCCAGTCCGCCCTCGGCAACAAACGAACCGGGAACAGGCGAGTGCTGGTTCCACGGCACGTACGTCTCGATGGTGTTCAGCCCCATGAGCCGTGCCTTGTGGATCCGGTCCGCCCACAGATCGGGGTGAACCCGGAAATAGTGGATGGCTCCGGACAAGATGCGGAAGGGCTGATCGTTCAGGAGGAAGTCCTGATCTCCGATTTCGAACGTGTCCAAGAAAAAGGTCCTAACAGTATTACGGGGTACGGAGCACGGCGTGGAAAGCGTAGGAGGCGTTGCTCCAGATCACGAACAGCAGTGGGGCCGGGGCCAGCGCGATGCCCAGGACGGGTTGCAGCACGGCCGCGGAGACGATGATGCCCAGCAGGATCAGCATGGCCATGCTGAGGTACCAGCGCTGAACGGCCAGGTACAGCGCGGCCTTGAGGACGCTTTTCAGCGTCGCTTCCGGAAGGAGTACGACGCCGGCAATCGCCGTGACGGAAAGGGTCACCGTCACGGCGGCTGCTACGACGATCAGCGGCACCAGGAGTGCCGCACCCGGAAGGGAGGCGGAGTTGTTCTGGATGACGGCAAGGTCCACGCCAAGGAACATCAGCATGGCCACTGCCCCCACGCCCAGCAGCGCGGCCTTGGCAAAACTGCGCTTGTATCCGCGCAGGAAGGCGGCAACCGGCTTGACCGCGCCGCCGTCGTCGTTCAATGCCTTGAAGGCGGCGAAGATGCCGGCGAGGGACGGCGCGATGGTGACCGAGAGCGCCAGGAAGAACGGCCATGCGGCAGCGGGGTCGGCCACCAGCGAAAGGCTGAGGACCAGGGGAGCGTTGGCCACGGCGAGCAGGGCATTTCCGGCCAGGAAGGTGTAGATGAACCCGAAAATGCTTCCGAAGGTCTCGAATCCTGGCCCGGCCCACCGCCGCGGTTTAGCGCTCACAACACTCATCCTTTCATCCCGCTGGTGGCGATGCCCTGGATGAAGTACCGCTGGCCGATGAGGAAGATGATGAGGATGGGGATCACGGAGATCACCGAGCCGGTCATGATCATGGCGTATTCGGCGTCGAACTGGCCCACGAAGGACCGCAGGCCCAACTGGACGGTCCAGAGGCGGTTGGACGTGAGGTAGATGAACGGGCCCATGTAGTCGTTCCAGGTATTCACGAACGTCAGCAGGGCCAGGCTGGCCAGGGCCGGCTTGGACAGCGGCAGGATCACGCGGGCCCAGATGCCGTACTCGCTGAGGCCATCAATGCGGGCAGCCTCGCAGAGCTCGTCCGGAATGGTCATGTAGTACTGGCGCATCAAGAACACGCCGAAGGCGCCGAACGCCTGAAGCAGGATCAAGGCGTTGAAGCTGTTGGTCAGTCCAAGGTTCTGCATCATGATGTACTGCGGCACCATGTACGCCTGCCACGGAACGGCGATGGTGCCGATGTAGGCGAGGAACAGGACATCGCGGCCCGGGAAACGAACTTTGGAGAAACCGTAGGCAGCCAGCGAGCCTGTGAGGACCTGGAGGCACGTGATGATCACTGCAAGGTAGAGCGAGTTCTGCAGGTAGCCCATCATGGGAATGCGGGTCCAGATGTCCGTGTAGTTGCTCCACACGAACTCCTGCGGGATCCACTGGATGGGGACGGTGAGGACCTGGTTGTTCTCCTTCAGCGAGGAGGACAGCATCCAGATGAACGGCACCATGAGCGCCACCACCAGGACCACCAGGACGCCGTAGATGACGATGTTGGCGGTCCGCTTTTTCGCTTCGCGCGGGGAGCGCTTACGGTCAGTACGACGGCGGTCTTCCGCGCTGGGCGCCGCCGACGGGGACGGGGCTGCGTCCGTTAGGTGAGTGGCTTTGAGGTCTTCGGCCATGTTGGTCATCAGCGTTCCCTCCGCTGTTGGATCTTGAACTGCAGGACGGTGACCGTCAGCACGATGATGAACAGGACCAGCGAGATGGCCGAGGAGTAGCCGAACTTACCTTCGCCGATGCCTTCCTGGTAGATCAGCTGGGACAGCACCGTGGTGGACCGTCCGGGGCCACCGTTGGTCATGACCACAATGAGGTCGAACACCTTGAAACTGGAGACCGTCAGCATGACCACCACAAAGAACGTGGTGGGACGCAGGGACGGGATGGTGACGTTCCAGAAACGCTGCCAGGCGCTGGCACCGTCCACTTCGGCCGCTTCGTACAGCTCCGTGGGGATCGCCTGGAGGCCGGCCAAGTACAGGACCATGTAGTAGCCCATGTCGCGCCACACGCTGGTGATGATCACAGCCGGCATGGCCCAGTCGGAGCTGGAGGTCCAGCCAGGCGGGTTGGCGATGCCGATTGCGCCGAGGAACTGGTTGATGGGGCCGCTGTCCGGGCTGAACAACATGTTCCAGACCACGGCCACTGCCACCAGCGAGGTGATGTACGGGAAGAAGATGGCAACCCGGAAGAAGCCGATGCCTTTGAGCTTACGGTTCAGCAGCATGGCCAGGAGCAGTGCCAGGGCCATGGTCAGCGGGACGTGGCCCAAGGCGTAAACAACAGTGTTTCGCAGCGCGATCCAGAAGGAGTCGGACGCGAACATGCGCTCAAAGTTGGCCAGGCCAATCCATTTTGGAGCGCTGAAAGAGGTCCATTCCATGAAGGAGAGCGCGAAGGCGGCCACGACTGGAATGAGGGTGAAGGCCAGGAAGCCAAGGAAGTTCGGAAGGATGAACGTCCAGCCAATCAGCGTGTTGCGCCTGGCTTGCTTTCTGTTGCCGCGGCTCTGCACGGGGGCAGGCGCCTGGGGGATTGTTTCTGTAGTCATGATGACCGCTCCCGGGGGCGGGGGCGTTCCTCCATTTCAGGATCCGGAGAGTTCAGATCCGGTCCCGGTACCGCGTCTCGGGGACGCTGATACCGGGACCGGGGAGAGTTGCTTGTTGGGCTGTATTACTTGCCCAGCACTTCGCTCGTGACGCGCTTGCCCATCTCGGCGATGCCATCGCTGACGGAGCGCTCGCCCACCATGATGAGGTCGTGCTCCTGGTTGAGGATCTTGTCGGTAGCGGCTGATTTGTCGCTGACGGGCATTTCCAGCTCGGTGGTGTCCGGCGTGAAGGCCTTCTTGGACAGATCGTCCGTGGGCATGCCATCGAGCTTGAAGTACTCAGCGGTGATGGAATCGTTCTGCAGGGCAGGGACTACGCCGATCTTGGAGATCGCCTTGGCGCCTTCTTCACCGGCAGCCCACTCGATGAACTTCTTGGCCTCATCGGAGTGCGTTGCGTTCTTGTTCACGGCGAAGGCCGTGGGCGAACCGAACGTGGTGACCTTGCCGTCGTCGTTCTTCTGCGGCATCGGAGCCAAGCCCCAGTTGACGTTGGTCTTGCCGTCCTTCTTGGCCTGGAGGATGCCGGCGATGTACCAGGTACCCATGGGCATCATGGCGGCCTGGCCGGACTCGAACATGGTGCGGTAGCTGGTCTTCTGGCTCTTGGCGGTGCCGAAGTCCAAGGTGGCGCCGGACTTCTGCAAGTCCAGTGCAGTGTTGTACTGGTCCTCCATGAAGCCGTAGTCGCCGCTGTTCTGGTCAGCACCGTTCTGGGCTGCTGCGATGGCCTGGACTGTTGAACGCCAGATGTGGTGGTAGGTGCCGTAGGTCTTCTTGCCGCCGGCCTCGGTGGAGAGCTTCTTGGCGATCTCCGTGTACTTCTCCCACGTCAGGTCCTTGGGATCTTCAATTCCGGCAGCCTTGAACAGGTCCTTGTTGTAATACAGGAGCCAAAAGTCCTGGCGGTAGGGGGCTGCGAAGTACTTGCCGTCAATGTTGAAGGCGTCCGTGCCGGCAAGGTTGTCTTTGCCCAGCTTGTCTACCACGCTGTTGATTTCCTGCAGCTGGCCGTTGTTGGCGTAGCGGGAGTAGTCGATCACGTTCTTCATGGTCAGGACGTCCGTGGTGTCGCCGCCTGCCAACATGGTGGTGACCTTCTGGGGGTAGTCATCAGCCAGGATGTCCACGGGCTCAATGTCGATGGTGGGGTTGGCAGCCTCGTAGCTGTCAAAGAGGGCCTTGAACTCTGGGGTGCCCTCGTAGTTCCACACCGAGACGGTCAGCCGGGTCTTGCCTTCGGCCGCCTGCGGTTCGGCGGGACCGGCAGCGCCGGCGCAGCCGGTAAGTCCGAGCCCTGCAGTCACCGCAAGGGCGATTGCGGCGAGGGTTGTGCGCTTCATTGCGTTCTCCTTAGTGGGTTTTCTTAAGTCTGCCGCGATTGCGGCTTTGTGTTTGACGGGGCTAGGCGCTGAGGCCGAGGTCCGCGTGGACTACCTGGGCCAGGAGGTCCTTGCCGGCGAGATATCGTTCCAGGTCATCCAGTGCGGCATCGGACATCCGCCTGGTTTCCGTGCCGAGCGAACCAGCGATGTGCGGGGTGATGATGACGTTGGGAAGGTTGTACAGGGTGGATTCCGCGGGCAGCGGCTCCGGCTCCGTCACGTCCAGTAGTGCAGTGATCCGTCCGGTGGCGCACTCTTTTTCGAGTGCTTCGGTGTCAACGAGTGAACCGCGGGCGGTGTTGATGAGCGTCGCATGGTCCTTCATGGACTGCAGCTCGGCGGTGCTGATCATGTGGCGGGTTTCAGGTAGGGCAGGCGCGTGGATGGTGACGACGTCGGACACTGGCAGGAGCTCTTCGAGCGTGACCAGCTTGCCGCCCATGGCTGCGACTTCAAGAGGGTCGGCGTGGGGATCGCTCACCAGGCACGTGACGTCCTGGAGTTGCTGAACCAGTTGGACTACCCGGCGGCCGATGCGGGAGAACCCGATGACGCCGATGACCCGTCCGATGTTGCCCAGCTCGCCACGGTTAGCTATGTAGCTCCAGTCATCCTTGGATACGCGGGCGTCGTTGGCCAACACGTGGGCCTTCTTGCCTGCCAGGACTATGGAAGCGAACGTGAACTCGGCTACCGGGATCGCGTTGGCGTCGGCACCGTTGGTGACGGTGATGCCGCGATCCCAGAGTTCTTCGCTGACGAAGCTGCGCACTGTTCCTGCACAGTGGAAAACTGCCCGGAGTTTGGGCATGCGTTCCAGACGCTCTGCGTTGAGCTGCGGAACTCCCCAGCTGGTGAGGAGGATTTCCACCTCTTCCAATCGGCCCGTCAGTTCCGGGGCGTCCAAGGAATCCGTCCACGGCTGAGCGCTGAGGTCCACCATTCCCGCCAGCCGCTCCAGTCGTGTGGAGTCGAACTGGTCAGCAAAGGTTCCGCTATTCATGACCAGCAGTGCCTGGGGCTTGAGCGACATTGAGGGGATCCTCCTTTCGAAACTAACAGCGGTCTGTTCGACCGTGATTTATGTGTTGCATCACATCTAATAATCAGTACATACTCATAAACAAGACAGTTCATTCAACTCAATCGAGCTTGATCTGAAACATTCAAACTCGAACAAATGAGAGAGAATTCCTATGGCAACCGGCACCGCCGCCGTTCAAGAGCCACCCCTCGTGCGTGCCTGGGGATCCAGCGCCGACGCCTCCTCCCTGATGGATACACTTCGCGGCGCCCGTGATCGCCTCACTATTCGCCCAGCGTCTCGTCCAGCGTCCAACTCAGCGTCCGACGCCGGATGGCAGCTCGCTGCTGCCCGCCCCACTTCGGAGCTACTCGTTTCGGAGCTTCGCGCCCAAGCGGAAGCGGAGAAGGGAACCCCGTGGCCACAACCCTTGGTATCCCACTACGCGCGCTACTTCCGCGACGGCAACCGCACTGCCTACGAGGGACTTGTGGCGAGCCGACAGCAGCGGCTGACCCGCGCCGTCGTAATGGCCGCCTCGGGTGGACCAGCTGGTGACGGCTGGCTCGACGAAGTGATTGACGGCGCGTACCTCCTGTGTGAGCAAAGCTCGTGGAGTTGGGCAGCGCACGACGACGTGTTCACCCGTAGCGGCCACGTGGTGCCGGATCTTTCCCGGCCGTACCTGGATCTGGGCGCAGGTGAGGTGGTGGCGCAGCTCGCCTGGCTGGACCTGGTGCTCGGTGACGCGCTGGATGAGCGTGCACCCGGCCTGCGCGGGCGGATCCGTGCGGAAGCGAACCAACGGGTGATCCGGCCATTCCTGGACCGGCTCGATTGGCACTGGCTGGGCCTCGATGGGGACGTCCACAACTGGAACCCGTGGATCCACTCCAACATCATCGTGGCCGCGCTCATGCTGGTTGAGGATTCTCAGGTGCAGGCGGAGGTTGTTGTCCGGTGCATCGAGGGCCTGGACCGTTTCCTGGCTTCCATCCCGGCCGACGGCGCAATCGACGAGGGCTTCGCCTATTGGTGGAATGGCGCCGGGCGGGCGCTGGAGGGCCTGGCCCTGTTGGAGGAAGCAAGCGGCGGTGTCCTGAATCCGGACCTGCCCGTGATCCGTGCCTTGGTGGCCTTCCCGCACCGCATGCACCTGGGTCACCGGTGGTTCTTGAACGTCGCCGACGGCCCGGCCCGCGCCCACGAAGGACTGCCGTGGGGAATGCTGCACCGTTGGGCCGTCCGGCTGGGGGACTCCGAGGCAGCAGCGCATGCCGCAACCTTTGCCGCCGTCGAGCCTGAACCGAACGCCGCCGCCGGGCTGGGCCGCGTCCTCACCCACCTCACCTCCGTCTCCTCCCGCACCCAACTAGGTAGCAGATCAGGTCGTTCTGAGCCCTCAGAACGACCTGATCTGCTACCTAGTTGGGGGACGTACCTGCCGTCGGTCCAGATCATGGTGGCGCGGCAAATCCCGGGTTCATCGGACGGGCTCACGCTCGCGGCCAAGGGCGGGCACAACGGCGAGCACCACAACCACCGCGACGTCGGCTCCGTGGTTGTTGCCGTGGACGGCGTGCCGCTGCTGGTCGACGCCGGCCAGCCCACCTACACCGCCCAAACGTTCGGACCTGATCGGTACCAGATTCGGGCCATGCAGAGCGCCTGGCACAGCGTGCCCGCGCCGTTTGGGCTGGAACAGGGGACCGGTGCGGAATTCGCGGCGACTGTTCTGCAGGAACCCACCCCGGAGGAGCCCACCCTGGCGTTGGGTCTCGGGGCCGCCTACGGCCTGGGCCACGCCGAGCAATGGATCCGGACCTCCTTGATGAACCGGGAGCAGGGATCCGTGGTGATTGACGATCGATGGAACCTGCCGGCACACCAAGCGGACGGAACGCACGACGTCGACATCACTTACCTGGTTGCCGGCACCGTCAGCGTCGGCACAGACGCGACGGCCACCAGCACGCCGCAGGGGATTCCGGCTGCGGAAACCACCAAGGGCCTGCACCTGAGGTGGAAGCCGGCCACCGCCGTCGTACTCGTTGACGAATGGCACCTCGACGATCCGCTCCTCAGCGATATCTGGGGCGAAAAGCTCACCAGGCTCCGTTTCCGAATGCCCGCAGACACCCGCGCTTCCGGCGCGTTCACCCTCACAGTGGAGGCAACACATGACTAACGAATCAAGCCCGGAACCCGGGAAGTCGTTGTTTTCGCTGCAACGCCGTGAGCGGCTCATGGAGGAGCTGCGTGCGCATGGTGCCATTACCGTGCGCGATATCGCCGCGAAGCTGGGCGTCAGCGAGCTGACCATCCGCCGCGACGTGAACACGCTCGCCGACGAAGGCCTGGTGTCACGTGTTCACGGCGGTGCCACGTTGCCCAGCCCGTTGGATCGATCGGCGGCTGTGGGGAGGCCGTCGGCTCACAGCTACTCCATCGGCATGGTGGTTCCGTCGCTGGATTATTACTGGCCGCAGGTGATTTCCGGGGCCCGTGGAGAGGCCGAGGTGCAGAATCTCCGTATCCTGGTCCGGGGTTCCGCCTATGACGCTGCCGATAACCGCCGCCAGGTCCAGGCTCTCTTGGATACGCAGAACATTGACGGCCTGATTGTTGCCCCGGATATGGGTGGTGAGCATGGCAAAGAACTTCTCCGCTGGCTGAACGCCCTGCCCATCCCGGTGATCATGGCAGAGCGTCGGGCGCCGTCCGAGATCCCGTCCCACCGTCTGGAGTGGGTGGCCACGGATCATTCTTTCGGTGCGGGGATGGCCGTGCGGCACTTATGGCAGGAGGGACACCGGATGATCGGCTGCCTCACCGATTCAACGAGCCCCACCAGCCCCCACGTGGTCCGCGGTTGGAAGCAGGCCCTTGCTGCCCTGAAGATTCCGCTGGAAAAGTCCATCCATGAGGACTCCGCCAAACTGGACAACGGTGACCGGGCAAAGCACTTTGATCAAGTCCTGGAGCTCTGCCGTTCATCAGGGACCACGGCCATGCTGGTGCACTCCGATACCCAGGCCGTGGCGTTCGTGCAGCACTGCGTGGACCGTGGGGTGGATGTTCCCGGCAGCATGGCGATCGTTGGATACGACGACGAAGTGGCGTACCTCGCCGAACCCGCAATCTCGGCGGTCCGGCCGCCCAAAAGCTACGTCGGCAAGGTGGCGGTGCAGCTGATGGCTGCCCGCCTGGCCGAAGGAAGGATGCGCCCTGTGCATCGTATTGACCTGAACCCCGAGCTGATTGTGCGCGATTCGTCGTTGGGTGCGCCGCGGGGGCTCGCCGGAGTTGCGTTGGAGGACTCGCTCTGATGCTGTTGCCGCCCTTGGACCACAAACTTTCCCCTTTCACCGGCCTGACCCGTGAGCACTGGTGCGCGTATGCGGATCACCTTCTGGGTTCCGCCCACCGCTACGCCACTGCCGACCACGCCAACATCCACCTGCCCGGAGCCAACAGCCGGTACGGCCCGCGAAGTGACTCTCTGGAAGCGTTCGCCCGGACGTTCCTGCTGGCGTCGTTCCGTATAGCCGGGGATCCCGCCAACACCGGGTGGATCGCTGATTGGTACGCCGCCGGACTCGACGCCGGGACCAACCCCGCCAACCCGGACCGGTGGCCGACGCCAGGAGAGCTGGGGCAGGCGAAGGTAGAGGCGGCGTCGTTGGCTGTTGGACTGGCGTTGACCCGCGACGTTCTGTGGGACAAGCTACCCGAGCGCGTCCAGGAGCAGCTCATTGCCTGGTTCGAGACGGTGATCGGCGAGGAGTACCCGCCCATCAACTGGGTGTGGTTCCAAATTGTGGTGGAGACGTTCCTGGCATCCGTTGGCGGCCGATACTCGGACGAGGACATCGACGCCGGACTCGCCATCCACGATTTGCTGTACCGGGGCGGTGGCTGGTTCGCGGACGGACCGGAACGCGCGTACGACCACTACGTTGGCTGGGCTTTCCAGGTGTATCCGCAGCTCTGGGCGCTGATGGCTCCGAACGATCCGCGCGTTGCCGCCCGGAAGAAGCTCGACGGCGACCGGCTGGCTGACTTCCTGGACGACGCCGCGTTCCTCGTCGGCGCGAATGGCGCTCCGCTGATCCAAGGCCGGAGCTTGATCTACCGGTTCGCGGCCGCGGCACCATTCTGGGTGGGGGAGTTGTCCGGGCACACGCGGTTGGCGCCAGGAATGGCGCGCCGGGCAGCGTCCGGGATGCTCGACTACTTTGCCCGGCACGGAGCGATCACCGAGGACGGGCTCCTGTCCATCGGCTGGCACGGAGAATTTGCCGGCATGAAGCAGGCCTACTCCGGTGCGGGCTCGCCCTACTGGGCAGCGAAGGGCATGCTGGGGTTGGCCTTGCCGGCGGATCATGCGGCGTGGACCTCCGTTGAGGCGCCTTTGCCCGTGGAGGTTGCCGACACTCAGCGACTGATCGTGGCGCCGGGCTGGCAGGTTGATGGAACTCGTGCCGACGGTGTGGTCCGGGTCCGGAACCACGCCACGGATCACGCTGTTGTTGGCGCTGTGGTGGCTGACTCGCCCTTGTACGCACGGCTCGGGTACTCGACGCACACGTTCCCTGACCTGGCACCTGAGTCCGTGGACAATGCGGTGGCGTTCGTTGATTCCTCTGGCCGGCTGACGCATCGGACGGGTTTTGAGCACCTCGGTTCGTTCTCCGAAGGCGGCTTCCAGGTGGGGGCGTCCCGGTTCACGGCACATTGGATCGAACCCGACCCCGACGCAGGCCCCGATCACGGCAGCGGGGTGGCCGGCACTGCAACGTCTGGTCCTTCGGTGACGGTGGTTTCGGTGACACGGGGTGCCGTCGAGCTGAGGTTGGTGCGCGTTTCGGGTGCTGAGGGTTCTGCGGTCTCGCTAAGGATTGGTGGCTGGCCGGTGGACGCTGCCTCCTCTATGGTCAGCTCGGTGCTTCCCGTGCCGGGGTTCGGGGTGGCTCTGGACTCGTCAGGAACATTCGCCCGCCCCGGCGCCCACCCGATGGGCTCGGAGCTCACCATTCCATGGGTGGGAACCTCGGGCACCGCGCACGACGGCGACTACGCCGCCGTCGTGATCCTCGCCGGTGCGGGAGGTGCTTCGCCGGACGGGGGTGTCACGTTTGTTGCCGGGGAAGGGGAGGGCCAGGGGCGGTTCGATTTCCCGGATGGCTCCTCGATTGCCGGTGTCCTCGCCCATTTCGATGCGTAGCTGCTGAACGTGCCGGGCGCACGGCATGGTGCGCAGGGAGCCATCGAATCGGGTGCCAAGGCAGGCTGCAGTAGGCTCGCGGAATGAGCCACAGCGAAGACCGCGCACGTTTCCTTGCCGCCTACGACGCCGACCTCCGCACCGACGCTGAGACACCGAGTGCCCTGAAGGTGACCCGGCACGGGCCGCTGCGCTGGGTCACTTTCATGAAGGGCCGCGGCTTCGTCACGTATCAGGACCTCGGTGGTGCTGATGCGGACACCATCATGCGGCTCGTGGCTGATTCAGTGGCCTACTACCGTGCTGAACCTGACATCACCAGGGTGGAGTGGAAATCCCGCGGGCATGACCACGCCCCGGGTTTGCACGAGGCCCTCATCCACAATGGCTTCACCCAGGATGACCCGGAATCGATCATGATCGGCGAGGCGCAGGCCCTCGCCGTGGATGTTCCCCTTCCCGACGGCGTGACCCTCCAACAGGTGACGGATGAAGCCGATGTTCGGGCCATGAGCGCCATGCAGGACGAGGTCTTCGGAGAGCCGGTCTCAGATGAGATGGCTGATGCCCTGTTGCGCAGGCTCTCCCTCAATGACGGCATGCAGCTCTGGGTGGCGGAGGCTGAAGGTCAGATTGTCAGCGCAGGCCGCTTGGAGCCAGTTCAGGGCACGCACTTCGCCGGTATCTGGGGTGGTGCCACGAGGGAGGAATGGCGCGGCCGGGGGATCTACAGGGCCTTGACCGCCCGCCGGGCGCAGGCCGCACTCGAGATGGGAAAGACCCTCATCCACAGTGACTCCACCGAATTCTCCAGGCCCATCCTGGAACGCTCCGGCCTGCTCAAGGTCTCCACAACCACGCCGTACCGCTGGGTGCGTGGCTAAGGTGTTCTTTCATTTGCACGTACTCCTCCCACCTCGGTGAAGACACAGCAAAGCCCCTCAGGATCAACTTCCCGAGGGGCCTCACTGTCTCAGATTTTTGGCTATTTCCCAGCCGCGAAGCTGCTCACGCACTGGCCTTGGTTCTTGAACACGGGCGATGGGCTCGTCGTCCACCCATCGTTCTTGCACGCTTCCTTGCCCGTGGACACTGTCACGCGGTACTCCTTGGTGGTGCCGTCCGGCGCCGTCACGGTGACTACCACCGTCGGGTTCTCAGCGGTGGGCTGCTGGACCGTCACCTTGGCGTTGGTGTCCAGCGGGTAGCCGACGACGGCGGGAGTCGCCGTCGCGGTCAGTGCCCGGTAGTCGGTGCTCGCTGGGTCGAAGCCCACTACTGAGGCCTGGTTGACGAGGAGCCGGCCGAGGTTGGCAAGCCCGGCGTCGGCCAAGCGCGAACCAGCGATGGCGACCTCCGCGACCTTGGTGTACGACGCCGTGGTCACGAACGAAACCCTGATCCCGCGGGTGGTGACGGGGTCGAAGCGGACGGTGGCCGGTGAAGAGATGGAGAGTCCTGTGATGGTTCCCGCGGAGGTGTCCTTCCACGTTCCGGAGGCATCCTGGTACTGGACTTTCAGGCTCGCTGCAGCCTTTTCCGCGGACGTGACGGTCACGGAGGAAACGGTGTAGTCGCGGCTGAAGGCGTAGCTCAGGCTGTCACCGGCACGGCCGCCACTCACCCAGTTGGACCAGCGCGTGGTGGCGTTGGCATCGCAGGTGTTCTTCGCGATGTAGGAGCCCTCGGTGTAGCTTGCGGTGGCCGTAGTGGTGGGGTCGTCCTTGCAGATATTGGCTACTGGAACACTGTCCACCACAATGATGGTCAGCGTGGCCGGGAGGCCGTTGGCGGTTCCGGGCACCGTGACGGTTCCCGGGTTGTGCAGAGCTGAGTCTGCCACTGCGGACCAGTCCCAGGTGACGGCCAGTGGGTTCCGGGCGGGACCATCGGCGATCTGCCCAGGAACGCTCGCCGGAGCCGAGGCCTGGACGGAAGCCACTGATGATCCGGTTCCAACGGTCACGGAAACAGGGTCCGTGGCGATGTAGGAACCCACCGTGACTGTGAGAACGGCTTCGAAGGTTTGACCGTACGGGTCAACCCCTGAACCGTAGACCGTTACTTTGCCGGCTTTCTGCCATGAGGAAGGATCCACCGGTGCCCAGGTGACGGCCAACTGCTTGCCGGGGCCTGTCTCGTAAACGGGCGTGACCGTGGCTGGCAGGACCGGCGCTGTCCCTACGGGCGTGCTCAGCTCAACGGGGGAAACTCCCAGGAGCTTGAGATCTGCAATGTCCGTGAAGGCCCATGCCTGGTGTGGGCTGGCCAGGGCTGTTGCTGTGGTGCCGGTTGAGGATGCCAAGCCCACGGACGTGCCCGCCGCTGTCTGGTTGCCCTGAACCTGCAGGGCAATCGCGGCACCAGCGTTGACCAAGGTCCACTGTTTGCCGTTTTCCGTGGTCACTATCCACTGTGCAGAAGGAGTGGCCTTGGCCTGGTCCACCGTCAGTGGAGACAGTGAAGCCGCACCGCTTTGGCTGCCGTTCAGCACTCCACCGTTGCCTGTGAGGACCTGTCCGTCCTTGTTGCTAAGAACCCATCGGCGATCGTTCGCGAACTCATCGTCCGTGGACACGGCGTTGAACGTCCACATCTGCGGAGCCACACCGGCAGCATCCGTGCCCAATTCCTCGATCGAGGCCGAGCCGTTCGCACGCGCGGTCAGGTACTTGCCGCTCGCTTCACCGCTGAGGTGGTAGCTGTGGCCGTCCTGCACAGGGGCGGCATCCTCCGAAACTCCGCTGACGCCGTCGACGACGAATGTCACCACTGATGCGGCAGGAACCTCCAGCGTGGCGGACTTGGCTGTCGCATCCACTGCCACCGGCGCACCCTTGACCAGTGCGTTCTTCTCGATGTCATCCAGCGGCGACTTGGTGGTCACCACAGGAGTGACCTTGGCACCGGGGGCGATGCTGCCGAAGCGGCTGAGATCGATGGTGACCTCTTCCGGCGTCGGGGTGTCATTGAAGTGGACCAGCGTGGCACCGTTGCCGTCGGCGCGGAGGGCGCTGGCGGTCTTGGCGTTGTCATTCTGGATGAGGAAGTCGCCGGGACGGATGTAATGGGTGAAGTTGCGGGTGGTGTTGTACTTCTGGTTGGTCAGGACCTTGCACTTGGCTTGTTCCTGGGATGCGCCGTCGTTGATGCGGCGGTTGGAGAAGCCTTCGCGGCCCTCGTAGTTGCAGTCGAAGTCCACGTAGATGGAGCCCCAGCCTTTGTCGGCTTTCTCCTGCTTGTACGTGTCCTCCACGGGCTGCCAGAAGACCCATGCGTCCGGTTCGAGCTCGCGGAGATCGTTGACCATGCGGCCCGCGATCCCCAAACCGTTGGTGATGTTGGAGCGGTCCCAGCCGCTGGTGGAGTCGCCGAGCACCGGGTTGCCCGTCCAGAAGCCCCCAACCTCGCTCATCCACAAGGGCTTGTCCGTGGAGTTGGCGAGGTCGCGGACCCTGCGGCGGTCATTGGTGCCATAGGTGTGGACGTTGAGCTGGGCTACCGCATCTTTTGCCTCCTGGCTGTAGCCGTTCCAGTTGGTCATGAATTTGCTGGGATCCGTCTCGTCCATGGCAGAAATGACGGCGTCCGTGCTGCCCTTTTCCAGTTCTGCGGCCAGCAGCTTGGTCACGCGGTCCTGGGCGGCCGGGTATATCAGGGCGCCCTCCTGCTTCTGCGTGTACGAGGTGGGTGGTTTGCCGGTAGCGGCGTCAATGTCCGTACCCCAGTAGCCCGAGTTCGGCTCGTTGAACGGATCGATGGTGTCCACCGTGATGCCACTTCCCTTTTCAAGGAGCTCGACGGCGTTCCTCATGTAAGCGGCGAACTTCGCTTCCGCTTCGGGCAGCAGGTTCTCGCCCTTGGCGGTGTTTACTTGCCCCGAAACGTAACCGCTCTTGGTCATGAACCACGGCGGGGAGTTGCTGAAGGCTTCCCAGTGGGTGATTTGCTGGTCCGCGGCGAGGCGTTCCACCCACCAGCGCTGGTTTTGATCGGCGTCGGGGTTGTAGGACGCGGGGTCGTCCGGGTTCCAGGCCTTGAGGAAGGCGAGCTTGTTGGCTTGGGTCTTATCCACGGAGCCGTCCGGGTTGTAAAGGTTCGACGCCGGCTGGCCGGGTTGCGCTTCAGTCACCGGCTTCCACCATCCCTCCACAGCGCTGCCGTCATTGAGGTAGTCCTTGACGTCCGATGCGTTGCCGCCGCCCACGTTGTAACGGGCGATGTTGAGGTTCAGGCCGTCCTTGCCGAAGACCTTTTGGTACAGCTCCTCACGCAGCTCGGGGGAGTATCCCGCCGTCGCGTTCGCGAACCACACCAGGCTGGTTCCCCACCCTTCGAACGCTTCGCCGCGGCTGGCGGGGTTCGGGGTGATGGTGACCGCCGTTGCGTCGGCTGCGTGGGCTTGCGGCGTGGCGGCCGGCATGAGCGCCAAGCTGGTGGCAGCAGTCACAGCTGCTGCGAGGACGGCCACTGGCCTTCGGATTCTTCGAGCGGTAAACGCCATGGGTGAACCTCATCGTCGGGGTTGTTGTGGGTGCTGTGTCCGGCTTCGGGAAAGGCCAGGCACAAGCGACCCTACGAGGGGCCAGGGACAGCAACAAGGGACTCGAACAGGCTCGATCGGGGTCAGTCAGAAGTGGTCACCTCCACTCAAACAACGCGGGGTCACTTATGGCCCCTTTTTGGCGCTGGAAGGGGCCATAAGTGACCCCGCGTTGCTGTGGTTGCGGGGTACTTGGTTGAAAGTGGATACTTGTATACAAGTACACTCTTGTGAAAGCAGCACGGTATGGCAGAAGAACCACGCAACACGGGGGCACACCTCGTCTACGGCGAACTGAAACGACGAATCCTCAGCCTCGACCTGAAACCCGGCGAACGCATCTACGAACCCGCCATGGCCACGGCCCTGCAGGTCAGCCGCACACCCCTCCGGGAAGCCATCCGCCGTCTCATCTCCGAGAGCCTTCTCGAACAACTGCCCACCGGCGGAGTCCTGGTTCCGGCACTGGACGAGAAAGTGATCTCCGAGCTGTACGACGTCCGCGCCGCCCTGGAATCCCTGATGGCCCGGGAGGCCTGCGCCAACGCCACCGCTGCCGACCTTGAAGAACTCCGCGGAATCCTGGCCCGCAACGCTGCCATGGTGGAGTTCGCCGATGAAGCCATGAAGTACGGTGTTGCCCTGCACGCAGCCATCGCCAGAATCGCAGGAAACTCCTGGGCTCAACGCTTCCACGGGCAAATCGCCAGCCAAGTGGAACGCTACCGCTACTTCACCAACAACGCCCCCGAACGTCGCGATGAAGCGCTCGCCAACCATCGGCTCTTGGTCGAAGCCATCGCTTCCAAGGACGAGGAGAAGGCAGCCAAGGTTGCCTTCGAACACGTGATCGGCGCCCGGGACGAGACCCTCCGCGTGATCTCTGCATCCGGCCTCGCGGTCGAATGATCGGCGAACTCGGGCGGCGTTCGTCCACAGCACTCCTTGTCCACTCCACGCTCATCCAAGCAGTCACGTTCCTGGTCCGGCCCGCCACCACCTACCGCGCGCTCGAATTGGACGTCCCCGGGTTCGCGCTGGGTCTTCTCGCCGCCAGCTACGCCGTGTTTCCCCTGCTGCTCGCCCTGCCCATCGGCGGACTGGTGGACCGCCTGGGTGAGCGCAGGCTCATGGCGATCGGGGCCGCCGTCGTGCTGGGTTGTTCTGCGTTTCTGCTGTTCTGGGGGACGTCAGTCCCGGCTCTGGTGGCCGGCACGGCACTTCTGGGCGCCGGGCAGTTGGCGTGTGTGGTGGGTCAGCAAGCTGTGGTTGCCAACAATGCGGCGTCGTCGAAGTTGGATTCTGCCTTCGGGTACCTGACTTTTGCCGCGTCGCTGGGCCAGGCCCTCGGGCCGCTGGCTATTTCGGTGGTGGGCGGTGCTTCCATTCGCCCGAATACGCAGGCGATCTTCCTGCTCGCCACGGCCATGAGCCTGGTGATGTTCCTGACCACGTTCCTGATGTCCGCAAAAGCCAGCCGACGGAAACGCGCGGTGAAGGGCCAAACCGCCAAGGGTGGTTCGCTGGCGCTGCTGAGGACCCCTGGCGTGGCCCGGGCGTTGGCCACCAGCGCCACCGTCCTGGCCGTGGTGGACCTGACCGTTGTCTACCTGCCGGCACTAGGTGCGGAGCGGGGGCTAACCGCAGCAACCGTGGGTCTCATGCTGACCGTCCGTGCGGTGTTTTCCATGGTGTCCAGGCTGGGCCTCGGTACCGTATCCCGCAGGCTCGGGCGCATGAGGCTGTTGATCCTGAGCCTGGCCATCTCCACAGTTGCCCTCGGTGTAGCAGCCATCCCCATGCCGGAGTGGTTGCTCTTCGTGGTGATGGCGTTCCTCGGTTTGGGCCTGGGAATCGGTCAGCCGCTCACCATGTCCTGGCTCTCGGCCCAAGCCCCCGAAGGCCAGCGCGGCCGTGCCCTGGCTTTGAGGTTGGCGGGAAACAGGGTGGGCCAAGTGGTCCTGCCCAGTGCCATCGGCGTAGTGGCGGTGGGCCTTGGCGCGGCGGGCGTGTTCCTGGCCTCCGCAGTTGCCGTGGGCGGAACCATGCTGCTGCTGCGGGGTGTGCGGCTGGACGACTAGCGGCATTACGGAAGTAATCCGCTTCATCCATCGAATAAACGCTCCCTGGCGTCATCTTTTGCCCCGTTGCCGCACTTCTCAATAGGCGGCGAAGCGAGGGGCGGTTATCAGTGAAGACAAGCACTGTTTTTGAGTTGACTGAGCCGGACGCATTGCCAGTGCGATTCGTCCGGGCGTGGGAGTATTTTTCGGTGGGCGACGAAGTGGACGTGTGGCGGCCCGGACCTGACTCGTACACCGGCCTGGTGACTGATGTCAGGCGTGACGGCAGCGGAATCTGGGTCTATCTCAACGGCGTGGGCCGCCGATACTTCGACGTTGAGGATGACGTGCAAATTACCCGTCACGGCACTCAGGTACGTGCCATAAAGGAGGGTCGGGGGCCGGCGTGAAAAGGCAACCCGTGGCAGTCGCCGGAGCGGGACTGTCAGCCGGGTCGGCCCTCAGATGCTTGCGCCGGCGATTACTCCGCGAACAGCGCAGCAAGGTCGTCCGCCGTCAACGAGCCACCGGCCAAGGCATCGCCTTCCATCACGTCCGCGAACAGCTGTGATTTCTTCGCCTTCAACGCCATGACCTTCTCTTCGATGGTGTCCTTGGCCACCAGCCGGTAGACCATCACGTTCCTGGCCTGTCCAATACGGTGCGTGCGGTCCACGGCCTGGGCCTCGGACGCCGGGTTCCACCAGGGATCCAGCAGGAACACGTAATCTGCCTCGGTCAGGTTGAGCCCGAAGCCACCAGCCTTCAGCGAAATCAGGAACACCGGAGCGGCACCGTTCTTGAACTCGCTCACAACATCGCCGCGGTTGCGGGTGCTGCCGTCGAGGTAGCAATATTCCACGCCTTCGGCATCCAAACGCTCGCGAACCTTGCCCAGGAACCCCGTGAACTGGCTGAAAATCAGTGCCCGGTGTCCCTCCGAAATGAGGTCCTCCAGTTGTTCGAACAGCACGTCCAGCTTGGAGGACCGCACTCCGGACAGTGACGAATCCACCAACGACGCGTCCAAGCTCAGCTGCCGCAGCAACGTCAACGACTGGAAAATCGTGAACCGGTTCTTGTTCACATCATCGATCAAGCCCAGGATCTTCTGCCGTTCGCGCTGCAGATGCGTCTGGTAAACCTTTTGGTGCCTCGGGTTCAGCACCACTTCAAGGATCTGTTCCTGCTTGGGCGGCAGGTCCTTGATGACCTGCTCTTTGGTGCGGCGCATCATGAGCGGACGCACACGACGCCGGAGCTTGCCCAGCTGGGCGGAGTCGCCGTTCTTTTCCACCGGCTTTTGGTAATTCTCCGCGAACCGTTTGGGGCTCGGGAACAATCCCGGGGCCACAATGGAGGTCAGCGCCCAGAACTCCATGAGGTTGTTCTCCAACGGGGTACCCGTGATAGCCAGCTTGAAGCGGGCCGGCAGCTTGCGAGCGCACTGGTACGCCTTGGATTGGTGGTTCTTCACAAACTGCGCCTCATCGAGCATCAGCCCCGCCCATTGGAAGGAGGCGTAGGCATCGTAATCAATGCGGAACAGGGCGTAGGAGGTAATCACGACGTCGGCAGCCGCCAACGCTTCGGCAGGGGACTGGCCGCTCTTGGCAAAGGTTTCGCCGACGGTCCGTACCACCAGGCCCGGGGCAAAGCGCTGCGCTTCAGCCGCCCAGTTGCTCACCACACTGGTGGGGGCCACTACAAGGAACGGAGCCCGCGGGGTCACCTCGGAAGAATCACCCTGGGCAGCGGCAGCCGTTTCCGCAGCCAAGTCCTTCGCCGCACAGATCAGCGCGATGGCCTGCACGGTTTTACCCAGGCCCATGTCGTCAGCCAGCACGCCGCCGAGGCTGTGCTTGTACAGGAAGCTGAGCCAGTTGAAACCTTCAAGCTGATACGGACGCAGCTCAGCGTTAAGTCCCGCCGGGAGGGGAAGCCCGGTCACGCCGTCGTCGAGCAGTCCACCCACGGCCTCGCGCCACGCGGCGGCCTGTTCGTCCACGATCCCCAACTGCGCCAGCTCGTCCCAGAGGCCTGCCTGGAAGCGGCTGATCTGCAGGGTGCCGTCCTTGTTGTCCGGGTTGTCCTGCAAGGACCGGGCCTCGTCAATCAGGGCCCGGAGCTGGTGCAACTCGGGAAGATCCAGTGAGAAGTAGGCGCCGCTGGGCAGCAGCATGCGGCTCATCCCGGCGGCAAGCGCGGAGAAGACAGCAGCGAAGGACACGGGTTCGCCTTCGAGGGTGATCACGATGCCGAGGTCGAACCAGTCGCCGCTTGCCGTTTCCTTCGTGGAAATGGACACCACGGGCGCTTCGGCGGCCTCACGGTAATCGGCGATGTCGCCGGAGGTTTCCACCACCACGTCCGGCAGCTCCTTAAGCGCTGGCAGCACCTCTTCGGTGAACGCCAGTGTGTCCAGGCCACTGAGCTCAGCGGAGGCAGCTATTCGGGGCGCACCCCAGCCGCCCGTTGCCGATTCGGCGAGCGCGGGCACCACGTCCCACGGCCTCCCCAGCGACTCCAGGATCCGGGCTTCTTCAAGGTCATCGCGGTAGCCGCGGTCGTCCGGGTGCCGCCACAAGGGCTGGGCGGTGACAAGGGTGCCCGATTTGTAGTGCCATTCCCAGTGCAGCCGCACTTTGTGGTCCGTGCCGTAGTTGGCCAGCAGTGACAGCGTGGGGACAGCCAGCGTGGGCAGCTCCACCGATTCATCCGCAGCCTGCACGGGCGTGGATTGCCGCAGCTTCGGGTAGAACGAGGTCAGGAACCGGCTTTCGTCCTCCGCCGGGATCTGAAGTGTGTCGCCGTCCATGACGAACTCCAGCAACTCATCACTGATGCCCCCGTCCATAGGGGCGAGCGTGATGAGGTTCTTCTGCTGGGGCACGCCCGGCAGGGTTTCCCCGGAGTGGGTGAAGAAGATTCCGTTGGCCGGCTTGCCCAGGAAACCCACGGATCCGGGATCCACGGCTTCCCCACCCAGGGTCACTGACGGCGCGAGCTGCAGGCCGCCGTCGGGCGCTTCATGTTTTGCGGTGTCCGGATGGGTGGCCAGGCGCGCCAAACTGAGTCCGACGACGGCGGGTTGCGTCTCGACGCGGACAGGCTCGCTACCGGCGGAGTGAATGAGCGGGATGCCGGCTTTGGTGGCCTCCGCGAGGAGGGTCCAGAGGTTTTTGGCCGCGAAATCGTTCAGGCTCAACCACATGGCCCCGGAGGGTTGCTGCCGGCCGTTGCTTGAACCGTGGGCAGCCAGGAAAGTCTGAAGCCATTCGACGTGGACCTCGTTGAATTCACGCCGGAAGCTGACATAGCTGAGGTTGTTCCAGGAGACGTCGCCGCGGATCCATTTGCCCTTGGCGCCCATCATGACCGGGCGCGCTTTGAGCTGGCGGACACTGCGCAGGGGATCGCGTCGGCCTGTGTAGGAGAAGTGGGCCGCGGGCTCTTCCACTTCGAACTGAAGCGCCAGCTGGATGCCCGCAGCGCTGGGTGCTGTGCCGGGCTTGGTGATCAGCCTGTTGAGGGCTTGTTCCCAGGCAGGACGGGCGGCACTGCCCTGTTGCCCTGAACCTGCGCGTGACGTCTGGATCCCGGGGGCCTGGGAGAGGAGCTGGGCGCGAATGGTGGGGTGGTCCTCCGCAGTGAAGAGCAACGCGGCCACATGCTTGCAGTCCTTCCGGACCGGGCAGCTGCAAATACCCACAGTGCAGCTCCAGCCGCTGGGCTTGCGAACCAGTTTTGCCGACGTCGAATACGGCTGCGGACCGGTGCCGCGAACCTTGCCCATCAGGAGGCCCGTGGCGGCGTCGAAAGTAATACCGTTCACGCGGCTGCCCATGGCATAAGCCAGTCCGGCCGCGAGCGAGCGGTCCGTGATGGCAGGAGTCTGAATGGCCAGTTCCCAGTTTTCGTCTGTGTGGGACGGCATGCGCAGGGCTACTTTCGGCAGGAGGATATCTGTTCAATCTTAGTCAGCAGAAAACGGCTCCCAAACTTCGCCCTCCGTTAACCTCATCCTCGATTGCTGCGCCGCTCCCGCGCGTACGTTGAAAGGGTCCGGAGCACCATCAGCTTTCAGCAGTGAGGATTTCCCATGACTACCAACGAGTACCCCGTTGTCCTGAACAAGACCAGCTTTGAAGCCGGCAATGCGGACGTGGTGGATTCCAATGTCAACGTGGTGAACCACATGTACCAAGAGCTCCTCAACAGCGACGAAATCGCCACCGCAGCGCTCAACAGCTACTTCGTGGATTTCTACCTCACCCAGGCACTGTCTGGCGGCTTTGCCCAGTATGTCTTCACCGCGCCGGAGCGTGAAGAAGTGGACGCCTTTGTGCGGGCAGGGCTTGCGGGAATGGGCGCCGTCCGCCACCTTGAGCTGTTCGACCGGACCGCAGCTGCCTTTGATGCGTTGAGCGAGGATGAAGCCGAGGCCTACCTCGACGGCGAACTGGACGAGTCCGACACCCCGCCAGCTTCCGTGGCCGCCCTGGACGAGCTCGACGGCGAGTTTGAAGCGCTGCTGGAAGAAGAGGACATCATCGAACTCAGCGCCGCATACCTGCGCGATCAGTCAGCCCTGCTGGTTCTCTCCGACGAAGAAATCGAAGAGCACATCGCCCAGCGCGTCGCGCAGATCCCTGACCTGGCCGAGCGTCAGGCCGAAGCCGACGAAGAAGCCCTCGCCAACGCCCCCGAGTTCGAGGTCATCATCCGCGAACTCTGCGATGTTGCCGGCTACGCCCTCGAAAAGATCACCATGGGCGACCCCAACTACGAGCACGACGGCGTCAAGACCCTCGCCTGGCACTTCTCCACCGACCACGGCGACTACCTCATGATCGAGGACGACGACGAGGCCTTCATGATCCACCCCGAGACCAAGGAAATCATCGCGGCCGTCGAGTTCGAAGAGTCCGAGGAATTCGCCGACGCGTAAGCCTTCGTTGCCGAGATCGCCGGAACGCTGCAGGATCGCCGGATAACTCCAGCGATCCCGACGCGTTCCGGCGAATTCGGCGAAGCCCGTGAGTAGACTCGTCCGGTGCGTGCGTATTGGGAACTGGCCAAGTCATCATTCCGCCGCCATTCCACGTACCGTACTGCCGCCGTCGCCGGTGCTTTTACCAACTCGGTCTTCGGACTCATCCGGGCGTCGCTGCTGCTAAGCGCCATTACGACGGCGGGTGGCGCCATCGGGGGATACTCGGCCATGGAGGCGGCCACTTATGTGTGGCTGGGGCAGGCGCTGCTGGCACCTTTGGGGCTCTTCGGGACCGCTGAGCTGGCCAATCGCGTGAAGTCGGGGGACATCGCCGTCGACCTTTCCCGGTCCGTGAACCTGACGGCGTCCTATTGGGCGCAGGACCTGGGCCGTGCCGCTTTCGACGTCCTTCCGCGCGGCCTGCCGCCACTTATTGTCGGTGCCTTGGTGACGGGCCTGTCGATGCCGGGTAGTCCTGGACCGTACGTGCTGGGATTCGTGTCGATCCTCGCTGCCGTTTCCCTGAACTTTTTGGGCTTCTTCGCCATCAACCTTTTGTCGTTCTGGGTGCTCGAAATCCGGGGCTTCTGGATGCTGTACATGGTGGTGATGAACCTGTTGTCCGGGTTCCTGGTCCCGGTGACGTGGTTCCCGGGGTGGCTGCTCGATCTCGCCCGGGCCACACCGTTTCCGTCGATGCTTCAAACCCCGGTGGACATTCTTGCGGGCAGGACCGACGGCGGTGAGAGCCTGGCGATGGTTGGCATCCAACTTCTGTGGCTGGCTGTGCTGCTGATCATTGTGCAGATGATGGTTCGCTTCGGTTCGCGGCGGTTGGTGGTGCAAGGTGGCTAGCCCCCGTGCACTCCGTTCTGGTGCAGGCCGCGATCCCCACGCCCCCGTCACCAACCTGGTGCTCCTCAAGCTGTTGGTCTCGGCAAGATTGCGCTCGCAACTCGCCTACCGGGGCAGCTTCCTCTCCGACGTCGCGGGCCAGATCCTCTTGGGACTCACGGAGTTTGTTGAGCTCTACGCGATTGTCCACAACGTCTCCTCGTTCGGCGGGATGACCTTTGCGCAGACCCTCTTGGTGTTTGGGCTCGCATCCGTAGCGTTCGCGCTGGGTGACTTGCTCCTGGGGGAGACCGACTCCATGTCCGAGACCATCAGGTCCGGGAAGCTGGAGGTGCTCTTGGTGAGGCCCCTTCCCGTGCTGCTTCAGCTGGCTACCTCCGACTTTCAACTCAGACGCGTGGGCCGATTGATCTTCGCGCTGGCGGCCTTGGCCGCGGCCTTACTGTTCGCAGACATCGCGTGGGATCCAGCCAAAGTAGTACTCGCCCTGATCACGCCGCTGGCTGGCGCGGCCATCTTCTGTGCTCTCTTCCTCGGCGCTGGAGCAATGCAATTCTGGATTCTCGACGGAAGGCAGTTCGCCAACGCGTTCACCTACGGGGGACGGTATGTTGCCTCCATGCCCGGAGCGGCACTGTTCTTCCCGATCCAGATCTTCTTCACGTTCGTCATCCCCGCAACGCTCGTGGCGTACGCACCCAGCCTGGTCATTCTCGGACTCGACGGACCGGCCGGAATCCCTGCATGGACGGGCTGGCTGGGACTGCCGGCCGCCGTCGTCCTCAGCGGACTCATGCTGCTCCTCTGGCGGGCAGCCATCAAAAAGTACACCGGCGCAGGAGGCTGATATGCCCATCATTGAAGTGGAAGAACTGAGCCGGGAGTTCCAGGTCATGGAGCCCGCGGGAAGGTTCCGCCGACGCAAAAAGACCGTTCATGCAGTCCGGGGGATCGATTTCATCGTGGAACCGGGGGAGGCTGTGGGCTACATCGGAGCCAACGGTGCCGGCAAATCCACCACCATCAAGATGCTGACCGGTGTCCTGGTGCCAAGCTCGGGACGCGTGAGCGTGTGCGGGTTCAACCCTGTGCCGCAGCGTAAAGCGCTGGCCCGGAAGATCGGCGTCGTGTTCGGGCAGCGCTCCCAGCTGTGGTGGGACCTGCCCCTGCAGGACTCCTACCCCATCCTGGGTGCCATGCACCGCATGCCCGAAGCCGATTGGAAGCCACGGTTCCAGGAACTCGCCGGGCAGATGGATTTGGGGGAGTTCCTCACCACGCCCGTCCGGCAGCTCTCGCTGGGGCAGCGTATGCGCGGCGAGGTGGCCGCCGCCCTGTTGCACCGGCCGGAACTTATCATCCTGGACGAACCGACCATTGGCCTGGACATGATCAGCAAGGAGAAACTACGGCAGTTCCTGGATGCGGAGCGCCGGGAGAACGGCACCACCCTGCTGCTCACCACCCACGACATGAGCGACATCCAGCGTTTGTGTCAACGCGTCCTGGTAGTCGACGACGGCGCCATCGCCTACGACGGTCCGCTCACAGGTTTGGCTGACGTCGCCGGAGCCGTGCGCACCATGGTGGTTGACCTCGCCGCCCCCGTGCATTCGGCTGATCTGTTGTCACTGCCTGACGGCGCCGTGCACCAGGGCATCGAGGCGGAGGGAATCCGGCACAGCGTTTCCTTCGACCCCCGCAAACTCTCTGCGGCCACTGTCCTTGCCGCCATCTCCAGCACAGCTGAGGTAGCTGACTTGTCCTTGCACGAGCCGGACATCGAGCATCTGGTGCGGCAGCTGTATGGGAGCGCGCGGCTGTGATGCCTGTGCCTTCGTTGCCCAGATCGCCGGAACGCTGCAGGATCGCCGGGTAACTCCAGCGATCCCGACGCGTTCCGGCGATCTCGACGCGCTAGCTTGCTCTGGCTTGCCGGAACTTGATGAAGCCCCAAATGATGCTCGCCTGCCACAATGTCAGCAGGCCGATCCACACCCAATCCGTACCGTGGCCGAACGCGTACAGAATCATAGCCACTACTCCCAGAGCCCAGGCCACCTCTTGGATGGCAAGGAATCGCAGGCTTGGCGGATTCGTGTTGGTTGTCTTCTGTGCCATGTTCTCTCCCCACTGAGTAGCCTGCAAGTATAGCGGACCCGTTCACCGGCCAGTCTTGCGGCATGGACCTTCGAACTCGCCCCAAAGCTGCGGCGGCGTGTGCAAAACATCGGCGAATTCGCCACTTTCCCGGGTCCTCGGCACTGTACTGTCCACATAGCAGGGCATCCCCCTTCAGCGACTTGATGTGTTGTCTCCATGCTGAATCGATGGATCCAACATCAACTCACCCTCCCGCCATGACTGTCTCCGATCTACCCGTGAGCGGGTACCTGTGGAGAACCGACGAGTTACTCCGGTTCGGTCTGAACAGTCGACGAATCAAGAAACTAGTGGACTCCGATGTGCTTTACCGCTTGAGACATGGCTGCTACGTCAGGAGTGACAAATGGAGCGCCTTGGGTCCTAACAGGCGGGCTATGGAACGTATTATGGCGCACGCTCATGGAACCCTGACGTCGTCGACAGGTGGTTTGGTCTACAGCCATTTGTCGGCGGCACGACTCCATGGGCTGTTCGTGTGGGGTGTTGATGACAAAGTTCATGTCCTTCACGCCGCCAGGCCTTCCTCTGACCGTTCGGGCAAGGATGTTCGTGGGCACACGGAAACCTTTACGGAAGACGATGTGGTGGTGGTTCGGGGACTGCGGGCCACCACGTTGGAACGCACCGTTTTCGACTGCGTCAGGATGCTTAGCTATCCCAAGGCGCTCGTGATCATGGACCACGGGTTGCGGTTGGGTGCCAACATCAGCGCCCTTGCTGACATGGCAGCAGTCTCTGCCGGAAAACGAGGTGTCCGCACGTTGCGAAAAGCCTTGGACAATGCGGATCCACGGTCCGAGTCTGCCGGTGAGACGCTGACCCGTGAGTTGTTGCAGAGGCTGCGCATCAAACCCCCACAGCCACAATTTGAGGTCCAGTCCAGACTGGGGCGTCATCGCATGGACTTCGCCTGGGAAGAGGAAAAACTGGCCTTGGAATTCGACGGGCGCACCAAGTACTTCGATTACAAATCCACGGACGAGGTCATTTTTCAGGAACGGCGTCGCGAGAAAGTACTCATGGAGGAAGGCTGGCGGTTCATTCGGGTCGAGTGGAAGGACCTATTCAACGAACGCGCTTTCAAGGAACGTATCCTGCGGGCCTTCAGGTGATGGGCCGGACCGCGAGGTCGCGGGAAACCTGCGTGGCCGCAGGGAAACGTACGGCGATCTGGCAGGCTTCCCGCGACCTCGGCGGCGTTACTTGATCATTTCTCCGGTGGGGCTGACGAGATACCAGACACCGCCCACGCCCTGGCCGGTAACGTCGCCGGGAGCCTTGTCCTTGGCGTAGTAGTACAGGGGCATGCCGTTGAGCGTCACGTGCTTCTTCCCGTCAGGCGAAGCAATGGTTCCCACAGACCCGGTGACGCCATCAACAATGGGGGCGTCCGACGTCGTGGTGAAAATAGGCCACGCGTCCAGGCAGGCCGCTGTGCACGCGCTGGTTCCCGAGTCCTTGACGTCCTTGGTGAAGAAGTAGAGGCTCATGCCTTCGCCGTCCACCACGATCTGACCTGCACTGGAGGATGCAACCATCATGTCGGCACCGGAAGCAGCAGTGGTGCTGGTGGCCGATGCGCTGGAGGCAGGTGCCGCAGAGGAGGCAGCGGCGGGAGGAGGAGCGGACGTAGTGGCGGTTCCCGGGCTGCCGCCGCACCCTGCCAGAGCGGCGGTCAGGATCAACGCACCGAGTCCAAAACTGAGTGGTTTCTTCATGTCTAGCTCCTTTGACGAGCCGGCCGGGATGGACCGGCGCTAACCCCTATGACGCCGTCGGGGGAAGAATGGTTCACGAGGCTGAACCTTTTCCTTGCAGGCGTCGTCGTATAAGCGAAAGGCAGCGGAACGAGGGAGGTGGCTATGCCGTTGGACGAGGACGTGGTGGCCGCGATGTACCGCGACCATGGCACGGCTCTGAAGCGCTTCGTTCTGAGTTGCACCTCCGATGCCCACCAGGCCGATGACGTCGTGCAGGAAACCATCCTTAAGGTGTGGCAGCATGCCCCGCAGATCACGGGAAGCCTGCGGAGCTACCTCTTCCGGACGGCGCGGAACGTCATCATCGATAACTACAGGAAGGCGCAGCGCCGCCCTTCCGAATCCGGCGAACAAGACCTCCCGGACCATCCTGCGAGGGAGCGCGTTGACGAACTCCTCAACCGGGTCCTCATGGAGGAAGCCTTGCTCCGGCTCAGCCACGAACACCGCGAGGTCCTGGTGGCCCTGCACTACCAGCGGTTCACCGTCAGCGAGGCAGCCCTGCAGCTGAATATCCCGGCGGGAACCGTGAAATCCCGGGCTTTCTACGCCGTGAAAGCCCTCCGAACAATCCTTGACGAAATGGGGGTGGAACGATGAACGGCAACTCCGTCCACCAATTGCTGGGCGCCTACCTACTGGGTGGCCTTGAGCCACAGGAGGCGCGCTTGTTTGAAGACCACCTCGCCGCTTGCGCCCAATGCCGCCACGAATTGGAGCAGCTGGAGAGCCTGCCGGCTTTGCTCGACGCCGTTCCCGCCGCTGATGCGGTTGCCCTCACCGTCGCCGGGGGTGCGAACGGGCTCTCGCCTCTGGAACCGAAACCCGAGGTGCTTCCCGAGAACGTCCTGGTGGACTTGTCCGTCCGCAGGCGGAAATCACGACGCCGGTGGGCGGCTTTGGTGGCTGCGGTGGCCGCTGCCTGCCTGGCTGTTGGTTTTCTCGCCGGGCCGCTGGTGAACCAGCCACCGAAACCGGATGCGAGCTACTCGGTGCAGTCGGACAGTGGATTGCAGCTGACCGTGGGCATGGTGAAAAAGAATTGGGGCACGGAGCTCGAGGTTGAGGGCCGGTCCATGCCGCTGGAAGGCACCCTGTATCTGTGGGTGAAGGGCCGGGACGGCGCCGAGGAACGCACCTGCGGATGGACGGCCACAGCCAGCGGCCGGATCAAGATCACAGGTGCCACGCCGGTGCAGTTGGCTGGCATCGCTGGTGTTGAGCTTCGCGATGAGGCTGAGAAGACGGTGGCCTCGATTTCGGTGCCGTAGCGGGCTTAGTGCTCTGTGACTCCGGCGCCAGTGCCGGTGCCAGGTACGCCTTCGCCTTGCGAGCGGAGTTCTGCCACGAGTGCAGGATCCTCGCAGGCCCGGGCGAACGCCTCAATCCGACGCTCAATTTCCCGGCCCAGGACCAGCCGCCGATCCTCTCCGCCACGGGCTTCAGCAAAGCCGGCCGGCAGGAAAAGGTGTACTTCCAGACTGCCCGCGTGCCGCCGTCGTCCGGTGTGAACCGCCAACCGCCACCGAAATTCTCAAAGAACCAGGGCCCGGACACCATGGTCATGCCCACATTTTTGGGAGGCATGTAGGAGACATATTCGCTCACCATTTTCAGGCCCATGCGGGACACCGTTCGCGTCCTGACGCCTTTGCCCGCTGCAGTGGCTCCATCCAGGAATCCCTGTTCAGAGATGAAGGGGTCCCATTTCAGCCGGAACTCGCCGGTGGTCTGGGAGAGGGCGAAGGCCGTTTCCGGATCCAGCCGGATGAACCGCTCGGCGCGCACCTGCGGCATTTAGAACCCCTGACCTGAGCCGAGCACCAAGAACACCATGAAGACAATGCCGAAGATGTTGACCGCCATGATGGACAATCCGATGATGCCGGTGATGCGTCCTGCGTTCATGCGGCCGGCACGAAAGACGGCGATCAGCCCACACACCACAGCAACAATGGCCAGCAGCACCGCAGCCCCCGCCAGGACAAGCGCACCAAACCACCACGCATCGTTGCCCTCGTTGTAACGGCTCATGGCAGATGCCACGGCGGCGATGCCCAACGGGATGCTGACCACCGCGGCGATCGGCGAAAGCACGGCAGCGACGATGCTCGTGATCCCGGCGCCCAACCCCCGGTTGCCGGAACGTTGCGGTTGTTGGTAGTACTCGATCGGTGGCTGATAACTCATGATTCCCCCAAAGTCCGGCGGCTAGATCTTGCGGTAGGTGAGGTCGAAGATCATGCGCCCGGCCTCGTGGGCTTTGTTCTCAAAGCTGGTCCGGATCCGGCCGTCGAACCGCGGAGCCCAGCCGCCTTCATCATCCACGCCTTCGTTCGGTCCGGTGTGCTCGGTACTGACAGGCGCGCGGCCTTCCCTGACGGGCGCACCGCCAACAACAGACTCGACGCCGGACTGCCACACCTGCGTCAGGGGGCTCTCCTCGCCGCTGCGCTCGCCTTCGTGCATGTTCTCGAACTCGGTGGATTCTGCCAGCACGTCGCGGACGTGTACCGCGTAGTTGGACCAGTCGGTTGCGATGCGCCAGTAGCCGCCCTTTTCGAGCGCTTTGGCAGCCACCGAAGCGAAGGCAGGCTGGATGAGGCGGCGCTTGTGGTGCCGTGCCTTGTGCCAGGGGTCGGGGAAGAACACCCAGAGTTCGCTGACTGAGCCTTCGGGAAGCATTGATTCCAGGACCTCAGGGGCGTTGGCTTCCACCACCCGCACGTTGGTCAGCCCGCGGCTGTTGATCTTGATGATGGTGTTGGCCAGGCCCGGGGTGTAGACCTCTACTGCGAGGAAGTCCTTGTCCGGGTTCTGCTCCGCGGCATGAACCACAGCGTCACCCAGTCCGGAGCCAATCTCCACGATCAGGGGTGCCTTGCGTCCGAACACAGCCTCGGCGTCGAACGTGTAGTCGGGGTGAACGGACGTGTTGGCCACGTGGCGGGGGACTTGGATGGCCCAACGCTCAGCATGCTCTTCCCAGGCCGCCTGCCTACGCCCCTGCAAACGGGTGCCGCGGCGCACAAAACTGACCGGCCGGCCACCATAGGTGCCGAAGGAGGCTTGGCTGCCGGGGGTGACGGGTCGAGGGGTATCTGGGGTTTCACTCATCACCTCCAGAATACTTGGGTTCGGATGCGAGGATTCTCTGCGTTCCGGATCAGACGATCAGCCCCGGTCCGCGGCCGTGCCGGGGGAGTTGTGCCCCTGTGGGTAGAGTTGCCTGATGCTTGAGATCCGCCCGAATTGTGAATGCTGCGACCGTGACATCCTGCCTTCCGGCGAGGCTTACATCTGCACTTTTGAGTGCACGTGGTGCCCGGACTGTGTTGCTCGCTTCCCCAACAGGTCCTGCCCGAACTGCGGCGGGAACCTCCAGCTGCGCCCGATCCGTCCCGCGGCCGCTTTGGTCAACAATCCAGCCAGCACCACGCGGGTTGTGTCTCCTGATTGTCTCCGTAAATGAGCACAAGCGCGGAGACGCTGGAGCTGGCCCTCGGTTCCTTGGTGGCGGCCACGGAGGGGCGCACCCCTTTTACGCTCGGTTTCCTGGGCACCACGGGAACGGACGGAGGAGCACGGGTCCGCGCGGTCATCATCCGGGAGGTGGACCGCGCCGCTGGCCGGGTCATGGTGGCCACCAATTCCTTGTCCCTTAAGGTCGCGGAGATTGGCCATCAGCCACGGGTGGCACTGACCTTGTACGACGACGACCGCGGGGTTCAGCTGCGCATCTTGGGTAACGCTGAGGTGGTCACCGATGAGAGCGAGCGACGCCGGGCCTGGGAGCGGTTCAGCCCGAACAGCCGCCACCTTTATGCCTCACGGCTTGTTCCGGGCTCTCCTCGCCCGGATCAGCCAGTGGATGGCCCGGGTGACGATGCGATGGCCATGGAGCGTTTTGCCTGGATCAGTATCGACATGACGGATCTGGATTGGCTGGACCTCTCAGGCGATCCCCACATCCGCTGGCAGTTCACTCGTGACGGCAGCACCTGGCGCGGACAGGAAATCGTCCCCTGACATCCGGTCACATCCCGGGCACTGGCCGCCGGCTGGGGCTCGGTAAGCGCCTGCTGACAGAATAGGACGTGTGACCTCCTCCAAGACCCCCGGCTACCCAGAGAAGTCAGTCCTCCCTGAGATCGCGGTGGACGCTGAGATCGACGAAGAGCCGGCCCCGGATCCCACACAGCTCCGCGGCAAGAGAGGTCTCGTTTACCTGGGTATCTGCCTGGTCCTGATAGGCCTCAATCTTCGGACAGTCTTCTCGAGCTTCTCTGCGGTTCTACCGGAAATAACGTCCGACGCCGGCCTACCGGGCTGGTCGCTGGTGGTCCTCACCACGGTGCCGGTGACCTTGCTGGGCGTCTTCGCACCCCTTGCCCCCAGTCTGGCCCGGAGGTTCGGTGCGGAACGGGTGCTCCTCGGGGCTATGGCTGTGCTTACGGCGGGCTTGCTCCTGAGGCCCTTGGACATCCCGGGAATAGGACACCTCCCTACCCTCCTGGCAGGTACCGCGGCCTGTGGAGCGGCCATCGCGTTGTGCAATGTGCTCCTTCCGGGGGTCGTCAAAAGGGATTTCCCGCACCGGCTTGGCCTGATGGGCGGCCTCTACACGACGGCGATCTGCGCTTCGGCCGCCCTTGGCGCGGGGTTCACGTATCCGGTGTTTACGGCAACCGGCCACTGGACCTCGGCTCTGTGGTTCTGGGCGGTGCCGGCCGCCGTCGTACTTTTGCTGTTCCTGCCGTTGGCAATCCGCCAGCCATCGGTCAAGCACCAGGCCGTCCACGGCGGCGTGAACGTGTGGCGGTCAGCCGTGGCCTGGCAGGTGACCATGTTCATGGTGCTGCAGGCCATGATGTCCTTCAGCGTGTTCGCGTGGATGGCGCCGATCCTGCGAGACCGGGGGATCGACGGGAGTACGGCCGGGCTGATTGTCTCGGTGTCGATTGTGCTTCAGATGCTCGGCTCGCTGTTTGCCCCGGCGCTGGCCACGCGTTTCAAGGACCAGCGGATCATCAACATGGTGGTGGCACTCATGACGGGTGGCGGGTTTGCGCTGACCATTTTTGGCCCCACGGAGCTCATCTGGGTGTGGACCGGACTCAATGGGCTGGGCCAGGGTTCGCTCACCGCGGTAGCGCTGACCATGATCATGGTCCGCACGCGTGACGCCCATACTGCCGCGCACCTGTCCGGGATGATGCAGGGCGTCGGGTATGGAGTGGGATCGGTGGGCACGCTGTTGGTAGGCCAACTCCATCAGGCGACGGGCGAATTCGCGGCCGCTGGAATCCTGTTCCTGGTGGTTGGTTCGCTGGCGGCATTCTTCGGCTACCGGGCAGGCCGCGACCGCTTCGTTTAACCCAAGTAGGTAGCAGATCAGGTCGTTCCCAGCGCTGAGAACGACCTGATCTGCGACCTAGTTGGGGGAGGGGGCTAGACGGTGAGGTCCTTGCCCTTGGTCTCCGGGATGGAGAAGGCGAACGCGATGCCCACCAGCAGCAGGATCACGGCGTACACGTTGAACAGGTAGCCCTGCCCGATGCTGCCGAGCCACGTCTGCAGGTACGGGGCCGTGCCACCGAAGACCGCGACGCAGATGGAGTACGGGACGCCGACGCCGATGGTGCGGATGTGCGTCGGGAACAGTTCCGCGTAGACGGCTGGGACGATCGAAGCGCTGCCGGCGATGAAGAACAGCATCACGGACATGGACACTGCGAGCTGCCACGGGGAGTCCTTGAGCAGCCACGTCATGGGGAAGTGCAGCAACGCGGCGCCCGCGGCTGATGCGATGATCACGGGCCTGCGGCCGATGCGGTCGGACAGTTTGCCCCAGAACGGCAGGGCCGCAATGAACACCACGTTGGCGATCACACCAGCCCAGAGCGCTGCGCCCCGGTCCATTTTCAACGAGGATGCAGCGTAGCTCGGCGCCACCACACCCCAGATGTAGTACACAACGGTCAGGCCAACCGTGAGACCGATAACCTGCAGCGCCTGCTTACGGTACTTGATGATCTGCGGCAGGATCGGGAGCCGCTTCTCGTTGGGAGCTTCAGCTTCGAACGCCTCGGTTTCCTTCATCTTGGCCCGCATGAACAGGGCGTAGATGCCCAGTGCGCCGCCGATCAGGAACGGGATGCGCCAGCCCCAGTCGTTCATTTCTTCCTTGCTCAGGACGCCCGTGAGGATGGCACCCAGCAGGGTACCGGCCAGGATTCCGGCAGTGCCGGACGTGTAGATGAGGGTGGCCCAGAAGCCGCGGTGTTCCTTGGGTGCCATCTCGGACAAGTACGTTTGCGACGACGGCAACTCACCACCGTGCGCCAGGCCCTGGATCAGCCGGGCCACCAGCAGCATCACCGAAGCGAAGACGCCTACGGACTGGAACGTCGGCGCGATGCCGATGAGCAGGCTACCCACCGCCCCTAATGCCACAGCTACGGTCATGGACGTCTTGCGGCCGATCCTGTCGCCGATCCAGCCGAACACGAAGCCGCCGAACGGGCGGGCAACGAACCCGACGGCGAAGATCGCCAATGTGGACAACATCGCCGAGGTGGGGTCCGCCTGGCTGAACAGGGCACTGGCGATGAATGGCGCAAACGTTGCGTAAATGGCCCAGTCGTACCATTCAACGGCGTTGCCGATGCCGGTACCAACCAGCGTTCGCATGTGCGACTTGTGGACCTTGACGTCCGGGGACGTTCCTACGGTGGCGGTCATGTGGTTCTCCAAGGTGGGGAGGGGCTGGGGTTAGTTGCCGGCGAGGGCAGCGATGCGGGATACGGCAAGTGAGGCGTACAGCGCGGCGCCGTCGGTGAGGACGCCGTCGTCGAACAGTGCGTACGGGGAGTGGTTGAACGGCGACGTCGTGTGGTCGGCGCCGGGGGCAACGGCACTAAGTCCCACAAAGGTGCCGGGGACTTCGGCGAGGACACGGGAGAAGTCCTCGGACCCGCTCAGGGGAGTTGCCATGCGGGTGTGCCGGGATTCACCGAACATTCCGGCGATGACTTTCTCCGCGGTGGTGGTTTCGTCGTCGTCGTTGATGGTGAGGGGGTATTCCTCTTGGTAGTGCACGTCCGCCTCCAAACCGTGGGCTGCCGCGATGCCGTGCAGAAGCCTGGGTACTGCTTCCATCATCTTCCGGCGGGACTCTTCGGAGAAGGTCCGGATGGTGGCCTCGATGCGGGCGGTCTCGGGGATGACGTTGCGCTTGGTTCCTGCGTGCAGCACACCGACTGTCAGGACTACGGGATCGAACATGTTGAACTGGCGCGTGACCATGACCTGGAGTGCGGTGACCATCTCGGCAGCGGCGGTGACGGGGTCCTTGGCTGAGTAAGGAGCTGAGCCATGGCCGCCCGCGCCAAGCACGGTGACAACGAGTCCGTCCGAGGAGCTGAGCATGACGCCGGGCTTGGTGACGAACTGCCCGTGCGGTTCCAGGGAAGAGAACACATGCATTCCGTAGGCGGTGTCAGCGCGACGACCGGCGGCATCAAGGACACCCTCCTTGATCATGTAACTGGCTCCGTCGAAGCCTTCCTCGCCGGGCTGGAACATGAGGATCACATCGCCGGCCAGCTGATCGCGACGCTCTGCCAGGAGGGTGGCCGCACCGGCGAGCATGGAGGTGTGGAGGTCGTGACCGCAGGCGTGCATCGCGCCATCCACACGGGAGGTGTAGTCCACGCCCGTGGTTTCCTGGACCGGAAGTCCGTCCATGTCCGCTCGCAGCAAGACCACGGGCTTCTCGGCCGACGCGTGATCCGCGCCGCCCCGCAGAACGGCGGTGACCGACGTCGTTTCCTTGCCAAGGGTGATCTCGTACGGCAGCCCATCCAGCGCCTTGAGTACCTTCTCCTGCGTGCGGGGTAGCTGCAGTCCGATTTCGGGTTCACGGTGGAGGTCGTGGCGGAGGCGGACGATGTCGTCCCGCAGTTCCTTGGCGTCAGCCGCGATGGTCATAAGGGCTCCTGTGGTGCTCGGGGATGGGTTCCTTATGCCATTCTGGGGTGATGTGATTCACATGCCGTGAAACATCTGGAAATATGCATTGATTCTGCATAAAGCACAGGATTTATGCAGCTATCTGGGAGAATTAGCTCATGGAGCTCAGTGAAGAAGATCTGCGGCTGATCAACGCCTTACAGATGTCGCCCCGGATCAGCTGGTCCGACGCCGGCGACGTCCTCGGCGTCCACGCCACCACACTGGCCACCCGGTGGGAGCGCCTGCGGGCGGCAGGCGCAGCGTGGACCACCGCGCACCTGATGGGCGATCCCAAAGACATGTGCCTGGCCATGGTGGACATCGACTGCGAAATGCACCTGCGGCCTGGTGTCACCGCCGCTGTTGCCCAGCTCCCCGAGGTCATCACCGTGGAGGAAGCCGCCAGCAACCGCGACCTCACGCTCACCGTCATCACCCAGGACCTGGAACAGTTCAGCACACAACTGCTGCCCAGGCTCAAGGAAATCCGGGGCCTCACCAAGTACCACACAGCCCTCTGCACACGGATCCACACCAGCGGCTATGCGTGGAGGCTGAACGTGCTCAGCAAAGCCGAACAACAGGCACTCCGGGCGCTCGCGGGACCCGAGTCGGCCAACCCCTCAGCACCCGACGCGATCGTGGTCCCGCTCCCGGAAAGCCATCTGGCGCTCATCCCGTTCCTCGCCCGCGACGGCCGCGCCACCGCAGCGGAAATTGCCCGGGCCCTCGGCCGCAATCCAGCAACGGTTCAACGGCAACTCGGTCGTGTACTGGCCAGCAGGATGTTGTCCTTCCGCTGCGAAATTGCCCAGCAGTTCTCCGGGTTTCCCATCACCGTGCAATGGTTCGCGAACGTTCCCGCCGGCCAGCACGAGGCCGCTGCCACGGAACTCAGGGCCATCCGCAACGTCCGGTTCTCAGCTTCCACCACAGGCCGGACCAACTTCACCATGATCATGTGGCTGCGATCCCTGGCCGATGTCATGGAAATGGAGCTCACCATCCAGCAGCGGATCCCGGGCATCGAACTGGTGGAGAGCGTGGTCATGCTGAACACTGCCAAACGGGTGGGCTGGATGCTGAACCCGGACTCCACCGCCACCGGAACAGTGGTGCCGCCCTACGGGGAACTGCTGCCCCACGGTGTTTAGGCGTGCTTCCTCGCCCTCAGGACCGTGTCCAGGGTGGTGCCGGACTCGCCGTTGGGCCCTTCAATAGTCCGCGCCCTGTCCGTGAGGACCTCAACAAACCACGGCTCGCGATCCAGCCGCAAGGCACCCGCCAACTGCTCCGGTGTGAAGAACATGCCGGACTCGTGGTGATGGCTCCACGGAGGGAGACCGTGGGGGTGGTGCCCCACGATCAACAACGTCCCGCCGGGTGCCACCGCGGCAGCGGCTTTTGTTGCCGAGTCCCGCCACGGCAACAACGGGGAATGGAGGAACTGGGCCGAGACCAGATCGAACACCGGTTCCGGCTCCCACTCGGTGAGGTCCTGCTGCTGCCACGTGATCCGTTCCGCCTGCCCGGCTTCCGTTGCATGCGCAGCTGCGCGTTCAAGCGCGACGGCGGACACGTCCAGCGCGGTGACGGTCCAGCCCTGCTGTGCCAACCAGATAGCGTCGCCACCTTCCCCTGAGCCCAGGTCCAGCGCCTTCCCGGGTTCCAGTCCAGTGGCCTCGGCAACCAGTTGAGGGTTCGGGTTGCCGCTCCAAATTTTGGCGCGCTCCCGGTACATGCCGTCCCACATGTCCACGGCATTGTCCGCGTCCTCATGAAGGTTCAGGCCGCTCTGCTGAGCGCCATCGTGGGTGTGCTGACCGTGCTGGTGAGCGCCGGCGTCGTGCGTCTTTTCAGTCATAACCCAAGCGTGCCGTGGCGCTGCGTTCAAAGGCAATGCCTGTTGCTATTCCGGCAAAGTCCAGCGCTGGGCGCCCGCGCCGGAGGCCCCGAGTTCGTCCGACGGGTTCTGCAGCGTGCAGGACTTCAGGCTCAAGCAGCCGCAGCCGATACAGCCGTCGAGGTCGTTGCGCAGGTGCTGCAGCGCAGCGATGCGATCGTCCAACTCCTTGCGCCATCGCAAGGACAACCTGGCCCAGTCGCGCTTGGTGGGGGTCCGGCCGTCAGGCAGCGAGTCCAGCGCCTCGCGGATGTCCTTCAACGGCAAGCCCACCCGCTGGGATGTCTTGATGAACGCCACCCGCCGCAGCGTGTCCCGCCGGTAGCGCCGCTGGTTGCCGGCCGTTCGCTCCGCTTCGATGAGCGCGTTGCGTTCGTAGAAATGAAGGGCCGACGCCGACACTCCGCTCCGTTCGGACAGCTCACCAATAGTGAGGGGCCGGTGCGTTTCGACTGGCGGCATGGGTCGCTTTCGGTGGGGTGGGCGGTGGATTGACCTCAACATTAGTTGAGGTTCTAGGCTGACGTCCATGACCTCTGACACCTCAACGGCCGGGATACTCCACCGTCCATACCTGCTTGCCACCGTGGGGGCTTGCGCGCTCGTGTTCCTGAGCGCCTTCGAGTCCCTCGCGGTGACCACCATCATGCCGCTCGTCAGCCGCGACCTGGACGGAGCCAGCCTCTACGCGCTGGCTTTCGCAGGCCCGCTGGCTACGGGCGTCATGGGCATGGTGGCGGCTGGTAACTGGTCAGATCGTCGTGGTCCCGCGGCGCCCCTGTACTCCTCGGTTGCGTTGTTCGTAGCTGGCCTGCTCATTGCGGGCACGGCCGGGACAATGGAGATCCTGGTACTCGGACGCTTGGTGCAGGGCCTTGGCGGCGGTGCGATGACCGTTGCCCTGTACGTCCTGGTGGCCCGCGTGTACCCGCCGGCGCTGCACCCTAAAATCTTTGCCGCCTTCGCAGCCTCCTGGGTGGTCCCTTCCTTGGTGGGGCCGTTCGCTGCGGGTGTTGTGGCCCAGCTGAGCAGTTGGCACTGGGTGTTCCTCGGCGTTGTGGGCTTGGTGGTGCCTGCTTTGCTGATGGTGGTCCCGGCTGTGCGGGGGATGGATTCCGAACCCGCTGCCGAGCCCGTCCCATGGGCTTTCGGTCGGATGGGCTGGGCGGCGCTCGCCGCCGTCGCCGTCCTCGGACTGAACCTCTCCGCTGAGGTGCCGGGCTTCGGCGGGGTGATTGCCGTCGTCGCGCTCGTCCTTGCCCTGATCGCGGTAAAGCCGCTGGTACCGCGCGGAACGTTGACCGCCCGACGCGGACTGCCCAGCGTGATCCTGGTCCGCGGCCTGGCCTCGGCGGCGTTTTTCGGGGCCGAGGTGTACCTGCCATACCTGCTGACGGAGCGGTACGCGTTCACCCCCACTTTTGCCGGGCTGACGCTGACCGGAGCCGCGCTGGCGTGGGCCGGGGCATCGGCCATCCAAGGGAAGCTCGGTGCGCGGCTGGCGGACGATCTTGCCGTCAAGATCGGCGCTGCCTTGGTGCTGATGGCCGTGATCTCCACCCTGGTGACCGCAGCATTTGCCCTGCCCGCAGCCGTGGCCATTGCCGGGTGGATCCTGGCCGGCGGCGGCATGGGGCTCATGTACCCGCGGCTCTCCGTGATGACGTTGGCGCTCTCCACAGAGGAAAACCAGGGCTTCAACAGTGCGGCCATGTCCATCTCCGATTCCCTCGGTGGCGCACTGTCACTGGCTGCAACCGGGCTCGTGTTCGCGGCCTTTACTGCCGGCCCCTTCGCTGCGGTCTTTGCGCTGACGGCCGTGATCGCCGTCGTCGGGGTTGTCATAGCGCCCCGGGTCGCCGCCCGCAGGCCCGATGCGGAAACCGCGAGCGCCGCACCGGAGCTCTCACTCACCCAACCCAAGTAGGTAGCAGATCAGGTCGTTCCCAGCGCTGGGAACGACCTGATCTGCTACCTACTTGGGTGCCCGCAACGGGACCTTGACCTGCCCCGATGCGGGCCCTCGCCCGGATACTGCTAGGATGGAATCACTTGATGTGCAGTGACGCCCTGAAGCAGGTGGCCTGACAGGCTACGCGACAGGGCAGTTTTCATGTGAGAGGCACATCCTGCGTCGATGAACGCGTTCTATTTGGTCCCGGCCACCGCTGATGAAGCGAATCGGTAGACCACCTGACTTTTCCTCGGCGAACCCCTGGCCCAACCGGCGTCGGGGGCCGATGTCCGCACCTGGACACCGCCCGAAAGACATCTAAGTACATGACTACTTTTGCTGCCCTTGGCACGCCCAAGCCCATTGCTGAATCCCTCGCCGCAGATGGCATCGAAGAGGCATTCCCCATCCAGGTCAAGACCCTCCCGGACACGCTCGCAGGCCGCGACGTCCTGGGCCGTGGCCGCACCGGTTCCGGCAAGACCATCGCCTTCGCCATCCCGCTCGTGGCCCGCTTGGCCGAGCGCGAAGCAAAGCACTTCCGCAAGCCCGGCCGCCCCATGGGCCTGGTCCTTGCACCGACGCGTGAACTGGCAACCCAGATCAACGCCACCATCGAGCCGCTGGCCAAGGCCATGGGCCTGAACACCACGGTCATCTACGGCGGCATCTCCCAGGCACGCCAGGAAAAGGCGCTGCGCGCCGGCGTCGACATCGTCATCGCCTGCCCGGGCCGCCTCGAAGACCTGATCCGCCAGCGCATCCTGACCCTCGAAGCCGTTGAGGTCACCGTGCTGGACGAGGCTGACCACATGGCCGACCTCGGCTTCCTCCCGGTAGTCAAGAAGCTCATGGACATGACCCCCACCCAGGGTCAGCGCCTGCTCTTCTCCGCCACGCTGGACAACGGTGTTGACAAGCTGGTCAACCGTTACCTGTCCAACCCGTTGACGCACTCCGTGGACGATCCCCAGGCCGCTGTCACCACCATGGAACACCACGTCCTGGTGGTCAACGACCAGACCGTCAAGAAGCAGCTCATTGTTGAACTGGCCTCCGGCGCCGGCCGCCGCGTCCTCTTCATGAGGACCAAGCACCACGCCCGCAAGCTCGCAAAGACCCTCACGGATGCCGGCATCCCCGCCGTCGACCTTCACGGCAACCTGTCGCAGAACGCCCGCGACCGCAACCTTGCCGAGTTCTCCAACGGTGACGTCCGCGTCCTGGTGGCCACCGACGTCGCAGCCCGCGGCGTGCACGTTGACGACGTTGAACTCGTCATCCACGTGGACCCGCCCACAGAGCACAAGGCATACCTGCACCGCTCCGGCCGTACGGCCCGCGCAGGTTCCGATGGCACCGTGGTTACTCTGACGCTCCCCGAGCAGCAGAGCGACGTCAAGAAGCTCATGAAGGCTGCCGGCGTTGATGTTTCCTTCGAGCGGGTCACGGCCAACTCCCCGTTGGTTGCCGAGCTCGTTGGCGACATCGCGGACAAGGTTGATCCCCGCACCCGTGCGGCCCTACTCGCTGCGAAAACCCAGCAGGGTGGCGGCACCTCCACCGGCGCCAACGCCCAGCGCAAGCGCGCCCGCCGCTCCACCCAGGCGGCGCCCACCGCTGGTGGTCGTGGGGGTCGCAACGGACGCGGCAAGGTTGGGGCTGAGCCGGTTCGCACGGACACCAATCGTGCAGATCGCCGCGCAGCAATGAACGACGACGTCGCCCGCAGCCCCCGCGGTCGCGGCAAGGCCGGCGCTACTCACCGGAATGACGTTCCCGGCTCCCAGGGCCAGAACGGCCGCAGCGGACGTCCGGCTACCGGCCAGCGCTCAGCTTCGGCTCCGCGCACGGCATCCACCACGAGCACCCGTACCGGCGGAAACAAGGCCGTTTGGTCTTCCGCAACGGGCGCTACGTCCGGCGGATCCTATGGTTCAGGTGCTTCCGGCAACTCCGGTCGCGGTGGCTCGGGCGCGGGTCGTCCGGCACGCAGCGGTCCGCGTCGTGCATCGGCTCCGGCCTCGAACGAGCGTCGCGGCCGCTAGGTCTCGCGTTGTGAGGCCCGCTCTGCGCGCTATTCCTTGGGTTTGGGACGCAGAGCAGGCCCCGCAACTTCAGGCGGCATCGTTGTGAGGCCCGCTCTGCGCGCTATTCCTAGGGTTTAGGACGCAGAGCAGGCCCCGCAAGTCACCAGCCTCGGGCGCGCCACTCTTCAAGGTGTGGCCGCTCGGCGCCGAGGGTGGTGGGTAATCCATGGCCCGGGTGCACCAGGGTTTCATCCGGATAGGCATCGAACAGTCGCTCCTGCACGTCGTTCAACAGAGAAGTGAAACGTGCGGAATCGTTCTGTGTGTTGCCGACGCCGCCCGGAAACAACGAGTCGCCACTGAAAATGTGGGCCGGCCCGTCCGGATCCTGGTACACGAAAGCGATCGAGCCCGGGGTATGTCCGCGCAAGTGGACTGCCGTGAGCTCAACATCGTCAAACCGCTCAACGTCGCCGTGACCAAGGCGAACATCCACCGGGACCGGCAACGCGTCGGCGTCGTCCGCTCCAGCAGAAGTAGCCGCACCCGTGGCGGCCACCAACTCCTCCAGCGCACGGACGTGGTCCCAGTGCTGGTGGGTGGTGGCAATCCTGGCGAGTTTCGGCGTCACGGCAGTATCCGCGGCGGCGTCCTCCAGGAGTTGCTGAATGGCCGGAAGGTCGTCGGCAGCGTCGATCAACACCTGCGTACCCGTGGACTTGGAAGTCAACAGATACACGTTGTTGTTCATCTCGCTGACAGAAATGCTGCGGATAGTGACGTCACGCAGTGAGTGAATAAGTGAATCCATTCGTTCAGCCTACGTTGTTGGCTTCGCGGCCCTGCGACACCCAGTTGGGGTCGGCAGAGCGTGAACCCACGACGGCGGCAGCGGCTTGGTCAAGCATCTCAAGGTGTGCTGTCCCCAGTTGCAGGGACAGTGCCCCCAGGTTCTCGTCGATCCGGTGCGTCTTACGCGTGCCGGGGATGGGGACCACAGAAATCCCGAGGCGCTGACCTTGGGCGAACAGCCAAGCCAGGGCTACCTGGGCCGGAGTTGCATCCAGCCCGCTGGCTACCTCGCGAACCGCAGCCACCACGGCTTGGTTCGCATCAAGTGCCTCGTCACCAAAACGGGGGATCTTATGGCGGAAATCGTTCTCGCCGAGGTCGCCCGCGCTGACGGTTCCCGTAAGGAAGCCACGGCCCAGCGGCGAATACGGCACAAACCCGACGCCAAGTTCCTTGGCTGCAGGAACAACGTTGAGCTCAACATCCCTGCTCCAGATTGACCATTCACTCTGGACCGCGGCAATGGGATGGACAGCGTTGGCCTGCCTGAGCTCCTCGGCTGTCACCTCAGACAGTCCCAGGTGCCGGACCTTGCCCTCACGGACCAGCTCCGCCATGGCCTCCACGGTTTCCACTATCGGAACGCGGAGGTCACGGCGGTGCATGTAGTAGAGGTCAATGACGTCAGTATCCAGGCGGCGGAGGCTCGCTTCCACCGCTTGCCTGACGTAGGGTGCATCCCCGCGGACTCCCGTGTATCCGTCCGCGGGGTTGCCCTCAATTCCAAACTTTGTTGCTACTTGGATCTCGTCGCGCCGGTCCCTCAAGAGCCTGCTCACGAGTTCCTCGTTACTGCCCGCGCCATACACATCCGCGGTGTCGATGAACGTGATCCCCGCATCCACCGCGTGCCTCAGCGTTTTGAGCCCTTCTTCAGGGTCGATTCCGCCATAAACCGGGGTTAGTGCCATTCCGCCGAAACCGAGCGGACTTACAGTGAGGCCATCGCCGAGCTGAACTGCCGTCATGAACTTCTCCAATACGCGTAGGTGTTCCAGAGTGCCCTTTGATGGCGTGAACTCCACGGACGCTAAGGGTATTCCTGCGGGGTCCGAGTCCTGCGCACCTCCTTGCCCGGCGCACCTCCTTGCCCGGCGCACCTCCTTGCCCGGCCATTTCGGGGGTTCCCTGCTAGAAGTGCCGGGCGCGCGGCACGGTGTGCAGGGAACCCCCGAAATGGAGGGCCGGGGGGAGTGCTTGCTACTCGGCCTTGGCTACGGGCTTCTCGGCGGGCAGGGCCTTCAAACCGGCAGCACAGCCCACGATTCCCGCGATGAACAGGAGCTTCAACGGACTCGCGGATTCCACACCCGTGATCATGGCCCAACCAACGGTCAGCGCAGCTCCGATACCAACCCACACCGCGTAGGCAGTGCCGAGGGGGATTCGTTTCACAGCGATACCCAGGCCGAGCATGCTCAGCACGGCAGTGATGGCAAAAACCACGGTGGGCATGAGTTGCGTAAAGCCGTTGGACAAGCCCAGGGCCGTGGCCCACACGGCTTCCAGCAGCGCTGACGCCAGGAGGATGATCCAGTAGATGCCGTTGCCGGTGTTCTTGGTGTTTCCAGTGTTCTTAGTCATGGCTATGCCACCACCTTCAGGCCGATGACGCATGCCCCGATGCCCGCAAGCAGAAGCAGCCGGGCCGTCGTCGCACGTTCAACTTTGGTAACCATGGCGTAGGTGGCTGTCAGTACCACGCCGACACCAACCCACACTGCATAGGCCGTGCCGGTGGGAATGGATTGCATCGCAATGGCGAGTCCGGCCATGCTGGCCACGACAGATACGAGGAAGACAATTGTGGGGACGGGTTTACGGAAGCCCTTGGAGCGATGGAGAGCTGCGGCCCAGACGGCTTCGAGTGCCCCGGAGAGAATGAGAATTAACCACGACATGACTTTTTCCTTTGGCCAGTCTTGTCGCATGCCGGGTACTGAACCGTCGTCCGGAGGTTCCAGAGGGGAACCTTCATTTCAGGCTAGCAACTCCGGTGCGGGGTGGCCACCTCTGGTGGTTAACGTCACCAGCTCAGGCGTGCGACGGGTCCACATGATCGATCGAGATTACTGCGACGAAGCCCCGGCCTGAGATCTCCGGGCTGCGGGTATCCGAGCCAACCACGGCGTCGTAGCGGGACAGCTCGACAGGTTCGCCGACGCTGGGTGCCGGGCCGTCGCCGTCGGACCCTTCCTCCACAGCGGCTGGTTCCTCCACAACGGCCCCGGGCGCAACCGTTGCTTTACCCTCAAGCAGGATGGCCAGCTGGCCCTCGAAGACCGGGTGCGCGCGTTTCTTGGAGATCTCAACGATGGACGTGTAGCCCTTGAAAGCGCCGGTGCGTGCGATGACGTTCAAATCCCGGATATCACCGGTGGGGAGGGCGGCCGACGACGCTGCCTCGCCTGAGAAACGGAATGGACGGTACTTCTCCAACGGATGCTCCGAGCCGTCCACCGTGAGGAGCAGCAGTTCGCCGTCGATGATGGTGATGACCCGCTCCATGCCCGGAAACACAGAAAACTCCCCGGCCTTGGAAACGTCCGCGATGCTGACGCGCCAATCCCAGGCGCCGTCCTGTGCGGAGGCGGCCTTCGGATGGCTGGCGAGTTCGCGCGTCACCCCGCCCCCGTTGCGCCACGGTTCGGGACGGACATCGGCAAAGCGGATAATCTCCATTCGACCAGCCTAGTGGTGGACGCCGCTTCTGCGTTGGCAATGCGGCTTGCTAACGTCATATGTGGAAAACGTTCTGATGACGGCTGGAGGCACGGGAATGTTTGTCAAAGTGTGTGGTTTGAGCACGCCCGAGTCCGTGCGTGAAGCGGTGGACGCCGGTGCGGACGCGGTTGGTTTCGTTCTCACCGCCAGCCCCCGCGAAGTCAGCCCGGACCAGGTGCGAATTTTGTTGCCGCTGGTGCCTGACGGGGTTCATGCCGTGGGTGTTTTCCGGCACGAGGAGGCCGTTGATGCAGTGGCTACGGCACGCGCCGCCGGCCTGGACTGGGTGCAACTGCACGGTCACCGGACTGCCGACGACGTCACAACAGTGCACGACGCCGGGATGCGCCTCATCCGGGCCGTCACCATGAGTGCCTCGCAGGATGAGTTCGCTGATCTGGGCGAGGACATGTTCTTGATCGATGCCGCTGTTCCCGGCTCAGGGGAGTCGTGGGACTACGCTTCCGTGCGCGAGAAAGAACTTGATGGGCGGGAGTGGCTCCTTGCTGGAGGGCTCGAATCCGGCAACGTGGCTTTCGCCGCAACGGCGGCTGGCGCCTGGGGAGTGGACGTATCTTCCGGCGTCGAGGAATCCCGCGGTGTGAAGGACCTGGCCAAGATCCGCGCTTTCGTCGAGGCCGCTAAAGCCTGAGGTCACTTATCGTGTCAGCAGGGCCCATGAGGCTCGCTCAAAAACACGATTTACATCAACGCACCACTGTGAGTCTTGACAGTGGCTGGTCTGGGACTGGCTGGCAGGATGGGTGCAGGCCGTTCCGCCTCATGGATGTGACTCACCGCACAACTGACCCGCATGGTGTCTTCAAGTAGATTTGTCGGTCCATTAGGGTGGTCCAGCCGGCACCTGTCCGGCCCACCTCGGTAGCTTGATCAGAAGACTGTCCACCCCCTTTGCGGGGCGTGACCCATCACAGTGCTGTTCCTTGGTGACCTGAACCCGGACTGGTATCGGCCAGCGACGGCCATAACCATGTCCGTGAAGAGGAAAGGTACCAATGACCGCCATGTCTATCGTCGCGCATAGCCATCCGTTTGCCGTCGGTGTCGACACACACGCCCGCAACCACGTCTACTCGATCCTCGCCGCGAATACCGGCGCCTTGCTGGAATCCCGGGATTTCCCCGCCAAGGGGGCCGGGATCAACCGGGCAATCGTCTGGGTCGCTCGCCGCACCGATGGTAGTGCCGATACTCTCTGGGTGATCGAGGGTGCCGAGTCCTACGGGGCGATCCTGGCCGGCGCCGTAGCCAGCCACGGCTTCCCTGTGGCCGAGGCACCGCGCATGGATGCCAGACAGCGCCGTGGAGTGTGCAGGACCGACGCCCTGGACGCCCACCAGATCGCCATCTCCACCCTGCCCCTGCCGGTGGACAAGCTGCGCCGCCCCCGCCTGCATCACGGGATCCGCCAAGGCGTGAGGATTCTGGTGACGGCACGGGAATCCATGAGCAAGGACCGCACCCGGTCGGTCAATGCGCTCAACGCCCTGGTGCGGAGCAATGATCTGGGCATCGACGGGCGGAGGAAGCTCACCAGCACCCAGATCGCTGAGGTCTCAAAGTGGCGGTCCCGAGAGGAAGAGCTCTCCTTGACGATCGCCCGCACAGAGGCCGTGCGACTGGCCAAACACATCCTTGCCCTCGATGAGCAGCTCACGGCCAACGAGAACCAACTCGATGAATTGATCAAGGTCAGTGACGCCGCACCCTTGCTGGAGGAAACAGGGTTCGCAGCGATAAGCGCCGCGAAGTGCCTCGCTGCATAGTCACACGAGGGAAGAGTCCGTTACGAGGCGGCATTCGCCTCCCTGTCCGGGGTGAATCCCATACCCGCATCATCCGGGAACACGTTCAGCCACCGACTGAACAGGGGCGGAGACGGGTCCCTGAACAGTGCCCTGCACATGGTCGCGGTCACCGAAATGGCCCATGACGCCAAAACCCGCGAGTATGCGGAGAAACGACGCGCCCAAGGGCGAACCAACAAAGAAATACGCCGCTGCATCAAGCGCTACCTCGCCCGCCATATCTACCGCACGCTCAACAGCTCAGCAACGGCAGCACAAACGCCTTGACAGACGTAGAAGAACCGACGAAGACCTGTGGAATGAGTGCATCACGGGCAATCCTGACGCATTCGGGGTCTTATCTGAACGACACACGGACAGTCTCTGACCAGCCGTGCCTTCGAGATGTCTGTGCTCTGTGGGTCGTATCTATGTGGGTCGTATCTATGTGGGTCATATCTATGTGGTGATAGGGGTTTCCTGGAAATAGTGATTGTCGGCTGGTCGAGGGTGCCGCGAGAATCACGGCGCATCGCTGCCGGCGTGCTCAGATGAGGTCCTCATACAGTCGCAGCCGGGTCATCCGGTACGCGTTGGGGCCGGGTAGTTGGCGTGGTTCGACCCATATTTCGTAGCCGTCTGCTGAATCATAGATTCGTCGTGGTTCACACGCGCTTGCCTGGATCCAGACGGCAGAGGCGTCAGACGTTACGTCCCCGACGATACCGATTCGGACTGTGGACCCGCCCCGCCGGATCTCGACCTCAGCGCCGATAAGACGGTGCCATTCGGTATGACGTTGTTTAGTCATGGTTTCCCGGGCGGTTCTGGGGGTGGTTGCTAATTTCGTTGGGAGGTAGGCCGGTCGGGCGAATTGGCCTGCGTTCATTCCTATCCAGCTCTCTCGATGTTTAGCGGCGATGCGCGTTTTGCCGGTGCCGCCACCGGGCCCTGCTTCGAGGGTTCGGGCTTCCCTTCGAGGGCCGGTTTGATACTGGCTCTGGGCGGCGTAACGATGGTTTGCTGTTCGTTTTTTCGGATCAGGGTTCTGCTTTTCATTGGAGTTCTCCTGCTCTTGCTGATGGTGGTTCAGCCAAAATGCTGGGGCAGTGGGTGGGGTGTTTAGCCTGTTGGTGGGCGTCGGTGGAATCTGTGCTCCGGTTCGAGGGCCTGCAGCAGGATCCAAGAAACTGCGAAACCGTCAGCGGCGGGCATGATGTCACCTCGCTGAACGTATTGGAAGGGCGCCGGGTGGTGTGCTGGCCGCCACCACCCACTGGCCGGGGCGTGTTGCCCGGTCGCAGCGCGGAGGGACCCTGCCTTCGTTTCGGGATTGCCTGTTTCCATCAGCTGTTCTTTCGTGGCTCGTTAGTAGGCCGTTTTGACCGTTTGGGCGTGGTTTTGAAGGGCGTTCCGGGCGCCGCTGGCTAGGAGGGCGGTGTCGCTGTCGGCCACTGCCCAGTCGTATCCCATGGCCTCGAATGCCGCAGCCTTTTCGGCGGAACCAGCGTAGGCCCCGACCTCTAGGCCGCGGCCCCGGCATGCGTCCGCGATTCTCTTGAGCGGCGATTCTGGATCACTGAGCAAGGCGTCAACGCTGGTTCCCAGATCCAGGGCAAGATCGAAGGGGCCGACGAATATGGAGTCGATCCCGGGGGTGTCGATGATCGAGTCGAGATTGGCCAGGCCTTGCCGCGTTTCGATCATGGCGGCGAGCCGGATCTTGCTGTTGGCCTCTTGCGGATCGGGAACGCTGGACCCGGACAGTGCCGTCAGCGGACCCCAGCTACGCCCTCCCAAGGGCGGGTAACGTCCTGCGAACGTGACGGCCGCTGCCTGCTCGGCATTGTTGATCATTGGAACGATGATTTCTCTGGCACCCGCGTCCAGTGCGAATCCGATATTTGAGTAGCTGGCGTTCCGCAGGCGGACTGCGAAGTGTTCTGTGGGTTGGCTGGCTATTGCGGCGAGAACTTTTGCCTCATCCCATAGGCCGTGCTGCATGTCCAGGCAGTGCCAGTTGTAACCGAGTGTCGCGGTTGTGGAGACGATCTGGCTGGACCCAAGGAAGTGCCAGAGCCTGTGTGTGGTTGTGGTCATGGATTTCTCTCTCCGCTGGTGGGGTGAAGCGTGCGGGCTAACGGGCAGTTATTTCGCAATGGCTCGCAGTCCAAGTTCGGCCCGGTGGAAGGATTCTCCTAGTCTGGTCAGCCCATGCACCAGGTCATCGGGGTTCTTTCCCGCGTAGCTGAGGCGGGCATGGTTGGGTTCAGGGAGCACAGAATAGAAAGGCGCTCCCGGGACGTAGGCCACTCGGTCTTCGGGGATGGCATGCTCGGCCAGATGTTTGCCGGCGTCGAATCCTTTCGGGAACGTCAGCCAGATGAAGAGTCCGCCATCGGGTTTGCTGAAGTCGATGGTGTCCGGGAACGTGTGCTGAATAGTTTCCAGCGCCAGGTCCCGCTGGGTCTTGTGGATCTGCACAGAACGTCGCGTGTGGGCTGTCAGGTCGTACTCGTCCAGGAAAGCGGAGGCAACGGACATGTTCAGTGTGCTGCATTGGGTATCGGCCGCAAGTTTGAGCAACGCGAGTTTCCTGAGAATCTCCGCGGGAGCTATCACCCATCCGAGCCGCAGGGCGGGCGCCAACATCTTGGAGAAGCTTCCCAGATGGATCACCCTCCCGGTGGTGTCGAGACTCTTGAGTGACGGCAGAGAAGATCCGTCATAGCGCAATGTCCGGTAGGGGGTGTCTTCGAGGATCAGGATGTCGTGGATCTGGGCAAGTTCGAGGAGCCTTCGCCGCCGCTCCAAGGACATTGTCACCCCTGTGGGGTTCTGGAAATCAGGAACGGTATAAATGAACTTTGCCCCGGGATTGCTTATGAGGACGCGTTCCAAATCGTCGGTGTTCACTCCGTCCTCATCGAGTTCAGCAACCGCGTATCGGGGTTGGTAGGGGGCAAAGGCGACCAGAGCGCCGATAAAGGTCGGGTTCTCGGTGACGATGAGATCCCCAGGGTCGATCATCAGCTTGGCAACCAGGTCCAGCCCCTGTTGGGCGCCTTGGAGGACAAGCACATCATCTGCCGCGCACTGAATACCGTCTATGCCCATCAGATCAGCGATGTGTGAGCGGAGAGATGGAAGGCCTTCAGAGGCGGAGTATTGCAGCGCAACTTTGGCATGTGAGGCCATCTGCTCGCTGAGGATTTCGGCGAAAGCCTCCGATGGGAACGACTCCGGGTCCGGGAAGCCTCCCCCGAAGGAAATGATTTCCGGATCTGCGGCGAGGCTCATCAAATCCCTGATGGCGGACGGATGTACCCCGTTCATGCGCTGGGCGAAGCTTCTAGCCATTGTCTTCTCTCTGAACTATCGGCGAGCCCCTGACCAGCCATCCACACGGACTACAACGGACCGAAGGTGAATAGTTAGGTAAAGTAGGCTCTCTACCTTTGATTGTAAGTCAAATCACAAAATCTCTTGCTTCATCAAAGGCTAGCGGGTACTTTTGCTTCATGTCAACGAGATCCTAGTGGGGAATGGAGCTCTGAGACCGGCAGCCTCGAATCCCCCATCGCGGGAGGGGCCGTCGCACTGTCATCACAAAAAGAACCGTCCGCCGCGCCTCATCAAACTCCAGGAGTCCCATTGGAAGCACAACTACAACCACCCGCCACTCCGCCGAAAGTTCCCCAGGAAGGGGACAACGGCGGGTATAAAAAGGTACTGAAGTCCCGCCAAATCCAAATGATGGCCCTCGGCAGCGCCATCGGCAGTGGGCTCTTCATGGGTACGGGAGGCCGCCTGGCCTCCGTGGGGCCGTCCCTCTTCATCGCCTTCGTCGTCTGCGGCATCTTTTCCTTCTTCGTCGTGCGCGCCCTGGGCGAGCTGATCGCACACCGCCCCACGTCGGGGTCCTATATCTCTTACGCCAGGGAGTTCCTGGGCGAACGGGCAGCGTTCACCGCGGGTTGGCTCTACTTCCTCATGTGGGCTACTGCCGCCATCGCAGACATCACCGCCGTTGCCCTGTACGCCCATTTCTGGTCAGCGTTCACCTCGGTTCCGCAATGGGCACTGGCATTGATTGCCCTCACCGTGGTGCTCCTGCTAAACCTTCTCTCCGTGAAGATCTTCGGAGAACTGGAGTACTGGTTTGCTCTGATCAAGGTCGCCACGCTGTCCGTTTTCCTGATCGTGGGTGCTGTGGTTCTTGCAGCGGCGTGGCCGCTGCGGACGGAAGGCGGCACCGTAACCCCCGGGATCCACCTGTGGGCTGACAACGGCGGACTCTTCCCCAGTGGGGTTCTAGCCACGGTCCTTGTGATCCAAGGCGTGATCTTCGCGTTCTCCGGAACGGAACTCATCGGCACAGCCGCCGGCGAAGCCAAGGACCCGGCCAAGACCATGCCCAAAGCCATCCGATCGGTCATCTACCGCATCGCGCTGTTCTACATCGGCTCCGTCCTTCTGCTGACCCTCCTCCTCCCCTTCACGGCCTACAAGGCCGGCCAGAGCCCCTTCGTGACGTTCTTCGCCAGCCTAGGAGACGGCCAGTTCGGAATGATCGCCGGCTCCGCGATGAACTTCGTTGTCCTCACGGCAGCACTCTCTTCACTCAACGCGGGGCTCTATTCCACAGGCAGGATCCTGCGCAACATGTCGTTGGCAGGCACGGCGCCCAAGTTCACCGCAAAAATGAACAGCGCCGGCGTCCCGTACGGAGGAATCCTCCTAACCAGTGCCTTCGCGATTCTGGGAGTAATCCTCAACCTGGTGGTTCCTAGCCAGGCATTCGAGATAATGCTCAATCTCGCCGCCATCGGCGTCGTCTCGGCTTGGGGCACCATCCTTCTATGCCAAATCCAACTGCAGCGCTGGTCGAAGCGAGGACTTGCCAAGCGCCCCGCGTTCCGGCTTCCCGGCGCCCCGTTCACCGCCTACATATCCCTGGCCTTCTACCTCGCGGTGTTCGTCCTCATGGCCTTTGACTTCCCCACCGGCACCCTCACAGTGGGAACCTTCGTGATCTTGGGCATCCCTCTGCTTATTTTCGGCTGGTACGCCTGCCGCGCACGGGTACAGGAGATCGCCGCCAAAGCCAGCACAGCAGGAAATCGCTCAGGAGTTGACAGAGACGCCTAACCCATCCCACAACTCGTAACTGTCCAGGTTGGGCCTCCAACGATCACTACACAACGGGTGGCCCAACCTGCCCTCCCCGAATCGCCGCTACACTGACTCGTGCAGACCACAAGGTCACCGCCAAGGAGGAAAAACATGAATGAAGGACCCCTTCAGGGACTGGCGGACAGGCTTAACGAAACAGCCGACACCGTGGAGCTTGATGCGGTAGACGTCCAACTTCTTAAAGCCCTCGCACAGGACAGCAGGGCCAGCCTCAAGAGTCTGGCCCAAAGCGTGGGACTTTCCTCTCCGTCAATATCAGAACGGATCACCCGACTGACCAGCCTCGGTGTCATCAAAAGATTCAGTGTCGACATCGACTGGGCAAGGATCGGCTACACCGTTTCCAGCTACGTCTCCATCAGCGTCAAATCAGGCTTCGACCGCGACCAAGTCTTTCGTCGTCTCCTCGACCTGCCCAGCATCGAATCGGTTTCCATCGTCACCGGGGGACGCGACTTTCTCGTCCAAATGAGAACCGCCGGATTCGACGACCTGCGGCGAATCCTCGCCCAAGAATTGTGGACCATCGAAGGTGTCGACAACACAGAGACCCAAATGGCAATTTATTACCAGGACGTCGAAGACTTCGCCGAGCGACGCCTGGGAGAGATCGCCAAACACCACAACTAACACACCACACAACGCCAGACAGACCCGCAGACAGCGAAGACCCTGGCAAGAGCCCTTGCCGTTGACTTCGCTCTCGTAGACTGTGGCACCGCGCCGGTCCTACAGCGGCCACCACGGGCGGTACCGTAAGGTCCGGATGGTCCTGTCCTGTTCCAAGGAAATGGACACTGACGTCACCCCCGGACCAACAGTAATGCTCAGTTACGCGTTGACGCCGCCTGATGTGTCAGGGCTGATCTCCGCACTTGGGGGCCATTTCACGGCTCATGGGTTGATGAATCGCAGTTCAGTTGAACCCAGCCCCCCGATTGTTCCATCAGAACGTTTTCCGAGAGTGAGCGTCCCGGTTCCAACGACGTGGAACACTCTTCCGTCGGCGGGAAGGTAAGAAACGGATCGCTATGGACATCCGCACGATTGGCGCACTGCCAGCTCGGGGATGGTTTTGTCGATGGATTTTGGAGTGCCCGGTTCCTTGATGCGTTCGAGTAGCATGCGGGCGGCCCGTCTTCCGAGCGCCTCGCCTTGGGTGGCCACGCTTGTGAGGGGCGGTTCCCAGAGTGCTGCCCCGCCGATGTTGTCGTAGCCGATGACGCGGGTGTCATTGCCCAAGCCATGGATTCTCAGGGCGCGGTAGAGACCGAACGCGACGCTGTCGCTGTGGCAGATGATGCCGTCCGGCAACGGCCCCGACGCGATGAGCCGTTCGCCCAGTTCAAGTCCACCGGAACCGGAGACCTCACCTGGCATGTCGGTAAGTGCTGAGGCGTCAAACCCGTGGCGGAGGAGTGCTTCCCTTACGCCGTCGGTCCTGTCGGTCCGTGACAGGATGGCAGGCAGACCGCCCAGATAAGCGAGGGTTTCGCATCCGTGGGTTTCGAGCAGATGGGTCGCAGCCAGCCGACCACCGACGACATCATCGGCACCAACATAGGGGGCGTTGACGTCCTTGAGGTAGCGGCTGACCAGGACATGTTCCATTTTCCAGGCCCGAAGCTCATCGATCAGTGCCGCGCTCGTTCCGGTCGCCGGGACCACAGCCAGGCCGGCGACTTGGTGCTCGCGTAGTTTGCGGATGGCGTCGTGTTGGCGTGCCGGGTCGTCCTCAGTGTTGACGAGCAGCGGCAGGTATCCGGAGGCGGTCAGTCCGGTTTCAAGTCCGTGAATGACTTCGCCGAAGAAGGGACTGGCAATATGTGTCACCACGACGCCGATAGTGTTCGCCGTTTGAGTGCGAAGGGACGCGGCCCCGCGGTTATAGACATAGCCCAAGGTACTCATGGCTTCGGAAACCCGTTGCCGGGTCTGCTTGGAAACCCGTCCGGTTTCCCTCAGCACCAACGATGCCGTGGCCCGCGAAACACCGGCATGATCGGCGACGTCTTGCAGTGTTACGGGTCCGGTCACGGACTCCTCCTCGGGGATCTCTGAGCGCAGTATGGAACATTATCCCATGCCAGATGCTAGAACTATGATATATCGATCTAGCGAAAATTCAACACTTACAGCGCAGCACTCGGCTGTGATGGCAGCAGTGTTCATTTATTGCTTGACAGTGACTGTCGCCACATGCTCACATTATTGCTAGATCGATTGATCAACTTTCCAACCCATGGAGACTTCTCATGAACGCAAAGAAGCGGCATATTGCAGCAGCAGTGATCGTTGCGGGAGCCCTTGCCCTTTCAGTTTCGGCCTGCACCGCCGGCTCTGAGCAGCCCGCCGAGAACCAGAAGCTGACGGTTTGGACTCTGGAGCGGCAGCCCGACCGGGTGGAGATCCAGAAGCAGATCGCGGCGGACTACACCAAGAAGTCAGGTGTCGAGGTGGACATCGTCGCCATTGACGAAGCACAGTACAACCAACTGCTGGTCTCCTCGGCGGCATCGGGTGAGTTGCCGGATGTTATCGGCGGCCTGGGCTTACCCGGGGTCGGAGCGTTGCAAGCGAACGATCTGCTCGACGGCGACGCCGCAACAAAGGTCGTCAACGATCTCGGCAAGGAAACTTTTGCATCCCGGTCTCTGGAACTGGCAAGCATCGACGGCAAACAACTGGCCGTCCCTTCCGACTCCTGGGCTTCAGTCTTGGTCTACCGCAAAGACCTCTTCGACAAGGCGGGCCTGAAGGCCCCCGAAACATACGACGACATCATGAAGGCCGCGCAGGCACTCACCGGTGACGGCCGTGTTGGCTTTTCCGGGTTCACCACCAACCAGGAAACCTTCGAGCATCTGGCACTGGGCAACGGCTGCCAACTCGTGGACCAGGACAAGAAGATTGGCCTTGAAAGCCCCGAATGCGTTGAGTCCTTCAGTTTCTACCGCGAACTCATGACCAAGTACTCGGTCCCCGGTGAGCAGGACACCAACACGGCACGGTCCAACTACCTTTCCGGACGATCAGCCATGACCATGTTCTCCTCGTTCATCCTCGACGAGCTGGCCGGCCTGCGGAAAGACATGCTGCCCTCCTGTGCCGAATGTGCCGGCGACACCGGCTACCTTGCCAAGAACACCGGCGTCGTGACCGCCATCAAGGGTCCTAGTGGTGAGTCCGCTGCCCAGTTCGGTTCACAGGTGAACTGGGCCATACCTGTTGAAGCTGCACCCGCAGCATCGGACTTCGTGAAGTACATGATGAGCGAGGGCTACGAGCGCTGGCTCACCTTCGCCCCGGAAGGTAAAGTCCCCGCCCGACAGGGAACCAAGGACAAGCCGACCGCCTACATCGACGCTTGGAAGGCGCTCCCCTCAGGTACGACTACCAAAGCACCGCTCTCGGACTTCTACCCTCAATCCGTCATTGACCAGCTGAGCTCTTCACCCGAGAAGATGACCCTTTGGGCAGTGCCCCAGGGCCAAGGCGCACTTGCTGGTGCCCTGCTGGCAGAGCAACCCGTCGCCAAGGCCATCAACTCCATGGTGACCGGCAGTACTACGGGCCCGGAAGCTGCCAAGAGCGCAGCTGACACGGCACGTACCATCCAGTCCACCCTCAAGTAACGGACAAAACCATGAGTACCACCACCACACTCCGTCGCAAAGGAAGCGTCAGCCGCCGCCAAGCCCGCGCCGGTATCGCCCTTGTCTCACCCAGCGTCATCATCGTCCTGGTCCTGGTCGTCCTGCCGATCCTTTGGACCGTCATGCTCGCCTTCCAGGACGTCCGCCTCATCCAGATCCGCAGAGCCAACCTCTTCGGCAACTACACACTCGACAACTTCATCAATGTCCTGACCTCCGAAGCACTCTGGTCCTCCCTGGGCACAACCCTCACCTACTCGGTGCTCGGCACCGGCGGAGCAATTGTCGTTGGCCTCATGGCAGCACTGGCCCTCCGCAACGCCTTTCGCGGACGCACACTCGTCCGGGCAGCAATGCTGCTTCCCTACGTCTCGCCCGTCGTCGCAGCCGCCTTCGTTTGGAAGACCATGCTCAACCCCCAGTTCGGCGTCGTGAACGCCTGGGGAACCGGTGCACTGGGCTGGGACCAACCCGTTTCCTTCCTGACCACCCGCACGAGCGAGGTTGAGATCCTCGGATTGACTGTCCCTGTGCCGACCGCCCTGTTCACGGTCATCGCCTTTGAAATCTGGCGGACCTTCCCATTCGTGTTCCTCTTCGTAACGGCCCGGCTCCAGGCAGTGCCGAAGTCCATCGAGGAAGCGGCACGCATGGACGGGGCCGTACCAACCCAAATGTTCCGGCACATCCTGTTGCCGCAACTGCTCCCCACCATCGCCGTGCTCAGCGTGCTCCGCTTCATCTGGACGTTCAACAACTTCGACGACGTCTACCTCCTCACCGGAGGCGGCGCCGGCACCGAAGTGGTCAGCGTGGGCGTGTTCAACTACCTGATCGGCCGCGGAGACATCGGCTCCGCCTCAGCCCAGGCACTGGTTCTGGCGGCCATCCTGACAGTGATGGTCCTGATCTACATGAAGTTCGCCGTCAAGGACGAGGAAGTGGCCTGATGACCGTCATGAATGAAACCCCCATACGTCCGAGCACTCCGGCCGCCCGACGGCCGCGGAAACGGCAGTTCTCACGGGACATCGCGGAAACCAAACTCTTCAGGGTCCTCCGGTGGCTCGTGATCATCGGACTGCTGGTGGTGACGGTGTTCCCGTTCTACTACATGATCACTCTCTCCGTGCGGGACATCGGCTCGCTCATTGCCGACCCCGCCCGTATCTGGCCCAACCTCGCAGAGATCAGCTTCGACGCGTACACCAGCGTCCTCGCCTCAGTCGCCGACGGTGGCCAAGGCTTCACCGGCTTCATCATCACCAGTGGGCTGGTCGCTCTGGGAACCGTTGCGCTCACCCTGCTGATCGCCATTCCCGGTGCCTACGCTGTGAGCCGTTTGCAGTTCTTCGGGCGCCGTCAAATCAGCGCTCTGTTCCTCGCCGTGTACCTGTTCCCCAGCATCCTGCTTGCCGTCCCGTTGTTTGTCTTCTTCACGAAGCTGGGGTTACGCGGCGCCATCGGTGTGCTGCTGGTCGTCTACGTGTCCCAGACCATCGCCGTGTCGATCTTTATGCTGCGCAACTACTTCCAGACCATCCCTGAAAGTCTCGAGGAAGCCGCGGCCCTCGACGGTCTTGGCAGGATCGGAACGATGCTCCGTATCAGCCTGCCCCTGGCGGGCCCGGCGATCATGTCCAACGCGCTGTTCGTCTTCATGATCGCCTGGAACGAATTCCTATTCGCGCTGCTGTTCCTCGTCGAAGACCGCGACAAATGGACAGTTTCGCTCGGGTTGGCACAGCTCTCGGGCAGCCTCGAGGTTCCGACTACCGTGCTCATGGCAGGCTCCGTGATCCTCACATTGCCGATCATCATCCTCTTCTTCGGCAGTGAACGACTCCTCAGCGAAGGCCTGACGGCAGGATCGGACAAATGACCGACACGCGCCAGCTCAACTCGGCACCCGGCATGCCGCTCACCAAGACCGCCGCCGACCAGGTCCGGGACCTGTTTACCAAACAAAGCAGACGTCAGCGGTGGCTGGACGTTGAAGCGGCCCTGGCCAAGGCCGAAGCCCGGCTCGGCATCGTCCCGGAGGACGCCGCCCGGACCATCGTGCAGTGCGCCCGCCTGGAGCTCCTGGACGAACCCGAACTCGACGCCCAAGAACGCGTGACAGGCCACGTCATGGTCCCGCTCATCAGGGAACTCTCCCGTGTTACCGGGCCCGAGGCCGGCGGCTGGGTTCACTGGGGCGCCACGACCCAGAACATTCAGCAGACCGGTGACACCGTGGGGATCATCAAGGCACTGGACGTTGTGCAAGCACAGACTGTCCGCGTCATCCGGACACTGGCGGACTTGGCCCGGACCCACGCGGATACCCTCATGGCGGGCCGGACACACTGGCAGCAGGCCGTTCCCATCACCTTCGGCTACAAGGCAGCCTGCTGGTTGGACCCCATGCTCCGGCACCTGACCCGTCTCGATGAGCTCCGTCCCCGCCTGGGCGTTTCCATGACGGGCGGGGCGGCAGGGACGTTCGCCACCTTCGGTGAACTAGGGCCAAAGGTTCAGGAACTCGTGGCCCAGGAACTGGGCCTGGTTCCCATGCCCGTTCCAGGCCGCGGAATCGTGGACCACTTCGCCGAGTTCGTGTCCGTACTGGCCCTGATGGCCGCGACATCAAGCCAGATCGCCGGGGAAGTCTCCCGTCTGATGGCCATCGAGTTCGGAGAGCTCAGCGAAGAAATCCCGCCCGGCGACATCGGAAGCTCCACCATGCCACAGAAACGGAACCCCAAACTCAGTGGCGGGGTCGTCACCAGCGCGGCAATCGTACAAGCGGCCGCTCCCATGGCACTGGAAGCGATGATCCAGTCCCATGAAGTAGACGGTGCCCGCTCCGCCCTGATGGACCATGCCGTCATGACGGCTGCGGTGCACGGCACAGAAACAGTCAGTCTCTTGGGAGAACTCTTGGAGGGGCTGCATGTGTTCCCGGAGAAAATGAAAGACAACCTGGCCCTGACGCACGGTCTCATCTCGGCCGAGGCCATGATGATGAGCCTGGCCGGGTTCGTCGGACGACAGGCAGCACATGACATCGTCCACCATGCGGCCACGGAAGCTGTGACCACGGGCACGGACTTCCTTGAGGTGCTGAGGAAGGACACGCGGATCACCGCAGTGCTCTCCGAAGACGAACTGGGCCAGCTGCTCGACCCGGCCCGCCACGCCGGACTCAGCGCACAGGTGGCCCACGAGACGGCCGCCAGAGCTGAGCGGTTGCTTGTTGGACGATGACACGCAGGCCGGGCAGAGCCATTCCGCCCTGTGCAGTACAGCTAGCTTGGAAGCGGAACACCCTTCATAGGGAAGGGCCGCGTCAGTTACCCGTATCCGGTGGTCTTCCAAGGTCACCAAGGGTGGTCTCCGAAAAGGCTGGGATCCCAAGGCGGTGAAATACGCCCACATCAAGCACTACCTCGCCGCTGTATCCACCGCACGCTCAACGTCTCTGCAACGGCATCCGACGCCTTGACAGGCATAGAAGATTCTACTTGGATATCGAGCATTACCGACACCCCGGGAGTAATAGCAATGAGCACCGAACAGCACACCCTGACCATGAGCCGTGAATTCGATGCTCCGCGCGAGAAGGTTTTTGAAGCCTGGATGGAGCCGGACAAACTCACCCAGTGGTTCGGGCCCGTGGAAGTGGAGGCTCCCCGCGATCAGATCATCGTTGAGCCCCGGGTTGGCGGCGTGTGGCAGGTAGTCATGGTGTGGTCGGATGAGAACGGCGAGCAATCGGCGCCCATCGAGGCCACCATCACCGAGCTCAACAGCCCGGCTCTCTTGGTGGCGCAGGCCAAAGCTGCTCCGGACGCTGATCACGAGTACGAGGAAATGTACCTCGAATTCGAGGACCTCAACGGACGCACCCGGATGAATCTCACCCAGGGGCCGTTTGCGTCCGAGGAGTGGGTGGAGATGACCCGCGACGGCTGGGGTACCTCGTTCGACAAGTTGGACGGCGTCCTGGCTGGCTGAGCCGATGCCCGATGCCCGATGCCCGATGCCCGATGCCCGATGCCCGATGCCCGATGCCCGATGCCCGACGCCCGACGGCGTAGCGCAGCAGTACGCGCGCCACTGGGCGCCGCTGGAAGTCAGGGAAGATTCAGGGCAGACCCCTAGGCTTTTTGTCGTGCCTGCAGGGGAGAATGATGACTATGAAAACGCTCCTTAATATCATCTGGCTGGTCTTCGGCGGATTCTGGCTGGCGCTGGGATACTTTGCAGCCGGCATTATCTGCTGCGTGCTCATCGTGACCATTCCGTGGGGCATCGCTTCGTTCCGAATCGGCGCCTACTGCCTCTGGCCTTTCGGGCAAATGGTGGTTGAGAAGCCGGGTGGTTCCGGGGTGTTTGCGCTCCTGGGCAACGTGATTTGGCTGCTGGTTGCAGGCATCTGGATTGCGATCGGTCACGTGGTCACGGCTGTTGCCATGGCCATCACCATCATCGGAATCCCGCTGGCTATCGCCAACCTGAAACTGATCCCGGTATCGCTGATGCCCCTCGGTAAGCAGATTGTGCCCACCAGCCAGCCGTTCGTCAGCACCTATCGCTAAGAAGCGCCACCTCTAAGACGCAACCACGGCGCCGGTGAGCAGCTCGAACCGGAAGGTGCGCTCCAAACGCACCCTTCCGGCGTCGGCCTCTGCCGTGAAAGTGAGGTTCAGCGTTTTCCGGGCCAGGTCAGTCTCGGTAATGGTGTACGTCGGGGTGAAGTACAGCGCGTACTCGCCGGGCAGTAGGTCCGCTGGCGGGAAACTGTCAGGGTTGTTGTGCGGTCCGAGAAGGACGACGCCGGCAGCCGGCTCGGTGCCACAGTTGCGGATGCGTCCGGTGAAAGCCAGGATGTCCCCGGCCTTGTAGCCGGCGATGATGGGGCCGTAGTTGAGGTCTTGGGCTTCGCGGGTGCCAAGGACCTGGTGACCGGCGTAGCCTTGGCCGATTTCCTTCCAGGTCTGCACATCCCATTCGCCGTCGCTGTTGGCCGGAATCACGTGGTGGTCACCCGCGTTTTGCCATTCTGCGGGCCTGCCCGGAGTGATGGATCGTAATTCCATGTCGAAGACGAGCCCTGAGGTGTCTGAAGAGTCCTGAACCGCTGCGGCTCGGTGAAGCTGCCCCGTCAGCTGCCCGGCAGGGATCGACGCGAACACGATCTCGCGGTACCCCTGACGCTCATACAGCACCCCGATGTTCCCATCCGGAAGCCGCGTAACCGTCGAGTAAGCGGAACTGCCCTCGCACAGCAACAGCTTGGCCGGCCAGGTGGCGCCGTTGTCGGGGGAGAGGCTCAGGACCGTGTTCCGACGCAGATGAGGGTCCTGGTTGTTGCTGGCGATCAGCCACTCCGAGGTCTCAGGTGTCGCGTAGGAATCAACACTGGGAAGGCCGTCGAAGCGCGCCACGGAGCCGTTGTCACTGGGGTCGGGTAGTTCCGGGATGGGCTGTAACGGGCTCCATGTCTGACCGCCGTCTCCGGACACAGCTGACAACCTGCACGGGGTTGCCCGCGAGTGCAGGAGCAGCCGGCCGTCGTCCAAACACACAACCTTGTTTTCGTTGGGCCCAATGCCGGTGGGGCCGGTTCCGATCATGTCTCCGAGGGACCAGGTTTCGCCGTGGTCGTCGCTGTAGGCGGACGCAGCCATGATGGCTCCGTCTGCCAACAGCACATACTGTTGCACCAGCCGGCCCGCAAAAGGGCCAGTGTGTATCTGGACTCCTTGTCCCGCTGCGGCGAACAGGCCGGTGACGGCTCCGTGCTTGAGTTGTCCGGTGAGCCTGCGGTGTTGCCAGGTGTCGCCGTCGTCATCTGAGAAGCTGACGTCTGCATGCTGCACGTCGTCCTCGGGCTCCAATCCGGTGACGGCTTCGAAGAAGCCCGCATGAGTGCCTGCCGCATGGAACATGAAAATCCGCCCGGTTTCCGTGTCAACCAGCAAGCTAGGATCACCGAAGCCGTGGAGCCCCGAGCCCGTGCGCACAAGCTGCTGCGGCTCCCAGGTCAGTCCGTTGTCGTAGCTGCGGCGCAGGAGGAGGTCTATGGGATTGGGGAGGTCGTCCAGGTTGGGCCGGCCATCGTAGGCGGCCAACACGGTGCCCCGCGTACTGACGGCAAGGGCCGGGATGCGGTACTGGCGGTAGCCGCCCACTCCGCGGACAGCCAGGACGTGCTCGACGTCGGGCACGGCCAGCGGGAGTTCAGGGAAAGCTAGGAGGTAGGAGGTCACACCTCTATGCTAGCTTGGCCAGCACTCCTTGGAACTCTCCGCACGGCTGAAGGCCTAAGCGCCTTGGAATGCCCCGTTCCGCAATAAAGCCACCGCATGGCTTGAGTCCAGCTCGGCGGCGATCTGGACGTCATCCGCGTAGCCGGTGTCTATGAGTTCCCGCCCACTGGAGCAACCACGCAATGCCTCGGCCAGCCGCGGTTCGGCGGCAACGAAAGCCGATGCCGCAGCCGCCGACTCCGGGGAGAAATTCTGTCGTCCGGCGGTTGCGAGTCCGGCGATGAATGCCCCCGCACCAAGCTCATCCTCCAACGCCGGGCGGAGAGTGCCTTGAGCCCACTTCTCGCCGGCAGCAATAACCGCAATGACAGCATCTTTAGGCAACGCGGCGAGAACCCAGCCGGCCGTAGCGGCGGCGTTGCGCAGCGAGACGGCCACCACCTGCGGGGCAGATGCGGCAAGGTAATGGCTGATCGCGGAACCATTGGGGGACGGAAGAACCAGCCGGTCCAGAACCGACGCAGCCCGAAGACTCGAGGGGGAGAGGCTCAACCCGTCCGAACCCCGGTGCCCCGCAAGTGAGGCTCCGTGACGAGCGGCGAACTCGCTGGCAGCCGCATCCCGCCAAGGGTACGGATAAACCACCGCACCGCGGTCCATGGCAACGCTGACGCACGTGGTGAATGACAAAACGTCAACCACCACCGCCAGGTCAGCTCCGGGCACCACCGCACGCGCGCCGTCGAGCCCCCATTCGAAGCGGATCGAGTACGGCAGCTGCCGTTGCGGTGCGCCGGGTTTGTCGAGCGCACCGCTCACGCGAGTTCGCCGGTGAGGTTTCGTCGCGCAGCCGTCAACCAGAGTGCCTTGGCGCGTTCGCTGTGGAACAGGGGATCCAGCCTCAGGAGGTCACGTACGACGGCGGCGCGCCCCTTGGCGAAGTCGTCGTCACTGACGTGGGCGTAGTCTTCGCGGACGGCGGCACGATAGCGGGCATAGGACTGCTGGTCACCGCCGAGCACGGAGAGGTCTGCATCGCACAACATGGCACCCGCGTAGTCGCCTGTCTTTGGGCTGTGCGTGGCGGTGAGGCGGACCAAACGTGCCACTTCGGCCACCTCGTGCGGAGCCAAACCAGTGGCTGTTAGCCGGTCCTCTGCCAAACGGGCGGACTCTTCTTCGTCCTGCCCGGCCACTCCTTCATAGACGGCATCGTGAAACCACGCTGCCAGCAGGACGGTTCGGGCAGGCTGGTCAGGTTCGGCCAGCACATCCAAGGCTTCAAGGACTGCCAGGAGATGCGTCCGGTTGTGATACTTCCTGCGGTCCTCTCCCCAGCGCTCGAGGAGTTCAAGACCCAGCTCCTCGTGGCCGGGGTAGGTGCTGTTCCAACGTTCCATCAGAGGTACTGTCAAGGCCTTGCTCCGTTCACGAGCCGGGATGCGCAGTCCGCTGGCGATGAGCTTGCGGACCAGGATGCGGGCCTCCACAGGGATGGCGCCCGCTGAAACGAGGTGGTCGTATCGGCGTTCGGGGACGTCGTAGTGGTCGCCGTCGAAAGCTCGCTCGGGAACTCCGGCGGCGGCCGCGAACGCGTGCAACTCCTCCAGCGACGAGTCTGAGACCAGGTGCGAGAACACGGTTCCGTGCGCTGGCCATAAGGGTGGATCGACGTAGATGGCCATGGCCAAAGTGTACCCATGTGATCCTTCCCAGTTGCCGGCCATCGGGACGTCTACCGCCGTGCTGCCGTCCCGGAAGTACAGGCTTCACTGCCCGCGCTGATCACGGCAACTGGGAAGGAGTGCAGAAACTCAGTGCTCAGCCGGCAGGATGTTCTGGTTGCCGCGGAACACGTTGTCGGGATCGAACTCGCGCTTCACCAAGGACAACCGCCGGTAGTTCTGTTCGCCGTAGGCGGCCATGATCCGGTCCTGTCCTTCGTCGCCAATGAAGTTCAACCACACGCCGCCCGTGGTGTGAGGGGCGATGTCTTGCCGGAACTGCTTGACCCAGGCCTTGGCTTCCTGCCCGCCCTCACGGGTCTCGGACAGGCCGAACGGGTGGCTGACCCACGAGGCTCCGCGGTGCTGCAACGGAGTGTTCGCCGCAGCAGGACCGCCTACAGCCCCGCCCCAACGAGCCACCAGCTGCTGTGAGTGCGGTCCGGGGAGGCGCTGTGCCGAGTCCACCAGGAGGTCCAGGGCAGCATCGGACAGTTCGTTGTGGTAGTCGGCGCTCCAGTAGTTGTAGAGGTCCGGAGGGTCATCGATCATGCATTGGAAGTCCGCGTATTCCATGGGTGAGACCAGGTCCACTGAGGGGCCGAGGTCCTTGAATGGCTTTGCATGCTCCTCGCCGGCCTCAACATCGCCCGCGTAGATGTAGGCCATCCCGACGGCGAGTTTGCCCACCATCTCTTCGGGGACGAACTCTTCCGGCGGGGCGGTGAGATACACCAGCGCGGTCCCGACGGCGTCGGGCGCTTCCAAAGCAATCTGCCGGTAGGCGCGCGATAGCCCCGGTGCGTCGTCCCCGGGGAAGAGCATGAGGCCGGCCACCACCGAGGGTCCGAGGTCGTGCAGTTGGAACGTGAGGGAGGTGGCCACGCCGAAGTTCCCACCGCCTCCGTGGAGGGCCCAGAACAGCTCAGGGTTCTCGTCCCGGCTGGCGGTCACGCGATCGCCGGAGGCAGTGACGAGGTCTACCGAGAGGAGGTTGTCGCACGCGAATCCGTACGATCGCTCCAGCCATCCTGAGCCGCCACCCAGTGTGAAGCCCGAGACTCCGGTGGTGGACGCGCGTCCGCCTGTGACAGCCAGCCCATATTGCTGGGTTGCGCGATCGAATTCGCCCCACGTGAGTCCGGCGCCCGCCGTGGCGGTTTTTGCCTCAGGGTCCACGCTGATGGACTTCATGGGGCGGACGTCCACTACCAGGCCGTCGTCGTTGGTGGACATGCCGGCCACCGAGTGCCCGCCAGATCGGACTGCAACGTCCAGATTGTGGTTGTGCGCGTAGCTCAGCGCCTCGGCTACCTCGCCGGGATCAGAGCATTTGGCGATGACGGCCGGCCTGCGGTCGATCATCGCATTGAAGAGTTTTCGGGCTTCGTCATAGTCCGGGTTGTCCGGACGAATCCATTCCATGGGACGTTCCTTCGAATATGAAACTCTCCCCTAGAACAGGGTACGGCTGCGGGTCCCCGGCGGCTAGAGGACGACGACGGCGGCGCACCACTTTCCGCCAGGCGCACCAGTGGTTACGGGTGCTTCGTGCGGCACCGGGTGCGATGGGAACGCCAAATGGGTGCGTCGGGCGGGAAGGGGTGCGGACGCAGGCACCTCACCACACAGTCATATTTCGTTTGCGGACTATTTGAGAACATTGATCCGCAAATACGGAACTATGATGCATCTATGCCGCACATACGAATTTCCGAGGCCGCCCGTTTCCTCGGTGTCAGCGACGACACCGTGAGGCGCTGGACAGAGAATGGGGTGCTGACCGCCCACAAGGATTCAGCCGGGCGCCTCGCAGTGGACGGGTTGGAACTCGCCACGCTGGCCCGCGATCAGTCCCACCTCCCGGATGATCCCTCCCGGGCGGGAAGCTCGGCACGCAACCGCTTCGTCGGCCTGGTCACGGGAATCACCGCGGACAAGGTCATGGCCCAGGTGGAGCTGCAGTGTGGCCCGTTCCGGGTGGTCTCGCTGATGAGCAGTGAAGCTGTCCGGGAGCTCGGGCTGGAACTGGGCTCGGTTGCCACCGCCGTAGTGAAGGCCACCACCGTGATCATCGAAACACCCCAGGGAAAGAGCATCATATGAGGACCCTCCAGCTGAAGAAGAGCTTCCTGGCCACGGCCGTTGCGGTGGGATTGACCAGTGCCCTCGCGGCCTGCGGCACCTCGGCACCCGCCGCAACGCCGTCGGGCGACAGCAGCACATCCCCCTTGAGCGGAACAGTGACCGTCTTCGCGGCCGCCTCCCTCAAAGCCACGTTCACGCAGCTGGCCAAGGATTTCGAGGCGAAGAACCCCGGAACCAAGGTGACACTGAGCTTCGCCGGTTCCTCGGACCTGGTGACGCAGATCAGCCAAGGCGCCCCCGCCGACGTTTTCGCTTCGGCGGACACCAAGAACATGACAAAGCTGGCCGATGCCAAGCTGCTGGACGGTACCGCAACAAACTTCGCCACCAATGTCCTGGAGATCGCTGTCCCACCCAGCAACCCGGCGTCGATCTCGTCCTTGGCTGACCTGGCCAAGCCAGGCGTCAAAGTAGTGACGTGCGCCAGCCAGGTTCCCTGCGGCGCGGCGACGGACACGGTGGAGAAGGCCAGCGGCATCACGTTGAGCCCTGTCAGTGAAGAATCGTCAGTCACCGATGTCCTGGGCAAGGTCACCTCGGGCGAGGCTGACGCCGGCCTGGTCTACGTCACGGATGTGAAGGGGGCCGGCGACAAGGTCAAGGGCATAGCGTTCCCGGAATCGGACAAGGCCGTCAACACCTACCCGATCGCCACGGTAAGCTCCAGCAAGAACAAGGAACTTGCTGCCGCGTTCGTCGCGAGCGTGACCAGTGAAGCAGGCAAGAAGGTCCTCAGCGACGCCGGATTTGGCGCACCGTAGGAAGTCCATGAACAGAAAAAGCGCGTCCGGCTACCACGGCATCCCGCGATGGGTCTATGCCGTGGCGGCCGTGGGTGGGCTCTTGGTGGTCCTTCCGTTGGTGGCGATGGTGGCGAAGGTCAACTGGCCGCAGTTCCTTCCCCTCATCACGTCGGATTCCTCCGTAGCCGCGCTGGGTCTGAGTTTGAGGACCTCCGCAGCCAGCACAGTGCTCTGCATTGTGCTGGGTGTTCCGTTGGCGTTGGTCCTGGCGCGTGGTGAGTTTCCGGGCCAGCGATTACTGAGGGCTTTCGTGCTGTTGCCGCTGGTGCTGCCGCCGGTGGTAGGGGGTATTGCGCTGCTGTACACGTTCGGGCGGCAGGGTCTTCTCGGCAAGTCCTTGGAGCTGGCCGGTATCCAGATCGCGTTTTCCACTACCGCAGTTGTTCTGGCTCAAACGTTCGTGGCTATGCCGTTCCTGGTGGTCAGCCTGGAAGGCGCGCTCCGATCAGCGGGAAGTAAGTACGAGGCTGTAGCGGCTACCTTGGGCGCACGGCCCACCACCGTTCTTCGTCGGGTGACGCTGCCGCTGGTTTTGCCCGGGCTTGCGTCGGGAGCCGTGTTGTCGTTCGCGCGCAGCTTGGGCGAGTTCGGCGCTACCTTGACCTTCGCCGGCAGCCTCGAAGGGATTACCCGCACCTTGCCGCTGGAAATTTATTTGCAGCGCGAGACCGACGCTGACGCCGCCGTCGCGCTTTCCCTGGTGCTTGTGGCGGTAGCCGTTGCGGTGGTTGGGCTCAGCTACGGGCGCCGACGAAGCAGCACGCCTGTGGAGGTGCGGCCATGACTTTTGAGCTGCAAGCCAGCCTCCGCGCCAGGAGTTTCGAGATGTCCCTCAGCCTCGAAGATGGCGAAACCGTGGCCATCCTCGGTCCCAACGGTGCGGGAAAATCCACTCTGTTGGGCGTGATCGCAGGACTGTTGCGGCCGGATTCCGGTTCAGCACGAATCGGGGATAAAGAGCTCTTCAACCTCGACGACGGCACCAACTTTTGGAGCCCTCCCCACCTCCGGGGGACTGCGCTTCTGGCCCAGGAAGCGCTCCTTTTTCCGCATCTGAATGCACTGGACAACGTGGCATTCGGTCCGCGGAGTGCAGGCGCTTCGACCGCCACTGCGAGGGAAACCGCGCAGCATTGGCTGGCGGAAGTTGACGCCGCGAACTTGGCCAAGCGGAAGCCGTCCCAGCTGTCCGGCGGGCAGGCTCAACGCGTTGCCGTGGCACGCGCCTTGGCCGCCGAGCCTGAGCTTCTGCTGCTCGATGAACCCATGGCCGCTCTGGACATCCACGCAGCGCCCTTGCTCCGACGTGTGCTCAAACGGGTCCTCGAAGGCCGCAAAGCCATCGTCGTCACGCACGACGTCCTGGACGCCTACATGCTCGCCGACCGTGTGATGGTGGTGGAGAAGGGCCGCATGGTGGAAGAAGGCCCCACCCGGGATGTCCTCGAGCGGCCCAGAAGCCACTTCGCTGCCGGCCTCGCAGGGCTGAACCTCGTCACCGGCACCATCACCGGGGACGGAATAACGACGCCGGATGGCCGGGTTTTCGCCGGCCAGCACGATTCCGGCTGGTCACCTTCACCTGGCCAGGCAGGCGTGGCAGCGTTCCCGCCGTCGAGCGTTTCCGTTTTTCTGGGTGACGTCCACGGAAGCCCCCGCAATTCGTTTCCGGTGACCATCACGGATTTGGAACCGTACGGGGACCAGATCCGCGTCCGCGCGGGAGATTCGGCCCAAGCTTTGTCCGCGGACATCACCCCCGCAGCGTCCGCCGATTTGGGGCTGGTTCCGGGCATGGAGGTGCGGTTCGTGGTCAAATCCGCGCTGGTGTCTGTTTACCCGGCCTGAGGTTGAGGACCGGTGTTAGTCCCGGTACATCTGTTCGGCGTACGACGGTCCGTAGTAAGTCTCGAGCTCTTCCAGCGGCGTCTCGGGCTGGGTGTAAGTCTTTGCGAGGGCCGCGATGCTTGGCAGACCGTCGGCGTCCCAGGTTTCGGGCTGCCACAGCCCGCTCCGCATGAACGCTTTGCCGCAATGCGTGAACACTTCCTCCACAGAAACCACGACGGCGGCGCGTGGCCTGTGTCCCTTGACCACCATGAGGTCAAAGAAGTCGGCGTCCCGGACAAGTTGTGCAGTCCCGTTGATCCGCAAGGTGTCGGTGCGGCCCGGGACAACAGAGAGGATGCCGACGTTCGGGTTTTCCAGGATGTTGTGGAAGCCGAACACCAGTTTGTTTCCGGGGCGTTCCGGGATGGCGATGGTGTGGCGGTCAAGGACTTGGATGAATCCGGCAGGATCTCCCTTGGGCGAGGCGTCCACGCGGCCCTGTGCGTCGGTTGTCGAGATGACGCAGAAGGGGCTGGCAGCGAGCCATTGCGTGTCGAAGTCACTCAGGGATGTACGCACTTTCTTCCTGGTGCGGTCGAGGGGCAATCCGATGAGTTCTTCGAGTTCTTCTGCGGTCGAAATGGTCTCCATGGCACCAGCCTACTTTTCCCGGATTTAGGTGGGCTCTGGACTCTGGTTTCGCCGTGGGCAAACATTGACCTCAGCGGACCCAAAGCAAAGTTGAGCGTAGTAGACTCAACTTTGTCATCACTAGGCATCACTCCAGAAAGGGAGCACTCTTTGGACGTCAAATTCACCACCAAAAGCCAGGAGGCCCTTTCTGCGGCCGCCATGAACGCCTCTACTGCCGGTAACCCGCAGCTCGAACCAGCGCACCTGCTGAAGGCCCTGATGGACCAGCGCGAGGGCGTCGCTGTTGCCCTGCTGCGTGCCACCGGCGCTGATCCGGATGCGGTGAGCGTGCAGGCCAGCTCGGCCATCAAGGCCCTGCCGTCATCCTCAGGAAGCTCGGTCCAGCAAGCACAGCTCTCCCGCCAGTCCATGCAAGCCATCCAGGCCGCCCAGAACGAGGCCGACAAACTCGGCGACTCCTTCGTCTCCACCGAGCACCTGCTGCTGGGCCTCTCAGCCGGAAGCGACGCCGTCGGGAAGTTAATGCGCGACGCCGGTGCCTCCCATGAGGCGCTGCTCGCCGCCCTGCCGGGTGTCCGGGGTGACAGGAACGTCAACTCGCCCGATCCGGAGAACACCTTCCAGGCCTTGGAGAAGTTCGGTACGGACCTCACGGCCGTGGCCCGTTCCGGCAAGCTGGATCCCGTCATCGGGCGCGACAGCGAAATCCGACGCGTCGTCCAGGTCCTGAGCCGCCGCACCAAGAACAACCCCGTGCTGATCGGCGAGCCCGGCGTTGGCAAGACCGCCGTCGTCGAAGGCCTCGCCCAGCGCATGGTGGCCGGCGACGTCCCGGAGAGCCTGCGCGGCAAAACGCTGATCGCCCTGGACCTCGCTTCCATGGTGGCCGGGGCCAAGTACCGCGGTGAGTTCGAGGAACGCCTGAAGGCCGTGCTGGAGGAAATTAAGAACTCCAACGGGCAGATTGTCACGTTCATTGACGAAATCCACACGGTGGTGGGTGCCGGTGCCACGGGTGAAAGCGCCATGGATGCCGGAAACATGCTCAAGCCCATGCTGGCCCGCGGCGAGCTGCGCCTGATTGGTGCCACCACTTTGGATGAGTACCGCGAGAACATCGAGAAGGACCCTGCGCTGGAGCGCCGCTTCCAGCAGGTCTACGTCGGCGAGCCCAGCGTTGAGGACACCATCGGGATTCTTCGTGGTTTGAAGGAGCGCTACGAGGCACACCACAAGGTGGCTATTGCCGACTCGGCGTTGGTGGCAGCCGCAACACTGTCCAACCGGTACATCTCGGGCAGGCAGCTTCCGGACAAGGCAATCGACCTCGTTGATGAGGCCGCGTCCCGGCTTCGCATGGAGATCGATTCCGCTCCGGAGGAGATCGACCAGCTTCGCCGCGCCGTGGACCGCCTGACCATGGAAGAACTGGCCCTCCAAGGCGAGACCGACCCTGCCTCGGTGGAACGGCTGGCAGCGCTCCGTGCGGACAAAGCCGATAAGAACGAAGAACTCAGTGCTTTGAACGCGCGCTGGGAAGCCGAGAAAGCCGGGCTCAACCGGGTTGGTGACCTCAAAGCGAAGATCGACGAACTGCGTTCCGTCGCCGATAAGGCCCAGCGCGAAGGCGACCTCGAATCGGCGTCGCGGATCCTTTACGGAGAGCTGCCTGCCCTCGAACGGGAGCTGAGCGCCGCTGCTGAGGAGGAGTCCGCCCGGAGCGATTCGAAGCCCGAACTCATGGTGGCGGAGGACGTGACGGCGGACGACATCGCTGAAGTCATTTCGGCGTGGACGGGGATCCCGGCCGGCCGCATGCTCCAAGGTGAGTCGCAGAAACTGCTGCACATGGAAGAGGAACTTGGAAAGCGGCTGATCGGGCAGTCCAAAGCTGTTCAGGCCGTGTCCGACGCCGTGCGCCGTGCCCGTGCCGGCATCAGCGATCCCAACCGCCCCACGGGTTCCTTCCTGTTCCTTGGGCCCACCGGCGTGGGTAAGACCGAGCTGGCCAAGGCACTCGCGGACTTCCTCTTTGACGACGAACGCGCCATGATCCGGATCGACATGTCCGAGTACAGCGAAAAGCACTCGGTGGCGCGTCTGGTGGGTGCCCCTCCGGGATATGTCGGCTACGAGGAAGGTGGCCAGCTGACCGAGGCTGTCCGCCGCAGGCCGTACTCCGTGGTGCTGCTGGACGAGGTGGAAAAGGCCCACCCGGAGGTCTTCGACATCCTCCTGCAGGTCCTCGACGACGGACGCCTCACCGACGGCCAAGGCCGCACCGTGGACTTCCGCAACACCATCCTGGTGCTGACATCCAACTCCGGCAGCCAGTTTCTGGTGGACTCAACCATGGATGCCAAGGCGAAACGTGAGGCCGTCATGGCGGTGGTCCAGGCATCCTTCAAACCGGAGTTCCTGAACCGCCTGGACGAGATCGTGCTGTTTGATCCGTTGTCCGTGGAGGAACTGGCCCGGATTGTTGAGCTGCATGTGGCCGAGTTGGGTAACCGGCTCCGTGAGCGCCGCCTGAGCCTGGAAGTCTCCGATGGCGCACGTGCGTGGCTGGCCATGTCCGGCTTCGACCCCGCATACGGTGCACGGCCGCTGCGCAGGCTGGTTCAGCGCGAGATCGGCGACCGCCTCGCCAAGGAGATTCTTGCAGGCGAAATCAGCGACGGCGACACCGTGCTGGTGGACACCGCCGCTGATCTGGACGAACTCACCGTTGAGGGCTTCGAAGCGCTGACGGGTCCCGACGGCGGCGCCCCCGCAGGGACGGGCCTCACGGTTCGCAGGAAGTAGCGTTTCAGGCTATTTCTTGAGGAGATCTTCCGTGATGGTGTTTCCTGAATCCACCACGATGAAGCAATCAACGCGGCGGTCGCCCCGGTCCCAACTAGTGGTGCTCGGGTAGACGTTCTGCTGGAGCAGTATGTAGTTGTCGGCCGCCTCGTTGAGCTTCACGTCCTTGCAAACCTCGCGCCCTTTATCCTTCAGCGCGTTGGTTCCGGGGAAGGAGTCATCCGCCGCGTAGCTGAAAACGGCGCCCAGTTGGGCCGAATGTTCGGTATCGCAGGCTACGGCTCTGGCTTTTGAGGAGTTGGCATCGAAGTCGGAGAAGCAGTCGCCCACCTGGAAATCTTTGGCCTCTGCGTCGCGGGGGAGCGGGCCAGCCGAGGGAACTGCGCTGGGTGAGGATACCGCTGCTTCGGGACGCGTTCCCAACAGGCTGAGCAGGACCCAAATGACAACTCCAATAAGAACCAGCACGCCAACGACGATTCCGCCGATGACCCATCGCTGCCGCTTAACAGGATCCCCGTGAGGTTCGGGCTGTTCATTCGGACCCTGGGGCCACTCCTGACCCGCATACGGCTGCTGGCCAACATACGGTTGCTGGCCTACGTAGGGCTGTTGCCCAGCATATGGTTGCGTTCCTGCGTATGTGGGCGCATCGGCGGTGTCACTCGGCTCTGCATCCTTGGGAGGCAAGGCGGGGTCGGGCTGTTCTGCCGGGTTGGGTACAAAGTCAGGGTCGAGCTCGGGGGCGGGATCCGGCTGCAGGCCTGATGGCGGCGTCCAAGGAGCTGCCGGCGGTTGTTGGCCCGGTGATGGCGGATTTTGGGGCGCGGAAGGTTCTCCATCCTCGCCATTATCGCGTGGTGAACCATCGCGGGGTGAAGTGTTGTCCTGGCTCATATTCCGGGGTGTGCCTTCCTGCTGTGGAGCCGCATTGAGGCAGACTCTACCCAATTTTCGCGTCTCTTGGAGGTGCAACGGCGTGGTTTCGGCTGTCGTCGGCCCGGACGCGGCGCTGAGGTGGCGCGCAGGCACCCCCGAAAGCATGTAATCTAGACATACGACAAATTGACCAAACATTCCGGGGCCTCACCGATAGCCAAGGTGACCACCTCCGGTCCAAGTACAAAAGGGGGTCACGCCATGGGGCGCGGCCGTCAAAAGGCAAAAGCTACCAAGCAGGCTCGGGATATTAAGTACTACTCCCCGAACACTGACTATTCGGCACTTGAGCGGGAGCTCACGGGTCCGTCCAGTCGTGTAAAGAGCCACTTCCCCGACGATCCCCCGGAGCCGGACTATTCGGCCTACGAGGATAAGTACGCGGAAGATGACGACGACGAGGTTGACACCCGCCGGATCGGATAGCTGTCGCAACCAACAGGTGCCTTCGGCGCTGAGTTGCGGACCGCCGTCGTACATTACGGTCATCGCGCATTTTCGAATGCCGTATTTCTTTTGAAAAGGGCCCTCAGGCCACGCCGTTCATTGGCGTACCCTGGGGGTCCTTTTGTGCGTAGGCTGGAGTTCGAGCGCATCGAAAGGGTTATCCATGCCGGAGGTCCAGAGTTATCAGCAGGGAACACCGTGTTGGGTGGACCTGTCCTCCACCGACATTGATGTTTCCAAGAAGTTTTACAGCGACCTTCTCGGATGGGAGTTGGACGCCATGGATGCCGGAAATGGCATGACCTATTACATGGCCAAACTCCACGGCCGCTACGTGGCCGGGATGATGCAGCAACAGCCTGATGCTCCCGAGGGAATGCCTTCTTACTGGGCCAACTATCTTGCGGTGGACTCCGCCGACGAAGCCGCACGGCGGGTGGAGGCTGCGGGTGGGACCCTTCTCTTCCCGCCTGACTCGGTTCCTAACGGCAGCGGACGTATGTTCTTCGCCACAGATCCCACCGGCGCGCAGATCGGTTTCTGGGAAGCCGGCAAGCATCCCGGTTCGGGTCTGGTGAACGAGCCGGGAGCCATGATCTGGAACGAACTGCAAACAAATGACGTCCCCAAAGCCGTAGCGTTCTATGAAGCCGTGACCGGATGCAGCAGCGAAACCGAGCCGGCCGGCGAGCTGCAGGAGTACACGAGCCTGCTGGTGAACGGGAGACGCGTTGCGGGTGCACTCACGTTGCCCATTGAGGGGTTGTCGCCGTTCTGGATGACGTACTTCAACGTGGTGGATATTGACGCCACGGTTGAGCAGGCCGTTGAGTTGGGGAGCCACGTGATCGCCCCCGCGTTCGACGTGCCGGGAGTGGGACGAATGGCAGTCCTGATGGACCCGGCGGGCGCGGCGTTCAGCATCATGACAGGGCTGGCAGCATGACGGCCCGCAAGCACTACGCAAGTGGTGAGCCGTGTTGGGCCGATCTTCAGACGAGGGACGTCGCCGCGGCAAAGACCTTCTATGGAGAGGTTTTCGGGTGGACGTTCAAGGACCTTCCCACCCCGGACAGCCGTAGCTATGCGCAGGCGTTCCTCAAGGATCAGCTGGTGGCCGTCATTGCCCCGCAGAATCCCCAGCAGGAGGCCGCCGGAACACACGGCCAGTGGAACATCTACCTGTCGGCCACTGACACTGAAGAAATTGCCGAGGACGCGGTCCATGCGGGCGGGAAGCTCCAGTTCGGCCCAGAGGCCGTTGCGGACACGGGCGTCCTGGCATTCATTGAGCCTCCGGGTGGTGGAACCACCGGCATCTGGCAGGCCGGGACTCACACGGGCAGTCATTTGTTCAACGAGCCCGGAGCGTTGGCGTGGGCTGAACTGTTGACGCCTGAGCCGCAGGCCGCCGTCGCGTTTTTCCAGCAGCTTTTCAGGCATGAGGTCACCGAATATCCCCAAGACGACGGCGGCAGCTACAGCACGCTGATGGTCAACGGTGACGAGGTGGCCGGCGTTGTTCCGGCCGACGAGGGCGATGACGCCGGCTGGCAGATTTACTTCGGCGTGGCGGATCTGCGCAAAGCCGTGGAAGCAGCAGTTGCCGCGGGAGGAGAGCTTTTGGTGGATCCGGAGGACAAACCCGAAACGGGCTCCCTCGCTACCATCCAGGATCCGCAGGGTGGGATCTTGAGCCTGATCCAGGTCTAGGAACCCAACTAGGTCGCAGATCAGGTCGTTCTGAGCGCTGAGAACGACCTGATCTGCTACTTAGATGGGTGGGCGAGACGCCGCTTAGGCGTAGGCGTTCACCAAACGGACAGCGCCGCCGTCGACGCCCTTGGCACCCTGGACGTAGTCCGGGCCGGTCTTGTCGATCGAGTCGCTGTCAGCCGAAACGGTACCCATGACCCAGGACGGCAGGCCGCGGTCGTTGAGGCGGGCCACTGCAGCGTCGGCTGCCTCCGCGGAAACGATGGCGACCATGCCCACGCCGAGGTTCAGCGTGCGCTCCAGGTCGGCCAGCGGGACGTTGCCCAGCTCGGAGACCAGCTTGAAGATGGCGGGCAGTTCCCACGTGTTGCGGTCTACGGTGGCCACCAGGCCCTGGGGGAGTACGCGTGCCAGGTTGGCTGCCAGGCCGCCACCGGTGACGTGGCTGAAGCCGTGGACCGCGTTGGCCGAGTGCACCGGGAAGGTGCGGGCCAAGTCCAGGCAGTCAGCTGCGTAAACGCGGGTCGGCTCCAAGAGTTCTTCGCCCAAGGTGCGGCCAAGTTCGGAAACCTGGCGGTCCAGTGCCCAGCCAGCGTGGTTGATGACGCGGCGGACCAGGGAGTAGCCGTTGGAGTGCAGGCCGGAGGATGCCATGCCGATCACGACGTCGCCAGCGCGGACACGGTCCGGGCCGAGCAGGGCGTCGGCCTCCACGATGCCGGTAGCGGCACCCGCTACGTCGTATTCGTGCTCACCCAAGAGGCCCGGGTGCTCAGCGGTTTCGCCACCCACCAGGGCGGTGCCGGCTACGGAGCAAGCAGCAGCGATACCGCGGACGATGTCAGCGATGCGCTCCGGAACAACCTTGCCGCAGGCGATGTAATCGGTCATGTAGAGCGGCTCGGCACCCACCACCACGATGTCGTCCACCACCATGCCCACGAGGTCGAAACCGATGGTGTCGTGAATGTCCATGGCCTGAGCAATGGCAACCTTGGTACCAACACCGTCAGTGGACGTTGCCAGGAGCGGCTTCTTGTAGGTCAGCAGCTTCGAGACGTCGTACAGGCCTGCGAAACCGCCGACGCCGCCAATCACCGACGAGTTGTGAGTCGCCTTAATGGCGCCCTTCATGAGTTCGACTGCGCGGTCTCCCGCTTCGACGTCGACACCCGCGGAGGCGTAGGTGATACCGGAGTTATTCTCAGCGGCGGGTGTTGCGGAGCTCATACAGACTCTTTCTTGTCGGCGTCGGTCAAACGATCAGCGTCGGTAAGGAGGTTTTCGAATTCGGCGTCGGGGCCGGGATCGCAACCCGTGGCGCCCGGCTTCTCGGCAGGATCCTCGGAATCGTCCACAGACTCGGACTGAGCGGCCGGTTCAAGGCCACCGAGGTCGGTGCGCTCCAGCAGGTTCTTACCCAACTTGTCCGCGTGCGGCAGCTCGATGGGGTATTTGCCGGTGAAGCAAGCGGTGCACAGGCGTTCGCGCGGCTGCTGGGTGGCGCCGATCATGCCGTCTTCAGAGATGTAAGCCAGCGAGTCCGCACCAATAGCCGTGGAGATCTCCTCGATGGTGGCACCGTTGGCGATCAGTTCCGCACGGGAGGCGAAGTCGATGCCGTAGAAGCAGGGCCACTGAACCGGGGGAGAGGAAATCTTGACGTGCACTGCGGCGGCACCGGCTTCGCGGAGCATCCGAACAATGGCACGCTGCGTGTTGCCGCGGACGATTGAGTCATCCACCACCACAATGCGCTTGCCGCGGATCACGGATTCCAAGGCGTTGAGCTTGAGCCGGATACCGAGCTGACGCAGTGTCTGCGAGGGCTGGATGAAGGTGCGGCCCACGTACGCGTTCTTGACGAAGCCATGGGCGAACGGGATGCCGGACTGCTCAGCGTAACCAACAGCCGCGGGGGTACCGGACTCGGGAACCGGAATGACGAGGTCTGCCTCATGCGTGTTCTCGCGGGCCAACTGGCGGCCCATCTCAACGCGTGCCTCGTACACGGAGCGGCCGGCAATGGCAGCATCCGGGCGGGCGAGGTAAACGTATTCGAAGACGCAGCCGGCCGGGGTTGCCTCGGCGAAGCGCTGCGAACGGACGCCGTCCTCGTCGATGGCGATGAACTCGCCGGGCTCGATCTCGCGGATGAAGCTGGCGCCAACAGTGGCCAGGCCGGCCTGCTCGGACGCGACAACCCAGCCGCGATCCAGACGACCCAGGCACAACGGGCGGATGCCGTAGGTATCGCGTGCTGCGTAGAGGGTTCCTTCATCCATAAAGACGAAGCAGAAGCCACCCTTGATCTTGGGCAGCAGCTCCAAAGCGGTCTGCTCCAGGGTCTTTCCCTCTTCGCCCTCAAGGAGAGCGGTCACCAGCGCGGTGTCCGAGGTATTGCCCTGCTTCATCTCACCGGTCAGCTGGCCATCGTTGCGCTCAAGGATCATTTCCCGGAGTTCAGCGGTATTGGTCAGGTTGCCGTTGTGAGCCAAGGCAACAGTGCCTGTTGCGGTAGCGCCCAGGGTTGGCTGCGCGTTGGCCCAGTGGCTTGCACCGGTGGTGGAGTACCGGCAGTGGCCAACGGCCAGGTGCCCGGTAAGGGTGTTCAGGGTTGTCTCATCGAAGACCTGGGACACGAGGCCCATGTCCTTATAGACATTGATGCGCTTGCCGTCACTGGTAGCTATACCAGCCGATTCTTGTCCGCGGTGCTGCAGCGCATACAGCCCGTAATAGGTGAGTTTTGCTACTTCTTCACCGGGAGCCCAAACCCCAAAGACGCCACAAGCGTCCTGAGGGCCTTTTTCGCCGGGGAGAAGATCATGAGAAAGTTTTCCGTCGCCACGTGCCACTGGTCGATTGTCTCATGATGTCGGCGTGGTACGTTCCCCCGCAGGCTATGTGACCCCGTGAACTGGCGTGTTCCCGCGAAAATGCGGTGTGTCTCACATCTGCAAGCCCTCCAGAGAGGGAGCCGAACGCCCGACTTAGCGGACGTCGTCGTTCTCTGGTCCTTCGTCCGGAACCGAATCCGGAACGGGCTCAACCACGGCGCGCTGGGTGCGCTTGACGCTGATGCGGTCCAGGATCAGGGCGAGGATCGAGAAGAGAATGACGCCGCCGCCCGCGCAGACGATCAGGAAGAAGCCGAAAACGGTGCCGGCATCAAAGGCGGGGTCGGCTTGGCGGCCATAGGCGATGATTGCGGCCACGATTGCACCAACCACGGCTCCCAAAATCATGAAGGGTACAAACTTGGGTGCCCGGCGAACCGTGATCTCGCGGCGGGCGGAGTTGGGGGTGGTGTCCTCTGAAGCCATGCCTTCAAGCGTACCGTTCCGCGTTTGCGTACAGATAATGCCCCTCAGGTGACTCCTGGGGGCATTATCTGTCCACAAACTCCGGGGGTTAGCTGCCGCGGTACGTCGAGAACGCGAACGGGCTCAGCAGCAGGGGCACGTGATAGTGCTCGCCGGCGTCCGAAACTGTGAAGTTCAGGTCCACTTCCGGGAAGAACGTCTCGGTTCCGAGGCCCTCGTAGTAGGCGCCGGTGGCGAAATTCAGACGGTACGCGCCGCCAGGGATCCGCTCCGGGCCGAGCGTCTTGATGCGGCCGTCGGCGTCGGTTTCGCCCTTCGCCACCAGCGTCCAGTCCTCACCTTCGCGGACGTAGAGTACGACGGCGACACCCGCCGCCGGGCGGCCGGAACCGGTGTCCAGGATGTGGGTTGTTACCTGTGAAACACTCATGCGTTGACTCCTTCGCTGATCAGTCCGGAGAGGCGCAGCAGTGCGATCTCCCGCAGCTGGCCAGCCACGATCGTGTCTTCTTCTTCGGGGGTGTGGGTAATGCGTTCCTGGAGGGTGCTGAGGATTTCCTCGGCGCTGCGACCGGCAGCGCGGATCAGGAAGACCCTGCCGAACTTCTCCTCGTACGCCCGGTTTCCCTCGGCGAGTGCCGCTGTTGTGTGGTTGTCGCCGGGATCCACTCCAGCCTGCTCCGAACGCGACATGGCCGCCTCGGTGGTCTGGGCCTTGGGGCGTTCGCCGATCCGGGGGTGGTGCGCCATGGCGGACTCCACCTCCGCAGGGGTGAACGGCTCGGCGGCGCGCTGGGCTTGCCCCAGCAGTTCGTCGACGCTGGCGTAGGGACGCGCGTCGACGATGGTCTCCACCCAGCGGCTGATGTCCAGGCAAGGGGTGAGAGTCCTGATGGCCTCTTCCCGGTCAACACTGTTGAATACTGCAAGCTCCATGCTTGTCATCCTCGTGCAAAATGCTGGCATCCATGGTGTGGGCTATGCGGAACCCCTGCTGGTGCAGGAGGAAGCCCGTGCTTCAAGCTTCCGCATCATGGAACTGTTATTTCAGCATACGTAATTTAGTTAAGCCGAGTGGGCGGGCTGGTGTCAAGAGACTACCGCGCTGTGACGCCGTGTTCTGCCCGTGAGGTAAAGTCGGTGCGCCGTGATGACCAACGCCAGCCAGGCGATGCCGATGGCCCAAGCAGCCAGGACATCGGTCAGCCAGTGGTGGCCCAGATAGACCCGGCTCAGCCCCATGGTGAAGGCGAATGCTGCCGCCACCAATACCGTGATGACCCTCGCCTTGGTGGTCTTGAGCCTGAGGATTATCAGGTAAGCGACGATTCCCGCGATCACTATCGAGTTGAGCGAGTGGCCGCTGGGGAATGATGCAGAGTGCTCGTAGGGCGGAATCGCGTCCGCCATGTCCGGGCGGCTGCGGCCGAAGATCGGCTTGCCCAGGACGGTGATGATCAGGGATCCCAAGCCGGCAGCGAGCATCAGGATCACAGGAGTCCATGATCTCCGCCGTGTGGCCAGGAAAATCATGATGCCCACGGCGAGGAGGGGCATCCCAACTGTTCCGCCAATATTGGTGTACGCCGTGGTGGCCATGTCCAAGGCGGGGGAGCGTACTGACTTAGCGGCTGCCAGTACGGGATCGTCAAGCCCGGCAACCCCGTCCGCCTCGGTCACGGACTCGTAGACCTCGCCGAACACCAGCGTCAGCGACAAGGCGATGGCCAGTCCAACAACGAGCGTAATGATCAGGGCAGCATAGGGGCCGAGCAGGGAGGTGACTTTTTCAGCACCGCCGGCCAGTGCTCGGCCAGCCGGGGATTTCCAGCGCGTCAGGTCTTGGCCGGCAACGAACCGGTCCTGGCTCACTTCGCCGGTGACCCCTTGCTCGGGCGCCTCGTTCGCTCCGGTTTTTCCTTCAGTCGTCACTCTCGTCCCCTATCCGTGGCGGCCTCAGTATTGGTGAGCAACCTTAGCAGTTTGGGCTTGGAGGATCCTGGGTGAGCGGCCCTGAACGTTGCGAGGCCCGCTCTACGCCCTCTACGCGCGTTTTGGGGCGCAGAGTGGGCCCCGCAACGTTGGGTGGGGCAGAATGACCTCAACCAGCTGAAGGAGTTCGCACATGCAGCACATTCTGACGTCCAGGTTCCTGTTCGGTCCCGGCCCGAGCAATTGCTACCCCGAAGCCATGGCCGCGTTGGCCTATCCCGTGCTCGGCCACCTTGACCCTGTGTTCATCGAGCGGCTGGACCACACCTGCGAGGGCCTCCGGACTGTGTGGGGTACGTCCAACGCGCGGACGCTTCCGCTGAGTGCCACCGGTTCCGGCGGGATGGAAGCGGCTTTCGTGAACACCGTGTCCGACGGCGACGTGGCAGTGATCGCTGTCAACGGACTCTTTGGGGCGCGGATGTGTGAGGTTGCCCGGCGATGCGGGGCCACGGTGGTCCGGGTCGATCACGAATGGGGCCAACCCGTGGACGCTGATCGTGTGCTGTCAGCGCACCCGAACCCCAAAGTCATCGCCGCCGTCCACGCCGAGACTTCGGTGGGCGTGCTCTCCGACATCGCGGCCCTCGGCGCCGGCAAGGGTGACGCGCTGTTGATAACCGACGCCGTCACCTCCATCGGCGGACTGGAACTCCATGCAGACGACTGGGGAATCGACGTCGGATACGCAGGAACCCAGAAATGCCTGGGGGTGCCGCCGGGACTCTCGCCGTTCACAGTGTCCGATCGCGCGTTCGAACGCCGGGTGAAGGATCCGCGGTCCTGGTACCTCGATATCGGGCTGCTCGGCGGGTACGTCGGAGCGGCCAGCGGCGCCCGAACGTATCACCACACCGCGCCGGTCACCATGATCGCCGGGCTCGAAGCCGCCCTGGACCGCATCCTCGCCGAAGGGTTGGACGTTGTGCAGGCCCGGCACCGTGCCGCCGGCGCCGCCTTGCAGGACGGACTGCAGGACATGGGACTGGAACTGTTCGCCGCCGAGGGCTCCCGGTTGCCGAGCCTCACCACGGTCAAAGTGCCCGACGGCGTCAACTCGGCTGCCGTCCGCGCTTACCTTCTGGAAAACTTCAGTATGGAAATTGGCTCAGGTGTGGGGGAGTTCGCGGACACTGTGTGGCGCATCGGAATGATGGGCCCGAACGCCAACAGTGCCTCGGTGACCTTGGTCCTGGGTGCGCTCAAAGAGGCCATCGCCAAAGCCTGACCCTCTCTCACATCCCGCGTGCTTGAGCTGATCCCTCTCGCACCCCTCCGGCGCCGACGCTCAATCGGCGACCGGGCCGCCGTCGTACGTCAGTGTGGCGGAGGCTGCCGTGCTGCCTTCCGCGGGTTGGATCGAGGTGACCGTCAACAGGCCAGCACCCGGAAGGGTGACCGACTGCCCCTCGCGGAAGGCCTGCTTTCGCTGCTGCTCGGCGGTCCGGATCCAGAACTGGATGGCCGGAGCACCGTCCGCGATGCCGATTTTGACCACTCCCACTTTGACGCCGTCGAAGGTGGGCTGCATGCCTTGCTTGACTGTTACCAGCTGTTCCACGGCCATCCTTAATTCACGTCCACGGAGTATACGGAGTCAAAGTTTTCTTTGTACTCGTCCTCGGTCAGTTCCAGCGTGCCGGACTTGAGGTCGTCGTCGCCTTCCATGTAACCGCCGGAGGGGCCCCACGGGTTGGCCAGGACAATGACTTTCTCGCCGTCGTCGTTGGTTTTCACATCCACCACAACGTACGCGTGGTTGGGCACGACGTCGGTGCGGTTGACTTCGTCGGACTCCCAGACCCAGTCGAAGTCGTCGTCCTTGACATCCTCCGTTCCCACGGAGATGGCTTGGCCGTCCGAGAGTTTGTCCTCGATGTCATCAAAGTTCAGCTCGCCGTCCTTGTCAGCGGACTGCCCGGTCATCAGCTCCATCGCTTCGTTGCTGAAACCGCCGTCGATGTCGTCATAGGACCCGCCGCGGTGCTCAGCTGCCGCGCGTTCGTAGATGGAGAGCCAGTTGGGTTCGCCGTCAGCGCCGCGGACGCCGCCGTCAACCGACTTGGCCTCCACAGTGACTTCCACGGGTTCGCCGTCTTCGTAAAGGGTGACAACCCAGTGCGTTGGCGGGTCACCCACGGGACGCATATGTTCTTCGAGGAATTCGTCGAGTTTTCCTTCGCGCTCCAAGACCTGTGCCACCGAACCGATTCCGGCCAACAGCCAGCAGTCGCCAATCTGCCCTTGGTTGATGTCGCTGGGGTCCCCGGCATCGGGGTCGTTGCGGACATCGCCGTGCACATCGACGTCGGGCTTGTCCGGATCCAATGGTCCCGGGTCGCCGGGAGGGTTCGAATCTCCCCGCCCGGAACGATCGGAGCCCGAGGAGCCCGAGGAACCTGAGCTGGACTTGTCCTGCTCGTCCGCATTGCGGATCAGCGCTTTGGCTTGGTTCTGCAACTCGCTGGAGATCTTCTTCAGCATGGGACGGTGCTCGGAGTCCCACGAGGCGCGGAACATCACGGCGTCGCGGCCATCCCAACGTGCGTTGTTGATGAGGTTGCCCAGTTCCATGGAGAGCGAGCTCATCCGTTCCGAATGCCGCGACATGGTCTTGGCGAGTGCGCGCAACTGGGCAATATCTGCACCGTAGAATCCCGGCATTTATCTCTCCCCCTGAGGAATTTCGTTGGAATCGCACGTCTCGGACTCAACCGGAACGGTGACGCTGAGGTATGCCGGGCTCTTTGATTCGATGGTCACCGTGGCGCCCGCGGCATCCGTGCTGCGTGTGACCACCCATCCACCAGGCACGGGGTCGGTTCCGTCGAAGGCAGGGAAGCCGTGCCGTTCCAAGACTGGATCGGCTGCGGCGAAGACGTCCTCAAAGTTTTTGGACGGCTCCACGATGTCTGCGCTGCTTTTCATGCTCCTCGGTGACAGGATGCATCTGCCGTCCTGGGTGCGGCTCAAGCGGGCAGGATCATCCACGGTCCAGGTGATGTCCGGCATCTTCGCTTCCAAGGCAGCAACAAGCTCGGTGGTGATGGCGTTGTATTTGGCGGCGCTCTCGGCCACCGGGCCGGGCTCGGCAGTAACAGGCGGTGCGTCGCTGGGTTCCCGTTGGGGCGTGTCCGGGGTGTTGCTGCAGCCTGCAGCAACAGTCACCACAGCAAGGGCAGCAGCCAGCGCCCAAGCGTTAAGGTGCATGCGGCGGTTCATGTGGTTCCCCGGTTTCGTTAGGTGCTCGACGGCGGATCTCACCGAATGCTGTCACGCTTAGTTGCGCCTTGGCCATGGGCAGAACAACCCGTTGCGCTTCACGTTCGGCTCAAGCGGGTGGGATGTGAGAGATGGTTCGCCTCAAGCACGTGGGATGTGAGAGAGGATCAGGTGTTGCGCGTCAGGATCCAGGTGTTGGTGCCGTCTTGGCGTTCGAAGGTCACCGTGGTCACCAAAGCCTCGATGAGCGCCAGCCCGCGCCCGGACTCAGCCTCCGAATCCGGCATGGAAGCCTGCATGTCATCGGCGAACGGCTCACGGGCGTTGAACGCACTGACCCGTGCCACCAGCCGGGCTGGCCACACACTGATCTCGACGTCAATCTCCACCGGTTTCTCCGCGGCCGGAAGCGCATGCTGCACGATATTCGCGGCAGCCTCGATGACGGCCGTAGCGAACGTCATCCGGTCCATGTCCGGAACGAAAGACGCATCGTCCCACAGGGCGTCCAACTCGTTGTGGATGGCTTCGATGGCTTCCTCATTGGACGGCCCATGGAAGCCCCTGTGGGCGATGACCTCAGTCATCGCCGAAGGCCGCTTCTGCGGTGGGGTAGGCCGTGAGCACCCTGTCCATGTTGGTCAGTTCCAGAACCATCTTGACCTGCGGCTGAACGCCGGCGATCCGGAGGTCACCGCCTGCCTGCCGTGCGGCTTTGAGGCAGCCGATGAGGGCGCCCAGCCCGGAGGAGTCCATGAAGTCGGTTTCTGACAGGTTCACCACAACACGGCTGGAGCCGCCGGCCACCACCTCGGCCACAACTTCGCGCAGCTTGGGCGCGGCCACCATGTTCAGCCGGCCCACGCCCTTCACCTCCGCGTAGGAGTCGTTGACTTCATAGCTAAACTGCATCTGCATTCCTCTCCTCGGGGCGCTCCGGCCCAACAACCTCGGGCACGAAGCCCTTGTACAAAACTGCCTTGACCAGAACGCTCAGGACCACCAGATCAAACGCAACCCAGGCCACGTTCACCAGTGTGCCAAGAGGCTCGGACATTCCTGCGAGCAGCCGGATCACCCCAACCACCAGCGCCACAGCCAGAAGCACAGCCACAATGATCTGGGGCCTGATCAGGCTCCAACTGGGTCCGCCGCTCTGCCGGGCCTTGGGGGTGACGGCAAACCCGAGGGGACGACCGAACCAGACGTTCCGTGCCGCCGTCGTGCAGGCCTTGATCCAGGTGGGGAAGAGCGCGAGGCTGTACTGCTGCCCGCGCCAGGTAGGTATCCCGTGCCCGGCCACGAGGAACAGCAATTGGTTCACCACCATGAACGGGATGAAGCGGATGAAGAAATCCCAGCTGAGGCTGCTCACCGGGAGGATGCCCAGTGTCAGGTAGATGATGGGCGCCGCGAAGTAGACCACCGCCGCGAAACCGCTCAGGTAGGTCCACATGGTGGAGAAGTACATCAGCCGTTGGCCCCAGGACATGCGGCGCTGAACCAACGGGTTCTCGCGCAGGAGGACCTGCATGGTGCCTTGGGCCCAGCGGAGGCGCTGGGTCAGCATGGTCTTGACGTCCTCCGGGGCCAACCCGTTGGCGAGGATTTCGTGGTGGTACACGCTCTTCCAGCCGAGGCCGTGCAGGCGCATGGACGTGGCCATATCTTCTGTGACGGAGATGGTGGCCAGCGGCATGATCGGCTGTGCTTCGTCAGTGCGTTCCACGGAGATGGCGTCCAGCACGGCGTGAACCGACTCGAGCGCACCCAAGGGCGACCAGTCACGTCCGGACATGCGTTCGACGGCGTCACTCGCCACTGTAGTGACCCCGCCTTCGCCGACGTGGGCGAGTTCCATCGCGGCGATCTCTTCGAGGTCGGATTGGAGTGCGGAGAAGTCGGCGGCCACGAGGGTGCGTACGGCGTCGTCCACCTTGCGGCGAACCCGGTACGTGATCTCACTCAACGAGGCCCCGGCTTCGAGCTCTCTTTGGGCCGACTCCGTAGCTGCCTCCACTTCGTCGAGCATCTGTGCCACCAGCGGGTTCTCCGCCTCGGAGGATCGCCGGGCCTTCTTGATGGCGGTCCTGGAAGCAGCGAGGGCACGCCGGATACTCTTCTCCGTGGCTTTGACGTAGCCCACCAACCCCAGTTGCATGAGGGCTTCCCGGCGGAGGATGGCGTTGGATCCGCAGAAGAATGCCGCGTTCCAGCCGTCCTTGCCCTGCTGAATGGGACCGTAGAACAGGGGTGCCTGGCTGCCCAAGGGGTCGTCGGCAGGGACGTTGATGAAGTACTGCGGGGTCTGGACCAACGCCACTTTGTCGTCGTTGAAGTAGCCCAGCGTTTTGTCCAGGATGTCCGGCTCGGGGATCTGATCGGCGTCGAGAATCAACAGGTACTCGCCCGAGGTGACCATGAGCGCGTTGTTCAGGTTGCCTGCTTTGGCGTGCCGCGGCATGTCAGGTGTCCAGTCCGCGCCACGCGTGACGTAACCGATCCCGTTCGATTCGGCGAGTTCGCGCATCTCAGGCCGATCGCCGTCGTCGAGGATCCAGGTACTGTGCGGCCAGCGGATATCCTTCGCAGCCAGGGCCGTGGTCATCACCAGATCCAGGGGCTCGTTATAGGTGGTGATGAAAACGTCCACGGTGGCATCGGCCGGGGCAGGGGGCGGAGGCTTGCGGATCTTCAGATTCCACACTGTGAGGCCGAACAGCATCACGTCAATGAGGCTGTACGTCTCCGCGATCACCAACGGAACAGCAATCCACCAGGCCTCCCAGTTCAGCGAGGCCATCCAGCGCCACGCCACATAGTTGACGCCCAGAATGACCGTGAGAAGAACTATCAGTCGAGTCCAGAAACGAGTCACAAATCCCCCCTTTTGCGGTTTAAAGTCCTGTGTTTGGTTTTCGGCGAACCACGACGGCGGTCACGTCATCTTCCGCGGTTGACGCCGGCGCCAACTCGAGAAGGGCGGCGCACACATCATCCGATGTGGCGCCGTTGCGTGCCACCTTCTCCACGTTGCGTTGGAACTCTTCCAAGGAGTTATGGGCGTCCAGCACGCCGTCGCTGACGATCACCAGGGAATCGCCTGGCTCCAATTCCAGCTCCGAAGCAGGCCACTGCTGATCGTCCAGGATGCCGACAGGCGGGCCCGCGGAAACCAACCTCCGCGCCGCGCCCTCGGCCGGAACGTGCAGCGCAAGGCCATGCCCGGCGTCGATGTAGCTGAGTTTTCCGGAGGCGCTGTCCAGCCGCGCATGGAACATGGTCACGAAGGAGCCGGACTGGTCCAAGTCTGAAGTAATGGTGGCGCTGGCTGAGCCAAATGCGGCGTCGATCGCGGGGGTGTCCGCAACGGATCGCATGACGGCGCGGACCGTTGCGGCGATGAGTGCGGCGCCCATTCCCTTGCCCATGGCATCGGCGAAGGTGAGGTGCATGCCGTCACGGGTCTGGTACCAGTCATAGAAGTCCCCACCAACGCTGCGCGAAGGGCGGAAGGCGCCAGCGACGTCGTAACCGCTGAGGCGGACCGTTTCGCGCGGCAGGAGGCTTTGCTGCACCACGGCGGCCCGGGCGAGTTCGTCGCTCTGGCCGGTGTCGACGGCAGGGGCGGCGGGCGTCCGGGCGGCGCGGCGGAACAGTGCGCGGATGCGGGCCTGCAGTTCCTTGGGGCTGAACGGCTTGTTGATGTAGTCGTCCGCGCCGGTGTCCAGGCCGTTGAGCCTGTCGATCTCATCGGCGCGGGCCGTGAGCATCAGGATGTACGCGTCCGAGAATTCGCGGAGGCGGCGGCAGACTTCCATACCATCAATGTCCGGAAGGTTGATGTCCAGCGTCACCAACTCGGCGTTGGTTTTACGGACAGCCTCGACGCCGGAGAGACCGTCAGGGGCTTCGGTCACCACAAAGTCGAGCTGCTCCAGTACCAGGACGAGGAGGCCGCGGATGTCAGCATCGTCTTCTACGACGACAGCATGGCGAGGGGACGAGGTTGAGACCATGGCTCCATTAACTAATGCTGCTGGGTATTTGTCACGTTTAGTCACGACACATGAAACGCCCGCTCACAAATGTGGGCGGGCGTTACACGTTTTGTTCAGTTATGTGCGAGAGGGATTCGTTCAAGCACGCGTGATGTGCGGGAGGGCTAGACGCCCAGCTCTTCGCGCAGCGCCTGGACGTGGCCCTGAGCGGCAACCTGGTACTGCGTGAGCTTCACGATGCCTTCGCCGTCCAGGACAACGGTGGAGCGGACCAGGCCTTCGTGGATTTCGCCGTCAACCAACTTCTCGCCCCAGGCACCGTAGGCCAAGGCAACCTTGTGGTCTTCGTCGGAGAGCAGCGGGAAGGTCAGTGCAAATTCACCCGTGAACTTGGACAGTGCCTCCGGAGCGTCCGGGGAGATCCCGATGACGTCGTAGCCCTTGCCCTGCAGGCTGGCCAGGTTGTCGCGGAAATCGCAAGCCTCGGTGGTGCAGCCGGGGGTGGCAGCCTTCGGGTAGAAATACACAATGACGTTGCGTCCGCGGTAATCGGACAGCGAGACCTTAGTGCCGTCGGCGTCGAGAAGCGCGAAATCAGGTGCTTGCGTTCCGACGAGGAGTTTCTGGGTCATGGCGATCCTTTACGTTTCACCGGCAAACAGCCGGCATTCATCATTCAAAAAACGGATTGTCTAATAGACACAACAGCGAACTTAGATGCTGTATTCCGCAGGTCCGCGCACTGTGGCATAGGGGCCTGGCACGAACTGGTAACCGCCACCACGAACGGTGGCGACGGTGTGTCGGGCGGAGCCTAGCTTCCGCCGCACCCTTCCAACATAGACGTCGATCGAGCGAAATGCCGCGCCGGGAAGGTCAAATGACTCCAGGAAGCGTTGCAATTCTTCACGTGCAATGGCGCGGGAGCAGTTCACCACCAGGTAGCGGAGCAGCTTGTATTCCATGCCAGTAAAGGCAACCGGCTCACCGTCCAGCAGCACTACTTCAGCGGCGAGGTCCACCGCAAGTTGGCTGCGGCGGCTCGCCAACGTTACGGGCTCGACGGCGGTGCTGTCACCCGTCGCGGTGCGTCCCCCTCCGCCGGTTTCGGGGTGTCCCCCTCCGCCGGACAATTCACCCTCGCGTGCGCCGGTGAATTGTCCGGATGAGGTGGAATTTCCGTCGGCACGGGCGGCAGCGAGGGCATCGGCGAGCGTTACCGTACTCGAAGAGCGGCCGTTGGTACCGGCGTCGGCGGCTTCCTGCGGAGTGCCGCCCCAGGAAGTGTCGCCGACGCCGGAGTGCTCTGCCCCGGTGGCGGGCCAGATGCGGACTTCCGCCTCCGGGGCAAGTTTCATGGCGCGGGCCAGCACGAGGCGTGCTGCCCGCTCCCAGACCTCAGGATCGATCTCGTCGCCCTCGGCAGGGTTGACCCAGAGCGCCAGGCCGTGTGCTGTCAGGCCGTTTCGTTGATTCAAGCCGGCCCGCCGCGCGGAAGAGCCGCGTGCTGCGGGTCCTCGCGACGGCGGTGGCCCGTAGGCATTGACTGCCATGACGGTTGACCTAAACGTTGCCGCGGCGGAGCAGCTTGCCGCCGGGGTTCTGGCCGTCGATCGGGGTGCCGCGCAGGTAGGTCTTGCGGACGACGCCGGCCAGGGGACGGCCGTCGTACGGGGTGATCGGGTTCTTGTGCTTGAGCTTGCTGACGTCCACCACGAAGGCTTCGTCCTGGGCGAAGATGGAGAAGTCGGCGTCGTAGCCCAGGGCGAGCTGGCCTTTGTTGTGCAGGCGTGCCAGGGCGGCGGGCTTCTCGGCCATCCACGAGACAACCTGTTCCAGCGGGATGCCGCGGTGGCGGGCTTCGGTCCAGATGAGGGACAGGCCCAGCTGCAGCGAGGAAACGCCGCCCCATGCCACGGCGAAGTCGCCGTTTTCAAGGTCCTTCAGATCCAGTGTGGAGGGGGAGTGGTCCGAGACGATGCAGTCGATGGTGCCGTCCTGCAGGCCCTTCCAGAGGAGCTCGCGGTTGGAGGCTTCGCGGATGGGCGGGCAGCACTTGTAGGCCGTGGCGCCGTCGGGGATTTCTTCGGCCATGAGCGTGAGGTAGTGCGGGCACGTCTCAACGGTGAGGTTGACGCCGTCGCGCTTTGCTGAGGCGATCATCGGCAGGGCGTCGGAGGAGGAGAGGTGCAGGATGTGGGCGCGGGCGCCGGTCCAGCGGGCGCGCTCGATGACCTCGGCGATTGCCTTGTTCTCGGCGCCGCGGGGGCGGGAGGCGAGGAAGGTTTCGTAGTGGTCGCCGCCGGGGTGCGGGGCGCGGTCGATCGCGTGGGAGTCCTCGGCGTGCACGATCATGAGGGAGTCGAAGGACTTGAGCTCAGCCATGTCCTCTTCCATCTCATCGGCGTCCAGGTGCGGGAACTCGTCCACGCCGGAGTGCAGGAGGAAGCACTTGAAGCCGAACACGCCTTCGTCGTGCAGCGGGCGGAGGTCGCTCTTGTTGCCCGGGATGGCACCGCCCCAGAATCCGACGTCCACGAACGCCTGGTCCTTGGCGACCACGCGCTTCTGCTCCAGACCGTCCACGCTGGTGGTGGGCGGGATGCTGTTCAGCGGCATGTCGATGATGGTGGTTACGCCACCGGCAGCAGCGGCGCGGGTGGCGGAGGCGAAGCCTTCCCACTCGGTGCGGCCGGGCTCGTTGACGTGGACGTGGGTGTCCACCAGGCCGGGGAGGAGCGTTTCGTCGTCTGCGAGTTCGATGACCTCGTTGCCGGTCAGGCCGTTACCGAGGGGTTCGATCGCGACGATGACGCCATCACGGATGCCAACTTCGCGGGCTGCGATGCCTGCGGTGGTGAGGATGCGCTGGCCCCGGATAACGAGGTCATAGGCGCCGATTGCTTCAGACATTGAGGTACTCCTTGTTTTCGGTCCGTTCCGCCAGGTACACGCCTATGTGCTTACCTAATTGTTCAAGCAACGGACCTGCTTCAGCGATACATTTTTGGACATCTTTTTCCAGATCGGTCAGTGCGTGCACCGTGTGGAAGCCGGCATCCGTGAGTTGTTCCCGGCTCAGGGTACTCCGCCCGCACACTGCGATCACGGGAACCCCGTTCCTCTGTGCCGCGCGGGAGACGCCCATGGGGGTCTTGCCGAGCAGGCTTTGCTCGTCCAGGCTGCCTTCTCCGGTGATCACCAGATCGGCGCCCTTCAGTCGCTGCTCGAGTTCAGTGAATTCAAGCACGACGTCGATGCCCGGCCGCCGCTCAGCCTTCAGTGCCGCGATGGCAATGTAGCCAACGCCGCCTGCCGCTCCTGCGCCTTCGGCCTTGGCTGCGAACTTGGCGTGCTGCCCGGTGGTGGCTGCGAGGACGTCGACGAAGTGGCTCAGCGCCGCATCGAGCGAGGTGACGTCGTCCGGCGTCGCGCCCTTCTGCGGACCGAAGATGGCTGGGGCTCCGCTGGCCCCCAAAAGGGGATTGTCGACGTCGGACGCCAACACGAACTCCGTTGCCTCAACGCGGACGTCGAAGTTGGAGAAGTCGATGGTGTCCAGCTCGGCCAAGGCCGCGCCGCCGCCGGGGAGCTCGTTGCCGTTCTTGTCCAGGAACACGGCGCCGAGGCCCTGCAGGACTCCTGCGCCGGCGTCGGTGTTGGCGCTGCCGCCCACACCCAGGATGATCTTGCGGCAGCCGAGGTCCAGCGCGGCGCGGATGAGTTCGCCCGTGCCGATGCTGGTTGCTGTCTTGGCCGCCTCGGACGTGGGGCCGTCCGGGAGGAGGGCGAGACCGGAAGCTGCCGCCATTTCGATGACAGCTTCCTGGTCCCGCACCGCGAAGTCGGCCTTCACCGGCTCGCCGAGCGGGCCGGTGACGGTGGTGGTCCGGCGGGTGAAGCCGGAGCCGATGGCGGCGTCGATGGTTCCTTCGCCGCCGTCGGCCACCGGAATGCGTGTTGCTTGTATGCCGTGGCCGAACCCCGCCAGCAGTCCTGTTGCCAGGTGCTCGGCGACGTCGGGCGCGGACAGCGAGCCCTTGAATTTGTCCGGGGCGATGACAACACGCATTCCGGTGCCTCCTTCCTTTACTTACTTACGCTTTGGTCAGGATCGCGGTGGGTGCGTCCGCCGCGGTTTCTGCCAACTCTTCGAACTCGTTCACGCCGCTGATCTCAACACCCATGGAGATGTTGGTGATCTTTTCCAGGATCACTTCAACAACCACGGGAACCTTGAACTCGCCCATCAGTGCCTTGGCCTTGTCAAAAGCGGCAGGCAGATCGTTGGGGTCCTCAACGCGGATGGCCTTGACGCCCAGACCTTCGGCAACCTTGATGTGGTCCACGCCGTAGCCGTTGGTCTCCGGGCTGTTGATGTTCTCAAAGGCCAGGGAAACGTTCTGTTCCATGTTGAAGCCGCGCTGGCTCTGACGGATCAAGCCCAGGTAGCTGTTGTTCACCACAACGTGGATGTACGGCAGGTTGAACTGTGCGCCAACGGCCAGTTCCTCGATCATGAACTGGAAGTCGTAGTCACCGGACAGGGCAACAACAGTGGCGTCCGGGGTTCCACGAACCACGCCCAGTGCGGCGGGAGCGGTCCAACCCAGCGGGCCGGCCTGGCCAGCGTTGATCCACTTGCGGGCACCGAACACGTGCAGCATCTGTGCGCCGGCGATCTGCGAGAGACCAATGGTGGACACGTAGGTGGTGTCGCGGCCGAAGGCCTTGTTCATCTCCTGGTACACGCGCTGCGGCTTGATGGGCACGTTGTCGAAGTTGGTCTTGCGGTGCAGGGAGCCCTTGCGCTCCTGGCACTCGGCAACCCAACCCGAGTAGTCCGGCAGGGTCTTGGCGGCCTGGCGTTCGCGGGCCAGCTCCAACAGACCGTCCAGCGCCGCACCGGCGTCGGACGTGATGCCCAAGTCCGGGGAGAAAACGCGACCGATCTGCGTCGGTTCAATGTCGATGTGCACGAACTTACGGCCGGCCGTGTAGGTGTCCAGGCCGCCGGTGTGGCGGTTGGCCCAACGGTTGCCGATGCCGATCACGAAGTCGCTCTGCAGGAACGTCTCGTTGCCGTAGCGGTGCGAGGTCTGCAGGCCAACCATGCCGGCCATCAGCTGGTGGTCGTCCGGGATGGCGCCCCAGCCCATCAGGGTGGGGATCACGGGAACGTTCAGGATCTCGGCCAGCTCAACCAGCTGGGCCGAAGCGCCGGCGTTGATGATGCCGCCACCGGCAACGATCAGCGGGTGCTTGGCTGCTGTCAGCAGGTCCAACGCCTTTTCCAGCTGCTTGCGGGAAGCCTTGGGCTTCTCCACCGGCAGGGGCTCGTAGGCGTCGATGTCGAACTCGATCTCGGCCATCTGAACGTCGATGGGCAGGTCCAGCAGAACCGGGCCCGGGCGACCCGAACGCATCAGCTGGAACGCCTTCTGGAAAGCGCCGGGAACCTGGCCCGGCTCCAGGATGGTCATGGCGAACTTGGTCAACGGCTTGGCGATGGACTCGATGTCCACGGCCTGGAAGTCTTCCTTGTGCAGCTTGGCAACAGGTGCCTGGCCGGTGATGCAGAGCATGGGGATGGAATCTGCCCATGCTGCGTACAGGCCGGTGATCATGTCCGTCCCAGCGGGGCCCGACGTGCCGATGCAGATGCCGATGTTGCCATCAGCCGCGCGGCTGTAACCGTCAGCCATGTGGCTGGCGCCCTCAACGTGGCGGGCCAGCGTGTGGCGGATGCCGCCGTGGGCACGCATTGCGGAATAGAAGGGGTTGATCGCTGCGCCTGGCAGGCCGAAAGCCTCGGTGGCGCCTTCCTTTTCCAGGATGGCGACTGCCGCGTCAACGGTGCGCATCTTAGCCATGGTGTACTCCTTGTTTTTTGCCCTTTCGGGCGAAGTCTGTGGTGTTTTTGGGTGTGGTGAGGGAGCCGCCGTCGTTTAAGTACGACGGCGGGTTCCCTGCTTTGTGTTGCTTAGCTGGCTTTTGCCGGGGTGCTTACTTGCGGCCGCTGAGCTGGAGGACCTGCTTGAAGAGGCCTGAGTGGTCGAGGCCGCCGTCGCCCTGGTTGACGGTTGCGGCGACGAGCTGGGCGACGACTGCGCCGAGCGGGACAGCGACGTTGGCTTCGCGGGCTGCGGAGGTGACGATGCCGAGGTCCTTGTGGTGGAGGGCCAGGCGGAAGCCGGGGTCGAAGTTGCGGTCCAGCATCTTCTGACCCTTCTGGTCGAGGACCTTGGAGCCGGCCAAGCCGCCGCCCAGGACCTTCAGTGCTGCGTCGGTGTCTACGCCGTAGGCCTCAAGGAAGGCGATGGCCTCGCCGAGGACCTGGATGTTGACGGCCACGATCAGCTGGTTTGCTGCCTTGACGGTCTGGCCGGAGCCGGAAGGGCCGACGTGGACAATGGTCTTGCCCACTGCGTTGAGGACATCCTGTGCTGCCTCGAAGTCTGCAGCGTCGCCGCCGACCATGATGGACAGCACGGCGTCGATTGCGCCCTGCTCACCACCGGATACGGGAGCGTCAAGCGGGCGGATGCCGGCTGCTACAGCGTCGTCCGAGAGGCGCTTGGCGACGTCCGGGCGGATGCTGGATGCGTCGATCCAGAGGGTGCCCTTCTTTGCGTTGGCGAAGACGCCGTCCTTGCCGCTGACTACGCCCTCAACATCGGGGGAGTCCGGGACCATGGTGATGACGACGTCGGCGTCCTTGACTGCGTCCGCGATGCTGGTGGCACCCTGGCCGCCCTCGGAGACCAGCTTGTCGATCTTGTCCTGGCTGCGGTTGAAACCGGTGACCGTGTGGCCGGCCTTGACGAGGTTGATGGCCATGGGGAGGCCCATGATTCCGAGTCCGATGACTGCAACGTTGCTCATTGTGGTTCTCTTTCTGGGGAAGTCTATGTGTGTCTGGAGTCCGAGTGTTTTAACCCGGGCGTGCTTACCCAACTAGGTAGCAGTTCGCGTCGTTCTCAGCGCTCAGAACGGCCTGATCTGCTACTTAGTTGGGCGCCCTGTCCTTAGTTGGCGTTGGCGCGCTGGCGGATGGCCCAGCTGAAAGCCGATTCCTGCGGTTCCTTGTACTCGAGGCCGATGTAGCCGTCGTAGCCGAGTTCGCGGCTGCGGGCGATCCATTCACCGAGGGGGAGCGTGCCGGTTCCGGGAGCTCCGCGGCCGGGGTTGTCGGCGATCTGAATGTGGCCGAAGTCCTTGGCGTGGTTCTCGATGACGGATTCGACGTCGTCGCCGTTGACTGCCAAGTGGTAGAAGTCGGCGAGGAGCTTGATGTTCTGTGCGCCGGATTCCGCCTTGACGCGGGCGATGACCTTGAGTGCGTCTTCGGCGGTGAGGAGCGGGTACTTGGGTGCGCCGCTGACCGGTTCGAGGAGGACGGTGCCGCCGATGCGGGCGACGCCTTCCGCTGCTGCGGCGAGGTTCTTGGCGGCGAGTTCGTCCTGCTCTTCAGGGGTGAACTCGTCCTGGCGGTTGCCGTAGAGGGCGTTGAAGGCCTTGCAGCCGAGACGCTCACCGATGCCGGCGACGACGTCGATGTTGTCCTTGAACTCGGAGCAACGTCCCTTCCAGGAAACCAGGCCGCGGTCGCCGCCGGGCATGTTGCCGGCGTTGAAGTTCAGGCCCGTGAGCTGAACGCCGGCGTCCTTGATGGCGGTTTCAAACTCGGTTACTTGTGCGTCGCTGGGGACGGAGGTCTCGAAGGGCCACCAGAACTCGACGGCGTCAAAACCGGCTGCCTTCGCGGCGGCGGGGCGCTCGAGCAAGGGCAGCTCCGTCAGGAGGATGGAGCAGTTCACTGTGTACGTCATCGTAGGTCCTTCCGAGGAGGGGCTTTGATCTATCTTCCGCTGCTTGACTGCTGCCTTGATGCTTGGGCCTCAGTTTCCGCTTTGTGGAATTTAGATTCTGCTTTATGAAAAGTTTAGGGAAGGTGGGGGTGGGAGTCAAGGGGGTCCAGAACCCTCACCGATTCCGGCAACGACCCACCACACCGGCCCCACGAAGCCACGTCGGAATCAACCTCCCCGAAAAACCAACCAAACAACCCACCCACTGACTCCACACAGTTTGACAACCTGCGGGTGGGCGGGATCTGAGTGAGGGCTAGAAGAGGGCTACCTTCGGTGCCCGCGGGAAGATCTCATCCAGTTCCGCGCGATCCTCCTGAGTGGGTACCCAGCACACTGCCCCGGCATTCTCCCGGATCTGCTCGGGACGGGTCGCCCCCGCGATGACGCTGCTGACTCCAGGTTGTGCGGCCAACCAGGAGAAGGCCAACTGAAGCTCGCTGATATCGCGTTCCTTGGCAAACTGGCCGAAGCGGCCAAGCTGCTCCCAATCGGCGTCATGCACCAGGTTGGTGCGCGTGTGGCTCAATCGGGAACCTTCAGGGGCTTTGCCCGCTGAGTATTTTCCGGTGAGCAGCCCGTTGGCCAAAGGGAAGTAAGGAAGGACGCCCAGGGAGAAAGCTCCTGCGGCCGGGAGCACTTCGAGTTCGGCGCGGCGGTCCAGGAGGTTGTAGTGGTTCTGGGTCGAAATGAAACGGACGCCAGCGGACTGGCGACCAACGTAGTCAGCCTCGGCGATCTGCCAGCCGGCAAAATTCGAGTGGCCGATGTACCGGACTTTCCCGCTGGATACCAGGTCATCCAAGGCTGCCAGCGTCTCCTCGATGGGAGTGCGCGGGTCCGGAGTGTGGAACTGGTAGAGATCAATCCACTCGGTATCCAAACGGCGGAGAGAAGCCTCCACAGCCCGAATGATGTATCTGCGCGAACCACGGGCATCGAAGTCGTTACCGTTGACTCCGCGCATGTCCATGCCGAACTTGGTGCCGATGACCACGTCATCACGGCGGCCTTTCAGCGCCTTGCCCAGCATGACTTCACTCAGGCCGGGCTCGCGGCCGTAGACATCGGCGACGTCGAAGAAGGTCACCCCGGCATCAAGCGCGGCGTGGACAACAGCGTCCGTGCCTTCCTGGGACTCGGTGGGGGTATTGGCGCGGCCCAGGTTGTTGCAGCCCAGCCCTACAGCTGAGACAGTCAGTCCGGAATGGCCAAGGCGTCGGTATTCAGTCATGAATTCAGCCTATACGCGCCCCGGCACTCATTGTCACCCAAGGCAACAATCTCCCCCCAGCAGTACAGTTAGCCGGTTCCGTACGAGATCCCTGATTCCTCCATGGCATCCTCAAGCTGCGCTACAGCAACCGGCCCCATCCCGTGAAGCTTGGACAGCCCGGCCTCGCCGAACTCGGCCAACTGCTCCAACGTCTCTATCCCCTCATGCGCCAAGGCCCGTCTGGCCGGAGCGGCCAGACCTTTGGGCAGCGGCGTATGTCCGGGCCAGTTGCTCTTGGACGCCATGGGGATACCTCCTGGTGCGTTGGGGTGCTACTTAGAGAGTAAAGCCCACACCCTGCTTGGGCGAGTGCTTCACACGGAATGCCGTGGGGTCGGTGTGGGGAGCTGCCGCAACCGTGAGCTTGGTGAAGTCCAGGTCCTCACCGCGAACGCAGATTTTGATGGCGTTCACTGCCTTGTTGACGTCCGGGCAGAGGCAGAAGATGTTCAGGTGGCCGTTGCCGATTTCCGAACGGTCCACTACTCCCAGCCCACGCCACGCCAACTCACCAGTAAGGGCAGCTTTGGCTTTACGCTCAAGGTGACGGTCGCGTTCGGTGCCGTCCTTGGACTTCAACGCAATCTGGGCAACCACCCAAAACTGTTCCGACTCGGGAATCTCGGCGTAGCCGTCTTCCTCGCATTGCGCAGCAAAAGCAGCCATCAGGCCATCCACGGCAGATTCGTCCTCAACGTCTGCCTCGTCGGTTTTGCTCTGGTGACCCACCACACCGTGATTAACAACGAATTGCTGGTCTTCGTCGTCATACCAGGCCTCGCGGAAGTGAAGTACTCCGTCGTCGTCGCGCTTGTACGCTCGGATGATGCCGCTCATGCTCGTCCTTTTCTGAACCACTCGGCGCTGGTGCTGGTGGCTCCATTGACGTCGAAGGGCGCTTTCATGGTGTTCACTGCCTCAAAGAGGGCTGCGCATTCTGCGCGCATTGCGTCCACCGTCTGTTGCGGATAGCCCATGGCCATCCGATGCTGCTCAAATTCGTCCTCATCGTCCACGAACACCCCATGCTTGGTGGACCGGATGACGTCCAGATCCATATCAATCATGTGAAATTCGGTAACGCCGGGCTTGATGGGATTCCAGTCATGGCCAGTGGCCAAATCAACATAGATCCTGAAGTCGCCCGGATAGCTGTCATCGTAGAAGGTGGCCACGAACTCGCCGGTCCGCGGAACCAACAGAAGTGCATCCGACGCCGTATAGAACGCCGCGCCGGGGCGGGCGCAGAACTCCCCTGCTCCCTGAAAGATCCACCAACCGTGGATGTCTTCACCAAGGTAGCGGCCGGGCACCACCCAGTGGGCCTTACCGTCCCATTTCCTGTTCCTCGACACCACGAGGTCACCGGGCTGCAATGCGCCCGGCGCGCGCTCGTCCGTCACAGCGTTGGCAGGCTGCCGGTGGTCGGGTGTTGCTGACCCGGGAGGGGCCTTGCGAACGGGACCTTCGTCCCCAAAACCTGGGCTACGACGTCGTGGGTTATTTTCTGGGCCGTCAGGCCAACGCGTTCCAGGACCTGGCTGCGGGAGCCGTGTACCAGGAACTCCACCGGCAGGCCCACTTCGTTCAAGGCTGTATCCACACCGGCAGCCCGCATCTCCTGACGGATACGGGATCCCACACCACCTGCCCGCACTCCGTCCTCAATGCAGATCACCAGGCGGTGACGGGCAGCAAGGGCGATGATCGACTTACGGACGGGAAGCACCCACCGCGGATCCACCACCGTGGAGCTGATGCCTTGGGCGCCCAGGCGGGCCGCGACATCAAGTGCGAGTTCTGACATCGCGCCGACGCTGACAATCAGGACATCGTTCTCGGTGGAACCCTCCGGTCGCCTCGCGAGGATGTCCACGCCGTCATGAAGCCGCTCGATAGCTTCGACCTCGGATCCTACGCTGCCCTTGGAGAACCTCACCACAGTGGGGGCATCGTCAATGGCCACGGCCTCCCGCAGTTCTTCGCGGAGCCTGGTGGCGTCACGGGGAGCGGCCAGATGGAGGCCGGGCACGATCTGAACCATCGCCATGTCCCACATGCCGTGGTGGCTGGGCCCATCCGGGCCGGTCACGCCGGCACGGTCCAGGACGATGGTCACGCCGGCCTTGTGGAGGGCAACGTCCATCAGGAGCTGGTCAAAGGCACGGTTCAGGAAGGTGGCGTACACCGCTACAACGGGGTGAAGGCCACCGAACGCCATTCCAGCGGCGGACGCCAACGCATGCTGCTCAGCGATGCCGACGTCGATGACCCTTTCGGGGTGGCGCTCAGCGAACTTGTGCAGTCCCACGGGGATGAGCATTGCGCCGGTGATACCCACGATGTCCGGGCGTTCATCGGCGATGTCAGCGATCTCCTCGGCGAACACGGACGTCCAGGACCTGGCACCGGGCATTTCCGTGGGCTCGCCGGTCTCGGGATCGATGATTCCCACTGCGTGGAACTGGTCTGCTTCATTGGCCAGGGCAGGCGCGTAGCCGTGGCCCTTTTCCGTCATGGCATGCACAATGACCGGTCCACCGTAGGCCTTGGCGGTATTGAGTGCATGTTCCATGGCCTGGAGGTTGTGTCCGTCAACCGGGCCGATGTACTTCATGCCAAGGTCCTCGAACATACCTTGCGGGACCCACCAGTCCTTGATGCCCTTCTTCATGGCATGCAGGCTCTTGTAGGTGAATTGGCCGGCGGGGCCGCCGTCCTGCAGCTTCTTCTTCCACCAGTCCAGCATGCGTTCGTAGGCAGGGGTGGTGCGCAAGGAGTCAATGGTGGGACGCAGCGACGCCAGGTAATCGGCAAACCCGCCAACAGTCGGGGCATAGGAGCGACCGTTGTCGTTGACAACGATCACCACGCGACGCCGCTTGTCCGCGGCAATGTTGTTGATGGCTTCCCACGCCATGCCGCCGGTCAACGCGCCATCGCCAACCACGGCGACGACGAACCGGTCACCTTCACCGGTTAGCTGCCGGGCCCGGGAGATGCCATCAGCCCAGGACAGGGACGAGGAGGCATGTGAACTCTCCACGATGTCGTGCTCAGACTCGGCACGGTCCGGATAGCCGGAAAGACCACCCTGCTGGCGGAGCGTCGTGAAATCCTGGCGTCCAGTCAGCAGCTTGTGCACATAGGACTGGTGGCCGGTATCGAAGATGACGCTGTCCCGCGGAGACTCAAAGTTCCGGTGGACAGCGAGAGTAAGCTCCACAACGCCCAGGTTAGGACCCAGGTGTCCACCCGTTGCGGCTACGTTGGTGATCAGGAATTCCCTGATTTCCCCAGCCAATTGTTCCAGCTCCGTGCCGGACAATGTGGCCAGGTCCCGTGGATCCTTGACGGTTTCCAAAAGTCCCAACGGCCCTCCTTAGGGTGAATGACGTGCTTGTTAACTTTAGCGCGTGCCCGGGCCCGCGCGTTGCGCCGCGGCTTCGAGCCTTGGCATTGTTCTCCCGGCCAGGTCGCCTGCCTGATGCCCGGACGCCAACAGCCCCGGCTGGTCGGGCGACCAGCCGGGGCTGTCCGGCTACTGAATCAGCTGGAAACCAGCGGGTTCGTTATGCCGAGATCTGGCGGAGAACGTACTGCAGGATACCGCCGTTGCGGTAGTAGTCCGCTTCACCCGGGGTATCGATGCGCAGAACGGCATCGAAGGACTTGTCGGTACCGTCTTCAGCCGTTGCCGTTACCTTGAGCGTCTTCGGCGTGGTGCCGTTGTTCAGCTCGGTAACGCCTTCCACCGCGAAGGTTTCCGTTCCGGTCAGACCCAGCGTGGCTGCGGACTCGCCAGCGGGGTACTGCAGCGGAAGGACGCCCATGCCAATGAGGTTGGAGCGGTGGATGCGCTCGTAGCTCTCAGCGACCACGGCCTTGACGCCCAGGAGCGCCGTGCCCTTGGCAGCCCAGTCACGGGATGAGCCGGAGCCGTATTCCTTGCCTGCCAGGACAACCAGCGGCGTTCCTGCTGCCTGGTAGTTCTGGGCTGCGTCGTAAACGTAAGCCTGCGGTGCACCTTCCTGGCTGAAGTCGCGGGTGAAGCCACCCTCAACGTTGTCCAGGAGCTGGTTCTTGATACGGATGTTGGCAAACGTTCCGCGGATCATGACTTCGTGGTTGCCACGGCGTGAACCGTAGGAGTTGAAGTCTTTACGCTCCACGCCGTTGGCCAGGAGGTACTGTCCTGCAGGAGTGTCCGACTTGAAGGAACCGGCCGGCGAGATGTGGTCCGTGGTGACGGAATCGCCGAGCTTCAGGAGAACGCGGGCGCCCGAGATGTCCTTGACGGGATCCGGCTGAGCCTTCATGCCTTCGAAGTATGGGGGCTTCCGCACGTAGGTGGAGTCCTCGGCCCAAGCGAAGGTGTCGCCTGCGGGGGTGTCGAGGGCCTTCCAACGGTCGTCGCCGTCGAAGACGCCCTCGTAGCCCTTGGCGAACATTGCCTCGTCAATGGAGGAGTCAATGACTTCCTGCACCTCAGTGGGGTTCGGCCAAATGTCCTTGAGGAAGACCTCGTTGCCCTCGGAGTCAGTGCCAAGGGCGTCTGCCTCGAAGTCGAAGTCCATGGAACCCGCCAGGGCGTAAGCGATGACCAGTGGCGGTGACGCCAGGTAGTTCATCTTCACGTCCGGGTTGATGCGGCCTTCGAAGTTGCGGTTACCGGAGAGGACAGCAGTGACAGAAAGGTCATTTGCCTGGATTGCCTCGGAGATTTCCGGCTCAAGCGGGCCGGAGTTACCGATGCAGGTGGCGCAGCCATAACCCACAATGTAGAAGCCGAGCTTCTCCAGGTAGGGGGTGAGGCCGGACTTCTCGTAGTAGTCAGTGACAACCTTGGAGCCCGGTGCCACGGAGGTCTTGACCCACGGCTTGGAGGTCAGGCCCTTGTCCACGGCGTTGCGTGCAAGGAGGGCCGCAGCCAGCATGACGGACGGGTTGGACGTGTTGGTGCAGGACGTGATCGAAGCGATCGACACTGCGCCGTGGTCCAGCTCGAACTCGCGGCCATCGGCGGTCTTGACCTTGACCGGCGAGGAGGGCCGGCCGTGTGCACCGTTGGCGGCAGAGTAAACGCGGTCCGTTTCCGTGGTGTGCGAATCGGCGTGGGTGAAGGACGGCGAATCGGAAGCCGGGAAGGACTCGTCCAGGGACTCATCCACGCTGCCGTCTTCGATGGAGACGTAGTTGTGGATGTCCTTGCGGAACTGCTCCTTGGCATCCGTGAGCTCAATGCGGTCCTGGGGACGCTTGGGGCCGGAGATGGAAGGAACAACGGTGGACAGGTCCAGCTCCAGGAACTCGGAGAAGCGCAGTTCACGGGAGGGATCGTGCCAGAGGCCCTGTTCCTTGCTGTAAGCCTCCACGAGGGCAACATTTGCCTCGGAGCGGCCGGTCAGGCGCAGGTAGTCCAAAGTGACGTCATCAATGGGGAACATGGCAGCCGTGGAACCGAATTCCGGGCTCATGTTGCCGATGGTGGCGCGGTTGGCCAGCGGCACAGCGGCAACGCCTTCGCCGTAGAACTCAACGAACTTGCCAACAACACCGTGCTTGCGCAGCATTTCGGTGATGGTCAGCACGACGTCCGTAGCGGTGGCTCCGGCGGGGATGCTGCCCTTGAGCTTGAAGCCCACAACACGGGGAATCAGCATGGAGACGGGCTGGCCGAGCATGGCAGCCTCGGCTTCGATGCCACCAACGCCCCAACCCAGGATGCCCAGGCCGTTGACCATGGTGGTGTGCGAGTCGGTGCCAACGCAGGTGTCGGGGTAGGCACGGACAACGCCGTCTACCTCGCGGGTCATGACGGTGCGTGCCAGGTATTCGATGTTGACCTGGTGGACGATGCCGGTTCCCGGGGGGACAACCTTGAAGTCGTCGAACGCGGTCTGGCCCCAGCGAAGGAACTGGTAGCGCTCACCGTTGCGCTGGTACTCGATCTCCATGTTGCGCTCCAGTGCGCCGGAGTTACCGAAAGCATCGATCTGGACGGAGTGGTCGATGACCATTTCTGCAGGCGCCAACGGGTTGACGCGCTTGGGGTCACCGCCGAGCTCCTTGACGGCTTCACGCATGGTAGCCAGGTCCACGACGCAGGGAACGCCGGTGAAGTCCTGCATGATGACGCGGGCCGGGGTGAACTGGATTTCCGTGTCGGGCTCCGCATTGGGATCCCAACCGGCCAGGGCGCGGACATGGTCAGCCGTAATATTGGCGCCATCCTCAGTCCGCAGGAGGTTTTCAAGCAATACCTTGAGGCTGAACGGAAGGCTGTCTGCGCCCTCTACGGAGTTCAACCGGAAAATTTCATAGTCGGTGCCGGCTACATTCAGTACGCCTTTGGAACCGAAGCTGTCCACAGTGCTCATGGCAGGACTCCTCTCGCAACAGTTTCATCTTTGTCGCGTGGTTGGCCGCTAGCCAGTTAGGCGCACCTTACTTAGCCGGGCGGCATCTCTCGTGGTCACCCCGGTCCGCGGCGATGATTGCTGCGGACCGGGGCTACTACTGCCATCGTAATGGCATACTCCGCTGTTGCGTCACTGATCAGGCCTAGCCGCGGAAACGCGCAGTTCGGCCTTTCGCACCATGGAACCGGGACGGCGCCGTGGCTAGGCGGCGGGGACGACCAGCCCGACGGTTTCCAAGTGGTGGGTATGCGGGTAAAGGTCGAAGGCCCGCAGCGACTCCAACCGCCAACCACCTTGATGGAAGTAACCCAGATCACGTGCAAACGATGCTGGATCACACGACACATAGGCGATTGCGCGGGGTCCCGTGGCCATCAATTGCTTGATCACGGCCTTGCCCGCACCGGCGCGCGGCGGATCCAACACCAACGAGTCGAAGCTGCGGGCGCGTTGGTGCAGGACCCGCTCCACCCGTCCCTGCATAATCTCCACCTGGGACTGACCATGCAGGTTTTTGCGGGCGTCACGGCTGGTGCCCGGCGCGCCTTCCACGGACAGGACCGATCCCGTGACACCCACGGCGTCCGCCAGAGGTGCCGTAAACAGGCCGGCACCGGCGTAGAGATCAGCAACTGCAGCGCCGGGCTGCAAGTACCCGCCCTGGGAAAGATAGCCCGTCACGGCGCCCACCAGCGCGTCCGGGGCATCCTTGTGGATCTGCCAAAAACCCTCACCGGTCACCCGGTAGTCATGGCCAGCCGCAGTTTCCTGCACCCACGTCCTCCCCCGCAGCTGCAGGACCTCTCCCTTGCCGGGATCGAAGCTTGCAACTGAAACGTCCTGCGGCAACTGAGACACGATGCTGTGCAATCGCTTGGGGCTCGTCGATTCCCCGGGGGCCAGCAGGATCAGGGGACGCGATCCGTTGGCGGGGAGCGCGACCTCCACGCGGGCTATGCCGGACAGGTCAAGGTCCCACAGCTTCAGCTCGTTGATGCCCGCAAGCGCCAGCGGCATTTCCTTGATGGGCAGCACCGTGTCTGATCGGTGCGCATGCATGCCCAACCGGCCTTTGGGAGTCACCGCGAAGCTGGCGCGCGTACGCCAGCCGAGTCCGTCGTCGTGGTTCTCTCCCACAGCTTCCACCTCGGTGGCGAGATCCAAGCCGGCCAGCCGCTTGAGCTGCTCTGCCAGCACTTCGGCCTTCAAGGACCGCTGCCGCTGCAAGGTTATGTGTCCGAGCTCAGCGCCGCCTACCGGCGCCGTCCCGCGGCTCCATGAGCCCAGCGAATCCGCCTGCTTCCAGAAGTGCGGAACACGGTCCGCTGAACCTTCAAGGACCTCGACGACGTCGGCACGCCAGAAGCGCGACGAGTCGCCGGAGTCGGTCAGGCGGATGCGGACTTTCTCCCCCGGGATGGCGTGACGGACGAAGATGACGCGCCCTTCGTGCCGCGCGACGAAGTGCCCTCCATGGGCGATGGGGCCGATGTCCACCACCAGTTCAGTACCTGGCGCGCCCTGGTCCTTGGTGTGATGGGGTTGGTGTTGGGGGGAATTGCTGTGGGAGGTCATTTAGGTATCCTGCAGTGCCTTTGCTTCTTCGGAGGACTTCAACTGCCACGGAACGCTGGCGACCATGACGCCAGGTTCGAAGTGGAGCCTCGTCTTGATTCTGAGTGCTGTCTGGTTGTGGACGAGTTGCTCCCACCATTTGCCCACCACATATTCGGGGATGTAGACCACGATCAGGTCCCGCGGGGAGTCGCGGCGCATGTTCTTGATGTAATCCATGATGGGCGTCACGGTTTCGCGGTAAGGACTGGCCAAGACCGTCAGGGGAACCGGAATTTCCAGCTTCTCCCAATCACGGACGGTCTGGGCCGTCTCTTCAGCGCTGATGTCCACGGTGACGGCGTCCAAGCGCGAAGGCCTCGACGCCCGGGCGTAGGCCAGAGCCCGAAGGACCGGCTTACGGACGTGTGAAACAAGGAGAACCGCGTGAACCCTGGTGGGCAGTGCACGGGGCGAGGAGTCCTCATCCACCGCCAACTCCCTGGCCACGTTGTCATAGTGCGCGCGGATGCTCCACATGATGAGGAAGAGGACGAACATCGCGAGCAAGGCAATCCAAGCGCCTTGCTCGAACTTGGTGATGAGGACAATGACAAGGACCAGGGCCGTCATCCCGAAACCCAGCATATTGATAGTCCGCGATTTGATGATGCGCCGCCGGACAGCCTTGTCCCGGGCGAGCTTCAGTTCGCGGCCCCAGTGCCGGATCATCCCTAATTGGCTGGCGGTGAAGGAGATAAACACGCCCACGATATAGAGCTGGATCAGCTTGGTGACATCTGCGTTGAACGCGAGAATCAGAACCAGTGCGCCGGCCGCCAAGGCAAGGACGCCGTTGCTGAACGCCAGCCTGTCGCCGCGCGTACGGAGTTGGCGTGGCAGGTAGCCGTCCTGGGCCAGGATCGAACCCAGCACGGGGAATCCGTTGAACGCCGTGTTGGAAGCAAACACGAGGATGATGCCCGTGGCCGCAACCACCACATAGAAAAGGATGGAGCCGGAGCCGAAGATGGTGTCGGCTATCTGGCTGATGGCAGGAGTTTGGATGTAGCCCTCGGGCAGTGGTTTGCCGTCCACCAGGAATTCGCGGGCAGGGTCCAGGACGATGTGCACCTTGGTGGCGTTGGCCAGGTAGAGGATGCCTGCCAGCATGGAAGCCGCTATGACGCCGAGCAGCAGCAGGGTTGTTGCCGCATTCTTGCTCTTGGGCTTCTTGAAATTGGGCACCCCGTTGCTGATCGCTTCAACACCCGTGAGTGCAGCGGCCCCGGAGGAAAAGGCACGCAGCAGGAGGAACGCGCCGGCCAGCCCAACCAGGCCCTCATCAAATCCGGGCTCGGGCACGATGGTGAAGTTTGCGGACGGAGCCTCCCCCAAGGTGCCGCTGATGGCCTGGAAGATGCCCACCGCCGTCATTCCCAGAATGGATGCCATGAAGATATAGGTGGGAATGGCAAAGACGGTCCCGGCTTCCTTGACACCCCGAAGATTGACCAGCGCCAGAATGATGACACCGACAGTGGCGATCAACGCCTGCTGGCCGTGCAGAGCAGGTATGGCCGTGGTGAGGTACGTGGCCGCCGAGGACATGGACACGGCAACAGTCAGGACGTAATCCACCAACAGTGCGGAAGCTACGGTAAGCCCGGCGTACTTTCCCAGATTGACGTTGGCAATCTCATAGTCGCCACCGCCGGAGGGATAAGCATGGACATTTTGGCGGTAGGAAGCCACCACTGTGAGCAACACCACCATCACCGCGAGGCCCACCAACGGGGAAAATGCCACCGCGCTGACGCCTGCAAGTGCCAAAGTCAGAAGGATTTCATCCGGGGCATAAGCCACTGAGGACAAGGCGTCCGAGGCGAAGATCGGCAAGGCGATGCGTTTGGGCAACAAGGTATGGGCCAGGCGGTCATTCCTGACTGGCCGGCCCACCAACACCCGCTTCGCGGCATTCAGAATTGTCAGCACTCCGCAAAGCTACTCTGAATCCCCAGGGATGTCATGACGGTTGTCGCCGGGATACCTCCTCTGCACCGGTAAAGTCATACCGAGCGGACGGACTACACACATAAGGAGACACGGTGGCTCACTTCGTGATCATGGGTTGCGGCCGTGTTGGCGCAACCCTGGCACACACTTTGGAGGATGCCGGCCACTCCGTGGCCATCATCGACCAGGACGAGCGGGCTTTCCGCCGATTGCGCAACACTTTCGCGGGGCGCAAAGTCACCGGAGTCGGCTTCGACCGGGACACCCTCAAACAGGCCGGCGTGGAAGAGGCCTACGCCTTCGCCGCCGTCTCCAGCGGCGACAACTCAAACATCCTGGCCACGCGGGTTGCCCGGGAGACGTTCCACGTTGCCCATGTGGTGGCACGGATCTACGATCCCGGCCGTGCCGAAATCTACCAGCGGCTCGGTATCCCCACAGTGGCAGCCGTGCGCTGGAGCGCGGACCAGGTTCTTCGGCGCATTCTTCCCGAGCAGCATCTCGCCGGCGACTACCGCGAGCCCTCAGGCCGACTGGTCCTGGCCGAAGTGGACCTGCACGAGGCGTGGATCGGACACAGCCTGGACTCCATCGAGTCCGCTGCCGGAATCCGCATCGCCTTCCTCACCAGGTTCGGCGAAGGCCTGTTGCCCCAAACCGGCACCGCATACCAGGAGGGTGATACCGTCCACGCGATGGTGAGCCTGGACCGGACCTCCGAGATCAGCCGGATTCTCGCAAAAGCACCCGCCAAGGAGTCTTAGTGAAAGTTGTCATTGTTGGCGCGGGCAGCGTCGGCTCGTCCATTGCGCGTGAGCTTCTGGCCCACAAGCACCAGATTCTCCTCATTGACCTGAAGCCCGAGGTGATTGGACGCAGCGGCCTGCGTGGCGCCCGCTGGCTGGTGGGCGATGCCTGCGAACTCAGCACCCTGCAGGACGCAAAACTCGAGGATGCCGACGTCGTGGTTTCTGCCACCGGCGACGACAAAGTGAATCTTGTGGTGTCCTTGCTGGCTAAGACCGAATTTGGTGTGGGCCGCACCGTGGGACGCGTGAACAACCCCAAGAACGACTGGATGTTCAACGATTCATGGGGCGTGGACGTAGCAGTAAATACTCCGCAGCTCATGACGGCATTGGTGGAAGAGGCCGTGGAAATCGGTGACATCGTTCGCCTGTTGACGTTGCAGACGGGTGTGGCCTCGATCGTGGAATTCACTGTTCCGCATGACTCCCACGTCATTGGCAGCACGGTGGGCGGAATTCAGTGGCCCGAGGACGCCACTTTGGTTGCCATCCTCCGTGATCAGGCGCCCATTACGCCCACACGTGATGATGTCCTGGACGGCGGTGACGAGCTCTTCTTCGTCACCACCATCGCGGCCGAGGACGGTTTGAGGGCCCTGCTGTCACCAGCGACCGACGACGTTCAAGAACCGCGCGAGGGGTCTTCCGAAACAGTGGATCAGTCCGCTGAGGACGACGGCTTCGACGGCTGAGGTACCGGCTTGGTCACCAACCAAGCCACCCAGAGGCCCAGGATGTACAGCGGGGCGCCCATCAGGAGCCTGGTGGTGGCCAACGCTGTCAGGCCTGGCTCGCCCATGAAGTACAAGGGGACCTGCACCACAAGGCGCAGTGTCAGCACCGCCACCACAATCCACGTGCCCAACGAGTAAGCCCGGAGCCGCTCCGGGTCCTTGCGCCACTCCAGTCCTTCATTACGTACAAAGCCGAAGAGAAGTCCAGCCACCGGCCATTTGAAGGCGACGGACAGCACCATGGCTGCGATGTAGGCGATGTTGGTGAAGAAGCCAAGCACGTAGAAGTCCTCGGCCTTGCCCGTGGTGTTTGCCAGCCAGGCAGAAATACCCACGCCCACCACGCCCGCCAACGCTTGCGTCAGTGGACGTCGCTGGATCAGGCGAACCACAGTGAAGATGGCGGCTGCAGCCAAGGCTGCGATGAGGGCAGGCGTGAGATCGCGTGTGATGGTAAAAGCCACCAGGAACACCAATCCCGGGAGGATGCTCTCGGCAATGCCCTGCACACCTCCAGCGGACTTCAGCATGTCCACGTGGCCTGCGCTGTTCCGATGGAGACCGGCTTTTTCGGCATACCCGGCAGCGAGGTGGGACACGGTAGGCCCTTCCGCGCCGGATTTTGGAGCATCCGTGTGCAGTTCTTCGTTCTCGTGGGGCGTATCGCGCCCCGTGTCCTTCGGGTCTGAGCCGTTGGCCACGGTCATAGGTGCTCCTGACGGGAAAGGATTTCGTAGCGGGGATTGAACATGGCCGGAAAGCCATCAACCTGGGTCACCATGCCGTCCAAGCGGAGTTCCACGCCGGCTTCAATGCCCGGAACGCGGGTCCTGCCCAGCCAAATCACGCGGAGGCGATCGTAGGGCTTCCTGACCCCGCCGGTCCCCGTGTCCGGCGCAGGTCCGCGACGACCGGAATCGACCACCACAGCGGAGAAAAACGGCTGCTCGCTGGGCGGCTGGTGTGTTACCGACTCGATGAAGCCGGTGCATACCGCCCTGCCCCTGGCAGGGAGATCACGCACGCCCTGCCGTTGGGGACCTTGGCCGGCCACCCCGTTGCGGACCGATTCATCAGCCAATCTGGGTGATCTCCGGCCCTCGCTCCGGCTGCTGCAAGGCGGGATCTGCAGGGGGAACCGAACCCTGCGGAGCGCCGGCCTGGCCGGGGACCGCAGCGTCCTTGGGCAGCCGCAGCTGCAGCAGCTCGCGCGGAGGCATGGGGTTGTCGCCGCGGACCACCACTACTTTACGGAAGAGCTCCTCAAGTCCTGCAGCGGCATCTCGCTCCAGGGCAGCCTGCCCGCCCAGGACGCCGCGGAGGAACCACCGCGGCCCGTCCACTCCCATGAAACGGGCTGCACGGAAACCTCGGCTGCCGTCTGCCGCTTCAGCAGGCAGTTTGGCCACGAGTTCAGTGCCGAAAGTTCCGGAAACTTCTTCGGTTTCCCCGCCCTGGCTCGCCACCGATTGGGTGATCTGTTCACGGATCTCATCCCAGAGTCCCTCGGAGCGCGGTGCCGCAAACGCCTGGAGCTGCAGGCTGGAACCGTTGAGGTCCATGGTCACGGCGACCACGCGTTGGGTGGCTTCTTCAACCTCAAGCCGCAACTGGAGGCCCTCGGCCGGTGCGATCAACAGTGCACCGAGGTCCACATAGCCATCGCGGTTGTCGATTTCGTCGATGTCCAAGGGGCCTTTGCCGAGCCGGAAGTCACCGGGAGTGCCGGAACCACCCGGTTCAGAACTCGGTGCCTCGGAACCGGATTCCCCGACGGTGCCGGCGGTTTCCGGCTGCTCGTCCTTGGACTTTTTGCCGCGCCCAAAAAGCATTGGGTTTTCTCCTTAGTAGTGGTCTATCCCCAAGTAAACCGCAACCACGTTAAACCTCGCTAAACCGCTCCCATGCGTCAAGCGTCGGCGTGCGGTACGCAAGGTTCAGTGGTTTCTCAGGCCTTCGGTGCGTTGAAGCCGCCCGTGGACCCGAAGCCGCCGGTTCCCCGGACGGAATCGGACAGTTGGTCAACAGCAACAAACTGCGCGTATTCGACGCGCTGAATCACCATTTGTGCAATTCTATCGCCGCGCTTGAGGTCAATGGCATTGTTTTGGTCGGTGTTCAGGAGCGTGACGGCAATTTCGCCACGGTAGCCGGCGTCCACAGTCCCGGGAGCGTTGACAACGGTCAGCCCGTGTTTGGTGGCGAGCCCGGAACGGGGGTGGATCAGAGCCACGAATCCGTCCGGCAGTGCAATGGAGACACCTGTTGGAACGAGTTTGCGCTCTCCGGGGGCAAGGTGAACATCCTCACGGGAACGGAGATCGGCACCCGCATCTCCCGGGTGAGCATAGGACGGGGCTTCCAAGCCGGCGTCGAGCATTTTCAACTGCACCTCCAGAGTGGGGGCGCCATATGCTGCGGTGGTTTCGCTGCTGTCCGCGACTGCGGAAGCGGCATTTTTACTGAATACTGCGGTCTCATTGCTCACAGTGGTCCATTCTACCGGGACTTGTTCCTCCTGAGCCGGTCCGGCCAACCGGACCAACCGCGCAGGAGGGCTCAGGCCGGGGCCAACGCCCGATAAGCTGGATCCATGCCTACGCCTGACCAGTCCTCCCCCGTTCCTGCCCGGAACACCCCTTCGGCCTCAGAGGTCCTGTACACCGAGAAGCTATGGCCGTCAGTGTGGATCTGGATTGTGGTTGTGGGTTTGTCCGGTGCGGGCGTCCTGATGTTTGGTCCCATCAGCGCTGCCACCGGCATCATCGCAGCCTTGGTGCTGCTGGCCATCATGACCATCATGCTGGTGCTCTCCACGCCCACCATCACCGTTACTACTGACACCGTCAGAGTGGGCCGGGCGAGCATCGACCGCAAATTCGTAGGCTCGGTCCAGGCGTTCACCAAAGCAGAGGCCACCGCCGAGCGTGGCCCCCGCCTGAATGGACTGGCCTTTATGTGCTTCCGCGGCTGGATCGACCCGGTGGTCAAGATTGAAATCACCGACCCCGCAGACCGGACCCCTTACTGGTTGGCATCATCCCGACGTCCTGATGAGCTCGTTTCGGCACTGACCCCCTCAAGGGACTAGCTGAACCCGGCAATGGGCTGGGTGTCACACCATGCAGGCCGGGATTCGCGGCAGGCATGGTGTGACTAGTTCTCGCATTCCATGCAATATTGGTGCCCGCCCCTTTCGGCAGCGATCTGGGACTTGTGCTTAACCAGGAAACAGTTGAAGCACGTAAATTCGTCAGGCTGCGGTGGCATCACCTGAATGAGGAGTTCTTCTCCGGAGAGATCCGCACCCGGTAACTCAAAGCCATCGGCAAGGTCCGTCTCATCGACGTCCACCGCGGAGGACTGCTTCCCTGGTTGGCGCGTCTTCAGCTCCTCCAGGGAATCCTCGCTGACATCTTCCTCGGTTTTTCGGGGGGCATCGTAGTCCGTGGCCATGGTCCTTCTTCGTCCTCCATACCTGTTCCTGGCGGGAAACCGGAACGCGGGCAGTTCCCTGCATCCGGGTTAAAGGGCAAACGCCGGACAACCCGGATTTGTGCCCGATCCCGGCCAGATTGTCCTCCCCCCCTGCCCTGAATGTCCATAGCCCTTGTTTTGAGCGGATGATGGCTGGAAAGCTCTCGCGAATCCACCGGTTTCAGCGGAATATCACGGCACGCCCTTTGTCCTAGTAGGAAAAGACCCCCGCGGGTGGCAGAGTTTCGAATGTCAGTTATGCCATGTGGTGGAGGGTGTTATGCAGGATCTACGACTGGTAGGCGTCCACGACGACGGCGGGCATCTGCTCTTGAGCGGCCCCGGTGGTGCGATGTTCCAGCTTCCGATCGACGAAGCCTTAAGGGCCGCGGCGAGCCGCACCCCTGCCCAAGTGGCGGCACGCGCCTCCAACACTCCTATTGCCATGTCGCCCCGCGACATCCAGGCCAGGATCCGCAGCGGTGCCACAGCCAGCGAAGTCGCCGAGCTGTCCGGCCTCCCCCTTGCCAACGTCCAACGTTATGAAGGCCCGGTTCTTGCAGAGCGCGAGTACGTGGTCCGCCAGGCCCGCAACATCGAGGTTGCCTCCCCTGCTCCCGGGCATGAGATCTACCGCTCCGCTTTTGGTGACAACCCGGCCACTCTGGGCGAGATGGTGGACTACCGGCTCTCTGCGCACGGCATTGATTCCTCCACGGTGGACTGGGATTCATGGCGCCGCCCGGACGGCACCTGGACAGTGGTCGCGCGTTTCGAAACCGTCCCCGGCGCTCACGGGAGCATCGGCGAAGAGCCGCCTGCCATGTGGACCTTCAGTCCCCAGCGCAAGTCGCTGCAGAACGCCACCCGTTGGGCCCAGCAACTCAGCGAACTTGAACCGATGGACGGCCCGGTCCCCGCCAGGCGGCTTGCTGCCGTCTCGGACAAGCCGTTCGATTTCGAGTCCGACGCCGAAACAGCCGCACGTGCGTCAGCGAAAGAATCAGACAGCCTCCTGGAAATGCTCCGATCACGGCGCGGCCAACGCCTGGGCGTGGACGAAGACGGCGACGACGCCTTGGCTGTACTGTTGAGCAACGTCCCAGCAGCCCACCCCCGGCCTGGTGAAGAACTTGACGATGCGGCTGAAGATCCCGGCCTCCACGATGCCGGGCCGGTGGCCACTGGCGCCGAAGAGCCAGCACGTCATGACGGACGTCCTTCAATGTTGTCGCGGCTGAGCCTGGCTCCGCAGCACTTCGAATCACACGACGCCGATGACGACTCCCTCAAGCTCCACAACGGAGTGAGCACCGACACCCGGGAAATAACGGTGGTAGCCAGTCCACTGCGGCCTGTAACTTCGCTGTCGGGCCGTAAACCCGCTGGACTGGATGAACTCCTGGGCGGCAGCGGCAGTACGCGGCCACAGGCAGACGAGGAAGCCACCGGCACGCCCTCGGCCCGTGACCTCCATGGGGATGAGACTCCGTCAGAGGATCAGAAAGACGCAGAGACGCGCAAGGACATTGATGCCCCTGCGGAACGCCAGCCGTCCCGTCCCAAGCGGTCCAGCATTCCGAGCTGGGACGAGATCGTGTTCGGCGCCCGCGGCGACTAATGTCACCGGCCGGACGTCACCCGCCCATTGGATCCCGGCGATCGCCTAGCTGTGCCGCACAGCTCCTGCACCTGGCCAGAGGCAGGCATCGATGTCGAACGGCAGGGGCTGGTCCGCACCGGCCATCAGATGGGCGCCATGAGCCGTGACACGCCTCATGTAGTGCCGGCGGCACAGCGTCTCATAACCCACCGCTTGCGCGGGAACGGCCTCCATGGGCAACGTCTCCTGCACGTGCAGGGTGTTCTCCGTGTGGGCAGCGTCGTCGCCGTTTTGCGGTGCCACGTCGCCCACCATCACTTGGTCACCTTCCACCACCATGATGCCGTTCACGGTGCGGGCGTTCTGGGTTGCACGGCGGCCGCACCAGCACAAAGCTTCAACCTGGAGTATTTGCACTTTGTCGGCAAGTTCGATGAGTCGCTGTGAGCCGGGAAACAAGCGGGTGCGGAAGTCTGAGGTGATGCCGAAGGCGAAGACGTCCACCGCCATCTCATCCACTACCCGGGCCAACTGCTCAACTTGGACGGGCGAGTAGAACTGGGCTTCATCACAAATGAGGTAGTCCACGCGGAGCCCGTTGGTTCGCCGGGCCACCACTTCGTCCCAGAAATCGGTGCTGTCCACAACTTCCACGGCATCGGTTTGCAGGCCCAGCCTGCTGGAGATCGTTGAATCACCTGCGCGGTCGTTGCAGCTGAACCGAACACCTCCGCGTCCCCGTGCACGGTGGTTATGGTCCATTTGGAGAGCCAGGGTGGACTTGCCACAGTCCATGGTGCCTGAGAAGAAGACCAGCTCAGCCACGCTTGCCCTTTTTCCCCGCAGCGCCCTTGCTTGCAGCGGCGAAGCACAGCAAAGGTACTTCGCGTTCGGTTTTGGTCAGCGATCCGTGCTGGCCCACCACTTCCAGTGATGCTGGTCGGGCCCGCCGGGTGTCATAAAGGGCCAGGGTGTCCCGCGCCGCAATCATGACATCGCCAATCCGGGGAGCGACCTCGGGTCGCACCGCGCCAAACAAGCCCGCGTCAACGGCCTGCTCCCGCGTAAAGGCCCAGATTCTTTCACCAAAGCGTGAACGCCAGGCCGCAATCAAGGATTCCCTGTGTGCAGGGGTGGCATCAGGTTCAAGATAGAGATGCACCATACGGGGCTCCCCGGCTGTGTGCCGGACTCCAGCCACCAAGGGTTCATCAGCGGAATAGTCGATCCTCTGGGATTCAGGGACGTCCAACATGCCGTGGTCGCCGGTCAGAAGGATGGTAGTCCCGGCTGGCAGGGCGGTGGAGAGCCTTTTCACTGTGGAGTCGAGTTCTTCGAGCTGGTGCTCCCAGCGGTCCGATTGGCAGCCGTAGCGGTGGCCGGCCTTGTCCAGCTCGTTGGCGTAGAAGTACATCAGGGAACGGCCGCCGCCGGACATAGCCTCAGCGGCCGCGGCGGTCCGCGCATGCAGCGTGGTCCCGCCAACAAAGCGGCTTCCCCGGAGTGCAGCCTGCGTCATCGGGGAGTTTGCGAACTGCGGCAGGCTGACGGTGACGACGTCCAGTTCCCCGGCCAGCCTCTCGAAGACCGTAGCGTGGGGTTGCCACTGTGCGGGGTCCACGTTCGAATCCCAGTTTCCCAAGAGGTTGACGACCTTGTCCTGGGCGGGGTCGAGGACGTCGTAGCCCACCATTCCGTGCTGTCCGGCAGGTAAGCCCGTGCCAAGGCTGGCGAGGGATGCCGCAGTGGTACTGGGGAAGGCGGCGTCGATCCATGTGGGGACGTTGCGTTGTCCCTCCGCCATGACCGATCGGAGGAAGGGCGTGTGGGAGGACTTCTGCTTCAGCAGGCTACGGCCAAGACCATCGGCAAGAACCACGCAGACACGCTGCGCTGGTGGCAACTGAAGGTGGTTGGTGAAGCCTGGCATGCCCAGGGATGCTGCAGCACTGGTCAGGACTTCCGCTATGGACTTGCTCCCGAACAGTGGGGGCGATGGGAGGTCTGCGGCCGGAGAGTTTCCCGCAGAGGTGTTCACCGGGTTCTGTGCGGCTTCTCTCAACGCTGGTGCCCGCGGCTGAGGCGGTTGCTGAAGACGCCCGAACGCGGCCTCGGTGCAGGGATGCTGGCATGTTGGGCGGGTGATGGGTTTCCCGTATTGACTGCCCGTAGTGCTCGGGCAAAAATCTTGGCGTCCTGAACAGCTTGGAGCCCGTCTGCTTCGGCACTGATCCGCAGGACAATGTCTTCCTGGGCAATGGTTCCGCTGTAACCATGATCGGCTTCGCATTGGGGATCACCGCAGCTTGCGGGGCCCATGTCCAGCCGTTGGCCGCCTGACCAAGCGATGGACACCGTCATTTCACGGACAGGATCTGAGGGCTTGTAGTCCTGGGGCTGGGAATACATGTAGCTGAGGACTACTGAACGGATCTGGGCCACCGGTACCGATTCTGTGGAAACCTGGGCAACGATCTGCTGTCCGGCCTCATCCAACTGCTGGTCATCCACGTGGGTAATCACCAGCATGTCTTCGGTGAGCACCAGCACCGTGATGTGCCTGCGGACCTCGGCCCGGTCAAAGTGGGTCTCCAAATGGACCAGATGGGAGAGGCACTCGCGGCCATCCAACGCGTCATCAACCACGTCGGCCACCAACCGCGGGTAGAAACCGGCCTGCTGCAGCGCCTGGTCCAGGCTCTGTCCCTGCGAGCTGTGATGGTGGGCGGTGTGGGGCCCGGCATTGGACGGGCGGGATTGAGGCGTCGGAGACTGGGTGCTCATTCCCCCATTTTCACAGATCGGTTGGTGACTACCTAACCGTGCGGCGCGCTCCTGTGACTAACCCCGCATGGCGCGGCGGGCGCTGTCGGTGCGCTGCGCAGCATTGCCGATCCACACATCCGCTCCAAGGATGGTGGCCCCTGAGGGACCCGCCAGGACAGGATTGAACTCCACCAGTGCGATCCCGGGGTGGTCATCCTTGAGCTTGGCAAGCCGGGCCGCGATGTCCTCCAGGGCCTCCACATCAACCGCGGGCAGCCCTTGGTAACCGAAGAGCTTCCGGGATGCCCGAGGCGAGCGGATGACGTCGTGAAGATCGGCAGCAGAGAGCGGCGGCACCCGGTGAGCCCAATCGTCCAACAGGTTCACCGCATCGCCGGCCAGCCCAAAAGACAACACCGGCCCCAACAGCGGGTCCTCCATGGCACGGAAGGTGCAAGCCTGCCCAACCGGTGCCATGGCCTGTACTTCGAGCGCCGGCGATCCGTAAGGCTCCAAGGCCCGGCGCATGTGGGCTACGTTCTGCCGCAGGGATTCGGCGTCCTGAATATCCAGGCGCACACCGCCGAGATCCAATCGGTGACGCAGCGCGGGATCGGTCGTCTTGAGGACCACCGGCCAGCCCACAGTCTCCGCGGCCCGCACAGCCTCATCGGCGGTAACGAATCCCAGCGTCGGCACCACGTCGATCCCGTAACCTGACAGCAGCGCGGCGGCAGCACCGGCGTCGAGCTTCCTGATCTTTTCGCCCGTCACGCCGGCCAGCATCGCGCTCAGTATCTCCCTGGTGCCTTCGACGTCACAGCCCTCGGGCTCCACGAAGAGCCCTTGGTCCCGGTCGCGCCACTGCGCGTATCGCACAATCGCGGCAAGTGCAGCCACAGCAGCACCTGCATTTGAGTAGCACGGCAGGACGGGATGTCCGGCAGCACCTGCCATGCCCTCCACCTGAACAGAAGGGTCCAGGATTCCGGTGAACGCCGCTACCACAGGCTTGCCGGCCTCGGCGGCGCATTCGGCAAGGACTCCGGCGAGCGCCTCCACGGTCAGCCCGCGCGCCGGGAGAAGAGCCGCCACCACAGCATGCACGGAATCGTCCGCGAGGCTCTCCCGGAGGCTGGCCCTCAGCGCCGGCAGTACCAGTGACATTCCGGCGTCGAGATCAAGGTCCGTTACCAATCTGTTCACATCCAGCCCGAACGGGCCGGCAGCATCGGCAACCACTTTGGCCAGTGCCACGGAATTCGAGTAGACGGCCACGCCCGGCCCCTTGGGCAACGCCTGTGAGGACGCTATCTGGGCGATGTCCATGAGTTGTTCGATCGTCTCAACACGGATTACACCGGCCTGGCGCATCATCGCATCCACTGCCGCTGCGGGCGCCTGGGTGGTGCGGACCTCGTGCCCGGGCGGCAGGCTGAGGCCTGTGACGTCCGATTTGGCAACGATCACGGGTTTGCTGCGGGACAACCTGCGCGCCAGTCGCGAGAATTTGCGGGGATTACCGATTGACTCCAGGTACAGGCCCACGGCGGAAGTATCGGCGTCATCCTCCCAGTACTGCATGGCGTCATTGCCGGAGACATCCGCACGGTTTCCCGCGGAGAGGAACGAGGACAAACCGAGCCGGCGGCGGCTGGCGGCAGCGTAAACCGCCACACCCACGGCGGCGGACTGGCTGAACAACCCCAGGCTGCCCCTCGGCGGCATCGTGGGCGCCATGGAAGCGTTCAGGGACACCGCCGGGTGCGTATTAAGAATTCCGAGGGACTCAGGGCCAATGACACGCATTCCGTTCGCCCTGGCCCGCCGCACCAGGTCATGCTGACGTGCGAGTCCCCGCTCGCCGTCGTCGGCAAATCCGGCCGTGGCCACCACAATGCCCTTGACGCCGGCCGCGGCGCAGTCGTCCACTACCTTGGGTACTTCCTCATAGGGGACCGCGATGATGGCCAACTGAACCGGTCCAGGGATCTCGGACAACTTTGCGAAGGAAATCATTCCGGCGAGTTCGAACGCTTCCGGGTTGACGGCATACACCGGTCCCTTGAAGCCGCCTTCAATGATGTGCTCCAGCAGTTGGTAACCCACGGTCCCCCACTTGCGGCTGGCACCGATTACAGCCACCGACGACGGCGACAAAAGGTCGCGCACGCTGCGCGCCTCCGCGCGGTGCTCGCGTGACTCCATGACGGCCCGCGATTTCTCCGTGGGATCGATGTTGAATTCGACGCTGACGACGCCGTCATCGAATTGGCGTTTGAGGTCATAGCCGGCGTCGGCGAAGACCATCAGCATCTTCCGGTTATCCGGGAGGACCTCCGCCGTAAACCGGCGGATGCCGTTCTCCCGGGCGGCCACTGCCAGATGCTCCAGGAGGATGGAGCCGATCCCGCGGCCCTGATGGGCGTCGGAAATGTTGAACGCGACCTCGGCCTCGGTGGGATCGTCCAGACGGTCGTAGCGGCCGATCCCCATGATTTCGCCGCCGATGGTAATGACGAACGCCACGCGGTTGATGTGGTCCACCTCAGTGAAACGCCGGACTTCCTTGCCGGAGAGCTTGGGCTTGAACGAGAAGAACCGCATGTAGATGGAGGCCTGCGACTGGCCGGCATGGAACGCCTGCAAAGCGTCGGCGTCTTGGGGCCGTATGGGGCGAAGGTGGGCTGTCCCGCCGTCGCGCAGCACGACATCAGCTTCCCAATATTCCGGATAAATGCCGACGCTGGGCTGATCCACCATAGGCTTAGCCTAGCTAAAACATCCGCAGTTCAACTTTCAAGGATTTACCGACCCCATGGCCCGCAGCCAAAAATCAGCACGCACAGCCGAGCCCCTTGGCGATTTCACAGAGAACATCGTGGACATCGACGTCACGTCCGAGATGGAAGGCTCCTTCCTGGAGTATGCCTACTCGGTGATTTATTCGCGTGCGCTCCCGGACGCCCGCGACGGTCTGAAGCCCGTTCAGCGGCGCATCCTGTACATGATGTCCGACATGGGCCTCCGCCCGGATCGCGGACACGTCAAGAGCGCGCGCGTGGTGGGCGAAGTCATGGGCAAGCTCCACCCGCACGGCGACACCGCGATCTACGACGCCATGGTGCGTATGGCGCAGGACTTCTCGCTCCGCCTGCCGCTGATCGATGGCCACGGCAACTTCGGATCGCTCGACGACGGACCGGCAGCTCCGCGTTACACCGAGGCTCGCTTGGCGGCCGCCGCGCTGACCATGACGGACCATCTGGACGAAGACGTTGTGGACTTTGTCCCCAACTACGACAACCAATTGACGCAGCCCGACGTCCTCCCGGCAGCATTCCCCAACCTGTTGGTCAACGGCACCACGGGCATCGCCGTAGGTATGGCCACCAACATGCCTCCGCACAACCTGGTGGAGGTGATCTCCGCGGCACGCCATCTGATCGCGAACCCTGCTGCCACGCTGGAGGAGATCATGAGGTTTATCCCAGGCCCGGACCTTCCCACGGGTGGCCGGATCGTGGGCCTGGACGGAATCCGGGATGCCTATGCCACGGGACGAGGATCCTTCAAGACCCGCGCGAAGGTTGAGGTGGAACAGCTGTCCGCCCGCCGTACGGGCCTGGTGGTCACCGAACTGCCCTACATGGTGGGCCCGGAAAAGGTCATCGAGAAGATTAAGGATGCAGTCAACGCCAAGAAACTGACCGGCATCAGCGATGTTGTGGACCTCACTGACCGTAATCACGGCCTGCGCCTGGTCATCGAGTTGAAGAACGGCTTCAACCCCAACGCCGTGCTCCAGCAGCTGTACCGCTACTCGCCCATGGAAGATTCCTTCGGCATCAACAACGTCACCTTGGTGGACGGCCAGCCGCAGACCCTGGGTCTGCTGCAGTTGCTGCAGGTTTACGTTGGACACCGCCTGAATGTGGTGCGCCGCCGCACCGCCTTCCGCCTCGGCAAAAAGAAGGACCGCCTCCATCTGGTGGAGGGCTTGCTGATCGCGATCGTGGACATCGACGAAGTCATCCAGATCATTCGTTCCTCCGACGAAGCCTCGGCTGCGCGTGAACGCCTCATGTCCATCTATGACCTCACCGAAATCCAGGCCAACTACATCCTGGAACTGCGCCTGCGGCAATTGACCAAGTACTCGCGCCTTGAACTGGAGAAGGAACAGGACGAACTCCGCCGCGAAATCGAGGCACTTGAAGCCATCCTTGCCTCGGACGAGTTGCTCCGCGATCTTGTCTCCGGCGAGTTGGCTGTGGTGGCGGAGAAGTACGGCACGCCCCGGCGCACCGTGCTCTTGGAATCAGAAGCGGTCTCCCCCACCGTTGCTGCAGCGCTGGCAGCGTCCGTCCCGGGGCCCAAGGGCAAAGCCGCAGCGTTGCCCTTGGAAATTCCGGACGACCCCTGCTGGGCCCTGCTCAGCGTTTCGGGCCAAATCGCCAGGACATCCAATCAGGAGCCGCTCGCCGAGGCTGGCCCCCGTACCAAGCATGATGTGTTCCGCTCCGTGGTGAAGACCACCGCGCGGGGTGAAATCGGTGCGGTTACGTCGCAGGGACGCATGCTCCGGCTCCAAGTGATGGACATGCCTGTGTTGCCACCGGTATCAGGCCTGCCCAACCTGGCCGGTGGCGTACCGGCCAAGGACTTCATCACGTTGCTTAAGGGTGAAACCTTGGTGGCGTTTGTGCCCTTGGACGCTGTCCTCGCCATTGGCACGCTCCAGGGCGTAGTGAAGCGTGTCCAACCGGATTACCCGCTGAACCGCGAGGACTGGGAAATCATTGCCCTGAAGGACAAGGACTCGGTACTCGCTGTGGAAGCGGCGCAGGAGGACAACGTTGATCTGGTCTTCGTGACCCGGCAGGCTCAATTGCTTCGCTTCAGTGCATCGAACGTCCGCCCGCAGGGACGCACGGCCGGTGGCATGGCCGGCATCAAGCTCGCCGCGGGCGACGAAGTGATCCACTTCGGTACCGTCCGCGCGGACGACCCTGCCGCCGTCGTGGTGACGATCGCCGGAACCAACGGCGCGCTGCCCGGAACGGCACCTGGTACTGCGAAAGTGACCGCTTTCGAGGAGTATCCGGCCAAGGGCCGGGCCACGGGCGGCGTACGTGTCCACCGGTTCCTTAAGGGCGAGGACACTCTGCTCCTGGCTTGGGCAGGGCATGGTCCCGCCAAGGCGTCCTCAGCGGCCGGGGTGGCACGGGCACTTCCCCACGAACACGGCCGCAGGGATGGATCCGGGGTTCCGCTGTCACAGCCCGTGGAAGCGATCGGCCCGAGCATGGCGTGGGCTGAAGCCGCAGAATAGCCGCAGGGTCTCCGCCACGCACGGCGGTGATGTCACGCACGGCGGTGGTGTCAGGCACGGCAAAGGCCGGGGGTACAAGCCTCCGGCCCTTGTGATGCCGTAGCCATGTGAGGCCACCGCGTGGGCTAGCCGGTTTGGTTGATGCTGAGGATGTTTCCCTCACTGTCCAGGAACCAGGCCGCAGCCGTACCGTCCGGCATGGTGGCGACGCCATCCTCGGTCTTCAAGCCAGGGAAGTCATAGTCTTCAAACTTGACTCCCTTGCCTCGCAGCTCCTGTACCGCGGCTTTGATGTCACTGACCATCCAGCCGATCTGAGTGTTCTTGGCAGTCCCTGCATTCGGTGTCTGATAGATGAAGAATCCAGTTCCATCGCCGCACTTGTACTGAAGGTTGTCGTCGTCGTCCGGATTTTCGGGTTCCAGTCCGAGTTTTTCGCTGTAGTAAGCGCGTGCTCGGGCTATGTCCTGTGCCGGTAGGACGGCACCAACCTGCTGATCCTTGAGCATTGTTTTCTCTTTTCCGGCTCTCCCCCCGGAACGAACTTTACTCTCGGGCGGGTCCGTATGTTATAGAAAACGACGCCATATTTCCCGGGATTTACAGGGCCGCGCAAGCGCATGGGCTGGATCAGTTTAGACTGGCCGCATGCCCATCATTCCTGATGAAAAAGACTGGACCTGGGTGCTCTCGGAGCCCTGCCCCGAGTGCGGCTTCGACCCCGCCACGGTGACGCCTTCCACGGTGCCCGGCACCGTCCTGAACATGCTCCCCCGCTGGCGGTCCGTGCTGCACAAGGAAGGCGTGGCCACACGCCCCAATGACCACACGTGGTCCAACCTTGAGTACGCCTGCCATGTCCGCGACGTCTTCAGCCTGTTCGACCAGCGACTGAACCTGATGCTCACAGAGGATGACGCCCGCTTCGCCAACTGGGACCAGGACCAAGCAGCGATCGACGGCGAGTACGCAACAGCGGATCCTCGGACGGTGGCCGACGAACTTGAGGCGGAAGGCAAGGAAATTGCCGGGTCCTTCGCCAGGGTCACCGAGGATGATTGGCAGCGCAGCGGGACCCGAAGCAACGGATCCTCCTTTACTGTGCTGACGTTCTCCCAGTATTTCCTTCACGATGTTGTCCATCATCTTCATGATGTGGACGGCTAGGCCCTAGAGCATCTTCTCCCACGTCATGCTGCGGTTCACGGGCGTGTAGCCCATGCCGAGGTAGAGTTCCAACGCCCCCGTGGGGTTGGCCGAGTCCACGTCCAGTGACGCCACCTCCATGCCGGCTGAGGCGTAACGCTGCATGGCGTCGGCGAGGAGTGCTTGGGCAATGCCCCGGCCCCGATAGGCACGGCGCACACCAAGGAGCTCCGTGTAGCCTTCTGTGAAACCGCGCTCCGCGGCCGAGTCGGGATCGAAGCTGGTCAGCTGATATCCGGCCACCTCCCCCGTGGCGGAATCGATCACCACGGCACTGAGATCGTGCCTGGCGGTAGGCTCCTCGATGGTGAAGCGCCAGGATTCTTCATCCCGCGGCTCGCTCCCCCAGTGGTCCCTGAACGCATCGTTATGGGCCCGGCGCACGGGTTCAAAGAGTGAGGGATTTAACGTCCTCAGCTCAAGCCCTGCGCTCAGGAGTGCCTGGGGCAGTTCGGCCGAAAGGGGCCGGTGCATTTCGTTGAACCAGCGCACGGCACCGTAGCCGTGCCCCATCAGGAGGGCGGCCTGATGCTCGTGTTGTTCCTCCGTCTGGATCCGGAGACGAGGCGGCGCCGTAGTATGCCCGGCAGCGTGGTCGGCCTGGAACCGCTTGCGCACTTGTCCTTCCTGCCACGCCAGGACGGCGGAGCCGATGCCGCGTCGTTGCCATTCCGGGTCAACACACGCCATCCCGGTGGCTTTGTCTCCACCAGGGTTCTTGACGATGCGCCCATAAGCACGGGCCACGCCCTCGGAGTCCAAGCCCAGCAGAGTGCTTGTCTCCGCCGGGTTCTTGGTGGACTCCAGCACATGGAGCAGGTCGCCGCGCTTTTCATACCAGACGGGATGTTCGGCCGCGGCTGTCCGGGCTATCAGGCCCGCCCAGTTATCGAGGTCCGCCATGATGGCTGGCCGCCAGCTCAGCCCGGTGGCTATGGCATCAGGAATGGCTTGGCTCGGGGTTTCGGAAGGCATGCCAACAGGCTACTGAGGAGTAGGCCTTCCCACCAGTTCCGCCGCGCCCGGTGTGGATCTCCCGGAAGCGTGCTCCGCGGCAGCCTGCCCTCCAGGCAACTCAAGCCTCACATCTGCCGGGTCAATGTCCTCAGGGTTGTGGGTAACCAGCACAACGGTGACGTCCTTGAGTCCGTTACGGAGAATGGCCATCATGTCCCGCGCCGAGGCCGCATCCAAATGCGCCGTTGGTTCATCAAGCAGCAACACGGACGCTCCGGTCAGGAGCGTCCTGGCCATGGCAAGCCGCTGACGTTCTCCGCCGCTGAGGAAAGAACCTCCGGGCCCGATGCGGGTGTCCAGCCCCTCCGGTAATGCTGCCACCACAGCGTCAAGCCCGACGTCGGCCAGGGCCTTATGCATCTGGGCCTCGCTGGGCTTTGCTGCGGCCGGCCGGCTCAACAGGAGGTTGCCGCGGATGGTGGAGTCGAACAGGTGCGCCTCTTGGGGGCACCACGCCGCGGTCCCGGAGAGCTTCACAGTTCCTCCCGCCAGCGGCAGGAATCCCAGCAATACGGAGAGGAGCGTGGACTTCCCCGCGCCGGAGGGGCCAGTCACGGCCAGCCAACGGCCCGGACCGGCAACCGCGTTCACGCCGGCAAAGACTGTGGGGCCACCCGGCCACGCCGCTGACGCGTCCAGAAGTTCCAGGCCTGCCCCGCCAGGACGATCCGGCAGGCGCAGCGTGCCGCCGTCGTGCTCTTCTGAGTAGTGCTGATGGGAGTCGTGCTCTTCAGAAGGGGTGGTGGGGCCGGGTGTGTCCAAAGCGCCGGATGATGAAACCCGGCCCAGGACAGCTGCGAGCGCCGGGCCTTGGCGTACAGCGGACACGATTCCACCGAAGGGTTCAACCAGTGCCAGGTGCATCAGGACAATGACGGCTGCGAGTTCAGGGGCGATGGTGCCGTTGAGCACGCCGGGTGCGCTCAGCGCGCCCGCCCACAGGGCGGCAAGAGAGCACGCCAGGACAATGGTGGCCTGGCCCAGCCCTTCTGCCCATGCCGAGCGCTGCGCAGAGAGAGTGGCGCTGCGGTCCTTGGCGCGCAGTGCGTCAAGGATCGGCTCCTGCACTGCGTTGGCGTTGAGTTCCGCCCGGGCGTCGAGGGCGGCTGCCACTCCCCGCAACACGACGGAACGCATCTGTTGTTCGGCTTTGGCCGCGTTCCTGTCAGCCAGGACGGCAAGGGTTGGCGCAATGAGCAGGCCCGCCACGGCGGACACCATCACAGCCGGCAGTGCCTCGGGGATAACGATGGCTGTGGCGAGGATGGCCGCAGCTCCTACTCCGAGCGCAGTCACGGGCGGTAGGACAACCCTGGGAAGAAGGTCCCTGAGGGTGTCTACGTCATCCACGATGGTGCCCAACACGTTGCCGCCTTGAAGGAGGCGCCGTAGGGACAGCGCCTTGCGGCTCAGCGATGCCCAGAGTGAACCGCGGAGCCGTGTCATGGCAGCGAAGACGGCGTCATGGGTCAACAGACGCTCGCAGTAGCGCAGCACGGCCCTTCCGATGCCGAAGAACCTTACTCCCACGATCGCGCCGAGCAGGTAGAGAATGGGCGGCTGTTCGCTGGCCCTGATGATGAGCCACCCGGACAGGCCTGACAACGCTACTGCGAAGAGGGCGGCCAGGACGGCCACTACACCGGCTGCGGCAAACTTCCACCGCACGGGCTTCAGCGTCTGGAGGAGACCTCGCAGGCTGCTGGCCGTGGGAGCCGATGGTGGCGCGATTTTTGCTTCAGGGCCCTTCGGGGGGACGGCAGCTGCCCGTGCTGTAGCGGTGGCGCCGTGCGAACTGCCCGCTCCGGGTGCTGAGAGCGCTGAGTTTCGGCGCTGTTTCCCTACAGGGACCAGGTGGTCGGCGAGCGCCCGGGTGGCGGCGTCGTGGGCCACCAGGATCACGGTGACGTTGCCACGCAGCGACTCAATGGCGCGGCGGACCACGCTTGCCGAATAGTGGTCCAGATGGGCGGTGGGTTCGTCGAGCAGCAGGACGGTTGCGCCGGCTTCCACACGGGCCAGTCCGCGCGCCAAGGCAACTCTCCGCACTTCTCCGGGGCTCAGCTCCGCTGGATTCCCGGCGCCCAGGTGCTCGGCGGACGCCTTCCGAAGGACACGGGTGACGGCTTCGGCTGCGTTCCCCCGGTATCCCTCCAAATAAAGCTCAATCTCTGCCTGCACCGTTTCAGTGGCCATGACCGGGTGTTGCGGCACCCACGCCACTGTTCCGGGGGCTGCTCCGGTGATGGTCCCGGTGACCGAGGTCCCCGGCCCTTGCCCTATGAGGCCGGCAAGGACGCCCAGGACTGTGCTCTTCCCGGCGCCGCTGTCGCCGTCGAGGGCCGTGACGCGGCCCGGCTCTGCCGTAAAGCTGAGGGGCCCGACGGCGGGTGCGGACCTTCCGTGGTACGTCACCGTCAGCCCGCTCACCACCACCCCGGCCTGAGCCGTACTGGACACTTGAGCCGTACTGGACACTTGAGCCGGGCTTGACGGGCGGCCCTCCTGCAGCCGCTGGTGCGAGGGGGCGTCCAGTACGGCGTTGGTGGTTTCGAGCGCGGCCCTGCCATCATCACTGGCGTGGTGGGCGGTGCCGAGCTCCCGGAGGGGAAGGTAGCAATCCGGGGCCAGGATCAATGCAAGGAGTCCTGCTTCGAGGGCCATATCGCCATGCACCAGCCGGACGCCGATAAACACAGCCACCACGGCCACTGAGATGGTGGCGATAAGTTCCAGGGCCAGCGCGGAGAGGAATGCCGTGCGGAGGGCGCCCATGGTTCGGGCACGGTATTGCTCGGAGATGTCTTCCAGCGCTGCGCGCTGTTCGGTGGCACGTCCGAGGCCCACCAGGACGGGAAGTCCTTTGGCGAGTTCAAGAATGTGGCCGGACAGTTTCCGGAGCGTGCTTTGCGCCTCCCGGACGGTGTCCTCGGTATGCCTGCCGATCAGGACCATGAAGAGAGGCACCAAAGGAACCGTCAGGACGATCACCACGGCGCTGACCCAGTCAGCAAAGAGGATCCGTGCTCCGATGAGCAATGGGACCGTGGCGCAGTTTACGATTGCCGGCAGGTACTGGGTGTAATAGTCGTCCAACGCGTCCAGGCCCCGCGTGGCGAGGATCGCCAGGCCGCCGTCGTTCATTCCCGCTACCGGTGACGGACCGGCGTCGGACAGTGAGCGCCTCAGCAGCCGGGCCCGCAATTCCTCCTTGACGCCCAAGGCAGCCCGCCTGGACGCAATGCCTTGACCCCACACGGTCAACGACCTCAGGACCGCACCGGCCGCACCCCAGACGAGTCCGTTGTGCCAGTCCCCTGATCCGGAGGCGAGCCCTGCCAGCATCCCCGCTACGGCTTGCGCCATGAGAACCAGGGACAGTGCCTTGAGGGCGGACATGAGGCCAATGGCGTAAAGCGCCGATCGCGTTGCCGGGCCGGAGGGGAACACGGGTTTCATGGAGCGACTAATCTCCCGTTTGGCTTCGTGTGGAGGAGGGGCTGTCCTTGGATACCATCACTTTCGCAGCAATGGCGGGCAGGAATCCGTGGGCTTCCGGGATGTGGGCTGCGCTGACACGCCGCCGGAACACCCAATACGTCCATGATTGGTAGGCGATCACCAGTGGCAGGCCAACGGCCGCCACGATGCTCATGAGGCCCAGTGTGTAGTCCGAAGAAGAGGCGTTGGAAATGGTCAGGTTGAAAGCGGGATCGATCGTGGAGGGGATGACCACAGGGAATGCGGCTCCGAAGATGGACGCTGTGGCGCAGACAATGAACGCGCCGAGGGCACCGAACGCGCGCCCCTCGGATCCTGCGCGGGCCAAGCGCCAGGCCAGCACGACGGCGATAACCGCGGCCGCCACCAAAGCCCAGGTCCACGGCTTGCCGCTCAGGAACTGGACCGCCACCATCCAGCCAAACATTGGCAACACCGCAAACGGCACCAGTCGCACAAACCAGCGGCGGGCCCGGTACCGAACATCGCCGTCGGTCTTCAGGGCGAGGAACGCCAGGGCGTGCACCAGCGCGAACGCCACCACACCGAAACCGCCCAGAAGTGCATGGCCGCTGAACCAGGCCATGGGGCCACCGACGCGGTCACCATTCTCGTTCAAAGGCAGTCCTGTGGTGGTGAGCGCCAGTGCGGCGCCGATGCCGAAGGCGGCCACGAAGGACCCGATGGCGATCGCCCAGTCCCAACGGTTGCGCCAGCGCTCTGAGTCCACCTTGCCGCGGTACTCAAAAGCGACTGCCCTGAAGATCAATGCAGCCAGGACTGCAAGGAGCGGGAGGTAAAGGGTGGAGAACAGCGAGGCATACCAGAGGGGGAAGGCGGCGAAAGTGGCACCGGCTGCGGTGAGCAGCCACACTTCATTGCCATCCCAGACCGGGCCAATGGTGTTAAGCAGTACACGCCGGTCAGTATTGTTGCGGGCGAACAGCTTCATGAGCATGCCGACGCCCAGGTCAAAACCCTCCAGGAAGAGATACCCGGTCCATAACACTGCGATGGCCACGAACCAGATGGTTGGCAACAGTTCCATTGTCATTACCCCTTGGTTTCTAGTAGGCGAATGCCAGGACGTCGTCGCCGGACTTGTCCGGGCCGGCGCCGTCGTCGTTCTTATCGTGTGGATCCTTTGAGTCCTGCGCGTGCGCCAGTTCGGGCATCGCCGAGGCCACCCCGCCACGGATGTACTTGACCAGGAGCTTCACTTCCACCACCAGGAGCACGGCATAGATGGCGGTGAGAACCACCAGCGAGGTCATGAGCTCGCCTGCGCTGACGCCCGGCGACACCGCAGCGGCGGTAAACATGAACACTTGATCTATGCCGTTCATATCCGGGTTGGGGGCCACCACGAAAGGCTGCCTGCCCATTTCGGTGAAGATCCAACCGGCGGCGTTGGCGCCGAACGGTGCAAGGATTCCGAAGACGGCCAGGCGCATGAGCCACTTGGACTCGGGAACTACACCCTTTCGGGTCACCCAGAGTGCCAGCAGGGCGGCGAAGGCGGCGATGCCCCCGAAGCCGATCATCATGCGGAAGCCCCAGTAAGTGACTTCCATGACGGGAACGTATTGGATTTCCTGTCCGGCGCGCTCGCCGTACAGGGGGTTGTCCGGCAGGTGCGTGCCGTACTTCTCCTTGTACTCACCCAGCAGGCTGTTCACACCCTTGACCTCTGTGGTGAAGTCGCCCTTGGCCAGGAAGGAGAGGATTCCGGGTACTTCGATGACAGCCACAATGTCGTCGCAGTTGGTGGCGCCGAGGTTACCGACGCTCAGTACCGAGAAGCCCGTGCCGTCGTGGCAGGCAGCTTCGGCGGCAGCCATCTTCATGGGCTGCTGCTCGAACATGAGCTTGCCCTGCAGGTCACCTGTGATGGCAGTTCCTGCGAAGGAGATCATGGCCACCACTGCACCGATCCGCAGGGACCTCATCCAGACGGTGTAATCGGTTTTGTCGCGACCCGGAATGGCGGCTTCGCCGGGGACCAGTTTGCCGTCCTTGCCCACAACGTCAATGCCGTCGTGGCGCCGGCGCCAGAGGTGGTACCAGGCGATGCCCAGAAGGAAGGCTCCTGCTACGGCGAGTGCACCGAACAGGGTGTGCGGCACGGCAACCAGCGCCGTGTTGTTGGTAAATACTGCCCAGGCATCGGTCATCACTGGCCGGCCGTCCACCATGTCAACGCCCACGGGGTGCTGCATCCAGGAGTTCGCCACGATGATGAAGTACGCGGAGAAGACCGAACCAATCACGGCGATCCACAGGCAGGCCAGGTGCACACCGCGCTTGAGCTGCTTCCAACCAAAGATCCACAAGCCCAGGAAGGTGGATTCAACGAAGAACGCCAACAGTGCCTCGAGGGCCAGCGGTGCGCCGAATACGTCGCCGACGAAGCGGCTGTACTCGCTCCATGCCATGCCGAACTGGAATTCCTGGACGATGCCGGTGGCTACACCCATGATGAAGTTGATGAGGAAGAGCTTTCCCCAGAACTTGGTCATCCGCAGGTACTCGGGTTTGCCGGTGCGGTACCAGATGGTTTGAATGATGGCCACCACCAGTCCCAGACCGATAGTGAGCGGCACCATCATGAAGTGGTAGACGGTGGTGATGCCGAATTGCCAGCGTGCGATTTCCAAGGCGTCCATGGCTGTCCTTTGTGCGGTGGACCGAAGTACGATGACCTAACTTCTACGTAACGTAGAAAACTTCTCTTCTACACAGTGTAGAACAAACGTGGGCCGACGAAACCCATTCTTCAAGTGGCCTAAGCCACGCGCAAGGGACTTCCGGCGGAAGCGGCGCGCCGATAGTTCTACCTCACGTAGAATGAAGGTCTGAAAAGCGGTAGATTTATTGTGGAATGTTGGATCATCGCTTCCGGCAGCAGGCACGCTGCACCGGAAAGCGGAAGGTAGGGACGTATCGATGGCAAGTCTTGGGGAACTGGAACGGGCAGTGATGGATCTGCTCTGGGCAGGTCAGGAGGCTGCAACTGCCAACACACTGCGTGATCTCTTGGCGCAGGATTCCGAGGCCGGGGACGGCACAGCGGGTCATCAAGGCAAGGACCTGGCAGTCACCACGGTCCTTACCGTGCTCTCACGCCTGGAAAAGAAGGGCCTGGTAGAGCGCGAACGCGGAACGCGGCCGCACCGCTACCAAGCCGTCTCGAGCCGCGCGGACCACACCGCCGAACTCATGCATGAAGTCCTGGGCTCCGCTCCGGACCGCGAGGCAGTGCTTGCCCGCTTCATTGGTTCCGTCACCGAAAGTGAAGCCGCTACCCTGCGCAAACTGCTCGGCTACAATTAGCCACTATGTTCTGGACCTCATACCTGCTTGCGGTCCTGGCATTGATTCTGGCGTGGCCGGTACCCGTGCTGCTCTCGCGCGCACAGTGGCCTGCGCGATCCCCTTTCACCGCCATGGTGCTGTGGCAGGCGATCGCCCTTGCAGGTGGCTTGTCCATGATTGGGGCCATGCTGGTCTACGGACTGGAGCCAATCGGGGACAACCTCATAGCTGGGCTCAAAAGCCTGGCCGGGATGGTTTTCAACAACGAACCCACCACCGCGCTTGGCTTTTGGCATCTCTTTGCGCTCTCCGCAGCGGCGTTGCTGACCGCGCACCTGGTCTTCACCCTCCTGCTGACCTACTACAAGATTGAACGCCAGCGGCGACGCCACCGGGAACTGCTCGCCCTGCTGGCATCACCGTCCGACGACGGTCCCGGCACCGTGGTGATCAACCACGACTCCCCGGTGGCTTACTGTCTGCCCGGCGGCGCCCGATCAGTAACGGTCCTGTCCGACGGCCTCATGGCAGCGCTGGAACCAGCCGAGCTCAGGGCCGTCCTCATTCACGAAAATGCCCATTTGTCCCAACGCCACGATCTCCTGCTGTGGGCTTTTGCCGCCTGGCGTCAGGCACTGCCCTGGTTCCCCACCACCCGGCTGGCCCAGACGGCCGTGAACTCACTGATCGAAATGCTGGCCGACGACGTCGCACTCCGCACCGAGAGCAAAGGCACGCTCATCAAGGCCATCGCCATTGTTGCCAGCGGCACCTCACAGCCGGCACTCAACGGGCAGGTTCCCGGCGGCCAGGCACTGAGCGCTGCTGGCGCCGTCGTGGAGGGCAACGCTGTCAGCGCCACCGGTGGTGCCGACTCACCGCGCACGACGGCGTCCCGCGTCAGCCGCCTGCTCTCACCCAAGCCGCCGCTCACCAAGCCTGCGCGGGTACTGGTCCTCTTGGCCTCGGCCCTGCTGCTTGCGGTGCCCACGGCACTTTTGATCGTTCCAGGATTACTGGGCTGACCAGCACCTCCCACTGAGAACCGCTTACTCGGGCAGCGCCTACTCGGGCAGCGTCGCGTCATACACCAAGGACGCGTAAGCCTCCAGCGCTTCGGTGCAGCGAACCAAATGTGCGGAAGCGTCGTCCGCCTGGGGCAGGCGGAGGACATCACGCGATTTCAACTCCCTGAACCACCGCCTCAGTCGCTCCAGGCTTTGCTCTTCCTCCTCCAGTTCGGCAAAAGTGAACTTCTCCCGTGAGATCTCTTTGGCTATCTCCTGCTCGAATTTTCCGCAATCGGCCGTGAACTCTTCCCATTCCTCCAGCCGGGCTGCTTCGAACGCGCCACGGAAAGTCCCAGCCCCTTGATTCCGGGGCACGGCGTCCACCAGCGTCCAGGATCCTTCGCCCTTCGCCACCAGCGCCTCAGCTCGAGAGAGGCCCTCGTCAAAGGCCGGGTGGGCAGGAAGAACCCAGGTTCCCGGCGACAACGGAACCGCCCCGGTCCGACGCAATTCCCGCCACACGGCCACCCTGTGCCGGGACGGCTGCGCAGGAACCTGGACCAAAATCAGGAGCCATCGTTCATCAATCACATCATCGAATGTAGCAGCTGTTACATTCAATGATGTGAAAGCCCCCGAAGCAGATCATCCTGATATTCCGGCCAGCCAGCGTTGGCCCCTCTACGCCGCGGGCTTTACCACCGCCTTCGGCGCCCATGCTGTCGCTGCTGGACTGGGGGCTGAAAGCGCCGACATCGGACTCAGCCTGCTGACTCTGGGCATCCTGCTGGCTTTGTACGACGTCGCAGAAGTGTTTCTCAAACCGGTATTCGGCGCCCTCAGCGACCGTATTGGACCCAAGCCGGTGATCGTGGGTGGCCTGGTGGCCTTCTCCGCCGCCTCCTTGATTGGCCTCTGGGCCGATCAGCCCGCCCTGCTCGCGGCTGCCCGCTTGGGTCAAGGAATGGCCGCCTCTGCCTTTTCACCGGCCTCGTCCGCCAGTGTCGCCCGGCTAGCAGGCGGGAAGACCGGACACTATTTTGGACGCTACGGATCATGGAAAGGGCTTGGCTACGCCGTCGGCCCACTCTTGGGAGCCTTGGCCATCATCCTTGGAGGGTTCAGCCTCCTGTTCGGTATTCTTGCGGCGCTGGGCCTGGCGGTGGCTGTTTGGGCCCTTGCATCGGTACCCCGGCTGCAGCCGCTTCCCCGCCCCAGATATACCATCGTGGATGTCTGGCGGCAGAGCACCGAGCGCTCATTCCTTGGGCCAACGCTCGTACTGGCTGCCGCCACGGGAGCCCTCGGGGCTACCGTTGGTTTCCTCCCCGCCCTGGCCGCACGGGAGGGGCTGGGGACAGGGGGCAGCGTAGCCGTGGTCACGGTGCTGGCAGTCGCGTCGGCGCTGATACAGCCCCGCGTCGGCCGGCTTCGCCATCACGGAAGAATCGTGGACAGGCCAGGGATGGTGGCAGGCCTGCTCGCCATCTCGGCAGGAACCCTGATGGCCGCAGCGTTGTCAGGAGCGGTCTGGATTTACTGCGCGGCAGTACTCATCGGTGTGGGAATAGGGGTTTCCACGCCCCTCGCCTTCGCCCACCTGGCCGATGCCACGCCCCCCGAACGGCTCGGCAGGACCATGGGCACAGCGGAACTGGGCCGTGAACTCGGCGACGCCGGTGGTCCGCTGCTGGTGGGCGGTGTTGCCGTCGCCGCCGGGCTGCCTTGGGGCCTGGGCGCGTTGGCTTTGGTGGTGGGGGCCGCTACGTTCGCCGCCCCCTCGCACACCAAAGCAGCCGCTGGAGACGAACCGGCTCCCCGGACCCCGAGCTAAGCGTCGATGCGTTCCCGGTCCAGGGTGGCTGCACCCGCAATGATGAATTCCTTGCGTGGTGCAACGTCGGAGCCCATCAGGAGGTCGAAGACCTCCTCGGCGCGCTGGGCGCTTTCGATGCCCACCTTCCGAAGGGTCCTGTGGCGCGGGTCCATGGTGGTCTCGGCCAGCTGCTGAGCGTCCATCTCACCCAGACCCTTGTACCGCTGGATGGGCTCCTTGTAACGCTTGCCTTCCTTCGCGAGGTTGGAGAGAAGCACGTGGAGCTCGGCCTCCGAGTACGTATAGATCATCTCATTGGCCTTCTGTCCCGGGTTGATGACCTCCACCCGGTGCAGCGGCGGGACAGCCGCAAACACGCGGCCTGCTTCAACCATGGGCCGCATATAACGGAAGAACAACGTCAACAGCAGGGTCCGGATGTGCGCGCCGTCAACGTCTGCGTCGGTCATCAGGATCACCTTGCCGTAGCGTGCAGCGTCAATATCGAAGCTTCGACCCGAGCCGGCGCCAACAACCTGGATCAACGCGGCGCACTCAGCGTTGGACAACATGTCGCCAACAGATGCCTTCTGGACGTTAAGGATCTTTCCCCGGATGGGCAGCAGTGCCTGGAAGTCAGAGGACCGCGCCAGCTTGGCGGTACCGAGAGCCGAGTCGCCCTCTACGATGAACAGCTCAGAGCGCGCCACGTCATCAGTCCGGCAGTCCGCCAGCTTGGTGGGCATCGAAGACGTTTCCAACGCGTTCTTGCGGCGCTGGGTTTCCTTGTGCACACGGGCCGAGATGCGCGACTTCATCTCGGCCACCATCTTCTCCAGGAGGAGCGCGGACTGGGCTTTGTCGTTGCGGTTGGCCGAATTCAGCCTCGCGGTTATTTCCTTCTCAACCACCTTGGCAACAATTGCCCGGACCGCGGAGGTGCCAAGGATCTCCTTGGTCTGTCCCTCGAACTGCGGCTCCGCCAGCCGGACAGTGAGTACGGCAGTCAACCCGGCGAGAATATCGTCCTTCTCGATCTTGTCGTTCCCGGCCTTTAGCTTGCGTGCATTCGTCTCCACAGCTTTGCGGAAGGTCTTCAACAAGGCAGTTTCGAAACCGGACTGGTGCGTGCCGCCCTTGGGCGTGGCGATGATGTTCACGAAGCTGCGCATAGTGGTCTCATAACCAATGCCCCAACGCAGGGCTATGTCCACCTCACAGTCACGCTCCACTTCGGCGATCTTGCTGTGCCCGTTGTCATCGAGCACGGGAACGGTTTCCTTGAACTTTCCGGACCCATGAAGGCGCCAAACGTCCGTCACTCCGGAATCGGCCGCGAGGAACTCAACGAACTCGGAAATACCGCCGTCGTGGTGGAACACTTCCTCATGAACACCGGACTCCCCCGGCGTCCCGGCCAGCTTGCGTTCGTCGCGCACGGTAATCTTCAGGCCCGGCACAAGGAAGGAAGTCTGACGCGCCCTTGACGCCAGATCGTCGTAAGAGAACTTGGCGTCAGGGGTGAAAATCTGGCGGTCCGACCAATAACGCACGCGGGTTCCCGTGACACCGCGCTTTGCCTTGCCCACAACGTCGAGCACCGACTTCTCAACGAACGGTTCAAAGGGCGCATTGGGGCTTGGCTTTGCCCCCGAATCGACGAAGCGTCCAGGCTCGCCACGGCGGAATGACATTTGGTACGTCTTGCTGCCACGATCCACCTGGACGTCCAAGCGGCTCGACAACGCGTTCACCACAGATGCTCCCACACCATGCAGGCCACCCGAGGCAGTGTAGGAGCCGCCGCCGAATTTACCGCCCGCGTGCAGCTTGGTGAAGACGACCTCGACGCCGGAGAGGCCGGTCTTCGGTTCGACGTCCACGGGAATACCGCGGCCGTCGTCGTGAATCTCCACCGAGTTGTCCGCGTGCAGAATGACCTTGATGTCATGTCCAAAGCCAGCCAAGGCTTCATCCACGGCGTTGTCGATGATTTCCCACAGGCAGTGCATGAGACCGCGGGAGTCCGTTGAGCCGATGTACATGCCCGGGCGCTTTCGAACGGCTTCCAGGCCCTCAAGGACAGACAAATGCCGGGCGTTGTATTCAGAACTCGGTGCCACTCGCGGTGTGCTCCTTCGGGGTATATCTCGGGGGTACTTCCCAGCCGTGTATGGCTGGTAAATCACGGCAAACACTGCCCGTACCAGCCTAGCCGGGGAAGGCTGGAACCCCTGCTTGCCACTCCACAGCGGGCGCAGCCTTCCCGGTTACGTTACGCACATGTGATACGCGGACAGCGAAAGTGACCCATCCTTGCCATGGATCTGCGTCGAATGCTGGTTATATGGATGTACAGAACTACTAAGGAGGCCGACATGACAACAGCAGTTGCAGACCGCACGCTGAACGCAGCTGATCGCTGTGACCGTTGCGGAGCCCAAGCGTACGTCCGCGTTGTACTCGAGTCCTCCGGCGGTGAGCTGCTCTTCTGCGGCCACCACGCCCGCGCAGTTGAAGCCACGCTTCGGCCCATGACTTCCGACTGGCACGATGAGACCGAGCGCCTCAACGAGAAGGCTCCCGTCCCCGTCGACTAGGCAACCCGGCTCACCCGGAACCCGCGGTGACTACATGACAAGGCTCCTCCCACCAGGGAGGGGCCTTGTTGCGTATAACTGGCTGACGTGCAGTTAACTGGCTGAGGTGCCTGAACTGCTTTCGCTCCAGATTCTCAACTGTTTGCGCTCAAGAAAGTGGCCCGGCCGGAAATCCGGCCGGGCCACGTCTCATGACTCTGCTTGTTTAGTCCAAGTAGTCCCGCAGGACCTGCGAGCGGGACGGGTGCCGCAGCTTGGACATGGTCTTGCTTTCGATCTGACGAATGCGCTCCCGCGTGACGCCGTAGACCTTGCCGATTTCGTCTAAAGTCTTCGGCTGTCCGTCGGTCAGACCGAAGCGCATCGCCACGACTCCGGCTTCGCGCTCGGACAGCGTGTCCAAAACGGAATGCAGCTGCTCCTGCAGGAGCGTGAAGCTGACGGCGTCGGCCGGAACAACAGCCTCCGAGTCCTCAATCAGGTCGCCGAACTCCGAGTCACCGTCTTCACCCAGCGGGGTGTGCAGTGAAATCGGCTCGCGCCCGTACTTCTGGACCTCAACAACCTTCTCAGGCGTCATGTCCAGTTCGAGTGCCAGCTCCTCAGGCGTCGGTTCGCGGCCGAGGTCCTGCAGCATTTGGCGCTGTACGCGGGCCAGCTTGTTGATGACTTCCACCATGTGCACCGGAATACGGATGGTGCGGGCTTGGTCTGCCATGGCGCGCGTAATTGCCTGGCGGATCCACCACGTTGCGTAGGTGGAGAACTTGAAGCCCTTGGTGTAGTCGAACTTCTCTACCGCGCGGATAAGGCCCAGGTTGCCTTCCTGGATGAGGTCCAGGAAGAGCATGCCACGGCCGGTGTAGCGCTTGGCCAAGGACACGACGAGGCGCAGGTTGGCTTCGAGCAGGTGGTTCTTGGCGCGCTTGCCATCGTGAATGACGAATTCAAGCTCACGCTTGAGCTTGGGATCCATGGATCCGTCGTCAGCGTTGATCTTTTCCTCGGCAAAGAGGCCAGCCTCAATCCGAAGCGCGAGATCAACTTCCTGCTCTGCATTCAGCAGAGCCACCTTGCCGATCTGCTTGAGGTAGTCCTTGACGGGGTCGGCCGTAGCGCCGGCCGACATGACCTGCTGGACAGGAGCGTCGTCGTCGTCGGCATCCGAGTAGACGAATCCTGAACCGGAAGGCGCAGCCTTGTCTTTGGTGGCCGTGGCGCCGTCCTCGTCGTCTCCGACTTCGACTTCCTCGGCAGCTGCGGGATCAAAGTCTTCATCCTCGCCGCTGGAGTCCTCAGCGTCGGAGCCTGAAGACTTGTTTGCGGCTTCAGCGGCGGCCTTCGCGCCGGGCTTGGGTCCGCGCTTCTTGGGTGCCGGCTTGTCAGGGTCGCCCTCTGAGGCCTTGTTGGCAGCACGTGTCGCTGCGCGCTTTGCCGATGTTGCCGCCTTCTTTTCCTCAGCGGACAATTCGGCCTGGGCGGCGGGTTCCTTCTCGACGGAAGACGGGGTCACAGAAAACCTTTCTAGCGGCGGTCTGTGGAATCACCATACGGGCAACACCACTATGACCCTGTCAAGTCCGCGATCAATTTCAAATGCGATCGCCGTCTGCAGAGTCTCTATAGAGAACTCCCGACGACACTGTATTGTTCCCGGCGAAGGGGCCAATTCAGGCATTCGAACGCGGACCCAACCGGGTCTCGGCATCCATTGTCTCACGGTTTTGCGAAACATACTCCTGATGAATGCCCAAACCCCTACGCGACCGTGTCCTTATATCCACGCCAGGCAGTGCTGGAACGTCGCGCCCACGCACAAATGGTCCCCTGGCCCAGGACACCCATGAGCAGTTCGGCGAGTCGATAGCCCGGCTGGGCGGCCTCCGCCCCGCTGAGGCACGCGTGGGCGATGGATCCGCGCCCCTTGCACCAGGCAATCCAGCCCTGCAGCGTCAGTGCCGCTGCAGGCACGACGCCGGATTCGCCATCGACACATAACCCGGCCAGGACCGTTTGCAGGGCATCCAAGGTTCTCCAGCAAGGCACATCCGGCTGCATCCCCAGCAGGACGTCACCGTACGTGAAGACGTCACCGTCGGCAGGTCGTTCAGGCAGTACCTTTGCGGCGGCGGGAACCGGCCCTGCTACTCCTAGTTCTTGGGGGTCGAACGGTGTGTCGCCGTCATCGTCGTCGTCAGCGAACAGGCCGATCGCTGATGCGCCGCGCTTCGCAGAGTCCACGCCGGCTGCCGCCATGACCACCACAGCGTCCCGCCAGGCAGGGACCCTGAGGGTTGTCCTCAAGAAGCCCATGATGTGAGCATCCAAGCCGGATTGCAAAGGGTGGCCCGCCTCCACCCGGCTCAGCACGTGGTGCCACACGGCAAGGATGGCGTCCAGGCAGCGCTCACTCCGCCATCGACCGAGAATTTGCTTGCCGTAGCGCGACTCTGCTGCCAAAACCAAAGGATCAAGGGCCCCCGGACTGGCAAGCCGTGGTTTTCCGAGCGCGCTCCTGGGTGACGGCCCTATGGAACTCCCCCTGTACACCAGCTCTGCGCTGAGCCTGCTGTTCTTGATGCGTTCAACAGGCAACCCCGGGACCGGGCAACAGTGAAGATCTGTGCAGTAAGCGCTACGCCAGTACTCGGAGCCAACCAACCATGAGTCACGAACCGATAAGTCAACCTCATCGAGACTCAGCTGCAGTGCATGGAGCAGCGGAATTGCCTGCCGCACCACGGTGCCGTCCTCCCACCCGGCGTCCGTGTAGACCGCGAGCACCACCCCGTTGGCGTCCTCATCAGCAACCAGGAAGCTCCGGATCTGGTCTGCGAAACCTGCACGGGCCTCACGTGACGCAAGATGTGGCAGGTCCACGCGCAGCGTGGCTCCAAGGGTTTTCCCTTGCATGGTGATTGCTACGAGACTGTCCTCGGGCCAGTAACCCAACATGTGGGGAATGTAAGCAAGAATGTCTTCGGGCTGGTGGATGCTGAGCGTTCTGTTGGAAGTCATGGTTCCACCCTGCGCAACTCCATCCGGAGGAGACAGTGACCATCATGCCTATGTGGAAAAGCTGCAGCGGAAAAGCCTCAAGGGCTGGTGTCTACTGCTCGTCCTGAGACGCGGGGCGTGTGGCACGTCGTCGCTCGATCCGTTCCCGGCGCTGCCTGGCCAAGGCGGCCAGAAGCGGCTGCACATGAATCCCTTGGGCTGCCATTTGGCGGCGAACCTTCCGCCGCGCCACCAGGATGAGCACCGTACCAAGGGCCAGCAAGACGAACTGCACACTCAGGGCAATACGGAACGGTGCGAGACCGTAGAGATCTCCGCCGGAGAAACCGCTGGCGTACAGGAGGTCCAGCACCAGTCCGATGAGATAGATGGCAATGAGGGCAGCGATGAAACCGCCGACGTTGACAATACCGGTGGCTGTGCCGATCCGGTGCGAGGGATTGAAGGTTCGGGCAAAGTCGAATCCGATCATGGATCCAGGCCCGCCCACAGCCAGCACCACCACCAAAATAACCAGGAGCCACAATGGGGCGCGCTCGGGAAGTATGAGCACAGCAGCCCAAGCCATGGTTGTCGCCAAGGCAATCAGCAGAACCATGGCGGACCGCCGCATGGGATGTTTGGAAACGAACCGTCCGAACCCTGGCCCGGCAATGATCGCGGTGGCCACAAACAGCGCCATGAGGCCGGAGACGGTTCCGGCATCAAGTCCTTGGGCAGACAACAGGAAGGGATAGCCCCAGGTCATCGCGAAAAGGTTGCCACTGAATTGAACGGTGAAGTGGCTCCAGAGTCCCAGCCGGGTCCCGGGTTGTTTCCATGCGCGGGACAGGGAAACGCCGGTGGCACGGAGCCCCTGGCCGGTTTCCCGGGGTGGGTGCCCGGGTGGGGCATCGCGAAGGACTGCCAGTACCAGCACCACTGCCAGCACGGACATAGCTGCCAGGGTCAGGAAAGCGGGCGCCCAACCGGCCGTGTGGAGAAGCAGCGCGAACGGAACAACACTGAAGAGCTGACCAAGCTGGCCGCTCATGCCGGTCAGCTGGGTGACCAGCGGAACCTTGGCAGGAGCGAACCACAAAGGAACCAATCGGATCACCGAAATAAAGGTCATCGCATCCCCTGCACCCACCAGGACCCGGCCCAGGACGCCGCCGGGAACACTGTCCGCAAAGGCCAACTGCAACTGTCCCAATCCCATGAGCACGGCGCCGCCGGCAATCATGGCCCGCGAACCAAACCTGTCCACCAGGACGCCCACGGGGATCTGCAACCCTGCGTACACCAGAAGTTGAAGCACCGTGAAAAAAGAGATGGCAGAGGCACTGGCATGGAATCTGTCCGTGGCCTCCAAGCCTGCAACGCCAAAAGAGGTCCTCTGCGCCACTGCCACCAGGTAGGCGAAGACGCCGATCGTCCAGATGAGCCAGGCGCGGGGAGCATTCACCCCCCAATTATGCCTGTCGGCTACACAAAGCTGATTTATTGAGGCGAGTCTTTACGTGCCAGATAAGCCTCAACCGCGGCTCCAATGTCTTCCGCATTGGGCAGTTCGTCGTTCTCATCAGCCAGCAGCGAGCGGCGGACGACGCCTTCGGATTTCTCGTCGTAGCGCGTCTCCAGATTTGTCACCACGGCCTGTACTTCCTCAGAGGCCTCGATCTGCTCGGCAATCTGTCGGCCCACTTCACGGCCTGCTTCCCGGAGCCTGTCCGTGGGCAGCATGAGTGACGTTGCCGCCCCCAGGTATTCCAAACCGGCTACGGCCGCTGGCGGATACTCGGCTTCGGAGAGGTAATGCGGGACGTGGATTACGTACCCGGCCACATTGCGTTCCGCTTCCGTGAGCCGCAGTTCAAGAATGTGTCCGATGGCGGCGGGAACATCAACGGTGGGCTTCCAACTCGAAATCCCCGCGATGAGCTCGGGCATGTTGCCATGAACCGTGACCCCAACAGGACGCGTGTGCGGGACGGGCATGGGGATGGAATGAATCCAGGTCACCAGGTTGACGTCCAGTTCCTCCACGATTCCAACCACGGCCCTCGAGAACCGCTCCCATTGCAGATCGGGCTCGAAGCCGGCAAGGAGCAGAAACGGTTGGCCGAGGCCGTCATTGAGCTTGTACAGGCCCAGCTTTGGCGCTTGGTAGTCCTGCAGGTGGTCCTCCACGAAGCTGATGTGGGGCCGCCTGGAGCGGTAGTCAATGAGTTGGTCGGCATCGAACATGGCCACCACCTCAGCGTCCAATTCGTCCAACAGCTCCGCGTTGATCTGCCGGACTACGTGACCGGCATCAGCAAAGCCCGTGAATCCCATGACCATGTTCAGTCCACGCAACTCAGGGCTGTGGAAGGTCTCGATGTTACGGGCGTACAGCGATTCAGGGTCCAGGAGGGAGCCGGATATCCGTTCAAACACGGCGTGTTCCTTTCGCAATGACAAATTTCGGGAAGGTCCCGGGTGCCGGCAACCTGGCATCAAAAGGCGCCAACGCCTGGCTGCGGGACTCTACTCATCGATACAACGCTGCACGCCCAACGGGCATTCCTGACCCGGATGTGCGGCAGCTCTCATTTAATTGCTGTTCGCAGCACTCTAGAGACTACGATCGAAAAAGGGCCGGCGCGCTTTGCGACGCTGGATCTGAAGACCAAGGCCGCCGTCGCAAGAGGACGTCGGGCGCGTACCGGGGCAGGCCGCCAAACATGCGGCCCCGCCATGCAATGTAGAGAGAAGTGAGGACACATCCTCGTGGTCAAGACTACTGACATCATCCTGGGAATCATCGCCAAGGACCTGAAAAAGTCCCCCAGCGACGCACTCGTGATTGGCGTTGCCCAAGGCGCGGACGGGCCGCTACTGCTGTCCAACCCGCTGAGCGCGAAGACCGCAGAGTCCCTTGCGGGGTCACTGAAGCTCTTGGGGATCACCGGCGCTGCCGACCAGGTGCACCGGCTTCCCGGCTTGCCGGAGACAGGCTCAGGGATTCTTGTTCTGGCCGGAGTAGGAAAGCTTTCCGATGACGGAAGCCTTGGCGAGGAAGCCCTGCGGCGCGCCGCGGGATCCGCCGTACGCCAGTTGGCTGGCACCGCTTCAGTCACCTTGGCGTTCCCGACGGCGACCCTGGCGGATGTCACCGCTGTCGCCGAAGGAGCCGCGTTGGGCGCGTACGCCTACACGGAGCACCGTTCCAGCAAGGAAGGTCTGAAGGCGCCCGTGGCCAAGGCCTTGATCTTCTCGGATATCGACGCCAAGTCTGCCCAGCCCGCGCTGGATCGGGCCATTGTGCTCGCCCGTGCCGTCAACGCAACGCGCACTCTGGTCAACGAGCCCCCGAGCCACCTGTACCCGGAGTCCTTCGCAGAATCCGCAAAGGAGCTGGCCAAGGGACTTCCGGTCAAGATCACCGTCTGGGATGAAAAGCGTCTTGAAAAGGAAGGCTTCGGGGGTATTCTCGGCGTCGGCAAGGGCTCCACGCGCCAGCCGCGCCTCGTTAAGGTCGAATACGCCCCCGCAAAGGCTACAAAGAAGATTGCCCTGGTCGGCAAAGGCATCACGTTCGACACCGGCGGTATTTCCATTAAGCCGGCCCTCGGCATGGGCGACATGAAGAGCGACATGGCCGGTGCCGCCGTCGTCCTTAACACTGTCCTGGCCATCGCCTCGCTTGGCCTGCCCATCAAGGCGACTGCATGGCTCTGCATTGCGGAAAATATGCCATCAGGTGCCGCCGCCCGGCCTGCGGACGTCTTCACCATCTACGGCGGTAAAACCGTTGAGGTTTTGAACACGGACGCTGAAGGCCGACTGGTGATGGCAGACGGCATCGTCGCTGCCAGCATGGAGAAGCCGGACGCCATCATTGATGTCGCAACACTGACAGGTGCCCAGCTCATCGCCCTGGGTCTGCGCACGGCCGGGGTCATGGGATCCGATTCCGTTACTGCAGCGCTGAAGTCTGCGGCTGACAGGGCAGGTGAACTGGTCTGGCCGATGCCGCTGCCGGAAGAACTCCGTCCGAGCCTGGATTCGCAGGTGGCTGACCTTGCAAACATCGGTGAGCGCAACGGTGGCATGATGACCGCAGCGGTCTTCCTCCGCGAGTTCGTGGGCAAGAACGACGCCGGCCAGCAGATCCCTTGGGCCCACGTGGACATCGCCGGACCGTCGTTCAATAACGGCGCCCCGTATGGTTACACACCCAAGCAAGGTACCGGATGCACCGTCCGCACCCTGCTTGCCTATGCCGAGGATCTCCTGGCAGTCTCCGCCTAACACACCACCCTGCCCTTCCGGGGTTGCGCAGGCCCCTGCCGGATCCCGGCGACGGCCTGAACAGCCCCGGAATTATGCGGGGTGTAGCGCTGTGTCACAAGTGAACGTGAGTCTCGACACAAGCGCTCCCCAAAACGCCCGCAGAGGGTGGAGCATGGGTAGGTGGTTCGCTAAGGTGAACTCGATAGTCACAAATGCAAGAGAACTTAGGTGCTGGCATAATCACGGCAGAACAAGTTCCAAAGACCAGATGACACGCAGTCCCGTGTCATCATTCACGCGAGGGAGCGTTTTAGTGGCCGATCAGGCAACTGCGCAAGAATTCGACATCCTGGTACTCGGTGGCGGCAGCGGCGGCTACGCCACTGCCCTGCGGGCCGTTCAGCTTGGGTTCACCGTTGGCCTTGTGGAAAAGGCAAAGCTCGGCGGAACCTGCCTGCACAACGGTTGCATTCCCACCAAGGCACTCCTGCACTCGGCTGAACTGGCCGACCATGCACGCGATTCCGCCAAGTACGGCGTGAACGTCACGCTCGACAGCATCGACATGTCGGCCGTGAATGCGTACAAGGACGGCATCATTGCCGGTAAGTTCAAGGGCCTCCAGGGTCTTATCAAGTCCAAGGGCATCACCGTCATCGAGGGTGAAGGCAAGCTCCAGGGCAACAACACCGTCGTCGTGAACGGCACCTCCTACACAGGCAAGAACATCGTCCTGGCCACCGGCTCGTACTCCCGTTCGCTGCCCGGCCTTGAAATCGGCGGCAAGGTCATCACCTCTGACCAGGCCCTCACCATGGACTACATCCCCAAGAGCGCCATTGTCCTGGGCGGCGGTGTCATCGGTGTCGAATTCGCTTCCGTCTGGAAGTCCTTCGGCGTGGACGTCACCATCATCGAAGGCCTCCCCTCCTTGGTCCCCAACGAGGACGCCTCGATCGTCAAGAACCTTGAGCGTGCTTTCAAGAAGCGCGGCATCAAGTTCACCACCGGCATCTTCTTCCAGGGTGTTGAGCAGAACGACGACGGCGTCAAGGTCACCTTGGTGGACGGCCAGACGTTCGAAGCCGACCTCCTTCTGGTTGCCGTTGGCCGTGGTCCCGTGACCGCCAACCTCGGCTACGAAGAAGCCGGCATCACCATCGACCGCGGCTTCGTCATCACCAACGAACGCCTCCACACCGGAGTCGGCAACATCTACGCCGTTGGCGACATCGTCCCCGGCGTTCAGCTCGCGCACCGTGGCTACCAGCAGGGCATCTTCGTCGCCGAGGAAATCGCCGGCCTGAACCCGGCAATCGTTGAGGACATCAACATCCCCAAGGTCACCTACTGCGAGCCTGAAATCGCCACAGTCGGTTACACCGAAAAGGCCGCCAAGGAGAAGTTCGGCGACGACCAGGTGCAGACCCAGGAGTACAACCTGGCCGGTAACGGCAAGAGCTCAATCCTCGGCACCGGTGGCATCGTCAAGCTTGTCCGCCAGAAGGATGGCCCCGTAGTGGGCATCCACATGATCGGCTCCCGCATGGGCGAGCAGATCGGCGAAGCCCAACTGATCGTGAACTGGGAAGCCTACCCGGAGGACGTGGCCCAGCTGGTCCACGCCCACCCCACCCAGAACGAAAGCCTGGGCGAAGCCCACCTTGCCCTCGCGGGCAAAGCTCTCCACGGCTAAGTCTTACCAAGACCCACGGGTCAGGTGCATGCGGCGATATATGCCGCATGCACCTGACCCGGACCAGCAGAATTCATCCGCACAAAGATCAATAAGGAGAACGGGGACGACATGTCTGAATCCGTTAACTTGCCCGCCCTCGGTGAGAGTGTCACCGAAGGAACCGTCACCCGCTGGCTCAAGCAGGTTGGTGACCGGGTGGAGATCGACGAGCCGTTGCTCGAGGTTTCAACCGACAAAGTAGACACCGAAATCCCTTCTCCGATCTCTGGCGTCATCGAAGAAATCCTCGTCGCTGAAGACGAGACGGCTGAAGTTGGCGCCCCCTTGGTCCGCATCGGTGACGGCTCCGGCTCCGCCGCTCCGGCTGCCGAAGCCGCACCGGCTGAGGAAGCATCCGCCGCTCCCGCCGAGCAGGCTGCCCCCGCAGAAGCTCCTGCTGCGCCCGCAGCTGAAGAAGCGCCTGCCCCTGAGGCCCCCGCTGCTTCCGGTGGCGAAGGCCATGAAGTAACCCTCCCTGCACTGGGCGAAAGCGTCACCGAAGGTACTGTCACCCGCTGGCTCAAGGCCGTAGGCGACACCGTTGAGGTTGACGAGCCGCTTCTGGAGGTTTCCACCGACAAGGTTGACACCGAGATTCCGTCCCCGGTAGCGGGCACACTGCAGGAAATCCGTGTCAGCGAGGACGAGACCGCTGAGGTTGGCTCCGTCCTGGCCGTCATCGGTTCCGGTGCAGCTGCCCCGGCAGCCGCTCCTGCAGCCGAGGCACCCGCTCCTGCAGCCGAGGCACCCGCTGCTGCTCCGGCCCCCGCCGCCGCTCCGGCCCCCGAAGCCGCTCCGGCACCTGCTGCTGCTCCGGCCCCCGCCGCCGCTCCGGCCCCCGCAGCCGCTCCGGCTCCCGCAGCTGCTCCGGCGGCTGAAGGTTCTTCGGAATCCGGTTATGTCACTCCCCTGGTTCGCAAGCTTGCCAACCAGCACGGCGTAGACATCGCTTCGGTTTCCGGCACCGGCGTCGGTGGCCGCATCCGCAAGCAGGATGTTTTGGCTGCCGCTGAAGCCAAGCAGGCAACCGCTGCCCCTGCTGCTGCTCCGGCCGCAGCAGCTCCGGCCGCCAAGGCCGCTGCCCCCGTGGTGGCGTCCTCCCTGCGAGGCACCACCGAAAAGGCCCCCCGCATCCGTCAGGTTATCGCCCGCCGCATGCGCGAGTCCCTTGAGGTCTCCACTCAGCTGACCCAGGTGCACGAGGTCGACATGACCAAGATCGCCAAGCTCCGCCTCAAGGCCAAGAACTCGTTCCAGGCCCAGAATGGCGTCAAGCTGACGTTCCTGCCGTTCATCGCCAAGGCTGTGGCCGAGGCCCTGAAGCAGCACCCCAAGCTGAACGCTGCCTACGATGAGTCGAAGCAGGAAATCACGTACCACAACGCCGAGCACCTGGCGATCGCGGTCGACACTGACAAGGGCCTTTTGGTTCCCGTCATTTCCGACGCCGGCAACCTGAACCTCGCCGGCCTGGCCAGCAAGATCGCCGATGTCGCAGGCCGTACCCGCGACGGCAAGATCGGCCCGGACGAGCTTTCCGGTGGCACCTTCAGCATCACCAACATCGGTTCTGTTGGCGCCCTGTTTGACACCCCGATCATCAACCAGCCTCAGGTGGGCATCCTCGGAACCGGCGCGATCGTCAAGCGCGCAGTGGTGGTTGCCGACGAGAATGGCGACGACTCGATTGCCATCCGTTCCATGATGTACCTGTCGCTGACGTACGATCACCGCCTGGTTGACGGTGCGGACGCCGGACGCTTCCTGCAGACCCTCAAGGCCCGCCTTGAAGAAGGTGCTTTCGAAGCAGACCTCGGTCTCTAGGATTCAGGCGCCCCACAGCACGGCTTGCTGAACCAGAAGGGCAGGTTACCGGATACCGGTAACCTGCCCTTCTGCTGTGATAGACGCCTGCCTGAGGGCATCCGCGTGGCTTTGCTACGGGACGTAGAACCAACTGGATAAGCTGGGTCCATGAGTATTCTCTTCAACATTCTGGTGTTCTTGCACATCGTCGGCGCAGCCATGATTGTGGGCTACTGGATCGCCACCCTCAAGACGCCAACTGTCCACCCCCGCCAGCGCGACGGTGCCTTCCTCCAGCTCCTCACAGGCATCGCGATGATGGGCTTGTTCCCGTTGCTGCCGGACGCCGATCCCAACTACTTCAAGCTGGGTGTTAAGTTCGCCATTGGGGTGGCCGTCGCTGTCCTCGCCGTCATCGGCTCACGGAAGGTGAAGAACGGCGAGCCTGTTTCCACCGGCCTGGCCCACGGCGTAGGTGGGCTGGCCCTGGTCAACATCGCCATCGCCACCCTCTGGAACTAGTCCGGTCCTGCAGGGCGCTTAGTCCTGGGCGATACAGAACTCGTTACCCTCGGGATCCTGCATCACATCCCAGCGAAAATCGCCGATGTTGTGCTCCTCAACAAAAGTAGCCCCCAACGTCTCAGCTTTGCGCCGCAGCGCTGAGGGGTCGGCGTCGTGAAGGTCCAGATGCAGGCGGCGTCGCCCCTCAGTGGGTGCTGCGACTTGTTGGAACGCCAGTTGCGGCAGACCAGGTTCAGCTGGCCGTAGCCAGATGAAGCCTTCGTGTTCCGCTGACACGGGCATGTCCAGCAGCTCCGACCAGAATGATGCCAGGCGGGCGGCATCCACGGCGTTGACCATGATGGTGGCGATTCTGGGGCCGCTGTTGTACCCGGGCTGTGCGGGTTCTTCGATATCCATGGCGCCAGTTTAGGGGTCACAATCCACCGTCAGCGGAATGGCCGTGCGGTACGGCAGGCAAATCCATAGGATTGATCCCGGTGGCACCTGCCGAAGGCTGGTTGCCGACTCACAACGATCCCAAGGAGTGGACATGGCAGCAACACGCACCGCACACACGGTTTGGAACGGCAACCTGATCGAGGGCGCCGGCAACACAACGCTGGACAGCTCAGGACTGGGCACGTTCGATGTCACTTGGAAGGCACGCACCGAGCAGTCCGGCGGCAAGACCAGCCCCGAAGAACTGATCGCCGCTGCCCACTCCGCCTGCTTCTCCATGGCGTTCAGCCATGCCCTGGCAGGCGAAGGATTCACCGCGGAGGAAGTCAACACCAAAGCTGACGTCACCTTCGTTCCCGGTACGGGCATCACCGGCAGCCACTTGACCATGACCGCCAAGGTTCCGGGCCTGTCCGAGGAAGATTTCCGCCGGATCTCCGAAGACGCCAAGACCGGTTGCCCGGTTTCCGGCGCTCTGGCGAGCATCGAGATCACCTTGGATGCCACCCTCTCGGCCTAGTACCAGCAACACACAGGGTTGAACATCACCGCCCTGGACCCATGAAAAGAGCCCCGACACTCCCTCAAGGAAGTGTCGGGGCTCTTTGTCATTCCTCTGTATCGATTAGCCCTTCTGGGGACGCGACGGAAGCGGTGCCGGGCGGAGCTTTCGGTAGCCCTCACGCACTGGTGGACGGTCGGTGGGCAGCTCCTGGATCATTTCCTTGAGCGCACCAATTCCGTACTCCAACTGAGGATCAGTCCCGGCCGCGTACGCATGCGGCGGGAACAGAACTTCAATATCCGGTTCCACACCACGGTTTTCGACGTCCCAACCGACCCCGCCACTAAACCACGTGGCGTATCGAGGCTGGGTCACACCGGTGCCGTCGGCCAGTGAGAAGCGATTATCAATACCGACGACGCCGCCCCAGGTCCGCGTACCAATGACGGGGCCGATGCCCCTCAGCTTGGACACCTGGGTGATGATGTCGCCATCGGATCCGGCAAATTCATCGGCAAGGATAATCACCGGTCCGCGTGGTGCGTGGTGCGGGTAGGTCCGCGGCTTTTCACCGCGCGGCATGCTCCACCCCGTAACCTTGCGGCCGATCAGTTCGGCAACCAACTGAGAGGTGTGGCCACCGCGGTTGCGCCGCACATCCACAATCAGGCCGTCCAAGGCCGTCTCAGTATCGAGATCCCGGTGGAGCTGCGCCCAGCCGTTGGCCATCATGTCCGGGATATGCAGATAGCCGAATGCGCCGTCCGACGCTTCGCGGACAGTACGTCGGTTGGCCCGGACCCAATCCTGGTATCGCAGCCGTTCCTCGTCACGCACGGGAACCACCGCAACCCGTCGTTGGGCACCAGCAGCTCCACCGTGGCCGTCACCGTTCAAGAGGGTCAACTCAACGGTCCTGCCCGCCGAACCCACCAGCTGCATTGCCGGGGTCAAGACCGCCGAAAGCCCGACGCCGTCGATCGCCAAAAGGACGTCGCCCACCTTGGCGTCAGCCCCGGGACGCGTCAACGGTGAAGTGGCCAGGGGGTCGGAAGACTCTCCTGCGAGGATCCGCGTAATCTCCCACCCCTTGGCGCCGAGCTGGAACTCCGCTCCAAGCCTTCCCTGGCCGTTTCGTCCGGGCTCGGTAACAGCCATCGGCTTGACATAGGCGTGCGACGTTCCCAGCTCGCCATGGATTTCCCACAGCAGGTCAACCAGGTCATCGTGGGAACCGAGCCTGTCCACGATGGGACGGTAGCGTTTGTGCACGGAGTCCCAATCCTGGCCAGCCATGTCGGCCGTCCAGAAGAAGTCCCTCTGCAGCCTCCATGCCTCATCGAAAGCCTGTCCCCAAGCAGCCACGGGGTCCATGGTCACCCGCACCCTGTTGAGCTCCACCTTCACAAGTTCTGCGGAATCCTCGTCCACCTTGTTCTCTGAAGGGACGGACGTCACCTGCTTATCGAGCACATAAACAATGCGGCTGCGGTCGGCGGACAGCCGGTAGCTGTCCACTGCTTTGACGAGTGTGACCTGTTTGCGCTTGGCGAGGTCGTAACGGACCAGGGACGGCGCCGTCTTCTTGTCCTGGAGGGTTCCTCGACCATCACCCATCACACCGGAGAGTTCGGTGTCGAGCCACAGCAAAGCGCCGTCACCCACACTCAGCTCCGAGTAATTCCCCTGGGGAACCGGCACAGCAATCACCCTGTGGGCGAGCCCGTCCGGGTCCACGCGCACAGCGGGCGCTTCGCCGTCGTCGGCCTTGACCGCGTCTGATGTGGCCGCGGCGTCCTCCAGCGTGTCGATGGAAGGTCCAAACGGTGACGGTGTATCCGCAGCCAAAGCCACCATGTACGGCTTGATGGGGCTCGGGAAGGAGAGGTCGAAGGAGTGACCGTCATACACGGGGTCGAAGCTCCTGTTGGACAGGAAGGCCAGGAACTTTCCGTCCGGCGTAAACTTCGGAGACTCGTCACAGAACCGTCCGTCAGTAACATCGATAATCCCCGCGTCCGGTTCTGCCGGGCGGGAGATCCTGAGTTTGCTCCGCGAACCGAACGACGTCACCGGCTCGGACCATACAAGCCACTGTGAGTCGCTGGACCACGCGAGTTGCTCAATGCTGCCCTCGCCAATGCTGACAACGCGCGCCAACGTTCCTGCAGTGGTGTCGGCTACAAAGACGTCGCCGAAGGACGTGCCAACGGCAATCCACCGGCCATCCGGGCTGGCTTCCAACGCACTCGTCCGGTTAGGGGCCGGGAATTCATAACGGAGATCCGCGGAGTCTTCCGGTGCCACGGTACCCGCGGGCGCAACGGCGCCACCCACAGTGTCCGCGGATGGTTCGGCGTCGCCCGTCTCCCCCGAGCCGGCCTGACCTTGTACTCCAGCTGCCTGCGCGGCTTTGTTGACTGCTTGCGCGGGAGCTGCTGCTTGTCCCAGCACGTTGGATGCGGAAACGGGCTTCGGCAGAGAAGCTGATTCCTCTGCAGCGGGAGCGGGTTGTTCAGCCTTAAGGGTGGGAACCTCCACCACAGCCGCAAGTCGGGCGGCGATGCGCTTGATGTACAGCGCTTCCACTCCCCCATGGTCCGCGATGTAGGCTATCCGGCCATCAGTGAGGGGCCGGGGCAGCCGTGCGCGGACGCCCGGTGTCGCCTCGACCACCCGCGAAGGTCCATCTTTGTGGCGGAGCCAATGGATAGTGCCATGCGATTCCACGGCGCTGGCCGTTCCGCTCACGTTCGGAAAGACGTCCCCCAAGTGGGCCGAGGTCTTGAGCGGCGCGGGTCGGCGGCCCGGTGATGCCGATCCAAGAGTGACGTCCAGCTTGACCGGCTCGGCCTCGGCATCCAACGACGACAACATCCAGAGCTCGCCCGCCGATTCAAAGACCACCCTGGTGCCATCAGTGCTGGCGTGCCGAACATAGAAGTCCTCGTGATCCGTGTGGCGGCGCAGTCCGGAACCATCCGGGAGCACCGAATAGAGGTTCCCGTAACCCTCGTGATCAGAGAGGAAGGCGATCCGTCCTTGGATCCACAGGGGATCGGTCAGGTTTCCGTCGATCTCCTTCACTAACCGCTCGAACTCGCCGTTGCCGTCAGCATCGATCCAAAGCTTCCCGGCTGTGCCGCCACGGTAGCGCTTCCACCAAGCGGGCTCACGGGAGAGCACGCTTGCCAGGACAACGGGCTTCTCGTCGCCAACTTCGGGCCCGAAGGCGACCGCCTCCACCGGGCCGAAGGGAAGTTCGACGGCGGCGCCGCCGTCCAACGGGAGGCTGTAAGCGTGCGTGTGGCGGCTTTCGGCTTGCTGGAAGGCGCTGGTTACCACCACATTCCCTGCGGGTGTGAAGCCTTTGACCTTGGTGGTGCTGTGCCCGAAGTAGCTCAGCTGCCTGTACCCGCCGCCGTCGACGTTTGCCGTGACCACCTCCGGCGACGTGCCCACAACAGTGGTCCAGACCAGCTTCTTTCCGTCCGGAGTGAACCGCGGGTTCCTGGCCGGAAGTTGCTGGGAGGAAACCCGCCAGGCGCGGCCGCCTGAAAGGGGTGCGATCCAGACGTCGTCTTCGGCCACGAAGGTGACCAGATCGCCGTGCACATGCGGGAAACGGAGGTAGCTGGAGGAGGTCATTGTTCGATCATAGTCAAGAGGCACCCCTCAGTTGCGGCATCGGCCGGTCGTTTCCACCACAAGCGTTCGCCATGGTGAGATGGGTCATGAGAATCGTGATGTCCGGAGCTTCGGGAATGATCGGGACGGCCCTGTCCGAGCAGTTGACTGCGGAAGGCAATGAGGTTGTCCGGCTGGTGAGACGCCCAGCTACGTCGGCCCTCGAATGGACGTGGGACCCTGCCAGGGGTGAGCTTGATGAAGCTGTCCTGGAGGGTGCCGATGCTGTGGTCAACCTATCCGGCGCCGGCATCGGAGACCGTCCTTGGACAAAACGCCGGATACAAGTCCTCACAGAATCCCGGCTACAGCCCACGCAGACCCTGACCGCTGCCATGCGACGACTCAGCAAACCGCCAGCCACCTTCATCAGCCAATCCGCCTCAGGCTATTACGGAGCCTCACGCGACGGTGTCCTGCGGGAAGATTCAGGCCAGGGCGACGGCGTACTCGGGCAGCTGTCCGGTGAATGGGAGCGAATGGCCAGGACGGCGCCATCCGGGGTGAGGGTGGTCACTCCCCGGACCGGTGTGGTGCTTAGTACCTCCGGTGGCGCCCTCGGACCTCTGCTTCCCTTACTGAAAATCGGGCTGGGCGGACCCTTTGGCAACGGGCGCCAGTACTGGCCATGGATCACGTTGACCGACGAAGCCCGTGCACTTGCCTACCTCATCACAGCAAACCTTGAGGGGCCCGTGAATGTTTGCGCCCCGGAGAGCGCAGACGTCAACACCATCGTTGCCGAACTCGCCAAGGCCTTCCACCGGCCGGCTTTCCTCCGCGTGCCCCGGCCAGCGCTGAAACTGGTTCTAGGCGGGCTGGCGGACGAACTCGTCATGGCCAACCAGCGAATGGAGCCCGCACGATTGCAGGAAGGCGGCTTCCACTGGTTGCATCCCACTCTCTCGGACGCCATGGAATGGCTGGCCCCGGAAAAGGGCCGCTGACAAGACCTTGGCCCGGGCCGGTTGAGGCCTGTCCTGGTGCTTTGTTATCACTGTGCGGGAACAGCGGCCAGGACTCCTGAAATCCGCCAGCGCCCATCAGAACGAAAAACATCCAGCCGCAACTGTTGTGGCGCCCCGGCCACTTCGGTCCTGACAACCTCCCCCGAGGCCCGGCGTTCCTCATATCCGGACGTAGTGGCAGTCACCGCCACCACCACATGTCCTGCCTGTGGAGGTCCGTCCAAGGTCACCGCAGTCAACGTTGTATGGAAACCGTTGAACGCTGTTCCAGCGCCCCGCAGATAGTCTGCCAACTGTCGATCGCTCGCCTCGGCCTGTGAACCTGGCGCGTTGACGGCCTCCAAAAGGTCCAGGCGCCGCTCTGCCAAGGCGATGTCGCGCACAGCAGACAACGCCGGAACGGCAATCAAGGGATCTTCGGAGTGCAGTCCTTCAGTGAGCGCCTGCGGAAGAAGATGGGCGCCACGAAGATCGGCTGCCTCACCGGAATCGGCAGCGCCGTTCTCCGTCGCCCCTTGCTGCAGTATGGCCGTCGTCGTTTCGTTCTGCTGCCAGGAAATCCACGACACGACACCAATCACCGCCGCAATCGCCACCACCACAACCCGCCTGCGTCCCACCCCGCGGCCGGGACGGCCTTGTTGGCGACGCGGACGCTGTGAAGCGGGGAGCCGCGCTCTGCGCATGGACGGCCGCAGTCTCCACCATGTCTTCAACAACCGGGTTGGACAGCGGGGTGCACGCCCCAATGTCTCGCGCCGCGTCAGCAAGTCCGGGATAACCGACTCGTGCACGACGCCGGATAAGTCGAGGGACTCGGGGGCAGCACTTCTGAAGATCGCCGTGCCGAGTTCCCTGGCCGAGGGACGGCTCCGAGAATCCATGGTCAAGGCAGACTCCAGGGCCGCGGCCAATGCCTTGGGTACCTCCGGCACCAGAAGTGACAGGGGTGGGCGATCCTGTTCCGGGCCCGGCGTTGTCCCTGTCAGGCAGTACCAACCCAGCGCCCCGAGCGAATAGACGTCGCGTTGGGGCTGGATGTTGTGCCGGGAAAGGTTGCCGTCCCCGGAGGCCCGCCCCGGGGGTTCCATGAATCCAGGCGTTCCGACCCGAAAGCCGTGAGGTGTGCCGCCCACCGTGGCGGCAACGCCGAGATCTGCCAACAGAGGCATCCCATCCGCCGTCAACAGGACGTTTCCAGGTGACACATCGCCATGTTCCGAGCCGCTGTCATGCAGGTAGTCCAGTGCCTGGGCAATGGGAGTCAGGATGGTCACGGCTTCGCCGATCCTGAGCCTCCCCCTCGCGGAGACAAGGTTGGCCAGCGAACCTCCCGCTGCGTAGTCCATGACGATCCCAAGGGTTCCCCCGTCCGTGCCGCCCACCTGGAGGACTTCGTGGACACGTATAAGGTGCTTGTGCCTCAGCCCGGAGAGAAGCATCATCTCCCGGACTGTCTCCGCGCGGATCCGATCCGATTCCGTTGACCCGCCAGCTCCGACACCTTTCCTGGCGCACTTGACCGCGAAATGTGCACCGTCCCTCATCCTCGTGGCAAGCCAAACAGTCGAACTACTGCCGTGGCCCAGCGGGCGGGATATCGAATAGCCCGGAACGTGGGGAGCCACAGCCTCGGGGAGGTCCAGAGTTTCCATAGATAAGGTGTACCCGAATGCAGAAGATTGCGCAGAAGTTATCCACAGGCCCTCCCCCACCTGTGCCCGTACTGACCACCCGGGATGCGACTGAGAGGTTCACCACAAAACCAGGGCCAGACTCCTGCTGGGTCTAAGCTTGAACCCATGACTCTTGAGTTTTCACAACTGGGTCTTGCCCCGGACTTCGTTGATTACATGCAGGGCTGGGACCTGCAACGCGAAATCCACAACAAAGTTGTTGCGGGCGAGAAGAACAGCACCGTCTTGATCCTTGAGCACGCCGCCGTCTACACGGCCGGCAAACTCACGGAGGACCACGAACGCCCCTTTGACGGCACTCCCGTCGTTCCCGTGGACCGCGGCGGCAAACTGACCTGGCACGGCCCAGGCCAGCTCATTGCGTATCCAATCCTCAAACTTAAGAACCGCGCCGGCATCCGCGATTACGTGGAACGTCTTGAGGCCATCATGATTGCCGTGATGGACGACTACGGCATCAAGGCCGTCACGGTGAAGGGCCGGGCGGGAGTCTGGATCCTGGCCGACGACAAAGGACCTGACCGTAAGATTGCCGCGATCGGCATTCGCGTCCTGGACGGCGTCACCATGCACGGCGTGGCCATCAACTGCAGTAATGACCTCGCACCCTATGCGCAGATCATCGCTTGTGGCATCACCGACGCCAGCGTCACCACCATGTCGCTGGAAACCGGCCGGACCATCAACCCTGCCGATATCGTTGACCGCTTCGTTGAAGAATTCAGCAAGCACGAAGAAGCACTCGTTTCCACACCCGAAGGAGCACTCCAGTGACCTTGGCACCTGAAGGCCGTAAGTTGCTGCGCGTTGAGCAGCGTAACTCGGCGGTCCCGGTTGAACGTAAGCCTGAGTGGATCAAGGCCAAGGTCCAGATGGGTCCTGAGTTTGTTCAGCTCAAGAATCTGGTGAAGAAGGAAGGCCTGCACACGGTGTGTGAGGAGGCCGGCTGCCCGAACATTTTTGAGTGCTGGGAAGACAAGGAAGCGACGTTCCTGATCGGCGGGTCCGAGTGCACCCGGCGCTGTGATTTCTGCCAGATCGATACCGGCAAACCGTCCCCGGTGGACATGTTCGAACCCACCAAGGTGGCCCGCAGTGTCCAGGCGATGCAGTTGCGCTACGCCACGGTGACCGGGGTGGCCCGGGATGACCTGGCCGATGAGGGCGTGTGGTTGTACGCCGAAACGGTCCGGAAGATCCACGAACTGAACCCCGGTACCGGGGTGGAGTTGCTGATCCCTGATTTCTCCGGCAAGCCCGAGCACATCGCGGCGATCTGCGATTCCAAGCCCGAGGTGTTCGCGCACAACGTGGAGACCGTGCCGAGGATTTTCAAGCGGATCCGTCCGGCGTTCCGCTACGAGCGCTCCCTCGATGTGATTACCCAGGGCCGGGATTTGGGCATGGTGACCAAGTCCAACCTGATCCTGGGCATGGGCGAGACCCGCGAGGAAATCTCCGAAGCCCTCCGCGACCTGCACCAGGCCGGGTGCGATCTGATCACCATCACCCAGTACCTGCGCCCGTCCGAGCGGCACTTGCCGGTGGACCGCTGGGTCAAACCCCAGGAATTCGTGGACCTCCAGGAAGAAGCCCAGGAGATCGGGTTCCTCGGCGTCATGTCCGGCCCCTTGGTGCGGTCCTCGTACCGTGCCGGGCGTTTGTGGGCCACCGCGATGCGCAAGAAGGGCCGCGACATCCCCGCCGAACTCGCCCACATCGCCGACGGCATCCAGGACTCCGGCACCACCCGCCAGGAAGCCTCCACCATCCTCGCCGCCCACAGCTAAACACCACACAGCAGTACCTGGGGACCGGATGCCTGCGTCATGGCGTCCGGTCCTTCGGCGTCCATCACGTAGAATTAAGGCACTATGGCGAACTCCTCTGATTCCAGCAATTCGACCCCCTCGGCCGACGCACCCAAGCGTGGGCTGTTCAAGCGCAAGCCCAAGGAAGCCAAGGCCAAGAAGCCGAGCCAGCTGAAGCAGATCGCTGAAGTCTTCAAAATGACCCGGCGTAATGATCCGCAGGTTGTGTGGGTCATGCTGCTGGCATTCCTTGCCGTGGTTGCTGTGGCCCTGCTCGTAGGCTTCCTGCTGGAGAACTGGGTTACCGGCCTCATCATTGGCATCCCACTGGGTCTGCTCGCGGCTGTCTTCATTCTTTCCCGCCGGGCTGAGAAGGCTGCCTTCGCTCAAATTGAGAACCAGCCCGGTGCTTCCGGCGCAGCCTTGGGTACTCTTCGCCGCGGTTGGGTCACCCAGGATCAGCCAGTTGCCGTCAACCCCCGCACTCAAGACGCCGTGTTCATGGCCATTGGCCGTCCGGGCGTCGTCCTTGTCAGCGAAGGGCCCACGCACCGCGTCAAGCCTCTGGTGGATGCCGAGCGCAAACGCCTCGCGCGCATCCTGCCCAACGTGACCATCCATGTTCTGGAATCCGGTCGCGGTGAAGGCCAGGTGCCACTGAACAAGTTGGCCAAGACCATGGGCAAACTGAAGAACGAACTGACCAAGGTGGAAGTGAACGCCGTGTCAAAGCGCATTAACTCCCTGGGAAACCGTCTGCCGATCCCCAAGGGCATTGATCCTTACAAGGCCCGCCCGGACCGCAAGGCCGCTCGGGGACGCTGATTCACGAAGCTGCTCGACAAAACTGAAACCGCCCCTGTCTCTCAGTGAGACAGGGGCGGTTTCTGGTTGGGGTTGCTCTATCGCAGAGCCAGCTAACCTGGCGTTCGGCTACATCCTGATGAGGATGGTGTTCATCGCTTTGTCATGCAAACCGCGCTGGTCGGGGTCGAACACCACCGCAGGAATGACCAGGCAGAGTAGGACGGTCCGCACCACAGCGGCCAATGGTCCTGCGGGGCCACCACCCAGACGAACCACATGGATGCCGGCGATCCTGTGTCCGATGCTGTATCCCAGCGTTCCGATCAGGAGGATTTGCTCTGCAGCAAAAATGGCCAAGGTAGCCCACGAATTACCGCCGAAGGCGAAATTGCTGATCACCAAGGCGATGGTCCAGTCCACCACGATGCCAAGGATGCGGCGCCCGGCCCGCGCCATGGAGCCGGGACCGGACTCGGGCAAGCCCAGCCGTTCACCGGGATATTTGGAGATTCCGGAAGTATCCGGGCCGCTCAACCAGGAGCCAATGTCTTTTCGATCCACCACACTCCAAGCCTAACGGCTGGCATGCCTGCTGACCGACCCGCGGGAAGACTGATCGGCGCGCAACGCCCCGGGTGTTCGCCCACCGGACCCGGATGGACCGGACACCGGACAGCCGACTACCGTTTACACAACAGATGATTCTGTAACCTGCCGGAAACAATACTGACACCCCCGGGAAATCCCATCTCCCTATGGTGGTATGAGTTGCCAGCCACCACGGCACGGGGATCTTTTTGTGTCTCCGGACCCTTGGTATGGGCTGCACCACGCGGCCTTCCGGGCCTGTTACTTGATATGCATAAGGAGCATAGATGTTCAAGACTGCGGACGAAGTCCTCAAGTTCATCAAAGACGAAGACGTCAAATTCGTCGATATCCGCTTCACCGACCTCCCTGGTGTCCAGCAGCACTTCAACGTGCCGGCCAAGAGCGTCGACCTCGATTTCTTCGTCCACGGCCAGCTCTTCGACGGATCTTCCATCCGCGGCTTCCAGGGCATCGCCGAGTCCGACATGCAGCTCATCCCGGATGTGACCTCGGCCTTCATCGACACCTTCCGCATCGAGAAGACTCTCGCGCTGAACTTCTCCATCGTGAACCCCCGTACGGGCGACCCGTACCACCGCGACCCCCGCGGCGTGGCAGAGAAGGCTGAAGCGTACCTGGCATCCACAGGCATCGCCGACACCGCCTTCTTCGCTCCCGAAGCCGAGTTCTTCGTCTTCGACAACATCCAGTACGAGTCCTCCCCGCAGGGCAGCTTCTACAAGATTGACTCTGAAGAAGCACACTGGAACACAGGCCGCAAGGAAGAGGGTGGAAACCTCGGTTACAAGACCCCCGTCAAGGGCGGTTACTTCCCGGTCTCCCCCACCGACAAGCAGGCTGACCTTCGCGATGCCATGTGCATCGAACTGGACAAGGCCGGCCTTGAGGTTGAGCGCTCCCACCACGAAGTTGGATCCGCCGGCCAGGCTGAGATCAACTACAAGTTCACCACGCTGACCGCGGCTGCTGATGACCTGCAGAAGTTCAAGTACATCATCAAGAACACGGCAGATGCTTGGGGCAAGTCCGTCACGTTCATGCCGAAGCCTGTGTTCGGTGACAACGGCTCGGGCATGCACTGCCACCAGTCGCTGTGGAGCAACGGCGACCCGCTGTTCTATGACGAGAAGGGCTACGCTGGCCTTTCCGACATGGCCCGCTGGTACATCGGCGGCTTGCTGAAGCACTCCTCCGCAGTTCTTGCTTTCACCAACCCGACGGTTAACTCCTACCGCCGACTGGTCAAGGGCTTCGAAGCCCCCGTGAACATGGTCTACTCGCAGGGCAACCGCTCCGCCGGTATCCGTATCCCGATCACGGGCACCAATCCGAAGGCCAAGCGCATCGAGTTCCGCGCTCCGGACCCCTCGTCCAACCCGTACCTGGCGTTCGCTGCCCAGCTGATGGCCGGCATCGATGGCATCCGCAACCGCATTGAACCCCCGGCTCCCATTGACAAGGACCTCTACGAGCTCCCGGCCGAGGAAGCCAAGGACATCCCCAAGGCTCCGGGCTCCCTGGAAGAAGCACTCGAGGCCCTGCGCGAGGATAACGAGTTCCTCCAGGCCGGCGGCGTCTTCACCCAGGACCTGATCGATACTTGGATTGACTACAAGTACGAGAACGAGATCCGCCCGCTGTCACTGCGCCCGAACCCCTACGAGTTCGAGCTCTACTACGGCGTCTAGCTAGATCACGCGGCAGAAGCGGTCATAGTCCGCAGGCAGTCCGCAAGAATCTGAATACAGAAAAAGCCGGCCCCAGGTTTCACCACCTTGGGGTCGGCTTTTCCATGCCCAATTCCACACCCGCTCAGGGCTCGCCGGGAACCTCAGACCAAAACCAGGAGCAGTAGTCCTCGGATACGGGCATAGACCAATGGATGTGGACGTTCAAACGCACTGTCGAGCATGTACTCAATGCCGAAATGAACCGTGTGGGCCGAAGCCTCCTTTGACCAAGATGCTGACGAAACGCCAACGTCACCATCGCGGATGAATTGTCACATGCGCCCACGGCGCAGCCTTGGCGCAACTTCCATGTGGTGTATGCGCCGGGAGACAAAGATTGCGCTTTGTGTCGGTGGGCAGCATGGCCTACGTATTTTCCAGTCCTCCGCTACCTGCTCAATCGTCAGGAAACGCGGACTTGGCAAATCGTCTTCAGGCATAAGGAGAATGCCACCAACAGGGAGTTATTGCGGCGGATCTTTTCGAACGACAACGCCTTCATCCCCGGGGAGTACTTTGCCCTGATCCCGCTCGGCTTGATCTTCAACGTTGAGCTCCCAAGCGTCTCCCGGCGAGCAGGGAGCAGTGGCACCAACGCTGTACGACTTGTCAGATGCATCAGTATCGAACTCAGCCCGAAGGACAGGACCACCCTCTGCGAAAACGGTCGGATGTGTTGTCGGGTTCACGGTGCGTACGGTCATCCCTAGGGATTTCCAATACTCGGCTACCCGTTTGGCGTCCTCGATATGGTCGATTCCTTGGGGTGCCCAGTGGTCGTAACCATAGCTGGCGCCCTTCTCGCCCTTTCCGAGGGAGCACTCCTGTGCTCCGGCGACGCCGTTGCGGGGCCACCAACCGGTGACGTCGAGCTGCTTGGTGGCGTTGATGACGAGTTCGACCACGCGATCCCGCCCTTCCCTGGCACTGATTGTCTTGTCAGGCGTCGCATCGTCAGACATTGTCGTGCTTGGCCCCTTCTCAGCGCATGCGGTTATTGTCATTCCCATCATGAGCACGGCCGTCGCGGCCGTGAGAATTCGTATATGCGTCTTAACCGCTGGCATTCGACATTCCTTCCAATAGGGCCTCTTGCAGATCAGTCGGCCCTAACGGGACATACGGGGTGATCTTCTCGGCTTCTCCCCTGATTGCCCAGGCTACGTTTTTTAGAGACTCTGTTCGCTCGTCAAAATATCCCGCCTGCTCGCCACCATCAGACATAAGACCGTTGTGGTCGGTCACGGCCCGCCCGGCGTCGCCGGTATCAGTGCCGAAGGCGTGGGAACCAAACTCAGGTTCAATCGGGTTCACGTGGTGGTCACGGCTGCCTTCCCGGCCAGTCCAGGCCCACTGGTCACCGCTTTCGGTTTCGCCAGGGATCTTGTCGCGCGCATGACCGGAGTATACGTGTCCTGCGTTGAGGTCAGCGGCAGTATGGACGTTATCGGGTAAACCTGCCGAGCCGAGCGTGACGAAGTTATCCACCTTGATACCCGGCTGCGTCAGTGCCACCGCGGCAGTGGTACTCCCGTACGAGTGAGCCACAATATTGAGTTGCGGCGCGCTCTCCCCGCGGACTGCAGACAGGCCACCGAGCGCCCCGGCGAGTTTCTGCCCACCCGCGACCGCTCGATTCACGTCAAGAACGCCGAGGTTGAGGTTGTTATCCAGTGCAGGGGCAGGCGGGGTCTCGTACCCAATCCAGGAAACCACAGCACTTCCCTGAGGAAGCAGGTTATGCAGTTTTTGGGCAACCTTCGTCCACCCCGTCATGTCACCGGTGGTGGTGTTCATGCCCGGAACCGCGTAGGTGACACTGCTCGCAGTAGTCCGCAGTACTTCTGAAACTTCGGCGCAAGTCAAGCCTTGTCTGTGGTTCACAACGGGGCCCCGGCGTGCCTATCCTCGGCATGGATCAACAGCTATACACAATCATGGAAGTATCCGGCCTCTTGAAGATCACTCGTTCGCACGCCTACAGGTTAAAGAAGACTCAAGAATGGCTGCACCACACGTTCGGGGACAGCCTAAGGTTCAGCGCAGAGGACATTGACGCTATTAAGGTCATGAACCGCAAAAAACCGCCCCCGGATGCGTCGCCACGGCGGGCGCCGCGCATCCCTAAGAGGCCATAAGGACCGCAGTCCGCAGAAAGTCCGCAAGAGGACCGATTAACCCCTAAATCAGCCCATCACCTACAACCCCAAAATTCCTGCAAACTCGCGGATTTGTGGCACCCACTGACAGGCCCAACCACGGTTGTTTAGTTCGAGCTCTACTACGGCGTCTAAGATCACCGCATAGCAAAGAGGCCAGCCTCCGTCCCAATAGACGGAGGCTGGCCTCTTTTGTTGGTGCGGGCTACTCAGACTTGCCTTGGTCGCGGTCCCTGAGGTTCTTGGTGATCTCGTCCAGCTTGTCCTTAACGAAACTCGCGGCATCAGAGATTCCCTTTTCCGCGCTACCCAGCGGGTCCAACTGAAGGTACACGTTGTGATCGATGGGAAGATCGTATTCGTCTTTCAGATGAGTACCCCCGGAGACGCCGGCCAGCGATAGGTACACAAGGGCTTCGGTCCTGGCGATACCAGCAATCGTTCCGAAGACCACGGTGAAATCGTTGGGCTGAAAGCTCACAGAATGGCCAACGTGACGCCGGTCCAGTTCTCCGGCAGGAATGGCCCTCTCAGTCGGATTTCCGTTGTATTCCATGTACTTCCCCTATGCGTTGAGATCAGATACATGAGAAGTCTATAAGGATACTTAGCTTTTGGTCATGCGATCCCGAACCGAAGGGTCCGGGGCAGGGTCAGTGCGCGGTAGTGGGCGTCTTTCCGAGTTCTTCCGGAGCTGCGCAGTCCGGGCAGAAGACGTGCTCGGTTTCTTCACCGCAGCACTGGCAGCGATGGAGCAGGGCTGCTGATTCAATCACGTAGGCTGTCATACCGACCATGCTGCCTGCAGGCCCTGCCTTGGGGCACGAGTAGTGTGTACTCGTTTTTCCGGCACTGTACCCGGCCGACTACTTGGTTACTGCGGGATCCTCGGCCGGAACAGCTTCACCATTGTTCTTTGTGGTCCCGCGGTTCCGCCCACATAGCGGCCATTGTCCGTGAATCCCGCCTTTGTATACGCGGCCAGGCCTGCGGGATTGCGCTCGTTGACGGAAAGCACGACGCCGGCCTGTCCGCCTCCCAGCCTGGACGTCAGCTTGCGCGCCTCCTCCGACGCGGCCCGCGCAGCCGAGGTGCCGAGTCCGCGGCCTTGGCTTTTAGAGTCGATGAGAAATCCCCGCAACAGCCACACAGACTCGTCATCGGGCCAGCCTGCCAGTGTGGCCGCCCCGGACTGGAGGGTCAGTACGCCAACCGCGACTCCCCCGGACTCAATGACATACGGGAAGCGGGATTCCTCTTCCAGAGAGATCAGCATCATGCGCAGCGGATCGCCCACAAAATCCCGCTGCCCTGCCTCCACGGCCAACTCCGCTACCGCGCCAAGGTGAATGGCCCGGGCGTCGTCGTCGAGCATTTTGAGGGGTATCAGCCAAACATCGCCATGGTCGAAGTGATCACTTTCGATTGGAAATTCTTCTTCCAAGTCATCTTCAAGCATTTCCAGAGTCTCTCCTCTTAGGATTGTCACAACCGTTAAGTGCGATGAAGGGACCACTTCCGATGAACAAGCCCAACGTCATCCTTATCTGCGTTGATGAGTGGAGGGGTGACTGCTTGTCCGCAGACGGCCATCCCTTTGTGGAGACACCCCACCTCGATGACCTCGCCCGTAACGGCGTCCGGTTTTCCAAAGGCTATTCTGCTACACCGTCGTGCGTACCTGCCCGCGTGGCCCTGTTCACCGGGCAATCACAGGAACGGCATGGCCGGGTGGGCTACAACGACGGCGTGCCGTTCCATGCGGTCCATCCTGTGACGGTACAGGGCGAATTCAGGAAGGGCGGGTACCATACCCAAGCCATCGGGAAGATGCATGTGTGGCCGGAGCGCTCCAGGCTCGACTTTGACGACGTCATCCTTCACGACGGATATCTGCACCATGCCAGGCAGGAACACCAACAACACTTCGCAAAATTTGACGACTACGTGCCGTGGCTCCGTCGCCAACCCGGGGTGGGCCCGGACGCGGAGTATTTCGATCACGGCGTCAACTGCAATTCGATCGTCGCCCGCCCCTGGGACAAGGCAGAAAACCTGCATCCCACGCAGTGGATCGGCACCCAAGCCATCGAATGGATGCACAGGCGCGATCCCGTCAAACCCTTCTTCCTCTATCTCTCCTTTCATCGCCCGCACCCGCCCTATGACCCGCCGTCGTGGGCTTTTGAGCAGTACCTCAACATACCGCCTTATGAAGCTGTGGAAGGTGACTGGGAACATCACTGGGATGAGCATCGACAAGACGGAAACTATCAGGCCAGCTACGGCAGGATCCCGGACCACGTGGTCCATCGGGCCAGGGCGGGCTACTACGGCCTCATGGCCCAGATTGACCTGCAGATCAACCGCATCAAGGAATCCCTGGCCGACTTCGGCCTGCACGAGAACACCGTGATTGCCTTCACGAGCGACCACGGCGAAATGATGGGCGATCACCATATGTTCCGAAAAGCTGTGCCGTATGAAGGGTCCTCCCGCGTACCGTTCATCATCGCCAATTCTCCTGCCGCCCCGAAAGCCGCTCGTGGCAGGGTGGTGGATCACGTGGTGGAGCTCAGGGACATCATGCCCACCCTGCTGGACCTTGCAGGGCTGCCCATCCCGGAGTCCGTAGACGGAAAATCGTTGGCCCGCATTGTCCAGGGCGAAAGCAGCGAAGCGGTGAGGGAGGTCCTTCACGGCGAGCACGTGTACTGGGGACAGAACCTGCACTGGCTGACAGATGGCCACCACAAATACATCTGGGGATCCGGCGAGGGAACTGAGGAACTCTTCAACCTCGACGCCGATCCCCAGGAACGGTACAACCTCGCCAAAGACCCTGCCCATCTGGGTGAACTGCAGTCATGGCAGCAAAGGATGGTGGAGACGCTCCGGGACCGCGAAGAAGGTTACGTCGTTGACGGGACCCTCACGCCGGGAGCCCCGGTTGTCACCATGCTGCGGCACGCCCGTGAAAGGGCGTCCGCGGCCATGCCTCAGTGGCCGTAGAACTCCTTCTCAAAAACGCCCCGGGCCCGTCGACTCAGCCGGAGGTAGTCCTCTTCGAAATGACCAGCGTTCCCGGGTTCGTAACCACACCAGCGAGCCACAGCCTCAAGGTCCTTACGGGATGAGGGCAGCAGATCCGAGGCGCGTCCGGTCACAATGACGTTGGCGGAGCGGATCCTGCTGGCGAGCCGCCACGCCTCCCGCAGGAGCGCCGCGTCGTCTTCGGCAATGAGATCCAACTTTTCGGCAGCAGCCAGTGCATCCAGGGTTGAGGACGTCCGCAACTCCGGGTGCTTTCCGGCGTGCTGGAGCTGCATCAACTGCACCAGCCATTCGACGTCGCTCAGGCCGCCCCGGCCAAGCTTGACGTGACGGGCCGGATCAGCGCCACGAGGCAGACGCTCGGACTCCACCCGCGCCTTAACACGGCGAATCTCCCGGAGGTCGTTGTCCGCGAGTTGCTCCGGGTATCGAAGCGGATCAATGAGACGAACAAAGTCGGCGGCAAGCTCATCCGAGCCCGCCATCGGGCGGGCCCGAAGCAGGGCCTGCGCCTCCCAAATGAGGGACCACCGCCGGTAGTATTCCGCATACGAATCCAAGGACCGCACCATAGCGCCGTTCTTGCCTTCGGGACGGAGGTCTGCATCCACCATGAGTACTCGTTCGGCCATGATGGCGGGCTTGAGCGGCTGGGTGAGGTAGCTGGATACCTTGGCCACGATGGTGGTTGCCTGTTCCTGGGCCTCGGCATCAGTGAACCCGGGACGGGCACGGTGGACGTAGATAACGTCCGCGTCGGAGCCGTAGCCGATCTCCCGGCCGCCCTGCCGACCCATCGCCACCACCAGGACATCGGTTTTCAAAGGCCCCGACGCCGCGATGGCGGCCTCTGCTACATGCAATGCCCCGAGAACCGCCGCGCGATCCGTTTCGGACAAGGCCAAGCCCACGGCATCTTGATCGAGCAAGCCGGCGCTGTCCGCAATTGCGGTACGCAGGATCTCCCGACGCCGGATCAGCCGGATCAGCCTCATGGCACTCTCGGGATCAGCGTGGCGGGAGAGTTTGGAACGGATTTCCTGCCACTGGGCTTCAAAGGGGATGGGCACGAGGTCCTTGTCACTGCCCAACCATGCGACGGACTCCGGAGATACTTCCAACAGATCCGAAATCAGCCGGGAGTTGGCCAGGACTTGGCAGAGGCGCTCGGCTGCCGCTTGAGAATCCCGGAGCAGGCCCAGGTACCAGTGGGTGGTACCGAGCGCTTCGCTGACCCTGCGGAAGGCGAGGAGTCCGGCGTCGGGGTCAACGCCTTCGGCGAGCCATCCCAAAAGGATAGGCAAGAGCTGCCGCTGCAGCGCAGCGCGTCGGCTGACTCCCGCGGTGAGTGCCTCAATGTGCCGCATGGCACCTTGAGGGTCCACATAGCCAAGTGCGGCCAGCCGGCCTTGCGCTGCCTCCGGGCTGAGCTTCGCGTCCTCGCTGCTCAGCTTTGCAGCAGTGTTAAGCAGCGGCCGGTAAAAGATGCGCTCGTGCAGTTCGCGGACAGCCTTCTTGGTCTTTTGCCACGTGGCCATCAACTGGTCAGGGTGTGGGCGCTCCAAGGCGAACGGACCCAGGACAGCCTTGGCCAGGAAGCGCTGGGCATCCTCAGCAACGGGCATGAGGTGGGTCCGACGCAATTGGAAAAGCTGGATTCTGTGTTCCAGCAGGCGCAGGTACCGGTACGCGTTGTCGAAGGCCGCGGCGTCCGACCGCCCGATGTACCCGCCGGCAGACAAGGCAGCGATGGCAGAAGTGGTGTCCCGGCAACGAAGTGACTCGTCAGCCTTTCCATGCACCAATTGCAGCAGCTGCACCGTAAATTCAACGTCGCGGAGTCCGCCGCGCCCCAGCTTGATCTGTCGCTGTTCCTCGGCCGCCGGAATGTAATCGGTCACCCTTCGGCGCATGGCCTGGACGGACTCCACAAAGCCCTCACGGCCCGCTGAGGCCCACACCAGAGGCTCCACGGCCTTCTCATAGCGTTGCCCCAGGTCCCGATCACCGGCAATGGTCCGCGCCTTCAGCAGCGCCTGGAACTCCCAGCTTTGCGCCCACCGTGCGTAGTAACTCAGGTGCGAGGCCAGAGTACGCACCAATGGCCCTGATTTTCCTTCCGGCCGAAGGTTGGCGTCCACTTCCCACAATCCGGGTTCCGGAGCGGAAGAGGAAATGGCACGTGAAATTCCCGAGGCCAGGGCTGTTCCGATGGTGGCTGCTTTGGCATCGTCGAGTTGTTCCGACTCAATGACGTAAATGACATCGACGTCGGAAATATAGTTCAGCTCGCGGGCTCCGCATTTGCCCATCCCGATGACGGTCAGGCCGACGTCCGCGATCTCCTCCGCGTCGAACTGGCCCGCGGTTTCGGCTCTGGAGACGGCGAGCGCCGCTTCAACGGCGGCACCTGCCAAGTCGGCAAGCTCAGCCCCCACCGCGGGCATGTAGTCCTGCGGCGAGGCTGCGCAGAGATCACGGATGGCCAACTCCGTCAGACCGCGACGGTACGCACTCCGGAGGGCCGCGTAGGCCGGCAGCCCTGTCATTCCGGCAACCGGTCGCTGGGCACCGGGCTCGGCTTTCACGGAGCGCAGCAGCCGGGCCCGGAGCTCTTCACTGGAGGCCTGAACCGGCTCCGGGCTGACCCTGACATTGAACACATCCAAGTGCTCCGGACGCCGCATGAGGAACTCCCCCAGAGCCTCCGAGGCACCCAGGAGCCGGTACATGGGCTCGCTGGTGTCCTGATCCGCCGCGGCCAGCTTCTTCAGCCCCGGATTCTTCTCGATCAGCCGGACCAAAGATTGGAGCGCGGTATCCGGGCTAGCGGACAAGGAAAGCCCGGCGAACAGGGCGTCCTCATCTATCCCGTCAAGTTCCGGGGCAGCGAGGAACCGCTCGCCTTTTTCGAGGTCACTGAATCCGGCTGAGATGAGCCGACGCGCAAGGCTCATGGCCCTGGCCTAGAGAATGCCGAGGTTGCGCTGCAACTCGTACGGGGTGACCTGGAGGCGGTAGTCCTGCCATTCCGCGCGCTTGTTGCGCAGGAAGTGTTCGAACACTTGCTCCCCCAGGATCTCGGCCACCAATTCGGATTCCTCCATGGCGCGAATGGCATCGTGGAGGCTGGCCGGCAAAGGAGCGTGCCCCATGGCGCGTCGCTCCGCGGTGGTCAACGACCATACGTCGTCTTCAGCTGCGGCGGGAAGCTCGTAACCTTCCTCGATGCCCTTCAGACCGGCGCCCAGCAGGACGGCGTAAGCCAGGTACGGGTTGGTTGCGCTGTCGATACCGCGGTATTCGATGCGCGCCGACTGGCCTTTGCCGGGCTTGTACAGCGGAACGCGAACCAACGCCGAGCGGTTGTTGTGGCCCCAGCTCAGGTAACTGGGGGCCTCGCCGCCGCCCCAGAGGCGTTTGTAGGAGTTGACGAACTGATTGGTGACGGCTGTGAATTCAGGAGCGTGCTTGAGGATTCCAGCAATGAACTGGCGAGCCGTCTTGGACAGCTGGAACTCGGCACCGGCTTCGAAGAACGCATTGGTGTCGCCCTCGAAGAGCGAGAAGTGGGTGTGCATGCCTGAACCGGGGTGGTCCGTGAACGGCTTGGGCATGAAGGTGGCGTACGTACCCTGCTGAAGGGCAACTTCTTTGATGACCGTCCGGAACGTCATGATGTTATCCGCGGTCTGAAGCGCATCCGCATAGCGGAGGTCGATCTCGTTCTGGCCCGGGCCGGCCTCGTGGTGGCTGAATTCCACCGAGATGCCGACGGATTCGAGCATGGTGACCGCAGTACGGCGGAAGTCCTGCGCTACGCCACCTGGTACGTGGTCAAAGTAGCCGCCTTCGTCCACGGGCTCAGGAGCGCCGTCAGGACCGAGGTCCTTGGACTTCAACAGATAGAACTCAATCTCAGGGTGGGTGTAGCAGGTGAAGCCCATATCAGCGGCCTTCGCAAGGGTCCGCTTGAGGACGTTGCGGGGGTCGGCGGCAGATGGCTCACCGTCGGGGGTGAGGACATCGCAGAACATCCGCGACGTCTGCTCTGTCTCGCCACGCCACGGCAGGATCTGGAACGTGGACGGATCCGGCTGCGCAAGCATGTCCGACTCGAACACCCGGGCCAGGCCTTCAATGGCTGAACCGTCAAAGCCAAGGCCTTCCTCAAAGGCACCCTCCACTTCGGCCGGCGCAAGCGCCACCGATTTGAGGGAACCCACGACGTCGGTGAACCACAAGCGTACGAAGCGCACGTCACGCTCTTCGATCGTCCGCAGAACGAACTCTTGCTGGCGGTCCATAGGGCCTCTTTTCCGATTCGGTGTCCATGCCGCTGGTTTCAATGGATAGAAGCCACGACAGCTCAGCCTTCACTCTACTAAGAGTTCCGTGCTAATGCCGCAGCAGGACCTGCGCGTAACACAGCGTTTACATAAGGTGACGCCGAGCACACTGGTGGCAGCCGCCGTCGGCACCGCTTAGGCTCTATCCATGGCCCCGAGCAACCTTCCTGAGTCCACCACGCCCGCCGAAGTTCCCGCACCCTACGGCACGGGCCCGGCAGCTGCTGCCCCTGCGCCGTCAGCGGCGGGCAGGAAGCCTGTCAGCCGGGTCCGGATACACCATCTCCAGCAGGCCAAGGACAACGGTGAGCACTTTGCAATGCTGACCGCTTATGAGCAGTACACCGCCGAGATCTTTGATCAGGCCGGAATTGAAGTCCTGCTGGTAGGCGACTCCGCTTCCAACAATGTGTTCGGCAATGAGACGAGCCTTCCCGTCACGGTGGACGAGCTCCTGCCCTTGACGCGGGCAGTGAGCAGGTCTGCCAAGCGCGCGCTGGTGGTGGCGGACCTGCCTTTTGGCAGCTATGAGGTGTCCAAAGAACAGGCAGTTGCCACTGGCGTCAGGTTCCTCAAGGAGGGCCTGGCCCATGCCGTCAAGATCGAAGGCACGGCCTACTACGCGGAAACCGTGAGAGCCATGGTGCAGGCCGGTATCCCGGTTATGGCCCACGTTGGCTTCACGCCGCAGAGCGAGCACTCGTTGGGTGGTTACCGCGTTCAGGGCCGTGGGGATGACTCCCAGCGGATCGTGGAGGATGCAGTTGCCCTGCAGGATGCGGGCGCTTTCAGTGTCCTCATGGAAATGGTCCCGGCCGAAACCGCAGCCGCTGTGGATGCCGCCTTGCGGGTGCCCACCGTCGGTATCGGCGCTGGCAAGAGCACCACGGGGCAGGTGCTCGTATGGCAGGACATGGCAGGATTGCGAGGAGGAAAGATGGCAAAATTCGTCAAGCAATACGCGGATCTCCGCACCACATTGAGTGATGCGGCGGCCGCTTACGGGGAGGATGTCCGGTCCGGACAGTTCCCCGGACCCGAGCACTCCTTCTAGTCGCGGCCTTCCAGTTGCCTGGGCCTGCCTACCGGGCTGGTACAGCTAGTCGTCATCCTGGGCGTCCCACGTCTCATTGCGTGCTTTGACCTTCTCCAAGGCGTGCTCAGCCTCTTCCCTGGTTTTATAGGGGCCAATCAGCTGGGTCCAATCGGACATTGCGTCCTCTTCGATCTCGTGCGTTTTGACGTTGTACCAGTACTCCGTCACTTCTCCTCCTCCATTTGGTGACTTCGACGCGTAACGTTGGCGGGGTCACGGGTACCCGGCCATGCTTTGTTACTTGCGTCTCTTGTGTGCCTTATATGATCAATCTATGCCTTCTCTTGCTTCGACTGCACCCATTGGCGCCCTCACTCCGGGAACCATCACCCCTGAACGACCCGTCCCGGCATCCATTCCCAGGCCGGAGTATGTAGGCAAGAAGGCACCCGCCAAGTTCACCGGTTCTGAAGTGAAGTCTCCTGAGACCATCGAGAAGATCAGGATTGCGGGAAAGATCGCCGCGCAGGCGATCGTCGAGGTAGGCAAGCACATCCAGCCCGGCGTCACCACGGACCAGCTGGACAGGGTTGGCCACGAGTTTCTTCTGGATCACCAGGCATACCCCTCCACACTCGGATACCGCGGGTTCCCCAAATCGCTGTGTTCCTCCCTCAACGAAGTCATTTGCCACGGCATCCCCGACTCAACCGTGGTCCAGGATGGCGACATCCTGAACATTGACATCACCGCCTTCATCAACGGAGTGCATGGGGATACTAATTACACTTTCCTGGTTGGCGACGTGGATGAAGAGTCCCGTTTGCTGGTTGAGCGTACGCAGGAGTCACTCAACCGGGCCATCAAGGCCGTGGCCCCTGGCCGCGAAATCAACGTAATCGGCCGGGCAATCCAGTCCTATGCCAAACGCTTCGGCTACGGCGTCGTCAGGGATTTCACCGGCCACGGCGTGGGTGAGGCCTTCCACACCGGCCTCATCATTCCGCATTACGACGCAGCCCCGGCGTACAACACAGTGATCGAGGCAGGCATGGTGTTCACCATCGAACCCATGCTGACCCTCGGCACCATCGAATGGGAGATGTGGTCCGATGACTGGACGGTTGTCACCAAGGACCACAAACGCACGGCCCAATTCGAACACACCCTGCTGGTCACCGAGACCGGCGCGGAAATCCTTACCCTTCCCTGAGCTCTCTGGAAGGTCCCCGCAGCCCGGGCGGCTGTGCCATGCCCATCCCCTCCTGCCATGATCGGAAATGCATTGTCCAAGAAGGATGAGAAGACCCACAAGAACGCCCCGTTGATCGGTATCGACATCGGCGGCACCGGCATCAAGGGCGGCATTGTCGACCTGAAGAAGGGCAAGCTGATTGGCGACCGCTTCCGCGTCCCCACTCCGCAACCCGCCACCCCTGAGGCTGTGGCTGAGGTAGTTGCCCAAATCGTCGAGGAACTCTCCAGCCGTCCCGATGCTCCGGCAGCGGACACGCCGGTGGGAGTAACTTTCCCGGGCATCATTCAGCACGGCGTGGTCAACTCGGCGGCCAACGTGGACAAGACCTGGCTCAGCACCGACATCGATGCCACGTTCACCAAGCGCCTTGGCCGCCCCGTTGAGGTCATTAATGACGCCGACGCGGCGGGCCTCGCCGAAGCCCGCTACGGCGCCGGCGAAGGTGTGGATGGCACCGTCCTGGTGATCACCTTGGGTACAGGGATCGGATCCGCCTTTATCTTCAACGGTCAGTTGGTCCCCAATGCTGAGCTCGGCCACCTCGAGGTGGACGGACATGACGCCGAGACGAAAGCCTCAGCTGTGGCCCGCGAACGCGATGGCCTGAGCTGGGACGAGTACGGTGTCCTGTTGAACCGCTACCTCCAGCACGTTGAGTTCCTGTTTTCCCCTGAGCTCTTCATTGTGGGGGGCGGCATTTCGAAGCGCTCCGACGAGTACTTCCCGCACCTTCAGTTGCGGACCAAGATCGTCACGGCAAAGTTGAAGAACGACGCCGGGATCGTGGGCGCCGCGCTTGAGGTCGCGTTGCACCACAAACTCGCGAAGTAGCCGCGGCATGGCCGGGGACCGGACTACTGCCAGGGGTAATGCAGCGGGAGTCGCGATCGTCACGGGCGCCAGCCGCGGGATCGGTGCCGCCGTGGCAAAGGCCGCGGCGGCTGCCGGCTATGATGTCGTGGTCAATTATTCTGCAGACAGCGACGGCGCCGAGGCGGTGGTCCGGGACATTATTGCCCACGGCGGCCAGGCGCTGCCCGTGCAGGCAGACGTCAGCCAGCCCGCCGACGTCGTACGCCTGTTCGACGAATCTGCCGTCATGGGTCCCGTAACGGCCGTCATCAACAACGCGGCTGTCACCGGGAATCTGATCGGTACCCTGGTGGAAGTACCGGCCGAAACGGTCCAGCGGGTTGTTGACGTGAACGTTGCCGGCATGATCTTCATGTGCCAGGAAGCCGTCCGGAGACTCTCTACAGCCAACGGCGGCAACGGCGGATCCATCGTCAACATCTCCTCCACAGCCACCAAGGCCGGCTCGCCCGGCACCTGGGTCCACTACGCGGCCACCAAGGGCGCCGTTGACGTCCTGACGGTGGGTCTGGCAGCAGAAGTGGCCAAACAGGGCATCCGTGTCAATGCCGTTGCCCCGGGGAGCACCAACACCGGTCTTCATGCGGCGGCGGGAATGCCGGACCGGGTGGAGCGACTGAACCCAACTATTCCCATGGGGCGTGGAGCTGAACCGGAAGAGGTGGCAGCTGCAGTGATGTGGCTGATGTCCGACGCCGCCGGATACATTACGGGAGCGGTGCTCCCCGTGGCTGGCGGGCGATGACGCCGGACCGTCATTGATGCCGGTGACGGCTGCGGCTTCCCCTCCGCTGCCGCCACCGGAGCTAGAGTTGGCTCTTTCCTGAACCTGTGGCTTCTTTGGCGCCTGCCTTGGCCTCTTCTGCCTCATGGCGGAGCAGCGAGATGGCTGACTCGAAGTCTTCCAAAGACTCGAACGCCTGGTAGACACTGGCAAAGCGAAGGTACGCCACTTCATCAAGCTTTCTCAACGGGCCCAGAATGGCCAGGCCCACCTCGTGGGCATCGATTTCCGCTGCGCCGGAGGAACGAATGTTCTCCTCGACTTCCTGGGCCAGCATGGCGAGGTCGTCTTCGGTGACGGGACGTCCCTGGCAGGCCTTGCGCACTCCGCTGATGACCTTGATCCGGCTGAACGGTTCACCGACGCCCGACCTCTTGATGACGGACAAACTGGTGGTTTCAACAGTGGTGAAGCGGCGTCCACATTCCGGGCATTGGCGGCGGCGGCGGATGGAGGAGCCGTCGTCAGCCATACGGCTGTCGACGACGCGGGAGTCGGGATTCCGGCAGAACGGACAATACACGCTGGGCCTCCCCTGACAGCTCCGGCACGGAATCGAATGCGGCAGGACGCCGGATACGCAAAAGGTGCCGGAAGATTCACTTCCGGCACCAGTTTACGGTCAGCCGTCCCGTAATGACAAGCGTGTAATTACTACATGTAGTAGTAGGCACCCTTATATGTAGTGGTTAAAGCCCCTGAGCGAAGCGGATCCGGACAGCGTCACCGTGGCCAGGGAGGTCTTCAGCACCGGACAGGCTCTCTATATGACCGCTGACCTGCTCCAAAGCGGCGCGGTCATAATTGATGACCTGGACTGCCCGGAGGAAGGTGGTGACATTGAGCCCCGAGGAGAAAGCAGCCGTCCCGCTGGTGGGCAGTACGTGGTTGGACCCGGCGCAGTAGTCGCCCAAGCTCACCGGACTGTAATCGCCCACGAAAATCGCCCCGGCGTTACGGATCCGCGACGCGACGGCGGCTGCCTCCGTGGTCATGATTTCCAGGTGCTCAGCGGCGTACGCGTTGCAGACCGCGATGCCCTGCTCGAGATCATCCACCAGCACCACACCGGACTGCGGCCCGGAGAGCGCCTCAAGGACGCGGGCACTGTGCTTGGTGGCACCGGCTTGCCGTGCCAGTTCAAGCACGACGGCGTCAGCCAGCTCTGCGGAGTCCGTCACCAGGACGGAGGCTGCTTTGGGGTCATGCTCGGCCTGGCTGATGAGATCGGCGGCCACCAACGGAGCCTGCGCAGTGGAGTCGGCGAGAATGGCGATCTCCGTCGTCCCGGCCTCAGAGTCAATGCCCACCACACCCTTGACCAGCCGCTTGGCTGTGGCCACGAAGATGTTCCCCGGTCCCGTGACCACGTCAACAGGCTCAAGGGGCAATTCATCTCCGCTTCCCGGGATGCCGTAGGCAAACGAAACAATCGCCTGCGCACCACCGATGGCATACACCTCATCGATGCCCAAGAGCTTCGCGGCGGCGAGGATGGTGGGGTGCGGAAGGCCATCGAAGTCTTTCTGAGGCGGGGAGGCCAGCGCAATGGACTCGACGCCGGCAGCAACCGCCGGGACGACGTTCATGATGACCGATGATGCCAGGGGCGCCAGTCCACCCGGGACGTAGAGTCCGACGCGACCCACCGGGATCCAGTTTTGGCTGACAACAGCGCCGTCGCCAAGTTGGACATCCACGTTGGCAGGGCGCTGCTGGTCAGCAAACTGCCGGGCACGTTTGATGGACTCCTCCAAGGCGGCCCGTACCTGGGGATCAAGTTCGGCCAGGGCCCTGGTGAGCGCCTCAGCCGGGACCCGGGGGTGGGACTGTTCCACGCCGTCGAATTTCCTTGCCAATTCGCCCAGGGCGGCAAAGCCCCGCCTACGGACGTCGGAAATGATGTCAAGGACCTTCTGCTCCGCGTCTGCCATGGTCTGATGCTGCGCCCTGGGCACAGCCGCACGCAGCTCCGCCAAGGAGAGGTGGCGGCCCCGGAAATCGATGCTCCGGAAGTTCAGGGCGTCAGTGGAGGGGGCAGAAGTATCCGAGGAAGTGGTCACCCCGCTATTTTACGGGCTTCTTTGACAGAACCCCGAACAGGGAAAGGACAAACGTGATGAAGGCGATCGCAGCCGGCCACAGAACCAGCACGGCGTAGGAGCGAAGAGTAAAACCAAACCCGGGGCCAAGAGCCGGATCCGGGGCTGGGCCCAGCACCTGGGCGGTAAGCAACCCCACCAGCCACGCGATAAGCGCTCCCGCAGCGCCGCCAACAAGGGCAAAGGTCAAACGTCGCCCGGAACCCTCACCCTGTAACTTACCGTCAAGCATGAGTCCGGTGAGGCAGCCTGCCAGCACCATCAAAGCTCCAAGGACCAGGTCCCGCGGAAGCCACGTATCAGGATTGGCCGCCGTCGCAAGATCCGGATTGCCGGACACCAGGTTCAGCCCGCCCGGAGCAAGCAGCCACCAGATCACCCCGGCCACCACGCCCAAAGCAGCCGGAAGGACCAGCCAAAGAACCTCCTTGGACCTGCGCGGCTTCACCATGGGTATCGGTTCTGCAACGGCGGGGGCGTGCATTGTTGGCTCGGTCATGCAACACACATTAACAAAGGTTCATGCCTACTCAACAAAATGTGGGTCTCGCAGTATGGGAGGAATACCCTGAAGGTGAGATGTACCGCCACAATTCAGGAGAATACCCACGTGTCAAGCGAACCATCCGGCTTCGATCAGACTTTCAGGGAGATGTTCCGTCGGCACGCGGCCGGCGTGGCGATCATCACGGCGAACCTCAACGGAAGCCCGTTTGGATTCACCGCCACCTCCGTGGCCTCCTTGTCCGCGGAGCCACCCCGCTTCACCTTCAATATGGCCAGGAGCTCCAGTTCCTGGCCGGCGGTGGCCAACTCGGAATACATTGGAGTCCACATGCTGGGGCTGGACAACCAGGCCCTGGCCAATCGCTTCGCACGGACGCGCGACCGCTTCGACGGCGACCACTGGGAGCCGGGCCCCCACGACGTCCCCATCCTCAAAGACGTCAGCGGCTGGCTCGTGGGCAGGATCCAGATGCGCCTGTCCTTCGAGAACAACGCGGTGGTGGTGGTGGAGGTTGTTGACGGGCAAGTCGGCGACGACGGCACTCCCCTGCTGTACCACAGCGGCGGCTACAGCAAGCCTGCCCCGCTCGACTACGAGATCTGACCGGGCGCGCAGGCCACCTGCCTAGTGATCCAGGCAGGCCGGACCCAACAGCACTTTCAGGTCGCCGAAGAGCGAGGGACTTGGGTTGACCCGCATATGGACGGGCAGGCCCATGACTTCCACCTTGGTATCGCCCATGAGCTTGAGCCGGACTTCGGAGTTCCCGCGGTGGGTACGCAGCACGTCACGCAGGTCCGTTACTACCGCTTCGGTGGCCTTGAACGTGGGAATGGTGATCACCACGGGACCATTCACGCTTTCGCTGAGGTCCGGTACGGAAAGCTCCATGCAGTTGAGGGTGACCGCGCCGTCATCGCGGCGCTGCAGCCGCCCCTTGACCACAACGATCAAATCCTCCGCCAGGACCGACGCGATGGGCCCGTACACCTGGCCGAAGAACATGACCTCCATGGAGGCGCCGAGGTCTTCGATTTCGGCCCGGGCGTAGGCGTTGCCGCTGGCTTTGGCGATCCTGCGGCTCAGCGAGGTGATCATGCCGGCAATGGTGACAATGGCGCCGTCGTGCGGTCCATCCTCGGCGATGATTGATGTAATGGACTGTTCCGCGTGCTGGCTGAGGACACCCTCCAGCCCCTGCAGGGGGTGATCTGAAACGTAAAGTCCCAGCATGTCCCTTTCGAAGGACAGCTTGTCCTTCTTCTCCCACTCGGGCAGGTCAGGGATCTCGGTGGTCAGCGACGCTTCGGGCTCCTGGTCTTCAAAGCCCGCGAAAAGATCGAACTGGCCAATCGCTTCGTTGCGCTTAAGAGTGATCACCGAATCAATGGCTTCTTCGTGGATCATCGCCAAAGCACGCCGATGGTGGCCCAGCGAATCGAACGCTCCGGCCTTGATCAGCGATTCTATGGTGCGCTTGTTACACACCACGGCCGGAACCTTCAAGAGGAAGTCCTTGAAGGACGTGTACTTGCCCTCTGACGTGCGGGCGGCCACCATGGCATCCACCACGTTGACGCCCACGTTGCGGATGGCCCCCATACCGAAGCGGATGTCCGTGCCCACAGGAGTGAAGTTCAGCGAGGACTCATTGACATCCGGCGGCAAAACGGTGATCCCCATGCGCCTGCACTCATTGAGATAGATGGCGGACTTGTCCTTGTCATCACCCACGGACGTGAGCAGGGCGGCCATGTACTCCGGCGCGTAGTGCGCCTTCAGGTAGGCCGTCCAGTAGGAGATCACGCCGTACGCTGCCGAGTGAGCCTTATTGAAGGCGTAGTCGGAGAACGGGAGCAGGATGTCCCAGAGTGTCTTGACGGCGGCCATGGAGTAGCCGTTGTCCTGCATGCCTTGGGAGAAGCCGGCGAACTGCTTGTCCAACTCGGACTTCTTCTTCTTGCCCATGGCGCGGCGGAGAATGTCTGCTTGGCCAAGCGAGTAGCCGGCCAGCTTCTGGGCAACGGCCATGACCTGCTCCTGATACACGATCAGGCCGAAGGTCCCACCGAGGATTTCCTTGAGCGGCTCTTCCAACTCCGGGTGGATGGGAATGACTTCCTGGATCCCGTTCTTGCGCAGCGCGTAGTCGGTGTGGGCGTTGGCGCCCATGGGTCCGGGCCGGTAGAGCGCAAGAACTGCTGAGATGTCTTCGAAGTTGTCAGGCTTCATGAGCTTGAGCAAGGACCGCATGGGTCCACCGTCGAGCTGGAAGACGCCCAAAGTGTCACCGCGGGCCAGAAGTTCGTAGGAGGCTGCGTCGTCGAGTTCCAGGTTTTCAAGATCGAGGTCAACGCCCCGGTTCATCTTGATGTTTTCCAGGGCATCCGAAATGATCGTGAGGTTTCGGAGGCCCAGGAAGTCCATCTTGATCAGGCCGAGGCCTTCAGACGTTGGGTAATCGAACTGGGTGATGACCTGGCCGTCTTGGAAACGGCGCATGATGGGGATGACATCGATGATGGGGTCCGAGGACATGATGACGCCGGCAGCGTGAACACCCCACTGGCGCTTCAGGCCCTCGATGCCCAGCGCAGTCTCAAAGACCTTTGCGGCCTCGGGATCGGTGGCGATCAGCTGGCGGAAATCCCCTGCTTCGCTGTACCGCTTTGATTCCTTGTTCTGGATGTCGGCCAGCGGAATGTCCTTGGCCATGACGGCAGGCGGAAGGGCTTTGGTGAGCGTCTCGCCCATGCTGAACGGGTAGCCAAGCACGCGGGAGGAGTCCTTGAGCGCCTGCTTGGTCTTGATCGTTCCGTAGGTGACGATCATGGCCACGCGTTCATCGCCGTACTTCTTGGTGACGTAGTCGATCACCTCGGAGCGGCGGCGATCATCGAAGTCGACGTCGAAGTCAGGCATGGAGACGCGGTCCGGGTTGAGGAAGCGTTCAAAGATCAGGCCGTGCTGCAGCGGGTCAAGGTCGGTGATGCGCATGGCGTAGGCCACCATGGAACCTGCACCTGAACCACGGCCGGGACCTACGCGGATGCCGTTGTTCTTGGCCCAGTTGATGAAGTCGGCAACCACCAGGAAGTACCCGGGGAACCCCATGGACGTGATGACGCCGAGCTCATAGTCCGCCTGTTTCCGGACCTTGTCAGGAATGCCTTGCGGATAGCGGTACTGCAGGCCGGTATCCACTTCCTTGACCAGCCAGGACGTCTCGTCTTCCCCGGGAGGGCATGGGAAACGCGGCATGTAGTTGGCGCCGGTGTTGAAGGAAACTTCGCAGCGCTCGGCGATGAGCAGCGTGTTGTCGCAGGCTTCAGGGTGATCACGGAACAGCTCGCGCATCTCCCGCGGAGACTTCAGGTAGTAGCCACTGCCGGAGAACGCGAAGCGGGACCCGCCGTTGTCATACGTCGGTTCCAGGAGCGTTGAACCCGACTGGATCGCCAACAACGCCTCGTGGGCCTTGGCATCGTGCTCATGCGTGTAGTGGAGGTCATTGGTGGCCACCAGCGGGAGGTTGAGCTCCTTGGCCAAACGGAGGAGGTCGCCGGTGACGCGCCGTTCAATGTCCAGGCCGTGATCCATTAGTTCGCAGAAGTAGTTCTCTGCCCCAAAAATGTCGCGGAACTCTGCTGCGGCCTCCACGGCCTCGCGGTAGAGGCCGAGCCGAAGCTTGGTCTGGACTTCCCCCGAAGGGCAACCCGTGGTGGCGATGAGACCTTCGGAGTAGGTGTTGAGCAGCTCCCGGTCCAACCGCGGCCATTTGCCAAAGACGGAGTCCAATGAAGCAATGGACGAGGCCCTGAAGAGGTTCCGCATGCCCACGTTGTTGTAGCTCAGGAGCGTCATGTGGGTGTACGAGCCACCACCGGAGACGTCGTCCTTGCGCTGGCTTTCGTCGCCCCAGCGCACGCGTTCCTTGTCACCGCGGGCAGTGCCGGGGGTTACGTAGGCTTCGACGCCGATGATCGGCTTGATGCCCTTGTCTGTGGCTTTGCGCCAGAAGTCGAACGCACCGAACAGATATCCGTGGTCCGTCGTGGCCAGGGCGGGCATGCCCAACCGTTCGGTTTCATCAAACAGCTCCCCGAGCCGGGCAGCTCCATCCAGCATGGAGTATTCGGTATGGGTGTGCAGATGGACGAACGAATCATTGCTGGAAGTCACCACGACAGTCTACCGTCCCGGGTCCGACACGATGCGGAACCGGGACGGGATGGCAGTCTACGCAGAACCGCTTGCCAGCAGATCCAGGGCGTACTGGAGATCTGCGGGGTAGTCGCTGCTGACTTGCACCCACTCCCCCGTGCGGGGGTGGGTGAAACCGAGCTGGCGGGCGTGCAACCACTGGCGAGTGAGCCCCAAGGTTGCTGCGAGGCGCGGATCCGCCCCATAGGTCAGGTCGCCGGCGCAGGGGTGACGCAACGCTGAAAAATGGACGCGGATCTGGTGGGTGCGGCCGGTCTCCAGATGCACTTCCACCAGTGTTGCCTTGCCGAATGCTTCCAGGACCTCGTAGTGGGTCACTGAGGGCCGGCCGTCCTCGATCACAGCGAATCGCCAGTCGTGGCCCGGATGGCGTCCGATCGGGGCATCAATAGTCCCTTGGAGGGGATCGGGCAGCCCCTGGACAACGGCGTGGTACACCTTGTCCACAGTGCGTTCTTTGAACGCCTTCTTCAGCACCGTGTAAGCATGCTCGGTCTTGGCCACCACCATGACACCGGACGTCCCCACATCAAGCCTGTGAACGATCCCCGCACGCTCGGGCGCCCCTGATGTGGAAATTCTGAATCCGGCACCGGCTAAGCCTCCCACGACTGTGGGCCCAACCCAGCCGGGTGAAGGGTGGGCTGCAACCCCCACGGGTTTGTCGATGACAACGAAATCCTCGTCGTCCAGCAGGATGTTCAGGCCTTCCACAACTTCCTCCACGATTTCCAAGGGATCCGGCCGCTCGGGAACCGTGACATCAAGCACTGCGCCTGCGACGAGCTTCGCCGATTTACCCAGCGCAACGCCGCCGCTGATGACGTTTCCCTCTGAAATCAGCAATGCCGCTGCTGACCTGGAGATGTCCAGGAGCTGCGCCAGCCCGGCGTCAACACGTACCCCGGCCAGTTCTTCCGGTACCACCACCGATTTACTCACCAGCGGGCTCCCCGGTGGCGCCGCTGGCGGGTTTGGCATCTTTGGCTGGCTTGGCGGCAGCCACTTGACGTGTACCGTCCATGCCGATCCCCCGCAGTGTCAGGAGACAGATAATAACGACGCCGGACACCACCGCCGAGTCTGCGATGTTGAAGATGGCAAAGTTTGGCAGCTGAATGAAGTCCACCACATGGCCCATCGCGAAGGATGGCTCCCGGAAGAGGCGGTCAGTCAGGTTGCCCAGGGCACCACCTAAGAGCAGGCCGAGTGAAAGCGCCCACCAGGCCGAGCCCAACTTTCGCAGTTGAAAGAGAATCGCGACCGAGACGGCTGCCATGACGATTGTGAAAATCCATGTGACGTTCTCGCCAATGGAAAACGCCGCCCCGGAGTTACGGATGAAGTACCAGTGCAGCAGCGGAGGCAGGACCGGAATACGCTCCCCCTCCGTCATGGTGCTGGTCACCCACCATTTGGTGAGCTGGTCAAAAACGTAGGCGAACACGGCAAAGCCGGTGAAGAGCCAGAGCATGGCAGGACGCCACTTACGGCGCTCTGCGGGCTTCGGCTGTGTGGCGTCAGCGGTGAAGTCGTCGGTCATAGTGCTTTCATTCGGGAAGCGTGCGGGCTGCTGTCAGATTTAGCCGTTGTCAGTCTTTATTGTCCTTTAACGGCGAAAGCCGGTGGCCGAGGAGTCCTCAGCCACCGGCTTTCAGAATACTTGCTAAACGTCAGCGGTTGCTTCGCCGACCTCAGGGGCAGCAACGGAACCACGGGCGTCGAGGTCACGCAGTTGGCCTTCGATGTAGGCCTTCAGGCGGGAGCGGTAATCGCGCTCGAAGCCGCGGAGCTGCTCCACCTTGCGCTCCAGAACCGAACGCTGCTGCTCCAGAGCACCCAGAATCTTGCGGGACTTTTCCTGGGCATCGTTCACAAGGCTGGAAGCCTCGATCTGTGCCTCAGCAATAATCTTTTCCTTCTGCTGTGCACCATCAGCAACGTGCTTGTCGTGCATCTGCTGTGCCATGGCCAGCAAGCCGGCAGCCGATTCAGCGGAAGCGGTGTGGGTGTTGGATGCTGCGGGAGCCTTGGGAGCCGATGCTGCTGCAGCAGCCTGCTCGGCTTCCTTCTTCTTGGCAGCCTCAGCAGCCTTGGCTTCAGCTTCCGCCTTTGCCTCAGCTTCCTTGTCAACCTTGACCGGAGCCGGAACCTTCTCAACCACCGGGGCAGCAGCAGCTGCAGCAGGCACAGCCGAACCGGCCTCGCCAAGCTTCTTGCGAAGCTCGTCGTTCTCCTGGTTCAAGCGGCGAAGTTCCACCACGATCTCGTCAAGGAAGTCATCAACCTCGTCTTGGTCGTAGCCTTCGCGGAACTTGGTCGGCTGAAAGCGCTTGTTGACAACGTCTTCTGGCGTCAAAGCCATCTGGTCACCTCGTTGGTCTAGTTAGTCAGTAGGCCTTCCGGCCGTTCAAAACTACGGTACCTAAATAACATCTTGTTCCTCCAATTCAACACCATCGTGTTGAATTGGCGAATTTGCGGCCTGTGAACCATCGGTGGCCCAGGTTCCGCGGGCGGTTATGCCAAGCCAGCAGCCACGTTCATGGCAATACTGACGGCAATAATCAGGATCAAAAAGCCCAGATCCAGAGAAATTCCGCCCAGTTGGAGTGGAGGTATGAGCTTACGAAGTCTCCTCAACGGCGGATCCGTCACGGAATAGACCACATGGGCTGTAACCAACGCCACACCGCTAGGACGCCATTGGCGAGCGAACATCTGCACCCATTCGAAAACGAGCCGGATGATCAAGGCAATGAAGAACAGCAACAACACTATGTAGATAAGGCCGAAAACAATGCCCACGAGTTAGCTCAGATCTCCCACTTGTTCCGGAATGTCAATCGGTCCCTACTATTGCAACACAGATGCCAGGCAGGTGAACCCGCCTGGCATCCATGGAAACAGTCTGTCAGCTTTGGTTGAAGAAGCTGGCCTGCGTCTCGCTGGCCTTCTTGTCATCACCGATGACTTCAACATATGACGGCGACAACAGGAACACCTTGTTGGTGACCCGCTCTATGCTGCCGTGAAGGCCAAACACAAGACCGGCCGAGAAGTCCACAAGCCGCTTGGCATCGGACTCGCCCATGTCCGTGACATTCATGATGACCGGAATGCCATCCCTGAAGCTCTCACCGATGACTTTGGCATCGTTGTATGAACGTGGGTGAACAGTGGTGATCTGCCTCAGGCCCGAGGCATCTTCGCGGCTGGACGCCGCACGCTTGATGGGTGTCACGGGTGCGCGGTATTCCTCTTCGGCATCTACAGTGGGCATTTCACGGACAACTTCCCGGACGGGAGCAGGCGCACGGCGCTCTTCCCGTTCCTGTGCCTGGGGGCGTTCTTCATCGTGGTGCGTGGCGACGGACTGCTCAGATTCGTAGTGTTCATCGCCGTCGGCGAGCCCAAGATAGATCATTGTCTTGCGCAGAGCGCCAGCCATGGTGCACTCCTATCATTTCTGCAGTAGGCGGGCCGCCATGACTTGACATATTGGAACCCCGGCCCGTCATTCCAATACTTTGACGCTACCCCACGGCTGGGCGGGAACCGAGAATATCGGAGCCAATTCTCAGGTGTGTCGCCCCGAACCTCACAGCGGATTCGAGGTCCTGGCTCATCCCGGCGGAAATCCCCACTGCTGCCGGATGAACGGCCCGGAGCGCCTCGGAAATCGCCGCCAGCCTTTCAAACGCAGCGTCCGGGTCCCCCCCCAACGGCGCCACGGCCATGAGTCCGGACAACACGAGGCCGTCCGCCGACTCGATTTTTTCCCCCAGCAGCTCAACGTCTGCGGGGCTGGCGCCACCTCGGTGCGCACCGGCGTCGTGGTCCAAGCTGACCTGGATGAAACAGTCAAGATCGCTACGGCCGGTGGCATCCTTCTCCCGGGCGACGGCCTTGGCCAAAGCTTCAACAAGCTGCGGACGGTCAACGGACTGGACCGAGGCAGCGTACCTGGCCACGGACTTTGCCTTATTGCTCTGAAGCTGGCCGATGAAATGCCAGCGGACGTCAACCTCTGAGAGTTCAGCACTTTTGGCGGCTGCTTCCTGATCACGGTTCTCACCGACATCCCGAACGCCAAGGGCTGCCAGTCGGCGGACGTCAGCCGCGGGATGGAATTTGGTCACCACCATCAATGTCGGCAGATCACTCCGGGCTGCAGCGCGCGTGGCCGACTCGATTCGCTGCCGCACCAACCCCAGCCGCTCAGCCAGCTCAGCGGCGCGGGGGTCGCCAACTGGCTCTTCCCGCTGTTCGTCGCCATCGTCAAAGCTAGTCATGCGTCCACACCAAACCTGCGAATCGACCGGTCAGGGAGTCCCGCCGGTAGGAAAATAGGGAGTCGTTCTCAAGGGTGCAGTCCCCCGAATACTCCACGGGGACATCCAGCGCGGCCAACTGGGCCCGAACACCCGCCGGCAAATCCAGGGCAGGCGTTCCCCACGAGGTGGAAGACCACGTCTCGGGATACTTTGCTGCCACATCAGCACGCAGCTGTTCCGGGACTTCATAGCAGGATCCACAAATAGAGGGCCCGAGCCAAGCGCTGATACCGGCAGCTCCCCGACGCCGCATTTCCGCGACGGTCGCGGGCACCACCGCTGAAGCGACACCGGGACGTCCGGCATGGGCAGCAGCCAGGACGGGGCTGTTAGCGGAGTCGGTGCCAACAAGCAGAACCGGAACACAGTCAGCCACCATGACGGCCAGAGGCTGTACTGATCGCCCGGAGATTGCCGGGCTCGGGAAAGGTGCCACAGGTCCGGAAGCCGTGGACGACGCCGGAACAGCGGAGACCAAGGCATCAGCCGTTGGACCAGGACCGTAGGCTTCAACGAACTCGACGTGGTTTCCATGAACCTGGTCCATGTACTGGAACCGCCGTGACCCCGAGTCGCCGCCCAGGCCGACGGCCTGTTCCAACCGGGCGCGACGAGCCATCACGTCCAAGGGGTCGTCCTGCACGTGGAGAGCCAGGTTCCCGGCGCCTGTATCCGTGAAGGCTACAGATACGCCGGGCCGAACTTCATTTCGCCACCAAAACACCTGGTACTGACTCTCCGAACGTGGCTTACTTCAAGAAGTCAGGAACATCGAGATCATCGGAGCGGCTGCCCGAAAGGTCCGGCTCAACCACTGCGGGGAGATCGACGTCGAAGCCGGAGTCTGCCGGCAGAGCCGAGGGACGCTGCTGGCCCCAGTTGCTCAGGCCTGCAGCACCGATTCCTGCGGTGGCGTGCTGCGGGGCTGCAGCGTTGGACGGCGCACTGCTCGGAGCAGCAGGCCTTTCCGACGGCACCGGGTTTTGGGCCGGACGAGACTGGTCCATGGAAGGCGAAGTTGCCTTGACGTCATCGAAGCCTGCGGCGATAACCGTCACGCGTGCTTCGTCTCCCAAGGCGTCGTCAATAACGGCACCAAAGATGATGTTCGCTTCCGGGTGGGCCACTTCCTGGACAAGGCGGGCAGCCTCGTTGATTTCGAAGAGGCCGAGATCAGAGCCGCCTTGGATGGACAGCAGGACACCGTGGGCACCGTCAATGGAAGCCTCCAGGAGCGGGGAGGCGATAGCGAGTTCCGCAGCCTTGACGGCACGGTCTTCACCACGGGCGGAACCAATACCCATCAGGGCCGATCCTGCGCCCTGCATGACTGACTTGACGTCAGCGAAGTCCAGGTTGATCAGACCGGGGGTGGTAATGAGGTCGGTGATGCCCTGGACACCGGACAAGAGCACCTGGTCCGCAGAGCGGAAAGCATCCAGGACGGACACGTTGCGGTCGCTGATGGACAGGAGGCGATCGTTGGGGATGACGATCAAGGTGTCGACTTCGTCGCGGAGGGCGTCAATGCCGGCCTCGGCAGAGCCTGCACGGCGTCGGCCTTCGAAAGTAAACGGACGGGTGACGACGCCAATGGTCAGCGCACCCAGGGAGCGGGCGATGCGCGCGACCACGGGAGCGCCACCGGTTCCGGTGCCACCGCCCTCGCCTGCGGTGACGAAAACCATGTCAGCACCCCGGAGAACTTCTTCGATCTCGTCGGCGTGATCTTCTGCGGCCTGCTTGCCGACCTCGGGGTTCGCCCCCGCGCCGAGGCCGCGGGTGAGCTCACGCCCGACGTCCAGCTTGACGTCTGCGTCGCTCATGAGCAGCGCCTGCGCGTCCGTATTGATGGCGATGAACTCGACGCCCCGAAGGCCGACCTCGATCATACGGTTGACTGCGTTCACGCCACCGCCGCCGATGCCGACGACCTTGATGACGGCCAAGTAATTCTGCGGTGCTGCCACGTTTCGTGCCCCTTGCTTGTGTCCTATAGCGAAACTGATCGAGTCCAACTTGAATCCTTGGACCTTAACCCTCTAGTTGAAGGTTATAGTTATGTCAAGTAACTCTACTGCGACGGTATTTCCTCTGGTTCCCACATGCAATCTCCGCTTGCGCGTGTCGTGGGATTGCCGCGAAATAAGGCCACCGCCAGCCGCAGGTTACGTTCTCCAAACTGCCTATTTTGTGAAGGGATGCCTTGGCACACTGACGTCGTAGACACTGACCGGGACCTTCGGGTCCGGCGGCATCCTCAGCAACGCTTCAAGTGCCTTCGCCTTCAGCTCCCTGTCTTCGGCATTGCCCCACACTACCGTCTTTCCATCCACCAGTTTCAGCTCAACGGCGTCCGGTGATGCTGCGGAAGCGGTGGACATCCTGGCCAGGATATCCGCGGGCAGGGTGTCCAGAACAGCAGCAATTGCCTTGAACAACTCCGTGTTGGTAGTCCCGACTCCCGCGTCTATCAAGGGCAGTGCCACAGTGGCCAAATCCTGGGTTGCGCCGAGTTGCACTCCGTCCACATCCACCATCACGTAGCTGTCGCCCTGCTTGAGCAGTGCCACCGGAATCCGCTCATCCACGTGCACCAGCAATTCAGACGGCGGCCGCGCTTCCATGGTGGCCGAACGGACCTGGACGAGGGGTTTGAGGAGTTCGTTGATTTCCTGCTCGGTAACTTGCGGCAACGGCTTGCCTTCGAGGCCGGCGAGAGCAGTCCGCACCGCATCCGGGGTGACTAACGATGTGCCGTCCACGGTGATGGTGCGGACTGCCAGGACCGGCGAAAAGACAGCCCCGGCAATCAGTGCCCCTACCACCACAGCCACCACTGAAAGCGTCCAGAGAACGAGTCGTCGCTGTCGGCGGTTTTTTGGCTCGGGAAAGGCAATAACGTTGCCCGCAGCGGACGTCTTGCCCGCCTTCGCGGCACCGGTCACCTTAGTTGTTCCGGTCACCTTGCTGTCCACTTCCGGCTCAACGGAGCGCTGAGCGCTGATAACCTCCCCGGAGTCACCTCCGGGACGGCCGGCCTTGCTTTGGCGCGGGTCCGTAGCGGGTTTGAAGGTGGGCTTGCGGGTGCTAGCCATCCAACGCCGCCACGATGACCGGACCGTAGGCAGTGACATCTCCGGCTCCGACCGTCAGCACGACGTCGCCGTCGCTTGCAATGGCCGCTACGGCGTCCACGGCTTCCTCAGCTGAAACGAGCCGGCCGTTCATCAAATGGTCCGTTATCAGCGAGCTTGTCACCCCGGCGACAGGGTCCTCGCGGGCAGGATAGATATCCAGGACCAAAGCGGTGTCTGCCAGATCCAATGCGGCCGCGAACTCCTGAGCGAACTCACGGGTCCGCGAAAACAGGTGCGGTTGGAAGAGGACGTGCACCTTGTTGCCAGCGGCCACGGAGCGTGCTGCAGACAGCGCTGCGCGGACTTCCGTGGGATGGTGGGCGTAGTCGTCATAGACCCGCACTCCCCTCCCCTGGCCTTTGAGTTCAAAGCGCCGTGACGCACCCGTGAAGTGGCCCAGCGCGGCCGCTGCGGCGCCGGGTTCCACGCCGAGTTCGACGGCGACGGCGAACGCGGCTGCCGCGTTCAAGGCGTTGTGCCGTCCGGGTACCTGTAGTTCAAGCCTGTGGACGTCTCCGCCAACGGCAACTGAAACGTCGCCCGGACCGCCGTCGTGAAGCTGGACGTCCGCGTCGGCTGCGGTTCCGTACGTCAACACCCGTGTTGTCCCAGTCGACGCAGTGCGCTCCGCCAAGGCCCGGGCCCCGGCGTCGTCGGCACAAGCCAGAAGAACGCCGTTGGCAGGCAGGAGCGCGGCGAAGGCATCAAAGGAAGCGAAGACGGCCTCCGGAGTCCCGTAATGATCCAAGTGATCGGCTTCGACGTTGGTGACCACGGCAATCAGCGGACGGTAGTTCAGGAATGATCCGTCCGATTCATCGGCCTCTGCTACGAAGATGTCGGATCCTCCGTGCGCTGCGTTGACGCCAAGTGCCGGAACATTTGCGCCAATGGCGAAGGAAGGATCCAGGCCGGCTTCCTTCAAGAGGACAGCCACCATGGAGGTGGTGGTGGACTTGCCATGTGTACCGGCCACGGTGACGACCCGATGGCCGGTCATGGTGGCGGCCAGGGCTTCCGAGCGGTGCAGTACGGGCAGCTTGGCTTCGCGCGCCGCCACCAGCTCCGGGTTGTCTGCACGGATGGCTGAACCGGCAACGACGGTCTGTGCATCGCCCAGGTTTCCGGCGTCGTAGCCCACTGCAATGCGCGCACCTGCAGCGGCGAGGTCGCGCATCACCGGAAGGTCCTTGACATCGGATCCGCTGACCGGGACGCCCCGCGACACCATGATGCGCGCCACCGCGGACATTCCCACTCCGCCGATTCCGATGAAGTGGACGCGTCCGAGGGAATCAATCGGGGCGATGCTGTTGGTCATGCGGATACCGCTTCCAAGACAAGATCAGCCATTTGCTGATCGGCGTTTCTGATACCAAGGGCTTCGGATTTCCGGGCCATGTCGTTAAGTCTGCCGCGGTCACTCAGCAGCGGAATCAATTGTGTCCGGAGCCATTCCGGGCTGAGGTCTTGGTCACTGACCATCAGCGCGCCACCCGCGGCAACCAAGGGAGCTGCGTTCAGCGCCTGCTCCCCATTGCCAATCGGCAAGGGCACGAATACGGCCGGAAGACCCACAGCCGCTACCTCGCTGACAGTTCCGGCTCCGGCACGGGCGAGGATGACGTCGGCAGCGGCGTAGACGTTCTCCATGCCGTCCACATACTCAACCTGCCGGTAGCCGTCAGCGGCGAGCAGGCCGCCGTCGTCGTCTTCCACCGCTTTGCCCTTGCCTGTGATGTGAAGGGTCTCAATGCCGGCAGCCGCCAGTGCCGGGAGCGCGGCAGTGATGGCCCGGTTGATGCTCAACGCCCCTGAGGAACCGCCTGTGACGATCAACGCCGGGCGGTTGGCATCCAGCCCCAAGGAGGCCTTCGCCGCAGGCGCAGCTACGGTCCTGTTCAAGTGCGAGATGGCCCGGCGCATGGGCATGCCTACGTGGCATGCACCCCGCAAGCGGGTCCCGGCAAAGGCCACGGCAACATGGTTGGTGAACCGCGCGCCCACTCGGTTGGCCAGGCCCGCCTTCATGTTGGCTTCGTGGATGACGATGGGAATCCGAAGTTTCCGTGCGGCAAGGTACATGGGCGTGCAGACGTAGCCGCCCACACCCACCAAAACATCGGCACGGGACTCTTCCAGGATTCGCCGGGCCTGCCGCACGGCCCCGCTCAACCGGGCGGGCAACTTGACGAGGTCCGCCGACGGGCGCCGCGGAAAGGGAACACGGTCGATGGTGGCGAGCTCGTATCCGGCCGCGGGAACGAGCCGGGTTTCCATACCCGACGGCGTCCCCACAGCCAGAATGGCGGCGTCCGGCCGTCGGTCCTTGATGGCATCGGCTATAGCCAAAAGTGGGCTGACGTGACCGGCAGTTCCACCGCCGGCAAGGACGACGGACAAAGGCTTGGGCACGTTGGTGGAGTCAGGAGTCATGAAGTGCTAGGTACGCTTTCGTGCGGTCTTGGACATGAGGCGCGGGAAGAATCCTGAACGCTGCTGCGCCGGCAATTGGCCTCGGGCCAAAGACAAGACTACGCCCACACCGCAAAGCGACATGATCAGCGCGGATCCTCCATAGGAGATGAAAGGAAGAGGCACGCCCACCACGGGAAGGAGCTGGGTCACTACGGCCATGTTCATGCTTGCCTGGCCGAGCAGCCACACCATGATGCCACCAGCGAGGGTGCGCTGGAACGGGTCGGTCTGCCTCACCACGACGCGGAAAATGGCGATGCCAAGGATCGCGAACAGGACCAGCACCACGATGGTTCCCACCAAGCCGAGTTCCTCGCCAATAATGGCAAAGATAAAGTCGTTGTGCGCCTCCGGCAGCCAGTTGTATTTCTGGCGGCTTTGGCCCAGGCCCAGTCCGGTCCAGCTGCCTTGCGCCAGGCCGTACATGCCATTGGTGGATTGGAAATCGAAGTCAAACTGTTCCGTGCACTGCGTGGAGGCCGTCCCCAACCAGGAGGTAATGCGGCAGATCCGGTTTTGGCTGCTGATGGTCCCCAGGACGGCGCCGAGAGCACCCACCGCTCCGGCAATAGCCAGCATGCGGCCGGGAACGCCTGCGAAATACAGCCCGGCAGCGGTGATCGCCGCGATGACGATGACTGTTCCAAGGTCGTTGCCCAACATCACCAAGGCAATGACGAGCCCTGCACCGGGAACTACTGGAATGATGACGTGCATCCAACGGTGCAGCAGTTTCTGCTTCCGCGCCAGAACGGCAGCGATCCACACGCAGAGGATCAGCTTGGCCATCTCCGAGGGCTGGAGGGTGATGCCTCCAATATCGATCCAGTTCTTGTTGCCGTTGACCGAGTTGCCCATGACCTGGACCAGGGCCAGTAGAACAATCACAGCGCCGAGCGCCCACCAGGACAGCTTCTTCATCCAGTTAACGTTGGTCCGCGAAATGACATACATGGCGATGAGTCCAACAACACCGAACAGTGCCTGTTTGAGGGCATCAGCGTACGGCGATTTGCCCTCGGAGATAGCTTCAACACTTGAAGCGGACAACACCATCATGATCCCGATGGCCGTCAAGGCCAGGGCACAGCCGAGGATCAGGTAGTACGTGGAGCTGTTAGGTGCTTTGCTCTTGCCTTCAAGGCTCTCCCAAAAGCCGCGCAAGTGTCCGCGGAGCCTCTTGGGGCGGCTGCTGTCAACAGATGCGGCCTTGGGCTTCCCGTCCCGGGGTTCCTTGCCGCGGGTGCGGGTGGGCGTGCTGACCATTGTTACTCCTCGGTGGTCGGTGCCTGCCCTTCCACAAGCTCGCGAACTGCCAGGACGAAAGCGTCGCCACGGTGAGCGTAGGAAGAGAACTGATCCATGGATGCAGCCGCAGGTGCCATCAGCACGGTATCGCCGGGCGTTGCCACTCCGGCCGCCGATGCCACTGCCCGGGCCATGATGGTCTCACCATAGATGGGCGAAGCGCCGTCTCCGGCTGCGGTCTGCACTCTTTCAGTGTCGCCCTTGGACGGCGTGATCACGGGGACATCGGGTGCGTGTCGCTGGAGGGCACCCTCCAATGCCTCTGTATCTGTACCAATGAGCACCACCGCTTTGAGCCTGGCCGCATGCTCTTTGACGAGGTCGTCATAGTTGACACCTTTGGACAGCCCCCCGGCAATCCACACAACCCGCTGAAATGCAGAGAGGGCAGCGGAGGCCGCGTGCGGGTTGGTTGCCTTCGAGTCGTTGATCCACAAAACGTCATTGTTGTTGGCCACGAGCTGGATGCGGTGGGCACCCGGCAGGTAGTTGGCCAGGCCCTGTTTCACGGCTGCCGCGTCAACTCCGTAGGCACGGACCAAGGCCGCTGCCGCGAGGGCGTTGGCCACCATATGGCGGGGGGCCACAGGACCGAGATCTGACATGGCGGCGAGTTCCGCCGCGGAGTCTTTACGCTCGGCAATGAACGCCCGGTCAACGAGCAGGCCATCCACCACGCCTACCATGCTGATGGCGGGCGTGTTGGTGGTGAAGCCGATGGCCCGGCACCCCTCAACGACGTCAGCGTTCTCCACCATTCGCTCAGTCTCGATCTGTTCGGCGTTGTAGATCGCCGCCTTTTGGGTGTTCTCATAGACCTTGGCTTTGTCCGCAAGGTAGGAGGCGTAGGAGCCATGCCAATCAACATGGTCCTCGGCGACGTTCAGGCAGACGCTTGCCACCGGAGACAAGGAGTGACTCCAATGCAGCTGGAAGCTGGAGAGCTCCACAGCGAAGGCATCGTAGTCCACCGGGTCCCGGAGAGCATCGAGAATAGGGGTTCCGACGTTTCCTACGGCGATCGCTTTGAGCCCGGCTGCCTGCAGCATGGATTCAGCCATACCCACTGTGGTGGTCTTGCCGTTGGTCCCGGTAATCGTCAGCCAGTCCGCGGTCTTGCGGCCGGAGCGCTCCCTGAGCCGCCACGCGAGCTCAACATCGCCCCAGACGGGGATGTGCTTCCGCTTCGCAGCGGCAAGCAGTGCTTGGTCGGGGCGCCAACCGGGCGACGTCACCACGAGGTCCGGCAAACTGTCCTCAATCAACGGAAGGGCCGTCACGGCTTCCTCCCCCAGCAGCACGTCCACGGCACCAACAATCTTGAGGGTGTCCGCCTGGGCTTCGGCCTTGGCGCTGGTGGCGGCGTCAACCACCACCACCTTCGCACCTAGTTCGATGAGGGTGTCTGCGGCCGCGAAGCCGGACACACCGATGCCGGTCACCACAACGCGCAAACCGGCCCAGTCAGCATCCCAGCTGGTGAGTGTCTTAAGCCTGTCAGCGTTCGACGGCGTCATCTCCGGGCTTTCGTTCACAGCAGCACCACCCATTCAGCATAGAAAATCCCTAGGCCCGCGGCCACGAAGAGCCCGGCGAGAATCCAGAACCGGACCACCACTGTGACTTCCGCCCACCCCTTCAATTCAAAGTGGTGTTGCAGCGGGGCCATCTTGAAGACGCGTTTTCCGCCACTGAGCTTGAAGAAGCCCACTTGAATGATGACGGACAGGGTAATGAGCACAAAGAGGCCACCAATGAACGCCAGCAGGAGTTCGGTGCGTGACAGGATGGCGAACGCCGCAACGGCACCACCAATGGCCAACGAACCGGTGTCCCCCATGAAGATCTTGGCAGGTGAGGTATTCCACCAAAGGAATCCCACCAACGCCGCACTGAGTATCGCGGCCAGCATGGCAAGGTCCATGGGGTCGCGGACCTGATAGCACCCGCTGCCGGCTTCCCGGGGTGACCCGCAGGCTTGGTTGCTCTGCCAGATCCCCATGATGGTGTACGCGCCGAAGACCATGATGGACGCTCCGGCCGCCAACCCGTCAAGGCCGTCGGTCAGGTTCACGCCGTTGGTGGCAGCGGTGATGATCAAATTTGACCACAGCACAAACAAGATGGCACCCACTACTGTGCCGCCAAAAGCGAGGTCCAGCCACGGGATGTCGCGGACCAGGGAGATTTGGGTTGATGCGGGGCGCAGGCCGTCCTCGTTGGGGAACTGAAGGACCAGCACCGCAAAAATGATGCCCACTGCTGCCTGCAGGATCAGTTTGGCCCGTGCATTGAGGCCAAGGCTGCGTTTGTTGGAGATTTTGATGAAGTCATCAAGGAAACCAACAAAACCCATACCCACCATGAGGAACAGCAGCAACAGCCCGGATGCGGACGGGCCTGCCGAGGCCGGATTCATCATCCACATGATCAGGTGTGTCACGAAGTAGCTGATCAGCACGGCAGCCACCACCACGGTTCCGCCCATGGTGGGCGTGCCGCGCTTGGTGTGGTGCGACGTCGGTCCGTCGTCCCGGATGAATTGCCCGTAGCTCTTGGCCACAAGGAACTTGATAAACAGTGGTGTCCCGATCAGGGCCACCAGAAGGGCGACGCCGGCGCCGATCAAAAGTGCAATCACAGCAGCTCGTTCCCTTCGCCTGCGGCAGCTTCATCCGCGTTTTCTCCGGTGGGCTCGGCCCGTGGAGGTAATGCTATCCGATCACCCAAATGCCGCAGGCCCACACCGTTGGAGGACTTGAAGAGCACCAGGTCTCCGGGTTCCAGCTCACGTTGAAGAAGCTCGTACGCTTCTTCCACTGTCTCGGTGAAGGAACACTCGTCACCCCAGGATCCTTCCTGGATGGCTGAGACGTAGAGCGCGCGGGCCGCACGTCCCACCACCACCAACCTGGAAATGTTCAGGCGAACCACCTGAGTGCCCACTGCGGTGTGCTCCCGGATGGAGTCCTCGCCCAGCTCAAGCATGGCTCCCAGAACGGCCCAGGTCCTTCTGCCTTGTCCCAGGTCGGCCAGGGTACGCAAGGCAGCCCGCATGGATTCGGGGTTGGCGTTGTAGGCGTCGTTGATGATGGTGACGCCGTCTTCGCGTTCAGTGCGCTCCATCCGCCAGCGGCTGGCTGCGGACTGGGAACTGAGCGAGGACGCAATATCAGCGGCCGGGATGCCTGCGGCGAACGCGGCGGCTGCTGCTGCCAGAAGATTGGTAACGTGGTGTCCACCGATCAGTCGGCTGCGCACCTGAACGGACGGGCCGCCGTCGGGCAGTACAAGATCGAAGTCCGGGAAACCTGGCCCATTGACCACAACGTTGCGTGCTTCCACTTCTTCAGTGGTGGCCGGCGAGGCCGTGAAGCCCAGCACCTTGGCCTTGGTCCGGGTGCGCATGGCAGCAACCCGGCCATCATCGAGGTTGATCACGGCCGTACCGTGCTCGCTCAAGGCTTCCACCAGTTCGCCTTTGGTCTTGGCGATATTCTCCACGCCACCGAATTCACCGGCGTGGGCAGTGCCAACAACGAGGACCACGCCGATATCCGGCTTGACCATCTCGGCCAAGTACTTGATGTGGCCCAGACCCGTTGCCCCCATCTCGATCACCAGGAAGCGGGTGCCGGCGTCCGCGGCAAACACCGTCAGCGGGACGCCCACCTCGCCGTTGTAAGAGCCCTGGGGTGCCACCGTGGCACCGGCCGTGGACAGCACACCGGCAAGCAGGTCCTTGGTGGTGGTTTTCCCCGCGGACCCGGTAATGCCGATGACGGTGAAGTCCTCGCCACGGCTCTTGCGTTCAGCACGGATGCGGCTCACGGACTCCGCCGCCAGCGCCCCCATGGCCAGCACAGCGTCCTCAACCACGACGGCGGGATAGGGCCGGCCGTCGGCGTCGGTCATTTCGCGTTCGGCGAGAACCATCACGGCACCGCGTTCGAAAGCGGCATCGACGAAGTCATGCCCATCGGCGTGCTCGCCCGGTTTGGCCACATACAACGATCCGGGCCTCGTTTCCCGGGAATCAGTGACGACGGAAGTGGGCACGATGTCCGGATCTCCGGTCAATCGGCCATGGGTGATGTCGGCGATCTCCGCCGCAGTAAGTGCAATCATCTCGGTTTAGGACTCTATCCGCTGGTCCGTTGAAACGCTGAATCCCTTGGATGTCAAGGCAGCCCGCAACTCCACTCTGTCGTCCAGGGCAAGATTCACGCCCTTGACCTCCTGCCACACCTCATGGCCACGCCCGGCGATGAGGATGGTGTCTTCGGCAGTGGCCATGTCGACGGCCAGCCTGATGGCTGCATCCCGGGGGTAGGACTCGATAATTTCGCTGTCCAGGTTCTCGGAATCCCGGGCAGCGTAGGCCCCCTGGAGCACCTCGGCGCGGATTGCTGCTGCGTCCTCATCGTGGGGATCGTCGTCGCTGACGATCACGACGTCGGCGAGGCGGGCAGCGATTGCACCCATGGTGGGCCGCTTGCCTTGGTCGCGCTGACCCGTTGCCCCGAAAACCACGATGACCCGGGATCCTTCCTTGGGAGAGCGAACGGCCTCCAGGGCCCGGGACAAAGCGTCGGGATTGTGAGCGAAATCAACAACCGAAGCTGGCTCTGCCGAAACGAGCTGCATGCGTCCGGGTACTGCCACAGTAAAGGGGTCGTGCGTATCCAAGGCCGCCTGAAGCGTCGCTTCGTCCACCCCCGAAGCCAAGACCATAACAGTGGCCAAGGCTGCGTTGGCCACGTTGAAATCGCCAGGCAGGCCGGTGTGGACGCGCAGGGTCCGTCCGTCGGTGTGCCTAAGCTCGAATTCCGAGCCCAGCCCGCGCGCCGTGGTGGAGGCAACCTTCCAGTCGGCGTCCGGGCCGCCTGCATCGACGAGCTTGGTCGCGAGGGTGGTCACAGGGATGTCGGCTGCACCGGCCAGCTTGCGGCCCCACTCATCGTCCACAGTGACCACGGCGTGCTTGGCTCTTCCCCCGGTAAAGAGTTCCGCCTTGGTCCGGAAATACTCGTCCATGCTGCCGTGCAGGTCCAAGTGGTCCTGGGTCAGATTGGTGAATCCGGCGACGTCGAACATCACTCCGTCCACGCGGTGGAAAGAGATGGCGTGGGACGAGACTTCCATGGATGCGGCATCCAGTCCCCGTTCGCGCATCAGAGCCAGCAGCGCATGGACATCCGTGGATTCGGGCGTGGTGAGGAGACTGGGGATCGGCTTCCCGCCCGCAAGGATCTCGATGGTCCCGATCAGGCCAGGCTTCTTACCCAAAGCTGCGAGCAAGGAGTTGATGAAGTAGGTGGTGGTGGTCTTGCCGTTAGTGCCGGTAACGCCGTACAGCGTCGGGAACCCGCCATCGGCAGGCTGGCTGCGATAGATCAGAGCAGCCAAGCGTCCGACGGCGGTTCGCGGCTGGGCGACGATGAGGACCGGCACCGGCTGCTCCCCTGCCAGCGCCAGTTGGCGAGCCCCGGCGTCGTCCGTGACGACAGCAACCGCTCCTGCTTCGATTGCTTGCGGAACGAAGTCCGCACCATGACGGGAGGCGCCGGGCAAGGCCATATAAAGGTCACCGGTTTCGACGGCCCTCGAATTGAGGGTAATGCCGGTTACTCCCCTGTCCTGGCTGGCCTCAGGAACGGCAACACCGAGTGTTTCCGCGATGGTGGCCAACGGCACTGCAGCCACGGATGCGGGACGAAAGCCGGTCTGGCCGGCGTCCGGCGTCGTGGCGTTGGTAGCTGCCTCATTGTGCTCTGACACGTGGTTCTCCGATGGTGCTCGTGGAACGACCGGCTGGGGGCCAGCGGCGCCCGGGCCGTTAGTGGTGGATCGATAATGGGCCGAAACAGACGCCCAAGAAGCTTACTTGACGAACTGCGGCAACCGCGCGGGCGTTCCGGTGGACGGTGCCACGTTGTAGGTCCGCAGGACCTGTGACATCACCGATCGGAACACGGGCCCATTGGTGACGCCATAGATGTTTCCCTTGGGGCGCTGGAGGACCACCTCCACGATGAACCTCGGGTCATCCATGGGTGCCATGCCCACCATGGAAGCCGTGAAACCGTCGAACCCGGGCAGCCCATCCTCGCGGGGCGCCTGGGACGTTCCCGTCTTGGCTCCCACACGGTAGCCGTCAATGGCCGCATCCTTAATCTGCCCCTCGGTCACGGCGCTTTCCAGGATGTCCCGGACTTGCTGGGCGGTTTCCTTGGAAACCACCTGGCGCGAGTCCTTGGCGGGAACTTTTTGTTCCTCGCCCTCCGGAGTGATGTAGCTGTCTATGAGCCTGGGCTGCAGCATCACGCCATCATTGGCGATGCTCTGGAACGCACGCACGGTCTGGAGCGTGGATTGGGAGACACCCTGCCCAAAAAGCACCGTGTACTGCTGGCGGTCGTCCCACTGCTCGGGTTTGGCCAGTATGCCGGTGGCCTCGGCGGGGAGGCCGATGTCCGTCTGCTCTCCGATGCCGAATTTCTTCAGCCAGTCGTACCGTTGTTCCTTGGTCAGCCTGCTGCCCGCCATCACCGTTCCGGTGTTCATGGACCACCCAAGAATTCCAGCAAGGGTTCGTTCTTCGGTGCCGTGCTCGAACGCGTCGGTGAAGGTCTGCCCATCAATGGTGTAGGCCGCGGGAGTAGTGAAGTGATCCAGGGGAAATGACTTCCCCTCTTCGATTACTGCGGCGGCTGTAATCATCTTCTGCACCGAACCGGGTTCGTAGGCTGCCGTCACGGACCTGACGCCGCGATCCTTGGCATCAACCTTCCCGGGGTCGTTAGGGTCCGGCGAATTGGTATCAGCCAAGGCAATGAGATTGCCTGTCTTGGTGTCGATCACAACTATGGAACCCCACTCGGCGTTCATCTTGTTGACCTGGCTCTGGATGGCCTGCTGGGCAAAGTACTGAATATCCGTGTTCAGTGTCAGCTTGACGTCGCTACCATCAACGGCCGGAGTGAGTTCATCTGTGGCCACTGGAATCCTCAGGCCGTCAGCACCGATCTCGAAGACACGCTTGCCTTCAACACCACGAAGAACCTCGTCCTGGGTTTGTTCGATGCCGGCTTGACCGTTGGTTCCGTCCTTGAGGAAACCCACCACGCCACCGGCAACGCTGCCGTTGGGATATACGCGCTTGCTGACACCTTCGGCGCTGAGGCCAGGGATATAGAGTTTGGAAATCCGGTCTTCAAGCTCCGGCTTAACGTCCTTTGCCACCACAAAGTATTTCTTCTCTCCGGTCAACGATTCGCGGATGGTGCTTTCATCCGCGCCCAGAAGGCCGGCAAGGTCTGCAATCCCCTGATCACGGGTGATCTCGTCCAGCTTCTCAGTCTTGTCATTGAATCGGTGGAAAGTTTCCGTGCTGGTGTTCACGGTCTGGTCCACCACGATGTTGTAGCGGATCACACTGCTGGCCAGCACTGTGCCATTGGCATCCACAATCTGACCCCGCTCAGCAGGAAGTATTTGCGGCGTCAGGCGGCTTGCCAGCGCAGCTTCAGCCATCCCGCCCATATCCAGGCCCTGGACCATGAAGAGTTTGCCGCCCACCACAAGAAGCAGGGTCAGCATGATGCCAAGGCCAACGCGCAACCGCTTTCTTGCCGCCGGCGTCTTCGTTTTTGTCGATGTGCCGGGGTTCTTTGCCACGTTGATTCCTTGCTGCTGGCCCTGCTTCGGTGGTTTGACGATCTACTGCCCTGGAGCCTTTTGCTGCGGTGCCGGTACCGAGCCCCCGTGGAGTTCAACGGGTGGAGCGGCCGCGGGGGACGCCGGAGTTGCCGCCGGGGTGGACGGCGTTGCGGCCGGGGCCACCGGAGTTGACTCAGGCTTGCGGCTTTCCAGCGGGTCCTTGGTAGTCACCGACGGAACCACATCAATCAACCCCTCAACGGCCGGCGGAGCGAGCAGGGCACCGGGGTTGTCTCCCTTAACCGCCGGTGACGCCTTGCCGGTTACTGACATAGTGTTCAGATCAATCTGACCCTTGACTGTGGAAGCAACCATTCCCAATTCTGCAGCCTTGGCAGCCAGGTTCTGCGGAGCTTCGTAGTTCTGCTTTTTCTGTGTCAGGTCTTGGTTTTCCTTGTTGAGCGTTGCAGCTTCGGCTTTCAGTTGCACCAACTGGTACTGCGCTGTGGACACGGAGATGTTCAGTACAAGGACCGTCAGGAGTGCGGCCGCCATCGCCACAAAGCAAAGGACAACGAACGGGGTCCGTCGCTTGCCAGGGGCACTGCGTACCAACGACAGAGGTGTACGGGCCTTGCGACCGGGCTCGGCCCTTTCCGCAGGCGCGGACAGGCTACGGGCGGTGTTGCCCACCGTGGAGGGCGAGGTCTTCGCTGCGGCGTTGCTCATGCGTCTCTCCTCGGTTTGATACGCTCCACTGCCCTCAGTCGGGCAGACGCCGCGCGGGGGTTTTCAGCGATTTCTGCTGCAGTAGGCACTTCCGTGCCCTTGGTGATGGTCTTCAACTCGGGTTTGTGTTCTTCAAGTTCCACGGGGAAGCCAAGTGGCGCTGACGATTTGGATCCTGATTGGAAAACTGACTTCACGATCTTGTCCTCCAGTGAGTGGTAGGACATGACCACGATCCGACCACCCATGGCCGTCGCGGCCACTGCTGCCGGAACTGCGCGTTCCAGGACATCCAGTTCCTCGTTGACCTCAATTCGCAAAGCCTGAAAGGTGCGTTTGGCGGGGTGTCCGCCGCTCTTGGCTGCGGCGGCAGGGACAACGCTGCGGATCTGCTCCACGAGCTCCCCCGTGGTTGCAAAGGGTTTCTCCGCGCGGGCAGTGACGATCCGGTTGGCGATCCGTCCGGCGAACTTCTCTTCACCCCACTTACGGATGATGCGCACCAGCTCGTCTTCGGTGTAGCTATTGACCACATCAGCTGCCGTTTGGCCCCGGCTGGTGTCCATGCGCATATCCAAAGGGGCGTCATAAGAGTAAGCGAAGCCCCGCTCACGCTCATCGAGCTGCAGGGACGAAACTCCGAGGTCCATGAGAATGCCATGGACCTCGGATATGCCAAGGTCCAGCAGGACGTCCTCAATCTCGTCGTACACCGCGTGAACAAGGTCGGTACGGTCGGAGAAGGGTTCCAGTCTGGCACCGGCCAAGGCCAACGCTTCTTCGTCGCGATCGATGCCCACCAGGTGAAGATCCGGGAAACGCTGCAACATTGCCTCGGAGTGTCCGCCCATGCCCAACGTGGCATCGATGGCGACTGGGGTCTCGCCGCGTTTCCTGGCAGCTTCAAAGCCGGGCGCGAGCAGATTGATGCAGCGGTCTTTCAGGACGGGCACGTGGCGCTCCGATGTGGGCTTTGCCGCGTCCTGCTCTTCCACGCTGCCTCCTCTTTCCTCAATCGCTTAACTGCTGATTCTTGAATCGGATCCCCATCCGCGCCTATCGGCCGCCGCCTGGCTCAGGGGAAGTTGAGCCAGGAAGACAGTTCGATGGGCGGCTGGAGATCCCATTCAAGAAGCCGGACAGCGGCTTCCTCCCACCGGGGTCAGATGAACCCGGGGAGATTGTCGTCATCCGTTTCCGAGTAGGCTGCTTCCTTCTCGTTGAGGTACTCATTCCAAGCTTCGGCGTCCCAGATCTCGGCCCGGGTACCGGCTCCAATGACTGCCAATTCCCGCCCAAGCCCTGCGTAAGTCCGGAGCGCCGGCGGAATCGTCACGCGCCCCTGCTTGTCAGGTACTTCATCAGAGGCTCCAGACAGGAAAACCCGAATGTAATCACGCGCCTGCTTGGAAGACAGTGGTGCCTCCCGCATCGACTCGTGGATGCGCTCAAATTCCTTCTGACTGAAAACGTAGATGCAGCGTTCCTGGCCCCTGGTGAGAACCAATCCATCAGCAAGCTCCTCGCGGAACTTGGCGGGAAGGATGATCCGGCCCTTTTCATCGAGACGCGGCGAGTGAGTACCCAGAAACACTGGCCCCACCGCCCCTCAATCAAGGTGCCCGCACATTCCCAACACTGCCACTACCCTCTTATGTGCTCCACTTTACTCCACAACGCCCCACAGTCAACGCACGGGAAGGCGTTTCTCCACCACTTTGAGAATTATCCGGCCCGAGATCACGGGGTTTTTGCGTGGTGGAGAAAAGTGGAGGAGCGGATCCACCAAGGCAGACACGCGGGCGTCAGCGTCCCTGATTCTCTGCTGCGGCACTGGAAATGTCCGGCCTGACCCAGAGCAGATGAGGAACAGCGGAGAAAGGGGTGCAAAGTGGAGGACCCGGGGCAGAGCCAAGCGATGGGTACATGGAGAGATGCAACCCTGGTGGTGAATAGTCGCCCTTAAACGCGAAAAGACCCGCAGCGCGGGTCTTTCGTTATGTCCCGTTGAATCTCAGGGGCATGGTTGACTCAGGAGGGACCGGGGCTGCCGGCCACTGATTCGAAGCGGTACGTCAGTGGTCGTCCCGACGCCGTTCGTCCCAGCGCTCTTCCAGGCTGCTCATGAACGAACTCTTTGGCTTGCTCTTGCCAGGTTTCCCCTTGGCGGCTTTGCCGAAGGACGCGCCACGCAACGTAGCGAAATAGACGCCAGCACCCATAACGACGAAACCGAGGACACCCACAGGTATCGCCTGCAGTGATACTCCGACAAGCAGGAGAAGGATGCCGGCAATGGCTCCAAGCACACCTATGATCACATGCCGGGTAGACCAGCTGCGGATGGGATCCGAACCCATGGTGTTGGCGAACTTCGGATCGTCCTCATGAAGTTGCTTTTCAAGTTGCTCAAGCAGCTTCTGTTCATGCTCCGAGAGGGGCATCGCGACCTCCTTTAGTCAGCCAGCGTCTGGACAAACGCTTCCTGTGCGTCTGTTTCCACAACGATCGGACCAAGAAAATCGTTCCCCAAAAATCCCCTCTTGGTTCAGCGGGCATCTCGGGGCCGACTGTTCAGGAAACAGTTTGTCCAGACGATCTAAATCTCTGTAATAAATAGGATAGTTTGTCCGACGCCGTTCTGAAAGACGCCGGGGGTCCTGCCGGGTAACCGTGCGCGGCTCAGGTGTCCGTTGCGGGCTTCCCGGGCTCCAAAAGCCGCGCTGGAAGAAGTGTTTTGGACCCAAAACGTTCGGAGACACGGTCCAGTGCCTGTTCGGCCGCCCGCCAGTTGTCGTCCCGACGGTCCAGACTCAATTGCAGGGACGTCTGACCGGCCGGCTCCAGTTGTTCGGCACGAACCCCCACCAACCGGACGCTCATGGATCGGTTGCCCAAGGATTCAAGGAGCTGAACGGCCACCTGGTAGATCAATTGGGCGCTGTCCACGGGAGTCTGCACCGTGCGGCTGCGTGTCACTGTTGAGAAGTCCGAGTACCGCAGCTTCAATGCCACAGTCCTGGCCACCATGCCTGAACTCCTGAGCCGGATGGCGGTCCGGTGCGAGAGGCGAAGCAGTTCCCTGTGCAGTAATGCTTCGTCCCCTGTATCCACGGAGAACGTCTCCTCCGCCCCGATGCTTTTCTCAAGCCTGGCTGGAGTTACGGGCCGCGGGTCAATACCCATGGATAGGCGGTGAACATGCTCACCACTTGCTCCCAGAACCTTTTTGAGCGATGCCAGCGGGGTTGCTGCGACATCGGCGACCGTGCGGATACCCAGCCGGGACAACACTTCGGCCGTTTTTCCGCCGACACCCCACAAGGCGCCGACTGGAAGGCTGTGGAGGTAGGGAACGGAGTCCTCGGCATCGATCTGGAGGATGCCATCGGGTTTGCACCTCGTTGATGCGATCTTGGCCACAAACTTGGTGCTTGCGATCCCCACGGATGCAGTGATGCCAAGTTCCGACTGAACCCTGCGGCGGATGAGGTGGCCAATGTCCATCGGTGACCCCAGACGGCGAATTGCGCCGCTCACATCCAGGAAGGCCTCGTCCACACTCAATGGCTCAACGAGATCGGTAATGGAAGCAAAAATCTCCATGAGCCGGGCAGAAACCTCGTAATACTCTTTGTGTCTGGGGTTGATGATCACTGCCGAGGGACACCGCCTCATGGCAATGGACATCGGCATGGCCGACTTCACCCCTGTGGCCCGTGCCTCATAGGACGCGGAGAGCACCACAGACCGTTCCGCCGGGAATCCGACAATGACCGGCTTGCCTCGAAGTTCGGGGCGGCTGCGCAGTTCCACGGAGACGAAGAAGGCGTCCATATCCACGTGAAGTATGCTGGTTCGCCGCATTTCCCGCAGGGCATCTCCGGCACTGCGGGGCGGCTTGCTGCCGGCGCTTTGAGCGCCACCGAATGCTTCCTGCCTCACATCGGCAATACTATGCCCGGCCACTGACTAAACTGGAGGCAAAGTCCGGCTCAGCCCCAGGAAGGATACCCTGTGAAGCTCTTTGGAACTCCTCAATCGCGAGGGTTTGCCCTGCTCGCAGTCAGTGTCGCTTTGGCGGCGTCCGCGTGCACACCATCGCCCGGCGGTTCAGCAGCACCGTCCACATCAGGTACCGCTGCGGCGTCCGCCCAGGCGGCTCCCACCCCGTCGTCCTCCGCTTCGGGTTCCACAGCCTCACCGGAAACCACCACGTTCACCGAAACACCGGCACCGGCACCCGATACCACGGCCACGGTAAACGCACTGGTCCCTGGATTCCCGGCGCAGCTCATTCCGGTCATGCCCAACACGTCCATTCGTTCAAGCAGCGTGGACAAAAGCGCAGCAGTAGCCACCGTGGCTCTTGTCGGAACGGTCAAAGCCCCACCGGAGGGGGTTATGGACTACTACAAGGCCTCCATGGAGTCACAGGGCTTCAAACTCGTCCCGGGTCCATCCGCTGTTGGAAATGTCACTTCCTTGGACTTCATCCGTGGTGACGGCGAAACGGTGAATGTTTCGGTCAGGCAAAAGGAAGGCGTCTCAACGTTCACTATCGGCGCCAACGTGGCGGCCGGGTCCGTCAAGTGACGGCAGCTGCACTCGTCAGTTCAGAGCAGGCACAGTTCATTGACGGCGTCACCGGCAAATTGAACGGGTTCCTCTCCGCGCAACAGGAACTCATGGCTACTGTTTCTCCGGACGTCGAACCGCTCATTGGATCGATTTCGCATCTTGTCACGGGCGGCAAACGCCTTCGGGCACTGATGTGCTACTGGGGCTGGAGAGGCGCCGGCGGCCCTGCCGACAACCTGGACATCATTACCGCGGGGTGCGCCCTCGAGCTCTTCCAGGCAGCCGCCCTGATCCACGATGACATTATTGACCGTTCGGACACCCGCCGCGGCGGCCCGAGCGTGCACAAGCGGTTCAGCCAGCTCCATGAAGTGAATGGCTGGGCCTTGGACAGCGGTCGCTTTGGGGATGCGGCAGCCATCCTGACCGGCGATCTCTGCCTTTCCTTCAGCGAAGAGTCCTTTACGGAAATCGGCCCCCGGGCAGCAGCGGGAAGCCCTGCGCGTCGCATCTTCAATGTGATGCGGGCAGAAGTGATGGCAGGTCAGTACCTCGACATCCTGGAAGAAGTGGCCGGCCCGGTACGTGACCGGGCCGGATCTGTAGCCCGGGCGCAATCAATCATTCGTTACAAATCCGCCAAATATTCCACCGAGCACCCACTGGCGCTGGGTGGGGCACTGGCTGGTGCACCCGCTGCGCTGATGAAAGGTTACTCGGAGTTCTCCTTGCCGCTGGGCGAGGCATTCCAGATGCGGGATGACGTCCTGGGTGTTTTTGGGGATCCGGAAACCACCGGAAAGCCTGCGGGAGATGATCTCAGGGAAGGCAAGCGGACGGTATTGGTTGGCTTCGCCATTAACCAAGCACCCCGGGCAGAGGCGGATTACCTGGATCGCATGCTGGGCAACCCCCTCCTGGCGGAGGATGAGGTAGCTGAAATACGGCGCATCATCATTGAGTGCGGCGCCTTGGAGGCCACGGAATCTTTGATCGGCGAGCTAAGCAACAGAGCGTTCGACGCTCTTGAACGCCTTCCCCTTGAGGAACTGCCTTTGATGGCATTGCGTCACTTGGCCGAAGCCGCAGTCAGCCGGGCAGCCTGACCCCCGGGGCCTTGGGCAAAGACAATTCTTAACCCTTAGCTCTTGTGGAGCGTTCCAAGAGCTTGTTCCAGCCATCGCAACACCTGCGACGACGACGGCGGTGAATCACCGCCGTCGTCCGCGTTGAGGCAGTCTCACGCTGGGGAGGCGCTGCTATTCAGCCAGCGACGTTACCAAGCCAGAGACTGGGCGCGACGCCTGATCTCCGTCTTTCGCCCCTCGCGCAGGGCATCAATGGGACGCCCCCGCAATGACTCGTCCGGGGTGAAAAGCCAGATAATCAATTCTTCGTCGTTGTAGCCGGCGTCGCCGAGAACCGCAACGGTTCCCTTCAGGCTGTCCACAACATGCCCGTCCTGGACAAAGAGGGCCGGGATTGAACGGATGTTCCGCTCTCCCCGTCGGATGGCGACAAGCGCACGCTCATCCAGAAGTCCGTGGACTTTGGTGATGGAAACTTCCAAAAGTTCGGCGACATCCGGCAGCGGCAGCCAGTCGGAAACAAGGCTTTCTACATTACTCACGGAACAAGGTTGCCACGCCGCCCCGCCCCACGCCTAGCCGAAGCCCGGGGCTGGTTCCTCCGGGCTGCACTGCAAGGGTCCTTTTGTCCGCATCAATTGTGTCTATTTGTTGGGTTTGACAGGAATTGTTGTGCTGATCGACTAAGTGTGAGAGATTCACACTGATCACATTTGCATCATTGATAACATCAGCCACATTGGTAACACTGACAACAGCGCTAACAATCCCCCCGCTGTTTGAGATGAGGACACATTCCATGACGACGCCCCGTTCGCCGAAACGAACCATGAGCATGCCGGTTATCGCGGCAACCACGGCTGCGCTTCCCGCCGTGGTTTTGTCCTCGCTGGCCCTGGCCCAACCATCCATGGCAACACCGGCTCCGCAGCCGCGAAAGATCCCCGCCACGCTCGCTGCGGCCATGAAGGCACAAGCAGTCAACGTTGGCTCCGTCATTCCTGCCAATGCGGTGGCAGCCACCCTTCCCTCCGCCCTGCGCCCCATGGCTCCGTCCGTACCGGACACCTACACGATTGTCCGCGGGGATACCATCAGCGCCATCGCGCGCCGGTTCAACCTGGACACAACGGCAGTTCTTCAGCTGAACAAGCTTTCTGCCACCACGCTGATTTACCCGGGTCAGACCATCAAGCTCACCGGCACAGCCCCGGCAGCGCAGGGACAGCCGGCCCCGGCAG
>NZ_LNUV01000003.1:541010-593958 GCF_001512285.1 Arthrobacter sp. EpRS71 | reverse complement strand
CCCCCAGTGCGCCCGCCCCCAGCAGCGCAACCCTCTACACCGTGGTCCCCGGAGATACCTTGGGCGCCATTGCAGCCAAGCACGGCGTACCGTTGTCCAGCATCTTCAGCTGGAACGGGCTCAACGGAAGCTCCATCATCTATCCCGGCCAGAAGATCAAGGTCAGTGGTGGATCAGCGCCGTCAGCCCCCACAGCACCGGCCGCCCCGGCGCCCGCCCCCGTGACCGGCACGGGTACCTACACCATCAAGGCAGGCGACACCCTCAGTTCCATCGCTTCCCGCCATGGGGTTTCGCTTGCTGCCTTGATGGCCGCCAATAACAACGTCACAGCCACCACTGTCATCTACCCGGGGCAGAAGCTCACCATCCCCGGCGCGGGCCTGCAGCCGGTTGGCGAGACCAAGCCCTTGGTTCCCAGCACGTTCCTCGGATTCACTTACCCGCCGGCAGTTGTCAGCTCCGCCAACGAGAACAAGGCCCTGCTCAACGCTTCGCCGGTGCCCAGCCGCGCCGAGATGAAGAGCATCGTGGCGGACACCGCCCGGCGCATGGGAGTGAGTCCGTCCCTGGCTTTGGCCTTCGCCGAGCAGGAGTCCGGCTTCGACCAGCGCGCCGTCTCCCCTGCCAATGCCATTGGCACCATGCAGGTCATCCCCTCGTCCGGGCAATGGGCGTCGGATCTGGTGGGCCGTAAGCTCAATCTCCTGGACCCTTATGACAATGCCACGGCGGGTGTGGCCATCATTCGCACACTCATTGCCACCAGCAAGGACCTGGACACGGCAATCGCCGGCTACTACCAAGGTCAATATTCCGTCAGCAAGTACGGCATGTACGAGGACACCAAGCGCTACGTCGAATCGATCAAGGCACGTCAGCGCACCTTCGGCTAAACCTTTAACTGCACCTCGGAAGGGGCCCGCATCCCGCGTGGATTCGGGCCCCTTCCCTGCCTCGTTTAGGATCATATGGTGCAAGAACCAATGCAGGACCACCTCATCGGAACCACCGTGGACGGCCGGTACACGGTCCGTTCCCGCTTGGCGAGGGGCGGAATGTCCACTGTTTACCTGGCCACGGACCAGCGCCTGGAGCGCGACGTGGCCCTCAAAGTCCTGCACCCGCATTTGGCCAACGACCCCACCTTCCTGGCACGTCTAAGCCGCGAGGCCAAAGCGGCCGCGAGTCTCTCACACCCGCACATCGTAGGCGTGCTCGACCAAGGCGAAGACGGCCACATTGCCTACCTGGTCATGGAGTACGTCAAGGGCCACACCCTGCGCGACACCCTGAGCGAACAGGGCCCGTTGCCGCCACGCCTTGCCTTGGCCCTGATCGATCCCGTGATTGAGGGCCTCGCTGCCGCGCACCGCGCAGGCCTGATCCACCGCGACGTTAAGCCTGAGAACGTCCTCATAGCTGACGACGGACGCATCAAAGTGGGAGACTTCGGCCTCGCCAGGGCCATCTCGGCCAATACCAGCACCGGCGCCCTGATAGGCACAGTGGCCTATTTGGCTCCCGAGCTTGTTCTCGGCCAGCCCGCAGATGCCCGCAGCGACATCTACTCGGCCGGCATCATGCTCTATGAGATGTTGACCGGCAAGCAGCCCTACGCGGGAGACTCCCCCATCCAGGTCGCCTACCAACACGTCAATGCCGTGGTGGGACGCCCCTCTGATGCTGCCCCAGGCCTTGCTGAAGACCTTGATGAACTGGTGCAGTGGTGCACTGCGGTGGACGCGGAGAACAGGCCCGTGGATGGCACTGCGCTGCTGACGGAACTCCGACACATACGCACCACCCTGACGGACGAGGAACTGGACCGCCGACAGGCATCCTCCCGGCCCGCAGGCTCTTCAGTGGCCGGTGCGGCAACCACCGAACTTGGCCGTCCGGACGCCAACCCCACAGAAGCCCTGGCCACCGCTTCCTCGCCTACGGAATTGATCTCCCAGCAGAGCAACCCCACCACCATCATGGCTGCGGGTGGTCCCGGCAGGCCACAAGGCGCCGCCCTCGCTGCCGGGGACCGTCAGGACGCACGCCAGCCCGGCAAGCGGGAACTGAAGAAACTCGAACGGCAAGAGAGCAAAGAGCGCGCACGGGCAGCTGCAACTCCGAGCCGCCCGCTACGCGAGGGGAACCCCCGCCGCAGGGGCATCATCTGGACCATCGTGATTGTTATCCTTGCCACGCTTGCGGCATCGGCTGGTTGGTTCTTCGGGATGGGACCCGGATCTCCGGGCACCGTACCCGACGTCAAGAACAAAACCGTTGCCGAAGCCCAGCAGCTGCTCCGCACCGCCGGGTTCAACTCTGAACCGCGGGACGTTTTCGACGACGACATCCTTGCAGGGCTGGCCGTAGGAACCGAACCTGAATCCGGGGCGGAAGTCCGGAAGTTCCAGCCCATCACGCTTTTCGTTTCCAAAGGTGCCCAGCTTTTCCCCTTGTCCGGTGTGGTCGGTGGCACTTTGAACGAAGCAAAGATTGCCTTGAATGCAGCCGAAATGGCCCTGGGCGAGGTCACGGAGGCTTTCGACGAAAAGGTTCCGGCCGGCGTCGTGATTTCCCAGGACCCGGCCAAAGGCACCGAAGTCAGGCACGGCACCCCGGTATCGCTGGTGGTCTCCAAAGGGCCGCAGCCCATTCCCGTTCCGGACGTACGTGGACTGGCACAGGATGCAGCCGTCAAAGCCCTTCAGGACGCCGGCTTGAAGGCCGTGATCGCTCCGGAGACGGTCAATGACAAGACGGTTCCCAAGGGCGCCGTGGTCTCCCAACTTCCGGCCAACGGCACGCTCATTAAAGGCGAGTCCGTGACGTTGACCGTCTCCAAGGGACCAAAGCTGGTGAAAGTCCCCAGTTTCATCGGCAAGCAGGCCGCCGAAGCTGAAAGAGAGTTGAAGAAACTGGGTTTCAAAGTTGAGGTCAATAAAGTCCTGGGCGGATTCTTCGGCACCGTCCGCGACCAGAATCCCGTCAATGCCGAGGTACCGGAAGATTCAGTGGTGACACTGACAGTCGTCTGACGTTTTTCAACCACAGCAAAAGGCGCGGCCCGAAGAATCCGGACCGCGCCTTTTGGTGTATCGCTACTTCTTCGAGAGGGCTCCGGCCACGAGGAATGCCATCTCAAGGGACTGCATGTGGTTGAGGCGGGGATCGCACACCGACTCATAGCGGTCCAGGAACGCGTCCTGGTCGATGGGATCAGCACCACCCAGGCACTCAGCAACGTCATCGCCGGTCATTTCGACGTGGAGTCCGCCAGGTACTGTGCCCAAGGACTGGTGGACCTCGAAGAAGCCACGCACCTCATCAATGACGTCATCGAAGTTACGGGTCTTGTAACCGTTCGGCGAGGTCACCGTATTGCCGTGCATCGGGTCAGTCACCCACAGCACCTGCGCGCCGGATGCAGTGACGCGTTCGACGACGGCAGGCAGCTTCTCGCGGATGTTGCCGGCGCCCATGCGGGTGATGAACGTGAGGCGGCCCGGTTCGCGGTTGGGGTCCAGTTTGTCGATGAGGCGCAGGGCGTCATCACCGCTGGTGGTGGGGCCAAGCTTTACGCCGATGGGGTTCCGCACACGGGACAGGAAGTCCACGTGGGCGTGGTCCAGTTCGCGGGTCCGCTCGCCGATCCACAGGAAGTGGGCGGAGGTGTCGTATGGCAGTCCGGTCCGCGAATCGATGCGGGTCAGGGCGCGTTCGTAGTCGAGCAGCAGTGCTTCGTGGCTGGCGAAGAATTCCACACGCTTGAGTGCTTCGAAGTCAGCACCGCAGGAGTCCATGAAGCTGATGGCACGGTCGATGTCCCGCGCCAGCGATTCGTAGCGTGCATGTGCCGGGTTCTCAGTGAAACCCTTGTTCCACTGGTGAACGAGGCGAAGATCCGCGAAGCCACCTTGGGTGAAGGCACGGATGAGGTTCAGCGTGGAAGCTGAGGTGTGATAGGCCTTCAGCATCCGGCCGGCGTCGTGAGCGCGGGACTCGGGGGTGAAATCGTAGCCATTGACGATGTCGCCGCGGTAAGCGGGAAGCGTCACGCCATCGCGGGTCTCGTCATTGGAGGAACGCGGTTTAGCGAACTGTCCGGCCATCCGACCCATCTTGATGACGGGCATGGCAGCACCGTACGTGAGTACCACTGCCATCTGGAGGATCGTCTTGACCCGGGCACTGATTCTGTCCGCAGTGGCGGCCTCAAAAGTCTCAGCGCAGTCGCCGCCCTGCAGGAGGAAAGCCTTGCCCTGGGCAGCAGCCGCGAGGCGCTCCCTCAGAACGTCCACTTCACCGGCGAAGACCAAGGGCGGCACCACGGAGAGTTCCTTGACGGAAGCCTTGAAGACCTCGGTGTTGGACCACGTGGGCTGCTGGGAAATCGGCAGGTCCCGCCAGGCGTCGAGGCCCGGATAATTTGCCGCGCCGCTCTGGGCGGTACTGGCAAGAGGATCTGCTGCGGAGGGTGCGGTGTTCGCGGTTAGCTCAGTCACCCTTCAAGAGTAGTAGGCCGCGGCAAGGTTGCGGGACTGCAGCCGTAACCGATGCCGCCGCGTGCGTCACAGTCAATCCGCGGATCCGGCCCCGCCACTCCGGGGATCGTCCCTGTCTTCGGCTATGTCCGCGGCGGACTCTTCGGCAACCTCAATCCTGTGGACCGGCTCCGGGCCTTTGCCGGCCAACTGGGCCTTGACCACTGCTGCGTACTCATCCGCGTACTCCTGACCGGAAAGCCGCATCAATTCGTACATGATTTCATCGGTCACAGCCCTCTGGATCACGCGGTCATCTTCCATGCCGTAGTAACGGCTAAAGTCCAAGGGCTGCCCGAAAATGAGCCCGATGCGGCGGATGTTGGGGAGCCGTTTACCGATGGGCTGGACCTTTTCCGTACCGATCATGGCCACGGGCACCACGGGGACGCGTGTCTGCAGTGCCAGCTTGGCCACCCCCACTTTCCCGCGGTAGAGCCTGGCGTCAGGGCTGCGCGTACCTTCCGGATAGATCCCCAGCAGTCCACCGGAGCTCAGGACGTCCTTGCCGGCCTGCAGCGACATTTCCGATGCCGCGCCTCCCGAACGGTCCATGGGCAGTTGGTTGCTCAGCCGGAAAAACAGGGCAGTGAGCCGGCCTTTGAGCCCTTTTCCCGTGAAGTACTCGGACTTGGCCAGGAAGATCACGGGGCGGTGAACCACCAGGGGCAGGAAGATGGAGTCCGAGAAGGACAGGTGATTGGACGCCAGGATGGCGGCGCCGTTTTCCGGAACGTTGTCCAGTCCCTTGACCCACGGACGGAACAAGAGCTTGAGGATGGGACCAAGAAAGATCCTCTTCATGACCCAATAGAACACTTTTGTCCTCTCACGGCCGAATGGTTGGCATGCATCCGGGCAACCCGGCCGGCACTCAACAGCAACCCTACTCCAGTGAGAAATGTCCGGAGAAGTGACACGATGGGACACATGACGGAACGCTCTTCACCCGCTGCGCCGCTCGCATTCCACCATGAGGGGCATGGACCCAATGCCTCCACAGGCGTGGCGATATGCCATGGATTCACAGGAAGCCCGCTCAGCATGCTCCCTTGGGCTGAGTACTTGGCCTCCCAGGGATTTGCTGTTTCCGTGCCTCTCCTCCCCGGCCACGGCACCAGTTGGCAGGATCTGGCAACCACGCGGTGGCAGGACTGGTACCGGACCTTCGAGCAGAGCTACCTCGACCTCGCCGAAAAGACTGAGAGCTGTTTTGTGGCAGGGCTGTCCATGGGAGGCGCACTTGCCCTTCGGGTGGCCTCACTGCACGATGTTTCCGGGCTGGTTCTGGTCAATCCGGGCCTCAGCTTCTATGACCGCAGGGTGAAGTACGTGGGCGCCCTCAAGTACGTCATGAGGACCACCACTCCCATCGAGGAGGACTCACCAGCCCCGGCCACCGCTGAAACCGGCGACTATTCCAAGACGCCGCTGCAGTCGGTGCATGAACTCAAGAAGCTCTTCCGCGCGGCCACCCGGGGTTTGCCCCATGTTGAGGCCCCCGCCCTGGTGTTTAAGTCCTCGGTGGATGGTGTCATCCCGCCCAGTTCAGTGGCCACCATCAGCAAGTACATTTCATCCTCGCGCCTGAGGGTAGTCACCCTCCCCCACAGCGGGCATGTGGCCACCTTGGATGTTGATGCACCCACCATTTTTGAAGAATCGGCCCACTTTTTCCGTCAGCACGCCGGTGACAGAGTAGCCTCAGAGTCATCATGAAAATGCTCCCGGATTTCTCGCCGTTCCATAGCAGCTGGAATGGGGTTGGGCCGCGCGTTGGCGTCGTCCTGTCCCACGGGTTTACTGGCAGCCCCCACAGCGTCAGGCCGTGGGCCCAACACCTTGCCGCGGCCGGCTATGCCGTCAGGCTGCCTCTGCTGCCTGGGCACGGGACGTCGTGGCAGGACATGGCCAACCGCTCATGGCGCGAGTGGCACCGTGCCGTGGACGATGCTTACCTCGAGCTGGCTTCCGAGTGCGACTACGTTTTCTCCGCGGGTTTGTCCATGGGTGGAACATTGGCATTGCGGATCGCAGCCACCCGTCCTGTGGCAGGAACAGTGGTGGTGAACCCCGGACTGGTCCTTGACGATCCCCGGGCTGTGATCGTCGCTGCGCTCAAGTACGTAGTAAAAACCACCCCTTCGATCGCCAACGACATCCTCAAACCGGACCAGGACGAGGGAGCTTACGCCCGCACACCCGTCGCGGCCGCTCACCAGTTGAAGAAGATGTACAAAGATACGGCGGCGATCCTGCCCCGCATCAGCTCACCCGTCCGGGTCTACAAGTCAACGGTGGACAACGTGATCTCCAACGCGAGCCTGGACTTCCTCCGTTCCCGGGTTCAGGCGCCGGTGGATGTCAGCTATCTCCACAACAGCCGCCATGTAGCAACCCTGGACAATGATGCGCCGGAGATTTTTGCCGGGTCCGTCGAGTTCATTCAAAAGACCGTAGCGGCCTTGGCCGGGCACGGGCCTTCCTCCGAAAAGGACACAGCCCATGAACAGGCCTGACCCCAATTCAGCTGATCAAAGCGCCAACAAGGACGACGACGCCGTGTGGCTGGATCTGGTGTCGCGGTTGGAGGCCACACAGTCCGGCCCGGCCGGGGAACTGCCTGACGACAGCCTGGAGGGCAACGTCTCCGAAGCGGAGCAACTGCAGCCCGGGCGTGGCCGGAGCTTCAAGGACTTTGATCCGTTGGGACTCTCCACCCCGGCACAGGAACCGGAGTCCGATGCTGCAACAGCCAGCGCAGACCCCGAAGCAGCAGGCAGGCCGTCCGGACCCCGTGACTTCGAAGTGGAGGACGAGGACCAGACGTTCATTCCCGAAGACCCCCCGAGCTTGGCGGGAACTGAACCATTGGTCATGCTGGCATGGTTTGGTGCGGTGGGCGGACCGATCGCCCTGCTTTTCACAGCCATGTTGTGGAGGTCCGCGCCATTAACGGCCACGCTGGGCATCGTGGCCGTTTTCGTGGCATCGGTGGTTTACCTCATCATGCGGCTTCCGCAGGAAAAGAACGAGGACGACGACGGCGCCCGCCTCTAGCTGCTAGCTTCGCGCCCGGCCGCTGACCCGGGACAGGTCTGCCGCGCCGATCATGCCGGCGCGTGGACCGAGTGCCGCGAGTTCTATCCTCGCCATGGGCCGGAAACCCCGCCCGGTCAGGTTCTTTGCAAATGACTCGCGTGCCGGACCGGCAAGGAACTCCCCCGCGTCGCACAGCCCACCGCCGATGACGAACATCCCGGGATCCAGCGCCGCGGCGAGGTTGGCCAACCCCAGGCCGAGCCATTCGCCTTGGTCCGCAATGAGTTCCCGCGAGGTGGCATCGCCGGCGAGCGCCAGTGAGGTCACTGCCGCCCCGGACAGGTTCTCTGCAGTCCCTCCCGCCTTTTCCAACAATGCGCAACCAGCCGGGGAATTGGTTCGTACCAGTTGCCTGGCTTCGCGGCCCAGGGCGTTGCCTGAGGCGTACTGTTCCCAGCATCCGCGGTTGCCGCATTCGCAGCGGTGTCCCCCGGGGAAAATGATCTGGTGTCCGAATTCCCCGGCCACGCCGTAGCGTCCACGTTCCACCCGGCCATCCATGACCATGGCTCCGCCAATTCCTGTGCCCAGCGTGATGCATACGAGGCGACTTTCGCCCTGGCCTGCGCCAAAGCGCCATTCCGCCCACGCCGCGGCGTCGGCGTCGTTGGTCAGGAGAACCGGACGCCTGAGTAACTTCTGGAGGCTGTCCCTCAGGGGCTCGTTGCGCCAGGCCAGGTGCGGGCTGAACAGTACCGTGCCGCCGTCGAGGTCCATCCATCCCGCGGCGCCGATTCCCACCGTGGCGATCCGGTGGCCTGCACTGAGTTCGTTCACGAGTTCCACGATGGTCTGCTCGACGGCACGGGGGTCTGCGCCCGGCGTGGACCTGCGGGCTTCGGCGAGGACCCGGCCGTCGGCGTCCACTACTCCTGCGGCCACTTTGGTGCCGCCAATGTCAATCCCGATCGCCAGGCCGCGGCGGCCTAAGTGGCTCCGCCGGGCAGCCCAGGGCGCATCCCTCCATGCCGAGGCCGGGGGCTTGGGTCTGACCAGGGAACTGGACCGTAGTGAGGGCATCCCATCATCTTATTCGGGAGGGCATGGTGGCATCTGCAGTGCGTGGCGAAGAAGGGCCCCATTTGCTTGAAATGACTGCTCATCCGTAAAGTTACTCGCCAGTAGGTGAAATAGAACACACCAGCTCGAGCGGGCATACTAGAGTGAAAGCAGCCCCTCGTGGCCCGTGGATATCAAAGGAGCTACCCGTGCGTGAAATAAGTGTTCCTCCCCTCGTGAACATCGCCCCGGAAACCAACATCACGGACTTCGTGATCCGCGAGGCAGAGAAAGCATCCAACCCTGCTCTTTTCTCCAAGCTGGACAAGAGTGGGCAGTGGCAGGACATCCGCGCCAAGGACTTCCTTGAGGATGTCCGGGCGTTGGCTAAAGGCCTCATCGCCAGTGGTGTTGCTGCAGGCGACCGTGTGGGCATCATGTCCCGCACCCGCTACGAGTGGTCCCTCGTGGACTTTGCCATCTGGTTTGCCGGGGCCGTCTCCGTCCCGATCTACGAGACGTCATCGCCTTCGCAAGTGGCATGGAACCTCGGTGACTCCGGCGCTGTGGCTGCCTTCGGCGAAGCGGCTCACCACGAGGACATCATCCGCCAGGCCGTGGCCGCGGAGGACATCACGTCCGTGGCCAACGTCTGGCAGCTTGAGGGTGCCGGACTCGATGCCCTGCGTGCCGCAGGCGCCGGCGTCCCCGACGACGAACTCGAGTCCCGCCGTTCCGCGGCCGGCCTCAAGGACCTCGCCACCATCATCTACACTTCCGGCACCACTGGCAGGCCCAAAGGGTGCGAACTGACGCACGGCAACTTTGTGGAACTGTCCGAAAACGCCCGTGCTTCGTTGCCCGAGATCATTAACGAATCGGGCAAGACCATCATGTTCCTCCCTCTGGCCCACGTCTTCGCACGCTTCATTTCCGTGCTGGCCGTGGCCGGCGGCGTCCAGGTGGCACACACCCCGGACATCAAGAATCTGCTGGCCGATCTCCAGAGCTTCCACCCGACCTTCATCCTGGCTGTACCCCGGGTCTTCGAGAAGGTGTACAACTCGGCACTGACGAAGGCGGAGGACGGCGGCAAGGGCGCCATCTTCCACCGGGCAGTGGATACTGCGATCGCCTACTCCAAGGCACGCGAGGCCGGTTCGCTGGGTCTTGGTTTGAGGCTCAAGCATGCCGTGTTCGACAAACTCGTCTACGGGAAGCTGCGCGCCGCCATGGGCGGCCAGGTTGCGCACGCCGTTTCCGGTGGCGGCCCCTTGGGTGAACGCCTCGGCCACTTTTTCCAAGGCATCGGCCTGCAGATCCTGGAGGGTTACGGCCTCACTGAGACCACCGCCCCCATCTCGGTGAATACCCCCTCCATGATCAGGATCGGCACCGTGGGCGCCCCGCTCCCGGGCAACTCGGTGAAGATCGCCAACGACGGCGAAATCCTCGCCAAGGGCGTCTGCGTGATGCGCGGTTACTACAACCGTGAAGACCTGACGGCCGAAACGTTTATTGACGGCTGGTTCCGCACTGGCGACATCGGCGAACTGGACAGCAACGGCTTCCTCAAGATCACTGGCCGCAAGAAGGAAATCATTGTTACCGCAAGCGGGAAGAATGTGGTTCCTGCCCTGCTGGAGGACCAGATCCGCGCGGATGCCCTGGTTTCCCAGGTTCTGGTGGTGGGCGACAACCGGCCGTTCATCGGAGCTTTGGTCACCCTGGATGAAGAAGCGCTCCCGGGCTGGCTGGACCGCCACGGACTGCCCGCGGGCACCACACTCGCAGAAGCCACTAACCATGCCGTGGTGAAGGCCGCTGTCCAGGAGCTCATCAGCAAGGCCAACCAGTCCGTCTCCCAGGCCGAGGCCATCAAGTCCTTCAGGATCGTCCCGGCGGACTTCACTGAAGCCTCAGGGCATCTGACACCATCCCTCAAGGTCAAGCGGGCCCAGGTCATGAAGGACTTCGACGCCGTCATTGAGGAAATGTACTCAGCACCCCGCGCTTCCTAGCCACCGGGAATCAAAAAAAGTACCCCGTCCGGATTCCGGACGGGGTACTTTTGCGTTTTCGGTTAGCCGATCACCAGCAGCAAGTCGCCGCCTTGGACCTGCTCCACAGAGGAAATGGCGAGGCGCGAGACCGTACCCGCCACCGGCGTCGTGATGGATGCTTCCATCTTCATCGCCTCAATGGTGGCCACGGTATCGCCGGCGTTGACTACATCGCCTACCTTGACCGCCACCGTAACTGCCCCGGCGAACGGCGCCGCCACCTGACCCGGCTGTGCCGGATCTGCCTTCTCAGCAGCCTTGACGTTGCTGACCACCGAACGGTCACGGACAACCACCGGCCGGGACTGGCCGTTGAGCGTGCACATCACGGTGCGCATGCCCTTCTCATCGGCTTCTGAAACAGCCTCCAGCTGGGCAATGAGGCGGACACCCTTCTCCAGTTCGATAACGTGCTCTGCGCCCTGCTGGAGACCGTACAGGTAGTCACGGGTATCCAGCACGGAGATGTTCCCGTACGTGTCCACGCTCTTCAGGTAATCCTTGGTGGGTCCGGCGAAGAGCAAACGGTTCAGCGTGTGCTGCCGCGTCTTGGAGTCGCCCTTCAGGGCGGTGCTGTCCTCGGCACTGATCTCCACGTCGCGCACCTTGACGCTGCGGCCTTGGAGGGCCTTGGTGCGGAACGGCTCGGGCCAGCCTCCGGGAGGATCACCGAGTTCGCCGGAAAGGAATCCGATGACGGAATCCGGGATGTCGTAGTTCTGCGGGTTCTCGTTGAAATCCGCAGGGTCGGCGTTGAGTCCGACGAGGTGCAACGCGAGGTCGCCCACAACCTTGGAGGACGGCGTGACCTTGACCAAGCGGCCAAGGATGCGGTCAGCCGCCGTGTACATGTCCTCGATGGCCTCAAACTGCTCACCGAGACCCAGGGCGATGGCCTGTTGGCGAAGGTTGGAGAGCTGGCCGCCGGGGATTTCGTGCTGGTAGACCCGTCCTGTGGGACCCGGGAGACCGGATTCGAAGGGGGCGTAAACGCGGCGCACAGCTTCCCAGTAGGGCTCGAGCGCGCCAACGTTGGCCAGGCTCAGCCCGGTATCGCGGGGCGTGTTGGCCAAGGCAGCAACCAAGGCGGACGCTGCGGGCTGGCTGGTAGTGCCGGCCAAGGAAGCCGCTGCCACATCGACGGCGTCCACGCCCGCGTCGACTGCCGCAAGCAAGGTGGCCAGCTGACCACCCGCGGTGTCGTGCGTGTGCAGGTGCACGGGGAGGTCGAAGCGCTCACGGAGCGCTGACACCAACTTCGCGGCAGCGGCCGGACGCAGGAGGCCTGCCATGTCCTTGATGGCCAGGATGTGCGCACCGGCGTCGACGATCTTCTGGGCCAGGTCCAGGTAGTAGTCGAGGGTGTACAGGTCCTCGTTGGGGTCCAGAAGGTTGCCGGTGTAGCACAGGGCAACTTCGGCAACGGCCGTCCCGGTGGCACGTACGGCCCGGATGGCGGGGGCCATCTGGTTGACGTCGTTGAGGGCGTCAAAGATACGGAAGATGTCGATGCCCGTAGCAGCGGCCTCGTTGACGAAAGCCTCCGTCACTTCTTCCGGGTACGGGGTGTAGCCCACAGTGTTGCGGCCGCGGAGCAGCATCTGGATACAGGTGTTCGGCAACGCCTTACGCAAAGCGGCCAAACGGTCCCACGGGTCCTCACCAAGGAAGCGGAGCGCGACGTCGTACGTTGCTCCGCCCCAGGCCTCCACCGAAAGCAGTTCCGGCATGAGGGCAGTGACCGCGGGCCCCGCAGCCACGAGGTCGCGCGTACGGACACGTGTTGCCAGCAGCGACTGGTGTGCGTCACGGAAGGTGGTGTCCGTGACGGCCAGCGCCTGCTGTTCGCGAAGTGCCTTGGCGAAGCCTTCCGGCCCAAGTTCAATCAACTTCTGGCGGGAACCCGACGCGGGAAGCGGCCCATCGATGGCGGGCAGCTTGCTGGCGGGATCGGAATGGACCTTGAGCTCGCCGTTCGGCTTGTTCACGGTAACCTCGGCAAGCCACGTCAGCAGCTTGGTTCCGCGGTCCGCGGAGATGTGCGACTTGAGCAGTTCAGGGCGCTTGTCAATGAAGTCCGTGGCCACGTTTCCGGCGTTGAAGTCCGGGTCCGCCAGCACTGCCTGAAGGAAGGGAATGTTGGTGGACACGCCACGGATGCGGAACTCGGCCAGGCCACGACGCGCACGGGCAACAGCCGCCGGGTAGTCACGGCCACGGCAGGTCAGCTTGACCAGCATGGAGTCGAAGTGCGGGCTGATCTCGGCACCCGAGTAGACCGTACCGCCGTCGAGCCTCACACCGGCGCCACCAGCGGAACGGTAGCCGGTGATCTTTCCGACGTCGGGGCGGAAGCCGTTGGAGGGGTCTTCCGTGGTGATACGGCACTGGAGGGCAGCGCCCTTGATGGACACCGAATCCTGGCTCAGCCCCAGGTCCGCAAGGGTTTCACCCGATGCAATGCGCATCTGCGCCTGCACGAGGTCCACATCGGTGATTTCCTCAGTGACGGTGTGCTCAACCTGGATGCGTGGGTTCATCTCAATGAAGACGTGCTGACCGGCCCGCTCGCCCTCCGTGTCCACCAGGAACTCCACGGTTCCTGCGTTGACGTAGTTCAGGGCCTTGGCAAAGGCCACCGCGTCCCGGTAGAGGGCTTGGCGGATGTTCTCATCCAGGTTCGGTGCAGGAGCGATCTCCACCACTTTCTGGTGACGGCGCTGCAGCGAACAGTCGCGCTCAAAGAGGTGCATGACGTTGCCTTCGGCGTCAGCCAGGATCTGCACTTCAATGTGGCGGGGACGCAGGACGGCCTGTTCAAGGAACATGGTGGGATCGCCAAAGGCTGCATCAGCTTCCCGCATGGCGGACTGCAATGCTTCAGGAAGGGCTTCGCGGGTCTCCACGCGGCGCATACCGCGGCCACCGCCACCGGCTACGGCCTTGGCGAAGATCGGAAAGCCGATCTCGTCGGCTGCGGCGATGAGCTCGTCAAGATCCTTGGAGGGCTTGCTCGACTTCAGGACGGGGACGCCTGCCTTGCGCGCGGCCTCCAAAGCGGCAACCTTGTTGCCTGCGAGCTCCAGGACTTCCGCGGGCGGACCCACAAAGGTGATTCCTGCTGCCTTGGCAGCACGGGCGAGGTCCGGGTTCTCGGAGAGGAAGCCGTAGCCGGGGTAAATGGCGTCAGCGCCGGCTTCTTTGGCGACGCGGACAACCTCCTCGACGTCCAGGTAGGCGCGGACGGGATGGCCCACCTCGCCGATCAGGTAAGCTTCGTCGGCCTTCTGCCGGTGGATCGAGTTACGGTCCTCATGCGGAAAGACGGCTACGGTCTTGGCGCCCAGTTCATAACCAGCGCGAAACGCCCTGATCGCGATTTCGCCGCGATTGGCCACCAGAATTTTCGAAAACATACTTCTCCTGCATCATTGCGGGTGGATCGGTCGGTGGTCACAGTGTGTAGTGCCGCCAGCATCAAACACAAATCTTTGTGGCAACCATCACAAAGGAATCGTCATGTGGGCTGTATATGCGTGCGCGCGACCAGACGCCGTGCTAATGCCCTGCGGTATCCCCGGCGGCCGGGCGCGTAGAAAGCGGGAATCGACCGCGATGCACCATATGATGTTGAAGGGGCTTCGGCAAGCCCCGGCTCCGGTGCTTCCGGAGCGAATCAGCGCGACACGGCAACCGGCGTTAGGTTTTGGGTTTTCAAGTGCAAGTAGTCAGCATCAGCAGCCTCAAGGGTGGAGTGGGAAAGACGTCCGTGACCACCGGTCTGGCGTCCGCGGCCCTCGCAGCCGGCATTTCCACCTTGGTGGTGGATCTCGATCCGCACGCCGACGCCACCACGGCCCTTGGCGTCCAACCAGGCGATCAACTGGACATCGGCCGGATGCTGAAAAGCCCCCGAAAATCCAATCTGGCCGGCAATGTAGCCGGCAGCAGCTGGGTGTCCAACGGCTCCAGCAACGGGACCTTGGACGTCGCAGTCGGCTCGGCCTTCACGGGAATCTACGACCGCCCGGATTTGGGCCGGCGCGACCTCCGCAGGCTTTCCGCTGTGCTGGCCGGTGCTACAAACTACGAGCTCGTCCTCGTTGACTGCCCACCCTCACTCAACGGACTAACGCGCATGGCGTGGAGCGCCAGCGACCGCGTAGTACTCGTGGCCGAGCCCGGGCTCTTCTCTGTTGCCGGCACGGAACGCACCATGCGCGCCATTCAGCTGTTCCGGCAGGAGTTCGCTCCCAATCTTGCACCGGCGGGCATTGTGGCCAACAGAGTACGGACCGGATCCGCTGAGCACACTTTCCGCTTGGCTGAGATGGAATCCATGTTCGGCGAGCTGCTGCTGACCCCTCATATTCCGGAGCAAGCCAACTGGCAGCAAATCCAGGGCGCGGCCCATTCCGTCCATCACTGGCCCGGGGACTCGGCGAAGAACGCCGCCAAACTCTTCGATGCCCTGCTCGAGAGCCTCCTGGCCGGACAGTCCTCCCTGCGGGACCGCCGCCAGCGCTAGCGCCGAATCAATGCCTTACCAGGCAAAACGAAAGGCCTCCACCCTGCTGGGAAGAGGCCTTTCGTCGTTAAGTCTTATGTTCTGCCAGGCGTTTAGCTGATGCGGCGCGCGACGCGTCGCTTGCTCAGTTCGTCGTCGGGAAAGGACTGCTCACCAGCATGCTCGCTGGGTAGCGCAGCCAGGCTTCCCTCTACTTCGCGCCATACGCGCCCCACGGCGATGCCGAAGACGCCTTGTCCGCCTTGAACGAGGTCGATGACCTCATCAGCGGAGGTACATTCGTAGACGCTGGCGCCATCGCTCATCAGGGTGATCTGCGCCAGGTCTTCAACACCCCGCTCGCGGAGGTGCTCAACGGCGGTGCGGATCTGCTGGAGTGATACGCCGGTATCAAGGAGACGCTTGACCACCTTGAGAACCAGGATGTCGCGGAAGCCATAGAGCCGCTGTGAACCGGAGCCGGCAGCGCCGCGGACGGCAGGCTCAACCAGGCCCGTGCGTGCCCAGTAGTCGAGCTGGCGGTAGGTGATGCCTGCAGCTTTGCATGCGGTAGGGCCGCGGTAACCCGCGTCCTCGTCCAGCACAGGAAGGTCCTCCGTGAAGAGCAAACCTTGGGCGCCGGATGCGGGCGCAGCAATACCGGCAGAGGACTGCTTCAGCTCGCCTGCTTCGCCTTTCGGACTCACGTGACCTCCTTGTTCTCAGTTCCCTTGGGGACGGTGCATACACTGATACAACGGCGAAATGCAGCAGTGTAATTCCCGCAAGTCCGCACCTTCCAGTGTGACTTGCGCAGGCAGTGTATGCAACGGGAACTTGATAACTTCGACGTTAGGCCCGTGAGGCGCCGAGGTCAAAGACCTTGGACCGAAAATCCGGTCGTGTCGAAAGTTTCACCCTCAACTTTAGGCTTAGGGTGGGTCAACCTTCGAAATCTTCCGGTTCCACGTCATCCAAGAACTCGCGGAAACGGCGCATTTCGCGCTCCTCATCCACTGCGGGATCCGGCTCCGAGTCCTCGCCTTCATCGTGCTCGGTAATGCGGACGCCGGCTTCCTCCATGACAGCATCGGCGCACCAGATGCGGCACTTCGCGCGCAATGCAAGGGCCAAGGCGTCAGAAGCGCGCGAACTTACTACCGTGCCATCGTCGAACTGCAACTGCCCATAGAAGATGTTGTCTTCCACAGCCACTATGTTCACGCTGATGATGGAATGACCTAGGGACTCCACAACATCGACCAAAAGATCGTGCGTCATGGGCCTGGGCGGGACAACACCCTGCTGAGCCAGGGCAATGGCGCTGGCTTCAGGGGTTCCGATCCAGATGGGAACGTGGCGCTCCCCGTTGATCTCCCTCAGGAGCACCAAAGGCTGGTTGGAAGGCAGCTCGATCCGGACTCCGACGATTTCGACTTCGATCATCAGCTGTCCATCCGGGAGATACGATCATGCACCAGGGCCCTGTGCAAGGTCAGGCAAAGATCGCTGATCTCGCGGGCGGCCTCAGCAGCCCGGGCCTGCGATGCAGCATCCCGCCGCGAGGTCAAGGGTGCAACGGCCCTCTCCACTAAGCCGAACTCCCGCTCAGCAGCAGCCTGGAAGGGCCGAAGATGCCGGGGCTCCAGTCCGTGGCCTTCCAGCTGAACACAGGCACGCGCCACTTGAAGGGCATGTTCATCAAACTTGCCGCCCACATGACTGATCAGCCCGAAACTCAGCAATGATTCAAGCAACGGGACACTGGCGCCCGACTCGGCACGCAGCTGCTCTTCTGTGAGGGCACGGGCGCGACCCTGCACTTCCGCGGCCATCTCCGCGGACACAACCCGGGGTGTCACTGTGACACCCGGAGGCAGGTTCTCCGGCCTCTCACCGCGGTCGATTGCGTCCAGATAATCCTTGATGACCTTCAGCGGGAGGTACTGGTCGCGCTGAAGGGCAAGGACGAAACGGAGTCGCTCAACATCGCTGTCAGAGTACTGACGGTAACCGGCAGGGGTCCTCTTCGGATTAATGAGTCCTTTTTCCTCAAGAAATCGGATCTTGGACGCCGTCATGCCGGGAAAGTCGTCGCTCAGCTGAGCGAGAACCTCCCCTATGTTCAGGACCTGCGGTCCGCGACGGTCCTGCTGGGCCATAGCCACAGGCAGATACCCCGTCAGACTTGGCCTGCTGCGCGAACAGGGCTCAGGTAGTAGGTCAACCGGAACTTGCCGATCTGAACCTCGTTGCCGCTCTTCAGCTGCACGCGATCCACGCGGTCATGGTTGACGTATGTTCCGTTCAGGCTCCCCATGTCCACCAGCTCAAAGCCGGATTCAGTCCGGATGAACTGAACATGCTTGCGGGAGACCGTGACGTCGTCCAGGAAGATGTCAGCATCAGGGTGTCGTCCCGCAGTGGTGGTGTCCGCGTCCAACAGGAAACGGGCACCGGCGTTGGGGCCGCTGTGCGCAATGAGCAATGCTGAGTTCGGCGGAAGCGCGTCTACTGATGCACGCTCTTCAGGGGCCAACTTGGGCGCAATGCTTGGCTCGTCCCACGTTGGCGTGATGCTGATCGAGGTGGTCTCCGACGTTGGCTGTTCCTCCGCGCCGTTCCCGACATTGGCTTGATTCTGTTCGCCGCCAACCATGGAATTTCCTCCTCATCCGCCGGCAATTCCAAACCCTGCCGGCCACTTCCGCCTCCCGGTACCGCCGGGCAAATCGGTTGCTGGCCCGCCGTCCCACTTTCCCCTTCAAGGAATGCAGCCTGACGGGCCAGATAACTTTAGCCTACCTGTTGTTCGTACTCCGACGCACTGAGCAGGGATTCCACGGCATCAGCTTCTGCAAGCTTTACTTCAATTAGCCATCCCTCGCCGTACGGGTCCGAGTTAATCAGGGCCGGATCAGTGTCCAGGGCGTCATTTCGATTGGTGACTTCGCCTGTCACCGGCGCATAGATATCGCTGACGCTCTTTGTGGACTCCACTTCGCCAACAACTTCATTCCCGGTGACCTTTGTCCCCGGCTCGGGCATTTGGGCATAGACAACGTCCCCCAAAGCGTCCTGGGCGAAGTCCGTGATGCCAATGCGCACCACGCCGTCGGCATCTGGAGCAGTCACCCATTCGTGTTCTGCGGTGTAGGAGAGTTCTTCCGGAATATTGCTCACTGGTGGCCTTTCATCGGGACATTTACGAACCTCGACGGCGGCCCTTACTGATGGCCACCGCTGAAAGTATAGGCACATTTCCCCTGCGCCTGATGGGGTCTCTGCCATGATTGACCCATGACCGAACAAGCACAAGTACCAGCTCAGAAAAAGCGCAATGTGGGCGCAAAAATAATCCTGATCCTGGTGGCAGCACTTGTCGCTGTGGCCGCTTACTTCATCCTCGGGGCCGTCCTTCCCCGCTGGTGGTCCGATGTCATCGCAGGGCAGGTCCGGCGCGATCTGGGAGCCAGTGTCCTGGTAGGCATGTTCTACGGATTCGTTTTCACTTTCATTCCACTCCTCGTGGCGTGGCAGGCCACCCGCAAGTCGGTGCCCTGGCCTTGGAAAATCGCTATTGTCCTGGTGGCAATCGCCATTGCCACACCCAATCTGCTCACTGCGGGCATCGTCTTCGGCAGCACGGAGTCAGCCCATGCCGGTCAGCGGACCCTAAGCGTGGACGCAGGATTCTTCACCACCTGGACCGCTATTTCTGCCGTTGCTGCTGTTGTCATCTTCAGTGCTGTCACCATTCTGTGGGCGCTGTGGCGGCGACGGGGAAAGCAGATGAAAGCGCTCAGGCAAGCAGAAAACCAGCGCATCAGTGCCGCGAGGGCCAGTGCTGCGAAGAACGCTGACGCTGAAGCGCAGGACACCACCCCCAACGCTTGAGACGCCAAGAAGCCCGTCACGGATATTGTCCGTGACGGGCTTCTTCTTTGTGCAGCCTGACCTGCGTGCAAGGCAAATCAGCCCGGCGTCAGGCGATGGTGGCCCCCTGCGGTTCGCGTTCGACGTCGGGAGTTACAGCAGGTGCCGCAGGTCCCCCGCGGCGTGCTGCTGCAGCCGCAGCCAGCATGACCAGCAGGGCGGCAAGGGTGATGCCGGCTCCAGCCCAGATGGGCGAGGTGTAGCCGAGTCCTGCGCTGATAGTGACCCCGCCGAGCCAGGCTCCGAGGGCATTCCCCAAATTAAAGGCACCGATGTTGGCACCTGATGCCAGCGTGGGTGCCGTGGAGGCGAAGTGCATCACGCGCATTTGGAGCCCCGGGACGGTGGCAAAACCGAAACCGCCCATGAGCGCCAGTGACACCAGGGTTGCGATGCTGTTGGAAGCGGTCAGGGCGAAGAAGATCAACACCGCCACAAGTCCGGCGAGGATGAAAATGAGTGACTTGTCCAACGCCTTGTCCGCGGCCTTACCACCCAGGAAGTTGCCAACGAACAGCCCGCCGCCAAAGAGTACCAGGAGCCACGGCACGGCTCCGGACTCGAAACCGGACACCTCGGTGAGAGTGAAGGCAATGTAGGTGAAGGCACCGAACATGCCACCGAATCCAAGGATGGTGACGATGATGGACAGCCACACTTGACCGGACGCGAAGGCACCCAGCTCGCTGCGAAGGCCCTTGGCGGGTTCCGTGCTGGATGCGGGGACCATCAGCGCGATGCCCAGCAGGGCAACGACTCCGATGACGGTGATCGCCCAAAACGTTGACCGCCAGCCGAAGTTCTGGCCCAGCAGCGTTCCGAACGGTACACCCAGCACGTTGGCTGCGGTAAGGCCTGTGAACATGATGGCGATGGCGCCGGCCTTTTTGTGGGAAGGCACCAGGCTCGCCGCCACTACTGAACCGATGCCGAAGAACGCGCCATGGCAGAGCGCGGCGACGATACGGCCGATCATCATGGCCGCGTAGCTGTCAGCAATGGCGGACAAGAAGTTGCCGGCAATGAACAACACGAGCAGGCCAAGGAGTACCGGTTTGCGCGGAAGCCTGGTCACTGCGGCCGTCACCAGGAGCGCGCCGACTGTGACGCTGAGGGCATAGCCGGAGATGAACCAGCCTGCCGAAGCCTCGCTGACGCGGAAATCAGCGGCAACTTCCGGCAAGAGGCCCATGATCACGAATTCGGTCAATCCGATGCCGAATCCGCCGAGGGCAAGGGCAATCAACCCTGCGGGCATGTGGAGCTCCTTAAATGGGTCGGTTCCGTCTGGAAGTGGAAGTGCGTCGTCGGGAACCGTAGAATAATAGTTGCAGACGCTCTATATATAGTTGCACACGCTAGATACTTGCGCAAGCAACTACTTTGCGATGCGTCGCGATTCACACCACATCAAGTCAGGAGCACAGCACACATGGGCATCAAGGATGACGCCGTCGAAGTACGCGCACAGGGCTGGCGGACCCTTGCCGCCCTGCACGGAAGCATCGAAACGGAGCTCGAGAAAGCCCTCCAGGCCTCCAGCGATCTCTCCGTGGTGGAGTACACCGTTCTGGATGCACTCAGCCGCCAGGATGGTTGGCATATGCGGATGCAGCAGCTGGCCCGCGCCACCGCCCTGTCCAGCAGTGCCACCACCCGCCTCGTCAACCGGCTGGAGGACCGGGGCCTGCTCACCCGCATCCTGTGCGCCGACGACCGCCGCGGCATATACACCGAGCTGACCCTGGCCGGCCAGAAGCTCCTCGAAGCAGCCAAGCCCGTGCATGACCAGACTCTTGCGTCCGCCTTGGAAGCCGCCGGTTCCGTGCCCGAACTTGAGCCCCTGGTGCGGGCACTGGGCGCACTGCAGGCGGCCTAGCCCTACTCTCCCGGCCTTGCCCGACTTCCCCGGCGCTCAACGGCGAGGGAATCGCACAAGGCCGGGATGTGCCGTTAACGACCAAAGGCCGGAATCATCGTGTTTCCACGTGATTCCGGCCTTTATGGTCGGGCTGACAGGATTTGAACCTGCGACCCCTTGACCCCCAGTCAAGTGCGCTACCAAGCTGCGCTACAGCCCGCTGGTTCCACCGTTCTCCGCCTAAGTTTTCCTCCGAAGAGTCCCACCTAAGCAGTCCGGCCGAACCACCTCCAAAAGCTTACACGAAGTTGGAGGTCGGAGACGCCATCACAGCCAAACTGGGCTGTGATGCCCGTCTCATTTAGCGCTTCTTGCCACGCTTCTCGCGTACGCGCATGTTGACCTCGATGGGCGTGCCCTCGAAGCCGAACGTTTCGCGGAGGCGACGCGTGATGAAGCGACGGTATCCAGGATCCAGGAAGCCGGTGGTGAACAACACGAACTTCGGCGGGCGGCTGGATGCCTGGGTGCCGAAGAGGATGCGCGGCTGCTTTCCGCCACGGACCGGGTGCGGGTGGGCTGCCACGAGCTCGCCCAGGAACGCGTTCAGGCGTCCTGTGGGGATGCGGCGGTCCCAGCTCTCCAGAGCGATGTCCAGCGCAGGGACCAGGCGGTCCTTGTGCCAGCCGGTCTTGGCCGAGATGTTCACGCGGGGAGCCCATTCAACGTGGGCAAGGTCCTGCTCGATTTCGCGCTCCAGGTAACGGCGGCGTTCGTCATCGAGCAGATCCCACTTGTTGAACGCGAGCACCAGCGCACGGCCGGATTCGATGGCCAACTGCAGGATGCGGACATCCTGCTCGCTGAGGACCTCGTCAACGGCAAGAAGCACGACGGCGACCTCCGCCTTTTCGAGCGCGGCCTGCGTGCGCAGCGAAGCGTAGAAGTCGGCGCCCTGTGCCATGTGTTGACGGCGGCGGATACCTGCGGTGTCCACAAAGCGCCACGTGCGATCGCCAAGTTCGATGAACTCGTCAACCGGGTCACGCGTGGTGCCGGCCAACGGATCCACCACAACGCGCTCGGAACCCGCAAGCTTATTGAGCAGCGAGGACTTGCCCACGTTCGGGCGGCCAATCAGGGCGATACGGCGGGGACCGCCTGAACGCTCCACCCCATCCACCAAGGAGAACTCGGGCAGGGTGTCCATGACGTGGTCCAGGAGGTCTGCAACGCCGCGGCCGTGCAGGGCCGAAACCGGGTACGGCTGGCCAAAGCCCAAGCCCCACAATGCAGCGGAATCCGCTTCCTGGGCGAAATCGTCCACCTTGTTGGCCACCATGATGACCGGCTTCTTGCTCTTGCGGAGCATCTTCATGACGCCCTCGTCCGTGGCTGTTGCGCCAACGGCGGAGTCCACCACGAAGAGCACGGCGTCGGCAAGCTCAACAGCCATCTCGGCCTGCTCTGCCACCCGGGCGTGGATGCCCTTGGCGTCGTGCTCCCAACCGCCGGTGTCCACCAGGGTGAAGTTGCGGCCGTTCCAGCGGGCTGAGTACATGACGCGGTCGCGGGTAACACCCGGGGTGTCCTCAACAACGGCTTCGCGGCGGCCAAGGATACGGTTGACCAACGTGGACTTGCCCACGTTCGGGCGTCCGATGATGGCCAACACCGGGTCCAGCTTGAGGGGACCCTCATCGCCTTCATCCCCGTACTCGCCGCTCAGCAGCGCAGCATCTTCTTCGTCGAGATCGTAGTCGTCCAGGCCGGCCCGGAGGGTGGCCGCGCGGAGCTCGGCCTCGTCGTCGTCCAGGGCCGCCAGGTTCTCCGCCACCTGGTCGGTGCCGGTGGGCGTGTATTCGTCGTCGCCGGCTCCGTGGAGGCCGGATTTTTGAGTCGTATCGCTCATTGCACTTTCCTTAGGGGTGGTCTGCCGGCGTCCCGGCTACTGCTGTGTGGCGGTGCTGCGAAGTGGGTTCTCCGGGCGCAGATTCCAGGGGAAGACCCTGGCCTGTGGCCCGGATGGCGTCCTGGACGTGACCGGCCAGGGCTTCACGGATCTCCGCAGCCGCCCTGTCCATTGAAACACGCCCCGGTTCGCCCTTCCGGCGCTTCACCGTAATGGGTTCGCCGAAGCTCACATGGAGCTTGCGGCGCGGTTTGGGGATATGGTCGCGATGCTCGTCACCCTGACGGGTTCCAAGGATGGCGACCGGTATAACAGTGGCTCCCGAGTTGAGGGCGAGCCAAGCAACTCCATTGCTGATGTTCTCGGCCGAACCGCTCCCCCGGGTACCTTCGGGAAGAATCCCAACGCACCGGCCGGCGTCGAGCAGTTTCTTGCCCACATGCAGGGCGGTGCGGTCACCGGCGCGGTCCACGGGAATCTGTCCGGATCCCCTCAGAACAGAGCCAAGGAAGCCTCTGAACATCTCTTTCTTCACCAGGATGTGCATGGGACGCGGGGACGCGCCGAACATCACCGGCCCGTCCAGGAAGCTGATGTGGTTCGCGGCGAAAACTACCGGCCCGGCCGCAGGAACGTTGCTTTTGCCCGCCACGATGGTCCGGTAGATGACGTGATCAAGGAACCAGCCCACCGGCCTGCTCCACAGCCTGCTCGCTGCGGACGGGAGCCGAGTCTCAGTCACCATAGATAACCTTGCTCACGATCGCCAAGGCAGTGTCCACTGTTTCCTCAAAATTCAGATCCGAAGAATCCAGCGTCACCACGCCGTCGGCCGCTTGGGTGAAGTTCACTACCGTTGAGTCCTTGGCGTCACGCTGGATGACCTGGGCTTTGAGCTGCTCCTTGGTCTGCGTGCCGCCCAACTGGATCCCGCGACGCCGCAGCCTGGCTTCCTCACTGGCGGTCAAGAGCATGCGGACCTCGGCATTGGGGACGACGACGGTGGTGATGTCGCGCCCTTCCACCACCATGCGGCGGTGGTGCTGGTCGATCAGCTCACGCTGGCGACGGATGAGCTCGGTACGGGCACCGAGCGTCGTGGCCACAGCACTGACCGACGATGAGATCAAAGGATCACGGATCTCGTCCGTGATGTCCGTGCCATCAACCGCCACATATTCCGTTGCGGTAGTGGTACTGATCTCCAACGGCATGATCTTGGAAGCCTGTTCCACCGCGGCGCCGTCCTGCAGGTCAACGCCGGTCTTAAGGCAGAACCAGGTCAGGGCACGGTACATCGCACCGGTATCGAGGTACGCCAGCTTCAAGCGCCGGGCGACTTCTTTGCTGACGCTGGACTTGCCGGACCCCGACGGGCCGTCGATCGCGATCACGAGCGGCTTTCCGGGACGGGCAACTGTCTCCGGGCCAAAGAATTCACGCGTCATTACTGGAGTACCCGCCATCCACGGTCAGTCAAAGCTTCAACAAGGAGGTCATGCTTGCTCGGAAGCACGGAAAGTTCCACCATGCCCACGTTCTGTCCCGACGAATGGTCGAGCCGAAGGTCTTCGAGGTTCACACCGATCTCGCCGATCTCCGTGAGGAGGTGGGCGATCTGGCCAGGTTTATCATCCACCAGGATGGTGAGCCACGAGTACGCCTGAGGAGGTCCGCCGTGCTTTCCGGGGATCCGGGCCTGGCCTGCGTTGCCCTCACTGATCAGCTGGGCGAGGTCGAGCCGCGCGCCGGGGGCGAGGGGGTCTTCCAAGGTGCCGATCAGACGGTTCAGGTCCTCGCGGACACCGTGAAGGATGGACACCACTTTTTCCGCGTTGCCGCCCAGGATCTGCACCCAGAGAGTGGGATCGCTGGCAGCGATGCGGGTGGTGTCCCTGAGACCGTTGCCAGCCAAGGACAGGGCATGCAGCGGCGTACCTTGCAGACGGCTCGCCAGAAGCGAGGACATGATCTGCGGCAAGTGGGACACCAACGCCACGGCTTCATCGTGCTCGTCCGCCGTGAATTGGGAAACTATTGCTCCCAGATCCCCTGCGAGCGAACGTGCAGCCTGGAGTGCAGCATCCGAGGTTTCTTCGGAGGGGCACAGCACCCATGGCATGGATGTGAAAAGCTCGCCCCTGGCCGCAACCGGGCCGGACTTCTCCCTGCCTGCCATGGGGTGGGTACCCACATAGCGGGCGAGGTCAACGCCGCGTTCGCGCAACTGTGCCTGGATGGTGGCTTTGACGCTGGCAATATCCACAACCACCGCTGACGGGTAATCCGCCAGTGCCTTCTGCACGACGTCGGCCGTGACGTCCGGCGGGGCCGCGACAACTACCAGTTGGGGTTGTTCATCCAACTCCCCCAGTGGCCGTCCCGCACCGATGTCCACCGCCACCGCCTGGTTGGTGGGCGAGGGATCAAAAAGGAACACGGGGACTCCGCGTCCGCGCAGGCCGAGGCCAATGCTGGTCCCAAGCAAGCCTGTACCGAGAACGACGACCGGGCCATCAAGATGGCCCCGGCCGTGCGTACCGAATGCCGACATGCCTTAGAGTCCCACCGATGCCAGGAGGTGTCCGACTTCCTGCCTGCCGAGGTTGCGGATGCTGCCCTGGCGCTGGTCGCCCAGGCCGATAGGGCCGACCTTGACGCGGACAAGACGCTCCACGGGGAATCCGACGGCGTCGAACATGCGGCGCACAATGCGGTTCTTGCCCGAATGCAGGACAACCTCAATCAGGACGTGACCGGGCGTCGAGTCAACCAGACGGAAGGAGTCCACTGCAGCTACGCCGTCTTCGAGCTCCACGCCGTTCTTCAGCTTTGCGCCCACGCCTTGCGGGAACGGACCACGCACCTGGACCAGGTACGTCTTAGGCACCTCGTACGAAGGGTGCGTCAAGCGGTTGGCCAGTTCGCCGTCGTTCGTCAGCAGCAGCAGGCCCTCAGTGGCGACGTCGAGGCGGCCGACGTGGAACAGGCGTTCGCCCTTGTTCTTGTTGTTCTTGAGGAAGTCGCTGATGCAGGGACGGCCTTCAGGGTCTTCCATGGTGGAAACAACGCCTTTGGGCTTGTTGAAGACCATGTAGACCAGGGTGTCGTCGAGCTGGATCCGGATGCCATCAACGTGGATCACGGCTGCCGTGGGATCCACGCGCATACCAAGTTCGGTGGTCACCACACCGTCAACCTCAACGCGGCCTTCGAGGATCATTTCCTCACACACGCGGCGTGAGGCCACGCCTGCCTGCGCCATGACCTTCTGCAGCCGTACGCCGTCAGCATCGTGGAGATCGGACTGGGGCACTTCCTGGCGCGGACCGCGGTTGCGGGCCGGCTTGCGGATGGGGCCCAGGTTCTGGCCGAAGCGTTCGCTGCCGAAGGCCTTGGAGCCATACTGCCGTGCCGGCTTCGCCTTGGGCTTGATGGCACCGGGAGTGCCGGGTGCCTTGCCAAAGCCGGGCTTGTTGGAGCCTGGCTTGCGGAAGGGCTTTGCGGGCCTTGCTGCTTGGCCGCGGTCGTAATCGCCCGCTGATGTGGGGTTGTCAGGATCGAAAGGTGCCGCTTCACGCGGCTTCGGAGCCTTAAAGGGGCGGCCCTCGCCCTGTGAGAAGTTACGCTTTCCAGCGCCGGCACTGCCGCCGCGGCCTGAGAAGCCGCCGGCGTTGGAGCGGCCTGTGCCGCCTCCCTTGGCCTCATTGCGTCCGGAACTGTTTCGTCCCGAACCGTTACGTGGTGAACTCTGGCGTCCCGCCTGTGTCATGACCCGTCCTTGTGTAGTAATGGCCGGCAATAGGTGTTGAAATCAACACTAGCCAGCCGGGCAGACATCGTCTGCCCCTTGTCGCTGTGCACCTTGATATGGCGCCGTGAATCAGTATGAAGTTCTCTTGCAGTACCGGTGTTGGCCGTGGCTACATCCGGCTGGCGTCGTAGTACTCGTCGATGCCTTCCAAACCAGGAAGGTGCGGCGAGAGCTGTGGCAGTTCAGCCACCGAGCCGATGCCCATCCGTTCCAGGAAGTACGAGGTTGTCCTGTAGAGGACAGCCCCGGATTCGGGATCGTTTCCGGAGTCCTCGATCAAACCCCGCTGGGTAAGAGTCCGGACCACCGAATCTACGTTGACGCCGCGAATGGCGGACACCCGGGCCCGTGAGACCGGTTGCCGGTAAGCAATGACCGCCAGTGTCTCAAGCGCTGCCTGAGTGAGCCTGGTGGTCTGCCCTTCGAGGACGAATCTCCCCACGACGTCGGCAAATTCCGCCCGTGAATAAATCCGCCACCCACCGGCGACGTTCCGCAATTCAAAACCCCGGGGTGCAGTGCTGGCATCGGCAAAGCCGACAGCATCCACGTCCGGGGCTTTAACAGTATAGCCGCTATACTCCCGCTGCAGGTCCTGCAGCAAATCCTCGACGACGGCGACCGTCACGTTGAGCCCGGCGGCCAGCTCCTCCGCAGTGGCCGGCTCATCGATCACCATGAGGACCGCTTCCAACGCTGCACGCGCACCGCCGGGCAAGGCTTCCAGCTCGGCCAGCCCGTCCTGCACCTTTTCCTGCTCACTCACTGTGGCCATCCCCGCTTCCTGTTCCTGATCCAGGCCCGTATTCCTCGCTCAAGCTGGAACTGTCCCAGCCGGCGTCATCGCCTGTCCATCGAACCGTCAGCTCAGCCAACGGCTCGGGCTGTTCAAAGGCAACCACGCGATCGCGGAACATTTCCAGCAACGCCAGGAATCGGGCCACCACCACCATCGACGTCTCGGCATCGGCAATCAATGCCTGGAAGGACAGTGGTGCTCCCAGCTTCAAGCGGTACCCCATGATCTCGGCCTGTTCCTTGACACTCACCGGCGGAGCGTGAAGATGGTCCAGGCCAACTTCGGCCGGAGCGGAGTCCTTGGGTTTGAGTGCTTTCGCGGCAAGTTCCGCGAACTGCTCCGGGGTGTGCCGCCACACCAGTTCCGGAAGCATTGCGGCGAAGTGGCTTTCGAGGGCGACCTGGCGCGGATACCTCAAGGCTTCCTGCTCCAGAGTCTCTCCCAGAATCCCGGCGATCTGCTTGAATGCCTTGTATTGGAGGAGACGGGCGAACAGCAGGTCCCTTGCTTCCAGGAGGGCTATGTCCTCCGCGTCCTCCACCTCACCGGCCGGCAGGAGGCGCGCCGCCTTCAAGTCCAGCAGCGTTGCGGCAATCACCAAAAACTCGCTGGCTTCATCCAGCGCCCAGTCCTCCCCCAGCTCCTGGAGACGCCTGATGTACTTGATGAACTCATCAGTGACCGTGGCCAAGGCCACCTCGGTGATGTCCAGCTTGTGCTTGGAAATAAGGCCGAGCAGAAGGTCAAAGGGTCCAGTGAAGTTAGAGAGCCGTACCTCGAAGCCGGCTTTGCGGGCTTCGGAGGTACCGGCGTCGGGCGTTTCGGGTGGTACGGGCGCTTCGGCGTGTACCGGCGTTTCCGTCGGAGGAGGCGGGGCCTGGTCCGCTTCCGCGGCAGGGGCGATTGACGGTCCCACCGTCCGCTACGGCGCGCCGCCGCGTGAGATCAGTTCCTTGGCAAGGCGGCGATAAGCGTCAGCTCCGATGTGGTTGCCGGCATAGCTGGTGATGGGCTCGGCGGCCACGGTGGCATCTGCGAACTTAATCGAACGCTTGATGACAGTTTCAAAGACTTTGTCTCCGAACGCCTCAACCAAGCGGGAAATGACTTCACGGCTGTGCAGGGTGCGGGCGTCGTACATGGTGGCCAGAACGCCGTCCACCTGCAGGCGCGGGTTCAGGCGGTCCTGCACCTTCTCAATGGTCTCCACCAGGAGTGCAACGGCGCGCAAAGCGAAGAACTCGCAGATCAACGGGATGATGACGCCGTGGGCCGCAGTCAGCGCATTCACTGTCAGCAAGCCCAACGAGGGCTGGCAGTCGATCAATACGACGTCGTAGTCATCCTCAACGCTTTTGAGTGCGCGGTCCAGGACTTGCTCACGGGCAACCTCGTTGACCAGCTGGACCTCGGCGGCCGAAAGATCAATGTTGGCAGGTAGAAGGTCAACTCCTTCAACGCCGGTCTGCTGGATGGCGTCACGGATTTTCACCTTGCGGTCCATCAGCACGTTGTAAACGGTGAGGTCGAGTTCGTGCGGATTGGCTCCGAGACCGGCGGACAGGGCACCCTGGGGATCGAAATCCACCAACAGGACACGCCGGCCGTACTCGGCGAGCGCGGCCGCCAAGTTGATGGTGGAGGTGGTTTTACCCACTCCGCCCTTTTGATTGACCATGGCGATGACTCTCGCCGGGCCGTGGGAGGCCAGTGGAGCAGGTTCCGGGAATTCGCGGTAAGGACGGCCCGTGGGCCCCATGATGGCGTCTTCCAGATCGAGCTCGGTGCCTTCCAGCGTAGCTGTTCCCCGTTCGATGCTCACGTATCTAACCACTCTTTCGACGACGATCTTCCCTGCCGCTGCGCCCCTGGACGACAGCGCTGCTACCCCTTTAGGCTACAGCGCCCGACACGGTTATTTGGGGAACTTGACTTTGGCCGATTCTTGAGCCTTGACCCTCTGGTTGAGGTCGAAGGTTGAGGCGCATCCCCGAGCTGCCACGGGAACAGCGAAGGCCGGCACCCGGTGGGGGTGCCGGCCTTCGCCAAGCTCACTTGTGGTGATGCTGATCCTGCTAGACCGCAGCCTTTTCGCGGTTTTCGGCCTCGGGGGAAGCCTCTTCTTCGCCACCGTGGGCAATCATGGTCTGCTCGTCGAAGGGCTCGCTGCCGGAGAGGACGCGCTCCACCTGCCCGTTGTCGATTTCCTTGACCCAGGTGCCGATCAGCACTGTTGCCACGGCGTTGCCGGTGAAGTTGGTCAGCGCCCGGGCCTCGGACATGAAGCGGTCGATTCCGACGATCATGCCCACGCCGCCCAGGAGCTCCGGCTTGTGTGCCTGGAGACCGGCGGCCAGGGTTGCGAGCCCGGCGCCGGTGACGCCTGCAGCGCCCTTGGAAGCGATGATCATGAAGACCAGGAGGGAGATCTGGGCGCCGAGGTCCAGCGGGGTGCCCATGGCGTTGGCAACGAACAAGGAGGCCATGGTCAGGTAGATTGCCGTGCCATCAAGGTTGAAGGAGTAACCCGTGGGGACCGTGACACCGACCACCGGCTTGGAGACACCCAGGTGCTCCATCTTGGCGATCAGGCGGGGCAATGCGGCCTCGGAGGACGAGGTGGAGAAGATCAGGAGGTACTCGCGGGCCAGGTACTTCATGAGCTTGAAGATGTTGACGCCGGCCACTGCGCGGAGGAGCGTTCCGAGGATGACCACAATGAACAGTGCGCAGGTGATGTAGAAGGCCACCATGAGGGTGAACATGCTGAGAATCGCCTGGGCGCCGGTTGCACCGACCACGGCGGCGATGGCGCCGAACGCGCCCACCGGAGCCAGCCACATGATCATGATGAGGATGCGGAACACGAGTCGCTGCCCGTGTCCGATGGCTCCGAGGATCGGAGCTCCCTGCTTGCCCATCTTCTGCAGGGCGAAACCGACCAGGATTGCGGCAAGAAGAGTGGGCAGGACGGGAATGTCACCGGGGATGATGCCCAGGAGGAAGTCCACGGTGCTGTTGGTGTCAGCCTTCTTGGTGGGGTCATACGGAGTCAGCTTGAGCCCTTCACCCGGGTGGATGAGGTTGCCGACCACCAGGCCGATGGCGAGGGCGAACGTTGACATCGCGACGAAGTAGCCCAATGCCAGACCGCCCACCTTGCCGACGGTGGCCGCCTTGGCGATGGAACCGATGCCCAGGACGATGGTGCAGAAGATGACCGGAGCGATCATCATTTTGATGAGTTTGATAAAGCCATCGCCGAGCGGCTTGAGGGACTTTCCAACTTCAGGGAACACCAGGCCAACGACGGCGCCGAGCACTACGGCCAGAATGACCGCGATGTACAGGTAGTGCGACTTGTCGAGCCCCTTGCGTCCAGCTTTGGCAACAACTGCCGACTCTCCACGTTGAGAGGTCATGGGATTCTCCTTTGGATACTGTGTAAGGCGCTGCGGTCCTGCACTGATGTCCACTCCGCTGCCCTTGTGTGATATCCATCATTGAGCCGCTGGTGACACACATCACCGTTGCGGTCATATTGGTCATGGAGGCCCACGTGTTTCACAGCTGGAGCATCGCCCGCCGCTTGTTTGTGGCGAACCTGTTCTTCGTCCTTGTCCTGACTGCGGTCTTCGGCGCTTTCTCCGTAGTGGAGGCCAGGGACAGGGGCTACGACGAAGCCGGTGGCCGGATGCTCGCCATCGCCGCTTCCCTTGCCGACAATCCCCTGGTGGTGGAGGCGGCTTCAACAGCAGATCCCTCAGCGGTCCTGCAGCCCTACGCGCTGGAGGTCATGGACCATGCCGACGCCGACTTCATCACCATCATGGCTCCCAACCGGACGCGCTGGACGCACCCCCGCGCGGAGGAGCTTGGAAAACCCTACATTGGGACCATTGAGCCTGCCTTGCGGGGTGAAACCTTCACCGAAGTGACCGCCGGAACCTTGGGGCCGTCCGTCCGCACCATTGCTCCCGTCGTGGATCCCGAAGGCAACATCAAGGCTCTGGTGGCTGCCGGGGTGACGGTCCGCACCGTGGACACCGACGTTGCTGAGAGATTGGGCGTGATTGGCATCATCGCCCTGGTGGTGCTGTTCTTCGGGTCGGTGGCCTCATGGCTGTTGGGCCGCTACCTGCGCTCCGTCACGCGCGGGTGGGGACCTGAACAGTTGGCACAGCTGTTCGCTTACTACGAGTCAGTTCTCCACTCGGTACGCGAAGGGGTGATCCTGATTGATACGCACGGCAAAGCTGTGATGTACAACGACCAAGCGGCCGAGCTCCTGGGATTGACCCCCTCCGAGGCCGACCGGTCCCCTGATGAAGCCCCGAAGCTGGCCGACCTTCCCTTTGACGGAAGCCTGCGAGCGCTGTTCGAGTCCGGCCGGCCCGCCCACGACGAAATCCACCTGACCGGTTCCAGGATTTTGGTGGTCAACCAGGCCCCGGCGGTAGGTCCAGTGCCTGAGCGCAGCCGGCAGAAGCCCGCCATCTATGGCACCGTTGCCACGATCAGGGACCGTACAGAAATTGAGTCCCTGGGCACGGAGCTTCAGACGATGAAGACTCTCTCCGACGCCCTGCGAGCCCAGACGCACGAGCATGCCAACCGTCTCCACATGATTGTCTCCTTGCTGGAATTGGGACGGACGCCGCAGGCCTTGGAGTTTGCCACCAAGGATCTCGAGCTGAGTCAGCAGCTCACCGATGACATGGTGGCTTCAGTGGACGAACCCGTGATGAGTGCGCTGGTGATGGGCAAGGCGGCGGAAGCCCACGAGCGGGGCGTGGAACTGGTGGTCCGCACGTCAGGGAGCGCCGGTGTCCGCGGACTGGAAATCCAGGATCTTGTCACCATCCTGGGAAATCTGCTGGACAACGCGATCGATGCTGCCGCTGCCGGTGAACTCCCACGGAAGGTGGAGTTGGACGTCGAAGCCGGGCCTGCCGCCGTCGAATTCACGGTGCGGGACTCGGGAAGCGGCATCAATCCTGATTCCATCGATGACGTCCTGCAGTATGGTTTCAGCACGAAGTCCCCGGAAGAAAACCCACGCGGCGCCCATGGCCGGGGTGTCGGACTGGCCTTGGTGCGTCAGGCTGTGGAGCGGCTCAACGGTACGATGACCATCAGCAATCCCGGCGGAGCACAGTTCCATGTCCTGCTCCCCGCGCCTGTTCCCGAGGAAGAGAAGGCATGACACACATCCGCGTCCTGGTGGTGGAGGATGAGCCCATCGCCTCTGATGCCCATTCTGTCTACATTGGCCGCCTGGAGGGCTTCACCCTGGTGGGGACGGCCCCGGATGGCCAGTCGGCGTTGCGGATTCTGGGCGAATTTGCGGCGTCGGGAACGCCGGTGGACCTGGTCCTGTTGGACATGAACCTGCCGGACCTTCATGGTCTTGACGTTGCCCGCCGCATGCGTTCCGCTGGAGTCTTTGCTGACATCATCGCCATCACTGCTGTCCGGGAACTGAACATTGTGCGCAGCGCTGTATCCATCGGAGTGGTGCAGTACCTCATCAAGCCCTTCACCTACGCCACCTTTGCTGACAAGCTCAGCAGCTACCGGACGTTCCGCGAACAGCTGGCAGGCTCGATGTCCGGGATCTCCAAAGCCGGGGCCTCGCAAAGTGACGTGGACCAGGCGTTCGCAAGCCTTCGCGCTCCCACGGAGCTGCCGTTGCCCAAGGGGCTCTCCGGTGCAACGTTGGAGTCGGTGAAGGATCTGGTGCGGGCAGGGCAGCAGCCGGTATCGGCAAGTGAGGTCATGGATGCACTCGGGATGTCCCGGGTGACAGCCCGCCGCTACCTGGAGTACCTGGCCGACGCCGGCACGGTCACCCGGGCGCCGCGTTATGGCACTCCTGGCCGGCCGGAGAATGAGTATGGCTGGAATCGCGGCTAGCTCCTCCCGCTCCCAGCGACTCCCGCAGTAAGCTGGTGCCAACCCCTGGAGAGCTCGTGTCCCCAACGTCAATGTTTCCAGCGCATCACCAGCTGATGGAAGCCCGCGAGGCGTTTGCCCGCGGTGACTGGGACGCTGCGCGTCTGGCCATGGAAGGTGCCGCGAGCGAAACGGCTCTGGAGGTGGAAGACCAGGAAATCCTGGCACGCTCGAAATGGTGGCTCGGAGATGTCCAGGGCTCAATGGCCCTGTCCGAGGATATCTTTCGCCGCAAGGTGACAGACGGGCTCCCCCAGTCCGCCGCAAGAGCTGCTCTGATGCTTTCCCTGCAGTGGGGACTTCGCGGAAATATCGTTGTGTCCTCTGCCTGGCTGAACCGTGCCCGACTCCTGCTGGAAAGTCTTCCGGAGTCGGTTGAGCACGGATATCTCCTGTACCTCGAGGGCAACGACGCCATCTACTTCGAAGGGGACGCCGGGCCGGCTTTGTCGGCCTCCGTCCAGCTAAAAGAATTGTCACGCCGGCTGTTGGCCCCGGAATTGGCGAGCTTCGCCTCGATGTTGTCCGGTCTGGCTGCCGTACGCAGCGGTGACGCAAGCAACGGCTTCCGGGACCTTGACGAAGCGATGCTCCCCGTTCTGGCCGGGCAGGTGCCGGCTGAATGGGGTGGCGACATCTATTGCTCCGTCATCCACCTGTGTTACGAAATGGCAGATTTTTCGCGGATGAGAGCCTGGACGGATGCCTTGGCGACGTGGTGCGAAGGGCTCTCCACATCTTTCATGTACGCGAGCATCGTACGCGTTCATCAACTCCAGTTGCTGAGCGCCGAAGGCAACTGGTCCCACGTGGAATCGGAGATCGCTGACCTCGGCCAGCGCCTGAGACATGCTCACGGCTGGATTGCTGCGGACTGCTTCTGCGAACTGGGCGAGATCCGTCGACGTCGCGGCGATACCGCGGGTGCGGCCGCAGCTTTTGCAGTGGCCCGCGAGCTGGGAGTGGACGCTCAGCCGGGCCCCGCACTCCTCCTTGCACAGGAAGGCCGGACGGACACCGCCACGGACGCACTCAGGGCAGCCTTGGCCGAACGCGGACCGTTAGGACGGGCATGGCTCCTGCTGCCGATGGTGGAGCTGCTTGCGCCCGGAAACCCCTCGGCGGCCGAGATCTACTGCAGGGAGCTTGAGCAGACAGCGTCCCGCTACGGCAGCCCAGGCTTCCTGGGCCGCGCACACCATGCCCGCGGAGCCGTCCTGATGGCTGAGCGTCGATGGCCTGAGGCAATGTCGGCGCTGGAGGCCGCTGCACAGGCGTACAGATCGCAACGTCTGAGGTATGAGCTGGCAGAAATCCACGATCGCCTTGCCTCAGTCAACGCAGCCGTGGGCGAGCACCGTGCTGCGGACGCGGAGCGGGCCACTGCCACTGCGATCCGCGCCCAGCTTGGCGCAGCTAACATCCCTTGGTTGAGAACCTCAGCGGAACCGGGTGGATTGACCTCCCGGGAGGTGGAAGTACTCAGTTGCGTACTCTCCGGTTCCAGCAATCGCCACATCGCGGACACGTTGACGATCTCCGAGAAGACAGCGGGACGGCACTTGGCGAACATTTTTACCAAGATAGGCGTCACGTCCAGAACAGCTGCCGCCGCATGGGCTCGCCAGCACGGCATTCCGGAGCGTCCGGGGCCTTGATCCCGCGTACCTGCATCATTCGCCTCATGACCGCGCAAAAAATGCAGAAATCTCCCGAAGCCGTGACCACGGTCCTGAACATATGGTGAGGTTGCGGGCAACTGGCCGGGCGAGCCGGCCACCGGAACACCAAGGACTGGCCATGAACAGCACTCAGTCTGAACAGTACGAACGCCCCACGCCCACCCAGGACAGCGTGGAACAGGCCGCGGGCCGGATGATCGGAATTCTCAACGACTCCTCCATCGCCCTACTCATCGTCGTTGGACATCAAACGGGCTTGTTCGAGACCTTGGCCGTCTTACCGGCAGCCGGGAGCGGCCTGATCGCCGATGCAGCCGGCCTCAACGAGCGCTATGTCCGAGAGTGGTTGGGTGGAATGACTTCGGCTGGGATCATCCACTACCAAGCGGACCGTGGAACCTACAGCCTTCGCCCGGAATACGTTCATGTTGTTACCGGGCCCGGTACCGACAATCTGGCGCGATCGCTGCAGTACGTCCCCTTGATGGGAGAGGTGGTCCCGAAGGTGGTTCAGGCGTTCCGGGCGGGTGGCGGCACGAGCTACGAGGACTACCCGCGGTTTCATCACATTATGGCTGCTGAAAGCGCCGCGGTGAACGACTCATCACTTGTAGAGACGATCCTTCCCCTGACGGGCTGCGTGGATGCACTGCGCAGCGGAATTTCCGTGGCCGACATCGGTTGTGGCGAGGGGCATGCCATGAATCTGCTGGCAACATCTTTCCCTGCCAGCACTTTTACCGGTTACGACTTCTCAGCCGAGGCATTGGCTTCTGCCAGAGCCGAAGCCTCAGCAGCGGGACTGTCCAACGTCCGGTTTGCACTCCAGGATGTAAGCCGCTTGGAGGCCGCGGAGCAGTTCGATGTGGTGACCGCCTTTGACGCCATTCACGACCAAGCGCGCCCGGCTGAAGTGCTGAAGAACATTCGGACTGCCCTCAAGCCGGACGGAACCTTCCTCATGGTGGACATCAATGCTTCAAGCCGGCTGGAGGACAACGTACAGCTCCCGTGGGCAGCGTTCCTGTACACCATTTCGACTTTCCATTGCATGGCCGTTTCGTTGGGGCAAGGCGGCGATGGTTTGGGTACGGTGTGGGGCAAGCAGCGGGCAACGGACATGCTCCGGGATGCGGGTTTCCGGACAGTGGAGGTGAAGGAACTGGAAGAAGACCCCTTCAATGCGTATTTCATTGCACGGCCCTAATGTATACAAAACATGAATTAACATCACTTTAGATGCCAGATGGCGGCCTTTATGTATACACTGAGGGTATGCGCGCCAGTGATAGGGCTTACAACGCCCTCCGTGAAGACATCATTGAATGGCGTCTCCGTCCGGGCACTGTCTTGGCGGAAGTTGAGCAATCCGAACGCCTCGGAGTATCCCGCACCCCGGTCCGGGAGGCGCTGAGCCGGCTGACCGCGGAAGGATTGACGACGGCGGCGGGAGGCCGCGGCGTCGTCGTCACCGATATCTCGCTGGACAGCATTGACGAACTGTTCGAATTGCGCGAAACCTTGGAAGTCCGGGCGGCCGCGTTGGCTGCCGAACGAGGGGAACCGGGCATCTTCGGCGAGCTGCACGCGCAACTGCTGCGGGCCCCTGAACTGCTCAGCAGCAACGACCCAGCGCGGCACGAGTACTACGCCTTGGTGAGCCGACTGGACGACGCGATCGATTCCGCTATCGCCAACTCCTATCTGGCCAATGCCATGCGGAGCCTGCGCGTCCATTTGGTCCGCGTCCGCCGCCTCGCTGCCGACGACTCAACCCGGCTCCACGCAGCCGCGGCCGAGCACGCGGCCATTGCCGAAGCCATCGCAGCCGGCAATCCCCGATTGGCAGAAGCGGCCACCACAGTCCACCTGCATCGCAGCCTCACCCACGTCAAAGCCACCCACACAGCACGGTAGAAGTCCCACCAGAAGGAGCATCATGGTCAAGAACAACCACGTCCGCGTCTATAAGAGCGAAGAGAACCTGCCCCGTGAGGAGCAGTTGGCGCACAAGATTGCCGTGGTTGCCGCGGACGCCGTGGAGGTGACACCGGAGGTCACTGACATGGTGATTAACCGGATGATCGACAACGCTTCGGTTGCCATCGCTTCGTTGAACCGGGCACCGATCGTCGCGGCCCGTGCGCAGGCCTTGACCCATTCCCCGTCCGCCAATGGCAAGGGCGCCCACGTTTTCGGCATCAGCGAGCAGGTCTCCCCGGAGTGGGCTGCCTGGGCCAACGGTGTGGCCGTGCGCGAACTGGACTACCACGACACGTTCCTGGCCGCTGACTACTCCCACCCGGGCGATAACATTCCCCCGATCCTGGCCGTTGCCCAGCATGTGGGCTCCAACGGCGCCGACCTGGTCCGTGCCATCGCCACCGGCTACGAAATCCAGGTGAACCTGGTCAAGGCCATCTGCCTGCACCAGCACAAGATCGACCATGTGGCCCACCTCGGCCCGTCCGCGGCCGCAGGCATCGGGACGTTGTTGGGGTTGGATGTTGAGACGATCTTCCAGTCCGTGGGCCAGGCCCTGCACACCACCACCGCCACCCGGCAGTCCCGCAAGGGCGAAATCTCCACCTGGAAAGCCCACGCACCAGCGTTCGCAGGCAAAATGGCCGTTGAAGCCGTGGACCGTTCCATGCGCGGCCAGACCTCCCCCGTGCCGATCTACGAAGGCGAAGACGGCGTGATCGCCTGGATGCTCGACGGTCCGGAGGCCTCCTACGAGGTTCCGTTGCCGCTGCCCGGGGAGGCCAAGCGCGCCATCCTGGACACCTACACCAAGGAACACTCCGCCGAATACCAGGCCCAGGCCTGGATCGACCTGGCCCGCAAACTCCACAAAGAGCACCCCGAAACCACGGACCCGGCCAACGTGGAATCCGTGCTGATCAAGACCAGCCACCACACCCACTACGTGATCGGGTCCGGCGCGAACGATCCCCAGAAGTACTCCCCCACCGCGTCCCGCGAAACCCTGGACCACTCCATCCCATACATCTTCACCGTCGCCCTGCAGGACGGCGCCTGGCACCACGTGGACTCCTACGCCCCCGAACGCGCAGCCCGCCCGGACACCGTGGAACTCTGGCACAAGGTCACCACCGTTGAAGACCCGGAATGGACCCGCCGCTACCACTCGCTGGACATCGCGGAGAAGGCCTTCGGCGGCACTGTTGTCATCACACTCACGGACGGGTCTGTTGTCACGGACGAGATCGCCGTGGCCGACGCCCACCCGCTCGGCGCCCGGCCGTTCGCCCGCGAGCAATACATCAACAAGTTCCGCACCCTCGCTGCCGGGCTCGTGGAGGACGCCGAAATCGAAAGGTTCCTCGCCGCCGTCGAACGCGTCACCGAACTCGGCGAAGGCGAACTGGACCAACTGAACATCACCGCAGCACCCGGCGTGATCGACCTCAACAACGCACCCAAGGGACTGTTCTAAATGCTGTACTCCACAACCACCCCCGAACAGAAGAGGGTCAAGCTGCGGGAGTTGCTGGCTTCCGGGGCCGTGCAGCAGTTCCCGGGAGCGTTCAACCCGCTCTCGGCACGGCTGATCGAGGAAAAAGGCTTCGCCGGGGTGTACATCTCCGGGGCCGTCCTCGCCAACGACCTCGGCCTGCCCGATATCGGCCTCACCACCCTCACCGAAGTAGCCACCCGCGCCGGACAGATCGCCCGCATGACGGACCTGCCCTCACTGGTGGACGCGGACACCGGCTTCGGCGAACCCATGAACGTGGCCCGGACCATCCAGGAACTCGAAAACGCAGGCCTGGCCGGCTGCCACATCGAGGACCAATTCAACCCCAAACGCTGCGGCCACCTGGACGGCAAAAACGTGGTGGACATCGACACCGCCACCAAACGCATCCGCGCCGCAGCAGATGCCCGCCGCGACCCGAACTTCCTCATCATGGCCCGAACCGACATCCGCGCCGTCGAAGGAATCCAAGCCGCTCAAGACCGCGCCAAAGCCCTCGTGGACGCCGGGGCCGACGCGATCTTCCCCGAAGCCATGGCCACCCTGGACGAATTCCAAGCCATCCGCGACGCCGTGGACGTGCCCATCCTGGCCAACATGACCGAATTCGGCAAAAGCGACCTCTTCACCGTGGACCAACTCCAAGGAGTCGGCGTGAACATGGTCATCTACCCCGTCACACTCCTCCGCATTGCCATGGGCGCTGCAGAGCGTACGCTGGAATCGATCAAGGCTGCGGGGACCCAGGAAGCGCACGTGGAAAACATGCTCACGCGTGCGCGTCTCTACGAACTCGTGGACTACGAGGCATACAACCAATTCGATACCGGCGTTTTCAACTTCCGGGTTCCTGGCAATCGCTAGGACCGGGATTCATTCAGGGGAAAGCAGGCAGTCCGGGGACACCGGGCCGCTTGCCTTAAGAACGAAGGAGTTCAGCATGGCAGCTGTTGACATCAAAAAGGGCCTTGCCGGCGTCGTGGTGGATTACACCGCCGTCTCGAAGGTCAACCCGGACACCAACTCGCTGCTGTACCGCGGCTACCCGGTCCAGGAACTGGCCGCAAAATGCAGCTTCGAAGAAGTCGCCTACCTGCTCTGGAACGGCGAACTGCCCAACGAAACAGAGCTGGCTGAGTTTACTGCCCGGGAACGCGCAGGCCGCGCCCTGGACCCCGTGGTGAAGTCCGTTGTGGATACCTTGCCCACCACGGTCCATCCCATGGACGTGTGCCGCACAGCTGCCTCCGTGCTCGGGGCCCGGCACGAACTGGCCGAGGACTCCTCACCCGAAGCCAACATGAAGAAAGCAATCGACCTCTGGGCTGCCATGCCCGCCGTGGTGGCCTACGACCAGCGCCGCCGCCGCGGCCAGGATGTGGTTGAGCCCCGGGAAGACCTGGACTACTCGGCGAACTTCCTCTGGATGACCTTCGGTGAAGAGCAGGTCCCCGAAGTCGTAGAGGCGTTCAACGTCTCCATGATCCTGTACGCCGAGCACTCCTTCAACGCCTCCACCTTCACCGCCCGCGTAGTCACCTCCACCCTCTCAGACCTCCACTCGGCCGTGACCGCCGCGATCGGTGCCCTCAAGGGCCCGCTGCACGGTGGCGCCAACGAGGCCGTGATGCACACGTTCGATGAGATCGGCATCCGCAGCGAAGAATCCCTCGAGGAAGCCGCCACCCGCGCCCGGGCTTGGATGGAAGACGCCCTCGCCCAGAAAAAGAAAGTCATGGGCTTCGGACACCGCGTCTACAAGCACGGCGACTCCCGCGTGCCCACCATGAAAGCCGCCCTGGACAAGATGATCGCCCACTACGGACGCCCCGAACTCCTCGGCCTCTACAACGGGCTCGAACAAGCCATGGACGAAGCCAAGGCCATCAAGCCCAACCTCGACTACCCCGCCGGCCCCACCTACCACCTCATGGGCTTCGACACCCCCACGTTCACCCCACTGTTCGTCGCCAGCCGCATCACCGGCTGGACCGCCCACATCATGGAACAAGTAGCATCCAACTCCCTGATCCGCCCGCTCAGCGAATACAACGGGCGCGAAGAGCGGCACGTCCCCTAATGTTTCCGGTACAGCACTGAGAAGTACGACGCCGGGCCGGTCACCGAAAGGCGACCGGCCCGGCGTCGTTCTTTCCTCGCTCCTGCTACAGCTGGGGGTCCACCCACTCAAGGGTGCGGACATCAGCCACGTTCTCGTTGTCTGCCGCCAAGGCCACCCGCACGGCGATTCGCTGCCCTGAGATCATTGCCGGCAGCCAGTGTTCGGCATCTGCCCACATCCGCTCCACAGGAAGCTGCGCCACGGGGAACCACTCCGGCGCGATCTCGTCGCTTTCCGATGGCTCCCCTTCCCAGGCACGGGCGAGGAAAACAGTGGTGGCCATATCCCAGTCCGGCCTGGCCGGAAACACGAAGTCGACTGTTCCGGCAGGAATCAGGTCCTGCGTGCGCACCAGAACGTTGGCTTCCTCCATGACCTCCCGGCATGCTGCCTCTGGCGCTGTCTCCCCCGGTTCCACATGGCCGCCAACACCCACCACCTTGCCCCGGCCAAAGCCGGTCTTTTTGGTCCCGAGCAGGACCTGCGCGCCTTCCGCGCCGTCGCGGAGCAGGAAGCATAAAGTCACATGGGCTGCAGTCATGCTGCCTACCTTAACCTGATCTCCCCCGGCGCGGCTGCCATTGCTACAGTGAGCCCATGACTGAAGGTGGGGGTGACGCGCGTGCCACTGCGGCCGCCGTCGACGACATTGCGGAAGCTGCATCCACCATGGCTGAGCCGGTCGATGAAACGCCCGCCACCAACAAAGCCGAACGGGACGCCTGGCTCCCTCGATGGCTCGTGGCGCACCCGCTCTACGCCGGCTGGGCCTGGACAGTGGTGTGGGCCGGGCTCATCGTCCTGGATGAAGTGGTGGACCTGGCCGGATGGACCTGGTATTTGCTGGTTCTGGTGGCGGCCCTCCCCACGCTCATGTCAACACTGGTGGTGCTGCATGCCACGCCGCGAAGCCATCTCAGGGCTGTGGACGCGACGGTTCTTGGTCACTTTTTTGTTCGGTTCCTGGCGCTGGTGGCAGCCTTCATGGTGTGGGCCGCCTCCGTGGTGATGAGTGCGTCAATTTCCACCACCGTCCAGTCAGTGATCGGTGATTCCGAAAAAGAAGTCACGGCACTGGGTTTCAACCTCATGCTGGCCGCGGTTCCGCTGGTGCTCTCCATCCTGTGGATGGCATTCATCGTCCGTTGTGCGTGGTTCCTGCGGCGGCTGCGGGGCTGGCGGCAGGTTCCGGTCAAGACACGCGTTCCGAAGAAATTCCTCAAAGGACGCCCCCGCCTCAAACGCGTGGTGGTGGGACTGGCCCACCCGGGCCTGTTGCTGGTGGCTGGGTTGGGGACGTCCCTGCTGGCCCTGTTTGTGGACGCCGTGGAGCTGACACTGAACGTGCTCGGCTAGCAAGCCCGCCGGCTGAGCGCGGACGATCTAGCCGAGAGCCCTCGGGTGCGCTGCGGCGTAAACCTCGCGCAGCGTGTCAGCGGTGACCAGCGTATAAACCTGCGTAGTGGTTACGGACGCGTGCCCCAGCAGCTCCTGCACCACCCTGACGTCAGCGCCGCCTTCCAAAAGGTGGGTGGCAAAGGAATGACGTAACGTATGCGGCGAAACGTCCTTGGTGATATTGGCTTTCTCTGCCGCAGCCTTGAGGATGGTCCAGGCGCTTTGCCGGCTGATACGGCCGCCCCGTGCGTTGAGGAACAATGCCGGTGTGCCTTTACCTTTGGACGCCAAGAGCGGCCTGCCACGCACAACATAGGCCCCGACGGCGCGGGCTCCGTACGAGCCAAGCGGCACCAGACGCTCTTTGGACCCTTTACCGAACAGCCTCACGATGGCGGGATCGCCCCCCGTGACTTCGAGGGACACGTCATCCACGTCCAAACCAACGGCCTCGCTGATGCGGGCCCCGGTGGAGTAGAGGAACTCCAGCAATGCCCGGTCTCGAAGGCCTGTAGCGGTATCTGAGCCCGCAGCTTCCAGGATGCGTGTCACTTCGCCCACGCTGATGGCCTTGGGCAGTCTCTTGCCCGGCATTGGCGGGTGGACATCGCCGGCGGGGTCCGCCGTCGTGGTTCCTTCCAGAGCCCAAAACTTGTGGAGGCCGCGGACGGCCACCACCGTGCGGGCCGCTGAGCGGACACCCAATGTTGCCGCGCCGTCGGATCCGTCGGACAGGGCCTGAACAAAGGCCGTTACATGATGCCGGGTGATGTTGCCGGGGTGCTCCACGCCTTGGGCGGCAAGGAAGTTTGAGTATCGGGCCAGATCACGGCGGTACGCGGCCAACGTGTTGGCAGCCAAGCCACGTTCCACACCAACATGCTGCAGGTAGTCGGTGATGGCACGGTCAATGCCATTGACCGTGCGTGTGGCGGCTTCGGTCATGCTCAGCGCTGGCTCGGGTGGGCCGGCCAGGGTGCGTTGGCGGGCCGCAGGCTGGTGAATCCATCAGCCTTCGCAGCTGCGGCGGCCAGGATGCCCACCACAGCCGAGGGGTTGTGCAGCCGGCCCTCAAGCACTGCCCGCACGGCATCATCCAGGGGTACCCAGTGAAGCTCGATCTCCGCTTCCTCGTCAGTCCGCGTATGGCGGTCCGCTTCAGGAACATCGCTAAGACCGCGCGCCAAATAGATGCGGATGGCCTCACTGGAGGAGCCCGGAGAGTTGAAGAAGTCAGCCAGGACGTTCCAGGTGGCGGCATTCAGGTCCGCTTCTTCAGCGAGTTCCCTCGCAGCCCCCACTACGAAGTCCTCGCCTTCCACGTCCAACAGGCCCGCCGGGATCTCCCAGAGATCCATGGCAACGGGATGACGGTACTGCTTGAGCAGAAGAATCTCGCCGTCCACGTTCATGGGAAGAACCGCCACTGCACCGGGATGGTCGATGTAGTCGCGGACCAGGGTGTCAGTGTCTTCGCTGAGCTGGAAGGAGTCGCTGACGACGTCCCAAATGCGGCCTTCGTAAACCTTGTTGGTAGACAAAAGACGGCGCGGGCTCGGCATGTCCGAAACCTGCCTTAACGTGCGGGGGGTTTCAGAAATACCGGGCATCGCGCCGTCCTTCGTTAGATCTTGCGTTTACTTGGCAGCTACCGCGCGGGCATCGGCCTTGGTGTCCACGGCAACGCCCTCGCGACGCTCCAGGGCAGCCTTGACCAGGCCTGCGAACAGCGGGTGCGGACGCGTCGGGCGGGAGCTGAGCTCCGGGTGCGCCTGCGTTGCCACATAGAACGGGTGGACTTCGCGGGGAAGCTCCACGTATTCAACGAGCTTGCCATCAGGAGAGGTACCGGAGAACACCAGGCCCTTGGCAGCGATCTGCTCGCGGTACTTGTTGTTGACCTCGTAACGGTGGCGGTGGCGTTCGCTGACCGTGGTGGTGCCGTACGTCTCGGCAATGACCGAGCCCTCGTCCAGCTTGGCTTCGTAGAGGCCCAAGCGCATGGTGCCGCCGAGGTCGCCCTTGCCGTCCACAATGTCCAGCTGCTCTTCCATGGTGGCAATGACCGGGTACTTGGAATCGGGCTCGAACTCGCTCGAGGAAGCACCTTCAAGGCCAACCACGTTGCGGGCGTACTCGATCACCATGCACTGCAGGCCGAGGCACAGGCCAAGGACAGGGAGCTTGGATTCGCGGGCGAACTTCAAAGCGCCAAGTTTGCCTTCGAGGCCACGGATACCGAAGCCACCAGGTACGCAAATGGCGTCCACGCCGGCCAGGGACTTGGTGGCACCAGCAAGGGTTTCACATTCGTCCGAGGGGACCCAGCGGATCTTGACCTTGGCTTCGTTGGCAAAACCACCGGCACGGAGTGCCTCGGTCACCGAGAGGTAAGCATCCGGGAGGTCGATGTACTTACCCACCAAGGCGATTTCGACCTCGTGCTTGGGGTTGTGGACAGCTTCAAGCAGCTTGTCCCACTTGCTCCAGTCCACGTCCTTGAACGGCAGGTCCAGTGCGCGGACGATGTAGGAGTCCAGGCCCTGGGAGTGCAGCGTTTTGGGGATGTCATAGATGCTGGGGGCGTCAGCGGCGTTGACCACGGCGTCGATGTCGACGTCGCACATGCGGCCAATCTTCTCCCGCATGGCGTCCGGCACTTCGCGGTCCGAACGGATCACGATTGCTTCCGGCTGGATGCCGATGGAGCGAAGGGCTGCCACGGAGTGCTGCGTGGGCTTGGTCTTCAGTTCCTGGGAAGGACCGATGTACGGGACCAGTGAAACGTGCAGGAAGAAGACGTTGTTTCGGCCCACATCCTGGCGGACCTGGCGGGCCGACTCCAAGAACGGCTGCGACTCGATGTCGCCCACCGTGCCACCGATTTCGGTGATGATGACGTCCGGAGCGTTCTTACCTTCGGCAGGCAGGCGCATGCGGCGCTTGATTTCATCGGTGATGTGCGGAATAACCTGCACGGTGTCTCCGAGGTACTCGCCGCGACGTTCCTTGGCGATGACGGTGGAGTAGATCTGGCCTGTTGTGACGTTGGCCGAACCTTCAAGGTTTTCATCGAGGAAGCGCTCGTAGTGTCCGATGTCGAGGTCGGTTTCGGCGCCGTCGTCCGTCACGAATACTTCGCCGTGCTGGAAGGGGTTCATCGTGCCCGGATCCACGTTCAGATAGGGATCGAGCTTCTGCATTGTTACAGACAAACCACGTGCCCGCAGCAGGTGACCGAGGCTGGAAGCCGTCAGACCCTTACCGAGCGAGGACGCCACACCACCGGTGACGAAGATGTGTTTGGTCGTCTTGGACGAGCCCGGGAACCGGGAATTTACACGGGAATTTGATCGCTGCACCACGGAATTCGAGCTTATCATCAATTACGCCTTCCAAGCGTCTGTTCGGATTCCCCAAATGGTCAATAGTTGCTCACCACCGCATTCCAGGCAAGACCCGGGCGGAATAAGTGCACGGATGTGATGGTGCTCGCACTTCCCCGCCGCAACGCCCGAATCGCCCGCTACGCCCCAAACGCTAGGCCCGCTGCGGCAAGAGCTTGGCGTCGTCCAGCAATTCCTGGGCATGCGCCTGTGCGCTCTCGGAATCCTCTTGGCCGGCCAGCATGCGGGCAAGCTCCTTGACGCGCTCATCATCGCTCAGCAATTGCACATCGCTGGAGGTGAAGCCGGTGGTGGTCTTCCCATCAGCGCCGCGCACGGAAGTTTTGGTCACGCGGATGTGGTGATCGGCGAACGCTGCCACCTGCGGCAGGTGCGTCACCACCAGGACCTGGACGTGCCGGGCAAGCATGGCCAGCCTGCGTCCGATTTCCACGGCGGCGCGCCCACCCACGCCGGCGTCCACTTCATCGAAGACAAACGTCGGGACAGGATCTACGGCGGCAAGCACTACCTCGATCGCCAGCATGACCCTGGACAGTTCACCGCCGGAGGCTCCCTTGCCCAGGGGTCTGGCCGGAGCTCCGGAGTGGGGCTGGAGGAGGAAAGCGATCTCATCGGTGCCCCAAGGGCCCAATGCGCCGCTGCCATCCACCTCGATGATCAAGGTGGCATCAGCCATGGCCAAGGCCTTCAGCTCGGCGCTGACCCGGGATGACAGGTCCTTGGCAGCTTTGAGGCGGGCCTTGGTGATGGTCGAAGCCAGCTTGCGCAGGGTCGCCTCCGCGGAAACCACCTCGGCGTCCAAGGACTCAATACGGCTTGAATCGTCCTGCAACTCGTCCAAGCGGGTCCTCGCCGTAGCAGCCCACTCCAGCACTTCATCAATACTCGGCGCGTATTTGCGAATCAGTTTGGCCAGGGCAGCCCGGCGATCCTCGATTTCGGAGAGCCGCTCAGGGCCTTCCGTGTCCAGCGCAGCCTGGTAGCTGGACAACTCGGCGGCAATGTCATTGAGGAGGAAGCCCACCTCGGCCAGCCGTTGTGCCGCGGAACCAAGTTCCTCGTCATGTTCCGCCACGTGCTCCAGCGTCCGTTTAGCGGCATCCACCATGGTGGTGGCATCGCCGGCGTCTCCGAACTCTTCGGCAATGAGCGACTCGTGGGCAGCAGCTGCCGCCAAACGCAACTCTTCTACGTTTGCCAGCTTTACAGCCTCTGCCTTGAGCGTCTCATCCTCACCCGGCTGGGGATCCACTTCATCAATTTCCTTGAGGGCAACGTCCAAGGACTCAGCCTCCCGCAAACGCTCGCGGGCTTCGCGGCGCAGCGTCTCAAGTTCGGACTGGATAGCCTTCCAGTGGTTGAACAGCTCCTGGTACTCCCCCAGCGTCTTGGCCAAAGGTGTGCCGGCGAACCTGTCCAAGGCGTGCCGCTGCGCGGTGGCGCTTTTGAGCCGGATCTGGTCCGACTGGCCATGGACCACCACCAGGCTTTCACCCAACTCAGCCAACACACCCACCGGTGCCGCGCGCCCGCCAACGAAGGCACGGCTGCGCCCGTCGGCACCCACGGTGCGGGCCAGCAGGAGTTCAGCAACGCCGTCGAACTCCTCCGCCTCGCCGCCGGCCTCCTTGGCGCGCTCCACAGCACTGTGCGAGGGATCAAGCTTCAACACAGCCTCGGCCGACGCGGATTTGGCTCCGCTGCGAACGGCACCGGCGTCCGAACGGGCGCCAAGAAGAAGTCCGACGGCGGTCACCACCATGGTCTTGCCCGCACCGGTTTCGCCGGTGACGACGCTGAGGCCAGGGCCTAGCGGCAGGGCGGCATCGGTGATGACGCCAAGGTCACGGATTCGGAGTTCTTCGAGCATGGTTCACTTCGCATTCGTGGGGTCTGATGGCTCACCGTACCCCAGGTCCTGGGACGCATCGGAGTCCCGGGGACTGGGCAACGGAGCCGGTGACAAGGTCCGGATGACAGGGATGGGACCGGTGTGGACTTCGCCGCTCCGAGGGGCCGGGCCACGCCAGCCATGGATAGGAAGCTGGAACTTGCGGACCAAGCGCGCAGAGAACGGGGTCTTGTGCGTCCTGGCCAGCCGTACCGGGGTGGCAGACCGCGTTACTTCAACGCGCGCGCCAGGCGGCAGATCCACCGAACGGCGGCCATCACACCAGAGGACCCCCAAAGCGTCGGTCCGGTTCATGATTTCCACGGCCAGCTTGGACCGCGGGGACACCACCAAGGGCTTGGCAAAAAGCGCATGTGCACTGATGGGAACAATGACCAAAGCTTCAACCTCGGGCCACACCACGGGACCTCCCGAGGAGAAGGCGTAGGCCGTGGAACCCGTGGGCGTCGCAAGAACAACACCATCACAGCCGAACGACGTCAACGGACGCTCATCCACCTCTGTGACAACCTCCAACATCCGTTCCCGGTTGGCCTTCTCAATGGCAGCCTCGTTCAAAGCCCACGTGTGCCAAATCTTCTGGCCTTTGACCCACACCTGGACATCAATGGTCATGCGTTCTTCCACCGTGTACTGACGGCTGGCTATCCATTCCACTGTCTGGGCCAGATCCGCGCGTTCACTTTCCGCAAGGAATCCCACGTGGCCCAGGTTGACACCCAGCAGGGGGACATCCACCTCACGGACCAGTTCAGCAGCGCGGAGGATGGTGCCATCGCCGCCCAGGACCATCACCAACTCCACGTCCTCCAGATTGACGTGATCATTGAGGATCTCGATGGGCGTATCAAGCGCACCGAAAAAACGTTCGATATCGGCGAGTTCGGATTTCTGCAGCACTGGAACCAGACCGGAGGCATGCAGTTGCGTACATGCATCCCACGCTGCGCGGAGCGATTCCTCCCGCCCTGTGTGGGCAAGGACAAGTACACGCCTGCTCATCGGATCTGCTTTCTAGTGGTTCGGCCAGAGTTTCTTGATCAACGCAGCAACGTCCTCGTCCCGCTCTTCGATCTTAGGCAACACCGTGGACATCCTGCGCTTCATCCACAGGAAGTATTCAACATTTCCGTCCTGGCCCGGAAGCGGGCTGGCTGCCAGGTCCTGAAGTTCAAGGCCGGCATCCACTGCCGCCCGGGCCACCTGGGCTACCGCCCGGCGTCGTTCATTCTCCGAGGACACCACACCGGTTCGGCTCAAGCGTTCCTTGCCAACCTCAAATTGTGGTTTGACCATGAGGACCATATCGCCGCCCGGCTCGGTGCACTGCGCGAGCGGCCACAGGACCAGCGTCAAGGAAATGAAGGACAAGTCAGCCACCGTCAACGTGGCCGGGCCGCCGATCTGCTCCGGAGTCATGTACCTCACGTTGAGGCCTTCGTGGACTTCCACCTTGGGATCATCCCGAAGGTGGGCCACCAGTTGGCCATGCCCCACATCCACGGCCACCACCTGGGAGGCACCCTGTCGCAGCAGGACATCAGTGAAACCGCCGGTGGAGGCGCCAGCGTCCAGACACCGCTTTCCGGAAACCACGACGGCGGGGAAAGCCTTTAGCGCGCCGGCCAGCTTATGCCCGGCACGGCTGACGTAAATGTCTTCCAGATGGGACTCGACATCCAACCCCGTCTCAGCATCCACCTGGTGGGCTGCTTTGAGGAGGACGTGCCCGTTCGAGCTGACTTTGCCATCACTGATGAGTTTGGCGGCATGCGTACGCGACCTCGCCAGCCCACGGGTGACGAGTTCCTGATCAAGTCTTGGCATTCGTTAACTGTCGCCTTCCGGGCGCGGGCTGCTTTGAGGTGGTGCCGGAAGTCCCGGTTCCGCGTCCAAAGCTTCCAAGAGCCCATCATGGACGCCGCTGTACAGCTCCCCATGGTCTGGGACGGGCGAATCGACGACGCCATCCAGCAGGCTAAGAGCCCTGTCCACCAGAGGATCTCCCGTGGGAACCGGCGCCTCAGGCCACTGCACTGCAGGACGTTCAGGTTCCACCTCAGGAGGTGAGGGCTCGGAATGTTGGGGCTCGGTCATCGCACCAGTCTAGTGATTTCGCCATTCCAGCTGCGGCGCATGTGCCACGTCCGTGTCGGGAACCGCAGCCCACCACGCGGCACAGGCCGCACGCCAAGCGTCGAGGTCGTCCTCGTCTCCCGTGACGGTCACCGTGCCGTTCCCGGCAACTGCTGAAGCCGCACCGCAACGGAACGTATCGCCGTCGCTGGTAACCTCCGGGTACGGCGCGTAAAGACCCTCCAAGTCAGCCAGAAGGAAATCAGGACGTTCATCCGTCCGCGCCGCAAGGATGGTGTGGGTGGTGTCCACCCCGGTGAGGACGGCCGCCGTCGCAAACCCTGCACGGTTGCCACCCAGAATATCGGTGTCCAAACGGTCCCCCACCACCAGCGGGTGACGGGCATGCAACCGTTTCGCCGCTGCGTGGAAGAGAGGCGCCTCGGGCTTGCCGGCCACCAATGGCTTCTTACCCGTAGCCGCCGCCACAGCGGCAACCAAAGTTCCATTCCCCGGCGCCATCCCACGGGCCTGCGGAATGGACATGTCCGTGTTCGTGGCAAACCACATGGCTCCCCCAGCCACAACATAGGATGCCTCCGCCAGATCCTTCCAACCGATCTCCGGGTTAAACCCTTGGACCACCGCCACCGGGGATTCCGCGGCGCTGTGCACCGGCTTAAGCCCCACCAACTCGATCTCATGGGCCAATGCCGCACTACCAGTAATGAGCACATGCGCCCCCGCAGGCAGCATGGAAGCCAAAAGCTCCCCTGCTGCCTGGGAGGAACTGACCACTTGATGGTCCTCCGCCGGGGCACCCAGCTCACGCAAATGCGCCGCAACCTGGGCCGGGGTGCGGGAGGCGTTATTAGTCACATACCCCAGACCCACGTCCACGGTTTCGAGACGCCGCAACGCCTCCACGGCACCGGGGATGGCATGTGGTCCTGCATAGACCACACCGTCCAAGTCCGAAAGGACGGCATCAAAGGAGGAAATCAGTGAATCAGCCATGCTGGGAGTCGGAGCCCTCGTTCTCGGTATCTTCGTCTTTTGCCTCTACCTCGTCTTCAGCTGAATCGATGTCAGATTCTGCGTCATCGGAGTCAAAGTAGTCCGATTCCGCATCATCAAGCTCAACCTCATCATGCTCGACGTCGGCAGCTGCAGCCTCAACAATGACCGTTTCCGTTTCCGGCTTCACGACGTCGGCGTCCAGCGCCGGCTTCTCGAAGCGCGGCTTCCGGGCGTCTGCTTCTTCCTGCTCGTCCCAGCCAAGATCAAGAATTTCGGGCTCAGCGAAGTCGCCAACACCCAAGGCGCTCTCAGCAACGAGCGCCTGGCGGGCCCACTTATCGGCTTCCTCAGTACGACCCACCGCAGCCAACGCTTCAGCGTATGCGCGGAAGAGGCGCGGGCTGTAAGAGAAGGCCCGGTTGATGTCCAGCTGTGGGATCTCGAGCTCGCTGACAGCAGCATCCAGCTGATTGAGGTCTGCACGTGCGCCGGAGGCAACAATGGCGAGCTCAACCTTGCCCGGAGCGTCAAGATCCTGGGCTTCGGGAGAGCGGACCATGTCCAGTGCACGGTCAGCACGGCCGAGGCCACGCTCGCAGTCGGCCATCACCGGCAAGTGCACGTTGGACCCACTGATGCGGCGGTAGGTACGGAATTCACGCAGCGCTTCGCCGTAGTGGCCGGCGGCGTAAGCGGTCAGGCCTACCGCTTCACGTACTACTGAAAGGCGTCCACCGCGCCGGCTTGCAGCAAGGGCATGCTGGAAGGCAAGTTCGGGCTCAATGTCGATCAGACGCCCGGCCATCACCAGGTGCTTGGCAACCCACCCTGCGCTCTGCTCCTCAAGGGTCTTGATCTGGTGGCCCGTAGCGCGGTCGAGTTCCTTGCCCGTGACGTCCTCATCAATTTCGGGGGAACGCTCACGGTCGGGTCGGTTGGCGCTGCGGATGTCCTTGGCGTTGGGAACCCGTGCAGGACGCTCTTCCCATGCGCCACCCCGTTCGTTGCGGTCCCCACCAAAGGAACGACGCTCGCCGCCCCGTTCGGGCCTGTCGCCGAAGGGCTTGCGGTCGCGGTCGCCACCAAAGGACTTCCGGTCGCGGTCGCCACCGAAGGAGCGACGGTCGCCGTTGTCGCGGCGGGGACCATCAAAGCTCCGCGGTCCACGCTCGGGCCGGTCGCCGAAGGGCTTGCGGTCACCGCGGTCATTGTTGAACGGACGACGCTCACCATCACGGGCAGGACGATCATTACGATCACCGAACGGCTTGCGGTCGCGGTCGCCACCGAAGGAGCGACGGTCATCGTTGTCGCGGCGGGGACCATCAAAGTTCCGCGGTCCACGCTCGGGCCGGTCGCCGAAGGGCTTACGATCGCCACGGTCATTGTTGAACGGACGACGCTCACCATCACGGGCAGGACGATCATTACGATCCCCGAAAGGCTTGCGGTCGCGGTCGCCACCGAAGGAGCGACGTTCACCATCACGGGCGGGACGATCATTACGATCCCCGAAAGGCTTGCGGTCGCGGTCGCCACCGAAGGAGCGACGTTCACCATCACGGGCGGGACGATCATTACGATCCCCGAATGAACGACGCCCACCATCGCGGGCAGGCCGATCGCCACGGTCATTGTTAAAGGGACGACGCTCGCCATCACGGGCGGGACGATCATTACGATCGCCGAAAGGCTTGCGGTCGCGGTCGCCACCGAAGGAACGACGCTCACCATCACGGGCAGGACGATCCCCACGATCACTGTTAAAGGGACGGCGCTCACCGTCACGAGCCGGACGATCATTACCGTCCCGGTTTTCCCTGGAACGGAACCCACGAGGGTCCCCGCCGGAGTTGTTGTTGGGGCGGTACGAACCGCGGTCGTCCCGGTTCCCGCCGAAGTTTCCGCGATTACCGCCGCGATTGCCGCCGTTGTGCTCAGCCATGGTGGATTCCTCCTGTTGCGAGCCGACCACTGGCGCGTGCGTAGTCGCTCATAACCCTTATTTCGTTGTCACGCCGCCAGCAGCACGCAGCTGCCGACTCGTATATCTGATTCAATTCTATTCGACCCCGCCGCAGCGACAGAACGCTGAGGACCGCTATGGGGCGTCCCGTGGCAAGTCTCACAAGCGCGACGCTTCCCAGTCGCCCCGCACCACCGGCGCTCATCGGTCATGGGAGCCATCACGCCAGGCAGAGAGCTGTGTGGTTTTGGTTGTTAAATGCGGGGAGCCCCGACCTGTGTGGTCGGGGCTCCCCGTGAATGGTTGTCCGGCGGTGTCCTACTCTCCCACACCCTCCCGGGTGCAGTACCATCGGCGCTGTGGGTCTT
>NZ_LNUV01000003.1:410116-540910 GCF_001512285.1 Arthrobacter sp. EpRS71 | reverse complement strand
CGGCTGCACAAAATTCGAAACCAGCTGAAAACCAGACCACCACACACGGGGGTGCGCAATGATCCAGCCATAATTTCAACCAATCAAAAAAACAATCGGCATCAACAAACTTGGCACACTATTGAGTTCTCAAACAACAGACACACCCGGCACCAACCAGAACCCTCACAGGTCCCGGAATCGCTCCGGAGCAACTTTTCAAAGTTACCCGACCAGGCCGCACAAAGCAAACCAAAACCCGGGCCTCCCACACCAACCAGAAGCACACAAAAGCACTACCGGAACCGGTGAATTGAAAGGGAGTCGGTCGCTATCTTTCCGCATCAGCGGCGGCGACTCGAATAACTCTACACGCGCCCAACCCCCACACCAAATCCACACCAACACCACCCAAAACCCCCGCCAACACAAGGAAAACAACCCCACCACACCCCAAAACCACCCCAAAACAACAACGACAAATTCCAGTGAAGCCCATCACACAACCCAACCACCAGACACCAGCCGACAAACCCACCAACCCAACACACCGCCGTCGAACCCCCAAAACACCAACACACCCCACCAAAAATGAGAGAGCGATGAGTTCAAACCCGAGGGATGTGAGAGAGCGACGACCCCAAACCCGAGGGACGTGAGAGAACGTCCAAAAAGGGGGGAACGGTTACCGGGCTGGGAACGCAGAAAGGGCCGGCACCCATGAAGGTGCCGGCCCTTTCGGAACGGGATGGAAAAGTGAACCTAGGCCGAGACCTCAATGGTGGCCAGGTTCTTCTTCCCGCGACGAAGAAGCAAGTAGCGTCCGTGAAGCAGCTGCTCGCGGGTAATGACGGCGTCAGGATCGGACACCTTGGCGTTGTTCACGTAGGCACCACCTTCGCCCACTGTTCTACGGGCGGCCGACTTGCTGTCCGAGAGCCCCGAGGCGACCAGGAGGTCGATGATGCCGAGACCATCAGCATCAACGGTGGCGGAGGGAAGTTCGGCCGTGGCAGCTTCGAGGGTCCGCTCGTCCAGTACGGTGAGGTCGCCGTTGCCGAAGAGCGCAGCCGAAGCGGCGATGACTTTTTCGGTGGCGTCCACGCCATGAACCAGGGAGGTCACTTCGAAGGCAAGCTTCTTCTGACCTTCACGGGCAAAGGGACGCTCTTCCACAGCCTGGCCAAGTGCTTCGATCTCGGCGCGGGACAGGAAGGTGAACACCTTGAGACGATCAACCACATCAGCGTCGGCCGTGTTCAGCCAGAACTGGTAGAACGTGTACGGGCTGCACATGTCCGGGTCCAGCCAGATGGCGTTGCCTTCGCTCTTGCCAAACTTGGTTCCGTCCGAGTTGGTGATCAGCGGAGTGCCCAGAGCGTGCACGCTCTTGCCTTCCACCTTGCGGATAAGTTCGGTTCCACTGGTGAGGTTGCCCCACTGGTCCGAGCCACCGGTCTGCAAAGCACAGCCGTAATCGCGGAAGAGCTGAAGGTAGTCCATGCCCTGCAGGATCTGGTAGCTGAACTCTGTGTAACTGATGCCTTCATCTGAGCTCAGGCGCGAGGCCACGGCGTCCTTGCGGAGCATGGTGCCAACACGGAAGTGCTTGCCGATCTCGCGGAGGAAATCGATCGCGCTGAGCGGCGCAGTCCAATCGAGGTTGTTGACCATGCGGGCAGAGTTCCCGCCCTCGAAGCTAAGGAAACGGCGCACCTGACCCTGAAGGTAGCCAACCCACTCCGCGACGGTGTCCTTGGTGTTCAAGGTACGTTCCGCAGTCGGTCGCGGGTCGCCGATCAGGCCGGTGGAGCCACCCACCAAACCAAGCGGTTTGTGTCCGGCCAACTGCAGCCGACGCATCACCAGCAACTGCACCAGGTTGCCCAGGTGCAGTGAAGGCGCGGTGGGATCGAAGCCACAGTAATACGTGATCGGGTCCCCGGCGAGCAGTTTTTCCAGTTCAGTTTCATCAGTGGAAACGTGGACCAGACCGCGCCATTTGAGCTCCTGCCAGACGTTGGCAAAGGCGGGATCGTTGTGCTGGGACTCGAGGTTGTTTACGTGTGACACGAGATCTAAGTTAGCAGGCTTACGGGGTCCGTTTTTCCTAGCGCTCGATGCCGGCCGGTACCGGTGCGGCCGCGATGAGGCGCAGACGCTGCGTGGCACGGGTCATGGCAACGTAGAGGTCGCCCACCTTGCCGTGCTCGTGATTCAACATGGCAGCCGGTTCCAAGACCACAACGCCATCGAACTCCAGGCCCTTTGCTTCCTTGGGACTGATCACCACGATGTCTTGCTGGTAGCTGCCTGCGCCGCTGCCGATGCGGCGCCCGTAGACCTCCCGCAGCGCAGCAGTGGCCTCCGGCAGCAAGGGACCGTCGGCAATAACAGCCAGCAGGCCGCCGTCGATCGCTTCCACTTCCTCCGGCAGGACTTCAACCAAGCGCTTCACGATGCCGTCGGCCTCCACGTGGTCCACAATGGGTGACCATTTGCCTTCACGGACAGCCTTGGGAGCCGAAACAACCAAGCCTGCTCGGTTGGCCATGCGAACAGCGGCTTCTGCGATCTGCGACGGAGTGCGGTAGTTGACGGTCAGTTCTTCCAGCGTCCAGCGGTCACCGAACGACGGCGCCAGCGCGCTTTGCCACGAATTGGCACCGGCTGCTGCACTCGTTTGGGCGATATCGCCCACAATGGTGAAGGACTTCAGCGGGCAGCGCCGCACCAGGAGCCGCCACTGCATGGGCGAGAGTTCCTGGGCTTCGTCAACCACAATGTGGCCGAAGGCCCACGAACGGTCGCTGGTGGCGCGCTCGGCAGCGGTCAACCGTCCCTCACGCTCCTGGTTCTGCTCGGCAAGCTCCTCAGCCGTGACCAGGACGTCGACGCCCATGGCTTCCATATTGGCGAGAGTCTGCTTCGCGTTGGCAAGATCGCGGGCCCGGTCTGCTTCCTGCTGGGCCAGCCCCCTGCCGGCGGCCGGGTCCAGTTCACCCAGCAACTCGGCCGCCTCATCCAGCAGCGGAACATCCGCTTCAGTCCATGGTGCATCCACCGGGCGCTGCAACAGGGCCCGCTGGGCGGACGTCAGGTGCGGCGTGCAGGCTTCAAGGATGGCCGGCTTGCTGAAAAGCTCTGAAATGAGTTTCTCGGGCGTCATCGGCATCCAGCAGAGGTTCAGCGCGATGCGTACATCGCGGGCGGACCGGACGTCCTCGGCAAGGTAGGCGCGGTCGGCGTTGTTGCCGATGTTTCCTTCCTCAACGAGGTCCGTCAACTGCTCCGTGAGCTCACGCAGGAGGATTTTGACGAACGTGAGCCGGGCTTCGTTGTGAGGCTTTCCAGTGGCGCGGGCTTTTTCCCTGGCACGGCGTACTTGGCGGACCGTCAGTGTCAGCTTCCGCGAATCAACTTCGAGGATGCGGTCTTCTGCAGGCGTCCGTTGCCGGTTGGCTACGGCGTTTGCCACCACGGTTGCCATGTCCAGCTTGCCCTTGAGCGCGGCAACATCGGCGTCTTCCTCGGGAATGGCGTGAATCCCGGGCATGAGGCGGCCGAGGCTGGCCATGACCACACCGGTCTCACCGAGCGAGGGCAGCACTCGTTCGATGTAATGCATGAAGGACGACGACGGCCCAACAAGCAGAACACCGGCGCTCTTGAGCCGCTCGCGGTGGGTATACAACAAATAGGCGGCACGGTGCAGGGCCACGGCGGTTTTGCCCGTCCCGGGGCCGCCCTGGACCACCAACGCGCCCGAAATGGAGGAACGAATGATCCGGTCCTGCTCGGACTGGATGGTGCCCACGATGTCCGACATACGGCCGGTGCGCTTGGAATTGAGCGCCGCCAGCAACGCGCCTTCGCCCTGGAGTGAGTCGTTGTCAGCGAGCATCCCGGCGTCCAGGACGTCGTCTTCGATCGCTTTGACGTCGCGTCCCTGAAGGATCAGGTGGCGACGACGGCGGACGCCTTGGCGATCGAACGCGGTCGCTTGATAGAAGTGGCCTGCTTCGGGCGCACGCCAGTCGACCATGAGCCGCTGGAGATCGGCCGTGGACAGACCAATACGGCCGATGTATTGCGCCTCGCCCGAATCGAGGTCAAGGCGCCCGAAGACGAGGCGGTCGTCGACGGCGTCGAGCTGGGCCAGGCGGTCTTCGTACAGTGCCGCGAAGGCATCCCGCTCCGAGACGTTCTGCATGGTTCCCACCGCGCCGGCCTTGCGCACCTGCGCCAGCTGGGCGCGCTTTTCAGCGCGCAGCTCATCGAGCCGGGCGTACAGCCCGGCAACATATTCCTGCTCGTGGACCAAATCAGCGTCGTGCATCGAACCGTAACCCCTATCGCAAAAGACAGACCGTCCATTCTACAGCGATTTCGGTAAACGTGGGGGGTACGGTGAACGTCACCCGGCAGTGTTACGCGTCCGTGGCCTGGCAGCCTTGTACTTGGACACCGTTGGATCATCTTCAACCCAAAAACGCCACGGATACTCAGTGCTTCCGCCCGGACCCGCAACGCCCACCCGCGGGCCACTCGCCACGGCAGCTGCGCGCGTCTTCGGCAACCACAAACTGCACGGTGCGGCCAGCACGTCACGGCCAGTATCCGCCGTCGTAAGTCCCAGTGCGGCGGCGAGCCGGGCAGGTCCGCTCGCCAGATCCTTGTGCGCCTTGGATGTCGGCCTGCGAAGGGCAGCCAGCCCTTCACCTTCCACTATTTCGCCGGCGCGAAGGAGCAGCGCTGACGGGGAGCCGTCGGGACCGCAGACGATGTTGGCGCAGTAGTGCATCCCGTAGGTGAAGTAGACGTACAGGAATCCCGGCGGCCCGAACATGGGCGCATTCCGGGCGGTAGGACCACCGAAAGTGTGAGAGCCGGGATCAGGATGTTCTGAATCACGCGGTCCCATGTAGGCCTCAACCTCCGTAAGCCTGACCGAAACCGGGCCGGCTTCCGAGTGGTGGGTGAGAACCGCTCCAAGTATCTGCGGAGCGATGACACGGGGGTCTCCCCCAAGGAACGCGCGCACCACAGCCGGGTCTGTAACCCCGTTGTCCGTTGACGAATGCATGACCAGACCCTAGCAAAAGCGATGAGACGGCTATGTCCGATTTCCGCTAGCGAAGGCTTCGGACGGCTGACAGGATGAAGCCATGGACTTTTGGCAGCGGTACCGCGCAATCGACGCCCGCGACACCCGTTTTGACGGTCAGTTCTTCACTGCCGTCAGCTCCACCGGCATCTATTGCCGGCCGTCGTGTCCTGCCCGCACGCCCAAGGCTGAGAACGTCACTTTCTACGAAACCTCCGCAGCCGCTCATGAAGCCGGATACCGCGCCTGCAAGCGCTGCCTGCCCGAGGCCGTCCCTGGAACGCCGGCGTGGAACATCCGTTCGGACATCGCCGGGCGCGCAATGAGGCTGATCAACGACGGCGTGATCAGCCGCGAGGGCGTTGACGGCCTGGCGCATCGCCTGGGCTACTCCGCCAGGCAACTCAACCGCATCCTCAGCAACGAACTGGGCGCCGGTCCCCTCTCGCTGGCACGGGCCAGCAGGGCACAAACCGCCAGGACTCTGTTGGTCTCCACCGACATGCTCCTGGCCGACGTTGCGTTCGCGTCCGGGTTCAACAGCGTGCGGCAGTTCAACGACACCATCGGCGAGGTTTTTGCGATGACCCCGACGGCGGTGCGCGCCACCGCTGCCAAGTCCGGCCAACGCCGGGGAACTGGGGCTGCGGCGCCAGCGGAACTAACACTGAACCTGCCTTACCGGGATCCTTTCGATCCGGGGATCTTCGATTTCCTGGCAGTTCGCGCGGTGCCCGGCATCGAGGCCGCGAGCACCTCGTCGGATGGAACTGGAACCCATGAAACCAGAACGTACGCCCGCACCCTGCGCCTGCCGCGGGGAAATGCCTCGTTCTCTGTCTCCTACAACCCCTCAGCTCTTGGCAAACCACTGCAACTCACAGCTGCAGTGGTGGACCTCCACGATCTCCCGGCACTGTTGAGCCGGGTTCGGAGGTTGTTCGATCTGGACGCGGACCCTCTGGCAATCGATGACGCCTTGGCAAAGGATCCGAGGCTGACGGCCAGCGTGGCAGCGATCCGAGGGATGCGTGTGCCGGGGGCCGTGGATCCCCACGAACTGCTCATCCGGGCCATGATCGGACAGCAAATTACCGTTGGTGCCGCCCGAACAGCCCTCACGTATCTATCCGCGGCCGGAAGCCGCGTGGATAGCGCCTCCCCCGGTTTGGAGAGCTTGTTTCCGACGGCGGCGGAACTCGCCGAAAAGGGCCGTGCGTTGCTCCGTGGGCCACAGCGTCGGATCGACTCCATCGTGGCTGCGGCCGAAGCCATGGCCACCGGTGAACTCGAGTTCGGCTATGGCGACCACCTTGAAGGCCTGGAACGCAAGCTTCTGCCATTGCCGGGCGTGGGACCGTGGACAGTTGGATACGTCGCCATGCGGGTGCTTGGAGCTCCCGACGTCTTCCTGGCTAATGATGCTGCGGTGCGGAACGGACTGAAGGTCCTGCCCGCAGGGGCGGGGCTCAGTGCCGACTTCCGCGAAGTGAGCCCTTGGCGCTCCTACGCCACCATGCACTTGTGGCGGGCAGCAGCGGTCAAGCACGAGGGACGTGAGAGAGCGATCGCCCCAAACACGAGGGACGTGAGAGAGCGATCGCCCCAAACACCAGGGACGTGAGAGAACGATCGGGTCAAGCACGAGGGACGTGAGAGAGCGTGGGGTTAGCGGGCTGCGCGGCCGGCCACGGCAGGAGTTCCGGCAGGTCCACGCCATCAGCGGCTGCAGTGGCCCTGAGGCTTCCAAGGCTGGGTTCGCGGCCTGCAAGCCACGCGGCGATGTCGGTCAGCATGCCGGTGATGGCTATGGAAGTGCCACCAGTGCCGATGCTCATTTGGGGAAGACCCGTGGGCTGAAGGACAAACTTGTACTGCTCCGGAACACGCGCCGACAAGAAGCCGATCAGATGCTCGCAGAAAGGTCGGCTCCACGTTTCGGGCCCAAACCCTAAACCCAGGTCCGAGGCGTGGATGGTGAGTTCGCGCCACAGCGCCAGCCCGCCGTCGAGGACTGTACCGTCCCTGTAGGCGATCCGCGCTTCCCAATCGTCCGGTCCCACAGCGTCAAAGGCGGCGATGGCGGACCCCAGCGCGGCGGTGACGGATTCCGTGTGCTGGGCGAGGCTGTGCCCTGCCGCGAGTTCGATGGCTTTGGTACGGCCGTCCATGCCGCCGTCGTACAGCTCCACGGTCTCACCGCGCCGCGCGTACTCAAGTTGCCGGGCCATTGCGTTTGCGATGCCGGTCAGGTGGGCAAGGACGTGGCCTTTGGTCCAGCCAGGAAGTTCCGACGTTTCGGCGACGGAGGATTCGTCCATCTTGGATACGAGGCGGGTGACGGTGTCGGCGGCTTTGTGAAGCTCTGCGGGCAACGTCTCAGGGGTGATCTGAGTCATAGCGCCATGTTAACGCACGGCGGGACGGCACCTCGCCATGCTCTGCCCGATGGCATTGCTGCGATGTACCGTCCCGCCCGGCTTTTTAGCTGACGTAGGAGCGCGCTGCGTCCAGTTCCGCTTCAAGCGCCGCCAGTTGGCGTTCGACGGCGGCCGGTGCCGTTCCGCCCTGCGAGTTGCGGCTGTTGAGCGAACCTTCAGTACTGAGGACGCTGCGGACCTCGGGAGTCAAGTGCTCCGAGATTGCTGCGTATTCCTCATCGGTCAGATCCCACAACTCCACACCGCGGCCTTCGGCCTGCTTGACGGCAGCGCCGGAGAGTTCGTGGGCTTCCCGGAAGGGAACGCCTTGCCGGACGAGCCACTCTGCGATGTCCGTCGCCAACGCGAATCCCTGGGGAGCCAGGGATTCCATGCGCTCGGTGTTGAACTTCAGCGTGGCGATCATCCCGGACACCGCCGGGAGCAACAGCTCCAAGGTGTCCGCAGCGTCGAATACCGGTTCCTTGTCTTCCTGCAGATCGCGGTTGTACGCGAGCGGCAGTCCCTTGAGCGTCGCGAGCAGCCCGGTCAGGTTGCCGATCAGGCGACCTGCCTTGCCACGGGCGAGTTCGGCAACGTCCGGGTTCTTCTTCTGCGGCATGATCGAGGACCCCGTGGAGTACGAGTCATGCAGCGTGACGAAGGAGAACTCCTTGGTTGCCCAGAAGATGACTTCCTCGGAGATCCTGGACAGGTCCACGCCAATCATGGAACAGACCCAGGCGAACTCAGCGAAGACATCGCGGGAAGCGGTGCCGTCGATCGAGTTGTGAACGGCAGAGTAGAAGCCCAGATCAGCGGCAACAGCCTCAGGGTCCAGGCCGAGGGACGAACCAGCCAACGCACCCGAACCATACGGCGAAACACCAGCGCGCTTGTCCCAGTCCTGGAGACGCTGAACGTCGCGAAGCAAAGCCCAGGCATGCGCCAGAAGGTGGTGGCTCAGCAGGACCGGCTGGGCATGCTGCAGGTGTGTCCGGCCGGGCATGGCGACACCCTGGTGGGCCTTGGCCTGCTCAACGAGGGCGTCGATGGTGGCAAGGACACCTGCGGCGATGATCCGGGCGTGGTCACGCAGGAACATGCGGCCAAGGGTGGCCACCTGATCGTTGCGGGAACGCCCCGCACGCAGCTTGCCGCCCAGTTGGGTACCAGCCCGCTCGATCAGGCCACGCTCCAAGGAACCGTGAACATCCTCGTCGCTCTCGGCCGGAAGGTAGGCGCCACTGGCGACGTCCTCGTCCAGCTGGGTGAGGGCGGCGAGCATGCCTTCGAGCTCGGCGTCGTCCAACAGTCCGGCCTTGGCCAGCACGCGGGCGTGGGCCTTGGAACCGGCGATGTCATAGCGGGCAAGCCGCCAGTCAAAGTGGGTGGACTTGCTCAGTGCAGCCAGCGCATCTGCCGGGCCGCCGGCGAACCGGCCGCCCCACAGTGCACCCTCGTTTGTTGCGGACGTCATTACTGCCCTGCGACGCGCAGGTCGCGGCCCGAGGCAACCTTGGACGACATGCCCCACAGCTCGATGAAGCCACGTGCCATGGACTGGTCGAAGGTGTCGCCGGTGTCGTAGGTGGCGAGATCGAAGTCGTACAGCGAAGTCTCGGAGCGACGACCGTTGACGATAGCCTGGCCACCGTGGAGGACCATGCGGATGTCACCGGAAACATACTGCTGGGTGTCTTCGATGAAGGCATCCAAGGAGCGCTTCAGCGGGGAGAACCACTGTCCGTCGTACACCAGCTCGGACCAGCGCTGGCCAACCGTGGCCTTGAAGCGGGCCTGCTCGCGCTCAATGGTGATGTCCTCGAGGTGCTTGTGGGCGGTGATCAGCGCCATGGCACCCGGGGCCTCGTAGATTTCGCGGGACTTGATGCCCACAAGGCGGTCCTCAACGACGTCGATGCGGCCAACGCCCTGGGCGCCTGCACGGCGGTTCAGTTCCTGGATGGCCTGCAACGGGGTGACCTTCACGCCGTCGATGGCTACCGGAACACCGGCCTGGAAGGAAATGGTGACCTCATCCGGTGCCGGCGGGAATTCCGGGGTGGCGGTGTAGTCGTAGATGTCCTTGGTGGGAGCGTTCCAGATGTCCTCAAGGTAACCGGTCTCGACGGCGCGTCCCCAGACGTTCTGGTCGATCGAGTACGGGTTCTTCTTGGTGGTTTCGATCGGCAAACCCTTTTCCTCGGCGAAGGCGATGGCCTTGTCGCGGGTCAGGGCAAGGTCGCGGACAGGTGCGATGCACTTCAAGTCCGGGCCGAGGGTCTGGATGCCAACTTCAAAACGGACCTGGTCATTGCCCTTGCCGGTGCAGCCGTGGGCAACCGTGGTGGCGCCGAACTCGCGGGCAGCCTTGACCAGGTGCTTGACGATGACGGGACGCGAGATCGCGGAAACCAGCGGGTAGTGGCCCTGGTAGAGGGCGTTGGCCTTCAGGGTGGGCATGGCGTACTCATTGGCGAACTCGTCGCGGGCGTCGGCCACGTAGGCCTCGACGGCGCCGCAACCGAGGGCGCGCTGGCGGATGGTCTCCAAGGACTCGCCGCCCTGTCCGACGTCGACGGCCACAGCAATGACCTCGGCGCCGGTGGCTTCACCGATCCAGCCGATGGCTACGGACGTATCAAGGCCACCGGAGTAGGCCAGAACAATGCGCTCAGTCACGAGAGTGCTCCTTTGTTATTGCTTGGTTCATTCGAATCAATGCTGGTGTGAATCAATGCTTGGAAAATCTATTGGTTAGCCGGCCCGGCTTCTTCGGCCATGCGCAGGAAACGTGCTGCCAGTTCCGCCCCGCCATCGGGATCCCGGGCGACCAGCAGCAAAGTGTCATCGCCTGCGATCGTACCCAATACAGACGGCATCACCGAGTGGTCCACGGCCAGTGCGAGGAAGTTTGCTGCTCCGGGCGGCGTGCGAAGGACCACGATGTTGCCCGAGGCCTCCGCAGTGACCAGGAGTTCCCCGCACAGCCGGGTCAACCGTGCATCAAGGATTTCCTGGGTGACGCCGCTCTTGGCGTTGCGGTCGCCGCCCTCCCCCGGAACGGCGTAAACCAACGCGCCGTCCTTTCCGCGGACCCGGACTGCGCCCAGTTCCACGAGGTCGCGGGACAAGGTGGCCTGGGTGACCTGGACGCCGTCGTCCGCCAGCAGAGCTGCAAGCTCTGCTTGGGAACGCACGGACTCACCCGTCAGGATCGCAGTGATGCGAGCCTGGCGGGCAGTCTTGGTGGCCGGGCTCGCGCCCGGCACGGACGGGTTGGTGGACACTAGGACGTGCTCTCCGCAGTGTTCCCTAGGGAAGATGCGCCTTCAACAGGAGAAAGTCCCTCCACTACGGCCAGCCCGGAGCGGTGCATCAGCCACGCCATCAGTGCCTTCTGGGCGTGCAGACGGTTCTCGGCCTCGTCCCAGACAATCGACTGCGGGCCGTCGATGACGCCGGCGGAAATTTCGTAGCCGCGGTACGCGGGGAGGCAGTGAAGGACTACTGCGTCCGGGGCAGCCTGTGCCATCGCGGCCTCATCCACGGAGTAGTCACGGAACAATTGCATCCGCGCTTCCTTCTCGGCTTCCTGGCCCATGGAAACCCACGTGTCCGTAGCCACCACGTCCGCGCCCTTGAGTGCCTCAGCGGCATCGCTGGTAATCAGCACAGAGCCGCCGGTTTCGGCCGCCCTTTCCTCTGCAGCAGCCACGATCTCCGGCGCCGGCAGGTAGCCCGCAGGACCCGAGATTCGCACATGCATTCCGGCTGTAACGCCAGCGAGGAGGTACGAGTTGGCCATGTTATTGGCGGCATCACCGAGGTAGGCCATGCTCAACCCGGCCAGCTCGCCCCTATGCTCTTTGACGGCCAGCAGGTCTGCAAGGAGCTGGCAGGGGTGGTAGTCATCGCACAATGCGTTGATCACGGGGACCTTTGAGTTCTCCGCCATGGCCACCAGGCCCGAGTGGGCACCGGTCCGCCACACGATGGTGGACACCATGCGCTCAAGGACTTTCGCCGTGTCCTCCACGGATTCCTTGTGGCCGATCTGCGCTTCACCCGGGTTGATGATCAGTGCATTGCCACCCATGTCCGCAATGCCCGTGGCGAAAGAAACACGCGTTCGGGTGGAGGTCTTGTCAAAGATCACGGCCACCGTTTTGCGGCCATTGCCCTCTGCAGCGAAAGGCTGCACGCTGTACGGTGCGGCTTTCATCCGGACCGCGAGCTCGAGGACCTCAGCCTGCTCGGCGGGGCTCAAGTCCGTGTCTTTGAGGAAGTGACGGGTGGTGGTTGAAGAAGTCACTGTGCGTCCTTAGCGGTGTTGGTTTTAGCCGTGGCGATCAACGTGGGAAGAGCGTCCAGGAAGCGGTCTGCTTGATCGATGGTCAGGATCAGCGGCGGAGCGAGGCGGATGGTCCGCGGGCCCGGGCTGTTGATGATGAAGCCGGCATCCAAGGCCGCGGTCACCATGGCGGGTGCGACGTCGGCGTTCACATCAAAGCCAATCAACAGGCCTTCGCCGCGGACTTCTGTAACGCCTTCCACGGCTGCCAGTCCTTCGCGCAGATGCGCTCCGACGGTCAGCACGTTATGCAGGACGCCTTGGCTTTCGATCGCGTGCAGCGTGGCCAGCGCGGCGGCTGTAGCCACCGGATTTCCACCAAAGGTGGTGCCGTGCTGCCCTGCGGTGAGCAGGGCCGACGTCGTGCTGCCGAAGGTGATCAAGGCCCCCACGGGGAAACCGCCGCCGAGTCCCTTAGCGAGCGTGACAGCGTCGGGAACAATTCCGGAGCCTTCGCTGGCGAGCCACTTCCCGGTACGGCCGATGCCGGTCTGGACCTCGTCAAGAATCAACAGCGCACCGGCAGCTGTGGTTACCTCGCGGGCCGCCTGCAAGTATTCGGCGCTGAGCGGCCGGACGCCGGCTTCCCCCTGGATGGGTTCCAGGAAGACTGCCGCGGTGGAATCGTCGACGGCGGCACGCAGGGCGTCAATGTCACCGAACGGGATGTGGACCACACCACCGGGCAGTGGCTCGAACGGCGCACGGTAAGCCTCTTTGGCGGTGAGTGCCAGTGCGCCCATGGTGCGGCCGTGGAAGGCCCCTTCGAGGGCGATGATTTTGGTGCGCTTGCCATCACCGTTGTTACGGCGCGCCAGCTTGAAAGCGGCCTCGTTGGCCTCGGTACCGGAGTTGGCAAAGAACACCTTGGAACCGGCCGGAGCATTGCTGAGTTCCAGGAGCTTCTCGGCCAGTGCGATCTGCGTGGGGCTCGTGAAGAAGTTGGAGACGTGCCCCAGGGTGGCCAGCTGGCTGGAAATCACGGAGGTGACGAACGGGTGGGCATGGCCCAGCGCGTTGACGGCAATGCCGCCCAGCAGATCCAGGTATTCCTTGCCGTCGGCGTCCCACACGAGGCAGCCGGCGCCGCGAACCAACACCCGCTGCGGCGTGCCGAAGACACCCATGAGCGAGGACGAGTAACGGGCAAGCCAGTCAGCACCTGAGCTCTGGGTAACGAGCGTGGTCGCGGCAGCCTCCGCAGCGATGGGGGCCCCGCCCGCTTCGCGGTGCCCGACCACACCCGGCCCCCCATCGCTGCTGCGGCTTTCGGCGGAATGGCTCAGTTCGGTGCTCATGCGTTCACTTCCTCGTCTGGTACTACTTGGGTGCCGATGCCCGCCGTGGTGAAGGTTTCCAGCAGCATCGAGTGCGGGAGCCGGCCGTCCACGATGTGGGCGCGCTCCACACCTTCGTCGATCGCTTTCAGGCAGGCTGCCATTTTCGGGATCATCCCGGATTCGAGGCGAGGCAGCATCGCGCGGAGTTCCGAGGCTGTCAGCGAGGAGATCAGCGACGATTTGTCCGGCCAGTTGGCGTACAGGCCCTCGACGTCGGTCAGGATGACGAGCTTGGTGGCACCCAGGGCAGACGCCACCGCAGCAGCTGCGGTATCCGCGTTGACGTTGAGCACCTGGCCCGTGGTGGGACCTGAGCCGTTGCCGTCGTCGAGAATTTCAGGGGCGACCGTTGAGATCACCGGGATGCGGCCGGCGTCGAGAATGTCCGTGATGCCGGCAGGATCCACGCCCACCACTTCGCCTACCAGGCCAAGATCAACTTCTTCGCCATCAACCACGGTGCCGGTGCGAACGGCGCGCAGCAGGCCGCCATCTTCGCCGGACATGCCCACTGCGTAGGGTCCGTGAGAGTTGATCAGGCCCACGAGCTCGCGGCCCACCTGGCCCGTCAGGACCATGCGGACCACGTCCATGGCCTCAGGGGTGGTGACGCGGAGGCCGCCCTTGAACTCCGACTCGATGCCGAGGCGTCCGAGCATGGAATTGATCTGGGGGCCACCGCCGTGGACCACTACCGGGTGGATGCCCACGTGGTGGAGGAACACAATGTCTTCAGCGAAGGCACGGCGGAGGTCGTCGTTGACCATGGCGTTGCCACCGTATTTGATCACCATGGTGGTGCCGGCGAAGCGCTGGATCCACGGCAAGGCTTCGATCAGCGTGCCGGCCTTAGCCTGAGCGTCAGTCATGGACGTGGTTTCGCGGGTGTGCGCAGTCATTGTCATCCGCTCAGCTCGAGTAGGCGCTGTTCTCATGCACGTAATCGTGCGTGAGGTCGTTCGTCCAAATGGTGGCCTCGGCGTCGCCGGCTTGCAGGTCAATTTCGACCAATACTTCGCGCGGCTCCAGGTCCACCAGATTGCGGTCATCGCCGATCGCGCCGTTGCGGCAGATCTGCACACCGTTCATGGCGACGTTGAGCTGGTCCGCTTCGAAGACGGCATCAGTGGTGCCCACGGCCGAGAGAACGCGGCCCCAGTTGGGATCCTTGCCGAAGATGGCAGCTTTGAAGAGGTTGGAACGGGCCACGGAGCGGCTGACGATTTCGGCGTCGCGTTCGCTGGCCGCGTTGAAGGTCCGGATGGCGATGTCGTGGCTGGCGCCCTCGGCATCGCCGATGAGCTTGCGCGCCAGTTCGGCGCAAACGTGGGTGACCGCTTCGCTCAGCTGCTCGGCAGAGGGCAACGCTTCGGAGGCCCCGGATGCCAGTAACACCACGGTGTCGTTGGTGGACATGCAGCCGTCCGAGTCCGCCCGGTCGAAGGTGATGCGCGTGGCGTCGCGGAGGACGACGTCCAGCTCATTGGCAGGAACCTCGGCGTCGGTGGTCAGGACCACCAGCATGGTTGCCAGCCCCGGCGCCAACATTCCGGCACCCTTGGCAATGCCGCCTACAGTGAACTGCTTGCCCTGGGCATCGGTGGCAGTGAAAACGGCTTCTTTGGAAACGCTGTCCGTGGTCATGATCGCCGTGGCTGCAGCGGAGCCGCCATCTTCCGATAATTCGCGGAAGGCAGCGTCCACGCCGGGAAGGATCTTGTCCATGGGCAGCTGCTCACCGATCAGGCCGGTTGAGCACACTACGACGTCGGAAGCTGAGACTCCCAGCACCTCTGCCACTTTCTCTGCGGTGGCGTGGGTGTTCTGGAAGCCCTGCGGACCGGTGCAGGCGTTGGCTCCACCGGAGTTGAGGACCACGGCATCCACACGGCCATCGCTGACCACTTGGCGTGACCAGTGAACAGGTGCGGCAGCCACGCGGTTGGACGTAAAGACGGCAGCCGCGGACTTTTGCGGCCCGTCATTGACTACCAGGGCCAGGTCCGGGTTGCCCGAGGCCTTGATGCCAGCCTTGATACCTGCGGCGCGGAATCCCTTGGGGGCGGTAATGGTCACGGTGCAACTCCCTGCAGGTTCAGGCCGGCGGTTTCATCCAGGCCGAGGGCAATGTTCATGGACTGCACGGCTCCGCCGGCGGTCCCCTTGGTGAGGTTGTCGATGGCGCACGTGACGATCACGCGGCCCGCGTGGGGGTCGAAGGCCAGCTGCATGACAGCGTGGTTCGAAGCCTGCACCGACTTGGTGGTGGGCCACTGGCCTTCGGGCAGGAGGTGCACGAACGGTTCGTCGTCGTAGGCGTCCGCCCAGGCTTGGCGGAGCTCGGCTTCCGTGACCCCGGCTTTGACCCTGGCGGTTGCCGTCGTGAGGATTCCACGGCTCATGGGTGCAAGCGTGGGGGTAAAGGACACCGTCACCGGCTCCCCCGCCGCATTGGACAGCCCCTGTTCGATCTCCGGGGTGTGCCGGTGTCCACCGCCAACGCCGTATGGGCTCATGGAGCCCATGACCTCGGCGCCGATGAGGTTGACCTTGGCTGCCTTGCCGGCTCCTGAGGTGCCGGAGGCAGAGACAATCACGACGTCGTCCGTGAGGAGGAGGTTGTTGGCGAAGCCGGGCGTCAGGGCGAGCAGGGCCGACGTCGGGTAGCACCCGGGAACGGCGATGCGCGTGGCACCCTTGAGCGCTTCACGTTGCCCGGGGAGTTCCGGGAGACCGTAAGGCCACGTGCCCGCATGGGCAGAACCGTAGAACTTTTCCCAGGCCGCGGCGTCCTGCAGACGGTGGTCAGCACCGGCGTCGATCACTACAGTCCCCTCCGGCAACTGCGCAGCGATCTCGGCCGAAGCGCCGTGAGGCAAGGCCAGGAACACGACGTCATGGCCGGACAGGTTCTCCACCGTGGTGTCTTCCAGAATCCGGCTGGCCAAACCGTGGAGATGCGGCTGCAACTCCCCTAGTCTGGAACCGGCGTTGCTGTGAGCGGTGATGGCACCGATGGTGACGTTCGGATGGCCCGCCAGCAGGCGCAGCACTTCTCCCCCGGCGTAGCCGCTGGCACCGGAGACGGCAACAGAAATAGTCATGACTCCACTGTACAGCAAGAATATTCATGCTGTCCGATATTTATGCATGCAGCTGTGAGCAGTCTCATTATTTTGGAGATTAGACGTATGCTTAGTGAAGGGTGATCCAGACCGTGCAGTCCGAACGTCGGCTGCAGCGTTGCCCGTTAGCGATACGGGGCACATTTATGTCACCCACGTCCACCGCTGAGCGCCCCAAAGCTCGCGCAATTCAACCAAACCCCGTCGTCCAGAGCTACTCAGAGCTCCTCAAGACCGTCAAGTCGGCCGGACTCCTCGAACGCCGTAGCGGCTTCTACATCTGGGTCTTCGTTGCCTTGGTACTGCTCATGGCCGGCACCTGGCTCGGCTTCGCACTCATTGGCGATTCCTGGTACCAGCTCCTTATCGCCGCGGCTGTTGGCATCCTGTGCACCCAGCTGAGCTTCCTGGCCCACGAGGCAGGCCACAAGCAAATCTTCGCTTCCCGCCGCGCCAACGATTGGTCCGCCCGCCTCCTCGCCACGGGCGTCGCCGGCATCAGCTATTCCTGGTGGGAACAGAAGCATGGAGCCCACCACAACCACCCCAACGTCATCTCCAAGGACCCGGACATCCGGAACAACGCCTTGGTGTTCTACGAAGATGCTGCAGCTGAACGCAAGGGCCGCCTGGCTTTCCTCACCAAGAAGCAGGGTTGGTTCTTCTTCCCGCTCCTGACGCTCCTGGGCTTGAGCCTGCAGTTCGACTCCCTTCGCTTTGTCTTCGGCAAGCAAAAAGTACGTCACCGCTGGGTAGAGACACCCATCCTGGTGGCCAGGCTTGCCGCCCTCCCGGTACTGGCCTTCACGTTCCTGCCCATCGGCATGGCGTTCGCCTTCCTGGGCGTGCAGATCATGGTGTACGGCTTTTACATGGGTGCCTCGTTCGCCCCGAACCACAAGGGCATGCCTGTCCTTCCCAAAGACAGCCGCGTGGACTTCCTTAACCGCCAGATCCTCACCTCGCGCAACATCTCCGGTGGCATCTTCATGGACTTCCTCCTGGGTGGACTGAACCGCCAGGTGGAGCACCACCTGTTTCCCGACATGGCTCGCCCCCACCTGTACAAGGCCACTAAAATCGTGCGCGAGTTCTGCGCCAAACACTCCATTACCTACACGGAAACCACGCTGCTCCAGTCCTACGGCATTGTGGTCAGATACCTGAACGACGTCGGCCTCGCAGCGGGACGCGGCTTCGACTGCCCGGTAGCCTCGACGCACGGACGCTTCTAAGCGTTCCACAAGGGAAGCCCCACCTTCCCTAGGATGGAATCTGAAACCGGGCACCGGAAGGACCGCCCCGGAGTAAGGAGCCACCATGTCGCACGCCATCGTTGCACAGCAGCCCGGAGGACCTGAGGTCCTCGAGTACGCATCTGTGGAAATACCGAAGCCTGGCCCCGGCCAGCTGTTGATCAAGGTCGCAGCTGCCGGGGTCAACTTCATTGAGACGTACCAACGCAGCGGCACCTACAAAGTGGAGTACCCCTTCACCCCGGGCGCTGAGGCCGCCGGCTCGGTGGAGGCCGTGGGCGATGGGGTCGCGGAATTTTCCGTGGGTGACCGGGTTGCCACGGCCGAGGGATCCCGGACGTACGCAGAGTACGCCTTGGTGGAGGCGAGCAAAGCACTTCCGGTTCCTGACGGCGTCGACGATCACACTGCCGCGGCCTTGCCGCTGCAAGGCATCACCGCCCACTACCTGATGAACTCGTCGTTCCGGGTAGAGCCAGGCCACACCGTTCTGCTGCACGCAGGTGCAGGTGGCGTTGGTCTGCTGTTGACCCAACTGCTGAAGGCCCGCGGAGCCCGCGTGATCACTACCGTGTCCTCAGACGAAAAAGCCGATCTGTCCACTCTGGCCGGCGCCGATGACGTTCTCCGCTACGAAGGCTTCGCCGACAAGGTCCGTGAACTCACCGACGGCGACGGCGTCAACGTGGTGTACGACGGCGTCGGCAAGGACACGTTTGACGATTCCTTGAAAAGCCTGCGCATTCGCGGTGCCATGGTGCTCTTCGGCGCTGCGTCCGGGCCTGTACCGCCCTTCGACCCGCAGCGTTTGAATGCGGCGGGATCCCTGACATTAACCCGGCCCACCATGGCCCACTTTGTACAGAACGCCCAAGAACGCAGGTGGCGTTCAGCCGAGATTTTCGACGCCGCCGCCAACGGCACCCTCAGTGTCCGGGTGGGCGCCACTTACCCACTCGCAGAGGCTGCCCAAGCGCACAGGGACCTGGAAGGCCGCCGTACCACCGGCAAAGTTCTCTTGGTTCCGTGAGCCCTGAATGAACGCAGCATGTGCAAAAGGCGAACTGTTGATCAACGCAGCGTGACGTGCAGGAAACGCCGGACACCTGTTGTTCATCTTTCTGCGGAAAGCTGACGAACGTGAGCACAGAACATCCCGCTGGGGCCGGCACGACGCCTGCCCTGATGACGTACCGTCCCCAGCTACCGGGAGGCCCCTCCGCCCCCGCCGAGCGCACTCTCGTTGACATCCTGGAAGAGACTGCATCGTCATTCCCGGAGGCCTCGGCGCTTGACGACGGGCAAAAGTCGTTGAGCTACACCGAGCTTCTCAAGGCAGTGCGCGCATGTGCTACCCGGCTCAACTCGGTCGGACTTGGCCGGGGAGACAAAATCGGGGTTCGGATCCCGTCCGGCACCAACGAGCTATATATTGCCATCCTGGGAATCCTGATGGCAGGCGCCGCCTACGTTCCCGTGGATGCGGACGACCCCGATGAGAGGGCGCGCCTGGTGTTCGGCGAAGCCAGGGTGGGTGCCATCATTGCTGCGGGCCTGGACATCCAACTGTCCGGTGATCCACGGGAACCCGTCGCCACGCCCTCCACCCCCGCCTTGGACGACGATTCCTGGGTCATTTTCACCTCGGGATCCACCGGAACTCCCAAGGGCGTTGCCGTCCAACACCGCTCCTCGGCCGCGTTCGTTGACGCCGAAGCGAGGATCTTCCTCCAAGCTGAGCCCATCGGGCCCCATGACCGGGTCCTGGCTGGCCTTTCCGTGGCCTTCGACGCTTCCTGCGAGGAGATGTGGCTGGCTTGGCGTCACGGAGCTTGCCTGGTGCCCGCGCCACGGGCCCTTGTTCGAACCGGCATGGACCTCGGCCCTTGGCTCATCAATCACGGGATCACGGTTGTCTCCACGGTGCCCACCCTTGCCGCGCTGTGGCCTGCCGAAGCGTTGGAAAACGTCCGTCTCCTGATCTTTGGCGGCGAAGCATGCCCGCCCGAACTCGCTGAACGCTTGGCGGTGGACGGCCGTGAAGTATGGAACACCTACGGGCCAACGGAGGCTACCGTCGTTGCCTGTGCCGCTCCCCTGGGCGGACCCGGCCCCATAAGGATCGGCCTGCCGCTGGACGGTTGGGACCTGGCCGTCGTCGATCCTCAGGGCCTTCCGGTGGCAGAAGGCGAAATCGGCGAACTGATCATCGGCGGGGTTGGGCTGGCCCGCTACCTCGATCCGGCCAAGGACGCCGAGAAGTATGCCCCTATGGCCACGCTGGGATGGGAACGTGCGTACCGTTCGGGCGACTTGGTGCGATACGAAGCAGAGGGCCTGATCTTCGTGGGCAGGGCCGATGAACAGGTCAAACTCGGTGGACGCCGGATCGAACTGGGCGAAGTGGATGCGGCGCTTCAGTCCTTGCCCGGCATAGCTGGCGCGGCCGCAGCAGTGCAGACGACGGCGGCCGGCAACCAGATCCTTGTTGGGTATCTGGCCCCCGTTGACGGCTATGAATTATCCATGGACGAAGCACGCCGCCTGCTGGGCGAGAGTCTCCCGGCTGCTTTGATCCCCTTGCTCACCGTGGTGGATTCCCTTCCCACCAAGACCAGCGGCAAGGTGGACCGTCATGCGCTCCCGTGGCCGCTCGCGGGGGCCGGCGCCACTGAGGCCGGCAACGCACCACTGAATCTGCCCGATGACGCCCGCTGGGTGGTGGAGCAGTGGGAGGCGGTACTGGGAAGCCCCGTCAGTTCGCTTGACGCCGATTTCTTCGCCTATGGCGGCGGATCTTTGGCTGCGGCCCAACTCGTTTCCGCCCTTCGTGTCCGCTATCCCACCATCACGGTGGCTGATATCTATGCCACGCCCCGCGTCGGCGCCCTGATCGACGCCGCCCGGCAATCACTCCCCGACGGCGGCTTGCCGGGTCCCGCTACTGAGCGAACCGTCCGCCCTACGGCCTTGAAGTCTCAAATTTTCCAGGTCCTCATGGGCGCCCCGCTCCACATACTCGTGGGGATGCGCTGGCTGACCTACCTCATGGCTGCGAACAGGCTGCTGGCTGATGTGGCTGGCTTTGCCGCCGCACCCGTTGTGTCGTGGTGGTGGATTGCGGCATCATGGCTGATCTTTGTCAGCCCCTTGGGCCGGATGGCGATCTCAGTGGTTGCGGCCAAAGTGCTGCTTGGCAGGATCCAACCCGGCACCTACCCGCGTTCCGGCAAGACCCACCTCCGTTTGTGGCTGGCCGAGCAAATTCAAGACCTTTCCGGTGCCATTGGCCTGGCCAGTGCACCCTTTGTCCCCTACTACGCACGCGCTCTTGGTGCAAAGATCGGCAAGGACGTCCACCTCCACTCTTTGCCGCCGGTCACCGGCCTGCTGTCTCTGGGCAGCGGAGCCAACATCGAGCCCGAAGTGGACCTTTCCGGCTGGTGGGTGGACGGGGATTCCATCCACATCGGACAAATCCATGTGGGAGCGGGTGCCGTTGTGGGAGCACGAAGCACCCTGATGCCCGGAGCGACCATTGGGGCCGGTGCCCACGTCGATGCTGGATCGGCCGTGCTGGGCAAGGTGAAAGCCGGGCACCTCGTTGCAGGATCCCCCGCCGAACGCCGTGGCAAGGCGAAGCACGAGTGGCCGGAAACAGTCAGCCGGCGGCCCGTGGTTGATCGACTCTGGTTTTCCGCTTTCGCCAGCGCTTCGGCGTTGCTGGCACTCATCCCCTACGTCTCGGCATTCGCCGGCGCGCTGGTGGTCTTGGCTTTCATCCAAGGGCACGAGTCGTTGCAAACGGCGCTTCCGCAGATCGCCCTGGCCCTGCCACTTGCCGCTTTGGTGTGGTTCTTCGGCAACCTGGTGTTGATTCTGATTGTTGCGAGGCTCCTCGGTTTGGGCCTCAAAGAAGGCTACTACCGGGTGCGCAGCCGCATCGGTTGGCAGGTTTGGGCCACGGAACGCCTCTTGGACATGGCTCGGGATCTCCTCTTCCCCGTCTACGCGAGCTTGTTCACGCCCCTCTGGCTTCGGCTCCTCGGAGCGACGGTGGGGAAGAACGTGGAAGCCTCAACGGTGCTGCTGGTTCCAAAAATGACCACCATCGGTGATGGAGCTTTCCTGGCCGACGACACCATGGTGGCCTCCTACGAGTTGGGCGGCGGATGGATGAAAATCGCTCCGGCCAAGATTGGAAAGCGCTCCTTCCTTGGCAACTCGGGGATGACGGCCGCAGGACGGAACGTGCCCAAGAATTCCCTTGTCGCGGTGCTCTCGGCGACGCCCCTCAAGGCGAAATCGGGCACGTCGTGGCTGGGCAGTCCCCCCGTCAGGTTGCGCCGCACCGCCGTCGACGCTGACCAAACCCGAACTTTCCGCCCGGCCCTCAAACTGAAGGTGGCACGGGCGTTGTGGGAACTGTGCCGTCTGATACCGGTCATCCTCACAGTAACCATCGCCGTGGCCGTGATGCTGGTGCTGGACTGGATCGCCCGCGGATGGGGTTACTGGATAGCTGCGGTTCTGGGAGGCGTGGTCATGTTGGCAGCTGGGGCTGTGGCCGCCCTCAGTTCCATCGTGGCCAAATGGGTGCTTGTGGGGACCATCCGCTCCGGTGAACACCCGTTGTGGAGCTCGTTCATTTGGCGCAACGAGGTTGTGGACACCTTCATAGAGATGGTGAGCGCGCCGTGGTTTGCACGCTCGGCTGCAGGAACTCCCGCCTTGGTGTGGTGGCTGCGCGGACTCGGAGCGAAGATCGGACGCGGAACGTGGTGCGAAAGCTATTGGCTCCCCGAAGCCGATCTCGTGACCCTGGGCGAAAACTCCACGGTCAACCGCGGCTGCGTAGTCCAGACACACCTTTTCCACGACCGTGTCATGAGCCTTGACACCGTGACACTTGGCAACGGCGCCACCATGGGCCCGCACGGGGTCATACTCCCCGCCGCGAGCATCGGCGACGGCGGAACTGTGGGGCCGGCGTCGTTGGTGATGCGTGGCGAAACCGTCCCGGCCGGGACGTACTGGATGGGCAACCCTGTGAGCCCATGGGTGGGTCCGTCCTCACAAGCGCCGCGCCTCAAGTAGATTGGACGGATATGGCCGCTCCAATCAATACTCCCCTTACCGAAGCCGACCCCTACGCCTTGAACCACGGCAGCAGCGCCTACCGCGTGGACAGGTACGAGTTGGACCTCGACGTCAGGCTGGGCAGCAACAAGCTGATCGGCAAGGCGGTCCTGCGCTGCACAGCTTTGGAGCCCTCGGCCCAGATTGTTCTGGACCTTGTAGGGCTGCGGGCCTCGAAAGTTCAGCTGGACGGCAAGAAGGTCCAGAAGTTCAGTCACAGGGCAGAGCACCTCGTGCTGAACCCGGCGTCGGCACTCAAGCCCGGCCAGCAGTTCTCGCTGGAGATCCGCTATGACGGCAACCCCCAGCCGCGCCGTGGCCTGTGGGGCGATGTGGGCTGGGAGGAACTGAACGACGGCGTCCTGGTGGCCGGACAACCAAACGGCGCGGCGTCCTGGTTCCCCTGTAACGACCACCCCCGCTACAAATCCAGCTTCCTCATCTCCGTGACCACTGACGATAATTACCGGCCTGTGTGCAACGGCAAGTTGGTGGCCCACTCCCGCAAGTCCAGCCGGGAAACCTGGGTCTACGAACAGGTTGAGCCCATGGCGACGTACCTCGCCACGGTGCAGATCGGGCGGTATGCCAGGGTTCCGCTGCACGTGGACGATACTCATCACCGGGTCCCCCAGTTCGTCGCAGTCACTCCCGAGATGGCCGTGGATGCTCTTCAAGGCCTGCGGCGCCAGCCCGACATGATGCGCACCTTCGAGGATTGTTTCGGCCCGTACCCGTTCGCCGAGTACACCTCGGTGGTCACGGAGGACGAGCTGGAGATTCCGCTGGAAGCCCAGACAGTCTCCATTTTCGGCCGCAACCACATGCGGGATGCTTGGGATTCGCAGCGACTGATCGCCCACGAGCTTTCCCACCAGTGGTTCGGGAACTCGCTGACGGTCAGCACCTGGAAGGACATCTGGCTGCACGAAGGCTTTGCCTGTTATGCCGAGTGGTTGTGGTCCGAAGAATCCAGGACCATGACTGTTGCCGCGCGGGCAACGGCTGCTTGGAAGAGGCTCGACGCCGGGCCGCAGGACCTGCTGGTGGGCGATCCCGGCCCTGAGCTGATGTTCGACGACCGCGTCTACAAGCGCGGCGCCCTGGCCGTTCACGCTGTGCGGATGGCTGCCGGGGATGAGGCGTTCTTCGGTTTCCTGCAGCATTGGACGGCCACCAACCGGCACGGTTCGGTGTCTACGGGCGCGTTCATTGACGCCGTAGACTCGTTCATTCCAGGCTTTGATGCTGCGTCGATTCTTGGACCATGGCTCTACGAGGCTGCGCTTCCGCCGCTGCCTTCAGCGCGCTAGCCCAGTGCCAGGGCGGCTACCAAACCGTCAGGCAGTGCCCTTTCCGTGACATCCCGCAGGCCGGGCAGGTCCAGCACATCCAGCCCTGCGGGGTTGCGCCTCAGGCCCTCGCCCGTCATCTTCAGCCACGCCTCTTTGCGTGCCCACAGGCGCGCGCGCTGACTATCTCGCTCCTGATCCGGGATGCTGGACAGGAAGCGTTTCTCGGCTGCGGTCAAGGCGACGCCGTCGAAGCCTTCGAAGGTTGCTTTGCCAGTCGATTCAAGATCCACTCCCAGCCGTAATTCTTCGGGAGCATGCACGACGCCGGCCAGCAGTACCCAGCCCGACGCCCGGGATGCACTGAGCGCCAGAGGTGCGGGGCCGCCGTCGAGCATGAACCCTGGGCGGCCGTGGTCTTGGCCGGGGCCGCACCGCGGGCAGCGATAGTCAGGAACGAGGCGAGTGGGATCGACATCGAGAAGCGAAGCGGCAAAGTACAGCAAGGCCACCCGCCCTGCCATGAACTCTTCACGGTCTGCGGGGTTGGCGTAGCGGAGGGCGCGTCGTTCGGCAGGTTTCCCGAGTGCCTCAAGGCTGGTGTCAGGAATGCGGGGGTCATGGAGCTGCCGTAGGTCAAGCACCGGACTGTCCATCACGACGCCTTTCACAGCTTTGGCTCCTGCGAAATGTCGCAACAGGAATGAGTGGAATTTCTGCGGTTGATTGGCGATTCTTGCGCTACTTTATCTGGAAACCTCGAAATAAGTTTCGACTTATGCAACCTCTACAATGACAGAATCACAGCTTTCGCTGAGCGTGATGATGAACTTCATGGCATCGCAGCCGGAGCCACCGCATACTTGATCAAACCATTCCGCCCCCGCCAGCTGCGTGAATTTGCAGCAACTGAGCCCTCAACAACTCACATCCCCGGAACCATAAACAACTCCTGAGAAGACCCTAGGCGATCCTGCCGGCGTGCGCTGTCTTGCGGCACAGATATGGAAGGCTGCACGTATGGACGGAATGAACCGTACAGCGCTCCACCACGCAACCCTGGACAACGATGTTGCCGCCATAGAGCAACTTCTTGGCGACGGCGCTTCTCCCGATGCCCAGGACAAGGCCGGTTTCACGCCCCTACATTTGCTGCGCAGGAATACTCAGTAGAAGCAGCTTCTGCTTTGCTTGGTGCCGGCGCCACCGTTGATCTTCAAACGGCTGGGGTAACCCTACGCTCTTTACTGCGGTCTTCAATTCCAGCGGCCGTGGCGAAATGATCGAACTCCTCCGATCGCACGGCGCTGATCCACACAGCGTCAACGGAAATGGACAGAATCCCGTGGGGCTGGCGCGGCTGATCGGCAGTTACGACGTCGCGCAGTACTTCACCGGATGTAACTCTCGACGTCGGTTGCAGCGATGCGCCAGACGTTCCGGCCACCGATCTGGATACCCTGCAGATCACCAGACTTGGGCAGCGCCCGGATCTGGTTCACTGACACATTCAGTTTCTCGGCAGCCTGTTCCGTGGCCAGGAAGCGGTGCTTCTTGCATCCTCTGGCCTACACCGTCCTAAGTTCGTCCAACACCACTATCCTTCCTATTGCGCAAACAGTAGTTATGCTAGTCGTTGGATTTATTGTTCTGCTTGGGGGCCTGGCATGGGAATTGCTTTTGATGACGGCGCAGCCGACGCGCTGATCAGCGCCGCGAACTCCGCCGACGAGGTTCTGCGTGCCGAGGGAGGCTTCCTGTACGGGGCCGTGGAGCAGGCAGTGCAGGACTTCAACGGCGGCTACGGGCGTCTGTTCAAGGACGCCTTCGGCATCAGGTCCGATGATCGCGGCAAGCTCTCTGGTGTCCTCGCGGCTCTGGCCGAGGACGTCGGTGAGGCCAAGCACAGGGCCCAGCATGAAAAGGCCCGGCAAAAGAACATGGAAGCCTGGCAGCAACGCGACAATCTCCGCAAACAGCAACTGCTCTCCGGTGACATCGCGAGAGCATCCGCAACAGTCGCCACCATGGTCCTGGACCCAATGCCCGAGAGTACACCGGTTGCTGCGCCTACAGTTTCAGCTGCGTTTTCGGCGCGGGAACGGCCCCGGTTCGCCGGCGGGCCGGGAACCGGAACCACCTCAGCTGATCCGGGCAAGTTGCGCGGCTTCGCGTCGGTGTCCCGGAGCGCCACGAACACCCTGAACACACACTTTGCCGCAGTTCGGAACGCCTGGAGCAGCTTCACAGCATCGTGTTCCTGGGTGAACATCGAGACTGAGTCGTTTGTTACTGGTTTTGAGCGACTGCTCGCCGCCAACGCAGCAGATGCCGATTGGATAGAGCAGGTCGCCACCGCATTCGAAACAGCAGGCAGTGGCGCCGTAGCCGACAGCATGCTCAATGGGCTCTTCATCCAGTACGCAGCTCCAAACCAAGTGGGCTTGAACGACCTCGGAACCATGAGTGCCGCGCAACTGAAGGTTTGGCTCGGTAATGGTGGCACGGCCAGGCTGCGGGAACTCCTGATCCGACCAGGACTGGACCCCGTAGCGACTGCCACGTGGTGGTCTGGTCTCGGCCACACCGTCGAGCCTGCCACCGGGAAAGTCATCGTCAGTGAAGCACAGCACCTTCTGATCGAAGCTCTTCCGGACGTCATAGGTAACCTGAACGGTGTCACCGCGACTGCCAGGGACCTTGCCAACCGCCAAAAGTTGCTGCAAATGCACGACCACTGGAAGAAATACCGCCAAGAGCACGGCGGAGAAGTTGATGAAGGCTCCCAGGAAGGCATGGTCAACAAAATCTGGGACACGCTCTACGACACCAATGGCGACCCCAAAGTTGCCGACGCCGATGACGAGTCATCGGCTTTTCAACTCGTAAGCTTCGTTCCCTTTGGACTGCGGCAAGGATCAGAGACCGGATATGGCGCGTCGATTTCCGTCGGGGACCTCGACGCCGCCAAGCACGTCACTTACCAGGTCCCCGGGCTGAATACCACCGTTGGCCATGACATGTCCTCCAAAACCAAGCGGGCCAAGGATCAAAGAGCCGATCAACGTGAACTTGCTGTCCCTCATGGAATTGACCCGGACCGTCTTGCCGTCGTTGCCTGGATTGGCGCTGAACCAGCCAAGGACCTCGGTGTGTTCAGCAACGACCAGGCAAAAGTCGTGGGAGCTGCCCTTCGCAACGACGTGACAGGGTTCAACGCTGTTCATGAAAGCCTCGACAACACTGCCATGACAACAGCTATCGGGCACTCCATGGGATCTCTCGGGGTAATGGAAGCAGCAAAAAAAGAGCTGCCTGTCGATAACGTCGTTCTCGTCGGTGACGTTGGAGCCCCTGATAACGTGACCTCTGTGAAAGATCTCCATCTGAACCCCGGCGGCACCGTTTACCGGGGAACTTACACCGTGGACTACACAGCAGTGATCGGGCATGGTGCTGGCTCGTACCGCAAATACACCACCGACCCAGGGTTCGGGGCCGTCACCTTCGGCACAGACGGCGCCACAGCACCGGATGGCACCATCGAGCACCCCACGAAGACCCATGATGGACAAACTGGAGGCGAGAACGGCATCTACGGATACTTCGACAGGAGAACCGAGTCAAGCATTAACCAAGCCAAGATCTCTCTCGGTCTGCACGATCAACTCACGAATGCGAAACGATGACCCCCAAACTCCACCCCGTTTACAGACGTGTCCTTCCCGCGGCAGCCATCATTCTTCTCACCCTTGCAGGGTGCGGGACCACGACGACCACCAATCCTCCTACCAGCACCGCGGAGCAGACCATGGGATCAGAACAAGCCCGCAAGGAATATCTCGATCTCTTCACCAAGATTCAAGCCCACGCCCCGGGCGACTGGACAAAGGTCACGCCAGACAAACCCGGAGGGGTCTGTGATGGCCCTCTCGGCACTGAAGGCACCCAAGTCTCTTTCGATGCCACCCGAAGCCCGCTGAGCCGGGAAGAAATGGACGCTCTCCACGACAAGGTCAAGGCTGAGTTCGAAACCACAGGGTTCACCGTCACGCAACACACCGACGGAGGCGAAAACTTTGTCAGAAGAACCGACGTGTTTGGCCCCGATAAGTTCGTCATGGGACTCACCACAGGCAAATACGGCATCGCCCTCGGAGGGAACACCCGTTGTTTTTCCGACCCGGAAGGCAAATTCCGGTAGGAAACAATGACCCCGAGACGCCGCCATTACTGGCGTGCCCTTCCCGCCACGGTACTTCACGTTTGTTGCAGTAGTCGTACTGTTCGCCCATTGACCTCGGTCGTCCGCCCATCGAACTCCTCATGAGAGCTTAGAGTGGCCGCCCAAGGTCTCCAATTTGTGCCGCAAGATGGGTATATCCGTCTCATTCATGTGGGGACTCCGGACCTGCTCAACCGTGGAGGTCCTGGCGGGTGTTGTAATACTGTCCGGAATGGGCAATCCAACTTCGAAGCGCATGGAACGTATGGCTGTCGCTCCTCACATGGAGTCCTTGGCTATCGGGCGCGAAGGTCTTGTTGATCATTTCGAGTTTTCCGGCCCACCCGACGATTGAGTGATTCGTATACCAGCTTCAACGCGTACAGAGTCAGAAATCGCACCCAGGCACAACCCACCTCACAAATCGCGTCGTTCGCGCATGCAAACTGTAGCTTGTGTCTGACGTATCTCCTTGGACGCAAGTGTTCCCCGCAGCCAGAACACGCCGCGGGGAACACTGCTGTCCGGATTAACCCAGCCGGGCTACTTCACCGACGTCAGGTAGTTTGCCAGGGTGGGAGTGATGCGGGTGCCGGAGTTGGAGCTGCCACCGTTGGTGTGGATGGCAACGATGGTGTTGGAGCTGTTGTAGACGGGGGCGCCACTCTGGCCACCATAGGTGTCCATCTTGTAGAACACCTTCTCCGCCTGCGTGCTCTCGATGGGTCCGGTCATGGACCACATGGTGCCGAATGCCTTGTCTCCCGGATAGCCGCGCACTGTGGTGCTGGTTCCATTCAGGCTGGCGGTGGTACCGGTGTAATTGAGCCAGCCGGTGGTGTTGCCGATGGTGCAGTCGAGCTTGATGACGCCCCAGTCGGCGTTGGTGTTCGCCGAGTCGATCCAGCGCTGGTCCGTGAAGATCTCCGTTGCACCGCACGTACCGTAGGGGTCGGTTGAACCATTGCGGCCCGGGGCTACTTTGACGCCCCAGGAGTAGTCGGCCTCGGAGCCGGTGCCGCCCTCATGGACGCAGTGTCCAGCCGTCAGCACGGTGTCATCGGAGATCAGTGCGCCGGAGCAGATGTAGCCGCCATTGAACTCAATCTGCACGATGGAGCGATTGGGGGCTGCCGTGGTGTTGGTGATTCTTACCCTGCCATCGGCGCCGATGACCGAGTCCGTGGAAGCGCCGCCACTCTTGGTGGGTGCGGCAATGGTGTACTTGTCGGCCAGAGGGGATGCGGCCGAGCCCGACGTCTGCGTCTTGTCCACCGTGTGCCCTACGGGCTGAACCTCGGCAGCGACTACTTGGGGCGTCGACTCTGACGCCACTGCAGCTCCACCAAAAGAGGAGGTCAGGGCCATTACTGCTGCCCCGACAAGCAAAGCAACATTCTGCTTCTTCATGGGTACCTTTCAAAGGACGGCTCTTATGGAACCGTGCGAGGGATGTGATACACATGTTTCACATGCGCATGACAAAACTGTCATACACATGTGAATAGTCTGTCAAGATGCTGGGAGCTCAATCTCAATAAAAGAAAATCCCCGGAACCAGATGGTTCCGGGGATGATCAATCGCGAGCAGTGTCAGCGCTGGACAGCTCCGAAGCGCTCGGCTGCAACAGCAACAGCTGCGGCACGGGCTTCAGAAGCCTCATCCGCGGTCAGCGTGCGGTCGTCAGCACGGAAGCGGAGGCCGAAAGCCAGTGACTTCTTACCTTCGTCGATTCCGGGACCCGAGTAGACATCGAACAGCGCGACGTCTTCGAGGAGCTCGCCCGCACCTTCACGCAGCGCTGCCAGAACCTGGTCCGCCGGCACGTCCTGCGGGACAACCAAGGCAACGTCCTGCGTCGCAACCGGGAATCCGGAGATGTGCTTGGCCACGATCACGTCAGCAGCAGCTTCGAACAACGCTTCCACATTGACTTCAAGCGCCACGGAGCGGGCCGGCATGTCGTGCGCAGCCAGCAACTTCGGGTGGAGCTCGCCGGCGTAGCCCACTACGTCGCCGTTGCGCAGCGCGAGCTGAGCTGCACGGCCAGGGTGGAACGCCTGGTGGCTTCCCTGGCTGACAACCAATTCCACGCCCAGAACATCGGCAATCAGGCGTGCCACGTCAAGAGCGTCTGCCCAATCCCACGCCCGAGGCGTGTGCGTCGCAGCGGCCGGTGAATCATGTCCGGTTAGGACTGCGGCGATGTGCAGCGGCTGGTGAGGGACGCCGTCGTACAGTGCATCCAGTACCTCATCGGCAGGCTTGACGCCCAGCGGCGGGATGGAATCCGTGCCCAGCGTTTCGCCCGGGAGGAAGACCGAACCGGCCTCGTACACCGCCAAATCGCGGAAACCGCGTGAGAGATTGCGGCGGGCAACCTCGATCAGACCCGGCAGGATGGAAGTCCGGAGGAATCCCTGTTCCTCGCTGATCGGATTCGCCAGCTTCAACGCAGGACGTGCTTCGCCTTCAGCAGCCACGCCGAAGGTGTCGTTGGCTGCCTTGGAGACGAACGGGTAGGACAGCACCTCGGTAAGACCTGCATCAGCCAAAGCCTGGACCACACGGCGCTTCTGCTGCTGGCTGCGGCTGAGGCCCCGGCCGGGAGGCGCCACCGGAAGTGTGGAGGGGATGTTGTCGTAGCCCACCAGCCGCGCGATTTCCTCGGAGAGGTCTTCCTTGGTTTCGAGGTCATTGCGCCAGCTCGGAGCGGTCACAACGTAACCCGACGACGTCTTCTCCACAGTTGCACCCAGGTCCACCAGGGACGTGGTGATCTGCTCTTCGGTGAAATCGATGCCGATCCGGGCGGCGGCGAACTCGGCGGGCAGTTCAATGGTGACAGCCTCAGGGGCGGTTCCGACGTCGGTCCCGGCCTCGTCTGCCGTACCCCCGGCAAGTTCCACCAAGAGGTCAACGACGCGCTGCGCAGCGATGTTGGCAACGTGCCAATCAACCCCGCGCTCGAAGCGCTTGGACGCTTCGGACGGCAGCTTGTGCCGGCGACGGGACCGGGCGATGGAGACCTCATCGAAGTGTGCGGCCTCCACCAGGATGTTCGTGGTGGAATCGGACACCTCGGTGTGCGCACCGCCCATCACGCCTGCAATGCCAATGGCACCCGAGTCATCCGTGATCAGGAGATCTTCGACGTCAAGTGTGCGCTCTTTGTCATCGAGGGTGGTGATCTTCTCCCCTGCCACTGCACGGCGAACCACGATGTCGCCGGCAAGCTTATCGAGGTCATAGCAGTGATTCGGCTGACCAAGCTCCAGCATGACGTAGTTGGAGATATCTACCGGCAGCGAAATGGAGCGGACGCCGGCCAGGCGAAGGCGGGAGGACATCCACGGTGGCGTGGGTTGGGAAGCATCCACGCCACGGACCGTGCGGGCCACGAAGCGGTCGCATCCGGGCTTGCCGTAGATGGGCGCGTCGTCGTTGAGCTTGACGCCGTAGCCGCCCTGCAGGGAAGCCGGTGCGTTGACCTTGGACGCGGGATCCGTGAACGACGTTCCTGTAGCGTGGGCGTACTCGCGGGCCACACCGCGGATGGAGAAGGCATAACCGCGGTCCGGGGTGACGTTGATTTCGGCTGCTTGGTCGTACAGACCAAGCAGTTCCATCGCGTCTGAGCCGATTTCCGGGTCCAGTCCGATGCGCGAGAGTACCAGGATGCCGTCGTGGTCATCGCCGATACCCAGCTCACGGACGGAAGCGATCATGCCCGCGGACAGGTGACCGTAGGTCTTGCGCGCCGAGATCTGGAAGTTTCCGGGCAGAACAGCGCCCGGCAGGGTGACAACCACTTTGTCGCCCTCCACAAAGTTGTGGGCACCGCAAATGATGCCCTGCACGCCGGAAGGATCAATGCCCTCGCCGGTCAGGGTCTGTTCCTGGCCCTCAGGAACCACGCGGACCTGGCACCAGTTGATGGTTTTGCCATTGGTCTGCGGCTCCTTGACCAGGCTCAGAACCTGGCCAACCACAACGGGACCCGTCAGCTCATCCGTGGGACGGTGAACTTCTTCTTCTTCAAAACCAACCTTGACCAGATCAGCCATGACGTCTTCGGCCGTTGCATCGGCCGGAACCTGCGCGAATTCACGCAGCCAGGAAAGTGGGATACGCACTGTTAGATCTCCATCCCGAAGTGCTCGCTGAAACGTACGTCGCCTTCGATCATGTCGCGCATATCGCCGACCTCGTTGCGGAACATGAGCGTGCGCTCAATGCCCATACCGAAGGCAAAACCTGAATAGATGTCCGGATCGATGCCGGCTGCCCGGAGGACGTTGGGGTTGACCATGCCGCAGCCGCCCCACTCGATCCACCGCGGACCGCCCTTGGCACCCGGGTGCCAAATGTCGAGCTCCGCGGACGGCTCGGTGAACGGGAAGTAGTTGGGCCGCAGGCGGATGGAGGCTTCGTCGCCGAACATCTGGCGGGCGAAGTGCTCCAGCGTTCCACGGAGGTCCGCCATGCTCAGGTTCTTGTCGATCGCCAGCCCTTCGAACTGGTGGAAGACAGGCGTGTGCGTGGCATCGAGTTCATCGGTGCGGAACACCTTGCCCGGGCACAAAACGTAGATGGGCACTTCGCGTTCCAGCATGGAACGAACCTGCACCGGCGAGGTGTGCGTGCGCATCAGCAGGTGGGCTTCGGGCGGCTCCACGAAGAACGTGTCCTGCATTTCGCGCGCCGGGTGGTCCGGCTTGAAGTTCAGGGCATCAAAGTTGAACCACTCGGACTCCACTTCGGGGCCTTCGGCGATTTCCCAACCCATGCCAACAAAGATGTCTGAGACGCGGTCCTGCAGCGTGGACAGAGGGTGCCGTGCACCGGCACGCCGGCGACGCGGACCCGCCGTGACATCCACGGTTTCCTCCACCAGAATGCGGGCGTCGTTCTCGGCTTCGAGAACCTGGGTCCGGGCTGCGAGCGCCTGGTTGACCCGGCCACGGGATGAACCCATGAGCTTGCCGGCGGCAGCCTTGTGTTCCTTGGCGAGGCCACCGATTTCACGGTTGGCCAAGCTCAGCGGCGACTTCTCACCGGTGTGGGCGAGGCGGACAGCCTTGAGTTCTTCAAGGGAGGACGCAGCCGCAATAGCAGCAATGGCGTCCTCGACGGCGGCGGTGATGGCGGCTTCATCCAGCGGATTCGGGATGGCAGCGCCTGGCAAAGTGTCAGTCATCTACTGTTCTTAGCTACGAGTAGGGAACGGCCCGGCAAGGCAGGCCTGCAAAACGAAAGGGTAGTGCTCGCCGCGGACGGCAGGCACTACCCTTCAGTCTAGTTGAACCTCACAGTCGGGATTTAACCGCCGTGTATTTGTACAGCCCATGACCCGGCGGGAACCGCTGAGGGGGCAGTAGCTGTCCCGGAAATCCGGCAGCGCCTAGGCGCCGGAAGCGGGCGGTGCCGACGGCGGCGGAGGTACCGGGCCGTCGTCGTGCCCTTGGACTGGCGGTTGGCTTGGCGGTTGGGTGGGCTGCTGTTGGGTTCCCGGGCTTTGGGTGGGCTGCTGAGCCGGCGCACCCGGCGTGTAACCTTGCCCTGCCCAGTCTTGCTGGGGGCGCTGGGCCGGCGGTTGGGGCTGGGACTGGTAGCCCTCCTGGCCCGGCTGGGTTGCATAACCCGGCTGTCCATACGGAGCTGCACCGGCGAGCGCCGGCTGCTGCTGGGACGACCTCTTGCGCAACAGGACGAACAGCAGGACCAGCGCGGCGGCAATGACGAGAACTCCTACGAGGATCCAGATGATCCACAGGGGAATTCCGGCGTTGGCCTCGGCCTTGGCTTGGACCACCGTGTCCTTGACGGACAACATGTCGAAAGTGGCTTTGTTACCGTCCACGGTGGCGCCGTTGGCTTCCACCACTTTGCCGGGGAAAGTGAACGTGACGGAGGCTTCGTCGAACATGGACTTCGCCATGGCAGATGATGAGGCGTCGCCGCTTTCACTGCCGGTCACTCCACCCATGGAGATGACGTAGAAGTCGCCGTCCCTTTTCAGTTCGAACGGACTCTCGGAGCTGGAGGACTCCGCCAGCTTGGCTGGGTCCAGGTTGGCAGCGGTGATCCGCTTGCCTTTGTACTTCTCGTCCTCGTAATCCACCACTGTGGCACCGTCCGGGATGTCCATCCCCTGGCTTCCGGTACCGTTCGACTCCATGAATTCGTCGAAGGACTTGTCTCCCAGCACGGATTTTTGGATTGCGTAGACCACCTCGTAGTCAACGCTCTTTTCATTGTTGACCTTCACGGACATGTTGAGCTTGACGCAACCTGTCAAAGCCAGCATGAGTGCGAGCAGTACACCGACGACGCCCAAGGCGCGTTTCGCGTTCATTTTCCTTCTTCCCCCAATGTGAGTGCGGCACCGACGGGTGCCCGATCAGCGTATCCCCGCCACCCGTGCCGCGCCATACGCCACGGGGCTAGCATTGCTTCATGACTCCCGCGCAACGCCTACGGCAGATCGCAAACGTCCTCAACCTGTCCACGCCGCTGGGATTGGTGGTGGCAGCCGCATCGGGGTGCGCCGTAGCCCACGGCCCCCGCGGGCTTCTGATTGCGTCCGGCTACCACTGGACACTCCCCCACGCCGGCGCCTTCACCCTGGGAAATGTCATCCTGCACCGGGCGCCGCAGGGCGTGGCCGGCACGAACACAGTGCTTTTGGGGCATGAGGAGCGGCACAGTACCCAGTACGCGTACTGCCTGGGCCTTCCTTTCCTCGCCCTCTACGGCATCGCCGCCGGTTGGTCCATGCTTCGAAGCGGGAATCCGGCGTCGAGGAATTTCTTTGAACGGCAGGCCGGCCTGGTGGCCGGCGGCTACGTTGACACTCACCACCGCCGGCAGGGCAGTCCTGCGGACCCGCGAATCGAGGCCTCTTCATGAACCGAACCATCACTGTTACCGGGACCGCCAGCGCAAAGGCTGTTCCGGACCTGGTGACCTTAACGCTCGGGGTGGAAACGCGCCGAGGGACAGCCGCCGAGGCCTATGACGACGCCGGCAAAGCGGCCAACGCTGTTGCAAGCAGTTTGCGGGCTGCCGGTGTTTCCGCCGGAGATCTTCGAACGAGCGGGTTGAACCTTCGCGCCGATCTGGTCTGGGTGGAGGGGCAAGGTCAGAAAGTAACAGCCTATGTGGCGTCCACCAATCTGCAGGTGGGCATCCGTTCCCAGGCGGACGCTCCGGCTGCGATTGCTGCGGCAGTGGCAGCCGGCGGAGACGACATCCGGATCAACGGGATCGAACAGGGCTTTGCTGACTCTTCCTCTGTCACCGCCCAAGCGCAGGAGGCTGCGTGGCAGGATGCTGTGGCCCGAGCCGAACAGTACGCTGCGCTGGCTTCCTCCCGGCTTGGGAAGGTGGTTTCCATCTCCCAAGAGCCGCTGCACGGCAGCCCCCTCCCCTTGGGTGGGATGGTGCGGGCGTCCTTCTCCGCGGAGGCCATGCCCGTGGAAGCAGGAGAGTCCTCAGTTTCAGCGAGCATCCGGGTTGAATGGGAGCTGGTTTAGCGGATAGCCCCGGCCGAAAATTTCACGTCGGCCTGCGCGTGCAGGGCAGTCCTGACAATATCGGCGATTCCTTCCGCCATGGTCTCCAAGGGCATGGACGGCACTGCGGTGCCTTCCGGAAGCTGTTCCGGCAGGTAGGGAACGTGGACGAATCCGCCGCGGATGCCGGGCTTTGCTGCCAAGGAGTGCATCAGCGCATAGAAGATGTGATTGCACACGTAGGTGCCCGCAGATTGAGAGACTTCTCCCTTGATTCCCGCGATCTGGAGGTTCCGGAGCGCAGCCTTGATGGGCAAGCTGGAAAAGTACGCCGCAGGCCCGCCGGGGACGACCTCCTCATCGATGGGACGCTGACCCTTGTTATCCGGTATTCGGGCGTCATCGCAATTGATGGCGACACGTTCCAGGGAGATCCGTCCACGGCCTCCGGCCAAGCCGGTACAGACCACAATGTCCGGATTCAGGCGGGTCATGGCATCGCTGAGAGCTGTTGCCGACTCACCAAAAACGCACGGCAGCTCCACGGCTTCAACAGCAATGCCTTGCGCGTTGAGCAGCTCGCTCGCCCGCCGGACTGCCAGCCACGAAGGATTCACAGTGTCCTCGCCAAACGGTTCGAAGCCTGTCAGCAGAATCATGGGCCAACCTTAGCAACGCCCGGCTCCTCAATCACCGGACTTCTAAGGACGGCCTTGACATTTATTCGAACATACCTTCGAATGGAGTCCATGAGATGGGACGCACAAGCACTTTCACCAACGCGTGGACCGGCGTCAGAGACCAGTGGAATCAAGGTTCCGGGCCCTGCCCCGGCTTTGGATGCCTTGCTGCCGCTTGCCGGACTTGTGCGTTCCATCTCGACACCCGAATTCTCCGGAGTCACCTTCCATGAGGTCACCGCAAAGTCAGTGCTCAACAAGGTGCCTTCCGGTTCCGCCATGCCCTTTGAGTGGACAGTCAATCCGTATCGCGGATGCAGCCATGCCTGCGTGTACTGCTTTGCCCGCAAGAGCCACACTTACCTGGAATTCGACGCCGGACGAGACTTCGACTCGCAAGTGGTGGTCAAGATCAACGCAGCGGAGGTTCTCCGCAAAGAGCTGGCCAAGCCATCGTGGGAACGGCCCCAAGTTGCCCTCGGCACCAACACCGATCCCTATCAGCGCGCAGAGGGTCGCTACGCCCTCATGCCCGGAATCATCCGGGCCCTCGCCGATTCCGGAACACCGTTCTCCATCTTGACCAAAGGCACACTGCTGGCCCGTGATATCCCGTTGCTCAAGCACGCCGCTGCCCAGGTTCCTGTGGACCTTGGCATCTCGCTGGCCATGACCAATCAGGATCTTGCGGAGCTCATTGAACCTGGAACTCCATCCCCCAAGGCCCGGCTCAAGCTCATTGCACGGCTGCGTGCTGCCGGATTAGGGTGCGGGGTCATGGCCATGCCGATCCTGCCGTGGCTCACGGACTCGGACGAAGCTCTCGATTCCCTCTTCACTGAACTGACCAAGGCGGGCGCCACAGGAGTCACCGCCGGCGCTTTGTACCTCAAGCCCGGAACACGCGAGTGGTACATGCAATGGCTGGCTGCACAGCACCCGGAACTGGTGGGCAAGTACCGGCGGCTCTATGGCCAAGGATCCTATGCTTCCAAGGAGTACCGCACGTGGCTCACCGGAAGGATTACCTTTTTCAAGGCGAAGTATGGCTTTACCGGTACGTCCGGATTCAGCCATCGGAATGCCCGCACCGTTACGGGACCCGCAGCGGCCCCTGAAGCCGCCTCCGCTCCCCTCCCGGGGCAGCAGCCGCTCTTCTAGTTTCCGTTGTCACGCTGGAGCGGCTACCCGTTCCAGTAGTGCCCGGACTATCGGCAGGTCCGCCGGAATCCACCGAAGGCCTAAAACCTGGTCGTGGTCAGCCAACGACACCCAGCGCAGTTCGTCGTGATCTTCAAGGGGCCGTGGCTCCCCCGCGGTCAGTTCGGCAAACCATACCCGCATGGACGCGCGCTCATTGAGCGTCCACCCGGCGGCGTTACCGGACTCAAGCTCCGGCCCCAGGCCCACGTGAACTCCCAGTTCTTCGGCGAGTTCACGGTGCAGGGCGGCCTCCGCAGTTTCTCCCGTTTCCACCTTGCCGCCCGGAAATTCCCACATCCCCGCAAATTGGGGTGGTGCTGTGCGGCGAGCGGCCAGCAGGCGGGTGGGGGCTTCCAGGGAGTCCACGACGGCGGCGCCCACGACGTTAATCAGTGCAGTCACCGCACCAGTCTATGGCGGTCCGGGCAATGGGCATCGTCACAAACCGGCGTCAAGACGCCAGCGCGGGACTAAGCTTGTTATCGGATTTTCTCCGCACCTCCCCGGCCCACAAGGCACCTTCAAGAAGCAGGCTTATGACTACCACCGTGTCCCCCTCCGCCACTGCCAAAGCAGCCAAGAAGCACCTTGGCCTGGCCATACTGGCGTTGGCCATGGGCGGATTCGCCATCGGCACCACCGAGTTCGCCATGATGGGCCTGCTGAAGGAAATCGAAGAAGGGCTGGCCATCAGCACTCCTGAGGCCGGGAACCTCATCTCCGCATATGCCCTGGGTGTTGTTATCGGAGCCCCGGTCTTCGCCGCTTTCGGGGCAAAGCTGCCAAGAAAACACCTGGCCCTGGGCCTCATGCTGTTCCTGAGCGTGGCAAACCTGACATCCTTCATCGCCCCCGACTACGGGTTCATGCTGCTTTCACGCTTTGCTTCAGGCCTGCCGCACGGTGCATTCTTCGGCGTGGCAGCCGTCATAGCCGCCAGCCTCGTAGCCCCCACCAAAAGGGGCTGGGCGATCTCCATGGTGATGGCGGGCCTGACCGTTTCCAACGTCATCGGCGTCCCGGCAGCCACGTGGGTGGGCCAGACCTTCGGGTGGCGCCTCCTCTTCGTGATCGTGGGAGCCATCGGCTTACTCACCGTTGCCATGGTGTGGAAGTTCGTTCCCTTCGAAGCGGCCCACCCCGAGGCGAGTATCCGGCGCGAACTGGGTGCCCTCAAGCGGCTCCAGGTGTGGCTGGCGCTTCTGATCGGCATCATTGGATTCGGTGGCTTCTTCGCCGTCTACACCTACATCGCGCACACCATGACCTCTGTAGCCGGCATACCGGAGAACCTGATCCCCGCCGTGGTGGCCCTCTACGGACTGGGAATGGTGGTTGGCAACATCTTTGGTGGACGCCTTGCTGATAAGTCCGTGATGGGCACCATCTACTGGGTCATGCCCGGAATCGCGGTGGCCCTGGTGGTCTACGCAATTGCCGCGCACTGGGCGTGGGCTGCATTCATCATGGCGTTCGTGGTGGGCGGAGTGGGCTCCATGTTGACCCCTGCACTGCAAACCCGGCTCCTGGACGCTGCACCGGGCGCTGCCTCGCTGGCATCCTCGCTGAATCACTCAGCCCTCAACATCGCAAACGCGCTCGGAGCCTTCCTCGGCGGCACCGTGATTGCCTGGGGTTGGGGCTATGTGGCTCCTGCCTTGGTAGGCGCGGTGCTGGCTATCCTGGGCCTCGGAGTAGCTTTGCTCAGCGGCCTGCTGGAACGCAAAAAGCCGCTGGCCACCTGATCGCCACCGGCATCACGAAACAGCTGCGCCGCAGCAACCTAAAGCTGCGGCGCCTGAACGCGCTCGATGTCTGGTTCGAGGTAGATGACAAGTGCAGGGTCTTGAGGTGGATGATGCGCGTTCCGTCAGCTTCCAGGGCGGCTGTAATGCGCTGGACGTCTTCCTTCGTTGCAGACTCCCCCAACAGCAAAGAAGCTTCACCTCTTCAGTTTGGGAAAGTCTGGAACTTACCAAGAAGAGTCGTCCTCGGCTGATCTTGCAAGCAATACCGTACCTGCGGACGTGCTGTTTACGCTTTCCCCACCCTGGCGCCCTGTTGGGAACGCGCACTGGCGTAGAGGCACACAGTAGCTGCGGTGCCCAGGTTCAGGCTCTCGGCTGCCCCGTAGACCGGCACGGCCACCCTGTGGTCAGCCAACGCAAGCTCAGCTTCAGACAACCCCTGCGCCTCATTGCCGAACAGCCACGCAGTGGGAGACTCCAGGGCATAGTCCGAGGTCACCGACTCATTCCCCAGTCTCCGCGCGGCGTTCTCATCCTGCAGTGTGTCCAGGTTGACGGTCCCGTAACCGTCCGCAGCCAGGATGCCGATGCCTCGCTCCCGGCAGTACCCAACAAGCTCCTCAACATCGGCACCCAGCACAACCGGCAGGTGGAAGAGGGAACCGGCCGTGGAACGGACAGCTTTAGGGTTGTAGATGTCCACGCTCGAGCCGGTGAGGACGACCGCATCAGCACCTGCGGCGTCCGCCGCGCGCAGTACCGTCCCGGCATTACCGGGGTCGCGCACCTGGCACATGACCGCTATCAGGCGGGGACTGGAGTCCAGCACCGAATCCAGGCTGACGTCCAAGAAGCTACACACGGCCACGATCCCCTGCGGATTCACGGTGTCGGCCATGGCGGCAAGGACTTCGTCACTGGCTAACCGGAGCAACGTTGCCCGCGCGAGGTCGGCAAGCTCAGGAAGACGCTCCAGGCACGCTTCGCTGGCAAAAACTTCATGTACGACGGCGGAACCTCCCGCCGCCATGCGCTCACGGTGCAGGGTCAACGCCTCACGGACCGCCTGCGGACCCTCTGCAAGAAAGCGTCCGCGCTTTAAACGGGCCGGGCGCCCGGCAAGCTTGGCGACGTCCCTCACCCGATCAGCTCGGGGGTTGGTCATCGGAAAGTCTTGCGGGCGCCCGGTTTCGTTCATATAAAGAACTTTAGTGGCAGTTGCGACTAGTTCTTGATCTGCTGGCGGGCTTCGCCACCTGCAGGCTCAAAGCCGGCAGCCTTTGCAGCCTCAACGGTGGAGAACCAGTACTCAGCAGCGGTGGTGTTGTACCAGGTGGAACCCGGAACGTGGTACTTCTTGGACTCAGCGTTGCCCTTGATGGCGTAGCCTTCCGGAGCTTCGTCGCCATCAGCAGCAACTGCGCCGTCGATAGCCGGCTTCTCGGAAACTGCAGCCTTGACAGCCGTTGCGGTGGCAGCAGCCGGAGCAACCTTGGCAGCCTTGGGAGCGGCAGCCTTGGGAGCTGCAGCAGCCGCAGCCGGAGCGGAGGTGTCAGCCGGAAGTGCAGCCTTGGCAATGTTCACCAGAGCGGCGAAAGCGTTGGCGTCGGAAACGGCCAGCTCGGCCAGCATGCGGCGGTCAACCTCAACCTCAGCGGCCTTGAGGCCCTGGATCAGACGGTTGTAGGTGAGGCCATTGGCGCGGGATGCAGCGTTGATACGCTGGATCCAGAGGCGACGGAAGTCACCCTTCTTCTTGCGACGGTCACCGTAGCTGTACACAAACGAGTGCAGCAGCTGCTCTTTGGCCTTGCGGTACAGGCGCGAACGCTGTCCGCGGTAACCCTTTGCGCGTTCAAGGACAACCCGGCGCTTCTTGTGGGCGTTTACCGCCCGCTTCACACGTGCCACGTGCGTACTCCTTCAGAAATCTTTATCCCAAGCTGCTACTGCCGGAAACCCGGCCGGCCTGAGAAGGCTTTTGGTGTAGTCGGTCCCTGCCGGATGGCAGTGACCAAAGAACTTGGAACTTAGACGCCGAGCATCTTCTTGATGACCTTGGCATCGCCCTTGAAGACGAGCTTGTCGCCGGCGAGGCGACGGGTCAGCCTGGAGGACTTGTGCTCCAGGTAGTGGCGGCGGTTGGCCTGCTGACGCTTCAGCTTGCCGGTACCGGTCAGCTTGAAGCGCTTCTTAGCACCGCTGTGGGTCTTCATCTTCGGCATGGGAACCGATCTCCTTACGTATCCACGGACAAGTCCGCGATTCTTTCGTGCAGCCGGCCTACAAGGGCCGGCATGCTGGTTGCTTGCCGATGGAAGCGAGGCCTCCGCGGCGTTGAACTAGTTGGTCTTGCGTGATGCAGGCTTCGGTGCAGCCTTGGGGGCCGCGGGCCGAGCTGCCGGCTTGGGAGCTGCCGGCTTGGCGACGGGCTTCGGAGCCGAAGGAACTGCAGGCTTCGGGGCTGCGGCCGGAACAGCTGGTTTCGGAGCTGCCTCTGCGGGTGCTGCCTTGGCGGCCGGTGCAGCCTTCGCCGGAGCCGGTGCTGCCTTGGCAACAGGAGCTGCGACCACGGGGGCTTCCTCAACAACGGGAGCCTCTTCCACAACCGGAGCTCCCTCAACAACCGGAGCCTCTTCAGCAACGGGTGCGGATTCCTCAGCAACCGGAGCTTCCTCAGCAACCGGTGCCTGTGCCTCGGGGGCTTCAGCAGTTTCCTGCTTGGTCTCCTCTTCAGAGACCTTGAAACCCTCGGGAAGAAGATCAGCAAGGCTCTGAGTCAACGGAGCCTGCTCGCCCGTGGTGTCAACGCGTCCGGATGCCTTGGCCTCGTTCTGTGCCTTGGCTTCAGCACGCTGCGTAGCGCGGCGGGCCTCGGCCTTGGCTTCAGCCTTGTTCTTCAGCGGGCCGATCACCATGACCATGTTGCGGCCATCGATGCGCGGGCTGGACTCGATGATGCCAACCTCGGCAACGTCTTCAGCGAAACGCTGCAGCAAGCGGATGCCCATCTCGGGACGCTGCTGCTCACGGCCACGGAACTGGATCATGGCCTTGACTTTGTCGCCGGCACCCAAGAACCGAAGCGCGTGTCCGCGCTTGGTTTCGTAGTCGTGCTTGTCGATCTTAAGGCGGAAGCGGATTTCCTTGAGAACCGTATTTGTCTGGTTCTTGCGGGCCTCGCGGGCCTTCACTGCGGCTTCGTACTTGTACTTGCCGAAGTCCATCAACTTGCAAACAGGAGGCTTAGCCTGCGGGGCAACTTCAACGAGATCGAGATCGGACTCGGCAGCAAGACGCAGGGCGTCCTCGATGCGGACAATTCCTACCTGTTCGCCGGCAGGACCGACCAACCGCACCTCGGGGACGCGGATACGCTCATTGATTCTTGGCTCGCTAATGTTAAAGCTCCTGTGGTTGTGGTGATGTCACCGGCAAATAGAGAAGGCCCCCAATTGCTGGTGCAATCGAAGGCCTCGAAGATCGGCTGCACTTCCATCAAGGAAGCACGCACTTCCGGAAGCCATGCTTCCACAAGTGTCCGACCAGGTACCCGGCAACCTCTTGTCCCAAAAGGGATCCTGTCCCCTGAGGGAACGGCTGACGCGGGTGGGAGAGAACTCCGCTTGCAAACTGAAAGACAATTCTACAGAAACATCCCGCCAAGCGCACATTGCGGAAGGCGGGAACGTTGACTGCGGATATTAACCCTGAATAACGACTTCCAGTCGGTCTGTGACAAGCTTACCAGTATGAGCACTGAAGACAGCAATTCCCGCAACTCCTACAGCGAAAACGCCTCCCCTGCCGCCGATGCCGGGGTGTCCCAGCAGATCCGCGACATCGCTGAAGTACCGGCTGTGGAAGTCATTACCACCGGCGCCGTTCACCTCATGAGTGCGGCAGCCGTCAAAGTCGGACTGGCCGATGACCCCAATGCCGAGGACCTCAAAGACTTGGACGAAGCCCGCAAGCTGATCACGGCCCTCGCCGGACTGGTGTCCGCAGCAGCCCCGGAAATCGGCTCCCAGCATGCAGGCCCGTTGCGCGATGGCCTGCGCTCCCTGCAGCTGGCTTTCCGCGAAGCTTCACTTATTCCCGACGCTCCGGGCAAGGGTCCGGGCGAAAAGTTCACCGGACCGGTGAACTAGCCCCAACTACGGTAAGAACCAACGACGGCGGGTCGACCACAGATGGTCGACCCGCCGTCGTCGTTCGGTGAGCTTTTCAGACCCGCGCTGCCCGGCGGCGCAGGGACGTCAGGATCAGTCCGGCCGCGCAGAGCACGACGCCGGCAATTCCGATGGCAGCGAAACCACCGGAAGGACCCACGGTGTCGATGAAGACCCCGGCCAGAGGTGCGCCGAGCGCGACTCCAGCTGTCAGTGCGGAGCCGTACCAGCCCATGGCTTCACCCCGGCGCTCCTCCTCCACGAGGTCGGCTACCTTCTCGGAAGATGCAGACAGAACGGGGGCGCACAGCAGGCCCGGCAGGAGTGAGAGGAACGCCAGTGTCCAGGTGTCCTGGGCAAAGCCCATCGGGATGGTGAGAGCGGCCATACCCAGCAGCAGGAGCATGGGCGAGACGGACCGCTTCATTGACCCGTAGATGAGGCCGCCCACCACTGACGATGCGCACCAGAAGAAGAACACGATGCCAATTTCATTCTCGTGCCCACCACGTTCCAAGAGCCCCACAATGCTGACATCGGAACCGCTCAGAACCATGCCGGATCCAGCGGCCACCGCAAAAAGTGCCGCAACAGAGACCGTGAACCACGTGAAGTTCCTGGCGACGCGACTCCGCAGAGCGGCTGTTCTGGACGTCGAGGACGCCATTTCCGACGCCGCTTCCTGAACATGGGCCGGTGCTGACGCCACCATGGCAGCCTCAGCAGCAGCGAGATCGGCTGCCGCGCGGTCCGCGGACTCCTGCGGGGTGCACACCACTTCGCTGCGGGTAGGCGGGTTGAACCACATCAGGAACAGCCCGGCCACAGAGACGGAAACGCCAACGGCCGTGAGTCCAATCGCCGAGAAACCGCTGGTGGCGACGATTGCCCCAACAGCCGGCCCAATCATGAAGACCAGCTCGGTGGCGATGGAGTCCAGGGCGAACGCCGAACGCCGCTGCTCGCCGTCGACCATAACGCCCAGTGACTGGCGGACAACACTGAAGATCGGCAGCGTGAAAAGGCCGCCAACGAACACCAGCGGCAACAGCCACTCATACGAAACGTGCGGGACTATGGACCAGATGACGGTCTCCGAGACAACTGAAGGGATCAGTGCCTTACGCAGGCCCACCATGTCCACCCGGCGGCCACGCCACGGGGCGCCCAGCGCAATGCCAATGGTCATGACGGCAGCTGCTGCGCCCGCGGCCGCGTATCCCTGGCCGAGGGTCAACACGATGTGCAGGGTGAGGAGCACGCCTGCCGCCGAGTGTGGAATACGGGCAATCATGCCCACGACGAGCAGACGCCGGACAGGGCGTATGGACAGCATCTCTTTGTAGAGAGCAAAGTTCACTGGCAAATTCCTCTAGTTCCCCAGGGCAGCCCCGGGAACCGGCACCGCCATTATTGCCGCGCGGGCTCCTGTGCGGCGCGCTGCAGTTTTACTTCCATGGAATCAACGCCTTCGGCAAAGGAATCCATCCGTGCCCAAGCCTCGTTCAGTTGAGCAACGAGGGTCTGCACAGCCACGGCGTCGAGTCCATCTTCGAGGAAGAGCACCACACGCAGTTCCGGCCCTGCACCGCCCCCGGAAACGCGGCGGCCGTCAGCCGTCAGCGACGCAACGCCGCCACCGGGCTGCGTCTCAAGGCGACGGACCGTCCGAAATGCCGAGACCGTTGAAGCGAGAGCTGCCTCCAGTTGATCATCAAGGTATGACGGCGTCCAGTTCTTCTGTTGGGCGAGGGCCCACATGGCAGGGCGCCGCACCACGAAGGCGAAGTCGGAGCCAGGGTCCATGACCAACAGCTGCGCGCCCTCCGAAACCGCGGACAGGGCCGCGCGCGCGGCGTAAACAGCCACAGGACGCGCCTGCGCATGCCATGCCTCAAGGGCGGCAGCGGAGGTAAAGACCGGCATGGCGGTGCGACCGTCAGGAGCCTTGAGTGTGACCAATGCCATATCGGCTTGTTTGTCAGCGTGCAGGCCATCTACGCCTTCGGCTTCCTCAGCCAGCTGGGCAACGACGGGAACGAAAACCCGTGCCGTAGCCAGGGAGGCCACAACGTCAGCCTCACTGCCCGTCCCCTCGATCAACGCCGCAATGGCAGCAACATAGCCAGGATCCGCAGAACCGTCGTCGTCTTCGAAGTTATGGATCTTCGCGTCATCACCACTCAGGCTCCTACCGGACCACGGCTGGCCGGCAGAGTCAGTGGCTCCCCCGGCACCGGCCAATGCGGCCGCGATATGGCCGGGAAGCTCACGCCGGACATGGCCTTGATCCTCGTGCTGATGACCTCCGTCGTGGTGCATCAGCGGCGGCCGGCAACGTCCAGCGCTTCGGGCAGCGTAAAGGCGCCGGCGTAGAGAGCCTTGCCTACGATCGCGCCTTCAACACCCAGCGGTACCAATTCGCGGAGAACACGGAGATCTTCCAAGCTGGAGATACCGCCGGAGGCGACCACCGGCTTGCCGGTCTTCTCCACCATCTGGCGGAGGAGTTCCACGTTCGGGCCCTGAAGCGTTCCGTCCTTGGTCACGTCGGTGACGACGTAGCGGGCACAACCCGCATCCTCAAGGCGTGCCAGAACCTCCCAGAGGTCGCCGCCTTCTTTGGTCCAACCACGTCCAGCAAGCGTTGTGCCGCGGACATCAAGGCCGACGGCGATCTTGTCACCGAAGCGCTCAATCGCACGCCGGGTCCACTCTGGATTCTCCAACGCTGCCGTGCCAAGGTTCACGCGGGCAACACCCAATTCCAGTGCACGCTCAAGAGACTCGTCATCCCGCAGTCCGCCGGAGAGCTCCACCTTGACGTTGAGCTGCGATACCACCTCGCTGATGAGCGCGGCGTTGTCCCCCCGGCCAAATGCAGCGTCGAGGTCCACCATATGAACCCATTCGGCACCGGCGTTCTGCCAGTTCACTGCTGCTTCCAGAGGTGTCCCGTAGCTGGTTTCCGAGCCGGCTTCTCCCTGCAGGAGGCGGACCGCCTGGCCGTCAACAATGTCAACGGCAGGCAGGAGTTCCAGAACGGACTGGGCGGAGGAGGTCATGTGTGTCCTTGGAGTTCGAAGGTGACGCGGTGCGCAGAACTACTGGTTCAGCTACCCAGCGTCAAGAGATAAGCGGCCAGCAGGGACATCCCGGCCAGCACATAGAAAGAAATGGAGACCCACCGGGGCTTCTTCTGTTGGTGGAAGGAGATACCCCCACCCACCAGCAGGCCGGCAAGGCCCATCAGTATCACCGACCACCACATCTACGCGGCACCGCTTCCGGATGCTTCCGCGGCGGGCTTCCGGAGACTGTCCACCCAATTCCGCAAAAGCCGGGCTCCGGCATCGCCGGACTTCTCCGGGTGGAACTGCGTAGCGCAGAGGGGGCCGTTCTCCACTGCGGCAATGAAGCGTGCGCCGTGCTCGGACCACGTCACCATGGGAGGGGCCATGCGGGGCTGAACGACGTCGAAATTCCACTCTTGAACCCCGTAGGAGTGCACAAAGTAGAAGCGTTCCTGTTCCACCCCGGCAAAAAGCTTGGAGCCTTCCGGGACGTCCACTGTGTTCCAGCCCATGTGCGGAACCACGGGCGCGGGAAGGAGCTCAACCTTGCCGGGCCACTCGGCCATGCCTTCGGATTCGGTGCCATGCTCAACGCCGGCCTCGAAGAGAACCTGCAAGCCCACGCAGATGGCCAGCACAGGACGACCACCGGCCACCCTGCGTCCGATCATACGGATGGCATCAACGGACTTAAGTTCCTTCATCACAGTCTCGTAAGCGCCGACTCCGGGCACCACCAGACCATCAGCATTCAGGACGTCTTCGGGCTTGGAACTCAGCACCACGTGGGCACCGGCACGTTCAAGGGCACGAACAGCGGACCTGACGTTGCCCGAACCATAGTCCAGCACCGTGACTGTGGGCTTGCCTTCAGGCGACTCCGGCTTGACGGACGCTATGGCGTCAGCCACAGCCCCGTTATTCAGAATCTGGCCGCTCATAGTGCGCCTTTGGTGGAGGGGATGCCCTCCACACGGGGATCGGACTCAACAGCTGCACGCAATGCGCGCGCAAAGGCCTTGAACTGGGCCTCGACGATGTGGTGGGGGTCGCGGCCGGCCAGCACGTTCATGTGGAGACAGATTCCGGCGTGCAGCGTAATGGCTTCAAAGACGTGGCGCGTCAACGATCCCGTGAAGTGTCCGCCGATCAGGTGGTATTCCTGTCCGGCCGGCTCGCCACCGTGTACCAGGTAGGGACGTCCGGAGACATCCACGACGGCGTGCGCCAAGGCTTCGTCCAAAGGAACCGTTGCTTCACCGAAGCGACGAATGCCTGCTTTGTTGCCCAGTGCCGTGCGCAGGACCTCGCCAAACGTGATGGCAACGTCTTCCACGGTGTGGTGCGCGTCAATGTGGGTATCGCCAGTGGCCTTGACGGTCATGTCAATCAGGGAGTGCTTGCACAGGGCCGTCAGCATGTGGTCATAGAACGGAACCGAGGTGCTGATATCCGAGACACCTGAACCGTCCAGGTTAATCTCCACCAGAACCGACGATTCACTGGTGGTGCGCTCCATGCGCGCGGTGCGGGCAGCGGTCGGCGTAGCGCCGGTTTCGCTCATTGGGACGTCCTTATACACGAAGGGTGGGTTGGGTCTAGGAACAAGTTTAGGCGCGGTGTGGCGCGGTGCCGTCCAGCAGGGTTTCCAAAGCTTCCAGGAAGGCAGTGGTTTCCGGCTCGGTTCCTGCAGTGACACGCAAGTGCCCGGGGATACCGACATCACGAATCAGCACACCGGCGTCCAGCAGGCCCTGCCATATGGCGTGCGGCTCCTCCAGCCCGCCGAAGAATACGTAGTTGGAGTCTGAAGCAGCAGGCTTGAGGCCCATGCGGAGCAGTTCAGTCACAATCCGGTCGCGTTGGACCTTGATGTCTTCGACGTCGGCCATGAGGGCTTCGCGGTGGTTCAGCGCAGCAAGGGCTGTTGCCTGAGTAACAGCAGACAGGTGGTACGGAAGGCGAACCAACCGGATGGCGTCGGTAACTTCAGGAGCCGCCGCCATGTACCCGAGCCTGGCACCGGCAAGGGCGAAAGCCTTGCTCATGGTGCGCGAGACAATCAGCCGCTCACGGCCGGGCAGCAGGGTCAGCGCGCTTGGAGTATTGTCGTGCGCAAACTCGTGATAAGCCTCGTCCACGATCACAATGGCCTGGCTGGCTTCGCCGGCCTCGTAAACAGCCTCGACGACGTCCAATCCCAAGCCCGTACCTGTGGGGTTGTTGGGCGAGCACAGGAAAACAATGTTGGCGCCCGTTTCCCGCACCTGAGCAGCGGCCGATTCGGCGTCCAGCCCGTAGTCGTCTGCGCGGACTCCGCGGACATACTCGGTGTCAGTGCCACTGGCGAGCAGTGGGTACATGGAGTACGTGGGTGGGAAACCCAGGGCTTTGCGGCCTGGTCCACCAAAAGCCTGGAGGATCTGCTGCAGAACTTCGTTGGAGCCGTTGGCGGCCCAGATGTTATCCGGAGAAAGCCCGTGGCCCAGGTACTCGGCAAGGGCTTGACGGAGTTCAGTGAACTCTCGATCCGGGTAGCGGTTCAGTCCCGTGGCTGCGGCGGCCACGGCCTCCGTAATAGCGGCCTGGACATCGGCAGGGACACCATGAGTGTTCTCGTTGACGTTGAGCAGGATGGGGACATCAAGCTGCGGTGCGCCGTAGGGGCTCAATCCACGCAGGTTGGTCCGAAGGGGAAGTCGGTCAAGTCGCTCAAGCTGGTCACTCACCAACCCAGTTTAAGGGGCGGCCGGGACTGGCAACTAACTGTGACGCCCGACCATCGGCTTTCGCGGATGCTGAACGGATCAGTTTGCGGGGACGAACAGCTGCTGGCCGGGCAGAATGCGGCCGCCCCGGAGGTCGTTCAGCTGGATGATCTCGGCGATGACATCACGGGGGTCCCGCTCCGGAGCAGCTGCACCGGCGATGCCCCACAGTGACTGGCCCGGCTGGACCGTAACAGTGACCGCAACAGGCGGACGAAGTTGGGACTGCGAGTCCGCGGCCTTCGCCGGGGAGTTGATGAAACCGGCGAGACTCAGCAACGCCGCCACCAACAGCATGGCCGGGATGCCGAAGAAGACGATCCGTCCCCGCCGGGTGAGACGCAGGCGGGCAGGCGCCTGAGTAGTACGAAAATCAGCGAACGTAGTGACTGCGGACATGAGCTGAGCCCTTCTGAGCTATTGCCAGGCTCCGGAGTACCGGTGCTTGGCTGCCAATTCTTGGTGTTCCCCTACCCTGACCCCAATGTTCGAACGCTTTGTTCGAACATCGGACTTCAGCATCAGGTTTATAGAACACATATTCGAACCTTGCTATGACATTTTTAGCACTTATCAACGAACGGTGTCGAGACTCGCTAGAACAAATGTTTGATAAACGCCTGTGCCTGCCCTACGTTTGAGGGAAGAAACAGCACTGTTTCAGTGGAACAGGAGGGTCTGACATTTTTTGCAGACCCGACAACCCCGGGCACTCATCCGGGCGGAATGAAAGGCATTGGCGAACATGGCAGCGAAAGCCACAGGCGGCGGGGCACCCCTGCGGAGCCAACAGCCTCAAAAGAGTCCCAAAAGCCTGACAGTCCGGCAGAAAAAGATCCTGGAGACCATCCAGCGATCGGTCAATGACAACGGCTACCCCCCCAGCATGCGTGAAATCGGCGACACCGTGGGTCTAGCCAGTTTGTCCAGCGTCACGCATCAGTTGTCCCAGCTGGAGAAGCTTGGGTACCTCCGCAGGGATCCCAAGCGTCCACGCGCCATGGAAGTACTGATGCCCTTGACCCTTGATGGCGGATCCATTCCCGGAGTGGAAGCTCCTGCTACCCTTCGCAGCGCGGGCGGTCTTGCCGTTACCGAACTCGCCAGCGCCAGTGATACCGCCATGGTCCCCTTGGTGGGGCGCATCGCGGCCGGTGGCCCCATCCTGGCTGACCAGACGGTTGAAGACGTGCTTGCACTCCCCCGCCAACTTGTGGGGCATGGCGAACTGTTCATGCTGAAGGTGGCCGGCGATTCCATGATTGATGCCGCTATCTGTGATGGCGACTGGGTAGTGGTCCGGCGCCAGAACGATGCCATCAACGGCGACATCGTTGCCGCCTTGTTGGATGACGAAGCAACGGTGAAGACCTTCCGCCAGCGGGATGGCCACACGTGGCTTCTCCCGCAAAATACCCAGTACGAGCCCATCCTCGGAGATCAGGCCACCATCATGGGCAAAGTCGTTTCCGTACTGCGTTCCCTCTAGGCGCCCTACGGGGCTTCGCCTCAGAACTTTCCCCGCGGGTTTCCCTGCGGGGCTTCACTGCTACCCCTCCTAGGGCGCTTTGGTTGACCCCAGACGCTCCAGGACACCACGCACTACTGTCCTGTCCGTCGTAGCCCAAAATGGCGGCAGGGCGGCCCGCAGGAAGCCCCCATAGCGCTCTGTTGACAGCCGGGAATCCAGTACGGCCACAACTCCTTTGTCTCCTGTAGAGCGGATCAGCCGGCCTGCACCTTGAGCCAATCGAATGGCAGCGTGGGTGGCTGACACGGCCATGAACCCGTTACCGCCCGATTGGGCCACTGCCCGGGAACGGGCGGTCATCAGGGGATCATCAGGACGTGGGAAGGGTATGCGGTCAATGACCACCAGGCGACAGGAGCCACCCGGTACGTCGACGCCTTGCCATAGTGACATTGTTCCGAAGAGGCACGTGTCAGGTTCGTCCGCGAATTGCTTCACCAGGGCCGCCATGGTGGATTCGCCTTGGCAGAGGATATCCACGTCCAGCCGGAGCCGCATGGCATCGGCGGCTTCTTCTGCTGCACGCCGTGAAGAGAACAGGCAGAGCGCTCCGCCCCCGGACGCCCGGATGAGGTCTTCCAACTCGTCCAGCGCCTCCGGCGAAGTTCCGCGGCCCGGTTTGGGCAAGTGCTTTGCCACGTACAGAACACCCTGTTTGGGATAGTCGAAGGGCGATCCCACATCAATGCCCGTCCAGCTCGGCGCGCCGTCTCCAATCAGGCCCAGACCACCTGCGGCGGGCTCGAAGGCCGAGCCGATGGCCAGCGTGGCGGAGGTCAGCACTACGGTGTGTCCGGCAAAGAGTCCCTCACGAAGGCGGCCTGCAACACTCAGCGGGGCGATGTTGATCAGGGCCGGAGCCGTCTCGTCCGGTGGCGAGTAGCCCTGCTGGGGGTCGAACGTGCTGTTCCGCGAGAACCAGACCACTTCGCGGTTCTCCTTGGCGGCCAGCATCCGCTCGCACAGTTCCAGAATGAGCATGAGCCGTGAACGGGCAAGCTGGCGTCCGCCGTCCACGGCATTGGAGGAATCGGTCTTCGAATCCGAAAGCGCCGCGCGTGTGGCGTCCCGCAATTGGTCCAGGCAATCGAGCTGTTCGTCGGTGAGTCCGTTGGGCAACAAACCGTTGGGCACTCCGGCTATTGCCATGTCCAAGCTGTCCGCAGCGGCGTTGAGGGCGTCCACAGTGATGGCTGTGTGTTTGCGGGCACTGGATGCTGCCGCGTGGACCATGGCCACTGACAACTGCCCTGAAACGGCACCGGTGACCCGATCTTGAAGCTCGTGCGCCTCATCAACCACCACCACGTCATACTCGGGCAATACAGCCAGGCCTTCGAAGGCACTGACGGCCAGCATGGCGTGGTTGGTGACCACGACGTCGGCCTCGCCGGCCCTTGAGCGGGCCAGCTCGCTGAAGCATTCTTCCGCCACGGGGCACTTCTGGGCACCCAGGCACTCCATGGACGTCACGGATACTTGCCGCCAGGCTCTGTCCGTCACGCCAGGCATGAGCTCGTCGCGGTCTCCGGTGGTGGTCTTTTCCGCCCATTCCCGGAGACGTACCACTTCCTTACCCAGCTGCGATTGTGGTCCGCCCATGGACGCGGCGAAGTGAGGGACGCTGGTGTCCTCCCCCAAGGAGAACAACTGTCCTTCGGAGGGCTCCTCGCTGGGGAACCCGCCTTCGAGTTTCTGCAGGCACACGTAATTGGCCCGGCCTTTGACCAGCGCCACATTCACCGGGCGCTCAAGGGCAGGGTTGATGGTCTTCAGCAGGCGGGGAAGGTCCCTGCCCACAATCTGGGTTTGGAGTGCCAAGGTGGCGGTGGACACCAGGGTCGGTTTGTTGCTGTCCATGGAATGAGCGATCAAGGGAATCAGGTAGGCCAAGGACTTACCCGTTCCGGTTCCCGCTTGGACCAGCAGATGTTCCCCGGTCTCGATTGCACGGGTGACATGCTTGGCCATTTCGTGCTGGCCGGCACGGCTTTGTCCGCCCATGCCGGCAACAGCCCGGTCCAACAACTCGAGGGTGGCTTTCTCCCCCTCCGACTTGACGGCGTCCGCCGCCACCTTCTCAACCATTACTGACGAATGACTCCAGCTCGGCGGCCAGGCCTTCGCGCACCATGACAACTACCCGGGTCCCGTTTTCCTCATGCTCAAGGCTGAGGATTTCCGAGTCGGAGTTGTGCAACTTGTTGATCATTTCCCCGCGCTCGTAGGGAATGAGCAGTTCAAGGCGCACCCCAGGCCGGGGAATGGACCTGCTGATGTCTTCGAGCAGTTCCGCGATGCCCTGGCCCGTTCGGGTGGACACCACTGCATGGCGGGGTTCTTTCTGCTTAAGACGCTCCACCACAAAGGGATCAGCTACATCGACCTTGTTGAGGACGATGATCTCTGGGACCTTACGGGCATCCACTTCGGTGAAAACGGACCTGACCGCTGCAATCTGGCCCTCAGGATCGGGATGCGATGCATCCACGACGTGAAGGATCAGGTCCGCATCCGCAACTTCTTCCAACGTTGACCGGAAGGCCTCAATCAGTTGGGTCGGCAACGAGCGAACGAAGCCGACAGTGTCTGCGAGGGTGTACCCGATGCCGTCCGGCGTTTGCGCCTTACGGACCGTGGGATCGAGGGTGGCGAACAGGGCGTTCTCCACCAGGACACCGGCGTCAGTGAGGCGGTTCAGGAGGGACGACTTGCCAGCGTTCGTGTACCCGGCAATAGCAACTGAGGGAACAGCGTTACGACGGCGGTTGGCCCGCTTGGTCTCCCGCGCAGGCTTCATTGCGGCGATTTCGCGACGCAGCTTTGCCATACGGGTTCGGATCCGCCGCCGATCAAGTTCGATCTTGGTTTCACCGGGACCACGGGAGCCCATACCAGCGCCTGCGCCACCCACCTGGCCACCAGCCTGGCGGGACATGGAGTCACCCCAACCACGAAGCCTCGGCAGCAGGTACTCGAGCTGCGCGAGCTCAACCTGTGCTTTACCTTCACGGCTCTTGGCATGCTGGGCAAAGATGTCAAGGATCAGCGTGGTGCGGTCAACTACCTTGACCTTCACGATGTCCTCAAGTCCACGTCGCTGAGAGGGCGCGAGCTCGGTGTCAACCACCACGGTGTCTGCTCCGGTGGCGGCGACGATGTCCTTGAGCTCCTGGGCCTTACCGGAACCAAGGAACGTCCCGGGGTCCGGCTTCTGCCGCCGCTGAACCAGGCCGTCGAGCACCTCGGATCCAGCCGTCTCGGCAAGTGCGGCGAGCTCACGGAGGGAGTTCTCCGCGTCAGCCAGGGTCCCCTCGGTCCACAGGCCCGCCAGCACAACGCGCTCAAGGCGCAGCTGCCTGTATTCGACCTCTGTGACGTCCTCAAGCTCGGTGGACAGTCCCGCGGTACGCCGGAGGGCGCGGCGTTCAGCCAGGTCTTCCTGGTCGCCGTCGTAAATGCTGTGTTCCTGGTCCAGCGTGGAAATCGCCTGCGCCTTGCCGAACACGCCATTGGCGTCGTTGTCGTCGGATGCCTGCGCAGGTACATCCTTGGAAAGAATCCGGTCGATGACGGCCTGGATTTGTTCAGGACTCATGTCCTGGGCGTCGGAATCGGATCCGGTGTGCTTCTGGGTGGTCATGGTCTCCTTAGACTGTTCGGCAATTCCAGAATAGTGCTGTTTGGTGCTCGGTGGGGCGCTATTCGCGCTGGGCTGACGGGCATCGGCCAAAAGGGCCTCCTATGGAATGAACGGCAACCTCTCGTCAGGGAGGCGGCTGCTGTAGACGATGTCGTGTTGGAATCCGCGGGAGGGTCCTTGGGCCAAGGTGAGGATGCTGTTCCGGTGACAACGCAGGGGCCACGTACACCATGGCGGTTCACTGCGAAGGAGCGGTGGGGATCTTCAGAGGGTCCAGCTCCACGAAGAGGAACTACGGACCTAGCCTTGGGGACCTGCCGGGCGGAAGGGCGGGGCCGGGCGGTATGCCAAACCGGGCCTGCGTCGCGGGCGGTGCCAGTAAACGCCTGATGACTCAGGCATTTCGGCTGATTACTCAAAGATCAAGAACATGGGCTCAACTTTAGCAGCCGCTGTCAAACAGGCAGCGGAAGGAGGCGGTTTCCCTTGCTGACGATAGCCAACTAATCTGGCAAATTATGGAGTCTGCACATTATTTCACCGCCCAACCGGCCGGACCGTTCACCCGCAAGCCACTGACAGTGGAACTTGCTGGAGCAACGCGCCGGCTGCAGACCTCGTCGGGTATCTTCAGCCCGGACGGCGTGGACAAAGGTACCGCGGTTCTCTTCGCCGAAGTTCCCCCGCCGTCACCGAAGGGGCACTTGCTGGACATCGGCTGCGGATGGGGTCCGATTGCCCTCACTTTGGGCTTGATGGCACCCCATGCCCATGTTCATGCCGTTGACGTCAATGAGCGATGCATCACGTTGACCAACGAGAACGCTGCGGCGCTCGGCCTGAACAACGTCACCGCCAGCCTCCCGCACGAGGTGGATCCCGCCGTCGAATTCGATACCATCTGGTCCAACCCACCCATCCGCATCGGCAAGGACGAACTTCACTCGCTGCTGCTGACGTGGCTTCCCCGGCTGGCGGCAGGTGGCAGTGCCTGGTTGGTCGTTCAGAAGAACCTGGGCTCGGACTCGCTCCAACGGTGGCTCGCTACCGAGCTGGACAGTACTTACACGGTCTCCCGCGAAAGTACCTCCAAAACGTTCAGGATCATCCGGGTCAGGAAAGCGTCCCTGTAGCCACGATGACTGCGGGACCACTGAGTTCCACATGCTCGCGTCCGCCTGCACCGGGGATGAACTTCACGGCCACGACGCCGCCCGGTACGTTGACGTGCCAGTCGTTGGGAGCCGAGTCACCGGCCCAGTGACGAATGGCGACGGCCGCGGCGCACGCGCCGGTGCCACAGGACTGCGTCTCCCCCACACCGCGCTCATGAACGCGCATGGTGATGGTTCCGACGCCGTCCGCCACCAGTGGCTCAGAGGGAACCACAAACTCGACGTTGGTTCCGTTGACGGGCTTGGGATCCACCACGGGGACTTTGAAAAGCTGCGTGGCAGCGAGCTCGCTGAGTTCGGCGAGTGCAACCACCGTGTGAGGATTGCCCATGCTGACGGAGAGGCCGGGCCTGGCCACTTCCAAGCCGTCCGCGCTGACCAGCGCGTCCATGGCCTTGCTCTTGGCCTCGTCCGGGAAGATAAACTCCCATGGCCCCATATCCACGGCGTATCCGTTGGCTGTGCGCACCACCTTCTTGACTCCACCGCGGGTGCCGATGGCGAGTGTCTGCCCGGGGCCCAGGTCCACCAAACCCTCGGCAATGAGGAAATGGACGAACACACGCACTCCGTTGCCACACATTTCCGAGAGTGAACCGTCACCGTTGCGGTAGTCCATGAACCACTCAGCCTCGGGATCCTGTTCCAAGGCAACGCGGCCTTCAGGGAGAAAACGGGACGGCACCGCCCGGATGAGGCCGTCCCCACCGATGCCCACATGGCGGTCGCACAACTGTGCCACGTGCTCGGCGGTTATTTCATGGGCGTCACCTGGATCAGCAATCAGGACAAAGTCGTTGCCCGTTCCGTGGCCCTTCGAGAACGCCAGACCGGCAAGGCTGGAAAGTGTCACCGGAGCATCCGCAGTTGCGGGCTGCCGGGCGGGAACTGCGACGGTTTCATCCATGGACCTAGGCTACCCGCCACGCGTGGTCGGCCAGAAATTGCGTGGGCTACTTTCCGGCCGCCAGTGCTGCTTCGACCGCCTTGGCCACGAGCGCCGGATCCTGCCAATCGAGCCAAGTGATCCGAGGGTCTGCCCTGAACCACGTCAGCTGACGCCTCGCGAACTGCCGGGTTGCCACGATGGTTTCCTCGGCGGCAGCAGCGACCGTCATCCCGCCGTCCAGGACTTTCAGGAACTGGGCGTACCCCAAAGCCCGCGAAGCCGTCTTGCCCCTTCGCAAGCCACGGGCGTCGAGCCGTTGAACTTCCTCTTGGAGTCCGCACTCCACCATGCGGTGCACCCTCAGTGCCAGGCGTTGCCTCAGTTGCTCACGATCCACCTCCAGCCCGATCTGTACAGCGGGCTGGAAATACTGGCGCTGAGGCATGAACGAGCTGAAGGGACGGCCGGTGAGACCGTGCACCTCCAGCGCCCGGATCACTCGCCGGGCGTCGCCAAGGCGGGCCGCGGACACAGGATCCACTTCCTCGAGCCGGGCACGCAACGGCGCAAGCCCTTGCGCTTCGAACTCTTCTTCCAGGCGCCTTCGGAGTTCGGGATCTGTGCCGGGGAACTCCAGGACGTCCAGGGCGCCGCGCACATACAGGCCGGAGCCGCCTACAAGGATGGCACGCTTCCCCCGCGAGTGAATATCACTTATGGCGGAGCGGCATTCACGTTGGAAGTCCGCCACGCTCGCTTCCTGAGTGACCTCCATGATGTCCAGCAAATGGTGCGGAACACCCCTGCGCTCATCCATGGTGATCTTGGCGGTTCCAATGTCCATGCCACGGTAGAACTGCAAGGCATCGGCATTGATGACTTCACCGTTCAAGGCCAACGCCAGGTCGACTCCCAGATCCGACTTACCTGAACCCGTGGGACCGACAACTGCAATGACAGGCTGCGGAAGTTCCTGGCTGGAGAACGACATACAATCCTGTGGTCCGCCTACGCGCGCCGAACAGGCAGCGACGGCATGCCCAACGACACGCCCGTCTTGCCTTTCGCCGCTCCTGCTGCGGGGACTCCGCAGGAGTCGGCCTGTGAACGATCCCAAGCGTCGCCTGCACGGGAGCGGCGCAGGAGGTAATCCTCCGGACCCGCCGGATCAGCGACGAGGTGAAACGCGGCGGCCTCTGTAATGGTCACCGTGACGAAGTCACCCGGACGCGGCGTCCCGGCACCCGCAGGCACTGAGAAGTGCACCAGCCTTTGGTCCTTGGATCGACCGGACAGCCGATGTGTCTCGCCCGCTTTACGTCCTGACTGTGCCGTGACCAGGACCTCCACTTGGCGGCCTAACTGCTTGGCGTTCTCCTCAGCAGCTATACGGTCCTGCACGGCCGTGAGGCGCTCGTAGCGCTCCTGCACCACAGCCTTGGGAAGTTGCTCCGGAAGGTCAGCGGCGGGCGTGCCTGGCCGCTTTGAGTACTGGAACGTGAAGGCGGAAGCAAACCGCGACTTCTCCACCACATCCAGGGTCGCCTGGAAGTCCTCCTCGGTTTCGCCCGGGAAACCAACGATGATATCCGTGGTGATGGCGGCGTGGGGGATGCGTTCACGCACCTTGTCCAGGATGCCCAGGAATTTGCTCGAACGGTAGGAACGGCGCATGTCCTTCAGCACCTTGTCCGAGCCGGATTGCAGCGGCATATGCAGTTGAGGCATGGCGTTATGTGTCTCAGCCATGGCATCGATGACATCGTCGGTGAATGCTGCGGGATGTGGGCTGGTGAAACGAACTCGCTCCAACCCTTCTATTTCACCGCAGGCACGCAGGAGTTTGGAGAATGCCTGGCGGTCTCCAAATTCCACACCGTACGAGTTCACGTTCTGCCCGAGCAAGGTGACTTCAACCGCCCCGTCATCGACGAGTGCCTGGATCTCGGCCAGGATTTCCCCTGGGCGCCGGTCCTTCTCCTTGCCGCGGAGAGACGGCACAATGCAGAAGGTGCAGGTGTTGTTGCACCCCACGGAAATGGAAACCCACCCGGCATACACGGAGTCGCGTTTGGTAGGCAGTGTTGACGGAAACACGTCCAAAGACTCGAGAATCTCCAGCTGTGCCTCATTATTGTGCCGTGCACGCTTGAGCAGGGCCGGCAATGCCCCCACGTTGTGGGTACCAAACACGGCGTCAACCCACGGCGCCTTCTTCACGATGGTTTCGCGGTCCTTCTGGGCCAGGCATCCGCCAACAGCAATCTGCATGGAGGGGTTTGCCTCTTTGACCTGCCGCAGCTGGCCGAGGTTCCCGTAGAGCTTATTGTCTGCGTTCTCACGGACAGCACAGGTGTTGAAGACCACTACATCCGCCACCTCGCCGTCAGCGGGCACGTAACCGGCTTCTTCGAGAAGTCCCGCCATGCGCTCTGAATCATGGACGTTCATCTGGCAGCCGAAAGTCCGGACCTGATAGGTCCTGGGCTCTGTACCAGTACTGGGCTCCACAAAAGGAGTGATGGCAGCTGATGGGGAAGGAATGGTCAAACTCACTACTCAAGGGTACCGGCTTCAGCCAGCACCTCACCGACGATTCTGAAGGCCATGGAAGGGGCGTAGCCTTTGCGTGCAAGCATCGAGGCCAACCGGCGGGTGTACTTGTCCCGCTCTGCCCGGTCGTTGAGATCCATGCCGGGCCTCAGCTTCCGCTGAACCAGCTCCCGAGCAGCCGATTCCTCATCTTGGTCGCTAAGCTGCGAGAGTGCATCTTCAGCCGCGTCCAGCTCGATGCCTTTGTCTGCCAGCTCTCGACGGATGGCGCCCTTTGCAAGCTTTTTACTTTGCGAGCGGCTTCGGACCCACATTCTGGCAAACTCGACATCATCGATCAGCTGAACTTCTTCGAAGCGATCCAAGACCGCCTCAGCCACGTCCTCGGGAACATTGCGCTCCGCGAGCTTGCGGGACAACTGCAACCGGCTCCGCGGCGCCATCGTCAATTGCCTCAAGACGATGGCACGCGCCACGGATTCGGGATCAGGTTCTGGATCAGCCGCTACGGAAGAATCCGGATCCGGCCCTCTTCTAGCCGTCAACGGCCTTCAGCTTCGGGGAGTCTTCCTCAACTTTGGCAACGCCCACGCCGAGCTTTTCCTTGATCAGGCGCTCCAGTTCCTGCGCGAGCTCGGGGTTGTCCCGCAGGAAGCGACGCGAGTTCTCCATGCCCTGGCCCAGTTGATCGCCATCGTAGGTGAACCACGAACCGGATTTCTTGATGATGCCGTGTTCCACACCCATGTCAATGATGCCGCCCTCGCGGGAGATGCCCTGACCGTAGATGATGTCGAACTCGGCGATCTTGAAGGGCGGAGCCATCTTGTTCTTGACGATCTTTGCCTTGGTGCGGTTACCTACGGAGTCCGCACCCTCCTTCAGGGTCTGAATACGGCGAACGTCGATTCGGACTGACGCATAGAACTTCAGCGCCTTACCACCCGTAGTGGTTTCCGGGGATCCAAAGAACACGCCGATCTTCTCACGCAACTGGTTGATGAAAATGGCGGTGGTCTTGGTCTGGCTCAAACGACCGGTGATCTTACGCAGTGCCTGGCTCATGAGCCTGGCTTGGAGGCCAACGTGGGAGTCGCCCATTTCGCCTTCGATTTCAGCGCGGGGTACCAAGGCTGCCACGGAGTCGATGACCACGATGTCCAGCGAGCCGGAGCCCACCAGCATGTCCATGATTTCGAGGGCTTGCTCGCCGGTATCCGGCTGGGAGACCAGGAGTGCGTCCGTGTCCACGCCAAGCTTGGCGGCGTAGTCCGGATCGAGTGCGTGTTCGGCGTCGATGAAGGCCGCGATGCCGCCTGCGCGCTGTGCATTAGCTACGGCGTGAAGTGCCACGGTGGTTTTACCCGAGGATTCCGGACCGTAGATTTCCACGACGCGGCCACGGGGCAGGCCACCTATGCCAAGGGCGACATCCAGTGCAATGGAGCCGGTGGGAATGACCTCAATGGGTGCCCGGGTGTCATCACCCAGGCGCATGATAGAGCCTTTACCGAACTGCTTGTCGATCTGGGCAAGCGCTGCTTCGAGCGCCTTCTCACGATCCGGGGCTGCCGCCATGGTTCACACCTCTGATGCTTTCTCGCTGTGGAGTGGCCTGAAAGGCCGCTTTCCTGTCATGTCAGACGCTATTACGGCGCCCCGACATTTTTACAAGCCGACCCCTGTTATGTGGATAAACAGGCCTGTTGGCATGCCCCGGACGCGTCGTTCAGGATCAATTTTCCTCTTTCAGGAGCATATCCCCATCCGAACAGATATTCGAATAACGGGCACGGTGTGTCTTTCAGGGCCCTATGCCCCAGTGAGACACAAGTGGTCAGTTGGAGGCCGGCTTGATGTCCTTGCCCAGCCTGCGCTCGGGAGGAACATCCTGAACCTCGCACACCGCCAACCACACCTCACGGGGGTGGTAGCCGAAGGCCAACGCCTCGACGGCAGTCCGTCCACCCACACCGGCCAGTACCAGGGTGTTGGCCAGGACCCGGGAGTAGCCTGCCCCGAATTCGTCGTCCATTAATCGCCAAAAGTCACTTGCCCTCACCGATAGAGTCTCTCATGGCGCCGGACTCTAGAATGGTTGCCATGAGCAATCCTCTCCAGAGCACGCCCAGTCCGGCCGTGCCAGGCGACGCCGTGGACGACGCCCTCCAGCAGGTGGAACACCAGCTGAGCCTGCTCTGGCGCCGCGCCCGTTCGATCTCCCACCAACTGTCACGCCAGGTCCATCCGGACATGGAACCTGCCGCCTACGGGCTCCTTACCGTCATCCGCAGGGAAGGGCCAATCCGACTCACGGACCTCGCCACCTGCATTGGGGTGGGCAAGCCGTCCGTGAGTCGTCAGATCGCCTTCCTGGAGAGCATCGGCCTGGTCTACAAGGAAGCGGATCCGCAGGACGGCCGGGCCCAATCCATCCGGTTGACGGACAAGGGCGAGGAGAAGATGCACCAGGTCCAGGACGCACGGAGGCAGGTATTCCGTGAACGCCTCGGCGAATGGCCGCTGGAAGACGTCCAAACACTGGCTGACTACATGGGCCGCCTTAACGCCATTTACGGTGATGGCGTCCTCAGCGTTAAGGAACCAGGACTCGACGTCGAGGATAAAACCGAGGCCGGTTGAGCAGCACCCGCCCCAAACCGAGATTCCGCGCAGTCCACGAAAAAGGTCCCCAGCCTCAGGCTGGGGACCTCTTCCATGATTCGGGTGGAACGGTTACCGGGCTCCGGAGAGCATTCCCTGCGGGAAGTCGTCCGTGAGGTCCAGATCCCGACCATAACGCTGTGAGAATTCCTGCGGAACAGTGTCCGGAACTGCAACACCTTCTGCAACGGCCACGCGATCGCTGACTTCGCGAAGCATGTGGGACAGCGGAACATCCAGGGCTGTGCAGATAGAAGACAGGAGCTCGGAAGAAGCCTCCTTTTGGCCGCGTTCAACTTCACTCAAGTAACCGAGTGAAACGCGGGCGCTGTGCGAAACCTCGCGGAGGGTACGGCCCTGACGCTGGCGGACATCGCGCAGTACATCACCGATCTCGTGGCGTAGTACAACCATTTTGCGCTCCTTCTGTTCGCTCTGTGTCTGATCAGCCAAGCCCACATCCTTCCAGCGGACAACGCCGTTTACGGATACGGGCTGCTTTACCATCTGTATCGCCTTGCTCCCTCATTCGTCCGGTTCGCTGGCTGGCGGACCGGGTTGGTTTCTACATCCTAGGCGCCCCGGCTCTTCCGAAGCGACACAATGACACAACTATTGGCAATCAGTTTTTGTTCCCGACTACTTTACGAACGGTAACCAACGTCACTCAGAGCAGCAAGCAGACGCGCCAAGGCGGCCTCACAGGCTTGTTCCCTGATGGAATGCCTGTCCCCCGAAAAACTGTATTCAAACGACCCCGTTCCGGATTTATCGGCAAATCCGATGAACACCGTGCCTACGGCTTTGCCGTCGTGCGGCTCGGGCCCCGCCACACCAGTGGTGGAAATCCCGAGGTCGGCCCCGCAGGCCCGGCGGGCGCCGTCGGCCATTGCCTCAGCCACGTGTCCGTCAACGGAACCCACCGCCGCCAGCAGTTCCTGCGAAACACCCAGGACGCCGGACTTCACCGAGTTCTGGTAGGCGACCACTCCGCCCTGCAGCATCCCGGAAGCGCCCGGCGTGTTGGCCAGCGTAGCGGCCACCATTCCGGCTGTGAGGGACTCAGCCGTGGCGACAGTGAGTTTGTTCCCGATGGCCATGGCCACCGCGGCCGTGGCTGTCTGTGCTGCGGCGGATGCGCCTTCACGGGGCGTCATGCACGCCGCCCTGCCGCACGAAGCTTCAGCGCCTGGACCACATATTCCACTCCGGTCCACAGAGTGATGGCTAGGGCCGCCATCATGACCCAGAATGCGAGGTCACCCAGCCAGGGAGCGATCGCCTTCAGCGGAAGCAGGTAGAGGAAAATGGCCACCGTTTGGACTACCGTCTTCAGCTTGCCGCCCCTGGAGGCCGGCATGACGCCGTATCTGATAACGACGAACCGAAGGGCGGTAATCCCCCACTCCCGCACGAGAATGAGGATGGTCACCCACCACGGCAACTCCCCCAGGATGGACAGGAGAACCAGCGCGGAACCGATCAGCAGCTTGTCGGCAATCGGATCAGCGATCTTGCCGAAGTTGGTGATCAGGCCTCGCGCCCTGGCGATGTCGCCGTCGAGCTTGTCCGTGTAGATGGCAACGGCGAAGGCCGCGACGGCCGCCCAGCGCCAGATCCCGTACTCGCCGTCGTCGGCCACCAGGAACCAAACGAAGAACGGAACCAGGGCGATCCGGAGCATGGTGAGGATGTTGGGCAGGTTCCAGACGTCGGAGCTGCTGGAAGTCGCGTTATCACCCTCGGCTGTAGTCACCCCACAAGGCTACCCTCTTTGGGCTACCTTCCCGTGAGCGACCAAGCGTCTTCGCCGCCCTCTTCGTCATCATTCGGGCTGTCAGCGCCGTCGTAATATTCGATGGCCTGCGTCCGGTTGTCCAGGTCCGCCTGGACAAGGTCTTCGGCATAACCGCCGACGGCGATGTTGGAGTTCGCGTTGTCGCTCAAGGCCGCGGTGTGGGCGTCAGGCGCAGCGGGTGACTCCTGGCCCTTCATCGCGGCCAAAACGGCAGCGAGGTCATCAGGCTTGACCAGGACATCGCGGGCCTTGGAACCCTCCGAAGGGCCCACGACTCCGCGGGACTCCAACAGGTCCATGAGACGGCCGGCCTTGGCAAAGCCCACGCGCAGCTTTCGCTGCAGCATGGACGTTGAACCGAACTGTGTGGTCACCACCAGCTCCGTTGCCTGGAGCAGGACCTCGAGGTCGTCTCCGATGTCGTCGTCGATCTGCTTTTTGGGAGCCTCGGCAGCGACGTCGTCGCGGTAGACGGCCTGCAGCTGCCCCTTGACGTGCTCCACCACCTTGTGGATCTCGGATTCCGTGACCCAGGCACCCTGAACACGCATGGCTTTGGAAGCACCCATCGGAAGGAACAGCGCGTCGCCTTGTCCGATCAGCTTTTCAGCGCCCGGCTGGTCCAACACCACACGGGAGTCCGTGACGGACGAGGTAGCAAACGCCATACGGGACGGAACGTTCGCTTTGATCAGGCCTGTGACAACGTCCACGGATGGGCGCTGCGTTGCCAGCACCAAGTGGATACCGGCGGCACGTGCGAGCTGGGTGATACGGACAATCGAGTCTTCGACGTCGCGTGGTGCAACCATCATGAGGTCGGCGAGCTCGTCCACGATCACCAGCAGGTACGGGTAGGGCTTGATGATGCGCTTGGAGTCCACCGGCGGCACAACCTTGCCGGCCCTGACCGCTTTGTTGAAATCGTCAATGTGCTTGTAGCCGTAGTTGGCGAGGTCGTCGTAACGGGCGTCCATCTCACGAACCACCCATTGGAGGGCCTCGGCGGCCTTCTTGGGGTTGGTGATGATGGGCGTAATGAGGTGCGGGACGCCCTCGTAGGCCGTGAGTTCCACACGTTTGGGATCCACCATGACCATCCGCACCTCGTCCGGCGTGGCGCGCATGAGGATGGAGGTGATCATGGAGTTCACAAAGCTGGACTTACCAGCACCAGTGGCACCGGCTACGAGCAAGTGGGGCATCTTGGCGAGGTTGGCTACAACGTAGCCACCCTCGACGTCCTTGCCCACACCCATGACCATGGGGTGGTCCGTCCGCCGCGCATTCTGGCTCCGGAGAACATCGCCAAGCGACACGGTTTCGCGGTCAGTGTTGGGGATCTCGATACCAATGGCTGATTTGCCGGGGATGGGGCTCAGGATCCGCACGTCACTCGACGCCACGGCATAGGAGATGTTCTTGGACAGGGCGGTGACGCGCTCCACCTTGGTTCCCGGTGACAGTTCGATCTCATAGCGCGTCACAGTAGGACCACGGCTGAAGCCCGTCACAGCGGCTTCCACGTTGAACTGCGTGAGGGTGTCCGTCAGGGCGGCAACGACGGCGTCATTTGCTTCCGTCCGCTCCTTCGGGATGGAGCCTGGCGTCAGGTAGTCCGAGGCCGGCAAGGTGTAGGTGACGTCGCCCGCCAAGGACAGCTGCTCTGTGCGTTGCGGGATGGGCGTCTGCGGGAGCGGCGCTCCAGCAGGCTTCGCCGGAACCTGCGCAACGGGAGCTGCCGGTGCCGGCATCTCCGGGGTAAGGATCGGGATGGCTTCTGTGGGGTTCTCGATTCCCGGGGTGGCGCCCAGGCCTTGGGCGGCCTTGATCTTCCCGACGGCGATTTCCGCCTGCGTCGGACGACGCACCCCCGGCGGAACCCGCGGTGCAGACTGATCCGGATTTTCGTCGTCGTCCACTATTGCGTGCTCGAAGGCCTCGTCCCCGACGTAGCCTTCCAAGCCGGTGTCAGTTTCCTCGTCCTTGCCGAAGAAGCGCATGCGCTTCTTCTTCTTGGGCTTGGTGGCGGCCTCGTTTTCGTAGAGGTAGCTGCGGTCGTGGGCGTCCTTGCCGGACTCGTCCATGAGGTCCACGCCCATGAGGTGCTCGTAGGCGCCCCGGATGCGGGAAGGGATGGCGCCAAAGGGCGTGGCGGTAACGATCAACAGGGAGACAAAAGCCAGCAATCCGTAGAGAACAACCGGAACAGCGGCGTGGATTGCAGCCAAAGGAGCGGCCGCGAGGAAGCCGAGCATTCCGCCCGCCTTGCGCAAGCCATCGAAGCCGTCCGCTACCGTGGGCAGACCTCCGATGACGTGGGCCAGTCCGGAGCCAGCCAGGGTCATGATCATGAAGCCGATGCCTACCCGGTTGTTGCCCCGGCCGTCCTGTGGCTTGCGGAAGAGACGGAAAGCGCAGACGAACAGCATGAACGGCAGCACGAGGGACATCCAACCGAACGTGCCATTGACGACGCTGTAAACCATGTCCGGCAGCCAGCCGGTCCAACCCCACCAGGCAAAGGTGGCGATCGCGATGCCCAGCACCAAATTGAACAGGGCCGCACCATCCCGGCGGTCGGCGGGGTCGAGGTCGCTGACGTCGTAGCCGATTCGCCGGACACCGGCGCCTACTACATGGCCGATCCCCTGCCAGAAACCTGACAGCATGCGCAGCGGCAGCGGCGCTTGGGTTTCGACGGCGGCCGCTTGCTTGGTGCGGGCAGCGCTGCCCCTACCGCTTTTGGCAGTGGCTGCGCTGCTTTTGGACGCGGCCGAGCCCCGGCCTGTGCCGCCGGATTTAGTGCTGGAGCTGCCTCGTGGCGTGGAGGTAGTACGGGTCGCCATAAGTGCCACGCTACCGCAAAGGGGCCCGAAATCCGCGGATTTCGGGCCCCCTCGGGCATTCATGTTGCTGGGCGGCTACGCCTCCAAGACCACCGGAATGATCATCGGACGGCGCCGCAGCTTGCGGTTGACCCACGTGCCAATGATCCTGCGAACCACCTGCTGGAGCTGGTGGTTGGTGTGGTCTGCGTGATTAAGCACAGCTTCTTCGAGCGCTGCGTTGATCTTGGGGATGATCTCGTCAAACACCGAATCATCCTCGGCTACACCACGGGCGTGGATCTCCGGGCCGGACACGATCTTGCCGGTGGTACGGCTGATGACCGTGATAATGGAAATGAAGCCCTCGTCCCCCAGGACACGACGGTCCTTGAGGTCGGCGTCGGTGATCTCGCCCACGCTGGAACCGTCCACGTAGACAAAGCCCACTTCCACCTGACCCACCACTTTTGCCTTGTGATCCTTGAGGTCGATGACTGTGCCGTTATCGCTCAGGATGATGCCCTCGGACGGAACGCCGGATTCAAGCGCAATGTTGCCATTGGCAATCAGGTGGCGCGTTTCGCCGTGGACAGGCATGGCATTGAGGGGCTCGAGGATGTTGTAGCAGTACAGCAGTTCACCAGCGGCCGCGTGTCCGGACACATGGACTTTCGCAGTGCCCTTGTGGATCACGTCTGCGCCGAGTTTCAGGAGGCCGTTGATGATGCGGAAAACGGCATTCTCATTGCCCGGGATCAGGCTGGAGGCCAGGATGACGGTATCGCCCTTGCCCACGATCACACGGTGGTCACCGTTGGCCATCCGGGAGAGCGCTGCCATCGGCTCACCCTGCGAACCGGTGGACATGAGGACTACGCGGTCGTCCGGCATGTTGTCGATGTTTTTGATGTCCACCAGGATGCCCTCCGGAACATCCAGGTACCCGAGCTTGGCAGCGATGGCCATGTTGCGGACCATCGAACGGCCTACGAAGGCCACCTTGCGCTGGTGCTTGGCAGCGGCATCGAGCACCTGCTGGACACGGTGGACGTGGGACGAGAACGAAGCCACGATGATGCGCTTCCTGGCTTGGCCGAACAACCGGTCCAGGGTGGGGCCGATTTCTTTCTCGGCTGTGGTGAATCCAGGCACGTCAGCGTTGGTGGAGTCTGCCATGAACAGGTCCACGCCCTCTTCGCCCAAACGGGCGAAGTGCCGGAGGTCCGTGATACGGCCATCCAAGGGCAGCTGATCCATCTTGAAGTCACCCGTGTGAAGGACATTTCCGCCTTCAGTGCGGATGAATACTGCCAGGGCATCGGGAATGGAGTGGTTGACTGCCACGAACTCGCACTCGAACGGGCCGAACTGCTCCACCTGCCCCTCCGTGACGGTCAGCGTGTACGGCTTGATCCGGTGTTCCTGAAGCTTGGCCTCCACCAGGGCAAGAGTCAGCTGGGATCCAATCAGGGGGATGTCAGCCTTGAGGCGGAGGAGGTAGGGAACCGCACCAATATGGTCCTCGTGACCATGGGTCAGGACGACGCCTACGATGTCCTGCAGCCGGTCCTCGATGTAGGAGAAATCAGGCAGGATCAAGTCGACGCCGGGCTGGGTCTCTTCGGGGAAGAGCACACCACAGTCAACCACCAGCAGTTTGCCGTCGATTTCGAAGACCGCCATGTTGCGGCCAATCTCTCCCAGTCCACCGAGCGGGACAATCCGCAGCGTGCCTTTGGGCAGTTTCGGCGGAGTAACCAGTCCGGGAAGGGCGGTTTGGGTCATGTTTTGCTACTTTCCGGCGGAACCGTCCTGGACGTCGAAGTCCATTCCGGCTTCCGCCAAATCCCCGCGGATGATTTCGATCTCGGTCGCGTCCGGCTCCACGAGGGGCAAACGGACAACCGAGTTGGGCAGGACTCCCTGCCACTTGAGAATCTGCTTGGCGGCTACTGCGCCTTGGACCCGCGTCATGGTTGCACGAATGACGGGTTCCAGTTCAAAATTGATGGCCCTGGCCGTGGCGAGGTCGCTGGCGTTGACGGCGTCGATCAGCTCACGGAAGCGGCGCGTGGCGACGTGGGTGGTGACGCCCACCAGGCCGACGGCGCCGAGCGCCATCCACTGCAGGGTCAATCCGTCATCACCGGAGTAGAAGACCAGGTCCGTCTCAGCCATCACGCGCGTTGCAGCTGCAAAGTCCGCTTTGGCATCTTTCACCGCCACGATGTTCTGGTGCTTCGCCAGCGCAATCATGGTTTCGGGAGCGATGGCAATGGAGGATCGGCCCGGAATGTCGTAGAGCATGACGGGCAGATCCGTGGCCGACGCAATCGTCTCAAAGTGTGCACGAACGCCCGCTTGGCTGGGCTTGTTGTAGTAAGGGGTGACGATGAGGAGGCCATCAACGCCGACTTCCGCCGCGCGCTGCGAGAGGTGCACGGAGTGGGCGGTGTCGTTGGTGCCGGTCCCGGCAATGATGGCGGCCTTGCCGCCAACAGCCTCTTTGACTGCCCGGAACATACCAAGGTTTTCGTCGTCCGTCAGGGTTGAGGTCTCTCCAGTGGTACCGGTGACCACGAGTCCATCGCAACCATCTTGTACGAGCTTTTCTGCCAGCGCTGCGGCTTGGTCATAGTCCACCTTGCCGTCCTCAGTGAACGGGGTGACCATGGCGGTCAGGAGGGTACCAAGGGCGGGAACGTTAGCGCGCAAGTCAGACATATGAAAAACGTTACCCTGTGACAGGCTTGTTGGAATAATGGGTCCCGCCTGATGGTCCTCACTCACCGCGGCTATCTGTAGTGATCGAGGCGTGACCACTCCAACTTTGCCATGACAATTTCCGTTCCGATGCCTTTCCCTTGGACCATCGATGCCCCATCCGGGGCCCATGCGCCGCTGAGCCCGCACGAGGTGCCCAGCGGAGTTTTTCCACCCAGGTTTGCCAGGAGCCCGAACAGCCTGTGGTCCATTGATCGGGCACCCAGATGAAGACCAAGGCGGAGCTCCTCACCCTGCGTGTACAGGGCGGAAACTGCGTACACGTCCGCTTGGGCCTGCGCCGCGGCGGCAGCGTGTGAGGGATACGCGGCGTCGGCGCAGACTGCGAGCGCTGTCCTCCAGCCGTCAACAGTGATCATGCTGGGTCCCGCGCCGGCAACGAACAGCTCGCCTTCGGCTCCGTGCAGGTGGGTCTTGAAAACGGCACGAATTGTCCCGTCAGGCCCGATGACGAGAGAAGCCAACCGGGGCGTGTGGTCTGCCTCCCGCCACGGCGCACCCACGACTGCTGTTGTTTCGGTTCGGGCGCAAGCGTCCCGAAGAGGCTGCAACCTGGCATCATGTTCCGTCAGCCAGGGACTTGGATGATCTGGCGATTCGGCTGCGGCAAGCGCGCTCAGTTCATAGCCTGTCAGCGAGAGCTCGGGAAACAGCACGAAGCGCGCCCCTTCAGCCCGGGCACGCTCCACTAACCCAACGTGGGCTGCGACGTTTGCTGCGACAGCCTCCCCCACGCATTCAGCAGGTAGCGCTTCGTATTGCACGACGGCGGCCAGCAGATCGGCCGGAGTCCGCCTTTCTTCGCCCGATGGTGTGTGGAAGCGGCTTTGCGGCGCTTGCGATGCGTAGGTCACGCTGCCATCCTATTCGGCGACCCTCACGCTGGTTTGGGTGCCCGCACCGGCTCCTCCGCACAATAGTGCGCAACGGCCCGCTCCTTGAGTTGCTCCGCCCATGCCACCAGGCGCTGGGAAGCGCGAACATACTCAAAGAGTTCCAGGGGTGTCAGCGATGCCACGTCTGTTTCCGATAACCGGCGGGCGAGTTCGGCACCCGGCACCTGGTCAGCGAGTGCAGTACCTTCGCGGTGCCACTGGGTGTCTTCCGGAGGCTCGCCGGCGACGAGTTGCCTGAAAAGGAAATCGACCACGCCGGGGCTCATCGCCTTCATGGGTCCTTGGAGGCCTTCAGGCGGCTTGGGATCATCGCTCATGCAGCAATGCTATTCGAACATATATTCGAAGACAAGGGCTGGTTCTCCAGCAAGCGGGTCAGCCGGTGGCTACCGCTGCCAGGCGCGGCCCCAGCCTCTCAGCCATCAGCCGGTAGCCCTCGTTGTTGGGGTGCAACGTATCGGGCATCAAAGCAGCGGCCTCCTCCGGCGTGAAGACGCTGGCACCATCGAGCAGGTGAACGTCTGCATCCCCGCGTTCGCGGACCGTCCGGACGACGTCGGATACTGCTTTCCTGTAGTCAGCGAGTGTCCAGCCCGCAGAGTTGGGCACATCTTCCCGGGGAACTGACACCACGGGAGAAATGACCGCGATAGGCACGCCCGGGTGTGCCCGGCGGACAGTGGTGATAAAGCCAAGGACCTGGCTCGCGAACGTCCTTCCCGAGAAGGCGGCGACGTTGTAACTGTTGATGCCCAGGCACAGGGAAATAACATCTGCCGGGAGTTGGGAGATGGTGCTCTCGGCGGCAGGGTCCAGTTGGCATTCTCCGCCGAAGCCCAGCGACTGTAATCGCCAGCCGAGTTCCCTGGCCACCAACGCCGGCCACGCCTCAGAGGGACCATGTGCTGTGCGGCACTGGGTGATGGAACTTCCGTAGGCGATCCACCTCTTACCGGTTTCCGCGGCAACCTTCACGTCTTGGCCTTTTACGGAAACCTCCAGCACCCTCAGGAAGCCATAGTGCGGCAGCCACACCTGGACTCTGGAGTGAGGCGGCATATCACCAAGGTCAAGATCATGGCTGACGCGTCCGGCCCCAGGGACCCGATGCCGGAGGACTCCGTTCACCAGGACGTCGAAGGGAGATCCATCCTCCGGGCCTTCGGCTTCGATCACCACACGCCCCGATGTTGCCGTCCATGTCGCGTGGATCCCGGCGCACATCCTGGCACGCTCCTCCAGCCCATCTGTGGCTGGTGGCATGAACAGCGCCGGGTCAAGGCGCCTGAACTGCTGCCAGCCATCGGAGTCGTGGACCACCTCGAAAGCACCGGCCCACTGGGCGTTCACAGATTCCATGTCATGGAACTCTACCGTCAGCACGGGGTTGATTATGAGACGATCGCTGCATGACTTCGCAAGGGACTGTGCCTCCGCGGAAAGCCTCCGGCGAACACACGGTCTCTTCTCGGCTCACTGGAATCGATGCGGCCAGGGGTGCGGCATTACTGGGAATGATGTCCACCCACTTGATGCCGACGTTCGGCCCTTCCCCGCAGTGGGAACCAACGTTTGTAGGGCTGGTCTTCTCAGGCCGTTCGGCAGCCCTCTTCGCGGTGCTGGCCGGCATCGGACTGGCGCTCAGCACAGGCAAGCAGGAGCCCCGCAGCGGCGCGGACCTGTGGGCTGCCCGGCGTGGAGTTGCCATGCGCGCCCTTGTGATTGCCGTCGTCGGGCTGATGCTGGGAGGCCTTGACGTCAACGTTGCCATCATCCTGGTTCACTACGCAGTCCTGTTCCTGTGCATCCTGCCGTTCCTCGGCCTCCGACTCAAGGCACTCTGCTTCTGGGCGCTCGGGTGGGTCCTGCTATCCCCGTTGTTGGCCTACCTTGTCCGCCCCCTCCTGCTGGATGCCACCCCTCCGCTGGCGTTGGGCCACAACCCCAACTGGGAGGATCTAGGGACCCCGGCCCGCCTCCTCGGCGACCTCTTCTTCACCGGCTATTACCCCGTGCTCCAGTGGATCTCGTACCTGCTGATCGGACTGGTCATCGGCCGTATGGCGCTGACGACGGCGAGAGTTCAGCTGCTGCTGGTGAGTTGCGGGATTGCCGTAGCCGGCCTCGCAAAAGTGGTCGGGATCCTGGCCATGGAGGTGTGGGGCGGACGGACCGCGTTGTCAGTCCTCCCGGGCACCCGCGGATATCCGTTGGAAAGCATGCTTCAGGTGAACGTCACCGGCTTGGAACAAACGGGCTCCTGGTGGTGGCTGGCCACGGCAGCCCCGCACGCCGGGACCACCTTGGACCTGCTGCACAGCGGCGGCGTTGCTGCGGCGGTAGTGGGTTTGTTCTTGCTGCTGGGCTCCCTGGCGGAACGGATCAAGGTCAATTTCCTGGTCCTGTTGAGCGGGCCGGGAGCCATGACCTTAAGCCTCTACTCAGCCCACGTCTGGGTGGTGTCCGGCTTCACCAACCAGCCCCTGCCTTCCGGGTGGACTGACGAAGGCATGTACTGGGCCCAAGCACTCACTGCCGTTGCCATCGGGGTACTCTTTGCAGTGCTCCGTCGCCGTGGCCCCCTGGAATGGGTAGCCCACACTGCATCACGCCTGGCCGGTCACCGGCCTGCGGCGGTGGGCTGAGAACGGAAAAGTTTCACGGCGTCACGCATGGCAGCGCGGGCACGCTTGCGGTCCCCTGAGGCATCATAGGCGCAGCTCAGACGGAACCAGGAGCGCCAATCCCCGGGAGCAGCCTCGGCCTCGACGCGGTACTTCTCAAACTCGGCGTCAGCTGCCGCGCGGACTATGCGGCCGCCCGGAGTGCGTGGAAGGTCGTCCACCGGCAAGCCGCCCTCGGCCTCCAGGACCTTGGCCATTTGCTCGGTCCGGGCGCCAAAGAGCAGCTCACGGATGAGCGCCCACGCACCAACCACGGGCAGGACCAAATAGGCCGCCCCGATCCCCTTGGCAACCAGATTGGGGTCGCCAAGCAAAAGGAACGAGCGCTGTACGGAAACCACCAGGTACAGCACCAACAGCAAGGTAATGGCCCCTACCCAGATTTTGGTGCGGTTCTTCTTGAGCGACGTCCAGAAATTACCCATGGTCTTAGAGCCCCAAGTCCAGGTAGCCATCCAAGCCCACGGTGAGGCCGGGGTTGGCCGCAACTTTGCGGAGCCCCAGGAGGACACCCGGCATGAAGGAGGCGCGGTCGAAGGAGTCGTGCCGCAACGTCAGCTGCTCGCCGGGGCCACCGAAAAGCACCTCCTGGTGGGCCACCAGGCCACGGAGGCGAACACTGTGTACACGGACACCGTCCACATCGCAGCCCCGGGCACCGTCCAAGGATGTTTCAGTGGCATCCGGGCTCGCCGGGACGCCGGCATCCTGGCGGGCTTCGGCGATCAGCTGCGCTGTGCGCACAGCGGTGCCGGAGGGAGCATCAACCTTGTTGGGGTGGTGCAGTTCGATGATTTCCACGGACTCGAAGTATTGCGAAGCCTTCGCCGCGAAGGCGGACGCGAGCACGGAACCAAGGGCGAAGTTCGGCGCGATCAGGACACCGGTGGCCGGATTCTGCTCCAGGAGGCTACGCAAGGATTCAAGGCGTTGGGCATCCCAGCCAGTGGTACCTACCACGGCGTGGATCCCGTGCTCGACGGCGAACCGGACGTTGGTTTCGGTGGTGTCCGGAACGGTCAGGTCAACAACGTACTGTGCACCGGCGTCGAGCAGTTTCTCCAAGGAATCGCCGCGACCCAAAGCGGCCACCAGCTTCATGTCTTCGGCTGCGTCAACAGCCTTAACGGCTTCCATTCCCATGCGCCCGTGGGCGCCCAGCACTGCAACAGCAAGTTGTTCGGTCATGCCGTTAACCCTACCGCCGGGCCGGAGCCCGGCAGGAACCGTTACTCCGGCCTACTCCCCTGCTCCCACCCATTCCACAGTGCCGTCCGTGAAGAACTGTTCCTTCCAAATGGGGACCTGCTCTTTGACCCGGTCCACGAGCTCGGCGCACACAGCAAACGCCTGACCGCGGTGGGCAGCAGCAACCGCACACACCAGGGCGGGGTCCCCGATCTCCAGCATGCCGATCCGGTGCGCTGCCCAGATCCGCACAGGTTGGGCAGCTTCTCCGGAGTGCTCGGCCACCAGCTGCGCCACAACGTCTGACATCACCTGATGCGCGGTGGGATGGGCACTGTAGCTCAGCCGGTCCACGGCCTTGCCGCCGTCGTGATTTCGGACAACGCCGCTGAAGCTGACAACCGCACCCGCTGTGTCCGATTCAACAGCCGCGATGGCTTGGTCCACGGAAATGGGCTCGGCGCTGAGAACAGCGCTGATCACTGCAAAGTTTGTTTCAGTGCCCATGGTTTCCTTCCAATTGCTCACAGAGATGCCCGATCAAAGGGTCCAGGACAGCCAATCCGTCCATGACGCCTTTCGGGGATCCGGGCAGGTTGATGATGAACGTGCTGCCGGCCGCCCCGGCGTGGCCACGGCTCAGCATGGCCATGGGGGTTTTGGCAGCACCGGCGCGCCGAATGCCCTCCATGATGCCCGGAATCTCACGTTCCAGGAGCGGCAGGGTCATGTCGGGCGTACGGTCATCCGGGCTAAGGCCCGTTCCTCCGCTGGTGATAATCACGGCGGGTTCCTGTGTCAGGAGCGCTCTCAGGGCAGCTCCAACAGGCTCACCGTCCGGCACCACCATGGTGGGGAACGTATCGAAGCCGTGCTCGCTGAGCCAATCGAGGATGATCGGACCTGTCTCATCGGCGTAGACTCCCGCGGCCGCACGGGTTGACGCGATCACGACGCCGGCTTTCCGCAGCGTGTTCGGCTCGCACGCACTCACTCGCCGGCCTCACGTGGCGTTGATACTCCGGAGACGTCCCAGTCCCCGCTTTTTCCGCCGCTCTTGGCCAAGACCCGTATATCGGTCAGCACTGCATGCTTGTCCACGGCCTTGATCATGTCGTAGACGCTCAAGGCCGCAACCGAGGCCGCCGTCAGGGCTTCCATTTCGACGCCGGTCACGCCTTTGGTCTTGACCGTTGCCAGGATGCCAATCGAGTCGGTGTCCAGCTCAAAGTCCACGGTGACCTTGGAGATCGGCAACGGATGGCACAACGGAATCAGATCGGGGGTCTTCTTTGCCGCCATGATCCCCGCGACGCGCGCCACGGCGAGGGCATCGCCCTTGGGCAGCTCGCCGGCACCCAGCAGGGCCAGCACCGCGGGCGTGCTGCGGACAGTGGCCGTGGCAGTCGCAACACGAGTAGTGACGGCTTTTTGAGAGACGTCCACCATCTGCGCGGTGCCGTCCTGCCTGAGGTGGGTCAGGCCACCGGAATTTTCGGAAGTGTGGTTCACAACATCCATACTTCCACTTCGTCCCCTTCGGCGAGTTCCGTGACGCCGCCGGGAATCTGTACCAGTGCGTTGGCCTTCGCCAGGGAGTGGACCAGGTGCGAACCTGCCCCGCCCTCCATCCGGACCAATCCATCAGCGTCCACGGTCCCGCGACGGACCTGATGCTTGCCCTCCGGGGAAGTCAGCGGTTCGACCAAGCGTGCCCTGAGCACCTGCCGCGGCGCCGGGGTTCCCAGCACCAGCGAAAGGGCCGGCCGGAGAAACATCTCGAAGGAGACCAGGCAGCTGACGGGGTTTCCCGGAAAGCCAAGGAAGGGAACGCCCTCAAAGATGCCTAATCCCTGGGGTCCGCCAGGCTGCATGGCCACCGGAAGGAAATCCACCGGCTGATCAGCCATGGCTTGCCGGACTACTTCGTAGGCGCCCTTGCTCACTCCCCCGGTGGTGACAATGAGATCCACGCGGCTGTCCGCAGGCGCGGTGTGGTGGCGGAGGACCGCCAGCAGCTTGGAGGGCTCGTCGTCGGAAATCCCGGCGCGAACCACATCGAGGCCGGCCTGTCGCATGGACGCTTCGAGCAAGGTTCCGTTGGAGTCGAAGATCTTGCCGGACGTGAGTTCAGCCCCCGGCTCCACCACCTCATCACCGGTGGTGACCAGGAGGACGCGGCACGGCCGCCGGACGTCAACGGTGGTCAGGCCCAAGGCTGCCAACAAGCCCAGTTGGGCTGGTCCCATCCGGGTGCCGGCGGCCAACGCCAAGGCACCGCTGCTGATGTCGCTGCCACTGTCCCGGATATAGGTGCCTGGAGCCACCGGAGGTAGTTCCACCACAGCTTCTTCTGCGGCAGGCTCCGGGAAAGTGCCCGGCGTCGCCTTTTCAATGGGCACGACGGCGTCGGCCCCCTCCGGGATCATGGCCCCGGTCATGATGGGGGCGGCGAAGCCGGGCTTGAGTGCCGCCGGCGCGGCACCTGCCGGAACCGGCGCCGCTACCCGGAGCTCCGCGCCGCCGTCGGGGATATCTGCTGAGCGGACGGCGAATCCGTCCATTTGGGAGTTGGCGAACGGGGGCAGGGAAAGTGGCGCGTAGACGTCCACGGCGAGCGCCTTGCCCAGCGCGTCCAGCAAAGGAAGCGTGATGTTTCCTTTGCCCGCAAGGACGCCGGTCAGCAGCTCCACCACTGCCTGGCGGTGGGCTGCAACAGATTTGGGCACGGACATCCTCCTGTGTGGACACGCTGGCTTCCGGTGAATTCTCCGGACGTACCCAGACTAGGGCCTCAGCTCACTTTGACGTTGATGGTGTGATAGCCGGTGGCGCCATCGGGAGCTACCGGTGCTTTGTCTTCGGTTTGTGGAACACCGGTGGAGTCCGTGGCCCGGACCTGGACTTCGTAGTCGCCTGGGGTGAGGTCGATGCTCAGCTGCCATTGATACCAGGTGTCTGTGGAGATCGCGCCGGCGAGCGTTGCCTGCTGCCATGGTCCGCGATTGACGCGGAGCTCCACCCGGTTGATGCCCCTGTGCTGGGCCCACGCCACACCGCCGAATTGCACCATGCCCGCTTGGACGCTGCGGCCGCTGCGGGGTACATCGATCCGTGATTGGGTCTTGATGGGTCCGTGATCACTCCAGCCCCTGGGCGTCCAGTACGCGGTGTCGTCAGCGAAGCGTGTGACTTTCAGTTCCGTCAACCATTTGGTGGCGGAGACGAAGCCGTAGAGTCCTGGCACGATCATCCGCACGGGGAATCCGTGTTCGAGCGGGAGCGGCTCACCGTTCATGCCGACGGCCAGGAGGGCGTCGCGGTCATCGGTGAGGGCTTCCAAGGGAGTGCTGGCTGTCCAGCCGTCGTTGCTGGTGGACAGGACCATGTCCGCACCGGCTTTGGGTCCTGCCATGGCCAGCAGTTCCCGGACGGGCCAGCCCAGCCAGAGGGCGTTTCCAATGAGGTCGCCACCTACGTTGTTGGACACACAGGCGATGGTGATGTGCCGTTCCGTCATGGGCTTGGCGAGGAGCGTGGCAAAGTCGATGTCCACCTCGCGTTCCACCATGCCGGTGACCTTCAGCCTCCAGGCAGGGGGATCGATGGCGGGCACCGTCAAAGCGGTATCTATTCTGTAGAAGTCCGCATTCGGGGTGACCAAAGGACTGATGCCGTCCACGGACAGGGATGCCCCTGCCGGGATGGATTGTGCCGGCGTGGCGGATTCCGGGAGCGTCATGGAACCCCGGAAACCTGAGGCAACCGCTGTGGCCCTGGTGAGGACAGCGGTGACCGTTCCGGCCACGACGGCGGCAAGCGAAGTCCCCGCCAAGGCGTTCAAAAAACTTCGCCGGGCCAGTGGCGCCCGCTCCGGCCCCTGGGCGTCGTGCGACGGTGCCCACGTGGAGAGTCGTCGCACGAGCATCCGCAGCAGCATGATGGTGACCACTGCGGCGACGATTGGTGCAAGGGCCGCTTGCGGGCTGGTTTGGGCCCGGGTCACGACGGCGCTCAGTCCCGCGGCGCCTGCCAGTCCGGCGAGTGCCAGTCCCCAACCGGGCCGGCGACGTTCCAGGACACCAGCAAGCGCCGCCAGAACTCCAGCGACTCCCACGATGCAAGCCACCAGCACGATCTTGTCAGCGGTACCGAATAACTGCACTGCCAGATCCTTGACTCCCGGCGGCACGGCATCGATCACCGCGCCACCAAGGGCAGTAACGGGCGAGACCAGCGGGCTCAGGAGACCGGCTGTCAGTTCACCGGCCGCGATCCCGGCAGCGCCGGCTGCCACGCCGGCGGCTGCTGCCCACAGCGTAGGCTTGCCCAGGCTGCGCCGATGCTGGGTTGTACCGGGCGCGAGCGTACTCATGAGATGCCTCCAGGGCGGTTGTCAGTTGCGATGACTTGATGGGTAGGAGTCATGGATGACATCGATGATTCCGCTGGGGGTGCCCCAGCTGGCAGTGACAACGCAAAGCGGCAACCGCCGTCGACGTTGTCCACGGTGACCGATCCCCCATGTGCCTTGACGATGCCTGCCACCATGCTGAGGCCGATGCCGGCACCGCTGTAACTGCCGTGCAGTTCTTGGGTGGTGCGACGGGCGGGGTCTTTCTGCCAGCCCGTTTCGAACAAGTGCGGGAGGTCTTCGTCCGGGATGCCGCCGCAACGATCTTCAACGGCGATCACGGCGTTTCCGCCGGAGAGTCCCACGCCGTCCCGTCCCACGCTGATGTGGACCACGCTGTCCGGCCTGCTGTAGATGATGGCGTTGAGCAGTATGTTCCGCACGGCCCGGGCGAGGCTGGGCCCGTCGGCAACTGCCATGCACTCCCGGTCCCCGCCGCCGTCGAGCCTGATGCCACGTTGGGCCGCCAGCGGCGACAAGTCCGAGATCGCATCGCTGACGAGGTCATAGAGGTCCAACGGTTCAGCCCGCAGGCGGAGAGTGCCCGCCTGGATCTTGGACAGTTCCAAGAGGTCGTTTACCATGGCCGTCATCTGCTCTGTCTGCCCGATGATCTTCCGGTAGTAGCCCTGCACATCTGATGCCATTCCGTCTTCAAGGGCTTCGGTCATGGCGCGCATGCTGGCCAGGGGTGTCCGGAGGTCATGGGATATCCATGACACCAGTTCGCGCCGGGCCGTCTCAATGGCGGCTTCCCGGCGACGCGATTCGGCCAGGCTCCGGCTGCTGGCCTCAAGTTCCTGGGCCAGCTCGGCGAGTTCGGACGTCATGGCGGGAGCGCTCCCCCGTCCCTCTGCATCGGTGTGTTCCAAGGTCTCGCCACGCCCAAGGCGTCGGGCCGCGTCCACCAGGCGGGCCGCGTTCCTGGAGACACCGGCACCGAGCATCAAGGACAACGCCACGGCTACAGCCGATGCAGTGGCCAGGATGTACCACATGACTTCGAGGTCCCTCGCGGAAATGAACATCGCGTTGAAAGCACTGACCATTCCTGCCACCAGCACGGCAACCGTGGCCACCACTATCAAACAGATCTGTGCGAGTACCGAAGCCCGGCGAAGCAGCCTGAGAAGCACCCAGGTGGCGACCCCGATGAGAACGGCCCAGAACAGGACCCACGCCAGGATGGTCCACAGCTCACTGCCTTCCATAGCCGCCCTCTCTACTGCCGGGGCGCGCATTGCCCGTCTCGGACCGCCTGCCATCGAAACGGTAGCCAACACCCCACACAGTCTTGAGGAGTTCGGGTTTGGTGGGATTGGCTTCGATCTTCTCCCGCAGGCGCCGGACGTGGACCGTGACAGTGGACAGGTCACCAAAGTCCCAGCCCCACACGGCTTTGATGAGTTCTTCCCTGCTGAAGACCTGGTGGGGCCTTCGCATCAGGAAGGCCAGGAGGTCGAACTCGCGGACCGTCAACGCCAAGGGCACTCCTCGGTGCGTCACAGTGCGGGAGGCAGGATCGAGTTCGAGTCCCGCAGCCTCCACGGGCGGCTCCGGAGTGAACTCCTTGATGCTCCGGCGCAATACCGACTTCACCCGGAGGACCAGTTCACGTGGGGAAAAGGGTTTGGTGACGTAGTCGTCCGCACCCATCTCCAGGCCCAGAATCCGGTCGTCCTCGGTTCCCAGAGCTGTGACCATGATGACCGGTACACTCATGCTTTGACGGAGCCGGCGGCAGACCTCAACACCGTCCAGTCCCGGGAGCATACGGTCCAGAATCACAAGATCTGGTTGCCGGGACGCTGCAAGCTCGAGGGCGGTAAAGCCATCCCCCGCCATGTCCACTTGGAAGCCCGCTTTTAGCAGGTAGTCACGGACGACGTCAGCAATGGTCTGCTCATCCTCTACCAGCAGGATCCTACGATTTCCGGGCTCCGCTGGTGCTGCCGAATTTGTGGTCACGCTTTCAGCATAGGTTTGCTGACGGTGCGGGGCACGCAATCCAGGCACCGAGGGCACAAGCGTATGGAATCCGTAAGAACTGTTTGACTGTAACTGGTGTCACTGATCCAGCCATGGTGGCGTAGCCTGAATTTATGAGTGTTCAGCTAGGCATGCCGGTGCCCCCTTCGGGCGGCGCCACGGGCAGCACGGAAAGCGGCGTGGCAAGTCCGCCTCCACGTCCAGCAGGCACCCCCACCGGACTGTGGGACCGCTATGGCAGACGCGCAACGGATATGCGTCTGTCCCTGACGGACAAGTGCAACCTGCGCTGTACCTACTGCATGCCTGCCGAGGGACTGGAATGGCTCTCGAAGCAAGCGGTGATGACCAAGGACGAAATAGTCCGCATCGTCCGCATCGGCGTTAACTCCTTGGGCGTACGGGAGCTCCGGCTCACCGGCGGTGAGCCTTTGGTGCGCGCCGACTTGGTGGACATCATTGCCGGTATCCGCGCGGACCACCCGGACCTCCCCATCTCCATGACCACCAACGGCGTGGGACTGGATAAGAAGGCTGCAGCTTTGAAGGCCGCCGGCCTCACCCGGATCAACGTCTCGCTTGATTCCCTCCACGAGGAGACCTTCACCAAACTCACCCGGCGCCCTTTCCTGGACCGTGTCCTGGCCGGCGTGGATGCCGCTTGGGCAGCCGGGTTGGGCCCGGTGAAACTGAACGCGGTACTCATGCGCGGCATCAACGACGCCGAATCCCCGGATCTTCTGGCGTGGGCACTGGGCCGCGGCTACGAACTCCGCTTCATCGAGCAAATGCCCTTGGACGCAGACCACGGGTGGACCCGGCGCAACATGATCACGGCCGCCGAGATTCGAGAACTGCTCTCCCGCGACTATGTGCTGGGCACGGACCCCCGGGAGAGGGACGGCGCCCCGGCCGAACGCTTTGAAGTACGACGCCGTGACACGGCAACAGGGGATGCCACAGGTCCGGTCCTCGGTACAGTCGGCATCATCGCCTCGGTCACCGAGCCGTTCTGCTCCGATTGTCGCCGCACCCGCATCACTGCGGAGGGGAAAATTATGAGCTGCCTTTTCTCCCGCGAAGAATTCGATCTCCTGGGACTCCTTCGTGGAGGCGCCACGGACGACGAACTGGCATCGCGGTGGCAAGATGCCATGTGGATCAAGCCCAAGGCCCACGGCATGGATCACACCGGTCTCGGCGCAGCGGACTTCGTCCAGCCGGACCGCAGCATGAGCGCAATCGGAGGCTGAACCCTTGCTTGTCCGTTACTTCGCTGCCGCGCGCGCGGCCGCTGGGGTCGAAGAAGAACGTCACGTCCTGCCGGAAGGCACCAGCCTTGAGGCGCTGCTGGAAGCGGCCCTCGCCGTCGAACGTCCAGTGCCTCCCGAAGGTACCCCGACGCTCGCCAGAATCGTGGCGCGCAGCAGTTTCCTTCGCAACGAGGTGGCCGTGCGGGACCGCACGGCTCCCCTGGGACATGATGACGTGATTGACGTCCTGCCGCCCTTCGCCGGGGGCTGAAACTCAGGCTTTCCTGAACACACTCTTCAGCAACGGGCTGTACCCGGCCGTTCCTTCGAGCCTCAGGTCTGCAGTGTGCACCAGAACGTCGTCCTCAACCCGGAACGAATGCCGGGCCACGCCGTCGGCAGTTCTCCTGTCCAGAGTCAACGTACCTGCATGCCAGGTCCCGCGAACCGGGCTGGCCGGCGTCCGCCCCAGGCTGTCAACGTAGTACCACAGCGTGTCACCATGGTCCCGATCAACGGTGAACATCCCATGGCCTTCGAAATGCGTGCCGTCCGCTTCGCGGTGCCGGTAACTCTGAACCACCGCATATCCGCCGGCCGCCTTGGTAAACACCGTTTCGGCCTCAGCAGTCCGCGCAGGTGCCCACGGTGACGCGGCGAGCTCCGTGATGCCCCGCCAATGGCCCAGGAACTCCCGCAGCATCTCCGCGGCATGGCCGCTTGGGGGCACATCCATCAGGTCTCCAATGTCATCAGGGCAGCATCATCGTGAGATCATGCTGCCCTGTTGACAGTGCGGGAGTCCAGAGATTCCGGACGGGAACCTAAAGGCCGAAAGTTTCGGTTTCCTCGAAGGGACCAACAACGGTGATGGTGCGGGGCGCCGCTGCGAGTTCGCGGGCCAGGTCTTGAACGTCCTCCACCGTGACCGCCTTGATGCGGGCCAGGGTCTCATCAATGTCCTGGAACTCCCCGGACACCAATTCCGCCCGGCCAAGCCGCGACATCCGCGAGCCCGTGTCCTCAAGCGCAAGGACAATGCCACCGCTGAGCTGACCCACAGCTTTTCGGAGCTCTTCGTCAGTGATGCCTTCCTTTGCCAGCTTGTCCAATTCAAGGCCCAGGAGTTCCAACACCTGGCGGACCTTGGAAGGCGTGCATCCGGCGTACATCCCGAAGTACCCGGCGTCCGCATACGCTGCAGTAAACGAGTACGTGGAGTACACCAGCCCGCGCTTTTCACGGATCTCCTGGAACAGGCGTGAGGACATGCCACCGCCCAGAACGGCATTGAGCACACTCATGACAAAGCGGCGGTCGTCGGTAGCCACGATCGTGGGGCAACCCATGATGATGTTGGCCTGCTCCACCGGACGCTTGACCACATGCAGGCCCGAGGTGCCCGTGATCACTGCACGGTCAGTACCCCGGCGATTTACTGGCGCAGCTTCCGCATCGAGCTGCCAGCCGGCAGCCCTCAGGGCATCCAGAACCAGTTGGCAGACGACGTCGTGATCCAGCCCGCCGGCAGCGGTAATGACCAGTTCCTCCGGGCGGTAGTAGCGCTGATAGTGCGACCACACCGAATCCCTTGACACTGCTTTGATGGCATCGGGCGTTCCCCCGATGGGGCGTGCCAGCGGGTGGTTGCCGAGGACGGCAGCCACGAACTTCTCATGGGCCACGTCCGTGGGGTCATCGCTGTCCATGGCGATTTCCTCAAGGATGACGTCGCGTTCCTGCTCCAGTTCGGCAGGATCAAGGACCGCGCCCGTGATCATGTCGGCGATGACATCAATGGCCATGGGGAGGTCCGTGTCCAGGACACGGGCGAAGTAGCAGGTGCTTTCCTTGGCTGTAGCCGCATTGGATTCGCCGCCCACCTCATCAAAAGCGGATGCGATCTCCAGGGCCGTACGCCTTTTGGTGCCCTTGAACAGCAGGTGCTCAAGGAAGTGTGTTGAACCGTGCTGGCCGTCCGCTTCATCGCGCGAACCCACTGCCACCCAGAAACCAATGGTGGCCGAACGCTGGCCGGGCATCGCCTCGGTCAGGACGCGCACGCCGCCAGGAAGGACCGAGCGCCGTACGACGGAACCGCCCTCGGCACCATGGATCAATTCGCCACCGGGAAGGGTTTGCACCAGCGGCAAGGGTACGACAGTCATCAAGGCCTTTCAGGTTTTAGGGTTAAGGCCGGAAGGGCCGGTGGAGCTCTTTCAAGCCCACCGGCCCTGCCGGGTGTAATGCTTACAGACTACTCTGCGGACTCTTCAGCGGCCTCGGCCGGAGCATCCTCTGAGGCTGCGCCTTCTTCCTCGGCAACCACCGGGGAGAGGGAGAGCTTTCCGCGGTCATCGATCTTGGTGATCTCAACCTGGACCTTCTGGCCCACGGAAACGACGTCATCAACGTTGTCCACGCGCTTGCCGTTAGCCAGCTTGCGGAGCTCGGAGATGTGCAGCAGGCCGTCCTTGCCCGGGGTGAGGGAAACGAAAGCACCGAAGGTAGTGGTCTTGACGACCGTACCCAGGTAGCGCTCACCGATTTCCGGTACCTGCGGGTTGGCGATGGCGTTGATGGCGGAACGTGCTGCGTCGGCAGACGGACCGTTGGTGGCGCCGATGTAGACAGTGCCGTCATCTTCGATGGAGATGTCCGCGCCCGTGTCTTCCTGGATCTGGTTGATCATCTTGCCCTTGGGGCCAATGACCTCGCCGATCTTGTCCACGGGGATCTTGACGGCGATGACGCGCGGGGCAAACTCGGAGAGCTCATCCGGGGTGTCGATCGCTGCGTTGATGACCTCGAGGATGTGGAGGCGGGCTTCGCGGGCCTGCTTCAGGGCTGCTGCCAGCACGGAAGCGGGGATGCCGTCGAGCTTGGTGTCCAGCTGGATAGCCGTAACGAACTCGGACGTACCGGCAACCTTGAAGTCCATGTCGCCGAAGGCGTCTTCGGCGCCGAGGATGTCGGTCAGCGCCGCGTAGCGGGTCTGGCCGTCAACCTGGTCGGAAACCAAGCCCATGGCGATACCGGCAACAGCGGCCTTCAGCGGCACACCGGCGTTGAGCATGGAAAGGGTCGAAGCACAGACCGAACCCATGGACGTGGAACCGTTGGAGCTGAGCGCCTCGGATACCTGACGGATGGCGTACGGGAACTCTTCACGGGTAGGCAGAACCGGAACCAGGGCGCGCTCGGCGAGAGCACCGTGGCCGATTTCGCGGCGCTTCGGGGAACCGACGCGGCCGGTCTCACCGGTGGAGTACGGCGGGAAGTTGTAGTTGTGCATGTAGCGCTTGCGCGTCACCGGCGACAACGAGTCGATCTGCTGTTCCATCTTGAGCATGTTCAGCGTGGTGACACCCATGATCTGGGTCTCGCCGCGCTCGAAGATGGCCGAACCGTGGACGCGGGGAAGAACCTCTACCTCGGCGGTGAGCTGGCGGATGTCCGTCAGGCCACGGCCGTCGATGCGGATCTGGTCCTTGAGGATGCGCTGGCGCACAACCTGCTTGGTGACCGAGCGGAACGCTGCGGACAGTTCTTTCTCGCGGCCTTCGAACTGGCCGGCAAGTGCGCCCAGGACTTCGTCCTTGAGCTCGTCGGATGCGGTATCGCGGTCCTGCTTGTCAGCGATCTGGAAGACAGCGGCCAGCTTGTCAGCAGCAGCGGCTTCAACAGCGGCGTAGACGTCGTCCTGGTAGTCAAGGAATACCGGGAACTCGACAGTGGGCTTGGCGGCGCGTGCTGCCAGGTCTGCCTGTGCTTCACAGAGTGCCTTGATGAACGGCTTGGCAGCCTCGAGGCCCTCGGAAACAACTTCTTCGGTGGGAGCGGTGGCGCCCTGCTCCTTGATGAGGTTCCAGGAGTTGTCCGTGGCTTCGGCTTCAACCATCATGATGGCGACGTCGTCACCGGTGATGCGGCCGGCTACAACCATGTTGAAGACGGCGTTCTCAAGCTGTGAGTGCTTGGGGAAAGCAACCCACTGTGAACCCTGTTCGTCGGCGATGAGGGCGACGCGGACGCCACCGATCGGGCCGGAGAACGGGAGGCCGGAAAGCTGCGTGGACATCGAGGACGCGTTGATGGCGACGACGTCGTAGAGCTCATCGGGGTTGATCGCCAGCACGGTGACGACGATCTGGACCTCGTTGCGCAGGCCCTTCACGAAGGCGGGACGCAGCGGGCGGTCCATCAGGCGGCAAGCCAGGATGGCTTCCGTGGAGGGACGGCCTTCGCGGCGGAAGAACGAACCCGGGATACGGCCGGCAGCGTACATACGCTCTTCAACATCAACCGTCAGCGGGAAGAAGTCGAACCCTTCGCGCGGCTGCTTTCCTGCGGTGGTTGCCGAGAGCAGTGCGGTGTCTTCGTCGATGTAAACCATCGACGCGCCGGCTGCCTGCTTGGCAAGGCGGCCGGTTTCGAAGCGAATGACTCGCTTGCCGAAACGCCCGTTGTCAATAATGGCTTCGGAGAACTGGATTTCGGGACCCTCCATAGAGAGTCACCTCCGTTTCTGTTAGCGGAAGTCCGCCACATCAACCCAGGCCTCTTCTTTTTTCCTGGCCTGTACTACACCCGGTCATCGATCGAGATCCACGGGCGCCATCCTCACAGATGGTTCTCCCGGGAATCACTACCGAGGACCGCGAATGCGCGATGCGGTTGATTCCTGTTTTTAGTTGTTGGTGAAGAAGGCGGCCCGTTCCGGAAAGGAGCGGGCCGCCCCTAAAGGCAGACTAGCGGCGCAGGCCGAGACGCTCGATGAGCGCACGGTAGCGGGCGATGTCAGTGTTCTTCAGGTAGGAAAGCATGCGCTTGCGACGACCAACCATGGCCAGCAGACCGCGCTGGGTGTGGAAGTCGTGCTTGTGCTCCTTCATGTGCTCAGTCAGATCCTTGATCCGCTGAGTCAGGACTGCAACCTGAACCTCGGGCGAACCGGTGTCGCCTTCAGAGGTTGCGTATTCCTTGATGATGGACTGCTTTACAGCGGCGTCAAGTGCCACGTGAACTCCTAGAGTTGTGCCGTGCCTCCCGGTGCAGCGCCTCGCTGACGGGTTGCCTTTGGTACGTTGCCGCACACAAAAACAGGTCCAGCCGCCACGGACTGCAGCCGGATCCAGTGATCAGTTTACCGGCACGTCAGCAGTGTTGTCGAAATGCCCTTGGCGCCGGGTCAACAGCTCGTGCGCTTGGGCTACGTCCAGGCACATCTGTTCGACCAACGCCTCCGGCCCACGGTAGGCCACCATGCCACGAAGCCGCTGCGTAAATTCGACGGCAACGTTTTGCCCGTAGAGGTCGAAGTCTTCCACGTTCTCTTCGGGGCGATCGATCACATGTGCCTCCACCTGCCGGCTGACGCCGTCAAAGGTGGGGTTGGAGCCAACGGAAATGGCAGCGGGCCAGCGCGTGCCGGCCTGATCGATCAGCCACCCCGCATAAATGCCGTCCGCGGGCACATAACCGGTGGAATCGTGGGAAAGGTTTGCCGTGGGGAAGCCAAGATCCCGCCCGCGGGCGGCTCCGTGCACCACTTCCCCACGCATCCTGTGGGGGCGGCCCAATACTGCAGCAGCAGTCACCACATCGCCTTCGCTCAAAGCCTCCCGCACCCAGGTGGAGGAACAGCGGCGGTCGGTGTCGCCGTCGTCGTGGACGGGGAAGCCTCCCGCGCCGTATTCGTTGACAACCTGCACCCCGAAGCCGAGCTGGGCGCCCAACTCCTGCATGGTGACGACGTCGCCGGAATTGCCGGCGCCGAAGCGGAGGTCATGTCCTACAACAAGGTGTGCGGCGTGCAGACCCTCAACAAGAATTTCACGGACAAACTCCAACGGGGTCATCGCGGCGAGGTCCAGGGTGTACTTCATCACCAGCACAGCATCCACTCCGGTGTGGCCGAGCGCTTCCAGCTTGTCCTGAAGCCCCATGATCAGCTCCGGAGCAGAATCCGGCCTGTGCACCTGGGCGGGATGGGGATCGAAGGTCACGGCCACCGACGGGATGTTGTGCCGCTTGGCCGTGCCCGTCACTTGCGCCAGAACGTGTTGATGGCCCCGGTGGACACCGTCAAAGTTCCCGATGGTCACGACAGTAGGTCCGAAGTCCTTGGGGACTTCGGTGGGATCGTTCCAGATGTGGACCATCAACCTCGCCTTTTACTGCAGATGTTCGTTCCGCCCGGCAACCTCCCGGCACCGGAACATTCTAAGGTTACCCGCTGGGGTGTTTGACTCAGGACGGTCGGCGCTTATTGAGCCACAGAAGGCCAAGGACCGGCAGGACCAACGGGACGAAGCCGTAACCGCGTCCGAACAGGGACCACACAGTATCGTGCGGGAACGCAACGGGATCAAAGAGGCTGATCGCTCCCACCACCAGCACACCAACAAGCTCAGTGAGCACAGCGGCCAAGGAAACCTTGAACCAGGTCCGCCCGGGCTTCGCCAGCGAAATGGTGGCCACGATATAGACGACGGCGGCGAAGGCCGAGAGGATGTGCGCCAACGGCGCTTCGGCGAACTTGGTGGCGATCTGGTACCCGGCACGTGCCGTCGCCGACAACGCGAAGATGGCGTAGACCGCAATCAGCAAGCGCCCAGGCCCGGTGTTCCGGGTGTCCTTGGGCTGCGGCTGCCGGTTAGCCGGGTTGGTCTCGGTTCCAGTCACGTTGTGTTCTTCTTTCAAGGTCAGTACCAGATCTGATTCATGCGGGCGGCCATCACCAGCGCCGTAACGCCTACAGCGGCAAGGACGAAGTTACTCCAATGGGTTCGCTCAAGGATGGCCCAATAGACGGCCCCCAACGGGATCATCATGGCAACAATGAGGTAGCCCCAGAACTCCCAGGCTTCACCTGCCATCTGTTCACCCATGGCCACCCGGACGATCGAACCCACCAGGTACACCACCAGGGCAAGCTCAACAGCCAGTACCGAGAAGATGGTGGGGTCGTTAGGGGCTTTCTTCATCAAACCGGCCACGATGCACATGATGGTGGACACCAATCCGACGATGAGGATGGCGTAAAAGTATCCGTCCATGCCTATTGCGCCTGCCCAGCTGAACCGGTTCCTGTTCCCGGCGCAAAGACCAGCACGGGTTTTGCAAAACTGCCGGTATCTGCCAACAGTGCCACGAGCTCCCCTGACGGCGCGAACGCTGCGGCGGGATTCTCTGCCGTGGCGGCATCCGGGGTTCCTGCTCCCGGTCCGGCAGCGATCCGGCGGCCGAAAGAGATCTCCGTGGTTTCTTCCTCGCTCAGTTCCCGGTTGGGCATCAGGGAGCGTGCCGCCAAGGACATCTCCAGAACCTCGAGCTCTTCTGCCAGTTCCTCCAGCGTGCGGGCCTGATCAAGGGAATATGGGCCAACCTGGGTCCTGCGCAGGGCTGTCAGGTGCCCTCCGACCTCGAGTGCGTGGCCGAGGTCCCGCGCCAAGGCCCGGATGTACGTGCCGGACGAACATTCCACGGTGACGTCGACGTCAATTACCCTGCCGCCGTCGATCCTGGTGATGGAGTGGATATCAAAGCGGTGGATGGTGACCGGGCGGGCCGCGAGCTTGACCTCTTCACCAGAGCGGACGCGGGCATAGGAGCGTTCGCCGTTGACTTTGATGGCGCTCACGCTGCTGGGGACCTGCTGGATGGGCCCGGTCAGTGCGGCGACGCCGGCGGCAATGGCCTCATCGGTCACCTCCGCAGCACTGCGGGCTTCGGTGACCTCACCTTCGGCGTCGTCGGTGATGGTGGTCTCGCCCAACCTGATGGTGGCGGTGTAGGTCTTTGACGTGCCCACGATGTAGGTCAGCAGGCGCGTTGCCTTATTGATGCCCAGCACCAGCACGCCGGTAGCCATGGGATCCAGCGTTCCCGCGTGGCCCACTTTCCGGGTACCAGCCAGCCGCCGCATCCGGCCAACCACATCATGGCTGGTCCATCCCTGCGGTTTGTCAACGATTACCAGTCCAGAAAGCACGCTTACCAGTATATGGGTGGCTAGGATGGCTCCCATGCCTGAGCTTGCCGCACATGTCCGTGACGTCCCCGTGAACCAGATCCGTGAAATCACCGAAGCCGCCTGGACGACCCCCGGATCGATCGTCCTGAGCATCGGCGAACCCGGCTTTGCCCTCCCGCGGCATGTCCTGGACGCCGGCATCGCCTGCCTTGACAGGGATGAGACCAACTACACACCCAATGCCGGGATTCCTGCGCTCCGCGAAGCCTTTGCTGCTCGTTTCCGGGCACAGCAGGGGGTGCAGATCGGCGCGGAGCGCGTCTATGTAGTGGACGGCGCCCAGCAGGGACTGCACTTTGCCATGAGCCTCCTCCTCTCCCCCGGCGATGAGATTCTCATTCCCAACCCCGGTTACCCCACCTTCGTCATGACCAGCCGGCTGCTGCACGCCGTACCTGTGCAGTACCCGCTGTATCCGCAGAACGACTTCCAGCCGCATATTGAGGACATCGAAGCCCTCATTACCGACCGGACCCGCGTGATCGTGGTGAACTCCCCGTCCAATCCCCTGGGTGCCGTGATCAGTGAAAAGGCCACCCGCAAGCTGGTGGAGCTGGCAGTCCGGCACGACCTCTGGATCATCTCGGACGAGTGCTATGAAGCCTTCACGTTCGATGTCCCCCACGTCAGTCCCGCGCGGTTCGACAGCGAAGTCCCCGGTGAAGCCCGGGTCTTTACATCCCTGACGCTGTCCAAGACCTACGGACTCACAGGCCTGCGGATCGGTGCACTGATCTGCCCGCCGGGGTTGGAACAGAAGATGAACAACGTGATGGAATCAATCGTGTCCTGCGTCGCGTCGCCTTCGCAGTACGCCGCCCTGGCGGCGCTGACAGGCCCACAAGACTACGTTTCCCGGGCCCGCGATCACTACCGAAGCAACCGGGACGCAGCATCAGCGGTGCTGACCGAAAAGGGAATCCGGTTCCTTGGAGCTCAAGGAGCGTTCTATTTATGGGCCGACGTCTCGCATGTGAGCGGCGGGGACGTCCGGACCTGGGTGCGTAAATTCCTGGCGGAATCAGGCGTGTCGTTCGCGCCGGGCACCGCGTTCGGGTCGATTGGCGAGGGATGGATCAGGATCGCCCTCTGCGGCGGCCAACAAGACCTGCTCGACGGCGTCAACCGCCTCCCAGCGAAACTCTAGTCATCGCGGGTCTTTAGTACGCCGTCCGGTGGGTGTGGTTGCGCCACGCCTCGAAAGGTTCATCCGAGGCGGCCAACGCGGCATGCTCCACTGGCAGAAGTTCAGGCCTGGTGCCTGCGAAGTACTCATAGAACACGGCGTCGTCGAAGCCGGCCCTCGCCGCACCATGCCGGTCCGCCGCGAAGTAGACGCGCCCGACCCTGGCCCAGAGCGTGGCGGACAAGCAGAGCGGGCACGGCTCGCAACTCGCGTAGAGAACGGAACCCGTGAGGTCGAAGCTCTTGGTGGCAGCCGCGGCACGACGAATCGCCACCACTTCGGCATGCGCCGTGGGATCGTGGTCCCGCGTCACCCGGTTCACTCCCTCATGGACAGTCCCGTCCGGGGTGACCACCACGGCGCCGAAGGGGCCGCCGCCGTCGGAAACGTTCTGAACGGCCAGTTCGATGGCCAGGTTCAGGTATTCATCACGTTGCTGAGCACTGTGCGCCGACATGCTCCCGATCATAGCGAGTTTGAAGACAGCTCATGCCCCTAAGAACGCTTCTTAAGGGCATGAGCTGTACAAAAACTCTGAAGTTTCAGCGGTTGGCGTCTTCGTCGAGCTCGTTGTCGCCGGAGAGGTCTGTGTCCTCTTCGTCGAAGTCGTCCTCGTCGATGTCCTCCGGGGCATCGCCCTTGTAGGGGTCTGCCTCGCCTGCGTGCTTGGCGCTGGCGGCCAGAGCGGCCACCTCAGCGTCGCGACGCTTGGCTTCACGGAGCAGCTCCTCAAGGTTGGAGGCATTGACCGGGATCTGGTCAGCCACGAACTCGAGGGTGGGAGTGAGGCGAACAGTGATGTTGCGGCCGACTTCCTGCCGCAGCACACCCTTGGCCTTCTCCAAGGCCCTGGCAGCATCTGCCTGGGCTACATCGTCACCAAAAACGGTGTAGTAGATGGTGGCGTGCTGAAGGTCGTTGGTGACGCGGGCGTCGGTGACCGTGATGGACTCGACGCGCGGATCCTTGACCCGGCGTCCGAGGGCCTCAGCAACAACCACCTTTATCCGCTGTGCCAGCTTGGCAGCGCGTGCGGGATCAGCCATGACTTCCTCCTGGAAAGTAGAAAAGGGAACGGAACGGGTCCGCCGGGGTTACCCGACGGACCCGTCCCAAACGGAACCTAGCTGCGCGGCTTTTCGCGCATTTCGAAGGTCTCGATGATGTCGCCTTCAGTGATGTCATTGAAGGAGCCAAGACCGATACCACACTCGAAGTCGGTGCGGACTTCAGTGGCGTCATCCTTGAAGCGCTTGAGCGTCTCAACGGTGAGGTTGTCACCGATGACCTTGCCGTCGCGGCTGACACGTGCCTTGGTGTTACGGCGGATGATGCCCGTGCGGACGATCGAGCCGGCGATGTTTCCGAACTTGGAAGAACGGAAGACTTCGCGAACCTCGGCGGTACCGAGCTGGACCTCTTCGTATTCCGGCTTGAGCATGCCCTTGAGAGCCATCTCGATGTCATCGATTGCTGCGTAGATGACCGAGTAGAAGCGCATGTCCACGCCTTCACGATCGGCCAGTTCAGCAACACGCTCGGCCGGCTTGACGTTGAAGCCAATGATGATGGCGTTGTCAACCGTGGCCAGGTTGACGTCGTTCTGCGTGATGGCACCCACACCGCGGTGGATGACACGAAGCTGAACGTCGTCGTCTCCGACGTCGATCTTGAGCAAGGCGTCTTCGAGGGCTTCAACAGCACCGGATACGTCACCCTTGAGGATGAGGTTGAGGGTGTCGATCTTGCCTTCGGCAACGGCCTGGTCAAAGTCTTCCAGGCTGATGCGCTTGCGGCGCTTGGCCAGTGCAGCGTTGCGGTCGGCAGCTTCACGCTTCTCAGCGATCTGGCGGGCCGTACGCTCGTCAGGTGTCACCAGGAAGGTGTCACCTGCACGCGGCACGTTGGACAGGCCGAGGACCTGAACCGGGCGGGACGGCAGTGCGACATCGAGTGCCTCGCCGTTCTCGTCGAACATCGCACGGACGCGGCCGTGAGCCGTACCGGCCACGATCGTGTCGCCCACTGCCAACGTTCCGGACTGAACCAGGACGGTGGCAACTGCACCGCGGCCCTTGTCCAGGTTCGCTTCGATGGCAATGCCTCGAGCGTCCTTGTCCGGGTTGGCGCGCAGGTCCAGGGCGGCATCGGCCGTCAGCAGGACGGCGTCGATCAGTTCGTCGATGTTGAGGTTCTGGCGGGCAGAGACCTCAACAAACATGGTGTCGCCACCGTATTCTTCCGGAACCAGGCCGTACTCGGTCAGCTGGCCCTTGACCTTGTCAGGGTTGGCGCCTTCCTTGTCGATCTTGTTCACTGCGACGACGATCGGCACGTTGGCTGCCTGGGCGTGGTTGAGTGCTTCCACCGTCTGCGGCATAACGCCGTCGTCGGCTGCAACAACCAGGATCGCGATGTCAGTGACCTTGGCACCACGTGCACGCATGGCCGTGAAGGCCTCGTGACCGGGGGTGTCAATGAAGGTGATGTCGCGGGCCGTGCCCTCGTGGACGTGGCTGATCTGGTAAGCACCGATGTGCTGGGTGATGCCACCGTGCTCGCCGGCCACAACGTTCGAGTTGCGGATGGCGTCCAACAGGCGTGTCTTACCGTGGTCAACGTGACCCATGACGGTAACAACCGGTGCGCGTGCCTCGAGAACGTCGTCACCTTCGGCGTCGAGTTCGTCCTGGATGTTGATGTCGAACTGATCCAGCAGTTCGCGCTCTTCATCCTCAGGGGAAACAACCTGGAGCTTGTAGCCAAGTTCGGCGCCAAGCAGGCCAAAGGTGTCTTCGTCGAGGGACTGCGTTGCCGTTGCCATTTCACCAAGGTGGAACAGCACGGTCACCAGCGACGCGGGGTTAGCATCGATCTTCTCGGCGAAGTCCGTGATGGACGAGCCACGACGCAGGCGGATGATGGTCTCGCCATCACCGCGGGGTACCGATACGCCGCCCAGCGACGGAGCACTCATCTGCTCCAGTTCCTGGCGCTTTGCACGCTTCGACTTGCGCTGCTTGCCACGACCGGCGCCGCCCTTACCGAAGGCACCCTGGGTGCCACCGCGACCGCGGCCACCCTTGCCGAAGCCACCGCCGGCGGGAGCGCCGCCACCGGTACCTGCACCAGGTGCGCCACCGGGACGACCGGGTCCGCCACCGGGACGGCCTGCGCCACCCGGACGGCCTGCGCCACCGGGAGCCGGACGCTCAGTGCGGTTGGGCATCATGCCCGGAGTAGGACGGTTTCCTGCACCGGGACCGCCAGCAGGACGCGGTGCGCCCGGACGGGGTGCACCGGGACGCGGAGCGCCCGGACGGGGACCACCGGTACCTGCTGCGGGACGGGGTCCACCGGCACCGGCCGCGGGACGGGGACCGCCGGTGCGTTCGCCGTCATTGCGGCGTTCGCCTCGGGGCATGCCCTGGGACGGTGCAAACGGGTTGTTGCCCGGACGCGGCGGACGATCTCCGTCGCCACCACGGCCACGGGGCATGCCCTGGGAGGTGGCAAACGGGTTGTTGCCCGGACGGGGACCACCGGGACGCGGAGCCTGGCCACCTTGGCGTGCCGGAGCCGGAGTTTCTGCCTTGGGAGCAGGACGGGCGCCGGGCTTGGCCGAAACCGGAGTGGAGGCAGCCGGAGCTGCGGGGGCTGCCGGGGCAGGTGCTGACGGTGCTGCCGGAGCAGCGGCTGCCGGAGCTGCCGGAGCGGGGGCTGCAGGTGCCGGGGCCGGGGCCTTCGGCGCTGCAGGTCCCGGTGCCGGAGCAGCCGGACGGGATGCTGCGGGGCGGTTCGCCGCCGGAGCTGCTGCGGGAGCGGCGGCACCCGGGTAGGCGTCGCGAAGCTTCTTCACGACGGGGGCCTCAATTGTTGACGAGGCGGAGCGAACGAATTCGCCCAATTCCTGCAGTTTGGTTACTGCATCTTTGGAAGTAATACCGAGCTCTTTGGCGAGCTCATGTACGCGGACCTTGGCCACATTTCTCCTGTCTCGGTCCGCACCGAGCCAGGCACGAACCGTCTACTTCTTACTGCGGGCCTTCGCCGCTTGCGCGATTGAAAGGCCCATTGCAGAGCGCAACAAAGTTGTCATCGTTACGCACTCATCGCTGGGAACTCATCGGGTTTCCATCAGTTTTCTGACCCGCTTTCAGGTTTGGACGGTTTTCCTGCGGCGGCCTGGGCCTCCGCAAGTGGCGTGCCGGGCGTCAGGAATCGTTCCACGGCGTCTGTGTCGGAAGCACCCGCCAGGGCCCTTCCAAAAGCTCGCCGCTTGATCGCCAATGCCAAGCACTTTTCGCTGGGGTGCAGCCACGCACCCCTGCCGGCCATCCGGCGTCGTTCATCCACCAGAACAGCGGAGGAACCGCTGCCTTGGGCGACCAGCCGGACAAGCTCGGACCGGGAGCCTTGCTTCCGGCATCCGATGCACGTGCGAACAGGCCCATGGCCGTGTTCAAGCAGTTCAGCCACGACGTGTCCAACCTGCCTTACGCTACTGGCACCCGACGGGCCCCGGTCCTGCGCATGCAGCTGAGGCACGCCAAAGCGCGCGGATACCGGACGTAAGCCCGGTTCCATCTAGTCTAGCCCCCCGGCCCCGGTCTCCCGAAACCAAGGACGCCGCCAGCGCGGCGCGGAACCGGCGGCACGGGCCGCCGGTTCAACCGCTAATCCGTCTTGGCCGGAGCGGCGTCCGAGACGATATCGATGCGCCAACCGGTCAGCTTGGCTGCGAGCCGAGCGTTCTGGCCCTCTTTGCCGATCGCCAGCGAAAGCTGGTAATCGGGCACCACGACGCGGGCGGAGCGGGTTGATTCGTCCGTGATAGTGACGGAATTCACTCGCGACGGCGACAACGAGTTGGCGATGAAGGTGGCGGGGTCCTCACTGAAGTCAACGATGTCGATCTTTTCGTCGTTGAGTTCGGTCATGACTGCCCGCACGCGCGAACCCATCTCGCCGATGCACGCACCCTTTGCGTTGACGCCGGGAATGTTGGCCTTGACCGCGATCTTGGTACGGTGACCGGCTTCGCGGGCCAGTGCCACGATCTCCACGGAGTGATCCGCAATTTCCGGAACTTCCATTTCGAACAGCTTGCGGACCAGGCCGGGGTGGGAACGGGACAGGGTGATGGAGGGACCCTTGGCGCCGCGGTGCACGTCCACCACGAAGGCACGCAAGCGGCTTCCGTGGAGGTACTTCTCACCGGGAACCTGCTCGGGCGGCGGCAGCAATGCTTCCACAGCTCCGAGGTTGACCTGGATCATGTGCGGGTTGTTGCCCTGCTGGATCATGCCGGCCACGAGTTCGCCTTCACGGCCCTTGAATTCGCCCAGCACATTGTCGTCTTCCACATCGCGAAGGCGCTGCAGAATAATCTGGCGTGCTGTGCTGGCAGCGATGCGGCCGAAACCGGCCGGGGTGTCCTCGAACTCGCCGATGGGCTCGCCGTCGTCGTCGATTTCCGTGGCCCAAATGGTCACGTGACCGCTCTTGCGGTCCAACTCGGCACGGGCCTTTTCGAAGGCGCCGGGCGTCTTGTGGTACGCCACCAGCAGTGCTTGCTCGATGGTGGGAATCAGGAGATCCAGCGGGATTTCACGCTCACGCTCCAGGAGTCTCAGTGCGCTCATGTCAATATCCATTAGGCCTCCTCGGAAGGTCCGTTGTGCTCGTCTTCCAGCGCAGCCTCGTGGAGGTGGCTGAATTCAATCTCGACTTTTCCTTGGCGGATCCTGTCGAAAGGAATAGTGATGGGTTCGCCTTGCTTGGGCTTCATGCCCTTCTTGACCTCATGCTCGGGGATGAGCGTCACGGCGTCGTCTCCCACAGAGGCAATACGCCCCAGGAGGTTGTCGCCCTGAATGATGTTGACCCTGACCATGCGGCCGCGGGCGCGGTGCCAGTGACGCGGTTCGGTCAAGGGGCGGCTTACTCCCGGGGAAGAAACCTCGAGGTCGTAAGGGCGGCCGTCGTCGTGGGGATCGTTGTCCAAAATATCGGACAGTCCACGTGAGACGTCCGCGATAGCGTCCAGGCTGACGCCTCCGGTCTCTTCCTGAGGAAGGTCCACCACGACGTGGACCGTGCGGTGAGAACCGGCAACGTGGATGGAAACATCCTCGAGGTAGAGCCTGCTGGCAAGGACTGCCGGTTCGAGCAGCGCTTTGAGCCTGCTCTCTTCCGGGTTGTGGATGGTGGCCGTTGAGTTCGATTCAGAACGGTCTGTTGAAGTCGTGGCTTCCGAGTCACTCACGTTGCCCGCCGCCTCCCGATAGATGTTGTTGTGACTACTAGCCTAACGATTTTCCCGGGAACATGGTGCACGGACTTCCCCGTCCACGTGACACCATGGTCTGTTGTGAACGGGGAGACAAGCGAAAAACGACGAACACCACCCTGGGGCCGGGTTTTACTGGTTACGGTGGTGGCACTGCTTGTAGCCGGCACCGGAATGGTGCTTATTCCGCGTGATTCCGGTACTCCCCCGGCCGTCTCGTTCTCCGAAACTGCGCGCTTGACGGCGTTGGAGGACACGCTGCTGCTCCGGGAATCGGCCACCACACTGGCAGAGTCCGCGGCTCCCGCTGCCGCAAGGCCGGCACTCGGCAACGCTGTGACTTTGCTGACAACCCACGCGCAAGCGCTATTGGACCCCAACGGCGCACCATCACGCGCGATATCCAGCGCCACCCCCTCCGGCACTTCGACCACGGCCGCAACGGCACCGAGCAGCCGCGGCTCTTTCCTGACCGGGTTGGCCATCAGTGGCTGGAAGCGCCTGGCTGATGCCCGCACGGCCGACGGCGGGATGGCCCGCCTGCTTGCCGCCGTCGGATCCGCACAGCTGCTTCAGGCCGAAAAGCTGGCCGCGGAGTGGCAGCTTCCGCTGCCGGATCAGACAACGGTCCCTGAGACCAAGGCTCCCGCGGCAACGCCGTTGGCAGCCTCCTGCCCAACAGAAATCCCCACCCCGGAACCGACGTCCGCTACCACCGACACCGCCCTGGCTGCGGTGGTTCGCTCGCAGCAGGAAGCGATCTACGTTTACCAGGTTGCCCTGAAGCGGCTGGACGAGACGAAGTCGGCGGCCGCTGCCAAGCACTTGCAAGTTCACGAGGCATTGCTCCAGCAGGCAGAATCACTCACCAGCGCCAACTGCTCAGACGTACCCGCGAGCGAGGCGGGCTACCGGGTGCCGGAACAGCTCACCCAAGATCCGGCAACATTCCTTGGCGCCGTTGAAGTTGCCTCCCTGCCTCGTTTCGGTGACCTGGTTGCCTTGTCCACGGACGATACCCGCACTTGGGCCGTCGACGGCCTTGTGGCCGCTGCCCGCAGGAGCATGGCCTGGGGAGCGCCGCTGCCTCCGTTGCCAGGACTCATGCTCGACGCCGGCGAGCTCCCCTCGCTGCCGACGCCCACCGCCTCGCCCGGGTCCACCGCCTCTTCCGCGCCCGCGTCCACTGGCGCTTCCACGCCCGCGTCCCACGGCGGATAGGCGAGCCTACCCATGCTGGTCAGGACCGCCAGCCAGTGCTTGGCTTGATGCATGGCCTCCACGGAAACTGCCACCACGCACGAGAACGAACCCCACCGGGACGATCTGGCACATCGGTTGAACTGGTTGCGGGCCGGCGTCCTGGGCGCCAATGACGGCATCGTTTCCGTCGCTGCGATCCTGGTGGGCGTGGCCGGCGCCACCACCAACACCGGCGTCATTCTCTCTGCCGGAACCGCAGGCCTGGTGGGTGGGGCCATATCCATGGCTTTGGGCGAGTACGTGTCCGTCAGCAGCCAGAGCGACACCCAAAAAGCGCTGATCGACAAGGAAAAGCGTGAGCTGGCGGAGCAACCCGAACTTGAACTTGAGGAGTTGGCCGCCATCTACGAGTCCAAGGGGCTCAGCGCAAAGACGGCCCGGACAGTGGCACAGGAACTGACCGAACACGACGCCTTGGCCGCCCACCTCTCAGCCGAGCTCAATATCCACGAAGATGACATCGTCAGCCCCTGGAGCGCAGCCTGGGCTTCCGCCACAGCCTTCACTTTGGGTGCGGCTCTCCCCATGCTGGCCATGTTGCTGCCTCCACCCGGGATGCGGGTTCCCCTGACGTTCATCGCAGTCCTGCTGGCCTTGGCGATCACCGGAGCTGTGGGTGCCTGGATCGGCGGCGCTTCCCGCTTCCGCGCCGCAGTCAGGGTAGTGCTCGGCGGGGCTTTGGCACTGGCCGCCACCTTCCTGGTTGGAACCCTGTTGGGGGCCAGCGGCGTTTTCTAAGGGTCGCATGGCGAGGCGGAGTTAGGCTGTTGGCGTGACCCTTCACGCGATGATTCCCATCCCGGGCGACCTCCACGCCCGGTACAACCGCGACTCGGCTGGCAGGGATTGGCTGGCAAGCCTTCCCGGGCTCATCTCTGAGGCGTTGGACCGTTGGGAGCTTTCCGTGGACTTGGCTCCGGGCGGCGAACCTTGGAATGGGCATGGAGCCCTGGTGGTGCCCGTTGTTCAGGGTGATACCCCCGCGGCCTTGAAGATCGCTTTTCCGCACGAAGAAGCACTGGTTGAGCGCTACGCACTGGCCCTGTGGAACGGTGACGGCGCAGTCCGGCTCCTCGCCTCGGATGACGCAAGTTGCTCCATGCTGCTTGAACGCCTGGATGCCTCCCGCTGGCTTCAGGATGCCCCGCTGGAAGAAGCCAGGGACGCGTGGGGGGACATCATGCGCAAGCTCTCCATCCAGCCGGACCACCGGGGCGAATGGAGGGCTTTGGACCATGTTGCCGCCACCGCCGAGCGGTGGAGTGACGAGCTGCCAGCCGAATGGGACCATCTGGACCGCCCCTTCCCCAGGTGGTTGCTGGAAGCGGCACTGGAGGTGTGCCAGACGCGCGGAGCAGTAGGGCGCCGCTCCGGAACAGACGTCCTGGTGCACACGGATCTTCACTTCATGAACATTCTTGCCACCACCGAGGCCAGGAAGTCCTCCCTCCGCGGCGACTATCTGGCCATCGATCCACAACCGCAGATCGGCGAGGCTGAGTTCGCGGTGGCCCCGATCCTGTGGAACCGCATCCACGATCTTTCGCGGACGGATCCGGAGGCCGCGCTGCTGGAACGCTGCCATGACTTCAGCCGTGCCGCCGGATTGGATCCTGAAGTGGCCCGGCAATGGAGCATCGCCCGGGAGGTGCAGAACGCCTTGTGGTACGCCGCGAAACCCCGGCACGCCGGTGACCTTGCCCGGTCCCTCTGGGTTGCCAGCACCCTCGCCGGCAGCACGCTGGATGCCCTGCCGCGGGCACATGATCTCCCCGGCCCCGGCGAAGAAGCCTGACACCATGACCCTGAAAGTCGCAATGATTGGTTCCGGCGCCATTGGATCGCGGGTGGCGGAACTGCTCGACGCCGGGGCCGCCCCGGGAGTCGAACTCACCGGCGTGGTTCCCCACGGCGACGCAGGGACAGGTTTCAGCTTCGAGGACGCCCTGGACACCGCTGATGTGGTGGTGGAGTGCGCCGGCGTTGGATCAGTTGCCGAGTTCGGTCCACGGGTTGTTTCGGCCGGGAAGGATCTGCTGGTCACCTCGATCGGGGCGCTGTGTGATGCGTCCCTACGGAAAGCGTTGCTCGACGACGGTCCCGGCCGGACGCTCCTGACAACCGGGGCGCTGGGTGGTCTGGACGCGATCACCGCTGCCTGCGCTGGTGGCACCATTCACCGCATCACCGTGGAATCGCGAAAGCTTCCTGCTGCGTTGATTCAGCCATGGATGGATGGTGGAACGAAGGATCGACTTCTCACCGCTTCCCACCCTGTGGAGTTACTACGGGGTGGACCGGCTGAACTGATCAAGGCTTTCCCCAAATCCACCAACGTGGTGTCCGCTTTAGCCCTCGCCGGGGGCGATTGGGGTGTGGTCGAAGCTGTATTGATCGCGGACCCTGCAGCCAGGAAGACGTCTCACCATGTCACGGCGGAGACTTCCCTGGGCACCTTCGACATCCGTGTAACGAACGAGGCTTCCCCTAACAACCCGGCGTCGAGCGCCTTGGTGCCTCACGCCGTCGTCCGCGGTTTGAAGACGCTCGCCAACGCCAGCGGCAGCTTCATCTGACACCGGCCGCGACAGACCTACGCTGCGAAGTTCTCGTTCCAGACGTCCACGCCGAGCTTGATGATCAAGGCGGCAACCACCAGCAGGAAAACGATGCGCACAAATCCGCTCCCCTTGGCCACGGCGGTGCGGGCCCCAAGATAGCCGCCTGCCATGTTTGCCAGTCCGAGGACCAGTCCCACGCCCCACAGAAGTGACCCGTGCGGCAGGAAGAAGATCAACGCTCCGGCGTTGGTGGCCATGTTGACGATCTTCGCCTTGGCGCTGGCCTCAAGGAAGGCATAGCCCATGGCCGAAACGAGTGCGATCACCAGGAACGAGCCGGTGCCGGGCCCAATCAAACCGTCGTAAAAGCCAATGACGGCGCCGATGAGGCATGCCACCACATAGTGTTTGTGACCGTCGTGGCGCAGGGCGGTCAGTTCGCCGGCACCGGGACGAAGTGCGGTGAACACGGCGACGGCGATCAAGGCCACCACAATGATCGGCTTGAAAACACTGGCCGGAAGCGACGCGGCAAGAATGGCTCCGCCGAAACTGCCCGCCAGGGCGATCACCGCCATGGGAATAGCGGTCTTCAGATCCGGGCCAACGCGGCGGTAGTAGGTCACGGCGCTGGTGGTGGTCCCGAAGATGGACCCCATCTTGTTCGTGGCCAAGGCCTGGACCGGAGTGATGCCCGGTACCAGCAGCAGGGCGGGGAGCTGAATCAGGCCCCCGCCCCCTACGACCGCATCAACCCAGCCGGCTGCGAATCCAGCCACCACAATCAGGACGAGTGTGGTGAGCTGGATCGATTCGAAGCCGGAAATCACCGGGTTCGTACGGCGTTGACCACGTAATCCACGGCTTTGTCCACCGCAATGTTCTCGGCTTCGCCGCTGCGGCGGTCCTTGACCTCCACCACACCGTCCACCAGTCCGCGGCCAACGGCCAGGATGGTGGGGACGCCCACCAGTTCCGCATCGCCGAACTTCACGCCGGGAGAGACCTTGGGACGGTCATCGAAAATGACGTCCAGGCCGGCGGCTTCGAGCTCAGCGGAGAGCCTTTCAGCGGCTTCGAAGATCTCGTCGCCTCGGCCGACTGCCACCACGTGGACATCTGCAGGGGCCACGGAGCGCGGCCACACGAGGCCACGGTCGTCATGGTTTGCTTCAGCCAAGGCTGCCACGGCACGCGTCACGCCCACGCCGTAGGAGCCCATGGTGACCACCTGCTGCTTGCCATTCTGGTCCAGGACCTTCAGGTCCAGGGCTTCAGCGTACTTGCGGCCGAGCTGGAAGATGTGGCCCATTTCAATGCCTCGTGCAGTTTCCAGCGGTCCCGAGCCGTCCGGGGCGGGGTCGCCCGCACGCACATCGGTGCTCTCGATCACGCCGTCCCACGCGAAGTCGCGGCCTGCCACCAAGCCGAAAACGTGCTTGCCCTCAGCGTTGGCCCCTGTCACCCAGCTGGTGCCGGAGACGACGCGGGGGTCCACAAGGAAGAGAACCTTTGACGAACCTTCAAGGCCCAGCACCGGCTCGTCGAGGGACAAACCGGGCCCGATGTAGCCCTTGACCAGCCACGGCAGCTTCTTGAGGTCTTCTTCGTTGGCTGCTTCCAGGCCGATTTCACCGGCGATGGGCAGGTGCAAGCCGATGTTTGCTTCCACGCGCTTGAGGTCCACTCCGCGGTCGCCGGGAACACCGATAACCACGATCTGGCGCTCACCCGTGGGCAGCGTGACGGCAAGGACGACGTTCTTGAGCGTGTCAGCGGCAGTCCATGCGCCGCCGTCGGACTCACTGCGCGGAGCCAGCTGGTTGGCAGCGTCCACCAGAGTGTCGATGGTGGGAGTGTTGGGCGTGTCCAGCACCCGGGCGGCCGGTGCGTTGCTGAAGTCGATCTCGTTCGGGACAACAGTGGTCACGGCTTCGACGTTGGCGTAATAGCCCCCGGCGGAGCGTACGAACGTGTCCTCGCCGATCTCGGTGGGGAACAGGAATTCCTCACTCTTGGAGCCGCCCATGGCACCGGCCGTGGCTGCTACAGGAATGACTTCCAGGCCGAGGCGCTCAAAGATCTTCAGGTAGGCACCGCGGTGTGCAGCGTAGCTTGCGTCCAGGCCCGCGTCATCGATGTCGAAGGAGTAGGAGTCCTTCATGATGAACTCGCGGCCACGGAGGAGCCCTGCCCGCGGACGTGCTTCATCGCGGTACTTGTTCTGGATCTGGTAAAGGCTCAGGGGCAGGTCCTTGTACGAGGAGTACAGGTCCTTGACCAGGAGCGTGAACATTTCCTCATGCGTGGGGGCAAGGAGGTAGTCCGCGCCCTTACGGTCCTGGAGGCGGAACAGGCCCTCGCCATACTCGGTCCAGCGGTTGGTGGCCTCATAGGGTTCGCGGGGAAGCAGCGCCGGGAAGTGGACTTCCTGGGCTCCGATGGCGGACATCTCCTGGCGGATAATCTCCTCCACCTTGCGCAGGACGCTCAGCCCCAGTGGCAGCCAGGTGTAGATGCCGGGTGCGGCGCGGCGGATGTAGCCGGCGCGGACAAGGAGCTTGTGGCTGGCGACCTCGGCGTCGACGGGATCTTCACGCAGGGTGCGCAGGAACAGCTGGGAAAGGCGAAGGACCACGGGTACGTATCCGTTTCTATGGCAGATGTGGCAAAAACAACTGTCTACTAATCTACCGGCAGACTGCGCGGCCACTCGAACAGGCCAAATTAGTGTGCTCCACGAGCGCGCACGTACCAGGATCGTGCACATGGAAGAGCCACGCCGTCGCGTTTGGAAGCCCCTGGCCGCAACCGGCTGGTCATCCTGCGATGGCGTGGCTCAGCGGCCGGCCGGCCGCAGGCTCTGTCCGGAGACTAGATCGCCGTACCCTCCAGCGGAACGGGATCGCCTGCGGCTGGGAAGCAATGGAAACTGCCGAGCTCGCGGATGGCACGGCCGCCGATGGCGCCCGCCAAGGTTTTGATCATGATTCCCCCTGTACCACCCGCACCCCAACGACACGGCTTGGAAAGAACCTATGTGATCGCAGACACATTTTCAAGATTGCCAACGGCACCCGTCTTGCGACCCTTGACCGTGGTGCGCGCCGGACTTACTTTTAATTCATCATCTGGTGAATTATTGGAGCCGCATCGGAGGCCCGTATGACGCCCCTTCCAGCAGCAATCGAGGCGACGGGGCTCCACGTGTCCCGGTCCCGCAGCAAGATCCTGCGAGGTTTGGACTTTAGGGTTGAGGCGGGCCGGATCACGGGCCTCCTGGGCCCCTCCGGCAGCGGCAAGACAACTCTCATGCGGGCAATTGTCGGGGTCCAGCGAATCAGCCAAGGTAGCGTCACCGTCCTTGGCCGCCCGGCCGGCAGCGCACCGCTCAGGCACGACGTCGGATACGTCACCCAGGGTGCCAGCGTTTACCCGGACCTGAGCGTCCAAGCGAACGTGCGCTACTTCGGTGCCATGCACAACGCGACGGCGGCGGATACCGCGGATGCGATGGCCGCCGTCGGACTTGAATCGCTTGCCCGCCATAAGGCTGCGGACTTGTCCGGCGGGCAATTCAGCCGGGTCTCCCTCGCCTGCGCCCTGGTAGCCCACCCGAAACTGTTGGTCCTGGACGAGCCCACCGTCGGGCTTGATCCGGTGCTGAGGGCCGAACTATGGGAGCGCTTTGCCGCCATGGCGGCCACCGGAACAACCCTGCTGGTCTCCAGCCACGTGATGGAGGAAGCCTCCCATTGTTCCTCGCTATTACTCCTGCGTGATGGCGCGCTGCTGGCGCAACTGACGCCCGCGGAACTTGCCCGCCGCGGACGAAGCGAGGATCTGGAGCGGGCTTTCCTGACCATCATTAAAGCCGCTGATCGTGGTCAGGAAGAACGCCAGGTGACGACGTGAACTTGAGAATGACACTTGCCACCACAACGCGGGTCCTTGGACAACTGCGGCACGACCACCGGAGCGTTGCGCTGATCCTCGTGGTCCCCGCACTGCTGCTGACCGCCGTCTACTTCCTCTTCGAAAACGAAACACTCCCACCGGGGTTTCCCCGCACTTTTGACCGCGTTGGTTTGATGATGCTGGCCATCTTCCCGTTCGTGGTCATGTTCCTGGTCACCTCCATCACCATGCTTCGGGAGCGAACGTCCGGCACCCTGGAGCGTCTCCTGACCACCCCCATCCATAAGGCAGACCTGCTGTTCGGCTATGCCCTGGCCTTCTCCATCATGGCAGCGCTGCAGTCCTTGGTGGCGACGGCTGTGGCCTACTGGGTTTTCGACCTCGACATCAAGGGAAGCCCCGGCTTCGTGGTGATGATTGCCGTCATCAACGCCGTCCTGGGCGTCGCCCTGGGACTCCTGTGTTCCGCCTTTGCCCGCACCGAGTTCCAAGCCGTGCAGTTCATGCCCGTGGTGGTGATCCCGCAGATCCTGTTGTGCGGCTTGTTCGTGGCGCGGGACGAGATGAACGAGGTCCTTGAAGCTATCTCCGGTGTTCTGCCGCTCACATTCTCCGTGGATGCGTTGAAAGAAATTGCAGGGAACGCCGACGCCACGGCAACGATGTGGCAAGACGCCCTGATCATGGGCGGGATTGTCCTGGGAGTCCTGGTCCTGGCATCACTGACCCTCAGGCGGCAAACCCGATGAGCCTTCCCCCGTCGCGCCGGGGACGCCGAAGCGCAGGAGACCATTCGAGGCAAGCCATCCTCACAGCTGCACGGAAACTCTTTGCAGAGCAAGGGTTCGAAGGGACAAGCCTGCGGCAGGTTGCACGGGAGTCATCGGTGGATCCGGCCATGGTGCACCACTTTTTCGGAGGCAAGGATGAGCTCTTTGCCGCCAGCGTGGAGTTGCCCGCCGACCCGGCAGAGGTTCTTGCCGGCATCGAAAACCTGGACCCCGCTGTGCGGGCAGAAGCGATCGTCCGCGCCGTGCTGCGGCTGTGGGAGGGCCCCGCTCAGCATGGGCTGGTGGCCTTCGTGCGGGGAACCATAGGGTCCAAGGCCAAGACAGCCCTGCTGCGCGAAATGGTCAACCGGGTCATCTTGTCCAGGGTGGTTGCAGGCTTGCCGGGCACGCCGGAAGAACTGCACCTGCGAAGCAATCTGGTGGCCAGCCAGGTCATTGGCCTGATGTTGGTCCGCTACGTCATCAAACTTGAGCCGTTGGCCGGCGCAGCGCGGGAGGACGTCATACAGATGGTGGCACCCACCATCCAGCGCTACCTTACGGGAGAGCTGGATGGTCCTGGAGCCACCATCTGACGATGTCCTTGGCGACTGTGAGGGCTACTTGACCAGGGCCGCGGCCTGATCCATCAGGGTGCCGGCAGCAGCTGCCGCGTCTGTTCCGGCGTTCTGGCCCGATGCCGTTGCGGAGATCATCACACCGCCCTTGACGGCGAAAGCCATCACGGTGGACTGGGCCTGACCATCCGGGAGGGTCATGGTGGTTTTAAGTCCAACAGTTCCAGGGACCGAACCGACGCCGTCAAGCTTCTCGGTTTTCATGCTCAAGGCGGTGTCACCCATGGTCATCTTCATGGAGGAGCACGTGGTGATCTGGGACTCACTCCCCTTGAGGTTCTTCTGCAGGGCTTCCGCCGGGACGCCGGACACCAACGCCACACTGGAGACACTTCCGGTTGCGGCGTCAACCTTGGCCCCGGTGGCGCCGGTGGCGCCTTCAATGGGCTGCGAGGCGCCGGACATGGCCAGATCCTTGCACTCGGCCGGTTCAATGTTCATGGAACCCATGAGTTCCTTGAGCGGGCTCGCCTGGGCGGCGAGGTCATCAATGGTGGTAACCGTCAGTTCCGTGCCGTCAGCCGGCTTGATCTGCTTGACCAGGTCTGTCAGCTCAGCCGAGGTGTACTGCTTTGCCGCAGTGGGCGCGGGAGTCGGGGTTTCACTTGCCGGTGCGGTACCGGCATCCGTGGAGGAGCCAGCGCCACCGCAAGCGGTAAGGCCCATGACCAGCAGTCCTGACACGGCGAAACCGCGCAGCGTATTCTTGTTCATTCGTTTCCCCAATGGAGTCGAGTGTTCCGGAGGTGGCGGTCGCCAACACGGACAAGAATACTGGATTCCCCATCGTCTTTAGAAAAGAACGGTTGCGAAGGTTCCCACTTGTTCGAAGCCCACCCGCTCATAGGTGGCGCGGGCTTTGGTGTTGTAGTCATTGACGTAAAGGCTCGTCACCGGGGCGAACGATCGCGAGAGGTTGACGACGGCAGCCATGTAGCCTCCGCTTTGGCCGCGCCCCCGCAACTCGGGATTCATCCACACGCCTTGGACCTGAGTGACATCCCGCGTGACTGCCCCCAGCTCGGCTTTGAAAACCACCGTGCCGTTGGCGTCGATGTGAACCAGCGAATGGCCCTCCCGAATGAGCCCTGCGACCCGCCTGCTATAGAACTCCTGCCCTCCCAGGAACGGAGAGTAGCCCACTTCTTCTTCGAACATGGCGGCGCAGGCGGGCAGAATGCGGTCAAAGTCCCCCATGGAGCCAAAGGTCAGGGACGGGTTGGCGCCGACGATGGGCGGGCCTGAAATAGTGAGCAGCGGTTGCTGGGAGCGAACTTCGTGCGCAGCGTGGCCCAGTTGCTCGAAACGGGCATAGAGCGCCATGACAGTGTCGGCCGGACCGAAAATGGAGGCGTAACGGCGCCCTGTTTCGTGGGCAGCGGCGGCCACATAGCCCGCAAGGCCGGGATCGAGCTGAACCGGGACCAGGTTTGCCCCCGCCCAGCATGCGCCGAGAAGCGTTTGGCCCTCGAAAACTCCGAAAATACAGGCACCACCGCTGGTTGGCGCTGCTGAACCGGTACTTTCCAGATGGGCGAGGATGAACACGTTGGCCACCGCATCCTCGCTTGCAAGCGCGCGAAGAGCCAGGGTGTCGGCGCTGCCGAGCACCCTGACTCCCAAGCCGTTCTCGTTACGAGACGCTAACCACGGGGCTACCCTTGACAGCATCTTCGCCATCGGCCTCCCCCATCTCTTCGGCGATGCGCATGGCCTCTTCGATCAGTGTCTCAACAATTTCGCTCTCAGGCACAGTCTTGATGACTTCGCCCTTCACGAAAATCTGGCCCTTGCCGTTTCCGGAGGCCACCCCGAGGTCCGCTTCACGTGCTTCGCCGGGTCCGTTGACGACGCATCCCATCACGGCCACCCGCAACGGAATCTCCATGCCTTCCAAGCCTGCGGTGACCTGTTCGGCCAACGTGTACACGTCCACCTGGGCGCGTCCACAGGACGGGCAGGAAACGATCTCGAGCTTGCGCGGGCGCAGGTTCAAGGACTGCAGGATCTGGTTGCCCACCTTGATCTCCTCCACTGGAGGAGCCGAAAGGGAGACGCGGATGGTGTCGCCAATGCCGCGGGACAGGAGCGCGCCGAACGCCGTAGCCGACTTGATGGTGCCTTGGAACGCCGGTCCGGCTTCGGTGACGCCGAGGTGCAGGGGCCAGTCGCCCTTCTCGGCGAGCATCTCGTAAGCGGCCACCATGATCACGGGGTCGTTGTGCTTGACGGAGATCTTGAAGTCGTGGAAGCCGTGTTCCTCGAAGAGGGAGGCTTCCCAGACGGCGGATTCAACCAACGCTTCCGGGGTGGCCTTGCCGTACTTCTTCATGATGCCGGGCTCAAGGGAGCCTGCGTTGACGCCAATCCGGATGGATGTTCCGTGGTCCCGGGCCGCTGCAGCGATTTCCTTAACCTGGTCATCGAATTTGCGGATATTGCCCGGGTTAACCCGGACTGCGGCACAACCGGCCTCAATTGCGGCGAAGACGTACTTCGGTTGGAAGTGGATATCCGCGATCACGGGAATCTGGGACTTACGGGCAATGATCGGCAGCGCCTCGGCGTCGTCGGCAGACGGGCAAGCAACGCGCACGATGTCGCATCCGGACGCCGTCAGTTCAGCGATCTGCTGGAGGGTGGCATTGATATCCGTAGTGGGGGTGGTGGTCATGGACTGAACGCTGATGGGCGAGTCAGAACCGACGCCAACGGACCCTACCTTGATCTGCCGCGTCTTACGTCGCGGGGCAAGGACGGGGGGTGGGGCTGCTGGCATTCCCAGGCTGACCGAGGTCACGTGGACTCCTTGGGTTAGGGGTGGATCGTTGTGGTGAAGGACGTCCGGGCTAGGAAACGTGGGCAGCCAGGACACCGATGACGGGGGCCCATTCCGTGGTGCGGATACCGGCAATCACGCCTGCTTCGGCGAACGGATCCTGTTTGAGGAGGTCATTGAGTTCGGTTTCGTCAGCGGACTTGAAGATCAGCAGAGCACCGGCGCCGTCACCGTAGGGGCCACTGGCAAGCAGTTTGCCTTCCTCGGCCAGTTCCCCGAGCCAGGAACGGTGGGCAGGGCGGGCTTCGTCGCGGAGGGCGCCCGAATCGGCGACGTATACGTACTCAACAGCGAAAACAGTCATGGAGCTAGCCTATCCCGCCTGCTGATCGGAAAATGCTCACTGCTTAGCCGAAAATGTTCACGGGCTTGACGATGTCCGCGTAGATCAGGAGTGCACCCATGGCCATCAGCAGCGCTGCGACGACGTACGTGGCCGGCAGCAGCTTGGCAATGTCGAAAGCGCCCGGGTCCGGTTTGCCCATCAGCTTGGCCACCCGGCGTCGGGCACCTTCGTAGAGCGCGCCGGCCACATGGCCGCCGTCCAGGGGCAGGAGCGGGATGAGGTTGAAGATGGCCAGCGCAAAGTTGAGTCCGGCGAGCAAGCCGATCAACGTGCCGATCCGCGCCTGCATGGGCACTTGTTCCATGGCCGCTACCTCGCCGGCGACCCTGCCGACGCCCACCACGCTGATGGGCCCGTTGGGGTCGCGGGGTTCTTCGCTGAAGGCTGCTTTCGCCACCCCCACCACCCTGGCCGGCAGGTTGAAGATCACACCGGAAATCTGTTTGATGTTTTCCCCTGCCATGGGCAGAACGGCCGACGCCGGTTGGGGAACCAAAGCGCTTTGGGCTCCGATACCCAGGAAGCCGACTTCCTGGTACTGCAACACTCCGTTGGCGTCCTGTGCCTGCCGCCCGTCGGGGCCCACCACGGGCCGGGAGGAGAGCACAGGGGTTACCGTGGTCTCCACCGGAGCCCCATTGCGCGTCACGGTGACGGGAACGTCCTTGCCGGCGGAGGTCCGGATCCAGCTGGTGAGCTCGTCCCAGCTGGTGACGGCTTTTCCGTCGAAAGAGGTGATGGTGTCATTGGGCTGGAGTCCTGCGGCCGCGGCCGGGGTCAGCTTGCAATCGGCCGAATCGGGGTCAACGGTCTCCCCGGCGGCAACCTGGCATTTGGAAACGTCCGCGATGGTGGTGGTCGCCTGGGCAGTGCCGAAACCCATGAGCAGGACGGCCAGAAGGATCAACCCGATCAGCATGTTCATGGCGGGCCCGCCGAGCATGACGATGATTTTCTTCCAGACAGGGAGCTTGTAGAAGACGCGGTTCTCGTCGCCGGGGCCCACTTCCTCGTGCGCCATGGAACGCGCCTCGGTGGCGAGGGTCTGGAACATGCCTGTACTGGAGGGGCGAACGGTGCCGTCTTCTTTGTTCGGCGGGTACATACCGATCATGGACACGTAGCCACCCAGCGGAAGCGCTTTTAAGCCGTACTCGGTTTCGCCCTTCTTCCTGGACCACAGCGTTGGCCCAAAGCCGATCATGTACTTGGTAACGCGCACTTTGAAGAGCTTCGCGGGCACAAGGTGGCCTACCTCGTGCAGCGCGATGGAAACAGCTACGCCGATCGCGACGAAGACGACTCCGAGAATGAAGAGAAGGACGGGACTCATGCCGGTGGGACTGCTTCCGTAAAGGTTGTGAGCTACAGGGCGCTGCTGGCTAAACGATCAAGGGTTCGGGCACGTGCCCACCTCTCAGCATCCAGCACGGACTCCACCGTTAGCTCGGAAGAGCCTGAATGTTCGCTGAGGACGGATTCAACGGTATCCACAATGTCCGTGAAGCGGATGCGCCCGGCGTGGAAGGCCTCTACTGCTTCCTCATTGGCGGCGTTGAATACCGCTGGGAAAGTGCTGCCCTGCTTGGCGGCGTCCTTGGCCAGATCCACGGCCGGGAATGCCACGGTATCCAGGGGCTCAAAGGTCCAACTGGTGGCTTGGGTCCAGTCGCAAGCCTGGGCGGCACGCGGGACCCGGTCCGGCCAGCCCAGCCCGAGCGCGATGGGCAGGCGCATGTCCGGAGGTGATGCTTGGGCAATGATGGAGCCATCCACGAACTGGACCATGGAGTGCACCACCGATTGAGGGTGGACCACAACATCGATCCTGTCCAAAGGAACATCGAACAACAGGTGTGCCTCGATGACTTCCAGGCCCTTGTTGACGAGGCTGGCCGAGTTTGTGGTGACCATGAGGCCCATGTCCCAGGTGGGGTGGGCAAGGGCTTCCTGCGGCGTGACGTTGTGAAGTTGCTCCCGCGTGCGGCCTCGGAACGGGCCACCGGATGCCGTCAGGATCAGCTTTTCAACTTCCTGGTCAGTGCCCGAACGCAGGCACTGGGCGATGGCGGAGTGCTCTGAGTCGACGGGGACGATCTGGCCGGGGCTGGCGGCGGCTTTGACCAGGGCGCCACCGACGATCAGCGATTCCTTGTTGGCCAGCGCCAAGGTGGCTCCTGTGCCAAGGGCAGCGAGGGTTGGCGCCAACCCGATGGAACCGGTGATGCCGTTGAGGACGACGTCGCAGTCGATGGCTGCTATCCGGGTGGAGGCGTCCGGTCCGGCAAAGATCTCCGGAGCAAAGTTGCGTACGCGTGCCTCGGCAGCGGCGGCGTCGATCAATTGCCGAAGGGCTTCCGGATCTCCTGTGGCAATTCCCACAGCTTGCGCCCTGGTGTGGACAGCCTGCCGGGCAAGGAGTTCAAGGTTTCCGCCGCCCGCGCTCAGGGCCACCACCTCGAAACGGTGTGGTGCGGCATCAACGACGTCAATCGCTTGTGTGCCGATGGAACCGGTGGACCCGAGGATGACGATCTTGCGCGGCTGCATGACTTAAGTATCCCTGCCACTGCCGGGGGCCGCGAACGGGCACAGGTGTATGTGGAAAATCGATACCGCTTGACCAGCCCCCTCCCGTGCGTACCGTGGAATGGTGGAGTGGTTGTCCTGGTTCGATGCGCGGGACTACGAATTTGCCCGGCAGGTGTTGCAGCGTGGCACAGCCGCGCTGTACGCGGTTGCCTTCCTCTCCACGGTGAACCAGTTCCCGGCACTCCTGGGCGAGCACGGACTGTTGCCGGTACCCTCTTACTTGGACATGGCCCGCCGGCTGGGCCGGCCCACCCTTTTCCGGTGGCGCTACTCTGACACACTGCTCCGGGCCGTGTGCTGGACGGGCATCGGGGTGTCCATTCTGCTGGTCATCGGTCTCCCCCAAACAGGTCCTCCGTGGCTTCCCATGCTGGCTTTCCTTGCCCTGTGGTTCCTCTACATGTCGATTGTGAACGTAGGCCAGACGTTCTACGGTTTTGGTTGGGAGATACTTCTCCTCGAAGCCGGATTCACTGTGGCTTTCCTCGGTTCAGACCAGACTCCCCCACCTGCGACCATCCTCATACTCATTCTGTGGCTGCTGTTCCGGCTTGAGTTCGGTGCCGGCATGATCAAGATCCGCGGCGGACGCGAGTGGCGGGACATGACGGCCATGTTCTACCACCACGAGACACAGCCGATGCCCGGGCCACTCAGCAGGCTGGCTCACCTCCTGCCACGCCCCCTGCACAAAGTGGAGGTGGTGGGCAACCATTTCGCGCAACTGGTGGTCCCCTTTTTCCTGTTCGCACCGCAACCGCTTGCCAGCATCGCAGCCGGCATCATCATCGTCACCCAGCTGTGGCTGGTGGGGACAGGAAACTTCGCGTGGCTGAACTGGGTGGCCATCGTCCTGGCTTTCGCCGCCGTCAGCGACCCCGTTGCACACGCGGTCTTTCCGTTCATCCCGCTGGAGTGGCACCCGGGCGCCGATACCTCAGTGTGGTGGCTCGCCGTCGTCGTGCTGGCGACGGTTTTGTTGCTGGTGTTCAGCTACCGTCCGCTCCTGAATCTCTTCTCCAGCCAGCAGTTGATGAACGCCAGCTTTAACCGCTGGCGACTGGTCAATGCCTACGGCGCTTTCGGCACGGTGACAAAGCAGCGCATTGAGATGGTGGTTGAGGGCACCATGGAGGAGGATCCGCAGGCGCCGGACGAACAATGGTTGGAGTACGGCTTCAAGGGCAAACCCGGGGATGTACGGCGACTCCCCCGGCAGTGGGCGCCATACCACTTGCGCTTGGATTGGCTCATGTGGTTCCTGCCGCTGAGAACTGTCCACGAGGACTGGTTTTACGCGTTCCTGGACAGGCTCCTGCAGGCTGATCGACTTACGCTTGGGCTGCTTCGACAGGACCCGTTCGACGGCGAACCACCCCGTTGGGTGCGGACGCGCAGTTACCTGTACCGTTTTGCCAGCCGTGAGGAGTTCCGTGGGACGGGCGACCGTTGGGTGCGGGTGCTGTTGTATGAAGCAATCCCGCCGGTGCAGCTAGACCCGGGACGGCGACTTTCCGGGTGAGGCTGGTTCCCGGGGTGGCGCTGGTTCCCTGGGTGGGGCTGTGGATTCTCGAACCACAAGGTGGGTTGCAAGCTCCACACGCCGGGAGTCGATCTCTTCACCCTGCATTTGGCGAAGGATGAAGTTCAGCGCGGAACGCCCTATCTCCTGAAGCGGCTGGCTCACCGAGGTCAGGGGTGGCGTGGATTCTTCCGCTTGGTACGTTCCATCGAACCCCACGAGGCTCATTTCCTCGGGGATCCGGATGTCCTGCCTCCGCGCCTCAGCCAGGACCCCCATGGCGATGCTGTCGCTTCCGGCGAATACTGCAGTGGGCGGATCTTCCAAAGCCACCAAGGACTTGAAGGCTGCCGCTCCGGTCTCGGGACGAAACTGGCCGGCGGAAACATATTCATGTTCCACGGTGATTCCCTCTGCCATCAGTGCGGCCATGTAACCGTGGAGACGGGCCTGGCTGCATTCGGCGGTGGCAGGACCCCCAATAAAGGCAATGCGTCGATGCCCCAGCGCCAAAAGATGCGTGGCGGCGGCTTTCCCACCGGCCCAGTTGCTGGAGCCCACACTGAACAGATCAGCAGGTGGCGGGTTCAGGGGGTCGATCACCACGATGGGAATCTGGCGTCTTTGGAAAGCTTCGAGCTGCGCTGTTCCGAACGCCGAGGTCACCACGATCATGCCGCTGCGGCCCTCATCGACCATGCGCTGTGCACGTTGCTCCGGGCCCAGCGGAGGCGCTGCCTGCAATCCGGTCACCGAGAGGATCACTTCCATGTCCGAAGCGTTGGCCTGCTCCATGATCCCCTTGAGGACTTCCATGTTGTAGGCCGAGTTCAGCGAGTCAAACACCGCCTCGACAGTCCGCTGGACAGGGTTGCCCTTGCGCTGGAGGGGTGATTTGTACCCGGTCCGCTGCAGCGCTTCCAGAACACGCGCACGGGTCCCCTGGGCCACGTCCCCGCGCCCGTTGACCACTTTGGACACGGTGGGTACGGACACTCCTACCTCCTGCGCAACGGCAGAAAGGGTCAGCTTGGAGGGTCGTTCTTCGGGGCTCACAGTTATCACTTTCGAAAAGTTTCGGTTGCTGCCAGTCTGCACGCGGAGAGGTCTGCTCGTCAAACAGGCAGCAAACTACCTAAGTATCTTCTCATCCAGGTCTTGACGGTGATGCGGGTCACGGCTAAGTTTGGTGGGCACTTCCGAAAGGACTTTCGAAACATTTCGAAAAGTTGCTGGAGCTGGGTATCGAAGTTGATCCGCAGACCGCGAAGTGCGGCTTTTACACGCACAACCGGGCCATCAGCGTCGAGCCCGAAGGACGAATGGAACTGCACATGAATAATCTCAAGTTGCGCACCGCCGGAATGGCCGTTTCTGCAGCCGCGTTGTCGATCTCACTCGTAGCCTGCGGATCCTCGGGTCCGGCCGGAACAGGGGCCTCGGCGGACTCAGCAACCATGTGGGGACTGACCGGTGGTGACCAGCCTGTGTTCCAAGCATCCGTGGAATCGTGGAACAAGGCCCACCCCGACTCCGCCATCAAGCTCGACTTCTTTGCCAACGACGCCTACAAGACCAAGGTCCGCACCGCCGTCGGCGCAGGTCAAGGACCCACGCTCGTTTACGGCTGGGGCGGCGGAGTCCTCAAGTCCTACGTCGATGCCGGACAGGTGGATGACCTGACGGGATTCCTCAAAGAAAACCCTGCCGTCCAAAGCCGTTACCTTCCCTCCATCCTCGAGAGCGGCGTGATCGACGGCAAGACCTATGCACTCCCCAACAACAAGGTCCAACCCGTAGTGCTCTACTACAACAAGGAAGTCTTCGAAAAGGTGGGCGCCGAGGCTCCCAAGACCTGGGATGAACTGATGGCGCTGGTGCCAAAATTCAAGGCTGCCGGTGTGGCACCGTTCTCCCTGGGCGGCCAGTCCAAATGGCCGGACCTGATGTGGCTCGAATACCTAGTGGACCGGATCGGCGGCCCTGAAGTCTTCGCAAACATCGCAGCCAACAAGCCGGGCGCCTGGTCCGACCCCGCAGTGATCGAGGCCCTGACCAAGATTCAGGAACTGGTGGATGCCGGCGGCTTCATCAACGGCTTCTCCTCCATTGCCGCTGACAGCAACGCAGACCAGGCCCTGTTGTACACAGGAAAGGCAGCCATGATTCTGCAGGGCAGCTGGATCTACCAAGGCATGAAGAAGGACGCCGGCGAGTTCGTATCAAGCGGCAAACTCGGCTACACCCCCTTCCCCACCGTTGAGGGCGGCAAGGGTGACCCGGCCAACGTTGTGGGAAACCCGTCCAACTTCTGGTCCGTTTCATCCAAGGCCACAGAAGAGCAAAAGAAAACCGCCCTGGAATACGTCAAGGACGGAATGTTCACCGATGAGAACGTCCAAGGCCTGATCGACTCAGGAGCTGTACCTGTGGTCACCGGCATTGAGGACAAGCTCGCAGCCTCCCCGGACAAGGACTTCCTGACCTACGTGTACGGCATGGCCAAGGACGCCCCGGACTTCACACTGTCCTGGGATCAGGCACTCAGCCCCGCCCAGGGCGATGCCATGCTGGCGAACCTGGACCAGATCTTCCTGAAGAAGATCACCCCCGAACAGTTCGCTTCCACCATGAACGCGACGATCGGTAAGTAGTTCAGTGTCAACTACTACCACCACCCCACAGCGGGAGTTGGGCACTGGACACACAACAGGCACCCGACGGACCTTGGAAAAGGGTCCGTCGGGGTGGCTCGCTGTCCCCGCGCTCGCCTTCTTCATGCTTTTCGCCATCCTCCCACTCCTGGGAGTCCTGTTCCTGAGCTTCACCAGCTGGGACGGCCTGGGAGAAATTAAGCTCGACGGACTGTCCAGCTGGAACACCGTCCTGGCCGATCCCGTCACGGGCAACGCCTTGTTGGTGACGGCCAAGATCATGTTCTTCTCCTTCATCGTCCAGGCACCCATCAGCCTCCTGCTCGGCGTCTTCACCGCTGCCAGCCAGAAGTACCGGGCGGCTTTGGCAGTGCTCTACTTCGTGCCGCTGCTCCTGTCCTCCGCGGCTGTGGCCATCGCTTTCAAGGCCCTGCTGGATCCGAACTTCGGGCTCGGCCCGGGCCTGGGGCTGCCGATCCTGGCGCAGGACTGGCTGGGTAACTCTGATCTGGTGCTGTTCGTGGTGGTCTTCGTGATCGCCTGGCAGTTCGTGCCCTTCCACACCCTGATCTACCAAGGCGGCGTACGGCAGATTCCCGCCTCGCTGTACGAAGCTGCCCAAATTGACGGCGCAGGCCGTGTCCAGCAGTTCTTCAACATCACCTTGCCGCAGCTGAAGTACACCATGATCACTTCCTCCACCCTCATGGTGGTGGGATCCCTGGCGTACTTCGACCTGATCTTCGTCCTGACCGCCGGCGGACCAGGCTACTCCACCAGGCTCCTGCCACTGCACATGTACCTCACCGGCTTCAAAGCGAACGATATGGGGGCGGCGAGCGCCTTGGGCGTCATCCTCGTTGTCATCGGCCTGGCCTTGGCATTGTTCCTGCAACGACTCGGCGGCAAGAACCGCAACGCCAGCCAATTGGAAGGTGCGTAATGGCTTCCACCACTGAACTCCCCCCGGCACCGGCGGTGCTGCCCCAAGCGGCGACCACCCGCCGTCGGCCGTCACAACTTGGCCGTTCGCGGCCAAACTTCCTGGGCGGCCTGGGCGGCTGGATCTGGCTGGCAATCATCATTGTGCCGGTGTACTACGTGGTCATCACCAGCCTGAAGAACCAGGCAGGCTTCTTCACCTCAAACCCGATGCTCCCACCGGCAGAACCAACCTTGGACAACTACAAGCTTGTCCTGGAGAACGACTTCGCCAAGTACTTCACCAACAGCCTCATCGTGACCGTGGGCAGCGTGGTTCCGGCGCTTTTCGTCGCCTTTATGGCCGCCTACGCCATTGTCCGCGGCAAAGGCAGATTCCTCAGCTGGACCAACAACGTTTTCCTCCTGGGCTTGGCCATTCCGCTGCACGCAACCATCATCCCCATCTACTGGATGATCACCAAGGCTCATATGTACGACACCTTGTTGGCGTTGATCCTGCCTTCCATTGCCTTCGCTATCCCGGTATCGGTGCTCATCCTTTCGAACTTCATGCGGGATGTCCCCAATGAACTTTTTGAGTCGATGCGCTTGGACGGTTGCTCTGACTGGGCCATGATGTGGCGCCTGGCGTTGCCCATGACCAAGCCTGCCGTCATCACGGTGGGCATCTACAACGCACTGCATGTGTGGAACGGATTCCTGTTCCCGCTGATCCTCACGCAAAGCCCTGACACCAGGGTTCTGCCGTTGTCGCTGTGGACGTTCCAAGGTGAATTCAGCGTCAACATCCCGGCAGTGCTCGCCTCCGTGGTGCTGGCAACGCTTCCGCTACTGGTGATCTACGTGGTGGCGCGCCGGCAGTTGCTCAGTGGCCTCACCGCAGGTTTCAGCAAGTAACCGGCGACGAACCAACCAGAAAGGACTTCCGATGACAGAGACTCGACCCCTGCGCGTGGGCATGGTGGGGTATGCCTTCATGGGCGCCGCCCACTCCCATGCCTGGCGTACTGCTCCCCGCTTCTTTGACCTTCCCCTCGCTCCGGAACTCACGGCCGTGGCGGGCCGAAATGAGGAGGGTGTGCGGTCAGCAGCCGCCAAATACGGCTGGGCGTCCATCGAGACCGACTGGCGCAGACTCATTGAACGCGATGACATCGACCTCATTGATATCTGCACTCCCGGCAACACCCATGCCGAGATAGCGATTGCGGCGCTCGAGGCCGGCAAGCATGTCCTCTGCGAGAAGCCGTTGGCCAACTCGGTGGAAGAAGCCGGGAAGATGACCCAGGTGGCTCAGGCCGCGGCGGAACGCGGGGTGCTCTCCATGTGCGGCTTCAGTTACCGGCGCACTCCTGCTTTGGCACTGGCCAAGCGAATGGTGGACGACGGCCGTCTGGGCGAGATCAGGCACGTCCGCGCGCAGTACCTTCAGGACTGGCTCAGTGACGCCGACGCGCCGCTGACCTGGCGCCTGGACAAGGCTAAATCCGGGTCCGGTTCGCTGGGCGACATCGGCGCTCACAGCATCGATGCCGCCCAGTGGATCACGGGACTGAACATCTCTGGTGTCTCTGCACTGCTGGAGACTTTCGTGAAGGAGCGCCCCGTGGGCGGCGACTTCGTGGGCTTGGGCGGTCACGGCGGCTCTGACGGGCCGCGCGGCCCGGTGACCGTGGACGACGCTGCCCTGTTCACCGCCCGTTTTGCCAAGCACGACGGCGGTGCTGACGCCGGCTCCCGCACCACCGCCGGGCCCATCGGCATCTTCGAAGCCACCCGTTTTGCCTTGGGCCGCAAGAACGCCATGCGCCTGGAACTCAACGGCACCAAAGGGTCGATCGCCTTTGACTTCGAAGACATGAACTCACTGCAGTACTACGATTCCGCGCTGGAACCTGACGCCGGCTTCCGCAAGATCATGGTCACTGAGCCGTCCCACCCCTACACCGCCAACTGGTGGCCCACCGGCCACGGCCTCGGATATGAGCACGGCTTCACCCATCAGGTGGTGGACCTCGTCACTGCCATCGGCGCAGGCGAGCAGCCCACGCCGTCGTTCGCTGACGCTTTGCAGGTGCAAAAGGTGCTGGCCGCCGTAGAAGCCAGCGCTGAGAACGCCAGCCGCTGGCAGAACGTCTAAATGCTATGAATATGCCCGAAACGAAGGAAACCATGACAAGCATCAACAAAACAGCGCTGGTGGTCCGCGGCGGCTGGGACGGACACCAGCCGGTGGAAGCCACAGAGCTGTTCATCCCCTACCTGAAGGAGAACGGTTATGACGTCCGGGTGGAGGAATCCCCCAAGATCTACGCCGACCCTGACTACATGGCGGGCGTGGACCTGATCGTGCAGTGCATGACCATGTCCACCATCGAGAAGGACGAATTCGAGGGGCTCCGCGCGGCCGTTGAAAACGGTACGGGCCTGGCTGGCTGGCACGGCGGGATCGCTGATTCCTACCGCAATAACTCGGACTACCTGCACCTGATCGGTGGACAGTTCGCCTGCCACCCCGGCAAGCATGCTGACGAGCGGATCGGCGAGCAGTCCGACAATTACGTCCCTTATACCGTCAACATGTTGCCCGTTGCCTCCCACCACCCCATCACTCAGGGAATGGGCGACTTCGATCTCGTCACGGAACAGTACTGGGTCCTCTCCGATGACTACATCGACGTCCTGGCCACCACTACCCAAAAAGTCCGTGACTGGGACCCATGGAACCGCGAAGTCACCTCGCCGGCCATCTGGACCCGCCAGTGGGGCAAGGGAAAAATCTTCGTCTGCACGCCGGGCCACCGCGTGGAAATCCTTCAGGACAGCAACGTCCGCACCATCATTGAAAGGGGCATGCTGTGGGCAAGCCGCTAAATGTAGGAGTGATTGGCTGTGGCGCCATCATTGCCCAGTACCTGCGCAACTTCCGCCGCCTCGATTCCATCAACCTTGTGGCCGTCGCGGACCTTGATTCGGCGCGGGCCCAGGCGGTTGCCGATTCGTATGACGGGGTCCGGGCACTGAGCGTGGACGAACTCCTGGCCGCCGAGGACGTGGACCTCGTCCTGAACCTCACCATCCCTGCCGCCCACGCTAACATTGCGCTGAGGGCCATCGCGGCCGGAAAGTCCGTCTACGGCGAAAAGCCGCTGGCTGCCACCACGGCCGAAGCCCGGCAGGTGCTGGATGCGGCGGCTGCGGCGGGCGTCACTGTGGGCTGCGCGCCGGACACCGTGTTGGGAACCGGCGTCCAGACAGCCCGCAAAGCCATTGACGACGGACTGATTGGGGCGCCAATTTCAGCGACGGCCACCATGGCGACGCCCGGCCACGAGCGTTGGCACCCGAACCCCGATTTCTACTACCAGCCGGGCGGCGGGCCACTGCTGGACATGGGCCCGTACTATGTCTCTGCACTCGTCACGCTGCTCGGGCCCGTGGTGTCGGTGGTGGGTGCTGCCAGCCACACCCGCGACGAACGCATCATCGGTTCGGGCCCGCGTCAGGGACAGGTGGTTCCGGTGGACATCGACTCGCACGTCACCGGCGTCCTGGTGCATGCGTCCGGCGCCTTGTCCACACTGTTCATGAGCTTCGATGCCGTCAAGACCAAAAGCCCCAACATTGAGATCCACGGTGAAACGGGTTCGCTGATGGTCCCTGACCCAAATCATTTCGACGGCGACGTGCAGCTGTTCGCACTCGGCGCCGAGGAGTGGGAAACGCTTCCCGTCTCGGCCGGGTACGTGGACTCGGGCCGCGGCTTCGGCATCGCCGACCTCGCCAACACACCCTCCGGCCAGGAACCACGGGCCGGCGGTCAGCTGGCCTTCCATGCCTTGGACGTGATGGAATCAGTGCTGGAATCCGCCAGGAACGGGCAGGCAGTAGCCATCAAGAGCACGGCGTCCCGGCCAGCCGTGGTTGAACTGACGGAAATCACGACGTCGGTACTCACCTAGGGCCCTGCCGGCCAACGAGTCCGGTCTTCGTCCGCTCTGCATGCCGTTCTACGGTGTGTGGGGCGAAGGAGGGCCGGATTCGTCGTTAGTGCCCGGCCCGGCGAAGTGTCGCTTGGGCGTGCTTGAGGATAGGGCCATCAATCATCTTGCCGTTGAACTGGAACACGCCTGTCCCGGCAGATGCTGCAGCGTCCAGGAGTTCGGCGGCTTGGGCTACGGCGTCGTCCGTGGGCGCGTAGGCTTCCCGGACTACCGCCACCTGCTGGGGATGGATGCAGGCTTTGGCTCCAAAACCGCTGGACACGGCGTCCTGCGACTCAGCCAGCAAGCCTTTAAGATCCGGGATGTTCACGTACACGGAGTCAATTGCTTCCTTGCCTGCGGCTTTGGCGGCGAGCAGTACAGCGGAACGTGAGTGAAGAGCCACAGCCCGGTACCCGCCGTCGTCGTTCCTGCTGGAAAGGCCCCCGAGGGAAGCCAGCAGGTCCTCAGCGCCCCACATCAGCCCCACCACGTTCGGCTCGGCGGCGATGGCCGGGGCGTTGACGATGCCCGCCGCGGTTTCGCACAGCGCGATGACCTGATAGCCGGCCAAAGACTTGAGTTGCTCCGCATTCTCCGCCTTGGCCAGCATGACGGTGCGGTATGGCGTCTTCGCCAAAGTGTTGAGATCCAGCTCGAACTCCGGTGTCCCCACGGGGTTGACCCGAATAATGGTCCGGTGTGGGTCCAGGCCGCCTGAATCCAACTGTTCGAGAATCGCCTCGCGAGCCCCCGGCTTGTCCGCAGGGGCTACAGCATCTTCAAGGTCCAGGATCACGGCGTCGGAACGATCAGCCGCCTTTCCGAAACGCTCAGGCCGGTCCGCCGGGCAGAAAAGGAGGGCCGGCCCCATGGTGAACGGAATCGCGTCTGAAGAAAGCATGAAAGTCCTTGCTGCTGGTGACCTACAAAGGTATGGAAAGGGTGGGTCAGGATTGCGCGGCGTGCGCTTCCTTGGTCCACATGAGGCAGGTCCGGGTTGCCAAGGCCACCACCGTCCCGTCCTGGTTGCGGCCGGTGTGCTGCATGGTCGCCACGCCTTGGCCGGGCCGCGACGACGACAGCCGTTTACCTGTGATCACTGTTTCCGTGTACAGGGTATCGCCGTGATAGAGCGGGTGCGGAAAAGTGACATCCGTCAGGCCCAACTGCGCGATGATGGTGCCCTGCGTCAGCTGTGTCACGGACTGCCCCACCATGGTGGACAAAGTGAACATAGAGTTCATAAGCCGCTGCCCGAACGGCTGCCCGGAACTCCAGGCCGCGTCCAAATGCAGCGCCTGCGTGTTCATGGTCATGGTGGTGAAGAGGACATTGTCCGTCTCGGTGACGGTACGGCCAGGCTTGTGCGCGTAAATCACGCCCTCTTCGAGCTCGTCGAAATAGAGTCCGCGCTGCTCCACAACCCGCGTCATACGGTCAGTTCCTGGTCTTCTTCGAAGAGGTCTGCGCCCGTGGCCGCCACGACGTCGTCCAGGGTGACGTTGGGGGCAAGTTCGCGGAGGACCAAACGCGGTTCGCCATCATCCTTCACGACGTCGATCACTGCGAGGTCAGTGATGATGCGGTCCACGCACCCTTTTCCTGTGAGCGGGAGTGTGCAGTCCTGGACGATCTTCGGCCTGCCGTTGCGGTCCACATGTTCCATCATGACAATGACTTTCTTGGCGCCAAACACGAGGTCCATTGCTCCGCCCATGCCTTTGACCATCTTGCCGGGAATCATCCAGTTGGCCAGGTCTCCGTTCACAGCCACCTCCATGGCACCCAAAACGGCCACGTCCACGTGCCCGCCGCGGATCATGCCGAAGGACGCCGCCGAATCAAAGAAGGCAGCCCCGGCACGAGTGGTGACCGTTTCCTTGCCCGCATTGATGAGATCCGGATCAATCTTGTCCTCAGCCGGGTAAGGACCCACGCCCAGGATTCCGTTCTCCGAGTGAAGAATGACCTCCACGCCGTCCGGAATGTAGTTGGGGATCAACGTGGGCATCCCGATGCCAAGGTTCACGTACTGCCCGTTGGTCAGTTCCTTGGCTACCCGGGCGGCAAGTTCGTTGCGGGTCCAGCCTTTGGCGTCGTGATGGTCGACGTCGGCGCGACGGTACTCGTGCCGGACGGCCTCCGGGCGGGGCGGGATGTCCTGGGACGTGTTGTCGGTCATCGTTCCGCTCCTGCCTGGTCTGTTCCGGATTGGCCTGCATCAATAGTGGGGGTTAACGCCACGGTCCGCTTTTCTATCCGCTTCTCGCTGGACGCTGCCAACACCACCCTTTGAACGAAGATCCCCGGCGTGTGGATATGCTCCGGGTCCAGCTCGCCGGGCTCCACCAACTCCTCCACTTCGGCAATGGTGGTCCGTGCCGCCATGGCACAGAGGGGGTTGAAGTTCATGGCCGTCGCGTGGAAGACCAGATTCCCGTGCCGGTCCCCCTTCCAGGCATGGACCAGGCCGAAGTCCGGCGTCAGGGACTCTTCCAGCACATAGTCCGCGTCGTTGAAAGTGCGCACTTCCTTAGGCGAGGAAGCAATCGCAACGTTCCCGTCGGCGTCGTACTTTTGCGGAAGTCCGCCCTCGGACACCTGCGTACCCACGCCGGCTTTGGTGTAGAAGGCCGGGATGCCGGCACCTCCAGCACGGAGCTTCTCGGCCAAGGTGCCCTGTGGGGTGAGGACTACCTCCAGCTCGCCCGAGAGGTACTGACGGGCGAATTCCTTGTTCTCACCGACGTACGAGCTGACGGTCCGACGGATACGACCATCCTTCAGGAGAATGCCAAGGCCCCAGTCGTCCACACCGCAGTTGTTGCTGACCGTCACAAGATCCGTGGTTCCCTGCTGGTACACGGCGTCGATCAAGGAAACGGGGATGCCGCATAAACCGAAACCTCCGACAGCCAACGAGGCACCGTCCGGGATGTCCTTCACCGCTTCCGCGGCGCTGGCAACAACCTTGTCAATCATCCTTGATCCTTCCCCTACGGTTACAGACCCAGCTCGCGGGCGATGAGCATCAACTGCACCTCCGTGGTGCCCTCCCCGATTTCAAGGATCTTGGAATCGCGGTAATGGCGTGCCACCGTGAATTCGTTGATGAAGCCATAGCCGCCGAACACCTGGGTGGCGTCCCGCGCGTTGTCCATGGCTGCCTCGCCTGCGACCATCTTAGCGATGGCCGCCTCGGTCTTGAACGGCTTGCCTGCCAGCATCCTGGACGCAGCGTCGTAATAAGCAAGGCGGGCAGTGTGGGCCCTTGCCTGCATCCGCGCGATCTTGAACTGGATGGCCTGGTACTTGCCGATGTTCTGCCCGAACGCGCTGCGCTCCTTGGCGTACTTCACGGACAGGTCCACGCACCCCTGGGCTGCGCCCGTTGCCAGTGCAGCGATGGCGATGCGGCCCTCGTCCAAAATGGACAGGAAATTCGCATAGCCACGGCCGCGCTCGCCCAGGAGATTCGCTTCGGGAACTCGGACATTATCCAGAGTCAGCGGGTGTGTGTCGGAGGCGTTCCAGCCCACCTTGTTGTACGGCTTTTCCGCCCGGAAACCGGGCGTGTCCGTGGGGACCAGGATGGTGGAGATCTCCTTCTTGGCGCTGCCGTCCGCGTTGTCCTTCTGCCCCGTCACCGCCGTGACCGTCACCAAGGTGGTGATGTCCGTACCGGAGTTGGTGATGAACTCCTTGTTGCCGTTGATGACCCACTCGCCGTTGTCCAGATGGGCGTTGGTCTTGGTGCCTCCCGCATCCGAACCTGCCTCGCGCTCCGTCAGGCCGAAACCGGCCAGGGACCGTCCGGACGCCAACTGCGGCAGCCACTCCTGTTTCTGTTCCTCAGTGCCAAAGCGGTACACCGGCATCGCACCGAGCGACACCCCGGCTTCCAGCGTGATGGCCACCGACTGGTCAACGCGGCCCAACTGCTCCAACGCCAAGGCCAGGGCAAAGTAGTCTCCGCCCATCCCGCCGAACTCCTCGGGGAACGGCAGGCCGAACAGCCCCATCTCCCCCATCTGCTTCACAACCTCGTAAGGAAAACTGTGCTCTTCGTCGTGCTTGGCGGAGACGGGCGCCACCACTTCGTCGGCGAACTCGCGGACGGAGTCGCTCAGGTCCTGATACTCCTCATTTAGTTCAAACGTGCTCATGGCTGGACTTCCTCGTCTGTGCTGGTGCTGTCTGTGTCTACGTGAATGGTGGCGAGTACCTGGTCAGCTTTGACAAGGTCGCCCGGTTTGCTGGTGAGATGGACGGTTCCGGCAACGGAGGCCACCAGTTGGTGCTCCATCTTCATGGCCTCCACAGCAAGGAGCGGCTGCCCCTCCTCCACGGTGTCTCCGTTGGCTACGGACACGGAAACCACCGTTCCGGGCATCGGTGAACGAACCTCCGGGTCCGCCGCATCTTCGTCACGTTGGATCCCGGCGAGCATCCGACGCAAGCGCGCAGCCCGGTCCAGGACCTCAAGCCTGCAGGACCAGCCGTCGTTGCCCACAAAGAGTTCTTGGACGCTGTTGCGCCCGCCCGGCGCCACGCCAACCGCGAGGGTGACCGGACCGCCGTCGAACTCCACCTTGATGGTGTTGTTACCGCGATCCGCCACCTTGACGTTGACCGGACTCCCGCCGTCGACGCTTGCCCTGACGGCGCCGTCCTCCTCGGTTATTGACACTGTCGCGATGCCGGCGCCCGGGACACCGAAGGTGGCCGTCCACGCGCCGCGGCCACCGGCACGCCAAGCGTCGGCAGACTTCCACGCGTCGCCCGCGAGCGCAGGGCCGGTACGGTCGAGCCAGAGTGTGAGGGCAGCGGCAATCAGCTCAGCAGAACCGACGTGCCGGAACTCCATGGACGGCAGCCTGCGCTCAATCAGTCCCGTGTCAAGGTGCCCGGCGATGACCTCGGGATCGTTGATCAACAACCGCAGATACTCCACATTCGTATCCACACCGAGCAGCGTGTAGCGCCCCAACGCAGCGTCCAGCGTATCCAGCGCTGAGGCCCGGTCCTCACCCCAGGCGATGACCTTGGCCAGCATGGGATCGTAGTCCCCCGTGACCTCCAGGTTGTCCCGCATGGCTGAGTCGATCCGCACCTTCGCATGCGTTGGTTGCTGCCCCGAAACGGTTGAATCAGGTACGCCCTGCTCAGCGAGCGCCACGATCCGTCCCATGGACGGCATGAAGTTCCGCTCGGGTACCTCAGCGTAAACCCGCGCCTCCACGGCGTGGCCTTTAAGTACGACGTCGGACTGCGCCACGGTGAGCACCTCACCGGCGGCGATCCGCACCTGCCATTCAACGAGGTCGATGCCCGTGACCATCTCTGTGACAGGGTGCTCCACCTGAAGCCGGGTATTCATCTCCATGAAGAAGAACTCGTCGGGGTGTTCGTCGGACACCAGGAACTCCACGGTTCCCGCGCCACTGTAATTGACCGAACGGGCCGCATTGCAGGCCGCCTCGCCAATCCGGGCACGCTCCTGCGCACCGTTGGGCAATGATTCAAAAAGGGCGGACGGAGCTTCTTCGATCACCTTCTGGTGGCGCCGCTGGAGAGAACACTCGCGCTCGCCGAGATGGATCACGTTCCCGTGGTTGTCCGCCAAAACCTGAACCTCGATGTGGCGAGGGGTACGAATGAGCCGCTCAAGGAAGAGAGTGTCGTCGCCAAAAGCGGACGCTGCGACCCGTCTGGCCGTGACGAGCGTGGAAGCCATATCCTCCGGCCTTTCCACCACGTGCATCCCTTTGCCGCCACCACCCGCGGACGGCTTAATCAGCAAGGGGAAACCGACCCCCGGGGCGGCCTGAATCAGGTCCTGATCGCTGAGTCCTGGTTGTGCGATGCCCGGAACACAGGGAACGTCATAGGCCATCACATGGTTCTTGGAACGGATTTTGTCGCCCATGACGTCAATGGCTCCAATTCCGGGCCCAATGAAGGTGATGCCCGCCGCGTCCAGTGCCTTGGCGAACTCCACATTCTCGGACAGGAAGCCGTATCCCGGGTGGACTGCCTCCGCGCCACTGCGACGACATGCCTCGATGATGGCGTCGATCTTCAAGTAGCTCTCTGCCGGTGCCGTGCCACCGATGGCAACAGCGGTATCGGCAAGGGCCACGTGCTTGGCATTCTTGTCGGCATCCGAGTACACAGCCACTGAGCGGATACCCATCTCCTTCAGGGTCCGGATCACGCGGCAGGCAATCTCGCCACGATTGGCAACGAGGACAGCACTAAAGGTCCGGGCTTCCACCACAGGGTTTGGCCGGGCTGGGGCTGTAGTTGGCGAGGTCATGGTCACATCCTGAAGAGGCCGAAGGAGGTCTCGGGCAGTTGTTGGCGGGAGACGACATCCAGGGCCATCCCCAAGACTCGCCGGGTGTCAGCGGGATCGATGATGCCGTCATCCCACAGTCTTGCGGTGGAGTAATAGGGGCTTCCCTGGTCCTCGTACTGTTGCTTGATGGGGGCTTTGAAGGCTTCCTCGTCCTCGGCGGACCATTCCTGGCCTGCTGCCTCATACTGGTCCCTTTTGACGGTGGCCAGGACGCTGGAAGCCTGGTTTCCGCCCATGACCGAGATCCGGGCGGCCGGCCACATCCAGAGGAACCGCGGCGAGTAGGCCCGGCCGCACATGGAGTAGTTGCCGGCCCCAAAAGAACCGCCGATCACCACCGTCAGCTTGGGCACACGGGCCGTGGCCACGGCGGTGACCATCTTGGCGCCGTTCTTGGCGATGCCGCCCTGTTCGTAGTCCTTACCCACCATGAAGCCGGAGAGGTTCTGCAGGAAGATCAGGGGAATGCCGCGTTGATCGCAGAGCTCAATGAAATGAGCGCCCTTTAGGGACGATTCGCTGAACAGGACGCCGTTGTTGGCCACAATACCCACGGGATGACCGTGCAGGTGCGCGAATCCGGTCACCAGGGTGGTGCCGTAGTTCTTCTTGAACTCATGGAATTCGGATCCATCAACCAGTCTGGCGATGACTTCCCGGACGTCGTACTGGGCGTTCACGTCAGTGGGAACCACACCGTAGATCTCTGCAGGCTCGACGACGGGCGGCAGGACGACGTCGGACACGTCCCAAACCGGCTGCGCCGGTTTCGGTAACGTGGCCACAATGTCCCGAACGATCTCCAGCGCATGCTGGTCGTTCTCGGCGAGGTGGTCCGTGACTCCGGAAATCCTTGAATGGACGTCGCCGCCGCCCAGCTCCTCAGCAGTGACGATCTCGCCAATGGCTGCTTTGACCAACGGCGGGCCGCCCAGGAAGATAGTGCCCTGATTCCGGACGATGACCGTCTCATCGCTCATGGCCGGGACATAGGCGCCGCCGGCTGTGCACGATCCCATGACAGAGGCGATCTGTGGGATCTTGGCCGCGGACATTTTGGCCTGGTTGTAGAAGATCCGGCCGAAGTGCTCCTTGTCTGGGAAGACCTCGTCCTGCTTGGGCAGAAACGCTCCGCCGGAATCGACGAGGTAGATACACGGAAGCTTGTTTTCCATGGCGATTTCCTGAGCCCGGAGGTGTTTCTTCACGGTCATGGGATAGTAGGTGCCACCCTTGACCGTGGCGTCGTTGGAGATCACCAGAACATGGCGGCCATGGACAAGGCCAATGCCCGCAATGACGCCGGCGCCTGGGGACTCGTCGTTGTACATGCCATTGGCAGCCAAGGGTGCGATCTCAAGGAACGGGCTCCCGTCATCGAGCAGGTAGTCGATCCGTTCACGCGGCAGAAGTTTCCCGCGGGCGATGTGCCGCTCCCTTGACTTTGAGGGTCCACCGAGGGCCGCCGTCGCGAGCCGTTCCTTCAACTCCTCCACTAAGGCCAGCTGCGCCTCACGGCTGGCTTCGAAGGTGCCGCTGGTGGATGCCATCAGGTTGGCGAGTGTCTCCATTGACCGTGTTCCATTCCCGGCCCCAGGCCATTTCGGTTAGTGCCACGTAACTGAAATTTAGGTTAGTCTTTATTAACTGTGATGTCCAGCACAGCATGGCCCGCCAGGCCCGCTGAGCCGGCATGGGCGCCAAGGAGGACCACATGACCGTAAGCCCGGAAGCAAATGCCAACGGCACCGGTGCGGCTACAACGCAACGAAGCCAGGCCAAGGAGCTGCGCCGTAAGGCGTTGCTGTCCGCCGCCGCAGGTCTCTTCGCGGAAAACGGCTTTAGCAGGGTGTCCCTCGAAGACCTCGGAGCAGCGGCAGGTGTCAGCGGTCCAGCCGTGTACCGCCACTTCCCCGGCAAACAAGCGGTCCTTGGCGAGCTACTCCTGAGCGTCAGCCGGGACCTGCTGGACGGTGGCGAGAGCGTGGTCTCTGAAGCGGAGGACCCCCTTTCCGCGCTTACCGGGCTGATCCGGTTCCAGGTGGACTTCGCCCTGAGTAATCCGGAGGTCATCCGGGTCCAGGACCGGGACTTCGGCAGCCTCAGCGACGACGACCAAGCCAAGGTCAGGTCCCTGCAGAGAAGCTACGTGGAAACCTGGGTGGACGTTTTGGCGCGGCTCCACGAGGGCGCCGACATTTCAGGGTTGCGCGTCCGGGCACACGCAGCCTTTGGACTCATCAACTCCACCCCTCACTCCGTACGCCATCACGGCAGGAAGATCGCGGTCAAGTCCGCCCGTCCCATTCTGGAACAGATGGCTTTGGCGGCTCTGACTTCGGTCCGATGACAGGTCTGCCTCGCTGTTCCTAACGGGCGGTTTGTGCCGCCCTTCACTGTCCGGCTGTGTTCTGCTGCCTCCCACTATGTCCCGCTAATAATGTCTGACCCCAGTGAAATGATTAATTCATGGAGAAACTGGCGCAGTTGATGGCATCTTGGGCGGAACCGTCCCCTGCTGTTGCTGCTCTGGCTGCTATTCGGTCACAGCGCGTCGTGAGCATGCCGCGGGTGGTCAAGGCAGGGTTCAAGGATTCGACGCCGTACATCACCGTGCTGGAACATTTCCATGGAACTGGATTGGCCAGCGGTGCTGGCCGTTTCGAGGGCGGCAGGCGGCCCAAGGACTCTGGGCGGGTCAACAGTGCTGGCCCGGTCAACGGAACCAGCCTGCCCAACGGCACTGGCCCGGTCAACGGTGCAGGCCCGGTCAACGGTGCAGGCCCGGTCAACGGTGCAGAGTCTGCCGACGCCAAAACCACGGACACCGGTTCCACGGGCGGCACGGAGGTAGATGCTTCGGCAATCAATGCCGGATCGGTGTCCGGCCCACGGCCGGACGCCTGGTTCGGCTCTGGCCCGGACTCCACCTTGGTTCCTGATCAGCCGATCGAGCGTCCGCACGGGCAGCGTCCTGGACCCGTTGCGGTTTCGGGAGTGGTGCTGGGTGAACTTCTACAAGACGCTGCTGCACTTCTGGACGCAGCGCGCTTGTCCGTCACCGATGAGGTGCGGTTGTTGGGGTTTGTTGAGGCTGCTGATTTCGCGGGCAGGGTCGAGGAGATGTCCCGTTCGGTGGAGTATTTGCAGGTGGTCGCGGCCCAGGCTGTGGAACGGACCCGCACAGA
>NZ_LNUV01000003.1:37539-410016 GCF_001512285.1 Arthrobacter sp. EpRS71 | reverse complement strand
GTTCCCCCGGGCCCCGGGTATCCCCCGCAGACCGGCGCCTCGCCGCAGTGGCAACAGCCGCCGTCGAACGCTGCTCCCCAGGGCAACCCGCAGTACGCGGCGCCAGGCAGCGATCCCTCCGCGCAAAACCCGTACCCGCCAACTCAAAACCCCTACCCGCAGGGGCAGTACCAACCAGGCCAATACCCCCAGGACCCCTATGGGCAGCCGCAGCAGCCGCCGAAAAAGAGCCGGAAAGTACTGTGGATTGTCCTCAGCATCGTCGCTGGAGTGATCGTGCTGGCCGTGGTGGGGGTCCTCCTGCTCGTCAACCTGGTAGGGAACGCGACGTCCAAAGCCAGGACCCTGGCGGACGAATTCACCAACCTGGTGGTATCTGGCCAGACTGAGCAGGCCTACGACAACTACTTGAGCCAGCCACTGAAAGACGAACTGGATAAGCAGTCGTTCGTGGACGGCATTGCCAGCCTGAACCTGGACAGCTCCTGCAAGCCGAACTACAACTCCGTCAGCGTGAACTCGGAAAACGGAAACAACAAAGCCAACCTCGCGGGCACGTTGCAGTGCGACGGCAAGACGATCAACCTCCAGTACGTCTTCGAGGGCACCGACGACCTCAAGATGAGCAGTATCCGTCTCCGCCCCTAGGCATTGGGAAATTATTTTCCGCCCAACACCCATCCACCTGCGCATATGGTCCGAATCACTGCCTGAGAGCCCCAGCCGGGGCTCAGCAGGACGGCCGGGGTTTCCGGCCATCATCGGAAGGTTCGGACCATGCGTACTTCGCCCAATCGCCTGATCGCCACCATCTTCGGAGCCGTATACCTCTTGGTAGGCGTGCTCGGATTCTTTGTCACCTCGGGAATCGGCTTCTTCGCCACCGAGGGTGCCAACCTGATCATCTTCGCCGTGAACCCGCTTCACAACATCATCCACTTGGCCATTGGCGCTGCACTGCTCTACGCAGGTATGAACAGCGTCACGCTCTCCAAGGGAGTCAACACGGCTGTGGGTGGCGTCTACCTCCTGGTGGGCATCCTTGGCCTCTTCCTGGTGGGTTCCTCGCTGAACATCATCGCCCTCAACGGTGCAGACAACGTCCTGCACCTCGCGAGCGCCGTGGTCCTGCTGGGCGTCGCACTGTCCCAGGACAAGGCCGCCGTAGCTTCCGCCCGCGCCTGATCATTCTCTGAAAGCCTCCTAACAGGCATCTGATCAGCGTTTGACAAGCGAGAGGACGGCTACCAGCCATGGAACGCAAAAATCACCCCACGCTCAGCGCAGCGACCCTGCTGTTCGTGTATTTCGCAGCAATGGCCGCCGGGATGGTGGAGCTTTCCCTGGCCGCCGGATATCTCACAGGATCTGAAGCGGTGACACCCGGCCCGGTTGCTGCCGGTGCCGCAACCCTCACAGGCGGCCTCGCATTCTTGGCGTGGTCGCTGTGGGGGCTGCACCGCAACACTCTGGTCCTGGCCCGATACGCACTTCCTGTCCTCGCCCTGGCTGCTGCTGCACATCTTGCAGTGACGGTGGCCGGGGTCAGCACCCAGCGCTCACTGAATGTGAGCCACTTTGCCGCTCTTGGCCTGACGCTCATGGCAGTTGCCGGGGCTGGCTGGCTGAGGCGGCAGCACAAGACCAACGACGGCGGCGCCCACGGCCAGCCAAGGACCGGGCGGCTTCTGGCAGCCGCGTTCGGAGCCGCCGTCGTTGTTGCCTCTGTAGCAACACCGGGCTTGGCCGCCTCGATGGCGGGGCAGCATGCTGTTCCGCACGGAGAGCACGGCCAGGCGCCACACCAGGAAAACGGCCAGGGCTCCAATCCCGCCCTGGACCCGGGTCACCACCACTAGCTGGCAGTGACCGAACCGGCGCACCATCAACAATGCCCACTGTTGATGGTGCGCCTTGTTCGTGGATCATGGAGCCATGGATCCCCTTGAGGCGCTCAACGAAATCTCTTTCTGGCTCGAACGAAGCCAAGCCCCCACGTTCAAGGTCCAGGCGTTCCGAAAAGCAGCCGACGCCGCACGGCAGCTTTCGCCCGAGGACCTGAAGAAACTGGTGGGCTCAGGACGCATCACCAGCCTCAAAGGCGTAGGCAACCGCAGCGCCGAAGTCATCACCCAGGCTTTGGAAGGCCGGGTTCCCGACTATCTGGCTGATTTGCGTGAGCGCGGCACTGAAGCGCTGGCTGCCGGCGGCGACACTCTACGGGCGGAGTTACGCGGGGACCTGCACAGCCACAGCAATTGGTCCGACGGCGGCTCCCCCATCGAAGCCATGGTTGCCGCCGCACGCACCCTTGGCCGCGAATATCTTGCGCTGACGGACCACTCCCCCAACCTCACCATCGCCAATGGCCTCAGCGTGGAACGGCTGGAGAAGCAACTTGGTGTGGTGGACGGTATCAACGCCTCACAGGATGGCTTCCGCTTGCTCAAAGGAATCGAGGTGGACATCCTCGAAGATGGAACCCTCGACCAGACCCCGGACATGCTGGACCGCCTGGACGTGGTGGTGGCCAGCGTTCACTCCAAGCTTCGATCCGACACAAAGACCATGACCATGCGCATGTTGGGCGGCATCAGCGATCCCCATACCAACGTCCTGGGGCATTGCACAGGCCGCTTGGTGCAGGGTTCGCGGGGAACCCGGCCCGAGTCCGAATTCGATGCCGCCAAAGTCTTCAAGGAATGCGCGGAGTGGGGCGTCGCCGTGGAAATCAACTCCCGGCCCGAACGTCAGGACCCGCCGGATAACCTCATCACAATGGCCCTCGACGCGGGCTGCCTGTTCAGCATCGACAGCGATGCCCACGCTCCCGGCCAGCTGGATTTCCTGCAGTACGGTGCGGAACGGGCTGAAGCCCTTGGCGTGCCCAAGGAACGGATTGTCACCACCTGGCCATTGGCGCAGTTGAAGGAGTGGTTGAGCCTGAAGAAGTGAAGGCAGTGCATCCACCACAAAGGGCTCCTCCTGCGACTATTCGCAGGAGGAGCCCTTTGGTAATGGCATGCTGGTGCGGAGTTAGTGGTCTACCGCCTTCTCAGCTCCGACACCGGTCAGCGAGCGCACTTCCATCTCCGCCTGCTTCACCGGATCTTCACGCCGCTTGTCAAGGACCGTTCCGAGCCAGCCGAGGAAGAAGGCCAGCGGGATGGACACAATACCCGGGTTGCTTAGCGGGAAGAGGGCGAAGTTCGCTCCCGGGATCATGGAGGTCTTGGCGCCGGAAACCACGGGTGAGAACGTGATCAGCAGGATGGCCGCAGCAAGGCCGCCATACATGCTCCACACTGCGCCCTGGGTGGTGAACTTCCTCCAGAACAGGGAGTACACGATGGTGGGCAGGTTCGCAGACGCCGCGACGGCGAAGGCCAGGGCCACCAGGAACGCAACATTCTGGCCGTTGGCGAAGATGCCGCCAAGGATGGCCAGGACACCGATCACTACGACGGTGCGTCGAGCCACCTTCACCTCGGTGTCCGCATCGGCCTTGCCCTTGGAGATGACGTTCGCGTAGATGTCGTGGGCGAAGGATGCGGCTGCGGTGATGGTCAGGCCGGCCACTACGGCCAGGATCGTGGCGAAAGCGACCGCCGAGATAAAGCCCAGGAGCAGCGGCCCACCCAGATGGAATGCCAGCAAAGGTGCCGCTGAGTTCACTCCGCCGGGTGCGGACTTGATGGTTTCTGCGCCCACGAGCGCGGCTGCCCCGTAGCCCAGCACCAAGGTGAAGAGGTAGAACAGGCCGATCAGCCAGATGGCCCAGACAACGGATTTGCGGGCTTCTTTGGCTGTGGGCACGGTGTAGAAGCGCATCAGGACGTGCGGCAGGGCCGCTGTTCCGAGGACCAGTGCCAGGCCCAAGGACATGAAGTCAAGCTTGGACGTTTCAGTCTTGCCGTACTGCAGTCCCGGGTTGAGGACGGCGGGGTTGTTGGCGGCCTCGGCTGCCGAGCCCAGCAGGCTGGACACGTTGAAGCCGTAGACGGCCAGCACCATGGCAGTCATGACGGCGGCGCCGGCGATCAGCAGGATCGCTTTGATGATCTGCACCCAGGTGGTGCCCTTCATGCCGCCAATGAGTACATACATGATCATCAAAGCGCCGACGACGATAATCACCAGGGCTTGTCCACCCCAGTCGCTGATGCCCAACAGGAGCGATATCAGGCTGCCTGCACCAGCCATTTGGGCGAGGAGATAGAAGAAGCAAACCGCCAGCGTGGACAGTGCTGCCGCAATGCGCACAGGGCGCTGGCGGAGCCGGAAGGACAGGACATCGGCCATGGTGAACTTGCCGGTGTTGCGGAGCAGTTCAGCCACCAGCAGCAGCGCGACGAGCCAAGCAACCAGGAAGCCAATGGAGTACAGGAAACCGTCGTAGCCGTTGATGGCGATAGCGCCGGTGATGCCCAGGAACGAGGCCGCGGACAGGTAGTCCCCGGCGATGGCCGTTCCGTTCTGGGAGCCCGTGAATGACCGGCCGGCTGCGTAGTAGTCGGCGGCTGTTTTGTTGTTCCGGCTTGCCCGGAACACGATCACCATGGTGACCGCGACGAAGAGGGCAAAAATGCCCATGTTCAGTAGCGTGGTGTCTTTCAGGGCTTCGACGTTGACTGCCGGGACCATGGTGTTCATTTCTTAACCCCGCTGATCACATTGCCGTCCTTATCGAATTCGTGGCCCTCAATCTCGTTGCGGATCTCAGCAGCGATGGGGTCCAGCTTCCTGTTGGAGTAGCTCACGTACCATGCCGTGATGCCGAAGGTGGTGACGAACTGGAGCAGTCCGAGAATCAGTCCGACGTTGATGTTGCCCCAGACCTTGGTGGACATGAAGTCCACCGCATAGGCGGCCAGGAGAACGTAGGCGAAATACCAGAGCAGGAATACGACGGCCATCGGAAAGACAAAGCTGCGGTGCCGCTTGCGTAGTGTCTTGAACCGTTCCGTCTGCTGGACTTCCTGGAAGTCCACGGACGCCGTTGCGTCCTGGGGTTGGGCCTCATTACCCATGGTTCCTCCTGAGTGTGATGTGTCCACATCAGCTGCACACGCTTTGCCAATGTGACTGCAATCACTATGGAACGCGCCGCGGTGCCTGTTCCAGAGAATCCTTGGCTGCCGTCGCTCAGCGGTTGCGATGCTGCGCCAAACGGTGGCTGCGCAGGAACATCCGGGCAACGGGCGGACGTGCGGCTACGCTGGCCTCATGCCCGATTCCCCACTCTTCACCGCAGCCGCGATCGCCGTGATCGTGCTGGCAGTCGCCGTCGTGGTGGGTGTTGGCCTCAAGGTGATCCGATCATTCCGCGACCTGGGCACGGACGCCGAACGAGCCACCTACACCACCCTGCATGCAGCATCGCGCGCCGGGCAGCACCTTCGCGGCGGCCTCCACCCCGCCGGCGCAGCCAAGGCAAGCAAGCAACTGCGTGTCCTTCTGGGCTGCGATGCGTTGGCCATCACAGACACGGACGCCGTGCTCGCCTGGGACGGTGCCGCTGAGGAACTCCGGCCAACACTGATGCGGCTCGCGGCCGAGGTTCTGGACACCGGCCGAACGGTAGTGGTTCCCCGCGCCGGCAACCCGGCCACGTCCGATCATGGACACCACGATTTCAGCGCTGTGATCGCACCGATCAGGGCTGGATCCAGCGTGGTTGGTTCGGTGGCCGCACTGGCTCCTGCTGCCGGGGCCGGGCTGGTGAGAGCCACCAGCGAGGTGGCCGACTGGATTGCCGCGCAGCTGGAGCTGGCAGAGCTGGAATCTTCGCGTACCCTCCTGATGGAAGCTGAGGTCCGGGCACTCCGTGCGCAGATCAGCCCGCACTTCATCTACAACTCGTTGAATGCCATTGCCTCGTTCATCAATACTGATCCGGCCCGGGCAAGGGAGCTCGTGGTGGAATTCGCCGATTTCACCCGGTACTCGTTCCGGCGGCACGGGGACTTCACCACCGTGGCGGAGGAACTTCGCTGCATAGACCGCTATCTCCTGCTGGAACGGGCCAGGTTCGGCGAGCGGGTTCAAGTGAGCCTGCGGATCGCTCCCGAAGTCCTCAGCACGGTCATCCCGTTCCTCAGCCTTCAGCCGTTGGTGGAGAACGCTGTACGGCACGGTTTGGAGGCCAAAGAAGGCCCGGGACACATCACCATTTGCGCGAACGATTCCGGGGCGTTCGCCGAAGTGACCATAGAAGACGACGGCGTGGGCATGGACCCGGAACATCTTCGCTCCGTGCTCGCCGGACACACGGACGGCGACCATGTGGGTCTTCGCAATGTGGATGCCCGTCTGCGGCAGGTCTACGGCGACGAGCACGGGCTCGTCATCGACACGGCGCCCGGTGAGGGGACCATGATCACCATGCGGGTGCCCAAATCCCAACCCGATCACGACGCCTGAGCCTGCCGTTAGTCTAGTAATCATGATCAACGTGCTCGTCGCCGATGACGAACTGCCCGCCGTGGAGGAGCTCGCCTTCCTGTTGGGCCGGGATGAGCGCATAGGCGCCATCCACCGGGCATCATCCGGTGCCCAGGCGCTGCGGACCTTGGAAACAGAGTCCGTGGACGCTGTCTTCCTCGATATCCACATGCCGGCGCTCTCCGGGCTGGACATCGCACGCGCCATTTCCCGCAGCAGCCGTCCGCCCGCCGTCGTGTTTGTCACCGCTGACGAAGACTGCGCGCTCGAAGCTTTTGACCTCGCCGCCGTCGATTATCTGCTCAAACCCCTCAGGGCGGAACGGCTGTCGCGTTCCGTGGACCGGATCAGCGAGCTCATCAAGGACGGTACTCCTGCACCTGAGATGATCACGGTGGACCTCGGCAGCACCACCCGCATGATCCGCCGCGACGACGTCACCTACGTGCAGGCCCAAGGCGACTACGCAAGACTGCACACCGCCGAAGCCAGTTACCTGATCCGGGTACCTCTGAGCGATCTGGAACAAAAGTGGGCGGACGCCGGGTTCATCCGGATCCATCGCTCGTATCTGATCGCCCTGAACCATGTCCAGCACGTGAAGCTATCCGCGACGGCGCCGAGCGTCGCGGTGGCCGGCGCTGTTCTGCCCATCAGCCGCAGGCACCTGCCATCGGTGCGGGACAAGCTGCACACCACCCGCATCCGGCCGCAAGGATGACACGCGTCCGCGTGACGGGTCCACGGCAATCAGCCACGGCCGCACCCGGCAGGTCGCTTTATCCCCGAGAGGTTACCGAGGACTCCGACGCCGGACGAATCTTTATCAGGTCGCTGATCCGTTCCCAATTGCGGTTGGCCTTGGTGGTGGCCTGCGGATTCCTCATTATTCTCGCCGTCTTCGCCGTGTTTCTGGTCTACGGACCCGGCGTGGCAGAGACCCGCATCTTTGGTATTCCCCTGGATTGGCTGGTCCTGGGTGCCGGCATCTACCCCGTGATCGGACTCAGCGCCTGGCTCTACAATCGCGCAGCCGCCCGCAACGAGGCACGCTACCGGGACCTGGTGGAGGACAAGTGAACCCTGCCGTTGGCCTCATCGCTTTTCTGGCCGTTTCCCTCGCGACGGCCGTCATTGGCTTCTACGGCCTGCGCATCTCACGGACCACCGGTGACTTCTACGTAGCCTCACGAACCGTCCCGCCCTGGTGGAACGCTTCGGCAATCGGTGGCGAGTACCTGTCAGCCGCCAGCTTCCTCGGCGTCGCAGGGCTGATTCTGCTTTCAGGAACCGACGCACTGTGGTTCCCCGTGGGATACACCGCCGGTTACCTCATGCTGCTGCTCTTCGTGGCCGCTCCCCTGCGACGCTCCGGCGCCTATACCATTCCGGATTTCACCGAAGCACGGTTGGACTCCAAGCTTGTCCGCCGGGTGACCAGCCTCATGGTGGTGGCCGTTGGCTGGCTGTACATTGTGCCGCAACTCCACGGGGCAGCCCTTGCCATCCGGATCACCACCGGCCTGCCATCGTGGGTAGGCTCAACTGCGGTAGTGGTGGTTGTCTGCCTGACAGTGGCGGCAGGCGGCATGCGCTCGATCACGTTCGTTCAGGCTTTCCAGTACTGGCTGAAACTCACTGCCTTGGCAGTACCCGTAGTATTCGTGCTCCTGGTTCTGGCCGGCAACGGCACACAGCCCGTGGCGCCCCTGCCCGTCAATCCCACCGGCCAAGGTGCCGCCGGGGCCTACCAAAACATTTCTCTCCTCGTGGCATTGCTCTTCGGAACTCTGGGCCTTCCACACGTCCTTGTGAGGTTCTACACCAACCCGGACGGCCAATCGGCCCGCCGGACAACGTTGATTGTGCTGGGGCTGCTCTCCGTCTTCTATCTCTTTCCCACACTTTCCGGCGCCCTCGGGCGGATGTTCGCACCGGAGCTGGCACAGTCCGGGCAGGCCGATGCTCTGGTCTTGTTGCTGCCCGGCAAACTTGTGGGAGGCATGGCCGGCGAGCTTCTGTCAGCCTTGGTGGTGGCCGGAGCCTTCGCCGCCTTCCTGTCCACCACATGCGGGCTGGTTGTTTCGTTGTCCGGCGTTATCAGCCAGGACCTCTTCGGAGGAAGCGTGAGAGGCTTCCGCCTCGCTGCGGTACTCGCCGCCGTCGTGCCCTTGGGTTTTGCCTTAATGACCGACACTCTTGCGCTGGCCGGCAGCGTCGGATTGGTCTTTGCCTTCACCGCATCCACCATCTGTCCGCTGCTGTTGCTGGGGATCTGGTGGCGCGGGCTGACCGACGCGGGCGCCATCGCGGGCATGCTGACAGGGGCTTTCCTTTGCGGCGGCGCCATGGTGGTCGGCACCCTCATGGGACCAGGGAATGCGCCGGCGTGGCTGGCCCAGCCAGCGGCATGGAGCGTCCCTGCCGCCTTCGCGGCCACCGTGACAGTGTCCATCATGACCAAGAACCGCGTTCCGGCCTCCGTTAACCGCGTGATGTCGCGCCTGCATGTGCCGGAGAGGCCGGTGGTGACGGAGAGGTAGCGGCGCGCAAACCGTTGTCCGCTGCCCCCGCAAGGTGGACAATGGCGCCATGTCCGAGGAACCGGGCGCGGCCGGTCCAGAACCACCGTCGCCCACACCGGAGGTCTCTCCCAGCGTCCGCGCGCAAATACTGGCCACGGAACACTGGAGCCTGCTGGCATCAAGGAGCACCACCCAAGGCGAAGTCCTCACCCGCATCAGCATGTTCCTGACCTTCACGTCGGCCAGCCTGCTGAGTGTGGCATTGGTGGGCAACGCCACCCAGTTTTCCGATGCTTTCAGGGCCTTCGCGCTGACCATTCTGTGCATCGACCTAATAGTTGGTCTGCTCACCCATATCCGTGTGATGAGCGTGGGCATGGAGGACCTCATGTATGTCCTGGCCATGAACCGCCTGCGGGCCGCCTACCTTGACTTGGACCCCGGGGTCCGTCCGTACCTCATGGCCGGGCACCACGACGATGAGGAAGGCGCCAAGCGAACCTACTACTTCCTCGGTGGGCGGACCGACTTCAGCCAGGTGGCCGGCAGCAGCATGGTATTCATGGGTTTCGTCAACTCAGCCTTACTAGCCTTGCTGCTCGGCTCGGGGATGTTGACCGCCGGGCTTCCCCCGATCGCCGCTGTGCCCATTGCGGCCGTGGCGGCGCTGGCCTTTTTCGGCACGTCGCTGGTCCGCGGACATCGGCGTTATCTGAACGTGTGGAGGGACAATCCACCCGTTTCTCCCACGCCCCGATAGCACAAGGGCGGTTTAGTCGATGGCTGCCATGAGCTCTACAACGCGGGCGAGAAACGCGTCCACCTGAGCCTCTTCGTAACCGTCAGCGCCCTTTGCGGCACGGAAAACAGCCCGGCGCACGGTGTCCACGCTCAGAGCCTGATCGTGCTCGAGGTACCCGATGAGCTCATCGCACAAGGCGTCAACATCCTGGACGTTGTAGCTGCGGGTCCGTTTCCCGGACGGGCGGCGGAACCGTTCGCCGTCGGGCCTGTGAAGCCTGCCGCGGAGAATGCCTGAGAGCTTGCCGATCTGTCGAAGCCAGGCCTCCTCGCCCTGCTGGCTGATGAGGTCGTCCCTCTCCCGTCGCGCGAACGCGTCCTCCAACCGGTCCAGCGCGGCATCGACGCTGTGAGCGTCGTAGCCACCTTTGACGGGATCAAAAGCCACGGCCCTCACGTCAACGCTGGCCACTTGGTCCGCGGTGCCAACGGGGTTCTCAAACGATGTCCGGGCGCGCTGGAGGAACTCGTCCACTTGCTTGGCGTTATAGCCGTATTTGCTACGTTCCACGCGATCAAAGGTTGCGGGAATCTGGCGTCGAATATCCAAGGCCACTAGTTTTCCTTCATTGGGTTGTCAGACGCCGCTCAGCAGCGCGAACAGAACATAGGCTACAGGGGCGGCGAACACTATGGAGTCCAAGCGGTCCATCACGCCCCCATGGCCGGGCAGGATGCTGCTCATGTCCTTGACGCCAAGTTCGCGTTTGACCATGGACTCGGCAAGGTCTCCCGCGGTTGCTGCGGCCACCATGCCCACGGCCAGGATGAGACCTACCCACCAAGGCCTGTCGAGCAGGAAGATACAGGCGAGGACGCCGATCACCATGGCACCGCCGACGGACCCCGCGAAACCTTCCCACGACTTCTTGGGGCTGATCTTGGGGGCCATGGGGTGCTTCCCGAAGGAGGCTCCAACGATGTACCCGAACGTGTCATTGGAAACCACCAACAGCAGCATGGACGCGATCTGCCATGCGCCTTCCGGGATGCCTTCCGGCCAAAAACCAACAGGAGTGGGTCCACTGGCGGTGTGCAGGGACAACGACGCAAAGCTGATGAGGAAAGGAATCCACGCCAGCGTGAAGACACCGGCGAACACGCTTCGCGGCGCTCCCGCAGCACTCTCGATGGAGCGCCATAACAAGACTGCCACGGAGCTGGCCGTCATGGTGAAAAGCAAACCTTCAAGTCCACCGAAGTAGGCCGATACCGGCATCACCAGGCTGCCGATCATCACGGGAATGATCGGCATCCGGGTGCCCTGCGCCTCAAGCGCCCTGAAAACCTCCCAGACACCAAGTACCGCGAAGGCCGTAGTGAGGAGGACGAACCCCAACGGGAGGAAAAGCAAGCCGCCCAAAACGGCCAACAGCATGGCAAGCCCGACGCCGATGGCGGCCGGAAGATTCCGGCCAGCCTTCGGCGTGGGGTTCTTCCGCACGCGTCTGGCGCGCTGAGGGGTATCGCGTGTCGGGACCCGCTCAGCGGGCGCCGGCTCAGCCTGGTTCATCAGACCTCGAGCAGCTCGGCTTCCTTGCGCTTGAGCAGCTCGTCGATGCTGTCAACGTGCTGCTTGGTCAGGGCGTCGAGTTCCTTCTCAGCACGTGCACCCTCGTCTTCGCCGGCTTCGCCGTCCTTGACGAGCTTGTCCAGGGAATCCTTGGCTTTGCGGCGGATGCTGCGGATGGAAACCTTGGCGTCCTCACCCTTACCCTTGACGATCTTCACGTACTCCTTGCGGCGCTCCTTGGTGAGCTCCGGGATGGTCACGCGGATGACGTTGCCGTCGTTGGAGGGGTTGGCTCCAACCTCGGAGTCACTCAGCGCCTTCTCGATGTCACGCAGCGCGGTCTTGTCGTAAGGGGTAATCAGGATAGTGCGGGCATCCGGCACGCCGAAGGAGGCCAGCTGCTGCAGCGGAGTGGGTGTGCCGTAGTACTCGACGATCACCTTGTTGTAGAGGGCGGGGTTGGCCCGGCCAGTACGGATCGAGGCGAAATCATCCTTGGCTACCTCCACCGCCTTGTCCATCTTCTCGCCGGCTTCGAGCAAGGTCTCTTCGATCACGGGTTTCTCCTCAGAAATAGTTGCTGCCCAACTGCAGGCGGCAATGCACAGTAAAGATCCGCCAACATGGGCGGACGGTCCTAGAAATATCCTAGCCCTTGCTAGGGAGTAACCAGGGTTCCCAGCGTTTCGCCGAGGATGGCACGGGTAACGTTGCCCTCGCCCTCCATGCCGAAGACCACCATGGACAGGCTGTTGTCCTTGCACATGGTCATTGCGGTCTGGTCCATCACCCGGATGTCACGGCGCAGGGCGTCGTCGTAGCTGAGGACATCCAGCTTCTCGGCCAGCGGGTCCTTTTTGGGATCTGCGGTGTAGACGCCGTCCACACCGCTCTTGGCCATGAGGACCACGTCTGCGTGCACTTCAAGGGCACGCTGCGCTGCGACGGTGTCCGTGGAGAAGTAGGGCAGTCCGGCACCCGCACCGAAAATGACCACGCGGCCCTTTTCCATGTGCCGGATGGCACGGCGCGGAATGTAGGCCTCTGCAACCTGCCCCATGGTGATGGCGCTCTGGACGCGGGTTTCCACCCCGGCCTGCTCCAGGAAGTCCTGCAAGGCCAGGCAGTTCATCACGGTGCCCAGCATGCCCATGTAGTCGGCGCGGGAGCGGTCCATACCGCTCTGCGACAGTTCGGCGCCGCGGAAGAAATTACCCCCGCCTACGACGATTGCCACTTCTACATCGGTGACCGCAGCTGCGATCTGTTTGGCGATGGCGCGCACTGTCTCAGGATCGACGCCGAGCTTGCCTCCGCCGATGACCTCGCCGGAAAGTTTCAGAAGTACACGTCGGCGGGTCTTCTCGGGCTGGATAGCAGTGTTGACGGTTTCCATGGTGCCTTCCCGTTGGTGGACTCTGGCTAGATTATCGTGCTGTGGGTCCGCGCAGGTACTACCCGGACGGGTGCATGAAAAAGGGGCGGCCACCGAAGTGACCACCCCTTTTCATGAATTACTAGTTTCCTACGCGGAAACGGGTTACTGCGGTTGCCTTGACGCCGGCTTCTTCGAGGACCTGTGCAACAGTCTTCTTGGAATCCTTGGCGAATGCCTGGTCAACCAGAACTTCACCCTTGTAGAAGCCCGTCACGCGGCCTTCCACGATCTTGGAAAGAGCAGCTTCGGGCTTGCCTTCAGCCTTTGCGGTCTCTTCCGCGATGCGGCGCTCGGACTCGACCAGTTCGGCCGGGACGTCCTCGCGGGTCAGGTAGTTCGGAGCCATGGCTGCAACGTGCACAGCGATGTCGTGCGCGGCGGTGGAAGCGGCTTCGCCTTCACCGTCAACAGCGAACAGAACGCCGACCTGGGCCGGGAGGTCCTTGGACGTCTTGTGCAGGTAGGCGTCAACCGTGGTGCCCTCAACGCGGGAGATACGGCGGACAACAACCTTCTCGCCGAGGACTGCGCCCTCTTCGACAACAACCTCGGACAACGGCTTGCCGTCAACCTCGGTGGCCAGCAGGGTTTCGAGGTCGGCTGCGCCGGACTCGACTGCAACGTTAAGAACTTTGTCGGCCAGCTGGATGAACTTGTCAGCCTTGGCAACGAAGTCAGTCTCGCAGTTGACCTCGATCATTACGCCGACGCCGCCGTTGACCTTGGCAGCAACCAGGCCTTCAGCAGTGGAACGGCCTTCGCGCTTGGTAGCGCCCTTGAGGCCCTTGATGCGGATGATCTCGATGGCCTTCTCGGCGTCACCGTTGGCTTCGTCAAGAGCCTTCTTGACGTCCATCATGCCGGCGCCGGTGCGCTCGCGCAGGGCCTTGATGTCAGCAGCAGTGTAGTTCGCCATGTGAACCCCTCTGTCTAGAAATTTTGTGTGTTTACGGACTGACAGGACGGCAGCCCACCGTGTGAGCCGCCATCCTGTCAGTTGCCCCCGACGCAGTCTCCAGCGTCAGGGAAGGTCCAGATTTACTTGGCTTCTTCGGCTTCGCCGGCTGCAGCTTCAGTTGCTGCGGGCGCCTCAGCTGCGGGAGCTTCTGCCGCCGGAGCCTCGGTTGCCGCTGCTTCTTCAGCCTTGCTGCCTTCGAGGAGCTCGCGCTCCCACTCAGCCAGCGGCTCTTCCGGAGCTTCGGTGGTGCCCGTTGCGCGCTGGTTGCGGGCGATGAGGCCCTCAGCTACGGCGTCGGCAACAACGCGGGTGAGCAGGTTGACGGAGCGGATGGCGTCGTCGTTACCCGGGATCGGGAAGTCAACTTCGTCGGGATCGCAGTTGGTGTCCAGGATGGCAACAACCGGGATGTTCAGCTTCTTGGCTTCGTCAACAGCAAGGTGTTCCTTCTTGGTGTCAACAACCCAGAGAACCGAGGGAGCCTTGGTCAGGTTGCGGATACCACCGAGGTTGGACTCGAGCTTGGTGAGTTCACGCTTGAGGAGCAGGAGCTCCTTCTTGGTGTAAGCCGAACCGGCGACGTCGTCGAAGTTGATCTCTTCGAGTTCCTTCATGCGCTGGATACGCTTGGCGACGGTCTGGAAGTTGGTGAGCATACCGCCCAACCAACGCTGGTTGACGTACGGCTGGCCAACGCGGGTAGCCTGCTCGGCAATTGCTTCCTGAGCCTGCTTCTTGGTGCCAACGAACAAGACGGTGCCGCCGTGGGCGACAGTAGCCTTGACGAACTCGTAGGCGCGGTCGATGTAGGACAGCGACTGCTGAAGGTCAATGATGTAGATGCCGTTGCGCTCCGTGAAGATGAAGCGCTTCATCTTCGGGTTCCAACGACGGGTCTGGTGTCCAAAGTGGACGCCGCTGTCAAGCAGCTGGCGCATAGTTACGACGGGCATGCCGACGCTCCTTCCGGCAGGTCATTCATGAGAGAGCCCAAGGGGCTGCTCTTACCCTGCCAATAGTTGACGGTTGTTTAGCCTTTGCCCGGATGGGCGTGGCTCCTGGCATCCATTGCACTTCTCATCCGGCATGGAGCCTGGGCTCGGCCGGACCGCAAGAGGCGCAATCCCCCGCAGCACAAAGCCATGAGGCTTCGCTGGTGGAGGGCTGGATACGCGTAGTCAGCCTGGGACCCTCACATATCTGAATGAGACATGCTCCTGAACAAGCTTGAGGGCACAGCAAACTGCTCCACCAAGTGTACTACAGCGACCCCACAGGTTTGACCGCGCGCCGCCACCCGTTGTCCACATAAGGAAGGCCGGGGATCGACCCGGGTCCATGGTCTCGGAAGGCTGGGTTCATGCCCGTTCTGAAGCTCATCATGTCCACATTTTTCGCCCTCGTTGTCGCCGGAGGGACGAGCAGTTCCGCGCCCGCGCCAGAGTCGTCCCCGCCCGAGGCCCGGTGGGGCTGGCCTCTCTCCCCCAAGCCTTCGGTCCTGCGGACCTTCGACCCGCCTGACAAGCCGTGGCTCAGCGGGCATCGGGGCGTGGATTTAGGGCCAACGCCCGACGGCGCCCCGGTCACGGCGCCGTCCGACGGCGTGGTGACGTTTGCCGGCGTGGTGGTTGACCGTCCTGTGCTGACCATCGATCAAGGTGACGGCCTCAAGAGCAGTTTCGAGCCGGTGACCAGTGGACTCAAGGCCGGTGACACCGTGCGCAAGGGACAAGTCATCGGCACCACGGAACCCGGCCACTGCAGCAATGCGACCTGCCTGCATTGGGGCGTGCGGCGCGGCGAGGACTACGTCAATCCGTTGGGCTTCGTGGCGGACATGAGGCCGTCCATCCTGCTGCCGCTCCAGTGAGTCCCCGCACGCCCGCGTCCACGCACTTGAGTCCCGCGGCGCCAGCGAATGTTCTAGACGATGGCCGAGACACCCGTAATGGCCCGGCCGGTCACCAGGGTGTTGATCTCATGAGTGCCCTCGTAAGAGTAGATGGCCTCGGCATCGGAGAAGATCTTGGCCATTCCGTAGTCCGTGACGATTCCATTGCCACCCAGGATGCTGCGTCCCAGGGCAACGCTTTCGCGCATGCGTGCCGTAGTGAACGCCTTGGCCAGTGCCGACTGCTCGTCCTTCGCCACACCCGCGTCTTCGAGCTGGGCCAGGCGAACCATCATGCCCATGGAAGCTACGGTGTTGCCGAGGATTTGGACCAGCTGATTTTGCACCAGCTGGAAGGCCGCCAGCGGGCGCCCGAACTGCTGACGTTCCACGGAGTACTGCCGGGCGACATCAAAGGCCGCCATCTGCAGCCCAACGGCCTGCCAGGCCACCGCCAGGCGGGTCACCTTGAGGACCTTGTTGGTATCACGGAAGCTGTTGCCGTTGGCAAGCTTGAAGAAGTCGGGCACCACCACATTGTCCAGAACGATGTCCGCATTCTGCACCGTACGCAGGGAGATCTTGTTCTCGATCTTACTGGCGGAGTAGCCGGGCAACGTGGTGTCCACCAAGAACGCCTTGACCTGGTTATCGGCCACGTCCTTGGCGTAGATGACCACCCAGTCGGAGAAAGTTGCGTTGCCGATCCAGCGCTTGGCGCCGTTGAGGATCCAGTTATCCCCGTCACGCTTGGCGGTAGTGCGCGTTCCACCGGCTACGTCCGAGCCACCCAAGGGCTCAGTCAGGCCGAAAGCGCCGATCTTCCTCAGGGAGTAGATGTCCGGCAGCCAGGCGTCCTTCTGCTCCTGCGACGCCAGCGCCTCGATGGAGCCCGTGAAGAGGCCGTCGTGAACGCCCATGAACGTAGCAATCGAAGCATCAGCGCGCGTCATTTCTGCGTGGAGCATTCCGGCGAACACATTGGAGTATCCCTGCCGACGCACGGGGCTGACCAGATCCAGTTCGCCAAGCTTCGGGATGAGGTCCATCGGGAACTCGCCACGGTTCCAGCAGTCCACGGCAATGGGCTTGACTTCGCGGGCCAGGAATTCCCGGACCTCCGCGAGGCGGTCCTGCTCTTTTCCTGTCAGCAACTGCTCAAAGGCGTAGAAGTCGCCGTCGGCATACGGAAGGTTGGTGGCATCGAATGCAGCGTTGGACATATTCGCTCCTTCAAGGGTGGTCACCTGCGACCACATCGAGTCCGGACGAACTGCACCGCATCCATGGGAACAGGCAGCCAAGTTACCGGCGAGTAGTAGGTTACTGATGAGTAACATACCGCAGGATCTACGGTCCCCGCAATGGAGGACATCTCATTCCGGGTTTTCCAATGCCTCTGTTCCAAGGGGCATTTCTGTAACGTCGGTTGTGCAACGCTGCACTCAACTGGGGGACTTTCCGATGATCAATCCACGACGCGAGGCGATTCTGGTCCGCAACCGTCAACACAACGGCCTTGATGATAAGACCCCGGAGGTGGTGGAGTACCGCGCCGACGGTGCCTTCGTCCATGTCACCTTTGGTTCCGGAAAGAGCTACAGATACTCTGCGGAAAACGTCATCATCCTTCGGAATCCGTCGTCGACACTCCTTGGGCCCCAGGACGTGGTGAGCGTTCGGGGCAGGGTGGTCGAAGGCGTTACGGAGGTCCTCCGCTTCGAGTCGCCCCATGGAGCGTGGTGGCGTGTTTTTCACTCGGCCGAGTCACGTATTGGGTATCGAAACTGTCAGGACTTTGAAATAGCCATCTCCCGGCCGTCCGATGAAGAACTGAAAGCCCAGGCAGTACTGGATTATTGGCGGGATGTCTCTTCGAAACTGCGGGAGGATGACCCGCTTCGCAGACAGTATGAGAATTTTAAGAACATCCCTAAAGGAAGCGCCCTGGATCTTTACCTCCGGGGTCAGCCAATTGAATCCGAGGGCCAGGTTCAACAGCACCCAATACTGCCCTTTTCCTCAAACATCAGCCAACGCGAAGCCTTGTTGAATGGCCTCAGTCACCGAATCTCCGTGATCGACGGTCCACCGGGAACCGGAAAGACCCAAACCATACTGAATCTCGTTGCCAACATAGTCGCCGTCCCAAGCAAGACGGTTGGAATCGTCTCCTTCAACAACGCAGCTGTTGAGAATGTTCGGGACAAACTCGTGGAAGAAGGTGTGGGCTACATCGTGGCGGACCTTCGTCGCAAGGAGAAAATGGACGAATTCTTCGCGTGTCAGGAAAGCAGAAATTCCGATGTCGATCGTTTCCTCAGCAGTCCCCGCTGCGAAGCGCCCCAAGCAGACCGGGTAGCTGCCCTCGACAGGCGCTTGCGCGGCTTACAAGAGACGGCCCGGCAGGTGGCGCAGTGGAAGCACGAGCTGGAAGCGTTCAATCTCGAGAGGCGCCATTTCCTCCTTCAAGCGACCCGCCCTGATTCCGATGGGCTGAACGCAATACCGCCCCTGCCCGGCTCGTCCCGACGCATCCTCGAATTCCTGGCCGAAACGTCCTCCGTTCCTCTGGATGAAGGTCCGCTGCGTAGGTTCTTCAGACGCATCGGACTTCGCCTGCGATACGGGGCCCTGGGCAAGGTGAACAGCAGTGAGACTGATGTTGTCCTGAGTCTGCAAGGCACCTACTACAACAAGAAGATAGCTGAGCTGGGGCAGCACATTGATCACGCGAATGCGATTCTGGCCGCTGAGGATTACCCGCGTCTGGAAGAGGATCATCAGCGGGCCTCCAGGCAACGGCTCGAGGCGGTACTCCATGACCGATATGCCCGGAAACGGAGAAGGACCTACACGGAAAGCAGTTATAAGACCGACTTCGCAGAATTTACCTCCGACTACCCGGTGGTGCTTAGCACCTGCCACTCCTTGCGAAGAAACATCCCCACAGGGAAGCTCCTGGATTACTTGATCATCGACGAAGCTTCCCAGGTTGACCTGCTCGCTGCCGGGCTGGCGCTCGCATGCGCACGGAACGTCATCGTCGTGGGAGACCTGCAGCAACTCCAACACATCACCGACGAAAGGGCCTCACGGAACTCCCTGAAAGCACCGTCGCCCAGTGTCGACTACACGCTGCACAACGTTCTGTCCTCGATCATCGATCAATTCGGTGCCGACCTTCCCCGCACCATGCTCCGGGAGCATTACCGGTGCGATCCGGCGATCATCGACTATTGCAACAGGAAGTTCTACGGCGGGCAGCTTGTTCCCTACACCACTGGCGACGCTGAGGGGCGGCCGCTCGTCGTAGTCCGGACTGCTGCGGGGAACCACATGCGTCAGCACCACAGCGGTGGCCGAACCAACCAACGTGAGGCGGACGTCATCGCCAAAGAAGTCCTGGGCCAGTTCTGTTCAGGCATCCCTAACCACGAAATCGGTGTGGTGACACCGTATCGGCGGCAAGTGGACAAGGTCACAGAAGCACTACTCGCTACCATCCAGGCCGATACAGTTCACAAGTTTCAGGGGCGGCAAAAGTCCGTAATTATCATGAGTACTGTTCTGGACGAGACGAACAGCGGGCAAGCGGGCATCGGCTTCGTCGACGACCCGCATTTGGTCAATGTCGCAGTTTCCCGTGCAGTGAAACGGTTCGTTCTGGTAACGAACAATGAGATGCTTCCAACGAGTCGCCACCTTCGGGATCTCGTTCATTTCATCCGATACCGAAACCCTGAGGATGGTTTTTTCGACAGCAGCGTCCTGTCAATCTTCGACCTCTTGTACACGGAGTATTCGGCGCTACTGAGGCCGTTTGCCAGCAGGGTCCGGCGCAACTCACAGTTTCCTTCGGAAAACATCATGTGGACGCTGTTGACTGAGCTGATCGCGGATGAGCCCTTCAGCGATTTGGCCATAGCTCCGCAAGTCGTGCTGCGGAGCCTGCTGCCAAACCTGTCGATACTCACGCCCGAACAGCGTTCCTACGTCCAAAACAGGGCGACCTTGGACTTTGTGGTCTACAACCGCATCAGCAACTTGCCCGTTCTTGCAGTTGAAGTCGATGGATATGCGTTCCATGAGAACAATCCCGTGCAGCAGGCTCGGGATGCCCACAAAGATGCCATCTGCCGCGCTCATAACATCCGTCTCCTGCGTTTACCCACCACGGGCAGTGACGAGGAAAGCCGCCTTCGCCACGAGTTGTCCGAGGCAGTCAGGGGCCAGTAACCGCAAAGAGCCGTGACCGACGAAGATGAATCGTCGGCCACGGCTCCCGTGTGAAATGTAGGGCTACTCGGACTTGAACCGAGGACCTTAGGATTATGAGTCCCGCGCTCTAACCAGCTGAGCTATAGCCCCTTGATGCCCGGTCCGGCCACCGCAAAGCAGCAGTTCCGGGCAAAGCACTCCAGCAATTGTAATAGCTGCCAGGGAGTGCTTTTGTCACACCACCATGTCCTCGTAAGTGGCACCGCGGTAGAGGTCCTCAAAGGTTTGGAGGGTTCCGTTGATGCTGTGTGGCTCCACCATCTCGCGGCTCAGCTTGCCCATCGCCTCAAGCTCGTCCTGGGGAAGACCCACCAGCTGGGTGATCCTGTCCGCCAGCTCGTTGCTGTCATTGGGGGTGAAGAGGTACCCGTTCTCCCCGTCACGGACCAGATGCGGCAGTGCCATGGCGTTGGCCAACAGCACAGGAGTGGAAGCAGACATGGCCTCCAAGGTCACCAGAGACTGCAGCTCGGCTGTTCCGGGCATGCAGAAGATATCTGCCTTGATGTAGGCCTCCCGCAGGTCCTCGTCGCTGGCAAGCCCGAGGAACCTCACACGGTCACCCAGTCCAAGCTTCGCCACCTGGGCCTCAAGGGCAGGGCGGACTTCGCCGCCGCCCACGATTTCCAGGTTCACATTCAGTTCGCGCGGGGTCTTGGCCACGGCATCGATCAGCACGTCGATGTGCTTTTCTTCGGCGAGCCGGCCGACGAACAGGACTGTGGGGTTGGCGTGCGGCTCGATGACTTCACCAGGCTGCAGCTCGTAAGCAGACGAGTCGATGCCGTTGGAAAGAGGCAAGACTTTACGCAGGAAAGCGTGCTGGTGCATGGCCTTGGCAGCCAGTGGCGTCGGCGTGGTGACCACGTCCGCCTGGCCCATGACCTTGCCCATGTCCTTCCATGAAATCCGGCCAACAATATCCTTGAACCACTGCGGGAACGGAAGGAAGGGGTTGAGGTTCTCGGGCATGAAGTGGTTGGTGGCCACAATCCGGATGCCGCGCTTAACAGCCTCGTAGAGGACGTGCTCGCCAATCATGTAGTGGCTCTGGATGTGAACGACGTCCGGTTGGACCCGATCGAAAAGAAGGCTGATTTCCTTCTTGATCTCCCACGGGAAGCAGATTCGGAAGTACTCGTGGGTGAAGACGCCGTGGGAGCGGAGCCGGTGAACGGTGGCTTCGTCGCGGAACTCGGTGTAGCTCTTGCCCGTGTCCGGACGGCAGGCCAGCACGTGCACGTTATGCCCGCGTGCCGTCATCCCCTTGGCCAGGCGGTAGCCGAACTGTGCGGCACCGTTGACGTGCGGCGGGTAAGTATCCGCGGCAATCAGTATGGTGAGGGGCTTGGTGGTGTCGGGAATGGTCACGTGGAGAACTCCTGATGGTCACGGTGCGAACAGCACTGCTTGTGGCAATGCTGCGGTGTCGCCGGGTTGCCGTCCGCGAGAGCGGTGGCGCAAGTCAAGCTTTGCCTTGGGCCTTCCGGTTGGCAGCCGCCTTCGCGTCCTTCTTGCGTTTGGTGACTTCCGGGTGGTGCCGGCTCAGGGCAATAACCCCCACGATAGCAAGCGTAGCGGCCGCGGCCATGGCGATGGCCATCACGGCGTGGACATCGGGACGAAGCTCACCCAGGATCACAATGCCAATTGCGATGCCAACCATCGGGTCAATCACGGTCAGTCCGGCAATGACCAGGTCCGGCGGACCCCCGGAATAGGCACTCTGGACGAACCATGAGCCGAGTCCCCCGGCGGCCACAATTGCTACGAGCGTGTACCACTGGACGTTGAGCAGGAACAAGCCGTTGGGGTCGAGCAGGTGCTTGCCGATGATGCGGGTCAGGACGGCAACAAAACCGAACAGGACACCGGCGCCCAAAATGTAAATGAAGGCACTCATCCGGTGTTTGAACAGGACGGCCAGTGTCCCAAAAATGCCCACTGCCAGGGCCAACAACAGGACAATGGTCAGTTCGTCCTCAGTATTGACGTGGTGGTTCTCCTGCGTGACGTTGACGGCCAGGAGGACGAACAGTGCTGAACCCGCGACACAGGCGCTGATGGCCACCACGGTTGCACGGTTGATGCTCAGGCCCTGGTCCTTGGCGTTGACCACCGTGGTGATGACCAGCGCAATGGCACCAATCGGCTGCACCACCGTGAGGGGTGCTGACACCAGCGCGATTGCGTTCATCACCATTCCGAGGGCGAGGAACAACAGTCCAAGCATCCAGCGGGGATTTCGCAGGAGCCGCAGGAACCCATTGGAGCTCAGTGCCAAGCCGCCCGTGTCGGCTTTCACGGCGCTGCCCTGCCGCTGGGCACCGATGGCAAGGAAGAAGGCACCAAGTACCGCGAGAAAAACCGCCAGCCAGACCATCAGCCTCGTCCGCCGTCGTCGGTTTTCAATTCTTTTCCTTTGCGCAGGATGGCCCAGTAGTAGTTATATGCCGCTATCCAGTGGCCGATCAGGCCGAGGCCCAGGAACGTCCAAGCCGCCACGAAGTAGACCTCGGTCAACGGAATAGGCAGTTTGGACAGGACAAGCAGCGGAGTGCCGACCAGCAGCAGCGCCGTGCGGATCTTTCCAATGATGCTGACCGGAAGGTCAGGGTGGCTTCGGAAGTAGATCAAAGATGCAATGGCCAGGACTGTGTCCGGTACCAGCAGCGCGGCCAGGTACCACCACTGCACGACGCCGGCAATCGCCAGGGTGAAGGCGACCGCCAGCAGTGCGGCACGGTCAGCCATGGGATCGAGGATCCGGCCGAGCTTGGATGTCTGGTCGAAGCGCCGGGCAATATAGCCATCCACCCAATCGGTGCTGCCCATGATGACGAGCACCAGGACCGCGAAACCATACTCCTGTTCGGACAGGACGAGCCAGACAAAGAGCGGCACGCCCATGAAGCGAAGGACTGTGAGGATATTGGGAACGGTGAAGATGAGGTCGTGATCAACCTGCGGCCGGTCGGGTCGCGACCCAGCTCCGATCAATCTCATCCTGTCCCCCTTGCTTGTCTTCAGTGTCTGATGGCGCGGCTGGCTTCTACTTCTTCAGTAGCTTCCGCAGCGCCACAACGAAGACCACGGCAGCGGTGGCGAAAGCTGCGAGGTCCTTCCACCGGGCGGCAAGCCTTTCGGTGAGGCTCTCCGGGACAGAGTCTCCGAGGTCGGCAAATTTCGCGGCAGCGAATTCCTTGCTCTCCTGGAACTTCCCGTTGGCACTCTCGAGCAACGCCTGTCCCTGCTTCTTGACGTCGAGCTGTTCACCGAGCTCGTCACGCACACCAGTGAGGTGTTCGCGGCGGCGCTTCAGGCGCGAGCGAAGCTCAGCTTCGGTGGGCGCCTTGACGGCGTCCGCTTCCTTGGCGGCTTCCTTGGCAGCTTTTTCAGCCTTGGCCTTCTCTGCGGACGCTTCCTTTTCAGCCTTGGCGGCTTTGGCGGCGGGCGAGTTGGGATCGAGGATGGACTCGTCGAAGTCGGAGCCTTCCTTGGCAATTCCGAGATCATGTTTGATTCCCCGGATGGTGTCCTCAGGAACCAGGGGCATGGCCTTCTTGAACTTGGCAATTCCTATCAGGGATGCGATGGCTACGATCACCAGGAACAACGCCGCAACCACCAGGGCCGCAAGCCAGCCGGGCATGATGGTGGCCAAACCAAGGATCGCCGCGACAACCAGGGCAATGATTAGGAGCGCCAGGAAAACCAGCGCTACTCCGAAGAAGGCGCCGGCGACGCCAACCTGTGTGGCCTTTCGCTTAAGTTCGACCTTCGCCAAGGCGATTTCGTCGTTGAGTTGCCTCGGAGCCAGCCTTGCAACGAGCTTGAGGGTCTTCGGCAAACTACGAATGGCTGGCCCTTGACTGGGCCGGCCTGTGTGACGTCCACTCATGGGTTCCGCCTAACTGCTTCCTCTGGGCATCGTGTAAGGCGAACGCGGCGGAAAACAATCCCCGCATACACCTGTTCTCAAAGCTATCATTCAGGTTCCTGCTGAACTTTCGGGATCGGGCCCCGGCGCGCCCGTCATACGCCCAATAAATATGATCCGGGCCATAGGATAGATGATCGTGACCTCTCCCATTGCTCCGGGCGATTCTCTGAGCCGACGTGAAAAACTTGTCTACATTCTGCTGTTGGGTGCCCTGACTGCCCTGGGTCCTTTCACCATCGACCTCTATCTTCCGGCTTTCCCCGCGTTGGAAGAGAGTTTTGATGTCTCGGCGGCGGCCATCCAGCTCACGCTGACCGGCACAACGGTTGGTTTCGGGCTCGGCCAGCTCTTGGTGGGACCTTTCAGTGACAAGGTGGGTCGTCGACTACCGCTGATCCTGGCCACTGCCGTACACATCGGCTCATCGCTCGGTGCAGCACTGGCCACAGACATCGGAATGCTGTCCTTGTTCCGTGTCCTGATGGGCATCGGTGCTGCCGGAGGCGGCGTCGTGGCCATGGCCATGGTCAGGGACCTCTTTCACGGATACTCCATGGTCCGGATGTTCTCGCGCATGTCACTGGTCAACGGACTGGCCCCCATCCTGGCACCCGTCATCGGGTCCCAGCTGCTGTTGGCCTTCCCTTGGCCGGGCATCTTCTACTTCCTGGCCGGCTACGGCCTGCTGGTGATCCTTGCCTCGATCTTCTTCATCCGCGAGACGCTTCCGGCGGACCAACGGGGCAAGTCCGCCGTTACCGTGCGGCAACGCTACAAAACAGTCCTGACGGACCGGATCTTCGTCGGCATGGTGCTGGTGGGAAGCCTCAACTTCGGCGGCTTGTTCGCCTACCTCTCGGCTTCCACGTTCCTGTTCCAAAACGTCTACGGATTCTCCCCACAGGAGTACGGCATCCTGTTCGGCATCAACTCACTGGGCATCGTGGCAGGCGTGCAGATCAGCTCACGCCTCATCAGACGGGTGGCCCCGCAATGGATCGTGGCTGGAGCAACCCTCTTTATGGTGCTCATGGCCGCCCTGATTGTCGTTTTGGACCTTTTCCATGTGGGCTTGTGGGGCATCCTCATCCCGTTGTGGTTCTACATCTGCGCCACCGGCTTCATGTTCCCGTGCGTTCAGGTCCTGTCCTTGGCCAACCACGGCGCTCAAGCCGGCACCGCTGCATCGCTCCTGGGTGCCTCCCAGTTCATGATGGCCGGTATAGTCCCGCCGGTGGTCGGTTGGCTCGGCGTCAGCTCCGCAGTGCCCATGGGTGCCGTCATGGCCGCTTGCATTACGGGCTCCATTGCCGCGCTGTGGCTGATTGTCCGGCCGCGGTCGGTTCCGTCCATTCATTAGAACCGCCCCCGTAGGCTGTGATCATGACTAATAAACCGCACCGCAACGGCAGGGGCCTTTTCCTTGGCGCCTTGCTTGGCGCCGTCGCCGGTGCTCTTCTCGGTCGCGCCGCCGGCAGCGCGCTGTTTGGTGCCATCCTGGGCGCCGTGATCGGCGCTGCTATCCTCTACCGCGTGAATCCTGGCCCTTGGAAGCGGGACTAGTCGCCCTCCACAGGCGACCCGCCGACGTCGGGAATAACCAAACCCTCCCCTAACTGCCTGCCGCAGGGCAGAATGGTGGCCAGCCGGGGTAACCGGTGCTTGAACCGGTGAAGGGGACATCACATGAGCACGGCTGTTGTCTTTCAGGGCAGTGCGCGCGGCCTGGCAACCCTGCGGAAACTGCCACTGACGCTGGCCTTGGTGGTACTGCTCTGGGTGCTGGGGGCCATATCCGGCAGCCTCATCAACGGTCCCGGCCAAGAGTTGCTGAACCAAGTGGGCCTTGGTTTGGCGGTGGAACCAGGACCTTGGTGGTCAATCTTCACGTCGGCGTTCTTCGCTTCGTCCTTACTCGACTACCTGGCCTGCACAGCGGCGATCCTGGTGGGAGTGGGCATCGCCGAACGCGTCATGGGCCTTTGGCCGGCGCTGGCTGCCTTCGTTGCCGGTTCCGCCCTCAGTGCCCTGGTCCTGGTAGCCCTCGTAACTTTTGGAACTGATGCCAGCGACCAATGGCTTAGTTTCCTGGGCGGCGAATATGTTGTGGGTGCCTATGGTGGCGCTGCCGCGGCGTTGGGATGCTCGACGGCGGCACTTGAGGCCCTGTGGCGTCGCCGCCTGAGGACGTGGCTGCTGGCCGCCACGCTGATGTTTGCCCTGTTTGTTGGCGTCGCCCAAACCCTCCAGGCCCTGGCCGGGGCCGTGATCGGGATCCTGGCAGGGTGGGCCATCCAGTCGCTGGCCCTGCGCCGACGGGCGGGATCGCTGCACTCCTCAAGCCTTCGCGAAACACGGTTCCTGGTGGGCACCGTGGTGGGTGTCTTCGCGGTGGGTCCATTGCTGACGCAGCTGACCGGAACGTGGGAAATCGGCCCCCTGTCCGTCGTTTCCGAAGTAATGCTCCAAGCCAGTCCCGACGCCGACGAGGTTCAGGAAGCGTGTAATAACGACAGCAACTGTGTCACCCTGCAAAGCATCGTGGGCGTCCAGAGCTTTGGCGCGGCGATCCTGACGCTGATTCCTGTGCTGCTGCTCCTTGTCTGCGCCGAGGGATTGAGGCGCGGCCGGCGGCTGGCGTATCGGCTGACACTCGTTATCCAGCTGTATCTGGCGGCCGTGACCGTCCTGTCCATCGTCCAGTACGTCACGGATCCGGGGGTCGCAGTAGGCGATGAGGACGTCGCGTACCTGCTCCTGTACGCGATACCCGCAGTCCTCGCCCCGGTCATCATCGCTGTGATGCTGCTGGTCAACCGGCATAAGTTCCGCGTCGAATCCAGCGATGCCGGGTACCGGGTCCTCGGCCGGACCTCGCTCATCCTTGCTGTGGCAGCTGTGGTCCTCTACGTGGTGTTCTGGTTCGTTGAAGGCAATCCGGGCCGCTCTACGCTGGTGGACCTTGCCGGGCAACTGACCCATATCCTGGTTCCTTTCCCTGTCCCGTTCGTGGTGGCCCTCCCCCAAGGCGTCCTGAGCACCGTGCTGTACGGCCTGGGTGGAGACGTCATCTGGCTCTGCATTCTGGTGCTTGTCCTGAACAACTTCCGGCGGTTCAGGATGATGGCCACCGATCCCGCAGCGGATCTGGGGCACACCCGGGAGCTGTTGCATAATGGCGGCGGCACGTTGTCCTGGATGGCGCTCTGGGACAACAACCAGTACTGGTTCACCCCGGACAGGAAAGCTGGAATCGCCTATCAGGTCCACAACGGGGTTGCCCTCACCGTTGCCGGTCCTTTTGGCGCCAGCGAACACCACGCCGATGCGGCTACGGGTTTCGTCAAGCACTGCGCCAACCTGGGGCTGATCCCGTGTTTCTATTCCGCAACGGCAGAGCTGGATGTCCCACTCCTACCCCATGGCTTCAGGAAACTCGAGGTGGCGGAAGAGACACTCCTCAACGTCCAAGCCATGACCTTCAAGGGCAAGGAATGGCAGAACGTCCGGACCGCCCTGAACCGTGCAGACAAGCTTTCCATCAAAGATCGCTGGTACCCCTACCCTGAAATGCCTCCGGGTATCAGGGCGCAGCTGGCGGAGATCTCCGAAGAATGGGTAGCTGACAAAGCGCTTCCTGAGATGGGCTTCACCCTGGGTGGCTTGAACGAGCTCAAAGATCCCGAGGTGCTCTGCTGCGTGGCCGTGGATGACGACGGACTAGTCCATGGAGTCACCAGCTGGCTCCCCGTCTTCAGCCACGGGGCCATCTCCGGGTGGACCTTGGACTTCATGCGCCGCCGGACCACAGGATTCAAGGGCGTCATGGAGTTCCTCATCGCCTCTGCCGTGACCCACTTCAAAGAGGAAGTACCCCGGATCTCGTTGTCCGGCTCGCCGCTCGCCAACGCAGGCGGCGGTGCCGGGGACGGAGACCGCAGCACCCTGGACCGCGTCCTGGCACTTCTGGGGAACGCCCTGGAACCCATGTACGGCTTCAAATCCTTGGCCGCTTTCAAATCAAGGTTCCAGCCTGAACACCGGACCCTGTACATGTACTACCAGGACCCGTTGGCCTTGCCGTCCATCGGCATCGCGGTGGGTTCGGCCTACCTGCCGGGGCTGTCCCCCACCCAAAGTGCCGGGCTGTTGCGGCAAATGGTAGCCAAAGAGCCAGCCGCATGACGCCCAAGCGGACCGGGCGGCCATGAACGACCTCCTGAAACTCGAGATCAGCGGCCCGGTAGTCATGACGATCGCCGGAGTGATCGGCGTCGTGTTTTTCCTGCTCTTGTTCCTCCGGCCGTCAGCGCGCTGGGCCCTCACTGCGGTCACGGCGGTAGTGGTCGCGGGTCTGTTCGGGTGGTTGACCGTGTGGCTCGTGGAGGACGTCCTGGACGTCTTCCACGTGGGACTGACACCTCGGGTGTGGTTCTGGGCCCTCGCCTGTTTCGCCGCCCTGGGTCTGGCCGTGGTCAGTTTCCGTCGTAGCCCGCGGTGGCGGAAGGTGGTGGCAGCGGTATCGATTCCCGTGTTCATCCTGGTGGCCGCGCTCGGCATCAATACAGAGTTCGGGCTGAACAAGACGCTCGGCTCGGCGCTGGGGATCTCCACGGAGGGCGCCATCCAACTGGCAAAGCCGGACCCTGATGCCTCCACTCCGGCAGGTCCGCTATGGCAGAACTGGAAGCCGCCGGCGGACCAGCCGGCACAGGGCGAGGCCGGCACACAGGTCATTCCAGCCACCGCGTCCGGTTTCACTGCCAGGCCGGCGGGCATCTACTTGCCCCCTGCGGCCCTGACGGCCCATCCGCCCAAGCTGCCCTTGTTCGTCCTCATGATGGGCCAGCCAGGACTCCCTGATCCGCAATACGTGTCTGCTGCCCTGGATCAGTTCGCCGCTAAGAACAATGGCCTGGCCCCCATCGCGATCGTCGCGGACCAGATCGGCCCGGACCAGGATGACACCCTCTGCCTCGACACCGCCAAATACGGCAACGTGGAGAAGTACATCAACGAGGACGTTGTTAACTGGGCCAAAGCCAACTTGAACATCCTCCCGGACCGCGAACACTGGACCATTGCCGGCTACTCCAACGGCGGGCAATGTGCCATTTCCTTCGCGGTCAAATATCCGGAGATGTGGGGCAACGTGGTGGATATCTCAGGTGAGGAATTCCCCGGTGCGGAGGATCCGGCGGGCAACCTGGCATCGATCTTCAACGGCAACCAGGCAGCCTACGACGCGCAGAAGCCCATCAACATCATGAAGGGAAAGCAGTTCCCCAACACAACGGCAGTATTCACTGTGGGCTCGGACGACACCACCTACGTCGCGGCCGCCCAGGCAGTCTCAGCAGCGGCCAGGCAGGCAGGGATGGCGGTGACCTACTACGAGGTGCCCAACGGAGGTCACGTTGGCTTGGCATTGAACGCGGGACTGACCAAAGGATTCGAAGTGCTCTACCCCCGGCTTGGGCTCTCCAGATAGCACTCGCCCTTTTGCAGGCCCCGTACCGGCGATAAAGTGGTGATGTGCCCCCTTGGCCAGAGCTGCAGCCGCTTCCGGCACCGTGGCAGCGTCGGGATGAACGCATCCTGCCGCTGTGGTGGGACCGTCTGTGCTCGGTGACCAGCCCGCAGTCTGCCGCGCTTTACGCCGCCGGGCTTTTCACCGATGACCGTCGCCGCCCGATTGCTCAGTGGTACAACCCGGAAACGGGGGCCGCGCTGCTGGTCGCCCCGGAGACCTCGCCTGAGTGGCCTGTCCAGCGCTTCGGCATCTTCTACGCGCCTCCTGGTGGCGGCTTCACCCGCGTTTACTCAGCGCCCCACGAATGGCATCCCCGGGAGCCAAGGACGCCGCCCACCGAACAGGATTCGTTCATGGCCGCGGTGTCCGAGGCAGCCCGTTTCCTGCAAGTGGAGATGGACTTCGTCTAGGAAAGTCCAGGAAAAAAACGAACCCCGTACCAGCTCTAAAACCGGTACGGGGTCCTGATGCTCCTCCGACTGGACTTGAACCAGTAACCCTTCGATTAACAGTCGAATGCTCTGCCAATTGAGCTACGGAGGAATGAAGCGGTTATGACTTTAGCAAAGGTTCAACCGGAATGCGAAATCGGCACCGCATACCCCTCGGGGTATAAAAATACCCCCGTTCCGAGTGAACGAAACGGGGGTATTGCGCGCTCCTCCGACTGGACTTGAACCAGTAACCCTTCGATTAACAGTCGAATGCTCTGCCAATTGAGCTACGGAGGAATGAAGCGGTTACTAGCTTAACAGGGGCCCGCCGGAAAGTGAAATCGGCACTTTCAGCCATCCGAGCGGAGCGCCCTGCGCTCCATTTCGAGTTGCATCAGCTCACGGTTCAGCCGCTGAAACTCCTCCGGATTTGCCCCCGCGTCCAAGCGCTGCAGCTGCCCCATCTTGTCGGCCTTGATCCTGGTGATCTGCAATTCGAAGAGGCGGGCCAGGATGTCACGGCAGTACCGCTGCATGGCTTCGGCCGTGCTCGCCGGCAGGGGCGTCACCGCCAATTCGGAGACCAACGCGCGCAGGGGCTCGGGGACTTCCTGGCGGACCTGCTCCACCCACGCCACAGGGTCATCCGAGTGGGCCAGGCCGGCAGCCCGCACGGCGGTGTGGACGGCCGCGTAGGCAGGAGTGGTGAATTGCGAGGCCTCGAAGCGCTCCCAGGCTCCCCCGCCCAGCACACCCGGCTCCTGGAGGACCACTTCCAGCGCTTGGCGTTCCATGCCGGCTATGGGGTCCCTGGGATCGGGCCGCTGGAAGACGGGACCGCTCGACGCCGGTGCTGGTGTGGTGGCCGCCGGGCCTGCGGGGCTGGCGGCGCCGCCACCGGTTGCGGCCCGCTTGGCTGCTGCCCCCACGTAACCGCTGACTTCTTCGATGGGCATGCCCAGCCAACCGGCCAGGTTGCGCGTGTATCCGGGCCTCGTGGCGGAGTCCCGGATCTGCGCCACCACGGGGGCGGCTTCCCGAAGGGCAGCCACACGGCCTTCCACGGTATCCAGGTTGTGCCGCCGAAGAGTGGCCCGGATGGCAAACTCGAACAGGGGCTTTCGGGTGCTGATGAGTTCGCGCACCGCGGCGTCACCCTTGAGTTGGCGAAGATCACAGGGGTCTGCGCCGGAAGGTTCCACGGCGACGTACGTCTGGGCGGTGAAGCGTTGGTCTTCTTCGAAAGCCCTCAGGGCAGCCTTCTGGCCGGCGGCGTCGCCGTCGAAGGTAAAGATGACCTCTCCCCCGCTGCCGTCGTCCGAGAGCAGCCGCCGCGCTACCTTGATGTGCTCGGTACCGAAGGCAGTACCGCAGGTGGCCACCGCCGTCGTGACCCCGGCGAGGTGGCAGGCCATGACGTCCGTATACCCCTCCACCACTACCAATTGCCGCTCCTTGGCGATGTTCCGCTTGGCGATGTCGATCCCGTAGAGAACCTGGGATTTCTTGTACAACGTGGTTTCAGGGGTGTTCAGGTATTTGGGGCCTTGGTCGTCCTCGTAGAGCTTCCGCGCGCCGAAGCCTATGGTGTCTCCCGCGATGTCCCGGATGGGCCAGATCAGCCTTCCCCGGAAGCGATCGTAAATTCCCCGGTTTCCTTCCGAAAACATCCCTGTGAGTTTCAACTCAGCGTCCGTGAATCCACGTCCGCGGAGGTGCTTCAGCAATCCGTCCCATCCCTGGGGCGCGTAGCCCACGCCAAAATGTTCGGCGGCGGAACGGTCGAATCCCCGGCCATCGAGGAAGTTGCGCCCTTCGGCTGCTCCGGGGGTCAGCAGCTGCGCGCGGAAAAACTCATCGGCGATCTTGTGGGCGTCCAACAGGCGCTGGCGCTTGCCCACTTCCTCACGGCTGGGACCGGTTCCACCGTCCTCGTAGCGCAGCTCGTAGCCGATTCTGGCGGCCAGCTTCTCAACGGCCTCGTGGAACGAGCTATGGTCCATCTTCTGGACGAAGGAGATGGCGTCCCCGTCTTCGCCGCAACCGAAGCAGTGGTATCTGCCCACTTGCGGGCGGACAGTGAAGGAGGGTGAGCGTTCGTCGTGGAAGGGGCACAGGCCCTTGAAACTGCCCAGCCCGGCGCCCTTGAGGGTGACGTAACCGTCAACGACTTCTTTGATATCCGTGCGCTGGCGTACTTCGTCGATATCTTCACGTTTGATCAGGCCAGCCACGTGACCATCCTAGTCGCTTGCCCCACCAGTCCCCGCCGTTAACGGAACGCAGGAAAGGTTTACCAGAGGGGTTTACCAGAGCGAGGGAAGGCTGCCCACAAGCCGCTCGTACATTGCCAGAGCGGAGACGTCCGTGAGCGAGGCAACTTGGTCGATCACTACCCGCAGCCGCGCTCCGTCGTCGACGGCGTCGCGCCAGTCCGCGGCGAACATCGGCTCCAGGTGACGGTCACCGGTGGCGTTCAAAACACCTACCAAGGCATGCAGCACCTCGCGTTGACGCTCGTACACCGGCTGGCGGTGGTCTGTGGAGATCACAAACGTGGTGGCCAGGCCCTTAAGGACGGCGATCTCGGTGACAGTTTCCTCGGGAACCATGAGTTCGGCGTCGTATCGGGTGAGGTTGGCCGGGCCGAAGTGAGCGCGGGTGGTTTCCATGGCACTCTGGCAGAACCGGCCGATCAGCTGGCTGGTCATGTCTTTCAGGGCGGCCATGGATTTCCGGCTGCCGTCTGCTTCGCGGACCCACACCTTGGTGGCCTCCAGCCGGGCCAGGGCGGCATCAATATCAGCGGGATCGTTGTGCGGCAGGTACCACTGCTTGGTGTAACCCACAACGCGCGCCCGATGGTCCGGGTTTTCCATCCACTTCAACTGGAAATGGCCGGCGACGATCGCATCCTCCACGTCGTGGACCGAGTAGGAAATATCATCTGCCAGGTCCATGACCTGCGCTTCGATGCAGGACCGGTTGCCCGGCGCACCCTCACGCAGCCACTCAAACACGGGAAGATCGTCCTCGTACGCACCGAATTTGCTGGTGCGGTGGCCGTGGATCACGGGGGCGTCGACGGCGGACCACGGGTACTTGGACGCGGCGTCCAGGCTGGCGCGGGTCAGGTTCAGTCCTGCCGGCCTGCCGTCCTTGGCGAGCACTTTGGGTTCGAGCCTGGTCAGCAGCCGCAGGGTCTGGGCGTTTCCTTCGAAGCCGCCGATGGTGTGCGCTACTTCATTCAGCGCGGACTCGCCGTTGTGGCCGAAGGGCGGGTGGCCGAGGTCGTGGCTCAGGCATGCGGTGTCCACCACATCCGGATCGCAGCCAAGGGAACGACCCAGTTCACGGCCCACCTGGGCCACTTCCAGGCTGTGGGTCAGCCTGGTCCGGACAAAGTCATCAGTGTCCGGGGCAACTACCTGTGTTTTTGCGCCGAGCCTGCGCAGGGCCGAAGAGTGCAGGACCCTGGCGCGGTCCCGTTCAAAATCGGAGCGATAGTTGCTCTTGCGCGGCTCTTCAACCCACCGCGCGGAATCTGCCTCGGCGTAACCGGGGATGGCCAGCACAAAATCGTGGGCCGTCCCGTCGTGGCCAAGTATCGCTTCGGTTCCCATGGGTATCTGCCTCCTTCAAGCGCCGGGGTGTGGAGCTTCTAGAGTCAGTCTTACACGTGTGAGGCTAGCCGCCCGAAACGTCCAGCTCCGCAGCCGAGATATCCGCGCTTTGTTCAGCGTTCAGCTGACGGCTCACCAGCCAGTCTTTGGGCAAGGCCGGCTTCTTGGGCGAGCCCGCACGGCCGCGGGGGCCCTCGGAATCCACGCCCGGGTACGGCGAGTCCATGTCCAGCTCATCAAGGTATTCGCGCAGCACCTCGAGGGTGGGCACGGTGGCCAGCTTGGCGCGGAGTTCTCCCCCCACCACGTAGCCCTTGAAATACCAGGCCATGTGCTTGCGGATTTCGCGCAGCGCCTTGTATTCGTCGTTGCCGAAGGTCTCCACCATCAGCTCGGCGTGTCGGTAGACGCCCTCAGCCACTTCACGGAGTCCGGGGCGGTGCCGCTGGTCGCTGCCTTCGAAGGCTGCCTGGAGGTCGCCGAAGAGCCAGGGCCGGCCTTGGCATCCGCGGCCCACCACGACGCCGTCCACGCCTGTTTCGCGCACCATGCGGACTGCGTCTTCCGCGGACCAAATATCGCCATTGCCCAGCACCGGGATGTCCGGCAGAGCCTCGCGGAGGCGCGCAATGGCGGACCAGTCGGCCTGGCCGGAATAGAACTGCGCGGCAGTCCGGCCGTGAAGGGCGACGGCGGCCACTCCTGCGTCGCGGGCGATGCGGCCGGCGTCGAGGTACGTCAGGTGGTCCTCATCAATGCCTTTACGCATCTTGATGGTCAGCGGAATGCCGCCCTTGGAGGCTTCCTTGACCGCTGTGTTGACGATGGAGGTGAAGAGGTCGATCTTCCACGGGAGCGCTGAACCGCCACCGCGCCGGGTGACCTTGGGCACGGGGCAGCCGAAGTTAAGGTCGATGTGATCGGCTCGGTCCTCGTCAACGAGCATGCGAACCGCGGCACCCACGGTCACCGGATCCACGCCGTAGAGCTGCACGGAACGGACTTTCTCGTCCTCATCGTGCGAGATGATGCGCAACGATTCCGGTGTCCGTTCCACCAAGGCACGGGACGTCACCATCTCCGCCACGTACATGCCGCCGCCGTATTCACGGCAGAGCCTGCGGAAGGCAGAGTTGGTGATGCCCGCCATGGGGGCAAGGATCACGGGGGTATCCACGGTGATCCCGCCGAGCTTCAACGGCGGGAGCTCGAGCTTTGGTGCGGGGGGCGTTGCTACTACAGTCACCCATCCATTGTTGCAAATGTGGGCAAATCGGGGGCTGCAAGACGAAACCCGCTGTCGTTCGCCCCGCACACCGTACTCGGGCAGGTCCTGCAAGCACGAGCCGGAACCGGCGTCAGATGGCCTCGTCGGTGCTGCCGCCGCGGCGCTCCGCTTCTCGCTGGGCCCGCCGGCTTCCCGGGCGTGCAGGCTCGCCGGGAGCGTCAAGGCGGGCACCGGCGTCGTGCTCTTCCTGCGGGCCGGAACTTACGACGGCGGCAGCTGCTGCCAGCGAACCGGTGTCCTTAATCTCGTCAGCAGAAACGGTGCCCCCGCCTGCCGCGGCGAGGCGCTTCATGCCCGTGGCCTTCACCACGAGAACAGCGATGAGGGTGGTCACCGGAATCGCGAGGACCAGACCGATGGACCCCACCAAGGTACGGATGACTTCTTCGGACAGCTCGGCACTGGTCAGAGCCTCAGCGAGCGGCCGGTCGTACAGCATCACGATGATGAGGATCGGAAGCGCTGCGCCCGCATACGCGAAGGCGATGGTGTACACAGTGGAGGCGATGTGGTCCCGGCCGATCCGCATGGCCGAGGAGAACAGCTTGCGGGCACTGGTATTGGGTGCCAGCTCGTAAAGCTCCCACACTGCCGAGGACTGGGTAATGGTGACGTCGTTGAGCACGCCCAGTCCGGAAATAATCAGGCCGCAGAGGATGATCCCGGAAATGGAGATCTGCGGTGACATGTTCACCAACGTCGAAGCGTCGTGATTTCCCACCCCAGCCAGGTTGGCGGCATCCGTGGCCCACGCCGCCAAGAGCGCGGTAATGCTGAGCCCAAAAATAGTGCCCAGCAAAGCCGTTGACGTCCGCGCAGAGAATCCATGGGCGAAATACAGGACCCCAATCATGATCACCGTGGAGCCCACCAAAGCCAGCAGCAGCGGCGGCTTGCCTTCCACCAAACCCGGCAAAATGAAGCTGACCAGGACGAAGTACGCACCCACAAGGCCAAGAAGCGCCCGGAAGCCACGCCACCGCGCCACCGCGATGACAACTGCTGCGTACAGGACAGCAAGCAAGGCTATGGGGATGCTGCGGACGAAGTCCACAAAAACGTAAGCGGGAGCGCCGCTGCCGGCGTTGGCACCTTGGACGGCGGACAAGTTGAGGTACCGGATGGAGTCCCCCGCGTCCACACCATGGGACATGGCGACGTCGGGGTTGATGACCACCTTGACCACGTCCCCGCCCTTGTCCGGCTCCGTAAAGGCGAACGTGCACTGGGACCCGCCGGACTGGTTATTCTGGCTGGGATCCGTCTGACCTGTATCGCCTTGGCCGGTAGTGCTTTGGCCGGTGCCGCTTTGGCCGGTCTGCGTACAGCTTTCCACCACCACGCTCTGGATCCGCCCGGTATCAAACGTCACACCGGGGGCGGCCTGGTACGGGCTGGAAAATGTGATCCCCTCCCGGCTGCCGGAGGGCCACAGGACCATCATGGCTATGAGCGTCAAGACGCCCACCGGGACCAGAATGGCCGCGAGAATCCAGTTGGCCCGCTTCCTCGAAGCGAGAGCCTGCGTGGTTGGTTCCGAATTTTCAGAATGTCCGTGGGAGTGACCGTGACCCATCAGCAGCAAAACCTCATGTCCTTAACCCTACGCGGGACCGTGCTCACCGGGGACAAAGTCCGCTGACGCAGGATCCCACGCTTCTTAACGCAGAATCCCACGCTGCCCGGTGGTTCGGGACAACGTGGGATTCCAACGTGCAGAAAGAGAGCCGCGGAGAAACAGTGCTCAGTCGCTCACAATCAACGTATCCGCGCCGCGAACATGGGCCTTCCCGGATTCCACCAGCGGATCAAGAACCGTGCGAAGCGCCGTCATGGACTCATCGACCTCCAACAACACCGGGTGTTGGTAGGCAATGAGTGCCAGCAGGTCCCGGACCGCGGCCGCTGCTTCCTCAGCAGGCAGCAGGGGGTCGTGTCCGAGGAAGACGTCCGAAGGTTCGTCGGAATCGCCTTGCGCATAGCTGATGGCGAAGGCCTGGATCTTGCCCTTGCGGCTGGCAGGAACTCCCTGGCCGAAGGCACTGGCTTTAGGCGCACGCAGGACAATCGCGCCATGGGCTCCTGTGAGGTCGTGCAGGAACAAACGCTGCACTGTGGCAATGCTGAGTTCCCCCGGGCTGTCCCAGTGGTGGACGTGTGAGTAGTACTTGCCCACCACATCGCTCAGCTCCACCGAACCAGTGGCCAGATCCTCCACGCGCTCTGCAGCGGCTTCCTCGGAACCGTCGCCGAAGCGCGGCAAAGACAAAGGCTCCGGCTTTACTACCACCAGCTGCGAACGCTGGATGGGGGCAAGTCCGGCTGCTGCAGCAAATGCCGCACCGGCAGTGTCCGGCTCCACTTTGCTGCGCAGTTTGGAAACGCCCGACGGCGAGTTCCCGGCTTCCCGGCGCAGCATGGTCAGCAGGGTGGCCCCCACGCCTTCTCGGCGGTGGTCCTTGGCAACCTCAACGTACGCCCAGAGCCGTTCCGGGTGCAGCGAAGCTTCATGGACAACTCCGGCCGCGACGGGGATCCGGACACCGTCCACCACGTCCTCCGCCACGATGCAGCGGCGCCACGGCTGGTTGCTCGAAGGCGCCAGTGCTGCACGGAACTGTTCCGCGGGGAGAGTCTCCGGGCCGCCCCAGATTTCCAGGAGGGCGAGGTCGTCGCCGTCCTTCCATTCGCGGTAATCCAAAGCCACGGCTAGGCGCCGATCAGGTGTGCTGCCAGGTAACCCTCAACCTTGTCCAGGGACACGCGTTCCTGGCTCATGGTGTCGCGCTCACGAATGGTGACGGCCTGGTCTTCCAAAGTGTCAAAGTCCACGGTGATGCAGAACGGGGTGCCGATTTCGTCCTGGCGACGGTAGCGGCGGCCGATGGCGCCGGCGTCGTCGAAGTCGATGTTCCAGTTCTTGCGCAGCTGGGCGCCCAGCGCCTTTGCCTTCGGGGACAAGTCCTCGTTACGGCTCAGCGGCAGGACGGCGGCCTTGACCGGAGCCAAACGCGGATCCAGCTTCAGCACGGTGCGGACATCGACGCCGCCCTTGGCATTGGGTGCCTCGTCCTCGGTGTAGGCGTCGATCAGGAAGGCCATGAAGGAGCGGGTCAGGCCGGCGGCGGGCTCGATGACGAACGGGGTGTAGCGCTCGTTGGTGGCCTGGTTGAAGTAGCTCAGGTCCGTGCCGGAGGCCTTGGCGTGCGTGGAGAGGTCGAAGTCCGTGCGGTTGGCGATGCCCTCAAGCTCGCCCCACTCGGAGCCCTGGAAACCAAAACGGTACTCAATGTCCGTGGTGCCCTTGGAGTAGTGGCTGAGCTTCTCCAACGGGTGCTCAAAGAATCGCAGGTTGTCTTCGCGGATACCCAGGCCCGTGTACCAGGACATGCGTTCCTTCATCCAGTACTGGTGCCACTCTTCGTCCGTGCCGGGCTCGACGAAGAATTCCATTTCCATCTGCTCGAACTCGCGGGTACGGAAGATGAAGTTGCCCGGCGTGATTTCGTTACGGAACGACTTGCCGATCTGGCCAATGCCGAACGGCGGCTTCTTCCGGGAGGTGGTGAGGACGTTGTTGAAGTTCACAAAAATGCCCTGGGCAGTTTCCGGACGCAGGTAGTGCATGCCTTCATCGCTGGCCACCGGGCCGAGGAACGTCTTGAGCAAGCCAGAGAATTCCTGGGGCTCGGTCCACTGACCGCGGGTGCCGCAGTTGGCGCAGGCAATGTCCGCGAGGCCGTTCTCTGCCGGGCGGCCCTTCTTTTCCTCGTACTCTTCCTCGAGGTGGTCGGCGCGGTACCGCTTGTGGCAGGAAAGGCACTCAACCAGGGGGTCGGAGAAGACGTCCACGTGACCGGATGCTTCCCATACCTGGCGGGGAAGGATGACCGAGGAGTCCAGGCCTACAACGTCCTCGCGGCCGCGAACCATGCTCTGCCACCACTGGCGCTTGATGTTTTCCTTCAGTTCAGCACCGAGGGGGCCGTAGTCCCACGCCGAACGGGAGCCACCATAGATTTCACCGGCCTGGAAGACAAAGCCCCTCCGCTTGGAGAGGGAAATGACCTGGTCAAGGACGGATTTTGCTGCCATGGGTAACTCCATTTGTTCTACAGGGCCGCTGGGTGCGGTCCGCGGTGGTTTGCCCCGGAATCCGGACGAGGTTGTCCGGCGGGGTGCTGGGGGAAAGTTTGTTGTTACTACTGCGTTCTACTGCGGGAAAGTACACGGAGATACTGTCCGATACTTACCCTACCGGCCTTTGGCCGTGGATCTTTGTGCGAAAGCTCCCTTGGGCCAGGGCAAGGTGGCCACGATGATCGCGGCGAGTGTCAGCACCGTACCCAGCACCGTGGGCAAGGCGACCACCGCCCCGGGACTGGGGATCACGACGTCGAGCACCAACGAGCCCACCAACTGCCCGGCGATCATGCCCAAACCCGTGATCAGGACGCCGAGGCTGCGGACCAGCAGCGCCGCCAGTCCAATGAAGAGGCAGCCCATGGGGCCACCGAGGTAGTACCACCACTCAGCGGGCAGCGGATTACCCGGTCCCGCCACGGAGAGCTTGATGATCCACGCAATCCACAAAATGGCTGACCCTGCAATGAAGTTCACCAGCGTCGCAGCGACCGGCGTCCCATAATGCACAGTGGCGGTTCCGTTCATGGCCTGCTGGAAGCTCATGAAGAAGCCGGCGGCCAACGGCAGGAGGACGGGCACAACGAGCGAGGCGATGTCGGCGTCGCCGCCGAACCGCGGTGAAACTGCCCAGGCGACGGCGGCCACGGTCAGGACGCTGCCCAGGATCCGGACGCCAGTGATGGCACGTTTACCTCCCGGGCCGATTCCCATGCGGTCCACAAGCAAGCCACTGAGCGTTTGTCCGGTGACTGCCGCGACGGTGAACAGTGCAACACCCAGCAGTGCCACTGTGAATGACTGGGCAAAGACGAACAACGCGCCGATGGCACCGGCCATGACATAGAAGCGGGGAAAACTGCGGTTCCGGACAGCAGGAATGATCCGCTGCAGGCCGGCCCTGCCCCGGGGTGTGGCAAGGGAAATAGCACCGATGAGCAGGAGCCCTGTGGTGAAGCTCACCACGGATGCGGCGATGCCGTCGTCCAGTTTCGCGCCGAGAGCCCCGTTGATCCTTGCTTGAAGAGGGATGACCATGCCTGTTGCTACGGCAATAGGGAGGCCAATGACCAGCGGGAGGGTGGGACGGGGAGAAGGCTGCGGCACCGTCACCACACTACTTCAGGCATCATTGCTGTATGAGCAACCCCGAAATTGAAGAGATCCCCATCCGCGACGACATGATCCGCCTGGGCCAGCTGTTGAAGCTCGCCAACTTGGTGGAGGACGGCGTTGAAGCCACGGAGCTCATCAAGAACGGCTTGGTAAAGGTCAACAACGAAATTGATGACCGCCGCGGACGCCAGCTCCATGTGGGCGATACCGTCACCGTCAACGGCCAGACGGTCCGGATCACCGCCGCCTGACACAACGCGGGGTCACTTATGGCCCCCTGTGAGGCAATAAGGGTGCAGAAGTGACCCCGCGTTGCTTTTAAGGGGTGGTCAGGACCTTGTGGGTGAGGAACTCACCTACGTGTCCGATTTCCTGCTGGTTGATGCCGTGCCACATCCCCGTGTAGAGCACTTTGGTGAGGTCAACGTGCTTGCGGACCCACCCCATGGTGTATTCGATCTTGTCCTGGGTGATCACGGGGTCCTGCTGGTCACGGCCCCAGAACATCGGCAACGATCCGTCCAGTTCATGGTCCCGGAAGGCGGCGTCAGCGCCGGCGTCGATCACAAAGCCTGACAGCCCGACGACGGCGGCGAAGTCCGCGGGACGGTAGCGGAGCATGGTGGTGGCCATGGCCATACCCATGGAGAAGCCCAACAACGTCACTGACGAGTGGTTCCCTTTGACCGTGTCCAGCCATTCAAGGGCGTACTCGGCCGCTTGCTTCACGGCATCCAGTGAGTAGTCGATGGATGCTGTCAGGGGGAACCAGGTGAAGCCCGGCCCCATGGGCATCGGCGCGCGAAGGGCAGCCACAACAAAGCCTTCGGGAAGCAACCCGGCCAAGCTGAAGAGGTCGTCCTCGTTGGAGCCGTAGCCGTGCAGCAGGACCAGGAGGGGCTTGCCTGCGCGTTCGGCTTCGTCGTGGGACCACAGGACTACGGGGGCTGGAAATGAGGGTGCTTCAGTCATGGGTCCATTCTTGCAGTTACCCACAAGTAACAACCTACGGTGGCGTAGGGTCGACGTCACGGTGCAGGATATGAGCGTGAGTGAGAACAATCCTTTACTGAAGCCGGGCGAGCCCGCCCCCGAGCCCCTCGAGTCCATCCAGAAGCACCCATGGACCCGCTATGTGGCCTTGGGTGACTCCTTTACCGAGGGCATCGGCGACCCCGAACCCCGGAACCCCGGCGGTCACCGCGGGTGGGCGGACCGGGTCGCCGAGGAACTGGGCCGCGGCCAGGAGGACTTCGCCTACGCCAACCTCGCCATCCGGGGCAGGCTACTTCAGCAGATCATCGATGAACAAGTGGGCCCCTGCTTGGAACTGCAGCCGGACCTGGTGTCCATTTCAGCTGGCGGCAATGACCTCATCCGCCCGGGCGGCGATCCCGACCTGTTGGCCGAAAAGCTCGACGCCGCAGTAGCTGAGCTGAGCTCGGGCGGCGCTACCGTGGTGCTCTTCAATGGTCCGGACACTGCAGCATCGGTCTTGGGCCGGATCCGCGGCAAGGTTGCCATTTACAACGAGAACCTCCGGACGGTGGCCGCACGCCACGACGCCATCATCGCGGACATGTGGTCCTTGCGGCAGCTGACGGACCCCCAGATGTGGGATGCGGACCGCCTGCATTTCTCGCCGCTTGGCCACCACACCATCGCCATGATGGTGCTGGAAGCACTGAACGTCCACCACACGCTTGAGCCCCTGATGCCAAAGTCCCTGCCGCCCCGCACCTGGCGTGAGGCAAGGTCATCCGACCTCGTCTGGGCCCGCGAGTACTTTGTCCCGTGGGTGATCCGGCGGCTTCGGCACCAGTCATCCGGCGATGGCATCACACCAAAGCGTCCGACGCCGGCGCCCGTCTTCGGCTCTACCGGCACCCTCCTGCCGCGCCGCTGACGTGACGCCCGTTCCTGCACCTGGGGAGACCGTTCGGCGGACGCGGCTCCGGCGGCAACAGTTGCGGGCTCCCTACGCCGCAGGGCCCGGGGAAGTGGTCCGCAACCTGCTGGCCGTCCAATCACAGGAATTCCCCTATGCGCGGTGGACGCTCTCGCAAAGAAGCTCCCCCCATCCTTCATCCATGGTCACGGCCTCGGATGTTGAGCAGGCCGTAGCTGATGGAACAATACTGCGGACACACATCCTGCGCCCCACCTGGCACTTTGTGCACCGGGACGACCTCGGCTGGTTGATGGGATTGTCCGCAGATCGCCTCCACCAGGGCAACAAAGGCATGTATCGCCAAACAGGAATCGATGAGGACGCCGCTGCAAGGAGCGGCCGAATCCTGGCCGCGGCGGTGGCGGACGGAGAGCACAAGACACGTGAGGAACTGGCACAGGTCCTGGCAGAGGCGGGCTTCCCCAGCAAGGGCCTGGGCTTCATCTACCACCTGATGCATGCCGAAATCAGCCGCGTCCTGGTCAGCGGCTCCCCCGTCAGATCCTCAGGGGGTGCCCTGAAACAGACGTACGCCCTGTTCGAGGAACGCGTTCCCGGCTTCCTTGCCGCACCATTGGCCGGGGAGGATCGTGAACAGGCACTGGGGCAACTGGCGCTCCGGTACTTCAGCAGCCGGGGCCCCGCAACCGTGAAGGACTGTGCGGTGTGGTCCGGGCTGACCATGAAGGATGTGAAGCGTGGAATCCAGGTAGCCCAGGACATCTTTCCCGGCAGCTTGGGCGCCCTTGAACTTGATGGGCTTGAGTATTATCTGGCTGCGGAGGAAGTGGCCACGCTCGCCAGCGGGGACCACCCCTGGACGACTGAGGACCCTGCGCTCCCCCGCATTGACCTGATCCAGTGCTACGACGAGTACGTGATGGGCTACTCGCAGTCCCGGCACTTCCTGGGCGGAACGGCGCCATACTTCCCCGAAGACAACGGACCCATGCACGTGGTCCTGCTGGATGGAAGGTTGGCCGGATGGTGGCGTCACGGATTCTCCGGCGGGGCCTGCGAGCTGGACGTGCGCATGAACCAGCCTGCCACTGCGCAGGAGCAGGCCGCCCTGCGGGCCGAGGTGGATCGTTACGGCAGGTTCCTGGGCATGGACGTCACCCTGGTGTGACAGGACAGTGACGGACACGACAGTGCCGGACACGACGGTGCCGGACAGGACAGTGACGGACAGGACGATGCCAGACGGGGCAGTGCCACGTTCACACACCGGTCCCAGGTGGCGCGACTAAGCTGGGGTGAGACCTAGGAGGCCTGCACTGTGAACAATCTGATCTTCTGGATCATCGTCTGCTCGTGGCTGATTCCGCTCGGAATCCGCATGTACAACCGCTCCCGGGCGCGCCGGATCCACCACGGGGACTTCCGCGGCCCCGGCTACCCGCCGCAGAACCTGCCCGGCCCGGGGTACCCGCAGCAGGACTACCGGGGACAGGACTATCCCGGGCAAAATCACCCGGGACAGGGCTACCCTGGGCAAAATTACCCTTCGCAAAATTTCCCGTCCCGGAATTTCCCTTCGCAGGGCTCCCCCGGTCAGGGCTCCCCCGGTCAGGGCTATCCGGGTCAGGGTCACCCGGGCTATCCGGGTCAGGGTCACCCGGGCTATTCGGATCAGGGCCACCCGGGCTACCCGTCGGAGCCGGCCATCAACCGCCCAGTAGATGACGCACCGCAGTCCGGGCCGCCATCGAGCCCGTCATCCCCCAGCACGTTTCCCGCAACGAACGGTTCTGAGCCGCAGGGATACCGGGCGCGCAAGCTGGCTGAGCTGGACGCGAAGTTCAGCAACGGCGAGATTGCCATGGAGGATTACATGAGGCAGCGCGGCGACATCATGAACGGCTAAAGCCTAGGCAAAAAACGCGTCCCGGAGCTGCTCGGAGAGCTGGCCGATTTCGGTGAGGAAGCCATCATGTCCAATCGGCGCCTCAATGACGTGAACCGGCACGTCGCCGGGGAGCGCGGCAGCAAGTTCCTGTGACTGCGCCGGGAAGTAGAGCCTGTCGCTGTCCACGGCCGCCACAAAGAACTCAGCTGTAGCACCGGAAAGCGCCGTTTCCAACGAGCCGCGACCCCTGGTGACGTCGTGGGACATCAATGCTTCGGTGATGGCGATGTAGCTGTTCGCGTCAAAACGGCGCACCAGTTTGGTTCCTTGGTGGTCCAGGTAGCTTTCCACTTGGTATCGGCCGCGCTCGCCCAATACTGCGGCCAGCGGAGTCTCCTGGTGCTGGGCTTGACGGCCAAAGCGGACGTCCAGCTCCAACGCCGAGCGGTACGTGATGTGGGCGATGCGCCGGGCCAAGGCCAAACCGTGCTCGGGCGCGGTATCGCCGTAGTAGTCGCCGTTGTTGAAGTTCGGGTCCTGCCTGATGGCAAGGGTTTGGGCTTGGGCGAAGGCAATCTGCTCGGCAGTGCTGTAGGCGCCCACCGAAATGACGGCACAGCGTTTGACCCTGCCGGGGAAGGTCACAGCCCACTCGAGGGCACGTGCGCCGCCCATGGATCCGCCCAATACGGCGTGCCAGGCCTCGATTCCCAGGGCGTCGGCGAGGCGCGACTCAGCCTCTGTGCTGTCGCGCAGGGTGACCAGTGGAAAACGTGAGCCCCACGGGCGTCCGTCCGGAGCCTCTGATGATGGGCCGGTGCTGCCGTAACAGCCGCCCACGATGTTGATGGAGATGACGAAGAACTTGTTGGTATCGATGGTGGCACCCGGACCAACGAGTTGCTCCCACCATCCTTCCTCGTCCGTGGCTCCGCGGGCTACATGCGTACTGCCGGTGAGTGCGTGCTGGATGAGCACCGCGTTGGAGGCATCGGCGTTCAGCTGCCCCCAGGTCTCGTAAGCGAGGACGACGTCGGGCAGGAATCCACCGGCTTCAAGTTCCAGCGGACCGATGCCGGCATACTTGACGGTTCCGTCGTCTTCTCCGGATTTTGGAAGGGCTGTAGCAGTAATGGTCATTCCTTTGGCACCTTAACCTCGCGCTTGCCCGTCGCCTTGCGTGCGAACAGGCCAGGTCTTCACCCGGGGCACCCCACCGCGGAGGAGGGTTGCCGGCCAGCAAGCCGGGGCTGTGTGCTGGCACTCATGACCTAATACGACGAGTCTAGGAAACACAGGGGGGTTATGGCGAAGAATGTGACAACAGTGTGACGGTTTGAGGGCTCTTCGTTCACGAACCAGCACCCGGAACAGCCGCCCGGCGAATAATCGTCGGCCCGGGCGGCAGCCGGGTCAGTGCTTTGCGCGCGAGGCGTCAGGCGCCCTTGGCAGCCCGGAATCCGGCTTCGAGGTCCGCGATGATGTCATCCACGTGTTCGATGCCCACGGACAACCGGACCAGGCCGGGGTTGACGCCTGCAGCGAGCTGCTGTTCCACCGTCAGCTGGCTGTGCGTCGTCGACGCCGGGTGGATGACCAGCGAGCGGACGTCACCGATGTTGGCAACGTGCGAGTGCAGCTCCAGTCCGTCCACAAAACGCTTGCCGGCTTCCACTCCGCCCTTGATGTTGAAGGCAACTATTGCCCCAGTGCCCTTGGGTCCGTACTTCTGGCCCCGCTGGTACCAGGGGCTGGATGGCAGGCCCGCGTAGGCGACCGATTCGACGTCGTCGTGGGCTTCAAGCCATTCAGCCACCTTGGTGGCGTTGGCAACGTGACGTTCCACCCGCAGGCTCAGTGTCTCCAGTCCCTGGGCGATGAGGAAGGCGTTGAACGGCGATACAGCCGAGCCGAGATCGCGGAGCAACTGGACACGGGCCTTGAGGATGTAGGACAGGTTGGCGCCCAGAGCACCGTCCTTACCCAAATCCCGGGCGTAAACGAGCCCGTTGTAGCTGGGGTCCGGGGTATTGAACCCGGGGAAGCGTTCCGGATCCTTGCCGAAGTCGAAGTTGCCGGAATCCACAATCACACCTGCGATCGCGGACCCGTGGCCGCCCAGATACTTGGTTGCAGAGTGCACCACAATGTCCGCGCCCCACTCGATGGGACGGATGAGGTATGGCGTTGACAGGGTGTTGTCCACGATCAGGGGCACGCCGGCCTCGTGGGCGGTGCGTGCGATGCCCTCGATGTCCAGAACGTCCTGCCGTGGGTTGGAGACAACCTCGCCGAAGAACAACTTGGTGTTCGGCTGGACGGCGTCACGCCAATGGTCCAGGTTGTCCGGGTCCTCCACGAAGGTCACAGAGATGCCGAACTTCTTCAGGGTGTGTGCCAGCAGGTTGTAGGTGCCGCCGTAGAGGCTGGGGCTGGCCACCACGTGATCGCCCGCTTCGGCAATGTTCAGGATGGCAAAAGTCTCCGCTGCCTGCCCGGAGCTGAGCAGGAGGGCACCCAATCCGCCTTCAAGGCTCGCGACCCGCTGCTCCACGGCATCCTGCGTCGGGTTGCCGATGCGCGTGTAGATGGGAGCCAGTTCGGCCAGGGCAAAACGGTTGGCAGCGCTCTCGGCGCTGGGGAACACAAAAGACGTGGTCTGGTAGATCGGCAGGGAGCGCGCTCCGGTGGCGGAGTCAGGCTCCTGGCCTGCATGGATCTGGCGGGTTTCGAAAGACCATCCTTGGGACATGGAGTTCTCCTGTTCGTGGCGCATGGGATTGTTCGTGGCGCATGGGATTGGCAGGCAATGTGGTGCAGCTGAGCTGGGGCCAGTCTAGGAACTGTCCGGGAGCTTGGACAGCTTTATGACGCCGGTGGAATCAACAGGTCTCTTCGCGTCCTTCCATGACGCTCAGAGCGAAAGTTATACACATCCCACCTTAGTTAGGCTTGACTTAGCTGAGACCCCGATCACAAAGTGCCAAGATGAAGCCATGCGCATGGATCACGTCTCTTACGCCTGTGAACGAGATGGCCTTTTGGCCACTACCGAACGAATTTCCGCGGCATTGGGAGTGGACGCTGTCCGGGGCGGAGTGCACCCGCGCTTCGGCACCCGGAACATGATCATTCCCCTTGCGGATAACAAGTACTTGGAAGTGGTGGAGGTCCTGGACCACCCCGCTTCGGACAAAGCACCCTTTGGCCAAGCCGTCCGTGCACGCTCGGCTGCCGGTGGCGGTTGGATGGGCTGGTGCGTGGCCGTTGATGACCTCGCCCCGTTCGAGGACCGCCTTGGCCGCTCAGCTGTTCCGGGCAACCGCAAGTTCCCCGATGGCCGCGAACTGGTATGGCAGCAGATTGGCATCCTCGGCCTGATCGCCGATCCCCAGGTGCCATACCTGCTCAAGTGGGAGGGCGACCCCTCACTGCACCCGTCCAGGATCTACGAGAGCGACGTCAAGATGTCCAGCCTCACCATTGCGGGCTCGGCTGAACGCGTTACCGAGTGGTTGGGTGAGCCGGTGGAAAAGCCGCTTGAGGATGTAGCCGTCCAGTGGATGGCCCCGCACGGAACTCCCGGCATCATGGCGGTAACCTTCGAAACCGCCTCCGGAGCCGTCACCATCTAAGGGCTCCATCCAACCCCGGTCAACCATGTCCGGGCCAATCTTCGGCCGCCATCAGCGGGTGCCAATGACGTCACCCACCGATGGCGGCCGAATACTTTTTAACAGCCCGCTTTTCCGGCCGCTATCCCAAGCAGCTGTGCGGCCCGTTAGCCGAGACCTATCGCCTTTCCGAACAGGCTGAATCCTACGAAGGCCACGATGTCCAGCACTGCGTGGGCAATCACCAGTGGCATCACCCGCTTGGTCTTGGTGTAGATCCATGCAAACACCAGGCCCATGACCACATTCCCTATGAACGGGCCGAAGCCCTGGTACAGGTGGTAGCTTCCCCTCAAGAGGGCGCTGACCACAATGGCTGCCGGCACGCTCCACCCGAACTTGCCGAAGCGGTCCATGAGGTAGCCCACCACGATCACTTCTTCGACGATTGCGTGGCGCATGGCTGAGAGGATCAGCACCGGCACAGTCCACCAGTAAGCGTCCAGTCCGCTGGGCACAATCGCCGTGGTGATGCCCAAGGCCCGGCCCGCGGCGTACAGGCCCAGGGAGGGGATGCCAATCGCAGCGGCCAAACCAACGCCTTGAAGAAGGTCCTTGCCGGGCCGGGCAAAGTTGAAGCCCAGCCGCGCAAATGCCGAACCGCTGCCCTCCTTGGCGCCGGGCACGTGGGTGCTTAGGAAGTAGAACACCAAGGCCACAGGCACCAAGGCGAACACGATGTCCAGAAGCTGATAGGTGAGGTCAAAGTATTCGCGGGTGCTTTGGGACCTGTTCAACGTCGACGTAGCGTCGGCCAACGGTGCCCGCGACATTTTGTCCAGCAACTGCACTACGGAGTAGACGGCCGACTGGCCCAGGGACAAGCCCAGCACAATGAGCACTTCGGCTCGCAGCCGTCTGCGGGAAGCAAGGAACATGTACCTATCTTGCCCTCACAACCTGCCACTTTGCCGGGAACCGCGCACCTTGCCGGACCACGCGTGGCAGCCGCCCTATGCTTGGTGGGATGGGCGCCCCTGAGAGAATCTTCATGATCCGGCATGGACAGTCTGCCGCAAATGCCGACACCACCATCTACAACCGCGTGCCGGACTACCGGATCCCACTGACGGACCGTGGCGTGGAACAGGCGAGGGTTGCCGGGGAGAAGCTACGACGCAAGCTCGATGGAGAGCAGGTCTGCGTTTATGTCTCCCCCTATCTGCGCGCCTACCAGACCCTGGAGGCCATGAATCTCGGTTCCCTGATTGAGCGCGTGATTGAGGAACCCAGGCTTCGTGAACAGGATTGGGCCAACTTCCAGATCGCCGGGGAGATCGAGGACCAGAAAGAACTGCGCAACCTCTACGGGCACTTCTTCTACCGGTTCCGCGAGGGCGAGTCCGGCTCGGACGTGTACGACCGCGTGTCGTCCTTCATGGAGACGCTCTATCGGCACTGGCAGAAGCCCAGCTATGCACCCAACGCGCTGCTGGTGACCCACGGGCTGACCATGCGCCTGTTCTGCATGCGCTGGTTCCACTGGACTGTTGAGTACTTCGAGTCCCTCAACAACCCGGACAACGCCGAACTGCGGACACTGATCAGGAACGACGGCGATCAGTACAGTCTGGACTTACCGTTCAGCCAGTGGGTGCCCAGGGAAGTGGACGATTCGGTGCTTCACGCACCGAGGATGCGGTTCTAGCCGGCCAACGATCCAGCCGGCCAACGCTCCAGCCGGCAGACCTTAGCTGGCGGGCGCGACGATGACTTCGGTGCCCTTGGCTTCGAAAGCCGCCCTGTCCTCCGCGCTGATGCCGGAGTCCGTGATGAGGTGCCTGAAATCGTAGCCTGCCATCGCTGCGAAGGAGCGGCGGCCCACCTTGGAGGAGTCGGCCACCACATAGGACTCCGTGGCCCGGCGTGCCATCACGGTATTGACCATCGCTTCGCCCTCATCGGTGATGGTGGGGCCAAGATCGGGATCCACCCCGTTGACGCCAATGAACGCTATGTCCAAAGCGACCTTCTGCATGATGACGTCCGTGTAGGGACCCACCAGCTCATAGGAGCGCGGGTTCAGGATGCCACCGGTGACCATGATCTTGATGTTCGGCCGGACCGCCAGCTGCGAGGCGATGTTGATTGCATTGGTGACCACGGTCAGCGTGGGCGTGTGGGACGGCGCGTTGAGGTCCTCGCGGGTGGACAGCAACTGAGCCAAGGCGGTGTTGGTTGTTCCACCGCTGAGCCCGATCACAGCACCGGGACGAATCAGCGCAGACGCCGCCAGGGCGATTTCCTGCTTGGCCACGGCGTGGTCGTCCCTGTTGTAGCGGCCGGGGAGGTCGTAGGCCACTGATCCAGTGGTGGCGCCGCCGCGCGTGCGGCTCAGCAACCGCTGCTTGGCCAGGCTGTCAAGATCCCTGCGGGCCGTGGCAGGTGACACGCCGAGGCGGGTCACGATGTCCTCGACCTCCACATGGCCCGACTCGGCCAGGAGGTCGAGTATGGCGGTCAGCCGATCGGTGCGGGTCATGACGAGCCTTTCGCGGGTTCGGCGCTAGTTCGCTTTAGCGAACAGCGTCAGCATACGTGCGGACTCCAGCACAAGGGCATCCCGGCCGGCCTTGATGTACTTCCGGGAATCCACCACGGCAGGGTTGGCATCGAGGTACTCACGGACGGCGCGGGTAAAGAACCCGTTCAAATGTGTGGATACGTTGATCTTAGTCATACCCGCGCGGATAGCGCCTATGAGCATGTCATCTGACACACCGGATGAGCCGTGGAGGACCAGTGGTTTTCCCACCGCGGTCTTCAGCCTGGTAATGAGATGGAGGTCCAGGGCCGCGCTGCGTTCGGTCATGGCATGGGATGAGCCAACCGCTACGGCAAGCGCGTCCACGCCTGTTGCCTCAACGAATGCCTGGGCCTCGGCAGGGTCCGTTCTGACGCCGGGAGCGTGGGCTCCGTCCTTGCCACCCACTTTGCCGAGTTCGGCCTCCACGTAAACCCCGCGCTCGTGGGCGTAGGTGGCCACGCGCTGGGTGACTTCGACGTTCCATTCGTACGGAAGATGCGCGCCGTCGTACATGACCGAACCGAATCCGAGGTCCACGGCAGCGAGTGCGAGGTCTTCGGATTCCGCGTGGTCCAAGTGGAGGGCAACGGGGACGGTGGCTGAGCGGGCTATTGCCAGGGCAGCCGACGCGATCGGTTCGAGTCCACCGTGGTACTTGGCGCAGTTCTCGGAAATTTGCAGAATCAGCGGAACACCTGCGGCTTCCGCCCCAGCCACCAGGCCCTCGGCCGTTTCGATGTGGATGATGTTGAACGCGCCTTGGCCTATGCCCGTAGCAGCGGCCCTGTCCATGAGTTCGCGTGTGTTGACCAGAGTCACCGGGTCTCCTTCCATGTGACGATCAATTGCTCTTGAAGTTCCTGGTACCGCGGCGAGATCTCCCCTGCGGCGGGCATCAGCACGGCCGCGGCGGACCACGCGGTGGCCCGGCGAAGAATCTCGCGGGGCTCGGTAATGCCTTCGGCGAGTGCGACGGCGGCCGCCGCCACTCCGGCGTCGCCCGCTCCTGTGGGGTTGCCGCTGAGCGACTCAGGCAAGCGGGCACTCCAGTACCCTCCCGGGGCGGCGTGGTCGAAGGCGAGCATTCCGTCCGCGCCGGCGCTGACGAGAACGGTCCGGGCGCCCATCTCAATCAAAGAGAGGGCCGCAGCTTCAAGGCTGGACTCCCCCGTGGCCTCCGCGAGCTCGTGATGGTTCGGCTTAAGGATGTCGGCCCCGGCTTTTGCTGCGGCGATGATTCCGGGACCGGAGGTATCGATGATGGCCGGGATGCCGGCGTCGTGGGCCAAACGGACCAGTTCCGGGTAGAAGTCCGCGGGAGCGCCTGGCGGCAGGCTTCCCGAACCCACCAGGACGGAGGCCGGGAGGTTGCGGTTTCCGCTCACGGCCTCAACCACAGCGATCCTGAGCGAGCGCCAATCGTCCGGCAGGAGGGCTTGGCCTTCCTCGTTGAAGATGGACGTTTCCCCCGCGACGGTATCCACCAGCGCGATGCTGCGGCGGGTCTCGGCGGCGACGCCCACCAAGGTGTGCGGCACCCCGCTGGTCCGGAGTTCAGCAGCAAGCGTTTGCCCCGCCGCGCCGCCGGTAGGGGCAATGGCGAGGACGGGGTAGCCGAGCTGGTGCGTGACCCGGGCTACGTTGATGCCCTTGCCACCGGCACGACTCAACGGCGTGGGCACCCGGTGGCTTGAGCCCTCGGTGATCCCCTGAACGGTGTACGTCATGTCGATCGCCGGATTGGGAGTGACGGTGATGATGCGGTTCACGTTGGCTCGCTTCATCGTGCGCCTTCCAGGAGTGCCCGGGCGTTCAGGGCCGCGCCCAGCAGGCCGGCGTCCTGTCCCAGCTGGGCACGGATGAGTTGGGGTTTGCGTTGGAAGTCCAAAATTCCTTCAACGCGTTGACGCAGCGGCCCAAGCAGCTCCTCCCCGGCTTCTGCGAGGCCTCCGCCGATCACCACGGCTTCGGTTCCGATGATGTTGACGCATTGGCAGATGGTAAACGCAAGTGCGTCCACGGCTTCAGCCCAGATTCGGGCGGCGAGCGCATCGCCGGCTTTGGCCCTGAGGAGGACATCGCGGGCGCCGTTCACGGTGTTTCCTGACGCACGGTGATACCGCTTGGCAATGGCACCGGCTGAGCCCACTGCTTCCAGGATGGTGGAGGCTGTGGCGCCGGGTCCGGCGTCGGGATCCGGAACCTGCGCGTGGCCGAGTTCACCGGCGAAACCACCGGCGGTGACTGCTTTGCCGCCGGAGAACACAGCTGCAGCTATGCCGGTACCCACCACCATGACCACAACATCGTTGAACTCTTTGGACCCGCCAAAGCTGTGTTCCACGGCCGCAGCGGAACGGACATCGTGATCGAACGCAACAGGGACGCCCAGCCGCTTTTCGGCCTCAGCGGTGAAGGGGAAGTTACGCCATCCGAGATTGGCGGAGTAGACGCCCACTCCGGCCGCGGAATCCACGATCCCGGGGACGATGATGCCGGCAGCCCGGGCGGGCGAGTCCGGGAACTCGGAAGCCAGCTCGGCAGCGAGTTCAGCAAGCCTGTCCAGGACCGCTTCGCCCGGGTAGACCGGGGCCAAGGGCGTGGGGACGCGGCGCATGCCCAGCACGGTTCCGCAGGCGTCCACCAAACCAGCCTTGATGTCTGTCCCGCCAACGTCGAAGGAAAGGACCGCTGATTCCGCGGCTCCGAGAACCATGACCGGCTGCCTAGGCGGAGGCGTCGAGAATAACGGAGCGCGTCAGGTTGCGGGGCAGGTCAGGATTCAGCCCACGAACGCGTGCACGCTCCAGCGTGACTTTGTGGACGCGTGCCAGTTCGGCCAGGGGGTGCTTGTCTGTGTGGATGTACAGGGCGCCGGTGATGGTCATGTCGTTGTCCAGGCCTTCAGGCTGGGTTCCGAACAACCAGGTAACGCGGCCGGGGGCTGCGATGGAAATGGGGCCGTGGCGGTATTCCATGGCGGGGTAGGACTCAGTCCAGCCCTGTACTGCCTCGCGCATTTTCAGGCCAGCCTCGTGAGCGAGGCCAACTGTCCAGCCAGTGCCAAGGAAGGTGAACTGCTCTGCGTCCAACAGCTCCTGGGAGACCGGGGCGCTGACGGCGTCGCGGGCGTCCTCGATGGCCTGCTGCACATTGATTCCGAGGCTGCTGAGCAGGTAGACCAGAGCTGTGGTGGCGAACCGGGTCTGAACCACTGAGCGCTCATCGGCGTACTGCAGTCCAATCACGGCGTCTGCGAGGTCGATGATCGGGGATGTGGTGTCGCCAATAATGGCAACGGTGGGGACGATTCCCTTCAACTCAGCCAGGATCTCAAGTACCTCAGTGGTGGTACCTGAACGGGTGATGGCCACAACGGCGTCGTACTGGCGATCTGCACTGTTGCTGTTCAGGAAAGCCTCGGAAGCGGCGAACGCATCCGTGACCCCTTTGCCGGCGGATTCGCGGGCAGCGGCGTAGCTCTGCGCCATGAACCAGGAGGTGCCGCAGCCGATGACGGCGATGCGCGTTCCGTCAGCGGGGAGCAACTGCTCCGCAGCTGCCTGGTCCACGGCCTTCTGCCATACCTCGGGCTGGGAAACCAGCTCTTCCTCCATGAAGGCGCCCAGTGTGTTCTCGCTCATCGTGTGTACCGCTCCCGCTCAGCCTAATGACGTTTTCTGATCTATAGAAACACTAAACGATCATTTTCGATCTCACAAGGATCATCCATCCGGATGTCCGCGCATTAACTGCATAGCTGGTGATTGATCCTCCGATCAGGGAAAACGTGTGCCAGGATGTGCAATTAAGTTAACTGGCTGTTAACTCTTGTCAACTTCTGTCCGATGCACCAGTCTTAGACAAGTCCGCAAGAACATGACTGTTACACGCTCGGAAAAATCAAGAAGGAGCATCATGCCCCGCTTGTCATCCCCCAGACGTTTCGCCTCACTGAGTTTGGCCTGCGTCGTCGCCTCATCCTCCTTGGGACTGCTGGCACTACCGCCCGCCGCCGCAGCCCCATCCACCCACCATCCACCCACCCCACAGATATCGTCAGCACCGCCGACACCACTGCCATCACCTCCGGCCAGCTCACGGTGGACATCTCCACCACCTTCCCGCAGGTCCTCGGCTACACCCACACCGCTTCCAAGGCCCGACTGGATGGCACGGTGACCCGGCTCAACACCGTCACCATCAACGGTGTGGAATACGCGGCCACCGGGACATCCACCGCCTCCGGAAAGGATGCAAGGGACTACGTCCTGAGCATCCCCGAATTCGGCAATACTGTGATCAAGGCCCGCCTGTCCGTGAAGAAGAACGTGGTGTCCTTCAACGTCACAGAGATCAAGGACTCCGCCGAACACCAGGTGAAAACCCTGCAACTCCCCCGGCTGAACCTGGTGACAGTGGGCTCCACGCAGCCTGGAGCCCAGGTATCCACCGCCAACCTGTCCGTGGACCGAAGCATCACGGGCGACGAGTTCACGCCGATCACGCCTTCGACTCCCCTGGATGCGTCCGCCAAGAGCTCCGCCTACGCGCTGGCCAATACCGCCACCCTGGGTGCTGCCTTCGAATCCAACGCCCTCTATGACACGTCCTCCGGGCCTGGCTCGAAGGATCGCGGCCGCTTTTGGCGCCAAGCCGTCAGTGACGGGGCAGGCGGAGTGTCCATGGGTGTGGCCAGCGGCCAGTGGCTCTACCGCGCAGAGGGTTCGGCCACCACCGAGGAACTCCCGTGGACACGGGTGGTCATCACCTCCGATGCAAATGCCGACGGCGGTGTGGACTGGCAGGACGCGGCAATCGCCATGAGGTCCATCCAGGTCAGCCCCAACAAGGGTGAGCAGACCCCGGATAACGTGATCACACACATCCCGTTCAACTTCGCCTCGCAGGCAACCCACCCGTTCCTCCGCACCCTGGATGACGTCAAACGCATCTCCCTGGCAACGGACGGACTGGGCCAGGTTGCCATGCTCAAGGGCTACACCAGCGAGGGCCACGACTCCGCCAACACGGACTACGGCAACAACTTCAACAGCCGGGCAGGTGGCGTGGAAGACCTCAACAAGCTGGTCAAGGAAGGCAAAGACTGGAATGCCAGCTTCGGTGTCCACATCAACGCCACGGAGATCTACCCTGAGGCCAAGTCCTTCAGCGAAGACCTGTTGCGTGCTGACAAGGGCTTGGGCTGGAACTGGTTGGACCAGTCCTACTACATGAACCAGCGTGAGGACATTAATTCCGGGAAGCTCGCCCAGCGCATCAAGGAACTCCGCGAAGCCACGGACAAGAACCTGGACTTCGTGTACGTGGACGTCTATTACGAATTTGGCTGGCTGGCCGAACGCCTGCAGCAGGAACTTGTCAAGAACGGCTTCCGTGTGGGCTCCGAATGGGCAGACCACCTCTCCCGGAACAACACCTGGTCCCACTGGGCAAACGATGAAAAGTACGGTGGATCCACCAACAAGGGCATCAACTCCCAGATCCTGCGCTTCATCAACAACACCCAGTCGGACGTCTGGAACCCCGACCCCAAGCTCGGCGTGAGCCACATCGTGGAGTTCGAAGGCTGGACCGGGCAGAACGACTTCAATGCCTTCAGCGAAAACGTGTGGACGGCCAACGTGCCTGCCAAGTTCCTCCAGCACCACCAGATCACCAAGTGGACGGCTGACCGCATCGACCTCGCCGACGGTGTAGCTGTCACCGGAAACACCGCCGAGGAACGCAACATCACGGTGGCCGGGGCTTCCGTATTGCAGGGCGGCACGTACCTGCTGCCCTGGTCCTCCAAGGAAAACGGGAAGGCCGACAAGCTCTACCACTACAACCCTGCCGGTGGCGCCAGCACCTGGACCCTCACCACAGAGTTCGCCACGTCAGGCTCCCTTGAACTCTTCAAGCTGACCGACAACGGCCGCGTGAAGGTCGCCGATGTGCCCGTTGTCAACGGACAAGTCACCGTCACGGCCGACGCCAAACAGCCCTACGTCCTGGCTCCGAAGAACAACAAGGCTGAACTGCCCCAGAAGGCCGGGTTCGGCGAAGGAACGGCCTTCAACGATCCCGGCTTCAACGGAGCAGACCTCTCACCGTGGACCCCCACGGGCACCGTCACCCAGGTCCGCGACGACAAAGGCCGCCGCTACGCCGAAATGGGGGCAACGCCGTCGTCGATCAGCCAGGACGTGAAGCTGGACGCCGGAACCCAGTCCGTCAGCGCCTGGGTGGAAATCCAGCCCGGCAAGACCCGGCCCACCACGCTCTCCGTAGACGTCAACGGCAAGACCGAAAGCGTCACCATCGACTCGTCCAACGCCGAAAACTTCGTAGCTGGCGATGAGAAGCACGGCACAGCCTTCCAGCGCATCCGCGTCCTGGTGGACGTCCCACGGAACAACACCAAGGCGACAATTTCCGTGAAAGCGGCCGACGGCGATGCCACAGTACGCGTGGATGACTTCCGGGCGGTGAAGACCGCCCGGGTCACCACCACCGGTGTGCTCAGCGAGGACTTCGAAAACGTGGACCAAGGCTGGGGACCATTCGTGAAGGGCGACGCCGGTGGATCCACGGATCCGCGCACCCACATCACCGAACGCCACGAGCCCTTCACACAAAAGGGCTGGGACACCAACGTGATCGACGAAGTGCTGAACGGCACATGGTCGCTGATCGCCCACGACGAAAACCTTGCCCCCAATGGCGGACCCGGCATGGTGTACCGCACCACCGAGGCAACCGTGCCGTTCCAGGCAGGCCGCAAGTACAAGGTGTCCTTCGACTACCAGAACTCCAAAGCCGGACAGTACTCCTGGGTGTCCGGTTATGACTCGCAGGCAGGCCCCGCGGTGACGGCCAGCCAGCCCATCGACGCCAAGACGTCCACCACGCGGTTCGAGCAGATCCTCGATACCGGCTTCTGCGGGGACTACTTCGTGGGATTGCAGCGCACGGGAAGCTCGAACGGTTCAGATTTCACCTTGGACAACTTCCTGGTGGAAGATCTTGGCGCCTCCGAAGCCGTCCCGGCATGTGCGCAACTCTCGGCTGCGCTCCAGGGCGACGTGGTTCAGCAGGGCAAAGCGCAGGACTTCGTCACCACGTTCGTGTCCGACGAACCGGCAGCCATCAGCGACCTCGCCGTCACCCTTGCACTGCCTGAAGGGTGGACAGCCACCCCGTCCACGCCCGCCACTGCTGCAACCCTCCCGGCCGGCGGAACGCTCACCACCACGTGGAAGATCACGGCGCCGGCGTCAGCAGACGGCGACTACCCCATCACAGCCAAAGCCAGCTACACCGTCGCTGCTTCAGGCGCCGATCCCGCGGGCAGCCGCACCATCAACACCACCACCATTGTGCGGACTCTGCCCAAGCCGCCGCAGGCCACCGTGTTCGCCAGCGACCACCCCTGGGTCAGCGCCACCAACGGCTGGGGTCCTGTTGAGAAGGACCAGTCCAACGGCGGAACCGGGGCCGGCGATGGCACGCCACTCACACTGAACGGCACGGTCTACGCCAAGGGCCTGGGAGCCCACGCCAACGGCAACGTCCGGTACTACCTCGGCGGCTACTGCACTGCCTTCACCGCAACGGTAGGCATCGATGACGCCCAGCCAACGCGGGGAAGCGTGAAATTCTCCGTGGTAGCGGACGGCACCACCAAGGTCACCACCCCGGTCTTGGGCGCCACCAGCGCTCCCCTGCCGCTCACCGTGGACGTCACCGGCGCCCAGTATGTGGAGCTGGTAGCCAACGACGCCGGCGACTCCAATGGCAACGACCACGCAGACTGGGCCGATGCCAAGTTCACCTGTTCCTCCACGTCGCAGGAACCGCCGGCACCCGTGCTGACAGGAACAGTGTTCGCCTCCGACCTCCCCTGGATCGGCAGCACCAATGGCTGGGGGCCAGCGGAACGTGACCGGGCCAATGGTGAGCAGAACGCCGGCGACGGACCCGCATTGCGGCTTGACGGCGTCGTGTATCCGAAAGGGATCGGCGTCCACGCCGACTCAAAGATCAGCATCGCCACCGAGGCCAAATGCAACGCCTTCACCGCCACGGTAGGAGTGGACGACGCCAAACTGAACAAGGGCCTGCACGGATCGGTGGTGTTTATCGTCAGGGGTGATGGGCGCGAACTCCACCGCACCCCCGTCCTCAGCGCCGACTCCGTGGCACTCCCCCTCACCGTGGACATCACAGGTGTCCAGAACGTCGAGCTGATCGCCGACAAGAACGGTGACGACGCCGGCGACGACTGGGGTGATTGGGCGGACGCGAAGTTCAGCTGCGCCTAGTCACAACGCGGGGTCACTTATGGCCCTTCCGGAGTCCCGGAAGGGGCCATAAGTGACCCCGCGTTGCTTTTACTCAGACGACCCGCACGCCCGCCCGCCACACCGAATGCGTCAGCGGGATCCCGGGACGGTAGGCAAGGTGCGTGGCCGATGGCGCCCTCAACATGTGCAGGTCCGCGCGATGCCCAACCGCGAGCGAACCCACCGCCCGTTCGCCGTCGACGTCGTTCCCCGACTCCCTGCCCAACGCCAAAGCGCCGCCGTACGTCGCCGCGCGGACGGCCTCATGGACGCTCAAGTGCATCTGGAGGACAGCCGTGGTGACGCAGAACGCCATGGAGCTGGTGTAGGAAGTACCGGGGTTGCAGTTGGCGGCCAGCGCGATCTGCACGCCGGCATCGATCAGTTCACGGCCAGGCGCCAAAGGCTGGCGGGTGGACAGGTCGCAAGCCGGAAGGCAGGTAGCCACGGTGCCTTTAGCGCCAGCCCCCGTTGCAGGATCCCAGCCGGCCCACGTTTCCGCGAGCGCTGCGACGTCCTTGTCCGAAAGGTAGTTGACGTGGTCCACGCTCGCCGCACCGAACTCCACGGCCAACGCAACGCCCGGCCCCTCACCGAGCTGGTTGCCGTGCACCCTCAAACCAAGTCCGGCGTCGCGGGCCGCCGTCAGCACGCGGCGCGACTGATCCTCGGTGAAGGCCCCGCGCTCGCAGAAAACATCTGCCCAACGGACGTGCGGCAAAACGGCGACGAGCATGGGTCCACAGACCAGGTCCGTGTACTCCTCAGCGTCCGCCCCGGCGGGGACCAGGTGCGCACCAAGGTAGGTGACCTCGTCCACTTCCGCCGCAGCGATGCGGGCACTGCGGGCCTCGTTCTCCACGTCCAGGCCGTAGCCGGTCTTGCTCTCCAAATAGGTGGTCCCCTGCGAGACCGCCTCGGCCACGCGGTCCCGCACCAAGCGCGTGAGCTCGTCGTCGCTGACGCTGCGCGTGGCATTAGTGGTCACGGCGATCCCACCGGCACTGTAGCTCTCACCAGCCATGCGGGCCTCAAACTCGGCCGTGCGGTCACCTGCGAACACAAGGTGCGAGTGCGAATCCACCCAGCCAGGCAACACTGCCCGGCCCTCGGCGTCGATCTTTACGTCAGCAGACGGGGCGTCAGCGCTGGACCCCATCCACGCGATGCGCTCGCCGTCCAACACGATGGCCGCGTCCCTGAGGACCCGGTGCTCCAGGTCCTGTGTCATCAGTTCGCCGATGTTGGTGATGAGTGTGCTGGGCCCGCTCGTGTTTCCGCTCATGACCCTATTGTTCAGCGCCGGATGGACCAACGAACGGCTGCCAGCTGCTCCGCTGTCCGGGATTCCGGACTGTCGCTTCTTACTTCGTCGAGGATCAGCGCGGCTGCCAGCTCCGCGATGGCTGACGACGTCTGGAAACCGTAGCCACCCTGTCCTGCCAGCCAGAAGAAGCCGGGCGCTTCGGCGTCGAACCCCACCACCGGGATTCCGTCAGCAGCTTCGGTCCGGAGGCCGGTCCACGCACGGTCCACGGAGCGGATGCCCAGGGCGGTTACAGTGTTGAGATTGCTGATCAAGGCCTCCACGTCCCCCGGATAGGGCTTGGCATCCTCGGCGCCGCTGGGCACGGTTTCCGACGGTGAGATCAGGACCTGATGGCCCTCGGCACGGAAATAGAACGAGTCGTCGGCTGCACACACCATAGGTGTTTCCGGCGTCAACCGGTTCTCCACGTTCACGATCGCGGCGGTCCGCCGGTACGGCTGAAGCCCCAGCTTCTCCACGCCACTGATGACGGCCAGCTCATCTGCCCAGGCACCCGCCGCATTAACCACGACGCCGGACTGGAAACCTTCGGTGCCCGCGCCCAGCTGCCAGCCACTCCCCAACCGCTGGGCAGAGTGCACTTTGGCTCCGGTGATGATGTCCACCCCTGCGGCTTCTGCAGTCCGCCGGTGTTCCTCCAGCAGCAAAGGGGCGTTGCAGCCGAAGGAGCCGTTGTCCAACCCTGCGGCTGTGAAGGAATCAGGGACAAGGGCAGGGCAGAGCCGCATCGCTTCGTCGTGAGTGATGGAGTGCATGTTGCCACTGGCCTCGGCGCGCACGGTCTCCTCGTCACCCACCAGCATGAACCCGCGGGGCGTCAGGATCGGCTCCGCTGCTTGGGCATCCCTTTCCGCCAGCATCTCCAGCGTCCGAACAGTCAGGTCCTGAACCACCGCCGGACCATAGCTGGGGATCAGCTGCCGGGCCGAACGTGAGGACGTGTGGAACGCCAAGGACTGCTCTGCCTCAACCAAGGCAACAGTGCACTTGCCTGCCAGTGCCGCCGCCAACGAGAGTCCCCCGATGCCGCCGCCAACGATTACCACGTCATAATTCGAAGCCATGGCTCCATCCTGTCAGACCGGATGCTCTCTCACATCCCAAGCCCTTCAGGCCGTCCCTCTCTCACGTCCCAGCCCTTAACCCCGAACGCTCTATCACATGCCACAAGGACGTGATAGAGCGTCCGGCCCAAACACGCGGGACGTGATAGAGCGTTCTAGGCGACCGCGGCGCGACTCTTGACGAACGCCTGAACGCAGGCTTCGACGTCGTCCGCGCTGTGCGCAGCGGAGAGCTGCACGCGGATCCGGGCCACGCCCTTCGGCACCACCGGGAAGCTGAAGGCCGTGACAAAGACGCCGTTGTTCAGCATCTCGTCAGCCACCTTGGCAGCGACCACCGCGTCACCGAACATCACGGGGATGATGGCATGTTCGCCGTCGAGGAGTTCGAAACCTTCTTCGCTCATGCGGCGGCGGAACAGAGCCGCGTTCTCGAACAGGCGCGTGCGGAGTTCGCCGGATTCCTGCACCAGCTCAATCGCCTTGATGGTGGCGGCAACGATGGCCGGGGCGAGGGAGTTGGAGAAAAGGTACGGGCGGGCCTTCTGGCGGAGCATTGCCACGATCTCACCACGGCCGGAAACATAACCGCCCGAGGCGCCGCCGAGGGCCTTGCCGAAGGTGCCGGTGTAGATGTCCACGCGATCGGACACACCAGCGTGCTCGGGGGTGCCGGCGCCGGTGGGGCCCATGAAGCCGACGGCATGGGAGTCGTCCACCATGACCAAGGCGTCGTGCTTTTCGGCGAGGTCGCAGATCGCTTCGAGGGGCGCGAGGAAGCCATCCATGGAGAAGACACCATCGGTGACGATGATCTTCCGGCGGGAACCCTCAGCCTCCACCAGCTTGGCCTCAAGGTCTGCCATGTCCTGGTTGGCGTAGCGGAAGCGTTTGGCCTTGCTCAGGCGGATGCCATCAATGATGGATGCGTGGTTGAGCGAGTCGGAGATGATGGCGTCTTCGGGGCCGAAGAGGGACTCGAACACGCCGCCGTTGGCGTCGAAGCAGCTGGAGAAGAGGATGGTGTCCTCGGTTCCCAGGAATGCGGAGACGCGGGTCTCGAGCTCCAGGTGGAGGTCCTGGGTGCCGCAGATGAAGCGCACGGACGCCATGCCGAAGCCGCGCTCGTCCATGGCGGACTTGGCGGCGGCAATGATGTCCGGGTGGTCGGCCAGGCCAAGGTAGTTATTGGCACAGAAGTTCAGGACCTTGTTGGCCGGCTGGCCGAGCTGACCCGCGGCGATGTGGCTTGCCTGCGGGGAATCGATGTGGCGTTCGGTCTTGAAGAGGCCGGCGCTGCGGATCTCGTCCAGTTCGCCCTGCAGCTGGTCTTTGATGGCTGAATACATGGGTGCTCCTAAAGTCTTGTTGGGTCCGGGTGCCGTGGGTCGCGTTACAGTTCGGTCCAGTCGCTGTTCGGTCCAGTTACAGTTCGGTCCAGTCGAGGACCACTTTGCCGCCGGTGCCGTTGCGGGCGATCTCGAAGCCCTTTTCCCAGTCCTTTGCGGATAGCTTGTCCGTGACCACGGCAGAGATGCTGCGGTGCAGCACGGGATTGGAGGACAGCATGGCGCTCATGGCGTACCAGGTCTCGAACATTTCGCGGCCGTAGATGCCCTTGAGGGTGAGCATGTGGGTGACCACCTTGCCCCAGTCGATGTCGATGGACTGGCTGGGAAGGCCCAGCATGGCGATGCGGCCGCCGTGGTTCATGTTGTCGATCATCTCAGGCAGTGCCGTGGGGTGTCCCGACATTTCCAGACCGATGTCGAAACCTTCGCGCATGCCCAGTTCCTGCTGTGCATCACGGACCCGCATTTTGGAGACGTCCACGGCGAGGTCCACGCCCATCTGGCGGGCCAGTTCCAGGCGCGGAGCTGAGACGTCCGTGATGGCGATCTTTCGCGCACCTGCGTGGCGGGCGACGGCGATGGCCATCAGGCCAATGGGACCGGCGCCGGTGATGAGCACGTCCTCGCCAACCAGCGGGAAGCTGAGGGCAGTGTGGACGGCGTTGCCGAAGGGATCGAAGATGGCGCCGAGCTCCGGGGTGACGGATTCATCCTGGTGGACCCAGACGTTGGTTTCCGGGATGACCACGTATTCGGCGAACGCACCATCGCGCTGCACGCCAACGGACACCGTGTGGATGCACATCTGGCGGCGACCGGCACGGCAGTTGCGGCAGATTCCGCACACTACGTGGCCTTCGCCGGAGACCCTGTCCCCTACCTTGACATCCCGGACATCCTCGCCGATTTCCACTACTTCGCCATAGAACTCGTGGCCGGCGATCAGTGGCGTTTCGATGATGCCCTGCGCCCAGGCGTCCCAGCTTTGAATGTGGAGGTCGGTGCCGCAGATACCGGTGGTCATCACACGGATCTTGACGTCGCCGGAGCCTGCTTCGGGCTCGGGACGTTCGACGAGTTCGAACCCTGCGTGGGGTCCGGATTTGTAGAGAGCCTTCATGGGATTCCTCACTGCCGGGGCTGCTTCGCTGCTGCTGAGTCCATTAGAGCGTCGCCGACGATTTAGCACAACTAGATTCTTCTCAATCCACGATTTAGGATTTGCTAATGGAAATTCATCAGTTGCAGATGCTTCGCGAGCTGGGGGACCTGGGAAGTGTCAAGGCAGTCGCTGAGACGCTGATGGTGACTCCCTCCGCAGTTTCACAACAGCTGGCCCTGCTCCAGAAGTCCGTGGACGTGCCGTTGACGCGCAAAGAGGGCCGGGCCCTGGTGCTCACCGACGCGGGCCGTGTCCTCGCCGAGGCGGGTGCCGCCGTCGTGAATGCCATGGCAGATGCGCGCGCCGCAATCGGCGCCTATCACGACGCTCCCGACGCGCCGGTGAGCGTGAGCGCTTTCCACAGTGCGGGACAGGCGCTGTTTGCGCCGTTGGCAGCGCATTTGGCGTCCGGGACAGCGTCCGACGGCGGCAAGTCACCGCGCTTGCGACTCTCCGATGAAGATGTGGCCCAGGAGGATTTCCCGGGGCTGGCTGCCCGTTACGACTTGGTTCTGGCGCACCGGATGGACAACAGCCCACAGTGGCCCGAAGACAAAGTGGCCGTGATTCCACTCGCGGATGAGCCCTTGGATATCGCTCTCCCCGCGAACCACCCTTTGGCGGCCCGACGCGAACTGAAACCGTCCGACGTCGTGGATGAACCCTGGGTGACCAGCCGCGATGGCTACTCGCCCGCGGACGTCCTGGCCGCCGTCGTTGCCGTGAGCGGGCGCCCGGCCGAAGTTCTGCACCGCATCAACGATTACTCGACCGTCGCCGCGCTGGTCTCGGCCGGTGGCGCGATCGGGCTGCTGCCTCGCTTCACCGCGCGCCGGGTGTTGGATGCCGGGGTGGTGCTGCGTCCACTGTCAGGGGTGAACTCAGTGCGCAAGATCGACATCCTTGCCCGGCCCGAGACACTCAAACGGAAATCGGTCATGACGGTTTGCGAGTCACTTCAAACCGTCATGACCGAGCTTTCCTCACCCACCTGACCCGCAAACAGTCAGTCGCGGACCAAGGCGGGCTGGCCGGCGTCGAAGTACTCCACCAGCTCGGCAGGGAGCTCCGGCACCTCGCGTGCAGAGCCATCGCCGCGTAAGGATTCCGCCGCCAGGATGCCCGCCACCACAGCTTGGCGCGCGGCAATGGGGCTGGTCTGGGTCCGGCCACCCTCCGACGCGAAGCGAAGGAACTCCTCGATCAAGCGCGGATCGGCGCCGCCATGGCCGCCTTCGCCGTCCTGGATGGCGATGACCTCATCCGGTGCCGCGTAGCCGGAGGACCGGCTGGTCCACACGTTGATGGTCTCCCCCGGCCCGTCACCGAGGTTCTCAAGGCGGCCCTTGGTCCCGATGACGGTGTAGTTGCGCCAGTAGTCCGGCGTGAAGTGGCACTGCTGGTAAGAGGCGAGCACACCGTTATCCAGCACCATGTTCATCATGGAGATGTCCTCCACATCAATCACCTCCGCCAGGTCCTTTTGCTCCGTGGGCGGCCAGTTATCCATGGAGAACCAGTCCCCCATGCGCTTGCCCGCGTTGTTGCTCCGGTTTGCGACGTCGCCGTAGACAGCAAGATCGCCGACGGCGGCAACCCGTTTGGTGTAACCACCGGCAAGCCAGTGGATCACGTCGATGTCGTGGGCACCTTTCTGGAGCAGGAGCGAGGTAACGTTGGCACGCTGGGCGTGCCAATCCTTGAAGTAGTAGTCGCCGCCGTGGCCCACGAAGTGTCGGCACCAGACTGCCTTGACCTCGCCGATCCTGCCGTCCTCGATGAGTTGGCGCATCTGTACTACAACCGGCATGTGCCGCATGTTGTGGCCAACGTACAGGCGTGTTCCGCTTTCGTAGGCCGTCGTCAGAATCCGGTCCGCGGCCTCAATGGTGATGTCCAAGGGCTTCTCACAGAAGGTGGGGATGCCCGCCTTGAGCGTTCGAACGGCGACGGCGGCGTGCTGGTTATCGGGGGTCAGGACCAGGACTGCGTCGATCCCACTGCTCAACAGTTCCTCAAGGTCCCCGGTGACGCGAGCGGACGGGATGCGTTCAGCGGCGTCCGCCCGTCCACGTTCACTCAGGTCACAGACAATGGTGACCTCCGAGCCTTGGCCCGGCTTGTGGGCGTGCTTCCACAGCCCCGACCGCAGGCCGAAACCTACGATGCCGACCTTCAAATCCTTTTCCATGGTGTGCAATATCCTTCTGCTGTTCTTAGTAAAGTCTGGTTGCGGCGCTGCGGTGCGGCGCCGATTCGCGCACGAACAAGTGCCAGGGGAAATCAAGGACGCCAGGGTCCTTTGCCGCGTCCGGGCTGGACTGCGCGGTTGCCCGCCGGAGGAGCAGCCGCGCAAGTTTGTCGAAGAAGTCCACGGGACCAACAGTGCTGAGCGAGGGAGACATCCGCTCGCCCTCCACCGTGTTGCCCACACCGATGATGTCCACGTCCTTACCCACAGCAAGGCCCAGGCGCTGGGCGGCGTTGATGGCGCTGACCGCTGCGTAATCCGTAGTGGCGTAGAGGGCGGTGGGACGCTCCGGCATGCTGAGCAACCGTGTTGCCGCGGCGTACGCCCCCGCGCTGGTGCCATCGAACAAGCCCACGTAGTCCTCACGTTCCGGGATGCCGGCGTCTGCGAGGGCTTCGGAGTACGCCCTGTACCTGGTGCCGCCGGATGTTCCGGCCACCGTTGCCGGAGTCAAGCACGCAATCCTGCGATGGCCGTGGAGCAGGTGCTCCACGGCCATCCGGCAGCCAGGTCCGGCAATGGAACGGATGACGTCGAAGCCTTCCGCTTCCAGCACCTCGTCAAAAACCACCAGGCTGGTTCCGTGCTCGGCAAGCTTCCGCAGCGCGTCCCGCTGCTCTTCACGGACGGCATCAACAAACACAGCGTCCGCATTGTGTGCGCCAAGCACCTTCACCCAGTCGGCGTCGCCCAGGATCATCGGCGTGATCCCCCGCGGAACCGCGGCCTTCTGCACCGACTCGATGACGGACAGGGACCAGGGATCGGACAGCATGGTCAGCGAGAGGATCACCGTGTTGGTACGGCCCGTACGGATGGCCCGGGCCGCCTGATTGGGGCGGTAGCCGAGCCGCTCCGCAGCGGCCTTGACCTTTTCCGCCGTCGGATCCGATACCCCCGGACCGCCATCGCCGCGGCGGCCTGATAATACATAGGAAACCGTGGCCGTGGAGACGCCCGCCAGTTCGGCCACCATGCGAATGGTTGGCCTGACCCCGGTGCTGCTCGCTTTTGCCATGGTTCCCCCTGCTGGTGCTTGCTTTGTACGTTTGCGTTGCGTGGTTGTTGGTTTGAGGCTAGCTCCTGAATACCGGCACGTTGGGGTCCAACGCGGCCTGGTACTCGTCGCGCATCTTGTCGCCGCCTTCGCTCTTCCAGCGTTTGACGGCGTCCTTGAGTTCGTCGATCTTGGCGCGCCCGGTAATAATGTCCACCACCTTGTCGCGCAGCTGCTTGGTGATCTTGGCGCCCACCTTTGCGTTGGTGTCCGAGTAGGAACCATTGGTGGGGTTGCGCCATGCGAACTCGAGCAGTTTTTCTTCCTGCTGGCTGACGTAGCGGGTGTCGTCGTCGAAGCCCGGATTGAAGATCACGTTTTCCGGGCTGGACATGATGTTCAAGGCTGAGACGAGGCCGGGAGCGTTGGTTGTCCCCGTGTCGGTGCGTGCCGGGTTGCCGGAGCCGTCAATGGTGTAGTCCTGGCCGAGTTCACCGAAGTTCTTCTGCAGGTATTCCACGGTGCCGAACGGGGCTGACAGGTAGTTGATGAGCGCGAGCAGTTCGCGGATCTTGCCCTCTTCGGCCTTCTTGAACGGCGTGAAACCGACTGTTCCGTAGCCCATGTCGTAGACGGGTTTGACCTTGCCGTCTGCGCTGAACGGAACGAGGATGTCGAACTGGGCGGTTTTGTTCAGGCTGCGGTAACTCCGGATGTCATGGGGCCCGGAGACAACCTGGGCTCCCACACTGCCGTTGGCCACGCGCGAGCGGATGTCCGTGGCCTTGGAGTCCGGGTAGAAAACTCCGGCCGCGAACATCTTGGCGGTGAACTCCACGCCGGCCAGGTACTCATCGGTTTCGTAGAGGTGGGTGAGGGTGCGGTCCTTGTTGACGGCCCAGCTGTTCGGGGCGCCAAACCATTCCGTGACCATGTGGAGGGCGTTGATGTAGGCCGGTTCAAGCGCGTACTGCTGATCGCCGGGCCGGGTCAGCTCCTTGGCTTTGTCCAGGAATTCGTCAGCGCTGGATGCTTCGAAGCCACCAACCTTGGCCCACATATCGTGGTTTCCGAGATACACCTGCCCGAACGGGGTACTGGGGATGGGAGCACCCCAGATCTTTCCGTTGACGACGGCGGTCTTCCAGGAATCGGGCTTCAGCGCAGCCAGGTTGGGGTACTCAAGGACAGCGTCGCCGGAGAGGTACGGCGTCAGGTCCTGGAACTTGGCCTCAAGCATGGGCCCGACGTTGGGAATGCCCTGGTTCGGCGGAACCCACATCATGTCCGGAAGATCGTTGCTGGCAAGGACAGTGGCGAATTTGGCCGGGTAGCCGTCTCCGATGTCTTCTGCGATCTGCAGTTCCAGGTCGCCGCCGAGCTTGGCGTTGAGCCGCTGCCAGAAGGGGTTGTCCTTCAGGCCCGGGCTCATGGTGTCGAAGGTTTCGGTCAGGCCGGTCACTTTGCCCTTAAGCGGCGGCGTCTTCACGGACTGCACAGCGGTGGGCAGTTTGAAGTATCCGGCCTGGAGGCCCTTGGCGTTACCCGCGATGTCCGGGGTGACGCCGGTGAATTCCTTGTACGTGGGCAGTTTGACCGAAGCGGAGGCAGCGGCGCCTCCGTTGCTTGCGGCTCCGCCACCACCGCAGGCGGACAAGCCGGCGGCGGTCACGGCCAGGCCTGCGAGGCCAAGGAAACCGCGGCGGCTGAATCCAGCCTGTGAGGTAGTGCTCGTCATGGCATAACCCTTTCTGGTTACTTGCTTCATGGTGTGGTTTTTAGTGCTTGTCAGGTGCCGCGGGTGTGGTCAGCCCTTCACGGCGCCGGTGATGACGCCCTTGGCAAAGTGCTTTTGGAGGAACGGGTAGACCATCAGGATGGGGACCAGCGCTACAACCACCACTGCCATCTGGATGGACTGCGGCGGCGGTGTGGTGGTGATACCCAGCTGGTCCGCTGCCCCACTGCCTTGGACCACGAAGTTGCGGAGAAGCAACTGGATGGGCCACTTGCTGTGATCGTTGATGTAGAGCAGGGCGTTGAAGAACGAGTTCCAGAAACCCACGGCGTAGAAGAGCCCGACGACGGCGATCACGGCTTTGGACAACGGCATCACGATGCGCCACAGGATTTGCCAGTCGTTGGCGCCGTCGATTCTGGCACTTTCGATCAGTTCGCCCGGGATGTTCATGAAGAACGATCGCATCACCACAAAGTTGAAGGCTCCGAAGATCCCGGGAAGGATCAGCGACCACAGGGAGTCCAGCAGACCGAGTTGGCGGATCATGAGGAAGGACGGAATCAGGCCCGGTGCAAACAGGAGCGTGAACAGGACTGCGAGGATCACCGGCCGGCCAAACAGGACCGTGCGGCTGGTGGCGTAGGCCATGGTGATGGTGACGAACAACGCCAGGATGGTGCCCACTGCGGTGACCAGCATGCTGACCCCCAGGGACTGCAGAACCATGGGGCCCTTGAAGATGGTGACGTAGGCCTCCAAGGTGGGTCGCTCCGGCCAGAGGACGAAGCCACCGGCTTTGACCAGCTGTTCGGTATCAGCGAGGGACGTCGAAACCACTAGAAGGATGGGCGTGAGGATGGACAGGCTGAAAACGATCAGGACCACCGCTTTGACCGTTTGATACAGGGCGGAAGGCTTTTCCTTCCACACCGGGCGCTTTGGGTTGTAGCTAAGTTCCCGGGGTTTCTTGGTGAAAAGTGTTGTTGCCATGGGGTTCTCCTTGTGCGGCAGGCGCGCGGGTCAGCGTGGCTTTCAGCGCACTTGTTTTGCGAAGATTCCGTCTTCGCCGAAGCGGTGGGCAAGTTTGTTGGCGCCGTAGATCAACAAGGCACTGACCACGCCCTTGGCCAGGCCTGCTGCCGCGCCTGAGCTCCAGCCGCCTCCCACTACGCCGGTGTAGTAGGTGAAGGTGTCCAGGACTTCCGCAGCTCCGGCTCCAACGGCGTCGCGCTGCAGGATGAACTGCTCAAAGCCCACTGAGAGGATGTCGCCGATCCGCAGGATCAGGAGCAGGACGATCACGGGACGCAGCCCGGGGAGGGTGATGTGCCACATTCTGCGCCAGCGCCCGGCTCCATCGGCCGCGGCGGCTTCATAGAGAGAGGCATCGATGCTGGCAAGGGCGGCCAGGAAGATGATCATGGCCCAACCGGCGTCCTTCCAGATCATCTGGACCACCACCATGACCGGGAATGTTTCCGGGTTGGTCATGAAGGGAATGGGGTCCATCCCCCAGTCGCGGAGAAGGTTGTTGACGAATCCTGCGCCACCAAGCATCTGCTGGAAGAAGGCGATCACCAAGACCCAGGACAGGAAGTGCGGCAGGTAGGCAATGCTCTGGAAAATCCGCCGGACTCGGGTGCTGATGAGTGAATCCACAATCAGCGCCAGCACCAGTGGCACCGGGAAGAGGAACACCAGCTGCCAGGCCGCCAGATAGAGCGTGTTCCAGAAAGCGTGAATGAAGTCCGGATTTCCGAACAAGTCCACAAAGTTCTGCCAGCCAACCCACAAGCTGTCTCCGATGCCGAGGTAGGGCTGGTAGTCCTGGAACGCGATGACGTTGCCAAGGATGGGGATGTAGAAGAAGAGCAACAGGAAAGCCACACCGGGCAGCATCATGAGCAGCATCTGCTTGTCCCGTCGCAGCCGGGATCGGAAACTCTGCTGCGGGACCTTGTTTCTCTTCCGCTTCTTCGGACCGGATCCGGCGGCGTTTCCACCTGGCGGTCCCGGGACTCGGCGAGCCTCGGGCAATGCCGGAGCCTGTTCCGTCGTCGAGTTCATGCTGTCTCCTCAAGTGCTGAGCCTGAGCCATAATGTGATTCAGGCCACGCTCGTTAACCGTTTAACAAACCATAAGTGACAGGGATCTCTTTTTGCAAGATCATGATCGAAACTCATCAAAGAAATCACTTTTCATCACTATCGCTGTGTAGGCGGGGTTGGGAGTGCGACTCAGGGTCCCTCGCCAGAGCCCACGCACCCTTTCCCGCCGATCGCCCCATAGGAACCGGCGCGCGAGGCGGAAACGGGTGCGACGCCCGAGCACACGTGGCGCGCGAGGCGGAAACAGGTGCGACCCCCACGCACATGTGGCGCGCGAGGCGGAAAGAGTTGCGCCGCGCGAATACAAGGTGTCTTTAACGGGCAACGGTCCGCCGATAAAGGACAAGCCGATAAAGTACAAGCGGTTGGAACTTTGACAGAAGGTTGACATGGCAGATTGCTGTAGCCCGGGCGCCGACTCCAGGGCCCACGAGGAGCCGCGGCTGATGATCCCCCTACGCGGGGTGGGCGGACATCGTCAGGCGAGTGCCGCCGTCGAACTTTCCGCGAGGGCCGAGTCTTCCCGGACGAACCAGGAAGCAGACATCGAACGCGGCGATGTCGCGATTCCCTCCGGAACCTTTGCCATGGGTGATCCCTTCGACGAGGGCTACGAGGGGGATGGCGAGTCACCAGTGCACGAGGTGCGGGTCAGCGGCTTCAGGATCAGCGCCACCACCGTGACGAATCAGCAGTTTGCGGAGTTCGTTGATGCCACCGGGCACCGGACCGAGTCGGAAATTTACGGAACATCAGCGGTGTTCCATCTGGCGGTCAAGGCGGAAAAGAACCAGATCCTCAACCGGGTCAACAGCGTCCCGTGGTGGCTAAACGTCAGTGGAGCGGATTGGGCGCACCCGGCCGGGCCCCTCTCCCACTGGACGGACATACCGGATCATCCGGTCACCCATGTGTCGTACAACGACGCTTTGGCGTACTGCGCCTGGGCTGGCCGCCGGTTGCCCACGGAAGCCGAGTGGGAATACGCCGCCCGCGGCGGGTTGTCCGAGCAGCGCTACCCCTGGGGCAACCACCTGCACAACGACCAGCCAGGCGCCGCCGCCCACAACTGCAACATTTGGCAAGGCGAATTCCCTTCCCGCAACACAGTGGACGACGGCTACCTCACCACAGCACCGGCCATGTCCTTTCGCCCCAATGGCTACGGGCTGTACCAAACCAGCGGGAACGTCTGGGAATGGTGCAGCGACTGGTTCCTGCCCAAGTACTACAAGACATGCCTGACCCAAGGCACCGTTGAGGACCCCCAAGGCCCCACCATCGGACGCGGGCGGGTCATGCGGGGCGGCTCATACCTTTGCCACGACTCCTACTGCAACCGATACCGAGTGGCAGCCCGCAGCTCCAACACGCCGGACTCAGCCAGCGGAAACCTGGGCTTCAGGACAGTGGCGCTCTAGGTATTAATGAGGGCCGGTGTACTACTGAGGGCCGTGCCCGCGCTTATGCCCGTGGCCCTTGACGCCGGCCGGCAGTTCCCCGGACACCACCTTCGTGGCCGTCACGGTGTCGCCGTTCTTGGTGCCATTGACCCGCACTGTGTCACCGGCCTTGAGATCAGCAGTCGTCGCTGACGGCAATGACGGCTTGCCTTTGCCGTTCCGGAGCTCCGACAGGTTGACAGGGACTTTCGCGATGCTGGTCTCTGCATTGATCGCGTAGCGCTGGGTAAAGCCGTCTTCGCTTTTCACGGTCATCTCGGTTTCGCTGACGGACTCAAGGATTCCGGTCTGTGTGAGAACAGTCCGGTAGCTTCCGTCCTGCTGCTTCACAACATGCTCACCATGGATGGCCTGCCCACGGCCGTCGGCAGGCTTTGCTTTGGCGGACGCCGACGGGCCGGGCGATGCGGAAGCGCTCGACGGCGAAGGGCTGGGTTGGGTGCCCGCCCATACAGCGGCGGCACCGCCACCGGTCAGTGCGACGGCGATCGCAGCGGCCAGAAGGCCCTGACGAAGGCTTGGTTTAAGAGTGGCCATGCATCCATTGTGCGCCCACAGCAAAGTAGGCCGCAGTAATAACTGCGACCTACTTTGAGGGGAAAGAAACTGGCGTTTAGCCCTGGACGCCGAGCTTCTCCAGGATGAGCTCGCGGACACGTCCTGCGTCTGCCTGGCCACGGGTTGCCTTCATGACCCCGCCAACAATCGCACCAATGGCCTGAACCTTGCCGCCACGGATCTTCTCGGCGACATCCGGCTGTGCTGCCAGTGCGGCGTCGATGGCTTCCAGGAGCGGACCGTCGTCGGAAACAACCGCGAGGCCGCGCTTCTCAACGATTTCAGCCGGAGTACCTTCGCCGGCGAGCACGCCATCCAGGACCTGGGTTGCCATCTTGTTGTTGATCTTGCCGTCTTCAACCAGCTTGTTCAGCTCGACGATGACCTGCGGCGTGACGCCGAGTTCGGAAGGATCGACGTCGGCAACCTTGGCGCGACCGACAATCTCACCCATCCACCACTTACGGGCAACATCGGCGGATGCACCGGCTGCGATGGTTTCCTCGATGGAGTCCATAACGCCAGCGTTGACCACATCGCGGAATTCCAGATCCGAGTATCCCCAAGCTTCCTTGAGGCGCTTGCGTCGTTCGGCCGGAGGCTCGGGAAGGGTGGCGCGGAGTTCCTCCACCCACTCACGGGAGGCGACCACCGGAACCAGGTCCGGCTCCGGGAAGTAGCGGTAATCGTCGGCGTCGGACTTGGGCCGGCCCGACGTCGTCGAACGGGTGTCCTCGTGCCAGTGGCGCGTCTCCTGGATGACCGGCTCGCCGGAATCAAGGACAGCAGCGTGGCGCTGGATTTCGTAACGGACGGCGTGCTCTACTGCGCGCAGCGAGTTCACGTTCTTGGTCTCCGAACGGATCCCGAATCTTTCCCGGCCATGCGGGCGCAACGAAACGTTGGCGTCGCAACGGACGTTGCCGCGCTCCATCTTGGCATCGGAAACGCCGAGGTTCTTCACGATCTCACGGACCGCGGCAACGTAGGCCTTGGCCAGCTCGGGCGCACGGCTGCCGGCGCCCTCGATCGGCTTGGTAACGATCTCCACCAGCGGCACACCGGAACGGTTGTAGTCCACCAACGAGTAGTCTGCACCCTGGATGCGGCCTGCGGCGCCACCCATGTGGGTCAGTTTGCCGGCATCCTCTTCCATGTGGGCGCGCTCGATCTCCACGCGGAAGACCGTGCCGTCCTCAAGCTCAATGTCCAGGTAACCGTCATAGGCGATCGGCTCGTCGTACTGCGAGGTCTGGAAGTTCTTGGGGGTGTCCGGGTAGAAGTAGTTCTTCCGGGCGAAGCGGCAGGTCTCGGCGATCTTGCAGTTCAGGGCAAGGCCGATCTTGATGGAGGATTCCACCGCGGTCTTGTTTACTACAGGCAGGACGCCGGGCATGCCCAAGTCAACCTCGTTGACGTTGGTGTTCGGCTCGTCACCGAAGACGTTGGGAGCCGAGGAGAACATCTTGGTCTTGGTGTTGAGCTCCACGTGGACCTCGAACCCCAGGACGGGATCGTACTTCTCCATGGCCTCTTCGAAGCTCAGGGTTGCGTCGACGGACATTAGTTGGAACCTCCGGCGGTGTTAGCTACTGCACCAAGGACAGCATTTTTCAGATCCGGCGCCTGCGCAAGCATCGGTCCGCCCCACTTCTCTTCAAGGATGGATTCAAGGACAGCGCCCACGCGGTACAGGCGGGCGTCCTGGCGGGCCGGAGCCAGCAACTGGATGCCAACGGGCAGGCCGTCTTCGTCGGCCAGGCCACCCGGCAGGGACAGACCCGGGATGCCGGCAAGGTTTGCCGGGATGGTGGCGACGTCATTGAGGTACATGGCCAGTGGATCGTTGAGCTTCTCCCCCAGCTTGAACGCCGTGGTGGGCGCCGTCGGGGAGATCAGGACATCAGCCTTCGCGAACGCGGCGTCGAAGTCACGCTGGATCAGCGTACGGACCTTCTGTGCCGAGCCGTAGTAGGCGTCGTAGTAACCAGCGCTCAACGCGTACGTGCCAAGGATGATGCGGCGCTTCACCTCATCACCGAAGCCTGCGGCACGGGTAGCACCCATAACGCGCTCAATGGTCATGGGACCGTCCTTGGGCAGGACGCGCAGGCCGAAACGGACACCGTCGAACTTGGCCAGGTTACTGGACACCTCGGACGGCATGATCAGGTAGTAAGCACCCAACGCGTACTTCAGGTTGGGGCAGGACACCTCGACGATTTCAGCGCCGGCGTCCTTCAGCAGCTGAAGGGACTCATTGAAGCGGTTCTCGACGCCGGCCTGGTAGCCCTCGCCGTGAAGCTCCTTGATGATGCCGATCTTCATGCCCGCAACATTGCCCACGCGGGCGGCGTCAACAAGGTTGTTGAACGGGTCCGTCAGTGACGTGGAGTCGAAGGGGTCGTGGCCGCCGATGACTTCCTGCAGCAGCGCCGAGTCCAGCACGGTACGGGACACCGGACCGATCTGGTCCAGCGACGAAGCCATGGCAATGGCACCGTAACGGGAAACTGCGCCGTACGTCGGCTTCACACCAACGGTTCCGGTGACAGCACCCGGCTGCCGGATGGAACCACCGGTGTCCGTGCCCAGCGCCAGCGGCGCTTCGAAGGCGGCGACGGCGGCAGCGGAGCCACCGCCCGAACCGCCCGGAATACGGTCCAGGTCCCACGGGTTTCGGGTGGGTCCGTACGCCGAGTGCTCAGTGGAAGAACCCATGGCGAACTCATCCAGGTTGGTCTTACCCAGGATGGGCATCTTGGCCGCGCGCAGCTTCTTGACCACGGTGGCGTCGTACGGGCTGTGCCAGCCTTCGAGGATCTTCGAACCAGCCGTGGTGGGCTGGCCGATGGTGACGATCAGGTCCTTCACGGCGATGGGCACACCGGCGAGGGCATGGAGTTCCTCAGCAGCGGAGCCGCCGGCGGCACGAGCAGCATCAACCTCAGCAGCAACAGCCAAAGCCTCTTCGCTGTTGACGTGCAGGAAGGCATTAACCTGACCGTCGACGTCGGCAATGCGGTCAAGGTGCGCCTGCGTCACCTCGACGGCGGTCACCTCGCGGGCAGCCAACTTGGCAGCGAGATCGGCAGCGGAATGGCGGATGAGTTCGTTCTTCAGTTCAGTCATAGTAATTAGTCCTCATCCAAAATTGCCGGGACCTTGAAACGGTTCTCGAAAGCATCCGGGGCGCCGGACAACGCCTGCTCAGCCGTGAACGTGTGGCCCACAACGTCCTCACGGAACACGTTGGTCAACGGAATCGGGTGCGACGTCGCCGGGACGTCCTCCCCCGCAGCTTCACTCACGCTCTTCACCGAATCCACGATGACAGCAAGCTCAACAGCCATCCTGTCCAGTTCTTCGGCACTCATTTCAATGTGAGCCAGACGCGCAAGATGCGCGACGTCGTCACGGTTGATCGCAGCCATGGATCTCCCCTGCAAAGTTCAAATGGTTTTCCGAACCAGTCTACTTGGGTTGGGTGTGCCGGTCAGACGGGAATCCGGCAGCCCAATCTTTGGATTCTTCGTCACGTTGAGAACTGATAGCCCACTCCTAAATATATGTTCATGCCCGAATTTGTCATTTCGATTTATTTACGGGCTTCGGCGTCATTTGGGAGGCACCGAGTCCGCCCACAATATTGCCCTGACCTCCACCGGTCGCGGTGATCTGATCAAGGAACTGATCCCGCTCCGCCGTGAGGACAAGCCGGGATACGGCGGCATGGACTTCCCCAACGGGCCCCTGATTGAACGCGATCTCACCCCGGACGAACTCGACGAAGAAGTCGGCCAATGACGAAAACGAAACCGAAGCGCAAAGCACTGCTGGTCTCGATAATGCTGGGGTGCTTGGTGATGACAGGATGCGGCATGAACTCAGTGAACGGTGAGCAACAGGGTGAGCCTGGACCTGGAGAGCGGAGCGCCGAGGCGGTGTTTACGGACTTCATGGATGCCATAGATGACACGGTGCAGCACTCAGGGGCAGATTGGCCCAGCTGGGACCGTCAGGATACGGCAGGCTATTTCCCTCCCCCGTGCTCAGTTCGTGCCAGGGACGACGGCCGCGCCTATCAGACGCAGATCGAGGGCGGCCCTGTGAGTGACCCCCGGGCTGCCTTGGAACAAATGAAGGCCCATTTGGAGTCCAAGGGATACACCATTGGCAATATCTTCGACAACATGGGCGGAAACACCACAGGCATCCAGCTCAACGCCAGAAGCCCGAGAGGGCTTCTGGTGCAGTTCACACCGTCCAAGGAGACAAGCTTCATCAAAGTGGTTGGCGAATGCACGTTGGATCCCACTGCCAAAAAGAGAACCACTTGAGTGGCTATCTCACCCCGGTCCTGCGCACATGGTCGCATCGCTTAACGCCAAGTCGCGAGTCCGCTGCACAATACGCCGTTGCTGAACGGCGAATTGGTAGCGAACCCGCGAACTCGATACCCGAAGCTGCGGCGAGTCAGCCGATGCCGATGGCTCCGGTCAGGACACCTACAGCCAGCATGACAACCGAGATGACTGCCGTGCGCCAGAGGACCTTCTTGTGGTGATCGCCCAGATCGACCTTAGCGAGGGAGACCAGCAGGAGGATCGCCGGGACCAGCGGGCTCTGCAGGTGGAAGGGCTGCCCGGTGATGGAGGCGCGGGCCATGTCCACTGCATCCACGCCATAGTGTGCGGCGGTTTCGCTAAGCACCGGCAGGACTCCGAAGTAGAAGGCGTCATTGCTCATGAAGAAGGTCATGGGGATGCTGAGCAGGCCGGTGATGACCGCCATGAAGGGGCCCATTTCGGCGGGAATGATCTGGACGAGCCACTCGGACATTGCCTTGACCATGCCGGTGCCATTGAGGACGCCGGTGAGGACTGCCGCGGCCATGACCATGCTGACCACGGCCACGATCGACGGCGCGTGGGCGATCAACTGGGCGCCTTGGTCCTTGACCTTGGGGAAGTTGACCAGCAGGGCGATTGCGGAGCCCACCATGAACACGAACGGCAGCGGAACGATGTTGGCCACGAGGACCACCATGACGGCCACGGTCAGGCCCAGGTTGAACCAGAACAGCTTGGGGCGCAGTGTGGTGCGGTTGGGATCCAGTGCTGTGTCAGCCATGGCGGTGTCGTGATCGTCAACCAGCGTGGCCGGATCTTCAAGAACCGCGACGCCGGAACCTCCGCCGGTGCCCGGCTTCCCGGCAGCGGCGCCCGGCTTGCCTGCGGTGGTGGCGGAGCTGTTACGGCCAAGGCCGAAGCGGCCTGCGCCGAAGCCCGAACCCGAGCCCGAACCAGCGGCGACGGAACCGCCGCGGCCTGTGCCGCCGTCGAACGCGTCGGAAGGATCGGCAACGTCGCCCCAGATCTCGGGAGCGGTGGTGCGGAGTCGGTTGCGTTCCTGCAGGCCGAGGAGCCAGGCGAAGACCAGGACGACGATGAGGCCAACGATGAGCGAGGGGACCATGGGAACGAAGACATCATTAACGTCCAGGTTCAGTGCGGTGGCTGCGCGGGCTGTGGGACCACCCCACGGCAGGATGTTCATGGTGCCGTTGGCGAGGCCGACAACGCAGGTGAGGACCACGGGGCTCATCTTGAGCCGCAGGTACACCGGGAGCATTGCTGCAGTAGTAAGGATGAAGGTGGTGGAGCCGTCGCCGTCCAAGGAGACCGCTGCCGCCAGGATGGCGGTGCCGAGGACCACTTTGGCGGGGTCGTTACCCAGCTTGCGGAGGATGAACTTCACCAGGGGGTCGAAGAGTCCAACGTCGATCATCAGCCCGAAGTAGATGATGGCGAACATGAGGAGCGCGGCCGTGGACGTCATGGACTTCATCGAGTCCATGACCATGTCGCCGATGCCGAGGCCCGCACCGGCGAAAAGGCCGAAGACGGTGGGGACGATGATCAGCGCCAGGACTGGCGTCAATTTTTTGGTCATAATCAGGACCATGAATACCGCAATCATTGCGAATCCAAGCAAAACCAGCACGGCCGGCTCCTTACTACTGTGAATGGCACCACGTCGGTGTGATGCGCACTACAGACGATATGGTGGCCTCCGTCACGGGCAGGGGTTTCGGGGAATTGTTGGGAATACTGCTCGTTGCGAACGTTTTGCGCATTGTGCTCAGTGATTCAATGGATCAGGAGGAAAGGAGCGAAGGTGCCGCGCAACAGTCGTGTCAGCATGCGTTTCTCCACCCAGACCCTCCTCCTTCAGTTGGGAGTGGTCCTACTGGTTGTCCTGCTCAGCGGGACTGTCCATGCCTGGTTGGTGTATGAACGGATCGGCACCGAAGCCGAGAATCAGGCGCTCACCCTGGCCAGGACAGTCGCCGCGGATCCCGATATCAGGTCCGGCGTCCAGACCATCAGCAAAGAAGAAGGTACGCCTCCTCCTGAGGTGCTCGCCGTCGGCACCCTGCAAACTGCGGCCGAAGCCGTCCGGATCCGGACCGGAGCACTCTTCGTGGTCATCACGGATGAAACCGGACTGAGGCTGGCGCATCCGGACGTCGCCCGGCTGGGCGAACGCGTCAGCACCGACCCCTCGGTGGCCCTTGGCGGCGAAGAAATCACCACCCGCAACACAGGAACTCTGGGACCATCGGCCGGGGCCAAAGTGCCTGTGTATGCGCCTGGGAGCTCTGAGACCATTGTGGGCGAGGTCAGCGTGGGCTATTCCGTGGAATCCCTCAGTAACAGCCTGGCCCGCGACATCGTGCCGATTGCCCTCACAGCCGGTGGCGCACTGCTTGCCGGCGTCCTTGCGTCCTTCCTGCTCAGGCGCAGGCTTCAGCGGCTCACGCTCGGCTTGGAACCCGAGGAAATCAGCACCTTGGTACACGACCAGGTGGCGGTGCTCCAAGGTGTGGATGAGGGCGTGATCGGCATCGCCGCGGACGGACGCATTTCGGTGTTCAACGCCGCCGCCGCACGCCTCTTGGACATGCCCGACGCGACGGGACAGGACTGGGCTTCGGCGGCCGTTCCCCAGCAGCTCAAGCAGCTCACCCAACCTGCAGCCCGCGACGCCGAGGCCGTGGAGATCGTGGCCGGCGGACGCGTTGTGGTGGCCAGCGCACGCAAAGCCTGGCACCGGCAGGAGGACCTCGGTTGGGTGGTCATGCTGCGGGACCGTACTGAATTGCAGCAACTCACCCGGCAACTCGACGCCGTGGGCACCATGTCCACGGCCCTCCGCGCCCAACGCCACGAATTCGCCAACCAACTCCACACCATCGCCGGGTTTATGAGCATCGGCCAGCACGACGCCGCCAAGGAGTACCTGGCCAGAATCTCAGCCACAGGGCCCCTGAAGTTTCCGGTGGAACAAGCCGAGCTGCTCCAGGACACGTACCTTCAGGCGTTCGTTGGCGCGAAGGGCGTGGAATCCTCGGAGCGCGGAGTGACCCTCCGGATTGGCCCCGAAACCCTGGTCAGGGGCCACGTCGCCGATCCCCAGGACGTCACCACCGTGCTCGGCAACCTGATCGACAACGCGGTGAGCGCCGCCGTCGCCGGCTCTTCAGTGGAACGTTGGGTGGAGGTTGAGCTGCTGGACGACGCCACAACAACCGGCGGGACCCTGCACATTGTGGTGGGCGATTCAGGCGACGGTTTGGGGAGCCTGGAACCGGACGAGGTTTTCGCGGAAGGATTTACGACGTCGGAACAACCGGTACGCTCGGGGGCTGGACAAGGTTTGGGGTTGGCCCTGGTGCGGCAGCTTGCGCGGCGGCGTGGCGGAGACGTCCGCGTCTTGGAGCCCGGGACCACGGGTGGTCCGGGCGCCGTGTTCATGGCCACTATCCCTGGTGTCATGGATTCCGCGGAGCCCACAAGCGTAAAGACCGACTCAACGTTGAGGGAGGACAGCAATGGCTGAGGATTTGCGGGTGCTGATTGTGGACGACGACTTCCACGTGGCAAGACTCCACGCAGCTTATGTGGATTCCGTGGCCGGTTTCATGGCGCTGGCGCCGGCGGGATCCGTTTCCCAAGCACTGCAGGCCATCCACAGCCTGCGGCCCGATCTGGTGCTGCTGGACGTGTATCTGCCCGACGGATCCGGCTTGGACTTGTTGGGTCAGCTGGATGTGGATGCGGTGATGCTGACGGCTGCCTCTGACGCGCAATCCATCAAGGTTGCCCTGCGGCGCGGTGCCTTGGGATACATGTTGAAGCCCTTCACCGCCGAGTCCTTGTCTCAACAGCTCAGGTCCTACGCACGGTATCGCCGCATTCTCGGCCAGCAAACAGCGGTTGACCAGATTACTATTGAGCGCGCCAAACGGTCGCTGATTCCGGGCGATGTCACACCGTCAGCGAAGCCCCGTTCAGCCACGGAAGCCGCAGTGCTGGAATCCTTGCTTCCCGGTGAGCAGTATTCAGCCGCCGAGGTGGCTGAAAGGGTTGGCGTCTCCCGGGCCACGGCGCAAAGGTACCTGTCCTCCCTCGCGGACGATGGCGCCGTCGACATCCAGCTGCGGTACGGAAGCACGGGCCGCCCGGAACACCGTTACGGCGTCCCCGCCTGACCCAAGTAAGTAGCAGATCAGGTCGTTCCCAGCGCTGAGAACGACCTGATCTGCGACCCAGTTGGGTGACTACGCGGACTTCTGCGCCACGAGCTCGATCTCCACGAGCATTTCGGGGTCGAGGAACGGCAGGACGTGCACCAAGGCCAGAGTCGGACGGATCTCGCCGAACACCTCGCCGTGCGCGCGGCCGGCGTCTTCCCATTTGCTGATGTCCGTCAGGTACAGCTTGGACTGGACCACGTCCTGGTAGGAGAAGCCGGCCTCCTCAAGGACGGCACCCAGCTTCTCCAGAATGTATTTGGTCTGCGAGTAGAAGTCGTCGCCAACGATGCCCTCTGGTCCTGATGCGGCCGTTGCGGAAATGAAGAGCGTGTTGTCCACCTGGACTGCGCGGGAGTAACCCAGTGTCTGTTCCCAAACCGAGCCCGTGCCGAATGTCTTGCGCATGCCGCGCCTTTCCTGTGCAGTTTTCGCGCGGTCCGTTGACCGGCGTTTACGAAGGAAACTTTATGACTGCGGGAGGTCCAGCCGGTAAACGAACAGCTTTATGTCGGTCCCGGGAACAAACCAGTCCCGGTGCGGGGCACGGTCGAAGCCGGTCCGCGAGTAGAGGGCGTTCGCACTTTCCCACGTGGCACCGGTGGTCAGGGACACTGCGTTGATCCCTTCCATGGCCTTGGCTTGGTCGACGACGGCCTGCACCAACGCACGGCCCGCGCCGGAGCGCTGCACGGACGGGTCCACTACCAGGGTACGCAGTTCAAGTTCGTCATCCAGGCCGATGTCAGAGAAGCCGCCACCTGCCGGTGCCGCCGTCACCGAGCCGATGACTTCACCGTTGCGCTCGGCCACCAGGATGTCCGCGTGCTCCGCGCGACCAGCCACGTCCTGGAGTTTCTTCAGGTACGGGTGATCAGCATCGCCGTAGTACCCCGCGGTGACGTACGAGTCCTGCGTAATGCGGGCAACGGCGTCGTAGTCTTCGGGCAGGGCGGGACGGACGGTAATCGGCGAAAGCACCTACCAATGGTAGTCGGGTTGCACATGCGCACCCTGCCAAACTGCCCTTTCCGTGATGGAACTATCAGTCACGTTGAGGATGCACGACGCCGGGATGGTCTCCCTGCGCTGTCCCACCCACGGTTCGCTGGGCTGCTTGTGTTGCCTCCCGTGGCGTCGAATTGAGCGGCGTTGCGTGCGGTGAACCCCGGTTTCGCGCTGTTGCGCAGACATGTCGGGCTGCTGGCAAAGGCCTTTGGGCCCGTGCTTGAGTTGCCACACACCAGCCGCACAACGTCCTGACTAGAGGAGCAACCATGACCCCGCCAGTCCGCCACCTTCACCTCAACGCCTTCCTGATGAGCACCGGACATCATGAAGCATCATGGCGTCTACCGGAAAGCGACCCCCTCGCTGCCACCAAGGTTGAGCACTACCAGCACTTGGCCCGCACAGCCGAACGCGGCAAACTGGACTCCATCTTTTTTGCGGACTCCCCCGCCCTTTTCGGTGAAGTGGGCCGCCGCCCGGCCGGGAAGTTGGAGCCCACCGTGCTCCTGACGGCCATCGCCGCAGCAACGCAGAAGATCGGCCTGATCGCCACCGCATCCACCACCTACAACGACCCCTTCAATCTCGCCCGCCGCTTCGCATCCGTTGACTGGGTCAGCGGAGGCCGCGCCGGTTGGAATGTCGTGACAACGGCCGGGCCCGATGCCGCGCGAAACTTCGGCGTGGATGACCAGCCGGCACACGCAGTGAGGTACGAACGGGCCGCGGAATTCATAGAGGTAGCCCAAAAGCTCTGGGACAGCTGGGAAGACGATGCCATCCTGGCCGACAAAGCCGACGGAGTATGGGGTGATGACACAAAGATCCGCACGGTGGACCACGAGGGCAAGCACTTCCGCGTCCGGGGACCACTGAACGTCCCCCGCTCCCCGCAAGGCCATCCGCTGATTGTGCAGGCCGGGTCATCGGACAACGGCAAAAACCTTGCAGCGCAGTATGCCGAAGCCGTGTTCACCGCGCACCAGACCCTCAAGGACGCCCAGGCTTTCCATGCAGACCTGAAGGCACGCACAGCAGCCGTAGGCCGGGACCCGGAAGGCATCAAAATCCTGCCCGGAATCGTCCCGGTGATCGGCTCCACGGAAGCCGAGGCCCTGAAATTGGAGCGCGAACTGGACCAACTCATCAAGCCCGAGTACGCCCGTGAACAACTGGCCAAGACCCTTCGTGTGGATCCTGAGGACCTCCCCTTGGACCGCCAACTGCCTGCGGACCTGCCTTCCGAGGACGACATAGAGGGAGCCAAGAGCCGCTACACGCTCATTGTGGAACTGGCCAGGCGTGAACAGCTCACCGTCCGGCAGCTGATCGGTCGCCTGGGTGGCGGACGTGGCCACCGGACCATCACGGGCACTCCGGAACAGGTAGCCGACGCCATCCAAGAGTGGTTTTATGCCGGAGCAGCCGACGGCTTCAACATCATGCCTCCCGTGCTGCTTTCCGGTTTGGAGATCTTCGTGGACCACGTGGTGCCCATCCTTCAGCAGCGCGGCCTGTTCCGCACCGAATACACTGCCTCCACCCTGCGGGGGCACTACGGATTGGCGCGCCCGGAGAACCGTTACGCCGGGAACGCCCCGCGGGCACTCGCGTCCATCGGTTCTGCGCTCTGACGTACGCCGCGTTGAGGTGGGCTGTGGCTTCTGAGGAAGCGGCTGCTCAGCGCTTGGGCCAACTCCACGAAGGACCTTCCAGCGAGCCCAGGCCCTTGATCCTGGTTTCGCCCAGATCCTTGTAGAGCTCATGTTCATGGGCAGCACCGCTCGCCCGCAGCGCCTTGAGCAGGGCTTCGGAGTGGGTCACCACAATCATCTGGCTGCTGGCACTGGCTTGGACAATCAGCCCGGCCAGTGCCGGCATCAGGTCAACGTGGAGGCTGGTTTCCGGTTCGTTCAGGACCATCAATTCCGGCGGTCGCGGTGTCAGGAGGGCAGCTGTCAGCAGAAGGAAACGCAGGGTCCCATCGGACAGTTCTGCCGCCTTCATGGGCCTCAGCATGCCGGGTTGCCGCAACTCGACGCTGAAGCGGCCGTCGTTGACCGCGATCTCCAGCCGGCTTCCGGGAAAGGCATGATCGACGGCGGCATCCAGTTCCCGCTCGAAGCCCACCTCCCGCAATGTCTGGAGCGCAGCCGCCACATCCCTGCCGCTGTGATGCAAAACAGGGGTGCGGGTACCGATGTGAGCCTGCCTGGCCGGCGCCTCGGCATCTGTGCGGAAGTGATCGTAAAACCGCCAAGAACGTACTGAATCCCTGACGCGCAGCACTTCCGGGGCCCGGTCCTGGTCCGAAACTTCGGTCAGCATGCTCTGAAAAGTATCCAAACGCCGGGAGAGCTCTGCCCATCCGCCATCGGCTCCGCGCAGCTTGGCCAAGCTGCCCTTGCGGTCAACCAGTAAGGACCCTGGCCGGGCAACGGGCCCGGAGAAAATCTGTTCCCGCTTGATTTCCGGGTCCAGCCCGAAAGCAGAGGGCACGGGCTTCCCCGTCTCCGCATCAAATCCGGAGCCGCTGGGCACCGGCAGGCCGAGATCCACCAGGTAGCCGAATTCGCCACCGGAGTAGCCCAGTTTCAGATTCACGGACTCCCGCCGAACCGTTCCTTGGACGGGAACGTCACCACGGCGCATGGCATCGCTGATGGACTCCGGCCCGGCCCAGAGCGTGGATGACAAGCCACCATCCCTGGCCAGCGAACCCACCACGTTTCCTGAGTCGCCGCCGGCACACTCGGCCAACAGACGCAGCGCGCGGTACAGCGAGGACTTACCGCTGCCGTTGGCCCCGGTCACGACATCCAGTCCGTGCAACTCCATGGCAAGGTCCCGGATGGACCGGTAGTTCGCGATGGCGAGTGTTGTGATCACTGGCGGGTAAAGGGTCTGGGGGTCACAGGTCTGCGGGTCACAGGGGGAATTTGCCGGACAGTTCCAGGGCCCCGGCACACATCCACGCCGCCAACCGGTCCTCCGTGCTGGGACCGCCATCAAGGGGGCTTTCCAAGCGAGGACGGCGAACCCAGCACCCTGCTTCTTCCGCGATCAGGGCACCCGCAGCGAAGTCGTGCTCGTTGAGGCCGCGTTCCCCGTAGGCATCAAAGGTACCGTCAGCCACGAGGCAGAGGTCCAAGGCAGCCGAGCCGAGGCGCCGGACGTCGGCAAACCCCTCCATGAGTGCGGCGAGGCCCTCCGATTGGCTGGCCCGTGTAGCGGGATCGTAGCTGAAGCCCGTGGCCAGAATGAGTCCTGTTCGCCCGGGAACGGGACCGGCCAGCGTGGTGGTCTCTCCCCCGGCGTCCATCCACGCACCAAGCCCGCGGGCTGCGGAATAGATCCGGCCCAGCGCCGGCGCGTGCACTACGCCGGCCTGCCAGACGCCGTCGGAGTCCGCCACCGCAACAGAGGTGGCGTAGTAGACGATGTTGCGGATGAAGTTGGTGGTCCCGTCAAGGGGATCTATGGACCAGCGATATCCCGAGGGCTGCTCGGGCCGCGTAGTGCCATGCTCCTCCCCGGTAATGGCGTCGTTGGGCCGCTCGGACATGATGGCTTCGCGGACCGCGTTTTCGGCCGCGACATCGAAAGCCGTGACCCAGTCTCCGGCCTCGCCCTTATTGCTGGTTTCCAGGCCGTCGCCGCCCGTGCCGGTGGCAGAGCGTTGCGCGAGGACAGCAGCGCCCGCAGCCGCGGCACGTTTGGCGACCTCCAGCAACTCCTTGGCGTCCGTCATTCCGAGGCCTCTTCCACTGATGCTTCGTCCGTCCCTGTTTGCGTCGGCCCGTTGGCCAGGAGCTCGCGGAACCCATCCTCGTCCAGCACTGGAACGCCGAGTTGTTCGGCCTTGTCCAGCTTGGTGCCGGCGCTTTCGCCCGCCACCAAATAACTGGTGTTCTTGGAGACGGACCCGGACGCCTTGCCGCCACGGATGATGATGGCTTCCTTGGCTTCGTCTCGGCTGAAGTTGGGCAACGTGCCGGTTACCACGACGGTGAGCCCTTCAAGGGTCCGCGGCATTGAGGTGTCCCGCTCGTCCGCCATGCGCACCCCGGCAGCGGCCCAAGTGTCCACGATCTCGTTGTGCCAGTCCACGGCGAACCATTCCTTGAGGGCCACAGCAATGGTGGGACCCACGCCATCAACGTGCGCCATTTGCTCTTCCGTGGCATTGCGGATGGCATCCATGCTGCCGAACGCGGTGGCCAGTGCCCGTGAGGCCGTGGGGCCAACATGCCGGATGGACAGAGCCACCAGTACGCGCCACAAGGGCTGCTTCTTGGCTTTCTCCAGCTCCACAAAGAGCTTCTCCGTGGTTGCCGTGGGCTTGGACGGAGACTTGGCCGTTCCCTTGGTGTAGAAGTACGGCACCAGCTCGTACTCGCCCGTACCCACACCCTTGGAACGCTTTTCCCGGCGGATCAGGACATCTGCCAGGTCTTCGCGCGTCAGGCTGAACAGGCGGGCCTCGCTGGTGAGCGGCGGCGTCTCCGGCTCTGCGGGCTGGGTGAGAGCAACGGCAGCCTCCCAGCCGAGCGCTTCAATATCGAACCCACCACGGCCCGCGAGGTGGAATACCCGCTCCCGCAGTTGCGATGGGCAGGATTTGGCGTTGGGGCAACGAATGTCCACATCGCCTTCCTTCGACGGCGCCAGCGGGGTGCCGCATGACGGGCATTCTGTGGGCATCACAAATTCCCGGACCGGCGGATCCTGTTTGTCACGCAGCGCCAGCACGGGCCCAACGATCTCGGGAATGACGTCGCCGGCTTTACGGAGAATGACGATGTCGCCGATCATGACGCCCTTGGCCTTGACCACGTCCTGGTTGTGCAGGGTGGCCATTCCCACTGTGGAACCGGCAACCTTCACTGGCTCCATCAGGCCAAAGGGAGTGACACGCCCTGTGCGGCCCACGTTGACCGCGATGTCCAGGAGTTTGGTGTGGACTTCTTCGGGCGGGTACTTATAGGCAGCAGCCCAGCGGGGGACGCGGGATGTGTAACCCAGCGCCCGCTGGGTGGCGAAGTCGTCAATCTTGACCACGATGCCGTCGATCTCGTGCAGGAGCTTATGCCGTCGCTCACCGTAATCGGCAATGTACTTCAGGACATCATCGAAGGTATCCAGCACCTTGAGGTAGGGGCTGACAGGCAGGCCCCATTCTTCGAGGAGCTTGTAGGTTTCGGACTGGCTCTTGGCCTCCAGCCCTTCACGGGCGCCGATGCCGTGGACAAACATGCTGAGAGGACGCTTGGCCGTTTCGGCCGGGTCCTTCTGGCGGAGCGACCCGGCGGCGGCGTTGCGGGGGTTGGCGAGCGGCGCCTTGCCCGCAGCGACCAGCGTTTCGTTGAACGCCACAAAAGCCTTGGAGGGGATAAACACTTCACCACGGATTTCCACTTCCGAGGGGTATCCCGAGCCACTGAGCTGCCGTGGGATTTCTTTGATGGTCAGGACGTTGTGGGTGATGTCCTCCCCTGTGGTGCCGTCGCCCCGGGTTGCGGCACGGACCAGTTTCCCGTCCCGGTACAGCAGATTGACGGCCAGGCCATCGATTTTCAATTCAGTCAGCCACGCGATGGGAGGGACGGAATCACCGAGCTTCGCCACGGCTGCTTCGGCCTTGCGGACCCAGGCTTCGAGCTCGTCCAAGGAGAAGACGTCGTCCAGGCTGTACATCCGCTGCAGGTGCTCCACCGCTGCGAAAGCGGACGACACTTCGCCGCCAACCTCCTGGGTGGGCGAGTCATTGGAAACAAGTTCCGGGTGGAGTGCTTCCAGTTCCTCCAGCCGCCGGTAAAGTTCATCGAACTCAGCATCAGAAACCGTTGGCGAGTCTTCCTGGTAATAGGCGTAGCGGTACTTACGGACAAGGTCCGCCAGTTGCTCGTACTCGTCCCGCAAGGTCTCCGACGGCGGAGTCCCCTCCTCAGCAACGATCGCCTCGACGGCGTCCTGACGTGTGGTCTCTACCGGATCCGGATTCTCTGGTGTGCTCACAGGACTATCTTGCCGTAACCCGCCGACATTAAAGAGCCGTTAGTGCGACGACAGACGGTTCCTGCTCCATAGTGCGAACGCGAGCCCTCCCAAGCCAACCAACAGGACAGCACCCAGAAGCCCGAAAAGGCCCAGCATGTTAGGACCCGAAAAAGAGCTCGATGCCAGCGCTGCCGCCTGCGTCTCCTTGTCCTTGTCCACGGGCGTGTTCCAGTTGGAGGATGAGCTCGGGCTCGCGCTTGCGGAGCCCGGACGCACCGACACCGACACCGAAGCCGACGGCGTTGCTGACGCAGGGGCAGTGCCGGCGCTTGCGGTGGGAACGGCGGAGCTCGACGCCGGTGCGCTCACCGGGGGTGCCCCAGTGACGTTCCGGGTCACCGCGGGCTGGGGTGGCGCCTGGACAGGCGGCTGCCCGGCTTGAACCGGAGGCGCTTGCACAGGTGGTGCGGGTGCGGGAGCCAGTTGCGTTTCCCGGACTCGGGTTGGCCCCGGATTGGGCATGGGTTTCTTGCCCTCCTCGGGAGCCAGTCCGGGCTGCGTCGGCAAGGGTTCGCCGGCACCCTCAGTGGGTGCGCAGGAGAATTTTCCTTCACACGGCGCGGCGTGAGCGGCGGAAACGGGCGCAATCAGCAGGCCAACCGCAAGGAGGGCAGCCGGAATGAGCGAGCGTCGCATGGTGGTAGCCTCCTAGCTACGGTTTTCAGGCGGCATGGCGATTTGGAGCTTGCGTACCTTTCCACGTCCCACAATGTAGCCGCGGCCCGGGATGAAGTCCTTGCTGATCCGGCCCAGGGAAGTATTGAGGAGGGTATCGCCTTCCACGTCCCCGGGGTTGAGCAGGAGCCCGCGGCGTCCGGACTTGAACGGCTGGGCAAGGGACCAAGCCTGGGACCAGGTGGAGGTCTCGGATTCGCCCACCACCCATTGATCGGCCTTGATAGCGGCCGTCACCAACCGTCCCACTCCAGACTCCGCCAACGTGTCAGTGAACTCGGTGAGGCCCTCGATGAAGATGGCCATGGTGCCAGGGTTGTCCGCGGCTTTGTCGATCAGGTCATCCACAACATCCGAGACTTCGTCCGGCCCCACCAATGACCTGCTCCAGATGTTGAGCGAGGCCACGGCCGAACGCCGGGATCCGATGTAGATCAGGTCAGTGCGCGGGTTCGAACGCCGCAAGGCGTAGGCCAAGGTGACCAGGGCCACTGTCCGTCCAGCACCTGGAGGGCCGGCGAGCAGCAGGGATCCCTTGGCGGCGATGGCCGCGGAACCCAGCGTTTCGTCGTCCACGCCAATGACGGGATTGTCCGGGGCGCCGGTGGGCAAGATGTCCAGGTCCACCAGTTCCGGGAGCCGCTGGATCTGAGGCGCCTGCTCCAGCCCTTGGCGCAGCATCGCCTGGCTGAGTTTTGCCACTTCGCGGGCCTGCAGGGCAAGGTTCGAGTTGCCGCCAAGCACGGCGAGTTGAACTTCGAGCCCGTCCAACAAGCCACGTCCCGGAGGCGAAGCTGCGTTGAGGACATCCTTGGGAACGTCGAGGGTCATGTAGTCGTCTTCGGAACTCAGGCGCAGGACCAGCCGCTTCTGGATGGAAGCAAGGAGCGACGCCGGAACGGAGTTGGTGCGGTCACCGCTGACTACCAGGTGGATGCCCAGGGGACGTCCGTCGGTTGCCAGCGTCAGGAAGATATCCCACAGCGCGGACAGGTTGCTGTACTCGTAGGATTCACGGAAGGAGGACATGCCATCCACCAGGATGAAGATGCGCTTTTCTTCGGGCCGGTTGGCCAGTTGCCGGTATTCGACGATGGTGGAGGCCCGGACCTCGGCAAACCGTGCGGCCCTGTCATCTGCCACTTCCTTGAGCCAGCGCAGAAGTCGCCCAACGCGCTCCACGTCGTCTCCATTGATGATTTCACCAACGTGGGGAAGGCCATCAAGCATCTTGAGTCCCGAGGAACCACAGTCCACGCCGTAGATGTGCACGGGCCCACCACGCGGCGTGACAGCCGCTGCGATGGCAATCCCGCGCAGGGCCGCCGACTTGCCGGATCCACCCGTGCCGTAGACGGCCATGTTGCCATCCTTATCCGGCTCGTAGAACACGGTGGGCTGGTCCTGGTGGGCGGGGTCATCTGCCACACCCAGCAGGAGCCGTTCGTCGGTCCTCGGGTTGGGAAGCTTGGAGAAATCGTAGGTGGTGGCGAGTTCGTTGAGCCAAGGCTTGCGGGGAGGTTCGATGGACAGCACGTCAGCTGCCCGGATGATGTTTCCGGTCATCCTCGCAATGTCATTGGGCCCGGCCGGTTCTTCTTCCACCTGTGACACCAGGGGCGGTTCCCAGGTGGGGCCGGATCCGAACGCCATCTCCACAATGTCAATCCTGGGACGCTGCGGCTTTTCGGTGGTCCAGCCACCTGCATAGCCGGTTTGGAAGCCCTGGATGCGGCCTGGACCGGTCTTCGCAGCACCACGGCCCGGAATGGACGGATCAAAGTAGGCCGCGGTGGGAACGCCCAGAATGTCCGTGGCGTCCACTTCGTCGGCCATGCGCAAGGCGACGCGAAGGTTGGTGTTGGCACGCAGGTTGTCTTTGATGACGCCGGCGGGCCGTTGCGTGGCCAGGATCAGGTGCAGGCCCAAGGACCGGCCACGCGCGGCGACATCCACCACGCCGTCTACGAACTCGGGAACTTCAGTTGCCAGGGCGGCGAATTCGTCCACGATGATGATGAGGTAAGGGGGCGCCTCCGGATCGGCTTCACGTTGCAGGGCCAGAAGGTCCTTGGCTTTCTTACGGTTCAAAAGCCGCTCGCGGTAGTGAAGCTCAGCGCGCAGCGAGGTCAGTGCACGGCGCACCAGGTGCGGTGACAAGTCAGTTACCAGTCCAACGGTGTGCGGCAAGTGCAGGCAGTCGGCAAAAGCAGCACCGCCCTTGTAGTCCACGAACAGGAAGCTGACGCGGTCCGGGCTGTACGCCGCCGCCATGCCCATCACCCAGGACTGCAGGAACTCGGACTTACCGGCACCGGTGGTTCCTCCCACCAGTGCGTGCGGACCTTCGTTCTTGAGGTCCAGGTAGAACGGCTCCACACCTTTGGAACCAACCAGCGCACGGAGGCTGCCGTTGTCCTTGCGGTTAGGCACGGCTGTGGCGTGGACGGAGTTGTTCTCCTGCCAACGCTCGGCCACGGCCTGCGGGTTGTCCATCAGTTCTTTGCCGATCAACGTGGCGTAGGAAACGGCGCGCGGGAGGTCGGAGTCGTCGTCGAGCGGGTTTCCAACATCCACCAGCGGCGACATCATGCGCGCCAGTTGGGTGGCGAGTTCGGCATCGAGGCTTTCGCAGCTCACCGGGTACGTGTGGCGGCCCAAGCGGACCTGGCCGGTGGTGGTGCCGTGATCGCCGTCAACGGAAAGGAAGTCACGGCAGGCGGCTGGAAGGGACTGCACATTGGCGGCCACCCACATGATGTGCACCCCATAGTCGGGGCCGCGTTCCACCAAGCGTGTGAGTCGTCCGCGGTCCACCGGGGCATCGTCCTCAACGATCACCAGGACAGCAGGAACCACCGGACCTGGAATGTCCTCGTGCTCATTCTTGAGTCCGGGGCGGGGGTGCGGCCCAGGCTCCTTGGCCATGGACTCGCGTTCTTCCACGAGGCTTTCGAGCTTGGACAACAAGGCGGCGCCAGCGCCGGGGCCGGCAGCCAGATGATCGCCGGAGATGGGGCTGTGGCCTGAACCCACGTGCGGGAGCCACTGCAACCAGTCCCAACGCTCACGCGAACGAGCCGAAGTCAGTGACGTGAGGACAACCTCGGCAGGCGAATGGAGGCCCACCAGTTGGAGCACCATGCCGCGGGCCACGTCATCCACCACGCTGCGGTCCCCCGCCACGCCAAAGGAGCCCGAGGTGCGCAGCTGCGAGACGATCGGAACCCCTTCTATGACGCGGACCTGCTGCAGGCATTCCTGGATTTCCCGCATGTACTGCGGTTCCGTTTCGTTGGCGCTTGGTTCATCGAACTGGATGCGCGACGGCGCCGAGCCCAGCCCGAAGCGGACCCCCAGGAAATGCTGGTGTTCGGGCCGGTGGGTCCAGAGCAGGGGTCCAAGTTTGTAAATGGCGTCAACCGTATCGCTGACGGACGACGCTTCCTGCAGCCTGACAGCGCGTTCAATATTTTGCTGCTTGTCGATGTCCTCGCGGAAAGCCAGCATCGCGGCTTTGAACTGCTTGTGGCCTTCCTTGGCCTGCCGCTTGCTCTGCATCTTGTGGTCCACGTAGTGCCCCACGATGAACAGCGGCATCATGGCCATGAAGAGCACGGACAGCAGGTTCTGGGTGACGGCGAAGAGCACGCCACCCATCAGGAGCGGCGCCACCAGCATGATGTACGGGAAGGGCTGGTGTTCCGGGCGTTTGGGGCCGGCCGGCGGCACCCGTTTGGGCGACTCGAACCTGGGCAGTACCCGCGGGGATCGGTTGAAATCCACCAGCGGCGATGACGGACCGCCGCCATGGTTTCGGGACAACGCAACGACGCCCACGGAAGTGTCGCCCAAGGTAACGGTGTCCGAGGACTCGAGCGTCGCACGGGTTACCGGCAACCCGTCCATGAGGAGGCCGTTGGCGGAGTTCGTATCCACTATTTCCACGGTCTCGCCCACCGTGATGCGCGCGTGGCGCTTGGAAGTCAGCGGGTCCGACAAGCGGATGTCGGCGTCCCGGTCCCGGCCGATGTAGCTGGTGCCGAACGGCAGCGAAAATTCGCGTCCGACGTCGGGCCCTGACATCACGCGCAACGTCGCCGCTGCGGGTCCCCGGCTATTGCCGTTGGCGTGGCCGTTAGAGGCGAACTGTTCGCTGACCTGCGCGAGGGAGACCTTGGACCCGGGCCGCAGCCCGGACTCCAGCAGGTTGTCCGTAGGCCGCAGCACGTGCCCGGAGAGCCCGCCGCCGACGAAAGCTTCGTCCACGCTGATGGACAAGTTCGACGGCGGCTCGGTTCCCTTTCGTGCGGGGTCGGCCGCCCACAGCTCGGTGGCAATATCGGCCACGGTGGCACGACCATCCACCGTTACGGCGAGGTCCTTTGCTTCCGCAGGGTCACGCCGCAGGGTCAGGCGGAACTTCATCCTTCGTCGACTCCACTCATTTTCTCAAGAAGATGCAGGTCAGCCGGGGTCACCAGGTGCGAGGTCACAGCGTGTTCCACCAAGCGCGCCCGGCGGTTGGTGGCAAGTTTTCCCACCCCGCCGCGCAGGCCAACGACGCCTACCCGGTCCAGTTTGTCGCAGACGTTGTCCAGTTTGCGGTTGAAACGGGTCAGTGCCCAGCCCAGTCGCTTCGCGGCCTCGGCGGATGAGGGAATGGCACTGAAACCGGTGCCGTCGCGCCGCAACATGGGCTCGGCCAAGGCAACGATGAGTGCTTTTTGCGAATCAGTGAAGACCACGGGACCGATGGTGGTGTCCCCCGCTTGGTCATCCTCGCGGGCTTCATGCCGGAAAGACGGCGTCTTCAAGTGCACGGCAAACTCGTAGGTTGTGGGTCCGGCAGTGAAAATCACGTTGGTGTGGCTGAACACCAGCGGGATCCGTGCACCGGGCGCCAACCAGGCCTGCATACCGCCGGAACCGTCAGCCACCGTGGCGGACAACATGCTGCCCACGTTGCTGAGCCACCACATGCCGTCGTAACGGGCTATCTGCAGGAAGCGTCGGTGCAGGTACGGGTTGTCATCAACTTCCAAGTCACCTTCGCGCCCAATGTCGAAGATGTCCTCGTCGGATGGTTCGTACCATTCACCACAGAAATCTATTGCTAGATCCCCCATGATCTGTGCCTCCTAGGTCGGCGGTAAGTAAATCGCATGTGCCGTTACTCCTCCAGGCAGGCGATGGAATCCGGCCCGCCAGGTGACGCGGAACCGTCGGCGCGCACAATGATGGCCTGCACGCAGATAGGTGGTTCATCAAACGCGGAGAGGAACGCTTTCCCAATGGTGGTGTTCTCATAGACACCTTCAGATTTCGCCGACTTTATGCGCCACTTGAAGGTGTCCCCGGCCATCGGCTGAGGGTTGGTCCAGGAAAAGATGATGATATTCCGGTCCTTGGTATCGCGCGCTGCAGCCAGCCCCGCAACCTCCGGAACGCTGCCGTCGCTCAAAGCGTCCGCCGGCGGCTTACTGGACGATTCCGTCGGCGCCACCTTGGGCTGGGCTTGAGCACCCAGGATCACGCCAACCACAATGGCCACTACCAGCACCGCCGCACCCGTTGCCGCAAGCCAAAGGTTTCGTTTGCCGTGATCTGCCGGCGGAGCGTCGTCCTGGGCTACCGCTGAGGTTCCTGTGGCAGATCGGCTGACCGTTGCCCCCAGATCGTCCTGTGATTGCGAGGGCTGCCAGCCGCGAAGGACCGTGGACTCTGCCGTGTCAGGCTCGGCGGGCGCATACTGTGAGCCGGGCGGCGTGTATCCGGCTGCCGGGGCATGAAACTGGGGCGGGGCCGAGGGCCCGGCCTGCGACTGGACAGGTTGAGAAGGGTTAGTGGGTTGCGAGGGGTTGGTGAGTTGCGAAGCGTCGGGGGTTTGCGGATCACCGGCGGGCCGGGTGAACGGCGGCGCCGGCCGCTGGGTACCGCCCGGAACCGTGGACGGGAACGTTCGTGCCGGGAACGTGGGTGCCGAGCCCGTCGTGGCTGTTCCGGAAGCGTCGGGATCAATCGAGGCGATGCTCCGAACCCGGGTTTCCTCGAAGTTGTCGTCCGGATGCTGATCGTCGCCGTGCCCGGGTTCTTCCAACACCTCAAAAGGCGTCACGGACAGGTTCAGTTCAGCCTGGATCCGCTGAAGTGCCAACGCGAAAGCGTGCGCTGAGGAATACCGCGATTCCGGTGACTTGGCCATGGACGTGGCCAGCACAAGCTCCAAGGACTCCGGAACGTCGGCACGGCCCAGCCTGGGCAGCGGCGAGTTGGTGATGCGGGAGATCAGTTCCCGCTGGGAGTTGTCCTGTCCCGGAAGGACAAAGGGCGAGCGACCCGCCAGCAGCGTGTACAGCGTTGCGCCCAGAGCCCAGATATCCACGGGAACACCGTCCACGGCGCCGCCGCGGAACTGCTCGGGCGGAGACCACGGGATGGACATTCCGGCGTCGTCCTCGGTGTCTGCGCCGATGGTGCCTGAGATGCCAAAGTCCGTCAGGGCGGGCCTGTTGTAATCGGTCACCAGGATGTTGGCAGGCTTGATGTCCCGGTGCACAATGCCGGCCCGGTGGGCGGTTTCGACGGCGGACGCCACCTGGATGCCGACGGCCAGTACCTCGTCCACGCTGAATCGCTGGCGACGGTAGCGGACGTCCAAACTCGGCCTGGAGCAGTACTCCATGGCCAGGTACGAGTGGCCGTTTTCGGTGATCTCGGCTTCGAAGATCGTCACGATGTAGGGATGCGACGACAACTGGGCCATGAGGTTCGCTTCGGACTCGAAGCGGCGGCGTGCCCCTTCGGTCTTCAGATCGGACAACAGCACCTTGACCGCTACTTTTCGGCGCGGGCGATCCTGCTCATAAAGGTAAACATCCGAAAAGCCACCAGAACCGAGCAGGCTGATGTACTTGAAACCCGGAATGGGTGGAGGCGGCGCAGGGGGCCTCTTGGAACTCAAAGAATCTCCTCGAAACGCAATGAAATGTTGTCACCCAGCTCGGCAATATCGCCGTCCAGCAGGATCGCCATCTCGTTTTGGGCAAGGCGGCGTGGTGCCTGGCCTTCCCGAATGAGCACTGTTCCGTTGGTTGCCTTCAGGTCGCACAGCATGACGTGCCAACCTTCCAGCCGGACTTCCACGTGGGAGCGGGAGATGTCCCCTCCCGGGCTGTCCACTTGGATCAGCCGGGGCATGGTTCCGCCTTGGACACGGGAGACCGATGGCTGCCGGCCAATGATGAGCGACTGGTCGAGATCAACCAGCTCACCAGTGGAAAGCCGCATCCTGCCCAGTCGGGGCCGCGGCACGTGGACAGCGTCTCCTGTGACAGGAACCCCGCAGACCGAGCACTGTGGATAGGTAGGCGGGTTGGCGTGCCCCTGGGAGCACATGCGTGCCAAAACGCTGGGCCCTGCGACGGCTGGGCTCTCAGCGCCACCCACAGCAGCCTTCGCTCCCCCATCACCAACAGTGGGAAGACTGCTTTTCATGATGGTCTGGCCGTCGTGATCCGAATCCTCATCCACGGAGCTGTCCTGGGGAACCGATAGCCAAGCCGCCGGTATCTGGGGTGAAGGAACGGCAGCTGGCCCCGGCGGCGCAACCTGCTGGTTACCTCCGGACTCAGGAGTGGAGGAACCGCTGCGGAGCCACGGAACCGAGTCAATCAGTCCAGTAGACGGCGCTGCTGCGGACGCGTTCTCCCCGTGGACCTCCGAGGCAGAAGCAGGCGGAGCAGAAGCAAGCGGGGCTGAAGCAGGCGGGGCAGAAGCAGGCGGGGCAGAAGCAAGCGGGGCGGAAACGGGCGCGCTGGAAGCAGGCTCCGGCGTCGGAGGTGTTTGGTCTTCCGGTGCGGCCGAAGCAGGTGAGCCGTGGTCTTCGGAGCCATCGTCCGAACGGACAGCGGCATCCTCAATGTTCCGCATCACGGTTTTGTCCCACAAATGGTCGTAGCTGGTGGTGTTCTCCAGCGAAGGCAGGATGGGATCCGTGGTGCTTGTGTGGACGGGGACACCGGAGACGTCCGAATCCGTCGCAGGGGCCGGTTCCTGCTCCGCGGCCGGCTCTTCAGGCTCTGCTGATTCGGAGGATGCTGCGGGTTCGTCGGGTGCTTTGGGGTTTTCCGACTCCGCCGGTTTCTCGTCAGCAACCGGTTCCTCTTCAGCCGGTTCCACGTCATCGGCAGCCTTTTCGGCTACAGAATCCACCGGAGCCGCCGCCGGCGGCAGCTCCGGTTCATCCAGCATCTCCGCTTCCTCAGGAGCATCAGGGTGGGCCATGCCATGTACTTCGGCGGTCCCGGGCCCTTCGGCACCAGCATGGTCCGCGGGGGTGGAAGAACCTATGGAGCTGATCATGTGGCCGGGCGCGATGGTCAGGCCGAGGTCCGCCTCCGTATAGCCGATCATGGTCTCGTCGGATACCGCTGCGGGCCGGACTGCTCTTCCGGCATCAGATGCTTCGGGTTCACTCTCAGTGTGGTCGGCGGCGGCCGAGGCATCGAGCGATGCCAGAAGGACCACGCCTTCTCCCAACGGAAGACTGTTCAGTGGCGAGCTGTTGACCGGGAGGCTTCCACCCGCCGTCGGCACTCCCATGGACACGGCAGTGCCGTGTCCGATTCTGACGCTGTAGGACGTGACATCGGCGAGCCGGCGTTCGGTCCAGGTGGTGACGTCACGCCCCGTCAGGCGCTCCTCGCCACCGCCCAGCTTCGGCCCTCCACTCAGCTGGACCGCCAGTTCAAGGTCTCCCCGGAGGAACACACGGAGGGCGTCTTTTGAGTCGATGATCCCGAAGGGCGGGATGCGGCTGAGGGAAACGCCAAAAGCCTCCGTCACCTCGTGGAGCACTTCGTGGGCCTCAGGTGCGGTTGCCAGCAACTCCCAAACGGTATCGATCAGTGCGTGCGGGGTGTCGGGGCCAAGCAGCACCACGGTTCCGTTCCGCACCACGCCAAACCATTCACCCTGCTGGTAGCGGGTCAGCGAAAGGCGGTTACTGCTTCCCATCAACGCCTTCCTCCTGGTCAGCCCCGGCGGCCTCATCCGTGCCGTTCACCCAAGCCCGGGGAAGGGTGTCTTCTTCAACCTCGGACGCTACCTCAGGACGAGGCGCAGTGATGGCGATTCCGGCATCGTTCAAGACGTTTTTGGCGTCCACCACTATGACCGTGACGTTGTCCCTGCCACCGCTTCTCAAGGCGGCCTGAATCAGCGCATCCACGGCATCCTGAGGATGGGCGACGGTGCTCAGGACGCGGAACATGTGGTCATCGCCCAGTTCGCCGTTGAGACCATCCGAGCAGACCATGATCCGGTCCCCCTCCTGAATGGGAAGAAGCCAGAAATCGGCCTCGGTCTCATCGCCGGTTCCCAAGGCACGGGTAACAACATGGCGACGGGGATGAACCGTTGCCTGCTCGGCAGTGATATCACCGGAATCCACCAATTCCTGGACCTCGGAGTGGTCAACACTGACCTGGGTAAACTCCCCTTGGCTGAGGCGGTACGTCCTGGAATCGCCGATGTTCATCACCAGCCAGTAAGGCAGGCCCATCTGTTCCACCACCACCACACCGGACAGGGTGGTCCCTGCGCGGGCGCCGGTCGCGTCGCGGATGGCGGCGTCGGCCTTCAACAGGCAGGACTGAAGACCCGCTGCAGTTGCAGTGCGCACGCCAGTGGACAATTCAGGGGCACTGCCCAGGGCCCGGACACACATGCCGCTGGCGATTTCTCCCGCTTCGTGCCCGCCCATGCCGTCGGCAACGGCAAACACAGGATCTGAGGCGATGAACGAGTCCTCGTTCAGTTCACGCCGCAGTCCGCGGTCCGTACCGTATCCGTAGCTGAGGCGAAAAGCCGATCCGCCTGCGGCGGGACCCGCTTCGGCGTTGACGGGGGTAGCCGGCTGTGAGTTCATGCTTGTCCTAGGTGGAAGGAACGGTCCCCAAAGTGAACGGTGGAACCGGGACGGACAAAACGTGCTTCTCCCGGGTTGAGCCGGGTCTGCAAGCCGTCCGGCGTAGTGACTGCACTGCCGTTGGTGGAATGACGGTCAGTGACCCAGACACCGTCGCCGTCAACGCGCAGATGGAGATGCGTTTTGGAAATAGACCGGCCCGGATCCGTCACGGGCAGCAATTGCTCCACGGACTCCCCGGGCTGCGGTGCCGGATTACGGCCGAGGAGCACTGACCCGCCCAACTGGATGTCCTGGCCGTCGTCTACCCGGATCCGCAGTACGGCCTGGGCACGGGCAGCCCCCGGACGCATCTGGGTGCGCTCCACGTCGTCGTCCGGGTGGGCAGTGACCGCAAGGGTGTCTTGGGGCGTGATGATCCCTGCTTGCGGTGCTGCCGGGGCCTGCGGCGCTGCCGCGGCTTGAGGTGCCGGCCCTTGCGGAGCTGTTGCTGTGGGCGGTGCCGGCGCGAAAGGCATCGACGGCGGCCGCCATTGGTTGGGGTCGTGGGAAGGCTGAACGGCCTGCGGTACGGCAGCCGTGTGCTGCGGCGATGCCTGCGCTGGAGATGCTTGCGGTGCAGCGGCTTGGGCTTGCGTGGCTTGGGTGGCATGGGTTGGAGCGGCCTGCCCGGAAGCTGCCTGCACGCTGCCGTTTGGCCGGGAACCCGACGCCGGACCTGACGGCACCGGGGAGGCTACGGGTTGAACCGGCGGGAGATCCATGGGAGCGAAGCTGTACGGACCTTGAATGCCTCCGGTGGTCACCGGATTGCGGCCCGCATTGACATCGAAGACCAACGACTTTGCTGCTTTGTCCTGCCAGCCCCGCAGCTTGCCGTTCTTGTCCCAGGCGTTGGAGATGACCACAAGGACAGCCCAAACAACACCAAGGAACATCAGCGGCAAGGCGATCCAGAGGACCAGTCCGATCAATCCGAGCGCCGACAGGATGACGGCAACAATGGACCCCAGCAGCAAGAGGCCACCAGTGAGGATCCCGCGAACAAAAACAACACCAGCGCCCGGCGCATAGCCGTCGGAATCCGCACTGCGGATGCCCATGAGCTGGTTGCCAACAGTGTTTCCCGACTTCGCCTCAAGGCCAAGGATGACAAAGGTGTACACCACAGTCACCCCCAGACCAATGCTCCCCAGGAGAACCAACAGTCCCGTGTCATAGACAATGAAGCCGTTCCTGCGGGTCTGCGTGATGCCGGCAATGCCAAGAGCGAACGTGGTGGCAAGGACGGCAAAGGGTCCCAGCCAGTCCAGCACGGCGGCTCCCAGGCGTTTTCCGGCAGAGGCGGGCACCAATTCGAGATTGCTGGTCATTGTGGTCCCTCCCCCTGGCCCAGGCATACGGTCCGGCATGGTTTTTTGGCCGTGCTGCATCGGCGACGCCGGCGCCGACACTACCGAGATACTACCGGGATCGGAGGAACCCTGCCGGTTAGCGAACTCCAACGCCGCCTTCTGGGCGTGATTGATGTTGCCTTCCTTGCGGGCACCACGGTTATTCAGAGGTGAACCGCACTGCGTGCAAAACGTCGCGCCCGGACGGACCCCGTGCCGGCAAGCCGGGCAAAGTTCTGTCTCATTGTTCATCGGTGGTGTCCTTCTTGAACGGCAACGTGAAGCGGCGCTTCGCAGGCTCGGTGGTGCTCTGTCGCCGGCGACGAAGGGCCGCGCGGCCATCGGACAGCAACGAACGCGGCGAGAACCGTGCCTGCTGCCGTTTCCAGAAACCGACGCTCCCCGTAATATCCGTCAAGGACGTATCAACAATCTCCCAGTACTCCTTGACCTGATCCTCACTGGGCTGACCGGCCCCGAACACGGCGGCGTCGGCTCGATGGGCAAGCAGGGTGGTAGTAGTTCCCGTAGTGGGGAAAGCATCAGCGATGACCGTGGCCGATTCGCGCCGGGTGGACTTGGTGTCAATCGAGGCACCCATATCGGTGACCAAGCTCAGCACTTCGTTCCATCCAGCGCCAACCCGCTGGGCAGGGTGACCATCACGGAAACGCGCCTTCCGGCGTCGTGATTTCAGCAGGAGAATCAGCAACAGCGGCAACGCGAGGATCCCCAACGGGATCAGTGCCACGCCAATGGCTGCGAGAAGCGGGCCCCAGAAGAGCCATGGGTTGTTCTTCTTCTCGTCAGCATCCAGGGCGTCCGGGGTGGAATCCGGTGGCAGGTCAGCGGGTTCCTGCGGCGGGGGCGGCGGCTGCAGCACCTGCGGCTTGGGTTTGGACTTGTTTTCCGGGTCCGGTGGAATGGGCACATTGTCCTTGGGCGGGGTGGGATCAAAGGCAACCCATCCCACGCGGTCGAATGCCACCTCAACCCAGGCGTGGACGTCCTTGCCCGTGATCTTGATGTCGCCGGCACCATTCTCGGGGCTCTTGGGGTCCGGATAGAACCCCATGACCACACGCGATGGAATGCCAAGATGGCGGAGCATGAGGGACATGGACACGGCGTACTGTTCGTCATCGCCGAGCATTTGCTTGGCGGAGAGCATGTTGCGGACGCGCGCAGCGCTGTGACCGGGAAGGCTGGGGAGCTGTCCCTCGGCTACCAGGCCGTTGCTGAATGCACCGCTTTTCTGGAAGTGCGCCTCGATCTGCCGCACGCGGTCAATGGCCGTAGGTGCATCCTCTGACAACTGATTCGCCTGCGACGCCACGATCGGCGGCACTTCCTCCGCCTCAGGCAGCGTGAGCTTCGCGAAGTCGTACTGGGTGAGCTGTCCGTGTTCCAGCGTCCCGGGGTCAGAGACCTGCACGGTGTAGTTCTCACCCTTGGACAGTCCCTTGGTGGTGACGGCCGTGTCCGTGCCGGCGTTGAAGTAAAGCCCTGAAGCTGCACCGGAAGTATCAGCGAAACTCATCCCCGTGGTGTGGCTGCCACCCGGCACAAAGTAGCCCTGGTAGTCCTCCACAGTGATGTCCAGCGTGTAGTTGGTGCCCTGCACCGGGCTCCCGGAATCAGCCAGAGTGTTCAGCGAACGGGCGTCGCCCACCTTGCTGAAGTTGCCGGAACTGTTGGGGTCCATGGTGTAGTTCAGCCCGTTGAAAGCGTCCAGGGCAGCCAGCCGGACGCGGGCATCCTTGGGCAGGCCCTTCACCGTGAACAGCGTGCTGTCCTTCTCGTCCTTGACGAAGCTGCGGAAACTCGCCAGCGGGGTGATGTAATCCCGCGGATCGAAAGGCGGGACGATGGTGTTGCGGAGAACCTTGCGGTCATCGCTGGCAGTGACCAACGGCGAGGCGATGGCGGTGACGCCCACCGCAACGGCGATCACGGCTGCAGCAGTACCCAAGCGACGTAGCTGCCCGCGCCGTGCGGTGTCGGCGTCGGAATCTGGCCTGTTGGCCGAAACGGCTTTGGTGCTGTTCCTGCGGAGCACGTCGCGGCGGAAGGTCGCCCACACAATGGACACAATGGTCAGGGAGACTCCACGCTCCACGTTAAGGAAGCCTGCGCTGGTACTGAAGGCGATTCCGGTGACGAACAGGACCAGCACAGGAAGCAACGGCCAGTAAGGGCTCTTCAAACGCCATGTCAGCAGACCCGCGGCCAGCGCCGTCACCAGCGAGCTCAGGAACGGCACAATGAGCATGCCGTTCGCGGTCCCCACGGGAACGCCCACTGTCAGCATGTCCTTCCAGGCAAAGACGATGCCCAGCAGCAACGTGCGCAGGGAGTCAAGGCTGGGCAGGAATCCCACAACTGCCGAATCCGGCACTGCAAGCGCCGATCCGAAGACCATATAGGCGCCGAACGTCACCGCAGTGGTGATCAGCAGCCCCAAGCGGAGGTGCGCGTTAAGGACGGCGATCCCCAACCCGAGCAGCACGCCGCCCAGACCTGCGATGAGGTAATGGGGGTCTCCCCCGAAGCTCAGGGTGAACCCGAGGACGCCAAGGAACAGCAGCACCAGAAGCGCGCCGCAGTCAACGGCGAAATGCCACAGAGGCCGGCCGTCGCTGAAGATCGATGCACCCGTGGCACGGGCCTCGGACCTGGAACCCCGGGCAGCGCGAGAGCCCTTCGCTGCCCGGGCTTCCTTCGCGCGGGGACGGAGATTGGGCGCGGTGCTCATGCTGCCGCCTTTCGAAGAACAATGGCCAAATCGTCCAGGTCGCCCACCGTCAGGACCGTCAGGTCCGCGATGTTAGCCCTTGACGGCGCCGCGCCGGGTTGAACCCGCACCGCCAGGCTCCGCACGCCGGGAGGAACGGAGGCAGCGCAGGTGCGCAGCTGGGTTGCCGTCACGTGGCTGCCGACGACGAAGAACACCACGGAGGCATTCGGGACGGCGTCTGACAGGTTCCGTGCGAGGTCGACGGCGGTCTTCCGCATGGGTGCTCCGACAACCCGGGTCATGTCGTCCAGCATGTTACGGCCCGTCTCGCAGCGGAGCGGCCCCTTCTGCGTCAGGACGTCCAGGTCACGTTGTTCACTGATCGCTTGGCGTCCGATGGATGCGGCCACGGAGATGGCCATTTCGAACTCCGCCTCGGAGTCGTACTCGTCGGTGTTAATGGACAAAGAGATGGCAAGGTGCGCGCGTCGGGTTTCCTCGAACTGGCGGACCATGAGCTTGTTGGTGCGGGCCGTGGTCTTCCAGTGGATGTGGCGCCGATCATCGCCCGGGACGTAATCGCGCAAGGCGTGGAAGGACACATCCGCACTGGAGAGTTCCGTGGTGGGCATGCCCTCAAGGTCACGGATGAACCCTGCCGCGGAGCTGCCCAGGGAAACGGTGCGGGGATGCACGAAGAGGTCCACCGGTTCGGTCCACATGACGCGACGACGCAACAAGTGGAGGGGGTCGGCGCGGACAGAACGGACCGGACCCACCACAATCACTGCACGCCGGGCCGTGGGAATGGTGAAAAGGTCCTCGTGAACCTGCGCCGGCTTCATGCGGGGCAAATGGAACACAGCAGTATTGGAACCCACGGGGAGTTCCAAAGCAGCAGGCAACAAAGGCCTCGTGGAAACGTTGGACACAGCAATGCTGCCCACAGCGTCATCCCCTACTGCCACCCGGGTGCGGGCAAGGTCCAGAACCACACCATACGCCGAGCGGCCCACAATGAAGCCGATGGCCAGGAGGAACAGCAGGAACGCCACCATCGCAGCGGACTTGGCTTCCTGCCAACCCCACGCCTGCCCTGCCCACCAGAGCCCGATGGCCGCAACCAACACAACCCAGCCCAACAGGCTCACCACAGCCAGGACAGGCCAGACGAACCTCAGCCACGTAGCCCGGACCTTGCCCCACACCGGCGAAAGGACATCGCCCGCGGTTCCGGCAGCTTCGGACCATACCGCGGCGGGGTGGAGCTTACTGGACTGGCCGCGCTTGCTGGACTGGCTGGGGCGCTTCCCCGGCTCGCTGCCAGAGGAACGCAGGGAGCGCATCTTATCGCCAAGCGAAGACGCAGTGCGCTTGAGCGAATCAGCAGCCCTGTTCAGGGGTGTGCTGGAGGACATGTAGGGGCCTTTGTTTGAGCTGGTGCGATTGAGCGGGTGCTTTGTGGAGGCGTGGTGCCAGTTGCTGGCGCCTGTTTAGGCGCTGGCGCCTGTTTAGGCGCTGGCGCGTTGCTGCGGTGCAGCGACGTCGGCGAGGACGCGGCTGAGTACCACCTCAGGTGTTGCCCCGGAGAATTCAGCCTCGGGGTCCATCACCAAACGGTGCGTCCACACCACGGGAGCGAGTTCCTTGATGTCATCCGGCAGCACGAAGTTCCGGCCCTGGCTGGCTGCCCACACCTTCGCGGCGCGGACCATGGCCAGAGCGCCACGGACGGATACGCCCAGCCTGGTTTCGCCGGCGTTGCGGGTCTCTTCGCAAAGGCGGGAAATGTACTCCAGCACCGCAGTGTCCACATGGGTTGTGGCTGCCAGGTCGGCCATATCAGCCACGGCCTGGGTGGTGATCAACGGCGTGAGGTCCTTCGACCGATCCTTCAAGTTGGCCCCGCCCAGCAGCCGGACGGTGGAAGCGTGGTCCGGATAGCCAATGGAGGTCTTGATGAGGAAGCGGTCCAGCTGGGCCTCGGGTAGTCGGTAGGTACCAGCCTGCTCAATGGGGTTCTGGGTCGCCAGGACCATGAACGGGCGGCCGGCCTCGTACGTGGTGCCGTCCACTGTCACCCGGGATTCCTCCATGACCTCCAGCAACGCGGACTGCGTCTTCGGAGAGGCACGGTTGATTTCGTCAGCCAAGACGATGTTGTTGAACACCGGGCCCTTGTGGAACTCGAACTTCTGCGTCTTCTGATCGTAAATGGTCACACCCGTCACGTCAGACGGCAGAAGGTCGGGCGTGAACTGAATACGGTTGTGCGAACCCTGGACCGTTGCGGCCAAGGCACGCGCCAGGGAAGTCTTACCCGTGCCCGGTGCGTCTTCAAACAGGACGTGACCTTCGGCCATCATGGCGGTGAAGGTCAGCCGGATGACGTGTTCCTTGCCCAACACGGCCTTGCCCACGTTGGCAACGAGCTTCTCGAACGTCTCTGCAAACCAGGCGGCCTGCTCGTTTGTCATGGTCATCGGTAGATCCTGTTCCTTGGGTATGGAGGTGTTGGTTGTTGGGTTATTGCGTTGAGCCGGCGATGGGTCAGCAGGGTGGCGGCACGCCGTTGCGGACGTCTACGGTGGTGGACTTCACGAACCAACCGCTCTTCGGCGATCCGTTCAGCTTGTACCAGGGAGTGCCGTTTCTGTAGATGTCCTGCCTGCAGGTGACATCAATCCAGCCCCAGGACCGCTCCACCCAGCCGACTCCACACGTGGGCCCGCTGGGGTTGTACGAGTCCGGTTGGCCGGGCTTTCCCGGGCAGGTGCTGTTGTGGGCCTGGATCTGTGAAGGCGCCGGCGGGTTAGGCGGTGGCGGCGGAGGCGGTTCGGCTCCACTGCGGGATGTATCACTGCCCACCCGGCCAGCTTGGCCGCCGCTGATCGCACGGACCTGAAGCGTCACGGTCTGGCTGTAACCCACACTTCTTGAGAGCGACCTCTGATCTGTGTTCGTCCATGCTCCGCCATCAAGGCTGTACTGGTACCCCGTCACAGGGCGGCCATTACCACTGGGGGCGTTCCAGGTCCAGGACACCGTCTTGTCGCCGACGCCGCTGCTCTTGCTACCGGTCACCACCGGCGCAGCTGCCAGTCCATAGGGATTGACAGTGTTTGATGCGGGGCTTCTGTCACCGGGCGTAGGGTTTCGTGAGGAGACTGCCCACACGACCACTGCCGTGTCAGTTCCGTTGGCGGCTGCAACAACAGCCCCGCCAGGGGCAATTGTTCCGCTACCTCCCCCGGAAGTGAGAGCGTACCGATAGCTGATCTCGTTGACGTTGGAGCCGTTGCGTTCCGGACCCGCCAACGGGTTGAACGTCACCTGAATCTTGCCGCCATCAGCGTTGGTCTCCACCAAGGCAGCCGATGGGGCGCCCACTATGCCTGGTTTGCCCGCAGCACGTATGGCCGCTGACTGCTGGCTGACGCCGCTGACACCGGCTTTGTTGGTAGCCGACACTGTGAACGAGTAGTCATCCTCGGAGTTGGTTACCGTCACATTTTGTGACGTCCCGGCCACGGGTTGCGAAGTTACCAGAGCGCCACCCCGGTAAGTCGTCAAGGTGTAAGTAGACACGGCATCACCGTTGTTATTCGGCGCTGCCCAGCTGACTTGCAGTTGGCTTCGTGAATCCACGGAACCTGCACCTACCACTGAGGGAGCGGCGGGAGTTGCCGGCACGCCGGCAGGAATCTCCGCGGCGGAGTAGGTGCTCCACTCGGACGGTTCCTTGGCGTCGTTCCGTGCCAGGACACGCACCTTGTAGGCCACGCCGTTGGTCAGACCGGTCCACACGTGACTGTTGCCCGTGAGGTTCTGAATCTGGGGGTTCTGGCCTGCCGGAGCAGGCGAAATCTCAAGATCGTAGGACTTGATGGGCGAGCCCTTGCTTGCAGGAGCAGTCCACGCTACGGAGAGTTGCTTGTCACCGAACTTCAGCGTCGGTGCCACCGGGGTGTCCGGCTTGACGTCCGGGCGGACCTCGGCGGATGCAGGAGAGCGCTCGGACTCGTCGATCGCGTTGGTTGCGGTAACGGCGAAGTGATACTTCACGTTGTTGGTCAACCCAGTCAAGGTACACGTGTTCGCGGGGCAGTCCTGCGTGAAGCCGTTTTCCCCGTACACCGTGTACTTGGTGATGGGTGAGCCACGGTCCGGCGGCGCGTTCCACGTCAGCAGCGCTGTCTGGTCCCCCACGCTTTGGGCCAACGGCGTGGTGGGCGCTGCCGGCTTGTCCTTGACGGTCAAACGGATGCGGGCAGTGGCATACCGGGAGATCTCCCCCGTTTTATCCTGCACGGTGTAGGCCACCACCATGGTGCCCGTGAATCCGCCCCCGGGCGTGACGGTAACGCTGTCTCCCCCGACTTCGGCGGTTCCCTGGCCCGTTTCGGTCACCGCTGAGACGATCTTCAGCGCAGTGTCCGGGAACGGGTTGGAGTCATTTGCCAACACGTTCACTGTCACTGGCTTCCCGGATTGGGCATCCGGCTCAGCGTCGTCGTTGGCTACCGGTTTGGGCCTGGTGGAGGCAGACAGTGAAAGCTTGTAGGTAGCCACAGCTTCCAGTCCGCGCCGGTCCTTTGCCTTCACCTGGACAGTGCCCGTCTGCCCGATCTGTACGGAATCGTTAGCAGAGACCTTGAGCGTCTTGCCATCCACGTTCGCTTTGAAGCCGCCTTGGGCGTCACCCACCAGCTCGTAGCTCATGTTCTGCACGTCATCCGAGTCCGGATCAGAGGTCAGCTTCTCCAGGTCCAGGCTGGCAGAGTCACCCTTGGGCACCTCCACGTCACTGCCCAAGAGGACGGGAGGGTTGTTCTTATTGGGGTCGGGCAGCACCTTAGTTCGGATGCTCAGCGTCGACTTGAGGCCGTCGGGGTCATCCGGGCCGGTCCCGTCAGTGACTTCGAAGCTGATGGAACCGGGGCCTACATACTCCGCGCCGGCAGTGTATTTCAGCGCCGTACCGCCGTTGGCTATGGGATCGCTGCCGTCAGAACCGATGAGCTTGATGCGGTCAGTCTGGGTCAGGCGCGGTGAGCGCCCTTCCCGGACTTTGACCCACTCTGAGAGGTTCACGGTGACGGACTGGCCTGAGACAAGTTCCACCACCTCGTCCTTGGCGAGCGTAGGAACCTGCTGGCCAATCCCGGGAACCCAGATGATGGCCGTGGACTTCTGTCCGTCCACGTCCTCCACCGTGTAGGGCACCAGTTGCGGCTGCTCGGTGAGGTCAACAATGACGTTGCCTTCGGGGCCGGGACGTGCGGTGTCCAAACCGGTGGAAACCTTGAGGTTTTCTCCCACGCCGTCCGGATCCTCATCGTTCTTCAGGACCGGGACGTCCACGGCTGTTTTGCCGAGAGTCTGCGCCGAGGTCACGCGGTCATCGCGTGCAATCGGCGCCTGCAAGGGCAGGTCATTCTGAACTACCACGCGGATACTGGCCTGGCCCACCGCATCGCGGTCATCGGCCACCGAGTAACGGACGTTGACGGTGCCCTCCGCTGCCGGAGCGGTCACAAGGATCCGGCCGCTGGTCTGGCTGACCTTGGCGTCGAGTCCGGCATCAGCCTCGATGCTGTCCGTCAGGATACGGATGAGGTCGCCATCGGGGTCGGTGTCATTGGCGGTCGCATCAACGGCGATCTGGCGGCCAGGACGAACCTTGACCTCGTCATCCACGGGTGCGGGTTTCTGGTTATCTTCGCCGCGTGGCGCTACGCCAACCGTCACGGTTCCTGTGTTCACCGCGCCTTGGCGGTCGATCACCTTGTAACGGAACGAGTCAGTTCCGGCGCCGTCCCCTGCGGCGACGAAATCGATGAAGCTGCTGCCCGCCGTCGCAGTACCCATGGTGGGTGTGCTGTCGATGCCGGTGAGTTGCACCGAGTCGCCGTCGGGGTCTATGCCGTCCAACGGGACCGGAATCCGGACGCTGCCGCCCGCTACCACGCGTGCCGTCAGGTTTTGCGGCTGCGGCCGCGAATTCTGGGTGCCTTCCAGCGGAAGGATGTGGATGGTCACCGCCGCGGCGCTCTTCTGGCCCTGAGGATCAACCGCGTTGTAAATGGCGCGCACCGTTTTTGGCGTGGGGCCGGCGATGAAGCGAAGGGTCTTCTCGGAAATGAACGCTTTGCCGTCCTCTTCCGGAATGCTCTGTGCCAGTACCGGATCAACGGACAGTTCCTCACCCTGCGGGTGGGTGTCATTGTCCAGGACCGGAATGGTCACGACGTCGTTCACGCGGACGTTGACTTCGTCGGGTTTGGGCTGGGGAGCCTCGACGACGGCGGGAGCCGGCACCGGGACGACGCCCACTGTGCCTGTGGCCGAGGCGCGGCCGTTGGACATGGTGTAACTGAAGACGAAAGGTTCCTTGGCGCCGAGGACGTCCGTGACGCGAAGGACGCTGTGGTCGATCACGCTCACCGAGGCGGACGAACCGTCGGGCACGGTGACGGACTGGAGGACCAGCACCCCGCCGGAAGGATCGGAATCGTTGGCGAGAGGATCCACCAGAACGCTGCCGCCCACGGGAAGCAAAGCCACGTCATGAACCGCGACGGGGGCACCGGGATCTTTACCGGACTCCACGTCCACGCGGATCAGCCCCTGGCTGCTCTGGGGGCCGTTGCTGGCGATGTAGGTCAGGTAGATCGGGCCGGGCGTGGTGCTCCGGAACGTGAAAGTTCCGCCGTCGGTCACCGGGCCCAGCTCAGCAGGGCCTGCGGCTTCCACGTGAGCCACACGAAGGGCTCCACCATTGGGGTCCACATCGTTTTTCAAGGGAGCGATGACCAGGTCCTGGCCAACTACGGCAGTGACGTGGTCCGCGTTGACCACAGGCGCGAGGGCGCCCGGTGGCTGTACGTTCACCACGATGCGGCCGGTGGTGGTGGCCCGGCCGTCCCACACGGTGATGGTGACGTTCTTCTTGCCCGGTGCTGCACCGGAATCCTGGTACGTCAGCAGGCCGTCACGGCGAACCTTCACCTGGTCCTGATCGTTGTCCGACTTCGCGTCCAGCAGGACCAGGTCATCACCGTCAGGGTCCATCCAGTCAGTCAGAATGTTCTGGCTGACGGACTTGCCCTGCTCCACCAGCATGGTGGTGGGCTCGCCTCGTTTGAAGAGCGGCGGTTTATTTTCTTCAGGGGCTACTACCCGCAGGGTGACCTTGCCGCCTGCGGACAAGTCACGGCCGTCGGCGGCGTTGTAGTCAAAGACTTCCGTTCCCGGTTTGGCATCATCCGGGACCTTGATCTGGAAGGCGGAGCCTCCGTAGATGTTTTCCAGCGCGCCCATCTTGGGGCCATTCGCGCCCACCGAGGCGGTGAGGACATCGCCGTCGGGGTCTGAGTCGTTATCCAACACGCTCAGGATGGAGGTCCGGCCGGGCCGGACACCGAACTCGTCCGGTTTGGTTTCCGGCGGCCGGTTGGGTTTGGTGCGGTCCGGGAGGACGTTGATGGTGTTGTTGTCCGCGGACTCCTGGTCCTGGTCATCGGACTGGTTCTTGGGCGGGACAACATCGTCCCAGTTGTTCACCAGTTGCATGTTCTGGTTGACCAGCCACACACTGCCTGAGTTGACGTCGTTAAGGACCACCAGGTCCCTGTTTACCCGGAAAACGTAGCTCGGAGAGGCACTGGCTTTGGGGACGTCGTTCTTCTTGTCGTCCGCGTCATTGTCGCAGTCGCGGACGTACTTGTTGGCACCGGACCATGCCGAGTGCACACACTTGCTGACCTGCACGGGCGCCGCGGGGACGCCTTCGCCGTCAGCACTGACAGTTGCTGCTGTGGACCCGTCAAGAGGCTGTTTCAGCAGGTCCTTCTTCGTGGCAATGGCCACGTAATTGCTGTCTTCGCTGCTCTGCTGCAGCTTTGCTTCGCGGGCATCGGCCAGTTGGAGCTTCCGGCCGCCCGGGAGGAAGAGGTTTCCGGACGCGGCATCCAAGACCACGGGCTTATCGCCCACCACAGTCAGTTGAAGATCGCCGGCGCCCTTGAGCTCATCCACCTTGGTGATCTGGGAATCGGTCCGTTCACCGTTGGCGTCCACGGTGGTGACGGTGATTTCGCCCTTGCCGGGGTCCGCCGTGTAAATCCGGTTATCAGATCCCACCGCCGACACCATGCCCGGGGAGCCGGTCAGAACGGGCTCGGTTCCTTCTTCATCGAAGCCGTTAACGGTGGAGGGAGACAACGCCCAGACTTTGCCGCGGGCAGGATCGGTCACCGAGAGCACGGTGGAGCCATAGCTGACTTGCGACGACGACGGCAGCTGCTTGTCGCCACCCAGCTTCAGATTTGCGGCCGAGACCTGGTTGATAGTGGAGCCGGACTCATCGTCCACGAAGACGTTGCCGTCATGCTGGAGCACATCAAAGGTAGTGGTGGCGGGGGTCACTGCACCATCAAGGACGCGGGACGGATAGTTCAACCGACCCACGGCGTTCTTGGTTTTGCTCACCACCCACACGCCGCCGTCGTTCAAGTCCACCTCGGTGGTCTTGAACCCCGGGTACAGAATTGCCCCGGTGATCAGCAAGGCGCCCGCTGCGGTGACAGCAGTTCCCGCTAGTATTTTCTTGTTTTGACGCTTTTTCAGCCCCAGCTTGCCGAAGAAATTTCTCACAGCCCCAGAATTCCCTTTGTGTCCAGCCGCTCCCCAGTGGCTTCCGGGCCAACCGGCAGATGCCGGCAGCCGTACATTCCGCAGTTCCCCCGTACGGCGGCGGAATTTTCAGTCCCTAAGACTATCCCACGCGCCCAGCGGTCAACCAAGGAAACCCGAGACCGGGCTATCCATTGGCTTTGACAGCGTACTGTCTCGGTGCCCCGGGGCGCGATGGGGACAACTGCCCCGCCGCGACTCCTGGCTATGGTCAGCAAGGCGGCGCCCCCAAGCCCGCAGGATCGCCCAAATGGGTGTGCCCTGCGATGATGTACCGGCCAACGTTGCGGTACGACCCGGACTCAATCCGCCACCACCGGTGCATCCCGGTCCAGTTGTCCGATTGGTCGATGTAACAGCGGACCACGATCGCGCCCTGATCGGCGGAGGCCATCCAGGGAGGCGTGTTGTTGCTTTGGCCATCACAGGTGAACTTTTTCGGGTCATAGTTGGCTCCACCCAAAGTAAAGCTGCAGGACCGCACCACCGCACCCGGGTTCATGGTGGTGGTCCACTGGCCTTGCCGTCCGGACGTCGCGCTGGCAGTTGCTACGGGACCGCCGGTTCCCAACGAGTTGAAGGTCTGCACATCAATGGTGCGGGTCTGCTCCCACCCGCCGGTGTTGATGGTCCGGCTACCCGAGGCGGCTACGGTTTCCCAGCCTCCCCCGCTAATCCTGATTTTGGTGGTCTTGACGTCGTTGGTGGCAGCAGATGGCGAGGACCAGTTCAGAGTGACTGATTGGTTGTTCAGGCCTCCGCCGGTCCCCGACGCCGACGGCGTTCCGGGCGCACCATAGGGGGTGGCGGAAGCGGGAGCGCTGGCATCGGAGCTCGGCGCCACTGACGAGTGTGCCGTGATGGTCACGTTGGTCGCCTGCCCGTTGCTGAAGCCGCCTACCGTTTGTCCGGGTTGGATCGCACCTGTGCGGCCCGCTGCCGAGTAGCTGTAGCTCACCTCGCTGGCCGACGAACCGTTTCTTTGCGCCGCACTCAAAACAGTGAAGTTGATGGTCAACTGTCCACCTGCAGCGCCGGTGTTGGCCGGCGTCGCACTGACGTTGCCCACCGTGCCCAGCTTCCCCGTGGCACGGCGCGGCGCGGAAGAAGCGCTGACTGCACCCTTCCCGGCCTTGTTCTCAGCTTGGACGGTGAAGGTGTAGGCCGCCTCCGAGTTGCCGGCCGTGAAGGTGGCTGTGCGCACGGTGCCGGCAACGGTCTGGGTTTGGGCCGCGCCGCTGCCACCGCTCATGGTCACGTAATAGTTCTTGATGGGATCACCGTTGATGTTCGGCTCGGCCCAGTCCACCCGCAGCTGGTTCTGCGAACCAACGGAGGATACGACGGCGGTACTCGGCGCCGCAGGTGTCCCGGGGATTCCGGCAGGATGGTCCTCTGCTGAATAGAGTCCCCAGTCGGACGGGCCCAGGTCATTGACGGCCTGCGCTCGGACTTTGTACTTCACGCCGTTGGTCAACCCGGGCCAAGTGAAGCTCAGGCCCGTTACTTCGTTCTTAACAGCGATGCCGTTGGCCGGCGGCGGGGAGATCTCCAGGTTGTAGTGCTTCACCGGGGACCCCTCGGTTTTTGCGGGAGTCCAGGTGATGGCCAGGTCCTTATCCCCGGCTTTGACAGCGGGAACGTCCGGGGGTGATGGCTTCTCATCCGGAGTGATCTCGTTGGAGGGCACGGAGGGCTGGGATTCGCCTACTTCATTGGTGGCAACCACTGTGAAGACGTACTTGACGTTGTTGGTCAGTCCAGTCAACGTACACGTCGTCGTGGGGCATTCTTGCTGGAAGCCGGCCGCTTTCACCATGTACTTGGTGATGACCGCTCCATTGTCCGAGGGCGGCGCCCACTTGAGGACGGCCGTTTTACTGCGGACGTCCGTAGCAACCGGCGCCGAAGGAGCATCGGGTTTGTCCCGCACCGTGATGCGGACCCGCCCTACGGCCTGGCGGCTTGGGTCATCAGTCTTGTCCTTGATGGTGTACCGCACCACCAGGACCCCCTTGAAACCATCGGCCGGTGTCACCGTAATGGAGTCCCCTCCAATGGCCGGCTCACCTGACGCGGAACCGGTCTCGACCACGGCAGACACCACGGTCAAGGGTTCGCTGAAGGGGTTGAAGTCGTTGCCCAGAACGTTGATGGTTTCGGACTTGCCGGCGTTGGCTTTGTCCACCACGTCATCGTTGGCTGCCGGTTTCGGCCTGTTGGAAGAGACCACCGAGACTGTGACGGCTGCCTTCACTGGCTCCGAGCGGCCGTCCGTTACCTTGAGGGGCACAGTCCCCCGGGCCCCGGGGTTGAGTGATCCTCCGGGAGTGACTTTCAGAACGGTGCCATCCACCCGTGCATCGAATCCACCGGGTAGTTCGCCGTCCACACTAAAGGTGAGCTTGCCTTGGTCCTGCTCGTCAACGTCCGCGGCGAGGTTGGCCAGGTCCAGTTCAGTCGTGTCCCCCTTGGGTGCTTCAAGGGTAGCTCCGCTGAAGGTGGGGGCGTGATTGGCGTTGGGGTTCGGAAGCACTCTGGTCTGGATGGTCAAAGTGGACTTCAAGCCGTCAGCGTCGTCCGGACCAGTTCCATCGGTCACTTCGAAAGTCAAGGATCCCGGTCCCACATACTCCGGCTGGGCCGCATACCGCAGCGCGGTGCCGTCGCCCACAATCACATTAGTGGAGTCGGCGCCAAGGACCCGGATCTTGTCCGCCACCGTAATCCGGGGCTGGCGCCCATCCCTGACCTTGACACGATCCTGGAGGGCCAGTGTGATCTCCTGCCCCGCTGTGACCTCCACGATGTCAGTGGCGGAAAGCGTGGGGTACTGAAGTCCTTGGCCGGGAATCCACATGACGGCAGTGGCTGACTGCCCATCGATGTCGGTAACGGTGTAGGGAATCAACTGGTCCTGGGGCAGCAGCGTCACCACCACGTTGCCAGCAGCCCCCAGGCGGGCGTTCGGGTTTCCGTCGGGCAAGGAGATGGTGAGATCCTCCGCCACGCCGTCAGGATCGGAGTCGTTTTTCAGAACAGGAACATCCACTGCTGTCTTACCCAGGGTTTCAGCAAGCGTGATTCGGTCGTCCACCGCCACGGGAGCATGGAGCGGCGCCGTAGGACTGGTCTGGACGCGGATGACAGCTGCCGCTTCAGCTTTCTTGTCGTCCTGGATCCGGTAGCTGATGCTTTCCGTCCCGGTAACACCTGGGGCTGTCAGCACCACCTTTCCTGCGGCAGCTTCAGCTTGGAGTTCCGGATTGGCGTCGAGCGTCGCCACCAAACCGATGGGATCGCCGTCGGGGTCTGAGTCGTTCTTCAGAGCGTTCACCGCGACGCGTCGTCCCGGCCGGACATCGATGACATCGTCCACAGCGATGGGTTTCTGGTTGTCGGCTTCGGCCGGCGCAATGCCCACGATCACAGTGCCGGTGTTTTCCGCACCAATTCGATCCCGCACTCGGTAGCTGAAGGTGTCAGTCCCGGCGGACGTGCCCCCGGCAGCGAACTCCAAGTACCCGTCCCGGAGGATGGCTGTCCCCAACTCCGGGGCTTTGTCGATTCCGATGAGCTGCACTGAGTCGCCATCGGCGTCGATGCCATCCAGGGGAACAGGAATCTTCACTGTCATCCCGGCAACCACCCGGGCTGTCAGGTTTCGCGGCTCTGGCCTGGTGTTCGTGGCGTCGTCGCGGGCGCGGATCCGGATGGTGACTTGCTGTGAGTCAGATTGGCCCGAAGAGTTGCTGACCTTGTAGATCGCGTAGACCGTGGTGGGCTGCTCTCCCGCGATGTACCGCAGGGTGTTCCCCGCAACGAAGATTCTGCCCGCGGTCTCGTCCGGCTGCTGTGCCAGGACAGGATCCAGCGTCAGTTCGCCGCCATTGGGGTCAGTGTCGTTGTCCAGGACCGGAATGGTGACCACGTCACCCACCCGGACGGTCACTTCATCCGGCTTGGCCTGGGGTGCCTGGAGTTTGGTGGGCGCCGGCACAACCTGGACTGAAATCTCCCCCGTTGCCGAAGCCTTGCCGTTGGAGATGGTGTATTTCAAAGAGAGCTGCCCTTGGGCCCGGACGTCGGTGATCTTGATGACCGAATGGTCCAGCACCGCAACCGAAACCGGCAGCCCGTCAGCCGCCGTGACCGACTGGACCACCAAGACGCCCCCACTCGGGTCCGAGTCGTTGCCCAACACGTCAACCACGGTGCTGCCGCCGCTTGGCAGGAGGGCAATATCGCGAACGGCCACCGGTGCGCCGTCGCTGTTCCCGGACACCACGTCAACGCGAACCAACTGCTGAGCGCTGGCAGGGCCATTGGTCACCATGTAGGTGACGTAATGGGCGCCGACGGTTGTTGAGTTGAAAGTGAAGGTCTGTTGGTCCGGACCCACCACCGCGGTCGACTGCGCGTCCGGCTGTGCCTGAGCCAGCCGCAAAGTACCGCCCTGGGGATCGGTGTCATTCTTGAGCGGCGCGATCACCGTGTCCTGGCCCGCCACCGCAACCACGTGATCTGCATTCGCGATAGGCGGCAGCGCACCGGGAGCACGGACGTCAACGCTGATCTGCCCCTGGGTGGTCAGCGACCCGTCGGAGACACTCACGGTCAGGGTTTTACGGCCCGGCCCAGCCCCAGCGTCTTGGAAGGTGAGCAAGCCGTCCGGCCGGATCCGGGCCTGGTCAGCGGGATCGCTGCTGGAGACAGCAACGGCGAAGAGGTCGTCGCCGTCGGGGTCCAGCCAGTCGGTGAGGACAAACTGGCTGGCGATCTTACCGCTCTGGACCACAAGTGCGTTGTTGCGGTTGGGTTTGGGCTGGGGGGCGTTGTTTTCCTCCGGCGGGACAACCCGGAGGCTCACGTCCGCGCCGCTGGTACCTCCACGGCCGTCATCCACCGAATATTTGAACGTTTCCGAACCCGTGGTTCCCACCGGGACAGCGATCTGGAAGCCGGTGCCACCATAAACGGCGGATAAAGCACCGGACCTCAACGGCTGACTACTACTGACTGTCAGGACGTCGCCGTCCGAATCGGCGTCGTTGTCCAAGACCGGCAGGAGGGTCGTCTTGCCGGCGCGCACTCCGAAAGAGTCCGGTTTGGCCACTGGCGGCGTGTTCGGTTTGCTTCGGTCCGGAAGGACCGTCTGCTGGACTTCGTCCGCAGAGTCCTTGTCGGCGTCGTCCGATGTCTGTTGGGGCGGGATGACGTCATCCCAGTTGTTGACCAACTGCATGTTCTGGTTGACCATCCAGACGTTTCCGGAATTGACGTCGTTCAGAACCACAAGATCGCGGTTGACCCGGAAAACGTACGACGGCGACGCACTCGCCTTGGGAACATCGGCGCGGCGGCTATCAGCCTCGTTGCTGCATTCGCGGATGTACTTGTTGGCACCGGACCAGGCCGCGTAGGTGCATGTTCCCAACTGAACGGGCGCTGCGGGAATGCCTTCGGCGTCGGGCCGGACGGTCTTGGCGGTTCCACCGTCCAACGGCTGGAGGAGAAGAGCTTTGGTAGTGGCGATGGCAACGAAATCCGCAGCCGGTCCCGGTTGCTGCAGTTTGGCGTCGCGGGCGTCGTCCAGGTGAACGGTTGCGCCGCCCGGCAGAACGATGTTTCCCGAGGCTTCATTGAGGACCACTGCTTTGTTCCCCACCGCCGTCAGCTGAAGGTCCCCCGCGCCCTTAAGCGCATCATCGGTGCGGACCTGCGAATCCACTGATTTGCCGTTGGCGTCCACCTTGGTGGCTGTGACGCTGCCGGACTCGGGATCCACGGTGTGGATGGTGTCGTCCACGCCAACAACAGAAACGATTCCGGGCGATTGCTCGAACAGTGGTTCGGACTCATCACTGAACCCACCCACGGATCCTGCGGAAAGTGCCCAGACCTTGCCTTTGGAGGGATCGGTGACTGCCAGAACTTTGTGGCCGAAGCTCACATCCGCTGAGCCGGGCAGTTTTTGGTCCCCGCCCAAACGCATGTTCGCGGCGCTGACAGGGTTGATGGTGGCGCCCTCGGGGTCATCAATGAAGACGTCGCCGGCCTGCTGGAGGACGTCAAAATCCTTACTGGCCGGAGTCACCGCCCCGTCCAGGGACTTAGAGGGGTAGTTGAGCCTTCCGGCGGCATTCTTGGACTTGCTGACTACCCAGACGCCGCCATCGTTGAGTTCCACTTCGGTGGTCTTGAACCCCGGGTAGAGGATGGCACCGGTCACGAGGACCGCGGCAGCAACGGAGAACGCGGTTGCCGCCATGACCTTCCGCCGGCGATTCTTGGCACGGCGGTTTCCGGATCCGTCAGGCAGAGCCATCCACATTCCCCCACAATTCAGGCAGCCCAAGGTAGCCGACGCCACACCCCACGGCCATTCACGACACACAAACAACGCTAAGACTACCGGGTTAATCCAACGTTTTGCTAAGTCGTGACGTAGTTCTCAGCAACCGCAGATATTCCAACGCTCTCTCATATGACAACCCTTAACGCCGATCGCTCTCTCACTTTCGTGAAGAGAGTGAGAGAGCGATCGGCTGAAACCCGAGGGACGTGAGAGAGCGTGCGGCCCGGACGGGCCGTCAGCGCGTTGATTAGTCCAGCACCAAACCCTTGCCCCGTCCGCGGGCAAGCATCACGGGATGGATCTCACCGAAACCGCGGACGTTCTCCGACTTTTGGGGAACCAGGACAAAGCGATCATCCTGGCCCAAAGCAGCAGCGGTCATAGCGTCCACGAGGACCGTTCCGGGCTGCGCCAGCGTGGTGAGCCGGGCGGCAAGGTTGACTGTAGGTCCGTAGATATCGCCAAGCCTGGACAGGATGCGGCCCCACACCATGGACACCCGGCACTGCGGGAGGATCTCGTCTTCAGTGAAGGCCTGCGCCAAGGCCAAGGAAATTTCGGCTCCGGCTGCCGGGGTCTCAGCGATGTACAGCACTTCGTCGCCCACGGTTTTGACCAGCCTGCCGCCGCCCACTGAGATGATTTCGGCGCACTTGTTTTCAAAACGCTGCACCAGTTGGGCGAGCGTTTTCTCGTTCATCCGCCGGGACAGGCTGGTGTAGGAGACAAGGTCAGCGAATCCCACGGCCCGGGCCAAAGGCAACGGCGAATCGTCTTCGTCACCTTCCCGGCCCTCCTCGCTGGCCTGCAAACCGGCCTCGGCCCGAACGGCAAGGCGCTGGACGCCTGCGTTAAGCTGGCGGCGGTAGGAGTACACCAGGATCTCTTCGAGGGAATCCACCAGCGCGGGCAGCTGCCCCACCAGTTGCTTGCGGGCCACAGCATCAGGGATGCCCTGCTCGGACACCATGTCCTCAACCAAAGCCTCGATCTGCCACACCACCATGCGGTCCGTCATTTGCCCGATGGAACGGGTCACCGAGATAGCCGCCTCCTCGGTCAGGAGGCCTGCCCGGACCAGATCCAGGATGCTGGACAAAGCAGCCTGGTCACGTTCAGTGAACGCGACATCCTCATCACCAAAGTTGGGGAATCCCAGCGCGCGCCAGATCTTCCGTGCGGACAGGATGGATACGCCCGCGCCGGCAGCAACTTCACGACGCCGGAGCTTGCGTTCCCCGCCAAGGAGCTTCGCCTCAAGCGCTTTGATGGCCAGGCGCTCCGCGGACATCACGCCAGTGGGCGGACCAGTGGGCACCGACGCCGGAGCAGGCCCGGCTTCAGTGTCCTCGTCCACGGAAGGCTCCGGTACGGCGTCGAACTCCTGGTCCAGGTCCTCGCCGGACTGCTGATCCTCAACGCTCATCTCTTCCACCTTCTCTCAACTCCCACGGCAATTCTTCAAAATCCCTCAGTATTTCACCCTCAAAAACTTCACCTTGCGGGAGTTCGTCCATCGCGTCAAGAATGAAACCCCGGAACTTTCCCACGTCAGGAACATCGGCCAGGACGGCTGTCCCGGAGTGCCCGGTATCCAAGGATATATTCCCCGAGTGCAATGTCCGTTGGAGCATGCTCTGATGGACGCCCACGTTCCGGATGGCCATCAGCGATACCTGCCAATCATTGCGCCGAAACATTCCGTTCCTGGCAAGTACACGCCTGCTCGTCAGGATGTACTTGACCGAACGCCACCGCAAGACCCGCTTGAGGCTGTACCCGGCAAGGAACCACCCCGCGAGGACAAGCACCCCGCCCACAAGCCACGGCGTCCACTCCACCGTGATGAAGGGCGCAAGCCGCTGCGGGTTTTCCCTCACGATCCAAGCACAGGCAAAGCCTGCAACGGCAGGAACGGCGATGAAGGCCAGCAGTGGAAAGAAGAGTGAGCGGGCCTGTTGGCGCGTGATGGTGATGACCTGCTCCCCCGGGAGTAACTCTTTACGCATAACCGCTCTCTGTGGCGCGCAAGTGCACCACATCGCCGGCTGTCACAACGTGCTCCCTGCCACCATGGTCCACCACCAGCAACGAGCCGTGCTCGTCCAGGCGTGAGGCATGCCCCACCAGCTCGTGATCCCCTGGCAGGTGCGCCCGCACCTCGCGGCCCAACGTCACCATTGCCGACTCAACACGCTTATGAAGGGATGGGCCACCCACCAAACCGGCGGCGGGGTCCCCTTCGGAGTTGCAGAAGCTGCGGTAAAGCCGGGTAAAGCGTGACAGGTAACTCTTCAGCAGCGCGGTGCGGTCCGTCGTCGTTGCACCTTCCAAGGCGAGCGAGGTTGCCGTGGGAACCGGAAGCTCTTCCTCGGCCAAGGACACGTTCAGTCCAACGCCAAGGATGACCGCAGGAACGGAGCCGTCGCCCAGAGGAGTCATCTGCGCCAGAATGCCGGCCACCTTCCGGCCGTTCACCAGGACGTCGTTGGGCCACTTGATCTCAGCGGTGACGCCTGCCGTTTCCTGCAGGGCTTCCCGCAGGGCGACAGCAGCAAGCAGCGAAAGCCAGGAGTAGCTCTGAGTCGGGACCGGCATGCCCTCGGCCGTGACCGGCCGCAGCACCATGGAGACGGAAACCGCAGACTGCTCGGGTGATTCCCAGTGGCGGTCAAGCCGTCCACGGGCAGCCGTCTGGTGTTCGGCGGTCAAGACGGAAAGGTCAGCCCACTTTTTGGGCTCTACCGTCACAGCACGCACGAGGTCCTGGTTGGTGGACCCCGTGGATTGGACAATGTTCAGCTGGGAGATGCCCGTGGCCGACAGGAAGTCCGGCTGAAGCAAGGCTTCGCGGTCCAGAGCTTCGCGACCTGGGGCTGTCCGTTCCGGACCGGAGGTGGGGACCATTCCGGACAAGGCTTGGGGTTCGCTGCTGTCTGGCTGTTGGGCATCCATAGCTGAATCCTATCCAGTTGCAGCGTCCCCGGGATGATGACTGCCCTGAAATGCGTCTGGGAATCCGCCCAGAGAATCTACTCAGAGGAAGATGTCCGGCACCAAACGGTCTTCGGGCGCGCCGAGGCTATAGGGAGTGAAGTCCTGCACGCCGGCAGCCCGCAGCACCTCCTCGTCCGTGTAGAAGTTCCCTGTGGAGGCCGGGCCCGTCAGCACGGCGTGGGCCGCGTCAGCCATGATTTCCGGCCCGCGTGCCGCCTGCACCATCTGCTGCCCACCGGGCATGTTCCGGATCGCGGCGGTGTCGATCAACGTGCAGGGCCAGAGCGAGTTGACGGAGACGCCGTCGTTCTTCAGCTCTTCGGCGAGTCCCAGGGTGGTGAGGCTCATCCCGTACTTGGCCATGGTGTAGGCCAGGTGCATCCCGGCCCATTTGGGATCCAGATTCAGCGGCGGGGACAGGGTGAGGATGTGGCCATGGTTGGATTCCCGCAGTGCGGGCAGGGCCAGTTTGGAGAGCAGGAAAGTGCCGCGAACGTTGATGTCCTGCATGAGGTCGTAGCGCTTCATGTCCACGGCGTCGGTGCGGGACAGGTCGATCGCCGAGGCGTTATTGACGACTGCGTCAATCCCCCCGAAACGCTCGACGGCGGCGGCGACTGCAGCGGCGACGTCGTCATCATTGCGGACGTCCCCCACGAGCGGCAGGGCCTGGCCCCCTGCTTCCACCAGGTGTTCCGCGGCGGTAAAGACAGTGCCCTCGAGTTTGGGATGAGGATCGCCGGTCTTCGCCATGAGCACAATGTTGGCGCCATCGCGGGCAGCACGGGTGGCGATGGCCAGGCCGATGCCACGGCTGCCGCCGGACATGAGGATGGTCCTGCCCTTGAGGGAAGCTGTTGCCACGTAGGGGCTGGTGCGTTGCGTGTGACCCTCTGTGGAGGCGGAGGAAGCGCCGTTGCTTGAAGTCATGCAGACACTCTAACCCAACTATGTTACTGGCGGGTAACATAGTGATGCCTTTGGCTTGGGCGCGGAAAATTGTAGGGTTTCTACAGCGGTTCGCGGCAAAGGCGTCACTAGACTGGCCTGCGGGGCCTGTTCTTTGTACGGAAGCTACTTAAGTCAGCTTCTTGTCCGTACCCGGGATTGCGCCAGCGAATATCAGCTACAGAGCCGGAGACACTTGATGAGCCACGATCTGACAACGACAGCGGGAAAGATTGCCGACTTCCGCGACCGCCAGGCCCGTGCAGAGCAACCTTCCGGCCCGGAAGCGATTGAGAAGCAGCACGCACGCGGCAAGAACACAGCCCGCGAACGCATCGACCTTCTGGTGGACCCGGGGTCCTTCGTGGAGTTCGACGCCCTGGCAGTCCACCGCTCCACGGCCTTCGGCATGGAGAAGAAGAAGCCGCTCGGCGATGGCGTGGTCTCCGGATACGGCACAGTGGATGGCCGACTTATCGCCATCTACAGCCAGGACTTCAGCGTCTACGGTGGCTCGCTGAGCCAGGTCAACGGCGAGAAAATCGTCAAGGTCCAAGAGTTCGCCCTGCGCAACGGTTGCCCGGTGGTGGGCATCAACGACGGCGGCGGCGCACGAATCCAGGAAGGCGTTGCCTCCCTGGCCATGTTCGCGGACATCTTCCGCAACAACGTCCACGCCTCCGGCGTAGTCCCCCAGATCTCCCTCATCATGGGTCCGTGTGCCGGTGGCGCCGCCTACTCCCCCGCCCTGACCGATTACGTGGTCATGGTGGACAAGACGTCCCACATGTTCATCACCGGCCCGGACGTCATCAAGACCGTCACCGGCGAAGACGTGGACATGGAAACCCTCGGTGGGGCGCGGCAGCACAATGCCACCACGGGTACCTCCACCTACCTTGCTTCCGATGAAGCCGATGCCATCGAATTCGTCCGCGAACTCCTGGATTTCCTCCCCTCCAACAACCTGTCCGAAGCCCCTGTGGTGGAGCACGACCAGGAGCTGGAACTCAACGAGGACGACCACGCACTGGATGCGTTGATTCCCGATTCAGCCAACCAGCCGTACGACATGCGCAAGGTCATCGAGCAGATTGTGGACGACGCACACTTCCTCGAAATGCAGTCCTTGTACGCACCCAACGTCATGATCGGCTACGGCCGCGTTGAGGGACACACCGTGGGCATCGTGGCCAACCAGCCCATGCAGTTCGCGGGAACATTGGACATCTCGGCATCCGAGAAAGCCGCCCGGTTCGTCCGCCATTGCGACGCCTTCAACATCCCCATCATCACCTTGGTGGACGTCCCAGGCTTCCTGCCCGGCAAAGACCAAGAGTTCCAGGGCATCATCCGCCGCGGCGCCAAGCTCCTCTACGCCTACGCCGAAGCAACCGTTCCCAAGCTCACCGTCATTACCCGCAAGGCCTATGGTGGCGCGTACATCGTGATGGGTTCCAAGAAGTTGGGCGCAGACCTGAACCTCGCATGGCCCACCGCCCAGATCGGCGTCATGGGCGCCCAGGGTGCCGTCAATATCCTGTACCGCCGCGATCTCGCTGCCGTCGCCGAAGCCGGAGGTGACGTGGAAGCCAAGCGCGCCGAGATCATCAAGGGCTACGAAGAAGAACTCCTCAACCCGTACCAGGCAGCCGAACTGGGCTATGTTGACGCAGTCATTGCTCCCTCGGAGACCCGCCTGCACATCATCCGCGGACTCCGCGCCCTCCGGGACAAGCGTGCGAGCCTGCCCACCAAGAAGCACGGAAACATCCCGCTGTGAGCGCGCCTAAGCATCGCGCCGACTCTGTGCCTGACCAAGAGCCGGCCACTCCCCTGTTCTCGGTGGTTAAGGGCGAGCCGACGGCCGAAGAGCTCGCGGCGCTTGCCGCCGTCGTGGTTTCTCTGGGTGGCCAGCCGGAGGCGGCCTCGTCCACACCGAACGTCCGGCACTGGGTGCGTCGCCAGCAACTGCGCCTGGACCCCACTCCGGGCCCTGGTGCATGGAAGCGCAGCCGGGGCTAATTCCCACACTCGTAGAAAAGTTCAACAACCCTTTCACGCACGCTGAAGCGCGGCTAGGCTCTGTGGGTGACTACTGCAAACACCCCCGTACGCCCGAAGTCCGCCATCGATGCCGTCGCTGACGCGTACACAGAAAAGCTGATCGAACTCAATCCCAGCTTCGCCACCACGCTGGGCCTGCCGGGACACGAAACCGAATACCAGGACTACTCCCCCGCCGGCCTTGATTCGCATGCGGAGGCAACCAAACTGGCCTTGGATGCTTTGGCGGGACTTGAGCCTTCCGATGACGTGGACGCCGTCACCCTGGACGCCATGCGCGAGCGCCTCGGCCTGGAACGTGAGATTCACGAGTCAGGCTGGGATGCAGCCGACCTCAACAACATCGCCTCCCCGGCGCAGGACATCCGGGCCATTTTCGACCTCATGCCCACGGAAACGGTGGAACAGTGGGAGCACATCGCCGGCCGCGCCGCCAACGTTCCCGGGGCAATTGAGGGGTACATCGTTTCCCTTCGCTCGGCTGCTGCCGACGGGAAAGTGGCCGCCGCCCGGCAGGTCCGGATTGTGATCGAGCAGACCGGCCGCTACGCCGCAGACGACGGATTCTTCGCCAAGATGGCTTCGACGGCCGCCGTCGGTGGTAAGCCGCTGCCCGCAGATCTTCAAGCCAAGCTCGACGCCGGGACTGCGGCCGCGCGTTCGGCCTACAGCGCCTTGGGCGACTTCCTCAGGGACGAGCTTCTCCCCGTAGCCCCGGAAAAGGACGCCGTGGGCCGCGAACGCTATGCGCTGGCCTCCCGTTCATTTGTAGGCGCGGAAATCGATCTGGAAGAGACCTATGCCTGGGGAGTGCAGGAGCTCGAGCGTCTCATCAGCGAGCAGGAGAAGGTTGCCAACCAGATTAAGCCCGGAGCATCGATCGAGGAAGCCAAGAGCATCCTCAACAACGATCCCGCACGCCAGATCAACGGCACGGCCGCCCTCCAGACTTGGATGCAGGAACTCTCCGATCGCGCCGTCGCCGAGCTGGCCGACGTCCACTTCGATATCCCGGACGTCATGAAAACCCTCGAATGCATGATTGCCCCCACCGACGAGGGCGGCATCTACTACACCGGCCCCTCTGACGACTTCTCCCGTCCCGGCCGCATGTGGTGGTCCGTACCGGCAGGCGAAGACACCTTCACCACCTGGTCCGAAACCACCACCGTGTTCCACGAAGGCGTCCCCGGCCACCACCTCCAGGTCGCCACGGCAACCTACCGCCGCGAACTGCTCAACAACTGGCGACGCAACGTCTGCTGGGTCTCCGGCCACGGTGAAGGCTGGGCACTCTACGCCGAACAACTCATGCTGGAACTGGGCTACCTCAAGGACCCGGGCGATCACATGGGCATGTTGGATGGCCAGCGCATGCGCGCCGCCCGGGTGGTCTTCGACATCGGCGTGCACCTGGAACTGCCCGTCCCCGAACGCTGGGGCACCGGCACCTGGACACCGGAGAAGGGCTTCGACTTCCTTAAAGCCAACCTCGACATCAGCGAAGGCCAGCTCCAGTTCGAATTCACCCGCTACCTCGGCTGGCCCGGACAAGCGCCGTCGTACAAGGTGGGCCAGCGATTGTGGGAACAGATCCGCACCGAGCTCGAATCCCGTGAAGGTTTCGATCTCAAGTCCTTCCACAGCAAGGCCTTGAACGTCGGCTCCGTGGGCCTGGACGTTTTGCGGCGGGCGCTGCTGGGCTAGAAAGTTGCTGCGCGCGGCGGGCTCCAGTTCCCTCCTCGCGCACCCCTTCGGCGCTAGGGTCGCACCCGTTCCCGCGGATCGCACCAGAGGTTACGGGTGCGATCCGCGGGATGGGGTGCGCCAGCGGGTGAAGGGATTGCAGCGCACTCGGAGATCATCGCCACACTGTTTCCGGGAATAACTTCACAAAAACCCGCGCCGGGCCCGCAAATTAGCGGCTCACGATCGAGGGCAGCACTGGGGGCGACGTAACATTTCTCAACGTTCGTTCGCTATGTTATTTGCGATGCACCTAACGTGTTCCGGTGAGCACCTCAACCAACACTTCCCCAGCAGCTGGCAAGACCGGCTTCCGGCTCCCCAAGTGGGCTGGTTCCTTCGGCGTCCAGATCATCGCAGCCCTCATCATCGGCCTGGTCCTCGGCCTCATCGCCAAGTACACGGGCAGCACCAAGGCAGCGCCCAACGGCCTCGGCGCTACTCTCCAGACCATTGGTTCCAGCTACGTATCGTTGCTGCAGACCGCCGTCGTTCCTTTGATTTTCACCGCTGTGGTGAGCTCCATCGCGAACCTGCGCCAGGTTTCCAACGCCGCGCGCCTGGCATGGAACACGCTGCTCTGGTTTGCCATCACCTCGCTGGTATCCGTGCTGATCGGCATCGGCCTGGGCGTACTCCTGCAGCCCGGTGCGGCCACGGGCATCACCCAGAAGGCAGAGTACGCCGGCAAGACCGGCGACTGGTGGGCCTTCCTGATCGGCCTGTTCCCCAAGAACTTCCTGGGTCTTGGCGCCAGCTCCACCGTTACTGAGAGCGCCAATGCTGCCACCACCGTCAGCACCTCGGTCAGCTTCAACGTCCTCCAGATCCTGGTGGTGGCCATTGCCATCGGCGTTGCCGCCCTCAAGGTGGGCAAGCAGGCCGAAGCCTTCCTGACGTTCAACGCTTCCGCACTTGCAGTGATTCAGAAGGTCCTGTGGTGGATCATCCGCATCGCACCGCTGGGCACCATCGGCCTCATTGGCAACGCCGTGGCCATCTACGGCTGGGACACCATCGGATCCCTGGGCAAGTTCACGGCTGCCATCTACATCGGCCTGGCCTTGGTGCTCTTCGTCCTCTACCCCATCCTGGTCCGCGTCCACGGCCTGTCCGTCAAGCAGTACTTCTCCGGTGTTTGGCCGGCTGTGCAGCTGGCGTTCGTTTCCCGCTCCTCCATTGGCACGCTGCCGCTCACGCAGCGCGTCACTGAACGGAACCTGGGCGTCCCCTCCGGCTACGCGTCCTTCGCCGTGCCGCTGGGCGCCACCACCAAGATGGACGGCTGCGCAGCCATCTACCCGGCCATCGCAGCGATCTTCGTGGCACAGTTCTTCGGCATCAACCTGGACTTCAGCCAGTACCTGCTGATCGTGCTGGTCTCCGTCCTCGGTTCCGCAGCCACGGCGGGCACCACCGGCGCCGTGGTCATGCTCACCCTGACGCTGTCCACGCTGGGACTTCCGCTTGCCGGCGTCGGCCTCCTGCTGGCGATCGACCCCATCCTGGACATGGGCCGCACGGCCGTCAACGTGGCAGGCCAGGCACTGGTCCCCGCCATTGTGGCCAAGCGCCAGGGCATCCTGGACGAGTCGCTCTACAACGCGCCCCGCAACGGTGCCGCGTTCGCTGACGAGTACGCAGCCGACAAGGCAGCAGCAGAAAGCAACGAGCGCGAACTGACTGATTCGAAGGCCTAGCGACCGCCCCCTTGTGAACAGGCGCAAATCCCCCGGGGAGTTCTCCCCGGGGGATTTCCCCGATTAAGGGGCCATGTCTGGATAGGCTCAGACCATGCTGATCGTCACCTCCAATGAAATCCCAGGCCACCGCATTGACGCCGTCTTCGGCGAAGTCATGGGCCTCACTGTCCGCTCCCGTGATATTGGCTCGCAAATGCTGGCCGGTTTCCGCTCCCTCGGTGGCGGCGAGCTGCCTGAAATGACCAAGGCACTCTACGAAAGCCGTCAGGAAGTCATGGCACGCATGGTCAACGAAGCGCAGCAGCGTGGCGCGAACGCCATTGTGGCCATGCGCTTCGACACCTCGGAAATGGGCACCAACTGGACCGAAGTGTGCGCCTACGGCACCGCCGTGTACGTGCTGCCGCTGGGTGAGGGTGAGCCGGGTGCCACAGGCCAGTCGGTCTACCTGACCAAGACTGCCACGCAGCAGCCGGCACAACCGCAGCAGCCCACACAACCACAGCAACCCACTCCGCACCAGCCCGAGCAGCCACAGCAGTTCACCCCACCCACTCCCCCGGCCCAGCCCCACCAGTTCTAATCTGAGTTCTCACGTCCCGCCCTGTTTGGTCACCCTCGCCGTTCATCGGCGGGAGTGGCCAACCAGGCGGGACTTTTTTCGTGCGCACAACCTAGCCAAATTGCGCAGAGTGCAAACTTGCACTTAGTGTAAGTATGTGACCCATACCAGTAGCCAAGAAGCCGCTGCGGAGTCGTCCCACACAGCTGAGCACTCAACGCCCTCACGCCGCGAGCTCAACAAGGCGGCCACCCGCAGCTCCATCGCGTCCGCAGCCTTGGACCTCCTGCGCAGCAACGGGCCCGGCAACTTCACCGTGGAAGACATCGCAGCCACCGCGGGTGTCTCGCGGCGAACTTTCTTCAATTACTTCCCCAGCCTCGAAGCAGCGCTGGCCTCCGTAGCCGATGGCTTCATGGACCACGCACTGGAGCAGTTCCGGCTGCGCCCTGCAGAGGAGTCGATCCTCGAATCCGCCCAGGCAGCCCTCATGGCGCTGGCCGATCCAATGTCCGTGGCACCCATGGCCGAGCTGTTCAGCCTGACCCAGGACAACAGACAGCTTGCGCGCTCCGAGCTTGAAGCCTGGGAGCACTGCACAGCGCAGATCATTGACGCCGCCCGCAGCAGGCTCGGCGCCGGTGTCAGCGAGCTCTATCTCCACGCCCTTGCTGGATCCGTGATCTCCTGCGGCAAAGCGGCAATGACCGTCTGGTTCATCGAACGCGGCCCCGACCTCTCCGCCGAATCCCTCGCGGTCCTTCGCCAGCACCTCATCGATGCGATGGGCCTCCTCGGCGCCGGCTTCGCGCCGCCGTCGAACGCTTTCCCCTCAGCGGCAACAGTCTCCCCCTCCGTTCCAACCACCAAAGATCGGTTCTGACATGGCCTCGTTCCTCTACCGTCTCGGCAAGTTTTCGTATCGCCGCCGCTGGCTCGTCATCTCCATATGGCTGGCCGTCATGGTGGCAGTAGGCGGCTCTGCCGCAGCATTCCACGGCACCATGAGCAACAACTTCACCATCCCGGGCACCGAAACCCAGCAGATGGCGGACAAACTCAAGGAAGCACTCCCGGAGTCTTCGGGTGGTTCAGCCTCAGTGGTCTTCGAAGCGGGCGAGTCCGGCTTCGACCAAGCCAAGAAGGACGCCGTCGCGGCCGCACTGACCAAGCTGCAGGACTTGCCCGAGGTCCAGGCGGTGGTGAACCCCTTCACCACCCAGGAGCAAGTGGACAACGGTGCGGCCGGCATAGCAGCTGGCGAGGCCAAAGCCGCCGAGGGCAAGGCCCTCCTGGATGCTACCGGCGCGCAACTGGCTGCGAGCGAGCAGCAGCTCAACGCAGTAGCGCAGCAGCTTGCCGCTTCCGGCCTCACGCCCGCACAGATCGACGCGCAACTGGGCCAGCAGCGGACAGAACTCGCCGCAGGCAAGGAGAAGTTCGACGCCGGCACCAAGGAAGCGGCCGCTGGCGCCGCCACGCTGGCCCTGAGCAAGAGGCAGATTGAAGCCTCGCAGGGCATCCGGTTCGTTTCCACCGACAACAAGGCCGCAGTGGCCCAGGTGCAGTTCAAGACTTCCATCAATGCCGTGGACCCCGCCGTTCGCCAGGAAGTCCAGGACATTGTCCACGCCGTATCTTCTGCCGGGGTCACCGCGTACGCCAGCAAGGAAATCACCGAGGACGTTTCAGAGATCTTCGGCATCGCTGAAATCATCGGCATCGCTGTTGCAGCTCTGGTCCTGATTCTGATGCTCGGAACGTTGATTGCTGCCGGCCTGCCGCTGGTCATGGCCCTGATCGGTGTTGCCGTGGGTGTGGGCGGAACGTTCGCGCTCACCAGTGTGATCGACATGAGCTCCATCTCCCCCATGCTCGCCTTGATGCTTGGGCTGGCCGTGGGCATTGACTACTCTCTCTTCATCGTCAACCGCCACCGGACTCAGCTCCTGGCCGGTATGGATGCCGAAGAATCTGCAGCACTGGCCACCGGCACCTCCGGCAACGCCGTGCTGTTCGCCGGCCTGACCGTCATCATCGCCCTCGCGGCCTTGGTCGTTCCTGGGCTCCCCTTCCTCGCCGTCATGGGTGTTGCTGCTGCAGCGACAGTGGGGGTCGCCGTCGTCGTCGCCTTGACCCTGACGCCCGCAGTCCTGGCGCTGATCGGCCGCAGGCTCATCTCCAAGCGCGCCTGGGCCAAGGCCGCGAAGCACAACGCCGAGCCCGGCCACGAAGCTGCCGATCGCGAACGCGAAGAGAAGCGCAGCAGCGGCGGCTGGGGCGGCATGGTCACGCGTCATCCGTGGGCTGCCCTGGTGGCAAGCGTGGTGCTGTTGGGCGCCTTGGCACTCCCGGCTTCACAGTTGCGGCTGGCACTTCCCGACGGCGGCTCCGAGCCGGTGGATTCGCAAGCCTTCAAGGCCTACGACCTCACGCGCAGCAGCTTCGGTGAAGGCGTGACGGGACCGATCGTCGTCGTGGGCGAGTTCCCCGAGGGCCTCAGCGAGAACGATGCCAAGAACAAGCAGTTCGACGTCGCGGACCAACTCCGTAGCGTGGAGAACGTCATCGCTGCGGTTCCGATTGCCCTGAGTGAAGACCGCCGCACCGCAGTCTTCCAGGTCATCCCGAAGGAAGGGCCGGCCAGCGCCGGCACCGTGCAGGTGGTATCCGATCTCCGGGCCAAGGGCACAGCTATTCAGGACGACTTGGACGTACAAATCGGCCTCACCGGACAAACCGCCGGCAACATCGATGTCTCCAACAAGCTCGGCGCCGCCTTGCCGCCATACCTGGCGATCGTGGTGGGACTCTCCCTGCTGCTGTTGCTGCTGGTCTTCCGCTCCATTGTGGTGCCCCTGCTGGCTACCGGCGGCTTCCTGCTCTCGCTGGCCGCTGCCTTCGGTGCCGTGGTTGCCGTCTACCAGTGGGGCTGGCTGGGAGGCATCTTCGACGTCGCCAACCCCGGCGCTGTCCTGAGCTTCCTGCCCATCATCCTCATCGGCGTGCTGTTCGGACTCGCCATGGACTACCAGGTGTTCATCACCTCCGGCATGCGGGAATCGTTCATGCACGGCGAATCTGCCAAGCATGCCGTCCGCTCCGGGTTCAGCCACGCCGCAGCCGTGGTCACCGCGGCCGCGATCATCATGGTGAGCGTGTTCTCCGGCTTCATCTTCAGCCATCTCACCATGGTCCGCCCGCTCGGCTTTGCCATGGCGTTCGGTGTGCTGATTGACGCCTTCGTAGTGCGCATGACCATTGTTCCCGCAGTCATGTACCTCTTGGGCGAGAAGGCGTGGTGGCTCCCCAAGTGGCTGGAACGCATCCTTCCTGACGTGGATGTGGAAGGCGCCAAGCTGGAGCGGAGCGACCGTTCAAAGGCCGGATCCGAGGAACTCGTCCACTAACCCTCACTCACATACCAGCTGATATTTCCGAACGCTCGCTCACGTGCTTCAGGCAAGTGAGCGAGCGTTCGGTTTAAGCACGCGGGATGTGAGAGTGCGTCCGTATTAGGCTGGGGACGTGACCCGATTGATTCTCGCCTCCCAGTCCCCCGCCCGCACCAAGCTGCTCACCGAGGCCGGGATCCGGCACGACGTCCTGGTCTCGGACGTGGACGAGGACGCGGTTCAGGCGAAATACGGCGTGACCGATGCCCATGACACCGCCCTGCTCCTCGCCCGGGCCAAGGCGGAGGCTGTTGCGTCCCTCCCTGAAGCTGAGGGCGCGCTGGTGATCGGTTGCGACTCCGTCTTCGAGTTCGACGGCGAGTCCCATGGCAAGCCCTACACCGCCGAGGTGGCGCGGGAGCGGATGCTTCGCATGAGCGGCTCACAGGGTGTTCTTCACACCGGGCACTGGTTGGTTGACTGCCGGGACACCGCCGCTGACGCGGACGACGAAGCAGCAGAGAGTACGGACGCAGTGACCCCCGAGGGCACGGGCGCCACCGTTGGAGCAGTATCCAGTGCCGAGGTCCACTTCGCCCGGATGAGCACCAGCGACATCGACGCCTACATTGCCACCGGAGAACCCCTTCACTGCGCCGGCTCCTTCACTATCGACGGCTTGGGTGGGGCCTTCATCCGCAAGGTGGACGGCGACCCGCACGCCGTCGTCGGGCTTTCCATCTCCACTCTGCGGGACCTGCTGGTCCACGCAAACGTGGGAATCACGGAGCTGTGGGCCGCGGACACGCAGTAGAAGCGTTTTGTAGCAACCCTACAAAGGAACATCGCCTCACACACGGAATCCCCCATCAATATGGGCGGAACCCTCACAATCACGCTAGGCTCCCTGAAGGACAGAAGGAGTCAACAACTTGTCAGCTAACCCGGCGCAGCCCATTTCCAGCCCTCTTACCAAGGTCTTGATTGCCAACCGCGGCGAAATCGCGGTCCGCATCATCCGAGCCGCCCGGGACGAAGGCATCGCCTCCGTAGCCGTTTACGCCGACCCTGACCGTGAGGCCCTCCACGTCCGCCTTGCCGACGAAGCCTACGCCCTGGGCGGCAACACGGCTGCTGAGTCGTACTTGGTGATGGATAAGATCATCGACGTCGCCAAGCAGTCCGGCGCGGATGCCATCCACCCCGGTTACGGCTTCCTCGCGGAGAACGCCGAGTTCGCTGCCAAGGTCATCGACGCCGGCATCACCTGGATCGGCCCCTCACCCGAGGCCATCTCCGCCCTGGGTGACAAGGTGCAGGCCCGCCACATTGCCGAAAAGGTAGGCGCTCCCCTGGTTCCGGGCACGGCTGACCCGGTCCAGAACGCGGACGAGATCCTCAAGTTTGCGGAGGAATTCGGGCTTCCCGTCGCTATCAAGGCTGCCTTCGGCGGCGGCGGACGCGGCATTAAAGTGGCCCGCACCATGGACGAAATCCCCGAGCTGTACGAATCGGCGGTCCGCGAAGCCGTCGCAGCTTTCGGCCGCGGCGAGTGCTTCATCGAGCGGTTCCTTGACGCCCCGCGCCACGTGGAAACACAGTGCCTGGCCGATGCTTTCGGCAACGTGGTGGTTGTTTCGACCCGCGACTGCTCGCTGCAGCGCCGCAACCAGAAGCTTGTTGAAGAAGCCCCCGCTCCGTACCTTAGCGAAGAGCAGAACAAGCGTCTCTACGAATCCTCCAAGGCCATCCTGAAGGAAGCCAACTACCTCGGCGCCGGCACCTGTGAGTTCCTGGTGGGCCAGGACGGCACCATTTCCTTCCTCGAGGTCAACACCCGCCTCCAGGTGGAGCACTGTGTGTCCGAGGAAGTCACGGGCATCGACCTCGTCCGCGAGCAGTTCCGCATTGCACGCGGCGAAGCACTGGGCTATGACGACCCCGAGGTCCGCGGCCACTCCTTCGAGTTCCGCATCACCGGCGAGGACCCGGGCCGCAACTTCATGCCTGCCCCCGGTACCATCACCACGCTGAAAAACCCGACGGGACCCGGCGTCCGCATCGACTCCGGCGTGGAGCAGGGCGACATCATCAGCGGCAACTTCGACTCCATGCTTTCCAAGCTGATCATCACCGGGGCAACCCGTGAGCAAGCGCTTCAGCGTTCACGCCGCGCCTTGGAAGAGATGGTGGTGGAGGGCATCCCCACCGTCATCCCCTTCGACCTCGCCGTGGTGACCCACCCCGCTTTCGCCCCGACGGAAGGCCCGTTCACCGTCCACACACGCTGGATCGAGACGGAGTTCGTCAACAGCATCCCGGCATGGTCGGCGGCAGGCTCCACCGAAGCGCCCGACGCCGGTGAGCGCCAACGCGTCGTGGTCGAGGTTGGCGGCAAGCGCCTTGAGGTGGTGTTGCCGTCCGGCCTGGGTGGCAGCATCGCCGCGGTTTCCAGCGGTTCGGGCGCCAAGTCCGGCAAGTCCAAGAAGCGCTCCCGTTCGGCTGGCGCCACGGCTGCAGCTGCCGGTGGCAACGCGCTCACTTCCCCCATGCAGGGCACCATCGTGAAGGTGGCAGCCTCTGATGGTGACGTTGTGGCTGAGGGTGACCTGATCGTGGTCCTCGAAGCCATGAAAATGGAGCAGCCGCTCACAGCCCACAAGGCCGGTACCGTACGCGGTCTCTCCGCCACCGCTGGTGAGACCGTAACCGCCGGCGCGGTCATCGCCACCATCGAGGACTAACGCAAAGAACCATATAACGACGTCGGCCCCGCACCGTTTGGTGCGGGGCCGACGTCGTACGTGAGCTACTTAGGCGACGTTGTTTTCGTAGTCCATGTCCTTGGTTTCGCGTGTCAGCCAGAGGGCGATGAACGTCACCACAGCGGCGGCGGCCATGTAGGCGCCCACCAGCCAGGTGCTGCCGTTGGCTGCAGACCAGAGCGCAATGGCCACGAACGATGCGGGTGCCGCGCCGATCATCGAGGACAGGTTGTAAGCAACCGCCGACCCGGTGTAGCGGACGTTGGCCGGGAACAGCTCGGGAAGGATGGCAGCCATGGGTCCGAAGGTGAGGCCCATGAGCGTGAAACCCACAATGAGTCCAACCATGGCTGCTGCCTGGCCGGGTCCGAACATGGTGAACCAGAGCGCACCGAACACGAAGATGCCAGCGGTGACGCCCAGCAGGAACTTGCGTCGGCCCCACTTCTCGGCGAGCGGTCCGGAGACCACGGTGAAGATGCCGAAGAAGACGACGCCGATGATCAGCATCCAAAGGAAGTCGGAGCGCGTAATTCCCAAGCCGGGGACAAACGCGGCGATCTGGTCTGCCGTCATGGGCTTTCCGGCCTTCTCAGCGGCGGCCTGAGCGCCGGCCAGCGTGGGCTTGGTGCCGTAGGACAGGGTGAACGTGGTCATGATGTAGAAGAGCACGTAGGTGGCGAACATGATGAAGGTGCCTGCTACCACGGGGCGCCAGTGGCTCTTGAGGGTTGCCGCGAGGGGAACCTTCTGGACCTTTTCCTGCTCGATGACCTTGGTGAAGGAGGCGCTCTCCACCAGCTTCAGGCGTACGTAAAGTCCCACGATGACCAGCACGGCGCTGAGGATGAAGGGAACCCTCCAGCCCCAGGCCAGGAATTCTTCGGCACTCAGGGAGACGTTCATCCAGATGAAGATGACGTTGGCGATGATGAAGCCGATGGGAGCACCCAGCTGCGGGAACGTTCCGTAGATGGCGCGCTTGCCTTCGGGGGCGTTCTCCGTGGCGAGCAATGCCGCGCCGGACCATTCTCCACCCAGGGCCAGGCCTTGGAAGAAGCGCAGGATCACCAGCATGATCGGGGCGAGGATGGCCCACCCCGGCATGGAGGCCGTGGGCAGGAGGCCGATGAGGAACGTTGCAATACCCATGGTCAGCAGCGATGCCACCAGGGTGCCCTTGCGGCCGATCTTGTCACCGAAGTGGCCGAAGACCACAGCGCCAATGGGCCGCGCGAAGAAGGCAACACCGAAGATGGCGAACGCACTGAGCAGCGCATTGATGTCTGTGGCGTCCGGGAAGAAAAGCTTCGGGAAGACGAGTACCGACGCGGTGGCATAGGCGTAGAAGTCGTAGAACTCGATCGTCGTGCCGATCAGGCTCGCGAAGATCACCTTGCCCCGCGAGTTCACTGGCTTAGTGGACTCGCCTTCCTTGGATGGTGCGGTGGAAGACATGTGTTTGCAGCTTTCTTTCACGCCGGCCGAAGCCCCGAGAGCCTACCCGGCGAAGGATTATTCGAGAGTTCAATAATAGTTCCCGGTGTCCATTGACTGGACAACCAAGTCCAACATGCGGACGCACAAGAAAATCTCACCTTGTGGTCCGCGCCACATTACCTCACCACGGCCTCACGCGCCGGTGACCCCGCCGATAGGGAAATGTCACAGGGCGTTTACAAACGGCGACCGTCCACGAAATGCGCCAAACCTACCTTGGAAGAACAACGTCCCCACCAAGGAGGCACTTCCGTGACTGTTGACCGCACCGCAGATGCACTGGCTCCCGTCCAGTCCACTGCCACTTCCACCCTTGAACACCGCCCCGGCCGCTGGATCGCCAACTGGGATGCCGAAGACAAGGGCCAATGGGAGTCCGAAGGCCGGTCCATCGCCAAGCGCAATCTCAATTGGTCCATCTTCGCCGAATTCCTCGGCTTCGTCGTCTGGCAGCTGTGGTCCATCGTGGTGGTCCAGCTTCCCGCAGCAGGCTTCACGTTCGACACCAACCAGATCTTCTGGCTCATCTCCATCCCCAGCCTCGTGGGCGCCACGCTCCGCATCCCCTACACCTTCATGGTTCCCAAGTTCGGCGGCCGGAACTGGACCATCGTCTCCGCGCTGCTGCTGCTGATCCCCACCACCGGGTTGGCGCTATGCGTCTCCAACCCGGAGACGCCCTTCGGTGTCATGCTCCTCATGGCCGCACTCGCAGGCTTCGGTGGCGGCAACTTCGCCAGCTCCATGGCCAACATCACCTTCTTCTACCCCGCCCGGGAAAAGGGTTGGGCGCTGGGCCTGAACGCAGCCGGCGGAAACCTCGGTGCCGCCGTCGCGCAGCTTGTTGTGCCCATCGCCATCACGCTCCTGGCAGCCGGGACCGTCAACTTGCCCATGGCCGGCATCATCTGGATCCCGTTGATCATCATCGCCGCCTTCGGCGCGTACAAATACATGAACAACCTCACCAGCGCCAAGGGCGATGTGGCCGGTTCCCTGGCCGCCCTCAAGGAACCGCACCTGTGGATCATGGCGTTCCTCTACATTGGAACGTTCGGTTCGTTCATCGGCTTCGCAGGTGTCTTCCCCAAGCTGATCAAGGATTACTTCCCGGACTTCTCCTCCATCCACGTCGGCGCTGTGGCACTCTCGCTCGCCTTCCTCGGCCCGCTGATCGGCTCCCTGGCCCGTCCCTACGGCGGACGCATGGCCGACCGCATGGGCGGCGCCCGCATGACCATCGCCTCCTTCGCCTCCATGGCCGTCATCACCTTGACCATGATCTGGACGCTGCCCCTGAAGAACTTCTGGCTCTTCCTCACCCTGTTCCTGCTGCTCTTCCTGGCCAGCGGCTTCGGAAACGGCGCAACGTACCGCATGATCCCGGTCATCTTCGCAACCTCCAGCCGGGCAGCCCGTTCAGGTGCCCCGAGTGCCACCACTGCACGGCTCGCTTCTTCCTCGCTGGGCCTGATCTCCGCGATCGGCGCCTACGGCGGCTTCGTCATCCCTCAGGTACTCAACGCTTCAAACTCGGCCAGCGGCTCCTACACCCCGGCGTTCTACGGATTCGTCGGAGCCTACGTCCTCATGCTCACCGTCTGCTGGGTGATCTACATTCGCCCCGCACAGAAGCGCAACACGATCGGACACATCTAGATGCCCAACGGCGCCGATACCCACTGCCCCTACTGCGCACTCCAGTGCGCCATGACGCTGACCCCGGCTGCACCTGCCGTGGAAAGGACATCGGCAGTGCCAGCAACTGACGCAGCACCGGCCGCGCCCCTGGAGGTTTCCGGACGCGACTTCCCCACCAACCGGGGCGGGCTGTGCCGCAAAGGCTGGACATCGGCGTCGTTGTTGCGTCACAGCGGCCGGGTCACCGAGCCGATGCTCAAAGGGTCCGACGGCGTCCACCAGCCGATCTCCTGGGACCAGGCCCTCATGCTGATCACCTCAGCGGTGAAGGACACCCAACAGCAGTACGGGAAGGACGCCGTGGGAGTGTTCGGCGGCGGCGGCCTCACCAACGAAAAGGCATACTTGCTGGGGAAGTTCGCCCGCCTCGCACTGCGCACCTCGCGGATCGACTACAACGGCCGCTTCTGCATGTCGTCGGCCGCAGCTGCCGGCAACCGTGCTTTCGGCGTCGACAGGGGGCTCCCTTTCCCTGTCACGGACCTGGACACCGCGTCCGTGATCCTCATGCTTGGATCCAACGTTGCCGAGACCATGCCTCCGTTCGTCCAGCACCTGCAAGGCGCACGGGATGCCGGCGGACTGATCGTGGTGGACCCCCGCCGCTCGGCTACTGCTGCGTTCACGTCCGACGGCGGCGGCCTCCACCTGCAGCCGACGCCCGGCACCGATTTGGCGCTTCTTTTGGGGATCAGCCATGTGGTGGTGCATGAAGGCTTGGCCGACGCCTCCTACATCGCCGCTCACACCAGCGGCTATGCCGCCGTGGTCCGCAGCCTGTCCTCCTTTTGGCCGGAACGCGTCCAGTCGATCACTGGCGTGCCCGCACCGCTGATTCGCGAAACCGCCCGCCGCTTGGCCCAAGGCGCCCGCAACGGTGGCAGCTATATCCTCAGCGGCCGCGGCGTGGAACAACACGTTGACGGCACGGACACGGCCACCGCCGCCATCAATCTCAGCCTCCTCCTGGGCCTGCCCGGCTCGGCCCGCAGCGGCTATGGCACGCTCACAGGACAGGGCAACGGCCAAGGCGGCCGCGAACACGGACAAAAGGCCGATCAGCTCCCGGGCTACCGCAAGATCACCGACCCCGCTGCCCGTGCCCACGTCGCCGGAGTATGGGGCATCGACGAGTCGCTGATCCCCGGACCCGGCCTCCCCGCCGTCGAACTTCTCAAGTCCCTCGGACAGCCCGACGGCGTCCGCTGCCTTTTCGTCCACGGCGCCAATGTGGTGGTGTCGGCGCCAGATACCAACGCAGTGATCCAAGGACTCCGCAGCCTTGACTTCCTGGTGGTGTGCGACTTCTTCATGTCCGAGACAGCGGCTGAAGCGGACCTGGTGTTGCCGGTGACGCAATGGGCCGAAGAGGAAGGTACGCTCACCAATCTTGAGGGCCGCGTGATCCGTCGCCGACGTGCACTCACTCCTCCCCCGGGCGTGCGCAGCGAGCTGTGGCTCATGGCCCGGCTGGCTGAGCTCCTTGAAGCGCCCTCCACGTTCAGCGATGATCCCGAGACGGTTTTCGAAGAGCTGCGCCTGGCCTCTGCCGGTGGTCTGGCCGATTACTCAGGCATCGACTACGCCATGCTGGACCGCGGTGAGGCTGCTTATTGGCCGTACCCTGTGGGCAGCAGCGGCACCCCTCGGCTCTTCGCTGACGGCTTCGCCCATGCTGATGGCCGCGCCGTGATGGTTCCGGTGACTCCGTCCAAGCGTGCCGTGCGTTCCTTTGCTGACGATTCGTTGGCCCTGGCAACCGGCAGGCTTCTGGAGCACTACCAATCCGGCGCACAGACCCGGCGCGTGAGCGAACTCCTCGCATCTCAGCCACAGGCCCGGCTCCTCATTCACCCCGGCACGGCGGCTACCCGCGGCATTACCGATGGCGACTACGCCACGGTCACCAACGAGCGCGGCGAAGTGCTCTGCCGTGCCGAGCTCAGCACGTCGGTCCGTCCGGACACCGTCTTCCTGCCGTTCCACTTCCCCGGCCAGGAAAACGCGAACCGACTCACGGAAGCGGCCACAGATCCCATTTCCGGCATGCCGGAGTTCAAGACCAGCCGGGTGTGGGTCCGGAAGGCAGTTGCTGCGCAGGACGCTCCCTCGGCTTCTTCGAGAAATCCGGCCATGGCCGGGCTGCCAGTGCACGTCAAGGAGGCATCATGAGCGAGCGCATTGTTGTTGTTGGATTCGGCCCCGTGGCTGCCCGTCTGGTGGACGAACTCCTGCCCGCCGTCCGCACCGGACTGGTGCAGCTGCTGGTGGTGGGCCAGGAAACCGAGGCCGCGTATAACCGTGTGATGGTTGCCGAGCTTGGCGTCGGGCGCACCACGGCCGGGGCTCTGGCCATGGCTGACGCCGCCGCATTGGAAGCCGACGGGGTGAGTGTGCGCTTGGGCGTCAAGGTCAAGAGGATCGACCGCGCCCGCCAGCATGTAGTCCTCTCCGACGGCACCACTGAACACTATGACCGGCTGGTGTTCGCCACCGGATCCCGTCCCGTGATCCCCAACCTGACGGGCCTTAACCCCGACCCCGCCGGGCCTGTGCTCCCTGCTGGCGTCACCACTCTGCGTGATCTCAAAGATGCCGCAGTACTCCGTTCCGCCGTAGCTGATGGAAAGCGCGTGGTGGTGTTGGGTGGCGGCGTGCTGGGCCTGGAGACCGCCCTCGCCGCGGCCGAAGAAGGCGCACAGGCCACCGTGGTCCACAACGGGCCGTTCCCTCTGGGACGCAGCATCGACCGCGGAAGCGGCGCTGTTCTCACCAACAGTTTGAGGGCGGGCGGGGTCCGGATGGCCGGCAACGCACGTTCCACCGGCGTTGAAACTGCCGGACCTGGCGGCAGCTTCTCAGCCTTGCTGCTGGATGACGGCTCCGCGATCGACGGCGACCTTCTGGTGTTGTCCTGTGGTGTCCGGCCGCGGCTCGAATTGGCAGAGGGGTGTGGACTTCCTGTTGCTTCCGGCATTCTGGTGGATCATCATCTCCGCACGTATCACGAGCCCCACATGTTCGCGATCGGCGACTGCGCTGAAGTGCGCTGCCCTGACGCTGCATGCGTTGACTGCCGGAATGCCTCCGGTCCTTCGGGGCTGGTCGGTCCGGGCTGGCGACAGGCCGAGTGGCTGGCCGAGTACCTCGTGGTCCTGGCGCGGGATGGCCAGGACGCCGCGGACGCACGTGACCCCCTGCCCCAGGAGAAGCCGGGCGTCGTGGTTCTGAAGGCCCGCGGCATCAACCTGGCCGTGGCAGGCGACAACCAAGCCGACCCCTGGGACGAGGAGATGTTGGAAGCCGGCGCCGTCCCCGGGCGACCCCGCCGGCAAATCTCCCAGTGGGCCGACCCCGAACACGGACGCTATGTGAAGATGACCACCCGTGGCGGAGTCCTGGAAGGCCTGGTAGCCGTGGGCATGCCACGGACTGCTGCTGAGCTGGTGGTGCTCTTTGAGCGGACCTCGGAGCTGCCCGCGGACCGGTCACTGCTCCTGCGGTTGGATGGTCCGGACCAACTCGACGCCGGGGCCACCAGCAACGATCCCCAGCGGACCGTGTGCCGGTGCGCCGGCGTGAGTGCGGCCAGTATTGAGGATTCCGTGGTTGAGGGCTGCAGCACCGTGGGTGAAGTATCCAAGGCCACCCGCGCCGGGACGGGCTGCGGAGGGTGCCATGAGGACATCAGGGGGATCATCGAGAAGCACTTCCAAGCGGCTGCTGCCTAGCGTAGCTCGCTCAGTTCGCGGGAAAGCTGCGGGATCGTGGAAAGTTTCCCTGTGTGCTCGCGGGCTTCCCGCGAACTCGTTGCCGGGGATCCCCTTGCTGAGCAGCTCTACTCAGCCAGGAGTTCGTCCGCCAATGCCGAAGCGAACGCAGTGACCAGGGCTGACTTACGGCGCCCGGCCATGGTCTGGATTTGTCCTTCCCGCTGAAGGAAGACCGTATTGTCCACAGGGATGAACACAAGGCCCGCGTCTTCCCGTGCCGGCACGGTGAACCTGCTCATCAGCGCCACGCCCGCTCCGCTGCGGGCAAAAGCCAGGATTGGTCCCACCTGATCCGTTTCCAAGACGATCTCCGGGCTTAGTCCTTCCCGCTGGACAGCGATGTCGAAGAGTTCACGCTGGGTAATCCCTCGTCCCGGAAGCGCGAGCCTCTCCTCGCACAACTCTTGGAGAGACACTGACTCCCGGACTGCCAGCCGATGATCGCGAGTGACTGCCGCCAAGGCTGGAGCAGGCAAAGAGAACTCCACAGTGACATCGCGCTGGGGCCCGAGGGCAAACACTGCGGCAATATCAGCTTTGCCCTCGATCACCTGACGTGTGGCCTCTGCCGAAGGGACAACTACAAGGTTGAACACAACGTCGCTATAGCTGGCAACCATCGCGGCAATGGCCGCAGGCACCCTGCAATGAGCCAGCCCCTCCGCACTGGCGACCTTGATGACGCTGGTACGCCGGGACTCTGTATCCCGCAGTTCCTGAAGCAACGATTCCCCTTCGAGTTCGCTTCTGCGGGCGTGGGCCAAGAGCAATCGCCCGGCCTCGGTAAGCATCATGCCCCGCGGGTGCCTGAGGAACAGCGGAGCTCCGGCCGAGGATTCCAGTTTGCTCATTTGACGACTGATGGCTGATGGCGAGACGTGGAGGATTTCTGCGGCCTCAGTGATGGATCCGGTGCCGGCGACTTCGCGGAAATAGATCAGCGATGTTGGCAATAGCTGCACGTCGCACACTTCCTTTCGGTTTGCATTCAAGTCAAAGCTTGTTGAGAAAAGAATACTGGTTAGTGAGTCAGGCCACATCTAGAGTCGGAGTTAGCCACCACGATTCGAGGAAGCAAAATATGAACCTTCGCACTGAAATCCTTGCTGCTGCTGATGAGCACATCACCTCTGGAGCCTTTCTCAAGGAGCTGAGCACAGCGGTCGCTTACCCGAGCGAGAGTGGCAGGCCTGAAGGAAGAGATGCATTGAATGCATATCTGGAGGACATTCTGACCCGGTCGTTGCAGGATATGGGGTGCAGTGTGGAGCGTTGGGACAGATGGGACGGGAGCGAAAACTCGTTCCTGCTGGGCACCCGGCTGGAAGACCCCAGGCTCCCCACGGTCCTTTGCTACGGACACGCAGATGTTGTGGACGGTCATGAGGGACAGTGGGCAGCTGGCCGCAATCCGTGGGAAGTTTCCGTTGACGACGGTCACTGGTATGGACGGGGCACAGCTGACAACAAAGGCCAGCACCTGCTGAATCTGGCCGCCCTCCGGCTACTGCTCGCCCACCAGGGCAAGCTTGGCTTCAACCTCAAATTTCTGTTCGAATGCGGCGAAGAGATTGGCTCACCCAAACTGGCCGGGTTCGCGGCAGCACATCAGGACCGGCTCTCCGCTGACGTCTTCATCGCCTCCGACGGCCCCCGCCTCAACGCCCATACTCCAACGATCTTCCTGGGCGCCCGCGGCGGCGCAAGCTTCGAGTTGACTGCCGCCCTTCGGCCGAGTTCCTATCACTCGGGAAATTGGGGCGGACTCATCAGGAACCCCGCAACCACCCTGGCCGCGGCCATTGGCACATTGGTGGACGGTCATGGGCGGGTTCAGCTCCCCGGGCTGCTCCCGCAGTCCCTGCCGGACTCTGTACGGCGCGCCTTGGCCAATGTCCGGGTTGTGCCCGGCCGCGAAGACCCGCCCGTTGATGAGGGATGGGGCGATGCCAGCCTTAGCGCCGCTGAGCGCGTCTACGGCTGGAACACCCTGGAAGTCCTGGCCCTCGGAGCCGCAGACGTGGACAACCCCGTCAATGCCATTCCCGGAACCGCGCGGGCAATCCTGCAACTTCGATTCGTCACCGGGACAGAGACCAACAGCTTGGAGAGCCGGCTTCAGGATCATTTGGATGCCATGGGCTTTGGCATGGTCAAAGCACGCCTCACCACGGTCTTTCCTGCCAGCAGGTTGGATCCGGACAATCCCTGGGTTGCGTGGGCCAGCCAGTCCATCGCGGAGACCACGGGCACGGCACCGGCGATCCTGCCCAACATCGGCGGCTCCCTGCCCAACCACGTGTTCGAGGACATTCTGGGGCTGCCTACACTCTGGATCCCGCACTCCTACCCCGGCTGCCTCCAGCACGCTCCCAACGAACACATGCTCGAATCCATCGCACGCGAAGGCTTGAAGATCGCGTGCGGACTCTTCCACGATCTAGGCCGAACCCAGGTTCCGGTCCCCGCACACAACCTCACAGCCGCCCACGCCTGAATGGCACTAGCTACCATCGAGGGAACACCATGAAAACAACACCCAACGCCGATCCTGCCCAGCAGCCGGCACCGGTTGGCGTCAACGACGACGTTGAACGCCCTCAGTCCAGGAAATCCACTACGCGAGGGATCGCTGCCGCGACGGTAGGCAACGCCCTGGAGTGGTTCGACATGGGTATCTATGCCCTGCTTGCCATCTACATCGGCCGCAACTTCTTTCCGGCTGACAACCCGGCAGTGGAACTGATCCAAGCCTTTGCCGTCTTTGGAGCCTCCTACCTGATACGCCCCCTCGGCGGCCTGATCCTCGGCTCCTACGCCGATCGGAAGGGGCTCAAGAAGGGACTCATGCTGACCATCCGCCTGATGGTGATCGGCACCGCGATGATCGCCTTCATGCCCGGCTACGACCAGATTGGGATGCTCGCTCCAATCGGCATCATCCTTGCCCGCCTGGTCCAGGGATTCTCAGCCGGTGGGGAGTTTGGGGCCGCGACATCGTTCCTCATCGCCCAGGACTCCAAGCGCAAGGGCTTTCTGGGGAGTTTCCAATTCGCCAGCCAGGGCTTGGGATCGCTCATGGCGGCCATCTTCGTCGCCGTCCTCACCTCTTTGCTGTCCGCATCAGACATGAGTGACTGGGGCTGGCGCATCCCGTTCATTTTCGGGCTGTTGGTCGGCCCGGCGGGCTACTTCATCCGGAAGCATGTGGATGAAGCACCGATCGTGCGGAGCGGCGATACCGGGGCCACAACATCCCCCATCCTGGATGTTTTCAAGACTCAAAAACTGGGGATCTTCATTGCCGCCGGGGCCCTTGCCATCTCCACGGCCGTAAACTTCATCCTGCAATACATGCCCACCTACGGCATCAAACAGCTGGGGCTCGACCCGTCGGCTTCCTTTAGCTGCCTGGTCATCACAGGCGTCATCCTCACCTTCGGCACACCGGTGGTGGGACATCTCTCGGACAAGTTTGGACGCCTGCGAATCATGATCCCCACGGCGATACTGACCGCGCTGATGGTGATTCCGCTGTTCCTGTGGCTCACCGCCGGGAGGTCATTCCTGGTGCTGGCTACCACCATGACCATCCTCGGGTGCCTGAAGGCGGCCTACTTTGGGGCGCTGCCCTCGGTCATGTCGGATGCCTTCGATGCCCGGTCCCGGGCAACGGGATTGTCCTTCAGCTACAACGCTTCCGTGGCCGCCTTCGGTGGTTTCACTCCCATGATCGCGGCCTACCTGATCGAGATCACAGGACAGGACGTAGCTCCTGCCTACTACCTGGCCATCCTGGCCTGTCTGAGCCTGGTGGCGCTGGGAGCGGGGCTCAGATTCAGGGGCATCCGCTAAGTCCTGGCAGCAGAAACGCCCGCTTCGGGGGTTCCCTGCTGAACGTGCCGTGCGCACGGCATCATCAGCAGCCAACCCCCGAAACGGGCGTCTGTGCTGGGTGGGGAAGCTACATGTGCACGTGCAGGCGCCGCGCAGCCTCCGAGATGGAGCCAGTGAGCGACGGATACACCGTGAAGGCGCTGGCTACATCGTCCACGTGGAGCTTCTGGGTCACGGCCACGGAGATCGGGAAGATGAGCTCGGAGGCGTTCGGCCCAACCACCACGCCACCGATCACGGTGCCGGATCCCTTGCGGGCGATGATCTTCACGAAGCCATCCTTGGTGTTGCGCATCTTGGCGCGGGCATTGCTGAGCAGGGACAGCATCACCACGTCACCCTGGTACTTGCCGGACGCGAGGTCAGCTTCGGAGACGCCCACTGAGGCGATCTCGGGGGACGTAAAGATGTTGGAGGCCACTTGGTTGAGCTTCAGCGGCTTCACCCCATCGCCCATGAAGTGTGCGATCGCGATGCGGCCCTGCATGGCTGCAACGGATGCCAGGGCGAAGACGCCCGTGCAGTCGCCGGCAGCGTAAATGTTGGGGGCGGTGGTGCGGGAAACACCGTCCACCTTGATGTGCCCGGACTCCGTGAGGGTCACGCCGGCTTCTTCAAGGCCGATGCCGGCAGTGTTGGGGATGGAACCCACACACACGAGGCAGTGCGAACCTGTCACGACCGAACCGTCACCCAAGGTGACCTTCACGCCGTCGTCCGTTCGCTCCACTGCGTTGGCGCGGGACTTGGACAGAACGTTGACGCCGCGACGCTCGAAAACGCCTTCAAGTAACTTGGCGGCGTCGGTGTCCTCGCCAGGGAGGACCTGGTCACGGCTGGAGATCAGGGTGACCTTGGAGCCCAGGCCGTTGTACGCGGATGCGAACTCGGCACCGGTCACGCCCGAACCGACAACAATAAGTTCCTCGGGAAGTTCGTCCAGGTTGTAGATCTGGGCCCAGTTGAGGATGCGTTCGCCGTCGGGCTTGGCCGTGGGGAGTTCACGCGGGTGGGCACCGACGGCCAGAAGGATGGCGTCGGCATCGATGGTGCGGGTGCCATCAATGGTGAGAACTTCGATGGTGTTGTTGTCCAGAAGTTTGCCCGAACCGATGACGATCTCCACGCCCAATCGCTCAAGACCGGCCCGGATGTCCTCGGACTGTCCGTGGGCAAGGTTCAGCACGCGATCGTTGATGTGCTTGAGGTCCGCGCGGGGCTTGGAAGCCGTACCGTCGCCGTCGAACTTCACGCCGAGCTCGTCCGCCTCACCAACGCGCGTCATGAGGTCGGCGGTGGCAATAAGGGTTTTGGAAGGCACGACGTCGGTCAGCACCGCGGAGCCGCCGAGGCCTGCCCGCTCGATGATCGTGACGTGCGCGCCGAGTGAGGCGGCCACCATGGCAGCTTCATATCCGCCGGGACCACCTCCCAGGATCGCGATACGGGGGGCACTGAAGTCAACTTGGGTGGTCACAATCCTCAATTCTCACTCATTGCCCCGCCGGTTGCCACCCAGCCGAACCTCACCCAGGCTCCATCCCTACCAAAGTCCAGCAGCTGCAAGGTAGCTTGTACCAGTGAGTAACACTGAGCTGATGAACACTGACCCTTTCGAGGCCGCGAAAGCCGCCGCAGACTTCATCGCCGCGGAGACCGGCGTCGAGTCCCATGACGTAGCACTGGTGCTCGGATCCGGGTGGGCGGAAGCCGCCGATCTGATCGGGGAAACCACCGCCACCCTGAACGCATCCGAGGTTCCCGGTTTCCATAAGCCGGCGGTGGTGGGCCACGTGGGCACCATCCGCTCCGTCCTCACCAAGGAGGGCAAGCGGGCCCTGGTCCTCGGTGCCCGGACGCACTACTACGAGGGCCGCGGTGTCCGGTCGGTAGTCCACGGCGTGCGCACCGCTGCGGCCGCCGGATGCAAGACACTGGTCCTTACCAACGGCTGTGGCGGACTCAATGAGGACTGGACCCCGGGCACCCCCGTGCTCATCAGCGACCACATCAACCTCACTGCTACCTCGCCTCTTGAAGGCGCAACGTTCGTTGACCTCACCGACCTCTACTCCTCACGGATCCGAGACCTCGCCCGCGACGTGGATCCGTCGCTGCAGGAAGGCGTGTACGCGCAGTTCACAGGCCCTCACTACGAGACACCGGCAGAGGTTCAGTACGCCAAGCGGATCGGGGCCGACCTGGTGGGCATGTCCACGGCGCTGGAGGCAATCGCCGGCCGCCATGCAGGGATGGAAGTTTTTGGCATCTCCCTGGTAACCAACTTGGCAGCCGGTATCAGCCCGGTCCCTTTGAGCCACGCGGAAGTCCTGGAAGCCGGACATGCAGCAGGCAAGCGGATCTCCAAGCTTCTGGCCGAAATCATCGCCAAACTCTAGTCGACTTCACCAGCGCGGCACTTTCCCAGCTAAGTGCTTCCCATCAGCATTGCTTCCCATCAACACTGCGGGGCCACCCTCACCGGTGGCCCCGCAGTGTCATTTAAGTGACCCCGCAGCACAGTTTAAAGGTGCGCGCTAACAACCGTGTCGTGGAATTAAACGCACAGGATAAATCTGATGTGCGTCGAAACATTTGACCCGTCCTGCCCAAAAATGCCACGCGCGCACGTTGACAATGTAAGCGCTTGCGCACGTACTCGGGAGTAGCCCTGGAGGCCCACGAAACTCCCTTTGATCTGAGACCTAACACGTGTCAGCGTGGAGAGTGCCCCGGTAAGTCGACGTGCCGGAGCCACCGCGGCGGACAGCTGTAAAGCTCCCCCGCACCTCGAAAACAATGGCGTCCCTCGGTGACGCCTTGAGCGGCTCGATGGACGCCTGAGTAGAGAACCCCACCAAGGGTTCAGGGCATGCGCCCCACTCCACGAAGTCCAACTCCGCGAGAAGAGCAAGCATGAACACGCACTTAACCCCTCAACCGCCGCGCCGCCGGCTGCGACAGGCAGTAGCCCTCGCAGCAGCGGCCGGCGTGGCCGGCAGCATCCTGCTGGTGACGCCTGCCGCGCAGGCCAACCTGCCGGCCGACCCGCCGTCGAGCACCATGCCGGCACCCACGCCCGGCTTCCCGCTGCCGACCACCCACACGCAGCAGGCCTATGATCCCGCGGCAGACTTCACGTCCAAGTGGACGCGAGCCGACGCCAAGCAGATCATGGCCCAGAGCAACCCCAACGTTGCCCCGGGACAGAACTCCATGAGCCCCAACGTCACCATGCCGGAGATCCCCAAGGACTTCCCTGCCATGAACGACGACGTCTGGGTTTGGGACACGTGGTCCCTGACGGATGAGAACGCCAACCAGATCAGCTACAAGGGCTGGGACGTCATCTTCTCCCTGGTTGCCGACCGGAACGCCGGCTATGGCTTCGACCAGCGCCACTGGAACGCCAGGATCGGCTACTTCTTCCGCAAGACCAACGCCGATCCCGCCAAGGACAAATGGAACTACGGCGGACACCTGTTCCTGGACAACACGTCCATCGGGAACACGGAATGGTCAGGTTCCACGCGCCTCATGCAGGGCAACAAGATCAACGTGTTCTACACGGCCACCACGTTTTACGACGTCGCCGAGCGGAATGCGGGCGGCGGAGGTATCGCCCCGGACGCCGCAATAGCCAAGGCGCTGGGCACCATCCATGCCACCAAGGACGGCGTGACCTTCGACGGCTTCCAGCACACCAAACTGCTGGAACCGGACGGAAAGCTGTACCAGAACAAAGCGCAGAACCCCGGCTTCGCTTTCCGTGACCCGTACACCTTCGCGGACCCCGCCCATCCGGGCAAGACTTTCATGGTCTTCGAAGGCAACACCGGCGGCACCCGCGGCTCCTACAAGTGCAAGCAGGAAGACCTCGGCTATGCCCCGGGCGACCCCAATGCCGAGACCCTGGCCCAGGTCAACAGCACCGGCGCCTGGTACCAGACTGCCAACGTGGGGCTCGCCGTCGCGGACAACAAGGACCTCACCAAGTGGAGCTTCCTGCCTCCGATCCTCTCCGCCAATTGCGTGAACGATCAGACTGAGCGTCCGCAGATCTTCATCCAGAACGAGAACGGCAAGAACAAGTACTACCTGTTCACCATCAGCCACCAGTTCACGTATGCAGATGGAATGCGCGGCCCGGACGGCGTCTACGGCTTCGTCGGCAACGGTGTCCGCTCCGACTACCAGCCGGTCAACAACAGCGGCCTGGCCCTGGGCTCCCCCACGGACCTGAACATGCCGGCGAACGCACCGGAAGGTCCGGACCCGCGCCAGAACGGCCGGCAGTTCCAGGCGTACTCGCACTACGTCCAACCAGGTGGGCTCGTCCAGTCATTCATCGACAACGTGGACGGCGTCCGCGGCGGCTCCCTGTCACCCACCGTGAAAATGAACTTTCAGGGCGGAGTGACTCAGGTGGACCGCAGCTTCGGCCATAACGGCCTTGGGCCGTTCGGCTACCTTCCCACCAACGTCCGTGTTGGCGGCGAAGGCCTCTACAAGTAAGCAGGAACACCCCGGCCATGAGGCCATGGCAGGGGTGACCGATCCCGCGAGGACCGGCACCCCTGCCACCCCAACCCCAGGATCTTCCCCATGACTTTTCCCAACCCCCACCTTTCGCGCCGCCAGATGCTGGCCGCAAGTGCCGCCGTCGTGGTCACCTTCACCGCAACGTCCTGCACACAGGCTGAAAGCCCGACGCCGGTCCCCGCCCCGGGCGGCCACCGCCCGTCCCCGTCGGATCCCTGGCGGCCCGCAGCTCACCTGACGGCGGAGAAGAACTGGCTCAATGATCCCAACGGCCTCGTTTATCACGACGGCACCTATCACGCCTTCTACCAGTACAACCCCCGTGGGAACTCGTGGGGCAACATGTCCTGGGGCCACTCCACCAGCCAGGATTTGATCCACTGGGAGCAGCAGCCCGTAGCCATGGAGGCAAGCCCCGAGGAAGAAATTTTCTCCGGCTGCATCGTGGTGGACAAGAACAACGCCTCGGGACTCGGTTCGGCGGAAAATCCTCCCATGGTGGCCCTCTACACCAGCGCCTACGGAAAGAACGGTGTGCTGCCCGGAGGCTCGCAAGCCCAATCTGTGGCTTTCAGTCTTGATAACGGGACCTCATGGCAGAAGTACCATGCCAACCCGGTCCTCAACCTCGCGCCCACCAACAACAACTTCCGCGACCCCAAAATCACCTGGTACGAGCCAGGCCGCTACTGGGTGATGACCACCGTGGTGGCCGACGCCCAAGTGGTCAAGTTGTTCAGGTCCACGGACCTCCTCCGCTGGGAATTCCTGAGCGACTTCTCCGGCGTTGGCGCCCAGGGAGGCCTCTGGGAAGTGCCGGAGCTCATCCACATGGACGTGGCGGACTCCACGGCCAAGAAGTGGGTGATGCTCCTGAGCATTAACCCCGGGGGCATTGCGGGCGGCTCGGGCATGCAGTACTTCGTGGGCGAATTCGACGGAACGCACTTCACTGCCGAAAACGCTGCAGCTCCCGACGCGCCCCTCACCGAATCCCAGTGGCTGGACCACGGCGCCGACTATTACGCCGCGAACTCCATCTCCGGCGCGCCCGGCGGCAAACCCGTCCTCCTGGGGTGGATGGGCAACTGGGACTACGCCCAGGATGTGCCCACCACGCCGTGGCGCGGCTCCATGGCAATTCCCCGTGAACTCACCTTGGTCAAGGGTGGGAAGCGGTATGCGTTGCGGTCCGCGATAGCCGGCGTGGCACGGGAAACGATGGAACGCTCCGGTGAGCTGAGGAGCAAAAACCTCACCGTCGGTTCCTCACCCACAGACTTGGGCCAGGACTTCCAGGGACGCACCCAGTTGATCGAGCTGGACCTGGACCTCACGTCCGCGCGCGAAGCAGGCGTTCTCCTCCGTCAATCATCCGGCTCCGACCCCGGACTGCGCATCTCCTATGCCAAGGAATCAGGCATCGTCAGGGTGGACCGTTCACAAGCCGGAACCCGTAATTTCTCCGCGAAGTTCAGCCCCTTTCATGAGGTGGCCCTGCCCTCTCCCGGGAGCAAGGTCCATCTGACTGTTCTCTTGGATTCGTCCTCGGTGGAAGTCTTCGCCGGGGATGGAGCTGCGGTTCTTTCGGAGACGTTCTTCCCGGGCTGGGACCATGTGGGGGCCTCTGCGTTCAGCATTGACGGCGACACGGATTTCAGTGTTACTTCCCGCACTCTTTAAGGCCTGCCGAGGGGCGGGATCTCACCCTTTACGACCACTCATAGGGGCGGGATCCCACCCCTCGTTGCCCGCGGAGGTCTCATTGAGGATAGTTTTGTCCCTATGACATCCAGCGATGCCGCATTTGAACAGCTCATCACCGACGCCCGCCAATGGGCTTCCCAAGACCCGGACCCGGCGACGGCGGCTGCTCTCGTCGAGCTGACCGAGCTCGCCGAAAACGGTGATGCGGGAGCAACGCAGGAATTGGGCGACAGCTTCAACGGCACCCTGCAATTCGGCACAGCCGGCCTTCGGGCAGCACTCGGTCCGGGCCCCAACCGGATGAACCGCGTCGTCGTCCGCCGGGCGGCGGCAGGCCTCGCCGCATTCCTCACCGAGACGGTAGCCGCAGCCGCCCCCGGAACCCGGCCGCGCGCCGTCGTCGGCTTCGACGCCCGCTACAACTCGGACATCTTCGCGCAGGAAACCGCGGCGATCTTTACGGCAGCGGGCATCGAAACCTTTTTGATGCCGGCAGCACTTCCGACGCCGTTGCTCGCCTATGCGGTCCGGTCACTGGACTGCGACGGCGGGGTGATGGTCACCGCGAGCCACAACCCCCCGCAAGACAACGGTTACAAGGTTTACCTCGGACGGCATGCAGTTTCCGAAAGTGGACGTGGTTCGCAGATCGTGGCCCCGTACGACGCGGAAATCGCGGCCAAAATCGAGGCTGTAGGTGCACTGGATTCGATCGTGCTGGCAGAGGAAGGGTGGACCGTACTGCCCACCTCCATCGCGGCCGATTATGAAGGCGCCATGGCGGGCTTGGTGGATCGGGAACATTTCCCCGCCCGGGACCTCAAGATCGTCCTGACACCCATGCACGGTGTCGGCGGCGAAACGGCCGTCTCTGTCCTGAACGCCGCAGGTTTCACGGATGTCACCCTGGTGGCTGAACAGGCCGAGCCGGACCCGGACTTCCCCACCGTCGCGTTCCCCAATCCGGAAGAACCCGGCGCGCTGGACCTGGCCCTCGCGGCTGCCGCCGACTCGGACGCGGACATCGTTGTGGCCAATGATCCCGACGCCGATCGCGCTGCGGTTGCTGCCTTGGACCCCGCCACGGGAGCCTGGCGGATGCTGCGTGGCGACGAAGTAGGAGCGCTCCTGGGTGCGCACGTCGTGGCACGCATGGCGGCCGCCGCCGGAGATGAGCCGCAAACGGGCGTCTTCGCCAACTCGATCGTTTCCTCACGCCTGCTGTCCCGGATTGCCGCTGCAGCAGGATACGCCCACGAGGAGACCCTCACCGGGTTCAAGTGGATTTCACGGGTCCCCGGCCTCACCTACGGGTATGAGGAAGCCTTGGGATACTGCGTGGCACCGGATCTGGTGCGGGACAAGGACGGAATTTCAGCGGCAGTGCTGATCGCGGAACTTGCAGCAACAGCCAAGGCAGACGGCAAGACCATCTTTGACACCCTTGATGACCTGTATTTGGTGCACGGACTGCATGCAAGCGACCAGCTGAGCATCCGCGTAGCCGATCTGGGCTTGTTGGACGCCATGATGAACCGCCTCCGGGTCAACCCGCCGGAAGCGTTCGGAGGTTCCGCCGTCGAAGTTTTCACTGATCTTGCCGAGGGAAGCGACGCCCTGCCTCCCACGGACGGTCTGCTGTACCTGACGCGGGACCAGAGCCGGGTCATCATTCGTCCCAGCGGCACGGAGCCCAAGCTCAAGTGCTATCTGGAAGTCATCCAGGCCGTGGAATCCGCGGCGGAACTTGACGCTGCGCGCCAAACAGCGCGAACGTCCCTGGATGATGTTCTCAGGGACGTCCGCGAAGCGTTGGGATTGTAAAAAAGGCTTAGAGCTCAACTTCGATGAAGCCATCCACCAAACGGGTGGCAAAGGCTTCGAGCCTGAGTTCGGGGTTGGTGAAGCATTCCCCGGTTTCGAGGTCGTAGACCTCTTTGTGCAGCGGCGAAGCGATGGTGGGCCGGCTTCCGCGGGAGCCGATGATTCCGCGGGCCATCACGTTGGCGAGCGTCGCCGGATCCTGCTGAGCCACAGCGAAAACTTCGGTGGGCGCCGTGCGGAACAGCGCAACCTGGCGACCGGCGATGAGCGCAGCTTCGCCCCAGGCAACTTCGAGTTCGTCCACCGGGCAAACACGCTGCCACGTGGCGGTGGCGGTCAGATTTTCGGCACGGTCCAGAATTACGGTCATTTCAGCCCCTCTCGCTGTGTCCGGGTGCTGGCAATTTCCACCGTCACTCCCCCGGACCGGGCCACGCTTGCGGCCACTCCTCCACGCTAGGACGGGGGTGTTTCAACAGGGGTGCGCGTTTGTGTCCAATGCGTAAAAGAGACCTCACGCCCCCGGAAATGCGTTCGTGATGCAGAAGTTAAGATCACGAAACATAAGGGAAACTGAAGCGAAACTGCCCGTCCCTAGGCTGGAACCACAAGTTGCGACAGACCCGTCTGCAACATCTGCGAAAGGCCCACCAGTGACCGGACACACTTCAAGTACAGAGAACCTGCGCCGCGTCGTCGTCGTCGGCGGCGGCCCCGCTGCCCACCGCTTCGCCGATGCCATGGTCAACCGCGGACTTGAAGGTTGGCAGGTTACGGTGCTGACCGAAGAAGCGCACCTCCCCTATGACCGTGTGGCCCTGAGCAAGGCACTGACGGAAACCGGGGTGGACCTCACCCTGGGCGACGCGTCCATGTGGGAGCACGAAGCCCTCACCCTCAAGACCGGCGAGCGCGCCGTCAAAATCGACTCCGCTGCCAAGAGCGTCCTCACGGCTGCCGGCAACAAGTACGAATACGACCACCTGGTGGTCGCATCGGGTTCGGATGCAGCCCGACTGCCGATCCCCGGCGCGGAACACACCCACGTTTACCGGACACTCGAAGACGTATGGGCCATCAACAAGGCCATTGCCGCGCTGACGGAAAAGCTGGGCCGCAAGGTCAACGCCGTCACCATCGGTGGTGGCCTTCTGGGGCTCGAGTCCGCGGCGGGCACCGAGCAGCTGGGTGCTACCCCGATCGTGATCAACGGCTCGCCCTGGCTCATGAACACCCAGTTGGACGAAGGCGCGGGGCAAGCCTTGGGTCGACTGATCGAGGCCAAGGGCTTCGAAGTCCACGGCGGCGTCTTCCCCTCCGAGGTTGTTACTGACGACGACGGCAATGTCACCGGGGTCCTCATGGCTGACGGCCGCACCATCGACGCCGACCTTGTAATCGTTGCCATCGGCGTCAAGCCCCGCGACGATCTGTTCCGGGCAGGTGAAGGCGAAGAGCAGCTCTTCAGCCTGGGCCAGCGCGGCGGCGTGGTCATCAATGATTTCTGTGCCACGGAAGTGGATGGCATCTGGGCCATCGGCGAGGTGGCTAACTTTGAAGGCATGTGCTTGGGCCTCGTGGCTCCGGCCAACACCATGGCCGAGATCGTTGCCGATCGCCTGCACGGTGGAGAAGCAACTTTCCCGGGCTTTGACACTGCCACCAAGCTCAAGTTGTCCGGTGTTGATGTTGCCAGCTTCGGTGACGCCTTTGCCCGGACGGAGCATTCTCTGGAGATCGTCTACGCCGACCCCGCCCGTGGCGTGTACCAGAAGATTGTCACCACCGATGATGCGAAGACCCTTCTGGGTGGCATCTTCGTGGGCGATGCTTCCCCTTACATGAGCCTGCGCCCGCTTCTGGGCCGCGAACTGTCTGCCGAACCGGGCGCCTACCTGAGCGCTGCCGGTGGTGGGGAGGCTCCTGAGACCGAGCTTCCTGACGATGCCATCCTGTGTTCCTGCAACAACGTAGCTGCCGGCACCATCCGCGACGCCATCAACGGTTGCGGCGCCTGCGAAGGAAACGCTCCTGTGCAGGAGCTTGGCGAGCTGAAGGGCTGCACCCGCGCCGGCACTCAATGTGGTTCGTGTGTACCCATGCTCAAGAAGCTGATGGAAGGCGAGCTGAAGAAGTCCGGCATTGAGGTCTCCAAGGCACTCTGCGAGCACATCAGCCTGTCCCGCCAGGAACTCTTCGACGCTATCCGCGTCCTTGAACTGACCTCCTTTGAAGAGATCATGGCTAAGTACGGCACGGGGGCGGGCTGCGATATCTGCAAGCCGACCATCGCCTCCATCCTGGCCAGCCAGCACTCCGCCTATGTACTGGACGCCGGACGTGGCTCGCTGCAGGACACCAACGACCGCGCTTTGGCGAACATGCAAAAGGATGGCACCTACTCGGTGGTCCCCCGCATTGCCGGCGGTGAGATCACACCCAAGGGCCTCGGAGTCATCGCGGCCGTGGCTGAGAAGTACAACCTCTACACAAAGATCACCGGTGGCCAGCGCATTGATATGTTCGGTGCCCGCCTGGAGCAGCTCCCGGACATCTGGAAGGAACTGGTGGACGCTGGCTTCGAATCGGGCCAGGCCTACGGAAAGAGCCTCCGCACGGTGAAGTCCTGTGTAGGCTCCACGTGGTGCCGGTTCGGCGTTCAGGATTCGGTGGCCATGGCCATCGCCCTGGAGCTTAGGTACCGCGGCCTTCGCAGCCCGCACAAGCTGAAGATGGGTGTTTCCGGGTGCGCCCGCGAATGTGCCGAGGCACGCGGTAAGGACGTGGGCGTGATTGCCACCGCTGATGGTTGGAACCTGTACGTCGGCGGTAATGGTGGCGCCACCCCGGCCCACGCAAAGCTGCTCGCCAAGGACCTGGACGACGAAACCCTGCTGAAGTACATCGACCGTTACCTCATGTACTACATCCGCACCGCTGACCGTCTCCAGCGCACCGCACGCTGGCAGGAAGAGCTCGATGGCGACATCAAGCACGTCGAGGAAGTAGTGGTCAACGACTCCTTGGGCATCGCCGAAGAGCTTGAGGCGGCCATGGCCAAGCACATCGACACCTACGAGGACGAGTGGGCCGAGACCCTGAAGGACCCGGAGCGCCTCCGCCGTTTCCGTTCCTTCGTCAACGCCCCCAACCAGAAGGACGAGTCCATCTCCTTCGTACCGGAGCGCGGCCAGATCCGTCCGGCCACCAACGAGGAAAAGGGTGGCGTGCTCATCGCGTCCACCATCCCGGTCCGCAGCGAAACCGTCGGCGTAGAAAACTAGGGGTTCACCATGCAGCTCACCATTGATCTCACCGGCCGCGACGTCCTTGTCACGGGATCCGAAAAGTCTGCCCGCCAAGCAGTCCGCCGCTATCAGGGAGCCGGCGCCAAGGTGTACAGGCTCAGCACGCCGGAAGGCGTGCCGGGCGACGGCCAGCTGCCCGAGCGTCCCTTTCTGGTGGCGGTGGTGGACGACGGCGAGACCGGCTGGTTGCCGCTGGTGGAACGCTGCCGTGAGGCCGGGATTCCCGTTGCCTTTGAGCCTGCGCCCGGAGCAGAGGGCCATGTGACCTTGGTGGGTGGAGGTCCGGGAGCCCTGGACCTGCTCACTGTGGGTGCCGTGGACGCCCTGAGGGATGCAGACGTGGTGTTTTATGACCGCCTCGCTCCCTACCAGGAGCTGGCCGGGCTGACGTCTGCAGAGCTGGTGGATGTTGGAAAGCAGCCCGGTCTCCACAAGGTGACTCAGCGGGACATCGAGAAGCTCATGGTGGAGGCTGCACTGCTGGGCAAGAACGTGGTCCGGCTCAAGGGTGGCGATCCTTATGTGTTCGGGCGCGGCGGCGAAGAAGTGGCTGCCTGTGTTGCTGCCGGTATCCCGGTGAGGGTCATCTCCGGTGTCACCAGTGCCATCTCCGTACCCGCGGCGGCCGGAATCCCTGTGACGCACCGCGAGGTAAGCCACATGTTCACCGTTGTTTCCGGCCACGCCCCTTTGACGGAGAAGGAACACACCCACCTCGCAGGCCTGGGCGGGACGATCGTGGTGCTCATGGGCATCGGCACCCTGCCCCAGCTGGCGGCAGGCCTGCGCCGCGCTGGAATGACGGCGGATATGCCTATGGCCGTGGTGGAACGCGGATACCGCCCGGGACAGCGCACCACCATCGCTGACCTCGGTACCATCGAAACGGCAGCCTCTGGCTGCAGCAACCCGGCCGTACTGGTCATCGGCGAGGTGGTGAGGGTTGCTGAAGCCAACCGGAACCATGCCGAAGCATCCGCTGAACTGAGCCGACTCGCGGCTTCGCTCCTTGAAGCCTGAAGGTAAGAACACATGACTGTTACTCGTGCCATCGAAATCCCTGACGCTGCTGCCGCGCCGGACATTTCCGAAGCTGTGGAAGCGCCACTGGATGGTTTCCGCATTGGCGTCACCTCGCACCGCCGTTCCCGCGACCTCATCGAGGCGCTGGAGCGCCGCGGTGCGAGCGTGTTGCACGCCCCTGCTTTGAAGATTGCCCCGGTGCAGGAGGACATGGTCCTCATCGAGGACACACGCACTATCATCGCGGCCAAACCGGATATCTGCATCGCCACCACGGCGTACGGAATGCGCCGCTGGTGTGAGGCTGCGGACTCCTTCGGCATCGGCGAGCAACTCCTGGACACGCTGTCCGCATGCCGCATGTTCGTTCGTGGACCCAAAGCCCGTGGTGCCGTGCGGGCGGCCGGACTTGCCGACGTCGGAATCAGCAGTGACGAAACCACCGCCACGTTGGTGGACATGCTGCTGGCCGAAGGCGTGCGCGGCAAGACCGTGGCCGTGCAGCTGCACGGGTACACGGATGTCCGCCAACTCGAACGGCTCCGTATGTCCGGCGCCACGGTTTTGACCGTCACGCCGTACCGCTGGGTTAAGCCCGACGGCGAAGACAAGCTGCCGCGGCTGATCGAGGCAGTGGTGGGCGGGAATCTGGACGTCCTGACGTTCACCAGTGCACCCGCTGTGGACGCAATGTGGAGCACCGCCCACGAAATGGGCTTGTACCGTCAACTCATCGAGGCGCTCAAGGGTCCGGTGACGGTTGCCGCTGTTGGGCCGGTCACTGCGCAGCCTTTGGTTGATGCCGGGCTGAGCCCGCTGATCCCGGACCGCTACCGCATGGGTGCGCTGATCAGGCTGGTCACCGAACATCTCTCGTTGAACCATGTGCGCCGCTTGGAGACCAGGAGCGCCACCATTGAGCTCCGAGGACGCTGCCTGCGGATCAACGGTGAGGTGGTTGACCTTGCACCGGCGCCGCTGCTTCTGCTGCGAGCGCTGCTGGGAGCGGGTGGGGCCGTCCTGTCCAGGGAAGCTCTGTCTGACCTGTTGGACTTGCGTGGTTCTGTGCACGCGCTGGACATGACGGTGAGCCGGCTGCGGTCTGCGCTTCCAGACGGCAAGCTTGTGGAAACCGTGGTGAAGCGGGGTTACCGGCTGCGGGCCTAAGTTCTCCCGTAAGTAGTTTCCTGCCACGCTAGGCCGCCTTCACTAGGGGAAGTTCGTCCCAGTTGGTGGTGTAGCGGGGGCTGAGCATGTCCCGTTTCATGGACCAGTCCGGGCCGCCCTTAATGCCAGCGTGGCCCAGGCCGATGGAGCCGCGGCCGTATCGCTTGCTGACTTGCTCCAGCAGGGGGCCGATCCCGCGTTCCTCGTGCCGGTTCTCGAAGATTTCCAAGGGTTTCTGGTTGCCGCTGGGGCGAAGGTCAGTGACCATGATCCCTGCCTTGGCGTATTTCACGCCTTCCTGGATTTTGGGGACCAGCGCGTGCGCGGCCTTGGTCAGCAGCACCGGGTCCGAAGTGGGCATGGGCAACGTGACGTTGACAGTAGGGAACGATTTGTCGTTGGGGTTGTAGACCGAAGTTGCGGCAAAGGCAGTCAGCAGTTTGGCCTGAAGATCATGCTTGGCGAGCCTGGCACTGGCCATTTGGCCATAAACGCTCAGCACCTGACGCAGCTCCGCGGCCGTGGTGATCGGCGTGGAGAAAGAGCGGGAGAAGATCAATTGGTCCCGCCCGACTCGTTCCTCCTCCATGGGGATGCAGGGCGTGCCTTGCAGTTCCAAGACAGTGCGCATCATAACAATGGAGAATTTGTCCCGCAATGCCACAGGGTCGGCTTGGATGAGGTCCAGGATCGAGAAGATCCCCATCGCATTCAGGCGTTGTGTCAGCCTGCTGGCTACGCCCCATATCTCGATCACGGAAAGCCGCGCCATGAGTGCTTCGCGCTGGGCCTCGGGAATGGAGTCCCAACGGCACACACCGTCGAAGGCCGGATTATGCTTGGCCCACTTATTGGCCAGCTTGGCGAGAGTCTTGGTGCGCGCAATCCCTACGCATACAGGAACCCCCACATGCCGTTGGCAGGCAACCTTGATGGTGCGGCCCAATTCCAGCAGCTCCCCGGGTTGCCCCTTCACGCCCAAGAACGCCTCATCAATGGAGTACACCTCCTGCCAGGCGGAGTACCGGGCCAGGAGCTCCATGACACGCGAGCTGATGTCTCCATACAGTTCGTAGTTGCTCGATAGGGCTATCAATCCCCATTCCTTGGCCCGTGGAGCGAGTTTGAACCATGGCTCCCCCAGCCCGATTCCGAGCTTTTTTGCCTCGGGCGATCGGGTCACGGCACAGCCGTCATTGTTGGACAGCACTATCAGAGGCTTGCCCTCCAGCGAAGGGTTGAAGGCCCTCTCTGCCGAGGCGTAGAAGCAGTTGATGTCCACGTGGGCGATTTCCTGCATCCGATGCATGAGCGCTGGCTTGGACATTCCACTCCTTGGCTCGGCAATAGCACGCATACCCCAAACTCCGGTGCGGGACACGCCGTACATTCGAACATATATTCGAATACCTCTACTGTACTGCGGAGGTCCGACAAGAAAACATCCCGCCCGCCGTATGTGGAAAAGCACGGCGGACGGGATGCGGCCACGCGGTCAGGCGCTGGTGGCGTCCTGGACTTCGCCGACGAGTTCTTCAATGATGTCCTCGAGGAAAAGCACGCCGGTGGTGTTACCTTCGGCGTCGAAGACCCGTGCTACGTGGGAACCTGTACGGCGCATGGTCGCCAGTGCATCTTCGAGGTCGCTGCCGCTGAAAGCGGATGCGAGCCGTCGGATGCGCTTTGCAGGCACCTGCGTGGTGAACTTCTCCGCCGAAGTCAGGTCCATGACGTCTTTGAGGTGCAGGTAACCGGATGGGTCGCCGTCGTCATTCGTGAGAATGTAACGGGAGTAGCCGTGTTCGGCGACGGCTGACTGGATGTCTGCCGGAGTGGCCGATGCGGGCAGCAGCACCATATCGCCGATAGGAACTTCGACGTCCGCCACTTTTTTGGCAGTGAACTCAAAGGCCGCCGTGAGGGCGCCGGTGGTGTCGCTGAGCATCCCGTCCCTGGTGGACTGCTCCACGATGTTGGCCACTTCATCCAGGGTGTAGGCGCTGGTTGCCTCGTCCTTCGGCTGGACTTTGAAGAGGCGCAGGATGGAGTTCGCGATCCCGTTCAGGGTCCCGATGACAGGCTTGACGATCTTGGAGACCAGGACCAGGGGCGGTGCCAGGATCAGCGCGGCGCGGGTGGGAACGGAGAAGGAGATGTTCTTCGGGACCATTTCACCAATGACCACATGCAGGAAAGTCACCAGGAGCAGCGCCGCGACAAAGGCGATGATGCCGATGGCTTCCCCGGAGAGCGAGGTCAGTCCCAGAGGGATTTCAAGCAGGTGATGGATGGCCGGTTCGGAGACGTTCAGGATCACCAGCGAGCAGACGGTGATGCCCAACTGGCTTGTGGCGAGCATGAGGGTGGCGTGCTCCATCGCCCAGAGCGTGGTTTTCGCGGCTTTGCTTCCGGCCTCGGCTTTGGGTTCAATCTGGGACCGTCTGGCTGAGATGACGGCAAATTCGGCACCGACGAAGAACGCATTGACAACCAGCAGTACGACGAGCCAGATGATGCCGGGAAGGTATTCACTCATGGGTCAGCTCCTGCGTGAGGTTCTCAACAATCCTGTCGTGGGGACTCATGGGCGCTTCCCCGCTGTCGTCAGGGGTAAAGCGAAGCCGTTCCACGTGCGTGCCCACCACGCGTTCCACACGCAAACTTCCGCCGTTGATGATGACCTCGTCGCCAAGTTCGGGCAGGCGGTCCAACTGGTCGGTGATGAAGCCGGCCATGGTGTCGTATTCCTCACCGTCAGGGACCACGATTCCTGTCCGGTCGAGAAGTTCATCGGGGCGCAGGGATGCATCAAAGGTGATGGAGCGGCCTGTCCTGACCACGCCCACGCGCGCCCGGTCGTGTTCGTCTTCCAGTTCGCCCACGATCTCTTCCACCAGGTCCTCGAGGGTGACGATTCCGGCCGTTCCTCCGTGTTCGTCCGAGACGATGGCAACCTGCAGGCCCTGTTTGCGGAGGAGTCCCAGCAAAGTATCGACGCCCATGGATTCGGGGACCCGCAACGGATCGATCATGAGAGCCTGAGCGGTGATGTCCCCGCGATCATCGAGCGGAACGGCGAAGGCTTGCTTGACGTGCAGTACACCCAGGACGTCATCGCGGTCTTCGCCGATCACCGGGAACCGGGAGTAGCCGGTGGCCGTGGCCAGGGCCAGGATCTCTTCGGCAGAGTGATCGGCGTTGACTGCGGCCATCCGGACCCGGGGCGTCATGACGTCAGCTGCGGTGTGCTCCGAGAAACGCAGGGTGCGGTGCAGCAGGACGGCGTGGTCAAGGTCCAGGGAACCCTCCAAAGCGGAGCGGCGGACCAGGGAACTGAGTTCTTCAGCGCTGCGGGCACCGGAGAGCTCTTCTTTGGGTTCGATGCCAAAGGAGCGGATGATGCCGTTTGCCGTGTTGTTGAACAGCAGGATCACCGGCTTGAACACTGTGGTGAACAGGGCTTGGAAGGGTACGACGACTTTGGCAGTGGCCAGCGGAAGGGCGAGGGCGAAGTTTTTGGGGACCAGCTCACCAATGACCATGGAAAAGATGGTGGCCAGGAAGATACCAGCCACCGCCCCGATACCGGGCACTATGGCTTCGGGCAGGCCAACCGACAGCAGCGGGCCGCGGAGCATCGAGCTGATGGCCGGTTCGAAGGTGTAACCGGTGAGCAGGGTGGTCAGCGTGATGCCCAGTTGCGCGCCGGAGAGGTGCGTCGAGGTGATCTTGAGGGCCTTGATGGTGGGCCCCAGGCGCTTCTCACCGCGCGCCTGGCGGGCTTCGAGGTCATTGCGGTCGAGATTGACCAGCGCGAACTCGGAAGCGACGAAGAAGCCGGTGCCGACCGTGAGGACAAGGCCGATGCCGAGCATGATCCATTCATACATTCGGGCGCCCCTCTCCCGTGGTGGCCGGTGATCCGGTCAGAAGGTTGAGGGGCCTGGGCATATGTGAAGGAGGGTCATCCATAGTGCACTTAATTCTACGGGGCGCAGGAAGTGCCCTGCGGTATGTGCGCTGTGGGCGAAAGAGCGGGGCGCAGGGCAACGATCAGCGCCGGATGCCTCGAGGCTCGTTAATGGTGGGTGGGCTCGCCGGTGACCTGGTGGTCGGCGTGGTTGATGGTCTCCTGAATGAGCCGGAGCAGATGGCCGTCATGCAGCGAGTAGATGACATGCCGGCCGTCCTTGCGAGTGTCCACGAGCCCACTGAGCCGGAGTTTAGCCAAGTGCTGGCTGACCACCGTCCGGGGAACAAGCGCTTCGCCTACGAGTTCAGTGACAGACTTCGGGCCTTGGGCGAGCTGCCAGAGAAGGTGCAGGCGGGTCGGCTCGGCCAGCATCCTCAGCGTCCCGGCGGCGCTCTCAAGCAGCTCCGGCCCGGGATTGACCGAATGGAATAACGATGGCTCTTCAGGAGCGTCAGGGAATGGGCTGCCCGGTTGGCTGCTCAACGCTTGGCTCCTTTTCGACGGCCTCCCCGGCCCCAGTGACGACTTGCCGGGGCCAGGACAGGAAAGCTCCTGCACTGCCTAGTATCGCAAGAATTGTCAGCGCTGCCGCCGCCCAGCCCAAACCTGCCGCGGCTCCCAGCCACCCGGCCAAAGGGTAGGCAAGGAGATAGCAGGCGTGTGACAGTGAGAACTGTGCCGTGAACACATACGGCCTGGTCGCCTCGGTGGACGCATCCCGTAGCAATCGTGACGACGGGGTGAGGATCATTGAGTCACCCGCGCCCAGCAGGAACCACAGCCCCAGCAACCACCACCAGCCCGCCTCCGTCCCCGCCAATGCGGTCACCGCCGTCACCGCGGCCAAGACCACTGGGATCGTTGCCGCACCAGTGAGCATCACGGCGCGGTCCCCGAGACGCTCCAACACCCGCGGGGCGGTGATGGCCACCATCATGGAACCTACTCCGAAACACGCCAGGGCAAGGGCCAGCCCGGTCTCTGGCCGGTGGAGAACTTCGCGGACGTAAACCACTGAATTGACCAGCACCAGCGCGGTGGGGGCGGCGGCCACCAGGTTCAAGGACAGCAAGGACCGCAGCCTGCGGTTCGTCCAGAAAATCCGGGCACCGAGGGTGGTCCGCTGCAGAAGCGATCCAGCCGTCCCCTTGTCCCCCGCCACCTTGGGCAGGACGGTGGTTGCGACCATGCCAGCTGAGAACAAGAATCCGAACACGGTGCCCAGAAAGAGGTTGTTGTAGCTGACCACCGTCAGCAGCACCGCAGCGACCGCAGGGCTGACCAGCGCCTCCATGTCGTAAGCCAACCGGGATAAGGACAGGGCGTGGGTGTAGTCACGCTCCGTCTTCAGAACCGCGGGGATCAGGGACTGGAATGCCGGGGTGAAGGTCGCGGAGGCGGACTGCAGCACGAAAATCACTACATAGACCTGCCACCCCTCCGTAATGAAAGGCAGGCATAGAGCCATCGCCGCCCTGACAACGTCCGCGGCGATCAGCACCGGCTTCGTCGGCAACCGCGCCACCACTGCGTTGATTAACGGGGCGAAGCCGACGTAGGCCAGCATCTTGATCGTCAGAGCAGTTCCCATGACAGCGCCAGCGTCACTCCCCGCCAGATTAAACGCCAAGAGGCCCAGCGCGACAGTCAAAAGACCCGTCCCGATCAGGGCCACCACTTGCGCCAGGAAGAGCATTCTGTACGTCTGGTTCCGCAAGACCACCAGCATTAAAACCTCGTCCACCCATCCAGTCAGTGCATATGTGCATATATGCGCACTTAAAAGATAGTAGGGGCCGGGTTCGTGATCAACGGGATCCCAGGCATTGCATATCCCCAGCAGTACCGCGGGTCAGATGTGATGCAGGCACGTTGTGGCCACACCCCAGATGGTCAGTTCGGACAATGCAGGCACCTGTATGTCCGGATACTTGGGATTGTCCGCCTGCAGCACCACTCCCGACGGGGTGATGCGGAGCCTTTTGATGGTCAACTCACCGTCAAGGACGGCAACGACGACGGACCCATCCTTCGGCTCCAGCGCCCGGTTGACGATCAGCTCGTCCCCGTCACTGATCCCGGCACCCTCCATGGATTGACCCGTCACCCTCACCACGAAAGTGCTGGTGACGTCCTTGATCAGATGCTCATTGAGGTCGATCCGGCCATCAAAGTAGTCCTGCGCCGGCGAGGGATATCCTGCCGCCACCGGAAGAGGTGCCAGCAGCACTGACATCAGGGAAAAGCCCGCATCTATCACGCGGGGGCCAACTATCACGCCCACAACACACCTTTTATTCGAATATATGTTCGATTGATTCAGTGTACAGCGGACGACAGACATTCGTTACGCGCCAGCGCCCACCCTGTACGTCACGTGCGTGACCAGTCCGGTGCCACCGACGACGGTGGGTTCAAGGTGCAGGTTCCCCACGCCGTCGAGCAGCCGCTCGCCACCGCCCAGGATGATGGGGGCTATGTGAAGGCGTAGTTCGTCGATCAACCCGGCCGACAGGAACTGGCGGGCAGTCGCAGCCCCGCCGGCGATTGCGACATCTTTGGCCCCCGCGGCCGCTTGCGCCTGGGATAGGGCAGCTTCGATGCCGTCATTGACGAAGTGGAACGTGGTTCCGCCCTGCATTTTCAGAGGCTCACGTACGTGGTGGGTGAGCACGTACACCGGCGCGCGGTAGGGCGGCTCCTCGTCCCACCAGCCACGCCAGTCAGCATCCCAAGGCCCGGGGCCCGGTCCGGCGAACATATTGCGGCCCATGATGAAGGCCCCTGCCGCGAGGATCCCCTCCACTTGGGCGGCGTTGGCTTCCCGCTCCTCGAACTGCCAGCGGTGCAGGGTTTCGCCCCGCTCCCCCAGGGGCTGCTGCAGGCTTTGATGAGGACCGGCAACAAATCCGTCCAGGGAAACGGTCAGATCACATGTGACGTGGCTCATGCGCTCATCATGCCACCACGGCCCCGGCGGCACGCTGAGACTCTGGAAAAAGGCCACAGCCAGGCAGAACGATGCTGCCCACGCCGCGAGCATGAGTGTGATCCACGTTATTACCGGCCGGTAAACACCAGGCTACGGATCGGCCATAGATGGCAACAGCGGCGAAACACCCGCGAAAAACCAGCCCCCTACGCTGATGATCAACAGCAGGTCATATGAGCGAAAGGGCCAAACATGTCCGCCATCCCGTCCGCACCTTCCCTCCACATCGTTATTGCAGGCGCTGGTCCAGCGGCCCAGGCTTTGGTGCGGCGACTTGCCGGAGGGTCCGACTCCCGGCAGCGCGCTTTCCACGGAAGCATCACAGTTCTCAGCAACCGCGACGAATGCCCGGACGCCCTGTTGGAACTCGCTGAACTCCCCCAGGTCTCGGTCCGGTTCGGGCAGGCGGCCAGCTTCATCGACGCCGACGCAAAGATTGTCACCACCGTGGACGGCATGGAGTTCTCCTATGACCAGCTGGTCATTGCCACCGGCTCGGCCCCGGCCCTTCCTCCGGTGGCGGGCGCCGAATCGGGCCTGAGCTACTCCACCATCGACGACGCAGCAAACATTGGCGAAGCGGTCAAGGACCTCACCCGGTTGGTGGGCCGCCGTCCCCTGGGAATCCTGGTGGGAAACGGTCCTGCAGCGGGCCAGGCTGAGGCCGTGTTGCGGGCCCGCGGAGTCCGCCCCGTCCGCACAACCCTCCGCCCCACCGCCGTCGTGCCTTTCATTGGGACCGGCACCGATACTCAAGGTTCCACGCTGGCGGCAACCGGCATCCTCTTCGAAGATGGCAGCAGCATGAAGGGCGACCTGGTGGTCCTGGCCGAGGAACGCACTGCCCGCAACGAGCTCGCCGAAAGCGCGGGACTCACAACAGCTCCCGACGGCGGTATTTCAGTGGGGCGCGACCTCGCCACGTCCGTCCCGGGAATCTGGGCGGTGGGCGATGCCGCATCCTGCGACGGTCTTCGCCTGGGCCTGCTTCTCTCCGCCGAGTCCTCTGCAATGTTGTGCGCCTCGGGCTTGCTCCTCAGTGCAGGGAAAGAGGATCAGCAGGCGCTGCTGGCCGCCTGAGCTGCTGCTGCCCGGGGGCCGGAGAGGCCCCCGGCGCATGTGGCAAGATGGTCCTTTGACGGGCAGTGACAACCCTGCGGCCACCGGGCCGGCCACGCCCTGCACGGAAGGATTCCATGAGCAACGAAGCCGTCGCCCCTGCAAATATCGCCTCCTACATTGACCACACCTTGTTGAAGCCGGAGGCCAGCGAGGCTGACGTGCTCAAGGTGTGCGCGGAGGCCGTTGAGTACAAGTTCAAGTCAGTCTGCGTGAACCCGGTGTGGGTCAAGACTGTCACCAAGGCCCTCAAGGGTTCGGGTGTGCTCACGTGCTCGGTGATCGGGTTCCCACTGGGCGCCACCCCCAGCGACGTCAAGGCCTTTGAGGCCCGCGGTGCCGTGTTGGACGGTGCCGATGAAATCGACATGGTGGTCAACATGGCTTCCGCGCGCGCCAGTGACAAGGGCGCGCTGGTGGATGACATCAGGGCCGTGTCCGAGGTTGTCCACGCCGGTGAAGCCATCCTGAAGGTGATCATCGAAACATCCATGCTGAGCGATGAGCAGAAGGTCGTCGCCTGCGAAGCGGCCGTTGAAGCGGGGGCTGACTTCGTCAAGACCTCCACCGGATTCAATGGCGGCGGCGCCACCGTAGAAGATGTAGCCCTGATGCGCAAGACCGTTGGACCTGTTCTGGGGGTCAAGGCCTCCGGCGGCGTGCGATCCCTGGCCGATGCACAGGCTATGATTGCTGCTGGTGCAACACGTATCGGAGCGAGCTCCGGAATTGCCATTGTCAAAGGTGAACAGGGTTCATCTGCCTACTAAGGCTTCCGCTGCCGTCAGAGATTTTTGAGCCCTACGGGGCCGAGGAGGAATGAATGTCCAAGAACGCCACAAGCGCCCCCATTGAAAAAGAGAACAGTCTCGTCCAGAGCATTGTGCTGTTCGTGGTCATGATGGTGCTTTTCCTGGGTGCTATTTACTCGCTGTCGTTCCTCACGCTGGACAACCCGTGGCCGATGGCCGTCTGCCTGGGCCTCTTCGCTCTGGCGTTCTGGATCCCGCAGACCATTTTTGGTCGCTCTGACTCCGCCGGTGAAAGCTAAGCTCCGCTGATGACTCTGAATGGCCCGGGCTCCCCGCCTGGGCCATTTCTTTTTGTTGCCGCTTTCCCTCGCCGCGACGCTGCTTCTGGCAGGGTGCGGTTCGCTGAGCGCCGTGGATCAACCGGATGCGCTGCAGCGTGCGGAACCCGGTTCCTGCGATGCCTATGGAAGCAAGGCCACCAGCGTGAGGGAGTGGGCGGTGGATGGCGGCCTCGACCCCCGGGAAACGTCCAAATCCTTGCAACAGGCCAAAGATTCAGCGTCCAGGAGCGGCGGAGCGATCGTTCAACTTCCCGAAGGTGTCTTCACCTTGGAGCGTCCTCTGGTGGTCAAGAGCAAGGTATCCCTCAGGGGAGCCGGGCCCGCGACCGTCCTGAAAGCAGGCCCGGATTTTCTTGAGTTTGAGGGCCCCTCGGAGGCCACCTGTTGATCACCACCAACGGCGCACAGAACGTGACCATCTCGCAGCTCACCGCGGACCAAAGTGGTGACCAGCTGGACGGGAACCTTCCGGGACGCCTGCACGAGTACTTGGTGGATGTCCGTCACTCCACCAACGCCTTGGTAGAGGGCGTCACCACCCGGAATCCCTACACTTATTCCATCGCGGTGGTGGCCAGCAGTAATTTCTGCGTGCGTGAGAGCCGGACGATGGTGACCAGCAGCGGCCGCTACGACCAGTTGGACGGCATTCACATCACCGATTCCCATGACGGCTTGGTGGAAGGCAACACGGTTGACCAGCGGCAGGGAGCTGATGGTGACGACGGCCTCGTTGCCCAGGCCCTGGGCGCCTCCGTTCATGATGTGACGTATCGCAACAATGACGTCCGCGGTGGATCTCACGGCTACGGCCTGCAATTGGCCGTTGGCACGCATGAAATCTTCAACATCACCGTGGACGGTAACCGTTTTTGGGATTCGCCCGACGGCATCAAAACCGGGTACTACGACGGCGGCACCGCAGCGGTTCACGATGTAACGGTCAAAAACAACGAATTTTTCAACCTTCAAGGCCCCTGGCTCAATTTCCACGGCAATTTGGAGGACATTGTGGTGACGGACAACGCCACCCGCCAGGCCGGCACCCTGATGCTCGAGGATGCACCGGGAAATGTAGTGGCCAACAACGCGACCAGCTGCTGACAAAAGAGTCCCGCTAAGGCAGTTGTACTACCCCGCCCAGAGCGGCCAGAACACCAGGCCAGTGCTGCTGCGCCAGCGTCCACGCAGCGGCTCCCATGCCCACCATGGCGTAGCCGCTGACGGGTATCAGGACCAACCACTCACGTCGGGAACCAGCACGTCCCAGCAAGGGGATGGAGAAGGCGCCATTCGGACGCCAAATTCCCCGGATCACGGATTTGCGCAGGAACTTCGGTGGCTTGATGACAATGGGCCATAGGAGTGGCACCCCGCCAACCGTGATCATGTCCCCCACAATATGCACCACCACACCGGTGAGCATGGACAGCGGCAACCAGCCCCACTGGTCCGGCGCGAACCAGGTCACCAAGCCGGCCATCACCACCGCGAACAGCCAGTTGGTAATCCAGCCTGACTTCGGGAAGAGGTTCAATGCCTTGGCCGCCAGGTTGATCATGAACATGCACAGCAGCCCGGCGCCGATAGAGAGCTTGCCTACCGGCGTCACCATCTGGAACTGGGCCGCCATGGCTGCGAGCACCACAAACGCGGAAGCTCCCAACAAGGAGTGCGTCCCCTGCCGGTGCCCGCCGCTGGCTTTTTCTATTCCCACCGCAATCACATTGGAGAGCGGCGGCAGCGAATTCGCTATGGTGCTGTGCCGGTGGTCCCAGTCCACCACCAAAGCAGTTCCCGCCGTCGCCATGGCGCCAATCAAAATTCCAGTGGAATCCAAGGGGTACCAGCCCAAGGCGTACGGGCCTGTTGAGGCAATAGCTATCCACGCCGCGGCTCCCGACGCGGCGTGATGTCCTCCCATCATGCAGTTAGCCAGCCTTCACGGGTACATCAGCGAAAATCGCTTCAATGACGTTGTTGGCCCATTGAAGGATCTCCGCGTCCTGGAGGTCCCGTCCGCCGATCCTCGCGGTCTTGGGCTTGGGAATCAGCACCGCGTCCAAGGCAGGCTTCACCTGCGAGCCCGGATACATGCGGTTCAGGCGCATGGTTTTGGACTCGGGCAGTTGCGCCGGGGAGAAGCGGATGAAGTTGCCTTGGAGTGCGACGTCGGACAGGCCGGCTTCGCGCGCACCCACCCGGAAGCGGGCCACGGCAATGAGGTTTTGGGCAGGCAGCGGCGGCTCTCCGTAGCGGTCCACGAGTTCGGCCAGGACTTCGTCGATGGCCTCGTACGTGATGGCGGACGCCAGTTTGCGGTACGCCTCCAGGCGCAACCTTTCGCCGGGTACGTAGTCGTGCGGCAGGTGGGCGTTGACGGGCAGCTCGATTTTCATCTCGGCGGCCTTCTCCTCGGCCTCGCCACGGTATTCGGCAACAGCCTCGCCCACCAGACGGATGTAGAGGTCGAAGCCCACGCCCTGGATGTGCCCGGATTGTTCGCCACCCAGCAGGTTGCCCGCACCGCGGATCTCCAGGTCCTTCATGGCCAACTGCATGCCGGCACCAAGTTCGTTGTGGGCTGCCACAGCTTTGAGGCGTTCCAATGCCACCTCGCCCAAGGGTTTCTCCGAGGGGTAGAGGAAGTAGGCGTAGGCTCGTTCCCGGCCCCGGCCAACACGGCCGCGGAGCTGGTGGAGCTGCGAGAGGCCGTATTTGTCAGCCCCGTCCACAATCAAGGTGTTGGCATTGGAAATATCCAGGCCGGTTTCGATGATGGTGGTGCAAACGAGGACGTCGAATCGTTTCTCCCAAAAGTCCACGATGATCTTCTCAAGGCGACTCTCGGACATCTGCCCGTGGGCAACTTCCACGCGGGCTTCAGGGACCAGCTCGCGGATCTGCGCAGCGATGCGTTCAATGGACGAGACGCGGTTGTGGACGAAGAACACTTGTCCTTCGCGCATGAGTTCACGGCGGATCGCGGCGGAGGTCTGCTTGTTGGTGTACGGACCCACGTAGGTCAGTACGGGATGGCGTTCTTCCGGGGGTGTGGCCAGGGTGGACGTTTCGCGGATACCCGTCAACGACATTTCCAAGGTTCGTGGAATCGGCGTTGCACTCATGGCGAGCACGTCCACGTTGGTGCGCATTTTCTTGAGCGCTTCCTTGTGCTCCACACCGAAGCGCTGCTCCTCGTCAACGATCACCAGGCCCAAGTCCTTGAACTGGAAGTCCTTGGACAGGAGCCGGTGGGTGCCGATCACTACGTCCACGGCTCCGCTCTTGACGCCCTCAGCTGTTTCCTTGGCTTCCTTGCTGCTTTGGAAACGGGACAGCGGCTTGACCCTCAGGGGGAAACCGGAAAAGCGCTCGGTAAACGTTTCGTAGTGCTGCTGGGCCAGCAGGGTGGTGGGCACCAGGACCGCCACCTGTTTGCCATCTTGGACCGCTTTGAAGGCTGCCCTGACGGCGATCTCGGTCTTGCCGTAGCCAACGTCGCCGGAAACCAGACGGTCCATGGGGATCTCCCGCTCCATGTCCGCTTTGACCTCGTTGATGGTGGTCAGCTGGTCAGGCGTCTCAACGTACGGGAAGGCTTCTTCAAGTTCGCGCTGCCAAGGGGTGTCCGCGGCAAAGGCGTGGCCACGGGAGGCCATACGGGCGGAGTACAGCCGGATCAGCTCGCCCGCGATTTCCTTGACAGCTTTACGCGCCTTGGACTTGGTGCTGGCCCAGTCCGCGCCGCCCATCTTGCTCAAAGCAGGAGCGTCCCCGCCAACGTAGCGTGTCACCTGGTCCAGCTGATCGGTGGGGACGAAGAGCCGGTCCCCCGGCGCACCGCGCTTGGACGGCGCGTACTCCAGCACCAGGTACTCGCGCAGCCCGGCATCGGAGGAGGAAGTACCGGCCACTTTGCGCTGGATGAGCTCCACGAACCGGCCAATTCCGTGCTGTTCGTGAACCACGAAGTCGCCGGCATGCAGCTGCAACGGGTCCACGGCATTGCGCCGTTTGGACGGCATGCGGCGCATGTCCTTGGTGGAGCTGGCCGTGGCACGGCCCAACAGGTCGGCTTCGGTCAGCAGGCCCAGTTTGAGGCCGTCCAGGACAAAACCGCGTCCGACGGCGGCGGTGGTCACCTCAATGATGCCCGGCTGGGGTTCTTTATCCAGCGAGTCAACACGGGAACAGGGAATCTCCGCGTCGTGGAACAGCTCAGCCAAACGCTGCGCGGGCCCGGGACCATCGGTCACCACCACCACACGCCACTGCTCACGGACACGGGAGCCGATGAACTCCAGCATTTCGGCCACGTCACCTTGGTAGCCACGAGGTTCGCGGGCACGCATGTTGAGCACATCGATGTCCAGGACCAGGTCCTCATCGGAGGCCAGGGATGTGATGGACCACCAGGACACGCCGTGTTCCAGGGCGGCCGAGCGGGTGTCGGTGAGCGAACGGAAACTGGCAGCATGCAGGTCGGTGGATGCTTGGGAGGACAGGTCAAGGGGCGCCGCGCCGCCGTCGGACGCAGTTGACCAGGCAGCTTCCAGGAACTCTTCGTTAGTGGCTGCGAGATCGTGCGCGCGTGTGCGCACCTTCTCCGGTTCGATGACCACTGACAGCGAGCCGGCAGGGAGCTGGTCCACGAACGGGACCATGGCGTCCACCAACACGGGGGCCAGGGATTCCATGCCTTCAACGGCGATCCCACCGGCGATCTTCTCCAGCATGTCCGCCGCAGCAGGCATGTCTGCTTTGAGCTTGGCCGCACGGGACATCACCGAGGCCGTGATGAGAATTTCCCGGCAGGGCGGGGCGTGCAGTTCAGTGGGGTGGTGGATGCCGGGTGCGGACAGCGAGCGTTGGTCTGCCACGGCGAACCAGCGCATCTGGTCTACTTCGTCACCGAAGAACTCCACCCGGATGGGGTGGTCCTCGGTGGGCGGGAAGACGTCAAGGATGCCGCCTCGGACTGCGAATTCGCCACGGTGCGTCACCATGTCAACGCGGGCATACGCGGCGTCGGACAGCGCCCTGACAACTTCCGTGAAGGATCGCTCCTGCCCAACCCTCAAAGTGACGGGGACCAAGTCACCCAAGCCCGCCACAATCGGCTGGACCACTGCGCGAACCGGGGCTACCACCACACGCAAGGGGGCCGCCGTCGAGCTTTCCGGGTGCGTCAGGCGGCGCAGCACGGAGAGTCGTCGCCCCACAGTGTCAGAGCGCGGCGAAAGCCGCTCGTGCGGGAGCGTCTCCCAACTGGGGAAGGTGGCCACCGATTCTGCGGGGAGGTAGGAAGCGAGCGCGGCGGTGAGGTCCTCGGCTTCACGGCCGGTCGCGGTGACTGCGAGGACCACGGGGGCGCTGTGATCTTCAACACTGCCAGAAGCCAAGGCGTCGGCCATTTCGGCGAGCAACACCGCGCGCATCCCTTGGGGGGCGCTGATCTGGTAGTCGGCGTTCCGGTCACTGAAGGACCGCTGCGCCTCCGTGCGGACGCGCGCAAAAGTCTTGTCCTCCGCCAGTGCGCGGCGCAGACCGTTGAGGCTCATGGCAGAAACTCCTAGGGTGGGTCCAAGGGCAGGCAACACAAATGCCCGGAAATTCAGATGAATGCCGGGTCATTCCAGCCTACCTCTACCCCCAGCCACAGGAGTTCCTTTGCAGCCTTCGGAAGCTACGCATTCCAATACCCCGCAGGAGACCAAGACGGTGCTGGTCACCGGCGCCACCGGCTACATCGGCGGGCGCCTGATCCCCCGGCTCCTTGAAGCCGGTCACCGGGTCAAGGTCTTGGTCCGCACACCGCAGAAGATTGCCGATGTTCCGTGGCATGACGACGTTGAGATCATTGAAAACAGCCTGTCCGACGCCGAAGGACTCACCGAGGCGTTGGAAGGCGTCGATGTCCTGTATTACCTGGTCCACTCGATGGCCTCAGGGAGCGGTTTCGAGGCCAAGGAAGAGGCGATGGCCAGGCTCGTGGCCGATGCCGCGGCAGATGCCGGTGTGGACAGGATCGTCTACTTGGGCGGGCTGCACCCGGAGAATACCGAGCTTTCCACGCACATGCGGTCCCGCGAGACAGTGGGCCGGGTGTTCCTGGAATCGCCAGTGAATGCCGTGGTGTTCCAGGCCGGCGTCGTGATCGGTTCAGGATCGGCGTCGTTCGAGATGATCCGGCACTTGGCCGAAACCCTGCCCGTCATGCCCGCGCCCAGTTGGGTCAACAACCGGGTTGAAGCCATCGCAGTCCGTGACGTGCTCCACTACCTCGTGGCTGCCGCTGCGCTCCCGGAGAAACTGAACCGCTCCTTCGACATTGGGTCACGGGACGTCCTGAAATACAAGGACATGATGAACCAGTACGCCGTGGAGCGTGGACTCCCCCGGCGGCTGGTGATCGCCCTTCCCGTCCCGGCGCCCAAACTGGCCGGGCTGTGGGTGGCCTTGGTGACTCCCATTCCGTTGTCCATGTCCCTGCCCTTGGTGCAGTCGCTGCAGCACGACGCAGTGTCGCGGGAGCACGACGTCGACACCTACTTCCCGCAGCCCGACGGCGGCCTGACCCCCTACCGCCGTGCCGTCGCTTTGGCGCTCGGCAAGGAAAGGGACGTGCAGGTGGAGACCACGTGGGCGAATGCCGGCATTGACGCAGACCCTCTTCCGAGCGACCCCGATTGGGCCGGCTACAAGGTGTTCCTGGACGAGCGGACCTTCCACAGCGAAGCCAAGCCCGAATATGTGTGGACCATCATTGAGGGCATCGGCGGCAAGAACGGCTGGTACTCGCTGCCGCTTGCGTGGCGGGTCCGCGGCTGGTTGGACAAGTTGCAGGGCGGGGCGGGGCTTCTGCGTGGTCGCCGGCACCCCAAGACCCTGAATACGGGCGAGGTAGTGGATTGGTGGCGGGTGGAGGCGATCGACCGCGGGCACCTCCTGCGCCTCAGGGCGGAGATGCGGGCCCCCGGCGGCGCCTGGCTTGAGTTGTCGGTAGAGCCCGACGACAGCGGGAGCCTCTACAAGCAACGGGCCATCTTCTTCCCCCGCGGTCTTGCAGGGAGGCTCTACTGGCTGGGCGTGTACCCGTTCCACGGCTTCATTTTCCCGTCCATGGCCAGGAACATTTCGGCGGCTGCCATAGACCTACAGGAGGCGGAGCGGAAGCAGGGTTCAGGGGTGTCCACCGAGACCCCGTAGGATGTTGGGAGCTAAAAAGCTTCACCACAACCATCCACGGAGGACCCATGGCCCTGAGTGCATCCACCACCCTGCCCCACAGCGTTGACCGCGTAGCCGCAGTCTTCGTCAACGAAGATTTCCTGCGTCACACCAGCGAATACGTGGGCGGCTCCTTGGAATCGTTCACCGTTGACGGCGACACCGCCGGTGCTTTCACCACCACCACGGTCCGCACGCTGCCCACCACGCGCCTGCCGGACATCGCCCGCAAGTTCGTTGGCGAAACGTTGAAGGTTACGCAGACCGAGAAGTGGGAAGCCCCGGCTGCCGACGGTTCACGGTCCAGCACGATTGCCTTGAAGATCTCCGGCGCTCCGCTTGACGTCACGGCGGCCCAGCGCCTCGTGGCCGAAGGTGCCAGCACCCGGATCGAACTCGAGGGCAACGTCACTTCCTCGGTCCCGTTCCTCGGTGGCAAGATCGCCGATGCTGCCGAGCCCATGGTGGGTAAGGCTTTGGGCATCCAGTCCCAGCAGGCTCAGGCCTGGCTCGAAAGCCACTAGCGTGGAGATCCCCGCGATCTTTGCGGTTGTCCTGATCGTTGCCGGCGTCTGGTCTTTGGTGGTGTGGCCGCAGTTCCTCAAACGGGTCATGAAGGACCCGCGCGCCCGCGACGCCGCAGGCAAGGCCACCAAGTTCCTCACGGTCCACGTTGTGCTGGTCACCATCTCCATGGTGCTCGGACTCGCGACGGCGGGCATAGGGATCGCGGGCCTGGTCGCCTAAGTTTCACCCAACTGGGTAGCAGTTCAGGTCGTTCTGAGCGTTCAGAACGACCTGAACTGCTACCCAGTTGGGTAAGATGGACAGTGGTGTGCCGGGAAGTCTGGTCGGCGGTTCTTTTGCAGTACCCGCAAATGCCCGCACACCCTTTGAAGGAGCCTTCGTGGCTGACCGTCCCAGACTGCCAAACACCTCTTCCCACGCAAGCAAAGTCTTCTCCCGCTCCAGCTACCCCGAGTACCGCAGGATCCTCGCGATCCTCCGCACGGAAACGGTTGGCGGAGCCCTCCTCCTGGCAGCCACAGTTGTCGCCCTCGTCTGGGCGAACTCCCCTGCAGCGAACAGTTACTTTGCGCTCCGCGACGTCAAGATCGGTTATGAACCCTGGCATCTTGAGCTGAGCCTGGGCCACTGGGCCTCGGACGGTCTGCTGGCGGTGTTCTTCTTCCTGGCAGGGCTTGAACTCAAACGCGAATTCGTCGCAGGAGAACTCCGTAAACCCGCCAAAGCCGTTGTCCCCGTGGCCGCTGCTGTTGGTGGCGTGGTGGTTCCGGCCCTGATCTACGTTCTCTTCAATCTGGGAACCGCCGGCGAAACGCTCAGAGGCTGGGCCATCCCCACTGCCACGGACATCGCCTTCGCCCTTGCGGTGCTGGCTGTCATCAACACGCACCTGCCCGCCGCGCTCCGGACGTTCCTGCTGACACTCGCCGTGGTGGACGACCTGATCGCCATTGGCATCATCGCGTTCTTCTACTCCAGCGGCATCCAACCGTTGATGCTGCTCGCGGCCCTGGTGCCTCTTGGCCTCTTCTTCTTCCTTGTCCAAAAACGCGTCCGCAGCTGGTACCTGCTGGTTCCGCTCGCCTTGGCGACGTGGGGCTTTGTCCATGCTTCCGGGATTCACGCCACCGTGGCCGGGGTGCTCTTGGGCTTCGCCGTTCCGGTCCTGGCCAGCGGGAAAAAAGGGGAACCTGCAGAGGGCCTGGCCGAGTACCTCGAGCACAAGCTTCGCCCGTTCTCGGCAGGCTTTGCAGTGCCGGTCTTTGCGTTCTTCTCAGCCGGCGTGGCCTTGGGCGGACTCGACGGCATGGGCGCCGCGCTCACGGACCCTGTGGCCGTGGGCATCGTTGCGGCCTTGGTGGTGGGCAAGGCAGTGGGCGTCTTCGGCACCACGTTCCTGGTCACCAAAACCACCCGCGCGAGCCTGGATTCCAGCATTGCCTGGATCGACCTCTTCGGCTTGGCGCTGCTGGCCGGGATCGGCTTCACCGTCTCATTGCTGATCGGCGAGTTGAGCTTCGGGGCCGGCTCCACCCACAACGGCCACGCCAAGGTGGCCATCCTGGCAGGCTCCCTGATCTCGGCGCTGCTCGCCGCCGTCGTGCTTAAAGCCCGCAACCGGCGGTACCGTCAGGTGCAGGCGGATGAAGAACGGGACGACGACGGCGACGGCGTACCTGACGTCTTCGCCCGCGCCTGAGGCGGAGCTGCTCCGGTTGCGGCTACGCGGTGGCCTGGTTGAGCGCGTCCTCGGCCGCCACCCAGGAAATCATGGCGCACTTAACCCGGGCTGCGTAACGGGCAACACCTTCAAAGGCTGCGGCATCGCCCAGGATTTCCGGGTCTGCCTGCACTTTTCCGCGGGACCGGAGCACCTCCCGGAAATTATCGATGACCGAGTGGAGCTCCTCCACGGACATGCCCTCGCCAAGTTCGCTGAGCACGGAGGCCGAGGCCATGGAGATGGAGCAGCCCGCACCGTCCCAACTGATTTGCCGTACGGTTCCCTCGGAGACGGCAAGCCGCAGGGTCACCTCATCTCCGCACACGGGGTTCAACTGGTGCGATTGACCGGTGGACGTACCGTCGGGCGCATCCGTTTCGGCCAGGCCGCTGCCGTGCCGCTGCTTGGAGTGGTCCAGGATGATCTGCTGGTACAGCTGGTCAAGACTCATGATGCGTGGTGCCTCTTCTGGGGAAATCGTGGTTGACGGCTACGTGGCCAAGGCCGGTGCCGCATGTCAGGCCTGGAAGTAGGCCCGGACACCCGAGACGGCGTCGAGGAAAGCGTCGACATCGTCCGTGGTGTTGTAAAGGTAGGTGCTGGCACGGGTGGTTGCCGTCAGGCCCAGGCGGCGGTGCAGCGGCTGGGCACAGTGGTGGCCCACGCGAACGGCGATGCCTCGGTCATCCAGGAACTGGCCGACGTCGTGCGCGTGGACACCGGCGACGTCGAAGGCTGCCAGCCCGATCCGTTCGGTACCGGACGCAGGACCAACCACGCGAATGCCATCAATGCCCTCCAGCCCTTTGACCAGACGCTGACCCAGGGTGGACTCCCACGCGTGGATGCGGTCCATGCCGGTCTCAGTAAGGTAATTAACTGCAGTTGCCAGGGCCACCGCTTGGGAGATGCGCTGGGTTCCGGCCTCGAACCGCTGTGGTGCGGGCAGGTATTCTGCCCGTTCCATAGTGACCGTGGTGATCATGGACCCGCCCGTCAGGAACGGCGGCAGGACATCCAGCAGGTCCTGCTTCCCGTACAGGACACCGACGCCGGTGGGGGCCAACATCTTGTGGCCGGAGAACACGGCGAAATCGACGTCCAGTCCCTTCACGTCAACGGCCATGTGCGGCACGGACTGGCAGGCGTCCAAGACAACCAAGGCTCCGACCCGGCGGGCCATGGAAACGAGCTGAGCTACGGGGTTGATGGTGCCCAGGACGTTGGAGGCGTGGCTGAAAGCGAGGAGTTTAGTCCGATCCCCCACGATCTCCGCCGCTGCCTCCAGCCTCAGGGAGCCATCGTCCGCAATGGGGATGTACCTCAGCGTGGCACCGGTCCGGAAGGCAAGTTCCTGCCAGGGAATGAGGTTGGCGTGGTGTTCCATTTCCGTGACCACGATCTCGTCGCCAGGACCAATCGCGAGTTCCTTTAGCGCCGAACCGCCACGTCCCTGGGCTGCCCACAACGCGGCGTTGGACAGGGCGTAGCTGATGAGGTTGAGGCCCTCCGTGGCGTTGGAGGTCCACACGGTTTCCTCATACTGCGCTCCGATGAAGTCCGCCACGGTCTGGCGCGCGTCCTCAAAGACCTCCGTGGCTTCCACGGCAAGGTGGTGGGCGCCACGGTGAACGGCAGCGTTGCGTTGCTCGTAGTACTCCTGCTCGGCTTCAATGACGCTGAGCGGGTTTTGCGACGTAGCGCCGGAGTCAAGGTAGATCAGAGGTTTACCGTTGACCAGCTGGTCCAGCACCGGGAAATCATTCCGGATCCGCAACACCTCCGCGTTGTCCATGGCATGCATGGATCGTTGCAGTGAGGCGGGAGTTGATACGGCAGTCAAGGGACGCTCCTTGGAAATCCTTCAGGGACTCCTCATTATCCCACGGTGACCCCTGCCGTGCGGTGCCGCAGGTGTGCCGTACAGCACGTTCAGCACGTTCAGCCGCCGGCCCTCCCGGGTACCCAGCCCAGCGGTGGAACGATCCCGCTGTCGAAGGCGCTCCGGAGCCTCTCAAGGAGCACCGAGGCCCGGCGGCTGGCAGCAGCCCGGGTCCTGGCCTCGTAACCCGCAGCGGCCCGCGAATAGCACAGGGCCGCATGGGCAAACTGCCGGTCCGCGGACAGGCTCCGGCCCGCCGCCTCAAACGCTTTGGGATCGTTGTCCACCAGGGCGGCAGCAAACGTCCCCAGCGCTGCCCCGCCCGGACCGTGCAGAGCTGCTGCCAGCGCGCCGAGGCGGCGCTGGATCGCGGGGTCGTCGACGGCGGTACTGGCAACATTCAAGGTCAGGAGGGAGAACGCCTCTGCTTCCAGCAAGGTGCTGCCCTGGGAGTGTAAGTGGTCCGCAAGCGCCACCAGATGACGTGACGTGCCGGCCGCTTGGTCCTGGGCGGCCGCGGCGTACACGGCGCTGAGCTGGGTCAACAAGCCGGGCCGGGTCAACAAACCAGCCTGGGGCACCAGATCGGCTGGATCCTTGCCCGCAGAATGGTCAGCGAATTCTGGCGCGGATCCCTGCGCAGCTTCTTGCACAGCTATGCTTTGCCGGACTCTTGCCATGGCCTGCGGAGTGTTTCCGCACAGCGCCTCAGAGTAGGCCAGCAGCGCCGCAGCCAGAGCGAGCACGTGCGGCAGTCCGGCGTCGTGCAGTTCTGCCAAGACCGGCTCCAAGGTGGCACGGGCTGCGCGTGGGAGTCCTTGGCTAAGCTGGACGTAACCGCGTGCCACGTCCAGGCACACCGAGAGGTGCGCTGGCATGGTGTAGTCGGCGGGAGTGCCCAGGAGCGGATCCACCAGTTCCCAAGCCACGTTGTACCGCAGGCCCATCACGTGGCGTAGCAGCGCGCCCGGCAGGAACATGTCCAAGCTTGGGTTGGCCTTGATGGCTTCCATGGCAGCCGAGGACCGTTGCAACGCTTCCGACGCCGCCCCGGACAGGAGCAGACGCTCCGCAGCGTGCAGGTTCTCCACAATCAGCGCAGCGGGATCCAGCCCGGCAGGCTCCAACCCGGCAGCATCCGCGACAGCGGGATCCACCACAGCCGGATCCGTTTCCCCAGGGGCGCCCTCTGTCGCCCCAGGTGCGGCGCCCAACAGACCCAGTGCCACCAGACGGTGGGCGGCGCCGATCTTCACTTCGGTGGGGCCGCCCGTGCTTGCCAACTGCCGGAGTTCCGGGCCTGCTTCACGGACGTGGCCTTCGGCGATCAACGCCCGTGCTCTGACCAGCCTGGCTTCGTCACGATGATCGGCACCGGTCACTGCCGAGGCGGCCCTGAGTGCAAGTTCGGCGGTCGACGGCCTGTCAGCGGCGGGGGCTGCAGCGAGGAGAAGTTCATCAGAGAGCGTCAGCCCGCAGTCCAGGGTCCACGTGATCCATCGCAGCATGGTGGGCGCCGTCTCGGTGGTCAGCCCGGGTTCCTCCACACCCAACCGGAGGGCCAGGCTCCTGGAATGCGGTACGGACAGCCGGGTTCCTTCGCCTCGCAGCCACGAGCTCGTGCGGAGGAGCGGGGGCTGGCCGGGCAGCACCCTGATGTCGTGATTCGCGAGGAGATGGTCCACGGCTTTCCGGCCGAAGTGGTGCTCCACCACCTCCAGGGCCACGGGTTCCGAGAGCGCGATGAGTTCCAGGGCCTGGCGCTCTTCCGGCGGGCGTGAGATGTTCTCAGCCCGCACGTGCTCAACCACGCCGGGCCAGTCACAGTGCGCGCGGACATCGATGGTCCAGTAACCATCACTACGGACCAGGAAACCGGAGCGGCGTGCGTCGTTGACGGCGAGGCATAACACCCCAACGTTGAAGCCGCTCAGGGCGGCAAGGAGGCTGCTCGCACGTCGTTGCACCTGCCCGCCAAGGACGGACTCGCACAGAGCATGTGCCTCACTGAACGTAAAGGGTGGCAGGAAATACTGCTCCAGAAAACCGTCTTCCCAGAGCTGGTAAAGATCTGGTGGCAGGGGGTGGCGACTTTCTGCCGTGGCAACCAAGGTGGCACCGAAGCCGGGAATGAGTTGCAGCAGGACCGCCAGGGAGGCCGGATCGACGTAATGGATATCGTCCACCAACAGGACCAGCTGCGGCCGTGCCGGTTGAACTTGCCGCTTGCTCCGGCGTCGTCCACGTGGTGGCTTGTACAAGTAGTCGGCCGGCCCCAGAGTATTGGTCAGGGCCCTGAGGACGTGGAGGCCCGGCGCTACGGCCTCGTCCGCTTCCGCTGCGGAAATGGCACCCAAAGCCCCGAAATTCAGGGCCCTCCGTTCCGGTTTTCCGGTGAAGGTGCGGACGTCCATGGTTTTGGGGAGTCCTTCTTTGACAGCGAGCAGAAGGTGGCTCTTCCCGGAACCCCGCTCCCCCACCACCACGATGCCGTTGGTGGTCGTGGACGGTACGGCTGACAGGATGAGGTCCAGGAGTTGCGCTCTATCCGGAAATGTTGATGGCCTCAGACCAGCTGCGACGGTGTCTTCGTCCAGCCAAGGGTCCGGCAACATGCACACTCCATTAGCAATGTCCCAGGATCCGGGAGGGGTTTACGGGGTCCGCGGTGGGCGGGGTACCTGGCCTAGAAGCCGGCGGCGGCTGGGGGGAGAGTCTCGGTCTCAGAAGACTCTGTCGCCGCCGGCTTCGTACAGGGCCGGACCACCAGTCGGTGGCCGGAGCATCGGCTCAAGAGACCTCCGATGCGGGTGATGCGATTTTCGGAATCCCGGTGATGCTTGGGGCTGAACCGTTCTTCCAAGATCAATACTGCCGGGGAGCAACTTGCCGTACATCAGTAGTTGGTACTCGAAAAACCGACTGCTTTTGCGCCCCCGGTACTCTGTTGTACTCAGTCCCCTGACAGGGCACTACTTGGTCCCGACACGAAACACCCACGCATTACTCCATTGATTGGTTAAATCCGCGTGGTTCCAAGGATGGGTGTTTTTGGCGTCAGTTATGCGGGTACTCAGGTGCCGGCGTCACGGACGGACGGCAGCGCCCAGATCTTCCCGCCTGCGGATACCCAGTTTGGCGTAGCTCCGGTACAAGTGGCCTTCCACGGTCCGGACTGACACCATGAGTTTCTCGGCAATCTGACGGTCGGTAAGGCCCGAGACAGCCAATGCCACGATGTCCTGCTCGCGTCGGGTCAGCGGCACGGACCGATCAGCCTCGGCGTGTGGGTCATGGGCCAGGGCATCGCCCAGGCCGGCCTCGCTGACATCCCGCAGTACGGCTGCCTGCCGGGCTTCGGGCCGCTTGCCCTCGGCGTCAAAAGTCAGGGCCGCTTTGTCGAACGCCACCGCGGCCGGTCCGGGCATCCCGGTCGCAGCCAGGAGGTTACCTGCGTTCACCAATCCTTGGCCTTCACCGCTCAGCTGTGCCGCCGCCAGGGATGCCCAGCCCGTTGCCCAGCTTCCGGCCATGGACGATGCCGTTTCCCGGAGGGACTCCATGGCTTGCACGTCTCCGAGCTCGGCCCTGAGTACCAGGTTCTGCAGCAGAATGCCTGGTTGCCGGTGCAGATGGCCGGATTCCGGTATTTCCGGTAGGTCGCGCAATTTCTGCAGCCCTTGACCCGTAGTGAGAAGTTCCTCCCCGGCGAGCCTGAACAACTCCGCGAGCGCCTCCACGTACGCACCACCGGCGGCAGTGGCGCCCTGCTCACTTTCCAACCGCCGGGCCAGCTGGGTATTGCCGGACTTGGCCGCTGCGTAAAACGCCAGCGCGGTTCCGAGGCTTCGTAGCTGCAGGGGGTCGCTAAGCTGCAAGGCTTCGACGGCCGGCGTCAGCAGTTCTACGGCCTTTTCCAAGCGGCCCTGACGCAGCAATGACAAGCCTTTGAGCGCCTCAATATCGCCCCCGAAGTAGATGAGTCCACTGGCCGAAGCGGCGGCGTAGCGGTCAAGGCCAGTCCCGGCAGCCTCCCAGTCTCCGGATTCCAGGGCGGCTAGTGTGTAGCGCAGCAGGACGAAGTCGCTGAGGTACAAATGCTCTTGGTGGTGCTCGTCCAACAACAGCAAAGCCTCGCGGCCGGCGTCCATTGCCTCGACGGCCTGACCTTCCACCGTCAGCAGTTCACACTGCATGGCACGCAGGAACATCCGGTGTGCCGCAAGATCGCAGCCGTCCTTTGCGAACTCATCGGTGAAGCGGTCCAAGCTCTCGCGGAGTTCCTCGTAGTGGCCGTCCTTGGCGAGTGCCGCCACTTCCAGGGCCCGTACGTTCCCTTCGATAGTCAGGGGCGCAGGGTCAGCCAACTCCCGCTCGCCCATCAAGGCTTTTGCAGCAGTCCACGCATCGGCCACAATGTCAGCTGGCGAGTCGCCCGCGGCGGCCCGCGCAGCTGCCCACAAGAGGCTCGCGCCCAAGGGTACCGAAGCATCAGCGTCCAGGAACCCGGAGCCTGCTTCCAGCAGCTGGACGGCACCGCGGTAGTCGCCGTCGACGTAGTTGACCAGCGCCATGACGGCGCGTGCCCGGGGCAGCAGTGCGTCCGAGCGGACCTTGTCCGCCGCCGCGATGGCCAGCGGGTGCTGGTGTGTCTTCGCGGCAAGGAAAGCTGCTTCCAGCAGCTGTTCGTCGTCGACGGCGTCACCACAGTCCAGGGCCCAGCTCACCGTGCGCAGCAGGCCCTCCGCCGTGAACGGTTCCGCCGGCAATTGCTGCACCATGCGCTGGCGGATCTGGAGGCTGCGGGCGGGCGAAACGATCTGCCGCAGCGCCTCGCTGTAGAGGGGGTGCCACATCTTCAGGGGCCCTCCGGGCCCGTTGGAGGAGATCACCAGCCGGTTGTCCATCAGTGCCCGCACGGTGTCCCTGCCTACCTGCATGTCCACCACGGGAGCGGGAACGGGCTCGGACAGGGCAATGACGTACATTGCCTCCCGTTCGGCTTCGCTGGTCCGGAGGACCCTGTTGCGGACTACCTCGGCAAGGCTTTCTCCGCTCCCGGAGAGCGCCCGCGTCAGGAGCCACACGCCGTTCCGGCGGACCAGGTTCCCGTCAGTCTTCGAGTCCTCAAGGAGGCAGTGAAGCAGCAAAGGGTTACCTTCGGACATGGTGTGCAGGATCCCTGCGGCGCTGGTCATGACCGCTCCCCCGAGGGTTTTTTCCGCCAGCTCGGTAACGTTTTCCTTGTCCAGGGGGTGGAGCTCCAACCGCTCCGCCAGTCCGTCATACCAGAGCTGCAGCAACGCTGCAGGCAAACCGGGCCGAGGCCTGCTGGTGGCTACCAGGCGGGCCCATCCGGCAGTGACCAGCTCAGCCAGGATCTGGGTGCTGCCTTCGTCAAGGTCGTGGGCGTCGTCCACGATCAGCAGCAGGCGCGCTCCGTCGCCGCCACGGCGTCTCTCGAACTGGGACCAGAACTCGCGAAGGATCGCCACCGGCGAGGTTGCTTGCTCCACGGGGAGGTCCAGTAGATAAGGGGCCAGGACGCCGTACGGAACGGCGGATAACGCAGGGCTCCCATGAATCCTCATCACCACCATTTCTCCGGCCAGGCGGGCTGCGATTTCGGCTGCCAGGGCGGTCTTGCCAATGCCGGGATCGGCAACCAGAAGCACGGCACCGGCGCCTTCCTGCCTCAAAATCTCCATAGCCAGGTCCAGTTCCGCGTCCCGGCCTACAAGGTGCTCAGCCTGCATGGGCAACCCATGCCAGGCTTACGGAAGTGCCACGCTTTGATTCACAGCAGCCCATGGAGCTCGCCCCGAGATGATACGCCGAGCTTGGTGAACACCTGGTATAGATGGCCTTCTACAGTTCGCACAGACACCCCAATATCCATCGCGATTTCACGGTTGCTGACACCCTTTCCCGCGAGTTTAGCAATCTGACGTTCACGTTCGGTCAATACCGGCGCGTCGCTGCGTGGCTGGATGGGTAATGCGGGGACGGAATGCTCCAACCGTTCGAGCCTGAGCTGCGCTGTCCGGGCGGCCGTGGTTTCACCGGCGTCCCTGGCGTAATCAAGCGCCATGGCCACGCATCGGGCTTCAACTACCAGCAGGTCCAGCGATGCTGCGGCATCAGCTGCCGCGAGCAGGGAGCGGGAGCTCTTCGTCAGTGCGCCGCGGGCAAGGTCACCGGAGATCTTGGCCAAGGGCCCTTGCCGGCGGCCGGCAATGTCTTCCAACAGCCGGTATTCCTCGTCCGTGCCTTCTACGGTGGCCCCGAAAAGGTTGATGCCGGCCGTGGTGAACCGCTGCTGGTCAATGTCGTTCCGTACGCGGACCAGCAGCCGCTGCTTCACCTCCGGGTCCCCCATCCAGCGCCCGGCCATCTCGGCACAGAACTCAGCTACGGATTCGGAGAAGAACGTCCCCACTCCCCTGCATGTCCTGTAGAGGTCAAGGTACCGTCCGGCCTCCAAGGAATTGCCCAATTGAGCGTAGGCAAAAGCTGTGGCAGCGTAGGCAACTTTGTTCATGTTCATGCTGGGCCGGAGCTCCAGCTGAGCAACGGCTGATCGCAGGGGTTCAATCGCGCTGGCCGGCTTGCCTGCATAGGCGAACGCGAGCCCGACGCCCAGTTCAGTGAGCGCACCCCGGTATTGAAGCCGCGAGGACCCCGAGGGCGTGCGGCGCATGAGTTCGATGCACTTGCGCCATTGCCCGGACAACAGGAGCACCAGGAATGCATGCTTGGCGAACGATTCTTCCAACTGTGCAAGGCGGCCCGCGTCCCCCAAGTGCCGTGAAACGGTGCGAGCGAGTTGTTGTGCCTCCAACTCCCTGCCCAGCATGCAGCGTGCCTCGATCAGGAAGAAGGAGGACTTAAGCCAATGTTCACGGTCCTCCGCCGGATCCTTGGCCAGTTCGGCTTCCAAATCCTCAATCATTGCCGAGTACTCACCTGTGTAGGTTTTGTACTCGTAGCTACAGAGTTGGAGGCGGTTGCGCGCCTTGGTCATGACCTCTACCGGATAATTCGGGGCTTTGGCTTCGAGTGCATCCAGGCCGGCAGCGATCACCCCTGGCACCATTCCTGAACGACCGTCAATCCACGTCATTGCCTGGCACTTCGCTGCCGTGACCTCCGCGAACTCCAACGGTTCCAGGGACGCCAAGTGGGACTCGGACACCTCATCCAGGGCTTGGACCGCATGCAACGGCAGGTCCAGCATGAGGTAGGCGGCAGCCTTCAGGCGTTGCCCGGGAACCCATTCACTGTGTTGAGGGTCCAAAGGCAGGGTGCATTGGATGGCAAAGTTGGGGTCGTAGTCATCCAGCGCCGCCCGCCCGGCCGCGAGGGCGTGTGCGGGCGAGGGTGCGGGCTCGTCTTCGGAAGCGTGCATCCACGCCGCGTAGCTCAGGAGATCCTGCGGCGCCAACGCTTGTAGTTCGGGCTCTTCGGGACCGTGCAGCATGAGCCGCAGCTCGCGCATACGGCGGGTACTGAGCCAGCCGCGGACCACTTCCCCCACGTAGGGGTCCCGGAGCGAGACCCAGTGCTTACCGGTCTTCTCAATAGTCAGCAGTGCTGACTCCTCCATGTCCACCAGAACCTCGGTGCCGAAGATCCCTGCCAAATCCAGCAACGTTGCGCGCTGCGCACAGGAGAGGATTTCGACGACGGTCCTGCTGGCTTGCGGTTCGCGCGCCAGCCTGGAACGGACAAAGTCCTCCACTACCGTGGCGCCGTCCAGATGGATCCGGTCTCGAAGCGTCCAGACGGAATCGTTGAGGACCAGGTTGCCCGTGTGCCGCTGCTCCTCAAGAAGTGCATGCAGGAGCATGGGGTTGCCCCCCACGGCGGAATGCAGCGAGCCCACCAGGGTTGATGAAACGTAGTGCCCAAGGACTGAGCCCAACACTTGTTTGGTCTGTTCCTCGCTGAGCGTGTTCAGGTGGACCTCGCCCAGCCCCCCTTCGAGGACCAGCCGGTGAAAATCGGCGGGGAGGTCGCTGGCGCGTTGAACGGTGGCGATGACTTTCGCGGTGCCGGTAGCCATGAGGTTCAAAAGAACGCCCGTACTCATCGGGTCCATACCGCCGGCATTGTCCACGATGAACACAGTGTCCCGGCCCGCGGCTTCTGACCTGATCAAGTTGGTCACCGCGTGCAGGATGGCCGTGGGCGATCCCACGGCGGTCGATGGCAAGCGGGCCAGCAGGAATCCGAGGCATCCGTAAGGGGTCTGGCCGCTGGCGACGGTGTTGCGCAATTGAAGGCTATGGACTTTGGGGCCCAGGGAGGACACTACTGCCCTTGCCAGGCCGGACTTGCCGATTCCCCGTTCCCCGGTGAGGACCACTCCGTAGGAATCAGGTGATTCGAGGTGCTTGCCGGCCTTTGATAGATCGTGGCTCCGTGCCAGAAGTGACCACGTCTGGCGGTCTGTTGGGCCGCCCAACAGATCGGGAGCCGCAGCCCTCGCTGCGCCTCCACCGCTCCTGTTTAGCAACTCCGACGACATCCGCATCCTTAGCTACACATTCGCGGTAGACCCCCACCGCTTACCTGCGTACCATGCACACTACCTTCGGGCGCCCTTGGTTTGTAGGCCTAAAGGTCCTCGGGACTGTCAGTCTTTCATCAGTCTTTCCTCAAGATTTGCTCAAGCTTTGGCGGGGTGGTGTTTCTGTTGCGCAGCGAGCAGGCCTTGGTCCATCAGCAGTTCCACGGCGTCAGCGGCCTCGTCCAGGAGGAATGGCAACTCCTTTTTCTCTGCGGTGGCAAAATCCCGGAGCACGTAGTCGGCCGTTTCCATGCGTCCCGGCGGCCGGCCCACCCCTACTCTGACGCGCAGGTAATCCTTGGTGGTAAGTGCTTTGGAGATGTCCCGGAGGCCGTTATGACCGCCCTCGCCGCCGCCGATTTTTAGCTTGACTGTGTTAAAAGGAATGTCAATCTCGTCGTGGACGGCGATGACGTGGTCCGGCGCGATGTCGAAGAAGTTGCACAGCCCTGCCACGGGTCCGCCGCTGAGGTTCATATATGTCATGGGCTTGGCCAGCACCACACGGGGACCCCCGATACCCAGCCGTCCCTCCACCACTTGGGCGAGGGCTTTGTGGACCTTGAACTTCCCACCCATGCGCGAGGCCAGTTCATCCAGCACCATCTGGCCAATGTTGTGCCGATTATTGCTGTACTCACTGCCGGGGTTGCCGAGGCCGACAATCAGCCAGGTGTCAGTCATGGTTTCATCCTAGGTAGCGTGCTTGGATTCAGCAGGAAGCAGGGGCGGTAATGAAGAAAGTGGCCGGGACCCAAGGGGTGCCCGGCCACTCGAAGGCGGAAGCCTCAAGCAGTCAGAAGACTACTCGGCAGCATCTTCCGTGGTCTCTTCTTCTTCCGAGCTGGCGGCTTCAGCGATGCGGACCACCAGAGTGTCGCCTTCGGTGAGCAGGGTGGAACCCTTCGGCAGGACGAGGTCGGAAGCGTGGATGTTCTCGCCGGCCTTCAGGCCTTCAATGGTGACCTCGACGGCGGTGGGAACGTGGGTTGCTTCAGCCTCAAGGGAAACCGTGGTGGCTTCGAGGCTGGCAACAGCACCCGGAGCAACTTCGCCGGAAACGTGGATGGCGATATCGACGGTAACCTTCTCGCCGGCCTTAACGGTCTGCAGGTCAACGTGCTCAATGATCTGCTTTACGGGATCGCGCTGGATGTCCTTGACGAGCGTCAGGTGCTGCTCGCCGTCGACGTCGATTGCCAGGAGGGCGTTGGAAACGCGCACTGCGAGCGTGGTGGCCTTGCCCGGCAGGTTGATGTGGATGGGCTCTGCGCCGTGACCGTAAATGACTGCCGGGATCTGGCCGGCCATGCGTGCACGGCGGGCAAAACCCTTGCCGAACTCGGTGCGCAGTTCTGCGGTGAGCTTCTGCTCAGACATGTGTACTCCTTGATTACTGTGGCACCCGGAAAGTCCGGGCTGGTGTATCAGCAAGGGCGGAGGTCTGGAGACCTTCTACGCCCGGCTGAGATCGGCCTGAGAGCAGCCGTTCCGCCTGTGTTGAAGGAGATGCAGACCCAGTCGATAACGGAGACCCGCAACCCTGGTCCACAAAATGCGAACCGGATGTGCTCTCCCTCGCCAAGGTATCCCCAAGAGTTTAGCAGCGCTCTGCGCTCTTTCTGAAAACGGCCAAAGAAAACGGGCCACCCGCACGCCGAAAGGCGGCGGATGGCCCGCTCAAAATCAGCAGTCCGGCGTTATGCTTTGCCGTCGAACAGGCTGGTGACCGAACCGTCGTCGAACACTTCGCGGATGGCGCGCGCGATCAAGGGGGCGATCGACAACACCGTCAGCGACGGGAAGCGCTTCTCTGCCGGAATGGGCAGCGTGTTGGTGACAACCACTTCACGGGCACCGGAATCCGCGAGGCGCTGCGCGGCGGGATCGGAGAAGACGGCGTGAGTGCAGGCGATGATGACGTCCTTGGCTCCGGCATTCTTCAGGACCTGGACGGCGCCGGAAATGGTTCCACCGGTGTCGATCATGTCATCGATCAGGACGCAGGTGCGGCCCTCAACCTGGCCAACAACGGTCTTGGAAACGGCCTGGTTCGGCACGGTGAGGTCACGGCTCTTGTGGACGAAAGCGAGCGGGGCACCGCCCAGGCGCTCGGCCCACTGCTCTGCAACCCGGACGCGGCCGGTGTCAGGGGAAACCACGGTGATGTTGTCGGCTTCCACCTTGGTGCGGATGTAGTCAGCCAGCAGCGGGATGGCCATCAAGTGGTCAACGGGGCCGTCGAAGAAGCCCTGGATCTGCGAGGTGTGCAGATCAACGGACATGATGCGGTCCGCGCCGGCAGTCTTGTAAAGGTCGGCGACCAGGCGGGCGGAGATGGGCTCGCGGCCGCGGCCTTTCTTGTCCTGGCGGGAGTAGGGGTAGAACGGGGAAACAACCGTGATCCTCTTGGCGGAGGCGCGCTTAAGGGAGTCGATCATGATCAACTGCTCCATCAGCCAGTTGTTCAACGGAGCCGGGTGGGCCTGGATGACGAAGGCATCGGTGCCTCGCACGCTTTCAGCCGAACGGACGTAGATTTCCCCGTTGGCGAAGTCGTAGGCGTCGATGGGCAGGAGCTCGGTCTCCAGCTCCTTCGCGATTTCCTGCGCCAGCTCCGGATGCGCCCTTCCGGCGGCGAGAATCAGTTTCTTCTCGCCGTGTGCGGTAATTTCGCTCATGCCTATTTGCCCTCTTCTGTGGTTGCCGGGGATTGTGAGGATGTGGAGGCGGGCGTCAACTCGTGCGCGGCCTCAGCCAGCTTTGCGGAGTCGGTGCCCGGACGGTTGGCCAGGACCCAACCTTCAGCGTTCCGCTGCGCGGCCAGGCTGAGGGCCAACGCTCCCGCGGGAACATCCTTGCGGATGACGGCACCGGCGCCGCTGTAGGCGCCGTCGCCAACCGTCACAGGAGCCACGAAGACCGTGTTGGAACCTGTGCGGACGCCCGAGCCGATCACCGTGCGGTGCTTCTTCTCGCCGTCGTAGTTGGCGGTGATGTTGCCGCAACCGATGTTGGTGTCTTCGCCGATCTCGGCGTCGCCGGCGTAGCCCAAGTGGGACAGCTTGGAGCCACGGCCTATGGTGACGTTCTTTGTTTCGTAGAACGCGCCGATCTTGCCGGTCTCGCCAAGGACCGTGCCAGGGCGAAGGTACGTGAACGGTCCAACACTGGCCTTCGCCCCGATGGTGGCGCCGGAGCCGTGCGTGCGGATCACCTTGGCGCCCTCACCCACCTTGACGTCAGTCAGGGTGGTGTCCGGACCCACGACGGCGTCGCGCGCCACAGTGGTGGCACCGTGCAGTTGGGTGTTGGGCAGCAAGCGGACGTCTTCTTCGAGGGTGACGGTGGAGTCGATCCACGTGGTGGCGGGGTCCACCACAGTTACCCCTGCGCGCATCCAGGACTCGATGATGCGGCGGTTGTGTTCGGCACCCAACGCGGACAGCTGGATGCGGTCATTGGCACCCTCAACCTGCCAACGGTCGTCAGTCACGACGGCGGCCACCCGTCCGCCGGCGTCACGAGCCAACCCGAGGACGTCAGTCAGATACATCTCGCCCTGCGCGTTATCCGTGGTGACCTTCGTCAGTGCGGTCCGCAAAACAGCGGCGTCGAAAGCGTAGATACCGGAGTTGACCTCGCGGATGGCGCGCTCGGTGTCACTGGCATCCTTATGCTCGCGAATACCGGTGACGGTGCCGTCTTCGGCGCGCAGGATACGGCCGTACCCGGTTGCGTCGTCCAACACGGCGGTCAGGACCGTAACAGCGTTGCCTTCAGCCTCGTGCGTTGCCACCAGTTCGCCAAGAAGCTGGCCGGTGAGCAGCGGGACATCGCCGTAGGTGACTACCACGGTGCCGGAAAGCTCGGCGTCGGCATCCAAGGCGTTGAGCGCAGCTTCCACTGCGCGGCCGGTACCGGGAACCTCGTCCTGGTCAACAATCAGCGCTTCCGGATCAAGAGCTGAGACGTGCTCGGCCACACGGTCCCGCTCGTGCCGGACAACCAAGGCCAGCTTCAGAGGGTGGATGGCACGGGCGGCAAGTAGTGCGTGCCCAACCATGGAGCGGCCACCGATTTCGTGGAGGATCTTGGGAGTCCGCGACTTCATGCGCGTTCCGGCACCTGCGGCCAGAACAATCACCGCCGCGGGACCGATGGTTTCGGGGCTCACGTACTGGCTCTCCTTGCTCGGTATGTCCCGGGTAACCCGGCTTCGGAATGCCGCCATCCAACAATGGACCCAGGCACCATGAGAGCCGCTACAGGTACAGAGAAGGAGCGCATTTTCCGACCGTTCCGCCCATAGGATTCGAACCTATACTCCACGGCTCCAAAGGCCGGGGTGCTGCCATTACACCAGAGCGGACCGCGCATGCTTTCGTCCCCCGAATCTTGCGGCCCGGAGGGTTTCCCGGATCACCGGGATGCACACACAAGAATCTAGTTTGCCATGACCACCACGTCCTTCGCGACTTGACCGCCCCGAGCTCGCTCCGCGCCTCACCCTTTCGCCCTCCGCAGGCCTGCGCATCAGCCCCTCCAAAGGCCGATTAGGGCATGATGGTCACGTGAGCAACCGCACTGACCTCCCCCGCCCGTCGGCCGCGCCCGAGCCCGCGGAGCACGTCACCAACGTACCCGCAGTGCGGGTACGGATGACCGGTCAGCAGCGTAGGTCTCAGCTCATCGGCGTCGGACGCGCCCTCTTCGCGGCCCGTGGATTGGACGGCACCACCATTGAGGAAATCGCCGCCTCCGCCGGTGTTTCCAAACCCGTGATCTACGAGCACTTCGGATCCAAGGAAGGCCTTTACCGGCGGGTCGTGGAGACTGAGTTCCATATTCTCCTGGACTCCATCACCGAGGCCCTCAGTACTGAAGCCAAACCCCGGGTGCTGGTGGAAAGAGCGGCACTGGCCCTCTTGGGGTACATCGAAGACCGCACGGACGGATTCCGGATCCTCATGCGTGACGCTCCGCCCTCGCAGCCCGAGGGCGCCTTCTCCACGCTGCTCTCCCACGTCACTGCCCGAGTGGAACACCTGCTCTCCGACGAGTTCGCGCGCAGGGGGTTCAGCGCGGCCGATGGAGCCATGTACGCCCAGATGCTCGTTGGAATGGTGGCCATGACCGGCCAATGGTGGCTCGACAGCCGCACTCCGGACAAGCGGGCCGTTGCAGCGCATCTGGTGAACCTGGCGTGGAACGGGCTGACGGGGTTGCAAAAAGAGCCCGGGCTCCGCAGCGAAGAGTAGGCCTATTCCCGCGGTGTGGCCGCATTGGCGGTGTGGCTGCCGGGTGCCCGTCACAACGCTCTCTCACATCCCACGTGCTTGAGCCCAACCGTCTCTCACATCCCACGTGCTTGAGCCCAACCGTCTCTCACATCCCACGCCCTTGAGCCCAACCGTCTCTCACATCCAACGTGCTTGATGATTTGTAGGATGTAGTCATGACGGCACCGCAGCTCTATGTCAGCTTCCCCGGGACGGCGCGTGAGGCGCTCGGCTTCTACGCGGAGATTTTCGGCGGGGAACTTTCCTTGTACACCTATGCTGAGTTCAGCCGGACTGACGGGCCGCTCGATGCGATCGCGCGGGGTCCTGAGTGGGCCGGTTTCACTGGGGGGATCTGACACTGCGGGTGGCGAAAAATCGGTGGCCATGGAAGGCGCCATGTTGTCTTTGCTGGGAGCAGCCGAACCACGTGTTCTCCACGAGTGGTTCGACAAGCTCGCCGACGGGGGCCGGACCGTGGACCCGCTCGCACCAAAACCGTGGGGCGCATCAGATGGCCGGGTAGTGGACCGACACGGACTCCACTGGCTCATAGGCTACGAACCAGCCCAGTAACCCGAGGGATGTGCACGAGGGTTCGCCCCAAACCCGAGGGATGTGCACGAGGGTTCGCCCCAAACCCGAGGGATGTGCACGAGGGTTGGCCCGAAACCCTAGGGATGTGAGAGAGCGCTGGTAATCGGCGGCAGGCATCCGGAAGCGTGCGTCAAGGCGAAGAACGAGCCAGCACGCGGAGGATGCGTGCGGCTGTGCCGACTGCCAGCGCGCGCACGGTGTAGCCAGCCCCGCCCTACTCCCCCAGGGTTTCGGCGGCCTCCAGCCATTCCAGCTCCAGGCCCTCTTTTTCCTCAAGCAATTCCCGCAGTTTGGCGTTGAGCTCCCCTAAAGCGTCGAAGTCCCCGGATTCGGACTTCGCAGCCATCTGGGTGTGGAGCTTTTCTTCCTGCTGGGAGATCTTGCCGAGCTGGCGGTCGATCCTGTTGAGGTCCTTCCGCGCTTCACGCTTTTCCGCTTCGCTGGCACCGGAGGTAACGGCACCTGACGCGGAGGAACCCGTGGCCGCCGTCGGGGCACTTTGGCCACTGCGGACTGCGCCCGAAGCCAGTGCGGCTTCACGCAGTTCAAGGTACTGATCCACGCCGCCGGGCAGGCCACGGAGTTTGCCGTCGCCGAGCAAGGCCATTTGGTTGTCGGTGACACGCTCCAGCAGGTAACGGTCGTGGCTGACCACCACCAGCGTTCCCGGCCAACCATCCAGGACGTCTTCGACGGCGGCAAGGGTGTCGGTATCGAGGTCGTTGGTGGGTTCGTCGAGCATGAGGACGTTGGGCTCCCCTACCAGCAGCCGCAGGAGCTGGAGGCGCCGACGCTCACCACCGGAGAGGTCCGAAACAGGGGTCCACTGCTTTTCCTTGGTGAACCCGAGTTGTTCCACGAGCTGGCCTGCGGTGAATTCCTTGCCGCCCACGTTGAAGGACCGCTTTTCGCGTTCGATGACCTCGATGACGCGCAGGTCGGAGACGTCGTCGAGCTCTTTGACGTCCTGGGTGAGCACGGCGGTGACTACTGTCTTGCCGCGTTTGACCTTGCCTGAGCTGGGCTGGATTTGACCGTTCAGCAGCTTCAGCAGGGTGGACTTTCCGGCCCCGTTGACGCCCACCAGGCCGAGCCTTTCGCCCGGTGCAAGCCGAAGAGTAATGTTGTCGAACAGCTTCTGTCCCTCAGCTCCGTCAAGGAAGTCCAGCGTCACGTTTTCGAGGTCCAGCACGTCCTTGCCCAGGCGTGCCGTAGCCATTTTGCTCAGCGCCACGGAGTCGCGGGGATCCGGCACGTCGGCAATGAGGTCGTTCGCGGCTTCGATACGGAACTTGGGTTTGGCGGTTCGGGCCGGAGCGCCGCGCCTGAGCCATGCCAATTCCTTCTTGACCAGTTGCTGACGTTTGCTTTCCACGACGGAGGCCATCCGGTCCCGCTCGGCGCGGGCCAAAACGTAGGCGGCGTACCCGCCGTCGAACATGTCCACCATGGCGTCGTGGACTTCCCAGGTGTAGTTGCAGACTTCGTCAAGGAACCAGCGGTCGTGGGTGACCACCAGGAAGGCGCCTTGGTTGGCGCGCCAGCGCGTTTTCAGGTGGCGGGCCAGCCAGGCGACGCCCTCGACGTCGAGGTGGTTGGTTGGTTCGTCCAGCATGATGACGTCGTGGTCTTCGATGAGGAGCTTGGCCAGCGCTACACGGCGTTTCTGCCCACCGGAGAGGGCATGGACGTTGGCGTGCCAGTCAACGTCGCCTACCAGTCCGCCCATGACTTCGCGGATTTTGGCGTTGGCGGCCCATTCGTGGTCTGCGCGGTCGCCGACGATCGCAGCTCCCACTGTCAGGTCGCCGTCGAGAACGTCGCCTTGGTCCAGGTAACCGACGTTGACGTCACCGCGTTTGGTGACGCGTCCGGAGTCGGGCGTCGAGCGCAGGGCAAGCAGGCGCATGAGGGTCGACTTACCGTCGCCGTTGCGGCCCACCATCCCAATGCGGTCGCCGTCCTCCAAGCCAAGGGTGACGCCGTCGAGGACAGTGCGGGTCGCGAACGAAACGGTGAGGTTTTCGCCGCCAAGCAGGTGGGCCAATGGGTGCTACTTTCTACTGCTGGAATGCGGAGGTACTAAAGACGTATTACAGGAGGGTATCGGAGATGATCCGGGCGCCTGGCACAGGGCCGTGAACAGCCAATGCGGTGTGACCGCGGTGGGTCAACTCCTCGGCAAGGACGCTGGCGGACACAGAATCCCTGGCCAGCAACGCGATGGTGGGGCCCGAACCGGACACCATCCCGGCCAGCGCGCCGCGCGCTTCACCCAGTCCAATGGTGTCGCGAAGTCCGGGAGCCAGGGTAATGGAAGCCCGCTGCAGGTCGTTGATCAGCACCCGGCTGAGGGTCTCAGGATCTCCGTTGCGCAGGGCTTGGAGAATGGTGGGGTCCACATCAACGGGTTCAGGAATCTCAACTGCTTCCGAGTCCCTGAGACCGTCCAGCGTGCGGAAAACATCAGGGGTGGACAAACCATAGTCGGCAAAAACCAGCACCCAGTCCATCTGTGCTTTGGCCAGTGCGGGCGAGAGTTTGTCTCCCACACCAAGCCCGACGGCGGTGCCGCCCAGGAGCGAAAACGGAACGTCCGCGCCAAGTTCGGCCGCCAGATGCGCGAGTTCCTCGCGTGAGAGGCCGCTGTTCCAGAGTGCGTCGCACGCCAACAGGGTGGCTGCGGCATCGGCAGAACCGCCGCCCATTCCACCGGCCACGGGAACACGTTTGGTGATCTCCAAGTGCACACCCGTTGGCTTTTCGGACATTTCAGCCATGATGGCTGCAGCCTTGTAGGCGAGATTACGCTCGTCCAGGGGGATGTCCACTCCGTCCAGGTCCAGCGTGCTGTCCGGGCTGATGCTGATGGTGATTCCTTCAGCCTCTGTGCTGGTGGCGGCCACTTCCTCGTACAGGGAAACGGCCAGGTACACGCTGGCAACAGAGTGGTAACCGTCCGGGCGCAACGGTCCCACGCTCAGGGAAACGTTGACCTTGCCGGGGGCTTTGACGCGAACCGTGCGGGCATGGAAGCGGTCCCCCACGAACGGGAGGCTGCTGGGTTTACGGCTGCCCGGGTTCATGCGTCCACGGGGTGGCGGGCTTCGGCGATCTTGACGTAGGCGTTGATGTCCAGGACCTCGCCACGCGCTGTGGGGTCAACACCGGCGGCTACAAGGCACCGCTCAGCTTCGGATGCGCTTCCCGCCCAGCCAGCGAGTGCGGCGCGCAGGGTCTTGCGCCGTTGCGCGAAGGCAGCATCGATGACGGCGAAGACCTGTTCGCGGGTTGCATGCGTTACCGGGGGCTCGTGCCGGGTGAAGGCCACCAGGCCGGAGTGGATTTTCGGGGCAGGCCAGAACACGTTCATCCCGATCACGCCGGCTTTTCGCATGTGTCCGTACCAAGCGGCCTTGACCGACGGGACACCGTAGATCTTGGAGCCCGGGGTGGCGGCAAGGCGGTCAGCGACCTCATCCTGCACCATGACCAGGCCGTGCTGAAGGCTGGGGAAATGCTGCAGCAGGTGAAGCACCACCGGCACGGCCACGTTATAGGGCAGGTTGGCCACCAAAGCGGTGGGAGGTAGCGGCAGTTCGGTGACCTTCATGGCGTCGGAGAGCACCAGGTGGAAGTTCTCTTCCGCCCCGGGCCGCCAGGCACGCACGGTCTCCGGCAGCTTTTGCGCAAGCACGGGGTCGATTTCGACGGCGACCACCGCCTTGGCCGCGTCCAGCAAGCCGAGCGTGAGGGAGCCGAGGCCTGGGCCTACCTCCAGCACGGTCTCGCCGTCGGCGATGTTTGCGGCGGACACAATCCTGCGAATGGTGTTGCCGTCGATCACAAAGTTCTGCCCCAGGGTTTTCGTGGGGCGTACACCGATTTCCTCGGCGAGCCGTCGGATATCTGTGGCACCCATCAAAGGCGCGACGGCGGCGGGTTCGGAATTCGGTTCAGTCACCTAGGTATCGTATCGCCTGTGCCGAGTCAGGCCGCGTGGGCGCAGCCCCAGTCGCTGAGGCCGTTCTTTGCGTAGAGGCGGTTGGCGATGTCAATCTGCTGTGCTTTGCTGGCCAGGCTGGCGTTGGGAGCGTAGGCTCCGCCACCGTTTGCCAGCCACGTGGGGCTGGAGAACTGCAGTCCACCGTAGTACCCGTTGCCGGTGTTGATGGACCAGTTTCCGCCTGATTCGCACTGCGCGATCCTGTCCCACATGGCTTCGTTCGGGGCGCCCGTGGGACCGCTGGCTGCGGGGGCTGCGGCTGCTGCCTTCGGTGCGGGAGTGGCGACGGGACGGGCCTTGGTGCCCACGCTGATCTTCTCGGCCACCGGCTGCGTGGCAACGTTGCTGGATACGAGGGTGCGGGAGGCTTCACGGCCGTCTACGAGCACCAGCTTGAACGTCTTGACCAAGGATCCTGCCACGCCTTTCTGGGTGACTTTCTCTTCGCCCTTGAAGAGCTCGGCACTGTCGCTCTTGACGCTTTCGAAGGGAACTTCTTCTGTGGCTTCGGCTGTCTTGCTGGTGTCCACGCGGGAGACCTTGATCACCATGTCCTGGACGATGGGCGCATTGCCGGGCTGGGAGATGTGGTCGTTGGTACCCACAGTGATTCCAGTGTCCTTGAGCACGGTGGCGACGTCGGTCGCCGTCGTGGTGGTGCTGGTGTCCTTGCCGTCAGCTACGACGCTGATGGTCTTGGGAGTGGAAATGGAGACGAACGAGCCCGTCACTTCCAAGGAGGCTTCCTTGGGCTGGGAGATTTCGGAGGAGCTTGCCACGCCGAGTTCACTCACCAGTCCAGCAACGTCAGGGGCTGTGGTGTTCACAGTTTTCCGGGCGCCGTCGAGCTCGATGGACACGGCCTTGGCGAGATTGATGTTAACTACGGAGCCGTTGTCGACCTTCGCGTCCAGCGCGGGGGAAACGCGATCCGCGTCCTTCAACTCGACTTTGGCTGCCTTGACCACTTGGTCAACGGTGCCGCCAAAGGTCTGGATGGAGCTCACTTTGCCGTCCACGTTGAGGGTGACGGTCTTGTTGTTGCCCACAAAGGCCACAACACCAACCACCAGTGCTGCAACTACCAGCAACTGGGTACCTACTTTGAGGAAGCTGAACTTGCCATCCGTTGTGAAGAACTTGATCACGATCGCCCATTACTCTCAGACCGTCCGGGCACGGGGAAAAGCGCAAAAGTAATGCCGACGGCATAACGCAGGGGCCAAGCGATACGCCTGGTCCCACACTTGCTGCCGGCATCTGCGCCGCCAAAAAACATTGAACTGTTTGCACCGGAATGAACCGGAACATGCGTCCGAAGGCCTTCCCCGACCCCGGCTATTTGTTTAACACAGTAACCGATCCGTTATAAACGGACCAAGTAACATGCATACCGGGTATCCAGGCATGACCCTGGCGGCGGAGTCGTATGAGCCCGCTTAAGCCCAAGATCCGTACGCATTCAGAGTGTTTTCGGCCAATCGCGAACAAAGTTCAGACAAGTCATTTCCTGTCACGTCCGCCATGGACCGGACCGTGTAGGGAACCATGTAGCTGGCGTTCGGCCTTCCCCGGTGGGGATGCGGCGTGAGGAAGGGCGAATCCGTTTCCACCAGAATCCTGCTTGGCTCGGCGATGGCCAGGGCGGCACGGAGATTTCCTGCGTTCTTGAACGTCATGGTGCCGGCGAAGGACATGTACCAACCATTCCGGTTGCAGATCCTGGCGAGCTCTTCATCTCCGGAGAAGCAGTGGAAGACCACCCTTTCCGGAGCACCCTCTTCCTGCAGCACCTGCACGACGTCGTCGTGGGCGTCGCGGTCGTGAATCTGGAGCGTCAGGCCAAGCCGTTTCGCGATGTCAATGTGGCGTCGGAAGGAGTACCGCTGATGTGCCAGTCCCTCGCCATGAGTCCGGAAGAAATCCAGTCCTGTCTCACCGATGGCCCGGATCCGGGGATGGCCGGCCAGCTCCTCGATCTCGGCGAGCGCGGATTCCAGCTCTCCACGGGCCGCGTATTCGGGGGCATCGTTGGGGTGGATGGCCACAGCGCCGAGCAGCCTGGGATCAGCTTCCACGGCCTGCACTGTGAATCGGGACGATTCGAGATCGCATCCAACCTGGACGGCTCCCTGCACGCCCACCGCTTCGGCGGAGTCCATCGCATCCCGGACCGAAACCTCCAGCAGGCCGTGCCTGAAGTCCAGGTGAGTGTGGTTATCCATGACCGCTACGGGGAGTGGCTCCGGCGCTGGCGGGTATTGCCGCCGCGGTTCTTTTTCTTCTGTTGCACCGGTTGGCGCCCTGTAGGGTGCGGGGGCGAGGGAATTGCACATGCTTCCACCTTAATCGGACCGCGGTCCTGCTTGGGCAACGAGAAACGAGCCCGCCTTGAATTCCACATGTCACATAAATTCGGGAGCGCTATGTCAGCGGCGGCCATTGTCTGGGTAGTCTGGAACGGACAAGCGGCCAACACCACCAGCGTTACGCGAAAATTGCTGTTGCCTAGGCCACGGCTGAAGGGCGATTCATGGAGTCCAAGCGACAAGTCACCGTTGAACCCTCTCCCGTCCAGGGCGAGGCGTACAGCCCCCTGCCACGGGATGGCGCGGGACTCAACGGGCATAGGCCGCACGTCATGGACGCGGAGCGGTTCCATGACGCCAGCGAGCGCATCTTGGGTTCCATCAATCAGGTCATTGACGGAAAAGCCGATGCGGCAAAGCTTGCTCTGACTGTTCTTCTGGCCCAAGGTCACCTTCTCTTGGAGGACGTCCCGGGTGTGGGCAAGACCCTGCTGGCAAAGACACTGGCGCGGAGTGTGGACTGTACGGTGTCGCGAATCCAGTTCACCCCGGATTTGCTGCCGTCCGATGTGACCGGTGTGTCCATCTACAACCAGTCTTCCCGGCAATTCGAGTTCCGCCCCGGCGCCGTGTTCGCGAATATTGTTATCGGCGATGAAATCAACCGCGCTTCGGCCAAAACCCAATCAGCGCTCCTTGAATGCATGGAGGAGCACCAGGTGACCGTGGACGGCCACTCGTACCAGCTGGGTTCGCCCTTCATGGTGGTGGCCACGCAGAACCCCATCGAAATGGAAGGCACATATCCGCTCCCTGAAGCCCAGCGTGACCGTTTCATGGCGCGAATCTCCATGGGCTACCCGGACAAGGATGCCGAGATCGAGATGTTGGAAACCCACCAGGCGTCATCGCCGCTGGTGAAGGTCACTCCTGTGGTGACGGCCGCCGATGTTGCTGCCATGATCGCCACCGTCCAGCAGGTCTACGTTTCCACGGCCATCAAGGAGTACACGGTGGCCATTGGACGGGCCACCCGGGACAGCGCCCGCCTCCGCCTCGGTGCGAGCCCACGGTCCTTGCTCCAATTGTTGCGTGCGGCCAAAGCCACAGCGGCATTGGATGGCCGGGATTTTGTCCTCCCGGATGACGTGGTGGACGTGGCAGAGTCGGTGCTGGCCCACCGGATCATTCTGGACCGCAAGGCCGCGAGCTCGGGCGATACACCGCAAAGCATTCTCCGGGGCATTTTCGCTTCCCTGCCCGTTGCCCAGGAACCGCCCGGCGCATGGCGCAGGGACAGGAACAGCGTTTAGGAGACGTGCCCTCATGGCGCTCATGGATCGGCTTCCCAAGCACTTGTTCACCAACCGCGGCTGGGGTCTCCTGGCAGCCGGGGCGCTCTCGCTGGGGTGCGCCTACGTCATGGGCCGGCGCGATCTCCTGTCCTTGGCCGTTTTGCTGATTCTGCTTCCCTTGGTTGCACTTGCCGGTGTCAGGGTGCTCAAACCCAAGTTCCAGGTGTACAGGGAGTTCAATCCGTCCACGGTGGAGACCGCAAGCACCACCACTGTTCGCCTGGCTGTTGCCCGTTCTTCGTATGCCACGGGGCAGGTCATCATGGAGGAGCAGTTGCCTCCTCGTTTCGGGGAGCCTCCCGCTTTCCGTTTTCCGGCCAGATCAGCGTCCGGAGGCACCAGCCGCTATGAATATCATCTTCGCTCGGGCAAGCGGGGACAGTTCAGGATTGGTCCGGTCACGGCTGAGTTCAGTGACCCGTTCGGCTTGTCGTTACGCAGGCACGCCATTGACGACGGCGACATCCTCACTGTGACGCCTGCCGCCGTCGAACTTCCCGTCACCGGCCTCGCCGGTGCGCGCGGCAACGATGGCGTGACGGCCACCCGCATCCGGGCCAATCCCAGCGATGACGACATCATGACCCGTGAGTACAGGCACGGTGACCCTATGCGCCGCGTTCACTGGGCCGCTACCGCCCGGCATGGCCAGCTCATGGTTCGTCAGGAAGAGTCGGTGACCACACCGGAAGCCACCCTCATCCTTGACCAGAGGTTCTCCGCGTTTGCCGCCGGAAACGGGTCCGTGTTCGGCGGCCGCGACGAAGACTCGGATTTGGTGACCAGTCCCAACTTTGAGTGGATTGTCACGGCAGCGATGTCCATCGCCGCACACTTGGCAGAACGAAATTACTCCCTGAGGCTCCTTGACTCATTCGGCGGACCGGCGTTCCACCGTTCGCGGTCCGCCACGGATCCGGATGCTGAGGAGTTCCAGGGCGCGGGCGGTCTTCAGGCAATCGCCGAGGCACTGGCTGCCGTGGAGCTCAGCGGCCCCAAGCACATCAGGGCGGAACACCACCGGATCGAGCACGCAAACTACACAGAAAGCTCCCCCTCTCCAGCAGCAGAGACCACGGATTCTCCCTTCAACGACCGTTTGATGGACAAACTTTCGGCGCATCGCCTGCGTGGCCCCCTGCTGGCCATGGTGGGCAACCTGACTCTCGCGGAGGCCCGGGCGCTTGCTCCCGCGGCCGGGTACGGAGCCAATGCCTTCGCCTTGGTGGTGACCGATGCTTCACGGAACAATGACGACGTCTTGGAGATTCTGCGCCTGGCAGGCTGGAGAGCGGCCGCTGTCACCTCAAAGACTCTCTTGACTGCAGCCTGGTCAGCCTTTGATGGGGGCGGGATCGTAGCTGCAGCCGATGCGGCCATGGATGTCCGTCGTGGAGCGGCGGTGCCCCGATGACTGCCACGTCCCACCGCGGCTCCCCCAACGCGCCGGCCCAACCCGACGGCGGGTCCGCACCTCGACCGTCCGGACCATCACCCCGCCCGAAAAACCCGGGAGCCGGGCCCTATCCGTGGGCCATGGCGGGATCCATTGCCGTGGCTGTTCTTGGCGCTGCCTTGTCGCTGAATGGCGTCCTTCGGGGTTGGGCCTGGTTCATGCCGCTGAGCACCACCGTGGTGGTGGTTGCGCTGACGCTTGCTGTGCTCCGGGCGCTCCGTGCCCAGCCCCTGCTCGCCACGCTGGCGTCCTTTGCCTCTTTGGCCGGTGTTCTTAGCTTCATTTTCTGCCGTCAGGAAAGCCTGGCGGGATTCATTCCCACCAGCGGAACCTTCACCGCCGTCGGACGCCTTATCAAGCGGGCCGCGGAGACGGTGGTGTCCGAGAGCGCGCCTGTTGCACCCAACGCAGGGATCGTCTTTGTCATGTGCGCCTGCCTGGGCCTCCTGGTGATCTTGATCGATGCCCTCGCCGTTCCGTTGTCCATGCCGGCCGCCAGCGGCATTGGCCTCCTGGCGGTGATGGTGGTCCCGGCCACCATCAAACCCCAAAGCGTGGGGATCGCCGGGTTCATCGGCGCGGCGGTGGGCTACCTGCTCATCCTCGGGTGCAGCCACTGGTTCGCCCCGGACGCCAGGCTGCAGTCCGGTTCGGGACGGGGTGCCGGACAATTCAGGCGCTCGGTAGTGACAGGAGGCCTGGCGCTGGCCCTGACCATGACCGTCCCCCTGGTGATTCCCGGCTTCGATACCGGTACCTTTCCGCAGGGCTCCCGGCTGAGCCCATGGGGAACTTCCAATGGGCTCAATCCCATGATCACCCTGGGCAACAGCCTCCGCAGCCCCACCGGTTCGGGCCGCATCACGTATGCCACCAGTGCCAGCGCTCCCTTGTACCTAAGATCCGTGACCATTGACAACTTCGACGGCGAAACCTGGGCCCCCGATGATCGAGCAGCCGGGCGCAGGGCGGGCGTGGACAGGCTCGAGACCGGATATGCGGTCCAAGGCGAGGTGGTCAACGCAGTCACCTCGGTCAATGCGGGCCTGTTTTCCAGCCCTTATCTTCCAGCCCCCTTTGCCCCGGCTTCGGTGAACGGCCTGAACGGACGGTGGACCTGGGATCCAACCACGTTGAGCATCATGAGCACCGAGACCACCACCCGTGCGCAACGGTATGTGGTTTTCTCTGCAGCCCCTAAGATCACGGCACAGTCCTTGTCCCAGGCCACTGCCGTTCCGCAGGGCATTTCAGAAGACTTTCTGAGGATCCCGGGGAACCTTCCGGACATCGTGCGGCAAACGGCCGATACTGTGACGGCGTCCGCTGGCAGCAACTACGCCAAGGCGCTGGCCATCCAGAAGTACCTGCGTTCGGGCGAGTTCACCTACTCCCTTCAGGCTCCCGTTCAGAACGGCTATGACGGCAATGGCCTCTCGGTCCTGGCTGACTTCCTCGCTGTGAAGAGCGGCTATTGCGTCCACTTCTCCTCCGCCATGGCGGTCATGGCGCGGGCTGAAGGCATCCCCAGCAGGATTGCTGTGGGTTACGCGCCCGGCCGACTCACGGGCGAGTCTGTGGCCTTGGTGGGGCAGGGTTCTTTTCCTGAGTATGAGGTGGACGCCCGGGATGCGCACGCGTGGCCTGAGTTGTATTTCGAGGGCTTGGGTTGGGTTCCCTTCGAGCCCACGCCGTCCCGTGGTTTCACTCCCGATTACGCTACGGAGAGTTCAGTACCAAGCAACCTCAGCACCAATGCCGATGAGAAAGAGGTCCTCACCACTCCTGCCCCCGCCCCGGCACCTGCCGTGCCGCTCCCCGGCTTGGAGACGCCCGCCGTCGGTTCCGCGGCCGTGAACCCGTGGCCGGCCATCAGTGCCGGTGCGGCCGGGGTCTTGGTGCTTGCCGGTTTCCTGTGGTCGCCGAGGCTGAGCAGAACGATTCTCCGGCGTCGCCGGCTCAACCAGAAGCCTCCGGACGATCCCGAACTCACCGGCTATAGGGATCCTGCCCCTGAACTGGCGTGGGCGGAGTTGCAGGATCTCGCCACCGACTACGGCGTACCGTCAAAGCCCAGCGAGACGCCGCGGCATTTCTCCGCCCGGTTGCGCTCCAGTTCCGCGCTTGGTCTCACTGGAGGACTCGACGACGCCGCGCATGAGGCAGTCGCGTCCCTCACCTCGGACTTCGAACGGCAGCGGTACGGCCGTTCGGCTGCCTCGGCACCGGCAGCGGCCACCCGCGTGGCGGTCATCCGCGAGTCGTTGCGCAACAACGCCCGCTGGCTGGTCCGCTTCCGCGCTGACTGGTTGCCGCCATCCATGATGCGCCGCTGGGTCCACGCACTCGGCGCCCCGTTCCGGGCCGTCGGAAGGTTGGGCAAGGCGACAGTGCGGGCCATGGCGACGACCTGGCGCAGGCTCAAGGGGCTGCTCCCCCAGCGTCGCTAGCCTCAGGACCGCTGATGGGGGTACAGACAGCAAAGGGCCCGACGCCGGAACTTGTGGTTCCGGGGCCGGGCCCCTGTGTTTGTCAGCCGTTCTTGTTGCGAGAGCGGCGAACCGGATCCAGTCCTGCCTAGTCGGCGTACGGGTCCGCGATACCTACGTACTGGGTGTAGAGGTACTCTTCGATGCCTTCGGAACCGCCTTCGCGGCCCAGGCCGGACTGCTTGACGCCACCGAACGGTGCGGCGGCGTTGGAGATCACGCCGGCGTTGAGGCCGAGCATGCCCGTCTCGATCCGCTCGCTGATCCGCAGGCCACGGTTGAGGTCCTTGGTGAAGACATAGGCAACCAGGCCGTATTCGGTGTTGTTGGCCAGGCGGACGGCGTCATCTTCGGTGGAGAAGGTGATGATGGGCGCTACCGGTCCGAAGATTTCTTCCTGCAGGATGCGGGCATCGGCGGCAACGTTCTTCAGCACGGTGGGCTGGTAGAAGTAGCCGGGGCCCTCGACGGCGGCACCACCGGTGACGGCGGTGGCACCTCCTGCTACAGCTTCGGACACCAGGGCGTGAACGCCATCGCGGGCCTTGCCGTCGATCAACGGGCCCACCTTGGATTCGGGCTCGGTACCGCGGGCGGTGGTCAGGGCACCGATCTTGGCGGCGAACTTCTCCGCGAAGGAGTCCGCGATGGACTCGTGCACAATGAAGCGGTTCGCTGCGGTGCAGGCCTCGCCCATGTTGCGCATCTTCGCGGCGATGGCGCCTTCAACGGCCTTGTCCAGGTCGGCGTCTTCGAAGACCACGAACGGGGCGTTACCACCGAGCTCCATGGAGGTGCGCAGGACCTTGTCCGCGGCTTCGCGGATCAGGGCCTGGCCCACCGGGGTGGAACCGGTGAAGGAGATCTTACGGAGACGGTCATCCTTGATCAGCGGGCCCGTCACGGCGCCGGCGGTGGAGGTCTGGATGACGTTCAGGACACCTGCGGGAAGGCCGGCTTCCTGCATGACCTGGGCGAACAGCAGGCTGGTCAGCGGGGTCAGGTTGGCGGGCTTGAGGACCATGGTGCAGCCGGCAGCCACAGCGGGGGCGATCTTGCGGGTAGCCATGGCCAGCGGGAAGTTCCACGGGGTGATCAGCAGGCACGGACCCACCGGCTTCTTCTGCACCAGAAGGCGGTTCTTGCCATCCGGAGCTGCCGAGTAACGGCCGGACACGCGGACGGCTTCCTCGGAGAACCAGCGCAGGAACTCGGCACCGTAGGTGACTTCACCACGGGCTTCGGCGAGGGGCTTGCCCATTTCCAGGGTCATCAGCAGTGCGAAGTCTTCGGCACGCTCGGTGACCAGCTCGAAAGCGCGGCGCAGGATCTCGCCGCGTTCGCGCGGTGCGGTGCGGGCCCAATCGGCCTGCGCGGCAGCAGCGGCGTCGAGGGCGGCAGCGCCGTCTTCAGCACCGGCGTCGGAGATGGTGAGCAGGACCTTGCCCGTTGCCGGGTCCTCAACATCAAAGGTCTTTCCGGAACCAGCCGGACGCCACTGACCGTTGATCAGCAGGCCGGTAGGGACGGAAGCCAGCAGTTCGCTTTCGCGTTCAACCGTGACAGTCATGGCGACTCCTTCGTCTTGGGTGCATTGGAGAATTGCACCACGGGGGTTCGTTGCCGGAAGTGGCTTGAATTACTGCCACGGTACTGCCCCGCGAGAAGCAGTGTCTACGCCTTCACGCACTGCCTCACGGCCGCCGATTTGTGCAGGTGCACAGTGGGGTTACCGCGCTGCGAGCACCGCCGAGTAGAGCTCGCGCTTGCTGACCCGGGCTTCCTCGGCCACTGCCGCCACGGCCTCCTTCAGTCGGATGCCTTGGGATATGAGCTCGTTGACCGCGGCGACGTGGTCTTCAGGCTTCCCGGGTTCCTGTTCGGGTGCACCGCCCACTACCACGGCGATCTCCCCGCGGACCTCGTTGTTTTCTGCCCACTCCAGCAGTTCACGCAGGGTGCCCCGGATGACTTCTTCGTAGGTCTTGGTGAGCTCACGGCAGACCGCTACGCGGCGCTCGGCCCCGAAGCGCTCATGCAGCGCCCGCAACATCACTTCGAGCCTGTGCGGGGCCTCGAAGAAAACCATGGTGCGGCGTTCGCCGGAGAGGTCTGCCAGACGTGAATTCCGGTCCCCCGACTTTCGCGGCAGGAATCCTTCAAAGCAGAAGCGGTCGGTCGGCAGACCTGACAGCGCCAGCGCCGTCAGCACCGCGGAGGGGCCGGGAACGGCAGTAACTGTTAGTCCGGCAGCAACCGCGCCCTCCACCAGGCGGAACCCGGGGTCCGAAACCGCAGGCATTCCGGCGTCGCTGACCATCAGGATGGTTTTGCCCGCGCGGACGTGGTCCAGCAGCTCACCAGTCTTGGCTACCTCATTGTGCTCGTGGTAGCTGATGACGCGTCCGGTGACGTCGACACCGAGGGCTGTTACCAGCCGGTGCAAACGCCGGGTGTCCTCCGCGGCCACGATGTCAGAGGTGCCAAGGAGTTCGATCAGACGCGCTGAAGCGTCGCCGACGTTGCCGATGGGTGTTGCCGCAAGCACAATCCTGCCCACGCCGGGGGCCGCGCCTGAAGCAGAAGGAGCCTCTTCCAGGTCGTCGTTGAAGGGAGCTTCGTCAGGGGTGCCGCGTTGTTCGTCCACCTGTCAAGCCTAATACCGAGCAGGGTTCAAGGATGCAGCCGCGGGGTTCAGGGATACAGCAAGGATGGAAAGGTAGCATAGGCGGGTGAACCAGTCACCCGTTCCTGCCACCGCTTCCGGATCGCCGGCAGCGTCCCCAGCGAGCCCGGAACCTGGAGACACCGAGGCAGCTGAGGGCAGTGGGCAGTCGGACACAACGACACCCGCGGGCACGTCACGGGCCCGGCGAAGGGCGGCCTCCACGGGGGCCACACCACTGGATGCCGCCGATGACCGCACCGATGGATTCCTGCCCGGTCGTGAGCTGCCGGGCCGCGAGCTGCCCGGTCGTGAGCTGCCCACCGGCGGTTTGACCGGCCGGGTTTCGCCTGGCCGCGGTTTGGAAGGGCACCGTTGGATCGCACGGCCATCCGAGGCGTACACCGTCCAAGCGCTGAAGGAACGTCTGATCGGCGCAACCCAAAGCTGGCGGGACTACCCTGCGTCCTTGCGGCTGTGGTTCTGGCTGATCCCTACCCTTACGGCAATCCTGGGCGGCATTCTCCGCTTCTTCCGGCTTGATACCCCGCACAGCCTGGTTTTCGACGAAACCTACTACGTCAAGGACGCATACTCCTATGTGGTGAGCGGCTATGAACGCAGTTGGCCGGCCAACGCCAACGACTCCTTCATCGCCGGCAACCCGAATGTACTCCTCAACACTCCCGAGTACGTTGTCCACCCACCGGTGGGCAAATGGATGATCGCGTTCGGGATGTGGCTGTTCGGTGGAGACAACCCCTTCGGCTGGCGGTTCAGCGCAGCTTTGGCAGGCACGGTGACGGTCTTCCTGGTCTCGCTCATCGCACTGAAGCTGTTCCGCTCACACACCCTCGGGGCCGTTGCCGGTCTCCTGCTGGCCATTGACGGCCACCACCTGGTGCTTTCCCGGACGTCCTTGCTGGACGTGTTCCTGGCCCTGTGGATCCTGGCCGCCTTCGGCGCCTTGTTAATGGACCGCGACGACGGCCGCCGTCGTCTGGCTTCACGGCTCGCCGCGCAGGCCGCTGCGTCGCCAGGAGGCCGCCCAACACCCACCCAGCTGGTGGCCGGCCCGTGGCTTGGCATGCGGTGGTGGCGACTGGTTGCAGGTCTTTGCCTTGGCCTCGCTGTAGGGACCAAATGGTCTGCGCTGTTCTTCGTGGCTGCCTTCGGGATCATGACTGTGCTGTGGGACCTGAGCGCCCGGCGCATTGCAGGCATCCGGAGCTGGTTCAGCGCCGGCATCATCAAGGACGGCCTCCCCGCATTCGTGACCATCATTCCGCTCGCTGCCGTCACGTACGTGGCCACGTGGACAGGCTGGTTCCTCTCGAAGGACGCCTACTACCGGCAGTGGGCTGCCACCAACCCCGCCCCTGGCTGGGATTGGCTTCCCAACTCCGTACGCTCGCTGGCGCATTACCACCTTGAAGCGTACAAATTCCATCAGGGACTCAGCTCGGACCATCCGTATGAGTCCAGCCCCTGGACCTGGCTCATCATGGGCCGTCCCACTTCGTTTTTCTACCAGACCCCCAAACAGGGCACTCCCGGCTGCGTGGTTGAGACGTGTTCCTCGGCCATCCTGCCAGTGGGAAATCCGGTGGTCTGGTGGGGCGGAACCATTGCCTTGGTGATCCTGTTGTTCTGGTGGGCCGGCCGCCGCGACTGGCGCGCCGGTGCCATCCTTGCGGGTGTCGCTGCCGGATACCTTCCGTGGTTCATGTACCCGGAACGCACCATGTTCATCTTCTACGCCGTGTCCTTCGAACCGTTCCTGGTTCTCGGCCTGACATATGTGTTGGGGTTGGTGCTGGGGCGCAGCAGCGACCCCGTCTGGCGGCGACGATCCGGCCTCTACATAGTGGCCCTCATCCTGGTGTTGGCGGTGCTGGCAACGGCATTCTTCTATCCGGTGCTCACGGCGGAGGTCATCAGTTACCAGGAGTGGCGGATGAGAATGTGGATGCCGTCGTGGATCTAGGAGGAGGCAAGCAGTGAGGGAAGCAAGCACGGAACTTCTGGTCGAGGCGGACCCGAACTCCAACGTGACGGACCTCCTCCTGGAACGCTGCCACAAGGATCCGTTCGGTAATCTTTACGCGCACAAGACGGCGAACGGTTGGCTGAACGTCTCCGCTGCGAGGTTCCTTGCCGATGTCACGGCCCTGGCCAAGGGCTTGATCGCGGGCGGGCTCAGCACCGGCGATCCTGTGGCTGTTTTGTCCCACTCAAGCTTTGAATGGACGCTGGTGGACTTCGCCATCTGGATGGCCGGCGGGGTCACCGTCCCCATTTATGAGACGTCATCGGCAAGCCAGATCGAATGGATCCTTGCCGATTCGGGAGCCCGGCGCATCTTTGTGGAGGACTCCGGCAAAGCTGATCTCGTCCATGCACTGGTGGAGAACTCCGCCGTTCTGGGCGAGGACCCCGTGACCATCATCCGGATGGAGCACGACGGCGACGCACCCAACCTGACCAGCGTCTCCGCCGTCGGGATCGGCGTCATGGACAACGAACTGGAGCGCCAGCGCAGCGCAGCGAACCTGGCCAGCGTCGCCTCAATCGTCTACACCTCCGGAACAACCGGCAAGCCCAAGGGGTGCGAAATCACCCACGGCAACTTTGTCCTCGTGGCACGGAACGTCATCCCGTTCCTCCCCGAGCTCCTCATGAAGGAAGGTGCCCGGACGCTGATGTTCCTGCCCTTGGCGCACGTCCTCGCCCGGGCGGTCCAGGTTGTCTGCCTGACTGCCGGCATCACCCTGGGTCATAGCGCCGGGGCCAGTGGACTGATGGCAGACCTGGGATCTTTCAAGCCAACTTTCCTGCTCGCCGTGCCCCGGATTTTCGAGAAGGTTTACGCCGGGGCCAACCACAAAGCGGCCATGAGCGGTAAGTCCGCCCTCTTCACAGCAGCTTCGGCCACCGCCGTGCAATATTCGACGGCGGTGGACCTCGCCGCCCGTGGCGAGGGGCCAGGTCCGGGCTGGCTCCTGGGCCTGAAGCACTCCACGTTCAACAAGCTCCTCTACCCCAAGGTAAGGGAACTGTTCGGCGGCGACGTAGGCTACACAGTTTCCGGTGCCAGTCCCCTCAGCCTCCGGGATAACCACTTTTTCCACGGAGCGGGCATTCCGGTTCTTGAGGGCTATGGGTTGACGGAGACCACCGCGCCCTGCACCGTCAATACACCCAGCATGTCCAGGATCGGCACCGTGGGGATTCCCCTGCCGGGAACCACCATCAGAGTGGCCCAGGACGGGGAGGTGCTGGTCAAGGGCATTGGTGTCTTCAAGGGCTATCACAACAATGACGAGGCCACCCGGGCTGCCTTCGTTGACGGGTTCTTCCGCACCGGCGATGTGGGCGAACTCGACGCCGACGGTTTCCTCACCATCACCGGCCGCAAGAAGGACCTCCTCGTAACCGCCGGAGGCAAGAACGTGGCGCCGGCTCCCTTGGAGGAGAAGCTGCGCGAACACCCCTTGGTGGGACAGGCAGTGGTTGTGGGCGATGGCCGGCCGTTCGTCGCCGCATTGCTCGGCCTGGACCCTGAGGGGCTCACGGACTGGTGCGCCGAGAACAAGGTGGGGGTCCTCTCCCCCGAGGAAGCCGCGTCCGATGACCGGGTGAAGGCAGCCGTTCAGTCTGCAGTGGACGAGGCCAACAAGCTCGTCTCAGCTGCTGAATCCATCAAGAAGTTCGCCTTCATCACGGCCGAGCTCAGCGTCGAGTCCGGGCACCTGACGCCGTCACTGAAACTGAAGCGGGCCGCGGTGCTCAGCGACTTCTCAGCGGCAGTGGAAAAGCTGTACGAGAAGTAGCGGCTCCACCTAGGCCGCCCTAAAGCACCACCTAGCCCTATCAATTCAGCACCTAATTAGGTCCATATCGCCACCTAATTCGCTGTTCCCTTATCTAGGGGTCCGTGTGCGGCCCGTAGCGTTGCCCTCACGAACCACACGTTCAAGGGGGAACTCATGGCAACACCATCAGGCCTACCAACACCGGCGCTTTACTATTCACGTGTCCGGGCTACCTTGGTACCGCGGATTGTGGGTTATGCGATGGTTGCGCTCGGCCCTGTGCTGTTCGTTCTGGCCATCCTGAAGAACACGCCCGAGGTGCTCTTCGTACCGCTGGTCACCACCACAGCTGGTTCATTCATCGCGTTAATGACAGTCACCGTCAAGGTCGACCAGCACAACGTCATGATCGCCTTCTGCGACATCTTCAAACGGACGTTGCCCAGGGATGACATCGCAACGGTGACCACCGACAACGCGGCCGGTCCCAGCGGCTACGGATTTCGATACATGGGGCCCGGCATGGTCGCTTACCTCGTCGGCGGTCCCGAGATCAATATCGAAATGAAGAACGGCAAGACCGTCGTAGCCAGCGCTGACAAACCCGAAACCCTCATCAGGCTTCTTACCGCGTCAGCCAGCTAAAAGAGCAGAGGCGCTTTGTCCCACAAACCGCCTCTGCTGCTGTAGTACGCAAGTGCGGCCCTTCCAGCAGGACGATGCCTCGACTAGCGTGAAGCGTCTGTTGGTTCCTTGGACAGGCTGGCATCCTCAGGCGTTTCGTCCGAACCCTCTGCATCCTCGTCCGCGGCCTCCTGCTTGTCCGCAAGGCCACGACGCCGCTTGGTGGGCCACGTGAAGATGAACGTCAGCGTCGCTGCAAAGAACACCAGAGCGCCGATCACGATGCCCGCGTCAATCCAGAACTGGCCCGGGAAGAGCCGGATGAGCGTGTCTTCCAGCGAGAAGGTCCACGTTCCATTGGCAAAGAAGATCCGGTGGAACTCTGTGAAGAACTGCTGCCAGCTCAGGGCAGCCAGGACTGTGAGACCAATGATGATGACCAACGTGACGATTGAACCGGCAAACAGACCTCGCCGGATCCCGCCATTGCTTCGCTTGCGCAGATACAGGATGGCGATGATGCTGAGGATGATCAGCAGGAGACCTGCCCCAAAGGAGGACAGGATGACCAGCTTCACGTCGGCCATATGGGAGACTTCGCTGTCCGTGAAGAGCTTCTCCCCGTCCTGGTTGACCAAGCCTCCCAGATAGCGCGGACCAGCCCAGTTGCTGAGGTAGTCCACGGCGTACGAACCGTACGTCATGCGGTCATCAGTGCTGAAGCCATATCCGTCGCCGGGGAAACCCGGACGGTTGTATTCCACCCACAGGAACAGCGGACTGGTGACAGCCCGAACAGCGAGCACCAAGAGAATGACGGGGTAGAAAACAGCCAGCAGCACCTGGAAAATCCGTGGGCCGATCGGCTTCACTTTTGCTGCCTGCTCTCGTTCGGCATTTCGTCGCGCCACTTCGTCGTCCGGCGGACGAATCTGAAGAGCCGACGTCGGCAAAGGTTCCGAATAGTGCGGCGACGCCTTGGTGGTGGACGCCTCCGCAAGGGTGTCGGCGAACAACGGAGTTTCAGTGCCGGTATCAGCGGCCTCAGCAGCTTTGCGGTCAGCGCGGCTCTCCGGCTGGCCGTTGGCGGGCGTCGCAGTTGAAGGAGTCGCTGCCGATTTTGCTGCCACAGGCGTGGCTCCGGTGCTCGCTGCGGGAGTGGCCTCGGTAGAGCCACCGGACGTCTTCGGCTTCATCCAGTCGAAGGCCGGTTCGTTGGGGTCCTCATGGACGTCCGTGTCCGGTTCTTGTGGTTTTGGGCTCTTGTCGCTCACAGCGGTTTCACTTCCGTAGGCATCCACCGGCGATTGCTTGCTACCGGCTCTCTTGTCTGCATTCGAGCCTACCGCCCGGCCTCACACAGACACGCGGTGCCACCCCGGCTGCGGCCAGATTGAAACGTAACTGTAAGCTCTACGCTGCGATGCTGCGATATCCGGCGTCGTTGGCATCCATGTCTCCCGTGACGCCCGCGCGGACTGCCTTCCCGCCAAGGACCAGGGTGTACACCCAGTAGCCAGCCAAAACCAACGCGCCAATAGTGATCTTGGCCCATACCGGGAGTGGGCTCGGCGTGACAAAGCCTTCCACGATGCCCGAGACCAGCAGGACAAGGACCAACCCCATGGCAATGGTGATCAGCGAACGGCCTTCATCGGCCACAGCCTGCAGCCTCGTCCTCGGGCCCGGCCGCACCATGGCCCAGAAAATCTTGAGTCCCGCAGCACAGGCTATAAAGACGGCCGTGAGTTCCATAAGGCCGTGCGGAAGGATGTAGCTGAAGAAAATGTCCATCTTCCCGGTTGCAAGGAAGAGCCCCGCCGCGATTCCCAGCCCCTGCGCGTTCAAGAACAGGATGTAGGGCACCCAAAATCCAGTGACGCCGAAGGCGACGGCCTGGGCGGAGATCCAGGCGTTGTTTGTCCACACCGCTCCGGCGAAGGAAGCCGCAGGGTTCTCGGAATAGTAGTCAATGAAGTCTTCCTCCACGTACTGCTGCACTCTGGCGTCACTGGAGGCCACCGCCCTCAACGCCTCCGGTGAGGTGCCAATCCACAGAGCATATGCACCCGCCACCAGGACAAAGGCAACCCCGCACCACAGGGTCAACCACCTGATCCGAAAGAACGCCGCGGGAAGTGAAATGACGAAAAACCGCGCCAGATCCTCCATGAAATTCGAGCGGGCCCCGGTGAACCGCGTCCGTGCCTGGGCCAGAGCTGCAGACAAGGATGCGGACAATCCCGTCTCCGGCGCCACGGAACGGATCAGGGAAAGGTGCCCGGACACCGTCTGGTAAAGGCGCAGAAGTTCGTCCGCCTCGGCACCCGTCAACCTGCGCTTATGCGCCAGGAAATGAAGCCGGGACCATTTGTCCTCATGTACGGCCGAGAAGGCATCGATGTCCACGGCACCACCCTAGCGCCTGTCTCCACCGTGTGGTCAGCCCGCCGCCGCTAGACTCGTTGGTGCGGGCACTCAAAGCGCCCACGGAATTGGCAAAACTTGGGGGCGGCATGAGTTCAATCATCACAGGCGAGGCAGTGGTCCTCGAGCTTCGCCCCGCTTCCTTTGCAGCGCGGGCACTGGGACTCATCCTGGATGTCATCTCCCAGGTGGTCCTGGCCATACTCCTGATCCTCCTCATCAGTGCAGCCTCCCGGGACCTTGACGACGCCGCCATCCAAGCGCTGATCCTCAGCAGCGTTGTGTTCTCCGTGGTCATCGTTCCCGTCACTGTGGAGACCCTGACCCGCGGACGCTCGCTGGGAAAGCTCGCAACAGGGCTGCGCATAGTCCGCGACGACGGCGGGTCCATCCGCTTCCGGCACGCCCTCATCCGCGGGCTCCTCGGCTTCCTGGAGATCTACATGACCTTCGGCGGACTCGCAATCGGCGTGGCACTTTTCAACGACAAATCCAAGCGCCTCGGCGACATCGTTGCAGGTACCTACTCCCTCCGGCAACGCGTTCCCTCAAAACCCCGCATCATGCCCATGGCCCCGCACCACCTGCAAACATGGGTGGCCATGGCGGACATCGGCAGGGTACCGGATGCCACCGCCCGGCGAGCCGGAACTTTCGTGCAGCAGGCCTACCTCATGGCACCGGCGTCGCGCATCAATATGGCGGCCTCGCTCGCATCTGAACTCGCCCGGTACGTGGCCCCTCCCCCGCCGGCCGGCACCATCCCCGAAGACTACATCGGCGCAGTCCTCGGGGAACGGCGCAACCGCGAACTCACCCGACTGCGCCAAGCCGAACAGCGGAACGCCACCATAGGCGAGCGACTCAGGAAGTTGCCGTTCACTGAAGCCTGAAACTTGGCCCGGCGATCGGCCGATGGCCGACATCCTCTGCCTGCTCGCTCATTCTTCGCTTAGACGCAGGCTGCCGGATGCCGTCCACCAGCCGCTAACTGGGGAAGTTTTACTACCAGTGATCCGGTTTGGTGAGTTGTGGGGGTAGGAGTGTGGTGCGGTCTCCTTCGGCGGCGTTGATCTGGGGTTGGGTCAGGTAAAGCGCCTTGGAGAGATCCGCTCCGTGGAGTTGTGCTCCGCGCAGGTCAGCTCCCAGAAGGTCCACGGCGGTGAGGTCGCTGCCGCTCAGGTTTGCTCCGATCAGGTATGCGCCACGGAGATCTGATCCGCAGAGGCGCTGGTTCGCAAGGTTGGCGCCCATCAGGTCGGCACTTGGCTGGAGGCCGCCGTCGAAGGTTTGCCGGTCGTCGGCGCCGTAGGAAGCGCGGGCGTCTTCGCTGATCTCCATCAGGAGCGCCCGGACCTCTCCGTGGAGTGTTTCGACGTCGGCGGCCAGGACCGTGGACGCGTCGCCTTGGGCGGTGGCGGCTATGGCCTCGGACAGCTGCTCCGCCGCGGCCGCGAGCTCGGGATCGAAGGTCCGTTGCCTGGCATCGGCAAGGTACCAGAGCATCTCGTGGAGTTGCCTGACTATTTTGAATACGACGAACATCGAGGACTTGGAGGACGGGTCCTGTGTCCAACTGGTTCCGGCGAAGGTGTGTTGGGACACCACTTGGCCGGCGCCGAAACAATCAAAGACCGTGCATCCACGGAAGCCCCGGGGCCTGAGGCGTTGGTGGATGGTGCAGGAGAAGTCGTCCGCCATGTTCGGGCACGGCGAAGCGGCAGGCTTGTCGATCGCGAAGTCAGCGGATCGGGCGAATCCGAGCGCAGTACAGCACAGGGCAAAACAGTTGCCGCAGTCGGGGCTGAGGCTTGGTGAAATGGTCATGCGTGCTCCAGGTGAAGAGAAAGGGTCCGGGGGAAAGAGCCGGGGAACCCATGAGCGGGTTCCCTTCAGGGACACCCGTGATCACCGTGGAGGGCAGCACAAAGAGCAGGGCCGACGTGGTGTCAGCGCTGGAGAGAGGGGTCAAAGCGCGCAGGTAAGAATCACTGCAACGATCTTAACAGGAAGCCTAGCGCTGAGCGTAGCTCGCCCAGGGGATGTTCCAGTCCCCGAAGCCTTCCAGCGGTTCCACTGCCGGCGCTCCCGTGTTGAGGATCTGGACGACGTCTCCGGTCTTCATGTTGTTGAAGAACCATGCGGCATCCGCAGGGAGCAGACCCACGCAGCCGTGGGAGACATTGGCCACTCCAATGGAGCTCCAGGCTGCCTCGAGGGCTTGGTGCACATAGACACCGGACCACGTCAGTCGGTTGGCATACTCCACCACGAGAGGCGGGTAGTAACCCTTGTCTCCGGGTTTGAGCCCAATGGTGCCGGCGTTGAAGTTGGAGTGGCGTTCCTGCTCCATGATGACCGCGTACCCGGTCGGCGAAAGCCAATCTTCCCCGCCCAAGGAAACGGGGGCCGTGTGAACCAACTGGCCATCTGAGTAAACATTCATGGTCTTGGTTTTGTCATCCACTACGGCAATACGCTGCGGGCCGGTGGTAAACGTGGAAACGACATCCCCGTTGCCGATCATCTTGTTGCCAAAGTCAACGCCCAGCAGCTTCATGTCCACGGTAACGGTAGTGCCGGAAACCCAGAAGGCCTCAGGACGGATCCTGACCTTTTTGTCCGAGTACCAGTGCCACGCCACGGGTTGGCCGGACGAAACGGTGATGGCAACCCGCTTCTCCATGGCCACTTTGTCTACAACGGGCTCGCTGAAGTTGATTTCAATGGGCTGCCCGGAGCCCGCTACGGTGCCGTTGCGGGGGTAAATGGACGCGTCCGCCTCGTAGGCGGCCGAAACCGTGGTGAACGTCTGGGACTTCTTGGTCTCCTTGCCCGCGGTGTCCACTACGGTGAAGGCAAAGCTGTACTGTGTCTTGAACTTCAGGACTTCCAGCGTGGTCCAGGTGCTGCCGTCCGGGCTGGTCTGTCCCTGAACGGACTCGCCGCCGCCTACCGGCGTCAGGATGACATCCTTCAGCGTGCCGTTGACCGCCTTGATCTGGGGGCCCACTACGGGGTTCCACTCCACGGCGCCATCCAGCGGGGTGATGCCCAACTCCACGGGTTTGGCCTCCACAGTGGGAGCAGGCGAGGGCGCTACGGCCGCTCCTTGCGGAGAGCCTGCCAGCAGTCCGGGCACCGTGACCACGCCGATTCCGCCCACCACAAGTGCTGCGCAGACTCCTATGATGGCAAGGATCTTGCCCTTTTTCCGTGTGGCGACTTCCGTCATGGTTCCCGTCATCCTGTCCCCCGCAAGCATTACTGAACACCCAATTCTAGCCGAAAGGCCGGACGCGCTGGTCGCGCGTCCGGCCTTTCGCCATCGATTTGGGTAGTGCCGGCACCGGCAAACAGCGAAGCCTAGTAGCGGTAGTGCTCCGGCTTGTACGGCCCTGCAACGTCAAGATCGAGGTAATCAGCCTGATCCTTGCTCAGTTCCGTCAGCTCAACGCCCAAAGCATCCAAGTGGAGGCGCGCAACCTTCTCATCAAGGATCTTGGGGAGGACGTAGACCTGGTTCTGGTACTCGCGCTCTCCAGCGGGCTGGTCTTTCTTGGTCCAGAGTTCAATCTGCGCAATGGTCTGGTTGGCGAAGGAGTTGCTCATCACGAACGACGGGTGGCCAGTAGCGTTGCCCAGGTTGAGCAACCTGCCCTCGGACAGCACAATGATGGAACGCTCCGAATCAGTGCCTGCCTCGAACACCCACTCGTGGACCTGCGGCTTGATCTCAACCTTCTTGACGCCGGGAATCTTGGCCAGCCCGGCGATGTCGATCTCGTTGTCGAAGTGGCCGATGTTTCCCACGATTGCTTTGTTCTTCATGCCCAGCATGTGCTCGGCCATGATGACGTCCTTGTTGCCCGTGGTGGTGATGAAGATGTCACCTTGGGCGAGCACCGTCTCCAGCTTGGCCACCTGGTAGCCGTCCATCGCAGCCTGGAGCGCACAAATGGGGTCAATCTCGGTGACGATGACGCGTGAGCCCTGACCGCGCAGCGCTTCAGCGGCGCCCTTGCCGACGTCGCCGTAGCCGCACACAACCGCAACCTTGCCGCCCATGAGGACGTCCGTGGCCCTGTTGATGCCATCCGGCAGGGAGTGCCGGATGCCGTACTTGTTATCGAACTTGCTCTTGGTCACGGAGTCGTTGACGTTGATGGCCGGGAACAGCAGCTTGCCCTGCTCCGCGAGCTGGTAAAGGCGGTGCACACCGGTGGTGGTTTCCTCGGTGACACCTTCGATGCGGGCAGCCAGGCGGGTCCACTTCTGCGGATCAGCGGCAAGGGTCCTGCGCAGGAGGTCCAGGATGAGGACGTACTCTTCCGGATCTTCCCCGGTGGCGGTGGGCACGGCCCCTGCGGCTTCGAATTCGACGCCCTTGTGCAGCAGCAGCGTGGCGTCGCCGCCGTCGTCGAGAATCATGTTGGGACCCAACTCCGGGTTGGCGTCAGCGCCGGGCCAGGTGAGGATCTGCTCCGCAGTCCACCAGTACTCCTCAAGGGTTTCGCCCTTCCACGCGAACACCGGGACACCCTGCGGGTTCTCCGGGGTGCCCTTGCCGACGACGACGGCGGCAGCGGCTTCGTCCTGGGTGGAGAAGATGTTGCAGGAGGCCCAGCGAACTTCCGCGCCCAAGGCAGTGAGGGTCTCGATGAGCACGGCGGTTTGTACCGTCATGTGCAGGGACCCGGCGATCCGTGCACCCTTGAGCGGCTGCGAGGCACCGAACTCCGCGCGGAGCGACATGAGGCCCGGCATTTCGTGCTCGGCAAGACGGATCTGGTGGCGGCCGGCCTCCGCGAGAGTGATGTCAGCCACTTTGAAGTCAAAAGTCATGGAAGTCCTTAGGGGTACCGTGCGGATGTGGTGAGAGGAAGCGCGTCAGGCCTTGGAATCGTGCTGGCCCGAGGTTGCCGCGTTGGCGGCCGCCAGCAGTTCCGGTGGCAGGAGCAACGGGATGCCGTCCTCAATGGTGTAGCGGAGCTTTTCGCCGTCCGCAGCGGCATCGGTGGAAACCAACTCATCGCCCTCTTGGACCAGCGGTGAACCCGTTACGGGGCAGCGCAGGATGGACAACAGTTCAGGACTGACCTTTGGCATGAATGATGCTCCCTGGGTGGCGCCGGCATGGCGCCGCTGGCGGATATATCTGCAGATTCCAGACTACCGCGCACGGAGAATGTGTTTTGATCCCGACGACGAATTGCGTCCACTGCCCGCGAATCCGGGCGCTGAGGGGCGGGTCAGGAAGGTTCGCGGAGGATACGCAGATGCCCTCGCCGGGTGCCCTCGGTACCGGCGGGCGGCTCCATCTGCGCATGGCTTTGCCGGGCAGGAGTCTCGGTGGTGGCCGAGGCAGCCTCCCGGACGGCGTTGGCAAGTGCCAGCAAATCATCCGGGCCTGGCTCCTGCGGCGTCGTGGGCATGGCCAAACGCAGGACTTCCCAGCCCCGCGGAACCGTGAGGGACTCGGCATGCTGCGAACAAAGATCATAGGCATGTGGTTCCGCATAAGTGGCCAGAGGCCCCAGCACTGCGGTTGACTCTGCGTACACGTACGTCAAAGTGGCCACCGCGGACTGGCGGCAGGCTGATCTTGAACATTGACGAATGGCACCCACAACATCCCAGATTAGCGCCATTGGGCACGGACATTGTGCATTGATCGCCCGTGCCTCACTAACTCACCGCAGGATGGACGCTGCAACTCTTCGCAGTATCAAGCCACGCGGCGCGGTGCAGGACATGAGGTCGCGTTGGCGGGTCCTCGGGACTAAAGTCGATATATGCAGTCACAGCCACATGTTCCCGGATTCACTATCCGGTGGACTGACGCCGATGGCGATCAGGCCCAGGAACACGCCGGTTCGGAAGTGCGGGGATTCCGGCGACGCCGGCGCAACCGGCACGGACGGGGACTGCGCGGAGAACTCATGCTCCCTAATCTCCCCGGATTCCGCACCCGTGCAGAGCGCTTTGATGACATGGTGCTGGACTCCGCGGAGCGACTCCAGGACATGTGGGGCAAACAACTGGACGGCGTTCTTTTTGCAGTGGACGAAATCCCGCCCAACCTTGAGCAGCTGGTCGCCATGGGTAACGCCGCACCGTTGGGCTCCTACACCCCCGGTGGTCGCGGCGAGGCACCCATGATCACGGTGTACCGTCGGGTGGTTGCGCAAGGCGTTTCCAGCCGGGAGGAACTCCAGGACCTCGTCCACGATGTGGTGGTGGAGTACACGGCCGAGATGCTCGGTGTGCCTCCTGAGACGCTTGACCCGGTTTACCGGCGTCGATACCAATAAATCTGCATCGGCTAGTAACCCACCGAGACAGGGACCTTCTGCAGTCCTGCGGCCGCATCCTGAATTGCCACCACGGAAACGTCTGTGCGCCCCTGCTTGGCCAGTACCAGCGCGCCGTACACGGGGTCACCCGAAGCAGAAACCACGTAGCCCGCCACCACCGAACCGCCGGACTTCTCCGGTAGCTCAATCATGGAGGTGGTCCCTCCGGACATGTCAACGTCAACGGCCTTGCCCACTTTTCCGTCGGCAGTCACGGGAGCGTAGCTGACCGTGCCCCGGCCCTCAGGGACGCCAAGGCTCAAAAACCTCTGGCCCTCCCGGGGTACGGCCACCAAGTGCTGGCTACCGAGACGGGCCGACGACGGCGACCACGCAAAATCCGTTGCATCTTCCGCTTTGGCACCGCGGGTTACCCTCGCCGATGCCAGGAAGGAAACATCCGAGCTGGCCCTGACGGTATAGCTGCCGGCCGGAACGCCATCGAGGTTAAGGGTTGCCACGGTCCCGCCTTTGACCGTCAGCACTCCCCCGTTGGGAATCTTGCGCTCCCCGTTGGCGCCATAAAGGCTGACTTGCACCACGGCGTCAGTGGAACCTGGGACGGCGATCTGAAGGGCCGGGACGGCATCCGCGAAACCTGGCGTGGCGGCCAGGGCTTTGACGCCCGCCGGATCCTGAATGTCGACGCCGGACATCACCTGCAGGTTCGATGGCCCCGCGCCTGGCGAGAGGTACTCGACGCCGCCTGCAGCGATTCCACGCAACACACTCTGCTGGATGGTGGCCGCAACGGGGCCACCTGTACTGCGCACGTGCACCGCAAGTTGGGATTCGCCTGGCGCGAGTCCGGCCAAGTTCACCGAGCGGGTAGTGCCCGGAGGAACCAAAAGACCACGAGCCCCCGGCGCCTGGATCTGACCGTCGTATCCGTACAATTCGAGGTTGACCGTGGCTGGGGTCTCGGAGGCATTGCTCACGTTCAGAACAGCAGTTCGGCCCACGGCGGTGTTTGCGCCCAACAGCCAAGCGTCATTTCCCGGTGGCTGGCATTGGGTGGACGCCAGGCCCCGGAGATCGCCGTCCGTGGCGGAGTAGCTCAGGTTGCCGGCCAAGGACGCTTGCTCGTTTCCAACGGCCTCAGCACCCACCACAGTGGGCGAAGTCACGGGGCTGATGGATGCGACGCCGGCTGCTAGTACCGGCGGACCAACGGTGGGCGTCGGTGAACTGGTGGGGGAATCTGCGATCTTGGCCACCGCACCACCACCAAGAGATGCCACGCTGCTCCCCGGCACCGTTCCAGCCGGGTTGCTCAGCACCACAGCATTCAGTGCACTGGTAGCCGTGGTGGACACCGGACTGAAGTCTGCATCCGTACCCACGACGGTTCCGTTCACAAGCCTCGCGGGTTCTGGACAAATACCCAAGGCACGGCCGGCAGGTACGTCGGCTTCGCGGACGTCCATGGTGGTCCCTCCGGAAGGTTGGGGCACCATTGACGTCGCCGCCACTGCGCCTCCGCCTGCCGCGAGGATAACCACCGCAGAGAGGACGCCGGTGATGACTCCCTTATTGGAGCTGCGGCTGCTCGAGCTGCGGCTGCCGGAACTCCGGGGCTTCTTGGGCTCGGGGGCGCCAGTGCTTTCGCCGGACTCGTTCTTTTGGTCCTCAGACACTGCTGTACTCCTTACGGAGGGAGACTTCGTCCCTCGACATGCCGGTTCGGCTGCGGCGAGCGGGCATCGGCACGGCCAACAGGACCGTCAAACCAATCACCACTGCCTGCAATATTCCGAACCACAGGGCCCAGGGGTTGGTGTAGCGGATTTCAAGGTCACCCCCGCCGGCCGGCAGCTTGAAGGCCTGCGACCAGCCGGATGTTGTGGACTCCAGTTGGCGGCCATCCAACCAGGCAGTCCACCCGGGATCAGAGCGCTCGGCGAGGACAATCTTTCGGCCCTCATCCCCCGCTGCCACAGTGGCGTCCACGGACACTTCCTCGGACGGCAGCGTACTCAGAAGGTTGCCTTGGGAGTCCAGGATGCGAACCCGGTGCGCGGTGTCGGCGGCCGTAGCGGCCTCCTGGTTCCGAGGCGTCACCCGCCACAGCCACCCGGCGTCGGTCTGGCCTACAGCCACAAGTCCAGGGACGGCGTCCATCCTGCTGGCCGTCAGTTGGGCGGCGTTGTCTTCTGCCTTCAGGACGATGAATCCGGCACCAAGCTGTTCAAGATCCGGGCGGGGGTCCACGCCCGTACCCGCCACGATGGTGGCGACGGCCCGGCGCAGGGACGCCGTGGCAGCATCATCGTCAGCGATTTCCTCACGTCCCGGTGCACCGATGATGGTCCGTGCAGAGGCAATGGTTGACAAGCTGTCCAACGTGGTACCGGCTCCGCGCATCAGTGAGGAGGAGAAGGCGCCCTCCTCACCGCTGGTGATCACCAGTGTTCGCGTACGCTCGGGTCCCTGTCCGCGATCCACGGCAGTAGCAGGCAACGTTCCCGTTTCCACCGGCCATATGTGGCGGCGGGCGCCAAGGGAGGCCGCCTGTTCGGCAGTCCGGGACGCAGCACTTGATCCGGCAGTGGGCGTGGTCTGGAGGACATTTTGGGCAGCCCAGGCAGCCATGCCTGCAAGGGGGCCCGCAACCAGGAGCGCCATGGCAACGGTCGAGGCAACGCGACTGAGCGGGAGCGGACGCCGGGAACCCTTCGGTGTCTTTCGAGGCGCAGCGAAGAGCTTCTCAGCACCAAGGACGGCAGCACCCAGAAGCAGCATGCCAGACGCCGAGACCGCAGGGCCGGTAAACGGGCCTACGATCACGTTGTTGTTGACTCCGGTGGCCACATGGCCCACCAGCCAACCGCTCGCAAGCGTAGCCAAAGCAACCAACCAGAACACCCGGGCCAGCGCAGCGCGTTTTCCGGGCAGGAACAACGCGGCAACAGCGAGGACCAGGACTGGTGCGATGACCAGCAGGGCCAGCAGCAGAGCCCATGGCACAGGGCCAGCGCCGAAGACCGCCAACCCGGTTACACCGCCGTCGACATTAAAAGCCAACGGTTGGCCGAGCAGCTGCTGCCATAGCGGAGCTGCGTCGAACGTCAGTGGCAATCCGGGATCGGCGAGCAAGGAGCGCGGCCTGTCCAGCACGGATATTCCATAGGGCAGGAACAAAGCGACCGTTGGCAGGAGCGACCACCACAGTGTTTTGCCCCGTTGCCCGAGGACCACCGCGGCCAGGACCACCGCTACAACCACCGGCCCCAACAACGACGGCGCAGAGGCGGTCACCACGGCCATCGCCAGACCTGCGGCGGCTGCGGCGGTCCACGATGGTGTCCCGTTGATGCCGGGCTTTCCGAGGATCAGGGCAGGACGACGGCTGAGCTGCCTGCCCGCTAACGCCGGGCCTTGGGCTACGGCGGATCCTGAGGCGCGCAATAGGGCGAGGAGCAAAAGTGGCATCATGACGTGGGCCACCAAGGCGCCTGCACGGCCCTCGTTGATCGCGATCAGGAGCGCAGGAGCAGCGGACCAAGCCAAAGCGGCCGCAAACCGGAAACGGCGTTTGGTTGTCAGCGCGCCTGATGCGAACCACGCACCCAGCGCGGACAACGGCATGGCAAGGATCAGCAGCCACACCATCGCAGCGTTGGCGTCGCCGCCCCCAAAGAGCGAGAGCAGCCACAGCACATAGCCGAACGGATCGCCGTGTCCGGGCAGACCAACGCCCAGGGAGATCCACCACGTGGACGCATTGGCCCAAATATCACCTGGCGAGGCTGACAGCGGAAGGAGCCCGCCACCGGCAACCGTGCCTGAGCGGAGCAGTCCCAGCAGCCCTACGAGTGCTGCGGCGAGGGCCACCAGCGCAGCTGCCACCGCGCCCGTACCCACCCAGCCGCGTTCATTGGTGGCTAGTGCGGCGAAGTCATCGGCAGCATCCCCGCTGGGTTCCGGGGCAAGAAGATCGGAGAAGCCAGCAGTGTCGTCGGCGGGGCGGATTGCTTCCAGCAAGGAGCGCCTGTTGGCACGTACCTCCCGCGTAGGCGTCTGCAGTCCACGAACCACTGAGCGGTGCACGCGGCGGGTCCTGGCCGCAACGCGGCGGCCCTTGGCGATGGCAACGGGCCGGACAAGGGCAGCGATAGTGGCCGAGAACTGTGAAAGGCCATATCCCGGTTCTTTGACCAGAATGCTCAGCACGAGGCGGAGCACGGCGCCGAACAAGGCGCCCACCGCCTGGAAGGGTACATTCCACCAGGGGGTGTTCTTGAGCCGCAGGTGGATTTGGGCTTTTCGTGCCGCGGACGAAGTGCCCAGACCATGCGGGCGGTGTTCCACATGGAACATCCGGGCACTGGGGACGATGACCACGCGATTGCCCGCGAGCCAGTTGCGCCAGCAGAAATCGACGTCATCGCCACTGCCCGGAAGTGCGGGGTCAAAACCCTGCAGGAGTTCCCAGACATCGCGGCGGATCAGCATGCCCGCGGAGTTCACGGCAAAGGTGTCGGTCCGGGCATCGTATTGCCCTTGATCCACTTCATCAGCGTCGATCAGCGTCAGGCGTTCAGCCCAGCGGCTCGTCGAGAGCCCAACATCCACCAGGTGCCGCTTGTTGTCCCAACCAAGCTGCTTGCAGCCCGCCACCGTTACAGAGGGCGCGCGTTCAACCGCATGGAGAAGTTCTGCCAACGCATCAGGCGCCGGCGCGGCGTCGTCATGCAAAAGCCAGATCCATTCGACAGAAGTGATCTTCGCGCTGCTGTCAGCTGCTGCACCTCCTGTGGGAGCGAGCGCCTCCAGGCCTGCGTGGACGGCTGCCCCGAAGCCCGTCTTTGCATGGTGGAACGAGGTCACATTGTTCTGGCCGAGGGCCTCGCTGAGCAATGCAAGCGAGTTGTCTGTGGAGCCTGTATCAACGCCAATGGCGGCATCTGCCGAACGCGTCTGGTCCGACAATGCCGCCAATGTTCTGGGCAAATAGTTGCCGCCGTCGTGAGAAACCACGACGGCGGTAACATGCACTTCCTTGAGAATTAGACCGCTCGCTTCCTTAGCCGACGACGCTCCCGCTCGGAGAGTCCGCCCCAAATACCGAACCGCTCATCATTGGCGAGAGCATATTCCAAGCACTGCGAGCGGACGTTGCACGCTCCGCAGACCTTCTTGGCATCCCTCGTAGACCCACCCTTTTCAGGGAAGAAGGCTTCAGGATCGGTCTGTGCGCACAGCGCGTCAGTCTGCCAGCCAAGTTCGCCTTCGTCATCGAAGTCTCCCTGGGGAAGGCCGATCCATACCGGTTGCCCCGGTGCTTCGAGGGGGCGACGCAGCTCCATGGGAGGGTCGTCCAAATCTTCGTCCGGCCCAGCGGGCAGGTCACCAATCAGTGCCTCATGTGCGGCGAGGAGGGCGGTAGCCTGATCCTCCAAAGACTGCTGCACATTCTGGTTGTATCGGTCTGCCGCTTCCGGGTCCGCCGGGTCAACGTACCAATCCCCCGGTACTTCCCGCGAACGGTATTTCACCGACGCATGTTCTGCGACGACTGCATCTTCCTGGATACGCAACGCTTGCCCCATGGCGTCCCTCCTGATTTTGCAGCTGCTGCTTGGATGTGTTTCCGATTCCCGGTGACGTTCCGGTTATCTGTGCAGCGGCGTTGATTACTAATTACACGCGTGTAACTACCCGGCAGTCAAGCCGCGACGGGATAATAATCAAGAATCTGTAGAAACGTGGGATGCGCCACGCCCAACTTTTTTGCCGCGCCGCCGCGTGTCCCCGCGGGAAATGGAAGCCGCGGATCGCTTCAGGTTAACTTTCATTGAATTTCCGCGGAAAATTACCGCCACGCCCCCGGCACCCCAACGACTGGAGATATTGGGGTGTGTCGCATTTCACAATCACTGCCCAAAGCCCAAGGACGCCGCGGAACCAGCGTGGCAAGATGGACGCATGAGCATCCCGGCAGCGAACCTGATGACAGCCCTTCGATCCGGTCATTCAACGTCACCTCGACTCACCTGGTATGGCCCCGACTCCGAGCGGGTGGAGCTTTCAGGCCGCGTGCTGGACAACTGGGTAGCCAAGACAAGCAACCTGCTGCAGGACGAACTCGACGCCGAACCCGGGATGTCCATCCGGTTGGACCTTCCGGCGCACTGGAAGTCCTTCGTCTGGGCCTTGGCTGCATGGCAACTGGGCATGGAGGTGGTTTTCGACGCCACCTCCGCGAATCTTCTGGCAACAGACAAGCCCGACGACGGCGCGGGGGCCGGCTTCGATGCGGTGGTCGCCGTGCCGCTCGCCGCACTTGCGATGCGATGGCCGGGAGAGCTGCCATCCGGCGTCGTGGACTACGCGGCTGAAGTCCGTTCGCACGGCGACGTCTTTATGGCCCACAACGAACCCGGGGCGGGCTTGCCCGCCGTCCGTGGAACCGCGGCACTCCCCCACGGAGAACTCATTGACGTTTTTGCAGCCGCTCAGGAGCCAAGCGTCCGCCTGCTGGTTCGCGCGGCCGACGGCTTGGAGCAGTGCCTCGCAGCCTCTTTGGGTGCCTGGAAAGAGGACGGCTCCGTAGTCTTGGTACATCCGGAGCTGGACGTGACCGAGCACCTGCTCGAGAACGAGCGCGTCAGCCGTCCCTAAGCGCTAGAGGTTTTTTACCGAGGGGAGCTCGCCGGTGGCAGGATTGGCGCCGGACCCGGCATCTGCCTTGGTCTTGTGGTGAAGATCGATGATCTCGTGGTCGTGGGAGAACTCGGGCTCGGCATCCAGTTCTTCGTTGAAAACCCAGAAGCGGTAGGCGAAGAACCGGAAGATGGTGCCAAGGATGAGGCCAACAACGCTACCTGCGATGAACAACGAAGGCTTGTCATTGAGATCCAGGATGTACTTGGCAAACCACACACAGCCGGACGCAATCAAAAGTCCTACAAGGTTCATGACGGCAAAAAGCACGGCCTCACGAACAACGTTGGCCTGCTTACGGTGCCGGAACGTCCAGAACCGGTTCGCCACCCAGGAGAAAATGCTCGCGACAATGGTTGCAATGGCCTTGGCCCACACTTCGCTGCCGTGCATCGGACCGGAAAACAGCCAGATGAAAACTGCCGAGTCGATGACAAAAGCAACACCGCCGACGGCGCCGAACTTTGCTACCTCACGCCAAAAAAGTGAGGCGAGTCCGCGGATGCGATCTGCAAGTGTGGTGATCATGACCCTCCATGGCCGTTGAAAAGTGGGCCGATGGGCCGTACCCATTTTAGCGCCGATTTCCCTATGCCGCCTTTGAGAGGGCTGTGAGAAGCCCGATACTGGCTCATTGGACCGGAGAAAACCGTCCCCGGGGGCGGCAGAATCAGTGATCCTGCCGCCGGTTCGGTAGGCTGAACCTTGTGACTTTTCCAGTAATTGGCGTAGTTGGCGGCGGCCAACTCGCACGAATGATGGCTCCGCCCGCTACCGCCCTGGGCTTCGAACTCCGTGTTTTGGCCGAGGGTGAGGACGTTTCTGCCGTAGCTGCAGTGGCCACTGCACCTATTGGCGACTACAAGGACTTGGACGCTCTTCTGGAGTTCTCCAAGGGCCTGGACGTCATGACGTTCGATCACGAGCACGTCCCCACCGAACACTTGCAAGCCCTCCTGGATGCCGGAGTCAACGTCCAGCCAGGCCCCGACGCTTTGGTGAACGCCCAGGACAAACTGGTGATGCGTGCCGCCATTGATCGCCTGGGCCTGCCTAACCCGGAGTGGTCAGCGGTCAACACTGTTGATGAGCTGGTGGCCTTTGGGGACAGGATCGGCTGGCCCGTGGTTCTGAAGACACCCCGCGGCGGCTACGACGGTAAGGGAGTCAAGATTGTTGACTCCGCGGACGAGGCCTTGGACACTGCCGACTGGTTCCAGGCCATGAGCCCCCTGCTTGCCGAAGCAAAGGTTGATTTCAGCCGCGAACTCTCGGCCCTTGTGGCACGGCGTCCCAGTGGCGAATCCCGCGCCTGGCCCGTGGTGCACACCATCCAGGTGGACGGCGTTTGCGACGAAGTGATCGCACCCGCCCAAAACATTTCCGTTGAGGTGGCTGCCGCGGCGGAAGAGGCGGCACTCCGCATTGCCAACGAGCTCGGCGTCACGGGTGTCATGGCTGCAGAACTCTTCGAAACGCCCGGCGTCGGAATGGGCTTCCTCATCAACGAACTTGCCATGCGCCCGCACAACACCGGCCACTGGACGCAGGACGGCTCCATCACCAGCCAGTTCGAGCAGCACCTGCGTGCTGTCCTGGACCTTCCGTTGGGCGCTACCGATGCCTTGGCCCCGGTAGTGGTCATGAAGAACTTCCTGGGCGGCGACAACCAGGATCTCTTCAAAGCCTTCCCCATGGCCTTGGCCTTCGAGCCCGCGGCGAAAGTGCACTCCTACGGCAAGTCCGTCCGCCCAGGCCGCAAGATTGGCCACGTGAACCTCGTTGGCAGCTCGGTTTCCGATGTCGACTCCGTCCGCCAGCGCGCTACCGCGGTGGCCAACATCATTCGTGACGGCCGCAAACCGGAACAGACCACCCTTGAGGAGACCGTATGACTTCGGAAACAACAGCCCCGCTCGTTGGACTCGTGATGGGCTCCGATTCCGATTGGCCCGTCATGGAAGCCGCGGCGGACGCCTTGGCTGAGTTCGGCATCCCTTTTGAGGCGGACGTGGTCTCAGCCCACCGCATGCCTACCGAGATGATCCGATACGGACAAACGGCACACGAACGTGGCCTGCGCGTCATCATCGCCGGCGCCGGCGGTGCAGCCCACCTCCCCGGCATGCTGGCTTCCGTGACGCCCCTTCCGGTCATCGGTGTCCCGGTTCCCCTCAAGACCTTGGACGGCATGGACTCCCTGTTGTCCATCGTGCAGATGCCTGCCGGTGTTCCCGTGGCCACGGTGTCCATCGCCGGTGCCCGCAACGCGGGACTCCTCGCTGTTCGCATGCTGGCATCGGGAACCGATGAACTCGCGGCCAAGCTCCGCGCGGACCTCCTCACCTTCGCGCAGGAACTGAACGACGTCGCCACCAAGAAGGGCGAAAACCTCCGCCACAAAGTGGAAGAGGTCTTCTCCCCCGCCAACGCATCCGCCCGGAGCCCCCGCTAGGAAGGCAGCGGTTGATGACCATGCACAAAACCCCGAGTCAGCCCGGCGCCGCCCTGACTGATCCCGTCCGCTATCCCTCCGGCGCCAGCGCTCCGGTGCGGACCAAACGCGCCTTTGTGCTGGTCCTCCTCACCCTGCTTGTTCCCGGCAGCGCCCAAATCGTTGCCGGCGACCGCAAACTTGGCCGCATTGCCTTGCGCGTCACCATCACGGTCTGGGCCCTCGCCCTGCTCACGCTGTTCATTGCTTTGGTGAATCGAAGCTTGCTGCTCAGCCTCGCCACGCACCCTGTGGGCTCGTTGTTCATCATCGTGATCCTGGTGGCCCTGGCTTTGGGTTGGGCTTTCCTCTTCCTCAATACTCTGCGGATCATCAGGCCAGCACTCCTGGCACCGGGAATGCGCCCCATCATCGCCGTGGTCCTGGCAGTTAGCACGGTCATCGGCAGCGGATCCCTGGGCTACCTTGCTTACGTCCTGAACGTGAGCCGGAATGCTATCGGCAGCATCTTCAATGCCGGTCCCGCCATTGATCCCGTGGACGGGCGGTACAACTTCCTCATGATGGGCGGCGACGCCGGAGACGATCGGACCGGCCGCCGCCCGGACAGCCTCTCCGTCATCAGCGTTGATGCGAAAACGGGCGAGAGTGCCATCATCTCCGTCCCCCGCAACCTTCAGAATGCGCAGTTCAGCGAGGGCTCGCCCATGCGCAAGATCTACCCGGACGGCTACAACTGCGGCGACGAGTGCCTCATCAACGCCGTCAACACCGAGGTCACCAACAATTACAAGGACCTCTACCCGGGAGTTGCCGATCCTGGTGCGCAGGCCACGCTCGAAGCTGTCTCCGGCACCTTGGGCATCACCGTCCAGGCATATGTCCTGGTGGATATGGACGGCTTCGCCAAACTCATCGATGCCATGGGCGGGATCCGTATCAAAGCCGGAGGCTGGGTACCCATCAGTGGCCCTGTCACTGACGAGGCCAACGGAATTCACGGCATGCCTGATGGCTGGATTGCGGCAGGTGATCAGCACCTGAACGGCTTCCAGGCCCTCTGGTACGGACGCTCCCGCGAATTCGTGGATGACTACGCCCGCATTGCGCGCCAGCAGTGCGTGCAGCAGGCCATGCTCAAGCAGTTGGACCCCGCCACCCTCCTCACCAAGTTCGAGGACATCGCCAACGCCGGCACCAAGGTGGTTGACTCCAACATTTCCTCCAACCAGCTGGGCAGCTTCATGGACCTTGCCTTGAAGTCCAAGAACCAGCCGGTCAAGCGCCTCACTATTGGCCCCCCGGACTTTGAGGCGTCCTTCTCCACAGTGCCGGACTTTGACCTGATCCACTCCAAGGTCCAAGAAACATTGGCGTCCTCCAATACTCCCAAGGCGAGTGACGCCGTCGTCTCCTATGACGGTGCAGCGACCGGGGCCGTCATGGCTGCGGGTCCGCTGGCCGGGTCCGTAACGGCAGGTCAGTTGCCGTCGCCGTCGGCCGACTTCACCCCCGTGACCACGACACCTGACGGGACTCCCATCACCATCGAGTTGCTGAACGGCCTCAAGGCCCAAGGCGACGAGCAAGGCATCCGGGACCTTGTGGCCACCAACGGACAGTGCGCACCGCTCTAAGCTGCCTTCCGCCCTCACGTTCAGCGCGACGATAAGGACTTTGTTTCGTGTACCAGATTGAGAATGTTTTGCGACCCTATGCGTGGGGTTCGACGACGGCGATCGCCGAGTTGCTGGGGCGGCCGGCGCCGGGTGGTCCCGAGGCCGAAATGTGGATCGGAGCCCACCCGGACTCCCCCTCCACAGCCGTCCATCCCAACGGGGTGACTCAGCCACTGGACGCCTTGATCGCCGCGGATCCCGTGCGCTGCCTGGGCTCGGAAAGCATCGCCGAGTTCGGTCCCCGGCTGCCGTTCCTCACCAAACTCCTGGCTGCAGCCCAGCCTCTGTCACTGCAGGTGCACCCGAGCCTGGACCAGGCGAGGGAGGGCTTTGCCCGCGAGAACGCTGCCGGCATCCCTGCGGACGCCGCAGAACGCAATTACCGGGACGATAACCACAAGCCGGAGATGATCTTTGCCCTGACTCCGTTCAAGGCTATGTGTGGTTTCCGTCCTCCCGCAGGGTCAAAAGCAGTCTTCGAGCACTTGGCCCGTGCCCTTGATTCCGCTGCCGTCGCTGTTCCGCCGGTGATCACCAACGTCATTTCGGACCTTGCTGTGCGCGACGAATCCGCTGCCCTGAAAGCGGCTTTCAGCCGCCTGATCGAGGGCGGAAGCCAGGTTTCCGACGCGATCAACGAAGTAGTGGCCGTCTTCTCTGCCGGCGCGCCGTTGGAACCGCACCGTGAGGTCCTCGCTGCGATGCTGGACATCAATGAGGCCTTCCCCGGCGATCCCGGCGTCCTCATCTCACTCCTTCTCAACCACCTGTCCTTGGAGCCCGGCGAGGCTGTATATCTGCCGGCCGGTAATATCCATGCCTACCTCCACGGCTTGGGTGTGGAGGTCATGGCTTCCTCGGACAACGTGCTGCGCGGGGGCCTCACCACCAAACACTTGGACGTTCCTGAGCTGCTCCGGACTGTGCGCTTCGAAGCTCTGGGAGTGCCGCGTGTCCAGCTCAGCGGGACGGAATTCGGGCAGGAACTGTACCGCCCGCCATTCAAGGAATTCCAGCTCCAGCGTATTGAGCTTGGCCCGGGCGCCGAGCCGGTGCCCTTGGCACAATCCGGGCCGGCCGTCGTCGTGGTGGTTTCCGGTTCGGTGTTGCTCGATTCTCCCAAAAGCGACCTCCGGCTTGAGCGGGGCGCCGCCGCGTTCATCCCGGACATCGAAGCCCCCGTCAATGTGCACCCCGTGCAGGGCGCCACGGACGTCAGTGTTGCGTTCGCAGTGACCACGGGCCTGGGGAACTGATCCATGGAGTTTTTCCTGCAAACGCCCGCGTGGGCGGCTGTCCAGCGCTCCTTGGGACGCCGTGTCCACGAGCAATCCGGACCCGGCTGGAGTTTCCTTGCCATTGAGGAGAAGAACCCGGCCGGCAAGGTCATTTATGCGCCCTACGGCCCCGTGGCCGAGTCTGTGGAAGCGTTCGACGCCGCCACTGCGGCGTTGGTGGCCCTGGCCAAGCAGGAGCGTGCGGTTTTCGTTCGGATGGAGCCTGCCGCGGCAGGTTTCGGAGCGTCCGACGCCGGCACTCTCCTCCGCGCGCGAGGCTTGCGCCCGGCACCGGTCAACCAGCAACCTGAGCTGAGCTGGATTGTGGATCTTGAAGGAGACTTCAAGGACGTCCTGGCCGGCATGAAACCGACCAACAGAAACCTCTACCGGAACATCCACAAAAAGGGTGTGACGTTCCGTGCGTCCCAGGATCCGGCGGACATCAACATTCTCCTGCACTTCCTGCACCTGACAGCTGCCCGGAACGGCTTCAAGCCCCAAAGCGACGAGTACCTCACGAAAGTGGCGGCGTCGTTGCTCCCCTCGGGCGCAGGCACACTGTTCATCGCTGAGCTTGAGGGCGAAGCGATCGCCGCTGCTTTCGCCTACGACTCCGCGGACACCCGTGTGTACGCCCACGCGGCCTTGGACGACACCCACCGCAAGCTCAGCGCCGGCATCCCCCTCTTGGTGACCCTGATGGCCGATGCCAAGGAGAAGGGCCTCAAGCACGTGGACCTCTGGGGCGTGGCTCCCGAGGACCAGCCGGACCACAAATGGGCGGGCTTCACGGCCTTCAAGAAGTCCTTCGGCGGCCGCGAAGTCTCCTACCCCGGCACCTGGGACCTCCCGGTCAACAAGCTCCGCTACGGCGCCTACCAACTAGCGAGAAGCCTCCGGGACAAGCTCCGCTGATTCACCACCGCTCCCGAGGACCAGCCGGACCACAAATGGGCGGGCTTCACCGCCTTCAAGAAGTCCTTCGGCGGCCGCGAAGTCTCCTACCCCGGCACCTGGGACCTCCCGGTCAACAAGCTCCGCTACGGCGCCTACCAACTAGCGAGAAGCCTCCGGGACAAGCTCCGCTGATTCACCACCGCTCCCGAGGACCAGCCGGACCACAAATGGGCGGGCTTCACCGCCTTCAAGAAGTCCTTCGGCGGCCGCGAAGTCTCCTACCCCGGCACCTGGGACCTCCCGGTCAACAAGCTCCGCTACGGCGCCTACCAACTAGCGAGAAGCCTCCGGGACAAGCTCCGCTGATTCACCACCGCTCCCGAGGACCAGCCGGACCACAAATGGGCGGGCTTCACCGCCTTCAAGAAGTCCTTCGGCGGCCGCGAAGTCTCCTACCCCGGCACCTGGGACCTCCCGGTCAACAAGCTCCGCTACGGCGCCTACCAACTAGCGAGAAGCCTCCGGGACAAGCTCCGCTGATTCACCACCGCTCCCGACGCCCGTACCGCCACCACCCACTTTGAGCCCGCCCACGCCCCGACACGCCGTGGCTCGCGGCGTGTCGGCAGGGTTCCAAAGTCAAAGTGAGTGATGACGGAACACCCCTCGCTCTGCCCTACCCACCCTTTAACAGCGCGAAGCCGGAAGCGGCGCCCTCAACGCATCCAGACAGCGAAAAGCGCCCCATCGCGGGGGCGGCATCAAATCGACGAGGTACGAGGAGATAGCCGCAGAGCGATGGGGCGCTTTTCGCGTCAAAGACGCGACAGCAACGGAGGGGTTACGCCTTGCGCGCGTACGTCTCCCACTTGGATGCGTGGTGCTCAGCCTCGACGAAGCGGACCGTCCCGGACTTGGAGCGCATCACGATGGACTGCGTCATGACGCGGTCCTTCTGGTAACGCACGCCGTGGAGGAGGTCGCCGTCGGTGATGCCGGTTGCTGCGAAGTAGCAGTTGTCCGAGGTGACGAGGTCGTTGGTGGACAGGACGCGGTCGAGGTCGTGTCCGGCGTCGATGGCCTTCTGCTTCTCTTCGTCCGACGTCGGCCACAGGCGGCCTTGGATGACACCGCCGAGTGACTTGATGGCACAGGCTGCAACGATGCCTTCCGGGGTGCCGCCGATGCCCATGAGAGCGTCAACGCCGGTGCCGGTGCGTGCTGCGGCGATGGCGCCTGCGACGTCGCCGTCCATGATGAACTTGGTGCGGGCACCGGCCTCGCGGATTTCTTCCACGAGGGGGCGGTGGCGGTCGCGGTCCAGGATCATGACGTTGAGCTGGTTGACCTTGACGCCCTTGGCCTTGGCGATGAGGTGCAGGTTCTGCTTGACGGGCAGGCGCAGATCCACCATGTCGGCGGCTTCGGGGCCGGTGACGAGCTTCTCCATGTAGAACACTGCGGAGGGGTCGAACATGGATCCGCGCTCAGCAACTGCCAGCACTGCGAGGGCGTTGTTGATGCCGAGGGCGGTCAGACGGGTTCCGTCGATGGGGTCGACGGCGACGTCGCACTCGGGACCGGTGCCGTCACCAACCTGCTCGCCGTTGAACAGCATGGGGGCTTCATCTTTTTCGCCTTCACCGATGACCACGACGCCGTTGAAGTGGACGGTGTGAAGGAACGAACGCATGGCGTCGACGGCGGCGCCGTCTGCCTTGTTTTTGTCACCGAATCCTACCCAGTGGCCACCGGCAATAGCCGCGGCCTCGGTGACACGGACGAGTTCAAGCGCAAGGTTGCGGTCGGGTTCGTCGATGCCGACGGCGAGCGACGGCGAAATCGTGGAATACTGCTGGGTCATTGGTGCAGGAGACACTTGAACCTCTTCTTCGAGTGACGATTCACGGGACCGGACATGGTTGCACGGGGCAACCCGGGGTTCCTCTATGAACGATCATAGTCGCCACGTGCTCCAGGAGTCGTTGGATGACCACAGCCTCCAATCTCTGCGGTGAGGTTGGCGGATGTGTGTTCCCTGCCGGGATAAGGGATCATGGAGGGGTGAGTGAAACGCAGGACAAGCCCGCAGCCGATAACCCATCTGAGGCTGCAGCGGCCAACCCCAACCAAGCCCAGGCAGCCACGGATGCCCCCTATAAACCCGTCATTGCGGCGAAAGCTGCCAAGCGGGCCAACGCTTCGGTCATCGGCATGGTCATTGCGCTGCTGGTCTGTGTCCTGGCTTTCCTCCCCATTGTTTTGATGAACCCGGCGCCCAAGGGTGAGGGTTTCCGGCCTGATGTTGACGTCGCGGCCATCGCCCGAAACGCCACAGGTGTGGCAGGATTCACACCGGTCACCCCGGATACGGGCGACACATTCAAACCCAATTACGCCCGCTGGGAGTCCGGCTCGGGAAGCGGCGTGCCTACGTGGGAGATCGGTTTCCTGACTCCCAAGGAGAACTTCATTGGCCTGACCCAGACCAACCAGGCGAACCCCACGTGGGTTTTGCAGCAGACGGAGAACCTTCCTGTCACGGGTACCCGCAGCGCGGGCGGCCAGGAGTGGGAGCTGAGGGATTCCGGCAAGGAAAAACGCAGCATGGTCTTGGAGTACCGCGGCACCACCATCGTCCTGAGTGGCACGGCAAAGCTCGATGAGTTCGCAACCCTGGCGGCCGCCGTCGTGAAGTCCGCAGAACAGGCGCCGCCGGCTACCGCCACTCCTTCCGCACAGTAGGCCCCACAACGCAGGGCGTTGCGGGGCCCGCTCTTCGCGCTAAAACCCCGCCGAACCCCGCAAAGTAGGCCCCACAACGCGCAACAGTTTCACGGACTGCGGTGTCCGCGTCGTAAAGTAAGGCTCGTGCCTACTTACCTGACTCCAGCCCTGGCGTGGCGCCGTCTCCGCGAGGGCAACGAACGCTTTGTTTCCGGCGAATCCCTGCACCCCAACCAGGACGCTTCGCGACGCTCTTCCCTTATTGAGAACCAGAATCCCTTTGCCGTGATCTTTGGCTGCTCGGATTCCCGGCTCGCTGCAGAGATCATCTTTGACCTGGGATTGGGTGACGCCTTCGTGGTGCGCACCGCCGGCCAAGTCATTGACGATGCCGTCCTGGGTTCGCTCGAATACAGCATCAGCGAACTCCGAGTTCCCTTGATCGTGATCCTCGGCCATGACAGCTGCGGCGCCGTGAAGGCTACCAAGGCCGCTGTGGAAACCGGTGAAATGCCTCCGGGCTTCATCCGCGATCTCGTGGAGCGCATCACCCCGTCGGTCCTGACGGCGAGGCGCAACAACCAGGACGACGTCAACGACATGGTGGTGGAGCACGTCAAGCAGACCGCAGCCCGTCTTGCTGACAGCTCCCGTGTGATTTCGGACGCCATCGACGACGGCCGGGTTGCCGTCATCGGCCTGTCCTACAAGCTCGATGAAGGCCGCGCGGCCCTCGTTTCCGGGATCGGCAAGCTCTAGGAAGCCGTGCTCCGGCCCTGGCGCCGGAGCACGTAGCACTCCCCTTCGGGTTTTCTGTGCGGCGCCCAAGCGCCATAAGCTAGCCCCATGACTTCCACCACTGAGTTCCGTATTGAACATGACACGATGGGCGAAGTTCGCGTCCCCGTGAACGCCCTGTACCGCGCCCAGACGCAGCGTGCTGTGGAGAACTTCCCGATCTCCGGCAAGACGCTTGAGCGCACCCACATCGAGGCCCTGGCCCGCGTGAAGAAGGCAGCCGCACTGGCGAACGCCGAACTGGGGGTGCTCGATGGTGAGCTCGCCGAGGCTATCGCCGCAGCTGCCGATGAGGTTGCAACCGGAAAGTACGACGGCGACTTCCCGATTGACGTCTTCCAGACCGGCTCGGGTACGTCCTCCAACATGAACACCAACGAGGTCATCGCAGAGCTCGCATCGCGCGCCCTGGCCGCTGCCGGGAGTGACAAAGTTGTCCACCCGAATGACCACGTGAACGCCTCACAGTCCTCCAACGACGTCTTCCCCACGTCCGTGCACGTTGCCGCTACCTCGGCCCTGATCAACGATCTGATCCCGGCCTTGGAGTACCTGGCAGCATCCTTGGACCGCAAGTCCGCCGAGTTCAAGGACGTCGTCAAGTCCGGCCGCACGCACCTCATGGACGCCACCCCCGTCACATTGGGCCAGGAATTCGGCGGCTACGCAGCGCAGGTCCGTTACGGCATCGAGCGTATCAACGCAGCACTCCCCCGCGTTGCTGAGGTCCCCCTCGGCGGCACCGCCGTGGGCACGGGCATCAACACCCCGGCAGGGTTCCCGGAGCGCGTCATCGAACTGCTCGCAGCCGACACCGGCCTCCCGCTGACCGAGGCCCGCGACCACTTCGAAGCCCAGGCAAACCGCGACGGCCTCATCGAAGGCTCCAGCCAGCTGCGTAACATTGCGATCTCCTTCATGAAGATCAACAACGACCTCCGCTGGATGGGCTCGGGCCCCAACACGGGTCTCGGCGAAATCGCCATCCCCGACCTTCAGCCGGGCTCCTCGATCATGCCGGGCAAGGTCAACCCGGTCATCTGCGAAGCATCCATCATGGTTTGCGCCCAGGTGATCGGCAACGACACCGCCATCGCCTGGTCCGGCACCAATGGCGCCTTCGAACTGAACGTCGGCATCCCCGTCATGGCCGCCAACCTTCTTGAGTCCATCCGCCTGCTGGCCAACACCAGCCGCGTCATGGCCGACAAGATGATCGATGGCATCACCGCCAACGTGGAGCGTGCCCGCTTCCTGGCCGAGGCTTCCCCGTCCATTGTGACGCCGCTGAACAAGTACATCGGTTACGAAAACGCGGCAAAGATCGCCAAGATCGCTGTCAGGGAGGGCCTGACCATCCGCCAGGCCACCGAGAAGCTCGGCTTCGTCGGTGAAGGCGAAGGCCAGGTTTCCGAAGCCGATCTGGATAAGGCCCTGGACGTCACCACCATGACGTCCCCGGCCCACAAGGCCTGACCTCTGGTCTAATACTCACAGTACGACGACGGCCGGTACCTTTCCCACGAAAGGTACCGGCCGTCGTCGTACCCGGACTATGAGCAACGGCACATCGCCATCTTTTTGCACTTTCTTAGCTAGAGTGCAAAACTTTACTTTGTGAGCAATAGTGCAAATATCGACGGCGGCCTCCGCGAGCGCAAACGGGCTGCCACGCGAACGGCGATTACCGCCGTCGCGCGTTCCATGACCGCTGCGCATGGCCTCAACGGTTTTACGGTTGAGGAGGTCTGCGAAGCGGCGGGGATTTCACGCCGGACCTTCTTCAACTACTTCCATTCCAAGGAAGACGCCGTGATCGGCTCGTTTTCCGACGAGCTGCCGGCGGATGCGCTGGAAGAATTCAACCAGAATCCTTCCCGGACGCCGGACAGCATTTCCGGGTCTCTCCTTGCTGCTCTGCATGTCCTCACAGTGACCCTGATGGAGCGTTCATCCATCAGCCGCACCGAGGTGAGGCAGTTCATTGCAGCCGTCACGGCCGAGCCACAGCTCCTGGCGCGGCTCACTCTTGAAGGTGAAGCCCGCGAACGCCAATTCGCGGAACTGGTTGCAGCCCGTGAAGGACTGCAACCAGATCACCCCGAAGTCATGACCGCCACCGTGTTGTTCGGGGCTGTCTCCAAGAAGACAGCCCAGCAATTCTTCTCGGAGGACAACACCCGCCCGTACCGCGGGATTCTGGAGCAGAACCTCAGCGCCGCACGCAAACTCTTCGCCCAACCGCTGGCCACGAGCCACCAGCTGGGCCCCAACCCCCTTGAAACCTCGAAGGACCCCGCATGAGCACATTATCCAAAGCGGCAGAGCCACTGCTGCTGACCCAGAAACGCATCTGGATCATCTTCTCGGCGCTGATCGCAGGCATGCTCCTGTCCAGCCTCGACCAAACCATTGTCTCCACCGCCATGCCCACCATCGTGGGCAAGTTGGGCGGCGTGGAGCACCAAGCGTGGATCACCACGGCGTACCTCCTTGCCACCACCATCGTGATGCCGATTTACGGCAAATTCGGTGACATCCTGGGGCGCCGCAATCTGTTCCTCGTGGCCATCGCCCTGTTCACCCTGGCTTCCGTGGGTTGCGCGTTCGCCACCGATTTCTGGGGCTTTGTGATTTTCCGGGCCATCCAGGGCCTGGGCGGCGGTGGTCTCATGATCTTGTCGCAGGCAATCATCGCGGACATCGTTCCAGCCAAGGAGCGCGGCAAGTACATGGGCCCCCTGGGCGCCATCTTTGGCCTGTCCGCCGTGGCCGGGCCTCTGCTGGGTGGATTCTTCGTAGATCACCTCACTTGGGAATGGGCTTTCTACATCAACATCCCCATTGGCATCGCGGCCTTCATCACTGCCTGGTTCACCCTGACACTGCCGAACAAGAAGGCCGAGAAGAAGATCGACATCCTTGGTGTCCTGTTCCTCTCCGCTGCCACCACCTGCCTCATCTTCTTCACTGACTTCGGCGGCAAGGAGGACGAAGGCTGGGATTCGCCCCTTACGTGGGCCTTTGGCGCAGGTATGGTCCTGGCTGCGGTTCTCTTTGTGATGACCGAACGGCGCGCAGAGGACCCCATCATTCCCCTGAGCCTGTTCAAGAACCCGATCTTCATCAACGCAACGGCCATCGGTTTCACCCTGGGCCTGGGCATGTTCGCAGCCATCGCCTTCGTTCCCACGTTCCTGCAGATGTCCTCGGGAACCTCCGCTGCCGAGTCCGGACTGCTGATGCTGCCCATGATGGTTGGCCTGATGGGCACATCCATCTACTCCGGTATCCGCATTTCCAAGACCGGCAAGTACAAGATGTTCCCCATCCTGGGTGCCTCTCTGACCATCGCGGCCATGCTGTGGCTGACCACCCTGACGGCAGCCACCCCCATCTGGGTGATCTGCGTACAGCTCTTCATCTTCGGCGCCGGCCTGGGCCTGATCATGCAGGTCATCGTCCTGGTGGTGCAGAACTCGGTCCCCGCCGACCAGATTGGTACGGCCACCAGTACCAACAACTACTTCCGCGAAGTAGGTGCATCGCTGGGTGTGGCCGTGTTCGGGGCAATCTTCACCAACCGACTGGCCGAGTCACTCACCGAGGCCTTCACCGGTGCCGGCGCTTCCACCGAGCAGGCTTCGCAGTCCACCAGCACGCTGGATCCCCAGGCCTTGGCCCAGATGCCCGAACAGTTGCGTGATGCGATCGTCAACGCGTACGCCAACTCCCTGGCCCCTGTCTTCTGGTACCTGGTTCCGTTCATCGCCATCGCACTGATCCTGGCCATCACCTTGAAGCAAATCCCCCTCTCCGATACCGCCGGCATGGTGGCACGCGGTGAGGCCGTAGGTGGCGAGGAAGCTGACAGGCTTGAGGCCGAGCGGCTTGAGACTGCGCGCCTGGACGCTGATCTGGCGGCGCCAAGTGGCTTGGACAAGGACCGTGCTGACGCGGGGCGTCAGTAGCGCTAGTCCTCTGTCTGGTACGCCACGGGGCCTTCGGGCTCCGTGGCAAGCCTGATGGCTTCAAGGTTTCCGGCACTCATCTCCGGGAGGTCCTCCAGCGCGAACCACCCGACGGCCAAGGATTCGTCATCATTAACCTGCGCCTCTCCCGAGATGTATCTGCACCGGAACGTGATATCCAGGAAGTCGCACACGTCGCCGTTGGGGAAGGTCACCGGCCCTACAACGCCGACGCCGATGATGCGCTCGGTCTCGGCCACCACCGCCGTTTCCTCAAAGATTTCCCGCACCAGGCCAGGTGCTGGGTGCTCCCCCGGCTCAAGCATCCCGGTGATGAGTGTCCAGTGACCATTGTCGGCACGCTGGCCCAACAAGACCCTGCCTTCATCATCGAACACCACTCCCCGCACAGCCGGCAGCCAGAGGGGATCGTTGCCGATCTTTTCCCGTAATTTGAGCACGAAATCGGGTGCACCCATGGTCAGTTTTCCTTCAGTTCAATGGTTGCGTGTGAGTCGCTGGGCTAAGCATGACGCAGCCCGGTGAACACCGAGAATATGCGGAGCGTTGCAATTTGGCCGCAGTTGGCATTGGTCGGAAGTTTCATGCGGGCACCATAGCCATCGCGGCCGCCGCTCCGGCCAGCATGAAGGGGCCAAACGGGATGGCCGAGCGCAGCGTGCCACGGCGGGCAATCAGGATACCCAAACTCCACAGCCCTCCCAACAGGAAGGCCGCGAACGTTCCGGCAAAGACGTGGCTCCACCCCAGATAGCCCAAGTAGAGGCCCAACACGCCCGCCAGTTTCACATCGCCGAAGCCCATCCCGGGAGGGTGGATGAGACGCAGCACGAAGTAGAACAACCAGAGCACGGCGCCGCCGGCAACAACGCCCAGCCCGGGTACCCCAAAGAGCACAGCCGCAGCCGTGTGCTCCGTGGCCGATTCACCGAATGAAGCCACAATCGCGGCAGCCAGCAAAAGAACACCGGCCACCGCATACGACGGAAACACGATGCGGTTAGGCAGCAGGTGGCTCCGGACATCTATCACTGTCAGCCGCACGGCCATGGCCACGAAGTACAGGCAGGCTGCCAGCACCAGCCAAAAGCCCAGCGGGCTGCCGGTCCAGAGGTCTGAAAGTCGTCGGATCACCTTCGGATGCTATCCAACTTTGGCCACCGAACCTGCTTGAACGCGTGGGTAAACTGTGGATATGGGGCGATACAGTGCAAGTGGACCAGGTTTTGACTTGTCCTCCACATTCCGCAATCTTTGCCGTTCTTCGCCGTGGAAGTGGACCACCCTCCGCTTCGAGTACCTCGAGCGGCCCGCTTCCGGCGCCACGATCGTCCGGGCATGGCTCAGGCGCCCCGGTGCACTCCGCCTCGAGACCCCGGACGGCCAGCTTCTGCACAGCACCACCGGCATCAACGATTCCCGGGATGATCTCTACGTCAGCTCCACCCGCCGTTCGTGGCTGCTTCCGGCGCACTTGGTCACCCCGGTATATGACGACGCCGGTCTGGTCCGCCGACGCCCCGAAGCGGAGTACGGGGAGCCTTCCTTTGGCAACGGTCGCCTCGCCGCCGCACTCGATCCAGTGGAACTTGCCGGCAAGGCACCGGTCCCGTTGGAGTTCCCGGATACAAACCCTGTCTTCCTTGAGCAACCGCGTGAAGTGGACCATGAGGGACGCGTGGCCTTGGAAACAATCGTCACGCCAAGCCGGACGTACTTCCCCTCAGACCCGCAGGAACCGCTGATCTACCCGGGCCGGACACTGATCAGGGTCGACGCCGGCACAGGGGTTTGCGTGGCCAGCCAAAGCCTGGACGGCGACTCCTCAGGCAAAGGCCACTGGCTCAAGATCCTGGCCGTGGACGAGTACATGCTGGATGACCTTTTCCTGGCAGAGTCGATGAATCTCACCGATGTCCGCCGCCACATCCCGTGGGATATCGGCCCCGCCGCCTGAGCATCGGAGTGTTCCGCGCTAAGCTACGGCGATGACATCGCTGGCAGAAATGTGGCCCCCGTTCGGTCTCAGCCTCAGCACTCCGAGGCTGACCATCCGTCCCGTTCTTGACGAAGACATCCCGTCAGCCGTAGCGGCGGCGCGTTCCGGCGTCCACCCACCAGGTAAGAGCCCGTTCAGCATGCCGTGGGCGGAACTCCCGGACGAGGAACTCGCACCGAATATGGCCCAGTGGTACTGGCGCTGCCGGGCGAATTTCACGCCTGCGTCCTGGACCCTGCTCTTGGCCATCTGGCACGACGACGACTTTCTGGGCGTCCAGGACCTCGGCGCCAAGAACTTCACGACGCTGAAAACCGTGGGGACGGGATCCTGGCTCAAGCAGTCCGCGCAAGGCCAAGGCTTCGGCAAGGAGATGCGGGCCGCCGTCGTGAGTTACGCGTTCGATTACCTGGGCGCGGAAGTGGCCGAGTCCGAGGCCGCCATCTGGAACCAACAGTCCCTGGGCGTGTCCACCAGCCTCGGCTACGAACCCAACGGCATCTTCCGCGACGGCTGGGGCGAAAAGGTGGAAGAGGTCCAAAGAGTCCGCCTCACCCCCACCACCTTCAAACGCCCCGACTGGACCTTAAAAGTCCAAGGCCACGAAGCCCTTTCCTCCTATCTCGGAATCTAAAAACTTCCGGCGGGCGGCTGAAAGGCGAAGGCCAGTCATCCGGCAGCGTGCGTCAAAAGCGAGGAACGAGCTAGCACGCAGAGGATGCCTGGCCTTCGCCATAGGCGGGCACCCCGTCGATGGGGGTTAGATTTCAGCCCCTTCGAGCAACTCCGTCACCAGGGCAGCAATCGGCGACCTCTCGGACCGGGTCAGCGTGATGTGCCCGAACAGCGGGTGGCCCTTGAGGGTCTCCACTACGGCGGCGACGCCGTCGTGCCGTCCCACGCGGAGGTTGTCGCGCTGGGCGACGTCGTGGGTGAGGACGATTTTGGAGTTTTGTCCGATGCGGCTCATGACGGTGAGGAGGACGTTTTTCTCGAGTGACTGTGCTTCGTCCACGATCACGAAGGCGTCGTGGAGCGATCGGCCGCGGATGTGGGTCAGCGGCAGGACTTCGAGCATGCCCCGATCCATGACTTCTTCAACGACTTCCTGGCTTACCAGCGCACCCAGGGTGTCGAACACGGCCTGCGCCCAGGGGTTCATTTTTTCCGATTCGGAGCCGGGGAGGTAGCCGAGTTCCTGGCCGCCCACTGCGTAAAGGGGGCGGAACACTACTACTTTGCGGTGTTCCTGGCGTTCCAGGACGGCTTCCAGGCCCGCACAGAGGGCAAGCGCGGACTTGCCCGTACCAGCCCGCCCGCCGATGGAGACGATGCCCACCGCCGGGTCCATGAGGAGGTCGATGGCCAGCCGTTGTTCCGCTGAGCGTCCGTGGAGTCCGAACACGTCCCGGTCGCCCTTGACGAGCCGGACTTGCTTGTCTGCCCCAACCCTTCCCAGTGCGGAGCCGCGGTTGGAGAGGAGAACAAGGCCGGTGTTGACGGGCAGTTCTGCAGCTGCGGGGATGAAGGCGGGCTCGTGGCCGTAGAGGGTGGTGATTTCCTCTTCGGTTGCATCCACTTCGGCCATGCCGGTCCAGCCGGAGTCCTTGACGAGTTCGTTGCGGTACTCGTCTGCTTGGAGCCCCATGGCGGAGGCTTTGACGCGCATGGGGAGGTCTTTGGACACGACGGTGACGTTGTGGCCTTCGTTGGCCAGGTTCTTGGCGACAGCCAGGATGCGGCTGTCATTGTCGCCGCCACGGAATCCTGCGGGAAGCACGTCCGGGGAAATGTGGTTCATTTCCACCCTGAGCATCCCGCCGTCTTTCCCGATGGGGATGGAGTGGTCCAGTCCTCCGTGTTCGATTCTGAGGTCGTCCAGGAGCCTCAGGGCTTTTCGGGCGAAGTAGCCCAGTTCGGGATCGTGGCGTTTTCCTTCCAGTTCGCTGATCACCACGATGGGGACGATCACCTCGTGTTCGGCGAAGCGCAACAGTGCGTGTGGATCGGATAGCAGGACGGACGTATCAATCACGTAGCTGCGGCCTGTAGCGGATGGTGCAGTCCGCCCTTTTTGTGAGACCCGCTTGGTGCGAGAGGTAGCTGCACTTTCCCCGTCGGAAACCATTGCGGGCAGTTGCTCAGAAATAGCCACATCGACTCCAGCCCCGGGCAGTTCGCCCGGCCTAATGGTGAAGCGGCTCGGCCGGAAGGCCGGGCGTGGCCTCCCATGTAACTGTTGCGATAGTCCGCTCCATGTACTGGCCTCCCCGATCAGCGGGCGGTTTTGCCTGCTGATGGGATTAACGTAATCCTCAGCACATTCATTTCCGCAATCTGCGCCCGGCAAGTCGCATGTCCGGATCGTTAAATTTTGGTTAACCGAGGTCGCTTACGCGCCGAATCGCCGCTGGCGTCCGGCGTAGTCCCTGAGTGCACGGAGGAAGTCAACTTTTCGGAAGGCAGGCCAGAGGGCTTCGCAGAAGTAGAACTCGCTGTAGGCGCTTTGCCACATGAGGAAGCCTGAGAGCCGTTGCTCGCCTGATGTGCGGATGACGAGGTCCGGGTCGGGCTGGCCACGGGTGTAAAGGAACCTGGAGATGTCGTCCACCGAAAGTTCATCTGCCACTTCGGACATGGTGCGCCCTTTGGCCTCGGCGTCGTGCAGAAGTTCCCGGACGGCGTCGACGATTTCACGGCGGCCGCCGTAGCCCACGGCCACGTTCACATGGATTTTTTCGTGAATCGGGGTGCGGGCAGTCAGTTTGTTGAGTCGCTCAGCGAGGTAGTCAGGCAGGAGTTCCGGCGCGCCCATGGCGTGAACGGAAACGTCCACGTCTTCGTCGAGCCGGTCCATGGTGTTCGCGATGATGCCCATGAGGAGGTCCAGTTCTTCGCCGGATCGGCTCATATTGTCCGTGGAGAGCATGTAGAGGGTTACTACTTTGACGCCGAGTTCCTGGCACCAGCCGAGGAATTCGTGGATCTTGTCCGCGCCTGCTTGGTGCCCTTGACTGGTGGGGGCATTGAACTGCCGGGCCCACCGACGGTTTCCGTCCACCATGACGCCGATGTGGCGCGGGATTCTGTCTTGCTTGAGGGAGCGCAGCAGCTTGCGCTCATAGAAGCCATAGAGCAAACCGGGCAGCTCCACCGGACTCTCACCTGACTTCCTTGCTTGTACGACGACGGCGCACATCCAAGGCTACCGTCCCGAACTGCCGGGCCGGTGCAGTCGCCGGTCAAATTCAGCCCACTATTTGTTACCGAGGGGTAACTTACCGAAACGTAAGTTATTCTTGTCCCATGGCTGAGCTCCTCGAAACCAAGCCCCTCTGGCGTGGCTGGATCCACGCCGTCGCCGCTCCTTTTGCACTCGCGGCAGGGATCGTCCTGGTGACTGTTGCGCCTACCCCGGACCGCAAGATCACCTCAGCCATTTATGCCGTAACGGGCTTTCTGCTGTTTGGAGTCAGCGCCGTTTATCATCGCGGTAACTGGTCACCCAAGGTCAGGATGCTGCTCAAACGGCTGGACCACACCAACATCATGCTGGTGATTGCCGGCAGCTACACACCCTTGGCATGGTCATTGCTGGATCGCCCACAGGCCGTGACCTTGCTATGGCTGGTGTGGTCCGGAGCCATCGTCGGCGTTCTCTTCCGGGTTCTGTGGACACACGCTCCGCGGTGGCTTTATGTGCCGGTGTACATCGCGCTGGGCTGCGGAGCGCTGTTCTACCTGCCCCAGTTCTTCACGGCCAACGCTCCGGCAGCAATACTCATCTGCGTCGGCGGCGCGCTATATATCGCAGGTGCGGTGTTCTACGCCCTCAAGAAGCCGAACTTCAGCGTCCAGCACTTCGGCTTCCATGAGCTCTTCCATGCCTTCACAGTGCTGGCGTTTGCCGCGCACTTCGTGGCGATCATGGTGGCAGTGCTGAGCTAGGCCGCGCCTTCCCGCCAGATTCAGCGGGCTCCCTCTTCAGTGGAATGACCTTCCCCAGCTTCGTCGCCGGCTTCAGCAGCCAGGCGCGCTTCCTCCACCTGCGCGCGGTAGCGGACACGTCGAATCCTGCGAACCATGTCCACAATCAGGAACGTGGTCAGAATCACGATGAAGGCCGTGAGGACGAAGCCCCACGTACCGGGCGTCACCTGATCCTCGGACAGGCCGGGCCGCAGCGTGCCCGTGGGGTCGGGCGACGGAGTGACGGTCAGGGCAAGAATCAAGTGATGCACTTTCAAACCTTCTGTGGGAGCTGATGCGTGCCGGCTGGCAGCGCGTGGCCGGTAAGCCGACTGGCCGCACGCTAATTTCTACGAGCGATAGAAACTAACGGCTTTCCTATCTTATCCCCGCGAACAGGTCCTTTTCCGGCAGTTCGGAAGGGACCCTGGACGTGATCAGGGTGTAGTCCTCCCACGGCCACGCGGTGCGCTGCAGATCCGGTGACACTGCGAAGAAGAAGCCGAGGGGGTCGATCTGGGTCCGATGCGCACGCAGTGCGTCATCCCGGGCTTCAAAGTATTCACCGCAATCAACCTGAGTGGTGGTCTGATGCCCCGCCGCGGGTGCAGTGTGACCTTCCGCATCGGTTTCCAACCACGCAGCCAGCCGCTCGGCGTACGGGGACTGCAGCCCGGCCTCTTCCAACGCAAAATGCAGCGCACGGAAGCGGTCCGGACTGAAGGCGCGGTCATAGTAGAGCTTGCTGGGCGTCCATGGTTCACCCATGCCGGGATAGCGCTCAGGATCGCCTGCGGCGTCAAAAGCTTCCACCGCAACCTTGTGGGCCATGATGTGGTCCGGGTGCGGGTAACCACCGTTTTCGTCATAGCTAAGGATGACGTGCGGCTTGAAAGCACGGACCAGCCGGACCAGGGGCGCAGCGGCGCGCTCAAGCGGCTGCAGGGCGAAGCAGCCTGGCGGCAGCGGCGGAAGGGGGTCGCCTTCAGGAAGGCCCGAGTCCACAAAGCCCAGCCAGCGCTGCTGGATTCCCAGAACAGCCGCCGCGTCGGCCATCTCAATGCGGCGGGCGCCTGCCATGTCCCGTTTGGGATGGGGGGCGTCTTCCATGGCGGGGTTCTGAATGTCGCCCCGCGAGCCGTCCGTGCAGGTGGCAACCATGACGTCCACTCCGGCAGCGGCGTACATCGCCATGGTTGCTGCCCCCTTGCTGGACTCATCATCCGGGTGGGCATGGACGGCGAGCAGGCGAAGCTGCTGGTCGGAACTGCTGGACGCTGTCACGTGACGGCTCCTCTTTCATGGATCGAGCTGTGGGGGCGGTGATGGGGCGCCGGGATCGGCACTAAACTGGACGGGTGACTTCAGAGGACCTATCGGCCACCCAAGTACCGGCAAGCACCAGCCTAGCCAATCGTTACGGCGGTAAAAAGCGCGCCATGAAGCGCAAGACCAAGCGGAACATTGTCATCGTCGCCCTGGTCCTGGGAATAGGGTTCGCCGCTTATGTGGCTACGGGCTCCGCCCAGGCTCCCGTCACGTTCAAGGACATCGGGTACAGCACCGTGGATGACACCCAGGCAGAGGTTGACTACCAGGTCACAAAGTACCCGGGGGCCACAGCCAAATGTGCCATCAAGGCCTTGGATTCGAAGTTCGCGGTGGTGGGATGGAAGGTTGTGGAGATCGGGCCCAACGATCCTCAGGATGATCCCGACGGCGGCAGCACCACCATGCAGCGAACCGTCCTAAGGACCGAGTCCCCGGCTGTCTCCGGAGTGGTGGACAACTGCTGGATCGTGGACAGCGGCAAATAACTTTCATGTGAGCTAAGCCTCAACCGGTTTGGGTTCGTCCAAAGGATTTACTACAATGGATGAAACCTTCACCCCGTTAAGTTGGTTACTGAGATTCACGAGTGGCCAACTCGGCGGGGTCTTTTGCATTGTCAGATCTAGAGGAGAAATCCGTGTCTACCACCAATAGCGCCACTGCGGCTTGGCTCACCCAGGAAGCTTTCGACCGCTTGCAGGCTGAGCTGGACCACCTTTCCGGCGCTGGCCGGGCGGAAATCGTCCAGAAGATCGAAGCTGCCCGCCAGGAAGGCGACCTTAAGGAAAACGGCGGATACCACGCCGCCAAGGAAGAGCAGGGCAAAATCGAGGCCCGCATCCGCCAGCTCACCGCACTCCTGCGTGATGCCCAGGTGGGCGAGGCTCCTGCCGATGACGGAATCGTTGAGCCCGGCATGCTGGTTGTTGCCCGCATTGCCGGCGATGAAGAGACGTTCCTGCTGGGCTCCCGCGAAATCGCCGGAGATTCCGATCTTGACGTCTTCAGTGAAAAGTCGCCCTTGGGCGCCGCAATCATCGGCCACAAGGAAGGCGACAGCTTGAGCTACGTCGCCCCTAACGGCAAGGAAATCCCGGTGGAGATCGTCTCTGCCAAGCCCTACGTCGCCTAAGCAGCGGCTCACCGGCCTGACATCACGACGCCGGTCCACCCCTTTGGGGGCGGGCCGGCGTTTTTCGTGTGCCCACCCAACTGGGTAGCAGTTCAGGTCGTTCTCAGCGCTCAGAACGACCTGAACTGCGACCTAGTTGGGTTAGGGGGTGGGTTTGGGCTTGGGACGGAGCAGGATGGCAGCGACGACGCCGCCCACGGCCCCGCCGAGGTGGGCCTGCCAGGAGACGTAGCCAAGTACCGTGGGCAGCACACCGAAGAGGATGCTGCCGTAGGCCATGAACAGAACCACGGAGAGCAGGATCTGCCACCAGTTTCGGTTGAAGAATCCCCGGACCAGCAGGAAGGCGAAGAACCCAAACACCAGTCCGGACGCTCCTACCGTCACCCCTCCCCCGCCAATCAGCCACACCGCAAGCCCCGATCCGAGCCAACTGAAGGCCAACGCCGTGATGAACACCCGGATGCCGGACAGGAACACCAGGAAGCCGAAGATGATCAACGGCAGGGTGTTGGACAGCAGATGGTTCAGGTTTGCGTGCAGCAGCGGAAACGTCAGGATGTCCAGCACGCCGTCCATGGAGCGCGGGCGCAGGCCAAAGGTCGAATTGAGTCCGTGGCGCATCAGGGTATTGAGGATCTCGATGACGTAGAGCAGGATGACGAATCCACCCATGAAGAGCAGCCCGCCTTTCGCCCGTCCGGCGAGCGATTCCCTTGCCTCTTCTTTAGAGCCCTCAGGCATTCCAAGCACCATGGGCGCCCCTTCCGTCAGTGCACCACGATCGGCTGGAAGCCCTCGGCCCGCAGTGCACCGAGAACCTGCTCGCCGTGTTCGTGGCCTTTGGTTTCCAGGTTGATAGTGATGGAGACGTCACCCATGCTGATGGAACCGCCCAAACGGGTGTGGTCCAGGCCGGTGACGTTGGCATCGTTTTCAGCGATGATGCGGGCAATGGTGGCCAGCGAACCCGGACGGTCATCCAGCATCATCCGGACCGTCATGAAGCGGCCGGCAGCAGAAAGACCGCGCTGGATGACTTTGAGCATCAGCATGGGATCGATGTTGCCGCCGGACAGCACGACGGCGGTGTTCCCCGGGTTTTCGATCTTGCCGTCCATGAGCGCGGCTACTCCCACGGCCCCGGCCGGCTCAACCACCATCTTGGCGCGCTCGAGGAGGAAGATCAGCGCCCGGGCGAGCGAATCCTCGCTCACGGTAACCACGTCGTCAACAAGCTCCCGGATGATGCTGAAGGGCAACTGCCCGGGACGTCCTACCGCGATGCCATCAGCCATGGTGGAGACCTTCTTCAGCGGCACCAAGGCATCAGCAGCGAGGGAAGGAGGGTATGCGGCGGCGTTTTCTGCCTGCACGCCGATGACCCTGATCTCGCGGCCGAGTTCCTTGGCCCTGGCCTTGATGGCCACAGCTACACCCGCCAGCAGTCCGCCGCCGCCAACGCCCATGAGGATGGTGTCCACGTTGGGGATCTGATCCAGGATTTCAAGCCCGATAGTGCCCTGCCCCGCAACAACATCCACATTGTCAAAGGGGTGCACAAAGACAGCGCCTGTCTCATTGGCGTAGCGCTGCGCTTCAGCCAGGGCCTCATCCACGTTATGGCCGTGCAGCACGACTTCAGCGCCGTGGCTCCTGGTGGCCGCCAGCTTTGGCAGGGCCACGCCGAGGGGCATGTAGATGCGGGCGTTGATGCCCAGGCTCTTGGCAGCCACTGCCACGCCTTGGGCGTGGTTACCGGCGGAGGCCGCTACTACGCCGCGTTTCTTTTCTTCGTCCGTCAACCGCGCCATACGAACATAGGCGCCGCGGACCTTGAAGGAACCTGCACGCTGCAGGTTCTCACACTTGAAAAAGACGTTGCCGCCCACGAGGCTGCCCAGCGCACGGGACGACTCCACAGGAGTCTTGGTAATAATGCCCTCGAGCAGCTCCTGCGCCTTGAGGACATCGTCCAGCGTGACGGGCAGGGTTTCGAGGGTATTCACTGACTATTCTCCTTTGTTGGTGTCGGCTTCAGGCTCCTCAACAGAGGTGCTCCCCGAAGCCTTGGTCTTACCGGCGACGCCTTTGCCGAGGCGGGATTCGGGCCGCGGGAGGTGGACCTCCTTGAAGTTTGCGTCGCCGTCCGGCCCCGCCGAAGCGGCTGCCGACTGGAGTTCCACGCCGCCCAATCCTTCATCATGTTCCCACGTCCGGCCCGCAATGTAGCGAACTGCCGTGTTTACTACGGCGAGCAACGGGACCGCGAACAGGGCCCCGGGGATGCCGGCGAGGTACGAACCCGCGGCAACGGACAAGATCACGGCCACCGGGTGCAGCGCCACGGCCTTGCCCATCACCAGCGGCTGCAGGATGTGGCTTTCAAGCTGTTGGACCACCAGAACGATGGCCAGCATGATCAGCGCGTTGATGGGCCCGTTGGCCACCAGGGCGAGCAGCACTGCGATGGCACCGGTCACCAGGGCGCCCACCACCGGGATGAACGAGCCGATGAATACCAGGACAGCCAGGGGAAGAGCCAAGGGAACCTGGATGATGGCCGCACCGACGCCAATGCCCACGGCATCCACAAACGCCACGAACATCTGAATCCGAACATAGCTGACCATGGACGTCCAGCCCCGGCGTCCGGCACCATCAGTGGCCCGACGTGCGCTCCTGGGCAGGAGCCGGACCATGAAAGCCCAGATCCGTGACCCCTCCAGGAGGAAGAAGATGAGGATGAACAAAGCCAGGACAAGGCCAGCCGCGAAGTGGCCGGCGGTGCTTCCGAAGGACAGCGCACCGCTGAGGATGCTGCTGCTGTTGTTCTGGAGCGCATCCGCGCCGTCGGAAATGTACTGGTCAATCTGGTCTGCGGTGAGGTGCAGCGGACCGTCGGCCAACCAGGTCTGGATTTGTTGGATGCCGGCCAGCGCCTCCTGCCAGAGCGCACCAAAGCCGGTGACCAGTTGCCTGCCCACCAGCGCAAGCGCTCCGCCGATCACGCCAATGAAGCCAAGCACGGTGATGGCAACTGCTCCCCCGTTGGGGATCTTGCGGTTGCGCAGCCACTTCACTACCGGGTGCAGCAGGCCGGCCAAGAGCGCGGCAACCATCACCGGGATGATGAGGAAGCTGACCTTGCCCAGCAGCCAGACAAGGGCGCCGATCATGAGCAGGATCAGGCCTGCCCGCCAGGACCAGGCTGCAGCAATGCGCACCCCATAGGGGATGTCTTCGGCAATTTGGCGGTCTGAACGTGTTGTGGCGTCCGGTGTTGGCGTCATGAACCCATAATTCCGTAGGGCGCGCCGTATGGGAAACCGGCTCTCACTTCCGAGACGATTCCGAGCACTTCCGTGTCATTCCCAGGCTCTTCCGGGACGAAGGAGCTAGAGCGATGCCGTGATTCCCCAGCTCATGGTGAATGCCTCGCCAGGCGCCAACCAACGGAGGCCATCCCCGCTGTTGAAGGCATTGGCCGGTCCTGTCATGGGTTCGATCGCCACGGCTTTGGTACGGCCCGGGAAAGTGTCCGTGACAAAGACGTGGACGAACTGGCAGCTCTCGTCCTGCTCAAGGCTCACGCTGCGGCCATCCGGTGCCGTGAGCGTATGGCGGGCAATGCCGCCGTCGAACGCCAAATCGGTCAGGGCGACGTCCACCAGCAAGCTGCCCACGACGGCGCCACCGGAGAAGTCGTATTCACCCTCCGCGGGAGCGGTGCTGCGAGGGATCAGGCGCTCGTCCGCTACCAGCCGGGTTGCAGCCTTGGTGGTGAGGACCAAGTCCTCCGGGGCTACGTCGCCGATGCGCAGGTAAGGGTGAGCGCCCAAGACGAAGGGGGCCGTGGCTTGGGAGTCGTTGATCAACGTTTGTGAAACACGAAGGTCCAGGCCTTGATCCAGTTCGTAGCGCACCTGGTGCCGCACCAGGAACGGGTAGCCGTGTTGGGGGAAGACTGTGGCTTCGAGGGTTACGGAAAACTCGGACTCGTCCACCAGCGCGTAGCCAGTATTGCGCAGCAGACCGTGGCTGGCGTTGTTGCGTGAGGCCTCGGTGATATCGAGTTGCTGCTTTTTCCCTTCCAGGTACCAGGTGCCGTCCTCCACCCGGTTTGCCCACGGTGCCAAGGTGATGCCCGTGGCGCCGGGCGGAATGTCGTCATCTCCGTAGCTTTCAGTCAACTGGACTCCGCCGCGGGAGTAGAGTCGCAGGCCGGCCGCAAGCTCGGTGATGACGGCGAGCGCGTCTTCCCTGCGGAGTTCGAACTGGCGGCCCGTGGCGAAGCGGCGGGACTCGGACTGGTGGGCGGTATCGGCAGGCGAAGGGGAGGCAGGCATGGCAATACCGTACTTCATGGTCGGATGCCCCCGAGAGCCGAATGTTAGCTTTTGTTAGAAACTATGCGTTTTTGGTCACTTGTGGAATGATGTACCCATGAGCCGCATCACCAGCACCCGCCTCGCGGACAGCCGAGAGCTGATCTACTTCGACGACCCCGGAACTCCGGAGCGAACACCGGATTCCTTAGTGGACCACCGCGAGCTTCCCGCCCGTGGAGAGCCCGGCGAGGTGCGCTATGACGCTTTGTCCGGTGACTGGGTAGCGGTAGCTGCCCATCGCCAGACCCGCACGCACCTTCCCCCTGCAGACCAGTGCCCCATCTGCCCCACCACAGCTGCTAACCCTTCCGAAATCCCGGCCGCGGACTATGACGTGGTGGTGTTCGAGAACCGCTTCCCTTCCTTGGGCCCGGCCTTGGGTGATATCCCCCCGCTTCCTGCACCCGGGCACTCCGGCCACAGCCTCAAGGGCGCGGCCTACGGTCGCTGCGAGGTAGTTGCCTTCACACCTCAGCACACCGGTTCTTTCGCCGAGCTGGGAGAAACGCGCGCGCGTACGGTCATTGAAGCGTGGGCACAAAGGACTGAAACATTGAGCGCCCTGCCCGGCATCAAGCAGGTGTTTCCTTTCGAGAACCGCGGCGCGGACATTGGAGTCACCCTGCACCACCCGCACGGCCAAATCTACGCGTACCCCTACGTGACTCCGCGCGCAGCCCAGCTCGGCGCGGTCGCGCGGAAATACTACGACGACGTCGATGCGAAGGAAACGCTCGGCGCCTCGCTCCTCAAGGCTGAACACGAGGACGGAAGCCGCATGGTCCTTGAGGCCGCGCACTTCAGCGCCTATGTACCCTTCGCGGCACGTTGGCCCTTGGAGGTCCACCTCGTTCCGCATCGCAGCGTCCCCGATCTTGCGGCGCTGACGGGTGAAGAACGGGATGAGCTCTCGCACGTCTACCTGGACTTGTTGAAGCGGCTCGATGCCCTCTACCCCACACCCATGCCGTACATCTCCGCCTGGCACCAGGCCCCGTTGGATCCCGCCCTTCGCCCGGCCGGCCAGCTGCACCTGCAGCTGACCTCACCCCGTCGCGCTGCGGATAAGCTCAAGTATCTGGCTGGCTCCGAGGCCGCCATGGGAGCGTTCATTAACGACACCACGCCCGAAGCTGTGGCAGAGCGGCTCCGCAACGTCGCCGCAGCGCCGGCTTCGAACAAGACCCTGGAAGGCACACGAGCATGACCACCACCACCGATACCGGCGTCCTCGCCGCCCGCTTCCAGGAGACGTTCGGGACAGCCCCCGACGGCGTCTGGCAGGCACCTGGCCGCGTCAACCTGATCGGCGAGCACACGGATTACAACGAAGGCTTTGTGCTGCCCTTCGCCATCGACAAGACAGCAAAGGTGGCACTGCGGGTCCGCGACGACTCGAAGGTGCGCATGCTGTCCACGTTCGGTGGGCACGGCGTAGTGGAGGCCGATCTCGAGGACTCCGAACCCGGATCCGGATCCGGCGAGGGATGGTCCCGTTACCCGCTGGGCGTGGCTTGGGCGCTGAAAGAACGTGGCATCAAGGTGCCCGGCTTCGACCTTCTGCTCGATTCCGATGTCCCCTCGGGGGCAGGCTTGTCTTCCTCCCACGCGATCGAGTGCGCCGTCATTTCCGCCCTCAATGAGTTGACTGGTGCCGGCCTGGCTGCCGAGGACCTGGTGCTGGCAACCCAGCGCGCCGAAAACGTGTTCGTTGGCGCACCCACCGGCATCATGGACCAGTCCGCGTCCTTGCGGGGCGCCAAGGGGCACGCCGTGTTCCTTGACTGCCGCGACCAGCACGTGGAGCTGGTCCCGTTCGACGCAGAAGCGTCCGGGCTGGTCCTGTTGGTCATCGACACCAAGGTGTCGCACTCGCACGCCGACGGCGGCTACGCCTCCCGCCGCGCGTCCTGTGAGTTGGGTGCCGAGATTCTGGGCGTCAAAGCCCTGCGCGACGTCGGCGTGGACCGTTTGGAGGAAGCCTCCGGGCTGCTGGACGAAACGACCCTCCGGCGGGTCCGCCACGTCGTCACGGAAAACGATCGCGTCCTCCAGACGGTGGAAACCCTGGCCGCTCGGGGCCCTGCCGCGATTGGCTCCTTGCTGGACGCCAGCCATGTTTCCATGCGCGACGACTTTGAGATCTCCTGCCCGGAACTCGACCTCGCCGTGGACATCTCCCGGGCCAACGGCGCCATCGGTGCGCGCATGACCGGCGGCGGCTTCGGCGGCTCTGCCATCGCGTTGACCCCGGTGGGCCAAGAGCAGCAGGTGCGTGACGCCGTCGTGCGTTCTTTCGCGGAGGCGGGCTTCACAGCACCGGACATCTTCACCGTCACCCCGGCCGCCGGAGCCCTTCGCCTGGCCTGAGCCTGTGCTGCCATCGCCCGGCGTCCCAGCGGATGCCGGGCGTAAGCTGGGGCCATGACTGAGGCTGTCATCGTTTCCACTGCCAGAAGCCCTATTGGCCGGGCCTTCAAAGGGTCCCTCAAAGACGAACGTCCGGATGACCTGGCCACCGCCATGGTGCAGGCTGCACTCGCGAAAATTCCGGCCTTCGATCCCGCCGGGGAGGGGCAAGGCCTGGACGACATCCTGCTGGGCTGCGCCGAACCCAGCGGCGAGGCCGGATCCAACATGGCACGGGTGGTAGCCGTCCTTGCAGGGCTGGACCGCGTGCCTGCAGCCACCATTAACCGCTTCTGCGCCTCGAGCCTGCAAACCCTGCGGATGGCCTTCCACGCCATCAGATCGGGGGAAGCGCACGCGATAGTCTCCGCGGGCGTGGAGAGTGTGTCCAGATACCAGGACTGGGCCGGGGCCGGCGAAACGGATTCCTCCAACCACAACCCGCTTTTCGAGGCAGCGGCCCAGCGTACTGCGGCGCGCGCGGCCTCCAACATCCCGTGGACCGACCCGCGGCTCGGCGGGCGGCTGCCCGACATCTATATCTCCATGGGCCAGACAGCCGAGAACGTCGCCACCAGTTATGGCATCAGCCGGGCCGAGCAAGATGAGTGGGCCGTCGTGAGCCAGAATCGCGCCGAGGCCGCCATCGCCTCAGGATTCTTTGCCCGGGACATCACGCCGTACACGCGCAGGGACGGCACTGTGGTGGAGAGGGATGACTCACCGCGCGCCGGGGTCACTTTGGAAGGCGTCTCCGCATTACAGCCCGTCTTCCGCCCGGACGGGACCGTCACGGCCGGCAACGCATGCCCCCTGAACGACGGTGCCGCCGCCGTGGTGGTCATGAGTGACACACGCGCCCGGCAACTGGGCCTGCAGCCACTGGCGAGGGTGGTCTCGACCGGCGTCAGCGCCCTCTCCCCCGAACTCATGGGCATGGGGCCCGTGGAATCCACACGCCGCGCCCTGGCCTTGGCCGGGATGACCATGGACGACATCGACCTGGTGGAGCTCAACGAGGCCTTCGCCGTGCAGGTGGTGGCGAGCGCCCGCGAATTGGGGATTGATCCTGCAAAGCTCAATGTCCACGGTGGCGCCATTGCCCTGGGCCACCCCTTCGGTATGACCGGTGCCAGGATGACCAGCACGCTCCTGAACGGTCTCAAGGAACGCGACGGAACCCTGGGGCTGGCCACGCTGTGCGTCGGTGGAGGTCAGGGCATGGCAGTGGTCTTTGAGCGCTTGAGCTAGCCGAGGGGGTTTCCGGCGGCGAGGGGTTGGATCTCGGCACTTTGAGGCGCTTATTCCGCCGAGATCTCACCCCTCACGAACGCAAAAATGCCCCCGAAGAGATCTTCGGGGGCATTTCACGCTGGAGCTGTTGGTAACTAGTCGTCGCCTCGCAGGATTGCGAGCAGGCGGATGATTTCAACGTAGAGCCAAACCAGGGTGACCGTCAGGCCGAATGCTGCAACCCAGGAGTAACGTTCCGGGGCGCCGGCGCGGACGCCTTCTTCGATGCTGGTGAAGTCCATGATCAGCGAGAACGCTGCCAGGCCGATGGCCAGGATGCCGATGAAGACACCCAGCGGGATGCCGAAGATTTCAACGCTGGTACGCAGGCCGAAAGGCTCCTGCACAGCACCCGTCCACATCATCACCATGTTGATCAGCGCGAAGACCGCGTACCCGATGGTGGCGATCAGGAAGAAGCGCATCATCTTGGGGGTGGCGCGGACCTTGCCGCTCTTGAAGAGCACCAAGGTGACGCCGAAGACTGCCAGCGTACCGATCACAGCCTGGAGGCCAACGCCGGGGTACATGCCATCCAGGATGCGGGTGAGGCCACCGAGGAACAGGCCCTCGAGGCCGGCGTAGGCAAGGATCAGAGCCGGTGAAGGCTGCTTCTTGAAGGTGTTGACCAGCGCCAGGACGAATCCGCCCAACGCACCAACGATCATGAGCATGGTGGAGAGGGCGGGCGCTACGAAGAGCGTGACGCCGGCACCGATGATGAGAACCACGAGGCAGGCGACAGTCTTCATAATGACGTCGTCGTACGTCATGCGGCCGGTGTCGGCCGGGCCTGCAGCGGGCTGGTTGTACATCTGCTGCAGTTGTTCGTTGGTCATGTTCTGCTGCTGGGCAGACCATGCTGCGTGGCCGTCCATGACCTGGCTCGGCGCACGGCCGGGTGCCTGGTTGAACTGCTGGCCGTACGGGTTCTGCGGTACAGGCGGGGCCTGCTTTGCTCCACGGAAATTCTTTCCGTTGAAGACTGGGTTTCCGCCAAGTGCCATTGCGGGTGTCCTCCTGAAAAAGGGCTAGTGATAATTCACGGTACCAATTACCACGCGCGCGCGGCAGGGAAAGTTCCCTTGTTCACGGAGACGAAACTCAACCGTGACAAGAAATCGGAGGAGTGACGCCGCCGGAACGTTTAGTAACACCCACAAACAACAAAGGTTTACTTAAGCGTTCCTACATCACTAGTTGCCTGTAGCTTCACAGTTGTTATCTGATCGCGATCTTCACAGCCCCGAACTGGGCATTCATTAGCTCCACCGAGCGGTAACATAGGCCACACATGGGTGACTTAGATCACAAAACGAGGCAGCTAGGCAAGAACTGTTCACAAGCCCCATGACCGTTCGCACCGGCTGCAATGGCGCAGCCGGGACCACCCCCACTGTGGAGGTTTCCATTTTGAGAAGCACACTGCGCGACCCGTCCATGAGACGGTCCAAAGGACTGCAGAGAGTTGTGGGGGCGCTGTTCGCAGCCCTCATCACAGCCCTGTTGATCGCCGCCCCTTCGGCACAGGCAACCACCCCCTCGCCTTCGCCGTCACCAACGACTTTCCAGAACAACATCAGCGGTTTTCTCCGCGATGATGCACGGGCCCCCATACCCGGCGTCAAAATCAAGGCCACGGGCAACGGGTTCGAAGGTGAAGCCACCTCCGGAGCCAACGGAGCCTGGAGCATCGGCGTTCCCGTCCAAGGCACGTACACCATTGAGCTGGACACCTCCACCTTGCCGGAGGGGATCAAACTCGCTGACGGCCAGGACAATCCCCGCGACGTCACGTTCAGCCAAACATCCAACTTGTCCGTGATCTTCGCCTTCGGCAAGGGAATCGTGGTCCAGCAACAGGACTTCGGCCAAAACCTCCTCAACCGCCTCGTCGCGGGCCTAAGCTTCGGCCTCCTCCTGGCGCTGGCCGCCGTTGGGCTCTCCCTGATCTTCGGAACCACCGGCCTGACCAACTTCGCCCACGGCGAGATGGTAACGCTGGGCGCAGTACTGGTGTTCATGTTCAACGCCTTCGGACTCCCGTTCTGGCTGGCGATCCTGCTGGCCTTGGTGGGCGGCGGTCTGTTCGGATACGTTCAGGACGCGGGGCTCTGGCGGCCACTGAGGAAGCGCGGTTCAGGCCTGGTCCCCATGATGATTGTCAGCATCGGCCTCGCCCTGGCCATCCGCTACGTGATCCAGTTCTTCTTCGGCGGTGCAACACAGCAGCTGCCCGGTGCGCAGAGTAGTGAAATCCAGATCGGGCCTGTTTCGATCTCCCCGAACAATCTGTGGTCCCTGATCATCAGTGCCGTGGTGATCGCCTTGATCGGCATCGTCCTGCTGAAGACCCGTCTGGGCAAGGCAACCCGCGCCGTAGCGGACAACCCCGCACTGGCAGCCGCCTCCGGCATCGACGTCGACTCCGTGATCCGCATTGTGTGGATCGTCGGCGGCGTCCTCGCCTCCCTCGGTGGCATCCTGTGGGCTTACTACCGCCCGGGCGTCACCTTCGACATGGGCTCGCAAATCCTGCTGCTCATCTTCGCCGGCGTGACGCTGGGTGGTTTGGGAACCGTCTTCGGTGCCCTGATCGGCTCGATCGTCGTCGGCATCTTCGTGGAGCTGACTACAGTGTTCGGCCTTCCCGCCGACCTCAAGTACGTCGGTGCCCTGTTCATCATGATTGTTGTTCTTCTGTTCCGACCGCAGGGTATCCTCGGCCGGCGTGAGCGTGTGGGTTAGGAGCGGGCCATGGACTTCGGATTTATTTTCTCCAGCGCCCTTGGCGAATTGTTCAGCCCGACGACGGCGGCCTACGCACTTGCCGCTTTGGGCCTCGCGGTGCACTTCGGCTACTCGGGCCTGCTGAACTTCGGCCAGGCCGGCTTCATGGCGGTCGGTGCCTACGGCTTTGCAATCTCTACCCTGAGTTTCGACGCCCCGTTCTTCCTCGCCCTGATCATCTCTGTTCTCTGCTCAGTGCTCTTTGCCTTCATCCTCGGCATACCCACCCTGCGGCTGCGGGCCGACTACCTGGCAATCGTCACCATCGCAGCGGCAGAAATTGTCCGCTACGTAGTGACCACCAACCAGCTCACCAGTGTCACTGGCTCCGCCAACGGTTTGGCCGCGTTTGAGAACACCTTCTATGCCATGAATCCCTTCCCCGAGGGGTCCTACATGGGCATGAACAACCGCGACTTCTTCATTCGCGTCGTCGCCTGGGGACTGGTCATTGTGTGCTGCGTCCTGGTGTGGCTCCTGATGCGCAGCCCGTGGGGCCGCGTCCTGAAGGGCATCCGCGAAGACGAGAACGCAGTCCGCTCGCTGGGCAAGAACGTCTACGCCTACAAGATGCAGGCACTGATCATTGGCGGCGTGCTGGGCGCCTTGGCGGGCATGATCTTCACGCTCCCCCGCGGCGCCGTCCAGCCGTCCAACTACGGCACGGAACTCACGTTCTTCCTGTGGACCTGCCTCCTGCTCGGCGGCATGGCCACGGTTCTGGGGCCGGTCATTGGAGCCATGATCTTCTGGGTAGTGCTCTCGCTGACCCAGAGCCTGCTCTATGGCCTCATCGAATCAGGAGTAATCACCTGGCTGACCACCGTCCAGGCCGGCCAGTTGCGCTACATCCTGGTGGGTGTTGCGTTGATGCTCCTGATGATCTTCCGCCCGCAAGGCGTCTTCGGCAATAAGAAGGAGCTTGCTTTCGCATGAGTGAGACCAACGAACAGAACACCAGTAATTCTGACAACGCTGACAACATCGACTACATGACCGATTCGCGACCCATTGCCGTCGGGGAAAATACTCCCGGCTGCAAGAAGCGCGATCCCATTGTGGTGGCAGAGGACGTGACCCGTTCCTTTGGCGGCATCAACGCCGTGGATGTGGAATACCTTGAGATCCCGCGCCATAAGATCACCGCCTTGATTGGTCCCAACGGAGCCGGCAAGACCACGTTGTTCAACCTGCTCACAGGCTTTGACACTCCCAACACGGGCAAGTGGCAGTTCGAAGGCAGCAGCCTGGCCGGCGTCTCCTCGTACAAAGTTGCACGCATGGGCATGGTCCGCACGTTCCAGCTGACCAAAGTGATGGGCAAGCTGACGGTCATGGAAAACATGCGCCTGGGGGCTGCCGAGCAGCCTGGCGAACGGCTTTCCAAGGCCCTTTTCAAGGGCTTGTGGGGCGGCCGCGAAAAGGAGATCACAGCCCAGGCCAACGTGCTGTTGGAGAAGTTCAAACTGGATGCCAAGAAGGACGACTATGCAGCGTCCCTCTCCGGTGGTCAGCGGAAGCTCCTGGAGATGGCACGTTCCTTGATGGTCAAGCCCAAGCTGGTGATGCTCGATGAGCCCATGGCTGGTGTGAACCCGGCGCTGACGCAGTCATTGTTGGACCACATCAAGAACCTCAAGGCAGAGGGCATGACCGTTCTGTTCGTGGAGCACGACATGAACATGGTCCGCCACATCGCTGACTGGGTTGTGGTCATGGCCGAAGGCAAGGTTGTTGCCGAAGGACCTCCGGGCGAAGTCATGAAGAACCCTGCGGTCATCGACGCCTACCTCGGCGCCCACCACGATGTGGACCTCGGTGACGCTGAGGGCATCAAGGTGCTCGAGGCAGAACTCGAAGCCGACGAAGAGTCGGTGGTGGGAACCGAAGATGCGGGCATCCTGTCCGAAATCGTAGAAACCAAGAAGGAGGACGGACAATGAGCAACACCAGCGCAATGCCCGCCTCGGCAGATGCCCCCGCGTCCGACTCGGTGGTCAAAGTCACCAACCTGGTGGCGGGTTACATTCCCGGCGTCAATATCCTCAACGGCTGCAGCATCGAGGCCCGCAAGGGAGAGTTGATCGGCATCATCGGGCCTAACGGTGCGGGCAAGTCCACGCTCCTGAAAGCCATGTTCGGCTTGGTGAAGGTCCACTCCGGCACAGTGGTGGTCCGCGGCCAGGACCTCACAGGGTTGAAGGCCAACAAACTGGTCACCCAGGGCGTGGGCTTCGTGCCGCAGACCAACAACGTCTTTGCCACGCTGACCATTGAAGAGAACCTGCAAATGGGGATGTTCCAGCGGCCCAAGGACTTCTCCGAACGCTTCGACTTTGTGACCAGCCTCTTCCCGGAGCTGGGTAAGCGGCGTGCCCAGCGCGCAGGGTCCCTCTCCGGCGGCGAACGCCAGATGGTGGCCATGGGCAGGGCACTCATGATGGACCCGGCCGTGCTGCTGCTCGATGAGCCATCGGCAGGCCTCTCCCCCGTGAAACAGGACGAGACCTTCCTCCGTGTCCACGAGATCAACCGTGCCGGCGTCTCAGTGATCATGGTGGAACAGAATGCCCGCCGCTGCCTGCAGATCTGCGACCGCGGATATGTCCTGGACCAGGGTAAGGATGCGTACACCGGCACAGGCCGGGAGCTCATGAAGGACCCCAAGGTCATTCAGCTGTACCTGGGTACCCTCGCCGACGAAGTCTAACGACGTCGGTCACGAAGGCCTGGTTCCGGTGTCGCCGGAACCAGGCCTTCGCTGTTTTCAGCTGCGTCCCTCGAACGTCGCGCTAGTGCTGTTCTCCGGCACCACCACATGCACCGCATTTCGCTCAACAGTGAAGTCCGTGGGCGTGCTGGTTGCGATTTCGCCGTCGAGGTTTACCGGCAGCGGCGGAGTGGTCACCAGCCTGACGCTCCGGCTGGTGAGGTGGTAAACACGCTCGTTTTCCACAAATTTGCCATTTTTCAGCGAACGGGCGATCTTGGCCTGCTCCCGCAGCGGTGCAGCCAGGATCGCATAAATGTCCAGGGTGTGATCGTCAATCCCCGCTGTGGGAGAGACCGCGTTGCCGCCGCCGTAGTATCGTCCGTTCCCAACTGCCACTTGAAGCAGGTCCTCCAGCTCCACGGGCTCATGGTCCCCCTCCGGGAACTCAAGGCGGGCGTGGAATGGCCTGTGCTTGGCGTAGGAGCGCAGAGTAGCCACACCGTATGCCAAGGGGCCTATGAGACGCTTAAGGCGCGGGCTGAGCGCCTCCGTGACTGCCACGGAGAGGCCGGCTGAAGCCACATTCAGGAACGGCTGGCCGTTGGCCCGTCCGAGGTCGATGTCCACCACTTTTCCCTCCGCGAAGGCAGCGCAAGCGCCGCTCAGGTCCTGGGGGATCTCCAGGGTCCTGGCAAGGTCATTGGCGGTGCCCAGCGGAAGGACACCCAGGACGACGTCGGTACCGGCCACGAGCCCGGCTGCGGAGGCAACCGTTCCGTCGCCTCCCCCCACCAGCACAAGATCGTGCCCGTCGGTAACCGCCAGCTCCAGGGTACGGCCGAGGTCTCCCCCTCCATCCACCGTATACACGGCGGAGACCGGGAGCTGCGCCTCTTCCAGACTCTGGGTCACGAGCTTTCGGGCTGCGGCGCCTTTACGTGAACCGGTGTTGATGACCACCGCGATGGAGCGGGCTTCCCGGGTTAGCTTCATGAGGACATGGTAGGTGTACCGCCTGTGTAATGGCTTTGGACGTCATGCTGTGGACGCAGAACGGGTCCCCTTCCTTGCGGGAAGGGGACCCGTTGTTAACTGCGGTCCAGCTGGCGTTTGGCTTAGAGCTTGCCGAACTCTTCGCGGACCGGCTTGTAAGTGTTGTCATCCTGGTACTCGTAGATGCCGATGTATGCCTCGGTGGGGTCACCGGCATCGGAGAACGTTACAGGACCGGACTGGCCGTCGTAGTCAATATCCTTGCCCTCGCGGAGCAGGGTGACGCAGGACGGGAAGTCGGTGCACTTCTCGCCGCCTTCAGAGACTTCCTTGAGCTTGGCTGCAATGTCTGTGCCCTTGGTGCTCTTTGCTGCCTCAGCGGCAAGCGAGATCAGGTTTACGGCGTCGTAGGACTCGCCTGCGTAGCTGTAATCCTTCAGTGCGGGATCGATCGCGAGGAGCTTCTGCTTGAAGGCGTCCTTGGCGAACGTGCCGGGGATGGTTCCCTGCGCGCCCTTCATGGTGCCTGCCTGGAAGTCCTTGCTGTAATCCGAGGTGTTGCCGTCAACCATGAACAGCTGCGTGGGCTTGACGCCCTTGCCGGTCATCAGGGGGACGATGCTCTTGGCTTGGTCGAAGGTGATCAGGGCGATCGCATCCGGCTTTGCTGCCAGGACCTTGTCCACCTGGCTGCTGAACTGCGAATCACCCTCGTTGAAGAGTTCTTCAGCAACAACCTTGCCGCCAGCTGCCTCGAAGGCTTCCTTGACGTTCTTCTGCAGGCCGGTTCCGTAGGCGTCGTTAAGAACGATCATGCCAACGGTCTGGGCGCCACAGGTAGCCATGTAGTTGCCAAGAACCTTGCCCTGCAGGACATCCGAGGGTGCGGTGCGCCAGTAGAGGCCCTTGTCATCCCACGTGGTGAAGTCAGGAGAGGTGTTTGCCGGGGAGAAGTGGATGACACCGGCGCCGGTGATCTGGTTGATGACCGTCTTGGAAACACCGGACGAGGCCGCACCGATGACGGCGCTCACGCCCTGGCCCAGCAGGGCAGTGGTGGACTGCGTGGCGATGTCGGTCTTGGTGTCGCCGGAGTCGCGGTGGGTCACTTCCACCGGTGCACCCAGCACGCCGCCGGCGTCGTTGACTTCCTTGATGCCGAGGTTGACGCCGGCAATTTCGGGCGGGCCGAGGAACGCCAGCGACCCCGTTGTCGGCAGGAGCGATCCAAGCTTAAGCGGCGTAGCCGTGGTGGTGGTCGAGGGAGGTACTGGTCCCGTGTTGGTGGCAGCCTGGCTGTTGCCGGCTCCCGCCCCGGCGCTCGGTGCAGGGCAGGCGATACCTGCCGCGGCGGCGGATGAAGACCCAGTCTGGGTAGGAGTCGAAGACCCACCACAAGCTGTGGCCAAGAGAGCGACCCCAATGCCAAGCGCTGTTAGCTTGGCGGCTCGGGGCGCCGCTGGGGAAAGATCAAACATTCGTTGTCTCCTCGATCGAAAGGTGCGAACTGCCTTTGATGCGATTACTCAGGTGTTCCTGATTAAGACTCAAACTAGTGCAATTGCCCCGCGAACATAAGTGATTCAGGTCACATCCCTATAACACTCGTTGCCTGTGGGGAATCTACGAACTCGCTGGGAAAAGTCACTGAAGAGAAGAAGTGTGCACTGGAAGGGAGAAAGAGCTCTCACCTTGCCTTTGTGCCCCAGGTGGGACTCGAACCCACAACACGCGGATTTTAAGTCCGCTGCCTCTGCCAATTGGGCTACTGGGGCGCCCGGACCATGGTATCCCAGCTAGAGCCGGTTGAAGGGACCGGCGTAGCGGAAGGTGCCACGGACGTCGTCGGGCCATCCCGGCAGGGTGAGCAGCTGGAAGTGTTCGCCCCAAGCCGCTTCAGGGGGCTGGACCCCGACAGACGTGGCCGGCACGTACCCAAATCGAGGGTAATAGAGCGGGCTGCCGAGCAAAGCAATCCCGGGCTCACCCGCCGCAGTGGCGCGGGCGGCAGTTTCACGCATGAGGGCAGAGCCGACGCCGCGTCGCTGGAATGGTGGAAGAACGCCGATAGGCCCCAAGGCAATGAGCTCCAACTCCCCCACCCAGCCGCGGGTACTGATGGCATGGCCCACTATGTCGCCTCCGATCTCGGCAACGATGCTGAACTCCGGAAGGTACTCGCTGCACTCAAAAAGCTCCCGCAGCAACCCAACTTCAATCGGCGTGCCCTCAACCGGCTCACCGGCCACCGGTGAGATGGAGAACGCCCGGGCCGTGAGCTCCAGGATCTCCTCCCGGTCCTCGGGCCGTTCGGAGCGCAGGACCACGCCGCGCACCAGAAGCCGCAGCACATCCATGGCCCGGCCGGCGTCTGCCGTTGGCACCAGGAGGTGATCGTGATGGAAACCGGCAAGGACGTTGCAACTGATTCCCGCGTGCGTCAGTGCAGCGCTGACGGCTGCGGTCAAGCCCACGGCCTCCAAAGCGGAATGGACCTGCAACGTGATCCAGGTAGCCACAAAGTCGTAGCTCAGGCCCAAAGAGTCTGCTTCATCACGGCGAAGGACAACCGTCAGGCCCTCAGCCTCCCGAACAGCCGCTTCGATGCTGCCCTCCAACGGCCGGCCGTGCGGCCACAGGGCATACACATAGTCGCCGTCGCGGGCTACGGGATGAAGGGACTCCAAAAGGGTTTTCAGATCGGTTTCACCGGACATGAGGCCAGTCTAGGGGCAGCAGTGGAGCGGCGCTCCTGACAACGCAGACGGTTAAACGCCGACGGCGGCCATCCCCTCAAGGGGACGGCCGCCGTCGTACGTGTACTACTTGGCGTCAGCAGTAACCGGAGTCTTGACGTCCTCAGCAGCCGGCTTGGCTTCCACCGGAGCTGGAGCCGGAGCGGCAGCGGGCTTGGGAGCCGGAGTGGCCGCAGCCACGAAGGCACCGCGCGGGTTGTCCAGGTCCATCAGCTGCGTGGTGTCGCGACCAGCGAAGAAGGCCAGGATCCAGCCGAAGACCACACGGAACTTGCGCTCCACCGTGGGCATGGCCATGCCGTGGTAACCACGGTGTGCCAGCCAGGCGAGGCCGCCCTTGAGGCCGATGCGGCCGAGCAGGTTGATGTTGGCAACGCCCTTCCACTCGCCGAAGCCGGCAACAGCACCGAGGTTCTTGTGCTTGTAGTCGTGCAGCGGCTTGTCCCAGCGGGAGGCCCAGAGGTTCTTCGCGAGCTTCTTGGCCTGACGCAGTGCGTGCTGGGCGTTGGGGACACAGGTGCCGTCCGGCAGGCCCTTGCCCGTGAGGTCCGGAACAGCGGCGATGTCGCCGGCTGCCCAGGCGTTCTCCACAATGCCTTCGTCGCCTGCGATGCGGAGGTCCGGGAGGACGCGAACGCGGCCACGCGGTTCCAGCGGGAAGTCCGTGGAGCGGATCATCGGGTTGGCCTGCACGCCGGCAGCCCATACCAAGGTGTCTGCTTCAACTTCGCCGGCGGAGGTCTTGTCCGGGAGGTTGATCAGCTTGAGGTTGCCCTCGGCGCTGTCCAGGGAAGTGTTCAGGAGTACTTCGATGCCGCGGCTGCGGAGGTGCTCCACAACCCACTCTGCCTGCGAAGCGGTGACCTCGGGCATGATGCGGCCCATGGCCTCGACCAGGATGAAGCGGACTTCTTCCTGGCGGATGCGCGGGTTGTTCCGCACAGCTGCACGGGCGAGGTCTTCCATTTCGGTGAGGCATTCGATGCCGGCAAAACCGCCACCGACAACAACGAAGGTCAGTGCCTTGGCGCGTTCTGCGGGGTCAGTCATGGTGGAAGCGGATTCGATGCGCTCCAGCACCTTGTTGCGCAGTGCAACGGCTTCCTCGATGGTCTTCAGGCCAATGCCCTTGTCCGCGAGGCCCTTGATGGGGAAGGTACGGGTGATGGCGCCAGCTGCGATCACGACGTCGAAGTACGGGATCTCGAAGTTCTCGCCGCCATCGGACGGAGCGATCACCGCGGTGCGGTTTGCGTGGTCGATGCTGGTGACGCGGCCCTGGATGAGCTCAGTCTGCTTGAGGTGCTGACGGTGGGAGACGACGGCGTGGCGTGCCTCGATGTTGCCGCCGGCAACTTCCGGAAGGAAGGGCTGGTAAGTCATGTACGGCAGTGGATCCACGACGGTGACGATGCCACCTGCATTCGCGATCTTCTTCTGCAATTTGAGGGCTACGTAGAGGCCGACGTAGCCGCCGCCGACGACGAGAACCCGGGGACGGTCAATGAGCTCAGGGGTGGTTGCCATAACTCCAGAGTACCGTACTTTGTGAAAATCTTCACTAACTACGTCCGGGCGGGAGGATCCACCTTCACAAGGGCGCCGGTTTCGGGCTCTTCGGGCACGGCGGGCTGGTTCTTTGAAACCCTTCTCAACTGAATGGCCGCACCCGCTATCAAGGCAACAAACAGGGCGCCAAAGCCAAGGACGACGGCGGCTGGAAGGGCCTCGTCCACGGTGGCCGGCGTCTTCGCAACAGGGACGGTCGGATCAACAAGCGTGGGGGCAACGCTTGTAGGACTTGCCACCGGCGCCTGCGAGGGCTCGCTGAAGTCGCCGCGGCGGTGGACGCGGATCCAGTCTGCAATGGAACCCAAAGGGTTGGTGCTCGTGGCGGGCACGTCATTCTTCAACGCTGCCTCAGCGTTGAGGATGCCGTAACCATAAATCGGGTCTTTGCCCGGAGCGCCAGCATCCTTGGCGGTGCTCACAATCCTGTTGATGACCTGGGTGGCGCTCATCTCCGGCCACTTGGAACGGATGAGTGCGGCCACACCCGAAACGATGGGCGCTGCTCCGGACGTTCCTGCCCATTCGGCATAAGAGCCTCCCGGGATGCCACCCACCAGGTTCTCCGCCGGGGCTGCCACTCCAATGCTGATGCCCTGGGATGAAGAATCGACGCTGGCACGCCCCTCGCCGTCGAGGCCGGCTACCGTGAGCACGCCGGGAATGGTTGCGGGGGCTCCAACCTGGACGTTGCCACCCACCCGGTTTCCCGCGGCGGCAACAATCACTACGTCCTTTTGCTCCGCGTAAAGGAACGCTGCGTCCCAACTCTGCGGCCAATCGGGCGACGTGCTCCCGAGTGAAATGTTGATGACCTTGGCGCCGTTATCAACCGCCCAGCGCACGGCCTCCGGTATCTGTTCCTGGTCGGTTTTTCCAGCCGGGTTGGGCGAGCCGAGCCAGGTTGAGACGGCCAGGATCTCCGCTTCGGGTGCAACCCCCGTGATTCCGTCCGGTCCCCCGGCAGGCGGAGTGGTTGGCGGCGTTGGAGCCGCTGACGCAGATGCGGACGGCGACGGAGGCGGAGTGGGCGTGGTGTGGCCGCGCCCGGCCAGCATGGTGGCCACCAGCGTGCCGTGCTCGGTCTTGGCGCCAATGCTCTTTTGCCCGTTGGGGGCTCCGGCACCAGAAACATCCGTCCCTCCCACCACCGCTCCCTTGAGGTCCGGGTGGCTTCCGTCAACACCGCTATCGATGATGGCGACCTTGACTCCAGCACCCTTGGACACCTGCCAGGCGTTGGTGACTCCCGACTCCTTGAGCCAGTACTCCTTGTCCCGCCACGCATCCGCGTTCGCGGCCGGAGCCGACAACAGCGCACCTGCCAGCGTCCCGCCCGCCAGGATGGTGGCAAGCGCGGCGGAGAGGGTGCGTCGGTGCCGCACTGTCATTGGCCGTCCCGGATGCTCAGGGCGATGCCGTCCAGGATGTCGTGTTCGCTGGAGACGGCTGCGCGGATGGTCCCGTTGCTGACAGCAGCCAAACGGCCCAGGATGCGGCGCCATACCAAAGCTCCCGCTCCGATGACGTCCACGCGTCCCGGGTGCATGTACGGAAGGGCTGCCCGTTCATCGCGCGTCATTTCCAGCAGGCTGGTGCACGCATCGGTGATGGTTTCCAGGTCCAGCGAAGCGCCGTGGATGCGGTTGGGTTGGTATTCACTCAGGCCCAGCGCGTGCGCGGTGATGGTGGTGATGGAACCGGCAACGCCCACCACAGCCGTGGCGCGGTCCAGCGGCACCGTCAGCGCGGCAAGATCAAGCGCGGCGTCGACGTCGGCCTCTGCAGCGGTGATTTGAGCGGCACTAGGCGGATCGTTGCGAAGGTGCCGTTCAGTGAGCCGCACGCAGCCAATGTCAACGGAGCGTGCCGCAATAACACCCTGCGCGTCGCCCAGCACGAATTCGGTGCTGCCGCCGCCAAGGTCCACCACCAGAATCGGGTTGTTCCCCTCCGCCGGCAGGACGCTGCTTGCTCCGGCGAAGGACAGGGCAGCTTCCTCGTCGCCGGAGATCACCTCCGGCTGCACTCCGAGAAGGCCCCTGATCCCGTCCACAAAGACTTGGCGGTTCCGGGCGTCGCGGGTGGCCGATGTGGCCACGAAGCGGATCCGCCCTGCGCCGTGTTCCTTGATCAGTTCCGCATAGTCGCGTGCCGCCGCGAAGGTGCGTTCCAAGGCCTCGGGGGCCAGTTCACCCGTTGCATCAACGCCCTGCCCAAGCCGCACCACACGCATTTCCCGCACGACGTCAGTCAGAGGACCCGTTGCGCCCTGGGCTGAAGCCTCAGGTGAGGCGTCGGCGATGAGGAGGCGGATGGAATTGGTTCCGCAGTCAATGGCGGCCACCCGGCTCACGCGGTGCCCTCCTGCTCGGTGTCGGACTCAATCTTTGATTTCCGCACCGGCGCGGGGCGGCCCACGATGTCCGGCAGTCCTTGCGGGCCGTGGCGGCTCAAGTCCCGGGAAGGAGCCTCGCCGGCAGTGTCCCAGGCGCCGTCGCAATAGCAGCGGTCCTTGGTCCACCACTCGGTGATGGCGGCCAGGGCTTCATCCCCCAGCGGGTTGACTCCCGGCCCGGCCGCCAACGAGTGACCCACCAAGACATGGAGGCACTTCACGCGGGTGGGCATTCCGCCCGCAGAGATGCCGTCAATCTCCGGCACCGCTCCGGTGCCGGAGCGGCCAGCGATGTCGTTACGGGCCTGCAGGTAGGCATCATGCGCACCCTGGTAGGCGCCTGCGAGCTCATGGTCGGCGGTCAGCCGCTCATTCATCTCATTCATCATCCCGCCCGCTTCAAGCCGCGACACTGCGGAAGTGATGACGGGATGGGTCAGGTAGAACGTTGTGGGGAAAGGCGTTCCGTTGCTGAGCCTGGGAGCCGTAGCCGCCACCAAGGGGTTGCCGCAGACGCACCTCGCCGGGATCTCCACAACGTCCCGGACCGGCCGTCCCAACTGGCGGCTCAGGACCTCAAGATCGTGTGCTGACGGCTGGCGGGTTTCCTGCGGCACGGCTGCCGTGTTCTCTACCACTTGCGCTGCCAACCTTCCTGCCCCTTTTTGTCACGTCCCATGCGGACACGACGGCGGCGGGCACCGCGTCTAGTCAGTTGCCGATCGTCTGATTGACTCCCAGAGAGCATCCACCCAAGGCAGATTCTCCGGGTTGGCCGACGATCCGGAGCCGGTGCGGCCGCCTGGTGTGCCGGCGGCTTCTTCTCCCCCAAACACCCAGTAACCTGTTTCACCCGGCATAACCATGTTAATGCGGTCACGGGCCTGCTGTTTCACGTAGTTGGGGTCCTGCCACCGGGAAATCTGCTTGTTCAGCTCTGTTTGCTCGGCTTTCCTCCCGGCAATTTCTGCTTCCAGCGCGGAAATTTCGGCTCGTTTCTCCAGGAAGATCTTCACCGTGGGGGCCAGCAGAATAGTGATGGCAATCATCACCACAGCCAGGGCAAGCATCCTGCCGGAGAACGCTTTCGCCGGTACGGGGTCGAGGTCGCGGTCATCCTTGGAAGTGCCGGGTTTCCCGGAACCCTGGCCCTTGTCCGGAGCTTTAGTGTCCGCGACTTTGTAGGAAATCCCCGCAGGTTTCCTGCCTGCGGCCTTCTTTCCGCCGCTTGAAGTTTTGCTGGTGGCTGCCGCTTTGCCGCCCACCGGCGTCGACGTCGACGTCTTTGACGGTGCACGCTCGCCGCCGAACTCGGCCTTGATGACCTCAGCACCGTCGGATCCCTTGCCGGCAGCGCCCTGGGAGATTGCGCCCTCACCGGAACCACCGGGCGGGCGGCTGCCCCTGGAGGGACGGCTGCCACTGGGCTGGCTGCCAAGGGCGTCGGCCCTGGGTACCTTTGGACGACGGGTGGCCATGACACTCCTGTAATGCCCGGTGCTTGCCTGGCGGTTTGCTGCGCTTGCTGTTTCCAACCTGGCCCGCGTTAAACAGAACCGGAGTTAAACAGAACCGGCGGCCATGGTCTTTCCACCATAGCCACCGGTTAGCTGTTTTCGCTGAAGGCTAGCCCTTGAAACGCGGGAATGCGCTGCGGCCGGCGTAGCGTGCGGCGTCGTCGAGTTCTTCTTCGATGCGCAGCAGCTGGTTGTACTTGGCAACACGCTCGGAGCGGGCCGGGGCACCGGTCTTGATCTGGCCCGCGTTGGTGGCAACGGCGATGTCAGCAATGGTGGTGTCCTCGGTTTCGCCGGAGCGGTGCGAGGTGATGGTGGTGTAACCGGAGCGCTGGGCCAGGGACACGGCGTCCAGCGTCTCGGTCAGGGAACCGATCTGGTTGACCTTGACCAGCAGGGAGTTGGCCGTAGCGGCGTCGATGCCCTGCTGCAGGCGGACCGGGTTGGTGACGAAGAGGTCGTCGCCCACCAGCTGGACCTTGTCACCGATGGTGTCGGTGAGGGTCTTCCAGCCTTCCCAGTCGTTCTCGTCCAGCGGGTCCTCAATGGAAACCAGCGGGTAGTCGGCAACGAGCTCAGCGTAGTAAGCGCTCATCTCGGTGGCGGAAAGTGCCTTGCCTTCGAACTGGTAAGCACCGTTCTTGTAGAACTCCGACGACGCAACGTCCAGCGCAAGGGCGATGTCCGTGCCCGGGGTGTAGCCGGCGTTCTTGATGGCTTCCTGGATCAGGTCCAGTGCAGCGCGGTTGGACGGCAGGTTGGGGGCGAAGCCACCTTCGTCACCGAGGCCGGTGGAGAGGCCCTTTTCCTGGAGGACGGCCTTGAGGTTGTGGTAAACCTCAACGCCCCAGCGCAGGCCTTCGGAGAAGGTCTCGGCACCGATCGGGGCGATCATGAATTCCTGGATGTCAACATCGGAGTCGGCGTGCGAGCCGCCGTTGAGGATGTTCATCAGGGGAACGGGCAGGACGTGGGCGTTCGGGCCGCCCAGGTACTTGTACAGCGGCAGGTCAGCAGAAGCTGCGGCAGCGTTGGCAACGGCCAGGGAAACACCCAGGATGGCGTTGGCGCCGAGCTTGCCCTTGTTGGGCGTGCCGTCCAGGTCAATCATGGCCTGGTCGATGCTGCGCTGGTCAGTGGCGTCGAAACCAATCAGGGCCGGGGAGATCTCGTCGATGACGGCGTCAACAGCCTTCTGGACACCCTTGCCGAGGTAACGGCCCTTGTCGCCGTCGCGGAGCTCAACGGCCTCGTGTTCGCCGGTGGAGGCACCGGAGGGAACTGCTGCGCGGCCGATCTGGCCGTCGGAGAGCAGGACCTCAACTTCTACGGTCGGGTTTCCGCGGGAATCAAGGATCTCGCGTGCGTGGATGGCATCGATAAGCGCCATGGATGTGCTCCTTATGGGCAAATAACAGGAATGAAGAGGGAAATTCGCAACGTCCTCGTCCCTACTAGCCTAGTCCAGAGTGGCTCAGGTTACGGAACAAATTCCAAGCCCTCACGTCATGAAGGCCGGGCGGCACCATTCTGAAACGATCGAACCGCGGCACGGAGGGCCCGTTCGGCGTCGAGTCCTTGCTCCCGGGCACCGGCGACGACGGCGAGCAACAGCTCACCAAGCTCCTCTTCCGAGGCTGGTACAGCAGCGATCCCGACGGCGGCCTGCCCGCCTGCTGCTTCCACGTCCAGGCCTGCGCGGGCTGCCCTGTCCAAGGACTTCTGTGCCGCCGCCAACGCAGGAAGGTGCGGCGCAATGCCTCCAAAAGGATCCGAGCGCTCCGGCTTCTCCGCGCGTTTGGCAGCGTCCCACTTGATGATGATTTCCTCGACGCTGGCCGGGAAACTCTCCTGCAGGGAACCGTCCGCCTTGAAGACATGCTGGTTGCGTCGGATCATCTTGGCGTTGATGCCCCGGGCCACCGCAGCGAAATCAAAGCTGCCGCGCTCCTCGGCGAGCCGGGCGTGAAGCACTACTTGAAGCAGCACATCTCCCAGCTCGCCGCGGAGTTCATCGTCAACTGCGCCGGCCTCGATCGAGTCCACCACTTCGTAGGCTTCCTCGATCAGGTATTCCACCAGCGACTCGTGCGTCAGCGCACCCATCCAAGGGCAGTGCTCGCGCAGGGCCGCGATAGTCCCCAGCAGCTCCCCAACCTCGCAAGCTCGGTCAGGGACCCCTGCTGCCGTGGGCCCACCCAGCAGCTCCCCAACCTCGCAAGCTCGGTCAGGGACCCCTGCTGCCGTGGGCCCACCCAGCAGCTCCGTGATCTCGTTCAGGCCGGGATCGTTAGCCGAGGTTGGCGTAGGCATCGTTGATGTACTCAACCAAGGCTTCGCGCTCATCCAGCGGCAGGAAGGCTGCCTCGGCGGCGTTGAGTGTCAGTTCCAGCAGATCATCGGGGTCGTAGTCGAAGGTTTCCACCAGGAGCTCGAACTCGTCCGTCAGGGTGACACCACTCATGAGGCGGTTGTCCGTGTTGATGGTGACGTTGAAGCCGAGTTGGAAGAGCATGTCCACCGGGTGGCTTTCGATGCCGTCGCCAAAGCCGGAAATTGCACCGGTCTGGAGGTTGGACGACGGGCAGATTTCCAGGGCGATTCCACGGTCGCGGACCCAGGCCGCCACGCTGCCGATGGTCACCATGCCGACGGTGTCCTCGCCGTCGTCGTCGGAGTTGTCCTCGAACTCCACCGAGATGTCCTCGGCGATGCGCACGCCGTGGCCCAGGCGCAGGGCGCGCCCATCCACCAAAGCGGACTGGATGCTCTCCAGGCCGGCGGCTTCACCGGCGTGGACCGTCGCCGGGAAGTTATTCTCGGCCAAGTAGGTGAAAGCATCCTTGAAGCGGGAGGGCAGGAAGCCGTCTTCGGCCCCGGCGATATCGAAGCCAACGGCGCCGTTGGCGCGGTGGCGGACGGCGAGCTCGGCGATTTCCTGACCGCGGTCGGCGTGCCGCATGGCAGTGATGAGCTGCCCCACCTGGATCTGCTGGCCACGTTCTTCAGCGGACTCCATACCGGCTTCAAGGCCCGTCTGGACTGCTTCAACAACCTCGTCCAGGGTCAGGCCCTGCTGCAGATGCTGTTCGGGAGCCCAGCGGACTTCGCCGTAGACGACGCCGTCCTCGGCCAGGTCTTCCACGAATTCCTTGGCGACCCTGAACAGGCCTTCCTTGGTCTGCATGACGGCGACGGTATGGTCGAACGTTTCGAGGTAGCGGACCAGCGAACCGGAGTCGGCGGATTCGCGGAACCATTCGCCCAGCGCCACAGGATCAGTGGAGGGCAGTGTGTGGCCGGCGGCCTCGGCCAGCTCGATGATGGTGGCCGGGCGGAGTCCTCCGTCCAGGTGGTCGTGGAGGGAAACCTTGGGCAGGCTCTTCAAATCGAAGTCAAGGGCAGGGGCAGCGTCAAGAATGGGCTCAGTCACGTACCAAGACTAGCGTCCGAGGGCTCCGCTGCGGGTACTTCCTTGGCCGCGGGTACTTCCTTGGCCGCAGCCTCTTCGCGGGCCAGGTCCTTCTTTTCAAGGTACTTGTGCCACCAGCGAAGGGCGTGGTCCACCACGATGCCAAGAACCACCGCGAACGCCACGGCAATTCCGACGCCCAGGAGCGGGTTGTGGTGCACCCACTGGCCCGCGAGCAAGCCAATACCGATGGAGTATCCCACCCAGGTGATGCACGCGAAGGCGTCCAACCAGAAGAAGGTCCGGTGGCGGAACCCCGTTTGTCCGGCCACGTAGTTCACCGCTACGCGGCCCCACGGAATGTACCGGGCCGTAAAAATGAGGACCGCGCCGCGCTTATCCAGCTCATACTGCGCCCAGGCAAACATCTTTTGGACCTTGGGCCTGCGCATCCACTTCCAGCGGGTGAGGCCGATTTTCCGGCCCAGCATGTACGCCATATTGTCTCCGGCCATGGCGCCCACCAGTGCGGTGCCTCCCAGAATCCAGAGGTTGGGTTCTCCGCTGTGAAGGGACAGCGCCGAGAGGCCAACAATGGCTGTTTCGCTGGGAAGGATGGTGGCAAATCCGTCAATGAAGAAGAAGACCAGCAGGACCGGGTATATCCAGGGCTGCCCGGCTGCATGCTCGAGCATTTGGTTCAAAAACTCCACGCGACGGTAGCTCCTAGACGAATATGACTTGACGATGTGACCGAAGTCGCTCTAGTGTCCCACGGCCGGGACGTCGTTCGCTACGTCCCAGCCAAGGGATCACACGCTTAACGCTATAGGTGCTGATAAGGTGCCGTCGTCAACCGCCGGGCTGATCTTCCTGCGCTGGAAGCGTCATACCGTGGGTGGAGTCGGGGCGTCTTCCTCAGGAATGTTCTTGCCGTCCAAGGGCACGGATCCACGGACTTTGCTGATGATCCGGTCAATGATGATCCCCAGGATCACAGCTACCACGATCGCGATGACGGCGCCCAGGAGATGGTTGTCCTCGAACCAGACGCCAAAGAAGTAGCCAAGGATCACCGAATACGTGGCCCACAGGACGGCGGACATGGCGGTGAGGGCAACGAAGCGCCGGTGGTGGAAGTGCGTGGCACCGGCTGTCAGGTTGACGGCCACCCTGCCAATGGGAATGAAGCGGGCCACCATGATCAGCGAGGCCGAGCGCCGTCGAAGTTCCTTGCCGGCCCAACGGAAGGCGCCCTGCATCCGCTGCGTGCGCATCCAACGCCAGCGCTGGATGCCGATGCGCCGGCCGATGATATACGCGATGTTGTCCCCGGAGAATGCCCCCAGGGCCGCCATCAAGCCCAGCAGCCACACGTTGGGCGCACCACTGCTTCCTGAAACAGCGCTCAGGCCCACCACCACGGACTCGCTGGGGATGGGCGGGAAGAAGCCATCTATCACGCAGCAGGCCAACACCAGGAACAACACCCATGGCTGCCCCGCTGCGGCGAGGATGAAATCGTTGATGCCCTGCACGGTTTCCTTACGGTAGCCGGCTCCCCCACAGGCGCCGGATGACTGGTGTTCCGGGCCGTCCTTGGCGAACGGCCCGGAACACTTAAGCCTAGGCGATGCGGTCGATGATGAGCTGATGCGCCGGGCGTGAACCCTCAGGCGCGATCACCACGGCATTCTGGAGCGCTTCCTTGGCCCGTTCAAACTTCTCCGGGGTGTCCGTCAGGAGCGTCATGAGCGGCTCCCCGGCCCGGACCAACGCTCCGGGCTTGGCGTGCATGCGGACGCCTGCCCCGGCCTGAACCTGATCCTCCTTGCGGGCACGGCCGGCTCCGAGGCGCCAGGCGGCAACACCAACAGAAAGCGCATCAAGCTCCACCAGGACACCGTCTGCCGGAGCGTAGAGAACCTCGGACTCCTTGGCCACCGGAAGCGCAGCACGCGGGTCTCCACCCTGTGCTTCGATCATCCGGTTCCAGACGTCCATGGCACGTCCGTCCCGCAGGGCTGCCGCGGGATCGGCGTCGTGGATGCCGGCGCCGGCCAGCATCTCCTCGGCCAGGCGGACGGTCAACTCGACCACGTCTTCCGGACCGCCGCCGGCAAGGACCTCCACGGACTCCTCAACTTCGATCGCGTTTCCGGCCGTCAATCCCAACGGCGTGGACATATCCGTGATCAGGGCGACGGTGTGCACACCGGCGTCCTTGCCCAGGGCCACCATGGTCTCGGCAAGCTCGCGGGCCCGTGCTTCATCTTTCATGAAAGCGCCGGAGCCTACCTTCACGTCCAGGACCAAGGAACCCGTTCCTTCAGCGATCTTCTTGCTCATGATCGAGGAAGCAATGAGCGGGATGGCTTCAACAGTTCCGGTGACATCACGCAAGGCATAGAGCTTCTTGTCCGCAGGCGCCAGCCCCGAACCTGCCGCACAAATCACAGCACCCACATCCTGCAGTTGAGCCATGATTTCGTCGTTGCTCAGATTGGCGCGCCAACCCGGAATCGCCTCAAGCTTGTCCAAGGTGCCGCCCGTGTGGCCCAGCCCGCGGCCTGAGAGCTGCGGAACCGCGACGCCGAACACGGCCACCAGCGGGGCCAGCGGCAGCGTGATCTTATCCCCCACCCCACCGGTGGAGTGTTTGTCGCTGGTAGCCTTCCGGCCGCCGTCGGGCGTTGTCAGGGACGAAAAGTCCATCCGCTCGCCCGAGGCGATCATGGCGGAAGTCCACCGCGAAATCTCACCACGGTCCATGCCGTTAAGCAGGATGGCCATGTTCAGTGCCGCCATCTGTTCCTCGGCGATCACGCCACGGGTGTACGCGTCGATGGTCCAGTCGATCTGCTCTGGAGTGAGCGTGCCCTTGTCCCGTTTGATGGAAATGATCTGGACGGCGTCGAACGCTTCGGTGCTGGTCACGTGGTTTCCTCCAGATGTTCGGGACCAAAGGCGTCAGGCAGTACCTGGTCCATGGATTTGATTCCCTGAGTTGTCATGAGCTGCATTCCGGGTGCCCTGAATTCATAGAGCAACTGACGGCACCTCCCGCACGGCATGAGGATGTTGCCTTGGCCATCCACACAATAGAACGCCGCGATCCTGCCGCCGCCCGTCATGTGAAGCTGGCCAACCAGCGCGCATTCGGCGCAGAGAGTCAGCCCGTAACTGGCGTTCTCCACGTTGCAGCCGCTCACAATCCGGCCGTCCTCGGTGAGGGCCGCAGCCCCCACCGGGAACTTCGAATACGGCGCGTAGGCATTCTGCATGGCCTGCTTTGCCGCCTCTTCCAGTGCCCGCCAATCGACGTCATTCGCGGGCATGGTCAACCCTTCACGTACGGTATGCCGCTTGCGGCCGGTGGCCGGGACTTACCCACCAAACCGGCGACGGCGAAGATGGTCACCAAATACGGCAGCATGGCCATGAACTGGCTCGGGACCGGGGTACCGATGATGCCAATGATCGACTGCAGGTTGTAGGCGAAGCCGAACAGCAGCGACGCCAGGAAGGCGCCGATGGGATTCCAGCGGCCAAAGATCAAAGCCGCCAAGGCAATGAAGCCTCGGCCACCGGAAATGTCCTTGGTGAACGTGTCAATGGTCACCAGGGTGAACACGGCACCACCGATGCCGGCAATGGCACCACCCAAGGTGACATTCCAGAAGCGTGTGGCGTTGACGTTGATACCCAGGGTGTCAGCAGCCTGCGGGTGCTCGCCGACGGCCCGGACGCGCAGGCCCCAGCGGGTCTTGAACAAGCCGAACCACACCACGGCAACGGCAATGTACATGAGGTAGCCGGCAATGGACTGCTCGAACAGGATCGGGCCAATGATGGGGATATCCGAAAGCAGCGGGATCGGCAGGATGTCCAGCCGTCCCGGGGTGTTGAACTGCTCCTTGTTGGGGACCATCAACGTGCCGTACAGGAAGCCCGTGATACCGGACACCAGCACGTTGAGGACAACGCCCACAATGATCTGGTTGACCAGGTACTTGATGCTGAAGACCGCGAGGACCATGGACACCGCGGCACCGGCAGCAGCCGCCGCGATCAGGCCGATGTAAGGGCTGCCCGTCATGGTGGCTACCAGTGCAGCCGTGAAAGCACCGCCAAGGAGTTGGCCTTCAATGGCGATGTTCACCACGCCCACACGTTCACAGAGCACGCCTGAGAGGGAACCGAAAACCAAAGGCACCGCCAGCGTTACTGAACCGGCAACGAGGCCGGCCAACGAGATGGAAGGTTGGCGGGCGCCTGCGACGATCCACACCAGCAAGGCAAACACGAACACCACGGCGAAGGCGATAGGCAGCCACTTGGGTGACCGCTCACCCTGCGTCCAGAGATAGATGGAATAAGCGGCCATGGCCAGGAGCAGAATGCCGAACACCACACCGCCCACCTGCCCCGGAATCATCAGTGCGGGGACAGCAACGGCGTCACCGGCATCGCTGATCTTCATCTCGGCCGTCTGGTCCGGGCCAAGGAAGCCGAAGAAGACCAAGGCCACGAGTGCCAGGATTCCGAGCGAGAGCGGCACTTTCATGGAAGGCCGGAACGCCGGCAGGGCCGTTGAACCCGGCTTGGGAGCGGTGGTTGTCGCGCTCATTTGGCACCTCCGGAGGCGTTGACCAGGGCAGCCTTGGGAGCCGCTTTTGGTGTCTTGTTCTTCTTCTTGGGCTCAAGCCGGAAGATCGACTTGATGAGCGGCGGTGCTGCGATGAAAAGGACGATCAGTGACTGCACCACCAGCACGATGTCGATGGGCGTTCCCGTCTGGATCTGCATCTGAACTGCACCTGCACGGAAAGCTCCGAACAGCAGGCCTGCAAAGAACGTCCCCCACGGTGTACTGCGTCCCAGCAGGGCAACAGTGATGGCATCGAAGCCGATCTGGGCCGCGACGCCGCCAGTCAATACCTTCTCCGTACCGGCCACCTGGGCAATACCACCAAACGCGGCAAGGGCACCGGCCATGGCCATCACCAGGATGGTGGCGCGGGAAACCTTGACACCCGCGGTACGTGCCGCCACGGGGTTCGCACCAACGGCGCGGAACTCGAAGCCGATGGTGGAGCGGTTCAACAGCCACCACACGCCGTACGTCAGTGCTATCGCCACCAGGAAGCCCACGTGGAGCCGCGATCCGGGGATGAGGACGGGGAACGTTGCCGATTCGTCGAGGCGAGGCGAAATGGGGCTGCTGTCCCCCGGACGCCGGAACGCCGCAGTGTTCAGCAGGAAGTCCAGCAGGAACAAGGCCACATAGTTCAGCATGATGGTCACAATGACCTCATGCGCGCCGGTCCGTGCTTTGAGGATGCCCACAATGGCACCCCAGAAAGCACCGCCCAGAACGCCCATGATGATGACCACCAGCAAGTGCAGGCCGAACGGCAGATGCCAGGCGAACCCCACGTAGGCGGCGAGCGTGGCGCTGATGATGATCTGGCCCTGGGCGCCGATGTTGAACAGGCCGGCGCGGAAAGCCAGCGCAACACCCAACCCGGCGCAAATAAGGGGTGTAGCCACCGTCATGGTCTCCAGCAAAGGCTGCAATCCCTGCCGCGGGTTGAAGATCGACCCCTGGAAAAGCGCAACATAGCTCTCGGTCATGGCTGCCCACAACGCACTCAGGAAGTCCGTGGGCCTGGCAAAGAGATAGCCTGCGGTTTTGGCGACCTGGGCGTCCGTGCTGGCGATCAGCAGCCCACCCAGGAAGAGGGCAACAATGACGGCAAGGACGGAGACAAAGCCGTTACCCATCACAATCCGGCGGACGAGGCTGCTCGACTGCGGTCCTGAGCCTCCGCTTTGGGAAGACACCGGCACGATGGAGGGCTCCAGCATGCCGCCTGCGGTATCCAGTGAGACATCAGCCGCGCGGAGGTCCGCTGTGGACTGGTCCTCCGCGGACAGGTCCTCCGCGGGCTGGTCTTCCGCGGGCTGGGCGGGTGTTTGCTCGTTCTTGGACTGACTGTTCTCAGTCATCGGAGCCTCCTTCAGGGCCGACGCCGGCCATCATCAAGCCGAGGGTGTCGCGGGGTGTTCCAGCAGGGACGATCCCCACGAGCTTGCCCTTGTACAGGACGGCAATCCTGTCTGCGAGCTCAATGACCTCGTCAAGTTCGGTGGAAACGATCATGACCGGGGTTCCGACGTCGCGCTCGGCAACAATGCGCTTATGCAGGAACTCGATGGAACCAACGTCCACGCCACGGGTCGGCTGGCTGGCGATGAACAACCGCAGCGGACGGGACAGCTCCCGGGCCATCACCACTTTCTGCTGGTTGCCGCCTGACAGTGTCCCGGCAGCCGAGCCCGCGGACGGCGTACGGATATCAAACTCTTCAATCTTGGCTTTGGCATGCTCGGCAACCTTGGCCGGCTTCATGCTGATGCCGCTGGCAAACGGCGCTTGGTCGTACAGGTCCAGCACCAGGTTCTCAGCCACGGAGAAGGGACCAACCAGCCCATCCACTGTTCGGTCTTCCGGAACAAAACCAACGCCCGAACGCAGCACATCCTTCACGGGCAGGCCCAGCAGTTGCTTCCCGTCCAGCGTCACCGAGCCGGTGACGTGGTCCTGAATGCCCAGGATGGCTTCGGTGAGTTCCGTTTGGCCGTTGCCTTGGACACCGGCGACGGCCAGGATCTCGCCTTGCGCGATGTCGAAGCTGATCCCGTCCACCACGTTGGTGCCGTTGGCTGCACGCACTGTCAGGTTTTCCACCACGAACGTGGTTTCCTTCCGCTGCGCGGGAGCCTTGTTCAGGCTCAGGCTCACCGGGCGGCCCACCATCATGGAGGCCAGTTCAGTGGCTGATGCCGTGGGTGGAGCATCCCCCACTACTTTGCCGCGGCGGATGACGGTGATGACGTCGGAGACAGCTTTAACTTCACGCAGCTTGTGCGAAATGAAGACGATGGAGGTTCCGCCGGCTTTGAGCTGCCGCATGATGTCCAGCAGCTCATCGGTTTCCTGCGGCGTCAGCACGGCTGTGGGCTCGTCCAGAATGAGGACTTTGGCTTCGCGCACCAACGCTTTGATGATCTCCACCCGCTGTTGGACGCCCACGGGGAGGTCCTCCACCAGTGCGTCCGGATCGACGTCGAAGCCGTACTTGTCGGAAATTTCCCGGATCTTCTTCCGGGTCTCTTCGATGCTGAGCACTCCGCCGAACGTGGTGGGTTCAGCACCGAGGGCCACGTTTTCGGCCACGGTGAAGACGGGGACGAGCATGAAGTGCTGGTGCACCATGCCGATGCCGGCCGCCATCGCGTCACCGGGTCCGCGGAAAGTGACCAGCTGGTCATCTACCAGGATTTGGCCTGCTGTGGGCTCATACAGCCCGTACAGCACGTTCATGAGGGTTGATTTGCCGGCACCATTTTCGCCGAGGAGGCAATGGATTTGGCCGGATTCGACCACGAGGTCGATGTCTTGGTTGGCGTAGAAGGTCCCGAAGGCTTTCGAGATCCCCTTCAATTCGAGTTTCACAACTCCCACCGTTCTGTGAGTCCGAGGGACGGCTGTACTGCTCCAAAGCCACTGGCTTTGAGGCCCAGCGTAGTCAGGGCAAAAACGCGCCGCCAGTACCGGGGCTCGGTACTGGCGGCGCGTCCGGGAATTGCTTACTTCTTGGGGCTCGATTCAGACTCGACAACCAGCTTGCCGGACACAATGTCCGCCTTCAGGGCATCGAGTTCGGACTTGGTCTCGGCAGAAACTGCGGAGTCAAGATCATGGAACGGAGCGATGGCAACGCCGTCGTTCTCCAGCGTGCCAACATAGGCTTCGTTGTTGAACTTGCCGTCCTTGTCGTCCTTCACTACGGCTTCAACGGCCTCGCCCATCTGCTTCACCACGGAGGTGAGCATGAGGTCCTTGTACTCGGGAGCGGTGAGGTACCCGTCGGAGTCAACCCAGATGAGCTTGACGTCCTTGCCGGCTGCCTTGGCTTCCTTCAGTGCAGCGCCGGCACCCTTACCAACCGGTCCGGCTACGGGCATGATGATGTCCGCGCCCTGGTCCAGCAGGTTAATGGTGACCTGCTTGCCCGTGTCCTGCTTCTCGAAGTCGCCCGTGAACGATCCGTCCTTGGTGTTCTTGTCCCAACCAACAACCTGGACGGACTTGTTCTTGGCCTTGTTGTAGGCCTGGACACCGTCGTAGAAGCCATCCATGAAGATGGTGACCGTGGGGATCTTGATACCACCGAAGGTGCCCACCTTGCCGGTCTTGGTGGTGGCGGCAGCTGTGTAACCTGCCAGGAAGGCGGCCTGCGCCGTGTCGTAGACAATCGGCTTCACGTTGGCGATCGGAGCTTCGTAGGTGTAGTCGACGATCGCGAAGTGCTTGTCCGTGTTCTTCTCGGCAGCGGCCTTGGTGGCGTCGCCCAGGAGGAAGCCGACAGTAACCGTCAGGTTGCAGCCGGCGGAGATCATGCCGTTGAGGTTGGTCTCGAAGTCGCTGTTGGCCTTCGATTCAGCCGACCTGACTTGGATACCAAGGTCCGCTTCAGCCTTCTTGAGGCCCTCGAACGACGATTGGTTGAAGGACTGGTCATCGAATCCGCCGGAGTCCGAAACGATGCATCCAAGGAAATCGCTCGTGGTGGCAGTGCCGGAACCAGCATCGGGAGCCTGGCCACAACTGGTCAGCAGGAGCGCTGCCGCACCGAGAGTGGCAACACCGGCCATTGAACCGCGCTTCAGGGTGGCACGCAGTGGTTTCTTCAATTTTCCTCCAGGAAGAAAGTGATTGGCGCTACGACGGATGGTCAATGAGTGTCCGTTTCCTATACCTGAGGCAGAAATTCTGTTTTCACTGATGCTCGCAGCTGCGCCGAAGCGCATTGATGAAACCACACTAGTGGCCTGGAACACACCCAGCTACCACAAATGATCACTCCAGGTCAGATTGTTGACCTTTTGTTACCAAGCAGTAGCCAGGTGTGCAAGTCACACACGATTCACCTGTGGATTAGAGGCGAACCAGCATCTTTCCCGTGTTCGCGCCATCCAGAAGATCCATGAACGCTTTCGGCGCATTCTCCAAGCCATCCACGATTGTTTCGTCATAGCTGACGGACCCGTCGGCCAGCCAGCCTGCCATCTTCTGAGCGAATTCAGCGGCGTGCTGTCGCTGCCCGCCCACCAGGAATCCGCGCAGGGTCAGCTGCTTGCCGATCGCCACTGCCAGGTTCCGCGGCGCCACCGGGGGCTCCGTGGAGTTGTACTGCGCGATGGCACCACACATGGCTACGCGCCCGCCAACGGTAAGCGTGGCAAGGGCTGCCTCGAGGTGCTCGCCGCCGACGTTATCGAAGTACACGTCGATGCCGCGCTCCCCCGCTGCTGCTTGCAGCTGCTCCAGCACCGGGGCGTCGTTGTAGTTGAAGGCGGCATCGAAGCCGAGCTCCAGTAGCCGGGCAACTTTCTCCGGCGACCCTGCACTGCCGATGACCTTGGACGCGCCCATGGCCTTGGCGATCTGGCCAACCATCGAGCCCACCGCACCTGCAGCGCCGGAGACGAACACCACGTCGCCTTCCTTGAATTCGGCAACCTTCAGCAAGCCCGCATAAGCGGTCAGGCCGGTCATGCCCAGCGCTCCAAGGAACGCGGACGTCGGGGCCAGCCCGGACGGGACCGGCGTAGTTGCCGCGGCGTCCACCACCGCGTGCTCACGCCAGCCGAGTTGATGCACGACGACGTCACCCACCTTGTGCGCGTCCGAACGGGACGCAATCACCTCACCTACCGCACCGCCGTCGAGCGCTGCATCGATCTGGAACGGAGCCGAGTAGGACTTGACGTCATTCATGCGGCCGCGCATGTAGGGGTCCACGGACATGAACTGGTTCTTGACCAGAATCTGACCGTCGCCGAGCTCGGGGAGCTGCGCTGCTGCCAGCCGGAAGTTCTCCGGAGCCGGACGGCCTACGGGGCGGGAGGCGAGCTGGATTTCACGGGTTTCGGTGACGACGGCGCTCATGCTGCAAACTCCACGAGCTTGAGGTCCACGGCCATGTTGCCGCGGGTTGCGTTGGAGTAGGGGCAAACCTGGTGCGCTTTGTGCATCAGCTGCTCGGCCGTTTCACGGTCCAGGGCGGGCAGTGCGATTTCCAGTTCAGCAGCGAGGCCGAAGCCTTCGCTGTCGGTCAGCGCGCCGATGTGGATCCTGGCTGCGACGGCCGAGTCCGTCAGGTCCACGCGCTCCTTGCGGCCCACCAGGCGGAGAGCGGAGTGGAAGCAGGCGGCGTAACCGGCAGCGAACAGCTGCTCAGGGTTGGTGCCTTCGCCATTGCCGCCCAGCTCCTTGGGGCTGGCAAGTGCGACATCCAGCTTGCCATCATTGGTGCGGGCGTTGCCGTCGCGGCCTTCGCCGGATGCCAAGGCCTCGGCTGTGTAAAGAGTCTTCATGGTGTTTCCGTTCTCTTTGGGAAGGGATATCCCCGGGATTTTCCGGGAGGTCTGTCAGAGTGAGCCGTTCAGCGCCGCCGTGAGTTTGCCGAGCGTGGCGTGCAGCTGCCCGATTTCCTCGGCAGATAGGCCTGCAGCGTCAGCGAGGCGTTGGGGCACGGCCTGGGCTCGGGCACTCAAGGCGGTACCGGCGTCGGTCAGGACCACGTCCACCCGGCGCTCATCCTCGGCCGAGCGGTGGCGTTCCACCAGTCCCATGGCCTCAAGGCGCTTGAGCAGGGGCGACAAGGTGCCGGAATCCAGGCCCAGTTCCGCACCGAGTTCACGGACACTGCGCGGCTCCTGCTCCCAGAGCACCAGCATGACCAGGTATTGCGGGTACGTCAGTCCGAGGTCCTCCAGCACGGGGCGGTAGACCGCCGTCGCCGCCTTGGACGCCGAGTACAGCGCAAAGCAGACCTGATGGCGGAGGCGGGGTGCATCACTCATGACTAAAACGATAGTGCACAATTCAATTGTGCACAACTCATCCAAGCCTCACGCACCCAACTAGGTCGCAGTTGAGGTCGTTCTGAGCGCTCAGAACGACCTCAACTGCTACTCAGTTGGGTCTACTGCTCGAGGTCGCGGATAGTGCGGAGTGCGGCTGCGGTCAGGACGCGGATGGCGTAGCCGAGGGCGCGTTCGTCAACAATGAAGTCGCCGCGGTGGAGGTCATACTCTTCGCCGCCGGGAGTGTGCGTTCCCAAGCGCATCATGGCTCCCGGAAGGTCGGCCAGGAACCAAGCGAAGTCCTCACCACCCATGGACTGCGGAGTGAGGACCACTGCATTCTCACCCAGCTCAGCGCGGGCCGAAGCTTCGATGAGGGCCGTCTCGTGTTCCGAGTTCACCACAGGCGGCACGCCACGGGTGTGTTCCAGGTGCACGTCCACGCCATAGGGTGCGGCAACCTGCCGTACGACGTCGTCCAGCAACTCCCCCGCACTATGCCAGGCGTCGCGATCCAAGCAGCGCATGGTGCCTGCCATGTAGCCGGAGCCCGGGATGGCGTTGGGTGCGGACCCGGCAGAGATTTGACCCCAGACGACCGACACGCCGCTGCGTACGTCCACCCGCCGGGAAAGGACAGCCGGAACGTTGACCGCGATTTGCGCCAGTGCAAACACCAGGTCCTCGGTCAGGTGCGGCCGCGAGGTGTGGCCGCCGCGGCCTGAGAGCTCAATTTTGATGGTGTCCGAGGCCGAGGTGATGGCACCGATGCGGGTGCCGATCTGGCCCACGTTAATCCTGGGATCACAATGCAGTGCCAGGATGCGGGGCACGCCTACAAGCACACCCTGCTCAATGCAGGACAGGGCGCCTCCCGGCATGGTCTCCTCTGCGGGCTGGAAAATGATCCGGACCGTGCCGCCCAGCGGATTGTTCTTGTGCATCCGCTGGAGCGTGAGGGCAATGCCGAGCATGGCAGTGGTGTGGACATCGTGGCCGCAGGCATGGGTAACGCCATGGTTCTTCGACGCGAACGGCAGGCCGGTTTCCTCAATGATCGGAAGCGCGTCAATGTCCCCGCGGAGAGCCGTGGCAATGGGGCCCTCGCCCACGTCAACCGTCAGCCCGGTCTCCTCCAACCGCCGCGGCTTCAACCCGGCTGCTTCCAACCGCTCCACAAGTTTGTCCGTGGTGCGGAACTCCTTGAAGGACAGCTCCGGGTGCGCATGGAGGTCACGCCGGAATTCGATGAGTCCGGGGAGCAGTTCATCAACCCAAGGACTCACAACGGGAGCGGGCTCGGTTTCAGTGGTGTAATTGCGCACGTCACAACTCTAGCCATGCGCGGCTCCTGAAGAACGAAAGCCACCTCTTGGTTACGCTGCGTTCAGACGCAGGACAACCAAAGAGGTGGCTCACGGTATAAGGCGGATGTACTACAGCACGTCCGTATCGCCGCTGGCTTTCAGGGCGTCAACAGTGCCCTTGACCAGTTGAGCGTGTTCCTTGGTGGTGACCAGGAGGGCGTCCGGAGTGTCCACAATGACCACATCCTTGATGCCGATCAAGGCGATGACGCGCTTGGTATCGGAAACCACCACGCCGCTGGCGTTCTCGGCGAACACCCGTGCGCCCTCGCCAAGCACCGTCACTTCATCAACGTCACCTGCGTTGTTCAGGCGGCCGATCGCTGCGAAGTCGCCAACGTCGTCCCACCGGAATGTACCAGGCACGACGGCGACATCGCCGGCTTCCGCTGCGGGCTCCGCAACGGCGTAATCAATGGCAATCTTCGGCAGGGTTGGCCACACACGGGAGGTCACTTCTGCGCGCTGGGGCGTGTCCCAGGCCTCGGCAATTTCCTGCAGGCCCGCGAAGAGCTCCGGCTGGTTCGCCTCAAGGTGCTTGAGCATGAGGGCTACAGGAGCCACGAACATGCCGGCGTTCCAGACGTAGTCCCCCGCCTCGACGTACTTGTTGGCAACCTCCTGGCTGGGCTTCTCAACGAACTCAGCCACGGCAAGCGCGTTCGGAGCACCTTCGACGTTGAGGGCAGCGCCCGAACGGATGTAACCGAAGCCTGTGGAAGGGTGGGTGGGCTTGATGCCGATGGTGACGATCTTGCCGGTGGCCGCGGTAAAGATGGCCTCGCGCACGGTCTCCAGGAAGAGATCGTCCGGGCTGATGACCTGGTCTGCAGCAAAGGAACCCATGATGGTTTCCGGATCACGGCGGTAAAGGATGGCGGCGGCAAGGCCGATGGCGGCGCCGGAGTCCTTGGGCTCGCTTTCCAACACCAGTTCGTCGTCCCCTATTTCAGGGAGTTGACGGCAGACGGCGGCGCGGTGCGCCTCGCCGGTCACAACGAGGACCCGTTCACCGGCCAGGGGTTCCAGGCGGTCGTAGGTAGCCCTCAACAACGTGCTGCCGGAACCGGTCAGGTCGTGGAGGAACTTGGGCGCAGCGGCACGCGAGAGTGGCCAAAGCCGGGTCCCCACACCGCCCGCCGGAATAACCGCGTGAAAGCGGTTCAATGGCGATTCCGGGTATTTCGCGTCTTCTGTACTCACCGCAACACTTTATCCTGTGCTGGCGGGAAGCCCCGCAGCAGGACACACGTGTGGCGTTCGTCTCAGGCAGTGGCCATAAAACGCCTGAATATCGGCAGGAAACATGGAATTAACAAGGAGAGAAGCCCGTCCTAAATTGAATATGCTGTGAGCGAAGCCTAGATTTAGGCGTGAGCTACGAGTGCTCTCGCAGCAGGCGTTCCCCCCGCGTGGATCCCATGCCAGCGCCGCTGTGTTGCAGGAAGGTTTAATCAGTGCCGACAAAACCAGCTGGCACCTTGTACCGCGGCCGTGAAGGCATGTGGTCCTGGGTTGGACACCGCATTACAGGTGTAGTGATCTTTTTCTTCTTGTTGGTCCATGTGCTGGACACCTCATTGGTGCGCGTGTCCCCGGAGGCCTACACCGCCGTCATTGGTGCCTACAAGAACCCCCTCATGGCCCTGGGTGAAACGGGCTTGGTCGCCGCGATCATTTTCCACGCCTTTAACGGTTTGCGTGTGATCGCCATTGACTTCTGGAAGAAGGGCGCAAAGTACCAGCGCCAGTTGCTGTGGGTCGTGCTTGCGCTGTGGCTTGTCACGTTCGCAGGCTTCGCCATCCGCCACCTTTCCCTCGCGCTGGGAGGCCACTAAGCCATGACAACCATCGAATCTCCGCGCAGCGGAAAGATCGCACCGAAGTACAACCGCACCGGCTCCAGCCGTGGCAACTTCGAAATGATCGCCTGGCTCTTCATGCGTCTCTCCGGCATCGTCCTGGTGGTACTGATCTTCGGCCACCTGTTCGTGAACCTGCTGGTGGGCGAGGGCATCCACGCAATCGACTTCGGCTTTGTTGCAGGTAAGTGGGCCGATCCGTTCTGGCAGTTCTGGGATCTCGCCATGCTGTGGCTTGCCATGCTGCACGGCACCAACGGCGTCCGCACCATCATCAACGACTACGCCGAGAAGGACTCCACGCGCTTCTGGCTCAAGATGGTCCTCTACGCGGCCACCCTGGTCATCATCATCCTTGGCACGCTGGTGATCTTCACCTTCAACCCGTGCCCCGTCGTCGACGGCGTTCAGTTGCCTGGCGGTTTCTGCCCGGCCCCGTAGCGGCGCTTCCCGGTGGCTCCCAGTGAGTGAACCGGTTCGCCTGACGTAGCGGAGCAGCCTCCGCCGACCATCTGAATTTTGAAAGAGAGAGCATCTGGTATGCAGGTCCATAAGTACGACGTCGTCATTGTCGGTGCAGGTGGCGCCGGCATGCGCGCCGCGATCGAATCCGGTCAGCGAGCACGCACCGCGGTACTGACCAAGCTCTACCCCACCCGCTCGCACACCGGTGCAGCCCAGGGTGGAATGTGCGCAGCGCTAGCCAACGTCGAAGAAGACAACTGGGAGTGGCACACCTTTGACACCATCAAGGGTGGCGACTACCTGGTTGACCAGGATGCCGCCGAGGTCATGGCGAAGGAAGCCATTGACGCCGTGCTGGACCTGGAAAAGATGGGTCTGCCGTTCAACCGCACGCCCGAGGGCCGGATTGACCAGCGCCGCTTCGGTGGCCACACCCGCGACCACGGCAAGGCACCCGTCCGCCGCGCGTGTTACGCAGCTGACCGTACCGGTCACATGATCCTGCAGACGCTGTACCAAAACTGCGTCAAGCACAACGTTGAGTTCTACAACGAGTACTACGTCCTTGACCTGCTGATCGTCGAAGAGGACGCAGTACGTGAAGACGGTACCCCGTACAAGCAGAAGCGTGTTGCCGGCGTGGTCTCCTACGACCTCGCTTCCGGCGAACTGCACGTCTTCCAGGCCAAGTCTGTTGTGTTCGCCTCCGGTGGCGCCGGCAAGGTCTTCAAGACAACGTCCAACGCACACACCCTCACGGGCGACGGCATGGGCATTGCATTCCGCCGTGGCATCCCCTTGGAAGACATGGAGTTCTTCCAGTTCCACCCGACCGGCCTCGCCGGCCTGGGCATCCTCCTTACCGAGGGTGCACGTGGTGAAGGCGCGATCCTGCGTAACTCGGAAGGTGAGCGCTTCATGGAGCGCTACGCCCCCACCATCAAGGACCTTGCACCCCGTGACATCGTGGCCCGTGCCATGGCCAACGAAGTGCGTGAAGGCCGCGGTTGTGGTCCGAACAAGGACTATGTCCTCTTGGACCTGACCCACCTTGAGCCCGCTCACATCGAGGCCAAGCTTCCGGACATCACGGAGTTCGCCCGCACCTACCTTGGTGTGGAACCGTTCACCGATCCCGTTCCTGTGTTCCCCACGGCGCACTACGCCATGGGTGGCATCCCCACCAACATCACCACCGAAGTGCTCCAGGACAACGACACGATCGTCCCGGGCCTCTACGCAGCCGGTGAAGTTGCTTGTGTGTCCGTTCACGGCTCCAACCGTCTGGGCACCAACTCGCTCCTGGACATCAACGTGTTCGGTAAGCGCGCCGGCATCGCCGCTGCGGAGTACTCCAAGACTGCCGACTTTGTTGAGCTCCCTGAGGATCCCGAGGCAATGACCCGCGGCATCCTTGACGGCCTGCTCACCGGCAACGGCACTGAGCGTGTTGCGCAGATCCGCAAGGAACTGCAGGACACCATGGACGCCAACATGCAGGTGTTCCGCACCAAGGAGTCCTTGGAGCAGGTCCTCCGCGACATCGAGTCCTTCGAAGAGCGGTACAAGCACGTCACCGTTCAGGACAAGGGCAAGCGCTTCAACCTGGATCTCCTGGAAGCAGTGGAACTGGGCTTCCTGCTGGACATGGCCAAGGTCATGACCGTCGGTGCTCTGCACCGTGAAGAGTCCCGTGGTGGCCACTACCGCGAAGACTTCCCGGACCGCAATGACGAAAAGTTCATGAAGCACTCCATGGCTTACCTGGACACTTCCGTCACCGTCGACTCCTCGGCGGAATCCGTTGCGGGCATCCGTCTTGAGACGAAGCCCGTGATCTTCACCCGTTACGAGCCGATGGAGCGTAAGTACTAATGACGACCGAAATGGCAGAGCCCGCTTCCAAGATCGAGCTCCCGGCAAGCGTTGCCGGCGACGGTGAAATTCCCACGTTCCACATCACGCTGCGCGTGCGCCGCTACGATCCCGAGATTTCGGACGAGGCACGCTGGGATGACTACAAGCTGACCATGTACGGCACGGACCGCGTGTTGGATGCCCTTCACAAGGTCAAGTGGGAGATTGACGGCACCGTCTCCTTCCGCCGCTCCTGCGCCCACGGTGTGTGTGGCTCCGATGCCATGCGCATCAACGGCCGCAACCGCCTCGCCTGCAAGACGCTGCTGAAGGACCTGGACACCACCAAGCCCATCACCGTCGAGCCGATCAAGGGCCTCCCTGTGGAGAAGGACCTGATTGTGGACATGGAACCGTTCTTCCAGTCCTTCCGCGAAGTGATGCCGTTCCTGATCAACAAGGGCCACGAGCCCACCAAGGAACGCCTGCAGTCCGTTGAAGACCGTGAGCGCTTTGATGACACCACCAAGTGCATCCTCTGCGCTGCCTGCACCTCGTCCTGCCCGGTCTTCTGGACCGACGGCCAGTACTTCGGGCCGGCCGCGATCGTCAACGCCCACCGCTTCATCTTCGATTCCCGCGATGACGCCGGCGACATGCGCCTTGAGATCCTGAACGACAAAGAAGGCGTGTGGCGTTGCCGCACCACCTTCAACTGCTCGGAAGCATGCCCCCGTGGCATCCAGGTCACCCAGGCAATCGCCGAGGTCAAGCAGGCCATTTTGGCCCGCAAGATCTAGTTCAGCGTTCACCTAAGAACAAGCACGACGACGGCGCCGCTCACCACTGTTGGTGAGTGGCGCCGTCGTCGTTAATCACCTGCCGGAACCAGCCGCCGCCGGAACCGTCACCGCTACGCAAGGAGATCAGCGTGTCACGCTCTGAGAAGATCAGCTTCACCGGAAGCACCGGCGAGACTTTGGCCGGCATCGTGGACGTGCCCGAGGGACCCGTGCGCGGTTGGGGTTTGTACTCCCACGGCCTGACGCTCGGCAAGGACAGCCCGGCAGCGTCACGCATTTGCAAAGGGCTGGCGGAACAGGGCATTGGGATGCTCCGCTTCGACAACCTGGGCCTGGGCGGCTCCGCCGGTGAATGGTCGGCCGGATCCTTCAGCGTCAAGGTAGCCGACACCATCCTGGCTGCCACCTTCATGCAGGACCAAGGCCGGGGAATCTCACTCCTGGTGGGCCACTCCTTTGGGGGTGCCGCTGTGCTGGCCGCAGCCCGCGACATCCCCGGCCTGAACGCCGTGGTGACCGTTGCCGCACCTTACGAGCCCAAGCATGTTGAGCACATGTTTGACACCGAGATCGACTCCATCCTACGTGATGGCAGCGCTGTGGTGGATCTGGGCGGTAGGCCCATGGAGGTTCGGCGCCATTTTGTGGAGGACGTGGAACGCGCTGATCTACGCGATTGCATCCGCACCCTCCACAAGCCGCTGATGGTGATGCACTCCCCCACTGACAACACCGTGGGGATCGACAACGCCAGTGAAATTTTCCGGACGGCCCGGCATCCCCGGAGCTTTATCTCGTTGGAGGGCAGCGAGCATCTCCTCACCGGGAAGGGCCAGGCGGCACGGGTTGCCAGGATCATCGGAGCCTGGGCAGACCCGTATCTTGTGGTCCGGGACGCCGACTAAGGTGCCCTGCGCGCCCAACTAAGTAGCAGATCAGGCCGTTATGAGCGTTCGTAACGACCTGATCTGCGACCTACATGGGTACTACTTGCCGATGGCCGCTTTACTTTCGCTCAACCACTGCTCGGCGGCCTTCTCCGGGCTCAGCCTCTTGAAGAGGACCTCGGTGTTGATGCGTGCCGTGATCTCGGAGACAGCCGTTGAACCGGTGGGACCGATGAATGTTGGCGCGAAGTCCATCTTGCCGATCTGATCTATGTAAGCTGCTTCCACCTTGCCCTGAGGTGTCAGAAGGTCCTGGATGGCCGTGCGCATGCCGGAGTTGCTGGGCACGCCGCGGTCGCTCTGGATGATCTTGGCGGCAGCCTCATTGTTGACGAGGAAGCTGACGAGCTTTGCAGCAGCGTCCGTGTGCTTGCTGCGGGCAGAGATGGTGTAGAACTGCGATGACTGAAGCCAGATGCCGGGGGTTGGGGTCTCGCCGGGCAGTTTGAGCAGCTTGAGTTCAGCGCCGGAGGCTTTGCTGAGGGCGGTCAAGGAGTTGGTCCAGGTGAGCATCATGCCGGCCTGCCCCATCCCCATGAGTGTCTGCTCGGTGCTGACATTGAGCTTCTCCACAGTTTCGGAAGCACTGGGCGCTGCCCCTGACTCACTGAGTTTGACGGAGAAATCGAAGTAGTCCTGAACGGTCTCCTTGCTCAGACCCAGCTGGCCATCCTGCGTGTACAGGGATTCTCCGCGTTGGCGGGCGAAGGCATCAAGTGAATCATGGGTGAGGACGGTGGCGGTGCCGTAGGTTCCCTTGGGACTCTTGGCAGTGATGTCCTCAGCTGTCTTTGCGAAGTCGTCCCAGGACCACTTGCTGTCGTCCGGAAGGGCCACGCCCGCAGCTTGGAAGACGGCGGGGTTGACCACGATGGCCAGGGCATTTGCGCCCGTGGAGACACCGTACTGCTTGCCTTGGACCTGACCGTTTTCCAAGGCCCCCTGATCCATTGCGGAGAGATTCAGCGGCCCTTCGACCTTGGACAGATCCAGCAGTGCGCCACGGTTGGCGTATTCCGCCGGGTAGGCGCCACCCATGGTGATGACATCGGGGGCGTCGTTGGCCGCGACCTGGGTGGCCAATTTGTCGAAGTAGCCTCCGATGTCGCCGTACTCCGGTTTGACCTTGATGTTGGGGTTGGCTGCCTCGAACTCCTTGATGGCCTTGTTGGTCAGTTCGGCACGGGTGGCGTTGCCCCACCACGAAAACCGAATCTCGACCGGGCCATCCTCGGGCTGGTTGGACGACGGGCTGGAACACGCTGTGGTGAGGCCAAGCAGGCCCACCGCAGTGAAGAATGCAATGGATTTTCGGATGCTGCGGGGAGATTTACGCGCCATTGGGTAAGCTTCTTTCAGACTCAAGAAAACGGTTCCTGAAACGTATCAAGGCAGTGTATATTCGTCAATAGTTTCCACCGTGAACTATTTAGGCCTGCAAAGGAGCACGCTTTGACCCACCACTTGGACCAGATCCAAATCCGGGATCCCTTCGTCCTCACCCTGCCGGAATCCGGGGAATATCTACTCTTCGGAAGCACTGACAAGAACATTTGGTCAGGGCCCGCCACAGGCTTCGACTGTTATCGAAGCACCGACCTGGAGACATGGGAGGGTCCGCAGCCCGCCTTTCGCCCATCCCCGGATTTCTGGAGCCACGAGCAATATTGGGCGCCGGAGGTCCATGAGTACCACGGGCGGTATTTTATGTTTTCCACGTTCACCGCTCCTGAGCACGTCCGGGGAACACAGATACTTTCAGCAAACAAGCCAGAGGGCCCCTATGAGCCATGGAGCGATGGTCCGGTCACTCCCGGCGGCTGGGAGTGCCTGGACGGAACGCTCCACGTGGACCATGAAGGGAATCCGTGGATGGTGTTCTGCCACGAGTGGAAGCAGGTCCACGACGGCACCATGATGGCGCAGCGGCTTAGCCCTGACCTGCGGACCGCTGAGGGCGAACCGGTCTTCCTCTTCAGCGCTTCGGAGGCTCCATGGTCCCGCGCCCTGGACGTCCCTTCAGTCCGGAACAGGGAGTTTCCCGTGTACGTCACCGACGGCCCGTTCCTCTTCCGGCTTTCCAGCGGGAAGCTCATCATGCTCTGGTCCAGCTTCGGCGATCAAGGCTACGCCATGGGAATCGCGCGAAGCGAATCCGGAACAGTTGCGGGGCCCTGGGTCCAGGAACCAGAACCCCTCTGGAGCACCGATGGCGGCCACGGCATGATCGGCCGGAACCTCGACGGCGGCCTGTTCCTGACGCTCCACCAGCCCAACAACAGTCCGCACGAGCGGGCGGCGTTCTTCCCGCTCGACGAGCTTGAGGACACCGTGGTGCTTGCGTAGCACCAGCCTCGGCGAAGGAGGGGTTGACATCCACTCGCAGCATGACAAGGATTGAATCGTTTCGGAAAACGGTTTCTCATGGCCGCTCCGCCACGGCGGAGCCGTCGTCCCAACAGCATTTGACCGGATTGTCCCCAGCAGCAGTCAAAGCAGACAGCATCAGGAGGGCGTGCGCAGTGCACAGCCAAAGCAAGACTTCGGAATCCCCCACCATCGATCGCAAGGCACTTGTCCAGCGACACAACGTCAGGCAGCACCAACTGGATCCGCGAAGCCCCGTCTCCGTGGGCAATGGCGAGTTTGCCTTTACAGTGGATCTCACTGGGCTCCAATCACTGCCCAACGACTACCCCGTGGGCGCCCGCGACGAGCTACCACCGGGAACATTGCTCGGCACTCAAGCGCAGTGGGGTTGGCACTCGGTTCCACCACCGGAGCCCTACCACCTGGCTGGTTCCACCGTCCTCTACGATTCGCCGCGAGGCCCTGTGCCTTACGTGGACATGGTGGGCAACATCGTCAACGACCGCGAGACGGACACCTCCCGAGCAGAAACGTGGCTCCGCGCCAACTCCCATCGGCTGGACCTGGGACGCATTGGCTTCAGCTGGATGGAGGACGGAGCCGAACGTCCCCTCATCCCCGCCGACATCACCGGCACCGAACAAACCCTGGATCTGTGGACGGGGGTAGTAACAAGCCGCTTCACGCTGGCAGGCCACCACGTCACAGTCACGACGGCGTGCCACCCGGACCGCGATGAGGTGGGCTTCCGCGTGGAGTCGACGGCGCTTGGTGCCGGCCTGGTTGTCAGCATCGGCTTCCCGTACGGTTCCGAAGCCTGGCACGACGCAGCAGACTGGAACAGCCCGGAGGCGCACACCACCACGCTGAGCGAACCATCGCCCGTGCAAGACCACCACGCCTCCCCAGTGTGGACAGCGCACCGCGAACTGGACGCTTCCCGCTACCAAGTGTTGATCACCGGTGAAGACCTGGCGGTGGAACAGGCCGAACAACACAGGCTACGGGTCTCCCCCAGCGGTTCCGCTGGTGTCCTGGACTTCAGCGTTGCTTTCGTTTCCGCCGGGGATGGTGACTGCATCCCCAGAGGCAACAACAGGCACGCCGGCCAAGCACACCAGCCAACCCGCTCCACGAAGGCGGGCAACGGCGTCGAACTTTCAGCGGCACGTTCCGTCATGGAGGCATCCGCGGCCTACTGGCCGGAGTTCTGGTCCTCGGGTGGTGCAATTGAGCTTGATGCCACAGATGATCCGCGGGCGAAGGAACTGGAGCGCAGGATCGTGTTGTCCCAGTACCTGACGGCCATCAATTGTTCAGGCTCGTTGCCTCCGCAGGAAACAGGGCTGGTCTGCAATTCGTGGCGTGGCCGCTTTCATCTTGAGATGCACTGGTGGCACGCCGCGCACTTTGCTCACTGGAACCGTGTGGAACTGCTCCTGCCGTCGATGCGGTGGTACTCCACCGTGCTGGAGACATCACGCCAGACGGCCAAAGCGCAAGGATTCGACGGCGTTCGCTGGCCCAAACAGGTGGGACCGGACGGCAGGGAGAGCCCCAGCCCCATCGGGACGTTCCTGATCTGGCAGCAGCCCCACCCCATTCACCTTGCCGAACTGGTGTACCGGGCCGACCCCAGCCGGGAAGTCCTGGAGGAGTTCGCGGAGATCGTGTTCGAGTCTGCTGCCTTCATGGCCAGCTTTGCGCATCCCACCTCACGCGGGTTCGACCTTGGCCCACCCTTGATTCCGGCGCAGGAAAGCTACGGCTCCATCCGGGCCAAGGTCAGCAATCCCACGTTTGAGCTGGCCTACTGGCAGTGGGGCCTCCAGACTGCCGCTGCCTGGCGGGAGCGGCTGGGACTTGAACCTGTGCAGGAATGGACTGACGTGGCTGCTGGAATGGTGCCACCGCGTGTGATGAACGGCGTCTACGCTGCGATCGACGTTGAACCGTTCACCATTCGCACCGATCACCCGTCCATGCTGTGCGCCCTCGGAGTCCTCCCGCAAACCGATCTTATTGATCCGGCCATCATGCGCGCGACCCTCACCGACGTCCTGGCCGACTGGGACTGGGACAGCACCTGGGGCTGGGACTACCCCGTCATGGCCATGACCGCCGCACGGCTCGAGGACCCGCAGGCCGCAGTGGACGCGCTCCTCCTGGGCGCCGGTAAGAATACGGTCCTCCCCAACGGCCACAACCGCCAAACCGACTCCCTGCCGCTCTACTTGCCGGGCAATGGCGGGCTTCTTGCTGCGGTGGCACTGATGGCCGCCGGCTGGGACAACGGACCCGAACGGCACGCACCCGGGTTCCCTTCCGACTGGACCGTAGCGTGGGAAGGGCTGGTGCAGGCGCCATAGGTGCAGCAACGCGGGGTCACTTATGGCCCCTTATGCGCCCTCTAAAGGGCCATAAGTGACCCCGCGTTGTTCCAGCTATCCGCGCCGGGGTCCTACGGCAGCCCCAACGAGCGCGCCGAGACCAACACCGATGAGGATGCCCAGGAAGGGCGAGTTGAAAACCAGCTGCCCAACAACGAGCCCGGCCGCAGCCCCTATGAGGCAAGCGATCCACAGTTGGTTGTTCATGGCGTACTCCCGGTTTGAACTGTCAGGTACGCGGCGCTACCCGACGCGAACCGAGGACTTTCTTGCGCGGGGAATCTCCCGACCCCGTGTCGGCCTCGCGAATGGCTGACCATGACGCCGAGACCAGATACACCTGGCTCACAAGGTTGAACCAGATCAGCAAGCCGATGATGATGGCAAACGAGGCCAGAACCGGATTGTTGCCGGAGCGTGCAAGAAGCTCCGTGCTGAAGAACTGCAGGACCGTGGTCCCAACACCCGCCAGCACCACGCCCTCCAGGAACGCCCGGCGCCCCAGCTTGAGGCCACCCGCAATCCGGAACAGCACCGCCGCCGTCGCGCAGTTCAGCAGCAGCGGAACCACAATCTTGACGGTCGCAGCTATGGGCCCGGTAATGGCCTCGTCCAGCTTGAGCAACTCGATGAGCCAGTCCGCCGCTGTGCCGAAGACGAGCGAGACGCCTGCACTGATGACAAGGATGACACCGAGCAGCAGCAGAGTGCCGGCGTCGATGAGCTTTTGAAGAATCGGGTTTCGTACCAAGGGGTCGGCGCTCATGACCCCCCGGAGTCCTTCCCTGATGCTGGCGATCCAGCCGAGGGAAACGAAGACCGTCACAACCGCTGCGATGACGGCCGTCCATCCAAGTCCGGATGGGTTGAGCAGTGATTGTGGATCCACCAGGCCTTCACCGCCATTCACCTGCAGGAGCCCCGGGGCGGCCGCTGCCACGCTGTTGATCACAGCATTCTGCAGGGCCGGGTTTCCGCCCAGTACGATGCCTGCCACCGCAAAACCAGTGGTGAGCAAACCGGTCACGGAGAAGAACATGTTGAAGCCGATACCTGCGCTCAGCAGGGGCCCGTGCTGGCGGGTGTAATGCTGGAAGGCACGCATGGGCCGGATGGTGTTGAGTTTGGCCATGAAGAGCGCAAAGAACGCGCCGGCCTTTTGGGGCAGGCCACCGCTGGAGCGCTTGGCCTGGCCCCAGTCCTGCCGCTTGCGGAGAAGCTCCAGTTTGAGCTTGGCCAGCTCAATTGGCAGCGGAGGAACGTCCGCCTCTGTGGCGTGAATCCGCTTGCTGTTCTTCGTCAGTATTGCCGCCAAAGTCGAGCTCTTCCCGTAGCTGCCAAATTCCATTGGTGTCGTGCTCGTAAAGTCCCATGCTAACCACTGGGAAGGTCGCCCGGTAATCTCTGAGCACCGTTTCGGCTTCGTCGAGATTTTCCTGGGCGACATCGTGGGCCACCGTGACGTGCGGGTGGTACGGGAAGGGCAGCATGCGTTCGAGTGGGCCGCTCTGAAGTTTCTCGTGCAGCTGCACGCATTCTTCGAAGCCTTCTTCGACGTTGACGAACACCACAGGCGAGACAGGCCGGAAGGACCCCGTGCCCGAGATGGTGATGTTGAACGGTTCCTGCGTCCTGGCGACGTCCCGTACGTGCTCGCGGGTGGCGGCCCAGTCCTGAGTGGGCGTTGTGGTGATCAGCGTGATGTGGGCGGGAATAACCTCGGCCATGGGATCACCGAAGGAGGCCCGCCACTCCTGGAGTTCGCGGGCAATTTCCGGTGGGAACCCAAGGATCACGCCCACGCACATGGTGTCACCGGCACCGCAATCAGCACCGGTGACAGCCAGCTGGCTGGAATCGTCCGGACCGGCACCACGACGGGTGTCGGTCTTGACGTTGAACTGGCCAGCAGAGCACATGGAGTTAGCGGACTCCCTGCTCGCCGCGTGCGGAATCCCCACGGTAGGGCAGGAACCCAACCTTGGAGTAGACATCCGCCAGGGTGGCTGAGGCAATCCCGCGGGCCTTGTCCGCTCCGAGCGCCAAGAGCCGGTCCAGTTCCGCCGGATCAGCAAGGAGTTCGTTGGCGCGTTCCCGAATAGGAGCCAAGTGGCTGGAGACCAGCTCGGCGAGGTCAACCTTGAGGTGGCCGTACATCTTGCCCTGATAGTCCGCCACGATCTTCTCCACCGGAGTGCCGCTGATGGCAGAGTAGATGGTCAGCAGGTTGGAGACGCCCGGCTTGTTCTCGCGGTCGTAGCGGATCTCGGTCTCGGTGTCCGTGACTGCCGACTTGATGCGTTTGGCCACCGTCTTGGGATCGTCCAGCAGGTTGATCAAGCCGGCGGGCGACTCGGCCGACTTGGACATCTTGGCCGTGGGGTTCTGGAGATCGTAGATCTTTGCCGATTCCTTCTGGATGAAGGCCTCAGGCACCTGGAATGTCTCCCCGAACCGGCTGTTGAAGCGGTTGGCGAGGTCCCTGCTGAGCTCCACGTGCTGACGCTGATCTTCGCCCACCGGCACACCGTGCGGCTGGTACAGGAGGATGTCCGCGGCCTGCAGGATGGGGTACGTGAACAAGCCAACGCTTGCGTGGTCCGAACCCTGCTTCTGTGCCTTGTCCTTGAACTGGGTCATCCGGGAGGCTTCACCCATGCCGGTGATGCAGTTAAGGACCCACGCCAGTTGGGCGTGCTCCGGAACCTGAGACTGGACGAACAACGTGCATTTGTCCACGTCCACGCCACCGGCAATGTACTGGGCCGCGGTGACACGGGTGCGGTGTGCGAGCTCTGCGGGATCCTGCGGGACCGTGATCGCGTGGAGGTCCGGGATGAAGTAGACGGCGTCGTACTCGTCCTGCATCCGAACCCAGTTGACCAGCGCGCCCAGGTAGTTGCCAAGGTGCAGCGAGTCGGCGGAGGGCTGCATACCGGACAGGACACGGTGCTTGGCGCCAACTGCAAGCTTGGTGGACGTCGCGGACTGGGGATCAGCGGCGGCCGTGCCGGTTTCAGTCGTGATGGAACTAGTCATGGAGGAATACCTTAGGAAGCTTAGAGCCGGTAGTCGACTACCAGCGGTGCGTGGTCAGAGAAGCGGGTGTCCCACGAAGGCGCCCGGTCAACGACAGCCGAGAAAGCCGCTGTTGCGAGACCGGGAGTGGCCAGGTGGTAGTCGATGCGCCAGCCAGTGTCGGTGTCAAAGGCCTTACCGCGCTGGGACCACCAGGTGTAGGGGCCGGCGACATTACCTGCCAGGCCCCTGTGGACATCCCTCCATCCGATTTCTTCGCCGAGGAAGCGGTCAAAGTACGCACGCTCCTCCGGGAGGAAGCCGGCACGCTTGACGTTGCCCTTCCAGTTCTTGATGTCGAGTTCGGTGTGTCCGACGTTGAGGTCGCCAACTACCAGCGCATGGTCGCTGTGCTTGGCAAGTTCCGGAAGTCGGACAGTCATGGCGTCCAAGAACCGGAATTTGTCGTCCTGCTTGGGAGTTCCCACTTCTCCGGAGTGCACATAGGCACTGACCACGGAGAGGGTGGCGGATTCGCCTGCACTGTTGTTGACGGAGAAGTCCGCTTCAACCCAGCGGCCGGACGTATCGAAGTAATCGTCGCCGATTCCCACGCGGGTGGCAGTCGGCTCCTCGCGGGACGCGATGGCGACGCCGGCGCGGCCTTTCGCTTCAGCCTCGGAGTGAAGGATGTACCATCCCTCGCCGATCAACTTCCTGACGATGTCGTCGGGGGCCCGGACTTCCTGCAAGCAGAGAATGTCTACCCCGCGAGGCTCCAGCCACTCCGCCATGCCGTTCTTGTAGGCAGCCCGCAGGCCATTGACGTTTACTGATGCGATGCGAAGGAAGTCCTTCTTCAATGCCGTACTCACCCGGTCCACTCTAGTCGATGATGGTGCCGGACATGGGCTCTTCCGAGCCTCCGGAGGACTTGATCATGTCCCGTGCGTTGGTTGCCGTAATAGCGATGGTTTCCAAGGCGCGGTTGATGGTGTCCTGGTCGGCTGCGCCGCCCTTGGCACGTTCCTCGTCCACCACACGGACCTGCACCTGGACGATCTTGAACGAGTGGTCCAGTTTGAGGTCGCGCACCTCGTCGGCCTGGCTGCGCTCGGCAACCACCCGGGTGCCGCCATTGTCAGCAGTGGACGACGATGGCGCGCGGCCGGCTGCGGCGTTGAACGCATTTTGCGCCTCGGTCAACTTGGCGCCGGCCCGCTGCGCGGCCTTGCGGATACTCAGCACCACGAACGTTGCAAGGGCCAGCCATCCGAAGGCCACCACTGCCACGACCCAGCCCACAACATCGTTCTGGTTGGCCGCGAAAATGACGGCTACCAGGAAAGCGATGATGACGACGGTCATCCCCAGGCCGCCGATGCGGAAGCCCTTGAACATGCCTTTGCCGGCGGGGGACGTGGACGGGTGCGGGTCACCGAGAGATTGCATGGCTCAATTGTCTCAAACGTGGAATGGTGCCCGTGCCGGCTTCCACGGACGGCGAACAGGGAGTCATTTGAGGAACAGCTGGCGGAGCCTTCCGGTGGTCAGCATGATGCCGAGGGCGATCATCACTACGTAGTACCCCACATGAATGGCAGTTGCAGGACTGAACGAGCCAACGCTGATCTGCCGCAACAACTCCACGCCGTGCCAGAGGGGCATTGCCTGAATGAACCACTGGATGACCTGCGGGTAGACGCTGAGCGGGTAGAACGTGGCGCTGAACAGGAACATGGGCAACAGGAAGAAGTTGATCCAGTCCATCTGCTGGAACGTCTTCATGAAGCTGGTAATACCCATCCCGAAGCTCGCGAAGCCGAACGCGATCAACACCGAGGCGGGGATCACCAAGATGGCCCACCAACTGGTGAGCAACCCCATCACCCCCATGACGGCCGTGAATCCGGTGGCATACAGCAGTCCGCGCAGGAGGGCCAGGAAGATCTCACCGATGGCTACGTCCAAGGGTCCCAACGATGTGTAGAGCATCCCCTGGTAGAGCTTGGCGAAGTTCATTTTGAAGAAAACGTTCCACGTGGAGTCGTAGATGGCCCCGTTCATGGCAGAGACCGCCAACAGCGCGGGGGCAATGTAGGCCGCGTAGCTGATCTCCTCGCCGCCCGGCCCCTGAACCGTTCCCACAATCGAGCCCATACCCACGCCCATGGCCAGCAGGAACAACACTGGTTCGAAGAAGCCGGACACCATCACCAGCCATGTACTGCTCTTGGCCGCCATCAGCCCACGGCCCACAACAGCCTTGGCGTTGCGCGAGTACAGGGAACCGAACTTCCGCTCCCGGGCAAGATCCGTGGCACTGTGGCCACCTGTCAGCACACTCATGAGCCCATCCTTTTGACGAACTGGCGCCGGACAAGCACCCAGCCCACAGTTGCCGTGGCCAGAAGGAACACCACATGCGTGATGGTCAGCAACGGGTCCTGATCCATGCCGTACGTGAAGACCCTGCCCAGCTCGGTTCCATGCCACACCGGTGATATCCAGCCGATCCAACGCACCGCGATCGGCAGAGAATCCAGCGGGAAGAACGTCCCCGAGAACAGAAACAGCGGCATCACAATGAAGCGCTGCACCAGCGCGAACTGACCCTTGTCCTGGGTGATGCTCGCGGCGTACGCCATCAACGGGAGCCCAAAAGACAACGCCGCTACGGTTGCCACAAGCGCAGACACCCATCCCCACGGGCTCGGTGAAGCACCAAACATGGCCACTACCGCGAAATACACCACGGATTGCAGCAGGAACCGCACCGTGCTGGCCATGATGTGGCCGCTGGCGATCTGCTGCGGAATCAACGGTGAAGCATGCGGGCCGTAGAACACCCTGCGCCACTTGAAGCCGTCCATGATGGGGTAGGAAAACTCACCCGAGGCCGTCATCACAGCCGCGGAAACCAGCAATGCCGGAGCCACGAATTCCAGGTAGCTGACGCCCCCGAACGCAGCCTCGCTGTTGGCATCCACCAGGCTGGCCAGCCCCACCCCCATGGCAAACAGATACGCAACCGGCTGCCCCACGCTGTACAGGACCACGGACCAGCCGTAGTTGCGCATGACACGAAGCACTTGCTCCGCATAGAAGAAGGCACCCCAACGCCGCGCCCGGGCAGCAGAAACCTCAGGCGAGTGGGCCCGCAACGGAGGCACCGGCGTCGTGATTGGCTTGTTCGCGGAGTCAGTCAACTGTCGCCTAATCAACGAGGCTCCTGCCGGTCAGCCGAAGGAACACGTCCTCCAACGATGAGCGGCGCACCAGCGACGTCACGGGTCGCAACCCGCGGGCACTGACCTGCTCCAAGGCAGCCTCGCCGTCGTGCGCGTAGATGAGCACGCGGTCCGGCAGCGTCTCCAGCCGCTCGCCGATGCCTTGAAGTTCGACGCCGATGGTCGCGTTCCGCTCGGACCCGAACCTGAGCTCGAGTACTTCGCGCGACGAGTGCTCGCGAATCAGCGCAGCCGGAGAGCCCTCGGCCATGATGCGGCCCTTGTCCACCACGATCAGGCGATCGCACAGTTGCTCAGCTTCGTCCATGTAATGGGTGGTGAGAATGAGGGTCACGCCGCTTTCCTTGAGCCGGAAGAGCCGGTCCCAGAGGATGTGGCGCGCTTGCGGATCTAGGCCCGTGGTGGGCTCGTCGAGGAGCAGGATCCGTGGCTCGTTGATGAGCGACCGCGCAATGGTGAGCCGCCGCTTCATGCCGCCAGAGAGTGCATCCACCTTGGAATTGGCTTTGTCCGTCAGCTGCGCGAACTCCAGGAGCTCATCGGCTTTCGGCTTTAAGTAGCTCAGGGGCAGGCCGAAGTAGCGGCCGTAGACGATCAGGTTCTCGCGGACTTTGAGCTCTTCGTCGAGATTGTCCTGCTGCGGAACCACCCCCAGATGCGCCCTGACCTCAGGGCCGTGGGATTCGGGGTCCAAGCCCATGATGGTCAGCGAGCCGGACGTGCGTTGGGAGACGCCGCCGATCATCTTCATGGTGGTGGATTTGCCGGCACCGTTGGGCCCCAGTAGCCCGAAGGACTCTCCCGCCGGTACGTCGAAGGAAATGTTGTCCACGGCCGTGAGGTCGCCGTAGCTCTTGGTGAGGTTGCGGGCGCTGATGACGGTTGGCCGGTTCACGTCCTCGCCGGATTGCGACGATTCTGAAGGGTTTGCAGAGCGGATTGCTTCGTTGTGCACCCTCAGCAGACTAGTAGGACCCACCGACATGTGAAAGGGCTCTTGCAGATATTCCTGCAAGAGCCCTCCCTCACTGCTGTCTTCAGGCGATGCCGGCCTGGCGTTCGGTGCTCTCCACAACGTTCGCGAGCAGCATGGCACGGGTCATCGGACCTACACCGCCCGGGTTCGGGGACAGCCAGGCGGCGACGTCGGCAGCTGCCGGGTCCACATCTCCGGTGACAACCGCCTTACCGTTGCCGTCGTCAACGCGGCTGACGCCGACGTCGAGCACTATGGCGCCCGGCTTGAGGTCTTCAGCCTTGATCATGTGCGGCACGCCGGCAGCGGCAATCACGACGTCGGCCTGCCTGAGTTCTGCGGGCAGGTCCACCGTTCCGGTGTGGGCCAGGATCACCGTGGCGTTGACTTCCTTGCGGGTCAACAGAAGGCCAATGGGGCGGCCGATGGTCACTCCGCGGCCAACCACCAGGACACGCTTGCCCTTGAGGTCAATGTTGTGGCGGCGGAGCAGCTCCACACAGCCCTTGGGGGTGCAGGGCAACGGGGACTTCATCTCGCCGTTCACGTTGGCCACCAGGCGGCCAAGGTTCATGGGGTGCAGGCCGTCGGCGTCCTTCTCCGGGTCCATCGCTTCCAGGATGACGTCCTGGTCGATGTGCTTGGGCAAGGGGAGCTGGACGATGTAGCCGGTGCACTCCGGGTTGTCGTTGAGCTCGCGGACGACCGTCAGGAGGTCTTCCTGGCTGATGTCCTCAGGGAGGTCGCGGCGGATGGACTGGATGCCAACCTCGGCGCAGTCCTTGTGCTTGCCGCCCACGTACCAGGTGCTGCCGGGGTCCGAGCCCACCAGGATGGTGCCCAGGCCGGGGACGATTCCCTTGGCGGCCAGGACGGAAACGCGAGTGGTCAGTTCTGCCTTGATGGCGGCGGCGGTGGCCTTGCCGTCAAGGATCTGTGCGGTGGACTGTGTCATTCCATCTGCTCTTTCTGGTGGGTGACCTAATGGCTCATGCCAACGGGACCCGCTGCCGTGGCGTATGGCGGCGGGTCCCGTCAGCCCCGGTTCAATGCCCGGGTGATGCGTTATTTCTCCGCGGGGACGCGGATTACCACTGCTCGTGCTGCGGGTACAGCGGGAAGTCAGCGGCGAGCTTGTCCACGCGGGCCTGCAGCGACTCGACGTCTGCCGAGGAACCGGCCTTGAGCGCGGTGGCGATGATCTCGGCAACCTCGGTGAACTCAGCGGCACCGAATCCGCGGGTAGCCAGGGCAGGCGTACCGATGCGGAGGCCGGAGGTGACCATCGGCGGGCGGGGATCGAACGGAACAGAGTTGCGGTTCACGGTGATGCCCACGGAGTGCAGGAGGTCTTCAGCCTGCTGACCGTCCAGCTGCGAGTTGCGCAGGTCAACCAGGACCAGGTGAACGTCGGTACCGCCGGTGAGGACCGAGACGCCGGCTTCGGCGACGTCTGACTGGTTGAGGCGGTCAGCAATGATCTTGGCGCCCTCAAGGACACGCTCCTGGCGCTCCTTGAACTCTTCACTGCCGGCGATCTTGAACGCAACAGCCTTGGCTGCGATCACGTGCATCAGCGGCCCACCCTGCTGGCCCGGGAAGACGCTGGAGTTGAGCTTCTTGGCCCACTCCTGCTTGGCAAGGATCACACCGGAACGGGGACCTGCCAAGGTCTTGTGGACCGTGGAGGTGACGACGTCGGAGTACGGCACCGGGCTGGGGTGCAGTCCTGCTGCAACCAGGCCGGCGAAGTGCGCCATATCCGTCCACAGGAGCGCGCCAACTTCGTCCGCGATGGAGCGGAAAGCAGCAAAGTCGAGGTGGCGGGGGTACGCGGACCAGCCGGCAATGATGACCTGCGGCTTCTCGGCGATGGCCTGCTCGCGCAGCTTGTCCATGTCGATCCGGAAGTTGTCTTCTTCAACCTGGTAGGCAGCTACGTTGTAGAGCTTGCCGGAGAAGTTCAGCTTCATGCCGTGGGTCAGGTGCCCACCGTGTGCCAGGGACAAGCCCAGGATCTTGTCGCCGGGAGTGATCATGGCGGAGAGAGCTGCAGCGTTGGCCTGCGCACCGGAGTGCGGCTGGACGTTGGCGAACTCAGCACCGAAGAGTTCCTTGACGCGATCGATCGCAAGCTGCTCGGCGACGTCGACGTATTCACAGCCGCCGTAGTAGCGGCGGCCCGGGTAGCCCTCGGCGTACTTGTTGGTCAGGACGGAGCCCTGGGCTTCCATCACCGCGCGGGGCGCAAAGTTTTCGGACGCAATCATTTCCAGGGTGCCGCGCTGGCGGCCAAGTTCCTGGTTGAGGACTGCTGCAATCTCGGGATCGAGATCGGCAAGCGACTGGTTGCTGACAGACGCGGAAGTGGTTGTGGTAGTCACGGAAATCTCCTGGCTAGGCAACGGGTGGTGCTACAGGTCAGGCTACCGGCAGCAGCATTCCCGCGTCCCCCTTTTGACGGAGGGATCGGTCACGTGCGTGCAACGGTAAGACATGACCCTCGGCCCAGGCGTACGATCCGTGGTCTTCATGATTGCCGCTCCCTGGTGGTAGTCCACCCAACGCCAGTTGCGACCCGTTAACAGTACAACAAGGCAGCACAGGTAGGCTTGATCGTGTGACTGACTCCACCGCTTTCGTAGTAACACTCTCCTGCCCCGACCGCCCCGGCATCGTGCACGCGGTGGCTGGCGCCCTGCTCGAGGCAGGCTGCAACATCGCCGACTCCCAGCAATACGGAAGCCCCAGCACCGGCAACTTCTTCATGCGCGTGGAGGCGACGACGTCGAGCTCCCAGACGGAACTGACGGCGGCGCTGCGGCCGGTGGCCGAAGCGTTTGGCATGACATGGCAGATCAATCCCGTGGGTCAAAAAGTGCGCACCCTGATCCTGTGTTCCAAGGACGCCCACTGCCTGAACGACCTCCTGTTTGCCCAGCGCGGCGGAACACTGCCCATTGAGATCCCGGCAATCGTGTCCAACCACCGGGACCTGGAGTCACTGGCGGAGTTCTACGGCATTCCGTTCCACCACATTCCCGTCACTGCCGATACCAAGGCCGACGCAGAGGCCGCGCTGCTCAAGCTCATCGCCGAACACGACGTTGAACTCACGGTCCTGGCCCGCTACATGCAGATCCTCTCCAACGACCTCTGCACTGAGCTGAACGGCCGGGCCATCAACATCCACCACTCCTTCCTTCCGTCCTTCAAGGGCGCCAAGCCCTACCACCAGGCGCACGCCCGCGGCGTGAAGATCATTGGGGCCACTGCCCATTACGTGACGGCGGACCTCGACGAAGGGCCGATCATCGAGCAGGAAGTCATCCGTGTGGACCATGCCCGGACGGCAGCCCAGTTCGTCCAGATGGGCCGCGATGTGGAGGGCCGCACGCTGGCTCAGGCGGTCCAATGGCACGCAGAACACCGGGTCCTCTTGGACGGCACCCGCACCGTAGTGTTTAACTAGCGCCACTCCTATGCTGAGGGTATGCACGGCATCCCCGAGGCCGATCACGAAGCTGACTTGGCGGTTTACTACAACCGCCATGCTGCCGTCCGGAACACCCGGGCTTTGACCCCGCACCGGATTGAATGCCGGGAATGGTTCATCCGGCTGCTGAAGGCTGAGCTGCGGCACTCACTGCTGGAACTCGGCTGCGGCACCGGTGTGGAGGGTGTGGAGTTCGTCCGCGCCGGGCTGCACTACACCGGCGTTGATCTGTCCTCGGAGAGCGTTCATGTGGCGCGATTGGCCGGACTCGACGCCTCGGTGGCCAGCGGACGGGACCTGCCCTTTACAGCTTCAGTCTTCGACGCCGCCTGGACCATGAGCACCCTTTTGCACGTCCCCAATAGCAGGATTCACGACGTCGTCAGCGAACTTGTGCGGGTCACCGCCCCTGGTGCGCCGATCGCCGTCGGGCTCTGGTCCGGTGACGACGACGAAGTCCTGAACCCTGAAGATCTCGAAGAACCGCGGCGTTTCTTCAGCCGCCGCAGCGACGATACCGTGCGCCGGATCTTTGGCGAACACGGCTCGGTGGAGCACTTCCGGACGTGGCCGGAGGGTGTGGGCGTGGAGTCCGGGCCGGGCGCGGGAAACTGGTCCCAGCATTACCAATTTCTGCTCCTCCGCACCCCCGCACCCAACTGAGTAGCAGATCAGGTCGTTCCCAGCGCTGAGAACGACCTGATCTGCGACCTACTTGGGAACTAAGCTGGGGCCATGGCTCCCTCTTATACTTTCGCCGGAGACACCCCGGCCATCCATGAAACCGCCTTCGTGGCACCCACTGCGTCCATCATCGGCAAGGCCACGTTGGCCAAGGACTCCAGCGCCTTCTATGGCGTCTCCGTTCGAGCCGATTTAGCCGCGATCAGCGTGGGCGCAGGGTCCAACCTCCAGGACAACGTGGTCCTCCATGCCGACCCCGGCTTTCCTTGCACCGTGGGCGAGCGCGTCTCCGTGGGGCACAGCGCAGTAGTTCACGGCTGCACTGTGGAGGACGACTGCCTCATCGGCATGAGCGCCACCATCCTCAACGGCGCGGTGATCGGTTCCGGCTCGCTCATTGCTGCCGGCGCCGTGGTTCTTGAAGGCACGGTTATACCGCCCCGGTCCCTGGTGGCCGGGGTTCCAGCAAAAGTGCGCCGGGAGCTCAGCGATGAGGAGTTCGAGGGCGTCAAGCACAACGCCGCCCACTACAAGGAGCTGGCTGCAGCGCACCGGGAAATGCACGCTTAAGGACGAATGCGAGGCCCGCTCTGCGGCCTAACCTGTGGGTTTGGGGCGTAGAGCGGGCCTCGCAACGGACAAGGGGAACTTAGTCCAGGCTGATCGGGCCGAGTTCGTCCAGCAGGTCGCCCGGACCGGGGTTTCCGGCGGCCGATGATCCGCCGAGGTGGTTCACCACTCCCCACACTGCGTTCAGGCCCGTGGTCACAGCACCCTCGGCCCATCCAGCGGTGAAGGACACGTCGTCCCCCGCGAGGAAGATTCCGCGCTGGTGTTCCGCCAGCTGATCCTGCTTGAAGTGCGTGAACAAGCGCTGCTGGTACCGGTAGTGTCCAGGCAGGTTGGCCTTGAACGCGCCCATGAAGTTGGGGTCCGCTTCCCAGGACACCGTGATCGGCTGCCCGATGATGTGGCTCGAAATGTCCACGCCCGGGTAGATCTGCTCCAAGGAGTGCAGCATGAGCTTCACGCGCTCCTCGGCGGTGAGCGCAAGCCATTTCAGGGCGTCGTCGTTCCATGTGTAGGACAGGAGGATCACAGCGGGCTTGTCCGGGCCGTCGTCGAGCAAGTACGTTGCCCGGTTCAGGCGGTCGGTGAGCGTCATGGACAAGACCTCGTGGCCGGTCTCAGGATCGATGTCCTTCCAGAACGGCCGGTCCACCATCACGAACGTCTTGGACGACTGCATGTAGTGCGAACGCTCAATCGCGGTCCACAACTCGGCGGGGAACAGCGCTTCCTCCGTGTGGATGCGCGTGGACAGCAACCAGGACTGGCACGTGGTCACCACGGCTTGGTACGTGGCCTCGCGCCCCCAGTTCTCGCGGACCAGGAGGTCGCCGTTCTCCGCCCGGCGGATGTTGTCCACAGCTCCGCGCGGCGAACCGGAGTGCAGGGAAGCCAACGAGGTGCCTTCCGGCCAATACTTAAGGCCCGACGGCGCGTGGTTCCAGAGTGCCTCGGGGAGCCTTTGCGCTCCTCCCGCAATGGAGCGGTGCTGGTCGTCGGCGTCGGTGTAGACCACACGGAGGATTTCGAGGATGGAGTTGGGGAAGTCGGTATCCCAACCACCGGTGCCGAAGCCCACTTGGCCGAATGCTTCACGGTGCGCGAAGCCGGCCTCCTTGAAGGACTTGCTGGCTGCGATGAAGCCGTAGAAGGTTTGCTCATCCAACTCAGGCAGGAGCGCGTTCCAGAGTTCTTTGATCCGCTTGGTATCGCGGGCCTTGATGGCCTCCTGCATTTCAGCGAAGGCAGCACCATCGTTAACGGCGGCTTTCCAGGCGTCGGCCACTTCGCGGAAGAACTCCGGCAGTTCGTCGGCCGTGGTGGCGTAGTGCTTCTTGCCCGCCAGCTCGATCACCGTGCTGGACGTGGCTGGCGCCATGGGGTTGGGGAACTCGTTGGTATCCAGGCCGAGCAGGTCCACGTAGTGGTAGAAGGCCTTGCCGGATACCGGGAACCGCATGCCACCGAGATCGGCCACCACACCTGGAGCCGAGGGGAAGCTTGCTGTCCGGAGGCGCCCACCGATCTGGTCGGCCTCGTAGATGACCGGTTTGAGGCCGAGCTTCATGAGTTCATACGCCGTGACCAGCCCGGACAGGCCGGCACCGATGATGGCCACTTCCGTTCCGTACAGCTCCTCGGGAACAGAGCCCAAACCGTCCGGGTGCGCCAGGTAGTGGTCGTAGCTGAACGGGAAGTCCGGGTTCAGCATGGTGATGGGTGCCTCGTCTGCAGGGGCTTGGCCCTGCGGATCAGCAACGGGGAGTTCAGTGGCGATGGTCATGAGTTTTCTGCTTTCACAGGTTCCGGGCTCACGGCCCTGGTGGTTAATTCACGGTAGTCCTGCTCGCTGAGCGCGGCTACCTTGGAGTTCCGGCGTCCATAGCCGAAGTAGATGGCGATGCCCACAAGCATCCATACGCCGAAGGTGATCCACGTGTCGGCGCCCAGGTTGAGCATCAGGTAGGCGCACATCAATGTGCCCAGGATCGGCGTGATGGGATACAGCGGGACCCGGAAGCTCCGCTCAAGATCGGGGCGGTTGCGCCGGAGGTAGATGACCGCGACGTTCACCAGTGCGAAGGCGAAGAGTGTGCCGATGCTGGTTGCGTCGGCCAGGGCGCCGAGCGGGACCAAGCCAGCGGTGAGGGCAACAGCGATGCCGATGATGAGTGTCCCGGCCACCGGCGTGCCCGTGCGGCGGGACACACGGCCAAAGACCTTGGGAACCATGCCATCGCGGGACATGGACAGCATGATGCGGGTCTGGCCGTAGAGAACAGTCAGCACAATGCTGGCGATGGCAAGCACAGCACCGACGGAGAAGACCAAAGCGATCCACGGCTGGCCGGTGATCTCGTGGAGGATCTGCACCAGGGCAGCTTCGGTACCGTCGAACCAGTTCCACGGCCGGGCGCCGATGGCTGCCACGGCAACCAAGACGTAAATGCTGGTGACGATCACCATGGACAGCATGATGGCCCGGGGCAGGTCGCGCTTGGGGTTCTTGGCTTCTTCACCGGCGGTGGAGGCGGCATCGAAGCCGATGTAGGAGAAGAAGACACTCGAGGCTGCGGCGGAAACCCCTGCTGCACCCATGGGCAGGAGCGGCTCGAAGTTTCCTGCGTTGAAGGCGGTGAAGGCCACGGCACAGAAGAAGATGAGGATGCCCACCTTGACGATCACGATGGCTGTGTTGATCCATGCGCTCTCCCGCGCACCGCGCACCAGAAGAATCATGGCCAGCACCACGATGACCATCGCGGGGAGGTTCACCACGCCGCCGTCGCCGGGCGGTTGGCTCACGGCGTCCGGAAGGAACTGTCCAAAGGCCGCCAACGTCTCATTGACGTACTGCCCCGCACCAACGGCTACCGCGGCCACAGAGACTGCGTATTCCAGCACGAGGCACCACCCACAGATCCAGGCCATGCCCTCGCCCATGGTGGCGTAGGAGTAGGAGTAGCTGGAGCCTGCCACGGGGACCAGCCCCGCCATTTCCGCGTAGGACACGGCGGAGAGCAGCGCTGCGAGGCCGGCGATGACGAAGGAGATCCAAATAGCCGGACCTGCCAGCGGAACGGACTCACCAAGGATCACCAGGATGCCGGTGCCCAGCGTGGCGCCCACGCTGATCATGGTCAGCTGGAGGACGCCGAAGCTGCGGACCAAAGGCGTACCGCCCTCGCTGCTTCCGGCTTCACTGACCATCTGGCCAATGGGCTTGCGTCGCAAAAGCTGAGCCCCGAGGCTTGGCCTCGTGACGGCCGGCGCCGCTGAATTTTCGGTGTTCACAGGCACAGTCACCCTTGACGTCCCTTCCAAGTAGTTTCGATTTCCCCTCCACAAGACTGGCATGTGAGCCACCTCTCACCGCGGTGCAAAATGACCTATAGTGTTCAACCATGAGACGTAATGCACAATATCAAGTGGCTGCCCCGGCGGCCCTTTCAGGACAGGTCACCGTGGACCTGTCCGCGATTTCAGACAATGTCAAAGCCCTGAAAAAGCGCACCAAGGCCCCGTATTTCATGGCCGTGGTGAAGGGAAACGCGTACGGCCACGGACTGGTGGAAGTGGCGCGAACCGCAGTGGATGCAGGGGCTGACTGGCTGGGAACCGCCCAGCTCACCGAAGCCATCTCCCTGCGGCAGGCCGGGATCACAGTACCCATCCTTTCGTGGCTGTATCTGGCATCCCAGACCAGCGCCACCATTCTTGAAGCCCTCGAAAACGACGTCGATGTGTCCCTCGGGAGCGTCGGCCAACTGGAGGTGCTGGAAGGCATCGCTGCGCGCCTAGGCCGTCCCGCCGTCGTGCACCTGGAACTGGACAGCGGCCTGAGCCGCGGCGGCGCGCGCAAGGAAGACTGGGCCGAACTCGTGGCCCGGGCGCGGCAAGCCGAACTGGACGGGACCCTTCGCGTTCTAGGCCTCTGGACCCACCTGGCCTGGGCCGACGTCCCCGCACATCCGGGAAACGCCACTGCTGTGGCCGAGTTCGAGGACGCCGTCCGCGAGGCCCACGAAGCCGGGCTGAACCCTGAACTCCGGCACGTGTCCAGCTCCGCAAACATCCTGGACCGGCCCGAATTCCACTTCGACATGGTGCGTGCAGGGCTCGCCATCTACGGCCTCGCCCCCGCTGATCACTTGGACCCGGCGGACTTCGGACTGCGCCCCGCGCTCAGCGTGACGGCGCCGCTGGTCATGGTCAAAAAAGTTCCGGCCGGCACCGGTGTGAGCTACGAACACCAGGCCATCACCTATGAACCCCGGTACCTCGGCCTCATCCCGCTCGGCTATGCGGACGGCATCCCCAAGGGCATCAGTGGCCGCTCCGTGGTGAACATTGGAGGACGCAGCGTGCCCGTGATCGGCAAGGTGTGCATGGACCAGTTCATGGTGGATCTGGGACCGGACGCAGGAGGAATCGACGTCGGCGACACCGCCGTGTTGTTCGGCGACCCGGCATGTGGGGCGGCGAGCGCCGACGATTGGGGTGCCGCGATCGGCAGCCACGGGGACGAGATCATCAACAGGATTGCGCCCCGGCTCCCCCGGGCGTACGCGACTAGTGCGTACCGGTGCCCCGACTACCAGGAGCCGGCCGCCGCCGGGCAGGGCAATGTCGCCTGAGCCCGCCACCGCCCGCCTGAGTTTCGTCACTCTCGAACAGTTCCTGGAGCAGCTGCCGCCGGAGTTGGCAATGCTTCACGACGGCGGCAGTGGCGCCTCGCTGCTGCGGTGGGTGGAACCCAGTGAGCTGGAGGACCCCACCCCGTACCTGCCGGAGGGGGAGTTTCTCCTGACCGCCGGGCTGCCTTTCCTGGGGAATGGCGGCTCGGCGGCGAAGGTGGATGCCTACGTCCAACGGCTGGTGGACGCGAAGGTGGCGGCGCTGGGCTTCGGGATCAGGCCGTATTTCGATGCCGTCCCCGACGCCTTGGTGGATGCCTGCCGCCGGCACAACCTCACCTTGTTCGAAGTTCCGGAATCCTTGCCGTTCGCAGCGATCGGGCTGGAATTCTCGCAGCTCCTGGAAACGGATAACGCAAGGGTCTTCCGGCAACTGGCAGACACCAATCGCCAACTCATGCGGGCAGTCCTCTCCCCCAGGCCAGAACACGAACTGCTCGCGGCCCTGGTTCAGCGGGTGCCCGTGTGGGCTGTCCTTGTTGGCGCGGACGGGCGGGTTCGGGCGCGAGGGCACAGCACAACCGGGCAGGGTGCCGGGCACCAGTCCACAGGCGGGCACAACGCCGGCGGCAGCACCGGCGTCGAGCATTCTTTGCTGGCGCCCATGCTGGAACGGTTGCTGACCGGCAGCGGGCCGCGGGTAGAAATGGACGGTTTCGACCAACCGGGATCGGCGCTGGTGTTCGGGCATCCTTTGCGGAGTACCAAGGACGCCAACCTGGGCGCACTGATCCTCGGCTCGGATGCCCCCCTGACGCCTGCCCAAAACAGCGTGGTGCAGTCGGCCGTGGGGTTGCTGGAGCTGTTGGTGCGGCAGCGGACCAGCGGTTCGCTTGCTCCAAGCCAGTTGGCCACTGCGATGCTGCTGCACCCTGAATCGATGACGTCGGGCGGCACTAAGCACGTCAACGGACTCAGGGACCTGCTGGCCCAAAGCTTGGCTTCCACTAGATCCGGGCAGATGCGGGTAATCCAAGGTGTCAGGGTGGACGGCGCGGACGACGGCCCGGTCCGCGAGCTTCTGCAATGGCGCAGGCTTTTCGACACCAAGCTGGTGGAGATTACTGACTACGGTTTCGCTGCCATTACCCGTTTCAAGGTGGATGACTCATTACTCGCCGATGTGGAGAAACTTGGTTGGCGGCTGGTGATCGGCGAACCAACTGAGCTTCTTGGTCTCCAGGCGGCCTACCAACGGGTGAGCTCCCTGCGGGGCCGTGTGGCGGCCTCCGGCAAGAGCGCGCGGGTGGACGAGGTGACGTGGTCCGTGGCGGGCCTTTTGGGGCGCGAAGCCGGAACCCTGCTGGCCGCACGGCTGCTTGCGCCAGTACTCGCTCAGGAACCGGACCGCCGTGACCCGTTGCTGACCGTCTTGCGAGGTTGGCTCAGCGAAAACGGCAGCTGGGACGGCTCCGCCAAGCTGCTGGGGCTGCACAGGAACAGCGTGCGACGCCAAATCGGCGTGCTCGGCGAACTGCTGGACATGGACCTCAACCAGGCGCAGGTGCGTGCTGAGTTGTGGTTCGCGTTGCAGTACGTGGACGAGCTGGTGGACTCCACGGATCTGGCGGGCACCCCCTAGATGACACCGAATTCTTCTGTGCAAGCGGTTTTCCCCACTCAACTTTGCCGCTATTGGTACCTATTTGGGCTGTCGGGCGGCTAGGGGGCCGCTCAAGGTATCTAGCCTCCTCGTGGGTGCCGAAACTCATCGGCGCCGTACAGATCATCATTTCCGAGGGGGAAATATGCTCGCTGCAACAGCAGTACAGGCCCCCAGCACCGTGGCCGCAATCAGGAGCAAAATCGACGATATGGTCATTCGTTACGACGGTTGGTTCCTCGTCCTGCTCGCTGTTCTTATGGTCCTCGCATTCGCAATTCTGGGCGCCATGGCCATCTGGTGCCTGACGTCCGGCCGTGGGCGGTTCGTCGGCAACTGGAGTTGGAGCCAGTGGGGCGTTTCCGTCTGGGTGGAGTGCGTCTAGTCGTCAGATAACCGCGGTGGTGGCATCGTCGTGCGATGCCACCACCACAGCCAGACCATGGAGCCAAAGCCCAATGCCCCTTACTGTCGACCACATCGATTATGCGTACAACTTTCAGAAGCAAGTCCTGCATGACGTCTCACTCAGCATTTCCGGAAACAGAATTATGGGTCTTATCGGCCCCAACGGATCAGGCAAGTCAACCCTCATAAGGGTGATTTTGGACCTGCTGCAAATGCAGGGTGGCAGCGTCCACATCAACGGGCATCGGAATTCCAGTCGCAGTGCGAAAATGTCTGCCATATACCTCTCGAGCAATGATTACCTGCCCGAGTTCCTAACCGGTGAAGAATACCTTCGATTCATGCATGGTCTCTACACCGAACCGCTCGATCTGAATGTCCTTGGTCATCACTTTGACCGCTATTCAATGAGCGGTCGTCACCGTGACCTCATTGAGGACTACTCCCATGGAATGCGTAAGAAACTCCAGCTCATTGCCGCATTCATGTTGGAACGTCGTCTCACTGTTATCGATGAGACACTCAATGGAGTGGACATCGAATCAGTAAAGGTCTTCGAAAAAGACGTCCGGAAACTCGCAGGCGATGGGCGCTCGGTACTCTTGTGCAGCCATGACTTCAACGTTCTTGAGAATGTGGCCGATGACGTTGCCGTCCTCATCCAAGGAGCCCTGGTCTTCCAAGGGGACCTGGGTTCAGTCAACAAGGACTATGGCAACCTCTCGGCCCTTGCTTCTGAGTACATCCAGTCAATGGAAGTCGAGTAGATGCGGCTCGAAAGCATTATCCTGTTGTTTCGATTATTTTGGACATTCATTCTCCGGCGGGTTCTGGGACGTGGACTCCTGGCCTCGAGAGCAATGCGAATCGCTGGCGCCTTTATTGTGCTGCTCGGATTTGCGGGATTCAATGTTCTCAGCTACACGGTGATGCGGCAGTATCTCGGCGGAACTGATTTATTCGAACCCGTCCTCGCAATCGCCAACGTTTCGGTGGGTTTTTGGGTCCTCATTGCGTACACGCTGATACGGGTCCTCTTCTTGAAGGCGGATGAGCTTCTAAAGTTGTCCTTTCACCTTCCTGCCACCAACAAGGAACGAACGCTTGCCTTCGCTTTATTCGAGGCATCGGTGGTGGCAGTGATGACGGTTTTCGTTTTCGGCGCATTCTCGATATCAACGGTGCTTCTTGAGGGGCCGGATTTCATTACGAAGATTGCGGTGTGCATTTGGCTTCCCGTAGCGACTGTCTATCTTCTCCTCAGCCTGGCCTACTATCTCTTGGAACGCAGCCTCCTCATCATGCGGCTGGCACGGCTCCGAGGACTACTGGTACCGATTGTCCTGGCGATAGGCCTCTCAGTTCTGTTCCCCTATACGAATGAGCAGACGGCGGTGATTGCCGAGAGCTTCGTCGAGGGGCGTGACTACAGTTCGCCGCTGCTGGTGTACTCCACACTTGAAAAGAACTTCGGATTGTGGCTCGCGGTGGTGAGCTTTGCCGCAGCCTCCGTGGCCGTTATTGCCGGCATCGTAGCCGCTGCTCCCAGAGCGTACGTCCCCCTCCGTCGCTTCATCATCTTGCTTCCTTCCAAGATTGCAACGTGGAGGCTGGGGGCCTACACGCTGGTGCTGTTCCGCAGCTTCGAAACGCTCGTTTCCGTCATCTTCGTCTTAGCGTTTTCGCTGTTTGCATGGCTGCAACACATTGTCATTCCACCCTATGTTTTGGCTCTCATTACATTTCAGGGTGTGTACGCCTACGTAAATTCTGAACCATTGCGGCGCATGTCAGTGCTGCACGTCAGCGCGTGGAGGAACTACGCGAGCATCCTCGGCTCGCAGATAATCCTCTGGGTTACGGTCGCGATTCCGGTTACCGCGGCCAGCCTTGCTCAAGGCATTGAGCTCTCTGCGTGTTTGCCCGTAGCAGGATTCTGCCTCAGCAACATTCTTATCTCCACTCTCATTGGTATTGCGTTTCCACCGGAAAAGGGGAACCCATTCACTGTTCTGGTCGGTGCGGTGCTGGCGATTATCGTCATCTTGACGATCGCGCTCGGCCTCAACGTATTCAATCTCGAACCGGCGATAAGCGCAGTAGTTTACTCAGTTCTAAATATCTTGGTTGTGACGTACAGCATCCTCGGCATGCAGAGGATGGAAAGGATTCGACGCCATGAAGTGGCTTCTTAGAGTTATCACGGCATTTTCCGTCTCATTTGTGATCACCATGGCAATGGTGGTGGCAGGATTCATCATGGCCATGTTTTCCACTATGGACGCGGGCGTCAGAAAATTTGGGCTTTTCGGTGCCATCTTCTTCGAGGCCCACGAGCAGGCCAGCGGCGCAACGGCCTTGGAAATTGGGGTCGCCGACGGCACACCCATTGCGATCATCTTCGTCATCATCTTCGTTTTTTGCGTGGCGGTCACTGTAGTCCTTGAAAAGCTCAAGCTCCGCAAAAAGCAACTGCTGCAGGCACAGCAGCGGTGAATCTCAGCACGGTTCCCATTGACGAGGTCAAAGTCATGGCGGCCGTTAAAAGCCTGGTTTGGGCCGTCCGCGTTCCGGCCGCCGCAGTCGCTGCCGGCTTCACTGCCTGCGCAGTCACCGCGGTCGCGGGGATTCCCGGGATTCTGCAACCGGCCTTTTGGCTGCTGATCCATGCATCCGGCCTGCTGATCGGCTTTGTGATTCACGAGGGCTCCCACGTCGTCGGCCTCAAGCTGAGCCCGGGAATTACCCACGTCATCTTTGCGAGCACACTGCTGAGATTCTCAGTCATTCCCATGGGAAGACTCGTGGGTTGGCAGGCGGCACTTATCGCCCTGGCCGGCCCATTGGCGGCGTGTGTTGCCGGGGTCCCGATTGCCTTGACGCTGCCTCACTACGCACTTCACTGGTGGTTCTTCCTTCACGCCATATTCTTGTTGCCATTTTTTGGCGACGGCAGAAGCCTGGTCAAAGGCCTACTAGCATGGCGGCGGCAAATACAACTGGTTCAGGTTGACCCCTAGCCCTGCCTGTCCCGCCATTGCCCGTACAGTTCCGGCCGGCGGTCGCTCAGGTACGGAACTTCAGCGCGTGCTGCTTTCACGGTTTCAGTGCCAACTTCGGCGAACAGCAGCGTTGGGGACTCACCCGCCGCCGCGAGTAACGATCCGTCCGGCCCGGCCACCACGCTGCCGCCCAGGAAGTTGTACACATCCTCGTGCCCGCTGTGGTTGGCATACGCAACGTTCAACTGGCTCTCCAACGCACGGGCACGGATGAGCACCTGAGGGACGTTATCGAAGCCCTCGGACAAGGCCGTTGGCACCAGCAGAAGTTCGGCGCCCCTCGTGGCGGCGGCACGCACCGCTTCCGGGAACTCGACGTCATAGCAGATCACCATCGACGTCCGGATTCCGTTGAAGTCCACGACGGCGGGAGGTTCTTGGGCGGCTACGAACGCCTTGTGCTCCTCCGGGCCGAAGAGGTGCACTTTCGCGTAGTTCAGGACCTCAGAACCTGAGGCGTCAAGCAAAGTAGCCGTGATGTGCCAGGCGCCATCAGCGTGAGGCGGCTGCGCGGCGTCGTCGTCCGCTGTGTGTTGCCGGCTTAGCGCCGGAAGGCTGTAAACCAGACCGACCTTGTGCCGGCGGGCGATGCCTGCCAGGCGTTCGCGAAGGTCCGGGAGGATGGCTGGGTCCAGTTCGGCGTGCAGACGCAGCGGGGCATATCCCACGGGAAACAGCTCCGGCGTCAGGAGCAGGCCCGCCCCCGCGTGGGCGGCGCGCTGCGCGGCGTCGTCGATGGTGCGCAGGTTCGCCTCTACGTCCATGACGGAAGCGTTCGCCTGAAGGACTGAGAGCAGCATCATTACCCCTTGGTTTCGCCTGATCCCGATGCCTGCTTCGCACGCCCGGGAGGTTTCTTATGTCCAGCGTAGGCGCGTGAAGAGGGGTGATGGTGAGGCAATTGGACCCGCATCTGTCCGGAACAGGACGCAATGCACGCCCCCCACGCGTTGCGGGGCCCACTCTGCGTGCCAACCCGGGATCTTAGGGAGCACACCAGGCCCCACAACACCCACCCCTCGCACACCCCCGCGTTGCGGGGCCCACTCTGCGCGCCAAAACATGGAGTTGGGGCGCATATCGGGCCCCACAAGGGGTACATAGCTGGTGTTCATGCGTTGGAGTATGTCGGCAATGCTTGACTCCTTGTGTTCACTTCTTGACTACAAGCTCGATTGTGGGGCAATCTTCTTGTCATGTCCGCAACGCAGCGCTCAACGAAGAGCCACCCAAGAAAACCCGGCTCGCAGTCCGCACTGCGCCACCTGAACCAGCAGCGCATCATTGAATGCCTTCTGAGTGGGCCCTCCACGCAGGCAGAGCTCTCGCGTCAAACCGGACTCTCCACGGCAACGGTGTCCAACATCGTCAAAATCATGCAGGACGCCGGACTGGTATCCACGGAGCCGACCACGAGCTCCGGCCGCCGGGCAACCAACGTCCGGTTGAACAGCAACGGTGCGGTCGCCGTCGGAATCGACTTCGGACGGCGGCACCTGCGGGTCGTCCTTGCCTCGCTGGGCTATCACGTCATTGCCGAGGATTACATCGAGTTGCCGCTGGGTCACCAGGCCGAGGAAGGCATTGCGGCCGCGGTCCGGCTGCTGGAAAGACTGCTCCAAGAGAACGGGATCGACCGTACCGCGGTAGTGGGGGCCGGGGCGGGCATCCCGGGCCCCATTGACCGCCGATCAGGCACCGTGGCACAAGGCGCCATCTTGCCCGAATGGGTGGGGATCGACATCCTCCATCGGCTGGAGGAGGCGCTGAACTGCCCCGTCTTTGTTGATAACGACGCGAACTTGGGCGCCCTGTCCGAGGTGACGTGGGGGCCGCACAGTGGAGTCTCAAATCTGATGTTCCTCAAGATCGGCTCGGGCATCGGCGCCGGCCTGATCCTCAATGGATTCCCCTACTACGGCAACGTTGGCATCACCGGGGAAATCGGCCACGCAACCATTCATGAGCACGGCCTGGTGTGCCGCTGCGGAAACAGGGGTTGCCTCGAAACGATAGCGTCCACCACCACCATGATCGAGTTGTTGGGGCGCGGCCAGGAGGCGCTGTTGACGCCGCAGGACATCGTCCGCAACTGCCTCGCCGGCGACTCTGCAACCCAACGCGTAGTGGACGACGCCGGCTTGGCGGTGGGCCGCGCGCTGGGCAACGTCTCCAACCTGATTAACCCTGAAGTGATCGTGGTCGGAGGCCCACTGGCGGGCCTCGGCGACCTCCTTTTGGACCCCATCCGGAGGGGGCTGGTACGCCACGCCGTGCCTGTGGTGGGCGAGACGACGCACCTGGCGATGTCCTCCCTCGGGGCACGTGCAGAAGCGCTTGGAGCAGCTGCTTTGGTGTTCCAACACGCCGGTATTACCGGTAGGTAACGAAATCGTTAGCTGGATCATGCGTTCAAGTCTTGACGACAAGACGGGTGATCCAGTTTACTTTTTCATCAGACAGCCTCGCCATTGCGGGGCCGACAACGAAGTCATGCATTGGAGGCGTAAGGGCTGATGACATCCCTCGACACGCAAGGTGATCCCATCCTCTTGGAGATGCGCTCGATCACGAAGGAATTCCCCGGCGTGAAGGCCTTGTCGAATGTGAACCTGCGCGTGATGGCCGGCGAAATCCACGCAATCTGTGGAGAAAACGGCGCCGGTAAATCCACGCTCATGAAAGTCCTGTCTGGCGTTTACGGCTACGGAAGCTACACGGGCGACATCGTGTACCAGGCTGAGACCCAGCAGTTCAAGGACATTCGCGCAAGCGAAGCAGCGGGCATCGTGATCATCCACCAGGAACTGGCGTTGATCCCGGAACTGTCCATCATGGAGAACATCTTCCTGGGCAACGAACCCACCAAGTGGGGTGTGATCGACTGGGCAGAAGCGCGCAAGCGTTCCATGGAACTGCTGGCCCGGGTGGGCCTCCGGGAAGACCCGGACACCCCCATCAAGGAAATCGGCGTTGGTAAGCAGCAGCTGGTGGAAATCGCCAAGGCACTGAACAAGTCCGTTCGGCTGCTGATCCTGGACGAGCCCACCGCTGCGCTGAACGAATCCGATTCCCAGCACCTGCTGGACCTGATCCTTGGCCTCAAAGGCAAAGGCATCACCTCGATCATCATTTCCCACAAGCTCAACGAGATCGAACAGATCGCGGACGAGATCACCATCATTCGTGACGGTAAATCGATCGAAACGTTGAACGTCAAGCGCGATGGCGTGGACGAGGACCGCATCATCAAAGGCATGGTGGGCAGGACGCTCGAGTCCCGTTTCCCCGATCACGAACCGAAGATCGGTGAAGTTTTCTTCGAGGTCAAGGACTGGACGGTGGGACATCCCCAGATCCAGGACCGCCTGATCTGCAAAGGCTCCAACTTCTACGTCCGCCGGGGCGAAATTGTTGGCTTCGCCGGTCTCATGGGTGCCGGACGCACGGAACTTGCCCGGTCCTTGTTCGGTCACTCCTACGGCCGCTTCATCAAGGGGCAGGTGTACAAGGACGGCAAGCCGGTCAATCTCCGCAGCGTCCGTTCCGCCATTGATGCGGGGCTCGGTTACGTCACGGAGGACCGCAAGTCGCTGGGCCTGAACCTGTTGGACGACATCAAGACCACCACGGTTTCGGCGGCTTTGAACAAGATCAGCAACTACACGGTGGTGGACACCCGCAAGGAATTCTCCATAGCCGAGGAATACCGGAAATCGCTGCGGACCAAGACTCCGTCGGTTGAGGAAGGCGTTGCCAAACTCTCCGGCGGTAACCAACAGAAGGTGGTGCTGGCCAAGTGGATGTTCACTGATCCGGACCTTCTGATCCTGGATGAACCCACCCGTGGAATCGATGTGGGTGCCAAGTACGAGATCTACGGCATCATCCAGAGGCTCGCCAACCAGGGCAAGGGAGTGATTGTCATTTCCTCGGAGCTTCCGGAGCTTCTGGGCCTGTCCGACCGTATCTACACCATTTTTGAAGGCGCCATCACCGGTGTCCTGGACAAGAACGAAGCAACCCAGGAAAGCCTCATGAAGCTCATGACTTCCGCCCGCAAGACAGCCTGACCGTTGGCCCAGCCTGACCCCTTCCTGACACAAGGACCAAAACAATGAACGCGCTCAAGAAGCTCTTTGGTGGCAATACCCGCCAGTTCGGCATGATCTTCGCCCTGGTGGCACTTATCGTCTTCTTCCAGATCTTCACCGGGGGCCGCACGTTGACCCCAGGCAACGTGATCAACCTGTTCAACGGCAACTCCTACATCCTCATCCTGGCAATTGGCATGGTCCTGGTCATCATCGCCGGCCACATCGACCTCTCGGTGGGTTCCGTGGCAGCATTCGTGGGCGTTTCGGTTGCCCTGGCCATGCGGGACTGGGGCCTGCCTTGGTGGGCAGGCGTGCTCTTCGGCTTGCTTCTGGGCGCGGTGATCGGCGCTTGGCAAGGCCTATGGACGGCGTATGTGGGCATCCCTGCCTTCATCGTGACCCTGGCCGGCATGCTCCTGTTCCGTGGCTTCAACCAGTTTGTGGGCAAGTCCAACACCATCCCGGTTTCCAAGGAATTCCAGTTCATTGGTTCCGGCTACCTGCCCGAGATTGGCCCTAACACCGGATTCAACAACCTCACACTGCTGATCGGCATTGTGGCGGCAGCATTCGTTGTGATCATGTCCCTGCGTGCCCGTGCAGCATCCAAGGCCCTTGGCGCCGATGTTCCCGAGCTCTGGGTAGAGGTCACCAAGCTGGTCCTGATCTGCGGTGCCATCCTTTACGCAACGTACCTGTTCGCAACGGGCCGCCCCGGAACCTCCTTCCCCATCCCCGGCCTGATCCTCGCGGTACTGGTCCTCATCTACGGGTTCATCGCTGACAAGACGGTCCTTGGCCGTCACGTCTACGCCGTAGGTGGCAACCGCCACGCAGCTGAACTCTCCGGCGTTCAGTCCAAGAAGGTCAACTTCATGGTGATGATGAACATGTCCATCCTGGCTGGCCTGGCCGGCATGATCTTCGTTGCCCGCTCCACGGCATCCGGTCCGTTCGACGGCGTCGGTTGGGAATTGGACGCCATCGCAGCCGTCTTCATTGGTGGCGCCGCCGTTACCGGTGGTGTTGGTACCGTGATCGGCTCGATCGTCGGTGGCCTGGTGATGGCTGTCCTCAACAACGGCCTTCAGCTCCTGGGTGTTGGCGCTGACCTCACCCAGATCATCAAGGGCCTGGTGCTCCTGGCCGCAGTCGCCTTCGATGTCTACAACAAGTCCCAGGGCAAGCGGTCCATCACGGGCATGCTGATCAAGGGATTCCAGCGAAACAACAACGAGATCAAGCCGGACGAAACCACGTCCACCAAAGAGGTCATTTCCAAGGAAGCGTAATCCGCTTCCCCACCGACTCGCTCCACCCCACCCACACAGAAAGTGAACCAAGATATGCGAATGTTTGGTAAAGCAGGAAAGGCAGCAGCAGTCGCTGCCATCGCGGCACTGGCGCTGACAGCCTGCGGCCGCACTGACAGCGGCTCAAGCACCAGCACGGCAGGCGGGGAAGCGTTCCCCAAGGACTCGCTGATCGGCGTCGCACTTCCGCAGAAAACCAGTGAGAACTGGGTCCTCGCGGAGAAGCTGTTCAACGATGGCCTCACCGGCGCTGGCTTCAAGGCCGACGTCCAGTTCGCCAACGGCGGCGTGTCCGAGCAGCAGAACCAGATCAGCGCCATGGTCACCAAGGGTGCAAAGGTCATCATTGTGGGAGCCATCGACGGCGCCCAGCTGGGTACGCAGCTCCAGCAGGCCAAGGACTCCGGCGCCACAGTCATCGCTTACGACCGTCTGCTTCTCAACACCGAGAACGTGGACTACTACGTGGCGTACGACAACTTCAAGGTTGGTGTCCTCCAGGGCGAGGCTCTGTTGGACGGCATGAAGGCCAAGAAGGCCTCCGGTCCGTACAACGTGGAGCTCTTCGCCGGCTCCCCGGATGATGCCAACGCCAAGGTCTTCTTTGACGGTGCCATGAGCGTCCTGAAGCCGAAGATCGATGACGGAACCCTCAAGGTCCTGTCCGGCCAGACCACGTTCGAGCAGGCTGTTACCCAGGGTTGGAAGGCTGAAAATGCCCAGCGTCGCGCTGACACGCTGCTTACCGGCAGCTACGGCACCGCTTCCCTGGACGGCGTTCTCTCCCCGAACGACACCCTGGCCCGCGCAGTCCTGACCTCCGTCAAGGCTGCCGGCAAGCCGCTCCCCGTGGTAACCGGCCAGGACTCCGAAGTTGAGTCCGTGAAGTCGATCATCGCTGGCGAGCAGTACTCCACCATCAACAAGGACACCCGCAAACTCGTTGAGCACGCCATCACCATGGTGAAGGACCTCCAGGCCGGCAAGGAACTGGAAATCAACGACAAGGAATCCTACAAGAACGGCGTCAAGACCGTCCCCGCGTTCCTCCTGCCTCCGCAGATCGTTACGGCAGAGAACGTGAAGACCGCTTACGTCGACGATCCGGTACTCGGCCCGATCACCAAGTAACTGATCACCAAGTAACACCTTACAAAGCAAGCCCCGGTCCGCCAGCAGGCGGGCCGGGGCTTTCGCTTTGCCGCTTTGAAACGCGCCGTCTGCTACTTCCCCTCGCGGACCTTGATCACGCCCGGGCCTGAGAAGTTGAGCACGGAGTTCCGGACTGCTGCTGGCGATTTCAGCGTCTTGTATCCGTAGACGTCCGAGGGTGACCATCCGACGTCGGACGTGAAGTCACGATTGGCCCACTCAGGCACCGCGGTCCCTGACTCAGCTGCGGCCGCGATCGCTTCAGCTTTCCGCTTCGCGAAGGAACCTTCAGCGACGGCGTTCAGGTCAACGGACTCGCCATTGAACCAGGACCCCGTGTCGCTGAACATGTTGCCGTTGTAGCTGCTTACTGTGATGGATTTGTCCGCATCGGCGCCGTCGTAGTCGAAGGCGTTGTATTCGGAAAAGATCCTTGAGTCATACCCCGCTCCCAAGAAATAGCTGGTTCCGCCCTGCGCTTCGCTGATCATGGGGTAGTCCGGGTCATCGACGCTGCCCACGAAGTAGTTGTTAAGGACGTGAACCTGCCCAAATCGGACGCGGGGTCCTCGTTGCTGAGTGTTCTCGAACAGGTTGGAGATGAAGCTGACGCGCAGTTTCCCGCCGTCTTTGTCCACGTGCTCATCACCGGAGCCCAGGAGGCTGGTCTTGTCATGGTCGCGGAGCTGGCTGTTGGAAATGGTGACGAAGTCCGTACCGTCCTTCAGGTCCAGGAGGCCGTCGTGCCGGATCACGGGTTCATTTTTGAAGTCCTTCGGCGCTTCGCTGTCGGGGTAGCGTCCATCGGTCAGGAGGACGTGGTCAATCCAGATGTGGTCGGACGTCACGGCAGACAGGCAGTCAAAGCGGGCGTTCCACGCGCCGTCCCCGTCGTCCGGTGACCAGGTGGTGAACCAGTCCACGGGTGATTCGATGCTGAGGTTCCGGATGACCACGTTGCTCGCGACGTGCATGATCACGTTTGCGCCCACCAGGCCCGCAGCATCATCGAGCCCCAGCAGCGTGGTGTTGCTCGGGAGGTTTACCTCGATCTGCCGCTTCATGGCATTACTTCCCTGCTGGCGTAACTGCCGCATCTGCTTGCAATAGGGGAAGGCTTGGTCGCTCCAGGTCTTGCCGTTGTCCAGGAAGCAGCTCATGTACTTCTGGATGTCATATCCAGGCGCGTAGTCCTGCTCTCCCATGACCGTGCCGTCGGCAGCCTCATTGCCGTTGATGGTTCCCCTGACGTAGATGATTTTCGGTGCCTTGGGGTCTCCGTTGTTCAACGTTGCCGCTTTCAGCTCGGCCAACGTGCTGACCACGTGAATGTTTTCCGGCGGGGCGTCGGAACCACCGTTGGTCCCCGGTCCTACTGATGCCCAGCCCGTGGGAGCGGAGTCGTGGACTGAGACTGTGGGGGAACCGTGCACAGTGACCGGTTCGGCCTGACTGGCAGGAGCCGTCGCCAGCGAAACTGCAAGGGTGATGCCCAGGATGGTGGACACTGCCGCGAGGTGTAGTGGTTTGGTGTGCGCATTTTGTGGTGCTGTGGACGTCATTGGCCTGTTTTCCGGCATGCCAAAGAGAGCACATGCCTTGTAGGGATGGGCAATTCGACTAGCTTGGGAACCTTGCCCCACCAGCGAGAAAGCGCTTTCTCCGGGGCCTTCCTATTATGCCTGTGCCGCTCGCCACGCTGTCAAGGGTTGTTCGGATGACGCACCTCTCGCTTTCGCGCAACCTTTCACAGCCCACGCATAGCTTCGGCAGGCTTCACGCACAGCAGTACTCACGAGTCTTGGATCTGCGGCCCACGTTCAGTGGGTCCCTAGAACTTGCAGGTCAAGAGGAGAAACGTGAGCGTCCTTGCCCGAAGCGTAGGCAATGCCTTCCGCAACAAAATCAGAACGGCGGCCGTTGTTGCCGTGCTGGCCGTAGCCATCGGCCTGGCACTGGCCATGCTCGTGGCCAATCAGGCAGTGGGTGCCAAGGTCCAGGAGCTCAACGCCTCCGTGGGCACCACCCTGACGGTGAATCCAGCAGGCGGCCAAGGCTTCGAAGGCGGCGGCGAACCACTGACGACGGCGGAAGCTGAGACTGCGGCATCGGTCGCCAATGTGACCGCTGTAGTTGGTACCAAGGCCTTGCGCCTGCAGACGGCAACCACAGCTGATTCATCCACCGCAACCACGCAGCCGGGACCCGGGGGTGGCTTCGGCCCCGGCGGGCAGCAGGCGACGGTCAGTACCAACCTGATGGCCGCCGTCGACGCCGGTACGCTCGGCAACCGCAACGGCTCCGCAGGAACAACGGGCGCAACCGGCACATCTGGAACAACCACCCAGCCCTCGCGCACGCTCCCCATCACGGCGACGGGCATTGGCGCCGAGGTGGACGGCACGGGCAAGGCCTTGGACATCACCAGCGGCACCGGCCTGGGCGACTACACGGCATCGGAGGCGAAGGCCTTGGTGGGTACATCGCTGGCCGAGAAGAACAGCCTGACGGTGGGCTCCACGTTCACCATCCAGGACAAGACCTTCACCGTGGCTGGCATCTTCGACGCCGGGACCACCTTTGGCAACAACGCCGTCTACGTGACCCTCCCGGAAGCCCAGACACTGGCCGAGACCCCGGATGAGCTCTCCACCATGATCGTCACGGTCAACAGCATGGAAAACGTGGACAGCACCAAAACCGCCGTGCAAGCTGCGCTCGGCACAGACAAAGCAGACGTCACCCAGGGCCAGCGCAACCTCGAAACGGCCGTCAGCTCACTGGACAGCGTCAAGAACATCTCGCTGATCGCGTTCATCGCAGCACTGGCCACTGCCGGGATCATCATCCTGCTCATCATGGTCATGCTGGTCCGCGAGCGCCGTCGCGAAATCGGCGTCCTGAAAGCCATCGGTGCCCGGAATCGCACCATCGGGTTGCAGTTCGTCCTTGAGTCGTTGGTCCTGGTTGCCTTGGGCAGTGTTGTGGGTGCCGTGATTGCTTCACTGGCCAGCGGCGGCATCGCCTCGGCCCTCATCAGTTCGAACACCACCACGACGGCGGCCACCACCACCCAGCGCGGCGGAGGACTCGCCGGGGCCATGCCTAACGGCGCAGTTCCTGGTGGCGGGATGCCCGGTGGCGGTATGGGAGGTGGTCAGGGTGGTCCGTTCGGCGGCGCGTCCCAGCTGCTTACCTCGGTCACAGCCAGTGTCTCCCCCGGCGTGCTCGCTGCCGGCATCGCAGCCGTGTTCGCAGTAGCCATCATCGGCGCGTTGGTCCCGGCATTGCTGACCGCCCGCATCCGTCCCATCGAAGTACTCCGAGGAGAATAGCCGTGATCGTAGTCAAGGACCTGGTCCGTCAGTTCAAGTCCGGTGACCGGACCATCAAGCCGGTCAACGGCGTCAGCTTCGAACTCGAGAAGGGCTCGCTGGCGTCCATCGTGGGCAAGAGCGGCAGTGGCAAAAGCACGCTGTTGTCCCTCCTGGGTGCGTTGGACAAACCCACCTCAGGAGACGTCGTCGTGGATGGCGTCAGCCTCGCCGGTTTGCCGGACGGCAAACTGACCGAGTACCGCCGCCGGGACATCGGGTTCGTGTTCCAGCAGTTCAACCTGATCCCCAACCTCAGCGCAGTGGACAACGTGATGCTGCCCATGGAGTTCGCCGGTGTCCGCAAAGCGGCCAGGCTGCAGCGGGCCAAAGAGCTGTTGGAGCAGGTGCAGTTGGACCCGGAGAAGCACTCGCGCCGCACCAACCGATTGTCCGGTGGCGAGCAGCAGCGTGTGGCGATTGCCCGTGCTTTGGCCAACGAACCCAAGCTGATCCTTGCCGATGAGCCCACCGGAAACCTGGATGAGCAAACCGGTGAGCACATCATCGAGCTGTTGAGTTCCCTGAGTCGCGATCACAACACCACCATCCTGGTGGTCACGCATGACCGCAGCCTGGCGCAGAAAACCGAGCGCTGCTTCCGGCTGCAGCAGGGCAAGCTCACAGAGGAGGTCAGAACCGGATCGCGTCGATGACCCTGAGGCGCACCCAATCCCGCCGGGCGCACCCCACGTTCCCCGCCAGCGCACCCGTGCCCGCCGGGCGCACCAGGGGTTACGGGTGCGGGCTGCGTTAAAGGGTGCGCCCCACCTCCCTGTAACCGGGAAATGAGAGGATGAACGGCATGACACTCCCTATCGCCGTGCCGTGGCTTTCAACCCAGACCAACCAGGATCCCCGGGCAGCAACCGGGCGTACGCTGCGGTGGGGAGTGGTGTCCACGGGCAACATCGCCGCCAGCGCGTCAAAGGACCTGGCGCTGCTGGACGATGCGGAGCTGTATGCCGTGAGCTCACGGACGCAGTCCTCGGCTGACGCTTTCGCCCAGGCCCATGGCTTCGGCAAGGCCTACGGGGACGACGGCGGTGTTCCCGGCTACCAGCGCCTGGTGGACGATCCCGCCGTGGACGTGGTTTATGTGGCCACTCCCCATGCCCAGCACTTCCAGATAGCCTCAGCAGCTCTGCGGGCAGGCAAGCACGTCTTGTGCGAGAAAGCCCTCACCATCAACGCCCGCGAAGCCACCGAGCTGGTCAAACTGGCCCGGGAGCAGAACGTGTTCTTCATGGAGGCCGTGTGGAGCCGCTTCCTGCCGAGCATGCAGCGTGCTTTCCAGATCGCCGCTTCCGGGGAGCTCGGAGAGATCCAGTGGGTCAGCGCAGATCTTGGCTTCCCGGCGCCCTACGACCCCTCCGCACGCATCTGGGCCCTCAATGACGGAGGCGGAGCGCTCCTGGACATCACCGTCTACCCGTTGCTCTGGGCGCTGGGAACACTGGGCTTCCCGCAGTCGGTTACCGCGATCGGCACGCTCAATGACGACGGCGTGGACAGCCAGAACGCCCTGACTCTCGGCTATGACACGGGTGCACAGGCGCAACTGACGTCCTCGCTGTTGGCACACGGACCCCGGACGGCCACAGTGGCCGGGGGCCTGGGGTTTCTGCAGACTGTTGGCTCGGTGAACAACCCGCGCGAACTGATGATCCGGGTTGGTTGGGACGAGCCGCGGCGCGAGCAGTTTGACGTTGTGGGCATCGGCTACACCTACGAACTCCGCGAAGTCACCCGTTGCGTCCAGCAGGGCCTGAGCGAAAGCCCGGTCATGCCGTTGGAGGACTCGGTCAACGTCATGCGTCTTTTTGACGGGGTGCGGTCTCAGCTGGGCATCCGCTACCCGAACGACGCTCGGTGAACTGGCCTACGGGTGAATTGAGCACTTGCGGCTGCGTTGCGAGGCCCACTATGCGCCATAAAACCCAGGGATACCCCGCAGAGGAGGCCTCACAACCAAAGGCGAGCACCGGCGTCGTGAGTTAACCCAGGCGCGTTAACGCCCTGGGCGGGCCGGCTGCCGTGCCAGCTTGCGGTCCAGCGACAGGGCACCGGGCCCAAGGAACACGAACGCGATGGAGATCGCCACATAGATGATCAGGAGTTCGGCGGTAACACCGGACTTGTCCGTGAGCAGCGGTTTGCCCGCTTCGGTCACGAACCAGATCCCCGCGAACATGATCGCTGCCAGGAAACCGGCCACCCGGGTCAGGGCGCCGAGCACCAAGAGCAGGCCGAGGCCCAATTCGCCGGCGATCACCAGCCACGCAACAATCTCCGGCTTCTGCACCCCCATGGCGGCAACAGACGCGGCGAACGCGGCATGCCCGGCCATGAACTTTTGGAAGCCATGGACCATGAGGAGCGCGCCGAAAACCACCCTCAGGATGGTGACGCCGCGGGAGGAGGACTTGGGAGACGGGTGAAGGAATTTCACGGGTTCCAATCTTCCATGCCGGACGTCCCCCACCAAACGCGGTCTGCTAGGAAAGCAGCGCCGGAATGTCCTTCACCCCGTCCAGGATGTGGTGGTGCGGGTGCACGGCCAGGTCTTCGCGGCCCAGCTTGCCGGTGAGGACACCCACGGCGGTGACGCCGGCGTTGTTGGCTGCGGCGAGGTCGTTCACGGTGTCCCCGGCGGCCATCACGGTCCGGACATCCTGCACGCCTGTCAGCTCCATGGCGCGGTGGATCATGTGCGGCGCCGGGCGGCCGGCGGCAACTTCGTCGGAGCAGACGACGGCGTCCAGCAGGTGATCGCCGCCGACGCCCCATCCCAGCCGCTCCAGCAGGGGCTCGGCGACGTCGCGCGAAAACCCGGTAGTCAGAGCCACCTTAATGCCTTGGTTGCGGAGTTCACGGAACGCATCTTCCACGCCTTCCAAAGCGACCGGCGGGTTGGCGTCGTAGAACTCCACGAGCAGTTCCTTGAAGCGGATGAAGGCGGCGGCCACCACGCCCGGTGTAGCTGCTCCCCCGCCGGCTTCAATGAGGGCCGTGATGGCCTCGACTTTGTCCGCACCCATCCATTCCTGCACAGCCTCGGGCGTAGTGCTCACACCGGTTTCCTCAACACAGCGGGCAAGGGCTACGTACACGTCGCCGTGTTCGTCGATGGTGGTTCCGGCCATATCGCAGGCAACAAGCTTGATCATGGGGTGGCTCCTTGAGTGGATTGAGGATCGGTGTGGATGCGGACCAGGGCGGCCCGGCGTTCCACGGTGTTGTCGATGGTGAAGTTGGTCAGTGCCGGCAGGTAGCGGTCCTCGGAGTATTCGAGGGGTTGCCCGTCGGCGGAACGGGTGATGCGGCGTTCGCGCAGCAGCGGAATGCCTTCGGGTTGCTCCAGGAGTTCGGCGTCCTCGTCACTGGCCGCAACGGCGTCGATGGTGTGCCGGGCGCTGTGCAGATCCACGCCTTGTTCCTTGAGGAACGCGAAGATGGACCCGGAATCGGTATCGAAGTCGAACAGTTTGCGGCCCACGTCCAGGGTGAACGTTGTCCGCTCGATCATGGCCGGAGCCTCATCCAGGTAGCGGACACGCAGGACCTCCACCACGGTGGTTCCCGGCATGAGGCCAAGAGCCTCCGCGGCTTCCGGACTGGCTTCGCGCCGTGCCACTTCGAGGGTTCGCTGGCCGGGCTTCTTGCCGATCCCGGTGGCCCATTCCGTGAACGAGTTGAACGTGGAGAACGACTGCGAGGGCACAGACGATCGCACCATGGGAGGACGACCACGGCCGCCCGTCACGGCACCTTCCGAACGGAGGAAGGCGAGCGCCTGGCGGATGGGACCGCGCGATGTTCCGAACTCCCGGCACAGTTCAGCCTCGCTGGGCAGCTGGTAGCCCGGAGGCCATTCACCGTCAGTGATGCGGCGCATGAATTCCTCGCTGAGACGGACGTGGAGGGGTGCGTTCTGCTGTGTGCTCACCAGTTGATAATACAAGTTGATTCACCCGACATCGCAGTTTTTGAGGGCCACAAGGTGAACTGGCAGTGAACTCACGTGAACAAACGTTAAATTCTGATTAACTTGTATATACAAGTCGCATTTGGGCTTGCTTCTCCACTTTTCACCAGCCAATGTCAGTGGTGTGAACAACCCGAGCACCTCCTCTCCAGCCCCGAACAACACCGCGGGCCAGCCCACCGACGTCGTTATTGTCGGCGCCGGAATCGTGGGCCTGGCCCACGCGGCCCACGCTGTTGCCAACGGCCTGACCGTCACCATCATCGAGCGCGACCACCACGCCGCAGGCGCTTCAGTGCGCAACTTCGGCCACTGCTGCATCACCGCCCAGTCCGGCGAACTCTACGAACTTGCGCAGACCTCCCGTAAGTACTGGCTCGAGTTCGCCGAGCGCGCCGGCTTCTGGGCGTCCGAGTCCGGCGCTGTGGTCCTTGCCCGCACCGAGGCAGAAATGAACGTCCTTCGCGAGCTCTCCGCCGTCCGTGAACCCGGGCAAGTTGAGCTGCTGTCCCCCGCCGGGACCCGCGACCGCTTGGGTGCCGCTGTCTCCGCTGCAGACCAAACGCACGACGACGGCACTCACCACGGCGCATGGCCCGGCCTGGTGGGCGGCGCCTTCCTCCGGGACGACCTCCGGGTGGATCCCCGCACCACCGTGGCAAAGTTAGCCGAGTGGCTCAGCCAGCAACCCGGCGTCGAACTTCACTGGAACACGGCGGCGCTTGGCTTCGACGGAAACGCTGATGGCGTGACCGTCCAGACCTCGCGCGGCGAACTTCGCGCGAAGCAGGTCTTCGTGTGCGTCGGGCACGACGTGGACTACCTCTTCCCGGATCTCGCCGCGGAACATCGGATCCAACGGTGTGCGCTGCAGATGTCCTTGGCTGCCAAACCGTCGGGTGCGGAATTCACGCCAGCGGTTCTCACCGCCACCTCCATGCTGCGCTACCCCGCTTTCACGGACATGCCCGCTGCCGCAGCTCTCCACTCCGAGGTGTCGGAAAAGCAGCCGGAACTCTTGGACATCGGCGCCAACGTCATGTTCACCCAACGCCCCGACGGCACCGTCATCCTGGGCGACTCGCACCACTACCACCACACGGCCGATCCGTTCCTGGACGAAGCCGTCACAGCCACCCTCAACACCGAAATCACGGGCAGGATCGGCGAACCGCTGGAGATCCTCCAGCGCTGGCAAGGCATCTACGCTTCCTCCGATGTGGCGCCGATCCTGGTCCGGGAGACCCAACCCGGCGTCACCGTGGTGTCCGTAACCTCCGGCGTCGGCATGACCCTGTCCTTCGGCCTGGCACACCGCAACGTGTCGCGCTTGTCCTGATTTCCCATTCCCTTCCCTTCGCATAAGGATCCCCATGAAAACCTCGCTCCTCACCGGTTCCGCGCTTGCCCTCGCCACCGTTCTGGCGCTCACTGCCTGTGGCGGCTCGGCGCAGTCCTCCCCCGAAGCCACGAGTGCTACCTGCCCCAATGGCGAGATCAAGTTCGGCATTGAGCCCTACGAGGACCCGGCCAAATTGACGCCGGCCTACGACGTCCTGGCCGCAGCGCTGTCCAAGAAGCTGGAATGCCCGGTCAGCGTCCAGGTGGTGGAGGACTACGCCGCGGAGGTTCTGGCCATGCGCAACGGCAAACTGGACCTGGGGCAGTTCGGTCCTTTGGGCTACGTGTTCGCCGACGCCAAGGCGGGTGCTGAACCGTTGGTGTCTTTCGGCACGGCGGAGAAGGAACTCAGTACCTACACGGCGGGGATTTGGGTTCCCAAGGACAGCCCTATCCAGGCCATTGGGGATCTGAAAGGTAAGTCGTTGGCCCTGGGCAGCGTCGGATCCACCTCAGGCGACGTGTTGCCGCGCTTCGGCCTCCGTGAAGCCGGGATCGCCGACGCCGACATCAAGATGGACTACACCGGTGGTCATCCCGAAGCTCTGCTCGCCCTGACCAACGGCAAGGTGGATGCGGCCCAGATCAACTCGCAGACGCTCGCCACGGCCATTGCGGCGGGCACCTTCACCCCGGAGAACTTCCGGCAGGTGTGGACATCCAACCCCATCCCCAACGATCCCATCACCGTCCGGGGCGACGCGGACCCCGCGTTCAAGGCTGCCGTGAAGGACGCATTCCTCAGCCTCGATCACGCTGACGTGGCCAAGGTTGGCGAGTTCCTGGACGTTACCCCTCCCGGCCCGCTGCTTGAGGTCACCAAGGACAACTACACCCCGCTGTTCGAACTCGCCGAGACCATGGGTCTCACCGAGAAGGACCTGTAATGCCGCTCTCTGTCCACGGCTTGCGAAAGTCGTTCAACGGACGGACGGTTCTGGAAGGCGTGGACTTTTCCGTTGCAGCCGGTGAGCTGGTGGCATTCCTCGGCGCCAACGGCTCGGGCAAGTCCACCACCCTGCGCTGCGTCATGGGCATCACCGCCCCGGATTCGGGCAGCATCAGCATCGACGGAACCGCACTGGAAACCCTCCAAGGGCGTGACCTGCAGCAAGTCCGACAGCGTATGGCCATGATCTTCCAGAAAATCCATCTCGTCCCCCGGCGCACCGCGTTGGACAACGTGTGTGCTGGCGCGCTGTCCCGCATCCCCACGGTCCGCTCGCTCAGTCCCCTGCTGTTCCCCGCCGACGTTCAGCAAGAGGCCCTCGATTGCCTGGACCGAGTCGGACTCGCAGACCGTGCCCTCGATCGCGTGGGCCGGCTCTCCGGCGGACAGCAGCAGCGCGTGGCCGTAGCCCGGGCGCTGTGCCAGCGGGCCGACGTCGTACTTGCCGACGAGCCGGTATCCGCACTTGACCCGCACGCCGCCGAGCAAGTCATGGCGCTGCTGCGTGAACTCGCTCACGCGGAGGGGCTGGCCGTGGCTGCGGTGCTGCACCAGCCTGATCTTGCTCTGCGGTATGCGGACAGGTCCATCGGGTTGTTGCAGGGATCCATGACCTTCGACCTTCCCTCCACAGAGATCACGGCCGATCACCTTGACACGTTGTACGCCCCGGACCGGGACGTTTCAGACAGGAAATCCGCAGCATGACACCCCAAATCCTCACCCCGGCCGTCGCCCGCCGCAGCCCTTCGGCGCAAACCCGGGTGGCACTGGTCCGCCCCAAGAAGCCCCTGCGGTGGATCACGACGGCGGCAGTGGCGGCCGTCGTCGTCGGACTTCACGCTGTGGCCATCGAAGGGACGGACTTCAAACCCGCACTGCTGGTGGACGGCTGGAAGGGCATGGCCGCGTTTATCGGCGACGCGTTCCCGCCGGACCTCAGCTGGGAGAAGACCATCCGGCCCGGGTTGGAAGCCACCCTGGTGACGCTGTGGATCGGGCTCTTGGGAACCACACTGTCCGTGCCGTTCGCCCTGTTGCTCGCTGCGCTGGCCGCGGAGAACACCAGCCCGCACCGGCTCGTTTACCAAGCTGCGCGTTCTGTCTTGTCGTTTTTCCGTGCCGTGCCGGACATCGTGTTCGCGCTGATTTTCGTCACCGCTGTGGGGCTTGGTCCGTTCGCGGGTGTGCTCGCGCTGATCTGCCACAACACCGGTGTCATGGGGAAGCTGTGGGCCGAATCCATGGAAGAGATCGACTCCGGACCCCAGGAAGCACTCCGAACCGCGGGCGCCAACCGGATCCAGCAGGTAGCCAACGCAACGCTGCCCATGGTGGTCCCGCAGTTCGTGGGCCTGCTGCTCTACCGTTTCGACGTCAATGTACGGTCCTCGCTGGTCCTTGGCTTGGTGGGCGCCGGGGGCATTGGGCTGCTGATCAACCAGTCCATCAAGTCGTTCCAGTTCGATTCCATGCTTACCCACATCCTGATCGTGCTGGTGCTGATCATCGTGGTGGACCAGTTCTCCGCCTGGATCCGCAGGCGCCTCGCCGCGTAATACCCAGCCGCCCCCACCTAAGCCGACCCAAGTAGGTAGCAGATCAGGTCGTTCTCAGCGCTCAGAACGGCCTGATCTGCTACCTACTTGGGTGAGTGGGGGCAGAATGGGAGGTGGCCCTGTTTCGGGGTCGCGTTTCAAGAGGGCCATTGTGGATGGAGCAGGCATGCAGGTTGACGTTGTAGTTGTTGGCGGAGGAGCCATGGGATCGGCGGCCGCCTGGCAACTGGCCCGGGCGGGTCGCTCAGTGGTTCTGTTGGAGCAATTTGAGGCCGGCCACCACATCGGCGCTTCGCACGGCGCCACCCGCAACTTCAACACCGCCTACGCCGAGGCCGACTACCTGGACCTCCTCGCCGAGTCCAAGACCCTGTGGGACGAGCTTGCGGCAGAGCACGGCGCACCGCTGCTGGACATGGTGGGCCTCGTGAACCACGGAAACGTCCCCCGCCTTCGAGAGGTCAGGGAAGCGCACGAGGCACGGGGCATCGAAAGCTACTTCATCTCCCCCGACGAAGCCGCCAACCGGTGGCTGGGCATGAATTTCGCCACCGACGTCCTCTTCGTTCCAGGCTCCGGCCGGATCCGCTCCGCAGACGCCCTGGTGGCGCTGCGGACATCAGCCGAAGCTCGCGGAGCCGTGTTCAAGTACTCGACGCCGGTGCTGGACATCCGCATCGACGGCGCCGAATCGGTGGTGGTGGTCACGGAGGAAACCGAATACACCGCCAACCGCGTGGTGGTCACGGCAGGTGCGTGGACCAACAAGCTCGTCAGCAAACACGTCAAGCTCCCGGCTTTGGTGGTCACCCAGGAACAACCGGCTCACTTCACTCCCAGGGACAACACGCTGGTGTGGCCCAGCTTCAACCACAGCCCGGACCCCGATCCGAACAACGAAGCCTACGAGTACTGGTACAGCCCCGTCTACGGCATGCTCACCCCGGGCGAAGGCGTAAAAGCCGGTTGGCATGGGGTCGGCCCGGTCATGGATCCGGACGAGCGCACGTTCGAGCCCATCCCCCACCAGATGGAAGCATTGGTGAGGTACGCGGAAGAGTGGCTTCCCGGCGTCGACCCCTCCACAGCGGTTCCCATCAGCTGCACCTACACCACCACACCCAACGAGGACTTTGTGCTGGACCATTTCGGTCCGCTGGTGGTGGGCGCCGGCTTCTCGGGTCACGGTTTCAAGTTCACACCCGCTATCGGCCGGGTGCTGAAAGACATCGTCGACGGCGGCATGGCACCGGAGCGGTTCCACGCGGAGCGCTAAATCAACACTTAAAGCAACTGGCCCGCAGGCAATGCCTGCGGGCCAGTTTGCTATGCCGTGACTACTTCTTCAGGTCCGCGAGAACCTTGTTGAAGGTGGCCGACGGGCGCATGATCTCAGCGGCCTTGGCAGCGTCCGGACGGTAGTAACCACCCAGTTCGACGGCGGGACCCTGGACTGCGGCCAGCTCACCGACGATTGTCTCCTCGTTGGAGGTCAGGGCTTCAGCGATTGCTGCGAAGTCCTTGGCCAACTCGGCGTCCTCGGTCTGCTTGGCCAGCTCCTGGGCCCAGTACGTGGCCAGGTAGAAGTGGCTTCCGCGGTTGTCCAGCTCGCCAACGCTGCGGCGAGGGGACTTGTTTTCCAGCAGGAACGTACCCGTGGCGCGGTCCAGCGTGTCAGCCAGGACCTGGGCGCGGGCGTTGCCGGTGGTGGTGGCAAGGTGTTCGAAGCTGACGGCCAGGGCAAGGAACTCGCCCAGGCTGTCCCAGCGGAGGTGGTTTTCCTTGACCAACTGCTGGACGTGCTTGGGAGCGGAGCCACCGGCGCCGGTCTCGAACAGGCCGCCACCGTTGATGAGCGGAACGATGGAGAGCATCTTGGCGCTGGTGCCAAGCTCGAGGATCGGGAACAGGTCCGTGAGGTAGTCGCGCAGGACGTTACCGGTGACGGAGATGGTGTCCTCACCCTTGCGGATGCGCTCCAGGGTGAAGGCCGTGGCCTCAACCGGGGAAAGGATCTTGATCTCGAGGCCCTCGGTGTCGTGTTCCTTGAGGTACTCGTTGACCTTGGCGATCAGGTTGGCGTCGTGAGCGCGGGTCTCGTCCAGCCAGAACACGGCCGGAGTCTGGGATGCGCGGGCACGGGTGACGGCCAGCTTGACCCAGTCGCGGACCGGGACGTCCTTGGTCTGGCATGCGCGCCAGATGTCACCGGGGAAGACCTGGTGCTCGGTGAGGACGTTGCCCTTGCTGTCCACGAGCTGGACGGTGCCGGCTGCCTGGATCTCGAAGGTTTTGTCGTGGCTGCCGTATTCTTCGGCTGCCTGTGCCATGAGGCCCACGTTGGGAACGGTGCCCATGGTGGTGGGGTCGAACGCACCGTTGGCGCGGCAGTCGTCCAGGACAACCTGGTAGATGCCGGCGTAGGAGCTGTCCGGAATCACCGCCAGGGTGTCTGCTTCCTTGCCGTCCGGGCCCCACATGTGGCCGGAGGAACGGATCATGGCAGGCATGGAGGCGTCAACAATGATGTCCGACGGAACGTGCAGGCTGGTGATGCCCTTGTCCGAGTCCACCATGGCCAGTGCCGGACCGTCTTCGAGGCCCTTGGTGATTGCTGCCTTGACGCCTTCGCGGACGTCCTCGGGCAGGTCTTCCAGGCCGCTGAGGATCGCGGCGAGGCCGTTGTTCGGGCTGATGCCGGCCGCGGCGAGCTGCTTGCCGTAGGTTTCGAACAGCTCGGAGAAGTAAGCCTTGACCACGTGGCCGAAGATGATGGGGTCCGAGACCTTCATCATGGTGGCCTTCAGGTGTGCGGAGAAGAGGACGCCCTCTTCCTTGGCACGTGCAACCTGTGCCTTGAGGAACTCGTCCAGGGCGTCAGCGCGGAGCACGGTGGCGTCCACAACTTCGCCGGCCAGGACGGGGAAGTCCTTCTTGAGGACCTTGGTGGTGCCGTCTTCGCGGACCAACTGGATGGTCAGGGAATCGTCAGCATTGAGGACAACGGACTTCTCGTTGGAGCGGAAGTCGTTCTCGCCCATGGTGGCAACGTTGGTCTTCGAATCAGCGGACCAGGCACCCATGGAGTGCGGGTTCTGGCGGGCGTAGTTCTTCACCGACAACGGTGCGCGGCGGTCCGAGTTGCCTTCACGCAGCACCGGGTTCACAGCGGAGCCCTTGATCTTGTCGTAGCGCGAGCGGATGTCCGTCTCGGTGTCCGAGGAGGGGTTGTCCGGGTAGTCCGGGAGGGCGTAACCCTGGGCCTGGAGTTCGGCGATGGCAGCCTTGAGCTGCGGCACGGAAGCACTGATGTTGGGCAGCTTGATGATGTTGGCTTCCGGCTGCTTTGCCAGTTCACCGAGTTCAGCAAGCGCGTTGCCCGTGCGCTGTTCTTCTGTCAGGAAATCACCGAAGACGGCGATGATGCGGCCGGCCAGCGAAATATCGCGGGTCTCCACCTCTACTCCTGCGGTCGAGGCATACGCTTCAACAATCGGCAGGAATGAGTAAGTTGCCAGCATCGGCGCTTCGTCTGTGTGGGTATAGATAATCTTGGCCATTGGTGGGGTTCTCCCTGAAAGTCTGCAGATTTCAACATCTCTAACTTACCCGAGTAGACCGTTTTGACGGCCCTTCGTGTCCGGGATCACGTGTTCGTTACCGCTCTCCCGCCATTAACGCCCGACGGCGGCCTGACCGCCGCCGCTGCCCGCCGTCGTCGTGCGCTGGCTGCGTGAGCAAATGTCCGGTTCCCGGGCGCGTCAACATCGCATTCACGCCGAAACCGAACATAGTGAAATCATGACCCGCACCCTTCGACCTGCCTCCGCGGCTGCCTCATTGACTGCGTCCCTGGCTGCCTTGGCGGCAGGGATGCTCCTCGCACTAACCGCTTGCACCGCGCCGGCACCGACGCCCCGGCAGACCATCCCGCACGACGCCGATACCGGTCAGACGATTGCCGAAGCCCGCGAGGCAATCGACGCCGTTCCCGGGATCTCGGTCATCGGATTCGACGGAGGGGGTCCACCAAACGTGAAAGGCAACACCGGATACTCCGTACAGCTAGCCATCGAGCCCGGCTACACCGTCCTCTACGGCGACTTGCTGGTGGATTACATCGTCCGGAACATTTGGTCTGTGGGCGAGGGTTACATGCCCAACACGCAGATCCAGATCAGTGCCCGAACCGCTGACGGGGAGCCGTTCTTCGACCTCACCGCCGCAGGCGTGGGATCGGCCTGGATGGGCGGACAGCCCTCTGCCCCCAAGCAGCACAACAGCATCATCATTCCCCTCAGCGCCGACGATCCCGAGGGCGCGCGCAACCTTTCAATGTTCAAACGGGACGGTTCATGGCCTGGCGTTGTGCCAAAACCACTCTCGGACAGGGTCACGGTCAAGGACCACTGACACTCACCATGGGAGAACCTCCAGCCACCGGAGATTCAGGCGTGCCCCGCGCACGCCAAAAGGACCTTGCCACTTAACAAGCAAGTGACAGCAAATTATCACAAAGTATGAAACATCTCTTTACAAAGTTGTCATACGTTCGATACCTTCGATTCCGTCAGTCGGCGGTCGCCATCACTGGCCGCCTCACTCCCTCGATAGGTAGGAACAACGTGACAAAAACCAAGACCCTGGCCACAAGCCTGCTGAGTCTGTCCGCTGCCGCAATCCTGGCGCTGGTTGGAACCACCAGCGCCAACGCGGCGCCGGTCAACACCACAGACTCCAGCGGCGCTGCGGTCAGCAGCCACGTAGTGTCGGACGCCGGCGCTGCAGATTATTGGACCCCGGAGCGCATGAAGAATGCCGCTTCCGGCGAAATCCTGGCCGCAAAAGCACTCGAACGCGGCAAGCTCCTCAACCTCGGCAAAGCCCCGGTCACTGAAGCCCCGGGCGCCATCAGCAGCATCGCAGGCCAGCAGGCCTCTGCTGATTCCAAGGTCATCGACCGCAAAGTCAACCAGAGCGAAACCCCGGTCAAGCACATCGGCAAGATCTTCTTCACCCTGGGCGGCTCCAACTACGTCTGCTCAGGCAACTCCGTCACCGCAGCCAACAAGAGCACCGTATCCACCGCCGGGCACTGCCTCAACGAAGGCCCCGGCGCTTACGCCACCAACTTCGTCTTCGTCCCCGCCTACCTCAACGGTGCAGCACCCTACGGGAAGTGGACGGCAAAGGCGCTGTACGCCCCCACCCAGTGGGCCTCCAACGGCAACATGCAGTACGACACCGCCTTCGCCGTCATGAACACCCTCAACGGCCAGAAGCTCGCCGACGTGGTTGGTTCCTCAGGCGTCCAGTTCAACGCCGCCCGCGGCCTGAGCTACAAGGCCTTTGGCTACCCGGCAGGCTCGCCCTTCAACGGCGAATCGCTCAAGAGCTGCTCCGGCAAAGCCACCAACGATCCCTACAACCCGCAGTTCAACAGCCAGGGAATCCCCTGCAACATGACCGGTGGGTCCTCGGGCGGACCGTGGTTCATCGGCACCAGCTCCACCGGCTACCAGAACTCCGTGAACAGCTACGGATACGGCAGCAACTCCACCACCATGTACGGCCCGTACTGGGGCACCGTCATCCAGTCCACCTACAACACTGCTGCAGCGGCTTCGTAGCGGACTCTCCTTTGTAGGCACGCCCCTGTTAAATTCGTGCGGACATAGCACGACGGCGGCCGTCCCCTTCCGGGGGCGGCCGCCGTCGCGTTGTGGTGCTCTGTGTCTTGTGGCGCTGGGCCCAAGCCGCCCGGGTTCCCTGGCCGAAGCGCAGCGAGGTGAGGGCGGCGGTGGGGACTAGTGGAAGAAGTGGCGTGCGCCGGTGAAGTACATGGTGATGCCTGCAGCATTGGCTGCGGCGATGACTTCCTCGTCGCGGACCGAACCGCCCGGCTGGACCACAGCGCGGACACCGGCGTCGATCAGGATCTGCAGCCCATCAGCGAACGGGAAGAACGCGTCCGAGGATGCAACGGCGCCGCGTGCCCGCTCAGGTGCGTTGCTCGCGTCGGCGTTGGACGCGCCGCCAGCACCTTCGACGTCGGACTCCACCGTCACGCCCAGCGTGTTGGCGCGCTCCACGGCAAGGCGGCAGGAGTCCAGGCGGTTGACCTGGCCCATGCCGATGCCCACGGCTGCACCGTGGTTGGCGATCAGGATGGCGTTGGACTTTGCCGCGCGGCACGCGGTCCAGGCGAAAGCGAGGTCAGCGAGGGTAGCTTCGTCGGCGGCTTCGCCGGCTGCGAGGGTCCAGTTGGCGGGGTTGTCGCCGTCGGCGTCTACCTTGTCGCTCATCTGGACCAGGACGCCACCGGAAACCTGGCGCATCTCGGACGGGTAGCGGCCGTAGCCCTCGGGCAGTGCGAGGAGGCGGATGTTCTTCTTCTTGGAGAGGATCTCCACTGCTTCAGGCTCGAAGTCCGGGGCGATGACAACCTCGGTGAAGATGTCGGCAACCGTGCGGGCCATTCCTGCGGTGACGGTGCGGTTGGCAGCAATCACACCGCCGAACGCGGAGACGGGGTCGCAGGCGTGGGCCTTGGCGTGAGCGTCAGCGATCGGGTCTGCAGCGTCAGCGGAACCGACGGCGACACCGCACGGGTTGGCGTGCTTGATGATCGCAACTGCGGGCTCGGCGAAGTCAAAGGCAGCACGGAGGGCGGCGTCGGCATCCACGAAGTTGTTGTAGCTCATGGCCTTGCCGTGCAGCTGGTCGGCCTGCGCAATGCCGGCCGGAGCAGCCTTGTCCACGTAGAGCGCGGCCTGCTGGTGCGGGTTTTCGCCGTAGCGGAGGACCTCGGAGCGTTCCAGGGACAGGCCGGCGTAGGCGGGCCAGTCGATGATGCCGTCGCCGTCTTCGTCCAGGAACTGGCTGGCAGTCCAGGAAGCCACAGCATTGTCGTAGCTGGCCGTGTGAGCGAAGGCCTTGGCGGCCAGGCGGCGGCGGGTGTTCAGGTCGAACCCGCCGTGCGCGGCGGCGTCGACCACTGCGCCGTAGAAGTTGGGGTCCGTGACGATGGCGACGGCGGCGTGGTTCTTCGCGGCCGAACGCACCATGGCAGGGCCTCCGATGTCGATCTGCTCAACAACGTCATCCTGCGCTGCGCCGGACTTCACAGTCTCCACGAACGGGTACAGGTTCACCACCACGAGGTCGAACGTTTCGATCTCCATGCCGGCCAAGGTGTCCATGTGCGCCGGGACGCGACGGTCAGCCAGGATGCCGCCGTGCACGCGCGGGTGCAGGGTCTTGACGCGGCCGTCCAGCATTTCCGGGGAGCCGGTGACTTCTTCGACTTCCTTGACCGGGATGCCTGCGGCGGCGATCTTCTTGGCGGTGGAGCCGGTGGAAACAAGGGCGACGCCGGCTGCGTGCAGGCCCCTCGCGAGCTCCTCCAGTCCCGTCTTGTCGTAAACCGAGATCAGTGCACGGCGGATGGGAACACGGTCAAGCTGCGTCAAGCTCACAAAAGTCTCCGTCTTAGTTCGCGTAGATATCGCGGGTGGTTTCGCGGGTGGTGGGGATACGGAGAGTTTATCGCGTTTCGTTGCCGCCCCGGTTTTGCGTCGTCGCGGCCCCTGGGTTGCCCCCCTCTCTTGCGTTGCGTTGCGTTGCGTTGCGAGGCCTACTCTGCGCCCCACTCGAGGCCCAAATCGCGCACACCAGGCCCCACAAATTACCCCCCAGCGATACGAGGCCTACTCTGCGCCCCACTCGAGGCCCAAATCGCGCACACCAGGCCCCACAAATTACCCCCCAGCGATACGAGGCCTACTCTGCGCCCCACTCGCGGCACCAAACGCGCACACCAGGCCCCACAAGTGTGGAGGAGACCAAAAACTACGACGACGGCCCCCGCCACCCGCGGGAGGCCAACGCATCGCGCACCTTCCGTTCCGCGTTGGCCCACCCACCCTTCATTTGGACATCGGAGAATCTCAGGACGATCCACCCCAACGCGCGAAGCCGATCGTCTCGTTCGATGTCCCTGCCCCATTGCACTGGGTCGGAGCGGTGATGATCACCCTCGTATTCCATGGCAATTTTGTACTCCTTGTATTGGAGATCGGGCGTCGATATGTATCTCCCGTGCTCGTCGAAGATCGGCGCGGTAATTGCTGGCTCCGGCAGTCCGGCGTCGACGATTTTCAGGCGTAGCCTCGACTCCTGCGGCGAATCAACCCCCGGCCTCAGCAACGGCAGAATCTCCCGGGCCATGCGGATTCCCTTGACCTTGGGACGCCGGTCGATGACTTCTTGGATCGCCTCAAGAGAGGACAGGGGATTCTCGCGCGCCAACAGAAAATCGCCAGCTGCCACGAGCGACGACCTCCCCATATGCCTGGCCAGATCCACCCACGTCCATTCCGGCGACGTCAGCTGAACCCCGTTCAACACACGAACGTCCCGAGCAAGCAGTGGAGCCCGATGTCCGATGACTCCCCGACGCTTGACCCTGCCGATCTCTTGCCGACGGGTCACATGACATAGCCCGTTCCTGCCCTCTTCCTCGAGGTAAATGGGGAGCGGCATGGCCCACAACAACGCTGCCGTGACGTGGCTGACTGCACAGCGAGGAGTGACGGTGGTGTGCAGCCGTCCGAGTAGTGCGAGGTCCAGTTCACCGCCCTTGGCAAGACGAATGCCACGACTCGGCGTCACAAGCTCTTTCGTCTGGAGTCGCCACCGTGGCACACCGGCAGCGTAGGCGTCGGCGACGAGAAAGCCTTGAGGGTCAACGTCCGTCGGCAAAGGGGTGAGATTCCGCATGGATTCATGCTCTCGGGAAACGATGGCTCACGTTCGGTTATCCACAGAAATCGCCCTCAGGGACACTCCCGACTGCTCCTCCACAGGACTTGCGAGGCCCGCTCTGCGCCCCAAACCACCCACCAAACACGCACAACGGGCCCCACAACGCATCACACAGGACTTGCGAGGCCCGCTCTGCGCCCCAAACCACCCACCAAACACGCACAACGGGCCCCACAACGCATCACACAGGACTTGCGAGGCCTGCTCTGCGCCCCAAACCACCCACCAAACACGCACAACGGGCCCCACAACATAGGGTTGAGCCATGGAAGCCACCGAGGTTGTTCTTGTTGCCGATGTTGGGAAGAGTCGTTGCCGGGTGGAGTTGCGCAGCGGCAACGAGTTGCTGGGCGCAGCCGACCAGCACGGCTTTCCCGGGGTACACGTGGACAACGGACCCACCCTCGCGTTCGAGCTCCTGCTCGAAACGGTCCGCCAACTGCCGCCAGGCCTTCCGGTCAGCACGTTGACGGGTATCGGCGCCGCAGTTGCCGGTGTTGAAGCCTCCGCGGAAAAGTCGCAGGAACTCGCCACCATGTTGTCCCAACGGTTCAGTGCCCCCGCTGCTGTCCTCTCCGACGCCACGGCTGCCCAGCTTGGCGCACTGCAAGGCGCCCCCGGCACCACGCTCATTGTGGGCACAGGCGCTGTGGCCTTCCGTTTCGACGAAGCCGGAATCCTCCACCGGGCCGACGGCTGGGGTCCCTATCTTGGCGATCGCGGCAGCGGCCGTTGGATCGGCCAGCAGGGTCTACAGGCAGTTCTTGAAGCGCACGACGGCGGCCCTGCCACGTCGTTGTCGGCTGCGGCTGGCGCTCTGGTTGAGTCGCCGGACATGCTGCCGGGCTGGCTCGCGGCCATGGAGAACCCCTACAGGGCGATGGCCCGTTTCGCACCGCTGGTTCTGCACGCAGCGGAGGCGGGTGACGCCGTCGCACATGACATTGTGGGCGAGGCGTGCCGAATCCTAACCAATACCGTTAGGCGCGCGAGCGGCACCGAACCCGGCACGCCCAGGGTCGCGCTCCTGGGCGGAGTAGTGGGATCGGACTTCTTTGCTGCGCTCTTGCGGAAGTCCCTCGCTTCGGCTGGGATTGAGGTGGTGGCCGCGCTGGGCGATGGCTTGGACGGGGCTGCCCTCGCTGCGACGCGCCGCGGGCTCATCCAGGAAAGGTACATCCACCGTGACGGAACAAACTGGCCCGACTAACGCCGACAACCTAGCGGGCCTGCGCACGGAACTCGCCGGATTGCAGACCGAGGCCACAGCCGAGGGCCTGGAAAACCTGGACATCCTCGGTACTGAAGAACTCGTTTCCGCGATGCTCGCACACAGTTCAGGAGTACACGCCGCGGTTGAGGCTGCACGCCCCGCCATTGTTCACACCGTCGACGCCGTTGCGGAGCGGCTTCAGCGCGGGGGTCGCCTTCTGTACGTGGGAGCCGGGACAGCCGGGCGACTCGGCGTGCTTGACGCGAGCGAGTGCCCGCCGACGTTCGGCACACCGCCGGGACTCGTCGTCGGACTGATCGCTGGCGGCACCGAGGCTATCCAGAAACCGGTGGAATATGCCGAGGACAACGCGACTGCCGGCGCGCGGGACCTGCACCACATCAACGTGACCGAAGCGGACGCCGTCGTCGGTATTACTGCCTCGGGCCGGACGCCGTACGTGATCGGCGCGCTGGAGGAGGCCCGGAAACGGGGGGCGTTCACGGCGTCGTTGGCCTGCAACAAGGGCTCGGCCGTGAGTCATGTGGCCGACGCCGCGGTCGAGGTTGTGGTGGGTCCGGAGTTCATCGCGGGCTCCACGCGGCTGAACTCGGGAACGGCGCAGAAACTTGTCCTCAACATGATCAGCACCTTGGTGATGGTGAAGCTTGGCAAGACCTACGGGAATCTCATGGTGGATCTGCGGGCCACAAACGAGAAGCTGCTGGCCCGCTCGCAACGGACGGTTCAGCACGCAACGGGGGTTTCTGCCCAGGAAGCAGCCGCCGCCCTGGACTCTGTTGGCGGTTCGGTGAAGGCTGCCATTTTGGTGCTCCTGACGGGTATCGAGGCTGGTCAGGCCAAGGGCGCCCTCGAGGAAGCCGGCGGTTTCCTGCGCAGGGCCATTGAGAACCAGAAGTAACCCGGACGGCGGTGCCGTGCCCAGCGCATAAAGTTGCATGCAGGAGGGCAAATGAATACATACACAGCCGTGCCCAGCGGCGAACAAGTTGTGCAGGAACTGCCATGGCGGTGGAAGGTCCAGGGACGGATTTTCCTGATCGGTGGGCTCGGGTTCATGTTCGACGCCTGGGATGTCACGCTCAACGGCATCTTGATTCCGTTGCTGTCCAAGCACTGGTCCTTGCAGCCGGCTGACGCTGCATGGATCGGGACGGCCAACCTGATCGGCATGGCTGTGGGCGCGTTCGCGTGGGGCACCATCGCGGACACCATCGGCCGCAAGAAAGCCTTCACGGCCACCCTCCTCATTTTCAGCATCTTCACGGTTTTCGGCGCGTTTGCCCCGGACATCGTGTGGTTCTGCATTTTCCGTTTCATGGCCGGCTTCGGTCTGGGCGGCTGCATCCCCGTGGATTACGCGTTGGTGGGTGAGTTCACGCCCCGGAAGCAACGCGGCAAGGTGCTCACGGCCATGGATGGCTGGTGGCCTGTTGGTGCAGCGCTGTGCGGTTTTGTTTCCGCCGGGCTGGTTGCGGCCTTTGGCGATTGGCGGCTCACCATGCTGATCATGGTGCTGCCGGCGTTGTTGGTTTTCTGGGTACGGCGTTCGGTTCCGGAGTCGCCCCTGTTCCTCATTCGGGCGGGCCGACGCGCTGAGGCGGCGGCAGTGATTGATGGTTTGGTCGAGGCAACCGGCGCTTCCCCACGGGCGTACAGCTTGCCCGAACCCCAGGCCGCACCGCGCCTCTCCCCCGGCAGTGCTTGGGCCCAGTTGCGGGGAATCTGGCAGTTCAACTGGAAGATCACCACTGCAGCGTGGGCGTTGTTCTTCTCTGTGCTTCTGGTCTATTACTTGTCGCTGACGTGGATGCCCCGCATTCTGATCGGCGCTGGTTTCGAGGAGTACAAGGCGTTCGTCACGACGGCGAGCATGACCGCCGTCGGACTTCTGGGCGTGGTGGTCGCAGCGCTGCTGGTGGAGCGTGTGGGCCGCAAGTGGATCCTCGCCGTCACCGGCCCGTTGTCTGCTTTGACCTTGGTGATCGTGGCATTCGTGGTGGATGTGCCGTCGGCTGCCGTGTTCTGGTTGCTGGTGTTCGGGTTTGTGGTCCAGGTGGCCATTCCCGTGCTGTATGCCTACGTGTCCGAGCTGTACCCGACGGAACTTCGCGGCTCTGGTTTCGGCTGGGCTTCGACGTTCTCCCGCATTGGCGCCGGGTTCGGCCCCTTGGTGTTTGCCTCGTTCTTCTGGCCTGAGTTCGGGTTGGCGCAGTCGTTCGCGATGGCTGGTGGGCTGGTGCTGCTGTCCGTGCTGTGGATGGCGTTCTTCGCACCGGAAACGAAGCAGCGCGTTCTCTCCTAACCCGCTCCCCGCGCACCCAACTGGGTAGCAGATCAGGTCGTTCCCAGCCCTGAGAACGACCTGATCTGCTACCTACTTGGGTGACCAGCCGCGTTGTTCGAGCGCCCGCCTCACCTTGGCCACGGCGGTGACTGCGCCCGTTGTCATATGGCGTTTGGAGATTCTCACCAGGATCCATCCTGCGCGGCTGAAATCCTCCTCACGGGCAATGTCTTTCACAATCTGTTCCGCATCGGAATGCCCCTCGCCCTCGTACTCCACGGCGACCTTCCACTCGCGATAGCCCAGGTCCGGTTGACGCACGACGCCGGGACTCAGTTCCGTGGGCACGTTGACTTCCGCTGTGGGCAGCCCAGCCCACATGAGTGCCAGCCTGAGTCGCGTTTCGGGGGCCGAGTCGGCACCCACGCATGCCTGCTCCAAAGCGAGGCGGGCCTTGCGGATTCCCGGTGTCCCCCAATGCCGGTCGAGCATCTCTTCGAGCTCATCCATGGTGCAGTGCGGAGAGCTGCGACCCTCGAATTCCGGCCTGGGAATGCGGAGCAAATGATCAGCCACAACCGTGATCTCGTCGATGTCCATCTTCCGGGCGCAATCCAGCCATGTCCGAGCCCGGCTAGTGACAAACACGCCGTCGAGAACCACGATCTCGTCATCGAAGAACTGCCCCCTGTGGCCCACCACCCCGGCGCGGCGGGGAATGGCCATGGTGTCTGGACAGGAAATGTGGATACCGGGTTTGTTGCTTCCCTGCAGGAAACCTGGAAACTCCCATAGCAGGAATGCCGTTGCATGCGAGGCGGCGGAGAATGACGTGACGTGGGTCAGCGGACGAACGTCATGGACCATGCCATTTTCGGTGTCCTGCCTCGATACCCGGATGCCGCGGCTGGGTGAGACGAGGCTCGGGTGCCGTAGCCGCCGTCGTGATGCACCGGCGTCGAGCGCCTGCTGCAAAGTAAAGGACGCTGCCAAAAGGGACTCGGGTAGTGGGCGTGGATACTTCATGCCCCATGCTGACGAAATCAGCTAGCCGGCGGAGCGTTATCCACAGCCTCGGGCGTTGGAACGCAATCTGAGTAGCAGATCAGGTCGTTCCCAGCGCTGAGAACGACCTGATCTGCTACCTAGTTGGGGGGTGCGCTACTTGGCGGCGGCGAGGTCTGCCAGGGTCTGGACCAGCAGGCGGCGCTCCACTACCTTGATGCGCTCGTGCAGGGTTTCTTCGGAGTCCTCGGGAAGTACAGTCACGGCTTCCTGGGCGATGATGGGGCCCGTGTCCACGCCGGCGTCGGCCCAGTGAACAGTGCACCCAGTGACCTTCACACCGTAGGCGATGGCGTCGCGCACTCCGTGGGCGCCCGGGAACGACGGCAGCAAGGCTGGGTGCGTGTTGACGTACTTCCCGCCGAAAGCGTTGATGAAGTCCTCGCTCACAATGCGCATGAATCCGGAGGAAACCACCACGTCCGGCTGGTAGGACTGGACTTTGTCGCGCAGGGCGGTATCCCACTCGGCGCGGGTTTCGAACGAGTTGAAGTTGACCACGAACGTCTCGATGCCAGCCTCGTCGGAGCGCTCTACGCCATACGTGTCGGGCCGGTCGGCGCCCACTGCGGCGATCTCGACATCCAGTTCACCCGACTTCACGGCGTCGATGACTGCCTGAAGATTTGAACCGGTACCGGAGACGAGGACAACAATGCGCATTGCACTAGCTTATGGGCGGCTCGCGTAGGCTGGAAAACATGAATCCCGACGTCGGTTCCAAACCGAACCAACAACCCCGCTCCGAGGCCGAAAAGTCCACCCTCGGCGTGAGCCAGAATCTCTTCCGCGCATTCCTCTTGGCGGCTTTGGGTGCGTTCTTCGTGTTCTCACTGAACGTGAATTACGTGTGGTTGAGCGCCATCCTGACTCTTGCAGCGTTGGTGTTGGGCATCGTCGTCTTGGTTCGCACGCTGAAGCATAAGCACCCGAAACTGATGCTGTTCGGGACCATTTCCGGTTTGGTTGTCACTGCCGTCATGTGTCTGCTGATCCTGACATCCGCGCTCTTCTTCAACCAGGTCAGCACGTACCAGGACTGCTCACGCAGTGCGCTCACGGAATCCGCAAAGACGCAGTGCCTCACGCAGCTCGAGAACTCGATGCCGGGGCCGTTGCGTTGAGAACCACGGCGCTACTGAACGGACCCGCTCAGGAGTGTTCGTCGTCGTACGCTGCTTCGTCGAGGTTCGCCTCGCGCTGCTTCTGGCTGCGTTCCAGCCACGGCCCCACTGCGTAGCCAATCACGACGCCGATGCCCACTTCGGCGGCCAGCCAGACTGCCATCCACAACGGGTGGGGACCGATTTCCGTGAGGCGTCCGACGCCAGCCGAACCGCGCGCGATCCACGCCAACGCCCCGCCCAGAAGCCCCGCGACGGCGCCAATGAATGCGCCCAGGAACAGGGTGGAAACGGTGGCGGTGAACCAGCGGGCTTTGATTTTGATGGAGAGCCACTCGTCAAAGTGGTTCTCGCCTTCGCGCAGGAACCACCAACCGGCCAGGATCCCGGCGACCACCGGCAGCGCGAGGGCCATGGCCCCGGCGTCGAATTGTCCGGCGGGAAGTGCGCCAAGAACGGGGACGGCCGGGAGCGGTCCGACGGCGGTGCCCAGCGGACCCGCTGTTGAACCGACGCCGAGCGAGAAGCCGGCGCCGGTTGACCACGACAAAGCGAAGATGACGAGGTTGGGCAGGTAGCCCAGTTGCGCGATGGTGAGCACGGCACCGCCAAGGGCCCCGGCTTTCAAACCCTCATAGACGGCAATGATGTCCGTCCAATGCCACACAATAGTCACAGCCAGGAGCAGTGCGGCCAGGCAAACAGCGGCCATGGCGGCTACAAATCCCGCCTTTAATGCAGAACCCACGTACGAGCCCGCCCACCGGGAATGCTGGCTGGTCTTCGCGAGCCAGGCAACCGCGTCCACGCCGATCAACCTGCTCCACGAGCCTGCCTCGCGTCGGGCTCCCACGATCATGCCGAGGCCAAAGGAGATCAGCGGAATGGTCATGGCGAACCACAGATTGATGACAACTTCCGGGGTACGGCACACGAAACCGGTGGCCGTACCGAACGACGCGTACACCACGAACGCGCCCAGGAACGCCTGCCACAACTGGTCTGTGTAGGACGCCCGGGCCAGTCGCCGGCCTGCCCGCCAGGCAAGCAGGAACGGAATCAAGGTCAGGCCGAGGGGTATGAGCGACAGCAGCCCCGAACCGGGTTGAGCCGCAGTGCCGAGGTTCACGTGCGCCAGCTCCAGCGGAACACCGTGAATCAGCAGCCAGGCCTGGCCCGCCAAACGGGCCAGGGAGTCCACATTCCGGTCCTGGAACCCGTCTGTGGCCCACACCCCCACCAAGGGAAGAATCACAACAATGGCGGAAATGAACGCTGCCTGAGCCGCTTCCAAACCACCCTGTAGCCAAAGGGGCATCGGGAGGCCACGGTTTCCGGTCTGATCAGCGCGCAGTTTCATCGTGATCTATCGTGCCACGGTACGCCGCGCTCCCCCGGCAGGCTCCCCTGAAATACCGCGAATTCCAGCGCTTTTTCCCAAGGGCCGCCGTAAAATGGGAGGTGTTCTCCCGGGGACGGAGCCCTCAACCACCAACCTCAGCTCCTCCCCGCCCTGCACAGACTTTGAAAGGCCCGGAAACCATCGAAGCCGGGAACTAGGAGCGGCCAATGAATAGGTGTCACAACTCATAGCAGAAAGTCGTACTAGCAGCTGGTGCAGCCGCCTCGGAATTCGTTCCACAGGCTGCACCAGCCTTCTTTTTGGCTGCAACTTGCGCGAGGGGCGGGATCTCCGCCCTTTGGGGCACCCTTAGACCCGAGAGCTCACCCCTCGATGCGGTACACGCGCCGCTTAAAGCTGCGGGCCGTAAATGAACTCCTTGGCGTGGTTGACGGCTTTCTTGAAGGCATCGTTGCGGAGAGTCACTTGCTCGCGACTGGCTCCGGCATTGGGTTCCAGGAACGTCGTTGGGCCCGGGCGGAGCATCCAAATATCCCCGGCTGGCGGGAGGTAAAACACACCGAAAGAGCGGTGCTCGGGGTCGTCAGTCCAGATAGGGACCACTGCTACGGCGGCCCCGGTGTCCGGGTTGATCCACTGGGCGCGGGGCAAGGGTTGTTCGTGGACTTCAGGGTCCAGGAACGGCGCTGTTCCCCTCCCCCAACGTTTCTCGAACCGTTCGTAGAACGCGGGAATGATGTGACCGTCGTACGGACGCCAAGCGCTCATGGATTACTCCTCGGTGTTCTCTGGGGTGAGGGCTCCCAACGGGATGGCCCAAATGTCAGCGGTGATTGTTCCCGCTGCTGAGGCGCGGAACGGTGGAAGCGCACTTTCACCGGTGTCCCGCCCGTGACGCCAGACGTTCCGCCCTTACCGCCGGCAGTCCGCGCGCGATCGTATGCCGCCCGCTTTCCTGGGTCCGACAAAACGACGTACGCCTGCATGATGGCGTGCAGTTCCTGGAGGTTGGCCGCGGAGGTGGTGTCGCCGTCGTCGAGCCTTTGACGCGTGTCCGGGTGGTGGGTCCGCAGCAGTGCACGGTAGGCGCGGGTGATCTCACGGGTGGTCGCGTCCGGCGACACGTGGAGGGTGGCGTAGTGGTCGGGTTGCGTGCTCACTGGTGGTTCCGATTCCTGCTGCGGATTTGGGGATGGCCCCCGGCGCGAACCGGGGGCCATCACTCGGGAGACGACGGGCGGGGGTCGCTTTCCTGTGCGCTAAGAAACGCGGTGACGTGGCGCGAAGCCTGCGCCCAACTATTCCGATGCGGCCGCCTCCGTTGTTCCCGGCTGTCGCCCTGTCGGTTGGCCACCCCCCGGGTGAGCCTTCCGGCAGGGCGAACGGGTTTAGGCGTTGATTTCCTGCCCCTGCCCATGGGACTGGATCTCGATGCGCCGCGGCTTGGCCTTCTCGGCGACGGGGATGCGGAGTGTGAGCACCCCTGCGTCGTAGCTTGCCTCGACACCGTCGGTATCCAGGGTGTCACCGAGGATGAGCTGGCGGCTGAACACGCCTTGGGGGCGCTCGGCGGCGATCATCTCGGTGTTCTCGCCCGCGGGCGACTTGCGTTCGGCCTTGACCGTAAGGACGTTGCGTTCGACGTCGAGGTCAACGGTCTGCGGATCCACCCCTGGCAGATCGAAGGCAACAACGAATTGTCCGTCCTCCTGCCACGCATCCATCGGCATTCCGGCCGGGCGTGCTGTTGTGCCAAAAACCTGTTGTGCGAGCCTGTCGAATTCGCGGAACGGGTCAGTGCGCATCAGCATTGGTTCTCACTCCTTTGATCTTGATGCTGATTCTGTTGTTCGTACCAGCCTGTTCGATCTGTGGTGGCTGGTATAGATTTTTTATAGCACCAGTGAGAGAGTGGATGCAAGTAGTTGTTCGGGAGATTTTTTGGAGAGGTTTGCATGGCGCGTTCGGACGGCGGGACTGCCGCTGAGGAGTACGACGGCGGACTGGTGGCTCCTGGTGGGGACGGCACCTCTGCTGCGGGCCCGGGCGCGCGCGGGGTCTACGCGATCTCCGTCGCAGCCGAACTGGTGGGGACGGGACAGCAGAACATCCGCCAGTACGAGCGCAAGGGCCTGCTCACCCCGGGCAGGACCGACGGCGGCACCCGCCGATACAGCGACAACGACCTAGCGACCCTTCGAAGGATAGCGACCCTCCTGGATGAGGGCCTGAACCTGGCCGGTGTGAAGCTGGTGCTGGAGCTGGAGGCTGAGAACCGGGGGCTGACTGAGGACAACAAAGGGTTGGCTGATGACAATCGGGGGCTACGGGAGGATAACCGGGGATTGCGGAAGGATCTGAGGCGGGCGCGGGGTGGGGACAGATAGGCCCGGTGAACGCGCACATGTTGGGCAAGCCCGAAACTATCTGACGCACATATCAAACCGGCAACTGTAGCTCACCAACCATGTGGTGCGGTGTGACGAGATGCATATAAGGCCTTGCAAGTGCATGTACCGTAGTCTGTGCACGCGAAAGGGGCCCTTTGGACAACACGACCGAGCCGCTTTGGCTCTGGGCATAGAACATCAACACGCTTGCATCCATCCCCTTGGCCGTGGCTGGTTTCTGGGTTGCACTCTGGCAGATCAGGAAGACCAAGTCATCCGCCGATTCGGCCAAGGCTGCTGCGGAAGACGCAGCGACACGCCTAGAGAATAGTTCCGCCCTGATCCTCATTCCACAGTTGCAGGAGTGCGGGAGTGAGCTAGTGCGGGCAGTTCATGCGAATCAGCAAGAGCTCCTGCTCAAGCTCATCACCCGGTGGCGATGGCAGGCTGGACAGCTCCGTGGGCTCCTCGATGACGAAGAGCCCACCCATAAGAGGACCAACAGAAACATTCAGACGTCAATAACCGTTGCTGGTCAACTACGCAGTCTTACCTCCGAGAAAGGCGCCCCAGATGCAGAACTGGGCAGCTCACAGGTTGCAGCAGTCGCCAAGGTAACGGCTGACTTTGGGGAACTGTCACAACTCACTCTCAGAAAGGTCGACCTCAGTGGAAGCGCATGAAGAACGGACAATTCGAATCGTCCATCAGTTGGCCGAGATGACCTCGTCGAGGAAGATCGAATGGGTCAAAGTAAGTCGGGGCGCTACGTATTTTCTTCGGGAAGCGCCAGCGCCACTATCGGCACTGACCCATACGGTGATTACGAATTCGGAGCTTAGCGCGCCGGATAGACCGTCATGGCTCCACCCCAAAAGCGTCCTCCAAGCGAGGCTCATAGTTCAGCGGCAGATCTACCCTCGTAGCGGAATCTGGCCGCGGTTCTGTGAGTCTTGACCGTGGCTGGTCTGGGACTGGCTGGCAGGATGGGTGCAGGCCGTTCCGCCCCGTGGATGTGACTCGTGACCCAACTGACCCGCATGGTGTCTTTACTCAGATTTGTCGGTCCACTGGGGGCCGGCCGGCACCTGTCCGGCCCACCTCGGTAGCTTGATCAGAAGATTGTCCACCCCCCTTTTTGGGGGCGTGACCCATCACGGTGCTGTTCCTTGGTGACCTCGGTCCGGACTGGTACCGGCCGGCGACGGCCATGACCACGTCCGTGAAGAGGAAAGGTACCAATGACCGCCATGTCTATCGTCGCGCATACCCATCCATCTGTCGTCGGTGTCGACACACACGCCCGTAACCACGTCTACGCGATCCTCGCCGCGAATACAGGCGCCTTGCTCGAATCCCAGGATTTCCCCGCGACCGGGGCCGGGATCAACCGGGCGATCGACTGGGTCGCCCGCCGCACCGATGGTAATTCCGATACCCCCTGGGTGATCGAAGGTGCCGCGTCCTACGGGGCGATCCTTGCCGGCACTGTAGCCAGCCACGGATTCCCTGTGGCAGAGGCACCGCGCATGGATGCCAGGAAGCGCCGTGGGGTGGGCAAGACCGAGCCTTGGACGCCCGCCAGATCGCCATCTCGACCCTGCCACTGCCGGTGGACAAGCTTCGCCGCCCCCGCCTGCATGACGGGGTCCGTCAAGGCGTGAGAATTCTGATGACGGCGCGGGGATCCATGAGCAAGGACCGCATCCGGTCGGTCAATGCGCTCACCGCCCTGGTGCGGAGCAATGGCCTGGGCATCGACGCCCGCAAGAAGCTCACCAGCACCCAGGTCACTGAGGTCTCAAAGTGGCGGTCCCGAGAGGAAGAACTCTCCTTGTCCATCGCCCGCGCCGAGGCCGTGCGGCTGGCTAGACACGTCCTGACCATCGATGAGCAGCTCACCGTAAACGAGAACCAGCTCGATGAGCTGGTCAAGGCCAGCGAGGCCGCACCCTTACTGGAGGAGGCAGGGTTCGCAGCGATCAGCGCAGCGAAGTGCCTCACCCCCTGGTCGCACGAAGGAAGAGTCCGTTACGAGGCGGCGGTCGCATCCTTGGCCGGGGTGAATCCCATACCCGCATCATCCGGGAACACGTTCAGCCACCGACTGAACAGGGGCGGAGACGGGTCCCTGAACAGTGCCCTGCACATGGTCGCGGTCACCGAAATGGCCCATGACGCCAAAACCCGCGAGTATGCGGAGAAACGACGCGCCCAAGGGCGAACCAACAAGGAGATACGCCGCTGCATCAAGCGGTATCTAACACGCCATATCTACCGCACGCTCAACGCCTCAGCAACAGCAACACAAACGCCTTGACAGGCGTAGAAGAGGCTACTTCGCAGCCTGGATGACGACCGAATGCCCGGCGTTGCGAAACCAACGACCAGTAGACCTGCTCAAGACCCAGCAAACGGCCGTGCTTATGAGTGCACCTAAGCGATCGCTGATGCAGGCATCCGCGTAAGAGTTCCGGAGCCCGGCCACCACGCCACCAGACGACCGTCGCTGAAACCACGCTGTAGAGTAGCGTCAGATTCATTATCGACGGGGGTTCCATGGGTCAAAATCACAGACTAGTGCTCGGCTTGATGGCGATTGCTGCAGGCGCCGTCGCATGCACACCCGGGACCACTCACATGACCGTTGTTCAAGTAGATGCCAGCCACTCTGTCCACAAGGCAGCTGTGTACGCAGGGCCACCTCGGAACATGGAACAGCAAGCACTGCTTTCAGGGACACTCAAGGAAGATGTAGACGGTTGCCTGGTCGGGGTGATGGATGACGGGCGGGAAATGATTCTCATTTTTCCCAGCGGCTCACATGCCACTGACAGCGGGGTCACTCTTCCGAAGGGCACAAATTTCGCCACAGACACTCAAATCTCAGTCGGAGGTGGCGTCATGGACTCTACCGTCAGCATTGATCAATGCCCCACCACTAAGGCTGCTTTCTTAATTCAGGATTCTGATTTATAGCCCTCCTAATGACTTGACTTTATAGAACCGCACTTTCAACGTAGCCTCCCATTCATCAATCGAAAGTTTCGATTGAGAAGGGGAAAATATGCGTTATAAATACCCAAATTCTGCTCGAGCAGGGTCATGGCGGCACCTATTCGTTTGCGCTTCAGTGTTGGCACTCGCGTTCCAGGGAGCCCCTGCGAGCTTTTCAGCGCGAAAACTGATGGACGAGTTCTGGTCGGCAATGAAGCTCCAGAACCACTAAGAATCCTTTCGACCCAAGACATTGCCGCGGCCACAGCTTCCATGGGCCTCTCAGTCGAGGAAGTCACGAACAAACTTCTCGGCCAGGACAACTTCAGCGCAGCGGTCGCATCGATCGAAGCGTCCGATCCAAATTTTTCCAAAGCTGAGTGGACAGGCGGTTCTGGTCCGAAAGGTATCATTTCTTTTGCCGGAAAACCGTCTTCAGATTCGCGCAAAACGTTGCGGTCTCTGCCTTTCAAGGTCGAGCTCCGGACTGACGAAAAGCTAAGCGCGACGAGCCAAAGCGCCGCCTTGGAGGAAGCCTTCTCGAAGTTCTCGACCTTGGACGGAATAGCTAATCCGACAGGATATATAGACCAGACAACAAACACAATTCAACTCCAACATGCCGAAATTCCTTCAGAAGAAATGCCTGGTACTGACCTCGTCTAAGGCTGACTACTAAAGGATCGCAGTCATCACTCCCCAGCCAGCTCCCACACGCTTGGCAGTCGGCCACGCGTATCCGCCTTGGCCGGAGTACAGCCAGAGCTCACCGGCGGAGTTACGTGCAAGGATGTCCTCGCGTCCGTCGCCGTCGAAGTCGCCGGGGCCAACCAGAGAATCCATGCTGTTCCAGCCGTTTCCAATTTGCTGCCGGGGCAGCCATCCGCTGCTTCCTGTGGGCGGGTAAAGCCAGAGGGCGCCTGCACTATCGCGGGCTGCCAGGTCGGTCACGCCGTCACCGTTGAAGTCGCCAACACCGGTGATCTCGGACATTGCGGACCAGCCTGATCCCACCCACATGCGGGGCAACCAGCCACCCTTGCCGTCGCCGCGGTAAAGCCACAACGTACCGATGCGGTCGCGCGCCACCACGTCACCGAAGCCGTCGCCGAAGAAGTTGATGGGTTCGATTGCGCTCATGCCCTCCCATCCCTGCCCTACCTGGACGCGGGGGAACCAGCCGCCTTTTCCATTTCCGCGGTACAGCCACAGGATTCCGGCGGAGTCACGGGCCAACAAATCGGCGAAGGAGTCACCATTGAAGTCGCCGGGCGCCACCATGGCATTCATGACGTTCCAACCTTGCCCAACTTGGATCCGCTGAAGCCAGCCGCCTGATCCGTTGCCCGGATACAGCCACAAAACTCCGGAGGCATCCCGCGCCAGGACATCGGGGAAGGAATCACCGTTGAAGTCATTCCGGACCGGCGCTGCAACTGTGCCGTCGATCACGGATACAGAGGAACTGTTGGTGTTGGAGACGTATACCCGGCCCGTGGTCGGATTGACCGCCGCATCAAAAGGCTCCTGCCCGGAGAAAACGGCGGTGGCGGTGTTGTCACCCTCAACCACCGTCACGCCCCTGCCACTCAGGAGGGCGTAGGCCTTGTTGCTGGCTGAGTTGACCACTATGTCCCTGATCCGGGTGGGGGTCCGTAGCTCGGCGACCTGAGAGAGCGTCGAGGCATCGATGACCGTCACAAAGCCGTCAATCGAGGTGCTGTCCGCGGCAACGTAGATGGTGTTGGTTACCGGGTTCACCGCCAATTTGCCCACGTTGTTGGTGGTGGGAACAGAGGCCGTGACGGTGTCCGTGATGCCGTCGATCACCCGCACGCTGGCCCCGTACTTGCCAAGGGTGGTGAAGTAGATCTTGTTGGTTTGCTCGTTGATGGCCAGGTCCAGGATGCCGCCTGCACCAATGTTGATGGTAGACGTGACGGTACCGCCGGCGCCGACCACCTTGATGATCCCGCCAGCCAGGACGTAGACCTTCCCAGTGGTGGCATTGACGAAGATCTCTTGGGCGCCCGCGAGGGGCAAGGGCGTGGTTTTCAGCGTGGCACCGTCAATCATGGTGACGCCGTTATTTACTCCCACGTAGATCTTGTTGGTCACGGGGTTCACCGCGATGGTCCCAGGGGATGCGCCCACGGGTACTGAGGTGGACGTACGGGTGGCTCCATCCACCACGGCAACCGAGCCGCCAACCTCGCTGACGAACACTTTGTTGGTCACGGGGTTCACGGCCACATCCGCTGGCCTGTCTCCGGTGTAGTACAGCATGCCTTCGGACGCGGTGCCGCCTACGATGGAAACGCCGTCGCCCGAGACCACATAGGCCTTATCCGTTACCGGGTTGACGGCGATTGACGTCGGCCGCTCGCCAACGGGAATCACGTTGGCGACGTCGTCGGCCAGTGCCGGCGACGCCGCGGTTCCCAGCAGCATGGTCAGCCCCAAACCGACGGCGACCGTCCCCGCCGCTGCCCGGCGCCGTCGTCGTACGTTTACTCTCCCAAGCGCGCGCGAAAAATCATCAACAGCACCCATTTTTGAAACCCCCAGAACTTTTGACGCCCAGCACGTCGAATATGGGAAGTCTACAACCGCCCTCAGACAAAACAGGCCCCCCTCCTGTTAACCAACTCTTCCCCCACAAGCCACCAGTTCGAACCCGCTAAGCCAACCGCCCAGACCACCGTTGTAAGCGTGAGGATCGCAATCGTCGCCGAATCATTCCTGCCATTGATGAATGGGGTAACCCACTCCATACTGCGGGTGCTGGAGCATCTGCAGGAGCGCGGGGATGAGGTGATGGTGATCGCGCCGTCGACGTCGGACACTGATGTTTCGAGCGTCGAGAAGGGTGCGTATGTGCACCGGCTTCCTTCGGTGCCGCTGGCCGGTTACACGAATGTGCGGGTTGCGTTGGGTGGTGTGAATCGGGTCAAGCGAATCCTTGCCGATTTCTCCCCCGACGTCGTGCACCTCGCTTCCCCGTTCGTTCTCGGCTGGCGCGCCGTGCAGGCCGCCCATCAGCTGGGCATCCCCACTGTGGCGATCTACCAAACGGAGGTCCCCAGCTACGCAGCCCGTTATGGCGTGCCGTTCCTGGAGAACTGGGCCTGGAACCGGGTGGACAACATCCACCTTCTGGCCACCCGAACCTTGGTGCCGTCCACGTTCGCGCTGAACCAGTTGCGCGGACGGGGCATTTTGCGCGTGGATATGTGGCGTCGTGGTGTGGATACCGCGCGCTTCAGCCCTGCTAAGCGTTCGACGGCGTGGCGTAGCTCGGTAGCGCCCGACGGTCACCGGATCATCGGCTACGTTGGCCGGCTCGCCGTCGAGAAGCAGGTTGAAGATCTGGCGGTGCTGGCCGATCTGCCGAACACGAAGCTGGTCATCGTCGGCGATGGCCCCCAGAAAGAATTACTGCAAGCAGCACTCCCTACCGCCCACTTCGCCGGTTTCCTTGGCGGAGATGCCTTGGCGGAGGCCGTGGCCGGTTTCGACCTCTTCGTCCATCCCGGTGAGTTCGAGACCTTCTGCCAAACCATCCAGGAGGCCATGGCATCGGGCGTTCCCGTGGTGGCGACTGGCCGTGGCGGCCCCTTGGATCTCGTGGAGAATTCGCGCACCGGCTGGCTGTATGAACCCGGTAATCTCGCTCAGCTGCGCGGTTACGTGCAGGACTTGATCGGCGACGACGCCAAGCGCCGCGCGTTCGCCACGGCAGCGCACGCCTCGGTCCAGGGGCGGACGTGGCCCGTGCTCAGCGCAGACCTGGTGCGCCATTACAACGACGTCATCGCTGGCGTGCCCATCGGAACATCCGGGCCCAGCGAATTCACCTCAAGCAAAGGACCCTCCTCATGAAGATCTCCGTGATCGGTTGCGGCTACCTCGGCGCTGTCCATGCCGCGACGCTCGCTTCGATGGGCCACACCGTGGTGGGCATCGACGTCGATTCCTCCAAAGTTGAGCAGCTGAACAAGGCGCTGGCTCCTTTCCATGAACCTGGTTTGGATGAGCTCCTGCGCGATGGCCGTACCACTGGCCGGCTCGTGTTCACCACGGACTTCGCCCTTGCGGCCGATGCTGAAGTGCACTTCCTGTGCGTGGGTACTCCGCAGTCCAAAACCTCTGACACCGCTGACCTCTCCTACTTGATGGGCGCCACGAAGAGCCTCCTGCCGCACTTGTCCAAGGGTGCCGCCGTCGTGGGTAAATCCACAGTGCCGGTAGGCACGGTGGAGACTCTCCGTGCGATCCTGTCCCGACGCTCGGACGTCCTGCTCGGCTGGAACCCCGAGTTCCTCCGGCAGGGCACAGCCGTGAAGGATTCGTTGGTTCCAGACCGCCTCGTTTACGGCGTCCCCGGCGGTAAGGGTGCCGCTGCCGGCGCGCCAGTGACCGCGGTGTTGGACGCCGTGTACGAGCCCCTCATCAGCGCCGGCATCCCACGGCTGGTTTGCAATTTCGCGACGGCGGAACTCATCAAGTCGGCGTCGAACGCGTTTCTGGCGACGAAGGTCAGTTTCATCAACGCGATGGCTGAGCTGTGCGACGCGTCGGGCGCTGACGTGAGTGAACTGAGCGAGGCGATGGGCCTGGACCCGCGCATCGGGAACCGGTACCTGCACGCCGGGCTCGGTTTCGGCGGGGGTTGCCTGCCGAAGGACATCAGGTCTTTCCGGGCGCAGGCGCGCGAGCTTTCGGTGCCGTCGGTGGATGAGTGGATGGCCCTGGTTGATTCGGTGAACTTGGACCAGCGTTCCCGTGCGGTGGAGGTGGCCCGCGAGATGTGCCGCGGTTTCCTGTCCGGGCGCACCGTGACCATCCTTGGCGCGGCGTTCAAACCCGATACCGACGACATCCGTGACTCCCCCGCCTTGGACGTCGCCCAACAACTCTCCGCCGCCGGCGCGCACGTCACCGTCACCGACCCCAAAGCCATCAACAACGCCTGGATCCGCTACCCACAGATCCGCTTCGAAGCCTCCACCGAGCGCGCCCTTGAAGGCGCCGAGCTGGTGCTGCTGCTGACGGAGTGGGACGAGTACGTGTCACTCTCGCCTGTTGTGGCGGGAGCACTGGTACGACGCCGGATGGTGCTGGACGCCCGCAACGTACTGGACGCTGAGGCCTGGCGGAGTGCCGGGTGGACGGTCCGCGGGTTGGGGACGGGCGCTTCGGTGACTGGTGCAGAGGGTGGCGCTGCGAAGCCTGCGGGTTTGAAGAAGCACGCGGCGCGCTAAGTCATAGAAAACTTCTCCTCCCTTTGCTGTTGCGCAGGGTGTTATGGTCACTGGACGCGCCATCGCATCGGCGCATTTACAAGGGGGCAATACATTGGAAAAGGGTTCTATTCGCACGGCCAAAAACCGGCATTTCCGAAGCAAGTCTTCGTCGTCACAAGGGCGAAAAGCACTAGGGCTGGTGGCCATCACATCGCTGCTTCTCACAACGGCAGCCTGTGCTCAAGGGGCACCAACAGGCGCCAGCTCTGTAAATAGTGCGGGGGCAACGCAATCCGCAACACCGACTCCGACGCCCAGCAAAGTCGCTGGCACCGTCTGCACCACTGAGAAGGCAGCCCAGACTTCATCCGGCCAGACGTACATTTGCGTGGTTGACCAAGCTGGCAAGTTGACCTGGCTGGACTCTGCGAGCGCCAAGAAACTCTCGGATCAGCGGGCTGCGGAAGCTGCGGCAAAGGCAGTCGCGGAGAAAGCCGCGGCCGACAAAGTAGTGGCCGAAAAGGCGGCAGCGGACAAGGCGGCCGCCGATCAAGCGGCAGCTCAAGCAGCGGCTGCTCAAGCGGCTGCCGAAAAGGCGGCAGCAGATAATGCAGCCGCAGCCAAGGCGGCCGCGGATGCTGCTGCAGCGCAAGCCCAAGCCCAAGCCCAAGCGAAAGCAAAGGTAGTTCCGGCTGCTCCTCCTGCCCAGGGCGGTTGCGACCCCAACTACTCCGGATGTGTCCCTATTGATTCGGACGTGGACTGCGCCGGCGGAAGTGGCAACGGACCATCCTATGTGAGGGGCCCTGTGACGGTTACAGGGTCCGACATTTACGGGCTTGACAACGATAAAGACGGGATCGGCTGCGAGAGGTAACGGTCATCTGGAGCGGCCGCAGTCCTAGATACTGCGGCCGTCCCAGCGGCTCTGCACGTCGAGCAGGAACTTGATGCCGGCGTCGGATAATGTCTCGTCGTATCGAGCCCAACTGGGCCTCTCCCACAGCTCCTGCCCGTGCAAACGGCGACTGATGTCGTAGTAGAGGTCAGTAGCCCAGGAAAGTGGTATTTCGCCGTTGCCCGCTCTGGTCCTCAACCCAGCCTGATGAAGCGCACTTTGAAGAACCTGATCCCTCACCTGGTAGGGCGGTTCTTCTCCGGTTAGTTCCCAGTGGACCAGCACGGGTGTTGCGATCTTCTCAGCGTCGGTGCCCGGATTCGCCAACTGGTCGGCGAGGAAATCCCACAGGCCAGCGGGATTCCCTGCAAGTTTCCGTCCCTTGGGCGTCAGGAGCAGTTTGTCCTTCAGCTTGCGTAGTAGCTTCCACTCCTGCAAGTGCTCCCGGAGGTTTCTGATGGGCGGGGTGCTGACTTCCACTCGTCCTGCGGAGATCCATTCGTCGTCCCAGCCAAGCTCGGTCATGGCCCGCTTCACGAAGGCGGGTTTCAGATACCCGGCTGACGTCAGCGGCAGCCCGTCCGGCTGGGCCTCGTTGAGAAACCATAAAATTGGTCGAAGAACGGCTTGGTGGTCGGCGGCCGTAACCTCACCTGGCCACAACCGTTGCGCCAGACTGAGGAGTTGTTCATTGGTCGCAACCAGGTCAAAGGCAGTCGGGTCGAATTTCGATGCATGCTCCTGCGTCACGGACTCGAGCCATTCCACAGTCTCTCGGTGCTCAGGATGCTTGCGGTTGGAAACCACGGCCACCATATCTGCGTAGCCGTGGGCTCCCCCGGAATCCTCCACAGGACCCCGCATTGCTCCACCGGTGCACGTGATGGCATTGCCCTCAAGCACGCCGGGCCCAACAACTTCGATCTCGTGGGTCCAGTTGTCCCCAAAGTCGTAGTCGTACTCAAGGTCCGACTCCCCTGGTTTCTGCGCGTCAAAGAGCTCGAGTAGCCGCACTCCAGCCGATATCTCGCTACCTGCGGGGAGGTCGCCGTCGTCAACCTCCATGATGATGCGTTTCTTGCCCGCGCTGTCATGGCCGGCAACGGCGTATAGGTGCGAATTCTTCCAACCGAACGCGCACTGAATGGCCTCGTGCAGCTCAGAGACTGTGGCCGTTTCGGGGAGAACGAGTTGTCGCCAGATCAGCGGCTCAGTTTCGCTGATGGAAATGCGCAGTTCGACGGCGGGAACGGTGGCGGGTGATTCCATGTCCGCCATTCTGCCAGTGCCGCGGAGTGGTTTCGCGTCACATGTCCGCGGTCCGGGCTACTACCTCTATGGAACGGGGTTGACCGACAAAGACGAGGACTTGCCAGTGATCACACACTTCTACCCAGCCTTACTGCGCGTCATCACATGCGTCATCGCTGTGTGCTCCGCCGTGTCCGCCACCTTGCTGGGAGCAGCCCCTCCGCCGGAAGGATTGGACATCCTTGACCCCTCAGACGTGAGGACCACCGCTGTGGTTCTCACCATGGCTTTGGGAGTGGTGGCGCCAGTAGGGATGTTGATTGCAGGTTCCCTCAAATGCCTTTTGCTCAAAGCGGGCGTGTTTGCTGCCTCAGGTTTCGGCAATGCCATGATGCTGAGCCCGTTGGTGGTGGTTCCTTTTCAGGAAACGTCCACCATGCTGGCCGTTGTCTGCTCCTTGGCCCTGACTATTGCCAGCATCATTACGTACATGGAATCTGTTGAGCGCAGAAACGCTCGACGGCGGGCCAACACCTAGGTGCCACCGTCCAGCACCTATTTTGGTCCTCGACTACCCCTAATTTGTGCCATTTCACCACCTATTTTCCTCTTTGTACCACCTAGATCCCAAAAACTGCCCATAATCTCTTCTTGTGCCTCCGGGGCGGATATCCCGGTGTCCGGCGGGAGTCCCAACCGCCCTGGCGTTGGAGGCACTACGGCGCGGCTCCACCTACCACCCCCTGGTGGGGCCGCGCCTAGCCGGAACGTCAGCGGGTTGGACGGCTCAGCCGCAATCGCACCAAACGGTACGCGATGCCCACTGCAAACATGAGCACACCCAACCACGCGGACACCGGCGGAAGGGTGGCAACAAGAACCACGCAGGCAACCGCGCCTGCCACCTGCAGGAACTTCGGATATCGGCGGTCTACCGCTGGCTGGGTGTAGGCGGCGATGTTAGCCACCAAGTAATAGAGCAGAACACCGAAGGACGAGAATCCGATTGCTCCGCGAAGATCAGCCACAGCGATGATCACGCAGATCACCGCGGCGACCGCGATCTCGGCACGATGCGGGACCTTATAGCGAGGATGTACCGCCGATAGCCAGTGTGGCAGGTCGCGTTCCCGGGCCATCGCGAGACTCGTCCTTCCGAGCCCTGCGATGAGTGCCAGCAGCGCACCGAGTGAGGCCACGGCCGCACCAACGCGGACCACCGGCGCAGCCCAAGCCCAGGTACCCGCGCTCACAGCATCGGCTAATGGCGTGGGCGTAGCGGCTACTCCATCGGGGCCAAGTGACGCCAGTAGGGTAACCGCTATGACGGCGTAGATGAGGATGGTGATACCCAGGGCAATGCTGATCGCGCGTGGGATGGTGCGCTTGGGCTCGCGCACTTCCTCGCCCATTGTCGCGATCCTTGCGTACCCGGCGAACGCGAAGAACAGTAGCCCCGCCGATTGCAGAATGCCGTACCAGCCGTGCGCCAGCAGCCCGTCACCCACAAAGCTGCCAAAGTCCGGGCCGGAGCCGCCCCACACCGCTGCCAGGGCAATGGCCAGGGCAGCAAGCACGGCTATCACCAGCACCCGGGTCAGCCCGGCTGTGCGGGTCACCCCGTGATAGTTCACCGCCGTCAGAACCACGACGGCGGCAATCGCCACCGGGCGCTCCCAACCTTGCGGTGCGGCGTAGGCCGCGAAGGTCATCGCCATGGCCGCTGCACTGGCGGTCTTGCCGATGACGAATCCCCAGCCTGCCAGGAACCCGGACCATGGGCCGAGCCGTTCTCGACCATATATGTAGGTGCCGCCGGAGGTCGGGTAGGCGGCAGCGAGCTGGGCCGATGATGTGGCGTTGCAGAAGGCGACGAAGGCGGCCACCACCAGTCCGATGAGCAGCCCTGATCCTGCGGCTGCAGCAGCCGGCGTGAAGGCAGCGAAAACACCGGCACCGATCATGGACCCTAGCCCAATCAGTGATGCGTCGAACGTGCCTAGTCGGCGGGCCAAAGCCGGAGAATTGCTCACTGAAACCCTTCGCGCTGGGGATCCGGGCGTAGCTGGGAATGACTAACACCCGCGATTTGAGGTGGGTCCACCCTATCCCGGCTCAGCGTGGCGAAAGTGAATTCCCCACGAGCATGAAGAGGCTATTTCGGGACGTGGCGCCCGATTTACGCAATGCGTTGGAGATGTGGTTCTCCACTGTCCTGGCGCTGATCCCCAGCTGTTCGCCGATCTCCACATTAGTAAGGTGTCCGGCCAAGGTGGCAACCTCGATCTCTCGTTCAGTGAGCGGCGTGCTCCTGAAGGAGTTGTAGGAGAGCTGCTCGTTTGCTGACGGGAATCGGACAGCGAAGACAGAGGAAGCTTGCGCCATGGCATCAGCTGCGGTGGCATCGCCGTCGATCACGTGACGTTTGAGAGCTCCCCGGAGCAGCATTCCAACTTGATAGGTGTCAACGTCAGGCTCGTAGTGTTTGAGCAGAAGCCCAAGCATCTTATGGTCCCCCTCCACCACCGCCGACGCGATGGCTAGGAGTTGGTCATGGACTGTCAGGCCACTCTCGCGCAGGATCTTCTGCAGGAGGTCCAGAACCGGCCGTCCCGGGCAAAGGCACGTACAAAGCAGAGCCGTCATCATGGCTTCGAGGACGTAGCCGCTCTTCAACTGCCGCCTGATAAGTTGGGAGGCTCTTCGGTCGAATGCTGAGGGCTGCGTGCTGTGGTGGGCCACCAGCTCATAAGCTCCCTTGCCGATGCCGGGAAGCGGCCCCACATCCGATACTTCTGTTCGCGCCTGGGCGGCTATGGAGAGGGCAGGCTCCATGGCTGTTGTTGCGTGCCTGAGCCCTGCGAGCCTGAGCATTGCATCGTAGAGCGAGTCGACCACGAAGCCTGGGCGACCCATCGCAAAGACACTGCTCATGAGGTACTCCGCCTCTTCGAAGTGACCCCGGTAGAGCAGGCCCTGGGCGGCCACGTAACTGCTGGTGATGACACCGAATTGGTCCAGGTTCTTTCGCGCTTCGGTTCGCCAGTCCAGGGCAAGAACCAAGGACTCTTCCACCCGGCCTGCCGCGAACAATGCGAAACTGCGGATGAAAGGGCGGAGGTAGGAGAAGGCATCGTCGTCTCCCTCGCCATCACAAGCGTCCAGGGCTGCTACGGGCTTGAAACGGTAGAGATCCAGCAACCCGTGGACCAAGCTCCCCATTCCCGGGTTAGCGCCTTCATGAGCTCCTGGGTCTTGAGCCGTGTCCACCGGAACCCTGCCGTGCGAGGCACTGAGGAACAAGATGGCATCTTCCACTTCGGCACTCAAATTCGGGTTGTTCACTGCGAACTTTTGGAGAATGCCAACGGCGGCGCTCGGGCCGCGTCCGGTGTGAATGGCAAGCATGGCCTCTGTGATGGTGACAAACAGGAGGTCCTTGGGATCGGCGTCGAAGTTTGTTGTTTCTGCGCAGACGCGGCTGGCGCGTTCCACGTCCAAGGGTGCACCCCAGTAGATGCGGAGGAATGCCGCGGCGTTTGCCGTTGACTTGTTGGCCTGCCAGCGTTCAAAACGGATGCGTTCCCGGTCCGCATTGTGCTCGTGGATTTGCCGGGAGGTAACGGCGTCGTCGTCCCCTTTCTCAAGTCGGAGCGATGACAGCACCCGCGAGAGCCCGTCCGAGGTGGCGCGCTCTTCCGGGATCTCGTGTGGAGCTGCCTCAAGGACGCCTGCGATCTTGCTGCGCAGTAACTTGCGGTCCCGTAGATTCTTGCTCCCGCGGAAATAGTCGGCGATGACGGGCGGGCTGATCGCGGCTATCGAGCCGTTGTGTTGATCTGCCAGTACGGAGAGGAAGCCCCTACGTTCCAGGCCTTCCAAGGCGTCCGTGTGTATGACCTTTCGAAGTATGTCCACACGTGCCGTACCAAGAATCGCCATGATGTGCAGTGCTGTGAACTCGTCAGCACTCAATTCAGCCAGGAGTGCCTCGAGTGTGCCGCGTAGGTGCTCGTTCCATAGGGTTTCGGCCGTCATGGACCATTGCTTGTCCTTCATGACCAGAAGGTTGCTCAGTGAGGCGGTCTCCGCGATCCGCACTATGAGGCGCGGGTTGCCGGCGGATTTGGTGAGGATGCGGGCAGTTGTGTCAGCATCGGCCGGGGCCCCGAGAACCTGTGCGATGAGGAAGTGGACCTGCTCATAGTGGAGCGGATCCAGTTGCAGGTGCGCCTCCCGGCCGTTGTTAAGGACGGCCAACTGACCTCTGGAGAAGGCCCATGTTTCGGGGGCTGAAGCAACCATAGGACAATCCGACCTCCGCCTGACGGCCTCAAGGACAGCCAGGGATTCGCTGTCCACCAAGTGAAGATCGTCAACAACCAGCAAGTGTTTGCCTGCCATGGAGAGCTGGCTGGAGAACACGTCAGCGATGTCAAACACACCGCTGCGGCCCGGCCTCACGTCCAGCCCGAGTCCTTTGATGGCTGCGTAGGGGATGGTTCGATGCGTGCGGAGGCCACTGATGAAGTGCACGGACACTCCGGCCTTCTCCAAGTTGCTCATGACGCTGCGTAGGACCGTCGTTTTGCCGCTACCCGGTGCCCCGACAACTCTCACTCCGATGCCGCGTGCAACGAAGTCCAGGATTCGTTGCACCTCTGAATCGAACACGCGACCTAGCCTTCTGTTTTTGTGGATGCCCGACATGCGGCTCACTTCGCAGGCTAGATCGTGAAAACAGGGCTAGGTGGCAAAACGGCCTTGCACAGACCGTTTTGGGGCAGTCTAGGTGGTGATTTGCGCCAAATTAGGTGCTCGCGGGGCTCGTCTAGGTGGCGTAGGTATCCAGAAGTTGACGGTTTCATGGGGTGCTCCCTCAGCTCGGCGGGTGGATTACATTCCACGCTACGGAGAGCTCGGAGCGAATTACATGGGTGTAATTCGCTATGTGGATATATGTTCTATCCACCGTGAAAGCGATAGAAGATATGTTCCCCATAAGGGCGGGTTATAGGACAAAACGTGTGTATGGGAGGGGCTTGCTTCCCAGTGATCGCGCGGGAAATCCGGGGTAGCTAAGCTTTTGAAGCTTAGGGTGGCTGGGGTGCTTGCATATCTCTGGAGTGTTTGATTTGT
>NZ_LNUV01000003.1:0-37439 GCF_001512285.1 Arthrobacter sp. EpRS71 | reverse complement strand
GAGCAGAAGCCCGGCCCCGAGCTCTACAGCACCGGACTCAGCGCCGACGAAGGACTCTGGCATCGCAAAGGATGGGCAGGCCGCACATGACACACCCGAGATTTACACACGTTTTGTCCTATAACCCATAAGGGCAGACAAAAAAGCAGGGCCGGTCAGTGACCGGCCCTGCTTTTTGCGTTATCCGAAGACTAGACAGCCTGGATGTTTACAGCCTGGGGACCCTTGGGGCCCTGCTCGACGTCGAAGGAAACCTTCTGGTTCTCTTCGAGGGAGCGGTAACCCGAGGAGTTGATCGCAGAGTAGTGAGCGAAAACGTCCTGGCTGCCATCTTCAGGAGAGATGAAGCCGAAGCCCTTTTCGGAGTTGAACCATTTTACGGTACCTGTAGCCATTTTTTCAGTCCTTACTGAAGGTGGAGATTGTCCCGACTTTCGGGTCTCCGGGTGTGGGGTGTTCTCCACAGTTACTTCAGAAAGTCACGATCCGGAAAGATCGTGGGGACTGCCTGAACTACCAAATGCCAAACACAACAACACCAACTAGTCTACAGAGATTTGAGCATATGGCTAGTGCTGGGGAACATTTATCTATCGGATGTTTCTGGACGGCCGATTTCACGAGACGAAGCGGCTCTGACCAGGTCCCGGATCCCACTCCGCTGCTGCCTGTTCTGTAAGCACTGCCAGGCGTAAAGTGCACCCATGGGACCGACCCCGGATACGGTCATCATCGGCGCGGGCCAGGCCGGCCTCACGACGAGCTATTGGCTCACGCAACTGGGCGTCGAGCATCAGATCCTGGATCGGCGCCACTCACTTGGCGGCGCATTCCAGGACCGCTGGGACAGCTTCTACATGAACACCCCAAACCTTGCCCTGGACCTCCCCGGGATGCCGTACGTCGGCGACGACCGGGACTCGTTCATCTCCCGGGACGCCGTGGTGAACCTCTTCAGGCGGTACGCCGAACTGATCGCCGCTCCAGTACACACGGGTGTGGACGTGACCGGGTTGACCTCAGCACCGAACGGTGGCTTCACCCTTGAAACGTCGCTCGGAAACCTGCGGGCCCGGAAGGTGGTCCTCGCAACGGGTGCCTACCAAGTCCCTAAGATCCCCGCACTGGCCGCCAAACTTCCCGCCGGCGTGACACAACTCCACACTCACCACTACCGCAATCCGTCGCAGCTCCCGGCGGGGGCAGTGCTCATCGTCGGCACCGGCCAATCGGGCGGGCAGATTGCCGAGGAGCTGCACGCCGCAGGCCGCGAGGTCCACCTCTCCGTCTCCATCGTTCCCGAAGCGCCCCGACGATACCGCGGCCAAGACCTCATCTACTGGATGCTCGAAACCGGCAAACACGGCCCCGACTACGGCGTCAACGCCCTCACCACCGAAGCGCTCCCCTCCCCCGCCCTACGCTTCGCGCCCAACCCGCTGCTCTCCGGCATAGACGGCGGCCACAGCATCCACCTCCGCGAACTCGGGCGCCGCGGCATGCACCTGCACGGTCACCTGGAAACCATCGACGACGGCGACATCACCTTCAGCGACGACGTCCCTGAGCGTCTTGGCACAGTTGAGTCGATCTTCGCGCAGCGCTCGGGAAGGGCGATTGATGCGTACATAGCGGCGGCAGGGATCGACGCACCGGAGCAGCCGCCTGCGCCGCCAGATGACTGGCTCCCGTCAGAACAAACTGAGCTGAACCTCGCCGGTGCGAATATCACGTCCGTTTTGTGGGCAACTGGGTTCAAGCTCGACTTCGGTTTCGTCGTCCACCCACTAGTCGATGAGTGGGGCTACCCACGACACTCGCGGGGCGCTACAGAGATTCCGGGCTTGTACGTCGTTGGCCTCCCTTGGCTGACCCGCCACTACTCCGCGATAGTCGGTGGCGTGGGCTTAGATACCAGACGTATCGCTGAGCGAATTTCCGGCCTGTGAACATCAATTCCGCACTCAGAAGAAACGCTCCCAAGAGGACGATTCCCTGCAAATGCCCAAACCTTCAGAGATACTCGATCTGGCCCAATCAGTAGTGGACAATTTGGCCAAATTTCGATCGCTCACCACCCGGACCAACGGTACTCGAAGCCCAGTAGCACCCTATATTCAGCCGTCCCTGCTCGACGACTGATGACCGGCCCGGTCCCCAGGAGACTGATAAAACATACTTTGCCGTTGCTGCCAGCTAGTATCCAAAGTGCTGGGCAACGTTGACGGCACGAACTACAACTGGGGGGTCAGTGACAACCGAGCAAATCCTTCCGCCGGATCCGCATCTCATGGAGTCCATGCGCGCCGTCGGCTACACACTTCAGACAGCCGTTGCTGACCTCATAGACAACTCGATATCCGCCGAGGCCACCAACGTCGACATATTCTTCGGCGATCAGCCTGATCCGTACGTCGCTTTAGTCGACGATGGCAAGGGAATGACGGCTGAGGATGCCATCAAAGCGATGCGCCTAGCGGGTGCCAGCCCGATGAAGTCGAGAAATCCGAAGGACTTGGGACGCTTTGGACTCGGACTGAAGACGGCGTCGTTGTCGCAGTGCCGAGACTTGGTACTCGTTTCGAAGCACGACGGCGTCCTGTGCGGCTTCGAATGGAACATCGATCACATGATCGAACAGCAATCCTGGAGCCTCCTCGTCCTAGCTGAAGATGAATTGCAGGAGCTCCCCCGATTCAACGAACTCGCCGGGCTCACTTCGGGGACGCTCGTCATTTGGCGGAACCTTGACCGGCTCGAAGCGACCGTTGGAGATCTCAGCTCATCGTTCGATGCAGCCATGATGGATGTCAAAAGCCACTTAGCACTTGTATTCCATAGATTTCTTGCAGGCGAACACGGTCTGCGCTTCGGTATCTCGCTGAACCGCACACCTGTACAAGGCTCCGATCCCTTCCTGGAGTCCAACAAGGCGACCCAACTCGGCCCATCCGAGTCCTTCTCCGTCGACGGGGAACGAATTGACGTCCAGCCGTACACGCTGCCGCATCTAAACCTGATGACGACCGCAGAAAAGAAGCGGGCTCAAGTCGCAGGCCGGGTCAGGGACAGCCAGGGCTTCTATATCTATCGTGGCAAGCGGTTGGTCATTTGGGGTACTTGGTTCCGCATAGCACCCAAGGACGATCTAGGGAAACTCGCCAGAGTCAAAGTCGATATCCCGAACACATTGGATCACTTGTGGTCTTTGGACATTAAGAAGGCTTCAGCAGCCCCACCACCGCAGATTCGGGACAATCTTCGCCGGATCGCGGGGCGCATCGTAGAGCCGAGCAAACGTGTCCACCTCTACCGTGGCCGCATCGTCCAAGAACAGTCCCGTACGAGTCCCGTGTGGAACGTAGTCGATGATCGGGGCACCTTCAGATATGAGATCAATCGGCAGCACCCAGCTTTGGAAATTTTGGCCGAGCAGATGAGTCCCAACGATGTGAAGCAACTGTCGGCGGTGCTTTCGCTTCTGGAATCGACCTTCCCAGTTGAGGACGCGTACAACAGACTCGGCCAAGACGAGAGCCACTCACCACTTCAGCCGTCCGCTCCAGAACTCGAAGGCTTGGCCTCGGCCCTTTGGAAAGCACACAAAGCAAGCGGAGGTGACTCGGAGCAGTTTGTCTCAGCTATGGCTTCGATTGAACCCTTCGCTCTCGCATCCGCCCCTGCAGAACTACTTTGGAAGGTCGTAAATGACTAGCCATGCCGCCACCGACCCCAGTGTCATCCGCTCTCAGATGGAAAAACTTGAGACCGTGGTGAGCGCTCTGCTCAGCGATGACACATACAGCGAGTCTCACCTACACGACCAGCTGGAAAATTTCCGCCCTGTCGTAGCTCCCGACGTCTCTGACAACGACATCACAGCAGTTCACCGACGGCTTGTGAGCAAATTGAGTATCGACGTCGAGATCGGTGTCGGAATCACCGACAAGGATTTCAAGCCTTGGCTCGCGACAAAAAAGCATCACATCGAATGGACTCGGTGGCTCACCTACAAGCAATGGCTACGTAACAACAATCGTTCTCCAAGAGTCCTCGAAAAGATGGAGGAATTCACTGACGAAATCCTCGACTACGTCGGAGACCCGACGCTGCTTGGACCTTGGGACCGAAAAGGCCTAATCATCGGTGACGTGCAGTCAGGCAAAACGCAAACGTACTTGGGTCTGCTCAACAAGGCAGCCGACGCGGGCTACCGCTTGGTCGTACTTTTGGCTGGCAATACGGAGTCCCTGAGGCAGCAAACACAGATTCGTGTTGACGAAGGATTTCTGGGCAAAGATTCAAGCCGAAACGTTTCTAGGTCAGGAACGGGAACCGCCGCCGATAGGTTTGTTGGAGTCGGCCGGCTGAACAAACAATTGACGTACGCAACCGGAATGACGACAGTTGTCCAGGACTTTCTGCAAGCCAGTAAGGATGCCACCAGCATCAGCGTGTCCGAGGAATCGCCCAACCCGTTCATCTTCGTCGTCAAGAAGAACGTCCATGTCCTAAAAGCGCTCATTGACTGGACGAACGACCAGCCAAAGTCTCATGGCCGGATCGATCTGCCTCTCTTGCTCGTCGACGACGAATCAGACTACGGCTCGGTAAACACCGGCAAGGAAGACGATCCGACCAAGACGAACTTCCTAATTCGTAAGCTCCTAGGAAAGTTTTCTCGGAACTCATATGTCGCCATTACGGCGACTCCGTTCGCCAATATCCTCATCGACCACGAGGCCGAGACTGTCAAGGACGGCGAAGTTCACCCCGACCTGTTTCCGAAGGACTTCGTCTACGGGTTGGAGGCTCCCACAAACTATGTGGGAGCCGATAAGGTCTTTGGGACCGAGGACGACATCAATGAAGTGAGCGTCATAGATCTCCACGACGTCGAGCCATTACTGCCGCTCAAGCACAAGCAGTACCATGCCATCCACGCCATCCCTGACAGCCTAAAGACTGCCATCCGCGTCTATGTTGTAGCGAACGCCATTCGTGATCTTCGAGGCCACGAAGACAAACGCCGCTCGATGCTCATCAACGTTTCTCGTTTCAAGCGAGTTCAGATGCACTTGCACGACTTGGTGAAGCATGAACTCGATAACATCAAGAATGCACTCGAAGCCCACGCCATCCTCTACACAGAGGGCGTCGAAAACCACATTATCGATGGTCTGAAGTCAACCTTCGAAACGTTCTACTCCGCTGCTGGGCCTACGTGGTCGGAAGTCTTGGCTGCGCTCCCGAGCTCAGCCAACGAAATTACTGTCAGGACATTCAACTCGGACACCGAAAAGCTCCTGAAGGAACAGCAGCAAAGCGCTGAAATGCCAAAGCGCGTCATCGCCATCGGTGGCGACGTGCTCAGCCGCGGCCTCACCCTCGAAGGCCTCATGGTGAGTTACTACTACCGAAACGTCCGTGCAGCCGACACCATGATGCAGATGGCTCGTTGGTTCGGTTATCGGGACGAATACGAAGACCTCTGCCGCATCTGGATCGATCCTGGAGTCGCAGCTGATTACCGGTTTATCGCTGACGCTGTAGCTGAACTACGTTCGGATCTGAAACTCATGCAGCGCCAGTCATTGACCCCCCTGGATTTCGGGCTGTCTATCCGCATGCATCCTGGAGCACTTCTGATCACGGCAAAAAATAAGTCCAAGTCGGCCGCAGTGGAGCCTAAGGTCATCAGCCTTATCGGGCGGCGCATTGAAACCTCACGGCTCGACCCGAGAAAAACGACCATAAAGGAAAACAGGGATGCTGCCATCGCTCTGGCTGAGGCACTCGTCGGAACGTTTGGCCGGCCCGGTCAAACCCAACGTGGCTACCCGCGTTTCACTGACGTCCCGCAAAGCTTGGTCGCCGCCTTCCTTGACGAATACACAGCACACAGGATGGACGAACTGTTCTACGGCAACGCCATCAGCAAGTTTGTGAAGAACAACAAGACGGCCAAGTTCTCGAAGTGGGATGTAGTCTTCGTCAACGGTACAAAGACGGCCGATTCCGAAGAAACGTTTGGCGGTGTGAAGATCCATCCACCGACCCGAACTATGACCGTCGGAGCCGCTGACGAACTGCTCGTGTCAGGAAAAAGTAGCAGGCTGGCAGGTAGCGACGACCTCAGAAAAATACTCGACACCGCCACCGATGACTCTCTTACCGAAGGCTTCAAGCAGGAGTACCCGGGAAAGCAAGTCCCAGAATCAGCAATCTACGAGCACCTTCCGAGGCCAACCTTGCTTGTCTATGTTCTGGTGCCTAACTTCAAGGAATTGCCAGAAAAGGATCGTAAAAAAGTCGCGAACATTGAACAAGAGCAAATCGTTGGCATCAAGCTGGCGTTTCCGGGGAACCGCCTCGACGTCAACAACCGCGACGGCGACGTTCGCTACCTCATCAACACTGTCGCTCAGCAACAGTGGTTCGTAGAGTACTCCGGCACTGACGAGGATGACGATGTCTAATCCCATCGAAGCCACATGGTTGAGCGCCATCGAGCAACGGCTTCCCAGAACACTTGAAGTCGATCCGGATCTCGATCTTCGCCTCGTCTGTGGCACTGACCAAGCTGGACAACCGATGTTCTGTTCCATCAGCAGCCTCAAGCCGGCTATTCCGGAGCTGTCAGATGCCGTTGATGTGACACGCACTCAGAGAAGCATTGACGGCCATTGGGTACTCCTGCTTACGCTCAAGGCGCCCAGATTTACAGACGTCTTCGTCCAGCTCTGCGCGCATATCGTGGATCGTGTCTCCGAGACCAGCTCTGAAGCCCAAGGGCTTGCAGCCTTCATTGCCAGTGTTGAGGAGTGGCGGACCCTCCTTCAGGCTCCGGCGAGTCAGCGGCTCTCTTTGGAAGCTGCGCGGGGCCTTTTCGGCGAACTTTGGGTCGGCTTCTCGAACCTAGTGCCAGATTGCTCCATCCGCCACGTAATGGATGCCTGGCGTGGGCCGTTCCAAAGTGACCAAGACTTTCAGTTCCCTGGCGGGCCGTTGATTGAGGTGAAAACTGTTCACAGTCACGCTCGACGCATTCAGATTTCCTCGGAAAACCAGCTCAATCGCCTGCCGGATGAGCGCCTCTTCGTCTGCGTCGTGGCCGCTGATGACGCCATGACAGAGACCCCAGGGGCGCTGACGATTCCTGCGCTCCTCGACCGAACGGACCGACTTCTGCAAGATGCTGGCGTTGCGCAGTCTGAACTTGTGAACCGTCTCGCCGAACTCCGTTTCGATCGAACCGACGACGTCTACGCCGACATGCACTTCCTGCCGACAGGCGTTCGATATCTGGAAGTAGCTGAGTCCTTTCCGCGGATCGAGCCCCGCATGCTTCCAGCAGGCGTCAACCGCGTCTCCTACTCCCTGGATCTGGCGGATCTAGCGCCCTTTGAATGCGATTTTTCACAGCTGGGGCTACCTACAGCAGAACTGAAGGTTTCGTCGAATGAATCTTGATGATTTCTACTTGGACCTGCAGAACACGGTCAACGCGCGCGCAGCAGTCGATAACGACTACACCTCTATGGCCTTCATGGCAGAGGTGTCGGAACGCTTCGCCGAAGCCGGTGAAGTTGAAGACTTTACGGTGATACAGTTTGAAGGGTCTGGTCAACGCAACAAAAAGCTTGCCGTCAACGCGTACGATCTGGACGATGCCGACGAATCGGTCTCACTCGCCGTTCTTCTGCACTCGAACTCCGACTCCATCGACGTGGTCACTGCTACCGACGCCAAAAAACGTCTGTCAGCACTCGAGAACTTTCTATCGGAAGCAGTTTCCGGACACTTCACGGCTGGCAGAGAAGAAAGCTCAGCCGCATATCAGCTCGCAACAGACCTCCACCACCGGGGACGAGCGGTCTCGCGTTACCGTCTTTACCTCGTCACCAATGGCCGACTCAGCGACCGTATCAAGGGAGTCCCATCGTCGACTCTTAACGGGGTCCCCGTAGATTTCCACCTCTGGGACCTGCAAAGACTCCACCAAGTTCAGGAGTCCCAACAAGGCCGTGAAGCCCTCGAGATCAACTTGACGAAGTGGGTACCGGAGGGGCTGCCAATACTAGAAATTAGCGGTGATTCGACGGATTTCGCTACGTATATGGCTGCCGTCCCCGGCGCCCTCGTTGCCGACCTGTATGCGCAGTACGGAAGCAGACTTCTCGAAGGGAACGTCCGATCTTTTCTAAGCGGGCGGGGCAAGGTCAATAAGGGTATCAAGACGACAATTCTGTCCGAACCTGAGATGTTCATGGCGTACAACAACGGCATCACCGCCACCGCCACGGGCCTAACGCGGACTTCGGATGGGCTCAGAGCAACGTCCCTCGTTGACCTCCAGATTGTGAACGGTGGACAGACCACTGCTTCGCTGTTCTACGTGGCGAGGGAAAACGCCAAAGACTCGGTACTCAGTGACGTGTTCGTGCCGATGAAACTCGTGGTCGTAGACCCAGAGAAGGCCGTTGACCTCGTTCCAAAGATCTCGCGCTTCGCCAACAGCCAGAACCGCGTCAGCGAGGCAGACTTCTTCTCAAATAGCCCGTTCCATATTCGGCTAGAAGAGCTCTCGCGAAGGTTGCTCGTCCCTGCTCGCCCTGGCGTCAACTACCACACTAAGTGGTATTACGAGCGGACCCGCGGCCAGTACCTCAACGAAAAAAACAAGCTCTCCGCTACCGATGCGACCAAGTTTGCGGCCACCTATCCGCGAAGCCAGGTTTTCACCAAGACAGACGCGGCAAAGTATGCGGTTTCATGGGATCAAAAACCATATGTCGTTAGTGCCGGTGCACAAAAGAACTTTGTGGCTTTCGCCGAAGGTATCGCTAGGATATGGGAGACTTCCAACGAAGAAATCAACGAACAGTATTTCCGGGACCTCGTCGCCAAAGCGATCATGTACGAGGAAATCCGACGTTCTGTTGCCAAGGCAGACTGGTACGACAAGGGCTATTTGGCGAATATCGTCACATACACGATGGCAAAGTTGGCCTTCGAAATTGGCAGGCAGGCCCCCGGAAAGCACCTCAACTTCGCGGCAATTTGGCAGCAACAAACGTTGACCGAGGCCATGACGACGACTGCGCTCTCAGTCGGAAAACTCGTGGCCGGCTCCCTCACGTCACCGACTCGCCGCGTCGCGAACGTAACCGAATGGGCCAAGTCGGCGACATGCTGGGAGACAGTGAGAGCCGCGCCATTCGATTTGCCAGAGAGCTTCACGAAGGAGCTCATCGATTCGTCCGTCCGAGCGGAGGCCAAGACCACATCCAAGGCTACTCAGAAGATAGACAACGGCATTGACATACAGACGCAAGTCTTGTCGACCACCAAGGCGGAGTGGGAGAGCCTGCGCACGTTCGCCATCGCCAATCGCGTCGCGGGGCCAACGGATATTGGCATCCTCGATTTGGTAACCGGCCGTAAGAACGGATTCCCATCAGTGCGTCAAAGCGTCCGCCTTGTCGCGACCCTACACAAAGCAAGAGAGAGAGGATTCTCGGACTTCTAGTCTTCGCTCACATCCTCAGTTCCATCGAGACGCAGGGTTTCGACCACCTTCTCTGCTATGAGCCTGGCCAAGAGTGGTGGGACCGCGTTTCCGACTTGATGGAACTGCATTGTCCGCGAGCCTTCGAAGAAATAGTTATCGGGAAACGTCTGCAGCCTTGCAGCTTCGCGCACCGTCAAGCTTCGCATCTGGCACTCGTCTGGATGAATATAGTAGTGCCCATCTTTGGATATGTGCGAGACGATCGTCGTCGATGGTTCGTTCCACACCTGAACCCGGAATCGATCCAGGAACGGTGTGTTGTCTCCGCCGATGTTCTTGTGGTTGGGCTCAAGGCCTTCAGGCAGGTCCGCGAACTTGGGGCTCTTACCCAGTTCCTCGGCCTTCCACGCAAGGTGTGCGTAACGCTCAATATCCGATTCCATATGGCTACGGGACTCATGCTGCAGCGGCGACACCAAAGCATCGTCTTCAATCCACTTTCGATATCTAATAACAGCAGCGCGGCGGCCATCTTCCTGCACCTGCTGCCCCACTTGGTCCGGGCCCGAATCAGCCGATGCAGACGCGACTTCAGCAGAACGCTGATCGCGACGGCCGAGAGCACGTTTCCGAAGGGTGTCCCAATTCTCTTGGCTGTCATGACGCTTCGGCGAGATCTTTGAACGCAGGAACGGCAGATCTGCAATGGCATCTTTGACCGTAACTCTAGAACTCGGTTCTAGGACGGCGCGGTTGGTTCTCTCGACAACGTCTGATCTGACTCCTAACAGAATGACACGGTGACGTTTCTGTGGAATGCCATAATCTTCTGCGGGGATCACGAAGTCTTTCGGAGAGAGAGTTCCGCTCTTCCTATCGATTACAAGTGAACGGACTTCGTACGTCAGGGAAGAACTCGGATGTTGCAGATCGTGCAGAATCTGGCCAAACATTCCGACGCCATGATTGGTAGAGGAGAGCAAGCCTTTCACGTTTTCCATCACAAAGAGAGCAGGGGCAAATTGCTTGATGATGTCTAGATATTCTTCATAGAGGAAGTGTTTTTTATCGAAGGCAAATTGCTTGTCATTCGTCCGACGGGACCGTCCTGCAAGTGAGTAGGCTTGGCAGGGCGGCCCCCCGATAAGTACCCAGTCTCCGTCAGAGTTATTGGATGCAGCTGCCAGTGCACCCTTAATCTTTTGCGCGACATCCTCGCGAGTTGCCTCACTAAGTTCAATCTCGTGAACATGGGCCGTCGCAACCTCAAGAGCAGCGGCAACTCTAGGCTCTTCCTTAAAGTCCTCCCAAGACTTCGACCCCGAAATGTACTTGTAGTACGACTCCGGCACCCCACCGTTTCGCTTGAGGTGCCTGAAGACCGATCGAAGCGTCAGCGTTGCAACTGCGTTCGGCTCCATCTCGAAGGATCCAACTGTTTGAAAGATCGGGTCGCCGTCTTCCTCACCCATGCTGGAGAATCCTTCGTTGAGACCTCCAGGACCGGCAAACAGGTCTATCACTGGGATGGGGGTTCGCATTGCTCCCCGGATTTCGTCACTCATAGTCTGACCAGGTTACCAAGTCCTGGCCGGGAACCGCGCATCGAACTGGCGCCAAATGAGAAGGCCAGCCGACGTCACATATCGCGGTGAGAACTTGGCCCATGTGGGAGACCCCTAAGTTGTCCAGCAGGATCATAACTACTCCTCGTAAAGAACGCCTTTGCATTGACCAGTCCAGAGTGCACCCCGGGGCTGCATGCACGGGCAGAAGCAGCCGATCTAGGTGGCGAGACGACCCAAATTAGGAGGTGAACAGCCGACATGTGAGTGATCGCTAGGCTCGTCTAGGTGTTCCACTTCAAGACCTCGTCGCAATGAAGTCCGGCCCAGCCCGTAGCGGCGATCTCCCGACACGTAGATTCAAAGGTATCCGCCCCCTAGTACTGGAAAATGCCTATGGAACCACCCACCGAACGCCGATTTCCTAGCACCACTTGCAAATAGTGAGCATCAGCACCTCCGAGAACTCCCGATGGTCTGCTGTCGCCAATCCCCTTCCACGGATCGGACGGCCTAACTAGGCTCCCAGTGACGGCACCCCGGCCCCTATGCAACGAGGTAACCCGGCATATTCAGCATTACTCCCACGCTGTCAGAAGCCAGCCTCAAATCCCCGCGGCACCATGCGGGCGGGACAATACCTCCAAGCAAGTGCTATTGGGATACATCTCCGAGCCCAAACGACGTCATGAGCAGCGTAGGCGCGCCGCGGGCGCGTATCACCTTTGCGGGTTATCTCAGCGATTTGGTTTCACCTGAACCTGTTCGCCCTTGGGAAGCGCAAGGCCTACCGCAGACTCCCAGCCCCCTGCACCAAACCCACCGACCCCAGCACCAGCCCCGCTCCCACGATCTGCCACCCCGACAACATTTCCCCCAGGAACATGAACCCCAGCACCGTAGCAACTAGCGGGCTCAGGAATCCCAGGAACGAGACCACCATCGTCGGCAGCCGCTGGATCCCCCTGAACCACACGGCATAAGCGACCAAAGCTCCGATCACGCTCAAGTACGCAAAGCCCGCAAGATTAGGCAAAGTAACCGACCCCGGTAAACCTTCAACCATCAGCGTCACCGGCAGGAGCATTACTCCACCCATCGCCAACTGCAGGCCGGTAAACCCAAGCAGCCCCACGCCGTCGGGCTTTCCCCAGCGCTTGGTGAGGACAATGCCCGCCGCCATGCTCAGCGCCCCCGCCATCCCGGCCAGCACACCCACAAAAGTAAGCGTCGCGTCGGACCGCAGGACGAGCAAGCCAACACCGGCTGCTCCGACCGCGCAGGCAACCACGTGCATCAGGCGGATCCTTTCCCCCAGAAGCAGCACGCCCAGGAAGAGTACGAACAGCGGCTGCACGGACATCACCAGTGCGGCGAGACCACCGGGTAGCTGGTACGCGGTGAAGAACAGCAGGAAGAAGAACAGCCCTATATTGAGCGCGCCCAGCGCCGCTGCTTTGAACCACCAATTCCCCCGCGGCCACGTCCGAGTGACCAGCATCAGCACGATCCCAGCCGGCAGGGCCCGAACGGTAGCGGCGAGGAGAGGTCGGTCGGCGGGGAGAAACTCGGTAGTCACCAGATACGTGGAGCCCCACACCATCGGCGCCAGGGCGGTGATGAAGAGGTCGCGAGGGGACGCTTTAGTCATTGTTCATTTCCATACATTTCGATGTCGAATTATTTGATGTAGGACAATGTAGGTGCTGTACTGTTTGAGGTCAAGCATGGGAGGACAATGGAACGCGACGCAGTAGACCTGATTCTTGAACAGTGGAACAAGGAGCGGCCCGACGTGGACGTCAGCTCCATGGGCGTCCTGGGCAGGCTGAACAGGGCCAGCCGCCTGGCCTCACTGGACGTACAGAAGTTCATGAACCGGTTCGGATTGGAACCGTGGGAGTTCGATGTCCTGGCAACGCTCCGCAGATCGGCCGCCGAAGCTCCGCTCACACCCGGGCGGTTGGCCAGCCTCACCATGATCGGTTCCGCGGCCATGACCAACCGCGTGGACAGGCTCGTCACCCGCGGGCTCGTTCACAGAGAGACCAACCCCGAAAACCGCCGGCAGTTGCTGATCAGCCTCACCCCCGAGGGTCGCACTCTGGTGGACGACGTGGTGGAGCACCACGTGGAAAATCAGCAACGGATGCTCGACGGACTGTCCAAGACCGAGCGCACACAGCTCGCCAACCTCTTGCGCAAATTCCTGCTAACAAACAACGACGGCGAACCCTCCTAAGCGGGCTCGTGCAAGGATGAGGCGTGGACACTTCCTCTGAGAACCTGGCGATCGCGATCGGTAAGGCTATGGGCGGCGGGGACGGAACGTCCTACGACGGCATCTCTTACTGCCAGAGCGGAAACCACGTCGAGCGGTACGCCATCTCGGTGGTCCCGAGGGGTTTCATCTGGTCCGCCCAAAAAATGCCGGACGGAAGCACCCGAACCTTCGACCCCCAAAGACTGATCATCCGGACCGACGGTGTGGATGATCCCTACGGCCTGTCCATCGACCAAATCCCGTTTTCCTTCCCTGAAGCCGTCAAGCTGTCATTCCCTTGGTCCTTACCAATCTGGGGCCGGCACATGGACCGCTATCACCCGGTCGCTTCCGAAGTACATGGCCCGGACACGACAGTCCTGCTCAGGGACCGCACGGACCCTACGATCTTTGGGTCCTTCACCTTCGAAACCGAAAGCGGGATTGCGAAAACCCTCATTACACCGACATCCATCCTGAGACTGGAGCGCGAGGCCCGGCCGGACAACGGAAAGTACGACTTCGGGTTCGTCGCCGGCTCAGGTGACCCGGATCTGCAGAACCGCCTTCGCCCGGATAAAAACACCCAGTAATAGGGAGATGGCCCGCAGACGTCTGACCACAGGCCATCGCCAGCTTCCCCATCACTCAAGTTCGTCAGGCTCCGGACTGGACTCTTGTCGCTTGCTGCGCCGCAACACATAAACGCCATAGCAGCCGAACCCCAGCATGAGAACTGCAGCGCCGGCACGCCACCAGACGAACGGCTGCCACAACGCGAAATTGACGGCCATAAGAAAAACGCCACGACTTGAATGGGATGTGGACTTTTCATGTGTCCTCCTGCCTGCCGCAATTCGAGAACGAGGAGGCTACCAACCGGCGCAGCCCATCAGGGTCAGTCCGATGCCGGAAATGACTTGAACCAGCGCCCACCCGACTACCGCGCCACCGGGAGCAAACACGGTTACCATGGCGCCGCCCACGCCCAGCGCACAACTCCAGAGCATGGTCCCTGGGCTGCCACCAATATTCAGGTGCGCCACTTGCTGCCCGCCAATATACACGTCCAGGAATCCCGGACAGGTGGCAGGATCATTGCTGGACCAATTGAACGACAAACCCAGATTGGTGCAGAACGAGTAGTACTGTCCCGCTGGTTCAGGCGGCGCCGGACTTTTCGCGTCCGCCGGAATCTCAACGACGGCAGCTCGCGTTGGACCCGCAGGTTCAGTTGCGTTGGCGGGAGTCAGCCCCGTAAGGGCCAATCCGGCGCTGACTGCCAGGGCCGCTGCTATCTTGCTGATCTGCTTCAGGATCATGATTGCTCCTAGTGAAGAACGATCTTGCTTTGACTCGCACAGCCTGCGCCCGTCGAATGATTGCACAGACGAAAAAAGGCAAACTAGGTGGCGATTTCACTGAAACTAGGTGCCCAAAAGAGCCAAAATGAGTAGTCTCTAGCCTCGTCTAGGTGCCACGCACCCCCACCCGAAGAGTTACCTAATGCCCATGCGCCAAGGCACCATAAGTTGACCCAGAAACTCCAAGGTCGTCGAGAGGCAGTGGTATGGAGAAAATCAGTTCGGCTGCAATCGACCTGATTTCGGCAAGAGCTTTGTGGGTTATTAGGCAGGACGCTGCAACGACCGCGATCTCGGCTGCGACCGAAGCTCTGGTCGAAGGGCACGACGGCCAGGGACTCCGAGAGCTTGCCGGAGCTTCGCCACACATCAACGTCTTCGAGCTTCGAGATCTCATCGACGATGCCCTCAATGAGCTTGGCTTGGCAGCAGTTGAGATGACCGGCGACGAAGCGAAGCTCTTTGCGGCACACTTCTACGCCCGCCGAGCCATCGAAGGCAACTTGCGGATACGGGAACTCACATCGTGGGCGCACAGGGTTGTCGGCCATGAAGGTCACCCCATTGCCCAGGAGTTGGTTGACCTCGACGACGCCTATGACGCGTACGACGATGGGTGGGGTGAAGAACCTAACGCCATGCAGGTGATCATTCGTTTCGTCGATACAGCCTGCCCGGAGCTCAAGAGGTGGACACGACCTGGAACGGCGAACCAGTGAACAACCGCGGGCTCTGGATCTTGCCGGATTCGCTGATGACCTTGGAACCCTCCACGTGGGGTTTGGGCCACAACTGAACGACTGCCCACACGTCGGCCAGCGCCTGGCCCAAGGGCACACTCCGCCGCCTATGTTTTCGAGTGATATGCGGAAATGTCCTTCAACAAGCCCCACCAAGGACACTGGGTCAAGAACGGCGTCAACTGAGGCAGGTGTTTTCATATCTTGTAGCCTTGCCACTTAGATCTGGAGCCGTGTCCTCAAACGCCGTATTTAGGCCTGGAGCCCACCGGCCGTTGGTGCTGGCATCAATGAAGACCCTGTGCAAGGTTTGCTCCATGAAACATGACATGACCGTTTCGATGACGACCATCGATGAGTCCTTGGCGCAACTGCAACTTGGTGCATCAAAACTGCTGAGGCCTGGACTTCCCGCCCAAACCGTTACCGAAGAACTCACAGCACGTGGCCTTCTGCCCGGCGCAGATCTCATTGCGCTCTACGGATGGCACGATGGGACAAACTCAAACCCGGACGTACTTTTGAACGACATGTATTTGATGCCCGGCTATTACCTTCTAAGTCTTCGTGAAGCGTTGGAAACTTACGACCGATTCGTCAACGAGTACCACGAGAACTCATCGTGGCTTCCACTTCTAGAAGACAACTCTGGGGGCTATGTATTCGTAGACTGCTCGGCGATCGACCATCAGCCGGTATACGACTTTAACTTCGAAAACGTTAAAAACAAGCTCATGCACAGCTCCATCCGGGACATGCTTGCAACTCTTGCCGTCGCATTCACGCAGGGCATCTTCTACAAAGATGGAGATGGCTGGTTCGACATGAAGGACGACGCTTTTTGGAAACTGGCCGCGAAAATGAATCCCACTGCCCAGTACTGGACTGAAGATTAGCTCGAGTGGACTCCAAAGGTAGGCCCTTGGGGCAGCAAGCCCTCAACGGCATGGGCAAGGGCTGGCCCGGCCTCCCCGCCTACCCAAGTCCTCGTCAGCGTCAGCTAAGCACGGCACCAAAGTCACCCTCCGCCGTCGTACTTCAGTTAAAGCACGACGGCGGCAGCCGGCCCGGACGGAATCGGCACCAACGGCCAGCCTGGCTTTAGGGCGATCGTCGCGTGGCAGCCCTTTGATCTCTCGGTAGTTGACGGCGATCAAGACCCACGGTCAGGTAACTCCTTCCGACTGAGTTTTGACGACGCGCTGGTTCCGGATCGCGACAGCGTTGTTGAGAGTTTCGCTTCGCTTGTGAAGATCTGGAGGCGTACGCGTGGAGCCATCGACGGATTGGAATTAGCCAAGCGCCACAGAAACGATCGCATCTTGTATCCGCCTATTGGCATCATCACCTACATCGCAGAAAACGCCACCTACACCCTCCCAGCGAGCCCCGGGAAACTCCGCAAGGGCAGCGCGAACTGAGCTGGCCGGAAGAACCTAGCCGCCCGCGATGTCCCGGAGCGTCTGCAAGTGCGCCGCCCACACGTCCCGCCCGGTTCCCGTCAGGCTGGCCGAGGTCCGCGGCATCTTCCCGGCGAAACTCTTTTTAATCTTTACGAACTCGGCCTTCTCCAGGATCGAGAGCTGTTTGCTCAACACCGAGTCGCTGACCTGAATCGCGTCCCTCAGGTCTTTGAAATCCAATGACTCCGCCTTGGAGAGGGCGGCCATGATGGAGAACCGGACCGGCGAGTGCACTACCTCATTGAGCTGGTGCCGCGGGTGTTCCGCCGGCGTGGTCATGCGCGCAGCTCGCGGAACGCGGCCGCAAGGCCAACGGCAGCCAGGGCGATAGCGGCGGGGATATAGAACCAGAGGTTGCCGTCCCGGAAGAAATACGCGCCGCAGAAGAGGGCCACCACATAGAGCGCGAAGTACCCCAGAAGAGATGTCAGGAAGCGCTTGGTGTAACCAGCCTTGGTGGACCGTTGGAACATTGGCCAGATGCTCGCAGTAATTGCGCCCCAGGCTCCCACGGAACAGGCCAACAGCGCCGCGCCGTAGCCGCCGACCAGGACAATGTGCATCCCGATCATCAGCAGGGAACCCATAATCGCGAGGCTGGTGAACATTACAGCCACCGGCCAAGCTGCCGCGTTGATGGAGGAGGCGCCCAGTGAATCAGCCCGTGCAAGGAGTTCCCGTGCTTCGGCTGCTGACATGTTGCCGGTGGTCTCGTTCATGGTTCCCCCAAAGTTGTGCGGATCGATACCCCCACCCTAAGAAAGTACTTTCCAAGTTGTCAAGTACTTTCCCATGGCAGTCGAGTTACCAACAACCCCGCCAGTCCCGGTAAATTTAAACCACGAGTTTGACCCTCGGTGAGCAACACCAATCGCGCGCCTCACGAAAGTAGGATCACATGACCGTCTCTCCCCTCATCTGGGGCATCACCATCGTCGTCATTCTGGCGCTCTTGGCCTTTGATTACTTCTTCCACATCCGGAAGGCCCACGTCCCTTCGCTGAAGGAAGCGGCCATCTGGTCCTCCATCTATGTGGGACTCGCGATAGTTTTCGGCATCCTCGTCCTGATTTTCGGCGGCGGCCAAATGGGGTCCGAGTACTTCGCCGGTTACATCACGGAGAAGGCCCTTTCGGTGGACAACCTCTTCGTGTTCCTGATCATCATGGCGAGCTTCAGGGTGCCGCGTGAAGATCAGCAGAAGGTCTTGCTGTTCGGCATCGTGTTCTCCCTGATCGCCCGCACCGGTTTCATTTTCCTTGGCGCCGCGCTCATCAACTCGTTCGCCTGGGTGTTCTACATCTTCGGCCTCATCCTCCTGCTGACGGCAGGCAACCTGCTCAAGCCCGGCGACCACGGGGACGGTCAAGCCAACAACTTCATCATCCGGCTCGCCAAGAAGCTCTTCCACACTACGGATAAGTACGACGGCGACAAGCTCTTCACCGTGGTCAACGGCAAGAGGGCCCTCACTCCCATGCTGCTGGTCATGGTGGCCATCGGCGGCACAGACATCCTCTTCGCCCTGGACTCCATCCCGGCGATTTTCGGCCTCACGCAGAACGTCTTCATCGTCTTCACAGCTACCGCATTCTCATTGATGGGTCTGCGCCAGCTCTACTTCCTGATCGACGGACTGCTGGATCGCCTCATCTACCTCTCCTACGGTCTGGCAGCCATCCTGGCATTCATCGGCGTCAAGCTGATCCTGCACGCCCTGCACGAGAACAACCTGCCGTTTATCAACGGTGGAGAACACGTCAACGTCATCGAGATCACCACCGGCCTCTCGCTGAGCGTCATCATCGGCGTCCTGGTCGTCACCGTGGTGCTCTCACTGATCAGCCCTGCGGGCAAGGCCCAGACGGCCATCAACAATGCCCGCCGTCACGCCGTCGATTATCTGGACCTGGACTACACCGCTGATGCCAACGAGCGCGAGCGTATCTACCGCGCGCTGACGGCCGAAGAGGCACAGATCGTCCAGATGCCGCTGAAGTACCGGAACAAGGCCAAGGACGTGGAGACCATCCGCGAGCAGGTGAAGGAAGCACACCGCCAGCACGAGGAGTTCCTCAAGCGCTAAGGCCCGCGAAGCTAAGACGTCAGGCGCCCAGGAGCACGCTGATCTGATCCCGGATCTCGTCGCCAACCTGGGCGTCTGTCATTTCGATGGTGGCCGAGGACGTCATGCTGATGAACATGATGGATGAGACGATCCGCGCCAGCTTCTCCGGCCCACGGGCAACCAAATGCTCTTCCCGGCTGAAAACCTCTGCGATTGCCGCCTCGGTTTGGATGGTGAGCGACAAAGCCTCTGCATGGTGCGGCTCAGCGGGATCACCGAAGACGATTTCCCTGAGGTAGGTGCGGCCGTTCTCGATCTGAACGCGGTTGCATTCAATGATGGGGCGAATGATGGCCATCACCGCGTCGAGCACCGCGACTTCAGTTGCCGCTGCATCCACCCCGGCGGCGAGCGCCTGGGCATATTTGGCGTTGTGCACCAGCAGCAGCAGCTCCGCCTTGGTCTTCGCGTACAGGAACAAGGTTCCCGATCCGACGTCGGCCTTTTCGGCCACCTGCTGGGTGGTGACCTCATCCACTCCGTACTGGGTGAAAAGTTCTCGCGCGGCCGCAGTGATGCGGTCAAGCTTTTCCTGCTTATTCCGCTCACGTCGGCCAAGTGTTGGGGGCGCAGGCTGCATTTAGCTACCGTATCAGCGGACCGACAAATCAGCGGCCCAGGAATTCGAGGGCTGCGGGGACGAACCTGTCGTGGAACTGGAAAATGCCGCCGTGCCCGGAGTTGGGGTAGATGACCAGCTCGCTGCCGGGAATCCTTCGATGCATGTCGCTGGACAGTACCGAGGGCACCATTCGATCGTTGTCGCCGTTGGCTATCAGCGTCGGTTGGGTGATCACGCCAAGATCGGCCGACGGCGACAGTCCCCACGTGCGGATGGCCTTCAGTTGCGTCTGGAATGCGCCGAGCTTGATGGGCGCCTCCTGGTTAGTGGTGCGTTCTTTGAGTCGATTAATGAACGCCCTCGCTGCGGGTTTGCCGGCGGTGTTGCGGTTGAAGAACAGGAACTCTTTGGGGTCCTGTCGGGTAAGTGTTCCCCGGAGGACATCGAGATAGGTGGTGCCGATGATCTTTTCAATGCCCTTCCCACCGGCGGGGCCCGTGCCGGCGAGGATAAGTTTCCGGACGAGGCCGGGGTGTTTGAGCACCAGCGACTGGGCGATCATGCCGCCGAGTGAGAATCCAAAGAGATCCACAGTGGAGTAGCCAAGGGCCTGAATGAAGGTGGCAGCGTCGTCAGCCATGGCTTCGATGCTGTCCGGTACGGTTCCCGTGGAGGCGCCGACTCCGCGGTTGCTGAAGGTGATCACGTGGTGCTTCGCTGCGATGGGTTCGATGATGCGCGGATCCCAGTTGTCCATGGTCCCGGCGAGGTGAATCAGGAAAATTACCGGAACCCCACTTTTGGGCCCCATCTCGCGGTATGCGTAGCTGATGCCGTTAGCTGTGACGGTATTGGTGGGCGCGTGGAAGTAGTTGTGCTGTTCAGTGCTCAAGAGGTTTGTCCTGTCTGTGTGTTTGTGGCTAGAGGTGACTAACAACGGTCTTGCCGCGGATGCCGCCCTTATCAAGCGCGGCCAGGACCTCTGAGGTCTGATCAAACGGGACTACCCGCCCCACTACCGGCTTGATGTCTCCGGCATCGATGAGAGCCGCTATTTCCCTCAACTGGCCACCATCAGCGCGCATGAAGAGGAACTCGTAGCTGACCCCCAAGCGGCGGGCTTTGCGCCGGATGCCGCTGCTGAGCATGGTCATGGCGGCCAGCAGGACTGGGTTTCCGCCCAGTTGGCGTGCGAAGCCGGCATCCGGCGGGCCGGCGATGCCTATGGCTTTGCCGCCCTTCTTCAGGACGGTGAGGGAGCGCTCAAGGCTCTCGCCGCCGAGGCTGTCCAGGACGAGGTCATAGTCATGAAGAATCTCTGCGAAGTCCTCGGTCCGGTAGTCGATCACCACGTCCGCGCCCAGCTCCCGCACGAAGTCCGTGTTCCCGGCGCTGACGGTAGTGGCCACCGTTGCCCCGAGGTACTTGGCGAGCTGGATGGCAATGGATCCCACTCCCCCTGCACCCGCATGGATGAGCACCTTCTGGCCTGGCCGGACGGAGCCCCTTTCCACCAGCGCCTGCCACGCGGTCAACGCCACCAGCGGAAGTGAGCCTGCTTCTTCCATGCTGATGGTGGCCGGCTTGATGGCCAGGTCTTCCTCAGCGACGGCGATGCGCTCCGCAAACGTGCCAATGCTGTCATTACCGGGGCGCGCAAACACTTCGTCGCCGGCTTTGAAGGACCGCACCCTTGCTCCGACCTGGAGGACGACGCCCGCCACATCATGGCCAAGGACCTGCGGCAGCTTGTAGGGAAGGATCTGCTTGAACTCCCCCAGCCTGATCTTCTCGTCCAGCTGGTTCAGGCCTGCTGCTTTCACGTCGACCAAAACGTCATGATCTCCGAGAACAGGCTCGGGGACGTCCCGCTGCTGCAGCGGTTCTTTGTAGTGGGTGAGGACGAAGGCTTTCATGAGGGTTCTCCCGCGATTAGATTTCTGACTTGACTCAATTATGAGCGCACTCAGTCTTTTAAGCAAGAATCAACCGTACATAATGGTCGAGTGCGACAACGGAGAAATGACGACCAGGCCGAACAGTGGCGAACGAGAACACGGTTGCCCCTGATCCTTGATGCACTGTGCCAGTCCGAAGCCGACGCTCCCGTCCTGCGGTTAGTCGAAGCGCTCGGAGGTGAGCCGGCACGGGTCAAGGAACGCCTGGTGGGCGAACCCGCTTACCATTCGCGGCGGCTGCAGTTCGCGTCCGGCGCCGAGGTAATACTGCACGACGACGCCGTGGTGGCGGCAATGCTGCACGCAGCGCCTACTGAGTTTGCGGCGCACGGCTTCGACCTCCCAGAGTGGATCCCGGGCATCGACGACGGCGCCACCCTTGAGGACCTCAAGAAGGCCATCGACGCTCCCCGTTACCTCACCGGCATGGGCTTCACCTTAGACGGCGCCTACGCGGTCCCGAATTTCAAGAACAACCGCGGCTGGAACCAGCCCGGCAACCTCCTCAGCATCACCCTCACCGTCGAGGTCCCCGGACGCAGCTGCCGACCGGAGGACGATGATTGCCCAGTCTGCAGCGACCTGCTCGTCCGCAAAGAAGACTCCGACGGCGGCCAGAACGGCGGCGCAGGTGGAGTGGACGTGGAACGCACCATCCCAGCACTATCCTCCGCGACGTCTGCCGGGCTCCTCAAAGAGAGCCCGCACTGGGTCCCGCTGGCCGATCTCCAGCTGCTGCATGCATCCGGCCTGATGGAAAGGGCAGAGAGTCAACTCACCTGCACAGCGTGCCGGAGGATTGTTTGCCTCACCTTGTTCCGCGCTTCCGCACCCACCTTTGTGTATGCGGTGATGGATGAGGCCCGGCGAAGGCCACTCGAAAAGATCCCGCCTGCTGAGCAATGGGGCGACGCGCCACGGCTGGCTGAGGATCGCGAGGCCATGCACTACGTCGATCACCACCCCGGAGCCTGGTTCCTGGTGGAACAGCAAGGGGATCTCTTCCTCCAAGCCCGGTACTGGCGTAATTCCATGGTGGATTCTGAGGTTCTGCTCCGCCTGGAACCTGACGAGCTCGCAGCCTACCGCTCAGAGGGCAAGGACTTCCTCTCAGGCCTCGCCCAACGCATCGATAAGAGCCGCCCCTCCACGGAGGAATCGCCGTACTTCCACAGGGATCTCTACCGGGGTCCGGACAGTGCAGCGCTTACGAAGAGCTTCGCGACCGCGATCGTCAATCACACGTGGATTGCAGAACAGCGACGCCGGACCTGACGCCGTCGGGACTTAATGACGCCGGGCACCGCCTTTTCGACGCGCGGTTCAGGCACCCAGCTGGCCGGCACAACGTTCAACGCCAAGGACACGAGCACACCCGCTGGCAACCCCCGCCCCAGCATTAGGGTGAGTCCTTCAAACGGCAGCAAGGCTCCCGCGCGCAAAGTCCACTGATCGAACCAATGCTCCCCCTAAACCGCGGGCTTCCGCCACATCACAGCCAGCACCAGCACCACAGCGCTAAGGCCAAGCATCACCAGAACCATGATCCCCCAGTTCGCCTGGTTCACGCCCGGACCGTACAGCACGCCGATCAGCACAGTGGCGGTGATGGCCCCGAGATAGCGGCACGTCTGGAAAATCCCCGCAGCCACACCCCGTTCTTCAGGGCGGGCAGAAACGTACAGGCCTTGGTTCGATGCCGTGCTCACCACACCATACGGAACACCCATCAAGGCAGTCAGCACGAACACCAGCGGCGCCCACAACGTCATGGTCAGGAAGCCCAGAGTTCCCGCCGCCACCGTCAGAATCAACACCCCGGTGATCAGTACGGGACGCACGCCGAACCGCTCAATGAACCGAACGGTCAGTGGCGTCACCACCACCGACAACGCCGCAAGGGGAAGCATGAGCAGGCCCACCACCCCGGCGTCGTAATTCCCTGCCTCCTGCAGCAACTGCGGAAGGCCGAAGAACGCAAAGTAGTAGACGCCGCTGAACACCACAAACAGCAGGTATACCAGCAGCAGCGGTCGGTTCCGGCCCAGCAAGCGGAGGTCCAGGAACGGCGGCTGGAAACGCAGCTCGCGCCACGCGAACAGCGCGCCGATGACGGTGGCGGCGCCCAGCAGGTACCAGCGGTAGCCGGGCAGCACATTGAGCAGGGCCATCATGGCGAGCATCAGCGATGTGACGAACGCCAGGATGCCGGGGATGTCGGAATCGCGGATCAGCTGGCCGAGTTTGCCGGTCTCGCGCCCGGAATCTGCGGGCGCGGTCCGGCGGACAACCACCAGAGCCAACAAAGCAATGGGCACGTTGATCGCAAACAGCGCCTGCCACCCCACCAAGCTCACAAGAAGCCCACCCACTACGGGGCCAATGGCTGCCGCGGACGTATTCGCCATCTGGATCCGACCCAACGGCCGTGTGGAGGGCAAGTTGGCCAGCCGGCTCAACTCAGTGACCATCACGACGGCGGACGGGTACGCCGTCGCGGTCCCTACAGCCATGAGCGCGCGGGCTACGCAGACCAGCGCGAAGTTGGGGAGGAACGGGGCGATGGCACAGGTCACCGCCACCAATGCCATGCCGAACATGAACAGACGGCGTGGCCCGAAGCGGTCAGCGAGCCGGCCCATCAGGGGTTGCCCCGCCGCGGACGCCAAGTAGAACGACGTGATCACCCAGGTGACGGTGGCGACGTCGAGCTCAAAATGTTCGCGCAGGACCACCAAGGCCACGGCGATCATGGACGAGTTCAGCGGATTCAGCGCCGTCCCGAGGCTCAGCGCGGCAATCGCGAGCCCGGGGCGTGGTTTTTTGGCGGTCACCTGTCCAAGTCTGCTCCATGGTTGCCTCGGGTCACGAAACAGGGTCATTGGGCGGACGCCTCCGCCCAAGCTTTGACCAACCATCCATGCCGGGTTGGACCCTCGGGCTTAGCCGAAGTCGCTCCGCCTCAAGGCATCCAGGCGGGCACTGTACTCAGTGTCGTCGATCTCGCCCCGGGCAAACCTTTCCGCGAGAAGCTCCTCCGCTCCGCCCGTACGGTGCGGTCCGCCAGCGTACCTCCGACTGCCGGCACCCATGGACCGGGCAAGAAAAACGATCGCTGTGATGATCGCTCCCCAAAAAAGTATGAAACTCACAGCCATGAGTGCGTATCCCCAGACGCCCATGTTCCCGTTCCAATACATCATGGCTACTCCTTCAGACCAGCGGGCGCGTCCATGCTCCCGAGCCTTCACTATCCCCCGGCAAGGCGCGCCGAGTCAGAGTCTTAAGTCCCCCCGACGGCGGCTACCGGCAGCGGCGGCCTACTCCTCGAAGTGCGTGGTGACCTTCCCGGACGAGACGGCGGAAATGATGGACTTCGCGAGGTGCCGCAGCTTGATGTTGCGGTTGCTCGAGGCGGTACGAAGGATGGTGAAGGCCTCGTCCTGGCTGCAGTGGTTCTGCGCCATGATGGCCCCCACCGCAAGGTCGATCACAGTGCGGGACTGCATGGCTGCCGCAAGATCGTTCCGGGCGTCACTGAGCTGGGCAATCTTCAGGGCGAGCCGCAAGGACTTTGAAGCGTGGGACGCGAAGACTTCAGCCCGCTCGATGTCGTCGTCGGTGAACGCGTCCGGCTGCTCGGAGTACAGGTTCAACGCCGCACGGGTATCGCCTTCCACCAAGAGCGGGACGCTGAGAATGGACCGGAGGCCCGAGTCCGAGGCGGCCTGCACGTACCCGGGCCAACGGTGCTCGCGAAGAAGGTCCGGCACCATCACTGGGGTGAGTTTGTCCATGGCTGTGAGACAAGGACCGTCAAAGTCGTTTTGGAGCTCGTCCATCGCTTTTGCGCGGTCGTCGCTGCTGGCTGCGCTGGCCGCCTTCTTGCGACGCAATACGGTGATCCCGCAGAACACGGGAGTTTGGTGATGAGAGAGGCTTTCGGCGGAGAAAGCCGCGAGATCGCCGAGAAAAGCTTCGACGTCTTCGCTGCCCAGGACGAGATCCAAAAAGTATCCATTCTGGAGAGCTTCCTGCTCAGGGCGGGGGTTGACCATGCACGTTCCTACTGACTGAAATGCGTCCCCAGCAGACAGCAAAGGAGCGAAAATTGCCGCCCTCTGCAAAACGGTCTGGCAATACCTTATCGTCCAACGATCACCGGTACAAAGTGCGGCCCGGGCGGACTTGACCTGCGGATTCATGAGTAATGCGGAGGCGTTTGTCAACCTCGGCAAGGGGTTCTCATGTTCGCAGCCCATGTTCGGCTGGCGTCCTTCGCCTAACCAGCCGGCGCCGCCGTCGAGCCCCTCACCACCAGTTCCGTTCCCAGTTCGATCCGCTGCGGCAACTCCTCGTCACCTTCGAGGTGCCTGAGCAGCGCGCGCATGGCTGTTTCGGCCATCTGGACCACTGGCTGGCGGATGGTGGTGAGGCCGGGCTCGATCCATTCGGCGGCGGGAATGTCATCAAAGCCGATGATGGAAAGGTCCGCCGGAATACGCAGCCCGGCGGCCCGGGCAGCACGGTAAGCGCCGAGGGCTTGGGCATCGTTGCCGGTGAAGATCGCGGTGGGCCGGCTCTTGAGTGCCAGCAAAGTTTCGGTCCCTCGGGCGCCGGATTCGGTGGAGAAGTCGCCCGGCACCATGAGCGAGGGATCGGACTCAATTCCGCCCCGCCGCAAAGCAGCCAAGTACCCGTCCTCACGCGCACTGCTGCACTGCAGATCCTCACGGCCACCAATCATGCCGATCCGAGTATGGCCCAGCTTCAGCAGATGCTCGGTAGCCGAGAAAGCCCCGTCCCAGTTGGCGGCACCAACGGTCATGAGATCAGGCCCGGGCTGACCTACAGGATCAATCAGGATCACGGGAATGCCGAGCGACTTGATCCGCTGGATCTGCTTCGAATCCAGTTCGTACACGGCCAGCAGGACGCCGTCGGACTTCCGTTCGGCAAGGTTGGCCAGCCACGGGCGGATCCGCGAACCGTCCAGCGACAGGCTGCTGACCACGGTGCCGTAGCCGGCTTCCTGGGCCACGCGCTCCACGCCCTCGATGATCTCGCATGCCCACTCGGATCCCATCCCGGGGAAGACCAGGTCAATCAGCCCGGCCTTCTTGCTGCGCTTGGCGGGACGCCGTGCGTAGTCACGTTTGGCGATGATTTCCTCAACCTTGGCGCGGGTGGCGGCAGCGACGTGCGCGTGGCCGTTGAGGACCTTGGACACCGTGGGTACGGACACGCCGGCTTCCCGGGCTATCTCGCTGATCGTGGCCCGTCCCGAGTCCTGCTTGGTTACCATGGTCCCCACCTTCCGGCCGGGGATCACGTCCCGGCGACTGCAGTTTCGGATAGTTCCCACGCTTGGATCCGGCCGCACATGCCATAGATCCTGCGGGATTTCCGTGTGCCCATCGTAGTCCTCGCATCCTGCATGTAGAAACTTTCCATCGATTCGAGAGAACCCAACTGCGTTCCGGTGAGCCCGGCTTGCCGCTCAGCGCCCTGGCTCAGGTACCCCCGCCACTCCTCAGTCTTCCCGGCCACCAGGCGCGCTGCGGCGCCATGGAAGTCCGCGAGCGCCGAAACACCGTCGCGAAGCACCGCCGCTTTCAGCTCCAGATACCCCTCCAACGCCAGGTCACGACGACGGCGCGCAGCCGCCTCAGCGGCCGCGTCACCGCCGTCGGCGTTCTGTGAGGGAAGCGCGGAAGCGCGGACGTAGGCGTCACGATCCACCAAGTACTCCGGCGGAAAGGTCATCACGGCATCGCCATTCTCGGGCAGTCCGGCGTTCTGCATGACCACCAGCACCCGGAGGTCGCCGGAATCGTTGATGGCCCGGTGAACGGTCCCCGGCGTAAACCACACCACGACACCGGGCTTCAACGGGGTGGACGTGAAGCCCTCGGAATCCAGCGTCTCCAGCCGCCCGACGCCTTGCTGCACCACGTAGGCCTCCGTGGACGCCGTGTGCAGGTGGGGCGAGCCGCCGGCCGCGCCGTCCATGCCCGGCCAGTCATAGATACTGACCTCGGACACAGCTGTGGCGCCCGGGAACGATGTGCACATGTCAGGCCCAGGAATCCAGAGCTGCCCTGGCCGCAGCGGCGAGTTCGGCCGAGTTTTCCTCGTCCAAGGCACCGTCACTGATCACGACGGCGTACCGGTACGTCAGCGGTGCGCCCTCCTTGAGCGGGACTACTTCGCTGAAGAATGGTGCCGATCCCAGGCAGGCGAACATGGAGGAGCGGGCAAACCACTGGTTGGATGCCCCCGGGTTGGCCTGGTCCTCAACGAACAGGATGCTGGACTTGCGGCACGTGACGTCGTGCTGACCGGTGAACGCGATCCACGGTGAGCGGGTGCCCATGAATTCGTCCGCACCCGTACCGTTCTCCGAGCGGAATTCGCCGCCGGTAAAAGACCGGGGCCCACGCCAGAACAGGCCACCGTAGCCTGCGTTGTCGCGCCCTTCCGTGGTGGGGCTCCCAATGTCGATCTGGTTACCGGAGACGTTGTCCATAGTGGTTTCGAAGAGGATCGCGTAGGCATTCCCTGCAGGCAGCAGCTGAAGGGAGAAGCGACGCTGCTCGTTGATGAGGGGGGCGCCATCCTGTCCGGGCCCGGCTGGCTGGGCAGTCCACAGCAGTGTTTCAGCAACCGTGATGCCCGCGCCGGAGTCCTCGATGCTGGTGAAGGCCCGATGGTTCATGGCCCCGTTGTTGTTCAGGTTGGAGTAGCCGGTCTGGCGCGTGTAGGTGGCACCGCCCCAGAAGTTGTGCTCACCCACGTTGGGCAGTGCCCAGGACAGTCCCTTGTGCCAAACGTGGTCCCACGGCTTGGAAATGGTGACTTCATCCCCCTCCAGCGTGGTCAGGGGATGGAAGAAGGGGCGCGGGCTTTCGTACTGCTCGTCCGTGGGCTGGTAGGTGTAGGTTGCGATGCCCTGGTTACCCAGGGTAAACGTCAGGGAACTGCCATCGTCCGTGTAGCTCAGGGCGTGGGTGTGTACCGTTTGCGTGGTCATGGGAAGTCTCCGGTGTGGTGGTGGTTTCAGGCGCGGGCTGTGGTGGCGAAGGCTGAGGTGGCGGGGTCTGATGCTGCAAGGTCTGTCGCGGCGAGGCCTGTCCCTGCAAGTGCTCGGGTGCCCAGTCCGTTGCCGTCCATGCCCTCGTAAAAGTCGTGGCCGGGGACAATTTCCCCTCGGCTCACAGGGCGGCGCGTGAACGCCGAAGCGAAAATCGCGGCAGCGAACTCCAGTGTTTGCCGCGCAGAATCGGCTCCGGCTGGGAGCGGCAATCCGGCGTCGAGCGCGTCATACATCGCAAGGAACTGCGCCGAGTGTCCGCTGCCCCGCTCCAATGGCTGGCTCCCCCACGCGCCGGAGACTGCGTCCTCGTGACCCGGCGCCGCGGTGATGGTCCAGTCCTTGGTGCCGTAGCCATAGAGGTGGCTGAGTTCAACGGTGGCGAACTCGCAGTCGATCCGGATGTCCGAGGTTTCCCTGGGCGAAAGGAGGGAGTTGACCACGGTGGCGGCGGCACCGTTTTCAAAGCGGACCAAAGCCGCCGAGAAGTCTTCTGTGGAGGTTGCCCGGGCTTGCCGCGAAGCGATGGCGGTGACTTCTTCCCACGGCCCCAGCAGGTGAAGCAAGAGATCGAATTGGTGGATGCCGTGGCCCATGGTGGGCCCACCGCCCTCGGCCTTCCACGTGCCCCGCCACGGGAGGTCGAAGTACTCGTCAGGGCGGTACCAGAGCGTGTCGCAGCGGGCCACGAGGGGCCGGCCGAAGTCGCTGCCTCCGATCAAGGACCGGGCAGCCGCAGAGGCGTCACCGAATCGATGTTGGAAAACACAGGAGAACTGGGCGCCACCCTTGGCTTGGGCGTCGTTCAGCCGATCGAAGTCGGCCAGGCTGAGGGCGGGCGGCTTCTCGGACAGGACATGGACGCCTGCTTCAAGGCACTCGATCGCTTGGTCGATGTGCATCATGGGCGGCGTGCAGAGGTGCACGATATCCGGGGCGGTCTCTGCCAGCAGTTCGGAAAGGCTCTGGTACCGGCCTGTGATCCCGTGCTCATCGGCGAAGGACTGGAGCCGGGCTTCATCCACATCGCATGCGGCCACTGCCTCCGCACGGTTGTCTGTCCGCGCCAGATTGGACGCATGCACTGCCGCGATCCCGCCAGTGCCAACAATGGCCACTCTGTATCTTTTCATGGGTTCTCCGTTGAATTTCCGAAAGTTTCTTACTTCTCACGGACCACTTGATAGTCCTGTGAGCGAGTGTTTTCCTGTTCGGTGTTCAACGCTATGGAGAGTGAATGCGGCAAGTCAAGGGTTTTCAACTATGGAAAGTAATTAGATATTTCTGATAGTTTCTAAAAATCATCCGCAGAATCAAGGAGAAGCCCGTGAGCACCGGCGCCGCCGATCAGCAATCACTTGCCCCCGTTCCCGCGCCGGACGTCGTTGAGCACCTCATCAGCACCATGACGCTTGAAGAGAAGCTCGCCCAACTGGTGGGAGTTTGGGTCAACGCCTCCACCGACGGCGACTCTGTGGCTCCCCTGCAAAACCAAATGGCTGGCGACACACGCACCTGGGACCAGATGATCGCCCACGGCTTGGGGCAAATAACGCGCATGTACGGCACCGTTCCGGTTGAGCCGGCCGAGGGCGCACGCCGGCTGGCTGCCGCGCAGGAGCAGATCATGGCGGCCTCGCGGTTCGGCATCCCCGCGCAGGTCCACGAGGAATGCCTGGCCGGCTTGGCGGCATGGAAAGCCACGGCCTTCCCCGTTCCGTTGGCCTGGGGTGCCACTTTCAATGCGCCGCTGGTGCGGAAAATGGCTGCCAGAATCGGCGCGGACATGCGTTCCCTGGGGGTTCATCAGGGCCTCGCCCCGGTGCTGGATGTGGTGCGCGATCTCCGCTGGGGACGCGTGGAAGAGACCATCGGCGAGGACCCCTACTTGGTGGGAACCGTGGCCACCGCTTACGTCCAAGGCTTGGAATCCGCCGGAATTGTTGCCACGCTCAAACACTTTGTTGGCTACTCAGCGTCGCAAGCCGGCCGCAACCATGCGCCAGTCTCCATGGGTCCCCGCGAACTCGCCGACGTCATGCTGCCCCCGTTCGAAATGGCCATCCGCCACGGCGGCCCCCGATCGGTGATGCACGCTTATACCGACGTCGACGGCGTACCGGCCGCCGGGAACCGCGCCCTTCTGACCGGGCTGCTTCGTGAGGAGTGGGGTTTCACCGGGACAGTGGTAGCCGACTACTTCGGCATAGCGTTCCTGGACGTCACGCACGGCGTGGCCGCAGATTCAGGTGACGCCGCCGTGCTGGCCTTGAGCGCCGGCGTCGACGTTGAACTTCCTACGGTGAATTGCTTCGGTGAGCCGCTGCTGAGGCGGATCCGTGAAGGGGCGCTGGATGAGTCCATCGTTGACGTGGCACTGCGCCGGGTCCTGACGCAGAAGGCAGAGGTTGGCCTGTTGTCGCCTGACTTCTCCCCCGCCCCGCCGGCGCTGGCCGGTCACATCGACCTTGATTGCGCTGGGAACCGTGCCTTGGCCCGGGAACTGGCGTCCCAGTCCTTGGTGTTGCTGAGTAACCGTTCGTTCAAGGGCGCCGCGGCACTGCCGCTTCCTGTCCCTTCAACTGGGTCACTGGGAGTAGTCGGCCCGCTGGCCGAGGACCCCTTCGCGATGCTGGGCTGCTACTCCTTTGATGCCCATGTTGGGGCCTCGCACCCTGAGGTGCCGATGGGTATTTCCGTTCCTTCCGTGGCAGGGGTGGCGGCTGCGCGGTTCGGGCCCGTGGCAACGTCCGTTACCGGCAACTGCGAAGCCGCCACGGAGGAACAGATCGCCGAAGCCTGCAAGGTGGCGTCTTCCGTGGACACCTGCGTGGTGGTGGTTGGCGACAACGCCGGACTGTTTGGCCGGGGAACGTCCGGCGAAGGCAACGATGCGCCTGATCTGCGACTGCCCGGTGACCAGCACTTGATGCTGGACCACGTCCTTAATGCCTGCGCGGATTCCGGGACGCGTGCCGTGGTGGTCGTTCTGAGCGGCCGGCCCTACGCCTTGGGTGACTTTGTTGACCGTGCGGACGCCATCGTCCAGGGCTTCTTCCCTGGCGAAGAAGGAGCCGAGGCACTCTGGGACGTCCTCACCGGCGTTGTCAATCCTTCCGGGAAGCTGCCCGTATCAGTGCCGCGCTCCCCTGGCGGACAGCCCGGGACCTACTTACATTCGAAGCTCGCCGGACCCAGCGGGGTCAGCGCGCTGGACCCCTCACCTCTGTTCGGCTTCGGGCACGGCCTGTCCTACACAACGTTCGAGCTGGCCGGGCACCAGTGCAGTGCACCCGCCATGTCGACGTCTGACTCGGTGCTTGTGAGTTGCACGGTCACCAATACTGGTTCGCGTGATGGCGCCGAGGTAGTCCAGCTGTACCTGGAGGATCCGGTGGGCGAAGTGGTCCGCCCGGTCCGTGAGCTGATCGGCTACGCCCGCGTAGAGCTGGAAGCCGGCGCGTCCGCCGTCGTGGATTTTGAGGTACACGCCGACCGCACGTCCTTCACCGGGGTGGACCTGCAGCGGGTAGTGACGCCCGGGCTGGTGAAGTTGCACCTTTCCACGTCCAGTACGTCCGATGCTGCTACGCATGAGGTCATTCTGGATGGACCGCGCCGCGTGGTGGGGTTCGAACGGGAGATGCTGACGCCGGTGAGCGTGCGGCAGGTTTGACCAGGTGGGCCTGTTGGCGGCTCGTACCGCCTCCACCCACTTTGGTTTCTGGACCCCACTATTCAGCCAATTTTGGTTGCATTGCGGTTTTGCAGCGTCAAAGTAAGTGGTGAAGCACCAGACGGATGAAGGTAGGCTGCGGACGTACTCCCTGCTCGGTGATCCCGCAGTGATGACGTGCTACCCCGCACCGAAGACCCGGGCCGAAGCCATGGCCGGCTGTTCGGAGCGTGGTGGGCGTGGAGTTGAGCTCGTTCCCGTACCGTCACCACCCACTTTGGAGCCACGGCCACCCGAATTCACCCACATTGGGTTGCATAACGGCCTTTCCCAGCTCAAAGAAGGTGGTGAAGGCACGGCCTGATGTGAGGGCGACGCTACCAGGCCAGGTCGGCCGACCCCAGTGAAACCAACCGTGGCGAGGTACGGTCTGGCGAATCAACCAGTTCCCTCAGCTCACGTGCCGCCACCCGTGGATCCTTGGAAGCGTCGGCCTGACCCATCCCGGTGGCCAGTTTGCCCGGGTGAACAGCCCAGCATCGAACCTGCCCGGCGAGGTCTTGAGCGAGGGAGATAGTCAACATGTTTTGTGCGGCCTTGGAGATTTTATAGGCGTAGCTTGTTGAGAGATCCGAGTAGTCACCCCGTGCCTGCGCCGCCACAGAGCCCAAGCGGGACGTGACGTTGATGATCACCGGATCCGGCGCAGCCAACAGCTGAGGCAAAAGGGCCTGCACCAGACGCAGGGGGCCGGCGACGTTAACATCGACGGCGTTCATGACACCTGCCGTTGCGATGTCACCCAGCTTGGCGTGCGGAGCTCCTTGGGCAGCATTGTTGATGAGCACGTCAACGGGCCCGTTTCCGATGACTGACATCAACTCGACGGTCGGCTCGTCCCGAATGTCGTGAGTCACTGCCGTGACGCGCGGCCGGTCTGGCCACGTGGTGGGCGTCCGCGCGACCGCTACAACCGCCCACCCGGCGTCGGAGAATTCCTCCACCAACGACTTACCCAGTCCGCGGCCAGACCCCGTAATGACCACACGCCTCAGCCTCAAGCGAGCCGCGCGTCTGTGTCCGGGTCCTTGCGGGTGTCCAGCATGCTGATGATCTTGCTCTCCAGCGCCGCAACGGTGGCCTCCGGCAGGACGATCAAGCCGTCGAGTTCCTTACGGGCACGCTTGTATGCCGTTTGACGTTCGGCGGGGGTGGCGGCGGTGTCCTCGGCGATGCGGAGCAGTTTCCTGGCTGTCGCCAGCCGCTGGCGTTCGGGGCCGCTGAAGTTGCCGTCCTTGATACGCCTCGCTTCACGCTCGGCAACGTCGAATGCGAGTTCATAGCTGTGGACAGCCGCCCGATACTCAGCCAGCCGGGCCGGCGTCGAAATTTCTTCAGGGGTGGCGGGGCGCAAGCCGTCGGCCTCTTTCTTGGCCCGCAGGAACGCGACCGTCAGCGGTTCGCGGACGTCCGTCATGAGCGGGAAGTCTATGAGGTTTCCTACGTCGAGCTCGTACTCAAGCCACCTGTGGTTCACGGAATCGTGCGCAGCAATCAGCGAGACTACCTCGGCCTGGTTGGCTTCCTCGTGTACCGCGAGTTGGTTCTTCAACTTCAACAACTCCACCTTGCGCCGGTGCCGTTCTGCGCTGGCCTTGGACCACTGACTTGCCCAGCCACCAGCCATCCCGCCTATAGGGAAAATGAGCCACCAGTAACTGCCAAGGAAGTCGAAGAGGGGTTCCACTGCTCCATCCTCCCACGCTCGGACCGGGTCTCAACAGGACTGGCTGTTGGCTACTTTGTGATGGTGAGTGGCTTCATGGGCTTCGCGCAGGAGGCCATCTCCAGCTCGTCCTCGCCGGGACCGGCGCGGTTGTTCTTGCCCGTGTCATCACACCAGTCCACTCCCTCCGGCGCGGCGTAAACGGCCACCTCACCCACTGCCGTGGGAGTGGGCACCTCTGCGGTGAAGGCGAACCCACCCTTGTCGGTCATGGGCGCAGTGGTGTTGAGGACCTCAACTCCCATGGCGTCAGTGAACACAATGCGGACTTGGGCGTTGCTGCCATAACGGGGGTTACACGTCGCATCCGGGGCCGACACCGTCACTGCTTCGCCAGGTTTGGCAGACGAAGGGTTCACTTGATATTCGGGAGGCATGCAGGGTGGTGAACTCAGGGATGGGCTACACCCAATAGCTCCCATTGTGGCAAATACGGTCAGCACCACCGCAAGAATCCACGACGCTGCCCGGCGACGCTTGGGATGAGCTGGTTCCACCATGCCCTCATTGTGGCACTGTCCGCTCGTACATTCCCGCTAGGCTTCCCTCATGGACCAGCGACTACATTTCCTCACGTTCGCCACGCCGGACCTCGACGCCGCGCGCGCCTTCTATAAGGACGGGCTCGGTTGGGATCCGGCTATGGATGTTCCCGGCGAGATTCTCTTCTTCCAGATTGCGCCGGGGCTGATGCTCGGCCTGTTCGACGCCGAAAAGTTCGATCAGGACCTCGGTGCACCTGCTCCCACACCGGGCGTCAGCGGAGTGACTCTTTCACACAACGTGGGAAGTCCGGAGGAAGTGTCCAGTACCATCGACGCCCTGGTGGCCGCTGGCGCCACGGTCATCAAACCCGCCCAGGCCGGCGCTTTCGGCGGCATTTTCCACGGCCACGTCAAGGATCCGAACGGGATCGTTTGGGAGATTGCGCACAACCCCGGCTGGAAGATCGACGACGACGGCACGGTGGTTTTCGGATGAGCTCACTTCCCCAGGTGGGTACTGAAGACGTCATCAACCAGAGTGCCCGCATTCAGTTCGATACCTTCCTGGACGAGCATCGCACAGCCCTGAACGCCTGTTTGGATGGGCTCACGGAGGAACAAGCACGACGGCGGCTGGTCGCCTCGCGGACCACGCTGCTGGGCTTGGTAAAGCACGCGACGTTCGTGGAGAAGGTGTGGTTCGACGAAGCCATCACCCGAAGGTCCCGCGCAGAGATTGGCATCCCCGCGTCACCTGACGAGTCGTTCATCCTGGACGAGCACGACACCATCGCCAGCATTCAAGCAGCCCACCAAGAAGCGTGCGAGGCGTCCCGGCGGGCAGTTGCTGAGCTGGGCCTCGACGATCTGCTGCTGGGGAACCGTCGCGGACCACTCCCCCTCCGATGGGTCTACCTCCACATGCTGAGGGAGCTCGCGCAGCACTGCGGGCACGCGGATATCCTGCGCGAGCAGATCACTACGTAGCCGCGTACGTCCTTCCCGCTAAAAATGTCAGAGCCCCATGACAGGTTTGTTGCATGGGAGCCATCGGGACGATCATCGAGCAGCGGGTTGGACTGTCCCGCGCTCCGGCGGTCCAACGACGCGACCCCCTTAGGTCTCTCGGCGTGCCAGAGAGACTGGCAGCGTTCAAAAGTACGACGGCGGCAGACACCATCGCGGATCGCCCCAGATCCAGGGAGCTGCCTCGCGGCCGGGAGTCGTTGACGTGGTCGTCGGGATTCAGCGCGACTGCAAACGTGAACCCAGCGGCCATGGATCATGGTTTTCGTATGACGAAGACGGACGACGCCCTGAGCTCGCTCCGCGAATCCATCGCCGACGACGCGCGGCTCTTCGGGTTCGAGGAGGCCGCCGGCTTTGCCGACAGGATCGAAGAGATGTCCCGATCCTTGGAGTACTTGCAGGTTGTCGCGGCGCAGGCGGTGGAACGCACCCGACACGAAGCGCAGCAAGCCCAACCGGGCAGGACCTCGGCAGCAGCACCGGAGTGGCGTACAGGTTGGACTGATCCGGCAGGGTCTTCGGCGGCTCCCGCAACCGCTGTCTCAGCGGGTACGCTGCCGGCGGGTACGCAGCCGGAGGGAGCGGAGCCGGCGGGAGCGGAGCCGGAGGGAGCAACACCGGCTGCGACGGCTGGCGTTTTGGATGATGGGTACCGGAACGCGGCGGAGTTCCTTCGGGCACGGTTGCGGATCGGCATCGGGGAGGCCCGGCGCCGGCTTGCTCTCGCAGCCGAGGTGCTGCCCCGGGTGGGAATGACAGGGCAAGACGTCCCGGCCCGGCGCGAAGTATTGGCCGACGCTATCGGATCGGCCTTGGTACCTTCCCGGTCTGCGACGATCATCAGTATCGCCCTGGGCAAAGTCCGGCACCTCGCCGATGAAGAGACCATCGCCCGGATGGAACAGGCCCTCACCACCACCGCCATTGAGACCGACCCGGACTTCGTGGCCAAGATGGCACGGCGCTGGACTGACCTGATCGATCAAGACGGCCACGAGCCCTCCGAAGAAGCACTCCGCCAACTCCAAGGCGCCTTCCTCCGACGCAAACGCCGCCATGGACTCCACCACCTCGAAATCTTCGCCACTGCCGAACAATACGAAACCCTCACCACCGTCATGAACACCGCCACCAACCCCAGGCTCACCACCCCATCCCAATCCGAGTCCACCACCGACAACGAGCCCCACGCCGGAGCTGGAGCAGGACCCGTCCTGGACCTGCGCACCCGGGCCCAGAAACTCCTCGACGGCCTCGTCGGCGCGTGCGGTGTCGCGATGAGCACCGGGAAGCTGCCCTCCAACGGCGGACTCCGGGCCCAACTCACGGTCACCATCGACCACCGGGACCTCTTCGAACAACTCACCCACCAGCGGGGAAACCAACCCGGCCACAATTCCACAGCCCGGAACCACCTCAGCTCTGGGACGGCGACTTTTCTGGGCCCGTTCCACCCGACCACCATCCGCAAAATCGCCTGCGACGCCGACATCCTCCCCGTCCTGCTCGGCAGCGACTCCCGAATCCTGGACATCGGCCGCACCACCCGGATCTTCCCACCCCACATCCGCAAAGCCATCACCGCCCGCGACGGCGGCTGCGCCTTCCCCGACTGCACCATGCCCGCACCCTGGTGCGAAGCCCACCACACCACCTACTGGTCACACGGCGGCACCACCAGCACCGACAACGGCACCCTGCTCTGCAGCCACCACCACCACCTCATCCACAAAGAGCAGTGGCGCATCGACATGAGAACCGGCGTCCCCTGCTTCCTCCCCCCACCCCCCGTCTCTCATCCACATCTCCGACC
>NZ_LNUV01000002.1 GCF_001512285.1 Arthrobacter sp. EpRS71 | reverse complement strand
CGAAAACATCCCCGCCTCCGCAAAAGATGCCTCCCGAGCCCCCGGCCCCGGCAAAGAGTCAAACTCCCAGGCAACAGGAGCAGGCACCGGATCCAACACCAACGCCCAACCGCCCGGATTAGTCGACAACTCCTCTTCCAGCGGCGCCGGAGGCCCCGACAGCGCCGTTGTCGCGTGAGGGCCCGAACCGGCCGCCGAGCTTGCGAGGCGATTGCCGGTACGAGGCGCGAGCGCAGGCGCCAAGGGGCCTGTGGCGCCGCCGCCCGCGGCCGAGTTAGCACGCAGAGGGACTCCGGCTGGCGACGCACCCGACGAACCCAGGAACGCTTCCACAGCCCGCCGCCCGAACACGAGGCCTTCGAGGAGGGAGTTGCTCGCCAAGCGGTTGGCGCCTTGCACCCCGGTACAGGCCACTTCCCCGGCAGCCAGGAGCCCGGGAACGGAGGTGCGGCCGTGGAGGTCGGTCACCACGCCGCCCATCCAGTAGTGGGCCGCGGGTGCCACGGGGACGAGCTCTGTTGTCCAGTCAACTCCGGCTTGGCGGGTGCGTTTGCTGAGGGTGGGGAATCGCTTGGCCAGGAAGCCGCAGCCCCGCTGTCCTTCGATCACGGTGGCGTCGAGGAATACGTGGCCGTTGGGGTCCCCGAGTTTTGCCAGGTGCAGGGCGATGGTGCGGGAGACGACGTCCCGGGGTGCGAGTTCGGCATCCGGGTGGTAGTCGGGCATGAAGCGGTGACCGGTGGCGTCTACCAGGATGGCGCCTTCGCCCCGCACTGCTTCGGAGATGAGCAGGGGGTCATTGTTGCCCTCGGCTTCTCGGGCTTCCTCAGGAAGCACCATGCAGGTGGGGTGGAATTGGAAGAACTCAAGGTCGGCGACGGCGGCACCCGCACGCCATGCGAGCGCCAAGCCATCTGCTGTTGCCACGGCGGGATTGGTGGTTTGCGCGAAGAGTTGTCCGGCTCCGCCGGTGGCGAGCAGGACGGAGTCACCGTGGACGCCGTGGTGCCGCCCGTCGTGAAGGAAATTGGCCCCCACCACACGGCCACCCTGCTCGCCGCCCAGGGAGAGCGACGTGACGTGGGCGTGCCCGATCACTTGGATCTTTCCTGCGGCTTGGAAGTCCAGGACTGTCCTGATCAGCGCGGCCGCCACCCCGGCTCCTGTGGCGTCGCCGCCTGCGTGCAGGATGCGGGGAGCCGAGTGGGCGGCTTCCAGGCCCAGCGCGGGATCACCGTCGACGTCGAGGTCGAAGCGGACGCCGAAACGCCCCAGCCCTGCGATGTCCAAACGTGCCTCGGTGCACAACACCCGTACCGCTTCTTCGTTGCAGTGGCCGGCCCCGGCTTTGAGCGTGTCCGCGATGTGGGCTGCCACGGTATCGCCGGGGGCTGGATCGTCCAACACGGCGGAGATCCCGCCTTGGGCGTAGTAGGTGTTGCTGTCCGCGAGTGCGCCTTTGGTCAACAGCACCACTTCCGCGCCGGCTTCGGCGGCCAGCAGGGCTGAGTACAGTCCCGCTATGCCGCTTCCGACGACGACCAGCCGCTGGGGTGCAGGCCCGCCAGGAAGGCTCTCTGTAGTCATGTGGGGCTCGATTCGGCTCGTCGGGTGTGTTGTGCCCGGATAGTGATGCCGGCTTGGTGGTGCCGGTTGTTTAGGCAGGCTTGGCTGCCAGCATGCGTTCCAGCGCAATTTTGGCGTTGTCCTGCACGGAGTCGTCAACGGTGATGCGGTTGACGATGCGTCCCTCCACGAGTTCCTCCAGGACCCAGGCGAGGTAGCCGGGGTGGATGCGGTACATGGTGGAGCACGGGCAGATGACGGGGTCGAGGCAGAATATGGTGTGCTGCGGGTTTTCGGCGGCGAGCCGGTTCACCATGTTGATCTCGGTGCCGATGGCGAACGTGGTGGGTTCGGTGGCGGCTGCGATGGCCTTCTTGATGAAGTCGGTGGATCCTGCGGAGTCTGCGGCGTCCACTACCTCCATGGGGCATTCGGGGTGGACGATCACGTTGACGCCCGGGAAGTCTTGCCGGGCTTTCTCGATCTGGCCCACGTTGAAGCGCTTGTGGACTGAGCAGAAGCCGTGCCAGAGGATGACCCGGGAGTCCTGCAGTGTTTGTTCGTCGTTTCCGCCGAGTTCCTTGCGCGGGTTCCACATGGGCATCTGCTCGAGCGGGACGCCCAGTGCCTTGGCGGTGTTCCGGCCCAGGTGCTGATCGGGGAAGAACAGGACCCGCTGCCCGCGTTCGAAGGCCCATTCGAGCACCACTTTGGCGTTGGAGGAGGTGCAGACAATCCCGCCGTTTCGTCCACAGAACGCCTTCAGCGCTGCGGAAGAGTTCATGTAGGTGACGGGAATGACCGGTGCGCGTCCGGAGGCATCCGGCTCGGTACCGAAGAGCTCTTCCAGCTGCTCCCAGCATTCCTCCACGGAGTCTTCATCTGCCATGTCCGCCATGGAGCATCCTGCGGCGAGGTTCGGCAGGATGACGGCCTGTTCCGGTGTGGAGAGGATGTCCGCTGTCTCAGCCATGAAGTGGACGCCGCAGAAAATGATCGCTTCGGCGTCGGGCTTGGTCAGGGCAGCATTGGCGAGCTGGAAGGAGTCGCCTACGAAGTCCGCGTACTGGATAACTTCATCGCGTTGGTAGAAGTGGCCCAGAATGACGGCGCGGTCCCCGAGTGTTGCTTTGGCCGCCCGGATACGGGCGTCCAGTTCGGCGTCGGTGGCTTTTTTGTACTCTTCGGGCAGCTGGCCCTGGCGCGGCGTTGCTTTGGGAGCGACGTCGTCGATGGAGGCGCCCGGGCCATAAGCGGGTTCCCCGGCGAGGGATTCGGCGAGGTCGTATTCCCATGGGCCCCTGGCGAGGGCCGGGCTGCACGTGGACCCTGCGCGGGAGAGGCCCTTCTCGGCTTCTTCGCGGGTGATCAGCTGGACGGCAGTGTTGACGCTGCTCATGGTGTACTCCTGTTATCTGGCCCGAGGCCGGGCGTGCCGGTGAAGCGGTAGAGGCGTGGCGGGCGGTGTTTCCCGCCTTGAAGGTATTCACCGGTTTCTTCGATTTCCGGTGTCGCCTTGACGTGCCTGCGGAAGTTGGCGGGATCGAGCTGGCGATCCAGCACGGCCTCGTAGACTTCGCGGACCTGGGCGAGGGTGAAGAACTCGCCCAGCAGGTGGTAGGCGATGGACCCGTAGGCCATCTTGTTGCGGAGCCGCCACAGGGCGTAGTCCACGATTGCGTTGTGGTCGAAGGCGAGTTCTCCGAGCCTGTCCGCCCTGAACCAGCGCACATTCTCTGATTCGTCAGCGAGGGCAGCCTCGGTGGGTTGCACCAGGGCCCAGTACACGATGGAGACCACCCGCTGGGTGGGTGATCTATGGAGGCCTCCGAAGGCGTACAACTGCTCGAGGTAGTGGGGCGTCAGGCCGGTGGTTTCGCGGAGGTTCCGTGAGGCCGCATCCTGGAGGGATTCGTCATGGGCCAGGGGTCCGCCGGGAAGCGCCCACATGTCCTTGAAGGGTTCACGGATGCGCCGGACCAGCGGGAGCCACAGTGTGGGTCGCCCGGAGGTCTCGCTGGGGCGGAGCGCGAAAATCACCGTTGAAATAGCCAACGACGGCGGTGCGAGCCGCCGCTCGGCAACGTTGGCTGAGTTGGTGTTCACGCCTTTCACCTCGCTTCGTCGCCGTCCGGAACGCTCTCCAGTGAAGTGGAGCGTTAGTTAAAGTCATCTTGACTAGAACTAATGGTACGACTCAACAGGCGCTTGGCAAAATGCTTTACGTCACACTGGCTTCGCAGCGGCTTCCATCAGCGGCAGCGTCCGCCCCTGGATGTGACTGTTCAGGACTATGACAGATGAGCACCGGACCACAGACTTGGTGGCGATCATGGCGTCAAGGACACGCTGCATATCCGGGTTGGACCGCGCCGCAATCCTCACCATCAGATCCGAATTACCCGTGACCGTGTGGACCTCGATAATTTCCGGGATGGCACTCAGGCTTTCAATGATCGCGTCATGGCCGATCTCCTGGGTAATGGTGACGGAACAGAACGCCACCACCGGAAAGCCGAAATTGGCCGGATCAGGTTGTGGAACCCAGGATCCGATGACCCCGTTCTCGATCATGCGATCAATCCGGGACTGCACCGTAGCCCGGGCAACCCTGAGCACCCGGGAGGCCTCCAGCACCGAAGATCGCGGCGAATCCGTGAAGAAACGTACAATTTTTGCATCAAGCGCATCGACCAGCATCAAAGTTCCTGTCCCCGGGGATCCGTACCCATCACATCGCTACAGCAAAAAGTGATGTATCTTACAATCTGCGAGAATTATTCCACGGCTCTTGCTGCGTCGTCGACGCCCGCGCGCCAAGCCCATGAGGCCAACGCGCCAAACCAGCATGTAATCCATAGAAGGTAGACACGTATGACAACGAAGTCCATCGCGGCTCCTGCCCCCACATCCGGCCTCGGCCACTCCCTCAAGCCACGCCAGCTCACCATGATGGGCCTGGGCAGCGCGATCGGCGCAGGCCTCTTCCTCGGCTCGGGAGCAGGCGTTCAGGCCGCCGGACCGGCGGTGCTCATTTCTTATCTCGTGGCCGGCACCCTCATCATCCTGGTCATGTGGGCCCTCGGCGAGATGGCGGCCGCCAACCCGAACAGCGGTGCATTCTCCGTTTACGCGGAGAAAGCCATGGGCAAGACCGCCGGCGGAACCATCGGCTGGTTGTGGTGGTTGCAGCTGGTAGTGGTTATTGCCGCCGAAGCCATTGGAGCGGCCGGGCTCCTGTTTTCCATCTGGCCAGTCATCCCCGTATGGGTCCTTGCACTGGTGTTCATGGTGGTGTTCACCGGCATCAACCTGGTGGGCGTGCGCAACTTCGGCGAGTTCGAATTCTGGTTCGCCATCCTCAAGGTCGCTGCCATCGTGATCTTCCTGCTCATTGGCGCGGCCCTGCTCTTCGGCTGGCTGCCGAACGTCCCGTCGCCCGGCTTCTCCGCGTTCGGCGACTTCGCCCCCAACGGCATCGGCGGCATCGCCGCCGCCTTGTTCGTCGTCATCTTCGCCTTCGGTGGAACAGAGATCGTCAGCGTCGCTGCCGCTGAAACCGAGAACCCCGCCCACAGCGTTGGCAAGGCCATCCGTACGGTGGTGTGGCGCATCCTGGTCTTTTACATCGGCTCCGTCTTCGTGATCGCAGCCGTTCTCCCTGTGGGCTCAGAGGGACTAAAGTCTCCGTTCGCCGGCGTGCTGGACCTCGCGGGCATCCCAGGCGCCGGTGCCGCCATCACCTTGGTAGCCGTGGTCGCCCTGCTGTCCGCCCTCAACGCCAACCTGTACGGCGCCTCCCGCATGATCTTCTCCCTCTCTGAGCGCGGCGAAGCGCCTCGCTTCCTGTCCCGCCTGAGCGGCTCCAAGGTTCCTGTGGCCGCCGTCGGAATTTCGGTTGCCTTCGGCTTCATTGCCACAGTCCTTGAGCTGTTGTTCCCGGAGAAAATCCTGCCGGCACTCCTGAACCTGGTGGGCTCCACGTGCCTGGTGGTCTGGGGTACTGCGCTGGTTTCCCAGTTCATCCTGCGCCGCAGGGCTGACAAGGAAGGCACCGTACTGCCATTGCGCATGAAGGGCTTCCCGTTCCTCACCATCGTGGGACTCGTCCTCCTGGGCCTCATCCTGGTAGTGGGCTTCGCCAACCCTGAGAGCGCCGGACAGCTGATCGGAACATTCATCCTGATCTTGGTCATCGCCGCTGGCTGCTTCATCAACGCCAAGTCCAAGGCCGCCAAGCAGCCCACGTCGGTAGAGTAGCTGTCTGCTCATCACCATCCAGACGTCCCGCACAGTTTGTACTGTGTGGGACGTCTTTTTGTGCCCAAATTGTACAAAGTGTTCCGTTTGAACTGAGCTGATTGCACATACCCCGGATGGGTGACTAGGGTCACAGCCATGACTACCAAAGCCGTGCGGGGAGCCGTCGAGGATGACGCGGCCCCGCTGACCCACCATCAACTTCGTGAGCTATACACCCTGATGGCAGCCGTCCGGCACCTGGACACCTCAGCGGTTGCCTGGCAGCGCCAGGGCATCATCCCGGGATACGCGCCGGAGCTCGGGCAGGAGGCCGCGCAGGTAGGCAGCGGCTACGCCGTGGACCGGACCCGCGACTTCGTCTTCCCCACCTACCGTGAAATGGGTGTAGCCCGGGCCATGGGCTTGGACATGGTGGGATACATGTCCACGCACAAAGCCACCTGGCACGGCGGCATGTACAACCCGTTGGAATCCAGGTTCGCCCCCATCCAGGCAGTAGTAGCAGGTTCGGTCCTGCACGCCGTCGGTTGGGCCCACGGCCAAACCCTGGCTGGCCACGCAACGGGTGACATTGGCGTGGCCATGACCTACTTCGGCGACGGCGCCTCCTCCCAAGGCGACGTGCACGAAGCCATGAACTTCGCCGCCGTCATGAAGTCCCCCGTGGTCTTCTTCATCCAGAACAACGGCTGGGCAATCTCGGTACCCACAGAACGCCAGGTAGCCGGCGGCTCCGTCGCGGCGCGGGCTGCAGGCTATGGAATTCCTTCCGTGCAGGTGGACGGCAATGACGTGGTAGCCGTCTTCGAAGCCACCCGCTCCGCCTTCGCCCACTGCCGTGCAGGCAATGGTCCAGTGGTGATCGAGGCAATGACCTACCGCCGTGGTCCACACTCCACTGCCGACGACCCCGGCCGCTACCGCACGCTGGACGAGGAACGCCTCGACGCCGGTGAGGACCCGCTGGAGCGCTTCAAGCAGCGGCTCCTGACCGACGGCGTGGCCGACGAAGCGTTCTTCGCAGAGGCACAGCGCCTGGCGGAAGAGGAGGAAGAAGCCGTCCGTGAGGGCATAGCAGAGCTGGGTCCCCGGCCCGGCGCTGAAATGTTCAGCCTGGTCTTCCAGGAACCAACGCCCGCCCTTCAATCGCAGGCCACCGCGTGGCGCGAGGAGTCCGAACATGTCTGAGACCATTACTGCCGCGCCGGGTATTGAAACTGCCGCCGCCGGCGTTCGCCAGATGTCCATGCAGCAAGCACTCAACCGTGCACTCGATGAAATCCTGGCCGAAAACCCTAAAAGTGTCATCTTCGGCGAGGACTGCGGCAGGCTGGGTGGGGTCTTCCGCATCACCGACGGCCTCCAGGCCAAGCATGGTGAGGCCCGCGTCTTTGACACCCCGCTTGCCGAGTCCGGCATCCTCGGCATGTCCGTGGGCTTGGCCATGGCTGGCTTCCACCCCATCCCCGAGGTCCAGTTCGACGGCTTCGCGTATCCCGCCATCAACCAGATCGTCTGCCAGATCGCCCGAATGAATTACCGCAGCCGCGGCACGCTGCCCATGCCCATCACCCTGCGTGTGCCCAGCTTCGGGGGTATCCGGGCACCCGAACACCACGGAGAGAGCCTGGAGGCGCTCTTCGCGCACGTCCCGGGGCTCAAGGTGGTTTCGCCGTCCACTCCGCACGACGCCTACCATCTGCTGAAATACGCCGCATCCCGGCCGGATCCGGTGATTTTCATGGAACCGAAGTCCCGCTACTGGCAGAAGGGACCGGTGGATGTCACCAACCCCCTTCCAGGCACAGCAGCCCACGACGGCGATGCGGACAACAGCGGCAGCCTCACCGGCGCCCGGGTGGCCAGGGAAGGCCGCCACCTCACCCTCGTGGCGTGGGGTGCCATGGTTTCCCGATGCCTGCAGGTTGCCGAACTGGCAGCCGAAGACGGCATCGACGTCGAGGTCCTGGACCTGCGCTGGCTGAAACCGATCGACGCCGAAGCATTGGCCACCTCCGTCGGCAAGACGCGACGCGCCGTCGTCGTCCACGAAGCGCCGCTGACCTCAGGCCTGGGCGCCGAAGTGGCCCAACTCATTACGCAGAGCTGTTTCGCAACCCTGAAGGCGCCGGTGGAACGTGTCACCGGCTTCGACGTGCCTTATCCCTCCGGAGACCTGGAGGACGAATACATCCCCAACATCGACCGCATCCTCTTTGGGATCCAACGCGTACTGGAGTACCGCCGTGGCTGAAATTTCCTTCCCGCTCCCCGACCTCGGCGAGGGCCTCATTGAAGCAACCGTGCTGGACTGGCTCGTGGAGCCCGGTCAGCAGGTGGAACGCAACCAAGCGATTGTGGAACTAGAAACCACCAAATCAGCGCTCGAATTGCCCAGCCCGCAGGCGGGTAAAGTGGTGCGTATTCACGGTGCGCCCGGCGACACGATCAACGTTGGCGAGCCGCTGATTGTGTTCGAGGTTCCGGACGACACCGCCGGGATCGTGGGCACTGTTCCGAAGGACGAAGCACCCAAGCGCCGGGTCCGCCTGAGCGCCGTACTCGATGAGGACTGACATGATGACCGGCAGGCACACCATGGAGCAGCACAGGCACACAGTAGAGGGCACGGACCCCGGACTGTTCGTGGAAGTCCATGAGCCGGCCACCGACGCCGGCCTGCGCCCTGTGCTGCTGATCCACGGCTTCTCTTCATCGACCAAACTGAACTGGGTGGACAGCGGCTGGATCACCACCCTGCAGGACGCAGGACGCCGGGTGATCACCGTTGACCTCCCCGGTCACGGCCGGAGCCACTCCCCCGAGGACCTGGATTCGTACACGCCCAGCCGCATACGCGCCGACCTGCTCCAAATAGCGACCGACGCCGGAGCCCGGCCCCTGCGCGACGGCGACCCGTCCACTGGACTGGATGTGATTGGCTACTCGCTCGGTTCGCGGCTGGCCTGGGAATTTGGCGCCACCCAGCCGGACCTGGTGCACCGCATCGTCCTGGGCGGCCCAAGTTCGGCGGATCCGCTGGCCGCTTTCGACCTCGCCGCCGCCCAACGTCACCTGGCTGACGGCACGCCCATCGAGGACGCGTCCACGGCCGGGCTGCTGAAGATGGCCCAGATGCTGCCCAGCAACAACCTGTTCGCCATGTTGTCCCTCATCGAGGCGATCAAGGGCGAACCTTTCGATCCCGCCGAGGCCGCCCCTCACACGCCCCTCTTGCTCGTAGCAGGCGAGAAGGACGAACGGGCAGCCACCATGCCGGAACTGGCCTCCATTGCCGGCAAACGCGGCGGGATGGTGGAGACCCTGGTGATCCCGGGGCGCACTCACACCAACGTGATCACAAGCCGGGCCTTCAAGGAAGCCGCCGTTCAGTTCCTCGGCGTCTAGTTCGAAGCGGTCCAGCCTCTCAGCGGGCCAGTCGCTCAGCATTCAGGCTCATGCGCTCCAACACGCTCAGGGCCATGGCGTACTCATCAATGCCTATGCCCATGGACAAGTCCTGGCGCGCGTCTTCCACCAGCCGCTGGGCCTGGTGGTACTTTTCCCGTCCCCGTTCGCTCAATGCCAGCCGGTGGTCGATCATGATGATCAGTCCATGCCCTACCAAGGCGGCGAGTTCCCGCTCGCGCATCCGGGTATCGCCACCCCACAGCGGCTGGAGGATGCCCTCCAGCTGTTCGGGCAGCATGGCGCCCTCCGAAAGGGCTCCCAAGGTGTGCCATTGACGCCGGGTGAGCTTGATCCGCGCCAGGGTGGCCTCCAGCTGGACTTCCAATGCGGCGTCGAGCCTCTTGATCCAATATCCGATGGGCTTGTTCACAAGGCCATGCTTTCAGCGGGGGCGTCACCGGGCAAGGAGTGGACGGTAGGCTTGGACATGCAACGAATTACGTGGAAGTGGAGCAGATGGGCATGCGTTTCAAGGACCGTGCGGAAGCCGGTCGACGCCTGGCTGAAGGACTCCCCCAACTGAGGGAACGGCCTGACACCATTGTCCTGGGCCTGGCCCGTGGCGGAGTCCCGGTAGCCGCCGCAGCAGCTGCAGAGTTATACCTGCCATTCGGTGCCGTACTGGTCCGCAAGCTGGGCATCCCCGGCCGTGACGAGACCGCTTTCGGGGCACTGGCGTGGTCGCAGGGCGACGTCCTGCGGATGGTCAACAGGCCCCTGAAGGAACTCATTCTCGCCCACGGAATCTCACAGTCCGCTTTGGATGCCGTGGAAGCCCGTGAACGTTCCGAACTGACCCGCCGCGCAAAAACTTATCCTGGCATCGAGCACAATCTTCGCGGAAAGACAGTGGTGCTGGCCGACGACGGACTGGCCACGGGGGCCACCATGCGGGCAGCCGTAGAGGCGGTCCGGGCCGGTGGTGCCGCCGTGGTGATAGCCGCGGTGCCCGTGGCGTCGCTGGAAGCCTCAACGTCCCTGGCCCGGGTCTGCGACGTCGTGATGGCCCTGCACACGCCGGGCAAATTCCATGCTGTTGGCGCTTTCTACGAACACTTCGGGCAGTTGACCGACGCCGACGTCGTAGGTCAACTGGAGGATGCGAGGGCCAGCGGCCGCAAATAGCCACTGGCATCCACCACGAAAAAGACGGGTGCGGTCCCTGTGGACCGCACCCGCCTTTTTGCCCTCTTTAATGGTGAGCCTTAGTGGTGAACGCTGTATCCCAGCGGACGGCCACGGGTTTCCTTGGCGAGAATCACGCCAATGGCGGAGACCACGCAGAGAACCATGATGTAGATGCCCACCGAGCCGGACCACTTGGTGGTGTCCAGGAGGGCCTGGGCGATCAGCGGAGCGAAGGCGCCGCCCAGGATGGCACCCAGGGCGTACCCGATGGAGATTCCTGAGTAGCGAACCTGTGCCGGGAACATCTCGGCGTACATGGCGGACATGGGACCGTAGGACAGGCCCAAGCCGATGGTCAGGACGAACAGGGCGGTTCCGTAGAGCAGGATGTCCTTGGAGTCGATCAGGATGAACATGGGAATCATCCAGGCAAAGACCAGACCATAGCCGATCAGGAATGTCTTTACTCTGCCGATCTTGTCCGACAGCCAGCCGCCCACCATGGTGAAGATCAGCCAGCCGAATGAGGCGACGGTGGTGGCGAGCAGGACCTGCGGGGTGGGCATCTTCAGAGTACGTGTGGCGTAGGAGATGAAGAAGGCAATCAGCAGGTAGCCTGCAGCGTTGTTGGCGATGAAGATCATGGCCGCAAGGACAACTTCCTTCTTGTTCTTACGGAAGAGCTCGCCCAGGGGCGCCTTGCTCTCAGCCTTGCGCTGGGCGATTTCCTTGAAAACCGGGCTCTCACCAACGGCACGACGGATCAGGTATCCCACCACAATGAGGACCACCGACAACAGGAACGGCACACGCCAGCCCCATGACGCGAAATCTTCCTTGGACATTCCCGACTGCAGCAGGAACAACAGCCCGGTGGCCAGGATCATCCCGATGGGAACACCGATCTGCGGATACGCGCCGAAGAGCCCGCGCTTTTTGAGCGGCGCATGCTCCACAGCCATGAGTGCAGCACCGCCCCACTCGCCACCGGCGGAGAACCCTTGGACCACGCGCAGGGTGATCAGCAGGACAGGCGCCCAAACGCCGATGGTTGCGTAGGTGGGCAGCAGGCCGATCAGTGCAGTGGCAGCACCCATCATGACCAGTGTCATGACAAGCACAGCCTTACGGCCCATCCTGTCTCCGAGGTGTCCGGCAACGAAGGCTCCCAGTGGCCTGAACAGGAAGCTGATGCCGATCGTGGCGAAGGACAGAAGCTGGGCTACTCCCGGGTTGGACTTCTCCAACGGCGACAGGAACAACGGCGCCAACAGGGTTGCCGTCAGCTGGGCGAAGATGAAGAAGTCGTACCACTCAATGGTGGTGCCCACCAACGTCCCGGCCAGTACCCTGCGCTCCTCGCGCTTGCTGCTGGGTCCTGACGGAGAGTCGACAGTGGAAGTTGCGGTCATTGGAACTCCATGTGGGTGAGAGTGACTGGTCGGCACGTGACTTGCATTAACCGACAGAACGGTCAGTTAGGAAAGAATACTACAATCTGTGAGCCAAAGCACAGACCCCTAAGGTATGGGCCACCATAGAATGGTTCGCATGAATCCCCGCAGCGACGTCAAGGGTCCACCTGAAGCACCAACCCAGGTTCCGCCGTCGCAAACCCTCTCACGCGGGATCCGCGCGCTGGAGATCCTCGCGGCCGCCGAAAGGCCCCTCAGCATCGCCGAACTCACCGAGGCCCTGGGCGTTCACCGCTCCGTGGCGTATCGCATCCTGCGGACACTCGAAGACCACTCGCTGCTGGTGCGTGATGACTCCGGACGCGTCCAACCCGGCCCGGGACTCGCGGTCCTGGCCAGCGGCGTCTCACGGAACCTCCAGACCGCGGCCCTTCCCGAACTCACCCAGCTTGCCAACACCCTGCACATGACCGCTTTCGTCGCCGTATGGGACCACCAGGAATGCGTCACCTTGGTGACCGTGGAGCCACGACACTCCGGCGCCGCGCTCGCCCAACACCCAGGCAGCCGCCACCCGGTCAGCACCGGCGCTCCCGGGATCGCCATCCAATCAACCATGACCGAAGAACGCTGGCAGCAGCTGGGAGCCCCCAACCCCTACCGCGCCGAAGCCCACGAGGCGCGCCGCCTCGGCTACGCCACCAGCCACGACGAAGTCATCGCCGGACTATCCTCCATAGCAGCCCCCATCAAGGTTCCAGGCGGACGGCCGGCCGCCATCGCCGTCGTCTACATCCGCTCGGACCAAGACCCCGACGCTGTCGGCAAAGCGCTCGCTGCCAGTGCTGCCCGCATTGAAAGCCAACTGGCCTGAAGCCGCACCCGTTTGAGCCCTCCCTCACCGACCAGCACGTTTTCCACCCAGGGGCCCTGGAACGTCACCACAACTCACGCTCAGCGCACACTCCGGGGATGCAGCCCACCGAAGCAGTACATGAGCTGAAGAAAACAAGGAAGCCCCGGCGACACTCGCCGGGGCTTCCGATCGTTCCGCCGGGAGTCAGTCGTCGGCGCCGTGGCCGATCCGGGCGTACAGTGCCGGCTGCGAGCGCCGCAGCCGCAAACCCCAGATGACTCCAACAACTCCGGGCAACAGGACCAGCATCGGTAAGACAAACGTGACAGCCGTCGACTCAGTCTGTCCCAGCAGGACATTGAAGTTGGCCATGATGAGCACGAAGACCACGGCGAGGAGCACGAATCCAAGGCTTGGGGCGATCACCCTGACCCACAGGCTCGCGCCGTGCTTTTCCCGGCGGAAGAAGCCGATCACTGCTACAGAGACCACTGTCATCAGCAGAACGAGGCCGATTGCGCCACTGTTGGTAAGCCAGGTGAACATGGTCAGGACGGGGTAGAGTTCGCCGAGTTCGGAACCCGAGCCGGCGATGGCGAAAGCAATGGTCACGACGACGGCAATCACCGTCTGCGCCAGCGAACCGGCGAACGGCGCCCCGCTTTCGGTCCGCACCTTGGCCAGTGCTGACGGAAGGACGCGCTCGCGGCCAAGGGAGAAGAAATAGCGGGCTACTGCGTTGTGGAAGCTGACCAGCGCGGCGAAGAGGCTGGTGACGAAGAGGATCTGGGCGATGTCGCTGAGCAGCACGCCGCCGTGAGTACCCAGGAACGCGAAGATCATGTCCGGGCCGTTGGTGGTGGCCGCCTCGATCACGGCGGACGGCCCCGCTCCCACGGTCATGGCCCAGGCAGAGACGGCGTAGAAGACAGCGATGATGGCGACGGCAGCGAAGGTGGCCCGGGCTACGGTGCGTTTAGGGTCCTTGGACTCTTCACCGTAAATAGCGGCGGATTCGAAGCCCATGAAGGCGGCAATACCGAAGGAGAGAACTGCTCCAATCCCGGGAACGAACAGGCTTTCGGGACTGAACGTTGCTGCTGTAACGCCCTCGGGGGCCACCGCAAGGCTGATGACGTCGTACACAATGACCACCAGGAACTCGAGGGCAACCAGAACGCCAAGAACCTTGGCGGACAGGTCCACCCTGTTCACTCCCAGCCACCCAACGATTGCGATGCACACCAGCACGGGAATCCACCAAGGAATGCTCACGCCAAGCCGGGCGGACAGCAGTGAAGAGACGGTGAAACCGAACAACCCGTAGATCCCCACCTGCATCAGGTTGTAGGCCATGAGGGCAATCAGTGATGCTCCCACGCCTGCCGGCCGTGAGATGCCCTGCGCGATGTAGGCGTAGAACGCCCCTGCGTTGGTGACGTACCGGCTCATTGCGGCGTAACCGACGGCGAAGAGCGCCAGGATTGCGCCCAGGATCAGGAAGGACAGCGGCACGCCGGTGACGCCGGTGACCGCGAAGGTGGTGGTTACGCCGCCCGCGAGCACGGTCAGCGGCGCCGAGGCCGCGATAATCATGAAGGTTACTGCCGGTACGCCGAGCCGCCTCTTGGGGCCTACGGCCCCGGCGGTCCTGCCCTTGACGGGGTTGTCCACGCTCATAGTGTGCTCCTGCCTTGGTGCCGCGGGAGATTGCGCGGCACGGTGTCTGTCATTCCGCAATCTTCCACCGCAGGGCCCTTGCGTGACTTGTCTCACACGGCAGGGTGTTTGTCGCTGCACGCAAGCACGGACGTACACGACCCCCGGTGTAGAATCGTGGGCAAGCTCACGTCCGCACAACCGGCATTCCCGCCCCAGTGGCAGCGGCGCCGCGGGCCATTGAAAGGGAGTTCGATGACCGTCGCGGCTGATACGGGCCCCGCAACCGTGGAAACCATCGTGGCGGAGTCGTTCCAGGAATGGAGCAAAGCAATCTCCAACTCCTTCGTACCCCTTCTGGCAACGGGCCCCAAGAGTTCATCTTTCCAAGGCTCCACCTTCCACGGCATCATGCGTGCACGCGTTCTGGGACAGATCTCCGTGGTGGAAATTGCCGCCGGTCCCCACACTGTATTGCGCACTCCGGAGTTGATTGCCAAGTCCACCGGGCGCTTCTTCAAGCTCAGCATCCAGCTCGCAGGCTCGGGCCGTCTGGTTCAGGACGAACGCGAGGCCGTGCTGCGCCCCGGTGATCTGTCCATCTACGACACCTCCCGCCCTTATCAACTAACGTTCGACGACGAGTTCCGCACTTTGGTGCTCATGTTCCCGCACGTCCTTCTGGACCTGCCCGCCGAAGCCATGGGACATGTGACTGCCTTGAGGATTCCGGGCGATGAGGGCCTGGGCGAACTCATCAGCCCCTTCCTGGTCAAACTGGCCGACAACCTCGAGGCACTTTCCGGCACCAATGGGCTCAGGTTGGTCCACAACGCGTTGGACCTGGTCACCACACTTTTCAACGGTGAACTCGATCAGCTGATCGAGACGGGCCGCGATCCGCATCTGCTGCTGCTGGGGCGGATCCACGACTACATCGAGGCCAACCTCGGTGATCCCGAACTCTCGCCCGGAACCATTGCCGCTGCCCACTACATCTCCACGCGGCATCTGCACGACCTCTTCCAGGAAATCGGGACAACAGTGGCTTCCTCCATCCGGCAACGGCGACTCGAACGGTGCCGGCGGGACCTCAGGGATCCGGTGCTGAGTGATCGACCCGTGACGGCCATCGCAGCGCGGTGGGGGTTCACCGATGCCGCACATTTCAGTCGCATCTTCCGCGCGGCGTTCGGGAACTCCCCCACCGGCTACCGCAACAGCCACTGACGGCTCTCTGGACCACCAAACCCAGCGGCCGTCGTCGGGCGTGGCTCGGCTAGCCTAAGGTTGGCGCTTCATCACCAAGGACGTGAGAACACCCAGCAGCAACAGGCCGGCCGCAGCGGCCATCGACACGACGAACGCCGCACCCGGTCCCTGCGTTTCAGCCAACTGCCCGGCCAGGTAGGAGCCCAAGGCTGTACCAGCCACGATTCCACTTGCGAGCGCCGTCATCACGGTGGCCATGCGACCCGTCGGAGCCACCACGCCGCCGATGCTGAAGACAGTGACCATCACAGGCCCCACGGGGATGCCCAATATCAGCAGGACAAAAATCATGGGCCAAATGCCCGCAGGGAGAAGCAGCAGAAGCGACAAAACGGACATCGCCAGTGCCGCGACAACCCAGCGGGACGCCAGGCTGAACCGTTGCGGCCAAAACGCTACCGACAACGCCGCTACAGCTGAACTGAGGCCCATCACCGCATACAGGAGTCCAGCAATTTCTGCCGTGGCGTACTGCGCCGAGAAAGCACTGAGCGCATTCTGTGTGGCCCCGAAAAAGGTACCCATGCACACCATGGCAACCACCGGAACGGCCACCACGGCTCCGGCCCAGCGGTGACGCCGTTGAGGGGCCACCTGGGTGGATTGCGCACCTGAAGACTCCTGTCCGAGGGAAGGCACGACGCCGGTACGCGGCTTCCGGGGTGCCGGTTCCACCGCCTGCTGGCTTGGATGGACCGCAAAGGCAGGAACAAGGGTGATGGTCATGACCGCGGCCAAAGCGAGCGGCAACCATGGCGCCACCATGCTGGCCAAGACACCCACCAAGGCAGGACCCAGCACGAAGGTGACCTCGTCCGCGGTGCCTTCATAGGACAATGCGGTGTCCAGGTCAGCCCGGTTGGCTGCGACGCTTCTCCCGCCGCTGGCTGCAGAAGGGGACAAGTTCCGGGTGGTCAGCGCCATCCAGCGCACACGGGCCATGGGACCCACCTGCGGACAGCTGGCTCCAGCGAGAAAAGCTGCAATGAGCACACCCACCGCGTCAACCACGGAACCGTAGCCGGGGGTGAGGTAGGCCGCAGCGAGGAGCCCCACTACGGCAAGTGTGTTGATGACCGCTGCCACAAGGAGCACGATCCGCTGCCCGGCCCGGTCGGCCAAAGAGCCCAGGACGGGAGCACCCAACGCCGAGCCGATGCCCACCGCTCCGGCCGCCATGCCGCCGATTGCGTAGGAGTGGCTGACGGCCGTGATGAGGGTCAGGGTCCCCACGGTCAGCATGGCCAAGGGAAGTCTGGCGAACAGCCCCAAGGGCAGGAAACCAGGCCCCGCCAATTCAGGGAGCCGCGCGAATCGACCCGGCAAGCGAGAGGGGCGTGCGGGGGCCGACGACAAAGTGTTTGAAGCTACAGAAGTTTTTTCCATTAATCCGGGTTCGCTAAAGGATGCGCATCGTCCCTCCTCCCGATGCGCGCGACCCTGTGTAACGGGTTAAGTCTATCGGATACGCCTCAGACAGGAAGAGCTTCGGCAATCCGCACGCTGGAACCGTTTCTGCCCTTTACCACCTGAAGCTGGCTCGTGATCCGTTGCTTCATTTCCGCGACGTGACTGACCAGGCCAACCACCCGGCCGCCGTCACGCAGTCCTTCCAGGGCGTCCATCACTTGCTCCAGTGATTGCTCATCCAGGCTGCCGAAGCCTTCGTCAACAAACAGTGTCTCGATATCCACACCGCCGGCCTCCTGCTGGACCACATCGGCGAGGCCTAACGCCAAGGACAACGATGCCATGAAGGACTCTCCGCCAGAGAGCGTGGACGTGTCCCGCCGCTGGCCAGTCCACTCGTCCACGACTTCAAGACCCAGGCCCGACTTTGCACCCCTGGCAGCCTTGGCGTCCGTATGTTGCAACGTGTATCTGCCATCACTCATGGCCACGAGCCGCTCGGAGGCGGCAAGGGCCACCTGTTCCAGCCTTGCTGCCAGGACATAGGTGTTCAGGCTCATCCGGTAGTTGTTATCTCCCGATCCACGCACGGTATCGGCCAGTTCAGCCAGCATGTGCGCCCGGCTCAGGGGTTCCCTTCCTGCTTTCGCCAAGGTCCGGTACTCCTTCCCCAGCCGGGCAACAGCATCCGCCGACTTCCCGGCAAGGCCAGCCGACAATGCCTTGGCCCGCGCATCATCCGCGGCATTGGAAGCAAGAAGCCTCGATTCGGCAAGTTCGTCCTGAGCCAAGGGGAGTTCGCCAATGCTGGCTTCCTTGGCCGCAAGGATTAAATCCTCACCGGCAAACAGTTCATCCAAACGGGACGATTCGGCATCGAAATCAGCCAAGTCCTTTTCAAGGCCCACAACATCGGCCGGCAGGAGGATTTCCCGGCGGGCTTCCTCTCCCGATGCGAAACCCGATACCTGTAGGGCTTTTTCCAAGGAGGCGGCGGCGTCCATGCCAGCCTGTTTCGCTTGGTCCAGTTCCCGGTCTGCCTCAACGGCCGCTTGCAGAAGCACGCGCTCAGCCGTGAGCGATTCCAACCGTGCACGAAGGCTGGGGAATCCTTCCTTCAATCCAGCAAGTTCTGATTCAAGGGCAGCGCATTGTTCCTGAAGCAACTGCACAGCCGATGACGCCTGGGCCGCTGCGCTGACGGAGTCAGCGTGCTCTTGCTGGACCAGTACGATCCGCTTGCTGAGTGCCTCGTGCCGGGCACGAAGCTTTTCCAACTCCGCTGCCGCCTGACGTGCCGCCGAGGCAGCTTCACGGGCGGATGCCCGCTTCGACTCTGCTTCAGCAGCATCAACTGAACCACCCTGGGCCACCAGCCCGGCGAGCACCTGCGCTGCGGAGGACACCTGCTCAGCGAGGAGCCCAAGGGCTTTTTCACTGGCCTCAAACCGTTCCTTGGCTTCTTCCTCGTCCTGGGCGAGGGAGAGTGCTGTTCGCACGGCTTCTGCGGGGTGGGGATGCTCCTCGCTGCCGCAAACGGCGCACGGCTTTCCGCTCTCCAACGCCGCTGCCAGCTCCCCTGCTGCGTTGGCTAGACGCAGCTCACGAACATCAAGCCACTTCTGCCGGAGGTCTTGGGACGAGGTCCTGGCCTGGAGATGCCTCCGGGTCATCTCGTCCAACTCATGGGTGGCGGTTGCGTGACGGGCCACAATCCCCACCAACTCGGCAGCATCAGCGGCCGCCCGTTCCAGTTCTGTCAGTTGCTCAGCCAAAGGCTCATGCGGCTGGATCTCTGACTCCACAGCGGACACGTCCCGGCGCAACTGTTCCAGGACGGTGGAAGACTCCGCTACAGCTACCTGATGTTTAGCGACTTCACCGTCCACGGCTGCCAGCCGGGCCGTGATGACGTCCAAGCGCTGCTCATCCGACAGCCGGGCCTCAAGAACTGCGCAACTGGCCTTTACGGTTTCCAGCGCCACATCTGCAGGGGCAGCATCCAAGCCCGCAGCCACCAGTTTCCCGCGGATCCCGTCAGCGCGGGCTGCGGCGGCTTCACGTTTGCGTGCTGCCGCATCGGCTGCTTCCAGTTGGCCACTGAGAACGGCGGCCCGCCGGTGCTTTCCGAGCATCTCCTTGTTCTCCAATGCCCGGGGCGCTGCCAGTTCAAGCAGCACCCGCCGCTGCATCGCGGCGCCGAGCCGCCCGTGCCTCAGCGACCTCTCCTGGGCCTCTTGGAACTGTTCCTGAAGCCGGGTAGACAACGACGCCGCCTCAGCTGCCTCGTCCTGCCGACGCTTCCATTCAACCCGTATTTCTGCCTCTACACCGGCCAGCCAGGCCTCCGGCTCCTGTCCTGGATCCATCCCGGAGGCCGGAGTGGCATCGGCTGAGGTTTCAGCCGCGGGAAGATCCATGTGATCTTTCTCCGACGCAACCCGGTCCAGCAGCAGTTTGAGCTCTGAGGTGTTCTCCTGCACTGCACGCGTTGCATCGGCCGATTGTTGAAGAAGCTGGCGTTCAACCGTTTCGAATCGATGCGTACCAAACAGTTTCTGGAGGAGGTCCAGCCGTTCGTTGGCCTTGGACCTCAGGAACGCCGCGAAGTCGCCTTGTGGCAGCATCACCACACGGGTGAATTGCTCCCGGTCCATTCCCAGGACGTCCGAGAGCTCCGCACCTACCTCATCATTCCTGGATGATTTCTCTTCCCAGCTCCCGGCTACGCGTTCCCTGAGGAGGGTCTTGGCCTGTTGGGTGGTATATCCATTGCGGCCGCGGGCGCTGGGCCGGTCCCACGCCGGTGATCGCGTCACTTCAAAACGGCGGCCACGCGCGGAGAACTCACACACTACGCGCGGCTCCGCACCGGGAGCGGCATGGTCGCTTCGTAGCCGCTTTCCTTCCTGGCGGGTGCCGGGAACGGAACCGTACAGGGCAAAACAGATGGCATCCAGAATGCTGGTCTTGCCGGCACCCGTGGCGCCGTTGAGGAGGAAAAGCCCCTGTGCGCTCAATTGGTCGAAGTCAATATGTTGTGGCGTCGCAAAGGGGCCGAAAGCTTCAATTTCCAAACGATGAATTCTCACAGCCCGGCCTCCTGGACCCGGACAGCTTCAAGTGCTTCGCGCAGTGCAGCTTCTTCAGCATGGTTTGCGCCGCGGTCCCTGACATGTTCAAGGAAGCCACAGCAGACTCCGAGGTCATCTTCTGCTGCCGCGAGGCGATTGCTGTAACTGGTGGAGGTCCGCGCTTCAGCACCTTGGGGATCGAAAGAGAGCACCAAGGTCTCCGGAAAACGAGCGCGAACCCTCTCCATGGCCTGCGCAGGACGTTGCGCGTCCGTTAGCGTGACCTGGCAATATGCGCTCTCTGCCCATGCATGCTCTTCGCCGCTCAGCAGATCCTCCAGCGTCCCACGCAACGTAGCCAGGGCTTTGGGGGCATCCCACAGAACTTCTTCAACATCCATGGCGCCGTCCGCGCCAAGGTCCACGAGCCACGCACCTTTGTGGTGCTTGGCTTCTGAAAATGAATAAGCCAAGGGAGAACCGGAATAGCGGACATTGGGGGCCAGCTCCTGCCGCCCATGAAGGTGACCCAGCGCGGTATAGGCGAAGTCCTCAAAGAGATCCAGTGGAACCGCGCCGAGCCCGCCGATGCTCAGATCCCGTTCGCTCTCTGAGGTAATGCCGCCACTGGCAAAAGTATGCGCAAGGACAACCGGATAAACGGGTCCTGATGCGCGGCGCTTCTCAACATCCTTCCGGATCCGCTCCACCGCTGCCAGGGTGACATCAAAATGGTTGGCGTTCTCAGCGCCCAACCTTTCCGCGACGAGCCGGGGTTCAAGATAGGGGATGCCATAGATAGCCACCTGGCCGTCCCCTGAGCGGTCCGCACCGTCTCCATCTGTTTCCAGCGCAAACAGCACTGGAACATCAAGTTCCTCCACCTGAGTCCTGAGGTGGACTCCCCCGCGTTCCAGCAAACGGGAAGCAAAACCCAACCTAATGGCGGAGTCGTGGTTGCCACTGGTCAAGACCACGCCGGCCCCCGCCTGCGTGATGCGCACCAAAGCGTCATCGAGGAGTTGGACCACATCAAGTCCCGGCAGAGCGCGATCGTAGACGTCGCCGGCTATCAGCACGACATCAACGGACTTCGACTCCACCAGCGATACCAGCTGGTCCACGAAGTTCCGTTGGGCATCAAGCATGCCAACGCCGTGGAATGACCGGCCCAGGTGCCAATCGGAAGTGTGAAGTAACCGCATATTCTCAAGTTAACCGGGGGCACCGACAATAAAGCGGAGGCGAGCCGTCCGCCGTCGAGCCCGTCAGGTTATTTCCCTTTTTTACCGTCGAAGAAATCCCGGGCGTCATCGTTGACCGGCGCGGCCGGCACAGCCCGCGGAGAGGCGATGCCAGGTTTCACAGCGGTCTCCTTGACCTCTGTGCCCCGGACCTCAGCGTCCTCAACCGGCTCGTCGTTGGCATCGAAGGAGTCGTTGATACCGTCGCTGCCGCCCTGAAAGTCCTCAGTCACGGCAGGAGCTGACAGGCCTTGGAAGCCACGGAAGGCAAGGCCGGCGAGCGCGGCACCCATGAGCGGGGCCACCCAGAAGAGCCACAGACCCTCCATGGCCCAGGACGAGCTGAAGAATGCTTGGGCTGTTGCCCGTGCAGGGTTGAAGGGAAGGTTTCCCAATACCTGTCCGAGCTGAAGAAGAACAGCCATTGACAAGCCCACTGCGAAGGGCGCCATGGCAGGTACGGCCCGACGGCCCGCTGTCGCACCAAGGAATACAGCCACAATGAGAGCTGCACCAAGGACCTCCACCAACAGAACTCCGGCCAGCTGTGTCTGGGCGGCGGCGTGTTCGCCAAAGCCCGGCGCAACGACGTCGAACGCGGCCCTGGCGTCCTTGAGGACCGGCACCGTGCTCACCACAAAGTAGATCAACGCAGCACCAATCACGCTGCCGATGATTTGCGCCGCCAAGTAGCCCAGCGCCGCCACGGCCCGGATTCGGCCGGCGATCAGATTGCCCAGGGTGATCACAGGGTTGAAGTGGCCTCCCGACACATAGCCGAAAGCCAGCATGGCTGCCGTCACTGCAAGGCCGGTCGCAAGAGCTAGAGGCAAGGGGGCGGCACCAGGATTTGAAAAGATCCCGACTCCCACCGCAACGACAACAACAAACATCGAGCCCAAAGCTTCAGCAGACAGCCGGGCAACGAGTCCCGGCTGGGGGTCTGGTGTGGCCTGTACAGATGAGGTCATGTGGAATGAGTCCTTACGGTTGGTATGGATGCCGGTATGACCGGCTTCGTCGCTGCGGACGCTGGTGTTTGGCGCTGGCGGTGCTGTCAGTGATGCAAGCTCAAAGCCACTGAGCATTGTGCCAGCCGAGTCTGGGCGCTGGCTGAATTCCACCTACGAGCTTATCCGCCCAGCGCTATGGCAGCGATGGCTGTGGCACCAAGTCCCACCACGGCCAACGTGCTGACCAGAACGAGCCTGGCCGAGGCTGCCTCGTTACCTGCATGGAGTTGGCGTGAGCGAACCCACACCACAGAGGCCAGCACGATGGTGGCTGCGGCTGCCATGAGGGCGCAGATCCCTTGGTAATCAAGCCCTGGAAGGCCGGCCACGAGGTTGCCGGTGGAGGGTTCGGACGTCAGCCAACTCCGCCAAATGAAGAGGTCCACCACTACCAGGGAGATCAGCGTCCGGCGCCATGCCAACATCGTGCGCTCGGGCTGCAACCCGGGATCGCGGACTTCCATCCTTTACCGCGCCACCAAAATCAGCACCGCAAAGGCGAATGCCGCCACGGCCACCACAATGGTCATGAACAACATGACACGGGAGAAGGGGAGCGCCTGATCGTTGCGCATCGCGGCTTCCATCTGCCCCCAACGGCGATATGAAAGGGCAGCCAGCCCCGCCCCTACCAAAGCCAGCAGGACACAGAGGACCAAACGGACCGGCGTGGGCGCGATGTTCGGAGCCAGCTGGTCAACAGCGACCGCGCCGGCGAGCAAGGCCAAGGACGTGCGGATCCACGCGAGGAAGGTACGTTCGTTGGCGAGAGAAAACCTGTAATCGGGGGTCTTGCCTGTCCGTCGCCAAGCAGGTTCACGCAAAATGTCTCTCCAAGTTTTGTCAGTGCCGGGCAGCTTCCCCACCATATCAGCGGAGGTTCGCGGGCACGGTAAGTTACTGGCATGAGTGTTGAGCCTAAGTCCCCCCACGTTCCTTCCTTCGAGTCCCGCGTCCATGGGTCACTGTTGGGCGGCGCGCTGGGTGATTCCCTTGGTTATGCTGTGGAGTTCGAGTCCCTTGCCGCGATTCGCGCGCGCTATGGTTCCGCCGGCCTGACGTCTTTCGGTCAGCTCGACGGCGGCAGTCACTTCTCTGACGACACGCAAATGACGCTGTACACCGTCGACGGATTGGTGGAAGCGCTCGAATGGGCGAACGACGGCGTAGCAGCGGACGAGATTGCCTGCCTGTGGCTCGCCTACCTGCGCTGGCTCGCCACGCAGGACGTTGCTGTTGCTTCCTCCGCACCCGTTCCGCAACCGCGGTGGATCGACGCCCAGGATGTCCTGCGTCACCGTCGCGCACCCGGTAACGCCTGCCTCAGCGGTTTGGCATCGGGCCAGATGGGGACAGTTGCCCGTCCGGTCAATGCCGATTCCAAAGGGTGCGGCACCGTGATGCGTTCAGCCCCGTTTGGACTCATCCCCCACATTTCACGCGAAGCGGTCTACAAGCTCAGCTCGGACGCCGCTTCATTGACGCACGGACACCCTTCAGCGCGGCTTAGCGCAGCAGCCTTTAGCCTGCTCATCCACAACATCGTGGCCGGAAGCGGCATCCGCGATGCCGCCACCGAGGCCCTCATCTACGTGAACGGCGTCCCCACCAAAGCGCCCGAACTGGCGCAGCGGCTTGAAGGAGCCCTGCAACTGTCCCTGCAGGGCTCTGTCTTGGACCCGGACGAACTAACCACCTCGCTGGGCGAGGGGTGGATCGCCGAGGAAGCACTCGCCGTCGGACTCTACGCTGTGCTGGCCACCAGCGGCGACTCGCCGGCAGAACACTTCCGCAACGCAATCAGCGTGGCCATCAATCACAGTGGCGACAGCGACTCCACCGGGTCCATCGCTGGAAATATCCTGGGCGCCTACTACGGTGAGGACTGCCTGCCGGCCGACTGGCTGCAGGCCTTGGAAGCCCCGGAGGTGGTCCGCGGCATGGCGGACCGTCTGCTTGCCGTCACCACCGGCTAAAAAGGAACTACGTGCGTCGCAGCGTCACGTTATTGCATGCCTCGCAAACGTCCTCAGGAATGAGGCCCCGGCGCTGCAGGAAACCAAAGATGGCGCAGCCGAGGCAAAAGCCCACAAATGCTTCCAGCGAAGCCGCCACGATCAACAGCGCCAGCAGGACCCAGGCGGCTGATTGGAATCCGGTGAAAAACAGCACGACGGCGGTGGTCGTCAGGGCGGCACCGATGCCTTGAGCGAAACGCTTGGGTGGACCGGCGACCAGCTTGGCGTGCCCGATCCTGGGCGCCAACACCTTCACTGACAGAAGCGCCAACGGGGAGATCCGTGGCCCGAACAACACACGGAGCCAGAAGCCGATAGCCAGTGCCACCAAGCCCCAGGACCAGCCGGTCAACAGGGTGGCGACCGCCAGCACCACCACCAGCCCGGCTGTGATCCGGGCGGCGTATTCGTTGACGGGGTTGGGGAAAGCGAACACAGTCCGCCAATCCAGCCTGCCGCGCGTGTCAGCAGCGGCAGGAGCGGCGGCACCACTTGACTGGCGCACTGGAGTAAGAGGTGGGGCTGGCTTGGTCATGCCCCAAGGCTAGGAGCGCGGCTCTCCCCGCGGGAAGGTTTGTTGCGCCATATGACCGGAACGCTGCTTATGCGCCGCCCACCATCTGCAGGAATTCCCCCTCGGACACAACCTCGATTTGCTGGCCCTTGGCATGGAGTTCCAGGACCCGCTTTGCCTTGCCTGTGAGCCGGCCGGCGCGAAGGTCACCCGCCACGAAGCCATCACCGACGATCAGCACAGTAGTTCTTGCTGTTACCCGGCTTTCGGGACGTGCCCCCATGTCCGCGGCCCGCGACTTTGCCTCCGGCCTGGTAATGGCGAGGTCGCCGGTGAACACCACGGTCTGGCCAAAGAGCGGGTGTCCGGGTTCCGCTGAAGGGTTCGGCAGCGGGTTGGGTCCCTCCTCCGGCCAGGCCTGGAAGCCACCCGGCACGCCCAGTGCACGTTCGAGCGTGCCTTCGGCGGCGCTTCCGGTCCTTGCAGCGAGCGCGGACATGGTCGCTTTGGAGAGGCCTTGCGTGGGATCGAAGGCAGGTTGCTTCGGCAAGTTCAGGCCGAGGGAAAGGTAGAGTTCGGCGATGCTGTTGGCGTTGTTCCGCCTGGCGATGTCCACCAGGATGCCGGCGCAGGCGCGTGCGTCTTCCGCGGCGTCGTGATGATTGATCAGGGGAACCCCGGCTTCTTCTGCCGCGTAGGGCAAAGAGTTGGAAACCAGCGAATAGCAGCGGCGGGAGAGCATCACGGTGCACACGTAGTCATAAGCCGGCCCGGCCAGCCCTGAGACTTCCAAGCCTGAGCGAATAACGCCGAGGTCGAAGGCTGCGTTGTGGGCGGCGAGTACGTCGTCGCCAATAAATGCGCCGATTTCCGGGAAGAGCTCCCCGAACCGTGGGCGGCCGGCGACGTCTTCGGCACGAATGCCGTGGATCCGGGTGTTGTGGAATTCGAAGTGATCATGGTTTTCGGGCGGGCGCATGAGCCAGGAGGCTTCCTCCACCACAACTCCGTTGCGTACTTTGCTGAGCCCCACCGAACACGGGGACCCCCTGAAGCCGTTGGCAGTTTCAAAGTCGATCGCCGTAAAGTCCAATGCCACTGGACAAGGTTACAGCCGGAGAAGGCCGCCACCGCCGATTTGCGCGGCGGGGCGGCCCTTCCGGCCGGTATTGTGGCGAACGCTACATCAGGGTGTTGCCCGCCGCAGCGTTGTATAGGATCCTGCAGCCAGAGCGACGCAGAGCAACGCTGCCCAGCCGCTGATACTCAGCGGTGTCTGCTGACCCATCCAATTGCCAACATGCCCCCACCATTCGAGCAGCGTGGTCAAGGCGGCGAGGCCGATCAGGATCACAGCCGTTCCAAGCGTGGATACCAACGTGCCGTTTGACCCCCAGCGCTTGAATATGGTGGCGAACCAGAATCCGATAATGAACATGAACATCATCACTATGAAGAAGAACGCCGCGGTGGAGTACCAGGGCCCATCGGTCACCCACGGAATTTTGAAGAAGTACCCATTAACGCCCCACCCGTTGGTTGCCCCCTCAATCACACCGCCCAGCAGATAAATCCCGGTCATACCGAGTGCAATCAGCGAGAAGAGTCCCAACGTTCCCAGGTAAAAAGCCCTGCGGCTGATGCTCAGGCCCTGCGAGAACGGGAAGACCAGGGTCATGCTTTGGATTCCCAGGACCATGAAGTACCACATGGGGGCCTGGCTGCCTCCGCCGTATTTGCCTTCGTTCACGGGAATGAGAGCGAAGATCGCGAGAGACATCAGGAATGAGGCCGCGAGGATGGTCAGCGGCCATCCGAGGTAAGTCCACTTGTTAATCAGTTGCATCCTGGCAACTGCCATGGTCCTGCTCATCGCCTTGCCTCCAAGGTGTCATCGGCGAAATCTCCAGTGGTGGATGTGGTGCCAAAGCCCGCCATGGTCTTTCGCACCACCAATTGCTGCAGGGATACGGGCGACAATTCAAGGCCCAGTTCCAGCGCTTCGTTACGTTCGCGGCTACTCAGTGCCTCATCGACGGTCACTGATGCCAGCGACCCCAGCGTTTCCCGGTGCAGGATCTTCCGGCCGGCCAGGAAGGCGTCCACCTTGTCAGCAGAGCCGGAAACCGTCACGGCGGAGCCCCGGATATCCTCGGCATCGGCGTCCATGATGATCCGGCCCCGATCGATGACCACCACATGCTCCAAGAGGTTGGCCACTTCATCGATCAGATGCGAGGACAGGATGATGGTGCGCGGGTGCTCAGCGTAGTCCTCCACCAGGCGGTCGTAGAACAACTGCCGGGCAACGGCGTCGAGTCCCAAATAGGGCTCATCGAAGAAGGTCAGCTCTGCCCGGGAGGCCAGGCCAATGATGACTCCCACAGCGGACAGCTGCCCGCGTGAGAGCTTTTTGATCCTCCGTTTTACGGGAAGCTGGAAATCCTCGGCCAAGCGATCGGCAAAGTCCTGGTCCCAGTTCTTGTAGAACAGCGCAGCGGAACGGAAAGCGTGCCGCGGCTGGAAGTCATCCGGGTACTTCTGCGATTCGCGGATAAAGCAGATCCGGGACAGCACCGCATCGTTCTCGTAGGCGCTGGCTCCGAAGACGAGTGCTTCACCGGACGTGGCGAAGGCCTGGGCCGTCAAGATGGACATCAGGGTGGTCTTTCCTGCTCCGTTGCGCCCCAGTAATCCATAGATGCGGTTGGCCGAAAGGCTCAGGTTCACGTTGTCCAGAGCATTCAGGTCTTTGTAGTGCTTGATCAGGTTACGGGCCTCGACGATGGTGTCGTTCACAGGGCCGCGCTCCTTTCCTTATCAGTCCCGGGTTCCGGGTCAAGCCCGGAGCTGCGTTCAATCATGGTGTTGAGCTGCTCCGCCGAGATGCCCAGTTTCCGGGCCTCCAAGGCCAGCGGCTTGACGTACTGCTCGAAGAACTCCTCGGTGCGGCGGGCCACCAGTTGGGCCCGTGCCCCTTTAGCTACGAACATCCCTATCCCCCTGCGTTTGTAGAGAATTCCTGAATCCACCAGCAGATTGACGCCTTTGGCAGCTGTTGCCGGGTTGATGCGGTGGAACGCTGCGAACTCATTGGTGGAAGGCACTTGGGATTCCTCCGCCATACTGCCGTCCACAATGCCGTTCTCTATGAGTTCGGCGATCTGCAGGAAGATCGGTTTGCTGTCATCGATCATGAGCATCATCGCCTCACTGGTTCATTACTCATGTAACTAACCATACAACCAAGAGGCCAAGAGGCCAAGAGGACGCCCGGATAAATACGACGACGGCCGTCAAGTAGGCTTGATGGGTGATCTTTTCTGCGATAAGCGACCTTGCCGTATCCACTTTCGGGGGCGCGGGCCCGGTACAGCCGCCTATGGCTTCCTTCCTGCCGGACTGGCTGAACCCCGACGTCTTCCTCCGCGATTCACCGTTGGGACCGTGGGTGGTCCTTCTGGTCTGCGCCATTGTGTTCGCAGAAACAGGGCTCCTCGTGGGGTTCTTCCTGCCGGGTGACTCCATGCTGTTCACGGCGGGGCTTTTGGTCTCCACCGGAGCCATCGAGTTCAACCTGTGGGCCATGTGCGCCATGATCATCGTGGCTGCCATCATCGGCAACCAAACCGGCTACCTCATAGGATCAAAGGCCGGCCCGGCGATCTTTAATAAGCCGGATTCACGGCTGTTCAAGAAGGAAAACGTGGAGAGCGCCCACGCGTTCTTCGAAAAGCACGGCGGCAAGGCCTTGATCCTGGCGCGATTCGTTCCCATCATCCGCACGTTCGTGCCGGTGATTGTGGGTGTTGCCCAGATGGACAAGCGCAAGTTCTTCCTCTTCAACGTCATTGGCGCAGTACTCTGGGGCGGCGGCGTAACCCTGCTCGGCGCATGGCTTGGCCAGTTCGAATGGGTCGGCAACAACATCGACATCATCTTCATCGTCATCGTCCTGATCTCAGTCATCCCGATCTTCATTGAGATCGGGCGTGGATTCTTGGCAAAGCGCAGGGCAGCGGCCGAAGGCACCGACCCCGTGGAAGAGTTCATCGAGGAGCACGAGGGCGGCAAGCACACCGAGCACTAAGGCTCCCCAACCCAAGAACGACAAAAGGCACCCCGCGCGGCGGGGTGCCTTTTGCGTACTCACGAACTACGTGGAACGGCCCGGTGACAACGCCGAAACAATGGCTGGAAGCAGCGCCCGGAACGCCTGTCCGCGGTGGCTGATGGCGTTCTTCTCCTCAGAGCTAAGCTCGGCACAGCTGCGGTCCATCCCGACCGGTTGCAGCACGGGGTCGTATCCAAAGCCGCCTTGGCCGCGAGGCTCGCGCAACAGCGTCCCCTCCAGCTGGCCGTACTCCACGGTCTCCCGGGCAATGCCGTCAGGACCTGGCACCGCCAAAGCTGCGGCGCAAACGAACGCTGCTCCCCGGAACGCATCCGGAACATCGGAGAGCTGGGCAAGAAGCAGATTCAGGTTCGCGGTGTCGTTCCCGTGCGTGCCCGACCATCGCGCGGAGAAGATGCCCGGGGCTCCACCCAGGACATCCACAGCGAGGCCGGAATCGTCAGCAATGGCTATCAGGCCGGTAGCTTCTGCAACAGCCCGGGCTTTGAGCAGTGAGTTCTCAGCAAACGTGACACCGGTTTCGGCTACATCCGGGGCACCTGCCGCAGCTGCGTCCACCACTTGGGAGTCGACGTCGAGCCCTGGGACCTGGCCCCTGAGCAGTTCGCGGAGTTCCTTCAGCTTGCCCTTGTTGTGGGTCGCCAGGACCAGGCGCGGGTCGCCAAAGGCCTGGGTGTCGCTCACGGGGCTTCCGCCAGCGTCTCGCGCTGGATGGCTGACAATTGAGTGGTGCCGAGGAGCGCGAGATCAAGCAGGGCATTGAGCTCGTCGCGGTCGAAAGGAGCGCCTTCGGCCGTGCCCTGAACTTCAACGAACTTACCCGAACCTGTCACCACAACGTTCATGTCCGTCTCCGCACGAACATCTTCCACGTACGGGAGGTCCAGCATGGGGACGCCATCGATGATGCCGACCGAGACGGCCGCAATGGTGTCCACCAGGGGCTCCGCATTACGGGCGATGAGCTTATTCTCACGGGCAAAACGGATGGCTTCGGCAAGCGCCACGTAGGCGCCGGTGATCGCTGCAGTGCGCGTGCCGCCGTCGGCCTGCAGGACGTCGCAGTCCAGGACGATCGTGTTTTCGCCCAAAGCCTTGGTGTCGATGATGGAACGGAGCGAGCGGCCAATGAGGCGCGAGATCTCATGCGTGCGTCCACCGATCTTCCCCTTGACGGACTCACGGTCCGACCGGGTGTTGGTGGCGCGCGGAAGCATGGCGTATTCGGCCGTGACCCAACCGCGGCCTTCGCCCTTGAGCCAGCGGGGCACACCCTCGGTCAGTGAAGCAGTGCAGAGAACCCTGGTGTTGCCGAACTCGATCAGCGCCGAGCCCTCGGCCTGTTTGGACCAACCGCGGGTGATGCTGATGGGTCGCAGTTGGTCCGGGGTCCGGCCGTCGGCGCGGATAACGGGTGAGGCTGTAGCTTCAGAAGTCATGGTTCCAGCTTAGCCAAGCTGACGGCACCCATCCGACGCCGGGAGCCACCACCCCCTGGCAGAACTAAATGGTGTAGTGGACTCCGGCGACGGCAACAGCAACGTCACCGGCGAAGACCGGCTTGGCTTCGGACAACACTTTGGTCTGCGAAGTCCACACAGGGATATGCGTCAGGAGAAGTCGCTTGGCACCGGCATTCATGGCGGCCTCACCTGCACGCTTACCAGTCAGGTGCACATCCTTGATGTCGTCATCCCGGCCTTCCTCAAACGCCGCCTCGCACAGGAACAGGTCCGAGCCCTGAGCAGCGTCTTCGAGCCCCTGGCAGGAATCGGTATCCCCTGAATAGGTGAGGATCTTGGTCACGGGAACACCGTCCTTGCCCGGCTCGGTAGCAGTGACACGCAAGGCATAGGCCTCTTCGACGGGGTGGTTAACGGCGAAGGGGGTCACCGTGAAAGGACCCACTGTAACCGGCTTGAGCTCGGTCCAGTCGGTGAAGTCGAATTCCTCATGCATGCCGGGATCGAGATCCAGCCCATAGGCTGTGGCCATTCTGTCTGCCGTAGCTGCAGGACCCCACACCGGCAGACGCTCCCGGCCCCATCCGCCGGGCTTCCAGCGGACCGCCACATGCAGGCCACAAAGGTCCATGCAGTGATCGGGATGAAGATGGGTGAGGAAGATCGCGTCGATGTCTTCCAGGTCCGTATAGCGCTGAATGGCACCCAAGGCTCCGCTGCCCAGATCCATCACGATTTTCCACTCGCGCTCACCGTCGTGGGCAGTCACCAAGTAGCACGACGCCGGCGAACCGGGACCGGGGAAAGAGCCTGTGCAGCCCACGATGGTCAACTTCACAGCTCACGTCCCATGGTTGTTCCGGTGCCGCGGCTGAATGGTTCCTCAGGCTGGACGAAGTAAGAGCGGCGGGACAGCCCGGATCCGGACCGTGCTGCTTCCAGCATCTCGGGGGTTATGCGAGCCAAGCTGCCCGTGGGGTACTGGGCCGCGACGTGGTCCACGTGCTTCACGGAGAGGACTTCAGGCCCCAGGAAGCGGCGGGCCAAGGTCTCAAACTGGGTGGCATCACCGGTAGCTATGAATTCGTGGCTCGGTGCGCGTGTCTCCGTCCGCTGGATGCCGTGGTTGGCCAAGGCGCGGTAGACATCCTTGGCAGTCTCTTCGGCACTGGAAACCAGCGTGACGTCCTCGCCCATGACAAACGAAATGACACCGGTCAGCAGCGGGTAGTGGGTGCAGCCCAGGACAACAGTGTCCACTCCGGCGGCCTTGAGGGGCTCAAGGTATTCATTGGCAGCAGCCAAGAGCTCAGGACCGGTGGTGATTCCGGCTTCCACGAATTCCACGAATGCCGGGCACGCCACGGACGAAATGGTGAGGTCCGGGGCCGCAGCAAAAGTGTCCTCATAAGCTCTGGAACCCACCGTGGCGGAGGTTCCGATGACACCGATCTTGCCGGACCGGGTAGCCGAGACTGCGCGCCGGACGGCCGGCTGGATCACTTCAATAACAGGGATGCCATAACGGGCGGTGTAGCGTTCCCTGGCATCCCGGAGCACCGCGGCCGAAGCCGAGTTGCAGGCAATAGTCAACAACTTCACGCCGGAATCCACCAGCTCGTCCATAACACCCAGAGCGTTGGCACGAACCTCGGCAATTGGCAGTGGACCGTAAGGGCCGTGAGCGGTGTCCCCCACGTAGAGGATTGATTCGTTGGGGAGCTGATCGATGATGGACCGCGCCACCGTCAGTCCGCCCACGCCTGAATCGAAAATCCCGATGGGACGTGTCCCTACGAGCTCCCCGTGTTCCCCGTTGCCGATGGGGGCGTCACTGCCCAGGACGCCGCGTGGTGAACCCGAATCTGAAGTCATAATTATTCGAGAATAAGGCTTCCCGTGGTGTGCGGCCATTACCTGTGCTCTCCGCCTCGTGTCTGATGTGTCACAAGGCAGCCGGATCTGTTGGAGGGCAGCAGCGGCAACCCGCCGCCGGAATCAGGATTTTCCCTGCCTTGCGGCCATCATCGCCTGCACCAAAGACTCCTGGAGCCACGTAGTGAAGTTGTAGACGAGGGCCAGGTAACTCTCCACGTCCTCGGCCTGGCTCCAGTCCTGCATGCTGTGGATGTGCTCGGCATCGGCTTCATCGCGGATATCCAGGCGTTCTGCCAGAACCAGGCGCACGTCGTTCAGCGCCATGGACCAGCGGGTGGCGTCCTCGGGCGAGAGAACCAGCTCGTCCTTATCCAAGCCCAAAGCGGCAGCCCTCAAAGCGCCGATCTTGCTTTCACGGACAGAGCGTTCGGTGAGCTGGCGGAACTCCAGCGAGCCGTCGTCGTCGTCCTTCATGACGTTGGGCAACAGACGCAGCAGGGCGCGGTCGCTGGGCTGCTTGACGTCCATATCCAAGCCGATCAGTGCAGCGAGAGGGTCTTCGTTCTCCCGCACGTCCAACTCCAGCATGGAAATGACGTCGTCCAGCAATCCGCGCAGGAGATCGCGCTCCGCAGGCTCCAGGTAGCCGCTGATGCCCTTGAGGCCGTACTTGAATGCCTTAGCCACGCTGGCGGCCGCCCTTTCCGGGTGTTTCGTTGCCGCTCGCGGCCTTCTCAACGGTGGCCCACAAACCGAAACCGTGCATTGCGACGGCATGCTGCTCCACTTGTTCCTTGCTCCCGTGGGCAACAATGGACCGGCCTTTCTTATGGACCTCCATCATGAGCTTGTGGGCTTTGGACTCGGAGTAGCCGAAGTAACTCTGGAACACAAAGCTCACGTAGCTCATCAGATTCACGGGATCATTCCAGATCACAAGGTTCCACGGGATATCAGGGGCTGTCAGGACATCGGTGGAGGACTGCTCTGCAGCTTTGGTCCGCTCATCGATGTCCGTGCCGTACGCAACGCTAGGGCTCATCTGTCCATTCTATGGCGGCTCGCACTAGAGTGAATTCGTGAGTAGAGCCACGTCATGGGACCACCCCGCAACTTCCTTATACACAGACCACTACGAGCTGACCATGCTTCAGGCAGCCCTGCACTCCGGCGCCGCACACCGCCGATCGGTGTTCGAAGCATTTGCCCGGCGGCTTCCGGACGGCCGCCGCTACGGCGTGGTGGGCGGCACGGGACGCCTGTTGGAGGGCATAGCGGACTTCCGGTTCGGCGAAGCAGAGCTGGCATTTCTGGAACAGAACAAGGTGGTCAACCAGGAAACCCTGGACTACCTGGCCGACTACAAATTCAGCGGCGACATCTGGGGCTATGCCGAAGGTGATGCTTACTTCCCCAACTCCCCCATCCTCATTGTCGAATCAACGTTCGCCGAAGCCTGCATCCTGGAAACCTTCATCCTGTCCGTCCTCAACCACGACAGCGCCATCGCTTCCGCGGCCTCAAGAATGACCTCGGCGGCCGGATCCCGCCCCTGCATCGAGATGGGCTCCCGGCGCACCCAAGAGGAATCGGCGACGGCGGCAGCCCGCGCCGCCGTGATTGCCGGCTTCGCCAGCACCTCCAACCTCGAAGCCGGCCGACGCTACGGCATCAAAACAGTAGGCACAGCCGCGCACTCCTTTACGCTCCTTCATGACACCGAGCGTGAAGCCTTTGAGGCACAGATCGCGACCTTCGGCCCCGGCACATCGCTGTTGGTGGATACCTACGACGTGGAGACGGCAGTGCGCACCGCCGTCGAATTGGCCGGCGACAAACTCGGCGCTGTCCGGCTGGATTCCGGCGACCTCATTGCGCAGGCTCAGTGGGTCCGGCAGCTACTTGATGAACTCGGCAACGTCAACACCCGCATTGTGGTTACCTCGGACCTCGACGAATTCGCCATTGCGGCCCTCCAGTCAGCCCCCGTGGACTCGTACGGAGTGGGTACGTCGCTGGTCACTGGATCCGGCGCTCCCACGGCCAGCATGGTCTACAAGCTGGTCAGCCGCACCAACGACGCCGGCGAGTTCATTTCCGTTGCCAAGACCGCCAAGAACAAAGCAAGCGTCGGAGGACGCAAATACGCTCTCCGAAAGCTCAACGAGCGTGGCCGCGCCACCCAGGAAGTCGTTGGAATCGGCCACCGCCCCGAAGATGACGGCAACGACCGCGAGCTGCTGCACCAATTCGTCAAGAACGGCGAAGTGCTGCCAGGGTGGACCGGACCTGAAGGCGTCATCCGGGCCCGTGAACGGCACGCGGCCACCATGGCCGAACTGCCCGCCGTCGTGAACCGCCTCCAGCGAGGCGAGGCTGCCATCCCCACCATCTACGAGGAGAACTGATGTCCAGGGCCTTGATCATCGTCGATGTTCAAAATGACTTCTGCGAGGGCGGAACGCTCGCCGTTGAAGGCGGCGCCGCTGTAGCAAGTGCCATCACGGAGTACGTGGATGCCAACCAGCAGCACTTCGACCACATCGTGGCCACGCAGGACTGGCACATAGAGCCCGGCGACCACTTCTCAGAGGACCCGGACATGGTGGATTCCTGGCCTCCGCACTGCAGGGCCAGAAGCAAAGGTGCCGAACTCCACGAAGACCTGGATCCCGACTACATCCACGCCTACTTCCGGAAAGGGCAGTACACCGCCGCCTACTCCGGCTTCGAAGGCGTTTTGGCTCCCGAAGACGACGTCCCCACGGGCGACCTCAAGGCAGGAACGGCCACCGTCGAGGTCCTCGATGAAGACGCGATCGGGCTCGACGACTGGCTGCAAAGCCACGACGTCGAGGAAGTGGTGGTGGTGGGACTTGCAACGGACTACTGCGTGAAGGCCACGGCGCTGGATGCTGTTCAGGCCGGATACTCCACCACGGTGATCGCTGAGCTCACAGCCGGAATCGCCGAGGACCTTAGCGATGCTTATGACGAAATGGAAGCCGCCGGCGTCGACGTCGAACGCGACTGAGACCGAAGAGGCTGAAGACACCGCAAGGGCGCCGCAACCGCGGCGCCCTTGCGCATTTCTGCTCTTGGTCCAGCTACTTCCGGCCGATAAACCAGTCCTGAAGCTTGCGCAGGCGGGCCTGCAGTTGCTCCTCGTTCGCTTGGGCGACAGCCGGGCCACCACATACTTCACGCAGTTTTGTATGAACAACTCCATGCGGTGTGCCGGTCCTGGCGGACCAGGCAGCCACGTTCTTGGCCAGTTCATTGCGAAGATCCATCAGCATCCTGTGGTCAGGGATGGCCGGAGATGCGGCCGCTGCCAACGGTGACTGACGCTTCTTGCGCGACTGCTGTTCGTGCTGGCGTTGACGCAGCAGCGTACCGACCTGTTCGGCGTCGAGAAGTCCTGGTATGCCAAGGAAGTCCAGTTCCTCATCAGAGCCGATATCAGCTCCGGTACCAAACTCACCGCCATCAAAAAGGACGCGGTCGAAGGACGCCTGGGAGTCCAAAGCTTCGAACTTTCCCTTGGTGAGCTCGTCCGAGGCCTTGTCCTCGCGGTTGGCCTCCGCCATGAGGTTCTCTTCAGGGTTGAAAAGACCGTCCTCGTCCTTCTCCGGGCGGTCAAGGGCGTGGTCGCGCTCGGCCTCCATGGTGTTGGCCAGGATCATCAGGGGCGGAACCGATGGCAGGAAGACCGACGCCGTCTCGCCCCTCTTGCGGGCACGCACAAAGCGGCCCACAGCTTGGGCGAAGAACAGCGGCGTGGACGTTGAGGTGGCATAGACACCCACGGACAGGCGGGGAACGTCCACGCCTTCAGACACCATGCGAACAGCCACCATCCAGCGCTGGTCCCCCGCGGAGAATTCCTCGATCTTGCTTGACGCCTTGGAGTCATCCGAGAGAATCACCGTGGGTGACTGGCCCGTTATTTTCTTCAGCTGACCGGCATACGCACGTGCGTCATCATGATCCGTGGCGATCACCAGTCCGCCGGCGTCCGGCACGGTCCGCCGGACCTCGCCGAGACGTTTGTCCGCAGCAGCCAGGACCGCAGGGATCCACTCACCGGTAGGGTTCAAAGCCGTCCGCCATGCCTGCGAGGTGATGTCCTTGGTAACAGCAGCCTCCCCCAGGGAAGCCGCCATCTCGTCACCGGCGCTGGTCCGCCAGCGCATCTGGCCCGAGTAGGCCATGAACAGAACGGGACGCACCACGTGGTCCCGCAGCGCGTTGCCGTAACCGTAGGTGTAGTCAGCCTTGGAACGGCGGATGCCGTCGCGGTCCTCGGCGTATTCAACAAAGGGAATCGGCGATGTGTCCGAACGGAACGGTGTACCCGTCAAGGACAGGCGCCGCGCGGCAGGATCAAAAGCCTCGCGCAGTCCGTCTCCCCACGACAACGCTTCGCCGCCGTGGTGGATTTCGTCCAGGATCACCAAGGTGCGGGCTGCTTCGGTCTTCGCACGGTGCAGCATGGGCTTGCTGGCTACCTGCGCGTACGTGACCGCAACGCCCACGAAACCACGGCCGTGCTGGCCATCGGAGTTCTTGAAGTTGGGATCAATCGCAATGCCCACTTTTGCTGCTGCGTCAGCCCACTGCCGCTTCAGGTGGTCAGTGGGCGCAACGATGGTGATCCTGTTGACCACTCCGCTATCCAGCAGGGTGGTGGCAATGCGCAGCGCAAACGTGGTCTTACCAGCGCCGGGGGTAGCCACAGCGAGGAAGTCCTTGGGACTACGGGTCATGTAGAGGTCAAGCGCCTCCTGCTGCCACGCACGGAGCTTGGGTGCGGTACCCCATGCGGCGCGTTCCGGGTACGCCGGAGGCAGGGACGGTCCACCAAAAAGTGTTTCTGTCATGCTGACTCCCCCGGCCTGATGGCAGCGACGATGATCTCCTGCTTTCCGGGCACACCAAGGGAAGCCGTGAACCGGTGATGATCAGACAGGGCCGGTGTTCTCTGCCCACCCACTACTTGGAGTTGCCCGGGCCGCCGTTGTTTCCACCGTCATTGCCGGGGCGGAGGCCTTCGTAAATCTCCTTGCACTCCGGGCAAACCGGGAACTTCTTGGGATCGCGTCCCGGCGTCCAGACCTTGCCACAGAGGGCAATGACGGGCTCGCCGGACAGGGCCGACTCCATGATCTTTTCCTTGCGGACGTAGTGCGAAAACCGCTCGCGGTCGCCGGGTTCCACTTCCTGGCGCGTTTCCTCGCGCTCAATGGTGGCAGTGGACGTTCCGGCTCCGGAAAGCTCTCGCATGGGGTCGTTTTCGAATGGATCCGGAGGAAGCGTAGTCATGCCAAACATCTTACCGTCTACAGTCCCTGCCACTCCGGCTTGTTGTCATAGGTGTGCCGATAATAATCGGCCAGTTTCAGCGAAGACGCGGCCGCCTCGTCCACCAAAATCGTGGCGTGAGGGTGCATCTGAAGGATGGATGCAGCGCAAATGGCAGCTACCGGCCCCTCTACGAAGTCCCGGACAGCCTGGGCTTTCTGGGCGCCTGTTGCGACCAACACCACATGGCGGGCGTCCATGATGGTCCCCAGCCCTTGGGTGACCACATGATGGGGAACGTCATCGATGCTGTCGAAGAAGCGGGCGTTGTCCTTCCGCGTCTGCTCGATCAGCGTCTTGATGCGCGTACGGGATGCCAGCGAGGACCCGGGCTCATTGAAGCCAATGTGCCCGTCGGTCCCCACCCCGAGTATCTGGAGGTCCACTCCGCCCACAGCTTTGATGGCGTCCTCATATGCCTGGCATGCGGCCTCCAGGTCCTCGGCCGCACCATCGGGTCCGTGGACGTTCTCCGGCTTGATGTTCACCCGGTTGGTGAATTCGCGCCGGATGACCTCACGGTAGGACTCAGGATGCCCTGCTTCGAGCCCGACGTACTCATCCAACGCGAAACCATGCGCCTGGCTGAAGTCCAACCCCCCGGCCTCGTAGCGGCTGGCCAATTCGTCGTAAATGGGCAACGGGGACGAGCCCGTTGCCAAGCCCAGCACCGCATGGGGCTTACGGCGGACCAACGATTCGATGGCATCGGCGGCAAGTGCACCGATCTGTTTGGTGCCAGGGAGAATGACAACTTCCATCGTCACGGCCTTTCTAGTTGTGGTCTTCGAGCTATCTGACCAAGAGGTTATCCCATGTCCCACCTATGGACATGGTTGTTACACGACTATCGGTTCACGCTGAGCTGGGCGAACATCTCAGGACCCCGGGCGTCCAGCCATTTTCCGCCGAGGCGGACGCCCGCCGCGAACAGGATGAGGCCCAGCACCGGGCCAACAGCCAAATTGATCCATCCGGCTTCCGGACCACCGCTGAACGCCTGGACTGCCACCAGCGCAAGCTCCGGGACGAGCAGAAGGGCCAGAAGTCCCATACCAACGGCCTGGACTGCCAGCGTCTGCGCGACATTTCCCGGTGGCTTCTTGAAGGGGCTGTCCCCCGGCAAAGGCACGGCGATGTTGTATCGGGCCGAGATCACCGATGAGAGTCCAAGGCCGGTAAAGAGAGTGCCCAGCGACAAACCCAAAAGGTTCGGGAGCCATTGCCACTCCCCGGTAACGAAGAGCGGCCCTATGGTGAAAACGACCACCACCGGGAGTGAGATTGCCAAGCACGCCAGCGCCCGGCCAAGGCGGTCGTCCAGGCCCCGGATCCCCGCAGAGAGATGAAGTGCAAAAGCTGTGTTGTCGTAGGAGACATCAGCGCAGATGGACCAGGCCATGACAAAGGCGGTCACCGGACCCAGAATCATGAGCAGGCCGTAGCTGCCGCTCTGTGATCCGCTGAAGAAAAAGAGGACAGGGAACAGCGGAACAATGACCAGGGATGCCGCATATCGTGGATCCTTCATCCAATAGATCAAAGCACGGGCAGCAACTGCGCCTGCCGGCGTTCCCGGGAGAAGGCCGAACAGCCCAAGTTTTCCGCCCCTCTTTGACGAGCCTCCGGAGTACGGGGGCGTCACCAACGCCCGCTGCAGCAGAACATGCCAGCACAGAAGCAGGCCGGCAATGGTCGCTGCCGAAATCAGGAATTTGAGCCCTGCGGCGGCCACATTGCCGGATTCCAGATCTCCGCCCAGAGACCATGCGGCACCCAGCGGCGTCCAGGAAACAGCCCGGGCCAGGCCGGGCAGGTAGTCAGCACTTCCGCGAACACCGTCAAAGATTCCCAGCATGATGGGACCCAGCAGCACCAGCGGGATGAACACAATGATGCTGCTGAGGTCTTTGAAGCGCCGAGACGCCGCAAGACCGGCCGTCGCTGTGGTGACCACCTTGGACAGGACGATGCAGGTAACGGCACCCAGAACGGCTCCCAACAAGGCCCCTGCCACTGCCGGAAAACTACGCCACCAGGTCCCCACCGTACCCAAGGCAGCCAGCAAAGTGGCCAACCCGGGAATGCCGATGAAGCCTGCGATGGCGAGCCCCGTCAGGAGCTGCCCCGGCGGAATGGCGAAGGTGGTGAAACGGGCGGGGTCCAGGGTCATGTCCGCCGCCGAAGCAACGAGCGGAATGATGGCCCAACCCAGGACGGCGGCCGCTCCACCCAATACCACTACAGTGTGGGCGATCTCCGGATCAGCCCACCGCAGCGCTATGAGGCCTCCAACAAGGAGGACCAGCAATCCCAATGCATAAAGTAGCCCCAGGGCCATGCCCACCAACTGCCAAGGGCTGCGCTTGAACCCGTTAAGGAGCAGGCGCCACTTGAGGCCTAGAAGGTGCGCAACCATTCCAATCCCTCCGTCCGATGTCCGCCGCCCACCAACTGCACGAAGCGTTCCTCCAACGTTGAGCCATCCCGGACTTCGTCCACGGAGCCCGCCGCCAGGACACGGCCGCCGGCCACCACTGCGACGTGACTGCACATGCGCTGAACAAGGTCCATGACGTGACTCGACACAATGACCGTACCGCCTGAGGCGACGTATCCCTCCAGGATTCCGCGGATATTGGCAGCAGAGACGGGATCCACGGACTCGAAGGGCTCGTCAAGGACCAGCAGGCGGGGTGCGTGAATCAGGGCAGAGGCCAAGGCTATTTTCTTGGTCATACCTGCTGAGTAGTCAACAACCAACGTGCCGGCGTCCGCCTGAAGATCAAGGGCAGCCAGCAGTTCAGGAACCCGGGCACCCACCACTTCACGGTCCATGCCGCGGAGCAGACCGGAATAGGTGACCAGCTGTTCGCCGGTCAGCCGGTCAAACAGACGAACCCCATCAGGCAGGACGCCCATGAGCTTCTTGGCCTCCAGCGGTTGTGCCCACACGTCCACCCCATGGATCAAGGCCGTGCCGAAATCCGGCCGCAGCAGGCCGGTGGCCATGGACAACGTGGTGGTCTTGCCGGCACCGTTAGGACCAACCATCCCGTAGAAGGAGCCCGAGGGAACCTCCAGGCTCACGCCATCGACAGCGATTTTCTCGCCGAACCGTTTGGCCAGGCCGCGAATGGACAGGGCAGCCAAAGGTGCACCGCCAAGGGACTCATGGGGCGTCGGCAGGGAGGCCTCTTGTGGCGGGGCAGCGAGTGGTGTGGCAGCCTGTGGCGGTGCCACTTGTGGTGGAGCAGAAGCTTGTGGCGGCTCGGACGTGGACGTGGGTTCATGGCGTGGTTCCGTCATGGACCCAGCCTAACCGTGCCAAGGTAAACCTGAGGAGGTCCTAGAAGCCGTGGCGGGGAACGGCCCGCTGGTACTGCGGAACCCACGGAATATCATGGCCTAATTCGTAGGCGGCCCTGAGCCACCAGTGCGGATCACGTAATGCGGCACGAGCCATGAAAACGGCATCGGCCCTTCCGTTGGCCACAATATCCTCCGCCTGCGTGGGGCTCGTCAGCAAGCCCACCGCTCCGGTGAGGACCCCGGCGTCGTTCTTTACCTGCTGGGCGAACCCTGCCTGGTAGCCGGGCACCGCCCTGATCTGTTGATGCGCCACTGCACCCCCACTGGAGACGTCCACCAAGTCAACACCCCGCTCAGCAGCGGCGCGGGCCAGGCGCACAGAGGCCTCCACGTCGACACCGCCCTCGGCCCAGTCCGAGGCGGAGATGCGGAGCAGCAGCGGCATGGAGTCAGGAATGACGTCCCTGACCGCATCCACCACCGCGAGCATCAGCCGGTTCCGCCCTTCCTCGCTGCCACCCCAGCCGTCCGTCCGTGTGTTGATGAGCGGGCTTTGGAACTGGTGAAGGAGGTACCCATGGGCACCGTGGATCTCCACGGTGTCGAAACCCGCAGCCACCGCACGGCTGGCAGCGGCGGCAAAGTCGCCCACAACACCCTGGATATCCTCTTCGCTCATCACCTCCGGTGGAGCATAGCCGTCAAAAGGATCGCTGCTTGGTCCAACGGTGGCCCAACCTCCGTCGCGCTCCGGAACCGAGCCTGATTGATCGGAAAATGGCCAATACGTGGAGGCCTTGCGTCCCGCGTGGGCGAGTTGAGCACCGATCTTGGCGTCGACGGCACCATGCCGGTGGACAAAGGCCACCATCCGCTCCCAACCGGCAGCCTGTTCATCGGAGTACAGACCGGCGTCCAGCGGGCTGATCCTGCCAGCGGCGTTCACCGCAGCTGCCTCGGTCAGGATCAACGCGGCACCGCCGGCCGCAAAAGACCCCAAGTGCATCAGGTGCCAGTCGTTTGGGACGCCTTCTCCGGTCTCCGGGTGGCAGCTGTACTGGCACATAGGCGATACCCAACCGCGGTGCGGAACGGTGAGGGATCGCAGCCGGAGCGGCGTGAACAGCGCGGACGGCACTAGAAGAGCACCCTCGCGAGCCCCTGGCGGGCCTTCGCCACTCGCTCGTCCTGGGTCCCGACAACTTCGAATAGCTCAAGGAGGCGGACGCGGGCCGTCTCCCGCTCGGGACCGAAGTTCCTGCCGATGAAAGTGATGATGCGGTTGAAGGCGTCGTCAATGTGACCGCCGGAGATGTCGAGGTCCGCAACACTCAACTGGGCCTGGAGGTTCTCAGGTTCTTTCGCGGCGAGGTCGCGGAGGGTCTCCGCCTCGGGTGCGGAGAGCTTGTCCAACCGTGACATCAGCTCAACTTGGGCCAGACCGGCTTTCGCATCAGCGTCTGCGGGCTGATCGAGAAGAGCCTGCTTGTAAGCCGCTACTGCTGCGGCGTAGTCGCCGGCCTCGATCGCGTCAATGGCTGCCTGGTGAAGTGGCGGAAGTGGTGCGGGCTCGGCATCCTCCCCCGCCGCCGCAGCGTCACCCATGCTGCCGGTGACCCCGTTGGCTGCAGCTACCTTAAGAAGTTCCTCCACCAGATTACGGATCTGCTGGTCATCGGCGGGCCCCTGGAAAAGCGGGACGGGCTGTCCCTTCACCACAGCAACCGCTGTGGGGACCGCCTGAACCTGGAAGGCCTGCGCCAACTGCGGGAAAGTGTCAACGTCGGCCGCAGCGAGCACCAGGCGGCCACCGTAGCTCTCCACAACGCGTTCGGCTGCATCGAGGACGGCGGGTGACTCCGGCGCGTAGCTCGACCAAAGGATGAAGAGCACGGGGATCTGCGCAGACAGCTGCACCAGATCCTGGAAATTGGATTCGTTGGCATCCACTCGAAGGGGCGCTTTGCCGTTGTCGCCACCTTGCGGGGTGCCACCGGCAGGCGATCCGCCGTCCGCCGAAGCAGAGGGGGCGGGCGCGGGCGGGGCGGCCGGGCGGCGCAATGACGACAAGTCAACGGCACCGCGAAGATTGAGCTGGCTGGCAGCGGCTGGAGTGGGTCGGTATCCGGGCGAACTCATACCGTCCACTCTAGCCGCTGCCCTGCCATGGGTATGTCCTACTTGAAGCTGGCTCCGATCAAGCCACGGGTAGCAGCCACGAGCTTCATGGGGTCTGCAGAACCTGCCGGCGGAATGTATACGGCCACGGATTCGGCGAAGTTCAGGACCATCCCCGTGGTGGTTTCTTTCCCACCGGCAAAGACCGCGGAATCGTCCTCAAGAAGAAGCTTGTCGCCTGCGGCCTTGGGCGTGCCCTCGAAGGCGAAGTCCAGGCGACCGACAACCACTGCACCGCCGTCGGCAGTCCGCAGCACCACAGTCTGGTCGGTGACCGGCGTGTGGGTGAACTTGAAGTTGGCGCTGGTTCCGTTCTTCACGGTGTCCGCCTGGTAAGCCAGTGCCCCTGCGATGTACGGGGAAGACTGCCCATCGGCCAGCTTGCTGCGGTTGGGCGACTCCGGGTTGGTGAGCATCTCGCTCAGGATTTCCAAAGCCTCGTTGCCGCTGTAGGCCAGCCCCGTACTGTCACTGGCCGGTACAGGCTCCGTGCCCTTGCGAGGTACCGGGAAGGACGGGAAATTGGTGCCGGGCTGAAGCGGCGCGCTGCCCCACAGCTTGTAGTTTTCGCGGGGTGAAAGCTGCACGAGTGTCAGGACCTGCGGCACAACGTTCCCCTCGCCCTGCGTGAGGGCGAAAACTGTCCGGGGCCAGTCGCGTTTGGTGCTGATAACGCTGCTCTGAAGCTTGGTGGCGCGGACCGGCATCCGCGGTTCGTAAGCGGACACCGTGGACCGGATCTTGTAATTCTGCGTCCGGATCTGAAGTTCCATCTTGTCCACGCGCGGAGCCAGCTTTGCCGCGTCCTTGGCCGCATCAGCTGCGTCCACGGTGCTTGCTACCTGCTCAAGGATCCTCTGCAGCTGGGATTCCAGCATGACCGGCGTTCCACCGTCGGCAGGAGCAGCGGCAGAGGATGTGGGCGTAGCCTCGGGAGTTGTCGTGGCTTGGGCAGCGATGGCTGTCCCTCCCACCATGACTGCTGCCAGTGTGGCTGCCAGAGCGGTGATTCGGAGGGCAGGACCTTCGGTTCCGGCGCCACGACGACGGCCTTCGTCACCCGTAGGCGACTTAACCTCAGGAGTCTGCGTTGTGGCCGGCTGGATCGGCAGGGTGGTGGTTTCTCCACCATCGCGCGGCTCATGGTCGTCGCCGTCTTTGCGTCGATTACCGAGGGCTTTGGCGATGAACGGCAACGCCGCTCCCACCAGGATGATGATGATGCCCAGAACAATCAGCGGCACTGCCCAAGGGGTGGTGGCGTTGTTCGGGAACGTCATGGAAATCGACGACGGCGCGGGCTGAGTACCGTCGCCGGCTACCAGCAGGGACCACTCGCCGTCAGCGGGAGGATTCCACGTGTAGTCCAGGTCACCACTGGCGTCCTCAGTGCTGACCCACAAGTCGGATCCAGCCGGGGAAGGCGCCGTGGCCTCGCCGTCCGCCGAAGTTACTTCCAGAGACTTCTGGTCAGCGGAGACGCCGGTCAGCGTGTTGTGGGCGGTCTCACCGACCCACGCTTCGACGTCGTCCGGGCGTCCGGTGGCGACAATGAAGTTGCCTTCACCCTGGATCTTGATCTTCACCGGCCCGTCATGGAGTGCAATCAACTTTTGGTCGATCACGGTCAGCGGGGCAGCTTTGGTATCGCTCGGAACCGAAGCCGTCACGGTTTCAGCGGGGGCCCAGAAAGTCAGCTGGCCAATACCGGCCAGCATCGTCAGCAGGCCCAGCAGCACCAGCAAGGCTGCAGTCTTCAAACGCACAGGATCACCTATCATCAGCGGTCGTTGAACTTCAAGGGTAACCGTTTTGTTATCAGAGAGTCAGATCGGGGTGATCTCCCCAACATCCCGAAAAGCCCGTCACCGCGCCGCTCCGGCGCCATTCCGCCGTCCTGATAGTGTGGCGATGATCATGATATCCGGGCCTTCCAACGCCTAAGTCCACCCTGTACCACCACTGAAAAGGCAGCTAAACCGCGTGAAAGACCACATGGAGCCCCGTCCCGTCGATAAGTCCGGGTCAGGTGCGGTGGATTCCCCTGCCAAGGGTGCCGCCTCCGATGGCACCGCTGGGACGGTTCCGGTCCGCACCGGACGATGGGCTGCCATCAGCCGAAGGCTACGTCAGCCCATCCCCGGAGCCCGGAACCGGGTGCGCTTCGAGATGCCCCCCGAAACTGAGGACGACGAAGGCAACGAAGGCTTCCGGCCAGAGGACGACCACGGCTTCGGCGCCCCGGGCCCCCGGATATCATCCCAACATCCTGTCTATGTCGGGTTCATGGGTACCGCCGGCGTCGGCATTGCCCTGGCAGTGTTCTACATAGCCAGCAACACCACCCAGCTCATTTTGTGGATCGTGGCCGCACTGTTCATCGCTCTGGGACTTGATCCCGTGGTCCGATGGCTTGAAGGCCGTAAAGTCCCCCGCCCCGCCGGCATCCTCATCTCCGTCTCGGCGCTAGTGCTCGCGGTGGCTGGATTCTTTGCAACATTGATCCCCACCATTGTTGAACAGGTATCGGAGATCGTCAGGCAAGCCCCCGAATGGATCAGGAGCTTCCTGGACTCGGACTTCTTCCGCAACGCAGACAGCCAATTCGGAGTACGGGACCGCATCACCACTGAGCTGGACAAGTTCGTCAAGGACCCTGAGGCGATGGGTGGCATCTTCGGCGGTGTGGTCGGTTTTGGTTCCACGGTGGCCAATGGCCTGTTCGGCTCACTCATCGTCCTGGTTCTGAGCCTTTACTTCCTGGCAGCCCTCCCCTCCATGAAGAAGTGGGCTTACCGGCTCGCGCCCCGGTCCCGCCGCCCACGTGTCGAAGCACTGTCCGAGGCGATCACGGATTCTGTGGGTAACTACGTCATAGGCCAGGTCTGCGTGGCACTTTTGAATGCGATCTTCGCCTTCATCCTGATGACCATCCTTGGCATCCCCTTCAGCGTCCTGCTTGCCTTCGTCGTTGCCTTGCTTGCGTTCATTCCGTTGGTAGGCGGCATGATCGCCGCTGTGGTGGTCATCCTGGTAGCACTCACCGCAGGCTGGCAGACGGCCGTCATTTACGCGATCGCTTACTTCGCTTACCTCCAGTTCGAGGCATACTTCATCTCCCCGCGCATCATGCAACGGGCAGTGGCGGTACCGGGTGCGGTGGCAGTGATCTCGGTCATTGCCGGCGGCAGCCTGCTCGGGGTGCTTGGCGCGCTGATCGCCATTCCCACGGCAGCAGCGATCATGCTGCTGATCAAGGAAGTGTTCATCGTCCGCCAAGACCGGCACTAACACTTCTACTCTCCGGGCCAGGCACCTGAAACCGGGCTAGCTGGTTGCTACCGGGCTAAGCACCTGAAACCGGGCTAGCTGGTTGCTACCGGCCCCGCCCACTCCCGAGGCAGACCGTCCGCTCCGGCACCCGCCGGAGTGACGTCGTCGACGATTTCATTCAAGACTCGCGCTGCGTACTTCTCGCCCACCCAGAGGTGCTTGGCGCCGTCGACGCCCACAAGCCGGGCCTGCGGCACCACAGCGAACCGCTGGGCTGCTTCCGCCGGCTGCAGATAATCGTCGTGCTCCGGCACCAGCACCGTGAGCGGTTTCCCGGACTCGGCCCACTCCTTGAGGTGCACGTCCGTGGCCCGGTGCAGCGGTGGCGACAACAACACGGCACCTTCGATCTCCGAGGCGACCGGCTCCACCGCCCCGTACATCAGGGCCAGTTCAGTGCCGAAGGACCACCCCACCAGCCAGCGGTGCGGCAAGCCGCGTTCAACGGCGAACCGCACAGCGGCCTCGACGTCGTACCGCTCACCAATGCCTTCTTCGAATTCCCCGTCGCTGGTGCCGCGCGGTGATTGTGTGCCGCGCGTGTTGAACCTCAGAACGGCAACTCCGGCCAGCGCCGGAAGCCTGTACGAGGCCTTCCGGTAAACGTGCGAATCCATGAACCCGCCATGCGTCGGCAGAGGGTGCAGCGTGACCAACGTGGCGGTAATTTCCCCCGATTCCGGGAGCGCAAGCTCACCCCGCAGTACCTTGCCGTCTTCGGTGGTGAACTCCACATTCTCGCGGCGGGCGGGGAGGACCGTGGAAGCACGGATCTCCGAGGGCGCATCCTGCGGGGTGAACACGAACGAGGCGGGATCGAAAGTCATGGTTCCAAGCCTAGCGAATCAGCGGTAACGGTACGTCCGGCCCGTCCAGCAGTTGGTGTGCCAGTGCCTGCGTTCGGCAAGCCCTGCGGCCTGTCCAAACAGATGGCTGTCAGACCACACCACCAAGTGGGCAATGCCCGGGACGATGGCGGTGGAGCAGCCAGGACAGATGTATTGTTTTTCCGCTTTCTTGGCCGTCATGGTCCGTACCATCCAGTCGCCGTCAGGCGCACTCTCGCGCCGGGCAATTCCGCCGCGGGCCCGCTCCAGGTCCAGTTCCGGCGTCGGTTCCGCCCATTTGCCTCCGGCATTGCCGGAGCGTGTGCTGGACGCGTTGCGACGAGGACGGTTGGAGCGGGGCATGCTTCCATTCTGCCCCAGCCAACCTGTTGTAGAGGGTGAGACGGTAATGTGGAGCGGGTGCGACTCGTCATAGCCCGTTGTTCTGTTGATTACGTTGGCCGCCTTAAGGCCCATCTCCCCCTCGCCACCCGGCTGCTGTTGGTCAAGGCTGATGGCTCGGTGCTGGTTCATTCCGACGGCGGCTCCTACAAGCCGCTGAACTGGATGAGCCCTCCGGCCACGCTCCGGGTAACCACACCGGAGGAGACGGACGTGGAGGAAGGCGTGGTGGAACAGTGGACCGTCCAGTCCGCTAAAACCGATGACCGCCTCATCATCAATATTTATGAACAACTGCACGACACGTCACACGATCTCGGCACCGACCCCGGCCTGATCAAGGACGGCGTGGAAGCGGACCTGCAACGGCTCCTTGCAGAGCAAATCGAACTGCTGGGATCCGGCTACTCCCTGATAAGGCGTGAGTACTTCACCGCAATCGGGCCCGTGGACATCCTGGCCAGGGATTCGAACGGTGCCACGGTGGCTGTTGAGCTGAAACGCCGGGGCGACATTGACGGCGTCGAGCAGCTCACGCGCTACCTCGAATTGCTCAACCGGGATCCCCTGCTGGCACCGGTACGTGGCATTTTTGCAGCACAGCAGATCAAGCCACAGGCGAAGGTGCTTGCCAACGATCGCGGCATTGACTGCGTTACGTTGGATTATGACGCCATGCGCGGCGTGGATGACAGCGAGTCACGGCTCTTCTAGGGGCTCCCCTCAGCGGGTGTGCGGCAGACCACTAGAATCAAAACATGACTGCCGCATCCCCCTTTCCCACCTCCTCTGCGCCAAGCCACCAAATCATCAAAGGAACGCTTGTCAGCGACGGCGAGGTGGTGGAAGACGGCCTGGTTGCGGTCGACGGCGACAGGATCGCCTATGCAGGGCCAGCCAGTGGCTTCGACCCCGAAGAGTTCGACGGTTTTCACAGCGCCGTCCGCCTGGGTATCCCGAGCGGGAGCTATCTCTTCCCAGGCCTCGTCGATGTGCACTGCCACGGCGGCAATGGCGGTGACTTCCCTGGCGGGGAAGAAGCTTCGGCGCGCAAGGCCGCGGATTTCCTTCATCGATCAGGAACTACAACGTTCCTTGCAAGCATGGTCACCGCTCCCCGGGAAGACCTCCTCCGGGGCATCGAGCTCTACGTAAAGCTCGCGGATGAGGGGCTTGTAGCCGGCATTCACCTTGAAGGCCCCTTCCTTTCCCACGCCCGATGCGGCGCCCAGAATCCGGACTACCTGTTGGAACCGGACCTGGAGCTCATGGACGAGCTGGTGGCCGCCGCCGCAGGCAAGCTGACCACCATGACTTACGCCCCGGAGCTTCCGGGCGCAGCTGCGTTGGTGGACCTGATGACTTCCCATGGCGTCACCCCTTCTTTGGGCCACACAGACTGCGACGACGCTACAGCCGCAGCGTCGCTGGCTGCGGCCCGCGAGGGACTCGAGTCAGCAGGGTTCGACGGCGTCAGCTCACTACCCACCGTGACGCACCTCTTCAATGGGATGCCGCCCATGCATCATCGCGCTCCGGGTCCCGTGGCAGCGTGCCTGCGCATGGCCCAGGAAGGAAAGGCCGTGGTTGAACTCATTGGGGACGGAACCCATCTGGACCCGAGCACAGTGGCCACCGTCTTCCAGCTGGTGGGGGCCGGAAACATCGTCCTGGTAACGGATTCCATGGCCGCCGCAGGATTGTCCGATGGCAGCTACATGCTCGGCCCGTCCCCCGTTACCGTCAGCGACGGCGTGGCCACACTCGATGCCACCGGATCCATCGCCGGGGGCACCTCCACCCTTCTGGAAGTCGTCAGCAAAACGGTGGCAGCCGGCGTCGAACTTCCTGATGCGATTTGTTCCGCCACTGCGGTACCAGCGGCTGTTCTTGGTCTTTCCGACGAAATTGGCGGGCTCCGCCGGGGACTGCGTGCCGACGTCGTTGTAACTAACCAGGATCTGGAACTGACGGGCGTAATGCGCAATGGGCAGTGGTTGTCCTAGTTGTCAGACGTTACCTTCTTTTTACCGAAAATTTTCCTGAATTGGCCAAAAGACCGTTGACCTCCGGAAGAGCACATGAAAGTGTTGTAGCAGTCTTTGTGTAGGTGGTTTTCATGCTCGCAAGACCAGTTGCGAGCGTGAAGCTCCTGCGAATCAATCAGGCTCCGGCCTCGTTGGTATTCAGGTCTTCTCGCGGAGTAACAAAACCGGTACGAGGTGTATCGGACTGAAGTTCCACAATGAGGAGATATACATGGCACTGGGAACCGTCAAGTGGTTCAACGCCGAAAAGGGTTTCGGCTTCATCACCCCGGATGACGCGGATGGCGACGTTTTCGTTCACTATTCCGAGATCCAGACCGGTGGCTTCAAGACCCTCGATGAGAACCAGCGCGTTCAGTTCGAGATCGGTCAGGGAGCCAAGGGCCCCCAGGCAACCGGCGTTACGGTCGTCTAGTCTTACCCGTTGATCCCTGCGTTTTGCAGAGACAACAAAGCGTTGACCCCGGCTTTCGAGCCGGGGTCAACGTGTCTTAAAGCCAGAAATCCCCGCCGCCGTCCAGGGCTTCTCAACAACGACTATTACTAACCATGAAGAAACACCAAAAGGGCCCTTCGAATTGGCGTTGACAATTCAACCAACCAGGCTTCGGAGCAGCCGCGCGGAATGCCGGACTGACAATCCCGGAAGGTACGCCCTGCTGAGCGCACGTCCTATTGCGGGAAGATGCAGTGGGTCTTGGTAATACATGTATAGGGTTCTGTACTCGGGCTGGAATCTGGACTTAAAAGACGCCAGGGACCGGAATCCGTAAACGGGTTCCAAGGCCTGACCCACCACCTGAAGTATTCCGGCCAAGCCATTGGAACGCTGGTCTATTTCGCCCTCTTCCCGGGCCAAGGGAGAGCCGGATAAGGAAATCAGTTCCACGGAATCCCGCAAGTGCAAAACCGCTGAAGCGATCAGGAACTCCATGACCCCCGGGAAAGCGTCGCCTCGCCGCCTCATAAAGTCCAGCGTCCAACTGACAACCGCGCCGTCTTCATAAACGGGTAGCCAACTCGTCACGCCAAAGACAAATCCCGTGCCATCCACCGCAACGCAACACAGGACGTCCTCATCATCCAACTCGTCCAGGCCGCCCATGGTGAAGCCCATCTCCGGGATCCTCTTTTGGGCCGCCCACTCTTCCGAGACTTCACTCACCTGGGCACGCACCCCGTGGGAGAGTTCGGAGTACCGGCCCCAGTTGGCCGTGATCCCCATCTTGGCGGCGCGGTTCAGGGACGTTCTGACGTTCTGCCACTCCTTGCCCCTGAATTCCAAGCCCCGGATCCGAAGCCGGGTTTCCTGGGCCACCGAGACGCGGCGGAATCCGCGGGCGTTGAGCATGGGCCATAGCTCGTCCGTGCAGGAATAAAGGCACGGTGTCAACGCTTGTTGGGAGCAGTAATCCAAGAAACCTTTGGCGGTGAACTCATGGTGCTCCCGCGCTCCGAAGGGCCCGGCCAACGTCAATGCCACGTGGCTATGTTGTTGGTAGGCCACTCCCCCGTTGCCTTCCGGAGCGAACCAGTACTTGTTTGGCTCCCAGAGCGCCATCCATGAGAGTGAGTCGCCACCCCTCTTCACCAGGGCACGGGCCGCCTGACGCGACTGGCCGTCAAGTCCGCCAGTGTGATGGCCACGGATCAGCAGCACCCACACGCCGAGCAACGCTACGAGCCAAAACAAGGTGCCCGAATAGGAAAAGAGGAAAACTTCCAGAACATCACGCTCAGCGAAGACCTTGCGGTAGACACCGGGCAGGGGAACGGGGAGATACTGCCTGGCAAGTTCAGCCGCCAAACCCAGCAGGCCGCCGTCGCGAACCAAGCCACCGGAGGCCAACCACACCACTGTGTATGCCAGGCCCAATCCTCCCCCGGTCAGCCCGACCAGCCAGAAAACCTTCCGGCGCAGACCATCGGAAGTCTCCACCCGGAAATGGCCCCGGTACGCGAACAGCAACAGTGCCAAGGCCAAAGGAACCAGGACCAGCGGAATAATGTGAACCACGGCCGAATTAAGCATGCCCACATGTGGGCGCCCGGCCGGCCGCGGAATACCGGCAAAAAGCCCAAGGTAGACCGTGGACAACACCACCACCACCAGCTGCACGCCGATTGCGATTCCCAACGCCAGCCGGCGTCCCCGCCTCATTCCGTCGGCACAAATCAGGAGCAAGACGACGGGGACAACAGCCAGCGCCAATCCGAACGGTCCTGTGTAACCTTGGCGGGCGATCTCAAGGCAGGCAACGTCGATGGTTCCCCCGCAATTGCTCTCCAATTGGCTCAAGGTAGGCAGTGGGTTGAGGATAACGTCCCGCAACAGAGCCAATGGTCCGGATGGGCTCTTGGCCGCAGCCGTGACGATGGGACCCACAGCGAAAATTGCCATGGTCAGCGAAAGTAGGTTGCGGATTTCCCTGCTGGTTGACCTGTGGAGGTGGAGATGGCCTTGGCTGCTTTGCATCCACCAGCCGGTGAGCAAGCCCATCAGCGCGCCCAAGAAACCCACCACAGTCTCTGCGTGCCCTACGTACAGCACCAACAGCAAGGAAACAGCGAGCACCACGGTCCGTAGGCGCCGCTGCCATAAGGTGGGCATCAGCGCACTGGCGGCCAGAACACTGGCGAGGACGGCACCGTAGGGTCCGATCAGGCGGATGCCGGCCATCCCTGAAAGCCAACCGTCGCCGAGGTACTGCGCAACTTGGGTCACGAGGAGAAACGCTGATACGCAGGCGAACTGTCCGCCGAAGAACACCACTGCCGCTTTGGCGGAGCCCAGGTGTCGCTCTGCCAGGCCGAGGAGGAACAGAACCATCAGAACGGCCGTGACATAGGCCAACGGATTGGTGGTAAAGAACAGAGACGTCCAGATTGACCACCATTCCCCGGTCCGCAGCCCCTCCAAGGACACACTGGCAAAGGGAAGCCACGGCTGCGCCGGACCCGACAGAAGACTTCCGGACACCAAGGACAGACCCACAAAAAGGGCGAGTACGGCCAGTGTGAATGGCGTCGATCGCAGATGCCGGCCAGCTTGCCCCAACGCTGGCTGAATGACGCCTTTCAGGTCAAGGCTCACCGCGGCAACTCCCAGCGGGCGGCCAGGAAGTCCAGTCCCCCGGGCATGCCACGTATCACTGCGTCCCACGAATGCCCGGCCTGAGGAATGGAATGTTCCTCGGTTTCAAAGCCGGCGTTTCTTGCAGCGTCAGCGAGTTCATGCATGTAGTCAGTGAACTCATGATCGGCCTCACCTGAAACCAGATACACGCCACTTCCAGAAAAATCGCGTTGTTGCATCAGCACCAAGGGCGTCCTGGACTCGAAAGCCTCAACATCACCATCAAACGAGTCCGATATCGTCTTGCTTCTGTCTTTGGCCAGGGCTGGTTCCCTCTCGGCGGCGAAGGGAAGAATAGACGCGAACAGGTCCGGGTGGGAGGTCCCCATCTGCATGGCGCAGGTGCCGCCAAAGGAGAAGCCGCCTACGGCCCACTGCTTGTGATCACTCGAGACATTCAGCGTCTCCGTGATCCAGGCTGGTACATCCTTCGAAAGATAGGTATCCACGGAAGCTATCTTGCTGTCCATACACATGGTGTTGGCATTGGCTGAGCCATTGGGATCCACAACTACTGTGACAGGGGCGATCCCCTGGTGCGTTTCGGCGAACTGGTCCAGCAGGGAACGGAGCTGGCCACCAGTCAGCCAGTCCGCAGGACCGCCTGGTTGGCCGGCGAAGAGGACAAGCACGGGCAAGTTGGGACGCTCTGCCGTCTGATAGGCGGGCGGCAAGTAGACGTATGCCTCGCGTGCGTCGAAGCCGGACGCCGTACCGGGAATGTCAGCTTTGCGCAGAATGCCGCTTCGGGGCATGGACTCCGGGGCCTTCCATGCTGACAGGGCAGGGCCGGGCTTTGCATCCGGAGTGCGTTTGAGGCTTGATTCGAGGGGTTGTATGCGCGCCACCGCAGTGCCCAGCAGGTCCGAGACCGTGTTGTTCAGCCCGAAGTAGAGATTTATCTGGACCACGCTCAACAGCAGAACGCCCAGCATCGCCGCTACGCTGAACGAACGTCCGCGCCAGGAATTTCGGGGGAACCGTGCAACGCACAGGAAAAGGGCGGCCACAGCCGGGACCGCCCAGGCGACAGTCTGAAACGGCAGGTTCTCCGAGAAGGTGGCCATCAGATCCACAAGGATCCAATGAACCAGCGCCACTACACCTATCGCCACCAGCAAGCTGGCGGGGACGAGCAGCAGCCAGGAACGTCGTCGCCGCCATAGGAGGTAGGCTCCGCCGGCCGCTCCACAGACGATGCTGAACCAGAGGAACGGCCCATCAACGAGGCTGACGTCCGAAAGAAAATCCATGGCGCCTAACGCCAGGTTCCGACGCCGATGACCGGCCCTGCTTCAAGCCAGGACGACAAACCAGCGTAGGCATCAAAGTTCATGGCGAGCATGAACTTCTTGCCTTCATACTGCAGTTCAACCACCACGACGCCAGGCTGAATCCGTACGAGCTCATCTTCCGTGGGCTGGCGGCGTCCCAGCAATTCAAGGGAACTGCGCGTGAACTTGTGCTTGGGAATGACGCTCAGAGACATCAGGCGGAACCACTCGAGCTCGTTGTCCTGATAACGACAAACCCCCATCTGCCAGCTGTTTCCAGCCATGCAAATGGAGGCGTCGACCGTGCCCAGGGCGCGCCGCAGATTGAAGCGACGCACCCCGAAAAGGCACAGTGAAATGATCAGCAACGTAAACGCTGTTGCCAAGGCGATGAACGGAATAAGGGAATCGTCCATCAAGGTCGTGCTATCGGGTCCCCGCTGTAGCCGCTTCGCCCAATTTGGCGTTGTCAGCAACAATCACCACGCGATCGTTGTCGACGGAGAAGAAACCGCCGTCAACAACCACTGCAATGCGATCACCGGATACCGGCTGGATTGCCAGCTCACCCGCGGCCATGATGGCCAGAAGGGGCGCGTGGCCCGGCAGGATTCCGATTTCACCATCACTGGTGCGGGCCTTCACCATCTTGGCCGCACCGGACCACACAAAGTGGTCCGCTGCGACAATCTCAACCTCGAGCTCAGCCATACTACTTGGTCTGTTCCTGGATCTTAGCCCACTGACGCTCGACGTCATCCAGGCCGCCGACGTTGAAGAACGCCTGCTCTGCGATGTGGTCCAGCTCGCCGTCACAGATGGCGGTGAAGCCTTCAACAGTGTCCTTGATGGACACGGTGGAGCCCTCGACGCCGGTGAACTGTTTGGCGGTGTAGGTGTTCTGGGAGAGGAACTGCTGGATACGACGTGCACGCGACACGACGATCTTGTCCTCTTCAGACAGTTCGTCAACACCGAGGATGGCGATGATGTCCTGGAGTTCCTTGTTCTTCTGCAGGATCTGCTTAACACGGACAGCCGTGTTGTAGTGGTCCTTGCCGATGTACTGGGGATCCAGAATACGGGACGTGGACGTCAGCGGGTCAACGGCCGGGTACAAACCACGGGAGGCGATTTCACGGGAAAGTTCCGTGGTCGCGTCGAGGTGTGCGAAGGTCGTTGCCGGAGCCGGGTCGGTGTAGTCATCAGCCGGCACGTAGATGGCCTGCATCGACGTGATGGAGTGACCCTTGGTGGAGGTGATGCGCTCCTGGAGCAGACCCATCTCGTCAGCAAGGTTCGGCTGGTAACCCACAGCAGACGGCATACGGCCGAGCAGTGTGGAAACTTCCGAACCTGCCTGCGTGAAGCGGAAGATGTTGTCGATGAAGAGCAACACGTCCTGGTTCTGAACATCGCGGAAGTACTCCGCCATGGTCAGGGCAGACAGCGCCACGCGAAGACGCGTTCCCGGCGGCTCATCCATCTGGCCGAACACAAGGGCGGTGTCCTTAAGAACGCCTGCCTCTTCCATTTCAACCCAGAGGTCGTTACCTTCACGGGTACGCTCGCCAACACCGGCGAATACGGAAGTACCACCGAAGTTGCGGGCAACACGGGTGATCATTTCCTGGATCAGAACGGTCTTGCCAACGCCGGCGCCGCCGAACAGGCCGATCTTTCCACCCTTGATGTACGGGGTGAGAAGGTCGATGACCTTAATGCCGGTCTCGAGCATCTCCGTGGAGCCCTCGAGGGAAGCGAAGGACGGAGCCTTGCGGTGGATCGGCCAGTAGGCGTCCGCCTTGATCTCGGACTCGTCAACGTCCAGCGGCTTGCCGAGAACGTTGAAGATGTGGCCCTTGACGCCGTCGCCGACAGGCACGGAGATGGGAGCACCGGAGTCCCGCACGGTGGTGCCGCGGACCAGGCCGTCGGTCGCCTGCAGGGAGATGGCGCGAACGAGGTTGTCACCCAGGTGCTGGGAGGTCTCGAACGTGATGGTCTTCGTCTGGCCGTTGAGAGTAATCTCAGTGGTCAGAGCGTTGTAAATCGAGGGGATTGCGTCAGCCGGGAATTCGACGTCGACAACCGGACCAATAACACGGGCAATGCGGCCGGTGGCACCGGCCGTAGCTACGTGTTCGGTAGCAGTGGCAGTCATCTCTCTCACTTCACTCAGTAGATGGCGTGGATTTAAGTTTATCTGTTTGGTGCAGGTGCGGCTTCGAGCCGAATCCGATGCAGGCTAAGACGCGAGGGCGTCTGCGCCGGCCACGATTTCGGAAAGCTCCTGCGTAATCTCGGCCTGGCGGGCCGTGTTGCGAAGGCGCGTGTACTTCTTGATCAAATCGGTAGCGTTGTCACCGGCCGACTTCATAGCGCGCTGGCGGGCTGCGAGCTCGGAAGCTGCTGCCTGCAGCATGGCTGCGAAGATGCGGGACTCGATGTAACGCGGAAGCAGTGCGTCGAGCACCTGCTCTGTTTCCGGTTCAAACTCGTACAACGGCAACAGCTCGGATTCCGAGGCTGCTTCCTCTTCGACGACCTCCAGCGGGAGCAAACGGATAACCGTGGGCTCCTGCGTCACCATGGACTTGAAGCGGGTGTAAACAACGTGGATTTCGTCCACGCCGCCCTCTTCGAAGTCATTGGAGAAGTCTTCAAGAAGTGCAGCTCCGACTTCCTGCGCGGTTTCGAATTCCGGTGCGTCCGTGCCACCAGTCCATACGCGGGCGTAGGACCGGTTGCGGAAATCGAAGTACGCCTGCGCCTTGCGGCCAACCAGGTACGCCTTGACTTCCTTGCCTTCTGCGTGAAGAAGCTCGGTGAGACCTTCAGCCTGCTTGAGCACGCTCGCGGAGTAAGATCCTGCAAGGCCACGGTCCGATGTAATGATCAGGACTGCGGCGCGGCGGATCTGCTCCGGCTCGGTGGTCAGCGGGTGGTCGATTTCGCTCTGAGTTGCGACAGCAGAAACGGCGCGGGTAATCGCGTTCGCGTAAGGCAGTGAAGCTGCTACGCGGGCGCGGGCCTTACCGATGCGCGAGGTAGCGATCAGTTCCATCGCCTTGAAGATCTTGCGCATCGACGTCGTCGAGCTGATCTTCTGACGGTAGACCCGAATCTGGGCTCCCATACTTATCCTTTCCTAAGTTCCCGATGTGCTGCCCTGCCGGGGCCCTTTCGGACCCCGGCAGAGCAGGTGATCGGAACTAGCGCTTCTGCTTGACGATCTTTTCCTGGTCGACGTCGCCGCCGGAGATCGCTGCGTGCTCCTCGTGGCCAGCGCCAACCAAGTGGTTGTCGCCCTCGCCGAAGAAGCCCTTCTTGAAGGAAACAATGGCTTCCTTCAAGGCTGCAGCGGTGTCGTCATCCAGGACGTTGGTCTGAGCCAGCGTGGTCAGGATGGAGGACTTGTGCGTGAGGTGCTCCAGGAACTCGGACTCGAAGCGGCTGATGTCCTCAACCGGAACGTCATCCAAGTAACCGTTGGTGCCGGCCCAGATGGAAACAACCTGGTTCTCAACAGGGAACGGTGAGTACTGGCCCTGCTTCAGCAGTTCCATCAGGCGTGCACCACGGGTCAGCTGCTGACGGGATGCAGCATCCAGGTCAGAGGCGAACATGGCGAATGCCTGCATGTCGCGGTACTGAGCCAAGTCCAGCTTCAAGGTACCGGAGACCTTCTTCATGGACTTGACCTGTGCAGCGCCACCCACGCGGGAGACGGACACACCAACGTCAACAGCAGGACGCTGGTTGGCGTTGAAGAGGTCCGACTGGAGGAAGATCTGACCATCGGTAATGGAGATCACATTGGTCGGAATGTAAGCGGAAACGTCGTTTGCCTTGGTTTCGACGATCGGAAGACCGGTCATCGAACCCGCACCGAGCTCGTCGGAGAGCTTGGCACAACGCTCCAGCAGGCGGGAGTGCAAGTAGAAAACGTCACCCGGGTATGCTTCGCGTCCCGGCGGACGACGCAGCAGCAGTGATACGGCGCGGTAGGCTTCGGCCTGCTTGGACAGGTCATCGAAGATCACCAGAACGTGCTTGCCGCCGTACATCCAGTGCTGGCCGATGGCCGAACCTGCATACGGTGCCAAGTACTTGAAGCCAGCGGGGTCAGATGCCGGAGACGCCACGATGGTGGTGTACTCCAGTGCGCCGTGGTCCTCGAGGGTCTGACGGACGGCCGCGATGGTGGAAGCCTTCTGGCCAACACCAACGTAGACGCAACGAACCTGCTTGGTGACATCTCCCGAAGCCCAGTTGGCCTTCTGGTTGATGATGGTGTCCACAGCGATGGCAGTCTTGCCGGTCTGGCGGTCACCAATGATCAGCTGACGCTGACCGCGGCCGATCGGGATCATGGCGTCGATAGCCTTGAGACCGGTCTGCATCGGTTCGTGAACCGACTTGCGTTCGGTAACGCCCGGGGCCTGAAGTTCCAGTGCACGGGTGGCTTCAGCCTTGATCTCGCCGAGATCATCGATGGGCTGGCCCAAGGGGTCAACAACGCGTCCCAGGAAGGCGTCGCCAACCGGAACGGACAGGATCTCACCGGTACGGTGAACTTCCTGGCCTTCTTCAATACCGGTGAAGTCACCGAGGATAATGACACCGATCTCGCGGACGTCAAGGTTCTGGGCCAGGCCCAGCGTGCCATCTTCGAAGCGAAGCAGCTCGTTCGCCATGACCGAGGGAAGACCCTCAACACGGGCGATGCCGTCACTTGCGGTGGTCACACGACCAACCTCTACGCGCTCTGCGTTACCGGGTTCGTAGGACGCCGCGAACTCGTTCAACGCATTACGGACGTCGTCGGCGTTGATGGTCAATTCGGCCATCTGCAGTCCCTGCTCTCCTGTTTTCGTGATCATCGTTGCTCACGATGACCGGGTTTTATATCAGTTAAGTTGTGCTTTGTCTTCGCTAGCCAGCGAGCTGGCGGCGGAGCTCAGTCAGACGGGCGATAACCGAAGCGTCAAGCACTTCGTCACCCACCTGGACCCGGATTCCACCGATCAGTGCGGGGTCAACATTGACGTTGACCTTCAGTTCGCGGCCGTACAGGGCATCCAGCCCGGCCTGCAGACGACTGGCCTGCGTTTCCGTCAACGGACGGGTAACGCTGACAGTTGCAATCCAGCGCTGCTGACGCTTGGCTGCAAGCTTGGCGAATGAATCGACGAGCTTGCTCGGCTTGACACCGCGCGGCTGCGTAACTGCCTGGCTGATGAGAACTTTTGCTTCCTCGCTGATGCCAGGAACAAGTTTCTCAGCCAGTGCAATCTTCGCCGCGGGAGATGCCTGCGGCTCAGACAGAGCACGTTGTACTTCGTGGCTGGAGGCGACGGTCTGGTTGAAGGCAAACAGATCGTTTTCCAGCTCTTCCAGCCCCGTGATACCGGAGGCAGAAACGGCCGACTTGTTTTCAGCTACGGCAATGACAACCGTGGCGGCAAGCGTCTCGAGTGCATCGCCGATATCGCGTGCCGATGCCCAGCGCGAGCTGGCCAATCCGCCTGCAATTTCAGCAGCATCAGCGGAGACTTTTCCGCCAACCAGCTGCTTGACCAGCGCCGACTTCTCGTCACCGGAACGGGACGGGTCAGTCAGGGCGCGGCGCAAGCCAGCCGAGCTGTCCACCGTTCCCAGGATTCCGAAGAGGTCCTTAGCCAACTGCAGCGAGGCGAAGGGAAGCTTGGCTTCCAACTGCGCCAGCGCTGTGGTCAGCGATTCGCTCGATATACCTGCCATTACTTAGCTGCACCTGCGCTCTGGGTCTCCAGATCTGCCAGGAAACGGTCCACTACGCGTGCGGAGCGCTGGTCGTCGGTGAGTGCTTCCCCGACGATGCGGCCTGCCAACGTGGTAGCCAAAGTGCCAACCTCGGAACGAAGCGAGACAACAGCTGCCTGGCGCTCCGATTCGATGGCAGCGTGTGCCTGCTCGGTGATGCGTGCAGACTCTGCTGCAGCCTTTGCCTTCAGGTCCGCGAGGATCTGTGCGCCCTCGGCGCGTGCTTCTTCGCGGATGCGGTTGGCTTCGGCACGGGCATCGGTGAGCTGCTGCTTGTACTCTTCAAGAGCTGCAGAAGCTTCCGCCTGGGCCGCTTCGGCCTTTGCAATGCCACCTTCGATTGCTTCGGCGCGCTCTGCGAAGGTCTTCTCGAACATCGGGACAACAAACTTGACCACGATGTACATGAGGACCGCAAAGCCTACGAGGACTACGCCCATTTCCCAGACGTTGGGAACGAGCGGATTAGCCTCCGCAGCGCCTTCAGTGGCGGCTGAGATGATCAGCTGATTCATATTTCACCCGTCCTATCTACTCGTGCTTGGGATTCGCTTGGTTCTAAGGACTAGGAAAGAACGAAAGCGAAGACCAGGCCGAGGATGGCGAGAGCTTCAGTCAGTGCCAGACCAAGGAACGCGATCGGCTGCAGCACACGCTGAGCTTCCGGCTGACGTGCAACACCGTTGATGTACGCGGCGAACACGAGACCCACACCGATACCACCGCCGATGGCCGAGAGACCGTAGCCGATGAGGTTGAGGGAGCCGTTGATGGTGCCTTCCATTTTTTCTTCCTTTCAAGATGCCGCCCGTGCGGCAGGTTGTTTGGGTTGCTTCATCCCCGCGAGGGGAAGTTTTTGGGAGCCTAGTGGCTGTCGGCGTGCAGGGCGCCTTCGATGTAGATCGCGGTCAACAGTGTGAACACGTAAGCCTGCAGGGCCATGATCAGTGCTTCGAGCATGTACATGGCTACAGCACCTACCAGGACCAGTACCGATGCACCCTTGAGCAGGACGTTCTCCTGCATGACGAGGAACTCGATGCCGGAACCGGCGAGCATGACGATCAAGTGACCGGCCAGCATGGTCGCAAACAGACGGAGGCTGTGCGTGACCGGGCGGACCAGGAAGTTGGAGATGATTTCGATCGGTACCACGATGGGCAGGATGTACCACGGGACGCCGGAAGGAACGGTGGCGAGCTTGAAGTACTTCAGGCCGTTCTTCTTGATGCCGATGATGATCCAGGTGAAGTACACGATGCCGGCCATGACGTAGGCGCCGCCTACGTGCGAGAAGCTCGGAAGCTGGATCACCGGGATGGCGCCGTAGATGTTGTTCACCAGAATGAAGAAGAACAAGCTGAACAGCAGCGGCACGTACTTGATGAAGTCCTTGCCGCCGATGATGTCCTTGGCGATGCCGTTACGGACGAAGCCGTAGGCCATCTCGCCTGCGAACTGCAGCTTGCCGGGAACCAGCTGCTGCTTACGTGCAGCGAGGATGAAGAATGTAGCGATAATGACGACCGAAAGGATCACCAGCAACATCTGCTTGGAGAAGCCATCGTGCGCACCCCAAGGCAGGATTGCCGGCAGGTGCATTTCGTCGATTCCGGGTGGGGTGAATGACCCCGAATCCTGGGCGGGGAGCGCAAGCGCGATCAACGCGTTTCCTCTCTGCTGTGTCCATCATTGGGCATTGGGTGGAATCCGGACGCGTTGGACGCATCTGTATTCCTTGTGAAATTATTTGGCATTACTGTCCCCGTCCGTGGACGGACCGCTGTCTGCGTTGCTCTCGCCAGAAGAGGAGCTTTGCCTGGTGAGGCCGTGCATATGGGAAAGATAGAACCCTCCTGCGGCTCCCAGCAGAGCGCCAAGGAGCACAATCCAGCGGGTCCCCCACAGATTATCCAGACCCCAGCCTATCAAACTCCAGACAATGATCCCGCCAATGATGTAGCTGAAGACGGCAATGCCGGCGTTGTATCCACCGTCGTTTCCGGCTTCTGCAGATTCACCGCGGTTGACAGCTTGCTGAGCATCGACGGCCGGACGTGAATAGCGCTTACGCGGAGACATCCGGGCCACCTTTCTGCTCATCAGGATCGTTGTAGATCTGCAGGCGGGCCTTGCTGAAGGCGTAGATTTCGGCGGCTTGCCAGAAGACAACCGTGACCACGGCACCAATAAGGAACCACCGGCCGTGGAGCCATTCCGGGGCGCCGAGGACAAATAGCACAACGGCAAACCCAACCACCTTGATGAAATATGTCGCAACAAAGAGGCCGATTGCGCCGGAGGGATTGTTACGGCCAACAAGGTGACCGATCAGAAGGCTGATTCCAAAAAAGAGCATGACCAGCACGGCACCGAACGCTACTGAGAGCGCGCCCTGCCCGCCATTCATGAAGGCCGCAATCACGCAGGTGATGGCGGTGGCCGCTACGGCTGCAGCTGCGCTGATGACAAGCAACCGGAGCCACAACGAGGACGGTTTACCGACGGATCCAACACCACGTTTACCGGACGGGCGTCCGGCTTCGGCGTTGGATGTCATGGGGATACCAATCCTCGTGGCACAGGTGCCATATTCTCAAAGTGGGGTTACGGGCGAGTGACTGTCCGCAGAAAGAATTCTACATGAGATAGAACTGTGACCATAACCAGCCGTCTCAACTACTCCCCCGGCCGCGCCGAGTTCCGGGTGAAGTAAGGCCACGCCGTCACGGCAGCCATGACAAGCGCTGCCACGATGAGGACTATGAGCACGATTTGCCAGGGGAACACGGCGAAGGCAACGCCGCCAAAGGCGAGAATGCACGTCCAGACGTAAAGCATGACGACGGCGCTGCGGTGCGAATATCCGAGGTCCACCAACTTGTGGTGGAGGTGCCCGCGGTCAGCCGACCAAGGCGACTGGCCCCGGGCTGTCCTGCGCACGACGGCCATCCCCAAATCAAGGAGGGGAAGCGACAACACGGCGAAGGGCAGCAAGATGGGGACGATGGTGGGGATACCGTTGGCGCGGTCGTAAAGGCCGGATCCGATCTGTCCTGTTGCCACCACACCGGCGGAAGCCATGAGCAAACCAATAAGCATGGCCCCGGAGTCGCCCATGAAGATCTTGGCCGGGAACCAGTTGTGCGGCAGGAACCCGATGCAACTGCCCACAAGGATGGCCATCAGGAGTGTTGCGAGATCCGAGTTGTCCGTGGACGGGTTGTTGCGGTGAACCCAGTACGCCGTGAGGAAGAAGGCTCCTCCACCGATGATGGCGACGCCGGCTGCCAACCCGTCCAGTCCATCAATGAAGTTGACGGCATTCATGGTGGTGACAATGAGCCCGGCGGTCAGGACAATCTGGACGACTTCGGACTCAAGGAAGATGGGTTCCGGGATGAAGGGCACAACTGACATCCGCACGCCCCAGATGGCCACGATGAAGGCAGCTGCGGCTTGGCCCAGCAGCTTGATCCACCAGCGGATATCGAGGATGTCGTCCGCGACCCCCACAGCGACGATCACCACAGCACCGGCCAGAATCCCCCATGGCGCATCGTTGTGCCTGAAGATGTCCTTGACGAAGAAGGAATTGCTTGCCACCACCAAAGCGGCGAAAAAGCCCACAAAGATGCCCAGTCCGCCAAGTTTGGAGATCAGGGCCGAATGCATGTCACGGCTGCGGATGGGCTGGTACAACCGAAGCTTGTTTCCCACCACGCGCGCGCCCCACGTCCCGGCGTACGCCACAACGGCCGCCGTGAGGGCCATCAGCATGTACATGATCATGACGCGGCCCCGGAGAGCAGCCTGCACACCAATCGGTTGGACTGGACCATCGAATGCCGCCGGCGGGATCGAATGCCGTCGGGTTGTGGGCAGCTCAAGGTGTGGAAATCTGTCTTTGGATAAATGGAACTACTCCGTCGCCATGCCTGCACCGGCTGTGCCGAATGTTGCGGGATTTCTGTGGACTCTAGTCACGATACTAATGCCATTGGACGTGACCACCCTGTGATGCAGCCGCCAAGCCCCAGCGTGTTTGGCTGGGATTCAAGCCGCGTAACTGCTACCTGACGGGCTCTTGGACGTTACGCAGCGCGTAGATCCCGTCCAGTACCTGAGCGTTGGATCGGGGGGCTTTCAGGCTGTGGCGCAGACCCTTGAGAAGCCCGGTCAAAAGCACTTTGCGATTCGGCGAGGCAGCAATCGTGCGGGTCCAGTTTCGCAGTGAAGCTCCGGTAAACAAGATCTTCTCCCACGGCGCCAAAGCGTTCGAGCGGGTGTAGACCCACAGCTTGTTGCGCACTTCGTAGTAGAAGCGCGGACCCGGATCCGCACCGGCGTCTCCGAACACTTTCGTGTGGTGATTGGCCACCGAGGCGTTGGTGGTCAGTGCGGTCCCCCGACGGGAAATCCTGGCGGTGTACTCCAAATCGTCGTTCCAGATGAAGTAGTCCGCCATGGGCAGGCCGTGTTCTCGGATTTCCTCGGCGCGAATCAGCACCGACACGAATGAAGCACTTCGAATTTGAGTCGCTCCCAGCCGGGCAGCAGCGCTGCGCTGGTTCTCACTGGCTCCCATCCGTGGCCGCATGCGGTTCATAGGATGGTCGCGGCCATCAGTCCACACCACACGGCTGGCGATGAATGCCGGGGCGTCCCCGGTCTCCTTGAGGTAAGACTCGGAGGTATCCAACGCCTCGCGGAGGGCATGTGGCTGCGGTTCCGTGTCATCGTCCATGATCCACACGTGGTCCGCCCCGTGGTCCAGTACGGCCCGTTCCATGCCGACGACGAAACCACCGGCACCGCCCACGTTCGTGTTCAACGAGACCACATCAATGATCATGGGGCTGTGATAGTGCTGGAGGAACTCCGCGGTTCCGTCCGTGGAGGCGTTATCCACGACGACAACGGCGTCAGGTACCCGGGTACCTGACGCAATGCCGTCCAGGGTGGTCTGGAGGAGTTCACGCCGGTTATATGTCACTACGACAGCGACCACGACAGGGTGGGACGTCATTTACTTGCCTTTGGTCTTGGATAGTTGGAACCGGCGCCTGATCAGCAGGCTTGCCAGCTTCCACGGTTCAACGAAAACTCTGTAGGCCACACGGCCCGGGTGGAGGACCAGCCGCCAGGCCCACTCGAGTCCTAAGCGCCCGAGCCAGCGCGGCGCCAGTTTTTGGATGCCCGCAGCCTGCTCAATGGCTCCACCGACCGCGCAATAGACGGCGGGAGGCATATCTGCAAGCCTGCGGTGAAGCACAGTTTCCTGGAGGGGCATACCCAGTCCCAGCAGGACCACTTGCGGACGGAAATCCGTCAGCCAGTCCACCACCGCGTCTTCCAGAGTGCTGTCCCACCCCTCACCGGGCATCCCGTCCACTGTTGCACCGGGGATAATGGAGCGCAACCTGGCCACAGCCTTCGTATTAGCAGCCCGTCCGGCACCGACTACGGCGATACGCTCCAGACCGTTGACCTTTCCCAGCTCCGGGATCCAATCCATGGAACCGAGCCGGTAGGCCATGGTTCCTTCACCCAATGGTTGGAGTTGACGCTTGTGCGCGAGCCCCCACAACATGGCCACCGGAGCGCCGTCCAAGAGGACCATCGAGCTGTTTCCGTACAAAGAACGGACATCCGGACGGGAGTGGAGCAGCGTGATGCTGTGAAGATTGTGTCCAAGAACGGTGGCGGTTGTTCCGGCCGCGATGAGCCCGCCCATGGCAGCAATAACCTCATGGACGCGCATCGGAGTGGCGTCAACGTCAAGGATGGGGACGCGTTGGCGCTCCGGAATCATTCGGACTTGGCTTCTCTGGAGGCCTCCGGTTTTACCGTGCCTTGGGTCGGGTCCTCGACGACGGCGGCTTCGGTCACTTCGGCTGGCGCGTCGTCGGCTGTTGGAGCCTCATCGCGGACCACAGCGTCAACGGCAGACGGAGATGCACCCTCTGCAACAGCATCTCCCGTGGCTTCTTCGACGGCAGATTCTTCAGCTGGGGGTTCTTCAGCTGCCACGTCGTCCGCAGCCGGCGCCTCTGCAGGAAGGGCTTCTCCAACACCGAGGATCGAAGGAACGATCTCGCGGAGCCGCTCCAGCTCAATCGCTCCTTGGCGCACCACCCGGAACGGAGTGGATGTGGCGTCAACAATCGTCGAGGGCAAGGCAGCGGTCCCCTTAACCGGGCGGAAGCCGCCTTCAAGGTAGACCTCAACGGACTCCGCCAATTGAAGCCGGGCTTCGGATGCCGTCTGGGCCGCTTCCTGGCCTGTCCGGTTGGCGGAAGAAACAGCCAAGGGGCCGGTGAGGCCGAGGAGCTCCAAGGCAATTTGGTCATCGGGCATTCGGAGGGCCACGGTGCCCTTGGTTTCGCCGAGGTCCCAGTCCAAGGATGGCTGTGCGTGCAGGATCAGTGTCAGGCCGCCTGGCCAAAAGGCCTGAGCCAGTGCCCGGGCATCGGCAGGTACGTCGGTGGCGAGCCCGTCCAGGGCGTTCACCCGCGGAATCAGGACCGGAGGAGGCATTTGCCGGCTGCGCCCTTTGGAAGCCAACAACATGGTCACGGCCAGGGGCGAGAAGGCATCTGCGGCAATACCGTAGACGGTGTCCGTTGGCATCACGACGCACTTCTTCTCGCTGATGGCGCGTTGGGCATGCTGAAGCCCTTCAGTCCGCTGGTCGTCGGAAGTGCAGTTATAGGTTGTGGTCACAGCGCTATTCTTTCACTCATCAGGAGACAGACTGGCCAGAATCGCGCTGGTTGCACGTTCCTTGCCGTTCAGGTCGTAGTGCGTGGTGACGTCGTTCCAACGTCCGGTTCGTTGAAGCATCCCGGCGATCCAGGCAGATTGGACTTCCGCGTGCTCCATCACGAAGTAGCCACCGGGTTTTAGGAGGCGGGCCGCGGAAGCCGCTGCCGCCGTCGGAAGTACCATGCCGTCCGCTCCCCCGCCGTACAGTGCCTCCGGTGGATCGTGGAGAGCAACTTCGGGCTCTGTGGGGATCGCTTCGGCCGGAATATACGGCGGATTGGATACCACCACGTCGAAAGTTCCGTTGTGCTCGGGAAGGGCATCCCGAAGGTCGCCTTCAACAAGTACCACTCCGAGTGGTTCAAGGTTCCTGGCAGCCCAGGCATGCGCCAGCAAGCTGAATTCCACCGCATGAACCTCAGCACCCGGAACCTCGTAGGCAATGGAGCCGGCTATCGCGCCGGATCCCGTGCCGAGATCCACTACCTTCGGGTTGGGTAATTCCGAGACGTGATCGATGACCAGCTGCACCACCGATTCCGTTTCGGGACGCGGTATGAAAACGCCGGGTCCCACGCGCAACTCCAGGTGCCGGAAATATGCAACTCCCGTGATGTGTTGCAGGGGTACGCGTCCGGCCCGTTCCTCCACCAGCTCCCGGTAGCCGTCGGGAGCCGGGGCATCGCCGAGCATCATGGCGCGCAGGCGTCCGAGACCGACGCCGAGCAGGTGATCGGCAAGCAACTCGGCGTCCACACGCGGGCTGGGCACACCGGCGTCGGATAATACGGCAGTAGCCTCACGAACAGCGTCCGCGAGGCTCTGGCCCTGGTAAAACGTCATGTATGTACTCTGCTGTGTTCGTCCGGCGCCGCTGTACTGCAGCTCGTTATTCGCCGATTGCGTCCAGCCGCGCCTGCTCGTCCGCTTCAATGGCAGACTGGATCACCGGCTCCAAGTCGCCATTCATCACGGCATCAAGGTTGTAAGCCTTGTAACCGGTGCGGTGGTCCGCGATGCGGTTTTCCGGGAAGTTGTACGTGCGGATTCGCTCCGAACGGTCCATGGTGCGGATCTGTGATTTGCGCTGTTCCGAGTTGGCGGCGTCGATCTGTTCCTGCTGGTGGGCAAGGAGACGGGCGCGGAGAACGCGCATGCCCGCTTCACGGTTCTGCAACTGGGACTTTTCATTCTGCATGGCCACCACAATGCCCGTGGGCAAGTGGGTGATTCGGACCGCCGAGTCCGTGGTGTTAACGGACTGTCCACCCGGACCTGATGAACGATAAACGTCGATCTTGAGATCGTTCTGGTTGATCTCAAGTTCTTCCGGCTCATCAACTTCGGGAAGCACCAGAACACCAGCCGCGGACGTGTGGATGCGCCCCTGCGACTCAGTGACGGGAACCCGCTGCACGCGGTGTACGCCGCCTTCAAACTTCAAACGGGCAAACACGCCCTGTGCGGGGTCATTGGAGTTGCCCTTGATGGCCACGGCAACATCCTTGTACCCACCCAGGTCAGATTCGGTGGCGGAGATCATTTCGGTCTTCCAACCACGGGATTCGGCGTACCGCATGTACATCCGCAAAAGGTCGCCGGCGAACAACGCGGCTTCGTCGCCACCTTCGCCACCCTTCACTTCAAGGATGACGTTGCGGGCATCGTCAGGATCACGCGGAATCAGCAAACGACGCAACCGCTCCTGTGCTGCGGGAATCTGCTCTTCCAACTGCACAACTTCAGCAGCAAACTCCGGATCCTCGTCCGCCATTTCCTTGGCAGCTTCAAGATCGTCATTGAGCCCGCGCCACTTGTTGTACGCCTCCACAATGCCCTGAAGCTGCGCAGACCGCCGCCCCAGCTTCCTGGCGGCAGACTGATCGGCATAAACGGCAGGATCACTCAACTGCGCCTGAATAGCAGCATGCTCATCAAGCAATCCCTGTACGGACTCAAACATTTTCAAACCTCTTTCGACTTCTACAAGTCTAATAACTGCTGCGTGGGGTCACGCACAGCCCATCTCGGCAGGCCCACATGGGCCGAATCGACCTCACGTGGTGTCGGGTCAAGGATTCCGTTTAAACAAAGACCGCTCAAAATATGCCGGCCAGGGAGTGGCTTCGGGCCTGCCGGAGCCGGGCAGCTTCCGATCGTAGATCGGAAGCTGCCCGGCGTAGGGGCGGGGCCGGCATATTTCGAGCGGTTAGAGCACAGCTATTTGTCGTTGTCCGACTTCGCTCCGAGCGTCGTCTTCTGAACCTGCATGAGGAACTCGACGTTGCTCTGCGTCTCCCGGATCTTGTTGGTCAGCAGCTCAAGGCTCTGCTGCTGCTCCAGGCCGGAAAGGACGCGGCGCAGCTTCCACATGATCTTGACTTCTTCAGGCGATAGCAGGTTCTCTTCGCGGCGCGTGCCGGACGCGTTGACGTCCACGGCCGGGAAGATGCGCTTGTCTGCCAGCTGGCGGGACAAGCGCAGCTCCATGTTGCCGGTGCCCTTGAACTCTTCGAAGATGACTTCGTCCATCTTGGAGCCGGTCTCCACCAGAGCGGTAGCCAGGATGGTGAGCGAGCCACCGTTTTCGATGTTGCGGGCTGCACCAAAGAAGCGCTTGGGCGGGTAGAGGGCTGCAGAGTCAACACCACCGGACAGGATGCGGCCGGAGGCCGGTGCTGCCAGGTTGTAGGCACGGCCCAGGCGGGTCATGGAGTCCAGGAGGACCACCACGTCCATGCCCATTTCCACCAGGCGCTTTGCGCGTTCGATGGAGAGTTCCGCCACCGTGGTGTGGTCGTCGGCGGGACGGTCGAAGGTGGAGGCAATGACCTCACCCTTGACGGTGCGCTGCATGTCCGTGACTTCTTCAGGACGTTCGTCAACCAGCACCATCATGAGGTGGACCTCAGGGTTGTTGGTGGTGATTGCGTTCGCAATGGACTGCAGGATGAGCGTCTTACCGGCCTTGGGCGGGGAAACGATCAGGCCACGCTGACCCTTGCCGATCGGGGCCACGAGGTCGATGACACGGGGACCGATCTTCTTGGGGTCGGTCTCGAGGCGCAGGCGCTCGGACGGGTACAGCGGTACCAGCTTGGCGAACTCGACACGGTCCTTGAGCTCTTCCGGCGTCTTGCCATTGACGGAAGTGACGCGGACGAGCGCGTTGAACTTCTGGCGGGCGGACTGCTGGCTGCGGTCTTCACCGTCACGCGGTGCGCGGATGGCACCGACGACGGCGTCGCCCTTGCGAAGGTTGTACTTCTTGACCTGTGCCAAGGATACGTAGACGTCGTTGGCGCCGGGCAGGTAGCCGGACGTGCGGATGAACGCGTAGTTCTCCAGAACGTCCAGGATGCCTGCTACGGGGAGCAGGACGTCGTCTTCAGTGACCTCGACGTCGTCAACGTCCGGTCCCTGCGCACGGCCACGGCGGCGCTCGTTGCGGTCGCGGAAGCGATCGCTGCGGGTGTTTCCGTCACGGCTGTCCTGGCCGCCCCGACGATCGCTCCGGTCGTTCCGGTCAGACTGGTCATTGCGGTCACGACGATTGCGGCGGTTGCGGCGGTTGCCGGTGTCGTCGCCGTCGTTGTTGTCATCACGGCGACCGCGGGTGTTGTCGCGACGTTCGCGCTGGTCGCCCGAATCGGACTGCTCGCGCTGCTCACGCTGTTCGCTGCGGTCGGCACGCTGCTCACGCTGTTCCGTACGATCAGCACGCTGCTCACGCTGCTCTGTGCGATCCGTGCGCTGCTCCGTGGCCGGTGCTTCTGCTGCTTCGGCAGGCGCTGCGGCAGCTTCGCCACGGCGACGGTTACGGGTGCGAGGCTGACGACGCTCCGTAGCGGCCTCAGTGGTCTCGGCGACGGCCGGTGCTTCAGCAACCGGCGCGGCTGCGGGCTCGGCGGGCGCAGCAGCGGTCTCAGCGGCTGCCACCACTCCGTCGCTGGTGGCACGGCGGCTGCGGCCACGACCGCGGCTCCGAGGTGCTTCCTGGGCGGGGGCCTCAGCGGCTGCATCGGCCGGTGCGCTGCTCTCCTTGGAGGCCTTGGGCGCTGCGGCCGGGGCTTCCTTGGCCGCAGTTGCCTTGGCCGTGGCCTTGGCAGGCGCCTTGGTGGTGGACGTTCCTGCACGATGTGCAGAAATGGCCGTCACCAAGTCCCCCTTACGCATACGGGATCCCCCGGAAATGCCCAGCTGGCTCGCAAGAGCCTGAAGCTGGGCGAGCTTAAGGCCTGCAAGCCCGCTGCTCTTGGTGGTTGCTGCAGTTGACGAATCAGCAGCAGAAGATGTTGTGTCCACAGCTGAAGCCAGCTCAGTGGTTTCTGTCACGAAGGATCCTTCCCCCTCGACGGCGTCCAGAGCGAGAGCTGGACGCGATGATTTGTTCTGGGCTGCAGTTCAGATCTGCAGCCGGTGATTTGGGCCGTGCCTGATGGATTGTGGCCAACAGGGCCGGATACTGATCGTCATCACTGAATCCAGTTACCCGGACAGCCGGCGTAGCGTTCAGGGAACAGAGAGATTTCTGCGGCACCTGAGACATGCCGGAAAGAGACGACACCACCAACGTTGGCACAGTTGACGAAAGGTACGGCAAAACACCGAGATCCAAAATCAGGGAACTGCCCGCGGCTTTACCGGCGGTGCACTTCCACTCTAGCACCTTGAACGTCCACAGCCAGCGTCATCACACGCCAACCGACGTCGGGTGTGTTGACCGCCGTGAACGCCTCAATGAATTCAGCAACCGCGGCGGCTTGGTCGGCACCATGTGCCAGCACCATCACCGTAGGACCGGCGCCGGAGACAACGGCCGCATGGCCCGCACTCCGGAGAGCAGCGAGGAGGTCGGCGCTGGGGCGCATGGCCTGCGCGCGGTAGCTCTGGTGGAGGTAGTCTTCCGTGCCGGGAAGCAGGAAAGCCGGATCCGCAGTGAGCGCATGGATCAACAGTGCTGCACGTCCGGAATTCATTGCCGCCGCGTGGTGGCCAACCGATGCCGGGAGCAGTCCGCGCGCAGTTTCCGTAGCAAGCTCATAGTCCGGGACGGCCACAACGGGAATGACCGACGATATGACGTCAGCGCGCGTGCTGCTGTACTGCTCGCTGTCCTGCCACGACAGCGCCAGTCCGCCGAAAATCGCGGGTGCGACGTTGTCCGGGTGTCCTTCCATCTCGCTGGTCAGCTGCAGGATCCAGTCACGGTCCTGCCGGGATTCTGCGGGAACCAGTGCATTGGCGGCAGTTACAGCGGCCACCACAGCCGAGGCAGAAGACCCCAGTCCCCGACCATGCGGGTTGACGTTATCCGCAATGATTTTCAGGCCGGAACGCTGGTAGCCAAGGCGATCAAGCGCAAGATCAATGGCGCGCACCACCAGGTGACTGGCATCACGGGGAAGAGAGTCGGCGCCCTCACCGGAGAGCTCGAACTCGAGCTCTCCGGTGTTGTGCGTTTCCACCGTCAAGGTGTCGTAAATAGACAGGGCCAAGCCAAGGCTGTCGTAACCGGGGCCCAGGTTGGCACTCGTGCCGGGGACCTTAACGGTCAGCCGCTGGCCTGCCGCGACAAGAGCACGATTGGTCGCGGTGGGCTGCGTTGATTCCACTCTTAGTTTTCTTCCAGTCCCAGTTCTGCGGCAACGGTGACGACGTCGTTCGGCACTTTGACGGGCTGGACATCGCTGCCATCTTCGGTGCGGAGGGCCCACTGCGGGTCCTTGAGTCCATGGCCGGTAACAGTAATGACGATGGTTTTGCCGGACGGAACTTCGCCTGCGGCGTGCTTCTTGATCAAGCCCGCGACGCCGGCAGCGGAGCCGGGTTCGACGAAAACGCCTTCCTTGGCGGACAACCAGCGGTGGGCGGCCAGAATCTCATCATCGGTGACAGCCTCGATCAGTCCGCCCGATTCGTCACGGGCCGCAACTGCAGTCTCCCACGATGCCGGGTTACCGATGCGGATGGCTGTGGCGATCGTGTCCGGTTCAGTGATGGGGTGCCCCGCAACGAACGGCGCGGCTCCTGCGGCCTGGAATCCCCACATGACCGGAGTCTTGGTGGATACAGCCGGAAGTGTTCCGTTGGCGGTCTCGAAGGGCGCGGAGTATTCCTTGTAGCCCTTCCAATAGGCAGTGATGTTGCCGGCGTTTCCCACGGGCAGGACGTGGATGTCGGGGGCATCGCCCAGGCTGTCCACCACTTCAAAGGCGCCGGTCTTCTGGCCCTGGATTCGCGCCGGGTTCACGGAATTCACCAAGAACACGGGGTAGGCTTCGCCGAGTTTCCGGGCGATGTCCAAACAGTTGTCGAAGTTGCCGTCAACCTGGAGCAACGTGGCGCCGTGGGCGATGGCTTGGCTCAGCTTGCCCATGGAGATCTTGCCCTCTGGTACCAGCACCGCGCACTTGAGGCCGGCGGCGGTGGCGTAGGCCGCAGCTGAAGCGGACGTGTTGCCAGTGGAGGCGCAAACCACAGCTTTGGCGCCGGCTTCCACAGCAGCGGTCATGGCCATGGTCATGCCGCGGTCTTTGAACGAACCCGTGGGGTTCATGCCTTCGACCTTCAGGTAAACCTCGGAGCCGGTGAGTTCGGACAGCTTCTGCGCGTGGACGAGCGGCGTGCCTCCCTCGCCGAGGGTGATGACCTTGGTGGCTTCCGTTACAGGCAAACGATCAGCGTATTCGCGGATTACTCCGCGCCATTGGTGAGCCACTTAGACCCCTTCTACCCGCAGTACGGATGTTACGGAATTGATGACGTCCAGGCCTTTGACGGCCTCGACGGTTGCCGCAAGTGCAGCTTCGGACGCACGGTGCGTCACGATTTTCAGTTCGGCTGACTCAACGTTGGAGGAGGAGTCCCGGTGGATCGTCTGGCGCATGGTTTCGATCGAAACACCGTTGTCGGCAAAAATGTGCGCAATCCTGGCCAGCACGCCGGCTTGGTCAGCGACATCAAGGCCGATGTAGTAGCTCGTGGTGGATGCATCGATGGCTAGTGCCGGGACGTGGCCCGTGGTGGTCTCCGTGCGCCCCGGACCGCCAAGGACCAAGCGCCGCGCAGCGGACACGAGATCGCCCAGCACGGCAGATGCGGTGGGAGTTCCGCCCGCGCCCTGGCCATAGAACATCAGTTCACCGGCGTTCTCCGCCTCGATGAAGACGGCGTTGAAAGCACCACGGACAGCGGCCAGCGGGTGTTCACGCGGCAGGAGGGTGGGGTGGACCCGCACGGAGATGCCGCTGCCGTTATCCGATGAGTCGATCTTCTCGGCAATTGCGAGCAGCTTGATCACAAAGCCGGCTTCCTTGGCGGAGGCGATGTCGGCAGCGCTGACCTTGGTGATGCCTTCGCAATAGACATCGTCCAGCGAGAAGCGGGTGTGGAATGACAATGACGCAAGGATCGCTGCTTTGGCTGCAGCGTCATGGCCTTCCACGTCGGCAGTGGGGTCCGCTTCCGCGTATCCCAGACGCTGGGCCTCGGCCAGTGCATCGGAGAACTGCGCACCAGTGGTGTCCATCTGGTCCAGGATGAAGTTTGTGGTTCCGTTGACAATGCCCAGCACGCGGGTGATGCGATCTCCGGACAGGCTGTCGCGGATGGGGCGCAGGATGGGGATGGCTCCGGCAACGGCGGCTTCGTAGGAAAGCTGGACTCCGGCCTTGTCAGCCTCTTCGTACAGAGTGGGGCCATCCTGCGCGAGCAGGGCCTTGTTGCCGGTGACGACGCACGCGCCGTTTTGAATGGCCGTCAGGATCAGTGAACGGGCGGGCTCGATGCCGCCCATGAGCTCGATGACCAGGTCTGCTTCCTTGACCAAAGTATCGGCATCAGTGGTGAACAGTTCGCGCGGCAGTTCAACGTCGCGCGGAGATTCGATATTGCGCACGGCGATGCCGGAAAGTTCCAGGCGTGCACCGCTGCGGGCAGCGAGGGCCTCGGCGTCGTCAATCAGAATCCGCGCAACCTGGGCCCCAACGTTGCCACAGCCCAGCAGGGCCACCTTCAAGGTTCGCACTTCAGACATTCGCCACTCCCATGTCGCGGTTCAAGAGATCTTCTTCGGTTTCCCCGCGGACAATCAGCCGGGCGGCTCCGTCGCGTACAGCGACAACGCCAGGCCGGGCCAGGTAGTTGTAGTTGCTGGAGAGGGCCCAGCAGTAGGCGCCGGTACCCGGTACTGCGAGCAAATCACCGGCTGCCACATCCGCGGGCAGATATACATCTCTAACAACTATGTCGCCGCTCTCGCAATGTTTGCCCACTACTCGGGACAGCTGCGGAGCCGCATCCGAGTCCCGGGAGGCCAAAATTGCCGAATAATCCGCGTCGTAAAGCACCGGGCGGGCGTTGTCGCTCATTCCGCCGTCCACCGACACATAGCGCCGTGGATACGTAACGTTCTCTTGCCCTTCATCACCTGCAGGGGCGTCAACGCGGACGGTTTTGAGAGTGCCGACTTCGTACAGCGTGAAGGTAGTGCTCCCCACGATCGCGCGTCCGGGTTCAATGGAGATGCGCGGCGGCGTGATGTTCAGCTCGGCACACGTGGACCGTACGACGGCGGCCATCGCCTCCGCGATCTCGGCCGGCGGCCGCGGCGTATCCACCGGTGTGTAGGCGATTCCGTAGCCTCCGCCCAGGTCCAGCTCGGGCATGACGATGGAGTACTTGGCCTGCATGGCAGCAAGGAAGCCCAGCAGTTTCTCCGCTGCTACTGCAAAGCCGTCGGGCTCGAAGATCTGCGAGCCGATGTGGCAATGCAATCCCAGGAGCTCGACACTGGCGTAGGAGGTCGCAGCAGCCACTGCTTCTTCGGCGGCGGACAGGCCCGCTTCCTCGGTGGAGTCTTCTGCCATGGAAAGGCCGAACTTCTGGTCCTCGTGTGCGGTGGCAATGAACTCGTGAGTATGCGCGTGAACACCGGGGGTCAGGCGAAGCATGACCTTGGCAACCTCGCCCCGGCTGGACGCTATCTTGGCGACCCGCTCCAGTTCATCGAGGCTGTCCACCACGATCCTGCCAAGCGACATGTCCAGGGCGCGGTTGATCTCGGCGTCAGACTTGTTATTGCCGTGCAAGCCGAGGTTGGAGCCGTCGATCCCGGCGCGGGCGGCGACAGCGAGTTCGCCTCCGGAACACGTGTCCAGGCGGAGGCCCTCTTCTGCCACCCAACTGGCCACTGCGGTGCACAGGAAGGACTTCCCTGCGTAATAGACGTCCACTCCCCCGCAGATGTCGGCGAAGGCGGCGTCGAAGGCGTGCTTGAAGGCCCGGGCCCGGGAGCGGAAGTCCGATTCGCTCATGACAAACAGCGGAGTTCCGAACTGTTCCTTGAGCTCACTGACGGAGAGACCATCAACGGTGACCTCACCGGAAGCGTTCTTCTCAACGCCGGCGGCCCACAGGGGCTCCTGTAGTTCGTTGAGGTCCCCGGGAACGGCCAACCATTCAGGAGCAAGCGGAGATGCGTGATCAGCGGCTTGGTTCATTGCCCTACATCCGTTCCGGCGCCGAAACGCCCAGCAGTTCGAGTCCGTTGAAAAGCACCTGGCTGGTGGCGTCATTGAGCCACAGGCGGGTCCGGTTGACGTCCAAGACGGGGTCATCACCCTGCGGCGACACCCGGCAGGCGTCGTACCAGCGGTGGTAGGCGCCGGCAATGACCTCAAGGTGGCGGGCCACACGGTGCGGCTCGCGCAGTTCTGCGGCTTTGGCCACGATGGAAGGATAACTGCCCAGGTAGGAAAGCAACTCGTTTTCCGTGGCGTGGTCCAGGAGCGAAGCGTCGAAAGCATCTACTCCATCAACCTGGCGCTCCACCCCGGCCTCGGCAGCATTGCGTGCCGTGCCACGAGACCGGGCGTGGGCATACTGCACGTAGAACACCGGGTTCTCGTTGCTGTGCTTCTTCAGCAGTTCCGGGTCCAGCGTCAGGGGCGAGTCGGCCGGGAAACGGGCCAGGGAATACCTGACGGCGTCCTTGCCAAGCCAAGAGATGAGGTCCTTGAGCTCAATGATGTTGCCGGCACGCTTGGACAACTTGGCACCATTGACGGACACAAGCTGGCCGATCAGGACCTCGATGTTGACCTCGGGGTCATCCCCCGCACAGGCCGCAATGGCCTTAAGGCGGTTGATGTACCCGTGGTGGTCTGCACCGAGCAGATAGATCTTTTCAGTAAACCCGCGGTCCTTCTTGGAAAGGTAGTACGCGGCGTCCGCAGCGAAATAGGTGGGTTCACCATTGGCGCGGATCATGACGCGGTCTTTGTCGTCACCGAAGTCTGTGGTGCGCAACCAAACAGCACCGCCGTCGTCGAACACGTGGCCCTGCTCCCGAAGGCGGGCTACTGCGGATTCGATGGCACCGGCGTCGTGCAGTTCTTTCTCCGAGAAGAAGACGTCGAACTCCACGCCGAACTCAGCCAGGGTGGTCTTGATGTCCGCCATCTGGGCCTCGTACGCAGCGGCACGGATAACGGGCAAAGCTGCCTCGTCCGTCAGCTCGCGGATGCCGGGGTGGGCCTTGAGGACTTCGTCGCCAAGTTCACGGATGTATTCGCCCGGGTAGCCACCCTCCGGAACACCGCGGCCGTGAAGCCGGGAGAGGACAGAGTTGGCAAAGACGTTCATCTGCGAGCCGGCGTCGTTGATGTAGTACTCGGCGGTGACGTCCGCACCGGAGGCGCGCAGGACTCTGGCAATCGCATCGCCCAGGGCCGCCCAGCGGGTGTGACCGATGTGGAGCGGACCCGTGGGATTCGCTGAAACGAACTCCATATTAACTACGCGGCCCGCGAGCGCCTGGTTGGTGCCGTAGCTGGTTCCGGCCTCAACAATGGCCTTGGCGAGGACACCGGCCGTGGCGGCATCCACGGTGATGTTGAGGAAGCCGGGACCGGCGATTTCGACGCCGGTGACACCGGGAATGCCCTGCAGATGGTTGCTGAGGATTCCCGCGAATTCGCGCGGATTCATGCCGGCCTGCTTGGAGAGCTGCAGGGCGATGTTGGTGGCCCAGTCTCCGTGGTCCCGGTTCTTGGGTCGCTCCACTCGCACGGAATCGGGCACGGCAGATTCCGTCAAGGTAATTTCGCCGGTAGAGACGGCGTCCTTAAGGCAGGCGGATATGGCAGCAGAGAGTTCTTCGGGAGTCACGCATCTAGCCTACCGGGGGCCCGCAAAGTCGCGGAATTGAGGGTCTCTTATGTGGACAATGTGGACACAGCCACCGCACAGGAACGGCTATCCGGTCCCACAGACTGAACCATTACGCTGAATTCAACGTTGTGAACACGTAGGAGGTGGCCTTGTTGGTCACCCCGGTACACGCAGTAACCCTGACAAAGTGACCATTGACGAATTCTTGTCCAGTTGAAACGAGCAGAATCATGACTACGCCACTCCGCAAGAGCCTCTACGTTGGTTTCGCCGGCCTCTCCATCATCGGAACAGCCGCGGCATGCGCCCCCACAACAGACGCCCCCACAACCCAGACCCCGGCCACCCAGAATGGTGGCCAGGCCGCAACAGGCAATCCGACATCTGCGGCCACGTCGTCATCATCGGCTGTCGCTTCCACCGGCGAGTCCACCTATAAGGACGGAACCTACAGCTCTGACGGCACCTATACCTCGCCCAATGGCCAGGAAACGGTGGGTGTTGAACTGACGCTGGCGGCCGATAAGGTTTCTGCGGTCAACATCACGGTCCACCCTTCCAACCCCAATACCAAGAAGTTCCAGGGCGAGTTCGCCAGCGGAATCGCAGCGCAGATCGTGGGCAAGGACATCGACGAACTCAACGTCTCCAAGGTGGCCGGCTCTTCATTGACCTCCGGGGGCTTCAATGAAGCCGTGGAACAGATCAAGTCCCAAGCCAAGTAGCAGCCATGCCACACCCTGGCTGGAGGACCTTCAGTTTCGAAGGGATCGGTACGCAGTGGGAGATTTCGACCCCGGTGGAGGTTACTCCTGCAGTCCGGGGCGAAGTGCTTAACACCGTTGCAGAGTACGACCAGACGTGGTCGCGGTTCAGGCCAGATTCCCTGGTCTCTGGAGTGTCCCGCGGGCCAGGCCGGATAACGCTGCCGGAGCATGCCACCGCCCTCCAGGAGGTGTACTCCGCACTGTATCGCCTCAGCGATGGCGCCATGACCCCGCTCATCGGCAGCAGCCTGGAGCGGTTGGGGTATGACTCCGCCTACACTCTTACTCCTGCCGGAAATCCCCTGGCCCCACCCCGGTGGGAAGACGTCCTTGACTGGAGCGGCACGGAGCTGGCCGCACAAGAGCCGGTGGTCTTGGACGTGGGGGCCGCCGGCAAGGGCCAACTTGTTGACCTGCTGGGCGAAGTCCTGCAGGAGAGCGGCCACGCCGATTTCCTGGTGGATGGAAGCGGCGACATGCTGCACGCCGGCGATCATCCGGTCACCGTTGCTCTGGAGCATCCCTATAACCCGCGGCAGGCCGTAGGCACTGTGGAGTTGGACAACGCGGCCCTCTGTGCTTCGGCTTCCAACCGCCGTACATGGGGCGATGGTCTCCATCATGTCCTGGATGGGACCACTGGCACACCAATTATCACCACAGTGGCTACTTGGACCATTGCGGCGAGCGCCCTGGTAGCGGACGCACTGGCCACGGCATTGTTCATGCTTGAGCCTCCTCGGCTGGAGGAGGAATTTGAATTCTCCTGGCTTAAGGTGTCCTCCAGCGGTGCTGCCACGTTTTCGACCCGTTTTGAGGGGAGACTGTTCACATGATTGCCGCTAAGTCCCGAGTGGACACCTGGTTGGGCCGCTTCACCATGTACCGCTTGATTCTCTGGGTGTTGGGCGTGCTGGCGGCCTACAGCATGATCCTGAACATCCTGGGGTGGTTGACCTTTGGCCTGCCCGAGATGCTGGTTCATTTGGTGCTGTGCCTGGCCGTGACCTACGCGTCCGGCCGGCTTCTTGCCTTGGTCTTCGGAGTCAAACCCCATACGGAGTCCTCGCTGATCACCGGGCTGCTGCTGTACTTTCTGTTCTGGCCTGCCTTTGGAGTGACGGACATGGCGGGCGTCGCTTTGGCGTGTGTGCTGGCCAGTGTCTCCAAGTACGCTCTGGCCTTCCGCGGGCGCCATATCTTCAACCCGGCCGCGGTGGGCGCGTTCATCACTGGGCTGACCGGACTGAACATCGCCACATGGTGGGCCGCAACGCCAGCCATGCTCTGGGTACTGGTTCCGGGAGTGGTGATGGTCCTGTACCGGACCCGGAAAATGCTGATGGCCACCGTTTTTCTGGTGGCAGCCACCAGCATCATCACTATGGAGCTGCTGGGCCGCAACATGACGTTGGGCCAGGCCCTGTGGCAGTCCCTGGCGCAACGGCCGCTGCTGTTTTTCGTGGGTTTCATGCTTTCGGAGCCACTCACTCTGCCGCCCCGTCGCTGGCAGCAGTTGGCGCTCGCCGCCGTCGTGGGTGTTGTCTTCGCGGTGCCCTATAACTTCGGTTTCATTGCCAACTCCCCGGAACTGGCACTATTGCTGGGCAATCTCATGGCCTTCTTCCTGGGACAGCGCGGTGGCGTCCATCTGACGTTCAAGGGATCGCGTCCCCTCACCTCTGCCAGTACAGAGTTCAGGTTCGAACCGCAGAGGCCGGTGCGCTTTGAAGCCGGGCAGTTCATGGAGCTGAACCTTCCCCATGCTGGCTCCGATGGCAGGGGGCGTCGTCGGGTCTTCAGCATTACCAGCCCGCCCGGAGCGGAGGACATCACGTTCGGCGTGGGGACGTCCGAGCCGCTTTCCACAGCCAAGAAAGCGCTTTTTGCGCTTCGACCCGGGGACAGCATTTCGGCAACCGCGGTGGGTGGGGACTTTGTTCTTCCGAACGACGCCGGGAAACCGGTCCTGCTCATTGCTGCGGGAATAGGCATCACACCTTTCCTCTCGCAGCTGGCGGCCAAGGACGCCGCCCGCGACACCGTGGTGCTGTACCTGGCGAAGGGTCGCGATGAGTTGGCCTGTGTGGAGGAACTGGAAGCGTCCGGCGCCAAGGTAATAGCCCGTCTCGCGGACGGGTCCGCTCCCCCGGAGTTCATGCTCGACGCCGGCGCCTCCAGAATCGAGGCCGCGCGCCTGAAGGAGCTGGTTCCGGACATTGGGGATCGGGAAGTGTTCGTCTCCGGTTCCCCGGCAACCGTCGACTCCCTGCGGGCGGCGGCACGCGGTGCAGGAGCCCGCCGGGTCCACGTGGACTCGTTCGCGGGCTACTGATGGGCGCAGCCCGGGCCGGGCTCGCCGCAGTGGCCGTCGGGTTTTCATTTGCGGCGCAGTGGCTGCTAAGCTCTAGGACGTCCCACCGGCAACGGAGGGAACCCCGGATGCCCTCGTAGCTCAGGGGATAGAGCGTCTGCCTCCGGAGCAGAAGGCCGTAGGTTCGAATCCTATCGAGGGCACAAACAATTACCCCGTCAGCTTTGCTGGCGGGGTATTTTTGTGTGCCGGATACTGACTATCAGTTCGGGGCTTGCCGGTCCTGAACCGCAATAATGTCTGTCCCTGCTCCTAGGCTGAATTTAGTTGGTCATACAGATAGCCAAAGGGGTTTGCCGTGATGTGCTCGATCGTCCCGCCGTACATGCTTCGCAAGATAGCCGCCCAGAACGAGCCTCGGCTGCGTGCCGTCGCCCGGGCAGCCAAAGAGTCGCTGCTGCACATCAAAGACTTGCAGGCCATCCGCACTGCGCCCATCCCGCCGGCGCCACCCAGTGCCCGCCAGGCCAAGCCCGGCCCGCCGAAGCGGACTATTTACGACGCTGAGTCGTCAGAAGTGTTGCCCGGACGTGTGGTCCGCAAGGAAGGCGCGGCACCTGTTGGGGACGTTTCCGCCGATGAGGCCTATGACGGCCTCGGCAACACGCATCGCCTGTACGGCGAGGTTTTCGGCAGGGACTCAATAGACGATGCCGGTCTCGCCTTGGATGCAACTGTCCATTACGGGAAGCTCTACGACAACGCCTTTTGGGATGGCTCCCAAATGGTGTTTGGCGATGGCGATGGGCAGATCTTCCAGCGATTCACCAAGTCCCTCAGCGTCATCGGCCACGAATTGGCTCACGGGGTTACCCAATACACCGCCAACCTGGCGTACCGGAACCAGGCCGGTGCGCTCAACGAGTCCATGTCTGACGTCTTCGGCGTGCTTGTGGAGCAGTACCTAAAGAAGGATTCCGCGGAGCAAGCCAGTTGGCTCATCGGTGAGGGACTCTTCACCGACCAGGTGCAAGGCGCCGCCTTGCGCTCCATGAAAGCACCGGGCACTGCATACGACGACGACGTCCTCGGCAAGGATCCCCAACCGGACTCCATGGATACGTATGTGCGGACCAGTGCCGACAATGGCGGAGTTCATATCAATTCGGGAATCCCCAACAAGGCTTTCTACGTGGTGGCCACAGAACTTGGTGGCAATGCGTGGGAGGCGCCGGGCCAGATCTGGTACGGCACGCTGACCAGCGGAAGCCTCCCCGCGACGTGCACGTTCGGAAAATTTGCCAAAACCACCGTGGCCACCGCCGAAGAACTCTTCGGTTCCGGTTCAGCGGAGCATGACGCCGTCCTGAAGGCGTGGGAGACTGTGAAGGTCAAGGTTTAGTCAGCTGGCGGGACCGGACTGTCCGCTTCGGTCCCTGGCGGTTGGCTGACTACGGTACAAAAGAACGAGAAGCAGCCGGTCATGAAGATCACGGTCCAACGCAGTGGGGGAATCGCAGCGATGACTCGCGTCTGGAGCGTGGACGCAGTGACCCCCGATGATAAAGACCGATGGGTTCCGATCGTGGAGGCGTGCCCTTGGGATGAGGCCAAGAGCCAGGCGCGGTTGGCCAACGAGCCGGACCGGTTCATGTACTCCATCAGGGCCGGCCAACGCCGTGCCACTCTCCCGGACCGCGCCGTCACGGGCCCTTGGCAGGAACTCGTGGAATGCGCCAAAGCTGAAGGTTCAGAATCACAAGGCCGTTTGGGTAGCCGCCGCTAAAGCCAAAGAGCCGCTGCTCAGCCAAAGAGCCGCAGCGCAGCCAAAGTGCGGCTGCTCAGCCCGGCGGCCACCCCGGCACAGCACGCAGCAAACGTCTCCCCCAAAAAGCTCTCTCAGATGGCTTCTGCCAACTGCCCCCGGAAGGCCCGCCTGTAGCTTTGTGGACTTGTGTCCAGCACCTTGGTGAAATGGTGGCGCAGCAGCACCGAATGGCCGAATCCTGCTTCCCTGGCAATTTCGTCGATGTTCAGCTCAGTGGTTTCCAGCAGTTCCTGCGCACGCAGCACGCGTTGCGAGTTGAGCCAGGCGGCCGGAGTCGCCCCGGTTTCCGCCCGGAAACGGCGCGCGAACGTCCTGGGAGACATGTGGAGCCGTGCCGCCAGATCGTTCACGCTGTGCTCTTCGTCGAGGTGCTCAACCATCCAGCGCAGCAAGGCCTCCATGGGTGCTGAACCGCAGCGGGGCATGGGCCTGTCAATGAACTGGGCCTGACCGCCGTCGCGATGTGGCGGGACCACCATGTCCCGCGCGATCGCGGCAGCCACGTTCGCCCCCAACTCCTGACGGACAAGGTGGAGGCAAGCGTCGATTCCTGCCGCTGTTCCAGCACTGGTGATGATGGTCCCGTCCTGTACATAGAGGACGTTCTCATCCACGATCGCGGTCGGGTATCGGCTGGCCAGGTCCTGGGAATAGTGCCAATGCGTGGTGCACCGGCGGCCGTCAAGTAGACCTGCTCGGGCCAGGGCGTAAGCACCGGAGCAAATGGACATCACCCATGCACCCCTGGCATGTGCTGCGCGCAAGGCATCCATCACAGATTCCGGGACGGGTTGGTCCCTTCCGAACGGTGCCATGATGACGAGGTCCGCATCGGCTGCTGCTTCGAGGCCAAGGTTTACATGCAGGGACAGTCCGGACTTCATGCTGACCTCACCCGGCTCCGGGGCTACAACACGGAAATCGAAGGCCGGCACGCCGCCACCACGGTCCGATCGGTCGATGCCGAAGACTTCGAAGGCCGTGCCGAATTCGAAGATCGAGAAGTTGGGTACAACGATCACCGCCACTGATTTCAACATATCTCCAGTGTGGCAGAAAATTGTTCATATAGGGCATTTCTGCCACTGTTTCTTGGTTCGCCGCAGGAGCAGGCTAGAGGCATGGAAATCTTCGGAATCATCCTCTTCATCGTCCTCATCACCGCCGTCGCAGCAACCATTTCAGCCCTGTTGAAGGATGGGCGCGGACACAACCCGCCCATCAACTCCAAGGAACCCTGGAGTGCCTTCGACGCTCCGAGCAGCCCCTACTGGAATCCCCGCATCTACTAGGGGCATGCCAGGCCACTGCAAGGTCCACCACGCCACAACCATCCGACGCCCGCCCGTTCACGGAATTCTGCAGGATTCTTCGAACAGGCGGGCGTCCCTCCTTAACGCCCCATGATTCCTGTCACCACCGCGTCGGACACATGAGCTAGATTCACTGGCATGATCCAAACGTCTGCCCGGCTCCTCCAACTGTTATCGCTCTTGCAGGTGCGTCGGGAATGGACGGGCCCGGCACTCGCTGATCGGATGGGCGTCACCGAGCGGACCGTCCGCAGGGATATCGACAAACTGCGCACTCTCGGGTATCCCATTCACGCATCTCCGGGAATCGCGGGCGGCTATCAACTTGGTGCGGGTGCGCAACTCCCTCCGCTGCTTCTCGATGACAATGAAGCCCTGGCGGTGGCCCTGGGGTTGAACTCCGTGGCGGCAGGGCCCGTAGCCGGCATTGGCGAGGCCTCCGTCCGCGCATTGGCGAAGCTGGAGCAGGTCCTGCCGTCCAGGCTGCGTCCCAAGTTCGCCATGCTGAAGGCCGCCGTCACCACCCTTCCCAGCAATGCAGGAACCGTTGATCCTCAACAACTGACGGTCGTCTCCGCCGCAATATCGGACCGGCGGCAAATCTCCTTCGAGTACGTCAAGTCCGATGGTGAATCCGCACGACGATTGGTGGAGCCCTACAGGTTGGTGGACACCGGCCGTCGCTGGTATCTGGTGGCGTGGGACGTTGAGCGGGAGGACTGGAGAACCTTCCGGGCGGACCGTCTCGCGTCGCTGCCCTCGGAACGCAAGAGATACACACCCCGCCCCCTGCCCGCGGAAGACCTCGCCGCCTACTTGCAGCAGTCCATCACCCGCTCGCCGTACAGGTTCGACGTCGTGGTGAGGCTCCGCGCGCCCCTGGCCGAGGTGGCCGCCGTCGTCAATTCCCAGTACGCCACGCTGACAGCCGATGGTGCGGCGGCCACGATACTGAGGTCCGGATGGGACAACCTGGCCGCCCCGGCGGCCTATCTGGCCGCACTGGACATGGACTTCGAGATCCTCGAGCCTGGTGACTTCAAGTCCTACGCCATGGAGCTTTCGCACCGGCTGAGCGCCGCAGCGGGGACTGTGACGAACTCAGCGGACCCGGCACCCAAGCCACAGTAGACTGGCAGCAGCCATGACACTTCATATTTCCTACCCCGCAGAGCTGCCCGTCTCCGAGCGCCGCGAGGATCTGATGGCGGCCATCGCCGCACACCAGGTCACCATCATTGCCGGCGAGACCGGTTCAGGTAAGACCACGCAGATCCCCAAGATGTGCCTCGAACTTGGCCTTGGAGACAAGGGCCTGATCGGGCACACCCAGCCACGCAGGCTGGCGGCCCGTACTGTGGCCGAGCGCATCGCCTCCGAACTGGACGTGGAGATTGGCCAGGAAGTTGGCTTCCAGGTCCGGTTCACCGGCGAGGTCAGTGCGTCCACCAAGATCAAGCTGATGACGGACGGCATCCTCCTCGCGGAGATCCAGCGGGACAAACTGCTGCGGAAGTACAGCACCATCATCATCGATGAAGCCCATGAGCGCAGCCTCAACATCGACTTCATTCTGGGCTACCTCAAGCGCATCCTTCCCCAGCGCCCGGACCTCAAGGTCATCATCACCTCGGCCACCATCGATCCCCAACGGTTCGCCAAGCACTTCGGCAGCGAGGAGGATCCAGCACCGATCATCGAGGTGTCGGGACGGACGTACCCGGTGGAGATCCGGTACAGGCCTTTGTCCCAACCCGCCGGCGGGGACGACGACACCTCGGACGACGAACTCGAAGAGGACCGCGATCCTCTGGACGCCGTATGCGATGCCGTGGACGAACTCGCCAAGGAAGCACCAGGCGACATCCTCATCTTCTTCTCCGGTGAGCGCGAAATCCGGGATGCCGCAGAGGCAATCAACGGCCGCATCCAGACAAACAGGCGCCTTGCAGGGACGGAAGTGCTGCCCCTCTTTGCCCGCCTGAGCCTGCAAGAGCAGCACAGGGTATTCAACCCCGGCGGAAAACGTCGCATTATCCTGGCCACCAACGTGGCGGAGACGTCGCTGACCGTTCCGGGCATCAAGTATGTGATCGACACCGGCACCGCCCGCATCTCCCGGTATTCACACCGGACCAAAGTCCAGCGGCTTCCCATCGAACGCGTTTCCCAGGCCTCGGCCAACCAGCGCTCGGGCCGCTGCGGGCGCGTGTCGGAGGGCATTGCCATCCGTTTGTACTCCGAAGAGGACTTCGAGTCGCGTCCGCTGTTCACGGACCCGGAGATTCTCAGGACCAACCTCGCTGCCGTCATCCTGCAGATGACAGCCATGGGCGTGGCCCGTGGACCCAAGGATGTAGAGAACTTCCCCTTCGTGGAACCACCGGACTCACGGGCCATCAACGACGGCGTCACCCTCCTGCGCGAACTCGGCGCCCTGACCTCGCCCAAGTCCGGTGACGCGGGCGGCAACGGCCGCAACGGTAGTGGCCTGACCGCCGTCGGGCAAAAACTTGCCCAGCTGCCCGTGGATCCACGGCTGGGCCGGATGATCGTGGAGGCGGGCAAGCGTGGCTGCGTCCGCGAAGTCATGATCCTGGCGGCAGCGCTGACCATCCAGGACCCCAGGGAACGGCCAACAGACAAACAACAGTTGGCCGCGGAAAAGCACGCCCGGTTCCGTGATGAGCTCTCGGACTTCACCGGCTTCCTCAACCTGTGGAACTACGTCCAGGAAAAACAGCGTGAGCTCTCCTCAACCCAATTCCGCAAGCTGTGCCGGAACGAGTTCATCAATTACCTGCGAGTCCGTGAGTGGCAGGACCTCTTCACCCAACTCCGGCAAATGGCCAAACCCCTCGGCATTGCCCTGGACAACAAGCGCGAAGCCGATCCCGTAGGCAATTACGAGGGCATCCACATCAGCCTGCTCTCCGGATTGCTGAGCCACATCGGTCTCTTGGATGAGCGCAAGCGCGAATACGCCGGTGCACGAGGCAGCCGCTTCGCGATCTTCCCAGGCTCGGCGCTGTTCAAAAAATCTCCGGCGTTCGTGATGGCGGCCGAGCTCGTGGAAACCAGCCGGTTGTGGGCGCGTGTTGCTGCCAAGTTCGATCCTTTGTGGGCCGAGCAAGTAGCACCGGACCTGGTGAAGCGGTCCTACAGCGAACCGCATTGGTCTTCGCGGCAAGGCGCCGTCATGGCCCATGAGAAGGTGACGCTGTACGGCGTGCCGATCATTCCCAACCGTCGGGTCAACTACGGGCGCATCGATCCCGAACTCTCCCGGGAAATGTTCATTCGTCATGCCCTGGTGGAGGGCGAATGGAAAACACACCATAAGTTCTTCCACCGCAACCGTGCCCTGCTCCAGGAAATCGAAGAACTCGAAACCCGCATGAGGCGCCGGGACATCCTGGTGGACGACCAGACCTTGTTCGACTTCTATGATGTGCGCGTAGGCAAAGAGGTGGTGTCCGAGAGGCACTTTGACAAGTGGTGGAAGGACGCCCGCCAGGCAGACCCCGATCTCCTGGACTTCGACCAATCGTTGCTGATGAGCGAAGACGCCGAGTCACTGGATGACTCCGCCTATCCGAAGAGTTGGCTGCACAAGGGCTTCGAACTCCCTCTGAGCTACGAGTTCCATCCTGTGGCGCCCGGCTCGGCCCCCAATCCCTCCGATGGCGTCACCGCTGAAGTTCCGGTGCTGTTCCTCAACCAGTTGGACGATGCTCCTTTCCGCTGGCAAATCCCCGGCCAGCGGGTAGAGCTGGTCACAGCACTGATTAAGTCGCTGCCCAAGCAGGTGCGGAAGAACTTCGTGCCCGCCCCGGACGTTGCGAGGCAAGCAACTGCGGCCCTTGAAGCAGACTTCGATCCCGCCACCGACGAGCTCGAGCCCTCCCTGGAACTGGTTCTTCGCCGGCTCCGCGGTCACGTCATTCCACCTGGATCCTGGAACTGGGATGCAGTGCCACCGCACCTCAGGGTGAGCTTCAAGGTGGTGGACAGCAAGGGCAAAGTCCTGGACGAAGGCAAAGACCTCCCAGAGCTTCAGGAAAAGCTGGCACCGGCCACTCGTCGTGCCATCGCAGAATCGCTCGGCGCCACACCCGCGACCACGTCACGCGGCAAAGGCGTCAACGGCGCAAAGGGAAGCGCCAAAGGAACAGATGCATCCGGTGCGCCCAATGGCCGCACCCCGGCGTCCGGGGAAGCTCCCGGCGTGGATGGAGTTCTTGCCGAACGCAGCGGCATCACCACGTGGGACTTCGGCACCGTGGAGCGTCAAGTGACGCGAACCGTGAAAGGTCACGCAGTCACAGGATTCCCTGCCATCGTGGACGAAGGCAAGTCCGTTGCCCTCAGGGTTTTCCAGAGCCGGCCGGAACAGGAAGCCGCCATGCGTGGCGGCGTCATCAGGCTGCTCGCCTTGCGGATCCCGGCACCTGACCGTTATGTGCTGGAGCATCTCAGCAACACCGAGAAACTGACGTTCAGCCAGAATCCGCACGGATCCGTGAGTGCGCTCATCGCTGACTGCGCTTTAGCGGCGATCGACAAACTGGTCCCCCAGGATCTGCCATGGGACACGCAATCTTTCGATGCGTTGTACGAGGTTGTCCGGGCAGAACTGATCGACACCGTCTTCACGGTGACTGCGATCGTCGAACGTATCCTGGCCAGTACCCGCCGCATCCAGAAGCAGCTGAAGTCCAACACCAGCCTGCATCTGATCAGCGCCCTCAATGACATGAAGAGTCAGCTGGAGCAACTGGTGTTCCCGGGCTTTGTGGCACAGACGGGCTATGCGCAACTCAGCCAAGTGCCGCGGTATCTTCAGGGGATCGAGAAGCGGCTGGAAAAGCTTCCGGGGAACGTCCAACGCGATGGACTTAATATGGCAGTCGTTCAGGCTTTGGAGGATGACTATGACGACGCCGTATCCGCACTGCTTCCTGGGCGGCGCGCCGGCGCCGAGTTAACCCGTGTGCGCTGGATGATCGAGGAACTGCGGGTGAGCCTCTTCGCCGTGGAGTTGGGCACCGCCTATTCCGTGTCGGAGAAGCGCATCCGCACTGTCCTGAACCAGGCACTCGCCCCGGCCTAGCGCCAGTCACAGAAAAACCCGGCAGTGCGGATTCAGCACTGCCGGGTTAAATCTTGTAGGGGGCTCAGTCCTCCGGGACACTATCCCCGTGGCCAGCCGTCCGGAGAGCGGCGCGAAGCTTAACGGCAGTAGCATCCATGACCGCGGGATCCGGGTTGTGGTCCACGTTGTGAATTTCAAAGTCTGCCGTGGAATAGGCAGGCCACACGTGGACGTGCAGATGATCCACCTCGAAACCTTCCATCAACACGCCAACACGCTTGGCATCGAAGATCGACTCCTGCACCTTGCCGATTCGCTGGGCCACGTCCATGACCTTGGCCAGCAGCTCGGGGCTGGCGTGCGTCCACGAGTCCACTTCTTCACGCGGGACCACCAAGGTGTGCCCTTGGGTGATGGGCGAGATGGTCAGGAACGCCACCACGTCCTGGTCCTTCCAGACGAAGCGGCCCGGGATTTCCCCATTGATGATCTTGGTGAACAGCGTGCTCATGCGTCTGCCCTTTCGGATGGTTCCTGAAGTGTTGCTGTGTCCAGAACGAAACGGTACTTCACATCTCCGGCCACCATGCGGTCATAAGCTTCGTTGAGTTGCCCGGCCGCCACTACCTCAATGTCGCTCACAACTCCGTGTTCGGCACAGAAATCCAACATCTCCTGCGTTTCCTCAATGCCGCCGATCAAGGAACCTGCATAGGCGAGCCGACGGCGGATGAGCAGGCCAGGGCTGACCGGTGGCATGTCATCGGCGGGGAGCCCCAGTTGGAAGAGTGCGCCATCCAGGCGAAGGGTCCGGAAGTAGGGGTTGAGATCATGTGGCGCTGCGACGGTGTCGATGATGACATCGATGCTCCGGTTTGCAGCGTCCATGGCCTCGTCATCCTTGGAAAGGACCACATGGTCAGCGCCCAGCTCCCGGGCAGCCTCGAACTTGGATTCGGACGTGGTGAAAACGGTGACCTCGGCGCCCATGGCTTTGGCGATCTTGACCGCCATGTGCCCCAGCCCGCCCAAACCCACCACGCCAACAGAGTCGCCTTCTTCGACATCGAAATACCGCAGTGGAGAGTAGGTGGTGATTCCGGCGCACAGCAAAGGAGCTGCCGCTGCGGCGTCCAAGGTCTCGGGAACCCGCAGCACAAAGCGCCTGTCAACCACTACCGACGTCGAATAGCCACCCTGGGTGATCTCATCGCCGTGGCGGGGGTCGGCCGCGCCGTACGTCCCGATGTTGCCCCGTTCGCAATACTGCTCCAGTCCGTCGAGGCAGCTCTCACATTCGCGGCAGGAGTCCACCATGCAGCCGACGCCGACGCGGTCGCCCGGAGCGAAGTCCTCCACAGCGGAACCCACGCGGGTTACTTTGCCTACGATTTCGTGGCCGGGCACCAGCGGGTACGGCGGGACCCGCCACTCCCCACGCGTCGCATGGACGTCTGAATGGCACAGACCGCAGAATTCAATCGCGATCTCGACGTCGTCCTCGGTGGGGACCCGGCGCGCGACGGTCAGTGGCACCAAGCCACTATCGGGCGAGGTTGCGCCGTACGCTGCAGCGAGCGTCCTGGGTTCGGCGTCAGACCCACCCGCGTCAAGAGTGATGGATTTGGCTAAGGGCGGAGGTACGGGGCGTCCGGGAGTCATGCTCCGACGCTACTCCCGGCAGACGTGCCGGTGCCACTCGAGGCGGCGTGATCAGCGGCACCATCAGCGCCTTCATCAAAGGGATCCTTTCCAATAGCCACCGTATTCGCGGCGTTATTCGACCATTGCGAGAACGAGCCCGGATACAGCGCAGCCCGGTATCCGGCGATCTCCAAAGCAGCGATCTCATGGGACGCCGTCACTCCGGAACCGCAATAGACCGCCACCCCGGACGACTCCGTCAGGCCCAGCTCCTCAAAACGCCTCCGCAACTCCTCCGCTGGAAGGAACCTTCCATCAGCTGTGACGTTCCCCGTTGTGGGCGCGCTCACTGCGCCGGGGATGTGCCCGGCCCTGGGATCGATTGGTTCCACCTCACCGCGGTAGCGCTCCCCCGCCCGGGCGTCCAGCAGCACACCCTTGCGGTGCCACTGCCCCGCCTCCTGCTCCGTGATGGACGGCATGCGGCCCGCGCCCAAAGTGACATCTCCGACGGCGGGACTCACCTCACCGGATTCCACCGGGTAACCCGCCGCACGCCACGCGGCCAGGCCGCCGTCGAGCAAGTACACCGAGCCAAAGTCAGCATTCCGCAGCATCCACCAAACGCGTGCCGCGGCCATATTGCCGCTGTTGTCGTACGCCACCACGGTGTCGCCGTCGTTGATCCCCCACTTTCGGGCGGATTCCTGAAAGCGATCAGGGGCCGGCAAAGGATGGCGCCCTTGCCGGGGCTGCGCGTGGTCAGCCAGCTCTGTGGGAAGATCCACGAACACTGCGCCCGGAAGATGGGCGCTCTGGTACTCAGCGCGCCCATCTGAACGGCCAAGGACCCAGCGGACGTCCAGAAGTACGGTGCGTTTCCCAGATTCGAGGCGCGCGTGCAGTTCCGACGCGCTGATCAACGTGGCCATAAGTTCTCCTTCGTTCCGGCGGCTTTGGCTTCCTTGCTGCCGGTGCCTCAATTCCAGCCTAGGCTTATCCGGTGAGCAATTCGTGTATTCAGGACAGGGCATGGGCCAACGAGGCCATCCGTAAGATCGAGGCTGAGAATAACCGCTCGGCCGACACCCACCTTTATGCGGTTCCACTCCCGGAGCACTGGGGAGTCCACCTGTACCTCAAGGACGAATCGACCCACAGATCCGGCAGCCTCAAGCACCGTTTGGCCCGGTCCCTGTTCCTCTATGGACTGGTCAACGGCTGGATCACCGAAGGCACCACCATCGTTGAAGCCTCAAGCGGGAGCACCGCCGTGTCCGAGGCCTACTTTGCCCGGCTCATCGGGTTGCCCTTTATCGCGGTCATGACCAAGACCACCAGCCCGGAAAAGATCGCACTGATTGAGGACTTCGGAGGTGCATGCCTGCTGGTTGACCATGCTTCAGAGGTCTACGCCGTTGCCGAAGAGACCGCAAAGACCTCCGGTGGCTACTACATGGATCAATTCACCTACGCCGAACGTGCAACGGATTGGCGCGGCAACAACAACATCGCGGAATCGATCTTCGAACAGCTCTCCCTGGAAGAACACCAGATTCCGGAATGGATTGTGGTCGGAGCGGGTACCGGCGGTACCAGCGCCACCATTGGCCGCTACCTTCGATACAACCGATATGACACCCGGCTGGCTGTCGTGGACCCCGAAAATTCGGCGTTCTACCCGGCGTGGCGCGACGGGGACGCGGCCGCTGCCACGGGCCTGCCGTCCCGGATCGAGGGGATCGGCCGGCCTCGGTCTGAGCCCAGCTTCGTCCCGGCAGTCATCGACCACATGATCCAAGTGCCCGACGCCGCCTCGGTCGCCGCCATGCGCCACCTGCGAAAACTCACCGGCCTGCACGCAGGGCCATCCACAGGAACCAATCTTTGGGGCGTCTGGCAGCTGGTGGCCGCGATGGTGGCGGAGGGCCGCAGGGGCAGCATCGTTTCACTCATGTGCGACGCCGGCGATCGTTACGCGGGCAGCTACAACGACGCCGGATGGTTGGGCGCACACGGCTTGGACCCGGCACCCCACGAAGCTGTGCTGGAACGTTTTCACAGCGAAGGGGTGTGGACCGGCTAGAGCTCCACAGACTCCTTCGGGGCCAGACGCGTGTAGGTGGTTCCATAACGGGCGCCGATCCGGGTGACATGTCCCTCAACGATTCCCCGGCCGAGTTCGTTGAGCAGACCGTCGTGGACCGGAAATGCCCTGGGAGCGCGGACGGAGATCACGAAGTCCACTACCTCGCCCACTTTGGACCAAGGGGCATGGATGGGGACCAGGAGGGTTTGAACATTGATACCGTCGGGGACCACAAACGAATCTCCGGGGTGGAAGACGTTCCCATCCACCAGGTAGCCGACGTTCGCCACTACCGGGATCTGTGCGTGGATGACGGCATGTTGTCCACCGAAAGTCCGGATGCTGAATCCTGCCGCCTCAAAGCTGGAGCCGGGCTCCACAGCATGCACCCGATCGGTTACATCGGCGTTTTCCTTCAGAGCAGCGGCCACCCCGGCCGGCGCGTGGACCTCCAGCGCAGTGTTGCTCCGCAGGGCTGCCGTCACCGCCGCATGATCGATGTGGTCATTGTGCTCGTGCGTAACAAGCACGGCATGGGCTCCGCTCAACGCTTCCTCGGACTCGGAGAAAGTCCCGGGGTCGATCACCAGGACCTTTCCCTCCTTCTCCAACCGGACACAGGCGTGGGTGTACTTGGTGAGCTTCATGGAGACAGCCTATGGGCGCCGGCTGACAGTTTCCAAGCCTCCCCTACTGGTAAAATTGGGGTTTGCCAGCATCCCCAGGGAAGTGAGTCTTTTAATGCCACAGGGCACCAATTCCGCCACGACCGGCACCGCAGCGCCGGCCACCAGCGGTGTCAAGGAGCAGCGTGTCACCAAGCAACGCTTGGCCGTCAGCGCCGCCCTGGACGAATTGGATGACTTCGTCAGCACCCAGGAGCTCTACCGGCTGCTGCAGAACAAAGGCATCTCCGTGTCGCTTGCCACGGCGTACCGGATACTGCAGTCCTTGGCCGACGACGGCCTCATTGATGTCCTTCGAAACGGCGACGGCGAGGCAGTGTATCGACGCTGCGCGGTCACCGGGCATCACCACCACTTGCTGTGCCGCAACTGCGGCAAGGCCGAAGAAGTGGAAGCGCCCGCCGTCGAGACCTGGGCGGCGCGCACCGCTGCTGAACATGGCTTCACCGAAGTGGCGCACACCGTGGAAATCTTCGGGCTGTGCCCTGAGTGCACCGCTAAGAAAGCCGCCGGAAAGCTCTAGAGGGCACCTGCGGGCTGGTCCCGTGACACCCGGCCGTTGAGGCCCTTATTGGTACGGACACGTCCGATCACCCGGCACACCACGTAGATCAAGAACGACAACGTGGTGACGTAAGGGCTGATGGGAATCCGACTTCCGAGGGCCAGCAGGATTCCACCCACCGTTGCAGTCAATGCGAACACCACGCTCAACAGCACCACCAGCCGGGGTGACGTGGTGACCCTCAACGCGGCAGCCGCCGGCGTGATCAGCAGGGCAAGGACCAGCAACGCGCCAACAATCTGGATGGACAAGGCCACACTGACACCCAGCAGCACCATGAAGCCGATGGCCAAACCACGGACCGGAACGCCCCGGGCCTCTGCCATCTCAGGGTCAACACTGGCGAAGCTCAGCGGACGCCAGATGGCCGCCAACGCGATCATCACCACCACAGCTGTGCCGGCGAGGACCTGTAGCTGCACCGTGTCAACGGAAACTATCTGACCGGTCAGCAGACCAAATTTATTGGCCGCACGGCCCTCATAGAGAGCCAGAAACAGGATGCCCAGGCCCAAGCCGAACGGCATGATCACCCCAATGATCGAGTTCTTGTCACGTGCCCTGACTCCCATAAAACCCAGAAGCACAGCCGCGGCCACGGAGCCAATGAGGGAACCGAAGATGATGTCGGCACCGATCAGCAGGGCAAAGGCCGCACCCGCGAAAGAGAGCTCGGAGATGCCGTGGACCGCGAAAGCGAGGTCCCGCTTCATCACGAACGTGCCAACAAGCCCACCCAGGAGCCCCAGCACGGCACCTGCCCAAATGGAATTCTGGACGAGGACCAGCAATTCACCGTAATTCTCGAAGTTGAAAATGGTCGCCAGGATGCTCTCGAGGTCCATCTAGAACTCCTCCCCGGCTTTCGCATGGGCTTCGTCATGGAAGTGGGTGGTTGCATCAGGCAGACCCACCACCACAATCCTTCCGTTGGCGTGGATTACTTCCACATGGCTGTCGTACAACTCGGAGAGAACTTCCGTGGTCATGACTTCCTTCGGCGTGCCCACACGGAATTTTCCACCGGCCAGGTAGAGCACCCGGTCCACGTAGTCGATCACCGGATTGATCTCGTGGGTCACGAAGACCACCGCACTGTTCCGCTCGTGGCATTGCTTGTTGATCAGCGAGCTGACCCCCTGCTGGTGATGCAGGTCCAGGGACAGCAGCGGCTCGTCACACAGGAGGACCTGTGGCTCCGTGGCCAATGCTTGCGCCACCCGGAGACGTTGTTGCTCGCCACCGGACAATTGTCCCACCGGCACCTTTGCGTAATCTGACGCGCCTACTTGCTCCAGCAATTGGTCGATCCGCTGGTTGACAGTGCCGGACGCGAACCGCATCCCCCATCGGTGACCATCGATTCCCAGCCCCACCAGGTCTCGGGCGCGTAGTGGGGTGTCAGGGGCAAACGACTTCTGCTGAGGTATATAGCCAATTTTCTTGCTTCCACGTTCCACCGGGTGGCCCCCCAGCGAAACGGTCCCTGAATGCAATTCCTGCAATCCAAGCAGAACCTTGAGGAAGCTGGTCTTGCCGCTGCCGTTGGGCCCCAAGACGGCGAAGAACTCTCCAGGATTGATATCGAGGTCGAGATCCCGCCAGAGCGCCCTCTTGCCAAACTGAAGGCTTGCTCCGCGGAGGCTCACTACCGGTGTCAAAAGTTGTCCTCGATCCATGCGCTGCTGGGAACGCTGTCAGTTGTGCCGCAGGTATTCGCGGCCGTGCAGGTGGCAGGCAAAAGGCCCCGCAGCCATCCTGAATATCTTAGGACGTAGGCAGGGCCCTTCACCGCATGCGGGGTGTCGGGAAATGCTACTTCTTGAGTGCGGAGGAGACCGCTTCCACATTGTCGGACATCCACTGGACATAGTCCTTGCCGTCAGGCAGTGTCTCAGTGAAGTTCACCACCGGCACGCCAGCGGCTTCTGCGGCCCGTTTGACGCTTTCAGTCTGGGGCCCTTCCGTCTGCTCGTTGTAGGCAAGGAACCTCACTGACTTGGCACTGACAAGGTCAGTGGTTTCCTTCAGCACAGCGGCCGGGACATCTGTTTCCTCTTCAATGGCAGCACTGTAAGCCTCGGGGGTCTTGTTTTCCAGGCCGGCAGCTTCCAGGAGGTACAACGGCACGGGCTCGGTCACGGCTACCGGAGCGTGCTCATTGGCGGCCTTGACGGCGTCGAGCTTTCCGGTGAGGTCAGCAAGTTTGGCTTTGAAGGCTTCGGCATTCGAGGTGAAGGTGGCAGCCGATCCCGCATCCAGGCTGCCCAATTTGGTGGCAACTGCATCGGCAAGCTTGCCCATGGCGTCCAAGCTGTACCAGACGTGCTCGTTGAACTCACCATGGTTATGGGTGTGGCCCTCTTCGCTGTGGGATTCTTCGCTATGGCCCTCCTCCTCAGGAGCAAGGCCTGAGATCTCGACGGCGCTGATCATGTTCTCGTGGCCGACCTTCGTCTCATCCGCTATCTTGTGCAGGAATTCGTCATAGCCCCCGCCGTTCTCCACCACAAGCTTGGCCTTGGAGATCACCAGCTTGTCCTGGGCGCTTGCCTCGTAGGAGTGCGGGTCCTGGCTTGTCTTGGTGATGATGGAGCTCACCTTGACCTTATCCCCGCCGATTGCCTTCACAACATCCCCGTAGACGTTTGTGGAAGTGACAACCTCAATGGCGCTTGCTGACGACTCGCTGTTTGCCCCGGCGGTACCGGCACAAGAAGACAGCAGCAGGGCGGAAAGGGCTGTTGAAGCGGCCACGGACAGGCGGGTGGCGGAACGACGCACGAAGACCTCGGATCTACTCAAAATGAGAATCAAACACAATTACTGGCAGATCTCAGTGTAGCCCTAAATAGGAATGATTCCTATTTAGACTTGTCTGGCGTCACCCGAACCCGGGCAACGCCAGACTCGTTCTACTGCACCTGCTGGCCTCCATAGCGACGGATACCGGTGGCCTGAGTGGCATCGCGGATCTCACCCACCAACTGCTCGATCACGTCCTCGAGGAACAGCACGCCCTGAGTCTCCCCACCCGTACCCACAATGCGGGCCAAGTGCGAACCAGTGCGCTGCATGACGGACATGGCCTGCTCGATTTCGTCGTCCGGGGCAAGGTTGGCCAGCGACCGGATCCGGCCCTCGGCAATCGGGTGCTTCCTGCCCTCGTCCGGAATGGACAGAATGTCCTTCACATGCAGGTATCCGGCGAGTTCGCCGTCGTCGTCGATCATGGGGAACCGGGAGAATCCGGTGCGGCTGACCGCCTTCTCCAAGTCGACGGGGGTGGATGCAGTCTTCAGCACCACCAACTTGTCCAAGGGAACCATGATGTGCGAAGCAGTGTGCTCCGAGAATTCCAGGGCACCGCTCAACAGCCCCGCGTCGTCATCCACCAATCCATGGCGTGTGGACTCCTGAACAATCGACTGCACTTCCTCAAGCGTGAAGGACGAAGACACTTCATCCTTGGGCTCAATCTTCATCAGCCTCAGGATGTGGTTTGCCAGCCAGTTCAGCGACCAGATAATCGGATTCACCACCCGCGCGATGAACATCAGCGGCGGCGCCAACAAGAGTGCCGCCTTGTCCGCGACGGAAACCGAGATGTTCTTGGGAACCATCTCGCCAAAGGTGACGTGCAGGAACGTGACAACCAGCAACGCAATGGCAAAGGCAATGATGTCCGCCAGCTCAACCGGAACACCCACCAGCTCAAGGGGCTCAGCCAACAGATGATGGATGGCAGGCTCCGCTACCTGCAGGATCAGGAGGGAGCAGACGGTAATACCCAACTGCGCACAGGCGAGCATCAGCGAGACATTCTCCATGGCGCGCAGTGTTGTTTGTGCTCGTTTGGACCCGGCTTCGGCCAACGGCTCAATCTGGCTCCGACGAGCGGACATGACCGCGAACTCAGCACCCACAAAGAAGGCGTTGCCAATCAGGAGCACCACGAGCCAGACGATTCCTACCCAGTCACTCACAGTGCACCTGCTTCATGGCGCGAATTCCCGGCGTCCTCGGAAGTCGACGTTTCAGTCTCAGTCTCAGTCTCAGTCTCAGTCTCAGTCTCAGTCTCAGTCTCAGTCTCCACGTGATGGAAACAGATCCGGTCGATCCTTCGGCCGTCCATCCTGGTCACAGTCAGCGTCCCGCCGACTGTATCTACGACGTCGCCCGTCCTGGCAATGCGTCCCAGCCGGCTCATGACGTAGCCTCCCACGGTCTCGTAGGCAGATTCGTCGGGGACGGTGAGGTTGGGAATTTGCTCGGAAACCTCATCCGGCCTCAGCAAGCCCGGGAAGTACCAGTCGCCGGATGCACTCTGCAGCACTCCCGGCCGGACTTTGTCGTGCTCGTCAGCAACTTCCCCGACGATTTCCTCCACAAGATCCTCAAGGGTGGTGATGCCGGCAGTTCCGCCGTATTCGTCGAGCACCACCGCGAGTTGGAGGTTGCCTTCCCGCAATTCAGAGAGAAGGGCGTCCAAGTGGATCGTCTCCGGGACCTGCAGCACGTCCGTCATGATGGCACCGGCCTCAAGCTTGGTCCGACGCTCCGCGGGCACAGCTACCGCCTTCTTGACATGGACCACGCCTCGGATGTCATCGGTGGAATCACCAATGACAGGGAATCGGGAGTACCCGGTTCGCCGTGCGGCGTCCAGGACATCGGAGACCGGCTGGTTGGCGTCGATCGTTTCCATGCGGATACGCGGCGTCATGACATCGGCCGCAGTGCGTCCGGAAAAGTTCAAGGTGCGGGCAACAAAGTTTGCCGTGCCCGCATCCAACGTCCCCAATTCGGCGGAGCGCCGCACCAAAGAAGCCAGTTCTGCAGGGGTCCTCGCACCCGAGATCTCTTCCTTGGCTTCCAGGCCGAACAGGTTCAGGACTTTGTTCGAGAAACCATTCAGCACCACGATCGCCGGTTTGAAAACAGCAGTAAACATCAACTGGGGTCGCGCAAGGCGCTTACCCAAAGGGAAAGCGAGGGCAATGGCCATGTTCTTGGGGACCAGCTCGCCCAGAAGCATCGACAGGAGCGTGGCGAAAGCCATGGCAACAATCAGCGCCACCGAATGAGCTATTTCAGGAGCCAGGCCCAACAAGCCGAGGGGGCCCACCAACAGCTGGCCGACAGAAGGCTCCATCACGAAACCCGTCAACAGGGTGGTCAGGGTAATGCCCAACTGGCAACTGGAAAGCTGAGTTGAGAGGGACTTCAGGCACTTCAGCAGCGGAGCAGCAGCGTGATCGCCGTTATCTACTGCGCGTTGAACGCTGGCTTGGTCCAAGGCAACAAGGGAAAACTCAACTGCTACAAAGAAGCCGGTGCCAAGAATCAAGGCAAAGCCGGCAAGGAGAAGAATCCATTCCACTTAGCGCATCACTCCAAGAGTGGGCACGTGCAGTGGTGATGATGCCTGCGGCGCGGGCATTCGCCCCGGCGGAGGCTTGTCGGGTCCCGCAGACGCACGGTCCGCGGCACCGCCGGGAGGGAGCGCCGGCGCGTGATGGGCATGTGAACGGGTGTTGCCGGCTCGACGGGCACGCTGTGCGGAGTAGCCAGAATGACTCCCCCGACAGTTTCCAGGCCGGCACCTAGATTTACTGTCCATAAGAATTTCAGTCTACAGTCCGCAGACCAGCGACGCCTCGCTGGTGTCACGTACGCTTCCAAGAAGAAGGACATGCCCATTAAGTCAGCCGCAACATGATTTAGGTCACCACTATTGGCAGTTAACCAACGATGCTAACTAGACTGACATGGGTCTGAGTTCGCGGGACCCGGACCCTGGCCCGTCATTGTGGAGAGCATCTGTGGCCAGCGGGAAAACAACACTCATGGAAGAGGCGTATTTCAAGTGCCAGAGCAGCCCAGCCACCGTCTACCAGAGGAATTTGGCGGAAACGAGTGGCTCGTTGACGAACTGTACGAGCGGTACCAACAGGACAAGAATTCGGTCGACGCCAAGTGGTGGCCGCTCTTCGAGTCCTTTGCTTCCGGTGACGGCACTTCTTCCAACGGATCCTCCGCAGCCGCTTCGGCTGTCAATCCCCCTACACAAGTACTTCCAGTGGTAGCTCCGGCCGCAGCGGCACCGGCACCGACGCCGGCCGCTCCCCCAGCTGCCCCCGAGTCTGCACCGGCGGCACCCGCCCCGGCTAAAAAGGCACCCGCCACGGTTGCCCGGGACGGAGCAAAGAAGCCCGTCGCCGGCGCCACGGCCCAGCCCATCCCGGCACAGCTGCCCAAGAGCACCAAAGCTCCCACGGCACCCGAGGAAGACGTTGTTTCCGTCCTCCGCGGTCCGGCCAAGGCTATTGCCACCAACATGGTCACCAGCCTGGAAGTGCCTACAGCCACGAGCGTCCGGGCAGTTCCTGCCAAGCTGCTCATTGATAACCGCGTGGTCATCAACTCCAACCTTGCCCGCGCCCGCGGTGGCAAGGTGTCCTTCACGCACCTCATCGGTTACGCCGTTGTTCGCGCTCTTTCCCAGTTCCCGTCCATGAACGTCTACTACGACGAAATTGATGGCAAACCGAGCGCTGTGCAGCCCGCGCACGTCAACTTTGGCATCGCCATTGACATGCCCAAGCCCGACGGTACCCGGCTCTTGATGGTTCCCAACATCAAGAAGGCGGAGACCATGGACTTCGCCGAGTTCTGGCACACCTACGAGGACCTCATCAAGCGCGCCCGCAACGGCAAGCTGACGGCTGACGACCACGCAGGCACCACGGTTTCGCTGACCAACCCCGGCGGCATCGGTACAGTTCACTCTGTGCCGCGCCTCTCCAAGGGGCAGGCTGCCATCATCGGTGTCGGTGCCCTTGACTACCCGGCAGAGTTCCAGGGTGCCAGCGAGAAGATCATCGCCCAGAACGCCATCAGCAAGATCCTCACCCTGACCTCCACCTACGATCACCGGGTGATCCAGGGCGCAGGCAGTGGCGAGTTCCTCAAGCTGGTCCACCAACTCCTCCTCGGCGCGCAGAACTTCTACGACGAGATCTTTGAGGCCCTGCGCATTCCGTACGAGCCCGTTCGCTGGAGCCCGGACCTTCAGGTGGACCCGGCCGACGAAATCAACAAGGTCGCCCGTATCCAGCAGTTGATCCACTCCTACCGCGTGCGCGGCCACCTGATGGCTGACACCGATCCTTTGGAGTACGTGCAGCGCAAGCACCCGGACCTTGACGTCCTGACCTATGGGCTGACGCTTTGGGACCTGGACCGTGAATGGCCCACCGGCGGGTTCGGCGGCAAGCCTCAGCTCAAATTCCGCGACATCCTTGGCGTTCTTCGCGACGCTTACTGCCGCACCACGGGCATCGAATACATGCACATCCAGGAGCCTGCCGAACGCAAGTGGTTCCAGGATCAGCTGGAGCACCCGTATTCCAAGCCGAGCCGCGAAGAGCAGCTGCGCATTGTCTCCAAGCTCAACGCCGCAGAGGCTTTCGAGACGTTCCTGCAGACCAAGTTCGTTGGCCAGAAGCGCTTCTCCCTTGAAGGTGGCGAGTCACTGATTCCGCTGCTGGACGCCGTCATCTCAGACGCGGCCGACGACGGACTGGACGAAGTTGCCATTGGTATGGCCCACCGTGGCCGCCTCAACGTGCTGACCAACATCGCCGGTAAGACTTACGCACAGGTCTTCCGCGAGTTCGAGGGTACCCAGGACCCCCGCTCGGTCCAGGGTTCCGGTGACGTCAAGTACCACCTCGGCACCGAAGGAACTTTCACCTCGGACAACGGCAAGCAGACCAAGGTCTACCTTGCCGCCAACCCGTCTCACCTGGAAGCCGTGGACTCCGTCCTTGAGGGCATCGTCCGGGCAAAGCAGGACCGCTTGGACCAGGGCGAGTCATTCCCTGTTCTGCCCATCATGGTCCACGGTGACGCCGCATTCGCCGGCCAGGGTGTTGTGGCCGAGACGCTCAACCTCTCGCAGCTGCGCGGCTACCGCACCGGCGGCACCATCCACGTGATCGTCAACAACCAGGTTGGCTTCACCACCGCGCCGTCATCCTCGCGCTCGTCCACGTACTCCACGGACGTTGCCAAGATGATCCAGGCACCGGTATTCCATGTGAACGGCGACGACCCCGAGGCCGTGGTGCGCGTTGCGCAGCTCGCCTACGAGTTCCGTCAGCGTTTCCACAAGGATGTCGTCATCGACATGGTCTGCTACCGTCGTCGTGGCCACAACGAAGGCGACGACCCTTCGATGACCCAGCCGCTCATGTACAACTTGATCGAAGCCAAGCGCTCCGTCCGCAAGCTGTACACCGAGTCGCTCATCGGCCGCGGCGATATCACCGAGGAAGAAGCAGAGCAGCTGCTCCGCGACTACCAGGAGCGTCTGGAGCGCGTCTTCGCTGAGACTCACGCCGCTCAAACATCGCCGATCCCGATCATCACTGCTGACTCCGCTGCCGTCTCTGACATTGAGCGGCCCATTGCCCAGCAGGCTGACTTCGGCACGAATTCGCCGGCTTCCACCGCGATCTCCACTGAGACCTTGGCCCGCATCGGCAGGGCTCACTTGGAAATCCCGGAAGGCTTCACCGTTCACTCCAAGCTCAAGCAGCTTCTGGAGAAGCGTGAGCAGATGTCCCGTGAAGGCGGCATCGACTGGGGCTTCGGCGAAATCGCTGCTTTCGGTTCACTGATCATGGAAGGCGTGCCCGTGCGCCTTGCGGGCCAGGACTCGCGCCGTGGCACGTTCGTCCAGCGCCATGCCGTGTTCCACGACCGCGCCAACGGTAACGAATGGCTGCCTCTGGGCAACCTTTCCGACGACCAGGCAAAGCTGTGGATCTACGACTCCCTGTTGTCCGAATACGCGGCCATGGGCTTCGAATACGGCTACTCGGTGGAACGTCCGGATGCTTTGGTTCTTTGGGAGGCCCAGTTCGGTGACTTCGTCAATGGCGCCCAAACCATCATTGACGAGTTCATTTCCTCCGCTGAACAGAAGTGGGGCCAGCGCTCTTCGCTGGTGCTCATGCTCCCGCACGGCTACGAAGGCCAGGGGCCGGACCACTCGTCGGCACGTATTGAGCGCTTCCTTCAGATGTGCGCCGAGGACAACATGATCGTGGCCAACCCCACGACTGCTGCCTCGCACTTCCACCTGTTGCGCCGCCAGGCCTACAGCCGTCCGCGGAAGCCGCTGATCATCTTCACGCCCAAGCAACTGCTCCGCCTCAAGGGTGCCGCTTCGGCTGTTGAGGACTTCACCACCGGCGGCTTCAAGACGGTTATTGGTGACGCGGATGTGCAGCCGGCCAATGTGGACCGCGTTATCCTGGTCTCCGGCCGGTTGTACTACGACCTCCTGTCCAACCGTCAAAAGTCCGGCGATACCTCGACGGCGATCATCCGCGTAGAGCAGCTGTACCCGCTGCCCAAGGCTGAGATTGACGCGGAGCTCGCCAAGTACCCGAACGCCGACATCGTGTGGGCACAGGACGAGCCTGCCAACCAGGGTCCCTGGCCGTTCATGGGCCTGAACCTTGCGCCGGAACTTGACCGCAAGCTCCGCCTGGTGTCGCGTCCGGCTTCGGCATCCACCGCTGCCGGATCCATGAAGCGCCACGCCGCTGAACAGGATGCCCTGATAAAGCAGGCGTTCGAACGCAAGTAAGCAAAACTGCCCGGCCTGAGGAGCGATGTGCGCGCCTTGGGCCGGGCAGTTCTGTTTAATGGGACAGGTACCCGGTTTCCAAACCGGCGCATGATCCGGAAACTGTGCAAGGACCGCAACGAGTGTGAAGAGGTAACCGTGGAAGACAGGAAGCTGCGCATCGCAGCTGTAGGAGATGAACTACTCGCGGGCCTGGGGGATCCCCGCGCCTTGGGCTGGCTCGGAAGAGTGCTGGCCCGTACGCCCCAGGACTCCGTTGTGGTGGAAAGTTTCCCGCTCCCCTGCCCCATGGAAGGTACCGAGGGCCTTGCCTCGCGCTGGCAGGATGAAGCCGGAAGGCGCTTCAGCGATCAGCATGAGAATCGACTCGTGATCGGCCTTTCGGGACGCGACCTTGAGTTTGGACTGTCCACGGCACGCAGCCGCCTGAATCTTGCCAACATCCTTGACGGCGCCTCGCACAGCAGCGTAGAGGTCTTTGTGGTGGGCCCGCCGCCCACCTTGGATCCCGCCCGCAACAAGCGGCTGGCCGAGCTGAACACCGCCTTTGCCGACGTCACCACCAGGCGAAATCATCATTACGTTGACACGTTCTCTCCCTTGCTCAATCATGAGCAGTGGAGGACGGACCTCGCAGCCAATGGGGGCACACCGGGCCAGGCGGGCTACGGATTGATTGCGTGGCTCGTCCTGCACCGCGGCTGGTTCCAGTGGCTTAATATCGCTCAACCGGAGTAGCCATGACGCGGAACATGCAGGTTTCTGTCAGAGCAACAGTCACAGCGGCCGTCGTGGCCGCCGTCGCAGCCACAGTTTCCTGCAGTTCCGGTCCTCCCTCCCCTGCCATCTCGTCCTCGGCTCCCGCGTCGTCCACAGCACCGGCATCATCCACACCGACGTCGGGCACCACACCGGCTACAGCTGCCCCTGCAGCCTTGCAGCCCTTCGATGCCGCGAACTTACGCGCGGAGTTCGAGCGGGCAGCGAAGGATGTCCTGGTACCCGGTGCCGTTGTGCTGCTTGAAACGCCCGAGGGGACGCTCAGTGCTTCGTACGGCACGGGCGTCCGTGGCTCCGAGCGGCCGGTAACCGCGGAGGACCATATCCGGGTAGGTTCCGTCACCAAGACCTGGACCACCACCGTCATCCTGCAGTTGGTTCAGGAGGGCAAGCTCGCACTGGATGATCCCGTGTCCAAGTATCGCCCCGACGTTCCCAACGGGGGCGCAATCACCTTGGACCAGATGCTGACCATGCGCAGCGGCTTGTTCAACTACACGGAGACCCTTGAGCTCAATACGGCCATGGACAAAGAGCCGCAAAGAGCCTGGCAGCCGGAGGAACTCATAGCCCTGGCCTTCGCGCACCCCCCGTATTTCGCCCCGGGCCAAGGCTTTCACTACTCCAACACCAACACGGTGCTGCTGGGGCTGATCGCCGAGAAAATTGAGGGAAAGCCTCTTGCAACCCTTTTCAAGGAGCGCATTTTCGAGCCACTGGGATTGAAGGGAACGGTCTTTCCCGAGGTCTCTTCCAACGCAGTTCCGAATCCCCATCCTCAAGGATATTTCTACGGTGACAACGTCCTCACCATGACCAATCCCGCCCTTCCGGAGGACATGCAGAAGGAAGCAACGGCGGGCACCCTCGCACCGAACGACGTCACTGACGTCAACCCGTCATGGGCTTGGGCTGCCGGTTCAGGGATTTCCACGGCAGCGGACCTGAAGACGCTGGGCGAAGGCCTTGTCAACGGAAAGCTCTTGAAAGCGGAACTTCAGCAACAACGGCTGGACAGCGTCACCCCGACCACTCCGGATAACCCAACCGGCGCTTCGTATGGTTTGGGGATTGCAAAGTTCGGCAACCTGTACGGCCACACTGGGGAACTCCCGGGCTTCAACACCTTCATGGGCAGCGATCCAGCCAATGGCGTCACCCTCGTGGTGTGGACCAACCTGGCACCGACCGCCGATGGCAAGGACCCGGCAGTGATCATCGCCCGCTCCCTCATCGATAAGGTCTACCGCCCGTCTTCCTGACGTCGCCAGGCTATTGCGTCCCTTTACTTCGCGATATATCGTGTTCTCATCAACGCGATATATCGCAACTTGGAGGGATCATGTCAGACGAATTATGGACCGTGACGGGTCCGCAAACCATTGATGTGGACGACGTCCGCTCCCTGAAGCTGGGAATCGTCAAAGGCCGCTTTGACGTCATGACCCACGACGAGCCCTTCGTCCGCATCGAAATCAGCGAGATCACAGGCGACCCCCTCACTGTCACGCTGGTGGATGGACGCCTGGAAGTACGCCACCAACTGCAGGGGCCGCAAGGCTGGTTCCGCAACCTGATGGGAACTGTCAACAACACCAGCACCAACTCAGTGGTGGTCGGCATCGCGCTGCCACCCGGCGTCGACGTCGAAGCGGGGACGGTGAGCGGCGACGGCATGGTCTCCGGCATCAGCGGCCGCTCGCGGCTGAACACCGTTTCCGGTTCCGTCATGGCAGACGGCACCAGTGGCGAATTGCATGTCAACACCGTCAGTGGTGAAGTGATCGTCAGGAACCACGACGGCGTCCTGACCGCCAAGAGCGTCTCAGGTGAAGTGACCGCCTCAGGGACGTTCAAGAACGTCCGGGCCAGCACGGTGAGCGGCGACCTCAGCTTCGACCTCCAGGACTACACCAACGACCTCGGGGCCAACTCCGTGTCGGGGGACCTGACCATCCGGCTGCCGCATGATGTGGGCCTGGATATCGTGGCAAAGTCAGCCAGCGGAACCGTGGTGATCGACGACCAGATGTACGCCCAGCCGGGCAGCAACGTCCACACCATTGTTGGCCCTGACGAGCGGCTGATGCTGGTGCGGACCAACACCGTATCCGGCAAGACCTATATCCTTCACGGCTCAGCGCCCGCACCGGATAACAGTCACCCCGTCCCCGGGGAAGCGGGTCTCTAATGCCTCCGGTCTTCGCGCACGGCGCGCTGCGGCTATACCTGCTTGCACTGCTCGAGACGGGTCCCAAACACGGTTATGAATTGATCAAGGCACTGGGCGACCGCTTTGGCGGCACGTATTCGCCCAGCGCCGGAACCATCTACCCGCGCTTGGCCAAGTTGGAGGAAGAAGGTCTTGTTGCCACCGAGACAGACGGGCGCCGTACCAAGTACTCCATCACGGAAGCCGGCCGGTCCGAACTGGATGGCCGTCGCCAGGAACTGGCGGATGTCGAGGACACCATATCGGCCTCCGTCAGGCGGCTGGCCGACAACCTCCGGGAAGATATCCAGACCAACATGCGGGGCCTCCGAGCAGATCTGGCAGCAACTGCTGAAGCCGCACGCACCAGCGCAACCACGGGAACATTCAGAAGCCGGACTGCGGGCTACTCTCCCGAAGGCCAGCGCATCCTCAAGGAAGCGGAGCTGATGGTTCAGTCCTTCAGGGACGACATCAGGGTTGAATTGCGCCAACATGGCGCCTCGCACCCATTGACCCACGTAGCCCTGGAAACCGTTCGCACAGTCCTGGACCAAGCAAGGATCTCCATCAGGAATTCGCTGCGGAACTGACCGCCGTGCCAACCCGCAACACCACAAACCCGCCCGGTTCGCGGCGCGGCACCCGGATGTGCGAAACTGGAGGGCAGCTTTATTGAGTATCAATCCTTGAAGGAGGCCAGCTATGAGCAAGCGTGCACGTAAGCGTCGTGACCGTAAGCGCGGCGGCGCGAACCACGGCAAGCGTCCCAACACCTAAGCCACGGGCTTAGCGTTACAGGCTTAAAAGCGAAGGCCCCGGAAACCATGCGGTTTCCGGGGCCTTCGACGTTAAGACGGGATCATCAGGCGTCCACGGGCTTGATGGCGTGGATCCTGTCGAGTATCGAGTTCTTCAGGTTCTCCGGGGCAGATTCGGTGCATGAACGCTTAACCATGGTGCGGATGAGGCACTCAAGGTCATACTGCTCGGCACACTCCCCGCAGGTGTCCAGGTGCTGCTTGATCTCCGTGAGATCCTCCCGGGTCAATGCACCGTCGAGGTACTCGTAGATCCGCTGCATTCGCGTATCGTCGCAATCGCCCAATCCCTGGCAGTCGCTCATTTCTCTTTCTCCTGATTGTTGCTTCCGGCCGCGGCCTGATCTTCGGTTTGGGCCCTGAAGCCCCGTTCGGCGGCATAGTCCGCCAACATGTCCCGCAGCATCTTCCTGCCGCGGTGCAACCGTGACATGACCGTGCCGATCGGGGTGTTCATAATCTCTGAAATTTGTTTGTATGCGTAGCCCTCAACGTCCGCGAAGTACACCGCCAGGCGGAATTCCTCGGGAATCGACTGCAATGCGTTCTTCACGTCGGAGTCCGGAAGGTGATCCAGAGCCTCGGTCTCTGCTGACCGCAGGCCGGCCGAGGTGTGCGACTCTGCCTTGGCCAACTGCCAATCTTCGATCGTGTCCGAGTTGGACTGCAGAGGCTCGCGCTGCCGCTTCCGGTACAGGTTGATGTAGGTGTTGGTGAGGATCCGGTAAAGCCAGGCTTTGAGGTTGGTTCCCGGCTTGTACTGATGGAAGGCCGAAAACGCCTTCGTGTAAGCCTCTTGGACCAGATCTTCAGCATCGGATGGGTTTCGCGCCATTCGCATGGCGGCTGAGTACAGCTGGTCAACGTACTGCATGGCGTCACGTTCGAAGCGCGCCCTCCGCTGCTCGGGAGTCTCCGAAGCAGGATCGACGTCGTTTACCGCCGTCGCGTCGTCATCCGCGCCGGCCGTCTGGTACATGGCCGCTGCGGCCGGTTCAGTGGTGCTCATCGTTGCCAAGTCTACTGTCAGCTGCCGGGATTCCGGCTGCATTCCATATCCAGGCTCCGGAAGCACCAACCGGTCCTTAACCAAAGTCAAAAAACCAACTCCGTTCAACAGGCGGCATACACCATGCCGCAGTCCGGTCTCCACCGCACCTGTGGTTCACAACGGTCGCTGCCGGGTAAATATTCCGCAAAAGTGCAAGACTAGAGCAGACTGCACCCTTTGAACACAACATTCATCGAACTAATGTGGCAAGCCATCCAGGAGGCAAGACATGTCTGTTATCCGTTTTCTCGCACGTCCCATGCTCGCGTCCAGCTTCGTCGTCGCAGGGCTGGACAAGCTCAGGAACGCGGACGACACTGCGAAGCAACTCTCACCCGTCCTTCGTCGCGCCTCCGAGTCCCTGCCCTTCAAGGCTGACGAAAAGACCCTTGCGCGCCTGATCGGCGGAGCCCAGCTGGGAGCCGGAGCCCTCCTCGGGCTCGGCAAGCTTTCCCGCTTCGCCGCTACGGTTCTCACCGTCACCTCGGCGTTGAACTCCTACGTCGAGTGGCGTTCTGCCGACATCAGCACCAAAGAAGGCCGCAGCGCCCGCAAGGCCCGGTTGCTGAAGAACATTTCCCTCACGGGCGGTGTCCTTCTGGCCTCGGTTGATACCGCAGGGCGCCCCAGCATCGCTTGGCGGGCAGAGCATTTGGCCGCCGATGCCAAGGAGGTGACGGGCAAGCAGATCAAGCGTGCAGACAAAGCAGTTCGCCAGGCCGTTGACAACGCAGTTGGAGCATAAGGAAGCATGACCGGTACCACCGCCGCAAACACCGAACCACGTAAACCCGCCACCACGCTGCCACTCTGGCCGGCCCCGTACGCCCAAGGGCCAGTGGACGCAACAGTGACGGTCCCCGGTTCAAAGTCGCTCACCAATCGGTTCCTGGTGTTGGCGGCTTTGGCGGATGGTCCCTCAAGATTGCGTGCTCCGCTTCATTCCCGCGACTCTGCCCTCATGATCCAAGCCCTCCAGCAGTTGGGCGCCACCGTCACCGAGGTACCCGGCGACGGCCATTTCGGTCCGGACTTGGAGATTTCGCCCCTGGACCCGTCTGCGTCAGGCCCTCAGACGGCGATCGACTGTGGACTTGCGGGAACCGTCATGCGGTTCGTCCCGCCGCTGGCTGCGCTCCGTAACGGCGTCACAGTCTTCGACGGCGACCCTCACGCCCGCAAGCGGCCCATGGGGACCATCATCGAAGCCCTGATCGCCCTCGGAGTCCCGGTAGCAGCAGATGGCGGCAGGACGCCGTCGTCCCTCCCCTTTGCCGTAGACGGTACCGGCGAGGTCCGGGGCGGCCACCTGGTGATTGACGCCAGCGCTTCCTCGCAGTTCGTTTCCGCGTTGCTGCTGGTCGGCGCCCGGTTCGTTGAGGGTTTGCATCTGGAGCACGTGGGCAAGCCGGTTCCCAGCTTGGACCACATCACCATGACTGTGGAAGTGCTCCGCAGCGTCGGCGTGGTCGTGGATGATTCAGTGCCCAACCACTGGCGGGTCTCGCCCGGCCCCATCCGGGCTTTCGACCAGCGGATCGAACAAGACCTCTCCAACGCAGGACCTTTCCTGGCCGCGGCTCTGGCCACTCGTGGCACCGTCCGCATTCCAAATTGGCCTGCCGGCACCACGCAAGTGGGCGATCAGTGGCGCACCATCCTGGCGGCCATGGGAGCAGAGGTAACGTTCAAGGACGGAACACTGACGGTGACCGGCGGGGCCGAAATCAAGGGTGCCGACTTCGATGAAACCAGCGAACTGGCACCCACTGTGGCCGCCTTGTGCGCCTTGGCCACAGGGCCCTCGCGACTGACCGGTATTGCCCACCTCCGGGGCCACGAAACTGACCGGCTCGCCGCGTTGGTTGCCGAGATCAACGGGCTCGGAGGCGACGCTGAAGAAACCGCCGATGGCTTGGTGATCCGCCCGGCTGCCCTGCACGGTGGCGTGGTCCACAGCTACGCCGACCACCGCATGGCCACCGCCGGCGCCATCCTTGGGCTCGCAGTCGAAGGCGTGCAAGTCGAAGACATCGCCACGACGTCCAAAACCATGCCGGAGTTCCCGCACATGTGGGGAGCTATGCTGCGGCGAACCGATGACACCGACGATCTCGATGAGGCCAGCAACTGACCATGGGCCGTGACGCACGCTCCTGGGACGAATCCGATGTCCGGATCCGTCCCAGCAAAAAAGGATCCAGGCCTCGCACCAAAGACCGCCCCAGCCACGATGACGCCGTGATTGGCAGGATCATCACCGTGGACCGCGGACGGTACAGGGCAATTGTTGGCGAAGATTCCGCCGAAGAACGCATCGTTATTGCAGCCCGTGCCCGTGAACTGCGGCGTAATCCCGTTGTCCCTGGCGACTTTGTCGCCTTGGTCGGGGACGTCTCCGGCTCACCCGACACTCTGGCGCGCCTGGTCCGGGTGGAAGAGCGGAAGACGCTGCTCCGCCGCAGTGCTGACGATACCGACCCCATTGAACGGGTTGTGGTGGCCAATGCCGATCAACTCGTGGTGGTTGTTGCAGCAGCCAACCCCGAACCGCGTACCGGATTCATTGATCGTGCGCTGGTGGCAGCATACGACGCCGGTATTGAGCCGCTGCTGCTCATCACCAAAGCGGATGTCAAAGACCCGGCCGAACTCCTTGCCAACTACTTGAGCTTGGACTTTCCCGTGATCATCAGCCGCACCGCTGATTCCGAGGCCGGCGGCATCGATGCCCGCTCGGACGACGGGCTCTCAGCCCGCCTGGACAAGGACGCAGTATCCCAGCTGCGCTCACACCTCGGCGGAAAAGTCACGGTCATGCTCGGCCACTCCGGCGTGGGTAAATCCACCATGGTGAATGCCCTGACAGGTGCGGAGCGCGCCACGGGCGGTGTCAACGCGGTGACAGGCCGGGGCCGGCACACCTCATCCTCGGCTTTGGCACTCAAACTTGACGATGCTCCCTCCGGCAGCTGGATCATTGACACTCCCGGCATTCGATCCTTCGGCTTGGCCCATGTGGACCCTGACCGGATCCTGCATTCTTTCCCGGATCTCGAGCCCGGCACGGAGACCTGCGACCGCGGCTGCAAGCATGGTGCCAACGCCACTAACTGCGGTCTGGATGCATGGGTGAACGATGGCCATGCCGGCCCATCAGGGGTAGCACGCCTGACCTCCCTGCGCCGCCTGCTCGGTGCGGACCCAAGGCTCGAAGCGAAAGAGACCAAGGAGCTGGGAACGGTCAACTAATCGTTGCCGGCTTCACCTCCCCACTGCAGCGAACGTTTCAGGATAGTTTGGTGGCATGACCCAACCCGTTTCCACCTACAACGATGACCTGCGCCTTGCCCATGTCCTCGCTGATTCAGTCGACGCCCAGACCATGGATCGCTTCAAGGCACTGGACCTGCAGATCGAAACCAAGCCCGACCTCACGCCGGTTACTGACGCTGACAAGGCCGCCGAGGAAGCAATCCGCGGCCAATTGTCCCGTTCCCGTCCGCGGGATGCGGTCCTCGGCGAGGAGTTCGGCAGCAGTGGACACGGTTCGCGCCGTTGGATCATCGACCCCATTGACGGCACCAAAAACTTTGTCCGCGGCGTGCCGGTCTGGGCAACGCTGATCGCCCTCGTCGACGAAGGGGAACCAGTGGTGGGCGTAGTCAGTGCGCCGGCCTTGGGCAAGAGATGGTGGGCTGCCAAGGACATGGGCGCCTACATGGGCCGCTCCCTCGCCTCGGCAACGCGGCTCAAGGTGTCAAATGTTTCCCGCCTGGCCGATGCTTCGATGTCATATTCCAGCCTCTCGGGGTGGAAGGAACGCGGCAACCTGGATGAATTCATGGGGCTCACCGAAGACATCTGGCGCACCCGCGCCTACGGTGACTTCTGGTCTTACTGCCTCGTGGCCGAGGGCGCGGTAGACATCGCCTGTGAGCCCGAGTTGAACCTCTACGACATGGCAGCCCTCGTCCCCATCGTCACTGAGGCCGGCGGCCGGTTCACGTCCTTGGAGGGCGAAGACGGCCCCTTCGGCGGCAATGCCCTGGCCACGAACTCGATCCTGCACTCGGAGGTCCTCAAGCGGCTCAACCCCGGCCTGGACGACCTTCTTTAATCCTTGCCCTCCTCGCTCGTCAGACGTGCGACGGAATTTTCGACGGCGGAGGCCCTCTTTGAGGAGCCTTCGCCGTCTTTTATTCGGTCAAGTGGGCGATTGCCATTCGACGTAACAAAAGGCTTAACAAAGGGAAGCGGCTTTGGAAGGGCGCCCGGACGTGCCTTAGCCTTTTTTACAGGTCACGAGTGCCAGCGCTAAACCCCGGTTTGCTGGCCGGCAACCCTCCATTCGCGGTGGGGTGCCCCGGGTGACGACCCGGCCGGTCCGGAACGGATGCGGCAAGCGCGGATCCCCTATGGGGGTCCCTCTTGAGTGAGGTCCCATGAGCACTGTCACGTTCGACTCAAACCCCCTTCCGTCTTTCGTTGAGGAGACCGCCGCAGAGGCGGCTGCGGCGGCACGTCCGCTCGCCGCGGTCACAGGCGCCGAGCTGCAGGCCCCACTGATTCAGGGTGGGCACGTCCGCTACGCCAACCTCGACTACGGCGCTTCGGCGCCGGCCTTGACCATTGTCTCGGCCCACCTCAACGAGGTCCTGCCCTACTACGCCAGTGTTCACCGGGGAGCCGGGTACGCCTCCCAAATCAGCACCTCGGTGTACGAGAATTCACGGAACATCGTCCGGGATTTCGTCGGCGGCAGGCCTGATGATTCCGTGATCTTCACACGCAACACCACGGACTCCTTGAACCTCCTGGCCGGATGCCTGCCGCAGGTGGACGGCGAATTCACCGGCGAGGTCCTCTACCTGGACATCGAGCACCACGCCAACCTGCTTCCCTGGCAAGGAGTCCCCCACCGCAGCGTCGTCGCGGCGCCAACTTTGGCCGAGACGCTGGACAAGCTCCGCGCCGAGCTTGCCCAAGGCGGAGTCAGCCTGCTGGCCGTCACCGGCGCCTCGAACGTTACAGGCGAAATCCTTCCCATCGCCCGGCTTGCTTCGCTGGCCCACGAACACGGCGCACGAATAGTGGTGGACGCAGCCCAGCTCGCGCCGCACCGCCGAATCAACATCACCGAGGCTGACGTCGACTACCTGGTCTTCTCCGGACACAAGCTCTACGCCCCCTTTGGCGCCGGCGTCGTGGTGGGCCGTTCGGACTGGCTCGACGCCGGGACTCCGCACCTTGCCGGGGGCGGCGCTGTTCGTGAAGCCCGTTTGGACTCGGTCAGCTGGGCCGCTGGACCCGCGCGACACGAAGGCGGCTCCCCCAATGTGCTGGGCGCCGCGACACTCGCCCGGGCCACCCAGGTGCTGGCAGGGCTGGACCAGGACGCGTGGCACGCCCATGAATCCGCCATCCGCTCCTACCTGGTCAAGGGCTTGGAAGCGATCGACGGCGTGACTGTCCACAAGATCTTCAGTGACTCGCTGGACACCATCGGCGTGGTCAACTTCTCGGTAGAAGGATTCGACGCCGGATTGGTGGCTGCTTATCTCGCGGCGGAGCACGGCGTGGGCCTGCGTGATGGCCGCTTCTGCGCGCACCCGCTCCTCAAGCGCCTCGGCCTTCCCTCGGGATCCCTGCGCGCCAGCTTCGGCGTCGGCTCCCGGTTGGAGGATGCCACCAGACTGCTCGCAGGCATCGAAGGACTCAAGCGCAACGGACTCGGCTGGGACTACGTGGTGGACGAAGGCCGCTGGGTTCCGGCCAACGACCACCGCAGCTACCCCGAGTGGGCACCGAACACTCCGGGCACTGCAGGCGCAGCGCCTTGCACTGTCGACTAGAAGCAGTGGCGGCCAGATTCCATGCGGTAAATTCGTAGGGTACTTTCAGCCACCCTCCGAAGGAGTTCTGCGTGTCCCTGCCCTCCCAGGGCGTCGCGAGCGATGCGGCCGGCATCCCCGGACCAGCAGGACCGCGAGGCCCAAAGCTGCATGCCACCCGCAGGCTCGAACTTGGCCAGAGCTTTCAGGACGGCGGGGAACATTACCACCGCGTGCGTCCGGGTTATCCCGCTGATTCAGTGGACTGGCTCGTCCCGCCGGAGGCGCATTCCGCGGCTGATCTCGGAGCGGGCACCGGCAAGTTCACGGCTCTCCTCGTGGACCGCGGACTGGAGGTTGCCGCCGTCGATCCTTCCACGGACATGCTGGAGCAACTACACAAGGCCTACCCCCACGTCAATGCGCAGGAGGGAACGGCAGAGGCAACTGGACTGGCGGACTCAGCATTCGACGTCGTCAGTGTTGCCCAAGCCTGGCACTGGTGCGAGCCCCTCGCAGCGAGCACGGAGATCGCACGGATCCTGCGGCCACATGGGGTCCTGGGGCTGATCTGGAACCAGCTGGACACTTCACATCCCTGGGTACATCGCCTTTCCCGCATCATGCATGCGGGCGATGTCCATAAGCCCGGATTCCGGCCAGTCATCGGCCCGGAATTCAGGGGGCTGGAAAGCCACCTGACCACGTGGGAGGATGCACTGACTCCGGAGGACATCATGGAACTGACCAAATCCCGCAGCTACTATCTCCGTGCTAACGACGCCACCCGGGCAAAAGTCATGGGGAACCTGACATGGTACTTGTACGACCACCTTGGTCATGCCCCCGGCGAAGCCATCCCCGTGCCCTACATGACGCAAACCTGGCGGGCATTCAAGATTCAGGGTCCAGCGCCACGGTAGGCTTGGGGTGTGAAGACCAGTACGCCCTCCTCCTCGATTGAGGACTACGTCAAGGTCATCTACTCCTACACGGAGTGGCAGGACAAGCCGATTACCTCGTCCCAGCTCGCCCAGCGGCTGGGAGTGGCTAATTCATCAGTGTCCGAGATGGTGCGCAAGCTCAAGGACCAGGGCCTGGTTGACCACCAACCCTACAGCGCCATCAGATTGACTTCCGATGGCATGCGCCTCGCGCTCTCCATGGTGCGCAGGCACCGCCTCATTGAGACGTACCTGGTGGAGGAGCTCGGCTACAGCTGGGACGAAGTCCACGACGAAGCCGAGATGTTGGAACATGCGGTGTCCGATACCTTCATCGAACGCATGTCGGCCAAACTCGGCCATCCTCTCCGGGACCCTCACGGAGACCCGATTCCGTCCGCTGACGGTTCGGTTGAGTTGCCGCACGCCTACCGAATGATCGAATTGGATCAGGGCCACTCGGGCCGTATCACGCGTATCAGTGACGAGAACCCTGACTTGCTCCGGTACCTTGCCTCGGAAGAGATCGCCTTGGATGCCCGGGTTGAAGTGGTGGGTCGTAAGCCCTTCGGCGGTGCACTGGTGGTACGTATCGGCAGCGGAGCCCAAGGCCGCGAGTTCGACCTCGCGGACGAAGTCTCCTCGGCGTTGTGGGTCCAGAGCTCCGAGACGCACGAGGGGTGCGTTCTTCCGGCCCGCTAAGCCGACTCATGACGCCGGTCAGCCGCGCTGCCCGGCCGCACCGCCGTCGTCGTCGTCGGACTCTTCAGCAGGTTCGCCAACAACTGGCGCGGTGCCCTCCCGCACAGGATTGCGAATCCCTGCCGCCGATGCCAAGGCACCGATCAGGAATAGACCTGCTGTCACCAGCAAGGCGTTGTAAAGGCCATCCCGGGTAAAGACCGGCCCCACAATGACCCCGGCGAAGGCTATGGAGATCAGACCCGCAATACGCGCTACGGCGTTGTTTACTGCAGAACCAATTCCGGCCTCCTCCGGCGGGACGGCACCAAGAATTGCGGCCGTAAGCGGCGCCACCAGAGTCGCCAGTCCAAGGCCAAACACCATCTGGCCGGGCAGCACCTGTGTCCAGTAGTTGAGGGGCTCTTGAACACTGAGCGACATCAGGAAACCCACCGCGCACAGCAGCGGGCCGATCGTCATGAACCATCGTGGGCCGTATTTCCCTGCAAGGCCGCCAAAGTAGGACGCACCCAGCATCAGAATGACTGTGCCGGGAAGCAGCGCCATACCCGCCACAGTCGCTCCCACGCCGCCCACCTGCTGCAGATAGATGCCCAACACGAAGAACCCCAGGGAGATGGCGGCATAGATGGCCAGGGTGGCGAGATTACCCCAGGCAAAATTGCGGATACCGAAGAGCCTGAGCGGCAACATGGGCTCAGCAGTACGGGACTCGTGGATGAGGAACAGCACCATGGCCGCTAAGCCCAGCAGGAGCGGAACCCAGACTTGAGGGCTGCTCCACCCCATCCTTCCCTGTTCGATAAACGCATACACCGCCCCGCCCAAGCCCACCATGGCCAGGACAGCTCCCAGGTAATCAATGCTCTTGCTCTTGTCCCTCGCAGCATCGGACGCCCGGAGCCCGGCAAGCATGGGCCAAATGGCCACCGCGGGAATGACGTTGATGAAGAAGATGAACCGCCAGGAAAGCAAGTCCACAGCGACACCACCGATGAGCGGACCCACAATGGCCGCCGCGCTTGTCCAGCCGGACCACTGCCCAATGGCCTTCGACTGCGCCGGGCCTGAGAACGACGAGATGATCATGGCGAGCGAACTCGGAACCAAGAGGGCACCTGCGATTCCCTGCAGTGCCCGGGAAACCACCAGCACTTCGCCGGTCCACGCCAACCCGCACATCACCGACGTCAGGGCGAAACCGGCCAGTCCCCATTCAAGGATCCTTGCTCTGCCGAAATGGTCGGACAACGAGCCCGCTACCAGGATCAGCGCCCCCAGCGTCAGCAGATACGCATCCACCACCCACTGCTGGATGACCAAGCCACCGCCCAGTTCACGTCCGATGGCCGGGAGTGCGAGATTCACCACAAAACCATCAAGGATGGCGATGAATGAAGCCACAATTGCCACCACGAGGACGCGCCGTTGGAGCGGGGTACTCGGCAGCAGGGCCGCTGCGTCAGTCATGTGCACAGCCTACGCCGCGAAAGTCCCGTATCGTTGAATGGTGATTAGCAGACGTGACGCCGCATTGGCCCTGGATATTTCGATGGAAATGGCCCAGCGCCACGGCATTCCGTCCCGCCTCTCCGAGACAGATCTCAGGGACATGCAGGACAACCCGCCTGCGTGGCTGGTACAGTCCCGGGCCAACCGCACCGGCAAACGACCTGTCTGGGTCCACCTGACGTGTGCCGTGTGTGGATACACCGAGGCTGTACGTCCCAAGAAATGGTGGCCGGACTTTTCCTTCGTTTTCTGTGGAACCCACCGGAACAGCGAACTCCCCGAACTGTTCCTCGGTGACGTCCGCAGCGAATATGAGGGCGTCGGCAGCAGATTCGTCGGTGTGGTGGACGTTCGCAAGGACTAGCCTGGAGCTTGCCTTCCCACTGCGCCGAAGCGTCTATCCACTACAAGCGCCAAGCCCTGGCTCGTAGTCTCTACGCCGCAGGTGAACGCTGCTGCAGTCTACACAAAGAAAGCCCCCGGATCACAAGGATCCGAGGGCTTTCCGGGGTGGAGATGGGGGGAATTGAACCCCCGTCCGATGTCGTTTTGTCAGGGCTTCTCCGGGCGCAGTTCGCGTCGGAATTTCTCGGCCCCAGCCATCCTGCGAACAAGTGGCTGATCCGGGCCCAGTCATCTAAGAGTCCCGTTTACCTCAATGACGAAGGCAAACAGCAGTGGCTATCTAAATGACGCCAGGAACCGGGGCGATAGCAACCCCGGGCTGACGGACTGTCTTACTGCTTAGGCAGCGAGAGCGAAGTCAGTGCGCTTAGATTCGGCACTTATTGGTTTGCAGACAGCGTTTACGAGATAATTCTGCATCCTCGGCCCGCTTCACCTGTCGCGACTAACATCGTCGAAACCGATCATCCCCGTTATTTTGTTACCAAACCCACCAGGAGTCTTTGGACTCCCGTCGGACTACCTATCATAACGCATTCATCCGGTGGATCATTCCCCGGACACAGTGTTGCTAGCGTCGGTTGCGTTCCCGCAACTCGCGCAGTGATTCACGCTTATCCTGCTGCTCGCGGAGGGTCTGCCGCTTGTCGTAATCCTTCTTGCCGCGGGCAATGGCGATTTCCACCTTGGCCCGGCCGTCCAGGAAGTACAACTGGAGAGGTACAACGGTAAAACCGGACTCGCGGATCTTTTGCGAAATCTTGTCCAGTTCATCCCGGTGCAACAAGAGCTTACGACGCCGACGGGCGGCATGGTTGGTCCAGCTCCCCTGGTGGTACTCGGGGATGTGGATGCCCTCCATCCACAGCTCGTCGTTGTAGAACGTGCAGAAGCCATCAACCATGGAGGCATGGCCTTCACGGAGGGACTTCACCTCGGTTCCCATGAGGGCAATGCCTGCCTCATAGGTATCCAGGACATGGTAGTTATGCCGGGCCTTCCGATTGGTGGCCACTACCTTACGGCCACTTTCCTTGGGCACGGTAGAACTCCTTGTTAGATGCGAATTTCAACTAGTGTACGCCAGCGCGGCGGAGCCTCCGCGCGCTGTGAGCACTCTACAGGAGGGTCATGGGGTCCACTGCGGCACTGTTGAGCCAGGTTTCGAAGTGTGCGTGGCACCCTGTCGAGTTACCTGTGCTCCCCGAGTAGGCGATGAGTTGCCCCGCCGATACCTGCTGGCCATTCGCCACCACAATGCTGCTGTTGTGGTAATAGATGGTGGTCAGCGAGTTGCCTTGCACCACGCCGTGGGAGATTTTCACTCGCCATCCGCCGCCATCGGCCGAGTTCCATCCAGAATTGAAGACTTCACCCGCAGCCGCGGCATAGACAGGCGTGCCGCACGCCGCCCCGAAGTCGATCCCCGTGTGCATATAACCGCCGGTGCCATAGAAATCAATGGTGCCTGGCGGTGTTGCCCGCCAACCAAATCCGGAGGTGATGGGGACAGCACTTGCGAAGGGGTGACGGAGACCGAACGCTGACGGCGAACCCGCGGGCGGAGGAGAATACGGCGGCTCAGGAGGCGCAGGCCTTCCTTGGGCGGCTGCAGCAGCCGCGGCAGCGGCCGCGGCAGCTTCTGCAATCCGCCGCTGTTCCGCCTCCCAGGCCTCCCGCAGCTTACGGTCGCGCTCCACGATTTCGGCAGCGACCGTACTCTGTTCAGCCTTGACCCGCGCAAGGTTGGCTTCGATGCCGGGCTTGGCAGCTTGAAGTTGTCCGTTCAGGCGGGTGGTGTCCTCAATCAGCTTGTCGACTTCAGCTTTCTTGCTCGCAGCTTCATCCCTTGCCGACTTCTCGCGTGCCAGCGCGGCTTCCGCCTTGCTCTTCAGGTCCTGGATTTCTTCTTCCACGGCAACAAGCCTCGCCTGCGAGTTCACGTTGGTGGCGTTCTGCTGGGTGAGTTTAGTCATCGCCGCGTTTTGGCTTCGCATGGCCTGATCAGCCAAGTCCATGGACTCAGTCAGGCTGCCGGATTCGCTGGACCCGAAGAGAAGCGCAATATTGGTGGGCACGCCACCGGACTTGTAAGCCTGGGAGGCGATCTGACCGATCAGCTTCTTCGTGTCAGTGATCTTCTGCTTATCGCTCTCCAACTGCTCCGTAATCTTGGCCTTGTTCTGCTGGGCGAGCTCTACCCTTGCAGCAAGCGCCTCTACTTCCTTGACCGCGCTTGCAACACGCCCCTGCGCCTCAAGCAGGGCCTGCTGAGCGCCAGGAAGCCGGCCTTGATAGATCACAAGGTCCCCGGCGGCCTTCGCGATGTTTGAGTCAACGAACTCCAGCGAAGCTTGGACCCGGGCTGCTTCTGCCTCCAGGGCAGCCTGCTGGTCCTCGAGGCTGTCTGCTTGCGCAGTTGGAGCTCCGGACAGCAGGCTGACTGCCAGGCCCACGGCAAGAACCGCCCCCAGAAACCGAGCATGGCCGGACGCAAAGCGTCGGCGCAGGGGGTTCGGGTCCAACGTGGTCATCAGGAGTCCTTTTCGATTGTCAGCATGGCAGTTGTTTCAGTCAGGGCGTCCACAGCTACACCTTCAGGTAACGCCGAAGGGTCAACAGTGAAGAGATACCAGCCAGCCCGGCGCCGAGTGCCACCAGCACCGGCGCGATCACCAAGACCTGAGTGGAAGAGATGAACGGGGTATTCAGGAATTGCCTCGACAAATCACCGTTGAGCCAGAAGTGCGCCATGAGCCAGAGCGTGACGGAGGCAAGGAGCGCCCCCACAACGGCGGCAATGACACCTTCGAGGATGAACGGCAACTGGATCACCATCTTTGACGCTCCCACCAAACGCATGATTCCCGTCTCTCGCCGTCGGCTGAACGCCGACAACCTGATGGTGGTGGTGATCAGCAGGACCGCGCAGAAGATCATCACCGCCGCGACACCTATGGCCGCAACTGAGGCCCCGTTCATCCAGGAAAAGATACGTTCCAGCACCTGCCGTTGATCGCTGACCGTTTCAACACCTGGCTGCGAGGAAAACGTCTCGCTGATGATCTCGTACTTCTCAGGGTTCTTCATGTTGATCCGGAAGGAAGCCGGGAGCTGGTCTTCAGAAACGGAATCCACAATCGGCGAATTGGAGAACTGCTCCTTGAAATGCTTGTACGCCTCGGCTTGGGATTCAAACTGGAAATCGTTGATGTACGGTTTGACCGCCGGAGATTCAAGCATCGCCTGAAGGTTCGCCTGCTGTTCCTTGGTGGCCGAACCCGAAGCACAGCCGACCGCCGTCGAACCGTCATTGCAGAGGAAGACGGCCACTTGGACTTTGTCGTACCAGAAGCCCTTCATCTGATTGATCTGCATCTGCAGCATTCCTGCCGCACCGACGAACGTCAGGGAAACAAAAGTTACCAGGACCACGGAAATTACCATGGAGAGGTTTCGGCGCAGCCCACTGCCAATTTCCCCCAGGATGAACAAGAGCCTCACAGCTGTGCCCCCTGCGCGCGGTTGAGTTCCTCGCCGCTGGCATCCCTCAAGCGGCGCGACTCCCCAACTACCGGAATCATCGAGGTGTACAGGGCCTTCGCTTCGTCGCGAATAACCTTGCCGTTCTTGAGTTCCACCACGCGGCGGCGCATCTCGTTGACGATGTCGTCGTCGTGGGTTGCCATGACAACAGTGGTCCCGTTCTGGTTGATTTTGTCCAGGACTCCCATGATTCCCATCGAGGTGATGGGGTCCAGGTTTCCGGTCGGTTCGTCGGCCAGCAAAATGCCAGGGCGGTTTACGACGGCGCGCGCGATCGCCACGCGCTGCTGTTCGCCACCGGAAAGTTCATGGGGCATACGGCGTTCTTTGCCCTCCAAGCCAACGGTCTTCAAGACCTCCGGCACTGTCTCCCGAATAATCGAGCGGCTCTTTCCAATCACCTGCATGGCAAAAGCCACATTCGCGAAAACATTCTTCTGCGGGAGCAACCGGAAGTCCTGGAAGACAACGCCGATTCCACGCCGGAGCTTCGGCACACGCCAGCTCGATATGTTGGCAACGTTCTGGCCAGCAACGTACACGGAACCGGACGAGGCTTTGTCCTCTTTCAGGATCAACCGAAGGAAGGTGGACTTACCTGAGCCTGAGGCACCCACCAGGAAGGTGAATTCGCCGCGGTTGATCTCAAGGCTCACAGAATCGAGTGCCGGTCGGGCATTCTGCTCGTAGACCTTGGTGACATTCTCAAATCTGATCATGGCCCTTTAGAACCCCGCCGGACATGACGTAGCCGCCCAGTCCAACAGCCGGAGCACGGGCTTTCGATGGGGGAAGTGAGAGCACCGGCCACTCGACTATACGCACGAGTGAGCCGTGATTCCGCAGCTTTCACAGGCGTGTCGCAGAATCCGAAGCATCACGTGGCCCAAGTCACGCTTTACGTCTCCTAGTTGGCTGCTGCGTTTCGGTTGCCCGTACGCCAGCGAATACCGGCGTCGATGAAGTCATCAATTTCTCCGTCAAGAACCGCCGAAGTGTTGCCCACTTCGTGTTCCGTACGCAGGTCCTTGACCATTTGGTAGGGGTTGAGAACGTAGGAACGCATTTGATCGCCCCAGGACGCCTTAACGTCTCCGGCAAGAGCTTTCTTTTCCGCGTCCTGCTGTTCCTTCTTAACCAGCAGCAATCGCGACTGGAGGACCCGCATGGCGGCGGCCCGGTTTTGAAGCTGGGATTTCTCGTTCTGCATGGAGACCACAATGCCCGTCGGGATGTGCGTCAACCGTACGGCGGAGTCAGTGGTGTTGACGGACTGACCACCCGGACCTGAGGAACGGAAGACGTCCACACGGATCTCGTTATCCGGAATGTCGATCGAGTCTGTCTGCTCGATCAACGGGATGACTTCAACTGCGGCGAAGGACGTTTGGCGGCGCCCCTGATTATCGAAGGGACTGATGCGGACCAGTCGGTGCGTGCCGGCCTCGACACTCAACGTGCCGAAGGCGTAGGGTGCTTTCACTTCGAACGTGGCGGATTTCAGGCCCGCTTCTTCAGCATAGGACGTGTCCATAACAGTGGTGGGATAGCCGTGGCGTTCCGCCCACCGGAGGTACATCCTCATCAGCATCTCGGCGAAATCAGCAGCATCGACGCCACCGGCTCCCGCCCTGATGGTGACAACAGCCTCGCGTTCGTCATACTCCCCTGACAAGAGGGTGGTTATTTCAAGGTCCGCAAGAGCCTTGCGGATGGACGAAAGTTCCTTGGCGGCTTCCGCCATGGAATCCTCATCGCCCTCGTCCTGGCCGAGTTCCACCAGGACTTCGAGGTCGTCAATCCGGGAATCAAGTTTGGAGAGGCGCTCAACTTCAGACTGCCTGTGCGACAAACGCGAGGTGATTACTTGCGCGGAAGCAGGATCGTCCCAAAGGTCCGGGGCCCCGGCCTGCTCGCTCAGCTCAGCGATCTCAGCCTTGAGGGCTTCGACATCGGTGACGTTTTCGATGGAGCTGTACGTTGCTCGAAGTGCGCGGATTTCCGCGGGAAAATCAATTTCAGCCATGGTCATCCCAGCGTACGCTATCCGTTGCACTCTCTGACGGCTCCCCCAAGCTGTGCCCGAGGGTTGGCTCCCTGCCGTGCGGATCATTCCTGGGTCAGCCGGGATCGGGCCGTTGCCTTCGCCTCTATCAGAATCCCATCGGGCAACAGAAAACTGATCACGGGAGGGTGCGCCACGGCGGTGAGGACTACAACCGCCGTCCCGCCGGGCTCGCTTCCTGTACCTCCCGCGACAGCCAGGTCCTGGTGCCGTGAAAAAGCCTGGCTGGCCTCGAGGTACGAGGATGTTGCCGCCAGCACTCTCCCATCCACCAAGGAAGTAGCAGGAATACTGCCTCGCCCGATATCCCCCACAGTGTAGGAGTCCGCGGCCGCGAGCGCCGCTCCGTCGGCCAAGGACAGCAGCTTCTTATGCTCCAAGTACACGGCTGAAGCAGCCATCACCACGGAAGCGAGCAGGAGGGACAAGAGCACGAAGCCCACGATGAGAACGGTTATTTGACCCTCTTCCCGTGGATTGTTTCCTGACAAGACCGCCGTCACTGGTAACGCCCCACGACCTGCGATGCCGAAGCACTCACCCGGATTGCCTCCAACTGCAGCGAGTCCCCGAACGGCATCAAAGGCAACGAAACATCCAGATTCACCGTCACGGTCACCGTTGTACCGGCCGATGAACAACCCGCTCGATCACAATCAATCGATACGGTGGCAAGTTCGGGTGAATGACCATAGTCCTTCAGGGCAACAAGCACGCTGCGCTCCGCAGCAATCCTCGCACTGTCCGGGTCCCCTTGAGCTACGAAGACCTTTGCGGCCTGATCCGCAGCGCCCACCACCGCAAACGACCCGCCTTGGATGTGGCCGACAGTCACCACGAAATAGACCACGGGGACCATGAGCAGCAATGCGAGGAATGTGAATTCCACGACGGCGCTACCCTGCTGTGCTGCGGGATGTGCAGAGCTACCAGCAGTGCTGCCAGAAGACCTGGCCGGCAAACACAGGGCCTCCCGCACCCTGCGCCGGAACGCGGTCACCCGTTCCTTGGACGGCTCATCCCGGAAGATCCGCATGCCCTTTGACCTCCAGTAGCTCACCAGGACCGATCAGGCCAACAACCGGCAACGGGGCCCTCACCGTCACTTCCAGGGTTCGGATCCCATCAATGGTGATTTCCGTCGACGTGATGTCACGCGCGAAATCACTGTTCAACGCACCACCGATCAACTCAGCAGTCCTCGTCCGGGCATCATTGAGCGTGCGGTCCGATAACGCTCCATACCGTGCTCCGGAAGCAGCTGCATCGATGAGTGTGTTCCGAACATGCAGGACCACCATGAGTTGAACAATCGACATAAAGAACACGGTCAGCAGTGCACTGACCAACACGAAGTCGACAACCGCTGATCCACGCTCGTTCACGGTTGCCACTGGCTTTGAGTGAGGCCGGTCGTGGCCGATCCATGCATGGTTCTTCATCCCATGCCTACTTGCCCACCTTGCTCATGGCCTGATTGAAGAGGTCGGTCAGCGCCGGTGTGGCGATGGCAAGAAGTCCTGCCACGAGAATCGCGGACATGAGTGTGATCATCACCCAACCAGGCACATCGCCACGCTCGGGGCCGTCGTGTGCGGGCAACGCCCTCCGGGCCACAACAAACAACCAGACAGAGCAGCAGAGCTGGATGGAGACAACGGACGGTTTAATTGAAATTCGTTTCATGGTTTTCCCCAATTTTTTGAGTAGTTGCTGACTTGACATGACTTCTTGGAGGGCGGCCATGGCGGATGGCGCCATGGGTGTTAAAGGCTCATTTCCAAGGCGGCGATGGCAGGGAAAGCGGCAAACACAACGGTCAGTGGAAGCACCCCGAAGACGAGCGGAACCATCATGGCAATCTCTTTTCGGCCCGCAGACTCCATGAGGTCCCGCTGTGCGGCATCGCGAACGTCCGCTGCCTGCGCCCGAAGAACGTCTGCCAAGGGAGTCCCGCGCTCCACAGCCACCACCAGACCGTCGATGAACCTGACCAAGGGCGGAAGTTCAGCCCTTGCGGAGAAGGCCTGGAGCGCTTCCGTCAGCGGCCTGCCGGATCGGGCATCCGCAAGGATGGTGGCGAACTCCCCGGAGAGCTCACCCTGGGAACTCCGGCTCACCCTGTCCATCGCGCCCATGGCACTCTCCCCCGCAGCAACCGCGAGCGCCATCAGCTCCGCGAGGCTGGGAAACTCAGACAACATCCTTGACTCCCGCCGTTTGATGGTCTGCCCCAGGAGATTGTCACGAAGTAAGTAGCCGCCCAGTGCGCTGCCGATGACAGCGATGCATGACACGGCCGGGCTGAAGCGGCCTGCGGTGGCGCCGGCTGCAACCACCAGCACAGCAAGCACAAAAGCGACACCGGCCCACAGGAGCTGCTCGGCCCGAAAGTCCAGCGTCGATTTTGTTGAACCGGCACGGGCAAGCCGCTTCGCCAGGGCCGTGGACCCCACATTGAAGCGCGACATGGAGGTGATGGCATCGCGGATGAACGGTCTGAGGATTCGTTCCAACGGCCCAAACGGCGTGAGGTTGTGCGTGGGCCTGCGAAGAAGGCGCGATTCGAGATTCTGCGACTTCAACTGCGGTTCGATCCGATCGGAGAATCTCCGTCCCCGCATAAACGGGAGCCGCACCAGGATCAACCACCATCCGGCACCCAGAAACAGGCCGCACAGCACGGCGAAGGCGGTTGATGTGTTCATCCGAAAACCCGCTCATCCTCTGGCAAGGCGCCGACACGAAGCATCACGGAGTAGCAGAAAACAGAGACCAGGAGGCCTCCAAGCAACACCATGGCGCCAAGGCCGGAGTTGAAGGCCAGCATGGCCTCCGGCCGGCTGGCCATGACCACCAAAACTATCCAAGGCGCAGCGACAGCAAGCCGGGCGGCATTGATGGTCCACGACTGACGGGCTTCAAGCTCACTGCGCGTCCGCGCACTGTCCCGCAGGAAACCCGACAATGTTCCCAACATCCGACCGAGGTCGGAGCCACCTACTTCGCGGGTCATTCGCAAGGCCTCAATGATGCGGTCGGCCACGGGATCTGCAAGGCGTTCTTTGAGTTTGTTCACTGCGGCCTCAAAATTACCGGCGGCTCTGTAGTCGGCCCCGAAATCCAGGAACAGTTCCCTTAATTCTTCGGGCCCGTTGTGTCCCAGCTGGATCAGGGCCTCCGGCAGTGCGAGGCCGGCACGGATGGCCGAGCGCAAGTGGTCAACGACGTCCGGCCACAACTGCCGTAGCGCATTCCTGCGCTTTCGCGCCCGCCAACGCACAGTTGCAAAGGGAATCCAGGATCCGAAAAGTGCAAAACACAGGGCAACTGGCGGGGATCCTGTCAGCACATAGAACACCAGCAGCGCAAAAAGGCCGATACCGGCGCAGGTGAGAAGGAGCCCTGCACCGGAGACTTTCTCGATCCCAGCTGACATCAGGAGGAGGTCCAAGCGTCGGGGCCTCTTTCTTTTTGGCTCAGAAGGTGGCTGGACCCAGGCCGACCACCACACGAGGAATACTCCCAAACCACCGACGATCCCAAGGAGCGGCGCCATCAGTTCGACTCCAGGAGGGCAGCGACGTCGAAGCCTGCCCGGGCAAACTTGTCCGCTGCCGGCATGGAGTTGGCCCGTGGCTGTAGTTGGCCCGCAACCATTCCGAAAACACCCGAGGACTCGATGATCCCGCTCTCCACCCTGCGTCCCAGGGACAGGATCTCGGTCACTTGCCTGCGCCCGGTGGCATGGCGCCCGCAGTGCACTACGAGGTCAATGCAGGATGCGACGGTGGGCACTACGAAAGCACTCGAAATATTCGCCCCGGCCAGGAGCGGGAGGGTGCAGATCTTAGTGACGGCGTCGTGGGCGGAGTTAGCGTGCACAGTGCACATCCCGGGCAAGCCGGAATTCAGTGCAATGAGCATGTCGAGGCTTTCCGCTTCGCGAACCTCTCCCAGGATCAGACGGTCCGGACGCATCCGCAGCGCTTCCTTGACAAGACGCCGCAGGGGTATTTCGCCTTCACCTTCGAGATTGGGTTGGCGGCATTGCAATCCCACCACATCACGCAGGGGAAGCTGCAGTTCAAAGATTTCCTCAACCGTGATGACGCGTTCGCGCGATCCGATGCTCGAAGCCAGGCAATTCAACATGGTGGTCTTCCCCGCTTGGGTTGCCCCGGAGACCAGAATGTTAAGTCCGCTGGCTACCGATGCACCCAGGAATCTGGCGGCTTGGGGCGTCAGGCTCCCGAGCTCCACCAAATGTTCGAGCCGGCTTGCCCTCGCGATGAATTTCCTGATGTTGACAGCCCAGTGCTTCCTGGTGATGTCCGGGATAGCGACGTGCAGCCTTGACCCGTCCGGAAGGGCCGCGTCCACGAAGGGGGACGAGACATCCACGCGGCGCCCGGAACTCTTGAGCATCCTTTCCACGAGATCGCGCACTTGCTGCTCAGTGAGGCTGATGGCCGTCAGCTCGGATTCCCCGTTGCGAGCCACGTAGATTTCGTGCGGAGCGTTGATCCATACCTCTTCTACTGCCGGATCATCCAGGAGTGGTTGCAGTGGGCCAAATCCCGCCACCGCATCAAAGATGTGTTGCCGGGCCGCCTCCAGGTGTCCTAGCGAAGGCAGCGGCCCCAGCAGCGCACGTTCGTCGTAATCGTTGACTGCGGCGTCTACGAGGAGCCGCACGTCTTTGGCTTGTTCCAACGGATCCAATCCGCGGCGTCGGATGAGTTCCCGGACTTCACCTTCGACGATTTTTACAGCATCCACATCTCTCCCCGATGATCGCGAGCACGTAAACGAGAGGCGCATCTCGAGTTGTTCACGCTAGGCCAGCGAATTCAGTGCCTCAAGTCGCCGTGAAGCACATGTGGATAACTCTCACCATCAGTCACCTCAGTATCCTCAATCCCACTAGTCACTCCAGTCCCGGAATGTTAGGGTAAAGCCCGTTAGGAGCTGGCCTTTGGTCTCATGCGCAAGCGCCCGCCCCGGAGCTTGTCCGCAAGCCACACCATGCGCCGCTGAGCCGCGGTACAGGGCCTGATGTGAAAATGGAAATGAACTCTATGGACCCGGTCCGCCGCATCCCGCTGGCACGTGCGGCCTTGGCGCTGACTATCGCGTTGGTGGGAGGCAGTTGCCTCGGAGTACCGGCATGGGCCCAAGCCTCCGGCCCCCAACCTGCTCCAAGGTCGGATGTTCAGGAAACGTCGCCCTCACAGGGCCCCCGCCCGGCCGGAAATGGCCCCGGTTCAGGGACCCCCGGCAGCGAGTTGCCGAGTAATACGTCGGTGTCCAAGCAGCAAGAGCCGCTTCCCGCCGTCGGACCTTCACCAGCAGTTACTCCAGCGCCAACGTCAAAAGCCTCCGGTCAGTCAGCTACGCCAACGCCCCAGGCATCGCCTGGCACCGCACCCGATGCCGACGCCATGAAAGCGGCAATGCGGGCGGCTATTCCGGCCGGTGGTGCTGAGATGGGCCAGAGATCACCAAGAGTCTTGTCGGCAAAGCAACAGAGCGCCACTGCACCCCCATCAGGCACCAGAGCAGTCGGCGGTTCAGTGAATTCCGTGGTCCCCATGGCTGCCGACACGGGACACTGGCGCCCCACCATCGGCATCGCCGGACAGGACGTCAGCGCCCACCAAGGCAACGTCAACTGGCAAAGCCAATGGAACCAGGGTTCCCGATGGGCGTACGTCAAGGCGTCCGAGGGCAACTACTACCTCAATGAAAATTACACACAGCAGTACAACGGCTCCCGTAACGTAGGCATGGTCAGGGGCGCCTATCACTTCGCAATCCCCAACTGGTCCTCGGGTGCGGATCAAGCCAGATACTTCGTGGCCAACGGCGGCGGATGGACTGCCGACAGTTACACTCTTCCGCCTGTACTGGACATCGAATACAACCCCTACGCCGGACGCACCATCAACGGCTTCTACTTCGGCAACACCTGCTACGACATGTCCAAGGCCCAGCTCGGACAATGGGCGGCCGATTTTGGTAACACAGTCAAGGCCCTCACCGGCCGCTTCCCGGTCATCTACAGCACCACTGATTGGTGGAACACCTGTGTTGGGAACTCCACCTTCGGAAACTATCCGCTGTGGATCGCGTCCTACTGGAACAACCCCACGAACTCCCCGGGGGACATGCCTCTCAGTTGGGGCAATTACACCATGTGGCAGTACAGCAGCACCGGCCCCTTTGAAGGGGACTCGAACATCTTCAACGGCACCTATGACCAGCTGCGCACCTTTGCCCGCGGAGTCTCCCGCCCTTCCAGCCCCTCTATCCGGTCCGGGGCTGACGTGCTCGCTGCCATGCCATCAGGACGGCTGGACAACTTCCCGGCTGACGGACAGGGCCGCATCACAGGACCCGTAGCTATCGGCTCCGGTTGGGGAACTGCGCAATCCGTGCACGTCGTTGACTGGAACCAAGACGGGATCCAGGATGTTCTTGCCCAGTGGAAGGATGGCTCACTCCAAGTCTTCAGGGGGACGGCCGGCGGCGGTTTCCTCGCCCCCATACTTGTCGGAACTGGCTGGCAGGAAATGTCACTCACTGTTGGGTGGTGGAACTCCAGGGACGCATACCCGGGTGTTATCGGTCAGGATGGCAAAGGAAACCTCTACCGCTATGCGAATTCCGGCGCTGGTGCCCTCAGCGGAGGCGTGCTGATCGGGTCAGGATTCGGGGGGCACCAGTTCAACCAACTGGACTTCGACGGGGACGGAAACCAGGACATCGTCTCGAGAACGAGCGATGGCATCATGCGCCTTTACCGCTCCAACGGGGTGGGATCGTTCATCTCCGAACCGAGCCGGGTGATTGGCAACGGCTGGTCCGCTATGACGTCGATCAGCTCCGCAGCCGGTTTCAACGGCGCCGGTTCGCAAGGGCTTCAAGCCCGGGCGGCCAACGGCGACCTGTATTACTACCCGGCAGTGTCCGGGACCTGGGGCAACCGTTTCCTCATCGGCGTGGGATGGAATGACGCGAACGTCATCAGTGGCGCGCCCGTCGATGTTGAAACGACGCTCGGCGTGGACGCGCCAGACGTTGTGGCTGTTCGCCAAGACGGCAATCTGTACCGCTACCCGGGGTCAGGTTCCACCTCCTTGTTGCCCACCGAACTTATCGGTACTCAGTGGACCGGCCTGAAGGCAGGCTTCCTCACCGACTGGAACAACGACGGCGCCCTGGACATCCTCGCGCAATGGAGTGATGGGCGACTCAGCGTCTACCCCGGATTGAAAGGTCGCGGCTATGGGACTCCGATCAGTTTGGGAACCGGGTGGAAGGACTGGACGCTCACAGCCGGTAAGTGGAAGAAGTCCGATGCCCGGCCAAGCATTGTGGGATACGACCCCTCAGGTCGCCTGTTCCAGATCAGCAACCCGTCCGGCACTGGATTAGGAGCACGCGTTCAGATTGGTACGGGTTGGGCCGGATTGGACATCCTGCAGATGGACTTCGACAAGGACTCGAACATGGATCTCCTGGCAAAGAATGCTGCCGGCGATTTGATGCTCTACAGATCAAATGGCAGCGGAGCATTTGTGCAGGAACCAGCCGAGACCGTAGGAATCGGGTGGAACGTGATCAACAGCTTCGGATCCATCCGCGGATTCGCCGGAGCCGGATCGGCCGGAATTTTGGCGCGGACAAGCACCGGAGACCTGCGCTACTACCCCGTCGGACAGAACGGGAGCTGGGGTACTCCCACACGAGTCGGCACCGACTGGGGCGGCCTGAAAATCCTCGCCCCTGCCAGCTAGGCCCCGGCAAGCACAGCTCCCGAAATTCGCGAATGGGGACTGCACACTCTGAAAAGAAGTGTGCAGTCCCCATTCGCATTCAGAAAACTCTGCTAAGGAAACAAATAATGTTTCGAGCGGAGGACCGGGTCTAAATCACGGGGTTGCGTGATCTAATGAAGGTGGTCTCACGTATTGGCTGTTCAGCACATTCGGGAAACGGGCTTTGTTTGGGGGCAAACGAAGGTCACCACTGTGCACAATCAAGGAGTGATCTTTCATGGCGTTTACCGTTTCAACGGCCAAGGTCAGCATTTCGCCACCGCTTGACGTCAATCCCTACATGGCGGGATACGGGACCCTCGACGGCGGCCGGGAGGCCACCAGCAGCGCACCCTACGAATCACTATGGGTTCGTGCAATCGTGCTGTGGGAAAACGGCTCCCCCAACCTGATCATGAGCGTGGACATTCTTGCCCTGCCCAGGTCAATCCACCAGCGGGCACGGCAAAGGATCCTGGCGCTGGCGGGCTGGTCCAACGGCGATATCCTGATCCAGTCCACCCACACCCACAACGCACCGGCAGTCATCGACACCCTCCACCCGTTCATGTGCTACGGGTTGTCGGACTTGTCGATGGTGGAGACTTACAGTCAGCACTTGGAGAACGATCTCGTGGACGCTGCCAGTGAAGCGCTCAACGCCTCCCAAACCCCCGTCACGTTGGACTACAAGGTCACCTCAGCCAGCATCGCGTACAACAGGGTGGGACTGCCCTATCTCGAGAACACCGTTCCGGTCATCGTCGCGCGTAAGTCAAACGGCAACGCCGCCGCAGTTATTTTCAACTACGCTTGCCACCCTGTGGCGGCTGGCATGCGCACGCTATTCGACGGCGATTATCCCGCCGGGGCTTGCAATTACATTGAAAATACCAATCCGGAATGTTTTGCGTTGTTCCTCCAAGGAGCAGCCGGCGACCAGAACCCTATGGGGGTGCCGAGCTGGGAGTTGCGGGACGAGTACGCCACTAAACTGGGCGCTGCTGTTGACGTGGCCATGCAGACACCGGGGAGGTCCATTGGCAGCCCCCTCCAGACCAGCTACCAGGAAGTGAAGATTCCCCTGGACATCACGGCCACAGCCGGCAACATGGCCGCTGTTCGCGCCGCGTACGCATCCCGGCTCCCCAACCTGGACGGGAATCCCGCCTGGTACGGTCGCCATGCCCAGGTCATGATCGGGCGAATTGACAGCGGCAGCTACGAGACGTCGGTTGTCTGTCCTTTCCAAGTGTGGAAATTCGGGGGCAGCCCCCAACTGAGGATCGGAATCGTCGGTGGCGAGTTGGTGAGCGGCTACGCCGCCTATTTCCGGGCAAGGTTCGGCGGAGCCAACGGAGTTATCGTTGGCGGCTACGGAAACGAGTCCTGCTACTACGTGCCCAGCGCGCAGTTCCTTCCACCCTATTCCTCCGGGGGCAGCTATGAAGGCGGCTGGGACCCGGACCATCCGGGGATCGCGGGTGGTTCCATGACCGTATACGGACACATCGGGCACTTCCGGGGCGGAACGACGGGCGTGGAAGCGACTGTCATCAACACCCTGAATTCGATGTTCGCCTAACAAACATCATCGTCGAAGGCCTTGATCTCCGGAGCAGGGCCTTCGACGTTTGTTCAGCAACATTTGTAGCGGTATCGATACCCGATTTGCGGGCAAATCCATTGACCGGCACCCGGGTTCTGACAACCATGGAGGTGGAGGTCACCATGAGAACCTTGTACCCGGCCGCTGCGGCGCTGATACTGCTTCTTGCCGGATGCTCTGGCACAGCAACTCCCTCAACCACGGCGCCATCCCCTTCCTCCGCGTCGGCAAGTCCGACCACGACACCTTCGTCACCGGCAACGTCGGATCCCGGACCAACAACCCCCGGCAATGGCAGCGGGCAGGGCGCCGGTGCCCCCGATGATTCGGGCCGGTTCACGTACGTGTGCTCAAACCTCAACGAGGCTGTTCCAGAAGTGACCTACAGCAGTCTTGCTGAAGTTTGGGCTTCCACCGAATATGTCCGGTTGGCTACTTGCGCCGCCAGCTACGAAGGCCCCCTGCCCTTTGAACCGACCGAGGACGAGGCAAGAATCATCTCCATCGCAGAGCCCGGCATCACCCCCTCGGCCGGCCTCGACGCCTACTTAACGGCCCTGGCGCTGTGCACCCGTGTCAGCGACGATGCAGCGTCGGATCTCTTCGGACGCAGCAGCCGGCAGATGCTGCTAGCCGCCAGCGAGCTGTGCCCCAGGGCGCCGCAAGGAAGAATCATAGGACTCTGGGCGGCCGGTGAACGAGCCGGGGACGGTGAGTCTGCCGTGGCAAGCGGGGGCTTGGTTGCAGGTAAGTTCCATCTTCGGAAGACCCCGCCCGAGGGCTGCGCATGGTCAGTGTCGGCCGCTGACGGCAGCAAAAAGGCCAGCGGCGGAGCGACCGAAGGTCAATCCGGAATAATCCTTGAAGAAAAAGACGTCCTAACTAGTGACAAATGCGGAATTTGGGAGAAGATGGAGTAATGCAGCCGTAACGGCTGGGGCGAAAATCCAACTGCATGCGGAGCTGGGGAGCATCCGAATGAAGTGGGGATCCCTCGGTGGACATGCCAAGACGCGTCGTCGTCCAGCTTGGCCTAGCCGGTCTCGTTCTAACAGGCTGCTCGGTCAAGGTCGTTGAAAATGTTGAGCCATTCAAACTGGGCGTGACGAATGCCGGCGATGCCGACAAACCACGCGTCGAAAGACCTGAACCAGTAAAGCGCTACCAATTCGAGTGTCGCGGAGTCAATGGAAATCCGCTCATCATCTTGTCGAGCCTTGAAGAGGTTTGGGCAAACACTCAATACAAGAAATTCGCCGACGTCGTAGTGACTTACGTGGGCCCACAGCCCCAAGTATTAGTCGCGGAAGAAAATGCCGCGATAAATGTCGCCATGGAAGCCGGAGCCACAGGCACCCGCAATGACATTTGTCTTGCAATTATCAAAGCGTGCACAAGAAACAACCCGCCAACCATCAGTACCGCCCTGTATGGACTTGGCGGTGTTCCCATCGTTAAGGGAGCGCTAACGCTGGCGCCCATGGCACCACAGTCCGCAGTCCTGACCAAGTGGCTGAAGGAAGTGGCGTGATGGAACACCAAGCAACGCACGACGCCGGTTGGCGGCTTCGCGGACACAAGGTCATCACAGCATTGGCCGCGGTTGTCCTGACGGTCGCAGGCATGACAGCGGTGGTATCAAGCACCCCCGCCCACGCAGACCAACAGAAGCAAATCATAGGTATTGGGCTCACCAAGCCTGCGGGGACCGTACTGGACCCCATCGGCCGGATGTGGGTATCAGACAGCGTGGCCGGATTCTGCCGGATGTCCGAACCAGTCAACGGAAACGCAGGCACCATTGAGCTAGACACATGCCTGGGTGGGACCTCGCCCGATGCTGGGCCCGGGCCGAAGGTTCCGGGCGTCTCCATCGTGCTCGATCCGACACCTGGCTCCGTTGGCAGCGGTGATGAAACCGCCTTTATCCCGGACTCAGCTGTTGGGAGTTCCCATCTCGTACGGGCAGTGTGGAATCCGCCACAGGACCTCTTCGAGTACAGCAGCACACTGACGGTCCTCGACGGCGATGTCCGGCCTAACGCAGTGTCCGACGGTCCGGACGGCAACATCTATTTGTCGTTCGCCAATGCCCGCTCAATCATCAAGATTGTTGATCCGACCATCATGCACCCCAGCATTGAATCCATCGCATCGGTCACCACCCGTGCGCTGGGCCTGGTAGCAGCGGGCTGGGACAACAACGGACATGTCAGCGTGTACGTTCTGGAAAGCACTGGCCTTAGGGCATTCTCTGCCCCGGGAAACGGTGAAATGACAGACTACGTTCCGTTGACCTCTTATAACGTGGGTGTCGCGGCATCGATCTTCTACGACTACAACGCCCACGTTATCTATACGGGTACGAGCAGCGGCACCACGGCCGGCACAGACAAAGTGTCACGTCTCAACCTCAGCACCGGCGCCGTAGAGAACCAATGGGCGTTGGGATTCAGCAAGATTAGCGGACTGGGTATGCGGGGCGGTCAGCTCCTGGTCTTGGACGATCCGGGTCAGCTCGGCTCTACCCCGGGAACCGGCCGAGGCAGTATCAGCCTCTTGGGTGGCGCAGTGGCCAAAATTACTTCAGGTCCCACGCTGGCAAGTGGTGCACAGGCTCCCAACCCCGAGTTCACTAATGACACCACTCCGACGTTCGGCGTGGCTGCGGAGCCGGCCGGCACAGCTCTGGAGTGCTCCATGGGCGGAACGTGGACGGACTGCACTGGTGGAACCTACACGTCAGCTCCACTACTCAACGGACCGCAGACATTCTCTGTAAGGCCCGCCCCGGGCGGAGTTCCGGTTTCACGGACCTTCACGGTGGACACCGTTGCACCTGCTGCGCCTGTCTTCACTGCTCCAAACAGTGGCCAGGTGGTCAACGGCAAACCTGTCCTGGGAGCCACTTTCGAGCCAGGAACAATACTCAGCTGTTCAGTTGATTCAACGGCCGATGCTGCGTTCCAAGTTTGTGTGCCGGGTGATACTTTTACGCTCACCACAGCAGGTACCCACACTTTGCGGATCCGCAGCACTGACTCGGCCGGCAATGTCAGCTCCGCTGCCGCGCAAACAGTGACAGCTGATCTGACGGCCCCCCAGGTTGCCATCTCAGCTCCCGCCAGCGGAGCCACTGTAGGCGCCGGCTACCAGTTCCAGTTCAGCTCCACGTCCTCAGACCTAGCGGGGTTCCGTTGCCGGTTGGGAACCGATGCCTTTACCGCTTGCACCTCGCCTAAGGTCTATGCGGACATCGCGAACGGAGCAAAGAGGTTCGAAGTAGAGGCCCGGGATGGGGCAGGTAACACCACAGTTGCCGGCGTCAACTTCACGGTCTTTGTAGCTGACACCACTGCACCTACCGTGACAGCCAGTCCCGTAGGCGGAACGTATGGTCCTGCAACCAAGATCACACTGACCGCGAATGAGGCCGATGCCAAGATTTACTACACGGACAATGGCACAACTCCCACTGCGGCCAGTACGCTCTACACCGGTCCCATCACCATGGGAAGCAAGACCATCAAGTACATAGCCGTGGACGCAGCCAACAATGCTTCCTCCGCCCAGTCCCAGGTGTACGTTCTGGACAACGTGGCGCCAACGGTGACGGCGAATCCCTTGGGTGGAAAACTGACGCTGGGCCAAAAGGTCACTTTGACCACAGAATCCGGAGCGAAGATCTACTACACCACGGACAACTCCACTCCAACCGTTTCAAGTCCTTCCGGAACCACAACGGTGACAGTTACTCCGGCGGCCACCACCACGGTCAAGTACTTCGCCGTTGATGGTGCCGGAAACCAATCCGCAGTGGCCTCGCAGACATACACCTTGCCTGCTGCACCGACCAACACTTGGAAGGACTACAACTCCGATGCCAAGAATGACGTCCTCGCCAGGGATGCTGCCGGTACGTTGTGGCTTTACCCGGGCAATGGCACCGGCGGCTGGTTGGGCAAAGTCAACACCGGTACATCGTGGAATAACTACAACCTGATCGTCCCTACGCGGGACTTCAGCGGCGATGGACGAAGTGATGTCCTGGCCCGCGATACCGCCGGCCAGATCCTTCTCTTCAAAGGCAATGGCGCAGGCGGGTGGCAGCCTCCTGAGGTTGTCGGCTCCGGCTGGAGCGGCTTCACGGCGGTGACAGCACCGGGCGACTTCAGCGGAGACGGCAAATCCGATGTCCTGGCCCGGGATGCATCCGGCGTCCTGTGGCTCTACAAAGGTGACGGAACGGGGAAGTTCAGCGCTGGCCGGACTCAGGTCGGTGCGGGGTGGAACGTCATGAATGCCATCTTCAGCACCGGTGACTTCAACGGCGACTCGAAGACCGACATTCTGGCCCGTGACACGGGGGGCGCCTTGTGGCTCTACCCCGGTAACGGAAGCAGCGGGTGGGGCACCCGCTCCCAGATTGGCAGCGGGTGGAACGGCATGACCGCACTGCTCGGGCCCGGCGACTTCAACGGCAACGGCAAAGCCGATGTCCTCGCACGGGATGCCAGCGGCAATCTCTGGCTCTATCCCGGAAACGGTACCGGCGGCTGGCTGGCTTGGGGCCAAGTCGGCAACGGATGGCAAGGATTCACTTCACTCCCCTGATATGGGGCGAACCTGGCTTGCCGTTTTGAGGGGTGCATCGGAGAATATCCGGTGCACCCCTTTCGTCTGAATCCAGCGGTGAAGCCGTTGGCCTTCCGCAGAAGGCATTGCACGATGAACTAGACTGAGGGTTTGCAAGGATCTCGTGACACCAGCGTTGCGGGCTGCGGCTGGCGTCCAAGAATTCGTCGGCACGAACTACCGAGGAGAGTCTTGACTTTCGACCAGGCAGGCCAACCGGATCTCTCCGTTGTGATCCCGGTCTATAACGGAGAACGGATTTTGGCGGCTACAATGGCCCGTCTTTCCGGCTACTTGAACAGTGGCACCTCCGAGATCATCATCGTGGAGAACGGTTCTTCCGACAAAACATTCGAGGTAGCCCTCAAGAACGCAGTGGACACGCCCAACGTGACGTTCCAGGTTCTCCAGAGCCAAAAGGGCATGGGGAATGCGTACCGCAGGGGCATAGAGGCAAGCTCCGGACGCAGGGTACTCCTCACGGCGGACGACCTCCCTTTCGGTACTGACGATCTCGACGAAGACAAAAAACTCACCACCAAACCGCACGTTGTCATCGGTTCGAAAGCCCACAAGGACTCCGTCACCGAACGGAGTGCAATCCGGGGAATTACCACCTTCGGCTTCAAGACACTTCGACAGGTAATCCTCGGATCCAAAATCGGTGACTCCCAGGGAACCCTGATTGTTGACGGCGAATGGCTTCGAAGCATGGTTGACCGCTTTGACGATCCCGGGTTCCTCTTCAGCACCCAGGTCGTCTACGCCGCTGAAAAACAAGGCTTCAAGATCGTCGAAGTGCCCGTCACACTGGCACCCGACGACGAGCCGGGCGAAACCACCATCCGGACTGCCGACGTCGTTAAAATGTTCAAAGGACTGGTGGCTATGCGCCGCCGTCGGCGGGAGTTCGCAGCGTCACCCAGCACGGGAACGCACGCCTCATGACGGATTCAATCGCCGAAACACCGTCGAACGACAACGACACCAATCAGGAACAGCCGCCTGCAAAGACCACCAAGGCCAAGCTGGTCGACTTTGCACGTCGTGCGCTGGTGGTCATAGTTTTCGCCGCCGCTGTGTATTTCATTGCCGTCCAATGGCCACAAGTTCAGGCCACTGTTTTCGCCCTGCAGTGGTGGCAGGTTCTGCTGTCCCTGCTGGCACTCATCCCTGGTGTTCTTCTGGGGATGTTCATGTGGCGGGTGGTCATGGCAAGCCTGCTGAGATCAGTGGATATTGAACCCCAAGGTTTGGTGCTCAACCAGATTTACCTCGTCGGCCAAATTGGAAAGTATCTGCCAGGTTCCGTGTGGGCGTTCGTGCTGCAGATGGAGCTTGGCCGCAAAAACGGCATTGCGCGTGCGCAAGTCTTCGTTGCTTCCTTGGTGAGTACCGGAATCACCATTGGAGCGGCTCTGGTCGTTGGTGCTTCGGCCCTTCCGATCCTGGTCCAGCGTCAGCCCAATCTGCAGTGGTTGTACGTCATCCTCCCTGTGGTGATCCTGGCCATGAACCCGAACGTTGTGACCTTCCTGGTCAACATCGTCCTGCGGGTCTTCCGCCGCCCGCCGCTTCCCGAGCGTATCCAGGCCAACACCATGGTGAAGGCCTTCATCCTTGGCGTCCTGATGTACCTGTGCTTTGGCCTGCACCTGTGGATCCTCGTGGGCCACGAAGCCACTTTGGACCTCGCAACTTTCCTGGTCCTCACTGGTGCGTTGGCTCTTGGCATGACGCTGGGAGTCCTGGCATTCCTGCTTCCTGCCGGCGTTGGCGCCCGCGAGGCCATCCTCATCCTTGCCCTGGCCGGAATGATGAGTGCCGGAGCTGCGACGGCGATTGCAGCCTTGTCACGCATCATGTTCACAATCGCCGACCTGCTGTGCGTCGGTATCGCTTTTGTTCACTTCCGGTGGCGTCAACAATCCGCCTCCAAAACCCCCGCGGACTCCACTTCCGAGGTCAAATAGCGGGTGCCGGATGCCCGGGCTTCCCGAACTCCCGGTAATTCCTCAGGCCAATATTCACACTTATGCCGCGCGCTAAGGAGCAAGCTAAGACCATGACAGCAGGTACCTCCGGGGCCACTGCCCAGCGCCCGCCGGTTACCCGGCGGCGTTACTTCTTGCAGCACGACTGGCATTGGGGCATTATTACTGCCGCAATCGCAGCTGTTGCCTCCATCATCCCCCGGCTCTTCAACCCCACGTTCTACTACTGGGACGACATGATGCAGTCCTTCCTCCCTTTGTGGCGGCATATGGGTGAGGAGATTCGCTCCGGACGATTCCCCTTGATGGAGCCAGGTGGCTGGGTGGGCGGCAACATCGTGGCCGAGGTGGGCTACGGTATTTTCAATCCCGTCAACATCGTCAACTCAGTTATTGTTTCGAACTTCGAGAATCTCTCTCTGGCCAGTTACTTCATCATCGTCCAGTTCATCGCGTTGCTGGCTTTCGGTACGTTTATGCTGGCCCGGGACTATGGTTCCAACAGGCCGCTTGCACTGGCCGCCGGCGTAGCCATCCCTTTCAGCGGTTTTACGCTCTTCTACGAAGCAGCCCGCTGGCCGGGAGGTCTGATGGCCTTCGCATGGATTACCGTCTTCTGGTGGTCCGTCCGGCGCTACGCGCGTCGCAACACGTCACCGTTCCTGCCGTTCCTTTTGGGCTTCCTCACCATGACGGCCGGAAACCCCTACGGTGCCATTGGCGTCATCCTGGTCCTCGCGGCAGTCGCCGTCGAATTGATGCTGATGAGGCACTGGCGTCGGCTCATTCCGATCGTCATCGTCGGCGCCTTGGTGGGTTTGACCGCTGTCCTGGTGTTCTTCCCGCTGCCGCTCAGCTCCGCCGTCACCGTGCGTCAGCAGAATGAAATCCTGAACGACCTCTTCCTCTCCCCGGATATGTCATCGCTGCTGACCATGAGCACGTCGTCCATGACGCCTCGAATCAATAACTTCTGGGCTCCCATCGACAACGTCCCCTCAAGTTACCTGGCATGGTTCGTCCTGCCGTTGCTGCCGTGGCTTGATTTCCGCAGCTTCCGGAACCGTTCGCGCCAAATATTCAGCCTCTACGTCATCACTGGAATCTACTTCCTGCTGACCTTTGCTCCTTCCCAGGTGCTGGTGTTCCGTTGGCCCATCCGACTCATCGAATATGTGTACCTCGGCATCATTGTCCTGGTCGCAGTAGTGGCTTCTGCCGGGTTGAAGACCTCATCGTGGAAGAAACGGTTGTTCATCACCGTGGCCATCCTCGGCTTTGGAACCTACCGGGCCTGGTCCATGGTGCCGGGCGGCGGCAAATGGCAGATCTTCACCTTGGCCGTCACGCTTGTTCTGGTGGTTTTGGCGCTTCTTGGCTGGAAGCGGTTCGGCTACCGGGGCTTGGCAGCAGTGATGGTGGTGGGAACGATCGCCACTCTTGGAATGCAATCCAGGCAGTTCGTCCCCAACAATGCCGTTGCCGGGATCGGTTCGCCCGTGGATGCGGAGACGCTGCGTGACTCAACCAGCAATTACCGAGGTAACACTCTTCAAATCTTCAACACCATGAAGATCACCGGCGAGGAATTCACTGAAGGCCGCCTCCTCTATGGCAATCAGATCCTCAATGCCGACGTCAACAACAGCATGGGCCGCTATAGCGGCATCAGCTTCACCACGTACGTCAACGCCTTATGCATGAACTACCGGGGCGAGACGTGCCCGCTGGCCTACACTGAACTGTTCAAACAGGCCTCCGGAGAAATCGACGCCACCCTGGCGGACGTCCTCCAAGTGGAGACAGTGGCCGTCCAAAAGACCTTGATCGCCCCGGACCAACTCACCGTGGCCCCGGGTTGGTCTATTGTGGCTTCAGATGAGACCAGGACGATCCTTCAGCGGGAGAACCCGTTGCCCTACCCGGGCACCGTTTCCTGGGCCTCAGAGGGCATTTCCGTCAAGGATGCCGTCAGGAATGGCAATGATGAACACGTCACCCTGTCCGGTGACGGCAGCGCCGGCAAACTTACCCTCGCCCGCCTCGCGTGGCCCGGTTATACGGTCTCAGTCGATGGTGAAGCCCAGAAGCTTACGCAGGGTCCTGCTGGCGTAATTCTGGTGGATGTGCCAGCCGGTGCCACGTCGGTGGACATAACCTTCACGACGCCGGGCCTCACCATGGGCCTTGCCGCTCAAGCGGCGGCGTGGTTCGGGATTCTGGTGTTCACTGTTTTCCACTATGTTCGTCGGCATCGCCGCGCTAAGACGGAAGAACACGTGACCACGGAGTCAGCTGAGAAGGTCTCTGTCTAGGGCAGCTGGCACATACCCAGACACGACTCCAAGGCGCAAGAGCGTCCGTCCCAACCGGGACGGACGCTCTTTTTGGTGAGTCGCATGGTGGTCCAGATACGGCAAGGCCACCGCACATCTTCCGAAGAAGTTGATGTGCGGTGGCCTTTGCGCAACCTCGTATGGATCACATGCTGAAAGTCATTTAGTTGCTATCCCGCAGCCACGCTACAGCCTGGTCAGCGGGGCCTTCGAACTGCACCGTACCGGAGGCGAGGACAACTCCCCTGTCGCAGATACGCGCGATCATGTCGAGGTCATGACTAACCACCACCAGGGTTCGTCCTTCATCCGAAAGTTGCTTGATCTTAGCCAAGCACTTCTTCTGGAACGGCTCGTCGCCCACGGCCAGAATCTCGTCCACGAGGAAGATGTCCGGCTGCGTGTGGACGGCTACTGCGAAGGCCAACCTAAGGAACATACCCGAAGAATAGAACTTCACTTCGGTGTCGATGAACTGTTCAATTTCAGAGAAAGCGACAATTTCGTCGAATTTGTCGTTGATTTCCTGCTCAGTCATTCCCAGGATCGCTGCGTTGAGGAAGACGTTCTCACGCCCGGACAGGTCAGGATGGAAACCTGCGCCGACCTCGATAAGGCCGGCTACGCGGCCCTTGGTGCGTACCGTTCCTTGATCCGGCAGGATCACGCCGGATATAAGTTTCAACAGAGTGGATTTTCCCGAACCGTTGAACCCCAACAGAGCCACGGTTTCACCCGGCTGAATCTCGAAGCTCACATCATGGAGGGCATCAAACTTCTTGCTGAGGTCGCTTTTCCGACCCTTCACCAGCCACACAAGAGTCTCCTTGAGGGAGTGCGAATGGCGAAGATTGAACGTTTTCTTAAGGCCTTTGACGATTATTGCGGCGCCCATCTAGACCTCCTGCGCAAAATGGCCCTCAAGTCGTCGGAAGACGAGCTGGCCGATGATAAGGAACAGAGCTGCCATGCCCAGACCGATCAGTCCCGTCCACATCAGATGCGGAGGCAGTTCGACTGGACGATCCACGGTGGGATACCAGAAGGCCCAGTGGAACAATTCGACGGCCACGGTGATCGGGTTGAGCTGATAGATGAACAGCACCCACGGGGGCGCCAGCCGACGGATCATGGTCCAGTCATAGAGCACCGGCGATGTCCAGGTAACAATCATCATCAACATATCCACGATGTTTTCTGCATCGCGGAAGAACACATTGATGGCCCCGGCCAGGAGCCCCAAACCGGTCGCCGTTACCGCCACAATGACGAAGCCTAAAACGGCTCCAATGAGCTGCATGAAGTCGGGTTTCCACCCGCTCAGCAGCGCAGCCGCCAACAAGACCACCAGTTGAGGGAGAAAGTGGACCGCTGCCACCCACACGGAGGCAACCGGGAACAACTCCCTTGGCAGATAGATCTTTTTGACCAAGGCAGCATTGGACACAATGGATCTCGTAGCATTCGAGAACGCTTCCGAGAAGAAATTGATGACGATGACGCCCGAGAACATGTACAGCGCGTAATTGGGAATCTGATCCCCCACGCGAAGGACAATACCCAAAGCGAAAAACAGCACTACGTACTGAACCAGTGGCTTGACGTAGGACCAGGCAAGACCAAGGACAGAACCCCGGTATCGCACTCGGAGTTCCTTACGGACTATCAATTTGAGGAGGTAGCGGCGTCGGTAGACATCCAGCAGCCCCGCACCTACCCCGGGAACAGCATACGTATCAGTGGAAGTCGTCATTGTTACTTGTTGGGCTCCGAGGCTTCAAAAGTTTCCCGCCACGATTCCATGGAAGTAATCTCAGGAAGGGCGTCTCGGTACTGGGCACGGAGGGTCTCCCAGTTGGAGAAGAGCTGAGCATGGAGTTTGGCGGATTCAACCACCAGCTGCCGTGCCATCTTGGGATCCCTGAGGTGCCAGGAGGCACCTGTGCCGTCGGCGTTCGACACCACGGCACTGTCCAGGTGTGCCAAGCTCCACCACTTACCGTCCTGGTGTGCTACATGAGCCTCAGGGTTAGCCTTCGCGGTATCACGCACGGGGGCCAGCGTTTGCTTCAGGACAGTCTTGACGGCCCAAGGAAGCAGGCCCAGTGCTCCCGGCTGCTTGTAAGACTGCGGCTTCTTGGGAGGACGCTTGCGGAAGACTTCCGGGAATGCCCCAGGATCGGTTTTGACCTGCGAGTCCGGGAACTCTTCGCGCATGGCACGGAGCTTCGGCATCGTCGTGGGCAATTGCTTATGCAGATTACCCGGTCCGGCCAGCACATCGCGGAGAGCCATCACGCGGGCTTGCTCCGGGTAATACTGCATGGAGACCAAGTGCTTGACGTCCGTGTTCAGGCTCTCCCGCAGGATCCGCCCGCCCTTGGGGAACGGTGAGTGCAGCAGAGTCGCAATGAGTCGGTTACGTTCGTGGTAATAGGCCTGCCAGTCCACGGAGTCGTCCTTGTCGGCCCAAGAGACATGCCAGACTGCGGCCCCGGGGAGAGTCACAGTGGGGAAGCCGGCTGCGCGACCCCGGAGGGAGTACTCAGCGTCGTCCCACTTGATGAACACGGGAAGGGACAGGCCGATGGTTTCAACGACAGTCTTGGGGATAAGGCACATCCACCAGCCGTTGTAGTCAGCATCCCAGCGACGGTGGAGTTGCGGCGTGGAGCGCAAACCCGCATTCGAGAAGTCGTGATTGCCCAGTCCTTCCACCGGTCCCCAAAGGAATCGGTAGAAGTTGACGACCTCTGAGTAGGCATGCAGTACGGACTTGTTGTACATGTCGAACATGTGACCGCCAACAATGGTCGGCTTGCGGCAGAGGTCGGCAAACGCGACTGCGCGCATCACGCCCTCTGTTTCGAGCTCGATGTCGTCGTCAAGCAGCATGACGTAGTCGCTCTTGTCAGAAACGACCATCTCGTACATGTTGCGGGCAAAGCCACCAGAGCCGCCCAGATTGCCCTGGTTGATAATCCGAAGTTGATCACCCATGGACGCTGCAACTGCGTCGAAGCCGGCTTCGTCAGCTACCTTCTTGTTGCCCTGGTCCACAATGATGAGCTCTGCAAGGATCTCGCGGAGACCTGCGTCAGCATCGATCGATTTGATGGTCTCAAGGCAGTAATCGGCGCGATTGAACGTCGTTACGCCGAGCGTGACGCGGCCCTGCGGGCGCCCCTCATCCGGAACCGCCCAATGAGCGCTCTTGAGCGCCATGCCGTCGCCGCCCGCAATGAGGTCGAACCAGTACCAGCCGCCGTCGCCAAAGGGCGCCAACGTGAGTTCGAAATCATTGGTGGAGGAGCCGTCCACCAGAATCGAGTCAACACGCTGGGACGCGCCCCGAGCGTTGGAGCGGTATACGATGACCGTCCCCTCGCCCTCGGTTTCAATGTGAAGCACGGTCTTAGTGGCAATGGTCCATTTGCGCCAATAACTGGCAGGAAAAGCGTTGAAATAAGAGCCGAACGAGAGACGCTCACCGCGGCGAACCTGGACTGACCCACGTCCCAAGATGTCCTCCGGGTGGAGCTTCCGTGCCATGCCAATGGCCTGCACTTCCGTACTTTCGCCGCTCCTTTGGACCTTATTGGTGTCAGGATCAACGTACAGGGGCAGGGTGTCGAGGTCACGGTTGGCCGGGAAAATCACGCGCTGGACAATCCGCAGGTTCTGTTCCGTCGATGCCGGGGCTTCAGCGGCAGTGTTGGCCGTCATGGCAATCTCCTGGCTTTCATTTGTTGTAGCGGTCATGCGTCCACTCCACCGCTTTCAAGCTTGGCGCCGCCGGTGAAATGCGGCTTGATCTTGTTGTCGTACATCGACAAAGCGGACCCGATGGCCATGTGCATGTCGAGATACTTATAGGTTCCAAGACGACCACCGAACAGGACCGACTTTTCACCCCTGGCAAGATCACGGTAAGCCAGCAGCTTCTGACGGTCATCAGAAGTGTTCACGGGGTAATACGGTTCGTCACCCTTCTCAGCAAAACGCGAGAACTCGCGCATGATGACGGTGGCGTCCTTCGTGTAGTCGCGCTCAGGGTGGAAGTGACGGAATTCGTGGATGCGGGTGAACGCGGCATCAGCATCCGGGTAGTTCATCACGGCACAGCCTTGGAAGTCCTCGATGGGCAGGACCTCTTCTTCGAGATCGATGGTGCGCCACGAGAGATCGCCTTCGGCATAGTCGAAATAGCGGTCAACCGGACCGGTGTAGATGACCGGCACCTGACCGAGAACAGAAGACCGACCAAACTCGCCGTCGTCGAAGAAGTCCGTGTTCAGGACCACCTCGATGTTCGGGTGATCCGCCATACGCTCAATCCACGCGGTATAGCCGTCCACCGGGAGGCCCTCGTAGGCGTCGTTGAAGTACCGGTTGTCATAGTTGTAACGCACGGGAAGCCGCGAGATGATTTCGGCCGGCAGGTCCTTCGGGTCCGTCTGCCACTGCTTTCCCGTGTAGTGCTTAATGAAAGCCTCGTAGAGGGGGCGGCCAATCAGCTGAATACCCTTGTCATTGAGGTTCTGGGGATCGGTACCAGCCAGTTCGCCAGCCTGTTCGGCGATGAGAGCCTTTGCTTCCGTTGGGCTCATTGCCGAACGGAAAAACTGGTTAATGGTGCCCAAGTTGATGGGCATCGGATACACCTCACCTTTGTGGCTGGTGTAAACCTTGTGCTGGTAACTCGTGAACTTGGTGAACCTGTTCACGTATTCCCACACACGTTCATTCGAGGTGTGGAAGAGGTGGGCGCCGTAGCGGTGTACCTCGATTCCGGTCTGCGCCTCATTCTCGCTGTAGGCGTTTCCACCAATATGGTGGCGGCGATCAAGCACCGCAACCTTCAGCCCCAACTCGGTAGCGGCGCGTTCTGCAATGGTCAGGCCAAAGAAACCCGAGCCGACGACGACGAGATCAGCGTTCACAAACTCTCCTGTGTATTGGCGTGCGGGCACAGAGATGCCCACGTCTACTGGTCAAGGCTACCCGACGTTACGATCGTTCCCCGATTCGGCGGTACGCCGCAGCAAGGCAGTAATTGTCCGCAAAAAACGAACGGGAGGCCCGGCACATAGCCAGCCTCCCGTTCAATGCTGCTAAGACTACAAAGCTAGAGCGAGATCACTGAGCCTGTTTCCGCGGACTCAAGTACGGCCTCAGCAACACGAAGGGTCTCAAGTCCTTCGGCCATTGTGACAATATTCATGGACTTTCCGAGCACAGCATCACGGAATGCCTCGTGTTCCATCTTCAAGGGTTCCCGCTTTGCCAGGGCAAAGCGGGTGGAGGAACCCTCGGACACGCCACGGAATGCCGCGACGGAGTCCCAATCGGTCTGGAAAGTGCCGTTCTCGATGAATGTCAGGTCCGCCGAGATGGTATCCGCGATGTACGCACCCCGCTCACCCAAAACAACGGTGGTGCGCTCCTTCATTGGAGAGAGCCAGTTGACGATGTGGTTAGTGACCACACCGCTCTTGAGATGGCCAATGGCGGTGACCATATCCTCGTGCTCGCGTCCACTCCTTGACGTTGTGTGCGCCACTACGTTCACGAAATTGCTCTGTGCAAGCCACGCCGTGAGATCGATGTCGTGGGTTGCGAGGTCCTTGACCACACCCACATCTGCAATGCGGGAAGGGAACGGACCCTGGCGGCGGGTCGAAATCTGGTAAACCTCGCCGAGGTCGCCGTTACCGAGCCGTTCGCGAAGGCTCTGCAAAGACGGGTTGAAGCGCTCAATGTGTCCAACCGCCCCGATCAATCCCCGTGAGTCGAAGGCGTCCGCGATACGCCGGCCCGATTCGGAGTCGTTGGCAATCGGCTTTTCCACCAAACAGTGCACTCCGGCTTCAGCCAACTGCAGCGCCACTTCTTCATGAAGCACGGTGGGCACTGCGGCCACTGCCATGTCGATTCCCTGATCAATGAGCTGTTCGACCGAACTGCAGACCTCAAGTCCGCTGGCGACGTTGTGAGGATCCCCGAACGAGTCAGCGACTGCAACGAGGTCGACGCCTTCAAGCTCGCGAATAACGCGGGCGTGGTGGCGGCCCATCATCCCCAGTCCGATGAGGCCTGCACGCAAATTTGCCACTAGCTTCCTGCCTTCGCAATGGCGTTCACAGCGGCAACGATGCGGTCAAGGTCGTCCTGGCTCAGCGACGGATGGACCGGAAGTGACAAAACGCTGGCCGCGGCTTCCTCTGTGACGGGCAGGTCATCTGAGGTTTGGAAAGGGGCGAGGCGGTGGTTCGGGATGGGGTAGTACACGCCACAGCCTACGTTGTATTCCTCACGCAGTGCCTTTGCGAAACCGTCACGGTCCTCAGCAATGCGAATGGTGTACTGGTGGTAAACGTGCTCGTAACCCTCAGACACCTTGGGAGTGACAACACCCTCGATGTTGGCGTCGAAGAACGCGGCGTTCTCCTGGCGGGTCTTGGTCCAGGCATTGATCTTGGTCAGCTGGACGCGACCGATTGCAGCGTGGATGTTAGTCATTCGCGCGTTAAAGCCAACAAGCTCATTTTCGTACTGGCGTTCCATGCCCTGGTTGCGCAGCAACCGGAGCCGACGCTCGACGTCGGCCAGGCCCGTGCTGACCATGCCACCTTCGCCAGAGGTCATGTTCTTGGTGGGGTACAGGCTGAACATAGCGAAGTCACCGAATGTACCCACTTTTCGGCCGTTGACTGCCGCACCGTGTGCCTGGGCTGCGTCCTCGAAGACCTTCACGCCGTGCTTGGAGGCAACCGCGCCGATTCCATCTACGTCAAAGGGGTGGCCATAGAGGTGAACGGGCATGATGGCAGCCGTGCGGTCCGTGATTTTCGATTCAACGGACGCGGGATCAAGGGTGTAGTGATCCAGGTCCACGTCAGCGAAGACAGGAGTGGCTCCGGTCAAAGCCACGGAGTTAGCCGTGGCAGCGAAAGTAAACGATGGAACAATCACTTCGTCGCCCGGACCGATGCCCGCAGCCAGCAGTCCGAGGTGCAGACCGGAAGTGCCGGAGTTGACTGCTACCGCAGCCCTGCCATCGAGGAGGACCTGAGAGAATTCCTGCTCAAAGGATGCAACCTCCGAACCCTGCGCGAGTTGGCCGGAGGCCAAGACAGCCTCTACTGCCTTGCGCTCGTCATCTCCAATGATGGGTTTAGCGGGGGGAATGAATTCGGGGCTCATGCCTCTACCTCTCGAAGGGTCTCGTTCTGTTCAACATATGTGGCGCCGGTCTCCGGGCAAACCCAGCTCTCACCTAAGCGCTGCAGCGGGAAACCAGCTTTTCCGACCCAACCGTGGCGTTTGGCCGGGACTCCGACCATCAGGGCAAAATCAGGGACGTCTTTGGCAACAACAGCACCAGCAGCCACTGTGGCCCATCGTCCGATTGTCACGGGCGCGACGCAAACAGCGCGGGCGCCGATTGAGGCACCTTCACGAATGGTTACACCAACAGGTTCCCAGTCGTGAGCGCTCTTCAATCCGCCATCCGGGCTAACCGCCCGAGGGTAAGTGTCGTTTGTGAGTACTACAGCCGGGCCGATGAAGACGCCGGCCTCCAGCACCGCAGGCTCGTAGACAAGTGCATAATTCTGAACTTTGCAGTTGTCCCCCATCTTGACCCCGGTGCCTATATAGGCTCCGCGTCCCACGATGCAGTTGACGCCCAATTCGGCCTGCTCGCGGACTTGGGCCAGATGCCAAATCTTTGATCCGTCACCAATTACCGCCTCGTCTGAAACATCGGCGCTCTCCGCAACCACTATCACCGGTGAAGGTCCTTCCTCATTGAGCACACGCGACAACGAGATTCATCTTAGCTGAGACAACATGCCACGGTGTCAAGGCGTTGCCTGTGCGGGCTCTGGCAAAAGTTGTCCACATAGGCCACAACGTCCCCAGCGCTTGAGTTCGCAGGGCCTTAGCGTGATGAGAGCCAGCCAGGCAAATATCCGCCGAGTCGTAGAGGAAGTACCCATGGCCTTGGAGTGCACATTGGTCAGCGCCCCCGGTGCCGCTGGAACGACGAAACCGGAAGAACTCAGCATCGACGTCCCGGACGGCACATCCGGTACCCAGGTGGAGCAGCTTCTCAAGGAAGCCCGTGGAACCGGGACTCTCTCGGTGAGCGGCCATCCTCTGACCGCTCTCACAGTGGGAGAGCCGCCTCTCATTAATGGCGCCGTCCTTGTGGATAATGCTCCGCATCATCCGGGCGGAAATGCCTCTTCCCCACCCTTGTTGCTTCTAACCCACTCAGGCCCCGGGGCAGGCTCTGTCTTCAGGATTCAACGGGGCCGGTACCGGGTAGGAAGGGCTTCCGCCGAAATCCTTGTGTTGGATCCCGGGATGTCCCGGGAACATGCCACGTTGGAAGTTTCCAGCACAGCCCTCGTGGCGAGGAGTGTACGCGGCGCCAACCCGGTGTTCGTGGACAACCGGCCCATCAAGCGAACCTTGCTGACATCCGCGTCCACGATGCGATGTGGAAACTCCACTTTCGGTGTCATTACGGACAGCGATCCCTACCAACCGATTTCCGGCGACGCAGGCCTGTCTATTGAAGAACCATTGGAAGTACCTCACAGTCCTCGCCACGCCAACCGTTTGGCGATGGCACTCGCGGCCGTACTGCCGTTGGCGGCCGGAATCGGGCTCTCCTTGGCAACAGGAATGTGGATGTACTTGGGCTTCACTGCAATCTCAGCGATCAGCCTGCTCGTCCCGTTGATCGCAGGGCGGAGAGGCCGCCTACAGGGGCAGCTGGCCATAGCGCTGGCTGTCCAAAGAGACCTTGAACGAAGGCGCCGATGCTCCCCATCGGCAGCAGAGCTGCTTTTAGCGGTTAGCGGTCCCTCTGCAGGGGACCAGCTGGCGAAAAAACCTGCCATGCGAGATCCATCAGACACCCCCTTGGCGCCGGCGGCATCTTCCCGGGCTCAGGGGGAAGGGACGTGGCTCCGCCTCGGAACCACGGAAACAGTGGCAAACATTCGGCTGGTTCCTGACGATCCACACTTTCGGCAACCACCTATTGGGTCAGTTGCGATGACTTTGGATCCCGGGAGCCCCGAAGTGACGCTGTGTGGACAGCCCCGTCACACGGATGCTTTGCTTCGCTTCTTCTTGATGCAGCTAGCCGGTTTCCCGGGTGCCGCTGAAACTCCGGTCATAGTATTCGGGCGGGTCGGAAGGTTGCCGTTGAGCGCACGGTTCCTACCCAGCGTGACGCTGACAAGCAGCGCGCACCACGTTCTTAAAGCGTTGCACCTGGCGGAAGGCAGTGCAAAAGGAAGGCTCTTCATGGTCGATGATCTTCCATCCGAAGACTCAGAATTCCGTTTGTCCGTCCTGAAAGCCGCACGATCCGCCGGGTGGCAAGTGCTCAGATGCTGCGTTTCGCCCCAACGTTCATCAGTTGTTATCGAAATCTCGCCATCAGGAACTGTCGGTCACCTGGAGACGAATGGCCTGCGCCGGACGTTCGTGCCGGACCTTCTTTCGGCCGAAGTTTTTGACAGGTTCTGCCGTAAGGCACCTGCCATGTCATTCTCTGAAGCTCTTGGCACAGCGATTCCGGAGGCATGCTTTCTGGCTGAGTTACTCCCCCACGGTCAGCGCAGAGTACTCCGCAAGTGGACCGAGTCGGCCGGCAACAATGGGCCAACCGCTGTGCTGGGCACGGGCCACGGCGGTCAGGTGACCTTTGACTTCAAGCTCGACGGTCCACACCTACTGGTAGCCGGAACCACAGGATCCGGCAAATCCGAACTCCTGAGGACGCTTGTGGCTTCCATCGCGTTGAGTCACTCTCCGGATCACACAACGTTTTTGTTCTTTGACTTCAAGGGCGGGTCGGGCCTGCAGCCACTTGCACGTCTTCCGCACTGCGTCGGGCTTCTCACAGACCTCAGTAAGCACCATTTGGAGCGAGCTCTTGTTTCATTGCGTGGTGAGATCCGATACCGAGAACAAATATTCGCTGCCGCAAACGCGTCTGACCTTACGCAGTACCGACGCGTGGCCTCCGCATCAGACCCACATGTGCCGTGTCTGGTCTTGGTGATCGATGAATTCCGCATGTTGGTTGACGAAGCCCCAAACAGCCTCCGTGAGCTCATGCGCATCGCGACCATTGGGCGCTCCCTGGGCATTCATTTGGTGATGGCTACGCAGCGACCCCAAGGGGCCCTGACCGCGGACATCCGCGCAAACGTGACCTCAAGCATAGCCATGCGGGTGCAAACGGAATCAGAATCCATGGACATCATCAACACGAAGGCGGCCGCGTCCATCAACGTAGGGGCTCCGGGACGGGCCTACTTTGCCAGGGCATCGACCAGCCCCGAAGAGTTCCAAACAGCCTCACTCTCGCGCCCCCCCGGCTTTGCGGTACACGGGCCAGGGCGTGACAGTTCCATGGAGCCCGTACAGCCGGCCTTGCAGGCTTTGCAGCAGCGTTGTGACGTCCGGAGTGCGTCCAGCCAGCAAAGCTCACTCCCGGACGCTGGTCCCGAGTGGGTCGTTTCAATAGCCCACGAGGCTTGGCGGTTGCTTGGCAAACCTCTCCCCAGACAGCCGATAGCAGCACCATTGCCCACATCGATCCCTTGGCACGAACACATTACTGCTGTGGCAGGAAATGGGTCCGGGGTGAAAGACCATTGGACGGTGGGGCCGTTAGCGATCATCGACAGGCCGGAGCACCAAATGGTGGAACCACTGCTGTGGTCGCCGTCCGAAGACGGCCATCTGGCCATGATCGGCAGCGAGTCCAGCGGAATGAGGGAATGTTTCAGTGCTTCGTCAGCGATGCTTGCTGCCCGGAAACCCCAACCCCATCTGTATATCCTCGACGCGACGGGCACGCTTGGCCACCTCGGCGACGAAGATCGGATCGGCGCCTCGGTGGGCCTGCACCAACTTCACCTGGCAACCCGGGTCTTGAAGCGCCTTGCCACAGAAATGGAACGACGACGAAGCGCTGGTGCATCCGCGGCAGGTGATTCACCCTTGGTCTTGATCGTTGCGGGGTGGTGCTCATGGGCCACTGCGCTCCGGACAGGGCCTTTCGCTTACGCAGAAGGAATCCTGCAAGACATCATCCGGGACGGTGGTTCCCTTGGCCTCACTGTACTCATTTCAGGGGAAAGGGAACTCGTTAGCTCGCGCTTTTTTGGCGCAATACAGAATCGCGCATACTTCCCTTCGGGATCCACTGAAGAGTCCCGGTTCCACTGGCCGCGGCTCCCGGACATGGAATCGCTTCCAGGCCGTGCGGTCGTCATGGGGAATTTCGCGGGAGAACCCGGTGCGGTGGCTCAGTTTCGCAGAGCCCCGGTCAAGGGGCTGTGGCCGTTCGAAGAACTCGAGCCATCCGAACCGCCGTTCCGTGTACGCCCCCTCCCGGACCTTCTACTCGCTGATGACTTTCCGGCCCTGTTGGCCTCGTACCGACGGAAATTTCCGAGCGGTGCCGGGACGATAACTCACGCTGCGGGCGGCCGAGCCGAGCACTCCCAAGCAGAGGCTCCGCTCTGGTTCGGCGTCGGCGGAGATGAAGCCGAACCCGTATCGATGCCTTTGCGCGAAAACGGCGTCAGCACGGTCCTCGGTGGCCCACGTTCTGGAAAGAGCTCCGCTCTGGCGTCACTTCATGCCCTAAACCCCTTGATTCCATGGGTTTTTCCGCCGGCAGCGTCGAAGCCTGGGGCCTTTTGGGTATCAGTCGCCTGCGAGGCCGAAGCCGGCAGCGTTGACCCTAGCAGCATCCTGCTCGTTGACGACGCAGATTCACTGGATCCCCAAGGCCGTCAGGCCTTGTCTGCCTTGATCGGAAAAGTACGCGGCATCATCCTGACCGCAACACCAGGTCCGTCCCTGCATCTGCATCTCCCACTGGCAAAGGAAGCGCAAGCTTCCAGCACGGGGCTGGTGTTGGCGCCCGGGACGCCCCATGATGGCGACCTTCTGGGCGTGAGACTAGATGCTGATCGGGACAGACGCCCGGGTCGCGGATTCCTCATCGACGGGCCCGCGATGAGGCCAGTTCACGTCGCATTCACCGCAGGCTTTACGCGACGTGCCGAAACCCGGTGAGGCGCAGTGTCAGGTCGCGAAGTGCCGGGGCTTCAGAGCGCCGCGGACGCTCCCCCGGTTCGTGAGGCGTAGGCCACGACGTCCTTCTGGAAGAGGAAAACAATCGCGACCAACGCTGGTAGCAGCATTGTCAGGCCCTGCCATACCAGGCCGCCGGTCATCGTGGGAAAGCCAATAGTGAGGACAAACAACTGGGCTACCAAGGCTGCTGCTCGAGTCCATCTAAAGCCTCTGAACAAGAAGTGGCCGACGGCAAATAACCATCCAGAAAATGCCAGCAGCAGGCCAAGGGTAAAAATGGCTCCCCAGAAAGTCAGTACCGGAGCACCGCTGAGCAGCTCAAATGCGTACCAGGCGGCGGCGCCGAGGAGGGCGAGAGCTTCAAGCAGCACAACCACTGAAATAACCACAATTCCCACGGGCCGGTGAGCTGCGCCGGGTCTGTTCGACGTGAGATTCCCCGTCGCATCGGAATCATCGCTTCCGTCCGGGCCGGAGGCGGGCTGGGCTGGGTTCACGGGAGGTCTTGACACACTGGCACACTACCGGACATAGTCATCTAGCAGTGAGGGCACTGGCGGCTGATGTGATGCATCGCTCACGGATTCCGAGCATTTCGACCACTAACACCCCTTGTTTACAAGGCGTTAACATGAAACGCTTGACTCAGACGACCAAGGGGGCCCATGCGGGCCCCTTTCCTTTGGAGCCTCTCGTGAATGTTTTCACAAAAGGCCCTTCTAGTTCTCACGAATGGAGTGACTGATCAGCATGGATTGGCGTAATCGCGCAGCCTGCCTCGACAAGGACCCGGAGCTCTTTTTCCCAGTAGGCAACACGGGACCAGCACTTCTGCAGATCGAGGAAGCCAAAAGCGTCTGCCGCCGCTGCCCCGTCGTGGACACCTGCCTTCAGTGGGCCTTGGAGTCCGGACAGGACGCCGGCGTTTGGGGCGGTATGAGTGAAGACGAACGACGCGCACTCAAGCGCCGCGCGGCACGCGCACGTCGCGCTTCCTAGCCCAACGAACAAAAAGGCCGCGGACCGTTTGGTCCGCGGCCTTTTCGTTAGCTTCTGCTCGCTCTTTTCGTTGACTTCTGCTCGCAGAGTCAGCCGTCTGGCCCCGGGGGGCTAAGCCCTGGCGAGGTTGAGGACGATCTCGACGGCGGTACCGCCTCCTTCACGCGGGATCCACTGAATAGAACCACCCAGCTCACTGGTCACGAGTGTGCGAACAATCTGTAGGCCCAGCCCCTCGGTGTACTGGCCGTCCGGCAGACCAACGCCGTCGTCGGCAATGGTCACCGTCAGGAATTCGTCGTCGCCATCGCCTTCCGCCCTGTCGGCCAGAAGCCACACTGTTCCTGTGCGCCCCTCAAGTCCGTGCTCAACAGCGTTGGTCACCAGTTCGTTGATGACCAACGCCAGTGGAGTGGCGAAATCGCTGGGCAGCTCTCCGAACATGCCGGCACGTTCCGTCCTTACCTGTTGGGACGGGGAGGCTACTTCCGCAGACAACCGGAATTGACGCCCGATCAGTTCGTCGAAGTCGACGCTCTGAGTCAGTCCCTGAGAGAGAGTTTCATGGACGAGTGCAATGGTGGCCACACGCCGCATCGCCTGCTCCAGCCCCTGCTTGGCTTCGTCGCTGACCATTCGCCGCGATTGCATCCGCAGAAGAGCCGCCACCGTCTGAAGGTTGTTCTTGACCCTGTGATGGATTTCCCGGATCGTGGCGTCCTTGGTAACAAGCTCCATTTCCCTGCGACGCAATTCCGAGACGTCGCGGCAAAGGACAAGGGCGCCGAAACGGTGCTGCTCGTCGCGCAGGGGGATGGCCCGCAGTGAAAGGCTGACACCCCTGGACTCGATCTCGCTTCGCCAAGGCATACGCCCTGTCACCACCAGGGGCAGCGTCTCATCCACCATGCGCCGGTCCTTCAGGAGGCCAGCTGTCACCTCTGCGAGCGACCTACCCTCCAAGGACTCCACTTCGCCAAGTCGACGGAATGCGGAGACACCATTCGGGCTGGCGTATTGCACGATGCCGTCGGCGTCGAGTCTGATGAGCCCGTCACCAACTCGCGGTGCTCCTCGACGGGAGCCCGTCGGCGAGGCAAAGTCAGGCCATAGACCCAGCGTTCCCATCCGCAGGAGGTCATAAGCGCACTGGCGGTACGTGAGTTCCAGCCTCGATGGCATACGCGAGCTGGATAAGTCCATATGCGACGTCACAACCGCAAGTGTCCGGCCGTTGCGCACCATCGGCACAGCCTCTACCCGGAGCGCCATCTCGCTGCTCCAGCTCGTTTCACTGGAGCGCTCGATCGATCGGCTGTTCCACGCCTTATCTACCAAGGGGCGTAGATCCGAGCGGATACCCTCGCCCACGAAGTCCGCGTGGAACACCGTATGCGATGTCGACGGACGGACGTGGGCGAGGGCAATGTAGCCGAATTCCGGGTGCGGGAACCACAGAGCAAGGTCCGCGAAAGCCAAGTCAGCGACCATTTGCCAGTCACCGACGAGGAGGTGCAGCCATTCGGCATCTCCAGGCCCGAAATCAGCGTGTTCCCTGATGGGGTCTGTAAAGATTGCCACTGCACCTCCATTTGCGACGCCGGGACTGACCCTAGCGTCGAACGATTGACCTCAAGAGCCTTAATGCTACCGACAGTGAAGCCATGTCGTCGGCTTCCAGCGCGTTGACCTCGTCGAACATGGTCTTGGCGCGTCCCAGCTGCTCGGCATTTTGCCCTTCCCAGGCTTTGAGACGATCCTCAGCCATGGTGCCGGAGTCAGTCGACTCAAGGACCGACGTCGTCATATCCGCCACTGTGGAGTACAAGTCATCCCTAAGGGCTGCTCGCGCCAAGGCCTGCCAGCGGTCATCGCGGGGCAGAGAACTGATGCGTTCCAAGAGCGAATCAACGTGGAAACGGTTGAACACCGTGTAATAGACGTGCGCAACGTCCTCCACGCCTTCGCTTCCGGTCTGGGCAATGCGAGCTATATCCAAAAGTGCGTAGCTCTCGAACAGCTCCGCCCACCTGTGCGCAAGGTGGTCCGGCAGCTCCCATCCACGGGCTTTATCCAACCAGCCTGAGATGCGGACTTTGTCCTCACCCCGCAGGTACTCCAGAAGCTTGGACCTTAGCGGGGCCAACATGGGCTTGAAGGATTCCACCACCTCGGCAATAGGCTGCGAAGCCATCCCTTGCCCCAGCACCCAACGCACTGCCCGGTCAAGTAAGCGCCGGATGTCCAGATGGACTTCACTCCAGTGTTCAGTTGGGAATGATGCCGGAAGTGCGTTCAGCTCAGCCACCATCGGATCGAGATCGTAGATTTCACGCAGCGCAACGAAGGCTTTGGCGACAGCTACCTCGTTGGCCGACGTTTCTTCGATGGCCCGGAAGGCGAAGGTAATGCCGCCCAAGTTGATAATGTCGTTGGCTACCACAGTGGCGATAATTTCGCGCCGCAGCGGGTGAGTGTCCAACTCATCATCGAACTTCTCCCGCAGCTGCCGCGGGAAGTAGTCGCGGATGGTGTCCGCGAACCACGGATCATCGGCGAGGTTGCTGTCCCGCAAGGCCGCAGCGAGCTCAATCTTTGCATAGGCTGCCAGAACCGCCAGCTCGGGCGAAGTGAGTCCTTGCCCTTGCTCCAACCTTGACCGGAGGGTGTCCGTGGTGGGAAGCGCCTCGAGCTCGCGCTTGAGGTCGGCGGACTTCTCCAACCAGTCCATGAGCCGCTCGTAGCTTGGGCTCCAGTCCGCCACCCGCGTGCGGTCGTTGAGAAGCAGAATGTTCTGGTCGATGTTGTCCTGCAGGACGAGCCGTCCCACCTCATCGGTCATATCGGCCAGGAAGCCGGCCCTTTCCGCTGAGTCAAGCTTGCCTGCCGCTACCATCCGGTCAACGAAGATCTTGATGTTGACCTCATGGTCGGAGCAGTCCACACCAGCGGAGTTGTCGATGGCGTCCGTATTCAGGATGACGCCTTGCAATGCGGCTTCAATGCGGCCCCGTTGAGTAAGTCCCAGGTTTCCGCCTTCGCCGACTACTTTGACCCGCAGGTCACGGCCGTCAACGCGGATCGCGTCATTGGCTTTGTCGCCCACCGCAGCGTGAGTTTCCGTGCTGGCTTTGACGTACGTGCCAATACCGCCGTTGTAGAGAAGGTCTGCCGGCGCCAGCAAAATCGCACGAAGAAGTTCCGGCGGGCTCAGCTGCGTTGTTCCATCAGGGAGTCCCAACGCCTTGCGTACCTGCTCCGAGACCGGGATGGTCTTGGCCTGACGTGGGTATACGCCACCGCCTTCGCTGATGAGCGTCCGGTCGTAGTCGTCCCAGGAAGACCGGGGCAGTTCAAAAAGCCTTTGCCGCTCATCAAAGGATGCTGCCGCCTCGGGTGAGGGATCCAGGAAAATGTGACGGTGATCGAACGCTGCCAGCAGCCGGATGTGGCGGGATAGCAGCATGCCATTGCCGAACACGTCACCGGACATATCGCCAACGCCAACTACCGTGAATTCCTCGGTCTGGGTGTCGAGGTCAAGCTCACTGAAATGCCTCTTGACTGATTCCCAGGCGCCGCGTGCCGTGATGCCCATGGCCTTGTGGTCGTAACCCACCGATCCGCCCGAGGCAAACGCGTCACCGAGCCAGAAGCCATAGTCGGCGGCCAGGCCATTGGCGGTGTCGGAGAACGTAGCCGTACCTTTATCGGCTGCCACCACCAGGTACGAGTCGTCACCGTCATGCCGGACAACGTCCGACGGCGGCACGAGCCTTTCGCCGTCTGCTGACGTAACCAGGTTGTCCGTGATGTCCAGCAGGCCTCGAATGAAAGTCTTGTAGCTCTCGATTCCTTCGGCCATCCAAGCGGCCCGGTCCACTGCCGGATTGGGAAGCTTCTTGGCGAAGAAACCTCCCTTTGCGCCAGTAGGAACGATGACGGCATTCTTGACCGTCTGTGCCTTGACCAAGCCCAGAATCTCGGTCCGGAAGTCCTCGCGACGATCGGACCAGCGAAGTCCACCACGGGCTACCTTGCCGAACCGCAAATGCACGCCTTCAACCCGGGGAGAGTAAACCCAGATCTCGTACATCGGGCGCGGGAAGGGAAGTCCATCAATCGAGGTGGGGTCCAGCTTGAAGCTGAGGTATTCCTTGTTCTGGTAGTAATTGGTCCGCAGAGTCGACTCGATAAGGTTCACGAAGGTGCGCAGGACGCGATCGGCGTCCAACGTGGCCACCTGCTCAATCGACTCCGCGAGGGCTGCCCGCGCCGCACCTTGGCGTTCTGACCGCTGCCCTTCAGCAACAGTGGGATCGAAGCGCGCGGAGAAGAGCTCGTTGAGCCCCCGCACAACATCCGGATTGCCCAGGAGCGTGTCAGCGATGAATCCGAAGGAGTTGGTGTTGCCCATCTGCCGCATGTACTTGGCATAGGCACGGAGCACCACCACTTGACGCCAGTGGATTCCTTCACGGAGCACCAACCGGTCAAAGTTGTCCGACTCGACAGCGCCCGTGATGGCTGCGCCGAAGGAGTCGCTCAGAAGGTCTCCCGTGGCCACGGGGTCGACGCCGGCAGGGTATTTGAGTCCGAGATCGTACAGGAAGAAGTCCCGGTGATCTGAGGTTTCAATTTCGAAGGGCCGCTCATCCAGGACCTCAAGGCCAAGATTGTGGAAGTAAGGAAGGATCTGGCTGAGGCTCTTGGGCTCCATCAGGTACAGCTTGACCCGGGCGTCCTCTTCCAAAGCCTCTCCGGCACCCTCGGGAAGATACACGTGGACACCGGGCTTTGTCTGCTTGGTGACCAGTCCTGCCCGCTCTGCCTCCGCCCCGTATTTCTCGAAGCGTTCAATGTCTTCAAGAGCGTCTTCCACTTCGTAATCGACGCGGTACCCCGCAGGGAATGCCTCGGCCCATAGCGCAGACAGAACATCGGCGTCGGCGGAAGAGCGGTGCTCGCGGAGAACCTCAGAGATACCTTCGCTCCAGGACCGGGACGCACGCATCAGCCGGTGTTCCAGCTCTTGTACGTCTACTTCCGCCAGTTCAGCAGTGCGGGGCAACCTGATCCTGAAGAAAACACGCGCCAAAGCAGACTCAGTGATCCGGGCCTCATAGTCAATGGTCTCGGCGTGGAAGGTTTCGCGAAGTTCCTGCTCGATGCGAAGGCGAACACTGGTGGTGTACCGGTCACGGGGCAGGTAGACCACCGCGGACATGAACCGGCCATAGATGTCCGGGCGCAGGAACAGCTTGGTGCGCCGGCGCTCTTGGAGTCGCTGGATCCCGGTGGCTGTCGCCGCAAGGTCCGGAATTTCGATCTGGAAGAGTTCGTCGCGGGGGTACGTCTCAAGGATTCCCAAGAGGTCCTTGCCAGAGTGGGAGTCAATGGGGAACCCGGCATTCCGAAGGACGGCGTCCACCTTGTCCCGAACGATCGGGATGCTGCGCACAGATCCGGTGTAAGCACTCGTGGCGAACAGTCCGATGAAACGGCGTTCCCCGTTGACGTTGCCCAACGCATCAAAGCTCTTAACACCGATGTAGTCGAGATAGGCGGGGCGGTGCACAGTGGAGCGCGAATTCGCCTTGGTAATCACCAAGGCACGCTTCTCCCGTGCGCGCTTACGGCCGGCATCAGTGAGATGCTGAACTTGACGGGTGGTGTCGCCCGCGCGCAGAAGGCCCAGGCCGCTGTCTTCACGGAGCTGGAGCACATCCTCGCCGTTCTCATCCACGAGGTCGTATTCACGGTAGCCGAGGAAAGTGAAGTTTCCGTTGTCCAGCCAACGCAAAAGGTCCTGTGCCTGCCTGAGTTCGGCCACTTGCTCAGGGTGGGTGACGCCACCCAAGGCCTCGGCCAGCTCGAGCGCCTTGCTTCGCATCTTTGGCCAGTCCTCCACCGCCGCCCTGACATCGCCGAGGACGCGCTGGAGCCCTGCGATTAATTCCTCCCGTGCATCATCACTAACCCGGTCAATTTCGACCGCTATCCATGACTCCATGTGCGAGGCGTTATCGCCATCGCCCAGGAGATGGGCAATGCTGGGTAGTGCTGCGGTATCGCCGCTGGAAATACCCACATTGGAGGGGACCCGGGAGATACGGTTGAGCTCGCCTGATTCCCGATCACGGGTGACCACGAACAAGGGGTGCATGACCAAACGGATTGCACAGTTTTGGCGAACCAATTCTGCATTGACGGAGTCGACGAGGAACGGCATGTCGTCGGTGACGATGTAAACGACGCTCCGCTCGGGTTCGCCGGCGATTTGGACGACGGCATTTCCGGGCAGACGGGACTGGGCGACGTCCCTGTGCTTGGTTGCCCGCGCAATCAAGAGTTCAGGCGAATACGCTCGGGAATCCTCCTCTGCGAGGTGTTCATAGTAGTCACCGAAGAACCCTTCACGGACAACTGTTGCATCGGACCGATCCTCCACGCTGGATCCTGACGACATCGACAAACGCCTCCATCACATGTTGATTGCTGCGACTCTGCAGCCCACATGGTGAGCCTAGCGCTTTAGTAGGTGCAAGGCTCTAATACTTCGGCCAAAGGAATGGCGTTTTTGATGGACAGGTGCACAAACCAAAGCTGCTATCGCTGTCCGCAGAGGCGAGTCGGGCGCTATCTCCAGCAGGACCGATCCGGATAACAACGCCGCATCGCATGCCACAGGGTCAGCTGGCAGGTAGGCATCCACTCCCACGCCCGGGCCATATCGGACCCACGCATCGTCTAATTGCTGCCTCGGCGAATGCCCCACGGCTGCGCGCTTAACCTTGTTCAACACGACGCGGGGAGATACTTCGGGAACCGCAGCCTCAAGCTCTGCCAGTCCACGCACCAACCGCGGCACGCCAATCGCATCCGCGGCCCCTATGGCGAACACAACATCAGCCAGCTCCAAGCTGCGAAGGGCGGCTGCATTCCGACGCGGAGCCAAGGTGTCGAAGCTTAGCTCTTCATCAGATTCCAGGCAGAACCCTGTGTCCACCACAACGTGATCCGCCAATTGCCGGGCCGCTTCCAGCACACTTGAGACAGCCCCCGCCCTGAGTTCAGTCCATCGATCCGCCCTGGTGGTACCCGTAAGGACTCTAAAGGTCCCGCCCTTGGTGAAGACGGGAATCGCCACGGCCGTGAGGGCTTCAACATCAAGCAGGCCTTGGTCTGCCAGCCGGCAAGCCTGCGCCAGTCCCGCCGACTCATCCAAGAGACCCAGCATGGCCGACACACTTGCGCCGTAAGTGTCTGCGTCCACGAGAATGACCGACTTGCCGTCGGCAGCCAACTCCGCAGCAATGTTGACGGCAAGGAACGTCCTTCCGGGGGCGCCAATCGGCCCCCAGACGGCGAGGACCTGCCCCTCCCCCTTCGGCGCTTCCTCATCCACAGGGTCCGACACCGGTGTGAGGCGCAGGTCTGCCCCCGGATCCGAAAATCCGGCGTCCCGGGCCAAGGATCTCCGACTCCCACGGCCGACAGCCTCCGATATTGTGGCCGCCAAGTCAGTCGCCTCAATGCCAGTCAGAGCCGGCATGGCACCTATGGCGGAGAGCCGTTTAGCTTCGACTGGATCATCCGTGAGGGCAATAATGGAGACGCCCACCGCCCCGAGACGATCAACCATCGTGGTGGTGAGTTCCTCGCAACCTTCCGATATTACAGCGGCCACCGCGAGGCCACTTTGGCAAGCAGCAATGAGTTCAGCCAGCTCCGAACAACGGCGAACCACAGTGACGGGGCCGTGCAAGCGCTCCAACCCGCCCACGACAGCCTCCTGCGCCGAGCCGACGGTAACAACAGGGATGCTCATCGGACCACTCCTGCGGGATTCCATACGACGGAGATCTTGGCCTTGTTCGCCTGAGCACCCAGCAGTTTTGGCATCTGTGCGTCCGTCACCAGCACCATCACCACAGTTGTTTTGGCGGAGCCCAGGGTGGTACTTCCGGTGCTGATCCCGGCGATTTCTGCGCTCGGCAGAAGCATTTCCGGTTCTTCAAAGGCTCTGCTGACGCCCGGCATCGAGACCCAGACGTCTACCCTGGAGCCTGGAACGGCCTGCGCGGGGAGTTCTTCGTCCAAGGCAATAGCTACCGGTTTGCGGTCCAACGCGTCGGCGACCCCCAGGCTTTCCCGAGGAACCAACTGGTTCTTTGCCACCCGCTGCAGTGCAACTCTGCTTTCTGTGAGCCCACGCTCCACTGTCACATAACCGGCCTCGACCTCATCCAATCGGACCTTGACAATGGCCAGGTCCGACTCCGTCACCACCTGGCCTACCGCGATGTCTTCCCGGGCTGCGAAGACCTGCGTTGTCCTGTCTGCGGTACCTACTAATGAAATGACGCCGGCGACAGACCCCAGGACCAGCAGCACGCCGATAAGAAGCCGGGGATCTTTCCACGACGGTTTCTTGAGCCTCGCGGCGGCGACGCTGACACTTTTATCCATTTTCCTGCTCCCCCGCTAGGAGTTACGGCATGGCGGACGCACCTGCCCCCTCATTCTTACCGGCGGATTTTCGCTGAGCCAAAGCCATCAGCATCAAAGAGGCCGAAACTGTGGATAACTACACCAAACGGAAGCAACGGTGGCAAAATGAAGCCATGCCCCGATTCTTGACTCTTGCGGACGTCGCAGAACAACTACAGATCAATTCGCCTCAGGCTTATGCATTGGTTCGAAGCGGCGAACTGAAAGCCATCCAAGTGGGTGGCCGGGGACAGTGGCGCATCGAAGAAAAGATGCTGGAGCAATATATTGAGGATCGGTATGCAGAAGCCGGCCGCATGATCGAGGAGACCAAAGCCAAAACCAGCCGGTCTTAATCGCGCCCACTCCTGAGGTCCTGGTTACCCGCCGAGCAAAGCGCTGCCAGTGAACTGAAAGGGATGGTCATTACCGCCGCCACATTGCCGGCCCGGCGAACCTCGCCATGCTGGACGACCGCGAGGTCAAAGTAGTCCCGGCCAACCCTGTCGATGACTCCTTGCAACTTGTATCCATCGCCTGCCGCCACCTTCAGATGAACGATTACTTCAGAGCGGTCCTTGGCCAAGGCCCTCAGCGCAGAGGCAATACCCAACGACTGCCGTATCCGCGACTCGGGTTTTAGCGCCACCCTCCCCAGACCCTGGTAAGACACCACGGAGTCGTAAGGCAGTAGCCACTGTCTCCCGTGCTCCGTCAGCACCAGCCATTCGCCTCCAACATGGCTCAGCCGGCCGCGAACAAGGCTGCCGTCAATCAACCCAATTTTGATCTCCGCTCCGAGGACTCCACGGAGACGGTCACCTAAGTGAATGCCTGCAAGCTCAACCCTCGCCCGCTCCGTGATCTCGGACTCGGCCTCCAAGGCGCGCCCAGCCGAGAATTGTCCTTCCAAATCCCTAAAGAGAGAGTCCCATCTCATGTGGCCAGACTAGGCTGCATGAAGGATGTGCGGCCACTCCGTAAGGTACATCAGGGTTGCAACTGGACAAGATATAGCAAATAAGTTCAGAATGGGTGAACTACAGCAAACTGCATCAAAGTGCATCAAATGAAGCATTGGGGCTTTAAATGGTAAAAGCATCGCGAAGTGACTACGCCCTTGCAGCGTTTGTTCTTGGCCTGGGCCTGTCCCTGGCACTTGTGGGCAATTCGCTCTTTGCGCAATGGCAGGCTGCTGAGCGGCACCGCCAGCACTTCACCTTCGAACATCTTGTCGGCTTTTTCGCCAGCGCCGTAGGACTTTCGGTGGTGAGCTGGTGGGCGCTGACCTTTCTCATCGCCTTCTCGGCGTCGGTGTTGCACCGTATCGGGCACAGGAAAAGTGCCGATCTTCTGTCCAAGTTCAGCCCTGGCTTCATGTTGCGGCTCGCTGCGGCTGTCATGAGCTTGAATATCATGGCCGCGGGGGCTGCCCAAGCGGATGCCGCACCACCGGAACCAAGCTGGCATAGCGCCGTGCCTCACAAAGTGGCGCCTGCGCAAGCGGCGTGGAAGCCCACCTCGTTGGATCGTGCGGGTTCTGTCCCGCCTTATATTGACGACGGCCACGCGTCGGATGTCCGGATACATGATCCGCGCTGGCAACCTCAGCCCCCCATGATTGATCCGGGGCTCCTTAGCCGCCAGTCCACACGAACAACCACCCTGTCTGGAGAGGCAGCCGTGGTGGTCAAGGATGGCGACTCACTGTGGTCCATTGCGGCCTCCAGACTGGGACCCTTCGCAACGGACCTTGATGTCGCACTGACGTGGCCCAGGTGGTACTCCGCCAACAGGACCGTCATTGGAAGTGACCCGGCCGTCCTGCTTCCGGGGCAGATTCTTCAGCCGCCCGCACCAAGCTAGCAGTTCAGGGGCCGTCAGCGCCCGATTTCTCCACAAAATGTCCGCTCAGGGACAACCTTCACATCTCAAAGCCAATTTTTAGTGTCATCCCAGCAGAAGCCATCGAGTAAAGCGTCCCCACGCTGCAGCTCATGTAGTGAATGCCTGAGGTATGACTATGACCCTTACAACAACCAGCCGACCAGTGAGCCGTCGGAGCACACAACGCACAACGGCTGCGGCAGGCCAGGGCGGCCCGGACATCGACGTCCGTCTTGTTGCCCGGAGCATCGCACAGGCTGCTCTTGAAGTTCTGGCGGGTACCCGTCCCGTTCATCAACTCTCCCGTTCCCTGGATGCCGCATGCTACTTGTCCCTCCAGCATCGGGCAGCACTGACGCGAAAGCATGCAGCCAGGAGCCGAGGTACTGCCCAACCGCATCGAAGTCCCATGGTCCGTTCTGTCCGGGTCTGTTCCATTTCTGAATCCATATGTGAAGCAAGCATCGTGGTGGCGGAAGAGCATCGTTGCCGCGCCGTCGCCATGAGGTTGGAACGGCTGGATGGAGTGTGGCAGGTTACCGCACTGGAAATCGGGTAGGCCCAACAGACCGAGGTGCAACGGGTAGACAAAAGGGTGAAGCCCGGACGTTCAGTCCGGGCTTCACCCTTTTTGGTGACCGTTAAGGTCGCGGCTAGCGACGCTTCTTCTTGGCCTGCTTACGCTGGTCCTGGCTTGCTGCCTTGGCGGGATTGCCGGAGCGACCCGATGCCCGGCCCTCAATGCGAGTCTGAGTCGCTCCGTCTTCTCCGGGCGCGGTGTACTGCAACTGCGCGGGCTTTTCCGGCGCTTGAAGGCCCGCCGCGCGGATCTGAGGATCGTGGTGCTCAGTGTGCGCGCCGGAGGCAGAATCGTCGGCCACCACCACATCTTCGGCCGGTGTTACCTCTACTTCCAAGTTGTAGAGGAACCCGATGCTTTCCTCACGGATGGCTTCCATCATGCTCTGGAACATGACAAATCCTTCGCGCTGGTATTCCACCAGGGGATCACGCTGGGCCATTGCACGAAGCCCGATTCCTTCTTTGAGGTAATCCATCTCGTACAGGTGTTCCTGCCATTTGCGTCCAAGGACAGAAAGCACAACCCGCCGCTCAAGTTCGCGCATGCTCTCGGAGCCAATGGACTCTTCGCGTGCTAGGTAAACGAGCCGGGCGTCCGAAAGGATTTCCTCCCTCAGGAACTCTGCAGTAACCCTGGACTTGCCTCCAGCTTCCTCAATGATGTCCTCAGCAGTAATGGTTGCCGGGTACAGAGTCTTCAGGTTTGTCCACAGCTGGTTGTAGTCCCAGTCGTCGCCTGATCCCTCGGCAGTGGCGGCATCAATGAGTGAGTTGATGGTGTCTTCCAGGAAGAACTGGACTTTTTCGTGCAGGTCATCGCCTTCAAGGATACGACGGCGGTCACCATAGATTGCTTCGCGCTGGCGGTTGAGAACATCATCATATTTGAGGACGTTTTTGCGCTGCTCCGCGTTGCGACCCTCTACTTGCCCTTGCGCCGATGCGATGGCACGGGATACGAGCTTGGACTCCAGTGCGACGTCGTCAGGCACGGAGCTGTTCATCAGCCGTTCGGCCGCACCTGAGTTGAACAACCTCATGAGGTCGTCCGTGAGAGAGAGGTAGAAACGCGATTCACCGGGATCGCCCTGACGTCCGGAACGGCCGCGCAACTGGTTGTCGATCCGGCGGGATTCGTGGCGCTCGGTGCCAAGAACATACAGTCCGCCGAGGTCCAGGACTTCTTCGTGCTCGTCCTTGACCTCCTGTTTGGCTGCAGCCAGCGCCTCCGGCCATGCGGCCTCGTACTCTTCCGAGTTTTCCTCAGGATCCAGTCCCCGCTTGGCGAGTTCGGCAATTGCAGTGAATTCGGCGTTGCCGCCGAGCATAATGTCAGTGCCTCGGCCCGCCATGTTGGTTGCTACAGTGACTGCGCCCTTTCGCCCGGCTTGGGCCACAATGGACGCTTCCCTTGCGTGGTTCTTGGCGTTCAAGACCTCATGCCGGATGCCTTCTTTGGCCAAGAGCTTCGAGAGGTATTCGCTCTTTTCAACGCTGGTGGTACCCACAAGGACAGGCTGGCCATTCTCATGCCGTTCAGCGATGTCCTGAACAACTGCATCGAACTTCACCACCTCGTTCTTGTAGACGAGGTCCGACTGGTCGATGCGCTGCATGTCGCGGTTGGTGGGGATGGGAACGACGCCGAGTTTGTAGGTGCTCATGAACTCTGCGGCTTCGGTCTCGGCAGTACCTGTCATGCCGGCCAGCTTGGAGTACATGCGGAAGTAGTTCTGCAGCGTCACTGTGGCGAGAGTCTGGTTCTCTGCCTTGATCTCTACATTTTCCTTGGCTTCAATGGCTTGGTGCATGCCTTCGTTGTAGCGACGGCCAGCCAGAATTCGGCCGGTGTGCTCGTCCACAATCAGGACCTCGCCGTCGAGGATGACGTAGTCTTTGTCCCGCTTGAAAAGTTCTTTGGCCTTGATCGCATTGTTAAGGAAACCGATCAGCGGCGTGTTAGCGGATTCGTAGAGGTTCTGGATTCCGAGGTAGTCCTCTACCTTTTCAATACCGGCTTCCAGCACGCCCACGGTGCGCTTTTTCTCGTCGACCTCGTAGTCGACGTCAGGCTGCAAACGGAGGACCACCTTGGCGAATTCGCTGTACCACCGGTTGGTATCTCCTTGCGCGGGTCCCGAAATGATCAACGGTGTACGTGCTTCGTCAATCAGAATGGAGTCGACCTCGTCCACGATCGCAAAGTTGTGTCCGCGCTGGACCAGTTCATTGGCATCCCAGGCCATGTTGTCGCGCAGGTAGTCGAAGCCGAATTCGTTGTTGGTTCCGTAGGTGATGTCAGCGTTGTACTGCTCCCTGCGCACCGTGGGGTCCTGGTTGGACAGGATGCAGCCACTGGTAAGACCAAGGAAACGGTAGACCCTGCCCATGAGTTCGGACTGGTATTCGGCGAGGTAGTCGTTCACCGTGACAACGTGGACACCTTTGCCGGAAAGCGCATTGAGGTAGGCCGGAGCTGTGGCAACGAGGGTCTTGCCTTCACCCGTTTTCATTTCCGCGATATTGCCCAGGTGGAGGGCCGCGCCACCCATGAGCTGGACATCGAAGTGCCTCATGCCCAGCGTTCTGGAGGAGGCCTCACGGACAGCGGCGAAGGCTTCCGGGAGGAGGGCTTCCAAGGTTTCGCCGTCTTGGTGGCGGGACCTTAGCCGGTCCGTTTCCTCGCGGATTTCAGCGTCCGTGAAGGACTTGAAAGTGTCTTCCAGGGCATTGATGGAATCGGCATAGTTCCGCAGTGTCTTGAGTGTCTTTTTGTCACCCGTGCGGAGAAGTTTTTCGATTAGTGATGCCACGTGAAATTGCTCCCAGTCTCATGCTGCCGAATTCTGGCTGTTTCAGTCTACGGGAGAGACCATCGCCACGTTGCCGGGTTCACCTCTGAGCGGACTGCCCGGTGGAAGGTGTTCTCCTGGGGCATCACCATCTTGTGCGAAGGCCGCCGACAACGCTTCGGCCAAGTCCCCCACCGGCCAGACGACCACCTCCTGGAGGCCGAGCCACGTTGCCATGAGCCTGAGTTCCGCGGCAAGTTCGACGGCGGTGTCCGACGGTGCGTTCTTCTCGCCAAATGCAGAGCGCACCAGAAGCTGACGGGACGCACGGTCCGCTTTCAAGTCCACTCTGGCAACGATGTCTTCCCTGAGCAGGAACGGCAGGACGTAATAGCCGAAGCGCCTCTTGGCTGCGGGGGTATAGATCTCAATCCTGTAGTGGAATCCGAACAGCTCCTCCAGTCTCCGCCTTTCGAAGACCAAGGAATCGAAAGGACTCAGAAGCGCCCGCCCTGTTGCCTTGCGCGGCAACTTGGCATCAACGTGTTGGAAGATCTCCCGGTCCCATCCCCGAACCACGACACGTTCGAGGCGGCCTGCGCGGACCAAGCGTTGTACAGAGCCTGCACCCGCCTTCAACGGCGTCCGGAAGTAGTCGGAGAAGCACCTTACTGTGCCAATTCCGTGGGCTTGCGCGGCTGCATCCATGAGACGGTCAAGGGACGCTTCAGCGTCGACGTGGAACGGTTTTGCGTCTGTGACGACCCGTGAGGTGAGCGTGTACTTTCGTTCGAATTGCGTAGTCCTCGATGCAGCGGAAATCCGGCCTTGCTCGAAGAGGTGCTCCAGTACCCGCTTGACGATGTTCCAGTTCCAGCCCCAATTGTCCCGGTCCGGGTCTTCGTCGTGGCCGAGCTCTGCAGTCAGCTCGGCTGCTGTCATGGGAGGTCCTGCTGTGAGGGCCACGAGGATCCGGTCTTCCATATCCTGCCGTACGGCCGGATCAAGACGATGCGCACCCACCCACGCCCGCTTTTGCCATACGAGCAGGTCCTGGAAGTGCTCCGGGCGGATAAAGCTTGCTTCGTGCGCCCAATACTCCATCATTTTACGGGGCTTTCGGCCGGCCAGCGCTTGGAGGATCAGTGGATCGTAGTTGCCCAGCCGGGAGAAGAACGGAAGGTAGTGGCTTCGTGCCACAACGTTCACCGAATCGATCTGGACGAGCTGAAGCCGGGCAAAGGTACGGCCCACCGCCCGTGAAGTTACGGGGCCTGTGGGCCGTACCTTGGCCAATCCTTGAGCTGCCAATGCGATCCGCCGTGCCTGTGAAAGGCTCAGCGAAGCGGTCATTGAAGTCCCTTCGTGACTAGGGCCAGGCGTTACTTGGCTGTGGCTGCCTGATCATCGGAGCGGTAGGCGTGAATCTTCTCCTCCACGGCTTCCTCGCCGGGCTCGCAGGTGGAGTCAAGGGTGATCACGCCATAGGTCCAACCACTGCGCCGGTATACAACCGATGGTGCGTTGGTTTCCTTGTCCAGGAACAAGTAGAAGTTGTGTCCGACCAGCTCCATGTTGTCCACAGCGTCATCGAGAGTCAGAGATGCTGCGGGGAAAACCTTCCGGCGGATCAGGACGGGTGAGTCGCCTGCCGGAATGTCGTTCTCAATGTCATACGGTGACCGCTCGTCCACCGCTGGCGCGGACTCGTTGTGATTACTTGCTTCGACGTAAAGCGGCTCACTAGCACTGGCTGGCTCGAGTGTTGCCGTAGCTTCCCGCACAGCCTTGGGTGTGTGGCGGCCGTGGTGCACCTTCTTGCGGTCCTTCGCACGACGAAGCCTCTCGAGGAGCTTGTTGTACGCGAGATCGAAGGCAGCAAACTTGTCAGCGGCTGTGGCCTCGGCACGGATAACGGGGCCCCGGCCCAGGACAGTTACTTCGACGGTGAGCTCACCAGGCGTCTGCCTGGGATTGGTTTCCTTGGAAACCTTTGCGTCAACCCGCTGGACCTTGTCCCCCAGCGATTCAATCTTTGAGATTTTTTCGCCGGCATATTCGCGAAAGCGGTCTGAAACGGTCAGATTTCGTCCGCTGATCATGAACTCCATGGTGCCCTCCAAATAACTCAGGTGACACGACAACGGCGCTGTTGGGGGCTTGTCTGACGGACAGTCGAGCCCCTTTCCGAGCCGCTATCGACAGGTACATCTTTTCTTGGTACCCACAACCGACGTTAGTTCATCGCCACCGGTTATTCATCCTTTAGCCACTTATTTTTTGATTGAGTCTTAATGACTGATCCGGGGTCGCCCGCGGCAGTCACGGAAGCGTAGGCTGGTGGCCTCGTGGCCGCCAGCACAACACCGCCGCAGACCAGGCCGCCAGCAGCCGTGACAGCCCGTGCTGCCTCAGCGAGCGTGGCACCAGTGGTCAGCACATCGTCAACGAGGATGCATTTCCGGCCCTTCAGGTCTTCGCTTCGTCCGCGCCGTACGCTCATGGATCCTCGGACCCGGCGGACGCGGTCGCCTCGTCCCAAACCCTTTTGGCCTCCACCCCCATGGTCCACGTGGGCACGTCCGAAGGCCTCGCCAACAAGCCGGGCAGCCATCTCTCGGACAGCGCCCGGGCCGGCCGTTAGTGGCCTCGTCTTTCCAGATTTCTTGAGCACGTCAACAATGGGGCAAAGGGGCAGCATCCGGCGCACGCGAATGAACAAGAGAAGGAGATGCACCGGGCTGAATCCTCGCCTGCGGTAAGCCTTACCACTGCTTGGAACAGGGACCAGGCAGTAACCGGAGCCGGCACCGATGGCAGCATCCACGGCTTTGCTGAGGCAGGGAGCAAGAACGTCGGCGAGGCGCCATTGGCCCTGTCTTTTGAAGGAGAGGAGGCACCGGGCCAGTTCATCCCGGTAGGGCCCCGCCGCCACCACCCCGATCTTCGCCGTTCCATCGACATCAAGCAGCGCCGGCGATTCCAGTTCGGCCCGGAACGGCTGCCTGCACAGCTGACGGACTTTTCTTGCGCAACTGCCGCAAAGTACCGCGTCCTCCTTCTCACAGCAGACGCAGTCGACGGGAATGAGCACTGCCAGCAGATCAACCAGGCTGCCCTGCAGCGCGGCGAGAACCCGGCCAGCTCTTTGTTGGTCCGGGGCACGGCGACGCGCCCCGGCGGATTCGGGAATAGTGAGGTCGGGGTCGGCACGGCGGGGCTGCCGGTTACGGTACCAGGTGCCAAGGAAGGAGAAGGTCACCTTGGCAGTCTGAACGTGTTGCTCTGCCGGCGGGGAAACTTGGCGAGATATGTGGATAAAGCAAGGACATCAGACACGGCCGGTCAGCCCGGGAAAGCCGGCTCGGTAGGTCCTTTGAGCTGTAGCTCCCAGCCATTTCCGACTCGTTGGAAGATGCCTGCAGGCGACTGTCCAAAAATTTGTTCGGCGCCGTTTCCCACGCTGAGGCTGGTGAGTCCATCCAAGGGTGCCAGTTGCTGCGGTTCACCCGACGCCAGCGACAGGAGTTCCGGAACCACCGTGGAAGTAGCGGAGCCGGACATCACCGCCACGGTGGACCCGTTAACCCAGGCGCCTTGATCGGCAGCACTATTACTGAGCAGTGTGATGGGAAGTGTGAGGTCCTTGGGAACCCCGTCCGGGTTGCGGACTATGCCCGTAATTTGCACCGCGGACTTACCGTTTGCCTCGGAAATAACCAGGGCCCTGGTTCCCTCACGGGAAACCCTGAAATCCTTGACTGTTCGTCCCGTGAGCCAAGCCGGCGTCATGGTGACACTGGGAATCGCGGCACCAGGAGCTATGCCCGTGGGTTTGTAAGCCACAACTTCGGCGGCGCCAGTGGCACCGGGACCCGATGTCCACACCCAATCCTTCGGACTGAACGAAGGACCCGTCAGAGTGCTTCTGGTGGTTAGCTGTCTCGCCGTCTGGCCAGGTTCGATGGAGTAGAGGGTGGTTTTGTCGCCGTTGAGGAAGGCCGCGGTCTGCGAGACCGGCGACTCAGCGGGCGAATGGGGGCCAAGACCGGCAACCGACTGTATGTCCGGCAGTGGGGTGACCCTGTTGTTTTCGTAGCGCACCAAGTCCCCGTTATTCACAGCGATCTGGCGGGCAGGAACGCTCTTATCCAGAACCGGAGGCAGAACAGTCCCGTTGTCTTCAACACGAACCAGGTCCTGATCGGCACGAAGCTGGACGTTGATGACATCAGGTTGACTACGGAATGTCAGTGCCAACTGGTTTTGCATCCTCTGGCGGTCCTCAGCGGACGCGTCAAACAGCTCCTTGGCTGAGAGATCCACCTGCGCTGCGCCGGAAACAACCGGCACGGATTCCCGGGCGAGTTTCATGCCCGACGGGAAGGCACTGACCACTGCCCCTCTCAAGTAGGGGGCCGGGCCCGCAAGCAACGCGCTCGTCATGGACTTCACGGTGTTCTTCTTGATGAACCATCGGTAGTCCGGCACCGCGTAGGTAAACGTGGGGTCATAGAAGTAGATGGGATTGGCCCCGTAGATCACCTTGAACGTCTCTTCGGGGATGGCGGTACCATCGGGCACTTTGGAAATCCGCCATTCACCCTCCACCTGCTCGAGCGTCAAGGGAATGGTTTCCTTGGTGCCAGGAGGGAACTGGGTTGCAACTCCGTCAGCATCCACTGAATATGCGATGTCGAGTTCGTAGAGGTACTCGTTCTCCCCCGCTGCCTTGACTACCCTCTGCTCGCGAAACACCAGGGCCCGCTTGTCCGGCTTCCACGTCACAGACTGCGCCTGCGTCAAGAACTGCCGTGCCACGGGGTAGTCGTCCTCATAGCCGCTGCCGGCCATGTAGAAATCCTCGATCACAGCCTCCGGGCTGGAACCGGCACGCGGAGCCGCAGGGAAAAAGACCGGGGCGTTGGGATTGCCGGCGCCTTCGTCCTTGCTCTTGCCAACAGGTCCGGAGCGGGGAATTTGCGCGCAGGAAGCCAGCAGGATCATTAGCGCGGCCAACAGCGCGACGACTGCCCTGCTGCGTTGTGACCTCACCGTTCTCATGAGTTCTCCCCTGCTCCTCCGTGGCCAGGAACGGGCTTCCCGTCGACGGCTTGTGGGCCCGCCAGGGCGCTTCCGGATTCCGGGTCCAGTACCACCATCTGCCGTTCACTTGCTGATCCGGGGAATTCAATGTCGGCAGGTTCCAGCTGGAGCGGAGATTTCACAATGGTGCCGCCTTGCCGCAGTGGAAGTGTCAACCGGAAGTTGGAACCCGCCCCCTTCCGCCCCCAGGCTTGGAGCCAACCATTGTGAAGTTTGGTGTCCTCGGCAGCGATGGAAAGGCCCAGGCCGCTTCCTCCGGTGGTGCGGGCCCGTGCCGGATCTGCCCGCCAGAAGCGGTCAAAGACCCGGGCAGCCTCGGTCTGCGTCATCCCGATGCCGTGGTCCCTGACCGACACTGCCAGAGCATCATTATTGGCGGCAACAGATATGTGGATCGGCTTACCCTCGCCGTGTTCCAGGGCGTTGAGCAACAGGTTACGGAGAATTCGTTCGATCCTGCGGGAATCCATCTCCACAATGATGCTCTTCTGCCGGGCATTCAGCCGTACGTCGGACCCATACTCCGCAGCCACCGGTGCCGCCCCTTCCATGACGTGAGTGATCACTTGGAAGATGTCCTGTGGTTCTGCATCAAGGGTGGCTGCACCGGCGTCAAACCGTGAAATCTCCAACAGGTCCGACAATAAGGACTGAAAGCGCTCAACCTGGTGGTAGAGCAACTCCGCCGACCTCTTGTTCATGGGGTCGAAGTCATCCCGGGCGTCGAACAGGACCTCGGCCGCCATACGTACCGTAGTCAGCGGGGTACGTAGTTCGTGCGACACATCGGACACAAAGCGTTGTTGCATCTGTGACAGCGTGGCCAACTGGGTGATCTGTTCCTGGAGACTTGCGGCCATGTGATTGAAGGACGCGCCCAGTCTCGCAACTTCGTCTTCTCCCTTGACCACCATGCGTTCCTGCAACTGGCCGGCAGCGAGTTTTTCCGACACCACGGCGGCATGGCTTACCGGGCTGACGACGTTGCGGGTCACGTACCAGGCGATAGCACCGATCATGATGACCAGTGCCGCTCCGCCCGCCCATAGGACGTTTTGGATCTCGTCCAGTGTCTGTTGGGCCGTGTTGAGGTCATAGATCAGATACAGCTCGTAGGCCGTTCCGTTGAAGGTGACCATGTTTCCCACGGCAATGCCGGGCCTGTCCTCGTTTCCCACCGGAAACTGTGTCGAGGCCCAGAACTGCTGTTTGCCGCCGCTTTGAACCGCTTTACGAAGCTCGGGTGGAATGACCCGGACCGTCAGCTGATCCGAAGCGCGCGACTCAACCCAGCGGTTGCGGGGTTTTGTTTGTTCCGGCGCCGCTTCGAAGACATATCTGCGCTGGATGACCGAACCACGACCTTCCACGGCCGTCAACGTGTCATAAACCAAGGTAATCACGCTGGACTGGTCGGTGACCTGCGCGCCATCGAACGTGTCCTGAACTTGCTTGACGTTGAAGCGTGACTCTGACTCCGCCTGCGCCAACCGCTCTTGGAAGAGGTTGTTGGCAATTTGGTTGGACAGGTACGCGCCCACAATCGCAAATGACGTCACTGCGAGCAGCAAGGTGGTGAGGACGGTACGGAACTCCAAGGAACGGCGCCAGCGGCGCAACAAGGAACGCCAAACCCAGCGCAGTCCAGGCTTGATCTGCCGAACCCCAAGGGACACCAGCCGTGAAACACGCAGAACCAGGATCAGTCCGCGGCGTGTCCAGATTCGCGTCCGGGACAGGAGCCAGGAAAGACTTCTGGCGTCCTTGGCGGGCCGTTCAGGAAGCGATTCCCGTTGCTCAAGGGAGGCTTCCGGGGACTCTGATGCGGCCGGGGTCACTTGCTGGACTCCGGCAGAATCGGGAGCAGTGGAGCCAGTAGTTCCGCCTGCCGTGCCGGTCTTACCGACCGGGGACTCAGGAACCTGCTTTATATCCGACACCACGCACCGTCAATACGACCTCGGGCGCTTCAGGATCACGTTCGATTTTGGAGCGCAGCCGCTGGACGTGGACGTTCACCAGCCGTGTGTCAGCGGCGTGGCGGTATCCCCACACCTGCTCAAGCAACAGCTCGCGGGTGAACACCTGCCACGGCTTGCGCGCCAGCGCAACCAAAAGGTCAAACTCCAGGGGCGTCAGCGAGATCCGTTCCCCGCCACGGGTTACCAAGTGCCCTGCGACGTCGATGGTGACGTCTGCGATACGCAGGGTTTCAGGGGCTTTCTGGTCACCGGGCCGCAAACGGGCGCGCACTCGCGCTACCAGCTCAGCGGGCTTGAAGGGCTTGGGCACATAATCATCGGCGCCGGATTCAAGACCACGAACGACGTCGGAAGTGTCAGACTTTGCGGTGAGCATGACGATGGGAACGTCCGATTCGCCGCGGATTTGCCGGCATACCTCAATCCCGTCCGAGCCCGGGAGCATCAGGTCCAGGAGCACAAGGTCCGGCTTCGAGGAGCGGAAGACCTCCAAAGCTTGGCCGCCGTCTGCGCAGAACACCGGCTCGAAGCCATCATTGCGCAGGACGATCCCAATCATCTCTGCAAGTGCTTCGTCGTCGTCAACTACCAGAATGCGTGCCTTCATAGTTATATATTCCCTTATCGCCAAGTCTTTGTCCCGTTGGGCGCGGCGCACGGCATGGCGCCCCCGGAGCACCTCCACCGTACTGCACTCCTCATCCGCCACGCCCCGGGACAGCCCTCAGGGCGGCAGGCTATGAGGGACGACGGCGGGACTATAGGCTGGGTGCGAAGGTCCGTGTTGGGGGACGTCGGGAGTCGGCGGGCCGGACCTTATGGGAGGGAATCGTGTCACAGCCAGAGCACGGCCAGAATCCGACGCCGGGCGGTCAGCCTGCGTGGGGAAACCAACCACCATGGGGAAACCAACCACCATGGGGAAACCAACCACAATGGGGAAACCAACCACAGTGGGGAAACCAACCGCAGTGGGGCGGCCCCCAGGGATGGGCTGCGCCGCAGAGCGGCGGGCAAAACCCCCCGGGTCAGCCTCCTGCGGGATGGCCCCCGGGGCCACCTTATGGCCAACCCTTATACGTCGCTCCGCCGAAGCCCGGAATCATTCCCCTGCGGCCGCTGCAGTTCGGTGAGATTCTTGACGGCTCTTTCCAGACGATCCGCCGCAATGCTGCCTCCATGTTTGGCTCTGCGCTGATCGTGCAAGCCCTCGGAGCAGTCATGATCGGCATTGTCACCGTGGGCATGGTCCAGGTATCGATGTCCTTTGAATCCGTTAGTTCGGAAGCGGAGTTCGCCGATGCGATGGGCCCGTTCTTCGCGTTCATGGCAGGCACCCTGGGAGTTTCGGTGCTGATCGGGTTCCTGGGATCCGTTCTCCAAGGTGTCCTGGTGGTGCCGGTTTCCCGCTCGGTCCTCAACCGGAAGACCGGCTTCAAACAAATGTGGAAGCTTGCTGCCCCCCGGATATTGCCCTTGCTCGGCGTTGCCGCGCTGCTGACCTTGGGCGGCCTCCTGGCTGCTGCCGCGGTGATCGGGATTGCAATCTTGTTGTTTACCACTATGGGACCTGCCGCCTTGGTCATCGTCCTTCCTCTTGGGCTGGGCGCCATCGTGGTCTTTGTCTGGATCGGACTGAAGTTGATGCTGGCCCCTGCCGTCATAGTGGTGGAACGAACCGGCGTTTACAACGGACTGCTCCGGTCCTGGCAGTTGACCAAGAACAACTGGTGGCGCATCTTCGGCATCACCTTGGTGGTAGCCATCATGGTGGGAGTCATCGCCCAGATTGTCCAAATTCCGGTGTCCTTGGTTTCCGCCGCCGTCGGTGGTGTAGTTGCTCCGCACCCGGACGCCGACTCGATGACCTCTACCCTGGTTCTGACTACGGTGATTTCCACGGCGATCGGGGCCTTGGTGGGGTCCGTAACGTTCGCCTTTCAAGCGTCCGTTTCCAGCCTGATCTATATGGACCTCCGTATGCGTCGGGACGGCTTGGACGTTGAACTTTTGAGGCTGATGGAAACTGGTTCCGATCCTGATGGGATCCCCGGCGGACCATCCACTGTGCCCGGAAGCACCGCCTGGCCACCGGGCGGGGGACAGTTTCCGGCCGCTCCCCCCGGGCAGCAACCCCAGGCATGAGAGCAGCCGCGATCGATGCTTTTTCCTCACGGCCGTTGATGGAACCGCCTGTGACACCGGACCGCGACGAAGCGCGGCGCTGGGCCGTTGAGGAACTCTCCAATCCCCGATACCCGGATGCAACGCCCGGCTGGCTGGAACAACTGTGGCGGGATTTCCTGGATTGGCTTTCGTCGTTGGAAGGTGGGTCAGGGACCGGTCCCAATCTTGCTGTTCCCCTGATGGTGGTTCTGGCTTTGGTGCTCATCGTCGTCGCCATCGTTTTCGTGCGGCCACGGCTGAACGCCCGGAGTGCAAAAGAGTCCGGCGATCTCTATGGAGACGACACCACCGTCGACGCCGAGGGCTACCGTGCGAGGGCGGCGTCAGCAGCCGACGGCGGCAACTGGACGTCCGCCGTCGTCGATCAGTTCCGTGCTCTTGTCCGCTCCACCGAAGAGCGCGACATCATTGATCCTCGAGCTGGCAGGACCGCGGACGAAGCCGCCGCTCAACTGGGCGGCGTTTTTGGAGTGGCACAGGCCAGACTCATCGCCGCTGCCGGTGTTTTCGACGCTGTACGGTACGGCGACCACCCCGCAACACGTGGGGACTATGAGGCGGTCCGCCAACTGGATGCTGATCTTCTTGGCCTCAAGCCTGATTTCGCTGGGCAGGCCCAGGCCGGATTCGCGGTACCCCGATGACAACAAAAGAACACGTGGGCCAGGACCATGCCGCCGCCGCAGAACTTTCAGCCCTAAGGGGCTTCAAAGCCTGGTTCCGCAAGCACCTCGTCTGGATTGCCCTCGTGGCTCTCCTGGCCGGTCTGGTGATTTTCCTGGCTATTGACAGCGTTGCCGGGGCCACCGACTCCCGGCGCCTGTCCGCACGAAACCCGGCACCGGATGGCGCCATGGCGGTGGCCGAAATCCTGGGGCGCCACGGTGTATCGGTCACCCCGACAGACACGTTCGAGGACACCTTGAAGGCGCTATCAAGCAGAGATGAGGCCACAGTATTCCTCTTCGACGCACAGGGCTTTCTCGACCGATCCCAACTTGAAGAAGTCACAGCAGCAGCAGACCGTGTTGTGGTGGTGTCACCGCGCCTCAGGACACTCAATGGCCTGACGGAAGGGATCCGCCCTGGCGGGGTGGTTCCCGAAGCAACACAGGTGATTGAACCCGGCTGCACCCAGGACGATGCCTTGGAAGCCGGCCCGGTATCTGCGCAGGGGTCAATCTTTTCGGGGCCCCTGGTTTGCTACGCTCCCCGTGGAAACGGCCCCGGGCTATATGCAGCATCGGCCGATGGCAGGGTCATCGTGTTGGGCAGCAGGGAGCTCTTGGACAATCAACACCTCGCGCTGGAGGGCAATGCCGCCCTCGCGCTCCGCACGTTGGGGAACAACGCGGACCTCGTATGGTACATCCCCGGCGTCGGAGACATCCCGGCGTCCACGTCGAACCCCACCCTCAATGAGCTCGCGCCGCGCTGGCTTGCCTTCGCCGGCCCGTGGCTGGGTTTGGTAGCCCTGCTGGCCATCGCGTGGCGGGGCCGGCGCATGGGCCCCCTGGTTTTCGAGCCGCTGCCCGTGGTGGTCAAAGCCGCCGAAACAGCGGAAGGCCGTGCACGTCTCTACCAGGACTCACGTGCTGTGGAGCGGGCCGCCCGAAACTTGAGGGCAGGAACGTTGTCACGGCTGGCCCGGCATTTCAACCTTGGGGCTGACGCCACCGCCGAAGCACTTTTGGACATAACAGCCCGCCATGTAGAGCTGCCAGCCACGGAAGTCCGGTCCATCCTGATCGACTTCATGCCGCAAGGCGAAGGACAACTGGTGCAGTGGGCACAACAAATTGAACGAATCGAACAGGAAGCGATCGCCCGATGAGCAGCCACACGGACAGCAACAGCCACTACGCGGAGACGACGCCCCAGCAGGAAGCCCTGCAGCACGAGGAGTCGCAGCACGAGGCGCCGCCCGCAGAAAACGGACAGAGGCATCCCCTCGAGGATCCGGCACGGCAGTCGCTGCTCAACGTCAGGAGCGAAGTTGGAAAAGCCGTTGTCGGTCAGGACTCCACGGTTACCGGCATGCTGATCGCCCTGCTCTGCGGCGGACACGTCCTCCTTGAGGGCGTTCCCGGCGTAGCCAAGACCCTTCTGGTCCGGGCCTTGTCCACTGCCCTGAGCTTGGACACCAAACGTGTTCAGTTCACTCCGGACCTCATGCCAGGTGACGTCACGGGGTCATTGGTCTATGACTCTCATACCTCTGAGTTCACTTTCCGTGAGGGCCCGGTGTTCACCAACATCATGTTGGCCGATGAAATCAACCGAACCCCGCCGAAAACCCAGGCATCACTCTTGGAAGCCATGGAAGAACGCCAGGTTTCCGTTGACGGCGTATCGCGTCCGCTTCCGAGTCCGTTCATTGTCGCGGCAACCCAGAACCCTGTGGAGTACGAGGGCACCTACCCCCTGCCAGAGGCACAATTGGACCGCTTCCTCCTCAAGCTGACCATGCCGCTGCCTGGACGGGCTGAGGAAATTGAAGTCATCCGCCGCCACGCCAGTGGTTTTGATCCCCGAAACCTTGCCGCAGCCGGCGTGCGGCCGGTGGCTGGCGCCGTCGAACTTTCCAACGCCCAAGCGGCCGTTGCCCACGTTGCGGTGGCCCCGGAGATCCTTGCCTACATTGTTGACGTCGTGCGTGCCACGAGGTCCGCACCCTCATTTCAACTCGGCGTTTCGCCCCGTGGGGCTACCGCGTTGCTCAAAACGGCCAAAGCCTGGGCGTGGTTGTCGGGCAGGTCATTCGTCACGCCGGACGACGTCAAAGCCTTGTCCTTGCCGTGCCTGCGGCACAGGGTAGGCCTGCGGCCGGAAGCCCAGATGGATGGCATCGTGGTGGACGATGTCCTGGGTAGCATCCTCGCGTCCGTCCCGGTACCCCGGTGATCCCCGGACCGATGTTGGCCGAGGGGGCTTGAATGGCCATTACGGGTCGTTTCGTGCTGCTGGCCCTTCTGGGTCTGGTGCCGTTGGTGGTGTTCCCAGCATGGAGCACCGTCCTGTTCGTTGGCGCGGGACTACTGCTTGTGCTGATCTCGGATCTGGTGCTGGCGGCATCGCCCGCACAACTTGTCCTGGATCGCGTCCTGCCTGGAAACGTGACACTTGAGGGCAAAGCGGACTCCGTAGTAACCATCACCAACCCCACCCGGCGCAAGCTGCGGGCCGAAGTCAGGGACACCTGGCAGCCATCTGCGGGGGCGCTGAACCCGTCACAGTCCCTTGTGGTTCCGCCCGGTGAGAGGCGCCGCATGACAGTAACCTTGGTCCCGCGTCGTCGCGGCGATCTCACAAGCCCCCACGTGACCATCCGCTCCGTGGGTCCCTTGGGCATGGCGGCAAGGCAGCGAACACGCGTCCTGCCCGGCCAGCTGAGGGTCCTCCCGCCGTTCCACTCGAAGCGTCATCTCCCCTCAAAACTCCGGAAGCTCCGGGAACTGGACGGCAGGGCCGCCGTGCAGATCCGCGGAGCAGGTACCGAATTCGATTCTTTGCGCGATTACGTCCGGGGTGACGACGTCCGCTCCATCGACTGGCGCGCCACAGCGCGACGCACCTCAGTTGTGGTGCGGACGTGGCGCCCGGAGCGCGACCGGCGAGTGGTGATCGTTCTTGATACTTCCCGGACAGCGGCCGCAAGAATTGAGGATGAACCACGGCTCGATACCGGCATTGAGGCGGCCCTGCTGCTCTCCGTGCTGGCCGAGCGCGGAGGCGACCGAGTGGACTTCCTCGCCTACGACCGCAGGCTCCGCGCAAGGGTTGAGTCGGCGTCAAAAGGGAACTTGCTGGGTCAGCTCGTCCAGTCCATGGCTCCTTTGGAGGCCGAACTGATCGAACTCGATTGGCAGCAGGTCCCGGCTCAGGTGCGTGCCGTCTCCGCGCACAGGTCACTGGTTGTGCTCCTGACGGCGCTCGACGGCGGTGCCCCCGAGGAAGGGCTCCTCCCCACGGTGGCTCAATTGTCCCGCCAACATGTCGTGGTGGTGGCCTCAGTGAGGGATCCCCTTCTTTCTGCCATGAAGGAAAAGAGGACCACGGCCAGCCAGGTTTTCCGGGCAGCGGCAGCCGAACGCGCGCTGTTGGAACGCTCAGCGGTGATGGCTCAGCTCCGCCAACTCGGCGCCGAAGTGGTGGATGCTGAACCTCACGACGTTCCGCCGATGCTTGCTGATACGTACATACGGCTCAAAGCAGCAGGACGGCTCTAACGCGGGATGATGGTTCCAGGCTCCGTTTTTCAGGTGCGCCCCCATGGTGTTTTCAAGGAAGGACTGCCATGAATACCCCCATCTATCAGCTGGCACTGGGCGAGGAATTCGCCCGGCTTACCCCGGAGCTCCAGGAGTATTTTGCCTTGGCGGCCGGGTCCGGTTCCTATGGAATTGGCGAAGGCGTCTTTGATGTAGTGGGGTGCCGGCAGAAGTGGCTACGGCCGCTCCTCGCTCTGACAGGAAGTGAGGAGGCGTTCTTTCCTGAATACGGCGAGGGTATACCGTTCCGGATAGAAAACCACGCCCACATGGATCCCTTCGGACGTCCTGCGCTCACTGCCCGCCGGGAGATCCACTTCCCCTCGGGAACACGGCTCTTCCACGATACGACCAGCGCCATCCTGCCTGCCCGTGCCGATCAAAACGCCCGTTTGGTGGACCATGTAGGCCGTTACCGCCGGCTGGTCACGGACTTGGATGTCAGCGTCACCGCCCAGGGCCGTCTCCGGGGTGTGTCCCAAGCGAGCAGGCTCTTCCTGGGGCCGCTCCGCATTCCACTGCCGGCAGCCCTCGACGCCCGCGCGTATGCCGAACAATGGTGGGACAACGACGAGGGCAAGCACCGCATTCAGGTCAAGGTCATCCAGCCTCAGATCGGTTTGGTTCTTGTCTACGCAGGGCGCTTCGACTACCGCCTCGCGCCGTACCTGCCGGGAGCAGCCCCCGGTACCTCACTGCCCCGGTACGCTGAACCAGACCGCTGGGAGAAGAGATACTGAAGTGTTCCAGTCAGCCCTGAGCCAGCTGGTCCAGTCCGTCAGCCACGTGGGTCAGCTTTTTCAGGACATCTTTGGCCGCTGAGGGATTGAAGTCCGCCAGTCCCGTCGAGGGCGTGACCCGGAGCCCGGCCAATCCGGAAGCCGGAAGGCCCAGTTGGCGCCACGGCTTCCAGATGCTTTCAATGACCTCGGCCGTGCGTGGTAGCTGAGTTTGAGGGTTGTTGGTGGAAAGCGCGCCTGCCCAAACGCGTTTTCCGCCTTCGACGGCTGCGGCGAGTTGCTCCCACTGACGCGACGTCAGGGCCTTCAAGGGCACCGCGACGCCGTCTGCGCCAGCAGCAAGTATCCGCTCGATGGGCGCTTCGATTTCCGGGACAGAGACCACGGTCTCGACGACGCCCGCAGACTTCAGGGAATCAATGACCACCCGCCATGCCCCTGTGACTTCCTCACCGGATATGGACCGCAGGGTGCGGTAGCCACTGGCCGTGGGGATTGTCCCTGCCATGACGGAGGCAATGTCCGGTTCATCAATCTGGACCACCAGGCGGGCGCCCGGGACGGCCGCGACGATGCGCCTGAGGTGCCCTCCGACGCCGGCGGCCAGGGATTCCGCAATGTCCCTGCGGGCGCCGTAGTCCAACAGTGCCCGCTCTCCGCTGTGCAGGTGAAGATTGGCCGCGAGGCTCATGGGTCCCAGCAGCTGGATCTTGAACTCCGTTGCTGACACATCCTCGGAACCGACGATGTCCGCCAGAATGTTGATGTCCGTCGATAACGCCGAGCTGGCGCGCCGGGCATCCTTCCCGGGCCTGTCCACCAGGCGCCAACCGTGCGGCTGAACGTCCAGTGCCAAGTCAACGAGCAGGGAGCCAGTCCGGCCGACACCATCCGAACCCACTCCGCGATCCGGCAGTTGAGGCAGGAAAGGAAGGTGGGGGTCTCCCAACTCGCCCCGGATGATCCGCGTTGCCTCCGTGGGATCAGTGCCAGGCCACGGTCCCAGTGCGGTGGCGCTTGCGCGCACGCTCTCCAAATCCGGCACGGGTCACGCCTGCTGGCTGGAGATCTGGTGATCCTCGGCGATGGCCTCGTGGTGGCGGATCACTTCACTGATGATGAAATTGAGGAATTTCTCTGCAAAAGCCGGATCAAGGTGTGCGTCCTCTGCGAGCCTGCGCAGCCGGGCGATCTGGGCGGATTCGCGGCCCGGATCCCCGGCGGGAAGCTGGTGGGTGGCCTTCAGGATGCCAACTTTTTGGGTGGCTTTGAAGCGTTCCGCAAGCAGGAACACAAGTGTTGCGTCAATGTTGTCAATGCTGGACCGGATGGACAGCAGCTCGTCCATGACGGCACGGTCCACCTGCCCGGCTAAGGAGCTCGCTGCCGGGTTGAAGGAATCGGCGTCGTGGGGAAGGGCGTTGTTCTGCTCGGTCATGCACCCCAGTCTATGGTGCGGGGCGGTGCCGTCGCCGGTGTTACTTGGTAGCGCACCGTGTGGTGCGGAGAAGGCTTACCCCTCCCCTGGCCAGGCCACAGGGAGGGGCGCACCTTCTTCACCTTTACGCAGGTCCTACGGACGGTTCAGCCGCCCAGCAGCGATCGGTGCGCTTCCCGGCGTCGTGCTTGCTCATCGGGGTCCGGCACAGGCAGCGAGGCGATGAGCCGCTTGGTGTAGTCGTGTTGCGGTGATCCCATCACCTGATTGCCGATCCCCTGCTCCACCAGCCGGCCCTTGTACAACACACCAACCCAGTGGGACAACATGTCCACTACTGCGAGGTCGTGGCTGATGAAGAGAGCCGCGAAACCGTACTGCTCTTGGATGTCTTTGAACAGGTCCAGGACTTTCGCCTGCACGGAGACGTCAAGCGCGGATGTGGGTTCGTCGGCGATCAACAGGCGCGGGTTGAGCGCCAGCGATCTCGCCAAGGAGGCACGCTGCCGCTGCCCACCGGACAGCTCGTGCGGGTACCGTTCCGCGTACGACGCCGGCAGCTGGACTGCTTCGAGCAGCTCACCTACCTTCTTCCTCGCCCCAGCAGCTCCTGGCCGGGTGTGGATCAGGAGCGGTTCGGCCACGCACTCGCCGATGGTGAGGTGCGGGTTGAAGGACGCCGCCGGATCTTGGAACACAAAACCAATGTCCTTGCGAAGCGGACGGAAGGTTCGTTCCTTGAAGTCCAACATCTCGTACCCAAGGACCTTCAGGCTGCCCCCCGTGGTGCGGGTCAGGCCGGCAATGGCTCGTCCGATGGTTGATTTTCCGGAACCGGACTCACCCACCAATCCGAAGACCTCATTTTCGGACACCGTAAAGCTGACGTCATTCACGGCCTTGAATCCGTGCCTGCCGAACCGCCCGGGGTATTCGATGGTGAGGTTCTTTGCCTCCACCAGGATTTTGCCATCTTGGTGGAGCCGGCCTCGGGCGCCCTCGGATGCGGAGTTTCGTCCGAGGTGCGGCACCGCGGCGAGCAGCTTCTTTGTGTACTCCTGCCGGGGTTCAGCAAAAAGGACCTTGGCCGGCGCCTCCTCCACAACGTCACCCTGGTACATCACCACAACACGGTCCGCCAGATCCGCCACTACTCCCATGTTGTGGGTGATGAGCACGATCGAGGTGCCGTAGTTGTCCCTCAAATCGCGCAGGAGCTGGAGGATTTCGGCTTGGACTGTGACATCCAAGGCCGTGGTGGGCTCATCGGCCACGATCAGTCCGGGATTGAGCGCCAACGCCGCAGCTATGACCACACGTTGCTTCTGGCCACCGGAGAACTGATGTGGATAGTAGTTGACCCGCGTTTCAGGATCCGGGATGCCCACCTTGCGAAGTGCCTCGGTTGCCCTTTCCTTGGCTTCCTTGGCTGAGAGGCGCCGCCCGTCCGTGGAGTGCGCACGGATGCCTTCGGCAATCTGCCAGCCCACGGTGAAGACCGGATTCAGCGCCGTGGAGGGCTCCTGGAACACCATGGCCACATCGCGGCCCCGGATTTTGCGGAGGGTGGATTGGCTGACGCTAATGACGTTGTTGCCGTTGATCACCACAGCTCCCGAGCTGATGGCGGTTTCCGGAAGCAGGCCCAGGATGGTCTTGGCCGTCACCGTCTTTCCGGAACCCGATTCGCCCACAATGGCAACTACTTCTCCGGCTCCAACGTTCAGGCTTACGTCTTTGACGGCGTGAACGTCGCCGCCGTCCGTGGCAAAGGTGACTTGGAGCCGATCGATGGTGAGTACCGGCTGTTCCGTGCCTGCCCCGTCTGAGAGGTTTCCAAGGTTGGTGGTCATGACTTTCCTGCCTCTGCCGGGTTTGCCGGCAATTCCGGTCCTGCCGGTGTACCGGGTACTGGTGTTCGGCCCGCGCGTTTGCGGCCACGGATCCGGGGATCGTTGAGGTCGTTGATGCTCTCGCCCACCAGGGTCAGCCCCAGGACGGTGAGGACCATCGCGACGCCGGGGAAGACGCCGGTCCACCAAATACCGGAGGAGGTATCAGCCAGTGCTTTGTTGAGGTCAAAACCCCATTCAGCCGCAGACGTCGGTTCGATCCCGAAGCCAAGGAACCCCAGTCCGGCAAGGGTCAGGATCGCTTCGGAGGCGTTGAGGGTGAACATGAGCGGCAGGGTCCGGGTGGCGTTCTTGAAAATGTGCCGCCCAATGATGCGAACACTGGACGCCCCCAGGACCTTGGCTGATTCCACAAACGGCTCAGCCTTGAGCCGGATGGTCTCTGCACGGATGACCCGGAAATACTGGGGCACAAAAACCACGGTGATGGAGAAAGCACAAGAGAAGATGCCGCCCCAGAAGCTGGACTGCCCGCGGCTGATCACAATGGAAATCACGATTGCCAGGAGCAAGGTTGGAAAGGCATAGATGGCGTCTGCCACAACCACCAGGATCCGGTCCAGCCAACCTCCGAAGTAGCCGCTGAGAAGGCCAAGGACCACACCGAGGAACAGGGACATGGCCACGGACACAATGATGACTGTCACCGCTGTTTGGGAACCCCACACCACCCGCGACAGGACGTCGTAACCGCCAACGGTGGTTCCCAGCAGGTGCTTGGCGCTTGGAGCTTCCTGGGTGGGAAACGAACCGGAGTCATCGCTGAGTTGGGAGTATCCATAGGGAGCAAGGAGAGGGGCGAAGATACTGGTCAGCAGGAAGATTCCGCTGAGGACAACACCCACAATGAGCATGCCCCGCTGAAGGCCTACGCTCTTCTTCAGGTGGCTGATTACAGGAAGCCGGGAAAACAAGGGCTCCTTGGCTCGGGTTAACTGTGGAGTGCTCATGGTCAGTACCTCACTCGGGGGTCGATGAGCGCGGCAATGATATCCACGATGAAGTTGGTGACGGCGACGATGATGGCCAGCAGGACCACTATGCCTTGGACGGCCACGAAGTCGCGGGCATTCAAGTACTGCACCAACTGGTACCCCAGGCCCTTCCACTCAAAGGTGGTTTCGGTCAGGATGGCGCCGCCCAGCATCAGTGCTATTTGCAGGCCCATGACGGTAATGATGGGAATCAATGCCGGTTTGTACGCGTGCTTGGTCACCAGCCGGAACTCGCTGACGCCCCTTGAGCGCCCTGCCTCGATGTAGTCCTTCCCCAGGGTTCCGATCACGTTGGTGCGGACCAGGCGAAGGAAAACACCGGCGGTGAGTAAGCCCAGTGCGATTGCCGGGAGGACTGCGTGGGAAACAATGTCACCGAGTGCCGTGAAGTTTCCACTGCGCAGCGCGTCCAGCCAGTAGATACCGGAGGGGGCTGCCAAGGCACTCATGGTGAGTTCCGTAAGGGTGGAGGCACGGCCGGCTACCGGGAACCAACCGAGCCATACGGAAAACGTCAACTTGAGGAGAAGTCCCGAGAAGAAGACAGGGGTTGCGTAGCAAAGGATGGCGAAAAACCTCAACAGGGCGTCGGGGGCTTTGTCCCGGTGTTGGGCGGCGATAAGTCCGAACGGGATACCGACGGCGAGAGCCACGATCAGTGCGTTGATGGAGAGCTCGAGGGTGGCTGCGCCGAAAGTAGTCAGCACCTCCAGTACGGGACGCCGGTCAGTGATGGTGGTTCCGAAATTCCCGGTGATCAGCTGGCCAAGGTACTCGAAGTACTGAACCAGGACCGGTCGGTCATACCCGGCGTCGTGAATGCGTTGGGCCAGGACGTCCGGGGGCAGGCGTCCGCCTTGAGATGCGGTGATGGGATCTCCGATGACCCTCATCAGGAAGAAAACCAGTGTTACCAAAATAAAAACGGTGGGAATGATCAGGAAGAACCTGATCACGATGTACCTTCCCAGCCCTCCCCCGGCTTTGGACTTGCTCTTTGGAGCAACGATCCCGGGCTCCGCCTCGGGAACGTCAATAAGTGTTGTCATGTGTTACCTGCATTTCCTGCCCGTGGATTACACGGGGTTGTCTCATGCGTGCCGGCCACTTGGTGGTCAGCAAAGGAGGCGGGACACCGGATCAGTGTCCCGCCTCCCTTCTCATCGCAAAGGTGCGGTTACTTGGAGATGACGCCCAGGCGGAACTTGAAGGACGGATCCAGGGTCTTCTCGACTCCATTGACGCCGCTTCCGGCTACCGCCACCTGCGCGCCTTGAAGCAGCGGCAGTGTGGAGATGTCCTTGGCGAGGGCGGTCTGGACTTCCTTGATGGCCGCTTCGCGCTTGGTCTTGTCCGCTTCGGTGAGCTGCTTGCCGATGAGATCGTTGACCGTGGCGTTGTTGTAGTGGTTTTTCAGGAAGCCGCCCTCAGGGAAGAACGGGGTGAGGTAGTTGTCGGCATCGCTGAAGTCCGGGAACCAGCCAAACTGGAACACCGGGTATTCGTCCGCACGGCTGGCCTTGCTGTACGTGACCCATTCGGTGGACTGCAGGTTCACAGTGAAGAGCCCGGACTTTTCAAGCTGCTCTTTGACCATGGCGTATTCATCTCCGGAGGATCCACCGTAGTGGTCCGGGTTGTACTGCAGGTTCAGGGCCACAGGTTCAGTAATGCCGGCGTCCGTGAGGACCTTCTTGGCCTTGTCCAGGCTGGGCTTACCGCCATCGCCATAAGCATCCTTGAAGGACTCGTTGGCACCGAGGAATCCGCTGGGAACATTCGAGTACAGGGGCAGGTAGGTGCCCTTGTAGACCTGATCAGCGATCGCTTGACGGTCAACCAGGTTGGCTACGGCCTGGCGAACGGCCAGTGCCTTCGCCGGGTCCGCGCCGGCCGCCTTGGTTCCGTATGGCATGGTGTCGAAGTTGAAGGTGACATAACGGATCTCGCCACCCGGACCGGTGAGGACCTTGACCTTGGAATCCTTGCGGAGATCGTCAATGTCCGTGGCGCTGAGGCTGCGGAAAGCGACGTCAATGGCGCCTTGCTGGATTTCGAGCTTCAGGTTGGTGGGGCTGGCGTAGTACTTGATGGTGGCGGCATCGTTGGCCGGCTTGCCAAGAACACCCTGGTAATCCGCAAAGGCCTTGAAGCTGACCAGTTCGTTCTTCTTGTAGCTGTCAATCGTGTACTGGCCGTAGAACGCATTGGCCTTGATGATCTCGTCGTCTGAAAGGATCTTGTCGGCCGGGAAGACTTCATCGTCCACGATCGGCGCGGCGGGGCTGCTGAGGATCTGGCTGAACGTCTGGTCGTTGGCGTTCTTCAACTTGAACACCACTGTGGTGGCATCCGGCGTGCTCACGCTCTCGATGTTGGTCAGTAGCGACGCTGGCCCGGCGGGGTCGTTGATTGCCACCTGCCGATCGAAGGAATGCTTCACGTCTTTCGAATCCAAGGTGTGACCGTTGGCCCACTTGAGCCCGGACTTGAGCTTGACGGTGTACTCCGACGGCGCCGTGAACGACGACGATTCCGCGAGGTCCGGAACGGGTTCCGCACCGCCGGGCTTGGAATTGAGCAGGAATGAGTAGACCTGGTTCATCACCATAAATGAACCGTTGTCGTAGGATCCTGCGGGGTCCAGCGAGGTGACTTTGTCAGTAGTGCCGTAGGCGATGGGGCCTGCGGCTGCCGGAGCGGAGGATGAGCCGCCGCCGGAGGGTCCCGTGCATGCCGTCAAGGCGAGCGCGGAGATGCCCGCCAGCGCGATAACGCCGTGCAGGGCCTTCTTGTTCAGTGCCATCTGGTGAACCTTCTGTTCGATGGATTCGGCGCGCCGCCGTGGGTAATTTGTGACGGAGCGCACTCTTGATTCCACGATTCAACCAGACTTCGAAGGCCGCGAACCCCTCATTTTGTGATTTGAGACACAAAATTTACTTTCCAGTAGGTTTTACTGCGAGAGCCTTAGCTCTTAGAGCGCTTCCCTCTGGAGGGAACGGGCAGCATCAATGGTTGCCTGTCCCAGTACCCGGCTGCCTTGATAGAGAACCACGGTCTGTCCCGGTGCGACGCCGCGCAACGGGTCTGTCAGCGTAACGACGAGTTGGGCTCTCTCCACGCCGGAATCATCCGCGACGGTTTCCACGCGGGCGATCGCTGGAACGGGGTCGCCGTGGGCCCTGACCTGGGCATGGCAGTCGAACTCAACGCCACTGCTCACTTCGGCAATGGGCAATCCGGCCCAGGAAACCTTGATGCCGCGGATCTCGTCGATTGCCAGCAGGGCTTCCGGTCCTACAACCACCTTGTTTTCCTTGGGACGGATCTCCAAAACGAACCGTGGTTTGCCATCTGCCGCGGGCGTGCCCAATTTCAGGCCTCGTCGCTGCCCTACCGTAAAGGCGTTGGCGCCCGGATGCTCGCCGACTTTGGCACCCGTTTCGTCAACGATGTCCCCAGTGGTCATGTCAATCTTTTCGGCCAGCCATCCGCGGGTATCACCGTCGGAGATAAAGCAGATGTCGTGGCTGTCCGGCTTGTTGGCCACGGACAAGCCCCGGCGCTCCGCCTCTGCACGCACCTCGGCCTTGGACGGAGTGTCCGCCAACGGGAACATGGAGTGCTTCAGTTGCTCATGGGTCAAGACACCCAGAACGTAGCTCTGGTCCTTGGCCCAATCTGCCGCGCGGTGGAGCTCCCGGTTACCGTCGGCGTCTTCGATGACCTTTGCGTAGTGTCCGGTGCATACGGCGTCGAAACCCAAGGCGATGGCCTTCTCCAGAAGGGCTGCGAACTTGATCCGCTCGTTGCATCGCATGCACGGGTTCGGTGTCCTGCCGGCGGCGTACTCGTCAATGAAATCCTGGACGACGTCTTCCTTGAAGCGCTCCGAGAAGTCCCACACGTAGTAGGGAATTCCCAGGACATCGCAGGCTCGCCAAGCGTCGCGCGAATCTTCGATGGTGCAGCAGCCTCGGCTTCCCGTACGCAGGGTGCCAGGCATGCGCGACAAAGCAAGATGGACTCCCACAACGTCGTGTCCGGCCTCGACGGCCCGGGCTGCGGCCACGGCGGAGTCAACTCCGCCGCTCATTGCTGCAAGTACTCGCATGCTGGCTTTCTGTCTGTGGGAGTTGGAGCAACCGATCCGGCTGTGGAAACAGCCGGCGTGCCCATCTATTCTAGCCTGCCTCGCCATCTGCCCCTAAAACACCGTGGTAGGCCCGCTTCTGAATCCAGAGGTCAAAGACAGGGTTGAGGACTTGCACAGCCCACAACCTAGGCCTGCCGGGCCACCGTCGCCGCCGTTTGGATGCTGGATTCGTGGCCAGCCATTCCAGCCTGGCGCGCCCTGAGGCACGCCTCGGGAAGCGCCTTGAGGAGCTCATCCACGTCTGCATTGGTGGAATTGTGGCCCAAAGTGAAACGCTGGGCCCCACGGGCGGTGTCCTCATCCAATCCCATGGCCAGGAGAACATGTGATGGCCTGGGCACCCCGGCTGTGCAGGCAGAGCCCGTAGAGGACTCGACACCGGCCAGGTCCAGGAGAAAGAGCAGCGAATCGCCTTCGCAACCAGGGAAGGTGAAATGGGCGTTTCCCGGGAGTCTCCCGTCTCCGGCGGCACCCCTGAGGACTGCATCCGGAACCGACTCGCGCACCCCGCTGATCAGGCGCTCACGTAACGTGCTGAGGCGCTCCCGCTCAGCCGCAAGGTTTGCAGTGACAACTTCAGCGGCTGCGGCAAAGGCGGCAATTGCCGGAGTGTCCAGCGTCCCGGAACGAACATCACGCTCTTGACCGCCTCCGTGCTGTACCGGCGTCAGCTTGACGGCCCGCCCCAGGAAAAGGGCCCCAACGCCGACCGGACCACCGAGCTTGTGCCCCGACACGGACATCGCTGCAAGTCCTGAGCGCCGGAAATCAACAGGGATGGATCCGAAAGCCTGGACGGCGTCGGAGTGAACCGGGATTCCATGCGGTGCCGCCAACTCCACGATGTCCATCACGGGCTGGATGGTGCCGACTTCATTATTGGCCCACATCACAGTGACCAACGCTACCGATCCAGGATCGTGTTCAATTTCCTGCTTGACTGCCTCAAGCCGGACCTTGCCGTCGGCATCAACGGGAAGCCATACAACCTCTGCGCCCTCGTGCTTTTCAAGCCATTCAACGGTATCCATGACCGCATGGTGCTCGACGGCGGAGCAAAGGATGCGGGTCCGGCGGGAGTCTTCGTCACGCCTGGCCCAGAAAAGCCCCTTAACAGCCAGGTTGTCCGATTCAGTACCGCCGGAAGTGAAAATGACCTCGGACGGATGGGCCCCGGCTGCAGCTGCCAAGGTCTCCCGTGCGTCCTCGACTGCCCGCCTGGCGCGGCGTCCTGCTCCGTGCAGCGACGAAGGGTTGCCCGTCCGCGCCAACTCGCGCGTCATGACAGCGAGCGCTTCGGCCGACAGGGGCGTGGTTGCAGCATGGTCAAGGTATACAGGCACCCTCTAATTCTACCGATGCCCCATACGGCCGATGCCGGCCTCAACAGATAGGTGCCGCATGCCGGGGCACGATCAGGACGGCGGGACCACAACGAGCTGCGCCAACGCCTCTGCACGCGCTGCCGCCAGGGTGGCATCGTCCGGGCACGACAGGGAAACATAGACGGAGGACGCGGGGGCGCTGAACAACCTGGCCAGGACCAAGGCCGGCTTGCCACCTGAAGCTGCCGAAGATTCCAAACCAAGGAACTCCACGCTGTGTTGGGGTTTATCGGACCCTTCTCCCCAACGCAACGACGCGGGCCTCAGAGCGTCCAGCGCACCTGCATTGAGGTAGGTGAACAATTCCTTGGTTGACGCGGCGTCGTCGCCAGCAACCACCAGCGGGCCCTGATTCACGCTGACCCGGACCGCGAGTGTGCACCCGTCCGTCTTCTTGTATCTGTTTTCGCCCTGCAACGCGGAATGAACCACCGACCAACCTGGAACCTCCTCCAACCGCGTGGTAACGGTCACGGGGTCCCCCGGGGCCAAAGTCCCTCCCGCCGCGAGCGGCAAGTCCTTCGCAGCCACAGCGGCCGCGTCGTGCCCCGGAGTGATGGTGGGAGTTGCCAGCGTGGATAACGACGGCGACGGTTTTGGCGCAGCGGGATCAGGGACGTTGACGCTGCAGCCGGCCAGTAGAACGCCGGCGGCTCCGATGGCAACCGGGCCGGCCAGTCGTCGTCGAACGTTGCTCGCCACTATGTCTCCTTGCCGTGCAGTCTGGAATAGGGTGTCGGAACCTTGCCGACCGACTCGCCGCGCAGTTCCCGCGGCCTGTCACCGCGATCGAGTCTAGCTGCCCGAGGCAGCGGGGCTAACTATGCGAGAACCCACAAACCCGCAGGAACTAGGTCGACGTCCACAGGCAATTCGGCGATTCGCTCGCCGTCCGCGTATGCCACTACTCCTGCGGCTTCCAAACGCACCTTCCGGACGCGCCGGATCTCCACAGCGGGATGGCTGGTGTGCTCCCCGGCGAAAACCTTGGGAAATACGGCCAGGAAACGGAGTCTGGACAGGGGCTTGACCACGAACATGTCCAGCCAGCCATCATCGGGCACCGCCTCAGGGGTAATCTTCATGCCTCCGCCAATGAACTGTCCGTTGGCCACCGAAATGAGCAGGGCAGGTTGAAGCCAGGTGACGTCATCGGCAGTGACGGTGTAGCTGATCCGGCGGAAAGAGAGCAGCTCCCTAAGCATCGCAAGGTTGTAACGGCTCTTTCCCCTGGGCCAGCTCCACGAGTTGGCCCGCTCGTTGACGGCGGCATCGAACCCGGCGGAGAGGACTCCGGCGAAGTACGTCGTCCGGCCGCCTGCGGTGATCCTGCCGGCGTCGATCCTGCGTCCGCCGGTTTCCAGCGCATCCAGCAGTCGGCCGCACGCGGCCCGGGGGTCTTTCAAGGGCAAAGCCAAAAGCCGCGCCACGTCATTGCCTGTCCCGCCGGGAACGATGCCGAGGGGGATGTCCAATCCTGCGAGCGCATTCACGCCCAGGTGAACCATGCCGTCGCCGCCCACCACTACCAACGCCTTCACCCCGGTGCCCAGCGTCCGGTCCACGGATCTGCGCAGGGCGTCATAGTTTTCCGCTTCAAGCACGACGACGTCCCACCCGGCTGCGCGGATGAATTCTGCGGCTTGGTGCCCGACACTGCGCGTACGACCAAAAGAGGCCGCGGGATTAATGGCAACAGCGATTTTCATCGGCGTACTGAAGGGGTTCTCGTCCGCCGGAGGTTTCACAGCCTGAATTATGCCAGCGGGAACCACACGCCCCGTTACCGACGTTCACATAGTGGCTGGATAAACTTGCCAGTACCGCACCTCTTCAGAGGCGCGACCATCACCATAGAGAAGGGCCCGTGCTTGGCCGAGGGCAGCAGTTCGCACTATCAGGTTCTCCGCGTTTCCGTCACCGCTACGGACAAGGAGATCAAAGTGGCCTACCGCAAGGCTGCCCGGAAAGCCCACCCCGATCATGGCGGAGAAGCTGAGATGTTCCGGCGCGTGACCCTCGCGTACGAAACGCTCATTGATCCCCGGCGCAGGGCCGACTACGACCGACGGTACGCCCAGGGCGCTTCGGGTGTGAGCCAGCCCCGGCCCGGTGATTACTCAGGTACCGCCGCCCCGGGTCCTTCCGCCACCACAAACGTCAAACGGCCCCAAGCCCAGCGCAACACTGCCGGTGATCCCGCGGTGTACGTTCCCTCCTTTGACGATCCCAGCGAGGTTCCGCTCATTTCAGCGGCGGAAGCGGCCCGGCAGGTTCACGGACTCCCCCGAAAACGGGGCATTTTTGGTGCCGAGGCCCGTATTCAGCGCGAAATGCGCACGGTCCAGCTCATCAGCCGGCAAGTCCTGCCCGCCATACCCGCAGCCCGGCTGATCAATGGCCTGCGCTCACCGTCGGATAACAACCACATTGACCACGCGGTCCTTTCCGGCTATCGGCTGGCATTGATCGGTTCCATGCTGTTGCCCAAAGGCGCCTATGCATGGGACGGCCATTCACTGCGCCATGGCGGCCGTTCGGTGGCTCCTCCACAGCTCGCCCACATCGTGCGACACATGCAGGACCTCTTTCCGGAACTCAATGTCACCGGCTGGGTGGTCCTTCACAGTCCTGACGGAAATCTTCACGAACCCGTCATCGACCAGTACGGCAAGGGACAGTCGAGCAACAATGCAGTGGAGGTAGTCAACGCTGCGGGCCTGGTGAGGGGACTGAAGCAATTCCTCAGTTCAGGGCCGGCGCCCAACACCGTGGTAGTGCCTGTGTTGGCCCGTCTTCTTCGCGGAATGCACTAAGCCCGCCTACGCTGCGTGTGCGTCCACCCTGCGTCAACCTGCCATGGGCCACCGCGACCAGTCCGCAGGCTGACTAGGATGTAACAGTGTTCCGAATCCTCTTCCACACCCCAGAAATCCCGGGCAATACGGGCAACGCCATCCGCTTGGCCGCCATCACAGGGGCTGAGCTCCACCTGGTGGAACCTCTCGGCTTCGATTTTTCCGATGCCAAGCTGCGCCGCGCCGGTCTCGACTACCACGATCTCGCGGTAGTCACGGTGCACAAGGACATAGACGCCGCATGGACAGCCCTTAAGCCCGAGCGCGTTTTCGCCTACACCTCCGACGGCGAGACCTCGTACACGGATATCAGCTACCGCGAGGGGGACGTCCTCATGTTCGGGCCGGAATCCGTGGGACTGCCGGACTGGCTCAAACAGGACCCGCACGTCACGGCCCGTGTCCGCCTTCCCATGAAACCTTCCTTGCGCTCACTGAACCTTGCCAATGCTGCCTCGATTGCCGTCTTCGAGGCCTGGCGGCAGAACGGATTTGCCGGCGCCAAGGTCTAGCCCATCCAACGGGGCATCTGCACCGAATACCTTATGCAGGAACAAGTCCTGCCGTGGATATTCATCGAGGGAGCCTACGTGAGCGCGCTGCAGACCAGGGTGATGACGGCAAACCGCTGCACCGCCGCGCCGTCGACGCAAACCCGTGATGCTGCCGGTTTCAGACGGGAGCACATATGCTGGACGGTGATGGACATCCCCAACAATCCCGGCCCCCCGGTCTTCGAGGCCACCGGCAGCGCGACAGACTTGAACTCGCAACTGACTGCTTTGCTTGAGCTCCTGGCAGGAGGCGACCAGCAGGCTTTTGCTGAGTTCTACCGCCTGACCTCGCGGCGCGTCTTCGGCATGGCACGACGCGTCTTGATAGACCCTGACCTCAGCGAGGACGCAACTCAGGAGGTATATCTCCAAGTATGGCAAGGTGCAGCCAAGTTTGACCGCGCCGCAGGGACCCCGCTGGCTTGGCTCATGACCATTGCTCATCGACGAGCCATTGACCGGGTCCGCGCCGTACAAGCGGCAACGGACCGCGAAGCCAAGTACGGCGCTGCGAGCCAAGACCCGGACCGTGACGTCGTCGCGGAAGAAGCCGACACGAATCTTGAGGCGGAGGCGGTCAGCAGATGCCTCGGCACGCTGACGGACACCCAGCGTGAATCAGTCCGGCTCGCCTACTACGGCGGCCTGACGTACCGTGAGGTCGCCGAGCACCTCGGCGCGGCCGTCCCGACCATCAAGTCCCGCATCCGTGATGGACTGCTGCGACTGAAGACCTGCCTCGGGGTGGGTTGATATGACCGAAAACACCGGTGGAGGCTTTATCCGCAGAATGTTTGCCAACGACATCGCTACCGACCTCGCTGAGGGCCGAGTCCTCGAGCTGGCGGAAATCTACGCCCTGGACGCCTTGAGCGACCACGAACGGGCCATGATCGACGACTACCTTACCGATACCCCGGAACGCACTGAGTTCCTGGAGCGGGTCCGCGAAGCGCGCGAAACCCTGGCCGTCAGTTTTGCCCCCGAGGAAGAACCGCCCGCAGGTCTGTTCGACAACATCTTGGAGCGCATCACCAAGGATGCCGCCGCCCAACCCCTCGAAGAGCCGGAGGCGCCCTCGGTGGCAAGCCCCGCCGTCGACGACCTCGCAGCCGCCAGAATGAGGCGTGAGGAGCGTGCACGCGCCGGTGGCGCGCGCCGATGGATCATCGGCGCCGCGGCTGCAGCAGTGATTGCCCTCGGGGGGATCGGAGTAGGCACCTACGTCACGGCACAGAACGACCCCGTCAACCAAGTGCTCCAAGCGCAGGACGTCCAAAAGACCTCTGCGCCCGTTCCCGGCGGTGGTACGGCCACCATCTCAGCATCATCGGCGAAGGATTCCTTCGTGGTTCTGATGGATGGTGTAGCACCCGCGCCGGAAGGCAAGGTCTACCAGTTGTGGACCCTCCCCAAGGACGGCTCTGCCCCGGTGCCGCAGGGCACCATGGATGCCCAGACGCTGTCCAAACCGGCCGTCGTGAAGGGCTTGGCGTCAGCTTCGTCCGTAGCCATCACTGTGGAACCCACAGGCGGATCGAGCGCCCCCACCACGGACCCTGTTCTGGTGGTCGGGCTCAGCGCCTGACTCTTGAAAATTCAACGCACGACGGCGGCCGTCCCCTCAGTGGGACGGCCGCCGTTGTGCTTTCACTCGGCTTCTTCGGCAGCTACACCACGAGTGATAGAAGCATCACGAAGCCGAAGCCCACGACGGAGATCAGGGTCTCCATCACCGACCAGGTCTTGAAAGTCTGCCCAACGGTTAGCCCGAACAGTTCCTTGACCAACCAGAATCCGGCGTCGTTGACGTGGGACAGGAACAAGGAACCTGCGCCAATAGCCAAAGCCAACAGAGCTGCGTGCGTGGGGCTCAGGCTGCTGGCAAGGGGCGCCACAATGCCCGCCGCCGTCACAGTGGCCACGGTTGCCGAACCCGTGGCCAGGCGCAGGGCCACTGCCACGATGAAGCCGAGCACCAGGACTGACATGTTGGCACCCTCGGCCCATTTCTTGACGGCGTCGCCCACGCCGGCGCCAATCAGGGTTTGCTTGAAACCACCGCCGGCACCCACGATGAGGAGGATGGCGGCAATGGGTCCCAGGCTTTCACCCAATTTGGCTGTGATCCTGCTTCCCGTGAAGCCCACCGCATATCCGAACGTTACGATCGCCAGAAGGACTGCCAGTGTCATGGCCACCAGGGGCTGGCCCACGAAGTCGAAGAAGATCCTGATGGCCGGCGCCGTTTCAGGGTTTGGCCAGATGATGCCGCCCAAAGCCTTCAACAGCATGAGGACCACCGGGAAAATGATCGTCAACAGGGTCACCAGGAACGACGGCTGGCGCTTCACTTCGCTCAGGTCCGCTGAGTGCCGGGTGTCGATGCCACCGGCTACGGCGGGCGCGTCAACGGGGACCCAGCGGGCAGCCAACCGTGAGAAAAGCGGACCACAGATGATCACTGTGGGAATCGCTACGAGGATGCCCAGGCCCAGCGTCGTTCCCAACTCCGCTTTGACTGCACTGATCGCGATCAGTGGTCCCGGGTGCGGTGGCACCAGCCCGTGGAGGACCGAGAGTCCGGCCAGCGCCGGGATCGCGATGCGCATCAGTTTCATTTTGGATCGCTGAGTCACCAGGACGATCACCGGAAGCAACAAGACAAGCCCGATTTCGAAGAACATCGGCAGTCCGATGATGACGGCTACAAGCGTGATCATCCAGACCAACTTGTTTCCGCTCGCCTTGGCCAGCAACGTGTCCACCACACGGTTTGCGCCACCTGAATCGGCCAGCAGCTTGCCGAGCATGGCCCCCAGGGCAATAAGCAGGCCAACTTCCTTGAGGACTCCCCCAACGCCGTCCTCGAAATTGGTGATGACTTTGCCCAGCTCCACGCCTGACGCCAGGCCAACAAAAGCCGAGCCCAGAACCAGTGCAAGGAACGGATGCAGTTTCAGTTTGGCGATCAGCACCACAATCAGTGCGATGCCCAGCGCTGCGACCACCAGCAACTGGGTGTCATGCGCCGTCCATTCCTGTACCTCTGTGGCGGCCTCCAGGAACCTCACGAAGCGTTCGTTTCGGTACCGGCAACTACAGGGTGCAGGCCGAGGCGTTCAATGACCTCGTCCGCTTCTTCGGCAGGAGACGCCGAAACACACAAGGAGATGTAGCTCTCGTCCTCCGTCGGTTCCTCGAGGGCGTCGAACTGCGATTCCAGGAGGGACGGCGGCATGAAGTGGCCGTGCCTGGAGGCCAGACGATCGGAAATCTTGTCCTTGCTCCCCTGCAGGAAGACGAAAACCACGTTCTCGCCGCGGAGCACATCGCGATACCTCTTTTTGAGTGCCGAGCACGTAATGATTGCCGGCGTTCCGGCATCCGCGCGCTCACGGATCCACTCCGAGATGATGCCCAGCCAAGGCCATCGGTCCTCATCGCTGAGAGCCAGCCCCGATTGCATCTTGGCCACGTTGGACTCTGGGTGCAGGTCGTCCCCCTCGGCGAGATCCCATCCAAGCTTCCCGGCGAGAACGCCGGCCACGGTGGACTTGCCGGAACCGGAGACTCCCATAATCACCAGCACGGGTTGTTGCGCAGTCTTCGCCATCAAAGTCTGCCTTCCTCGAATAAATATGATTTAACCGAGATCAAGCATATGACACGGGTTACACCACGGCAATGTCAGAACCCTGCGATGGTGGTGGATCCGTTGACTGCAACTACGTGGAAGAACTCAGCGCTCGCTCCGTCAGGCAGGCCGGCCCGCTCAGCATTGCCCAGCATCATGCCCCTGACCATGCGGTCCATTCCCTCGATATCGGGATGCTGGCTCGCATGGACCCTGATGGCGTCAAGCTTGGCGTCCACATGCTCCGAAACATCCACAGAATGGTTCTCCCTGGACTCCGGGCTGGAGATAAACCACAGCCACGGCAGCTTATAGGCCTCAAGTCCGGCCTCAGCCAGTTCCGGGTAGGCGAACGGATTCTCCACTGCCGGATACACCGCCCGGGTCACGGCTTCCCCCGCTGCCAGGTGGTCCGGGTGGCTCTTCTGGAGGCGGTCCCAGTTCCGTTCCGGGTGCATGGTCAGCACGATGTCCGGACGGATTTCGCGAATCAGCTTCACTACCTGCTTGATGACGCCATGCGTCGGTTCCAGGTACCCGTCCCGCTCATGAAGGTAGTGGATATCCGTAACACCCACCAGAGCAGCTGCGCGCTTTTGCTCCTCGGCCCGTAGATCAATGATCCGTTCGCGGTCCGCGGGGTCGAAACCGCCCGCATCCCCATCGGTCATGATGCAATAACTGACCTCGACCCCGGCAGCCGTCCAGGCCGCAATGGTTCCTGCAGCACCAAAATCGATGTCATCGGGATGGGCAGTAAAACAAAGCACCCGCTCAACGCGCTCCGTGGAAGCGTCGAACGGGCTCTTTGCTGACGGAACGTCAGTAGGCAAAGGGATCAGCCTTTCCGCTTCTGGATTTCGGCAGTGGCCTGCGGCAGCACCTTGAAAAGATCCCCGATGATGCCGTAGTCCGCAATCTCGAAGACAGGCGATTCTGCATCCTTGTTGATGGCCACGATGACCTTGGAGGTCTGCATGCCCGCCTTCTGCTGGATAGCACCTGAAATGCCAGCCGAGATGTACAACTGCGGCGACACCGTGACGCCGGTCTGGCCAACCTGTGCATCATGGCCAATCCAACCTGCATCGGTGGCAGCGCGGGATGCGCCAACAGCTGCGCCCAAGGCATCCGCGAGCTCCTCAACGGGCCCGAAGTCGCCATCCACGCCACGACCGCCGGCCACGACGATCCTGGCCTCGCTGAGGTCCGGCCGCCCGCTGACAGGCTTCTCGGTGCGGGCTGCGATGCGTGCGGAGTTCGCCAGGCCTTCGGCGGGAACCTCAACAATGGCAGTGGCCGGTGCAGTTGCAGCACCGGCCGCAGCAGGTTCCACGTTGTTGGCCTTGACCGAAAGAACGGTCACCGGAGTAGTGGCTTTCGCGGTGGTGTTGTAAGAACCTGCCAACACCGACTTATGCGCAGTACCGTCAGCCTCAACGCCCACCACATCGGTAATGACACCGGCGTTGAGCTTAATGCCAAGCCTGCCCGCAATTTCCTTGCCCTCAGGCGAGTTATCCACCAAGACCGCCGTAGCGCCCGACGCAGCCACTGCAGCGGCCAGATAGGCAGCCTTCGGCCCCACCAAGTAATTGTCGAGGTCGTCCACCGACGGCTGGAAAACCGTGGTGGCGCCGTACGCGCCCAACGTCGCGGCGACGTCGTCGTTCAACTCTCCGGTGAACGCGACGGCGGTCTCCCCCAGCGAGCGGGCGATGGTCAGGAGCTCCAAGCTGCTCTTCTTAAGAGCTGCTCCCGGGTTATCAATGAAAACAAGTGCATTTGCCATGGTTGGAGTCCCCTTTAGAGCAGCTTCTGTGCGGCGAGGAAGTCGACCAGCTTGATGCCGGCGTCGCCGTCGTCGGTAATGATGGTTCCTGCTGTCCGCGGTGGGCGGGCCTCTGCAGACTCCACCACCGTCCAAGAGCCGGCCAAGCCAACCTGTGAGGCGTCCACACCAATGTCAGCCAAAGACAGGGATGCGATCTTCTTCTTCTTCGCGGCAAGGATGCCCTTGAAGTTGGGATAGCGCGGCTCGTTGATCTGGTCCGTGACAGAAACAACTGCTGGAAGCTGCGCTTCAACCGTTTCCGAGAAGGCGCCGGCGTCGCGGCGGGCGCTGACCTGGCCGCCCGAAACCTCAAGCGTTGAAGCGAACGTGACCTGTGGGAACTGCAGGCGCTCGGCAAGCTGGGCCGGGATGAGCGACGTCTCGCCATCGGTGGAGGCCATGCCCGTCAGGACGAGGTCCACCGGGCGGCCATCGGCTGAGATGTGGCGGATCGCAGCGGCAAGCGCCAGCGAGGTTGCGGCAGCATCCGAACCCGCCAGAGCGTCGTCGCTGAGGTGGACACCGGAATACGCACCGATCTGTAGTGACTTCTTCACGGCATTGACCGCACCGGACGGGCCCATGCTCAAAGCAATGACCTCATTCCCGGCCTTCGGTCCGCCGCGTTCTTCCGCCAACTGGAGGGCTGCCTCAAGGGCGTACTCGTCCAGTTCAGACAAGATGCTCTCATCACGGTCTGTGGTGTTGCCAGGGCCGGTGATATGCCGGTCGAACTGGGCGTCCGGGACGTGCTTGACCAGAACGACAATCTTCAATGTCTCTTCCACTGTCTTCGAAGCAGCCTTCCATGCTTGTGGACGGCCAAACGCAACAGCGTGGCCGTGGATTGCCCAACGCGTGGGCTCGTCCTAGCTAAGCATATTGCCCGCAGAAAACCACTCCCAGCGTTAAGCCCTGTTTCAGCTACGCGCGATGCTGCTTCCGATGCCACCGTTCGGGCCTGGGCACAGAAACCGGCGGGCGACACCTGCGTGAGGTGCCGCCCGTCGTCGTCAATTCGAGTTGCCTGCTGCTGTTCTGGCTTATTACTGTTGTGCGGCGTCGAGGGTGACTTCAACCTCTTGAGACTGGCCACCACGCTGAATGGTCACCTTGACCTTGGCACCGGCAGGCTGCTCCCGGACTGCTGCGGTCAGCTGGTTGGGATCGCTGACGGCATAGTCACCGAACTTGGTCACCACGTCACCAACCTTGAGTCCAGCCTTGGCTGCAGCCGACCCCGACGTCACTGAGGCGACCTCCGCACCCACCGAGAAGCCCGAATTGCTGCCCGTGGACGACTTCGACCGAACTGACACACCGAACTGTCCATGGCTGGCCTTACCGGTTTCGATGATCTCTTGCGCCACGCGCTTGGCGTGGTTGATGGGAACACTGAAACCAACGCCAATGTTGCCGCTGGACGATTCGGACGTTCCGCTGCCCGCTGAAGCAATAGCCACGTTCACGCCGATCACTTCGCCCTTGCTGTTCACCAGTGCGCCGCCGGAGTTGCCGGGGTTGATGGCCGCATCAGTCTGGATGACGTTGATGGCAATCGAGCCTTCGTTGGCAGTGCTCTGGCTCTGGCCCCCGTTTGGCGGTGCGAACTGGAAGCCTTCGTCGCCGCCCTGGCTCTCATCCGGCGTACCCTCCGGCACGGCCGAGGACGCAACGCTGATAGTGCGGTTGAGCGTGGACACAATGCCGTCGGTCACAGTGCCGGTGAGACCCAAAGGCGAACCGATGGCGACGGCGGTGTCCCCCACGTTGATCTTGGACGAATCACCGAGCGTAGCCGGGACCAGGCCCGAGGCGTCGCTCACCTTGATGACTGCAAGGTCTGACAAAGGGTCCGTTCCAACAACGGTGGCCTTCAGGACCTTGCCGTCGCTGGTACGGACCTCAATGACGGCGTTGGCGGTGGCACCATCCAGGGTGACCACGTGAGTGTTGGTGAGGATGTGGCCTTGGTCGTCCAGGATGATGCCGGAACCCGTGCCACCTTCATTTCCGCTGGTCGCCTTGATGGTCACCACGCTGGGCGAGGCTTTCGCGGCCGCAGCGGTAATGACGTTGACGTCGTCTTTGTTGTTCACGATGACGGTACTGGACTGTCCGCCTGTTGAAGCGGCCGGGGCGGGGTTATCCCACAGTGCATTGCTGCCGGCTACTACGCCGCCACCAATCAGACCCGCCGCAAGCATGCTGGCTACAAGAGTTCCGACGCCGAAGGCCGGCTTACGCTTGGTGTTTACAGAAGAGTGACCGGGGGCTTGCTGGAATCCGGAGCCATGGTGACCCTGCGGGTTCTGGAATCCTTGCTGCTGAGGGTGCGAGGCACTGTTGCCGCTGTTTCCCGGGTTCGAGCCACCGTAGAACGGCTGGTGCTGTGGGTAGCTGGGTCGGTGAGCCGGATCATGCTGCTGCGGAGCGCCGTAGTACTGCGGCTGCTGCTGGGTTGCAGGAGGCTGGAAGGCTGGCAGCGGAGTAGTGGGCTGTGCCGGGTTTTCCGTCCCCGCCCCCTGCCCGGAAGTCCACGCAGGCTGCTGTCGGGTGGCGCCGGCGTCGCCCTGCTCCCCCGTGGTGTCCCGCGGCTCTGATGGCTCGCGGTTCTCTGGTGCATTGCCCTGCGCTGGGTTCTCCGTCATGGGTCTTCCTTTCGTCCTCGTCTTCAACAACTATGTACCCAATAACTGGAACAAAAGCGGACGTTCGCTGGGAGCTTCCTGAAAGGGGCTGCGACCACGTCCCCACAGGTCAATAGGTCCTTCAACGCCTCAACAATCCAGCTCTCTCCTATATTTCGCTGGTGGCATATTCACCCCTGTGGACGGGTTGGGGGGTGCACCATAGAATCAAGAGGAATTGCCACAGCGACCTGCGGCTTTACACCATGCGTGGGGGCGCTGAGCATTCTGTGACGATTGGTACGCCTTGTTCCAGTCGCAGACGTGCTGAAGGGTTGCACATGCGGTCAATAGTTAAACGCGTACTCGCCGTGATCGGCCTGGCTGGAATGTTGGCCCTACCGGCCACCTCCGCTTGGGCGGAAAGTCCGGTAACACTGGATCCGACCACTAAAATCGTGGACTCCGCGGGCGTGCTCGGCGGCGACAAAGCCAAAGTCCAAGAAGCCATTCAGAAGCTTGGCACAGACCACGCCATGACACTTCATGCCGTGTTCGTCAAAAGGTTCGAGAACCCCTCAGATCGCGTCCAATGGACAGAAGACGTCGCGGAGAAGGCCCAGCTCGGCCCGAACGCCCTCGTTCTCGCCGTAGCGACGGAAACACGCCAGTACCAACTGAGCAAGCCCGCCAACAGCAAGATCACCAACGCCCAACGGGATACGATCACCAGCAAGGCAATTGACCCGCAGTTGCGTGCCGGGAACTACGCCCAGGCTGTCATAGACGCCGCGGCTGCCATCGGCGATGCCGCGGGCGGCGGCAGCGGTACGGTTCCCAACGGTAACGCTGGTGTCGGCGTACTTGTGGGGGTCGGAGTTGTAGCTGCAGGCGGTGCCGGCACCTACCTCTACCTGCGAAACCGCAGGAAGAAGGGCGGCACCAAGGCCGTCAGCGCCAGCTACGGCCCGCAAGGCGAGCAGCTTGATCCCCTCGCCGGACTGAGCATTCCGGAACTGCGTCAAAAGAGCGGCTCGCTGTTGATCGAGGCGGACGACGCCATCAAGTCCAGCGAGCAGGAACTAGGCTTCGCCCAGGCGCAGTACGGTGACTCGGCGATCGGCAACTTTACGAAAGCCTTGGAGGAAGCCAAGGGACATATGACGGAGTCGTTCAAGTTGCAGCAGCAGCTGGATGACCACATTCCTGACACCGAAGAACAACAGCGGAGTTGGCTCGGAGAAATCATCCGCCGCTCCGAGGCAGCACTGGCCTCTTTGCGCGACCAGAAGGCGGATTTCGACTCTCTGCGAGAGCTGGAGAAGACTGCGCCGCAGGCCCTGGCAGCGGTTTCGGCAGGCGCCAAGGACGCGGACTCAAAGATCGCCAGCGCAGAACAATCTCTTGAGGGCTTGCGCGCAAAGTACGCCGAGTCTGCTCTGACGCAGGTTTCCGACAACATCCTGCAGGCAAAGGAGCGACTCGCTTTCGTGCAGAACGCAGCCACAGCCGCTCAGGAGAAGTTGGCTGCCGGCGAGAACAGCCTGGCTGCCGTGGCAGTCCGGGCCGCAGAGGAAAGTCTGCACCAGACCAAAGTGCTGATCGACGCCATCTCCAAGACGGCGGGCAGCCTCGATGAGGCCCGGGCGTCCCTGGAAGGTGCGGTCGCCGAAACCAGCCAGGACCTCGCCCAAGCCAGGGCCATGATCCAGTCCGGCGAACACCCGGAGCTTGCGGGGCCCGTGGCCGGGGTTGAAGCCGCTCTGGCTCAGGTGAAGACCGAAATCCAAGGCGGAAAGATTGACCCCATTGCGACGCTTAGCCGCGTGGAGTCAGCCCACCAGGCGCTGGACCAGTCGTTGTCCGGCATCCGCGACCAGCAGGAGCAAGCCCGCCGGGCCCAGGCCTCACTTCAGCAAACCATCATGGCGGCACAGGCTCAGATCAGCGCAACCTCGGATTACATCACAGCACGTCGCGGTGGCGTGGGGACTGAAGCCAGGACGCGACTGGCTGAGGCTCAGCGCAACCTCGATTACGCTCTGTCGATCTCCCGCAATGATCCCGTCACGGCGCTAACTTATGCTCAGCAAGCGCATTCACTTGCTGCCCAGGCAGCCCAGCTGGCGCAGTCCGACGTCGACCAGTTCGGCTATGCAGACCAAGGCCAAGGGTACGGACGCGGTGGCATGTTCGGCGGTGGCGGCGGAGGTGGCGGACTCGGCGGTGCCATCCTCGGCGGCATCCTCATCAACTCCATCCTTAATGG
>NZ_LNUV01000001.1:106014-438978 GCF_001512285.1 Arthrobacter sp. EpRS71 | reverse complement strand
GCTGCACGTAATACTCATGCACCAAATCCCTGATCTCATCGCGGCTAATACCACGCGGCCCAACAGTCATGGCAGCTCCTGCTCTCTTCAATCACCGACTGACTCACAACCAGCCTGACTTAGAGGGACCAACAGGCGTCCCTCACTCACAAGACAGCCCTTAAATCGGAATGCTCTCTCACTTTCCTTTGGCAAGTGAGAGAGCGTTCCGGTTTAAGGGCGTGGGATGTGAGAGAGGGACGGATCAGGCAGGCGCGGAGGCGACGCCGGGGGCGAGGAAGCGCTTGCCGTTGACCCGCTCGGAGGCGCCCACCCTGTCCAGGTACGGTGTGATGCCGCCCAGGAACATGGGCCATCCGGCTCCCATGATGACGCAGAGGTCAATGTCTTCAGGTCCTGCTACGACGCCCTCTTCCAGCATCAGCCCGATTTCTTCGGCCAAGGCGTCCTGGGTGCGACGAAGGACTTCCTCGCCAGTGGATGGGGTGTTGCCGAAGGACATGAGGGCCAGCGTCTCGGCCGGGATGACAGGTGATCCATCGGGTCCAGGAGCCCAGAGGCTCTTGACGCCGTTATCGATGAGTTTCTGCAGGTTTTGCGAGACCGGGAACCGCTCGCCGAACGCGGCGTGCAGCGACTCCTGGACATGTTGCGCCACCGGCAGGCCAACCATGGCGCTCAAGGTGAACGGCGACATCGGAAGGCCCACGGGACGCAGGGCGCTGTCCGCAACCTCTGCCGGGGTGCCTTCGTCGAACGCTGCGATGACTTCCCCCATGAGGCGGAGAAGAATGCGGTTGACCACGAAGGCCGCAGCATCCTTGACCAGCACGGCGGTCTTCTTGAGTCCCTTGGCCAGCTCGAAGGCGGTGGCAAGGACGGCGTCATCGGTCTTGGGGGCCCGCACGATCTCCAGGAGCGGCATGACAGCTACGGGGTTGAAGAAGTGGAAGCCCACCAGGCGTTCAGGGTGCTTGAGGTCTTCGGCCATGGCTGTGACGGACAGGGAGGACGTGTTGGTGGCCAGGATGCACTCGGGGGAAACGATCGCTTCAACCTCGGCGAAGACTTGCTTCTTGATGTGCAACTCTTCGAAGACTGCTTCGATGACGAAGTCGGCGTCGGCAAAGGCCTCTTTGGAGACCGATCCTGTGATGAGCGCTTTTGTCCTGTTGGCGGCGTCAGGTTTGATCCGCTTCTTCGCCAGCATTTTGTCCACTTCGGCGTGCACATACGCCACGCCTTTGTCCACGCGTGCCTGATCGATGTCCGTCATGACCACGGGGACTTTGAGCTGCCGGGCGAACAGCAGTGCCAGCTGGCTGGCCATGAGGCCTGCACCCACCACGCCGATTTTGGTGACCGGCCGGGCAAGCTTACGGTCGGGCGCACCCGCCGGGCGCTTGGAGCGCTTCTGGACGAGGTCCAGGAACGCGTAGACCGTGGAGCGGAACTCATCGGTTTGCATCAGCCCTGCGAGAGTCTCGCACTCGAGTTCGGCCGACTCGGCCTGGGTCATGGTGCGGTTGGCTTCCATGACATCGAGGACCTTGCCCGGCGCGGGGGAGGCGTTGGAGGTTTTGGACTCCACGAAAGCCCGGGCTGCTGATATGGCCGCTGTCCATCGGTCGGTGACGGCCTCATCTGTGACGTCAACAGCGTTCTTCCGCTCTGGCGTGATCTCTCCGGAGATGACCCGGGCCGCCCATGCGAGCGATTGTTCCACGAAGTCGGCGGGTTCGAACATGGCATCGGCCATGCCGAGCTCGAACGCTTGTGGCCCGGTGAGGGTCCGGTTGTTGCTAAGGGGATTCTCGATCATGACCTTGACGGCATTCTCCGGGCCGATGAGGCGCGGCAGGATGTAGACGCCGCCCCAGCCTGGTACAAGGCCGATGAACGCTTCAGGCAGGGCCAAGGCGCCTGCGCCTGTGGAGACGGTCCTGTAGGTGGACTGCAGGGCGATTTCCAACCCGCCGCCCAAAGCCAGTCCGTTGATGAAGGAGAAGCTCGGAACGCCCAGGTCTGCCAGGGTGCTGTAGACGGCATGGCCAAGCTGAGCCATCCACAGCCCGTGCTCGCGTTCCTTGAGTGTCTTGACAGCCGACAGGTCTGCACCTGCCACCAGGAAGTACGGCTTGCCCGTGACGCCCACACCCACAATGTCTCCCCGGGCAGCCCGCTCCTTGAGATTCTCCAAGACGCCGCCGAGTTCCACCAGCGTGTTGGGGCCCAGTGTTGTGGGCTTGGAGTGGTCAAGGCCGTTGTCCAGGGTGATCAGAGCAAAGGTTCCGGCGCCGCCGGGCAGTTGGATGTCCTGGACGTAGGAGTGGGTCACCACTTCATCAGGGAAAAGGGCGGCGAGTTTTTGGAATTCGGCGGCGCTCATGCGGCGGCTCCTTCGGTGGTGGCCGTGGTGGCCTGGTCAGCGGTGAAAGATTGGAAGTCGGCGTGGTGGGGGTTTTCCCAGATCACCGTGGCGCCCATGCCCAATCCAATGCACATGGTGGTGATGCCGTAGCGAACCGAGTGATCTTCCTCGAACTGCCGCGCAAGCTGGTTCATCAGGCGGACACCCGAGGAAGCAAGCGGATGTCCGACGGCGATCGCCCCGCCGTAGCGGTTCACCCGGGGGTCGTCATCGGCGATGCCGAAGTGGTCCAGGAAGCTGAGGACCTGGACGGCGAAGGCCTCGTTGATTTCGAAGAGTCCGATGTCCTCGATGCCCAGCCCTGCGTTCTTGAGCGCCTTTTCGGTGGCAGGTACCGGACCGATGCCCATGACCTCCGGTTCAACACCGGCGAAGGCGTAGGAGACCAGGCGCATTTTGACCGGAAGGCCTAGTTCCTCGGCGGCTTCGGCGGAAGCGAGAACAGCGGCAGTGGCTCCGTCGTTCAACCCTGCGGCATTGCCCGCAGTCACTCGGCCATGGGCGCGGAAGGGGGTCCGCAGTTCGGCCAGGTCGGCAACAGTGGTGCCGGGACGCGGAGGCTCGTCCGTGGTGTGCAGGGCCCAGCCCTGGCCGGGCTTCATGGTGGCGACGGGGACGAGGTCCTGCTGGATTTGCTCCTTGGCGTAGGCTTCAGCGAGCTTGGCCTGGGAGGCCGCCGCGTAGGAGTCAGTGCGGTCTTTGGTGATGGCCGGGAAGCGATCATGCAGGTTTTCCGCCGTGTTGCCCATGTTCAAGGCAGCCGGGTCCACCAGGCGCTCGGACATGAAGCGTGGATTGGGATCGGCGCCTGCGCCCATGGGGTGGTTGCCCATGTGCTCCACGCCGCCTGCGATGACAACGTCATATGCGCCGAAACCGATACCGCTCGCCGTCGTCGTAACTGCCGTCATGGCACCTGCACACATACGGTCGATGGCGAAGCCGGGTACCGTGCGGGGGAGTCCGGCCAGTAGTGCCGCCGTGCGGCCGATGGTGAGCCCTTGGTCCCCGGTCTGGGTGGTGGCGGCGATGGCAACCTCGTCGATCCGTTCCGCGGGCAGGGAGGGGTTCCGCCGCATCAGCTCGCGGATGCACTTCACCACCAGGTCATCGGCGCGGGTGCCCGCATAGATGCCTTTCTCGCCGGCTTTGCCGAAGGGCGTGCGAACACCATCCACGAACACGACGTCGCGGACGTTCCTCTGAGCACTGCGTGATGGACTCATGTATTAACTCCTCGTTGAGACACGGCGCCGAATCCCGCGTCGCGGGTGTTTCGGCTGGCATTGATGCAATGTTACTCGTGGGTAACTTAGCTGGCAAGGTCAACGCCGCGCCAGGTGCCCATGACTCCGAGAACGCGAAAGGCCTGCCCCTGCGAACCACAGTTCGCAGGGACAGGCCTCAACGCGGGGGTGCTTAGCCGTCATCGCCGGAAGCTTGCACGTCCTTGGCTGCTTTGGTTTCCTTTGCCTTGGACTCTTTAGCGGGAAGCGGAGCGGGGTTCAAGCACGCTTCGGTGAGAATCGGAGCCGCGAAAAAGATTTGCCACTCCCGGGCGCCCAGGGACCTCAGTTCCGCAGCGACAGACTCCAGGGAAACATCAGCCGGGGGCCGCCAGGCCACCCGCCGTAAATAATCCGGCGTCAGCAGGTTCTCCACCGGCAGCTTCAGCTCATCCGCTACTGCCTGCAGGGCCGGCCTGGCGGTGGCAAGGCGTGCCGCGGCCTCCGGATCCCGGTCCACCCACACCCTGGGTGGCGGCGGCGCATTGGTGGGCAGGTGAAGGGGCGGGAGATCCGTGAGAGTCCGTGCGTTGGTAATGCAGCGCAGCCAGCGTGGGGCTTCCCTCTGGGCGGAGCGTCCGTGGAATCCTTTGGTGGCCAGCAATTGCGGCACCGTGGTCGGCATGGCCTTGGCTGCGGCTACCAGCGCCGAATCGGGGATGAGGCGGCCGGGCGCGACGTCGCGTTTGCGGGCCAGCTGATCCCTTTCGAGCCACAATTCACGAACGGCTGCCAACTGGCGGCGGTCACGTATCTGGTGAAGCCCGGAGGTCTTCCGCCAGGGATCCACCCTCGGGGCCGACAGGCCCGCGGCGAGTATGCCAGCGAACTCCTGTTCGGCGTATGCGAGCTTGCCGTCGGCTTCCAGCAGCTCGATAAGTTCCTCACGGAGCTCTGCGAGGACTTCGACGTCCAGGGCCGCGTAACGCAGCCAGGGCTCCGGCAGTGGGCGCGTGGACCAGTCGGCTGCGGAGTGTTCCTTGGCCAGGCCAAAGCCGAGGAGTTGTTCAATGACTGCTGCAAGGCCAACCCGGGGCAGTCCCGCGAGGCGGGCTGCAAGTTCGGTATCGAACAGTTTGTCCGGCCACATGCCGAGCTCGGAGAGGCAAGGGAGGTCTTGGGAGGCGGCGTGCAGGATCCATTCGACGCCGCGAAGGGCGTCGTTGATGATGTCCAGGTTATCGAAGGGTTCGGGATCGATCAGCCAGGTTCCGGCGCCTTCGCGCCGGATCTGAACCAGGAACGCCCGCTGGCCGTAGCGGAACCCGGACGCGCGTTCCGCGTCCACTCCGGCCGGCCCTGTTCCGGCCGCGATGGCGGCTGCGCACCGCTCCAGCCCGGATGGGGTGTCGATGACCTGGGGTACTCCTTCACGGGGAGTGTCGAGATCGATGATTTCAGGGACGTGACTATCGAAGCCGTCTACCTTGATGTGGGTGGTGGGATCAGCAACCGGGTCGCCGGCCGTGGTGTTTTCCGGATATTCAGGGGTCATGGTGGCTTAAGCTTACCGATTCCGGCCGCAGCGGGGTGTTTCCGGTCCCTGGTGGGTACCCGCCTGCGCATGTCTCACACTCAATTGAGTCTCCTGTTGGGTAGGCCCGTGACCCCTGGTGGCAGAGGTGGCAGCCCCGCGAAGGTGCACACCATGTCGGACCAGGCTTCGAGGTGGGCCTGTACGTCCTGGCTGGCCGGTGTCCAGGACGCCCGGAGCTCGATGTCTATGGTGTCCGGCCGCTCTGCCAGTGTGCCGAAGCTTTCGGAAAGGATTCGCGTTGCAGTGCCACCGGCAGCGCGATAGGGGGCCGCGTGGTTCTCCAGGGCGTCCACAAGCCAGGTCCAGGCAACGGAGCCAAGCATGGAGTCGTTACCCATCTCTGCGTCCATTTGGGCGCGAATGTAGGTGACGATGCGGAATTCCCCTTCCCAGACGGCCGAGCCGTCGGGGTCGTAAAGGAGGATGAAGCGGCCGGTGGCCAGTTCGTCGTCCTCTTCACTTGACTGACTGCCGGCTTGGTTGGCGGCAAAAGCCTTGGCCGCAGGTCCATGGACGGGAACCTGGCGGGTTGCTGCCGTGGGGCTGAAAACCTCGGCTCCCAAGGCGACTGCGTAGGGGGCCAGGCGGGCGGGAGCGGGGATCTCGTCAAGGCGCAGTTCGCTGCGGCACTGTGCTTTTCGTAGTGATCCCAAGGCGAAGAGAAACTCCGAGGGAACCTGTGCGAGGGCGTTCACCATCGCAGATTATGCGTCCGGAGCGGCGAATCTGTGCAGGCTCGCCGCCCCGGGGTGCACGTCTTGTGTGTTACGCCAGCTCGCGCCTGATGGCAGCTACGAAGGCATCGATGTCTTCCTCCGTGGTGTCGAAGGAGCACATCCACCGGACTTCACGGCGGGCGGCGTCCCAGTCGTAGAAAGCGAAGGACTCCCGCAGCTTGTCCGCGACGCCTTCGGGAAGGACGGCGAAGACCCCGTTGGACTGCGTTGCCTGGGTAGGTTCCACGCCGTCGATTCCCTCGATGGCCGTCCGCAGGCGCGCGGCCATGGCGTTGGCGTGGGCGGCGGACCGCAACCACAGGCCATCCTCCAGCAGGGCAATGAACTGGGCTGAGATGAAGCGCATCTTCGAGGCGAGCTGCATGTTCATCTTGCGCAGGAATTTCAGGCCGTCAGCCGCCTCCGGGTTCAGCGCCACCACTACTTCGCCGAAAAGAAGCCCGTTTTTGGTGCCACCGAAGGAGAGGATGTCCACGCCGGCGTCGCGCGTGAAGGCCCGGAGGGGGGCGTCCAGGTACGCGGCGGCGTTCGCCAGCCGGGCACCGTCCATGTGGAGCTTCATGCCCTTGGAGTGCGCATGGTCGGCAATGGCCCGCACTTCATCCGGCGTATAGCAGGTCCCGAGTTCAGTGGTTTGGGTGATGGACACAACCAGCGGCTGGGCGCGGTGTTCGTCGCCCCAGCCCCAGGCCTCGCGGTCGATCAGTTCGGGGGTGAGCTTGCCGTCCTCGGTGGGGACTTGCAGGAGCTTGATCCCGCCCACCCGTTCAGGCGCACCGTTCTCATCCATGTTGATGTGTGCCGTGGAGGCGCAAATCACTGCACCCCACCGGGGAAGGAGTGATTGCAGGGCAAGGACGTTGGCGCCAGTGCCGTTGAAGACCGGGAACGTCTCGATGCCCGGGCCGAACTGCTGCTCCAGCACCTCCTGCAGCCGTGCCGTGTACACATCCTCGCCGTAGGAGACCTGGTGCCCGCCATTGGCGGTTGCCAGGGCTGCGAGGATCTCCGGGTGCACGCCGGAATAGTTGTCGGATGCGAATCCGCGAACCGCAGGATCATGCAGTTGAGCAGGATCACGCAGTTGAACAGGTTCCTGCAGTTGAACTGGGCCCGGGGTGTCCGTGGCGCTGTGGATTGCCTCTGTTGTGCTCGTCACTTGTTCATTCACGCTTTCAAGTCTATTTGGGCGGGCAGGATTCTAGGTGGCCAGCAGGATGCGTTGGCCGTTGAGGTCGGCGGCGGGTTGTTCAAAGAGTCCGACGACGGCAGTCGCCACATCGTCAACGTCAGTGAAGCCGGGGAATCGCCTTTCGGGATGGGCTTCCCGCATGGCGGAGTCGACGAGAGCTTTCACCACGAAAATCACCGCCGCGCTGTGCTGCTCCGTGGGGGCATCCGGGTTTCCGGCGTTGCCGGATTGCGCGCGGCTGAAGCCGTCGGCTACCGCCAAGGTCCAGGCTTCCGCGGCTGCCTTTGCTGCGGCGTAACTGGCGGCCGCGGCCGTGGGTGAAGCTGCCGTGGTTGATGAGACCATGGCGAACCTGCCGTGCGGAGATGCTTCAAGGTGGCTGTAGAAGACCCGGGAGACGTTACGGAGCGTGGTAACAGCGCTGCGTTCCATGGCCTCCCAATCCTCGTCCGTTTGGTCTTCAATGCCCTTCGCGCCCCGCCAGCCGCCCACCAGGTGGATCACGCCGTCGATGCGCTCAATGCCGAGGTCACTGACGGTGGCAGCAAGCTCCCGAACGGACTCCAGGCCGGTGAGATCGCAGACCAAAGGAGTTGCTGCGTGGCCGGCTTCGCTCGCAGCCGCCGTGATTCGGGCGTCATTCGAGCCCACTGTGAGCACCCTGTGACCGGCGGCCCCCAACGCGCGCGTCACGGCGATGCCGGAAGCGCTGCTTCCGCCGGTCACGAGGATAGTCAGTGTGGTCATCAGGCGGCAGTCGCGCCCGTGATGCCGGTGGTGGACTCAATGACGGGGCGCATTTTCTTCTCCAGTGCTTCGTAGAACATGGACAGGGGGAATTCGTCGTCCAGCACCTGGTCCGTGAGGCCGCGGGGCGGACCGTCCAAGGGTAGCGCCTCGGGGCCTTTGGCCCATACGGATGCCGGGTGGGGAGTTACCGTGCTGGAAATGAGCTCGTATGCGGCCAGCCAGTGGGCAGCCTTGGGGCGGTCGATCGAGCGCCAGTACAATTCTTCGATTTTGGCGCCGAGTTCCACCACAACCGCGGCAGCTTCGTCCCAATCGATGGAGAGCTTGCTGTCCGTCCAGTGCAGAACGTGGTGCTGGTGCATCCAGGCGAACAGCAGTTGGCCGCCCAGGCCGTCGTAGTTGCGCACGCGGTTGCCGGTGATGGCGAACCGGAAAATGCGGTCGAAAATCACCGCATACTGAACCAGCTTGGCATGCTTGCGGGCATCGGGATCGGCTTCTTCGTCCTTTTCAATGCGCACCGATTCGCGGAAAGCGGTCAGGTCACAGCGCAGCTCCTCCAGTGAGTAGAGGAAGAACGGCATGCGCTGCTTGATCATGAACGGATCAAAGGGAAGGTCTCCGCGCATGTGGGTGCGGTCGTGAATCAGGTCCCACATGACAAATGTGCGCTGGGTCAGCTCCTGGTCTTCGATCAGTTGCGCTGCGTCCTCGGGAAGTTCCAAGGAGGTGGTTGCGGCAGCTGCCTTGAGGACGCGGCGGAAACGGGCGGCTTCACGGTCGGCGAAGATGGCGCCCCAGGTGAAGGTGGGCGTCTCGCGGACTGCCACCGTCTCCGGAAAGAGCACGGCCGAGTTGGTGTCATAGCCGGGAGTGAAGTCCACAAAGCGGATGGGGACGAAGAGCTTGTTGGAGTATTCGTTTGCCTCCAGGCCGCCAATGAACTCAGGCCAGATAACCTCGATCAGGACTGCTTCCACCAACCTGCTGGTGCTGCCGTTCTGCGTGTACATGGGGAAAACCACAAGGTGCTGCAGACCGTCAACGCGCTGTTCCTGGGGCTGGAACGCCTGAAGGGAGTCCAGGAAGTCCGGTACTCCGAAGCCTTCCTCAACCCAGCGGCCGAAGTCTTCCACCAGGAGCTCCAGGTAGCGGGCATCGTGAGGGAAGTGCGGTGCCAGGGCCGTGATGGCGTCGGTCACCGTGGAAACCAGGGTTGCCGCCTCGGCGTGGACGTCAGCATCGGCAATGGAACCGTCCTGTTCCTGATGTGCCTGGAGGGCGGCGGCTGCAGCCTTCAAGGACATCCACTCAGCGTTGTCGGCAGTGACACGCTGGGCGATGGCGGTGGTGATAGTAGTCATGGAGCTCGGCCCTTTCGAAGGAGTGATTGCTTCTGGGCCGAGCGTAGCAAGCAAAAAGCATCGCTAATCTAAAATTGCCTCGAGCATAAGAAACTCTTGGCCATTGGGTGTGTGGAGACCGGTTGAGGTCCAGTCGCGGCATAGGAAACCTCTCGGACGGGCGGGGCCGAGCACCAGCCCGTCCGGGAAGGCCTAATTTTCTTCGGGCTTCACCAGACGCAGTGAAACAGAGTTGATGCAGAACCGCTGGTCCGTGGGCGTTCCATAGCCTTCACCCTCGAAAACGTGCCCCAAGTGGGAATCACAGTTCGCGCAGCGTACCTCCACGCGATCCATTCCCATGGTGCGGTCATGAAGATACCGGACGGTGCCCTCTGCAAGCGGCGCCCAGAACGACGGCCAGCCACAGTGGGAATCGAACTTCTCCCGGCTGGTAAACAACTGGCTGCCACAGGCGCGACACTGATAGACGCCTTCCGTGTGGGTGTCCCAGTACTCACCCGTGTAAGGCCGTTCGGTGCCTGCCTGCCGTAGCACCCGGTACTCCTCGGGCGTCAACTCCTCACGCCACTGAGCATCGCTCTTTTCCACGGGAACGGCAGCTCCCTCGGGCGCAGAAGTTGTCTTGCTGATGTTGTCAGGAGTGTTCATGTCTACTGCAACGCTTACGAGTCGCCGATAAATCCCGAGCCCGCGTACAGGTGCAGGACCGGAAGGCCCAACTGATCCTGCGCCTTATTGGCCCAGTCAGTATGGAACGTGTCCGCAATGGCATGGGGACGGGTAATGACCACCGCTTGGGCAGCATCCACGGCCCGGACCTTCGCCACCAAGCCGGCCACGGCACCGCCGTCGAAGACTTCCCCCGTCACGCCTCCACCCAAGCCGGCCAACGCCGCCAGCGATGCAGCCAGCGTCTGGGAGGCCTCCGCGCGCTCAGCCTCAGGGTCCGGGTGCTGAGCAGTGAGCTCCCGGAACGCCTTGGCAATATCAAGCAGCGACAGATTCTCCAGGAAATCCACCAGAAGGTGTCGTTCAGTGTTGGACGGAACCAGAACAACAAGGGGAGCATCACCGCCGTCGAGAAGCTTGGCGATGTTAACGCGGTCGTCGGGGCCGAGGGGCTCTTCAGTCAGGATGACGATGGGATCACTCATGGCTACAGCGTAGTCCCGGCCAAGGGCAGTCCGCAGACTTTTCGGGTCTGAAACGCGCGTCAGGATTCCCGGACGAGTACGCCGCGCGGCCCACGCCTGCACCAGCCAGTGCCCGGGAGCAGCAACAATGGAACCATGGCATCGACAACCCCGCCAGCGAGCGACGCTGCAGACAAGAAACTCTCCCTCCGCACCAAATGGGCCATCGCAGGCTTCCTGGCAGGCGGCACAATCGCCGGTTTGGTGGGGGCCGGGTCCTCGGCGCTCGCCGTGTATTTTGCCCGCCGTGTCATCACCCCTGCCGCCAGGCACGAGGACCAGGAAGTGCTTGCTGTCATCCGCGGGGACAAGGGACCTCAGGTGATCTTGGCTGCAACGCCGGACAGCACCATTGACGGCGTGTTCAGCCTGTTTTTCTCGGGCGGCAAAGGTCACGCCAGGATCGGCCGGATTGTGTCGTATTCGCCCGCTGAGCAGACGGTGCTGCGTGAAGTTGAGGAAGTGTACAGCGGCGACCTCTCAGAGGCCCGCCGCGCATGGTGGAGCGGGGCAACGTACCCGGATCCTGCTGCGATCGGCCTCGCTGCCGAGGACGTGGACATCATGGTGGACGGCGGAAACGCGCCTGCGTGGCTGATCCGTGCCGAAGCATCGGCTGCAGCGCCTGTCTGCGCCATCATGGTCCATGGCCGCGGCGCAACGCGCTTGGAAGGGCTGCGGGCAGTCCGCACCGCACGCGAGCTGGGGATGGACAGCCTGCTGATCTCCTACCGCAATGACGGTTTAGCCCCCTCCGCGCCCGACGGCCGGTACGGCCTGGGTTCCACGGAATGGCGCGACGTGGAGGCTGCGATCGAATTCGCAGTGGACCGCGGTGCCCAGGAGATAGTTCTGTTCGGCTGGTCCATGGGCGGGGCGATCAGCCTGCAAACAGCTGACCTGTCCAAACACCGCCACCTCATCCGGGCGTTGGTCCTGGACGCCCCGGTCATCAATTGGGTCAACGTGATGGCCCATCATGCCGAGATGAACAGGATTCCCTACAACGTGGGGCGCTACGGGCAGATGATGCTGACCCATCCGCTGGGGCGCAGGCTGACCGGACTGTCCGCGCCTGTGGACCTGAAGGCCATGGACTGGGAAGCCCGCGCCGTTGAATTGCGGACACCCACCTTGCTGATCCACAGCGTTGATGACGACTACGTGCCCTTCGGGCCGTCCGCCAGCCTCGCGGAAAAGAATCCTGACATGGTCACGTTTGAACCCTTCGACGGCGCCCGGCACACCAAAGAGTGGAACGTCGATCCGGAACGGTGGGAGCGCCTCGTCCGCGCCTGGTTGCAGAGACAGCTGGCTCCGCGGAACAACCCGGGGAAGGCGGCCAACACCCTGGCGGGGCCTGCATGAGCAGCCGGGTCCAGAGTCCGGCGCCACGTGGCTCAGGGCGGGCCTAATGCTTGTCAGTGGTGCCGATGGGAGCAGTGACGGCCTGAGTGAGCCGGATAAGGTCAGCCGGGGCCAGCTCAAGATCCAGGCCCCGGCGGCCGCCTGAGACGAGGATGGCGCTAAAACTCAGGGCGGACGCATCAAGCACAGTGGGGGAGCTCTGCCGCTGTCCCAAGGGGGATATGCCGCCCAGGACGTATCCCGTGCGCCGTTCCGCAGCCTTGGGGTCCGCCATGCCGGCTTTCTTGACTCCAAGAGCTGCAGCTACCGACTTCAGATCCAAATTCCCGGAAACCGGAACGATTGCCACCGCCAAGCGGCCTTCAGCCTCCACCATGAGGGTCTTGAAAACCCGTTCGGGCTCGATGCCCAGGACCTCCGCTGCTTCCAGTCCGTAACTGGATGTGCCTGGGTCGTGGGCGTAGGGGTGCAGCACAAAGGGAACGCCGGCCGCTGCAAGAACTGCAGTTGCCGGCGTTCCCTGTGAAGCCATCTTTTTGGCCATCGCTGTGGTGGTGCCCTTCAGTTGTCCAGCCGGTCAGATTCCGGAACGGTCAGCTTTCGAGCCTGCTGGCTGCTGCGACTTTCCGCTTGATCCGGCCAAGCATGGCCGTCATTCCCCGCATGCGCAGGGGAGTGATGGCCCGGGTCAGGCCCAGCAATTCCGGCATATCGTCCGGAACGGCAAGGATTTCCTCAGCCGTCAAACCATCCAAGCCCTCGTGCAACACCCCTGCGAAGCCCCGGGTTGTGGGTGCTTCCGGAGGGGCTTTGAAGAAGAGCCGGTAGGCGCGGGCGCCGCCGTCGGGATTTTTCTCTGACTCGATGGTCAGAAACAACGGTGACTGGCACTCCACAACCTGTTCCAGCAGCTCAGGGTGGTCCTTCAAGCGCTCCGGAAGCTCCGGAAGGCCTCTCGAGAATTCGAGAAGGAGCTGCAGGCGGTCAGGCTCCGTCAGTGCTTGGAAGTCATCGACGATTTCCGCCAGGGCGGTGGGCAAAGTGTTGGTACTCATCACTTCCAGCTTACGCACAACAGCGGCCAATGCAGCTTGTGTGCCGGAACACTACGGACTCCTTGTGCCTGCGGACTGGTTGCGGCTGACGCTAGTTGCGGACGAGGGAGGCAGGAACGGAACCGCGCTCAGCGCCCTTGACGATGGGAACCCGCACAGCGTTGCCCCACTCGGTCCATGAGCCGTCGTAGTTACGGACGGTGTCAAAGCCCAACAGGTACTTCAGTGCGAACCAAGTGTGGCTGGAACGTTCGCCGATGCGGCAGTATGCCACCACGTCAGCGCCGGGCTCCAAGCCGGCCTCGCCCAGGTACAGGGCCTCCAACTCTTCACGGCTCCGATATGTGCCGTCTTCAGCCGCGGCGCGAGCCCACGGGATGGACGCGGCCGTGGGAATGTGGCCGCCGCGCAGTGCGCCTTCTTCCGGGTAGGCCGGCATGTGCGTGCGCTGACCGGTGTATTCCTCAGGGGAACGGACATCAATCAGGGGGTTGCCCAGGTGGGCCAGGACGTCTTCCTTAAACGCGCGGATCGGGGCATCATTCCGCTCCACCTCGGGGTATTCACCCACGGCCGGCCGCGGGACATCGGTGGTCAGCTCGCGGCCTTCGGCGATCCACTTGTCGCGGCCACCATCGAGGAGGCGGACATCCTGGTGACCGAACAACGTAAAGACCCACAGTGCGTAGGCAGCCCACCAGTTGGACTTGTCGCCGTAGATGACCACGGTGCTGTCGCGGGAAATGCCTTTGGAGGCAGCGAGGGCCGCAAAGGCGGCGCCATCAACGTAGTCGCGGGTGACCTCGTCATTCAGGTCGGTGTGCCAGTCGATCTTGACGGCTCCCGGGATGTGGCCTGTTTCGTAAAGGAGAACGTCTTCGTCGGACTCCACAACCACAAGCTTGCCGCCGGCAATGGCGCCGTCGGCAATGGCTGCCGCGAGCCACTCAGTGGACACAAGGCGTTCAGGGTTTGCGTATGCTGCAAACTTTTCGTTCTGTTCAACTGGGTAGGACATGGTGATGGCCTTTCACTGACAACGGTCGGAGCCAGGCCGCAGGAGGTGGTGCAGGTGCCGGCCGGGCGTGCTCCAACACTAACCACGGGCGGCGGGGAATGCTTCCCTGCGGTCATACGGTGAAACATGGGCTTGGTCACGTGACCGTTTCCGAGTGTCAGATGCCGGTATTCTTGCTGGGGACCTAAAACCGAAGGAACGGACCACCGTGGTAAAGATCGAACAACTGGCTGCCCGCACACCGGCAGTCTCCGTGGAGGAACTCCTCAAAGGTTTCTACCCGTCTCCGCGATTCGGAGAGGTATCGTTCGACAGCTACCGGCCCGACCCCTCGCAGCCGAGCCAAGCCAACGCCGTGAAGCTGCTGTCGGCTTTCGCCGATGGAGTGGGCTCTGAGGACGGCGGCGGTCTTTTCAAGAAGTTGTTCGCCAAAAAGGCCCCGGCAACAAGGGCAGGCATCTACCTCGACGGTGGATTCGGTGTGGGTAAGACCCACCTCCTGGCATCTCTCTGGCACAGGTCGCCGGGGCCCAAGGCCTTCGGTACGTTCGTCGAATACACCAACCTTGTGGGTGCACTGTCCTTCCGCAAGACCGTGGAAGCGTTGAGCAGCTACAAGCTGGTGTGCATCGACGAATTCGAACTTGATGATCCGGGCGACACCGTGCTCATGTCCAGGCTCATGCGCGAACTGGCCGACGCCGGTGTGAAACTGGCAGCGACGTCCAATACCCTGCCCGGTTCCCTGGGTGAAGGGCGCTTCGCAGCTGTGGACTTCCAGCGCGAAATACAGGTTCTCGCCGATCAGTTCGACGTCGTCAGGATCGACGGCGAAGACTTCCGTCACAGGGGTTTGCCAGCGGCCCCCGCGCCGCTCAAGACCGAAGAGCTCAAGCACCGGATGCGCGCCGAGTTCGACGGAAAGACCGTGGCCGTTGATGATTTCCGCACTCTCGTCAACCATCTGGCCGCAGTCCACCCCAGCCGCTACCGGCAGCTCATTTCGGGCGTGGAAGCTGTGGTGTGGAGCGACGTGGAGACCATTACCGAGCAGGCTGTAGCGCTCCGCTTCGTGGTTCTAGCGGACAGGCTCTACGACAAAGATGTGCCGATCCTTGCCAGCGGTGTTCCGTTCGATCAGCTCTTCACCGAGGAGATGATGACTGGCGGCTACACGAAGAAGTACTACCGTGCAGTGTCCAGATTGACGGCTCTGGCACGTGAGGCCCAAAACCACGAGCCTGCCTGAAAGATGAGTCCCGCCTGATTCGCGCTGACCGCGCGATTCAGGCCTTCTGAACAGCGTCGCGGCTCTTCAGCATCCAGTGAACCAGGATGCCGCCTGCCAACGCCCAAAAAGCAGCGCCGACGCCGGCGACGCTCAAGCCTGACGCTGCCAGCAGGAAAGTAATGCAGGCTGGTATGCGTTCCTCCGCCACAGCCAGTGCCGAGGAGATGGATGACGCCAATGTTCCCAAGAGGGCGAGCCCGGCCACGGCCTCGAGGAGTCCGGGCGGGGCGGCAGCCACCACGGTGACAAGGGCAGTGGAGGCAGCGGCCAGCACCAGATAAGCGATGCCTGAGACGAATGCGGCGATCCACCGCCTGCCATGGTCCTTGCCGGCCTCCTCGCCAGCGGCCAGGGCTGCGCTGAGTGCGGCCAGGTTGATCGCATGGCCACCGAATGGTGCCCCCGCAATGGTTCCGGCGCCGGTCACCAGCATGGACGGCCGCCACGGGGTGGTGTAACCGAAGGACTTGAGGACGGCGACTCCGGGAATGTTCTGAGACGCCATGGTCACGATGAACAGGGGCAGCGCCAGGCCCACCGCAGCTTCCACGGTAAAGACGGGTGTGGTCCACTCCAGCCGTGGCAGAAGGCTGTCTCCCGGTATCTGAACACCGGTGGAAACACTGTGGATGCCGATGACTGCCAGGGCTACCAAAAGTGATGCCGGAACGGACCATCGTGGTGCGAACTTCATCAGGACAACCCAGCACAAGATCACCGGCGCGATGAACAAGGGAGCCGACCCCAAGGATTTGAAGGGTGCAAGGCATAAGGGGAGCAGTACTCCTGCGAGCATGGCTTGCGCCAGCGCAGTAGGGATCTTCGCCATGATCCTTCCCAGGACGGGCAACAGGCCGGTGAGGAGAATCAGCACCCCGACGATCAGGAACGCGCCCACAGCGGCCGTCCAGCCGCCGTCGACCATTCCGGCGGAGGCGAGCAGCGCCGCACCGGGCGTGGACCATGCGAGCGTTACGGGCATCCGGGACCGCCACGACAACCAGAGGATGCCCAGTCCAAAAGTGAGGGTGAGCGCCAGCAGGCCACTGGATGCCTGCCCTTGGTGTGCGCCCACAGCTTTCAGGCCCGCAAGGACCACAGCGAACGAGGACGTGAAACCAACCAGCGCGGTGACGATGCCCGCCGTGATGGGCGGGGCCAGCTTCTCCTTGGGGGCGCGGCTTTGGACGGCAGGAGTGGAAGCTGAAGGCATAAGGTCAAAAGTACCTGAACGCCAAGGTTCTGATTAAACGCCAAGGGCACCGGTGTCGCCTCGCGGCGGGACCGGTGCCCCCTTGACGTATCTGGTGCGGCGGCTCAGGCAGCTATGGCTGCTTCGGCTCATCCGTGACGGGAGCCGTTCCAGGCTTTCCGTCGTTCTTGGCCACGAAATCGGAAGCGGCATTCTGGACTTTGTCGACGTGGCCGGCGTACTTGCCGCCGGTCTTCTGATCCACAAAATCCCCGGCCTTGTCGATGCCATTCTTGATGGCTTCTTCGTTGCCTTGAATGAGACCCTGAGCCTTGCCCTTCAGGTCGTCAATTAAACCCACGGGCACCTCCCTTCCATCGCGGAGCCAGATCGCTCCTCCGCGTCCGACCCTAACACCAGTTTTCCGAGGTGCCAAGGGTTCAGTGGACGCCTGTGGGCAAACTACGCCAACGGCTTACTTTCCACCTGGTGGCGTGGGCTGTTGGGGTTCATGAGGGAGTGCCGGCGACCGTAGGCAAAGTAGATAATCAGGCCGATGACCAGCCATGCGCCGAACCGGACCCAGGTTTCCCAGTGAAGCTGGAACATGAGGAACGCCGATGCCAGGACGCCGAAGGCGGGCACCACCGGCATGAAGGGCAGGCGGAACGTGCGCGGCGCGTTGGGCTTGGTGTAACGGAAAACGATCACGGAAATGCAGACCACCACAAAGGCAGCCAGGATGCCGATGTTCGTGAGGTCGGCAACTTCCTTGATGGGGAAGACGCCGGCAAGGAACGCCGAGGCAACACCGGCGATCCATGTGACGCGCTGCGGAGTGCCATGCTTGTCAGTCTTGGCAAACCAGCCCGGCAGCAGGCCGTCACGGCTCATGGAGAACCACACGCGGGTGACGCCGAGCAGGAAGGTCAGCATCACGGTGAGGATGGACAGGACCGCGAAGACCGAAATGATGGTGGCGATGACAGGCAATCCGACGCCGGTGAACGCTGAAGCGAAACCTGCGGTGGGATCGATGTCCTTGTAGTTCTGCATGCCGGTGAGCACGAGTGTTGCGGCGACGTACAGCAGCATGGCCACAATCAGCGACAGGATGATGGCCTTGGGCATGTGCTTCTTGCCGTCCTTGGCCTCTTCCGCCGCGGTGCTCATGGCGTCGTATCCGAAGACCGCGAAGAAGACAGTTGCTGCCCCGGCCAGGACCGGTCCGAAGCCGCTGGGCATGAACGGGTTGTAGTTCTCGGTGTTGATGTAGAAAATGCCCAGGCCGATGATGAACAGGATCAGGATGACCTTGATGGCAACGGCCACCAGTTCAAAGCGGCCAAACGCCTTGGTGCCGCGGCTGAGGATCCAGGTCACCAGGAGGCAGACGAGGATGGCGGGGAGGTTGATGATGCCGCCCTTGCCCTCATCTGCCGTTGACGTCATCCAGGTAGGCATATGGATTCCGATTCCGGAAAGGAACGCATCAAAATAGCCGGAGATGCCGATTGCCACCACTGCCACAATGGCGATGTATTCCAGCAAGAGGTCCCAGCCGATGAACCAGCCGATGATTTCTCCCAAGGCCACGTAGCCGTAGGTATAGGCGGATCCGGCACGGGGAATCATGCCTGCAAACTCGGCGTAGGACAACGCCGCTGCGGCCGAAGCGAGGCCGGCGATCAGGAATGAGAAGAGAACAGCGGGACCCACGCCCGGGCTGCTGTCGCTGCCGTGGGCTACCAGTCCGGCCAGCGAAAAGATGCCGACGCCGATAATTCCGCCCACACCAATCGCTGTGAGTTGCCAGAGGCCAAGACTCTTAAAAAGCCCGCTGTGTTTGTTTTCTTCCTCGATATCGTCGATTGGCTTGCGCCTCAGGACAGACTGGGAAGCAATCTGTTGGTTCATGGGGGTACTCCTGCCGGTTGGCGTGGAACGGTGATGAGCTCGCAGTACATTATGCGAGCCGAATCACATGAGATAAAGCGACTTCTTCCGAGGGGTACCGGTTACTTCCCATAATGAATTGAGAATTCGCCGAATCCGGGCATAAAAAAAGCAGCTCCGGAGAGCTGCTTTTTTTATTCTGGAGCGGACGACGAGATTCGAACTCGCGACATCCACCTTGGCAAGGTGGTGCTCTACCAGCTGAGCTACGTCCGCACATGTTGTCTGCCGGGCACATGCCTGGCTTACAACTACAAACAAGTTGCCTTGTTGTGGTGGGCGATACTGGGATCGAACCAGTGACCTCTTCCGTGTCAGGGAAGCGCGCTACCGCTGCGCCAATCGCCCGTTACCGGGTCCTTCAATAGGAGAGCGGACGACGAGATTCGAACTCGCGACATCCACCTTGGCAAGGTGGTGCTCTACCAGCTGAGCTACGTCCGCACATGTTGTCTGCCCGGCAGATGCCTGGCCTTCAACAACAAACAAGTTGCCTTGTTCTGGTGGGCGATACTGGGATCGAACCAGTGACCTCTTCCGTGTCAGGGAAGCGCGCTACCGCTGCGCCAATCGCCCATGCATCCAGCCAAATGCTGGAAGACATGGTTTTCACCGAGGTGGGTACGGGATTCGAACCCGTGTATACGGCTTTGCAGGCCGCTGCCTCGCCTCTCGGCCAACCCACCGTGTAAGCAGGATTCCGAGGAATTCTTGCCTTGACAGTGCCTTGCGAGCGGACGACGAGATTCGAACTCGCGACATCCACCTTGGCAAGGTGGTGCTCTACCAGCTGAGCTACGTCCGCAGTGTCGTTTCGGCGGGCAGCCTCTCAGGCATTCCGTCGCTTTCCGACGAGTAAAAACTCTATAGGAGGTTGCTGCAAACTCCAAATCGGTAGCCTGCTTTCGATGATGCAGGTGGCTGGATCCTTGTATTTACGCGGTTCCGGCGAAGTTTCATCGCTGTAATTCCACCGTTGTAGTTCGCTCGGACTTCGGCGCCGGGCAGGACGCCGTGATCCGTTTTGCATTCCGGCAATGGTCCGTTAGTGTTTTCTATGCACCGGGCGATTGGCGCAGTGGTAGCGCGCTTCGTTCACACCGAAGAGGTCACTGGTTCGAACCCAGTATCGCCCACCACCGGTTTGACATGAATGAACCCCGTTTGGACTGATCGGCTCGAGTAATCGGCCCGGTTCAAGCGGGGTTTTTCTTTTGCCCTCCAACTGTGCCGAAGTCCTGCGGTGATCTTCCTCATGACGCGTTTGGCGTCACGAACAACATGGTCGCGGCACCCATCAGCATGCACGAACACGACGAATCGGATGAGCCTTCGGCTGACGCGAGCCCCGCTTTGCCTTTTGGGGAGCTGGCCCTGACCTCACCCATCCTCGCAGGCAAGCTCGCCAGGCTTTCCCCGGAGCAGCTCGCGCTGATCTTTCCGCGGATGAATTCTGTCGGTCCTCTGTGACACAGTCTTTGTATGACTGCTCCACTGCTTGCCCACGCTACTGACTACGGCCGGATGTACGCCCGTTCCACAACTGAGCATTTTTCCGTGCCGTCCATCACCACGGTGATCGGACAACAGGCGCATGCCTTGGATGGGTGGTTCAGTTACATGGGAGCAAGCAGCCTGGCTGCAGATCCTGAGCTTGCTTCCATTCTTGGGAGTCCGGCCAAAATCCGTCAGGCAATCAACAAAGCCTCCAAGGCCGCCGAGGTTTACCGGGATGCGGCTGCAGCACGCGGGGATCGCGTTCATACATACTGCGAACAGGTTGCTTTGCGGGCCATGGGGCGGCCGCACCGTTTGGAGGAGTGCAGGGAGGACCTAGCAGCCCACGGCGAGCAGGCATTTGCTGCCCGCTTTGATGAGTGGTGGGAGCTCTACCGGGTGGAGCCCCTTGCGCCGGAGATCACTGTTTGGAACAAGACAGTGGGGTACGCCGGAACGTTGGACCTTGTGGCACGGATCAACGGCCGCATCTGCCTGATTGACTATAAAACCAAAGGCACCACCCGGGACGGGACGGTGAAAGCACTGGATGACAAAGTGGTCATGCAGCTCGCGGCGGGGATGAAGGCCGAAGAAAGCCTCGTGGATCCGGTCGCAGGTGAGTGGGAGCCGTGGAAATACGGTGATAGCCCGATGCTGCTTGCAGTAGCCATCGGCGAGACCGAAGTCAGGCCGCAGCGGGCCAACCCGGAGATACTCAAACACCATTGGTGGAAGTTCTGCGCTCTTCGGAGGGTGTGGGAAATGTCTGCGGACGTTGTGGCGGCCGGGCAGCCGTTGCTGCCTGTTGCTCCGCCGGTCTTCGCATCAGCCGGCGCAGCACCTGCGGGAGCCATGACCTCAACTAAACTGGCTTAGGCTCCGCAACACCCGGAACCTGGTTTGACGATCGTGAGGACTGACAGCACATGGCAATTTTGAGTATCCGAATCATCGGGGACCCGGTGCTGCGCACCGTAGCTGACCCCGTTACCGATTTCGGACCGGAGCTCGCCAAGCTGGTAGCTGACATGACGGAAACCATGGAAGACGTTGATGGAGCCGGCCTCGCTGCCCCGCAGGTGGGCGTCAGCCAGCGGGTGTTTACCTACCGGATCGGGGGAGTGGAAGGCCACATCATCAACCCGGTCCTGGAGAACAGTGAAGATTTCCAGCCGGACGAAGTAGAGGGCTGCCTGTCCATCCCCGGTTTGGGCTTCCCGGTGCGCCGCTTCAAAGCCACCAAGGTTACCGGCGTGGACCTGAACGGAGATCCGGTGTCGGTGGAGGCAGAGGGCATGCTGGCCCGCTGTTTCCAGCACGAGACAGATCACCTTGACGGGGTCCTCTACACGGACAGGTTGGAAGGCGATGACCGTAAGGCCGCCCTCCGGGCCATCCGGAACGCCAATTACCACGCTATTACGGAGCAGACCACCTCCCAGCGCGCTCATTCCGTGGGATCCAGCTTCGGGGGCGGCAGCTTCGGAGTTCCCGAGTGAGGGTCCTTTTCGCAGGAACCCCTGCTGTGGCTGTGCCGTCGTTGAATGCTCTGGTTAGAGCGGGCTTCGAGATCGTTGCTGTCCTCACCCGGCCGGATGCGCCGGTGGGTCGCAAACGCGTCCTGACTCCTTCTCCGGTGGCTGCACGAGCCATGGAGCTCGGCATCGAGGTCATTCGCGCAGCAAAGGTTGATGCCGGGACCACAGCCAAAATCGCGGAATTCGCACCCGACGTCGCCGCAATCGTTGCTTATGGTGGCATCGTTCCCAAGGCTGCCTTGGATGTCCCAAAGCACGGCTGGGTCAACCTGCACTTTTCGCTCCTCCCCGCATGGCGCGGTGCTGCGCCCGTTCAGCGATCCCTCATCGCGGGCGACGACGTCACCGGGGCTGCTACTTTCCAGCTCGAAGAAGGCTTGGATACCGGTCCCGTTTTCGGGACACTTACTGAGACAGTTCGCCCCGGGGACACCGCAGGTGATCTCTTGGAGCGGCTGTCCATCAGCGGTGCTGTACTGCTGAGCCAGACGCTGTCGGCAATCGACGCCGGCCAGGCTGCTCCTCAGCCGCAGGAGGGGGAGATCTCCCTTGCCCCCAAGCTGACCCTCGATGACGCACGCCTGGACTGGCAGCAGCCTGCCCTTGCCTTGAACCGCCGTGCGCGCGGTGTTACCCCTGAACCCGGAGCCTGGACCACCTTGGAGGGCCAGCGGATCAAACTGGAGCCAGTAGCGCTCCGGCCCGACGTCAAGGATGTTCACCCTGGACACCTCCGGGTGGATGGCAAATCAGTCCTGGTGGGCACAGGATCCCATGCAGTGGAGCTTGGCCGGATCCAACCGGCCGGTAAGAAAATGATGTCGTCTGCCGATTGGGCGCGCGGCTTGGCAACACCCGAGAGAGTGGTATTCGAATGAGCGAGTCCGGCCGGCGAGGCCCCAACAACAGCGGGAGCCGGGACGGCGGCGGGGCAGGAAACCGAGGCTCACAGGGCAATCGCGGTGCCGGCGGCGACAGCAAACGCAACGCCCAAGGCCGGGAGCGAAACAGAGGACCGCAGAGGGGCTTCACCACTAACGCTCCGTCGCAGCGTACGCGCCGCGCTGATCCTGCCCGACTCGTGGCTTTCGAAGTGCTCCGCGCCGTTGCTTCGGAAGATGCTTACGCAAACCTTGTGCTGCCGGCACGTATCCGGGAGCACCGCCTGGACCGTCGGGATGCCGGCTTTGCCACTGAGTTGAGCTACGGGGCCTTGCGTGGCCAAGGTACCTACGATGCCATCCTGGCCCGTTGCGTGGACCGTCCCTTGGAACAACTGGATCCTGCCATCCTGGATGCCTTGCGGATTGGCGCGCACCAGTTGCTTTCCATGCGCGTTCCCGCACATGCGGCGCTGGACCAGACTGTCGGCTTGGCGCGCGCGGTCATCGGAGCCGGCCCCTCCGCCCTCATCAACGCAGTACTTCGCAAGGTGACGGCCCACAGCATGGGGGAGTGGCTGGAGATTCTGCTGGATGGCGAATCCGACGAGACCAAGATCGCTGCCCTGCGCCACGCCCACCCGGAATGGATTGTCCGGGCACTTCGTCAATCCTTGGTGAACCATGGGCGCCCCAAAACCGAGATTGACGCCCTCTTGGAGGCCGATAACGCGGCCCCGGTGGTCAACCTCGTGGCGTTGCCTGATCTGGGAAACCTGGATGAGGCATTCGAGAATGGGGCCACAGCCGGTGAGTTGGTAGAGGATTCAGCTCTGTCTGCCGGCGGGGACCTCGGACGTTTTGAATCGGTCCGGCGCGGTACCACACGCGTCCAGGACGTGGGATCCCAACTGGTGGCCCGTGCTTTGGCCGGAGTCGAGCTGGGCGGCTCTCCTGCGCAGGGCGAGCGATGGTTGGATTTGTGCGCTGGCCCAGGTGGCAAGGCCGCGCTCCTGGCTGCCTTGGCCTACCGCGACGGCGCCACACTCCTGGCCAACGAGCCGGCACCGCACCGGGCGAAACTTGTCCAGCAAGCACTGTCCGCTGTGCCGGACGAAGCTTGGACTGTGCGGACCGGCGATGGCCGCGAAGTGGGTGCAGAGCAGCCTGAGACTTTTGACCGCGTGCTGGTGGACGTACCGTGCAGTGGCCTTGGTGCCTTGCGGAGGCGACCGGAATCACGGTGGCGCCGCTCACCCAAGGACATCGGGGACCTGGGCCCCTTGCAGCGTGACTTGTTGAAGTCCGCGCTTGATGCCGTCAAGCCCGGCGGCGTGGTGGCCTACGTGACGTGTTCGCCGCATCCGGCCGAAACCACAGCCGTTGTCACTGACGTGCTGGCCAAACGTGCGGACCTTGAACTGCTCGATGCCGGGCAGGCGCTGGACAACGTCAGCCTGACCGACACTCTTGACGCCGGTCACGAGCTCACGGCCCAGTTGTGGCCGCACGTTCACCAAACGGATGCCATGTTCATGGCAATCATCCGCAAGAAGCCGTAGCCGCAAGGGCCACAACAACCACCGACCCGAAGGGGCTGCTTTGTCTCAGTGCTGTATCAACCCGAGCATTCTGTCAGCGGATTTCGTCAACCTTGAGGCGGAACTGCAGCGGATCAGCAATGCGGATGCCGTCCACGTGGACGTCATGGACAACCATTTTGTCCCTAACCTGACGCTGGGCCTGCCAGTGGTGCAAAGGATTCAAGCAGTCAGCCCGGTTCCGCTGGACGCGCATTTGATGATTTCCGACGCCGACCGCTGGGCACCTGCCTACGCGGACGCCGGCGTCGCTTCGGTGACGTTCCACGCCGAAGCTGCCATGGCGCCGGTGAAGCTGGCGCGCGAACTGCGCGCCAGGGGCTCCAAAGCCGGTATGGCCCTGCGTCCGGCCACGCCCGTTGAGCCTTACCTGGACATGCTCAGCGAACTGGACATGCTCTTGATCATGACGGTGGAGCCCGGATTCGGGGGACAGTCATTCTTGGACATCACCTTGCCCAAGATCCGGCGTGCGCGGGCAGCTATCGAGGGCTCGGGCATTGGCGTCGCCATCCAGGTGGACGGTGGCATCACTGAGGAAACCATCGTGCGGGCGGCTGAAGCCGGAGCGAACGTCTTCGTGGCGGGCTCGGCAGTTTACGGGCATCAGGATCCCGCAGCGGCGATCGATCGGCTCCGTGCAGCGGGTCAGGCCGCTGCTCGCACAAACTCCTGAACGCCGTCACCACATGTTACGAAAATGGCCCGGGAATAGCCGGGCCATCTTTGTAGTTGTGGCAGAATAACAACACACATACGTGCTCCGGGGTCGGTGTAAGTCCGAACCGGCGGTTATAGTCCGCGACCCGCGAGCCACTGGCTTCCAAGAAATTGGATGTTCGGTGGCAGACGGTTGAACTGGTGAAATTCCGGTACCGACAGTTAAAGTCTGGATGGGAGAAGCACGTACAGTCATGCCTTGGGCGACGCTTTTGCGACGCCCGGCATTGCGCTGTCGTACACCCCCGGAGTCATCGCGGCTTACTGGGAAGGAACGGCATGGACTTACTGCGATGGCTCTTCGAAGCACAGATCCCCGTTGGAGGATCTGCTCTTGTCTTACGCGAAGTGCTTGGAAACATCTTTGGGCTACTCAGCGCCCTCGGCGGTATGCGCCGTAAAGTCTGGGCATGGCCAGTCGGCATTGTCGGTAACATCCTCCTGCTCACGGTATTCCTGGGCAACGTCTTTGGCGCAGCAGCGCCGGCCACGCTGTGGGGACAGGCCGCGCGCCAGATCATGTTCATCGCTGTGGCCGTCTATGGCTGGTACCGCTGGCAGCAGGGCCGGCAATCGAGCGCCCAAGGGCGGGCAATCGTCCCAGGCTGGGCCAGCACCAAGGTCCGGATAGCGCTGATTGGCGCCATGGTGGCCGGCACAGCGGCCTTGACGCCCCTGTTCGACTCGCTGGGTTCCTACCCGCCCGTCTGGGCCGACGCCTGGACCTTTATGGGATCGCTGCTGGCAACATATGGCATGGCACGTGGGTGGACCGAATTCTGGCTGATCTGGGTGGCCGTTGACATTGTGGGCGTGCCGCTGCTGTTCAGTGCGGGCTACTACGCCAGCGCAGTGATGTACTTGTTCTACGGCTTCTTCACCCTGACCGGGTTCTTTGTGTGGTGGCGGGCCGAAAAGCGCGAACGCACCGGCCCCGATGCCGGGCCGCCAGTGGCAACCGTCTCCGCGGGAGCTGTCCAGTGAGCTTCACCAACTCGCCCTACACCGCAGCGGAAACTACGGCCATGGAGGCCGCCCTGAAGGCTGCCCTTGCCGGTCCCCGGGGAGCCAACCCGTTGGTAGGGGCGGTCATCCTCAGTCCGCAGGGCGAGCAGCTGGCCACCGGTTATCACCGAGGCGCGGGAACGGCCCATGCTGAAGCCGATGCTATTTCCGAAGCCCGGAAGAAGGGCATCGACACCGCCGGGACCACCATGGTTGTCACTCTGGAGCCCTGCAACCACGTGGGTCGAACCGGGCCCTGCGCCCAAGCCATCATTGACGCGGGAATCGCGAGGGTGATTTACGCCGTCGACGATCCCCATGACCCCGCCGCGGGCGGTGCGCGGACTCTCACCGCCGCCGGTGTTGAGGTCAGCTCCGGGCTGGAACGCGGGAAGGCGCTGGACCTGAACCGTGACTGGTTCGACGCCGTTGCAGCAAAGCGTCCCTTCGTTACCTTGCATATCGCCCAGACCCTGGACAGCAGAATTGCTGCTGTGGACGGCACGAGCCAGTGGATCTCCTGTCCGGAGTCACTTGCCGACAATCACGGACTGCGGGGACTCATCGACGCAATCCTCGTGGGCACCGGCACAGTGCTGATCGACAACCCGCGCCTGACGGCCCGGGCACCCGACGGCGGGCTTGCCGCCCACCAGCCCCTCCGCGTGGTCATGGGCCTTCGGGAAGTCCCCGCGGATGCTGCAGTCCGCGGAACGGACGGGCGTTTCGTCCACCTGCCAACCCGCGATCCTGCGGAAGCCTTGGACTCCCTGTTCGAACAGGGAGTCCGGCACCTCATGGTGGAAGGCGGCTCCTCGATTCTGAGTACGTTCCTTGCAGCGGACCTGGTGGACGAACTGATCGTCTATCTGGCACCCACATTGCTTGGATCCGGAACTCCGGCCCTCAACGACCTCGGTATCACCACGCTGGCAGAGGCCCAGCGCTGGTCTTGGGACGACGCCGGTGGCGGCGCTGTCCGGGTTCTCGGTAACGACCTTCGGCTGCACCTGCGTTCCCCGCGGCGTGCCGCCAGCACCATCACGAATTCGGTTTCGCAGAATGTGGTTTCTCACAGTGAAGCTGCGGACCATCTCACAGGAGGAAACTGATGTTTACGGGAATCATTGCTGAGCAAGGCACTGTGCTGGGCATTGAACATGACGGCGATACCAGCGCAACACTGCGTCTCAAAGCCCCCACCACGGCGGAAGGATTGCCTCTGGGTGGTTCCATCGCCGTCAACGGGGTGTGCCTCACAGCCACTGAGATCGACGGCCAGGACTTCAGCGTGGATGTCATGGGCGAAACCTTGGTCCGGACCACCATCGGTGGGCTGGCGGCGGGCGACGCTGTCAACCTGGAACGCTGCGTACCCGCCGGCGGACGGCTGGACGGGCATGTCGTCCAGGGCCATGTGGACGGTGTTGGTGAGTTGCTGGAACGTGAGCCGCTGGGAAACTGGGACCGGCTCCGGTTCGGTGTGCCAGTCACGTTGGCGCGCTACATCGCCGAGAAGGGTTCGATCGCCGTCGACGGTGTCTCACTGACCGTGACCGCTGTCAGTCCTGCCGCCGAAGCGGCACCGTGGTTTGAAGTGGGGCTGATTCCCACCACGCTGGAAGAAACAGGCCTGGGTGCCAAAGCGGTGGGAGGCCGGGTGAACATCGAAGTTGATGTGCTGGCCAAGTACACCGAACGCCTTCTGTCCTTCGCGCCCCGGCAGGGGGGCAACTGATGAGCGCTCCTGCCAAGACAACTCCGGCCGGCGCGGGACGAACCGGGCTCGATCCTGTTGAATCGGCCATCGCTGCCATGGCCGCAGGCCAAGCCGTGATCGTGGTGGACAACGAGGATCGTGAGAACGAAGGCGACATCATCTTCGCTGCCGAACACGCAACGCCGGCGCTGATGGGATGGACCATCCGCTATTCATCCGGCGTCATCTGCGTTCCCTTGGAGGGAGAGCGGGCGGACGCCCTCATTCTGCCGCCCATGGTGGAGATCAACGAGGACGCCAAAGGCACCGCCTACACTGTTTCCTGCGATGCAGCGATCGGTGTCAGCACCGGAATCTCGGCCACTGACCGTGCATTGACGGCCCGGATCCTCGCGGATCCAAGCAGCACTCCGGCCTCGATCACCCGCCCCGGGCATATTTTCCCGTTGCGGGCGGTTAAGGGGGGAGTGCGTGAACGCCCAGGTCACACGGAGGCTGCCGTGGACCTGTGTCGTCTCGCCGGGCTGGCTCCGGTGGGTGTGATCGCAGAGTTGGTACATGATGACGGTGAAATGATGCGGCTGGACAGCCTGCGCGACTTCGCCGCTGACCATGGATGCCCCCTCATCTCCATCGAGGACCTGGTGTCATATGTTGAGGCGGTAGAGTCCCGGGCGGCACATGTTTCACAGGAGGACGAGGAGAAGCGATGACCGCATCGACCACACGCAGCAGTGACCACACTGGCCCCGGACCGCACCCAGTCAGCGGTGGACCGATCGTGCAACTGCCTACGGCTTTTGGGGATTTCGTGGCACAGGCGTGGACGGACCTTGAGACCGGCCATGAGCACCTTGCCGTGAGTTCACCCAACCCGCCCAAGGACGGCCGCGCGCCGCTGGTACGGCTGCATTCGGAATGCCTGACCGGTGACGTGTTCGGTTCTTACCGCTGTGACTGCGGAGAGCAGTTGGCCTTTGCCTTGGAGCTCATCCACGCAGAGGGCGGGACACTGCTCTACCTGCGCGGCCAAGAGGGCAGGGGCATCGGGCTGGCCAACAAAATCAAGGCGTACGCGCTGCAGGAAGCCGGCTTTGACACCGTGGAGGCCAACGAGCAGCTCGGTTTGCCAGTTGACGCGCGTTCCTACACGGCGGCAGGCCAGATTCTGGCGGAAATGGGACTCCACGAGGTCCGGTTGCTGAGCAACAACCCCGACAAGCAAAACCGCCTTGCCCAAGCCGGAGTCACGGTTGTGGAGATGGTGCCCACCGAGGTGCCTTCCCGCGAACAAAACCTCCGCTATCTGCAGACCAAGAAAGACCGGATGGACCACAGGCTTGCCCTCGACGTCGAGCCCGTCACCAACGGCAAGACGTCGGCACCCCACCCCTTTGACAACAACCAAGACCGAACGGATTCCCAGTAAACATGAGCGGACACGGCGCGCCCACTATTGACCTCACCACCCTTAACCCGGAAGAAACTTCCCAACTGAAGCTCGCCATTGTGGCCGCGAGCTGGCACACACAGATCATGGACGGACTGGTTGACGGTGCCCTTCGCGCAGCCAAGGAAGCCGGCATCGCCGAACCAACGCTGCTCCGGGTTCCGGGAAGCTTTGAGCTTCCGGTTGCCGCGGCCAGGCTCGCGCCGCACTTCGACGCCGTCGTAGCCCTCGGTGTGGTTATCCGCGGCGGAACGCCGCACTTCGACTACGTCTGCCAGGCCGCGACGTCGGGACTCACCGACGTCAGCGTTCGCACAGGAGTGCCGGTTGGTTTCGGCGTCCTCACCTGCGACACCGAACAGCAGGGCATCGACCGGGCGGGCCTTCCGGGCTCCAAGGAAGACAAGGGCCACGAAGCAGTAACCGCTGCCCTCGCCACGGCTGTGACACTGAAGCAGTTCAGCTAGAAGCGCTTGCTGTTGTGGGGGATGTGAGTGTGTCTTCACTCACATCCCCTTCGTCATGCAACGCCCCAACAAGCGGTGGTTGCCCCGGAGCAAGTAGTCTGGAGGGCGTGAAGAATTTCGAGACGCTGTTCGCAGAACTGAGTGAGAAAGCAGCGACCCGCCCGGCAGGTTCGCGCACGGTTGCCGAACTGGACTCCGGAATCCATGGCATTGGCAAGAAGGTGGTCGAAGAGGCCGCCGAAGTCTGGATGGCCGCAGAGTACGAATCGGACGAAGCCGCCGCTGAGGAGATTTCCCAGTTGCTGTACCACCTGCAGGTCCTCATGCTCGCCAAGGGCCTCAGCCTGGAAGACGTTTACAAGCATCTATAGCCACGCCACTCCGCTTGCCTGTTGCGGAGCCCCCTGCGTGGCCAAGGTGCCTGAAAACCTCCATTCCAACAAGAAAGTCCCCCAATGCTCCGTGTAGCAGTCCCCAACAAGGGATCCCTGTCCGAAGCCGCCTCGGCAATGTTGTCCGAGGCCGGTTACCGCCAGCGCCGCGATACCCGCGAACTGGTCATGGTTGACCCGGACAATGACATTGAATTCTTCTTCCTCCGCCCCCGCGACATCGCCGTGTACGTCGGTCAGGGAACCCTGGACGTCGGCATCACCGGCAGGGACCTCCTGCTCGACGCGAAGGTGGAAGCCGAGGAAATACTTCCGCTGGGCTTTGCCCCGTCAACTTTCCGTTTCGCGGGTCCCGTTGGCGACTTTGCCGGCGTCGAACAGCTTGAAGGCAAGCGCCTCGCCACCAGCTACGACGCCCTCCTGCGGGATTACCTCGCTGAGCGCGGCGTCAATGCCAAGGTTGTCCGCCTTGACGGTGCCGTGGAATCCTCCGTACGTCTGGGCGTCGCGGATGCTATTGCCGACGTCGTTGAAACCGGGAACACCCTCAAAGCCGCCGGCATGGAAATCTTTGGCGATCCCATCCTGAAATCCGAAGCCGTGCTGATCCGCCGCTCCGGTTCGGGTGGTGCGGCCAATGGCACCGCCAAGGAAATCGAAATCCTCATCCGGCGCCTGCAGGGTGTACTCGTGGCACGCCAGTACGTGCTGATGGACTACGACATCCGGAAGGACCTGGTGGAAGCCGCAGCGGCCCTGACCCCGGGTCTGGAATCACCCACGGTGTCGCCGTTGCGGGATTCCGAGTGGGTTGCCGTGCGGTCCATGGTTCCCAAGAAGGAAACCAACCGCATCATGGACGAACTGTACGACCTCGGCGCGCGTGCCATCCTGGTCAGCAGCATCCACGCCTGCCGGATCTGATCCGGCGCAGCATCATCACAACGCGCATCAACGTGCAGAGTTCAGAATTGATTAGGAGCAGCACATGGCCGTAGCCGTACGCGTCATCCCTTGCCTGGATGTCGATGCAGGCCGCGTCGTCAAGGGCGTCAACTTCGAAGGCCTTCGCGACGCCGGTGATCCGGTGGAACTCGCGCACCGGTACGACAATGGCGGGGCTGACGAACTGACGTTCCTGGACGTCACGGCGTCCTCCGGTAACCGGGAAACCACGTTCGATGTCGTACGCCGCACCGCCGAGGAAGTGTTCATACCGCTGACCGTGGGCGGAGGCGTCCGCGGTGTGGCAGAGGTGGACAAGCTCCTGCGCTTTGGTGCGGACAAGGCGTCCATCAACACAGCTGCCGTTGCCCGGCCCGACGTCATTGACGAGATCACCCGTCACTTTGGCTCGCAGGTGCTGGTTCTCTCCGTGGACGCGCGCCGTACCCGCGACGGTGACCAGCCGACGTCGTCGGGTTTTGAAGTAACCACCCACGGTGGCCGAACCGGTACTGGAATCGACGCCATCGCCTGGGCCAAAGAAGCAGCCGACCGGGGTGTGGGAGAAATCCTGCTCAACTCCATCGACGCCGACGGCACCAAGGATGGTTTCGACCTCGAACTGATCCGTCTGGTTCGTGCCGCCGTGAACATTCCGATCATCGCTTCAGGCGGGGCCGGGGTGCCTGCGCATTTCCCGCCCGCCGTAGAGGCAGGCGCTGACGCAGTACTGGCGGCGTCGGTGTTCCACTTTGGGCCGGATGACATGATCGCCCAAGTCAAGACCGCGATCCGTGAGGCGGGCTTCGAGGTTCGCTGAGCCTTAAAGTAACGCGGGGTCACTTCTGGCCCCTTATTTCCCTCGGGAAGGGCCAGAAGTGACCCCGCGTTGCTACTTAAAGGCCGATGTCCGCGGACTGCAACAGCGCGACGGCGTCCGGCTGGCCTTCGAAGGTGACCAGGGCCTGGCTGGTGCGCCCATGCGCATGCATGAGCAGCTCGCCGGGCTCGCCAACGATTGCAACTGAGACGGGAGCACGTTTGGCTACGTGCCGGGGGCCGGTGGGCCGAACCAGCACAATGCCGAGGTCCACGCCGCGGTAGAGGAAAGCAGCCCGTTTGATGAGTTCGTCCCAAAGGGCATCCGAATAGGCCTCATCCAGGGCGCGGGGCGCCCACCGGTCACCTGCACGTCGAATGTCCTCAGTGTGCACAAAGTACTCAATGAGGTTTGACGTCTCATCGAGGGCTTTGATCTTCAACGGGGAGAGCGCTGGTGGGCCGGCTCGGAAGGTTTTGACGAGCTCCGCATAGGCATCTGAGCTTTTCAGCTTCTCTGCCAGCTTGGAGGTGGCCTTTTCGGAAGCCTTGCCCAAGCTGGGAATCAGGAGCCCCAAGCCCACGGCGATCTTCCGCTCCCGCAGGTATAAGTGCGCGGCAAGATCCCGGGTCAACCACCCTTCGCAGAGCGTGGGGGAGTCAGGCCCGGCCGCCAGCAGGGTTTCGGCCAGTACTTCTCGGGAAGGTTCGACGAAATGCATCACTTGTGAAACTAGCACGATCGGAGCGCTCTTGCGCAGTGGAACCGCCGCAGAATCCGGCTCCCGTCAAAGGCACTAGACTTGATCTGATGTCAGAGCAGTCCGCCCCCAGCCCAACTCCTGCCGCGGAGTCCTCAAGCGAGCCCGCGAGCCCTTTGCCGCAGGAGATCGCCAGCGCCCTGAAACGGGATTCTTCCGGTCTTGTGGCAGCTATCGTGCAACAACACGACACCAACGAGGTCCTGATGCTCGGCTGGATGGATGACGAAGCACTCCACCGCACCATGACGTCCGGGAGGGTCACGTTCTACTCCCGCTCCCGTCAGGAGTACTGGCGCAAGGGCGACACCTCCGGACACGTACAGTTCGTGAAGTCTGTTGCCCTTGACTGCGACGGCGATGCCCTTTTGATCCGTGTGGACCAGATTGGCGCAGCCTGCCACACCGGAACCCGGACCTGCTTCGATGGTCGCGACTTCACCGTCGTAACGGGCCACCGCGAATAAGGCACCCACCACTTTCCACTGACGCACCACCTCAGACAATAAGGCGGAGAACATAGCCATGCAGGACCTTGGAAGCATCAGCCCGGGCCTGGAAGAGTTCCGCGAACTCGCCGTCCACAGCCGTGTCATTCCTGTCCGACTCAAGGTTTTGGCGGACGCCGAGACCCCCATCGGCCTGTACCGGAAGCTGGCCAAAGGACAACCGGGCACCTTCCTGTTGGAATCAGCGGCGGTTGGCGGCGCTTGGTCCCGCTACTCCTTCATTGGTTCGAAGTCACGCGCAACGCTGACCACCAAGGACGGCGAAGCTCACTGGATCGGACAGCCGCCTGTGGGCGTGCCGGTCTCCGGAAACCCGGTTGACGCCGTACGCGAGACCATTGACGCGCTGCAGACGGATCGCTTTGAAGGCTTGCCGCCGTTTACCTCCGGCCTGGTTGGTTTCCTGGGCTGGGAAGCGGTGCGCCACTGGGAGCGTCTGACGTCTCCGCCCGAGGACGACCTCCAGCTGCCGGAGATGGCACTGAACCTGGTCACCGATATGGCGGTGCACGACAATGTGGATGGTACCGTCCTCCTGATTGCCAATGCGATCAACTTTGATGACAGCACCGAGCGAGTGGACGATGCCTGGCACGACGCCGTCGCCCGGGTGAAGGGGATGCTGGAACACATCAGCACGCCGGTTGCCCAGCCCGTCTCCGTTCTTGAAACCGCCGCGTTGGACTTCGCCTCCAGCGTCCAGGAACGCTGGGATGAATCGAAGTACTTGGAAGCGATCGACCGCGGCAAGGAAGCCATTGTTGACGGCGAAGTTTTCCAGGTAGTGATCTCCCGGCGTTTCGAGATGGAGTGCGCCGCGGACCCGTTGGATGTTTACCGCGTCCTGCGCAACACCAACCCCAGCCCGTACATGTACCTCTTCAGCCTGGAGGACGCGGACGGCCGCGAGTACTCGATCGTAGGCTCCTCGCCTGAAGCTTTGGTCACCGTCACTGGTGAGGAAGTCATCACCCACCCCATCGCCGGTTCGCGGCCCCGCGGCAAGACCGTCGAGGCGGACAAGGCGTTGGCAACCGAACTGCTGGCCGACCAGAAAGAGCGCGCTGAGCACCTGATGCTGGTGGATCTCTCACGCAACGATCTCTCCAAGGTCTGCGTGGCCGGAACCGTGGACGTTACACAGTTCATGGAAGTGGAGCGGTTCAGCCACATCATGCACCTGGTGTCCACCGTGGTTGGCGAGCTGGCACCCCATGCCAAGGCCTACGACGTCCTCAAGGCCACGTTCCCGGCAGGCACTCTCTCCGGAGCGCCCAAGCCGCGTGCACTGAGGCTGCTCGACGAACTCGAACCTCACCGCCGTGGCATCTACGGTGGCGTGGTTGGCTACCTGGACTTCGCCGGAGACATGGACATGGCCATCGCCATCCGGTCCGCACTTCTCCGTGAAGGCCGCGCGTATGTTCAGGCCGGCGGTGGCATTGTGGCCGATTCCCATAAGCCCTCGGAAGCTCTCGAGACGGTGAACAAGGCAGCCGCGCCCCTTCGGGCCGTGCACACAGCCGGTTCGCTGCAGAACATTTCCGCGAACACCGTGCCGAACGTGGACGTGTCCGACGACGGGACCCCGGCCTCATGAGCACGGCATCTGCGGCGCCTTCCGCGAGGCAGTCGCCGCGTTGGGCGCGAAAGTCCACTCTTGTTCTTGCCACCACCATCCTCGCCCTGGCAGTTTTTGGAGCCACTACCCAGACCTGGATTGAGGTCCGGCTGGACCCCACTGGTGCCTCCAACAGTGACCTCCATGTCCAGGGAAGCAAAGCGGCCACCGCGGTGACAGCATTGGCCGTCGTCGCTCTGGCGGGCGGCTTGGCTGCATCCATCGCCGGAAAGATAGCGCGCTGGATCATTGCAGTCCTCATTGTGTTGTCCGCTGCGGGGATTATCCTCGCGGCATTCACCGTGATACTTGATCCGCTGGGAGCCGCACAAGGTTCCATCGCCGCCGCCACGGGAGTCTCCGGCGGGCAGGCCGATGCTGCAGTAACGGTGTTCCCGGTGCTTGCCATCATTGCCGGGTCACTCCTGGCGGTCTGTGCTGTGGTTTTGCCGGTGGCGGGGCGCCACTGGACCTCGCGAACCAAGTATGACGCCGGGACCCGGGGCAAGAAGAGCAGCAACGAACCAGTTGACGAGATCGACAGCTGGGACAGCCTTTCGCGCGGGGAAGACCCCACGTAGGCAGACACATCGGACTTTCGAGTGGGCCCGGCGCAACAAAGCCGGACACCACGTGTCCCGACGTCCGGCGATGTCCCGGCCGTCGTCAATAAATGGCAGAATGTAAGCAGTATTCATCCTGAGGAGATTTCACATGAGCAAAACCACAGTGTCCGCAAACCAAGCTGAATCCACCATGGCCAGCCACGCTGACGCCATCGGCCACGGAAACAGCCCGGCTGCTTGGACCTGCGTACTTGTGATGCTGGTCGGCGCCCTGATTTCCTCCATCGCGTTTGTCATCGCCAGCACCCCGATCTTCGTCGGCGGACTGGTGGTCATGGTTATCGGCCTGATCGTGGGCTTCGTCATGCGCAAGGCAGGCTACGGAGTTGGCGGCAGCAAGCTGCAGAACAACGGTCACTAATCGTGACCGTTCTTGATGACATTATTGTTGGCGTCAAGGAGGACATGGAGGCCCGACGCGGCCTCGTGTCCCTCGCGGAGCTGAAGGAGCGCGCCGCTAACGCTGCTCCGGCCCGTGATGCATGGGCAGCCTTGGGCGGTCCGTCATCCATCCGCAACGACCTCAAAGTCATCGCCGAAATCAAGCGTCGCAGCCCTTCCAAGGGTGATCTCGCGTCCATCGCCGATCCCGCGTCGCTTGCTGTGCAGTATTCCGACGGCGGGGCTTCCGTGATCAGCGTCCTCACCGAACAGCGCCGCTTCGGCGGTTCTCTGGCGGACCTCGACGCCGTGCGCGCCGCCGTCGAAACGCCGTTGCTGCGCAAGGACTTCACTGTTGACGAGTACCAGATCTGGGAAGCCCGTGCCCATGGTGCTGACCTCATCCTGCTGATTGTCGCGGCGCTCTCCGACTCGGAGCTCGCTGACTTCAGTGCTCTGAGCCACGAGCTCGGCATGAACGTCCTGGTGGAAACGCATACCGAAGAAGAAATTGAACGCGCAGTGGCAGCGCAGGCGAAGATCATTGGCATCAATGTCCGCAACCTCAAAACGCTCGACGTCGATCGTTCCGTTTTCGGATCATTGGCCGGTTTGATTCCGGCTGAGTCCGTGATCGTGGCCGAATCCGGGGTCAGGGGTCCCGCGGACGTTGCGCATTACGCTGAAGGCGGCGCCAACGCCATCCTGGTGGGGGAGGCGCTGGTCAGCGACTCCACGCCGCGCGAACGCATTACCGAATTCAAGGCAGCCGGAGCTGCCGCCATTGCCGTCAGGAACTGAGGCAGACACTGAATCACGGCGATTAGTTGCAAGGCAGCCCGGGCATTAGCCTGCGGCTGCCTTGTGGCACGTGGAACTACCCAATGAACTAACTGGAACAGGACGGTGAGACTGATGGTCGACGCGCCAACAGCCGGCTCAGAAGAGAATGCGGCGGACGCATTCCTCCAAGGTGGCCCTTCGCTGCGGAATGCATCGGGGCCCTACTTTGGCAGCTATGGCGGACGCTGGATGCCCGAGTCGCTCGTCGCCGCCTTGGACGAAGTCCAGGACACCTTTGAGAAAGCCAAAGCTGATCCCGATTTCATCGCGCAGCTCAAGGATCTCAACAAGAACTATTCCGGCAGGCCTTCGCTGCTGACCGAAGCCAAGCGCTTCTCCGAGCATGCCGGTGGGGCACGCATCTTCCTCAAGCGCGAGGACCTCAACCACACTGGCTCCCACAAGATCAACAACGTCCTGGGCCAAGCACTCCTCGCCAAGCGCATGGGCAAGACCCGCGTCATCGCTGAGACAGGTGCCGGCCAGCATGGCGTAGCCAGCGCCACGGCCGCAGCCCTCCTGGGCCTCGAGTGTGTGGTCTACATGGGTGCCGAGGATTGCCGGCGACAGGCCTTGAACGTGGCCCGTATGCAGCTGCTGGGCGCAACGGTGGTTCCGGTGACCAACGGCTCGCAGACACTTAAGGACGCCATCAACGATGCCCTTCGGGATTGGGTCTCCAATGTGGAGCACACCCACTACCTGCTGGGTACCGCTGCCGGCGCACATCCGTTCCCTGCGATGGTGCGCTACTTCCACGAAGTGATCGGCGAGGAAGCCCGCAGCCAGATCCTTGAGCAAACCGGTAAGCTTCCCGACGCCATTGCGGCTTGTATCGGTGGAGGCTCCAATGCAATCGGCCTCTTCCACGCGTTCCTTGATGACGCATCAGTGAAGATCTACGGCTTCGAAGCCGGAGGCGAAGGCGTGGAGACGGGCCGCCACGCAGCAGCCATCTCCTTGGGCCGCCCTGGCGTACTTCACGGGGCCCGTTCGTACCTGATGCAGGACGAAGACGGCCAGACCATTGAGTCGCACTCTATCTCCGCCGGCTTGGACTACCCCAGTGTTGGTCCGGAGCACTCCTACCTGGCTGACATTGGGCGCGTCACGTATGAGGCCGTCACCGACACCGAGGCCATGGATGCGTTCAGCCTCCTCTGCCGGACCGAGGGCATCATCCCGGCCATCGAGTCCTCCCATGCTCTGGCAGGTGCCATCAAGATTGGTCACCGGCTCACGCAGGGCAAGGAGAACCCCTCGGACGTCACGGTGATCGTCAACCTGTCCGGGCGTGGAGACAAGGACGTGGAGACCGCCGCTGCCTGGTTCAACATGTTGGACGAGGAAGGGCACGTCAAGGGCACCACGCTGTCCACGCGGAAGCCCAAGGGCCCAACGGAGCGCACCAACGAAGCAGCCGTGGATGTCAACGAGGACCAGAACTGATGACTGAAGAATTCGCCAGCAAATCCGCAGCCGCCATTGATCGCGCAAAAGCAGAAGGTCGCGCCGCCCTGGTGGGCTACCTTCCCGCGGGCTACCCCACGGTCCAGGAGAGCATTGAGGCCGGCATAGCCTTGGCCCGCAATGGCGCTGACTTGATCGAAATCGGCATCCCGTACTCCGATCCCGTGATGGACGGCCCCGTCATTCAGGCCGCCACCACCGAAGCGATTTCCAACGGCTTCCGCGTTGCCAACGTCTTTGACGTGGTTGCAGGAATCACGGCCGTTACGGATGCTGCGGTTCTGGTCATGACGTACTGGAACCCGGTCATGCGCATGGGCGTGGATGAGTTTTCCCGCCGCCTGGCCGAGGCCGGGGGAGCAGGGCTTATTACCCCTGACTTGGTTCCTGACGAGGCTCATGAGTGGATCGAAGCCTCCAACAAGTACGGCTTGGACCGGGTGTTCCTTGTGGCACCGTCGTCCACCCCGGAGCGGCTGGACATGACGGTCAAGGCAAGCCGTGGATTCGTCTACGCTGTCTCCATCATGGGTGTCACCGGAACACGTACCTCCGTCAGCAGTAGTGCAGAAAGCGTGGTGGCCCGCGCCCATGCGGCCGGCGCCGAGCGCGTTTGTGTCGGATTGGGCGTCTCCAACCCGGATCACGTGCGTGAAATCGCTGCCTATGCGGACGGGGTGATCGTCGGCACCGCTTTGGTGGCGGCCCTCCGCGATGGCGGCGTGGACGCCGTCGGACAGCTCACCAAGAACCTCAGCGCCGGCCTGGGCCGCGCAGCTGCAGAAGCCTAGGAAAAGGAAACAGCGAAGCGAATGCAGACCGTCCTCCACGCTGCGGCAATGGTCCCCTTGAGTATCCCGAGCCCGTCGTGGTCCGGTTTCGACATTCCGCTGCCGTGGGGGACGTTACGCATTCATGCCTACGCCCTCTGCATCCTGGCGGGCATCATTGTTGGCCTGTGGCTGACCTCGGCACGTTGGAAGCGCCGCGGCGCGCCTGAAGGCAGCCTGTGGGATATTGCCATTTGGGCGATTCCCTTCGGCATCATCGGTGGCCGTCTCTACCACGTGTTCTCTTCTCCGGATGCGTACTTCGGTCCGGGTTTTGACGGCACAGGGGACCTCTCGCTGATTCCGCAGATCCAGCGAGGTGGGCTTGGCATCTGGGGTGCGGTGATCCTCGGCGCTGTGGGCGCGTGGATCGGTTGCCGCCGTGCCGGCTTGAAGCTGACAGCCTTCCTGGACGCAGCTGCCCCCGGGCTCCTGCTGGCCCAGGCAATCGGCCGTCTGGGGAACTGGTTCAACCAGGAACTGTTTGGCGCGCCCACCACCCTGCCATGGGGGCTGGAGATTGATCCTGCCAACGCGAACTTCCCGCCGGACATGGCTGCTGGCACTCTCTTCCACCCCACGTTCCTCTACGAAATGCTGTGGAACCTTGCAGGCGTGGCCATCCTCTTGCTGCTGGACAAGAAGTTCAACTTCCGCTGGGGCCGGCTCTTCTGGCTCTACGCCGTGTACTACACCTTGGGCCGTGTATGGATTGAGGCCCTGCGCATCGATGATGCCGAACAGATCAACCTGTTTGGCATCACCACCAGGCTCAATGTGTGGACCAGCATCTTTGTCTTCATTGCCGCGCTGGTTGTCTTCTTCCTCCTTGGCATGAAGGGTCGCCCGGTCCCTGACACCCCTTATTTGGCGGGGCGCGAGCCGGAGGAAACCAAGGAAAAAGTGCCTGCTTCGGTGACCAGCGTCACCAGTCATGATGTGGACGCATCTGTCTCAGATGCTGGTTCGCGTGGTAATCTCCCTGATAACCAAAGCGATTCGGGCCACGTTGACGAGCCGCGGGTAACAGCAGGGAAGCCGGAGAAGGACAGCGTGTCATCTACGGATTCCACATCTGCCGAACCTGCCGCAAGGAAGGCCCCCGAATCCACACCGAAGGCAGACGACACCAAGTAGTCGCGTTCGGTAAAGGGGCAACAGAGTCACCGCTCGTAGGGCCCAGTCCACAGCGTCGTGGCACCCCGGAAACCGGATCGCAGCATACCGATGTTCACTGGTCAAGCCGGGGCCAGAGGTCTGCGTAACTGTTCGTTGCGCTGGATCGGCTGGCCTACAATTCCAAGTACTAGCGCTTTGTTGTGCCCGTCACAGGGCAGGCAAGGTGGGGCCAACGTTGTCCCTTCCATACGCACGATCTCGAGGAAGGACGTCTCCCATGACCCATCTTCATAACCCCGGTTGGTCCGAAAATATCGAACCTCAGGGTGCCATGTCTCCGTTCAAGCGCTTTGCCGCGCTCCCGGAGGCTCAGGGTCTTTACAACCCTGACAAGGAGAAGGACGCCTGCGGCCTGGCTATTATTGCCACGCTTCGCGGGGAACCGGGATACGACATCGTGGAAGCGGCTCTGACTGCTCTCCGCAATCTCGAACACCGCGGCGCCGTGGGCGCCGATGAAGGTACCGGCGACGGTGCGGGCCTGCTCATGCAGGTTCCGGACGAGTTCTTCCGGGCCGTCACTGAATTCGAACTGCCTGCCCCGGGCCAGTATGTGGTGGGCACTGCCTTCCTTCCCGCTGAATCCCGCGAAGCCGAGACGGCAAAGGCCGGCATTGAAGCGCTTGCAGCTGACGAGGGCCTGACGGTTCTCGGCTGGCGTGAAGTTCCCGTGGTCGCAGACCTCGTAGGTGCCATGGCGCGGGCCTGCATGCCGTACTTCTCCCAGCCGTTCTTCGCCTCCGCCAGCGGTGAGCAGCTGGAGTCCAACGAGCTGGACTCCCGTGCATGGCGTATCCGCAAGCGTGCCCAGAACAAGTTCGGCGTGTACTTCCCGTCGCTGTCCTCGCGCACCATTGTGTACAAGGGCATGCTGACCACCGCCCAGTTGGAGCCGTTTTACCCGGACCTCTCGGACAAGCGCTTCAAGACGAAGCTCGCAATCGTCCACTCGCGCTTCTCCACCAACACGTTCCCGTCGTGGCCGTTGGCACAGCCTTTCCGCACCATCGCCCACAACGGTGAGATCAACACGGTCAAGGGCAACCGCAACTGGATGCGTGCCCGCCAGTCGCAGCTGGCCAGCCCGCTGCTGGGCTCAGTCCCCGAGGAGCTGTACCCGATCTGTACCCCCGGTGCCTCGGACTCGGCGTCCTTCGACGAAGTAGCCGAGCTCCTCTGGCTGTCCGGCCGCCCCATCACGCACTCCATCATGATGATGATCCCGGAAGCGTGGGAGAACCACGCCACCATGGATCCCGCACGCCGTGCGTTCTACGAGTACCACTCCCTGCTCATGGAGCCGTGGGATGGGCCTGCGGCTGTCTCCTTCACCGACGGCAGCCTCGTTGGCGCCACCCTGGACCGCAATGGCCTGCGGCCGGGACGTTACTGGATCACCGAAGACGGCCTCATCATCTTCGCCTCCGAAGTTGGCGTGATCGAGGTTGAGCCTTCCAACGTGGTCAAGAAAGGCCGCGTTGCCCCGGGCAAGATGTTCCTGGTGGACACCGAAGCGGGCCGCATCATTGACGACGCCGAGGTCAAGGCCGAGGTGGCTGCTGCCAACCCCTGGGCCGAATGGCTCAAGGACAACCTGATCGACATCAATGAGCTGCCCGAGCGCGAGCATGTGGTTCACACCGCAGCATCGGTGAACATTCGTCAGCGGACCTTCGGCTACACCACCGAAGAACTGAAGATCCTGCTTGGGCCGATGTCCCGTACCGGTGCAGAGCCTTTGGGTGCCATGGGTTCAGACACTCCGGTTGCAGTGCTGTCCAAGCGACCGCGCTTGTTGTTCGACTACTTTGTGCAGTCTTTCGCCCAGGTCACCAACCCGCCGCTGGACGCCATCCGCGAAGAGTTGGTTACCTCGCTGAAGTGCGCCATTGGTCCCAACGGCAACCTGTTGGATGGCAAGCAGGTCCGCCAGCCGCAGATCTCCCTGCCGTTCCCGGTGATCAACAACGATCAGCTCGCCAAGATCGCGAACATCGAAACCCCCGACGGCGATCGCATCGCCATGAAGGTCCGCGGCCTTTACCGCCCCGAGGGTGGGGAAGCCGCACTTCGTGCACGGCTGACGGAGATCTGCGAGCAGGTCTCCGGTGCGATCAACCGCGGTGTGCAGTACGTTGTGCTGTCCGACCGTGACTCCAACGCGCAGTGGGCTCCGATTCCTTCGCTCCTGCTGGTCAGCGCCGTTCACCACCATCTGCTCCGCAGTGCCAACCGGACCAAGACCGCCCTGGTGGTTGAGGCCGGCGATGTCCGCGAGACGCACCACGTGGCGGTACTCATCGGTTACGGTGCATCTGCAGTCAACCCGTACCTGGCCATGGAATCGGTGGAACAGCTGATCTCCAACGGAGACGTCACAGGCGTCACTGCCGAAGACGGCGTCTACAACCTCATCAAGGGCCTCGGCAAGGGTGTCCTGAAGATCATGTCCAAGATGGGCATCTCCACTGTGGCTTCCTACACAGGCGCCCAGACCTTCGAAGCCCTGGGCCTGTCCCAGGAACTCGTGGATGAATTCTTCTCCGGCACGCACTCCCAGCTGGGCGGCGTCGGCCTGGACGTCATCGCAGCCGAAGTTTCGGCACGTCACCAGATGGCGTACCCGGAAGGCGGCATCGAGCACCCGCACCAGCCGCTGCTTGGCGGCGGCGAGTACCAGTGGCGCCGCGACGGCGAACCGCACCTCTTCAACCCGGAGACGGTTTTCCGCCTTCAGCACGCCACCCGCGAACGCCGGTACGACATCTTCAAGTCCTACACCAAGGGCATTGACGATCAGTCCGAGAACCTGATGACCCTGCGTGGGCTCCTCAAGTTCAAGGACGGTGTCCGTCCGGCCGTTCCGCTCGAAGAAGTGGAACCCGTTTCCAGCATCGTCAAGCGTTTCTCCACGGGCGCCATGAGTTACGGCTCCATTTCCAAGGAAGCCCACGAGACCCTCGCGATCGCCATGAACCGTTTGGGCGCCAAGTCCAACACCGGTGAGGGTGGCGAGGACGTTGACCGCCTGCTGGATCCGGAGCGCCGTTCTGCCATCAAGCAGATCGCTTCCGGCCGCTTCGGTGTCACCAGCTTGTACCTGACCAACGCCGATGACATCCAGATCAAGATGGCCCAGGGTGCCAAGCCCGGCGAAGGCGGCCAGCTGATGGCCCAGAAGGTCTACCCCTGGGTAGCCCGGACGCGTCACTCAACACCGGGCGTCGGACTCATTTCCCCGCCCCCGCACCACGACATCTACTCGATCGAAGACCTCGCGCAACTCATCTACGATGCCAAGCGCGCCAACCCTTCGGCACGAGTCCACGTAAAGCTGGTTTCGGAAGTCGGGATCGGCACGGTGGCGTCCGGCGTCACCAAGGCGAAGGCCGACGTCGTACTTGTTTCAGGTCACGACGGCGGTACCGGCGCCTCGCCGCTGAACTCGCTCAAGCACGCGGGTGTGCCGTGGGAACTTGGCCTCGCCGAGACCCAGCAGACCCTGATGCTCAACGGTCTCCGTGACCGTGTGGTGGTTCAGGTGGATGGCCAGCTCAAGACCGGCCGCGACGTTGTCATTGCCGCCCTTTTGGGTGGCGAAGAGTACGGCTTCGCGACTGCTCCGCTGGTTGTCTCCGGCTGCATCATGATGCGCGTCTGCCACCTTGACACCTGCCCCGTCGGTGTTGCCACGCAAAACCCAGAGCTTCGCTCCCGGTTCAACGGCAAGCCCGAGTTCGTGGTCAACTTCTTCGAGTTCCTCGCAGAAGAAGTCCGGGAAATCCTCGCCGAGCTCGGTTTCCGCAGCCTGGAAGAGGCAATCGGCCACGCCGAGGTTCTGGACACCCGCGAAGCGATCAACCACTGGAAGGCCGAAGGCCTGGATCTGGACCCCATCCTGCACGGGCTGGAGTTCGACGACGACGTGCCGCTGCGCAACATGACCGGCCAGAACCACGAGCTGGACAAGCACTTTGACCAGCGGCTGATCACCATGGCCCAGGAAGCGCTCAGCGACCGCATGCCGGTCAAGATCACCCTGGACGTCATCAACACGGACCGTTCCGTGGGTACCATGCTGGGCCACGTGGTGACCAAAACGTTCGGCATTGATGTCCTGGCCACTGACACGATCGACGTCACGCTCAATGGCACCGCGGGCCAGTCCCTCGGCGCGTTCCTGCCTGCCGGCATCACGCTGCGCATGTTTGGCGACTCCAACGACTACGTCGGTAAGGGTTTGTCCGGTGGTCGCATCATCGTCCGCCCGGACCGCACCAACGTGTTCCAGGCGGAACGCAACGTCATTGCCGGCAACGTCATTGGTTACGGCGCCACCAGCGGTGAAATGTTCCTTCGTGGACAAGTTGGCGAACGGTTCCTGGTGCGCAACTCCGGTGCCACCGCCGTCGTCGAAGGTATTGGCGATCACGGGTGCGAGTACATGACCGGTGGCCAGACGCTGATCATCGGCCGCACCGGCCGCAACTTCGGTGCCGGCATGTCCGGTGGAACCGCATACGTGCTGGACCTGCAGCCTGAGCGCGTCAACAAGATGGCCCTTGATACCGGTGAACTCCAGCTCCTGGAGCTCCACGCCGAGGACCGCGACATTGTTCACGGCCTGCTCACCAAGCATGTTGAGGAAACCGAATCCGTCCTGGCGGGCCGTCTGCTCGAGAACTTCGACGACACCGCCGCCCGCATCACCAAAGTGCTGCCGCGCGATTACGCCGCAGTCCTGCAAACCCGTCTCGACGCCATCGAAGAGGGCCTTGACCCCGATGGCGAAGAAGTATGGTCTCGAATCCTGGAGGTAACCGGTGGCTGATCCACGCGGATTTCTGAAAGTCCGGCAGCGCGAAACGCAGCCACGCCGTCCCGTTCCCGTCCGCATCATGGACTGGAAAGAAGTGTACGAAGCCCAGGAAAAGGGCGTCCTGAAGAGCCAGGCCGGCCGCTGCATGGACTGCGGTGTTCCGTTCTGCCACCAGGGCTGCCCGCTGGGCAACCTCATTCCCGAGTGGAACGACCTCGTGTGGCGGGACAAGGGTGAAGAAGCGATTGAGCGCCTTCACGCTACGAACAACTTCCCGGAGTTCACCGGCCGCCTGTGCCCTGCTCCCTGCGAAGCGTCCTGTGTGCTGGGCATCAACCAGCCTGCGGTGACCATCAAGCAGGTTGAGGTTTCGATCATCGATCAGGCCTTCGACAACGACTGGGTCCAGCCCCTTCCGCCGACGCGCCTCACCGGCAAGACGGTGGCTGTGGTCGGTTCCGGTCCCGCAGGCCTTGCCGTGGCACAACAGCTGACCCGTGTGGGCCACACTGTTGCCGTGTACGAGCGAGACGACAAGATCGGCGGCCTTCTCCGCTACGGCATCCCCGACTTTAAAATGGAGAAGGAACAAGTTGACCGCCGCCTGGAGCAGATGAAGGCCGAAGGCACCCGCTTCCGGACCGGCGTCGCTGTGGGTACGGATGTCACGTGGGAGCAGCTGCGCCGCCGTTACGACGCCGTTGTTGTGGCCACGGGCGCCACCGTGCCGCGTGACCTGCCCATTCCGGGCCGTGACCTTGAGGGTGTCCACTTCGCCATGGATTACCTGGTTCCTTCGAACCGTATGGTGGCGGGGGAGAACCCCGAAAACCACATCGATGCCCGCGGCAAGCACGTTGTCATCCTCGGTGGTGGCGACACCGGTGCCGATTGCATCGGCACCGCCCACCGCCACCAGGCTGCGTCGGTGACCACTCTCGCGATCGGCAAGCAGCCGCCCGCCGAGCGTGCCACCCACCAGCCGTGGCCCACGTTCCCCACCCTGTTCGAGGTCGCCAGCGCCCACGAAGAAGGCGGCGAGCGTACCTACCTTGCATCAACCGTTGAGTTCGTTGGAGAAAACGGCAAGCTCACCGGCGTCAAAGTTGCTGAAACCGAGTTCGTGGACGGCAAACGCCTGCCCAAGGCCGGTACAGAACGAATCATTCCAGCTGACCTTGTGTTCTTGAGCCTTGGCTTTACCGGTGCTGAGCCGGCAGGTATCACAGAGCAGGTCAGTGCAGAATTCGACGGTCGGGGCAACGTTGCCCGCGACGGCTACTACATGACGAACACTGAGGGAGTGTTCGTTGCCGGTGATGCCGGACGTGGCCAGTCACTGATTGTGTGGGCCATTGCGGAAGGCCGTGCGTGCGCGGCTGCAGTGGACAGGTTCCTGATGGGAAGCACCATCCTCCCGGCACCGGTCGCCCCCACCGACCGGGCGATAGCGGTCTTATAGCGCCGGCAGGAACACTTCTTTTACTCAATCAGCATGACTACTTAGGGTAGGTATATGAGACGCGCGAAAATTGTGGCAACTTTCGGCCCGGCTATCTCCAGCTTCGAGAACACCCTCGCGGTGTTGGAGGCCGGCGTCGACGTTGCTCGCATGAACATGAGCCACGGCGACTACTCCGTGCATGACATCACCTACGAAAACGTCCGCAAGGCAGCCGCCCAGCTCGGCAAGCCTGTGGCCATCATGGCCGACCTCCAGGGACCCAAAATCCGTCTTGGCCGTTTTGTTGACGGACCCCACGAGTTGGCTGTCGGCGACACCTTCACCATCACCACCGAAGACGTCCCCGGCACCAAGGACATCTGCTCCACCACGCTCAAGAGCCTCACCGAGGACGTCAACGTTGGCGATGCCCTGCTCATTGACGACGGCAAGGTTGCCCTTCGCGCCATCGAGGTTGACGACGTCAAAGTTGTAGCCACGGTGACTGTTGGCGGCAAGGTCTCCAACAACAAGGGCATCAACCTTCCCGGTGTTGCCGTCAACGTCCCCGCCTTGAGCGAAAAGGACGAGGACGATCTCCGTTGGGCCCTCAAGCGTGGGGCTGACCTGATCGCCCTCTCGTTCGTCCGCGATGCTTCGGACATCAAGCGCGTCCACGAGATCATGGACGAAGAAGGTCGCCGCGTGCCGGTGATCGCCAAGATCGAAAAGCCGCAGGCAGTGGAGCAGCTCCACGAAATCATCGACGCCTTCGATGCCATCATGGTTGCCCGTGGCGACCTCGGTGTGGAACTGCCGCTCGAAGAGGTGCCGATCGTCCAGAAGCGTGCCATCGAACTGGCACGCCGTTGGGCCAAGCCGGTCATCGTGGCCACCCAGGTCCTCGAATCCATGATCGACAACCCGCGTCCGACGCGCGCCGAGGCTTCCGACTGCGCCAACGCAGTTCTCGACGGCGCCGACGCAGTGATGCTCTCCGGTGAAACCTCCGTGGGCCAGTACCCCATCGAGACCGTCAAAGTCATGGCCCGGATCATCGAATCCACCGAAGTACACGGCCTTGAGCGCGTACCCCCGCTGGGCACCAAGCCCAAGACCCGTGGTGGCGCCATCACCCGCGCCGCCGTCGAAATCGCCGACCAGCTGGACGCGAAGTACATCTGTACTTTCACCCAGTCCGGTGACTCGGCACGACGCCTCTCGCGTCTGCGCCCCGTCAAGCCCGTCTTCGCCTTCACCCCGGTGGAGCACGTCTGGAACCAGCTCGCCCTCACCTGGGGCATCCAGCCGGTACTGGTCCCCACCGTGGGCCACACCGACGAAATGACCGCACAGGTTGACCGCAGCCTTCTGGACATGCAGCTCGTGGACGAAGGTGACCTGGTGGTCATCGCAGCCGGTTCCCCTCCAGGACAGGCCGGATCCACCAACTCGCTGAAGGTGCACAAGGTAGGCGACCTCGCCGACTCGTCCACAGTGGACTCGTCGCGCAAGGAGCCTGTTGGCCCGTGGCCTGAAAAGAAGTCCAAGACCAAGGCTTAGTTCTGAGGTTGCGAAAAGCGGGTCCCGCCTTCCGGCGGGGCCCGCTTTTCGTTTGTTCGTGGTGAGTGCCGCTGCATGCGGTGAGTAGCGCTGTTTGTGGCGAGTACGACGGCGGCCGCGCACCTCGTGTGAGGTGAGCGGCCGCCGTCGTGCGTTGCTTTGTGTTAGTTGACCTGGTTGATGATGGTTTCGGCAACCTCACGCATGCTGAGGCGGCGGTCCATGGAGGTCTTCTGGATCCAGCGGAAAGCTTCCGGCTCCGTCAGGCCCATCTTGGTGGTCAGAAGGCTCTTGGCGCGCTCTACAAGCTTGCGCGTAGCGAACTGCTCCTGGAGGTCGGAAACCTCGTTCTCGAGTGCCTTGATCTCCTCATGGCGGGACAGTGCGATCTCGATGGCCGGGATCAGGTCCGCGGGGGAGAACGGCTTGACGACGTACGCCATGGCACCGGCGTCGCGTGCGCGCTCCACCAGTTCCTTCTGGCTGAAAGCAGTCAGCAGGACAACAGGTGCAATGCGCGCCTTGACGATCTTCTCAGCAGCCGAGATACCGTCCATGACAGGCATCTTGACGTCCATGAGGACAAGGTCAGGCTTGAGTTCCTCGGCCAGCTGCACAGCTTTCTCGCCGTTGTCTGCCTCGCCGACGACGTCGTACCCCTCGCCCTTCAAAATCTCGATAATGTCCAGGCGGATGAGGGTCTCATCCTCGGCAACGACAACGCGTCGGGCCGGCTGGGCTGTGGACGTGGACTCCGTCTGTTCGGTCACGGGATCTCCTTGAAAAGGTTCGGCGGGTTCATGTCCATCTTAGTGTGGACGGTTGCGTTGCGTGTTTCTGTTGCACCAGCGCGCCCGATTCTTTGAAATAGCCTATCTCCATGTAGAGTAATTCCGCGTGCTGGGAACGGATCGCGTTGCTCACAGAAATGGGAGCCGCTGAGTTCCCGGTGATCCGCGCCCGAGTGGCGGAATTGGCAGACGCGCTGCACTCAAAATGCAGTATCGAAAGGTGTGTGGGTTCGAGTCCCACCTCGGGCACAGGAAGACCCCCTCGTCAGAGGGGGTTTTTGCTTTAACGTGTGTACATTCTGGTTGGTCAGGTCCCTCTGACACTGGCCGCGGGATGTGCCTGGCGCCGCGGGTCGCCTGTTTGGTTGTGAGGGAGCGGGTTCAGGGTCGTGGCTGGTTGTCCCTCCGCTTGCTGTGAACTGGGGCTATGTGTTCCCTTCTTGCTTGCGTACTCCCAGTGACGCCGCAGGCCTGCAACAGGCCCGCTTCTCCGAGCATTACTCAGCTCGTGACAAAAACCGTTTGCAGGACTACGGTCCGTGCGCCACAACGGGCGTCGGAAGCAACAGTGTGCTGTCACGGGGATGACTTTCGGCACAGTTCCGTCCAAGTCTTCATTGTCACGGGTTCTCTACCGGAGGAGACTTGATTCGACGGCGTCCAATGCGCCGCCCGCGAGGCCAGCAGGCTGCGGGGCCTCACAGTGCCTTGTAGCGGCCTGGTGGATCAATGACTTTTGTGACACCCCTCGCAAAGCCCACTCAGCGGTTGCGCCGTCTCTTGCCCTTGGTGACGATCGCACTGATTGGGTGTCTCGGCGGGTGTGAGTATGAGTCGGACGACGCCTCCCTCCCGTCTCCCAGTTCTCCGGCTTCGGAGGCTCCCACGGTCTCACCGCTGCCGGAGAGTCGCGACAGTCGCAAGGTCTACCCGCTGCCCGAGAGCGGTGATATCGACGCCGGCACCTACCTGGTCCCCGTCGCCGGCTACAAGGAGCCTTTCGAGATCACCGTCCCAGGCGGCTGGTCTGCTCTCGACGGCAATAGCTTGGGCAAAGATGACCCGGATCACCCGGCTGAATGGGCCGTCTCCCTGACTCTTGGGCCCGCGTTCTATGTGTCGCAGGACGCTTGTAACTGGAGGGGAGCCCTTGCCGATGTCGGCCCTGCGGCCGAGGCCTTCATTAGGGCTATGGCGGCGCAGTCGTCAACGGCAAGCACTCCTGCTGTCAAGGTCAGGGTGGGCGACTACCCAGGCTTTGAGTTCGACCACTCTGTCGAGGGCGATGTGGACACCACGGCCTGCAACACCGGCAAGTTCTGCATCCACTCAGAAATGATGTACCACTGCACACACTGGTACTCGACTCAGAATGAACGCGAGACCTACCGGGTGGTCGACGTGGCGGGCCGGCGGGCTGTCGTCGCGATGGGCTATATCGACGAATCGATCAATCCGGAGCTGATGAGAGAGGCGCGCACTGTCTTCGACTCAATCGTGTTTAAGTCCTTCAAATGACCACCTGATCCGATGGGCGATCCCGCCCCGCGAGGCACCGACTCCTTCTCTGAACCCACCGACGTCACATAGCCTCACTGTGTCGGAACCCTTGGGATACGAAAGTGAGAAACTAGGCCAGAACTTCGGTCTGTGAACAGCAGAGCGGCAGCGGGCCAAAAGAGGGGGACTGCTTTCAGACCTGACATGTGCGCCGTTACCGGTTTTACTTCCCTCGGTGGAGAATGTGTTCGTTCCGGCCCGCTTGGGTACCGGTTTGGTACCATGGGGCTCATGGCTATGAATCTCCGTGTCCCTGAGGACCTTGATCGACGGTTGGAGAAGTTGGCTGCCGAGGAACACACGTCCAAGTCCGCACTCCTATTGCAGGGGGCCGAATTGGTTCTGCAGCGCCACGCGCGCCGGCGTGAAATTGGCGGGGGCCTTGATTTTGTTATGAGTCATGACGCTGATCTGCTGAAGCGCCTTGAAGACGCGTGACAGCGTACCTGGACATTGAGGATGCCCTTCAGGTAGTTGATCGGTACGGCTTTCATATCCGTGATGTCGGGTTGTTGGCTTCGGCATTGGCCAGGCCGGCTACGACTGTCATGGGCGCGGAGACCTATCCGCATCTCGCGGTGAAGGCTGCAGCCTTGTTGGAGTCGGTCGCCAGGTTTCATTCACTCATTGATGGCAACAAGGGGACGGCGTGGACGCTCATGGTGCTGCTGCTGTGGATCAACGGTTACCGGCATGACTTCACGACGGATGAAGGCTTCGACCTCGTCGTCGGAGTCGCTGCGGTTACTATCGACCTGCCGCACGCTGCCGCCGAGATTTCCAGGCATCTGGTGCCCCGTTAGTCCTCCGTCGCATCCGAAATGGGGTGTGGACGATGTCCACACTTTCCACCTCGGACCGGCTCGTACAGCCGCCGGACTGGCCCGGATTCCGCAGGTCTTTGCGGGATTCCAGTGTTTCCACGGCCAAGGATCCCGTTCGAGTTCCACCTCGGGCACAGGCAGACCCCCTCGTCAGAGGGGGTTTTTGCTTTAATGTGTGTACATTCCGGTTGGCCAGGTCCCTCTGACACTGGCCGCGGGGTGTGCCTGGCGCCGCGGGTCACCTGTTTGGTTGTGAGGGAGCGGGTTCAGAGTCGTGGCGGGTTGGCCCTCCGCGTGCTCTGAGCTGGGGTTATGTGTTCCTCTCCTGGTTCGTTCGCCAGGTCCGCGTTGTCCTACACCCCTTCATGGGTGGGAGCACTGAGCACTGAGCGCGACATGTCTTGGGGAACTTGCGTCGAAGATCTTGGCCTGGCGCCTTTTTGGAATGATGAGGCCTTGGCTGGTGGATGCTTTGTCAAGCCAAAGGGGGGTGTGGATATTGTCCACACTCAAATCTTCTTTCCAGCGAGGGAAGCCCGCGCTGCTCAGATGACGGGCCCAAACAACCAGGTCTTCCACATGGCCGGGTCCGGCGCTTTTCCGGGTCGCTCAAAGAGAACCCCCACATGGTGTCTGAAGGCGTCATTCCCTCTGCGCTCATTCGCTCAAGGATGAGCGCGAAGGTGCGTTCCAGAGTGTCGTAAGGTCCCTTGTGCACAGTTTGGAGGGCGTCCGGCGCCGGAAGCAGGCTGCTGATAACCTCCCCCGAAGCGGAAAACCAGGCGTCACGGGAAGGCTCGCCTCTACGTCGACGGTGTCGGTTGGCATCCCGCGGTACATGGCGAACGGCGGGCCGGTAGGGCTGGCATTCTGCGACTGCGTAGCGGCCATGACTGCCCGAAGGAACGGCCGAAGAAATCCGTGAGATTCGCAATGGGCCACCTCAGCGCACTGAACGGAATCAATGCCATGTGGACGAATGGTGGTGTGTCGAACACGTTGTCCGCGGCTACCGCGACGGAAGCAACGACACCGACATGCCTACGTCGTCGTTTAGCGTTCCTCGAGCTCCCTGCGGCTCCGCTGCGATCAACAGTTTCAGCCCTACGGCGAGCACCATGGCTGTCAAACCACGACGGCGACCACTCGCCGTCGTGGGTTTCTTCGCGACGCCGGTGCTACCGCGGGCGCGGAAGGGCCGTCGTTGACGGCGGGCCGGCCCTTCCGTCAGTGTTCGTGGGCCGCAGTGGCTCGGGATCGAAGGCACCCTGGTCAAGGCGGAACGGCGGATATTCGTCGCGTATCAGGGCTCCGTAGATGAGCACACGGTAGACCCAGCGATTGATGCCCATGATGAAGGCGAACAGGGGGCGCGGATAGCTGCCGGTAAACAACAGGATTACCAAGGCGATGAGGACCAGTAGACCCAGTAAGGACAGTCCGCCGCCGCGATCGTTGACCACGCCGGCGGGTCCGTCCTCGGTTCGCCAGGCCCATGTCGCCGTTCCCGTGAACGCCCCCACGATCAGCAGTTGCGGTATGAGCAGCAACCAGGACTTTACAAGAACCAGGCCCCGGGACAGGCGGGCCGGATAATCCACCTCCACGTTCGCCGGGTAGTCGGTCCGGGAGAGGCTGAACGGCGGATAGTGATCGGTCCCGCCTGCGGCGTAGGCATAGAAAGCCACGCGCCAGTTCCATCGGAGGACGCCTACATTGAAATGAAAGAGAGACAGCGGGTAGCGGCCCGTGAAAAGGATGGCGAACCAGGCAATGATGCTGGTGACAGCGAACGCGAACCAGAGAAAAAACAGCACGAAGAAATGGGGGATGGCGAGGAACCATTTCACCAGCCACATCCAGGGCGACAGGGCAGGGTCCAACTGGCCGGTGAAATGGAGCGGTGAGCTCATGGTGCCTGCCGGTGTGGAGCCTTGCGCTGCCGCGGATTTCGAAGGAGGCTGCCCCGGCGATCCTCCGCCACGGCCCAGACCTACGGCGCCCAACACCAACAGAGGCACGCCGACAAGGATGGCCAGCATGCCGGCGAACAGCAGGCCCATGGCGGCGGGCTTGATGAGTTCCGAACGGAAGCCGGCTTGCAGATCTGCGGAAACCCGGCCGCTGGCGTCAGCGTTCATCACCACCACCGTCCAATTGCCGGGAGCGATATTCCAGGTGAGCTGCTGCTCACCAGGGCCGGAGGCTGATGCTGCCCAGAAGTGCTGGGCACCGGGCGCTGCGGGGGTGGATGATCCTGGAACGTCCCTGTAAACCGGCCGGAAGGGTTGGAACTTCACTTCGCGCAATTCGGTGTGGTGTACGCCTGCGAGGTACCTGTCGACCTCGTTTTGGGGTGCAATGCCGATGAACAGTTCACGGGCGGTCTCCGTTGCAGTGGCCCGGAGCCTGAGGGTTCCGACGTCGAAGGGAAGCCTTTCGGGGGTGCCCTCGCCTACGGCATCGAGTTGGGGGGAGACCAGTGCACGGGACGATACCGTGTACCGCTCTGTTGGGGAGGCGAAGAAGGCTCCATCGTCTTGGGAAGAAGCGAGCCAAGCCGCTGCCGCACCTGCCGCTGACAATGTAAAGCCGAGCAAAGAAAGAACAATGCCGACAATGAGGAGGACGATGTGACCAGGCTTTTTCATATCTGGAGTTCTTCGATCAGAAGTCGCTGTTGCCCGCGGAATGGACCACCAAGACGGGGCAGTGCGCGTGCGCAACGCAGGCCGAACTGACCGAACCCAGGAGGAGTCCACCAAAACCACCGTGACCGCGCCGGCCTACCACCAGAAGTGACGCATGTTTGCTGCCTTCAACGAGCCCCGCACGGGGTGAACGTTGAACAAGGCGGGAACTGACGTTCCTGGGCTTCTCAGTACCGAAAGCCTCTGCCACCGCCTTGTCGAGTCGTGCCTCGGCATCATGGGCAAAGCCATCTACGCCCATGGCCAGATATCCCTCGTATCCCAGCGGCATCTCCCAGCACCCCCACGCTTCAAGCGGTGCATCGAGCGCCAGCGCAATGCGTTGTCCGTGGCGTAGTGCTGCCACCGATGCCTCGGAGCCGTCGACGCCAACAATGATCTTGCTCGGGTCAAGCCAGCCTGCCATCACGCACTCCTCTGGATTCCATCTGCTGTGGCAATGGACAGGAGTTCTTCACCCCACGCAGTTGCGCGGGACATCTCTCCGTCAAGCAAGGGCCCCTCAGTTCCCTTGACGTAGAAGGCCATGGGTTTGGAAATAGTGCTGGCTCCGGCCTCTTTGAGGGTCTTGGTGATTTTCCGGGCTGCATCACCGTGGATGAACAACTTCACCCGCGTATCAAAGCCGGCCGCAACCACCCCTGCGAGCCCACGGCTACCAAGTCGGGACAGAGCCTCCATCGTCTTCTGGGTGGGACGCCATCCGTTGATGGGGCTTCCCACTACTAATAGGTCGCCGGAGGAGATATCTTCGGGTCGGAGCTGCCCGACGGGCAACACTTTCGCGTTGAGTGAGCTGAGGCCCGTTGCAATGGCCTCAGCGATCGACTTCGTGTTGCCAAAGCCGGAATCGTAAATGACGAGTGCTTTCATGACTGTTCCCTGTTCTTCTCGTGAGCGTTTGTCCGGCCGCGTGGCTTCCCGGACAGAGGGCGGTCACCTATGAAAATGGTTGCCCAGTACGTTCCTGCACCCATGGCGAGGAAACCCAGCACGCCCAGTGCCAGACTGCCGAGGGGGAAACTCACCAGCAGCAATCCGAGCCCGCCGAGGGCAGCGAGGCCGCCTCGCTTGATGCCCTTCCAGCGGCGCCGACTCAGGTCGTCCAAGCTCATCAGTGCTGCCAGCTTGGGGTCATCCTCCCGAAGAGCCTCTGAAATTTTCTCCAGTTCGAGCCGTTCGAACTCCGAAAGCGCCATGGTGTGCCTCCTGCCTTCACTCCCAGCATGGGTGGTGCCGGAGGCAGGAAACAGGGCCGAAAGTCACAGCCGGACCCGGCGCAGCGCCATGAAGTCTCAGCGGCCCATCGAAGAACTCCGATCCACTGAGGGTGCTAGCTGAGGCCTGCGCTGCCATGACCTTCGGCCCTGTTCGATGCTGTCTGTTGACGGCATTCTGGCAGGAAGAAAAGTCACAAGCGCCAGGAGGATAAAGATGAGCAAGGACGGATCACCAGGGAAGATTGTTGTAGGGGTGGATGGTTCGGAGCCGTCCATCGAGGCGCTCCGCGAAGCCCAACGTTTGGCAGTCGCCTTGGGGGCAACAGTGGAGGCTGTTGCGTACTGGGATTTTCCGCCGGTCTATGAGGGCTATGTGGCTGTGGGGATCACGGGATTTCAGGAGGCTGCCGGGCAAGTCCTGAAGGTGTCAGTCGAAAAGGCATTCGGCCTTGACGTGCCGGACAACGTCATTTCGCATCTGGAACAGGGCCATCCCCGGCAAGGACTGATCAAAGCAAGCCGCGGAGCGGAGATGGTGGTCGTGGGCAGGCGCGGCCATGGCGGATTCGGCGGCCTCCTGATGGGATCGGTCAGTTCGGCCTGCGTCGCCCACGCACGTTGCCCGGTTCTTGTAGTGCACACGCCCGAAAAGGAAGCATGAAATGAGTGTGCCCAGCCAAGAACCTGTACGCATCGATGGTGCCCGTCACGTCAGCGAAGACCTTAGTGAGGTGCAGTGCTGGGCGAGGCTTAGTTCGCATGACACAGGGCGGATAGGTTTCGTCCACCACGGCAGGGTAATGATCTTGCCTGTCAACTACCTGGTTCACGATCACGCCATTTACTTCCGCACCTCGCTGGAAGGGTTGATTGGTGGGCCGGTGGCCCGAATGCAGACATCTTTCCAGATCGACGATGCCAGGGCTGATCGAAGCGAAGGGTGGTCGGTGTTGGTCAGCGGGTCCTCGTCCCATGTAGTTGACCGGGAGTTACTCACGCGGCTTTGGGGCAATATGACGGCAGAACCGTGGGCTGGTGGGGACAGAGCCCTCTTCATCTGTATCCAGCCCGCCATCATGACAGGGAAGCACGTATATCTCGCCTAGCTGAAACGCGAAAGTGCGGGCTTGCCCGGGGACCGGCAAGCCCGCACTTTAAGTGACCCCGGGTTTGGGGTGCACTGTTGCTTTCAGTCGGAGTGTTTGACCGGGCTGATCCGCGCGATAATTGTGGGACACGGCAATTTGGTGAGAACTGCGTGCGCTGTGGAACCCAACAAGAGGCGTTTGAAGCTGCCTCGTCCACGGCTACCGACCACCAGCAACTGCGCAGTGGCCCCTGCCGCGAGCAATGCTTCGGCGGGCCGTGTGTGGGTGTCGAGGACCTGGTGCACCACCAGATCAGGGTACTTGTCTGCCAATCCGGCGACAGTCTCGGCCAAGACCACGCGCTCCTCTTCCGTGATGACCTCGAAGTAGTTGGTGTGGGGTACGCCGCGGGTTACCCATGGTTCTGGTGTGAGGAAGGCATGGAGGACAGTCAGCTCTTGGCCCTGGCGGTCGGCCTCTGCTGCGGCAAATGCGACGGCCTGTGTGGCCTCTTCAGAACCATCCACGCCAACTACAATCCCTTTGCGGTGTGTCATGTCGTGCTCACCGATAACTGCTACGGGACAACGCGCAACGGCGGCAACCTGTAAAGCGCGATCTGTCAGGGAACCGCCAGCCCAACCATGGCCGGAACCAATGACCACCATGGCGGCCTTTTTGGACCTCTTGCCCAAAGCGTAGCCGGCCCCACCAGAGACGAGGTCCGTGGTGACATTGACGGTGGGTTCCATCTTGGCGGCCCGGTCCTTCGCAGCGGCAAGAAAGTTGATGCCGGATTCCCGGATCCACTCGTTATAGCCCACAGAATCGTACGCCCAGCGGTCATCCACGGCATGGACAAGCTGTACCGGCAGCTTCAAAGTGGCGGCTCTATGCATGGCCCATCCCATGGCAGCCTCGCTGCTGGGTGAATCGTTGACACCGACGACAATTGCTTCATTCATGGCTGGGCCCGTTCTTCGTTGATGGGTTCCCCGGACGTCGGCCGGGGCCTTGTTGCCAGTTTGTACCGTGTTCTTAGTGCCGGTTAGGGCCGGAAGTCCTTATTCCGGTGTGGCGATGGCGATGGTCTGGTGATGTACGTCATTCGTGGTGCTTGCGGGGCTGAATGCATCCACCGGATGATGGCGTCCGAGTCGGCGTGGGCGCTGAATCCTTCGAGTCGAACCACCTCTGCCCGGATTTGGACGTCTTGCCCGTAGACCCTCAGCTCACGTGACCCGGCCTCCAGAGCTGCACCCCTGGTGCCGGCGGCCTGGTATCCGCTCAGGACGATCGCGTTGTTGGGGTCATTGCCGTACGCCTCGATGTGATGCAATATTCGTCCTCCGGTCAGCATTCCGCTGGCGGAGATGATGATCATGGGACCACCCCTGAGGTTAAGGAGCTTGGAGCCGTCTGCCGACCGGGTCATAGTGGCCACCCGGTACATGTCCTTGAATTCATCCGGGTGAAGGCGGTGTTCGTCCGGATGCTGCTGATACATATAGGAAGCATCGATGGCCATGGGGCTGTTGAGATACACGGGAATATCCGGAATGAGGCCTTTTCGGCGAAGCCGCGCCAACTGAAGCATGAGTGTCTCCGCCCTGCCAACGGCAAATGCCGCGATCAGTATGACTCCGCTGCGCTTCGCCACCCGGGAAACCACCTCGCCGAGTTCCACCTCAGAGCTACCGGCTGGGTGGGTCCTGTTGCCGTAGGTGGACTCCGTTACCAACACGTCGACGGCCTCAAGCTCCCGGGGAGGATACATGAGCGGGTCGTCGTCGCGGCCCAGGTCGCCGGTGAAATGAAGGGAGTTGCCGCCCACTCGGATCTGTAGCTGCGCCGCTCCCAGGATGTGACCGGCTGGCACGAAAGTGGCCTCGACGCCGCTGCCGAGGTCAAGGGCCTTGTCGAACTCAACGGGGCGGAAACTATTGAGCGACTTCACTGCATCTGCCGCCGTATACAGGGGCACGGCAGGAGTGTGGATGGACGATCCACGGTGGTCGGCGTACCTGGCCTCTTCTTCCTGCAGGTGTCCGCTGTCTGGCAGCAGGAGTTTGCACAGTTCGGTGGTCCCGTGTGTGGCATGGACGGGACCTCTGAAACCATCCCTCACGAGCCTGGGAACGTACCCGGTGTGGTCCAAGTGGGCATGCGTCAGCAAGACAGCGTCGATGGATGCAGGGGAGACAGGAAAAGGCTGCCTGTTCCGTAAGCGGAGGCGTTTGTAGCCTTGGAACAGCCCACAGTCGACCAGGATTCGTGTCCCGTGGAAGTCCACAAGGTAGCGGGAGCCAGTGACGGTATCCGTGGCGCCCAGAAAGCGCAGCGTTGCGGGGTTTTTGGTGGCCATGACGATGCTCCATCCTTAAGGCAGGGTACGGCTCCACGGGGTGAACCAAGGCCGGGCCATTGAGGGTTGCTCACTGCAATGAAGCCATGGGCGCCGCGCGGTGACGCGGCGCCGATGGGTGATTTGGTGGTTATGGCGTAGACGCCACATGGTGGTGCCTGTATTCCTCAGTGCTTGTCAGTGCTTGGCTTGATCGCCAGAGCGGTCACCACCAAGGCCACCGCGCCTGGGATCCAGGCACTCCACGCTGCGCCGGCCGCGATCACGGTGTAGTCCTGCCAACGCGTCCATTTCTTCATGGGGATCGATACTCCTTCATTTTGTCCGATACCGGGGCCGCCCATCTTCTGCGAGCGGTTTCGGGTCTCCCGTTCTTCCAGCGTCGGTAAAACGGCGCGTTCTCAACAGGGCCTAAAGTCACACGCGCCGGCAGGGTCCTTGGGCCCTTGTGGGCAGGGCCGGCAGTCGGCAAGAATTTGGCAGAGCCGCCTACACAAAGCTCTCGATATTGCGGCCATCGGCCGCCGGACAGGAGAATCATGGATCGCCCAGAAACAGCCGGTGAAGCCACCGGCGTTTCCCCCGGAGAGCCAATCCGCGTTTTCATCCTCGACGACCATGAGCTGGTTCGCAGAGGCCTCCAGGAACTCTTGGAAGACGAAGGTTTCGTGGTTGTCGGCATGTCTGGTTCGGCGGAAGAAGCGACGCGCCGGATTCCGGCATTGCGTCCCGATGTCGCTGTTCTGGACGCACGGTTGCCCGACGGCACCGGAATCGCGGTGTGCCGGGACGTTCGCTCCGTGGACCCTGGACTGAATTGCCTGATCTTGACTAGTTACGACGACGAACAAGCCCTCCGCGCCGCTGTTCTTGCCGGGGCTGCAGGCTACGTCCTGAAGGAAATCGGGGGCACAGACCTGCTGGGTGCCTTACGCAAAGCTGCCCACGGCGAGTCGTTGTTCGACGACGCCGTCAAGACGAGAATCGTGCAGGGCCTCACGACGCCGAAGAGACAGGATCCCAGGACAGCTTCCCTCACGCCGCAAGAGCGCCGTGTCCTTGAGTATGTTGGTCAAGGCATGACCAATCGCCAGATCGGCGAGGAGATGCTCCTGGCCGAGAAGACGGTGAAGAACTACGTCTCGTCCCTGCTGGCCAAGCTAGGGTTTGAACGCCGAACCCAGGCGGCGGTGTTCATGGCTCAAGCACCTGAAGAGGATGCCGGTTCCCTGCGCTAAAGGATCAGCTCAGCGGCACAGACCATGTCATCGATGTCCCGTTTCCAGGCGCACTGGTGATGGTACTGGTGCCGTTCATCTCCTTTGCGCGCAGAGCTATGTTGGCCAGACCGTTTCCCGGGGCAGGATCGACAAACCCACATCCGTCATCCATCATTTCCAAGGTCAGCCGTCCTTCGGCCACTGACACTGAAACGTTGATGGATTGAGCTCCTGAGTGGCGCACGGCATTGCTGAGGCCTTCAGATACGACAGCAAGCAAGTGTTTGATGATGGCTTCGTCATCTACCGAGTCAACGGCACCAGCCAGCGTCAGATGTGGCGCGTACGGCAGGGACTTGGCGCCGGCCTGGATCGACTGCAGGATGCGGCCGCTCAACGACTCCCGCTCACGGGTACTGGCCTGCAGCGAATAGATGGTGTTGCGGAGATCGCGGATACTCGTGTCCAGCTCTTCGGTCACTGAGTCGATCTTGCTCAAGGCAGCCTCGCCAGTTGTGAAACGCCGGAGGCTTTGGACGCTCAGGCCAGCTGCAAACAGCCGTTGTATGACCAGGTCATGGAGATCCCGTGCGATTCTGTCCCTGTCGGAGAACACCACCACTTGTTCCCGGAGCCGGTGAATCCGTTCCAGCGCCAGCGCGAGTGCCACGTGGGAACCGAAGACCGCCCCCATCTCCACATCGGTCTTTGAAAAATTACCTGTACCGGGATCGCGGGCAAGGACCAACAGGCCATGATGGGCTCCTTGGGCGCTGAGGTCGATGATCAGCAGCCGGGCCGACGCCCCTTCGTTGGCGAGACCGAGCAGATCCTTGGAGTCATCAAGGCGAGTGGCCTTTCCGGTGCTTGCGACGCCCTGCACTTCCGCGGCTTTCATCGCCAAAGACGCGCCAGCGAATTCAGCGCCACGGGCACCAGCCGTGCCCGCCACTACATAGGGCTTATGAGGAGACGGAACCAGGATCAAGGCCAGATGGGAACCCGACTCCCTGAGGGCTCTCGCCGCTATCAGGTCCAATGCCGAGTCTTCTGCTTTCCCCAGCTGGTCGGCGCCGAGCATTCTTCCAGTAACGTCCATGCAGGCCTCAAGCCAAGAGGCGCGGCGGCGGGCATCCTCGTAGAGCCGGGCATTCTCGATCGCCACGCCGGCCGCCGCAGCCAACGCCACGGCCAAGTCCTCATCCTCCGGCGTAAAATCTCCGCCGCCTTCTTTTTCGGTCAGGTAGAGATTCCCGAACACCACATCCCTTACCCGCACCGGGACTCCCAGGAACGACTTCATGGGAGGGTGGTGTTGCGGGAATCCGTAGGCTTTCGGATGGTGGCCGAGGTCGTGGAGGCGCAGCGGTTCCGGCTCTGTGATGAGCAGTCCGAGGACACCGTGTCCAGTAGGGAGTGGGCCGATGCGTTGGGCGAGCTCGCCGTCTATACCTACCGTAATGAAATGACTGAGAGCGTTGTCCTCCCCGATGACTCCCAAGGCACCATAGCGCGCCTGAAGCAGGCTACATGCAGAGGTGACCACGCGGTCCAGCACCGCTTCCAGGCTCAGGTCTTCTGCCACTGCCACAACGGCTTCGAGTAAGCCCCGTGTTCTTTCCTGCGCCAGGAGAAGCTCGCCGGCGCGGCCTACGAAGTCCTTCAGGAGGTCCTCAATCCGGATCCGCGGCACAACGTTGGGTTGGGGCTCAGGTGCTTCTGAGTCGTTCACCAGTTCCTTTCGAAGAATGCCGAAATTCCTGTGGGGACCGAACGGCGTCCTGATGCCAGACTACTCTGGCGCTTGCCGACCAGCTACGAAACGCTGCGTGAGTGGGCCTTTGTGCCCTGTTGTCCCCGCCCAGCCGGACCTACGGTCAAACCATGACGAACAAACCCACGGTCCCGGAAGCTGAGATCCTGGACAACAAGCAGTGTTGGGAACTGCTGCGCAGCGTCTCGGTGGGCCGACTCGCAGTTTGGGCGCAGGACCATCCCGACATCTTTCCCATTAACTACAAGGCAGACCACGGCACGCTGGTCTTCCGCACCGGCGAGGGGAGTAAGCTCCACGCCGCCCTCAGTTCCACACCGGTGGCGCTGGAAACTGACGGGGTAGACCCACAATCGGGAGTCGCGTGGAGTGTGGTGGTCAAGGGCAAAGCAGAGAGCATCAAGCTGACCCAGGAAGTACTGGACACTGTCGGTCTGCTGCTCTTCCCGTGGCAGGCCGGGCGGAAGGACCATTTTGTCCGGATCGTTCCCACCTCGTTGACCGGGCGCCGCTTCAAAGTAACCCCACCGCTGACGTGGTGGAGTCCGCTCGACGACGCCACCAGGGCGGGTTCGGAATGAACACAAGGCCAAGTGCCGACGTCGAACGTCTGGCACCGGACGAATGCCGGGACGCCCGGTGTTTCAGCCAGGCATATTAAGGACGGAACAACACCATGAAGGCACTCTTCTACGGTGGCCCTGGCGAAAAGTCTTGGACAGACGTTTCGGACCCCGTCATTCTGCACCCCACCGACGCAATCGTGCGCATCGACACCACCACCATTTGCGGTACGGATCTGCACATTCTCAAGGGAGACGTCCCTGCGGTTCAGGCGGGGCGCATCCTCGGGCACGAGGGGGTGGGGACCGTCACCGATGTGGGGAGCTCGGTCGGTTCACTCCGCCGGGGTGACAGGGTGGTCATCTCCTGTATCAAGTCATGTGGGCATTGCGGCAATTGCAGGAAGGGCATGTTTTCGCACTGTCTCGGTGACGAAGGACAATCTGGAACCGGCTGGATCTTCGGCCACCTCATCGACGGTACCCAGGCCGAATTCGTTCGGGTTCCCTATGCCGAGAACTCCCTGCACAAACTGCCCCCCGGCGTGACCGACGACGAAGCCGTGATGCTCTCCGACATACTGCCCACGGCCTTCGAAATCGGAGTCCAGGCCGGGCACGTGGCCCCGGAAGACGTCGTGGGCATCGTGGGGGCGGGATCCATTGGCCTTGCGGCCATGGAAGCCGTTGGTGTTCCGGAGATCTGCCGAAACCCTCATGACTGACCAGCGGACATGACACACCGTCTGCTGCACTCGGCCTTGCGCTTTCCATTAGTGACAGCAACCGTGGTGGTGCTCGTCACCGTCGTGGTCCTGACAGTCATCGGACTAATACCAGCAGCCCAAGGGCTGGCGAGCATTTTTGCCCTTAGTGTTGCCCTCTACCGGGCCGTCACCATGATCAAAGGGCTCCTGCACGGGCGCTGGGGCATTGACCTTCTGGCCGTGATGGCCATTTGCTCAACTGTTGCGGTGGGGGAATACCTGGCATCCCTGATCGTGGTGCTGATGCTGACAGGCGGCGAAGCGCTGGAACAGTTTGCCCAAGGCCGCGCCACCAAGGAGCTCCGTGCACTCTTGGATCGGTCCCCACGGAATGCGCACCGGGAACGGCCCGGCCTGCCCGTGGAAGATATTTTGGTGGATGCCGTGGTTCCGGGGGACGTGCTGCTGGTCAGGCCGTCAGAGTTGGTTCCGGTGGACGGCACCTTGCTGTCCGACGTCGGAACCTTTGACGAGTCAGCGCTGACGGGCGAAAGCCTGCCTGCTGAGCGAACCAAGGGCGAACTGCTGCTCAGCGGTTCGATCAACGGCGCCGATGCCGTGCGTATGAAGGCCACGGCCACCGCAGGGGATTCCCAGTACAGCCAAATAGTTGCCTTGGTTCAGGAAGCTGCGGCAAGCCGCGCGCCGACGGTACGGCTTGCCGACAAGTATGCGGTGCCGTTCACTCTGGTCGCTTTGGTGCTGGCGGGCGCGGCGTGGTTCTTCAGCCAGGATCCGGGACGGTTCGCTGAGGTTCTGGTGGTAGCCACACCATGCCCATTGTTGATAGCTGCACCTGTCGCGTTCCTTGCGGGGACCAGCAGGGCCGCACATGCCGGCATCATTATCAAGAACGCCGGGACGTTGGAGCAACTCAGCAGAGTCAGGACCGCCGTCTTCGACAAGACAGGGACCCTCACCCAAGGCAACCCCGCCATGGCCGGAATCCGGGTGGCCCCGGCATCGAATCTGTCCGAAAACGCCCTGCTGCAGTTGGCCGCCTCTGCTGAGCAGTATTCCACCCACGTTTTGGCGGCTTCAGTCATCGCAGCAGCCCGAGCGCGCGGCCTGGCTCTGGTACCGGCAACGAGCGCTAGTGAACATGCAACCAACGGTGTCACGGCCGACTGCGGAGACCACCACGTAGTGGTCGGAAAACCTGCTTACGTCAGTTCCCTGGTGAGCGGTTTCGACATGACGACACTGCCCGGAGGCCATCTCGGGATTTACGTAGGAGTGGATGGCCGGTTTGCCGGCACTCTGGTCATGAGCGATCCATTGCGCCCAAATGCGAAGGACACCCTGACGGAACTTCGGAGGCTCGGGGTGGTGGAGACGATGCTCCTGACCGGAGACGCTGCAACGACGGCCCACCACATCGCCGTGGAGGCCGGCATCAGCAACGTCATGGCCGAATGCCTGCCCGCTGACAAAGTTACTGCCGTAGCCGCGCTCCCGCTGAGGCCCGTGATGATGGTTGGCGACGGCGTCAACGACGCTCCGGTACTGGCAGCGGCCGACGTCGGCATCGCCATGGGTGCCAAAGGTGCCACTGCGGCCAGCGAGTCGGCGGACGTGGTGATCATGGTCGATGACCTGTCCAAGGCTGCGGTCGCGGTTGGTATCGGGCAGCGTACCCTTCGCATCGCACGGACCAGCATTTGGACAGGGATACTGCTGAGCCTCGGGCTGATGGTGATGGCCTCGCTTGGCATGATTCCGGCCGTCGCCGGGGCGCTGCTGCAGGAGCTGGTGGATCTTGCCACCATTCTCAATGCCCTCAGGGCCTTGGGTCCTGGACGGTCTGGTGCGTCAGCGCAGTCAGTGGAGGCCCGTGGGGTCAATACCGCTCCGGTTCATCACCGAGTTCAAAGTGGCGGCCGTGGACCCGGGTGGGAGTGATCTCAACGTAGGTGTATTTTCGGGTCGGGATCCACGGCTTCAAGGGCAGCTTGTCTGCCTCGTCGATCTCCGATTGCGACTCGATCACCCTGGCAGTCCCCTTAAGGACAACACTCCAGGCTTCGGCGTCGACGATCTCCTCCACTTCGAAAGCAACCTTCTCATTGACGGTCAGCTCAGCGAGCTTCGTCCCCGGATTTGTCCTCAGCAGCAGACGCTGGTTGTGAGCGATGAAATTCAGTGGGTAGATGTCCGGCTCGCCCAGAACGCTGACAGCCAAACGACCATGCTGGTTACGTTCCAAGACCTTCCATGAGTCGGCTTCGGAGAGGACGGTTCCGGGGCGTTCGTCGGTTTCCATGGTCTTTGTCTCCTGCGTGAGGTGGGACTGCACGGAGCACGGTCCCCTGGTATCTGATACTCGTGATCCTACGGATGCGAAGGTACTCCCAAACAGGGGCTAAGGTCCTGCGGAGGGAGGGACTTTCTGCCCTATAGGTGCGTTGCCGGAAGGGATAGGCTCGGCCCCATGGAGAACACATCGACGGACCAAGACGTTAAAGAGCTCAGTGTCCACGACTGCTGGAAGTACCTTCAATCGGTGTCCATCGGCAGGATCGCCCTCATCAACGGTGAAGAGCCGGAGATCTTTCCGGTGAACTTTGTTCCAAACTACGGGACTGTTCTTTTCAGGACAGGGCCGGGGACCAAACTCGACGCCCTTCGGGAAGGGGCGGTGATTGCTCTGGAAGCCGATGGGTTCAACCGTTACGGGACAGTCGCTTGGAGTGTCATCCTCAAAGGAAGCCCGGAGTTCGTGACGCAGCCCGAAGACATTCAGGAGGCAGTCGATGCCGGCCTGTCGCCTTGGCAGCCCGGCGCCAAGGACGTCTTGGTCAGGGTTACGCCCTCGGAGGTCAGCGGTCGCCGGTTCGTCATCAGCCCGCCGTCGAAGTGGTGGCCTCCGCTGGATCCGGCCGCCTCTGACGTTCACGACGGCGAAACTCAGGAGGTCCCGCCCGGCACCGCTGGCTAGGGTCGGGTCAGGATCGTGGGGCACTGCACCTGCAGGAGCACATGCTGGGCAACGGAGCCCAGCAGCACGCTCACACCTCCCCGCCCTTTGCAGCCCATGACCAGCAACTGCGCTTGCCTTGCAGCAGCTATCAGCGCATCTCCGGGGCTACGAGTGGTATCCAGGACTTGCTTTACGACGACGGACGGGAACTCGTGCGTGACCTGTTGGACAGCCGCGCCAAGGACCTTCCCACCTTCGGCAAGCCCAACCCCGGGCCCCGTTGCGTGAACAACTATCAATACATCATTCAAACGTTCGGCCTCTCTGGCCCCTTGATCCAGGGCATCGAGTGACTCAGCGGAGCCGTCAACGCCAACCACTACTCCGGAACGCTGTTGAGGCGCCGGCCCTGGGACAACGGCGACATCGCACTTGCTGGTCACAGCCACTTGGAAACTGACCGAACCGTATCCCTGCCCTTCCGTGCCGGGTCTGCGGTCCATGCCCACCACCACCATCGAGTAGGCCGGAGACAACGAAGCAATCGTTGCGGCAGGTTCGCCGGACAGCCGTTTCGTGGCAATGCGCAGCGTTGGGAAGGCTGACGCGAGCCGTTGCGCTTCGCTGGTGAGCAGGTCCTCAGCGCGGCATAGGGCCAGTTGATGGTCGTTCTCCCGGGGGTAAGCCCACTGTCCGGGGACCACGTGGACCAGGGCGAGGCCAAGATCAAATGAATCCGCGCGGGCCGCAGCCCAGTCAGCCACAGGTGAGCCCGCCCGTGAGCCGTCAAGGGCAACCAGAATCTGCATCTTCACGAACCGACGTTCCCTTCGGATTGCCAACGGTGGTGGTCTCCACTATCGGCGGGACTCTCCGCCGTCGCAAGGGCCGGAAGACCCTCCCGCTGAGCGGCGCAGTGCGTTAGGGTCCACAGCAGAGCCATCGATCCTAGCTTGCCCGTGGAAGTGAGAGGAGATCATGCGTGTTCTTGTGCTGAATCCCGGTTCTTCATCGCTGAAGTACCACCTGCGTGACACAGCAGCTACCAGCCCGGCTGCTGGCATTCTTGCGTCCGGACAGGTTGACTGGCCACCGGACGAGCGTTCCAGCACGATCCGCCTGCACGCTGCCTTTGAAGAGCTGAATGACACCGTGAAGCGCCTAGGTCCCACGCATCCGGAGGCTATTGGACATCGCGTAGTCCACGGCGGCGTGCGGTTCAGCACCCCGGTCCGTGTCACCGCGGACGTGATGGCGGCCATCGAAGGGCTAAGTCCCTTGGCGCCGCTCCACAACCCAGCCAGTGTTGCCTGCATTGACGCCGCCGGCGAACGGTGGCCCGCCCTCCCACAGGTGGCCGTCTTTGACACGGCGTTCCATCGCACCATTCCAGACTTCGCCGCCCGATATGCCATTCCGGAGGACGCCTACCGGGCCCATCCAGTGAAGCGCTACGGCTTTCACGGCATCTCGGTGGAGATGGCCTGCCGTGACACAGCAGAGTATCTCGCCGCGGCGCCTTTGAATGCGATAGTGGCCCATGTTGGCAACGGCGCGTCCGTCACCGCCGTCAGGAACGGGCTCAGCGTGGACACCTCCATGGGAATGACCCCCTTGGAGGGACTGGTCATGGGGACGCGGTCGGGAGACCTGGATCCTTCCATCGTCCTGTTGATGCAGCACGGTGGTGCAACTGCGAACGAAGTCGACCAGCTTCTGAACCACCGCTCTGGCCTGTTAGCTCTGGCAGGAACCGCTGACATGCGTGAAGTTGGCGCCGCTGCCCGAGACGGAGAACCTGGTGCGATCCTCGCTGTGGACATGGCCGCCTACCGTCTCGCCAAGTACATCGCGGCCTACTCCATGGTGGTCGGCCGGCCTGACGCTCTGGTGTTCACCGGCGGCGTGGGTGAGAACTCTACGCTCTTCAGGGACAAGGTGGTCGCCTGGCTGGGTCCACTTAACCTTGCCCTTGATGAGCGCCTGAATTCGGCCGTCCGGGAAGGCATCCGCCAGATCAGCACCATGGACTCGGCATTCCCGGTGCTCGTAGTACCCAGTGACGAAGAACGCGCCATTGCAGAATCGACGGCGGCGCTGCTCGCCACGCCCCCTATGGAAGGTTGATCCCGACATGAGCCTGGACGAGAACGCCACCGGCACCCTGCCGGACGCTGAGAACTTTGACCTCCTGCACCGGTACTGGTCCGCAGCCAACTACCTGACCGTGGCACAGATCTATCTGCAGGAGAACCCCCTGCTCCGGGAACCGCTGCAAGGAGAGCACATCAAACCCAGGCTCTTGGGTCACTGGGGTACGAGCCCGGGCATGTCACTGATCTACGCACACCTCAACCGCCTGATCCGTCGCACGAGTGCGGAAGTCCTGTTCGTCGCCGGTCCCGGCCACGGAGGCCCCGCCGTCGTCGCCAATACCTATCTGGAGGGCAGCTACTCGGAGGTTTATCCGGCTGTTGGCAAAGACGTGAAGGGTCTCCGGAGACTCGTCCGACAGTTTTCGACGCCGGGAGGCATCGCCAGCCACGTCGGCCCGGCCACGCCCGGCTCCATTCATGAGGGCGGCGAACTGGGCTACTCCCTCATGCATGCCACCGGAGCCGCCATGGACAATCCGGACCTGATCGTTGCCTGCGTCGTCGGTGATGGGGAAGCCGAAACCGGTCCGCTCGAAGGCTCTTGGAAGGCACCCTCGTTCATCAATCCGCTCAGGGATGGTGCAGTGCTCCCAATACTCCACCTCAACGGGTACAAGATCTCCGGTCCCACCGTGCTGGGCCGTCGCCCGAACCTGGAGGTAGCATCACTGCTGGTGGCGCACGGATGGGATCCCATCATCGTCTCCGATGACGACCCAGCCATCGTCCACCCCGCCCTCGCCTCAGCGCTGGACTCAGCCTACGCATCCATCCGCGCCATCCAGTCCCACGCCCGCACAGAGGGAGTCACCGGACCAGCACGATGGCCCGCCATCATCCTGCGAACCCCCAAAGGATGGACAGGACCCGTGACGGTGGACGGAAAGCCCGTAGAAGGAACCCACCGCTCCCACCAAGTCCCGCTGGCCGGAGTCAAGGAAAACCCAGAACATCTGAAACAACTTGAAACGTGGATGCGTTCCTACCGGCCGGAAGAACTCTTCGACACCGACGGGCGCCTTATCCCAGAACTCGCACAGCTCGCCCCGGACGGCGATTTACGCATGGGCGCACTGCCCGCCAGCCGCGGAAGGGGAAGCCGCGACCTGGCAATACCATCGCTCGATCGATACGCCCTCGAAGCTGTTCCCCGCGGAGGCGTGATGCACGGGAGCACCAGGCCATTAGGGGAGATGCTGCGCGATATCTACATCGACACTGCCGATGACCCCAGGTTCCGCCTCTTCTGCCCCGACGAAACCAACAGCAACAGACTCGGTGCAGTCTTTGAAGCCACCGACAGATGCCTCCTCGAATCGGCCGCGACCACAGGAGCCGCGCTCGCCGACGATCATGTTTCCGCCAGCGGACGCGTGATGGAAGTCCTATCCGAACACTTGTGCCAAGGGTGGCTGGAAGGATACGTGCTGACGGGCCGCCACGGCTTGTTCGCGAGCTATGAGGCGTTTGCGATGGTGAGCGCTTCCATGACCATCCAACACGCCAAATGGCTGCAGCATTCACGGGAGCTGACGTGGCGGCAGCCCGTTCCCAGTCTGAACATCCTGCTGACCTCCACCTGCTGGCGGAACGACCACAACGGTTTCAGCCATCAGGGCCCTGGTCTTATCGACACGGTTCTGTCCCTCTCCAGCACGGTCATCCGCGTCTACTTCCCTCCGGACGCAAACACCTTGCTCGTCACCGCGGAACACATGCTCCAAAGCAAGGACTACGTCAATCTGGTGGTAATCGACAAACAGGAACATCCGCAGTACCTGACGCTCGACGAGGCACGGGAGCATGCAGCTGTGGGCGCATCCACCTGGGATTGGGCCGGCAACGAGACGCCCGGAACCCCGGCCGGCCAGGGGCCGGACATTGTCCTTGCAAGTGCCGGAGATGTACCTACTCAGGAGACTTTGGCGGCTGCATGGCTCCTGAAGAAGCACGTCCCGGACTTATCCATCCGAGTGGTCAACGTCATGGATGCCATGGTCTTGCCACCTCCAGAGGTCCATCCACATGGGTTGGCTGATGATAAATTCGAGGAACTCTTCACCGCTGAGGTGGACGTGGTGATGGCGTGGCACGGATACGCGAGGGCACTGCATCAACTCCTGCACGGCCGCCCACATCCCGAGCGATTCCATGTCCGTGGCTACAACGAGCAAGGCACCACCACCACACCGTTCGACATGGTGGTCCTGAACAAGGTCAGCCGCTACCACCTGGTCATGGAAGCATTACGTCGGGCCCGGGGCGAATTTGCGGGGGCGGACCAACTCCTGGAGCACTGCAGGTCTCAGCTCAATGCCCACGCCCATTACATCCGCGAGCACTTCGAAGACCTTCCCGAAATCAGGGACTGGGTGTGGGCGGAGCAGTAGTAGGGTTCAAACGCCGGTCCAGTGTTCTGTTGGATCATTCGTCCTGGTCATGGTGGTCGCGTCGAGGGTTATTCGTCCCGAAAGCGAGGAGGCGATCGAGGTGCCGTTGGGAAAGTAAGCATTGCGACGGTTTGCGATGCCGCGACTTCCCAGGCCCCGACCCACAGATCAGAGGGCTTGGACAGGTCCTCGTTTTCAGTGGCTGAATAAAGCACAATGGAGCTTACGGAGGCCGTAATCACATGAACAAAGCCGTCATCACATGTCCTCATTGCGGCAAGTCGAACCGCGTTCCAGCCGCCGCCGAAGGTCGGCCGCGGTGCGGGAACTGCCGCCACGACCTCCCTTGGATCGTCGAAGCGGACGACGACGACTTCAGTGCGATCGCCGAACGGCCCGGCATTCCGGTATTGGTGGACTTTTGGGCGGTGTGGTGTGGGCCGTGCCGGGTGGTGAGCCCCGTGCTGGACACGTTGGCACACGAACGAGCCGGGCAGATCAAACTTGTGAAGGTCGATGTAGACCATTCGCCGCAGCTTTCGACCAGGTTCGCAATACAGGCAGTGCCGACGTTGATGGTCATAGTTGACGGCAAGATCGTCGCGAGACAAGCCGGCGCGGCTCCCGCGCCGGTGTTGAGGTCCTGGTTGGAGAAGGCGCTCACGAAGTAGTCCGAAAACAGCGGACGACGCCGGACGGCCGATGGTGCAACGCACGCCGAGCCTAATCCCGGTCCAGCGCGTCAACTCGAAGAGTTCGCCAAGGACCCGGACCTTCTCAACACGGCTACCGAGGGCGTCAGCGCGTGCCATACCGGCGACCTGCTGAACAGCTATCCGGCCATCCCGCCGCAGCTGACCGTCCTGCTAGAAATCCGCCGCAAGAATCGTTCGGGACAAGACGACAGCCCGGTCGGTGAGTTCAGCAAGCTCGGCATCGTTGCATTCCGGTGATGCCCAGCGTGTGGCTCCTTCGAGGAGCGTCACGACGACTTTGACCCGTTCTTCAGCCTGTGGAAAGCCCATGTCGACGGCGGCGGCGACGTACATGTTTTGGTGGAGGTCCACCCAATCGTCTACCTGGGAACGCAGCTCGCTGGGGAGAATGTTGGCCATCCTGTCGGTCGCAACCAGAAGGTCCCAGAGGTTGCTTTCGGGGAGTCTCACCTGGCGGGTGAAGTGGAGCCGGACCATGCAATCCCAAAATTCGGAGGCCGATTGCGCGTGGTCCACGGCTTCCAGCAGTGCTTGGCCGAAGCGGTGGAAATGCCAGCGCAGCGATTCGGCGACGATCTCGTCCCGTCCGCCCGGGAAATGCGAGTAGAGGCTGGGCGGCTTGATGTTGACGGCATTGGCGATGGTGCGCATCGATACGGAGTTGAATCCGTTGGCAATGGCCAACTCCAGAAAGGCTTCAAGGATGTGCCGCCTTGATGCTCCTTGGCCAGCCCAATCCCATTCCTCCAGACGGTGCGCGAACGTGTCGCGGGCGGACTTGTAGGACGTGCTGCTCATGATGTGACCCTAACAGTCGGGTGGACGTTGCCTCATTGATCGTGACGCAAAGGGCGGTCGAAGTTCAGTCCAACTCTACAGAAACTCTTGGCTAACGACCATTAGTTAGGTACTCTGAAAGTGGCGCAAAGCAGCACCCGCTGGCTCCGCCGTCTGAACGCCTTAGCGGAAGGAACGAGTCATGGATATCGAGGATTCGAGCCGGGGGGCCAAAGAAAGCACCATCAGTTTGGGCAGTGGCCTCTCTGGCATGGTGGCCGCGTACATCAGCGCCCGGGCGCTGGAAGACGACGCCGCCCACGACCCAAACTGGCGCGCGCAACAGGCCTTCCGTCCTAGGGGTCGAGGCTGGGGAAGCAAGTGGCTGGCTTCGCGCCGTGGCGGCACCGCCGCCGTCTCCTGACAACCTCCACTCCACGAAGGAACGTGATTGACATGGCCGCTGCTGAAGTTCTTTCTCCTTGGTTGCCCCATGAGTCGCTGCGCCAAACAGACCGGCTGCGCGAACTCTTCCTGATGCAGCCTCACGCTGACCTCACCGGGATCCGGCCGATCGTGGCACGCTCCTGGTACAGAAGCCGCGCGGCTGGCGTCGACGCTGTGGCGGACCGGGGATTCTTTGATGAAGGCCGGGTGGACGAGTTCACCATCAGTGCTGCGGGCCCACACTTGCAGAAATTGGATGAAGTCGCAGCTGACATGGGAGGTTACGTCAACATCACCGCACCGAACGGAGTCCTCGTCAAGGCAGACTTCCTGCGCGACGACGGCTTTCCAGCAGGGTATTCACTCTTGGAAGAGAGTTGCGGCAGCAACGGAGAAGGTCTCGCTCTGGAAGAAGGGCGGGGCGTCTGGCTCGCACCGGAGGAACACTTCCGCGAAGACATGAGGGGCAACTGGTGTTTCGCTTCCTTGGTCCGTGATCCCTTCCACAACCGCGTCCGGGCTGTTATCGGTCTTACCTTGCCGGCCAACAGGGTCTCCGCGCTGGAACCGTCATCGACCCTGCTGATGCTTGAGGGGGTTGCATCCCGAATTGAACGCGACATCGAGGTCCGCACGTCATCCAGGGAACGGGCGCTGCTCAGCGAATACTTGACGGTCTCGCGCCGCAGGGGCAATCGAGCCGTGATTGCCTTGGATGGCAAGAACTCCCTTCTCAATGCCTCCGCAACCGCTAGCTTGGAGGACAGCGACTTCTCCATCATTTCGGGGTACGCAAAAGCGGTAATGTCCTCCGGCCGGGAAATGAACTATGAGGTATCGCTTCAGGGACCAGGGCTTTCCACGCTTGAAGTTTCTCCGGTGACGCTCTCTGCATCCAATGTCGGTGCCATCGTGGTTGTCCGTCCCCACGCGCCAGTGAAGGTGCGCATTTCCGAGTCCGTCAGCGACCCTAATAGACCGGGACCATCATTGCCGGACACTACGAACCGGCTCATGAAGCATTTGGACGGGACAAGCATGGGTTTCAAACGTGCCCTGAATCTGGCCCGCAAAGCTGTAGAGCAAGAGCGCTCAGTGGTAGTGATCGGTGAACTGGGCAGCGGTAAGCGCAGGTTGGCCGGCGCCATTGCGTCGATGCGTGGTGAGCAGATGGTGGTAGATGCCAGGAGTGGGGCGCTGAGGAATCCGCAAGTTCGGGACGTGGTTCATCGCGTGTCTACGGAGCTTCCGTCAACTTTGGTTGTTGAACACGCCGACGAACTCTCCCAAAATGAAGCCGCCGAGCTGGTCAATAACCTGAGAGGCAACACCACCACCAAACTGGCGTTCACCATCACTCACCCCACGGATGCCACTCTCCTGCTCTCGGACGCATTCGACGTCCTGGAAATCTCGGTGGAGCCCTTGCGTAATCGCAGGGAAGACATCCCGCCGCTTGCTTCTGCCATCGCCGCAGAGATGGGCGACCGGAAACTGTCCCGCCGTCTCCTCACCACCCTGACTCACGCGGATTGGCCCAGGAACATCGATCAACTGCGGGCCGTCGTGTCGAATGCTGTGGAGCGTGCCGCCGGGGCCGAAGTGACTGTGGACGATCTTCCGCAGGGCTACCACAGGGTCCTTACCAAGGGCCGGCTGTCCAGGCTGGAGGACGCCGAGCTCAGTGAGCTCCGCACGGCCCTCCAGGAAGCCGATGGCAACCGCAGCCTGGCAGCAGTGGCCTTGCAGATTGGCCGTTCCACCCTCTACCGCAGGATGGACTATTTCCGCAGCCGCGGATTCGACCTCTAATTCCGGGACTTAAGGCAGCCGGCCACCGCGTAGGGCCGGCTGCTTTTTGCTGCCTGCCAAACAGCTTGGCGAAGCTGGGACAGTGTCCCACCCAGGTGTCTCGATCTGGTACGGATCAGCCATGCGGAGCCGCGTTCTACTTGAAACTACCCGGACACCGGCACCCTCCACGGGGCGCTTGGCAGATCAAGAGGGTACAAAAACGAACAGGACGACGACTATGACCCGCGATGCCCACGGAACCATTCTTGTGGCCCCACATCACTTTCCGAACCTGGACCGCGAGCACGCGCTTGCCAAGGAGTTCGGTTACACACTCAATCCGGCTGCCGACGCCGATTCCTTCCGCGAAGGACTTCCCGACGCCGACATCGTGATGATCACTCCGTACGCGAAACTCACGGCTGTGGACTTCCCGGTGATGTCCAACTGCAAGGCTGTCATCAGGTATGGAATCGGCTACGACAACATTGATGTTGCCGCAGCTACCGAGGCCGGCATTCCGGTGTCCATTGTCCCTGGAACTGCGTCGGAAGAAGTTGCCTCGCATGCCTTTGCCATGGGCCTGGCCTTGGCGCGCAGGTTGCCTGCGGGTAATGCGTCCATCCGGGACCTCGGCTGGGCCGGGACCATCGGCTACGACACCCCGGTTCTGTCCGAACTCGAGGTCGGCGTTTTGGGAATGGGCCGCATTGGCCAGCACGTTGCCCGCATGTATCAAGCTGTTGGGGCACAGGTCCGGGCTTACGACCCATTCGTCACGGAGAGCTTTGTGGAACTGACCGCTTTGGAAGACATCCTGGAGAATTCCGACGTCGTCTCACTGCACCTGCCGCTGACAGCGGATACGGCCAACCTCATTTCCAAGGATGTTCTGGACCGTATGCGCAAGGGGGCGGTGGTCGTCAACGTGTCTCGTGGTGGCCTCATCGAGGAATCAGCCCTCGCCGAGGCGCTTACCTCCGGGCACATTGCCGGCGCCGGCATCGACACCTTCGCCGAAGAGCCACTCGGTGCTGAACATCCGCTTCGTTCAGCGCCCAACACCATCCTGACGCCCCACATTGCGTGGCGTTCCAACCGCTCCACGGGTGCTCTGCAGGAGGGTGCCGTGGAGAGGGTCCGCCTGGCCTTGACGGGGCAGCCGCTGATCGACCTCGTGAACTGAAAGACTGGAGAGAACCAAGTGGGAACAGAGCAAAAGAACGCCATCACGCAGAACCACCCCGCAGAGGATCCACATCTGCGCAGGGGACCCCGCGGCTTCCCGTTGCTGCCCGGCGGCTATGGCCGATCGACGTACTACACAGGTGCCCCGAGCCCTTACGCCATCCGGGGCGAGGGGTACCGTGTCTGGGATGACCGCGGCCACGAACTGATCGATGCAAACAACAATTTCACGTCCCTGATACACGGCAACGCCCACCCTGAGATCACGGAGGCCGCCACCAAGGCGCTCACAGCCGGTGCCAGCTGGGGGATCCCCAATCTCTACGAGTGGGACCTTGCCGACCTGCTGTTGTCCCGTCTACCCGACCTCGATCAGGTGCGGTTTGCCAACTCCGGCACGGAAGCGGTGATGTCCGCGATTCGCATTGCGCGGGCCAGCACCGGGCGGGAACGCGTCATAGTCACCAAGGGCGGCTACCACGGCACATCCGAGGTCGCTCTGGTTCCAGGCGGCCCCTCCTACCAGCGGGGAGTCACCCAGGGTGTCATTAATGACGTCACAGCGGTGCCGCTCAACGACGTCGAGACCCTGCGCCAGGAGGTGGAGGCAGCACCGGAATCCTATGCTGCGATCATCCTTGACCTGCTGCCAAACCGTGCCGGCTTGCTCCGGATCTCCGAGGACTTCGTCCACACGGCCCGTGAGTTGGCCACGCGGTACGGGATCGTTCTGATCATTGACGAGGTCATCAGCCTCCGGCTTGGTTTCAACGGCTTCAGTGGAGAGTACGGTGTTTCTCCGGACTTGCTCACCACAGGAAAGTTGATTGGCGGAGGGTTCCCCGTGGGAGCAGTGGCTGGTCGTGCTGAGCTGATGGCCGAAGTGGATCCGACCCGCCCCGGCAGCTTGCCACACGGCGGCACGTTCTCGGGGAACCCGGTCAGCATGGCAGCCGGAGCAGTTGCCTTACGTCTTTTCACCCAAGAAGAAGTCAAGAGACTGAATCACCTCGGCGACACTACACGGGACGCCGTGAACGCGCGGATCGCAGACGCCGGCTGGGAAATCCGTGGGCGGGGTTCGCTGCTGCGGGCTGTTCCCGCAGGCGTGGAGAAAGTGGGCGAGCGCACCCAGCATGAACTGTGGTGGGCGTCCTATGAGCGGGGTTTGCTCGGCTCGCCAGCCAACCTGCTGTCCTTGTCCACGCCCATGGACGAAAAGGTCGCGGAGGACATCGCAGCTCGACTGACCGATGCCGTGCTCGCCGTGGCAGATGGCACAGCCATGAAAGGGGAGAAGTAACCATGAAGATCGTCTCCTACAAGCACGAATCCGGCGTACGCGGCGGTGTCCTGATCGACGACGCTGTCTATGATCTCGAACTGCTGCTCCAAGGATCCACGGACGCAGTCCACGGCGCCACCAGCTCGGTCCGAGGTTTCCTGGACCTCTACGGCGACCGGATCCCGGCGATCTCAGCGGGGATCGCTGCTGTAGCAGCTGAGGATCCCGTGGCCCGCGTCGGCGCGTTGTCTGAGGTTACCTTGACCACGCCTGTGGCGGACCCGTCCAAGGTGCTCTGCATCGGCCTCAATTACAAGGACCATGTGGCCGAAACCGGAAGGGCGTTCCCTGAATACCCGGATGTGTTCGCAAAATTTGCGTCAACGATGATCGGCCCCCAGGACGAAATCGGCGGAACCCGGGTCAGTGAAAACCTCGACTTTGAGGGGGAACTCGCTGTGGTGATTGGCCGCCGTGCCAGTGAAGTGTCCGAGGACGAAGCCTTGGACTATGTTGCCGCACTGGCGCCCCTGAACGACATCACCGCACGAGATCTTCAGTACCGCGGCACCCAATGGCTGGCCGGTAAGGCCGTTGACGGTTCCACCCCCTGGGGTCCTGCTCTGGTAACGCTGGACGAAGTGGGGGACCCGCAGGCACTGGACATCACCACAAGGGTTAACGGCATCGAAGTCCAGCATTCCAACACGCAGTACCAGATCTTCTCCATCGCCCGTGTTGTCTCATACCTGTCGAGCTTCCTCACCCTCGAACCCGGAGACGTCATTGCCACAGGTACACCGCAAGGCATCGGCGCCAAGCGCAACCCTCCCGTCTGGCTCGAACCGGGCGACACGGTCGAAATCGAGATCGAAAAGGTCGGGCTGCTCCGCAACCGCGTGGCCAAGCCCCAGCGATAAACACTTCAACTCCTAGAAAGACAGAAATCCCATGAGCGAAGTACAAACACAACCGGGTGAAGCGAGGTACCGCATCGCCGTCGATACCGGTGGCACGTTCACAGATGTGGTGGTCGGATCAAACACAGGGGACATGGCCGTTGGCAAGGCCCTGACCACCTACGACCGCGTCTTCACCGGCTTCGAAGCCTCCGTCCGCCGCGCTGCCGAATCTGTCGGCTGGAGCGGCGATGACGTCCTGCGGAACGCAGATGTCATTGTCTACGGCACCACCCACGCCACCAACGCTGTTCTCACCGGCAAAGTGGCCAAAACGGCACTGCTGACCACGGACGGTTTTGCCGACACCCTCCTGCTCCGTGAAGGTGGCCGCAGGGATGCCTTCGATTCAAAGGCCGCCTACCCGCCGCCCTACATTCCCCGCAACCTGACATTCGAGATCACTCAGCGGATGTCCTCTGAAGGCGACGTGCTGTTGCCACTGGATGAAGACCAAGTCCGCGCGGTGCTGGGCTCGTTCAAAGAACAGGGCATAGAGGCCGTTGCTGTGTCATTCCTCTGGTCCATCATCAACGATGCCCACGAGAAGCGCGTCGCGGAACTCATCCACGAGATTCTGCCGGGTGTTCCGTTCACCCTCTCCAACCAAGCCAACCCGACTATCCGCGAATACCGCCGTTCCTCGGCAGCCTCGATCGACGCTTCCCTGAAGCCGTTGATGGCCGACCACCTGGGCAAGCTCCGCTCGGACCTCCAGGAGTACGGTTTCGCGGGGGACCTCTTGGTGGTCACCTCCGAAGGTGCCGTCCTCGACGTCGCTGATGTCCTTGACCGTCCCGTCCTGCTTCTGAACTCCGGCCCGTCCATGGCACCGTTGGTGGGCGCGGCTGCTGCTCCAGACCACGACACTGTGGTGGTTTGCGACATGGGCGGCACCACCTTCGATGTGTCCTTGGTGGAGAACGGCGTGGTCCGTCACACCCGTGAGGCGTGGCTGGGGGAGCCCTTCGTCGGTCACCTCACCGGCTTGTCCTCCGTCGCGGTGTCCAGCATTGGCGCCGGCGGCGGCAGCATCGCCTGGATCGACGGCGGCGGGCTGCTTCGCGTGGGCCCGCAGAGTGCCCGCAGCACCCCCGGTCCGGCAGCCTACGGCCGCGGCGGCGAAGAACCTACCGTCACGGACGCTTGCGTCGCGCTCGGTTATCTCGATGCAGACGGCTTTGAAGGAGGCTTCACCCTGAACCGCGAGGCTGCCATTAAGGCCATTGACACCCGCATCGCCGGGCCGTTGAAGATGGACACCCTGCAGGCCGCCCAGGCCATCCTGGATGTCTCTGCCAACCACATGGCCACCGCCATCCGACAGTCTGCCCTCGAACAGGGCGTTGATCCCCGGGGCGCGCTCATTGTTGCCGGCGGTGGCGCCGGTGCCATGGTCGCAGCGATCATCGGCAGGCTCCTGGAAGCCGACACCGTCCTTGTCCCGGCGACCGCCGGCGTCCTGGCCGCCTACGGCGCCCACCGCGCCCCGATCGCCACAGAGTTCCTCTCCCCGCTGCACAACGACACCCGCAGTTTCGACGCCGGTTCGGCCTCCCGTGCTGTGGAGGACCTGACAGCCAAGGCTGAGATCTTCGTGAAGCGCTTCGATGGCGTGGGCGAGGCACCCAAGGTCACCTACTTCGTGGACGCCCGGTACCCCGGCCAGGCCTGGGACCTCCGCGTCTACCTCGACGCCGCCCCGGACACCTCCGGCGATGCGGCAGGCATCATCGAGCGCGCCTTCCACGAAGAGCACGACCGCCGCAACGGCACCCACGACCCCGACAGCCGCGTGGAGATTATCACCTGGGGCGTCCGCGTGGAGATCCCGCGTCCGGAGCACACCAAGTCAGAAAGCGAACTCAGCCGCACGGCGGAAATCCACCGCACTGACGACATCGTCTTTGGCGGCGAACCTTTCAGTACCCAGCGCTACCGGGGCGTGACGCTCGCGCCCCGCGACAAGATCGTGGGACCGGCCGTCATCGACCAGCCCACCACCACCATCGTCGTACCGCCGGAATGGGACGCGACGCTCGATGAACGATCCAACATCTACCTCACCCGTAAGGAGGCGTAACCGTGACCCGCGAATTCGATCCCGTAAAGCTCTCGGTCCTTGCCAACGCATTCGACGGCATTGTCCGCGAGATGACCAGCGGCCTGCTCCGCTCCGCCCGCTCGTCCGTCATCAACACAGCCCGCGACTTCTCCTGTGCCGTGCTTACAGCGGACAACCAGTTGCTCGCCGCAGCCGAAGGTGTGCCAGTGCACGTCTTTGGTGCCGGCCCCTTGGGCGAAGACATGGTGGAACTGCACAAAGACATCCGGGAAGGCGACGCGTTTCTCCATAACGACCCCTACATGGGAAACTCGCACGCCGCAGACCATGTGATCCTGGTTCCCATTTTCGTCCACGGACGCCACCTGTTCACCGCCGTCACCAAAGCCCACCAGGCCGACTGCGGCAACTCGCTTCCCACCACGTTCTTCGCCACAGCGCGGGACGTGTATGAGGAAGGCGCGCTGATCTTCCCCTGCGTCCGGATCCAGCGCGACTACACAGACATCGACGACATCATCCGCATGTGCAGGTCCCGCATCCGCGTCCCCGATCAATGGTACGGCGACTACCTCGCGTCGGTCGGGGCTTCGCGCATCGCCGAGCGCCGCATCCACGAGCTCGCCGAAAAGTTCGGGGTGGAAGACCTTGAAGACTTTGTGGACGCCTGGTTCGACTACTCCGAGCGCCTCACCGCGAGCGCGATCGAAACATTGCCCGAATACGTCCTCCACGGATCCTCTGACCACGATCCCTTCCCGGGTACCGGCCCGGAAGGCGTGCACCTGCAGGCAACCCTTGAGGTAAAGCCCAAGCAGGGCAAGATCATCATTGACCTGCGGGATAACCCTGACAACCTCCCCAATGGCCTGAACCTGACCAAGGCCACAGCCACTGGCGCGGCACTGGCAGGAATCCTTTCCGGCATCCCGGAGAACCTTCCCAGCAACGCGGGAACCTTCCGCCGGGTGGAGGTGCTGCTTCGCGACGGCTGCGCCGTAGGGGTGCCGAAACATCCGTACTCCTGCTCGTCGGGTACTACCAACCTGGCCGACCGGGTGGTCAACATTGTTCAGGCCGCTTTCTCGCAGATCGACGACGGCTATGGCACCGCTGAGGGCGCCGCCGGGCAGGCACCGGCAAAGTCGGTGATCTCGGGTATCGACGAGCGCAACGGCAACGCCTACGTCAACCAGATCCTGGTGGGCGGGGTTGGTGGGCCGGCTACTCCCTACGTTGACGGCTGGCCCACATACCAGCGTCCCGTTTGCGGAGCTCTTCTTTATCACGACAGCGTGGAAGTCGATGAGCAGCGCTACCCAATTCTTGTCCACGAACGCACCTTGGTGGCTGATTCCGGCGGGGCGGGACGCCAGCGCGGCGGACTTGCGACGAGGGTCACCATGGAACCACGGGGTGAGAGCGTAACTCTCACGTATGGCATCGAAGGCAAGATCAACCCACCCAAGGGTGTCCGCGGCGGCCACGACGGTGCGGAGCCGTCAGCGTGGGTTGAGGATCTCAAGACCGGCGAACGCCGCGAGATTCCCGTGGTGGGCCGCTATGACCTGCAGTCGGGCGAGAAGGTCGTCTCCATCACCCCCGGAGGTGGCGGATACGGAAATCCGCTGGAACGCGATGTCTTGGCAGTCCTTGATGACTATCGCGAATCACGCGTCTCCGTGGAGGCGGCGGCCGCTGATTACGGCGTGGTGATTTCGGACGGCGTCGTCGACGAGGCCGCCACGGCCCAGGCACGCGAAGCTCGTCTGGCCAGCTAGCAGTTCCAGCCATAGCAACTGATCCCGAGGCGGGGTATATTCCTCGCCTCGGGATGTTCCATCAAACATTTACGGAGATTCACATGGAACCCATTCGAGTCGGCATCATCGGCGTCGGAAATGTCCTTAACCAATACCTGGACAAGATCGGCGTCCACCCCGACGTCAACATCGTTGCGCTCGCGGATGTGAACCCCGAGGCAGTGCGGAAGCGTGCTGCCGAGTACGACGTTCCCAAGGCCCTCACTCCGGACGAGTTGCTCGCAGATGAAGACGTGGAGTTGGTCCTCAACCTCACGCCGCCCAAGCTCCATGCACCGGTCACCCTACAGGCGATCGCGGCCGGCAAACATGTCCTTTCGGAGAAGCCCTTCGCAACCTCCCTTGAGGAAGCCAAGCAGATCCTGGACGCAGCAAGGGCAGCCGGCGTCAAAGTCGGCTCCGCGCCCACCACGTTCCTGGGTTCCGGCATGCAGACCAGCCGCAAACTCATCGACGACGGCTGGATCGGCGAGCCGGTGGCGGCCTTCGCATCGTTCGCGTGCCGGGGCTATGAGCACTGGCATCCGAACGTGGACCCCTTCTACAGTCCCGGGGCTGGCCCAATGCTGGACATCGGCCCGTACCTGATCACCAATCTGGTGAACTTCTTCGGCCCGGTGAAGCGGGTATCCGCGACAACGCCGCGTTCCTCCGAGACCCGTCCCCGCCCGGGCAAAGAGAGCGAAGTCATCCAGATCCAGACCCCCACGCACGTCACGGGCACCCTCGACTTCGAGTCTGGCGCTACAGCTACGGTGATCGTCAGCTGGGACATTTGGAACCACAACCTGCCGCACCTGGAAATCTACGGCACGGGCGGTTCGCTGGCCGCTCCGAACCCGGACCACTTCTCCGGCGCTCCCGTGCTGCGCCGCGGCGAGCCTGGCGACCTTGCGCTGGACATGACACCTCCCGGTGGCGGAGATTGGCGCGAAACGCCCATCACCCACCGGGACGACGCCTACCGCGGCATCGGCCTGGCCGAATTCGGTTACGCCATCCGCAACGGCGTGGAACCCCGGACCGGCGGCGACTTCGCCTACCACGTCCTGGAAGTCCTCCTCGCATTCGAGGCGTCCTCTGAGCAGGGCAAGCACATCGAAATCGAAAGCACGTGCGAGCGGCCCCGGCCGTTGCCTTCGGTAGGGCCGCAGGAGCCGTACCGCTTCGACTAGAAGGACAACAGCCACAACAGCAGCCGACGGCGGGACTCGAGTTCCGCCGTCGGCTGCTGTTTGTCTTCCATGGCCGGGCCGCGTATCAAACTGGGACACACCGGCGCCTTCGCGCGGTGAAAACCTGAAGTTCGGGCGAATCGGTGTGGAAAATGCCGACGCACCTTCGAATTTAGGAGATCGCATGACTAGCACAGCCGCTGCTGACATCGGCACCGTGGTCAACACCGCAGGCGACACAAAGGCCGTCCGCCGCCGCACAGTCGCACAAGCAATCGTTGAATACCTTCAGGTCCAGTACAGCGAAATGGACGGTGAACGCAGGCGCCTCGTTCCCGGAATGTACGGCATCTTTGGCCACGGCAACTCCGTTGGCTTGGCGCAGGGAATCGACGAATATGGTGTGGACTTCCCGCACTATCAGGGCAAAAACGAGCAGTCCATGGTCCATGCGGCCATTGGCTTTGCCAAGGCTTCCAACCGCGCCGCAACACTTGCGTGCACGGCCTCAGCCGGCCCGGGATCGACCAACATGGTATCCGGCGCCGCCACGGCAACCACCAACCGCCTCCCGGTGCTTCTTTTCCCTGCGGACATCATCAACAACCGTTTCGGTGATCCGGTGCTCCAGCAGATCGAGCACCCGGTGGAACGTGATGTGTCGGCCAACGATTGTTTCCGCCCGGTCAGCCGCTACTTTGATCGGATCACCCACCCGGCACAGTTGCTGTCCACACTCCCTGAAGCCATGCGGGTACTCACCGATCCCGTTGAAACCGGGGCCGTGGTTGTTTGCCTGCCCCAGGACATTCAGGGCGCGGAGTTTGACTTCCCGGAATCCTTCTTCACGCCGCGCGTATGGCACATTCGCCGTCGCCCGGCAGTGGAAGATGAGTACAGGGATGCAGCAGAAATTATCGGCAACGCCAAGCGGCCTCTGCTGATCGCAGGCGGCGGTGTCCGTTACTCCGCAGCACAAGAGGAGCTGGCACGCTTTAGTGACGACTTCGGCATTCCGGTGACGGAGACCTACGCTGGCAAGGGCAGCGGCCCGCTCAGCGACCTCAACCTGGGCGCCCTCGGTGTGACGGGCACGGTGGGAGCCAACGAGATCGCAGACGGCGCAGATGTGGTCATCACTGTCGGCTCGCGACTCCAAGACTTCATCACGGCCTCGCATTCGCTGTTCCAGAACCCGGATGTTAAATTCGTCAACCTCAATGTGGGCTCCTTCGATGCCCACAAGATGGGCTCATTCCCGGTCATCGGCGATGCAAGGTTGTCGCTGGCTGCTCTGCGGGAGCGCCTGGCGGCCGTTGGGTATTCGACGTCGGACGAGTTCCGCAGCGACATCGCGGATGCCCGCAAGGCCACTCAGGAGGTGCGCAAGCACGACCTCCAGGATTTCGCCGGCGAACTGATGAGCCAGGCCCAGGTGATCGAGGTACTCAACAAGCGCACCACACGTGACGACGCCCTGATTTTGGGCTCCGGCGGCGTGGTGGAAGGCATCCATAAGGCGTGGGATCCCTCGAACGGCACTGAAATTCACTTTGAATACGCCAACTCCTGCATGGGCCATGAGATCCCGGCGGGCCTCGGCTACCGTTTGGCCCGTCCCGATGCGCCGGGCGAGGTATATGTCCTGATCGGTGACGGTACCTACTTCATGCAGCCCACCGAACTGGTCACGGCAGTCCAGGAACGCAAGAAGATCATCACTATCGTTATCGACAACCGCGGACACCAGTGCATCTGGCCCCTCCAAGTCGCCAAGGGTGGTCCTGGCCGCGAATTCGGCACACAGTACCGGGAACGCAGCAAAGAGTCAGGTCGACTGGACGGGGCGATCCTCGACTTCGACATCGCAGCCAACGCAGCCAGCATGGGCTGTGCTGCGTGGTCCACGACGACGATAGAAGAGTTTTCGGCTGCCCTCACCGAGGCGCAGGAAGCCGAAGGTCCTGCCGTGATCGTGGCCCGTGTTGAGCCGTGGCGCTACCTTTCCGGCAATGGCGCCTTCTGGGACGTTGGAGCTCCCATGACTTCGGAGCGACCCGCCACCCTGGAGGGTGCTGCCAAGCACCTCAAAGGCCGTGAGCGCCAGCGCTTCTACGCTGCCACCACCGCACCTGCAACGCGCTAAGCGCACCGGGCGGGACCGCTACGCAGCGGTCCCGCCCGTCGCCTTACGGGCTCAACCGTACTTTCCAATTTTCGTAACAAAGGAGCATTCATCATGAGCGCATTTGCCGTTACTGATCCGGCTACCGGCACCATCCACGCCGAATACCCCGCAGCCACTGATGCCGAGGTGGAAGCCGGGCTCAGCGCAGCGCAGAAGACCTACCAGGAGTGGTCCCGCGCCACGACGGTCGCCGAACGGGCGGCCTTGGCCAAGCGCCTTGCTGACTTGTTTGTGGAGCGCAAGGACAAGTTGGCCGCCATCATCAACCGGGAAATGGGCAAACCGCTGCAGCAGGCAGTGGGCGAGGCCGAGTTCTCCGGTTCCATCGCAGCTGCTTTCGCCGAGCACGCCGAAGAATGGCTGGCCGATGAGCAACTCGACGTAGCCGACGGGCTCCGCAGTTTCTTCCGGTACCAGGGCCTTGGCGTGATCCTCGGTATCATGCCCTGGAACTACCCTTACTACCAGGTGGCACGCTTCGCGATCCCCAACATTATTCTGGGCAACACTGTGATTGTCCGCCATGCAAGTCAGTGCCCGGAGTCCGCCCTGGCGCTTGAGGAACTTTTCCGCGACGCAGGCTTCCCCGAGGGGGCCTATGTCAACCTGTTCGCCACACACCAGCAGATCTCCACCATCATTGCCGACGATCGTACACAGGGCGTCTCACTCACGGGCTCAGAGCAGGTGGGTGCGATCGTTGCCGAGCAGGCTGGACGTGCCTTGAAGAAGTGCGTGCTGGAGCTCGGTGGGGCCGACGTCTTCCTGGTGCTCGATACGGATGACGTGGACCTTGCAGTGAAGAAGGCCGTCATGGGCCGCATGGGCAACACAGGCCAATCCTGCAATGGTTCCAAGAGGATCGTCGTGATGGACAAGTACTTCGATGAGTTCTCGGAGAAGTTCAAGGCGGCCATCGCCGGCCAGTCCTACGAGAACGGTGATTTCGGGCCGATGTCTTCGGCTTCGGCCACCAAATTCCTGGCCTCGCAGGTCCAGGGTGCCCTGGACCAGGGCGCCGAGATCCTGGTGGGCAACAATGAGCCCGAGGGCAACGTCTTCACGCCGACGGTGATCACCAACATCACCCCGTCCATGGACGTTTACAGCGAGGAGCTTTTTGGCCCTGTTGCGCAGCTCTACAAAGTCGGCAGTGACGCTGAGGCGATCAAGCTGGCCAACTCTTCGCCGTACGGCCTGGGGTCCGTGGTGATTTGCGACGACGTTGAGCGCGCCGAGCGCGTCGGCAACCAGCTCGACGTCGGCATGGTCTTCGTAGGCGCCTATGACCTCAGCGGTGCGGATGTACCGTTCGGTGGCGTCAAGAAGTCCGGGTATGGACGGGAACTCGGCAAGGTAGGAATGCTGGAGTTCGCGAACAAGAAGCTGTTCCGCTTCGCCAAGTAGTCAGCAAACCTAAGAAGGAGGCCGGATCGTCGTGATCCGGCCTCCTCTTTTGTGAGTGGAGCGATTCTGGGGGTTCAGGCCTGGTAGGTGGTGTGTCCGGAGACTTCCGGGATCTCAACCCAGTTCCCGGAACCGGCGCTGCGCAGCGATGCATCAACCAGTTCCGAGGCAGACCAGCCGTCAGCAGCAGACGGACCCAGCTGTTGACCTTCGGCCACTGAGCGCAGGAACAGGGCAGCCTCTATGGTCTTGAGATCGTTAAAGCCGATGCCCGGACCCGGACCCGGCTGGAAGCGTCCGAACTCGCCGTAGGACGGCGGCGTCATGATGGTTCGGTAGCCGCTGCGGTCCGTGGCAACTTCCAGCTGGTTCATCCGTTCGAAGTTCCAGCGGAGTGAACCCTCGGTGCCGTAGACCTCGATGATGTACTCCGCGTGGGGTCCAATAGCTACCCGGGTGGACTCGAACATGCCAATCGCGCCGCCTTCGAACCGGGCGAGCATTGCCGTGTAGTCCTCGTTTTCCACCTTCCGGGTGACCTCGGACGCCTGGCCCATGTCAAAGGAATTCGAGGAGTTTCCCGCCGGCAGAGGCCGGTCCTTGATGAACGTCTCCGTCACGGCATTCAGAGAGGTGATGCGTCCTACCAGGAACTGGGCGAGGTCGAACCCGTGGCTCAAGACGTCACCCAGGACTCCCGAACCTGCCCGGGCCTGCTCGTAGCGCCAAGTAAACACCTGGCTTGGATCCGAGGCGTAGCCGGTGAGCAAACGGATCTGCACGTTGGTGATGCGGCCCAGAGTGCCGGAGCGAATCAGCCTGCGGGCCTCCGCCACAGCCGGGGCGTGCCGATAGTTAAAGCCCACCGAGGTGATCAGCCCCGCCGCCTCGGCCCCCTGAGCGATCTCGCGGGACTCCTGGGCGCTCCGACCCATGGGCTTCTCGATCCAGAAGTGCTTGCCGGCCTCGATGGTGGCAAGGGCTATTTCATGGTGGAGGAAGTTCGGGGAGCATATGGAGACCACATCCACATCCGGGTTCTCCAGTACCTTGCGGTAGTCAGTGGCGGTCTCCTTATACCCGAGGGCATCCTCGGCATGATGGCGGCCGGCGTCGTCGGGATCCGCGGCGATCACCAACTCCGGGTGCCGTGGCAGTTCCGGGAAGAACTGCTTGGTGGCCAGGTAAGCGCGGGAATGCAACCTGCCCATCCATCCGACCGAAATCAGGCCAACCCCAATGCGGTTCTGCTGTTCCAAGAGGACTCCTTAGTCTTTACCGCTCTCAGGCGGTGCTGTGCCGCAGAATGACGGCGGCATCTGCTGATCAGCCTAGGAATGTTGAGTGTGTGTGCTGTGTCTCAATGTGAGACACATGGCGCCGGGATAGCGCTGTTTTAGTTGAAGGAACCAGCCCGACACCACCTAGCAAGAGGAGCCCGTCGACGATGATGGACCGCAACCAACCACTACGAACCGGCTCCCTGCGCGTGCTCGTTACCGGAGCTTCGTCAGGTGTCGGGGAAGCCACGGCCAAGTTGTTCGCACGCCGTGGCGCCCGTGTGGCGTTGTTGGGCCGCCGGCCTGAGGAACTGCAGCGGGTGGCCGCGGACATTGGCACTGATGCCCACACTCTGGTTGCCGACGTCTCCGATGCCGGGGCCGTCAGGAACGCTGTGAGGAGTGCGATCCACGTCATGGGTGGTTTGGACGTGGCGGTCAACGCCGCGGGTGTAGCAGGACATGTTGCCTTGGAAAACCTCAGCGATGACCATTGGCATGAGGTGCTGCAGACCAACTTGTCCGGCACCTTTTATGTGGCACGCGAGGCTGCGCTCCATATGCGGAGGGCCGGCCGTGGTGCGATCGTCAATGTCGCTTCAGACCTCGCGTCTGTTGGCGCTGCCGGGCTCGTCCACTACTGCGCAGCCAAAGCCGGTGTCGTGGGACTCACCAAGGCGTTGGCCCTGGAACTTGCGCCCTCCGTCAGGGTCAACGCCGTCTGCCCAGGTCCGATTGATACGCCCATGGTGCGCGCCGGATTGTCGGCGGCACCAGATCCTTTGGCGGCCCTCGCATCGAAAGAAGGCACCGTGCCGCTGAACCGCCTCGCTGATCCTGAGGAGGTGGCAGCCGCTATTTATTTTCTGGCGGTCGAGGGGACCTTTGCCACCGGAACCAGCATGGCGTTCGACGGCGGCACAACAGCTGCGTAGGAACGCCACCAATTACCTGTCAACTGAACAAGCCCAAGGAGCTTTGAAGGAAATGGAAGAGTCAAACTACAAGGACCTCCGCAGCGCACGATGGTTCGCGCCGCATGATCTCACCGGATTTGTTCACCGCACGGCGATCCAAGCTGAGGGATTCTCACGCTTTGCGCTCAAGGACAAGCCGGTCATCGGCATCGCCAATTCGTGGTCGGAACTGGTCAACTGCAACATCCACTTCAAGCTGCTGGCTGATGCGGTCAAGCGCGGTGTCTTGATGGCCGGCGGCCTGCCGCTGGAGTTTCCCACCATTTCCTTGGGCGAAAGCCTGATGAAACCCTCGGCCATGCAGTTCCGCAACCTGATGGCCATGGACGTCGAAGAGTCCATCCGGGCATACCCTTTGGACGCGATCGTACTCCTGGGTGGCTGTGACAAGACTGTCCCGGCACAGCTTATGGGAGCAGCCAGTGCCGATGTTCCCACCATCATGCTGACCGGCGGACCCCAGGAGCCCGCACACTTCCGCGGGAAACAGCTCGGTGTCGGTACAGACACATGGAAGTACGCAGATGAACTGCGCGCAGGAAAGATTACCGAGGCGGACTTCGACGAGCTTGAGTCGGCCGCGAAGCCCTCTGCCGGGCACTGCAGTGAGATGGGTACGGCCTCAACCATGACCTCGCTGGTTGAAGCACTTGGCATGTGTTTGCCGGGTACCGCGTCGATCCCAGCGGTAGACGCGCGCCGTGCCCAGGCCGCGGAAGCAACGGGACGCCGCGCAGTGGAGATGGCACTGTCCCAGGGACCGAAGCCCAGCGAAATCTTGACAAAGGAGGCCTTCGATAACGCCATCACACTCCTGATGGCTGTGGGAGGATCCACCAACGCTGTGGTCCACCTGCTGGCCCTGGCACGGCGCGTCGGCTACGAGCTGCCTTTGGACCGATTCCATGAGATTTCCCAACGGACGCCCCGAATTGTCAACGTGCGTCCCTCCGGCGAGTACCTGGTCCAGCAACTCTTCCAGGTCGGCGGTATCTCCACCGTTCTCAAGGAACTGACGCCGCTGCTGAATAAGGACGCACTGACCGTCACAGGGGAGTCCCTCGAGAAGGGCTATCTTAGTGCTCCCGAACCTGACGGCGTGGTGGTCAGTACGCTCGAGGCGCCTTTCGATGCCTCCGGAGGCATCGCCGTCGTGCGTGGTTCGCTGGCGCCCAACGGCGCTGTCATCAAGAGGAGCGCCGCTTCCAAGGACCTGCTGCAGCACAAGGGTTCCGCGGTGGTGTTCGAAGACATCTACGATCTGGGACGCAGGATTGATGACCCCGACCTGGACATCACCGAGGACTCAGTCTTGGTCCTGCGCAACAGCGGGCCGGTTGGGGCTCCCGGTATGCCCGAGTGGGGCATGCTGCCGATCCCGGAGAGGCTTCTGCGCCGCGGTATCCGGGACATCGTCCGGATCTCAGATGCCCGGATGAGCGGCACGGCCTTCGGCACTACAGTCCTGCATGTTTCCCCAGAGGCCGCCGTGGGCGGCCCGCTGGCGATTGTCCGCGATGGTGATCCCATTGTGCTCGACGTCGAGAACCAGCGCCTCGACTTGGACATCCCGGCAGAAGAAATCGATAACCGTTTGGCCGAACTCAAACTTCCGGAACCGAAATATCGTCGCGGCTATGGTCGGCTCTTCATCGACCATGTGAACCAGGCCCACGAAGGGTGCGACTTCGACTTCCTCAAGGGCCTGCCTGACGAGGAACCACAGCGACTGCCGTACGGCCTGATGAGCGGTTGGCAGGGCGGCTGGTAACCGGCAACGGGTCCAATCTGAAGATGGGTTCCCACAGGGACAACCCGGGAAGGAAAATGTGTCACAACCAAAAGTAATAGCCATTGTTCAGGAAGGCCGCCCGCTCCCTCCGCTGGAACGGCTGAAGGCCGACGCCGATATCGTTGTGGTCCGCACCGCGGATGAGTTCCGTAAAGCGCAACCGGGTGCGGAGATCCTGTTTTTGAACGACTTCAGGACCAAACTCCTCCGTGAAGTAGGGCCGGGGGAGTTGCGGTGGATCCATACCTCGAGCATCGGCGTCGATAGTCTCATGACGGACGACATCATCAATAGTGACATCGTGGTGAGCAACTCCCGGGGCGTCTGTGAGCGTCCCATTGCCGAGTGGGTTCTGGGCGTCTTGTTGATGTTCACCAAGGACCTCCGGCGCACCATCGAATTGCAACAGGCCAGAACATGGCAGCATCGTGAAACCGAGCCCCTCCTGGGTCGGAAAGTGCTTGTGGTGGGTCCGGGGCCTGTAGGCCGCGAGACGGTCCTTCTACTCAGGGCAGCGGGCATGGACGTGACGGTCGTGGGCCGGTCAGGCAGGAACGATCCCCAACTGGGCTCCATCTCCGGCTTTGATGGCCTTGAGGAGCTGTTGGGCCAAGCCGATGACGTCGTGCTGACACTGCCGCTCACAGAGGAGACCCGGGGATTGTTCAGCTCTGCAATGTTCCGCACCATGAAGCCCGGAGCGAGACTGGTCAACGTGGGCCGTGGAGCGGTGGTGGTGGAGCAGGACCTCCTGGACTCCCTTGATGCCGGACACCTCGGTGCAGCCGCGCTGGACGTCTTCGAGTATGAGCCGTTGGACGCTGGCAATCCGTTGTGGGGTCGACGCGACATCCTGGTCTCACCGCATGCATCCGGAGATCTCATCGGTTGGCGGGGAAGGGTAGTGGACTGCTTCGCCCGCAACCTGAGCCTCTGGAAAGCCCACGAGCCGCTGAACGACGTAGTGGACCTGAAGAAACTCGGCACGGTCAGCCCGGCGGCCGGGGTCTGAGACACCCTGCTGGGGCCAATCCCATGGGGTATTCGGCGTGTTAAAACCGCGTGGAATACCCCATGTGATCCCGTGTCCCAAGCTGGTACAGTGCTCCCACCATCCCCGTCGATAGTGTGATTCAGCATTCAAACTTTCGTGACGAGGATTACATGTCTAGCACAACAAGAGGTACGACGAAAACGCCGACCCAGACCAAGGACCATAAGCTCAGCGGCAATATGGGCGTAGGTGAGCTCGTGATGAACGTGCTCGCTTTCTCCTCCCCGCTGACGACAGTCGCGGGCACCCTGCCCGTGATGCTCCTCTTCAGTGGGCACACTGCTCCGGGCATCTACCTTCTGGTAACACTGATGCTCCTGATTTTCTCCGTGGGTTTTGTGAAGATGAGCCGCAGCGTGGAGGCGCCGGGAGGTTTCTACTCCTTCGTCACGGCAGGCCTGGGCAAACCCGCCGGCCTTGGAGGAGCGTTGCTTGCCCTCTTCGGATATGTGTTTATTGGGTTCTTCGCTCCGTCCCTCTTCGCCCTGACACTTCAGAGCTTTGTGGTCAATACGCTTAATGGTCCTGACATCCCGTGGTACTGGTACGGTCTGGGCATCATTGCCGTCACCACACTGCTCGCGTACAACCGCATTGATCTCTCCGCCAAGGTCTTGACGGTGGTCATGCTGCTGGAATCTGCAGTAGTTATCGTCTTTGACATCGCAGCCTTTGCGGCGGGTTCAGGCGAAGTTGTCCAGGGAATCGGCTTCTCCATGCCGTGGATAACAGACGCCGGCCTGGGTTTGGCGCTGCTGTTCGCCGTCGGAAACTTCTTCGGGTTTGAAGCGACGGTCATCTACAGGGATGAAGTCAAGAACCCGGACCGCACCATCCCCAGGGCCACCTACATTGCAGTAGTGGGAATCGGTTTGTTCTATGCTGTCGCCGCCTGGGCTTACACGACCTTCATTGGAGCAGACAAAGTTCAGGACCAGGCCGCCGCTAATACAGTTAACCTCTTCAACGACGGCGCCACTGCTCTGGTCGGCAAGATCTTTGCGGATGTGGCGGTGGTATTGCTGATCACCTCGATCCTGGCTTCGATGCTCTCCATCCAAAATATTGCCGCGAGGTACAGCTTCTCGCTGGCAGCCGATGGGGCGCTACCGTCCGTGCTGAGCCGGGTCCATCCCCGGCACAAGTCGCCTTACGTGTCAGCCTTGGCAGTGGGCCTGGTGTGGGCCCTGGCCACGGTGGTCTTTACCGTGGTGGGCGTTGCCCCGGAGCTGCTGTATCCCATCGCCAGCGGCAGCGGAACCTTTGCTGTTCTCCTGTTGATGTTCATCACGAGCTTCGCTGTCCTTGTGTACTTTGTACGACGACGCCGCATCGCCCCTGAGTCGGTGTGGAAAACGATCGTCGCACCGGTCATCAGCGTCATCTTCCTTGGCGTGATCACCTACCTTGCGATTACTAACTACCCCGAGCTCATCGGGGGATCGGCCGTGATGACGGCGATCTTCATGACGTTCACTTTCGCCTTGTTCTTCGGCGGGATCGGGTACGCGTACTACCTGCGGTCACAACGCCCCGATGTGTACAGGCGACTGGGCCGGCAAAAAGTCGACTAAAAAACCAATCTCACCTGATCTTCAACTGTCTGGAGTTTTGCAATGACGCAACAAATCAGAGTTGGCCTCTTCGGCACGGGAAGAATAGGCCAAGTCCATGCCATGAGTGTGGCCACCTTGGATGAAGCCACCTTGTCCTGGGTCTGTGACCCTTTCGTCGAGGGTGCCAAGCAAACAGCCGCGGAGTTCGGGGGCCGCGTCAGCGATGACCCTCACGAGGTCTTCGCGTCAGGGGAGGTTGATGCTGTCATCGTAGCTTCGCCCACGAAGACCCACCTCGATCTTCTGGAGATGGCGATGGACGCCAACATCCCGGTGCTCTGCGAGAAGCCGATAGATCTGGACATAGACCGTGTGGATGCCCTGCGTACCAAAGCAGCGTCGGCGGGCGTGCCGATTGCCTTGGGCTTCAACAAGCGCTTTGACAGGCACTTTGTGGAGCTCAGGAGACGGGTGGGCGCCAACGAAATTGGAGCATTGGAGCAGCTGGTCATTACCAGTAGGGATCCAGCGGAACCGCCGGCCGCCTATTTGCCTCAATCGGGAGGAATCTTCCGGGACATGACCATCCATGACCTGGATATGGCGCGCTACTTCATCCCCGACATCGTTGAGGTGTCCGCGAGGGGTGCGAACGTTTTCAGCCATGGCATCCGAGAGGCAAACGACTTCGACTCCACGGTGGTCACTCTCCGGGGTTCCAAGGATGAACTCGTAACAGTCCTGAACTCGCGTCACTCGGCGTACGGTTACGACCAGCGAATTGAGGCTTTCGGAGCAACAGGGCTACTGCACGTGGGCAATAAAAGCGACAGCCTGGTGCGGCACTGGGGCACCCGGTCCGTCGAATCTGCCGGCCCTTACCAAGACTTCTTCTTGGAGCGATATGCAGAGGCCTACCGGCTGGAGGTTGCCGAATTCCTCCGCGCCGTCCGTGGCCTGCCGTCGAGAAGCCCGGGATTTGAGGACGGCCGGGCTGCTCTCATCCTTGCTGACGCCGCGGAGGAGTCGGCCCGGACCGGTGCTGCCGTGGCTGTGAGCCTCAACTAACGGCACACCTGGAGGCCGCCTGCCTGGGCCGTTGATGTTTCGCAACAACATTTACGGCCCAGAGCAGGCTTCTTTCTTTGTTGGTTGAAACGATTCATAATCGGTGTTCCAAAGTGGTACAGATGCTGAATTCGGGGATCCGTCAGAGTTCAGGTAAGTGAAACAGTGTGGTGAAGGTCACGCAGCGTCGGGATGTATTTGCAATTACCCGGGGCCAGCAGGGTCAAACAATGTTGATTGATCAGCCGTCACCAAAGGTGTTTCACCGGTTCATTTACATGGCCCTATCGAACGAGGATGAGATGACCGACGTACCACCGGCGACCCCTCCACTGGTCGCCCTCAACGACATACACAAGACATTCGGGGCGGTGTCCGCACTACGCGGCGTCAGCATCGATGTCCAACCCGGCGAAACCTTCGCTCTGCTTGGCGATAATGCCGCCGGCAAGTCCACGCTGATGAAAGTACTCACCGGCGTGTACCAACCCGATCAGGGTTCCATTGAACTTGACGGAAAGACCACGGAGTTCCCCACGCCATCCGCCTCCCGCGACCAAGGGGTGGAGATGGTCTACCAGGACTTTGCCCTGGCAGACAACCTGGATGTTCGCTCCAATATCTTCCTGGGGCGGGAGCCACAAAAGAATATCCTTGGCCCCTTGTTGCGGATTATCGACCGCAAAAAGATGGAGCTTGAAACCAAACGGGTGCTTGAACGCCTGGACATACCCATCAATCCTCGGCTCAAGGTCAAGCGGTTATCCGGTGGTCAACGTCAAGCCGTCGCCATAGGCAGAGCGCTGGCATTTGACGCCCGACTCATCATCATGGACGAGCCGACAGCGAACTTGTCGGTGGCCAAGGTGGACAAGCTCATTGAGGTGACCCAGCGCCTCAAGGATCTGGGCATTGCCGTCATCATCATCACACACCGATTAGACGAGGCCTTCGCCGTGGCTGACCGCTTTGCGGTCATGCGCCAGGGCCAAGTGGTGGGGCGGTTCCGCGTCGGGGATGTTTCGGAAGCCCAGGTGGCCCACTTGATCTCCCACGGCACCTTGGATGACTACATCGACGACGGTGCCGGCATCCCCGAAAAGCGCCGCAAAATCGGGAGCACTTCATCGATGGAAGTCGTCGATGTGATGGCAACTCCAGCCACTACGAACGGGAGTCACTCATGAGTCTCACCATGGAACGCGTCAAAACAAAGCTGGGGCCTGCGGACCTGAAAGAAGGTATGACCGCTACCAAGGTCAAGCGCTTCATCGGTGACTACGGGATCATCATACTTTTCGTGGTCATCCTCGTCTTTCTTGCCGCCGTAGCCCCGAACTTCCTGACCCTCAACAACATCGTCAATGTGGTCAGACAATCGTCCATCATCGGACTGATCGCCCTCGGGATGACCTTCATCATGATTACCGCCGGCATCGACCTTTCTGTTGGTTCGATTGTGGGTTTGGCGGGTATGACCTTCGCATTGCTGGCCCCGGCAAGCGGTGGAGCCTTTTGGTTGCCGTTGGTTGCCGGTCTTGCGGTAGGCCTGCTGGTTGGATTCCTGAGTGCAGCCTTGGTGGTATGGGGAGCCATCCTGCCGTTCCTGGCAACACTGGCAACCATGGCCATCGCCCGCACGGCAGTCCTGGTCATGACGGACGGCCAGGTTGTATCCGGGCTCAGTGGACCTGCTGAATGGCTCGGCTCGGGCTTCATAGGCCCGGTTCCCGTCCCGGTCATCATCTTCTTGATCGCGGCCATAATCTGCGAGTTTGTGCTCAGCAGGACAAAATTCGGTTCGCACGTTTACGCCGTGGGTGGCAATGAAGAATCTGCCAAGAAGGTTGGCATCTCCACCGGCCGTGTGCTGTTCACCGTGTACCTCATTGGTGGTGTGACAGCGGCGCTGGGTGGTTTGGTCCTGACTGCGCGTTTGGATGGCGCGGCCCCGGTGGCCGGCACTGGCTATGAACTCCAGGTGATTGCCGCCGTCGTCATTGGAGGAACGAGTCTCTTCGGTGGCGTCGGCACCATCCGCGGAACGGTCATCGGCGTTCTCCTGCTGGGTGTGGTGATGAATGGCATGAACCTGATGGGGGTCTCGTCGTACTTCCAGCAAGGCGTCCAGGGCATCATCCTGGTGCTCGCCGTGCTGTTGAACCGCTGGAAGTCGGACTGACCGCAACACCCGTACCAAGCAACAAAAAAAATCTCCCTCAGCACAGACAGAAAACCACCGAAAGGAACACACCATGGGAATGCGACGGAGTATCGCTGCGGCGGTCGCAATGATGGCAGCAGGTGCGCTTACGCTGACCGGCTGTGCCGGCAGCAGCAACGCAACCAGCAGTGGCGGGACAGGCAAGACCTACAACATCGGCGTTGTGGTCCTTGACCTCCAAGACCCGGATCTGGCCCACATGACGGACGCCATGAAAAAGACGGCTGATGAAAAGGGTGTCAAGCTCAACATCACCGACTCCAAGAAGGACGTAGGCAGTGAACTGAACCAGGTTGAGGACCTCCTCACCCGCCAGGTTGATGCCGTCATTATGCAACCGTTGGATGGTGACGCCAGCCAGAACGCCGCAAAGCGCGTTATCGCCGCCAACATCCCGCTGTTTATCCTGTCCACCGAGTTCGCCGAAGGCTCAGACGTTGGGTACAAGAGCTACATCGGGGTCGATGACACTGTGGCCGGTGAAATGCAGGCCGATTATTTGAACAAGGCGCTGCCGGAAGGTGGCAACATCGTGTTCGCCGCCGGTGTCTACGGAGCCTCTTGGACGGATCGCCGAAAGAGCGGCTTCGACAGCAAGATTAACAAGAACTTCAAGATCGTGGCGGAATTCCAAGCCAAGGGAAGCCGTGACGATGCCAAGCGCAACATGGAGGACACTCTTCAGCGCTTTGGCGCCGGCCAGATTGATGCGGTCGTGGCAAACAATGACGAGATGGCCATCGGTGCAGCCTCTGCGATTGCTGACGCTGGACGGACGGCGGAGTTCAAAGCAGTAGTTGGCGTCGATGGTACCGAACCAGCCATGCAGGACATCAAAGCCGGGACAATGTCGGCTACAGTCCGGCAGGACTCCGCTGGACAGGGTGCTAAAGCAGTTGAAGTGGTTACTGACTTCCTTAACGGCGGGAATGTCGAGAATCGCTACACCCTGCCCTTCACCCTCATCACCAAGGACAACCTCTCTGAGTTCTTGAAGTAGGACGTTCCAACAACCCAACGGGCACGGCGGTTCTCTCCGCCGTGCCCGTTCCGTTTTGGCACACCTCCGCACATGCCGCGGCTGCCTACACTTCAGGCGGACCACTACGAATGGAGAATGCGACCATGCCCCATGGTGACGATCGCGACGCGAACATCAGTCAGCTACTCGCAAGACTGCAGCATCACGGGATTGAGGTGGACGGCTCCCAGCGAAGACGCTCCGAGTACTCCTACGACGCATCCAACTACCGCGTGCGCCCGGCCGCTGTCGCCTTTCCTGGGAACATCGAGGACGTACGCACCGTTTTGCGCGTCTGTTCGGCGCTTGAGGTTCCGACGACCACACGCGGCGGCGGGACCTCGATGGCAGGCAACGCCATAGGCGACGGCTTGGTGATCGATCTTTCCCGCCATATGACATCGGTAGGAACCCTTGAGGCCGGGCAGAGGACTGTATGGGCCGATGCGGGGGTGGTCCTGGGAGAGTTGCGGACGCAGATTGAAACCATCACCTCCGGGGTGCTGACGTTCGCCCCGGACCCGTCGTCACTGTCGCGGGCCACAGTAGGTGGTTCCATTGGTAATGACGCATGCGGAAACCACTCTGTAGCTTACGGTCGCATGACCCATCACGTGCAGGAATTGGAGTTGGTGACCGCAGACGGCGCGTACCTTCGGGCGGGCCGTGATTTCCTGCGCGCAGTCGACCACAACGACATCCATTCCACTGCCCGGGCCCGTGAGCTTCTCGAAGGCCTGAAGTCGCTGGCGGCGGCAAACTTGTCACCTCTCCGCATGGAGCTGCAGACCATCCCGCGGCAAGTCTCCGGCTACCACGTGGGACACCTCTTGCCTGAACATGGTTTCAATGTTGCCAGTGCGCTGGCAGGCAGCGAAGGGACCTGTGCTGTTGTTGTGCGTGCCAAGGTGAAACTGGTGCCGAAGCCCCGCGCCACCGCACTGCTATGTCTGGGCTACCTCAACACCATTGATTCTGCCCGCGATGTCATGACCATATTGTCCACCAAACCGAGCGCGATCGAGGGTCTGGACGTCTCTATCGTGGACATCATGCGTCACCGTCGGGGACCGGCAAGCGTGGAATCACTGCCGGACGGCAATGCCTTCCTTATGGTCGAGTTTTCAGATGACACCCTTCACCAGGCCGCCGCTTCCTGTGAAGACCTTGTGGACAAGCTTCGGGCCGAGGGCCGTGTTGTCGACTACGCGGTGGTCACAGAACCCCTGGCGCGTGCCGCGATGTGGCGGGTCCGCGAAGACGGAGCAGGGCTCTCCTCGCGCCGGATTGACGGAATTCAAACATGGCCCGGTTGGGAAGATTCCGCCGTTGCTCCGGAACGCCTCGCTGACTACTTGGCGGACCTGCTTCCCCTGGTGAAAAAGTACGGCTACACAGCATTCATGTACGGCCACTTCGGTGCGGGGTGTGTCCACATGCGTTTGGATTACGATCTGCGCAGTGAGCCCGGGCGTCGCAATTTCACTGATTTCACCCGTGAAGCTGCCCAGCTGGTGGTGGCCCATGGAGGCTCGCTGTCAGGGGAACACGGTGACGGGCGGGCGAGAAGCGAACTGTTGTCGGTGATGTATTCCAAGGAGATGATGGGCATCTTCAAGGCGTTCAAAGAGCTGTGGGACCCAGCGGGGATTCTCAACCCTGGGGTCATCGTGGACCCCGTTCCGTTTACAGCCTCGCTGGCCTTGGAAGGCGTGGCCAAAGCCGGCCCCACGCACAGTGAACTGACGACGACGCCGACTGCCGCCGTCGTGCGGTCCTCTGACCGTGAGCTGCTTCCGGTGGTGAGTCCGTTCGTGGGAAACACCCATGCCTGCATTGGCGTGGGCAGGTGCCGCTCCACCACTGGCGGTTTCATGTGTCCCAGCTACCGCGCCACCAAGGACGAGAAGGATTCCACTCGTGGCCGTGCACGGGTGTTGCAGGAGCTGACCAGGGTTCAGGGGAGCAGTAAGGATGGATGGAAGAGCGCGGAAGTCCGGGAAGTGCTGGATCTTTGCCTGTCCTGCAAGGCATGTTCCGCAGACTGTCCCACGGGAGTGGACATCGCTGAGGCCAAGTCGGAGCTCGTGGATGAGTATTACCGCGGGCGTATCCGCCCCTTCACACACTATTCGATTGGGTGGCTGCCTCGGTGGCTCCCGTTGTTGACCCGCGTAGCGGCTCTGGCGAATAGGGGGACCTCCTTCCGGCCCTTCAGGACGGTGGGGGAGTGGTTGGGCATTAGTGCTCGACGGCGGTTGCCGGCTTTCGCGGCGAACGGACGGATCCGAAAGCGGGTACGGGAAGCCCGGTTCGAGGACAACGCAGACGTCCTGCTGTTTATCGACAGCTTCACCCGCGCTTTCAGGCCGGAGGTTATCCCGGCAGCGGCCCGGGTTCTTCGCGACTCCGGTAGCTCTGTGGGGTGTACGCCGGACGCCTGTTGCGGCTTGACCTGGATCTCCACAGGGCAACGTGATGGGGCCCGCCGGCGGCTGGCCCGGTTGATCAGCAGGCTCGACGATGGCACAGACAGGGATATCGTCGTTCTCGAACCCAGCTGTGCGGCCGCCATCCGCGATGAAGGTCCAAAAATGGTAGGCGGGCCGGCCGCTGCCCGAGTGGCAGCAAGGGTGCGGTCGTTTTCTGTAGCAGTGGATGAGGCCGTCAAACGCGGCTGGAAGCCCACGGCTCCTGCACCGGAAACAGCAGTACTGCAGACTCACTGCCACGAACACGCCGTGTTCGGCTCGGGTGCCCAGAAACGCGTCCTTGAGGCCTGGGGAGTTCCACGAGTAGTGGAGTCCTCGTCCTGCTGTGGCGTGGCCGGAAACTTCGGATTTGAGGCCGATCATTTCGATATGTCCATGAACGTTGCTGAGCACTCTGTCATACCCGCCCTTGCGAAGGGCGAGGCTGATGCCCTTGTGCTCACCGACGGATTCAGTTGTGCCATGCAGGTCTCACAGGTTGATGCCCGGCGTTCAAGTGCACACCTGGCCGTGGCACTGGATCCCAAACCCACTGAGTCAAATTAGATGGAGTACGTCGGCATATTTCTGATCCTGATCGCTGCCGGACTGCGGGTGATTGGCGATCATATGGCGAACTCGGCCCAACAACCACGAACCACGGCAAGCATGCGTGGCATCCCCAGCGTTCCACCACGAGCCGCGGCCTTTCTGGTGGCTGCGGCCGGGATCTTCATCTTTGTCACGAGCATCAGTTCGCGGTGAGTGGCCCCATCCAGGGCAGTGTCTCAAACTGACACGATCGACTTTGTGCTTAAAGGCTGATTCTGGAAGAGACCAATAAGCACGACTAGTTTGAGGGTTGAGCCCGATGATGAACAGGAAGCTCGCACAAGGACGGCACGTGGAGTGGCTCCGATCTTCGGCCCACTGCGGCCAGGCCGATTTGGGTGAACGCAGCGACTATCAGCCAAAGCGATCCGCCAGGCTCATCCATCGTCTCCTGCAGGACGTCACGGAAGGCCGAGAGATCGGCGACGCCACGCCCTGGCCTTCTCCCGGGTCCTAGCCCTTTATAAGCCGCGGTCCGTAGCGTCTGTTCCTGGCACTGTGCTCAAGCGCTACGGACCGCTTTCCCCCTCAATGCAGGAGACAGATTTGTCCATTCCGGTCCCCGCCGTCCTTGCCAGTGAGCCTGGCAAGGTGTTGGTTGAACTCCCACAGCCTGACTTCCGGGGTCCCCGCGCAACCGCATTCATCGAAGCTTTGCAATCTTTCGAGCCGTTAGGCATTACACGGTGCCGACGGCTCCGTGATGGTGTCATCGTGAACTACGACGTCGGCGCCTTGGAGGTGCACGAGCTGCGGGCGCTTCTGTTGGCCGCAGCCTCCAAGGTCAAGTACATGGTGGGGGACTTTTCTCCGTCTACGCATGTCTTGCCAGTGACGTTCGGCGGTTCGTTCGGACCGGATTTATCCATGGCCTCTGTGATGCTCGACTCTGCCGAGCGAACCCTCATTCGACGGATGTGCCGTTCCCGGCACACTGTCAGGTCATTTGCTGGGCCGGGTGCCTCCGTCTTCTGCGAAGTGCCGTGGGCGAAGGACTGGCTCCGAGCCCAGCCAGGCTTGTCTGTAAGAGAAGTGCCGAGAGGGTCCCTCACGCTTTCAGCGCAGGGAGTGACCGTTACGAGTCGCCGAGGCTACACAAATGAGCTTGTGGTGGGCAGGGTCCGAGACGACTTTCTTGACGTTCCGGCGGAGATACGGATGGGGGATTCAGTGTGGCTGAGATGAGGCAAAAGGTGCCTACCTAACGATAGTTAGCTACATTGGATCCAGCCGAACAACGTTGTGAGGATGTTATGGACCCTACGCCCCGCGAGCAAGCAAATGCTGCAGTCAGGAAGTTCCTGTCCGGTCATGACTGGTCAACCCAGACGCCTACCCGACAGCGAATACTCGCAGCTTTCCTGCACTTGGCGGCCGTCAAAGGCGTCAACGCCGTGACCATGAGGACCATGGGTCGCGAACTCGACATGAAAGCGCCCAGCTTGTACTCGAGCTTCCCTCGCGGCAAGGACGAAATCGTTGCCGAGTCGCTCCGCTGGTTTACCCATGGATTCGCCAGAGATCTCCTCGAAGCTGTCGAATCCACTAACACGCCGGAGGATTACTGGGCCGCGCTGGTCCGCGTCCATCTTTCGCAACAGCTCCAGCGACCGGAAGCCGATCTTTGGGACCTGCTGATAGCCACTGACAGGGCGGCCCGCTTCCTGAGCGACGACGCCCGTACTGAGGCCAACCAATGGCTGCGCCTGCACGAGGACATGTTTTCGGCTGCTGCCCGGGAGATGGGGTACCGCTGCAGGGCGCAGACCGTCCGGGTGATTCTCGCGCTCCTCGACGGCGCCGGCCGGTGGGTCGACAGGAGCGACAGTGACCAGGATTTCGCGGCGGCGTCGGATCGCGCTGTAGCTCTAACTCTTTCGGTTCTTGAGATCGATACTCAAAGGCGCCCCACGGATAGAGCGTTGTCCCAAGCTGGCACAATGTTGCTCCACTGAGCGCCGATACTGTGATTCGAAACTCAGCTATTAGTGACAGGGATTACATGAATAACGTAACGCTGGAATCGCCAAGGACGACGGTTCGAACCCAGGAGACCAGGCTCAACGGCAACATGGGCGTGGGCGAACTCGTGATGAACGTACTGGCGTTCTCCTCGCCACTGGCCACCGTTGCCGGAACACTGCCTGTGCTGTTGATGTTCAGTGGACAAACAGCCCCTGCCATCTACATTCTTGTCACTTTCATGTTGCTGATCTTCTCGGTCGGCTTCGTCAAAATGAGCCAGAGTGTACGAGGCCCCGGAGGCTTCTATTCCTTTGTCACCGCAGGCCTGGGCAAACCCGCCGGCCTCGGAGGAGCCTTTCTCGCCCTTTTTGGTTACATCTTCATCGGGTTTTTTGCGCCCTCGTTCTTCGGTGTAACGCTGCAGGGTTTTGTGGTCGAAACGCTGAACGGACCGGACATCCCTTGGTACTGGTATGCGTTGGGTATTACTGCCGCCACCACAATTCTCGCCTACAACAAGATCGACTTGTCCGCGAGGTTGCTGACGGTGGTGATGCTTCTCGAAGTGGCAGTTGTTGTCGTCTTCGACGTCGCGTCGTTTTCGGCCAATGGACTGGAGGCCGTCTCGTCCGTGGGGTTTGCCCTTCCTTCATTTTCGGACGCAACCTTGGGTTTAGCGCTCCTGTTCGCCGTAGGTAACTTCTTCGGATTCGAAGCCACCGTCATCTACCGCGACGAGGTCAAGAACCCTGACAAGACCATTTCAAGGGCCACATATAGTGCCGTTGTGGGCATCGGACTCTTCTACGCTGTAGCGGCCTGGGCCTTCATCGCATTCCTTGGACCTGAAAAAGTCCAAGCCGCAGCCGAAACCAACACGGTGAACCTCTTCAGCGATGCAGTCGCTGCTCTAGCGGGCAAGATCTTCGCGGACGTTGCCATGATCTTGCTCATCACCTCAGTTTTGGCTTGCATGCTCTCGATCCAAAACATTGCTGCCAGATACAGCTTCTCGCTCGCCGCTGACCATGCGCTGCCAGCAATCCTTGGGAGGGTACATCCCCGCCACAAATCCCCGTACGTTTCCGCTCTGGCTATCGGCCTCGTATGGGCAGTTGCCACCGTCGTCTTCACTTTTCTCGGCGTTGCACCCGACGCCTTGTATCCCATCGCCAGTGGGAGTGGCACTTTCGCCGTCCTCCTGCTCATGTTCATCACCAGTTTCGCAGTGCTCGTGTACTTCGTTCGCCGACGCAGTTTCGCGCCAGAATCGGTCTGGAAGACCATCATTGCGCCCCTCGTCAGTGTGGTGTTCCTGGGCATTATCACCTATCTGGCTGTCGCCAACTACCCGGAACTCATTGGTGGCTCGGCAGTCATGACTGTCATTTTCATGAGCTTCACCTTTGCACTCTTCATCGGCGGAATCGCCTACGCGCTCATCCTCAGGTCCAAACGGCCCGAGATCTATGCGCGGCTTGGGCGGCAGCAGATCGACTGAACCATTGTGCTGGTGTATCGGCGAGTCGCGCGATATTCCGGCGTTCCCGAAGCCTCGCCTTCTGCGAAACACTTACCCGTCGAACTCACTTCGTGGCCGGTGGCCACCCCAGAGCACCCTGGAGGACTCATGAATAGCTATTACCCACTCGCACTTCTCCTGGCGCGGCAGGAAGCTGCACAAAGCGCTCTTGAAACCGCGCACAGCGCCCTGCCCGGCGCGCCTGTCGTAGTCGAACGGCAGAGGCCTCATTCATTCCGGTGGGCCGCGTTGCGCGGGCGTTTTGCTACGCTTCTCCACCGCCTGGCCTGGGCGATTGAGCCGGGTGAGTACGGAACGCCGAACTCGGGATCATGACCTATCTACCACTCTCGTGGAATCAGGGCGCTTGAGCGGAGCGCTCACCGGGTCGTTCTTTTCGAAAGCTCGGTCTCGTGCATCGGGTTCTTCCGCTTACGCAGCCTGTCCGGACGGATTGTGTTCCCCAGTTCTCGCAGATGGTGTGGTGCGGACCATGTCCACACTTTCCGCCTCGGACTGGCTCGTGCGACCATCGGACTGGCCCGGATTCCGCATATTTCCGCCACTTCCAAGCGACGGCAAACCATGGGATCCCGTTCGAGTCCCACCTCGGGCACGGGATACCCCCGAGGTCTCGCGGATGACGCTCATGTGGCAGCGACTCCGGTCGAAGCGGACATAGCGATCGTCCGTCTCGATGCCCCTTAAGAGCCACACAATGATCTGTTCCTTGAGGCGATGTTCCACGCTGGGCGCCTTGAGCTCGATGTCGCCGCCGTGGCATGTATTGACGAGCTTGCGGCCCAAGTACCGGTGGTTCTTGTGGTCAACCTGGACCGACCCGCCATCCTTAGGCCGCTGGAACCGCACTGTTCGGCAATCTTGGCGACAATCGGCGTCTCCATTGAAGCCCTGAAGCGGGTGCTGACCGGGGCCGTCAATCCCGAAGGCCGGCTTCCCTTCGACCCCGATCAACTGAGGGTGTCCTCGAGTCCTAGAGCGATGTTCCAGGCGGCACTCTGGATCCTTTGTACGCTTACGGCTACGGCCTGAGGCGATTGGACGCGCCCCTCACTGATTCTTGCTGAAGATCAGGCTGACGTTCTGGCCGCCAAATCCGAAGGAGTTGGACAGTGCTGTGGGAAGTGTTCCGTGGCCCTGTTTGCTGATGTGACGCTGTTCGGTAACCAGGTCCAGCCCGATCTCCGGGTCCACGTTTCCGGGATGGAGGTTGCGGGTGGGAGGGATGATCCCCTGCGCAACGCTCCGGGCAGCGATGATGGCTTCGACAGCGCCGGCGGCCCCGAAGAGGTGTCCGAGGGATGCTTTGGGCGCAGTTACGGGGATGGTGTCGCTGAAGATGGCCCTGATGGCTTTCGCCTCAGCAAGGTCGCCAAGGGTGGTGCCTGTGGCGTGGGCGTTGACGTGACCCACCTCCGCAGCGTTCATGTCGGCGTCGATCAGGGCTTTGGTGATGGCGGTGATCTGGCCTTCGCCATCGTCCGCCGGTGCCGTCATGTGGAAGGCGTCGGAGGCGATTCCCACTCCGCGCAGGACCGCATGGACGGTGGCGCCGCGGGCCGTGGCGTGTTCGGCGCTTTCGAGCACAACGATGCCTGCTCCCTCGCCGAGGACGAAGCCGTCGCGGTCGGAGGCGAAGGGTCGTGACGCGGAAGCGGGCTCGGCCGTGAGGGTTGAGAGTGCCCTCGTTTGCAGGAAGGCGGCGACGGTGAAGGGCGTAATGGCGGCTTCGGCGCCGCCGGCAATAACAACATCAGCTTCGCCGGAGCGGATCAGCCTGGCGGCCAGGGCGATTGCTTCGGCGCCGGAAGAGCACGCTGAGACCGGGGTGTATGAACCTGCCTTGGCGCCATAGCGGATGCTCACTGCCGCGGCGGGTCCGTTGGCCATGAGCATCGGTACGGCGCGGGGGGAGACGCGGCGCTGTCCGCGGTTCTCCAAAGTGTCGTCCTCCCGGAGCAGGGTGCCGATTCCGCCCACGCCTGTTCCGATGGCTACGGCCAGCCGGGTGCCGTCCACCTGGGGTGAACCGGCATCCGCCCAGGCTTCCGCCGCGGCAACCATGGCGGCTTGCTGAACCCGGTCCAGTCGTTTGGCTTCGACGGCAGCAAGTCCGGTGGCGGGATCGGTAGCCATGGGTGCGGCGATGGTGACCGGGAGTCCGCTGTCCCACAGCATCTCCTGCCCGACGTCCCGCACCCCTGAAATGCCCTCAAGGAGGCCGGTCCAGGTGCTCTCGGCGGTGCCTCCCAGCGGTGTGGTGGCGCCCATTCCTGTCACAGCGATATCTCGTGCCCTCATAGCAACTCCTTTTTCTTGTATGGCATACAAGATATCCAGATAGTTGTATGAAGTACAATTTTTTATATGACCGCAGAGCTTCCCTCATGACCGTAGAGCGCAAGGGTAAACGTCAACCGGGCGGCCCATCCCAAGCCCGTGGCCACACGACCAGGGGCAGGATCTTGGACAGCGCGGTGAGGCTCTACCTCGCCAGTCCCTCCGCTGAGGTGAGCGTGGCGGCCATAGCCGCTGATGCCGGTGTATTTCCCAACCAAGTGACCTACTACTTCGGTTCCAAGGACTCGCTCTTCATCCACGCAGCCTTCCTTGCATTGCTCCACGATGCGGAGCGCGTGGAAGCGATCGGCCACAGCGCCGGAAGTCCCGAATCGTTCCGTAGGAACATGGCTCGCGTGGCGCTGATGCTCCCATCCATGCCGCTGGTGGTGCGTGCCTTGGCTGTGGGGACGTCCCGGCCCCCACTCGCGGCGGTAGTGGACCAGCATCTGAATCTGCTGTTTCGCCAGTCTGAGCGCTACCTCGGCCGCCTTCTGAAGCAGCGGCAATGGGACGTGCAGCGCACCATGCTTGTTGAAATCAGGACGTTTTGGAGCGCAGCTTTCGGAGCCACCCTTCTTTCGCAGGCTGGCGTCACGGGCTCCGGCAGTGACGTGGATCTGGCCGGCACGTTGACGGTGCGTGCTAAGTCGGCGGAAGTCTCTTAGTGGCAGATGCCCGGCAATCTGCACTAGGTGACGTGGCCAACTTTCCACAGGGCGGACGTGTTCAGACGTCGATAGTCGCGCCGAAGTTAACGAGGACGACGGCGGGAGTTACCTCCCGCCGTCGTGAGCCGTTCGGCTTGCCGCCTCGCATTGTTGGCGCGGCGCTCAGCCCTCAAGCTTGGAATGCTCGCCCAAGCGGTGCCAGGAACGGTTGTGGTAGACCAGAGCGTCGCCGGGTTCGCCCGCTTGGACGTCGCGCATCACGCGCGACTCCAGGGCGTGAACGGCGATGATGGTGGAGGTCCCCACCTCCATGCGATTGATGACGGCGCAGCGCACCCAGGCGCGGACATCCTCATACACCGCCTCGCCGGTTTCAAGGGCCGACCAGGGGTGGGTCTGGTCAAAGCGGTCGGCGCCGGGGGTCGCTCCAAACTTCGCCAGGCGGACGTCGTGCGCGTCCAGCAGGTGCACCACGACGGTTTCGGCGCGCGAGAGAACCTCGGACGAGGAGGACAGTGCCGAGACCGAGAAGATCAGCAATGGAGGTTCCGCACTCACTGACACCACCGACGATACCGTCAGCGCCACTGGGCCTTCGCCGGCATCGGCCGTGATGACGGCGACACCTCCGGGATGGCCACGGAACAGTGCTTTGAAGTCGTCGGCCGGGAGGGACTGAGTGAAAGTTTTCTTCGGAGCCCCGAGCCAAGTGTCTGTGGGATAGGCGTGAAACATCGCTACACCTTGGGGGCGGAGCGTTCAAGTTCCTCGCGAACGATTCCCGTCCCTGCGCTGAGAGCACTCAGCTTGGCCAGGGCGACGTCCCGGGGGAACGGTGCCATGCCGCAGTTGGAGCTGGCGATGAGCTTGTCCGCATCGACGAACTGCAGGGCCTTGCGGAGGGTGTCGGCCACCTCCTCCGGGGTCTCGATGGTCTCGCTTGCGACGTCGATGGCACCGAGCATGACCTTCTTGCCGCGGAGGAGCTCGATCAGGTCCATGGGCACGTGGGAGTTCTGGGATTCCAGCGAGATGATGTCGATGCTGGAGCTCTGCAGCAGCGGGAACGTTTCCTCATACTGCCGCCACTGTGAGCCGAGCGTCGCCTTCCAGTCATTGTTCGCCTTGATCCCGTAGCCGTAGCAGATATGCACAGCGGTCTCCGCACGCAGTCCTTCTGCCGCACGCTCAAGCGCAGCCACGCCCCAGTCCTTGACCTCATCGAGGAAGACGTTGAACGCCGGCTCGTCGAACTGGATGATGTCCACGCCGGCCGCCTCGAGTTCCTTCGCCTCCTGGTTCAGGATCGCGGCGAACTCCCAGGCCAGCTTCTCGCGGCTCTTGTAGTGGTCATCGTAGAGGGTGTCCACCATGGTCATGGGGCCGGGAAGAGTCCATTTGATCGGCTGGTCGGTGGTGGCTCGGAGGAACTTTGCGTCCTCGACGAATACCGGCTGCTCGCGGCGCACGGCTCCGACGACGGTGGGCACGCTGGCGTCGTAGCGATCGCGGATGCGCACGGTCTTGCGCTGTTCAAAGTCCACCCCGCTGAGATGTTCGATGAAGGTGGTGACGAAGTGCTGCCGGGTTTGCTCGCCGTCGCTGACGATATCGATGCCGCGTCGGCTCTGTTCGTGGATGGCGATGCGCAACGCATCCTGCTTGGCCTCGAGCAGCGCATCTCCCTCCAATTTCCACGGGGACCAAAGAGTCTCCGGCTGAGCGAGCCACGATGGTTTCGGCAGGCTACCGACAACGGTGGTGGGCAAAAGTGTGTTCATGATTGACGATTCTCCGTGGGTCAGTTGACGAGAGCGGGGTATTTGGCGGTCCACTGGTCCAGCAGGTCCTTGTGGGGCGTGATGAAGTGTTCCTCCGTAAATTTCGCCTGCGTGATCGCGAGTTGACTGCGCTCGACGCGGTCGTAAGCGATCTGGGTCCGCGAGTAATCCTGCTCTCCCAGGCTCGGCTGGTAGACGACGGCGGCGGCGGAGTTCGCGTTGTAGACCTCGGGGCGGTAGATCTTCTGGAAGGTCTCCATGGTGCTGATGGTGCCGATGAGCTGCAGGTTGGAGTAGTCGTTGAGCAGGTCGCCGCGGAAATAGAAGGCGAGCGGCGCAACGCTGCCGCGTGGCATGAAGTAGCGAACCTGCAAACCCATCTTCGCGAAGTACGCGTCCGTCAGTGAGAACTCGTCCTGTGAGTACTCGACGCCCAAGACCGGGTGATGGTTCTCCGTCCGCCGGTATGTCTTGCTCGTGGAGACGCTGATGCACACCACTGGCGGCTGCGGGAAGCGTTCCTGGCAGGCGGAGGAATCGAGGAATTGCTGGAACAGTTTGCCGTGCAGATCGCCGAAGTCCTCGGGAACGGTGGGCTTGCCTGACTCCGCTGCTGCCGCTGGCAGAACCACGCTGAAGTCGAAGTCGCGGACGTAGGAGGAGAAGTTGTTCCCCACGATCCCCTGATGGCGGACCCCGTTGAGCTGGTCGACGATCTGGATGTCGAGAACTTCGAACAGGGGGAACTGCCGATCCGTACCTTCCGCAGTGAACTCAATCTGCACGGAGACAATCTCAAGCTCGAGCGTGTAACGGTCCCGGTCCGGGTTGTCCCAGCTTGCGAGATCGTTGAAGCGGCGCCGAATCATGGTCAAGGCGTTGCGGAGGTTCTCCTGGCGGTGCTCGCCTCGTGCCAGGTTGGCGAAATTCGTGGTGATCCGGGACCCTTCTGACGGGGAGTAATCCTCGTCGAAGGGGGTGGTGGTGATGCTGAAGGTGAAGTCGTCTGCCATGTGCTGCCAATCCGTTGATGGGCCGGAGACGGCCTTTCAGAAGGTGATGTCTCCATGGTGCAGCCTTCCGGTGGGTATCAGGTAACTAGTGGTTACTATGCATTCATATAGAATTTCCCTATGCCCCAGATTTCGAGCGGATTGACCCTGCAGCAGCTCCGTTACTTCATAGAAGTTGCAGCTGAGGGATCGATCTCCGCGGCCGCTGATCTTCTCTACGTAGCGCAGCCGACAATGTCCGCCTCGATGAAGGACCTTGAGGCCCGGGTTGGCCGTGCACTCCTGCTTCGTTCCGCCCGCGGAGTCACCCTCACCGCCGACGGGGTAGAGTTCCTCGGCTACGCGCGACAGGTCGTGGAGCAGTTCGCTCTCCTCGAGCAGCGCTACCTCGGCAGGCCACCGAGGCGACGTCTGCTCGGGGTGTCAACGCAGCACTACTCGTTCGCCGTGGATGCCTTCGTCCGGATGGTCAAGGCCTCCGATGTGGCCGAATACGAGTTCTCGCTGCGTGAGTCCCGCACCTGGGACATCATCGAGGATGTCCGGACGCTCCGCAGCGAGATAGGCATCCTCTACCGGAACGATTTCAACCGGAAGGTCATCGACAAGCTGCTCCGTGAATCCGGGCTCGCATTCACTCCGCTTTTCCTCGCCGATCCGCACATTTTCATCTCACGGAAGAACCCGCTCGCCTTAAAAAAGCGTGCGACCCTCGATGATCTTGCCGGCTTGCCGCGGCTGACCTTCGATCAGGGGGCGAACAACTCTTTCTACTTCGCCGAGGAAATTCTCTCCACCTTGTCCAGTAAGCAGGAGATCCGGGTCTCTGACCGTGCCACCATCTTCAACCTCATGATCGGGCTCCACGGCTACACGATCTCGACGGGCATCATCAGCGGGCAGCTCGACCCGGAGATCGTCGCCATTCCGCTTGACGTTGACGAACGCATCGAGATCGGCTGGATCGGCCACGCCTCGATCCCGCTCACCGACCAAGCGCAGCGCTACCTCGGTGAATTGCGGGCCGTCGTCGCAGAATTCGGAGTAGCGCTACTCGACTGACCGCAGTTGAGCAGGCGGGTCTTTAGCCTTCGGTGATTGGATGTGTTTATTTCCGCTGAGCGAGTTGCCTGTTTCGCACTCACCCGATGTCGTTGGCATGGGCGGAGCACAAGTTTGATGACCTTTCGTTACTTCGTGCGCATGTTGCGCGAGTCACATCTATTTGCTTCCACTGAGCTGGTGCCTTGATCCTTGCATGACCTAGTTTTTTTAGCGCTTGTCTGAGCGTGCCCAATGGAGGACACAATTTATGACTAACGTTCTTTGGTTTTCTGAGCTTGGCTTGTCCGACCTTGACCAGGTTGGCGGCAAAAATGCATCGCTTGGGGAAATGGTCCGGAATCTCGCCAGCGCCGGCGTGAAAGTTCCGGGCGGATTCGCGACGACGGCGGACGCTTACCGGCGTTTTCTGGCGGAGTCCGGGTTGGATGCCCGGATCGAAGGCATCCTGGAAGGCCTGGACAGCAGCGACGTCACTGCTTTGGCCAAAGTGGGCCAGGAAATTCGCACCTTGATTCGTGAAACACCGTTCCCGGCCGGATTCGAAGGAGACATCCGGACCGCTTATGAGCGCCTTGCGCAGGAGCATGGTGGGGATGTGTCGTGGGCGGTGCGTTCCAGCGCCACGGCTGAGGACCTACCGGATGCATCATTCGCCGGTCAACAGGAGACGTTCCTGAACATCCGCGGCATCGACAACATTCTCCTGGCCATCAAGGATGTGTTCGCTTCCCTGTATAACGACCGGGCCATCGCCTACCGGGTGCATCACGGCTTCACGCATTCTGAAGTGGCGCTGTCGGCCGGTATTCAGCGGATGGTGCGTTCCGACGTCGGCGCCTCTGGCGTCATGTTCACCATGGACACGGAAACCGGCTTCACCGACGCTGTGTTCATTACGTCCTCGTATGGGCTGGGGGAGGCCGTGGTCCAGGGTGCTGTGAACCCGGACGAGTTCTACGTTTACAAGCCGGCCCTGGCAGCCGGTCGTCCGGCCGTACTGAAGCGCGGACTGGGGGAGAAAGCCGTGCAGATGATCTACACGGACTCGGAGGAAGTTGGCCGGACCGTTGACTTCGTTCCGGTGGCGCAGGATTTGCGGAGCCGTTTCAGCCTGACCGATGCCGAAGTCCAGGAGCTCGCCCGGCACGCGGTAGCCATCGAGGCACATTATGGCCGTCCGATGGATATTGAGTGGGGTAAGGACGGTGTGGATGGTGAGCTGTACATTCTTCAGGCCCGTCCGGAAACCGTCGAGTCCCGGAAGGCCGCCGGGACCACGTCCCGGTACACGCTCACGGAACGTTCCACGGTGCTGGTGGAAGGCCGGGCGATCGGTCAGCGGATCGGTGCCGGGCAGGTTCGGGTGCTGACCTCGATCGATCAGATGGCCTCCTTCCAAGAGGGTGATGTCCTGGTGGCGAACATGACGGATCCGGACTGGGAACCGATCATGAAGAAGGCCGCCGCCATTGTCACCGACCGTGGCGGACGGACCTGCCACGCAGCGATCATTGCCCGGGAGCTGGGTATCCCCGCCGTTGTCGGTACCGGGTATGCGTCCCAGATCCTCAAAGACGGGGCCCCGGTCACGGTGTCCTGCGCTGAGGGGGAGGCCGGTCTGGTCTATGAGGGTTTGCTCGAGTACTCCTTGCACGAGACCAGCGTGGAGACCATGCCGGAAGCTCCGGTGAAGATCATGATGAACGTGGGTACCCCGGAACAGGCATTCAGCTTCTCCAAGCTCCCCAACCATGGCGTGGGCCTGGCGCGCCTGGAGTTCATCATCAACCGGCAGATCGGCATCCACCCCAACGCCTTGTTGGCGGTGGCAGGTGAAATCGAGCGCCCGGCTGCCCTGGATGACTACACCGTCCGGCAAATCCAGGAAAAGACCGCCGCTTACGACGGTCCCCGCGACTACTACGTCCGCTGCCTGGCCGAAGGCATCGCCACCATCGCGGCGGCGTTCGCGCCGGAACCGGTCATCATCCGGCTCTCGGACTTCAAGTCCAACGAGTACGCCAACCTCATCGGTGGTCCGGCTTTCGAGCCGGAGGAGGAGAACCCGATGATCGGGTACCGTGGCGCGTCCCGGTACCTGTCGGCGTCCTTCCGCCAAGCGTTCGAACTCGAATGCGAAGCTTTGAAGTACGTCCGCAACGAGATGGGCCTGAACAACATCAAGCTCATGGTCCCGTTCGTCCGGACCCTGGACGAGGCCCGCGGTGTGACCGAGCTCCTCGCCGCCAATGGGCTCCGCCGGGGCGAGGATGGGTTGGAGATCGTGATGATGTGCGAACTGCCGGCCAACGCACTCCTGGCCGATGAGTTCCTGGAGTACTTCGATGGTTTCTCCATTGGCTCCAACGACCTCACCCAGCTCACTCTGGGACTGGATCGTGACTCCGCCCTGGTTGCTGAGGGCTTCGATGAGCGGAATCCGGCCGTGACCAAACTGCTGGAAATGGCGATCACGGCGTGCCGCGCCAAGGGCCGGTACGTGGGGATCTGCGGCCAGGGTCCCAGCGACCACCCGGACTTTGCCGAGTGGCTGCTCGGACAGGGCATCAGTTCGATTTCTCTGAACCCCGATGCCGTGACCGAGACCTGGCTGCGCTTGGCCCGTACCACCAGCACCACCGTCTAAATGGCAGACCACACCACCGTGGGGGCGGGCTCCTCGCCTGCCCCTACGGTGTTCTTCCTTTCCGACAGCACCGGAATCACGGCTGAAACACTCGGCAACACGCTGCTGACGCAGTTTCCGGGCCAGCGGCTGGAACGGCGCACCATCCCGTTCATCACCACCAGCGAGCAAGCGCGTGAGGTGGTGGCACTGATCGACCGGGTCGCGGACAGTGGTTCCCTGCCGATCATCTTTTCCACGGCTGTGGGGCAGGACATCCGAGCCATCCTTTCCCGGAGCCGCGGGCAGTTCTTTGACTTGTTCGGCACGCACATCGGACAACTCGAACAGACCCTTGGTGCGCAGGCCAACGGCAAGCCCGGCCAGGCCCACGGCGTGGGTGACGCCGTCCGCTACCAATCCCGCATGGCCGCCGTCGAATACGCGATAGAGCACGACGACGGTCAGTCGCTTCGGGCGCTCGAACGCGCCGAGCTGATACTCATCGCCCCGTCGCGGTGCGGGAAAACTCCCACCACCATGTACCTGGCCCTGCAACACGGCATCCTCGCCGCGAACTTCCCCCTGGTGGAGGAAGACTTCGACACCATGACCCTCCCGAAACCCTTGCTGCCTTTCGCGAGCAAATGTTTCGGGCTGACCTCCCAGCCCGTCCGCCTCAGCCAGATCCGGCAGGAACGCCGCCCGGGCAGCAACTACGCCTCGCTGAATCAGTGCGCTTTTGAGCTGCGCAATGCCGAGGACATGTACCAGGCCAACAACGTCCCCTACGTCAACTCCGCATCAATGTCCGTGGAAGAAATATCCGCCACTGTCCTCCAACGGATGCAGCTGCACCACTGAACGGCGACGGCGGAAAATTCATGCAATGAGACGCCGATGACCTAGTCCCCGCGACAGCATCGGCCCCACGTGGAGGGGGTCGGCAATTTCCACGCTAAGTCCGCGCATGATGCCTGAACTGCCGCGGTGTCGCGCCTACTTCTTTGAGGAATTGGCGGTTGAAGTTGGAGAGGTTGCTGAAGCCCACTTCGTAGCAAACGTCTGAGACTGGTTTGTCGGTTCGTTCCAGGAGCCGCTTTGCGTGGGCGAGCCGCAGCTTCCGGACGAGGTCTGTGAAGTTTTGGCCCGTTGAGCGCTTGAAGTATTTGGAGAACGTTGGTTCGGCCATTCCCACCAGGGCTGCGGCCTCTGACATGGAGACGTTGCCGGCGTGGTTGCTGAAGACGTATTCCAGGACGATGTCCACTACTGCTTCGGCTTGTCCGTCCAATTGGGGACGGAACCATTCATCGGCGAGGTAGTGACGGTCGTGATCGGGTGCCCGGCTGAGGGTGGCAAACAGCGCCAGGAGGTTGTGCAGCCGCTCCAGGCCTGTGGACGTTCCCATGGCTTCAATGGACGCCGCTGCAGTTGTGGCTGTGACACCTGTGTATTCAATGCCGCGGACGGACTGCTCCAGGAGGGGCCGCACTTCGGCGAGTTCCGGGACCAGTGCGGCCGTCTGTTCCACCCATTTTCCGTCGAATTGGATCACGGCGTCGCGGTTAACCAGCACCTGGCCGGGTTCGAGGTCGCTGACCCAGTCGTGGGGGAGTCCAGACCCCACTAAGGCAACGTGGCCGGCCTCGAAGGTGCCGATGTAGTCACCCACGATGAACTTCCCGGAGCCCTTGCGGATCAGATGGATCTCGTACTCGGGGTGGTAATTCCAACGAGCTACCGGGCTGGGGTAGTCATGCTGATGCCATCGGACCGAATGGTTCGGATCTTCGGGAATCACTTCACGGTTGGCGCGCATCCCCACTAGACGTTGGGCCAAGCGTGTGGAAGACCCGTCGCTCGATGGTGTGGAATTCATGGGGGCCTCCCGCAGGATAGGGAAAATTAGTATCAGTATGCGTCATCAGTGACGCTAGTTGTGTGCTGCCCCACAGGCCTAGTGTTGAGGAACACAGTGAGGCGCCCCGGACTTCCCGGCAGAATGCCCCGCTCTGGTCTTGTACTTCCACGCAGTAGTTGGAGTGCGGAGACTGCGCACCCCCATGAAGAACGAAGGAGTCCTCAATGCGCCCAAAAACACGTGTGTCAGGCCTTGCGGCCGGCGCTTTGTGCATCGCGCTGACCGCCACGGCCTGTGCCGGAGCTGGTGGAACGGGAACCGGTGATCGGAACAGTATCAGCGTCCTGATGGTCAACAACCCGCAGATGGAAGACCTGCAGCGGCTTACCGCTGACAATTTCACCAAGGAGACCGGCATCAAGGTCAACTACACGGTGCTGCCAGAGAATGACGTCCGGGCGAAGATCAGCCAGGAGTTTTCCAGCCAAGCCGGGCAATACGATGTCGCTTCCTTGTCCAACTATGAGATCCCGTTTTACTCGGCCAATGGCTGGTTGGCGCCGCTGGATAACGTTGCCAAGGACCCTGACTTCGAGCAGGCCGACATTCTGCCCGCCTACACTGCATCGCTGACCGGCGCGGACGGCAAACTTTACGGTGAGCCGTTTTATGGTGAGTCGTCCTTCCTCATGTACCGCAAGGATGTTTTCAAGGCCAAGGGCCTGAGCATGCCGGAGATGCCGACCTGGGATGAGGTGGCAGACCTCGCCGCGAAGGTCGACGGGGCTGAGCCCGGGATGAAGGGGATCTGCCTGCGTGGCCAGCCGGGGTGGGGGCAGGTCTTTGCGCCGCTCACTACCGTGGTCAACACCTTTGGTGGTACGTGGTTCGACAAAGACTGGAACGCCAAGGTGAACTCGCCCGAGTTCAAAGAAGCAACAGAGTTCTACACCACGTTGGTCCGCGAGCACGGTCAAGCCGGCGCAGCCCAAGCCGGCTTCACTGAATGCCTGAACAACCTCACCCAAAGCAAAGTGGCCATGTGGTACGACGCCACTTCGGCCGCTGGAGCACTGGAGGCCGAAGCTTCCCCGGTGAAGGGAAAGATCGGTTATGCGCAGGCACCGGTCAAGGAGACCTCCTCCTCGGGTTGGCTGTGGACGTGGTCCTGGGCTTTGCAGGCGGCCTCCAAGAAAAAGGATTCCGCTGAGAAGTTCATCGCTTGGGCAAGTTCCAAGGACTACGAGGAGCTGGTGGCCTCCAAACTTGGTTGGGCCAAGGTGCCATCGGGCAAGCGGATTTCCACCTACGAGAATACCGATTTCCAGGATGCTGCACCGTTCTTTGAAGCCGAGCGCTTTGCCATCGAGAATGCAGACCCCAAGAACCCCGGCCTGCAGGAACGTCCCGCCGTCGGAATCCAGTTCGTCGGGATCCCCGAGTTCGCTGCGTTGGGCACCAACGTCTCCCAAGGCGTCAGCTCGGCCATTGCCGGGCAGGGGAGCGTGGCTGACGCTTTGGCCAAGGGCCAGGAAGCCGCGCAAAAGGTCGGCGACAAGTACAAGAACAAGCAATAACCGAACAGCAGGAGAACATCATGACTACCGCAACGGCGCGCATCTCCCGCCCGGGACATGCCACAGCCAAACCATCACGCAACAAAGCATCGCGGGAACGCGCCCTGGCCTGGGCTCGGCGCGGACCCTTGCTTCCAGCCTTGATCTTTCTCATCATCGTCACGCAGCTCCCGTTCGTGGTGACCCTGATCATCTCGTTCCTGAACTGGAACAGCCTGAGCCCGGGCACCACGGGTTTCGCCGGCTTCGAGAACTACGTCACGGTCCTCACTGACCCCGACCTCCGTCAAGCGATCTTCACCACCATCCTCCTCACGGTGGCCGTGGTCCTGGCAAGCCTGGTCATTGGCCTGGGCCTGGCCCTGCTGCTCGATAAGAAATTTATCGGCCGGGGACTGGCCCGGACCCTGCTGATTGCACCGTTCCTGGTGGTGCCCGTGGCTGCCGCCCTGATCTGGAAGCACGCACTGCTTAACCCCACCTACGGGTTGATCAACGGCGTCCTGACGTGGGTCTGGTCCCTGTTCGGCAGCGGTAATGCTCCGCAGTTGGACCTGCTGTCCCAGGCGCCGCTGATGGCAGTGATCGTCTCGTTGGTGTGGCAGTGGACGCCTTTCATGATGCTCATCCTGCTGGCCGGGCTGCAGTCCCGGCCCATGGACACCGTGGAGGCAGCCCAGATGGACGGTGCAACGCCGTGGGCCATCTTCCGGCACCTGACGCTCCCGCACCTTCGCCAGTATCTGGAGCTCGGAGGCCTGCTGGGTGCGATCTACATCGTGCAGAATTTCGACGCCGTTTTCACCCTGACGTCGGGCGGCTTGGGTACCGCGAATCTTCCGTACGCGATTTACCAGACGTTCTACTACGCCAATGAGTACGGGCTCGCTTCCGCGGCCGGCGTGGTGGTGGTCATTGGCACCATCCTCGTGGCTACCTTCGCCCTCCGCACCGTTTTCTCGCTCTTCAAGAAGGAGGCAGCACGATGAGCACGCTCAGCCCGTCCTCGGTCCGCGTCACGCCTGAAAAGTCCAGCGCCCAGGTCGTCCGTCGTCGCGGTAAGTCCCGGATGGATCCCACCCGCAACAACACAGCCGCCGGCATCGCCGCCTGGCTGCTGGCGCTGCTTTTTGCCACCCCGGTCCTCTGGATGATCCTGACCTCGTTCCACTCCGAGACGGACGCCGCCACCAACCCTCCATCCGTGGCGGCCAACCTCACTCTGGATGCCTACAAAGAGTTCTTCGGTGAGACATCAGGCGTCAGCCCTTGGCCATCGCTGATCAATTCCGCCACGGCCTCCATCCTCTCCACCGTCCTGGTGCTCGTCCTGGCTATACCCGCCGCCTACGCGCTGTCCATCCGGCCGGTGAAGAAGTGGACGGACGTCATGTTCTTCTTCCTCTCCACCAAGATGATGCCGGTGGTCGCAGCCATCCTGCCGCTCTACCTCTTCGCCAAGACCGTGGGTGCGTTGGACAACATCTGGTTCCTGATCCTCATCTACACCTCCATGAACCTGCCCATCGCGGTGTGGATGATGCGATCCTTCCTCGCCGAAGTCCCCGTCGAAATGCTCGAAGCCGCCCAAATCGACGGCGCCAACCTGCTCCTCACGCTCCGCAAAGTCATCGCCCCCGTGGCGATGCCCGGCATCGCCGCCACTGCCCTGATCTGCTTCATCTTCAGCTGGAACGAACTCCTGCTGGCCCGGGTACTCACAGGCGTCGTGGCCGGCACAGCTCCGGTGTTCCTGACTGGATTCGTCTCCAGCCAAGGCCTCTTCCTCGCCAAAGTCTGCGCAGCTGCCGTCGTCATTTCTCTCCCCGTGCTGTTCGCCGGATTCGCAGCCCAGGACAAGCTCGTCCAAGGTCTCTCGCTCGGCGCCGTCAAGTAGCCAACGTCAAAAGGATTCCCATCATGACAACCTCAACCACCCAAACCACTCGATTTAGCCAGCCCGAACTACCGGCCACCATGCGTGCCGCCATCCTGCAGCGGCAGGGCGAGATGACCATGGAGACCCTCCCCATCCCGCACCTGGAAGCCGACCAGGTGCTGGTGCAGGTTTCCGCCGTCGGCGTCTGTGGAAGCGATGTCCACTACTACGAGCATGGCCGGATCGGTGATTACGTGGTGGACCACCCGCTGATCCTGGGCCACGAACTCGCGGGGCGGATTGCCGCCGTCGGGAGTTCAGTGGACCCCGCCCGCCTCGGTGCGAGGGTCGCCGTCGAACCCCAACGCCCGTGCCGGACCTGCAAGCAATGCAAGGCCGGACGCTACAACCTGTGCCCTCAGATGGAGTTCTACGCCACCCCGCCGGTGGACGGCGCTTTCGCCGAATACGTCACCATCCAAAGCGACTTCGCCTACGACATCCCGGACAACGTCAGCGACGAAGCCGCCGCTCTGATCGAGCCGCTCTCGGTAGGGCTCTGGGCGTGCGAGCGGGCAGAAATCAAGCCAGGAAGCCGGGTCCTGATCGCCGGCGCCGGGCCCATCGGCATCATCGCCGCGCAAGCCGCCCGGGCCTTCGGCGCCAGCGAAATCCACATCACGGACATCGCCGAAGACCGGCTCGCCTTTGCCTTGGAACACGGCGCGACGCACGCGTTGAACGCGAAGACGGACAGCGTTGAAGGACTCGACGTCGATGCCTTCATTGACGCTTCAGGCGCACCTCAGGCGGTCCGTTCCGGGATTAGGGCCGTGGGGCCGGCGGGCCGGGTAATCCTCGTAGGGCTGGGGGCGGACGACGTCGAACTCCCCGTCTCCTTCATCCAAAACCGCGAGATCTGGCTCTCCGGCGTGTTCCGCTACACCAACACCTGGCCGCTTGCCATCCAGCTCTTGGCCGACGGCAAGGTGGACTTGGACATCCTTGTGACGGGCAAGTTTGCACTCGCTGAGTCCGAGGCAGCCCTCACGGCAGGCAAGCAGCCCGGCCAGCTCAAAGCCGTGGTGTATCCGGGCCGATGAGTGCTGAGGATACTTTGCTCGCCACGGAAGGCTTTACCCGGGGGTCCTCCTTGCCGGCAACGACGAAGTCGTCCGGCAGTCCTCGTGACTTCAGCGCCGATGCGACGCTGTGATTCATTTATGCCAGTGAGGGCTCCCTCTGGAGCAGCGCAATAGCCACCCTGATAAAGCGCGGCTGTGGAGGGGTGACGCCACCTATGCGGCTCGTCCCTGTGCGGTTCCAACGGATTCGCGCAACAGAATCTCGGAACGAGTAAAGGCGGGCAGTGCCGTTCGAGTCGTATTGCGGACTCGCCTCATCGCTTCGTTGGCAGAAACGGTCTGGAGGTGCGGCGTAGTGGCTACCGCACCTCCTCCTTTAGGGGCTTAGCGCTTGACGGCGTCCAGCTTGAGCATCTTGGCGATCACGCCGTCCAGCTCTGAGTCGTCGAAGATCTTTTTCCAGTCGTCCTTGATGATGGTGTCCTTGCCGTACTGGATGGCGATTTCGCAGGCTTCGGAGAACGGGTTGGATCCGCGCAGGGCGTTGGTGAGGGCGATCTGGACGTGGCCGAACAGCATGGCCTTGGCTGCTTCCTCGGGGACACCGGCGGTGTGGACGGTCTCGTGGAGTGCCTCGTTGAGGAGGGTTCCGATCATGCAGGCCACGGTTTCCACCAGGGTGGGTTCCAGGATGGCGAGCTGTTTGACGGTGACCCAGTGAACGTCGATCACGGGTGCGTAGATGGTGCGGATGACCGCTTCGGCCACGTCGCGGGTCGCGGTGGGTGCGTCGTCGTCGATCGCGGAGACCACGTTCTGCGGGGCGCCCTGTCCGCCGAAGGTATCGGCCCATTCTTCCTTGGTGGTGCGCTCCAGGAACACGGACGGGTGGCAGGGGTGGGCAACGGCCTGGACGACGTCGTCGCGCTTGGCCAGGAGGCCTGCGTAGGCGGCGGCGGGATCGAGGGTGAGGAGGATGGCGCCGGACTTCATCTGCGGAACGACGGCTTCGGAGACGATGCCCAGGACGGTGTCCGGCACGGCGAGGATGACGACGTCGGCCGTGGGGACGGCGTCGTCGGTGGCGGTGATGTCGCGGCCTTCGGCGCGGACGCGTTCCTGGCCTGCGGGGGAGTTCTCGCTGTAGAAGACGTTGTGGGTGGACTTCTGGAGGTTGCGGGAAACGCGCATTCCCATTTTTCCTCCGGCTCCGACAACGGCGACGGTCAATGTTTCTGCTGACATTTCATTTGCTCCTTAGGAAATCGAGGCTTTGTTGGGTCCACTGGTTTTCGAGGCGGATGGTCTCCGCTTCGGAGTCCTGCCAGGGCAGCCAGTGTTCGACGATTTGGTTGATGTGTCTTTCTTTGGGCTTGATCTTTTCGACCATGTAGTCGTAGTCGAGAAGGCCTTCGCCGAGGGGTGCGCCCGTGTACGTGAACCCGACCCATCCCTGTTTGCGGCTGAACGCAAAGTCTTTGATGTGCATGTTCAGGACGTAGGGCGCGACGGCGTCAATCACCTGCTGCGGCATCTCCAGTGCGGCCACGGTGTTGGCGGGGTCGCTGCAGATTCCGAGGTAGGGGCTGGCGACGCGGCGGACCACGTCCAGGATCCGTTCCGTAGGGACCTGTTCATAGGTCTCTACGGCGATCCTCACCCCGGCTGCCTGAAACTCCGGCAGGACGTCGGTGAAGATCTGGACGGCTTCGTCGTTGTCCGGGGTGTGTCCGGGGACGTTGAACATGGTGCGCAGCAGGTCCGAGCCCAGCACTTCGGCGATGTGCAGGAACGTGCGCAGGTGTTCCGGGCGGATGCCCTTCGTCCCCACTTCCAGGGTGATGCCCAGCCCGTCGGCCGTCGTACGGACGGCGGCGAGCTCGTCGTCGTTCATGGTTTCCAGCGGCGCGTAGTCGCAGATCTGGAACAGGTCCACGCCCAGATCCGCCGCTTTCCGCAACGCGTCGTGGATGTTCATCGGCCGGCTGACCTGGTCCGAGAGCTGCCAGAAGAACGCGTAGCTGCTGAGGCCAATCCTGCTGCTCATGCTGCCACCGCCTTCGCGGCGAGGCGCGCGGCGGTCTCGTCCAGGATGGTCTTCAGCGCTGCGGGATCGTGCGCGAAGCGGCCCAGGAACAAGCCTGCGACGGCGGTGTCCAGTTCCGTGATGAGGCCCGGTCCGGCGCTGCCGCCGTAGATGACGCGGCTCTCTTCCTGGCCCGGCAACGTACGCAGGTGCTGGTCCAGGCCGCGGACCACGGCGCTGATGTATTCCGGGGTTGCTGGTTCCGGGGCGCCGATGGCCCATTGCGGTTCGTAGGCCACGATGGTCCGGGCTGTGGGACCGAGCGTTCCGGCGCGGTTGAGGGCGGCGTCGATGTCGGCCGTGCACTGGGCGATTGCTTCCTCGGGGGAGCCGGCATTCAGTTCGCCAACGCACAGCACGGGGGTGAGTCCGTTGCGGTAGGCCGCCGCCGTTTTCAACCCGATCACCCGATGGTCCTCGCCGAAGATCCGGCGGCGCTCGGCGTGGCCCACTTCCACATACCGGCCGCCGAGTTCGGCGACGGTTTTGCCGCCGACTTCGCCGGTGTACGCGCCTTCGTCTTCCCAGAAGATGTCCTGCGCTCCGGTTCCAACGCCGGCAGCGCCCAGGATCCGGGCCGCCTCGGGCAGTACCGGGAGGCTGGGGAGCACGAACAGTTCGATGTCGCCGCTCACCACTGCCGGGTGCTTGAAGGCGATGGTGGCGATGTCGCGGCAGTAGTCCACGGATCGCTGGTAGCCGAAGTACATTTTCAGGCTCACACCGATCACCGCGAGTGGTTGCCGGGATGCCGCGCTGGCGGTCTTAGCAGGAAGAGACACCCTCGTAGTCCTTAATTAGTGTGACCTTCTCGGCCGAGGCGGAGGTTTCGTCGAAGGTGTAGGTGAGCCATTCCTTGGCCAGGCGGCGGGCGAGCTCCAGCCCGACCACGCGCTGGCCGAACGTGAGGACCTGGGCGTTGTTGCTCAGGACCGAGCGTTCCACGGAGAAGGAATCGTGGGCGGTGACGGCGCGGATGCCGGGAACCTTGTTCGCAGCGATCGCAACGCCCAATCCGGTGCCGCAGACCAGGAGTGCCCGGTCCGCCTTGCCGGCGGCGATCAGTTCAGCGGCGGCGATGGCAACAGAGGGGTACGGTGTGTGGCTCGAGGCGTCCACCCCTACGTCGGTCACTGATTCGACCAAGCCGCTCGCTTCCAGATCGGCTTTCAAGGCCTCCTTGTACTCGAATCCGGCATCGTCCGATCCAACGACCAGGCGCAGTTTGGTGCTCATGCTGTTTCCTTTACTGAGATCTTCCCGGCGGTGTTCCCGGCGAGGGTGTTGTGGATGGCCCGGACGATCAGGGCCATGGAGACGGCTCCGGCGTCGGGTGTTCCCAAGCTTTTTTCGGCGTGCGGGCGGGCGCGGCCCATGAGGGGCAGCAGGTTGGCGGTTGCTTCGGCGGATTGTTCGGCGATGGTGGTGGCGGCACCCCATGCCTCCCTGAGGCTAGCTCCGCCCTGAACAGCGGTCGTGAGGGTTTCGCTGAACGGGGCCAGAACGTCCACCAGGGTTTTGTCGCCGACCTTGGCCTTGCCGAAGTCCATGATGGAACGCTTCGCCTCGGCCACTCCCGCGGCCACGGCTACAGCGTTGGGGGCGTCGGTGTCGCCGACGGATTGTCCGACGGCGCGCAGGGCCATGCCCCACAGTGCTCCTGAGGTGCCACCGGCTTTGTCCGCCCAGGCATCGGCAGCCAGGTTCAGGGCGGTCCCTGCACCTGCCCCGCGTTCGACGGCGTCTGCCGCAGCTGCGACGGCGGCGTGGATACCGCGTTCCATGCCGATGCCGTGGTCACCGTCGCCGGCAATCGCGTCGATGCGGCCCAGTTCTTCCACGTTGGCGTCCACCACGGCTTTGGCGGCGTCGAGGGCTGCCAGGACTGTGGGGGCCGCCGTTTTGGATTCATCGCTGGCGTCCGGGATCACGGCTTGCTGCTCGGCGGCCAGGGTGAGTTGCTCGGCGTCGAGCGCTTGGGCGGTGATTGCGCCGCGGCGGAAGGCCGGGGCGTCCGCGGGAGCCAGCCACAGTTCTTCGAGCTCGGAGTCCAGCCAGAACAGTGTCAGGGAGGTTCCAGCCATGTCGAAGCTGGTCACCAGCTCGCCCACCTGCGGGTCCACTGCCTGAATGCCGGCCTCGGCCAGGAGCTGGGCCACGCGGCGGTAGAGAACGAACAACTCCTCGTATTTAACGCTGCCCAGACCGTTGAGGATCGGGACCACCCGTGCGCCGTGGGCGGACAGTCCTTCCGGGATCTCGGCGAGGAGGTCCTTGACCAGAAGTTCGGCCAGTTCATCCGCCGTCGGAATGTTCGTCTCGGCAATGCCGGGTTCGCCATGGATGCCCATGCCAACGGCCATGCGCCCTTCGGGAACGGAGAAGAGCGGGTGGTCCGCGCCCGGCAGGGTGCAACCGGTGAACGCCACTCCGAAGGAACGCGTACGGTCATTGGCGCGCTCGGCGATCTCCACCGCAGCGTCCATGGAGTAGCCTGCCTCGGAGGCAGCAGCGGCAACTTTGAAGACCGTCAGGTCCCCGGCGATCCCGCGGCGCTTGTGCCTTTCGGCCAAGGGGGCGGAGGAAATGTCGTCCGTGACGGCGATGCTCCTGCAGTCGATGCCCTCGGCGCGCAGCTTGTCCTGGGCCTGGGTGAAGTGCAGGACGTCCCCGGCGTAGTTACCGTAACCCAGGAGCACGCCGCCGCCGTTTTCCGCGGCCTTGGCCACGTTGTAGACCTGCTGTGCCGAGGGTGAGGCGAAGAGGTTGCCCATCGCTGCGCCGTGCGCTAGGCCCTGACCCACCAGGCCGGCGAAGGCGGGGTAGTGGCCGGAGCCGCCGCCGATCACCAAGGCGACCGAGTCCGGCGTCGAGCGCGTGCTGCGGGCAACACCGCCGGAAACGCGCCGGACCCACCGGCCGTGCGATGCGACGAAGCCTTCGATCATTTCATCAGCGAAAGCTGAGGGCTCGTTGTAGAGGCGGGTCATGAAGTATCTCCTGGGCTGTACTGAAAGTGTGAAGTGGTGGTTGCGCCCTCCCTGCTGGGAGGGCACAACCTGCTTGTGGTGTTCTACGGTTCCGCGTGCTGCCCGGCTCCTCGCGGGTCCAATGCCTCGGCCGGGGTGCCTGTGGCGGCCTTGCCCTGCTTGCTCAGAGTCACCATGAGGACTGAGGAGAGCAACATGAAGCCACCGACGACGAACATGGGCACCGTGTAGCCGCCCGTCAGGTCCTTGAGCCAGCCGGTGATGTAGCCGGCGCTGAAGCCTGCCAGGTTGCCCACTGTGTTGATCAGGGCGATGCCAGCTGCTGCGGCTGCTCCGGTGAGGAACTGGGTGGGGACGGTCCAGAAGTTGGGCAGGGCCGCGAAGATGGACATGGCCGTGATGGTGATGACAGCGATGGTTGCTGCGGGGGAGCCGGCGAATAGTGCCAGCGGGATGCTGATGCCGCCGATGAGGGCCGGAAGAGCGATGTGCCAGGTCTTCACGCCGCGCTTGGTGGCGTCCTTGGACCAGAAGTAGAGGGCAAATGCTGCCGGGAGGTACGGGATGGCGGTGATGAGTCCCTTTTGGAACACATCGAACTTGGTGCCGTAGAGGCCTTCGAAGCCGGCGATGATGGTGGGGAGGAAGAAGCCCAGCGCGTAGAGGCCGTAGATAAAGCCGAAGTAGATCAGGGAGAGCATCCATACCCGGCCGTTGCCGAACACCGTGCGAACGCTGACGTGCTTGTTGCTGGCGGCGGTTTCCTTCTTTTCCTTCTCCAGGGCGCCGGTCAGCCAGGTCTTCTCTTCGGCGGTGAGCCACTTGGCCTTGGAGGGGTTGTCTGCCAGGTAGAACCAGGCGACGATCCCGACGATGATCGCGGGGATTGCGACTCCGAAGAACATGAAACGCCAGCCCTCAAGGCCGAAGAACACTCCGTGCTGCTGGATCAAAGCGCCTGCGAGGGGAGCACCGATCACCGTGGTGAGGGGCTGTGCCAAGTAGAAGAGGGCCAGGATCTTGCTGCGGTGCTTGGACGGCACCCACAGGCTCAGGAAGAGGATGGCGCCTGGGAAGAAGCCGGCTTCGGCCACACCCAGAATGAAACGGAGGATGTAAAGCTGTTCAACATTGCCCACCCAGGTGAAGAGCAAAGACACGATGCCCCAACTGACCATGATGCGGGCCAGCCAGCGGCGGGCACCGAACTTGTGGAGCGCCAGGTTGCTGGGGATCTCGAGCAGGATGTAGCCGATGAAAAAGACGCCGGAGGCGAAGCCGAACTGCGCTGCGGACAGGGCGAGGTCGTTGTTCATGCCGTTGGGGCCGGCGAACGAGATGGCCGTGCGGTCCAGATAGTTGATGAAGAACATCAGGGCGACGAACGGCACCAGCCGGATTGCCACCTTCTTAATTGCGGATTTTTCGACCACCGATTGTGTGGTGTCCACATTGACTCCTAGATGTTGGTGTCCCTGCGGATCCTGCACTGGATGCGCCGGGCTGACTCGTGACCTTGCCGGCGGGGATCCGGCGATGGCGAAGCTTGTGATTTAAACCATAAGACGAGGATCTGAATTGGTCAACCGGTTGACTGATTAAGATTTTCGAGAACGGGTTGCGTGCCGCAGGAATTGGTCATCCAGTTGCTACGCTGTGAAGGTGTCAGCGAACTCAGCCGCAGCAGCGGCCCACATGACGGCTGCTCTGGCCCCTATGGAGCAAGGCTCCGTGGTGTCCGAGGTAGCCGAGCGGCTCCTTGCTTACTTCACGAGCGGCGACATCGCCCCCGGTACTCGTCTTCCGGCGGAGCGAAATTTGGCCACCTCCTTAGGCGTCGGGCGCTCTGCTGTTCGCGAGGCACTGGCCGCCTTGGAGATCCTTGGAATTGTGGTTGTGCGGCCGGGTTCCGGTACCTACTTGCGCGACGGCGTCTCCGAGCTATTGCCGCGAACGCTCAGTTGGGGACTGATGCTGGGGGAGCCCAGGACCCGCGAATTGGTTGAATTGCGCAGCGGCCTTGAAGTCCAAGCGGTGGAGTTGGCCGCACTCAGGGTCACCGACGAAGCCCTGGAGCGAATGCGGGCAGACTTGGACGCGATGGAGAAGAGTCTCGATGACTTGGCAGCCTTCGTGGAAGCCGATGCCGCCTTCCATCGGGAGATCGCGGCCGCATCGGGCAATGTGGTCTTGGAGGAACTCCTGCAGAGCATCCGCTCGCTGCTGAGGATTTGGGTGGACCGTGCCCTCACCGACGAAGGCCACGCCGAGGCAGCTTTGCGCGAACACACCGCTATCTATGAGGCGCTCAAGGCACGGGACGCAGCCGCCGTATCACAGACCATGAGGGCCCACATGGGCACGGCGTCCCGCCGCCTGCTCGCAGGGTTCGATTCCGCTCAAGAGGTCTAGGGGGAAGCCTCCAATCTTGTCGTTTTAGCAGCTTAAACGAGGGAAGCCTGCCCCGAAGTGGAGCAGGCTTCCCTGAATCGCAGGTCTATCTGATGGCGCTGTTAACCTCGTCTATGAACGCCTGCGCGGCATCTTCGGGCGACTTGCGCTCAAACAGGACCTCCGACAGGAAGCGCTGAACGGTGGCAGTCATCGTTGCCGTACCTGGGGGGAAGGGCTTCGGTGCGGTGACTTTCATGTCGGCGAGCCGGTCCAGATAGGCTGCTTCGGCTTTCTGGTTGTCATTGAGGACATCAACAACTTCGGATCGGACAGATTTGCTGGCGGGCATCCCACGATCACTCTTGATCAGCTTGCCGGCTTCCGGGCTGTTTACCAGGAAGTTCAGCAGTCGCGCAGCCGCTTTGGGGTACTTCGACTTTGCCGAAATGGTGTATTCCATGGAAGAACGAAGCCAGTTTCCACTCTTTACGGACTCAGATGGCAGTTTTGCCATTACCAAATTATGCCCAACATAAGACCGTGCCTGGTTGCTCCACGTGATGCTCATGGCGGCCTTTCCCTGACCGAGCAATGTCTGCTCGGCTGTCGCCGCCAGATTTTCCACGTTCTGGGAAGCGCTCGGAGCGGCACCTGCTTTCTGCAGGTCGAGCTGCTCCTTGAACCATGCCGCAATGCGGTCCCGGCTCATCGACACTTTGCCGTCATCTGCGAAGGGTGTTTCGCCGACCTGTCGGGCCCAGCTAACCAGGCTTACGTCGTTGGCAAAGGGTTGTACGGCAAAGGAGCCTGACGGCAATTTCTCTTTCAACTCTTTGGCGATCTGGTTGTAGTCATCCCAAGTCCACGTGTTGTCGTCCGGCAAGGGTACGCCGGCAGATTCGAAGACAGCGGGGTCAAGAACCATAGTCAATGAGTTGGTTCCGGCTGTGATGCTGTACTGCTTCCCTTCGATCCTGCCCAGGTTGAGGATCTCGTCATCAAACTGGTTCAGATCGATCTGCCCGCTGACTTGATCGAGATCGAGGAGGGCGCCCCGGCTGGCGTACTCCCCGGGGTAGGAGCCGGCCATGGTGATGACATCAGGCATGGTTCCAGCGGCCACCTGTGTAGCAAGCTTGTCCCAGTATGCGCCGAACTCGGAGTACTCGGCATTCACCTTGATATCAGGGTTGGCTTCCTCAAACTTCTTGATGACCTCTTGCGTTGTTTTGGCGCGGCTATCGTTTCCCCACCACGACATAGTGATGGTAACCGGATCCTGAGCGGTGCCTTCGCGCTCGGGCTCAGCGTTGGTGCCGCAGCCTGTCAGGAGCAGGGAGGTTGATATTACGGCCGCCGATATGGCTGTTAAAGCTCGTCCTTTTCGTATCAAGGGGACTCATTCCTTCGGTGTGAGGGGGTGCTCCCGGCGTCCCTCAGCATCGAGGGATCCGAACCAAGCGCGGACGCGGAAATCGCTGAGCGCGTTTCGAGTCAACCGCCCATTGCTAAATTGGTCAACCGGTTGACTTGATCATCCGGCGATTCTAGTATCATGTGAGAAAACGTTTTCTGCAAGTACTTTCTTATCAACAACGCAGAGTCAACATCAGGGAACACCGTGCCCCGCACAGTGCGTGCGGGTTTCACCCCATCCCGGAAAGGTCAGGCAACGATGCCAGCCATCAGCGAAGACACGCTCACGTACCAAATCGTCGGACAGGACGGGGGTGTCCAAGTACTTCGAAAATACGTACCCGACCTCCTGGATGACCCCAAATTGCGCAATCTTCACTCATTTCCCCTCCGAATGGTGTTGGACCAAACAGAACTGGTGAGGGGGAGTACTGCCCGAGACGCATTGGTTGATGAGCTAGCAGCAATCAGCGTGGCGACGTTCCCTGATGAGCGCACGCAGCATGAGGTGAATCGAGGGGAAGGCCTGCACCCGAAGGGGACTTGCAGATTTGAAGCCGCGACCAGAGCCTGGGAGCGTTTTGAAGTGGTCTTCACTGGCCCGAGCGAGGGCAACCCGGTGCTGGACATCTCGTTGGAAGCAACGTTCACCTGTGGAGATGTCTCGGTGAATGTCCCCGGTTTCTATGACGGAGATGGCCGGTATCTGATTCGGCTCCTGATCCCATCAGCGGGATCGTGGACCTTCGTGACGTCAAGCAGTGCAGAGGAACTTGACGGCATCACTGGGGCATTTACGGCTGGAGAGCGTGCGCAAGCTAACCGGGGCATAGTCCAAGTCGCCAATAAGTTCCATTTCGGCTACTCCGACGGCACCGCCTACCGTCCCATGGGAACGACATCGTACTCATGGATTCACCAGCAGCGCGAGATCGTTGATCAAACGCTGGAGACGCTGGCCGACGGAACTTTCAACAAGATGCGCATGTGCATTTTCCCGAAGTCCTACTATCTTTGTGAAAACGAGCCGTCGATGTACCCATTCGACGGCGATCCCGAATCTGGTTTCGACTTAGCCCGTCCCAACTTCCGGTTTTTTCAGCACCTTGATGCCATGGTCCAGCGCCTCGACGAGATGGGTATCGAAGCGGATTTGATCCTTTTCCACGGATACGATCGGTGGGGCTTTTCTTCCATGCCCCCTGAATATGATGATTTGTACGTGAAATATGTGGTTTCGCGCCTTGCGGGATACCGCAACGTCTGGTGGTCACTCGCCAACGAATTCGACCTCATGCCTGGCAAGACGGCCAATGATTGGGAGCGCTACGCAGAAATCATCCGGCAGAACGATCCGACAGGACACCTGCTGTCGATTCATAACAGCATTCAGTTCTATAACCACTCCCGCCCTTGGGTTACTCACTGCAGCATTCAGCAAAACCATTTCTACCTCACTGCAGAAGAGACCACCCGGTGGCGTCAAGAATGGCAGAAGCCAATCGTCATCGATGAATGCGTCTACGAAGGAAACATCGACAGGCGTTGGGGAGACATCACTGGTCGCGAACTGACTCGTCGCTTCTGGGAAGGAGCTATCCGCGGTGGCTACGTAGGCCACAGCGAAACCTATGCGCACCCGGACGACATCCTGTGGTGGGCCAAGGGTGGTCACCTGTATGGCAGCAGCCCCAGCCGGATAGCCTTCCTTGACCGGATCCTAGCTGAATCGCCAGATGGATTCCTCGAGCCGCTCCCTCAGCAGGACAAAATCATCGCCGCTGGTATCCCGGACCAGTACGAAGTCGTGTATTTTGGGCTCAATCGGCCAGCGTTCTGGCACTTCGACAAGCCCGAAGGTCTCTCCTTCACCATCGATGTCATCGACACGTGGAACATGACCATTGAAACACTTCCCGGGACTTTCAGTGGAAGCTTCCGCTTGGACCTCCCCGGAACGGAGTACATTGCCCTCCGATTCCGGGCGGTGCTTCATGACCACTAATCCTGAAAGTCTCAAACACAGGCTCGACGCTCCAGTGGAGCTCATTGAGTCGGGCCCGTGGCAAGTGCAGCTTCGGGGAGATGAACTCGCCGGGATCCGGCATTCGGGCACGCCGGTCCTGAGGGCAATCCGCGCCGTCATCAGGGACCATGATTGGCGGACGTTGGCACCAAAAGTTATCTCACGGAGCGGGAGCCGCCAAAGCGGCCTAACGCAGCTTCGCCTAGAAATTGACTACACAGGATTCGGATCTCAATATCACGCCAGCGTGGCCCTGGAACTTCGGGCAGACAGCCTGCATGTCAGCTTTGACGGAGAAGCCAGTAAGGATTTCCACAGCAACCGCATAGGGCTTGTGCTGCTGCATCATCTGGACGATGCCGGGCGGGAATTCACCGTTGTTGCACCTGGCGGTGAACTTAGCTCCGTGGTACTCCCTGCGCAGATCAGCCCTCACCAGCCGGTCAAGGACATGTCCGCCATGACATGGCAGCGGAACAACAGCACCTTCAGGGTGGCGTTCGAAGGGGACGTCTTCGAAATGGAGGACCAGCGGAACTGGACAGACGCCTCGTTCAAGACCTACAGCACACCGCTTTCGAGGCCATTCCCGGTTCTTGTGCCCGCCGGAGAGAAACTGCACCAGTCCGTACTTCTCACAGCGAACTCCTCGGAACAGCCTGCAGCGGATGGCCCGGCGTCCCCTGTGCCTTCCATCAAGATAGGGCTTGAAGCCATCGGTCGAGTCCCTGCACTCGGGACTTCATCGGGATACGAAATTCCCGTGGGTTCGGCTGCCGGGTTCAGGGCTGTGCCAGGCATGGCTCCGTTGATCGTCGAGATTCCGGGCCACGAGCCTGAGGTTGCTCAGGGAGTTCTAGCTTCGGTCACCGAGCATGCGACCGCCCTCGGGGTCGGGTTGGATGTCCGGATCACAGTCCGAAGCGAGGCCGACATAGCGGGTGCGCTTGATCTGATGTCCTTGGACAGAGTGCGTCGTGTGGGTGTCTTCGGTCTAAAAAGTCATGTCACGGATCCTGGTCTGTGGACTGAACTCAAGCGGGAAGCCCAACGACGCGGATTCGAGGGAAGCCTGATGGCGGGAACTACTGCGCATTTCGCCGAGTTAAACCGCGCCGGCGGTTCCATTCCTACGGATGCGGACTCATACACCTATAGTCTGACGCCCCAGATGCACGCCACGGAGGTCACACACATTGTGGAGAGTATCCCCGTGCAGCGCCTGACAGCAGTGAATGCGCGTCGGATTATGGGATCGAAACCGTTTCATGTTGGTCCAGTCACGCTGAGGCCTCGGTTCAACGCTGTAGCCACCAGCGGCTCCCGGGAGTGGGGTAGGGCAACAGATGTCCAGCCGGATCCTTTGCAGCAGGACAATTTTGCTGCGGCCTGGCTACTGGGCAGTGTGGCAGCTCTGACGGTGCCTGGAGTCGAATCAGTAAGCTTCTTCGAATTGGCCGGCCCCCGTGGCCTGATTCAGAGCGACGGTGAACCAACCCCTGCCTTGGAGCTTTTTGTGCGCCTGGCTGCTTTGCGGGGAGCCCCTGTCCTCGGCTACGAGGGAAATGTGCCCGGTGTCTCCGTCTATCCCGTCCAGGTTGAAGAAGGCGTACTCCTTGCTGCCGCGAACATGACAGCGGACGCCGTCCCATTGGTCGTGGAATGCGGCAACGGAACAAAAACCGAAATCGAGCTTGCGCCGTGGTCCGCCGCTGAGAAGCTGCTTGAGTACTCAACTGCAACGAAATGAGGTTTATATGTCAGGCCGACTAGTGAACAAGACCGCATTGGTCACCGGAGCTGGTTCGGGCATCGGGCTCGCCGTAGCTCAGCGCTTCCTCAGGGAAGGGGCACGTGTCTATTTCGCGGATATCAATGCATCCGCGGCCGAGGAAGCGTCCCAGCCATGGGGCGGGGCAAACGCAAAAGCACTCTGCATGGATGTCTCGGACGAGGTCAGCGTCAAATCAACTTTTGATGCGGCGACGGCGGATGGACCCCTGGACATTGTGGTGGCCAACGCGGGGATCCAACTCTTCGGGCTGGACGCCAAAGTAGGGGACCTCGATCTGGACACTTGGGAACGAACAGTTGCGGTGAACCAGCGAGGAGCCTTCCTCACACTCAAATACGCGGTCCGCGCACTCTCGGGCCGTGGCGGGTCCATCATTTGCACAGGCAGCCCGACAGCGATGGTTGCATGCGGACGAACCTTCACCGCGTACACCACTACCAAGTCTGCGGTCCACGGCCTGGCCCGGGTGGTTGCTGCAGATTACGCCGACGAAGGTATCAGGGTAAACACCGTAGTCCCCGGCTACACCGAGACGCCCCTCGTTCGAACCATTGCCGAGGACGCATCGCAACGCGCTGTCCTGGTGGACTCGACCATGTTGGGCAGGGCTGGCACAGCCCAAGATGTGGAGGGCATTATGGTCTACCTCGCCAGTGACGATTCAACCTACGCAACCGGCGGGATCTTCACTGTCGACGGCGGCCTAACCGCGGTGTAGTCGAACTTATACAGGTGAATACGGCGGCCGGGGTGCCTTGCTGGACCCCCTCTCTGATGGGATTGGGCGCTCAGAGGTTCGGGGCCGAAGCGAGTTGGCGCAGGTGGGCGTTGTTCTGCAGTGCCAGTTGCATGGTCCGTGGCGGTCGCCCGAGCAGGGTCTCCAGTTGGTCGGAGAAGACATCGTACCGACCGCTGGCGATCAGCCGTGTCTGGATCCTCAGGTGCTCAGCCACGTGCCGGGCGATAGCCGGATCACCCAGGGATTCCTGCAGGACGGCATCGTCGAGGAAGGCCTCGTTCCACTCCTCCAGCTCTTCAGGGATATAGACGATCGGGCGTCCCAGCGCGTCAGCGTAGTCTTGAGCGAATCCGTGCATGTCCTTCAGCTCCGGGCCGGTAAGTTCGTAGGACTTCGAGATGTGCGGTGCGGGGTCGAGCAGCAGCTTAACGGACACCTCTGCCAAGTCGTGAACGGCGATGGGTGCGAGCCGCTGGTTGCCGAAGGGCAGGCGCAGCTCACCGTTGTTCAGTGGGCCCAGCTGCATCCAGGTCAGATGGGGGTTCTCGGCGAACAGGGTCGAGCGCACGTTGATGGTCGGGAGGCCGGACCAGTCCAGGACCCGCTCGCAGATCCAATGCGCCCGCTGCTGCGGTGACCAGTCCGTGACCAGTCCGCCGAGCCAGGAACGCCGTTCTTCTTCCGGTGCGGTCATCTTCTCGAGCGTCATGTATGACTGCTCGTAGTTGGACAAGTGCACGAAGGCCTCGATGTTGCCCTGGGCTCGTGCCGCTGCGGCCATCAAAGTGAGGGCGTCGGCGTAGTACGGTTGCGGGGTCATGCTGAAGAAGATGCGCTTGACACCCTTCAGCGCGGCGGCAACGTCCGCGGGTTTGAGCAAGTCGCCGACGAAGACGTCGGCTCCGGCCTCGCTCATCGACTGCGCTCGTTCGTCCTTCCGACGTACGAATGCGCGCACCGGGTGGCCCTGTTCGAGCAACATGTCGACCATCAACCTGCTCACGCCGCCGATTTGGCCGCCAGCGCCGGTGATCAGAATGGGATTGCGTTCCGTCATTTGTGTGTTCTCCATCAGCTTGGGTGAGTTGTAGTCGGAAGATGTGTGAGGGGGCGCGATGATGTTTGCTGGAAAAGTTCGAGCCGAACCATCAGGGGCTAGGTGCGCCCGGTAGGGAAGGGCTGGTCGACACGCGGATCTACGTGTTGCTCGGTCCAGCCGCGTGCAAGGCCGCGTCGGTGTCAGCTATGGCAAGCATTCTGTTGATGTCGGCCCCTGCCAGTGCGCCGGCCGCTGCGGAGGCCCCGACCTGGGCGGTCAGGTCGGTGGCGTTGCCGGCCACCCATACCCCAGGCACATCGGTGATGCCGGCCGGGCCGCTGGCGAAACTGCGGCCCTTGTCCGGCAGGTCTTGCACGGGTAGGTGGAGACCTTCCAGGCCGTGGGCACGGATCTGCAGCTGCGCCAGGACCGCGATGATGCGTCTGGCTACGACCTCACCGTCGGCCAGGCGAACCCCGGCGAGGGCGCCGTCGTCGCCGTTGACGATCTCGGTGACCAGGGTGTCGATAACGCGGATGCCGCGGGCGGCGAAGCGGGCGCGGCTTTCCTCGTCCAGCTCGGTGCCGTGCGTGAAGTAGGTCAGGTCCCCGGTCAGCTGACGGTACAGATACGCGTGGGAAATGGAGACCGGACCGGTGGCGAGGATACCGATGGGTTCGTCGCGGACCTCCCAGCCGTGGCAGTACGGGCAGTGCAGGACGGTGTGCCCCCAATGCTCTGTGAGCCCGGGAATGTCCGGCAGCACGTCGGTGAGGCCGGTGGCAACGAGAATCCGGCGGGCGGTGATGCTGCGGCCGTCGGCGAGGGTGACGGTGAACCGCAAATCCCCGTCAGCTGAGGCGGCTGCAGGCTCGGCCGAGACCACCTTGCCGAGGACGACGCGTCCGCCGTAGTGGCGCACGTGCTCCCGTCCTCGTCTTAGGATCTCGGATGGAGGCGTGCCGTCCAGAGCGAGGAGGCCGTGCACTGCGTCCGCTGGCGCGTTGCGGGGGTCGCCGCCGTCGATCACAACCACCGAGCGGCGGGAGCGGGCGAGGATCAGAGCGCCGTTCAGTCCTGCGGCGCCGCCGCCGATCACCACCGTGTCGATAGTGCCCTCGGTCAGTTCATCGCTCGCGAATGGAGGAGTCATCTCAGTCATGGTTTGGGTCAGCCTTTCGGGTTCTGGACGGCCATTGGGGTGGTTTCACCGAGAGGGCCGGATGGTCCACTCGCTGCCCATATCGCGATCCGTTCCGCGATCGCTTCAGGGGCTTCGATATGCAGGAAGTGACCGAGATGGGGGACGACCGCCCGCACATGCGGCGCGGCGTACCGATGCCGGTCGTCCACGTTCGGGGGGAGGATGCAGTCATCGTCTGCGCCGTGGATGTGCAAGAGGGGCACCGTGATGGGATGGGAAAGTCTGCGCGCAGCCTTCAGCATGCCCAGGCGGGTCATCGCCCGGTAGTACTTGAGGGGCGCGGGAAAGCTCGCTCCGAGGTGCTCGTGTAGCTCCGCATGGACAGCCCGGTCGAGGGTCAGGCTTGGTGACCATTGACGCCAGAGGCGGTCGATGAGGGCGAAGTCGTGGGCTCGGGCGATCATGCCGCTTCCGGGAAGCTGGAAGAAGGCCATGTACCAGCTCCGGCGGAGTTGGGCGGGGCGGGGCCGGCCGATGAATGTTAGGGGGTGGGGTATGGCGAGAGTGACTGCGCTTTTGATGCGCTCGGGTGCTGTGACGGTGGTGTCGTAGGTGATCAGAGCACCCCAGTCGTGCCCAATGAGGTCCACCGGTCGCTGGGGAGACCACTGGTCGATCAGTGCGACCACGTCGCTGGTGAGGGATGCGAAATCGAATGGGCCTGCGGTCGGCGATGGGGCGTAACCACGTAGCCACGGCGCGAGGACATAGCGCCCCTGCCGGCTGAGCTCGGCGAGAAACGCCTTTGCCGTTGCCGGGTGGTCCGGGAACCCGTGCAGGAAGATCGTCGGTTGACCTCTGGGGTCACCGCCCTGCAGAGCGTGAAAAGTGCCATGCGGCAAGTCGAAGGTGACGTGTTCGAAGTCCATGCGTTGTGAGCCTGTCTCAGAGGGGTCGGACGGGAGATGCTGGTGCTGGCCTCGGTGTCAGCCGGCCAGTTGGTTGAGCTTTCGGATCTGTTTGTCAAAGGTGCGCGAGGGCACGAACCGGCGCAGGACGGTGACGCGTCCGGCCATCGAGCCGGCGGTGTATCTGGGTGTGGGCTTGGAGTCCGTGGAGGCAGCGACGATCACTTTTGCGACAACATCGGGGTCATCAGCGGTACGTAAAGCGGTGGCCAGGACGTCTCGGTAGATCTTCCGCTGCGCGGCGTAGACCGGCAGGGGAGTATCCGGCGCAAGGCTGCTCGCCTCGAAACTCGTGCTTGTAAAGGCCGGTTCCACCAGCAGCACCCTAATGCCGTGCTCGCGAAGCTCGTGGTCGATGGATTCCGAGTAGCCCTCCACTGCATGTTTGGTGGCCGCGTAGCTGGCCATGAAGGGGGCTGGGATCAGACCCAGGACAGAGGAGACGTTGACCACACGGCCGCTGCCCTGGGTGCGCATATGGGGCAGCACAGCGTTTGTCATCCGCATCAGGCCGAAGACGTTGATGTCGAAGACCTCCTTGGTCTGATGGATCGAGCTCTCCTCGCCGGCACCGATCGCGCCAACTCCTGCGTTGTTGACCAGGACGTCGATTCGACCAAATCGCTCGATTACCTCCTCGACCAGGGAATGGACCGATTCGTCGCTGGCTACATCGAGATCGAGGAACGACACCCCCACAAGCGGGCGGGCGTTCGCCGCGTTGCGGCTGGTACCGACCACCGCGAAGCCGGCGTCGACGAGTGCACGTGCCGCTGCCCGCCCGATTCCTGAGGAAGCGCCCGTCACGAGTGCCACTGGGGTTGATGTCTGCATTGTGATTCCTTCGGCCATCGGCGGGACTTCATCGCGCCAGAGGTGGGTTGCCAGCCGTTTTTGTACTGAACAGTCAATAACGTAGAAGGTTCTGTACTGATTTGTCAACTATGAGCGAAGTGCTCTATCTTGTTTGTATGGCGAGACCACGAACTTTCGACCGCGACCACGTTCTCCATGCCGCTGAGCGGCAATTTCGCGAGTCGGGCTACAACGGCACGAGTGTGGACGACATCAGCGCAGCAACCGGCTTGGGCCGCGGCAGTCTTTATGCCGCTTTCGAGGGTAAGCACGGAGTGCTGGTACAAGCGATGACGGGATACTTCAGCCGGTTGGGAAACGTTCCGGCGAAGGTTCTCGCCGGCCCGGACGACGGCGCACTGGAACGGCTCCACAGCTACCTGCTCCGCGCCGTCCATGGTGTGCCTCTAGCCGACGATGTGCCCCCAGCTTCCGACCGGGCGGCGGCTGCGTGCTTTGCGGGCAAGATGGCTCTTGAGATCGGCGCCTCCGACGCCGAGGTGCAGCGCATTGCTGCTGAATGCTTCTCTGTGCTCGTGACGGCGGTGACCGAGTGTGTGCGTGCGGCGCAGCGCAACGGAGACATCGATCCGGACGCCGATGCTGAAGATCTTGCATACCTCCTGCTGACCGTTATCCGCGGGACAGATGTGGTGGGTGCGTACGGCCACAGTCCTGCCCGCTTGACCCAGATTGCCGAGAGCGCGTTCGCGGTGTTGCCACGCACGGGCCGCCGCTGAGGAGGGCGCAGTTGCGGCCGATTCCCGTATACCCGCAGTCTTTGTGCTCGATGGGACAAGAAAAGCGGGGTGTGCACTGTATGTGCACACCCCGCTTTCCTCTGTTTCTGACCCAGGGGACCATCGGACGAGGCCGGTTGCCCCCTGAGGTACCAGTCAGCTGAGATTCGGGATGAGCAGGACTTTGCAGGCGTCTCCTGTGAGGAGCTCTACGGCTTCGTCGATTTGGCTGAGTTTCATGCGGTGGGTGATGAGCCAGTCGAGGTCCAGTTTTCCGGAGTCCAGCAGCAGCAGGCTTTGTTCCCAGGTTTCCCAGAGCCGGCGGCCGAAGATGCCGCGCAGTGTGATGCCCTTTTTGTTGATGTACGCCGCGATGTCGACTTCCGCCGGTCGGCTGGGGTGTCCAACGGTGATGACGGTGGCTTCGCGGCGGACGGCTTCGAAGAGGGTGGCCAGTGTGCCTGGCGCTCCGGAGCATTCGAAGGCGACATCGAAACCGCCGCGACGGCCGGTCAGTTCGCGGCAACGTTCAACGATGCCGTCGTTGGGGTGCAGCGCGGTGGCGCCGAGCTTTTCGGCTTGGGCGCGGCGGTAGGGGTTGGGGTCAACGGCGATGACATGGGAGGCGCCCATGAGCAGTGCCAGGTTCACCACGACGAGGCCCACTGGTCCCGCTCCGCTGACGAGAACTGCCCTCCCTGCCACGGAGTAGTTGGCGCGTTGGATGGCGTGGACTGCGACGCCGGCAGCTTCAAGAAGAGCGCCGGATTCCAGGGACAGACCGGTGGGGAGTTTGACGCAGATGTCCTGCGGCACCGCGGCGTACTCGGCGAAGACGCCGTCGATGTGCATGCCCAGGATGCCTGTGCGTTCGCAGGTGTGCGCGTCGCCTGTGCGGCAGGGGAAGCATTGGCCACAGGTCAGGTGGCTTTCGAGGGCAACTTGGTCGCCGACTTTGAGGCCGGTGACGCCGGGGCCGATTTCGACGACGGTGCCCGCGCCTTCGTGGCCGAGGACCACCGGAAGGTTGAGGTTGAAGGCCTGGGCCGAGGGGGTCCATTCGTAGAGTTCGCGGTCGGTGCCGCAGAGGGAGGCGGCGCCGACTTCGATGACCACCGATCCCTCGGTTGCCTTGGGGTCGCCGGCATCGGTGACGTACGAGACGCCTCGTTCAGCTGCGTTTTTGACTACTGCCCGCATGGGGGCCGCCTTTCGTTGGTTCTGGTGATGAGTTTTGTTGGGGGAGTCAGCGGGGGAGCTGGCCAGCGAATCGGCGCAGGATGTCTGTGGGGCCCACCTGCCCGCCTTTGAGCAGGAGCCTGCACCCGCCCACAGCGGAGTCATCGTCGGCCTGCAGGATGGGGCCGGCTGTGACGAACTGGTCAGACACCCGCAGCTGTCGCACGCCCATGGCGATGAGCGCGTGGCTGGAGGTGTCGCCGCCGCAAACGGCGATGTCGCGGGTGAGTCCGGCGTGGGCCATCCGGGCGGCGATCCCTCCGATCAATGCCCCAACGTACCCGGGGTCGGCCGGTTTGGCCGCCCCGTACCGGGGATCTCCAGGACCCCTGGTGGTGTGGACCACCACGTTGCGGCCCAGCTGAAGGGCCTCTGAAACGTGCCGGTCCAGCGCGGCCAGGGCTCCGGCGTCGTGACCCTGTAGTAGCTCCGCGGAAACCGGCGCGTCCTCCCAACCGTGGGAGACGGCGTCGTTGATCTGCTCTGCTGTGGTGCTGGAAGCGGAGGCGCTGATGGCCAGCACGGGTCCTGATGGCTGCTGCGTGCCAGGGGTGCGGGGAGTTTGGTCCGAAAGAGACCGGGCAAGGGCTGCCATGATTCCACCGGAGCCCACAACAAGTGAGGGCCCATGGCCATGCCCCTCGCGGGTCAGAGCTTCGGCGACTGTATCCATGTGCTGTTCGTCCACGGCATCCACCACGAAGGCCTGTGCGTCGGGGTCCCGGCGCCGGTCTGCCCAGGCGTCCTTGAACGTCCCGTCGTCATAGGTGGGCAAGTGAATTGCACCCTGTTCCCGGGCGGCGCTGCCGAGCTGTTCGGCGAGGACTTGGCGCAGGTCGGCTTCGGCCATGGGGGTGGAGGGATGCCTGGACATGACGGGGTGGCGGTCCAGCCGGTAGGTCTTGCCGGCGTAGCTCGCGTAGTGGTTGCTGAAGGCTGTGTAGCGACCGAACCCGGGCTGGGCCGGCACTACGGGGATTGGGCCGTGGAGGGGAAACTGCTGATGCAGCAACTGAATTCCACGGCCGATGCTGCCGACGGTGGGGGAGCTATCGAAAGTGGAACAGACCTTGTAGAGCAGCACTTCCAGGTTCAGTTGTGCAATGGCGGCAAGGTCCCGTTTCACTAAGGCATCGAACGCCGCACCGGCCAGGGACCTGGCGGGCCCGGCGATTCCGACGACGTCAGCGTCGGTGGGTAGCGATGCATCGCCAATGACGAGGACTGCTTCCAGCCCGTAGCGGTGGCACTGGGCCAGGACATCGGCGGCTCCCGTGAGGTCGTCGGCGACGAAACCGAAGGCGGGCATCTTCAGACACCTTTCCCGAAGGTTTGAACTGCGTGCAGGAGGGCGTCGTCCCCGATGTGGGAGCGTTTGTGTGCAGCTTCCTGCAAAGGTACGCCAGCTACGGCAGCTTCCCAGGCTTGACGCAGGCTGCGCACCCCGGCTCCGGGACCGTCCGGGTGGGCGGCGACGCCGCCGCCGGCGAGCATCATGAGGTCTGTGGAGCCTACGGCCTCGAAAGTGGGCCCTGGGGTGGTGACGTTTTGGCCCGAGGACAGCACGGGGAGCGGGGCGATGGTCTGGCCCAAGGGCTGGAGCAGGCTGCGGATATTCGCGCCGACTTCTTCGTCCAGTTCGTAGAACTTGCTGCCGAGTCCGCTGGCGTGGAGGTGGTCCGCGCCAGCGAGGCGGGCCATCTGCTGCCACACCCGGTAGTCCATACCGAGGCCCTTGGACCGCATCGAGGCGGCGAGGCCGGCGCGGTGGCCGTGGATGGGAACTTCGGCGAAGCTGCGCAGCAGGGCCAATGCGGGAAGGCCCATGACCGGGATATTCAGCATCACGCACTGGCCGCCGGCTTCGACCACCAGGTCATGGCGCCTTTTGAGGCCGGCAAGGTCCCCGGTGATGTTGAACGCATACATAGTGGAGTGGCCGGTGGCCTGCTCTGCGGCACGGATTTCTTCGGTGGCGACAGCAACACGGCGTTCCAAGGGAAGGTACGCGGGGTCGGTCATCAACTCGTCGTCTTTGATCAGGTCGATGGAGGCCATGGCCAAGTCCCGCACTACGAGCCGGAATTCCTCTTCCGAAAGTCCGACGTTGGGTTTGACGATGGTTCCCACCATGACGCCCTGAACGTCGCTGATAAGTCTGCGCGTCCCCTCGATGCCGAAAGCCGGGCCGGGATGGGCGGCAATAAAGTCCTCGGGGAGGGCGATGTCCTGCAGCCTGCAAGCGAAAAGATCGCCCAGTTCGAAGAGGTTGCCGGCGATTGCCGTCTGTAGGGTGGCGAGGTCGGTGCCGATATTTTCCATCGGGAACTCGACCGTGACGAGGGCTGCGCGGACCTTCTCCGGGGTGGACCGTGACGGCAGTGAGGGGCGGCAGAAGCCGAGCTCCTGGACCTCTGAGATGCGGGCGGCGTGCCGCTCCCGGATTCGGGCTGACTCGCCGGGAACCGGCATGAACGTGCCGCTGGATTGTTCGCCTGCCATGATGGCTGCGGCTTTTGCGGGGTCGATTTCCGACTCCAGGTAGTAGGTGCATCGCACCGAGCGCGGATCGCGCATGGTTTCTCCGTCCGTCAAGGGGATGTACAAGGAAAGTCTTAGACAGCCGCCGGTACCGGATCGGCGGGCTGCAGACCACCAGCCCGCTTCAAAGCCCAGCTTGCGACGATCGGGGCCAGCAGCGCTGTCACGAGAACGGCCGTGGCGGCCTGGGCTGACGCGGAAGCGACGAAGGGTTCAAACCTTGGATCTGCGACGGCGACTACCGCAGGTACGGCGACGGCGTTGCCGGCCGTGGTGCCCGCCGCGAACCCGATACCGCTCTTGGACCCGCGCCGGAGGACGAACCGGTATCCGAGATACGTCAGGCCGCCTGTGAAGACCACCACGATCAGGCCGAGGAAGATCCCGGCGAATCCGCCGGTGAGCACGGTTTTCAGGTTGATTCCCGTTCCAACAGCGAAGGACATGAAGGGGATCACGATGTTCGGAACATGGTCCAGGGCCTTCGTCCACTCCCGGTCAACGGCGCCGATGAACAGGCCGATGATGAACGGGATCAGTGCCGCGGCGAAGGCGAGCACGGGAATATCGCCCAGCCCTGATGCGCCCAGGAAGATCAGGGCCAAGAAGGGCCCATCGTCAAAGGCGCTGGCCACGTACGCGCCGGTGTCCCTTTCGTCGCCGTACTGGCCGGCGAAGGCCAGCCACAAAGCGCCGTTGCTGTTACCAAAGATCGCTAGCATGGCCAGGATCGATACCCCCGCGATGCCATCGATGCCGACTACCAGGCCCAGGATCACGGCGATGGTGGCCGGGATCAAGGTCTTGCAGACCAGGACGACCGTGGTGGTGGACGCGGCGGCCTTGCCGCTGTGGCTTCCGGTGATTTGGGCTCCGGTGGCCAGGATCAGCACCGCAATCAGCGTCAGGGCCCCGTCTTTGAAGAGCGCTGTGGTGAAACCGCCAATTTTCAGGGCTTCGGGCGCAAAAGTGTTCATCAGTACGCCCAGCATGAGCGGGATCAGCATCATGCCTGCCGGCACCTTCTGGAGGAAGGCAAACATTGGTAAACGAGAACGCCCGGACCTCAAATGCATTTGCGTCATTACTCGACCTTTCTACGCCATTGTATGTTCCAGCCGACGGATCAAGTCCGTACAATTAGTACGTACATTACATGTGCGTTGGATCACCAGTCAAGGGTGGGGCGAAGCCCGGGCGGGCTATGATGTGCTCGAAGCCAAAGGAGTCAGTGTGAGTGTGCAAGCCACCGGGGGAGAGCCCCGGGAACGGTCCAACGGCCTGAACCGTACGGAAGGGCCGCCCCTTCATGCGCAGATCCGCGACATTCTTCACCGGCAGATCCTGGAGCGGCCTCTGCTGCCCGGTTCTCCGCTTCCCACTGAGGAGGAACTCCAGAAACAGTTCGGCGTCTCCCGCAGCGTTGTACGCCAGGCGTTGTCCGGACTTTCAGACCTCGGGCTGATCCGCCGCCAACGCGGCCGGGGCAGCGTGGTGGCCGCCGCTCCGGTCCTCCGAAGGCATCTGCAGCAGGCCGGAGGGCTTGACGAGCAGGCAGCGGCGCACGGCCAGCGTCTCCGAACCCACGTCATCTCCGTGGAACATGCCACCCCGCCTGAGCCGGCGGTAGAGGCTCTGAACACCACCAACACCTGGAAAATCGAACGCATCCGCTACCTGGAAGAGACCCCGGTGGCGTTCATGCGCACCTGGGTTCCCCGCGACCTCTTTCCGCACTTCACCAAGGAGTTGCTGGAAAACGCTTCACTTCTTGGCCTCATGCGGGAGCACGGCTATCACCCGGCAGGCGGACCCCGGCAGGTTCAGGCAGTGGCGGCGGATGCCGACCTTGCACAAAAACTCGAATCCAATGCCCGCGAACCCCTGCTCCTGCTGCAGGGGGTAACCAGTGACGCGCTCGGTCATGGCCTCGAATGGTTCAATGTGTGGCACAGCCCCAACACCGTCTTCGACGTCGACGCACAGGTAACCTCACAGCCAGGACGAGTGTCCCAGGATCACATCAGCCGTCTGCGGAGCCTGACCCGGCAACTTGAATCCGAACTGGCAGATCTCGAACGCGGCGCCCGCTAAAGGGACCTGCTAACGACGGTGACTGCTTGGTTCGATCGGTAGGTCCTAGCTGGCCTGCACCTCTTCCTGGGGCGAAATTCCGGGGGTAGCTGACTCGGGGGTGGTGATGCGCCTGACAGTGTAAATGACTGCCTGCCTATAGGAAGCCATGGCCCCTGCGCTGCCGGGATCCGCGTGATTCGCTTTCAGCAGTCCGAGAGGGGCCAGCTGCCACGCTTGGGCGACCGCATAGATCACCACTAGAAGGTCGACGGCGGTCAGCGGCCCCGCGGCTGTCCGGGACAACATCGACGCCTTATCCATGTAGCTCTGCAAGGGTTCGGATGCCGCCTCGGGACGCTCCAGCTGAGCCCACAAGGTGAGGCGAAGTGCAGCGGGGTCACGCTGGTGATAGTCGAAGAGATCGCCGGCCCACTCGGGAAGGTCTTCGGCGCGAGGAGGGACCGCCGCGGCCATGGCGCCAAGAGAGGCGGCCAGCGCCTCATCAAACAGTCCGCTCTTGCCGCCAAAGTATGCGTAAATCATGCGGACATTAGTGCCGGAGCTAGCGGAGATTCGCTCAATTCGCCCTCCGGCGTGGCCATGCTTGGCAAATTCCTCCACGGCCGCTTCAAGGATTCGGGCTTTCGTTGCCTCCGCATCGCGTTGCGCCATCGACCTTCCTTCCTGTTGGTTGCCTATTAACGATCTCACCCTTAGTATATAAGTAAATACCTACTTACTTATTTACCTTCTAGCAGAGAATGAGGAAGACAATGAAGAACACTGTTGCGCTGGTGACGGGTGGAAACAGGGGACTGGGCCGCAGTACCGCGCTGGCTCTAGCGTCCAAGGGCGCGAAAATCGTAGTGACTTACCGTAGCGGGTCAGAAGCCGCAGCTGCCGTCGTCGATGAGATTCGGTCCGCGGGAAGCGACGCTATGGCAGTACCGCTGGACATAACTGACATCGGGACGTTTCCAGGCTTCTCCGATGGGTTGCAGGAATCTCTGCGGTCACGCTGGGACCGGGAAACGCTGGATGTACTCGTCAACAACGCCGGAGTCGGACTGTTCGGCACTCTTGAAGAGACCACTGAAGAAAGCTTTGACGCAGTTGTTGGGACCAATTTCAAAGGAACGTTCTTCCTGATCAAAACACTCGTGCCCCTCATGTCCGATGGCGGCCGGATCATCAACGTCTCAACGTCACTGACCCGCCATGCCAGCCCGGGAACCTCGGCCTACTCCGCCTCGAAAGCGGCGGTGGAAGCTCTGTCTCGGAGTCTCGCCCTGGAACTAGGGCCACGGAAGATCCGCATCAACGCGGTGGCCCCGGGCCCTAGCGCTACTGACTTCAATGGAGGAGCCATGCGGGATAACAACGAGCTTCGGAAGGTGCTCGCCTCCCAGACAGCACTCGGACGGGTGGGCCACCCGGAAGAAATTGGGGATGCCATCGCCTCACTCGTCAGCGATGACATGCGTTGGATTACTGCCGAACGCATCGAAGTCTCCGGCGGAGCCCTTCTGTAAAGCAGCGGTTCGCGGAAGGTCCTGAACCCCTATCCTCTCGGAGCTGCCTCGAGCAGCTCCAGGAATCCCTTCACGTTGCCGAGGTCTACAACACCGCTACCCGCGGCTCGTTCTCCACCGGCCGGAGCAAGAGCGGAAAAAGCCCGCTGAATGGTCGCGGTTTCGCCGAGCTCTACGGCGGTTTGAGCTATAACGCACCAAGTGACCTCAAGCAAGAGATCGTTGGGCGGCGCGGGCAAAGTCCTGAGGGCATGGGTAGCGTCCTGACGTCGGTTTGCCCGCAGCATGAGTAGTGGCCGCACCCACGGCTCATAGGGCCCGAAGTCGCCGTCACTTATGTCCGATCCCTGGGTCATTTCTCGAGTGAATCTGGTCAAAGCAGCCAGGCCATGAGTGAAGCCAGGCATCGCATCTGGCAGCGGAGGGTCGCTGTTTTCGATGAAAGCCGACCTAAACCGGCCGGTAAATACGGCTGCGAGCGGTCTTTCGTGTCGTGCGGCGAGTTCGTCTACGGCGTAGGCTTCGGCGTTGGCCGCAGGGATGTCGTCCAGAGCGCAGAGGGCCTGCATGCGGATGAGGCGGCCATTGATTTCGAAGGTGGGTGAGTCGGCGCTTATGGCTAGAGCTGTCAGCTGGGCGCCAATGTCAGCCCGCTCCTTTGCCAAGCCTGTCCTGTGGAACTCCTGCATGAATCGGGCGCTGAGGGCGAAGCAATGAAGTTGTTCGTCGCCGAGGCGCGTGGCAATTGATTCTGCTTCTTGGGCTTCGGCCTGCCGGTCGGCTGTGCCGCGTGATTCCATGGCGATGGTGGCCAGCAGGCGGGCGCGTGTCCTGTCAGAAATTCGCGCGGTTGAAGCGAGTGCATGTTCAGCAGCTGCAACAACGACTTCTGCGGCCTCCCGGTTGTCGGAGCGCGTCCATATTCCCGGAATGTCATAACCGCCAATGATCCGGGCAGTAAGTTCGGCATCGTCGGCAGACTGTGCCGCGCGAATCGTGGCGATTCGCTGTGTCTGGGCAGTCTCCACGTCACCCGTGACCGCAAGGCTGCCCAGCACCGCGTTTGAAGCCTCGAGTTGAGCCCTGGTGCCACTCCGGGAATATGCGGCTGCCGTCAAACCCAGCCCTGTCGGTTCGGGCAGCTCCAGATTCGGGTCCCGCCGCAGGATCTGAATCTCCAGAGCTGAAAGCGCCGGGCCGGGATCGACCCCCAGATCGCGTCTGAGGTGCATCCTCGCAGTGCGCAGGACCGCCAAAGCGTCCCCTTGGCGCTGGCTGCGGTAGAGAGCCAATGCCAACAACGCCCACCCTTCTTCACGCCACGGCGCGGCCGTTACCTGCCCTTCGAGCAGTGGCACGGCCTCGTCCGCCCGTCCAACGGCGAGCCGTGCGTTTGCGCAGCGCTCAATGGCAGAGAACCGCAGATCGCCCAATCTTGTTCTCACGGAACGCGACCACGGCCGCTCAGCGAACTCTTCGAAAGCCTCACCTTGCCATTCAGCCAACGCGGCCGAAAGCAACGAGTCTGCTTTCTCCGGCAGGGCTGTTCCCGCTGATCCCACCGCAGCTTCAAAGCGCCATGCATCAACGGCGTCGGCACTCAACCGCAATGAGTAGCCATCGCCGACAGTTACCAGGACTGTGGCTGGACTCCGCGGCAGACGATTCGGTTCAATGATTCGGCGAAGCTCACCCACGAACGTTCGGACGGCTCCCACCGCACCAGCCGGGGGTGCGTCATCCCAGAGTTCCGCGACGAGGTCTTGGGTGGAGATTACCCCGCCCCGGAGAGAAAGAAGTATCCCAACGATCTCCCGGTGCCGGCGCTTGGACAACTGCCGCACTACACCGTCAACAGTCACTTGGATAGGACCGAGGACGCGGAATTGAGGGCAGCTCACGAATTCATCGTAATCAAAGTCCGCGCCCTGCCCGATGTCGTGCGGAAGCGGCGCCCCACTGATTCAGCACTGATTCGCCCACGGGAAAGTGGAGACACCAACAAGGAACGGAGACATCATGTCCCTGAAATTGCTCCCTGAAGCAAGCTACTACCGCGTCCCTGCAGCGCCGCACGTAGAACTCAACGTCGCCGTCGTCGGAAGCGGACCTGCTGTAGTGCTCCTGCACGGCTTCCCGCAGACACATCACATGTGGCGCCATGTTGCCGCGAAGCTGGCAGCAGACCACACGGTGATTGTTCCCGACCTGCGCGGTTACGGCGACAGTGACAAACCGAAAGAATCCAACGAGCACACCTACTCAAAGAGGACCATGGCAGCCGATGTGGTAGCCGTTGCCCGAGCACTCGGCCACGAGCGTTTTGCCTTGGCAGGCCACGATCGCGGCGCCTTGGTCGCAATCCGGGCGGGCCTTGATCACCCCGACAATGTGAGCCATCTGTTGACATTGGATGTCCTGCCGACGCTGGATATGTGGGACATTCTTCACGGGGCAGACGCAAAAGTCGCGTGGCATCTGTACCTGATGGCCCAGCCGGCCGGCGTCGCGGAGCCCATGATTGAAGCGACCGCCGATACATTCTTCGCGTCCTTCCTGGACGGATGGACCTCCAATCCCGAAGCCATTCCCGCCGACTACCGGCACCACTACCTGTCAGCATCAGCGAATGCCGTGCCTTCCATCGTTGCCGACTACCGGGCATCAGCCGGCATTGACGTTGAGCACGACCGCGCAGACAGGGAATCAGGCCATACTTTGGGCATGCCCGTCACTGTCATACAACAAGACTGGGGTGCAGTCCTTGGGTACGACGCCGCCGCGCTCTGGAGCAAGTGGGCGTCCGACCTTGAACACCGGACGCTAAATGCCGGGCATTTCATGGCAGAGGAGGATCCCGATTCCGTCACAACGGCGCTACGCGAACTCATGAACCGCTAGTAGCACTGGCAGCCGCGTTGATCGCAAAACCCCACGTCAACGCGGCTGCCGAATTTGTGGTGGTCGCCGTGCCTTCACTCGGTGGGCGCCAAGATTTTATAGCACCTGATATCTAACTCCTGACCGCAATCCTCAAGAGTTAACTGAGTACTCCAGCGCGGTGATTCCCGCGCTGGTCCCACCTTCACCTACGCAGACATAGCGGATTCGCCTTCAAAGACAGACCTGTTCCGTGGCCGGTTCCGTGCAGCCACCCGCGTCACGGCTTCGCGGCGTTCGCCTACCGTGTTCTCAATCGTTCCGATTCCCTCCACGGTCATCCGCACAATGTCGCCCGTCTTTAGCGGCGGGGGAGTCTTGGAACCGTTCCTTCCCCAGAGCTCGGCGAGGCAGCCGCTGCCGCATGTTCCGGATCCGAGGACGTCGCCGGGCCGCACCACGGAGTCCTGGGATGCGTAGGCGACGAGTTCGGCGAACGGCCAGCCCATGTTGGAGAGCAGGTCCTGGCCGATCGGCTCGCCGTTGACTTCCACGGCCATGGAGATGGGCAAGAAGCCTTCGCGGTCGTGAAGATGCTCAAACTCGTCTGCGGTGACGATCCAAGGACCCAGGGTGTTGGCGAAGTCCTTGCCCTTGCAAGGACCGAGGCTGACTTTCATTTCGCGGCGCTGCAGGTCGCGTGCCGACCAGTCGTTGAGGATGGTGTAGCCGAAGATGTGGCGGTGCGCCTCGGCCGCCGTCAGGTTCCTGCCGTCGCTGCCCGGGACATGGCCGACGACGGCAGCTACTTCGGTTTCGAAGTCCAGGTCATCGCAGCCTGCGGGGATGCCTATCACCTCGCCGGTGCCGGTCACCGTATGGGGATTCGTGAAGTAGAACGTGGGTGCTTCGTACCATTCAGCCACCACGCCGGCGACGCCGTCGATGCTTTTGCGGACACCTTCAACGTGTTCCTCAAAGGCGACGAAGTCCCGGATGGTTGAAGGTGCCAGCGGCGCCAGCAACTGCACGTCTTGCAGGGATACCGGGCGGACGCTGCGGAGAGTCTCCGCGGCGATGGCCAGGGTCTCCTCCAGCCCTGCGGCTAGAAGAGTGCTGACTGTGCATCCGGCGGGCAACGCGAAGCAGTTGCCGTCGTCGACGAACCCTTCCCGGGTTCCGCCGTCGTGATTCCAGCGGGCAATCTTCACCATGTCAGGCTCCTTGGGCCTTAGCGCGGGTGCTCAGCGTTGCCGCGGCGGTGATGCCCAACCGAGAAGCATTGCCGGCGAGAATTGCGGCGGCATCGGCCGCGGGAAGCCCGGCGGCGTGCACGTCGTCAACAGGCCTCTCTGATCCCATATCGAAGGGGTAGTCCGAACCGAGCAGCACCTGTCCGGGACCCGATGCCTCAACGAGCGAACGCAGCTCACGGGGGTTATGAACCAGGGAGTCGAAGAAGATCTTCTTCAGATATGACGACGGCGGTTCGGCGCACCTTTGCGCCTCGGGGCGCACTTTCCAGGCGTGGTCGGATCGTCCGATGGTGGTTGGCAGGTAGCCGCCGCCGTGGGCCGCGAGAATCTTGAGGTCCGGGTGCCGGTCCAGCACGCCGCTGAAGATGAGATGGGACAGGGCGACCGCGTTTTCGGCGGGCTGTGAGACGGTGTTGGCCAAGTAGAAACGGTCCAGCCGTTCGTCCAAGGAGCAGCCGAAGGGGTGCAGGAACACGATGGCGCCCAGTTCCTCGGCCCGGCTCCAGAACGGTTCCAGCCGCGGATCAGAGAGCTCTACCGTGGTTCGCTCCAGGTCGCCGGGTGTCCCTGCGAAAGAACCGATTTCCACGCCGAGCAAGCCGCATTCCACCACGGCATGATCCAGTGCCTCGACCATGAGATGCGGATGCTGCAAGGGCGCCAGCCCGAGCCCGTTGAGCCGTTCGGGCGCGTTGCTGACGTAATCCCGGACAGCCTCGTTAGCCTGCCGGGCCAGTGTCAGGGAAAGCTCCTCGGCGGCGAAGTAGTAGAAGTGGGACGGCGAAGGTGAGACAAGTTGTACATCCACACCTTGTGAATCCATGTCCGCCAGACGGCGGTTCAGGTCTGTCAGCTGTGGCCAGCGCTCCTTGATCATGAGGCCGGAATTGGCCATGGATTCGGGGCCATTGCGCAGGACTTCCAGAGCCTGCAGGGCCGCGAATCCTTCCGGATCATTCTCTGCTACGGCCTGCTGCAGGGCCGGAATGAGGACATGGGCGTGGACATCTACGGTGGGGTGCTGGCTTGGAGCGGAGGGGTTCATGCGGGTTCCTTCAGCATGGTGGAGAGCGAGTTCATGAGGCCGGGCACGTTGGCATCGCGGACGCCGTCGAGCATCCACTGGCCCAACTGGACGGATGCTTCAACCACTGCGGTCGCCCTGTCGAGTCGGCGGTCTGTGAACTTCTTCCACAGAGTCTCGGTGAGATGGTCGGCAGAGATGAGGAGTTCTGCGAGCACGGCGGCGTCTTCCAGCGCCATGGCGGCACCCTGGGCCACAGTCGGCGGGCAGCTGTGGGCGGCGTCGCCGATGATGACGGTGCGGCCGCGGTCCCAGGGACCGTTCACCAGATGCGAGGTAAACCACGTGTAGTTGATGCGCGCACCGTGGTCCAAGCTGGCGCGGATCTCGTTCCAGGGGCCGCCATAGGCTGCAGCCAGTTCTGCCATGACGCGGGGCCCGTCGTCGTGGTTGCGTTCCTGGGCCTTCTCCACGAGGTAGGCGTAGATGGTGTCCGGGCCGGTGGGGCAGTAGCCGGCAATGAAGCAGTGGCCGCCATACGTCAGGTCGGTCCGGACAACATCCTCCGGCCGGTCCACGAAGGCCCGCCAGATGCCCATGCCGGTGGGCTTGGGCTCGACGTCGATGCCGATCGCCTTGCGGACGGCCGAATGAAGCCCGTCCGCCCCGATCAGAAGGTCGTAGCGCGTAGTGGCACCGTCGGCAGTGCTGACGGTGACGCCGCCGCCGTCGTCGTTAATGTCGGTGACCTCCTTGCCGTAGCTGATCCGGGCGCCCGCCTGCCCGGCGCGTTCGCGGAGGATGGCAGTCAGGTCCGGGCGATACATTCCCAGGGTGGCCGGGAGGTCGTCGCCACCGGTCCGGATGTCTTCCAACATGGTGATCACGGTGCTGGCGGGGTCGGGTGCCCGCAGGCCGAGGGTGCTGAACCCGTACCCTCTGGCCTCAACTTCTTCCCAGACGCCGAGTTCTCGCAAGATGCGCAGGGCGTTGCCTTGGAGGGTGATACCGGAGCCAAGGGTCTGCGGCTCGGTGGCCTTCTCCAGAATCTCAACCTCGATGCCCGCATCGGCAAGGAGAATGGCTGCGGCGAGTCCCGCCGCCCCCGCTCCGACAATTCCGACCTTCTGTACTGCTGCCATCTGAAGACTCCTTTGTGTGACGGCTACTGCCAATGGTGCTGTTGTCCCGGGTTGGGCCTTCGTTGGCCCAAACCCTGGGACTGGCCGGCTACCGGACGGCGATGGGATTGACCGGCGAACCGACGGCCCCGGTGATGGGAAGTGGCGCTGCGGTCAGCATGAAGTCATACCTGCCATCTTCAGCGCACGCCAGGGCCAAGGCGTCCGGGTCCCACATTTCTCCCAGAAACAACCCGAGGTTGGGGATGGCAATCTGGTGCAGTGGCTGGAAAGCGCCCTCAAACTCATTGGGCCGGACTTCGAAGCCCCACGTGTCAGTTGCGATTCCAGCGATCTCCGACTCGTGCAGCCATGCAGCGGTGCTGAAGGACAACCCCGGAGCGGATCCACCGGCGTAGTCGCCCCAGCCGTCGCGGCGGACCCGGGCATACTGCCCTGTGCGGATCACCACAATGTCACCACGACGAACAGCCGAGCTGGCACCCTGGCGATCAATGGTCCGCTGCAAGTGTTCCGGGGTGATCGCGAAGCCGTCAGGCAGTTCACCGTCGGTCCGTCCCAGTTCCGGCCCGAGCGCGCGCCCAACGTCCAGGAGTACGCCGCGGGTCACGATCTTGGCCGCGGCGGTCTCGATCCCTGTGACCAGGTCACCCTCCGAGGTCACTACATCCCCGGCGGCCCTGCCGTTCCAGGCTTTGCCGCGATCGAAGATGTGTCCCAGTCCGTCCCATTGCGTGGAGCACTGCAACGGCATGGCAATCACGTCGTCCGCGCCGCCGAAACCGTGCGGGAACCCTTGGTTGCCGCGCTCAGCGTCCACCCCGGTGTCGGTCATGGCGTGCACGGGGTTGGTCCGGCGTCGCCACCCCTTCTGCGGGCCGTTGGTGTCGAAGGGCTGTGACAAGGAGAACGCCTCGCCTGTGGTGACCAGTGCCGCTGCCTCGACCCTTTTTGCGGCGTCGATGAAGTTCAGTGTCCCGAGGACGTCGTCTTCGCCCCAGCGACCCCAGTTGTTGTACCGATCCGCGGCGGCAGCGATGCTCGCCAGCGGATCCGAACGCTGGATCAGGGAAGCGTTTGAGGCTTCTGTGGTCACTGTTCGTCCTTGCAGCGGATGAGTTGTGTGCCCAGCCCGGTGATGGTGCCTTCCATGACGTCGCCGTCTTGCAGGAGTCGTCCCCAGTGCTGGCCGTTGCCCGCGGGGCTTCCGGTCAGGACCAGATCTCCGGGACGCAGTGGCATGATCTGGGATGCTTCGCTGACCAGTTTGGCAACCCCGAAGATCATGTCCTGCGTGGACTCGTCCTGCATGGCCTTGCCGTTGAGTTTCAGCGTGACTTGGACATCCTGTGGGTCTCCGAAGAATTTGGCTGGCACCAGCAGGGGACCGGTGGGCAGGAATCCGGGGGCGTTCTTGGCCCGGTACCAGTCCGAACCGATGGCCGGCATGTCCTTGCGGAAGACAAACTCACGGGTGGTGATGTCGTTGACCATGGTGTATCCGAAGACGTATTCCAGTGCCTCCTCGGGGCTGACGCGGAATGCTTCCTTCCCGATGACAGCTGCGAGCTCCAACTCCCAGTCGTGGCTCTTGCTGTAGGAGGGCAGGGTGAGCTCCTCGGTGGCCGACGCGATCGCCGTCGGGAGCCCTATGAAGAAGTACGGCGTTCCCTGGCCTGCCCGCTCATCCATCATCGCGGCGGTCTTGGCGCGTACTTCCTCTGCGTCTTGCCCGGCGTCGCGGTGTGCCACGGCCAGGTCGATGACGTGCTTGCGGTAGTTGGCGCCGGTCTGCAGGACCTGCGCCGGTTCAACCGGGGCAAGAACCTCGACGCCGGACAGCGCCAGCCCGGTTTCCTCACCGGCCGAGGCGGCCAGTGAGTCCAGTTCGGCCTCGGTGGTGTCCCAGTGCTGGATCAGGGAATTGATGTCACTGTCCAGGGGCAGCACACGGTCGCCGACCAGCAGGCCGGTCTGTGCCTTGTCTGTGCCCTGTTCCTGGAAGCGGACCAGCGCGTAGTTTGGCTTCGTCATTAGCCGCGGCCCTGCTTTGCGTAGGGGTTCAGGAGGGCTTCCTTCATTTCGGCGGAAGCACCTTCCTCGGTGGCGGTGAAACCTTCGGCTGGCGGGAAGGACTCGGTCATGGAGTGCGGCATGGCGCCGTTCTTGTAGAAGTTGTTGGAACCCTCGGACGGCTTCCAGGTGTTGGCGTCCCAGTCCGGGACGTAGTTGCGGTAACCGCCGGAGTTCAGTTCCACGCGCAGCCCGGACGGGTCGCGGAAGTAGAGGAAGTTCTGTTCGCCCACGCCGTGGATGGAGGGGCCGTATTCCATGGGGGTGCCGTTTTCCATCATGACGTCGGCGGTGCGGAGCAGGTCCTCGGTGGCGTCCACCCAGAAAGCGATGTGGTTGACGCGGCCGGCCCGGCTGGAGGTGTCCAAGACGACGCCGAGGTCGTGGGACTTCTCGTTGGTGGTCAGTACAGAGAACACGGTGATGGGGGCTTCGTCCAGGTCCACGAACGCCATGACGCGGAAGCCCAGGGCCTCGTTGTACCACTTGGCGAATCCCCGGACGTCGGAAGAAGCGACCGTGACGTGGTCCAGGAAGCGCGGCGCGGCGGCGTGGCTGCTGCGACGCTCGGGACGGTCCGGGTAGCTGGATTCGAAGCCGGGCTCGGCAACGAACTTCTCCACGTCATAGAAAAGCCGCATGTGGTGTCCATAAGGACCCGTGAACTCATAGGCTTTGCCGAAACCGTGACCGCCGGCAGTCCACGTGCCCTGCACGCCGGTTGCTTCTACCCGGGCAGCTGCAGCTTCGAGGGCTTCCTGGGTGTTGGTACGCCACGCCATCCGGCCGAGCGATGCTTCAGGGCCTTCGGTAATCACCAGGCTGTAGCGGTAGTAATCGCCCCAGCAGCGCAGGTACACGTTTCCATCCACGCGGTCGATGATGCGCATGCCGAACTTTTCCTCGTAGAACCTCGCCGAGGCTTCGACGTCCGGAGTGGTGATCTCGAGGTGGGCAAGATGGGAGAGGGGAGTTTCCACGATGAATTCCTTCTAAGTGCCGGTTGCTCGGACAGTTATCTGCAGGTCCTGTAACAACAATGGTGCAGGTCACTTATTTGGGGAAGAGAGGATTCTAGATAGGACGTATTTGTTGGACAGATACCCGGTAGGCTGTGGGCATGAAGACTCTGGACCTGAATCTGCTGCCCCAACTTCAGGTGCTGCTTGAACTGCGCAACGTCTCCAAGGCCGCCGAACGGCTCCGTTTAAGCCAGCCTGCTACGAGCGCCGCTCTGGCCAGGTTGCGGCGGCATTTCGACGACGAACTCTTGGTCCGGAACGGCCGAACGTACGTCCTCACACCGTTTGCGCAGTCGCTCGTCCCACTGGTGGACGAGGCCATGGTGCACGTCCAGAGGGCCACCCTGGTCCGATCAGGATTCGACGCCACCACAAGTGAACGGGAATTCGTGATTGCGGCCTCGGACTATGCGGCGGCTCTCATCGTGGGTCCACTGCATGGAATCCTGCGGGAAGAGGCCCCCAAGATCACCGTGGACATCGTCCCGATGACCGGGCTTCACGGCACCATGGCCGAGTACTCGAAGCTGGACCTGCTTGTTGGACCTACCGGCTACAAGATGGAGGGGGAAACAAAGCAGCTGTTCAGGGACAGTTTTGTGGCCATCATGGACGCCGCAAACCCTGTTGTGCAGTTGCCGGGCATTACCCTGCAAGACCTGGTGACCGTCCCGCATGCGGTGGGCTATTTCGGGGAAGGAATCAGCACCCCTGCGGACAAGCTGTTCGAGTCGCGGGGAGTTCGACGCCGTGTGGCAGCTGTGGTGGCAGGTTTCCTTTCGCTGCCGCTCTTGGTTGAAGGAACGGACTTGGTAGCGCTGGTACCGCGGATGCTGGCAGCCAGAGCCCAGCGAGGGGCGAACATCAAGGTCTTGGAGTTCGAGGCAGAACTCGAAGCGTCCCTGGTGGAGGCCCTGTACTGGCACCCATCGCGAACTGAAGATCCGGCCAACGTCTGGTTGCGTTCGGTGGTTCAGCGCGCTTGCTCGCAACTCCATCAGTTGTTCCCAGTGAGCACGCACCCGCAGTTGATTGCCCAGGACGCGTCGGGCATGTGAGCGACTTCCGGGTCGGGCAACTTCAGAAGCTGAACGTCATCACGCGGAATCAACCCGCTGCAACCCCGGGGGTACCCTGGAGCCGGCAGGCGGGCTATGGCAGGCTGGTGCTTAGCTCAGGAAGTTTCCTGCCACATGCTCCGCGCGGCGACCTTGGTTCCCGCACTTCTGTGGAACTGGGACCTTAGGCTATCCCGACGCCTTGCAAAGACCCGGACCGCAGGATGGTTTCCAAGCGTACTCGTCGACACATAGCCCAGTACTTCATCACCTAGTCTGACAGAAGTGGTTTCCGCGTCATCCGTGACCCCGCACAACGTGGCAGCGAACCTATTCCATAAGTTCTGTCGATGATCCTGAGCGCACCAGAAGGCGTTTGGCGCGCTCCAGAACCGGAAGATCAATCATCTCGCCGCCAAGCGAAGCTGCGCCTGAGTTTCGTGAGCCGGCCAGCACAGTTTTAGCCCATTCCGTTTCTTCCTTGGTTGGCATGTATACGGATCGGACGATGGGTAGTTGCGCGGGGTGGATGCACATCTTTCCACCGAATCCCAGCATCTTCCCAGTCCCTGCGTCGTCGGCTACACGGTTCAGGTCATGGATGGACGTGGAAGGAGTGTCCAAAGGCGGAGCGATGCCGGCTGCCCGGGAAGCGACGACAAGTACTGAGCGGGGGTAGTCAAGAACTCTCGACCCGGGCCCGGCTGCAATGTCGAGGGTGTAGTCCACGGCGCCGAAGGCCAGCCGGGAAACTCCAGGAAGCGTGGCTATGTTGAAGGCATTGATGATTCCAAGGGCACTTTCCACGAGGGGAACAATGGGTAGGCCGGTCGGAATGACGTCGACGATTGCCGTGATGTGCTCGGCAGTTTCCGATTTAGGAATCATGACACCCAGAAGGCCGTGTCCCGGCGCGCGGGCAAGTCCTTGAAGTGCTTTGAGATCGGCGTCAAACCAGGGGCTCCCTGGAGGGTTGATTCTCACCAACGCGTGCATGGGGCTGGACGCGCCCGAACCGAGCGCCGTCAGTGCCTGCTCACGGGCTTGTTCCTTGTTCGCAGGCTGGACGGCATCCTCCAGATCAAGAATGACGACGTCCGCCCCGGCGACCAGGGCTTTTGCGAAGCGTTCCGGCCTGTCCCCAGGTACGAAGAGCGCCGTGAGTGCGGTTCCGATGACTGAATTTGCATCTGACGAAAACGTGCCGGTAGTCATGCCCGTCCTTCCACCGCTGGGAGGGATGATTCATCTGGTCGGGAACCCTCGATACCTGGGAGGTAGCCCACTCGGTAGACCATGAACGTCCGCCGGTAACTAATGACGATGATGCCGTCCTGGTTGAAACCCTCTGTGGCCACCGTCACCAGTCCCAACCCGGGGCGCGAATTGGAGGGTCGCATAGCGAGGACTTTTGACCGCGAGTAAATGGTGTCCCCCTCGTAGACCGGGTGCGGCATCCGGACCTCGTCCCAACCCATATTCGCGAAAACGTTCATGGACAAATCGATGGTGGATTGTCCTGTCACCAAGGCAAGCGTGAACGTTGAGTTGACCAGAGGGCGTCTGAATTTGGTCTTCTCGGCGAAGTTCGCATCAATATGGGTCTTGGACACGTTCTGCGTCATGAGTGTGAACGTCTGGTTGTCCGACTGGGTGACAGTCTTTCCAAACGGGTGGTAGTAGATGTCGCCGACGGCGAAGTCCTCAAAGAGTCGGCCCGTCCAGCCTTCCACAACGCGTTCGGTGCCCTGTCTTTCCTGTGCCATGCTCGTCCTCCGGAGTGTTTAAAGGCAAATGCTTGATGTACATACAATATAGAATGTAGAGTGGAGATTAAGCCATAGTTTGGTGGGCATTGACCCGCCTGGCGACGAGGAGGTCCCCAAATGAGCACCCAGTCAATTGATGTTTCGTCTCTTGTGCAGCCGGACCTGGAAGCGTTGCGCCGCACAGTCCGTTCGCTATGTGAGGGTTTTGAGGACGAGTATTGGCGTGAGACGGACCAAAATCGCCGGTACCCTCAGGAGTTCGTTGACACTCTGACAAATTCAGGACTGCTGGCGGCCTTGATTCCAGCGACCTACGGCGGGCTTGGCTATGGGTTGACGGCAGCGAGCGTGATCATGGAGGAAATCAACAGGTCCGGAGGCCATTCTGCCGCCTGCCATGCGCAGATGTACACCATGGGCGCGCTGCTACGTCACGGCAGTGAAGAGCAAAAGGACGCGTACCTCCCCGAGATCGCTGCCGGGCGACTGCGGCTGCAGGCGTTCTCGATTACAGAGGACAAGGCCGGCTCGGATACCACCAGCATCGAAACGATCGCCATACGTGATGGTGACGACTACGTCATCACTGGACACAAGAGCTGGACAAGCAGAATCGATGAGTCAGACCTGGCTTTGGTCCTTGCCCGTACCTCTCCCAAGGGCCAGCAAAGGACCAAAGGCCTCACCCTTTTCCTCGTGGACCTGCGAGAAGTCCGGGCTGAACAGCCGGAGTCCCTGGAAGTGGTCAAGGTCCGCACCATGTTCAATTACGCAACCAACCAGATCCATTACCACGGCATGCGGGCACCAGCGTCGGCGGTCATCGGCGAAGTCGATAATGGATTTGAGTATGTCATTGACGGCTGGAATGCCGAACGCATCCTGCTCGCTGCCGAAGCGGTCGGTGACGGCTATTGGTTTACCCAGCGCGCGACGGATTACGCCAATTCGCGGGAAGTTTTTGGGCGGAAGATTGGAGCCAACCAAGGTGTGCAGTTCCCCATCGTCGACGCTTACATGAAACTCCGCGCAGCTGACCTGATGCGCTTCGAAGCGGCCCGGCTCTTCGACGCCGGACTTCCATGTGGGGCCGAAGCCAATATGGCTAAGCACCTCGCCTCGGATGCCAGCTGGGAGGCGGCGAACGCGGCGCTGAACACACATGGTGGATACGGCTTCGTGGACGAGTATGACGTCGAACGGAAATTCCGCGAGACCCGCATGTACCAAGTGGCCCCGGTGAACAACAACATGATCAAGGCATTCATCGGCACCAAGGTTCTGGGCCTTCCCAGGTCCTATTAACTCCTAATACGTCCCCCAAAGAAGAGAACCGGAAGGCGGCGCGTGTGCGCCGCCTTCCGCGTACTAGTGAAAGGCAACGGTGAGCATGAACGAGGTCCTCTTCCAACGGACAGGGTTGATCGGCAAGGTCATACTCAATCGCCCCGCAGCGATCAACGCCCTCACTCATAGGATGGTGCTGGAGATCGAGGACGTGCTGCGCAAATGGGCTATCGACGATGGCATCCAGGTTGTCGTGCTTACAGGTGCGGGGGAGCGGGGGCTGTGCGCCGGTGCTGACATCCTCGCTATTTATCGAGATGCCGTTGTCGGGGGAACAAGTACGCGGGACTTTTGGCGTGACGAGTTCCGCCTGAATGCCCTGATCGCCCGCTATCCGAAACCTTTCGTGGCAGTGATGGACGGGTTGGTGATGGGTGGGGGTATAGGGCTGTCGGCCCATGCCAGCCACAGGGTGGTGACGGAACGGACTCGGATGGCATTTCCGGAAACCGGCCTCGGCTTGGTCCCCGACGTCGGGAGTACATGGCTGCTGGCGAACGCTCCTGGGGAATTGGGCATTCATGCGGCCCTCACTGGGGTACGTCTGGACGCTGGGGATGCGTTGGAATTGGGCATGGCCGACGCTTTTGTTGACAGCGGCAAAGTTGGCTGGCTGGTTGACGAACTGACATTGATCCAAGCCGGCGAGGACACCGCGGCTGCGGTTGAATCGTGCCTCCAGGAGGTATCCGTGCCCGGGCCTGGTAGTGCGCTGTCTGGTGATCGGGGATGGATCGATGCGTGCTATTCCGGGGTTCCTGCCGAGGAGATCGTCCCACGGCTGCTTTCGGCTGAAGATCTCCGTGCAAAGGAGGCCGCCAGGCAGATCCTGCTCAAGTCTCCCAGCTGCGTCAAGGTCGCTCTCGAATCGATCCGTCGGGCGAGGTCCATGACTGGACTGGAAAAGGTGTTGGAGCAGGAATTCCAGGTATCCCTCCGGTGCTTAGCCGCTCCGGACTTGATTGAAGGACTGCGAAGCCAAGTCATTGACAAGGACCGCAACGCGGTGTGGGTTCCGGCGTCCCTTGGCGAGGTAACACGAGAAACGGTCCAGAGCTATTTCACCCCAGTCAATGATGGTTTCGCCGTGAATGAACTGTGAAGTGGAGCCCTGGGTTGCGTTGGGCCTGCGATGACGAAGGACACTGAGGGCCGGCGGCACTGATGCTGCCGGCCCTCAGTGCCGTCACCGAGCCTCCTGCAGCCGCAACAAAAGCCCTGACACCGAACATCGACACATGCTGATTCGACGGCCGGCGGCTGACGGCCGCTGGCGGGATCCTTTGGCACAGTACGGCGCGGTTGGATACTTGGCATCAAACGGCAACAGGGGGCCGGCACCAGCTGTGCCGACCCCCTGTGAATTCACTGGTCCTCTGTCATTACTTCTTCCGGCCGCGGTGGCTCCGGACGTTGTCCGCTGGCGAAGTCGGAGAGCCGCTCCATCATTTCTGCGTTGGCAAGTGATTTCCTGCGACCTTTGTCTTCACGGTGAAGGCCCTCGGCCAGCCCGTATCCGCCGGATTCCAGAACGAGCTGCCGGTCGCCGCGGAGGCTCTCCTGCGGGTAGGCGGCGACGTGTTTCGCGAGGGTGATGGCTCGTTTGAGTGCGTGGCCGGGGGGAACGATTTCCTGGACGAAGCCGATCTGGCTTGCGCGGTTGACATCGATGCGGATGCCGGATTCCATGAGCCACAGCGCGTTGCTGAGACCGACGATGCTGGGCAGGCGCATGGTTCCACCGTCGAAAAACGGTACACCCCACCGGCGGTTAAGTGCTCCGAATTCGGCGTGCTCATCGGCGATGCGGAAGTCACACCAGGCAGCAAGTTCAAGTCCGCCTGCGAAGCAGTAGCCGTTGATCGCAGCGATGGTTACCTTACCTGGGTCCAGTTTGGCGAATCCCATCGGTCCCACGTCGTTGCAGAATGTTTCATCTCCGAGCAGTTGTGGGATGTCTTTGAGGTCTGCTCCGGCGCAAAAGGAGGTGTCTCCCTCGCCTGTGATGACAAGGACGTGAGACTGGTCGTTGTCCTTGAATCGCTCGATGGCCGCCGCCAGCGCCAAGGCGGTCTCATAGTTCACTGCGTTGCGGGCTTCGGGCCTGTTGATTGTCAGGACGGTGATCGCGCCGTCGTTTTCTTCCTTTACGGTCAAGGGTGTCTCCTGGATTTTCTTGAGTTGAAGGGTTCGTATTGGCCCTGGCCAAACGGCGAGAGGGCCGTTTGCGGGTGGTCCTGCCGGGCGGAGCGGTTTTCTGCGCCGCCCGGCTGGTGATTAGCTAACGGCGTCTTGGGGGATATTTGTTGCCTGTTCGTGAGCCAGAGTGACACCGCGTGTTTCGCGCAGCGCCAGCGTGCAAATCAGCGAAAGTAATGCACAGATGGAGAGCATGATGCCGATGCCGATACCTCCGAAGGAGGCTGCCAGGCCTGGCGCCAGAACGGGCGCCAAGCCGCCGCCGAGGACGCCAGCCAGGTTGTAACCCAGGCCGGCACCCGTGTAACGGTGGCGTGGCGAGAACAACTCCGGGAGGAAGGACCCGGCCGGACCGTATCCAACGGCAAAAAGGACCATGGTGAAAGTCTGTCCGATGGCGAACATCAATGCGTTACCTGTACCTAGGACCGGGAACAATGCCAAGCCCCAGACCATACCGACGAGGCATGAGAAAACGATGACTTTCCGGCGTCCGAATCGGTCGGAAAGGGCTCCGGAGATCACCGTTGCGATACCGAACACGACGGAGACTCCCATGGTGATGCCCAGGACCACGGGCCGGGACAGGGCCGCACCTTCTGGGCTGGTGCCGTAGCTGGTCAGGTATGCAGTGCCGATGTAGAAGAAGGCGAAGAGCATGGTCAAGGCACCGCCGGCCAGGAGGACTTCGCGTGGCTGGTAGCGCAAAACTTCGAACAAAGGCGGACGGGAAGGGATGTTCTTAGCCTCCGCCTGGGCGGCCTTGAACGCCGGTGTTTCGTCGACCTTGAGCCGGACGTAGAGTCCGACGAGGACCAACACAATGGAGGCAAGGAACGGCATCCGCCATCCGTAGCTGAGGAAGGCTTCGTTGGAGTTACCCATGAAAGCGAGGGTGAGAAGGTACGATCCGCTGGATAGAAGCAGGCCCAGAGCCGGACCTAGTTGGGGGAAGACGCCGTAAAGACCCCGTTTTTCCTTGGGTGCATACTCCGCGGCCAGCAACGTAGCGCCGGCCCACTCCCCGCCGAGGGCAAGGCCTTGAGCTACGCGTAGAACAATGAGGGCGATGGGTGCTACGACGCCGATGGTTGCCGAATCAGGGACGACACCCATGAGGACAGTAGCGATACCCATGAGCAGAAGTGTCGAAACGAGCGTTTTCTTGCGACCAAGCTTGTCGCCGAAGTGGCCGAAGAAGATCGCACCGATCGGGCGGGCGAGGAAGGCAACGGCAAAGGTGGCAAATGATGCAACCGTTGCCGTTGCCGGGCCGAGGGCGGGGAAGAAGACCTGCGGGAACACTAGGGCCGCAGCTGTCCCGTAAATGAAGAAATCGTAGTATTCGATTGTCGTGCCGGCGCAACTTGCAACTGCGACCCGGCGCAACTCCCGAGGCGTTGGTTTCTTTGTCTCCATGACAATCTCCTCTTTGAGACGTGGCCTTACATTGGGGGCTGAAAGATCCGCAGGAACAACGCCTCAATCTTCAGCGCTCGTTTGGTGAGAGCCTTGCGGCATCCTCCTGTGATCTACACAACATAGTATATAGAATCTATAGTCGGATGCTAGGGGGTTCGTCAAAATTTCCTCAAGGCGTCCCCTCTGCGGATTCAGCCGGGGGAGGTCCGCCAGGATGGGGCATGCTCATTTCAGAAGAGGCGGTCCCTGGCTAATTGGTAGCGCGAGCCGCGCGTGCGCCCCCGATAGCTGGCCCAGGCTTCAAAGCCAAAGAGATCTGGAGCATTCGTGTGGTCCACCGGAATCCCGGTAACTCAGATGGGGTTAGGCTGGTTCGTGCACCGCTGCGTCGCCTGCCAGCACCTGATTGTTTACAAGGTGCTCCACGAGGAGTTGCCCCACATGGTCGATGTGCTCATGCATGGCCTTCCGCGCAGTGTCGGCGTCCCGGTTCCGAAGCGCGACGAGTATGGGCTGGTGGTCATGGACCGATGCTTCTGCCCAGCCTTGAATGGCCGATAGGTACCGCAAAGGTACATAGCCAACCGTGGTGTTGAGGAGAGTGACCAGACGGCCTGAGTTCGATGCCTTATTAATTCTTGAGTGGACCTTGTGGTTGAGCGCGTCCAGAAGGTCGTAGTCCTGCTGTTCTTCAGCCTTTTCCAGGAGACGCTGCAGCTCCTCCAGTTCGTTCATCGCTTCATCGGAGAGTTTGGAGGCGGCGCGGAAGGCGAGTTCACCTGCGATGTGGGCCTGCACCTGGAATAGGTCACGGACGTCCTGGAGCGTCAAGGGAACAACGCGATAACCCTTGCGTGGTTCCCATTTGACCGATCCCTCGCTGCCGAGAAGCATGAGTGCTTCGCGGACCGGGGTGGGGCTGACGCCAAGCTCGTCAGCGAGCCGTTCTGTGCGAACATACTCGCCGGCGCGGAACTGGCCAACCATGATGCCCTCGCGGACATAGGCGGCGACTTTGCTGCTCAACTGCTGGTCTGAACCGAGGTCGGCGCGGCGTGGTGTCCTGCCGCGGCTCTGCTGCTGGTCCACTGTGCACCTCTCCTCGTTTTACTTTTGTCCTTATTCTATAGTCCACAGAATAAAATGTTGGGTCTGCCTCCCCGCGTTGAGCTCGGGTCTGCTGCGCATACCGGCCCAAGCCGTGAGTGGGCCGACATGTCGGGGGTCGGCGGACGGCCCACTCGGGGTGGGTCCAGCGGCTCTAGTTGTTCTGGTTCCTGCTAGATCTGGATTGATTTCACCTCGAGAAACTCTTCAAGGCCCTCCTTGCCCATTTCGCGGCCGAGGCCAGACTTCTTGTAGCCGCCAAATGGCGCAATCGGGTTGTACCTGGCGCCGTTGATGTCGACGTTTCCTGTGCGGAGCCGGCGTGCAAAAGCCAGCGCCCTGTCGGTGTCCGCTGACCATACGCCACCGGAGAGACCGAACCGTGAGTTGTTCGCAATCTCGGCAGCATGGTCATCATCGGTGTAGCTAAGGATCGACAGAACCGGACCGAAGACTTCCTCTTGAGCGATCGTCGAGTCGGGGTGGACATCTGCCAGGATGGTTGGTTCAACGAAGTAGCCCGTGGCGGGTTCTGCCGGGATCTGGGTGCTGCCGGTCACCAGTCGTGCACCTTCGGCGACGGCGGTGTTGATCAGGGAATAGATCCTGGCGCGTTGGGCTTGGCTGACGACCGGTCCAAGCTTGGTGTCCGGAGAAAGCGGGTCGCCCATGGTGTAGCCTTTGGCAAAATCTGCTGCCAGTTCAACCGCTTCTTCGTAGTGATTTACCGGCACGAGCATCCGGGTCAGTGCAACACAGGTTTGTCCGGCGTTCATGAAGGCATTTGCCACACCAACTTTTACTGCCGTCTTCAGATCAGCATCATCAAGAATGACGTTGGCCGATTTTCCACCCAGTTCCAGAGCCACTCTGGTGACGTTCCGTGCAGCCAGTTCCGCGACGCGTGTACCGGCGCGCTCCGATCCGGTGAATGATATGACGTCGATATCCGGGTGCCCTGCCAAGGTTTCACCTACGGGCTGGCCGTGGCCGGGGACGAGGTTGACCACGCCCGGTGGCAGGCCGATTTCGTCCAAGGCATCGAACAGCAGATAGGCGACAAAGGGTGAGACTTCGCTGGGTTTAAGCACAAAGGTGCATCCAGCCGCGAGAGCAGGGGCGAGCTTGTTGGTGATCTGGTGCAGTGGATAATTCCACGGGGTGATCGCACCGACGACACCCGCCGCTTCCCGAGTGACCAAAGTGTTGGCCACTGTCTCTTCAAATTCATACTTCTCGACAAGGTCCGCGTAGGCGCTGATGACGGTTCGGGGAAGCGGCGCCTGGACCTTGGACGAGAGCCTGATGGGGCTCCCCATTTCCTGGGACACGGTGAGGGCGATTTCCTCCTCCCGCTTTGCCAGCGCTTGTTCAAGCAGTCGAAGATAACCGGCCCGTTCCCCCGCCGACGTTTGTGACCAGGCCGGGAAGGCGGCTCGGGCCGCGGCAACGGCTCTGTTGACGTCATCGGCAGTACCCGCGGGGACTGTTCCCAGGATTTCCTGCGTGGCGGGGTTTTCGACCGGGATGGCCTCAGCTCCGCTTGTAGGCACCCACTGGCCGTTGATGTAAATGGTGTCGCGATTGCGCATCATGGTTCACCTGTCCTGTTATACAGCCACCTTATGGGCTTACTATAGATTCTATACAATATCTGCTTGCTGGCAATGAGCTGGCAATTGCCTCGGTTCGCCTGCCAAGAAGAACGTCGTTAGTCCACGACAGTTTTCATGACCAGGGTGGGACTAAGTTAGTGAACGCCGGGAAGACGAGATATTCGCTCCACTGATGGCGCCCGCCTGCTCCAACGCACTCTCTCGCCTGTGGCGAGGGGTGGGTCTAAACCTGGGCGATCGGCCAAAACGGCGAGTCAGATGCGGTCATCAGCGTGAAGCTCAGCAAGAATACAGCGACTATTGCCATTTCCGCGAAATATTCTCCCGCAATTGATGGTTCTGGTGGAAGAAATTGAAAGCGGCTTTCAATGCTTAATCAATAGGCTTTCGCATGGGACTCGAGTGCCATCAAAGTTCCATGCACAGGAGGATTCGTGGCAGTAGCTACCGTCGCCGCGTTCCGGACGTTGGCGTTCCTGATCGTGAACCGGTATGCGTCGCCAACCCGACGGCATCATGGCCTATAGCCGCCCAGATACCCGTGCTCGGGTTGATCCTCGAGGCCTGCTGCGCGGTGATCCAATAGAGGCGATCCTCCCGCAGAAAAAGCCATTAACACTCAGTGTCACTGCCGCAGTGACATCCACCAATCCACAGAGGAGTACCCTTGAGCGACCAACAACCCGCACCCTACGGCGGTGTCCGGGCGATCACTGAACGTCGAAAGCGTGTCCGGATTCACCATCTGCAGGACATGAAGGACCGCGGCGAGAAATGGGCGATGCTCACTTCCTACGACATGTACACGGCGGCGATCTTCGACGCGGCCGGGATCCCCGTGCTACTGGTTGGAGATTCGGCGTCCAACAATGTCTTCGGCAACGAAACAACCCTGCCCGTTACCGTCGATGAACTGATTCCGCTCGTGCGGGCCGTGACCCGCTCGGCGCAGCATTCCCTCGTTATCGCGGACCTGCCCTTTGGGTCCTATCAGGCCTCAGCAGAACAGTGCTTCCACACAGCGGTACGGTTCATGAAGGAGGCAAATGCCCATGCCGTGAAGATCGAAGGCGGCGAGGGGATCGCTCCCCAGGTCGAGCTACTGTCCCGCGCCGGAATACCAGTGATGGTTCACATCGGCTTCACTCCGCAATCTGAACACAGTCTGGGCGGCTACCGGGTCCAGGGGCGTGTTGGCGGCGCCCAAAAACTCATTTCCACAGCCAAAATCCTGGAAGCAGCCGGGGCTTTCGCTGTTTTGATCGAGATGGTTCCCGGAGATGTAGCCGCCGAAGTGACCAGCCAACTGACCATTCCCACGGTGGGCATCGGGGCCGGCAGCGGCTGTGACGCCCAAGTCCTGGTCTGGCAAGATCTCGCGGGCCTGCGAACCGGAAATCTGCCCCGCTTCGTCAAACAATACGCGGACCTGCACTCTGTGCTGACGCAAGCCGCCGTGGACTTCGCTGGAGACGTGGCACGGGGTAGCTTCCCCGGGCTGCAACACGCCTTCTGAGTCGCGGATACCGGGGTACAAGCTAAGCCGAAAGCGTCTCGAAACCACGCAGGGATAGCATCATGGCATCACATTTCAAGAAAAAGGTGGAATGGAGAATCCTGTGCCAATAACAGTCCTCAAGATGGGTGAAAACGCAGCCGTGTGCGACAGGTAACACGATAAATTCAGACAACAACGACCGGGCCCTGCTCGTGAGGCAAGCCCCGGTCGATCTATTAACGGCGGACATCCCCTGATCTGGTGTGGGCTTGGTCCGCACGGTGGCAGAGCGCCGTTCCAATTCTCTAGAAGGACACACATGACACGATTTGCTGGAGCCCAAGGCTTCGTTGGCCCCTTCTCCCGCGACGGGAAAGCCGGCCTGGCACCCTATCCGCCATGGCACTACGCTGCCGACTTCGTGACCATCGAATACTGGGCCGATCCGTCGGCCGTCAAAGAACTCCTCCCACCCGGGCTGACACTTCATCCTGATGAAGCCGGCCTTGTCACCGTCTCCTTTGTGGATTGGCAGGCCTGCACCGACGAAGGCGGGGAACTGCTCGATCCGATACGGGCCCAGTACCGGGAATGTATCGTCCTTGTCAGCGTGCAGTATGAAGGCAAGCTTATGCAGTACTGCCCGTACATCGTCGTCGATCAAGACGTCTCCATGGCACGAGGTTGGGCCCTGGGCTATCCCAAGAAGATCGGTTCGATCTGGGTTACTCGGACCATGGGCGTGAATCACATTGCGTCACCTGCTCTGGAAGCAGGAGCGGTCTTTGCCGGAACAGCCGCAGTCAAGGACCGCCGGCTGGCGGAAGGACACGTCAAGCTCAGCGGTCCTGCTGATGAATCGGCAGTGACTTTCGGGTCACGTCCGATTGTGGCCCTTCGCCACTTCCCGTCAATGTTCGAAGGACAGGAAGACGAGCCGGCAGTCTTCGAACTCGTTCGGCTGCAGGCAGAAAATATCACCGCTGGACCTATCTGGGAAGGCAGCGCCGAAATCAACGTCGAAGACTCCCCATCCGAACTCCTCAGCGTCCTGCGGCCAGTCCGCGTAGGCCGCGGCTGGCGCTACTCCCTCGGCATCAGCAACCGCCACAACTACCTGCTCCGTGACTACCGCAACGGGGACCAACTACAGACAGTGGGGGAGAAGTAACCGTGGAATCAGAACAGCTGCACCGGATCTACCTTGATCTGACAACGCCCCACGTAGCTGACGCGTGCATGCGCGTCGGCGTTCCGGTTCGCACAGCCCCTCCGGGGACGGTGCCGCTTTGGAACGGAACACATCTTGTCGGACGCGTTGCCCCTGCCCGACACGTTGGCAGTGTTGATGTTTTCCTTGAAGCCATCGACATCGCATCTCCCGGAGACGTTTTGGTCGTCGATAACGGCGGACGTCTGGACGAAGCATGCGTCGGAGACCTGGTGACACTGGAGACAAAGAATGCAGGCTTGTCCGGCATCCTGATCTGGGGTCTGCACCGGGACACCGGGGAGCTCACCAGCATCCGGCTTCCCGTCTTCAGTCTCGGGGCATCGCCTGTGGGACCACAGCGACTTGACGCCCGCGGCGAAGACGCGCTAACAGCGGCCAGAAGCGGCGAGCACTGCGTTTCAAGCGCGGATTTCGTCCTCGCAGACGACGACGGGGTCCTGTTTATCCCCCTCGAGCACGCCGCGGAGGTGGCGGCCGTGGCAACCACGATCCGGGACACTGAACGAACCCAGGCAGCCCGCATGCACCACGGCACAACGTTCCGGACACAAGCCCGCCTAGGTGATTACCTGGAAGCCCGCAGCGCGGACCCTGACTTCACTTTCCGGCAGCACCTTCGTGCCTTCGGCGGAGAGATCGAAGAATAAGAGCGGACTGCTGGGGCGCACTGCAACCGCCCCAGCAGTCCCCCCGAAGCCGACGAGACCTCTGGGCAGCCAGCGTCCCTAGGCCGGCTGCCTCCTTTAGCCGGCACGTCCACAAACCGCGGTCATGGACATGCCATAGCCCCCGTTATGTCGACAGAACCTGCAGCCCACATCGCCCAGGCTGGCCCTTGGCGCGCCTTCCCACTCTTCGCGTTACCTTCCCAACAGGACGCTTCCATCTAAGGATTCCCATGACCGACGCACCCATCACGGACCACACGGTCCCGCCCCAGGCGCACGCCAGCGAGAAAGACCTTCACACCGAGGATGCCGGGTACCACAAAGACCTCAAACCCCGTCAAATCCAAATGATCGCCATCGGCGGCGCCATCGGCACCGGCCTGTTTTTGGGAGCGGGTGGCCGGCTTAACGCCGCTGGACCATCCCTGGTTTTCTCCTACGCGATCTGCGGTTTCATCGCTTTCCTCATCCTGCGAGCCCTGGGCGAGCTGGTGATGCATCGCCCTTCGTCGGGATCCTTCGTCTCCTACGCACGCGAATTCTTCGGCGAGAAGGCTGCCTTCGTGTCTGGCTGGTTCTACTGGATCGCGTGGGCAACCATCACCATCGTGGACATCACCGCGTGCGCCCTTTACATGAACTTCTTCGGTAAATACGTCCCTTGGATGGGCGCAGTTCCACAGTGGGCATGGGCTCTGATCGCACTGGTCGTGGTGCTCAGCCTGAACGTGGTTTCCGTTAAAGTGTTCGGTGAAATGGAATTCTGGTTCGCCCTCATCAAGGTCGGCGCACTAGTAGCCTTCCTCCTAGTCGGCATCTACTTCGTCATCTTCGGTACCCCTGTCGCCGGCCAGGAAGTCGGTTTCAGCCTCATCACGGACAATGGCGGACTCTTCCCCAATGGCGTTCTTCCTATGATCCTCCTTATGCAGGGTGTGCTCTTCGCCTACGGCGCCATTGAACTCGTCGGCACGGCCGCCGGCGAAACCAAAAACCCAGAGAAGATCATGCCCAAGGCCATCAACTCCGTGGTGTTCCGTATCGCAGTCTTCTACGTTGGCTCTGTACTCCTGCTGGCCCTGCTCCTGCCCTACACTTCCTACGAAAAGGGCGTCAGCCCCTTTGTGACGTTCTTCGGGTCCATCGGCATCCAAGGTGTGGACGTCATCATGAATCTCGTGGTCCTCACCGCTGCGCTCTCGTCCTTGAACGCAGGACTATACTCCACCGGCCGCATCCTGCGTTCGATGTCCGTCGCCGGGTCTGCCCCGAAGTTCGCCCAGCATATGAATAAAGCAGGTGTGCCCTACGGAGGCATCGCCATCACCGCCGGAGTTTCCCTTCTTGGCGTTCCCTTGAACTACTATGTCCCGGCCGAGGCCTTCGAAATCGTGCTGAACATTGCCGCCGTCGGGATCATCACCACCTGGGCGACCATCCTCCTCTGCCAGGTCCAGCTGCAACGATGGGCCGCCAAGGGCTGGGTCAAGCGGCCGGCGTTCCGGATGCCTGGCGCCCCCTATACCAACTACCTCGCGTTGTTGTTCATTATTGGGGTGCTGGTCCTGGTGTTCATCGATTCTCCGCTGACGATGCTGGTCACGGCAGTCGCATGTGCCCTTATGGTGGTGGGCTGGTTCCTGTGCCGCAAACGGATCCGGGAGCTCGCCCCCGTCCGTGAAGGATTCACCGGAACCGCCCCTGTTGTGGCCAATCGGCCCCTACGGAATGACCCTGACAAGTAACGCCAGGCACTATCGGGGGATACCGTGCCTTTATCGATCCGGGCGCCCTAGGCCTAGGTTTTGAAGTCATGCTCGACATCATTCTTGGGGGTCGACAGGGAAGCCATCGTCCTTTCCCCACGGCCTGGTCGCCGGCCACGACCAGGCCATGGACTTAAGCCGCCTTTTTGGGGCACCCGACTAAGTCCTGTGAATAGCAGTCGATCTTCGGCGGGGAAATCTTGAAAGGCTAATACAAGGAGGACGGCAAAGATGCCGAAGCAGCACAATCCCCTCTTTCCCCCAGCCGCTCACGAGGCGCCTGAATATCAAGTGATCACAATGACCAAGCGCCTGTTGGCATCATGGCAGCGCAGTCAGGACTACGGGGTTTCGGCCGAGGGGGTGGACCCGGCCTGGGCTGGCCAAATCAGTTCGGATTCACTCTTCTTCCAATGCGGTCAGGAAGTACTCACCGCCATGCACCAGACCCTGGCCAACGAACCGCTGGGCCTGATGCTTACCGACGCCGATGGCATGGTCCTGAACCGGTTCAGCGGCGATTCATCTCTCCTTCAGGCGCTGGACAAGGTTCATCTGGCCCCGGGCTTTGCCTTTTCGGAAAGGGAAGCCGGGACAAATGGTCTGGGCCTCGCGCTGGCAGATCGGGTACCAAGTCTGGTGAGAGCTGAGGAGCACTACTCTGCGAGCCTGCGCATGTTCACTTGCGCGGCGGTCCCTGTCTTCGAACCACTGAGCGGCCGGCTGGAGGGCTGCGTCAATATCACCACTTACACCAGCTCATCACCTGAGCTGTTGTTGGCTCTGGCACAATCAGCTGCTAGCCATACCTCATCCCTCATGCTCGCCCGCTCACAGGGACTGGTGGCCAAGCCCGGGCCGAGGGGCGTGGTTTTCCGTGTTCACGGAAAACTCGAACCGGGCGCCGGAACGTGGCGAGCCACCTCGACTTCCTGGACTCGAGCGCTCGAAAAAACAGCAGCGGCATTGTCGGCAGGACGCGTCGTCGCGGCGCTCGGCGAACAAGGGTCAGGACGGTCAACATTATTGGGTCAGGCGCTGAGGCAAGTCCATCCGCGTATCCGTATTCTTTGCGCCGCAGCACCCGCGCCAGCGGATGTTGACGCATGGCTTTCTCTATGGACCCCCGAACTGGCCAAAGCAGGGACAGCGGTCATCGTGGAGAACTGTGATACCTTGCCGGCGTGGGCGGCTCGCGATCTGAATTTCAGGACCGAAGCCGCCCTCAGATTGCGTCGGGCGTCTGCTCACGCCAGCCTGCCGTCATTGGCCCTAACCGCTGAAGAGTTGTCTACCATTCCACAACCTTTGGCAGCTGCCGTTGGGACAGTGGTCGCCGTACCAGCGTTGCGGGAACGTCCCGAGGACATCGTTCCACTGGCCCGACACGCGGCCAGACAAACCCGGCTGCGGGCCATCGACTTCACTCCCGCAGCGGAGCGGGTTCTTACAGGGCACGAGTGGCCAGGGAACATCGATGAGCTGAACCGCGTGGTGCACGCGGCAGCGCTACGGACCGAAGTCATCGACGTACAGCATCTTCCGGCCTCACTTTCGCAGCGACCATCCCGACGTCTTACTCACATGGAAACGATAGAACGCGAGGAAATCGACCGGCTTCTGTCGAAACCAGGTATGACGGCCGCCATCGTTGCGGTAGAGCTGGGCGTCAGCCGCGCCACGATCTACCGTCGTATGGCACGCCTGGGTATCAGCGTGCCCAAGTCCTCCACGTGATTGACGGGAGCTTATCGGCACACCGACGGAGCCGCCCATTTTCCGGTGCACCCACACAGGCCTGGCCGGAGACGAATGGGAGCCCCACGTCCGGCTTCCAATTACCGTATTGCTGCCCTCGGACCGACACCCGAGGAGACGCCACCTTCGGGCGGCGGCTGTCTCAATAATGAGACAGGGACCACACGTTTAGGCCTTCAGAACGGCCGTACTGTCGAGGATGTCGCGACTATGGCAGTCGTGAAAAGGAGAAGACCATGTACACCAAAGACGGCGAGAACTACTTCATCGTTGACTCCCACATCGCACTGTGGGACGCCCGCCCGGAGAACCAGCGCAACATCCACGGCAAGCAGTTCATCGACTGCTTCTACGATTACCACCGCAACCTTTCCCCGGAAAAGGAACAGTGGTCCTACGACGAATACCTCTACCAGGGGGGTCAGCGTCTGATGAAGGATGTCTTCGAGGACGGCTACGTCGACCACGCCATTTTCCAGCCGGCCCACCTTGGTGAGTTTTACAAGACGGGTTTCGGGCAAACTGAGGAGGCCTACGGACTGGCAGCAGCGAATCCTGAGAGGCTGACGTACAACCACAATTTCGACCCCCGTTACGGCGAGGCCGGGCTGGACCGGCTCCGTGCCGACCACGAGAAGATGGGCTTCAAGGGCGTCAAACTCTACACCGCCGAATGGCACGGAGAATCCCGGGGCTACAAGCTCTCGGACAAATGGTCCTACCGGTACTTTGAGGAGTGCCGGGAGCTCGGCATCAAGAACATCCATGTCCATAAGGGCCCAACCATCCGGCCTCTCGACAGGGACGCCTTCGACGTCGCAGACGTTGACCACGTGGCTTCGGACTTTACTGACCTGAACTTCATTGTCGAGCATGTGGGGCTGCCCCGCCTTGAGGACTTCTGCTGGATCGCCACGCAGGAACCCAACGTCTACGGCGGACTTGCTGTAGCGATGCCGTTCATCCACACCCGCCCGCGCTACTTCGCCCAGATCATCGGCGAACTCATCTACTGGATCGGAGAGGATCGGATCCAGTTCGCCAGCGACTACGCCCTGTGGACGCCGAAGTGGCTTATTGAACGTTTCGTGGACTTCCAAATCCCTGCAGACATGACCGAATACGGGCCGCTGACCACCGCGCAGAAAAAGAAGATCCTCGGACTCAACGCGGCAAAGATGTACGACATCCCGGTACCGAAGGAACTCCAGCTCCCTGATGCCGACGAGACTACGACCGGTCCTCGGGAACCGGAACGCGCCGACCTGGCAGGCATTCGATGAAGGCCACGTGGGCGGAAGACCAGCGGCAGGATCCTGCCCTGATCGGGAAGCACGACATCCTCCGGGTGCTGGGAGGTGTCTTTGATCCTGAATTGGACGAGCCGATCACCGATCTGGGCTTTGTTCGTTCCGTGTCCGTGGCCGCCGGCGATGCCGGGACGGACGTTCACGTTCATCTGCGGCTGCCAACGTCGTTCTGTTCGCCTAATTTCGCCTACTTGATGGCATCCGATTCCAAGGATGCCATCACAGCAGTGACGGGCGTGGGGTCCGTGGTTGTTGAGCTGGACGACCACCACGACTCTGACCTCATCAACGCTGGGCTGGCGGCCGACGCCGGCTACCGCGGAACCTTCGGCCACGAGGCGGACGACAGCCTCGACGAGCTCCGATTGACATTCCAGCGAAAGGCCCACACCGCCGCCATGGAGCGCTGCCTCACGGAACTGCTGCGTTCGGACCCGTCCTTTTCGGAAAACGATCTCGCAACTGTTCACGTCCGGGACCTGCTGCCCGGGAGGAACGTCGAGTCACTGTTGCGCAGAAGGGAAACCCTGGACCTTTCCATCAGTGAGGATGCCCTGGTCATGGTCAACCATGCGGGATACCCCTTCGCCGTCCAAGACATCCCCATGGCCCTGCGCCGCGCGCGGTCCACGCGCATCTCCATCGATGGGAACGCCCATTTTTGCCGCGGTCTGTTGCGCACCCGCTACGCAGGCTCGGGCGCTGACCAAGTGGAACGCCCCGAAGGCGCTGAAACCAGCGACCGCCATCGATTTCTTCCCTTCACCGTCAAGGAGCACCACCCGTGAACACCATGCGAGCCGTCCAGGTGGTCGGCTACCACGAAGGCCTCAAAATGTCCGAAGTACCAATCCCCGAAGTTACCGGCCCCTGGGACGTCATCGTCAAAGTCGGCGGAGCAGGGGTTTGCCGGACCGACCTGCACATCCTTGATGGCCAGTGGGCTGAGAAATCCCAAGTCCACCTTCCTTACACCATTGGCCATGAAAACGCAGGATGGGTCCACGATATTGGCACCGCCGTCAGCAACGTAAAAATAGGAGACAAAGTCATACTCCACCCGCTCGTCACGTGCGGACTGTGCAGGGCCTGCCGGTCGGGCAACGATGTGCACTGCCAAACCAGCAACTTCCCGGGTATCGATTCTCACGGCGGGTACGCGGAATACCTCCGCACCTCAGCCCGCGCGGTGGTCAAGCTCGATGCCGCACTCGAGCCCTCGGACGTGGCCGCCCTGGCCGACGCCGGGCTGACGGCCTATCACGCCGCCGCAAGGGCAGCCAAGCAGCTTACCCCGCGGGATGTCTGTGTGGTCATAGGCGCAGGCGGACTGGGACATATCGGCATCCAGGTACTGAAGGCTCTCACCCCGGCCCGCGTCGTCGTCGTGGACCGTAACCCCGCAGCCTTGGAACTTGCCAAGTCCATCGGAGCTGACCACGGAGTCCTAGCTGACGGAACCCAGGTAGATCAGGTCCGGGAGCTCACATCCGGTGATGGCGCCGAAGTCCTCATCGACTTCGTCGGCGAAGGTGGCGCGACCGCCGAGGGCATCGCCATGCTGCGCAACGCCGGCAACTACTACGTCGTCGGATACGGAGAAAACATGGACGTACCCACCATCGACATCGTTTCCAGCGAAATCAACATCATCGGAAACCTTGTGGGCTCCTACAACGACCTGCAGGACCTCATGGCCCTCGCCGCACGCGGAGCAGTTACCCTGCATACGCAGAAATACGCGCTGGACGAATTTCAAAAGGCCCTCAGCGACCTCGACGCAGGCAAAGTGCGTGGACGCGCCATTCTGATCCCTTAACGAGGCAACTGATTCTACTCTGCTTCGCACACCCCAACCTTGCCTGGCCGCCCACAAATCGTCGGCCGCCAGCTGCTCGAAAGCGAATCCCATGTCCATACATGAACCATCCCTCAAGGGAGCCCCGGGCGAAGTCGAACGCTCCATCACGGCCAGCACCGCACCGACGAACAGCCGCGGAAAGGTTCTCTTCGCAAGCCTGATCGGCACAACGATCGAGTACTACGACTTCTACATCTATGCCACCGCCGCTGTCGTGGTTTTCCCTTACTTGTTCTTCATCACATCGTCACCGTCCACCGCCCTGCTCGCTTCGCTGGCCTCGTTCGGTGTCGCGTTTTTTGCCCGTCCCATCGGAGGCGTCCTCTTCGGCCATTTCGGTGACCGGATCGGACGAAAAGGAACGCTCGTTGCTTCATTGCTGACGATGGGCCTCGGAACCTTCGCGATCGGGTTGATCCCCAGTGCAACCACGCCCGGATGGGAGTTCTTGGCACCCGCACTGCTCGTGCTCATGCGCTTCGCACAGGGACTGGGGCTCGGGGGTGAATGGAGCGGCGCGGTACTACTGGCGACCGAAAACGCACCGGAGGGCAAGCGTGCCATTTATGGTTCGTTCCCCCAGCTCGGCACCGCTTTCGGGTTCATTATTGCCAACGGCTTGTTTTTGCTGCTTACAGCAATGTTGAGCGCTGAGGCTTTCCTCGCATGGGGGTGGCGCATCCCGTTCCTCGCAAGCGCCCTCATGGTAATAGTGGGATTGTGGGTACGTCTGTCCTTGGTGGAGTCAACGGCCTTCAAGAAGGTCGTAGAGGAAGGCGAGGTCGCCAAGCTTCCCCTCGCACGAGTCTTCAAAACAAGCTGGAAGGCAATCATCATCGGTACGTTCTCGATGGTCTCCCTCTTCAGTCTGGTGTTCATCCTCAGCACCTTCACCCTCAGCTACGGCACCACGCCCACCACAGCCGCCGTACCGGGTCTGGGATACGACCGCCCAACCTTCATGCTCATGATCGTTGTAGGCGCCGTCGCGTTCGCCGCCTTCACCCTGATCGCAGGACCCTTCGCTGAACGGTTCGGCCGCCGCCGCGTCCTGATCGTGTCAATGGTGTTGATCATCGCACTGGGGCTCCTGTTCGTCCCGCTGCTCTCCGGAGGAACGCCGGGCGTCATGACACTGTTGCTGGTCGGGTTTGCCCTCCTCGGGCTCAGCTACGGACCAATGGGTGCGTTCCAACCCGAGCTATTCCCCGCCAACGTCCGCTACACCGGTTCCGCCCTGAGCTTCAACATCTCCTCAATCCTGGGCGGAGCACTCGCGCCCCTGATAGCTGTTGCTTTGTGGAGCGTCGCCCAAGGAAGCCCTGTCCTGGTCGGGTTGTACCTTAGCGGAATGTGCGTCATCTCCCTGATCGCTCTATTGGTCAGCCGTGAAACCAAAGACGTCGCCTACAACGACAACATCAGCTGAACCTTATGTGCGGGCAGCTGAAAACCACCGTCAGCTGCCCGCACTCCCGGTGACCGGCGCAGCCATTTCGGCAATTCCGAATGGGGTGGGAGAGACGGGAACAGCCCGTTGCGGAACAATCGGAGGCGCGAGGTCACCCACTACAGATTGGCTCTGAAATCCCGTGCGGAATTAAGGCGATCGCGCCGCCTTTGCCTGGCGGAGGGGTAACAGCTCACAGAGGGATCTCCGATGTGAGCTTTATTCGTTGCATGGGGATCTCTGACTTGATGCTCTGAACGCCTTTGATTCTTGTGAGGTGCTCAACTTGGAACTGGCGATAGGCATCAAGATCGGAAGCGACAATGCGCAGGAGAAAGTCAGTCTCACCAACCATCAGGTTGCACTCCACGATCTCGGGCAGCAGAAGAACCTGCTCGGTGAAGTGGTCGATCGTATCCCCATCCTGCCGGTTGAGCTGGACCCGTGCGTACACGGTAAATCCCATGCCGATCTTCGCGGCGTTGAGCAGAGCGACGTAACGATCTATAACCCCGGTTTCCTCCAGCATACGAACGCGGCGCAGGCACGCGGAGGGCGAAAGGCCAACGGCGTCGGCAAGCTCGTTGTTGGGGATACGCCCCTGTCCCTGCAATACCCGAAGGATTCTCCGGTCGATACGGTCCAACTCTTTCATGATGTGCTTCCAACTCCGGATGGTGAAATGTTCGGCATGGATCAGATTCTACGCAATCCAGTTGCCGCAGCAAGGCCATAACGCACAATTGGGCAATCGCATTCGACGCAATGTTCGACAAGATATGGATATGACATCTAGAAATACTGTTCCCTCCTTTGAGGTTGAGACGACATCGGCACCCATATCGGATGCAGACCGCGAACGTGCGCTGGAGCAGCCAGGCTTCGGAACGCAGTTCACGGATCACATGATCACCATTGACTGGTCCGAGGAACAGGGCTGGCATGCTGCCCGTGTGCAGCCATTCGGGCCATTGCCGATCCTTCCTGGCGCATCGGCCCTCCAGTACGGACAACAAGGATTTGAAGGGATCAAGGCATACCGCCATGCCGATGGCAGTGTGTGGACCTTCCGGCCTGAACGCAACGCCGCCCGACTCAGGGCTACTGCCGAGCGGTTTTACCTGACCGCGCCCGATGACGCGTTGTTCGTCGAGTCGCTGCGCTCATTGGTGGCCGTCGACCACGAATGGGTGCCACAACCGGACGGCGAAAAGAGCCTCTACCTCCGGCCCTTCATCATCGGAACGGAACAATTTCTTGGCGTACGACCCTCCAAGACGGTGACCTTCGGGTTGATAGCCGGCCCCTCCGGCATATACGTGGGCGGCCTTGGTAACCCCGTCAATGTATGGCTGAGTGAAGAGCACGTGAGGGCGACCATTGGAGGAACTGGAGAGGCTAAATGCGGGGGAAACTATGCTGCCGGCCTGGGCGCTCATGCCGAGGCAAAAGCCAACGGCTGCCAGCAGACATTGTTCCTGGATGCAGAAACCCGCACGTATGTTGAGGAATTCACCTCCATGAACGTCTTGTTTGTCACCTCCGACGGCCACCTCGTGACCCCTGATCTGTCAGGCACCATCCTCCACGGCATTACCCGGGCCTCATTGCTGCAGATCGCCGCGGAGGACCTGGGCATGACCGTTGAAGAGCGCCGAGTCAGTGTCACCGAATGGCGCGAACGTGTGGCCGACGGCTCCTTTTCCGAAGTCTTTGCTTGCGGCACGGCGGCGGTAATCACGCCCATTGGCATCTTGAAGGCACGTAACTTCGACATCCCACCGGCCCGCCACACCGGAGGGGAGGTCACCCAAGCCTTGAAGGAACGTCTCACAGGAATTCAGTATGGCCACATTGAGGACACTCGAGGCTGGATGGTCAAGCTCCGCGACTGAACTATCTCCGCCTCAGGACTCCGGGTGGGGAATCCGCCCGTGAGCCTCTAAAGGCACCACCCTATGGATTTTGGTCTGCCCCCCCGCTGTGTGCGGATGCACAGCGTAGGGCTCCCGTGCCCGCTCGGAAAGCATTCCGCCGATGCAAGAAGCTGTGTGTATGTTCAATCAGCACATTTCAAGCAAGCCATGGCCGAGTTGCCTGCCCTTCTCCGCCACGCCCCGGACATCGTCAACGCTAAGGTCGACGGCTGGTCTGAACTGGGCGAGTTCTCAGTCCAGTAGGGCGGAGAACTTCGGTCCATACGTGTCGAAGCCGTTGTGAACGAGCCGTGCATGGGAGACGGGAATTAGTTGCTCTTAGAGGAATCCGAGCGCGCGGGCGGAGTGGATGGCCGATGTGCGGTTGCGGACCCCAAGCCTTCGCATTGCCGAACTGTTGTACGCCTTGACGGTCTGGATGCTGAGACCAAGCTCGTCGGCAATCTGGATGTTGCTCGCTCCGAGCTCCATCAGGCGCAGAACATCCAGCTCACGCGGGGCGAGCGTGACATTGGAAGGGCTGCCATCGTCGGTGGGACCGATCCAGGCGGTGCCCCCGAGGTCCGCGATAATTCGGGCCAGCCGGCTCTGCACTTTGGGGTCGGTGGTCGTTTTCGCCAGTTCGGCCAGATCTCGCAGCGCCTGTCTGCTTCTCGTGAGAGTCAGATCGCTCGGACCGGCCGGCGGGCGCACTGCTGAGAGCTTTTCAAGATCGGCGGCCAGTGATGAGGCTATCAGGCTTGCCCGCCGCATCACGGCATCGCCAATGGAGTGCCCGTCGCGCGTGGCACCATAGATCGCGCCTCGAACCACACCGTCGACAACCACCGGTACTGCAAACAATGATCGGATCCTCTCCCGCCGGACGATGATGTCATCGAAGTCGTGGGTGATGGTCTTTGCCGAGACGTAGTCATCTACCCGGATGGGATTGGCTCGCGTTATCACGATCCCACCCACCCCTTGACCTCCGGCAATCTCGAAACCGAGCAGGGAGTGGGTCAGTGTGCCGACGAGCTTGGTGATTCGGAGACGACGCCCCCCAGGATTCCGGTCCGCGATTCCTCCGAGCGCGACCGGCAATCCAGAAGCTTTCTGAAATTCCTGAAGCCGCGCGCCAAGGAGCGACTCAAACCTCTTTTCGCCATATTCATTATGGGCGGCATTGGTGTCGCCGTTGTACTCGCTGGAAGGAATGGCACTCTGCGCTGACATCGCTGTTCACCCCTCATCCACTCTCTATCCTACAAACATTATATAGAATCTATACCCCGAATGAAAGGTCACCAGTCACATCCTGCGACTCCGAATTCCCCCCGTCAGCAGTAGCGGATTTGTTATGACAGACCAAAAGATATCCGGCGGAATACCAACTTTTGCGCGTAGTGGGTGTGACTGCCGACACGTACGATCAAGTCAACCGCAGCTCCAAGGCAACTCGCCGAGTACCACAGGGGAGGGGAACTGCGAGCACTAGGACAAAGGAGAGACAACGATGTCAGACCTCAGCTACGCCAACGAGCGATCGGATATCCCATTGATCGGCCTGACCATCGGTGAGCAGGTCGAGGCGGCCGCCGTTCGCTACCCTGACCACGACGCCATGGTGGACATGCCGTCCGGCCGGCGCTGGACCTATCGGCAACTCAACGACGCGGTAGACAGCCTGGCAACCGGGCTTCTCCGCCTCGGTGTCGAGAAAGGCGACCGAGTCGGTATCTGGGCACCAAACGTCCCTGAATGGGTCTTGATCCAGTACGCCACTGCAAAAGTTGGCGCCATTCTAGTGACGCTCAATCCCGGTTACCGGAAGTCCGAGCTCACCTACGCGCTGCGGCAGGCAGGGATCTCCATGCTGGTCGCAGCCTCCCGCTTCAAAAGCTCCGACTACGCCGCCATGGTGGCCGAGGTGCGCGAGGACGTACCGAACCTGCGCAAGGTGGTGATGCTGGGTTCAACGGAGTGGCTCGACCTGGCCGCAACGCCAATCGACGCGGACTCGGTCCGCGGAAGGATGGCGCAGCTGAACCCCACTGATCCCATCAACATCCAGTACACATCCGGCACCACCGGGTTCCCTAAGGGAGCGACACTTACCCACCACAACATCCTGAACAACGGCTTCTGGGTGACTGAGGTTCAGCGATTTACCGCCGACGACCGGGTCTGCGTTCAAGTTCCGTTCTACCACTGCTTCGGGATGGTCATGGCAAACCTGGGCGCACTGACCCACGGGGCCTGCATCGTTCTCCCTTCGCCCTCATACGACGCGGCAGCGTCCCTGAGGGCAATAGAGGCAGAGAGCTGTACCGCGCTGTATGGTGTGCCAACCATGTTCATAGGCATGCTCGAACACCCCACTTTCGACTCATCTACCCTGACGAGTCTTCGCACCGGGGTCATGGCTGGCTCGCCCTGCCCCATTGAATACATGAAGCGTGTCGTCTCGGAAATGAACCTTCGCGACATCACCATCGCCTACGGCATGACGGAGACATCACCCATTTCGACACACACCCGTCTTGACGCATCTTTCGAACGTCGCACCACCACCGTCGGAACAGTGTTGCCGCACCTTGAGGTGAAGATCGTGGATCCGGTCACGGGCGCCACAATGCCCCGCGGGGTCTCCGGAGAATTCTGCACCCGCGGATACTCGGTCATGCGCGGCTACTGGAACCAGCCCGACAAAACAGCTGAAGCTATTGACGCCGATGGCTGGATGCACAGCGGTGATCTTGCCACGATGGACTCCGAGGGATACATCAACATCGTAGGTCGACTGAAAGACATGGTGATCCGGGGCGGTGAAAATCTTTTCCCGCGTGAGATCGAAGAGTTTCTCTACACCCACCCCGACATTGCCGACGTCCAGGTCGTCGGGGTTCCGGATCCGCGGCTCGGCGAAGAGCTTTGTGCCTGGATCAGGGTAAAGGACGGGCGCCCTCCAATAACTGAGGAGCGCCTCCGCGAGTTCTGCAAAGGCAAGCTCGCCCATTTTAAGGTGCCTCGCTATGTCCATATCGCTGCCGAGTTCCCCATGACTGCCAACGGGAAAATCCGTAAGACGGAAATGCGTGAGCAGAGCATCCGGGAGCTGGGCCTCGACGACTCGATAGTCACTGCCTAGGCCCCGAAACCAGAGAGGACGACAGCCGACATGGCCCATAATCCCACGACCAAAGTTCTCTACGAGAAGCGAGATCAGGTAGCTTTCATCATCCTGAACCGGCCTGAAGCGAAAAACGCTCTCGATCTGGAAATGCACGAGCGCTTAATCGAGATCTGGGAAGACTTCCGTGACGACGACAACCTGAGGGTTGCCGTCATTACAGGCGCAGGCGATGCCTTCTGCGCGGGTGCGGACCTGAAGACCCATCTACCCATGTGGGCTGAAGCCGACGCAGGTCTGCCACTTCGCAAGCTCAACGACGGCTTCGGTGGGATCACCCGCGGGTTGCACCGCATCAAGAAACCCATTGTCGCAGCCGTCAACGGGTGGGCGCTTGCAGGCGGCTTTGAGATTGCTCTTGCGTGCGACATCCGCATCGCCACCACCAATGCCCAATTCGGCTGCTTTGAGGTTCGGCGTGGCCTGAACCCCATGGACGGTGGGATCGTACGTCTGGTCAACATGTGCGGGCTTGGCACCGCACTGGACATCCTCCTTACGGGCAACGCCTTCGACGCCGAACAGGCGCAGCGCTGGCAGCTCATCTCCAGAGTGGTAGCCCCCGAAGATCTTGCCGCGACAACGGACGACGTCGTGGCAGCCATACTCCGGAACGACCGGGTTGCGGTTGAAACCGTCAAAACCACCGCACACGATGTCATCGGCCGGCAACTGGATGACGCTTTGCAGGTCGATGCCCTCGTCGGGTATGCGCTCGTCGCATCAAACCCCGCCGTCAAGGAGCGACTTGAAGCGTTCCATGTCAGAACGGACCAAGGGCGCGTCGGTGCCGGCACGGCCAGTAGCTAAGGCCACTTACCACCGTCATTGTGCTAGAAACGACCCCAGATACCTGAGAAGAAGGAAATGCTCATGTCGATCGATGTAACGACAGAAGGCCACGTCACCGTCATCACCATCAACAGGCCCGAGGCAAGAAACGCACTCGACCCGCAACACAATAAAGCCCTGGGTGAGGCAGTTGCCGCCTTCGAAGCCGATGACGACCAGTACGTCGCGGTGCTGGTCGGAGCCGGGGAAGTTGCATTCTCGGCGGGCGCCGATCTAAAGCAGCTTCTGCCGGCCTATCATGCGCGTGTCCGTGCCGGCGAATCACCAGAATGGAACTTCGGTGGATTCACCACCATCCAACGCACTAAACCGATGATCGCGGCGATCAACGGGCATGCACTGGCCGGAGGGTGCGAAATGGCGCTTGCCTGTGACATCCGGCTGGCCTCGCCCAACGCCACGATCGGCTTGGCGGAGACGAAGTGGGCAATCATCCCCGGTGGAGGTGGAACTGTTCGGCTGCCAAGGGCAGTTCCCTTGGGCCTGGCGATGGAGATGATCCTCACGGGGGACCCGATTGATGCGGCCGAGGCGTACCGGGTGGGCTTGGTCAACAGGCTGATCGACTCTGACAAGCTCTTAAGGGAGGCTGTTGCCTTGGCCAAGACAATTGCCGAGCGTGGACCAATCGCCGTTCGGGCAGCCCGAGCCTCCACCCTTGAAGGAACAGGCCGTCCGGAGATAGAGGCACTTGAAAACGAATTCCGGCACTTCATCGCCGCCGTACGGACGGAGGACGCCGAAGAAGGATTCACCGCCTTCGTCGAGAAGCGACCACCAGTCTATAAAGGCCGGTAGTCCGGCCCGCCTTGATTCAAGGGCGGAAACTCTCCGACGCACGCCTCATCCTGCCGTCGTTGCCATTGTCTCCGTTTTCTCGTCATGATGGGTGATTGCCGGAAGGGCTTTATGAGTTCCAGTGCAGGACTTGTTCGATCAGCAGGAACATCCCGATCAGGATCATCGCGGCTCCCGATATGCGGGTGACCCAACGGGCTGCGCTGGGTCGGGTCCTTAGCACGGCGCGTGCTCCGGTTCCCACGCAGATGTAGATGACCGCGCAGCTTGCGACGTGGATCAGTCCAAGGACAATAATCTGGGCCCACATAGGCCAGGCGTTGTGGGTATTGGTGAACTGGGGGAGGAGCGCCAGGAACAGGAGGAAGACTTTGGGGTTCAGGCCGCTGATCCCCGCGCCCTTGATGGCCTGGCGGGCCCAGCTGCCATCGATGCTTTCGCCGGCTTGCGGGACGGATGGGTTCCTGAGCATGCCCAGTCCCAGCCACACCAGGTAAGCGGACCCCGCAACAGTGAGAGCGCTCAGTACCAGGGGTGATCCTGCAAGTAGCGCCCCAACCCCCGCTGCCACAATGAGGGTTGCGGCGAGGTGTCCGGTGAGCAGTCCCGCAACGGCGGGAATGACGGTCCGGTGACGGAGGCCTGCTGAGATCGCGTAGGCCCAGTCCGCTCCGGGTGTCACCACGAACAGGAAAGAGACCGCCCAAAACGCGGCCATGGTCCCAAGCGGCATCCGTACTCCTCTGGTGTAAAAATCCCGGGTGTCTGGGACTTCACAAAGAAGTTTACGGAAGTAAGACTGGAATGTGCTTCCAAGTTCTTTGGCTTTGATGCCCAATGCGGCGATAATTTTCTCTATGGACAAGGTTGATAGGAAGATTCTTGCTGAGCTGCAGTTGGACGGTCGTCTGTCCCTGACGGATCTGGCTGAGCGCGTGGGTTTGAGCCTCTCCCCGTGCCACCGAAGGTTGCGTGCTTTGGAGGAGTCGCAAGCCATTAGCGGATACCGGGCGCAGTTGGATGCAGGGACCCTTGGCCTGACGTTTGAAGCACTCGTGTTCGTGACCATGCGTGACGGGGATCGGGCTACGGTGGCGGCCTTCGAAGAAGCTGTCGCCGAGATCCGTCACGTACTGAGGGCGCAACGTCTCTTCGGGGACCCTGACTATTTGCTACAAGTCGTCGCAAAGGACGTACGGGAATTCCAGGGGCTGTACGACGAGCAACTCTCGGCCCTGCCGGGAGTGCAGCGGCTCAGCTCCACTCTGGTCATGAAGAACGTCGTGGAGAACCGACCGCTACCACTGTGACTCCTAAGTTTTCGTCATTATGTGGTCGACCAGTTAGCGATCGCGGAGTACCATGGCCGTAAGACTTGAAGGGATTATCCATGACTGCACCATCCGTCAACACAGCCGACCTTTACGATGAGCTTGGTGAGGACATTCAGTCCGTCGCCATTCAGTTCCAATCGCTCGGCGCCAGAACCCACTTCAGCGGACCGGCCAGAACGGTCCGTTGCTTTGAAGACAATGCTCTGCTCAAATCTGTCGTATCAGGACCCGGCGAAGGCGCCGTCTTGGTGGTCGACGGGGGTGGCTCGCTCTCACGGGCGCTCATGGGCGATATGATCGCCGAGATCGCCGTTTCGAATGGCTGGTCCGGAGTGATCATCAATGGAGCAATCCGCGATCGTGAAGCGATTTCCAGCCTTCCTCTCGGTGTGAAAGCATTAGGCAGCAACCCAAGAAAAAGTACCAAAACCGGTGCAGGTGAGACTGACGTCGAGCTGACGCTTGCTGGCGTCATCATCAAGCCGGGCGCCATGGTGTACTGCGATCCAGATGGAGTTCTCGTTGAGCGCTGACCCAGCCGTTGCCGAGCCGACCCCTCGCGCCACCCGCCGTAAGCGGGCGGCGCCCTCAGTTACCGGGCTAAAGCCCGTCAGTGTGGTTCATGCCGAGCCGGCTTCGTCCGAAGTGGCCAAGGCTCTACTGGATTACATTTTTTCGGGGCAAGTGGCGCCTGGGGAAAAGTTGCCGTCGGAGCGTCAACTCAGCGAGTCCTTTGGTGTGGGGCGTTCCGTTGTCCGCGAAGGGATCAAGTCACTGGGCCTTCTGGGGCTGGTGGAATTCCGGCATGGTGGGGGAACATTCCTTCGGAACGCCAATTCGGAGCTCCTCCCCAGGGTGATCGAGTGGGGGCTGATGCTCGGCGAGCGGCGAACGTCGGACCTCGTGGAGGCCCGCCAGCACATTGAGCGCGTTACTGCGGGCCTGGCAGCGACTCGAAGGACGGATGCGGACCTCAAGCGCATCAAGAAGGCGCTTGACGCCATGGGAGTTGCCAGGACGACTGAGGACTTCGTCTCCGCTGACGTAGACTTCCACCTCGCCGTCGCCGACGCCTCGGGTAACACGGTCCTGGCGAACATGCTCAAGAATATTGCAGCGCTATTGCGTGTGTGGATCCATCGCGTGATGGATGCTGAAACGTCTTTCGACGGTTCGCACGCGGAGCACACGCCCGTGTACGAGGCGATCCTTGCTGGAGACGCCGAGGGGGCTTCGGGCTCGATGGCCGAGCACATGGATGCCGCCAGCGGCCGCCTCATGGCCACTCTGAAGTCTGCTGAGTAGCCGACACAGCGACACCGACCGAGCGGGGAAGCGCATATGCTTCCCCGCTTTTTTGTGCCCAAACCCACGTTTCAGCATTACAGCCGACGAATCAAGCAAAGTGGTTGACTGGCCGACCACTTTTGCCGCATGCTTGGTGTGCGAGGCAAATTCAATCAGAACTTCCCGCAATAAAGTGGTTGACTGGCCGACCACTTAGCCTCATGATTATGTGAGCAGCCTCACTGGCTGAGCATCACTAGTCACGGGGAACCATTCACTACCAGCCGTGCAGCCTCAAGGGAGAGAAGCAATGACTGAATTCAAGAAGGCCCTGCCTACCGGGCCCCGTCGCCGTACGGTCATGACCGTCGGCGCAGCAGCAGCGATCGCCGCCGTGATGGGCCTGACTGCCTGCGGTGGAGGATCTGAGACGGCACAGACGCCGGCCCCGGAGAACTCCATCGCCGTAGGCCAGTACCCGGATTACTACCCGGCCGATTACAAGGACCTGGTGGCAGCAGCCGAGAAGGAAGGCGGCGAACTGACCATTTACTCCAATACGGATCAGGAGAACTGGGATCCGATTCTGCGGGACTTCAAGAAGAAGTACCCCTTCGTCACCAAGATCGCGGCGAACAATTTGGACAGTGATGAGGTCTTCCAGAAGGCCTTGAGCGAGAAGGCTACTAACGCCTCCAGTGCCGATGTCTTCGTCTCCAACGCCGCCGGCGCGTGGGCGGACTTCGCCGCACGTGACGGCATGTTGGCCAAGTACACCTCGCCGGAGCTGGCCAAGGTTCCCGAATTCGCTTCCCTGCTTCCGGGGGTGGTGGCGATGTCCGCGGACCCGCAGACCATCGCCTTCAACACCTCGCTCCTTACTGAGAAGCCCGAGAGCATGGAAGGCCTGGCCGCACAGATCAAGGCAAAGCCTGCGGACTTCACGAACATGATTGGCGTCCGGGATACTACCGGCGCCTTCGGGTTCACGATGTTCTACAACCTGACCGAGGCCAAGCCGAAGTCATGGGAGTCCATCGAGACCATCCTTTCTGCCTCCCGACCGGAAACATCCTCGGGTACCTTGTCTGAAAAGGTCCTTGCAGGCGAGTACAAGGCCGGGGTTCTGGTCACCGCAGCTCCGGCGTTCCCAGTGGTGAAGAACAGCAACGGCTTGTTCGACATCGCCCTTCCGAAGGACGGCACGGTGGTTATCCCTCGTGGACTCGGTATTTCCGCTGACGCGCCCCACCCGGCAACCGCCAAGCTCTTCCAGGACTTCGTCATCTCCCAGGAAGGACAGCAGGCTGTTCTTGAAGGCGGTTTGTCCTCCTACCGCGATGGCGTCAAGTCGGTCCAGTTCGCCCTCACCTACCAGGACGTCGTGTCCAAGGTCGGCGAAGACAACGTGATCATGGCCCCGTACGAGTCGGTCCCCGCGGACAAGGTGAAGGCATTCACCGACCGCTGGCAGAGCCTCCTCAAGTAACCCGCTGTGCAAGGATCTGGAACCAAGACCATGAAAACACTCCCCGAAGTCGCCGAGGTGCCGACGCAGACGCCGGCGCGAACTGAATTCCCGGCACCGAAGTACCGCAGGATTCTCGGTGCGGACCGCAGCCAGCTGCTCTACTGGGCGACGATAGTCATTCTCGCGCTCCTTGTCCTTGCACCTGTGGTCCCCACGCTGTACCAGTCGGTGATGGACCGTCCTCTGTACGAGGAGGGCGGTCTGTTCACCACAGAGAACTTCACCAGGCTCTTCACTGAAGGCGGCTTCGGCCAGGTTGCACTGAACACACTAATGTTCGCAGTCCTGACAACCGTTATGACGCTGCTGATCGCAGTGCCGATGGCCATCGTCGTCGTTCGAACTAACATCCCCGGCCGGAAATTCTTCGGAACCGCGATGCAGTGGCCGTTCTTCATCTCGTCACTGATCCTCGGGTTCGGCTGGATCACTATGTATGGCCCGGCCGGCTTCGCCAGTGTCCAGGTCAAGCGGGTCCTGGGTTTCCTCCCATGGGATCTCTACACGATCCCGGGAATGGCGATCACTGAAGCGGTGGCCCTGGCTCCGATAGCCTACGTTTTCTGCGCCAATGCCCTGCGTAACTCCGACGCTTCGCTCGAAGGCGCGGCACAAACCGTAGGCGCCGGACCCTTCAGGATCCTCTGGTCAGTCATTATTCCGATGCTTCGCCCACCCATGGTCTACAGCTCGGTCCTGGTGTTCAGCATGTCCATCGAAACCCTGTCCATCCCGTTGCTTTACGGACAGCCGGTCGGCATCACCGTCTTCGCGACGTTCCTCTACAAGAACGGGCTCCAGTCCATCGACCCGGACTACGGAATCCTGGGCGCCGCGTCGGTCATCATCCTGCTCGTGACCATCCTCCTTGTCGCCGTGCAGGCCAAGCTCCTCAAGGACGCCAAGCGGTTCGTCTCCGTGCGTGGCAAGGCAACCCGGCCCCGTCTGCTGGACCTGGGCTGGATCAAGTGGCTCTCGGTCGCCTTCATCTCCGTCTACGTCGTCATCGGCGCCCTGGTTCCGATCCTGGGCTTGGTGATGCGCTCCTTCACCAAGGTCTTCACGCCCCTGCAGAACCCCTTGCAGTCCCTCACCATGGGCAACTACCAGCGCATCTTCGAATTCCCCGTTTACCTGGCCTCCATTCGCAACAGCCTGATCGTAGCCGGCGTCGGCGCCGTTCTGGTCAGCGTCCTGGCCGTAGTGGCGGTGGTGGTCGCCAAGCGGTCCACGTTCCGGTACCGCAAGGTCATCGAGTATTTGGCCCTGGCCCCGCAAGCCATGCCCGGCCTGATCATCGGCATTGGCCTCTTCTGGGCGTTCTCGTTCCTGCCGTTCAACATGGGGTCCTTCGTCCAAGGCACCATCTGGGCGATCATCATCGGCTTCGGCCTCCGCGCCCTACCCAGTGCCTTCGGTTCCATCTCCCCGGCCGTCATGCAAATCGGTGAAGAACTGGACAACGCAGCCCGCGTCAACGGAGCGGACTGGATGCGCATGTTCATCCGCGTCCTGGCCAAGCTCCTCACCCCCGCCTTCGTCGCCGCCATGGTGCTGACCTTCGTGGTCATGATGAAGGAATACTCCCCGGCGATCTTCCTTGGATCTGCCGACACGAACATCATTGGCACCACGATGCTCGAGCTCTGGGTCCAGGGCAACACCGGATCAGTGGCCGCCCTGGCCACCATTCAAATCGCTATCACCGCAGCCTTCGTCGGCATCGCCGGCCTGCTCATGAAAGGTAAGAAAGATGCCTGACGTCGTAGTCAAGAATCTCCGCAAAGACTTCGGAGGCATCACTGTCCTCCACGAAGTGAGCTTCACCATCAAGGACGGGGAGTTCTTCACCCTCCTTGGCCCCTCAGGCTGTGGCAAGTCCACTACATTGTCTTGTCTGGCAGGCTTGGAACAACCCACGTCGGGATCCATCGCCGTTGGTACCACCGTCCTGGTGGACGATTCCTCCAATAAGTTTGTTCCACCGGAAGAGCGCAACCTGGGCATGGTGTTCCAGTCCTACGCCCTCTGGCCTCACATGACGCTGGCTGAGAACCTGGCGATGCCGCTGAACATCCGCAAGGTCCCCAAGGCTGAGCAGAAAACCCTGATCCGCGACGCGTTGGACAAAGTGGGCTTGGCGCATCTGGCGCAAAGGTACCCGCACCAACTCTCCGGTGGCCAACAGCAACGCGTGGCCCTGGCCCGGGCTCTTGTCTACTCACCCAAGGTCCTGCTGCTGGACGAACCCTTGTCCAACCTCGACGCCAAGCTGCGCGAGCAAGCCCGGGTCTGGCTCAAACGCCTCCAGTCGGAGCTCGGCATCACCACCGTTTACGTCACCCATGACCAAGAGGAAGCCTTGGCCATGAGTGACCGCATCGCGGTCATGTCCAATGGCAACATGCTTCAGGTGGCCCCGCCCGAGGAAATCTATGAACGCCCCGCCACTGCCGAGGTCGCCGCCTTCATCGGCCGCTCCAACTTCCTCGACGGCACCATTACCTCAACCATCGGGGACCGGGCGGTGGTCCGGCTTGAAGACACCGGCGAAACGGTCACCGCCGTTCTGACCGGCGAAATGCACGACGGCGACTCGGTCACCGTAGCGTTCCGTCCGGAGAAGGCCTCCCTCGCACCGGTGGACGACTCTGTACCGTCCGGCCATGTGGGGCTTCCCGTGGAAATCCTCACGACGTCGTACGTCGGTTCCCGCTATGAGTACGAGCTTCGCTACGGTGCACGCACCTTGGCCGTAGACAGCAAGAGCAACACTTATCGGGGCGACTTGATGCTGATCGTTCCCATTGAGGCCTTGCGTCTCTACCCCCGAGCCAATGTGGTCTCAGCCGACGCCGCCGAACTCATGGCAGTCATTCACTAGTTCCTGGTCCGTCAAAGAGACCTGGTTATAAAGAAAAGGAAATACCGTGACTACATCCAAGCAGTACCGACTGGCCGTTCTGAACGGCGATGGCATCGGCCCGGAAATCGTTCCCGCGTCCACCCCACATCGACCCCCAACAAACACCCCGACGCAACCACCACCACACACCCCCCAGAACATAGAAAACACAAAGTACATCAGCCCCACCCAGAGGGGCTGGGTGCTGCGGGACTGTGCTCGGACGTCGGATGTGAAGTGATCTTCGCGGTCGGTTTCTGAGTGCGGCCCGGAACGCAAGGAACAACGCAGCGCATGTCAAAGGCGGCCCAGGAAGTGAGTTGACGCGTGGAACCCACTGAGTGGCCTCGTGAAACTTAGTCTGCCGCGGGGGCGGGGAAGGGCCGTGGGACCAAAAGGTGTGCGACTACTGGCGGCGTCTGTCCCTGTGTTCTCTGTCCCCGTGTTAACAGTCTTGGCTCTCACTACTGCTGTTACCCCTGCGGCTGTCTACCAATCTCTCGTTCGCGCAGGTCAAGGGGGCATGTTCGGTTTCTCGATGGCTTGCCCCCGATTACCCCCATTACGAGGGCAAGCCGCTTCGCCGCTACCCGGAGGACAGGCCAGTTCCGCTCTGGGCGGTAAGACCAACTGCCGGCGACACGAAAAGGGTCCCCCGGTTGTATCCCGGGAGACCCTTTTGGTGCAATCGACTTCCGGGTCGCCTAGCGGCCGCCTCCTCCTATGACCCCTGCTTCAACAGCTTTGGTCACGGCGTCAGCCTCGGCTTGGGTCAACTTGCCATCCGTTACCGCTTGGTCCAACTTGGTTTTCAAGGCGGCCGAACGTTCCGCCTGGCCTGCGGCCCGGATTTCTTCCAGGGCCGTGGTGACCTTGGCTTCGTCAACGCCCAATGATTCAGCGAGAGACTTGGCCAGGGCAGCGTCTTGCGCTGTGCGGTCCGGCCTGGTTCCTTCCGTACCTTCGGCAGGAGGCGTGGTGGGTTTGTTCGCCTCACGGAACGCTTTCAAGGCTTCAGTGACCTTGGCTTCGTCCACGCCCAGCTTGGTGGCCAACTCAGCAGCTATCTGCCCCCGATCGCGGCCAGGGCCGTGTCCGCCTGGCTTTGACCCACGATCGGACGGGGTGCCCGCATCTGTAGACGACGTGGTGCCGGGTGACGAGGTAGCGCTCGGCGACGGTGTGGTGGCCGCCGTCGCGATACCGGTTGCACCCAGGCCTGCGCCCAGTGCCAGTGCTCCGGCTGCAACTCCCAGGGTGATTCTCTTGGTTTTCGACATATGCCTCTCCTCAATGAGCCGTTGATGCGGCTGGCGTCTGAGGGACGGTTATTGGTTCCGTCCTCTTAACACGATGGAAGACGCACCACAGCCCTGGCTGTTTCGAACCTGTCATTCGGCTGTGAAAGTGAACCGGATTCTGTGCGTGGAGCCCTGGTGGAAGCGGGTCCCTCTAACGGAAGCGGTCCAGCGCATCCAGCAGCCTTTTGACCGAGCCGCCCAAGTTCCACTCGGTGGCCAGCTGCTCAAGTTCAGTTCGCGCCTCGCCGGTGACGGGGCGCAGCTCAGCGCCCGCTTCGTCAAGTGTCGGAACTTGCAGGTCACGCACAACATTGACCACTGTGGGGGCCACCTTGAGATAGTCAGCCGCCGCGGACAGCTTGGCCCTCACCGAAGCCGACACATCGCCGTCGGAAGCTTCTGCCGCCTCAAGGAGCCCTTCCAGCGATCCATGGGTACCCAGCAACGACGCCGCCGTCTTTTCGCCGATGCCGGCAACGCCCGGAAGTCCGTCGGAGGAATCGCCGCGAAGTGTTGCGAAGTCAGCGTATTGCTGGGGCAGGACACGGTACTTGCCCACCACTACGACGTCGGTGAGAACTTCCAGGTTCTTCATGCCACGCGCGGTGTAGATGACACGCACGCCGCGGTCATCATCAACGAGCTGGAAGAGGTCACGGTCACCGGTGACCACGTCCGTCGGGAAGGTCGCCAGGCTCGCGTAGGTGCCAATCACGTCATCCGCCTCGTGCTCGTCAACACCCACTACAGCGATCCCGGCGAGGTCCAAGACCCGGCGGATCATGGGAATCTGCGCCTCAAGCGGATCCGGGACAACTTCTACATCCGGGCCATGTGGGACGAGCTCAGCGACCCTGTGCTGCTTGTAGCTGGGGATGAGCTCCACGCGCCACTGCGGGCGCCAATCGTTGTCCCAGCAGGCCACCAAATGCGTGGCCTCGTAGTCGGTGGTGAGTCTGGCGATCATGTCCATTAATCCCCGCACGGCGTTCACCGGCGTTCCGTCGGCCCGGCGGATGGAATCGGGTACGCCGTAGAAGGCGCGGAAATACAAGGAGGCAGTGTCCAAGAGCATCAGTCGCGGCATACCTGATCCTGACATGTCAGGAGTCCGAACCGCAGCAAGTAGTACAAGGTTCCTGCTTAAGACGCGTCAATGACTTGTCCACGGATGTGAGCCGCATTACGATTGGTGGAGCGATAATAGAACATGGTGTTCTATTATCGAACATACCCCAATGCAGCAGCCCACAAAGAAGTGAGGAAAGCCCGTGCAGTTTCACCATCACGGTTATGTATCCGGTGACCCGCGAGTTGAGCCAGCCGCCGGCGTAGGAATTGACCGCCCGGCCGAGCTTCCTGACGAGGTTGATGTTCTCATCGTGGGCACCGGCCCTGCGGGCATGCTCACGGCGGCGCAGCTCTCACAGTTCCCGGACATCACCACGCGAATCATTGAACGTCGCCCCGGGCGTCTGGCCATCGGTCAGGCTGACGGCATTCAGGCCCGCAGCGTGGAGACATTCCAAGCCTTCGGATTTGCCGAGCGCATCATCGCGGAGGCGTACCGGATCACGGAGATGGCGTTCTGGAAGCCGGATCCGGCCGATCATTCCCGGATTGTCCGGGCAGCACGAGCTGTGGATGACCCCGCTGGAATCAGCGAATTCCCACACTTGATCGTGAACCAGGCCCGGGTACTGGACTACTTCGCTGAATTCATGGCCAACTCCCCCGCACGCATGACGCCGGATTATGGCTACGAGTTTCACGGTCTCAACGTCACAGGCGAGGGTGACTACCCGGTTGAGGTGACCCTGGGTCGCACCTCCGGGCCCAACGAAGGCCAGCAGCGCATCATCCGCGCCAAGTACGTGGTGGGTGCCGACGGCGCGCGCAGCAAGGTTCGTGAATCGATCGGCTGTCACCTGGCCGGCGATCAGGCCAACCACGCCTGGGGCGTCATGGATGTGCTCGCGGTGACCGATTTTCCGGATATCCGCACCAAATGTGCAATCCAGTCCGGCACGGGCGGCAGCATCTTGTTAATCCCCCGCGAGGGTGGACACCTGTTCCGCATGTACGTGGACCTGGGCGAAGTCAACCCCAATGACAAGGGCGCCGTGCGCCAGACCACCATTGAGCAAATCATCCAAAAAGCCAACGACATCCTCCACCCGTACACATTGGATGTTCGCAACGTGGCGTGGCACAGCGTGTACGAGGTAGGTCACCGGCTCACGGACAGGTTCGACGACGTCCTGCCGGAGGAGCGCGGTACGCGCACCCCGCGAGTGTTCATCACCGGCGATGCATGCCACACCCACAGCGCCAAAGCGGGGCAAGGGATGAACGTGTCCATGCAGGACGGTTTCAACATCGGCTGGAAGCTCGGCCACGTGCTGGAGGGCCGCAGCCCTGAAAGCCTGCTGGACACGTACTCGGCCGAGCGCCAGGTGGTGGCCAAGAACCTCATCGATTTCGACAAGCAGTGGTCCACGTTGATGGCGAAGAAGCCCGAAGAGTTCGAAGACCCAGCTGAACTGGAAACGTTCTACACCAGCACCGCCGAGTTCCCGGCCGGCTTCATGACCCAATACGCGCCTTCAATGCTCGTTGCCGAGGCGCAGCACCAGGACCTCGCCACCGGCTTCCCCGTGGGTAAGCGCTTCAAATCGGCGCCGGTCCAGAGGGTTTGCGACACCAACCCCATGCACCTGGGCCACCATGCCAAAGCAGACGGACGCTGGCGCATCTATGTCTTTGCCGACGCAGCGCAAGCAGGCGCCGACGGCCCTGTGGCGGACTTCGCCGAGTGGATCGCGAACTCGCCGGACTCGCCGCTGGCCGCGGCGCCGTCGGACGCTGACCGTGACGCCTGGTTCGACGTGAAGGTGATCTACCAACAGGACCACACCACCGTGGACATCAACGCCGTACCCGCGGCGTTTAAGCCCACCGTTGGACCGTTCAAGCTCACCTACCTTGAAAAGGTGTTTGGCACCGACCCCAACGCTGACATCTTCGACCTCCGGGGCATCAGCCGCGGCGGCGTCGTGGTCGTGGTACGCCCGGACCAGTACGTCGCCAACGTGTTGCCTTTGACAGCGACGGCGGAACTTGGACGGTTCTTCTCGCCGTTGCTGTCGATGCAGCGCGAGGGCAGGAAACCGACAGCGGGTATGGACGTAACTGCCGGCTTGGTGAGCAACCAGGCGTAGGGATTGGCAGGAGTGCCGGGGAGCCCCAGTGGGGTTTCCCGGCATTTGCCGGCAAGGATCCGCCGGCCACGGGATAGAGATATCGACTGGAACAGGACCATCGCCACTAACCTCAAGCATTACCAGCCCGAATACCGGACGGTGGTGCTCGAGCGGCTCCATGGACACGCACGACTCAGCCAAGGCTGAATCAGTGGTTTTTCCAATGTCCTCAGCTCGCTCAAGTCGGTGGGCGCCAGGTTGGTGGTCTTTGATACGGCAGGATCGCGGAAGAATTGCTGCGCCGTGCCGCTTGCAGGCTTCGGTGTTCCCGCGTTCGCGTGAACTCCGGATCTTTTCCCGGACATGATGGCTGGGCCATTGAGCGCCGGGATGTCAGCGAGGGGGCAGCCTCCCCTGACACCGCAGCCAGTCACGAAAATTAGCCGGCAGTCACCGGAATCCCTGGCGGAGTACGGGACACGGGACGAGAATTGGCTGGTGGTCACTCCCGGCACCGGTGAGGGCGGCGACACCCTGAATGATGCCGCCCGAAAGATCCAACGCGTCTACCTGACATTGACGCTTGGCAATACCGTGGCGGCGTCCTTCATATGGGGTATCAACACCCTTTTCCTCCTGGACGCTGGCCTGAGTAATCTGGAGGCGTTTGCCGCCAATGCCTTCTTCACTGTTGGCATGGTTCTTTTCGAAGTTCCCACGGGCGTTATAGCAGACGGCTGGGGGCGTCGTGTCTCGTTCCTGCTGGGGACGGTGACGTTGGCCGTATCCACCTACCTTTATTTCGTGATGTGGCAGATCTCCGCGCCGTTCTGGATGTGGGCCGTTGTCTCTGTCCTCCTGGGCCTCGGCTTCACGTTCTTTTCCGGCGCTGTGGAGGCGTGGCTCGTCGATGCCCTGCGCTTTTCGGGCTACCACGGCGGATTGGAACCGGTGCTGGGCCGCGGGCAGATGGTCCAGGGTGTAGCGATGCTGCTTGGTTCAGTGGCCGGCGGGGTGATAGCCCAGGCAACCAACCTTGGCGTGCCGTTCCTCCTTCGCGTGTTGGTGCTGCTTGGCATGTTTGCTGTCGCTTTCGGACTCATGCACGACGTCGGGTTCTCACCTGAGCGTTCAACGCACCCCCTCCGCGCCACGCGCGCGGTGCTGTCGGCATCGATCGAGAACGGATTGAAGAACCCGCCCGTCCGCTACGTGATGTTGGCAGCGCCCTTCAGCGCTGGCGTCGGGTTCTATGTCTTCTACGCACTGCAGCCGTACCTGCTGGACCTTTTTGGCGACCCCAAAGCGTATTCCATCGCTGGTTTGGCTGCTGCGATAGTCGCCGGTTCGCAGATCCTTGGGGGCTGGCTCGCCCCGCACGCACGGCAAATGTTCCACAAGCGAACATCCGTGCTCATCCTCAGCGCAGTGGTGAGCGCCCTCATCCTGCTGGTCTTGGGATTCACGCGGATCTTCTGGGTGGCCCTGGTTCTGCTCGCATTGTGGGCCGTTGTGGGTTCCGCGGCCACGCCCGTCCGGCAAGCGTACGTGAACGACATGATCCCGTCCAAGCAGCGAGCCACCGTCCTGAGTTTTGATTCGCTGATGGGTTCCAGCGGCGGCGTAGTGATCCAGCCTGCCTTGGGCCGGGGAGCTGATCTTTACGGTTATCCGGCATCACTGGCAATATCGGGCGTCGTCGAGCTCATAGCTGTTCCGTTCCTGCTGGCCAGCAGGAAGCAGGGCGCAGCGGCCGACCGGGCCAGCACGGCCGAAACCGCATCAGACAAGGACTCCCTGCCTTGAGCATGGTGTTCGGAACCGGCGAGTCTCCGACTCGAACGCCGCTCATTGCTGCGAATGCGCCGATGGTACGGAAGACTGGCATGTACCACCACTACTGAAAGCGCGGTTGCCACGTGATCTCCCTGCACCAGGACGCCCAAGGATTCATCCGGATGAAACGGCACTTTCCCGCCAGCGCCGAGGTGTCCGTGGTTTTTTCCGACGGGACCGAGGAGGTCTTCACCGCACGGCGGCTGAACGAAATCTATGACGAAGCACTGGCGAGCTACCGGGCGGCGAATCATCTGGACGCCAAGGGCTTTGACCGGGGACCCAAGAAGAAGGTCCAGCAGGGCATTGAATTCGTTCCGGTGTCACCGGGCATGTCCAGCTGAACCAACGTCTTCGTCAGTCAATGTCGCTTACCTGAGGCATGGTCGACGCAAAAGGGAGTCCATGGCCTGGCCTCAAGCCTGCCCTCGGGAATGGCTACGCCGCAAACCGCACACTGCCCGTAGGTTCCGTCCGCTATCCTGGCCAGCGCCTCTTCGATCTGCTCCAATCCAACCCGGCTTTGGCCCATGAGGGCAGATGCCTGAGATAGCTCGAACGCTATGGTGCTGCCCTCGGGATCGTGTTCATCGTCCACGTTGGAGTCCTGCCGGGCGAGACTGACGGAGGTAATGTCGCTTCGCAGCGCCTTCAGCAGTTCGAGTTTGCGATTCCGTTCGTCCTCCAGGAGAACCCGAAACCGCTCGGCATCAACCACGGCGGCTTATAATTCCACGGTGCCGCTCTCGCCCACGCTGAAACGCGAATTTGTGACCTTGGACTTGACCCATTGAAGAACGGTAGCAGCCGTTCCGCCCGGGCTGGTCCAGTACTCTGCTGAGTCCGAGTCAACGCGCAGCAGGCAAACCTCAGGGGTGTCAGGGCCATCGGGGAACCACGCCTCCACCACCTGGTTCCACATCTCGTGGATCTTCTGCCGATCTGTGACAACCTCCGCTGTTCCTGCCACGGAGACCCACTCGGTCTTCTTGCCGAAGGAAACGTTGACTCGCGGATCCTGGCGTACGTGGGCAACCTGCGATGTTCCCAGTCCCGTAAAGAACCACATGTCGCCGTCGTCCTTGACTTCCTGAACGGCCAAGGGCCGGCTGACCAATGCGCCGGACTCGTTGACGGTGGTCAGCATTCCGATCTTGGAGTCGTTGATGATGTCGGTGACTTTGCTGATGGCTTGTTCTTCAGTCATACGGGCCTCACTTCTCCTCGTGCCTGGACTCAACTTCGCGTCCTAGGGGTCGTTCCCCATAGCTACCCTATTAGTAAGGCTACTGATTTGCTAGGCGGACGAGGAATGTCGCTGGCAGGCCAAAAAGCAGAGCGCGTGGTTTTCAGGGAATCATGCTGTGGCTTCATCCGTTCTCTTTGATAGTGACCTGCCGACGGAGGTCAGGCCTGCGCCGCGGGGCAGGAAAAACGACGGGAAGTTTGGGGACTGCCATGACGTTAAGCGAAACCATTGACCGCCTGAGGACCGCGCATCTTATGGTCCGGGACGCCAACGAGTGGGACGGACTGACAGCTGCCCTCGCGGACGCCTACCGCCGCCAGGACGACGACCTCATAGAGCAGCTGCAGCCGCCATTTCTCCAGTCATGGCGAACAGTCACCCACTACGTCCTGCGGGATACTTTCGATGCAGCAGGTATTTCCGTGACCGACCACAGCCGACCCTGGGGAATTGCAACCCTGACGGCCAACGGTGTCAGCCGCGAACCGGTCCTCTGCCGAATGGACCCGACTGTCCCGCAGCACGCTGAAGGCACCGCTGCCGAAGGACCGGAGTTGCTCACTTTCGCCGAAGTCATGACGTACTACGCAGAGTGCATGGCACCGCTGCTCGAACACGCCAGTGGCCAGCAGACGCAATACGCCAGGTAGCCCAGCACTCCAGCTTGCCCAATACCGCTTCTCCTGTGGAGGGTACTTAAGGAGTTTCCGGCGTTGACTTGGACGTGGACTCACAGGTAATCAGCCCTGCCTTGCCGGCGGCGGCCCATCAATCACAGTGGGAACGTACTCCAGCAACTGAGACCTGCCATCGAACGTCCGGCTCTCCACCAGCTCCAGGGAAACGTCCGGGTACCCGTCGAAGATCCGCTCGCTTCCGGTCCTGCCGGTGATCACGGGAAAGATCACCAGGCGATATCTGTCCACCAGCCCGGCCATCAGCAGGGAACGGCAGAGGCTCGGACTGCCCAGCGTGCTGAAGGTACCGGATCTGGTCCTCTTCAATTCCCGAACGGCCTCCACAGCGTCACCGGAAATCAGCTCCGAGTTTGGCCACACCAAGGGTTCTTTCAACGTGGAGGAAAAGATGATCTTGGGCATGGCGGCCAAACCGCCCAAGCTGGCACCCTCTTCCTCCGAAAACCCGGAGCTGTCTTCAGACGCTTGCTCCGACATGCTGGACATCACCCGATACGTGGTGGCCCCCATGATGGTGGTGAATTCTTTCCTTCCCTCCTCATCAAGCCAGGCCAAGTATTCCGGGCCTTCCAACCCCCACCAGCCTGGCCACCCTTCGGCAGAAGCGTAGCCGTCCAGGGAAATGATCAAGTCCACCATCAACGTTGCGGTGGTCTCACTCATAGCAGCCTCCTCCATTTAGCCGTGCGCGTTGACCGCGCGCGGGAAACGCTAGTCCTGAGCGATCAGCTGTTCAAGAGGCCCTGGCTGGAGGAAGATCCGGGCTAGAGGAGGAGAAGTACGAATCCTCCGAGGGTGCTGAGTATCCCAACCCCAGTGAGGATCCAGCCCAGAATCAACACCGTGTTGTCGTGGCGGGGCGGCCTGAGCGAGCACCGGGACGGATGGCAGAGGTCATAGTGGACCACCACGGTGCCGGGATCAATGCTGTCCTCCCGAGCAGGAATGTCCAGGAGGACTTTTTGTTCCTCGTTCGACTGATCCTGCCACTGCAGTCCCAGGAAGCCGCCTGCGGCGAATTGTTTTCCATCTGCGGTGGCCCAGACGCAACGACGCTTGGCAATGATCCATGCGCTGATCAACAATGGCACGCCCGGAACGAACCCCACCCACGTCATCATTTCCAGGATGGGGCCAAGGACATCCAGGGAACCGGCCATGACTCGATCCTATGCGGCTGGCGACGCGGATCGAGACTCTCTTTCAGGGCTATGGCCAGGAAGTCAGGAAATGACTCCGGCTCCAGCGCGTGCCTCCTCTCGCCAACCCGTATCCGGACGTCGCTAAACGATCAGACGGTGCGGTCCACGCGGGAACGCCACAGCAAATACACGAAGTAGGGCGCACCCACCAACGCCGTCATGATTCCAGCGGGTATCTGCGCCGGTGCGATCAGCGTGCGGCCGATGGTGTCAGCCAGCACCACCGTGGAGGCGCCAATCAGTGCGGCAACCGGCAGGACACGGGAGTGTCGTGCGCCAACCAAAGTGCGGGCCGCATGCGGTGCCACAAGCCCAACGAAGGCAATGACGCCTACCGAAGAGACGGCTCCAGCGGTCAAGAGTACCGCCACGGAAAGGAGGAGCAGCCGGGACCCGGACAGCCCGATTCCCAGCACACGGGGAGAGTCGTCATCCACTGCAATCAGGTCCAGATCACGGCGCATGCCCGCGAGCACGGGCAGGGCAAGCACCAAGGCCAGCAGCGGGGGCAGAACTGAGGCGAAGTTGCGGCCGTAGGTAGAGCCAGACAGCCAGGTCAGGGCTTTTGTCTGGTTGAACGGGTCAGTGGTCACCAGAAGAACAGTGATGGCGGCTGCCAGCCCTGCGGAAATGCCAATGCCGATCAAGACCAGCTTGTTCTGTTGAAGCCCGCCCCGGAAAGCCAGTCCGAAGACCAGCAGCGCGGACAATGCCGCTCCCCCGAGCGCGGAGCCGGTAATCACCCAGGACCCTGCTGTGGGGACAGTGGTGATGACGATGATTGCTGCGAGGCCGCCACCGCCGGAGACGCCAAGGATTCCGGGCTCGGCCAGGGAATTGCGGGACACCGCTTGAATCAAGGCGCCGGCCAGAGCCAAAGCAGCTCCGGCGAGTACGGCGGCAAGGACACGCGGCATCCGGGTGCCCAGTACAGCGCTGACGCGGTTTCCGGATTGACCTGTGAGCCAATTGACCAGATCCCCCAGGAGCAGCTTCGCGTCGCCCAGCAGTGCTCCGGCCACCAGCAAACCGGTGAGCAAAACCAAGAGCCCGATCACCACGCCAAGGAAGAACCTGCGGGATCGAAGCTTTGCCAGGGCGTCACCGGCACCACTCAATCCGGCGTCGGACATCCGCATGGCCAGGATGACAAGGAATACGGCGCCGAAGACTGTGGTGACCGCGCCGGTGGGCACTTCAACCCCCGCCTGGGCGCCGAAAAGTCCACGAACCAGCACGTCCGCGCCGATCACAACCACTGCACCGGCCAAGCCGGAGATGGGCAGCAGTGTTCTGTGCCGGCCCAGTCCGCGAAGTCGGGAGGCCAGCAGGCGCACGATGGCAGGCGCGCACAGGCCCACGAAACCGATCGGACCGGCGATGGTCACAGCAGCAGCGGACAGGACCACGGCAAGCACGACGGCGCCGACCCGGGCCAGGCGCGGATCCGCACCGGCCAGCCTCGAGGCGTCGTCGCCCAGACCCAAAAGATCCATCCGTCGGGCCAAGAGAAAGAGGCCGGCGATGGCCAGAAGAACCACCGGTGTGAACTGGATCAGTTCGTCGGTGCGTGACTGCGCGAGGCTGCCTTGGCCCCAGGCGTAAAGGCCAGTTGTCTCCTGGCTGAACAACAGAAGGAGGGCACTGGTGGCTGAATGCAACCCCAGGGCAAGTGCCGTACCGGCCAGCACCAAACGGATGGGACCGCCATTTCCGTTCGCACCACCGCCGGACAAGGCAAGCACCAGCACTGCCGCGGCGAGGCCGCCGATGAACGCGATGCCACCGGACAAGACGGCCGGAAGTGTCAGGCCGAACGCGGCCACAGCAACAATCGCGAAATGTGCGCCGGCGTTGACAGCCAGCGTGTCAGGGGAAGCAAGGACGTTGCGGGTGGCCGACTGCAAGGCTGCGCCGGCCACCCCCAACGCGATACCGACCAGCAGGCCGGCGAAAAGGCGCGGCACCCGCGAGGCAAGCAACACTGCGGTTTCCTGGTCTGTTCCGTCTCCGGCGAGAAGCCCCAACAACTGGAAAGGGCCGACGTCGGCCGTTCCTTGAGTCAGGTGAATCATGGAAAACAGGGCCAGAATAACTACTCCAACGCCAGCCACCACGGCTGGGCCGGAACGAAAGCGGCCACCTCGTCCGGACGGCGAGGTTGGTACGGGAGCACCTGCCACGGCCGTGGGTACGGTCATGGCGGGCCTCTTCACAGTGTCGGTCATGCGGGTGGGACTACTTGGTCAGGGACGCGACGATCGCGTCGACGTACTGGGTCATCGAGGCAGGGCCGCCGAACATCCAGATGCCGTCAGAAAGGCGGTGCACCTTGCCGGCTGAGACGAAGGGGAGGGATTTCCAGACAGCGTTGTCGGTCAACTGTTCGGTGAAATCGCCGTCGGCACTGTTGGTGATGTACACGAAGTGGTCGGCGGTGACAGCGGTCAGGCCTTCGACGTCGGTGGAGCCCAGGCCGTAAGCCGGATCGCCTTGAACCGTCCACGGGTTCACGAGGCCAAGTTCAGTGTTGATATCGGCCAGCAGGGAACCCTTGGTGAACGGGCGGATGGAGACCTTGCCGTCAGCTACCCAGCCATCGGCGAAAGCTACGCGGGATCCGCCGAGTCCGGCCTTCTCAAGGTCAGCTTTGCCCTTGGCGACGGCGGCATCGAATGCGGCGATGGCGTCGTCGGCCTTTTTCTCGGTGCCGGTTGCCTTGGCGACGAGCTTCAGGTTGTCCTCGGCCTGCGCAATCTGGCGGCTGCCATCGGCGGACTTCACTACAACCACAGGAGCCAACTCTTCGAGTTGTTTGATGACGGGCTCGGCGAGGTCGGTGGTGGCGACGATCAGGTCAGGATCCAACGACGCGATGGTATCGAAGCTGGGCTCGTTGCGGGTTCCGATGTCCGTGGGGGTGCTGTCCAGCTTGCCGGCGGTAACCCACGCGCTGTAACCCTTGACGTCTGCGACGCCCACTGGCATGACGCCGAGAGTGGTCAGGTTCTCCACCACGTTCCATTCAGTGCCCACTACACGCTTGGCAGGGCCGTCGAGCTTTACTTCAGTGCCGCGGGCATCGGTCACGGTGATGGCTCCTCCGGCAGCGGCGGTGTTTGATGCCGAGCTTGCGGGGCCTTCGGTGGTGCCGCAGCCGGTGAGCAGGACTGCCAGTGCGGCAGTGGCCGCAAGGGCCTTGTGGATCTTCATGGACGCGGGGTCCCTTTCGTGGTGGGGATTGACTCGTTGTGGTGACGCTTGGGGGTCTAGCTATTGCTGTGCCGACCCACCGCGCGAGTGCGCAGCCGGCCGGTCAGCGGGTCTGTGTGGGTGACGATGGGGATGGAGTAGACCTCGCTCAGGAGCGCTGCGTCGAGGGCCTCATGAGCCGGCCCGGCGGCTGCGATGCGGCCTTCGGAGAGCACCACCACGTGATCGGCCAATGCGGCGGCCTCATCGAGATCGTGCAGAACAACACCAATGGCCACGCCATGAACGCGGGCGAGGTCGTGCACGAGGTCGAAAATCTCCACCTTGTAGCGCAGGTCCAGGTGGTTTGTCGGCTCGTCGAGCAGCAGGACGGACGTGTCCTGCGCGAGGCAGCTTGCCAGCCACACGCGCTGAAGCTGCCCTCCGGACAGTTCGTGGACGCCACGGCTCCCAAGCTCAGCAACACCCGTCAGCTCCATGGCGCGGTGGACGGCGGCCGGGCCCTCCGGATCGGCGGCACGCCACCGTCCGCGGTACGGATGGCGGCCGAACTCGACAACATCACGAACACTCAGGCCGTGCGGCACGGGACGGCTCTGGGATAGCAACGTCACATGCCGGGCGAAATCGCTGCGCTTCATCATGAGGGCGTCACTGGCTTCACCGTCAGCGGGTCGAACCGTCACAGAACCGGATGATGCCTCGTGCAAACGGGCCAGGGCCCGCAGAAGTGTGGACTTGCCGCTGCCATTCGGACCCACCAGGGCTACGATGCGGCCCGGTTCCAGCCTGAGGCCCGCGCCGTGCACCACGTCCTTGTCCCCGTAACGGAGGACGAGGTCCGCGGCTTCAAGGCCGGAGAGTTCGTTCAGTTCAATCACAAAATGAAAGATTAGCTTAGGCTTACCTAATTCCTAAAAACGTGTCTGTGGATGTCCTCGCATGGATGCCCCCATGAACGTCCGGGACGTGCGAGGCTTGTTCCATGGACCTGGAAATCCCGCCCTTGCTGACGATTCCCGCGTCGGAGCTTGGCTGGCGCTTTTCGCGTTCGTCGGGTCCGGGCGGTCAACACGTCAACACCACCGACAGCCGCGCAGAATTGCTGTGGAATGTCGCCGATTCCTCCGCGCTGACAGATGAGCAAAGGCTGCTGCTGCTCAGGCGCCTCGGAGCAAAACTGGTGGCGGGAGTCATCACAGTCACAGCCTCCGAGGAACGGTCCCAACTTCGTAACCGCGAGCTTGCCTTGGCCAAGCTGGCCCGGCTCATCAGCAATGGCCTGGTCCCGGAAACCGTCCGCCGCCCCTCCAAGCCGACCAAGGGCTCTGCCCGGCGCCACCGCGTGGCAAAGGAGCACAGGTCGGCAACCAAACAGCAACGACGCCGGCCCGCGGTCGACTAGCCGCCGCTGATCTCCACCCACTCGGCGCGCCACTGCGGAGCTGGGAAGGGCTCGCTCCAGTACGCCGTCTCCTTGGCAATCCTGCCGTCCCGGAACTCGAAGATGAACACCGTCTGGTACTGAGGTCCGTCGTAATCCAGCAGCGCTTCTGCCACCACTAGATCCCCGCCGCTGAGTAGTCGGCGGGGCGTGATGGTGGGCAACTGCGGAAAAGCGTTGTAAATCCCCCGGCGATTCCCGGCGCCGAGCACAATTTCCCCGGACTGCGGCCAGTGCATCACCGCGTCATCATGGAACAGCTCATCCATGACGTCAATACGGCGTTCGTTGATGCAGTCGATCAGCCGCTTGACCACGTTTTCATTGCCACTTTGATCTGCCATAAACCGCATTGTCCTCCTGGGTGGAGGCCCGCGCTACGGAAGGTGGAAGTTCATTCTGCGGCTCGACATTCCGGAAGGGGTCACGGCCGGGGTCGACATGCCGGACGGAACACGTTACGCGGCAGCGGCCGGGGAGCATGAATTCCGCGCCATGGGATCATCCCTGACCGGGCTCGCCGAAGCGCGCCGGCTCGTGGGGCCGATAGAGTCATGTCAATGGACAGTGAACTGACAATCGCCCGGCAGCCCGGCAGCATCCAGCCGACACCACAGTCGGCAGAGTCCGAGGACGGATTCGTCAGAGTCCGCGGAGCCCGCGAAAACAACCTCCGAAACGTGGACGTGGACGTGCCCCGCGATGCAATCGTCGCGTTCACCGGAGTCTCAGGCTCCGGAAAATCGTCTCTGGCGTTCGGCACCATTTTTGCCGAAGCCCAACGCCGCTACTTCGAATCCGTGGCACCTTACGCCCGGCGCCTCATCCAACAGGGCCACAACCCCAAGGTGGAATCCATCACGGGGCTGCCTCCCGCCGTCGCCCTTCAACAGCGCCGCGGCACGGCAACCGCACGTTCCAGTGTTGGCACGCTGACCACACTATCCAACTCACTACGCATGCTCTTCTCCCGAGCCGGAAGTTATCCCGAAGGGGCCAGCCAGCTGGACTCTGATGCATTCTCCCCCAACACTGCAGCTGGCGCCTGCCCCGAGTGCCACGGACTCGGTGTTGCCCACACGGTCACCGAAGAGTCCCTGGTTCCGGACCCTTCACTCAGCATCCGGGATGGTGCGATCGCCGCGTGGCCCGGCGCCTGGCAAGGCAAGAACCTCCGTGACATCCTCACTCACCTGGGCTATGACGTCGACACGCCGTGGCGGAAGCTCCCCAGGAAGGACCGCGACTGGATCCTCTTCACCGAAGAGCAGCCCGTCGTGGAAGTGACACCGCAACGCGACCGAGTCGCCAAACCGTACAAGGGTCGGTTCTGGAGCGCCAAAAGCTATGTGCTCCACACCCTGGCCGACTCGAAAAGCTCCTCGATGCGTGACAGGGTATTGCGCTTCATGGAAACGGGGCAGTGCCCGCGATGTGGTGGCAGCGGGCTCCGGCCGGAAGCACTGGCCGTTACCTTCGCCGGAAAAACCATCGCCGAGCTCAACTCCCTGCCGATGACAGAACTGGCCGACATCATCCGCCCCACCACGCAATTGACAGCGGCCAGCACAGCCTCGCGTACCCAGACCTCCGGGGAAGTCAACGAGGTAGCCCTCGCCATCACCCGCGATCTCCTGGGCCGGGTCAACGTACTCCTTGAGCTGGGGCTGGGCTACCTGGCGCTGGGTCGCCCAACACCAACGCTCTCCCCCGGTGAGATGCAACGACTCCGGATCGCCACGCAGCTGCGGTCCGGGCTGTTCGGTGTCATCTACGTACTTGATGAACCATCTGCCGGACTTCATCCAGCCGATGCCGAGCCGCTCCTGGCTGTGCTGGATCAGCTCAAAAGCTCCGGTAACTCGGTGTTCGTGGTGGAGCACAACATGGACTTGGTCAGGGCGGCCGACTGGTTGGTGGATGTTGGGCCGCACGCAGGCGAGGGTGGAGGAGAAATCCTCTACAGCGGCCCTGTAAGCGGACTGGCGGATGTCCAGGAGTCCGTGACGCGCCCCTTCTTGTTTCCTGACCGTAGTCTTGGCGCCGAAAGTGCCGAGGCAACTCACGACGACGGTGTGGTGGCCGCCGGAACCGGTCCAGCCTCGCCCAGGCCACCGAAGGAATGGCTCACCTTACACAACGTCAACAGGCACAACCTTCGCGACGTCCATGCAGAGTTCCCGCTGGGCGTCCTCACAGCAGTGACAGGGGTGTCCGGATCGGGTAAGTCCACCCTGGTCAGCCACGTTCTTGCGGAGGTGGTGGGGGCTGCGCTGCATCCGGAGGCCCTCGATGCAGACATCCCGCCGATGCCGGACGCTGTGGGACTCATTTCCGGGCTGCACCAGTTGGATCGGCTCGTGAAGGTCGATCAGAAGCCCATCGGCCGGACCCCCCGCTCCAACCTGGCCACCTACACAGGGCTCTTCGACGGAGTCCGGAAGGAATTCGCCGCCACTCCGGACGCCCGTTCACGAGGTTTCGGGGCTGGACGGTTCTCCTTCAACGTGGCTGGCGGCCGCTGCGAAACCTGCCAAGGAGAAGGCTTTGTTGCAGTAGAACTTCTGTTCCTGCCGGGGAGTTACGGTCCCTGCCCCGAATGCCACGGCTCACGATTCAATCCGGAAACCTTGGAAGTCACCTACCGTGGACGCAATATTGCCGAAGTCCTGGGCATGACGGTGAACGCAGCGTCCGAATTCCTGGCTGATCTCCCCGGCGTTGCCCGTAGCCTCCAAACCCTTCGCGAGGTGGGCTTGGGCTATCTCCGGCTGGGCCAACCCGCCACGGAACTTTCCGGGGGCGAAGCACAGCGCATCAAACTCGCCTCCGAGCTGCAGCGCATCCAACGCGGCCACACCCTTTATTTGCTGGACGAGCCCACCACCGGATTGCACCCTGCCGATGTTCAACTTCTGATGGCCCAATTGCACAGGCTGGTGGACGCCGGCAACACGGTGATCGTGGTGGAGCATGAGATGGACGTTGTCGCAGGCGCCGACTGGGTGATCGATCTAGGCCCCGGCGGCGGCGACGCCGGCGGCAGGGTGATGGTCGCAGGCCCGCCAGCCGTCGTCGAGCGTTCCGAAACGAGCCGGACAGCACCCTACCTGGCCGCCGCCCGCCAGCTGTAGCTAGCGCCGGGGAATATTCCGCAGGTTGCTGCGCGCCATGCTGACAGCCTCCCCGGCGCCGCGGTTCAGCACCACTTTGGACATGGCGGTCGCAAAGCCGATGACCTGGGACCCGGAAATCTTCGGTGGGATGGACAACGCGTTGGGGTCGGTAATGAGCTCCACCAGTGACGGACCAGGATGAGCAAACGCGGCCCGGTACGCCGCTTCGACGTCAGCGGGATCCGTAACGCGGACAGCGTGGAAACCCAAGGCCTTGGCCACCGCCGCATAGTTGGCGTCCGGTACGTCCACTCCGAAGTCGGGAAGGCCGTCCACCAGCATCTCCAGCTTGACCATGCCCAGGGTTGAGTTGTTGAAGACCACAACGTTCACCGGCAGCCGGTGCGCGGCCACGGTGATCAGCTCGCCCAGCAACATGGACAGTCCCCCGTCTCCGGAAACGGAAATGACCTGCCGTCCGGGATAGGCAAGCTGCGCGCCGATCGCGTGCGGGAGTGCATTGGCCATGGATCCGTGGAGGTACGAGCCGATCAGCCGACGCGTTCCCAGCGGATTGATGTAGCGCGCCGTCCAGACGTTGCACATGCCGGTATCAGCCGTGAAGACGGCATCCTCGGCCGCAACCTGGTCAAGCAGCGACGCAGCGTACTCCGGGTGGATGGGCTGCTTTTTCTCCACCTTGCGCGTGTAGGCGCCCACAGCTTTGTTCATCAGACGGTCATGCTTCTTCAGCATCTGGTCAAGGAAGCGCCGGTTCTTCTTCGGCGTCACCAGCGGCAGCAGTGCCGTCAACGTTGGCAGGACGTCGCCATGGACTGCAATGTCGACGTCGGTCCGCCTCCCCAACCGCTGTGCGGCGCGGTCAACCTGGGCCGTCCGGGTGTCCGGGAGGAATTGGTCGTAGGGAAAGTCGGTGCCAAGCATGATCAGCAGGTCCGCGTCTTCAATGCCCTCAGCCGCGGCACCATAGCCCAGCAGCCCGGTCATCCCAATATCGAAAGGGTTGCTGTACTGGACAAAGTCCTTGCCCCGCAGGGAATGGCCGATAGGGGCGTTAATACGTTCAGCCAGGGCGATCAGTTCATCATGGGCGCCCGCAACACCTGCCCCGGCGAAAATGGCGACCTTTCCGGCGTCGTTAATGGCGTCCGCCAGTTCGCGGACGCTTGCCGGGTCCGGAATCAAGGCGGCCGGTCGGAACGTGGCCGGAAGCGGAGTTGGGGCCGTAGCCTCAAGCCCGGCGATGTCGCCAGGCAAGGTGACCACCGCGACTCCCCCAAGACCAATAGCGTTCTGGATGGCGCTGTGCATCACCCGCGGTGCTTGCTCGGCGGTACTGATCATTTCCGAATACACAGAGCACTCGTTGAACAAGCGGTCCGGATGGGTTTCCTGGAAGAAGCCACTGCCAATCTGCTTGCTGGGGATGTGTGAGGCGATGGCAAGCACCGGCGCTCCGGTGCGGTTGGCGTCATACAGCCCATTGATCAGGTGCAGGTTGCCGGGGCCGCATGAGCCCGCGCAGACCGCCAGCTTTCCCGTCAGTTGAGCCTCTGCAGCAGCAGCAAAGGCAGCAGCTTCCTCATGGCGTACATGGATCCAGTCGATACCGCCCTTCGCGGAGCCTCCTGTTTGCCGGACAGCGTCCACGATTGGATTCAGGCTGTCGCCCACAATTCCGTAGATGCGCTGCACCCCGGCAGCCTGGAGTTGTTCGATGAGTTGGGTGGCAAGTTCCTTGGCCATGGTGTGCAGGCTCCCTCAAAGGTGGTGGTGGGCTGACAGGGCCAATATAGTCGGCCCGTCCCGGCCTCACCTGGGAACGCCCGCTTCTTAAGCTGCCAGCCGAGTCTGGAACAGCCGCTCCGCCAAGCTCAGCAGATGGCCCGGCACATCCTGGTCCGTGCCGTTACTTCCATGACCAAGGAAAACGGCGGTGCCGCTGACGGTGTCCTCCATGGGGGTTCCTGCCTCCCTGATCAAAACCTCAGCCCGCGGGTTCGGTGGCAAAGGAATGTGGATCGCTTGGTCGTTCAGGAGAACGTGCCATCCACGGCCTGAAATGGCTTCAACATTTCCCTCCACGAGTGACTGCCGCATTTCCATAGCGGGCTCAATGCGCTCCACCCGGATGCATTCATTGATGCGCGCAGGTATTATAAGAACAGTCATTAATTGCTGCATGCCTTTAACTTCCGATTCAATCACTTTTCAGTGCTCGTTTCTGCAAACCTGGTGCAGGACGCGCGGGCTGTCGGCCCTCCGGCCTTCGCGCGCGGCGCAGCCCCTCCTTGGACTTACCGTTGGTTCTTTCTTGGCTTGGAAAAGACGTTATCGCCGCCTTCGGCCTTTGCTCTCTTTTCGGCACGCTTTTCGAGAATTGTCTTACCAGTCTTTTTCGACTTGGCACTGCTGGGTGATTTGCCGGACATTTTCTGCTCCTTCAGTATTTTCGGTATGACATCACCATACCTACTTATATTTTTAAAGCCAGTTTCCAAATTCCACGGCCCCGGATTCACAGTTTCTTAGCCTTTCCTCCCCCGCAACTCTGGCTGGGAGGGCTGGTAATTGCTAGCGTGGCCGCATGAACCCGTCGAAGCCCCCGGCCGAGATCCTCGAGATCGCCGGCCATGAGGTCCGCATCTCCAATCCGGACAAAGTGGTGTTTCCCGAGCCAGGGGTGACCAAGCTCGATCTGGTGAACTATTACCTTGCCGTCGCAGAAGGGGCACTGCGTGGCGCAGGCGGACGGCCCATGGTGCTCAAGCGCTTCCCCAAAGGCATCGACGCCGAACCGTTCTTTCAGAAACGCGTGCCAGAGAACCACCCTGGCTTTATTGACACGGCAACCCTCCACTACTCATCCGGCACCTCGGCCGAGGAAACGGTCATCCGTGACGCCGCAGGCCTTGCATGGGTAGTGAATCTCGGATGCCTGGACCTCAATCCGCACCCCGTGCGCGCAGAGGACCTTGACCATCCCGACGAGCTCCGGGTGGACCTGGACCCCATGCCGGGAGTCGACTGGTCCCGGATTGTGGACACCGCCTACGTCGCACAGGAGGTTCTGGACGACGTCGGACTGGTGGGCTGGCCGAAGACCAGTGGATCCCGCGGGCTCCACATCCTGGTCCGCATCGCACCCCACTGGTCCTATCGGGAGGTGCGCCTCGCCGCAGAAACCCTTGCCCGCGAAGTGGAGAACCGCGCTCCCGGACTGGCAACGGCCAAATGGTGGAAGGAAGAACGCGGTGAAAGTGTTTTTGTGGACTTCAACCAAAACGCCAAGGACCGCACCGTTGCCTCCGCCTACTCGGTTCGTTCCCGCCCCGACGCCCGGGTCTCAACCCCGCTCACATGGGAAGAAGTGCGCTCCGCACGGCCGGAGCAGTTCACAGTCCAATCAGTACCCGCACGTTTTGCGGAATCGGGAGACCCGCACGCAGGTATCGACGACGCAGCCGGCTCGCTCGATCGGCTTCTCGCCTTGGCCGCGGAGCTTGGACCCGCAGAGAAAGCCCCCAGGAGCGGAGATGGATCAGGCCGCCGGGTGTCCGTGATGCCGCTCATCGAAGTGGCCCGGACCAAAACCAAGCCTGAGGCCGAAACTGCACTTCGGGAGTGGAAGGACCGGCATGCGGACGTTGTTTCCCTGCTGCATCCGGCCGACGTCCTCATTGACGGGATGCGGGGATCGAGTTCCCTCTGGTATCGGGTCCGTATTAATCTTCAGCACGTCCCCGAAGAGCGGCGTCCGCCCCAGGAGGAGCTGATCGCAGACTATGACCCGTGGGCGGGTAAGGAATGGCCAGTCCGGCCGGTTTCCTGAGGCTTCGAGTTATGGCGCACGGTGAGCGGTGGCGGTAGCTTTGGAGTACTTTTCCTTGAAGCAGCCGAGGTACCGGAGGCACTGCCGATGCAAGGCTTGTCCACGTCGCTGGTCCTGATCGCCCTCATGGCTGTTGTGGCCCCTCTTGCCACCCGGCTGCTTAACCGTTGGGTCAAAGTACCGATAGTGGTTTTTGAGATTGTTCTTGGAATCCTGTTCGGTCCGAGCCTCCTGGGCTGGGTCCAATCCACCGCGTTTACCGATACGCTTGCTGATTTTGGATTGGCCATGCTGTTCTTCGTGGCCGGCAACGAGATCGATTTCACAGCAATACGCGGCCGTCCCATGTACCGTGCTTCTGCTGGCTGGGTCATCTCCTTGGCGGCAGGCATCGGCGCAGGTTTTGTGCTGGTCCCCTCACCGGAGGCTGCCGTGATCGTCGGCGTCGCCCTGAGCTCCACTGCCTTGGGCGCGTTACTGCCGATTCTTCGGGACGCGGGTGCGTCCAAGTCGCCAATCGGCGTGGCCGTTACCGCGTTGGGCGCCGCTGGCGAGTTTGGTCCGTTGATAGCCATCTCGCTGTTCTTCAGTGGCAAACAACTGGGAGTGGCGTCAGGAGTTCTCCTGGGCTTCGTCCTCTTGTCCGGCGTGGCAATCTACTTTGCATCCCAAGCACGGCATACCTTGTTCCACGCCCAAGTCACTGCCACGCTGCACACCAGCAGCCAGTTCGCCATGAGGTCCATTCTGTTGATTCTCAGCACGCTGGTGGTGCTCAGCATGATTCTGGGGCTCGACATGCTGCTGGGCGCCTTCGCCGCGGGAGTCCTCTGGAAGGTCACCATAGCCCGGGCGCCTGAGGTGGACCGGAAAGTGATTGAGACGAAGATCGACGCCGTAGCTTTCGGTTTCCTGGTTCCCATCTTCTTCATCGACACCGGCATCGACTTTGATCTGGGCGCATTGACCTCCAGCCCACTGACCTTCGCCATGGTCCCGCTGTTCCTTGCCCTGTTGCTGATCATCCGCGGCGTGCCGTCCTTGCTCGCCGCACCGCCCGGCTCGAGTCGAAAGGACAAAAGTGCCCTCATGCTGTTCGGGGCCACAGCCCTGCCCATCATCGTGGCGGTGACCACCATTGGCCGGGACCACGGACTCATCACCAGTGGGATCTCCTCCGCCCTGGTAGGTGCGGGGATGCTCTCTGTACTCCTGTTTCCGTTGCTGGCGCTTCGCCGGCTACGCCGCACGGAATCGGCAGACCCCGCACAGCAAACACCAAAAGCCTGAGGCGGCGCCCGGCCGTTCCAAACCATCCTGTTTGATGTGTTGCCCGGCCAAATGTGTTGCCCCGGGCGGTACAGGCCCATAGGCTCATATCGTGAGTGGCAGGGACGGCAAACCGACCAGCGGGACCGACCGGCGACCGGGTGAAGGAAATAAAGGCATGGCAACAGGAACAGTTAAGTGGTTTAACGCTGAAAAGGGTTTCGGATTCATCGCCCCGGACGATGGAGGCCCCGACGTTTTTGCTCACTACTCAGCAATTACGTCGAGCGGATACCGTTCGCTGGAGGAGAACCAGAAAGTCCAATTCGACATCACGCAGGGCCCCAAAGGTCCGCAGGCAGAAAACATTCAACCCGCCTAGGTTCACAACATAGAGTTCACAACAAGAGACCGGCCGGGCTTGGTGGCCTGACCGGTCTCTTGGCGTCTCTACGCCCGGCCTTTAAGGATCAGGTGCCAGTAAACCTGCGGGAACATGTCGCGGTCCACCCACCAGGCAAGCCGGCTTTCCTTCCAGGTAGGCACTTTAGGGATGGTTGGCATGGGTTTGTAACCATTATCGAACTCGGCAAAGACCACAGTGTTCCGCGAAACCGTGAACGGACAGACGGAGTATCCGTTGTACTTCGCGCGGAGAGGTTCACCTTTCCGGGCCGAGAGCAGGTTCTTCGCCAGAACCTTGGTCTGCTGGCGGAGCGCCCCGCCGGCCTTCGAGTTGGAGGTACCTGCGGCGTCGCCCAGAGACCAGACGTTGGGGTACCTGGGATGCTGCAAAGTCTCCTTATCCACCTCCACAAAGCCGTACTGGTCTTCGTTAGCAGGTAAATCCGTGGCCTTGAGCCAGTCCGGCGTTGACTGGGGCGGAACGGCGTTGAGGACGTCGTACGGCAGCTCCTCTGAGGTGTGCTCCGCAATGTTGCGGATGGTGGCCACACGATGCGCAGGATCCACTGCCACGAGTTCGCTGTTGGTCCGAAGTTCAATGCCGTACTCGGCGATCTTGCGGTCAAGCTCAACGTCCACCTCGGGAACGCCGAAGACTGTGGGGTATGGCTGGACCATGACTACCCGGATGTTCTCCAGGACGCCCTGTTCCCTCCAATAATCGCAGGCCAGGTACATCGGTTTCTGGCTCGCTCCGGCGCACTTTACAGGTCCAGCGGGCATAGTGAAGATGACAGTGCCGGACGTCATGGAGCTCAAGAGCGTCCAGAGCTTGGGCGCAAGCCCAAACTCGTAGTGAGAGGAACCGTACGGTGAGTGCACTGCCTCAGCCAACCCCGGCACGGCGTCCCAGTCGTACTGCAGCCCGGGGCACACCACAAGGTGTTGGTAGGTCACCGCGGAACCGGACGCCAGCGTCACCGAGTTGGACTTCGCATCCACGTTTACGGCTTTGTCCTTGATCCACTCGACACCCTTTGGGGTTACGGACTCCTGGCTCCGGACGGCTTCTTTGACTTCCGCCCGACCGCCGGCGATATGCGAGAACAGTGGCTGGTAGAGGTGGTGTTCTTTGGGCTCGATCAGGGCGATGTCCTTGACCCCGTAACGCTTCAACCGGGCGGCCAGGGACACGCCTGCATTGCCGCCACCGATGATGGCAACCTCGTGGACGCGTTTCATGCCGCTAGCTCTTCTCAGTCAACGCGGAGCCCTTGTGCGCTGCCCTGGCGCCGGTTTTCGCTGATTCCACCACGTACTGCGGCTCGTCCTCACTGGCCACGTGCTTGTTTCCGTCCAGTTCAAAGTTGCTGGTCTTCTTTTCCACGATTTTTCCGTGCGTCTTACCCTGCGGGGTGTCCCACTCCACGCGTGTTCCCTTGCTCAGTGCCATGTCCGCTCCTAGTGTGGTGTCCCTCTCCAACTTCGACTGCTCCACAATAGTAAGCATGATGATCATTTGTGGTCACCCGGCGGAGCAAGCGGAATAACGTGCTGTGGAAGGACGCCCGATGCTGATCTGCGCTACCTGCGCCGTAGAACGCGATGAACCCGTGCCCGATCTCTGTCCGATCTGCGCCGACGAACGGCAGTACGTGCCCGAGGACGGACAGCAATGGCTCACCTTGGACGGGCTGGAGCGGGCTGGCCAGCAGACGGTGATGGAGGAAAATGAACCCGGACTCATCGGGATCAGGACAGAGCCCAAGGTCGGTATTGGCCAAACTGCCCAGCTTGTGGTGACGCCGCACGGCTCACTGCTGTGGGACCCTGTGGGTTACATCGATGACAAGGCAGTGAAACTGGTCCTTGAGCATGGTCCCGTCGTTGCAATCGCGGCCAGCCATCCTCACATGTTTGGCGTGCAGGTGGAATGGTCGCGGCGCCTTGGAAACGTCCCTGTCCTGGTGGCCGAGGCGGATCGCCACTGGCTTGGCCGCAATGACCAAAGCGTCGCCTCTTGGTCCGGCAGCATGACAATTGCCGAGGGGCTGGCCCTGCATCAGACCGGCGGTCACTTCCCGGGAAGCGCGGTGGCTCACTGGGCAACCGGAGCGGGCGGCAAAGGGGTACTGCTGACCGGCGACAGCGTCTTTCCCAACCCTGACCGGCGCACGGTTGCGTTCATGCGCAGCTATCCCAATCGTTTGCCACTGTCAGGAGCTGTGGCGTTGCGCATCGCCGCCCAGCTGGAGGAGCTGGAGTTCGATCGCATCTACGGCAACTTCAACAACGTGATAGCCGCCGGAGCGAAAACCATTCTGCAGGACTCTGCCCAGCGGCATGCAGCATGGACGCGGGGAGATTTCGACTCCCTGACGTGAATCCGGGTTAGTCCTGCGGTGGCTGCTGTGATCTGTGGCTGTTCGTGTCAGCGTCCGCGCTGGCAACCGCCGGTTCTCCTCCGCCGCCGTTGCTCTTCCTGGTAATGAGCCAGGTGATGAACCACAGCACCACGCCGATGGCCATCAGGCCGCCGGCCACTTGGTACTGGACGGGGCTCCTGCCCACCCAGGGACCAGCGAGAAAAGCGCAGAGCACAGCGGCAACCAAGGGGAGTTGTCCTGGAGAGGTGAAGAACACTTTCCGGTGCGGATCCCGCTTTCGGCGGAGAACGACGCATGCCACGTTGACCAGTGTGAAAACGCACAGCAGGAGAAAGGCCGTGGTTCCGGAAAGATTCGCCACGATGTTGCTTGAGGGGTCGCTGCTGACGTACCAGATCAGTCCCAGGGCAAGAACGGTGGAAAACACGATTCCGGCCCATGGTGACCTGCGGCCCGGCAAGACCTTTCCCAAGGACCGCGGCAGAACGTGCTGGCGTGCCATGCCATAAATCAGCCGGCTGGCCATCAACATGTTGATCAATGCTGTGTTGGCTACGGCGAAGACGGCGAGGAAAGGAAAGATCTTGTCGATGGGAAAGTCGGGAGAGCCTTTGTGCACCACTTCAAGGAGTGCCGCACCTTCGGCCTCCCTGATCTGCCCAAGCTCCGCAGGAGTGAGCACACTGACCACGGACACAGCAACCAGCATGTAGAGAATCACTGCGATGCCAAGGCCAGTCAGCATGGTGCGGGGAAAAATCCGCTCCGGGTTCCTGGTTTCTTCAACCATGTTGACGGAGTCCTCGAAACCAACCATGGCGAAAAAGGCAATGGAGGTGGCTGCGGTAACGGCCAGGAACAAACCCTTGTCCTGGTAGTCGGTGAACACGAAGATTTCCTGGACGTTGCCGGTTCCTTGCGCCATGACGAAAAAGCCCACCCCGATCACGACGCAGAGGGCGATGACCTCCACTGCTGTGAGAATGACGTTGAACTTCACGCTCTCCCCAACTCCACGCAGGTTGATCGCCGCCAGCAGCAGCATGAAGCCCAAGGCTACCGCTGTGATCACGCCGCGGTCCGGCACGTCCATCCAGCCGTTGACTTCCAAGCCACCAAAGAAGTTCTGGGCAAGGACGTTGGCAGATGTTGAGGCACTGGTGATGCCGGAGCAAACAACGGCGAACGCCACGAGGAAGGTGACGAAATGGATCCCGAAGGCCTTGTGCGTGTAGAGCGCCGCTCCAGCAGCCTGGGGGTACTGGGTCACCAATTCGAGGTAGGAAAACGCGGTGAGGGTGGCCACCACAAAGGCGAGCAGGAACGGCAACCAGACGATGCCACCGACTGTCCCTGCCATGGTCCCCGTGACCGCGTAGACCCCGGCCCCCAGAATGTCACCCACAATGAAGAGAAGGAGCAGTTTGGGTCCGAGCACTCGTTTAAGCTCTGGCTCCTCACCTGAAGGCGTCGCTTCCAAGGCGTTGTCTGACGTGGTGCTCATGGTCCACCCCCGGCCAGTACACGGTCCCTCGAACCGTGTCAGTGATCTGATTTATCTCACTGTGATCCTGAGGTGCGGGTTTGGCAACACTGTCCGGCGAAAAGCCGGCACTGCTTTAGTGACGTTGCCCTTTTTCCCTGGTCCGCATCTACCTGGTCCGCGAAGTCCGTGAACCGTAATGCTCAGCCAGCCTGGCCAGTCCTTCATCAATGGACACTGCAGGTGTCCAGTTGAGGAGTTCTCGTGTCAAGCGTTGGTCGAACCAATGGGCGGTGGAGAGCTGCTCAGCGAGGAACCGCGTCATGGGCGGCTCTTCCTCTTGTCCTGCCCAGGTCCACACCCTTTCCACTGCTGCTCCCACTGTCCGTGCCAGTCCACCCGGTACAGACCACGACGGCGGGGCCACGCCACCCGCTGCGCAAATGCCCGCCAACAGCTCGCCGATCGGCCGGGGCTCGCCATTGCTCACCACCAGGGCTTTGCCGTGGACCTGCTCCATACGGTGCAGCGCCGCAACGATAGCCGAGGCGGCGTTGTCCACATAGGTTGTGTCGATCAGGGCAGCGCCGGAATCGAGCAGGGGAAGCCGGCTGCGGCTGGCGCGCGCCAGGACGCGTTCAACCAGCTGCGTATCCCCGGGGCCCCACACAATATGGGGGCGCACTGCTGCCACCCGGAAATCGGGACGGTCCGCGGCGAGGGCAAGCAACTCAGCCTCCGCCTTGGTGCGGGCATAATTTCCACGTGCATGCCGTGGGTCAGCCTGCTCCGCGCCCAGCCCCATGATGGCCGTGCCGGAGTGGGCCACCGACGGTGACGAGACAAACACCACGTCCCGCACCCCAGCTTGGCGGGCCAGGTGCAGTAGCCGGCGGGTTCCTTCCACATTGACAGCGTCAAACTCCTCGGCGCGGCCGGTGATGGACACTTTGGCTGCGAGGTGAATGATTCCCTCCGCGCCGGCCAATGCCCGGCGGAGAGCCGCGTCATCGTTGATGGAGCCGCGGAAGTCCTCCACACCGTCAACCCCCGACGGGCGGCGCTGGAACGTGGCCACGTTATGCCCTTGTCGGAGCAGTTGCCGCGCCACGTCCCCTCCGAGGAGCCCGCTGGCCCCCGTGACGAGGACCCTCATGGCTTGGCCGGGCGGCCGCCGGCCAGCACCTTTGAAGCCCACCGCCCAAGTCGCGTCCTGTCGATCTTGGCGTTATGCCTGACATCGGTGGGCTGTGCGGGGACTACGAGCACGGCGCTGACATGGACGCCGGCCTCGGAGGCCGCTCGTCGGACAAGCCCAGCGAGTTGCGGCGCTGCGGGACCGGCTTTAGGGACAGGAGGCACGGTCTCGACGACGGCCACCACGGCTTGCGTCCCTGACGGTCCTACACCGGCGATGGCAGCCAGCCTCACGGCGTCCAGGCGTTCGATGCACTGCTCGGCACCAACGGGAGTTACTACTTCCCCGGGCGCTGTCACAACGTGGGCAAGACGGCCCTCCACCCACAGGCGGCCAGCGGCGTCGAAGTGGCCAACGTCGCCCGTTCGGTGCCATCCGGTCAGGCCGGCACTCTCTTGTTCGGTCAGCCAAAGCCTGTCATAGGCTTCTTTGACGTGCGGGGCGCTGACCAGTATCTCCCCAGTCACCCCAGCCTCGGTCAGAAGGTTCTCTCCTGGTGCTGTTCCATCTGCCGCCAGCGCGACGATCGACACCCGGGCTCCATGCACCGGCATACCCACGCAGACCCCGTTGCCGGCTCCAAGGACCGTGCCGGCAGCCGCATCGGCGCCGGCCGCCTGAATTTCCTCAAAGCTGATGTCAGTGACCGGCAACGCCTCAGTCATCCCGTAGGGCGTATGCAACGAAGCTTGCGGCAGCAACTGCTGCACCTCCGCAAGGAGGGGCTCGGGGACGGGCGCACCGGCGGACAGGAGCAGCTCCACGTTGTCAAGAGCCTGCACCAGTGACCCGCTAAGGTCGTCCCGGGTAGCGACGACGTTACGCAATGCCGCTGGCGAAGCGAAGACCACGCTGGCGTCAATGGCAGTTACCGCGCCTGCCAGGGCACGGGCCGTTAAAGTGCCGGGGGCAGTGACGTCCATGGCAGGGGTCACCGAAACGGCTCCCAGCGCCGGACCCAGCAAAGCGAACGGCGCGAAACCCGCCACAAGCCTGGCACCGGAACGGATCCCGAAAGTAGCGGCCACCGTGTCCCGCATCGCAGCAAGCTGCCGGTGTGTGTAGAGGACGCCCTTGGCCGGACCGGTGGAGCCGGAGGTAAAAAGCACGGCGGACGGCGCGTCAGGGTCCACCGTGACCAACTGAGTGTCTTGCTGACGCACGGCCCTCCCGTGTGCGACGCGGCCCCGTGCGCCGCTCTTTGCGCCGCTCTTTGCCAAGGCATGGAGCGAGGTCTCAACCCCCAGGATTCGACGGCGGGCGGTGGGGAGATCCTGAACGCTGATCCGGCGTCCCGGCCACCCAAGCACCGAGGCGGCTGCCAGTGCCTTATCGATGCCAATCAGGAAGTCGGCCGTAGCGCCCTTAACGGCGCGGCTCATGCCTTTGGTCCCGAGTCCGGCGTCGGCCACAACCACTACCGCGCCAAGCCTCAGGCATGCGTAGAGCGCCACGGTCAGATCGGTTCCGGGCGGAACCATCAGGCTGACGCGGCTGCCGTGGACCACGCCGGCTTCCCGTAATCCCTCCGCCAGATCAAGAATGCGCTCCTCCAGCTGGCGCCAGGTGAGTGAACCACTCACGGTGCCGTCGGGCGCCATTTCAGCGACGGCGACGTCGTCCTTCCCTGGACCCGCCGCCAGGGCACTGAGCGAGTCCCAGAGTGGCCGGAATTGCGTCTTCTCTTCCTCGTCCGTCTTCTTGGGCAGTGGCTCGCCCGTAGCACCGGCCAACCGGGAGTCATCGCCGCTGACGGCGCTCCCACTGATTTCAGCGCCGTGCACAGCAAGCCAATCAAAGACCGGCGCGGCGATATCCCTGTCTTCTGCCACGAGATGTCCGGCACCTTCGAATCGATGCACCTCCGCGTGCGGAATCCGGCTGATGAGGTCTTTGAGGTACCGGTCGGAGAAGATCGGATCCTTGGGGCCCCAGAGCATCAGGACAGGGACTTTCAGCCCGCACATGCCGTCCGCAACATGGGTGAGCGCGGGAAAGCTGGGGTGGGAAGCATTAGCGGGAATATCCGCGACGAAATTTCCCACCCCGGCCCGGCGGCCGACGCCGCGGTAGGGGGCCATGAAAGCCCTCCGCACCTCTGCCGGCAGCGGCGGGTTGGCCAGAGAATGTGTCACCCGCAGGAAGGCGTCCGACGTCGTAGTACCCCACCGGTGCACGGCGGGGTGCAACGCGAGCCGGAGGGCCGGAGGGAGTGGCGAGTCAGAGGGGTGGTGGACGGCGGTGTTGGTCAGCACCACGCCCGCGAGGAGCTGAGGGTGCTTCAGGGCCCAGCCTGAGCTGATCACTCCACCCCAGTCGTGGCCGACCGTAACTACTGGCCCCTCCAAGCCCAGGGCGTCCGTGAGGTCGCCGAGATCGTTGATCCGGTCGGCCAGGCGCCGGAACGTGCCGGTGCGTTCTGAATAGCCCATGTCCAGCTGGTCCACGGCCACAACCCGCCACGGATGCGCCGGGTCCGCTCCGGCGCTCAGCAGCGTTCGCCACAGGTAGGACCACGTGGGGTTGCCGTGCACGCAGAGCAAGGTACCCCTCGGGGTCAGGCCGAGGTGTTTGAGCTGGGCGGCGTTATCCAGCACATGCCAGCGTCGCACAGCGCCGGGCGCGTCCACCTCCGACGTGGACTTTACCCGGATCGTCCGGGACCAATCCGGATCCACGCCAGGCCAGTTGGCGGCTACCAAACGATTTCCACCATTCCTGCGTTCAGTCCGGAACCAACACCCATGCACAGGACCCGGTCGCCCGAGGTCAATGACTGCGCCTGCGCCGCGAGCGTCATGGGAAGCGACGCGGGACCCACATTGCCCCAGTGCGGGAACGTGATGGGGACCTTGTCCGGGTCCAGATCTATGGCGTTGATGATGGCCTGGGTGTAGGCGTTGCTGACTTGATGGGTGACGTAGCGGTCCATGCTGGCCCAATCCCATTCAGGCTGGGCCTCGTGCCAGGCATCCACCACCAGCTGCAGGCCGCCGTCGAGCAGACCTTTGGTGTCGGTGGACATGCCATCGATGCCCCCAACGCACAGTTCGTGGTGTTCCGTGCCGGCGCGCATCACGCCTCCCACAAGCCGGTGGGCCCCCGGGTGCTCACTAACAGGACCCAGAACCGCTGCGGCAGCACCCGATCCCAGCGTCAGTGTGGCAAATTCGCGGTTGAAGTCTTCACGGGTGGTTTCAGGACGCTGGAGCCGCGCCAGGGTGGCTTCCTGCGTGCCCTGAGCGTCTTCTCCGTTGACGATCACCGCATACTTGATCTGTCCCGAATCAATCATGTTGGCCGCCAGGATCAAGCCGTTCACGAACCCGAGGCAGGCGTTGGCCAAGTCAAAGTTCATAGCCGAGGACGGCAGGCCGAGTTCGTGGTGGATCTTGACCGCCACGGAGGGTTCGAGGTTGCGCCTCGTCACCGACGTGTTGATCAACAAGCCGATTTCTGAAGCTTCGACGCCGGCCTCGGCCAAGGCTTTGGCGCCCGCCTCCACGGCAGCATCATCGAAGGACGTCCCCGCGGCCCACCAACGGCGGTGCGTGATGCCCGCCACGCGTTCAAGCAATCGTGGTGGAAACTTCAGCCGCTGCAGGGTCGAAGCCAATCTCCGGTCGAAATCCGTGGAGCTCACTATCCTCGGAGCCTCTACGCTGCTCACCGAGAGCAGCGCGGTGTTGCTGTGCCGGAAGGTCGCATTCCCTGCCAAGTTAAGCCCCTGTTCGTTTCTGTCCTGCCTTCATGCGGTGACTGTACCCATAAAGTGCAACCCCAAGACGTTAACTATGCCGGTGCGGACCCGTTCCTGCATATTTGGCGAAGCCCGGACCGGCTCAAGACTTATAAGGGACTTCGGCGGGCTAACCTTCGCGAGCCTTCCGGGTAGCTGCGTCGTTAGCCTTCTGCAGCGCTTCCACCAGCTCCTTCTTGTCCATTGCTGAGCGGCCTTTGATATCCATGTCCTTCGCCCGCTGGTAAAGGTGTTCCTTGGAGGCGTTGGCATCCACTCCCCCGGCCGTGGGCTTGGTGGAGGCCGCCCCTTCTTCCGCGTGGTCATCGGAAGGTCCGCGCTCCTCTTTGGGTTCCCAGTGGTCACCCACCTTCTCGTAACTGTGCTTCAGGGCCGCGAACGCTGTGCGGGCCGCACGGCTCGAATCGTCGTCGTAGGTCTCCATCGCCGAATCGTAGGTCTTGGCAAAAGTGTCCTGGGCTTTCTGTTCCGAGCGCTGCAGCGTGGACGGCAGCTCGTCCTTGCGGGCGTGATCATTCTTTCCGGTCTTGGGCATGGCACTCCAACTCCCTGCATCATGGTTGTCCTCGAGTGGTTCAAGTCTGATGGGAACCGAGTGTCCGGATCAAGGACCGGAGCCTCGACGGCGAAGAGGCCATTTGACCATCAGAAGCTGCCTGCTACCATCGAGGGAGAAAGTATGTCCTATCAAGCGAACAAATGGCTACATGCCTCGGGCGCCCGCACAGGGAGGCAAGGGGTTGAGCCTGAAACCCGGGGTATTCCAGTGGTTACTAAACTTGGTCTCAACATCGACCGATCCTCTCCCGTGCCCCTCTACCACCAAGTAGTACAGGGTATCGAGGCTGCCATCCACAGCGGAGTACTGGAACCCGGCAGTCGGCTTGAAAACGAAATCGACCTCGCGGCCCAGCTCAACCTTTCCAGGCCCACCATGCGCAAGGCCATGGATGAACTGGTCCGTTCGGGCCTGCTTGTCCGCAAACGCGGAGTAGGCACACAAGTGGTATCCAGTCAGGTCCGCCGGCCCCTGGAGCTCTCCAGCCTCTTTGACGATCTCACCAACAACGGCAAGAAGCCCACCACCACCGTGCTGAGCTTTTCCCACGAAGAGGCCGACGCCGCCACCCTCGCGGCGCTTGAGCTGCCGGCCGGGTCCAAGGTGTACCACTTCACCCGTCTGCGCAAAGTGGGCGGCAAGCCACTGGCCCTGATGGAAAACTGGGTGCGCGATGACATCGCCACCATGGACGAAGCCATGCTCGGAGCGGAAGGTCTGTACTCAATCCTGCGCAGAGGCGGCGTTAACTTCCGTCTTGCCACCCAACGCATCGGCGCCATGATCGCCAATGACTACCAGGCGCCCCTCCTGGAGACCGACGTAAATTCCGCTTTGGTCACCATGGAACGCACCGCTGTGGACGATACCGGCCGCCATGTCGAGACGGGTCACCACGTGTACCGCGCCGATTCCTACAGTTTTGAAATGACACTCGTACAGCGCTAGTACAGCCACCAAAGCTGTACAGCTAATAATAAGGACTCCCTTCCATGACCAACTGGGTTTACCCCTTGGGTTCCGCCGCCGACGGCGTGTGGGACATTTCGCTCGGCACCGCCGATTCCACCGTTGCCGTTGACGGCTGGGCACACACCGGCCTCAAGGTCGCCACCATCGCGGCCGGTGCCGCCGTCGACCTTCCTGCTGTTGGCGAGGAGCGCATCGTGGTCCCGCTCAACGGTTCCTTCACCGTCACTGTGGACGGCCACCAGCATGCCCTGGCAGGCCGGACCTCCGTGTTCCATGGACCCAGCGACGTCCTGTACTCAGGAACCGGAAAGTCTGTGACAATCAGCTCAACAGACGGCGGCCGAGTCGCTATCGCAACGGCCCCAGCCAATGTCTCGTACCCCACCCGGCTGATTACCGCTGCCGAGACACCCGTGGAGTTGCGGGGTGCCGGAAACTGTTCCCGCCAGGTGCACAACTTCGGCACACCGGCGGCTCTGGAGGCTGACCGTTTTATTGTGTGCGAGGTCATTACACCGGCCGGGAACTGGTCGTCCTATCCCCCTCACAAACACGATGAGGAAAAGGACGGTGAGACCCACCTCGAGGAGATCTACTACTTTGAGACGCAGGTTGCCGAAGGTTCCAGCGCACCGGCCGACGCCGATGCAATCGGTTACCAGCGGGTCTACTCCTCGGATGAGCGGCCCATTGACGTTTCGGCGGAAGTTCGCACCGGTGACGTCGTTTTGGTCCCGTATGGCTGGCATGGCCCTGCGATGGCAGCACCGGGCTATGACCTGTACTACCTGAACGTCATGGCGGGCCCGGGTCCCGTCCGTGAATGGTTGATCAGCGACGACCCCCACCACGGATGGGTACGGCAAAGCTGGGATGGCCAGGACATCGACCCCCGGTTGCCTTTCGGCTCGTAGCTTTATGCATGAAATGAAAATGCCCTCCCCGCATCCAGTGGATATGGGGAGGGCATTTCTGTCAGCCGTGTCAGCTGGAGACCTTGAGCCCAACCCGTACAGGGACGCCTGATGCCAGCGATTCCTGGGCCGCATCTGCCACGCGGGAGGCCGCGACCGCGTCCTCAGGAGTGCAGGGGTTGTCCCGTTCGCCCATCACCAGTTCAACAAAAGCGACCATTTCTGAGTTATAGGCCTGGTCAAAGCGCTCCGCGAAGCTCTGATGCGGATCCCCGTCAGGGAAGGTGACCCCACCTTCAGCCGACAACAATGCGGTCTTAGCATCCAGACCCACCACGAGCGAGCCTTTGGATCCTTGGATCTCCAGGCGGACGTCGTGGCCGGCACCGTTGTAGCGGCTGGCGGAAACCGTTCCCATCGTGCCGTCGTCGAAGGTGATGAGCGCCACAGCGGTGTCCACATCCCCCACGCCTCCAATCGCAGGGTCACCATTGTTGGAACCTTTGGCATAGACCTCAACGATTTCGCGGCCCGTCAGCCAGCGGAGAATGTCAAAGTCATGGACCGAGCAGTCTCTGAACAGCCCTCCGGACGAAGCCAGGAACCCGATGGGCGGAGGGGTCATATCGCAGGTGACGGCGCGCAGCGAATGGATCCATCCCAACTCTCCGGCCTGGAACGCGCGCCTCGCCTCCATGTAACCAGCATCGAAGCGTCGCTGATGGCCGATTTGCACCACGCCGTTGTTCTCCCTGACGTAGTCCAGCACCGGCAGCGCTTCGGTTACGTTCAAAGCCACGGGTTTTTCGCAGAAGACCGGGATTCCCGCATCCACTCCGGCACGGATCAACTCAGGGTGGGTGGCCGTGCCCGTAGCAATGACCAAGCCATCGAGTCCGGAGGCCAACAACTCGCCCACTGACGGCAGGAACTCTGCACCCAAGTCAGCTGCCATGGAGCGCGCATGCTCCGTGGCAACATCCGTGAGCCTCAGGTGGAGGTTGACGCCCCTGAGGCTAAGCCCTTCTTTGAGGGCGACGATATTGTTAGCATGCATGACGCCGATGCGCCCCACGCCAACAAGGCCAAGAATGACATCGCTCATAATTATCCTTCGAAGTCAGAGTTCTGAGTAGACCCGGATGGGTTGGGCTGTTTCATCATGGGGCACTTTTATTGGCCTGCCCTGTTGGACGGATTCGATGCAAGCAAGCGCGCAGGCGAGAGCCCGTCGGGCATCAGCGGCGCCCGGCGTTAACGAAAAAACGTTCGACGGCGACGGCGTACCGTCGCGCCGGGACCGTACCTGCGCTGTGAAGTCAGCAAGTTCATCCGTATACGCCTGACGGAAAAGTTCCACGTTGAGGCGCGGGGTGTCTGCTCCGAGGCCCTCGGCTGTGTAGCGTCTGGCTGCGGTTTCCGTGGCACGGCCGGCTTGGACCATGCCTTTGGAACCGAAAACCTCGCCCCTGACGTCGTAACCGTAAAGCGCGCTGAAGTTTGCTTCGGCCACACCGATCGCTCCGTTGCTGTAGCGGACGGTCACCACTGCCGTATCCAGAAAACCCTCGTCCCGCAGATCGGGTTCCACCAACGCATCGGCCACGGCATGGACCTCCACCGGCTCGGCCCCTTCATTGAACCAGTTCAGGGTGTCGAAGTCGTGGATGAGTGTTTCCAGGAAAATCGTCCATGCCGGAACGTGGGCTGCGTGAGCAATGGTGCCGGTGCCAGGATCGCGCGTCAATGAGCGCAGGAGCTGCGGGCGGCCTACAACTCCGGCGGCAAGATCATGCTTAGCCGCTTGAAAGTCTGCCGCGTACCTACGGTTGAAGCCAATTTGGAAATGGACACCAGCCGCCTCCACCTCGGCCAAGGCAGCTTCGAGTTCAGCCAAGTCCTGTCCGGCAGGTTTTTCACAGAAGATATCCTTTCCAGCCACAGCGGCTTGGGTGATCAGATCGGCGTGGAAGCGGGCGGGACTGGCGATAATCACGGCATCGATGCTGGGATCGGCCAAGACGTCGTCCGAGCTTGCCGTGACAAGGGCCGTGCCGAGCGATGCTGCGAGGGCCTCGGCGAATTCGATGTTGGGATCAGCGATGGCTGAGAGCACCGCGCCCGGGACACGACGGACGATGCTCTCGGCATGGAAGGCACCCATCCAGCCCGACCCGATAAGGCCGATTCGTACAGCTGTCGGCAGCGGTACGGAGCGCGGAGAGGAGTAGGCCATGGGGTGGTCCTTTCAGAGTTCGTGGAGCTAGGGGGGATCTAGTGCAGGGGCGCCCGGGACGCCGCTTTTATCGCGAACCACCACACCCAGCTGGCTACGGATCGCCGGCCGGGGGCACCGTAGGTAAGCAGGAGTACGGAACGGTTGATGCCATCACCACTAACCAACCTTGATTGACGCTTCATCGCCGGGCAGCGACTGGCCCACGGCTTGTGCCTCGAGCGAAGCATTCCAAGACCAGCCCGGCGCGTGTGGAATCGAGGGAGGCGCCAATGGCACCCACCCTGATGGCCATGGTCCCTTCCGTTGGCGGAGTCTCTGCCTACTGCAGATGCGTGCAGCGTGGCGGGGTGCTCCACAATCCGGGAGCACCCCGCCGAATGATGCCGCTGAACGCGTGCGGCTGGACAGTGCTGCTGCTAGGCGTGTTTCGGGGTGCCGGCTTTCACGCTGTCCGCAACATCGGTCACTTCGGCTTTGACTTCTTTCACTACATCTCCGTGGCCGCCAAGTTGCTCCAGCTCATGTGCGAGTTCGGCGAGTTCAGCACCGCCGGCCATCTGGGCGGTGAGCTCATCCAGGGTGATGTCCTTCTTGTCGTAGTAGCCAATGGACTTGCCGCGCTTAAGCAGCAGGAAACGATCACCAACGGGGAAGGCGTGGTGCGGGTTATGAGTGATGAAAATGACGCCAAGGCCGCGGTCGCGGGCCTGGAGGATGTAGCGCAGGACCACGCCTGACTGCTTCACCCCCAACGCCGCTGTGGGTTCGTCCAGAATAAGTACTTTCGCGCCGAAGTAGACGGCGCGGGCAATTGCCACGCACTGGCGCTCCCCACCGGACAGTTGTCCAATGGGTTGCTCAACATCGCGAAGGTCGATGCCCATCTCGGCCAGTTCCTTGAGCGTGATGGCCTTCATCTGCTCGACATCCATGTATTTGAACGGCCCGAAGCCCTTGGTGAGCTCGGAACCGAGGAAGAAATTCCGCCAGATCGGCATCAGCGGTACTACCGCAAGGTCTTGGTAGACGGTAGCGATGCCAGCGTCCAAGGCATCGCGAGGGGAACCGAATTTCCGGTCCTCTCCCATGATGTTCAGGACGCCCTCGTCGTGCTGATGGAGGCCGGCAATAATCTTAATCAGCGTTGACTTGCCAGCGCCGTTATCGCCCAACACACAGGTGACCCGGCCGTTGTCCACGGCCATGGTGACATCACTCAGCGCGATGATGTTGCCGTAGTGCTTTCCCACTCCCTCCAGGGAGAGGAGATGGACGGGTGTGTGGGTGAGGGGATCACGCTCGTTCTGTAGCAGCGTTTCCTGATCGATTGCTTTTGCATTCATTTTCCGGGGCCCTTTACTTGAGTTCCGCGCGGCGCTTGACGATGAGGTTGACGATGGTGGCGAGTAATAGCATCAAACCCAAGAAGAATTTGAACCAGTCAGGGTTCCACTGTGCGTAAACAATGCCCTTGTTTGCCATGCCGAAGATGAAGGCGCCAATGGCACCACCCACAGCTGAACCGTAGCCACCGGTCAAAAGACAACCGCCAATGACTGCGGCGATGATGTAGAGGAATTCGTTGCCCACGCCCTCGCCGGACTGCACGGTGTCGAAGGCGAAAAGGTTGTGCATGCCCAGGATCCAGCCGCAGAAACCCACGCCCATGAAGAGCCCGATTTTGGTGGCCTTGACAGGAACACCCACTGCGCGGGCCGCGTTTTCGTCGCCTCCCACTGCGAAGATCCAGTTGCCCACACGGGTTCGCATGAGCACCCAGGTGGCAACGGCCACGAGGGCAATCCAGATGAATACCGTGATCTTGACGTCGATGCCCGCGATGTTTACCGAGGAAGCGAAGACACCGCGGGCGGTGTCGAAACCGTCCATGTTGGAGATGGAAGGTGAGGAAACAGACCCTCCGATCAACCGGGTCAACCCCAGGTTCAGGCCGGTCAGCATCAGGAACGTAGCCAAGGTCACGATGAAACTGGGCAGCTTGGTCTTCATCAGGATCCAACCGTTGATGAAGCCGATGGCCAAGGACACCAGCAAAGCCAGGATGACTCCCACCCAGACGTTTGTGCTGAAGTACCAGCTGAACATGGAGGCCGTTAGCGCCGAGGAGATCACTGCGACACCGGTGGACAGGTCAAACTCACCACCGATCATCAGCAGCGAAACTCCCACCGCCATGATCCCGATGGTGGAGCTTCCATACAGCACTGTGGCCAAGGCATTGGGCTGGGTAAATGTCGGTGACACCGCTGCGAAGAAGATGAAGAGGACGATTGCGCCGACGAGGGCACCCACCTCGGGCCGGCCCAGAAGCTTTTGCAAAGGACTGCGTTGCGCGACCCGTTCATCGATCGCAGCTTTTGTGAATGTTTTGTGGGTAATAGTCATGATGTTCCTCCTTGCTGCCGGGCTGGGTTCGACCAGCCCGGCCAGCGGGCTGTTAGCGGATACCCTGTTCGGCGAACTTGAGGACTTCGGCGGCATTGGACTGGTCGACTATTGCCGGACCAGTGAGGACCGACTGTCCGCCGCCAACCTTGAATCCGCCACGCTTGTTCTGCCACAAAGCATCCACTGCTCCGTAACCCTGGAGCCACGGCTGCTGGTCCACGGTAAACAGCACACTGCCATCGACTACCTTCTGGGCGAGTTCTTTGTTGAGGTCGAAGCTGGCAACCTTGGCTGAACTGCCGGCTGTGGTCACGGACTTCAAGAGCGTCAAGGTGATGGGGGCACCGAGGCCGATGATCACGTCAGCGTCCTTGGAGGCCTGCAGCTTTGCGGTGGCGGTGGACTCCACCGACGTCATGTCCGCTCCATTGACGTAGAGGATTTCCGTGCCGGGTACCTTCGCCTTCACTCCAGCGCATCGGGCCTCGAGGCCCACGTGGCCTTGCGCCTGGATGACGCATACCGGGTGCTTATAACCCCCTTCTGCAAGCTTTGAGCCAACGGCTTCGCCAGCCAGCTGTTCATTCGAACCGAAGTGGGTGAATGCTCCAAGCTGGGCAGAGGCCGCTTCGCCCGCATTGAAGCTGACGATCGGGATCCCGGCATCAGTTGCTTTTTTCAGTGCATCTTTCAGCGCATCCGGCGTAGCCAACGTCACGGCGATACCGTCAACCTTCTGATCCACAGCCTGTTCGATGAGCTGTGCCTGCCGCCCGGCTTCAGGATCGGAGGTGTAAAGCAGTTCCACATTGTCCTTGGCGGCAGCCTCCTCGGCACCCTTGCGAACGGTGTCCCAGAAGGTGTCACCGGCGGGTGCGTGCGCGATCAGGGCAATTTTCATCCGTGCAGTCGAAGCCACTTGGCCTCCTCCGCCGCCGGAGCCGGCCTCCGGCGCTCTACCACCAGTGCTTGAACAGGCACTGAGTGCCACCAACGGCACTACTGCTGCCACAAGTGCCGCCTTACGCCACGAAAAAACAGTCACCATTATCTCCTTTGATTCCCAGGCTCGGGCTGCCACATTGCAGCCTCCGAAGCACCGTCTACCTCGATCATGGTGACCCGACTCACAAATGTCAATAGTTTGTCCTGACATTAGTATGTTTGTACGTGGCGATTCTGTGCGTACTCAAGATCTTGGAGTCGCCGTGGTGCCCCGAACTACTAAAACTGGTTCAATCAGCCTGCGCAGTGTCTCCGGCGCGCCACCCCGGATGCGATCCAACAACGCCCTGGCAACGTCAGCTCCCACCACGTCGCTTCGGTTGTCCACGGACGTCAGCTCGAGAAAACGTGACTTCGCCAGAGCGGAGTTGTCATACCCAATGACAGAGAGATTTGCCGGCACTGCCAAGCCGCGTGCCTTGATCGCACCAAAGGCACCCAGCGCCATGGTGTCGTTCGCGGCGAAAATTGCCGTTGTTTCCGGATGATGATCGAGAAGCCAGCACGCCGAAGCGTAGCCGTCTTCCTCGGCGGTATCGCCAGCCTCACCCACGATCACAGGTTCAACACGAGACTGGCGGAGTAGGCCCTGAAAGCCGGCTTTACGGTGGGCTGCAGCACCGCCTGAACCCGAAAGGTGCCCAATCCTCGTGTGCCCAAGTTGCAGGAGGTGTTCGGCCGCCATTGCACCGCCGGCGTCGTCGTCGTTGGTAATGAGATCAGCTTCATCCGGAACGCCATTCCGCCACCCTGCCACCACGGTGGGAACGTCCGTCCCGCGCAGCCCCATGGCACCAGGTTCAGCTGCGATCACCAAACCGTCCACATGCATGGCCAGCAACCCTTCCACGGCCTCCTTGGTGCGGTTTTCCCCGGGGCGGGAATCGGCGAGGGTCACCTGATAGCCATGTTCCGCCAGGACCGTTTCCAATCCGCGCAGCAGGTCAACAAACCAAAGGTTCCGGTAGTCGTCAATGACAAGCCCAATACTCTTAGTCCGACTGCTCGCCAGGGTCGTGGCCGCCCGACTGGGCCGGTATCCCAGATCTGCGATAGCCGCCAGGACCGCTTGCCGGCGCTTATCGCTGACCTTTCCGGGGTTTTGGAGAACCAGCGAAACCAGCGAAGGCGAGACGCCAGCCAGTTTTGCCACATCGTAAATGGTTGGGCGCCGCACCTGCGGCGTACTCGTGCTCATGAAGCCAACTCTCGTAAGGGATCATCCGATTGCTGAAAAGGATTGACAGGACATATAGACATGACTACTGTCAGATCCAACCTACAAATTGTAGCGCTACAAAATGCCGCCGAGTCTTCAGGCCGCGGCAGATTTTCAAAGGAGAAATCATGGCTGAAAGCCTTGGCGTCGCGGTCATCGGCGCAGGTATGGCCGGCAAGGCCCATGCAGCGGCCTACCGGACTGCGTCCACCCTCTACAGCCCGGTGCTTCCGGAAATCCGTTTGGTCTCCATTGGCGACGTGAACGCCGAGTTCGGCTCGCTCGCAGCCCGTCGCTTCGGTTACGAGCGCAATGACACCTCTTGGCAGGCAATCGCAGCGGCAGACGATATTGACGTAGTGAGCGTGGTTATTGCCAACTCACTGCACCGCGAAGTGGTGGAAGGCCTCCTGGCCGCAGGCAAGCACGTGTTGTGCGAGAAGCCTTTGAGCGATTCACTGCAAGACGCACGTGCCATGGCGGACGCTGCCCGAAATGCCAGTTCCATCGCACGCATCGGATTCACGTTCCGCCGCACTCCGGGCATCGCCTACATCCGGGACCTCATCCAGAATGGCACTCTGGGTAACGTCCTGCACTTCAGCGGCCGCTACTGGACCGACTACGGTTTCAGCCCTGAAGCCCCCATGAGTTGGCGCTACAAAGGCGGACCCGGCTCCGGTGCCCTTGCCGACGTCGGAAGCCATCTGACGTACGTCTCCGAGTTTCTGTGCGGTGACATAAAATCCATCAGCGGCGGTCGCCTCACCACAGCGATCGATAAGCGGCCTTTGCCGCTTAGCGCAGTCATGGGACATGACCATGTAGCCGTCAGCGACACCTTCGAAGCTGTTGAGAACGACGACTATGCAGCGTTCAACGCGGAGTTTGCGAACGGAGCAGGCAGCTTCGAAGTCTCGCGAGTAGCGGCAGGACACGCCAACAGCCTCCAGTTTGAGGTCTTCTGCGAAAAGGGCGCAGCGAAGTTCGACCAACGTCGCCCTTCGGAGATCCAGTTGTTCCTCCATGACGGTTCCGGCCATGACAACGGCTACCGCCAGGTGATCCTGGGACCAGGCCACCCCTATATTGCAGGCGGCCTTGCCATGGACGCTCCCGAGGTTGGTTTCGGCCAGAATGATGCGTTCGGATACCAGGCCCGCGCCTTCCTGGAGGAGGTTGCAGGCCTTGGCGAGGAGACCTCCCTCCCTCGCTGCGCGACCTTCGACGAAGGTGTTCGCAATATGGAATTGCTCGGCGCCGTAGCCGAGTCGGCGCTTAACAACGGGAAGAAGGTCATGCTGTGAAGCTCGGAGTCTACAATGCAATCCTCCACGACCGGCCGCTCCCGGAGGCATTGAAGGTCATTGCTGACCTTGGACTGACCGGGATTGAAATCAATACCGGCGGGTTTCTGCCTGCCGTCCACGTGCCCACCATGGATCAGATCCTGGAAAGCGACGCCGCCCGCGATGACTACCTGGCTCTTTTCGAGGGAACTGGTGTCTCAATCGCAGGCCTGAACTGCAATGGCAATCCCCTGCACCCGAAACGTGAAATTGGTGAGAAGCATGCCGAAGACATCCGGCGTTCCATCCGACTGGCGCATCGGTTGGGTCAGAAACGGGTAGTCACGATGTCCGGGCTGCCTGGTGGCGAGCCCGGCGCAACCACCGTCAACTGGGTGGTGAATGCCTGGAACTCGGCGGCACTTGACGTTTTGGACTATCAGTGGGGTGTCGCAGCAGATTTCTGGAAGGAAACCGACCGCCTCGCTGCGGACCACGACGTGAAGGTAGCGCTCGAACTGCACCCGCAGAACATCGTCTTCAACACTGCGGACGTCTACAAACTCATCGATCTGACCGGCGCCACAAACGTTGGCGTGGAACTGGATGCTTCGCACCTCTTCTGGCAGCAGATGGATCCTGTTGCGGTGGTGCGCGAACTCGGTCCCCTCGTGTTCCAGGCGGCCGCAAAAGATGTTCGAGTGAACACTGGCAATGCGGCGCTCTACGGAGTGCTGGACAACAGTTTCCGCCGGCTCTCGCCAGATGAGAACCGCACCAACCTTGGCGGCGACGAATGGGCCAATGAATGGCCAAAGAGGTCCGCGTGGGACTTCGTGGCCCTTGGCCGCGGCCACGACACCGCCTTCTGGACGGAGTTCCTCCGTGCGCTGCATGAAGTGGACGCGGACATGCTCGTCAACATCGAGCACGAGGATGTCTCGTTGGGCCGCATCGAAGGGCTGCAGGTGGCAGCTCAGGTCCTTCTGGACGCCGATGCGGAACTATCAGCATCATTGAACCCAACGGCCTGAGGCCCCGTGGCCCGGAGTCTTCGGGACTCATCACTGGGCTCTGATGGGGACAGCGCTGATGCGCTGTCCCCATCTTTTGTTTCCACACAACATGTAGCAACACAGTAAAAAGAAGGGGTCAGAAATGCGTCTTGGAATTGTCGGATACGGAGCCGGCGGGAAGTACTTCCACGCACCGTTCATTGAAGCCGCTGAAGACATCGAACTGGTGGGGGTTGTTGCCCGCTCGCAAGCATCCAAGGCGGCGGTGGAGTCAGACTTTCCGGGGTTGCCCACGTACGGAAGCCTCAGCGAGCTCCTTGCCGCCGGCGTGGATGCTGTAACCATCACCACCCCGCCGCACACCCGTTATGACTTGGTGATGGAGGCCATTCGTTCCGGTGTTCATGTTGTAGCTGACAAGCCGTTCGCCCCGACCGCTGACGCCGCGCGGGAACTTGCCGATGCCGCCACAGAAGCCGGCGTGGTGTTAAACGTGTTCCATAACCGCCGACGCGACGCGGATATCCTGACACTCGCCAAGGTGTTGGCATCGGGAGAACTGGGCCAGATCTGGCGCGTGCATTCCGTCATGGACCAGGACGATGCAGACAGCTTGGAAGGTGGTGTCAGCGGCGGTTTGCTACGCGATTTGGGCAGCCATCTGGTCGACCAAATGCTGTGGCTGCTTGGGCCGGTGAGCCACGTGCACGCGATCCTGGATTGGACTGACCGGTTTGGCGAGCGAACGGACTGCGGCTTCTTTGTCACCATGACTCACGCCTCCGGAGCGATCTCCACCGTGTCGGCAAGCAAGCTTAACCACGCCGCAGCCAGGGAACTACGCGCTTACGGCAGCGAGGGCAGCTACATTGCTTCGGGTTCCGACGTTCAAGCGGATGCAGTGAAGCAGGGACGCAGGCCGGCAACGGAGCCCGCTACCTGGGGCATTGACGCACGGGAGAATTGGGGAACCCTTTCCCGCAGGGGCGGGCGTGAGCTTGTCCCGTCCGAGCAAGGAAATTACACCGGCTTTTACACAGAGTTCGCTAGGGCTGCCCGTGGCGACGGCCCCGAACCAGTACCGGCATCAGAAGGGATCCAAACCCTCGAAGTCCTGGACGCAGCCCGACGCAGCGCGCTGGAGAAAGTCGTGATTGCGCTCTAAAGAGTCCATGCTCCACGACGCGGAAAACGCCCGACGCCAGCCGGCGTCGGGCGTTTTCCGCGTCGTTATCTTACAAACACGGCCTCAGAGGGAAACCGTTCTACTGCGTCACCCGGCTACTTCCAGCCTTCTCTTTGAAAAGGTGCTCCAGCTCCTCAAGGGACTTGCCTTTGGTCTCCGGCACGGTGCGCTTGACCCACACAATGGCGCACAACTGCAGCGCAACGAAGATGAAGAATGTTGCGGAGACTCCCATGAGCGAGACCAACTGCGGGAAGAAGAAGCCGATCAGGAAGTTGATCATCCACAACACAAAAACGCAGATACCCATGCCGATGCCACGGACGTGCATGGGAAAGATTTCGGACATGGTCAGCCATGTCACGGTTCCAATACATCCCTGCATGGAAGCAAGGAACGTCACCATGAACAGCAACACCAGATAGCCACGTAAGGTACTTTCCGGCAGGGCAAGGGAAATAAGCGCAATGGCCGTCAGCGATGACGCCGTCCCGATCAACCCCACAATGAGCATGGGTTTACGGCGCACCCGCGTCATCAGGTACATGCCTACGATGACCGCGGCCACGGATGTCATGCCGTTGAGGACGTTGGCAATAAGAGCCCCCTGGTCCCCAAAACCAGATGAGGACAAGATGGTGGTCCCGTAATACATGATGGCGTTGACGCCACTGATCTGGTTGATGATGGCCATCCCAAGCCCGACCACGAATATTCTGCGTATCCATGGCACTGAGAGATCCTTGAACGTCCCGAGCTTGGACTGATAGTCCTCCCTGGCCGCCTGGCGCACTTCGTCGAACTCAGCCCCGACATCCCCTGCACTGCGTGTGGAGCGAAGCACTTCCAGTACCTCACCGAATCGACCCGCCGATGCCAGCCAGCGGGGGCTCTCCGGCAGCACGAGCATGCCGAACCAAAGAACCACAGCCGGAAGCGTGGCAATCACCAGCATCCAGCGCCACACATGCATTTCTTCCGGGAACAGGTTGCCCAGCACCGCGTTGAAGGTAAAAGCCAGGAACTGACCGGTCACGATCATGAGCTCATTCTGGGTGACGATCCTGCCGCGCTGGGCGGCCGGCGACATCTCTGCCAGATAGACGGGCACGATCACTGAGGCACCGCCGACGGCGAGACCCAGTATCGTCCGGGCAAGGACCAGGAGCTCAGTGCTTGGCGCCAGGGAGCAGCCCACGGTGGCGAAGGCGAAGATCAGGGCAAGTCCCATGATCGTCTTGCGCCTTCCAAAGCGATCAGACAACCGTCCCGCGCTGATTGCACCGAATGCGGCCCCGAAGAGCAGGGTGGAGGTGACCAGGCCTTCTGTCAACGGCGTCAGGCCAAGGTCTTTCTGCATGAAAGGCAGGGCGCCATTTATTACGCCGGTGTCATAGCCGAACAGCAGTCCACCGAAAGTAGAGAACAGAGCTACCTTGCGGAGGAACTTCTTGGGATTTTCCGGTTTTTGGGTCTTGCCGGATGTTGCGGGAAGACTTTCAAGCGGCCCAGTAGAGGCCTTGATTAATGACGACTTGGTCATGGCGTCCTTTCTCGCAACCGCTTTAGTGTGTCCGGGCAACGTAGTCGAGCATCGTCTTCAACTGGTAGCGGGAAACATCGTCGGCCTTCTCATCCTCGGCGAATACTGACGAGACCATGACGGTGTTGTCCTTGTCCAGGAAGCCAATCTCTTTCAGGCCGCCAAAGAACTCGTCCCAATTCACGTCGCCGTCACCGATCTTGAGGTGCTGGTGCACGCGGACCGCGTTGCCCGGCGGATTGGTGATGTACCGCAGGCCATGGGATGCGTGGTGGTTCATGGTGTCCGAGACGTGCACCAAGCGAAGCTTGTCCCCCGCTGCCCGCATGATGTCCAAAGGCCTGTTGCCCATATGGAAACTGTGCGACGCAACGTAGACCATCCCGATGTTCGGTGAGTTGACGCCCCTGATGACGCGGAGGGCAGCCAGGCCGTCCTCCACGAAGTCATCAGGGTGCGGATCGATCAGGACATCCAGGTCCTCGCGCTCGATGATCGGCAGCAGCTCTTCCATGGAGCGGTAAAACGCACGCTCGGATTCCTCGGCCTTTTCCGGCCGCCCGCTGAACTCGGTGTTCATGGTTTGAACGCCGAGGTCTACCGCAATTTGGATGGCTCGCTTCCAGTAACGGACGGCAGCCTCCCGTGCGTCCTCATCTGGGCCGGACCAACGCAAGACCGGCAGTACTGAAGCGATTTCGACTCCTGCGTCCCTGCAAGCCGCTTTCAGCTTGCCCACTAGTTCGTCGTCCGCCTTGGGGTGGTTATAGAACGGGATGAGATCCGCGTGCGGGGTCATCTGCAGGTATTTGTAGCCGAGATCGGCCGCCACTTTCGGGAACTCCAACAGGGTGTGGCTGTGATGGAACGGTGTGGGATCGAGTGCAATTTTCATGTGGTGTGTCCCTACTTGTACAGTTCAGGCTTGGTATTCAGCTGGACCTTGACTTTTTCGCCAGACTTCTGGGCTTCGACGCCGGCCTCGCAGCAAGCAGCGGTGGCGTAGCCGTCCCAAGCGGTTGGACCGCCGATTTCGCCGCGAAGTGCGGCGTCCACCCAGGCCTGCACCTCGACGTCGTACGCTGCACCGAAACGTTCCTCGAAGCCGGGGGTGACGTTGCCGCCCCATTTGCCGGCGGCCTGGACGTACGGTCCGTTGTCCCCGCCAATGCTGACAATTCCGTCCTCGAACGACGCCTGCGTGGCCACTTGGTAGCCGAACTTGGCGTTCACATAGATTTCGACATCAGCCAGCACGCCGGACTCTGTTTCCAGCAGCACATGCTGAGGATCATGCTGGCCGTTGGGCGCACTGCGTGTCGGCTTGCCGAGCCGGACCTGAACGGAAGTGATTTCCTCACCCGTGAAATACCTGATGGCATCGAACTCGTGCACCACTGAGTCGTTGATCAGCATCTCGTTGGTGAAACCCTCGGGAGTGGTGGGGTTCCGGTGCTGGTGGTGCAACATCAGCAGTTCACCAAGTTCGCTGGAGCGGATGATGGAACCCAGCGCCGCGTACTCGGCGTCGAAGCGGCGCATGAAACCCACCTGGATGCGCTTGTGACCCAAAGCCAGCTCGCTCTGGACTACCTTCCAGGCGCTCTCAGCGTCCGGGGTCAGCGGCTTCTCGCAAAGGATAGGGAAATCTTTCTGAAGAGCTTTGTACAGGATTTCCTCGTGGAGGAAACCCGGGGTGGCAATCAGGACGGCGTTGACGTCACCATTGTTGAGTGCCTCATCGGCACTTGCCAGCGCCACGGCACCGTCGATTCCTTCAAGGGCGGCTTCCGCACGTGCAAGGTCAAGGTCGACGACGGCGGCTACTTCAGCGCCGTGAATGCGCCTGCTCAGGCGCTTGATGTGGTCCGCACCCATGCGGCCAGCGCCGATGACGGCAACGCGGAGAGTCTTTGTCACTGTTTCAATCCTTTGGTGAGTGGGGTTGCAACTGGAGTGGGCCGCCGCTACTGGACACGGGTCCGGGACCCGCAGGACAGCAGGTAGCTCCGCGTGCGCTTGGCAATCGGCATGGGAACATCAAACGCCACCGGGTACATGTCCTGCTCAACGATGCCGAAGATCGGCCGGTTGAGGGCCTCAACGGCTTCGATCACGGCGCGAAGGTCAGGAAGCCCGTTCGGCGGTTCGGTCATGACACCGGCCAGGTTCGCCGCGGCCCACGTCATGTTCTTCTCGTTGACTTCGGCAAGGACCTCGGGGTTGATCTGCTTGAGATGCAGGTAGCCGATGCGGTCCGGGTAATTCTTGATCAGTTCCAGGCTCGAAGCGCCACAGTACTCAGCGTGCCCGGTGTCCAGGCAAAGGTTCAGGTACTGCGGATCCGTTGCCGCCAGCAGGGTTTCGATGTCCTTCTGCGCACCAACGTGGGAGTCCGCGTGGGAGTGGAACTGCTGGTGCAGGCCGAACTCCTCCAGGAGGACCTTGCCCATGCGGTTGTGGCCGGCCAAGAGGTCCGACCATTGCCGGTCGTTGAGTTCGCCGCTCTCCACAGCATCGCCGGTAACGTCATCACGCCACATGGCCGGAATGACCACGATGTGCTCGCCGCCCATGGCCGCCGTGAGTTCGGCAACCCTACGGGCCGGCTCCCATGCTTCCTCGTACTGCTGGGCGCCGCGATGAAATGCCGTGAAGACTGTTCCTGCGGTGACCTTCAGGTCGCGTTGCTTGAGTTCCTCCGCAAGGCGGGTGGGATCGTCCGGGAGGTATCCGTAGGGACCCAGCTCGATCCACTTGTAGCCGGATTCGGCAACTTCATCCAGGAACCGTTCCCAAGGTGTTTGCTTGGGGTCATCCGGGAACCAGACACCCCACGAGTCCGGTGCAGTGCCAATAATCAGCTTGTTCTCAACATCAGTCATGACAGCGTTGTCTTTCTGCTCCGATCCGTAATGCCCTGGCGGGCTGCCCAGGCAGTACGGATGGGGTTCTAGTTGGAGGGGAAGTTGTAGGAGGCGCCGGAGGCGTGGTGGGTTTCGGGCCAGCGGGAGGTAATGACTTTGCCGCGGGTGTAGAAGGAGACGCCTTCGGGGCCGTAGATGTGCTTGTCACCGAACAGCGATGCCTTCCAACCGCCGAAGGAGTGATAGGCAACCGGGACAGGCAGGGGGACGTTGATGCCGATCATACCCACGGTGACGGAGCGCTGGAACTTCCGCGCAGCGGCGCCGGAAGAGGTGAAGATCGCGGTGCCGTTGCCGTAAGGGTTGGAGTTGATCAGCGCGATGCCATCCTCCAGGGTGTCCACACGGACAACCACCAGGACCGGCCCGAAGATCTCCTCGGTGTAGGCGGTCATTTCGGTTTTGACGTGGTCGATCACGGTGGGGCCAACCCAGAAGCCTTCTTCATGGCCCGGCACCACCAGATCGCGGCCGTCCACCACCATGGCAGCGCCGGCAGCTTCTGCTTCGGTGACGATCCTGACGATGCGTTCCTTGGAGGCCGGGGTAATGACCGGGCCCATTTCAGCGTCGGGTTCGGTTCCGTTGTTGACCTGAACAGCCAGGGCACGCTCTTCAACCTTCTTGACCAGCAGGTCCGCAGCATCCCCCACGGCCACGGCAACGGAGATCGCCATGCACCGCTCGCCGGCGGAACCGAACGCTGCAGCGGCAAGGTGGTCGGCAGCGTTGTCCAGGTCAGCGTCCGGGAGGACGATCGCGTGGTTCTTCGCCCCGCCCAAGGCCTGGACGCGCTTGCCGTGCTTGGTGGCGGTCTCGTGGACGTACTGGGCGATCGGGGTGGATCCAACGAAGGAGATGCCGTCCACGTCCGGGTGGGTCAGCAGGCCATCGACGGTTTCCTTGCCGCCGTGAAGAACCTGGAACACGCCGTCAGGCAGACCAGCCTGCTTCCAGAGCTTGGCCAGCAGCATCGACGCGGAGGGATCACGCTCGGAGGGCTTGAGGATGAAGGCGTTGCCGGTGGCGATGGCCATCGGTGCCATCCACAGCGGCACCATGACGGGGAAGTTGAACGGGGTAATACCTGCCACCACACCCAGGGGCTCGCGGAAGGAGAACACGTCAATGCCGGTGGACACCTGGTCCGAGTAATCACCCTTGAGCAGGGTGGGGATACCGCAGGCGAACTCGATGACTTCGAGCCCGCGGCCGATCTCACCCTTGGCATCGGAAAGGACTTTGCCGTGCTCGGCAGTGATCAGCTCAGCGAGTTCGTCCACATGCGCTGCAACGAGTTCGCGGAACTTGAACAGCACGGCGGTGCGCTTGGCCAGGGAGATATCGCCCCAGGAATCGGCTGCCTTGCGGGCCGCTGCAACGGTGGCGTTCAGGTCCGCTTCGTTGGCCAGGCGCAGTTCAGCGGTGACCTGGCCGGTGGCCGGGTTGTAGACCGGCTGGGTACGGTCGCCTTCGCCGGCTGATTCAGCGCCGTTGATGAAGTGGTGGATGGTGGTCAATGTGGTCGTCGTCGACATCTGCGGATTTCCTTTATGGTCTGTGGATCTACGTGTCTGGGAGTCAGCCAAGCAGCTTGCGCTGACGGCTCTTGTGATCGGTGTAGGTGATGTACGCCTGCTGGGTGGATTCAAGTTCGGAGACGGCCGAAACCGGAACATCCCACCACGACTCGGATGAGGGAGCATCCAGCAGCGGATCGGATTCAACGTGGATCACGATCGGGCCTGTCTCCTCAGGAGCCGCCTTAGCTTCCTTGATGGCGGCGCCCAGTGCCTCAATGACGTTCTCTCCGGGTTCGATCCGGATGACTTTGGCACCCAGGGATTCGGCATTGGTGGCCAAATCGATGGGAAGGTTCTCACCGGCGTCGAAACTGTGCTGCTCCTTGTCCAGCACGCGGTACTGGGTACCGAAGCGCTGTGACCCGAGGGACTCGGACAAGGAACCGATGGAGGCGTAGCCGTGGTTCTGGATCAGGACCACAATAAGCTTGATGCGTTCGGCGACGGCGGTAACCAGCTCGGTGTGCATCATCAGGTAGGAGCCATCCCCCACCATCACCACCACATCGCGGTCAGGTCCGCCGGCGGCAGCCTCGGCCAGCGCGGCGCGCTTCACACCCAGGCCGCCCGGGATTTCGTAACCCATGCAGGAGTACGCATATTCAACGTGGTAGCCGAAGGGGTCCCGGACGCGCCACATCTTGTGGAGATCGCCCGGGAGTGAACCGGCGGCGCAAATGACCACATCCTGGTCGTCCATGGCCTTGTTGGTGGCACCGATGATCTCGTTCTGGGCTGGCAACGGGGTGTAACGGGTCTCGAAGGCCTCGTCCACAATCGCGTTCCAACGCTTCTTCTCCGCCGCGACTTTATCTTCCAGGTCGGCATCGACGCGGTAACCGCCCAAGGCCTGGTTGAGCTTCACCAGTGCCTTACGGGCGTCGGCGACGATCGGCAGGGTGGTGCCGTGCTTGTAGGCGTCGATCGCGGCAACGTTGATGTTCACGAACTTCACGTCCGGGTTCTGGAACGCCGTACGGGACGCTGTGGTGAAGTCCTCGTAGCGCGTACCAATGCCGATGATGAGGTCCGCTTCGGCAGCGATGGCGTTGGCCGCCGTCGTACCGGTTGAACCGATGGCACCGAGGGAGAACTTGTGGTCCCACGGAAGGACGCCGACGCCGGCCTGCGTGTTACCCACCGGAATACCCGTCAGCTCAGCAAACCTGGCCAGTTCCTCGTTTGCGTAAGCATAGAGAACACCGCCACCCGCAATAACCAACGGCTTTTTAGCTGCCCGGATGGCTTCTACCGCGCGACGGATGTCGTCGTCTTCAGCTTCGGGACGGCGGATGCGCCATTCTCGCTCGGCCAGGAACTCTTCTGGAACGTCGAAGGCCTCGGCCTGGACGTCCTGCGGCAAGGAGATGGTCACCGCGCCGGTTTCAGCAGGGTCGGTCAGCACCCGTAGTCCGTGGTGGAACGCGGAGAACAACTGCTCCGGACGGGAGACCCGGTCAAAGAACTTGGACAGCGGACGGAAGGCATCGTTAACGGTGATGTCATAGGCGTGCGGCAACTCAAGCTGCTGCAGTACGGGATCCGCTGCACGCGTCGCGAAGGTGTCGCTGGGAAGCAACAGCACCGGCAAGCGGTTGGTGGTGGCCAGCGCTGCGCCGGTCAGCAGGTTCGACGAGCCAGGACCAATGGAGGTGCTGATCGCGAACGTCTGGCGACGACGGGTGTGGCGGGCATAGCCGACGGCTTGGTGCACTTGGGCCTGCTCATTGCGGCCCTGGTAGTAGGGCATGATGGCGGGATCCGCGGCCTGGTACTGCTTCAGGGCCTGGCCCACACCGGCCACGTTGCCGTGGCCAAAGATACCGAACGTCCCCGGAATCAGGCGCTCACGGAACTGAACGCCATCAATAGAGTCAACGGTGTACTGCTTCGACAGGAACTCCACCACGGCTTGTGCCACGGTCATCCGACGGGTTGCTGTGCCTGTACTCGTCCCCATGGGAATTACTCCGATACTTTCACTGGAATGCGGTCTGAGGAGGCATGCCCTTGGCTGTTTGCGTTGGCTGCGGCAGCGGGCGCCGGGGTGTTCAGCAGCGAGGCGGCCGTGGCTACGGCACCTGCAACGTCGCCGTCGTGCGGGTACAGCAGGGTGCGCCCCACGGTGAGGCCCTGTACTCCGGGAAGAGCAAGGGCTGCCTGCCACGAAGCGAAAACTTCATCCTGGCTGCCGTCCGGGTCCCCGCCCAAAAGAACGGTGGGCAGTGTGGTGGAGGCCATCACACGCTCCATGTCCTGCACCACCGGAAGCTTCATCCAGGTGTAGGCGCTGGTTGACCCGAGGCCTTCTGCGATACCTACGGACTTGATCACGGCGTCGGCGCGGAGGTCGTTGCGGACCTTGCCGTTGGCGTCGCGGATGGAGAGGAACGGCTCCACCATGGCGATGAGTTTGCGCTCGGCCAGGGAATCGATGGCTTTGGCGGTGGCCTCAAGGGTGGCAACGGTATCCGGGTCACCCAGGCAGATGCGGGTGAGCATCTTGCCGCCGTCAGCGCCCAGCGCCTCCAGGGCAGACGCCGTGTGGCCGGTGAAGCGGTCATCGAACTCGTTGACCAGGCCGGCCAGGCCACCGCGGTTCATGGAACCGAACACCAACTTCCCTTCCAACGCACCTAAGAGAAGAAGGTCATCCATGATGTCCGGTGACGCGAGGATTCCGTCCACGGCCGGGTTGGCCAACGCGATCTGCAGGCGGTCAAGGAGGTCGCGCCGGTCAGCCATGGCCATCGGCTGAGGACCAACTGACAGCGCACCGCGGGCAGGGTGGTCCGCCGCGACAATGAAGCTCTGCTGACCGTATTTGAGGCCAGGATGCCGACGACGGGTGGCTGCTGCGCGGGAAATGGACTCCGGGTCCTCCAAGCGCTGGCGGCTCAAGTGCTCGTAACGGCGCGGGTCTTCGCTGAGGCTCAACGCACGGCTCCTTCTGTGACTGGTGCAGCTGCGGCATTGGCCGAAGCACCGGGGATGGGGCGGCCACGCTCGGCCAGCAATGCATTGACCTCGTGGGGCGTGGGCATGGCATCCGCGCAGGACAGCCGGGAGGCAACAATGGCGCCGGAGGCGTTGGCGTAATCCAGGACTTCGGACAGTGGCCAGCCCGAGAGCAGGCCGTGGACAAAGGCGCCACCGAAGGAGTCGCCGGCACCCAGTCCGTTGAGGGTTTGCACCGGAACCGGGGCGGAGACCACACGCTCGGTGCGGGTCTTGGCCATCACGCCTTCGGGGCCGAGTTTCACCACGGCGATTTCGACTCCGGCATCCAGGAGTCGATCCGCCTGCTCATCAGGGGTCCCCTCGCCTACCGCCACGGCGCATTCCTTGTCGTTACCGATGGCCACGGTCACGTGCGGGAGGATCTTGGCCACCTCGGCACGCGCTTCTTCCTCGGAGTTCCAGAACATCGGCCGGTAGTCCAGGTCCAGGATGGTGAACTGACCGTCCTTTAGTTCCGTGCGGGGACGGGCCTGGTGTGCGGCCAAGTGTGCCGTGCGGGAGGGTTCCTGGCACAGGCCGGTGACCGTGGACCAGAAGATTCCTGCGTCCCGGATGGCGTCCAGGTCCAGCTCATCGGCGTGGATCTGGAGATCGGGTGCCGTGGGTGTCCGGCCGTAGAAGTACAGCGGAAATTCGTCGGTGGCGGGCTTGATGGCGCAGAACGTCACCGCCGTCGGGTAGGCGGCAACAGGGGTGACGAACGAGTCGTCAACGCCGAACTTATGTAGTTCCCTGTGCAGGTACTTGCCGAAAGCGTCGTCGCCGGTCCGCGTAATCACGCCGGTGCGGCGGCCGTGACGGGCAGCAGCCACAGCCACGTTGGAGGGTGAGCCTCCGAGGTATTTGCCGAAGGACGAGACGTCCTCCAGGTCCACTCCGATGTCGTTCGGGTAGATATCAACGCTGATGCGCCCGATCGTAAGCAGTTCGTGGGTCACGGTGATCGTTGACCTTTCTCTTGTGAACTCTAAACCTTTGAGCGCTGGGCCCCAATGCCTTGCCACCCCTCAGTGAGCGGGGCCACATGACTACTTTGCACCAGATTTAATGTCCTGTCAAAGGTTTGTACTGACATATTTACAACATGACACCAAGCATCTCTACTTGCTCGGAACGGCCAGTTCTCCCGTGACATATTGGCTGCGTCCGAAGCCGAACGACCAGTCGCCTGGCGAGTTCTCCACATAGCCAACGAAGACGTCCTCGCCGGACACCCCCACCCGCGCAAGGCCCTTGGCGATAGCCTCAAAGAGAGAACTCTTGGAAGCTTGACTGCGCCCACCCTGGGTGAAGATCTGGATCATGACGACGCCGGGGCTTCGCTCAAAACCCAGGCCGGCATCCTGGGCGACGATCTGACCCTGGGCATGCTCAGTGAGGATATGAAAGTAATCCCTCTCCGGAATCCCATACTCCGCGAGGATGGCGTCATGGATGGCGCGGCTTAGGGCGGTCAGCTCCTCCGGCGAGCGGCCTTGGTTGACGTCGATTCGAACAAGCGGCATTTTTATCTCCTAAGTTTGTCCTGTCATACTAACAAATATGCGGAGGCAAACTCAAGAACATCAACTCCGCGGAAGCCCTCCCTGCGACGACGACAATCAACCCCCTTACCGCAGACGGCAAGGGGGTTGAGCGTGATCGGTTGTGGTGTGACCTCGGCAGGCGGCCTAATGAGCCGCCCTGATTTTCTTCAAGTGCAGGCCCCGGCATGGAATGGCTGCCGAAACGAGGGCTTGGCTGTGCTGATGCTGCGGATCCGTAAAGAACCTGTCCGTGTCAGCGAGCTCCACAAGTCGTCCTTGGTAGAGGACTGCCACCCGCTGGCACATGTGCCTCACCACGTCCATGTCATGGGTGATGATCACCAGCGTCAACGCGCGGTCCCGGTGAAGACGCTGCAACAGATCAAGAATGGTCCGCTGGGTCAGAGCATCCAGGGCGGACGTTGCTTCATCACAGATGAGTACTTCGGGCTCCAAGAGCAACGCCCGGGCAATGGTGACCCGCTGCAATTGCCCTCCCGAGCATTGACCCGGGCGCCGGTCCAAAAGGGCGGGATCCAGCTCCACCTCTTCCATGGCGGCGGTGACTCTGCGGGAGCGTTCCCCTGGCGTGAGCTCCGTGCGCGACCGAAGCGGTGCTTCGAGGCTTGCGCGGAGCGTCATCCGCGGGTCAAAGGAATCGTGGGGCTCCTGGAACACCAGCTGCACGGCTGTCGGGCTTGCATCACCGCCCACAAGAGTCCTGCTGATGGTTCCGCTGCTGATGCCTTCGAGCCCAACAATGGCCCGTGCAAGCGTACTCTTCCCTGATCCTGACTGGCCCAGGACACCCAGAATTTCTCCCTGTTTGACGTCCAAGGAGATCGAGTCCAGGGCAGGTCGCCCACGGCGCCTCCCGGATCCGAAGTGTTTCACCACGTTTGTCAGCCTCAGGGCGGTGCGCTGGTGGGTGGGTGGCGCCGCGATTCCCGTGGGAGCAAGGTTGGACGCTTCAAGGAGCCTGCGGGTGTACTCCGTCTTGGGCCGCCCCAAGACCGTCTCGGTAGTGCCGGATTCAACGATCACGCCGGCATCCATGACCAGCACCCTGTCCGCAAAGGCAGCTACTGAGGCAAGGTTATGGGTGATGTAGAGGATCCCCAGGCCGCGCTGGATCCGCTGCCGGTCCAACAACTCCAGGATTTGTTGCTCCAAAACTTTGTCCAGGGCGGACGTTGGCTCGTCCGCCAGAAGGATCTCGGGCTGGCCGGCCAAGGCCATGGCAGTCATGGCTCGTTGCGCCATGCCGCCGGAAAGCTGATGCGGATAAGAGCTTGCGCCCCTCTGCGGATCCTCGAAGCCCACCTCGGCCAACAAGTCAAACACTTTCGTCTTCGCCGCGTGGCCGCGCAGGCCTGCGTGAAGTTTGAGGGGTTCCCGGAGGTGGGCTCCGATGCTCTTATTGGGGTTGAACATCTTTTTTGGCTGCTGGAACAGCATTCCCAACCGGCCACCCCGGATGCGGTTCAACTCTGATTCCGATGCCCCGGTGACATCCAGGGAGCCGAGCCGGACGGAGCCGGACTGAACCCTCAACGGCTGCGGAAGCAGCTGCATGACCGACCGCGCAGTCATGGTCTTCCCCGAACCAGAACCTCCCACGAGCGCCACGAACTCGCCGGGTTTCACTGCCAGGCTGACAGCATCCAGGATGGGGCGCCCCGTCACCGTGCTGTGGACTGTCAGATCCTCAACTATTAGATCAGGCATGCTGGCCCTCCACCACCAGGACGTCCACCGGATCCGAGGCCCGGCGCGATGCCCGTTGACCGATCAATGTCACGCATAGAGCAACCAGAAACACAGCGAATCCGGGAGCGATGATCCCCCACGGCGCCCTTTCTGCGTAGGGTTGCGCTGCCGCCAGCATGGAACCCCAGTCTGATTGCGGCGGCTGGACGCCGAGCCCCAGATAGGACAGGGCGCCTACGCTGATCAGGAGCTGGCCGAAGCGCAGCGTTGCCTGCCCCAGCATTGGGGCGGCCAGATGCGGAAGGATGTGGCGGAAAACAATGAACGACGGCGAACAACCCACCACCCGTGCCGCTTCGACGAAGCCTCTTGCCGAGATGTCATAGGCCAGAGTCCGGGCCAACCGCGCAAACGGCGTCCACCCTGTCACCGTCAGGGCCACCAGCAGTGATGTGAAGCCTGTGCCCATGGCAGCCACAATGAACAAGGCCACCACCATTTCGGGCAACGCCAGCAAGACGTCATTGGTGCGTGTGAACAGCTCATCAAGCCAGCCCTTGCGGCGGGCACTGAGAACACCTATCACCAAACCCATGATGCCGGTGAGCACGGTGGCCAGTAAGGCAACCATCAAAGAGAAGCGGCCGCCGTCGAGCAGTCTGCTCAGCGTGTCCCGCCCAAGGTGGTCCGTTCCCAGCCAGTGCGTAGCGCTGGGAGGTGCAAGCCGTGCGGCGAGGTTCTGATCATCCGGTGGGAACGGCGACAGCCACGGTGCGGCAGCCACAGCACCGACAATAAGCACGAGAATCACGACGGCGGCAGCGTCGATCGCTGAACGGTTACGCAAGGGCGCCACTCACCTTCGGGCTCAGGATCCGATGCAGGAAATCGGCAAGAGTGGTGATCGCGACTGCCAGTGCCACCACTACCACCACACCGCCCTGGGCTAACGGGATGTCGCTGTTGACCACGGCGTCGAACAGGAGCCTGCCCATCCCCGGAATCGCGAAGATCACCTCCACAATCACCGAACCTCCCAGCAGACCCGCAAACCACACCGCAAACAGTGTGGACAACGGCACCAGGCCGTTCGGCACAACATGCCTGATGACTGTCTGAACGTGGCTCAAACCCCGGGCGCGCGCGGCGGAAAGGTGTTCGGCGTCGAGGGCATCGATCATTCCTGACCGCACGGCGGAGGTGAAAAAGCTGATGGGCCGCAGCGCCAGTGTGGCCGCCGGCAGCACGATCGAGGACGCTGTGTTCCATCCCGCAGAGGGCAGCAGGGACAGCTTGAGGGCAAACAGCAGAACCAATAGAGGCGCCAGCCAGTATTCAGGCATGGCGATGAAGGACTGCGTGACCGTGGTGATCAACTTGTCCGTTCTACTTCCTTGTTTCAGCGCCGCAATAATCCCCAACGGCAAAGACACCACCACAGCGGTGCCCAGCGCGACGATCACCAGGCTCAACGTGATGCCCAAAGCCGGCAACACTTGATCAACCACGGGTGTCCTGCTGATATGGGACAACCCCATGTCCCCGGTGAAGAAGTCCCCCAGCCAGCGCAGGTATTGCACGGGGAGGGGGTCGTTGAGTCCAAGGCTCTCGCCCAAAGCCCGAACGGTCGCGTCGTCCACCACATCCCCGGCGACGCGGGAACGGATGATCTTCCGGACAGGGTCGCCCGGGGTCACATAAGGGATCAGGAACACAGCGAAAGACGACAACAGGACGGCGACCACAAGGGTCGCCGTCCGCTTCGTGAGGAACGTTATCATGCCGGTTTGTCCGTAGGCCCGCAGTTTCGTTGCTAGGAGCCGGACTTGGCCGTCTGTGCCGTTAGGACGTAACGGGCCAGCGGATCCTGAACGTAGGAGAGGACGTTGCTGCGGACGGCGTCGGTGGCTTGTTCGTTGACCAGCCAGAGGTTGACTGCCTGGTCGTTCAGCAGTTGACCGGCCTTGGCATACAGCTTGTAGCGTTCCTCGGTAGTGGAAGTGCGGGCAGCTTCGGCAATGATCGCGTCATATTCTTCGTTGCAGAAATGGCTGAGGTTATAAGAACCCTTGCACGTGTAGTCGGCCGTCAGGAAGCCAATGGGATCAGCGATGTCGATGAGCCGGTTGCGCTGACTCAGGATCATGTCGTAGTTGCCGGCCAGAACGTCGGGTTCCGCGGAGGCGTATTCCTTGGCCTGAATAGTTACAGGTACACCGATGTTCTTGAGGTTGTCCTGGATCACGGTTGCGACGTCGGCGAACTCGGCCCTTTCAACAATCGCGATGATTTCCAACGGCTTGGCGGCCGTGTAGCCGGCGGCCGCGAGGAGCTTCTTCGCTTCCTCAACGTCCTGCTTGGGTGGGGTTGCATCGCTCGAGGCCCACGGTTCTGAAGGTGCGTAAGGGCCGGCAGCCGGAAGCGCGGCGCCCTCGTACACGCTGGCAGCCAACGCCTCAAGGTCCAGTGCTGAGCGGAGGGCCTTGCGGAAATCGACGTTGTTGAAAGGCGCCCGGCCGTTGTTCATATACAGCGTGGCCGTGCGTGGTGAGTCTGCCTTCAGCACGGAAACCTCAGGGGCACTCTGCAGAGTGGACAAGGCAGAGGCCGGGATGGAAAGTGAAATATCAGCCTCGCCGGTTTGTACCTGCGCAGCGCGTGTGGCGCCGTTGGTGATGAAGCGGACCTCAGCACCCGCAAGCTGAACCTCTCCGCCCCAGTAGTTTTCGTTGCGGTCCAATGTCAGAGACTGCTTCGCCTTCTCCGATACTGGAGTAAAGGGGCCCGTGCAGTGACCGAAGGGATCAACAGTGGCAGCCCCGTAGGCAGCCGGGGCCAGAATGCCGGTGTTCACGCTTGCAAGCCGGAACGGCACCAGTGGATTCTCCACAGGCGTTGTCACACGAACAGTCTTGGCATCGGTGGCCTTCACGGCACTGACCACGCTTGGGCTGAACGCCCGGGCAGGCACTTTAGCCTCAAGAACGTGATTCAGTGAGGCGGCCACCGCCTCTGCGGTGAGATCGGTCCCATCCTGGAATTTCACGCCTTCACGGAGGGTGAAGTCCCATTCCAACGGCGAGGCCTGCTTCCATTCGGTGGCCAGGAACGGAACCACTTTCCCTTGGGCGGAATCGTACTTGGTGAGGGTCTCCAAGCAGCCGGACAGTGACAGGATATACGCGGCGTCGGACTCGGGGGCCCAGTTGGCCACGGGTGCGCGGAAGTTGTCCACCACGATGCGCTGGTTGGTGTCGGCCACCTTCCCGGCGGAAGCAGGCTGGCCGCCGCTGAGCCCACATCCGGAAAGAGTGAGGAGTGCTGCCAGCCCGAGGGCTGCCGTGGATCGGCTGGGAGTGCGCAAAGGGAACCGCCTGCGTTTTATGCCCGAACGGGTGGGCATGGGGAAAATGGAGACTATTTAGGTTAGCCTTACCTTTTTCTGCATGAAAATTAACCCTCCGGGAACCCGTAACAATGTGTCCGGATTCACTGCCTCGTCATAAGGAACCTGAAATCAAGGCCCGGGAACGAACCCAAGCCTTTTGTCCACAATGTTCAGCAGCCGTTCCCCCCGGATGAAACGCTGGAGATTGTCCACGAACACCCCGTCCAGATCCTCAAGGTAACCTTCGGTGTCGCCGCTCATGTGAGGGGTCAGGATGACGTTGCCCATGGCCCACAGCGGGTGCTCTTCGGGCAACGGTTCCGGGTGGACCACATCCAGTGCCGCGCCGGCGATGGATCCTGAGCGGAGCGCGTCCACCAGCGCGTCTGTGTGAACCAATCCCCCGCGACCCACATTGATCAGATGTGCTGTGGGCTTCATGGCTGAAAGGACATCCGCATCCACCAAGCCCTGAGTGTCGTCGGTGAGAGGTGCGGCCAACACAACGTAGTCGAAATCGTGGACCACCAAGGCCAGATCCCTCGACGAATGAACCACGTCAAAGTACGCATCCCCTGGCCTGCTGCTGCGGGCCGCACCGCTGACACGCAAACCAACGGCGCCGAAGAGGGACGCGATTTCCCGTCCGATGGAGCCTGTCCCCACCACAAGGGTCCGCTGGCCCTGGATCTTGCGGGTGATCCGGTGCTGCCAGCGTCGGCCTTGCTGGAGCCTGAGTGAGCCTTGCGCATCTTTCGCGATGTCCAAGACGAACCCCAGCGCGAACTCAGCAATCGCCCTGCTCAGGACGCCCCGCGAGTTCGTGTACACGATGTCGCTGTCAACCAGATCGTCGAAGAGGAGCTCGCTGACGCCGGCCGCAGAAACATGCACCCACGTGAGGGACGAAGCTGCGGACCAGTTCGCACGCAGCGCAGGTGAAAACGAATGCCATTGATACAGCACGTCCGCTCCGACCAACGCCTCGGCGAGCCCATCGGCCTTTGTCAGCCGGACCTCGGCCAGTTCCTCGATCTCGCCCAATCGGGGCGGCAAGGCGTCCCGATACAGGACAGCCACAATTGCTCGCTTGGCTTCAGCCATGGTCATGATGTTTCGCCTCGTAGCAGGCTTAGAGCCCGAGGTGCTTGTTGAGCTGGTCCAACGACTCAACAGTGGTGTAGTCGTAGCCCTCTGTGACGGGGTCGTAGCCACGGTCCAGCAGGACGAGGTTTCGGAATCCAAGATCGTGCATGGGGTGCATGTCGTAGCGGGTGTGGGAGGAGACGTGCAAGAAGTCCTCCGGCTTGGCGTTCAGGGTGTCCAGCATGTATTCGAAGGCCTGATACCTGGGCTTGTACGCCTGGGCCTGCTCAGCAGTCAACACCGCATGGAAGGCGGCGCCCAGCGCGGGGATGCTGATGTCCAGGTGGCTGGTGTCCGCGTTGGACAGTGCCACCAACTTGTAGTTCTCGCCCATCAGCTTTAGCGGAGCCGGCACGTCCTGGTGGGCACCCCAGCTGCGGACAGCGTCGGCGAACGATGCACCTGCACCTCGGGTTGGCCCGATGCCCCAACGCTTGCACACCCGGTCGAAAGAATCCTGGAGGACCTGCTCATAGGGCTTGTAGTCCCCCAGCACCTCATCAAAACGGTACCCCCGGAACTGCTTTTTGAACGCAGGCCACTGCTCGTCGGAGATACGTCCGTCAAGCAGATGCCGGGTGGTGGGATCGAGATCGAAATTGATCAGCGTGCCGTAGATGTCAAAGGAGATGAACTTCGGCCGGAGATCAGTGTCTTTCATGTCAATTCCGTTTCTGGTCGGGGTGAGACTACGGGGACGCTCATCCGCGGGGTGGTCTCCAATTCTTCCACCTGGGCCGCTGCCGAAATAAACCTCCACACTCTCCAACGCAGCCCATCACGTCACAGATAGTCGCCGCCCCGTTCCCGCGCAATTTCCAGAAGCGTTGCGTGGAAAGCGACCTCGGCGGGTGCGTACACCTTGTCCTGGCGCTGGGCCAGGAGAACCCGACGCAGCGGGGCATCAGCGCCGAGGCTTAGAATCCTGACGTCCGGATGTTGCAAGGCCACCGCTGTCTTGGGGACCATCGCCACACCCATGCCGACGCTCACCATGGCCTGAGCCTCCTGGTAATCGTTGGCGAGAAAACCGATGTTCGGCTCAAAGCCGGCGTCGTGGGCGGATCGCTGAAGCACCTCAACCACGGGATGGGCCTCCGCGCGGACAATCCATGATTCCTTGCGGAGGTCTTTCATGGTCACCTCGTCACGATCGGCCAGGGGGTGCCCCTTGGCCACCAGAATCACAGTGCTCTCCTGGAAGACTTCCGTGATGCGAATGGATTCATCGTTGAACCGGTTCCAAGGGTAGTCCCAGAGCAGGCACAGTCCGGTCACTCCGGACTCCAGGTCCGAGACGAGCTCATCGAAGCGGGCGCTCCGCACGGATAGACCGATCGCCGGGTAGCGCTTCTTGAACGCGCGGATCACCATTGGCAAAAATGAACCGGCCAACGTGGGAAACGTGCCCACGGTCAACGAGCCGCGGTTCAAACCGGCGATTTGGCCCAAGTCGGACCGCGCTGCACGCATCTGACCTACGATCTTTCGTGCGTGACCCGCCAGCACCTGGCCCGCCTCCGTGGGGACAACTCCGCGCGACCGACGGTTGAGGAGGGGTTGCCCCACCTCCTGCTCCAACTTGCGCAGTTGCTGCGAGACAGCCGAGGGCGAATACATCATGATGTCAGCCGCGGCCGTGATGGATCCCTGTTCCACCACCTCCACCAAGAGGGCGAGCCGCCGGATATCAAATAAATCCACGTTCTCATCGTTAAGCACTGCTTCAGCCTTCCCTGTCTTTGGTTCATTCTAAGCAGTTTCGCGACATTCAGCGCCCGCCGCAGTGTGCAAACCAGGGATTCAGCAATCTCCAAGCTCTTCCTGATCATGCCCACACAGTGAATGAAGGATCACTACACTCCCCCACATTAATCCAACATTGTCTTCATGTGTGATCCGCATCATCCTCGTAACAGGCAGCAAATATTCGCAAGATGCCACGAGAGGCAGGGAAGCACAATGAAGATCGAAGCTGAGTGGATGCGCGGGGGCACCAGTAAGTGCTGGGTCTTTGAGACTGAAGATCTGAACAGGGCGAACGCCAATCTGGACGACCTCCTGCCACGCCTCTTCGGAAGCCCGGATTCCCGTCAGATCGATGGCGTAGGCGGGGCTACTTCAACCACCAGCAAGGCCATGATCCTTAGCCGTCCGGCAGAAAATGATGTGGATGTCGAATTCACGTTCGCCCAGGTGGGCATCGAAGAAGCCTCTGTTGACTGGGGCAGCAACTGCGGGAACTGCTCGGCAGTTGTGGGTCTCTACGCCATAGAGAAAGGGTGGGTAGTTCCCGACTGCGATTCCACCCGGATCGTCACACGAAACACCAACACGGGTCAGATCATCATTCAGCAGGTCTCGACTCCTGCCGGCGCCCTCCCGATCGTCCCGGACGCACAGATGCCCGGCGTCGTGTTTCCCGGGTACAAAGTAGGGCTCGGATTCCAGAATCCGGCCGGCAAGACCACCGGACAGCTACTTCCCACCGGCTCGGCAACGGACACGATCACTGCCGGCGGAACCCGCTGGACGGTTTCCATGGTGGACGCTGGGGCACCGGTGGTCATGGTCCGGGCTGAGGAGCTTGGACTGGACACTGCCCGCTACGACACGTGGAAAGCCGGCATCGAATTGCAGTTGGACACCTTGGACGTCATACGGCGCCAGGCTGCGGTCCGGATGGGCATGGCAGCAACTCCCGCTCAAGCCGCGCGGGCTGTTCCCAAACTCGCAATTGTCGGCCCGCCCGAAGGGCCTGACGCCGAAGGTGACGTCAACGTCATGATGCTCTCCATGGGCAAGCCGCATCCGGCCCTGGCGATCACCGGCAGCATTGCCCTAACGCTCGCTGCCCGTACGCCCGGCACCGTGATGAACACCTTCGCCGGCAACATATCCCCAGCAGCGCTGAAGCTCAGGACGCCTGCCGGCGTCATCGAAACCTGGAGCGAGGAACACGATGGTTCCCTTCTGGTGGGTGTCGATCGAACAGCGCGCACCATCGCCTCCAGCACTATTCACCTCCCGGAGACTCTCGGCAACGTCGTCGAAGCCTCACTAGCAACAGCCACTCGATGAGGAGATAACACCATGGCTAAGACTATTTTCACACCAGCTCCCGAGGCTGAGAGCGACCTCCGGGAAGAAGGTTCCCAGCGTCCCAACAACCGCCGCCGTATCCTGCTGATAACGGTTGCCGCTTCTGTCATCCTGGGTCTGATTGCCATCCTGTTTGGGGGTGCCATCTTCAACCCGGCGGCCACCCCTGAATCGGAGCCGACCATGACCGCCATCCAGATCATCCCACTGGTAATACTCGTGGTGATGTTCGTCGTCGCCACCAAGTGGCCTCTGAACATCGGTGTCATGGGACTCGTGGCCTCCTTCGGCGTTGGCTACTTCATGCTGGGGATGACCGACAAAGAGATCCTGGCCGATTTCCCGGCAAACATCGTGATCACCATCATCGGTGTCACGTACTTCTTCAGCATGGCCCAGCGGAACGGGACCATCGACATCATCGTCCAAAACTGCGTCCGGCTTGTTCGTGGCAAGACGCTGCTTCTGCCGTGGGTATTCTTCCTCCTGGCTGCATCACTCACCGCCTTGGGCACGTTCTCCCCCGCCGCCGTGGCATTGCTGGCACCGGCTGCGATCGGACTGGCCTACGAATCACGTATTCACCCGGTTCTCATGGGCGCTTTCATCATCAACGGCGCCCACGCCGGCGGCTTCTCCCCGCTCTCCGTGGCGGGCGTCCTGGTGCATGACATCGCTGTAAAGAACGGTTTCCCGATCTCCCAAGGCGCTCTTTTCGGAGCGAGCTTCGCACTGAATTTCATCCTGTCAGTGCTCACCGTGGTGCTGTTCGCACTGTTGGGCAAACTTCGCGACGGCGCTGCCGGGCAGCACGCCGAGCTCGAGGCACGCGCCACCCGGCCTCACGGCCAGCAGATCCTGACCCTGGGACTCATCGTCGCCATGCTGGTCTGCGCCTTGGGCTTCCACATGCCCATCGGCTTCGTGGCACTTTCGGCAGGGCTCCTGTTGGCGCTGGTCAACATCAAAGAGCACCAGACCTTCATCGGCGGAGTCTCCTGGTCCACCGTGCTGCTCGTCGCCGGCATGATCACCTACGTTTCTCTCCTGCAGCACGTTGGAGTCATCGATACCCTCGCCGAGCAAGCCTTGGCACTGGGAGCCCCGCTCCTCATAGCCCTGGTTCTCTGCTACGTCATCGGCGTAGGCTCAGCCTTTGCTTCTTCCACCGCGCTGCTGACGGCCTTCATCCCCTTGGCTGGCCCCTTGCTGGCGACGAGCTCACTGAGTGCATCGGGAACGGTTGCGGCCCTCGCCATCGCCGCAACGGTGGTGGACGTATCGCCCTTCTCCACGGACGGTGCCCTGGTAGTAGCCAACGCCCGTGAAGATGACCGTCAGCGCGTCTACAAGCAGCTGATGATGTACGCCGGCGGTGTAGTCCTGGTGGCACCGGCGCTGGCCTGGGCACTGCTCGTTCCTACAGGCATCATGTAGCCCCGAGGAACAAACGGACACCGACAAATACGTTCGGTACGCGTAAGGAACCGCTCCAGCACACCATCGCAACAGGTAGCCCGACCGACGGGCGCAGGGGCGCGACCCATCGCAGCAAGGGCAGGACCACCCACCAGTGGTCCTGCCCTTGCTCATCCAGTGGCCAACGCCACAACGCTGGTAGTCAACGAGGCTCCTTAGTCCGTCTCCTTCACCACGGCATCAACGGCGTGGCGCTGGGTCGCGGCCCAACTGGCAAGGACTTTCAGGGCGTCCTCGGAGGGTGTCCCGGGATCTGCTGTATAGATGTTGATACGCAGCCCCGGGTCCGCAGCCAGCTCGAGCGCTTCGAAAGTCAGGTCAAGGTCCCCCACGATCGAATGGTGCAGGCGCTTCCGGCCTGTGCGGTGGTACTTAACGTCATGGCGTGCCCACCGGCCCCGGAATTCTTCGCTTCGGGTGGAGAGCTCACCGATCAGGTCAGTGAGGTCCTTGTCGTACGGGTTTTTCCCTGCCGTGGATCTGAGGACGGCCACCATGTCATCGGCAGCACGTTCCCAATCGGCAAAGAAATCCCGCGCCTTCGGGTTCAGGAAGGTAAAGCGCGCGCTGTTCGGCGGGACTGTCTGTTCGGCCATCAATTCCAGATAAAGTGCGCGGCCAAGGTCGTTGGCGGCCAGGACATCTCCGTGGTCGTTGCGGACCCAAGCTGGTGCCCCAGTGATCGCATCGAGGACGCGTTGGACACTCGGCCGTACCGTTTGCGGACTGCGCTTGCGCCTCGCACGGGGAACAGCAGTGGCGGCACGGGCCAGATCGAAAAGGTGGGCCAACTCGGCGTCGTCGAGCTTCAGCGCGCGTCCGAGCGCTTCCAGGACGCTGTCCGAGGCGCCGGAAAGGTTTCCCCGTTCAAGGCGGATGTAGTAGTCGATGCTCATTCCGGCGAGCATCGCCACCTCCTCGCGGCGCAGGCCGCTGACGCGCCGGTTGCCGCCATAGACAAGCAGCCCGGCTTCATTAGGGGTGATTCTGGCGCGGCGGGTGGTCAGGAACTTCCGCACGTCCTCGCTATGTGTCATGGCTTCCACGCTACGCCGATGCCTCAGACCGAGGGAGGGACTGGCAGTACCCGGAACAACCGTGACTCCCCACAAAGATGGCAGCACGGTTTCATGAAAAGCATGAAACCTGCACGCGCAACTACCGTCCACCCTGCGGCGATTCTGGCGATCATCCTCGTCAGCTACTTCATGATCCTGCTGGACAACTCGGTGATCTTCACTGCACTGCCGAGCCTGGAGGCCGATCTGCACCTGAGCACCGGTGAACTCACGTGGGTTCAAGATGCGTACACGCTGGTCTTCGGTGGCTTGCTGCTCCTGGGCGCCCGGGCAGGAGACCTGCTCGGCCGTAGACGTGTCTTCGTGTTCGGCTTGGTGGTGTTCTCCGTCGCGTCCCTGCTGATCGGGCTGGCACCGTCGGGCGGGTGGGCCATCGCAGGCCGCGCAGTTCAGGGCATCGGGGCCGCGATCGTCGCCCCGGCTTCCCTTTCCTTGCTCACGGCGAGTTTCCCGGAAGGCCGCGAACGCACCCGGGCCGTGGCGCTGTACGGTGCAACCGCCGGGATCGGCGCCAGCCTCGGACTGATCATCGGCGGGGCCCTGGCCCACTGGATCTCCTGGCGTGCAGGGTTCTTCGTCAACGTGCCCATCGGCGTAGCAATGATCGCCCTCGCTCCCCGGTTTCTCCCGGAGACTGGACGAGTCAACGGGCGCTTTGACGTGTTCGGCGCCCTCAGCGCGACCCTCGGCGTCGGCGCCCTGGTGTTCGGGATCATCCACACCGCTGAAGCGGGCTGGAACTCGCCTGTGACGCTCACGGCCGTCAGTGCCGGCGTCGTACTTTTAATCGCTTTTGTCCTCATCGAACGGCAAGCCGCCCAGCCCATCATGCCGCTGCGCCTGTTCAGGAGCCGCCGCCGCACCGGAGCCTACCTGGCACGCTTCCTGTACCTCGGAGCGATGATTTCCTTCTTCTTTTTCACCACCCGGTTCCTGCAGGAAGTCCTTGGATTCGACCCCCTGCAGGCCGGCTTGGGATTCCTGCCCATGACAGCGGTCAATTTCGCTGTAGCCATGAGCATCCCTCACCTCCTCCGCAGGGTGCCCGCCTCACTCGCGCTGCTGGCCGGGGTGCTGGTCACCCTCGCCGGGATGTTCTGGCTCAGCGGGGTGGGAGTCGGGACTGGCTACATGCCCGGGGTAGCCCTGCCCATGGTGCTCATCGGCGCCGGCCAAGGGCTCGCGTTCGCGCCCCTGACCTCCTTCGGCGTCACCGGAGCACCAGCCGCCGACGCCGGGGCGGCATCGGGCCTGGTGAACACGTTCCACCAAGTAGGCACCTGCCTAGGGCTCGGCATCGCAGTGGCCGCCGCAGCGACGGTCCCCACGAGCGGGACGGCCACACTGGACCTGGCCTCGCAGGTCAGCGCAGCCCTCACCACCGCCAGTGTGTTGCTGCTCCTGGCCCTGATTGTTGTCATCGTGCTGATACTCCCCGCCGAGTTCGCCGCACGCAGCAAGACACTCCGCGCGACCGCGTCTGCACCTGAGGCAGCACACGCACGCTGACCGGCTTCAAGCCACGTCGATACTTCTCATCCAACCCGCTGACTTTCGAGCAGTCCGTTCAGTTCCTCAAGACTGGGCGGATGTGCTCCCGGGCGCTGAACGGTGATTGCCGCAGCCGCGGCCGCCGCGCGTCCGAGCTGCTCCAGAACACCGGGAGCGAAGCCTTCCGTTTCACGGTTGAGTAATCCCAGAATCAGGGCGGACATGAAGGAGTCGCCGGCGCCGATGGTATCTGCAACGTTGGTTTTCACGGCAGGAACAGTGACGTCAAAGCCCGGGGTGCTCAGGTACGAACCTGCGGCGCCCTGGGTAATGACCGCCAAACTGGTTCCGAGGCCCAGGATGTGAGCGGCTGTCTCGTCAAAAGTCATGCCCGGATATAGCCACAGCGCATCCTCGTCGCTGAGTTTAACCATATCGGTGTATGTCACCAGGTCCTCAAAAACCGCTTTCGCTTCGGCATGGCTGCCAAGAAGGTCCGGGCGGATGTTTGGATCGTAAGTGATCATGCAGTGCCGATGGGCTTGTTCCAGCAGGGACTTCACCACACCGGCGCCCGGTTCAAGGAAAGTGGCAATGGACCCTGTGTGCAGTATTTTCGGGAAGTGCGCAGGCGTCTGAGGCGCCAGATCCCAGGAGATGTCGAAGTCATAGTGGGCGGAACCATCGGCAGCAACGGTTGCTGTGGCCGATGCCGTCCTGGCGAGTGATGTTGATCCCGGCAGAACCACTACTCCCGCGCCACTGAGATGCTCTTCTATGTGCCTCCCCCACGCGTCCGGAGCGATGGCTGTCAGGAGGCAGGTATTGACTCCGAGGCGGGCAAGCCCGTAGGCCACATTGGCGGGCGAACCGCCCGGGTGTTCAGCCCTGAGCGTCCCGGTGGTCACGACGTCCATGAGCGCTTCACCCACCACCATCACATCAAACTCGGGATGCGCTTGGTCTGACGTTGTTTTCAGATAGTCCATCAGTTGTCTCTCTGTCTTCGGGGCTGACTAGGGGGTGACCTTGAGCTCGCGGATGGTCAGGTCCTTGAACGTGGCCGATCCTTCATGGGCGTAGAGGCGGATGCCGTCGTCGCCTTCAAGCGGGAAAACCCTGTGTGAGTGCACCACTCGACCATCGGCCACGAACACCTCCACGCTGGTGCGATCCACAAGGATGCGCAGCGTGAGCCGGCCAGTGGAGGGGTCCACCGGGGTTTGGGTTTCGCCTCCAGTGGGGTTGATGGTTGGGCGGCGGTTGACGTAGGTGAACGGGCCACGCAGGAAAGCGCCCGCCGCCACATGCCTGCCTCCACCGGGCGCACGGCATACCTCCAGCCCTAGATTGGCCGGCGGTGCGTCCGGGTTCCACACCAGCTCGCAGCTCAGATCGTAGGCGTTCGAGCGGATCTTCAGGTCATGAGTGCCAGCAACCGCCACATCACCGAGCCGGTGTGTCCGCTTCACGTGGTCTCCCAATGCCGAGGTGGGGGCGGAGGCGAGGTAATAGGACCCGTTTCCACGCTTGAGGCGGACATCGCGGACGATCATGTCATCGCCGTTGTAGCCATCAGTGGCAAGGGTCGGTGTGTTGTGGGGGTAATCCCAGAAATTGGCCCACCCGATGGCACGTCGAAGAGTGGGGTCTTCCGCCCCCGAGGCATGGTGGTGCGGATAAGTCACTGCGCCGTAGAAGTCGAAGCCGTAATCGAGCCATTCCGGCTCGGCGTGGTCGGGGGTAAACGAACTGCCGTCAAAGGCTCCAGTCCAATACGCATACGTGGCAGGTAATCCGCGCCCTTTGCCGTTGGCGCTGGTCCCGAGGACCCAGTGGGAGGTGCCGTCGTCGGCAGTCATCCTAAAGAGGTCAGGGCACTCCAGCAGCCCCAAGTCGCTGCGAAGAAACTCGCCAACACGCGTCCAGGACCGCAGGTCCGGGGATGCGTAGAAACCCAGCTTTTGCCCCTCTGCATTGGCCATGAACCACCGGCCACGGTCTGCGTCCCAGATCACCTTGGGATCGCGGAAATCATGGACCCCCGGGTTGGGCAGTACCGGAGCAAGGCCTCCGGGCTTAAAAGAGCGGCCCCTGTCTTTGGAGTACCAGAGGTACTGGGCTTGACGGCCTTCCGGCGCTTGGGTGACAAGGGCAATGACCGCACCTGCTCCGTATCCCGCAGTATTGCCCTCATCAACCACCATGCAACCTGACCAACAGTCGCCGTTGCCGTTGCTGAACTTCGGTATCGCCACACCTCGGTCCCGGAACGCGACGTGATCGGTAGTGGTGGCACGGCGCCAGGACGTGCCACCACCGCCGTTGATGTAGTCAGCGTTGTACAAGTAGTAATAGTGGTACTCCCCGTCCAGGTAGATGGGCCGCTGGGGATCGTTTTTCCAGTTGTCGGCCACGCTGAAGTGATAGGCCGGGCGCATCCGGGATGTTCCTTTCGATACTGGGCCGCCCGCCGCCATGGCGGGCACAACGGGGGTGGACAGCGCCAAGGATCCGCCGAGGGCTACCGCACTGGCGCCGGTGAGAAGTCCTCGGCGTGAGACTGATGGTGAATTCTTCATGGGTTTCACTTCCGTTCAGGCAGGAGGCTACGGGTCTCTTCAAAGACCCCAGCCATGGTCCAAGCATCGAAGGAGAGCAGGCGCACCGAGCCTTCGGTGGCGGCCAGTGTCACGCCCTCGCCGCCCAGCGTCGGGTAGATACGGGCGGTGAGCGGCTTTCCGTTGGCGAAAATTTCGACGGCGGACCGGTCCACCAACACGCGCAGGCGAACACGACCGTCCGTCATGGAAAGGGGGCCGGACTTCTCCTCCACATCAACGGCAGAGTCAAGGCTGCTGCGGGTGCGATCAAGCCGAAGGGTACCGGTAGGGGTTCCGTCAGCATCCCGGCCAAGCACGATCACCGTTTGCTCAGCGCCATCAGCCGACGCCAGCACGCCCAAACGAATCTCTGCCCCGGGAGCCAGCTGCACATCCAGCTCAAGGTCCAGCTGGTTACCGGACACAACTGTGGTGACCCGTGTTCCGGCGCCTACCAGCACTTGGGCCGGCACGCTGGTGTGGTTCCTGCGCAGCTTCCCGATTTCCGGAACCGGTGCAAACTCCAAGGTTCCGTCGTTGGCCACGGTGGTGAGCCGCGGCAGGCTCATGACTCCGGACCAGCCGGCGTCCACCATCGCCGCGTCACTTCGCCCTTCCTGCATCCAGCCAAACATGACGCGTCGGCCTGACTCATCCAGGAAAGACTGGGGTGCATAGAAGAAGCGGCCCCCATAGTCCAGCCGGTGCAGCGCCTCCGACGTGAAAGTATCCCCGGCGTAGCGGCCGGTCCAGTACAACGGGTGGCGGGTTTCGCCGTCGTCCCATGCGGAGAAGACCAGCACATCGGGCGAGTGGTCAGCGGGTGCGGACCCCAACCGTCCTTGTCCGGCCCGGAACAGGTCAACGCATTCCCACATGGTCCCGGTCCAGTCCGTGTCCGCGGGATCCCCTTGGGCGTCGCCAATCAGCAGTGGCCCACGGTAGTCCCAGGTCCTGAGGTCCGAGGACTCATACAGGAACGCGGTACCCCCGACGTCACGGATTCCTGAACCCACCAACTGGCGCCAGGTGTCTCCTTCGCGCCATACGCAGTGATCGCGGTAAGCCGTAATGTCGACGCCAGCCGGCGGTGCAGCAATAACAGGATTTCCGGGATCTTTGGTCCAGGTCAGCAGGTCCGGGGAACCCACTGCGACGCAGGGAAGCTCCTTGCCTTCAAACCGTCCCGAGTACACCAGGGTGGGCGTACCGTCGTCGTTCACCAACACCCCGGACCAGCAGCCCTCGGCATCGGGTCCCGCGGAAGGTTCCAAGGCCACTGGCTGGTCAGTCCAGGTGACCAGGTCCGTGCTGGTGGCATGCCCCCACTGGATGCGGTGGTGGAAGGCACCTTCAGGGTTGTATTGGTAGAACAGGTGGTACGTGCCGTTCCATTGACTGACCCCGTTGGGATCGTTGAGCCAACCGGCCGGCGAGACAAAGTGGAATCGCGGGCGGAGGGGGTCGGCCTCTGCGCGGGAGAGCAGTTCTTCCCGTGGAATGGTGGCCAGTGGGTGGATGGTTTCAGTCATGCGGAAGCCTTTTCTTGAGCGTTCGACGCCGGGTGGCTGGGTGGGAGTGGCTCGCTGGCCAAGGCATGGCCGCTGGCAGCAGCCCAGGGCCGGTAGAGGTGGCAGCGTACCCAGTGACGGTTTTCGGGGTCACCCACCTGATGACGCACAGGTTCCTCTGACGAACAGGCCTGGTTCGGATCGCCATGGAACGCACAGTGCTGTGAGGCCATCACGGCTTTCCGCAGTTCGGCCCTGCGGACCGGATCATACGAGCCTGCCCGGGCGGGGTCCGGGACAGCTGAAACCAGCAGTTGCGTGTAAGGGTGCGCAGGGTTGGCCAGAAGGTCCAATGATTCGCCTTCCTCAACAAATTCGCCGGCGAACATGACCGCGGTCCGGTCTGCCAAGTAGCGGGCAGACGCGAGGTCGTGGGTGATATAGAGCATGGAGATGCCCTGCTCGTCGCGGAGCTTGCGCATCAGGTTCAATACACCGATCCGGACAGAAACGTCCAGCATGGACGTGGGCTCGTCAGCCAGGATGACCTGCGGTTCAACCGCGAGGGCCCGGGCGATCGCGACGCGTTGGCGCTGGCCTCCGGAGAGCTCGTGCGGATACGAGTTCAGCATGTCGGCCTGCAGGCCTACCGTGGTCATGAGTTCTTCGAGCCGACTCTGGGTCTCCCGCTCCGATCTGCCACTCTTGCCGTGGATTGCCAGGGAGCGCCGGAGGAAGTGATCCATTCTGTGGGCTGGATTCAAGGATCCGAAGGGGTCCTGGAACACCATCTGTAACTGTGATCTGAACGCACGTGAGGCCTGGAACCGGTCGCGTTTCAGGACGTCGACGCCGTCAATGAGGATCTCCCCCGAGCTCGGCTTTTCGAGCCGCGCCACACAGCGGGCCAGGGTGCTCTTGCCGGAACCGGACTCCCCCACGAGCGCCACGATTTCGCCCTTGCCGATGGTCAGATCGATCCCGTGCAGGGCGCGAACAGAATCGCGGGAGAACAGGCCGCCAAGAGGGAAAGTCTTTCCCAGACCGCGAATCTCCAGGGCAGGGGTGCCTGTGTTGGACACTACCGATGGCGTGATCAGTGAGTGGCTCATCGTGCGGCTCCTTCCAGATTGGCGGATTCAGCAACCGAAGCGTCGGCACCGAAAGGTGCCACAAAGTGGCCGGGTGCAGCCTCGCTGAGGTCCGGGATGTTACGGAACTTCACGCCGTCGGGCAGTCCGGTCAGCGGAAGACGGGGACCGCTGAGCGGCGGGAACGCGCCCATCAGCGCCTGGGTGTAGGGGTGGCGGGGTGTGGCGTAAACGTCCTGGGCCTTGGCGGTCTCCACGATGCGCCCGCCGTACATCACGGCCATACGGTGCGAGAGTTCCACCATGAGGGACATGTCGTGCGTGATGAACAGGACGGAGAAGCCAAGCTCGCGTTGGAGTTCCTTGATTTGGGCCATGATCTCCTGCTGCACCACCACGTCCAGGGCGGTGGTGGGCTCGTCCAGGATCAACAATGACGGCTTGAGTGCCACCGCCATGGCAATCACAGCGCGTTGACGCATGCCGCCGGAGAGCTGGTGCGGATAGGACTTAAGCCGGGCAGCGTCAATTCTCACCAGTTCCAGCAGTTCACCGGCACGCCGCATTGATTCCTTGCGGGAGTAACCGGCGTGAGTGGTGAAAATGTCCACGATCTGTTCGCCGATGGTCAGCACTGGATTGAGCGAGTTCATGGCCGACTGGAACACCATGGCCACGTCCTGCCAGCGGAAGCGCCGCAGCTCCTCCGGGCTCATGGCCAGGACGTCCTTTCCACCGAAGGAAATACTGCCGGCGGCGATCTTCGCAGGATCCTTCAGGAGCCTCATGATCGAGTTGGCAATGGTGGACTTTCCGCAGCCGGACTCCCCCGCGAGACCGAATACCTCACCGGTGCCAATGCTGAAGGAAACGCGATCGACGGCGGTGGTGGAGCGGGTGTCGCCGATGTACTTGACCGTGAGGTTCTTGATGTCCAGGACAGGTTCGTGGGAGCCGAAGGAAACTTGGGAGATGGTCATTTGGCGGCGCTCCTTTCGACTTTAGCGGGTGTTGTTTTGGGGGTTTTGATCTTTCGCAGCCGCGGGTTGGTGACTTCATCCACGGCGTAGTTGATCAGGGCCAGGGCGAAGGCCACCAGTGCGATGCACACGCCGGAGGGTACGAAGACCCACCAACTGCCCGTCAGCAAGGCGCCTTCATTGCCGGCCCAGAAGAGGTTGTTGCCCCAGGAGACCGTGCTGACATCGCCCAGTCCGAGGAACTCCAGGCCAGCTTGTGCGCCGATTCCGTAAATCACGCAAGCCAGAAGGGTACCCATGACGATCGAGGCCATGTTGGGCAGGATCTCCCGGAACATGATCCGGCCGGCCCGTTCGCCGGACACAACAGCCGCAGCTACGAAGTCCTTGGAACGGATGGATAGCGCCTGTGAACGCAGGACCCGCGCCGAGCCGGCCCATCCGGTCACCACCAGGACCAGGATCACCGTGCCCAGGCCGGGCGGAAGGAAAGCGGCCAGGATAACCAGCAGCGGCAGGCCGGGCAGGAGCAGGAAGACGTTGGTGACCAGGGAGAGTGCTTCGTCAATGAATTTGCCGAAGTACGCCGAAGCCAGGCCAACCAGGATGCCGATGAACGTCGATGCGATGCCCACTGTCAGGCCCACGAACAGCGAGCTTCGTGAACCGTGGACCGTCAACGCCAGGACGTCCTGTCCTTTGGCGGTGGTACCCAGCCAGTGCTCGGCCGATGGTTCCAGGGAAGCCATGGCGGTGATCCTTGACGGATCGCCCGGAAACAGGAGCGGCGCCAGCAAGGCCAGTGCAATGAAGATGATCATCACGGCCATGCCGGTCAGCGCTTTCTTGTTGCTGATAAGGCCGTGGATGAAGCTGCGGTTGGGCTTGCGGACGGCCGTGGGCTGGGTTGGCTGCTTGAGAAGTGCGGTTGTCATGGTCAGTCCTCTAGTTGCTGCGCACGCGCGGGTCGAGGCGGACGTACAGGATGTCCACCAGGAAGTTGGCAAGCAGAACAGCGGCAGTGATGGTCAGGAACAAGCCCTGCATGAGCGGATAGTCGAGGCCTTGAACGGCATTGAGGAGCTGGTAGCCGACGCCGGGATAGGCGAACACCACCTCCGTGAGCAAGGCACCGCCCACCACGAAACCCAGTCCCATGCCGAAGCTCGTTACGGACGGGAGCATGGCATTACGGGCTGCGTAGCGGAGCATGATGCGGCCCGGACGGAGGCCCTTGGCTTCGGCCATGGTGATGTAGTCCTCGGAATTGGTGGCGATCATCGTGTTTCGCATCCCGAGCATCCATCCGCCGATGGAGACCAGCACGATCGTCAGCGCCGGCAGCACAAGGTGGGCACCGACGTCGCCGATGAACTCCCAGGTGAATGCCGGCTCCAAACCGTCCGTGAACGCATGCCGGATGGGGAACCAACCCAGCACCACGCCGAACAGGTACAGCGCACCCATGGCGAGCCAGAAGTACGGGAACGAGCCGATGAACACCAGTACCGGTGGGAGCGCGGAGTCGATCGCGCCGCCGCGCCGCCAAGCCGCCAGGATACCCAGCAGGTTGCCCACGACGGCGGCGATCACCAGTGCGGTTCCGCCCAGCAGGAGTGTCCAACCGATTTGGGACGAGATGACTTCGGTGACAGGGGTGGGGAAACGGGAGATGGAGACACCCATCTGCCCGGTGAAGACGTTGTGCATGTAGTCGATGTATTGCTCCCAAATGGGCCGGTCATCAACACCCAGCAGCTTGCGCAGGGCCTCTATCTGTTCAGGTTGCATTCGGTCCTGGGAGCGGGCAAACATGCGGGACACGGGGTCTCCCGGCATGAACCGCGGGAGCAGGAAATTCAGGGTGATGGATGCCCAGAAGGCGATCAGGTAGAAACCCAGGCGGCGCAGGATGAAGCGCACGGTTTCCCTCCGTTCGGGAATTGCGGAAAGTGTGAGAGGGCACGCCCGGCGGCAACGGCCGGGTTGGCGGCGATGGCCGGTTTAGCGGCGGTGAGCCGCCGGGCGTGCGGTGAGGGCTGGCCACCGCTGTGATGGGCCCACGCCGCCCGGGTTCCCTGGCCGAAGCGCTGCGAGGTTAGGGCGGCGGTGGGTGGGCCCACGCCGCCCGGGTTCCCTGGCCGAAGCGCTGCGAGGTTAGGGCGGCGGTGGGGACTACGCGCGCGGTTCCAGCGTGGTCAGCACCAGCACCGTTGTGGGCGCGCGGACCGAGAGGGTGGCATACGGGTTGCCCTCGGTGGGCCAGCCGGTGAACCGGGTGTCGTTGAAGGCACCCCATTCAGGGCCGGAGAACAGCGGCACCAGGGGTGCGGCGTCGTTGTACTCTTCCTGCAGCTTGTTGGCGATGTCCTTTTGCTTGGACTGATCGGCCTCCGCAGCGAAGTCGGCCAGCAGGGCGTCGGCTTTCGCGTCGCCGAAGCGGTGGTAGTTATCAAATGTCTTGGTGCCCACCGGCTTCACAGTGGAGGTGCCCATGGTGGTGTTGAAGTACTTGTAAGGGCTGGGATCGTTGGCGCTCCAGACGATCCCGGAGTCGAAGTCGCCGGTCTCGTAGCCGGCAACCACTGCAGCCCAGTCCGGGGACTCAACCTTGGCAGTGACACCCACCTCGGCCAGGTTCTGCGAGATCACGTTGGCCACGGACAGCCAATCGGAAGAAGTGGCGCCCACGGAAATCTTGAACTCGAAGGGCTTCCCGTCCTTGAGAGTGCGTTTCCCGTCTGCTCCCTTGGGATAGCCCGCCTTGTCCAGAAGCTCGTTGGCCTTCTGTACGTCGTGGTTGGTCCACGTGCAGTTGTCCTTGACCGCGGCGTTCTTCCAGGTTTCATAGTTGCCGGAGAGTCCAGTGCAGTCCGCCGGCTTGGCGTAGCCGCTCATCCCAATTTTGGTGACCTGTTCGCGGTCAACGGCCATGCTCAACGCCTTGCGCACGTCAACATCGTTGAACGGCGCTTTGGTGGTATTGAGCTGCCAGTTGATCATTGAACCGGTGGCGGGGAACCAGTACTGGCGGTGTTCCTTGTCCTTTGAAACGAACGTCTTTTCAATGTTGGGAATGTACTGCGGAGCCCAGTCCACATCCCCGTTCGCGGCGGCGAGGTTGGCGCCGTCGTTTCCTGCGAAGGCGAGCATCTTGATGCCGGCGATCTTCTGCTTCTCCGGCTGCCAGTAGTTGGGGTTCTTCTTCAGCACGAAGGATTGGGCCTGGAAAGTATCCACTTCGGTGTACGGTCCTGTACCCACCGGATTGGCGTTCGTATCCTTTTCCGGGTCCGGCAAAGCAGCCCAGATGTGCTTGGGCAGGATGATGAGTTGGCCGATGTCGTAGAGGGCAGGCGACCACGGCTTGTTGAAGTTGAACGTGACGTTGTTACCTTCGGCCGTGACGGTGTCCAGATACTCGAAACCGCCCTTGATCTTCTTCTGAAGTTCGAAAGTGTAGGCAACATCATCAGCAACCAGGGGCTGCCCGTCGGACCACTTCACGCCGTCACGAAGGGTGAAGGTGACCGACTTGCCGTCCTCTGCCGCCTTCCACTCGGTGGCCAGCCACGGCACCGTGTCTCCCTTTGCCGGGTTGAAGATCAGGAGGGATTCGTAGATGGACTGCTGAACCATCGGGTTCACCGTGGGAGCGAACGGGTTGAAGTTCTGCACGAACGTGCCCATGTCCTCACGCGGAATGGTGAGGAACGCGCCGGCGTTCGCTCCGGCGTCGGAGGTACTTGTTTTAGTGACATTTGCTGTGCAGCCGGTGAGCAGCATCGCGCCCACTGCAAGGCTTGCCGCCGTCATCCGGGCAGCCCGGAAGTATCGGGGTTGTGTCATGATGGTTATCTCTTTCCTATCTTCATCGTCCAAGGTGAAGGGGTGGGTAAGGGTTTGCTCTTCGACGTTGATTTCGCGGTCAGACCGAAGAGCGTTCTAGCAGCGGACAGTCGACCAATTGCTGGTCGGCAAGGATCGGCTGTCCTGCTGTAAGAGCGGCGAGCGTTTGGACGCCCAGGGCGCCCATTTTTTCGAAGGGCAACGCAACCGTGGTCAACTTCGGCCGCAGGTAGGCCGCAATAAGTTCCTGGTTGTCGAAGCCGATCACGGCGATGTCCCCGGGGATGGTCAGGCCCCGTTCCTTGATGGCGTCATAGGCGCCCATCGCCATGCGGTCATTGAGGCAGAACAGTGCTGTTGGCCTGTCACTTTCCGGGTAGCGATCCAGGATGTGGCACGTGGCTTCGTAGCCCCCGTCAGCCGTTGCGTATCCTGACACCACCAGTTCAGGGTCAAGCTCCAGTCCGGCGTTGGCGAGTGCTTCGCGTGCACCCTCCAAACGTCCCACTGCAGCCGGAATATCCGGGTCAAGGTTGATGATGCCAATCCGGGTGTGACCGGCTTGGAGCAATCGTTCCACCGCCACGCGTCCGCCCCCACGCTCGTCAGGGACGATCGAGGGCAGCTTCCCGTCCGCGTCGAAACAATTGATCAGGACGGTGGGTACTTCATTGGCGCTCTGTGGAACATGCACGCCCCGGTGAAAGGTGGCTGCGTACAGAAGTCCTTCCACTCGTTGCTCCAACAGCTTTTCAGTAGCGGCATCTTCCAGGCCCTGGTTGGGTCCTACGGCATCGGCCTGGTCGGAGGGCGCGATGAGCAGGAACCGGCGGTCAAGCCAGGCTTGGTCTTGAGCTCCTTTGATGATGTCGACGGCGAAGGGTGCCGTGACGATCTCGGTGACTATCCCGTACCAGTCACTGCGCCGGGATGCCAGCGCACGCGCGCCGGCATTGGGACGATAGCCCAGTTCCTGCACAGCGTGATTGATCCGGGTGCGGGTTTCCTCGGAAATGCTGGCGTTTTCGCGGTTACTCAGCACAATCGAGACTGCTGTCCGGGAGACGCCGGCGTGGTTGGCGACGTCCTTCATGGTGACTCCCCGTTGCCGCACAGGTGCGGACTCGTCGGGGTTGGTTTTCGCCATTGAATACTCCGGAGCTCTTGGTTGATGAGATGGTGTTGCCAGTGCTTCATTGTCTGGCTGCTGCGCAGGGAACGATGTTGGTAACGCGCGTTACCTGTTGGGCATGTGACTTAGGTTACCCGCGTTACTTCCAGTATGTCAACAGCCCAAAATGGCACGCGCGAAAGTGCCTTAGGCGTGGATGCCCCGGCGGTCCCCATGCCTCAGCCCCTGAGATTCAAGGTGGCCTGAGTGAACTCTAGAAACAGTGGAATCAGGGGATTTCGGCACTCTTCCAGCCAGGCAGTCCCCACACTCCAAGATGCTGTGGTGGAAACGTCCGGGCAACCTGAGCCCGACCCACGCGCCGCACGTTTTTCGACTGACGCGGTCACGCTCTAAACCATTCGTCTGTTGCTTCAGAACGCTTCAAGGACGGAATCACGTGGGGCGTAGGGTGGATGGTGGACGAAAGGAGCACTTCATGAAGAAAATCCTCATGGTACTGACCAGCGTTTCCGAACTCGGCACCACAGGCGAGAAGACCGGCTACAACGTCGCCGAAGCCGCACATCCTTGGAAGGTCTTCAAAGATTCGGGTCACTTTGTTGATTTTGCCTCCATCAAGGGCGGCCAGCCTCCCGCCGACGAGGTAGACGCCGATGATCCCATCCAGGTTGCCTTCACCAAGGATGAAACCACACGCGCCGGACTCTACAACACTGCCCGGGTGGACGTCGTGGATCCAGAGCAATACGACGCCGTCTACCTCGTAGGAGGTCACGGCACTATGTGGGACTTCCCGGACAGCGAAGGACTCCAGCGCCTGGTAGCCAGCGTTTACGACGCCGGCGGCCTGGTGGGCGCGGTATGCCACGGTCCTGCTGGACTGCTGAACGTGGAACTGAACAACGGTTTCCGCCTCGTACAAGGACGGGACGTTGCCGCGTTCACCAACGATGAGGAAGTGGCCGCCGGTAAGGACAAGGTCATCCCGTTTTTCCTGGCAGACCGTTTGGAAGAACAGGGCGCCCGTCACGTTTCCGCAGGTGTCTTCGAAGAGAAGGTGGCGGTGGACGAGCGGCTGGTGACCGGCCAGAATCCAGCCTCAGCGGCAGGCGTCGCCAAAGAAATGGAGAAGCTCTTCGCCGAGGTCATCCACCAGGAAAAGGCTGAAGAGCAGCATGAGGCAGAGGCGCTGCGTGCTGAGAAAGACGCTGAGAAAACTGCCAAAAAGGAAGCGGCGGACGCCGAACACTAGTCTGCTGGCACTGACCCACTGGCACTGATCCGGACGGCCCCCTCATTGGGGGCCGTCCGACAGTTTCAGGGCTGCCCGTGCGGCCTCCGCTCCCGGGCTGAGAACCGTGGACGTCGCCAGCATATAATCCGAGCATGCCAATAACGCGTTTCTACTTACGTAGCCATACACTGCTGTCCACCCATGAGCAGAACGGGGTGGTTCGATGAGCGGCGGTTTGGTAGCGCTTTTGGACGACGTTGCAGCTCTGGCCCGCATAGCGGCTGCATCCGTGGACGACATCGCTGCAGGGGCCGCCAAAGCCGGGGCCAAAGCCGCGGGCGTGGTCATTGACGACGCCGCTGTCACACCGCAGTACGTCTCCGGGGCGGACCCTTCCCGCGAGCTGCCCATGATCAAGCGGATCTTCTGGGGCTCGCTGCGAAACAAGCTGGTGATCATCCTCCCGGCGCTGCTGCTGGTCAGCGCCTTCATCCCGGGAGTTATTCCGTTCATCCTCATGTTGGGCGGCACCTACCTGTGCTACGAGGGAGCCGAGAAGGTTTGGCACAAACTCCGCGGCCACTCCGAGCATGAGAAAGCGCCAGCCGTTCAACGCGGACCCGAGGCCGAGGCCAAGGTGACCAAGGGCGCCATCACCACGGACTTCATCCTGTCCTGCGAGATCATGGTCATCGCCATGAATGAGGTAGCCGCTGAATCATTGTGGGTCAGGGCTTTCATCCTGGTGGTGGTAGCAGTAATCATCACCGTCCTCGTTTACGGTGCGGTAGGGCTCATCGTCAAAATGGACGACATCGGCCTGCACCTGACCACCAAGGACTCCGCGGGTTCCCAGCGCTTCGGCCGCCTGCTTGTCAAGGGAATGCCGGCTGTACTGGCTGCCATCACCCTGATCGGGACCATCGCCATGCTGTGGGTTGGCGGCCACATCATGCTGCAGGGTGCGTACGACCTCGGCTGGCACGGGCCTTATGACCTTGTTCATGTACTCGAGACACCCTTCGCCGGGATCGCGGTGGTTGGCGGTTTCCTCGCCTGGCTCGTCAACACGTTGTGCTCGGCCATTCTGGGAGCTGTCTGGGGTCTGGTCATCATGCTCATCCTGCACCCGCTGCTCAAGGTGCTGCCTTTTGGCAAGAAGAAGGAAGGGCACGAGGAAGGCGATGTCCGCGCCGCAATTTCAGGTCATAAGCCTACGAATCACACCGAAGATCCAGTCTCCTAGCAAGCTGGCGGCCGACCGCACGGTCACCGTTGGACCCTCAGAACGGCACCCCTCAAGCTTCGCCTGAGGGGTGCCGTTCTGACGTTGGGAACTGCTGTGGTCAGGCCTCCAAGACGCTCAGGCGTGCGAATCCATCAGCAGTACCTTAATCGCTGCGCCGGTCCACCATGGACGTCACGACGGCCAAGACAATGAGCCCGGATGCAAGGAACAACGGCAAGCGGGTTGCAGGGGCGATGAGTGCTCCCGCCAGTGCTGTGCCGGCTGAACCGGCAGTGATCTTCAGTGCGCCGATCCAGACGAACACCTGACCTCGCGCAGCGGGCGGCGCGTATTCGCTGCGGGCCGCCAACGTGGCGGCGAAGAAGTAGGAGTTCAGCACGCCGGCACAAGCAAAGGCCGCAACCGCCGTCGGGAAGGTCCCCGCCAAGGCTGCACCACCCAGAGCAATCGCGACAGTAGCAGCCAGCCAGGTCATCAACGGATCCGCGTCGGTTTTCAGCGGCCGGGTCATGACGCCCGCTGAACCCAGGAGTCCGCCGAGCCCATAGGCTGCCGTCAAAAGACCGGCCGCGGCTGGCGCTGCGCCAAGTTCCCCCGTGGACGCCACCGCGGTGATGGGTAGTACGGCCACCGCCAACGCCACCACAATGGTCATGTAGAGGGTTCGTCGAAGCGGGCCGGTGGAGATCATCATCAGGAGCGTGCGGCCGGGCCGTGGAACGTCAGCGGCAGCGGAGGCCGGAGGCGCGTAGGGCAGAAGCCTGATGAGAGCCGCTGCCACGAAAGTCGACGCTGCAAGGATCAATGCTGCAGCGGCCGGGTTGGCCCAGGCCGAGACCGCCGCAACCAAGGACGGTCCGATGGTGCCACCGATGCCATAGCTGGCCACGTCCCAGCCTTGAGCCCGGCGCTGGCTGGTCCGCTCCGGTCCGGCAATTGCTGTCAACCTGCTGCTGATGCCGCCTGTGAGGAGTGGGCCCACCAATCCGGAGGCGATCAGGAGGAGCCCGGGCACCAAGGGCGGAGTCACCGGGAAAAGAAGAACCGCCGCCGCCAGGCTGGCCCCGTGGAATACACATGCCCAAGCAATAACAGTCCTGCCATCCTCGGCTGTATCCAACCTTCGCGCTACCAGCGGCCCGAAGAGATGCGGCGCCGTGATGCACGCACCCAGAATCCCGGCCAGCCACCCTGACGCACCACTAGTGGTCGCCAACAGGACTATCGCCACAACAGCCCCACCGTCCGCGCTGCGTGCCAAGGTGGCGGCTACTACATAGCGGGCAAGGCCACCCAAACTACCTGGCTGGTTCGTTTCAGCATCCTGGCCTTTCCCGGCCAGGCCCACTCCCCTTCCGCCACCATCGTGAAATGTCCCGGACGTTTCATCCTGAGCCAAGGGCTAAGCCTCCACACCACACTGCCGAATGGCTGAGGCCACCAAGTCCCGGCCCTCGGCATCCAAACCGCGCAGTGGCAGCGGCAAAGCCGAGGACGTCACCACGCCAAGATCCTCAGCCAAAGCCGCGGCGACGCGAAGGCTTCCATAGGTACGGAACAGGGCCCCAGATGGGTTCCAAGTCCGCGGATGCCGCCAGCGCCTGATCTCTTCGGCCAGCGACGGCGTGATCAACCAGGGCCCTTGCCTGGCGAGGTAACACCCCCGCAATCGCTGAGTACCAAACATTGCATCCGGCAAGCAACGCGTCCGCGGCAACCCAATCGCCACTGATGCCCAGTGATGTGTGGCCGGGCAATCCGGCCTTGAGCTTGGTGACCCGGGCAGCGACTTCTCCGGCCGCGGGCGGCGGAATCTTGAGGGAGGCAATTCCCGGGATCCTGGCAATCCTGGCGTGCAGGTCATCGCTGAAGGTGAAGCCGGTGGTACCCGGATTGTCGTAAACAACGATCGGAAGATCGGACTCTGCCGCCACAGTATCGAAGAGTCCAAATACCTCGTCGTCGGAAAGCTTCTGATAGGACACCGGGGCTAGGAGCAACGCTTGAGCCCCGGCGCGCTGGGCATCGCCTGCATGCAGCAGCACATCCCGGGTGCGCACTGCTCCCACTCCAGCAAGTACCGGGACGCCGTTGGAAGCCCCCACCGCCGCTTCCAGCACTGCTTTGCGTTCCTCCCGGGAGAGGTAGGCGTAATTTCCCGTTGAACCGAGAACACCCAGCGAGTCCACTCCGGCCTTCGCAGCGCGGTTCACCACTTTGCCGAGGGCCTTGAGGTCCACGCGTTCGCCCACCAAGGGGGTGAGCGGAAATGCGCTGAGGCCGTTGAACACTGTTTCCTTCTTTCGTCGTGCTGCATGAAGGCAGCGCTTCAAGTAACTTTCTCCATGCTCCCAAAGCCTTTGGTCCTACACTAGATCCAAGAATGAATAAGTCTGGAGGTCCAAATGGCAGTAGCTGAGCTGCCGATCGAGCTGGATAGGAACCACCCCAATTCCCTCGCAGCCCAAGTGGCCAGCCAGCTGCGGGCCGCCATCCTCACCGGTGTCCTGCAGCCTGAGCACACCCTGCCGGCCACCCGTAGGCTCGCCGCGGAACTTGGTATCTCCAGAGGTGTTGTGGTGCGGGCGTTTGAACAACTCTCAGGCGAGGGGTTCTTGGTGAGCAACGGCGCGGGCGGGACCAGAGTGGCCATCCGTCCGGACATCCACAGCCGCCCATCTCAGGGCAGGAAACCATCAAGTACTTCGCCCCAGGCTGAGCTGATAGACCTGACGCCTGGCCGACCCTCCGGATCCCCGTTTCAGGACAGGCAATGGCGCAGTGCCTGGAAGTTGGCCGTGGCGGAACAGGGCAAGGTCGAACTCCCGCCCGCATTGGGGATCCCGGCTCTGCGTGAAGCTGTCGCTGATCACTTGGCCGTGTCCAGGGGCCTCGCCGTCGACGCTGATGACGTCATCATCACCGGGGGCACCAGCGACGCGCTGCATCTCATCGTCGCCATGCTCCGCAGCCGGGCCACCCAGCCCCGAATCCTGGTTGAGGACCCCGGCTACCCCACTGCGCGCCGGGTCATGTCGGCGGCCGGCGCCCGGCTCGCCACACTGCCCGTGGATGAAAACGGCCTGAAGAGCTCACAGTTGGCATCGCTCAAGGAGATCCCGGAGGCAGTTCTGGTGACACCCAGCCACCAGTACCCGCTGGGCGGCAGGATGACCGTTCAGGAAAGGCTGGGGCTGCTGAACTGGGCGGACCAGCACGGTGTACTTGTGCTGGAGGACGACTACGACAGCGAATTCAGACACAGCAGAATGCCTCTCCCCGCCGTGGCATCCCTGCCCATCGGGGCGGACGTAGTCCTCCTCGGAACGTTCTCCAAAAACCTCAGCCCTTGGCTGCGATGCGGCTACCTGGTGGTTCGCGGCGACTCCGGTCAACGGCTAAAGGCCACGAGGGAAGCTTTGGACACACCCGTTGCCGGCGTACTGCAGTCAGCAATCGCCCATTACATCCACGGAGGCGGGCTTTCCCGGCACATCACGCGGGCCAGGCGGGAATATACGCACCGCCGGTCCCTCCTCATTGACCGGCTGGGGTCCAGGAGTAACTTGGAACTCTCAGCCCTCGACGGCGGCCTGCACGCCGTGGTGCGGTTCAAGAACCCGGAAGCCACTAACGTGGCCGCCGCAGCGCTGGAACTGGGAGTGCGGGTCATCCCCTTGGCTGCGTATTATGCGGACCGCCCGCCCGAGAATGGACTCGTTCTTGGCTACGGAGCCGCGTCGGATCTGCAGCTTGCCAAAGCCTTCACTATTCTCACGGATCTGATCGGACAACCGACGCAGTGATCTCGTCTGGCACTGAACCGCTCAGTTGGGCCAGCTCAGTCCGGCCAGCTCACAACAGCCAGCGCCACCAGCGCGACCGCTCGGGCTCGGGCGTCGGTTCTGGTTCCGGCTCCTCACCCAAGGCAAGGGCGGCCTCGACGATGTCGTCCCCGGTGAGCGTCATGAGCGTCTCACGATCGAGTGTGTCGAGACTTCGTTCTTCGTCGATCGAGAGGCGCAGAGCCTGGCGGTTGAGAGCCTGCTCGAACAGCGTGCGGGCGAACCGTGCATTGCCGGAATCCTCGCCCGCATGGAGCCCGGCGAGGATGCGAAGCAGCATCTGGTCCGCACCCGGCTCCAACGTGTACTCATGCTGGGACAGCATCCGATGGAAGATCGTCTGGAGTTCGTCGACGGAGTAGTCCGGAAACGTGATCTCCCGGGCGAACCTGGAACGCAGTCCGGGGTTGGACAGCAAAAAGGACTCCATCAACCGCGGGTACCCTGCCACGATCACCACCAGACGGTGACGGTGGTCCTCCATCCGCTTGAGCAGGACCTCGATCGCCTCGGGACCGAAGTCCATCCGGCCGTCCTCCGGGGCCAACGCGTAGGCCTCGTCGATGAACAGGACACCGTCCAGCGAACGCCGGATCACACGGTCCGTCTTGATGGCCGTTGCCCCAACGTACTGCCCCACCAAAGCCGAACGGTCCACCTCCACCAAGTGTCCCTTCTGGAGCAGCCCGACCGCACGATACATCTCGGCCAGGAGCCGCGCCACTGTCGTCTTGCCAGTGCCGGGGTTGCCGAGGAACACCAGATGCTGTGATGTGGCCACCTCTGGCAGGCCGTGCGCCTTGCGACGGGCCTGCACCCGCAGCAATGCCACAAGGGCCCGGACCTGTTCCTTCACGGTCTCCAGACCCACTAGCGCGTCAAGTTCGGCCTGAACCTCGGATAGCGGGCGGGCCGGCCCGGGCCTGGCACCGATGACGTCACCTACCAGTTCATCGACACGTTCCGAACCGGACAGCTTGAGCTGACTGGCCAGGTGGCCAATGGTTTCGCGCAGTTCATCGAGCGGATTGCGGCTTGCAGCCATACGTCCACTGTAGTACCGGATTCTCGACGATGGCGGGGCTGGGCTCCAGTACTAAGGCAGGGCGAGCCTAAAGACTTTGGCCCATGCAGAGCCCACCTGTTTGAGCAGCGGCCCCGTGGTGTACTTCAACCCGTAGCGTTCGCAGATCTCCCGGACTTTGGGGGCAAGCTCGGCGTACCGGTTGGATGGCAGGTCCGGGAAAAGGTGGTGCTCAATCTGGTGCGACAGGTTCCCTGTCATGAGGTGCATGAACCGTGACCCGGAGATGTTGGCAGACCCGATCATTTGACGCACGTACCAGTCGCCTCGGGTTTCACCTTCCACCATGTCCTCGGTGAAGGTGTCCGTCCCTTCGGGGAAGTGGCCACAGAAAATCACGGCGTGGGCCCAGACATTTCGGACGGCGTTGGCAGTGAGTGTGCCGTAGAGGGCTTGTTTCCCTGAACCCGACACCATGGCCAGGGCCGGAGTGGCCGCATAGTCTTTGGCGAATTGCTTGAGGGCCTTTCGCCCCAACGCTTTGAGGTCCTTGTTCATGGCCTCCTTCGATTTGAGGCCTTCCTTGTACTCCGGGATCTCCAAGTCATAAATGGCGATGCCCCATTCGAAGACAGGCGCCAGCAGGGCGTTGTACAGGGGATTGCCCACGTTGAAGGGCTTCCACTCCTGATCGGGGTCCATGCGCAGGAGGTTGTAGCCGACGTCGCGGTCTTTGCCAATCACGTTGGTCCAGCGGTGGTGGAGGTCATTGTGCGTGTGCTGCCACGAACGCGAAGGGGTAACGAAGTCCCACTCCCACGTGGTGGAGTGAATGTCCGGATCGCGCATCCAGTCCCACTGGCCATGGAGGATATTGTGGCCAAGTTCCATGTTCTCCAGGATTTTGGCCATGCTGAGGAGTGTTGTGCCTGTGAACCAGGCGGCCTTGTTCCTGCCCACCAGCAGCGCGGCACGTCCGGAAATTTCCAACCCACGTTGAATCTTGATCATGCGCCTGATGTAGGCAGCATCGCTGGAGCCTCGCTTGGCAAGGATCCCATCACGCAGGGCATCGAGCTCACGGCCCAGTTGGGCCACTTGCTCGTCGCTCAAATGTGCCGCAGCTGGAGGCCGCTTTGTGGGCCTCCCGGCTTGGGCGAGGGCACCGGGCCGGGTCTCGGGCCTGACGGCGGTGGCGGAGCTTTTAGCTGAAACTATTGACATGCGGTTGTACTCCTCAGATTTCGAGGTTGACGGGCCCGGCTGCTGCCGAGACACACGTTTGGATTAGTTCCCCCGGCGCTCCGTGAATTTCCCCGGTGCGCAGATCCCGGACCCTTCCGGCGAGCAATGGTGTGAGGCAACTGTGGCAAATGCCCATGCGACATCCGCTCGGCATCAGCACCCCCGCGTCCTCGCCGACGTCCAGGATGGGGACGCTGCCATCGGCCACCACTTCGCGGTCGGAAGATTCGAACGTGACCAGACCACCTGCGCTTGCGTCCCCTCCCGTGAGCTCGGTGCTGAACCGCTCAATAGTGAGCGAGCCCTGCCCGGTTCCTCTGCCGGCTTCCTTGCCGGACGCGGCGGCATCTGCCAGCGCCGCTTGGTTCCACAAAGCGGCGGTGTCATCCAGAAAGGACTCGGGGCCGCATGCGTACGCTGCCCTGCCCCGCCAGTCCGGGCAAACTTCTTCCAGAGCGGCAGAGGACGTGAAGTTCATCCGGCCACGACCCTTGGTGTGCCATTGCACCAGCCTGAAGTTGGGAAATTGATCAGCAAGTTCAGCAAGCTCTTCGCGGAAAATACTGTCGCCTTCCCCGCGGGTCGAGTGGATCAGGACAACGTCCGCGTCGGGGCGGTTGGGGACGAGTGTCCGAATCATTGACATGACGGGCGTGATGCCGCTGCCCGCGGTGAGCATCAACAGTGAACGGGGGTGCTCAGGGAGGACGAAATCGCCCTGGGGCGGAGCCAGGAAAAGGACATCCCCCACCTTCGTCTCGCGGACCAGGGTTCCTGACACGGATCCAACGTCAGTGACGGTAATTGCCGGGTCCTTGCCGGCTGGTGAACTCAGTGAATAGGAACGCCATTGGCGGACTCCGTTCAGCTCTACGCCTATCCTCGCCCACTGACCGGCGAGGTGGGCGTGCCAGCCGCGGCCTGGACGGAAGAAGATCGTGGCTGATTGGGCCGTTTCACGGACTACCCGAGTGACGACACCGCGCAACTGACGGGAAGAAGAGACCGGGTTAACGAGCGCCAGGAAGTCCTCGGGCGCCAGTGGGGTGGTCAAGACCGACGCGATGCGGGCCAAGGGCCGAAAGCTGACCATGAACTACTCCTCGCGGACGGAACCACTGCCGGACATGCGGAAGAACCAGGAGGGTTTTCCAACCGGAAAGCGACAGAATGCCAGGAATAGTCAGCGGCGACGCGCTCCACCTTCAGGGCCCATGTCCCCCATGGCGGTTTCAGAAGACAGTAGTACGTCCACCGGATTCCATGCAAACCCGAAAGCCACGAGCCGTCAGTCCTCAAGGAGGTGCAGCCTGCTAGCCTCTCCTCATGCGCACAATGTCGGCCCGAGCCGAAGCCCCCGACAGCGGAGAGCGCATTCTCATCCTGTCCGCAGGCGTGGGATCGGGGCATAACAGCGCGGCAGCGGCAGTGCAGCAAGCATGTGCCGGACGCACGGACATCGCCGAGGTGCAGGTGCTGGACGTGCTGCAAGTGAGCAGCGTTCTCTACCGCGCTCTGCTGGGTAAGGGTTACTTCGTCCTGGTGGAGGACCTGCCATGGCTGGTCGAGTGGGGCTATGACATCAGCAACCCGCCATTCCGGCGCCGTGGCCCGATTGACCCCTGGACGAGGGTGAACTCCAGTCCGGTGATCAGTGCCATCAAAAGGTTCCGTCCCACAGCGATCGTGTGCACACATTTCCTGCCGGCCCAGTTGTTGGCAACGCTGCTTCTTCGGGGCGTGATCGACGCCAAGACAGCTGTGGTGACCACCGACTACGACTTCCAAGGCTTGTCACTTACTGGCGCGTTCCACAAGATCTTTCTGGCCAGGGAGGAAGGAAAGGTGGAGCTGATGGCGCTCGGTCTTCCTCCCGACCGAGTGGCTGCCACGGGAATCCCGATTAAGAAACAGCTCAGCCCGGCGCCAGTACGCGATGCCACCAAGCCACCCATGCTACTCATCTCGGCGGGCGCTAGTGGTGGCGACTACGCTGTCTCGGTGGTGCGGCAAACGATGCACATGCGCTCGGATTTCACGGCCACAGTGGTATGCGGACGCAACGACGCTCTGCGGCAGCGCATCGAGGCACTTGTGGCGTCGGCTGGCGAGCGCTACACCGTGCTCGGCTTCACGACGGAAATGCCGCAGCTCCTGCAGCGCGCTGACTTGTTCGTGGGCAAGCCGGGCGGGTTGTCGGCGTCGGAGTGCATGGCTGCAGGGCTCCCCATGGTTCTTGTGAACCCGATCCCTGGTCAGGAGGTACGCAACGGCGATTACCTCATGGAGCAGGGGGCCGCCGTCCGCTGCAACGCAGCCGCAACCATCGGCTGGAAGATCGATGAGGTTCTGCGCGAGCCCGGGAAGTTACAGATGATGCAGGCAGCGGCGCAGAGAACAGGCCGCCCGGACGCCGCAGCCAACGTACTCAGCGAGCTGTTGGGCGGGCCGTCCCGTCCGCTGGTGGTCACACGGGCGGCGCAAAGGACCATTCTTGCCGCCAGCGAGCAGCGATTTGTCGCGACCGACCTCACCGGGCCCTCCTCCTTGGTTCGTCTGGTGGACCAGGTGTCGGGCAGCACGGTTGCGCTGCTGCAAGAGGAGGAGGTGGCGGACCTGCAGAAGCGACACTCGACGCCGGATGGAGAGTTGGTGCTGCGGCGCAGCCAGGCGTCCCCGCTGCGTCATTGGGAGGAACGTCGCTTGCTCCGTGCCATGCTTCGGGGCGAGGATGCACTGCCTGTCCGCGTGGAAGGGCCGGCGGAACCGTTCCGCGATCTTCCCGGGTAACGAGACCTTAAGAGGTCCTAGGGCAAGATCCCTAGTCAGCATCAGGCCTGCCGGCCGTCCGTGATGACGTCCTTGTCTGTCAGACCCTCTGTGTGCCGCAAGCGGACGGCGTTCGCCCAACTGTCCGGGCTGTGTTGGCTGGCGAGCAGGGCCCACTCCCCCGCACGGGGAGACCAACGCCGAGTGCTCGGATCGCGCTGCAAGGTAGGGGCTGCATCCAGAACCACCCGCACAGTGGTCTCACCACCGGGTTGCAGGGTCACCTTGCGGAAGCCCAGAAGCTGGGACACGGGTCTGCGGAGGGACACATCGGCGGCGTAGATCTGAACCACGGTGGAGCCCTTGCGGTCGCCTGTGTTGGTTACGAGAACGTCCGCATGGCCGCCGGTATTGTCCAAGGTGTGTTCCAGGAGGCGGTGCTCCATGGTTGTATAGCCCAGGCCGAACCCGAAGGGAAACGCGGGACTGTGTCCCTCGCCGTCGAGCCGGCGTTGACCCCATTGCTCGTCATAGACAACAGATTTTGCCGCGGAGTCGAAGAACGGCAGATGGGCGGCGTCCGTTGGCAGCACAAAAGGCAGCCGTCCACCGGGTTCCTCATTGCCGGTCAGCACGCTCGCGAGCGCGCGTCCGCCCTCCATACCGCCGTACCAAGCGAGGAGGAGCGCTGGCACCCGGTCCCGCCATGTCTCAGTGAGGATCGCGCTGCCGCTGATCAGCACCACGACGGTCCGGGGGTTCGCGGCGACCACCGCCTGAAGGAGCCGTTCGTCGGTGGGGCGCAGGTTGAGCGAGCTGCGGTCGCCACCTCGGACGAAGCGGGCGGCCAGGTGCGCCGCTCCGATGAGGAACCGGCGGAGGGGACCTGAGCCAACGGTCCTTCCGAGCACGCCCACGTCCACACCGCCGGTGACCACCGATTCGCCTTCGTCGTGCTGGTCCAGGCCGACGACGACGATCGCCGTCTCCGCCGCGGCTGCCAACGCCGCCGCGCGGCGCACGTTCTGGCCGGTTGTTGTGGTGATCCGGACCCCGGGAAGGGCCTCACGAAGGCCCTGCAGGGGTGAGACGGTGGAAGGAGGCCGGACACGTGACGAGCCGTGATCGCCGAGGTTCGCTCGTCCGGCGAGTCGACCGATCACCGCAAGATGTCCGGTGGTGGGAGCCAGTGGTAGCAGCGGCGCCGCACCCACGGGTTCGTTTTTCAGTAGCACGATCGACTCCGCGGCGACCTGGTGGGCAAGACTCCGGTGCGCCTGGGATGCGATGACGTGAAGGTTCGGCGCCTCCACCTGCCGGATTGAGGCATGCTGCACGCACGTGCGCAGGATGCGGTGTGCGGACTGCAGAACCGTGGATCGGGCCAGGTCACCGTTACGCAGCGCGGCTGGCAGTTCGCGGGCGCGCAGCAGCCGGAGCGGCATCTCCACGTCCATTCCTGCTTCAAGGCTGGCTACTGCATCGTGGGTGCCGAACACCCAGTCGCTCGTCACGAACCCGGAGAAACCCCACTCCTGCCTTAACACGTCGGTGAGCAGGGCGCGGTTGACGTCCATGTATTCGCCTCGAACGCGGTTGTACGCACTCATGACGGAATCGGCGCCGGCGTCCACTACCGCTTTGAAGTGGGGCAAGTAGACCTCGTGCAAGGAGTGTTCGTCCACCGCAACGTCCACCTCGAAGCGTTCGTTCTCCATTGAGTTGAGCGCGAAGTGCTTCACGCACGCCATGGTGTTCACGCGAACGCCCCGCGTCAGGGCCGATCCCATCCGGCCGGTGAGTACCGGGTCCTCGCCGTAGCACTCCTGCGCCCGGCCCCATGCAGGGTGGCGAAGCAGGTTCACGCAGACTGAGGCTGAGTAGTTTGCTCCCCTTGCCCTGGTCTCAAGACCGATCGCAAGCCCAACCCGTTCCTCCAGCGCTGGATCCCAGGTGGCTGCCCGCGCAATCGTTACGGGGAAAGCCGTGGACGCGCCGATCACCACGCCCCGGCCACCGTCGCTGAACCGAAGGCCCGGCATGCCGAGTCGGCTGACTGCCCCCGCCACGAACGGGCGCCTTCCGAGCAGTACCGGGATGAACGGGAGCAGCCACCGGGGCGAGTCGCCGTCGAGCAACCCAAGGATCTCCCCGTCCGTCATCTGGCCGATCAGCTGGTTCGCCGCCCCATCCGCGGTGAGTTCACCGGCCCGGACTGCCCGGACTGCGTCGTCGTAAGCGCTGCCCGTCATGGTGGTGGTGTCCATCAAGTGCGACTCTTGTTTTCGCGGTGCCGTAAGCCCGCAGCCATCTTCATGAACCCAAGTCTGCACCCTCTTCGTGCGCGCGCCCGGTTCGGGTGCGGTCTCACGGGTAACGACTACTGGTTAGGCTTGGTGGATGGCAACAGTTATTCTTGTGCGGCACGGACGCACCACGGCCAATGCAACCGGAGTGCTGGCCGGACGGGCCCCCGGTGTCAGCCTGGACCAGACCGGCCTCGAACAGGCGGCCCTGGCAGCAGACCGGCTCGCCGCCGTACCAGTAGCAGCGGTGGTGTCCAGCCCTCTGGAGCGTTGCCGGCAGACCGCCCAGCTGATCATCGATCGCCAAGCCGGGACGCCGTACGCACCGGTGGAGCCCGATCTCAGCGAGTGCGATTATGGGCAGTGGCAAGGCCGCACGCTCAGTGATCTTGCCTCCGAAGATTTGTGGTCGGTGGTGCAATCGCAGCCGTCCGCCGTCGTCTTTCCCGGCGGCGAATCCATGGCCGCGATGCAAGCCCGGTCCGTGGCAGCGATCCGACGCCTCGATGCCGCCTTCGAAGCCGAGCATGGGTCCGGGGCCGTGTGGGTGGCGGTAAGTCACGGTGACATCATCAAGTCAATCCTCGCCGATGCGCTCGGAATGCACCTTGACCTGTTCCAGCGCCTCAGCGTGGGCCCCGCTTCCCTGTCGATCGTGCGCTATGGAGCCAACCGGCCAACCGTTTATGCCACCAACACCGACGCGGGTGACCTGTCGTGGCTCTCAAACGGCATCCACTCCGGCGATGCGCCGGTGGGCGGGGGCGCAGGACATAGGGCGTCGTGACCCTTATGTGCCTAAAATACAGACATGCCTACACGTGTTCACGAGTTTGCCTGGCCTGATCGGGTTGTAGTTGGCACCATTGGCCTTCCGGGGTCGCGCACGTTCTATCTGCAGGTGCGCGCAGGGACTCAGATCGTGAGTATTGCCTTGGAGAAGCAGCAGTCTGCTCTGCTCGCGGAGAAGATCGATGCAATGCTGGACCAGCTCGGTACGGTGGCGGGCAACCCGTTCAGCGTTCCCAGCAGTACCCCCATTGAGTTGGTGGACAACGATCCCCTTGAGGCCGTTGAGGAGCAGTTCCGCACCGGCGCAATGAGTTTGGGCTGGGATCCCACCACGGCCCAGGTTGTGGTTGAGGCGTACCCCCTCGCCGATGCTGATGACGACGATTTCCTGGATGAGGACCACTCCAACGCGCCCGAAATGCTGCTGGTGCGAATGCCGGTGGGCACCGCCCGCGCCTTCGCCAAGCGCACCCGTGAAATCGTCGGGGCTGGTCGTCCCACCTGCCCGCTCTGCGGTTTCCCCATAGACGCCGACGGGCACACCTGCACCCTTCCCGACGCCTGATGCCGGCACCGGACCTACTGACCGCCGAGCTGACGCTGACGGGCCGGATCACCACGGCCTCCAACGCTACATTCCTGGGCAGCATCGGCGATGTGCAAGTCGTCTACAAACCCATAGCAGGCGAGAGCCCGCTGTGGGACTTTCCCCATGGCACGTTGGCACACCGGGAGGTCGCCGCCTATCTGGTCTCGCAGGCCTTCGGCTGGGACATCGTGCCCCGCACCTGGCTGCGCGATGGTCCATTGGGTGAGGGAATGGTGCAGCTTTGGCAGGAGCAAGACCCCGACCAACACGCCGTGGACTTGGTAGCAACGGAGCATGTGCCGGAGGAAGGCTGGAAACACGTTCTCGAAGGACAGGATGAGAACGGACAGATGGTCACCCTGGTTCACGAAGACTCGCCAGAGCTCAGACGCATGGCGGTTTTCGACACGGTGGTCAACAATGCCGACCGCAAAGGCAACCACATTCTTGCCATGACGGGCGGGCACCGGCACGGCGTTGACCATGGGCTGACCTTCCACCATGACCACAAGCTGCGCACGGTGCTCTGGGGATGGTTGGGAGACCCTCTCACCACCGGGGAACGCGAAGGCATTGATCGTGTCATCGAAGGGTTGGACGGTGGGCTGGGCCGGGAGTTGGCCCACTTGCTCAGTGCCGAAGAAATGGAGGCGCTCGCAACGCGCTGCGCCCGGTTGCGCGCCTCGGGGCGCTTTCCGGCTCCGAGCGGTGAGATGTCGGCAGTTCCCTGGCCGCTGTTCTAGCGACGTGGGAATAGCTGGCCCCCAATGTAAAACAGCGGCCACCGCCGTCGTGCTTTTAAGAAACGCACGACGACGGCAGGCGGCTTGAGCGCGCAGCGTCAGGCTGGCAGCTGGCTGGCAACCCGGGGCGCCTCCGGTGCCGGCAATCCCTCCCCGGTTTGACCATAGAGCCAGTCGTTGTACTGAAAGTCGTTATCCTTGCGGCTCTTGAACAGCAAATTGCGCAGAGTCCGGCCCAATCCGGAGACATGCCAGGATTCACCCCAGACGCGGGCGGTGCGCTGGACCCTCGCGGTGCGTGCGGCGCGGGCGGAGTTGAAAGCGGCCAAGGCCTCGTCCCAGCCAGCGGGGTTGATGCCGTCGGTTGTGAAGACGGTGCCAGCGGTCACGTCCTGCAGCACGGCCGCGTCCTCCAGTGCCTGGCAAGCGCCTTGCGCGAGGTACTGCAGCATGGGGTGGGCGGCATCGCCCATGAGGACCATGCGTCCGGCAACCCAGTTTTCAATCGGATCGCGGTCATACATGGGCCAGCGGATTCCGGTGGCGAGGTTCGCAAGCGCCGACTGCACCGCCGGGACGCAATCCTTGTAGGCGGCCTGCAGTTCGTCCACTCCCCCGTATTGCTCTTCCCCGCGCTGAAAGGACGGAGATTTGAAAACAGCCACAGTGTTCAGCAACTCACCCTTGCGCAGCGGGTACTGCACCAGGTGGCAGTCCGGGCCCAGATAGACCACAACATCTTCGAGGTCAGCGGCAGGGGTTTCCGATGTGATGGGAACGGTTCCCCGGTACGCCACGTACGCAGAGGAAACGGGTTCATCTGAGGCCACCAGCGGGCGAAGCATGGACTTCAGGCCGTCGGCGCCAATAACGACGTCCGCTTCATAATCCACGCCGGCCTCTGTGTGCACTATTCCCCGGCCGTTCACGGTTTCCACGCCGTTCACCTTGACATCATTGATCAGCTTCACCCCGGCAGCTTCACATCCCTCAAGGAGCACACGGTGCAAGTCGCTGCGGTGAATCACCACGTAAGGGGCGCCGTACCGTTCGGCAAACTCCCCGCCGAGCGACTGACGCGTGAGCTCTTCGCCGGTGATGGCATCGCGGAACACCAGGTGCTTGGGCTGGACACCGATGTCGAGTGCTTTCTCCAGCAGCCCCCATCTCTTCAAAATGCGCGAGGCATTCGGTGCCATCTGCAGTCCGGCACCCACCTCCCCGAACTCGGGCGCCCGCTCTACCAGCGTGACGTTGGCCCCGTTTTCGCGGAGGGCCAAGGCTCCAGCGAGGCCGGCCATGCCACCTCCCACAACCAGAACGTCAGTGGAATCCGGGTATTCAGACATTGTTTGCTCCTTGGGAGATTTTGGTGGTGATTTTGACCGCCACGCCGGCCAGCAGCAACGCTGCGATTGCGGCCGCTCCAGCGAATGCGAGGAAGTTGGAGTTGACGCCCAGCCCGGCCGCCAGCAACAAGCCACCCACTTGGGGTGCTATGACGGCTCCGATGCGGCCAGTGCCCAGCGCCCATCCGAGGGCGGTCCCCCGCAAATGGTCGGGGTAGTGGCTGGCGACGGCAGCGATGATGAGGCACTGCGTGCCGTGGGTCCCGACACCGGCAAGCACCAGGGCGAGATAGACCACAGTGACGGGCGGACTGACCAGGAGAACGGCAAGTCCGACGGCGGCGACGGCGGCTGCCGCTATCGCCGTCGGAATCGGTCCGAAACGCGTGCCCGCCCAGGCCGTGATGACCGATCCGGCAACGGCACCAAGGTTCAGGGCCAGTGCGAAGGTCAGCGCCGATCCCAGGTTGTACCCCGCCAGCTGCATCAGGTTGGGCAACCATGTGCCCAGGCCATACCAAGCGAACAGGGTGGCTATGGTGGCAAGGGCAAAGAGGACGCTGATGCCAAGGTAGGGGGCGCGGAGCAGGCTGCGGAAACCCGCGGAGTCCTTGGATTGACCACCCTTTTTGGACCCTGGCGTCAGCGTCTCCGGAATGTACTTCAAGCCCAGCGGCACCACGATGACCAGTGCCAGCACGGCCACCAGAAACATTGCCTGCCAGCCGAAGGCGGGAATGAGCGGGATGCCCACCAGTGCGGCGAGGCATCCACCGATGGGGACACCGGACATCATGAGCGTGGCAATGGTGGACCGCCATTTGGTGGGGACCAGTTCGGCCACCAAGGCGTTGGCCGATGGCACAAGCCCGCCGAGTCCTATGCCGGCCAGCAGGCGAAAGGCGCCAAACACGGCCGCATTGGGCGCGAACGCGCAGAGGATGGTGAAGATCGAGAAGACCGCTGCGCATCCGAGGATGGTCTTACGCCTTCCCAAGGAGTCGGCCATGCGGCCGGCAAAGAGGGCTCCGATCATCATGCCGAGGAACGCCATGGAACCGATGGTCCCGGCGGTGGCCTTGGTCAGGCCCCAGCCGGTTTCAGAAACCAGGGAAGCTTGGACGGTCCCGTACACAATGAGGTCGTAGCCGTCGAAGACCACCAGCAGCCAGCACACCAGCACGGCGAGTGCCGAGCGTTTGGAGAACCGCGGAGAGCTGGTGCCGGCGGGAAGTTCAGCGGTGCCGGTTCCGGAAGATGACCCTTGCGACGCTGCAGCGGGAAGTGTGTGATTCATCCCACCACTGTCAGATGAACAGCACTCGAGGGGCCATATAATTCTGTTGTGCAGAACAGCTCAGCATCACAACCAAGCCGAAAACCAGACTCAACCCGGAAACCAGCGCAGAAGCGGCCCACGTATTCCATCGAAGCCGTGGACAACGCCTTGCAGCTCCTCCAACTCCTCCGCGATGGCGGCGCGCTCCGCCTCAAGGACGCCGCGGCAGAGCTTGGCGTCGCGCCCTCAACCGCCCACCGACTGCTGGCGATGCTGGTGTACCGGGGCTTTGCCGTGCAGGACGAGAACCGCCGATACGTTCCAGGCCCGGCCATGGGAGCTGGCCCGGCGGGACTGAGCTGGACCCGGCAATTGCGTGACCTCGCCCAACCCCATATGGAGCTCTTGTCCGCGCGTCTGGATGAGACGGTCAATCTGATGGTCCGGGTGGGCACGAAAGTCCGCTTCCTCGCCACCGTGGAGGGCAGCAATGTTCTCCGGATCGGCGACAGGCAGGGGACTGTCATGCGGGCTGACAAGACGTCCGGCGGCAAAGCCATGCTGGCCGAGCTCGAACCCGGCATGATTGAGCAACTGTTCCGGGGCCACAATGCGGAGATCGGCGGTGACATCATCCTGGCCTCTGACTACCCGGCCTTTCTGCACGAGCTGGACAGCATCCGGGGCAACGGGTTCGCGGCCAACTTCGAGGGTACGGAGGAGGGCGTCAGCGCACTCGGGATGGCGCTCCACAATCGGCACGGGCAGGTGGTTGGCGCACTCAGTGTCGCCACCCCCGCCACGCGCTTCCGTAAAGTGTTCGACGCCGGTTTGGTGGCTGCCTTGCGTGCAACCTGCCGCCAGCTGGAAGTGGACATCACGGCCAACCCAGCCAGCCCGGCCTAGGGAACCTAGGAGGCCTCACCTCGCACCACCTCCGCGTTGCGAGGCCCGCTCTGCGCCCTATTCACGCATCTTTCCGCGCATAGCGGGCCCTACAACGCAACCTTTAATTCTGCACAGCAGAATCTTCTCTGACTCCTGGCAGGTCATCCATAGGGTCGAACTACGCCAAAAACTGTTCGCACCCTATCGAGGAGTCCCAGTGTCCATCAGCGCCGAGAACCCAACTCATGATTCTGTGGCTGCCGCGCATGTTGTGCCGGAGCCCACTGCGGAGGAAGCTGCCCAGTTGGAGCAGTTGTATAAGGATTTCGCTGCCGGGAACATGGTGCCGTTGTGGACGGAGATCGGTGATTTGATGCCGATGGTTCCCACTCCGAAGGCCGTGGCGCATGTGTGGCGGTGGGATGAGCTGTACCCGTTGGCTGCCCGTGCCGGGGATCTGGTTCCGGTGGGCCGGGGCGGGGAACGCCGGGCTATTGCCCTGGCGAACCCGGGCCTGGCCGGGGCCCCTTATGCGACGCCGACGTTGTGGGCCGCGATCCAGTACCTCGGACCCCGCGAGGTCGCCCCCGAACACCGCCATTCCCAGAACGCGTTCCGGTTCGTGGTGGAGGGTGAGGGTGTGTGGACGGTGGTGAACGGGGATCCGGTGGCGATGCGCCGCGGTGATTTCCTGCTCACCCCGGGCTGGAATTTCCACGGCCACCACAACGACACCGACCAGCCCATGGCCTGGATCGACGGCCTCGACATCCCGTTCGTGCATTACGCCGACGCCGGGTTCTTCGAGTTCGGCACCGAACGCGTCACTGATGAAGCGACCCCGGACATTTCCCGTTCCGAACGGCTCTGGGCCCACCCGGGCCTCCGCCCCCTCTCCGGTCTCGATGACACCACCAACTCCCCCATCGCCGCGTACCGCTGGGAACACACCGACGCCGCCCTGCGCGAACAGCTGCTGCTGGAGGACGAAGGCCACCCGGCCACCGTGTCCCAGGGCCACGCCGCCATCCGATACTCCAACCCCACCACCGGCGGGGACGTCATGCCCACCATCCGGGCCGAGTTCCACCGCCTCCGTCCCGGCGCCACCACCGAACCCTTGCGCGAGGTTGGTTCCAGCGTCTGGCAGGTCTTCGAAGGCACCGGCACCGTGGTGTTGAACGGCGAAACCAAGCAGCTGGCTAAGGGTGACCTGTTCGTGGTCCCGTCCTGGCAGGAATGGTCCCTGACAGCAGACAACAACGCTGTCACACCAACAGAGTTTGATCTGTTCCGTTTCAGCGACGCCCCCATCTTTGAACGACTGAACTTCAACCGCAGCTACACCGAAGGACGCAAGAACGCATGAGACTCCTCACCCTCCGCACTCCCGCTGGAACGAAAGCCGTCCGCCAGGACGGCCAGACCCTCACCGAGATCCCCGGGTTCGCCGATGTCGGCGCGCTGCTGGCCGACCCCGCCTGGGAGGAAAAGGCAAAGGCGGCCAACGGCGCCACGCACGCGGCCGACGGCGCGGACCTGGCCGCCGTCGTTCCCGCACCCGGGAAGATCATCTGCGTGGGCCACAACTACCGCAACCACATCAAGGAAATGGGCCGGGAAATCCCCGAATACCCCACCCTGTTCGCCAAATACCAGGAATCCCTGATCGGCCCGAACGATGACCTGGCCCTGCCGCAGGAATCAGACACCGTGGACTGGGAAGCAGAACTCGCCGTGATCATCGGCAAAACCGGCCGCCGCATCCCCGAAACCCACGCCGCCGAGCACATCGCCGGGTACGCGGTCCTGAACGATATCTCCATGCGCGACTACCAGTTCCGCACCATCCAATGGCTCCAAGGCAAAACCTGGGAGAACTCCACCCCGTTCGGCCCGGCCCTGGTCACCCGCGACGAATTCACCGCCGGCCCGCTCATGACCTCCGCCGTGGACGGGGAAATCCAGCAGTCCACCCCCACCGGAGACCTCGTCTTCACCCCCGAATTCCTGGTCTCCTACATCTCCACCATCATCACCCTGAACCCCGGAGACGTGATCGCCACCGGCACCCCCGGCGGTGTCGGCCACGCCCAGAACCCCAAACGGTACCTGCAAGAAGGCCAACTCCTGGTCACCACCATCGAGGGCCTGGGACAGCTGAACAACCGCGTGGTCAAGGAAGCCTAATGGCAGCCCGCCACGACCAAACCACCGACCCGGGCCTGCAAGAGAACCTCCTGCAGGCCCGGCGGGGCACCGCGTTCTTCGCCCGCAAACTCAACGAACTCACCGACGCCCAACTCGACGGCGACACCCTCCTCCCGGACTGGACCCGCCGCCACGTCATCGCACACGTCGGCTACAACGCCCGCGCGATCGCCCGGCTCATCGAATGGGCAGCCACCGGTATCGAGACACCCATGTACCCCTCCCCCGAAGCACGGAACCACGAAATCAACTTCGGCGCGACCCTCTCACCCATCGCGCTGCGGAACCTGTTCGACCACTCCGCCGTGCACCTCTCCGTCGAATGGCGCGACCTGCCCGATGCGAACTGGACCAACGAAGTCCGCACCGCCCAAGGCCGAACCGTCCCAGCCACCGAAACAGTCTGGATGCGCACCCGCGAAGTCTGGATCCACGCCGTGGACCTGAACAACGGAGCCACCTTCAACGACATCCCAACCCCAATCCTCGAACAACTCCTCAAAGACATCACCGGCGCCTGGAAAACCCGCCGCACCGACACCGGACTCCTCATCAAAGCCACCACCACTGCCGGAACCGACACCAACCTCACCTTCGGCGACACCACCGCCACCAACCCCACAATCATCACCGGCCCCCTCCCCGCCGTCGTCGAATGGGCCACAGGCCGCGGCACCACCGGCATCACAGCAACCGGCCCCCGCACGAAAGGGACCACGCCTTCTGCCCCACCATGGATCTAGCCAGGTGAGATAACCGTTCCCCTGCTGCCTTGCCGGTCCATCGACGAGATCGCGGCCGACAACGCCCTCGGCCTCGTGATGCCGAAGAAGTATTCTTGTGGCGATGGTTCCTTGTCATCACAGCTCGTGAGGCACTTGGAAACCTCACTAGCAGGGGGCGGCAGCGACTGATCCGAGGTATCGCGAGGGCGTTGATGCGAGGCAGCACCTCAGTGTGGGAAAGGACTGGGCAGGTGGCTTGCCGGCGCAGTACGGGGTGGCTCCGCGGGTCCGTCTAAAGAGTGGCAAGTGGTTCAACCTGTTGTGGCTGCTTCCGATCGGTCTGGTTCTTTGGTGGCGGGCATCGCTATCGCGAAAGGGCTGCGCGAGCTACCGGCCATTCAAGGATTCGTCCTGGATTATCCCGGCACTATGGACTTGCCCGATGGTGCTCCGGTGGGGATTCCCGCGTGGCTCGGCTGGCAGCACTTCCTGAACGCGTTCCTGATGATCTTCATCATCCGTTCCGGTATCACCGTGCTGGCAGATCACCCCCGACTGTACTGGCCCAAGCACTCCACACCGGGTTCTGAGTGGTTCCGGATGCAAAAGCCCGTACCCGATGACCCGTCGTACACGGCCAAAGCGGACTCCATCACTCTTCCCGAATGCCGTGTCAGTCGCGATCCAGTACCTGTCGTTGGACTGGCCCCTTGAAAATGGCTGGAACAGCTACAACAGCCTGCAGCTACTGGCGTACTTCATCACCGTGTTCATCGCCGCGCCGGCAGCGCTCATCACCGGTCTCGGGATGTCACCTGCGCTATCCACCAGGTTCCACCGCACCAGCTCAGTGCTGAGCATCCAACTGGCCCGGTCCCTGCACTTCCTGGTGCTGTGCTGGTTCCTCTCTTCATCCTCATCCACGTAACCCTGGTGTTCACGACCGGTGCGCTGCGGAACCTGAATCACATGTACGCCTCAAACGACTCCGTGGAAAACCCGGTGGAACTCTCGCTCCATCAACTCCGTGACATGCCCCCACACGAACAGATCACCCAGCACTTCTGCATCCAAGGATGGTCCGGCGTCGCCAAGTGGGGCGGAGTATCCATGCAAACCATCCTGGACATCGTCAATCCAGCACCCGAAGCGAAATGGGTGATCTTCTACTCCTTCGCAGAAGGATCCGACGGCGGCACTTACTACGACGCCCAAGAGATCGGTCAAATGAGCTACCACCTCACCATGCTCGCCCTCGACATGAACGATGCGCCGCTGAACTTCACCCACGGCGCACCCGTCCGGCTCCGCAACGAATCCCAACTCGGATTCAAAATGGTCAAATGGATCAAAGGAATCGAATTCGTCGAAGACTTCCACGACATCGGCAGCGGACACGGCGGCTACAACAACGACCACGAATTCTTCGGCTACCGGCAATCCATCTGAGGGCGCTTGGGTGAGTCCGGGCAGAACACCACTCCCATCCATAGGTCCTGCAGCTCCGAACTACTGATGGCGCGTCACCCTGTGGCGCGCGGATAACGTCAGCTACGTAATGGAGAAGATCCCGTGAACAAGTCCACCAAGAACGCCGCTCGCCTCACGGTAGGAACAATGCTCGCAGCTTCCGCGTTCACCATCGCTTCTCTTCCTGCACAAGCAGCGATCACAACCGACACGCCGACAGCCGCCAACTCAATCGCGGCCCCTTCAGAGGTAAATGTCCTCAACGACTTTCTGGCTGGAGGCATCTTGAACGGTGGGCTCATCAACGGCCCACTCGTCAACGGTCCCCTCCTGGACGGGGATGTATTGGGGCCTCTCCAGATCGGCCAGTTTCAGTAGCGGCCGCCTGGCAGCGGTCACTTCCGCACATTCTCAGCACACGAGCAGCTATCCGTCCCTGACGTGAGCCCCTGCAAGCACGACGCGGCAGTCCTGAACACCGGGGCTGCCGCTGCTTTCCCACACCTCCCCACCGCAGAGAAGGACTATGAACTCCCCTATCCCCGCTTCCCCTGACCAGCCCGGCATTCCGGAGGACCAGGCACCAGCCCGGATGGGTTTGACGGCCGCCCAGCGAGGCATCTGGTATGCGCAAAAATTGGCACCCAGCAGCCCGATGTACCACATTGGCCAGTTCATCGAGATCACTGGACCGTTGGACGTTGACCGACTGGAGACCGCTGTGGTCCGGGCCGTTGCAGAGACACCCGCCCTGAACCTTGCCTTCGGCGAAGACGACGACGGCCCCTACCAGTACGCAAAAGCGGCAGTGCCCGCTGTGCAATTCACCGACCTCAGCCAGTGCGGGGACGAAGCTTCACGCGAGCGGACTGCACGCGAACTCATGGACTCGGACATGGCACAAGCGCGCAACGTGGAAGAAGATGGGCTGCTCCACACGGAGGTCATCCGGATCTCCGGGTCAAGGCACTTCTTCTACCAGCGCGTCCACCACTTGATGCTCGACGGATACTCCGCAGTGCTGGTCCTGCGCCGCGTCGCCGCAGTCTACGAGGCACTCGCCGCCGGCGAAAACATGGGCTGTGCCCCGGGCCTCGACTATGCCCCACTGAAGGATTTGATAGCCGATGACCACGGGTACCAGTCCTCAGCCGTGGCAGCCTCGGACACGGGTTACTGGTCAGACGAACTCGCAGGTAACCCGGTCCCCACCGGCTTGGCAGGCCGCCCCTTGGGCACAACCGACTCCCTGGTGCGCTCTACCCAAGGTCTTTCTCCGTCCGCCGTGGAGGCATTGGAGTCAGCATCCGGCACCGCACCGTCGTTGATTCTGACTGCCGCGGCCTTATACCTGCACAGGATGACCGGGGAACAGCATGTCTCCCTCGCGCTGCCTGTAACAGCCCGACGCGGAAAACTTGCCAAGACCACACCCTCAATGCTGTCGAACATCGTCCCTATCAGATTGGACGTCACCCCAGGAGCCACCGTCCAGGACATGGTGACAACCATGGGAGGAAAGCTGCGTGGGGCCCTCATCCACCAGCGCACACGCTTCGAGTCTTTGAGCGGCCACAGCGGATACCAGGGTCCATCGGTCAACATCCTTCCAGTACTCGAGAATATTTCCTTTGGCGAGGCAACGGGAGCCATGAATATTCTCTCTACGGGACCTATTGATGATTTGTCGATCATCGTTCATGGTCTCGGACAGGGTTCAAGGGCCGGGGTAACAGTTCAGTTTGCGGCGAGTGCCGATCTTTACAGTCAAGCGGGGCTTGATGAACACCTGATGCGTTTCGTCCTTTTGCTGGACTCGCTTTTGGCCAGTCCTGAAGATCCGACTGCTGCTCTCTCCGTGACGACGATGGCCGAAGAACAGACGCTGCTGGCCAAGGGGGACGCCGAGTCCGTGGACCTGCCGGGCCACACGGTTGTTGAGGAGTTCCAATCAGTGGCAACAGCCGCTCCGGAACGAACGGCCGTGGTTGCATTCGACGGGTGCCTGACGTTCGCCGAGGTGGAGCGCCGCTCCAACCAGCTGTCCCGCTTCCTGCGCGGACGTGGGGCCGGGCCAGGCAGCACCGTGGCCGTTCGACTGGACCGCAGCGTTCTGCTTCCCGTAGCCATCCTGGCCATCCTGAAGGCCGGCGCTGCCTACGTTCCGCTTGATCCGGACTATCCGGCGGGACGAGTGGAGGGGATGCTGGAGGATGCGCAACCGATCATTCTGCTCACCGAAGCTGCCCTGGCCGCGGACAGTGAGCCAGGGAGGCCCCAGACCAAGGTCCCGGTGACTGTCCTGGATTCCGCCGAGACTACGGCAACATTGGAGAGCCATGATTCCACGGCACTACCCCCCAGCGCTGGACAGCATGATCTTGCCTACGTCATTTTCACGTCGGGTTCCACCGGGCGTCCCAAGGGCGTCGGCGTGGAACATTTGGCACTCCTGAATCTGCTGACCTCCCACCGCGACAGGATTTTTGATCCTGCCGAAAGTCGTCTCGGGCGGCCGCTGCGTGTGGCCCACACCGCCGGGTTGTCTTTCGACGCGTCGTGGGATCCCATTCTGTGGCTGTTGGCCGGTCACGAGCTGCACATCGTGGACAACCAGACCCGCCGCGACCCGGAGGCATTGAGCGTGTTTCTGGCAGACGAACTCATCGACTCGATAGAAACAACACCTACCTTTGCCAAGGCGCTGCTGGACTGCGGACTCTTCGACCAAGAGGTGCATCCCTCTGTGGTCGCCCTGGGCGGGGAAGCCGTGGACCCTGCCACGTGGCGTGAGTTGGCGGCCCATTCCGGCGTCGTGGCCTACAACTTTTATGGCCCCACCGAAACCACGGTGGACTCACTCACCGCAGTGATGGAACCCGGGACTGATGTCACCCTGGGAGGATCCGTAGCAAACAGCCGCCATTACATTCTTGACTCGGGCCTGAACCCCGTACCTGCCAATGCCATCGGAGAACTGTACGTCGCGGGCCCCAACCTGGCACGCGGATACATGGACCAGCCCGGCCTGAGCGCCGGGAAATTCGTGGCTGATCCGTTTATAGGTGACGGCTCGCGTATGTACCGCACGGGCGATGTCGTACGCCGATTGAACGACGGCACCCTGCAGTTCCTTGGCCGCATGGACCAGCAGGTCAAGATCCGGGGCTTCCGGATTGAATTATCCGAAATCGAGGAAGTGCTGCGCGGCATCAACGGAGTGGCACAAGCGGCAGTGACTGTCACTAAGAACAAGGCGGGCTACGATCAACTGCTCGCCTACGTCACCCCCGCTGGCACCGAGCCCGGCCTCGAAGGCAGCCGCACGTTCACAGACGTGTCTGGTCCGCAGCCCTTGGACTCAGCCGCCATCCGTCAACAGGCACGCAGGACGCTGCCCGACTACATGGTGCCCGCTGCGGTCCTCACCATAGATTCCATCCCGTTGACCGCCAACGGCAAACTGGATACCCGGGCACTGCCAACGCATGAACGTGAAGTGGCAACCACCGAGCCACGCACCGACGCCGAGCGCTTGGTATCAGAGGCGTTCCGGGAGGTTCTAGGCCTCGAATCCGTTGGACGTGAGGACGACTTTTTCGATCTCGGCGGCCACTCGCTCCTGGCCACGCGGCTGGCGGCTTTCCTGCGGGACGCAACGGGTTCGTCACCGGCACTGCGAACCATCTTCGAAGAGCCTACAGTTGCCGGCCTGGCCGCGGCCTTGGAGCACGACGGACCGTCCGCTCCTGAACTGACGGCGGCGAACCGGCCCGCAATTATTCCCTTGTCCTATGCCCAACGCCGTTTGTGGTTCCTGAACCGGCTTGATCACCAGTCAGGTGCCTACAACATCCCGATCGTGCTGACTTTGACGGGTCATCTGAGAGTAGATGCCTTGGAGGCCGCGCTGACCGACGTCGTATCCCGGCACGAGACACTACGCACCATCTTTCCGTGGTCGGAGGGCGAACCACGTCAGGAAATCCTGCCCCCGGATGCAGCGCAGGCAAATCTTTTGGCAGTTCAGTGCGATGCGGCCAACCTGGAGCGGGCACTGCTGGCAGAGACACAGCGTGGCTTTGATATCACCAGCGAACTTCCAGTTCGGACAGTCCTGTTCCAACTGGCGCCGGACCACCACGTCCTGGCAATAACACTGCACCATGTTGCCGCGGACGGATGGTCACTTGCACCTCTCGCCCGGGACCTCTCCCGGGCCTACACTGCGCGGCTGCGTGGAGGGGCGGCAGTTACCCATGACCTGCCCGTCCAGTACGCCGACTACACCCTGTGGCAACGCGCGGCCTTGGGCCGGGAGGACGATCCGTCGAGCCCGATTTCGCGCCAATTGGAATTCTGGGCACGCGAACTCAAGGGATCTCCGGAGGAGCTGCACCTGCCCTACGACTACCCACGAGGAACCCGCGAAGGCGACCTCCCGGCGTCGTCGATTCCTCTGGAACTGGACGCCGTCACTTCCTCAGGCCTGAAGGAACTGGCGAAGACCCACAACGCCAGCCTTTTCATGGTGCTGCAGGCCGCCGTGGCGGCACTCCTGACGAAGTCGGGCGCGGGCGAGGACATCCCGCTGGGCACGCCTGTGGCCGGCCGAACCGATACCCAACTGAACGAGCTGGTGGGCTTCTTCGTCAACACTTTGGTGCTCAGGACCAATACGTCCGGCAACCCTACGGCCGCAGAGCTGGTGGAGAGCGTCCGTTACACCAACCTGTACGCGTATGGGAACCAAGACGCTCCGTTCGAGCGTGTCGTGGAGCAACTGAACCCCACGCGATCACGCCACCGCCACCCGCTATTCCAAGTGATGCTGACGCTGCAGAACACCCCTGATGCTGTGCTTGCCATGGACGGTGTGGATGCATCGGCGGACTTGGGACGGGAACCGGGCGGCGCGAAGTTCGACCTCCTCCTGGACCTGGCGGAACGGGACGGTGGCGCCATCGCCGGATCCCTTGCTTACAACCCCGCCCTCTTCACACGCAGCACAGTGGAGCGGCTGGCAGCAGGTTTCGCACTGGTAGCAGGGCAGTTCGCCACGGACTCCGACATCCGCCTGGACCAGCTGCGGATACAGAGCCCGGCCGAGCACGAAGCTGTACTGGCCAACAACACCGCCACCGAACAGGACGTCCAGTGGGCCACCATCCTGGACGCCTTCTCAGAGACGGCCACCCTGCGGGCATCACAGATTGCAGTGACCGACGGGACAGGTGTTGCAGGATTTTCTTGGACCTTCGCTCAGCTCGAGAAGCGGGTAAGCACCATCGCGAACGGACTGATTGTGCACGGTGTACGCCCCGGCGACAGGGTGGCGGTCGCCATCCGTCGATCAGCCGACGTCGTGGCTGCCGCCCTGGCCGTACTGGCGGCAGGTGCCGTCTATATCCCCGTTGATCTCGCCTACCCCACGCAAAGGATCCGGATGATCCTGGAGGACAGTACGCCCGCGGTGGTGATCGTCGACGCCTACGCGACTACCGGCGTCGAGCCTGACAAGGCAGTAACGCTTGCGGACTTGCTGGCAAGCGGCGCAACGACCCCGGGCGGCGGCTCCGCGGATCGAGCGCCAAACGCAGGTGACCTTGCCTATGTCCTGTACACCTCCGGCTCCACCGGACGGCCCAAGGGAGTGGCGGTAACGCATGGCGCTTTGGCCAACCTCTACGCCCACCACCACCGCACCCTCTTTGGCCCCCGCCTCACGGTTGACGCGGATCAGCCCGTGGTGGGGCACATTGCGGGCCTGGGATTCGATGCTGCCTGGGATCCAATGCTCTGGATGGTTGCCGGAGCCAAACTGCACATGGTGGCTGATGAACAGCGGGGCGATGCCGAAAGCCTCACCCAACACTGCCTCCACCACGGCATCAACGTTCTGGAGACAACACCGACGTTCGCCACGCAAATGTTGCAATGCGGCCTGTTGGAGCACCAACGCGAACAACCGCTGATTCTGATCCTCGGCGGCGAAGCCGTCCCGGGCACCCTATGGGAACGCCTCGCCGCCGATCCTTCAGTTCGTGCGCTGAACTTCTATGGCCCCACAGAGTTCACAGTGGACTCAGTCACGGCCGATGTCCGTGGACCTAAGCCTGTGATCGGACGGCCGGCTGGCAACACTTCGGCCATGGTGTTGGATGCCTACTTGCAACCTGTCCCGGCGGGCGTTCCCGGGGAACTGTACTTGGCGGGCGCCGGAATGGCACGAGGATACGACCAGCGTTTTGCCGATACTGCATCCCGTTTCGTGGCCAACCCCTTCGCCTCGGACGGTTCCCGTATGTACCGCACGGGCGATGTAGTGCGGCGGGATGCCAGCGGTGTGCTGGAGTTCCTCTCGCGGCTCGATGACCAGGTGAAGGTCCGCGGCTTCCGAATAGAATTGGGTGAGGTGGAGTCGGCGCTGGCCAGCCATCCCCAAGTACGACAGGTCGCAGCGGTGCCTGAAGGCAATCCAGCCCAAAGGATCATCGCGTACGTTGTTGGCGAGGTTGACCCTGCTGAACTCAGAACGCGTGCTGCCAATCTGCTCCCCGACTACATGGTCCCAGCCGTCTTCATGACCATCCCGGAGCTGCCGCTCACCTCTCACGGCAAGTTGGACCGCAAATCCCTCCCGGCGCCCGTGGTCTCCGGCACTGGCCGAGGCGTGGCCCCCGCAACACCTGAAGAACATGTCATGGCGGGCATTTTTGCTGAGGTACTTGGACTGGAAACCGTTGCCATGGACCATGACTTTTTCAGGATGGGAGGCCACTCCCTGCTGGCAATCACCATGATGGGCAAGGTCCGGGAAGCCTTCGGCACCTCCCTTCCGTTGCGAACCCTCTTCGACCTGCCCACTCCCGCGGCTTTGCTGGAGGCGGTGACCTCTGAACGCCCTGGTGGCGCCAAGCACGACGCCGGCCAGTCCACTCACGATGAGGCCTCACCGACGTCGGAATCCACACCCCTGTCGGAGTGGATTCTGCGCCGGGAAGGGCGTGAGGATTCCCCGGCCTTATCTTTCGCCCAGCAACGAATGTGGTTCCTCAACCAACTGGATGCGGGATCGGCCGACTACAACATTTCCCTGACCGCGCAGCTGGACGGCGAAGTGGACGAGAACGCCCTATCCTCGGCCGTCGACGCATTGGTGGCCAGACACGAAATATTGCGCACCACTTACCCTGCTGACGCCGGAACGCCGCGGCAAAGGATCCACGCTCCAGCAGACGCCCAGGGCCTTCTGCAGATCATCCCGGTGACGTCCCAAGCAGACGAAGCCCATGTCCTGGAAGAGGAGACGCGCAAGGGCTTCGACGTTACACAGGATCTTCCGCTCCGCGCGGTCCTGCTATGCAGGGACTACGGCGCCGGTTCCGGATGGGTGCTGCAGTTGGTACTGCACCACATCGCGAGCGATGGCGCGTCCTTGGCACCGCTGGCTCGTGACCTTTCCGAGGCCTACGCCGCCGCGCTCCAAGGTTCGGTGCCCCGCCGCGCCCCACTGTCTGTCCAATACGCAGACTTCAGTGCATGGCAACAGGAGGAACTGGACCGGGACGCCACGTCAGGGAGGAAAATTGCCTACTGGCGGGATGCGCTCGCGGGAATTCCTGCTGAGCTGCCACTCCCTGCCGATCAACGCCGCCCCCGCGAAGCACGGCAACCGGGTAAGCACCATGGCTTTGAGCTCGGCGCCGCAGCCCTCGAAGGACTGAACTCCGTCGCAGCGCACTCCAACGCAAGCCTGTTCATGACGCTCCACGCGGTGCTGGCAGGCTTCCTTCACCGCATGGGCGCCGGTGATGATCTGGTGATTGGCTCACCGACCGCCGGACGGACGGACCCGGAGCTGGAAGAGCTGGTGGGTTTCTTTGTCAACACCCTGCCACTGCGGGTCAGTGCCGCCGGCAACCCCTCTCTGCGGACCATGGTGCATCGTGCCCGGACCAGCATTCTCGCTGCCTTCGATCACGACAACGTCCCCTTCGAACGATTGGTCGAAGTAGTGAACCCGGAACGCGAACTGGGCCGGCACCCGCTGTTCCAAACCATGCTGACTGTGGACAGCTCCCCCGTTTCACTTCCGGAACTGCCGGGGGCCGTGGTGCGTCCGTTGCCTGACAACGGATCCGGAGAGGCCAAGTTCGATCTCTCCTTCACGTTCCGCCCGGGCACCATGGGGCTTTCGGCAACGCTGGAGTACAACGCTGCCATGTTCCAGGAAGACACTATCCACCGCCTCGTCGCCAGCCTCGTGCGCTTCGTGGAACGCAGTGCAAGCAACCCGGATTCGCCCTTGTCAGAGGTGGTGCTCGTCGATCCTGAAGAGGCAGACGCGCTGGCCGCGCTGACAGCGGGACGACGTTCCGCCGTCGGGCATCACACGGACACGAACGACGGCGTCCTGGCCGCGTTTGCTGCCTCCGTTCGGTCTGCACCAGACCAGGTGGCCCTGGTGACTGAGGACGGCGAACAAACCTTCGCCGGATTGGCCGCTTCTGTGCTGGCCCTGGCGACCGGATTGGAACAGCAAGGGGTGGTCGCTGGCGATGTCGTCTCCGTGTTCCTCCCGCGATCAGCAGGAACAGTCCAGTGCCTGTTGGGTGCATTGGCTGCGGGCGCCGTGTACAACCCCATTGACACCGAGTACCCGGACCACAGGGTCTCGTCCATCCTGGAAGATGCCGAACCGTCTGTGATTATTACCGTGGACGCGGTAGCGGAACATTTGGAAGACGTGGTGGCCACGATGTCTGCCCGGAAGACCGGAGCAGCCCTTCCACGCCTGATCACGCTGCCCCAACTGTTTGAGCCTCTCTCAGGAATGGACGCAGAACAAGGCGTGGAAGCGGCCCGGAAACTCGTCGAACGGCAGCCCACAAACCGTGAATCCGCTTACGTCATGTTCACCTCCGGTTCCACGGGCAGGCCCAAGGGCGTGGAAGTGAGCCACGGAGCACTCGGCGCCCTCCTGGAATCCCATCAATCAACACTTTTTGAAGGGCTCCACCCTGCCACCACAGGAGTCCGGCACAACGTGGCACACACCACGGGAGTCGGCTTCGACGCCTCGTGGGATCCCATCCTTTGGATGATTGCCGGCCATCAACTCCACGTGGTGGAGGACACCATCAGGCGTGATCCGGCAGCTTTGGCCGGATACTTCGAAAAGCATAGGATCACCGTCTGGGAAACTACGCCCGGATACGTCAGGCAGTTGCTGAAGGAACCGGCATTCACCCGCGTGCTGGAAGCCCCGGGCACCTCCCCAGACTCCGGTTTCAGCCTTGCCTTGGGTGGCGAAGCCTTCGATCCCGGACTTTGGAGCGACTTGTCCGCCTACCACAACGTGTCCGCCTGGAACCTGTACGGGCCCACCGAAGCGACCGTTGATACCGTGATGGCCCGGGTCGCTGATAACCCGGCTCCGGTATTGGGAGCTCCAACGTCAGGAACCCGATTGTACGTCCTTGACACTTTGTTGAAGCCCGCACTTCCAGGAGTTCCCGGCGAGTTGTACATCGCAGGGCGCCAGCTGGCCAATGGATACCGTGGCCAGCCCGCATTGACGGCCGAACGCTTTGTTGCCGATCCGTTCAGCTCCGATGGTGCACGCATGTACCGCACCGGGGACCTCGTGGTGCGGCACGCTGACGGGAGCATCGTCTTCTCCGGACGCAATGACCATCAGCTGAAGATCCGGGGGTTCCGTGTGGAGCCCGGGGAGATCGAACAGGCGGCCGCCACTGCGGAAAACGTTCAGGACGCCGTGGTCCGGGCGGTATCCTCCGGCGACAGCGTGCGGTTGGTGGCGTGGGTGGTCCCCGCGGCCGGTGTTTCTGTTGACACTACGGATGCCGGGGCAGCCTTCACTGACGGCGTGCGCGCCCACCTGCGGAACCTGGTGCCGGATTACATGGTGCCTGCGGTGGTGGTGGCCGTCCAGGAGATCCCCCTGACCCATCACGGAAAGGTGGATTTTGCTGCCCTGCCGGAAGCGGACAGCGCGCCGCGCACGTCCGGCAAGGTTCCCCGGACCCCCCGGGAGCAGGCGGTGGCAGCAATCTTCGCGGACGTGTTGTCCCTGGACAAAGCAGGGGTGGATGAGTCGTTCTTCGAACTGGGCGGGCATTCATTCCTGGCGCAACCGTTGATCGCCCGTATTAACGCAGCGCTGGGTACATCGCTGCAGGTGCAGACTTTGTTCCGCGCTCCCACGGTGGAGTCGCTTCTGGCTGAGGCCGATCGTGGAGTGGAGGAAGGCGCGGCTGAAAGCCTGCGCCAAGTTCTTCCCCTGCGCACCAGCGGCACCAAAGCGCCCCTGTTCGCCGTCCACCCGGCGTCGGGTATCGCGTGGGGCTACGCTTCAATGCTTGGCTCGCTGGATCCGGAGCGGCCCCTGATCGGGCTGCAGATGCCGGGCATGGAACCGGGCGACACCCACTCCGTCACTGCGATGGACCTTACTGAACTCGCGGACAGCTACATTGCCCATATCAGATCCGTTCAGCCTTCGGGACCCTACCATTTGCTGGGCTGGTCCTTTGGTGGGCATGTGGTCCACCGCCTGGCTACCCGGCTGCAGGAACTCGGCGATGAGGTTGCGTCACTGGCCATCCTTGACGCGTTCCCCGGCAACCAGGAGAGCAACGATGAGGTGGGGGCAGGTGCCGGAATTTGGGCTGCCTTCCTGGAGGCGCAAGGCTACGCCCTGGACGAGTCCGACTACGAGGATCTTGGCGCTGCCAAGGCCCAGGAGATCCTCCGCAGGAACCACAACCCGCTGGGCACCGTTCCACAGGACGCCGTGCAGGCCATGGTGGAGAACTTCCCCGTACTGGCCAAACTGATCAGGGAAGAGGAACCAGCGGTCTTCGACGGTGACCTGCTTCTCTTCCGTGCGACGGAGGACGTCCCTGCGGGGACACCAGGAACGGAAGCCTGGGGGGCGTATATCACCGGTAGCGTGACCGCCGTCGAGGTGCCGGCAAGGCACTCCCGGATGTTAAGTGACGCAGCTCTCCCGGTAATCATGCCCGCCCTGGCCATCCAGCTGGGGGGTTGAGTCCGAACCACTGGAAACGCTCCGGAACCCGGGGCCTTGATTACGCCGGAACAACCCGAAAGGTCAATCCTCGTGACGAACCCGTTTGATGACACTTCAGCAACCTTTACCGTCTTGGTGAACCAATACCAGCAACACTCACTGTGGCCATCGTTCGCGGCCACACCCAAGGGGTGGGTGGCTATGTTCGGCCCGGACAGCCGCGAGGCGTGCTTGGAATACGTGTCGCAGACGTGGACTGATATGGCTCCCCGCAAGGTTTCCGAGCTGGCCGCCAGCCAGTGATCCGTATAGAGAATGTCCGCAAAAACTACGGTACTTTCACGGCCCTGGACGGACTGACACTCAACGCCGCCGAGGGGACTGTACTGGGACTCCTGGGACCTAACGGCTCAGGCAAGACCACCACCGTCAAGGTCCTCACCACCTTGCTGGCACCGGATTCAGGGGATGCTTGGGTGGCCGGACACTCGGTCAGCAAACAGCCTGAACTTGTACGACGCAATCTGGGGCTCTCGGGACAGTACGCGGCAGTGGATGAAAAACTCACCGCCTTTGAAAACCTCCACATGGTGGGGCGCCTCTATGGCATGAACCGCAGGAATGCCTCCGCCCGCGCCCACGAATTGTTGGCCGACTTCCGGCTCACGGACGTTGCCGGCAAGCGGGCCGGTGCGTTCTCGGGCGGCATGAGACGCCGACTCGACCTTGCCGGAGCCGTGGTGGCGCGGCCCAAAGTGGTGGTGCTGGACGAACCCACCACCGGGCTAGACCCACGAGGCAGGCTTGATACGTGGGAAGTAGTGGCAGACCTGGTATCCGCCGGAACCACCGTCCTGCTGACCACGCAGTACCTGGAAGAAGCTGACAAGTTAGCGGACCACATTGCCGTCATCAACCATGGCAGCGTGATCGCCGAGGGCAGTGCGTCGGAGCTCAAAAACCGTGCCGGGTCGGAGCGCGTGGACATCACCATACGCAATGCCACAGACCTTCAGCTTGCCTCGTCCATTCTGGCAGCACAAACCCGCGGATCCTCAGCGCCGGAGGTCGAGCCAGCGGCGCTGAGAGTTTCCGTTGCAGCACCCGGAGGGCACGGCGTGCTGGTACGCGTCTTGGCCGAATTGGACGCGCGATCTGTACCGGTGACAGAAGCTTCCCTGCGCCGGCCCACGTTGGACGACGTCTTCCTCCAGCTCACCGGAGGAAGTGCCCAGCCGCAAGGGCACACACGCAAGGACGAGGTACCAGCATGAGCGTCATGACCGCGGCTTTCCGGGATAGTTCCGTCATTGCACACCGCAATCTGCTCAACGTTCTCCGTACCCCTGGGGCGCTGGTGACAGGAATCGTGCAACCTGTCATGTTTGTCCTGCTTCTGGGCTTCGTCTTCGGCGGCTCGCTGGGTGGCGAGCAGTATCGCAGCTTCCTCATCGGGGGCATCCTGGCCCAGACCTTGACGTTCAATGCGTCCTTTACGGCTGTGTATCTGGCCAAGGACCTTCAACTCGGACTCATTGACCGTTTCCGCTCCCTGCCAATGTCCCGGGTGGCAGTGATCCTCGGGCGCACCACCTCGGATCTGTACACCAGCGTCATTTCGGTTGTGGTGACTCTCGTCTGTGGTCTGGCCATCGGCTGGCGGATACACACCGGCGTACTGCAGGTCATTGCTGCCCTCGGCGTTCTGCTCCTGTTCGCCTTTGCCGTGTCCTGGATCGGGGCGCTGATCGCATTGACGGCACGCAGTGTGGAAGTAGCGCAGAGCCTCGGCTTGGTGTGGTTGTTCCCCGTTACGTTCGTGTCCGGCGCCTTCGTCTCCACGGCTTCCCTCCCGGGTCCATTACGGGCCATTGCCGAATGGAACCCGGTGACCTCCGTGGCCACGGCTGTGCGCGAGCTCTTCGGAAACGCTGCACCTTCCGGTTTCATTGCCCCCGGCGGCTGGCCTGCACAGAACGCCTTGGTGTATGCCTTGGCCTGCAGCATTGCGATCATCGCTGTGTTCGCACCACTGGCCATCGCAAAGTACCGGCGCATCAGCAAGCTGTGAAGGCCCGGAGCGCCGCCTTCGCCGTCGGGTACGTGATCCTGCCTTCCGCCGACGTCGAGGCGGCGTGTTCCGGCGTCGGCGGTTTGGACCGTTTTCTGTCCCCAGCCGAAACGGCCGCCCGGGCACAGTTCCGTAGCATGGCGGACAGCCAGGACTATGCGGCCTCACATGTTCTGCTGCGCCTGCTGGCGACGCACCAGTTGGGGCTGGAGCCGCTTGCCGCCCCTGCATTGAACATCACACGGCAGTGCCCGGGCTGCGGCAGCACCGACCATGGGCGGACGGTCCTGCCGGGAATGTCGCTGAGCCTTTCCAGGAGCCATGGCCTGGTGATGGCGGCAGTGGGGCCGGCCTCAGCCAGCGTTGGCGTTGACATTGAACGCGTCCCATCCGGACTTTTCGACGGCTTTGACAACTACGTTCTTGATCCCCGGGCTGCGGCTTCCATGGACAACACTGACGTGCCGTCAAGGATGCGCCAGTGGGTTGCCAAAGAAGCAATACTGAAAGCCGCAGGGCTGGGCCTCAGTTTCCCGCCGTCTGCTGTGGCGCTGGTCTCCGCTAAGCGGAATTCCGGTAGCTTCCACGCCGTTTGTCCGGAGCAGCCACTGATCGATGGCCTGATGGTTCACCACGTCCCAGCCAGTGCAACGCACCTTGCTGCCGTATCCATCAGGGGATGCGGCCCACCGCTACCCCGCGACGTCACCGAGGTAGTTCCAGCTCTGTTGGCCTGCTGAGTCGCTGATCCGCCCGCTGTAGTCGAGATGCCGCTCCTCCCCTTCGAAGAGTGTTCAGTAGGGTGGAGAAGACCCCAAAGTGAGGACCATTTCCATGCAGACAACCGCCAACAAGACCACCGTGGATCGGCACTACGACGTGGTCATCATCGGCACCGGGTCCGGAAATTCCATTCCAGGACCCGAATTCGAAGACCAGTCGATCGCGATCATCGAGAAAGCGTCGTTCGGCGGTACCTGCTTGAACGCCGGCTGCATCCCGTCAAAAATGTACGTGCACACCGCTGACACCGCGCTGGACATCGTTGATTCCGGACGGCTGGGCCTCCACGCCGGGGTCACGTCCATAGACTGGCCTGGCATGGTTGACCGCATCTTTGGGAAGCGCGTCGATGCCATTTCCGCCGCCGGTGAGGAATACCGCCGCGGCCCAGACAGCCCGAACGTCGACGTTTACGACCAGCACGCCGTCTTCGTCGGAGAACGCACCTTGCGCACGGGCCAAGGGGCTCAACAGAAAATCATTTCCGGTGACCAAATCGTCATCGCCGCAGGCTCCCGGCCCTTGATCCCCGAGGCCATCGCTGCCTCGGGCGTGCGGTACCACACCAACGAGGACATCATGCGGCTCCCGCAGCTCCCCACATCGCTGGTCATCATCGGTGGTGGATCCATCGCCATGGAGTTCGCCCACGTTTTCGACGCCCTCGGCACGGACGTCACCATCATCGCCCGATCCACGCTCCTACGGAACCTCGATGACGACCTGCACGTCCCATTCAATGACCTGGCCGCCGAGCGCTTCGACATCCGGTCCGGCAGGACCACCGTCGGCGCCGATCAGACCGAGCAAGGCATAACTGTCAGGCTCGACGACGGCTCCTCCGCCACCGGGGAGGTACTGTTGGTGGCCACCGGGCGCATCCCTAACGGGGACCTCTTGGACCTGCCCACGGGTGGGATCGAGACAATAGGAGCCGGGCGCATCAAGGTGGATGAGTACGGCCGGTCAACCTCCGCCGCAGGTGTCTGGGCCCTTGGCGACGTCTCCTCTCCTTACATGCTCAAACATGTTGCCAACGCCGAGATGCGCGCCGTGCGCCACAACCTGCTGAACCCGGAGAACCTGCAGAAAATGCCCCACGACCACGTGCCGGCTGCCACCTTCACCCACCCGCAAATTGCCACCGTCGGTATGACCGAATCCCAAGCCCGCGAGCAAGGCCGCAACGTGACAACCAAAGTCCAGCGCTACGGGGACGTCGCCTACGGCTGGGCCTTGGAGGACACCACCGGCATCTGCAAACTCATCGCCGACAAAGACACCGGCAAACTCCTGGGCGCCCATTACATGGGCCCCCAAGCATCAACCCTGATCCAGCAAATGATCACCGTCCTGGCCTTCGACCTCGACGTGCGCCAGTTCGCGAGCAAGCAGTACTGGATCCACCCCGCACTTCCCGAAGTCACCGAGAACGCCCTGCTAGGTCTCACCTTCAACCCACAGTAGACCGGCAAAAACGTCCGCATGCTCCAGCGTGAAGCGGGCAGGGCTCCGGACCAATCCAGGGACTCAGGAAGTCCTGGCTGCGGACTCCCTGCTCGCTAAGGATCTCCTCTGTGGATCGGGCGCGAACTGCAGAGTCCCTACGCTCCCGGTTGGCCAACGCTTCTTCACATAGACGAAAACGAGCGCGATGATCAGTACTCGGGCCAGCATGCCTGGGATACCGCCTTCGGGACCATAGGCGCCACCGTTCAGGATCTCCGCGCCGGAGGAGGTGGAGCTGAACCAGCCCGGCACAAGGTGGCCACTGATCGGAAGCCCAAACAGGCCTTGCGACATGTTCCAGCCCAGGTGGAGCCCGAAAGGAAGCCATACGCTGCGCGTGGTCAGGAAGGCGACGGCGTAGATGACCCCGCCGAGTCCTGTCCCAAACGCACTGACCGCGGTGGCGCCCTCATTTCCCAGATGCCCCGCACCAAAGAGGGCTGCCGTAACAAGCACAGCTATCCACCGCCCGCGCTGGAGGCGTGACAGTACTATGGCCACGCCGCTGAGCAGCAGAACTCGGAATAACAGTTCTTCGAGCGCTGCCGCTCCGGCCAACGGGACCAGTACTTCGTTGACGAACGACGTCCAGGTGAGAGTGCCCGGTTGGACTGAAATCGCTCCCAAAAGCATTTCGACGACGAACACCAGCCCGATCGCGACGAACGTGATCGCAAGACCAATGACAACGTCAATCGGCAGCCAGCGGTTGAAGGTCAGGCCGAGACTACGAAGAACCGGCTTGCGCTTCGCCATGCAGTAGCCAATGGCCAAGATCCCAAAGCCGAGTGCCAGCACGTACGTGAAGACGCTGAACGCCAACGACGGGGTCATGTGTCCAGCTCCATGGCGGTCAGCTTTCGGTAGTAGACGGTGGACAGGCCAGCCGGAAAGTTGACCGTGGCCCTTTCGGCTTCAATCTAGCAACGATATGGTTCTCTCAGCCAGAGTCCCCCACCTGCTTGGCTCTGGTTGCAGACAGCGGCTTTGAAGGGGTTTCGGATGGACGATTCAATGAGTGTTCCAGCTGTCGATGAGCGTAAGAAGCGCTTCGGCCGCCTCATAGAACGGGATGATGGCCGTGATGTCCCTTTCTATGATGGCCAGCCCGCGGAAATTGCCACGTGGAAATGGATCGTCGTCATCGTTTCCTGCATGGTTGGATTTGCGGCACTGGTTCTGCTTCCCCAGAACACCAACGTCATTGCGCTGCTCCCCCGGTTCCTGTTCGTTGCCATCCCCTTGGCCGTGTTCATCTGACTCACAGGGTCTTACTGGAAATCGATTTTCCATAAGCCGACCGGCGCAGACTACCTTGCCATGGTCATCTTCTGGCTCCTCAACTTGGTCATCAGCTTCGTGGTGGGCATCATCGTGTCGTCCATTTTCGGAGCCAACGCCAACAAGGCCACAGACGGGATCCTGGAGCGTGGACCCGGCGAAGTGGTGGCCTTCTATGTCGGAACCGGTATTCAGTTGCTCGGCGAAGAGGTCTTCACCATTCTGCCGTTCCTGGCAGTCATGTATTGGCTGTACTCCAAAGCGAAACTTAACCGCACAACGTCGTTGCTTCTGGCCTGGCTCATCACAGCACTGTGGTTCGGTGCAGCCCACTTGCCAACGTACGGATGGAACGTTGCCCAAGCACTCCTGGTTATAGGAACCGCCCGGATGGTGTTGACGCTGGCCTTCATACGGACGAAGAACATTCTCGTCTCCACCGGAGCGCACGTGCTCAATGACTGGGTGTCCTTCAGCCTGGTCCTCCTGGCGGCTGCCACAGCAGGAAGCTGACCTACAGGCAGAGGCGACTGCCGCCGTCGAGAGCCACCAAAGCCCACGGGCCTATGGTTGAGGAAGCAGTCAGAGCCCGGCTGTATTGAGAACAAAGAATGGTGGACACTAGTGCAGCCGAGCCATTGCATAAGATCTCACGACACGTGCCCCAAATGACCTCAGCGTCGGAGAATGCCCTCGACGCCGATCTGTGCGCCGCATTCCTCAAGGAATTGCCCATCAATGGCGCGGCCGTATCTGTCTTTGGTGGTTCTGCAGCCGAAACACTGATGTGCGCCTCCGACGCTACAGCAGCCCTGCTCGATGAGCTCCAGTACGATCTCGGCGACGGGCCACGGTGGGATGTTTTCCGTAGCCAGCAACCGGTCATGATCCCCAATTTGAGCGGCATCGGAGCCCGGTCATGGCCGGCCTTCGCCGAGGCAGCCACCACAACCGAAGCTGCGGCACTCTTCGTCTTTCCCTTGCTCGCCGGTGGCCTGGTCATCGGCGTGGCGGAGCTTTACTGCACCTCACCACGCGAGTTCACACCCGCTCAGGCAAGCCAGGCCGCCCGCATCGCTGGCAGGACGGCGTGGGCTTTGCTGCGGGGATTTGTACCGGACGATGGAGCCGGATCGGCGGGCATTCCACTGGCGCGGCGGGAAATCCACCAAGCAACCGGGATGGTGCTGGTCCAAACCGACAGCACCGCCTATGAGGCGTTACTGTTGCTGCGCGGCCACGCCTTCGCCAGCGGGCGTCCGTTGCAGGAAACAGCCTTGGACGTGGTGAGCCGTCGGCTGGATTTCACCCCAGCAGCGGGCGCCTCCGATACCAGTTCACAGTAAAATGCAGACATGGTCATCAAAAGCAGAGCCGAACGTCTTAGCGATACGTTCGTGAAGCTGACCGATACCCTCGTTGCAGACTACGACGTCCTGGACCTGCTCCACACTCTCGTCGCAGATGCCGTCGAGTTGCTCGACGCCGCCCAGGCCGGACTGTTACTGTCCGACGCCGACGGGAGCCTCCAATTGCTCGCGTCCACCAGTGAGCAAAGTTGGTGGAACTACTGCAACTCGAAGCAGGAGCGGGCCCGTGCGTTGAGTGCTACCGCAGCGGAACAGTCATCACTGTAGATGACATCAGCAACCTTGGCGACCGGTGGCCGGCTTTCCAACACATTGCCTTGGACATGGGCTTCAGGTCAGTACACGCGGTGCCTATGCGCGTACACACCAGGGTCATCGGCGCCATGGGTTTGTTCGGCGCCGAGACAGGCGCCCTGACCCCCGAAGACGCCGCCATCGCCCAGGCCATGGCCGATGTGGCGACCATCAGCCTCCTTCAGGAACGCACCATCCGCGAGGCAGGCGTCCTCAACGACCAACTCCAGCGTGCGTTGACTACCCGTGTACTCATCGAGCAAGCCAAAGGTGTCATCGCACAGACCAAAAACCTCACCATGGACGACGCCTTCAACGTGCTGCGCGCACATGCTCGCGCTTCCCGGCAAAATCTGCACGACGTGGCTGAAAGCATCGTCAAACGCACCCTGATGATCTAGCACTCATCCTTGTTAGCCGCGGGTAAAGGATTGCCCCCGCAGATCCATTTCCTATGGACTCAGAACACTCTTCGTGCCTACGCTGGTGTTGTTGCCCCAGACCTCGGCAGTGCAGTCCAAGCACATACGAGGAGGCAATATCTTGTCGCTCATCAACCAGCCCCCACCGGTGGTGCCCACGCGTGCGCCAGATGCCCAGAAGTCAACGTCCGGAATCCGCATCAACAAAGTCACCGGCAGTTACGCGGGACTCTTGGCGTCAGCTAAGGAAGCAGGGCTCCTTGAGCGTTGCCGCGGCCGTTACCTCCTGCTCTCGATGCTCCTGATACTTGCGGGCGGGGGCGTCTGGATGGCCTTCTTCGTTCTGGGCGATTCTTGGCTCCAGCTTGCAGTCGCGGCCGCACTCGGTGTTCTCTTCACGCAATTCGCTTTAGTCGGACACGAAGCCGGGCACTTTCAGGTCTTTGCTTCCCGGACGGCAAACGAGTGGGCTGCACGCATGCTGGCAACGTTGGTAGTGGGCATGAGTTACGCCTACTGGACCGACAAACACTCAAGGCATCACGCCCGGCCGAACGTGGTTAATAGGGATCCGGACATCGCTCCCGGCGCCATCGTCTTCCACAACGAGGTGCAGACCAACCGTGGACGGTTTTCCCGGGCCTACGGCAGGCGACAGGGTTACCTCCTCTTCCCACTACTTTTGTTCCTCGGGTGGACCTTACACATCGACTCGCTGAAGTACTTGCTGCGTTCTGGGCAGGTGAAGTTTCGCTGGCTTGAGCTTGGCCTGCTGGGTGTGCGCTTTGGCACCTACTTCGGGATGCTCTTCCTCGTGCTGTCCCCTGGCCTGGCTGCGGCATTTATCGGGGTTCAGGTTGCCGTCTTCGGGCTATACATGGGCGGAACCTTTGCACCAAACCACAAAGGAATGCCGATACTGCCCCAAGACAGTCGTGCCGACTTCCTGACCCGGCAGGTCGTCACGTCCCGCAACATCACCGGCAATGGATTCGTGACGTTCTTCATGGGTGGGCTCAATTACCAGATCGAACACCATTTGTTTCCTGACATGCCCCGCCGGCATCTGCGCGAAGCCAGTCAACTTGTCAAAGCACACTGTGTGCTCGCTGGCATCCCGTACACCGAAACCGGGCTGATGCGCTCCTACGCAATCGTGATCCGCTACCTCAATACAGTCGGTCTCGCGGCGGCTGACCCGTTCACCTGTCCCCTCGCCGGAGAGCACGGACGCTAGGCATCGAAGTGGGTCCGCACTCGAGGGTCATCTGAAACTGAAGTGACCACGGACGCAGCGATGTCGCGGAGTTTAACGTTTCGTGTGCTGGAGGCAATCTTCATGATGGTGATGGCCGTTTCCTGGTTGCACCGGTTTTGGGCCATGATGGCACCCGTTGCCAGGTCAATGGTCGTGCGCGATTCCAAGGCAGCTGTGAGATTCGTTTTCGCCTCGGCCAGCTGGCTGATTTTCACGGCGAGACGGAGTGCTTTCGAGGCGTGATATGCGTAGGACTCCACAGCATCAATATCCTCACGGCTGAAGCCCTCGGAACGGGTGGAGTACAGATTCAGGCCCGCTTCCGCTTCTCCCGACAGGGCAAGCGGCACGGAAAGGCTAGATCCGACTCCCACCTCCTGCGCGGCCTCCGTATACGAAGACCAACGGTGCTCCTGGGACAGGTCCGGGATATGCACAGCGGTTTGGTTGCGGATCGCGGACAAACATGGCCCGTCCCCGGCGCCGTACTGGATCTTATCGAGCTGAACGGCACCCTCTTCGCTGCTGGCCACAGTAACCGGCTTCTTTCGCTGCATCAGGGTGATGCTGCAGAAAGCAATGGCGGGATCGGTCAGGGTTAGCGAGGTGAATTCCACGAGTTCGTCCAACATTTCCCTCACGTCCTCGGTCTTCAAGACAAGGTCCTGCATATGGTCGACAACAAGATCGGCGGGAAGTAAGCGTGATTCAAGGGCCATGACGGCCTCATTCCTCATTGTGCCCTGACAACAACCCTTGACGGGGGACACCGGGAGGACGGTAAAGCAGCACGTGTGGCTGTCACCCTGAGTATGCGCCGCCACCTAACCAATAGCCAGCAGCCCAGCGCACAACCGTTCCGCGTGGCTCAGCACTTCGACGGCTCAGCGGGCCATTACCCGGCGTTCTCCAATATCGAACCCCGGCCCGCCCGGAACTGAGTCAATCAGCCGGCGCGTGTAGGGATGTTGAGGGTTCCCGTAAACCGCGTCGACATCCCCCTGCTCAACTACTTCGCCGTGGAACAGGACCAGGATTTCGTCGCTGACGTGGTGCACAACGTCCAGGTCGTGCGAGATGAAAGCCATGGTGAGGTCCAGCTCTTTCCGGAGCCTGCCAATGAGGTTCAAGATCTCAGCCTGAACCGATAGATCCAAGGCGGAGGTGATCTCGTCCGCGATGATCAATTTTGGCTGCACAGCCAGTGCGCGGGCGATGGCAATGCGCTGCCGCTGTCCACCGGAAAACTCGTGCGGATAGCGTTCGGCCACTTCAGGGTCCAGGCGGATGGTTGAGAGCCAGTAGGAGATCTTCTCGCTGTGTTCCTTGGGATTGGCCCGCAGGGGATCGATTGCCTCCGCGAGGGTTTGCCCAATGGTCCGCCGCGGGTTGAGCGAGGAATACGGATCCTGGGGAACCATCTGCACCGCCCGCCGCATGCGGCGGCGCTCGGCCCCGGACATTTTCGTCACGTCGCGGCCGGAGAACGAGATCTGTCCGTCGCTGGGCTTCACCAGGCCCACTATCGCTTTGGCCATCGTTGACTTTCCCGACCCCGACTCCCCCACGATGCCCAGCGTCTTGCCTGCATGGATACTGGCGTTCACGCCTTTGAGGACAGTGGCGGCCGAACGTCCGGAACCGAACGTCACCTTGACGTCGTTCAGTTCCAACACCGGCTGATTCTGCGTTACTACAGCGCTCATTGTGCGGTCTCCTTGCTGCCCGGGCTGTTGGTGATATGCCCGCCGTCGGCTGGGTCGTCGTCGAAAACTTCGTCCAGGGCGAAGTCCTTGGCCGTGACCGTTACGAGCTCGGCCTTGCGTTCGGCAATGGACGGCGTCGCGGCAAGCAGCGCTTTGGTGTACGGGTGCTTCACCTTGCCGGCGGCGAGTTCTTCGCCCGTGAGCCGCTCGAGGATCTTGCCGCCGTTCATCACGATGACCTTGTCGCATAGCGCCTGCACCACCCCAATGTCGTGGGAGATGAACAGCATGGCTGTGCCCATTTCACGGTTGATGGTGCGGAACTGCCTGAGCACATCGGCCTGGACTGTCACGTCGAGGGCTGTGGTGGGCTCATCGGCGATGATCAGGCGAGGGTCTGTGACCAGGGTCGACGCGATCATGGCTCGTTGAAGCATCCCGCCGGAGAGTTCGTGGGGGTGTTGCTTCATCCGTTTTTCGGGTTGGGTAATCCGAATGTCTGCCAAGGCCTTGACCATCCGGCCGAACGCTGTTCTCCGGGACTGACCGAGGTGCACGCGGCTTACTTCAGTGAGCTGCGATCCAATGCGGAGTGCCGGATTGAAGCTTGTTCCCGGGTCTTGATAAACGAGCCCGATCGAGATGGCTAGCTCGCGTGGGTTGTTCTTCTTCAAGAGGTTCAGCTCGCCGAGGCGCATGGTCTTGGCACTGACGCCCAGTTCCTCGGGCAGCAGCCCGGCAATGGACATGGCGGTGAGTGATTTACCGGAACCGGACTCCCCCACCAGGCCCACCACCTCACCAGCATGGATGCTGAGAGACACGCCCTTGACCAACGGAACGCCCGACGGCGTGGTGACGGTCAGGTTGTCCACCTCAACCAGCGCTTGGGCATCAGCGCGCATCGAGGCGGGCACTTCGGAAGCCTTGCGGAGGCTGCCGAACTTCCGCCCACCGCGGGGATCGGTGGCGGCGGCAAGGCCATCACCGATCAGCATGGCGCCCAGACCGGTAATGGTGATCATGATGGAAGGCATCACAGCCTGGAGAGGCTGGGAATAGATGTTGACGAGCCCCTCGTTCAACAAGCGTCCAAAGTCATACTCAGGATTCTGTACGCCCAAACCAATGAAAGACAGGCTGGAGAGGTCGATCAACGTTGTGGCGAACACGGTGGCGGTCAACACTAGGAGTGGTTCTGCCATATTCGGCAGCAGGTGCCTGGTGATGATGTGGGGTCCGGAGACGCCAAGCAACCGCGCTGTGGAGACGTAGTTTCGCTGGGAGATCGAAGCCGCCATGTTCGCGGTGAGTCGGGCGAATGCAGGGATGCTGGCGATGGAGATGGCCAATACTGCAGACCACGTGCCTTGCCCGAGGATAGCGGCGATCAGCAGGGAGAAGATGAGGCTCGGGTAGGCGACGGCCGCTTCGATGACGCGGAGCACGGCGGCGCGGATCCGGCGGGGTGCCAACCATACAGCGGTGCCGATTGCAATGCCTGCGACGACGGCGATTGCCGTGGTGGCCGCCGTCATGAGCAGCGTCAGACGGGTAGCGACCAAAGAACGGGCGAGAACATCGCGGCCGAAGTCATCGGTACCCAGCCAGTGAGCGGCACTGGGTCCTTGCGAGGCCTGCGGGGTCAGTTTCTCGGCGGCCTCCGACAGGAATATCGGCGCGAGAATCGCAGTGAGGACCATGACGGACATCATCACGAGACCCACAATGAGGCCGGTGGTCCAACGGAACCTGCGGCGTGGACGGGCTGTCTCAGCCATTGGACTTTCCTCCGAGCGTACGGGGGTCGATGAGGCCGAGGATGACGTCGACCAAGAGGTTCAGCACGATGGCCAGGAAGCCAAGGACAAGGATGATCCCCTGAATGACCGGGTAGTCCTTGTTGACGATGGCTGTGACGATCTCGCGGCCCAGACCGGGCCAGTTGAAGACGTTTTCCACGATGATTGCGCCGCCGAGCATGCCGGCCAGGATGAGCCCGGCCAGTGTCAGGGCTGTGGTTAACAGGTTGGGCAAGGCGTGCCGTGCATACAGGCGCAGCGACGGCAACCGCCACCCTCGGGCAGTCCTCAAATAATCCTGCTCAAGGACGGTGGACGTCTCGCGGCGGACCACGCGCGCGATGGAGCAGATGGGAGCGATTGACAGGCCAATTACGGGCAGTATGAGTGCGCTCAGTGAAGCTGCTCCGGCTGCTGGCAGGACCTTCAGGATAATTGCAAAGACCACCACCAGGATGGTGGAGACCACGTACTGCGGAACAGCCTGGAAAAATCCGGTCAGCATTCCGAATGACACGTCGAGCCATTTTTTGCGGCCGCCACGGGTCAGAATGCCCACGAGCATGCCGGTAGGAACTGAGACCAGGAGCACCAGGATGATACCGAGCACGGCGAGTTCTGCGGTGAAGGGCAGCTTGGTGGCAATAATCTGCGACACCGAGGTGCTGTAGGCAAAGGATTCCCCCAAGTCTCCGGTGAAAAGGCCGCCCACATAGTTGATGAACTGGACGAAGAGAGGTTCGTTGAGACCGAGACTGCTGCGAATGGCTTCGATTTGTTCCGACGTGGCATCCGCGCCCGCCACTGCAACGGCAGGATCGCCGGGGATGAGCGGAACCATGAAGAACGTCACCACCACCAGAAGGGCGACGGAGAGGATGACACCGCCGGCGCGGCGGAGGGCGTAGTCGGCCCAAGGGGAAAGACTCAGGGCACCGCCCCGGGGGCGCTTAGTGGCCCCCGGGGTTGTGCTCTCAAGGATCTGTACTTCCTTGGAGAGCATGGTTGGTTCAGTCATCGAGAAACCTCTGCTTATTTGGTGATGCGCATGGTGGCGTAGTCGACGATTCCCGACGGCGCCTGGATGGAGAATCCGGAGCGTTGCGCAACGATCTGCGGCTCGCCGACAAACGGAACGATGTCGTTGTCGCTCAGGATGCTCTTCTGCGCTTTGGTGTACGCGTCGCAGCGGGCCCCTTCGTCGGTGGCAGCTTGGGCGGTGGCGATGTCCGCGAGGATGTCGGCGTTTTCGCCACCGCCAATGTTGCGGCCACCCTTCTCGGTGGGAACTCCAGCGATGCGGGTCAGGGATGCTGCCACTGTTCCTACGAAGTTGGCATCACCCTGGACGGTCAGGTCCCAGGTTTCGGGCTTGGTCTGGGTCATGGTGGCCCACGCTCCGTTATCCACGAGCTGGAGTTCCACCGTGGCCCCTGCAGCACGGAGTGCTTCTTGGACGTAGGTGCTGCCTGCACCGTTGGGGCCGATGCTGGTGGTTCCCACCATCTTGAATGTCTTGCCTGCCAGCACGGCCTTGGCGGCTGCGGCGTCTTCGGGCGTCAGGCTTGAATTGTCCGGAAGAACGCACGGAACGGTAGGGGCCACAATCGAGTTGTAGGTGATGCCCTTGCCGGCGTAGGCGGCCGAGTTGAAGGCTTGCTGGTTCATTAGCTGAGCCACGGCCTTACGCAGTGCGGGATCTGTGAAGGGGCTGCCTTCGCGCTGGTTGAAGAGCAGAAAGATGCCGGCAAACGGGACTGTGGTGACGGCATAGTCTTTGTTGCTTTCGAAGCGCTGGACATCTGCGGGAGCGATGTCGGAGACGTCCATTTCACCTGTCAGCAACTGATTGGCCACGGTGGTTTTGTTGACGCCCGGGAAGAACCGAACGGTCTTCGCCGGCGTACCTTCCAGTGGCTTGGACCATTGCGGCCAGGCCTTGTAGTCCTCACGCAGGGTCATGTCGTAGCTGACTCCGTGGCTGGACTTCGTCAGTGTGTACGGGCCGGAGAAGGCTCCTTTGACGCTGCCTTTGGCAAGGCCGTCCAGATCAGCAAGACCTGCCGGGCAGATAATACCGGTCTGGGCCAGCGTCAAACCGCCAATGAGTTCGGACCACGGTTGTGCGAGCTTGATATCCACGGTTCCTGCGGCGTCATCACCGGTAATGGTGGGCTGGCCTGGTCCGAAGACGAGCTTGCCGAAGTTGTTCTTGGTGGCCGGATCGGCGAAGTAGCTCAGTGACTTGGCCACGATGCTGGGCGTAATAGCTGTGCCGTCCGCACAGGTAGCATCCTTGCGGATGGTCAGCGTGGCTTCAGAGGCAGTGGATTTCCATTCAGTGGCCAAGCCACCGATGAACTTCCCGTCGGCGTCCCGGCGGACCACCGTGTCGAACAGGAAACGGGCTACCTCGTAATCGTCCTTCGCGTTGGCTTTCGCTGCATTAAAGGTGGTGGGGTCGGCGTTGAGTGCAGTCCTGATGGTGTCGGTGGACATTGCTCCGCCGGTGCCGCCGGAGGAAGCCTGACCGCCCGTGGTGCAACCGGTCAAAAGGAACGCGGCAGCGGTAACGGTTGCCGCCGCTGCCATAAAAGTGGAACGTCCTTGCATGGGAATGAGCCTCCTGGTCGCCTTCGAGTGCCTTGCCATTGCGGATGCGAGCGCATCTGGCGGAGAAACCGGAAGGATTTGATCTGCGATAACTTTCGCGAATGAGAAGAGTTTCTCTAATTGAATCGAGGAAGTCAACGGTTTTTTGTGAGTTCGCCCACAGGTGACCCCCGCCACGCCGATGTTTTACACGCTGGAAACAGAAGGGCCTTGACGTGGTGATGAAAAAACGCGAAACTTTTCTCATATGTGATTGACGTCTCAGAGCGTTCAACTCATCCGGAACCCGGAACAACCAAAGGTGGAAGACATGGCAACGACCCTCGAGCTCACAGTCCGCAAGGCTCAGTGGACCCGGCCCCCGCGGGAGCTGGTCCGCGCATTTGAGGAGTTCCCGGTGGCCAATATTGGCGACGCCATGGAACGCCTGGGCATGGTGGACGGAAACATCAACCCGGTCTGGGCCGGCGCCAAGTGCGTGGGTTCCGCGTTGACCGTCCTCGGCGCGGCAGGTGACAACGCCGCCGTCATCGAGTCCCTCAACTACATCGAGCCTGGTGACATCCTGGTGATCAACGGCTTCGGGCACGAGCACCGGGCATTGGTAGGCGAACAGCTCTCCCAGCGCTTCGAGGCCGCAGGCGCTACTGGAGCAGTCATCGACGGCTATATCCGTGATCGCGCAACCATCACCGAGATCAAGTTTCCTGTCTTCGCACGTGGCACTACCCCTGCCGGACCGTTTAAAAACGGCCCCGGCGTGATCGGCGAACCGGTGGCAATCGGCGGCATCGTTTGCTCCGCCGGTGACATCGTCGCGGCAGATGATGACGGCGTCGTCGTCATCCCCCAAGCCCGTGCGGCCGAAATCCTGGAGCTGGTCAAGGCAGTTGCAATCCATGAGGCCGAGATGACTGCCGAGATCACCCGCGAATACAGCTAGTCCTCCCCTACTCCCCCTACGGGACCCCGCTTAGACTGAGAGAACCCGCAATGACTAACACATCGACGGAATCAGTGACACTGAACACCGCTCAAATCAAGGTCGTCACCGCTGACGGCAAGGTGGTGCGCAAGGCAACCTTGGCCGGCACCATGGGCTCCTTCGTGGAATGGTACGACTACGGAATCTACGGTCTGCTCACCACGTACCTGGCCATCAACATCATGGGTTCCAAGGACCTCGGTTCGTTGCTGCTGACCAACGTCGGCTTCCTGGTGAGCTTCCTGGCCCGCCCCTTTGGCAGCGTCATCGCCGGTTACCTCGGAGACAAGCTTGGACGCAAGAACCTGCTGGCCGTACTCCTGCTTCTGATCTCCGGCGCCACGGCCTGCATCGGCCTCATTCCGTCGTCTTCCGTGATCGGCTGGGCAGCCCCGGCTCTGCTGATCCTGTTCCGCGTCCTTCAGGGTTTCTCCGCGGGTGGTGAAGTGGCAGGTGCCATGGCCTTCGTTGGCGAGTATGCGCACGACAAGCACCGCAACTTCTCCATGAGCTTCATCGCAGTGGGCTCCTTCTGCGCCCTCCTCTTCGGCAGTGGCTTCTCCGCCATGCTCATCACCACGCTGGGCGATGCCACCATGGAAGCCTGGGCCTGGCGCATCCCGTTCCTGTTCGCGCTTCCGCTTGGTTACGTTGGCTTCTACATCCGTTCCAAGATGGAAGACACCCCGCATTTCGCGGCACTGCGTGAACGCAACGTTGTGGAGCACAACCCCTTGCGGGCCGTGTTCACCTCCAAGCGCCACCTCAAGGCCATCGCCCTGACCATCTTCCTGCCTGCAGTGAACGGTCCCGGCTACTACCTGCTGTTCGCCTACATGCCCACGTATTTGAAGACCCAGCTGGGCAGCGGCAACAACTTCAGCATGCTGCAGGCCCTCATGGTCACGGCCGTCAGCCTTGTTGCCATCATCATCGCCATCCCCCTCATGGCCCGTTTGTCCGACCGCATCGGCCGCAAGCCCGTACTGATGCTTTCCGCAGTGCTGATGGCCGTCGTCTCCTACCCGATGTTCGCCATGATCACCACCGGAAACATGGCTCTGGCCTGTGTAGCAACTGTTGTCATGGCCATCGCTTTCTCCGGGCACGCCGCCGTGGTCCACACGGTCCTGACCGAAATGTTCCCCACCACTGTCCGCTACAGCGCCTACAGCATTGGCCTCAGCATCAGCACCATCATTTTTGGCGGCAGCGCCCCCTTGGTGATGACCGAGCTGATCAAGAGCACCGGCAACAGCATGGTCCCGGCCTATGCCGCGATCGGCACGGCCATCATCACTCTGGTCTCCATCTTCTTCCTCAAAGAGACCAAGGGACAGCCTCTGGCCACCCACTAACAAGACACGCACGACGGCGGCCTGCCGCCATTGCCGGCCAGCCGCCGTCGTTGGACCATAAAGCACCACAACAAAACCATTGGGAGTCACCTTGGGCATCAACTCAGTCGCTGTCGTCGCAGACCTCGGCGAAAGCTACGGAAACTACACCATCGGCGACGACGACGCCCTGCTGGGCCTGGTCACCGCCTCCAATATCGCCTGCGGCTTCCACGCCGGCGATCCGCGCGTCATGGACACCACCGTGAAGGCCTGCGTAGATCGCGGCATCGAGCTGGGCGCCCACCCCGGCTACCCCGACCTGGTGGGCTTCGGCCGCCGCCTCATCGAAGCCAGCGAAGAGGAAATCCGCACGGACGTCCTCTACCAGATCGGTGCGCTGGACGCTTTTGCCCGCATTCACGGCGGCAAGATCAGCCACGTCGCCCCACACGGCCGCATGGGCAGCATCGCCCAGACTGACGCGAAGCACGCGCGCGCCATCACCGACGCCATCAAGGCCTACGATCCGTCGTACATCGTGATCTGCCAGAACGGTCTCCTGGCCGATGAATCCCGCAAGCGCGGACTCGAGGTGGGCTACGTCTTCCTGGCCGACCGCGGCTACGGCGAAGACGGTATGCCCGTTTCCCGCAACACCGAAGGTGCACTCCTCCACGATCCCGAGGAGATCGGGCGCCGTGTGGTCCAGGTTGTCACCGAGGGCACGGTTCGCGCCGTCACCGGCAAGGTGGTCCCGCTGGGCCACGACGCCGACGTCGTGCTCCTGCACGGTGACCACCCACAGGTCCTGGAGAACGGCACCGCCCTCCGCGCCGCCTTGGACCAGGCCGGCGTCAAAGCCACCGGGCTGCAGGAAGTGCTGGCAGAGAAAGCGCGGCTGGCGACGGTCTAGCAGCAGGCCAACTATCCATTCCCTACAAGCCAAGGACACATGAGTACGCACCCAGCTCCCGGACAGCTGAGCCCGGCATCGGCCATCCCAGACATCAAAGCAGTTCCGTTCGGGGACTCCGCATTGATGGTCAGCATCGCCTCCGGGACAGCTGAGGAACGCCAGACGGGAAGCCGGAAGCTGCGCGAAATCCTGCTGGAGGTCCGTCCCCATGGCCTGCTCGACGTCGTGGCCGGCATTGATTCCGTCCTCGTGGAATTCGACTGTCTCACCGTCAGCCACACCCAGCTGGCGCAAACCATCCGGCTGGCCGCGGCAAGCAGGGGTTACGAAGGCGACGGGCCAGCCCACCACGGGAAGCACTTCACCATTCCCATGGTGGTCAACGAATCGTTTGCACCGGATCTCACGGACGTGGCGGAAGAGCTTGGCATCAGTAAGGGGGCCGTCCTGGGACACCTCGAGGCCTCGGAGTTGAACATCAACCTTCTGGCCTCAGCCATGGCGCCCATGATGGGCAGGGTGCAGTTTCCCGGACAGGTCAGCCGGTGCAAGGAACCACGCACCAATGTTGACCCCGGATCCGTGATGGTGGCCGGAACCAATGCCATCATCCAGCCGTTCCCCGGACCGACCGGGTGGAAGGTCATCGGGCGCACTCCCCTGACCATCTGTGACATCCGGGAGAACCCGCCCACCTCCTTCAGGCCCGGCGACACCGTCCGGTTCAAGGTGGTCCCGGAAAGTGAATGGGAACGGCTCGAAGGACGGTTCCTGCGTGCCGATTCCGACACCACCAAGGGGGAACACTGATGCCGGCGTCCGAACGAAGCGTCACCATCACAATCCGTGAGGCCGCTTGGCTGGCGACCTTCCAGGATTTGGGCAGGGAGCAGTCCGAAGCCTTGGGTGTCCCCTGCGGCGGGGCCGCGGACCAGCACTCCGCGTCCGTGGCCAACATCCTGGTGGGCAATCCGCGGAATGCCACCGGCATCGAAATCATGGGTGGCCGGTTCTCCTTCACCACCTCAAAGCCCTTGCTGATCTCGGTCACGGGGGCGCCCGCGGATGTCACTGTCAACGGCAGCAAAGTACAGATGTGGGAACCGGTGTGCGTCCCCGCGAAAGGCCGGGTGGTCATCGCCAACGCCCACGGCGGCATGCGCAACTACCTCGCCTTCAGCGGCACCGTGGTCGCCGACCAGTTCATGGGCAGCACCGCACCGGAAGCACGGATGGGCTTTCCCCAGCAGATCTCTGCCGGACAGCACTTGAACCTCATCACGGCCTACGCAGGCTTCGAGCACCCTTACCTGACGCAGCCGTTGTTCCGCCTCCCCGTACCTGTTCCTTCGTTCGATCACCCGGTGTGGACCATCGACATTGTTGAAGGCCCCGAAACTGATGCTGCACACGGAATCAGGGAGTTGCTCGCCGCTCGGGAGTACACGGTGACGGCGAAATCCAACCACGTAGGGCTGCGTCTTGACGGGCCGGTGGTGCATCCGGAAGGGCTCGGTGAGATCGTGTCCCACGGTGTGCCCATCGGCGCCTTCGAGATACCGCACGGAGACGAACTCATCATTCTGGGCCGTTACCGAACACTTACCGCCGGCTACCCCATTGTCGCCTTCGCTACCAAGGCATCGCTTCCCATGTTGGGTCAAGCCCGGCCCGGTCAGCGCATGAGATTCCGCTGGGTGAGCCAAGAAGAAGCTGTCGAAAGCCAGCATGAGTCCCAGCGCCGGCTGAGCCTCTTGGAATCGCGCGTGCAGAGCCTTTTCAGCGCCATCGATCTGCCACATCACTCACGGCCGGTCGCGGCGCAGGAAGCGGCCTGAAGCACGTCACGCCCCCAAGGTACTTGACGCTCACGTAAACTAAATGAGAAACTTTTCGCATATGTGATTCGAATCTCACAACCAAACAGACCCGAGGAACGTAAATGATGGGACTTCTTGAAGGCAAGGTCGCCGTAATCACAGGCGCAGGAACGGGCATGGGCCGCTCCACCGCGGAACTGCTCGCAGCCGAAGGAGCGCACGTGGTACTGGTGGGACGCAGGCTATCCGTCCTGGAAGAGGTCGCAGCGGGAATCAAGGCCGACGGCGGCACCGTCCACCCCCGCGCTGCGGACATCGCCTCCAAGGACGACGTAGACACCCTGGTGGCCTGGGTCAGCGAAAATGTTGGTCCGGTGGACATCCTGGTCAACAACGCCGGTAGTGCCAGCAAGGTCCTCAACGTCCGCTGGATCAGCCAGGAAGAATGGAACGAGGTCCTGGACGTCAACCTCAACGCCGTCTACCTCCTCACTCAGGCAGTACTCCCGAGCATGCTTGCCCGGAACACCGGCAGCATCATTACCGTTTCGTCGTTGGCAGCGGTCAATCCGAACCTGCTGGGGGGTGCGGCCTATGGCGCTGCCAAGGCAGCGGTCCGCAACTTCATGACGTACCTGCACAACACCTTCCGCAATGAAGGTCTGCGCGCCATCACCATTCTTCCGGGCGAGACAGCCACTCCGATTCTCGACAACCGGGCCCGTCCACCCAAGGCTGAAGAGCGCAGCGCCATGGTCCAGCCGGAGGACGTGGCCCGCGCCATCCACCTCGTAGCCACGCTGCCGCAGCGCACTGTGGTCCAAGAGCTCGTCATTGCACCTACCGTGCAGCGCGATACCTCCGGGGACATCGAAATCAGCCGCTGGACCGGCGCGCCCGTGGAAGACCTCCCGCGCTCGTGAAACCCCGGCGCCTCTACACACCCGGCAAAGCCGCCACCCTTCCGACGACTCGAAGCAGGACTGTCATGACCCTTGAACCAACCACCGCCATCTCAGCGTTTCAGCCTTCCGAGGCCGTGCTTCGGGTACAGCGCACGTCGTTGCGCGTCCAGCAGCCCCAATCCAAAGGTGACCTCGTGTCGCTGGCCATGGGCGAACCAGACTTCGATACCCCCGAACAGGTCCGCGCTGCTGCGGCCCGCGCCCTGGAAGAAGGGCATACCCATTACTCGCCACTGCTCGGCGAGCTGGTGCTTCGCGAGGAGTTGGCTGCCCGTATCGGCCAGCTCCTCGGCGGAGTGGCCAGCCCCAGCGACGTGCTGATCACCCAGGGTGGAACCGCAGGCCTTTCTGCCGCCATTCTCGGCATCGTGAACCCGGGAGACAAGGTGGTCATCCCGGACCCCACGTATTCGCTCTACGCGGACGTGGTCAGCATGGCTGGCGGGACCATTGTGCCCGTCCCCCTCGCTGAGGACCTCCACTGGGACCTTGGAGCCCTGGCGACGGCCCTCGAAGGCGCAAAGATGTTCGTCTTCTGCAACCCCTCCAACCCCACCGGAATCGTCCACTCCCGCCAGGAACTTGAAGCGCTGGCGGACATGGTGGCGGGAACTGACACCTTGGTCCTGTCTGACGAGGCCTACAGCGACCTCGTGTACACACCTGAACCCTTCACTTCCGCTTTGGAAATACCGGGCCTGGCGGGCAGGACCATCTACTGCCAGACATTCTCCAAGAGCTATGCCATGACGGGCTGGCGAGTGGGCTACCTCTGGGGCCCCTCGGACGTCATCGCATCCGCTGCGCGCGTCCACAACACCTTCAACGGTTCAATGAACACCGCGGTCCAGCTGGCTGCCCTGACGGCGCTCAAAACCTGCGGCCCCGACATCGAGCGCATGCATGCTTCGTACGCAGTGCGACGCGAACTGATGTTTGAGGGCCTCAGCAGGATTCCGGGACTCACGGTCAGCTCACCTGAAGGCGCCTTCTACCTCTTCCCGAAGTACGACGTCGACATGCCGGCAGCGCACATGGTGGCGCACCTTCGTGAGTTCGGTGTTGCCGTGCGCCCGGGCAGCGAGTTTGGTCGGAACGGCGAACATCACCTTCGTCTGTCCTACGCTGCCAGCGCGGAGGCGATTTCGCTCGGCGTCGAACGCATCGCCGCCGGTCTCGCTGCGCTCAAGTAGGCACGCATGACAGTTCTCGACCCACCGGCCGGGTTGCGCATCGACATGCAGCGAAACCGGATGCTTTTGGTGGACGCGGCCGGCCGGCTCTTCGGAGCCGGCCGTTCGGCTACCATGTCCGAAATCGCTGCTGAAGCCGGCATTTCGACAGCTACCGCCTACCGGCACTTCGCCTCTGTTGACGACGTGCTTGCGGCTTACCGCTTCGAAGCGGGCCGGGAGCTCTTGGAATTCAGCCGGGCTGCAGAGGCCGAGGGCTTGGAGCTGTTGAAAGTTGTCTGCCACAAGTGGGTCCGGTTAGTAGTCCAGCATGGGGCATCCATGGTCCATACGCGCTCAGCGGAAGGCTACCTCGCCCGGGTCAGGTCCGGCGCCTACTACCTTGCCGTACAGGCCGAAGCCCTCGAACGTCCGTTGGAAGAAGCATCCCGGGCTTTGGGGATCGAACACCCCGGCGATGAAGCACTCTTCCTATGGAACGGCTTCTTTGACCCCCGCGAAATCTACGACCTCATGGGGAGCCTGGCCCTCACCGAGGAGCAAGTGTCGGCACGACTGGTCAGGACTTTCACCGCCGCCCTCACGGGCTGGTCGACTTCCAGGACCTAAGCTATGAGTTGACGAAAGGGCACCCATCAATGCGTAGTGACACACAGCGCAACCGCAGGCAACTGGTCAAGGCAGCCGGACAGCTTTTCGCGTCCCGTCGCGGAACCATCAGCATGACCGATGTCGCCAAGCACGCGGAAATCTCCACTGCCACCGCTTACCGGCACTTCGCTTCAGTCGAGGACATCCTGGCAGAGTACCGGTTCGGCGTCGGCGAGAAGCTGCGTGACTACAGCCTGAAGCAGCAGGAAATGTCCGGCGTCGAACTTTTGACGGCAGTCAGCCGCAAGTGGGTTGACCTGGTCACCCGTCATGGCGGAGCCATGCTCTACACCCGTTCCGGCGAGGGATACCTTGCCCGGCTCCGCACGGGCGCCTACTACCTGACGGTTCAGGCGGATGCTTTGGAGCGGCCCCTGCGCGAGGCCGTCGAGGAACTGGGACTGCCGCCCATCGGCGACGAAGCAATGTTCCTGTGGAACATCCTCTTTGATCCACGCGAAATCCTGGACCTCATCACTACGGTCGGGCTTTCCAAAGACCAAGTCACCGCCAGGCTCATCTCTGCCCTCAAGGGCGCGCTGGCGGGCTGGAGCGAGGACCGCGAGCAGGGCTAGTCCGGCGCTTTATTGAACGGCCCCCGGCCGCATGAGTTCACGGATCCGCTCCGCCGGCAGTGCCGTCAGGGCTGCGACACGGAAGATGTCCATCCGGCCTGATTTCAGCCCCTCCAGGATGTCGCACCGGAGTTTCTGCGCAGTCTGCTCTTTGACTTCCAACGCAGCATCCAACTGGCGGACCACCGTGAACAACCGCGTGAGGTGCCAATCATGCCGAACTCCCGAAAAATGCAGGTCCTGGTAGGCGCTTCCGAGCCGCTTCACATCCGCCGCCCTGATTCCCACCACAGTGGAAATCGCAGACAAGGACACTTTGTCCGCCAGTGCAGCCGCAATTGCCTCATTCCGCTGGCTCAGCAAGGTACGAACATGGCTATCTATGCAGGCCCGCGTTACCCGGGCCTCGGAGAGGCGCAATTCCACGCGGTCCAAACGGGGCTTTGCAGGCGATGCGCGGCGACGCGGCCGGGCTTCAGCTACGTAGGTCACGGCGCGTGAGGCCCTGAACCAGTTGCCAGTCAACGGCGGAGTTATCGTGCACCGGCATGATGCTGCCTTCCAGTAGCCGCAGGCCCTTTTCCGTCTCCCCGGCGGGCGCCCAGATGCCACTGATCGGGCAATGGCTTCCGGTGCCGGCAACAAATCGGCTCCGGCGTGATCGGGCTTCTGCGGGTTGTCCAACGATGCGCAACATTACTTGCCTCCGGCGTTGTTCTGGCTGTTGCCTCAAGCCTATGGTCCAGCTCACTTAAAAGCAAGAAAAGTTTCTCATTTGAGTAGTGCATCTCATAAATCCGATGGTAGGTGTCTGACCACACCCCACGCTTCTTTCAGGAGATGGCAGCCATCCTTGCTCGACCCGAATGCCGGCATCTCCTTCCGCGACAGGCAAGAGAGGGCGCCGGCGAGCAGCATCCGGCCGGATGAACCCCCACTGGGTGCTCCCGATCCACGCGTTGATCACTGAGGGTCGCGGCGGACCACGGAGCGGGAACGGCCTTCGTCACGACGACGAAAATTGGCCGGGTAGCTGTTGAGCGGGGCGTCGAGGGTTATTCGCGCAGCCTTGACGGCCTGGCCCCGATCTGAGAAACTCTTCTCAATTATGAATGTGATCTCATGCTTGGTTAGACAGCGCCATTTTCCCAAGCAGACGACCGAAAGGATCCGCGACATGGGACGTGAACCCCTGCCTCCGCTTGTTGTCATGGGAGTCTCCGGCTGTGGCAAATCAACCTTGGGCTCATTGCTGAGCGAGCGCCTGGGTCTGCCTTTCCAGGATGGGGATGATCTTCACCCTGTCGCCAACAAGGCGAAAATGGGCGCAGGGATTCCGCTGGATGACCATGACCGGAGACCCTGGCTTGAGGAAATCGGCCGCCAGCTACGCCAGTCGCAAGATGCGGGCGAGCCGCTGATCATCGCCTGTTCGGCACTGAAACGCAGCTACCGGGACCTGCTGCGGCAGCATGCCCCTGACGTCGTTTTCGTCCACCTCAACGGTGACCGCGAAACCCTCCTGAGCCGCATGAACGCCCGCAACCACGAATTCATGCCGAGCAGCCTCCTCGACTCCCAGCTCAGCACCCTGGAGCCCTTGGCTTCGGACGAAAAGCATGTGCTAGCTGACTTCAGCCTCGCCCCTCCCCTGCTGGTGGATGACATCTGCGGGCGGCTTCGAGCGTAGCCGAAGCTGCCTGGTGCTTCAGCGATCCTGCAGCACTATCCACCAAGGGGGCGATGCTCTCCGGACAGGCCGGGCAGGCTGGTAAATCCCGGGATCAGGCCCACCGGTCTCAACATGATCTGCGATCAGTGTCCAACTCTTTCGCATCCGGGTCTTCCACGAACCACTCGCGTCGCTGATTCACGTCAGCGGTGTTCCCGGCGCCGGCCCCGGCTGTCGGGTTGCGTGTTGCGATTCCGCGTGCCGGCGCCGGAAAGCTCATAGGGCCCTAAGGGTAGAGAACAGCGGTAGCGCCGTACTGCAAACCAGGCAAGCGTCAGCCTGCAGTCTTGGCAATGTAGACGTCGCAAGGAGCATTGTGAGCCACGCTGGTAGCTACGCTGCCAAGGACACGGCCGAGCCCCTGCATACCTTTGTTGCCAACAACGATCATTCTGGCTTCGACCCTCCTTGCTTCGTCGAGCAAGACATGAGTCGCGGTTCCGCGGACAGCCGCGTAGGTGACTTTGAGATCGACCGAGCTCAGTTCAGCAACAGCCGCCCGCGCCGTCTCCTCCGCGTTCGCTTCATGACTGGCCACTCGGTGGTCACTTCCAGTACCAAACACTATGGCGCCGTCGTCGTCGTAGGCCGTGACAACATGGAGCGCAGCACCAAGCGATAAGGCCAGGTCCCTGGCGGCATGAGCGGCACTCTTAGCTGTGACGCTGCCGTCCACCCCTACAATGATGGCTCCGGTCATGACTGAATCTCCTTCGTAATATATGAAACGGCGTGAAAGGTTGGCTGCTATTCGGAGTCGTACCATTTGGATTCGAGGTGATCGGCAACGACCCTGCGAATGGTGCCTGAGTGGGAGCGCAGGACGATGCTGGTGGTTCGAACGAATCCAGGCATACGCCGGACTCCGTCCACGAGGGCGCCGTCGGTGACACCAGTCGCCACAAAATAGCAATTCTCTCCCCGAACCAGATCGTCCTGGTCAAACACACGATCCAGGTCATGGCCGGCTTCGAGGGCCTTCGCTTGCTCAGAGGCGTCAATGGGCGCCAAACGCGCCTGGATGAGCCCACCCAGCGCCTTCACCGCACAGGCAGTAATAATGCCCTCGGGAGTTCCGCCGACCCCAACACACATATCTATGCGTGAATCAGGTCGAGCGGCATTGATCCCCCCTGCTACATCACCGTCCAGCAGCAGCCTGGTTGAGGCGCCGGTCGCCCGGATATCGGCAATCAACTGAGAATGTCGTGGGCGATCGAGGACCGCAATCTGCAGGTCGTCAACTGCCATGCTCTTGGCTTTGGCGAGGGCAAGGATGTTTTCACCGACCGGTCGCCTAAGGTCGATGACCCCGCGGCCTTCCGGGCCGGTGACGATCTTGTCCATGTAATAGACAGCACTGGGGTCAAACATTGATCCGCGCTCCGAGACGGCAATGACAGAGAGTGCGTTTTGGCGGCCGGCGGCCGTGAGGCTGGTGCCGTCGATAGGATCGACAGCAATGTCCCAGGAAGGCCCGGTGCCGTTTCCGACGCGCTCACCGTTGTACAGCATGGGCGCCGCGTCCTTCTCACCCTCGCCGATCACCACCACGCCATCAAAGGCAACGGAACCGAGGAAATGCCGCATTGCGTCCACGGCCGCACCGTCGGCGGCGTTCTTGTCACCCTTGCCGATGAAGGGGGCGGCCCTGATCGCCGCAGCCTCGGTGGCTCGGACCAGCTCCATCCCCAGATTGCGGTCAGGGGCATCGAGCGAGGTGATGGATTTTCTGTTCACGAGGTTGATGATACCGAAAATTCGGATAGTGGTCGACCACTTGACCACTTATTTGACTGGTCGACCACTTTGGGTTTACCGTCGAAAGCGTGCCCGACCCAAGAGGTTGAGGGACCGGGTTACCGGCTAGGGACCCAGCACGTCAGAGTTGCCGTCAGGGAGTCAGTCCCTCAACATCAAGGAGTAACGATGCTCGCCGTCGTCGGATTCGCTACGCTCGGATCATTTATGATCGCAGTCATGCGCAGATGGGCCACCGCGTTTGTGGCCATCATTTGCGCTCCTGTCCTGTTCGCTGTGATCGCAGGTTTCGGCCCGGACCTGGGAGACATGGTCATGTCTGGCCTGAAGACGGTCGCTCCGACCGCCGTTCTGCTCCTTTTCGCAGTTCTCTACTTCGGCGTCATGATGGACGCCAAGCTCTTCGATCCCATCTCGAAGCTCATTCTTCGACTTTCCAAGGGAGACCCGGTTCGGATTTGCGTCGGAACTGCTGTGCTGTCCATGGCTGTGGCCTTGGATGGTGATGGCACCACGAGCTACATGATCATCTGCTCGGCATTCCTGCCCATCTACAAGAAACTCAAGATCAACCCGCTCATTATTGCAACAGTCGCCGCAATGTCACTCGGACTTATCTCCGGGTCCACTCCTTGGGGAGGCGCCGCAACCCGGGCCATCAGCGTGCTGCAGTTGGATGCAACTGAGTACTTCGTCAGCCTGATCCCCTCCCTGGCTCTTACCTGTGCGTTTATCCTCGCGGTGGCCTACATCCTTGGCCGCTCCCAGAGGAAGCACGTCGATGAAGCAGCCGTCGCTGAATTGGCCGCGGAGATCAAGAACGGCACTCACCACATCGGTGAGCGCCCCACCTGGCGAACCTGGGTAAACGCCGGCCTCACCATCCTGCTGCTGGTTCTCCTGATTGCCGGAGTCGCACCCTTGGTGGTCCTCTTCATTGGCGCCTTCGTTATCGCCCTGCTCGTCAACCACCCGAAGCTGCATGACCAAGGTGAATCCATCAAGCGACACGCAGTGAGCGCCGTACCCGTCGTCATGCTCGTCCTTGCCGCTGGTGTCTTCACTGGGATCCTGTCTGATTCAGGCATGATCCAAGCCATGGCTGATGCGCTGCTAAGCATCGTCCCGACATCGATGGGCGCACTGCTTCCGCTTTTTACGGCCATCATTGCCATCCCGCTCGGATTCTTCATGTCCAACGACGCCTTCTTCTTCGGTATCCTCCCGGTACTGTCCGAGTCCGCGTCGCAGTATGGCATCCACGCCAATGAAATTGCCCGTGCAGGTGTCGTAGGCCAAATTTCCCACATGATCGGACCTGCATCTGCTCCCCTGTGGGTACTTCTCGGGCTCTTGAAGAAGGACCTCGGGGAGTTCCAGAAGTTCTCGATTCTTTGGGTTGTAGGAGCCTGCCTCGCATTCATCGGCTTCCAAATCCTCACCGGCGCCATCAGCGTTACCGGCTGATCGTCCCCACTAGTTCCTGGTCCGTCAAAGAGACCTGGTTATAAAGAAAAGGAAATACCGTGACTACATCCAAGCAGTACCGACTGGCCGTTCTGAACGGCGATGGCATCGGCCCGGAAATCGTTCCCGCGTCC
>NZ_LNUV01000001.1:0-105914 GCF_001512285.1 Arthrobacter sp. EpRS71 | reverse complement strand
CACCCCACATCGACCCCCAACAAACACCCCGACGCAACCACCACCACACACCCCAGAGAACATAGAAAACACAAAGAACATCGCCCGTGCCCGCCACGTAAACAGGGCTGCCTGGGACGGACCGTTTGATGCCGTGGGTTAGTGCGATGTGCCGCCTTGCTGCTGCGAGTGGCGTACTGGTTCTGGGGACTATCAAAGGCGAAGGGGATAGGGTTCCGGGGGGCACCAAAGGCGAAGGGGACGGCACAGGTTCCAGGTCCTACCGAATGCGAAGGGACGGCCCGGGGTTCCGGGGTCAAACTCCTGCTCGCCAGCTACCCGTCTGGTGCTACTTGCCGTCGCCGACGCGCGACCCAGCAACCCTCAGTCAGCGCGAACAGCGACCCGTCCGCAGCACTACCGTGAGGTCGGCCAGCCTGTGTACGACTCCGCCAGGTACGCCTTGGCGTGCTCTGACGTCACCACGGAGTGAAGCTCGCCGAGCTGGCGGGCTCGGTCGAAGTCGTCGGCGCCAGGAACAGTGTGCAGCATGGACGTCATCCAGTACGAGAAGTGCTGAGCCTTCCATACACGGTCCAGGGCGCGGTCGCTGTAGGAATCGAGCAGCGCAGTGGAGCCGTTTGAGTAGAAGGAATCCAGACCCTCGAACAGCACCTTCACGTCGTGAATGGCCAGGTTGAGGCCCTTGGCACCGGTTGGCGGAACTGTGTGCGCAGCATCGCCCGCGAGGAAGAGGTTGCCGTGTCGCATGGGGGTGTGCACGAAGCTGCGGAACGGCAGGACCATCTTCTCCAGGACAGGTCCTTCCTTGAGTTCAAACCCGTTGCCGTTGACGCGCTTGCGGAACTCGGTCCAGATGCGTTCGTCGTCCCAGTCGGCCACGTTCTCCTTGGGGTCGCACTGGAAGTACATGCGTTGTACGGTTTCGGTGCGCTGGCTGATCAGGGCAAAACCGTTCTCGGAGTTGGCGTAGATGAGTTCGTCAGCGCTGCGCGGAGCTTCAGCGAGGATGCCGAACCATGCGAACGGGTATTCGTGGAAGTACCATTTCCGGTTGGCTTCGGGGATCTGGAAGCGGCAGTGGCTGCGCGACCCGTCGGCACCTACCAGGAAGTCGGCCTGAATTTCGAACTCTTGGCCCTCCGCGTCGGTAAACCAGACTTTGGGCTTGCCTTCGAGGTCGTGCACGGTGGTGTCCGTGACGCTGTACCGGACGTCACCGCCGTCGGCTTCCCGCTTGGCTGCGAGATCCATGAAGACGTCGGTCTGCGGGTAGAGCCACACTGATTCGCCAACGAGTTCCTTGAAGTTGATGCGGTGGCTTTCGCCGTTGAAGCGCAACTCAATGCCGTCGTGCCGGTCGCCTTCGCGCAGGACCCTGTCGGAGACGCCGGAATCCACCAGGAGGTTCACGGTTCCGTGCTCCAAAATGCCTGCCCGGACCGTTTCTTGGATGTCTTTACGGCTGCGGATTTCGACCACCACGGATTCAATGCCCTGCTTGGCCAACAGGTGGGAAAGCATGAGTCCGGCGGGGCCCGCGCCCATGATGGCGACTTGGGTGGTTATTGGTGTGCGTGCCATGGTTGTCCTCGCTTCGTTGCGGATCCCGGCTTGCAAACGAAGCGGGATGAATCTGACATCAGTGTGGCCCGCAAGGCGTGATTGGCGTTACATAGATTCCGTTGAACGGAAGTCGGACTCTAGTCGCCGAGCTGACGCCCGATGCCCCGGGCCGCCGTTTGAAGCGCGGGCACCAGCGCCTGAAGCCGCATCTCCGCTAACGGCACAACCACTCCGAGCGCCGCCACGGTCCGACGCTTGCTGTTGATCACCGGCACGGCAATTCCCCACGTATCCGGGTCCACCACGCCAGCCAGTTGCGCGTACCCCTGCTGCGCCGCTTCAGCCAGAAGATGACGTACGACGCCGGCAGTTACCTTTCCGGACGAATCGGCGAACTGTTCGAGGTACTCCGCCTGCAGTTCACGCGATTGGTGTGCCATCAGGGCAAGTCCTGCGGATGAGATGTGGACCGGCATGCGCCCGGCAATCCTCGCGCGGTTGGCTACTGACCCCCGCCGGGAAAGCCGCTCCACAAAGAGTGCTTCCCATCCGTCCAGCACAGCCAGGTTCACATTCTGGTTGAGGACTTGCTGGATGTCTTCCATGAAGGGCATCGCCGCCTGCCTGAGTGCCAGAGTGGGCGAATTCCGGTTGACGAGCTCCCACAGACGCAGTCCCAGGCGGACGGTCCCGCCGGCGCCAAGATCCAGGAGTCCATGCTCGGAGAGTTGCCGGACCAGCCGGTGGGCTGATGACAGCGGGAGCCCCGAGCGGTCCGCCAACTCGCTCAACTGCAGCGAGGTGGTACCTTCCGGAAAGGCTTCGATGACCCTCACCACGCGGTCCACCACAGAATCGCCTGATGCCGAGTTGGCCATGGCGTGCTCCCTTGATTCCTGGTTACTGTGTCATCAGTGCTGATGCTTCGTTGCTCTGAATGAGCGCTGATGCTTGGCACTGGTCCCGGTTGACCAACTGACGCTGCACCGGGCGCCTTCCATATCATCAGCTTCCGTTCAATGGTAGAACGTGTGCCAAGCAACATTGTGCGGTGATACAACTCTCTTAACCGACCGACCGACCGTTCTGTGGTCGGGAGTCCCCATAAGACCCATGCGAGAAGTACCGAGGACGCTATGCCAACGATGCCATCTGCCCGCCGCTCCCAATGGCCTGTCTGGCTCTGCTGGCTGGCCATGGTGCTGGACGGCTTCGACCTCGTGGTGCTGGGCACCGTCATCCCAACACTTATCAAGACCGGGGAGCTGGGTTTTGACGCGTTCGGGGCAACCTTCGCCGCCACCATTTCCTTGGTGGGCGTGGGCCTTGGGGCACTCTTTATCGCGCCCCTCTCGGACAAGTTCGGACGCCGCAAACTGCTGATCGCCTGCGTCGGAAGCTTCTCACTGTTCACCATCGGGGTTGCCTTTGCCCCGAACGTGGCAGTCTTCTCCCTGCTTCGCATGCTGGCCGGGCTCGGCTTGGGCGCCTGCCTCCCCGCCGCTTTGGCGTACATCAACGACTACGCTCCAGCCGGATCAGCCGGCAAGTCCACCACCCGGACTATGACCGGCTATCACGTGGGCGCCGTAGCAACAGCACTTCTGGCAATTTTCATCGTTCCAAACTGGCGACTCATGTTCGTCATAGGCGGCGTTGCCGGGCTGGCCCTCCTGCCCTTCCTGTGGGCCAAACTCCCGGAATCACTCCCTGAGGTTGCCCCCGCCAAGGCTGGCTCGGCAGAAGCCGGCAATCGAAAGGTGACCGAACCCGCGAACGCGACCAACGCCGTCGGGAGTTCAACGGCCACCAAACCAAAGACAGGCTTCCGTGACCTCTTGCAGAAGCCGTATCCCAAAGTTGCCGTGGGGATTGGCATCGCCTCTTTCATGGGGCTGCTGCTGGTCTACGGCCTGAACACGTGGCTGCCGCAACTGATGGCCGCGGCCGGGTACCCCGTCAGCACCGGGCTTACCCTGCTGCTGGTGCTGAACCTCGGTGCCGTTGCGGGCCTCTTCCTTGCCGGAATCCTTGCAGACAAACACGGGACCAAAAAGATCGTGCTCATGTGGTTCGGGTTGTCCGCCGTGTTCCTGGCGATTCTGAGCGTCAAGATCCAGAACGAGTTCCTGCTCAACGCTGCCGTGTTCGTCACCGGCGTCTTCGTCTTCAGCTCACAGGTGCTGGTCTACGCCTGGGTCAGCCAGCTCTTCCCGCCCCGCCTCCGTGGGACCGCGCTGGGATTCGCAGCGGGGGTGGGCAGGCTCGGCGCGATCGTCGGGCCCGCAGTGACGGGGACTTTGGTTGCCGCGAACATCGCCTACCCTGCCGGCTTCTACGTGTTCGCCGCCGCCGGGCTGTTGGCCGTAGCCGCGCTGTTCCTCGTGCCGCATGCGGTCAAGACGGCCGATGCCGGAGTGCCGATAGAGCAGTAGACGCCAAGGGAGCGCTTCATCGGCGCTGGATTCCAAATGCCGGGTACTAAAGCCGGGTACTAAATAGGAGTCCGCCGCCCTGTGCAGAGCGACTCCCGTGCTTTCCCCAACAACTGAGGCCCTGCAGCAAAGCAGCGGTCCGTGGAGTTTTGAAGAGCCGGGAATGCCCGGATGGCGGAGTCGAAGTGGTCTTCCCGGATCATCCGTTCGATGGCGCGGCACTGGTCCTCTGTCTCCAAGGCTCCCACCATGGCCGAGGAAATCTTGAGGCTCAGGATAGCGTCCATACTGGCATCGGCGTTGTGCCCGCACAGACCGCTGGAGATCCTGAGCATCCGGTACGGCAGCATGGACAGGTAGTCGGCGAGAAATTCGAGCACCGGCGCTGAGTCTCCCAACTCGTCAGCCAAATCCTGAAGGCGGCACGGTTCCAGCACAGTAGCCTCGATCGTGGGGCCATGATCCTCACTCACCGCTTGCGGCCTGGGGAGCTGCGGCGCCTTCCGACGCTGTTTTGGTGGGGTCTTTGGTCCAGATGGAGGCGAGCATTCCGATGACCAGGATGGCGGGTGCACCGTACATGAGGGTGTTCATGACGATGGGTTCGCGGAGGGTTCGGATGGCGTTGCCCACGTGGGGGATGGTGGCGATGTGCTTGTCCACTGTTTCGCCTTGGAGGGTGGCGATCCAGGGGTCGATGCCGTTGTTGGCGTCGCCTTTGGTTTGGACTGCGATGCCGCCGTCGGCGGTGGTGGTGATTTCGGTGATGCGGTGGGTTTCCACCCGCTGGTCTTCGACGGGGATGTGGTAGGTGATGATGTCGCCTACTTTGGCGTCGGCGATGGGGGTGGGGACGGTGACGACGACGTCTCCCGGGTTGATCAGTGGCGCCATGGAACCGGTGAGCATGGTGGAGGTTTGGTAGCCCAGGGTCCGCGGCCCGATGGCCAGGAACAGGAACACCACTGCGCCCATGATCAGCAGGCCCACCCCGATGCCACTAACCACTTTGCCGGCAACCCTGCGGAATGAGCTGGTCGTTGCAGAAGTGGCCGCTGCGGGCTGCTTCACAGCGGCGGCGTTCATTGCAGGAGCATTCGTTTCAGATCCGTTAGATCCAACTGCGGTGGCAACAGCCGCTGGAATGACGACGGCGGCACTAGCCGCCCGGGCGGAACGCCGGCCGTGGACTGCGGGTTCGTTGATGCTGGTGGTGATAGTGCTCATGATCTGGCGTTCCTTCCTTATGGGGCGGGCAGCTTGTTGGGGTGAAGCTGCGGAGTTATTTGGGAAAATACCGGCGGACCTGATCGGGCAGGGGGGGCGCCCGACCAGGCCCGGCGGGGCTTGGGGTGTTGCTGCGCTGACGTGCTGGTTCAGCGCTTACTTGGTGGTTTCGGTGCGTTGGGTGCCGGTGAAGGCGAAGGCGATGGTGGAGGTGGCGCCTTGGAAGTCGTTGTTCGCGGTGGTGGGGAACGTGGTGGTGACTTTGAGGTTGTCGGTTTTGGTCGAGGTCAAGGAGGTGAGGTTGGCCAGGGCTTTGTTCGCTGCGATCACGGGTCCGGAGGCCAGGACGGTGCTGCGGGTGCCGGTGCAGTTGTAGGGTGCGGTGGTGCCGGTCCAGGCAACACTGCAGTTTTCGATGGTCAGTTGCAGGCCGTTGGTGACGTCGGTGGTGAGCAGGGAGCTGGTGGCGCCGGCGGAGGTGGTGAGGGTGATGTTGTTCAGGTCCGAGTTGCCGGTGTTGGCCAGGGTGACGAGTTTTTCGACCTTGTCGCCGGGCAGCAGGCCTGCGACGGGGACGTTGAGGGTGTTGGCCGGTCCGGGTGCGCCCAGGGCGATGGTGACGGTGCCTGCGGTGACTGCCTGGGAGGCGGAGGTGGAGGAGGTGAAGGCGCCGTAGGTTCCCATGCCGGCGACGGCGGCTGCGGTGCCGACCAGTGCGACCGAAGCGAGGATCTTGCCGGTGGTGGTTTTGAGGCTGATGGCCATGGGGATCGGTGTCCTTTCGGGAGGCCACCGTGAGACCGGCCGGCCGTTTCTTTCAGCCTGTGTGGCTGACAAGAACTACTGTGCCGGGCCCGGATCAAGAACGAATCCTGTGTACCGTCAACACTTCCTCAGGAAAACCTCAAGACTCCCGCAGGCCAATCGAGCAAGCCAACCGAGCGGTCCCCTCAAGACTCCCGCAGGCCAATCGAGCAGTTTCCGAGCAAGCGAACCGAGCGATTCGGAAAGCCCTTCAGCCCCCATGTGCAACACTTCATGATGCACATGCACGGCCGATGGAAGGGCGGAACAAATGCCAATGTGGTTACAGGCCTTGACGTGGGGAACGCTGGCCGGCGGTGCTTTGGTCCTCGGGGCGGGCATAGCCTGGATCTGGAAAGTGCCGCCCAAACTCGTGTCCACGGTGATGGCTTTCGGTGCCGGCGTTTTGATCTCGGCGCTGGCGTTCGAACTGGTTGATGAAGCGGTGGAGGGCGGCGGGCTGCTCCCCACTATCTTGGGTTTCCTCTTGGGCGCCGTGATCTTTGTGGGCTCCAACGCCCTGCTGGCCACGGCCGGAGCCAAGCATCGGAAACGTTCGGGAGGCGCTCAGCCTTCAGAGAAGGACTCCCCCGGAAGCGGCACGGCCATCGCAGTAGGTGCCCTCATTGACGGCATTCCGGAATCAGTGGTCCTTGGCGTTGGCCTCCTCGCCGGTGGAGCAGTGAGTCCGGCCATGCTTGCTGCCGTCTTCATTTCAAACGTCCCGGAGGGTCTGTCCAGCACAGCAGGGATGAAGAAGGCCGGGCGCAGCCCAGCCTACGTCTTTGGTACATGGGCCGGCATTGCAGTGTTCAGCGGGCTTGCCGCACTGCTGGGATACACCGCATTGGAGAACGCTCCAGAGAGCGTGATTGCGTTCATCACCGCCATTGCCGCGGGCGGGATCCTGGCCATGCTTGCCGACACCATGATCCCCGAGGCTTTCGAGGAACACCACAACCTGACCGGGCTAACGGCCGCCGTGGGCTTCCTGAGCGCGTTCACCATTCATCACGTGGGCGGCTGACTCCGCCGAGTCCACAGTTAATGGCCCGAGTTCACAGTTGATCGCCATGGACGAGCCCACTAAGGCAGCAGCCGAAGCACTGGTAAGGCAACCGCCGTCGAGATTGCCATGGCGGCTGTGTTGCCGATCACCGGATGGAAGCCGGCTGGCAGCCGCGCGGAAATTACCCTGGCCAGAGGGGGCGCGAGGACGGCGCCCATCACGGCCCCACCGATCATTCCCTGCCAGGAGCCGTCGTATGCGAGGACTGCCGCTGGAGCAACCGACACCACGGATGCGTAAGTGGCCGCCCACCCGCCGTCGCGGTACCAGCCCCGCCAGAGCGTGACCCCAATGGCCGAGGTCAACGCTTGGGCAAACAATATGTGCGGCAGCAGGCCCGTCCCGTACGACGGCAGTCCCGGGTTGAGGACACATGCCGCGGCAACCGCCAGGATCAGACAGGCCCCGGCGAGTTCGTTGGCGAAAAAGTGTGTTTCCGTGAAGTCCTTGAGTACCCGGCGCGCGGCCCAGGCGGCGTCGGCCGCGATGTTTCGGTTGAGGCCCGACGGCGGCCGTTCGGCTTGCGTCGCCGGGCGCACCAGCCGGGCCTCCCGCAAGACGAGCCACGGCAGCCGCCGGGCGATCAGGAACGAGATGACCGAGCCCACTGACATTGCGAGCACGCTTGCCACCACGGGCGGCAGGCCCAGGGGTGCGGAGAGGGCAGGGATGAACAGCAACGCCAACGGTGTGGTGGTGGCTGCCCCCAGGACCGCGCCGGTGATGCAGCTCTTCCACCCCGCCCCGTAGAGAAGGACCATGGCGGGAGCAACGCAGACGAACGGCACGAACGTGGGCTGCCACCCGTCGTCGAGCGCCCAACCGAACACCAGGTTGGACAGCATCAAACTTAGCGATGCGGACGCCAGGACCCAGGGCCACAGCCCCGAACTGTAGCTGAGTGTGCCTGCCCACTTGGCGCCTCGTCGTCCTAACCACCACGCGGCCGCGGCGCCTGCGAGGAGTCCGATCGCGGCGAGATCGGACTTGTAGAACAGGGGCTCGGTCATGTCGCCGAGGAACCAGCGCAGGGCGGCAAGAGGGGAATCAATGGTCTCGTTCGCCCAGCCTGCGTATCCAGGACCCACTCGTGGAGAGTGCTGCGCAAGCATGTGGAGGAGAAGTGCGAAAATGCCAACAACGCCCGCTACGCCAAACGATCCCAGGGCAGTACCCGCGGCGGAGCGTTCGAGCGAAGGTTCCGGCTGATTTTCCCAACGAATTTCCGACTGAATTCCCTGCTGCTTTTCCGAATGCGAAATGGCGTTGTCGGCTGCGAAAGAGTGCGTCATTGGTGGCCCTATGCGTGCGGAGTGTCGTGGCTCTGAGCAGCTTAACTGACCTCCGGATAGCGCCCGCAGCCGCGGCGCTGCGGGGGATTTGTGACCGACGAGCGGGTACTTCCACAGGCAACCCACGAGGCGGAACCCCAACAACCCACGCTCACCCTTAGTGGGTGATCTTTCTATCCAATCGTCACCGATCCCCCCAAGGGACGCGCGCTTGGGCGCAGGCGAATCGAGAATGGAGTTGTGGTCCCGCCCGGGCCGAACGAACGATGGGAAAGACACCATGAGCTTTTTGGAATCGTTGTGGAGCATCATTGTTGCATTTTTCTTCATTGCATATTTAATTCTTCTCTTTCAGATCATTTCCGATCTTCTCCGCGATAAAGCCCTGAGCGGAGGCATCAAGGCATTGTGGATCCTGTGCCTGTTCGTAGCCCCCTTTATTTCCGCCTTGATCTACGTCATCATGCGTGGGAAAGGCATGGCTCTGCGTGGTGAGATGCGGGTTCGGGAATCTGTTGAGGAGGCGGAGAACTACATCCGCGAAGTCGCCGGAGCCCAAACGCCCACACAGCAAATCGAAGCGGCCAAAGCGCTGCTTGCTGCTGGCGATATTAACGAAGCCGAGTACGCTCGCCTCAAAGAGATCGCTTTGGCCTGATCCGGGCTGCGGTACGCCATTCACGTACGGCCGAAAGGGACCGCATGACGCGATTGAAGGCATTCCCGCTCCTGGAAGGCGGACCGTTTAGATTCGGGCTCATCGCGGCGCTCGGTGTACTGGTTGCCCTGGCTTTGGGGTCAGCAGTCATCACGCTGCGGTATTCGCTGACCTTGATCTTTGCCGCGCTGTTTATCTCCCTGGGCCTCTATCCCTTGGTTCGTTGGCTGGAACGCTGGAAACTTTCCCGCGGTGGCGCGGTTTTGGCCGTAGCAGTTGGCTTCCTGGTGGTGGTAGCCGTGCTGATCCGCTTTATTGTTCCGATTCTGGTGGAAGAGGGCGCCGCGCTCATTCGGGTGCTTCCCTCCAGTTTCGACGCCGTGGGAGACCAGGAGTGGTTCCGGGATTTCAACGGTTCGCTGGGTGGTGCGTTGACCCCGCTGCTGGAATGGTTGGAAACCTCGGCCGCGGATCCTAACGTGTGGCTCGCTATTGGCGGCGGTGCGGTGCAAGTGGGCTACAACGTGGTGAATGGCGCCTTTGCAGTGGTGTTCGTAGTAGTCCTGACGCTTTACTTTGTGGCCGGCCATGAGGTCATGAAATCGAGCCTTTATGCACTGATTCCGGCTTCACGAAGGGAATCATTTGCGGACATTTCCGAAATAATTATTGCTTCAGTGGGGAAATACCTCAGTGGCATGTCAATTCTTGCCTTGTTCAACGCGGTCTTCACATTTATTGTTCTTTCTGTTGCCGGGGTGAGGTACGCCGCAGTGCTCGCGGTGCTGGCATTCCCCATCACCCTCATACCCTTAGTGGGCAGCGCGATCAGCACCGCAATCATCACCGTTGTTTCGCTTTTCACGTCTCCGGCAACAGCGGTGGTGGTTTTCCTCGTGATGCTGGTCTACATGCAGGTGGAGGCCTACATTCTGACTCCCCGGGTGGTGGGGAAAGCGATCAGCATCCCCGGCTCCCTGGTCCTCATTGGGGCCATGGTGGGCGGGACGCTCCTGGGGCTGCTCGGGGCGCTGATAGCGTGCCCCACCACAGCCTCGATTCTGCTGATCATCAAAAAAGTGGTCATACCGCAGCAGAACGCCAAGTAGCGCGGCATGCAAGAACTGCTGCGTAGTTTCCAAGAACTACTGCACGACGCCGATGCTGTGGCCTTGATCTTGTTGGCGCTCCACATCGTGCTCGGATCAATCGCCGCAGTGATGGTCTCAGCCAACAGGCGGCCGTCCTCAGCCATTGCCTGGGTGTTGGCGATCATCTTCATCCCGTACCTGGGAATGGTGGCATTCCTGCTGGTGGGCCGTGGCAAACTTCCCAAAGCCAGGCGGGAGAAGCAGCACGCCGTCAACGAGCTCATGCTGGCAAGGACGCCCGGCCTCTCAGCTGTGAGCCACAGTGAGGACTGGCCCGCCTGGCTGCGATCCGCCGTCGAACTTAATCTCAGGCTTGGCGCGCTGCCCATGGTGGGCGGCAACCGGGCCGAATTACTGGAGGACTACAAGGGATGTTTTGATCGCATGATCGAGGACATCGACGCCGCCACGGAGTACGTGCACGTGGAGTTCTACATTTTTGCGTTGGACCACACCACGGAGCCGTTCTTTGATGCCATGGCCAGGGCTTGCCGTCGGGGTGTAGCGGTCCGGGTTCTTTTCGACCATTTGGCAGCGGTCCGCGATCCCACGTACAAGGACATGCTGCGGTCCTTTGACGGGATGGGCGCCGAATGGCATGCCATGCTCCCCTTGCGTCCCTTCAAAGGGCAATGGCAGCGCCCGGACCTGCGCAACCACCGCAAGCTGATGGTGGTGGACGGCAGGGTGGGTTACACGGGCTCGCAGAACCTCATTGATGCGTCGTACAACAAGAAAAGCAACATCAAACGGGGTCTCCAATGGCACGAATTGATGGTGCGGCTGGAAGGTCCGGTGGTTCGGGAGCTGGACGCAGTGTTCGTCACTGATTGGTACAGCGAATCCGAGATCCTGCTGCCACTGGACACATCCCCCGTGGTCCTTGGCTCCGCGCCCGAACTCATCGACGCCCAGGTCCTTCCCAGCGGCCCCAGCTTCGACAATGACAACAACCTCAAGCTCTACACCACGCTGATCTACAAGGCCGAGCATCGCGTCAGCATTACCAGCCCCTACTTCGTCCCGGACGAGGCCATCCAACTGGCCATCATCACCGCGGCCTCCCGCGGCCTCAGCGTGGAACTCTTTGTCTCGGAAGTGGGCGACCAAGCCATGGTCTACCACGCACAGCGTTCCTATTACGAGGTATTGCTGCGGGCCGGCGTACGGATCTACCTGTACAAAGCCCCGCAAGTTCTGCACGCCAAGCACTTCACCGTGGACTACGACGTCGCTGTGATCGGTTCGAGCAACATGGACGTCCGTTCCTTCAGCCTCAACATGGAAGTCTCCGTGCTGGTCCACGGACGCTCCATAGTGGACCAAATGCGCGCAGTGGAAGACAGTTACCGCGCCGCCAGCACCGAGTTGCTGCTGGAAGACTGGCTTCGGCGGCCTGTTGGCCACGTGGCCCTGGACAATCTGGCACGGCTGACGTCTTCGCTTCAGTAGCTCCTCGTACGCTTCAGTTTCTTCTCACGCGCAGGTAGCGCAGCGGGGCCAAGTCAGTCATCCAACTGCAGATACCAGGCCACTCCGGCGCTGATTGCCCGGCCCAGCAGCAGTGAGATCGCTATGGCCATGACCACTGCGAACTCAGTGGACAGTCCCGGCAGCAGCCCGGAGAGGGCGCCAATGCCCACGGAGTACGCGGACCAGAGGATGCCTGCAGCCACTGAATACAGGAGGAACCGTCCACGCGGAACCGGGGTGATGGCACTGGCAACGTTCATGGTCAGCCGCCCCATCGGAACAAACCTGGATGTCAGGACCCACGAGGCTACGTGCTTGGCCAACCGCTCCCGGGAGGCGTGCAGGGCTTTTTGGGTGCGGGGACCCTGGAGTATCTTCCAGTTGGCCATATCCCGGCGGCGGACCAGTTCGTAGGCGCCCACGTCCCCGGCCACGGCCCCGGCGAGCATGGCTGCCACCAACAGGAAGCCGTTGGGAAGGTTATCCGTGGCTGAGAGTGCGCCCAGCGCCACAAACAATGACGTCGTGGGAATTGGCGGGAAGATGGCCGAGAACGCAACAAAAATTGCTCCCAACGGGTAGACCCACCCGGAGTCCGCGGCACTCACGATGTCCTTGAAAGCCTGCATGGTGAAACCCCTCTCCCGGGCCTCGTCCAAGCGTCTCATGGCCGCCACATTCATCCTGACCTCCTGTGACCGCCACGCGGATCGCCTTTACCGGGTGAATCCTCGATGCCCCGCCCCTACACTGAAGGTGTGGACGACCAAGGTGGTACCCGCCCGGACCTCTTGAGCCTGAAGCCAACTCCGGTCTCGCGGCCGCCCTTGGACCTGCTGGCTCGCTCCCGACTCATGGCCAAGCTTGACTGCGCGGCCGATACCGTCTTGATCTGCGCCCCTGCCGGGTATGGAAAAACGGTGCTCCTGACCCAATGGTTGGAAGGCCAGCCGCATAACGTTGCATGGCTCAGCCCCGACCAACACAACAGGAACTCGCTGTGGCCCGCCCTGTTGCAGGCGCTTCGGCGATGCCCTGCGGTTGCACCGGGCATTTTGGAGCGGTTTTCCGGAACCGAAATCAGTGCCGCGGAAGTGCTGGGAGATCTCGCCCAAGTATTGGCTGCAACCGGCACCACCATTCGGCTGGTGATCGACGGCGTGGACGGCTTCGCTCCGGCTGAACGCGATTACTGGATTCCAGCCCTGCTCAACCACACGGGCCAGCCCCTTCAACTGGCGTTGGCTTTCCGGGACAACTCTGCCGTTGACCCGGGACCTGCCCGCTTGAGCGGACGCTTGGTTGAGTTACGCACCAAAGATTTGGCCTTCACCCTGGATGACATCAATGTGCTGGCAGCGAAGACCACCACGCTGATGGGGATGCAGCAACAGCGTGAGCTTTTCAGGCAGACCGCGGGGTGGCCGGCCTGTGTTGTCCTCGCCTTGCGTTATCTGCGCGAAGCCGCCCATCCCGACGCCCCTTTGGGGGACCTTGCCGCCAACAATCGGCAGCTCTCCGATTACCTGGACCAGCAGATCTTCCGTGCACTTTCCTATGAGGAGCGGCATGTCCTGTCCAGCACCAGCGTGTGCCGGGTGGTGGTCGCCGCGCAGGCAAACACTCTTGCAGGCAACAGGAACGCCGGAGGCGTTCTCTCCGGCTTGGCCGATGACCGCGGAATCGTGGAGTCGGCAGGCAGCGGGCGGAATGTCTTCCTGGTTCACCCCCTCATCCGTGCGTATTTCCGGGCTGGCCTGGCCCGGAAGCAGCCGGACGAGCTACTCCGCCTCAGCCGGATCGCAGCGCAGTGGCATGAGCGTGTCGGCGAGCCCGCTGCGGCCCTCAGGCACGCCATGGACTCCGAAGACAACCACCTGATCGGCGGCATCCTTGAACGGCACGGCGCGGCGCTCTTGGGATCGGGCGAAGTCATCAATGTCCGCCGGGCCATCACGGCTTTGCCCGATGCCCTCTTCGCTGGGAGCCCGAAACTCTGCGTGGTTGCCGCACTGGCATACGTGGAAAGCCGTCAGCCCACCACCGCTACCCGCTATATGGCAGCGGCAAACCGTAGCCGGGTTGATGATTCACCCGCCGAGCTCCACGAATTGCAGGCGTTGGCGACAGCACGCCTTTCCTGGTTCAGCGACGGGTGGGAGGGGCAGGACCCGCGGTCCACCGTGGACCACGCTGCGCTCCGATTTTCGAGGCAAAGCAATGTTCGCATCGAGGCGAGGATGGTGTCGGTAACCGCCGCCTTGGTGGAGGGCAGGTATGGAACTGCCGAGAACGAGGCGTCCGCGGCCCTGATCGAAGCCACGGAGGCAGGCAACGCCTACCTGGCCGGCAAGGTGTATCTCAAACTTGCCGCGATTCACTCAATGCAGGGTCATCTTCGCCGCGCCTGTGAGGCTCTGCGCCTTGCGGAGGAAAAGCTGCCGTCACACCTGTGGACGGCCGGAGCCGGCAGGTCCGTTGGAGCCCTGATGCATGCCGCGGCTGGGCTTCTCCGTGCTGACCCGGCTGAGGCCCTGTTGTTTGCCGGAGCGGGTCTTTCGGATCTCGGACAACTCGGTTCTTCCTCCAAAGGAGTCGGAGCTGCCTTGCGAACCACGTTGGAAATAGTCAACGCATGCGCGCAATTGGATTCCGGGGACAGGCGTCATGCCTTGGAAGGCCTGCGGCAAGCCAGGCTCCGCATCAGCAGGGATCATGTCTTTGCCCACCCGCTGGCCGCATGCGTCGCGGTGCTCGAGCACACAGCTGCACTGGGGCTTGGCCATCCTGATCACGCCCGCGACGTTTTGGAATGGGCTGAGGAACGTCTTCCAGGAACGGGTGAACTTTGCCTTCTGCGCGCCCAGGGACCGGCCGGGATCAGTCGCTTCGACGCCGCCCTCGACCGCCTCAAGCCCCTGCACACCGGCGCGGTGAAGCCAGTTCTGGAATGGACCCGGCTTCATGTGAGCGTCCTGGAATGTTCCATCGCCATCCGGACGGGACGGCGGACCCTGGCGGGTAAGCTCCTGGAGGAAGCCCTCGCTACAGCCGACGAGCTGGATGTTCTCCGACCCCTGGCAATCGCGCCCCAAGAAGTGATGGATCTTCTGGTGGAACGGGCGGGCGCCTGCGGACCCCATGAAGCACTTGTCCAGCGCCTGCTTGCTTTGCGACCTCCCATCGATGCCCGGCGAGCGCAGTCGTTGACTCCTCGGGAGCGCGAGGTCCTCACTCTTCTTCCTTCGCACTTGTCGCAGGAGCAGATGGCCGCGGAACTCCACTTGTCCGTGAACACGGTGAAGACCCACATTCGCATTATCTATTCCAAGCTCGGGGCCGGTTCCCGGCACGATGCGGTGGCAGCGGCTTACAAGACCGGATATTTACCCTAGCCGTGACCTCGATAAACGCCCATCACTCACCTGTTTGGGGTGACCCTCCGCCGCGAACCCGGATCTAGTCTGAAAGAATGCTGGCAAAAGATCCTACGGGTTGCCGAAGGCACTCATGACAGACGTCACTGTCACGTTGCTGGTGCTCGTCGTGGTCGTTGCTGCGTTCGTGTGGAACCGCCTGCCAGTAGAAGTGGTGGCGCTGGGTGCGGCCCTGGCCTTGTACGGGACAGGCATTGTGGGTTTGGACGACACGTTCGCCGGTTTCGGAAGCGGGACCGTGGTGTTGATCGCTGCGTTGTTCGTGGTGGCGGAGGCCATTGATGCCGCGGGCGTTACTACGTGGTTGGGAAGCCTGCTGATCAGGTTTTCGGGGACGAGCCGAACCCGGCTGATGGTGTTGATGATGGTCCTCACGGCTTTGCTGACGGCCCTCATCAGCGTCAATGGGGCCGTGGCCGCGTTGCTTCCCATGGTGGTGGTGCTGGCGGTCCGGCTTGGTCGGCGGCCTTCGGAGCTTCTGATGCCCATGGCCTTCGCTGCACATGCGGGGTCCTTGTTGATCCTGACCGGCTCACCGGTGAACATCCTCATTCTGAACGCGGCGCTGGAAACCACCGGAACAGGGATCGGTTTCTTCGAGTTCGGCCTGGTAGGGCTTCCCCTGTTATTGGGAACCATCGGCCTGACGCTGTGGCTGGGGCCCAGGCTTTTACCTGCCAGGACCCCGGAAGCACTCCCGAAGGATCTGGGCTCCCATGGTGAGACGCTCATGAACCATTACTTGGGTGGCGATGGGCTGAGCCGGCTCAGCATTCCGGCCGGTTCGGCTTTAGTGGGCCAGCCGGTGGCGTGCCTTCAGGACGAGCACGACGGCGGCCATCTCCACCTCATCAGCGTGCAGGGGTCGGACGGCAAGCCGTCCGGGAACACCGTGTTTGAACAGGGCGATGAGATTGTGGTGCGCGGTGGTCAGCCGACCATTGACGCCTTGGCGGCCCGGCATGGCCTGAAACAGGACGACGACGACGCTACGTGCGGTCTCATCAGCAGCAGCTACGGAGTGGCCGAAGTGGTGGTTCCGCCCCGGTCGAACCTCGTTGGCACGGAGGCTTTCCCCGGCATGGTGACGGACAGCGGCCATCTGGTGGTGTTGGCTCATCACCATCCGGGGGAACCGGCATCGTCCGGACGGACTCTCATCACCGCCGGTGACAGGCTGCTGCTCCAAGGAACCTGGTCGGCCCTCGACCAGCACACCGTGGATCACAACGTCTTGCTGGTGGACTCGCCGGACACCATCCGCAGGCAGACCGTCCCGCTGGGGCCGCGTGCCACCCCGGCGCTGATCGTGGTCGGCGTCATGGTGATCCTGTTGGCCACCAACTTGGTTCCCGCGCCGGTGGCCGCCCTCCTGGCTGCGCTGGCCATGGTGGTACTCCGCGTGGTGACTGTTCAGCAGGCCCACCGCTCCATGGCATGGACCACCCTCATCCTGGTGGCAGGGATGATCCCGTTGTCCACCGCGATCACGGCCACGGGCACCGCAGAGATTCTGGCTGAGGGCATGGTCTCGGTGGTAGGAGGTGGCGGACCTTTGTTGCTGCTGGTGGGACTCTTCGTGGTCACCGCCGTTCTGGGGCAGTTGATCAGCAACACCGCCACGGCACTGATCATCATCCCCATCGCCCTCTCGGTGGCCCAGGAATCATCCATTAACCCTTACGCCGTGCTGATGTGCGTTTCGGTGGCATCCTCGGCTGCCTTGCTGACGCCGGTGGCCACTCCGGCCAACATGATGATCATGCAGCCTGCGGGTTATCGCTTCGGTGATTACTGGAAGTTCGGGCTGGCCATCATGGCCCTCTACGCTGCGGTGGCCATTTTGCTGGTCCCGGTCTTCTGGCCGCTCCAGAACCAGTAACCAAGAAACCCATGTAACCAACAGAGCACACCAGGAGCACACCATGGCCAGTGACCACACCACTACAGAAACCCCACCACCCGCCAAGGCGGCTTCATGGCTGCCCCTGATCGTGGTGGTCCTCACCCAGATCCAGGCATCGTTCGCAGTGAACGCCTTGACGGTTTCCATGCAGGGCATCACCACCGACCTGGACACCGCAGCAACATCCGTGGGCACTGCCATCACTGCCGGAACGTTTTCGATGGCGGCTTTCATCCTGTTGGGAGCGAAGTTGGGCGCCCGGTTCGGAACGCGCAAGGTGTTCCAGATCGCCGTCGCCATCCATGCGGCCGCCATGGCGGGTGTGGCACTGAGCCTCAGCCCTGCAATGTTGTTCATAGCCCAGGCTTCTTCGGGTGCTGTCATTGCACTGATAGCACCCGCCCTCACAGTCTTTATCGCCACCAATTACAAGGACCAGCAGCAGGCCAAGGCCATCGGCCTCCTGGCCGCTGCCATCCCGGCGGCTGGTGTCCTGGCCCTCCTGATTGCCGGGTGGTTCGCAACCACCATCGGCTGGCGCTACTCGTTTGGCCTCATGGTGGTCCTCGGCGCCATCAACCTGCTGCTGAGCTTCAAGCTCAAGACCGTCCCGGCGCAACCCCTGTTGAAGATCGACTGGACCGGCTCGATCATCGCGGCCGTGGCCGTCATCCTGCTGAGCTTCGGATTCAGTGGATTGTCCGCCTGGGGTACCTGGTTCGCCACCAGCCAGGCACCCTTCGACATCCTGGGACTCTCGCCCGCGCCGCTCCTGATCCTTCTCGGAGCAATAGCCGGGCAGCTGTTCTTCATGTGGATCCGGAAACGTCAGGATGCCAAACTGCCGCGCATCTTTGACCTCAGGGTTCTCGCCTCAAGCTCCGAGCTCGCGGTCACTGCCTGCATGGCCATCATGCTGTTCGTCGGGACGGCCGCGAACTTCCTGATCCCCCTGTACATGCAGATCGTGCAGGGACGGTCCAGCATTGAGACCTCGTTCTCGATCATCCCCTACACCTTGTCCATCTTCCTCGCGAGCACCTTTGTGGCGTTCCTCTACGACAAATTCCCGCCACGGGTCATCGCCCAAGGCGGCTTCGTTGTAGTGGCTGGCGCGCTGGTCCTGCTCGCCTTCACCATCCGCAACGACTGGGGCCAGCTCTTTGTGGTGCTCGGCCTGATCCTGCTGGGGCTCGGCCAAGGTGCAATCGTCGCACTGGTGTTCAACACGCTGCTCAGCGCGGTTCCGCGCGAGTTGGCCGGCGACGTCGGTGCCTGGCGCGGGTTGGTCCACAACCTCTCCGGCAGTGTGGGCATCGCGGTAGCGAGCGCGTTCACCGTCGGGATGCTCTCCTCGCTCATCGCCAGCGGCGCCGCCGCGCATCCGGAAGTATCCCAGGAGTTGATTTACAAGGTGAACGTCAATGAGGCCGATTTCCTGACGAACGCCCAAGTGGAAGGGGTTATCGGCGATCGGGTGAGCAGCCCCTCAGAGCTGGCGGCCGCGATCGACGTCAACGAGGAAGCGCGGCTCCGCGCCCTGCAGATCTCTCTCCTTGGACTGTCCGGGCTTGCCTTGCTGGCGATTGTCCCGGCAGGCCGTATGCCTGGCCGGATGAAGGGCGACCTGCCTGAGCAACTTGAACCGGACGATCCGGACGCCATTCCGGAACCGTCCGCAACCCGGGCATCCACAGCGGTACCTACAACAACAGAACGGGCGAAACGGTGAACCACGAACCTTACAAACTGATCCCTGAAAGTTTTACGGCTGTCCCGTCCCTTGAGGGTGAAGAACCTGCGCTGCGTTTCGTGGACGGTTTCGGTCAGCTCGATGCTATCGGCGTGCTGGTCCCCTCCGAAGGTGACGTCCCGGCGTCGGTCGGACTGCACCGGGAAACGCTGGAGAGTGCGGGCTTTGACGGCAAACCCGGAACCACACTGCAGTTGGCCAATGCCTCGGGCACGCTGGTGGTTGCCGTCGGTGGCGGCAAGCCGGGCTCGCTGGACGCTGATGGCTGGCGCAAAGCTGCTGCGGCTTTGGTCCGCGCCACCCAGCGTCACGCCCGGATTGGGTTCGAGCTTTCCGATACTGCGGGGATCGACGCCGAACACTTGGGTCAGGTTCTGTCGGAGGGGGTCCTGCTGGCGCGCTACAGCTACGAAACGCTCAAAAGCAAGAGCGAACTGAAAGCACTGCGCGAGGTGCAGTTCCTGGCCCCGGACATAGACCCAGCGGCAGCGGATCGGGGCCTGACCACGGGGCGGGTGAAAGTGCGGGCCACCACCATAGCCCGCGATTTGTGCAACGCACCGCCCAGCCACCTCACGGCCGCGGGTTTGGGTGAGGTGTCCCGGGAACTCGGCAAACGGTTCGGTTTCACAGCGGAGGAGTTCACCAAGGAACAACTCATCGACCTCCGGTGCGGCGGCCTCCTCGGCGTGAACGCCGGCAGCGCCCAGGAACCCCGCATGATCAAACTCAGCTACCAGCCCGACGGCACCCCCACCGGCCACCTCGGCTTGGTGGGCAAGGGCATCATGTACGATTCCGGCGGCGTCAGCCTCAAACCCAGCGACCCCATGCACCTGCTCATGAAAATGGACATGGGCGGGGCGGCAGCAGTTCTTGCCGTCTTCACCGCCCTCCGCGATCTGGGCTGCAAGGCCGCCGTTACCGGCTTCCTGATGTGCACGGACAACATGCCCTCCGGCTCGGCATACAAGTTGGGCGACGTCCTCACCACCCGCAGCGGCCTCACCATTGAAGTGAAGAATACCGACGCCGAAGGTCGCCTGGTGATGTGCGATGCCCTGACGTTGGCGGTGGAGGACGAGGTGGACGGGATTGTTGATATAGCCACCCTCACCGGCGCTGCCCTCATGTCCTTGGGGCAACTCACCGCCCCGGTGTTCGGGAACGATCAACGCCTGGTGGACCGCGTGCTTGAGTCCGGCGGCCGTGCTGACGAGCAGGTGTGGCAACTACCTTTGGAACGGGCCTACCGTCCCCAACTGGATTCCGATGTTGCCGACATCTCCAATCTGGGCGGACCCTACGCGGGTTCCACCACGGCCGCGTTGTTTCTGGCCGAGTTCGTGGGGGACACTCCCTGGGCCCATATCGACATTGCCGGCACCATGCAATCCGATAAGGACGACGCATGGCGAAGCAAGGGGGCCACAGGATTCGGCACCCGCCTTCTGATCGATCTGGCCCTCGGCTTCTCACGGCCCTGACTGCACGGGGTCCTTGCTGCCCGGAGCTCTGCCTTCCCGGGCCCTGCCTGCAAACAACAAAGAGGCCCCCACGCTGCAGAACTGCAGAGTGGGGGCCTCTTGTGTTGGGGGCAGTTACGCCTTCTTGCGCGTGACCAGTCCCCAGATGATGAGGACCAGCAGTGCGCCACCGATGGCAAGCAGCCAGGTGGAGAGCGACCAGAACTCGTTGATGCCCACCTTGAAGAGTGCGCTGCCAATCCAGCCACCCAGGACGGCGCCCACAATGCCGAGGAGGATGGTGGTGATCCAGCCGCCACCCTGCTTACCCGGCATGATGGCCTTGGCAATGGCGCCGGCAATCAAACCCAAAATGATCCAACCGATGATTCCCATTTTTCATTCTCTCTTTCATAAAGGAGGCCCCAGTTCGGCATGATGACGCATGCCGCTATCTGCCTGATTGTTGGCTACCAGCTGAGCCGTCGGAGCATACCGACGGCTTGGCCGGCAGACGGCCTGCCGGCCGGATGGGGGTCTGTCATGGCATGAAGCACCATGGACCAGCGCCGCCGCACCGTGCCGGGAATTCGGGGTTCCCCGAGAGTCCTTGCCACCATGGACTCCAGGGGAGGGCCTGGGAACGCTTTGGTTCCGGTCAGGCATTCGAGGGCAACCAGGCCCAGTGAGTAGATGTCGCTGGCTGGTGTGGACGTTCCGCCGCACACCTCTTCGGGGCTGAGGTAATGCGGGGTGCCCGAGGAAGAGTTGGGCGCCGAGTGCCGTCCGTTGAGAGCAATTCCGAAGTCTGCCAGCTTCGCGATTCCAAGCCCCTGCGGGTCCGAGTCGAAGTCCACGAGGATGTTGCCGGGCTTGATGTCGTTGTGAACAATTCCCCTGCGATGAACGTGGGCCAAGGCCCGGGCAACATCGGTCATCCACGCAGCCGTTTGTTCCATCGAAGCAGGACTGTCCTGCATGATCCACCGCAGGTCCTTGCCGCCCACCAGCTCCATCACCACGTAATTGCGGCTTCCGTGGCTGTGGCCAGCGGCTGGGCCAGCAGAGTCTCTGATGGCTTCGTTATCTCCATAGCGTCCCGAGTTCAGAACCCTGACGATGTTCTTGTGCCTCAGGCGTCCGTGGATGTCGAGTTCCCTCCGGCAAGGGGCGTTGTCCGTGGAGTCGGTTGACCTGAAAATCTTGACCGCCACCGCCCTGCCGGTTTCCAGGTCCCAGGCCTCGTTGACGTACGCCTCCGAGCCGCCGCCCAGTTGGGCGCCAAGCCGGTAGCGGCCTCCAAGCACCACATCCGGTTCGCTGGCGTTTTCCCGCGGAGCTGTGGTCCCACGTTCAGTTGCAGGCCCGCGTTCAGTTGCGGCCCCACGTTCAGCTGCAGCCCCACGTTCAGTGCAGACGGCCCCGCGATCAGCGCGGACGGCCGCCCGTCCAAGGAGCGTCATTGAAGGAGCGAGTCGATTTCGGTGCCCGGGACTCCGGTCACCTCGGCCAGAGCGCGAGGGTCGACACCGGCGTCGACCGCTTTTTTGAAGGCCAGTTCCAGGGTGTTCTGGGCAATTTCCAGTTCGTGCTGCAGGCTCTGGCGGCGGAGCGCCGCGATCCATACGCCACTCACGGGATCCAGGGCGTCGATGTCCATTCGGAAGCCGCACCCGCAGGCCCACTCTGGCCAGATCGGTTCCACCGAGACCCACTGCATGGCGTCGTAGGATGGGCCGGCGGAGATGGCCATATGGGAACCGCAGTGGACGGGCCCCTGGGGAATAACCTGTTCCGTGACAATGTCCACGGTGTTTTCAGCCACTGGTGTGGAGCTAGGTTCACGCAGCGCGACTGTCATCGTTCTCTCCCACACATTCACTAGTAAGTAGCTTGGCTATCTAGTTATATGTGTACTTACTACTTAAAGTCCAGTCCGGATTACGTGGCCACGCTGTCAACCGCTCCGCGCATACGCCTGAGGAAGTCCACCACCACTGCCGATTCCTCGGGATTAAGGGTCTCCGCAACCTCCATCATCCGGGTGTGCATATCGCCCAAAGTGCTGCGGACCTCCTGGTCCGACCCCGGGGTGGGCTTGAGGATCAGTGCTCGCCGATCAGTAGGATGCGGCTCACGGGTGACATATCCGGACCTGACCAGCCGGTCAACCAATGACGTCATGGAAGCGGAGGTCATCCCCAGCCGCACCGTCAGCTCCTTGGGCCCAACGTCCCTTCCCGCGCGCTCAGCCTCCAGCAGATACCGCAGAGCCACGAGGTCCGTCTCGCCCATGCCCATGGCAGCTTGGGTTCGCCGCCGCATGTCGGCTTCGGCCGAGCGGTAGTCCCTGAGGGCATTCAGGACGTCCACGGCGCCCATCTGTTTGCGGCTTTCCAGCCCGTACCAATAGCCCTGACGTTCACTTTTGTCGCTCATCACCAGTCCTTTGGTAGACATGTATCTCGCTTGTCTAACCAATCGATACTAGGTGATTTGTTCCCACAGTGCTGACAGCCTCAGCTCGACGTGACGCTATTCACTCGGTTCAGCTGCCCGCAAGCGCCGCCAAACAGCCGGAGCCACCACCACCGCGACGCCGACGGCGGCACCAATGACGGTCTCGATGATGCGGTCCCGCAGCAGCAAAGCAGGATCCACCGGTGCCGCCAACAGCGTGGCTATCAAGGCCAGCGGCGTCACGAAAACCTGGGCCACCAAGTACTGGCGCGCAATGAACATTTCCGCACCGAACTGGCATGCGGCAATGACCAAGACCATGGCCCACGGCGCCGGATTCAGCCACAGAATGCCTGCCAGCAGGACCAGCCCCACCACCGTTCCGGCGATCCTTTGGATTCCACGGCTCACCCTGTGCCTGGTGGAGTGTCCCACCAGCGGAACCACAGCCGCCACCATGGCCCAGTAGGTGTGCCCGAAACCGAGCCGCTCCCCCACCAACGTTGCGATGGTTCCTGCCAAACCGGCAGCCACCAGGTAGCCGCCGCCTTCGAGCCAAATAGCCCGGCGCTCAGCTGCGGTGTGACGGATGGGCGGCGGCCGCTTCCACGGTGTTCTGTGGCTTTTGAGCAAGCGCGATGACATACCGATCAGCAGGCAAAAGACCGTGGTCCCCACCGCTACCGCCATGGCTTCCCAGAGAGGAGGCTGCGCGGCGATCGAGGCAATGGCAGCGAACGCAAAAATGTGAAAGAGCGAGCCGCCAGGACGGAGCCTCCACGCTGCCACCACCACGGAGCACCCGCCAGCTACAAGAGTGGTGGCAGCCGTAAGGAGCCACGAATAAGCTGCACCGTCGATGCCTCCGGCCTGAGCCAGACGGGCCATGACCGTGGCCAAAAGAATAATGAAAAGCATGAAGCCGCCAGCACGCAACTGGCTCCGGAAACGAACACTGTGAGGCTCATTCCGGCCATAAATTCCGGTGAACGCACCGAACGACGCAAACACGGCCAGATCCAGCCGCCCCAGCAGCGTCAACGTAATCAGCGGAACAAACACACCTACAGCGCAGCGGAGTGCGGGATGGTGGTCCTTGTTTCCGGGACCCATCGTGAACAATTCCGCTACAGCCTTCAAGTGGCAGCTCGCCTTTCGTCGCAAGATCAAACGTACGACGGCGGCACTGGCGTCCGCTTCAAGGTTACGCCCGGGTTTTTGGGCTACCCCGGAATCGCGGGCGGATAGTGCCCCTCATCACTTCGAGGGGCACTATCCGTGGAGTAAGGACGGGACCGCGAGACTAGAAGTTTGACGCTGCTCCAGCTACCGGGGTTGTGGCCAGCAGGTTGCCGGCCACGTCCGTGATTCCGGAAGCTGGCGTGTAGGTCGCCGCTAGCGCGCTTCGGTTTGCGTTGCTTGGGGTGCCCTGAACAGTCGTACCTAAGGTGATGGTGAGTGTTCTGGCCGTGGCATCCCAGGCCATGGTCGACCCGGAGTACGTCAGGACTCCTGGTGACGGCCCATAGATCGCTCCCAGATCCACACTTCCCACCCTCAGTGTGGGCGAGCTGCCGGCGCTGACAGTGAGAACGTTGCCGGAGTTGATACTGACCGTCACATTCTGGGTGGGTGATCCACCCGCCGCGTCAGTCCATGCAGTGTTGATGGTGCTGACTTTCAGGACTTCGGAGTACGTCAGCGTCACAGTATCGCCCGGGTCGATCTTGCCTTCCCTGCTTCCACCGTTGTTCAGTCTGACTCCCGTCACCTTGGGCGCTGTTGCGTCCTTGGATGAGGTGGCAGACCCCGCCAGGCTGACATTTCCTGCGGCGTCCGCTGCCGTCGCAGAATAGGTGATGGTTCCGTCACCGAAGCCACGGAGATCAACCACTGCAGCTGCCCACTTACCGGTGCTGTCGGTGGCAAGTTGCTGGATTTTGGGCTGTGCTCCTGAGCCGGAGATGGTTAGGGTGATCGTCGAGTTTGGTTCGGCTGTGCCCTTGACCAGAACTTCCCCAGCGGTTGTCGCGTTGAGGGCGGCGGGCGCGTTCACACTTGGCGCGTCCGGCGCAGTGGTGTCCGTGACAGGGGTTGTGCCAGCGCTGCGTGTGCTCTCAGCGCCCTGCCAAAGGGAGAGCATGGGCGTCACGGAGTAGTACCAGGTCCCAGCCGGGACGTTGGATTCGACGCAGCTCAGCGCAGTCACCGTAGCCGCACAGGTGCCGGTGGCCTGGACAGGAGTCCCAGTAGTGGCGGAACTATAGCGGGCGATGCTGTACCCGGTCACGGACCGTCCTGCCGCCGTCGTGCTTGCCGACCAGCCGACCGTGACGTTAGTGCCGGAAACCGAGGTGGTGGGCTTGGCGCCCTGCGCGAGGGCGTCGGCTTTTGCCGCGCCGAAACCGGAGCTGACCGAGCCCCAGAATGCGCTGGCCGCTGGACCGCCCCACGAGACGAGGAGGATTCCCACCACAACTACCATGAAGCGATTCCAACGCCCCATGCCGGCCACAGGGGCGTTCTGACGATGCCGGTTCACTTCCGCACCTCCACCGTGACGGGAACGCCGAATTGCGCTCCTTGGCACGCAGACACCGACGCGGTGCTCATACTTGCCGCGCCCTGCAGCGTGAGCAGGATTGAGCTGCTCGCGGGAATGGTGACCGGCGGTGTCAGCGGTGCCGGAGGTGGTGTGAAGGTGACGCCCGTGGTGGTGCAGCCGGGGTGGGCTGCATCGGCGGTCACAGGGCCGTTGCCGGCAACACCGTAGATAGTCACCGGATGCGGGTTGGGATTGCTGGCCCGGAGAATGACGTCGGCCGTTCCACCAGGCACCAGGCTTGTTTGCAGGGTATCGCCTGGGACAAGTGCATCCACCGTGACGGTCTGCAGGGTGCCGTTGGTGGCGGATCCATTCCCCACGCCCGCGGCGGTCCAGTAGGCATAGGCCGATCCCGCTCCTCCCAAAACACAGAGGGCAATGGTGGCTGCGGCAGTTCGTGCGAACCTGCCGGACTGTCCAGCCTGGCCTGCCGGGTGCCGGCGGACCGCTGCGCCCCGGTGACGCGCGGAGTTGAAAAGGGATGCTCGGAAGGTGTTCATATCAGTTCGCCCGTCCCGTCCCGGAGTAGGTGAGTCGGAGGGTGGCACCTTTGCAACCATCCTGAAGCTGCGCCGTATCCAGCATGGTGATCCGTGGCCATGTGGCTTGGCCGAGGCCCATCTCTGAAAATGAGCGTGTTCCCGGTGGCACGGTTAACGGATACGTTCCGGAGTACTGGGTGAGGCGGTAATCGGCCGCCGTGCAGGGCATATTCGCTGCCACCGCGGCTGGCGTTCGGACCACCTGGCTGATGGCAACACTGAGGTTGGTGACGTCGATTGCTTTGACGTTGCTGTTAGTGATTTTCACGTCCACCGGCTGTGAGGTCCCGGGGGCCAACGCCCCAAGGACAGTGCCCGTGACATCGAAAGTCCGTTTGACTTCCAGAACCTGCAGTTGGCCCGGTGCCAGGTTGGACACAATGGCTCCGCTCACTGCCTTGACCGTAAAGTCAGTCTTCGCAACCGGAGTAGTTGTGGCCGTGGAAACATTCAGGGTCACTTGTGCGGTGCTCCCGGACGTAAGACTTACCGACGACGGCGACGGGCTGGCCGTTGCTCCTGCCGGCAGCCCTGTAACTGCGAAGGTCACCGGACCCGCGAACCCGCCTACCGACGTGGCGGCCACCGTAAACGTGGTCGACTGCCCTTGATCCAAGGTTCGGCTGGAGGGCGAGATCGTTACGGCGATTCCCTTGCTGACCTTGCCCTGGCTGGTGCCCGCTTGGTTCCCGCTCGGTTGGTTCCCGCTTGCCGCCAGCGCCGCAACAGGCACAACAGCCACCACGAGCGCCAAAAGCAACGCAGGCAGTGGAACGCGGACTCGGTGCTTGGGCGCTGAGCGCTCTGGCCGGTGGTCCATTAATGGCTCTTTTCGGACGTTATTGGCGTAAGAGAAATGGCGGGAGCGGGCTGGCCGGGGCCATCATGAGCAGGATGGCCCCGGCGCGCCGACGATCGCGTTCAGTCTTAGATGCTGCCGACGGTGACCGTGACCACTGCGCCCTTGCATGCATCTTGGTTGACGGCTTCATCATTGAATTTCAGGACGCCGGAACCCACGGTGGTGGCCGTGGAGTTAGCGGCCACGCGGGTGTTTGACGTGACGGCTGTGACCTCAAACCACGCGGGCAAGCAGCCAGCCACATTGGTGGTGACACTGGCGGTCAGGTCACCCACCACGGTGCTGGAAGTGGTGGAGTTATCGGCCGTGTAAGTCACATCCACCTGGTTGCCCGGTGCGAGGCCGCCCGCAAAGTTGGCGTGCAGCGCAACCGTGCCGCCGCCGGAAGAGTTGGTTGCCTCGCCACTGCCCGAACCTATGGTGGTCCAGTAGGCGTAAGCAGCTCCGCCGCCCACCGCCACCAACGCGACGCCTGCGACTGCAGCGGTAACCCGGCTCTTCTTGGAAAGTTTGCGCATGGTAAGACTCCTTGGTTGATCTACGTCCCGGGGAGCCGCCTCGCAACCCCCAGCATCCGATCCATGGTGGCCGGATGAAGCGATGCCACCTATGCTTCAGGCCGCGCCAGTCCTGTGGCTACGGTTCGGATTACCTCAATTTTTCGTTCGAACATGGGCTGGGAAATACCCGTACACGTGATGCGAGTACTCAGTTTGATCTCCCGAACCACTTAGTGGCTTACGTGCCATCGCCGCTGCGGCGGGGCGGGAGGTACTCGTTTCAGCCCTCGCTGTCCAAGGAATGGACAGGCCCGCAGCCGCCGCGCAGGCGTGGCCACGGACCACGATGCGTCAACATTGTGCCCGTCTTGAGCAAAAACTGCGCTGGCGTTCGAATGCTTCGGCTTGATGACGTACGCGCCGGTGTTAACGCCCGACGGCGGTGGTCGCCCCCGAGAGGCAACCAACCGCCGTCGTACTACTGCTGTTGGTGTTGGACCGCTTCATACAAGCTTTTGGGGCCCACCCCAGGAATTGAAGCTGTAGAGATGGATGCCGTCCACACCCGGACGTTGCGTGGATTCGGCGCGGCCCGTTAGTTCGCCAATAGTGTGACGGACCTTGCCGGTCCCGCCATCCGGCAAGGAACCGTCCGTGTCGTGACCACGTCAACTACGAGAGATGTTGCCGGCCTCCTGCTGCGATGAAGCAGTCTCCACCCGGCGGCTTCTGGTCTGGGCAGCCAGAGCGAGTGCGGCGAGGATGGCGAGGACCGCACCTGTCCACATGGCGATGCTGGGGTCATCGTTACTAGTGCTGCTCATCGCGGTGCTGCTCACGGCTGAACCGAGAGTGACACCCGCAGATATCACGGCGGTGTGAATTGTGCTTGCCATCGTTCCCGCGCCGCCGACCTCGGCAACGCGGGTAACGAGTGCGGGGTTCATGGTCACGCCAACGAAGCCGACGACGATGACCATAGCGAGCGAGAGTGGTTGGAGGTCGCTGAACACGGCGAGGAGCACGAGCGCGACGAAGAGGAGCCCGTGTCCGAGACTCAGCACGCCGACGGCGTGCTGGTCAGCGAACTTCCCGACGATCATGTTGCCGATGTACGCGCAGATCCCGTAGACGAACAGAATGATCGTCGTCGCATTCGTGGAGAACCCGGCATTGCTCTCCAACAGTGGGGTGAAGAAGGAGAACGATGCGTAGGCCGCGCCAATGGTCAGCAGGCTCACGAGGTAGCGCGCCCAGAGGCTCGGCTTCCGCAGGTTTCGCACATCCTGCGCTGCTGCATCCTGAGTCGCGGCCTCTGCACGGGGCAGGAGCGCAAGGCTCGCCAGGAACAGAGCGAAGGTGATGACGCCAAGGACGTAGAAGCTGGACTGCCAGCCCCAGCGGTCGGAGATGAAGTGTGACAGGGGCAGACCAAGCACCGTGCCGACCATGATGCCGCCGAGAACGATCGAGACGGCCTCACCGATCTTCTGCGGGCTTGATGCTAGTTGTGCAGCGTAGGTCACCGAGAGACCGAACGACGCACCCGCGAGTGCGCCCGTAATGACGCGGATGAGCGCAACCCACCAGAACGCGTCGACCAGCGGCACGAGCACCTGTGCAACGGCGTAGAGGGCGACGATGGCCAGCAGTGCGCCCTTGACCGGGGCATGGCGGAGGAAGTAGGCGAAGAGCGGCCCACCGACGGCCATGCCGGCGGCGTAAACCGAGACCAGCAGGCCGATCTGCCCGGTCGAGACGCCGAGGTCGGCAGCCATTGCGGGCATCATGCCCGCGACCTGAAGTTCGCTCATGACCGTCACCATGATCGTGACCATGAGGAGATAGAGATGCTTCTTCACAAAGGAGCCTTTCGTTGTCGAGTGTTGGGATCAGTGCGTAGCCATGGGCAGCTGCAGGCTTTTTGTATTTGAAAGTACATAACTAACGCATAGAAATGCCCGCCGCGGCAGTGCTGCGGCGGGCAGGGTAGGGGGTCAATCCGCGGTTAGTGCACGGAGCGTCACCTCTGCTGTTCGTCGCAGTTCATCGGGCGATGCACCGGCCTGCGCGAGCACCCGCAACCCCGAAATGAGGGCAACGATCGCTCGCACAGCATCTTCGACGGGCAGGTCGGGCTTGAGGCTCCCGTCAGCCTGCCCAACCCGAACGGCCTGTCCAACGATGCTCATCTGCTGCCTCAGTGCCTGGTCAAGAAGATTATTGATCCGCACATCCCGCTTTCCGAGGTCCGGGCTCATACGGGTAGCCACGATCATGCACCCGGCGGCGTGCCCGTCGCGCGAAGCCTCCTGCTCCTCGCCAATAACGAGGTCAAGCAGTCCGCGCACACGGGCCGCGCCGCTCAGGAGCCCGTCGGTCAGCACGGCCTCCTGGTATCCGCCAGCGGTGGAGATATAGCGCCGGAGGGCCTGAACGAACAACTCATCCTTGGAGGTGAAGGCATTGTAGAGGCTACTGCGCCTCAGGCCCGCCGCCTCACACAGCTGCTCAGTCGAGGTATCCGCATAGCCATGCACTCGAAACTCGGCCGCTGCTGCATCAAGCACTGCCGCCTCATCAAACGATCGTGGTCTCACCATAAGGCCACGCTACCATGTTCTGTATTTTAGTATCCAGAACTATTTCTCAGATTATGCAGGTATGCCACCACTGATGACGGTGTCGGCTGGGGCCGCCTTGCCACTCCCGTCAACAATGCCGTCGTTAGGGACGTTTTCAACACCTCCGGGGACAATATGAGATTCTTGGGTGTTTAGGTGTGGGCGGCGAGGATGGTGGAGGCTTCCTGGCGGGTGGTGCCGGAGTCTTGGATGCCGTCGGCGATGTGGGCGAGTTCGGCGGGGATGTCGCGGCCTTTCTTGCGCATCGCGGTGGCCCACAACCGCCCGGCACGGTACGAGGACCGCACCAAGGGGCCGGACATGACGCCGAGGAACCCGATCTCCTGGGCTTCTTCCTGGAGGTCCACGAATTCCTGGGGTTTGACCCAGCGGTCCACCGGCAGGTGCCGTTCGGACGGGCGCAGGTACTGGGTGATGGTGATCAGATCGCACCCGGCCTCGTGCAGGTCACGGAGGGCTTCGGAGATTTCCTCGCGGGTCTCGCCCATGCCCAGGATCAGGTTGGACTTGGTCACCATGCCCAAATCCCGGCCCTGGGTAATCACATCGAGGGAGCGCTCGTAGCGGAACGCCGGACGGATCCGCTTGAAAATCCTCGGCACGGTCTCCACGTTGTGCGCGAACACCTCGGGCTTGGAATCGCAGATCGCCGCGATGTGCTCGGGCTTGCCGGAGAAATCAGGGATCAGCAACTCCACCCCGGTACCGGGGTTCAGTTCGTGGATCTTCCGGACCGTTTCGGCGTACAACCACACGCCCTCATCGGCCAGGTCATCCCGGGCCACCCCGGTCACCGTGGCGTAGCGCAACTGCATCGCCTGGACACTGCGGGCCACCTTGGTGGGTTCGAACATGTCCACCGGGGACGGTTTGCCGGTATCGATCTGGCAGAAATCACAGCGCCGGGTGCACTCGGACCCGCCGATCAGGAACGTCGCTTCCTTGTCTTCCCAGCACTCAAAAATGTTCGGGCAGCCGGCCTCCTCACACACCGTGTGCAGGCCTTCCTTCTTCACCAGGTTCTTGAGCTGAACAAACTCAGGACCCATCTGGACCTTGGCCTTGATCCACTCAGGCTTACGTTCAACCGGGACCGCCGAGTTACGCTGCTCAACGCGCAGCAACTTACGGCCTTCAGGGGCGAGTGTCATGACGTTCCTTCTGGTTTGTTATCAGCAGTCTGTGTGCGGTCCCTTGTGAGGCCCGCTATGCGCCCTTCAAGAGCGTCCAATCGCGCAGAGCGGGCCCCACAACGATTCGTTTCTTGGGCACTCAGCATTCGACGACGTTGACGGCGAGGCCGCCCATCGCGGTTTCCTTGTACTTAGTGGACATGTCCTTGCCCGTCTCACGCATCGTCACGATCACCTCATCCAGGGAGACCCGATGCGTCCCATCACCCCACAACGCCATCTTCGCCGCGTTAATGGCCTTCGCCGCCGCGATCGCATTCCGCTCAATACACGGAATCTGCACCAACCCCCCGATCGGATCACACGTCAACCCCAGATTATGCTCCATCGCGATCTCCGCAGCATTCTCCACCTGACCCGGCGTACCACCCATCACCTCAGCCAACCCAGCAGCAGCCATCGACGACGCCGAACCCACCTCACCCTGACACCCCACCTCAGCACCCGAAATGGACGCCTGCTCCTTATACAACACACCCACCGCACCAGCAGCGAGCAAGAACTTCACCACCACATCATCCCGATCCTGCTGGGTGGCCTGATCCATCCCCGGGGCGTAGTTCAACGCGTAATACAGCACCGCCGGAATAATGCCCGCAGCACCATTCGTCGGCGCCGTCACCACCCGACCACCAGTGGCGTTCTCCTCATTGACCGCCAACGCGATCAGGTTCACCCACTCCTGCCAATACTTCGGATCGTTCCGGTCCTTGTCCTCCTTCAGCAGCCGCTCCAACCAATCCGGTGCACGACGACGAACCTTCAAACCACCCGGCAACACACCTTCACGCTTCAACGAGGTCTCAACACAGGCCTCCATCACAGCCCAGATATGCAACAGACCCGCACGGATCTCCTCCTCAGACCGGGACGCCCGCTCGTTGATGAACATGATGTCGCTGATCCCCAAACCCTTGGACGCGCACCGACCCAACAACTCCGCCGCCGTCCTAAACGGCAACGGCAACTCCTTCTTCGACTCCTCAAGATCCTCCAGGGCCGCGTCCTCCTCACCCTCCCGGACAATGAACCCACCACCCACCGAAAAGAACGTCGCCTCCCGCAGCACCTTCCCCTCCGCATCGGACACAGCAAACTTCATCCCATTCGTATGCCGCGGCAACACCGTCAACGGACGCAGAATCATGTCTTCCAGGGCGTAGTCGAGGAGCACGCCGCCAGCCAGGTTGAGCTTCCCCGTGTCAGCGATGGAAGCCAGGCGCTCCTCCACCTCATCGGGCAGGATCTTCTCGGGTTCAAACCCTTCGAGCCCCAGCAGCACAGCCGTGAAGGTCCCATGCCCCTTGCCCGTCGCAGCCAAGGAGCCATAAAGATCAACCCTTAAGGCCGCGACGGAATCGAGCACGCCGGACTCACGCAGCTCAGCAGCAAACACCGCCCCAGCACGCATCGGCCCCACAGTATGAGAACTCGACGGGCCAATACCCACAGAAAACAGATCAAAGACCCCAACGGCCATGGTGATTTCCTAACGACGTACAACGAATAGAACCCGCCCCGCCCCCAACAAACGGAGCGGACCCTCAAACCCGGCCCAACAAGCCCTCGGCCCCGACCCTCGCCATTCCGGGGGTTCGCTGCTCAACATGCCGTGCGCACGGCACATCCCGCAGGGAACCCCCGAAACGGCGAGACCGGGGCCGGTGGAGGATGTCGGCCCGCCGAGAACGGAGGGCCAACCCACGAGGCTCAGCCCAGGTTCGCTGTCCCCGGGTAGAGCGGGTGGGCCGCAGCTAGAACCTCGACGCGGTGACGCAGCCCGGAAAGGTCCGCGTCGGCGTCGGCGATCAGTACCTCGGCGATGATGTCAGCAACCTCACGGAAGGCTGCCTCTCCGAAGCCGCGTGTGGCAAGCGCCGGGGTGCCGATCCGGAGGCCCGAGGTGACCATCGGCGGGCGCGGATCGAACGGGACGGCGTTGCGGTTGACGGTGATGTCGATCGCGGCGAGTCGGTCTTCGGCTTGCTGGCCGTCGAGTTCGCAGTTGCGCAGGTCCACGAGCACCAGGTGAACGTCGGTTCCCCCGGAAACCACCGAGATGCCCTTCCCTGCGACGTCGGGCTGAACCAGTCGCTCGGCGAGGATCCGGGCCCCAGCAAGGACGCGTTCCTGTCGCTCACGGAATTCCTCCGAGGCGGCGATCTTAAACGCGACAGCCTTGCCGGCGATGACGTGCTCGAGCGGACCACCCTGCTGGCCCGGGAAGACTGCCGAGTTGATCTTCTTGGCGATGTCGGCGTCGTTGGAGAGGATGATGCCGCCGCGCGGACCGGCGAGGGTCTTGTGCGTGGTGGACGTGGTGACGTGAGCGTGCGGGACCGGGGACGGGTGCAGCCCGGCGGCCACCAGACCGGCGAAGTGGGCCATATCCACCATCAGGTACGCGCCCACGGAATCGGCGATCCGGCGGAACTCAGCGAAGTCCAGCTGCCGCGCGTATGCGGACCAGCCGGCAACGATCAGTGCCGGTTTGTGTTCCTGCGCCAGGCGCTCAACCTCGGCCATGTCTACGGTGTGGGTGTCCTCGCGGACGCCGTAGGGGACCACGTTGTAGAGCTTGCCGGAGAAGTTGATCCGCATGCCATGGGTGAGGTGCCCGCCGTGGGCGAGGTTCAGGCCCATGATGGTGTCGCCCGGCTTGATGAGCGCGTGCATCACGGAGGCGTTGGCCTGCGCGCCGGAGTGCGGCTGAACGTTCGCGTACCCGGCACCGAACAGTGCCTTGATGCGGTCGATGGCCAGCTGCTCGATCACGTCTACGTGCTCACAGCCGCCGTAGTAGCGCTTGCCCGGGTAACCCTCGGCATATTTGTTGGTCAGCACCGAGCCCTGCGCCTGCATCACGGCGACGGCTGTGTGGTTCTCGGAGGCGATCATTTCCAGGCCGTCGCGCTGGCGACCCAGTTCGTCGTCGATCTTCGCAGCAATCTCAGGATCCAGCTCGGACAGCTGGGCATCCAGCGACGCCGACACCACCTGCTGGTAGTCAGTCACAGATACCGGGTTCACAGTTCTCCACCGTTCGTTGCAGCGTATTCTTCGGCCGACATGAGCGGCCCTTCTTCCGTGGCGGCCACCTTGAACAGCCAGCCGGCACCGTAGGGGTCGTTGTTGATGAGCGCGGGATCGGTGACGACGGCGTCGTTGATCTCGGTCACCTCCCCCGTCACAGGCGAGTACAGATCGGACACGGACTTCGTCGACTCCACCTCGCCGCAGGTCTCCCCCGCGGTCACAGTGGAACCAACCTCGGGGAGGTCCACGTACACGATGTCACCCAAGGCGTCAGCGGCAACTGCGGAGATCCCGATCCCCACATGCCCGTCCCCATCGGCGGCAACCCACTCGTGCTCAGCCGAGTACTTCAATTCAGCAACTACCTTGCTCATAAGATTCCTTCTCTCTTACTAACTGAAAACTTTCAAGATCACCCGCGGCAGGTTGACCCATCAACCAGCGCTTAGGGGTTCAAACAGCGCCACCATCCACAACGGTTCGGGTCCGGCGACCGGCAGCATGCGTCTAAGGGAGCATCGCGTCCGCCCAGCGGGCGCCCATGCGACCGAGCATGCAGAGGTCGGCGGTCCCGAAGATCCGGGCTACTTGGCGCGCTTGTAGAACGGCAGCTGCACGACTTCGAACGGCTCGGCCTTGCCGCGAAGGTCAACCTCGACGACGGTGCCCGGTTCGGATTGCTCGACGTCGACATACGCCAAGGCGATCGGGTAACCGAGCGTCGGGCTTGGCTGGCCGGAGGTGACTTCGCCGATCAGGGAGCCGTCTTTGAGGACTGAGTAGTGGGCGCGGGCGGCGCGGCGTCCGGCGCCTTTGAGACCTACGAGCTTCTGGCCGAGAGTGGATCCGACCCCGGCGGCCTTGATGGCTGTCAATGCATCGCGGCCGATGAAGTCGCTTTCCTTGGCCAGGGAAACCACCGGGCCCAGCCCTGCAGCGTAGGCGTTGACGTGGCGGGAAAGCTCGTTGCCGTAGAGGGGCATCCCGGCTTCCAGTCGCAGGGAGTCGCGGGCAGCGAGTCCGGCAGGGATGAGACCGTGGCCGTCGCCGGCGTCGAGCAGGGCTTCCCAAAGGCCAGCAGCATCGACGTTGGGGAGGTAGATTTCGAAGCCGTCCTCGCCGGTGTATCCGGTACGGGCCAGCAACAGGTCCTGCCCGTTGATGGAGACCTCCACGGCCGCGTAGTACTTCAGCTCGGTGACCAGCGCGTGCTGCTCTGCCGGGACCAGAGCAAGCAGGATCGCCTCGGCGTTGGGGCCCTGCACGGCGATCAGCGAGGTCTCGGCGGAGGCGTCTTCCACCACGACGTCGAACCCGGCCGCACGGTCTTTCAGCGCAGCAGCAACTACCTTCGCGTTCCCCGCGTTGGGCACCACCAGGTACTTGTCCACGCCTTCTTCGGGAGAGTGACGGCGGTAGGTAATGAGGTCATCGATGATGCCGCCGTCTGCGTTGCAGATCAGCGAGTACTTGGCTTTGCCTACCGCGATGGCGGACAGTTTGCCCACCAGTGCGTAGTCCAGGAAAGCAGCCGCGTCGGGGCCGGTGACCCAGACTTCGCCCATGTGGGAGAGGTCGAACAGGCCGGCGGACTTGCGGACCGCGTGGTGCTCAGCCAACTCCGAGGAGTACTTCAGGGGCATCTGCCAGCCACCGAAGTCGGTAAAGGAGGCGCCGGCCTTTTTGTGCTGCTCGTAAAGAGCGGTGTAATTCTCAGACATGTCAGGAGTCCTTAGTTTTCGACGTCAGCAGTGTTCTCGAATGCCTCGAGGGGCGGGCAGGAGCACACAAGATTCCGGTCACCTGCGGCGCCGTCGATCCTGCCGACCGGCGGGAAGTACTTGTCCTGCTTGAGGTGGTGGACGGGGAACGCGGCCTGCTCACGCGGGTAGTCACGGTCCCAGCCGGAATTTACGACGGCGGCGGCCGTGTGCGGCGCGTTGCGCAGCGGCGACTTCTCAACAGTGAAATCACCGCTGGCCACCTGCTCGATTTCGGTACGGATGGTGATCATGGCTTCGATGAAGCGGTCGATCTCGGCCAGGTCTTCGGACTCCGTCGGCTCCACCATCAGGGTGCCGGCCACTGGGAAGGCCAGCGTGGGGGCGTGGAAGCCGAAGTCGATGAGGCGCTTGGCCACATCCTCGGCCGTGACACCCGTGCGGGCGGTCAGCTCGCGGAGGTCCAGGATGCACTCGTGTGCCACAAGTCCGCCCTCGCCCGTGTACAGAACCGGGAAGTGCTCATCCAAGCGCGAAGCAACATAGTTCGCTGCCAACAAAGCAGACTTGGTGGCTTCGGTGAGTCCTTGGCCACCCATGAGCTTCACGTAGGCCCAGGAAATCGGCAGCACACCGGCGGAGCCATAACGCGAGGCCGAGATGGCCACCCCGTGCCCTTCCTCGTGCGCCGCTTTGTTCGCGTCGCCCGGCATGAACGGAGCCAAGTGTGCCTTCGCAGCAACAGGGCCAACGCCCGGACCGCCGCCACCGTGCGGGATGCAGAAGGTCTTGTGCAGGTTCAGGTGGGACACGTCGCCGCCGAACTTACCCGGCTGGGCCAAGCCAACCAAGGCATTCAGGTTGGCGCCGTCAACGTACACCTGCCCGCCGGCTGCGTGGATGGCATCGCACACTTCCCGGACGTCGGCGTCGTACACACCGTGCGTGGACGGGTAGGTGATCATGATGCAGGACAGCACGTCCTTGTTGGCCTCGATCTTGGCCGTCAGATCAGCGTGATCAATAGTGCCGTCAGCAGCCGTGGCCACCACAACAACCTTCATGCCGGCCAGCACAGCAGACGCAGCGTTGGTCCCGTGAGCCGAAGCGGGGATCAAGCAGACAGTGCGCTGCTGGTCGCCACGTGAAAGGTGGTAGCCGCGGATCGCCAACAGGCCCGCCAGCTCGCCCTGCGAACCGGCGTTGGGCTGGATGGACACCTGGTCGTAGCCGGTGATCTCCGTGAGGTCCGCCTCGAGGTCGGTGATCAGTTCACGCCAACCCGCCGTCTGGTGGTCGGGAGCGAACGGGTGGATGGACGCGAACTCCGGCCAGGAGATCGCTTCCATCTCAGCAGTCGCGTTGAGCTTCATGGTGCAGGAGCCCAACGGGATCATGGTGCGGTCCAGCGCGAGGTCCCGGTCTGACAGCTTGCGGATATAGCGCAACAGCTGCGTCTCGGAACGGTGCGTGTTGAATACCGGATGCTGCAGGAAATCGGAGGTGCGGACCACGGATGCGGGCAGTTCGAACCCTGCGGCGTCCCCTACCGGGCCGGCACCAAAGGCGACGGCCACTGCGGAGAGGACCTCCGGCGTCGTGGTTTCATCCATCGAAACGCCAACGGTGTCGGCGTCGATCAGGCGCAGGTTGATCCCGCGGGCTTCGGCGGCGGCGATGACCTTGTCCGCCTTGCCGGGAACGCGGACGGTGAGGGTGTCGAAGAAGGCCTCGGAGACGAGTTCGCGGCCGGCCTTCTGCAGGGTCGAAGCCAAAACGCGGGCGTGTCCGTGGACTGTTTCGGCGATCGCTTTCAGGCCCTCGGGACCGTGGTACACGGCGTACATCGAGGCGACGATCGCGAGCAGCGCCTGCGCGGTGCAGATGTTGGACGTGGCCTTTTCGCGGCGGATGTGCTGCTCGCGGGTTTGGAGGGCCAGGCGGTAAGCCGGGACGCCGGCGTTGTCCTTGGAAACACCCACGATGCGGCCCGGAAGCGTGCGCTCCATGCCTTCGCGGACGGCCATGTAGGCAGCGTGCGGACCACCGAAGAACAGCGGCACACCGAAACGCTGCGCGGTTCCGACGGCGACGTCCGCACCTTGCTCGCCCGGGGGCGTGATGAGGGTGAGCGCCAGCAAGTCGGCGGCAACCGTCACCAGGGCACCACGTTCCTTGGCCTCGGCAATCACCGCGGTGTGGTCGAAAACGCGGCCCGACACGCCGGGCTGCTGCAGGACGATACCGTTGATGTCGCCGTCGGGAAGTCCTGCGGACAGGTCCGCGATCTCAACCTCAAAGCCCAGCGCCTCGGCGCGGCCCTTCACGATCGCGATGGTCTGCGGGAGGAGGTCGGCGTCGAGGACGGTCTTCCCATCCTTGGCAGCCTTGTTCTTGTTGGCCCGGCGCATCAGCAGCACGGCTTCGGCCACGGCGGTGGCTTCATCCAGGAGCGAAGCGTTGGCAATGGGCAGTCCCGTGAGGTCCTGCACCATGGTCTGGAAGTTCAGGAGAGCCTCAAGGCGGCCCTGCGAAATTTCGGGTTGGTACGGCGTGTAGGCCGTGTACCAGGCCGGAGCTTCGAGGATGTTGCGGCGGATAACGGGCGGGGTCACGGTGTCGTAGTAGCCCTGGCCGATCATCTGCACGGCGGTCTTGTTCTTGGACGCCAGCTTGCGGAGCTCGGCGAGGACCTGCACCTCGGTGAGGGCGTCCTGCAACTTCAGGGCGGTGTCCTGGCGGATGGAATCGGGGACGGCGACGTCTACCAGGCCGTCGACAGAGTCGTAGCCGATGGCCTTGAGCATGGTGTCAACGTCGGCCTGGCGGCGGGCGCCAATGTGCCGGTCCGCGAAGGCGGTGGGGGTTGATTGAACAGTCAAGAGGAACTCCATGATTCAGGCGCCCAATGAGCGCCACGATGATGTGGGGTTCCTCCCCGCTCTGTATTGGACCTGAGAGATTCCGCAGGAATGGTTGCCTGCTTGCACCGTCGGTGAGCCCGGTTGCCCGGACTGCTTTCCAGAGTTGCCTAACCGCGGCGGTACATGGGCCTGAGAGATTCCTGGGGAGGATTTGCTCCTACGGCGCCTGACTGGATGTACCGGCAGGACTCTCCCGCCGCAGATCAAAAGCGTTGCGTCACCATGAGTGACACGCTTCACACCATAGCGGGTTCTTCTGAAAAAGCGCAAGCAAGGCACATCCCGGTTCCACCAGCTTGAAACCGTGGAGTGGTATTTTGATCACTGCTGGAGGCAGACACTCGCACCCAACCGGAGGACCATCCATGTTTAAGGGTTTCAAGGACTTTATTCTTCGCGGAAACGTGATAGAGCTGGCCATTGCTGTCGTTATCGGCAGTGCTTTCACCGCACTAGTCGGGGCATTCACCAACCACATCATCAACCCCGTCATCGCCGCTGCCGGCGGCATGAACGCCGAGGGCCTTGGCTTCCGCATCTGGCCGGACAACCCCGCAACTTTCATTGACTTTGGCGCCGTCCTGACGGCTCTGGTGACCTTTGTCATCACTGCAGCCGTGGTGTACTTCATCTTCGTGGCACCCATGAACAAGATTAATTCTCTGGTTAAGGAGCGTCTCTCCACCGAGGAGCCTGAGGAAGAGCCGCTGCCTGCTGACACCGCATTGCTGGCCGAAATCCGCGACCTCCTGAAGGAAGCTGCCGGCCACCGCGACGCAGACAACATCTCGGAACTCGACTCAGACCTGGATTCCGACCGCACCCGCTAGAACTGGCACCACTCCAGGACGGGCACCTCGTTGCGAGCGTTCCTTCCCAGTTGCTTGACCTGAGCCCGGCGTTCTCCCCGCGAGAATGCCGGGTTCTTGCGTTTCCGGCCCGGCGACGCGATCACCAACCGGGAAGGAGCGCCCGCCCGTTGCTGAAAAATTCCTGTCGGCTGAAACCTGCCCGTCCCTGGAACGTGACGCACAAGCAACGGGTTCGAAACAGGGGCAGTGCAGCATGAAAACATGAAGCCCAAGCCGAGCACTCCCGTCACCGCGGATCTCCTCTGTGAGGTCTGCGGTCAATTGCCCGAAGCTTCCAAAGCCCGGCTCACGCTCGCGAACATCGCGGTCATGCTTCCCATCGAATTGCTGGTCCATGCAGCAGTGGTTGGAACCCATCTGCCCTACGTGGCCAAGGTCCTGCTGCTGGCAGTCACCGCCACGGTATTGGTCATCTGGGTGGCTGAACCGTCCGCTGCCAAGGTCCTCCGACGCTGGCTGCATGCGCCGGCGCTCCGTCAGCGGCGCACACTGCACCTCGCTCCTGCCCTGTGGCGCGCCCGGACCGTTCTGTTGGACCAGCCAGGGTCCCTGCAGAAGGTCACTCAGTCCCTGGCCAAGGTGGACGCCAATATTCTCAGTCTTCATGTCCACCCGCTGACCGGAACCGGCTCAGCGCAGGCGGGTCTCTCCGCTCAGACGGGTGCCGGTGAACGGGTGATGGACGAGTTCGTTCTGTCCACACCGGGCGAAATTACTGAGCTGGAACTGCTAAAAGCACTGCACGACGGCGGCGGGCATGAGTCCCATGTTTGGCCCACCACTGCTTTGGCCATGGCCGACGGCCAAACCAAGGCCTTGAGCCTCGCCACCCGGATCGCGGGGAATCCGCAGGAGCTTCCCCTGGTCGTCGCCGAGCTCCTGTCCGCAAAAGTAGTCCCGTTCGATCCTCAACGCCCCCTACAAGAGGCGAGCACCGCCGTCGGGCCTTCCGGTGACATCCTCAAAATCCCGACGGCATGGCACGGCCCGCTGCTCTTCTCCAGACCCGGTGAGCCATTTTCGCCCGCCGAATCGGCACGCGCACACAGGTTGGCCGAGTTGGCGGAAATCCTGGCGCACGCTCCTGCTGGCCCAGGCCAAGGCGTCACGCTCAGTTCATGAGACGGACCCAGAGACCCGCACCGCGTTCCTTCATCACCAGCCGTCGTTGTGTGGCCCCTGCTTGAGCAAGCCACAGCACTTTGCCGTCAGCAGTGACCGCTTCCACCACGCCCTGGTCCAGGATGTCGTCGCCATCCCAGATCTGGACCGTGTACCCAACAAGCAACCTCCAGTTGTTCACCCTCTTGCCCTGCGCTGAGCCAAAGCGCCTCCCTATCAGCGAATCCTCTTGACCGTTCTGCAAATGGATGCCTCCTCGCGCGCTGTACAAACTTTCTATTGAAAGGTTTCTGTACAAGACGTGTGCATTTTCGGCTCAATCCATGACGGAAATTCCTTGGCTGATTGAAGAGAGATACGTCTCCTTGGCTGGAGGACGCGGTGACGCAGCAATGGGTCTGGAGTGCGAAACTGACGGGTGCCAAGAAGGTGAATACCGCACTCCTAGAGCGCCTTCACCGCCCCCAGGACCTTGGTCAAGGAATCCTTCGCATCACCAAACAGCAGGGTGGTTTGGGGCTCATACAACAGTTCGTTCTCTATACCGGCAAAACCCGGACGCATTGAACGCTTGAGGAACACCACCTGACGGGCGTCGGCAACCTCCAGGATGGGCATTCCGTAGATCGGCGAGCCTGAGGTGGTCTTCGCCGCAGGGTTCACAACATCGTTGGCGCCCACCACCAGGGCTACGTCGGTGGTTTTGAACTCTGAGTTGATGTCGCTCATTTCCTTCAGCGACTCGTACGGCACATTGGCCTCGGCAAGCAGCACGTTCATATGCCCCGGCATCCGCCCGGCCACTGGATGGATGGCAAAGTCCACCTCAATTCCGCGTGCTTCCAGGGCCAATGCCAGCTCGGCCGCGGTGTGCTGGCCCTGGGCGACTGCCAGGCCGTAGCCCGGAACGATGATCACCCGCTGCGCATAGCCGAGCAGCACTGCTACGTCCTCCGCGCTGGAGGAACGCACTGGCCGCTCACTCACGGCGGTGGACCCGGCAGTGGATCCCCCTTTGAAGGCCCCGAACATGATCCCGGCAACACTGCGTCCCATCGCGGCGGCCATGGCCCGGGTGAGGATGGTGCCCGAAGCCCCCACCAGTGTTCCGGCCACCAGAAGGAGGACATTGCCCAGCACCAGTCCGGATGCCGCGACGGCCAAGCCAGTGAAAGCGTTCAGGAGCGAAATGACGATCGGCACATCAGCGCCACCCACGGGGAGCACCAACAGGATTCCGGCAGCGAGACCCAACAGCAGCAGGACCAGTGCCAATAGCAAGGAGCCGTTCAGGATCACCACCACCCCAGCTCCCACGGCGGCCAGCAGCACCACGGCCATCAGGGCGGGCAGCCCGGGGAACGTCACGGGCCGGGTAGTCATGAGCCCTTGAAGTTTGGCGAAAGTTACACCGGACCCGGCGAATGACACCGCACCCACCAGCAACGTGAAGACGATGGCCAGGCGAGCCCACGGATCACCCGTATGAGAGAGTTCCAGCAACGCCACCAGGGCCGCAGCGCCACCACCCACACCGTTGAAGAGGGCCACCAGCTGGGGCATCTGCGTCATTTGCACCCGGCGGGCCACCGGCGCTGCGACGCCCGAGCCCACAGCTATGGCCCCAAGAATCCAAGGAATGTTGTCCAGTTTCACGGAGACAAACACCGTCACCACAGCCAGCAGGGCACCAAAGGCGCCAATGAGATTCCCGCGCCGGGCAGTCCGTGGTGAATTCAGGCCCTTCAGGGCGAGAATGAAACAGGCCGCCGCGGCGAGGTACAGAAGCGCCGTCCAGGTGGGATTGAGGAGCGTCATTGCCGGCGCTCCTTTTTGCCCGGCTCCACGACGCCGTGCCCATCAGGAACTCCAGGACCAGGGCTCGACGGCGGCCGTTGCCGTCCGTGGAACATCTCCAGCATCCGGTCGGTCACCACAAACCCACCCACGAGGTTGGCCGTGGCAAGGACAACGGCCAGCAGTGCGACCACCAACACCCAGGGGTCAGCAGCTTGCCCTGCCACGATGATGGCACCCACCAGAATGATGCCGTGGATCGCGTTGGCACCGGACATGAGCGGTGTGTGCAGGGTGCTGGAAACCTTGGAAACAACCTCAAAACCAACGAACACCGCCAGGACGGTGATCGTCAGCAGGCTCATGCCATCCATCAGCGCACTCCTTCGCTACCGAAGGCCGCTAGTGCTTCCGCAGTGGGTGCGTGCCGGACGTGGCCGTCGTGGGTCAGGCACGTTCCAGCCACCACTTCATCCGAAAAGTCCGGGGAAACCGCGCCGTCCCGCGTCATGAGGGCCAAGAGGTTGGCTATGTTCTTTGCGAACAACCGTGAGGCATCAGCGGGCATCGCCGACGCCGCGTCCTTGATTCCCACGAGTGTCACCGTGCCCTGGCCGTCGCCGGTAGGGATGGGGGTGTCCTGGCCCGGGATGCTTCCCTCAACGTTCCCGCCGGATTCGGCTGCCAAATCCACCACCACAGATCCCGGCCGCATCCCTTGGACCATTTCGCGCGTCACCAACAGCGGGGCGCGCCGTCCGGGTACGGCAGCGGTGGTGATCAGGACGTCGGCCTGAGCTACGTGCGGCGCCAAAAGCGCCCGCTGCAGGGCGCCCCGGTCCGCGCTGAGCTCCCTGGCGTACCCGCCCGAAGCCTCTGCGGTTTCGAGGTCCAGCTTGATGAACGTCCCTCCCATGGATGCCACTTCATCGGCCGAGGCAGGCCGAATGTCATTAGCGGAAACCCGGGCGCCCAGCCTCTTGGCTGTTCCGATCGCCTGCAGACCGGCCACCCCCGCGCCGAGCACCAGCACACGGGCCGGCGGAATGGTCCCCGCTGCCGTCATGTACAACGGGAAGAACCGCGGGAGCCGCATGGCAGCCTCGAGGACGCAGCGATAACCAGTCACCAGGGCCTGCGAGGTGAGCGCATCCATGGACTGGGCACGGGATATTCGAGGAACCAGTTCCAGCACAAACGAGGTGATGCCCCCGGCGGCGAGCGCCCGCACTGTGGGCAACTCCGAGGACGGCGACCCCAGGCCAATGGTGACCGAACCCCGGCGGAGAGCTCCCGCCGTCGACGGTTCCATGGGACGCACATGGCAGTAGACATCAAGTGCCCCGAGGTCCAGGGACTGCACTACCGTGGCGCCTGCTGCGCGGTAGTCATCGTCGCTATGGCCGGAGGCCAGGCCGGCGCCGGACTCCAGTTCAACGTCAAGGCCCAGCCCCACCACTTGCTTCACCGTTTCCGGCGTTGCGGCAACACGTCGCTCACCGTCGAGCGTCTCGCGCGCTATGCCTGCCTTCACCAGCCACCCCTTTTCCGGAACCCTCCAGAACTCAGTTGGCATGAGTCTATGACTGCGAGGGGCCGGACGGGAGTAGGGGCTGCGTTATGTGCATAAGTCCACTAGGGTCGGTGGAAGCTGGGGGCAACCAGCCACCACACCGTCGACGAGCCGGTTCCGGCCGTGCCGTCGGAAAGGAACGCCACTATGGACACCTTCAAAATCGGTTACTTCGTGGGAAGCCTGGCAAGCACTTCCATCAACCGGGTCCTTTCCAAGGCCCTGATCAGCGTGGCACCGCCGGAACTCGAGTTCCATGAGATCGCCATCAAAGACCTTCCGTTGTACAGCTCCGATTACGACGCCGATTTCCCGCCGGCCGGCCGGGAACTAAAGGATGCCATCGCGGCGTCGGACGGCATCTTGTTCATCTCCCCTGAGTACAACCGTTCCATCCCAGGCGCCCTGAAGAATGCCATCGACTGGGGTTCACGCCCGTGGGGCACCAATTCCTTCGCGCGCAAGCCCACCGGAATCATTGGCGCCTCGCCGGGTGGTATTGGAACGGCCGTGATGCAGTCGTCCATGCGCAGCGTGTTGAGCTTCCTGGACGCCCCGCAGTTGAATGCGCCTGAGGCTTACATCCGCTTCGTCGCAGACGCGTACGACGACGACGGCTCGGTTAAGGACCCGGCAACGGCCGGGCTTCTGCGGCACTACATGGAGGAATACAGCGCGTTTGTGCAGCGCGTCCTCGCGGCCAATGCACCTGGCCACATCGGTGATCAGGAACCGGATGCAGAGAAGCTGAATCGTTAATCGGGGTCAGGCGTCCCGCTGCCCCGTCGCCAGCTTGCCGATGATGCTGGTTTCCAGATGCTCCAACAGGTGCCGTGGATTGTCATAGACCTCTGCGGCACCTGCGTCGCGAAGTTCGGCTTCGCTGATTCCGCCGCAGGTCAGTGCGATCACGGGCATGCCAATTGCGGCGCCGGCCTTCACGTCCCAGACTGCATCACCAACGAAGACCGCGTCCTGCGGTGTGAGTCCCAGCTTGTCCAGGCAGGCAAGCAGGATGTCCGGCGCGGGCTTGCTCTCCTTGGCGTCGTTGGAGCTGGTCCATGCGTCGATGGAGGAGCCGGCGTCCAGGAGGTGGCGGCTTACTTCCAGGTCGCGGTCCTGCGCTGATGACGCCAGCCCCACGGCCAGCCCGGCGTCCGAGCAGGCGGCCAAGAGATTTTGAACTGATTCGAAAGGCCGCAGCGTGGGCCAGAACGTTGAGAACACGGCGCTGTGTGCGGACTTCAGCTCTTCCTGCATGTCCTCTGGACAGTCCGGGACCAAGCTCTCGATCAGCTTGTCGCCGCCCATGCCGACGCGCCGGTGGATGGCGGACATCTCGATGTCCAGCCCTTCGCGTCGGAAAGCCTGCCACCACGCCATGGCGTGGAAGTAGCTGGAGTCGATCAGGGTTCCATCCACATCGAAGAGAACGCCACGCTGCTTTTTTGTTGCTCCGTCAGCTGCCACAGTTGACCACGTTCGACTGGGCTCGCGCTGGTGATTGGGCTCGCGCCTGGGCTTGCTCGCCCTGCGCTGCCAGCGCCGAGTCGATCACCGGTTCCTCCAGCATAAGAACGGCATAGCGCTCAGCTGACGCCGGGCGAAGCAGGCCCGTTCCGGCAACTTCCCTGATGGCTGCGACTCCCTCAACAGCCTCGTTCATGGTGGAGAACTGCTTGGAGAGTCCCATCAACACGTCGTCGCCGTCCACCATCAGAATCCGAAATTCCCCATCAGGCGTTTCAACCAGTTCCAAATGCCCGGCCATCGCTACCTCCTCGTCTTCGATGCCATTCAGCATAGTAAGACTACTTAGTATAAACCTTTCAGTAATATTGCGTCACGCGGGAAATAGGCGTGTGCAACTTGTTGTTGGCAGAAACATGACAACAATCGGAATCATCGGTGCAGGACACATTGGCAGCCAAGTCGCACGAAAGGCAGTGGAACTCGGCTACGACGTCGTCATCAGCAACTCACGGGGACCCGAAACCCTCAGCGAGCTGGTCACGGAACTTGGGCCGCGTGCCCGGGCGGCCACGGCAGCCGAGGCAGCAGCGGCGGGCGATTTCGCCGTCGTGACCGTTCCCTTGAAGAACTACCAGGACATCCCCACGGAGCCGCTGGAAGGCAAGATCGTCATCGACACCAACAACTACTACTGGGAGCGCGACGGCCGCATTCCGGCGCTGGACAACGGCGAGGCAACGACGTCCGGGCTTCTCCAGAAGCATCTGCCCACGTCCAAGGTGGCCAAGGGCTTCAACCACATCTTCGCCAAGGACATCACCACCGACGGCACACCCGCAGGCACCCCAAACCGACGCGCACTGGCCACCGCGAGCGACTTCCCCGAAGCCGCGGACCTGGTCACCAAGCTGTACGACGAGTTCGGCTTCGACACCGTCAACATCGGCCCACTCGAGGACAGCTGGCGCGTGGAGCGCGACCGTCCCGCCTATGTCATCCGCCAGAACGCCGAGGAATTGCGGGACAACCTCGCCCAGGCGCCGCGCACCGTCTAAACCGCAACGCACGACGGCGGGCAAGCGGCTTACGCTCGCCCGCCATCCTTTCCTCAGAGGTTCTTTCCGTAGAGCGAAGCTCTCCAATTTCCGGTGATAAACCGTGTCACGAATCGGGTCCGGCCCGCACTTTATGGATGGCCGCCTCCTCAGGTGCCCTGCGCGTTGGGCACCCGGGGAGGCAGCTGCCCCTTAGAGCCCCGAACCCGAGGAGTCACGTGTCCACCAAAATCTCTAACTGGCCCGCAGCAACGCCCCTGTGGGTGGACCTGGGTGTCGACGACCTCAACGCGGCGCAGGCCTTCTACTCGGATCTATTCGGCTGGAAGTTCGTATCCGGCGGTCAAGGCTCCGGGGATTACCTCTTGGCGCATGTCGGTGGGCGTGCCGTTGCCGGGCTGGGCCCCAAACAGGATCCGGGCATGCCCACCGTCTGGACCACATTCCTGGCTTCGGATGACGTCGATGTCACCGCCAAGAAGATCAGCGCGGCCGGCGGAGAGCTGCTTGCCCCTCCCTTCGACGTCATGGAATCCGGGCGATTGGCGTTGGCAACTGACAGCGTGGGCGCAACCTTCGGCGTGTGGCAGGCAGGCACCCATATCGGCGCGGAACGCGTCAATGAGCACGGCGCGCTGTGCTGGAACGAGCTCCACACCCGCCACTACGCCTCAGCGCGAGCCTTCTATGCGGAGGTCTTCGATGTCAGCTACCAGGACACCACTGAAGAAGGCCTGGTCTACTCCACCATCCGCAGACCACTGGACGGCCGCGAGGTGGGCGGTATCCATCACGACACCGACCTCTCAGAGCACACGCCCGGCCACTGGATGACGTGGTTCGCCAGCGACTACGTGAACGGCACTGCCACGCGGGCGTTGGAGCTTGGCGCCACCCACCTGAGGCCAGTTGCTGAAAGTCCGATGGGACGCATGGCACTTGTCCAGGCCCCGCAAGGCGAAATTTTCGGCATCATCGACGCACCCCGCGCCAACGAGTAGTGGGGAACACCAGGCAAAGCGTCAGGCTACAGCCGGATCCAAGGCCTCGGCGATGACCTCGTGCGCATGCGCAGCGGCCAAGGGTGATGCCAGGCGATGAACCGCTTGGAACGTCCTGCGCACCGCAGGACCATGCCACTCGGGCGGAAGGTAATCGGCAGGCAGATTCGGGTCCCGGTAGGGGAACCGCCGCCACATGGTGAGCATCGGAATGTAGTAACGGAACGCATCACGCCGCAGCTCTTCCGTGGACTCTGCCAAAGCAACATCAGGATCGTCACCAACCCGTTCAGTCCACTGCTGCCCGGCGTCCCTGTACAGCTCGAGGAACTCGGTGAACTGCTCATCGAGTTCCTTGAGGTCCCACCACTCGGAGATTTTGGGTCTCATGGGGCCGTCAAAAACGTAATCACTGCGGAACAGGTCCACGAACTCGATCAGTCCGCTCGCTGTCAGCAGTTCCCGTGCTTGCTCCAGCTTATGTGCCGGCGCAATCCAGACACCGCTGGCCACCGAACCAAATCCTAATCCGGACAGGGCGGAACGCAACTGGTGCCTGCGGTTACGCATCGATTCCGGCACGGAAAACACCGCAAGCACCCACGTGTCCACAGGTGCAGGTTGTTCCGGGGCGAAAATCCTCCGGTCGCCTTCGCGGAAAACATCGCTGACAGACTCGGAAATCTTGTACTTGGCGATGCCGCCCTCACGGACGCTCTTCAGCACCCCCTTGGCTTTGAGCCTGGACACTGACGACCTCACGCCGGGGGCGTCATAACCCAGTGAACCCAGCATGGAAATCAGCGCGGAAACCGGCAAAGCATCGCCCACGTTCCGGCCGTAGAGGCCGAAGATTGTGACGAGCAGCTGCTGGTGGCGTACTGGGGGTGCCGGGACGGCAAACATCGAAAGGGTCCTCATTTCCGCGCCGCACATCAGGCGCCAGTCCAGTTCATCATAGGTGCGGTGATGCTTCCGCTCAGATTGCTTCACATGCCCATAGTCGGCCCTGATCAACGGATCATGCGTGATGTCTCAGGCGCTCGATGTTCTTCTGGAGACTGCCCGGCTGGCCGCGCCATAGTAAGCATGCTTACTATAGGAGCACGCTGATTCGAGGCCATCACTGCCTCGGAAGGTACTTTCCGTATCAACGATAGGAAGCACATCATGGCAGGGAATCTCGTAGCCCGCTCCATTCACGACCTCACCGCCGCCGCATGGTTCGGCGGCTCACTGATGGGCGCCATTGGACTTAACGGTGCCGCCGCAGAGGCCAAAGATCCCACCGAGCGCACGCGCCTTTCAAGCAAGGGCTGGGGCAAATGGGCCCCCGTTCAGACCGCAGCTTTTGCAGGACACCTGGCTGCGGACCTGGCCATCGCTTGGGAGAACAAGGGCCGGATCGCCAAGCAGGACAGCGTCGCCTCAAACACCATCTACAAAACCGTGGTGACTCTGGCCGGAGCAGCCGTGACCCTATACGCAGGTGTAGTGGGCAAGAAGGTGGACGAGCTTTCCGAGGAAGGCGCCGAAGGAGCCACGGAACCCCGCGCGAGCGCTTCGGATGAACTAAAGTCAGCCCAAACCCAGCTGAAAGCACTCCAGTGGGCCATCCCGGCCTTCGCAGCTTGGGTAATCATCCTTGGCGCCAAGCACGGCGAGATGCAGCGCCCCAAGAACATCCTCAAGGGCCTGCGCTAACCACCCCCTACGCCGAGACAGCAGCCAACCCACCTCAAGCTTCAACGGTGGTGTTGGCTGCCGTCCAGCGCGCTCAGGAACCCCGCGCAGCCTCGACAGCCCGGACCAGATGCTCCGGCCAGGGCTGCGCCGAGGTAGTGCCGTAGGGGACGTGCACCGTGGTGACCGTCCCGTACGCGGCTACCTCACCGGCGTCGGACATCACCTCAAAGGCGAGCGTCAGCGAGGTTCGGCCAAGCGCGTGGATCCTCACCGTGGCGGTGATGCGCTGGCCGAACCACAGCTTGGCCTTGTAATTGATGACTTGCTGCACCCGCGGGGCGCTGGGGAAATAGTCCGGCAGCTCCAGCTTTCGGAACAGCTCGGCCTCGGCAGCCTCAACCCAGCGCAGGATGGCCGAGTTGTGCTGGTGTCCGGAGGCGTCGGTGTCCACCCATTCCACCGTTCGCTCGACGCACGCCTCCGGAAACCTGTCCATGATTGCTCCTATCGGGCGCTGACGGTGGCGTCGTCGGGGTCGACGTCGACGGCGGCAACCGGCCCCTCAGGCTGTGGCTTGGGAATCATCGCCACAGCACCGGCCGCCAGTACCGCGATGCCAGCAAAGATGGCGAAGTTGGCCTCAAAGGGCAGCTTGGAACCTGCGATCCAACCACCGATCAACGGTCCGGAAATGGCACCCAGTCGGGCGAAGCTCAACGCCCAGCCCGTTGCCGTGCCACGGACCTTGGCCGGGTAGTAGTCGGCAATGTAGCCGGTCAGGACCAGCGATGTGGAAATGGAACCGATCCCGGCGAAGGCCACGAACAACAGGTTCACCACCATGGTGTTGGGGAAGACCAGGAGCATGATGCCCAGGCCGCCCAGGATGTAGAACACCACCAGGATGAGCTTCTTGCCGTACTTGTCCGCCGCCCGGCCAAGGAGCAAGCCACCAATGGCCGAGGCAAGGCTGAAGACCAGGAGGAACGTCAGGGACGAGCCCAGGTCATAGCCGGCCTTCTTCATGATGCTCGGCAACCAGGTGTTCAATCCGTAAACCAGCAGGAGGCCCAGGAACAGGGAGATCCAGAAGAAGACGGTGGAGCGCAAGTACTTCATGGAGAACATGGTGGTGATGGTCTTCCACCACGGATCAGCCACCTGCGCACCTGAGGGGGCAACGGCAACCACTGGCCGGTAGTCGGTGATCTGCAGCTTGGCGGCCAAGGTCTTGGCCTCTGACTTCCGGCCCTTTGACTCCAGGAATTCCAAGGATTCAGGCAGGAACTTCCAGATGATCGGAATCAGGACCACTGGTGCGGCGCCGATGGCGATCACTGCCCGCCAACCACCCATGGGCAGGACAAACAGGGCTGCCAGTGCTGCGGCCACAATACCCAGCGAGTAGCCGGAGTACATCAGGCCGTAGTTGTAGGAGCGCTTGTTCGGCGCCGAGTATTCAATGGTCAGGGCCGCTGCCACCGGAATGACACCGCCCATGCCCAGCCCGCCAATGAGCCGGAACAGGCCGAAGAGTTCCGGCGTCGGAGCCCACGCAGCCCCAGCCTGGGTGAGGGTGAAGATCGCCATGGAGGCCAAGAGCATCTTTTTGCGGCCCACGAGGTCACTGAGGGTGCCTATGAAAAGGGCGCCGATAAGCATGCCGATCAAGGCATATGATCCCAGACCGCCGAGTGCCAGCGGGCTAAGGTTCCATTCCTTGTACTCGGCAAGCGCCGGAAGGATGGCCCCAAGGACGCCGACGTCGTAGCCTTCGGCGAGGATCGCGAGCCAGCAGCAGAACAACACCAGGCCGGTGGTCTTCTTGGGCACGTTCCAGTTATTGACTGGTGCGGTGGCCATGGCTACTTCACCAAAACCGATGCGGCGGCGGACTCGGGAGTCCAACGAAGGTGGGTGTTGACCTCGTCAAGGTCCGCTTCCTTCAGCAAGGACAGACGGGGACGAACGGCGTCAGTGCGTGAGCTCGGTGGCTTGCGGCGACCCGCACGGAACTGCGGGATCCACTGGGCACCGGGGCCTTGATATTCCTGTTCAGCGGCGGCGTGCAGCGTCCACTGGGGGTCGTAAAGGTGCGTGCGGCCCAGAGCGATCAGGTCCGCGCGGCCTGCGAGGAGGATGGAGTTCACGTCGTCGTACGTGGAGATGGCGCCGACGGCGATGACAGCCACGCCTGCCGGTGCGGCAACTTCCTGGCGGATGCGGTCGGCGAACGGCGTCTGGTAGCTGCGGCCGAAAGCGGGCTTCTCTTCCTTGGCCACCTGTCCGGTGGAAACATCCAAGCCGGCAGCACCGTGCTCAACAAAGGCCGCGGCGATGGCCACAGAATCGTCGGAAGTGTTGCCGCCCTCGATCCAGTCGGTGGCGGAGATGCGCACAGTCACAGGCTTCTCGGCAGGCCAGGCCGCGCGAACGGCGTCGAACACTTCCAACGGGAACCGCAGCCGGTTCTCCAAGCTGCCGCCGTATTCGTCGGTCCGCTTGTTGGACACCGGTGACAGGAAGGAGGACAGCAGGTAGCCGTGCGCGGCGTGGATCTCCAGGAGATCGAAGCCTGCCGCCTCGGCACGAACCGTCGAAGCGACGAACTCCGCCTTGATGGCGTCCATGCCCGCGCGGTCAAGCTCTACGGGGGTCTGGTTCTCCGCGCTGTACGGCAGGGCCGACGGGCCGACGGCGGTCCAGTTGCCGGACTCGAGGGGCTGGTCGATGCCTTCCCACATGAGTTTGGTGGAGCCCTTGCGGCCCGAGTGGCCCAGTTGGGCACCGATCTTGGCGGTGGAACGGCTGTGGACGAAGTCCACGATTTCCTTCCAGCTGTCACGCTGCTCATCCGTGTACAGGCCACTGCAGCCGGGCGTGATGCGGCCGGCTTCGGAAACGCAGACCATTTCGGTCATCACCAAGCCGGCACCGCCGAGAGCCTTGGAACCCAGGTGGACCTTGTGGAAGTCACCAGGAACACCATCAGTGGCCGAGTACATGTCCATCGGGGAAACCACAATGCGGTTCTTCAGCTCCAGCCCACCAATGCGGAAGGGCTGGAACATGGCCGGCGCCACCTCGCTGAGACCCTGGGATTCAGCAAAGTCGCGGTCCACGGCATCGGCGAACTCAGGATCGCGGAGGCGCAGGTTTTCCTGGGTGATGCGGCGGCTGCGGGTCAGCAGGTTGAACGCGAACTGGGTGGGATCCTGGTCCTTGTACTGGCCGATGCGCTCAAACCATTCCAAGGACGCCTGGGCTGCGCGCTGCGTGGATGCCACCACGGGCCGCCGCTCGGTCTCGTAGGCTTCCAGTGCGGCCTCGATGTCGGGGTGCTCGTGCAGGCAGGCTGCCAACGCCAGCGAGTCCTCCATGGCCAGTTTGGTGCCGGAGCCGATGGAGAAGTGTGCGGTGTGGGCGGCGTCACCCAGGAGCACAACATTGCCCTTGCGCCAGCTCTGGTTGCGGACCGTGGTGAAGTTGATCCACTTGGAGTTGTTGGTCAGGACGTCGTACCCGTCCAGCTCTTCGGCGAAAATTTCGCGGATTTTGGCGATGGATTTCTCGTCGGAAACGCCGGGAGGGAAGACCTCGTTGGCGGTTTCGTCAAAGCCCGCGGCGTGCCACACGTCCTGATGCATTTCCACGATGAACGTGGAGCCCTCATCCGAGTACGGGTAGCCGTGGATCTGCATGACGCCCCACTCGGTTTCCTTCACGAAGAACTTGAAGGCCTCAAACACCTGGTTGGTACCGAGCCACATGAACTTGTTGGTGCGGGGGTCCAGATCCGGCTGGAAGGCGTCTGCGTACTTGGCGCGGATCTGCGAGTTGATGCCGTCAGCTGCCAGCACAAGATCGTAGTTGGCTTCGAGTTCCTCGATGGCTGGGGCGAGGGTGCTGAATCGCACGTCCACGTTGAGTTCGATGCACCGGCGCTGCAGCAGTTCCAGCAATTCCTTACGGCTCATGGCCGCGAAGCCCTGGCCGCCCACGGTGATCATTTCACCACCGAAGTGGATGTCGATGTCCGACCAACGGGCGAAGCGGCGGCTCATGTATTCAGCCACCACAGGATCGGCGTTGCCGATTCCGCCCAGGGTCTCATCGGAAAATACGACGCCGAAACCAAAGGTGTCGCTGGCAGCGTTGCGTTCCCAGAGGGTGATGTCGTGGGACGGATCCAGCTGCTTCATCAATGCTGCGAAGTACAGGCCGCCCGGGCCGCCTCCAACGATTGCGATTTTCATGGTGTTGCTCCTTCTCAGGCCTGGCTCTGACCGGCAGGGGTAAGTTGTTCAGTGGTGGCTGCGCTCTGGGCCGCGTCCTTGAGGACACCGTCGCGCAGCTTGAAGTGCTGGAGTTTTCCGCTGGGATTGCGTGGGAGTTCGTGGACGAACCGTACGTCCCGCGGGTACTTGTAGGGGGCGATGGTCTGCTTGACGAAGTCCTGGATTTCCTTGCGCTTCCCGGCGTCTCCCTCGACGCCGTCGCGGAGGACCACAAACGCGCACACAATGCTGCCCCGCTCCTCATCCGGAATGCCGATGACCGCGTTCTCCACCACGTCCGGATGCTGGTCAATGGCGGTTTCCACCTCGGGGGCACCGATGTTGTAGCCGGAGGACACAATCATGTTGTCCGAGCGCGCCTGGTAGGTGAAGTACCCGTCCGCATCCATGGAGAAGGTATCGCCCGTGACGTTCCAACCACGGACCACGTAGTTGGCCTGCCGCGGATCGTCCAGGTAGCGGCAGCCGGTGGGACCAATGACGGCCAGCCGGCCTATGCTTCCCGGCCCCAGCTCATTGCCGTCGTCATCCAGGATGGTGGCCCGGTAGCCCGGAACCGCCCGTCCCGTGGCGCCCGGACGAATATCGTCACCGGCTGCCGAGATGAACACGTGCAGCATTTCGGTGGCGCCAATGCCGTTCACCAACTGCAAGCCCGTGGCCTCGTACACGGCCTCCCACGTTTCCTTGGACAGGTGCTCGCCTGCCGACACCGCAATGCGCAGACTCCGCAGCAGATCTCCGCGGTTTTCCTTGAGGATGGCCCGGTAGGCCGTGGGCGCGGTGAAGAGGATGCTGGCCCCGGCTTTGGAGGCGTGCTCGGCAAGTTCAACCGGTCCGGCCTTTTCCGTGAGCAGCGACGACGCTCCGAAACGCAGCGGGAACACCACCAGTCCACCGAGCCCGAACGTGAACGCCAGCGGAGGTGACCCCGCAAAGACGTCCTGAGCGGTGGGCTTCAGGATGTACCGGGCGAACGTGTCCGCGTTGGCCAGGATGTCCCGGTGGAAATGCATGGTCACCTTGGGCACACCCGTGGTGCCGGACGTCGGACCCAGCAGGGCAACATCGTCCGCGGCTGTGTCCACTGCCGTGAACTTCCCACTCTTATGCCCACAGCGGGACACGAGATCGCCGTCGTCGTCGAATCCGTTGCCGGCTCCGTACGTGAGGACCTTTACCGTCGAGCCAGCGACGTCGTCCCCGGCCGCGATCGCGAGCTCGTCCACAAAGCGGTGATCCGAGATAGCCACCACCGGCTTGGTGAGCTGAATCAGGGTGGATACCTCTGTGGAGCGCAGCATGGGCATGGTGGTGACCACCACGGCTCCCGCCTTCAGGACACCCAGCCAAGCCGCGACGATCCACGGGTTGTTGGGGCCGCGCAGCAGGACACGGTTGCCGGGAACAACACCGAGGTCTTCGGTGAGGACCTGGGCCACCTGGTTGGAACGCGTCTGGAGCTGACCATAGGTCCAGACCGATCCGTCGGGGGTCCACAGGGCCGGCCGGTCGGCGCCGTACTGTTCCACAGCGTCGTCGATCAGGACCGCGGCCGCATTAAGCCGTTCCGGGTAATGGAGTTCGGGGAGGGTGAATTCAAGCGCGGGCCAGGTATCGGCGGGCGGCAAGTGGTGGCGGGTGAACGTGTCCACGTGGGCCGATGGCATCATGCTCATGGCCGTTCCTTTCAGTGGTGCGTCGTTGAAGCGGACGGATGGTTGGGGGTTGAAGCTGTTCAGGCGCCGGCCCGGATCATGCCCTCTTGGGCAACCGTGGCCAGCAGCCTTCCTTGTTGATCGAAGAAGCGGCCCATGGCCAGTCCGCGGTTGCTCTGGCCGGAGATGGCGTCCTGCGCGTACAGGACCCACTCATCTGCGCGGCCGTCCCGGTGGAACCACATGGAGTGATCCAGGGATGCGGTGGCAAGGCCCGGGCTGGACCAGTTGAGGCCGTTGACCCGGAGCAAGGGCTCCAGGATGGTGTAGTCGCACACGTAAGCCAGTGCTGCGCGGTGGAGGTCGGCGCCGTCGGGTAATGCGTCGAAGGCCTTGACCCAAATGGCTTGCTGCGGAACAGCCCCGCCCTCAAGCTCGATGTATACCGGTCCGGGAATATGCCGCATATCGAAACTACGACCCGTGGACCAGTACTCCGCGGCCTGACCGTCCACACCATCCAGCGCTTCCGCTGCTGTCCGCAGCGATTCAGGCCCGACGGCGGCCGGGGCCTGGGGCTGGAAGTCCGGGCCCTCTTCGGGAACCTGGAATGAACCCATGGCGGCATAGACGGGCTTTCCGTTCTGGAAACCGCGGACTGTCCTGGTGGAGTATCCGCGCCCATCGCGCAGACGTTCCACCTCGTACCGAACGCTGGAACCGATGTCCACCGGGCGCATGAAGTAACTGTGCATCGAGTGGAGTTGCCTGTCAGCACCCACCGAGCGCATCATCGCAGCCGCAGCCTGCGCCACCATGTCTCCACCGTAAGCCTTGGGCCACGGCACGTACTGAGTGGTTGCTTCATAGGCTTCGTCGAAGACCTGCGGCTCCGTTTCCGTGAGCTCGACAGCCCGGAGGAAGGTCTCTGAGGTCAGGGTTCCAGTGATCATAGCTTAGACCCGGCGGTAGTCGGCGAGGGTTTCGTCGGCTACGTCCTCAAGGTTCACCACGAGGTTCTCCGGCGTCCGCGCGGTCAACCAGACCAGTTCCTCGGTGATTGACATGTTGGCTTCCACGTGCGGCATGAACGGCGGCACGAACACCCAGTCGCCGGCTTTCATGTCGATGAACTCCGAGTAGTTTTCTCCGAAGTAGATCCTGCCGTGGCCGCGGAGCACGTAGCCGCCGGTCTCAGCCTCGCCGTGGTGGTGCGGGAGCGAGCGGTAGCCGGGGGTGTTGGATACCTGGCCGAACCAGATCTTGGTTGCCGGGGTGTGCTGGATGCTGACGCCGGAGACGCGGATGCAGTCCCCCGACTGTGCGGTGTTGGTGTCCTCGGCGCCGGCCCGGGTAACAACCGGTACTACCTTGCCGTCAGCCTGGGCATAAATGGAGTTGTCGCCTTCGAGGCGGTATTCGGTGGTGGTCTGGCTCATGGGATTTCTCCTTTGTTGTTAGACGGTTGCTTCAGCGTGTGCGTGGATCCGGAACTGGTTTTCCAACCGGCCGATTCCATCGATTTCGGTGACCAGGGTGTCGCCGTCCGCCAGGAAGCGCGGCGGGGTCATCCCCATGCCCACTCCCCCGGGCGTTCCGGTGAGCACAAGGTCACCGGGACGGAGGATGGTGAATTGTGAAATGTACGAAAGCAGCTGTGCGGGGCCGAAAACCAGCGTGCTGGTGTTGCCGTCCTGCACCAATTCCCCGTTGACATAGCCGCGAACCTGGAAATGCTCGCCGGCTTCGTCCGCTGTGACCAGCACAGGCCCTACCGGCGTGCTCCGGTCCCAGGCCTTACCTTGGAACCACTGCAGCGTCCGGTTCTGCCAATCACGCATGGAAACGTCGTTGGCTACGGTGTACCCGGCGATTGCCTCGCGCGCTTGGTCCTCGTCAGCGTGAAACAGTTCAGAACCCACGACGACGGCCAGCTCGGCTTCCCAGTCGACGCGGACGCTGCCCGTGACCTCCACGGGATCGTTGGCCCCCATCAGCGTGTCTGCGTACTTGGCAAACAGGGTGGGGTACTCCGGAAGATCCCGGCCCATTTCCTGGATGTGGTCCCCGTAGTTGAGGCCGCAGCAGATGACTTTGCCGGCATTGGGGAGCAGCGGGGCGAAATCAGCGTCGGCGGCTGCAACGATGGTCTGCTCCTTTGACGCTGCAGCCTCTTCAACAACGTTCCGCCAGTCCGGCCGAGCCAGGAGCGCGCCGACATCATTGGCGGGCAGGGTGAGGTAAGTGTCGGCGCCCGTGGCGAGTGCCGCCGTCGTTCCTCCATTGGCCGTGCGCAGGGTGGCGAGTTTCATTGCGGGTTCCCTTCGAGATTTGTGATGTGTCGACTTTTTTACGATCGTCACATATGCTCAACGTAGCACGGCAGAAATGATCTGCACAGAGGCTTTCCAAAAGTTTTTGCAGTTGCCACAACGAGGAGGAACAGCATGAGCCACACAACGATCAACCCGGAATCGCTGCCCAAACCATCGGGTTTCGCGCACGGCATCCTGGCCGGCAACACCGTTTTCCTGGGCGGGCAGACGGCTTTGGACAAGAACATGAACATTGTTCCCGGCGGCATCGTGGAACAGTTCACGCAGGCGTTCTCCAACGTGATCACCACCCTGCGCGAGGCCGGCGGGCAGCCTGAAGACCTGGTGAACGTGACCATCTACCTGACCGATGTGGATGACTACATGGCCAACGGCCGCGAAATCGGGCGCATCTGGCGTGAGATGGCGGGATCCCAGTACCCGGCCATGGCGGGCATCGGCGTCACGCGGCTGTGGCAGAAAGAGGCCCTGATCGAAATCCAGGGCATCGCGGTGATCCCGGAGCGCTAAACCTCTGGCCGATATAGGCGCAGGTGGTGAACCATGTCCCTATGGGAACCGTCACCGAATACCTGGAAAGCGTCACGGAGGGCAACCGCATCATTCTCGAAAGGATTGTGGGGATTGCCCGCGAGCTCGCGCCCGATGCCGAAGAAGGCGTCAGCTACGGCATGCCCGCGCTGCTGGTTGATGGCAAGGGCTTCCTGAGCGTGCTCGAAACCAAGAAACACTTGGCCCTGTACCCGTTCAGCGGGCAGATCCTGCCGGAAATGTCGGAGGAGCTCGGCGGCTATTCGTGGTCGCCGGGGACGCTGCGGTTTTCCGCGGACAACCCCGTGCCGGACTCCCTGGTGCGCCGGATCCTGGAAACCAGGTTGGCAGCAATCCGGAAGTAATCAGTGCTTCGCGGACACGTCCTGAGAAATGGCGTTGGCCGTAGCCACCACTTCGGTGCGGACTGAATCCAAGTACGCGTCCGGGTCCGGCTGGGACGCGACCGCCTGGGCCTGGAGGGACACGTTGATCGCAGCCACATTGTCGCCGTTGTTTCGGTTCCACACCGGGGCTGCGATGGACATGAGGCCGATTTCCAGCTCCTGGTCCAGCAGGCACCAGCCTTGCGCACGGACATGCTCGACGGCGGCCCTCAAGTCGGAGGCGCTGGCGACGGTTCGCGGCGTGAGCGGGGTGAGTTCCGCCGTCGAGAGGTACGCCTCAAGCTTGGCCTGCGGCAACCCGGCGAGCAGGACGCGACCCATGGACGTGGCGTAAGCCGGGAAGCGGGTGCCCACCGTAATCCCGACGTTCATGATTCGGCGCGTGGCAACGCGGGCCACGTAGAAAATGTCAGGCCCGTCCAGAACCGCGGCGGAGGTGGACTCCCCCAATTTCAGGCTCAGCTGCTCCAGGTGCGGCTGTGCCAACTGCGGTAAAGACAGCGCCGAAAGGTATGAGTACCCGAGCTGCAGCACCTTTGCCGTGAGCGCGAAGGTTTTGCCGTCGGTGCGGACGTAGCCGAGCTCAACCAGGGTGTGCAGGAACCTCCTGGCCGTGGCGCGCGTCAGGTCCGTGCGGGCAGCGACTTCGCTGAGTGTCATCACGGGGTTGTTCGCGTCGAACGCCCGGATCACGGCGAGCCCACGGGCCAGCGACTGGACATACTGGTCGCTTGCCTGCGGGGCTACTGCGGATTCGCTCATGGTTACCAATCCTAGGGTGCGTAGAGGACCCAACGTTGCGGGGCCTACTCTGCGCCCTAAACTCGCGAAATAGCGCGCAGAGCGGGCCTCACAACGCAGGGGCCGGAACTTGCGGGGCCTACTCTGCCTTCTTCAAGGGCAGCGGCACGAGTTCCTGAATCTCCTCGAAGGTGCAGCCGAAAGTCTCGCGCACTGTAACGCCATGGGGACCGGTGAGGAACACAGCCTTGTCCGTGTACACGCGGGTCACGCAGCCCACGCCGGTGAGCGGGTACGTGCACTGTTCCACGAGCTTGGATACGCCCTCGCGCGTCAGGAGTGTCATCATCACGAACACGTCTTTGGCGCCGGTGGCCAGGTCCATGGCCCCGCCGACGGCCGGGATCGCGTCCGGGGCTCCCGTGTGCCAGTTGGCGAGGTCACCGGTGGCGGAGACTTGGAAGGCGCCGAGGACGCAGATGTCCAAGTGCCCGCCGCGCATGATCGCGAACGAGTCGGCGTGGTGGAAATACGAGGCCCCGGGCAGCTCGGTGACGGGGATCTTGCCGGCGTTGATGAGGTCGCCGTCGATGTCGTCGCCCTCAGCCGCCGGGCCCATGCCGAGCATCCCGTTCTCCGTGTGGAGCGTGATGTTTTGTTCCTCGGTGAGGTAATTGGACACGAGGGTGGGCTGGCCGATGCCCAGGTTCACGAACGAGCCGGGTGCGATATCCCGGGCCACCAACTGCGCGAGCTCGTCGCGGCCCAGCGGCTTCTCGGACGTCTGGATGCTTGTCTGGGTGCTCATGATCACGCCACCTTCTCTGTGCTGGTGCCGACTCCGCCGCCGGCAGAGCCGACGCGGACCACGCTGTTGACATAGATACCGGGTGTCACCACGTTTTCCGGATCCAGGGAACCCGTGGGCACGATCTCCGAGACCTGCACGATGGTGTGCTTGGCCGCTGCAGCCATGATGGGGCCGAAGTTCCGGGCGGTCTTTCGGTAGACGAGGTTGCCCTTGCCGTCAGCCTTGAGTGCCTTGATCAAGGCGACGTCGGCGTGGATCGGCGTTTCGAACACCTGCCACTTGCCGTCCAAGAACCTGCTTTCCTTGCCCTCAGCCAAGGTGGTGCCATAGCCGGTCGGCGTGAAGAAACCCCCAATGCCGGCGCCAGCGGCACGGATGCGCTCGGCCAGGTTGCCTTGCGGAACCAGTTCCAGCTCAATCTCGCCGGCGTGATACTTGGCGTCGAAGTGCCAGGAATCGGACTGCCGCGGGAAGGAACAGATCATCTTGCGGACCCGGCCTTCCTTGATCAGCAACGCCAGGCCTTGGTCGCCTTGGCCAGCGTTGTTGTTGACCACGGTCAGGTCCTTCGCGCCGCAATCCATGAGGGCGTCGATCAGTTCGAACGGCTGCCCGGCGTTGCCGAAGCCTCCGATCATCACCGTGGACCCATCCTTGATGCCGGCGACAGCCTCGCCCACAGTGTCAATAAATTTCAGCATGATTCATACCCTTCTATGCCGACGCGCCGGCAGTGACGTTTTCGAGCACTACCGCCAGGCCTTGTCCCACGCCGATGCAGATCGCCGCGACACCCCAACGCTGACCGGAAGCCTGCAGGGAGCGGGCCAGCGTGCCCAGGATCCGCGTACCGGAGGCACCGAGCGGGTGGCCCATCGCGATCGCGCCACCGTGCTGGTTCACGATTGCGGGGTCGATCCCCCACGCGTCAACGCACGCCAGCGATTGCGCGGCGAACGCTTCGTTAAGTTCGACGGCGCCCACCTGGTCCCAGCCAATGCCCGCCTTCGCGAGGGCCTTGTTCGCGGCCTCCACCGGGGCGAAACCGAAGAACTGGGGATCATTGCCATGCGCACCCCGGCCAGCGATACGGGCCAACGGCTCCAGGCCAAGAATGGAAGACGCAGCCTCGGAACCGATCCACGCCGCCGAAGCACCATCAGACAAAGGCGAGGCATTCCCGGCGGTGACCGTACCGCCGTCGGGCCCGTCAGACTCAGGACGGAACACGGTCTTCAACCCGGCAAGCTTCTCCGCCGAAGAACCGGCACGGATGCCCTCATCCCGGACAAGATCGGTCCCCGGAACCTGAGACACAAGGTTGTCGTAGAAGCCTTCGTTCCACGCAGCATCGGCCAAGTTGTGCGAGTCCGCCGCAAAAGCATCCTGCCGCTCCCGGGTGATCCCGTACTTCTCGCGCAGCCGTTCGGTGGCCTCGCCCAAGGAAATGGTCCAGTCCTTGTTCATGGCAGGGTTCACCAAACGCCAACCCAGCGTGGTGGAGGCCAGGGTCATGTCACCAGCCGGGTAGGGCTTGGACGTCTTGGGCAGCACCCACGGCGCGCGGGACATGGACTCGGCCCCGCCCACCAGCATCAACTCAGCGTCGCCGGCATTGATCTGCCGCGAAGCGATGATCGCCGCATCCAACGAGGACCCGCAGAGCCGGTTCACGCTGGTACCGGGAATGGAAACCGGCAGGCCAGCCAGGAGCGTAGCCATGCGGGCCACGTTGCGGTTTTCCTCGCCAGCACCATTGGCGTTGCCGAACACCACCTCGTCAATCCGCTCCGGATCAAGCCCCGGAGCACGCCTGACGGACTCACGGACCACGTGCGCGGCAAGGTCATCCGGGCGAACAGCGGCAAGACCGGAGCCGAACTTGCCAAAGGGCGTGCGCACGGCGTCGTACACAAAAGCCTGATTCATGGGTTTTCTCTTTCTCTTGCCCAACTAGGTAGCAATTCAGGCCGTTCTCAGCGTTCAGAACGACCTGAAGTGCGACCTAGTTGGGTTCGGATGCGTCAATGTCGGCGAATATTTTTTGGGCCGTCTTGAAGGCCGAGTTGGCCGACGGCACACTGCAATAGATGGCGGTCTGCAGCAGGATTTCCTTGATCTCGTCCCTGCTCAGGCCGTTGTTGAGGGCTGCCCGGACGTGCATGGCCAGCTCCTCCCAGTGACCATGCGCCACCAGTGCGGTGAGGGTGACGGCGGACCGCATCTGCCGGCTCAGGCCGGGTCGCGTCCAGATGCCACCCCAGGCGATCCTGGTGATCATGTCCTGGTAGTCCTCGGTGAAGGAATCCTTACCTGCGTTGGCCCGGTCCACGTGCGCGTCGCCGAGCACTTCGCGGCGAACCACCATGCCGGCGTCGTAAATGTCCTGGGCGGTAGCGTCAGGCTGGACGGCGCCGTTACGTTCGGCATCGCCGGAAATAGTACTCACAGTCCGTTCTCCTTCATGAAAGTGCGCATCAGCTCTGCCACATCGGCCGGTGCTTCTGCAGGTGCCAGGTGCGCGACGCCGTCGAGCGTTTCCACCACGGCAGACCCTCCACCGGCCCTGATCCCGTCCGCCACAGATTCGGCCATCGACGGCGGCGCTACTGAATCCTCGACGCCGGCAATCACCTGGGTGGGGACAGTGATGCTGCCCAGCTGCTCGCGGACGTCGAAAGCGGCGAGGGCTTCGCAGCAGAACGAGTAGCCAAAGCGGTCTGCGTCTCGGAGGGCGTGCAGGAGGCGGCTGCTGATGTCCGGCTGGCGGTCCATGAAGCCCGGCCCAAACCAGCGCTCCGCGGAGCCCTGGATCATCACAGGCGTGCCAAGTTTGCGGACGGTCTCCGCACGCTCCAGCCAGCCTTCGGGGGTGCCGAGCTTGGCGCCGCTGCACTGGACGGACAGGCTGCGGAGCCGGTCGCCGTGCTTGATGCCGAGCTGCAGGCCCGTGGCCCCGCCCAGCGAAACACCGGCGTAGTGGAACCTCACGCCGGGGGCAACCGAATCAACAAGATCGACGACGGCGTCAGCCAGTTCCGCGACGTCGAAACCTTCCGTGGTGGTCGGCGAGATGCCGTGGCCGGGGAGGTCCCACCCGATGACGTCGTACTCGTCGCCGAGGAGCGCCGCCGTTTCAGTCCACAGCACAGTGGACGTGCCCAGCGACGGGCCCACTACCAAGAGCGGTTTGGCTCCGAGTTCGCGCTGCGGGGAGAGCAGCACGGCCTTGACAGTTGGCTTAGCCACGTGTGGCTCCTTTCGAGGTTCCTGCATAATCCGGGTAGGCGGCAAGGATGCGGCGGCTGATCTCCGATGCCTCGCCGAGGTAGCTTGCGGGGTCCAGGAGAGCTTCGAGTTCGGCGTCTGACAGCTTGTCCACAGGCACGGCTTCACGCAGAAGCTTGGTGTAGATCCGGGACTGCTCGGCGGCGGGCGCCTTCAGGGTTTCGTCGACGACGCCCTGCAGCTTCTGCTTTCCGTCCTCGCCCAAGAGAGGCGCGACGGCGGCCTGCACACCTTCGCTGAGCAGCAGCGGACCCGAGATCCCGAGGTTCCGGCGCATGGCGTCGGGGAAGACCCGGAGGCCTTCGGTGAGCTCCCTCAGCTGGTTAGCTGCGCCCAAAGCAAGGGCGAGCAGCTGGCGCAGGGCCGGCCATTCACTGTGCCAGGCACCGTCGGGGCGCTCGTCGTTGAAGGTTGCTGCGGCAAGATGCAGTTGCGCGGCAAGACCAGGAGCCTGCAACGCTGCGCTTCGGATGAGCACGGACAGGACTGGGTTCTGTTTCTGCGGCATGGCCGAGGAAACACCGCGTCCGGCAGCCAGCGGTTCGCCAAGTTCGCCCACTTCCGGGCGACTCAAGAACAGCAGGTCCGCAGCGATCTTGCCGAAGGAATCGATGAGGGCGGCGAGCCCGTCGCCGAGGGCTGTGACCGCGAGGCGGTTGGTGTGCCACGGCGCCGGAACAGGTGCGAGGCCCAGCTCGGCAGCCAAGGAATCCGCAAGGGTAAACGGCGTGGAGTCCGTTCCAGCGGTGAGCTTCGTGCTTGAGGCCAACGTCCCGCCGGCCCCGCCGAACTGCACCGGCACTTCAAGGGATTCCAACCGGGCACCCGCAGCGGCCACGCCCTGGAACCACTGCGCAGCCTTGAGCCCGAACGTGTACGGAAGCGCGTGCTGGGTCAGGCTCCTGCCCACGCACAGCGTGTCCGTATGCTGCTCCGCCAAGGTGGCGAGCGCCGTCGTCGTGCGCTTTACGTCAAGCAGGACCGCGGAGGCCGTGCGATGCGCCAGCAGCATCAGCGAGGTGTCCAAGACATCCTGGCTGGTCAGCGTGGCGTGAACCGCCTTGCTGGCACCGATTCCGGAGGTGTCCAGCTCCCGGACGCGGGCGCGGAGGTCGCCGAGCAAGGGGATCACCGGGTTGCCGCCACCCTGGGCGCGTTCCGCAACTGAGGCGGCGTCATAGTACTCGACGGAGGCGGCTTCGGCCACCACAGCCGCGGATCCGGCAGGGACAAGCCCCGCACCCTCAAGGACGGCAGCCCAGGAGGCTTCGACGTCGAGGATCGCCGCGAGCAGGGCACGGTCGCCTGTCAGCGCTGCCACAGCGGGCGACGCCGAGACGGGGCTAAGGAGGCCGAAGTCGCCGTCGGTCATGCCCGGGTTTCCCCTTCAGAATGGTCCGCGTTGACGCTGGTTTCCAGCGAGCCGTCCTGCTGGAAGTCCAAGAACACGGTCTCGTCGCCGCCCTGCAGGCGGATGTCCCAGGTGAGGCCACCGTCGGGATCGCGGCGGGCGATCAGCGTTTTGCGGCGCTCCGGGTCGAGGGAGCTCAGCAGCGGATCGTTCGCCAGCGCTTCCTCGTTTTCGGGAAGGTACACGCGGGTGAACAGGCGGTTCATGAGGCCGCGGGCAAAGACGGCCACGGAGATGAACGCGGCGGCGCCGGGAGCCGTAGGGCCGGGGTTGACCGTAGTGAACGTGTACACGCCGGAGTTGCCTACGGAACCGCGGCCCCAGCCGGTAAATGTGTAGCCGTCACGGACCAGGGAGCCGGTGCGCTGGACGATCTTGCCTTCAGAATCCGGCTGCCAGATTTCCAGGATGGCGTCCGGGATAGCGTTCCCCGCGCCGTCATACACCGTGCCTTGGAGGCGGATGCTGCCGGGGCTGCCCGGAGCCAGGAGTTCGTTGTCCTTATTAAAGGGGAGGGCGTAGCCGTAGAAGGGGCCAACAGTCTGACCCGGTGTGGGTGCCAGCTTGCTCATGCGCTTACTCCTCGTCCCCGGCGTCGCCGTATGCTTCGTTCTCTGTCCAGGTGCGCTTTGAACCGGTCAGGATGATGTCCCACTTGTAGCCGAGCGCCCACTCGGGGCTCGTCAGCTCGTGATCGTACTGTGCCACGAGGCGGTCGCGGGCGTCCTGGTCCACGATCGACTGGTAGATGGGGTCCAACGGGAAGAGCTGGTCGCCCGGGAAGTACATCTGGGTGACGATGCGCTGGGTGAACTCCGAGCCGAACATGGAGAAGTGGATGTGCGCCGGACGCCAGGCGTTCAGGTGGTTCTTCCACGGGTACGCGCCGGGCTTGATGGTGGTGAAGCTGTACGAGCCGTCGTCACCGGTGATGCAGCGGCCAACGCCGGTGAAGTTCGGATCCAGCGGCGCCGGGTGCTGATCGCGTTTGTGGATGTAGCGGCCGGAGGCGTTGGCCTGCCAGATCTCCACGAGCTGACCCGCAACAGGCCTGCCGTCGCCATCGAGGACGCGGCCGGCCACGATGATGCGTTCGCCCTGGGGCTCACCGTTGTGCTGGATGGTCAGGTCCGATTCCAGCGCGTGCACGTCCTGGTGGCCGAAGGCGGGCGAGTAGAGCTCGATGGTCTCCGGGTCCGCGTGGTGCAGGTTTTTGGTGGGGTGGCGGAGGATGCTGCTCCTGTACGGCGAGTAATCCAGGCGCGGCATCGTCTCCGGCGCACGGCCGTTGTTCAGTGCCTCGGCGTAGCGATCACCCATGGCTTTGATCTCAGCACTGAGATCCGCCTGGGTTTCCACCTTCTTGGACTCGTGTGCGGCATGCGGCTCAGCTGGCGGCACGAGTTCCTCTGATACGAGCGCCTGTGCTGTCTGTTCCTGTGGCACGGCCGGCTCCTTTCGGTTGACGGTTCTTGTGGTCTATGGGCGGCTGCGGTGGGTTTACACCCGGTGGAGCGAGTCGTATTGGACGGCGTGGCGCACTGGGGCGTTGGGCGCCCCGTAGCCGTCGTAGTTGCCCCGGCGCTCCACCATTTCGAAGAACACACTGCCCACAGTGGCCGTGTAGAAGTGGAGGAATTCGCCGTTGGCGTCCCGGTCATACAGGAGGTTGAGATCCTTGAGGGTGGCCAGGAAGCCGGGTTCAAGATCGAACCGGGCGTCCAGGTCCTCGTAGTAGTTGGCCGGAATCTGCAGGAACTCGAGGCCGCGATCACGTGCGGACCGGGCAGTTGCCACGAGGTCGTCCACGGCGAACGCGATGTGTTCCTGGTACGTTTTGCGGGCTTTTTCTTGTGCCTGCTGGGCCGGAGCCAGGTTCAGGACCAGCCTGACCGCCTTGTTGCTGGTCTGCATCACCTGCGAGCGCACGAGTCCGCTGGGGCTGGGGACCTCCGCGAACGGCTGGGGTTCCAAGGCCAAAGCACTGGTGTAGAAGAGGACGGCTTCGTCAAAGTGCTGCCACGGCTGGGCCAGGTTCACGTGGTCAATGACTGCGTTCTGTGCGCTGGGGGCATGTTCCAGGCCCTCGCCGAACTCGTGCGTCCACGCCGCCGTCCCGTCCGGGCTGCCCTGGCACAGGAAGATCTCGGTGGAGTCCGGGGCGGAGATGCCTTGGAAGACTTCCTCGTCGGCCTGGACCTTGCGGGCAACCACTGGCGCCTTGAGTTGCTGGGCGCGAGCGGAGGCAATCACTGGAGAGTCGACGTCGAACCCCAAAGCGGCGATAGCCGGCTCCAAGTGCGAGGCCGCTTGTTCGTTGATGATCACGCGGGCCTGGCCCATGGTCCAGAGCTGGACGTCCTTGGTGCGGTGGCGGCCTTCGAACCCGAAGCCGAGCTGGCCAAGGAGCTTCTCCAGTTGCGCGGTGTCGTCGGCCTTGACCTCGGCGAAGTTGAAGCCGGCGGGCTCGTTCACCTTGGGCAGCGTGGCCAGTTCCATGGGATAACGACGGCGGCCCGCGGCTTTGTTGTCCGGCGCATCTGCTCCGGAGGCATGGGCGAGCCACTTGGCGCTCTGCTCCTCCAGCCAGATGAGTGAACGCATGGCGTCCACGGCGGTGCGCTCGGTGTCCGACTGGCGGAAGACGTCATTGAAGACTTCCAACGAGACAGGCCCGGTGTACCCGGCGCGGACAACGTGTCCCATGAACTTGGCGAGTTCGAACTGTCCCTCACCCGGGAAAACCCGGTAGTGGCGGCTCCAGGACAGCACGTCCATGGAGAGTTTGGGGGCGTCGGCAACCTGGACGAAGAAGATTTTCTCCGCGTTGATTTGCTCGATCGGTGCGGTGTCCCAGTCGCGGGACAGGATGTGGAACGAATCCAAGCAGGTGCCGAGGTTGGGGTGGTCCACCATGTCAACCAGGCGGTAGGCGTGCTCGTAGTCGTTGACGTATTTGCCCCACGCCAGGGCTTCGTAGGCAACCTTGACGCCGTGTGCTCCCGCCAACTCTGCCAATTCCGCGAGCTGCTCGGCCCTGAGATCGTCGTCATCAATCGTGGCTGTCGCCACGTTGGAGCAGACCAGGATGGTATCCATGCCCAAGCGTGACATGAGCTTGAACTTGGCCTCGGCCCGCTTGAGGTTGGCCTTGAGCAGTTCCGGGGTGACGCCGTCGAAATCCCGGAAAGGCTGGTAGAGGTCCAGGCCGAGGCCGAGGTCGGCGGCCATTGTCCGGACTTCTTCCGGGCTGTGCGGGGACGTCACGAGGTCCTGCTCAAAGATCTCGATGCCGTCGAAGCCCGCGATGGCGCAGGCCTGCATCTTTTCCTTCAGCGTGCCGGACAGGCAGACAGTGGCGATACCGGTGCGCATCAGTGGCCCGCCTTCGTCAGCTCGGGGGCTGCAGCTTGGGCGTCTTCCACCGCGATCAGCTCAAGGAAGTGCGCCCGCATTCGCTCGCGGTCTGCCTCGCGACCTGTGATGAGTTGGAAAGCGTCGGCCGCCTGGCCAACTGCCATCCGCCCGCCGTCGAGGACGTCGCATCCCTTGGCCCGCGCCTCGCGGACCAGCCGCGTTTCGATGGGGCGGTACACGATGTCCGCCACCCAATGCCGAGGTTCCAGCAGCTCCATGTCCAGCGGCAGGCCCGGGTGCGCTGCCATGCCGATGGGAGTGCAGTGCACCAGGCCGTCGGCGAGGGGCATGATCTGCGGGAGTTCGTCCGTGCTGCGCGGCGTGACCGTGGCAGCCGGGAAGAGTTCACCCAGTTCGGCGGCACGTTCCGCGGCCCGGGCCGGGTCCATGTCCACCAGGTCCAGCGTGCTGACGCCGGCTTTGAGGAGCGCATAGGCGACGGCGGAACCGGCGCCGCCCGCTCCCAACTGGACCACACGGTCGAGTTGAGCCTCGGGGAGGCCGTCGGCGAGCGCCGAGCCGAAGCCGGAGAAGTCTGTGTTGTGGCCGATCAGCCGACCGTCCCGGATCAGGACCGTATTCACGGCACCCAGGCGCGCGGCGTCGTCGGAAATTTCGTCAAGGTGCTCAAGGACCAACTGCTTGCACGGGTGCGTGATGTTCAGGCCGTTGAAGCCCATGCGCTGGGCTGCGGTGAGGAGATCCCCGACGGCGGCGGCCGGCAACTGCAGTTCCAGAAGATCGATGGGGCGGTACAGCAAGCGAAGGCCCTGGACGTCAGCTTCGCGTTCATGCATGGGCGGTGTAAGCGAGGGCATGACGCCTTCGCCTATGAGGCCCACCAGAACGGACTCGGCTTGGTTGCTCATCCTAAAGCTCCTTTGACTTCAGCACCGCGGCGTGGGGGCATTCGCTGGGAGTGCCGCCTGACCGGGTGTTCTTTAGATTACTACAAGTGTTCATATTCCGCACGCTTGTTCTTATCGCGAACATTTAGCGAATGCCCAGGTGCTTCGAGGTGCTTTGCGGGGCCCGCTCTGCGTGGAATTCCGGGCATATGGGACGCAAATCGGGCCTCACAACGGGCGTCAGCGCTGGGGCAGGCGGGCCGCGAGTTCAGCTGCGGCCTCCTGCAGGGTGGGGACGTGCGCAATGAGTTCCTCCATGGTGAGCCGGAAGACCGGCACGGCCGTGGCGAGGGATGCGAAAGCGTGGCCCTGGGAGTTCAGTACGGGCACGGCGACGGCGCGCATGCCCACCTCGTTCTCCTCATCCATGACGGCATACCCCTGCCGGCGCACTTGCTCGATTTCTTCGCGGAACTTGTCGCGATCGGTGATCGAGTGCTCGGTCAGCGGATCCAGGGGGAGCTCCTCAAGGAGGCGCTTCCGCTCAACCTCCTCCTCGAACGCCACAATCGCCTTGCCTACGGATGTGGTGTGCAGCGCGCCCAGATGGCCGGGATCGCTGGTGACGCGGAAGGTCTTGGGTCCGTCCACCTTGTTGACCGTGAGGTGATGGTTGCCGTCGCGGACAGACAGGATGGTGGCTTCATGTGTCCGCTCCGTGACGCGCTGGAGGACAGGCAGCGCAGTTGCCGCGAAACCGTGATGGTTGGAGACGCGCTGACCGAGCTGGAAGACGCGCAATCCCAGGTGATACCGGCGCCCATCCGGCTCGTAGTCCACAAAACCATCGCGGGTCAGGGAGCCCAGCAGCCTGTACGTCGTGCTGAATGGGAGGCTGGCACTCCTGGCCAGATCAGCCGCACTCGCACCCCGCGGTTCATTGCCCAGAAGTACCAGCAGGCTTAGGGCTTTGCCGACCATGTCGGTCTTTGTGTCCTCTTTCACACTCATACCTCGATGCTCTCACATAGTGAGAGCTATTTCTAGATGGTGGTGACATCTCTTGACAAGTGACCCCACTCACAGCCACTATTGCTGTATTGCACAAGTAGCTCTCACCATGCGGTTACTTGTTCAGGGATCGACCGGCCGCACCATGCTTGGGTCTCCCCACAGAAGCCAGATCCGCGACACCGTCGTCACAGAAGGAACACCCATGAGCCAAACAATGCCGTCAGCGACGCCAGGCACTGAAACCACCGCCGGAACTCCCAAGAAAGCCGCGCTAGCCAGCTTCCTGGGCAGCGCGGTCGAGTACTACGACTTCTTCATCTTCGGTTCCGCTGCGGCCCTGATCTTCCCCCACGTCTTCTTCCCCTCCGCCGACGCCAACGCGGCCATCATGTCCTTCGCAACCTTCGGCTTTGCCTATGTTGCCCGGCCCGTGGGTGCCGTCATCCTGGGTCACTTCGGCGACCGCATCGGCCGGCAAAAGGTCCTCATGTTCACACTGGTCCTGATGGGTGCCGCCACGTTCGTCATCGGCTGCCTCCCGGACTTCAAGACCATCGGCTGGTGGGCGCCCATCCTGCTGGTACTTGCCCGCCTTTGCCAAGGACTTTCCGCGGCCGGCGAGCAAGCAGGCGCTTCCTCCATGACCCTTGAGCACGCCCCGGACAACCGCCGCTCCTTCTTCACCTCCTGGACCCTTACCGGTACCCAGGGTGGCCAAATCCTTGCGGCACTGGTGTTCATCCCCGTCGTGGCGCTGCCGGACGAGATCAAGTACGGCATCGGCTGGCGCATTCCGTTCTGGCTCAGCGCAGTGGTTGTCCTGGTGGCCTTCTTCATCCGCCGCACCCTCCACGAGCCCCCGGCCTTCGCGGAAGCCAAGAAGAACAATGAGATCTCCAAGCTGCCCGTCGCCGATCTCCTGCGACTGCACTGGCGCGATGTTCTCCGCGTAGTCTGCTGCGCCTTCATCGCCGCGGTCAGCACCGTCTTTGGAACCTTGGCCATCAAGTACGCCCAGGATGTTGCCGGCGTCAACAGCACCATCACGCTCTGGCTGGTGGTCGCAGCAAACGTTGTTGCCTTGGGAACCCAGCCCCTGTTCGGCATGCTCTCGGACAAGATCGGCCGCAAACCCGTGTTCATCTACGGAGCCTTGTCCAGCGCCATCATGACCCCGGTGTTCCTGCTGACCCTCGAAGGCGGCAACGTGCCGCTGATGTTCGTGGTCTCAGTGGTGTTCTTCTCGTTCGGCTACGCCGCAGCCAACGCCGTATGGCCGTCCTTCTACGGTGAAATGTTCAGCACCAAAGTCCGTTTCTCCGGCTTGGCCATCGGTACGCAGCTCGGCTTCCTCATGGCAGGCTTTGCGCCGGCCATCGTGACGGCCCTGGGCGGCACGAAGCCCGGCGGATGGGTCCAGATCTCCATCTTCACCGCCGTGATCTGCGTGATCGCAGCTGTTTCAGCCATGACAGCCCGCGAATCAGCCAAGACACCCACTTCAGAACTCGGCATCCACAAGAAACACGCCTAAACCCCGACGCTCCTGCCCGGTTACCTGGCTTGGAGCACGGAAATGCCCGGCACATCTCCTGACGTGCCGGGCATTTCGCTGCCCACGGGCAAGGCCCAGCCGAAGCAACTGGGCAGGAACGCAGCCAGGGAAAGGCACTAACCCCTACCTGGGATCCAGCACCACCGATTGGAACGAGCCCTTGCCCGTGCCGACATAAAGGAACAAGGCTCCATCGCCGGCTACACCAACAACGGAAGGATTCCCCGTCCCGGTAAAGCCATTTCCGAGGGCGGCGAAGGAAGTGAACATATTCCATCCCGACCCCATGGACGTCCGAGCCAGGAAACCCCCGTTACCGTTGCCCGGGTAGAGCCACAGTGCCCCATCCGTTCCGCGGGCCATGATGTCTTCCGTGCCATCGCCGTTGAAGTCGCCACCCTGCAGGACGGCGTTGAAAATGTTCCAGCCGGTTCCGATCTGGCGCCATGGCTGGAAACCGCCGGAACCGTTACCGGGGTACAGCCACAGGTTGCCATCGGCAGCCCGCGCCACAAGGTCCGCTTTGCCGTCGCCGGAGAAGTCGCCCGGCGCGAGCATCTGTGTGAACCCTTGCCACCCTGTGCCGATCTGTTTTCGAGCCAGGAACTGGCCGCGGCCATCCGTTGGATACAGCCACAACACCCCGTCGGAAGTGCGCGCCACAAGGTCCGGGTGACCGTCGCCGTCGAAATCTCCTGCGCTGAGCACCGAGGTGAACGTGGCCCACCCTGAGCCCACCTGGACTCTCGGCAGGAATCCGCCGGAACCGTTGCCCGGGTACAGCCACAACACACCATTGGTGCCGCGGGCAAGAATGTCCGCGACAGCATCGCCGTCGAAATCTCCCGCTTCCCAGACCTGGCTGAACTGGTTCCATCCGGCCCCGATCGGCATGCGGTCGGCAAATCCCGAACCGTCGCCCGGGTAGAGGCGCATGGTTCCGGACGACGTCGCCGTCAGGACATCCGACTTCGCGTCGCCCGTGAAATCCTGCCCACCCACGATGTCGCCCACGGCGTTCCAACCACTTCCGACGGCGATGCGCGGCACGAACCCGCCCCAGCCGTTTCCGGGGTACAGATAGAGAGTGCCGTCGCTCGCCCTTGCGAACAACCCGGGTCCAGCACCGCTGAACGAACCGTCTGAGGTGATGCTGGTGAAGCCGTTCCAGCCCGAGCCAACCTGGGACCACGCCCGGAATCCTCCCTGGCCATCGCTGGGGTAAAGCCACAAGCTGCCATCGGGCTTGGTGGCCATGAGGTCGGGCCGGGCATCGCCGTCGAAGTCCCCCACACCGATGAGGTTGGAGAATCCCTGCCAACCGGATCCGACCTGCCGTTTGGCAAGGAAACCGCCGCTTCCATTGCCCGGATACAGCCACAACGCGCCGTCGCTGGTGCGCGCCAGGATGTCCCCGCGGCCGTCGCCATCAAAGTCCGAGATCCCGGTGATGGCGTCGAAGATGTTCCATCCCGAGCCGACCTCCCGGGGGCTGTTGAGTCTGTTGCCGGGCAAACCCGAATACAGCAACAGGGAACCGTCAGCCTCGCGGGAAAGAACATCACTGAGCTTGTCGCCGTCAAAGTCGCCCACCGAGAAGCGGATCTTCGCCGTGAGCTTGGGATCGGCAAAAATAGTGACCGACGCCGATGTGGCAGATACCGAATTGATGGTCACCTGTGTGCCGGTATAGGTAGTGAAAGTGCTGCCGGCCTGCCATGCGTGCTTGGTGGCGTACCAAGGTTCCGGGAATGGCTTGGTGGACGGCATGAGAATCAGGGACGAAGCGATGGTGGCTCCACCGCGCTGGACGATCTTGACGCCCCTGTTTCCGGCTGGCTTGCCAGAGTCGTCGAGGTAGCTGTCGTAGCCGGCCGCCTGCCGCAGCTCAAGGTAGTACACCTCTTTGCTGACCGGATCGGTGAACTTGATGGCACGCTGGGCTTCGGTTCCGCCCCAAGGTTTGAGCGTGTAGGTCTTGGCGCCTGTGGCAACGCCAACATCACGGATTTCATCTCCCCGGCCGAGCCCGGCATAGTCCCAAAGGGAGCTGCTCACCACAGGCGATTCGTATTGGGCAGCACCCATGATGTCCGTGGTGTCGCCGTACTCCCGGATGTAGCACGAAGGATCCGTGAACCGACCGTTGCTGTCAACGCCGACGTCGGACGCGCCGCTGCCGCACTGTAGGGCGTCCGCGTGCATCAGGCCGATGACATGCCCGAACTCGTGGCTCATCACATTGTTGGTGAACCCGCTGATCTGGGGCAGGAGCACCCGGCCACTGTAGCTGCCGCTGCTGTATCCGGCGCCGAGGGCGTTCCCGGACAGAGTGGACGGGGGAATGAAAATTACCAGCGCCGTGTACGGGCTTGCTGTCCAATTCAGCTCGCTGGTGATGGTGGACATGATGGTGCTGTAGCTGTCAGTGGATTTCGCCCTGGACTGGTGACCGGCAACCTTGGTGTTCACCGTCATGGACAGCTTGTTGGCCGTCATCGCTTTCCAGTAGTTACTGGACGCGGCCACGGCTTGCTCGGCACTGGTCATGGACACCGTATTGGTGTTGTCCGCGAGCTTGGCTGTGACCAGCCGTACCCGGATATCGCCGCTGGGCCCGGCTGCCGCGGCGCCGGAGCCCGAACCGATGCCGGAATCGGGGCCGGTGTTGAATGGTGTGGCCCGTTCGGGCGGAGTCTCGAACGTATGCTCCGAGTGCGGTGTGCCCTCCACGAACTGCACGTTCGGATTCTCCGGCCCGGGCGACGGCACCGCCGTTGCAGGGGTCTGTACAAAGAAGAGGCCGGTGGCGAACACCACCAAGCCTGTTGACAACGCGATTGATTGCCGAAGCGCACCCATTCGATCTCCCTGAGCCGGAGCCTGTGGTTCCTGTGAGTCTCAGCAACCGAGATCAGGCTACAACCGGGTAGCCAGCCACACCGGCAGGCGGGGCTGTTCTCATGGAAACCCAACTATCCCGGAATGCTTACGGGACCCTAACCGGGCCGAAATACCGTGGCAACATTGCCGCGCCACACTGGAATAGCCGGCAAGTGCAGGCACAAGCTCCAGCCCAGGAGGCCACCATGTTGAAGGAAGCCACAACACACACAGTACGTATACGCGCGATCAGCCAGCTCCACCGTGGAGACGAGATTGAAGCTCGCCTTTCCGTGGGACCCGCCTATGATGACGTGGTCATCCGCCGCGGGCGCGTCCAAGAGACAGCGCCGGGAATCGGCGTCGTCTGGATCATGGATCACGCCTCCGGAATGAGGAAGGCCATCAATACCGACGAATGCAGTGTTTGGCGCGTCGCCTGAACCGGCTTGACCCCAAACCCCACTCAGCCGCCGGCCACGGACTGGACAATAAGAATCTCCTGGCCAGCCGCTACCTCCGTTTCAAGACCCTTCAGACGCCGGACCTCGTCACCGTTCACGTAAATATTCACGAAACGGCGGAGCTTTCCGGTTTCATCACGCAATCGCCTGGCCAGCACCGGATAATCTTCGGTCACTGAATCCAGCAACTGTCCAACGGTCACAGCCCCGTCGGCGGACGCAGTCAGATAGGACTGTCCGCCGACGAGTGGCTGCAGGACACCAGGCAACAGGACCGTAAAGTCAGCCATGACGGACCTAACCGGGCACCGTGGCTGGGTCTTCGGAATCGGGGTCGCGCGTCTGCGCTGCCGCTTCGACGATTTCTTCAGCTTCCGCCACCAGTGTGGCTTCCGCCGCTGCCAGCGGGTTTTCCGCCCCTGCCGGGCGCCCCACCACGACGGCGGCACGCACGCAGAGCACGTCCGGTAAGTGAGATGCCACTTCAGCAAAGGTCTCGCCCTCGTCAGCGCTGGCATACACGTCGCCCCCGCGGGTTCCGAAGTACACGCCAGTGGGTTCGGCAGTGTCTACGGAGGCCGCGTCCCGCAGGACGGCGTTATATTCGTGGTCCGGCAGACCTGTGTGCAGTTCTTTCCATGTCCCGCCGGCGTCGTCTGTGCGGTGGACGCTGAGCTTGCTCCCCGGTGGGATGCGTTCGCCGTCCGCCTTCAAGGGGACTACCCAGGCTGTGCCCTCGCGTCGAGGATGAGTCAGCATCACGAACCCAAAATCAGCGGGTAGCCCGTCCGCGATGGAGTCCCAGTTCTCGCCGCCATCGTCCGTGCGGTACACGCCATGGTGGTTCTGCGCATACAAACGGTCCTCGACGGCGGCATCCGCCGCAATTTTGTGGACACACTGGCCGAACTCGGGGTTGGGATCGGGCATGAAGTAGGCCGAAATTCCTTTGTTGCGGGGCTCCCAGGAGGCGCCGCCGTCGAGTGATCTGTAAACGCCCCCGGTGCTCATGGCGACGTGGACTTTCTCCCCGGAAGGATCAACCACAATGGAGTGCGCCGCCGCACCGCCGTAGCCGGCTCCCCAATCACTGCGATGGGGGTGGTCCCAGAGTCCGCGGTTCAGCTCGAAGTGCTCGCCGCCGTCGGTTGATTTCCATACGGAAATCGGCTCGCAGCCGGCCCACACGACGCCCGGACGGGACTCGGCGTCCGGGTATATCTGCCAGATGCGCTCCAACGCGGCGTCGGTGCCTTCCGGAAACTTGATGGCGCCCTGCTCGGGCTCGGTCCAGGTGACGCCGAGGTCGTCCGAGTGGGCCACTGTGGGTCCCCAGTGCTCAGACCGGACACCCACCATGATTCGTGTTTTGCCGTCCCTTGTATCTATCCCGATGCTGGGAATCTCACTCATGAGGAAGTGCGGGCCGGAGAGGGACCAGCCTTTGCGGTCCGGGCTGGTTGCGAGCCACAGGCCTTTCTTGGTCCCGATCGCGATGACGTAACTCTCTGAAGTAGCCATGAACCCCATCGAACCATCAGGGCGTGCAGGTAGCAACGATTTTTGGGCTTATGTGGATAGTCCGATTCAAGGCAAGAACAACCCTTACGGTTACAGTGCGGCATAACTCCTAATCGTGACGCGAAAATCGAAAAAACTTTTCGCGGGTTGTGACCGATGCCTGTTATGGGTGGAAACGTGCTTGACTGTGGTTTTGCGGTCAAGAGGGACCGCCACAATTTAATGGGGGACAGATGTTTGACGAGGTCAAAGAGCCATGAGGCCACCTGGAACGATTTCCGCGGTGGTCGGCCGGTAGCAGGAACGAGCCATGGTTGCAGTCTCCTTGCAAGAGGGAGCCATAGTCCTGGATCCGTTCTCCGTGAGGATGGTTCTGGGGGTGATCACACTGACCCTCATAGTGCTCGCCTCCGTCTCCTCCAGGCGACTCAGGTCCGCGTGCGTCGACAGGTCAGCGTGCACCGGCTGGTGGCGGGTTGCCTTGCTTCTCTTCTTCGCCGGAAATTTCGCTTTCCTGCTGAACGGAACCTCCTTCCTGGCCTGGGCAAATCCGCCCGGCAAAGCCCTGATTGTGGCTGGCGCCTTCAGCATCTGGGCAGGGGCACGCACCCTTCGCGGCCGCAAAGTCAGTGGTTGGCAGCTGGCGCCGGCTCCACTGATCATCTGCCTCACGTCAGCGATGGACGGCGCCGAGACCAGCCTGTGGTCCGGCGGCTTGGTGTACCTGGGCATGACGGCGGCCGGCCTGGGCATGGCCGCTGCAGAGTTGTGGTTCGCCAAGCCCGCCCAGTCCCGGGTAACGAAGTTCCTGGCCGTCATCGCCGCCCTTACCTCGCTGTACTATCTGGGCCGGGCCATCACGTTTGTGGTGGAAGGGCCGGACGGCAACTCGTTCAGGACGTTCTTCGGTTATGCGCCGGCGGCCCTGATGCATCTGATCCTCCTGGTGTCGCTGTCCTTCACCATCAACGCGCTCAGCAACAGCCACCTGATCACCAGGCTGCGGGAGCGCGCCGAACGGGACCACCTGACCGGGCTGCTCAACAGGGGCGCCTTCCTGGACCTGGCCGAAAAGGAACTGGCAGGTCCGGCAAACCACCGCGGCGCAGCCCTGATCCTTGGGGACCTCGACTATTTCAAAGCCGTCAATGATGAGCACGGGCATGCCGCCGGGGACGCTGCCTTATGTGCTTTCGCCGAGGCCTGTACTGCGTCTGTGAGGTCAACGGACCTCGTTGGCCGGTACGGCGGAGAAGAGTTCATCCTTTTCTTACCGGGTGCAACGCAACAGCGGGCCGAGGCCATCGCCTCCGAGATCAGTCGGCGCCTGTCCGCCAGGGCAGATCCGGAGGGGTTACCCTACCCCACAGTCAGCTATGGAGTGACGTCCACAGGAGCCAAAGCTCAGGACCTGAAGTTCTTGATCGGGGTGGCAGACGCCGCGCTGTATGAAGCCAAAGCACAGGGACGTAACCGTGTGGTGGGCGCGGATTCAGTGGACCCGCTGCCCACGTTCTTCGGAAGTCCGTAGCCACGGGCGTCCGGTTCTGCTGGCCCCTGGTACCGCGTTAGGCGACGTTATGCCTAGGCTGGTGGGTGGCAAATGAGCCTGGTTCCACCCGTGAATGACGGACAACGATGACGGAGAACAACAATGACTGAAGCAAACACCGCGGCACGCGCACAGCAGCTGAAAGCCCTCCATGAAGCCCCGGAAATCCTCAGTGTGGTTAATGTGTGGGATGCCGTCAGTGCCCGCACTATTGCGGAACTTCCCGAAACCAAGGCCATCGCCACAGCAGGGCATTCCATTGCTGCCGCCTTTGGCTATGCCGACGGAACCATGCCGTTGGACGTCGCGTTGGACGGGGTCAAGCGAATTGTCGACGCCGTGGATCACCCGGTCACTGCGGACCTGGACGATGGCTTCGAGAACCCGGCTGAGACCATCCGCCGGGCTATTGGAATCGGCGTGGTTGGCGCGAACGTTGAAGACCGCTTGCGGCCTTTCGACGAGGCGGTTGCCCGTGTACAGGCGATCATAGGGGCCGCTGCGGACGAAGGTATTGCGTTCCAGCTGAACGCACGCACTGACGCTATTGCGCGCGGCGGTGACCGTCCCATCAAGGACAGTATTGAGGACGCCATCGCCAGGGGTCGGGCGTTCCTCGACGCCGGCGCGGCGCTGGTTTTCGTGCCCGGCGCCATGACCCGGGAGGTCATCGAGCCTCTGGTCGAGGGCCTCGGACACGGGAAACTCTCCGTCATCGGCGCGCCCGGCGCCCTCCCAGCAGCCGAACTCCAGGAACTGGGCGTGGCCCGTGTGTCTTACGGCCCCTTCACCCAGCGGGTGGCTCTGCGCGCCCTCCGGGATCTTGCCACGGATCTTTATGGCTCGGGCGTCGTCCCTGCTGATACGCCCGCACTGAACTGATACACCCGCACTGAACCAGATGCAGCAGCCCAACTAGGCGACGCCGGCCGGTCCCGTCTGCGAGTCGGGACCGGTCAGGCGCCTGAACGGGTATCGAACGCAGCCGCGGATTCCCGGAGCAGGCGGGCCACGGTGTCCACAGGCAAGCTGGCTGCTTTTCGGCGGTCGAAGCGGCGCAGCGCGATGTGCCGGGTCCCCAAACCGGGAACGTCCAGGATGTCCACCTGATCGTGGACCACGCCTGTTAGGGCGAGGGTGGGCACAATGGCCACTCCTTCGCCGGCGGCGACGAGTGCCAGTGCGGTGAGGGTGTCGTGGTACTGGTGAACAGTCTCTATCCGGGTGCCCGTGGAGTGGCGGAGGCGTCCGAGCACGGCGGTGTTTGCTGCGGACGGTTCCACTCCCAGCCACGGCAAGTGCAGGCGGCTGAGGTCTATGTTGTCGGTGCCGAGCAGGCTCCCTGCAGGCACCACCAGCTTCCAGGGCTCGTCCAGGAGGGGTTCCTGAACCATTCCGGCCGCCATGGGACGTTGTTCGGCCGCCGTCGAGTCCTGTTCAATCACTACGGCATCGAGCTGCCGTTGACGAAGCAGCCGCATCAGTGCCGGGAAACCGTCCTCAACGATCTGGATCTGCAGCTGGGGGTACTGGCTGCGCCATTCGGGGAGTCGAGGAATCACAACGGTGCGCATGAAGCTGGTGAAGCCACCCACCCGCACCACTCCAGCAATATTGACTTCACTGTGCATCCGGGCGCGGGCGACGTTGAGCGCCCGTTCTATTTCTTCCCCTGCCTCTGCCATGGCCAGTCCGGCGGGTGTGAGCACTGACCCTTTGGGGGTCCGCAGGAGTAAGGCCTGGCCCGCCTCGTGCTCGAGTTTGCTGAGTTGCTGCGACACTGCGGACGGCGTTATCCGCAATTCATCAGCTGCCGCCAGAACGCCTCCGGTGCGGGCAACAGCCAGAAGAACCAGCAGCCTGCGGGGGTCCATTTCCATGTTAAGCACTCCTAAACATGGGATTCAGAATAATGCAATTGAACTAAAGGTGTTACTGCCTCAATATTGACTCACAAGCACGATTCAGTCACGCAGCATCGACCCCCGAATCACGCCCATCATCCCGGACCTCACGCCGCCCGTCGGCTTCATCCGGATGCCCAAATCCTGAAAGGACTCCCATGGAACTGCTGTTCGAAATTGCCGGTTGGGCCGGCGCAGTGGCTATGCTCGGCGGCTACATGGCGGTGTCCATGGGGTGGTTGCAAGCGGGCAGCACTTTCCAGACCGTCAATCTCTTTGGTTCGTGCGCCTTCATCATTAATGGCACGCTTCACGGAGCCTGGCCGTCCGTAGTGACCAACGTGGCCTGGTTCCTGATCTCAGCGGTGGCACTTCTTCGCATGAGGGCCAAACTCCGGCCCGCGGAGGCCACGGCCGAGCCTCAGGAGAGCCCGTCTCTTGGCCCGGACACCGCGGCCCAGGTCATCGTCGCGGCCGCTCGCCCGGCTGCCAGCTGCGCCTAGCGCGTCAGTCCACAAACTCCGACTGTGTTTCGATGAAGTCCCAATCGGCAAGGGTCAAAACACCGCTGACCTTGTCCGGATGGGGTCCGCCGGCCTCGGCAATGTGCTGCAATACCTGCAGCGGCAGTTCATCGGCCCGCAGGTTTTCGCGCAGCCACTCTTTGCTGTCCAGGTGCAGGTCGAGCCACCACATATATATTTCCATTGCGGACCGCCTCTCTTCGGATTAACGGTAGGCCGGGACGGGTGTCTCTACAAGGGTCCGAGGCCGCCTGCTTGATCCCTGACAGATGCCCGGAACATGCTGTTCAAGCACGTGCCGCAGAGCAACAATAGGGGTATGGCTGCGGAAGGTTTCAGCGGACGGATTCCCTTGGTTGTGGGAGTGCTGCCGGACCAGCATGTGGAGGTCCTGCAAACTGCCCGGACCTTGGCCGAACAACTGGGCGTGCCGCTGGTTTGCGCGTATGTGGACGAGGCGAGCTACCTCGTGGAGTGGGATCCTTCCCGCGAAACGCACCGAATGTCCTTGCATCCCGAAAAGGATGACGAGGACGTGGCAGCTATCCGGGATGACCTGGGCAGAGCCATCACTGAGGCCATGGACGGCGGCACCACGGACTGGACGTTGCGCCTGCTCGCCGGCGACCCTGCCAGGGCACTGGGCCGTTTGGCCTCCGACATCGATGCTTCCATGATCATCGTGGGATCTCCCGAGCCTGGGTTGGGGCATCGCATTTCTGAAGCACTGAACGGCTCGGTGGCGGCTTGGCTGAGTCATCACCAGCGGCGTCCGGTGCTGATTGTGCCCCAAAAGAAGCGGCACGACGCTGCCCATAAAAACTAAAGCGAAAGTACTTATTCGAGGTGGTGGCAAAGGCGTCCCAAGGCACGTAGAGTGATTACTGCAGGACGGCGAAAGCCCCTGCTCAAAGGCTGCTCCGGAGTGCGTATCCCCCAATAACGCACTCCGGAGCTCTTTTGTTTAAGCGACGCATTCGCCGAGCTAACGCATGTACCCCCACCACCTTCTTTGACGCGAAAACGGCCCCGACACACCTTGAACCAGGCGTGTCGGGGCTGTTTCGATTTCATAGTCGGTGGTGGCGGCACAGGCTCACAACGAACAACTCACGACGCCGGCACTCATCTTGGGTGTCGTCGTCGAGCCTTGAGGGGTGGCTGGGACGCTAGCCGAACAGCCAGGCCGCCCCCAGCAGCAGCGGTACCGCCAGAATGCTGGTGAACACGGCCGTTGACTGGGCAATTCCTTGGCCCACGCCGTACCTGACCGCGTAGAGCACCACGTTCTGGCCGGTGGGGAGGATGGCACAGGCAGTCACCACGAAAGTGCTGAAGGGGTCCAAGTGGAAGACGAAGGCGGCCAAGACCCAAGCCAGCGCCGGTTGGACCGCAGACTTGAGAATCACAGCCACCGTTGTAGGGGCCCGATCATTGATCCCCGGACGGACAGAGAGCCCGTGCAGGGACATGCCAAAGATGATGAGCATCAGCGGAACAGCCAACTGGGCAACCAGCGCCAAGGGATCCAGAACCATGCTGGGCACGTCGATTCCCAGCGCGCTGACCAGCACGCCCAGGATCGCCGCAACAGTCACGGGGTTGCGGAACGGGATGGAGAGCGTGCGCCACACCGACACGTGCTGACCCGCGGGATCGGTGAGGTCCAGGATCGTCAGCGCAATGGGCGTCACGATGGCCAGTTGGAACAGCATGATCGGGGTGACGTAGGTGGCACTTCCCAGGATGTAGAGCGACAGGGGAACACCCAAATTGGTGGAGTTCACGATGCCCACGGACAGCGCGCCAATAGTTGTTCGCCGGACACCCCACCGAGCAATCGTGCCAGCCACCGTGAACACGAGCATGACAGCCGCTGCTGTCACCACGGAGATCAGGCCAGTGGCGCTCAGGACCTCGTTGATGTGCTTGGATGCAATGGCCGAGAACATCAAGCACGGCAAACCCACCATGAAGGTCAGCGTGGAGAGGACTTTGCTTCCCTCAGGACCCAATACCTTTGTTCTGCCCAGGATGTAGCCGATGAGCAGCACAACACCGACCACGAAGAAACCTTTGAGGACACCGTCCAACCGTCTTCCTCAATCCACTCTTCGGGAGGCCCACTGCCAGCGCAGGCCTTGGAAACAGATTTCAGACTATCCGGCGAAAAGGGTCAGGAAGGCACGCGCCTGCTGACCACCGACGCCGGGACCGCCGGGACGCGCTGCCGCTTGGCGTACACCCGGGCACGTTGGCTGGACAGGGCCAAGAGCACCAGAATGTCGGTGGCCAAACCGGAGAGGCCCGCTTCGAGGGTGATATTCGCGCTGCCAGTGGCGTAGTCGATTGCCTGGACCAGGATGGAGAAGGAACTCAGCCCCATGGCAATCACGCGGGCTCCGTTGCTGCCCAGGAAAATGCGCCAGGCCAGGAAAACTTCACCCAGCCCGAACACCAGGACCACGGACGCTATCAAGGCGATTGCCGCCGTCGTGCTTTCCGGGTCTGACGTGTCGGCGTCCAAGGCGAGGCCGGATATTTCACCGCCTGAGGTAAACAACGTGATGGCGAGGGCCAGTGCCGCGATTGCCCTGGCCACCACCAAAGCGGCGCCCATCATGATGGGAGCGGGCCGGCGGTCGCGGCTGTCGGTCCGGCCGGGCGGCTGGTCCGAGGGGACGTGGACGCGGCGTGCATCGATGATCGGCAGGTCGCCGTCGGTGGAAATGGAGTCACCGCCGCCGTTGCGCGTGTGATATCCGGTGGAGAAGTCCTCGATGACCTGGACCGAGACGGCCGGCTCAGCGTCCGAAACGGTGGAAACGATGTGGTCCCGTTCCACGTCGGTGTTCTGCTCGATCTTGTGCGTGATCTGAAGGGTGAAGAGGGAGAAACCGACGCTGCGATCGTAGGTGCCTGCCGCGAGCCAATCCACTTTATGGCCGCCCGGGAGCAGCCAGCCCTCGGGGCAACGCCAGAAGCGGACGTGGTGGCGTTTGCCGGGAGTGTTGTTGACCTCTTGCTGGTAGGCGAAATCCTGCTGGCGGTCGAAAAGGTATAGCGGGCTTACCGGCGCCTCCGTGTAGCTTTGCCGGAAGATGGTGGAGCTGATGATGCGCCTGCTGCTGGCGAAGGTGACGTCGTCGGCCATGGTCCACCCGGCGGCCCTCATGATCGCGTGGATCCTAGGTTCGGTCCCCAGCAACGCAACATTGACGGGGTCACCCAGCAGTCCGTCGCTGGTCCGGGCGCGGCCAATGAAGTATCCCGGAACGTAGATGGTGGTGAGGATCCGGTGCAGCCTGGGCAGCAGCAGGTATGCGAGGAATGCCCAGAACACTATCGAGAACCACAGCTGCCCCCACCCCAGGTGGAAGCTTTCCCCTACCAGCAGGAAGGCCAGCCACACCGCAGCTGCTCCGCCGAGGATGAAGAATCCGTGGTCGAGCCGGCTGTCTGTGACGTCTTTGTTCGGCACCTTATCCCCCTTGTGGCTTCCTAAGCTTGGGGCTTCCGCTGCACCTGGTACATGGGTTTTGCCGGCTTAGGTCAGCAGCTTTGGCAGATGGAGCTGCCCGTTGCTGATAAGCCATTGTAAGGACTCGTGGACCGCCTGCTCGGGTTCATATCCGGGCGCGTACCCGATGAGGGAGGTGGCCTTGTGGATGCTCATGCAGTGGTTGCGGGAGAGATGCGCCCAGCTGGAATCGGCAAATTCCGGGGTGGTGGTCCGGCGGAATTCCTCCCACGTCACGGTTTCCATGTGTGGCTCCTGCCCGAACCAGGACGACGCAATGCTCACGTAACCGCGAACCGTCAGGGCAGTGGGCGCAACAATGCTGAAGTCCTCCCCGGCTGCAGCATCTCGGTGAAGGATGGCTTTCCCGAAGGCCTGCGCAACGTCGTCGGCATGCACATGGTGCATCAGTTCAGTCCCGCTCCCGGGAACCTGGAGCGGATGCCCGGAGGCAATCGTGTGCCACACCTCCGGATCCAGGTTGCCCCGCGGCCCGATCGGCAACCATCCGGGCCCCACGATGTGTCCGGGGTGGATGGATGTTGTGGCCAGGCCGCCGGCAGCAGTCTCTTCCTTGAGCATGCGGGCGATGTCACGTTTCCGGATCCCGTACTGGTCCAATGGTTCAGCGGCGGAATCCGTCCCTTCGGCAATGGGCAACTTCAAACTGACCCCGTGCCGCCAGATGGAGCCGCAGTGCAGCAGGTGCTCCGTCTGGTTTCGAAGACTTTCCACCAGCGCAGTGGCTGACTCGAGCGTGAAGCAAATGAGGTCAACCACGACGTCGGCACCCAGTCCCGCTATCCGGTCACCAAAGACGCCCTCGCGTTCCTCCTGGTCGCGGTCCGCGGTGACCTGGTGGACCTGCTGCCATTCACGGACGTCGGTGTACGGCGGGCTGCTTCCGCGGCTGACGTTGATGACCTCGTGTCCGGCGCGCACAAGCCGGGGAACGAGGAAGGAGCCGATGTGGCCACTGCCGCCGATGACAACGATCTTCATGAGTGCTCCGATCTTCACGAGTCACGGTACTGGCTTGCGAGGCTAACCGATAGGCCCGCGCGCCCAAGGTCAATTCGGCACATAATAACGAGACTTACTTGTTCCCGGGTTAGACAAACGGCAGGCTCCCCCGACTAGCATGAATAGTCCGGGTAAGCCCGGGTACGTGACCTCTTGAACGACCCCCTCGGACGGTCGGCGTTGACGCGGCGACCACGTAAAGGAGAAAACTGTGCGGGAGCCTGCAGTCAGCGAGAGCGTGTCAGAAATCAGCGAATCTCCAGAAGAAAATCCGGAGTTGACGCCACAGGAAACGCCCGATGAAACCGCAAGCGAACCGGCGGAAATCACCTTTGATGAACAGTTTTATCCGGCCCGGCCCAAGGCGCTGCGGCCGATCGCCCGGAGGCGGCAGTTCTTTGCCGCCCGGCCCTCCCTGGAGTTCGACGGCCTGAACTCCACCTATGTGGACTGGCTCAGGAACCAGTCCATGCTCGGTGACGCCAACACCATGGCCCGGCAACTGTCCGGGCAGGCCAGCATGTGGCAGAACTCGTACGCCAGGCCCAACCCGCGTGCAGCAGTTGAGCGCGCACCCGTCTGGTTCACGGCCTACCCACTGTCCTTCATCACCCAGGACGGACAGTCTTTCCTCTCAGCGCTGGGCGATCCCTCACTCTGGGAAGCGTTCAGCCAGATCGGCATCAGGGGGCTGCACACCGGTCCGGTGAAGCTGGCCGGTGGCATCCGCGGATGGTCGCAGACGCCCAGCGTGGACGGGCACTTTGACCGGATCAGCATGGCGATCGATCCTGCCTTCGGTACCGAGGAGGAGTTCCGTCAGATGTGCGAGGTGGCCAATGAACACGGCGGCACCGTCATTGACGACATCGTCCCGGGGCACACCGGCAAGGGAGCGGACTTCCGCCTCGCCGAAATGAACTTCCGGGACTACCCCGGCATCTATCACATGGTGGACATCCCCGAGGAGGACTGGCACTTGCTGCCGGACGTCCCCGAGGGCGAAGACTCGGTGAACATCAGCCCCGCGGCTGAGGAGGCGCTGCAAAAGGCCGGCTACATCATCGGGCGCCTGCAGCGGGTCATCTTCTACGAGCCCGGCGTCAAGGAAACCAACTGGAGCGCCACCAAGCCCATCGTCGACACCACGGGCAAGAAACGCCGCTGGGTCTATCTCCACTACTTCAAGGCCGGTCAGCCTTCCATCAACTGGCTGGATCCCACCTTCGCGGGCATGCGCCTGGTGGTTGGCGACGCCCTGCACTCCTTGCTTGACCTCGGAACCGGGGCGCTCCGGCTCGATGCCAACGGGTTCCTTGGCGTGGAGAAGAGCGCCGAGGAAGAACCGGGCTGGTCCGAGGGCCACCCGTTGTCCGAGGCCGCCAACCAGCTGATTGGTTCCATGATCCGCAAGGTGGGCGGGTTCTCCTTCCAGGAGCTCAACCTCACCATTGACGACATCAAGACCCAGTCCGAGTCCGGCCCGGACCTGTCCTACGACTTCATCACCAGGCCCGCCTACCACTACGCCTTGGTCATCGGAGATACCGAGTTCCTGCGCCTCACGTTGCGGCTTTCCATGGAGATCGGCGTGGACCAGGCCTCGTTGGTTCACGCCCTCCAGAACCACGATGAGCTGACCTATGAACTGCTCCACTTCGCGGCAGGGCACAGGGACGACGTCTTTGAACTTGCCGGCGAGGAGCTCACCGGCGCAGAGGTGGCCGAAAAGGTCCAGAACACCATGCGGGAACGGCTCACGGGTGAGAACGGGCCCTACAACGCGGTGTTCACCACCAACGGGATCGCCTGCACCACGGTCAGCTTCATCATGGCCGCCCTGGGCATCAAGGATCCGGAGGCCATCACCAAGGAGCAGGAAGCGCAGGTGCTGGACGCGCACGTGCTGTTGTCCATGTACAACGCGTTGCAGCCTGGGGTTTTCGCGCTCTCCGGCTGGGACCTCACGGGCATCACAGCGCTGGACCGCGAAACCGTCAAGGAACTCACCTCACAGGGGGACACCCGCTGGATCAACCGCGGCGCCCACGACCTCATGGGCACCAGCCCGGACGCCAAGACCTCCCTGGCCGGTATGGCGCGTGCCCGGAGCCTCTACGGTTCCCTTCCTGAGCAGCTGAAAGACCCGAACTCCTATGCGCGGCGCCTCCAGCAGATCCTTACGGTGCGGGAAGAATCAGGCATCGCCACCAGCACGCTCCTTGATGTGCCCGACGTTTCCAACCGCGGCTTGCTGGTGTTGGTCAACCAGCTCGCAGATGGAGCACTGCAGGTGACGGTCCTGAACTTCTCTGACCAGGACATCGCCGGCAGCATCCAGTCCCCGCACCTTGTTCCGGGCGCCACCGTCCATGATTTGTTCTCCGGCGAAGAAGAAGTGGCCCAGGTGGATGATCTGTGCAGCTTCTTCCTCGAGTTGCCCGCATTCCAGGGCACGGCCCTCCTGCTGAAGGACCCGGTAGTGGAGGACGAGGCTACCGAATAGGAAGTACGACGTCGGCACTTACGGTGAGTGCCGACGTCGCGAATTGGCGTTATCCGCCTATGCCGGGAACTTTTCCGGGGTAAGCACGTACCTCTTCCATGTAGACGAGCGGGCGGCCGTCTGCGCACTCTCCCACGTCCTTGGAATTCACCTCCAAGCCCCCAAAGGAGATGACATCGCCCATGCGGAAGACTGTTCCGTCGGACATCACCAACCCGGCGTCTGTGACTTTCGTGCCAGTGGGGAACAAGAAGCCGTTGGCGATGCAACCGTTGTTATCCGCTTCAAGTTTCAGTGTCCGGAGAACATCAGGGCGCATGTAAATACCCCCGGAAATGACACCGTCAATTTCAGTCGTGGAGGCGGCCAACTTACCCGCACTGCCCGCCACGATGTCGGCCTCCACCGTGGGCGTCGGCGAGCCTGTAATTTCGGGCAGTGGCAGCCCGCTGGAGGAACCTGTTTCCGGCGCAGGATCCAGCTGGGTAGCAGCCGGTGCAGATTGCTCCGTGGGCGGAGCCGTCATGGAGGACGTCAGCACTACCCCGGCAACAACTGCTGCAGCGGCCGCCACCAACCCAAATCCTGCTGCCAACCGCATACGGCGCCGTGAACGCTGTTGCTGGAAGTCTGCAACCGACCCACCCACGGTGATGTGCTCGGCGTCAGTGTCCATCACAGCCAGGCTCTTCTCACGGCTGCGGGCCAACTCGTCTTCGGTAACCGCGGAAGCCGGATCAGCTGCGGTCAGGCGATCCATGGTGGACTTTTCCTTGCTACTCATCGCTGCACATCCTCTGTGGCTTGATCCGCCCGAATCAGATTGCTGAGCTGCTTTCTTGCTCTGTGCAACCGCATCCTGACGGCCGTGGCGGAAATGTCGAGCAGACGTGACACCTCGGCGGAGGTGAATCCGTCCCAGTACGTCAGGAGGAGAACGTCGCGTTCCTCCGGCTTGAGCTGGTCCAAAGCCTCCCGAACCTCGCCGCCGTCGGAACCCAACCCGCGCGTTCTCTGACGTTCCAGTTGTTGTGTGAGATTCATGGAGCGAACAGCCGAACGGCGATGGTTGCGGAGGACATTGCCGGCGATACCGAACACCACCAACTCAGACAACTCCTGGCCCTGACGGGATTTCTCCCACACGATCCGGAAGACATCGGCGGTAAGGTCCTCGGCTGCGGGCGTCCCCTGCGTTCTGCGCCGGAAGTAGCGGTACACCTTGTCGTGGCACGCCGCATGCGTTGCCAGAAAATGCTTCTGCCCGGCCGACTCCACTCGATCCCCCTGCTCCGTTCGCACCCTCATAACCAGTTAATGTCCGGCAAGCAGGAAAATGTCACCAACTTCCAGAAAAGACACGGAAAGCTCGACGTCGGCGCTCACGGTGAGTGCCGACGTCGAGCTTTGGCGTCAATCGCTGAGGGTTAGTCGCCTACGGCGTCGCGGCCGCGGCGGAGGATGAGCGGATCGGCGTCGTAGACCACCGAATGGTCCTTGTCCTCGTAGTCGAACTGGTTGAGGAAGTGGCGCATGGCGTTGATGCGGGCGCGCTTCTTGTCGTTGGATTTGATAGTGATCCACGGGGCGTGATCCGAGTCCGTGTGCAGGAACGTCCGCTCCTTGGCATCCGTGTAGTCGTCCCAGCGATCAAGCGAGGCCAGGTCCATGGGCGAGAGTTTCCAGCGGCGGACGGGGTCGATCTGCCGGATGGCGAAGCGGGTTCGCTGCTCCTGCCGGGTCACGGAGAACCAGAACTTGGTGACGTGGATTCCTGCATCCACCAGCATCTTTTCGAAGACTGGGGCCTGGCCCATGAAGGTGTCGTACTCATCGTCAGAGCAGAATCCCATGACGCGTTCCACGTTGGCGCGGTTGTACCAGGAGCGGTCGAACATGACGATCTCGCCTGCGGTGGGAAGGTGCTGGATGTAGCGCTGGAAGTACCACTGGCCTTGCTCGCGATCCGAGGGTTTGGCCAGTGCCACGGTTCGGGCAGAGCGTGGATCCAAGTGCTCATTGAAGCGTTTGATGGTGCCTCCTTTACCGGCGGCGTCGCGTCCCTCGAAAACAATCACATGCTTGAGCCCCAGGTCCTGACCCCAGTACTGGAATTTCAAGAGCTCGATCTGCAGGCGGTACTTCTCAATTTCGTACTCGTCGCGGGTCATCCGCTGTTCGTAGGGATAATCCTCGTTCCACGTTTCCACCGCTGATCCGCCGGGATCGATCAGGTCCGGGTCCTCGCCTTGCCCGCCGCTGATGGTGTAGCCCAACTCCACCAAGTGGTCGATGGTTTCGCGCAGGTTGTCCCTGACCCACCAATCGTCCAGTGATGTGCCTGTTGGGCTCGATGGGCTTGCCTCCGTCATGCGGTGCTCCTGGTCTGTGGGTGTGCGCGGCCTGCGGTGTCCGCCGTCTACGGGTAGTGCGCGGCAGCCTAACAGTGCTTGGTGACGGGAACGTGAACGGGTACCCGACCGGCTAGCCGTGGGTGCGGCGGGCCTCCACCTGCCTGAAGATCAGCCAGCTCAACCAGACGCCCAGAAGTATTGCGGCGCCGGGCAGCAGGTCCAGGGGCGCGAGTTCACGGCCGGCGGGGAGTATTCCGAACCCGAGTCCAACCGCACCGGCCACAACAATCAGGCCGATGGCGTCAGAAGCCACCTCCATGGACCGGTACCGCACCACTTTGACCACCAATTCACCGGCCATGATCACAACAATCGCCACGGGTGAGCGTGGAGCTGATCCATCCCGCAATCACCACCAACACCAGGGGGACCAAAATGGGCGTGACGTAGTTGTTGCTGACCGCCCAGAAAAACGCCAAAAGTGCCGTGTAAAACTGCGGGGTGGCAACGATTCCCAGCCACCAGCCCGTCAGGAATTCCTTGCGGGCTCCTGGAAGGTCCAGGGGATGGACAAGGAACTGGGTTTCCGGGTCCGGTAAGTGGACCTTTTCTTCGATGGGATTCATGACGCCCTCCACGGGACCTGCTCGATGTACGGCGGGCGAAGACCCGCTCTGGCGATTTCGTAGAAGTGTCAACCCTGGGGTGACAAAGCTAATCTGCGCGGGCTGTCCGGAGGGCGGCTGCCCGAACGTCAATCCAGTAACGGCGGAAAAGGTCCCCATCCTCGTCCGTGCGCACATCCTCAAGCAGCCCACCACAACGCTCTATGGTCTTAGCCGATGCCGCATTGTGGTCATCACACGTCAGGAGAACGCGATCCAACTCCCCCCGCGCAGCCACAAGGCTGCACATCTCACGGAGAGCCCAAGTTGCCGCTCCCCTTCCACGATCGGACGGCCGAATTCCGTAGCCGATGTGTCCGCCGGAGTTCAAAAGGGCCGGGGTGAGGTGATGACGGAAGGCGATGGAGCCTACATAGCGCGAGTCCTCCGTGATCCAGCGAAAAGTACACGGAACCATGCCGTCCTTCTCCGGGGTGTTTTCAGCGTCCAGCAGCCTGGCAACCCATTCCTCAAATCCCTCGGGGGTGGTGACGTCGTCCGCCATGAAGACGGCGGCACCGTCCTGATGGGCCCCGGCCCACTCACGGTGAGACTCGAGGAAGGACTGATGGTAGGAGGTATGAGGAGCGACGAGGGTAAACATGGACCGACCCTACCCCGGGCGCACTATCCCGGGTTGTCATATCGGGCTGCTACGCCGACGGGTTCGCTCGCGGCAGCTTCCTGCCCCGCACAGCTGCGTGCGTCTTCTGGAGTGCAGCAATTGATGCGTCGTAGGAGTGCTGGGCGACCCCCACGAAGAGGCAATCGACGATCATCATCTGCGCTATCCGGCTACCCATGGCACCCGGGCGGAAAGGAGTCTCGCGGGCGGCCGTGCTCAGCACGATGTCGGCCGCCCTGCCCAGTGGCGAATCAGCATGGTTGGTGATGGCTATGGTGACGGCTCCCGCCGCCTTGCCCGCCTTCAGGAAATCGATAGTGTCCAGCGTGGCTCCCGAGTGCGAGATGGCTACAGCAACACCGTCGGCATCCAGAAGGGCCGCGGAAGCCAAGGCGGCATGCGGATCCCCCCAATTGAAGGAGGTGAGTCCTATGCGGTGCAATTTCTGCTGCATGTCCTGGCCCACCAAACCGCCCGCTCCCACACCGAAGATGTCGATCTTCCGGGAACTGGACACTGCTCTCACCGCCCTGGCCAGCTGGTCCACGTCCAACACTTGCGCGGTATCGGCGATGGACATTGTTTCGTTGAACGCAATTTTGGAGACGATGTCCTGCAATGAGTCTGCGGTGTTGATGTCCTCGTAGACCTCCGCCGGTACGCCATGGGCCACACTCTCGCGAGCAGTTTCACGGGCAAGGTCCAAGCGAAGATCGGAGTAGCTGCCGTAGCCCACCTTTTTGTAGAAACGCACTACTGACGTAGTGGACGTCCCGCATTCCTCGGCCAGGTCCCCGATGGACATGGTGGCAGCCCGCGATGGGTCCGAGAGGACCAGCTCGGCCACGGCCCGTTCCGAGGGGCGCAACGCCGGCAGGGCAGAACGTATCCGCACCAAAACGGTGCGGGACAACTGCGCATTCCCCGGCGCTTCCACCATGGTTTCCTTTCGGTGCTTCGAACCCAATCCAAGGTACCGAACACGATCTACGACACAGAACCCGATCCACGACACCGCCAGGGCCTTGTCATTAAGTTACACAAGCGTCGCTCGGAAGGTAAGTCATTGACGCAGTGCGGGCAAGCGAATACGGTCGGTGTAAGGAAAATCACAAAACTTGTCATGCTACTCGCTCCCCTCGAAAGGCTCCTTCATGGCACTGGATCGTAGAAAACTTCTTCATGCATCGGGGCTGGCGGCAGCTGCCGCCGTCGTCGCGCCTTTTGCTCCCAGCGCAACCGCCACCAACCAGAACCGGCCGGGAAAACCGGGAGTACTTGTCAACGGTGCCGATGTAGCCGCCGCCACTAACTGGAGCATCTTCGCGGGGCGCAAGGTAGGCATCATCACCAATCCCACCGGCGTCCTGGCAAACTTCCGCTCGATCGTGGATGACATGGCGGCCAAAGGCGTGGACGTCAGGGCAGTTTTTGGGCCCGAGCATGGCTTCCGGGGGACCGCGCAGGACGGCGCCAGCGAAGGAACGTCCGTGGATCCGCGGACCGGTATCACGGTCTACGACTCCTACGGTGCCGGGGTTGCCGATTACGTGCGGTTCTTTGAAAGCTCCGGCGTGGACACCGTCTGCTTCGACATCCAGGATGTGGGGGCCCGCTTTTACACCTACATCTGGACCATGTGGGGTGCCATGCAGGCGGCGTCGCAAACCGGAGCCACGTTTGTTGTCCTGGACCGCCCCAACCCCATCGGCGGCCAGGCCCGCGGACCGGTGCTGCAGAAGGGGTACGAGTCCGGCGTTGGCCAGCTGGGCATTGCGCTCCAGCATGGGATGACCGTGGGCGAGCTCGCCACATACTTCAACGCGGTTCATCTTCCCGCCGCCGGCCTTACCCCCATCCAAGACCTTCACGTGGTGGAGGTCCAGGGATGGCGGCGCGAAATGACCGGACCGGACAACCGGGCAGCGTGGATCCTGCCAAGCCCCAACATGCCCACACCCGAAACCGCCACCCTGTACCCCGGCACTGCACTGTTCGAGGCCACCAACATGTCCGAGGGGCGCGGCACAACCAGGCCCTTCGAGCTCATCGGCGCGCCCTACGTGGACTACCGCTGGGCCGAGGCACTGAACAGCAAGGGCCTTGCGGGCGTCACGTTCCGTGAGGCGTATTTCCAGCCAACACTTTCCAAAAACCAAGGCCTCATTTGTGGGGGCGTGCAGGTTCACATCACCGATCCCACCCGCGTCGAAGCCCTGGAAGTGGGTACCCACATGTTGGTCGAAGCCAAGCGCCTCTACCCCGGCTTCGGGTGGCGAGGCGACGCCGGCCGCTGGATGGGCCTGCTGAGCGGCTCGGCCCGCTTTGCCCAACAGCTCGACGCCGGTGCTGACGCCGGGACCATCATGGACAGCTGGCGGTCCGAGCTGGACCAGTTCGTGCGCGACACCCGCGGGTACCTCCTCTACAACGGCAAGCGCTAGTCGCGCAAACAAACGCAAACCTCAACCACAACAAGGACGACGGGATTGGGATTCACATGCAAAGAAAACGAACTTCACTCATGACGGCGGCCGCCACGGCGCTGCTCATGACGGGCGCGGGGGTCATCACCGCGGGTGGAACGGCAGTCGCAGCCCCGCCCACCACCGCGGGAAGTACGACGACGGCCTCCGCCTCGCCGGACATCGAGGCGATGATTGCCGGCATGACGCTGGACGAAAAGATCGGCCAGATGACGTGGACTCACGTCTACGGCTCGTCGGCGGACGACGCCTCCATGGCGGCGAAGAATCAAGAACGGTACGGCGTCAACACGCCCGCCGAGGTCGTGGAGAAGTACAACCTTGGTGGCGTTCTCTACTTTGCGTGGTCCGGCAACACCAACAACCCTCAGCAGGTTGCGGGCCTTTCCAACGGCCTGCAACAAACGGCCATGCGGGAGGACGGGACCGGCATTCCACTAGCTGTCACCATCGATCAGGAAGGTGGCCTGGTTGCCCGCATCGGACCGCCCGCCACTGTGCTCCCAGGCAACATGGCCCTTGGTGCCACAGCAGATGCGGGACTGGCCAAGGCACAAGGTGAAATCCTGGGCTCCGAAATGCGTGCCATGGGTATCAACGTTGACTTTGCGCCGGTCCTGGACCTGAACTCCAACCCGGACAACCCGGTCATCGGAATCCGCTCCATGGGCGAGGACCCGGCGCTGGTCAGTGCCCTCGGTGTTGCCCAGATCGAAGGCATTCAAGCCCACAACGTCGGCGCGGCCGCCAAGCACTTCCCCGGCCACGGCGATACCTCAGTGGACTCCCATTACGGTCTCCCCACAGTCACCTACGATCGCGCGACCCTCAATGAGCACCTGAAGCCATTCAAGGCCGCCATCGACGGCGGCGTGGACATGGTCATGACGGCCCACATCATTGTGGAGGCCATCGACGCGGAAATGCCCGGCACCCTTTCCCACAAGGTACTCACCGGTTTGCTCCGTGATGAGATGGGCTTCAAGGGTTTGGTGACAACCGATGCCTTGGACATGGCCGCGATGGCTGCCGAATGGCCCCAGGAGGAAATCGCCGTCAAGGCAATCCAAGCGGGCTCTGACATTCTCCTCAACTCCCCGGATGTTGACGCATCGTTCGCTGGGGTTCGCGCCGCCGTCGAGTCCGGCGAAATCGCCGAGACCCGCCTGGATGAGTCCGTCCGACGGATCCTTGAGTGGAAGGTCAAGCGTGGGGTCTTCGAACAGCCGCTGGCTGACCCCGCCGCGGTGGACATCGTGGTGGGAAGCGCAGGAAACCTCGCCACGGCCAAGCTGATCTCAGACCGCGCCGTCACCTTGGTGCGCAATGAGAACGGGGTGTTGCCGCTCGCTTCGGGCAGCTCAGTGCTCATGGTTGGCGCCGGTTCAGCGTGGCCGGAACTCGCAGGTCCACTGCTGAAGGACCAGGGATTCACGGTCATTGAAGACTACGAGGATGGGGCCTCACCGTCCGCGGCGTACCGCGCACGTGCGGTGGCTGCCGCCGGCAACGTCGACGCCGTTGTCTTCGCTTCCTACAACGCCACCAGCAATGCTGCGCAGCAACAGATGGTTGCCGAACTCGCCGCCACCGGAACACCGGTCATTGTTGTGGCAACCCGCAACCCCTACGACATCAACGTCTTCCCTGGCGCCGACGCCGTACTCAACAGCTATGGAGTCAAAGAGGTCAACTTCCACGGTGCTGTCCGTGCCATCTCGGGTGTGGTCAACCCGAGCGGCAAGCTGCCGGTCAACGTTCCCAAGGCCGATGCCAGCGGTGTCCTCCTGCCGTTGGGCTTCGGGCTGAGTTACCAAACCACGACGCCGGTCCCAGTCACCTTCACGGACCGCCCGGGTCATGGACAGGACAGCTACACCATCCCCTCCGTCCCGGGTGTTGCGTACGTGATCGACGGCAAGGAAATCGCCGCCGGAAGCTACAGGAAGCCCTCCGGCACTGTGACCGTCACAGCGGAACGACGGCCGGGGTACGTCTTCACCGGCGGTTCCGTTACCGAGTGGACGCAAACCTTCACCACAGGGCTCCCCAAGTCCTAGGAGAGCTACACCACAGGCGAGTTCATCAGTGCGACCGTGATGAGCAGGGCAATCCCGAACATCGGCAGGCAAAGGACAATGTTGGTCAGGCGGTTGTCCCTCATCACGGCCACGAACTCCCGGAGGAATGCGCTGGGGACGAAGTACCTGGCGGTGGGAGCACCCACCACCTCCGCGTTGATCTTCTGCCGACGCGACAAGAGGGCCGCGCGCAGGACGTGGTAGTTGTTGGTGCACACCAGCAGCGGTCCCTGGATTCCCTTGTCAGCGAGCAGCGCCACGGAGTAGGCCAGGTTTTCGCGGGTGGTGGTGGCCTGGTTCTCTTCCACCACGTCCGCGGCAGCCGCTCCCTTTGCCACCAAGTACTCCTTCATGGCGGTGGACTCGGGCCGGGGTTCATCCGGGCCCTGGCCCCCGGTAGGTACCAAGAGCGGCTTGGCCGGGCTGCCGGCGTCGTAAATTTCCAAAGCCTTGTTCAAGCGGGCGGCAAGCAACGGCGGCACGTTGCCGTCGATCAGCCCGGAACCAAGAACAATGACGGCCGCGGGATTAGCACTGAAACGCATCCGGGAATACACCAAGGCATACCCAAGGAACACCACGAACGCGCACCCCAGATAGGCGCACAGAAAGAAGGCCAACGCCGCCAGACCAGTAAGGACCGGCTGACCGCTCACCACAAAAAGGAACGCGACCACCGGTGCGAGGAACACTGCGAGCCCCACCGCGACCGGCAGGAAGCTGGTGATTCCCGGGCCCTCCCTGCGGACCATGGTCACGCCGTTGGCGATCAGGAAGCCCGCAAACACGAAGATGCTCACCACCGGCACCACCAAGACCAGCAGGTTCAGCCATTCAAACCACGGATTCAGGTCAATGAGGAAATCCAAAAGGGCCTGCAGCAGAAACCACGCCGCTACAAGCAACAGAACCCCGTTGCGAAGCCGCCGCCGGTCCGACTGGAACGAGGCAAGGAACAGCCCCGCGAAGAGAAAACCAAGGACCAGGTTCAGCATGATCCAAGCCTATGCGGTACCAGTCAGGCCGATTCGCGGATGACCAGCTCCGTGGGGATGGTGACGGCCGCCGGACGCTTGCCACTGATGACATCCAAGAGCAGACGAACCATTTCCTCGCTGATCCGATCAAACGGCTGCCGGACCGTGGTGAGCGGCGGGGTCGCCTCCTGGGAAAGCTTGATGTCATCGAAGCCGACGACGGCGACGTCACCTGGAGTTGTCAGGCCCGCCTCCTGCAGGGCGTCCAAGGCACCGAGCGCCATGAGGTCATTGGCTGCGAAAACGGCGTCAATGTTCTTGGTTCGGTTGAGGAGTTCACGCATGGCCCTGGCGCCGCTATCACGGCTGTAATCGCCGTAGGCAACAAGACCTTCATCAATGTCCGCGCCCTGATCGTCACGGTACGCTTCGAGGCGGCGCGTGCCACCCGACGTGTCCACGGGTCCGGCGATGGTGGCAATCCGCTGCCGACCGCCGTCGCGCAGGTATCGCAGAACGTCACGGGCGCCCTCGTAATCGTCGGCCGCAACGTAACCCATCTTCTTTTCGAAGCCCAAAGGGACTCCACACGCAATGGCAGGGACACCGGCGGAAATGATGTCCGCGATGATGCCCTTCCGGCTGCCATGCGAGGAAATGAGAAGGACACCATCAACGTGGCCTGCCGTGAGGAAGTCCGTGGCACGCCGTTGCTCGTCATCCGTTCCGGCCATGATCAACACCAACGGGATGTCATGGACAGCCAACGCATCAGCTGCCCCGCGCATGAGGACTGCGAAGTTGGGATCCTCGAACAACCTTTCCTGGGTTTCCGTGAGCAGGAACGCCACAGAGTTGGCCCGGTTGGTGGCAAGGTTCCGTGCATGCGGGTTGACGCGGTAACCGGTCTTCTTGATGGCCGCGTTGACGGCGGCCAGCGCAGACGGGCTCACCCAATGGCCCCCATTGAGAACACGCGAGACCGTACCTCGCGAGACGCCGGCTTCTGCGGCCACATCGTCGATTTTGGGCCTTGGCCGGGGGGTGGGTTGAGTCATGAGCAAAGCCTACCTAGGACTATGCCTTCACGGCGCCGGCGGCCAGATCGACCCGCCAGTAGCGCTGCAGCAGGAGGAACATGATGACCAGCGGGACGATGGAGAGCAGTGCGCCAGCTAGAACCAGCGTGTAGAGGGCCGGGGCCGAGGCGCCTTGGTTCAGCAGCCCATTGAGTCCCACGGTGATGGGGAACAGGTGGTCATCACCGAGCATGATGTACGGGAGCATGAAGTTGTTCCAGATGGCCACGAACTGGAACAGGAAGATGGTCACCAACCCGGGAAGCATCATGGGCGCGGCGATCCGGTTGAAGATGTACATCTCCTTGGCGCCCTCGGTGCGGGCGGCCTCAATGACGTCACCGGGAACAGATGCCGCAGCGTAGATTCTGGCCAGGTAGATGCCGTAGGGGCTGATGATCTGGGGCAACAGCACGGACCAGTAGGTGTTGGTGAGGCCGGCCTGCGCGAGCATCAGGTACTGCGGGATAGCCAGAATAACGCCGGGAACCAGCACACCCATCAGCAGGACCTTGAAGACCCCTGATTTGCCGGGAAAATCGAACTTCGCCAAGACATATCCGGAGAGGGCCGAGACCCAGGTGGACACTATCGCGCCGACGCCCGCGTACAGGGCCGTATTGAGCATCCATCGCCAGAACAAGCCATCGCGGTACTCGGTGAGCTCCACGATGTTGTCCCAAAGGTGCGTGCTGGGCGCCAGGGTGAAGGTGGAGAACAGCTCAGTGCCGTCCTTGCTCGCGGCAGCCACAACCCAGATCACGGGAAACAGGCAATAGAGCGCACCGAGGATCAGGATTCCGGTGGAGACGTAGCTGGGCTTTTCCCTGATGAAGTCCGCTTTGCCCGCCTTGCTTGCCTTCCTCGGACTCGGGTTGGCGCGGCGGTTTTTGGGTGGCGTGGCGAGGGCAGTCACGGTCAGTTCTCCTGTCCGAAGGCCCGCTTCTGCACGATGCGCAGGAACAGGAACGAAATGATGAAAGTTGCCAAGGCGATCACAATGCTGGTGGCGGCCGCAGAGAAGACGTCATTGCGGGTGAAGGCATCGCGGTACACCAGCATGAGCGGGGACCAACTGGTGGAAAGGCTGTTGGCCAGGGGGCGCAGGGTGGTCGGTTCGGCGAAGACCTGCAGCGTGGCGATCATCGAGAACAGTGCGGTCATCACCAGCGACGGGGCGATGATGGGGATCTTGATCCTGATGGCGGTCTGAATCTCGGAGCAGCCATCAAGCTTGGCGGCCTCGTAGATTTCGCTGGGGACGGCCTTGAGCGAGGTGTACATCACGATCATGTTGAAGCCAACACCACCCCACAAGGCGATGTTGCAGATGGCGAACGTGACCAGGTTGGGGTCCAGGAGCGAGGGCAATTCCATCCCGAACTGCCGGGCCAGGAAGTGGAAAGGGCTGACGCCGGGAAGATAAAGGAAGCCCCACAACAGCGAGCTGATCACGGCAGGCACAGCGTACGGCAGGAAGATGGCCGTGCGGGAGAAACTGCCGGCCCTTGTCCGTCGTGAATCCAGCAGGAGTGCAAAGAGCAGGGCAAAGCCGAGCATCAACGGGATCAGAATAAGCCCGTAGGTCAGGACCCGCAGGACGCTGCCCAGGAATTCCGGGTCAGTCAGCGCACTGACGTAGTTGTCCAAACCAGCGAACGCTGTGCTTTGTGAGCCTTTGCCCAAACCCAGGCCGCTGACCTTCTTCTTCTGGAAGCTGAGCACCAGGGTGTAAATGATGGGCGCTGCCATGAAGACGAGGAAAAGGATGATGCCCGGCGCGAGCATTGAGTAGGGGATGAGCACCCGGGATGTGAAGTTCTTGGCCCGCCTCGGGGTATCGGCTGTTGTTCCGGCCGCCGGACCGGGCCTGGTTTCGGTCATTGCCACGGTGCACTTCCTTGTGGTGGATCGACGAGTTGTTCTGGGTCGACGCGTTGTTCTGGGTCGACGCGTGACAGCGTGTGCGGGAGAGTGCCTGCGAGTCGCCTGCGGACACCCTCCCGCGCTGTAGCGGTTGCGTGGAACGGCTACTTAACCGTGAAGCCGGTCTTCTTCAGGTCATCCACGGTGACTTGCTGCATGTTCTTGACTGCGTCCAGGAAGGCACTCTTCTGCTTGGACTGTGCGGCCTTCGCGAACTGATCGTTGTAGGCGTTGTAAGCCACGTTGACGTTCGGGCCGTAGGTGAAGGAGCCCACGTTCTGCGCGGCCTCGCCAACAATCTTGTAGAAATCAGGCTGGTTGGAGAAGAACGCAGGAGCTTCAGTCAGTGATGATTCGGCACCTGCGGTGTCTGCTGGGTAGATGCCCGCTTCCTTGACCAGGGCTTTGATTGCCTCGGGGTCAGTGTTCAGCCACGTGGCGAACTTGGCTGCGGCGTCGAGGTTCTTTGACTGGGAGGTGACAGCAGTTGAGGATCCTCCCCAGTTGCCGGTGGCCGGCTTCGAAGCATCCCACTGCGGCATGGGTGCGGCCTTCCACATCCCGGCCGTGGCTCCGGCGTTGCCCTCAAGGACGCCCGGGCCCCAAGCCGCGCTGAGCCAGCCCACCTGCTTGCCGGTGTTGAGTGCCGTGTTCCACTCCGGCGTGTACATGGGCTTGTTGTCAATGACGCCCTCTTCCACGAGGCCGCCCCAGAATCCGGCCACTTTTTCAGTGGGGTCTTCGGCGATCTTCACGTTCCAGGCGTCACCGTCAACGCCCCACCATGAAGCTCCGGCCTGCTGGGCCATGCCGGTAAACCATCCGGCGTCGTTGGAGGAGAACGTTCCGAGGTAGGCCTCGGGGTCAGCTGCATGAACGGTCTTTGCCGCGGCCGCGTATTCTTCCCACGTTTTCGGAACGGCGATGCCCAGCTTCTCGAAGATATCGGCGCGGTAGTAGAACACCATGGGGCCGGTGTCCTGAGGAACGGAGTACAGGGTGTCGCCGCCCAGCGTCACATCGTTCCACACGCCATCAGGGAAGTGGCTCTTGGTGTCGTTGGCCACGGTGCCGGAAAGGTCTGCGAGCGCATCGGCCGCCACCAGCGTGGGGATCTTCTGGTACTCGGCCTGAATCAGGTCCGGGGCGCCGCTGCCGGCTTTAACGGCGGTGAGCAGCTTGGTGACGGCCGGGTCTCCACCGTCCTGCTTGTTGACGGTGACGTGGATGTTGGGGTTTTTCTCGTTCCAGAGTTCCACCACCTTGTCCAGGTTAGGGGCCCAAGCCCAGTAGGTCAGTTCCACTTTCTGGTTGGGATCGCTGGTGGCCGCGCTTTGGCTGCCTGCCGTGGATCCTGCTGAACAACCTGCGGCGAGCATTGTGGCCGCTGCGAGCATGGCTACGGCGCCTGCACGAAATGACTTGCGCATTTCGTCCTCCTTGTCGAAAAGCTGAATGGTGCTGTGTGGATTCGTCGCTCATCCGAGCGGAAGTTCGGTGTGTGACTGTGAGCGGTTCCAGTTAGTCACAGCTCTGTGATCCATGTCAACACTAAACCTCCTCTAGTCAGAGCTTGAAGGGCTGTGATAATACTGGGAGCGCACACAGTTCTAAGGAGACCATTCGATGACAGACGTCCTGCAGGCCCCCGCCGCCCAACGCGCACCCGCGCCTTGGGTACAGCGACCGGCCGGCCTTTGCTATGGCGGGGACTACAACCCCGAGCAATGGCCCCGTGAGGTCTGGGTGGAAGACATCGCGCTGATGCAGGAGGCCGGGATTAACCTGGTGAGCATCGGCATCTTCTCCTGGGTGTTGCTGGAGCCGCGCGAAGGCGAATACGACTTCGCATGGCTGGACGACTTGATGGACTTGCTTGCCCAGGCGGGCATAAGCGTGGACCTTGGAACACCCACGGCGGCACCGCCTGCCTGGTTCTGGAAGAAGTACCCGCATGCGCACCCCGTGACCCGTGAGGGCGTCACCCTGGGCAGCGGTTCACGTGGCATGGCCAGCCCCAGCTCGCCGGAATACCGACGCGCCGCCGCCAACATCACGGAGCAGTTGGCACGCCGCTACGCCGCACACCCCGCACTGGTTCTTTGGCATGTCCATAACGAGTACGGCGCTCCTGTCAGTGAGTCCTACGATGAGAATTCCGTCCTGGCTTTCCGCCGCTGGCTCCGGACGCGCTACGGCACCTTGGACGCACTCAATCAAGCCTGGGGCACCCTCTTCTGGGGCCAGAAGTACGGCGAATGGGATGAAATCGACGCCCCCCGGCTTTCAGCCAGCGTCAGCAACCAGGCGCAGCGGCTCGACTTCCGCCGGTTTACCTCCGACGCCATGTTGCAGTGCTTCATTGCCGAACGCGAGGTCATCAAGAAATACACGCCCCACCTACCCGTGACCACTAACTTCATGGCCACCAACTGCCTTTCAGCTGACTACTGGACTTGGGCAAAGGAGGTGGACATTGTGGCCAACGACCACTACTTGGTTGCGCAGCGCACTGACAACCACGTTCTGCTGGCCATGGATGCCGACCTCACCCGCTCGCTGGCAGGCAACCGTCCCTGGATGTTGATGGAACACTCCACCGGAGCGGTGAACTGGCAGGGCCGGAACATCGCCAAGCGACCCGGTGAATTGGCCCGGAACAGCGTGTCCCACCTGGCCCGCGGGGCAGACGCCGTCATGTTCTTCCAGTTCCGCGCTTCCCGTTATGGCGCTGAAAAGTTCCATTCAGCCATGCTCCCGCACGCCGGTACCGGCACCAGAATCTGGCGCGAGGTCCTTGACCTTGGCGACGACCTCAGGAAACTCTCCCCCGTAAAGGGCTCCACCGTGGAGTCGCGGGTGGCCATCCTCTGGGACGTGGAGTCGTTCTGGGCGCAGGATCTGGAATGGCGGCCCAGCAGCGACCTTGACCACCGCGAAAGGATAGAGTCGTTTTACTCCGTCCTGTGGAACCGCGGGATCAGCGTGGACTTCGCCCACCCCGAGGCGGACCTTTCCGGTTATGACCTGGTTCTCGCCCCCGCCCTCTACCTGGTGGGCGAGAAAGCAGCTGCGAACATCAGCCGCTACGTCCACGACGGCGGGCACCTGTTGGTGTCCTATTTCTCCGGAATCGTGGATGCCAACGACACCGTCCCCGCAGGCGCCTCCCCGGGCGGCCTCCGTGAAGTTCTCGGCGTGGAGATTCACGAATTCCTGCCATTGCGGGAGCATGAGATCGTCACGCTGGGTAACGGCGCCACCGGAACTGTGTGGTCCGAGGAAATCCACGCCGGCACCGCCACAGTACTCAGCCGCTACACCAGCGGCCCCGCGGCTTCCGGTCCGGCGATTACACGCAACGAATTCGGCAAAGGCACCGCTTGGTACCTTTCCACAAAGCTCGACGGCGGCCACCTCGCCGACGTCGTACTGGACGCCGTGAGTGCTGCAGGAATTGAGCCCGGAGTTCAACCACCCGCCGGGCTGGAGGTAGCTGCACGCCGGTCAGAAGAAGGCACCTTCACCTTCCTCATCAACCACACAGACACCGACGCCGAATACCCAGCGAACGGACTCAACCTGCTTTCCGGAGAGGATGTGGGGGGAACGGCACACGTTCCCGCCGGCACCATCTGCGTGGTCCACACACCAGCGGAAGGGCACTGACCCCGCTGGCACCAAGCTGCCGGCCCGGACCGACTACGGTTCGGGCCGGCGTTCCACATGGGCCGTGGGCCACTACCCCTGAGATTTGAAACCCGATCCCCGACCCCTGAGCCGTGACCCGCCCGTGGTAGATTCGATAGGCGAAAAAACGCAACCAAGGGGGTTGATCATGAGCCATGCAAGGACATCCCGGCCGCGGTATCTCAAGGCTGTTGCCACCTCGCTGCTGCTGGTCACTGTAACCGGCGGGCTCGCAGCGTGCCGCGAACAGAAGAAGCCCGCGCCCCCTTACCCGGCGGTTGAATGGCAAGGAGCGGCGCCCAACGAGGCCATCGAGGCTGATCCTTGGGTCATAGCGGCCCGCAAGTCGCTCGAGGCCCAGGCTGTCGCGCAGAACATTACGGATTTCACGTTGCCCGAATTGGTGGAGACCACCAGCCTGGATCTCCGCGTTCGCCTCTCAAGGCACCCGCTGAACGATGTCGAGCAGAAACGACGCCCGGACATCCAGCCTGGCCCCGATCCTTTTCTCCCCATGGAGGTAAAACCGGGCCCGGCCGCCGGCACTGCCGAGGTGCGGGGCTGTGTGGTGCGCTGGGCATCCGAGACGGGTGAGGTGCCGAGTGCATTGAATGCTTCCGGCGTGATGTTCCGGATGGAGCACCTCGCCGGAGGGCAGCTGCGCATCAGCAGCGTGGTGACACTTCCCGATCTGGACTGCAGTACCGCCAAGCCGCCTACTGCTTTGTTCGTGCCCGCCCCCGAGCCGTCCAGTGTCACCGACGCCCAGAGTATTGTTCGGGCCAAGCCAGCCGAAATCGACCCTGAGTACATCAAGCCCGCTTAGCTGCCTTCCTTAACGCAGCTCCCGGGCTACGTGTTGGGCAAAGTTGTTCAGGGCCGCAGCGACAGCCTCCGGATGGCTCAGCGTCACATAATGGCCCCCCGGGATTTCCACTGGTTCGCTTGCAAGGCGCTGTTGAACCTGTCGCCTCATGAAGGAAGCCGGGAAGAACCGGTCATCACGGCACAGAATCGCCAGGGTGGGCACCTCCGGATGCCGGCCAGGCCAGGGACCGGACATCCACGCGCCCTGCTGGTCCCGCTCCCTGCGCATGGCCTCCTTAGCCAACTCTTCCGGCACCAGGTTGAAAAACGCTTCCTCAGGAATGGTTTCACGGTCATGCCCTGTGCTGGTCCACCAGTCGCCGAAGGTCTCCCCCGGCATGGGAATCATTGCCGAGAGGTACACCAGCCCGTCGGAATGGAGTTGCTCGCAGACCAAAGGCGCCGTGAAGCCGCCCAATGAGTGCCCCACCACGATGGTGTGCTGAGCATCGCCCACAGCTTCCGTCACTGCGCGCGTATAGTCCTCAAGTCCGGCAGCCTTGTCTTCGATAGGCAGGTCGACGGCCACCACGCCATGCCCGGATGCCTCGAGCAGCGGGCTGACCAGGTGCCAGTCCCACGCTGTTGAACCACCACCGTGAATCAGTACGAAAACGGCCATCTTTCCTCGCTCCGATCTTCCCCGCCCCGCACATACTATTGCCACCTTCATAAAGATTGCGATACCCCCAGGGGGTACTTGACTTCATACCCCCCATGGGTATAGTTTCGAATCATGAGCACGCCAGACCTGAGCATGAGTCATCCGGACACACCCATCATCGAGGTGGACCTGGAGCACGCAGCGCCACATGGGTACACCAGCAACAAGGACGCATACCTCAAGCGTTTGAAACGGATCGAGGGGCAGGTCCGCGGCATTGCCCGCATGGTGGAGGATGACAAATATTGCATCGACATCCTCACCCAGATAGCCGCCGCCACCAAGGCCCTCCATGCCGTCAGCCTGGGACTCGTAGAGGAGCACATCGGCCATTGCGTCGTGGGTGCAGCCTCCGAGCCCAACCCGGAAGCCCGCGCCGAACAAATCGACGCCAAAGTGAAGGAGGCCACCGATGCCATCGGGCGCCTGCTGCGGTAATTCCGCCAACAACCACCACACCATTCACGTCACCACCAAGGAGTCCTCCATGAGCCAGACCATCCAGACCAACGTCCACGTTTCAGGCATGACCTGCGGCCACTGCGTCTCCAGCGTCAGCGAAGAACTTGAGTCACTCAACGGCGTCGAAAACGTTGCAGTGGACCTCAATCCCGGTGGTCTGTCCACCGTGACCATCACATCAACCCAGCAGCTATCGCCGTCGGAAATCGGCGAGGCTGTGGCAGAAGCCGGCTACCTGGTGGTAGCCAACGAAGCTTAGGAGTCGTCTTGAGTAGCCAGGAGACTTTCAACCAGCCCGCACCCCGGGTCATCGAACTGGACATCGAGGGCATGACCTGCGCCTCCTGCGTCAATCGAGTGGAACGAAAACTGGGCAAACTTGAGGGCGTGGAGGCCAGCGTCAACCTGCCCCTTGAATCAGCCCACATCACAGTCCCGGCAAACGTGACAGACCAGCAGATCGTGGACACCGTCAACGCGACGGGGTACAAAGCCACCGTCCGCCACGCCCCACCCCAAAAC